>CBDETS010000007.1:0-4905000 GCA_965242975.1 Paracoccaceae bacterium | reverse complement strand
AATTGTCAGCGGATGCATCGCCTCGTCGAGTCTCAGCCCTTCCCGGTACGGCCATTCGAGCAGACGCGATGACTGGCCCGGCATCTCCTCGGGGCGGTACAGCGTTTCGAAGGCCACGTAGCGCGCCCCGGGAGTCGGGTCAGCGCGTTCGAGCAGTGTTCCGAGCTCGAATCCGATCCAGGGAACGACCATCGACCAGGCTTCGACGCAGCGGAGCCGGTAGATCCGTTCCTCGAGCGTCACGTTCTTCAGGATGTCCTCGAGATCGTAGGTGCCGGGGTTGTTCACCATTCCGTCGATCACGACGGACCACGGTTTCGTCGTCAGGCCTCCGGACTTTCGCGACGGGTCATCCTTGCCCGTGCCGAATTCATAGTAGTTGTTGTAGGTGGTGATTGCTTCGAGCGGCGTGAGTTCCTCGTCTGTCGAGTAGATACTCGGTATCGCGTCGATCGCGGCCGAAGAGATCGACGGCGCGAGTCCGGCCGCGATGGAGCCGCCTCCGACCGCCATGGTCGCGACAAATCGACGCCTGTTCAGGAAGTCTTCTCGTGGCGTGACATCGGAATACTTCAGGTCTGACATGTTCTTCTCTTTCAGTTTCGTCTCCGCTCCCGAGAGCGAGGATTGGTCCCGTGTTCAGCTTTTTCCTACTAAATAGGCGGGTCCCAGGGCAAAACACCGTCTCTCACGGTATTGTTGAAATTGTTTCAATCCTGTCCGTCAGGGATTCTCCCGGCGACCCGGGCGAACCCTTTTCGGATCGATCCCTGAAGCCTTTCCGAATCCCGCGTTCAGAAATGCAGTCTCGATATCGATGACGATGAAATGGAAATCGGCAAAATCAACATACGGTCGGGGCACCTTCGATACCGAAAGGAAATGTGAACGGCAATCGAGATGTTTCCTGCCGCCCCTTTCCAGGAAACGGGAACGGCCGGTCAAGGTCAGCCGCGCGCTGTCCAGCGGATCACCGGAATCGTCGAATTCGCCGACCAGCAGTGAACACTTCGGGTTGGCCCGGAGTGCCTTCGTGTGCATCGACAGCTCCGATACCAGGACATAAACCTCCCCGCCCGGCGTCGCACCGACGGCAACCCTGCTGACATGGGGGTGACCTGTCTCGGGATTGATGACCCCGAGGGAACCGGTCGTCGCGGATTCGATCAACCGGGAGGCGATGTCGTCGGGAGACGGGTTCGTCATCGGCAAGCCCTCAGATGATGTCCTGCAGCCTCGGCAGTCACCGCGACCGGGCCGGGAAGCGAGGCCCAGGTGGTTGCGGCCGCTTCGGCTGCGCATACGAGTCTGGAATTTTGCAAGGTCTTGTTCATATTTCCGTCTCGATCGCGGGATGGTTTCCGACCGCCTTTACCGTCCGCACCTGCCGGGCGTGGCACTCGCTCTCGCTCAAACGTGCGGTTCCGTTCCTGGGGCGGAGATTCCCAGGATCGAACGGCGGTTTCTCGAGAATTCGGGCAGGATAACTGGCGCCCAGGATCTCCACCTCCAGGTCGCCACGGGTCGCCCGCTCCTCAAGGTAGGCGAATGCCACCGTGAAACCGACCCGGTACCCGAAACCACCGGAGGTCACCACTCCGACCGGGCGCCCCCCGAACAACACCGGATGACCGAAGAACGGGTCGACGTCATCGTCGCCGCATTCGACCCTCAGCAATGCCAGTTCCATGCGCCGCCGGCCAGTGATTCCCGGGAGGTTCAGGACCGTCTCGCGCCCGCCAATCCCTTCATCGCCTCCGGCGCGCGAAAACCGCGAGAGGCCGGCCTCGGCAAGCGTTCGTTCCGTCGTCAGTTCCGTGCCCCAGCCCGGGTAACCCTTCTCGAGACGCATGGAGTCGATCGCATACGCCCCGAAAGGCCGAAGTCCGAGGCGAATTCCCTTTGTCTCCACGGCATGAAAGAGTTTGCGCATCTGCCGGGACGCCACGTGCAATTCCCAGCCCGTCTCGCCGGCATATGAAAGGCGCATCGCGATCACGGGGATGCCTGCGAGAAGAACACGCCGGCATGTCATCCACGGAAATGCCTCGGTCGAAAAATCCTGGCCGGAACTCGCCAGTTGCCGCATCAGTTCCGGGGACCGCGGCCCCGCGATCGCGAGAACACCAAATGCGTCGGTGACGTTCTTCAAGGCGACATGGTGCCCGCGGCATCTTTCCTCGAGGATTGCTTCGTCGATCTGTTCGGCCGCCGCCGCGGACGTCAGCCACGCCCGGTCATCCGCGATCATGGAGACGGCAAATTCCGATTGAACGCCGCGCTCATGGGTCAGCACATGCATAAGTCCGACACAGCCCGGATCCGGGGCGCGGCGCGCCCCGAGATTGTCGAGCGCTTCCCGGGTCCCCGGACCCGAGATCTCGAATTTCGACAGGGCGGAAAGGTCTGCGTACCCGACACGGCTGGTCACGGTCTCGACTTCGCCAGCAACCGCGTCGAACCATCCGGCGCGCCGAAAACTCGGCGGGCAGTCACCCGTTCCGTTCACATCGAACCAGTTCGGGCGCTCCCAGCCGTTCACCGTGCCCATGATTGCGCCCCGGGCGACGAGATCATCATGGATCGGTGACAGGCGTTTTCCCCGCCCGGCGGGGCGTTCTTCCCTCGGAAAATGAATCCCGAACTGTTCGCCAAAGCACTCGATCGCCTTGTCGACCTGGAAGCTGCGATCGGCCCACGAGCCGAAACGGCGCGGATCGACGGAAACGGCATCCAACGGTGGCGTTCCGAGGCGCATCCACTCCGCAAGGAACCAGCCTGCCCCGCCGCCCTCCATCACGCCCATCGAGGACCCGGTCAGCAACCAGGCGCCGGGCATCCGTCCGGCCGGACCGATCAAGGGGTTTGCGTCCGGCGAAAACGTTATCGGTCCGTTGACGATCGTCCGGATTCCCGCGGCCTCCAGCGCAGGGATCCGCGCCATTGCCGCCTCGACGATCGGAGCGACCCGATCGAGATCCGGCGGAAGCAGCTCGGCGCCGAATTCCCCGGGGACTCCGTCGACCGACCACGGTCTTCCGTCTGACTCGTAGGGTCCGATGATCAGGCCGTCGCGCTCCTGCCGGACGTACCAGCTTTCATCCGGATCCCTGATGATCGGCAACTCGCCAGCTTCGGACCTCCTTCGCTCGACCAAGGCCTTGATCGTATCCGTGACGAGATACTGGTGCAGGATCGGAACGACCGGGACGTCCAACCCCATCATCAGTCCGACATCATACCCCCAGGTACCGGCGGCATTGACGACCTGCCGCGCCCGAATGGCGCCGCCGCCGGTCTCGAGAATCCAGCGGCCAGCCTCTCTCCGGATTTCAGTGACGGGCGTCCAGCACCTGATTTCGCCACCCTGCTTCCGTGCTGCCTCTGCCAATGCACGCGTCGCAAGGGAAGGGTCGACATGCCCGTCGAAGGGTTCATGAATACCGCCGAGCAGCCCGTCGATCCGGGCAAGGGGGTGCAGATCCCCGATTTCTTCCGGTGTCACCAGGCGAAGTCCATGGCCGGCGTAAGCCGAAAGCCCGGCGACATGGGCGAACTCGTCCATGCGATCCTGGTTGCGGGCCAGTCTCAGTGCGCCGGTCGGATGAAACCCTGTGGACAGGCCCGTCTGCTCCGGCAGGATGTCCCGGTACAGGCGCACCGAATACGCCCGCAGCTCCTGGATCGTCGGATGATGGGCAAAATGCGTACACAGTCCGGCGGCATGCCAGGTGGACCCATGGGTCAGGTCGTGTTTCTCGACAAGGACGACGTCTTCCAAACCTGAACGGGTCAGGTGATACAGCAGCGACACACCCATGATCCCGCCGCCGATGATCGCGACACGTGCGTCGGTCATGTGCGCATCCTTTCGCCTTCCGGATCGTAGGGAGGCCGGAGCAGTGGAACGGCGTGGTGGAGGACACCCCCGATGTCGACCTCAAGCTGCCTTTGACAGGTCCTCTCGAGAGCCTCTCCCGCTTCGATGTCGATCAACCCGAAGGCGAGCGACAGTGCCGTGCGGGGACCCCGGGCTCCGGAGGTCGTCAACCCGACGATTCGGCCATCCTCCAGGACCGGCTCGTCATGCAGCGACAGCGGCTCTCCTGCCAGGTGTAGCAGCATGAGCCGGCGCGTGATGGGATTCCGCCGCTTCAGGGCCTGTTCTCCGATGAATGGCTGGCCGGTTCCGCCCCGTCTGACCGTGAACCCCAGGCCCGCCTCTTCGGGCATCAAATCGGGTCCGATGTCATGACCCCAGTGCCGGAATGCCTTCTCCATCCTGCAGCCATCGAGCGCGAAATAGCCGAGATGACCTGCTCCCGTCGCTGACAGGGCATCGAACACCGAAGGCGCGTCCTCGATCCGCGCGAAGACCTCCCAACCGCGTTCACCCGAAAAACTCACCCGGTTGGCACGGACGGATCTCCCGGCGACCTCGACCTGGCGGGACGTCATGAAAGGGAATGCGCCCCAATCGGTGTCCGAGATTTCCGAAAGCGTTTCCCGCGATCGCGGTCCCGCCACCCCAATGACCACCTCGGATTCGGTTGCGTCGATTATGCTGACATTCATCCGCCTCGCGTGGTGTCGTAGCCGCCCGAGTTCCTTCCAGCGCAATCCGGCCGCAAGCACGATCCGAAAGGCCGAGGGCCCGGTTCGCATCACGGTCGCGTCAGCCTCGATTCCGCCCCTGTCGTTCAGCATCAGGGTGTAGGCGACCCCGCCAGGTTCCAGGTCAACCCGCCCGGCGCAGATGCGGTGGATAAACGCACCTGCGTCAGGCCCCGTCACATCGAACTTTGTAAAGGGAGAAAGATCGATCAGCGCGACGCCGTCTGCCATCGCGCGGGCTTCTCGCTCGACGATCGGGTACCAAGGCTGGCCGCCATACGACGGGGGCAACTCCCGCTCTTCCGCGGACCGCGCATGCCACAGAGCCCGCTCCCATCCGCCGGTCACGCCGAAAACCGCTCCCCGCTCCTCCCAATGAAGGTGCAATGCGGACGTCCGGAGGTTGCGGCCGGCGCGGGGCTGCTTGTAGGGCCAGTGCATCGCCATGACATCGCCGACCGCCTCTGCCATGCGCACGCGCATGTGCTGCCGTGTCGCCGTTTTCGGATCGGCACGAGCGACACTGATTTCCCACAAGTCCTCGCCGGGGAATCCGTCGACAATCCAGTCGGCAAGCGCGCGTCCGATTCCGTAGGACGACATGATCCCGACGGAATTCATACCGGCCGCAACGTGCAGGCCGCCGATATCCGGTGCCTCGCCAACCAGTGGGCGTGAATCGGAGGTGAAACTCTCCGGGCCGTTCATGAATCTCTGTACACCCGTTCGCTGCAAGTCCGGAATGAGCGCCAGTGCCGCGTCCATGAACGGTGAGAACTGTTCCCAATCTTCCGGCAACTCAAGGAATTCACGATCGCCTTCCGGTCCGTCCGGGTCCCAGGGTTTGGCGTTCCATTCGAACCCGCCGATAACCAGCCGCCCGGCGTCGCCCTTTACGTAGATCTGCCTGTCAAGATCGCGGACAACGGGAAACGGAACAGGCAGATCTGCCATGGGTTCGGTCACCACGTACATGTGTTCGACCGCCTGAAGGGGGAGCGCAAGGCCTGCCGGTTCGGCCAACTGTCTCGACCAGACCCCGGCGCAGATCGCGACGGCACCCGCAGGAACCGCTTCGCCGTCCGCAAGGCGAACTCCGTACACGCAGCCGTCCCGAACGAGAACCTGCTCGACCGGCGCGTGCTCCCTGATCGTGACGCCTTCCCCGCGTGCGGCACGGGCGTAGGCCATGCACAGGTCATAGGGGTTGACCATCGCGTCTTCGGCGACGGCAAGCGCGCCGGAGATTCCGGAGAAGTTCAATTCGGGCAGACGCTGGGCAAGATCATCCGCCGACAGGATCGCCGGCTCAAGGCCGAGGAGGCGACCGACGGCAGCAATCCGCCGGAGTTCCGTCATCCGCTCGGGTCGTCGACCGATCCAGTAACCGCCGGTCGTCCGGAACCCCGTCGCCAATCCTGTCAGCCGCTCGAGTTTCGGGATCCCTTCAAGGGCTTCCATTGTCACGCGCGTCATGAGCGGTGTCGCCCTGAGCGGGCCAATGATTCCCGCCGCGTGCCAACTCGTCCCGGACGCCAGTTGGTTGCGTTCGAGCAGCGTGACCGATGGCCCGTGGCCACGGCGGGCAAGTTGCCATGCAAGGCTCAATCCGATGGCTCCACCTCCGACTATGACAACCGGCTTCGTCCGTTCCGAATGCATGGAACACTCCCTGCTGATCGACAGGGAGGTTCCTTTCCCAGGTTTGCTTGTCAAGACCGGGAAACCCGGGTTCCGGCGATGCAATCACGTTTTTTTCAATGGTTGGACATATGCACCGACGCGATTCGACGCTCGGCCTGGCCCACCGGACAGGCGGGGTCGTTGCCAGGTCCCGCCCCTATCAAGCACACACACTTAACTCCGGGTTGATTTCGTGCGATTCGCCCGGTCATGCAGATTGGCATGCGACAGGTCTCGTCGGAGACGATAGATTGGTTCGGGACGGCCTGCAACGGCGGTGGGTTGTCACGAACAGCGCTGGCCCACGAGTTCTGTGAGCGGGAGAACTGGACCAACCGTGTCGGCAAGCTGTGCCTTGCGTCGGCGCGCAAGCTTCTGCCGGCACTTGCGGAGAATCTGGGTGTGCGTCTTCCGGAAGCGGAAGCGCTGGAATTCGATCCCCATGCCCGTCCCCCGTCGGACTTCCCCGACCGTTCTGTTTCGTGCCCGCTTCGGGACCTCGGTGCCCTGTCGCTTGAGTTGGTGACGGCACCGGAGGACCGCCGCCGCTGGGAGGCGATGATCGAGAGCCATCATCCGGAGGGATGGCGCCGCCCGCCGGGCGGGCAGGTCCGGTACTGGGTCCGTTCGGAGCACGACGGGGTGCTGGGCGGCATCGGCTTCACCGCGGCCGGGATCCAGCTTGGTCCGCGCGACGGCGTCATCGGCTGGTCGGCTGATGCCCGCGTGGCCAACATCGCCAAGGTCGTGTGCAACCATCGCTTCCTGCTGCTTCCCGGTGTCCGTGTGAAGGGTCTTGCCTCCCGGGTCCTGCGCCTGGCTGCGGAGCGGATTGCCGATGACTGGTCGGCGGCCTACGGCGAGCGTCCGGTGCTTGTGCAGAGTTTCACCGGGCCGGGACAGTCCGGCCTGAGCTACCGGGCGGCGGGGTGGAAGTGCTGCCCGGAACTGACGTCGGGGCGGCGTTCGGGTGTGCGGCGCGCGGTCTGGCTCCGGCCGCTGGTGGCGGGTTGGCACCAGGTTCTGTGCACGGGTCCGGAACGGGTTCTCGGCTGGTCCGGATCGCTCTATTGTGCGGGGGGATGGGCTGCCCGGGAATACGGTCGCAGCACCCATCCCGACGGCCGGGTCCGGCGCCGGATTGCGCTGATGGGTGCGGCCTGGATCAATCGCCTTGGGGAACATCTGCCGTCGATCTTCCCGGGGCGTGCGGAGCAGACGGCGGCCTACCGGTTGCTGTCCAATGACGCGGTGACGATGGAGCACATTCTGGATTCGCATTTCGAGCAGACGGTTGAGCGCTGCGGCGCGGAGCGGCTTGTGCTCGCGGTACAGGACACGACGACGCTGAATTATGACGACCTGTCACAGACTTCGGGGCTCGACGATCTTGGCGGGGGCGGCAAGGGCACCTCGGGCATCCTGGCCCATTTCGGTGTTGCGGTGAACGCGGTGGGCCGGCCCCTGGGGATGTACACGGTGGACACGGACTTCCGTCAGGACGCGGCGAAGGACAGCGTCCGCTGGGTGGACGGCCTTGACCGCGCGCAGGAACTCGCGCGCGCCTGCCCGGACAGCCGGGTGGTGACGGTCTGCGACCGCGAGGGCGACTTCTGGAACCTGATCGCGCGTGCGCAGGAGACCGGGGCGCCATTGCTGGTCCGGGCCAGCCGGGGGACGCAACGGCGGGTGGCCCTGGCTTCGGGCGAAGACGCGGACTTGTGGGATCACGTGCTGGGGACGGAACCGGTGGGCGGGCGCAGGATCGAGGTTCCGGCCTGCGGGGGACCGAACCGCAGGAAGGCCCGCGCGGCGAAGCTGACATTGCGCTGCACGCCGGTGGAACTGCTTGCTCCAAAGGACCGGGGGGACGACCCGCCGATCCGCATGATCGCGGTCTCGGCCCGTGAGGAGGATCCTCCCCGCCGCCCGGCGTTGCCGGCATCGAAGACAGGGAAGAAGAAGAACCAACCGCTGCACTGGATGCTGCTGACCACCGAGGGCGAGGCCGATCTCGACACCGCCTGCACGGTGCTGCACTGGTACGAACTGCGCTGGCGGATCGAACGGTTCTTCCATGCGCTGAAGGTTGGCACCCGCATCGAGGATCGCCGCCTCGACGAGGCCGACGACCTGAAGAAGTGTCTCGCCTTCGACGCAATCACCGCATTCAGGGTTTGGGATCTTTCACTTCTCGCGCGCGAGAGGCCGGAAGACCCGGCTAATCGCCACGTCACCGAGGACGACATCCGGGCGCTCTGCGCTCTCGCCTCCCACCATGGTTTCAAGGTCCCCCGGGGATCGC
This sequence comes from Paracoccaceae bacterium, assembly GCA_965242975.1. Lineage (GTDB taxonomy): Bacteria > Pseudomonadota > Alphaproteobacteria > Rhodobacterales > Rhodobacteraceae > JAPPHA01. The sequence continues at coordinate 4,896,398 of CBDETS010000007.1, read as the reverse complement.
CGGAGATGACCATCGCGGGCTTCGTCGTGCTGACGGGCGGCCTGGCGGGCTTTCATCCCTCCAAGCGCCAGCCGTTACCCGGCACTCAGAAGCTCTGGGAGGGGGTGAAGTTCCTGTCTCATGCCGTCATCGCCATCAAGGCCAAGGAAGAATGGGACAGGAAAACCGAAAAGGAGACGAGAACCCGGAGTTAAGTGTGATAAATTGATAGGCCCGGGGGCGATCCACGGACCCTTTTTCCAGGAAGTCCATGGGCAGGCAGGCGAGGCCCGAATCCTCGGGATCGGGTGGACGTGTCGACGTCCGCCATCACCCGGTCCCGCTGACCTCGCCGTGCCACCGGACCGGGATGCGGGTGCGGCCGCCGGGACGCCACTTGTGGGGTGTCCCGACCGACGTTCGAATTGGCGGGGACGGCACCGTGTCTTGGTCATCAGGTTGCCCTCGCCTGACGGTCAATGGCAGGGCCTGTTCTCGATTTTTCGCGATAGTCATCCAGTTCTGCCTTCAGGGCCGGCAGATGCCTGTACGCCGTGAGGCAGCGCGGCCAGGTGAATTTTACACCGGTGCCGGGGCGGTGGTCTTGTCGACCGGAGAACCACGACGTCCTCGATTTCGGTCCGGTTTCAGATCGGTAACGACGTAACCAGGTAAACAGTGACTCGACCCGGATCGGCACCAGCTTGCGGCGGCGGCGGACGCGGCACCTTGGCACCACCTCGATTACTGTTCCGGTACGGTCCGCGATGTCACATTCGATGAATCGCGAGAAACTCTTGCGTTTCGAAATCCGACAACCGGATTACTGATCGGAACCCCGATTGCAGCTCGACAGCCGCCCGTTACAATGGCAATTGTTTCGGGCAATCAGACGATCGAGAGGGCAAGTATATCGAATTTTCCGACTTTGCCGTTTACGCCGACGAGAGCGGCGACACGGGCTTGCCTCCATCGATCCTCAATTTCCGGTCTTCGCACTGGTTTTCTGCGTCATTCGCAAGGCCGACTATGCCGCCTCCGTAGTTCCCGCCTTTCAGCGTTTCAAGTTCGGCATTTGGGGTCACGACGCCGTCGTGCTGCACGAACACGACATACGCAAGTGCGGGGGACCGTTCGCGGTGCTGTTGACCAACCGGGAATTACGGGAACGGTTCCATGGCGATCTCAGCGACTTGGTCGAAGCAGCTCCCATGACGATTTTTGCCGCCGTCATCGACAAGCACAGCTTCCGCACGAAATTTGCCGACACCCGGAACCCTTACCAGGTCGCGCTCTATTCCTGCATGGAGCAGTTGCACGTCATGTTGAGCGAGGAGAAGCAGCAAGGCAGGGCGGTCCATGTCATCTTCGAAAGTCGCGGAAAGAGAGAGGATCGGGAGCTCGAACTGGAGTTTCGCCGGATCGCCGCGAACGACATCGACTCGGGCAATAACCGGCAAGACTTCGGCCTGTTCGATTTCCAGCCGGTGTTCGTGCCAAAGGCGGCGAACTCCACCGGACTGCAACTCGCAGACTTGACGGCGCGGCCCATCGCCCTGTCGCACCTGCGTCCGAACCAGCCCAACCGTGCCTTCGAGATCGTCCGGCCCAAGATCGGCGGATTGGCACGATTGCCGTGAGTGCCGGAAGATAGAAAAACAAAAGGGTCCGGGAAGCTCCTGGACCCTTTTGTCGACCGGGTAATTCCCAATCCTTTGACCGAAATATAGGCACCATCCGCAGAGTCTGCAAGTGAATTCGTTCGTGCCTGTCGTCTGTCCCGCCTCAGAGATCCTGTGAGGTCCCGAGATTCACCAACGTGCCACCTGGTTTCACCATGGTGGCTGCCCGGTGAGGCGCGACGCTGTCAGGCTGTACTTGGCGAGCAGTTCTCCTTTTTCGTTTCCGTTGGTGCTTTCTCCCCGGAACTCCGGGGAACGTAAAGGGTGAAGGTTCTCCCGGTTGCGTTGCGGATGCGGCCGCCCGGCGTGGCAGAATCGTCGACTGCGACCCTGGCGCGGGCGGCGTTGGCCCGGAGTTCGTTTCCGCCGTAATCCGCGGGCAGGCCCCGTCCAGGGCGGCTCGCGCGCGCCTCACCAGTTCATGGTCGCGTTCACTCCGACCCTGTGTTCCGCAACGGCCTCACCCACGCTCTCGCGGCGGCGTGCGTCGAAGCCGATGGCGAAATCCCCGTACTCCGTCCGCGCCGGGGTCAGCTGCCAGCCCATGCGGACCTCCCGAGCCGTGTCCGAGAGCCCGAACCCAACGCGGGGCGTGCCCGTGAACGCGCCGCCGAACACCGCCATCCCGTAGCCCAGCTCGCCGTCGAGCCGGTCCGTGAGCGGCGCGTCATCCTGCTGAGCCAGCGCACCGGCGTCCGAAAGCATCCACAGGCGCTCCGAGCCGCCCGGGTCCGCGCCGTACGATGACGTGAGCGAAGCCGCGAGGCCGCGACCCGCCACGCCCGGAACCAGCCGGAGCTGTCCGGAGATGCCCCATTCGCCGTAGCCGTCCGCGCCGTGCGCCGCCAGGCCATGCACCCGGAACTCCATGTCCAGGCCCCGCGACGAGTCCGCGTAGCCGAGGCCGGCGCCAAGCTCCATCCCCGTGCCGGTCTCCGCGTCGCCCCCGTCGTGGCGAACCCCGATCTCGACCGACGGCGTCAGCCGCCCGGCGCCGAAACCGCACCCGAAACCGTCCGCACCCAGAGCACGTCCGCCTTCAGCGCCAGCGCGAAGCCGCCCGCCTCGACAGGCGTCACCAGGTCGCCCCGAACGCCCACGGCGGCCAGCCTCATCGCGAGGTCCGTGCCGTGGCGCTCCGCCCCGGCGCCGTCGAGGTCGAGCGTCAGGCGTCCGGTGCCCGTGCCCGCCATTCCCCACGCCGACACCCGCTCCGAGAGCGCGTACCGCACGTAGGGAAGAACCGTTGTCACCGAACTCCCCATGACATAGCTCCGGCCCGAACCCTCCGCCGTGCCCTCGCCCAGGCTGTGCGTCATCGCGAACCCGGCGAGCAGGGGCCCCTGCTCGTAGTCCATGCCCATCGAACCGGTCGCCACCTCACCGCTCAGGCTCAGCCCAGGCGCGGAGCCCGAGAACCGCGACACCGATGCGCCCCGGCCCCAGCCGATCCACTGTGAGCCCGTCTCCGTCCCGAGGACCGCCCGGAACGAGGTGCCCATCATCAGCTCGCGCAGGTCCATCCCCCGCGACGTGCCGAGAGTGCCCATTGCCGTGGCCGGTTCGCCGGACCACGACAGCCGGGACCAGTCACCGGGTTCGATCGCCGGGTTCGGCGCCTATCAAGCACACACACTTAACTCCGGGTTGATTTCGTGCGATTCGCCCGGTCATGCAGATTGGCATGCGACAGGTCTCGTCGGAGACGATAGATTGGTTCGGGACGGCCTGCAACGGCGGCGGGTTGTCACGAACGGCGCTGGCCCACGAGTTCTGCGAGCGGGAGAACTGGTACAACCGTGTCGGCAAGCTGTGCCTTGCGTCGGCGCGCAAGCTTCTGCCGGCGCTTGCGGAGAATCTGGGTGTGCGTCTTCCGGAAGCGGAAGCGCTGGAATTCGACCCGCACGCCCGTCCCCCGGCGGACTTCCCCGACCGTTCTGTTTCGTGCCCGCTTCGGGACCTCGGTGCCCTGTCGCTTGAGTTGGTGACGGCACCGGAGGACCGCCGCCGCTGGGAGGCGATGATCGAGAGCCATCATCCGGAGGGATGGCGCCGCCCGCCGGGCGGGCAGGTCCGGTACTGGGTCCGTTCGGAGCACGACGGGGTGCTGGGGGGCATCGGCTTCACCGCGGCCGGGATCCAGCTTGGTCCGCGCGACGGCATCATCGGCTGGTCGGCTGATGCCCGCGTGACCAACATCGCCAAGGTCGTGTGCAACCATCGCTTCCTTCTGCTTCCCGGTGTCCGTGTGAAGGGTCTTGCCTCCCGGGTCCTGCGCCTGGCTGCGGGCCGGATTGCCGATGACTGGTCGGCGGCCTACGGCGAGCGCCCGGTGCTTGTGCAGAGTTTCACCGGGCCGGGACAGTCCGGCCTGAGCTACCGGGCGGCGGGGTGGAAGTGCTGCCCGGAACTGACGTCGGGGCGGCGTTCGGGTGTGCGGCGCGCGGTCTGGCTCCGGCCGCTGGTGGCGGGTTGGCACCAGGTTCTGTGCGCGGGTCCGGAACGGGTTCTCGGCTGGTCCGGATCGCTCTATTGTGCGGGGGGATGGGCTGCCCGGGAATACGGTCGCAGCACCCATCCCGACGGCCGGGTCCGGCGCCGGATTGCGCTGATGGGTGCGGCCTGGATCAATCGCCTTGGGGAACATCTGCCGTCGATCTTCCCGGGGCGTGCGGAGCAGACGGCGGCCTACCGGTTGCTGTCCAATGACGCGGTGACGATGGAGCACATTCTGGATTCGCATTTCGAGCAGACGGTTGAGCGCTGCGGCGCGGAGCGGCTTGTGCTTGCGGTACAGGACACGACGACGCTGAATTATGACGACCTGTCACAGACTTCGGGGCTCGACGATCTTGGCGGGGGCGGCACGGGCACCTCGGGCATCCTGGCCCATTTCGGTGTTGCGGTGAACGCGGTGGGCCGGCCCCTGGGGATGTACACGGTGGACACGGACTTCCGTCAGGACGCGGCGAAGGACAGCGTCCGCTGGGTGGACGGCCTTGACCGCGCGCAGGAACTCGCGCGCGCCTGCCCGGACAGCCGGGTGGTGACGGTCTGCGACCGCGAGGGCGACTTCTGGGAGCTGATCGCGCGGGCGGAGCAGACCGGGGCGCCATTGCTGGTCCGGGCCAGCCGGGGGACGCAACGGCGGGTGGCCCTGGCTTCGGGCGGGGACGCGAACCTGTGGGATCATGTGCTGGGAACGGAACCGGTGGGCGGGCGCAGGATCGAGGTTCCGGCCTGCGGGGGACCGAACCGCAGGAAGGCCCGCACGGCGAAGCTGACATTGCGCTGCACGCCGGTGGAACTGCTTGCCCCGAAGGACCGTGGGGACGAACCGCCGATCCGCATGATCGCGGTCTCGGCCCGTGAGGAGGATCCTCCCCGCCGCCCGTCGCTGCCGGCATCGAAGACAGGGAAGAAGAAGAAGAAGAACCAACCGCTGCACTGGATGCTGCTGACCACCGAGGGCGAGGGCGATCTCGACACCGCCTGCACGGTGCTGCACTGGTACGAACTGCGCTGGCGGATCGAACGGTTCTTCCATGCGCTGAAGGTCGGCACCCGCATCGAAGATCGCCGCCTCGACGAGGCCGACGACCTGAAGAAGTGTCTCGCCTTCGATGCAATCACCGCATTCAGGGTTTGGGATCTTTCACTTCTCGCCCGCGAGAGGCCGGAAGACCCGGCTAATCGCCACGTCACCGAGGACGACATCCGGGCGCTCTGCGCTCTCGCCTCCCACCATGGTTTCAAGGTCCCCCGGGGACCGCCGGAGATGACCATCGCGGGCTTCGTCGTGCTGACGGGCGGCCTGGCGGGCTTTCATCCCTCGAAGCGCCAGCCGTTACCCGGCACGCAGAAGCTCTGGGAGGGGGTGAAGTTCCTGTCTCATGCCGTCATCGCCATCCAGGCCAAGGAAGAATGGGACAGGAAAACCGAAAAGGAGACGAGAACCCGGAGTTAAGTGTGATAAATTGATAGGTCCCGCCCCCACGGAGCCGGACGCGATCACATAATGGGACAGTGAGTTCAAATGCGTGCGTAGAAGCCACGGTTTCGCCGGCGGTGCGGCGGGTCGCCGGTACCGTTCACGATCCTCAACCCCGGGAGTTTGCCATGAGCCCGATTTCCCGTCTGTCGAAGCAATACGCTCCGTGGTCGCGATTTCTCTGTCCCGCACGGCGAGCATGCGATGAATTCCGGCGTTCTTCCCTGGCAAGCAATCCCGTTGCAGCTCCGCTGACTTCGGAAGGAGCCGCGCGGCCGTCAGTCGTGGTGCTTCCAGACAGTCCGGAAGAGGCGCAGAAAATTACCCCCAAGTATCTTCAGCACATCCGCTTCCCGCCAGCCGCGCCGAAGCAGCGCTTCGCTCAGCATGCCAATGTTTCGCGCATCTTTCCAGGGATACGTCCACGGCGGCGGCGGCAGCGTGTCAGGGCTCCAGACGCCTTCCGCCATCATCCGGGCGTAACGGCTTGGCGGGATCTGCTCACCCGGCCGGTGCGAAAAATCCATTCCCAGGCCCACATGATCGAGGCCAGCGGTCTCGACCATGTAGTCCACGTGGGCAAGGTAGTCTTCGCACGTGGGCGAAACGGTTCCCTCCTTGATGAAGACGGGATGCCCGTTGATGCCAATCACGCCGCCGGTATCCACGCACCGGCGAATCTGTTCCGCCGTAATGTTTCGCGGATGATCGTAGAGCGCCGCCGCATTCGAATGGGTGAACGCGACGGGAGCCGCAGACAACTCCATCGCCTCGAGCGTTGCGCGCCGGCCGGTATGGGAAAGGTCAAGCAGCATGCCAACCCGGTTCATTTCGGCCACGACCTGCCGGCCGAATGTCGTCAGGCCGCCATTTCTTGGCTCCATGCAGCCATCCGCCGCCGTCTCGGCCTGGTTGTAGGCCAGGTTCATGGATCGAACCCCAAGGCGGTAATAGATTCCCACCATGTCCACCCGCTGCGCAAGGGCCGCGCTGCTCTGAAACGCCAGGACAATGGCGAAGAGGCTGGCTTCCTTGGCCTCCAGAATGTCATCCGCGGTGCGGCACAGAACCAGATCGTTTCTTTTGCCAACCTGGCGGTACAGGGACCCGATCGCATCGAGGGTGGAAGCGCGGCTGTCATCATGCAGCGCCACCGTGGCCAGGGCGCAGTTTGCGCCGCCCTTGATCCACAGGTCCGCGTTGTCGCCATCGCGGAGGATGGGCGCACAGGCATCGATGACGATTGCAGAACGATGAAAGGCAGACGAACTCATTGTGCACCGTTTGATTCGATCAAATGACAGGCAACCTGGCGGGTGTCCCTGACAGGACGCAAAGCCGGCGTCTCCCGTCGGCAGCGGTCCACGGCCAGGGGGCACCGGGGATGAAACGCACACCCCGGTGGCGGGTCGGACGGAGACGGAACATCGCCCCTGAGCACGACACGGTTTCGCTGCGGGGTCGGTTCAGGCGGGGGCACGGCCGCGAGCAGGGCCCGGGTGTACGGGTGAAGCGGTTCCGCAAACAGTTCCCGCGTCGTTGCGAGTTCCACCAGTTTGCCCAGATACATGACGGCAACCCGGTGGCTGATGTGCTCCACCACGGCCAGGTCGTGGGAAATCAGGAGGTAGGCCAGCCCAAGATCGTCCTGGAGATCAATCATCAGGTTGAGCACCTGCGCCTGGACGGAGACGTCGAGAGCGGATACCGGTTCGTCTGCGACAATGAGATCCGGCTCCAGGGCCAGTGCCCGGGCAATGCCGAGACGTTGGCGCTGGCCACCGGAGAACTCGTGGGGGTATTTCGCCATGTGTTCCGGGCGCAATCCGACCCGCTCCATGAGTTCCGCGGTCTTCCTCTGCTTCTCCGCACCGCCGGCAAGGCCGTAGTTCTCGAAGGGCTCGCCGATTATCGCGCCCGCGGTCATGCGGGGGTTGAGCGACAAGTACGGGTCCTGGAACACGAACTGGAGTCGACGGCGCAACGGGCGCAATTCACGGGGGCGAAGGCGTGAAATATCGCGGCGATCGATCCGGATGGCCCCTTCCGTCGGCGTCTCCAGCCTCAGGATAAGGCGGCCCACCGTGGTCTTGCCGCAACCGCTCTCGCCGACCAGACCCAGAGTCTCGCCGCGGGCAATGCTGAAGCTCACTCCATCCACCGCCTTGACCGGATTCCGGGGACGGCCCAACCAGGGCTGACCGGAACTGAAATGCTTCTTGAGCCCATCTACCGAGAGCAATTCTCTCATGAAGCCAGCACCCGGTCCACTTCCCAGCACGCGACCCAATGCCCCTCGCCCCGATCTTCCAGGACCGGTGTTCGGGAACGGGATTCCGCCGTGGCGAATGCGCAACGGGGCGCAAAGGCGCATCCGACAATCTCTTCGGCAAGGGACGGCACGATTCCGGGGACTTCCCTGAGGCGGGAGCGTCGACCGGTCGCCCGCCTCGAACTTCCCAGGCGGGGAATCGAGTCCATGAGGCCGCGGGTATAGGGATGCATGGGCCGGGCAAAGAGTTCTTTCACCCGCGCTTCTTCGACCTTGCGGCCGGCGTACATAACCATGACCCGGTCCGCCATGTCGGCCACCACCCCGAAATTGTGGGTGATCAGGATGATGGCGGTTCCCAAATCCTTCTTCAGTTCACTCATCAGCTCGAGGATCTGGGCCTGGACCGTGACGTCAAGCGCGGTCGTCGGCTCGTCGGCGATGAGGACCTTGGGATTGCAGCACAATGCCATCGCGATCATTACCCGCTGGCGCATGCCGCCGGAGAACTGATGCGGATATTCGCCGGCGCGGCGGCGCGGATCGGGGATACGCACCAGTTCCAGCATCTCAAGCGCCCTTGCCTCCGCCCGTCCCCTTCGGAGACCATGGTGGATGCGAACCGCCTCGGAGATCTGGTCACCCACCGTCATAACCGGGTTCAGCGAGGACATGGGCTCCTGGAACACCATGGCCACCGCTCTTCCGCGCAGCCGTCGCATCTCCTTCTCGGGAAGCGAAACGATGTCGCGGTCCTCCAGCATGATCGAGCCCCGGACAATTCGACCCTGCCGGGGCGGAATCAGGCCCATGATGGACAAACCGGTTACGCTCTTTCCGCAGCCGGACTCGCCAACGATGCCCAGGGTTTCTCCTGGTCCCAGGTCAAAGGAGACATCCTCCACGGCGCGAATGACGCCGTCGGCGGTATGGAATCGGGTGGTCAGACCCCGTACCGACAGGACCGGGGACATTCAGAGGCTCCGTGCAATGCGGGGGTCGAGCATGTCCCTCAGTCCATCGCCAACCAGATTGATGGAGAGAATCAGCAATGCCAGGCAGGTGCCGGGAAAGAAGATGATCCAGGGCGCGATCTGGAAGTAGCTCCGGCCCTCGGCGATCGTACCGCCCCAACTCGGAATCTCCGGAGGGGTCCCGGCACCCAGAAAACTCAAGGCCGACTCGATGATGATGGCGGCGGCGCAAATGAACGTGGCCTGAACCATGAGCGGCGCGATCGTGTTGGGCAAGATGTGACGAAAGATGATCTTCGGCGTGCGGGAGCCCACGATCACCGCGGCGTCGACGTATGGCTGTTCCCGGATGGTCAGCACCAAACCTCGAACCAGCCGCACGACACGCGGAACCTCCGCAACGGTAACCGCGATGATGACGTTCTGGATGGTTGCGTGGGTCAGGGACACGAGCGCGATGGCGAGCAGGATGTGAGGAATGGCAAGTAAACCGTCCATCACGCGCATGACCACCATGTCGATACTGCGGACATAGCCGGAAACCAGGCCAATCGAGAGGCCGATGATCGTGCTCAATATGGCAACGCTCAGTCCCACGACCAGGGAAACGCGGCCTCCGTGAACCGTGCGGTTCAGGACACTGCGGCCGTACTGGTCGGTACCGAACCAGTGCGTGGAATTCGGCGACTGCAGCCGGTCGATCGGATTGAACGTAATGGGATCGCCGACAATCCACGGCGCCAGCAACGCCGCGACCGACAACAGAATCAGGATTGCCGCGCCAAAGAAAATGGGAACATGGCGGCGCAGAAGGTAACGAAACCGCCGCCAGCGGCGTCGCATGGTCCTCTCGGGCATCCCTCCGACAGCCACGTTCAGTACCGGATGCGCGGATCGAGGAGGCAATAGGCCACGTCGATCAGCACATTTATCACGACATATGCGCCCGAGAAGAGCATGACCATCGCCTGGATGACCGGGTAGTCGCGATTGAGAATGGCATCCACGACCATGCGCCCCAGTCCCGGGATGTTGAAGACGGTCTCGGTCACGACAACGCCGCTGATAACCAGCGCGAAGCCGATGCCGATAACCGTAACGATGGGCACGGCGGCATTTCGCAGGGCATGTACCATGAGCAACCGCCCGGTTCCGACGCCCTTGGCCCGGGCGGTGCGAATGAAATCCTCCGACAGTACTTCCAGCACGCTCGCCCGCGTGATCCGGGCGACCAGCGCGATGTAGACCATTCCCAGTGCAAAGCTCGGCAAGACCAAACTGTTGAGTGCCGGCCACAGGCCTCCCTGCTGCAGACTCGTGTAGCCCTGAACCGGGAACCAGCCGAGGATGATGGAGAAGACATAAATCAGCGCATAGCCAACGACGAAGATGGGGACCGAAAAGCCGAGTACGCCCAAGGCCATCACACAGCGGTCGATCAGGGTGCCCGCCTTCCAGGCGGCCAACATGCCCATGGGAACCGCAAGCACGATTGCGATAACCATCGTCATGAAGGTCAGAAGCAGGGTGGGTTCCAGTCGCTGGCCGATGAGCTGCGCCACTGGCAGGTTGGAATAAAGAGAGGTTCCGAGATCACCCCGTACCAAACTCCAGATCCACAGGCCGAACTGCTCGTAGAGGGGCCGGTCGAGCCCAAGCCGAATGCGAATGCTCTCAATGTCCTGGAGCGTCGCCTGGTCGCCGGCCATCACCGCCGCAGGGTCGCCGGGCGTCAGGTGCAGGAGCAGGAAAACGATCAGCGCCACCATGCCCATGACCGGAAAGGCTGCGGCAAGACGTCGGGCAACCTGAATCAGCATGGGAATAATGGCGGGCGGGCGGGCGGGTGCGCAACCCGCCAGCCCGTTCTTTTCAGCCGGGTTTTTCGATATTCCAGAACACTACTCCGCCCGGCACGATCAACACGCCGTCCAGTTCATTGCGGAAAGCCGCCGGCTGCTGCCATTGGCCAAGTGGAACGTACGGAACGAAGTCGACCGCGCTTTCCTGGATCTGCCGGCCCAGCGCCTTTTTCTCTTCGACCGTCTGCGCAAAGGGGAAGGAATCGATCAGGCTCTGGTGTTCGTCGTTGCAGGGCCAGCCGGGCCACGCCTTTTCGCAGGTCGCATGGACGGGCTTGTTGGTCAGCGGATTGCTGATTCCCGGTCCGTTCCAGTACGTATGGAGGATATTCCAGCCGCCTTCAGAGACCGGCTCCTTGACCGCGCGGCGGGATCCCATGGTCGACCAGTCCATGGCCTCCAGTTCCACGTTGAGACCGGCCTCGCGCAAGAGCTGGGCGGTAACCAGCGTGGCGGCGTTCATGATCGGCACATCGGTCGGATGCAGGATGACAATCGGCTCCCCGTTGTAGCCCGCTTCCTCGAATGCCTGCCGCGCCTTCTCCGGGTCGTGAGCCAACAGGGCTTCGGCACCGGCCTCGCTTTCCAGCAAGGTTCCGCAGGCGAAGTAGGAGCCGCAGGTGCGATAGAGCAACGGGTCGCCAAACATGGTGCGGAGATAGGTGTCCTGATTGACCGCCCACATCAGGCCCTGGCGCATCTTCTTGTTGTCGAATGGCGGGTGCAGGTGGTTGGGCCGCAAGACGCCCTGGTAACCGATCGGATTGGTGGCCTTGAGCGTGATCGGCTTGTCCTTGAGGGAGGGCAAAAAGTCGGCCGGCGGATTCTCATAGAAGTCGATCTCACCGTTGATCAGGGCCGATACCGCGGTTTGAGGATCGCGAATGTTCAACCATTCAACCCTGTCAACCTTGGCAATCTTTCCGCCTGCGGCACTGCTCGCAGGTTCATCACGAGGAATGTAGTTCGGGTTCTTCACATAGACGACCTTGCTGCCCGGTACCCACTCGTCCTTCTGGAAGATGAACGGACCGGAGCCAATGGTCGACTCGATCTGGGTTTCGGGATCCGTCATGGCGACAGATTCCGGCATGATTGCGGCCACCCTCGAGGTGGTCTTGCCCAGCGCCTCGAGCAGCAAGCCGTAGGGCTTGCTCAGCTTCCATTCAAAGGTCTTGTCGTCGATCGCAGAAAGACTCTCCGTCACACCCATGACCTGCTGCCCCGAGCTGTCGCGTGCGCCCCAGCGCTTTAGCGACGCAATGACGTCGGCGGTGGTCACCGGCGAGCCGTCATGGAACTGGAGACCGTCCCGAAGGGTAAAGCGGTAGTTCTTTCCGTCATCGGTCACTTCATACGTATCGACCATCTGCGGCTGAGGCACACTGTTCTCGTCCCAGGCGAACAGGAAGTCGTAAATCATCAGCGCATGGTTCTGGCTGATACCGTGGGTGGTCCATACCGGATCGAGAATCTTGAGGTCCGCGTGCAGCACGACGCGGAGTACCGTCTCGGACGATGCCGGTACGGATCCGCCGGCAACCAGCCCCAGCGCAACTATCCAGCCGCCCAGAACAGAAGTTATTCTTGAAATCATCTGCATTTCCGATTTTTCCTCATTGTTGCGTGGTTGGTAGCTGCCTGTGACCCGAGTAAATTCGGTCATTGGGAGGCTACATGTTATGCCGATATGTAATGACTTCTTTGACTATATGTGCCTTGAATGTTTTGAGCAAACGGTTTGTCCGGGCGTGAAGGAAGCGCCTGGAGACCGGAACGGGTTGCCGCAGGAGTCGCGACGGCCGAGACTTGATGACACCCGCGGCAACCGGCAAAAACCCCTTCGCGCTGGCAGAAGCCGCGCGGCTTCCCGGAGTGTGTGCCCGCCCGGTCCGGCTCAATCTGAAGCGGTACAAGGAGGATGGCCCTGACGGCGTGCCCCGGCTCGTCGAAGAGAGGATCGACCGCACGGCAGGGATCGGGGACCGTCTCCTCGACCCAGCCCGGTTCCGCGTGCATCCAGCGTACGGATACCGCGACCTCGTCGGCGCGCGGATATCGAGGCAAGCCGATGAGCGGCAACCATCCTGGCCGACGGCTCCTGCCAGAGAGCGGACGTCACCCGCACGCACGCCGGAGCTGCCGGCAGGTTCGCCGACACCGGGAAAACCCGGCAGGTTCCGGCCGCGCCGATGCAGGTACGGTGCCCTCACGACCTCCCCCGATGTCCGGGCGTGCTGAACGACGACGGTTTCACCCTGCAGCGCGTGTCTGCCGGCATGGCTCTGCTGCCGGTGCCGCGACTCCAGATGGTGACGCCGGACCGGCGGTCGATCGGTGGTTCAAGCGGCATCCTCGACCCGTTCTCCCTGACCCGGAACAGGCTCGCCTCGAATTTCCCGACCCAGGTCCGTAAACTGGTTTCGCCCCCCGCATGCCGGCATGCAACCCGGATTTCGGCCGCATTGCGAAGAGGGACGGGCCCGGCATTTTCCCGGATCGCAAAACCGGGTAAGGCCGGCACTCGACACGGTCCGTATTCGTGACATGCTTCCACTCGTTCCCGGGTTCCGGGATTCGCGATTCCGGCCGGCGACGGAGACCAATGCAAGGTGCGGTGATGGCTGTATCGAGACGTGAAGATGTCGCGTCATACCGGGGCGGAACGCGACCGGTCCTGGTCTGGTTCCGGCGGGATCTGAGGCTCACCGACAATCCCGCGATGGAATGGGCCGTCGGGACCGGCTGCCCTGTCATTCCGGTCTTCATTCTCGACGAAGATGCTGGCGACACGGCCCTTGGCGGTGCGTCGCGTTGGTGGCTGCATGGCAGTCTGGACGCCCTTGAGACCACGCTCCGGGCATTGGGCAGTCACCTCGTTCTGCGCCGCGGTCGGACGGATGCAGCCCTGAACGCCCTCTTCGAGGAGACGGGGGCGAGGGCCATCGCCTGGAACCGGCTTACCGAACCAGCGGCCATGGCCCGGGATCATCGAGTCAAGGCGCAATTTGCAGCCACGGGCATCGTTACCCGCACTTTCAACGCGGCGCTTCTGTTCGAACCCTGGACGGTGCAGACCGGGAGCAGCACGCCGTATCGGGTTTTCACACCGTTCTGGCGGCGCTGCCTGGCGCACGGCTTCGAAACACCGGGCGGTGCCGTATCGCACCTGCCGTCGCCGAATCGATGGCCCGACAGCGACAAGCTGACGGCCTGGGGCCTCAGGTGCCGGAATCCGGACTGGGCGGCCGGCCTGCGCCGGACGTGGCAGCCTGGAGAGGCGGGCGCCCACGAACGGCTTGACCGTTTCCTGCATGACGCCGCCACAGGCTACCAGGTTGGCCGGGAGAGGCCCGGCGAGGCGGGCACGAGCCGGCTTTCGCCCCATCTCCATTTTGGCGAGATCGGGCCACGCCAGGTCGCAGCCGCGATCCGTGAGCACGCTCCCGGTATCGGGGGCGAAGCCTTTCTTCGCGAGATCGGATGGCGGGAATTCGCCCATCACCTGCTGTTCCATAATCCCCACATGGAAACAGAGCCGCTTCGGCCCGTCTTCGGGCGGATGTGCTGGCGCAACGACCCGGCCGGGCTTGCGGCCTGGCAACGCGGCCGGACCGGCTATCCGCTGGTTGACGCAGGCATGCGTCAGCTTTGGACCACTGGCTGGATGCACAATCGCGTCCGCATGGTCGCGGCCTCCTTCCTGACCAAGCATCTGCTCGTCGACTGGCGCGCCGGCGCCGCCTGGTTCCTCGATACGCTCGTCGACGCGGACCGGGCCAACAACAGCGCGGGCTGGCAATGGGTGGCGGGCTCGGGCGCAGACGCCATGCCCTACAACCGGATCTTCAATCCGGTCGCCCAGTCTGAACGTTTCGACCGCGGAGGTTGTTATCTGCGGCACTGGCTGCCCGAGTTGCGACGGCTGCCGGATCGGTTCCTTCACGCGCCCTGGACGGCGCCCCGGTCAGTCCTGAACACGGCTGGCATCGACCTCGGCAAAACAACTCCCCTGCCGATCGTTGACCACAGCAACGCACGCCAGCGTGCGCTGGCTGCCTGGCGGTGCCTGCGGGGGTCGGATTCCGACCGTACCGAATCTGCGGACGGCGAAGGCGATCCCGAACGCAAGAAGTGAAAGAACCGGGAGATCGACCCTGCGCGGTGCCGATTGCCTGGGTGCCAAAGCCTCGATACCACGAATCCACGAACCGGGACTCGGAGCAGCCGGTTCGCACGCACGGTGGCGGGATCGTATCGATATGGTCCGATAACGCGTTGCCGTCTCACATCCGATCCCGTTCGATCCAGATGGTCAAGGCCCGCCGGAGTCCCGGGGCAGGGCCGGGAACGGGATTCGCCTGGTGTCGGCCGGTGATGTGGACAGGGGATGGTACCGGCAGCCCGACGGCCCCGGCCCGGCCAGGATCGCCACCAGCTGGGAGGCGGGCGTCGCTCTGCACGAATATGTCCACCACCTCCAGATTGCGATGCCTGAGGCCGCCGCACTGTTCCGTCAGCTTCACCGCCGCCGCACCAGGGGTGAGCAGCGGGTTCCGGTCGGTTCCGTGGGAGAAATCGGGAGGAAGGACCAGTACGTGGACCCCTACACGGGTCGCGAGTACGATTCCGGCGAAGACCCAAAAGAGGTGTGGGCCATGACGATGCAGATGCTGTTCCATCACATCGAAGGCACCGACTACACGAAAGAACTGATCCGGAAGGATCCCGAGCTGCTTGATCTGGCCCTTGGCGTTCCTTTCCGCTACGATCCGTGAATGGCCGTTCACACGATCATGCTGCCTGATCTCATGCGCGGACGCGAACTGCGCTCCATCGTCTGGGACGACGAGGCCGGGACCGTCTCCGGCGATCATTACGACGTTGACGAGAACATCCGGCGCATTCTGGACCGGCCGAAGCCGATGAAAGTCGGCGGTCCCTGGGGTTACTGGAAACTCGATGATCCGGCCCACGACCCGGCCGAGTTCCTGGTCCTGTTGCGCCAGTTCTGCAGCTGGATCACCGACGAGCCGTTGCGCTCGACCCTCCCGCCCGTTTTCGACGGTATCGAACTTCGGCCTCCGGACATCGGTCCCAGCCTCCTCTACGACGGCCAGGGCAACCTGATAACCTAATTTCGGGCGTCGGTACCCCAAATTTTCCATCACGATTATTCCGGGCCTTAAACGCCCCTTAACCCCCTCGCAAAATCGCCGTTTCCGGGCTGTTTTCCGCCGAAACCTCCCCACATTTTGCAGAACTTTTTTTCGGCGCCGACGCCGTTTTCAGGTGCCTTCCAGTCAGCGTCGCACCCCCGCGATGTAAAGGAAACAAGGGCATCGCGGTAATTTCCGTCCGGGATTATCCGAGGTCATCCGGGACCATCCGGGATCATCCGGGATTTGTCGAAACTTTTGTCTCCCTATATCGTGTTGTCGAGAACGATTTCACGGCAGTTCGCTCGCGCGACGGCGCGACCGACAAGTCGTATTTGGAGGACGTCATGGTCGAGGGTCGGCTGCGGGGAATCACTCTCACGATTTGAATTGCCAACTGGCGGATCTTCCATGTCGGCCGCTTCCGGCCAACTTAAGCCCGAAGCTGCGAACCACTTCAGGGTCTGGTCAAGAACCTGAATGAGGTGTTTGTGACTTTCGAGCGGAGAGCAGTAAGACGGCACAGCCAGCACCCGAGAGGCGAATCTCCTGCACACATGTGAAGTTCAGCACAAGCCGGCCGGTTCGCATGATCCGGATGGACCTTGTGCGGCAGCGGCCAAAGTCATCGACGGTGGGCATAGAATATACGGGCGACCCGGTACCAGGTTCAGGATTCGCCTTCATCCATCACGCGTGCCACTGCCTGTCCGATCAGGTCAAGCCTTGCGATCTGCGTGATCTTTGGCGTGAGGCGAGCAAGTTCAGACGCGTCGATCAGGCCACGACAGAGGCCACAGGTATCCGCCAGGCTGATGATCATGATGTCTCTCGGATCCGGAATTTCGTCACTGTCCGGCACGCTGGCAATGCGTTTCTTGACTTCCCTGAATGGCTTCCCGTCTATGTCAGTATCGCCATCGAGCCCGATGAACCAGAGCTGCTCGTTCACGCCACGGAAGACGAGACCGCGTTCCACCAACATATCGGTCAGCAGCGCCTCCAGGTTGTCGCGTTCCGCCGCGAACACGCGTACCCAGTGATCGGTTGACCGAGTGTCATCCTCGACATTGATCTGCGCCAGTGCCCAGTCGAGAACGGGTTCCCCGACCGGATCCCGATTCACGACGAAAAGTTTTCCGACGTCGGTATCGATGCGATCGTTGAGGGCGAGATCCATCAGGAGAGCACCGCCGAGAGCAATATCAATCGCGCGACGGGGCAATTCGGGGTTCGGCCATCCCGTGTCGTAATCGAGCACCAGAAGATGAATTTCCTCGGTGATCGTGAGCATCGATGGCTTCTCACTTTCATCTGGTCACGCCGCTGCGGTGTGGCAGAGCGCAGTCACGGTAAATGGCGCCCGGCCCTGTTGGAAGCCGTCAGGACGGTTTCCGTTGCTCCAATCGCCTTGCCTGTTCGTCCGCGTTCATGTCCTGGCGCCACCATAGCCAATTCATCGCCGATGAAAAAGCGTTTGTGCCTGTTGCTGATCAAAAACCAAAATGACTGAAACAAACACACATGGGTAACTGCTCACCCGTTCACGATTGAGATCGGGGTTCCATGTTTACTTGACCATCTCTGCGGCCCGTCCTGCACGCGCGGTCTGGATGGGGACGAGTGGAGTGTAACCCATGGCGGCCATTGATTTCAGGTAGCTTGAGATTCGGCACCAGTACCCGGCATGGACGCGGGCTGTGGAGTACCCGGAGGCCTTCATCCTGACCTTTGCCATCCCGGGGTCCCTTTCTCCCGAACCATGCTGTTAGCGCCATGGTTCAGGTGAGAAGGTCATCGGGATTCCTGACAAGTTCGCAATACCGTTTCAAGAACCTCGCAGCGTCTGCCCCGTTAATGACGCGGTGATCATAGCTCAAGTCCAGCGGAACAACCATCGTCGGCGAGAACGCGGCGCCGTCCCATACCGGGCGAATCCCAGCCTGACTGATTCCGAGAATCGCAACCTCGGGAGGGTTGATGATCGGGGTAAAGGCCTCGCCGCCAATTCCGCCAAGGGACGAAATCGTCATCGATGCACCGCCGAACTCCTCGGGACGAACCCTGCGGGCCCGGGCGCGTTCAGACACGTCCAGAAGCTCGCGCGAGAGTTCGGGAATGCTCTTCCTGTCCGAATCGCGGATCACCGGGACCATCAGGCCATGGGGAGTGTCAACAGCGATGCCAATGTGAACGTAATGCTTGAATATCAATGACGTGCCATCGGCACTGATCGACGCATTGAACCGGGGGAAATCCCCGAGGCACCGCGCGAGAATTGCAATGTGAAACGACAGTGCCGTGATGCGGGTGCCCTTTGCCTTCAGGAGCGCACGCGCATCCTCGATCCGCGTCAGGTCGGCACTGCCGTGGTGCGTGACGGCGGGAATGTGCTGCTGTGCGGCAACCAGCCTCGCCGATGCCGTCCGGGCTATCCTGTCAAGGGGCTCGATGCTGACGGGTCCGTAGAGTTCATGGTCGGTCCCCCAGGGAGAGTCATGAACTGTTCGCGCACCCAGCACGTCTTCGCGAGCGATTGAATCCCTTCCGAGGCGCAGGGAGAGCTGTTCGATATCGACGCCTCTTTCAAGCGCGAGCTTGCGAACGCTGGGGCTTGCAACCACGTCCATCTTCACCACCTCTCGCCCTGAAGGTTTCGCGTTTCACCGATCTCCCGCATTGCGCCTTTACAACAATTGCCTGATCGGGTTTTCGATCCGTGCCGCGATTGAATCGAGGAGCGCAACGGCCTCCGTCATCGGGAGGTGTCTCTCCTCGAACGCAAGTGCCAGCGAAAATCCGCTGCCGTACCTGGCCACGGAAAGAGTCGTCGTGCCGCCGGCCGGCGCGTACGTATGAATCCGGCTGTCACACAGATCGACGAGAACAAGCGCTGGCAACCCTTCTGAATGTGCGCCTTCCCGATCGGGATTCGGATAAAGCGTGGACGTGCCGTCAAGACCGCGAACAGTAATGACAACGGACTCCGCCCCGAATTGAGCGCGCCACGCACCAGCCGAAAATGCCGCGAACAGACGTGTTCGGTCGGCGCGGTCGGCACGAGACAGAAGTGCGTTGAACGCCGTGCCATCGACATGCGCGGTCAACACCGAGAACCCACCAGTCGTGGTCATCGCGAGATCCTTGACATGGATCGGTTCCGCCACGCCCTGGGCCCGCAGGACCGCAAGGTCGATACCGCGCGCGGATGCCAGGCGCCTCGCCTTGGGCGACGCAAGAATCCTGGCGGGAGCACCGGCCGGAGCCGCGTCCGTGGGAGCGGCCACCGCCTTCGTCGGCGGGGACCCCGCCCCTCCTGATTCCGGTCCCGCATGGACCTCCGGAATCCCGGTCGATACCGGCTTGACGTATTCGGCTACATCCTCCCTGGTCTCCACGATCTCGGCAATCGTATCCCCGACCGGCACTTCTGTTCCGCTGGCCGCCCGTATTCCTGACAGGTAGCCGCTCGCCGCCGCCTCGACCTCGAGTGTTGCCTTGTCGGACTCGACCTCGAAGAGTGCATCCCCCTTGGCCACGGCATCACCCTCGGACCTGAGCCAGGACTGAATGGTGCCGCTGTCCTGGCTCAGCCCGAGCTGGGGCATCCTGACTTCAAACGGCATGAACTGCCTCCCCGTTCACGAGCCTGCGCGCATTCTCGGCGACACCCTCGGGCGTCGGCACGGTCAGGTCTTCCAGCACCGGGCTGAATGGGACCGGAACATCCATGGCACCCATCCGGATCACGGGCGCATCGAGGTGGTAGAACGCCTTTTCGCCAATTCGGCTCGCGATTTCTGCCGTCACGCCGAAGTTCTGATGCCCCTCGTCCACGACAATCGCGCGCGATGTTTTCCGGACGGATTCCAGGATTCTTTCCTCGTCCAGCGGGACAATCGTGCGCGGATCGATGACCTCGGCCTTGATACCGGTCTCCGCCAGCATGTCGGCAGCAGTTTCGCAGACCTGGCGCATGGACGAAGTGCCGACCAGGGTAATGTCCCGGCCCTCGCGCAGGACCGCCGCCTCGCCAAGCGGTATCAGGTATTCCTCGTCCGGCACCGGGGCCTTTTCCTGGTACATGAGCTTGTCCTCAAAAATCACGACCGGGTTCGGATCGCGAATCGCCGTCTTCAGGAGACCCTTTGCCTCGTAGGCACTTGACGGCAAGGCGACTTTCAGTCCGGGAATATGGGCGCACAGGGCATGCAATGACTGAGAATGCTGCGCCGCCGAGCGGCGGGTCGCGCCAAGGTTGGTGCGCAGGACCAGGGGGACACTCAGTTTTCCGCCCGACATGTAATGAGTCTTGGCCGCCTGGTTGCACAGCTGATCCATCACCAGGTAGAGAAAATCGCCGAACATCAGGTCGACGACGGGCCGCGCCCCTGTCATCGCGGCGCCGACGGCCATGCCCATGAATCCCGGTTCCGAAATCGGCGTGTCGATAACCCGGTCGGTTCCGAATTCCTCCACAAGTCCTGAAAGCACCTTGAACGGGGTTCCCGCTTCCGCAATGTCCTCTCCAATGAGGAACACGGTTTCGTCCCGCCGCATTTCTTCGGCAAGCGCTTCGTTCACGGCCCGTGACAACGTGATGGTCCGCATCACCCGGCCTCCACGAACACATGCTTGCGGACGTCCGACACACGAGGGTACGGCGCGGCAAGAGCGTATTCTGCGGCCTCTTCCGCCTCGGATCTGACCGACTCGTCAATTTCGCCAAGCTCGTCTCCGGCCGCTATCTCTTCCGCGACCAGCCAGGCCCCGAAGATCTTGATCGGGTCCCGGTCCTTCTTCCACTCTTCCTCCTCGGCTTTCGTCCTGTAGTAGGTCCGGTCGATGTCGCCAACGTGATGGCCATGGAAACGGTAGGTCAACAACTCGACAAAGAACGGTCCCTCACCCTTTCGGGCTCTCTCGACGAGTTGGGTTGCCAGCGTGTTGACCGCCAGCACATCCTGGCCGTCGACCCGGTGCGCTTCGATACCGAAGACCTCCGCGCGGGCCGTGATCCCGCCCGCCGCGATCTCGCGCGTGGCGGTGTACTCCGAGTAACCGTTGTTCTCGCATGCGTAGATCACCGGCAGTTTCCAGAGCGCAGCCATGTTCATCACTTCGTACATGAGTCCCTGCGCCGTTGCCCCGTCCCCGAAGAAGCACACGGTCACGTCGTCCGAACCCTGCATCTTTGCGCGCAACGCCGAACCCGTGGCAATCCCCATGGACCCTCCGACGATCGCGTTGGCGCCCAGGTTTCCATTGAACTGATCGGCAATGTGCATGGATCCGCCCTTGCCACGGCAGTAGCCTTCATCCTTGCCGAGCAATTCGCAAAACATCGGCCTGAACTCCGCGCCCTTGGCGACGCAGTGACCATGACCTCGATGCGTTGACGTGATCTTGTCCTCCGAAGTCAACGCCTCGCAGATACCGACCGCGACGGCTTCTTCGCCGGAATAGAGGTGCGTGATTCCCGGCATCTTCGCATCGAGATAAAGTTGATTCGCTATATCCTCGAACGTGCGAATCCTGACCATTTGACGATACATGCGCAGGTAGGAATCTCTGTTTGCGGATGTCTTGGTCATGATGCGGGACTCATTGTCGTCAGCCGGGATTGCCTCGGGTACGATACACAAGGTTCCCGGTTCAATACCGGTTGGCGATCGGAAGTTCCTCGGCAGGAAACAGGGATATGACTTCGCAGCCCTTGTCCGTCACCACGACTTCTTCCTCGATCCGTGCCGCAGAAAATCCATCTGTAGCCGGACAATAGGTTTCCAGCGCAAAGACCATGCCCGTCTTGATTTCCATCGGATTCTCGAGGCTGACGGCCCGGCTGATGATCGGGCGCTCATGGAGCGCAAGCCCGAGTCCATGTCCGAACTGAAGCCCGAATGCGGCAAGTTCATCCGGGAAACCGTAATCCGGCGCCGCGGGCCAGAGCGCGGCGACCTTGTCGGTCGTAACCCCCGGCTTGATCGCGTCGATGGCCGCATCCAGCCACTCCCGTGCCTTCGCGTAGGCGTCGTGCTGAACCGGGGTCGCGCGACCGATGTTGAATGTGCGGTAATAACAGGTCCTGTATCCCTGGTACGACTGGAGGATGTCGAAAAACGCCTGGTCGCCCGGCCGAAAGAGGCGGTCCGTGAAGTTGTGCGGATGCGGATTGCACCGTTCCCCGGATATGGCGTTGATCGCCTCGACGTCATCCGACCCCATTTCGTAAAGCAACTTGTTTGACAACGCGACGATGTCGTTCTCGCGAACACCCGGTTTCAGCTCTTCATAGATCATGTGGTAAACACCATCCACCATGCTGGCGGCCTGGGTCAGAAGCTGGATCTCGTCCCAGTTCTTGATCTCGCGAGCGCTCAACATGATCTGCTGACCGTCAACCACCTTCAATCCGGCATCCGCCAGTGCCTGGAACATCGCGGTTTCCGCATAGTCGACCCCGACCGGCATATCGGCCATGCCGGCGTCGCGAATGAGACCGGAGATTTCCTCCGCATAGTGTTTCATCAAACCGAAACTCGGCGGAATCGTGCCGCGCATGCCGACGACACCGGCGCGGCAGTGGTCGGGTTCCAGCCAGTCGGCGTACTTCCTGTGATGTACGGCCGCCGAACCGAAATCCCAGACATAAGGGCTGTCATCACCCGTCAGAAGGCAGAAACGGCACATCTTGTCCCGTTCCCATTCCCCGATCTTGGTCGACGAGACATAGCGAATGTTGTTGACGTCAAACAGCAGCAGCGCCCCGCAATCCGATGCCCGCAAGGCATTCCGCGTACGGCCAAGCCGGTATCGGCGCAGGCGGTCGTGATCCACGCGGCGCTCGAAGTCGACGCTGGTATGGCCCCACGCGGGCAACCGCCCCTCCCATTGCCAGTTCGGCAGGAGGTCCTGCGGCGTCAGAACATTCGGGGTTACGGCCGAAGGCTTGTTGTTCATCTCGATTCTCCCTGGAGGCGCCGTGTTGAGAGGGCGACCCGATTACTCAGTAATGTCCGCGTGACCGCATCAATTCATCAGCACGGTCCTGCGCGGTATTCAGCGCCCGATCGACCGAAAGCCTGCCTTGCAACATGTCGTGCAACTCCGTGCCGATGATGGCAATCAGTTCAGTGATTTCCGGCACCGGCGGGCGTGGCCAGTACTGCAGAATTCCCGATCGCGCCATGCTGTCCACGGTGGAAATGACGGGCGAGACCCGACGGATTTCGGGGTCCATGCTGACGCTGAACCGTGGACTCACCAGGCTTCCATTCTCGATGTAGAGCTTTATCGCCTCGGGCGACGTAAACGACCGCAAAGCCGTCCAGATTGGATGAATTCGATCGGGATCGACATTGGCGGGGATCGCAAGCGCGTAGCCACCGACCGGAGCTATGGCCCGTCCCCTGGGACCGTAGGGATGTGGCAGGTAATCGGTGACCCCGTATGCCGGCGATTCCGAATTGAGTTCAAACAGGGGAGCCAGAAGCGTCGCGCAATAGGCCATCGCAACCTGCCCGTCGGCGTAGGCCCGGGCACGTTCGTACCACGACATCGACAAGATGGATAACGGAGAGAAACTCAGGAGTTCACGAAGGTATTCGGCGGCCGCGAACGCTTCTTCCGACCGTAACGCCGGGCGGTGGTTTTCCCCCTCCGGCCACTCGGCATCAAAACTGTCACCGTCCCGGGCAAGATTCAGGACCGGTCGTCCCATGGCTCCCATGACGAACATGAACGTATGTCCAAGCGGCGTGCCGCGGGCCGCATTCCACGCGATTCCCGCCCGGCCTTTTGAACGGTCGTGCAACTTCCGCGCCACGCCGAGTGTATCGCCGATCGTCAACGGCACCCTGATTCCAGCGTCTTCGCAAAGGTCACGCCGCACGCAGAGCAGTTCGGGTGTCGTCTGTGCCGGGATCCCGTATTGAATGCCGCGGTGGCGCGCAGAAGCCAATGCCTCCAAGTGAAAATCGCTCATGTCCATGCCGCTTTCCATGATCATCGAGTCGATGGGCATCAGCACATCCTTTTCGGCCAGCTCCCCAAACCAGGGCAGGTCGCACGCAATGATGTCGTAGCGCGAGGTTTCCAGCCGGGCATTGGTAAGGATTTCCTGCCTGAGCCGGTCGATCGACAGGGCGCGGCTGTGTATGCTCACCCCGAACAGCCCCTCGAATTGCCGCTTCAGGGCATTCATTGCCATGAAGGTCGGATCCGCATGGACGAGGATCCTCAAGCCGCTCTGGAGATCGAGTTTCAGGGCCAGGGGCGTCGGAGGCGGAATCGTGCCCGAATCGCTGTACGAAGCTCCGAAGAAATAATCCCTGATCCCGCCCTTTCCGGCGGCGCCGACTCCGATCGTGCTCCCCAGGACTCCGCGAACCCGGCGCGCGTACTCCTGCCATTCAGCGATCAACTTGTCGGAGGGATGAAGGGAAAAGCTCTTGCCGGTTCGTGTTCTCGGCCGGCGGATCATGAGGCCGCGTTCCTCGATGGAATTGATCGCCCGGATTGCCGTTCCGTAACCGAGGCCCGAAGCCTCGGCCAGAAGGCTCTTCGTGGTCAGTCGGCCTTCCAGGTGATTGCGCAGGAGCGTCGTTATCAATCGGGTCTCGTCATATCCGCGTTTCAGGCTGAGTACGCGTTCCGCCTCGGCCCCGAGTGCGTCGACAAAATCCAGGAACAGCGTGAACTCCTCACCAGCAACCCCTTGCGGCAAAGGCACGTCCGCACTCTCGAAAGGGCCTTCGGGCCGGGTGCGATTCCGCGCCGGTTGCGACGTGATCGCCTGTCTCAGCGTAACTGGTATCGTGGACATGAACGGGCCCTCCGGCACAGCCAAAGGGCAAATTATGTCCAATTTGGACGATTTACAACGCCGGTAGGTAGCTAACTGGGCGCATTTCGGTATGCGGAAATCCTCTCGGTGAGGATGATCCGCCTGCGGTCGGCGTCCTTGAGCAGCTGGCTGCGCCGCTGGGCTTCCTCGAAAATCCGGCTGAAGGTCTGGAACATGATGACGGTCAGCAACAGGATTCCCAGGTACATCTGGACCATGAATGCCGGCGTGACATTGAAAACGAGGCCGGTGTTCAGGAAATTCACCGTCAGGGTTCCGATGGCCGCACCGATGACACCCCCCTTCCCGCCCAGGATCGACACGCCTCCGATGAAGGCGGCAACCGTCCCGGCCAGGAGCAGATACTGCAACCCGAGCGCCTGGGCGGTCCCCGACCTGAGCCCGATTATGACACCGCCAAGCCCTGCACAGAATCCTGAAATGGCGAAGACGATGATCATGGGCCGGCGCAGCGGAATACCCGAAGCCAACGCCTCTTTCCGGGCTCCGCCGATCGCGTAGATCTCGCGGCCGAAGCGCGTGTAGGTCATGAAGAGCCCGACAAGGAGGAACATGAACACGACCAGGAGAGACGCCGGCGAAAAGTAGGCGAGCATGCGCGTCGAAATGAAATCGGGAATGCGGAAATCGGTCAGCATCACCGTTTTTTCCTCGGCCGCAAACAGTGCGACACCCCGGAGAAGCATCAACGTGCCGACCGTGAGAACAATGGCTCGTATCCTGAGATAGGCAATGAAATACCCCTGGATGACACCGATGGTGGTCGAAATCGCCAGCGCCAGGAGAAGTGCGTTGACCGCGCCCCAGTCATCGGTGAACCGCACCGTTATCACCGCGGCGAGTGCCGCATTCGATCCGATCGAGAGATCGATTTCGCCGGCAATGATACAGAGCGTCAGTGCCAGGCCGACAAGCCCGAGGACCGCAAAGCGTTCCATGATCGCGAAGCCGGTCCGGTGGGAGAGGAAGAGCGGTTCGGTGATTGCGAAGAAACCGTATACGCTGGCCGCCAGCAGGATGGCGAAGGCCAGATCCGGGTTGTCGATCACCCAATGCCTGATGCGTTCCACGGAATCCTCCTATTCTACAGCCCGGCTGCCGCGCCGGACCAGCGCAAACACGATGATCGAGAATACGATCATGAGACCGACGGCCAGGACCCGTGCGCCCGAGTTGAAGCCGTTCAGGACCATCATGTTGTCCACGGTCGAAATGAAGATCGCGCCAAGCGACGTTCGAAGTGTCGACCCGTAGCCTCCCATGATCGAATTTCCGCCAACCATGACAATGGCGATGACCATGATCGTCATGTCACCCGAAGATCCGAATTCGGACGAGAAATAGTTGACGTGCGCAGAACTGACCTGGCCGGAAAACGAAATGGCTACGATGGCGGCGCACACGCTGGCAATGATGCAGCACTTGATCGCCATGCCGAAATTCTCATGCCCGGTCGCCCGGCCGGCCGCCCGGTTTGCTCCGACGAGATAGACCTGGCGCCCGAAACTCGTGTAGCGAAGGACAAGTTCCGCCAGTATGGCGATCAGTATGAACGCCACGGTGATGTTCGGAATGTCGCCGATGAACGAACCGGTTCCGAGCCACTCGGCGCCATGCGGCCGGCGGTAGGACACAACGAGATTGTCCGACCACCACGATCCGATACCGAAAAACAAACCGGCCGCTCCAAGCGTGACCACGATCGGATTGCCGCCGAGGCCGATCAGGGCACCCTGGACGCCGCCGGCGGCGATTGCAATCACGATCGTCACGAGAAACGCGACGGTGAAGGTCATCGCGAGTGCAGTCGTGCTCTTGACCTCGTCGGTGCTGACGGCACCCCATTGATTCCACTCTGCTCCCATGCAGGTCGCGAAGGCGATAATGCACAGCGCTGCGATTTCCTTCATCGACAGGAGAAAGAAATTTCCCGACAGGGTCACGAACGTCAGGCCAATTGCCATGATCCCGACCAACGCCGCGTCACGGATAATGGTCTTGACATTGAACCATGTCAGGAAATCGTCCGTCAGCACGGCGCCCAGGACGAAAATGACCAGGAACAACCCGACCATGACGATGACGAGAGGGGAATAGTCCCTCCGGATACGTTGGATGAGCCCCGGCAATTCAACCGGGGTGGTTGAAGTTTCGCTCATGATGACCTGCCAGATACCGCGATCCCGGCCTCGCCGAATGGATCGGTAATCTGTTCCAGGATTCGTGCCGACGTCATGCCTTCCAGGTGAATCTCGTCAATCAGCAGCCCCCGGTAAAAGCTCACCACCCGGTCCGGCAGGTTGGTGATTTCCTGGACATCGGTCGAAGCGATGACGATGGCGGTTCCCCGATCGGCAAGATCGCGAAGGATCTGGTAGATTTCCGCTCGGGCACCCACATCGACGCCGCGCGTCGGTTCGTTGACGAGGACGACCTTCGGAGTGATCGACAGCCACTTTCCAAGCGTCACCTTTTGCTGGTTTCCGCCGGACAGGACTCCCGCTTCCTGGGGCAGGCGCTCGGGGTCCACGGTGAAACGCACGGCATTCCTGGTCGCCATCTTCCTTTCGCCCGAGTGGTCCAGAAAACCGTTGCGTGAAATGACCTCCAGGGCCGCCGCCGTCATGTTTTCGATGATTGGTCGACCAAGGAAAAGACCGTCGTGCTTCCGGTCCTCCGAACAATAGGCGATGCCCCGGCGGATTGCATCCTTCGGACGCCGGGGAAGAAACACTTCGCCCTGAAAGTGCAGGCTTCCGCCGCGGGACTTTGCCGACCCGGCCATTGCGCCGAGGATTTCCGAAGTGCCGGAACCCAGCTGACCGGCCAACCCCAGAATTTCTCCCGGATAGACATCGAAGCTTACCGGTTCGAGAATTCCGTCCGGCCACAGGTCACGAACCTTCATGACGGGCTCGTCGCGTTTGATCGGCCTTCGTTCGGGGTACATGTCGCCGAGCTCGAATCCGAGCATCAATTCGACCAGGCTGTTGACATTCAGATCCGCCGCGGCCCGCGGTTCCTGGCTTTCGCCGTCGCGCAGCACCGTGACCCGATCACAGATCTTGAAGATCTCGTCCATCCGATGGCTCACGTAGATGACCGATTTCCCGCTCTCCTTCAGCCTCTTGACCATGTCGAGAATGCGAATCGAGTCGGTTTCACCGAGAGCCGCGGTCGGTTCATCAAGAATGAGCACCTGCGGATTGTGGGCGATCAGGCGTGCGACCTCGACCAGGTGCTGTTCGCCCACGCTCAAACGGTTCGTTGAACGTAACGGGTTGATGTGGCCCAGTCCGACCTCTTCGAGATAAGGCCTGGCTTTTCGTGCGAGGTTTCCCTTCGAGGCAACCAGGGGCACCCTGTCGCCAACGAGAAAGATGTTCTCGGCAATCGACATTGTCGGAATCAGGCTGAGTTCTTGCTGGGCGATGGCGATGCCTGCGTGTTCGGCGACGGTGGGACTGCTGAAGTGACGGGCTTCACCGTCATAGACATAGGTGCCCGAAAATCCTGTATCGAAACCGCCGATGATCTTGACGAGAGTGGATTTGCCGGCACCGTTCTCGCCGACAAGACCCATGATTTCACCGCGGCCAATCTCGAAACCTGCGCCTCTCAGGGCCTGGATCGCACCGTAGTTGCGGCAGATGTCTGTCAGTTTCAGGAGCGGTTCATCCGCCATTACCTCTCCCCTGATACGGGCGCCACAAAGGGTTCAGGAACAACTCTGTATCGTCTTGCTATCCCCAAGAAAAGAGGGCGCCCCGAAAGGCGCCCCCGTCCACGGTTGCCGACCTGAATCAGCTGCCCCAGGCACCTGAACAGAGTTCGTCAATTCCATAGAGATTTCCATCGTAGCCGCGCAGCGCCACGGTATCGATGTTGGTCGCCGTGACCGCCGGGTTGGGCGTGAAGTTGATGTAGTTCTCAAGCTCGCCGGTTGTCAGGTATTCCTCGACCATGGCAATGGCGAGTTGTCCTTCGTGCAAGGGCGACTGCAAGGTCGTTCCAAACTGCTTGCCCTCTTCGATCAACTGCTTGTCGCCGTTACACACGGTTCCGACGGCGATCACGTCCTCACCCATCGTGTAACCCGCTTCCTCGAGCGCCTTGATGCCGCCGGTCAGGATCGCGTCATCCATTCCGTAGACAAAATGAATGCCTTCGTCACGGTGTGCCGCGATCGCCTTTGCCGCACCTTTGTAACCGTTTGCCTGGCCGAATCCCTCGCCGACATCGCCAATGACCTTGAGGTCGGAACCGGCGATTGCATCGTTGAACGCATTGATGGACAGGCCATAACCGCCGTAGCTGTGCGGGTAGCTCAGCACGAGAACGTTGAAGCCTTCACCACCGGCGGCTTTCTTGGCCGCCGCTGCTTCACGCATCATGTACCCTGCATTCCGGGCCCGCAGGCGGTCATCCGGACCGGCGTATCCGAAGATGTACTGCTTGTCCTGCTCATTGGGCAGCTGGTTGATCTTCAAGACCGGAACACCGGTCTTGGCCAGGGCACGAAGTGAACCGAGCCCCGCAACCGCGTCAGACGGCCACCAGATGAAGACATCCGGCAATTGCCCCGCGGCCAGGACCTGCTGAACCTGTTGGTCCTGTTCAGCCTGGTTGAACTGGTTCTCGAAGACCTTGATGTCGTAACCCTTGAGCGCTGCAGTTTCCTTGATTCCCTTGATGAAACGCCCGATATAGGCTTCACCGGCCGGTCCGTTAAACGAGATGATCGAGCCTTTGCCCTGGGCAACAACTTCTGTCGCTGCCCCGCCGAGCATCAGGCCGGCAACAACAACGGTTCTGATTAAGTTTGACATTTGGGTCATATGCACCCTCCTTTTCGGGAATTTCCTACGAGACATTCATCGCCATGAACCTCAGCAGAATACAGATTTCACGAAATGCTTCCCACGCGATTCCATCCTATGTGGATTTTTTTCGTCCGTTATGGATATAATCCCTCTATTGCGTTTCGACATCCAGGGGCAACATCCGTGTCAGGACATTGCCTCGACAAACCCACGAAGGACCCCAGCATGGACACGCAACGACTGGCCGCAAAAAATATCCTGGTTACCGGCGCCGCGCAGGGAATGGGCGCTGCCAATGCCGAGTATTTTGCTCAACAAGGCGCAAATGTTTGTATTGGCGACATTAACTACAGCGGCGTCCAATCCGTGGCCGAGCGGATCAACGCTCATGGCAATGGTCGAGCGGTCGCGGTCGAAATGGATGTGACCCGGCGCGAGGATAATGCAGCTGCGGTCGCCAGGACCGTCGACGCTTTTGGTTCAATCAACGTCGCGCTTCTCAACGCCGGAGTGAATCGGCCCAGGATGTTCATGGATATCGACGAAGACAATTGGGACATGATCATGAACATCAATGCCAAGGGCGTTCTGCTGGGCATGCAGGAAGCTGCCCGGCAGATGATCGCGCAGGGTCCGATGGACGATCATCCATACAAGATCATCCCTGTCGGTTCGATTGTTTCGCGGACGGCGTTCCTCGATGTCATTCCGTACTGTTGTTCCAAGTATGCCGTCCTCGCCATGATCATCGGCGGCGCCAAGGCGCTCTGGCAACACGGGATTACCGTCAACGGCTACGGCCCCGGCGTTGTCAAAACCGAACTCTGGGAGCAACTGGACAAGGATCTCGTGGAAATCGGCATGTTCGAGAAGGAAGGCCAGGCAATGGATCATCTTGCCGAAACCATGATCCTGATGAAAAAACTGTCGACGCCCGACGACGTCAAGGGGACTGCCGCCTTCCTCTGTTCCGACGAGTCCGACTACATGACTGGTCAGCTGATCATGATCGACGGCGGCATGGTCATGCAGTGACGCCGGGCGGGAAGCACAGGAGTCAACCTGCAGGACGTGATCTCGGGCCCGCCCGATCTTCGAGCCTGACCCAGGTAATAGGGGCATCTTGCCGGGAATTGGAGCTGACCTGACAGGGTATTCCGGGGCTTTCGGTTGATTTTCCCGATGGGGGGATTCCCTTTGGAATCGACTTGTGATTCCAAGGGGCATGGGTGATTCGCGGACAGACGCCAGGACCGGCACCGGATTTGAAGCAAATGCGGAGACGGCTGCGCTACGGGAGCAACTCACCCTGGCCCTCGACCGGCTTGCCGAACGGGAGCGGCAACTGGTTGAACAGGAACGCCAACTCGCCGAACTTCGCGAGAAGATCACGCTTCTGATCGACAGGATCCGGAAACTGGAGAATCTTCCGAAGCGCCCCCGGATGAAGCCGAGCGGCATGGCGTCATCGGCGGACGAGGACACGGACACATCGGCATCGGACTCTTCCGGCTCCGGCCGGTCGGGGACGTCCGGCAAGGATCGCAGGAAAGGCCGCGGCCCGCGGCGTCGGAATCGGCACCTGCACCGTCGTGACGTGACGGTGGGTCTTGACGATGTGCCCAAGGGAGCGGTGCACAAGGGTTGTCAGGACCACACGGTCCGCGACATCGTGTTCCATGCCGAGGAGGTCACCTACCGGCGGGAGGTCTGGCAATTCCCCGACGGCTCCCGGCATGTGGCGCCGCTTCCACCGGGGGTGGCGACGGGACGCGAACAGTACGGTCCCGGCGTCAAGGCTTTGGTCATCATGCTGTATTACCAGTGCCAGTCGACGATCGAGCGGATCGTGTCGATGCTGAACGACGTGGGCCTGGACATCTCCGCGCGAGGTGGGGCCGTTCCTGACCCCGGACACCGGCGGCATCGTCGCGGAGCACAGGAGGTGCTGAGGGCCGGCATGGAAGCCGCAACCTGGATCAACGCCGACGATACCGGCGCCCGCCACAAGGCCGAGAACGGCTATTGTACGGCAATCGGGAACAATCTGCGCGACGGGACGCATTGCCGGAACCGTGATCCTGAGCGACGATGTCAGACAGTTCAATGTCGGCGACCTTCACGCCCTGTGCTGGATCCTTGCCGAGCGGAATGTCGGCAAGCTGGACGGAAACACCGCGTACCAGCATGAACGGGTCGATGCGGTGCTCGACAGGATGTGGAAACTCTACCGCAGCCTTTCCCATTACCGGAAACGCCCCACCCCGCTGCGCAAGTTCGTCATGGAGCAACGGTTCGACCAGCTCTTCAGCACTGTCACCGACTACACCAGCCTCGACCGGCTGCTCGAACGGTTGAAGGCGAACAAGGACGAGCTACTGCGCGTGCTCGACCATCCGGTGGTCGTGTCCACACCAATCAGATCGAGAACGACATTCGGGACTATGTCACCCGGCGCAAGATCTCGTTCGGGACCCGAAGCGATGCCGGGCGGGCAGCACGCGATGCCTATATCGGAGCGAAGAAAACCTGCAAGAAGCTTGGCCTGTCATTCTGGGATTACCTGAGGAACCGTCATGGCGTTGCCGGTGGTCCCGACGTGCCGAGGCTCGCCGACCTCATCATGCAGCGCGCAACGACCTGACACTTCATAACCAAACACGCGGGCCAGCGGTATCGTCCGCCCGAGTTGACCATGGCATCAAGAAGTGCCGGTAAAGGCCTTTCCAGGTCAGCTCAATTTCCCGGTAAGATGCCCCTATTACGGAGAGCATCTGGAACTGGGTCACGGCGGAACGCGTGCAGGCGCTAGGAATCACAGTGATCGCATTGGTGACGGTGTGGACACTGCCTTTCACGCCGCTGGGAGAACGACTGGTCTCAGAAGTCAGCAAAACGGTTCGGGAAACGCAGGAGGAGGTCGCGCTCCAGCGGATGATCGCGACGAAGATAACCCTGCGCGCGCCGTGGATGGTAGCTGACGACAGGTTGGTCGAGAATGAATACTTCGGGAGAATTGCGGAAGATTTCTACCCCCATGCGAATTGGATCGCAGAAGGCGAGAGACGGCTGCAGGGCATTGACGGACAGAACAACTCGTCCTCTGCACATCCTTCGGCTTGGTGGCTCAATGTACCGGCACGCGCAGGAAAGGGAAGTGGCGGATTTGTCTCACAGCATGAGTTAGGACGATGGCGTAAAAGAATGCGCGCAATCCTGGCACTTTGGATGCCGTTACAGGAGTCCGGCGAGAACCACGTTGCGAACTCTCGGGTGCTTCGACAGATGCTGGAATCTCTGCTGGAATCCCATTTTGGCGGCGATGGCTACGGCGCCCCACGGACAGGAAGAGCGCTGATCGAGGAGATGAAGGCGGACGATGCCGTCGACCAGCTCGGCGAGGTTGCGGCTGAAACGCTGCAGCTGACTTTCAATCGTTTCCTGGAACGTCACCCGGACCTCGTGGAAGCTAAAATACGTGTGCAATTCAAGGGACCTTACACGTAGAGCCAGGTGATCGAAATGGGCAAGGAAGTTGTCGAGAGCGTGACGAAAATCCGGGATGCGTTCAGGTCGTTTCATCAAGGCCGATTGCGGGCCATATTTCTGACCCCCGAGCGATGCCCACCCGCATCCGATTCCTCTCGGAAATTCTCACCGGCGTTCTCTTGGAACAGGCGCACAGCGCTATCTCCAGAGTGCTGATGAAGTCGACCACCATATGAGAAGCGAGGTGCGCAGATTCCCGGGTTCCTGTGGTCGCGGAGAAGCTGCTACGCCTGTCTGGTGACTTGAAACGTCATGATGAACCTGCTCACGATGGCGTATCGCCTCGCCGTCCTCCTTTACCCCGATCGTACTTCATCGTTCGCCTGGCGGAACGCCTGCAAGCCCGTGCACGTTCCGTGCAAAACAATGAGAGTGATCATGGGATTGGATAAAGAGAACAACCCATTCAAGCATTCCGCCGGCCTCGCGGCCGACAAACGGCCCCTTTCTCCCGACAACTGGTTTGAACGCACCGCCGTTGCCTGTGAAAACCTCTCGGACGCAGTGGTCCGAAAGCGAGGATGGACAAATCGGGCTGTAAAGATTGCCTCTGCGAAATTGGCGGCAGCGGCCGTTCCGGCGTCGCTTTTTTCCGTCGCCGGACTGCTTGGAACTGCATCGACCGGCACGGCAATCGGCAGTCTCAGAGGGGCTGCATTCACTTCGAGCGCCCTGGCGTGGATTGGCGGGTCGGTTGCAATGGGAACGGTTGTCGTCAGCACGGCATCTGTCGGGGGATTTCTGGTTGCCCCTTTTCTGGTCAAACCGCTCCCTGAAAAATACCTGACCGGCAAGGTACGCAAACCGGCGGAGCTTGCAAAACCCGAGAAAGAACTGGTCGATGCATGTAGTGCTTTGGCATTGGGATTGAGGCAGGCTGGCAAGGAGGGAGCCAGTCTGAATGCAAAACAGGCCCTTGTCCTTCGCGACAGCGCCTTGAGCCCATTGTGGAGCAGAGCGACGGATGTCTTTTGGCTCGCCAACGAATGGCCTGTTTTGCAGAAACGCAAGTTCAGAAGAGCATACGAGGCTCTCGGTCGATCATGGAAATGCGCGAACCAGATCGCCAATGACGTGGAACCGGCCGCTATCGGTCTTGGGTCGGTCTTGATGCTCAATCTGTTGTCTAAAGGAGAGCATGTCTTTTCGGACGCCGAACTGGATGTGCTGGAAGCGATTCGACGGTCATCCCGGGAGTTGAGCAATGCAAACAATGAGGACATAGCAGCGCATGTCCAGGGAATGACGCCAGGACAACTGCTGGGTTTCAAAAACAACATCAAATGCATTGCCCATGAACTGCGGTTCGCCAGGGCGGAAAACTCGGACGGCAACGAATTTGCAGTCGAGCTATTCGACGCGACCAACCACCCAAGCGCTGATATTCGTTTGACGAATGTTCTGACGGGCGACGTGCGTGAATTTCAACTCAAGGCCACGACCTATGGAGCGTATGTCGAAAATCATATCGAACGCCTTTCGGATATTCCGGTCATGACCACGACCGAGGTTGCGCAGGAAGGGGGTTGGGAAACAACGGGAATCGCCAATGAAACATTGGAACGCGACGTGGATTCAGCGCTGAGTGGCCTGAACTCTGGAGCGGGTCCGGAAGTGCTGGACAGCATGGCCTTTGCCGGTCTCGTTACCTTGACCCGCAATGTGAATGCGATTTTGACCAATGGCTCGGATCAGGCTGCCAGACGCAAGAAATTGGTCGCTGATGGAACAAAAGCCGGACTTGTGGCCGGGATCGCAGATCTGTTGATTTAGGGGTCGGTTCCGCTGGTTCAGGCGAAGCACCCGGCCATGGTTGTTTCATGCCGGCATTGACTGAACTCATGAACGGCCGGAGACGGAGCTTGGCGACGACGGCATCACAGCAAGGGAAAACTCAACGCGGCTTGGGACCGGCAAGACGGCGCTCTACGCGACGTTGATGGAACAGCAGGTGGGTTGATCGGCTGACTCGGCGGACGTTCAAATCTTTTCGATCATTTGGTCCAAGGTGTCGAACATTGTTGCACAACTCGGACATCTGGCCTGAACAGTTTGAGGATCGGTCGATTTCAGAAGATCGCTGGCGTGCCGGATCTTATGGTACTTGCCTTTTTGCGTGTGGCGGGTCGCCTGTTCCAAGGCATTGGCAATATCCGCTTTGTTTTCTTCTTCCAGGTTTTGCCGGTTTGGAAGAGCATTCCGCCGAAAGTTCTGCCCGTAGTACCTGGCCA
Source organism: Paracoccaceae bacterium (assembly GCA_965242975.1). Lineage (GTDB taxonomy): Bacteria > Pseudomonadota > Alphaproteobacteria > Rhodobacterales > Rhodobacteraceae > JAPPHA01. Next base: position 4,861,007 of record CBDETS010000007.1, on the reverse strand, counting down.
GAGCGTCACGATCCGCAACGAGCCAGGTTTCCATGGCCTGAACCATCAGATGAACTGCATTATCATCCACTTCCTCCATATCCCAACCGTCACTTGTCGCGAGATGATCGGTGGGTGAGGCGGAAGTGACCGGGCCTTCAGCGTCAACAAGCAACACAACAATGGCGGTTCCTGTGTTTTTCCGTTCGTTCATGAACCTGCGGTAAGCCTCACCGCGGGGGCCGCAGCAGACGAGCGTCCATTTCCAGGACTTCTCCCGGACTCTCTCCTTGAGTTCTCTCAGGAATTCATCCATCCCTTGGCGGAGGACACTTCTGGTACCGGCACCAGAACCGCCGCCTTCCATGTAGATGGCGACACGGCTCATGGATTGCCCCCGAGTTCGCCCATACGCCACAGATCACCCAATCGATAATCATCCAGCCAACTGGCCAGACGGTCTGAATCGAGGCGTTCAACCGTCGTGCCTTCCCCGTTGTTCTCGCAAATCAGCACCGATTCTTCTCGATCGGTCAACGCTGACAGCAGTGCATCCGAATGCGTCGTGACAACAAGCTGCATTCGGCTGGATGCGTCCTGAAGGATTTCGGCCAACAATGCCACAGCATCCGGGTGCAAACCGAGTTCCGGTTCTTCGATGCATAACAATGGTGGTGGTGACGGCGCGAGCAGAGCAGCTAATATGGCGAGAAAACGTAGTGTTCCATCCGAAATTCGTGTCGACGGGATTGGATTCCGCAACCCCTTCTCATGAAGAAAAAGCTGAACGGTACCGCCTTGAATTTTTGTAGATGTGCGCTCGTATCGAGGAAGAAAGCGCCTAAGTGCACTGTTGAAAGTGCGGCCGTCGCGGTGCTGAATTTCATTCAGCACAAGTGCCAGATTGCGGGCATCCGGCAAGAGACTACCTATCGGGTCGTCGGCACGTTGCGGATTTCGAAGATGGGAATAGGCGCCAAAGACCCATTCGCGAAAGGTGGTTATCGTGGCGAAGTCCCCGCCAACCGAAGATAACTCGAAATAACGTGTCGGATCTTTGATTTGAGAAAGGATCGACTGGGTTCTTTTGAAAGAGCCCGCATCGAGCTTGTGTTCCTTCCGTTGACCATTCAAGCCGTCGGGTCCTTCGGTTGTGATTACAGGTTCTCCATTGTTAAAACGATAGTACGAAACAGTCCCTTGCAGGTCCTGACCAGCGTTGGTCCCTACTAACACCTCGTCTTCAACATACAATATTCCACCAATACCATTTAATTCCAAACTGTAGGAAAGTGGATGGTCGATAAACATGGATGGGCTCAAATTCACCTTCATCGCCGCCGATGAAATCGGAGTGCCTTGCCGGTCACGGCCTTTCCAAACCCAATTCTCGATGCCGCCGCCAGTCTTGAGGGCGTTATCAAGATTAGTGGGAGCTGCACGAAGGAGTTCCAATGCTTCAATGATGTTGGTTTTCCCGGCACCATTTGGGCCAATCAGAATGTTCAAAGGCTGGAGGTCGAACGGTTCCGCGTCCGGACGAAAGGACAGAAGACCATGCAAGCCAAGACGTTGGATAAATGACATTAAGGTATCCCCTTGGTTCTCCTGCGACGTGCATTCTAGACTGCTTTTGCCAGTTGACGATACCGGAATCGGTCCAGAGCAGTTCTATCTTCCGCAAGAGTTCCATAAGCGCGACACTGGAACCGGGGCAAGTGTACAGGGGCTGCGGCGCTCGGAGTAGTTTCCCGAAATCAATTCGAAACGGACACGCTCTCGGCATCTGATCAGGATGTCCCGGCAACGGGCTGACAACTCCTCCTGCAGTGCAAGACCCTGCCCTGCTGGCGTCAGAACTGGTGGTGATTAGACGGATCTTTTCTCAAAACCGCATGATAGGGCCATCATTTTTGATGGCGGTGATTTGCCTGGAAATCACCGCTGCATCAACCACGCTCAATGGAATTTCCAACACAGGTCCAGCACAATAATGTGCCGGGAAAAATCAAGAGGGGGTAGCGGTAGAATGGTGACCGGGAAGCACATCAAGAAACTTGAGGAACGCGACATTGACCTTCTGCTGCTGGAAGAATTCCATGTCAGCGGAGCGTTCGCGACCTGGTTCTGCAGCTTGGCCGGTGTGCAGGACGCCGTTTTCGAAGGCGCATGGCACAGCGTGGCGGATGCTGACGGTGAATCGGACATCGTTCTGCTGGTCAAGACAGGCGGCTGGCGCACGGCACTGATGATTGAGAACAAGATCGACGCTCCCGAACAGGAAAGGCAGGATGAGCGCTATCGCATACGTGGTCGGCGCCTGGTCAGGAACGGCGAGGCAGATGAGTGCGTCACGGACATCTGTGCTCCCCGGAAATACCTCGACCGGCTTCCCTCCGGGAGCAGATACCAACCCAGGGTCTCGTACGAGGAGATCGCCGGCTGGTTCGAGGCAGCCGGCGGCTGGCGGGCAGCCTGGCGCGTGGATATTGTCCGTCAGGCAATCGAGCAACAGGGCAGCGGGTATCAGATGGACGTCAATGAAGCCACGACGGCATTCCATCAGGCGTACTGGCAGTATCTCAAGCAGTATCACCCGCGAATCCAGATGAAGAAACCAGGGGACAAGGGTAGCGGTTCCACCTGGATCTACCTGAACTCCAGCACTTTCCAAAAGGGAGTTAGGTTGATCCACAAAATGGACAAGCATGTCATCGAAATCGGCTTTGACAACGGGAAGGTGGACGATCTTCTCAAGGCGAAATCCGACTGGCCCGAAGGAATCGAACCGGATCAGAAAGGAAAGATGGCCGTACTTGGCATAAGCGTTGCACCCGTTGACCCTTACCAGGAATTCCTGCCGCAGAGGGATGCCGTGGAGACCGCACTTAAGGCTGCCTATCGTCTCCTGCCATATGGGCGGATTCTGGAGTAGGCCGGGTAGGGAAGGGATGCTCTGATGACGGACTTCGACGGACAGGTTTGCGTGCGTGTTGGAAATCGCCGCACGGCGTGCGGACAACAATCTTCACCGTTCACTCGAGTTCCCGGCGATCATGTCGAAACCAGGCAACCGAATGGAAAGAGCTGCCGGCGCCCATTGGGGTCATTCTTTTGGCATTCGTGAGGAATTCTATTCCTGGTACGGAGGCTGTGGGTAGGGATATTGCTCTTGCCGCGGATGGCCTTGCGGGACCGAGATAGCAGCCTTCCCGAAAAACGCGTCAATTGGACTTCGCCGAGCAAGCGGCTGTTCGCGCACCGTGTCATTCCAGCCTTTTGGAACATGGTTTCCATCGAGGATACCCAGTTGCTAAACATTGCCGCCACCGGCCTTCGCGATTGCATCCATCTATGCTGTCGGCAGGGTGCCACGCTTTCTGACCGCAGCGTCGAGACGACCGAATTGTTCTATCGGTGGAAGTTCCTCTCCCAAATGAGTGGTTTGATTTTCCAAGTTTCTATATCATCAGGATGACCGGCTAACTCCACCTCGACAAGTTTCAGTGCTCCGGCGTGCCCTTGGTGCGACAGCATTCCTCTGGTTGGCATCAATGTCCGGAAGATGTCCGGCATTCACTTTTCAGCAGCGCGTTCTTGATCCGAATACCGAGCCGTCAAAGTGCAACAAAATCTCGAACTGCTTGCCGCGTTGACAGCATCCCGGACTCCGCAACCGCGACCTGCACCTCTGCCGGCCATCCGAAGGCCCAACCGAACAGTTTCCGGCACATCGCCCTGACCCCCGTTATAGCGGTAGAGCAGAGTGAATGGCTTCGCGGCCTCGAGGTCATTGGGCGGCATCTCGCCCGTGGAGCAGACGCTGCGAAGGGCGGTTTCAAGGTGTCGGCGAACAGGGACCGCAGGCTGACAAGAGGCAGGAAAACATGCCCGGATGACGGGCAAAGACAGGGCAGTCTGGTGTGTGTTCGAGCGCGCCAGGACGGATCGCCCAGGCAGGATCGGGTTGCAGGACACGCATCGAGGTCCAGCAACCCGCGGCAGCAAGCGAACCACCAATCCAATGGATTGGGAACTGTCACGGCAGATTTGACGTCCAGTTATTCCTTCTTGTGTTGGGACGCCCAATCATGAATGCGGGGCCTTGCCGGGGAAGTGATGGAATAGACACTTACGGAGATGGACTGAATGGCGTTGCAAAATACGAAGCTGAGCAGAGGTGTCATCGCCAAGGACGGGAACCGGTTGAGGACCTTGGAGGATTGGCAGTGCCTGGCGAGCCCGAAAAGTCCAATACACTGGAAGGACAATCGCAGCGCAAAGGAGAATGCTCGCAGGTGGCTGGAATCGACACCCCATTTGCCGTCCGAAATTGCCGGGTTGCTGCTGTCCTGCGGGATGACGGGAACGGTTGGTCCGTGGTGCGCAGAACCCGAGGCAAGAGTGAGTTTCGATGAGTTCAGAGGTGAACCGGCCAACATCGACATGTTGGTGAGAGCCGAAGACGACAGCGGGCCCATCGTGATCTGCATCGAAGCCAAAGTCGACGAGACATTCGGGGAAACAGTGGAAAGGACGCTGTCGGAGGCGGAAAAGCGGTTGGAGAAGTCGCCGAAGTCGAAAGGCGTCGAGAGGCTTGAACGTCTCGCGAAGATTTTCCGACTGGACCTGTCCCGGCGCGAGGTCCTGAATCTCAGGTATCAATTGCTGACGCTCACGGCAGCGACCATTGCGGAAGCTCACAGGCAATCGGCAAAATGCGCAATGGCAATCGTTCACGAATTCATGACGCCCTTGGTGCGGGAGGAGCACCGTGACCGCAACGCCAGCGACTTGGATGACTTTCTGCGGATCGTACTGGGCAGCACGAATTCCCTCGGGTCTGGCATGGTCATGGGGCCATTCCAGATTGGAGGCATCAACCGGCTGTATTTCGGGAAGGCGGCAACCGACAGAGTGGATAGGTCCAATCCGGCCGGTTGAATCCGATACTCATTTTGGCCCTTTTCGCGAAAACACAGCCAGAACAGGTCCTCCATGCGCAAGACATCCTTCACGTTCATGGCGAACACGGCAGCAACCCGCGCGAAGCCGTAGGTCATGGTCGCGGCAAGTGCTCGATCCGTGTGGCCTCCGACAGTGTCTGTCCGGACCGAACACTGGAAACGCCGGACTCGGCGGTCGAAAGCACCGGTGTCTCGCAGCGCCGGACGCTATGCTTCGGACCGCCCATCGTGGCAGGCGGTTTGAGCAGGAATTCCGGGTCTGCGAATGATGTCCATCGGTGCTGTCTGCTGCTCCTTTTGTGGTTCGGGTCTTGCACAAACGGCACTGCGAACGGGTCAAGAGTGGAAGCCAAGGGCGGAACAAAATCGGACGGAATCGAAAGGGCCACGCGGACTTGCAAAGCGACTCACGCCGTGATGCCTGTCAACCAGAAACACCCAATTCATCTATCCCGGCATGGGTCCCTCATAGGGACCATTGCAACTCTACAACTCGCCGGAATGGTCCGGGAAACGTGGAAAAGGCAATGAAAACGAGAACAATGCCGACAATCACCCGAGGCGGAAGCGGTTACGCAGTGTCAACAATACCAAGAAAAGCAGTATGGGCCCGAGGAATGCCTGGAAGGTTCCGACGGCGTCGAATACCCAGTCAACATGGCTGCCTGCGCTGTTTTCAAGATCCCTACGTGCATCGCGCAGGTATCCACCTTCGGAAGTCAGGCCAAGGAAGGCATGGGCGTTTGCAAGGCTCACGAGAACGCTGTCCCTGACAATGAGCCAATGACTGTGACCGATCCATGCCCGACCAACCTCTGCCGAGGCGCCCAGGATCAGTGCGCCAAAGGCAATGTGGGCAAACCACCAGGAAAACGCCCGCCGAATCCCCCAACCGTAATCGGAGGTCACGTCGAACAGGCGATTTACAAATGATGAGAAACTGCGCCCATCCCTCTGATGTAGCGCGCGCATCTTCAATCTGAAGAAATCGTGGCGTTCGTGGGACTTTTCCTGTTGGCTCATGATCAAGGCCAGCCTGTCCCAGGCACGCACTGCATCCCCGGCATCCTTCTCTACTTCCTCCGGCGGGTCTGCGCGGCGCCGTGAACGCTTGTAGGAATTCTCGGCTGTGCCCCAATCCACCCGACTGAAATCTACATCCTCGTGGAGTTCTGTTTCGAAAAACCTGGGCGGTTTGTAGAAAGCCGTATTCCGGAAAGAAGTGGTGCCCTGGAATCTGGCATTGTTGAATATTGTGCTACTCTGGAATTGCGCAGCGTCAAATCTGGCAAAATCTTGAAATTCAACGCCTTCAAATGCGCTTGCAATACCAAAGTTCGCCCCTCTGAAATCGGCTTCTGCCTGGAACTTTGATTGCGCGAAATTGACATTCCCGTAAGGAGAGCCGGCACGATCGTCCTTTGCCATGAATTTCGCGCCCTGGAACAGGGCTACACTGTTATAGATCACATCCTTGAATCCGACACCGTATGGGAACTGCACGTCCTCGAAATACACCGTATTGTAGAATTTGGAGCCGCTGAAAGACGCGACTCCTGACGCTGATGATGTGGTGCCCTGGAACTTCGCACCACTGAAATGCGTAAGCCCGAGAAACCGGACATTCCGAAAATCAGCTTTTTCGACGAATACGGCATTCTGGAAATCGGCCCTGATCAGCACCCTGCCCGAAAAAGATACATCATCCAAAAAAGTCTCACCGCGGAAGCTAATGAAAGGGTCGATCGAAGAAACGGGGGGCAATTCGGGATGAGCGCCAAGCTCGGCTTCCAATTCCTCGACGAATTGCCGTGTTTCGTTTGTCGCCGGCGGGATGCTCAATGCTTTTCGGATGTCATCCAGTGTCTCGCCGAGAGCAAGACGGTCAATAATCGGAGCAAACTTGAAGTCACAGTAGACGTTCCAGTTCCGCCGACACTCGTCCTCGGTGTCACCATATTCCAGCAACTTCAGCCAAAAGTTCTCGCGTTCATCCACCAATTCAATAACCCTTTCCGCCCAATAACCGCCGCAGTATGGGAAAAAAATTTCTGCATCCATCACTCGGCTGAGTCGTTACGTGTTGCCCGTTCCAGTTCGGCCAGAGGCTAGATCAAGAGGCACTCTACAAGTTCAATCCATCTGCCCCGTACAGTGAATTCGGTTTCGGCCTGTTTAGGTCTCCGGGCGTTTCGGCATCGCATCCGCCCTGCAACAGTCGCCGGCTGTGTCTATCTAAACAAGAACTTCCAGGATTGCGGAAAGTGCGTTCTCAGCGCAATGCTTACCACTTTTTTTGAGGTTTCCGGAACAGACCCTGAATCCGCAATTCGACATCGACGCCCGATTGCAACCGATCGGGGCCGATGTCACGCTCCTGCAATCGGCCGAGATCATCACGACTGAGATGTTCGCATGAAAACAGACTACCGACGTCTTGCCCGCGAATCGCTGGAGTACGCTCGAGCCGAGCTTTCGGCATCCGAAGCCGGTCGCCTTGAGACCGCCGCGCTCCAGTTACTGACCCAGCGACGAAGGCGGGATGATTCCGTGATGGCTTCAACCGTTCTCTGGACTTCGAGCGCTTCCCGAAAGTCCGGGCTGCAGGCGCGCCCCGTCGCATGTGCATCCAGAAGTTCCGCCACTTCGATGATCTTCAGGTCGTTGAATCCCAGTTGATGCCCCGGAGCCGGGCAAAACGATCCATACGGCGGATGATCGGGCCCGGACTCGATTCTGGTAAAGCCCGACCTTGGCCCATCGACTCGATAGAGATGCAGTTCGTTCATGTGTTCTTGGCTGAAAACCAACGCACCCCTGGTGCCGGTTATCTCGAACGACAGATCCATGGTCCGTCCGGTCGCGGCCCAATTCGCCTCGATACTTCCGGACACTCCGCTCCTGAAGCGCAGCAATGCGTGCGTCACGTCATCGACTGCGACCGGGCGCAATTCGTCGGCACCGGGAGAAGCGGGCCGCACCGAATAGATTGTCCGGCAGTCGCCGCACACCTCTTCGACCGGCCCCAACAGGTACCTCGCCAGCGAGATGATGTGGCTGCCGATGTCGGCCGCGGCACCGCCGCCGGCCGGATCGGTGCGAAAGGAATGGGCAACGTCCGGGCCGGCCATGTAGTTTTCGGCATGCCGGCCGCGAAAACCGGTCACATCGCCGATCTCACCCGTCTCGATCAACCGCCGGGCAAACCCGATCATGGGATTCCTCAGGAAATTGAACCCCACGCTCGTCGTCACCCCGGCAGCTTCGGCCGCCTCGGTCATCCGAAGTGCCGATTCAACCGTCGTCGAGAGCGGCTTTTCGCAATAGACCGTCTTGCCGGCCTCGATTGCCGCAAGGGCGACGGGTTCGTGCAACGCGTTCGGGGCAGCTATGGCAACGATGTCCACGTGGTCGTCTTCAACCAGTTCCTTCCAGTCCGCGGTCGACCGGGAGAAGCCCAGCTCCCGTGCCCGCCTCTCGGCAAGACCCCGGGAAGCGTCGGCGAGAATTGACTTCTCCGGCAGGGCGGGAACATCGAAAAGACCTGATACCGCCGCGAAGGCATTCGCATGACAGCGCCCCATGAAGCCGGATCCCACCAGGCCAATCCCGACTCTTCGTTTCCTGCCCGCGGTTTCCATGGCGGTCTACCTGGATGATGACTTCAGGTTGTCCAGCCAGACCGCAACGATGATGACGATGCCGATCAGGACCTGCTGATAGAACGAGGATATCCCGAGAATGTTCAGGCCGTTGGTAATCATGGCCATGATGTAGGCGCCGACCAACGCCGTGATGACCACGCCACGGCCACCGACGAAACTGATCCCGCCAATGATCACGGCCGCAATAGCCTGAAGTTCGATGCCCTGTGCGACACTTGGCGGCGTCGCGGCGAGACGGCCGACCAGGACCACGGCGGCAACCGCAGCCAGAAAACCGCTGAGGGTGTAAATTTTCACCTTTTGCCGATCGACGGCGATGCCTTCCAGCCTGGCTACCTTTTCGTCACCGCCAATGGCGTAGACATGCCGCCCGAACACCGTCATGTGCATGATGACCATCACCGAGGCAAAGACGACCACGACGAAATACAGCGGAATCGGGAGGCCGAGGAGTTTCGCGTTGCCAATGTAAAGGAAGACCGGCTCGAGCACCTGGTAGGAGACACCTTTTGTGATCACGAGTGCCAGGCCCCGGGCTATGCCGAGCATCCCCAGCGTCGCTATGAATGGTGGAACCCGGCCCCGGGTAATGACCATGCCGTTGACCCACCCGGCAAGGGCGCCGACGGCCAGCCCCGCAACGATGGCAATTCGCGGATCGACCCCGTTCTCGATCAGCCAACCGATCGTCACGGCACTCAGGGCGAGTATCGAACCCACGGAGAGGTCGATGCCACCGGAGATGATGACGATGGCCTGACCTGCAGCCAGAATGGCAACAATCGAAACTTGCTTCATCAAGTTGGTCATGTTGCCGAGCGTCATGAAATAGGGCGAGGAAAAAGAAAGGATCACCATCATCAGGGCGGCGACGAAAATGATCCACAGAAGCGACCTGGATCTCAATCTCTCCAAGCGAGTCATGCCTGGCCTGCCGGGCGCGAGGATCGGGCCGGAGTGCCCGAAATGATCATCGACACGATTTCGTCCTGGGTAAATTCCCGGGTCCCTGCATTGGTGACCTTTCTGCCGCCGCTGAGGATGGTGATGCGGTCGGTGAAACTGTAGACCTCGTGAATGTCGTGGCTGATCCAGATAATGCCGAGTCCCTTTTTCTTGAGCTCGACAATCAGTTCGATCACCTTCTGGCTTTCTTCCATCCCCAGGGCAGCCGTGGGCTCGTCCATGATCAGGATCTTGGTGTCGAAGTGTACGGCTCTCCCGATGGAGATGGCCTGCCTTTGGCCACCTGACATCGACTGCACCTCGACGTCGTGAGACGGGATCCGGATGTTGAGACGCTTGAGAGCCTGTTCCGCCTCTTCCTTCATGGCCCGCTTGCGCAGGAAACCCCAGCTGTGCAGTTCCCGCCCCATGAACAGATTGGCGGGCGCCGTCAAATTCCCGCACAGCGCGAGTTCCTGGTAGATCGTCTCGATACCAAAGCTTCGTGCATCGTTGGGGTTGGCGATGTGAACTTCACGCCCTTCGATGAAAATCGACCCTTCGTTGGCTGTCTCGGCGCCCGCGAGGATCTTGATGAGCGTGGACTTTCCGGCGCCGTTGTGGCCCAGCACACCAAGCACCTCGCCGGGGAACAGGTCGAGGTAAACGTCCGACAGGGCCTGTACACCCCCAAAGTGCTTTGAGATCCCGCGCATTTCGACAAGTGGAGCCATGGTGGTCATTATGTACATGCCACGATGATTTCGCACCAAAAAAGATGCCGGCCATCAGTGTTCATGGCCGGCATTCATGTTCAAGCCTGAAGCTTTACTCCAGCGTGATGCCCCGGCCGTCGAGGTAGCCTTGAGTCACATCCTCGGCTGTCATGATGGAAGACTCGACGACGATCCATTCGTCGAGATCTGCACCTTCGGTAACATGCCGATGTGCGGCCTTGATCGCTTCATATCCGACGAGGTCGGTATTGCCATCGATCGTGGCATTCAATTCGCCCGACCGGAGCGCAGCGAGAGCAGCAGGAATCGCGTCGTCACCGACAATGATGATGTCGTCGAGTTTACCGGCACCCTTGACGGCCTGAACGGCTCCCAATGCCATCAGGTCGTTTGATCCGATGATCGCGTCCACATCCGGATTTGCCTGCAGGATGTCTTCCGAGGCCTTCAGGCCCTTCTCCGTGTCCCAGTCAGCCGCAATGGAAGCCACAACCTCGATACCGGGGTTTGCATTGAAGACATCCATCATTCCCCGCAGCCGAAGTTCCGCGGTGGAACTTCCGCGAAAACCTTCGAGAATCGCAACCTTGCCTGTGCCGCCAAGCTGATCAACCACCCACTGTGCCATTCCGGCGAAGGAAGTCTGTTCGTCAAGTCCGACGAATGTCTCAACCATGGCCGGGCCGTCATCGACGCGCGTGTCAGCCGTTATGATCGGAATACCGGCCGAATTCGCTTCCATCACCTTGGGAATGAGCGCCGTCCCGTTCATTGGAACCAGCACGATTGCATCGTGGCCCTTGACCATCTCTGCTTCAAACACCGCGATCTGGCCTTCGATGTCACCGTTGAACTCCGCAGAAACGTACGACAGGTCGATGCCAAGTTCATCGGCGGCACGTTTGGCACCTTCGCCCATCCGCCAGTAGTACGGATTTGTCATGTCCTTTACGATAAAGGCCATACTGATGTTCTGGGTCATGCCGGCTGTGGCGAAGGACCCAACGGTTACCGCGGCCGCAACCGCGAGACCGGTCAATTTCCTGAATGACATGATGTGTTCTCCTCCTCCTGATAAGTCCTACGCCGTTCGTTTCGGGTACATTCAACCGGAGTCCAAAGGCGTCTGCTTGTTGGTGCCGTCATTTTACACATCGAATGGAATCCAGTTCGAGAGGACAGATATCCAAAATGAATCTTTTGAACGGCCCAATCTCAATAACGGCCGTTGTCACGCATCAGCCCATCAATTCGGGCCTGCGCACTTGCCAGCGCCGCGCGAACGGAGACATCCTTTCGCAACATGGCGTGGATTTCGTCTCCGATGATGCCCAACATGTAACTGAACTCGGGAATCGGTGGGCGTGGCCAGATCTGAACTTCGCCACGCCGTTCCATCCGGTCGATTTCACCGATCAGTTTACTCGACGCCTGGACCTCGGGATCGGCACTGGTGGAAAACCTCGGGCTGGTCAGGTTGCCGTTCTGTACGTACCACTTCATGAGTTCCGGCCGGGTGAGATACTCCATGACCTTCCACGCCACCGCCATTCGCTGCTCGGAGAGTCCCTGCGGGATCGCAAGTGAAAACCCGCCAATGGGCGAAACGCGCCGCTTGCCGGGTGCCGGAGGATGGCACAGGAATGCAACGTTGCCATGGGCTGGAGAGGTTTCCTTGTTTTCGAAAGCCGCGGCACGGACACTCCAGCCATAGGTCATGGCAGCGTGGCCCTCGCTGAAAATCCGGATTCGCCGATCCCAGTTGCATTTCAGGCTGGCGGGATGCGCGAACTGCTGAAGTTCGAGAAGGTATTCAGCAGTCTGTTGGGCCGTATCGGTGTCAAGCATGGGTCGAAAATTCTCGCCCGAGAGTTCTCCGACATCATATTCGTCGCCGACCGGTCGGAGATCGATGACCGGGTGCCCGAAATCCGCGAGCGTCTGGATGAAGGTATGTGCGACCGGCGTGCCCCGACCGAAATTCATGACGATGCCCGAAAGCCCGAATGCCGACATGTGGATCCTGCGTGCGGCCGCGAGCACATCCCGTGTCGTTTCGGGAAGGTCCAGCCCTGCTTCCCCAAAGAGGTCTTCCCGGCAGAACAACACCTCGACCGTCGGCTGAATCGGGAGGCCGTACTGCTTCTTCCTCCACGACGACCCACGCCAGGCCGCACTGTGGAAGTCCGAGGAATAGTAGCGGGTACTCGAGATAATCCCGTTCAAGGGTTGAATGACCCCTTCTTCGGCAAGCTGACCGATCCAGGGAAGGTCGACGGCGACAATGTCATATCCCGAGTCGTCCGCCTCCGCATTGGCCATGATTTCCGAATGGAGTTCATCCAGCGGAAGATTGACGATTTCGAAGTTGGTGCCGCACATCTCCTCGAGATTTGACGAGAGCCTGCTGAGCGTCCTGAAGGTCGGGTCGATCGGACAAAGAATGCGCACTGTTCGGTCGTAGCCAACCCCTGAACGCATCGCGTTCGGGTAGGGCAATATCCGTGAAGCCATGTAGTAGCCGCCGAAAAAGAAGTCATTCATGGTCCCGTCACCGTCACCGAACCCAAATGTCGTTCCGACCATTGCCTTGAACTGCATCGCAAAGGTCTCGAACTCGGCAATCAACTGGCGAGTCGGGTGCAACGAAAAGGACTTTCCCGATTTCGAGCGAGGGCGCTTGATCAGGTGACCCTGCTCAATCAGGTCGCCGATCCGGCGCATCGCGGTTCCGTACGGAACGCCTGCAGCCGAAGCGAGCGACGTCACTGTCAGGAGCTTGCCTTCCAGATGCCGGCGCATGGCAAAGGAAACGATATTCCAGCGCGGATCGGTCGCCGACAAGCTGGTACTTTTCTGCGACAGGGAATGTGTGCCGTCGATGAAATCGAGGATGCGTATCATCTCTTCCCGCGTCATCTGGAAATCCCGTCAGTTTGGCGACACGTGCGCCCGCATGCCCGTTTCCGGTTTACCGGATTAGCAAAATATCCAAATCTGATACATTGCATGTTTTTGTTTGGCGGTTCCGTGTGACACCCTTGACGGTGACGAGGTCGCCGTCAGCGAGGTCGGGAAAAACGCATGAGCGTATCGGAGTACGATTTTGTGGTCGTCGGAGCCGGTTCGGCGGGATGTGTCGTCGCGGGACGTCTCGGTGCGGCCGGACATTCGGTCCTGCTGCTCGAAGCCGGTGGCCGGGACCGGAATCCGTTGATCCATGTCCCCCTCGGATACTCGATGCTGTACGCCAACCCTGCCGTGAACTGGTGTTATGAGAGCGAACCCGAGCCGCAACTGAATAACCGGAGATTGTTTCAGCCACGTGGCAAGGTATTGGGTGGCACAGGTGCGATCAATGGCATGATCTACATGCGCGGCCAGCCCGAAGATTTCGACAACTGGAAGGAGGCAGGGTGTGCAGGCTGGGGCTGGGACGATGTCCTGCCCGTCTTCAAGGCCTGCGAAGACCAGGAGCGCGGGGCTGACGCGTTTCACGGCGTTGGCGGTCCGGTTTCGGTGTCTGACCTGCGGACCCGCCACCGCCTGGGAGAAGCATTTCACGCGGCATCCGAGGCTCTTGGCGTCCCGCGCAACGGCGACTTCAACAGCGCGCGGCAGGAAGGCACCGGCTACGTGCAAACGACGACACGCAAAGGCCGGCGGTGGAGCACCGCGTCCGGATACTTGCGGGGTCGTGCCATGCACAACATCGACCTCAAGCTCAATGCGATGGTTGAACGCCTTGTCCTGGACGGGAAGCAGGCATCCGGCGTCGTGTGGTCCGACGGTGACGGACAGAGGACCAGTACGGCCCGTCGCGAGATCATCCTGTGTGCCGGCACGTTCAACTCGCCACAGATCCTGCAGCTTTCCGGCGTCGGACCCGGGGGCTTGCTTCGTCAGGCCGGCGTCGATGTCGCGCACGACCTTCCTGGCGTCGGTGAAAACCTCCAGGACCATTTCGGGATCGGCTCCGAGTACCGCTCGACGGTCCGGTCCACTGTCAACGACTTGTACAACAACAAGTTCAAGGGCGGCCTGCAACTGTTGCGCTACCTGCTGTTTCGGACCGGCCCTTTCGCGGACAACGGCAACTATTCGAACACGTTTATTCGATCGGGACCGGGAATCGACCGGCCCGACATGATGGTCACGTTCATGGCCTGGTGTACTGACGAAAAGCTGAAACCCCGCCCGTTTTCAGGCTTTACGATACTTGCGGAACACATGCGGCCCGAATCCAGGGGGCACGTGCGCCTCCGCAGCCCGAGTCCGACCGACCAACCGTCTATCCTGTTCAATTTTCTTGTTTCCGAAGCCGATCAAAAGGCTGCGATTGCCGGCCTGAAGTTCGGGCGAAAAATAGCCGCAACCGCTCCGATGAGCGCATGTGTCGAGTCGGAGATCTCTCCCGGAGCGGATGTTCAGGATGATGCGGAGCTGCTGGAATACTGCCGAAATTCGGGGCTTTCGCTGTTGCATCCGGTCGGAACCTGTAGAATGGGGGTTGACGAAACTGCGGTCGTCGACCCACGATTGCGTGTACGCGGGATCGGCCGGCTACGCGTTATCGATGCCTCGATCATGCCCCGTATCGTGACAGGTAACACCAATGCGGCGTCCATCATGATCGGCGAAAAGGGTGCCACACTCGTTCTAGAGGATATGAATGGTTAGTTCGGCAATCCCGTCACTGGGACTGGCGCTCCTGGGAAGCGGCCGGATGTCCCATGTGTACGGGCCGAAAATCAACGCTCATCCCGGTCTCCGCCTGGAGTACGTCTTCAACCCAAACCGCGCGTCGGCCGAACGGGCAGCGGCAAGCTACGGAGGACGGGCGTCGAGCGACCTCGAGGAAGTGCTCGGCGCGTCTTTAGTGGACGCTGTCGTGATCGCAACACCGACCGATACGCATGTCGAATATATCGTCGCGGCGGCGATGGCGGGCAAGCCGATCTATTGCGAAAAGCCGCTTGACCAGAATCTGGACCGCGTCGACGACTGTCTCGCCATACTCAAGTCACATCCCGTTCCCTTCATGCTCGGCTTCAACCGGCGATTCGACCCCGACAACAACGCCGTGCGACAGGCCGTTGCGAATGGAGAGGTCGGGGAGGTCAATTTCCTCATGAGCACGAGCAGGGAGCCTTCCCCGCCGCCGCTCGAGTATGTTCGTGCTTCGGGGGGCTATTTTATCGATTCCCAGATTCACGACATCGACCTGCTTTGCTGGATCGCCGGCGAACGCCCGGACAAGGTCCTTTCAGCAGGCAGCTGCGTGTTCGACGAAAGGATCGGCGCCGAGGGTGACATCGATCTGGCGATGACGACAATGATGATGCCGTCCGGTGCGCTCGCACACATCAACAATTCGCGCGCCTGTGCCTATGGATTTGACCAACGGCTGGAGGTGTTCGGAACCCGGGGCATGGTTCAGACGTCGAACCAGCGTGACGATCCACTGATACGCTGGTCGAAGGAAACAACGGAAGCCAAGGCTACACTCAAACACTTTTTCCTGGAACGTTACGACTCCTCTTTTTTCCACGCCCTCGACGAATTCCATCAGGCTGTGACTCAGGGACGGCAGCCAAGTGCGACGGAACACGACGGCCGGGACGCGCTGGCCATCGCGATCGCATGTGATCGGTCACGGCGTGAGGGTGTTGCCGTCGCTCCGGCCTATTGACGACGTCGGACGGCAGGGCGTCTCGCGCGCATGACCCGGGAACCGTTTCCCTTTTTCTGAACGGATCGCACGAGGCCAGCGTGGCCGGATCGGCACGAAGCGTCGTGAAATTGTGAACCGACAGCCCGTCAGAGGTCAGTTGGTGCCGGCCTTGATCCTGACGCTCTCCGAGACTTTGACAGGCGCAGGATCTCGCTGCGGGCCTGTTGGTCGATTGCCATGGAACTGTCACTCCTTTCGCCGTCTTGAGGGCCGTAGCCATGCGTCTGCACGCACCAGTGTAGCGAGTCGAAATGTTTGGCGCCTGAATCGAAACGTTGGCGCGATTGGTCATTAAACGACGCCGTAGCGTCGTTTTCGGGACAGGTGAATCGAAACGTTGGCGCGAAATTAAAGACCATTAAAAGCAAGACCTCTACCAAATAATTGACTTGAAAGGAGTGTGTCTGGTCATGGTCCACGTAGTCTACGGGATAGATTCTGGGTATCTCGGCCCCTTGTTGGTTTCCGCGTATTCGCTCATGAAAACGGCCCGAAACCCGACAAAGATAACCGTCTTAACCACTGATCCATCGGTTGCCGCTGACACCCCGGAAATCCATGCCCTGCAAGATTGCTTTCCCGGTCATGAGATCGCCGTTCGTCATTTTGACGATCCCAGCCTTCGGCAATATGACGAGCAAGCAAATACATCGCTGACAAAACGTTTCCCGGCGGCGGTGATGATTCCGCTGTTTATCCCCTGGATCGTTGCCGACGACAGGTGCCTGTTTCTCGATGCCGACACGATCGTCATCAAGGACCTTGCGGAGCTTTGGAACACGGAGTTGAGGGGGGGGGGCAATTGGTGCTGTTCGGGACATCGGGATCATGAAACAGGCCGAGATTTTCCTCACGTTCACGTACCGAAATGTTTTTAAGCCGTCAAAAGTCAATAAACGACGATCAGACGTTTTGCGAAGGATCGAGGCCTGCGGCGACCTGGGCGAATATTTCAACTCGGGAGTGCTGCTTTACGATACGAAATCGATCAGGGAATCCGACCCTGGAGGAAATTTGAAGAATGTCGCGTTGTGCCTCAAGCATGACATGTTCCCGGATCAGGACCGATTGAACGAGTTTTTCAACGGTAGGGTCTTGTTTCTTGACTTCAAATGGAATGTCTACACGGCGTTCCATAATCGCTTGCCGACAGCTGATGAAACCTTTCACCAGGAAGTTAGGGACGCCATTCGCGATCCGGGAATTCTGCACTTCACTTCTCTTTACCGACGCCGCCCGTGGCGACGGAACTGGTGGAACACGTTAAGCCGTGCAAAACTCCGGCGTTATCGGATTTACAAGAAAACCTGCCTGGAGATCGAGGCCCGGACCGGGATTCCAATAATCAGAATACTCGATTCCAGAGTGCCTCACGTTTAGTCATACCCACTCATTTAGCGAGTCGAAATTCTTGAGTCGGTGAGATCGGTGTTTAACACCTCTTAAACCCGATATTCTCACCTCTTGAAGCGCCGTTCGACATCACGGTTGCGCTGGCCTCGTGACGACGCTCACGTTGAAACTGACGGTGATGCGTGGCTCCGGTCCAGGGTTCGGCGGCACGTAGTGGACGAGCGATCCCGGAATGATGACCATCTTGCCTGGCTCGTGCGCGCTGACGCGCTTGGACATTGCCTCACCGTCCGACAGCTTCATGAACACCGTGCCAGGAGAATTCGCCGGACCTGCGATGTAGACGATTCCGGCCCAGGCGCAGCCGCCGTGCTGGTGTGGCTTGTGCCAGCCGCCCGTGTCCGAGACGTTGGCCCACATCTCCCGGATGCGGATGCGGGACACGTGCGGGCGCTTTTTCGGCCCGCCGGGATCGCCCCAGATGTCCTGGCGCCGTGCGCCGCCGGACGCGCCTTTCGAGTCCTCAAGCACCTCGGTCGAGGCCGCCACGACGCTTTCCAGGAGCGGTTTGAACGATGGGCGGTGAAAAGCGTCGGGTGGCGAGTGCCAGTTGGCGCCGTCATTGGCCCTGACGATCCCTGCCGGGAAGCTGTCCCGCCACGCCAGGATGTCATCCCGAAGAGCGCTGAGATCGATGCCGGTTTCGGTTTCGTACATCGCGGTGACGAAGAGCGCGTGCTTTTTCATCAGTACCACCCCACTATGGGCACGTCCGGCCCCTCGATGTCGTCGCCCTCGACGTTCCGTCCCTCGACCTCCGGTCCTTCGACGTCCGGTCCTTCGCGATAGCCGATCGTCGCTTCCGACGATTCCATCCGGAAGGACTCGCTGGGCGCTCGGCCCTGCACCTGCACATCGTTCGTCGCCTCGACGACGCGAAACGTCACGCCCCGGCCCTCGATCGTGGCAAACTGATATGTCTCGGGCCAGTCGAGCGTAAAGTAACCCTCCCCGCGGCTCTGGTAGATCCCGCCTTCGCCCTCGACGTCGGGTCCCTCGACGTCGGGACCTTCCACGTGTGGACCCTCGACGTCCGGCCCTTCGGTCATCGCGCGATCGCTCCCGAGGAGCTGGGAGTATTCGAGGAGCAGGGTCATCGGTCTCTTCCCGGGCAGGTCGCATCCGGACCGATCGCCGACTGGCCGGCGTCGATCGAGAACGCGCACCATTCCTCCCCGGATCTTCCGGGGATCCTTTCGGCGACGGCGACGCTCAGCAGCCCGTCGCCGTCGAAGTGGCCGTCACCGGCTCCCTCGACCTCAAAGCACCGCGCGCCGCACGGGCACCAGCTGATGATGGTCCGGTTCAGGTAAATCACGGGCCTGGCCTCCTCCGCCGCTGCCGGCAGGTGATTACCCTCGATCAGCCTGTACATCACCCGAAGTCCGATCGCTGCGCCACCAGCCGCAGCTTTCCGAAGATCTGCACGAAGCCGAGCAGCGTGATCTGGTTCGGCGAGAGGTCGATCTCGCCCGACAGCAGGCCCCGGTCGAGCGCGTCCGATGCAGGGAGCGCCAGTGTCCTGTTCCCGGTCGCGTCCTGGCGCACCCAGAGGTAATATGCGGCGCCCTCGACCGCGCCACTGATGCTGAGCGCCCGGTTGCCGCCGAGCGTCACCTTGGCGACCGGGTTCGCCCCCGCGTTCCAGACGATTGTCGCGGCGTCAGCGAGGGTGGCCGCGGCGGGCGTCAGGTTGATCTGGCCGGCGGGCACTTTCCCGCCGGAGTCCAGGCTGGCGATGCCGTCGGCGGTTCCCCTGCCCGCGATGATGGCCTTCACGACCCGGAAGAGGTTGAGGAAGTCGGCCCTGCTGACGTTGTCCGCGGCGGAGTCGACGTTGGCGGTGGATATGTTGTCAATCGGCCAGGGCATGCTCCCTCCTATGCCTGGATCCCCCGGACCACGACATCGACGAGCGCGTCGGCCGGATTGCCGCTCCCGTCGAATATCCTGATCCGCGTGGGGTTGTTCTTGTTGTCGAGCGTCCAGCTCCAGCCGGCCCCGACCGACTGCAGCGTGACGTCGAGGTCGGTGACCAGGCGGAGCGTCACGGGCACCTCGCGCCCTGCGGCCGCCGAGCCGGCCCAGCTCGAGGTGTTCTGGTCCAGCAGCTTCTGCTCGCTCGTGGGCGCGTGCATGGAGTAGCAGAGATGGTCGAGGCTGAGGATTTCCGTGCCGTCGCCCGTCAGCCTCCAGCGCAGCTGGAACCAACGGCCGGTCACGGTCGTATTGGCAGTGTACTCCGCCCAGGCCTCCGCCTGCATCAGTGCCAGGCTCTCGCCGGCCCGGTACTCGAATGCCACGTCGCCGACGGTCTCGCCGGTCCAGCGGATATCGAGAGCGGTCGAGAGGCCGATGTCGATCGGATCCGTGGCGTATGTCACGGCCCTTGACGCGCCGTTTCCGGCGCCCCTGGCCCAGGTTTCCCAAGCCGCCCAGGTCGAGAGATCGGACCACCTGTAATTGCCGCTGCTCTCGATCGCGTCGCGGCCGTCTCCGGAGCGCTCGCCGCCCGTGATCGTCCCGGGCCATCCGACTGCCGACGGGCACTCCCAGAGCAGGGAGTCGCCCTGCCGCTGCGGGCCGAGCTCGGCCACGATCCGCACGTCGCCATCGGACAGGCGCCCGCCCGTGTCGATCGCGCGCGCCGCGAACACCCAGGCTCCCGGCGGAGGCTCGACCGTCTCGAGCGGCGATGCCGGCAGGTGCCCGCGGTGCAGCTCCGTCATGTTTCCCCACGCCGGAGGGGTGCCCGCGGCCTGCGCGGCGTAGCGGATCACCACGCCCGCGAGGTCCGGATCGGCGGGCGGCGTCCAGCGGAAGCGCCGGGTGCCGTCGCCGAGGACGTCGATCAGGAAATTGCCCGGCAGCCCGGGCGGTGCGAAGACGCCGAGGATCTCGTGCGTCACGCTCAGGGCCGGTCCCGTGGCGGCCGCCTCGGAGCCGGGCACGGCGGTGACCGTCAGCGTTCCCGAAGGTCCGGTGATCCATCTGGCCTCGGTCGCGCCGTCCCTGAGCGTCGCCACCGTGCGCGGAGCGGCTCCGTTGACCTGCTCCCGTATGACGCCGCTCCGCCAGTCGCCGGCGACGGTGAGTGTCGCCGAGACCTCGACCGCGTAGGCGTTCCCGGTCCGGATCAGCCGCTCGGATACCGTGATCGCGACGACGCGGGCGATGCGGCGCGTGAGCGCCGGGATCGGCACGCTGAGGTCGGAGGTCGCGAGATCGTAGTAGGCGGCGACCTCGTCGATCGCGGTGATA
The DNA here is from genome assembly GCA_965242975.1 of Paracoccaceae bacterium. Classification (GTDB taxonomy): domain Bacteria; phylum Pseudomonadota; class Alphaproteobacteria; order Rhodobacterales; family Rhodobacteraceae; genus JAPPHA01. The sequence continues at coordinate 4,840,306 of CBDETS010000007.1, read as the reverse complement.
CGGTACTGCCGGTCGCTGACCGGCTCGACGCCGACGATCCTGGCCTTCCTCGGCGGCAGGGCCGAGTCGTAGAGCCGCCAGAGCGCATCGACCGGGTTCGCGCCGCCTTCGTTCAGCGGCGCATCCAGCGGCGTCGCCAGCACGAGCTCCCGTGTCAGCCCCTCGACGCCGTCCGGCAGGTTGACCTGGCTTTGGTGGAGGACGCCGCGCCCGTCGCGGATCAGCAGCCATGAATTGCGGCCGATCGAAACCTCCCGGTCGAGGGTCGCGCGGTTGCCGTCTCCCGAGACGAAGCGCCCCGTCACGCCCCCGCTGACCAGGCCGTGCGTCAGCCAGGCGACGGTGCCCTTGGGGAGGTTCCGGGCTTCCCTGCCCATCTCCCACGACATCCGGCGCCGGTGGTATTCCTGGCGGGCCGCCTGGAGGTTGCACTCCTCCGCGGCCTGGCTCCGCTCGGTCACGCCCCTGGCCGTGACGGTCACGCTCGAGGACGGCGTGCCGGTGAGCCCCGGGCGCGTGCGCCGGACCGAGTTGACCTGCCAGTCGAGGTCAGGCTCGATGTAGTTGACGACGATCTCGTCCGCCGGCGGTTCGGAGGCGTAATTGATCCGGAAGCTGCCCGCGACGATGTTGCCGGGTGTCACGTGAGCGCTCGGCAGGCGGTCCTCGTCGTCGTAGACGACGCCGAGCTTTCCGGTGTGCCAGCTCTTAGCCGCGCGCCCGCACTGCGCGACCTGGTTGAGCACCTGCTCCCGCGTCATCCGTCCCGTCACCAGGAAATCGCAGGTGAGGTCGTGGGCTTCGCACCATTCGTGCCAGGCGCCGATGCCGGCGTGGTCGATGCGGTTGGCGGCGATGCCGGCGCCCGCCCTGATGCGGCCATTGACCGGGACGCCGAGGGCGAAGAAGCGGAAGATGGCGGCCGGGTTCCGCGACCTCGACCGCGATGCCGTCCAGGCGGCGCCCTGCCAGACGGGAACCTTCTGGTGCACGATGGCCGAGACGCGGTCGAGGCGGCCCTGCAGCTGGCCCGAGGCGCGGATCCGGACCGCCATGCGGTTCTGGCCCGTGTAGTCGGCCTCATCGGGCTGGTAGGAGCGGAGCGCCGCCCAGGTCACGTCGTCCCGGGTGCGCGCGCTGTCGCTCTTCTCGCTGGTCCTGCGCACCCTCACCGTCCAGGTTCCGCTGCCGATGTTGTAGCTGAGCGTGCGCCTGTAGGGCGCCTGGTCGTCGTTCTCGAGCGTGACCGTGCGCGTCTGGGCAGCCGTCCCGGGCTTCGACCACCGGACCTGGATCGTCACCTCCGCCGCGCCGGTCTCGCCGGCGTCGTCGATCGAGAACAACTGCGCGACCAGGTCAATGCCGATCCTGGAGGTGTTGGCGCCCGTCATCCGCTCGATCCAGCCGGTGTCCTCGAGGTCGGCGCCGGACACGGTGTCGACGTTCCCGGCCACCAGCGTCAGCCGGCCGTCGGCGCCGGCGCGCTGGACCGTCGCCTCCTCGTAGCTCGAGAGCTCGGTCGAGCCGCTGGCGATGTCCTCGATGTCGATGTCGCCGAGCCCGAAATGGAACGCCTGGAAGAGGTACTGCTCGCCGCCGCGGAACTCGGTGTACTCGGCCGCGGCGAGGTCCGGGAAGATGCGGTGGCGCCCGAGCACGAGCGGCATCGGCTCGTAGAGACGGGCGCGGTTCGCGCCGCCCGTCAGGCTGTAGACGGGGTCCGGGCTCGTGAGCTGCGGCGCCTCGGGCAGCCGGACAGGGAAAAGCGCGTTGATGATGAGGCCGCCGACGATGAGCGTGCCGGCGGAAACCAGCGCCGCTCCGACCGTGCCGGTCGCGAAGCCGAGCGCGCCGGGCACGAAGACGGCGGCCGCGATGACGAAGAGCTGGCCGAGCACGCGCCCGACGTCGTCCCCGGGCGCCGTTCTCAGCGTCACCACCTGGCCGTCCTGGAGCACGGTGAGGCGCCAGGCCTCCCGCGGCACGAGCACGTGGTCGACGGAGGCCGCGGTGTCGGGATCGACGTCGTCGAGGTCCCGCAGCACGAGGTCCTCGAGCGTGGTTCCGGGCGCTATCGTGACGGGGCGCGTGGTGCGGCCCTCCGCGGTGATCGGGTGCGGCCAGACGTCGGCAGTGATGCTGATGCCCGGGCGTTGTCGGCCGACATAGCGAGGCGGCTCTATGGTCGCCGGCGTCAGGTCCATCTGTAGAACCCCTCGAGCTCGAGGCCGTGGGCGGCGAGATCGGCCGTCCGGCAGAGGACCGCGCCGAGATCCCGCGAGCAGTGGAGCACGTGGACGGCACCGCCATGGATCGCCACGATCCCGATGTGGTAGCGCCGCCGCCGTTGGGCGCCGGCCTCGCGCATGAGCGCGCCGTCCCCGTCCACGGGCGCGGCCGTGCGGACCGCGTAGTCGCCCCTTAGGTCGTCGATCTGGATGTCGCGCGCAGTGGAAGAGGCGGCGTGGGCCGGGAAATCGACCAGCCGTCCGAATTCGGCCGCGAGCACCTCCTGGACGAAATCCGCGCAGTCGTATCCGGGCGCCCACTGCCGGCCCAGCCACTTTTCCGTCCAGTGCTCCATCAGGATGGCCCCACGGATCGCACGGGAGCGCACAGGGCGCGCGAAATGGTCTCGGGCGGGCAGTTACGCCACAGGGCGCCGAGGAGCGCACAGGGCGCGCGAAATGGCGCCGGACGGGGCAGCACGCGTCTCATCAGAACAGCCCCGGCGCGGTTTCCGGGTCGTAGCGCATCTCGACCGCCGGGCGGCCGAGGAGCGGATCGAAGCCGAGGCGGACGGTCACGCGCGCGGTGTCGAGCTGCACGTCGGCGACGTCGAGGGTCATTTCCCAGTCGACGGCGGCGTCATCGACAGCCAGCGCCTGGAGGATGCGCACGGTCGCGCCGGCGCCGCCGCCGGTCTGCTCGAACCAGTCCGAGAGATCACGCCCGGTGTTGGCGGCCACGATCGATGCCCTCGGCGCGCGGCGCTCGTAGTCGTCGAGGAGCTTCGCCTCGAAGCGCGACCGGGCGAACTCGATGCCGCCGATCGTCCGGTTCCGGGTGTCGTTGACGATCCTGTAGGGCGAGAATGCGGAGGGGTGGTCGATCTCGATGGCGGTCAGGATGGTGTTCCGCGGCGCGCTTGCCCGCTCCGCGATCCGGAAGCGGTCGGAGATGAACGCCGTCGATCGCGCCCACGACACGACCGGGGATCCCGCCTCGAACGTCGCGGCCGCGCGGCGCGTGATGCCGACCGAGACCGTCGGCGATCCCGCCTCGAAAACGAGGCTCGCCCTCCTGATCGCCGTGTAGGTGATGTCGAGCCAGCAGTCCCCGCTCCCGGTGGCCAGGACGAAGAGGGTGTTGCCCGGGGAGACCGAAATTCCGCTCCGCGATCCGGAAGCGGTGGCGCTGCCGCCCTGGGCGATCTGCCTCGAGGAGATGTCGGCCGTCGCGGTGATGAGCCAGAGCGCGCAATCCCACGCCAGGTCGATGGAGGTCACGCCCGACGGGACCGTCCATTCGGCCCCTCCGGAGGTCAGGCGGACGGTCGGCATCGGCTCAGTCGGCGACCGTGGCGACGTCCCAGTCGCCGAGCGCCTGCTGCGCATAGCCGCTGGCCGTGACCGCTGCCTCCGATCCGGAGGCGCCGGTCATGGCGTCGATCTCCATCCGGGTGGTCGCGGCCGTCCTCGCGGCATTGATGCCCCAGTAGGTTTCCAAAGCCTCGGCCATGTGCTCGTCGGTGAGGTCGCCCGAGGGATACTTGATCTTCAGCTCGCCCTCGTCGACCACGAACGGGTCGCCGCTCTCGACGGTGACGGCATTCGCCAGCCGCGTGATGACGGGCTGGCCGTCGTCGCTCGCGCGGCGGAACCGGAGCGCCGTCACGACCGTGCGGGCTCCGAAATTGCCGAAGCGGAACGGCGCGCCGTTCTTGATTTCAATCGCCATTTGACTGCCTTTCAATCGTCGTTTGAACGCTCATTGCCAGCCCTCCAGCGTGAGGGTGAATTCCCACCTGCGGCGGTTGCGCACCGTGCGCGCAACATAGCTGATGCCGCCCTGGCCGCCGCGCACCCGGACCTCGCGCGACGTCCCGTCCTCGGTGTCGCTCCAGGTGAACCAGGTGTGCGCCTCGGCCTCGGCCCAGGCCCTGAAGCGCAGGAGGTCGGCGTCCGACTCGAGGAGGCCCCGGAGCTGCCGCGTCCGGAGCGCCGAGGTGAAGCGCTTCTCCTGGGAGACGAAGCCGTCATCGAAACTGGTGCGCTCGACGTCGGGGTCGCGGCCGAGCCCGTAGCCGTCCGCGGCGATGGAGGCGTAGTCCGGGAACGCCATCAGAGCGAGGCCCCGGTACCGACCGCCTCGAGGGCGGCGAAGGTGTCGCCGCCCGTGAGGATGTCCTCGGTGACGGCGCTGATGACCAAGCCGCGGAAATCCACGGTGGCGCGCACTTCCGTCACCCGCTGCGGCGTGCCGCGGTTGTCGATGTTGACGGCGACCTCGCGCGGGCCGAGGCCGCCGATCGCCGCCATCTGCTCGGGGGTGAAGACGCCCTCGCCCTTCTTCAGGATCGTCGGGACCTCGTCGGAGCGAAGCCCGGAGATGCCGCCGCCGTGCATCCTGCGCGCGCCGATGAAGGCGGCAGGGCTGATGTTACGGGAGCGCCCGCCGAGCTGGCCGGCGATGGCGCCCGAGTGGGCGACGGCGAACGGGTTCCCGAGGCCGAGCACCTCGGCCAGCGGCCCGGTGATCTGGCTGCGGATGGCGATGCGCGCGAGATCCGCGATGATCGTGTTGGCGAGATCGGTGAAGCTGAGCTTGCCGGTCTGCACGAACTCGACGAGCGCGTCCTCCATGCCGCGGAAGGCGTTCACCGTGGCGTCCTCGATCTGGCCGAAGACATCGGCCGAATCTGCGGCATAGTCCCTGAGGCCCCGCCTGGCGGCGCCGAGCGGGGTGCGCGCTTCCTCCAGCGCGTCGCGCTGGCGCCTGGCTTCCGCCTCGACCCGGTCCGCGAGCTCCGAATGGGCGAGCCCGACGTCGGCGAGCGCCTGTAGGTTCGCCTCCCGCCAGCGCTCGATGCGGATGATTTCCTGGTCATAGCGGCTGATCAGCCCGTCGTCAGCGGCCGCGTCCTGGAGCGCCTCGGTGACCTGGCGGCGCGCGTCGAGTTCGCGCCTGGCAGCCTGATCCGCCGCCCTGGCTTCGCGTTCGGCGGTGCGCTCGGCGACCTCGGCCTGGCGCTCGCGGAACGCCTCGAGATCCTTCTGCTGGTTGTCAGCCAGCTGGATTTCCGCGTTCTTGTTCTCTTCGAACAGCTTCAGCGAGAGCTCGTCGTTGTCGCCGGCGGCCGCGACCGCGGCCTCGTATTGCTCGCGCAGCTCCGCAAACCGCCGGCGGTAGGCTTCGCGGATTTTCTCCTCGCCGTCGAGCGAGCGGAGCGAGTACCGGTCGTAGAGCCTCTCGAGCTCGCCGAATGCCTTCTCGAATGCGTCGACGTCGGGCGCCACCGGCCCCGGCTCGATGTCACCGCGGCGGCTCGTAAATAGCCCGAAGTTCTCATCGCGTTGGCGGCGTTCGCGCTCGCGTTCTTGCGCGACCTGTTCCCTGCGCCGCTCGAGCGTCTGCCGTCCGACCGCGGTGCTGAAACGACCCTGAGCCAGCGGGTCAGCCGCAAGCGCGCGTTCCGCCTCCTCGAAATACCTCAGGCGCGCGCCCTGGAGCCCCTGCGCCGCCTCCAGAAGCGACTCCTCGATCCCCAGGCCCCGCGCCCGGATGCTCGCCGCAAGCTCGGCGGAGATCCGCCCGTTGTCGTCGATCACCTTGCGCAATGCGGTGTCGGCTTCGTCACGACCGAACCCTCGGCCGAACAGGTCCCCGACTCTGAATCCTTCGCCGGCGCCGGCCTCGAGGCCGCGGACGATCCGTTCCAGTTCCGCCGTCGCGGATTCCGCCGGCGTCCGTCCCGAGAGGTCGATGATCTCGCGAAGCGCGTCGGACACCTGCGCCAGCCACTGCAGCAATGAAGAATTGCGGATCGCGCGCTCGAGACGCCGCTCGATCGAGTTGCCGAGCCGCGCGAAGCTGGCGGCGGCGCTGTCGGCCGCTTCCGGCACGCCTTCGGCGAACTCGCGCCTGAGCTGGGCGGCGAAACGGGGCAGGAAATCGTCGGCGAGGACTTCGCCGAGCTCAAGCATCTTGTTGAGTTCGGCCGTCGTCACGCCCATGGCGCGGGCCGCGATCTGGAATGCGCCCGGGATCCGCTCGCCGAGCTGGCCGCGGAGCTCCTCCGCCTGGACCGTGCCTTTCGACGCCACCTGCTCGATCGCGCGGTACGCGCCCTCGACCTGGTCGGCGGAGAGGCGCAAGACCGACGAGGCTTCGGCTATCCCGAGGAAGATCTCCCGCGTCTGTGCCGCGTCGATGTTCGTCCCCCGGACGGCTGCAGCCAGTTTGGAATAACTGCCTGCCGAAGCCAGGAACGAGATCCCGAGACGGTCCGCCTCCTCGCGGACGAACGCCATCTCCCGGGCGCCCTCGGCGACCGATCCGGTGGCGAAGGTGAAGCGCTGGTTGAGCGCCTCGAAGGTGAGCCCGAGATCCTTGAGCCCGTCGACGGCCCGGACAGTCTGCCGGGCGAAATACGCGAAGGTGAAACCGGCGACAGCGCTCCTGAGAAGATTGGCGCCACGCGAGGCCCGTTCGGCGGTCGTGCCGAAGCGTTCGATCCCGGCCGCGCCCGCGCGGGCGCCCTGCCCGGCCGCGCGCCCGGCGGGGCCGAGCTGGCGGAGTTCCTTCTCGGCCCGGTCGAGCTGCCGGATCGCCTGGCGGAGATCGGCGCGGAGGCGAAGGACAAGGTTCAGGTCAGCCATTCGATCCTCCCGTCATCCGCGCAGTCAGCAGCGCCGCGATCTCCTGCGCCCGCATTTCCTGGCCGGCCTCCCAGAACAGCCTGATCTGCCGCCAGGTCAGGCGTTTGCTCAGGTCTTCGTGCCCGCGCCCGTGCCCGGCCCGGACGAGGGCGTGGAGGACGACCCCGAGCCCGATCGGTTCGCCTTCTCCCTTCGCGCCGCGACTTCGGTCACGACGCGGCGGAGCAAAAAATCCCGGTTCGCGCTCCACATCGCCTCGGCGAGAGCATCGCCATCCACATCCCTCATCCGCGCGATCCACTCGGGTTTCATGCCGCAGGCGCGGGAGACGAGCGCGATCCACGCCTCCGCGTTCTCGGCGAGCGCCGCGTCGACCAGGGCGAACTCGAGATCGGTGGAGGAGCCGACCACGTCCGCGAGCGCCTCGATGATCGGGCGCGCGATGCTGCGGGCCTCGAGGCCCTCCAGGAAGCGGAACTCCCGCACGGTGAGGTCAACCGGGTGGCCCGTGTCCGGATCCCGGACGGTGATCTCGACGTCGGGAAAGAGGATCTCCAGCTCTGCGGCCGGATCCTTCGCGGCCTTCGTCATGCCGGCACCCCGTCGATGTAGACCTGCGCGAGGCCGGTGTCGGGCTTCTCGATCGCGAGCGTGATCGGGAAGGTCTGCGGCGTGTCACGCGACTTGAGGGCCGCCTCGCCTGCCGGCGAGACCGAGGCCTGCGGGATGTAGATGTTGCGCCCCTCGACGCCCTCGTCGGCATCCTCGACATAGCGGACCGCCACGCGGACCTGCTTCGTTTCATCGGTCACGGAGACCCGCTCGAACGCCGGCAGCGACGATACGGACGCGGAGGGAACCGTCACCTTGATTTTCCCGGCGACGCCTGCCGCGTTGATCTTGGACGGACCTTCGCCGATGAAGCGGATCCGCCCGGTCGTGCGGTCGGTCTCGATCATCGCGTCGGTGAGGCCGGTCACCGCAGTGTTCCGCGAGTCGCCGCCCTTGACCATGGTGGCTGACACGTCAGCGCTGAGCGTGACCTTCGGGCGCGCCGCCGGGGCCGCCTGGCTGGAGCCGAGCTGGAAATAGTCCCGTTCGGTCACGTCCGCGGTGAGGTCGAAATCCGTCGCGAGGTCCACGCTCGCGTCGCCGGCCGCGATCGTCGCCGGCCGCGAGGCGATCATGAACAGCGCCATGTTGTCGAGCGTCGCGTCCTGCGGCGTGATGCCGAGCGTGCGGTCGACCTGCGTCACCTTGTCGATGAGCTTGGTCGCTACCGCGCCGTCGCCGGAAAAGATCGTCGTGCGCTCCGTCGTCGCTGAAAGCGTCGCGCCGGTAGTGTCCCCGATATAGGTCTCGATTCCGCGCTTCTTGCCGTTCTCCTCGTAGCGGTCGATGAAAAACCGTCCCGCTCCGAGAACGATGTTCTGTCTGCTGTAGGTGAGAGTCATCGTGTCTGCTCCTTTGTCAGTCCGATTGGGTTTTGTGCGCGCGCCAGGACAGGCTGTACTCGTCCTGCCAGACGGCGCGGCCGTTCGCGATGTTGACGAGACGCCCGCGCCGGAGTGCAAGCGCGTCGGGCTTGAACGTCAGGCCCGCCGGGATCCACCCGTTGAGCACCGCGCGCGTGCGCCCGGCGATGAGGGCCAGCGGATCCACGACCGGGCCGCCTCCGCCGCGCGGCGTATTGCGGGCCGCGATCACGTGGACGACGGCGAGTGTCGCCGTCACCCTCTGGTAGGAGCCCGCCGTCGGCGCCGTGCTTTCGGTCGCGTCATCGCCGACCAGGAACACCACGATCGCCGGCAGGGCCTGCGGCGTGCTGTCGCCGAGCCGCAGCGCCGCCTCGACCACCGGGATGGTTTCGCGGTCGGTGTTCTCGATGAGGCGCGCGACGGCGCGCCCGACGAGATCGAGCTCGAGCGCCTTCTCCATCAGAAGTTCCTCAGCGCGTCGGCCGTGAAGACCTGGTCGCGGGTGAGCACGGCGCCCTGCGTCCGCCTTGGCGCCTCGGTACCGCCCGCATCGACGAGCGCGAGGTCTCCGGACTGGATTTCCTTCATCCGCGCGATCGCCATCGACGCCCGCTTGCTGACCTCCTCGGGCGGATCCTCGTCGTAGAGTTTCCGCCTGGCGAGGTCGCAGGCGATCGACGTTAGCATCGGCCAGGGACCGGCGGAGAGCGGCAGCGCGTAGCGCGCGCCGATCCGCGCGTCGATCACGGCCGAGGCATCGGCGAGCGCGGCGGCGATGGCGGCAGGCTCGAAGCCGGGCACCGGCTGGCCGCCGACCGTGCCGCCGTTCATCTCGGCCTCGCCGAAGCGGTCGACCATGTCGGGCGCCGACGCGTAGGTCATGCGAGGGCGCTCACGTCACACCAGTACGCCGTGTTCGCCAGGACGCCGCTCGATGTGGACTTGTTTTCCTTGAGGCAGAGGTACCGCCTGGACGAATTGTCGGGGTCGGTCGTCAGGTCATACGGAACGTAGGTTTCCCCGGATGTCCACTCGCCCCTGTCGGTCAGGATGATCTGTTCGGGCGGTGGCGGCGGGAACCGGTCGGCCGCGAGCGCGGCCTCGATCGTCGCGGCCCAGTCTTCCGGAGCGCCATCGACGTAATACTCGGCGTGGTACAGCTCCGCATCCGAGCCGCTGTGGCGATACTCGGTGTGCACGACCTTGAGCGCGGTCTGCTCGATGTAGATGAAATCGGTGTCGTCGGCGTTCCGCTTCTTTTTCCCGTTCTCGTCCAGGTCAAAACGCTGGCCAGCGGCACAGATCTCGTCGATCCCGTATATGTTGATCCAGCGGGGCTTGAGGGTCGTTTTCGTCGTCCTGTCGTGGGAATCGTGCCCCGCTTCGACTTTCAGGAATCTCGCCATGTCATTCTCCTCTTCAGGGTTTCAGGTTTTTCCAGGTGCCCGGTGCCAGGGCTCCGTCATGCCAGCTGTCGCAGCGTCGCCACGGTCATCTGCCAGAGCTGGTAGAAACGCCCTCCCGGCCTGGCGCCCGCGCCCCGGCGCTCGGCCTCGGCCACAAGCTCGGCGTCCACGTCGCCGGTCTCGACGGCATCGCGGACGCGCTCCCACCAGCGGATGTGCCGGACGGAGCGGGTGCGGGTCTGGTGGAATTCGATCGCGTCACGCAGGAACTCCATCAGCGTATCGACGTCGCGCTCGTCGAGGCCCGCCTTCTCGCGATCGGCCGCGCCGAACACCGACGGGTCGTTCCCCTGGGCGATCCAGCGCGCGCGGGCGTTGCGCTCCGCCGCTTCCTGGCGTGCCCTTTCGCTGGCTTCCGCCGCCCTCCGCGCGCGGTCCGCCTCGATCAGCCGCTCGCGCTCGGCCTCGTATTCCTCCGAGTTCTGGAAGTTGTCCATGCGGTAATGCTTCACGCACTCCGCGATCTGGATGTCCATGTCCTCCGGCCCCCAGAGCTCGTTCACGCGGAGCGTCGCCGCGCGCTGGAAATAGCCGTCGATCATGAACCTGGCGCAGGCTTGCTGCTCTTCCGGCGTCATGTTCCGGATGCGCTCCAGACGTGCGGCGTGGAGCCTGCGGGCCTCGGCCGCGAACTCCTCGACGGTTGCTGTCCTTGAATCAAACGTGTTCATGTTTCTCTCTCCTTAGTTGACCTGGGCGGCGCCGACATATTCGCGGACGCGAAGCCGGCTACCGATGTATGTGCGGACGATGTCGCGCCCGCCGAGCTTCAGCTTGTCGTGGTCGAACGGGTTGGCGCCCACCCCGTCCCACAGCGTCAGGACGGCGGTGCCGTCATCGGCAGCCGGCGCGTCTGCGACCATGTTGTCGATGGCGTGGTGATCGCCAACCGCCCAGAGGTATGGCTCGGACGAGTCGTAGCCGCTGCCGGCGAACTGGATCAGCTCCGGGAGGTGCAGGATGCGGCTGGCGAATTCGAGCCACACCTGGCCGTCCCGTTCCATCCGGTTGCGCAGATCGCCGCCGGTGGTGGCGAGCTCGAAATACGCCTCCGAGCCCGAACGGTTTATCTCCACCTGCTCGATGCGGTTGTTGCCGGATCGCGACACCGCGCTCGGGATGGCCGGATAGCCTCTGTCCCATTCCCAGATCAGCCGCGAGACCCGGTTTGTCAGCGTCGGCGTCTCCCGCGTGTAGGTCCCGGCGCCGGCGAGCGTGATGCGTGCGAGGGCCATGACTCACCCCGCCACGATGTTGTAGCGGGTATTCTCGTCCGGGTGGACGAGCGCGTCGTATTCCGCCTGCGTCAGCACCACGTCCTGGTGGATGTCGCTGGAGCGGATGCGCGAGGCCAGGCCGCCGGAAAGCGAGATGTCCAGGTCGTCGATCTCGATCTTCACCAGCGCGTTGCCGTTGATCGAGTTGGCGACGAACCGGAACACCAGGATGTCGCCTTCCTCCAGGTCGAAATCCGAGAAGTCGGTCCACTCGACATCGACGGGCCGGGTGACGTCGGCCGCAGCGCTGTACTGCAGCGCGTTGCCGACGGCGGCGTATTGCGTGTTGAACTGACCGAGAGTGAAGTTGGCTTGATCGAGCCGGGTGATGTTCCGGTCGGCAGAGCCCGCCCTCTGGACGGCGAGATAGGTAAAGACCGTGCCGATCGCTCCGCTGGTCGTTACCCCCTGTGTCTTCCGCAGGAAATAGCCGGCCGTGTATTGGATGCGCAGCGCGCGGCGCAGCCCGTATTGCTCGGTGGCTCGGAGCGCCGTCACCAGCTCGCGGTCGGTATCTATTTCGCCCGTGACCGCCTCCGCCCGCGCCTCAAGCGCAGTCCGGCCGACTTCACGGAAGCCGATACCGCCCGCCGGCTCGACGAACTCCCAGGGCTGGATGATCCGCGCGAAGGTCCGCGCCTCGGCGGCCTGGTCGCGCGCCGTCTGGTCGACCGCCCTGATGGGATACTCGTTGAAGTGCGCCGTCTCGGCGTCGTGCTCGAACAGCGGCGTCGACGTGCCCTGCTCGCTGTCGTAGGCCGACAGCACGCGCAGGAACCAGCTCTGGCCCTCGCTCAAATCGTGCAGCACGCAGTCGGCGTCCCGGGCGATGAACGCCAGGTAATCCGTGCCGCCGCCGCTCTCCGTCCGCACATAGGTCAGCTCGGTGACCGAAATGTTGTGGCCGTCGCTCAGGTCCGCCCAGACCGTGTCGCCGTCGGCCACCGCCGAGCCCTTGGCGGTCTCGTAGGCCGCCTTGTTGAGCCGCAGGCCGACCGTGTCGGGATTGTCGCCACCGGCGGTGAGCGCGCCGACCTTGCTGTCCGGGTTGGAAATGAACCGGCCCCTCGATCCGTAGCGCGACGCGGCCAGCGACGTGCCGATCCAGTCGGCCGAGCCGTCGAGCCAGCTTTCCAGTTCGCCGGCGAAGCCGTCCTCGGTCACCTCGTCCGCCGCCGCGCGCTGGTAGAAGGCATGGTCGGAGAGCACCACGTCGCCATCATCCGCCTCGTCCGTGTCCAGCGGCTCCAGCGGCTCGATCACGTGCGGGTGGATATGCTCTTGCGCGTTGAGCTGGGCGAACCGCATGACGACGTTGCGCACGCCGCTCGACCGGCCGAACCGTTCCAGGAGGACGTTGACCTCGATGGCCTCGGCCGGGTGCCAGTAGCCGGTAGAGGTGAAGGCCTGGTACTGCCCGTTGGTGTTGTAGGCCGACTTCTCCTGCGGGCCGACGATTATGGAGTCGTCGGCGGCGTCGCGAATGTCGAACCCGAAGCGCAGGACCGCGTCCGCATCGACCTCGCCGTCTATGCGGAGCAGGTAGAGGCCGGGGGCAACGGTGAAGTCGTTGCCGGTGAGGCCCGTGATGATCTCGGGATCGCCCTCGCCGTGGAGGACGGTGACGGGATCCGTGGCGATCGGGGACAACTCGACGTCGGTGCTGGCGTTCGCCACCGCCTGAAACGCGATGGACTCCGTGCGCACGCCGAGCGTGGCTTCGCCGCCGACCTGGTCGTCCACATATGCCTTCGTGGCGGCATGGAGATTTGCGGTCGGCGGGCCGTCGAGCGTGAGGTCGCCCGTCATGGTCCCGCCCGCCCTTTCCAGCGCCGCATCGGCGCGGGTGCGGGCGTAATCGTCGACCGCCTTGATCGGGTATTCGGTGAAATGGCTGTCGTCGATCGCGTGCGTCAACAGGACGCTGCCGTTTTGGCTGACGATCAGGGACCAGCCGTCGGCGCGCGTGCCGATGCGCTTGGGGACGGAGTTGGGAGCTTGCCCCTCGAAGGAAAGCCACGTCTTGGCGCCGACGGTGAAGGACCGGACGTAGGGAAGCGCGTGGGTCGTCGTGGTGGACGAGCCGCCCACGGTGCCCGTGAAGGCGGCGCTGATCTCGTCGCCGCTCGCGACTGCCGACCCCTTGGCCGCCTCGTAGACGGCCCTGTCGATGTGCACCTCCATGAGGTTGTTTGTGCCCTGGCCGACCAGGACGGCGCCGATGGCGTTGTCGTGGTTGTCGGTGAAGCGGCCGTGAGCGCCGAAGTGGCTGTTGGAAAGCGAAGTCACGAGATAGTAGGTCTGCTGCTCGCGATAGGTTCCGAGCACTCCGGCGAACGCGTTGGCTTCGCCCGGATTTGCGTAGCGGTGGAAACTCCTGTCCGAGAGGACGACATCACCTACCGTCAAGTCGGTTCCGTCCAGCGGCTCCAGCGGCTCGATGACGTGGTCGTTGCCACCGTCGCCACCGGGATTGTCATCGACATATTTCTTCGTGGCCGGATGCAGGTCTTCCGTCGGCGCACCGTCGAGCACGATCTTGCCGGCCATCGTCCCACCGGCTTTCGGCAAGGCCGCATCGGCCTTGGCCTGGGCGGACGCGGCGGCGGCGCGGGCCGTGGCGTCGGCCAGGCCGGCGTTCTGGAGCGCGGTGCGGAGCGCCCCGAGGTCGTCGACCTTCCAGATCACCACCGCCTTGTCGGCGGACGCGGAGCCGATGCGGAGCGAGCCGTCGGCGAGCGTCCAGAAGCGCACGCCGTCGACGGTGACGGCCGAGTTGGACGCGGCGGCGAAGAGCGCCGAGCCCAGCGTGAACTCGGAGGCGGCCGCCACGCGGATGTAATACGCCTGGTTGGCGTCGTTCGTGATCGTGACGCCTTCGACGCTGAATATGGCGGCACCGCCCGCGACCGTGTCGTCGTAGAGCTTCTCGATCAGGCTGTCGTCGGCGGCTTCCGGTTCCTCGTTGATCTTGGCCGCCAGCGCCGCGTCGAGCGCGGCCTCGGGGATGATGCCGGCCTTGAAGGTGCCCGCCACTTCGCCGTGGAAATGGGAGACGTCGGCCTCGCCGGTGATCTTTTCGAGCCGCGCCGACGTGGCGGTGTCCGGAAGCTGGTGCAGCAGGCGGAGATAATGATTCTCATCCGACTCGGCGTCGCCGAGGGTGTCGCCGGGATAGTTGGCGAATTCGCCGTTGGAGAACCCGATGCGCAACCGGACATTGCGAGGGTGGAGCGCGTCGACGCCGTTCCCGAACCGCACCGCAATAAAGCCGTTGGCGATGCCGCCGTCGAACTCATTCACCCAGGTGTGGCTCTGCGCGAGTTCCCCCGATATTCCCCAGGCGGTCGCCTTGACCGCCATGTCCACCTCGTCGGCCTGGCTGTCGACGAGCGCCCAGCCGGTCTCCTCGTCGGCGGGCTGGAGATCGGCGGTGCGCCGTGCCAGCCCGTAGAGGGTGTGCCGGATATCGGAGGCATCGAAGCCCGCGCGGTTCAGCTTGGCGATCACCGCGGCGGCGAGCGCGGCCTCGACGACCAGGCCGTCCTCGATTTCGCCCGTGAGCTTGCCGGCGAAGGTGGTCGTGCCGCGATGGCTCGCCGAGCCGGTGGCTTGCAGGGTGAAGCGGAGGGTGTTCTGAAGCGGCCAGGGAGCGGCGTAAAAGTCCCAGGTCGCCGGGTCGCCGGCGTCCGAGCCGAGGCGCGTCATCTGGGAGAGGGTCTTGGCGCCGTCATAGGCGCCGGCCTGCATGCGCACCCGCACCTGCCCGGGTTCGGTGCCCGCCGGCACCCGCACCGCGAGATAGTCGGGCGAGCCGGGCGGCCGCGTCAGTTCCCAGGCGGCGTCCGCCAGGCCGCGCGCGGTGGCCAGCGACCAGGCGCCGGCCCTCATCGCAATCCCGCCGTCGCTCTGCACCGCGTCGGCCCAGCCGGTTGCCGCCTGGCCGCCGTGCAGGTCGGCGGTCACATGGACCAGGGCGTCGATAATGGCCTCGTCGATATCGAGCGCATCGGCGAGCTTCTTCAGCGTGTTCCGGGAGGCGGCGAGGCCGTCGCCCTTGAGCGCGTCAATCCCGGCCGTGACGGCGGCGGCCACCTCGGTGTCCCGGGCGATCTCGCCGGCGATTCGCTCCTCGGGCACGAGGACTTCGGGCGCCGCGTCCGCCTCGGCCCAGGGCGCGACGCCCGCCGCTTCGGCGGCGCCGGTCCCCGCGCCGATCTTGCGGCGGATCTCGGCCTTCGCATCGTCGGAGAGTTCGTCGTCCAGGTTCGACATGTCGTCGCGCATGAATCCGAGCGAGGCGTGCGGGTCCATGACCGCATCGCCCTCGTACTCGGGGAGCTGCCAGAGGTAGGCGGTCTTCAGCGGAAAACCGGCCTCCTGGCTGTCGGCATCGTCATCGTAGTCAGACTCGTCATCCGGCATCCAGATCGTGCGGCGGTAGGCGCCCACGGTGATGCGGTAGGGACCGGCGAGCCTGGAGGGCAGGAGGGAAAAGCGCGCCACGCCATTGGCATCGGTCCGCGCCTGGTGCCGCGTCGGGTAGAGGGTCTCGTGCGTCTCGTCGCCGATCGGGTAGACGAGCTCGCCCTTCGCCTTCTCGGCCGCCACGAAGACACCGGGAGCGCCCGGGCTCCCGATTTCGGCGAGATCGACCGTGAGGGTGAAGCGGTCCGCCATGGCGGGCTACCGCGCAGGAATCGCGTGAGAGCGCTCAGGACGCGCGAAATGGGGTCGAGATGGGTTCAGGTACATTTGAAGCGATTAACCCGTTTAATTTTCAACGAGACCCCGTTTAATTTTGATCCTGGGGACTCCGGGGATCCCCGGAGTCCGGATTGCTCGCGGATTCGCCCGGATTCTCGGCTCTCGCCGCTGCCTTGACCGCCCAGTGGGATGCGGACTCGATCTCGGTGAGAGCGATCGCCTTCGGCCGGCTGATGTCCGCGCTTCCGTCAGTGGGAATGCCCGCCACCAGGTCGATCAGGCCGGCGAACGCCAGCCTGACCCGGTTGACGAGGTCGCCGTCCGGGCGGCCCGTCGGCTGGGTGCGCCGCTGCCCGAGGGTCGGGTTCGGCTTCGTCAATCGTCCGCGCCCTTCTTCTGCGCTTCTTGGTAGTCCTCCCACCAGGCGTCGCGCTGATCGGAGCTGACCGGGCGCTTGAGGATGGCCTCGAGCGCATCGGTCCGCGGCACTCCCGATTTCGTGAAGTGCTCCGGGTTTTCCGGGTCGAGCTCGCCGATCGCCAACATGCCGTGCGCGGTCTCGTCCATGATGGACTCGATGCGGGCCTGGAGTTCCGGGTCCTCGCCGACCGCCTTGAAGAAGGCGCGGATCTCGGAGGGACCGGCGGTCCGGAGGGCCTCGATCGCCTGGGCGAAGACACCGCGCGCATTGCCGCGATCTTCCGGGCTCTCGCCATCGACGACCAGCCCCGGGTCGGCGCGAAGGACCTCGATCTCGGCCGGCGTCCAGGATCCGGCCGGATGGTGGACCGTTTCGGCCGGGTGAAAGACCCCGCAGACCAGGCAGCCTGCGGGATCAAGGGCGCGTATCTCGAGGCCGCTCATCATGCCAGCCAGGGAACGACGACCAGGGTGGCCGTGCCGCGGTAGACGTTGGTCGCGCCGGCGGCGTTGCGCTCCGCGTTCAGGAGCTCAAGCGCCTCCTTCTCGAGCGCCGGAGGTACGACCAGGTGCGTCGGCATGATGCCGAGCGGGCGACCGTAATCGCCCTTCATGCCCAGGAGCGCGACCCGACCCTCCTCGTAGCTGTCGGCGTCGAGGTCGCCGCGGGACGCGAAGCTCTTCTGCCAGAGCCCGAAGCCGACATTGTCCCGGCAGTCGATGCCGTAGATGAACTCCTTCCTCATGAAGACGTTCTCGTCGTCCTCGCGGTCCATGCGGACGATGTTGTCGGCGCGCTTACGCTGCTGGAAAACGATCGGCTTCATCGTGCCGCGGAGATCGAGCAGGAACCAGGACGCCTTGTTGGCGGCGGGCGATCCCTCGGTACCGACGTTTGACGCCGTGCCGGGCGTGCCGTTCGCGTTGAGAACAGGGTGGGCGCCCCCGAAAAAAGGTGTCCCGTCATAGCAGTTGGTCGAGAAGCCGGCCTTCAGGAGCGGCCAGACGAGCTCGTCCGGATGCGCGGCCACGGCCTCGCCGAGTGCCTCGAACATGGTCGAGTAGACGCCGTACTGGTCGTCCTCGATCGAGTTCCGGTCGACCGAGATGGTGTCCTCGTAGTCCTTGTTGCGGATGGTGAACCCATGCTGGCGCAGGTTCTCGATCACGCGCTCTCCGACCCACTCCTTCATGCCCGGGATCTTGCCGAGCCAGGGGTAGACCTCCTCGGCGGTGCCCGACATGACGGTCATGGCGACCTGCGTGTACATGCTGTTCGCCTGCATGCCGATGAGGCCCCGCCGGAAGGCGGCGTTGTACGCCTTGAACAGCGTGTCGAGATTGGTGCGATTGATAATCATGAATGCGTCTCCTCAGAGGTACAGGTGGCCGGTGGCGACCCAGGCGCCCTGGCTGTCGACGTCGACGACCTTGCCGACCTTGACGCCGCTGGAGTTCGAGTCGGTCCGCACGGTCTCGTCGTCCTCGACATAGGCGTCGTCGCCGATCTGGGCGCGCGCGAAGGCCTTGCCGGCAACGTCGTTGTTCCAGCGGTAGATGGCCATCCGCGCCCGGACAAAGGTGTCCCCGGTCGCGCCCGCCGTCACCGTGTCCTCGGCGCGGCCCACGGAGACGTGGTTCGCCGCCTTGGTGGCCTCGACGGCGAGGCCGGCGGCGTCAAGCATCACGTGCTTGCCGGACTCGATCGTGGTGGACGCCTTGACCTTGTAGGAGCCCATGTACTCGAAGCCGCCGGTGCGGCGTGGTGTGTTTCGTTCTGCCATTGATCAGGCCTCCTGTTCCTTCAGCTCCTTGGCGGACTTCTGGTAGTCCTCCTCGCTGATGCCCATCGCCCGGCAGACCGCCCTTTCCTCGGCGCTGAGCGTGCCGTCGCCGCCCTTCGGCCTTCCGTCCGGGACGATCTTGCCGTCCGTGATCACGACGCCCGCCCTGGCGAGCATGCTCTCGAATTCCTTCGGGCTCGCGGTCGCCATCGCGATCGCGCCGTCCCTCTCGGCCGGGGTGAGCTTTCCGGCCTTCACCGCGGCATCGACCGTGGCGATCGCCTTCGACTCCGCGGTGCCGGTGGCGTTTTCGACCAGCGTGGCGAGAGCCTCCGGGTTCGAGGAGGCCATCGCCAGGAGGGAGTCGCGCTGGGTGAGCCCGAACTTGCCCGCAGCGATGGCGCCGTCGACCGTGGCGATCGCCTTCGCCTTCGCGTCACCCTTGTCGGTCGTGCCGGCAGCGGATGCCGCGGCCCTGGCCGTCTTCGCCGCCTCGGCGATGTCGTCGGCGGTGGCCTTGTCGTCCAGGCCGAGCGCGCTTGCTATCGCCTTCAGGCCATCGACAGCGGCCTTCGCGGCCGTTGCCAGCGCCTTGACGGCGTTCCCGACCTCCTCGTCCGTCGCGGACGACTCGAGGCCGAGCAGCTTGATGAGCTCGTCTTTTTTCATGTTTTTTCCTTCACTGTCCGTTGTGCCGTCGCGCTCGCTCGAGGCCAGGGCGCGCATGAAAAATGCCGGGTTGTTCGTGAGCGCGACGGACTCGATCATCCGGACCTCGCGCTCCGCCCGGCCGTAGGTGAATACGGGTGACAGGAACCTGTACTCGCGCGCCTCGATGTGGGCCTTCGCGCGGTCCGTCCATTCGGCCCTGCCCCAGACGGCGCCGTCGCGGACGAACAGGTCGCGGATCCAGCCGGCGGCAATGGCGGGCTGTCCGTTCTCGCGCGCGTACTCGCTCTGGTGGTCGTAATCGACGGGCAGGTCGAGCTGCAGTTCCCTGGTCGCAGCCACGACCGCCTCCGGGTCGCGGTTGTGGAACGGATCCCGCGAATCGTTCGGGCGCGTCTCAACACGGCCCGCAGGCATGATCTCGACCTCCGAGGGCACAGATCCCCGGAGATCGGACGCAAGCGCAGCGCGCGCCACGTCGATGGCGCCCTGGCGATTCGCGAGATCCCGACCAGTCATGAGGTGAAAATACAGGCAGGCGAATCGCCTGTTCAGGGGACCATGGTCCCCTGAAGGATCGTTCAAATGATGCTTGAAAAGGGTTTAATTCCGGGCGTAACGACGCACGGCGCTCAGGGACAAACCCGTCTGTTCGGCGACCTGAGCGTTGGACAGGCCGCCGTCCTTCAGGTGACGAACGGCGGCGCGACTCGCCTTGGGGATATAGAGGCTCTCGCCGCAGAAGTGCTCCGCGATCGCCGTGACGGCGATCGGTCCCAGGCACTTCCGCAGCGGGTGTTCGCCGCGGACGTTCCTGGCCGCCGGGATGTGAACATCCCGTCCGCCGAAACCGAGCGCCAGCTTTATCGCCGCCTCGCGCCCGGCGACCTCGGCGATCTCCGCGAGCACGCCGGGGAGCTCAGGGAGCCCGCTCATCGCTCACCCCCCCCCCGCAAGAGGTCATCACCGATTTCCGGAATCGTTTCGTCGGTCGGGTGCGTCCATCCCATGCAGCCGCTGCAAAAACGCCACATCAGGTTCGTGTCGCCCTGAGCCCAAACCAGGAGCGGCACGTCGTCATCGTCGATTTCTCCGCAACGTGAGCAGCGGCCGTCGTCGGTCCTGTAGTGCGGGATATCGGTATCCCGGATACCTCCCGGCACCAGCTGGTCATCGGTGAATGTCATGCTCGCACCTCTTCAGCCATCTGCCCAATTCCCCGATGAGTTGATTCTGCGTGCCTAACGGGAGCGTCATGTAGTGATCCGACGCCCGCCTGAAACCCTGGCACCAGACCTGGAGGCCGCCCGCGTCGCCCGCCGGTACCGCGCCCGCAAGATGCAGCTTTCGCCAGAGCGCCTCCATGATCCTGGCGCCCGGGCG
Organism: Paracoccaceae bacterium; assembly: GCA_965242975.1. Classification (GTDB taxonomy): domain Bacteria; phylum Pseudomonadota; class Alphaproteobacteria; order Rhodobacterales; family Rhodobacteraceae; genus JAPPHA01. Next base: position 4,820,241 of record CBDETS010000007.1, on the reverse strand, counting down.
GTGGATCCGCTTTCGGAGATCTTCCGGCTGCCGGTACGGAGACCAGTCGACGCCGCCGTCCCTGGCAAGCCAGTCCTTCAGCGCCTCGATACAGGCCGCGCCGTGCATCGGCGTCATCCACCGCGCGGCGCCGAGGCCGGTCTGGCGGCAGATCCAGGCGGCGAGCGCGGTATCGGACTCGTCCGTGATGACGCCGAGCCAGTGTCCGCTCCGCCAGAGCGCCCGGAGCTTGCCCGCGTGCGGTCCGGTGCCGAGGACGTCCGTCTCGCGCTCCGGGCTGCCCTCGTCGGGCTTCCTCGATTTCACGCGGGAGCTGTTGAGATCGCGCAGGACCGCGCGCATGTCGCCGAGGTCCATCGCCGTCATCGACGCCTTGCCGGTGACGCGCTGCTGGATCGCGTGGCGCTCCTCGTCACCGAGACCCTTGCGCTTGCAGGCGGCGAAGATCGCGCGGCGCAGCCGCTGCTTCTGCGCGGCGATGCGGTCGGTCATCGATCAGAACTCCATCTCGATCTGTTCATTGCGGTATGCTCGCGGGGGGGGCAACGACGACTCCACCAGCCCGATCTCGTCGAGCGGGAACGGCGGCACTGCGGAGCCCACGTCGGGCGGCGCGTGTTCGTCCTCCAGGTACCGGAAACCGCGCATGCGCAGTGGACGCCGCTCGACGTCGATGGCGCAGGGCCGGCAGACGATCGCGGTGTGATCGGCAAACCGCGAACTCGCCAGGTCCGGCCTGAATGCGACGACAGGGACGATCCGCCTCAGCGTCAGCCGAAACCGGATCTCCCCTTTCCAGACGCAGTAGACCGAGCCGCCCTTGAGCTCGTCGGCACGCCGCGGCGCGTGCCTTGTCCACATGCCGAACTCGATGTTCCCGGCGCCGCACCACCGGGCGAGCGTCCGGCGCACCGAGCGGTAGTCCTCCAGGCGCCCGTCAATGTACGGAACGAAGACCTTGAGCAGGTGCAGCTGCGCGGTCATTTCCACAGTTTCCTCCACAGCCAAACCGCGAGATTCCACGCCGCGTCGACTGCGATGACCGCAAGCGCGAACCCGATCGCGAAAATCGTCCCGACAATGGCGACGATCATGATCCCGCCGAACATCGCGGGAAAGAACATCGCGAGGCCGAGTATGATCTGGATCGCGACGGGGATCTCGTTGAGCCACTCGATCATTGGCTTTCCTCCTCCAGCCCCGGATGATTGCCCCATGCCTCCCAGCCCTCGCGCTGGTGGCGCGCGAAGAGCTCGATGTAGGGGCCTGCGACCAGGCGCTCGATGCGCTCGTAGGCCGCCTTCGGTTTCTGGCTGTGCTCGAAGCGGGGAGCCCAGATGCCCTCGTCGACGTCGGCGTTCTGCCGCTTCGGATTGCCGCGTGTCCCGAGCAGGCAGATCTCCGAGCGCTTCCGCGTCCAGTAGCCGAGACCGGGCGCGCCGTCCTTCAGCCACACGAAGGCCGTGGTCTTGAAGGTGAAGCCCCACGCCTGGATTACCGCGAGGGCGTCCGGGATCATGTTCGACGTTGTCCACAGGAAGAGCACGGCGTCATCGTGGGCGAGGTCCGGCACGGTGCGGCCGTCGACCTTGAGCGACGCGATCTCGTGCGTCGTCATCGTCGGGTAGTGGTTTTCCGCGGCGCGTCCCTGGCCGCTAGGGCCGCGGACCTCGAACTTCCATGGCGGGTCCGCGAGGATGACGCCGTACTTGCCGACGGGCGGGATGCTGGCCGTGGGACGGGCGGGCGTCTGGTGGTCCGCCGCGACCTTCGCGCGCCGGATGTCGCCGCGCTTCATTTCGGCGTGGATGACGCCGTCCTCAACGTAGCCGTCGAACTCCGGCGCCGGGAGGCCGCAGATTTCTGTGAGAAGGAGGCGGTCCGATGGCAAATTCCCAACATGTTGGGAATTTGCGCCGTCCGTATATCGCAGAATGTTTGAGTCCTGGGCGATCTGCATGAACTGATTGACGGAGCTGTGTCCGATGGGCAAAAGTTCGTCGATCCACCGCCCGAATCGCCCATGCTGCATTTTCGCCTTCACGTGGACGAACCTTGCGCCGACGCGGACGATCATCTTGGCGGTCGAAGCCAAGTCCTCGCACGAAAGCACCGCTTCCTCCTTCTCCCACGCGTTCCACTCGGCCGGAACCTCGACCTCCTTGTCCCATCTGAAAGTGCACGACCTGGAGCAGAAACGGTGGCCGAGATGAATCCAGCCGGCGTTCGGCTTTATCTCGCCGCCGCACATCTCGCATTTCAGGTATCGTTCGAGGACGCTCATCCCTCACCTCCGAACCTGGCGTCCGTCGGCTCGAGCCCGGCGTCCGCGTCCTCGTCTTCTTTCGCGCCGCCCGCGATCAGCTTGCGGCGGATGTCGCGGATCCACTTGACCTGCTTGACGGAGACGATGGTGTTCTCGCCGTACTGGCAGCGCCGGTCGTTGACCGAGTTCAGGAAATTTAGGTCCATCGCGTCGATCAGGTCTGGGTGCTCGCCGGCCATCCTGACGATGGAGTCGAACTCCTCGAGCATGTCGCCCATCTGGCCGGTGTCGTTGTAGTTGCGGCTCATAATTTCTCCTCGTGAAAATAACTGGAAGGCGCGCGCCAGGGCATCGCGCCAATGTCAACCGGGGGGGGGTAAATCATGCCGGGGCGCGGGTTCGGTTGTTGTTGTTTTCGGCTGACGCCGCGCCCCGGCTCCACCACAGTCTCTCCCCTGCGGCAGCTCGGAGGCGATCCCGGGGATCGCCCGTATGTCATCGACGTCGCAGCGCATCTGGCGCGCGATGTCGGCAAGTGTGTCTCCGCGCGCGAGGAATTGTATCACGCGCCTTTTTTCGATTTCGGAGAAGGCCCGCGCGGGGCGGGCCTTCGTCTCTTCGGCGGGCTGATCCTCGTCGGTGAAGGTGAAGACCGGGCCTTCGTCCCCATCCTGGGGTTTCACGCCCCGCCTCTTCTGGCCCAGCGGTACCGGGCGCCTGATCTTCAGCTTCGCCGCCATCTCGTAAACTGCCCGCGGGCCGGTCTCGCGCTCGAGCGCGGCGGCGATCTCTGTCGCCGGGGCGCCGCCCGGGTACATCGTCCTGAGCGTCTCGATGTCGCGCTCGGACCACGGGGTTGCCCGGGCGATCCGGGCTGTCCATCCGTGCTCATTGCAGGCGGCCTGGACCGCGCGCCATGGCAGGCCGCGCCTGCGCGCGATCTTTTCGATCGAGAGTTTGTCAACCACGCGCAGGCCCTTGATCGCGACGAGCTCCTCCTTCGAGAGCCGCATCAGGTGTTTCCCACCCAGTAGTCCGCCGGCAGCGGCGGGAGCGCGAACGGGCCGTTGATGCTGACGCCGATCTCGGCGAGGAGGGCGACGTAGTCGGCGAGCTCTGCGTCCATGTCAGTGATTATCTCGCGCTCTCCTTCCGTCTGGTCCTCCGGCGCGGGCATGCACTCGATCTCGCCGCGCAAATTGATCGCGGCCCGATGAACGGCGCGGGCGAGGCGGATCTCGCGATCGCTGAGCGCGGTCATGACGAGCGCTCCTCGATCAGATCGCAGGCGGGCTGTTTCGCCCAGGCCGCGCTCTTGCGGTTCTCGGGGTACATCCGGTCCAGGACCTCACGGGCCGCGCAGGTGAGCACCCAGAACGTCGTCCAGGTGCAGACCTCACGATCCCGGGTCCTGACCAGGTTGCGCGCCCGCAGCCGCTTGAGGACCGCTGCGGCCTGCTCCGGCCGCATTTCGCAGCCGGAGAGATCAGACGCCTTCGCAGGCGCGTTCAGTTCGCCGAGGCGTGTCAGCAGGTACATCTGGCGGGCGCCCAGCCTCATGGCGCGGCTTCCAGCTGCTCGTCCTTGTATTCGGAGAGCAGCGCGTCTGCGAGTTTGTCGAGATCGGTCGCCGCCAGCGTGACCACGATCTGGTCGGTGTCCTCGCCGAGCGTCGCGCCGACCGAGGCAAGCTCCCGGACCGTCAGCTTCTTGAGCGCGTTCTTGTCGACCCGCGCCTTCGTCACGATCAGGGTGTCGGCCTGGCCGGGCAGTTTCTTCCGGATCAGCCTGATCGTGTTCTCCTCGTCGGAGACCTCGATCCTGCCCGGCTTCTTCTGGTAGCCGACCTTGACGCCGTCGATGGCGCGGGTGCGCGGCTTCTCGAACATGTCCGGGTGCTCGGCGATCAGGGCAACCAGCGCCTCCTTGTGCGTCGCCATCCTGGCGGAGGCGTCGCGGAGCTTCCGGAGGTTCTGCCGGACCGCGGTCCGGGTCTCGCCCTTGATGATGTCCGCGACCTTGTCGCGCGCGTCGCGCGCATCGACATACAGGCGGCAGAGCCTGGTTATTTCATTGAGTGTTTCCATGCGGTTTTCTCCCCCTTGGTTGATGGATGCGGTGGCGGAGCCGCCAGACCCTCACGCCCGACTTGACGGGCGATCCGTAGACCATCCCGTCGTGCTCCAGTGCGCGGAGCATGCGGTGCCCGAGGTCCGGCGCCATCTCGGCGGCGAGCGTCAGCATCAGCGTCGTGCGCTGCCACGGCGGCTCGTTCATGCGATCCGCGAGCACACGATAGATGCGCTCGCGGTAATGGGCGTCCCGGCTGTTCCAGGCGGTCGCGGTCAAGACGCGGCCTCCTGCCGGACCGGGCGCCAGACGGTGACCTGGCGGCGGTAGGCGTTTGTCATTTCCCGCCTCTCCACCTCGCCTTCGGCCTCCATGGCCTCAAGCATCCTGAGGGTCGCGCGCGGCCCGATCCCCGTCGCTATCGCAAGCGCGGTCGTCGTGCACATGACCACCGGGACCGGGTCGTCGGCTCTTTCCGCGAGCTCGCGGACCAGGATCGCGCGGGCGCTCATGCCGCGTCCCCGCCGAACGGGCCGCTGGAGACGTGCGGACGTAGCCGGGTCACGTTGGCGGCCGTGGCGATGATCGCCGGGACGCTGTTCGACATCTCGTTCGCCTGAATTTCGAGTATGGCGGCAAGCAGCGCGATCGACGGACCCGACGCGCGGGACGCTTCGATCAACGCCTCCAGGAAGTCGAGGCAGCCCCGGACCGATACCAGGCGCTCGTGGATGAGCTCATGGGCGCAGCGCGCATAGAGGCGCTCCAGCTGCACATGCAGGCCGCGGAGCGTCTCCGCGTGGCCCGCGAGCCCGGTGTAGTCGATGCCGCCGTCGACCATCTGGTCGAGATCGGCGGCGACGGCCCGCAGGATCGCGGGCGCCGAGTTTTCGTATGACATCAATTCCCCCCTTGGTTTGGTCAGGCGGCCGCCCGTGCGCCCGCCTCCGTGGATTCGGCACTGGTTATGTGAAGCGCGGCGGATTCGAGATCGCCCGCGGTGACGGCGTCGCGGCCGTCGAACCGGGCGAGGCGCCAGGCGCGTTCCATGACGCGGGCAAGCGCATGGAATCCCTTTTTCCCGCCGGCAACGCCGGCGGCGATATCGACCTCGCGCCGGGCGGCGGGACGCTCCAGGAAGTTGGAGACCATCGCGTCGACATCGGCGCGCGCCGGATGCTTGCGGGTCACGTTGCCGCCGGTCCGCCCGCCGATCGCCGGGCGCTGCGCGAGGCTCATCTTGAGCCGTTCCTCGCCCGCGAGCACGAGGCCGCACCTGGCGCCGTCGCGGATGCTGCGCAAGGCTTCGAGCATGCCGGGCGTCAGGAACTGGGCCTCGTCGATCACGAGGACGGCGCGCCGCTCGGCCAGCTCGTCGATGATATCGGCCTCCAGGGCGGCGGCCGAGGCGCGGGTTTGCGCGACGCCGACGGCGCGCCCGACGACGCCGAGCATGCCGTGGAGCGTTCGGGCCGCCGCGTAGCGCATGAGCGCGTAGTAGGCGGACGATCGCTTCGTGCAGTATCTCTCCGCCGCCCATGTCTTGCCCATGCCGGACGGCCCGATGACCGTGACGATGTCGCCGGTCGCGTGGGCGTAGGCAATCGTGGCGGAGATCTCTTCGGTGATCCCGAGGGGCACGTGGCGCCCGAGCGGCGCGTCGGCAAGCGAGTTCGCCTCGACTTCCTCCTCGGTTTCCAGCCAGCGGCGGACCTTGGCTTCGACCGCCGGGACGTTGCCGGGGTATTTCCCGTTGATCCACTGGTTGAGCGTCGGACCGGAGACGCCGATCCGTTTCGCCGCCCTGACCTGGGCCAGCCCGAGGCGGGCGATTTCGGCCTCGCAGCGGCGCGCCAGCGCCGGGCGAAGCTCGTGAATGTTATCGGTTGAGGTCTGCAATGTTCTCTCCTCCGTACAGCTGCTTGATCAGTTCGACCTCCGAGAGGCGCCGCCTCTCGCGGTCCTCGAGTGCCGCGCCGGCCTCCTCGGCCTCCGCGGCGGCGTCCTGGGCGGCGGTGCGCTGCGGCTCGGACGCCGGCCTGAACGCGACGACCTTCTCCGTCTTCCGCGCGGCGGCGGTGAGCACCTCGTCCATGGTCTCGCCCGGACGGTATTCCCGCTCGAGTTCGCGCTTTCGCTTCCTTTCCGCGTTGTTCCGCTCCCGCCAGTTCCGTTTCGCGGCCTGCGCCACCTCCTGGCGGTCGATGCCGGTCCGGGCGGGATCCTCGGCGATGCAGATGAAATTCATCACGCCGCGTTCGTCGGGCTCGGTGAAGACGAAGATCCGGCCCCAGTCGGCCAGGTCCTGGCGGACATGGACGCGCTCGCCCATGCGGGAGCCGAGCTCCCCGGCGATGTATTCGCCGCCGTCCACGTGGATCCCGTCCTTGGAGACCACGCGCCAGCCGTCTCCGGCGGCGGGCGCGAGCAGCATGTCGAGGCCGCGTTCGTCGCACGCCCGGTACGGCTGGCCCGCGGCGCGCTCGAAGGGCGAGACGCCCTCGAGGCCGGAATGCGGGCGGCGGTGGTATTTGTTCTCGATCCAGGCGTCGATGCGCTCCTGGAGTTCATCGGCCGTCAGCGCGACGTCGAGCATGACGATCCTGTCCCTGTTCGGGTCGGCCATACGGTCCGCGAACGACTTCTTCGCGCGGATCCGCGCGGCGTCGGCGACGTTGTGGCCGGAAAAGCCCGGCAGCTGCGTCAGCAGGCCGCGGGACATGGTGCCGATGAACCGTTCCACGTACGGCTTCATGTCCGGCCTGAAGGGCGGCAGGATTTCGTGGTCGACCTCGAGATCGGCGAGCACCCGCGAAAGGTGCTTCGAGGTGTAGTCCTTTCCCTCGTCGGTCCTGACCATTCCGGGAATGCCCCAGTCGAGGAGGCAGCGCCGGATCAGCGTGCCGATCGAGATCGCGCGCGAGCGGGGCGTGACGATCGCCTTCGTGCGCCGCGACCAGATATCGAGGGCGACGACCACGTCGTGGCGGCGCCCGTCGGCGCAGATGATGTCGAGGCGGGTGGAGTCGAGCTCCCAGATCTCGTTCAGTTCCGCGACCTCTTCGGCCTTGCTGCCGAATGCCGGCATCGTCCGCGAACGGTGGCCGTCGGGATCGCTGGTGGCGGAGATTGCGAAACCGTTCTCGGCGCGCCAGCGCTTCGCGAAACGGCGCATGGTCGAGATGCTGGGCGGCTCGAGGCCGGGCCAGCGCGCCTCGACCGCCTCGATGATGTGGCGGGCGGTGACGTGGTACGGGTTCGCGATCAGCATGGATTCGACGAGGCCGCGGACCTCGGGCGCGGTGTCGATGCCGCCCCTGCGGCCGCCGCGGCCCGGCATGAGCGCGGCGACACCGGCGACCTGGCGTGATTTCGCCCAGCGCTGGAGCGTGCGGGCCGATACGGTGGCGACCGCCGCGCGGGTCTCGACGGAGACCTGCGTCTCGCCGGAATTGTAGGATTCGGCGAAAGCGCCGATGGTGCCGTGCCAGCCTCTCAGGGCGCGAACGATTTCCGCGCGGGCGTCCATCACGGCGACCGGGCCGGTATCGGCCGTGAGCGGGATTCCGGAGGGCGGTTCTTCCGGGGAATCGTCAAACCCGGAACGAGACGGACCGCCCTCCGGCGCGGGAGCGCCGGAGGGGCCGGAAAACCCGGGCGCTCGACCGCCATCGTCACTGCGCGCCTGGCGCAGGGCTTCCTGCGTCTCGTTGGGCAGTGACGATTCCAGCCATTCGAGTCGTGTGCGTTTTCCCCAGGGAACCTCGCGGGAAATCCAGCCGCGTTTCCGGCCGTGGAGCTGGATCGGACGCGGACTGTTCGGCATGCCGGGCAAACCGACGAGATCCTGCGTCCGGTGCCAGATCTCGGTCATGCATCAAACCGGGGGGGGGCGCCGCGTCACGGTTCCGTCCTCATCGGGTTCGGCATCCGGTAGAGCCAGAGGCGCTGGCCGGTCGCCGGATTCCTGACCTGGCGGCACTCGATGTAGTAGCCGTTGGCGCGGAGTTCCGAGATCACGCTGTTCACGGCGCAGACCTCGGCGCCGGTGATGATCTCGAGGGTGGATCGCTCGCGACCGTCGGAAAGCAGCGCGTGGGCGCGCTGGAGCCGGGGAGATCGGTCGATCCTGGCGGCGCGCATCAGGCGGGCTCCGGACAACGCATGACCGCGCGATCGCGGGCGCGCTGGATATCGCCGGGGCACGTGAGCCAGACGCCGTCCTCCTCGGCGATGTTGAAAATCCCGGCGTCATCGTGCTCGAGCAGCAAGGTGTCGCGGAGCTCGATTTCGTACCACCGGAGCCAATCGCGGGCGCGCATGGTGAACGACGGCGCCATCAGGCGGCGTCCTTCCTCGGCGCTGGCCGCGGAATGTCGGCGGGCCATTCGAGATCGTCGGGCCATAGGTCGGCGGATTTCAGAAGTATGGAGTCGACTCGCTTTCCTGTGAGGCTCGTTCCTCGTTCCAACCGAGACAAAGTATCGCCGCTTCCGGTCAACAAAATCGACGCATAGGACGTAAGCGGGTAAACGGCGACGTCCGTTGAATTTTCCTGGTTTCGTGTTCTGTGCTGCAGTTGTGCCGGATCCTGCGACGTGCACATTCCCCGATTTTTTTTCCGCCGCGCCGTTCTTTTCGTTTGACACTATAGGGCGCCGGAGCTATTTCCGGCGCGGTAAAGCGAATCACTTCGGTGGCGGCAATGGCATCATGGTATGGATCCAAGGGGACGACAGGGCTCTGCCAGCCCCTCATCGCGATGTGTCCGCCGCATGACGTATTTTTGGAAACGCACTTGGGTGGGGGTGCCATCATGAAGCGCAAGCCGCCGGCGCTGCGCAACATCGGCATCGACCTCAACCGCCGGGCCATCGACACCTTCCGCTGCGCCTATCCGGTCGAGCTCCACCACGGTTGCGCCCACGCGTTCCTGTCCGATTTCGACTTCGACGGCCGCGAGCTGGTCTACAGCGACCCGCCCTACGTGCAGTCGGCGCGCAAGTCGCAGCGCCGCTATCGCTTCGACTACACGGACGCCGACCATGTCGCGCTTCTCGGCATCCTGAAGTCGCTGCCCTGTTCGGTGATGGTCTCCGGCTATCCGAGCCGGCTCTATGACGAGCACCTGGCCGACTGGCGTTCGCTGGAGATCCAGGTCAACAACCAGTCCTGCATCGTCACCGAGAAGCTGTGGTTCAACTTCGCGCCCGACCGGGTGCACTGGGCGGCCTTCGCCGGGCGGAACTTCACCCACCGCCAGGTCGTCAAGCGGAAGGCGGCGAGCTGGGGGCGGCGCTACGCGGCGATGCCCCGGTCCGAGCGGCTGGCGGTCCTGGCGGCGATCATGGCGGTGGAGGCGGAGGAATGAGCGGGATCGATCCGTCCGACCCGGATGCGGTCCGCCGGCGGCTTGACGGGCTCCATTCGGAGTTCGCGGGGCTGGGCTCGGGCGGTGGTCTTCTGCGGGGTGCCGCGGCCCTGTTCAGGGAATTGTTCGGGCTTGCCGGAACGCTGTCGGCGCTCGTCGGGTCGCTGCAGGACAGGCTGACCGAGGAAGTGGCGAAGAACAGTGCGCTGCGCGACCAGATCGCCCGCTACGAGCGTCAACAGTACGGCCGGCGCTCGGAAAAGCATCCCGACATCACGGGCGGATCCGATGACGGCGCCTCCGATGGGGCCGCATCGCCGGATGCCGGGAAGGATGAACCCGACGCCGAACAGAAAGCCAAGGGGAAACCGCGGGGTGGCGTGACGGGGCGCAAGAAGGATCGCGGCGATGCCGTCAACGACGCCGGGCTGCGCTTCGGTCCCGGAGCGACGGTGATTGACATCGATGTGATGCCGCCGGAGATCGAAGGGCTGGCGGCGGATGAGTTCGAGATCATCTCCGAGCGGGTGTGCTGCAAGCTGGCATCGGTGCCGATCCGCCACGTGGTGCTGCGTTACCATTACAAGAAGGCGAAGATCATGTCCTCCGGCGCCCTGGTCTGCGCCCCGGCCGTCGAGGGCGTGTTCAAGAATTCCTGCGTGGATGTCTCGTTCATCGCCGGAATGCTGGTCGACAAGTTCGCCTGGCATCTCCCCCTCTACCGCCAGCACCAGATGCTGGGCGAGAGCGGGATCACCGTCAACCGCAAGTCGTTGAGTGGCTGGGTCAACCGGGCGATCGCGCTGCTGGAGCCGGTGTTCGCGGCGCAGTGCCGCTCGGTTCTGGAAAGCTCCGTCATCGTCATGGACGAGACGCCCGTGCGGGTCGGGCGCGATCCCGGCAAGCCGGGCAAGATGAAACAATGCTACTACTGGCCGGTGCTCGGCGACCGGGACGAGGTGGTATTCCACTTCGCGCCCTCCCGTGCTCACCACCATGTGGAGCGGTTCCTCGGCGATTTCGAGGGCACGCTGGTCAGCGACGGCTACGGTGCCTATGCGGCGTACGCCGAAGCGCGGGGGGCGGCGGTGAAACAACAAAATTGCTGGTCGCATACGCGCCGCAATTTCGAGGAGCAGCTGGACAACCATCCGGTGTTGGCGGGGAAGGCGCTGGTGCTGATCGGGGGCATGTACGGGATCGAGAAGAAATTCCGATCCCGGCCGCCGCCCGAGCTCCTGGAGGCGCGGCGCACACACACCCGCCCGCTGGTCGACGCCTTCTGGCAATGGTGCGCGCGCACGCTCGGGGATCCGGCGCTGACGCCGAAGCACCCGATCCGCCGGGCGGTCAACTACGCCGTCGAACGCCAGCAGTCCCTCGAAGTGTTCCTCGACGACCCGCTGGTGCCGATCGACTCGAATGGTGTCGAGCGCGCACTGCGTCGCGTCAAGCTGGGACAGAAGAACTGGCTTTTCAGTTGGACAGAGGCGGGTGGGCACAACGTCGGGATCATCAACAGCCTCGTCGCCACCTGTTTCATGCTCGGAATCAGCCCCCGCGTGTATCTGACCGACGTTCTCCAGCGCATCGACACCCACCCGGCCGACCGGATCCACGAACTGACGCCGCGCCTGTGGAAGGAACTCTTCGCCGACACCCCGATGACCGGCAGCATCGATTTGACCGTCGTCCGGGCTCACCCGGACGCCAGCCGGGGACCGCCGTAACGCTTGCGCCGGCGCCGGACGGTGACGTCGATGCCGTCGATCAGCGCCATCAGTTCGGTCGAGGACAATGCAAGCGCCGCCCGCCCGGAAGCCGGCGGCGGGGCGAACAGGCCCTGTTCCAGGCGCTTGGACCAGATGAAGAAGCCGCCCTGCTCGAAGCCGAGGATCTTGACGATCGTCCGGCGCCGATTGACGAACACGTACCAACGCCCGTCGGCCGGATTGCATCCGAGATGACCCGCCACCAGGGCGCACAGCCCATCGAAACTGCGCCGCATGTCCGCCGGGTCCGTCGACAGCCAGATGCCGCCACGCGGCCAGCCGCCAAGCATCACGAACGCCGAACACGCAGGACGACCCCGTCGCCCAGTTCAAGCTCGACGTCCCAGCCGGACATGACCGGCGGCGCCAGCTCGACGAAGGAACCCTTCCCGCCCGTGGCGCCGAGACGGTGCCGCCAGTTCCCGAAGGTCTTCACCGACAGACCCCGGGACTCGCAAAACTCCCGACGCGACAGCCCCGAACGCTCGAAGTCCTCCATGATGGCGGTCCACTCCGTCGCGCTGCGCACCACACGTGCAGGACGGGAACCAGCCGAACCGTTCAAATCACTGGACATGACAAAACCTCCGATCATTGTTGAATGACCGGAATTATCCCGATGCTCCCCCCGCACAGGCAACCGATTTATCGGACGTCGCCGTTTACCCGCTTACCATAGGACGGCGAGATTCCTCGCGCTGCCTGAAACGCCCGAATGATTCGTATGATCATTTCGTCAGTATGCATCATGACGCACACATTATGCATAATTGCGCACGATGACAAGTGTTTTCACACACAAAACAATACTCTTTCGCCGCACTAGCGGTTATGCTAGGTTGTGCATATGCTTCCGAGTACGGTACTTAGAGAGGCAACACGGAAGGCGGTTTCAGCATCAGGTGGTGGAGCTCGACGTTTTGAGTATTCCCATGGGCTGGCAAAGTGGTCGCTTCGCGGTCTATTGGATGCGGTAAGACCTCAATCTCCGTCCATCGACCGTGCTGCCGAGATCTGTAAAGCGGTTGGCCTTGAGTTATATGTCGGCCCTCCACGTGCGCAGCCGACATCGACCGGCCCTCGCACGCCGGATGCGTCGACTCCGGCCACCGTGTCCGCGCCCCCCGAATTCGCGTTACAGCACGCCGTGGACGTGCAGCCTTTGCCGTTGCCGATGCAGGCGGGGACCGTCGGCTACAGCCCGACCGGCTGCGCCTGGTTCGGCGCGAATTTTCTCCGGGCATTTGATCTCCGGCCGGAAATGTGCCGGGTTGTCATGCTGTTCGACGACTCGATGGAGCCGGCGCTCGCGCGCGGCAGCAACCTCCTGGTCGACACAGGGCGGGCGGAGCCGGTCGACGGCCTCGTCTACGCGATCGAGACCGACGGCAAGCTTCTGGTCAGGCGGGCGCGGGCCGGGGAGGAGGGGTCGTCATTCGTGGCGGGCGCGGACTCGTTGCCACCGGTCGCCGGTGCCAGCGCTACCGTCGTTGGCCAGGTCGTCTGGGCTGCGCGGCTGCTCGGGCTCGGCATCGACGCGGCGGACGCGCTGAAACAGATACAGGGACAACATTGACATGCTCAGGCTTCTCACCTGCCTTTGTGCTCTCTTTTCGGTGGCGGCTTGCGTTCAGCCCGAGGGCCAGAAAACGGCTGCGCTGGTCGAAGTAGATGCCCTGTCGCTATATGATGGTTTTTTTGAAGCTGATCCGTCCCGGCGGGCTTTTCCGCTGGTCAATGATCGGGGCCGGGGGTTCTACGTGTTTCAGGAACCTGCTGGCGCGGTGAGGTACGTCGCCCTGGGCACGATTGCGGGCAGCAATTTAGCCCATGACGTCTGGGTGTCCTATGTGCAGGAGAACGTCGTCTGCTTCTCGGCGGCCGATTCGTGGTCCGGCGCATGCGTTTCCCTTTACGAGAGCTCGCAGCCGGGCACCTTGTTCGTTGATGGCCGGTTTTGCAATGGGTACGCTTTCGAATACGTGACGCCCGCGGTTGAGCAGGTGCCGCAGCCTGATTTCCCCTTTCCGAATGGCCGTCGGGTTTCGCCAGCCGATCACGAGTGCGCGCGGAAGTTCGTCATTGAGAGGCTCGGCGCGTATGCGCCGTAATGGCAGCCCTCGCATGCAGCCAGATCGAACCGACCGCGAATTAGGGAAAAAAATGAGATACTCTATCGCGATGATGTACGCCGTGTTGATCGTTTTTCTAAGCGCGTGTGGCGGCACCATCGAAAATCAAGGGAGCGTTGATGGTGAAATGAGGAGTGGCGCAGGCGTAGACGTAAACGTCACGATATCGGAAACTGAGCCTTCCGTCTTGATGGGCGGGTTGCCCGCCCAACCGCCCCTGACCACAATTTGCGTAACAGGTAATGGGTCGTGCGAGCTCCTCGAACCGATCCCGATAGGCTCCCCCTGCTATTGCTTGTGACGCAGACACTTCGACTGACCAGGGCGCGAGGCATCGCGGCTTAAAGGGCGGGAGGCGCGATGACCGGCAACGAGTCAGGGAAGCGGGATCTTGAATCCGAAGTAACGGCCCTGAAGGCTTTAACCATTGCGATCATCGCCGAGCTCGGCAATCGGGACCCCGAAATTCTCCGGAAGATCGTCAGATCCTTGGACGTTCTCCGTACGGGCGACGGCAAAGTGGTTTTTATCAACCCGAGATTCAGATCCGTTCAGGTCGCACTCGACAATATCTTGAAGCATTTCGATGATCACGTCGGAAGGGAATAATACTGCGGTCATGTAGAATTGAGCCTTTCGATAAGATCGAGAACGCCGATCGATTGTATCACCTGAGCCGTCCGCGCATCAATTGCTAATCAAGAGTTCGACCACACGCTTCGCCGCCAGCTGGTTCGCCGTGTAGCGCGTCGTCACCTCCTCGACCTCGAATCCCGCGAACGTCGCGCGCACCTCGGGCCGGTCGTTGATGGAAAGGATGAACCGCCCCTTGATCTCGCGCAGGATCTCCGCCATGCGCGCGAAGTCCTCGCGCGCGAACAGGCCCTTCCCGTAATCGGTCTCGTGGCCCCAGTAGGGCGGGTCGATGTAGAACAGGGTGAACGGTCGGTCGTAGCGCCGGATGAACACGTCCCAATCCATGCGCTCGACGTGGACGCCCTGCAACCGCGTATGAACGGCAGCGATTAGCTTCTTCATGCTCGCCAGCTTCAGGCGCGCGGACCCGTGAACGTCCGTCGATACCTGACCAGGTGTGACATTCACTGCCGGTGTGCCTCCGAATGACATCTTTTGCAGGTAGGCAAAACGCGCGGCGCGCTGGATGTCGGTCAGGACTTCGGCTGGAGTCGAGCGCAAGCGCAGGAAATCGTTTCGCGATGCCAAAACCCACTCGAACTGCCTGACAAGCTCGTCCGGGTGCTCGCGCATGATGCGGAAAAGGTTCACGACATCGGCGTTGATATCGTTGATGATCTCGCTCTTCGGGCGGTTGGCGCGGCGGAGGACGACCCCGCCCATGCCGACGAAGGGCTCCGCATAGCACTTGTGAGGGACCGCATCGATGCGCGCAATGATGCGTTTGGCGAGCAATCTCTTTCCGCCGAACCATGGCGCGACGGGCTCCGCCGGGGCGACCGGCGTGAAATCGGGGTTTGACAAGGTGTGGACGCTCCCACGATAACGTCCCTGCCCTTGCGAGGGTGGCGGGACGGTGGCGCTTGGCCGACGTTCATCGTGGGAGGCTGCTCTCCCGGTTCGGGATGTTGCCTGCATCCCGGCCCCCGCCCGGTCTGAGTCGGGCGTCGGCAATCCTCTTCTGCCTGATTCCCGCCGCCTGTTCAGGGGACCATGGTCCCCTGAACAGGCCACTCCGAATCCTCCATAAAGACGCAGTCAAAAGCGTTTCAACGCGCGTTTAACCGTCTTTCAAAGGAGGACCCTGCATGATCAGGATTCGACACACACCAAACCAATTCGCGGTAGTCGCCGCGGCCGTACTCGCCACGGCCTTCGGCCTCGCGGGTTTCTCGGCCGTCGCTCAACCGGAGCCCGTTCTCACCTTCAATGCCGGGGGCGAGGACCCGGAGATCTTCCTCGACCAGGTCCTCGCCGATCCGATCAACGAGGTTTTCGTGGTTGCCGCCAGCTTCGACCCGGCGCCAGCCGATCCGGTCGTCGTCCGCGACCTGCCCCTGGTGTTCCAGCCCGCGGAGCTCGAGCCCATGAAGCTCGCCCACGCGGGACAGCTGTCGCCAAAGGACGACTGCCACAACCACAGGGCCGAGAACGAGCGCCACTGGCACGTCAAGGGCACCAGCGACAGGGGAGGCCCCTGCGTGAAGCAGAACGGCGAAACCTTCCGTCTAACCAATCACGCGATCTGCGCGGATGAGCGGATCCTCCTGGTTCGCGAGAACAAGGAATGGCTACCCGACTACGAATCCGTCGCGGAGGCGCTGAAGAACTGCGTCCTCCGGCTTCCATCCCCCCCGGACTGACCGGGGACTGCAGCATGAACCGGGCCAGGCTGATACGCGACGAGACGAGCGACCACGGTACAGTTGGCGTCCTTTCCGCGCGCGGACTGCCTGGCCCGGTTCACATCATGGAGCCGCCCTGGCGGGACAACCGCCGCAACGTCTCCTGCATTCCCACTGGCACCTACATGGTGGTGCTCCACGTATCTCCCCGGTTCGGTCGATGCCTGCTTGTCACCGGCGTCCCGAACCGAAGCCACATCCTCTTTCACGCCGGCAACGTCGGCGGCGACACGGAAAAGGGTCTCAGGACCCACACCCACGGATGCCTGTTGCCGGGCCTCCGGCGCGGACGCCTCTTATATAAAGGTGTCAGCCAGCGCGCCGTCGTCGCCTCGCGTACCGCGTTCCGCCACGTGCTCGCCTGGGCGGGCGAACCCTTTGAACTGACCATCCACGGAGGCTGACATGTTCGGATTCCTCGCAGACTTCATTCCGACCGTCGCCGCTGGCGGGCTGACCGCGATTCTCGGCACCGTCGTCAGCAGCGGGGCGAAGATCATCAACGACCGCCAGAACTTCAGGCACGAACTCGCGCTCCGCAAGCTCGACATCGAGCACACGAAGATCGAGGCGTCGATGAACGCACGCGCCGCGGCGATCGAGGCCGAGGGCGCCGCCGAACAGGCCGCCTGGGGCGCGTTCGAGGAGTCCTTCCGCGAGGCCGCCACGCGCTGGAGCCGCGGCGACAGCAAATGGCTGGTTGCCGTCGATATCGTGCGGGGGCTCATGCGGCCGTCCGGAGCGTTCCTGTTCCTGGCGGCGACGATCGTGATCTATTTCTATCTCTCGGAGGACGATGCAGCGGTCCGCGACCGGATCATTCACAGTGTCGTCTACCTCACCGAGACCAGCTGGCTCTGGTGGTACGGCACCCGGCAGATGGACAAGAGGTCGGGGAAATGAAGCGGCTCGCTGTCCTTTTTGTCATTGCGCCGGGCCTGGCGGTCGCCTGGCTGCTCGGCAAGATCATCGGGCGCAAGGGCGGGCTCGGCGCCGACGGGGTCGATACCTGGACCACGGTCGTCATTCTCCTGACGCTCGCGGCCGAGGTGATCGCGGGCCTCTTTGCGATCTGGCAGTTCCTCGCATGAGCAGCGAGGTCGCCGCCTGGATCGTCGGGGGTCTCGTCACGGTGGTGATGGCGATCCTCGGACAGGCCGTCAGAACGGCATTCGTCCGGCTCCGCGAGCTCGAGGCCCGCGAGGGCAGGGATCTCGCGGAGTTCAAGCTCCACGTGACCCAGACCTACATCGCCCGCGACGACTGGGTGCCGATGACCAGCCGGATCATCGGCATGCTCGAGGATCACGGTAAATCGCTTTCCTCTCACGGCGAGAGGCTCGCGCGCATCGACGAGCGCGTCAACGGCTGCAAGGACCTCCACGATGTTTGACCCTGTCCTTCTTCCCAGCCTCCGCTGGACGATCATGCGCACCATCATGGTCGGCGGCCACCTGGGCGCAACGGACCGCATGTGCAAGGAGGTCGCGGCGGCCGAATTCATGGGCGTGACCCGCCAGCTGGTCAGGAACGAGATCAAGTATCTCGAGGACCGCGGTCTCACCGACGTGACCCGCTCCGAGGTCTCCGCCTGGCGCATGACGCTCAACCGGCACGGCCGCGACATCGTCGACTACACGGTGCCGTGCCTGCCCGGGATCGCACGGCCCGAACGCGCCCAGCCCGAGGACTGACATGCCTGCGCGGTCCAAGGTGATGACCTTGCCGGCCGAGGTTCGCAAGCGACTCGACGCGCTCCTGATCGAGCGCGGCTTTTCAGGTTACGCGGAGCTCGCGGACTGGCTGACCGACCAGGGCCATCCCATGTCACACATGGCGGTTCACCGTTACGGCGCCAAGCTCGAGCGGCAGATCGCAAAGGTCCGCGCCTCGACCGAGATGGCGGCAGCATTCGTCGAGGCCACGCCGGACGACGCGGGCGCAATGGCCGACGCCTCGATCCGCCTGGTGCAGGACCGCATGTTCGAGTTCCTGCTCGAAGCCGAGGGCGACGACCTGAAAGCGCTCTCCGGCGCCGCCAAGGCGGTCGCCGCTGCCGCACACGCCTCCGCCAGGATCCGGACCGAGCGGCGGAAGATCCTCTCGGAGACGAAAAAGGCCGTCGAAAAGGTGGCCAGGCAGAAGGGCCTGACGACGGACACCGCGGCCGCGATCCGCGCCGCGATCGAGGGCGTGGAGGCTGTGCCGTGAAGCGCATTCTGCTGCCGTACCAGTCCCGCTGGGTCCGGGACAAGTCACCGCTCAAGGTGATCGAGAAATCCCGCCGCATCGGCCTTTCCTGGTGCGAAGCCTACGACGCCGTGATGCACGCCGCAGAGGGCGCGGGCGACGTCTACTACCAGTCGTTCGACCACGAGATGACCCGCGGCTTCGTCGACGACTGCGCCGGCTGGGCGGAAGACCTGCACCGGGCCGCCTCGGCGGTCGAGGAGGGAATCCTCACCGAGGACGGCAGGGACATCAAGACCTTCAGCATCACGCTCGAGAGCGGCAAGGCGATCACCGCGATGACGTCGGCGCCCCGCGCCTTCCGCTCCAAGGGACGTCCAGGCGATCTCGGCATCGTCGACGAGGCGGCGTTCGTCGAGAACCTGGAGGAGGTCCTGAAGGCCGCGCTTGCGTTCCTCTTCTGGGGCGGGCGCATCCACGTGCTTTCCACCCACAACGGCGAGGGCAATCCCTTCAACCTTCTCTGCCGCGACATCGAAAACGGCAAGCAGCCGGGATCGTTGCACAAGACTACGTTCAATGACGCAGTCGCCGACGGCGTCGCCGAGCGGGTCCTCGAGACGACCGGACAGCCGGTGACGCGGGAAAACGTCTCCGAATGGGTCGCGCGCGTGCGTCACACCTACCGGCACAACGCGGCCGAGGAGCTCGACTGCATTCCGGCGGCCGGCGCCGGGTCGTTCCTGACCTGGGAGCAGATCCGGCGATGCCAGCATGCGGACGCGGGCAAGCCGGAGCTCTACGAGCACGGTTTCTGCTATCTCGGGATCGACGTCGCCAGGCGGCGCCACCTCTGGGTCGCGACCGTGTTCGAGGAAGTCGGCGACGTCCTCTGGGCGCGCGAGATGGTGATCCTCGCGAACAAGCGCTTCGCCGAACAGCGGGACGCGGTCAAGCGCCTGATGCGGAGGTATCGCATCTCGCGCATGGGCGTCGACCAGACCGGCATGGGGGAGATGTTCTTCGAAGTCCTCCAGGACGACCACGGCGAATACATGGTCGAGGGGTACCTGTTCACGGCTGCAACCAAGCTCGCGCTCGGGACCTCGCTGCTCCAGCGGGTCGAGGACGTCAGGATCCGCTTTCCCGACGATGACGACACCACCGCGGATCTCCGCTCGGTCAAGCGCGAGGGCGGGACCACCGGGCCGCCGCGGCTCGTGGCCGACGAGAAGGACAGCGACGGGCACGCGGACCGCTTCTGGTCCTTCGCCATGGCCTGCCGCATTGCTGACGAGGGCACGGTCGAATACGCCTACACGCCGGCGCCGAAGCGCCGCTCGTCGCGCCACGACGACGGACCGGGGGATCGCCGCGGCTTCTGGAAGCCCGACCACAGCAGCGACTGGCGCGGCGGATCAAGTGAAAGGGGAGCCTGGTAATGGCTGTTCTCGACGCATATGGCCGCCCGGTCAGGATGTCGGATCTCCGGCGCGAGCTCGCCGGGCCGACACTCTCGGGCGTCCGCTCGATCCATTCCGCCCATCCCTGGCAGGGGCTGACGCCGGGCCGTCTCGGCTCGATCCTCCGCGAGGCCGAGGACGGCGACGCGATTTCCTACCTCGAGCTCGCCGAGGAGATGGAGGAGAAGAACCTCCACTACCTGTCCGTGCTCGGGACCCGGAAGCGCCAGGTGGCGCAGCTGAACATCACCGTCGAGGACGCAGGCGAGGACGCCGAGGCGAAGCGCGACGGCGAGCTTGTGCGCGACTGGGTCGGGGCACAGTCGCTCGAGGACGAGCTCGTCAGCCTCCTGGACGCGATCGGAAAGGGATACGCGGTCTCCGAGATCATGTGGGACATGAGCGAAAACCAGTGGATGCCGCTCAGGCTCGAATGGCGGGATCCCCGATGGTTCGAGTTCGACCGCATCGACGGGACGACGTTGCTCATGCGCGATATCGAGAACCAGCAGGCGGAAATGGCGCCCTTCAAGTTCGTCGTCAACCGCTTCCAGGCCAAGTCCGGACTGCCAATCCGGGGCGGCTTCGCCCGCATGGTTGCCTGGTTCATGCTGTTCGCGAACTTCGCTTATCGCGACTGGGCCCAGTTCATCGAGACCTACGGCAAGCCCTGGCGGATCGGGAAGTACGGGCAGAACGCGACTGCGGAGGAGCGTGCCATATTGCTCCGCGCGCTCTCAAACCTCGGCTCCGACGCGGCGGCGATGATCCCCGAGTCGATGCTGGTCGAGCTCATCCAGGCGACGACGGGCGGGTCGTCGTCAGGGAGCGTCCAGGGCGAGTTCCTGGAATACACCGACTCGCTGATCTCGAAGGCGGTCCTCGGGCAGACGCTGACGACGGAGGCCGGCGACAGGGGTGCCCGTTCTCTCGGCGAAGTCCATGACGAGGTGCGCCACGATATCGAGCGGTCTGACGCCACAGCGCTTTCCGAGACGCTGACGCGCGACGTCGCGCGGCCGCTGGTCGTGCTCAACCACGGCGAGCGAAAGCGCTACCCGAGAATCGTGATCGGGCGCGAGGAGACCATCGACATCGCGCGGGTCTCCGACGCGCTCGCGAAGCTCGTGCCGATCGGCCTCGAGGTCTCGGCAAAAGCGGTCCGCGAGAAGCTCGGATTCGCCGAACCGGAGAACGAGGACGACGTCCTGAAGGCGGCAACGCCGGAGCCGATGGACGACGACGATGACGATCCGGAAGATCCGGAAATGGATCCCGAGGACGAGGCCAGCGCACGGGCCGCGGCCGCTCTTTTTTTTTCGGCGCCGGCGGGTGCGCGTGCGCGGCGGCGGAAGCGGAGGACGAAAGCCCGGTCCCGGAGCTGACCGCGCGCCTAGCGCGCGAGCTCGGCCCCGTCATCGACGGATGGTGGGAGCGGATCGGAGAGGACCTTGACCGCCTTCCTTCGTTTGAGGCCTTCCGCCTTTATCTCGACGAACTGAACGCCTGGACGCGCTCTCCGCGGGCGCCGGTACCGGACGTGGGCGACGCGGTCGACGTGCTCGGGCCTGCGCTCGTCGCGGCCGATCTCGCCGGGCGTTACGACGTCATCGAGACGCCGCGCACCGTGGCGGCCGTCCAGGCCTCCGAGGAACACGCGCGCCTCCCGTTCAACGAGCAGATCGCGTTCTTCCGCAGCAAGACCAGCCTCGGGACTCAATCCTGGACCGACATCTGGCACGACCAGCACGACCGCACCTTCGTCGTCGCGGGCGCCGCGCACGCGGACCTGGTCGAGGATCTCCGGGCCGCGGTCGACAGCGCCATCGCCGACGGCACGACGCTCGCGACATTCCGCAAGTCTTTCGACGATATCGTCGCGAAGCATGGCTGGAGCTACAAGGGTGGACGCAACTGGCGCACGCAGGTGATCTACTCCACCAACGTGCGAACGTCCTACGCGGCGGGCCGCTACCGGCAGATGAAGGACATCTCCAGCCGCCGTCCATACTGGCGCTATCGCCACAGCCACGCCTCGGATGACCCCCGCGAGCAGCATCTCGCCTGGGACGGCATGATCCTGATGCACGACGATCCCTGGTGGGACACGAACTATCCGCCGGGCGGCTGGGGCTGCAAATGCTACGTCGAGGCGCTGAGCGATCGCGACCTCGAGCGGTTTGGCAAGTCCGGGCCTGACCAGGCGCCCGCGCTGAACATGCGGACCGTCACCGTCGGCGCCCACGGGCCGAGCCCGCGTGTCGTCGAGGTGCCGGAAGGGATCGATCCCGGCTGGGCCTATGCGCCGGGGCAGTCGGTATACCGCGCGGCAGACGTCGATCCCTGGGCGATCGGTGAGCTCTCCCGCGCCGACGCGACCGCGAAGCAGCTCGGCGGACAGGGCGGCAGCAACCCGGGCGGCCTGTTTCAGGGCGCCGACGGCACGCTGCGCTACGTCAAGTTCTACAACGACGCCGCGCAAGCCTACGGAGAGGCGGTGGCGAACCGCGCCTACCGCGAGCTCGGTCTCGAGGCGCCGGTCTCGGCGCTCGTGCGCGACGGCGACCGGGTTGTCGGCATCGCCAACGAGATCATCGACCACGTCGGGATCATCGGCGCCAGGCTCGGACCCGGCGGGCAGAACTGGCAGCCGCATGCCAGGAGCAAGGCCCCGCCGAAGGGCCGGTCCAAAGAGGTGCTGAAGGGCTTCTCCGCCGACGCGTGGCTGATGAACTGGGACGTACTCGGGCGCGACATGGACAACATCGTCAAGACCCGCACGGCGTGGAATTCGGTGGCCCGCATCGACCAGGGCGGCGCGCTGCTGATGCGCGGCCTGCAAGGCCGAAAGCGCGTCCAGGGGTTCGGAACCATCTCCGAGTGGGACGGGTTTGCCGACAGGCGGACCAATGCCTCCTATGCCGAGGTCCTGCGCACCGCCGGCTACCGGTCAGCCGACGAACTCGGGCGCCAGGCGCTCAACCAGATCAAGGCGATCCGGGATCTCGGCCGGCGGACCGACGGCTTCAAACGGCTCGCGCCCGCGGTCAAGGGCGTGTCCGAGGCCGACCAGGCCGCCGTCCGCGAGGTACTTGCGAACCGCGCCCAGCTGCTCGACAGCGTGATCAGGCCGCGGGTCCTGGCGGCGATGCGCGCGGCGAGGGGTATGCCGGACTACCAGGCACGCACGAAGACCGCGATGGGTTCGTGGTACGGCGAGGCGCTTCGCGGCGGACAGCGCAAGATCAACTCGGGAGCGCCGCGACGGGACCTGACGGATCCGGAACTGGCGACCACTTACGCCTACACCACCGAGCACGGCGGCTGGAGCCATTACAGGCCGCTCAATAAGGAACTCCGCGACGCAGTCGAGGAAGGCCGGGCGGCGGCACGGCGGGTCGACGACTACGCGCGGACACTCAACGACGCGCTCGACCGCCTGCCGGACATGCAGGGTACATTTTACCGCGGCGTCCAGCTCACCCGGGCCGAGCAGGCGACCTACACGACGGGCAGCGTTTTCACCTGGGCGGACTTCTCCTCATCGTCCGCGAGACGGGGCGGGGCGTTCTCCAGGAACACGCGATTCATTATCCACGGCAAGCACGGAAAGGACATCCGGCGCTACTCCGCCATCCGCTCGGAGGACGAGGTCTTGTTCAAGGCGGGCTCAACGTTTAGGGTATTGAACCGCAGGATGGATGGAAACGTCCTGGAATTCGAGGTTGAGGAAGTCGATGGTCAAGGTTGAGACCTGGGACAAGGCGACGCAGTCCGTCGTCGTCCGGGATCTGAGCAGGGAGGAATACCTCGCCGAGTTCGGCGACGATGCCACGCTGTTCGATCCGGTCGTGCCCGAGTCCGAGCTGACCGAGAGCGAGCGGAGCCTCATGAACAGGATGCAGGCCGAGCAGGGGGTCAACGAGGCGGGCCGGCGGGCCGGTCTCGACTCCATCTTCGACCTGCCGCAGCATGACGACGCGCCCGAGGCGGCCTGAGGTCCACCCCGGGTTTGCGCGCGATCCAGTTTAGAACGTAATTACAACTCTCACGATCGGACCGCCTTTCCAGCCTCCGCTGATCGTGATGTTGTCCCCGATCCTGATCGATGGGGCGCTCCATCCCGCGTCGGGAAGCTCCGGGATATCGCGCAGTTGATCGGCGAAGTCTTTCAGTTCGTCCGGGTCGATCCTCAAGTCTTCAAGTGTCACCTTTTCCTTTGCCACGATTATTGTTCCTCCTGGGTTTTACCGCCGATTGAAGCGGCTTCGAATAGCGTTTAATAACGGCAAAACGGTCGAATTAAAGGAGGTTATGCCATGAAGCGCCACCGATCCCTGATGTTGAAACTCCTGCTCTGGCTGCGAGATCGAGCCGATGGCCGCAAGCGTTTCGAACCTCCCGAATGTCGTGAGTATGAGCCGAACATTGTCACCTACCATGCTGAGCTGCTCCTTGAGGAAGGGCTTGCCGACGGTCTGGTTATCGAGTTGGGCGATGGATCGAACAAGGTCCGGTTAAGGCAGGTGACATCCAGGGGTCACGACTTCATCGAGGCCAACTCGGAGTAACGTGCCCGCTTCCCTTCATGTAGAGATCTCCGGCCTGGTCGAGGCCGGCAGGCGGCTCAGCAATCTTGCGGACTCGGGTCACAACCTGACGCCGCTGTTTCAGGACATCGGCGAATATCTCGTCCGGTCGACGAAAGAGCGCTTCAATACGCAGACCGATCCCTCGGGCAAGCCCTGGGCGCCGCTTTCCGAGGAGTACAGGGCGCGGAAGAAGCAGAACCGCGACAAGATCCTGACGCTCAGCCGGGATCTCGGCGGAAGCGTCGCTTTTCGCGCCGCACGCGACCATGTCGATGTCGGGACTCGGCCGATCTACTCCGGAACCCACCAGTTCGGAGCAGCGAAGGGATCCTTCGGCTCGACGTCGAAGGGGAGCCCGATCCCCTGGGGCGACATCCCCGCGCGGCCCTTTCTCGGGCTCTCGGACGAGGACGAGCGCGAGATCACGCTGATCGTGGTCGATTACCTCGCGGAGGCGCTTGGAACGGGCTGATTCTGGGGAATCTGGCGACTCTTGTTGCCGATTCCGGGTGGCGACTCTATCTGGCGACTCTTGGGGCTGAATCTGGCGACTCGCGCGCCAACGTTTCGACTCGATGGCGACTCTACCTTTCTTTTTATTTCACCTAATATTTTCTTTTCTTTTCAACACCATCACGCCACTGAACGCATAGTCACGCGTCTTAACGCCGAGTCGCCACCCCCGCCAATCATTTCGTTAGTGGACAACCAGGGCCGCGCAGGGCCGCCCGCATCGTGAGCACCAGGGCGCCGAATCCCGCCGCCATGCCGGTTTCGACCTGAAAAACGGCATCTTCGGGGCGGGGGAACCATGGTCCATTACGGAAACTTTCGAAGCCCGCTCCGGGACGGCGGTGACATCCGCTATGCCCGCAGGATGGTCACCGGGAATGCCATCGTGGAAGCCATCGACATGTTTCACATGGACGCGCTCTCCGCCGCCGTACCCCTCAAGATCGATGTCGACCTGCAGCTCACCATCATTGCGGCGACGTTCCATCGCGTGCTCGCAGACCGGATCGCGCAGGGGCACCAGAACCACACACCGCGAACCCTGTTCCGGAAGTTCGTCCACGCCATGGCAGATGCCGTCGTCGACGAGGCCACCATCACCGATTGCTACGGACGCCGCGCCATCAACCCGTTCCTGGCCAGGAACGGATTCGCCAACACGGAATGCCCGACACCCTGGCTCGGAAACCGAAAACTCCGCCTCTTGTTCGGCGACAAACCACCGCAAGTTGTCACAGCGTGAAATGCACTGGGAATTCAGGCGAGGACGACCGAGACGAATAATCTAAACCAATGACGCGGCTCTGCAGCACCGGGCAGTGGATCGATGACGGCAAGTACGAAGGCAGACACCGGCAGGATACGAATTCATGGTGAATCCGATGATGCGTCGTTGAGTTTGAACATGGTGCATCGCTCAACTCCAGCGTGCCGTTCAGGCTGCCACTTCGGACTTCTTGCACATGTAGCGAGGCGCGAAAATACCGCCATTCATGCGTGCAGCGACCCCATGGGACGATTCACAGCCGTCCGGGCGCGCCGCGCCTGCGCGAGTTCGTAGCTCGCCTGCATCCGCATCCAGTGATCGGCGGTTCCCCAGCCGATGTCCTCCAGCGCCAGCGCCATGTTCGCCGATACGCCCGACTTGCCGTTCAGCAGGCGTGACAGCGTGCCGCGCTCGCAAGCGAGGCGTGCCGCCGTCTCGGTCACGTTCCAGCCTACCTCGTCCATGCTCTCGCGGATCAGTTCGCCCAGGTGCGGCGGGTTCAACATCGGACCGACTCGCTCGCTCGCAAAGTCATTCATGGTCAGGACTGCCTTTTGTTCAGTGATAGTCGATCAGGTCCACATCCACGACCTCGCCGTCCTCGAAGCGGAACACAACGCGCCAGTTGCCGGAGACGCGAACGCTCCACTGGCCCATACGGTCACCCTTCAGAGGATGCAGCCGGAAGCCCGGCGAGTCGGCACTTCCCGGATTCGTCACCTCTTGCAGCCGAAACAGGATACGCCGGAGCCGTGGCGCCAGACCGGCAGGCACCCGCGCGGGATTGTCCCGCTGGTGCAGCGCCCGCGGTCCCTCGTGCTTGACCCTCATGCCGCACTGTAACGCGCAGCGCTACGCGCCGCAAATGTCTGTACGGGTTCGGGTGTAGACCAGATTGGTTGCTCATACGCTGACGGCCTTCGGCGCGGCATCGCAATTCAAGTATCTGACGGTGTCGCTGTTTATCCCTCTCAAATGGTCCCGTCGGTTCGCGAGGCCGAGCGCCGCTTATTGAAGAGTTCCTTCACTCGCCCACGACGGAACTTCAGAAAAAACGGAAATGTTTCCAAGCCTCTCACGGATGGGCTCCGCCGAAAATTGTCGAGAGACCAACCCGGATCTTCGCAGGGATTTACCTTCAAGGATGGCGGCACAAGGTCAAGGTTTGTATGCGTTCCTTTCGGTTTAGTTTCATGCGGATTGCACCCAAACTCTTTGAACGGAGCCGCGGTGGGCTTTTCACGATCTATGGGGAAAGTGGTTAAGGTCCGTGCCCTGGGATGCAGCGCGACAGTCAAGATGAGAGCATAGGCGAAAAGTCAGTGGACCTCAGGAAAGTACTCGGTACGTATGCCGAGTTCGCCGCGCTCGTGAACAGTCCATGCAGTGTCACCTGCTCCGGCGCACTTGGCAGGACATCCACTTCGCTTCGGATTTGGTCCCGGCGTATTCGTTCCCTCGACGGATAACGGCAGTGAGCGGTCCGCCGGACTCAGCCACATTCGGCCAGACATAACTTCACATTCACCAATAGACCGGCGATGTCGTTACCCTTTGACAAAACGAACACCATCCGCATGACCGACCACCTCCCGGAACATCGCTTGTCAACAATCTTTCGGCGCAACCGTCGCGAGATGTGCCGGTCGCGGCCTATCAGGAAACTACGTGCGAATTGTGGCGCACGATCGATCTCCAACGGGCTCGAACTTGTTGCATCGAAACGAGTTGTCACAGAGGCGGAGATTGGCGATGCAAACGCAACCTGAATCCGTTGGGAGGTGGGGTCGTATGGTTGAGAGGAACGGTAGACCACCGCAAGGGCTGATCCTCTCACCCCACTCCGGTTCCCACTTTCAAATTCCCGAAATCTCCTGACTTCAAAGTCCCCGGGAATCATGCGTGAGCGTCGCGGGCCGCGGAGTCTTCCCGTTGCGGCAGAGCATCAAGTGCGGCGAGAACAGCCCTTGCACAGTAGGCCCGATTGCGTCGTGACGCTTCAGACAAGGAGACGATTCCGGCCTCTTCCAGCCGGTCCACGGCGCGCCGGGCGGCGGTATTGGCAACGCCCAAGGTCTTGCCGATTTCACCGACAGTCCAGAACGGGTTCTCGACGAAAAGGCCCAGGACCTCCTCCAACCGCGGGGACAGTGTTGCGCCGAGGTCATCGCGCCAGGAGTCGAACAAGATGTCGAGGTGCCCGATACGCGCGAGCGCGTCATTTGCCTGTAATCGGACACCGCGCAGAAAATAAACGAGCCAGTCTTCCCACGCGCCCGCTTCGGTGACCGCGAGCAGATGAGCAAAGTAGGCCTCGCGGGTCTCCTCGAAATACGCACTCAGATAAAGCAGCGGCGTGGGCAGGACGCCGCACTCGGCCAGCAGGAGCGTGATCAACAGCCTGCCGACCCTTCCATTGCCATCGAGAAAAGGGTGAATGGCCTCGAATTGTGCATGCACGAATGCCGCGTGCACGAGAACCGGCAAGCCGTTGTGGTGGATGAACCACTCCAGGGCGTCGAGGCACGACATCAGTTCGTCGGGCGGCGGCGGAACATAGCTCGCATTGCTGAACGTGCAGCCCGGCGGTCCAATCCAGTTCTGGCTTCGACGGAACTCTCCCGGGGTGGCCGCGTCGCCCTGCACGCCGCGCATGAGCCGTTCGTGTATCTCGCGGATCAACCGCAGCGACAGCGGCAGTGTTTCCAGCCGGTCGAGTCCGTATTCGAGCGCAGCCACACAGTTCGCCACTTCGCGCAGGTCGGCGCTGTCAGCCACGCCCCTGGCTCCGGCTTCGGCAGCGAGAAGTTCCGAAAATTTCGTCCGGGTGCCTTCGATCCGGCTCGACAGCACCGCTTCCCTGCGGACAAAGGAACGGATGAACATGTGCGGGTTCGGAAACCGGCTGCCCTCTCCGGCGAGGCGTCCGAGCGCAAGGTCTGCGTGCGACAGGGCCGAGGCGAGTTCGCCATTCCATCGGATGGCCGGCGGAAGCGGAGCCGGGAGAAACGACCGATAAGGGACTGTCACGAAACGACCGATCCGTTTGTTCGATGTTTCGAGAGCCTCTGTCCTGTCTTCGGGCGACGTCCGCTTGCCCGTGCTTCGTTCGCCGTTTCAGTGAAGACATGGCGGACGCGGGAAAGGGCGATGGCACATTCGCCGGATTTAAGGTAATGACCGCGCCCGGACCGTGACCGGAGCCAGGACCCATTCCCCCAACAGGAGATCCAGCATGGCCTTGCCCCGTGCCCGGCACGACGCCCTCTTCCGCCTGCTCGTCTCCGATCCCGGCCGCGCCGTTCAATTGCTGCGCGACTTTCTTCCTCCCGACGTGGTCGCCCGCCTCGATCCGGACCGCCCTCCGGTGCATGTCGAGGGTACGATGATCGACGGCGAGGGCAGCAAGACGCAATCCGATGCCCTTTTCCGGCTCCACCTCGGGGACGGCAGCGAGGTGATTGCGTACGCATTGCTCGAGCATAAAAGCCAGGTCGATCACCGCACGCCCCTCCAGCTCATCCGGTACGTGCTGAAGATCTGGGGCAAGGAGCTGGTCAGCGGCGCGTTCCCGGACGGCGGCCTGCCCCCTGTCATCGCGATGGTGTTTTATCACGGACGGGAACCGTGGACGGTACCCTGTTCGGTCCAGGACATGATCCATGCGCCCGAGGGTCTGGAACACCTCGCGCGGTCCTTCGGCCACTACGTGGTTCACGATCTCGGCCGGATCGCGCCACGGGAGCTGTCGCAGAGCGCCGAGGTGCGCGCGGCACTGCTGGCGCTGGCCCGCGCGTTCCAGGAGAGCGTCAGCGACACCGAGGACGACCTGCTTGTGGCCGCGGTTGCAGAGGCGGAGTTCGGGCGCTACATTTTGGCCTACATCATCGAACAGGTCAGCCTGCCGCCCGAGCGCATCGAAGCTGCGTTGAGGAGGACGGGGACGGCCCCGGAAACGGTGGAGGAAATCATGGGAACCGCCGCACAGATCTGGATGGAACAGGGCATCGCCGAGGGCAAGGCTGCTGGCATCGTCGAGGGCAAGGCTGCTGGCATCGTCGAGGGCAAGGCCGTCGGGAAGGCCGACACGTTTCTGCGTCTGGCGCGATTGAAGTTCGGCGACCTGCCTGCGGAGCAAGCCGAACGGGTCCGTGGTGCTTCGCCCGAACAGCTCGATGCCTGGCTCGATGCCCTGATTACCGCGGAGGACATCGACGCCGTGTTCAGGGAGCGCGCCAGGCATTGACCCGGCCGTCATCGGCCGTTCTGTCCCGGTTCTTCGGAAGCCGCATACGATCAAGGGAATTGCTCATCCTGACGTGGGGCCGGGCTCGAAACCAGCACCGGATCCTGCCCGTATGTCCAGTGACGCATGTGTATCGAACACAATCGCCGACCCGGACGCTCTCCTGAAGACAAAACGTGTCGATTGTTTTGTGACGAGTCCTAACCGCCGGCACAACGGATCGTACGGCCATGAGGAAGGCGATTTATTTCGGATCCGGGCATGGTGTAGCGTTCTTGTTTGCGAAACGAAAACAGGTTGCTCGGTTATTATCGAAAAGGAGCCGTTTTGAAAGTAGAGCCGAAGAACTGCGGCTTCACGCATTGGGCCATACGGATGACGACCGACTCTTGCACGTCAGTCTTGCCCTGCGGAACGCAAGAAACCTTATCCGCGTGATTTCAGCGCGCGCAATGAGCCGAAAGGGCAAAACCTTCCATGTCCAGAAAACGCTTGACCTGACGCCCGGATACGCAACTGAGACAGAAGATCGCATTTTCTGGGAGCAGCATGCCTCCACCGACTGTGTAGACCGGTCAAGGGTCGAACGTGTCTGCACGCCGAACCTCAAGCCCGTCGTACCGCATGTGCAGCGTCACGTTGCCGAAACCGATCAGATATCTCAGATCGAAATTGACGCTGCTGTTCTGAGTGCGCAACGGATCAACCACGGTTTTTCCGACAATCGGTTCAGGCAGGGTTACTGGTTTCTGACGCGCTGCGTTCAGCCATCGCCATCTCCGAAGACTTCTTCGCAAATGGCCTCGATTTGTGCCACTTCTTCGTCGGTCAGATCCACGAACTCCTTTTTTCGACGCCTTTTCGGCAGTTTGCCATCGTTCCGCCGTATGAACATGATCAGGTCCTGAGCCAGTCGGTCAGGCATCTCGACGGTCTCCATGATGCGCCGTTGCGCTTCGTCGTGGCGGCGCAGGTAATCGATCTCGTTCGGCAGGTCGTGTTCGACGGTGCGGGCGACACAGGCGTACAGAAACTCGGCTTCGGCCGTGCAATCGAAATACCGGTAAAGATCAGCCGTATCATCGAGGACCTCGACATTCCGACCCGCCGTCGACCGCCAGTTGATGAAAGGCATCAGCGGTCCGGAATGACCTTGCAGTGTGCGGCGGTATTCATCAATCCGGTCCAGCATCACCGCGGCAACGGGAAAGACCATGCCCGGCGGTGTGAATTCCCGTTCCGCCAACACATGATGGATCAGGCAGCGGTGCAGACGGCCATTTCCATCCTGGTAAGGGTGGATGTAGACAAAGCCAAACGCCGTGGCGGTTGCCTGAAGCACCGGATCGACCGCGCTCGCGGTCATCCGCTTGTTGGCTGAAAGCAGGTCATCCAGCAGGGCAGACAGGTCTTCCGGCCGAGCGCCGATGAACTCCGGCAGCGGATCATGGTTGTGGTTGCGGTCACCGAGGAAAGCGCCGTCGGGGCGCAGTCCGGCCCGGATGAAGCGGGTATCCTCGATCAAGACACCGTGCAGGCGGTTGAGCTCGTCAAGTGTCAGTCGATTCTTGCCGGCTAGGAGGACCGCACGGCCCCAGCGCTCAAGCCGGCTGCGCGGCGGCCGTTCGCCTTCGATCGCAAAGCTGGCACGGCTATCTGCAAGCAACAAAAAGCGCGCGGCCCGGGAGATCAGACTTCGGCTGGTACGGCCCACGGTTTCTGCAGCCTTGCCGGCAAGGCGGCGTTCCCGATAGTCTTCGAGAGCCCCGGTGCGGCGAATGACCGGACAGTAGCCGCCTGTGCCGAGCAGGTTATCCCGCACGCGGTGGCGCTTCGACAGCACGGCTTTGCCGGTCACATAACTCTTGGAATCGAGAGCGTCGACGGCCGTCACGATCGGGGCGTCGTCGATCGGCAACCGTCGGCCCGTCATGCTCTCATGGAAAAACCAGACCCGGCGGGTGACCACCCCGATCGGCGCTTCGCGCACGAAGGCCGAGATCGTGTCCGGGTCCACGGCGTCCAACACGCGCTTGAGCACGAGCGGATCGAACCACTCATGGCGAAGGGCGAAACTGACATGATTCATGACATGGTCGCCCGACCAGTACCGTTTGTCGAACACGGTCCAGCCATCTTGTTCGCGCCGGCTTCCCTTGATGTAACCGCTGGCAACGGTGCTCGCTGCCCGGACTGGTGCCGCAATTGCTAGTCCGTGAACCAGCGCGGCCCAGCCGGCCAGCCTTGTCTCCTTCGGGACAAGTCGATCTTGGACACCGTGGGCGTGTCGAGGTTCAGTTCAATCGGTCGAAATACCTTCACAATAGTCAAAAAATTCCTGATTCTTTCGGGTTTCGTCGAAATTCATTATACGAAATGTCGTCGAAAACAATTCGTGCCATGGGTCGAAAATCGATTGATCGAGCTCGGCAAACGTGCTGACCCGTCAATCGCAGATGATGGTACTGCGCTCCGACATGGCCCGACGCAATTGATGGTCAATTCTGACCAACTACTGGAGTGGCTTCCCGGAGTCGGACAGTTGGCTCGAATTGATCTTGCCTCCAGCACCCGGAGACGCACGGGCGTGTGTTGGAAGTGCGGCAAGGTTCGGGATGTCGCCAGGGCGCCGCCGAACATCCGGCACGGTCCATGGCGGTTTCCTCGCTTGTTCGAACGGTGCCGCGATGAAAGACCGGACGAAAATCGAAGCCGGAAGAACGTGATCAAATCCTGGCGCCTATCCGTCCGTGGCTTTCATGGCAACTCGTCTCCAGATTGCCGGATTGCGGCGTGTTTGGCCAGGAGGATCTCGATGTGTGAAGCGACAGGGAAACTGCACATGGCGTCAACATGTCCCGGCCATGAAAAACAGTTCCCGTCATCTTGACCCGTGCCGACCCGAAGGCATGTGTGGCAGGACAAGAGAGAAAACGGGCGAGTGGGTTGAGATGAAGCAGGTGTCAAGTGCCGGGTAACATTGCGAGATTTCCGCGTTCTGGTTCATACTGACCTCCGCGGCAATCATGCGACCCGAAGGATTCGCCATGCATCCGATCTACGCTCTCTGGTGCCATCCACGGTCCATGTCTACCGCCATTGAGAGAGTCATGCGTGAACGTGGCGATCTCAGGATCGTTCACGAGCCGTTCATCTACACATACTATCTCGGCGACAGGGGGCGTTCCCTGCCGCATTTCGAACCAAACGCGGATCACCCGCAAACCTATGTGGACGTCCGCCAGTTCATTCGCGAACAGGCGACAACCGGGCCGGTATTCTTCAAGGACATGACCTATTACGCGCTCGAGAACCTCCTCGCCGACCCGGAGTTCCTGTCCGACATCACCCACACATTTCTTGTCCGGGATCCGGCCGCAGCCATTCTGTCCTATGCCAGGCTCGATCCCCTGTTTCGCCGCGACGAAGCGGGCCTCGAAGCCAGCTGGCTGCTCTACCGCAAGTTGCGGGACGACGGTCACGATCCTCTCGTCCTGAGTGCCGATCACGTCCAGCGGCGGCCGGCGGAAATACTGTCGAAATACTGGAGCGCTCTCGGCCTACCGGACGCCCCGCACGCCTTGTCCTGGTCCGGGGAAATTCCGACATCCTGGGAGCACGTGGTGGGGTGGCACGAGGCGGTTCTCGCAAGCCGGCAGATCCAACCGCCCGAACGCGGCCGGGACTACGTTCGTGAACTCGAAGGCCTTGGTGGAGATTTCCTCGATTACTATCATCACCACAAACCGTTTTACGACCGGTTGATATCCGAGGCGTTGACATGACCAGGCGACGGTCCGGACGCCGAAGGAAGATCGAGACGCGGGCCGCCGAATCTGCCAGGGCCGCGCCGTTTCTCGTCCGCAAGGTACCTGTGTTCAATCTCCTCGATCCGGACGCGGCCGTGGTCATCGAAGGCAACGCCGATCGAATCCTGGACGAGATCGGCATGGAGTTTCGGGGAGACCCCGAGACCCTGGAGATCTTCCGGACAGCAGGTGCGCGCGTCGATGGCGAACGCGTCCGGTTCGATCCCGGCTGGTGCCGCGACAGGATTCGCTCGGCGCCCGGATCCTTTGTCCAGCACGCCCGCAATCCCGAACACAGCATTCGTGTGGGCGGCGATGCGATGGTCTTCTGCCCGAGTTTCGGACCGCCGTTCGTTCACGATCTCGACCGTGGTCGCCGCTATGCGACGATCGAGGATTTCCGCGACCTCACCCGGATGCACCACCAGATCCGGAGTCTCCACCATTCGGGCGGCGTCGTCTGCGAGCCCGTCGACCTGCCCGTCCCCGTCCGTCACCTGCACATGGCGCACGCGCACCTGACGTTGAACGACAAGCCGTTCATGGGTGCGGTCACATCGGCGGAACGGGCACGCGACACTATCGAGATGTGCAAGCTCGCGATGGGAAGCGAATTCGTCGACAGCAACTGCGTCCTCTATTCGGTCGTCAACACAAATGCGCCGCTTGTCCTCGACAAGACGATGCTCCTCGCGCTCAAGGAATACGCCCGTGCCGGGCAATGCACGGTTGTGTCACCATTCGTCCTCGGCGGCGCCATGTCGCCCGTGACCGTTGCCGCGACGCTCGCGCAGGTGCTTGCGGAAGTGATGGCGTCGGTATCCCTGATCCAGCTGATACGTCCCGGTGCTCCGAGCGTGTTCGGGACGTTCTTTTCGCCGCTCTCGCTCCAGACGGGCTCCCCGACGTTCGGGGCTCCCGAAGGGATCCAGTTCCAGATGTGCGCACGAACCCTGGCCGACCGCCTGGGTCTGCCGTTCCATTCGGTTGGTGCGCTGACCGCCTCCAAGGTCCCGGACGCCCAGGCGGGATTCGAGAGTCAGTCCCAGCTCATGGGGGCGGTCCTCGCCGGTGTCCACTTCATCATCCACGCGACCGGCTGCC
Source organism: Paracoccaceae bacterium (assembly GCA_965242975.1). GTDB lineage: Bacteria > Pseudomonadota > Alphaproteobacteria > Rhodobacterales > Rhodobacteraceae > JAPPHA01. Next base: position 4,785,566 of record CBDETS010000007.1, on the reverse strand, counting down.
TGGAAGGGCTGCTCACGATGGGCTACGAGAAAACCGTGATGGATGCCGACCGCTGCGCGGCCATGGCGCGCTTCATCGAGGGCGTGGACATTTCGCCCCGGGCGCAGGCGCTCGACGCCTTCCGGGAAGTCGGGCCGGGAGAACACTTCCTCGGAAGCCGCCACACCCTCGAGAATTTCGAGCAGGCGTTCTGGCGAAGCGAGCTGTCTGACAACGGCACGTTCGAACAATGGTCGGCCGAAGGGGAGAAGTGGCACCATGCACGCGCCCGGGAGGTCGTTCGACAACTCCTTCGCGACTACGAGCCCCCGGCCATGGATGCGGCAGTCCGGGAGAGCCTCGACGACTATGTCGCGCGGCGAAGCCGTGAGATCACACGCTCGGGAAACGCATGACCAGACACGGGTACGGACACCGGGAGGAATCGACATCATGACCACGACTGACTGGAGCCTGGAGGGAACGGCGCAGCGGCGGGACCGGTACTACGCCGCGACCCAGCGGAAATTCGTGCCGTTCCGGGAGCCGATCGTGTTTCGCCGGGGCTCGATGCAGTACCTCTGGGACAACGAGGGCAGGAAATACATCGATCTGCTCGGAATGAACGTCTGCATTTCGGTCGGTCATTCCCATCCAAGAGTCGTGGAGGCCGCGATGCAGCAGGCCCGGGACCTCATCCACTCGACCACGATGTTCTATCATCCGGTTCCCGCACATCTCGCCGAGGAGATCTCCCTGACCCTTCCCGGCGGCAGCGGCGAAATCGAGTGGGTGGCTCATTTCACCAGTTCCGGCGCCGAAGCGGTCGATCTCGCACTCACCATGGCACGGCGTCACGCCGGTGTCGCCGACATCGTCGCGCTCAGATCAGGATACCACGGACCGACGCTTGGCGCGCAATCGGTAACCGGGATTTCGGGGTTCCGTCACGGCCCGGGCCTGCCCGGCAACGTCGCCTTCGTTGCCGACCCCAACCAGTACCGTGGCGTTTTCGGCCCCGGCGTCGAGCCCTACCTCGACGACATCGACCGGACGATCGACGCGGCAACGACCGGCCGGGTCGCCGGGATGATCGTGGAACCGGTCCAGGGGTACGGCGGGATCGTCGAGATGCCGCCGGGGTATCTTTCCGGCGCCGCCGAACGGGTGCGGTCAAAGGGAGGCGTGCTGATCGCCGACGAGGTCCAGGCCGGCTTCTGCCGGACTGGCGACCACATGTGGGGATTCGAGGCCGACCAGGTCATCCCGGAGATCGTCGTCATGGCCAAGGGGATGGGGAACGGTTTCCCGATCGGTGCGGTCATCGCGCAGAAACACGTGGCCGAGCCCATGGGCGACAAGTTCCTGTTCCACACCTACGGTGCCAACCCGACAAGCTGCGCGGCCGCACGTGCGGTTCTCGAGGTCCTCAGGGATGATCGCCTGCAGGAAAATGCGCGAACAGTCGGGGAATCCCTGCTCGAGGGACTTCGGGACCTTCAGCAGAGGTACCCGGTCATCGGTGACGTCCGGGGACGCGGGCTGATGCTGGCAATCGAACTCGTCCAGGACAGGAAGACCAGGGAACCCGATGCCGAAACCACGGCTGCCGTATTCGAGGCCTGCCGTGAGCACGGTCTCATCCTTTCGAAATCGGGGCCGTACAGATCCGTGCTGCGCATGGTACCCCCGTTGTGCCTGTCGCGGGAAGATGTCGATTCGGTCGTTTCCGGGCTCGATGCCGCCTTCCGGTCCCTGGAATGAATCCGTGAAATGGCTTTCTCGATGAGTTGTGCCGGCCAAATGCCGGCGGGATTTGCAAATTCAACCGAAGCATATCCCTCCCAATCTTCCCAGGCAGTTCAATGATTTCACCGCTACAATCCACTCACCGCCATCAAGGTCGTGCGTGCAGGACGTGCCGCCGAAACGGTCACGCGATCACGGAACCCCGATCTCAATCGTGAACTGTGTAGTTACGGCCGGACACCCGTTGGACTCCGTTCCCCGCCCACGCCAGGACGAACCGATTCAGGGTTCATTATGTGATGGGGGGCCGTCCCCGGTCCACGCGGATTGATCATTCCGCGATTCCGAGGTGCCTCGCATTTGAGAATCGGTTGGTAGCAGGAACCGGCGGGAGGCTCGGCTGTGCCGATATTTGACCAACCACTTGACCAAGCCTGTTTCGGGACTATACCTTGTTCCTCCCGGAAAAAGTTTAACGCCACGGTGGCGTGTCTCGGTACGTATTGGACAAGGAGCGAGAAGTCTATGACGCGATGCGTGAAGATTGGGGAGGCAAAGACCCACCTGTCAGCGCTGCTGGCGGAGGTTGAGGCGGGCGAGGATCTGGTGATCTGCCGGGGCGCAACACCGGTTGCTCACCTGACCCGGATCACCACGGAGAGCGAGCATGCTGCGCTGAGCGCGACGCTTCGCCGCGAACGGGCAAAACAGAAGGCGGTGACGACCTCGGAGATTCTGTCGTGGCGCCATGAGGGACACGTACGCTGATGGCGTTCGTTCCCGATGCCTCGGTGGCAGCCGCGTGGGTGCTGCCGGACGAAGAAGCGGAAGTTGCCGACCTCGCGCTGGATAGGTTGGGCGAAGAAACGGCGAAGGTACCGGATGTATTCTGGCACGAGCTTCGCAATCTGTTGCTAAGCGCGGAGCGCCGGAGGCGCATTGACGCGCACCACGCCGAGGCATCCATGACGCGACTGCGGCGGCTTCGCATCCGGTGTGCAGAGGAATCCGACGACCGGGAGGTCATGGCGCTGGCACGCGCGCACCGCCTGACGGCCTATGATGCGAGCTATCTTGAACTCGCGATCCGCGAGGGCTGCGCGCTGGCAAGCCTCGACCGGCGATTGAACGAAGCCGCCGCCGCCGAAGGAGTGGAGTTGTTCGTCTGAGCGGATGCCCCGCGCCTTGCCACCCAGCAGCAAACGGATTGTAACGGTGGCAGTTCTTTGCCTGAATCTTGCTGTGGCGGCCGCGTTCCGCGATCAGGTGATAGTCAAAACAGGGGGCAATGTACCGGTTGATTTCTACTTCGCTGTGGATCTCGCAGATGCCGAATACGTGACGTTCTATTCGCCCTCTCTGCTCACGGGTTGCGGTTCGATCCCGTGCTCTCCAATCCGGCCAATTCAAATGGTTGTCCTGTGATAGAGCGTTTGGTGGCCACGACGCACGCCTCGGACTGCACCATAAGGGCGACTCTGCCAACGTTCTGGATTCAAGGCTTTTCGGTCTTCTCCCCGTTGAGTCGGTCCTCGCTTGTTGGCGGCCTTTCCTGATATTCGATCATGCGTTTCCAGAGACCTGGCAGCGATCCCGCTGTTCCAGTTCCACATCGATTGCTCCATTACTCACTACTCACTTCAGCATCTCAAGAACTCCGGTCACGCATTTCATGACGTCGTCCAACGTGTCCGGCACCATGTCCGGGGAGGCGACCGCGAGTTAGACTTCGAGATTGAACCTGAAGCACCGAACCTGCATCGGCTCCGCGAGCGCAACGAATCCGTCATTTCCGTCTCAGGAGTCAATCAGGTTCGTAGCGGCAAATGGTCCCAAAAGCTGAGACCGCGGACCCGGGCAAGTACGCCGTGGGAAAGTGGATTGTAATGGAAACGGCGGGCAACGGACGGGATTCCTACCGCTTACGACACCCGGCCTGTCCACCACATCCGACCGCAGTTACTTCCGACATCCGGACAGAGGAAGGACACGGTCCCGGATTCGTGCGAACCGAACCAGGTCGCCAGGAGCACCGGACCCGCCAGGCTGCAGCTGAACAAACCGGCGCGGATCGAGTTCTTGCGCTCCGTCAGGCTTGTCGATCTTCTGTCGAAGGGACTCTCGAAGTGAACGAAAAAGGAAGGAAAGGAGATTGGCGGTTAACGCTTTCAAATGTACGTCGAGCAGGGCGATGTTCCTGATACTGGGCCTGTGGCGGACCTATGATCCGGGAAATGGTGACGGGCACGATGAAGACCGAATCCAGGAGAGTGAAGGCGCACGGATCGCGCGCAGGAACAATCTGGCCTTGGGCGGAATCGTCGTTGCGGCCTGCATGGCTGGCGCCGGACCGCAGGATCTGGAGGTGTTTGGAGTGAGGGCCAATGGGGCGATGGGTGTGCTTACCGTCTGCATCATGGTCCTTGCATGCCATACCTACTGGTACTTCATGCGTTGGCATCATCTGTTCGACGATGCGGAGATTCTGGTGTTCTCAGTTACAATGAACCATGCCCCCCTGCCTTTCCGACAGGAAGGCCCGAGGATACTCCGTCAGAAATCGGCAGTGATGTTCGCAAATCGGGTGTGCTTCCTGCTTGTCGCGATGTCTTTCGTCATCTCGGTCGGTTGGGGAGTTGACGCTGTAACTGCCGGCGTTGTTTGGTGGAATGATTGAAATGCGGCCCCGAAAGGTCGCCGCCATCCAGATCGCACCCCCAGGACGTAACGCCGACATGGCCAAGCAAACACGGAACACGGAACACCGCTCTCAATCGTGAACCCGTGACCAATTTCCTGTTTCCCTGAAACTCGGCCCATGACCGGGGTACGGCGTCGGTGGCATCGACACGGAGCCTGAAGCTCTTCCGGGACGTTCAATGCCTCTGGGCGTTTGGTCTTGATGACCGAACAGCATTCCTTCGGCCGTTCCGCGCCAGCGTGCGCCAATCGGCCTTCAAACGACGAGGCCTCAGGCCGATCGGAACAATGGACGCAGGCAAGGTGACCGCCAACGGCTGCCCCTGCACGCGGTGTTGCCGCGCTGCTCGTTGGACTGGCCACCCTTGCCGTCAACGGTGCAAATGCCCCGGCGAAACCCGGGGCCTGCTTTCCGGGACACGCGCTGCGGACGCGGACGCGGGACAGGGCGTCCGAGTTTCCGTGGTTCGGCTTCGCAGGGCCTGCCTGGTGCCCAACGGATCCCCCTTGTTTCGGCCATCGCCGTGACGGACGGGGAATTACGGGGTCTCCCCGTGAAGGTTCGTCAGAAGTGCCAGGTCAGTGACAGGAACGCACGCGCGCGTCCGGCCCGGCTTCCTGTCTCTGCCGCACGCGCCTTTTCCGGCATCTGTTCGCCGATGGCGGCAAAAATGTTCCCCGTGAGAACGACATCGTCACTTGCGGAGAACGTGAATCCCGGCGCAATGACAGCGCTGCCCGAGTTCGCGTTCCAGAGCACCTGCCCGGTGATCTCCCAGAGCGGGTGAACCTGGTAGTCCAGGCGTACCAGGACCTGGTCCCGCTCGACCGTCTGCATTTCGCCGCGACGGTACGGATCGGACGTCAGCAGGTTTTCATGGTCCTGCGGACTGGCTGCCCCGAAGCCGTCGCGCTGGTATTCAAGGACGAGGCCGAGGTCGCGGTCGGCGATCTGGAATATCCGGAAGATTCCGAACGCGCCGCGCCCGACTGTCCGGCCTTCCCAGTCCCTGAATACGGCTTCGAAGCGAACGGCCCAGTCGGCAATCTCGCCGGCCGAGCCGAAGGCGACCGCGGCGTCCCCGTAGAGGGACCCACCCCATGCCGAGATTTCCCAGTCCTTCCAGGTCGTCAGCATGCGACCGAGAACCGTCAGTTCCTCCCTCCCCCCGAGCTGGCTCGGACGCACGACCAGGTCCATTTCACTCAGCGAATCCGGATATGCGCGCACGCGGAGGGCATCGATTCCTCGGCGGTATTGCCGGAACGTGTCGGAAGGAGAAAAGGGGACGAAGGGATCGGCCGGCGTAAGGTAGATGGTTGTGCCCCAGGAAATCGCCTGCCTGCCAACATTCAGGTCGACGAACTCCCCGGGGCTCCACATGAATTGCAACCTGTCGATTCGATGGCGGACCTGCACGTGCTCACCCCGTGACAGCGTCCCCTGGAGGTCGATCCAGTCGGTGCTGCCGTCCTGCCTCGGCCCGGTGACATCAATGTCGAACTGGTACGCCAGTTCCTGTCTCAGCACACCGAGATCCTGGTTCAGAGCGATGCGGAATCCATTGAACCACTCGGCTTCGCCGCTGCGTGTACCGCCGTGGGTCGCCAAGGTCGATTGGACGTAGCCGGAAACGTCAGCTGCCGTGGCGCCAGGGGGATACCCCATCGCTACCGCCGCCGCCGTTGCCGCGAACGCGAGAACTCCCCGGCAGGCATTCACGGTCGCGAGTCGTCGGATTCTATTCCGCCGTCCACCATGTTCACGAGGCGGCGCGACCGGTTCATGACCCTGGAGTCATGCGTCGCGAACACGAACGTAACCCCGAGATCGCGGTTCAGTTCACTCATGAGGTCAAGCAGGGCATCACTCGTCGCCGAATCCAGGTTGGCCGTCGGCTCGTCCGCGAGCACGAGGGCGGGCTCGCTCGCGACCGCCCGGATGACGGCGACCCGCTGTTGCTGGCCGCCGGACAACTTCCCGGGCCGCCTGTTCTCCAGGCCCTTGAGCCCGGTACGCTCGAAGAGTGCCCCGACACGGGACCGGCGCTCTTCGGCGTCCAACCCCTGGAGCAACATCGGAAATTCCGCGTTTTCCATTGCGGAGAGCACGGGCAGGAGGTTGTACGCCTGGAAAACGAAGCCGACCTTGCTGAGCCGGAACCGGGCAAGTTTGCGTTGCGGCATCCGGCTGATGTCTTCTCCGGCAATCCAGACCTTGCCCCTCGTTGGTCGAGTCAGGCCGCCGATCAGGTTGAGAAGAGTGGTCTTGCCCGAGCCCGAGGGCCCGGCAAGCGCGGTGAACTCACCGCGGTTGATTGAAAGGCTCAAGTCACGGACCGCGTGGACCTCTTCCGTCGCCTGCCTGAACGTCTTCCAGGCGTGTACCGTTTGCGCAGCCGTGTCGTCGTTCATTGTTCGTTCACGGGCATCGTTTTCAGCGATCAAATTTCAGGACCTCGGTGACATCGATCCTTGCCGCCCGCACCGCAGGATAGACCGAAGAGATCGTGCCGACCACCAGAATGAAACCGAGAGATTGAACGTACCGCTCGAAACGGAATTCCGGGACGATAATCGGTTCAAACATGACGCCGGAGGCTGTCATCTGCTCGACCGTTCCCGTCAGGTCGAGACCGTCTCCCCAGAAGTACCAGACCAGGAACGTGCCGAGGCCGACGCCCAGTACTCCGCTGACCAGCGTAAGGGTCATTCCCTCGATCAGGACGATGACGCCCGTCTGGGCGGGCGTCATGCCGATCGCCCGCAAGACCCCAAATTCCCTGTGGCGGTGCAGGACCGACATCAGGACGGTGTTCATGATACCGAAGGCGATTATGGTGAACAGCAACGCCTGTACGAGCGAGCCGCTGAAGTCGTCCAGCGCAACCCCGGAAGCCAGCGCGGGATTCGCTTCCTTCCAGCTCAGGACGGTGACCTGTCCCCGGTCGACATGTTCCCCCAGGGACCGTGCGAGAGTGTCCACGGTCCCGGGTACGAGTGTGCTGTGCTCCAGGACAAGATTCACGTTCGTAACTCCGCCCCCCGAATCGAGCCACGCATCGGCCGTGGCCAAGGGAACGTGCACGGTCGTCTGGTCGATTTCCGGAACTCCGCTGCGGAAGACGCCCACGACACGCAACAGCTGGGAGGCGATCCCGCCATGCGCATCCTCCGCCTGCACGACGAACCTTGAGCCGGGCTCAAGGCCAAGGCTTGCCGCAAGCTGCACACCAACGAACGCGAGTGACCTGTCATCATCCTGCAGGTATCTTCCCGCGACCACCTTCGTGTCGATGGTCGAAATCCGGGCCTCTGCGTCCGGTTCGACGGCCGAAATCCGGACCGGGCGCGCTCCTGCGGCCGAACTGGCAAGCCCGCCAATGCTGATTCTGGCAGAGGCGGCCTCGACGGATGGAGCAATTTCGGGTGCCGAGAGCGCCCGCGTTACCGCTTCGCGGACCACCGGCGAAAGGCGGTTCTCGATCCTGCGCGCTGTCCGGAATTCCGGCCGTTCAATCGTGATGTGCCCGGTTCCCATACGCGCGGCCTCGCGGATCCACATCTCCTGTCCCCCGTCGGCCATGCTGAAAGCGAGAATCAGCATCCCGCCCCCGAGAATCATCGCGGCTGCAGTGAGAATCGTTCGCCTGACGTTTCTCCGGAGTCCGCGAAACGCCAGCATTGCCGAGACACGCCATGGTGGCAGGCGGCGAAACGGAGAGTTCTGCGCCGCCATGCTCAAACCCCGGACAGGGTGTCTGCCGGCGATATCATCGCCGCCCTCAATGCCGGGTAGGCCGCAGCCACAACGGTTGTCGACAGGAGTGCCGCAGTTGCCAGGAGCCAGGCAGACACGTCGTAAGCAACCCGCAGACTCGGCGTTATCAGGACACCGCCGATCGTCGTGTTTCCGTAGAGCCACTCGAGGCTTGGCGGCGCCGCGTGCCACCAGACCATGAGCGGGAATGTCACGGCGGCACCGATCGCAAGGCTCACGACGCCGATTGCACATGATTCCGTGACCACTGCACCGGCAATCGACCGCGGAGAGGCCCCAAGAGCAAGCATGACGGCGAATTCCCGCCTCCGTTCGAAGGTTGCCAGCAGCATCGTGTTCGCCACGCCAAAAACGGCGATCGCGAATACGATTGCAAGAGTGATCCAGTGCACGCGATCCGTCAGCCCCACATAATCCACCACCACCGGGTAGAGCTCGGTCCAGGGCGATGCTTCGATGCCCATGGCATGGTCGGCAAGAACCGTCTCCAGGCGCAGGGCGGTCATGCCGGCTTCGGTCGGGTTCCGCACGGCGACCGCAACCTCGTGAATGCGGCCCGCCGAAAGCACGACGAAGTCCTGGAGCTCTCCGATCGGCATGACCGCGAAACCGTTGTCGAGATCAGGGAGACCGGTCGAGAAAATGCCGGAAACGGTGAAAAGCCCGTTCGCCAGGGAGCCGTCCGCTCCCGGTGCAACGAGCACGACTTCGTTTCCGACATCAATGTTCAGCTGACGTGCCGTTTCGGTTCCGACGACCAGTTCGCCCGCATCCGGCGTGGGAACACGGCCGCGTTCGAGGCGGTTCAGGAACCTGCTGACGCGCGTTTCCCGCTCAACGTCAACACCGAACAGCATCACCGCGGAGGTCGAGTCTCCCGAACTGACGAGACCGCCCGCAAAAACCCGTGGAGTGGACGCCGCCACTGCCGGGTCCGCGTCCACCGCGTCGAGCAGTTTGTCCACGTCCACGCCCTGCCGGCCGCCAATGGTGTCGTAGAGCCCCCTGTCCGGCAGGTAGTCTTCGTCATGAATCTCGACCTGGCTTCCGACCAGGGACGTCGCGTTCTCGATCAGTTCCTCGCTCATGCCGCCTGTCCAGCCGATCATGAACACGACCGCGAAATATCCCACGGCGAGGCCGCTTGCGGTCAGGATGGTCCGCCTGGGATTCCGGTGGATGTTGCGCCATCCGATTCGTGCCCATGAAGGTGCAATCGGCACGGTCTGCCGTCAGCGCGATTTCTTGAGGTTGCGAAGCGAAAAGAATGGCTTCCCGAGTTCGATATCGAAGTCCAGTTCCTCGTACCGCACCACTGTGTGTTCGCCCGGTTTGTCGGCAGGGCGCATGCGCACGGTGCTCGGAAGCAACCGGGCGTCAAACTCCTTGAAGCCGCCGAAATCCATTGTCCTGGCGAGTTCACCTTTCTCGTCGTAGAACTTTGCCCACAAGGGCATCAGGTCGCCCTGCCGCACCCGGTATTCGACGTGCCCCCACACAACCGCAGCGTCGGCTTTCGGCGTGAGCATGAAATCCCAGACAGCGGTTCCTTTCGGGTCCTTCCCGTCGTACGACAAGGTGACATCGTAATCTACCGAAAGGCGGCTCTGCTTGACCAGGTCGTCGTTCGTGAAGTGCGAACCCATCCATGAGCCGCCCATCATCGAGCCGGGTATCTTGATGGTGCGGTCAACCTTCGGCAAGTAGTTCCAGATGTTGTTCCCCGCCTTCAGGGTCGCAGTGCCCGCTTCCTTTTTCGGGTAACGGAGCCGGACGAGGAAGAAGTCGGTACCCAGGGACCAGGCCTCCATTGACAATGTCCGCTCCCAGTTACCCGTCACGACGTGCATCGTGGCGACCGAACGGCTGGATTCGCCGCGATAGAGTCGTTCCACGGCATCGATGATTTCAACCGGGTCGACCTGGGCTGGTGCCGGGGCTGCAAGGGAAAGTCCCGCGAAGATGGCTACCGCGGGAATTGCCATGCGTACCTCATGCATTGTCACCTCCACGCAAAAAAGGCCCCGCTGCCAGCCACGTTAGGGCGAATGCGGGCGCCAGGCAATAGGACGCCACACCGCACTTCCGACACGGCGGACAGTACGGCTCGACCGGGCGATGTCCCGAATCCTCCCGGTGCTGCACGGGTCGCAGGCTGTTCGACGCGGGCATCCCGGGCCTATCAAGCACACACACTTAACTCTGGGTTGATTTCGTGCGATTCGCCCGGTCATGCAGATTGGCATGCGACAGGTCTCGTCGGAGACGATAGAGTGGTTCGGGACGGCCTGCAACGGCGGTGGGTTGTCACGAACGGCGCTGGCCCACGAGTTCTGCGAGCGGGAGAACTGGTCCAACCGTGTCGGCAAGCTGTGCCTTGCGTCGGCGCGCAAGCTTCTGCCGGCACTTGCGGAGAATCTGGGTGTGCGTCTTCCGGAAGCGGAAGCGCTGGAATTCGATCCCCATGCCCGTCCCCCGTCGGACTTCCCCGACCGTTCTGTCTCGTGCCCGCTTCGGGACCTCGGTGCCCTGTCGCTTGAGTTGGTGACGGCACCGGAGGACCGCCGCCGCTGGGAGGCGATGATCGAGAGCCATCATCCGGAGGGATGGCGCCGCCCGCCGGGTGGGCAGGTCCGGTACTGGGTCCGTTCGGAGCACGACGGGGTGCTGGGCGGCATCGGCTTCACCGCGGCCGGGATCCAGCTTGGTCCGCGCGACGGCGTCATCGGCTGGTCGGCTGATGCCCGCGTGACCAACATCGCCAAGGTCGTGTGCAACCATCGCTTCCTTCTGCTTCCCGGTGTCCGTGTGAAGGGTCTTGCCTCCCGGGTCCTGCGCCTGGCTGCGGAGCGGATTGCCGATGACTGGGCGGCGGCCTACGGCGAGCGTCCGGTGCTTGTGCAGAGTTTCACCGGGCCGGGACAGTCCGGCCTGAGCTACCGGGCGGCGGGGTGGAAGTGCTGCCCGATTCGCGGTTGGGCCGGTTGCCCTCGACGGTCGTGGTGCGGCATTCTTGGCAATATTCACGATATTAATACTAAGATCGACAATAATTTCATGATTATTTCACACTAAACGCATACCATTCGGCAAGCTTTTGGGTAGAATCCGTTCCGTGCGTCACCGCGCCGCGGGAGTGGCGTGAAACGTGTGCGTTGTCCGTCGGGAGGGGGCCCATAACATTGGAGCGGGAGTGCGAAAACAGCTTGACGCGGCGGATTCGCATTATTAAGAGCGCCGAGCGCCGAGCGCCGAGCGCCGAGCGCCGAGCGCCGAGCGCCGAGCGCCGAGCGCCCCCCGTGTGTCCGCTCCGGTCTAGGTAGTACCTCCGGCGGGTCGTCCCCGCCATCAGCACCTTCCGCATCCTGTCGGCCGAACCAGGCGTGGCCTGTGTGCCTGCCCTGCGGGGACGGGCGCCGTCCTCGCCCGCCCGCTTCCCTTTTCCGGTTCATCGGCGCGTGGCGCGCGGCGGCCTGCGTGCTCATCGCTGCCTTTGCCCTGCTGCTCGCCGTCGGGACGGCGCAGGCGCAGACCTCGGTCACGCTGGTGAGCAACACCGGGCAAAGTGGTAACCAACGTTCCGCATTTTCTATTGATCGCGCGCAGCCGTTCACGACGGGCAGCAACGCCGCGGGCTACATGCTGACCAGCGTAACGTTCAATGCTATCGGTGCCGGTGCCACCATTGATCTCAGCTTGACGCAGATGCGCATCGAGTCGTCGAGTGCGGACAACAAGCCGGGCGGCAGCCTGGGTGCGCTGACGCTGTCCCACAGCGGCTCAACGGTAACCGGCACAACCACGGGCATCGACCTGGACCCCGATACGACGTATTTCGTGGTGCTTGAGTCGACTGACGAAGATTTTTTCTACCGCCGAACGACCTCGAACAACGAGGATGCGGGCGCGGCGGCGGGCTGGAGCATCGGCGACGGGAGCCTGTTCGATTCCGATACTACTCTCGATTGGAACAGCACGTCCGCCACATCCTGGAAAATCGCCATCCACGGCTACGCGAACTCGCCCGCGATCTCGTCGGTGGCCATCGTCTCGAAGCCGGACATCGACGCGAACGAAGACGGCACGAAGGAGACCTACGGGGCGGGCCAGAAGATCGCGGTGGACGTGACCTGGGGCGAGGACGTTGCCTGGGACACCTCGGCGACGGGCGCGGGGATCCAGGTGCAGTTGGGGATCGGGAGCAACACAAGGCCGGCTGAACTGGTGACGGGAGGGAAGAGCAGCGGCACGGCCCCGCACGCTGCGATTCACGTACACGGTGCAGGCCTCACGGCATTAGCGAGTCGAGCACGAAATGTTTCCCATGGGCAGGATGCGCCCGACATTGGTGAGGGTGATTCGGCGCCAGACTACCACCATCCATCATTAAACCTCATTGACAAGACCAACGACCACTAGAGAGAGACTGATGAAAGATCGCGCCATGCTTTGGCCGGGGCATATTCCGGTATCGGACAAACTGCGGATGCTTGCAGCGGCGGCGGTCGCTGCGCTGGCCCTGTCCGCCTGTGGCGGCGGTGGCGGAACCGGCACATTGGGTCCGAGCCTGACTGCCGGAGGGGTGACGGCAGGGGTGGAGTACGACACCACGAACTCGGAACCCTCGCTCAGCATCAAGAAGGGCGAAACAGCCTGGACACACAGCCCGCCCACTGCCGATGTGCAGGCAGTGCCGAACCATGAGCATGATCCGAGCGACGATTGGGCTACGTTAACGAGAATCAATGCCACCACAGGTTCGGAGAAGGAACGCTTCCGCGTGGTGGCGAATATCGAATCGGCCAGCGATGTGAACTACCTCGCCTACGGGTACTGGAACAGGGTTCCCCTCGACAGCCTGGACGACTACAAGCCGTTCTACTACGGGGCGAATCCCTACGACGGCAACGTGCAGGAGCTGACGGAATCGAGGACCGTGATCTACTATGGAGGCGCTACAGGCGTCTATCGAGAGCACGATGCAACTGAGGTCGCCGGGCGTTTTACAGCGAATGTCAGAATACGGGTGGATTTCAACCCCGACAGCAATCCCGCATTTAATTTTCGGCTAAAAGATATCAGGTCGCGGACCTCCGACGGCAGCGGGGCGGGGCAAAGTAAGAACACCTTTGTCTCTGTTTTTAACGGAAACATCGAGGGCCCCAGCGGCCACGTCTTCACGGACGAGGATGATCCAGAATTCCGCCTTACGGTCCAATTCTTAGGATATTCCGGCTTTGTTCCGATCGGCGTCGTGGGGACGTTCTCGTACCTTACCGGCGACATCGGCGGCGAAGAAGTTGTGGCTCTGTTCGGCGTCTATGGCGCGAGGGATTAGGCGCAGCGCCCTGCCCATGGGACACATTTCGTGCTCGACTTGACACTAATGCCGTTGTGCTAACGGGAGGGTATGGATGGTCATGTTTCGATACCCGGTGCCCTGTCTTCGCCGGAAGGCCTGAAACGGCTGTCGGCGATCCTGACCGCCTCCGGCGGTGCCTCACGGGCCGAGATCGGTCGCCGGGTTTGCGGCGCGTTCGGTTTTGTCAACCCCTCCGGCAAGCCGCAGGTCACCGGTTGCCTCGCCACCCTTCGCCGTCTTGAACGGGACGGGAAGATTGAACTTCCTGCCCCGCGGCGCGGCGGCGGTCGCGGCAGGGTTGCCCGTCTGGAGGGCGGGGTTCCGGAACCCATGGGTCTTCCGGGCTTTGCCGGGGAGATCGCGGGTCTTGAGCTTGTCCGTGTCGGCAGTGCGGATCTTCGGCTGGTGTTCAACGAGCTGATGGCACGCGAGCATCCCCGCAGCGCCCGGCTTCACGTGGGGCGCCAGCTTCGCTACCTGGTGGGCTCGTCCCATGGCTGGCTCGGTGGCCTGCTGTTTGCCCCGGCAACGCGGGTTCTTGCTGCGCGGGATGACTGGCTCGGCTGGGATGACGCCACCCGGGAGCGTCATCTTGAGCGGGTGATCGGCCTGGTCCGGTTCCTGATCCGGCCCTCGGCTCCGGTCCGGTACCTGGCATCGAAGGTTCTGGCCATGGCGGCGCGGCGGGTTGTCGCGGACTTCGCGGCGGTCTATGGCGTCCGTCCGGTCCTGGCCGAGACCTTTGTCGCGCCGGAATACAGGGGGAGCTGTTTCCTGGCGGCCGGCTGGCGCCGTGTTGGCCACACTTCCGGCCGCCGGCTTCGTGACGGGGTTGCGGAACCGGCGAAACGCGTCCTGGTCCTGCCGCTGGCGGCGGACTGGCACGACCGCCTGGGGGCGCGGCGCATGCTGGCGCCCGGCGACGGTCTTGACGGCGCGCATTGGGCGCAGAACGAATTCGGTTCGGCGGCGCTGGGCGACGCCCGTCTGACGCAGCGCCTTGTGCGGAGCGCGGAGATCCAGGCCCGGGCGCCGACGAAGACGTTCTTCGCGGCGGCGGCCGGCTGCGAGGCGACGGTGAAGGGGTACTACAGGATGATCGATCACCTGGACTACGACGCGGTCTCTGCGGCCACCATCGTGGCGGGGCATCGCGAGCGCACGCTGCGGCGGATGCAGGGCCAGGCGCTGTCGCTCCTGGTCCAGGACGGGACGGACCTGAACTTCGCGACCCACCACGGCTGCGACGGTCTCGGGACGATCAGCCGCAACAAGGGGTCTTCGGGGACGGCGGGCCTGCACCTGCACACGACCTACGCGGTGAGCGGTGACGGGGTCCCTCTGGGGGTGGTCAATCTCGAATTCGACGCGCCGGACGGCGCCCCGGAACAGAGGCGTCCGGTGGAGGAGCGCAAGGCCGGCCGGTGGCTGCGCGGGCTGCGTCACAGTGTCGGTGCGGTGCAGGAACTCGACCGGGTGCAGGCGGTCGCGGTGATGGACCGCGAAGGGGACATGTTCGACGTCTTCTCCGAGCACCGTGGGGCGGGCTGTCGCCGCCTGTCGCTTCTGGTGCGGGCGAAACACGACCGCAGCCTCGGGCGCGGCAAGGCGAAGCTTTTCGAACGGATGCGCGCGGCCCCGGAGGGCGGACGGTTCACCCTGACGGTGGAGCGGCTGTCGGCGCGCAATTCGGCGCGCGGCCAGAAGGCCTTCACCGGGCGGGCCCGATGCACGGCCCGGGTGAGCCTGCGCTGGCTGGAGGTGATGGTGCCGCCGCCGGCGAAGGAGAAGGCGCGTTTCGGCCCGGAACCGCTGCCGCTGAACGTGGTCCACGTCGGGGAAGTGGATCCCCCCGGGGACGGCTCCGACCCGGTCGACTGGACGCTGCTGACGACGCTGCCGGTCACCGGGCTGCACCAGGCCCGCGAGGTTGTCCGGCTCTACGGCCTGAGGTGGCGGATCGAGGATTGGCACCGGATCCTGAAATCGGGGTGCAAGGTGGAGACGATCGCCCACCGCACCGGCGCGCGCATCGAACGGGCGGTGGCGATCAACGCGGTGATCGCCTGGCGCATCGCGGCGCTGACGCAGCTGGCGCGGACGGAACCGGAACTGCCGGCGACAACCGCATTCACCGACATCGAACTGGCGCTGCTCACGGACTTCTCGACAGCCCGGAAGCTGCCACCGCCCGGGAACCTCGGACAGGCGTTCCGCCTGGTGGCGGCGATGGGTGGCTACCTGAACCGCAAGAACGACGGACCGCCCGGGGCGGAGGTCACCTGGAACGGCCAGGCCGCACTGTCGTTCTCGGCGTGGATGATCGGGCACAGCATCGACGCCGGTGCAACGAGCGAGTTGAGGCAGTTCATTAGCTAGTCAGATGCTGTTTGTGGGCAATGGATAGGCTGCGGCATTGGACCCTCATTGGGCCGCCGCCCGGGGACAGTGCTGACCCGGGCCGAGCCACCACGGCCCAATGGCCGGAATTCAGTCCAGGTCCGAACTGGTTATCCGGGAAACACCCGCAGCGTTCACATCGCTCCATGCCCGGTCGGCCGACGCACCTGGTGCCGGGTCTATGGAAGCGGTCGCATCGTCGATGACGTAGGTGTCAAACCCCGACTTGACCGCGTCCGTGGCGAGTCCGCCAACGCAATAGTCGATTGCACATCCGGCAACGAAAACGCGCCTGATGTTCCGCTCCTCGAGGTAGCCGGCAAGGCCGGTCCGGGTCGCTCCGTCAACCATGCAGAAGGCCGAGTAACTGTCGACGTCCTTCAGGTATCCCTTCCGGATCACGAGCTGGGCATGCGGCAGGTCCAGGTCCGGGTGGAATTCGGCACCCCACGAGTTCTGTACCACGTGATCCGGCCAGAGGATCTGCTCCCCATACGGCATCTCGACGGTATCGAGCGGCTCTTTGCCCGGATGCGCCGATGCGAACGACACATGACCCTCGGGATGCCAGTCCTGCGTCAGGACGACATTCTGAAACTTCCGCCCCACCCGGTTGATGACCGGAACAACTTCATGCCCGTCGGCCGTCGGAAGAGCACCGCCATCACAAAAGTCATTCTGCATGTCGACGACGACGAGGACATCGGTATCGGTCAACTTCAAGGTGCACCTCTCTCACGGCAACATGTTCGGGAAAGATCGATAACAGCGCCCGGCAGACCGGTAAAGAACGCTTTGCCGGGTGCAGGGCGATTTCGTCCAGAAATCTTCGGACCACGCCTTCCGCACATCGGGTCGTGCCTGTGTTCTTCGTAGGTGACGATTTCCCTTCAGACAGTGCCCCGGTCGCGTGATGAGGCCGTGATTGCCCTCGTTTCATCGGCATCAATGGCGCGCGAGATCACGAGTCAGCGACAGGCGATGTTGCTCGGCCACCGCGGATTGTCCTTGGTGGCAATGCCGCAGTCCATGGTATCGACGGCACCCTCCAGAGCGCCTTGGCCGGTCAGCATGTGCGCGGGTGTCTCGTGTTCGGTGCCATTGCCGTCCAACGCGGGCCACGCCGCACCGCACGACAACGCGGCCAGCGCAACGAGCAGGAACGGTAGGGTTGGCAGCCAGCGCACCGAACGGTTCACGACCGCATCGCCCAGAGGCAGCCCCGCCGCATGATTTCCCTGGCTTCGGGGACGTCGAAATCCGCCGCCACGTGTCCGAGAGAACTGTAGAAGACCTTGCCCGCCCCATAGCGCTTCTTCCAGACAACGGGCATCTTGACGCCTTTCACCCAGTCAATACCCCAGTGTTGGCCCTTGAAGGTGGTTGTCGCCAGCACTTCGTTGGACGGATCGACGTGCATGAAGTACTGCTCGGAATGCATTCGAAAGTCGTCGAGGCCAGCAACGATCGGGTCGTCGCTGGCGATATTGACCTCGTAGTCGATGATGCCGCCCGGATGACAGATGAACTGGCCCCCGACCATGAACTGGTACTCCACGTTTTTGCGGAACGAATCTGCCATGCAGCCGTGCCAGCCCGCACAGCCGGTACCGGCGCGGACCGCCTTCAGCAGACCCGTTTCTTCCGCCTGTCCAATCCGGGACTTGGTCCACACCGGTACGACGAGATCGATCTGGGCCATGAACGCCTCGTCGGCGAAGGGATCGAGCACATCCGAAACTGTGACGTCGTGACCCTCGGCCGACAGCATGTCCGCGCAGATACCGGCGGTCTTTTCCGGCTCATGACCATTCCAGCCACCCCACGTGATGAATACGCTTCCCATGATTTCCCTCTATCGCAATTCGCCGTGCGCCAGTCCCCGGGGCAATGGCGCCGGTCTGCCTGGACGGCTCAACACGTCGATATGGCGACCCTCGGCGGAGGAACGACCGAACGCGTCCATGATCTCCAGGATGTGTTGGGCCAAACGCCCGTCGCAGCGGTGTTCGCGGCCAGTGCGGATGCCGACGGACATGTCGGCGAGGCCAATGCTGCGAATGTCGTCGGTATAACCGTGGGTGAGTTCCCGGTCTTCCCACTCGCGTCCGTTTGACACGCGCACCACGCCACCGAAGCAGTTCGGATCCGGGGCAGACAAGCTGGCGTCGACGCCGTGTATCTCGATGAAGCGGTTGGAATGCAGATGCACGTCGAAACTCATGACCACGGTCGCGACCACGCCGGAGACGAACTCGAGCGTCCCCGCGGTATGCGTATCGACCTCCACATCGATCGACTCGCCGCGTCGCGGACCGGAACCGACGGTTCGCGTGGTGCGACCGCGGCTCGTGATGGCGGCCACGCGTCGCACCGGCCCGAGCGCGTGAACCAGGGCGGTCAGGTAGTACGGCCCCATGTCGAAGAGCGGTCCTCCGCCGGGCTGGTAGTAGAACGCCGGGTTGGGATGCCAGGCTTCGTGGCCCAGTCCCATCATGAATGCCGTGGCGGAAATCGGTGTGCCGATGGCGCCGGCGTCGATCAGGCCGCGAACCGTCTGATGGCCTCCGCCCAGGAAGGTGTCCGGCGCACATCCCACCCGAAGGCCGGCGGCGTCCGCCGCTTCGAGCACGCGTATGCCTTCCGAAACGTCGAGGCCGAAGGGCTTCTCGCAGTAGGAGTGTTTGCCGGCCTCAATTGCGGCAAGGTTCACCGCGGTGTGGGCAGCAGGAATCGTGAGGTTCAGGATGACTTCCACGTCGTCGCGCCCGAGCAATTCGTCCACCGACATTGCCGGAACACCGAATTTCTTTTCCGTGCGATGGGCTGCCGACGAGTCGATGTCCGCGCAACCGACGAAACGCAGGACGTCGAACGTGGCGGCGGCACCGAGATAATCCTCGCTGATGACGCCGCATCCAATCAAGCCGATCCTTACAGGGTCCATGGTTGCTTCTCCTCCTTGACGCGTGATGTCAACGACGAAGGTACCCGTGCGGTTCGACGCAGAAAAAAGGATTCAAGGCACGACTACAACACCGCCTCTCGGTCCCGCCAGTCGCGATAGGACAAAAATAGGACAAGTCGTCATCAAGAGCATGGGCAGCCACGCTGGGGAGCTCTCTGACTTCTGTTCGTCCAATTCGGAGGAACCAGCAGGCCTGTATTCGAAAGCAAACGGGGAACTGTTCTCGTACCGGTTTCGTATCCACCCGATTTTTAAGATCTCGACGTCGGCGGACGGGTCATATCAATGATTCCTCAAAGATCCTGCCGAAGGTTGTATAGTGGTAACACTAACGTTACTTTCATTAAATGAACGAGATTCGAGGAGTATCTTGATACGGAAGGCCGCAGTCCCTTTGCGAGATGGTTCGGCAGGCTCGACGTACGCGCGGCCGCAAAGGTGACAACCGCCTTGGCCCGCATGGAACAGGGAAACTTCTCCAACGTGAAAGGGGTCGGTGCTGGTGTCCTGTAATACAGGATCGGTTTCGGCCCCGGTTACAGGATTTATTTTGGCAAGGATGGCGCCACCCTGGTCATTCTCCTGGGCGGTGGAACGAAGGCACGCCAGCAACGGGATATCGTAGCCGCAAGGAATTGCTGGCAGGAACACACGTGGCGCAAGCGACAGGAGGGCAGGGATCATGGCTCTGACACGTGACTTCAAGGAAACAATTCGGGCGCGAATTGAATGTGACCCGGACTTTCGCAAAGCCCTTCTCGAGGAAGGGGCAGAATGCTTTCTTTCCGGTGATGTGGAGACAGGGAAATCGGTCCTGCGCGACTACATCAATGCGACCATCGGATTCCGGGAGCTGGGCGTGTTGACCGACAAGCCATCCAAGAGCCTGATGCGCATGCTTGGCCCGAAGGGCAATCCCCAGGTCCGCAATCTGTCCGCCATTATCGGCTGCCTCCAGGAGCGTGAAGGAGTTCACCTCAAGGTCCAGGCCGTTCGTTAGAACTCAAAGATCAGGCATGTGATGAACCGGTCGAGCCGGGCTTCGGCCTGATCGGTGTGCCAGCAGCTGTTGGTCTGACAGCCATTCGCTGGACTCCGATGATCCTCAAGAGCCACCACCCCCGCGCGGCGCCGGCCCTGTCGCGAAAGTAAATGGTGCTTGCGGCGACGGTACCGAAGGTGTGATCTGTCTGCAGGTCGGGGCAGTCGAGGTCCGATGAGCAATGGCGTGCTCTGTCACCCGTACAAGAGCTTGGCCCGAACCATGATCGGCGTCTGTCACTGATGGCACGGTTCTGCCGTGACCTCGTTCAAGAGATTGAAGTTTCGCTGTGGTTCCTCCCTGACCTGAGTGAAAACAGACGGTCAGGGGAGGAATGTCCATGCCACGCAAGCGAAGACGAAAGACCGAGAGCCTGGAGGTGGTGAACCGGGACTGTGCCGGGATCGACATCGGCAAGGACGTTCACTACGTCGCGGTCGATCCGGACCGGTGTGCCGACCCGGTCCGGTCGTTCGATGCCTTCACGCGGGACCTCGAGGAGATGGCGTCGTGGCTGTCGTCCTGCGGGGTTGAGACGGTGGCGATGGAATCGACCTCGGTGTACTGGATTCCGGTCTACGAGGTTCTGGATCGTGCTGGTTTCGAGGTGATGCTGGTGCCGCCGCGGATGACGAAGCAGATCGCCGGGCGCAAGAGCGATGTGCTCGATTGCCAGTGGATCCGTCAGCTTCTGTCGTACGGGCTTCTGCGCGGCGCTTTTCGTCCCGGCGATGCGGTCTGCCCGCTGCGCTCGTACGTGCGTCAGACGAAGCGGCTGATCGAGGACCGCGCGCGCTGTGTGCTCCATATGCAGAAGGCTGAGAGTGCGCACGATTTTTGATGGCGGGTTGATCCCGGTTTTTGGTGGTTTTCGGTTGTTGAGTTGATGCGCCTGGGTTGAGTTGGGTGGTTCCGGGAACCGGTTCCGTCGATTTGCGTATGCGGGAACCGGGAACCGCCATCGCGGGCTGTGGTCGCGGACGGTCTGTTTACCGTTCTGTGTGGACTGTGATTCGTTGCCGGCGCAGCGGATTCTGCCGGGTGCCTGGACGGGGAAGTGTTCAGTTTTGCCCATCGGACAGCATGTCGTCGGTGAACAGTGCCGGTGTGGTGCGCCCGAGGCTGTAGCCGTCCCGGGAGCGGATCACGGTTCCGGCACCGCACAGCTGCCTGAGGGTGGTGCTGACGGTTTCGTTGCGCAATCTGGCGCGTTGGCGAAGCTGGCGCTGGGAGAGCGGTCGTGCCGCATCGTCGAGCAGTTTCACGATCCGGGTTCCGGGGTCGCCGTCGGGTTCGGCCTGCTGGCGGGCCGGGGTTTCCTTGAGGCGCAGGAAGGTGCCGTGCCCCTCGGTCGCGAGGTCGAGTTCGATGTCGTCCCGGGCGGGGGCGGCGCGGTGCTCGACACTCATGAAGATCTGCTGACGGCGACGGCGCAGGTAGGCCATGCTGTCGCACCATGCGAAGAGTTCGCCGGAGCCGCGCAGCGCCTGTCCTGCCCGTGCTGCGCCGCTCTTGCGGGCGTGGTGGACGACGAGGACGGCGGTTTCGAACCGGCGCTGGAGGCTGCGGAGGAAAGCGAGGTGATGGGAATGTTCCCATCACCTCGCTTATGGGAACCAAATGTTTATGTGAATCTTGAATCCCAAGTGCCTGTCATGACACGCCTTATCCGCTGATTGGGTTCACATAAAAATCTGCTCTACTCCTGTCGATTTCGACACTGACAGGAGAGAGATCGTGCCTTCGAAACAATTCGGTCTTCCACTGCTCGATGTGGTTCCGGAACGGGATACCCGTGTTGTCCGGTGCTATGCGGAGCACCTGGAAGGCCTTGGTCTTTCAGACAGGAAGACCAGCTTATTGATCAGTACGGCCAGGCACGTCGCGGTCTGGCTGGCGCTCAACGGGGCGGGTCTCGACAAGCTCGACGTCCACCTTCTTGATCGTTTCATGCGCCATGAATGCCACTGTCCGGGACGGCATCGGAACGGCAGGAAGCCCGGGCAGCACTGCAGGCGATTTGCGCTCAGGTTCCTCCGGTACCTGCTCGAGACCGGGCGGGCAGAGGTGCCCCCGGAGATCGAGGCCGGCGGACATCTTGCGACACGGTTCCGGGACTCCCTGGAAGAGCAGGGATACGCAAGCTCGACGATCAGATCGAGCGGGACCCTGTGCCGCCACTTCATCGTCTGGCTCTACCTGTCGGACATTCCCCTGGCGGAAGCCGACGAACGCGTTCAGCGTCGCTTTCTTGCCCACGACTGCACCTGTGTTCATCCGGGGTTCCTCGACAGGCCCACAGGGTTTGCCGGTTCCAGAACCTCCGGATCAACGCTCCGGCTCTTTGCCGCGTTCCTGGTGGACAGGAACGTTATCCCGGCGCCGGTGGTCCCGCAACGCCATGCGGAACACGGTGAACATCTCGATGCGTTCCTCCACTGGCTTCGGCAGCATCGCGGCCTCAGGGACACGACCATCGAACAATACGAAAGGCACATGCGCGCGCTGCTTCCGGCTCTCGGCGACGACCCGGGGGCGTATGACGCCGCCCGTGTCCGGAACACGATCCTGGACCGTCTCGAAACCGCGTCTCGCGGGCAGGTCGGCGACCAGGCGAGCGCGCTTCGGATGTACCTGCGCTTTCTCGGGTCGAACGGCCTCTGCCGGCCGGAACTCGTCCACGCGGTTCCGACGGTCCCGAGACTCCGGGGCGAAAGCCTGCCCCGGCATGTCGGGCAGGACGATATCGAACGCATGATCGCGACCTGCGACGTGACGACGCCGATGGGGATGCGCGACCGGGCAGCCCTGCTGCTGCTCGCCCGGCTTGCGTTGCGGGCCGGCGACGTCGCCGGGTTGAATCTCGACGATATCGACTGGGACAGGGCCGTCATCCGGGTCAAAGGCAAGTCGCGGCGGGAGACGGAACTGCCGCTGCCGCAGGATGTGGGCGACGCGCTGCGGGATTACATCCTGGAGGCCCGGCCACGCAGCGACGAGAAGAAGGTGTTTCTCCGCTGCATGGCGCCGCACCGGCCCTTGGCGAATAACAGCATCAGCACTTCCATCGTATGCCGTGCGGTCGAGCGGGCCGGTATCCGGGGCGTCGGCCCGACAGCGTCACACCTGTTCAGGCGCTCGGCGGCGACCAATCTCCTGCGCGACGGCGCCCCCCTGGAAGCCATCGGCACCCTGCTCAGGCACAGCTCTCCCGACGTCACTGCGATCTATGCCCGCGTCGATGTCCGGATGCTCCGTGAACTGGTGCAGCCCTGGCCCTTCGAGGGAGACGACCGATGACCATGACGGATCACGTGAAGGATTACGTCGCAAGCAGGAAAGCACTGGGCCTGTCGTTCAGGGAAGAAGAGCGGGTCCTGATGCGTTACGCAGAACATGCCGACGCCGGGGGCGACGAATTCGTGCGTATAAACAGTGTCCTGGACTGGGCCCGTACGGCGATATCGGTCGGCGAGGCACAAAGACGACTGCGCATCGTCCGCGGGTTGGCCGTCTTCCTCCATGTCGGGGATGACCGTCACGAGGTGCCCCACCGGGACGCTCTCGGCAAGCGGAGACGGTACCGCCCACCGCCGTGCATTCCGTCACCGGAGGAGATCCGGTTGATCATGACGGAAGCGCTGTCCCTGCCGCCGGCAGGGTCGCTCACCCCGCGGACCTTCCACACCATCATCGGTCTCATCGCATGCACCGGGCTGAGACGCTCGGAAGCAACCGGCCTGCTGCTGGGCGACCTCGGACCGGACGGGCTCCTGGTCAGGAATACCAAGAACCGCCGTGACCGCCTTGTCCCCCTGCACGAGAGCACCCGCCGCGCCCTCGACGACTACCTCGTGGCGCGGAAACGGCAGGGCGGACCCTGCGAACACCTGTTCGTGCTCGCATCCGGCCGGCCGGTGCGCCCGGATTATCTGACCGAGACCTTCATCCTGCTCGCTCGCAAGGCAGGGGTTCGCGGCAAAGCCGGGGAACCCGGCCCCAGGCTTCACGACCTGAGGCACGGATTCGCCGTTCGCGCACTGGAAGGCTGCATCTCTTCCAGCCGGAAGGATGTCGGCCGACACATGCTCGCGCTCTCGACCACCCTAGGACACGCGCGACCTGTGGACACGTACTGGTACCTGGAGGCGACACCCGTCCTCATGCGCCAGGTGTCGGAGGCGACCGAGAAACTGCACATGACAGGAAAGGAAAAGACATGACCAAACTCGCACCCCCGCTATCCACCTTCCTGCAGGAGTATCTCCCCCGTGACCGGGGAGCCAGCCGGCACACCATCGAGAGCTACACCACGAGCTTCAGGCTGCTCGCGGTCTTCGCCGCGGACAGGCACGGCGTCCGTCCCTGCGCGCTCGAGGTCGGCCATCTCGAGGTCGACACCATTCTCGCCTTCCTCGACCATCTCGAAAACGAGCGTGGAAACGGGGTTCACACCCGCAACACCCGTTTGGCCGCAATCAAGAGTTTTGGCCGTTTCCTCGAGTACCGGTACCCGGACCATCTCGAACTGGCGGCACGGGTGCATGCGATCCCGCAGAAGAAGGGCGACGTTCCCGCGCTCGACTATCTCGACCGGGACGAAGTGGATGCGCTGCTCAAGGCGCCGGACACCGCCACACGGACCGGAACCCGGGACCGGGCGATGCTGTGTCTTGCCTACAACGCCGGGCTCCGGGTCTCCGAACTGGTCGGCCTCGGCCTCGACGATGTCCGGATGCCGCAGCTCGACGAGATCCGGGTCATGGGCAAGGGACGAAGGGCCCGCGTCCTGCCGCTGTGGAAGGAAACGGGATGTGCGCTCGGTGCATGGCTGTCTGTCCGTCCCGAAGTTCCCGACCGCCACCTGTTCCTGAATGCGATGGGACGGGGGATGACCCGGCGCGGCTTCGCCAAGCGGCTCGAGCTGCACGTCACGACGGCGGCGCAGACGCAACCGTCGATCGCACGCCGGAAGGTAACGCCCCATTCCATTCGACATGCCAGCGCCTTGATGATTCTCGAGGCGACCGGCGACATCCGCAAGGTCTCGCTGTGGCTGGGGCACCAGAGCCTCCAGACCACGGAGATTTACCTTCGTACGGATCCTGCCGAAAAGCTGGACATGCTCTCGGAGTGGCATTCCCCGGGCCTTGGCAAGGGACGGTTCACGGGCGTGAAGGACGCGCTGATGGCGATGCTGTCGAACGTCTGAGCCGGATTTTTATGGGAACCGAATCGGTGGAAAACGTGCGTCGTGACAGGCACTTGGGATTCAAGATTCACATAAACATTTGGTTCCCATAAGCGAGGATGGGCGCGATCTCGCCGACCGCATTCTCGTCGACGCCATGCAGCCGGACCAGTGGGTCGAGGATCAGGATGCGGGGCCGGGCCTGGTCGACGGTGGCGGCGAGCTTCGCCTGGTCCGCCTTGCGGTCGAGGCGCAGGACCGGGGTATCGATGACGGCGATGTCGAGATCATCGAAGTGGACATCGGCGGCGGCGGCGATCCCCTGGAGGCGCTGGCGGACGACATGGCCGGCGTCCTCGGCGGCATAGAGCAGCACCCCGGGCCGGGGCATTCGACCGGGAAGCGCCGCAGGCAGGGAGCGGCACTGGCGACGGCGACGGCGATGTCGAGGGCGAGGAAGGTCTTGCCGCATTTGGGTTCTCCCCCGAGGATGCCGACGGCCTGTTCGCCCCACAGGGTGTCGACCAGCCAGTCCTGCTGGCGCGGGCGGTCCTCGAGTTCGCGCGGCCTGCGTGTGGGGAATGCGGTCATCGGCGTGTCCTCCTGCCCGGCAGGGCGGTTCCGAAGACCTCGAAGAAGAGGCTTTCGTCGAGTTGCGTGCGCTCGCTTTCGGCGGCGGCGGCGAGCAGGCTGTCGGCCATGATGGCGAGGCTCCTCGGGTTGCCGCCGGCATGGGTGGTGAGGGCCGTCTTCAGTTCGGCGGTCATCAGCGCCGGATTGCCGGCTGCCCTGAGCAGGTGGTCGAGCAGTTTCGCCAGCCCGTCGGGGTCGGCGGCGTCCAGTGTCAGGCGATGGCGGATGCGCGAGGCCAGCGGCGCGAGTTCCTGGGTCCTGAACTTGTCGAGCAGTCGGCTGTCGCCGGCGAGGACGACGGAGAGAATGGTGCGGGAGTCGAACTCGGTGGAGGCGAGGAGGCGGATCTCCGTCAGCACGGAAGTCTGCAGTTCCTGGGCCTCGTCGATGAGCAGCAGCGGCCGCATGCGGGTGTCGTGGAGATGGGAGCGCCACCGGTCGCGCAGCAGCTTGAAGCCGTTCCAGCGATTGTTGTGGACCAGTGCGATGCCGAACAGTTCGCCCATTTCGCGGTAGAAGTCGGCGAGCCGCGAGGACGGGTGGGAGAGCGCCGCGATGCGCAGTCCCTCGATCGTGTCGAGACGCAGGGCGAGCTGGCGCAGGACGGCGCTCTTGCCGGTCCCGGGATCGCCGACGACGAGGGCGAAGCCGCCCTGGCCCAGGAGATGGTTCTCGACCCTGAGGCAGAAGCTCTCGACGGCGGGAGTGGTGAACAGCTCCCCGGCCGGCAGGTCGGGGGCAAACGGGTTCCATTTGAGGCCATACAGGCTCAGTGTCTCACGGTTCATGACGAATGATCCTCCTCGTCGCCGGCGTTGTCGGTCTTGTCGGAATCGCCCCGGAAGGGCATCCAGGCCGGCGGCAGGCCGGTTGCCGCCTGTTTGTTCAGGATCTTCCTGAGAAGCGGCGGCACCTCCGCCTTTCCGGTGCCGGGTTCGGCATCGGCGGCGTCGCCGGGTCCGACCGGCCTGCGCGCGGCATTGGCATGCGCGCGCTTGTCGAGCGGATGGAGCAGGCACAGGCAGTCGTCGTTCTCGGTGACCAGTTCTGCGACCGTCAGGTCCCAGCGGGCATAGCGCACCCGGGCTTCGAGCAGGTGGCGCCAGGGTTTCGGCACCTGGAAACGGACGCTGTCGAGCGACAGGGTTCCGTCGGAGCGCCGGATGGTCCGCGTGACCGCAATCCGGAACGCCGACCTGAGCGCGGCACTGTCCGGACAGTCCCGCGCGGCATTGTCGCTCTGCTTCAGGCGCTCAAGAGGCGTGACCCCGAGCTCGCGATGGACCCGGCAATGGTAGTCATGCTCGAGCCAGGCGATGGTCGCGTCGTTCAGCATCTGCAGGGTGAGCGGTTCCCCGATCCCTTCGAGCATGGCCATCAGACGGCCTTCGACCGAACCCCACAGGACCTCCATCTTGCCGTTCTGATGAGGTGAGTAAGCGAGTGTCCGGACATGCTGGATGCCCAGTCTGAACAGGCCGGCCTCGACCTCGCCGGCGATCATCGGTGAACCGTTGTCCGACATCAGGGCCCTGGGCAGCCCGCGCTTCATGAACGCCTGGCTGAGCCCGTGGGTGAAGGTCTCGGTCGTCTCCTCCAGGTACCACTGCAAGTGGCAGCCGAGACGGGAATGATCGTCGAGGACCCCGAACAGGAAGGGCGTCCGCCACTCGCCGCCCGGCGTCAGCACCCGGACAGATGCGTGGTGATAATCGCAGTGCCATAGGGCATGCGAGCGCGAGACCTCGTAGCTCAGAACCTCGCGCGCTTCGGCCGGCACCTGCTTTTGGTCAGTGCCGCGGCGGCGGCGGCGGCGGACCAGCCCACGGCGCCGCATCGCACGTCTCAGCGTCGAATAGGACGGCATCGGCCCGAGCCATGGCTCGTCTTCCACGCGCGCCTCGAGGTTGCCGTAATGCAGTTGCACGCTCCACGACGGGTGGGCCCTGTACTGCTCCCGCAGGACGTCGAGCAGGGCCGGAGACAGCGCCCGCTCGCGGCCGGCATCGCTGCGCCGTTGCCGCCGGAGCGCACCCACCGGATCCCGGTCCTGTGCCCGGGCCTGGTAGTACCAGCGTTCGATGGTGGATACCGAGAAGCGGACCTCGCCGCCGCCGGGACGCTGCCAGACCTGGCTCGCCAACCTCTCGAGTTCGCCCCGCAGCCGGCCCTTCGGCGGCGGCGCCGCCAGCAGCGGTCCGACCACCGCAAAGCGCAAGCGTGCCCAGCCGTCGGGGTCGCCGGGTTCGTCTCTCTTGCCCATGACGCTGTCCTCCCTGTGTCGGTCCGTGGGAGGTCAGTGCTATTCGGCCCCGGATTATCGTGACAGTTCCATCCTCTGCGGATGCGCCCTCAGCCACCACCGAGACTGAAGGATCCGGTCCACGGACGCAGCCAGACAAGGCTCCGCAACAGCCGCGAACGCCGCGAACGCCCCCGTATCGTCCGCATCAGCCAGACCAGAGGCGCCTCCCCGGGCGGCGGTGCCAGTTCGCCCCGCTTCAGACGCCACGCCCGTGTTTCCGGGAATATCGCGCACCACCACCGACGCCAGCGCCGCAGCGTCGTCACCGGAATGCCCAGGCGCTCGGAGACGGTCGTCAGCCGGAACCCGCCGCGCTGAACCAGGAAGCTCGCCGCAAGGAACACCGGAGCCACCCGGAACCGCCGGCCGAAAAAGCGAACCGACGACGGCGTCTCGCGGCGGCGGCAGGCCCGGCAACAGAAACTGAAACGCCGGATGCCCTCACGCAGGGATGCCGCAAGACCGTGCGGCTTGCGGGGATAGGACGCGCTGTCCAGGCAGCTCCCGCAACGCGGGCAACCTTCCGCGCGGACGCGCTCGGCTTCCGCCGCGTCAATCCACGTCAGGAAGGCCCAGATACGGGCGCAGGAAAGGATGGAACCGGGAAAGAAATCGTGTAACATTGGCCTCGTCTCAGATGATTTGAGCGTCACCGAGACAAAGCCCCTCAATCGACTTCTTGCAAGGAAATTGAGGGGCACCAAACCCCGAACATCAAATAATCCGGGCAAAAACGCCCGAAAACCCATCAGATTTTCTGAATACGTTCAAAGGCTCTGACCGAAATGAACGTGCGGCTCGACTCGGTGATCGCCGACATCACCGGGGTGACGGGACTGAGGATCCTGCGGGCGATCATCGACGGCGAGCGTGATCCGCACCGCCTTGCGGAACTTCGCGACGGGCGGATCAGGGCCGGCGTCGACAGGATCGTGGCGGCGCTTCAGGGCACCTGGCGCGCGGAGCACCTGTTCGCGCTGACGCAGGCGATGCAACGCTTCGACTTCCTCACTGAACAGATTGAGACGTGCGAGAAACAGATCGCGGCACAGATCGACAGCCTGACACCTCCGGAAGGTGGTTCGGACGACGATCTGCCGCCCGGGTCCCCGGATGCTTCGCGTTCCGGGCGCAGCACATCGAAGCCCCGCTTGGGCAAGCATGCCAGCCGGACTGCCCGGGAAAGGGCGACGGCCGCGGCATTGCACGGGATGATGGGCGTCGACCTCACTGCGATCCCGACCATCGGCGTGAACACCGCGCTCACGATTGCCTCGGAGATCGGTCCGGACTTCTCCGCCTTCCCGTCCGCACAGCACTTCTGTTCGTGGCTGGGATTGGCGCCGGGAACCCGCATCAGTGGTGGCAAGGCCCTGCCGGGACGCGCGCCGAAGGTGGTCAACAAGGTTGCGCAATCCCTGCGCATGGCGGCCATGACGGCCCGCAGGAGCCAGACATTCATCGGTGCCAGGCACCGTGGGCGCCTCGCTCGAAAGGACGCACCCGTCGCGATCACCGCAACCGCGCGGGAGCTTGCCTGCCTGATCTACACGCTGGTCACCCGCGGTGAGGAATATGTGGAGCGCGGGATCGAGACCTATGAGCAGCGCCGCGTCAACCGGACCGTCTCCAACCTCGGCCGACGCGCCAGGCAGCTCGGCTACCAACTGGTCAAGGTCGTCGAAGATGCAGGTGTGGCGAATCCCGCAGAATCAATGGCGTAGAGGGATTTTACTCAAGAGCCACCACCCCCGCGCGGCGCCGGCCCTGTCGCGAAAGTAAATGGTGCTTGCGGCGACGGTACCGAAGGTGTGATCTGTCTGCAGGTCGGGGCAGTCGAGGTCCGATGAGCAATGGCGTGCTCTGTCACCCGTACAAGAGCTTGGCCCGAACCATGATCGGCGTCTGTCACTGATGGCACGGTTCTGCCGTGACCTCGTTCAAGAGATTGAAGTTTCGCTGTGGTTCCTCCCTGACCTGAGTGAAAACAGACGGTCAGGGGAGGAATGTCCATGCCACGCAAGCGAAGACGAAAGACCGAGAGCCTGGAGGTGGTGAACCGGGACTGTGCCGGGATCGACATCGGCAAGGACGTTCACTACGTCGCGGTCGATCCGGACCGGTGTGCCGACCCGGTCCGGTCGTTCGATGCCTTCACGCGGGACCTCGAGGAGATGGCGTCGTGGCTGTCGTCCTGCGGGGTTGAGACGGTGGCGATGGAATCGACCTCGGTGTACTGGATTCCGGTCTACGAGGTTCTGGATCGTGCTGGTTTCGAGGTGATGCTGGTGCCGCCGCGGATGACGAAGCAGATCGCCGGGCGCAAGAGCGATGTGCTCGATTGCCAGTGGATCCGTCAGCTTCTGTCGTACGGGCTTCTGCGCGGCGCTTTTCGTCCCGGCGATGCGGTCTGCCCGCTGCGCTCGTACGTGCGTCAGACGAAGCGGCTGATCGAGGACCGCGCGCGCTGTGTGCTCCATATGCAGAAGGCTCTGACCGAAATGAACGTGCGGCTCGACTCGGTGATCGCCGACATCACCGGGGTGACGGGACTGAGGATCCTGCGGGCGATCATCGACGGCGAGCGTGATCCGCACCGCCTTGCGGAACTTCGCGACGGGCGGATCAGGGCCGGCGTCGACAGGATCGTGGCGGCGCTTCAGGGCACCTGGCGCGCGGAGCACCTGTTCGCGCTGACGCAGGCGATGCAACGCTTCGACTTCCTCACTGAACAGATTGAGACGTGCGAGAAACAGATCGCGGCACAGATCGACAGCCTGACACCTCCGGAAGGTGGTTCGGACGACGATCTGCCGCCCGGGTCCCCGGATGCTTCGCGTTCCGGGCGCAGCACATCGAAGCCCCGCTTGGGCAAGCATGCCAGCCGGACTGCCCGGGAAAGGGCGACGGCCGCGGCATTGCACGGGATGATGGGCGTCGACCTCACTGCGATCCCGACCATCGGCGTGAACACCGCGCTCACGATTGCCTCGGAGATCGGTCCGGACTTCTCCGCCTTCCCGTCCGCACAGCACTTCTGTTCGTGGCTGGGATTGGCGCCGGGAACCCGCATCAGTGGTGGCAAGGCCCTGCCGGGACGCGCGCCGAAGGTGGTCAACAAGGTTGCGCAATCCCTGCGCATGGCGGCCATGACGGCCCGCAGGAGCCAGACATTCATCGGTGCCAGGCACCGTGGGCGCCTCGCTCGAAAGGACGCACCCGTCGCGATCACCGCAACCGCGCGGGAGCTTGCCTGCCTGATCTACACGCTGGTCACCCGCGGTGAGGAATATGTGGAGCGCGGGATCGAGACCTATGAGCAGCGCCGCGTCAACCGGACCGTCTCCAACCTCGGCCGACGCGCCAGGCAGCTCGGCTACCAACTGGTCAAGGTCGTCGAAGATGCAGGTGTGGCGAATCCCGCAGAATCAATGGCGTAGAGGGATTTTACTCAAGAGGCTCAGGCAAGCAAGTCCCCGGAAACAAAAGACCCGGCGCGACGCGCTCGAACGGCTCTTTCGGTGAAGCGCCCTGGAAAAATGCGGGTAGGATCAATCCACCGGCAACACGAGAAGGAGATTTCGTCGACGACTCGGCGCCACCATGAGACACGCCTGAAGTCTTCCTGGTTCGACCATACCGGAATGACGTGCGAAAGCCCTGACGGCGGGGACGGAAGGCTGAGGGGGCCACCTATGGACCGATTTACGGTCTCACGCGCGGTGGGCCGAACCCCGCGGTTTCGGGTGCAGAATGGCGAGGCCGCACGCAGGAGCGGGCGCATGCCGTCTTCAGCGCGTCCCAGTGCATCAGGAACTGGCGGAGGTGGTTGTTTGAAGGGTTCGCCCGCCGCAAGGCCCGCGACCAACGCATCGCGCCGGGTCATTCCTGCACCGGCAATCCAAATCTCCTTGTCAAAGGATGTGTTGCGCCAGGACAAGCACGACTTCCTGGAGGCGGTCGAATTGCCGGGTATCGACCGTTCCAGACTCGATCCCGAAGTCAGGGAAAAAGCGATGCGGCCTTTTCTCATTGGCCGACAGTCGGCTCTGCAGGCGACGCGTTTCAACCTGCATTGACGACATTCAAACTTGGTCTCGATTCCGAAATCACGACACCGCTTTCGCCCGACGTTCCCGGAAATCCGTGGATCGCAGTTGAAGCTTCGGCAATGGCAGGTATACCATGGCGGGCGTTGGTCCTGTCGGTGGAAGCACCGACGTGAACGGACCGGCGTGAAGGAACGATAAACCGGCTGCCGGGAGGAACGTGATGGTTGGGAAGCTACACAAGTTCGCGCGCGACAACAATGTCGAGTATTTCATGATTTCGTTTACCGACCTGTTCGGAGCCCAGAGGGCCAAGCTGGTCCCCCGCGACGCCATCGACGAGATGGAGGTTGACGGAGCCGGGTTCGCCGGGTTCGCCGCTCACCTCGACATGACACCGGCCCATCCGGACATGCTGGCCGTGCCGTCCCCCGACAGCGCCATACAGTTGCCGTGGAAACCGGCGATCGCGTGGGTCCCGGCCAATTGCGTCATGGAAGGCGACGATGTGGCCCAGGCGCCGCGGAACACTCTCTGCAGGTTGATCGAAAAGGCAGAGGAACACGGTTTGTCGATCCGGACCGGGGTCGAAGCCGAGTACTTCCTGATCACGCCCGATGGATCGGCGATTTCCGACCCGCGGGATACTGCGGACAAGCCCTGTTACGATCAACAGGCGCTCATGCGTCGCTGCGACGTCATCACCGAGATCTGCGATTACATGCTGGCCCTCGGGTGGAGTCCGTATCAGAACGACCACGAGGACGCGAACGGCCAGTTCGAGATGAACTTCGAGTTCAGCGACGCGCTGACGACTGCCGACAGGCACTCCTTTTTCAAGTTCATGGTCAAGTCCGTGGCCGAAAACCACGGACTGCGCGCCACCTTCATGCCGAAGCCCTTCAAACAACTGACCGGCAACGGATGCCATGCCCACATTTCGGCCTGGAGTGCCGATGGCGCATCGAACCTCTTCGCCGGAGACGGCGAGCTCGGCCTGTCGGACACGGCCAGACACTTCCTTGGCGGAATCATCCGGCACGCGGCCGCCCTCTCGGCGATCACCAACCCGACGGTCAACTCCTACAAACGGATCAACGCGCCGGTAACGCACTCGGGCGCGACCTGGGCGCCAAACACGGTGACATGGTCGGGGAACAACCGGACCCACATGGTTCGGGTGCCGGGCCCGGGCCGTTTCGAGCTTCGCCTCGCCGATGGCGCCACCAACCCGTACCTGTTCCAGGCAGCGGTCATCGCGGCCGGGCTTCTCGGAATCGAGACGTCGGCCGACCCTGGCAAGCGCCTCGACATCGACATGTACGCCGAGGGGCACAAGGCCCGGGGCGCGAAACGCCTGCCGCTCAACCTGCTGGATGCACTGCGTGCCTTCGAAAGGGACAAGGCATTGAGATCCATGCTCGGCGACGAGTTTTCTGCCGCATTCCTCAAGCTGAAGCGGCAGGAATGGGACCAGTACGCGGCTCATTTCACGTCATGGGAGCGCGACAACGCTCTCGATGTCTGATTCCGGGACCGCCGGTCCGCCTGGCTCCCGACGACGTCGCTGGCACGGCCATCCCGACCGGTTCTTCGCGAAACGGAGGGGTGCGACGGTTCGTCGGTTCCCGGGGCACGAGGCGCGGACAACGACCGTCGGCGCCGGCCCTTCGGGTTGGCCATGACCGAGCCCTGCAGGAACGAAAACGGAGACGAACATGGCCGAATCCCGGACCAGACGCGCCGATCACCTTCCGTGGCAGCTTTGGGTCCTGGTCGGGACAATTGTCGCCATCGAGCTCTCGCTGGCCGCCTCCGACCGGGGCTGGCTGGATCCGGAGTGGCGCAGTTACGCCATCCTGAACGGTGCGTTCTGGCGACCGGTTGCAACCGGGGCTTCCGCTCCGCTGTTTGATGAGCAGTGGCTGACCATGTACGTAAGCCATGCCTTTCTTCACGGTGGGATCATGCATGTCGCGCTCAACTCAACCGTACTTCTCGCGCTCGGAAAGTACATCGCGGCACGTGCCGGTGCCTGGTCGTTGATCGCATTGTTCATCGTGTCCGCGGTTGCCGGGGCGCTTGGATTCCAGTTTCTCTCGTCGTCGAATTCACCCATGATCGGCGCGTCCGGCGCCGTGTTCGGATTCCTGGGAATGTGGCTCTATTGGGACTTCAGGCACCGTCGGCGATTCGGACTGCCGATCACGCCCCTCCTCAAGACGATGCTCGGGCTGGTCGCAGCCAATGTCCTGATCTTCTTTGCTTTCCGCGGGACACTGGCCTGGGAGGCGCATCTCGGGGGATTTGTCGCGGGCGTCGCTGCAGGACCGCTGATGTCGCGGTATTCCGAGAATTACCGGACCGGGTTCCGATGACAGGATCAGCGAAGGGTCGGCCCGGCTTCACGGTGACGCGATGATCGATTGGGACAAAGCGCTGGACAACATCGGCCATGTTCCCGGGGCCGATGCCACGCTCAAGCGATGGGCACGGCTTGCGGAGGAGTTTCGGCAGTCTCCCGCGCTCGCCGGGAATCTGGAAACGGACCTGGTCTACGGACCGCGTCCACGCAACCGCATGGACATCCTCCGGTCCGCAACAAGGTCACAGGGGCTGGTCGTCTTCATTCACGGGGGCTACTGGATTCGACTCGGAAAGGAATTCTTCACCCATATGGCCGGTGGGATTCGCGCGGCCGGATTCGATGTTGCCGTTCCCGGCTATACCCTGGCGCCGGAGGCCAGGGTTTCCGAGATCACCGCAGAAATCGCGACCGCCGTGGAGTTCGCCGCCCGGCACAGCGACGGACCCGTCACGCTCGTCGGTCATTCGGCCGGCGGTCACCTGGCGACACGCATGATCTGCGACGACAGCCCGCTCCCGGGACGTGTCCGGAACCGCCTGGCACGAGTCGTGGCGATCAGCGGACTCTTCGACATTCGACCGCTTCTCCTGACGGAAATGAACCGGATCCTGAACCTGGACGACCGGGAGGCCCGGGACGAGAGCCCGGTGTTTCACCGGCCGCTCCCGGACCGGCGCGAGCTTTCGGTGACCTTCTGGGTCGGCGCACTGGAGAGGCCTGAATTTCTCCGCCAGACCCAGTTGATCCACGAAGCCTGGCGACCGTTCCGGAAGGTCGGGCTGGTCCACGAGCGAAACCGCGATCACTTCTCGGCGGTCGAAGACCTGGCGGAGCCGGATTCGGCACTCGTTCAAACGATCGCGGGCACGCGGTCATGGGACTGATTCAGGACAACCTTTGCCCACCGATCACATCTGGCGACGGGACGGGGGTCGGTGTAGATCGGACACCGGCCGCCCGGGATTCGGGCGCGGCACCGTGACAGGAGCAGAAATTGAAACAACCAGCTGACTGGCTGGCGTCGAGCGCCAGTGAACTCGGCCGGGCGATCGGCGCCGGCGAAATCGATCCACGCGACCTCGCCGAAGCCTTCCTCGACGCCATCGACAATCATCCGGACGGATCACGCATTTATGCCCGGACAACGCCGGAGCGGGCGCGTCGGGAAGCTGCCGAAGCGTCCGAACGGGCACGGACGGGCCGGAGGCTTGGCCCGTTGGACGGAGTGCCGATTTCGTGGAAGGATGTGTTCGATTCGGCCGGGGTCGCAACGGAATCGGGCTCGCTTCTGCTCAAGGGGCGTGTTCCCGAAACCGATGCCGCCACCCTGGACAAAGCGGCAGCGCATGGTCTCGTCTGCCTTGGCAAGACTCACCAGTCCGAACTGGCGTTTTCCGGCCTCGGATACAATCCCGTAACGGCGACACCGCCATGCACGATCGGACCGGGCGTGGTTCCGGGCGGTTCATCGTCGGGCGCCGCGGCCTCCGTCGCGTTCGGCCTGGCCGCGGCGGCAATCGGGTCGGACACCGGCGGTTCCGTGCGGGTACCCGCCGCCTGGAATGACCTGGTCGGGCTCAAGACGACCCATGGCCGGCTCTCGCTCGACGGCGTCGTGCCGCTCGCGCGGTCATTTGACACGGTTGGCCCCTTGACGCGAACGGTCGAAGACGCCGCGATGCTCATGGCAATTCTCGAAGGCAGGCCGCCCGGCGTGTTCCGGGGCGCTTCTCTCGACGGAGTGCTGTTCCTCGTCCCGAAAGACGTGGTCCTTGACGACATCGAAGACGCTCCGGCCGACGCTTTCGACCGCTCGGTCCGCGCTCTCGAGGGTGCCGGCGCCGTGATCGAGACGGCGTCGTTGCCAGAGTACGCCGAAGCACTGGATCTCGTGGGCTGCCTGCTTCTGGCGGAGGCGTACGCTGAATGGCGGACCGTCATCGAGGAATCTCCCGACCTGATGTTTCACCAGATCCTCGAGAGGTTTCGGGGCGGAAAACAGTTTCGCGCGACGGAGTACATCGAAGGATGGCGCCGCCTGAACGAAATCAGGGAATCCTGCCGAGCGCGGATGAACGGGTACTCCGCGGTCCTGGCGCCCACATCCGCGATACTCCCGCCGGAAACGGACCGGCTGAACAGGGATCCCGCCTATTACGCCCGCGCCAATCTCCTCGCGTTGCGCAACACCAGGATCGTCAACGTCCTGGGCCAATGCGCGTTGACGCTGCCTGCCGGTGCTCCGTCCTGCGGACTGATGCTGACCGGTTTGCCGATGGCCGAAGACGAGCTCCTGGCGATCGGTGCCACTGTCGCACGGATCATCTGACCGCTTCCGGGCGGCAGCGGACGCCGGACGCCTCGCCGCCTGAAGGCGCGTCGGAGCCTGCCGATTCCGCCGATTCGCGCTGCGAATGCGGCGACCCGTACACGGACGTTACCCACATTCCCTGGCGGGATTCCGTTGCCTGACCAACCCCGCCAAACGGGGCGTCCGAACTGCGTGTCAAAAAAATTTTGAACCTTTCGCCACATTCCGTTATTCTCGGCAGCAAGAAGAACCAAAAGGTTCCGAGACCTGAGGCAGGTCATGAAACTCAACGAGCGGTTTTCGAAATTGCCCGCGTACCCGTTTGCCCGGCTTCGTGCGTTGCTCGACAGGCAGGCTGCCGGCGGGGATGTTCTTGACCTGGCGTTGGGCCAGCCCAGGCACACTCCGCCTGATTTCGTCGGGCCCGTGCTGCTCGAACACATCGAGGAGTTCCGGAACTATCCGCCGAATTCGGGTGCGCACGACCTCCTTGCGTCGATCGCGGGATGGATCGAGAACCGCTACGGCGTGACGCTCGATCCCGGGACACAGGTCATGGCGGTCAACGGATCCCGCGAGGGCCTGTTCAGTGCCTGCCTGGCCCTCTGTCCGGATCGGAAGTCAGGGAACCGGCCGTTCGTCGCGATGCCGAATCCGTACTACCAGGTCTATGCGGGCGCCGCCGCCGCAGGCGGGGCTCGACCGATTCTCGTCCCGGCGACCGCCGAGAACCGTTTTCTGCCGGATTTCGGGGAGCTGGACCGTTCGACACTGGACAGGATAGCCATCGCCTATGTCTGTTCTCCATCCAATCCGCAGGGAACCATTGCGTCGACGGAGTGGCTTGCCTCGCTGATCCGCCTGGCGGAGGCACATGATTTCCTCGTCTTTTCCGACGAATGCTACTCGGAAATCTACCGGCGTGAACCTCCTCCCGGAATCCTCGAGGTTGCCGGACACCTGGACGCCGACCCCGAACGCGTGCTCGCGTTCAACTCCCTGTCCAAGCGCTCGAACCTGCCCGGTCTCAGGTCCGGATTTGTTGCCGGCGGCCCGGAAACGATCGGGGAACTCAGGAAACTCCGCGCCTACGGAGGGGCGCCGTTGCCACTACCCATCCAACGCGTCTCCGCGCGCGCGTGGGCCGAGGAGGCCCATGTCGAGGACAGCCGTGCAGAGTACATACGCAAATACCTGCTCGCCGACGACGTGTTTTCCGGACTGGACACGTCCGTCTACAGACCGGTCGAAGCCGGGATGTTTCTCTGGATCCGAACCGGAGACGGTGAAACCACCGCACTCGATCTCTGGCGAAATGCCGGTATCCGGGTCTTGCCCGGTGCATATCTTTCAGGCCCGGTCGAGCCGGGAATTCCGGATCCGGCCAAGCCATTCATCCGTGTCACAATCACTCCGGACCGGGACCGTCTCGAACTCGGTCTTCGCACACTCAGGACCATGATCCCGGGAGGATAGACGTTACATGGCCATCTCGAGCGGGCGTCGCGCCCCACTTCTTGACCCCAGAACCTACACGGCCGTTCGAAATCGTTCGATCGAAATGCTCGGCCTTGTTCTGATCGCAGTCGCCGGCGCCGTTGGGGCGGCACTCTGGACCTACTCACCCGAGGATCCGAGCTTGTTTGCCGCATCGACGGAACCTGCCCAG
Organism: Paracoccaceae bacterium; assembly: GCA_965242975.1. Classification (GTDB taxonomy): domain Bacteria; phylum Pseudomonadota; class Alphaproteobacteria; order Rhodobacterales; family Rhodobacteraceae; genus JAPPHA01. The sequence continues at coordinate 4,747,059 of CBDETS010000007.1, read as the reverse complement.
AATATCCTCGGCAGTCTAGGCGCCGGGGTCGCCAATCCACTGATCATGATCTGCGGTCTCGCCGCCTGGGGAATTCCCATTGCCGCCGGAACCTGGGGTATCCGGTTGGTCCTGCACGCCGGCGATTCGCGGATCCTCTACCGCGCACCGGTTGTTCCCATTGCAATCGCCGTTTCATCGATCTTCCTTTCGTCCAATGTGACCCTTCCGATCTGGGGCGAGGAGTTCGGGATGGGAGGGCTGTTTGGAGATGCGATACTTCGCCTGGCCGTTCGAATGGACCTGCTTGACCCGGATCTCGAACTTACGGTGATAACGTCCGTCTTCGCCGTGCTCGCCCTTGTTGCCACCACCGTCGCTCTCGGTGTTACCGGAAACGAGCTCGTGTACGCCCTGAAATTGTTGCTGTTCACATATGGCGTGTGTCTCCGCAGCGTCGCGCATGTCATTGTCCGCCCGGAATCCCGCTGGCGGGAACGGCAGACGCCGCATGTTTTCGAGCCGCCACTCAGGAAACGGGATCACCGGGTCGCGGCCATGACTCAAACGGCGCATCCCGTAACGTCCGACCCGGACACCGAAAAACCGGGATTCTGGGCACGGGCCTGCAGTCTGGTCGGACTCGGACGACGGCCTGCCCACGGGACTCGCCAACAGGATGACGACGTGCAAGTGATCGCCGGAGCCAACCTCTGGACCGACGACAAAACGACCGGCGACTCCGCCCCGCACGCCGCCGGTTCGGACTCCGGTGCCGGGGATCCCGATCATGAAACGGACCCCGTGCCGGGCGAACTTCGCCTTGGGCCGGCGCCCCCGCGCATGGTTCAGGCGGCGTCTCCCACTCAGGAACCGTCACCCCTGGTTCGCGGAATGACCAGGTCTTCGAGCAAGACCAGCGAACGGGCGAGATCCGAGGCCCAGCCGAGCCTTTTCCCCCAAAAGGCTCCCGGAGACTATGTCTTTCCACCTCTCGGGCTGCTTGCCACACCAACGACCGTCATCCGGCAGAGCCTCAGCAACGAAGCCCTCGAAGAAAACGCGCGGATGCTTGAAAACGTTCTCGACGACTATGGAATCAAGGGCGAAATCATTTCGGTTCGCCCCGGACCGGTCGTGACCATGTACGAGCTCGAGCCGGCGCCCGGGCTCAAGGCAAGCCGGATCATTGGCCTCGCAGACGACATTGCGCGATCGATGTCCGCGTTGTCCGCACGGGTTTCCACCATTCCCGGGCGATCGGTCATTGGCATCGAACTGCCCAACATACACCGCGAGAAGGTGCTCCTGAACGAAATCCTGTCGACCACGTCCTTCGATGATGGAAAGAGCCTCTTGCCACTGGCTCTTGGCAAGGACATCGGCGGCGCGCCATTCATTGCCGACCTGTCGCGAATGCCGCACCTCCTGATTGCCGGGACCACGGGTTCGGGCAAGTCGGTCGCCATCAACACCATGATCCTTTCGCTTCTCTACAAGCTCTCGCCGGAGGAGTGCCGAATGATCATGATCGATCCCAAGATGCTGGAATTGAGCGTCTATGACGGGATCCCGCACCTTATGTCACCGGTGGTGACCGACCCGAAGAAGGCCGTTGTCGCGCTCAAATGGGTGGTTGCGGAAATGGAAGACAGGTACCGCAAGATGTCGTGGGTCGGTGTCCGCAACATCCACGGGTACAACGCCCGTATCGATGAAGCCCTGGCGGGCGGACAGGAATTCACCCGAACGGTTCAGACGGGATTCGACAGCGAGACGGGAGAGCCGATCCTCGAAACCCAGCACCTCGACACGAACAAGCTTCCGTTCATCGTGGTCATCGTGGATGAAATGGCAGACCTGATGATGGTCGCAGGCAAGGAAATCGAAGCCTGCATCCAGCGGTTGTCCCAAATGGCACGGGCCTCGGGGATTCACCTGATCATGGCGACGCAGCGTCCGTCGGTCGACGTCATTACCGGGACGATCAAGGCGAATTTCCCGACCCGGATCTCGTTCCAGGTCACGTCGCGAATAGACAGCCGCACGATCATCGGCGAGATGGGAGCGGAACAGCTGCTCGGTACGGGAGACATGCTGTACATGGCCGGCGGCGGCAAGATCACGAGGATTCACAGCCCATTCGTCAGCGACGCGGAGGTCGAGTCGGTCGTTTCGCATCTGAAGGCATTCGGCCCGCCCGAGTATGTGCACGGGGTGGTCGAGGGACTGGACGAAGCCACGGAATCGGAAGTCAACCTGATCATCGGGCGTGGCGGTGATACCGGACAGGATGAGCTCTACGCCCAGGCCGTGGACATCGTGGCCCAGGACCGCAAGTGTTCGACCTCGTACATCCAGAGAAAACTTGCCATCGGGTACAACAAGGCCGCCCGGCTCGTCGAACAGATGGAAGACGAAGGACTGGTCAGCCCGGCCAACCATGTCGGAAAACGCGAGATCCTGATCCCGGAAACGTGAACCATCCGCAGCGGTTCGTGATGCCCGGCGTCTTGCCCCGTCGCGAATCCCGGCCTTATTGTCCGATCATGAACTTCCGGACCGCACGTCTTTGCTTCTGCCTCTGCCTGGGTCTTGCCGCGGTCACCGCACTTCCCGCGGCGGCGGCTCCGTCGCTTGGCGAGATATCGAACTACCTCAACGGACTCAAACATGTTCGGTCGGACATCGTCCAGGTCAATCCTGACGGGACGAGGCGGGAGGGTACGCTGTACGTTCACCGGCCCGGACGCATGCGGCTCGAATATGCCAACCCGGAGGCGGACGTCGTGATCGCGGGCGGCAGCCAGATCGCGATCATCGAAGCGGGTGCGAGGACGGCCAGGCAGTATCCCTTGCGCTCATCGCCTCTTGCCCTGTTCCTTGCCGCCGAACTGGACCTTGAGGCTGAACTCGGGCCGTCCTCCGTCGAACGGAACGGCAACAGGACCACGATTACCGTGCAGGACCCGGAGCGACCCGGGCTTGGCACGCTGGAACTCCAGTTCGCAAACGAACCGCTTCGGCTTCACGGCTGGGTCGTTACCGATGCCTACGGCCGGCGCACCCGGGTCGTTCTTGCAAACCTGGAGATCGGGGTTCGAACAGAGGCCCGGCTGTTCAGTGTCCAGTTCGAGCTTGAAAACAGAAACGGGCATTAGGCGGTTCTGAACGATCAAGGAACAGAACCAGTTCCCACAGCGTGATTTCGACGAACCTCCGGAGTGAAGAAGCTGCAGGCTCGACCGATGTCGGCGTCGGCGGTGAGATCATCGAATTTCCGGGCTTCGATCCGGACTGGCACACCTCAGGCGTGAACGGCGCCGTTACAACGGGGCTCAGGTCCAGCAGTTTGGAGACCCCGGCTTTCAAGAACAGTTTGATCGACGCAATCGTCTACAGCCCGACCACGATGCCCCGCGATCAGTCGAAAGCAGTATTCGTCGCCTTGACCTAAAATGTATATTATGGTCATATACAATCGTGATTGAATTTTCACGGATATCAGGCTTCGACTGGGATGACGGCAACAGTCGCAAGAGTGTCAGGAAGCACGGTGTCAGCCAGGCAGAGGCCGAGCAGGTCTTTTTCAACGAACCGTTACTGGTGGTGCCGGACATGAAGCACAGCGCTGAAGAACCGCGACTTCACGCATTGGGTCATACAGATGACGGCCGGCTCCTGCACATCAGTTCTATCCTGTGGAGCGCAGGAACCAAAATTCGTGTGATTTCAGCGCGCACCATGAGCCGGAAGGAGAAAACCATCTATGTCCAAAAAGCTTGAACCGACACCCAGGTTTGCGACTGAGGCAGAAGGGCGCACATTCTGGGAACAGCAGGATTCCACCGACTATGTAGACTGGTCGAGGGCCGAACATGTCCGCATGCCAAACCTCAAGCCCTCGTCTGCCTCGATATCTTTGCGGCTGCCTGTGTCGTTACTTGAGCGGATCAAAATCGCCGCAAACAAGCGGGACATGCCCTACCAGTCTCTGATCAAGGCATGGCTTGCCGAAAAAGTCGACACCCGGCCGTGAACGGCGGACGCCAACCTGTGTTCCGGGCAGCGGTCTTCCGGTTCAGCGATTCACTCAGACGTATCGGCCGTGTTCGAATCCCCAAAGACTTCAAACCCTGCGTCCAAACCAAGGAAACTGCCTCTCGCGCTCGGCAATGATGCACTGTTTGACCACTTTGCTTTTGCCCGTCTTCTTGCTCACCACCACATTGTTCCCTGTGAATGGCCACTCTTGCCAATGGGTCGGCTGGCGGCGGACCTGACGCAACTTGAGACCGTTTGACGGTGTCACTGGCTTTTCGGCCGGTTTCACGTGCCTGGCGGTGTTCACGGCCGGTCCGTAGATGGGCACACTCAACGTGCCGACGTCCTTGAGCGGCCAGTTTGCAACGCCGAAGTTCTTGTTCCAGGTCAGGCAGGCGACGCCGCGACACGCCAGGCGGCAGAACCGCTCCGGGCTCCATCCCTCGTGGTCGAAGACCAGGGTCAGCTCGGGTCCTCGGTGTCAAGGTCCGGTTCCCCGGCATCGGCAATGCCGAGTTCCTGCAACGCCGGCACGACGTCGTATTCGATGGCGGCGACCAACTTGGGGTCCAGTGTCTTGTGCAGACACAGCAGTGGAGCGCCGGGTAAGGGCCATCTGCCAGTCCCGAGCCCGGGCCTCGTCGCCGGAGATGACGGCGTGGCAGGAACGAACAGATCCTGCCACGCCATCATCGGCCCGGGGGCGGTGTGGGCCACGGCCACTCGTTGTCCTCTTCGCCACGCGCCTTTCCCAGCATCACGTGTTTCCAGGGCGAGGGAAATTCTCCAACGGGAACCTCGATCAGGTTTCTGCCTCTTCGTGCGACCGCGCACGCAAGGTGCTTTTCAAGTTCCTCCGGAGACCCGGCACGCGTAGCCGAAAACCCGAAGCTCCGGGCGAGCTCGACGAAGTCCGGGCTGGTCAGGTCAGACGCGATGAGTCTCCCGCCGTAGCGTTCCCGCTGAATCGTCCGGACGTTTCCGTAGGCGTTGTCGTTCATGACAATGATGTTGATCGGGATGTCGTGATGCACGGCCGTTGCGAGCTCTCCGATCGTGAACAGCGCTCCGCCGTCGCCGGTGACCGAAACGGCCGCCACGTCTCGCCGGGCATTGGCGGCTCCGATCGCCGCGGCGATGCCCCACCCAAGCGTCCCCTGGTACCCCGTGCTCAGGAAAGTTCGCGGGCCGTGCTTCGGAAACGCGAATCGTGCCACGTAGCCGAGCTGCGTGAGCTCATCGACGAAAACCGCGTCACGTGGCATTGCCGCGCGAATGGCCGCAAGCCAGTCCAACTGCGGCTTCAATTCGGCGCCGATGATCGCGTCGACCTCGTACCGGGCCACGTTCAACCGGGCTCGCCAGCCATCCCGCTGATCCTGCCGGGGCAAGATCGACAGGAGCCGGGGAAGGACATCCGCCAGGTCTGCACGCAGTGCAAGGTCGATCTCCCTGCTCCCCGCCAATGCATCGGCGTCAATGTCGACATGAATCACGCGAACCCGGGCGTCGAGGCCCCAAAGGGTCTTCTGCTGGACAAGCCGGGTTCCCAGTCCAATGACAAGGTCGCACTCGGGCCAGACGGCGTGCGCCGCCGGAGCCTCGATACACAGTAAATCCTCTGTCGGCATCACGCCGTGGCCGGTCCGAAAGGCGGAAACCCCAGCACCGATACGCCTTGCCAGAGTCCTGATCTCGTCGCTGAAATCCTGTGCGCCGCCGCCCGTGATAACGAGCGGCCTCCTCGCGGCCGAAATCAGCTCGGAAGCCTTCTCCAGCACCCGCTGGTCGACCGGGGGTGGCGCCAGCCTCTCACCCTTCAGGTCATCCGGCCTGTAGCGCGTCCCCTTCAACCAGAGATCGACCGGAATCTCGGCAATGACCGGGCCGGGCCGATATGAACGAACTGCGCTCCAGGCGGATGCCAGGCTTGCCGACGCCTGGTCGGGGTCGTCAATCCGTACCGCATGCTTCGCGAGATTCCCGGCGATTTCCAACTGCCCGTTGATCTCGTGGAGCTGCCCGAGGCGCTTCCCCGCGAACGCCGTGGCGTTGTCGCCCACGATCCCGAAAACGGGTGCGTTGAGCGCAAAGGCCGTGCAGAGGGCCGCAGTGCTGTTCAGGAAACCCGGCCCGGGGACAACGCAAAATGCCTGGGGCTTCCCGGTCGCGAGGGCCGCGCCGAGCGCCATGTACGCTGCGCCCTGTTCGTGCCGGGCCTGGATTGGCCTGACGGTGTCCCTTCGATGAAACAATGCATCGAAGAAGGCGTCATTCTGCACGCCGGGAACACAATAGAGGGAATCAATGCCGTTCGCGACGAGGGAGTCGACCACCAGGCTCGCAACGGTCTGTTTCACAGGCTGGTCCTCCGGCCGACACGAGGGATCGCGGCTCGGGACCGGCCGGGTTTCTCCCGAGTGAACCCGACGGCGTCATGCCCGCAGTCCCGGCCTCCGAAGCCACCCATTGTTCCGCGCGAATGTTCGATCGTACGTTTCCATCCCGGACGTCCCGCCCTTCCAGGGTCGTGCAACCCGTCGAAAGCTTCGCGCACGCCGTCCTCACCTGCTCTTCGGGAAAACAAGGGACGGGGTCATCCGGTCTCGTCCGCGAAAGCCGGATCGGCCGGCCACGTGGGACTCACGCCGAAAACTGCGTGTGCAGGTGGGTTGCCGCAGAAACCTGCGCGGCACGAGACGTCGGGCCAAGCGTGCATGCGTCGACGTGTTCGCGTCACGGCCGACTCGACGTGGCGTTCGAAAACACGACGCCAACTGCCGGACCGCGGATCGCAAATCCTGTTCAGGTGCACCTGTTCAGGTGCACTGGACCAACTGCTGCCGGTAACGCCTCGAGCGCGCGTCGACCGACGTGGCTACATCCTTCAGCCACTGCATGTTCCGGTAACGCCCTTCCGCGTACCCCTGATGGCCCTGGTGGTACGCCAGGTACTGGTTATAGGCGTCGGACTTCGGAACCCCGGTCTTGTCGGTGGTCTTGTCCATGTACCATCCCATGAAGTGCACCGCGTCGCCGAATTCGTCTCTTTTCGCATTCCATCTTCTGGTTTCCGATCGATACCAGTTCCACGTGCCATCGAGGACCTGGGCATATCCGTAGGCTGAAGACTGACGGCCCCAGGGAACCAATCCGAACAGCACGTACCGGCGGGGTGTTCTCGCATCGGCATCGAACCTGGATTCCTGGTGCATGACGGCCAGGATTACGTTCGGCGGGACCCCCCAATCCCGTTCCGTTTTCGAAAGGTCCTGGAACCAGGACGGGTGGTCGTAGCGAATGTCGCACGCATTGTCGTACTCCCTGGGTCCGGGACTCGAGCAGGCGCCGAGGAAGAGAAGGAAGACGAGTCCGGCAACGAATGGCGCGGGACCGCCGCGCATGCCGGTGTTCAATCGGCCGAAGACATGGGTGCCTTCGGTGGCAACCTCGCGTTTCCATCTTCCTGTAACGTCAGCTCTGCTCACAGCTTGTTCTCCAAAGACAGTGCATCGCCGGACAGCGCCCGGCCTCCCGGACGACGTGGGTACGGGCGCACGTTCCGGCTACGATTGCACGTCTTTTCGCGCCAATCACGCAAGGGGTCAATCAATATCCTGTCCAGCCGCGATGATTTGCCCCAACGATTCATGAACCCACCGGCATCCCGGTCTCGTCCGCGGCCGGGCGTCGCACCATCCCGGGACACCGGGAGTCGTCACCGGTGCGGCTTCCCGATCGTGCATCCGGCATCGGTCACGGGACGACAAGAAACGCCAGCGTCAGCGGAATCGTGACAACCGACAGCATCGTCGAGACAATGACGAAACCGGCGACTTCCTCGGCATTCACACCGTATTTTTCCGCCAGGAAATAGGCCGTTATCGCAACCGGCGTCGATAGCTGGAGAACGAGTACGGCGAGGGGAACCCGGGTCAGGCTGAACAGGCTTCCCGCCAGCACGGCGACCGCCACGCAGACCACAACCCTGACCAACGACAGTGACAGCGCCAGCCGCAACTTCGACAGCTTCAGGCGCGCCAACGCGACACCGAGCGTAATGAGCATGAGAGGAATGGCCATCTGGCCGATCAGTTCAAGCGTGTTGAGAACCAGGTCGGGTACATCCCATTCCAGGACGATGAAGGCCGCGCCCAGCAACGTCGCCGGCACCATGGGCTCGCGAAACAGCTTCAGGACAGAGCCACCGCCTGCAACGATCCAGATCCCGAAGGTAAACGAATAGACCGCCATGAAGGCAAAGGAGACGATTGCGTAATCCAGCCCTTCCTGGCCGAAGGCAAAGTAGGCGAGCGGCAGCCCGAGATTGCCGGTGTTGCCGAAAATGAGAGGGGCCAGGTAGGTCCGGACGGCCAACCGGGCCAAACGAACCAGGGCGAAAAAAACGACGGTCAACAACCCGTAACCGACGCTGCAGGCCCAAATCGTCGCAACCAGGTTCTCCGCACGGATTTCCGTCCGGACGAGGGATTCGAAAATCAGGCACGGAATGGCCAGCGTCATGGCCAGTCGGGTGACAAATTCGACCCGGTACTCGAAACCGGCCCGCACCCAGATGAAACCGATTCCCGCCAGAACGAAGACCGGAGTCACGATCTGAAGGACCGTCGCGATAACGTTCATTGACCGGCACTTTCGCTTCTGCCCTTGCATCCACCGCAAGATGTGTCCACATATAGGAACAAGTCCTGACTGACGATCGAGACAAGAGGGCGGATCGAGGAATGGAAACGGCGAGCGCCAAGTTTACGATTGGACAGGTCGTGCGGCACCGGAAATTTCCTTTTCGGGGTGTCATCTTCGATGTCGATCCGACGTTTTCGAGCACGGACGAGTGGCTGGAGGCGATTCCCGAGGACATCCGCCCCAAGAAGGAACAGCCGTTCTACCACCTGCTCGCGGAGAATGACACGTCGTACTACATTGCCTACGTGTCGGAGCAGAACCTGGTGAAGGACAAGAGCGGCGACCCGGTCGACCACCCGGAAGTCCAGAGGTTTTTCGGCCCCATAGGCAAGAACGGCGACTACTCGTTCGATCTCCACAAGAACTGACGGCCCTGGGCCTCCGAACCTGGACCTGGCCGGTTTTCAAACCGAAGGTTCGCTCTCGGCACGCGACGTGTGCCCTGCCAGCCAGCCTGACTGTGACCGGACCTGACATTCCCGACCACCGGAACGGGAACGAGGCGAGTTACACCGGAAGCGGTCAACGCGGAGCCGGTTCCGGAGTCAACTGGCAGTTTCGCCTCCTGTCATGGAAGTCCGATCATCCCGAAATCGGGCCGCTACAGGTTCATTTCAGGCAGACAATGGCACCAGTTCGCGCGCGCGCAGCCGTTTCGCAAGCATCGAGAACAACGACCTGAGCATCTTGTCGTGGCCGGCGGAGCGGTTGAGAAAGAAAACGAGAAACGCCACGGTCGGCCGTGATATTTTCACCTCCGTCCTGCTTGTGTACCCTTTTCGTGAGAGTATCCGCCTCAGTGTCAGGACCGACATCACCTGCGACGTCAGGCAGAATTTCCGGATCCCGGTTTCGTTCGACGGGATCATCAGGCTGTACTCCAGTGACTTTTCGAGGCGATCGGCCGCATGCGCAACCAACTCGGTCACCGCGTTCCCGAACAGCGGATTCGGCTGCATTTCGGGTTCAATGGAATGCAGTTCCAGTCCGGCCTTGTCGAAGACATCTCTCGGCAGCCAGCATTCCCCTCGCTGGCGGTCCTCCCACACATCCTGAAGGATGTTCGTCATCTGAAGCGCCTGTCCGAATGCGACGGCATGCTGCATCATTCGGTCGCGGTTGCGCGCGATGGCCCCCGAGTATTCGCAAAACAGGTCGGTCAGCATTTCCCCGACGCAACCGGCAACGACGTAACAGTACCGCTGCATGTGCGGCACGTCGACAAGTCCGGACAGGCCGGTAGTCTGACGAAATTCCGCCATGCCGGCTGACATGACGCGGACGCATCGGGCAAGGATACGTCTCTGTGCGGCCGAAAAGGTCGAGTTGATCGACATGACTCTCTGCGTGTTGGCAACAAGGGTCCGCTCGGCTTCGGGAGCCGAGTCCGACAGCCGTGGAACGACGAGGTCGGAGAATTCGGCAGAAGACGCCGTCCCTTCGACTACGTCCGAAAACCTTTCGAGAAATTCGGTCTTTCTGGCTTCCGGCAAATCCGGGTCATCTTCGATCGTGTCGGCGATACGGCAAAGGAGATACGCGGTCCCCACAACGGTCCGCAACCGCGGAGGGAGCATCGGAATCGTCAGTGCGAACGAACGCGACACATCCTGGAGGACTTCCGCCTGCCAGGTTTCGTTCGGAATTTCCCGATCACCCGAATCCGGCTGAAGACCCGCCTGCGCCATCGCCTTACCGGAAACAGGCCTGGTGCGCCGGGTCGACCACCTTCCAGTGTCGGCCCCGTCGTTCCACGCGATCCGTATGTGCCGGCAGTTCGATCGCCACGCCCTTTGACTGACTGCTCCTCACGACCGCCGCCACCGCGACACCGGTCTTTCCGAAGTCTAACCCAAATGCAGGGCAATGAAACACCGAATCCGCCGGCGGCCGAGGGACTTTTATGATCCGGATGTTTCCTGTTGTTCAACTCCCGCCCCCGAACCACCCTTCAGCCAGGCGCCTGAAAATCCCGGGACCGAACCCCATGCCGGGGGCCGAGACGCAGGGGCCGATGCCGACATCGCGTCTGCTACCCGGCCCCGGAGAGCAAGGGAAGTTCGCGTTGCGGATGCCCGCGCGACCGCGGAGGGAGAAAGAGGTCTGTCCTGAGCGGACCCGGCCGTCTCTCGAGACCGACCCGCACGCACGCCTTTCGGAAACGTTCCGAGATCAGTTTCGCGGTTATTCCCCGGCCCCTGAGTCGTGCGCCAAACTCCAGGTTCCGGTCATCTCCGCCGTGAAGTTCCCGCACCGACCGCAACACCCGCTTCGCCTTCCCGGGATGGGCGACGTCGAGCCACTCGCTGAACAGTCCCTGCACTTCACGTGGAAGCCTGAGGACGGTGTAACCCGCGAAACTTGCGCCGGCCTCGGCAGCCGCAGCCAGAATCCCTTCGATTTCATGATCGTTGAGCCCGGGGATGACCGGGGCAACCATGACACCGACGGGACATCCGGCCTGCGCCAGCCGACGGAGTATCAGCATGCGCCTCTTGGGGGACGACGCGCGCGGTTCCATTGACCGGGACAATCGATGGTCACGTGTGGTGATCGAAACGGCGACCCGCGCGATACCCTTCCGGCCCATTCTCCCGAGGATGTCGGCGTCACGCATGACGACTCCGCCCTTGGTGACGATCCCGACCGGATGCGCTGTCTCTTCGAGCACATCCAGGACACTTCGCATGATTCCCCGCTCCTTCTCGATCGGCTGGTACGGGTCCGTGTTGGTGCCGATGGCGATCGAGCGTGGCCGATACGAGGGTTTCGCCAATTCGTTTCTCAGCAGCACGGCGGCGTCGGGTTTGGCGAACAGCCGGGTCTCGAAGTCCAGCCCGGGTGAAAGACCAAGAAACGCGTGGGTCGGGCGGGCAAAGCAATAGACGCATCCGTGCTCGCACCCCCGGTACGGGTTGATCGAGCGGTCGAACCCCAGGTCGGGCGACATGTTTCTCGTGATTATGGTCCGCGCCGGTTCATCCGTAACGGTCGTTCTGATCGGGTCATGGCATTCAGCCACGCTCTCCCACCCATCGTCGAACGGAACGCGGACGTCGCTCTCATACCTGGATGTCCGGTTGGAAACAGCTCCACGGCCCCTCTGAACCCTGGTCTGTTCCCTGCAATCGGACTCGAAACGGACTGCCAAGACCATGCCTCTCGATACTCGGGGCGATCTTACACCAAGCCAGGAACAAAACAAGAACAAACTGCGGTGAATCCTCGTATCACTTAACTCGCGAACACGAGGGAGAGTCCAAGGTCATGACACGAGGAGAACGGTTGGTGGAGGCAATTCGCCGGGACTTGCGGCTGACCTGGCGGGCCTGTTGCGGCACGGGCGGATTACCTGTCAAATCCGACTAACGGAACGGCCGGGCCTTCCCTGTCACGTGGCTTCCGGACACATTCCTGCTTCGTTCGGCCGGTGCGTGTCAGGTTGTGCCATGTTGCCTGACGAGACCCGCGAGATTCGGAACACCTGCCTCCCGCCGGCTCGGCACACATCTGCCGGGCGGATTGCCTGCCCGCGGTTCATGATGGGCCCGAAACCATCCGTCCGGTCCGGGCACAGGGTCTCTGATCGATGATCAGGCACCAATTCGTGACGTGGCGTAGGATAGGATGCGTTCCGCCGATTCCAACATCGCGCCGGCGTGCCGTTGGATATCGCCGGCTTCGCCTCCATTGCCGAACAACGCGGTCGTATCCTCCGTCTCCGAGACACAGAGCCCGTATGCAGAAACTTCAAGGTCTCCCGGCAACTCACCCGACTCGGTCAGTCGGTCGCAGAGTTCATGCGGCGGAATTCCGTCGTCTTCGGCCGTATCGATGCCGACGCCGAGCGCCAGTGCGCGTATGGACAACACCGTGATCGATGCCGCAAGCTTCGCAGCCTCCTGTTCGAATCCGCCGTTCGCCAGCAAGGAAGCCATGTCGCGACGACGCTCCGCCTCGCCCAACAGGGGCGCGGCTTTCGCCCGCAGTCGACTGGTCTCTTTCTCTTCCCGCTCCTCCGCGGACTCGAGGAAAAGCATGTCGATGCGGTTTCCGGAAAAGTCGAGGAGCCCGTTTTCTTCCATGGACAGCATGGTCTCGTAACTCTGACGGTCGATCAGCTTTACCGGCAGTCGGCACGACACATCCTGGGCGGCTTCGTCGACCTCATCGCGAAGAACCACGAGAAGCGATCGCTGGTCAGACGTGTCCTTGCGGAGCTCCACGGCGTACAGTCTGTCACCAAACGCCTCCTTCACGGCCGTGAGCGAGACCTCAACCGGATCCGGCTCGACCCGTTTCGTCTCCGGCACATTCGCCCCGAGAACATGCTCCAGCCTTTCCAGGAACGCCTGGCGTCCGGAAGGCAATTCCATCGTGCCGTCATCGGTCGGACTGTCCAGGACCGCGTCCGAAAGACCCTGTTTCGCGTCGAGCAGGTACAGCATCCGGTGCTCGATCGTGCCTTCCGCCACAAGGTTGATGACACTGACGACCCTCTTCTGATGCTTCCTCCAGGCACGTGCTATGCGTTGTTCGAGCTTTGCCGGATTCCACGGCAAATCCAGGTTGATAACCGCGTTTGCGACTTGCAGGTTCAGGCCGACGCCACCGCTCTCGGACGACAGAAAAACCCTGCAGTCAGGGTCTTCCCTGAACCGGATGATCTCCCGGCGACGCTTGTCCTGGGGAACGGTTCCGACGTGCCACGCGAATTCGATTCCCGCATCCTCGAGCCGTTCCTGCGCGAGGCTCAACATGCGCACCCATTCCGAAAAAATAATGACTTTCGTGTCAGGTTCGGCAAGCAGGTCTTCGAGTATCCGCTCCAGTTCATCAATTTTCGGGCTGGCCCGTTCCTGTTCGTCAAGAATGTAGGCGGTGTCACACAGCATCCTCATGCAGGCGAGCGCCATTTGAAGTCTCTTGAATTCGGGCTCGGTCAGATGCCGTTGCCGCGCCATTTGCGCCAGCATGGCGACGATGAATTCGTACTCGGCATACCGCTCTTCCTGAACCTCGGTCATGGGCAGGAAAAAATTGTTGACGGTCCTCTCGGGGAGATCGTCTTCAATGTCCGACTTGCGACGCCGCAGCATCACCTGGCCGAGACGTTCGTGCAATTCATCGAGGTTCTTGAGCGAGTCGGGCCGGCCGCGATCATCGAGGACGAAATAGCGGCGGTTGAACCTGAACAGGGGCCCGAGGAGTTCCGGATCAAGATACTGGACGATCGAATAGACCTCGTCGATCCGGTTCTCGAGGGGCGTGCCGGTCAGAACGAATGCGAACGGGCTTTCGAGTTTCTTCACCGCTTCCGCGGTCTGCGTACGCCAGTTCTTGATCCTTTGCGCTTCGTCGAGGATGACGAGATCCGGTTTCAGGTGATGCCCTATGTGCTCGACATCGGATCGGATCTGTTCGTAGTTCGTGATCGAATAGAATTCCGGGTTCTTGTATTGCCCGATTCGACGATGCAAGGGCCCGAAGACAATGCGGCATCGCCTGTCGGTCGCATTCCCGATCTGCTCCTCCCATTCCGCTTTCAGGGACGCCGGGCAGACCACCAGCACCCGGTTCACGTCTTCCAGTTGCGACAACAACTCGGTGGCAGCGAGGGCCTGTACCGTCTTGCCGAGGCCCATGTCGTCCGCGAGCAAGGCACGTTCACCAAGCGCAAGGTGCAGCATGCCCTCGACCTGATAGGGAAACAGGGGAAACTTGACGACGTCGGTGTCAAGGCGTCCTGACGCAATGCCCTCCCGGGTCATCCTGCTCCGTTTCAGCCTTTGTTGGTTTCTTTCTTGCTGGTTTACCCAGCCTTCCAGCAATCTCGAAATCCTTATGCGGCCCGGGTGTGCGCTGCTCAGTTGATTCAGCCTTTCGTAAACGTCGGTAGCCGGCTCTTCCCGGAGTGTATCGACCAGCCGCGCAACCTCCGAGTTCAGGTCTTCCGGAGTGCCTGCGTTCGGCACCTCGGCGACCGGAAATCCGTCACGGTCATCGGCAAGGTAGACTTCGATTCGTGGCGAGCCGGAACGTGCAGCCTGGTCAAACGCACGTCCATTCGCCTCTCTCAAACCGTGCAGAACGCCTTCGACATGCTTGCAGGTCCCAAGACCGGAGACCTTGAAGTCCTTGCAGGTGCAACTGTTCCGCAGTTCTTTCGCGTCGCGAATTTCGACAAGATAGGAAGACCCGGAGGACGAGGCGACCTCGAACGTCCCAAAATGCCCGTATTCCGGCTCGAGGTTACTGAACTCGCCGACGTCCGTGATCCCTCTCCACCGCCGTCGTTCGATTTCCTCTTCGTCACTCGTCTTCCAACCCAGGAATTTCGGGGCCTTCAGCTTCTTTCGTGTGGTTTTTTCCGTTGATTCCGTGATTTGAGTGTTCATTTTCGAATTCTCATCCAAGCCTCATGAAGGTTTCCGACACAGGGGTGTGGCGTTTTTTCGGCCAGACCAGGGATTCAAGGAACCGCGCGACAAATCGAGGCTGAAAGGCGAACAATTATCGGAGCGTGCCCCTTTTTCTCGACACTCTCGTATCTGAACTCCGGTTTCGGATTCAAGGCCGACCTGATCCGATTCAATCTCGCAGAGTCCTTTGCGGTGATCTTCCGACAACTCGGCTCGGTTCTTTCGGTGCTGTTGCCACATTTGTGCACCGAACACCCGTTCACGCATTCCGCAGTCAGGACAATCCACCGGACGACACCGTAAAACCGGATCCTTTCCACGGACAGTGCGCGGGGTCAAGCAATCGCGCCAGTTCCGGCAGGTCTCGGTCAATTCGGACTTCCACGCTCACGAAAACAGGGATAATCGGCCGGGAACTTCTTTACGGTCGCGATCAGACTCCCGGATGTTGTTGCCGCGTCGGGACACCAAACCTGACGTGTGAAGAACTCGACGTGAAACGAGAAAGGCTGAATGGAATGGATGACCTGGATGTTGCGAGGTATTGGGCGGGGCTCTCGGTATTCAACCGGCTCGTGGAAAACGGAGCGGAACTTTCAAGCCCGGAAGTCGCGGCGCTCCTGGGGATTCGGAGCGTGAAGGGTATCGGGGCCACGCTGTCGGGGTCGCGAAGAGCGTTGTCAGCTTCCGGAATCCGGATGGACGAAGCAGTGGTCCGGAGGACCGTCCGCGGCCGGAGTGTCTGGAAAAGCGGGCCCCGAATACGCCAGGCGATACATGTGCTTGAACAGGAACGGTATCAATGGACCAGGCGCCGCAGAAAGGACGACATTCCAGTCGCGGATGCCCTGCCTGGCGATCCGGGTCCGGTGCTCGTGCTTCGGGCGCTGATGTCTCGGGGACAGGCGTACCTGTTCATTGGGGGAATGGCGGAACTGGACGAGGAGCTTGACAACGAATGGATCGAGATCGGAGCTTCCCTGCGCCCGTCAATCGGAGAAATCTTCATCGCCCGGATCGAGCCGGGCAGAGACGGAAAGGTATATCCGGTACCCGATGGCTACGCGGAAAACGGTATTTGGGTGCGCGGTGAACACGACCATGCCGATTCGTACGTGCCGGGTGCGATCGGAACCGGGCGCTGGCCAAACTTGACCGCGTGGGTCGGTGAAGCAACCTGGGTCGAGCGACGGATCGCATTGGTGGACGCGTGCCGCCAGGTCGCAAGGGTCCGTGCAGAATGCTGGCTCCGCTTGTCCGAGGACGATGCCAAAAGATGGCAAAGCGTCGAGCCCGAACGTCGCTTCCGCTATGTAAACTGGGTTGGTGCGCGCGGGTTCGATGGACCCGCGTATACACCGCCGCTGCGGATGCGTTTGCGCTGCTGGTTCGACGTCGTGATCGAGACGAAGAATGGCAAACGCATCGTGTTGCACGAGGAGGGATTGCGTGGCGACGACGAGCGCACGGTGAACCGGGCGATCGCGCGTTGGCGCAAGCAACGGGAGAAAGGGGCGGATGAACCCGCCACCGTTCGCGAAATCAGGATTTCCAGGAAGCAACCCCGGCCCATGCCCACAGTCACTTAGGTGAAACAGTCAACGACTGGCACGATTGCCTAACGTGAGTCCGTTCGTCGGGCACGGATGACCGGGAAAACGGACACGAAATTCGCGCGTTGAACCGTTCAAAACGGCGGGCCAGGTGGCTTGACCGGCGGACGGTTGCCGAAGAACCGACAGTGCACGAAGATCTGATCGCCACGTGACGCGGCAATGATTCGCCGGAAGACTGCACACGCAGCAGCGCGAATTGACGATAACCGTTTTCAGGTGCCGGTTTTGACTGGCCTGCCCGAAACCAGGACCTGTCGGACAGAGCGATCATCTCCAAGCATGATGAGCGCAAACAGGATATCGCTGATCGATTCTGCACGACTGCACCGCGCCGCGAGCAGCGGGGTCGCTTCGGAATCAAGAATGCAGATGTCGCCCTCCGCACCGGGCTCCAGTCGTCCGATCCTGCCGTCGAGGCGCATGACGGAGGCCGAGCCTTCGGTTGCAAGCCACAGCAACTGGGCAGGATGGAAGACGTCGCCGCGCAGCTGTCCGATTTCATAGGCGGCCCGCATTGTCGCCAGCATCGAAAAGCTGGAGCCGCCCCCGACATCGGTGCCGAGACCGACCCGAACGCCTGACCGGACGAGCGAGGCGACATCACACAAACCCGAGCCGATGAACGTGTTCGATGTCGGACAGTGCGCAACGCCCGTTCCGGTATCGGCGAGGCTGGCGAGTTCCCGCCGTTCGAGGTGGATGGCATGCCCCATGATCGCGCCGCGGCCGACCAGCCCGTATTTTTCGTAGATGCCCAGATAGTCGTCAGAGTCCGGAAACATCGACCGGACGCGGCTGATCTCCTCCGGTTGTTCCGAGAGATGGGTCTGGAGCAGCGTTTCCGGATGCTCGCTCCAGAGCGTACCAGCCGCAGCAAGTTGTTCCGGAGACGAGGTCAATGCAAATCTTGGTGTCACCGCGTACCGGGACCGCCCGTTCCCGTGCCAGCGTTCGATCAGTGCCTTCGACTGCCTGTATCCGTCCTCCGCAGTGTCCAGGAGTGCGTCCGGCGCGTTTCTGTCCATGAGGACCTTGCCCGCCGCGACGCACATGCCGCGGGCGGCGGCGGCGGAAAAAATGGCGTCGACACTTTCCGCATGACTGGTGCAGAATGTCGACACGGTGGTTGTGCCGTTGGCGATGCAGAGATCGAGATAAAGTTCGGCGATTCCCCTGGCATAGCCGGGATCGCAACATCGCGCTTCTTCCGGAAACGTGTACGTATGCAACCAGTCGATGAGGCGCTTTCCCCAGGACGCGATGATGCCCGTCTGGGGGAAATGGGCGTGGCAATCGACAAACCCGGGTAGAATCAGCGCATCGCCGTAGTCCGTAATCGCGACGTCGTCGGTGTCCGCCAACAACCGCCCGGCTTCGTCAACGCGTTCGATGATTCCATCGCGCAACAGAACTCCGCCCCGTGACCGGTGACGGATGGCGTTTTCGGGAGACGTCCGGAACGGGTCTGCGACCAGCTGGATCGTCTGTCCGAGAACGAGTACGTTTCCGTCAGTCCGGGGCATGCGTCACGGCACGGGACAGTAGATGAAACATCGCGCCTCCTCGTGTGTGGCCGTTTCGGTAGGGCGCGTCACGAACGTGAACAAGGCCGCCGGTCATTCGGCACCGCGCGCGCCGCCGAGGGATGTTCGCCTGGCCCCTTTATTCGGGGCCCTTCGTGCGGGTATCGTTCCGCATCCCCGGGGCGCGGCACGATCAATACCCAATCGCTGCTCCGTCCTTGCGTGGGTCGGATGCGCCATGCAAGACTCCCCGTTCACGGTCGATCAGAATTGCCTGGCCGCCTCCAAGAGGAACATCCGGAATCGCTACGTCATGTCCGAGTTCACGCAAGGCTTGACGAACCTCGTCGGGATATCCCCGTTCAACCTGCAGCGTGCCTGAATCCTGGAAACTCCGGGGAGCATCGAGCGCCGCCTGGGGCGGCATTCCAAAGTCCGACATGTTCGAAATGACCCGCACGTGACCGGTGGGCTGGTAGGCCGCTCCCATGACGCCAAATGGCATGATGGCCCGGCCTCCCCGCCTGAGCATGGCCGGGATGATCGTGTGGAGAGGACGCCGTCCCCCGGCTGCCTCGTTCGGATGGTTCTCCTCAAGGTTGAACCCGGCACCCCGACTCTGGAAATTGATGCCGAATCTCTCGGACGCGAGTCCCGAGCCGAAGCCGTGGTATATCGAGTAGATCATCGAGACCGCCATCAGGTCGCGATCGACCACGCAGAGATACACCGTTTCCCGATGCACGTTTGCCGAAAGGGTGCGGGCGGACGGCATGGCGCGGTCGTGATCGATCAGGGCTGCCAGGGACCGCGCCGTGGAATCCGAGAGCATGTGATCCAGGCGCGTGACGCGGGCCGTGTCACCGATAAAACGATCGCGTGCGTCGTAGGCGAGCTTTGCGGCTTCCGCTTCGAGGTGGACCCGACTGCTTCCGCGCGGGTCCATTGACCCAATGTCAAATTCCGACAGGATCTTCGCCATGAGGATCGCCGTGGCGCCCTGGCCGTTTGGTGGGTGTTCGACCAGTTCAACCTCCCGGTATCGCCCCGAGATCGGCTCCGTGTATTCGCAGGACGTCGCCGCGAAGTCATCCATGGTGTGCACGCCGCCGGCATTCCCGAGTGATGTCACCATGTCTTCGGCGACGTCACCGAGGTAGAATGCGTCACGGCCGTGCCTGGCGACTCGTCTGAGCACTTCCGCCTGTTTCGGCGCGCGGAACACCTCGCCGACCTGAAACGCCCTGCCCTCGTTCAGGAAATATTCGCGGGCCATCCCCGACAGGCGAACTTCCGCCCGTTCCCAGTCAAACGCCGTTCTTGGCGCCACGGGAACACCTTGTTCGGCATAGTGGATTGCAGGCATCAGCGATGCTTCGAGGCCCAGTCGACCGTAATCCGCGGACAAGCGGCAAAAGGCATCGATTGCGCCGGGGACGGTGACCGTATCGATCCCGGAGTCCGGCATCGTCCGAAGGCCCCGGGCACGAAGTCGTGCGGAATCCAGGCCTGCCGGAGCCTTGCCTGAACCGTTGAGTCCGACGATTTCTTCAGAGCCCGCGGGTTTGACCAGAACGAAACAGTCGCCCCCGATACCCGTCATCGGGGGTTCACAAATTCCGAGCAGAACCGCGGAGGCTATGGCCGCGTCAACAGCATTACCACCGTCCTCGAGAATCTTCACCGCGGTTCGTGCGGCCAGTGGATGAGACGTGGCGCACATGCCATTCGTCGCCAGAACGGGTGATCGACCCGGTAGCTGAAAGTCCCGCATGACCAGATTCTCCTCTTGACCACCCGCAGGCACGTACATCGCCCGTCAACCCGTTACCCAAAAACAGGCGTGAATCCCACCTCAAACGATGGCACGCGCTGGCAGCATGCCTCTTGCGGTTTCACCGTCGGGCGGACTGTCGAGGTTCGGGACGGGATGACCGCGTGGCGCATTGCCGACCGACGTCGGAATCAAACCCGGGCGAAAGTACGCCAGTCTTCTGAATCCGCTTGCGTTGGGCGAGACCAGTGCGCATGATGCCCTCATGATCCTCGACGGCGTCCGGCGTTCCCCCCCTTCGCGAAATCTGCCCGACCGACTGTTTTTCACGCGAAAGGAGTTCGGTGAAATCCTCCCCGTTTACGGACGCATGGTGGCCGCGGGTCAATGGCGCGACTACGACATTTCATGCCACCGCAACGCTGCCGTCTTTTCCATTTTCCGGCGTGCCTCGGAGACACCGATTTATCGAATCGAAAAACGCGTGGACCCGCGCAGCCGCGAAAGCCTGTATCTCGTCATCGGTCTTGACGGCCGGATCATTCGACGCGGGCATGAATTGCGTGCGGTGCTCGGCGTCTTTGATCAGAAACTCCTGCGAATCGTTGCCTGATCACATCCGGCGCCTGAACGTGACCGCACCGCCCCCAGCTGCCTGGATCCGTGCCTCCACCTGGTCGAGCGGTTCGATCTGGACGGCCATGTGATGCGCGTTGGCATGGATCAGCAACTCGGAATCAACCATGATTCCCACGTGGCCTGACCAGAACACGAAATCCCCTCTCCGCGCACCGTCACTCGCACCCAGGGCCTTGCCGACGGAACTTTCCTGCTGGTCACTGTCCCTGGGTGCACCAATACCCGCGGACGACAGCGCCAGCTGAACCAGCCCGGAGCAATCGATCCCCCAGTTACTGTCGCCTCCCCAGAGATATGGCGTTCCGACCAGTCGCTCTGCCATTTCGACCGGATCTGTTGCGAGATCATTCACGGTCTTGACCTGAGCGGTCGGGATGTATCCGCCATTCGCGATTCGGATGAATGACTCCGTCTCGTCCGTGGCCTCGACAACCGAAAAAAAAGGCAACGTCATGACGGGTTCAACCTTGATCCCGGGTTCGGGATAGACATGGGCTCCGAGACTCCAGACCCTGTGGCTCGGGGTCCGGAAGTCTCCAAGGCCGTCGCGGGCCACGTACCCGACATAGCCATCTGCCTCGGACCGACCGAACACGGTTCCCATGGCCCCTTCTTCGTCAAGAGCCAGAAAGCCTGCGCCGTGTAACAACTGGCGGTCGCGGTATCCATGAGGCGAACGACGCATGTCCAGAACGGGAGATTTTACGCGCACGAGCCGACCTTCAACAAGTCGAACGCCATCCACCTGACCCCTCAGAGACACATGAGCGACCCGTTCGTTGCACGGAAACAACCGTCTGTCGACCGCTCGTTTCATCGTCGAAATAAAGCCTCCCTGCACGGGTAAAGCAGCTCCAGTCAGATACCGCGGCGTCCCAAGTGGTCTATACACCATTCGTCCAGGAAAACCCGAGTCCTGGATGAACTACGCTTGAATTTTCGGCCTTTTCCTCCTGTTCATGCAGACGACGAGGCAGGAGACTACGGACGAACGCTTTGGTTCAAGACTTTTACGTCGCCTACTGCAGACCGGTTTCCGACTCGTAAAGCACGACAATCGAAGAGACAGCCGTGCACTGGTCAGGGACGCGATTCTTCGGACATTGCAAGCTGCGGACATCGCCGGGATCAGGGCGCTGTTCGTCCAAGCCCTCGATGAGAATTCAGCCGCATTCAACCGGAATCTTGGGTTCGCCGGATCGGCGATCGATCCCCACACCCTGATGTTGCCCTTCCCGATGGCGCACAGAACTCTCGAGAGTTGAGGAATGGCACCTCGCTCAATCCGACTGAGAGGGGACCACCACAACCCCGGAGTCAATTTGCAAGAGGGTTCCGAAGTCCCCGTCAACCGAGGCATTTCCTACTCTGCCAGCTCGGCAAGCACCAATGCGCCAAAACATGGATGCCACTATCGTCGAGGGCGAGGCCGTACGCGGCTTGCCGAGGCCGCGCATTGGAACAGGGCATTCCGGGCGTGCCGGGGGATTTTGTTCTTGCTGCAAGATCCAGTTGCATCGCTCATGCAACTCGGTCAAGTGCCCAGATTTCAGGCTTTGTGAATGTCTACGACGAAAACCCGTCATCGAACTCGACAAAGGCCCTTTTGATGCGGTTGGGCACCTGTCAAAGGCGGAATGGGACCGGAACCGGACCACGTGCTGAACATTTCCCGGCCCTGGAACAACGACCGGGTCGATGACAGCACCCGCGCCTCGGTCCAGTCACTCATGATCGAGCGGATCGTCGCTACGCAGCACGGGACCAGCGAGCAGTTCGATATCAGCATTCGCTGCCATGGCTTGCACATCAGCAGGGAGCGGATTCGCACGCCCGTACGGCGGCGGGAACAGCTGTCCTATTGCGAGAGCTGCTGCCATCGGGTTGTGGAACTCGGCAGCGGGGGCGGATCACGCCAGGATATTGCCGACATCCTGAACGCCGAAGGATATCTCCCGCCACGCCGGGAGTTTTCAACGTCAGTTTGGTGACAAACCTGCTTAAAAATTCCGGCTGTCGCCCAAACAAGACAAAGAGCGAATCGCCGCAACCGACGGGGTAGGCCCGGCTAATCGGCCTTGATGCAACGCTCTGCACGATGTCGCCCAAGGCCTGGCTTTCCTGGTCAAGCGTTTTCGGATCGACATCGGTTGGCACTGGACTTCCGTCATCGTCAGGTCGACGCGTAACCGCTGCTTGGGATCAAGGCCGTCGTCGGTCGGGAGCACGAGTGCCCGGCGGTGTAACTGATTGTAGAGATCGGAAATCAGGTTCCGTGCACGCTCGTCGAGAGGCGAACCGGCGTCCAGTAAGGTGAAACTCTCACGTGCTGTCTTCCTTTCATGAGTTTCCCGCTTGCCAACTACACCCGTCGTCCTGTCGTTTCGCCCCTTACAACATGCAAGCACAGGCGGTTCCGGTGACGTGCACGTGGCCGCGGGTAACGCTAAGGAAGGTCTGCGCCGTCCACCATTCGCCGGTCGGGTTTGCGGATACAATCCCCGCGTGTTTTGGTCGGAAACCTTTCGGTGTGCCGACCGGGCGGTGGTGAATCCGGGCGTCTCGCAGACCTTTGGCGCCGCTTCTCTGGCTGGGAGTTGGCCTATCGGGAGTTCCTCCACCCCGAAGGTGGCAACTCCCGCTTATCGGTTATTCCTGGCGCTCGTATTTTCCCCAACGGTTCATGCCGACGTCCGTGGCAGCGGCACGCAGATACATCTCCCGGTAATACGGTTCGAGCCCAGCAGCCGTTTTCTGCGACACGGCCTGGTCGTGGGCACAGGCAAGCGCGAATTCGCGTGCTTCCTCCTTGATGCCCTCTTCGTCGACACTGCACACACGCCCGTCACGCACAAGGATTCTTCCCGCGACCATCGTCATCCGTACAGAGGACCCGTTTTCGCAGTAAACCAGTTGCCTGCAGACATCGTTGAGCGGTGTGAACGCGATTTCATTCAGGTCAAGCAGCGCGATATCGGCTTGATAACCCGGCGCCAGGGCGCCGACAAGATTCTCGAGCCCCATCGCACGGGCACCACCCTCGTTTACGCAGGCGAGAATTTCATCGGCTTCAGGCCAGTTTCCGTATTCCGGATCGGTGATGTTGTGGATCAACCCTGCGATCTTCATTGTGGTCCACAAGTTTATGCTGTCATCGGCCAGCGCCTCGTCCGTTCCAAGGCAAACGGGTATGCCGGCATCCCGAATTCTCCGGAACGGCATGATACCGCTGCCAAGCCGGAGATTGCAGACCGGATTGTGCACAATGACCGATCCTGCCTCCGCGATCGTGGAGATATCGGCGTCATCAAGCCAGATACCGTGAATGACATTGCAGCGCCGATCGAGAACGCCCCGGTCGTGGACATACTGGAGAATGGACCTGCCGAACCGTGAATCGCCGAAGACCCGCTGGGTCTTCGTCTCCAGTATATGCATGTAGAAAGGCAGCCCGAGGTTCCGGCTGATATCGGAGAGTGACCCCAGGTAGTCTTCGGTGACCCGGTGCGGTGCAGAGCAGGACACCGCCGCGCGAATCCTCCCGTCCTGGGTGCAGTTCCAATTGTCTATCAGGTAATCGTAAAGGGCGAGAAGCTCGTCGGTCGAGGGAATGGTTGCCTTTTCGAACCGGCGCCTTTTGTCCACGGGAAGAAGATCCTTGAGGAAAGGATACTTCTCGTACTCGACGACGTTCGGCTGATCGAGCGCCACGGTTGCCCGCAGTCCCGAGTCCGAGTAGGCCGACATGACGGCGGCGATGTTCCCAGTGCTCGGGAAGGGTACGAAAAACACATCGTCCTGCACCGACGTGATGCCGTGCTTGAGCATCTCGATCGCACCCAGCATGGTGCGGACATAAACCATGCGATCCGGCGGCAGCGAATCGCCCAGGGGTGGCACCTCATGCAGCATGAAAAGCTCGAGAGGCAGTCCGTCCAGGCGTCCCTTCATCAGATTGGTCGACGAGTGAAAGTGCCCGTTGATCAGTCCCGGTATGGCCAGGAGCCCCCTGCAGTCGAGGTCTTCGTACTCTCCGGTTGCGGGCGTGAACTCCGCACCCGGGTTCACCTCGACGATCTTGTCGTGATCGATCAGGATATTGACTTCCCGAGTATTCCGACCGGTTGGTTCCGGCGGAATCATCATCACGTTTCGAAGGAGTTTTCTTGCGCCTCGCATCGGCAAATCCTGCTGGACAGGGGCGGGCCAATCATAAGTCGATTTCGGAAAACTTCGCAATTGATACATCCGGGGCTGCGGCGAACCCTTCCCCGAGCCGGACGGCGCACGCCCCGGCGCGGCGCGCAGGGAAGCGGCCGGGTCATTGCGCACTGCAAGATTTTCTCGAAGAATTTCCGGCGACGACCGCCATGGTATTCCCGACCGACGCGCGGGGAGAACGGGATGACCGTTTTCGTCCTTGTCTTCTGATGTTCCTCCGTACCACGCCTACGGACGGACAGGCATCGCCTGTTCGTCACCCGGAATTCGTCATGCAGACGGGTCGTGTCCGATCGGGAAACGGGCGGTGACCTTTCAGCCCGGGACGGCACAGACCGATCTCGGGGTTTCCGCATGGTTCGAACCCAAGGCACGTCGGAGATTCGCGTTTTTTTGAAAGACATGCCCGAAACCGTGTGTTAGCGAGCGGACCCGAATTCATGGGGGGGGGCAGATGCGTGTCGCCCTTCACCCAGCAAGACTCCGGAGCAGATGATGAAATTGATCAAATGGTTGCTAGTGATCGTCGTGGGCCTCGTTGTCATTTTCCTGGCCGGTGCCTACGTGCTGCCGCGGTCCGTTACGGTCGAGAGAACCGTTGTCGTTGCCGCGACTCCGGACCAGGTGTTTCCCTACGTCAATTCACTGCAGCGGACCGAGGAGTGGTCTCCCTGGCTGGCCCTGGATCCTGACACGAAGCTGACATATTCCGGGCCGGAAGAGGGCGTCGGAAACAGGCTCGAATGGTCGTCCGATCACGAGAGTGTCGGTACGGGATCCCAGGAAATCACCGCGAGCGTCCCTGACAAGCGTGTCGAAACCGCGCTCGACTTCGGCCCGATGGGAACAGCTGACGCCTATTTCAACCTGGAGGAGAAAGGCGACGGCACCGAAGTCACGTGGGGACTTGTCAGCAACCTCGGCAACAACCCCATTGCGCGCTGGATGGGCCTGATGCTCGACCGGTGGGTGGGAGCCGACTACGAAAAGGGTCTCGCAAACCTCGCCGCGGTCGCCGAGGATCGGTAGCCGGATCCGGCGGGAATCAGGGACGGCGCGTCCACGGGACGAAACCTGCCGACCGGTGGACGTGATTACCCTTTTTTCAGGATTCGGCGCCCGAGCAGTTCCGCGATCTGCACGGCATTGAGTGCTGCCCCCTTGCGGAGATTGTCGGAAACGCACCACAGGTCGAGCCCACTGTCGAGAGTGGGGTCCTGGCGGATTCGGCTGACGAACGTCGCATAATCTCCTACGCAATCGGTGGGAGTCACGTATCCCCCGTCTTCCCGCTTGTCGATCACCAGCACCCCGGGCGACTCCCTGAGGATCGAGCGCGCTTCCTCCTCGTCGAGAAACTCCTCGAACTCGATGTTGATGGCCTCGGAGTGACCGACAAAGACCGGAACCCGGACACAGGTAGCCGTAACCTTGATTGACGGGTCGACGATCTTCTTGGTCTCGGCAACCATCTTCCACTCTTCCTGCGTGGATCCGTCTTCCAGGAACTGCCCGATGTGCGGGACGACATTGAACGCGATGTCCTTGGTGAACACGGATGACTCGATGTCGTCGTTGACGGTGAACTTCGCCCGCGTATGGTCCCACAACTCGTCCATCCCGGCTTTTCCCGCCCCGGAAACCGACTGGTAGGTCGAAACCACGACCCGACGGATTCCGGCCCTGTCGTGCAGCGGTTTCAGCGCGACGACCATTTGGGCCGTCGAGCAATTCGGGTTGGCGATGATGTTCTTCTGCGCGTAGCCCGTGATCGCGTCGGGGTTCACTTCGGGAACGATGAGCGGAACTGCCGGGTCGTATCGAAACAGGGAGGAGTTGTCGATGACGACACATCCGACCTTCGCCGCTCTCGGCACGTATGTCCTGGACGCAGCGGAGCCGATCGAAAAAAAGGCCATGTCCCAACCCGAGAAGTCGAAGTTCTCGAGGTCTTGCACCTTGAGGGTCCGATCTCCGAACTGACACTCGACGCCGATTGACCGCCGGCTCGCCAGCGCGACCACGTCGTCCACGGGAAAATGGCGCTCAGAAAGAATGTTCAGCATCTCGCTGCCGACCAACCCGGTCGCGCCGACCACGGCAATTCGGTATCCCATCACGGCTCTCCGTCCCGAACGGATTTGAAACCACCTTCATATACGTTTTACCACGAAGAAAAACCGCAAATCAGAACTGCCGGAGCCCTTGCACCGAAATGAATCGCTCTCACGGCACGTTCGATTCCGGATCGCAGGCGCCAAACGGGGCGCGACTTCTTTCGGCCGCAGTTGGTTGAGGAAGCAGGCTGCCGACCCGCAGGCGGGTAACCGTCTCCACACGGGCCATCGCTGTTGGCCGACGCATTCCGTCGCGCGCGTCGGCGGGCTGATCAACGTTACCGCGATCACGTCAACGCCCGTTCGTCCGCGATTCAGTGGCCACCGTCAAATTGACAATGAAATCCGATCATCTCTTCCGCGACACGGTCAGGCACTTCCGTGAGAATCGCATGCTTGACACCGGGAATGACAACCAGTCTCGCGTCCGGCATGACCTCCGCGATCCGGGCGTTCAGACGCGGGTTGCACCCGCCGTCATTCTCGCCGGTCATGACAAGCGCGGGTGCGGTGATCTCGTTCAGCCAGGGCAGCATTTCGGTTTCGGCATAGATCCGAAACACGTCCATGAATACGCCGGGATCCGTGTCGACGACCTGTTTGAGCCGGCGTTGAACGACGGGCCGGTTGCCCGCGATGAACCTGTCGGTGAACCAGCGGTCGGTCAAGGTCTGGAGTACGGGCTCTATGCCCTTGTCTTCCATGGCCTCAATGACCGCCATCACGGCCTTTCTGTCGTTTTCGGTCCGGCCGGCGGCCGTCGACAGCAGGCCGAGCGACAAGACCCGGTGCGGATACCGCCGGGCGTAGGCCGGAACGATCATCCCGCCGAGGGAGTGGCCGGCGAAATGGCCGGTTTCGAATCCGCTCCGTTCCCGGACGCGTTCAAGATCGGCCACCAACTCCTCGAGGCCTCCGAAAGGCCCATCGGGGCAATCCGAAGTTCCGTGACCCCGAAGATCATGGGCGACGACGGTGAAGCGTTCACTCAACATTGGCAGGACGAACCTCCATGCATCGCGGGCCGCACCGATTCCATGGACGAGAAAGAGCGGAGGGCCGCTTCCCGTCACCGTGAATTCGCACTCGATGGCACGGGCCGTCATCGTCATCTCGATGTCCTCACGAAGGAGCCTCCCGCCCATTCTCCGCATTGCCGACTCGCCGCGTCAATCACGCCCGCGAACCCCGAGTCGTCTCCGCCCCGATGGATGGTTTCGTTCCGGTGCGATACCGGGACGACGTCCTGAAATAGGGCATGACCTCCTCGGCGAACATCCGGATGCTTTCGAGCGTTGCAGGCTGGCCGGAACCGAAATTCACGTTGAGGATGACGCGGTCGATTCCAGCCTCGGCGTATGGGCCAAGCCTTTCGACCAACTCTTCGGGTGGCCCGATGAGAAGGCTGTCCGCCAGGTCCTCGATCGTCTGCGACCGAGGCAGGGGACGGATCATGCCCCTGTCCACGATCCCGGGGCCGGTGAAGACATTGTCGAACCGGCTGTAGTAGTCGTGGGCTTCCTGTACCCTCCGATCCTGTTCCGCCCGATCCCGAACCGCGAACGCCACCCGGGACAAGGACAGCGTCAGGTCCTCGCCCCTGTCACCAAGCTCCTCCTTCGCGCGCCTGAAGCTCGTGACCTGGTCCAGGAGCAACTGGTGGTTTCCCGAGAGCGGAGTCGTCTGGATGTGAAACCCCCGTTTCGTGCAATGATAAATACCTTCCGGATTCAGAACGGCCATCATGATCGGAGGTCCCCCCGGACGCACGGGTCGTGGCATCACGGTCAGTGGAGCAAACCTGTAATAGGTGCCGTTCCAGGAAACCTCTTCGTCTCCAAGCAACGCGACGAGCACATCGAGGGATTCGTCGAATCGGGCACGGCTCTCCGAGAGCGGCACGCCGAGCCGGTCCATCTCGAATTCGAACGCACCCCGCCCGACTCCGAGCAACAGGCGACCGTTCGTGAAAATGTCGGTGGCAATCACCTCTCCGGCAAGGATTCTCATGTCATGGATCGGCAGAACCACGACCGACGTCATGATCTTCACCCGGTTCGTCATGGAGGCGATCTTGACGGCGAACTGGAGCGGAGCCGGCATCAACAGGATGTTGATGAGATGGTGTTCGGTGATCGAAACCGCATCGAATCCCGACCGGTCGGCAAGTACTGCCTGTTCGAGCATGTCCGCATAGAGCCGGTCGCCGCCGTAGGACTTGTCCGGATAGTATGCGGACAACTGAATACTGAATTCCACGAAATCCTTTCCCGATATTGGCCATTCAACGGGGTTCCGATGAAGGCCGCTTCCGAATGTCACGGATTCACGCGCCATAGCGCTTTCCATGGACCCTTTACAACGATCTTCGCCGCAACGTTCGCCCGTGCCGTCAACCCGTCCGGAACCGAGGCGTCATCCAAGACCGGGCCAGATACGGTCGGGATCAATCCGAACAAGCATGAATCCAACGTCATGGGGTGCAGGCGGCCGTAAACGGTTCAGACCCTGGACGTGATCCAGCTTGGCCCAGGCGCCGCGGTGGCCACTAACGCGTCGGTCATCCGGTCGCCCGGTCCCGGCAAGAACCGAACGGCGCCTTTTTTTGACAGCCCCGCAAATGATTTGCCAAACCGCTGCACGACATCCTGAGACGCGCACTCCGCTTGGTGTGGGGATATTCTCGAGTGATCGACTTCCGTCGCTTTAACCGTGCTTCCCGCCTGGGCAGATACGCAGGATGATGTTATGGACGCTGTCCCATGACTCTGCCGGTTCGCACGTCCAGTCGATCGCCATCTCGGGGCGACATCGGGCAGTACACAGATCTGGCTGGTCTGGCCGGGACCTCGTTGTTGTAATGGCGACTCCGCTCGTTTCCGTTCCGCCGGATTGGCCATGACGAGTAAACTCCGGCCAGGGCTCTACGAAGACCTGCTGACCTCCGCTTTGGAGGCGGAAATCGACTCCCGAACCGCGGAGGGCTGGTCGGTGGACGTCCGCCCGGCCGATGCAACGGTCCGTTCCGAGTTTCTGGCTCGGCATGTCTATCAACTCCTGCGGCGCGCGCTCGAAGGGATTCCCGATACGGACGGATCCCAGCCGGACGGGCAGGTTGACCTGGTGAACCGAATCGTGGGCGTGCTTTTCGAACACGGCGCGATGACTGACGACCGGGTCGCAAACGCGGCCCGCCTCCTCCTCGAAGCAGTCGAAAATCGTGCAATCGGCAAGTCCCACTCTTCGATCCCACGCCCGGTCCTGTCTCTCCGTCGAACCGGGCTTCTCGTCAATGGGCGTCGTGACGTCCAGATCGCCAGCGAGATCGCGCGGGAGATCCCCAGTGCGGACCGGATCGATCTCCTGTGCGCGTTTGTGCGTCACTCGGGATTGCGTTTGTTCCGCTCGGAACTTGCGGAACGCGTTCAAGAGGGCGCACAAGTCAGGGTGATCGCGAGCGTTTACACCGGGTCGACCGAACGTCGTGCGCTCGACGCGCTCGTCGACCTCGGCGCGAGGGTGAAGGTCTCCTACGACGTCGCCCGGACACGACTTCACGCCAAGGCATGGTTGTTTCACCGCAATAGCGGACTGCACACGGCCTATGTCGGTTCGTCGAATCTCACCCACATGGCCCAGGTTGACGGCCTCGAATGGAATGTCCGCTTGAGCGCGGTCGAAAACCCCGACGTCATCGAGAGATTCGAAGCGACATTCGAACAATATTGGCAGGATCCGGAGTTCGAGGACTATACGCCTGACCTCCACTCTAAACGACTCGACGACGCGCTCTCGAGACAGAGGAGCGGCAAGACGCGCGACAACCTCACGGCACTACCGTTGCTGGTGGATGTCTCACCCAAACCTCACCAGATGGTCGCCCTTGAGGCGCTCGAGGCTGAGCGGCTGCACGGGCACCACCGCAACCTCGTGGTCGCCGCGACAGGCACCGGCAAGACCTGGATTGCGGCATTCGATTACAAGCGGTTTCGTGACAGCAAAATGGGCAATTCCCTACTCTTCGTTGCACACCGCGAGGAAATCCTCCTCCAAAGCCAGCAAGTGTTCCAACTGGTACTGCGCGAACCGGGGTTCGGTGAACTGCTTGTGGGAGGAGAACGGCCAGACAAAGGCCGCCACGTATTTGCTTCGGTTCAATCTCTTGCCAAACGTATCAACGACATTGAACCTGACGGTTTTGACGTGGTCATCGTGGACGAATTCCATCACGCGGCGGCTCGGAGTTACGATCGCCTGCTTCGTCGACTGAAACCGCAGGTTCTCCTCGGGCTCACGGCAACCCCTGAACGTGCAGACGGCCAGTCGGTTCTCACGTGGTTCGACGGCCGCATCGCATCGGAATCCCGGCTGTGGGATGCACTTGACCAGGGATTGCTCTGTCCGTTTCACTATTTCGGGGTGAATGACCCGACAGATCTCTCGACGGTGCGATTCGAACGCGGAAGGTACGTCCCGGGCGAACTCGACAACGTGCTGACGGGCGATCACGTTCGGGCGGTTCGGATCTGTCAGGCTATCGAGGAATTCGTGACGGACCCGCACGGGATGCGGGCCCTTGGCTTCTGCGCCGGCGTCGCTCACGCGCACTTCATGGCGGCCCGGTTCAACGAATTCGGCTACCCGTCGGTGGCGCTCGATGCCAAGAGCCCGCGCGACGAACGTCAAGCCGCTCTCCTGAAGTTGCGTAGAGGGGAGATTCGCGCCGTGTTCGCCGTTGATCTTTTCAACGAGGGTGTCGACCTCCCTGAAGTCGATACCGTGCTCATGTTGCGCCCGACCGAGAGCGCCACGGTGTTTCTTCAGCAATTGGGGCGCGGATTGCGGTGGGCAGACGGGAAACGGGTCCTCACTGTCCTCGATTTCGTCGGCGAGGTACGGCGCGAGTACCGCTACGACATACGCTACCGGGCACTGTTGGGCGGAACCCGCCAACAGGTACGGCAGGCCGTCGAGGAAGGCTTTCCGCTGCTCCCGCCCGGATGCGCGCTCAAGCTGGACCGCATCGCCAAGAGTACCGTGTTGAACAACCTGAAACAGGCGGTTCTCAACGCCCGTGCGCGTCTCGCGGACGACTTGCGCGCGCTCGGACCTGAAGCACGGGTCAACGACTTCATGGAAGCCGCCGGCGTCGACCTCGAAGACATCTACGCACGGCCCGGCGCAGGACATTGCTTTACGGAGCTCCGCGGACGGGCCGGCTTCGAACAGAGCGCGGTGGACGACCCTCTCTTCAAGGCGGTCGGCCGGCTGCTTCACGTGGACGATCGCGAGAGACTCGAAGCATGGCGAGAGTTCCTGTCTGCGGATCATGTCAAAGGGATCTCGAATCTCCAGGGCCGAAAACACCGCCTGGGCCTCATGCTGTTTGCCATACTGGGTGGCCGTGGCCGGTCGATCAACGAAGCCGATCAGATCCTGGAACAAATCCGAGGCTCCGCCGAATTGCGTCACGAGATCGACGATCTCATCGAAGTTCTCATTGATCGCATCCGCACGGTCGCCCACCCGTTCGACCCCGCTGGCGAGATTCCCCTGGCAAGCCACGCCACATACACACTTGGCGAAATCGTTGCGGCTTACGGCCGCGTCAGCACGAAAGGCGCATTGGTCATGCCCCAGGGAGGTGTCCTGTGGGACGGGGCCACGAAAACGGATCTCCTGTTCGTCACGCTGGAAAAGTCGGACAAGGACTATTCACCGACCACGCGTTACGCCGACTATCCCATCTCACCGACCCTGTTCCATTGGGAATCGCAAAATACCGCATCTCCCGACACGCCAACCGGACGCCGCTATGTCGAGCAGCCGTCCCAAGGTACAAATGTCATCCTGTTCGTTCGGGAGCGCAAGAAGGATGGCAGGGGTGAAACCCTTCCCTACCACTGCCTCGGCAAGGTTCGTTATCTTCGGCACGAGTCCGAACGGCCGATGAAGATCTGGTGGGAACTGGAGCTCCCGATGCCCGGATGGCTTTACCAGGCGGGGAAAGTCGTGGCGGGCTGAGGATCTGAATCACGATTCCAGGCGACGATCAGGCACAACGCACAGGTCCCAAGGGTTTTCACATCGCCCCGAGAGCGGGATACATTGGCCGGCGCTGCTTCCGGCACATCCATGGAATTTCGGTTTGACAGATCTCGGACCTCCTAAATATCATTTGTATACGAACGAATCACGCAGACATCGGCCCGGTAGTGGATTACGTAGCCCCGAAATCGCTGGATGACGCCTTCCCGATCCTGGATGCGCGGACCCATGCAATCATCGCCGGCGGAACCGATTTCTTCCCATCCCTCGGTGACGGCCCGCCCCCACAGGACATCCTGGACGTGTCAGGGCTTCCCGAGCTCCGTGGCATCGCCCGACTCGACGGCGGCTGGCGTATCGGGGGCGGAGTCTCGTGGACGGACGTAATCCGGACACCGTTGCCCCCGGCTTTCGACGCACTCAAGGCAGCCGCTCGGGAAGTCGGATCGATCCAGATCCAGAATGCCGGGACCGTCGCGGGAAACATATGCAACGCCTCACCGGCCGCGGACGGAATTCCGCCCCTCCTCGTGCTGGATGCTTCCGTTGAACTGGCGTCGAGCCGCGGCCTGCGCATGGTGCCGCTTGAGTCGTTTGTCACGGGGGTCAGGCAGGTCGCACTGAAGCCTGGTGAACTGGTCACCGCTGTTCACATCCCGGCCATCGCCGCCGAAACCCGCAGTGCATTTCAGAAACTCGGGAGCCGAAGATACCTCGTGATCTCGATTGCCATGGTCGCGGTCGCGCTCGGCACGGACGAAGATTGCCGCATCACCGACCTCAGGATCGCGATTGGCGCCTGTTCGCCAGTCGCCAGGAGACTGGCCGCTCTCGAGCAGTCCCTGACCGGACTCCAGGTCAAGGACGACGGCGATCTCCCGCCGTTCGAGCCGGAACATTTCTCGGGCTTGTCGCCGATTTCCGACATGCGCGGCAGCGCCGATTTCCGGAGTTCCGTGGTGACCCGGTTGACCCGGAGCGTCATTCTGCGTGCTCTCTTTCCGGAAGCTTCCGGCCATGCATGACTGCCTCGTCATGAAACCGGTGACGTTCACCTTGAATGGTCGTGAAGTCCAGGCGCGACCGATGCCCGGCGAACGGTTGTCGGACACCCTGCGCGAGCGCCTCGCAACCCGCGACGTCAAGGTGGGATGCAATGCCGGAGACTGTGGAGCATGCACGGTCCTCGTCAACGGAGAGGCCGTCTGCGCGTGCCTGACTCCAACCAGGCAGGTCGCCGGATCGACTGTCGATTCACTGTCCGGGCTCGTTGTGCGCGACGCCTCGGCGCAGGCGCTTGCAGCGGCATTCCTTGATCACGGGGCTGCCCAGTGCGGGATCTGCACGCCCGGGATGATCGTATCCGCCGTGGCCCTGTTGCGGGATGTCGAGTCACCCAGCGAGTCCGATGTCGAAGACGCGCTCGGCGGCGTCCTCTGCCGGTGCACCGGGTATCGAAAGATCATCGACGCCGTCGTCGAGGCAAGCAGGACCACGGTCGCCGAC
Source organism: Paracoccaceae bacterium (assembly GCA_965242975.1). Taxonomy (GTDB): domain Bacteria; phylum Pseudomonadota; class Alphaproteobacteria; order Rhodobacterales; family Rhodobacteraceae; genus JAPPHA01. Next base: position 4,712,463 of record CBDETS010000007.1, on the reverse strand, counting down.
GGAATGGCGTCGAGACCGTTGAACGGGCATGGCTGGGCCGGCGCATCCGTGCAGCGAATCGATGGACCGGAGAAGGTCGAAGGCAGGGATTCTTTCGGCGATGACATCGCGCCACCCGAATCGCTCGTCCTCAAGCTCATTCGATCTCCGTTTCCACGGGCCGGGTTCACGTTCGGCGAACTGGACGCGTACGTCGAAGCCCACCCGGGCACGTTTGCCATATTGACCGCCGCAGACATCCCGGGTGTCAACCGCTTTGGTGTCATCCCGGGATTCGAAGATCAGCCCGTCTTCGCGGAAACCGAAACCCGGTTTCGCGGAGAAGCCGTCGCGGCCGTGGTTGGCGAGCCGGAACTCATGCGCGAATTCGACACCGGTGATTTCCCGGTAACCTGGGACGAGTTGCCCCCGATCGACGAGATGTCCGCCGCCCTCGCTGACGGCGCGTACCAGCTGCACGACGACCGGTCAGGGAACATCCTCTGCACCGGACGCGTGGTTTGCGGAGACATCGAAAGCGCGCTGGCCAGATGCGACCATCGGGCAGAGGCCAGATTTGAAACCGCCTTTGTCGAACATGCCTACATCGAGCCGGAAGCCGGGTATGCTGTCTGGGACGAGGGCCGGATGACCGTTTACGCCTGCACCCAGGCACCTGTTCTCGACCAGGAGTGCCTGGCCCGAATTCTCGGCATTGAACGCGAAGATGTTCGCATCGTTCCGACGGCGGTCGGCGGCGGATTCGGCTCCAAGCTCGATCTTTCCGTTCAGCCGTTCCTGGCTCTCGCAAGCATGAAAACCGGCCAACCTGTCCGGATTGCCTATTCACGTACCGAATCCATGCAATCCACGACCAAGCGCCACCCGTCGGAAATCCACATGCGCATGGGAGCGCGGTCGGACGGGAAGATCTCCGGCCTCGAAGTCATGGGCCGGTTCAACACCGGCGCCTACGCATCCTGGGGACCGACCGTCGCCAACAGGGTGCCCGTCCACGCGTCCGGACCCTACCGGGTCGACGATTACCGATGCGAATCCGTCGCGGTTCTCACCAATGCCCCCCCCGCTGGCGCGTTCCGCGGGTTTGGCGTGCCGCAAGCCGCGGCGGCCCTCGAAACGCTTGTGGATCAGTTAGCCGGAGTGGCCGGGATTGACCCGTTGAGGTTCCGGATCATCAATGCCCTGGAGAACGGGGCGCACACGGTGACCGGACAACGTCTCGAATCGGGCGTCGGGATCAGGCAATGCCTCGAAGCCCTGCAGCCTGCATGGACCCGGCAACTGCGTGAAGCAGAGGAGTTCAACGCTGCTGCCCGTTCACGAAACAACCCGCTGAGGATGGGCGCCGGAATCGCCGCCGGCTGGTATGGGTGCGGCAACACGTCCATTCCCAATCCGTCGACAATCAGGGCCGGAATCCGGCCATGCGGAAACGTGGTGCTTCACCAGGGCGCAGTCGACATTGGCCAGGGCGCAAACACGGTGATTGCACAGTTGTTCGCGACCGCTCTTGGCCTGCCATTCGGGAAACTGTCGATTCTCGGCGCCGACACGGACATCACGCCCGACGCGGGCAAGACATCCGCGTCACGCCAGACATACGTGTCCGGAAATGCCGCACGCCTCGCCGGGTCCGCACTGAGGGCACAGGTCCTCAAGCTGAGCAATGCCTCGGACAACGCGGTGCTGGATTTTCGGGCCGGTGAGATTCACGTGTCCGGCCCGGATTCCGAACATGTCATCGACCTGTCCCGAATGCCGGTTGACCGGCATGGGTACGTGCTGTCGGCAGAAGAAACCTATGACCCGCCCGTGACACCTCTCGACGACCAGGGCCAGGGCATCCCGTATGCGCAGTTCGGCTACGCGGCACATGTCGTTCTGGTGGAGGTCGACACGGGTCTCGGGTGCGTGCGCCCGTTGCACGTCACGGCAGCCCATGATGTCGGCAAGGCCGTCAACCCGCTCCTGGCCGAGGGCCAGGTGCACGGCGGCATCGCCCAGGGCCTTGGTATGGCGCTCATGGAAGAATACCTCCCCGGGAAAACCGAAAACCTCCATGACTATCTCGTCCCCACCATCGGGGACGTCCCGCCGATCGAGACCCTGTTCATCGAGGAACCTGATCCGCATGGACCGTACGGCGCCAAGGGACTGGGCGAACACGTCCTGATCCCGACAGCACCGGCCGTACTGAATGCCATCGCGCATGCATGCGGAATTCGCCTGACCGCCCTGCCGGCTTCACCATCCCGGGTTCTCGCTGCCATCAGGAGCCAGGACCGTGCGTAGGCCGAGGCGGGAACGTCCGGAAAAGATCCGCTGCGACGCCTGTCCGGTCATGTGCTACATCGCCGACGGTCGTTCCGGTGCCTGCGACCGTTATGGCAACCAGGGCGGCAAGCTCGTGCGCCTTGATCCGCTGACCGTCGTTGAATCCGGCGTCGAGACCGTCCCGTTCCTGAACTCCGATGACGGCAGCGAATGGGATGGAGACCTGATACAGGGAAGCCGCCAGTTCGTCACGGCGGTCGGTGCGGGGACAACCTATCCCGACTACAAGCCCGCGCCGTTCATCGTCAGCCAGGAGATCGACGGGGTCGACATGGTCACGGTGGTGACCGAAGGAATCTTCAGCTACTGCGGCGTCAAGATCAAGATCGACACCGACAGTCACATAGGGGACGAACGTGCCGCGGTCCGGGTCGACGATGAACCGGTCGGCCATGTCATGACCAGCGAATACGGATCGAAGATGCTCTCCCTTGGCGGTGTCGAGCATCTGACGGGCGGCGGGAAGAAAGAGGGCCGCGTAACCTGTTCAACCCTCCTGTCGCTCTGCAACCGGGAGCCGGTTGAAATGTCGATCGACGACGGAGCAACGATCGTCGTCGAAGCAGGGAAACCTCCGATCGTCAACGGATCACCCGAACGTCTCATGCGGGTCGGGTGCGGGTCGGCCACGATCGGGATGTTTGCCCGTCAATGGCAGCCGCATGTCGATGACGTCATCGTCATAGACGATCACATCACCGGCGTCCTCTCTGAACACCAGGCGGGAAAACTGCTCGGAATGGAGCCGACGGGCATCAGGGTCAGGGGCCGCCGGTCGACGCCGGGGCGGTACTTCCAGGTGGCGGAACCCGGCACGGGCTGGGGAGGCACCACGATCGAGGACCCGCTGGACATCCTGAAGGAACCGGACACGAGATTCGCGCGACCTGGAATCCGGTTGCTCATGGTCTCGACGACGGGAGAACAATGGGCCTACTACGAACTCGACGAATCCCTGTGCCCGAAGCCGGCGGAAATCTCTCCCGAACTGCTGAAGACCGCGGAACGAATCTCCGAGAATTGCGAACCGTCCGTTTGCTCGGTCCTGTTCATGGGAGGCGCCGGCGGGTCTCTCAGGGCCGGCGTCACGGAAAACCCCGTGAAACTGACCCGGTCGGTTCGCCGGTCGCTCACGCGCCTGTCCTGCGGGGGGGCCCCGACCTACATCTGGCCCGGGGGTGGCATAACGTTCATGGCGGACGTCATGGAGACGCCGACGAACGCATTTGGCTACGTGCCGACCCCGGCCCTTGTCGCTCCCATCGAGTTCACCCTCAGGGTTTCGGACTACGAAATCCTCGGAGGCCACGTCGACCACATCATTCCCCTCGAGAGCATCATCGATCCCGGTACGGACGCTCTCGGCGCCGAAGTTGATCATCCTGACGCGATCGCCAGGGGATACGACATTTCCGCGATGCGGCGGACCCAGAGATGATGTCGCGCCACGTAGCCGCACTCCTGCCGTGCCGCAAGCGGTTGCATCTCCAGCACGGCCCGATCGACCTCGTCATCGGCGCGGATGGCCGGTCGGACCCGGAGCGCGGACGCGTAGAGGCCTTTTCTGCGGCAGAGGGCCGTTTTGCCACGATACTCCGTGAACTTGTCGCTGAACTCGACGAACTCCGCCGGGGGACGGATGCCCGGTCCAACGGATTCATCAGCCCGGTCGCACGGCGCATGTTCGACGCCACGTCTCCCTTTTCACGTGACGTATTCGTCACGCCGATGGCGGCAGTGGCCGGCGCCGTGGCCGACGAGGTCCTCTCGGCGATGGTCGATGCGGCCGATCTCCGACGCGCATATGTAAACAATGGTGGGGACATCGCGATCTACCTCGGCGGCCCACGCACCACGTACCGGGCTGCAATCGCCTCTCTCGACAACTCCGGCATCGGTTCGGTCGAATTGTGCGGCCCCAACATGACCTACGGCCTCGCCACCAGCGGGACAGGCGGCCGCAGCCTGTCACTGGGTATCGCGGATTCCGTGACTGTCCTGGCGCCATCGGCAGCAACGGCGGACGCGGCCGCGACACTTGTTGCGAATTCCGTCGATCTTGCCGGCGATCACCCTGCGGTCGAACGACGCCCCGCGGTCGAGATCGACCCGGACAGCGACCTTGGCGAACGGGACGTCGTCACGTCATGCGGGCGATTGTGCAGCCACGACATTGAACTGGCGTTGTCGCGCGGCGAAGCCCACGCATGTGCGTACCAGGCGAAAGGCCTTGTCACCGGTGCCGCGCTGTTTCTCCAGGGCCAGTCGAGAGTCGTCAACATGGGCCTGGCCCTGACCTGAAACAAGCAGACAAGGGAGTTGTCTCACATGCCTGAACCTGTTGTCCGGAAAACCGTGTCGTCGGTGGAGGAAATCTTCCACGAGGGAGGACCCCTGCCGGCGGCGACCCAGCGCCGCGCCTGGATCATGACCGTGATCGAGAATCCTTTTGCTGGGCGCTACGTGCAGGAAATCACCGGTTTCATGGACGACCTGAAACCCCTCGGCCTGTCCATGGCCATGCGTCTTGTCGAAATTCTCGGCGGTGACGCGTCGCGCGTCCAGGGTTACGGCAAGGGAGCGATCGTCGGAACCGCCGGCGAACTCGAGCATGGTGCCCTCTGGCATGCCCCTGGCGGCTACGCCATGCGGGAACTCCTCGACAACGCGAAGGCGATCGTGCCCTCGGCCAAGAAGGTCGGCGCGCCCGGGGTACGCATGGATGTTCCGGTCACCCATATCAATGCTTCATACGTACGGAGCCATTTCGATTCGGTTGAAGTCGGCGTGCACGACAGTCCGCGGGCGAATGAACTCGCGGTCGTGCTGGTGATGACGACCGGCGGGCGCATCCATGCCCGCTCGGGCGGCCTGGCGGTCGAGGATGTCAAGGGAGAAGACGGGCTGAGATGAACGCACAGATCCGAAAAATCGTTGTCTGGGTTGAAGAGACCCACACTGAATGCGGCCGCAGCATCACGCCGGCGACACGCAAGGCCGTCGCAGTCGCCGTAATCGCCAATCCGTTCGCAGGCCGGTATGCCGAGGACCTGGAACTCCTGATGGAAACGGGGTCCGAACTCGGAGGAATCCTCGGGAATCGATGCGTCGATGCCCTCGGGATCGACCCCGGTGCTGCCGAGAGTTACGGCAAGGCGGCCATGGTCGGAGAGAACGGTGAGTTGGAGCATGCGGCAGCGATACTCCATCCGCGTCTTGGCGGGCCGTTGCGTGCCGCGGTCGAGAAGGGAGCCGCGCTTGTGCCTTCGTCAAAGAAGATGGGCGGACCGGGGCAGGTTCTTGACGTGCCTTTGGGGCACAAGGATGCGGCCTACGTGCGCTCGCATTTTGACGGTGCCGAAGTTCGACTGAATGATGCCCCGCGTGCCAACGAGATCATGGTCGCGGTTGCCGTTACCGACAGCGGACGTCCGCTACCTCGGGTTGGTGGGCTTGCGGCCGATGAGGCAGTCGGAAAAGACGGGCTGCGATGACCGGCCTCGCACCGACAATGGCGGGAGGAACTGTGCCATCGTCCGCGGCCTTACCCTGTTGGATGCTTCGCGCGGCGCGGTCGTGACGACGTGTACCTGGACGGTATCCCCATGAAAGACACGCTGTTTTCCGATGGGTAAGGCCAAGCCGTTGGAACAGGCCGAGCCCGAATACAGGCTTGACGAGCAGGTCGGCTATCTTCTTCGCCTCGCCTACCAGCGCCACACCCTGATCTTTCAGGATCATGCGCTGAACAACCTCACACCGACCCAGTTCTCCGCCCTGATCAGGCTCGCCGAGCGCGGACGATGCTCCCAGAACCAGCTCGGGAGGCTGATCGCGGTTGACGTTGCGACCATAAAGGGTGTGGTTGACCGCCTGCACAACAAGAACCTGGTCACGCTTGAAAAGGACGCACGTGACCGGCGGAGAATCCTGATTTCGCTGTCCCCTGCAGGCCTGAACATGGTCACCAGGCTGCGGACCATGGGGCGCAGCGTGACCGATGCCACGCTTGAGGCGCTTCAACCCGGGGAACGAACGGTCTTTCTGGGCCTGCTCAAGAAACTCGCCTGAGCCGCGCGCATATCCCTGGTTGCGCTGGACGATTTCCCTGGATCCGGCACCGGCAATCGATACCCGTTTCGAAATTCGATCCGGAAGAACTCTCTGGAGAATCCCCGAGGGATCGAGATGTGATGCGGAACGTCAACCACAAAAGGCGGCGGACACTTCGAAAGCGTTTTTCTCGAAGGTCGCACTATTATTCCATGTAGCCCGATACCTTACCGGCGCAGATGCAGGCTCACGCGGCGCGGGCCGTGGTACGGGAACTCCATGTACAGCCTGTCCACCAGCGACAGGTGTTCCAGCCGGCACCCGTTCTCCGGCCTCGCCTCGTAGTACAGCGAAGAACGGCTCACGCCCGCCAGCTCGCATGAGCGTGGAGCTCGATGATGGAGTTGGCGCCCCTGTGTTGAAATCAGTGAAATGCGTGCCCAGAAGGGGCGACGCGCACCGTGGGTCGGACAGGGCAGGAAGGCGTGGAAACCGAGCAGTCCGAAACGGGCGACCCGTCGATGCGTTTGGCGCCGCTGGACGTTGGACGCGTGTTTCCGAATGTCACGAGACACTCGTTTGCGGGTGCAAGAGACTGCGGGTCGCCAAATTGGCCCAGTTGGAGATTGGTGCCATGGTCAACGGTACAACGTCCGGCTCTGCTCGCACGAGCCAGTTCAAGGAAAAGGGCCTTGATTTGTGCAAACAGTCCCGGTGGGATGTAGCCGCAACTGAAAGTCTCCGGCTGACCGGGCAGCGGGGACAGCCCGCCGTTGGGCCACACATCGATGTTGTGCTCCGACAGGATCACCCAGGTCGGCATATCGTCGAGGCCCAAGGCCTGTCTGACACGTGCAGGGATTTCGATGCCCACCGTATCATCCGCGGGTGGTGTATGGGTTATCGGCAGAAACACGACATGGCGCGGAACAGTCGCCGGATCGGTGGCGGCTATCAGACAGGCCGGCCGGGTCTTGCCCTGGTTGCGACCGGCAGCGGCATCATGCGTCCAGAGATAGTCGTAGCAGACGACCAGGCCCGGCTTCGGGTCAGGAAGTGCCACCAATTCTTCGTTACGTCAGCAGTTCGTCGAGTGGTTTGTGCTCCACATCCATCTCGGCGCGCTCCACGGCGTCGATCACCACATCGGCGGCGGCGTCCGTGCGATGGCTGCGCTGTACAGAAGCCCGAAGCCAGTCATACTGCTCCGCAGTCATGAGCACGAACTCGCGACGCCCATGCCGGGTTATCTCTACCGGCCCGCGCTGCGCTTCGTGCTGAAACCGACCAAACTGACGCTGAAACGTGAGGGCGCTCACTCTGGGCATGGCAGCCTCCCCAAGCATCGGGTCTCCGCCTCAATATACGTATAATCCGCAGACACGGAAGTCGCTTGTGAAGGTGAGGTGTGTATCGCGCGGCTGGAATTTCAATGTCGAAATCGCCCGGATTCGTGGACCTCGCGGGCCCCGCATTGTGTTTCGGGTGGCAAATCCATGCACAGAATCCACGGGGGATGCCCCCGAAAGCATCAGCGCCTCGTTCCGATCGGCGATCCTCTGTGCGGGTTCGCGAGATCGGGCGTCGGTCCAGCCAGCGGCATATCCCCAAGTGATGTCGTTGTGCCGGGCGTGGTTGACCAGCCGGTTGGTAGGAGAAGGGAGCAGAATCAGCCGCTCACGGCAATGGCGATTCCGGAAAAGTCGTGCGGGCCGTGGAACCGGAACCTGACCGATCCGGCTGGCCGATACGAACGTAGAGATGATTCGGGTCCCAGACATGGCCGGTCGCACGGGTCGGCGACGGACACACCCACGGGCGAACGCCTACGGGCAGACCTGCGTCGGCGGTCCGATGACCACCGAGAATGGCGCCGAGTTGCCGGGTATTGGAAAGTTTCAGGAGGCACGCCGGTCTTGGTTTCCTCGACTTGGGATGTACGTGCCTTCTAGTCGACACGCTCCCATCGAAGTGTCAGCACCTCGTCCCGACGCAATCCGGTGCAGAACCCGAATCATGGAACGTTGCCGGTCGCCCGAATTTTGACGTCGGCCTCGGTCCCGACAGGCCAGCATGGCAGTGCTTCCGCTGCCGCCGAAACCTTCCACCGAGCCCTGCAGCGGAAATTGCCGTTTCGAGCGAGCCTTGGGCGGTCGGGCACGCAGCACCGGCAGTCTTTCGACTCGGCGCCGATCCAAAGACTTTCTCCATCCCGAAGGTGGAAACCGCCTATCCCGGGCTTCGCATGTTGGGGCGGAGCCTACGAACCTGGCTCGCATTCGAAATTCTTGTTCGAAGCAGGCTCTTCCGGATGGGTTTGCTTGGGACCCGGGCCTCAATCCACGCTTCTGCATCGAATTCTGTCCAGATCACGCCTTCGAACCCTTCACGGCGCCCGGGCCCTTTGCCGAGGCAACCTTTCGACGGACATGGACCGCACCCCGTTCCTTTCGGATATCGAACCCGCCCGATTTTTCAACCAGCGTGCTCAGGTTCGCGCAGCCGTAGCTGCGCGGATCGAAGTCAGGATGCGCACCTTGAATGCGTTGTCCGACGTTGCCCAGGTTCTCCCACCCGTCAGCGTCGGGCTCCCCGATAGCGCCAGCAATGATCTTTTGAGCCTTGTTGGGAGGATCTTTCTTCTGCTCGGGCGTCCTGGCTTGATCCGTCCCGGCTTTCTTCGGTTCCGGTTCGACCTCCATGAGGTTCTCGACATAGATGAACCGGTTGCACGCATTGCGGAATGCTTCGACCGCCTTGCGTTCGCCGAACCCGTATACTTCCAGGCCGTCCTCGCGCAAGCGCTGGGCCAGCCGCGTAAAGTCGCTGTCCGAACTGACAAGCACGACCCCGTCAAGCGTTTGCTTGTACATGAGATCCATCGCGTCAATCACCAGCGCGATATCGGAGGCGTTCTTGCCTTTCGAATTGCTGCGCTGCTGGTGCTGCAGGATTGCCAGCGACTTGACCGCTCCGTCCCAGCCGGAAAGGCGCTTGTCCGAAAAGTCGCCGTAGATACGCCGCACATTCGCTTCGCCCAACTTGACAATCTCGTCGAAGATCACCTGGGCGTGTCTGGCGCTGGTATTGTCGGCATCGATCAGAACAGCGAGGCTTTTCGTCTCCCGAGTTTCCGGCATGGATCCTCCTTCCGAGCGTCCCCCTTTTGGCGAATGCCCACATGTGGATTCTGGTTTCGTATCCAGGCCTCCTTACGGCGTTGCCGTTGACGGTACCATGCCCTGAATGACGCTTTGCATGCCGCACCCGCATTTTCATTCACTTTTCCTCTTCGGAACCTCGGCCACCGCGCTTGACTTCGACTTGCCGGGTCATGGCGATCCCGATCCCGCATTGATTGCGCCAGGCACCCGCTCCATCTGCCCTGTAAACGTAACCGGCAACGTGGACGTCTTCGACGATCCAGGCGCCGAAGCTGCGCAATTCCATGACCGGGCATCGTTTCGCCTCTTCAGGAGTCAACCCGGTCGACCTCGGGTTTCGACAACTCGATCGAGCAATTGTCTCGTCGACAGGATCGCTTCGGCAGTTCACCAACCAGAATATGCGCGACAGGTGTTGGCGGAATGCCGAATTGACCGAGCGCTTGGTGTTTTCCTTTGCGCCGGACTGGTCGCTGATTATTGGACGGTCAAATTTGCGTCGGGTCGCAATTGACGTAGGCAAACCCTTTCACAGGTATTCCAGGATCCGGAAAACGTATCTGTACCGGGGGGCATCGGGTGACCGATGTTCCTGCCCCGGCATCAGAATCGGTGTCGTGGGTGGCCGGGGTATCTGCGGTCACGTGCATGCGGCTTCAATAAGGCAATCCGGTGAACGGTTCGTGTGCGCATGCAGACTTCAATCCGCCGGGTCCAGTCTCGCAACGGCGATTCGGATCAAACAGCGACCGAAGGGCGACACCCTCGGAAGCTGACGTTTATGCCAAGCGGAGAGAACCGTTGGAAAGGCACATTTTCCGAATTGCCGCGAAGCTTCGGATTGATCGCGATCCGCGCAAGTCCGACATTCCCTTCGGCGAAGACGGTTCCGAACTGAACTCGATTGCCCCGCCCCGTTTTCACGCGACGCTCATCCCTTGACGGCCCGGCGTCGGCCCAAGGTCCGAGAAAATCTGATTACCGCCAGTTCGTGCTTGCCGCGAAGTGATATCAAGGAGAAGCGGCCAGCCAAGCCACCCGTCAGATCTTTTCATGAACGGCGAGGCAGCTGACCTGATGGCCTGATGGCAGGGGCAACAGTCGTGGTGCCCGCGACCGGCATTCTTCCATCGCGATGGGGCATCTTGGGTGGAACCGACAGCCTGAAGGGGGCGAAATCGGCGAGGGCAACTCCCCCTCGAGCGTGTGTTCCTCGGACAAGGGCCTGTCCAGCGTGGGAACCTCGCTCAGCAAAGCCCGAGTATAGGGGTGCATGGGATTCGCCAGCAGGTCAACGGTGGCGGCAATTTCCACGATCTGCCCCAGATACATCACTGCGATTCGGTCCGAGACATGCTCGACCACACTGATGTCGTGGCTGATGAACAGATACGACAGGTTCAAACTGTCCCTCAGATCAAGAAACAGGTTTATGACCTGTGCCTGAACGGACACGTCCAGAGAGGCCACGGATTCATCGCAGACAACGACGTCCGGATTGACCGCCAGAGCGCGCGCAATGCAGATCCGCTGACGTTGCCCCCCGGAAAACTGATGCGGATAGCGGTCAAGCGCATCTTCGTGCAGGCCGACACGCTCGAGCGCCTCGGCCGCGAAGGCGCGTGCCTCGGATCGTTGGATCAGCTCATGGGCGATGGGAGCTTCGGTGATCGCATCAACAATACGCTGACGTGGGTCAAGTGCGGCGGCGGGGTCCTGAAAGATCATCTGAACGCCCAGACCCGTGCCGGTCTTGTCTTTAGTCTTGTCCGCCATGGGTTTGCCGTTGAACAGAACATCACCGGAATCGGGCGGCAGAATACCCGCCACGAGACGCCCTAGCGTGGATTTCCCACAGCCGGATTCGCCCACAAGACCCAGCACTTCGCCGCGCCCTATCGTCAGATCAACACCATCCACGGCCTGCAATACGTAGGCCGTGGATTTTGCCCCAAATGCGGTCGCAATCCGATCGGCCAGGTCTGGCTTCCTGCCAAAACTGCGCCAAACGGATTTGAGTTCAATCACATTCGGCACGGGCAGCCCCAGCATGCAGCGGAAATACGCAGCGAACGGCATGATCGGGTGATGTGAAGGACAGGTCCGGCAGTACTTCGCACGCCTGGGTGGCATGAGCACAGCGCGGCGCGAAGGAGCAGCCCTTTGGCAGGTTCGAGAGTCGCGGAAGACCGCCGGGAATGGAAATCAGGCGTTGCCCGCGAGGAGAGGCCGCCGGCATGCTGGCCATCAACCCCGCGGTGTAGGGATGGGACGGCGCTTTCAATATCTCCACCGTCGCCCCCTGTTCCACGATGCGGCCTGCGTACATCACGGCCACGCGGTGGGCGATCTGAGCCACAACGCCCAGGTCGTGAGAGATCCAAATCAACGCCGAGCCGGAATCGCGGCAGAGCCGCCGCATGTCACGCAGGATTTGCGACTGCACGGTAACGTCCAGCGCCGTCGTCGGTTCATCCGCAATGATCAGGTCCGGTTCGTTAAGCAGCGCGGTGGCAATGACCACACGCTGCCGCATCCCGCCGGAAAACTGGTGCGGATAGGCCTCCAACCGTTCATCGGGGCTGTTGATCCCGACGCGCACCATCGCCTCGCGCACGATCTGCCGTGCGGCGCCGGAGGAGATGTCTTGATGGGCCCGGATGGCCTCGATCATCTGCGTGCCGATGCGCTGCACCGGGTTCAGACTCGTGGTCGGGTCCTGAAAGATCATCGCGACCCTGTTGCCGCGAAGGCCCCGCCACTGCGCTTCGGAAAAAATGGTGACATCGGTGCCGTCGAACGTAATTCTCCCCGCTGTGACACGGCCCGGTCTGTCCACCAACCCCATGATGGACAGCCCAAGAACGGTTTTGCCGGAGCCGGATTCCCCGACGATGCCGAGCACGTCGCCGCGAGCGATTTCAAGATCGACACCGTTCACCGCCGCCAGCGGCCCGTCGGCGGTTGAAAATTCGGTCCTGAGCCCCCGAATGGACAGAAGGCTTGTCCGTGTCATTTCGAAAGCCTTGGATTGATCAGTGCGCGCAGCTGGTCACCAAAGACGTTTATTGCAGCAACCGTCGCGAGCAGCATGACGCCCGGAAAGAAGGTGATCCAGTAAGCACCCGACAGGATGAAGTCGAAACCGTTTGAAATCAGCGAACCGAGCGATGGTTCGGTGATGGGCACGCCGACACCGAGAAAGCTGAGTGTAGCTTCGATCGATATGGAGTGCGCCGTTTGCAGGGTCGCCAGCACAATCAGCGACGAGACGCTGTTGGGCAGAAGGTGTTTCCAGATGATCCGGGCATTGCTGAGCTCCAGGCAGATGGCCGCCTCGAAATACTCCTTGCGTTTTTCCACCATGGCGGCGGCGCGTACCGTTCGCGCATAGAGTGCCCACTGCACGATGGCGAGCGCAACTATGACCTTGTCAACGCCCTTGCCCAGCAACGCCAAAAGCACGAGCGCGACCAGAATGGCCGGAAAGGACAGCTGAATGTCGACAATCCGCATCAGGAACGCGTCAATCCGTCCGCCGTAAAAGGCGGCGGTCAGCCCAACCACGAGCCCGGCGGTCAGTGCGATGAGGGCGCTGCTGACGGCAACGGTCAGGCTCGTCCGAAGCCCGAAGATGATGGCACTCAGAACATCGCGACCTGCTCCATCTGTGCCCAGCCAGGCGACCGTTCCATCCATCATCTCCTCGCCGGGCGCAAGCCGTCCGTCCAGCACACTGACGGTCGCGAGATCATAAGGGTCGGTGGGCGCGATCAGGGGGGCGAAAGTCGCCGAGGCGACAATGAGAAAAAGCAGAGTGCCCGAAATCAGTGTCGTGGGGCGCGACATGTCTGATCGCACCAACCTGGAAAACAATCCGGTATCCGTTCTCGCAGCGAATATGGCTTTCGCCTCCCTCAAGTCTCCTCACCTTGCAGACGCACGCGTGGATCAAGCACCGCGTATATGATGTCCACGACCAGATTGAGCACCAAAAACAGGGACACCACGAACAGCAGGTAGGCCACGACAATCGGGCGGTCGAGATTGACGATGGCGTCGATAACCAGCTTGCCCAGGCCAGGCCATGCAAAGATGGACTCCGTTACTGTCGCAAAGGCGATCAGAGTGCCGAATTCGATCCCCAGCACGGTGACAATCGGAATAAGGATATTGGGCATCAAGTGAGCGTACACGATGCGTCTTGACGACAGCCCTTTGGCGCGGGCGAACCTGATGAAATCAAGCGCCATGACCTCGACCGTTCCGGCGCGCGCCAGCCGGATGACCATGGCGATCTTGAAAAGTGCGAGATTGGTGGCGGGCAAGATGAGATGGCGCAACCCATCCAGCGTAAAAGCACTACTTTCGATGCCCAGGAAACGGGCGGTCTCGCCTCGGCCAGACACCGGCAGCCAACCCAGCAAGACCGAAAAGACAATGATCATCATCAGGCCCAACCAGAAGGTCGGAATCGAAATCCCGAGCACTGAACCGCCCATGATGATGCGGGCGCCCCATCCTCCAGGGCGCAAGCCCGCGTAAACCCCGAGGGGCAGGCCAAATGTCACGGATATGATCAGTGCGCTGGTCGCAAGTTCAAGCGTGGCCGGGAAACGCTCGGCCATAAGCGCGAGTGCCGGTCGTCCGAAGATGAAGGAATTGCCCAGATCCCCGGACATCGCACCCACCAGGAACTTCCAATATTGCACATGGACCGGCTGATCGAGCCCGAAGTCCCGGCGAACACGTTCGACTTCCTCGGGCAGGCTTTCCGGACTGACGAGCATGTCGACGGGATCGCCCACCAGATTGACCATAGAGAACACGATCAACGACATGACGAACAGCACGACCACGCTTTGCATGACGCGTCTCAGGACAAAGGCCAACATCGGGAGAACCCTTCGTGGGCTGGCCCGCCACGGACATGCGGCGGGCCAGCCTCAACTCATTCTTGCGGACGGATCTTGTGGATGAACGTGCTGTCCAGGGCACCGTGTTCGTAGGCGACGCCGTCCCGTGCGGCCCAGGTCGCGATCTCATGATGGATCGGAACCAACGCATATTCCCGCATCGCGATGTCGGTCGCCTGAATGAAAGCCATTTCACCCATGGCAATGTCCATCGACGATCGACCATCTTCGATCAGCTTGTCGACTTCCGGGTTGCTGTATCCGTTGCGGTTGCCCGGTCCGTAACCGCGCTCTTTCTGCTTGGTGTGAATGAAAATCCGCAGCGGGTGTGAAGGCTCGCCCGAACCGTTTGCATAGCCGGACATCGCAGCGGTAAACTCAGGCGTGTCACCAGGCCCTCCGCGCGCGAAGCGCTTGAAAAAGACCGAGGCGGGCATGGTCTCGACACTGGTGTCGATACCGATGCGCGACAGCATCTGCGCGATGGCTTCGAGAATCCGTGTATCGTTGGAATAGCGGCCGGCCGGCCCATGCAAGGTCAGCTTGAACCCGTCGCCGTAGCCTGCTTCGGCCAGCAATTCCCGTGCACGGTCCGGATCATGCGCATCCGGTTCGAGATTTGCGGAGTAGCCAATGTAACCCTCGGGCGAAAACTGGCCCGCGGGTGCAGACAGCCCGTCCATCACACGATCCGCAATGGCCTGGCGATTGATCGCCAGAGACACGGCTTCACGCACGCGAATGTCCCGAAATGGCGAAGCAATCGGATTGCCGTCATGGTCAGTGACATAGGGTTTGATCGGGTCATCGGTCAAATGCAACGTCACGTAGAGCAGACGGTTGGACACCGACTTGAAGACCGACAGCCCATCACGGCTTTCCAAATTGGGCAAGTCAGCGGGTGCGACCCTCTCGATGAAATCCACGTCACCGGCGATAAGCGCGGCCGCCCTGGTCGTGCCGTCGCCAATGGGGCGAATGACAACATTGTCCCAATCCACTGCCTCCCCCCAATAGCCGTCATTGCGCGACAATTCGATCACGTCGCCGGGCAGCCACCTGGTGAAGGTGAACGGACCCGTCCCGAACGAGGCCGCGCCGGTGTTGAAATCCTCGGTCGTGGCATCGACGAAAGCGGAGTCGATGATCGAAATCCGCGACATGTCGTTCGGCGTGAACGGGTACGGTTTCTCGGTCGAAATCCGCAGGGTCAGGTCATCGACAACTTCAAAGGTCTTGCCCTTGATGAACGTAGCGAAACTGGACGGGCTGTTGGGCACATTCGCCGCACGCTGCATCGTGGCGACCACGTCTTCAGCGGTGAATGCCGCGCCATTGTGAAAGGTTACACCGGGGCGCAGCTTGAATTCCCATGTGCGCTCGTCAATTGGCTCCCAAGACGCGGCAAGCCCTGGGATGAGGTTCTGGTTCACATCCTGCAGGACCAGCGCATCATAGACCTGCGTCGCCATTGAGTTGTTGATGGTCAGGTTCTGGTAATGCGGGTCCATGGATGTGGGTTCGGCCGCCAAGGCCACTGTCAGGTCGTTTGCCGACGCGGGTCCGGCCAAAGACCCAAGGCCCGTCGCCGCAGCGGTCAGCATAGCCGCCGGATTAAAGATGGACTTTCTCATAATTTCTCCCTTTCATCGGTTTTCGGTTGTTTCCCTGGTGATTGCGGCCCGGATTCACCGCCGGGCTTTCGTCGCGAATTCCTTGATCTGTTCATTGAAGATGTCGGGGTATTCCGCGTAGGAGGCGTGACCCGCCTTGGGGATTTCGACATGCTGTGCGTCCGGAAAGGCCGCGACCAGCAGCGCATGCATTTCAGGCGAGATCACGGTGTCCCTGCCACCAGACAAAATGAGTACGGGAACGTTCACGTCATGGCCGGCATTCGTGTTGTCGGTTTCCTGGCACATGCGGCCGCCATCGCGGATACCTTCGATCCGTGCGCTCGCTGCTATTTCGGCCAGGAACCGAATGACGGTTTGGGAAGTTCCTTCCGGCGTGCTGCGCTTGGCACGTTCCAAACCATAGGCCGCATTGACCCCCTCGGATCGGATTAGGTCGACTCTCGTCCCGTACCGCGCCATCAGCGGCTCCCCTTTTGGGCGGGCAAAGCCCAGATGCGTCGAAGACAACACCAGGCCCGCGGTCGAGGTATCTCGATCAGCCGCCAATTGCGCGGCAACCACGCCTCCCATCGAATGGCCGACCACGATTGCGTCGTTGACCCTCAGTGCATTCAACAGGGCTTTGGCCGCATCAACATAGTCTTCGATGCTGTCTCCGAATGCATCGGAAGCCCCAAAGCCCGGGGCATCCCAGGCGACAACGCGGAACGAAGATCCCAATGCCCGAAACAGGTAGGCCCAGCTCCGACTGCTGCCATTCATGCCATGGAGCAAGAAGAGAGCGGGGCCCGCACCCGTTTCACGATACGCAAGGCGGCCGCCGTTGTAGGACATATACTGCAACTCAGGCGTATCCCACATTCGCGTGATGTCCTCTGAGCAATGACTTCACCAGGGGTCATCAGGGAGCACCACGGAGTGGCAGAGATACCCCGGCACCCGCTGTTACTCAATTGCAGCACAGAGAATGACAACAAAAAAGCCTAAAACCTTTTACATACCTCTACCTGATGGCCGAGCCTCGAGCTCGCGCATTGAAATCAGCGTTTGAGCGAGCTTCAGAACATGGGAAAACTCGGGATTCGAGAGAAGCGCGTTGCAGTAATTGCGCCAGGCCTCCAGCATCGGCTCGGTCGGGCGAAAATCGCGGCGCCGGCGGTCGCCTGTGCCGGGCAGCTCTTCCAAATAGCCGAGTTCCAAGGCTTCATGTACCGTTGATGTGACGGTTGGCCGACTGAATTCAGAGACTTCCACAAGCTCCGAAATGGTGAAGCTGCCCTTGATGAAGTAGAAGTTCATCATGTACCGACGCAGTTCGAACGCGGTGAAGCTGGTGTTGAAGAAACGACGCACCTGGCCAGGTGCATGCTCGCGTCGATAAACATGGCGCGAACTTTCAAAAGAGGCCTGCGCAAAACAGAAGCGATGAAACAGCGTCCCGGATTCACGCATGGTCAACCTCACCAAATTATAGAAAATTTCTTACACGTTATGCTATTGCTTTGATCGTCTGTCCGCAAGGTATCGCTGTTGTCCGAACTTCATTCCGGCACGGCACACATCTTGTGGATCAATAGTGCAAGAGCGAATCATGCCGGAATTGCGCCCGTTCGGGAGGCCTCCGTTGACAAGATTTTCTCAATGCACATTCCAGCGTGAACCTGTTCTGTTTTCGATGGACAGCACGCGGTCTTGACGCAATCGTTTTTCGGATTTCACCGGTGTGCCGTTTCCGTGTGTGGTGACATCACATCGGCCCCGGACAAGGGCCCCACGGCACATGCTTCTGCGCCCTGAGCTGTTTCCGGGGGCGCTTCTGGCGATTCGGCGATTGCCGGACATGCCTGTTCACCCCCCGTCCGCGCGGCACCGGAAGTCGGCAACAGGGGCTGGGGCTGGGTAGACGTGTACCTCACGTTGCCCAACTCCCCTCAGGCGCGGACAACTCCGCATTTCTCGAGTTCATCCCAGTAACCCGGAAAGGTCTTGGCTACACATCTGGGGTCGGTAATCGAAACTTTCCCGGTCTTCAGCGCGACCAGCGCAAACGCCATCGCGATCCTGTGATCGCCATGCGAGTCGATACAGGCAGGCCGGAATGAGTCCGCTGCCATGTGTGAACCCTTGACGATCAGGTCATCACCTTCGACCGCGGCCAGACCCTCCGAGAGCCGGTTCAGTCCGGTCGCGACCGCCTCGATCCGGTCACATTCCTTTACGCGCAGGTTCCTGATTCCCGTAAACCGGACAGGCGAATTGTTGAATGCTGCCAGGACAGCAAGTGTCGGCACGGAATCCTGCATCTGTGAGCCGTCGAATTCGGGCGGCATGTTCGGAAAGGTTTCAATCACGTGCAGCGCTTGTGCATCAGGCTGCCTGGTTGAAGCCGGATTCACCCCTCGAATACTCAACCCCCCGCAGCCCAAAACCCTGGCGGCCCAAAAGTACGTGCAGGCGGAATAGTCAGGCTCGACATGAATCGTCCCGGGCTGATAATCTTGCCGTTTGAAATCCCAGCGTCCCGGGCCTGGGGTTCTCGGGCTGACCCCGAAATCCCCCATGATCTGAAGCGTTATGTCGATGTAGCCGGAAGCATCGATCTTGCCGGACGACTCCGTTCGGATGTTCATTCCACAGGGCAACGTCGGCGCGATCATCATGAGTGCGGAAACATATTGGGAGGACAGGGACGCATCGACAACGACGGTCGGGCGATACCCCTCCTCCGCCCATTGAGCATGCAGTTCGGGGTTTCCGGTAATCTCGAACGGCATCTTCCCGTGCAGCGAGTCGTGCTCCGCCCCGATCGACTCGATTGCATGCAGGATCGGCCCCATCGGACGCTCGCGCATGTATCCGTCGCCATCGAACCTGACCTTCTGCCCAACCGTGGCCGCGACCGCGATCAGAAAGCGCGCAGTTGTTCCTGCGTTTCCGACAAACAGCTGGCAACTTTCCGACCGGGTTCCGCCGGAACCCACGACCAGTACGTTCCTTGGATCGGACCTGTCGATTTCAACGCCAAGTCTTCCGAGGCACTGAAGCATTGCCTCCGTGTCGTCCGAAATCAACGGATTCCGGATCCCGGTCATTCCCTTCGCCAAGGCTGCCACGACAAAGGCCCTGTTGGTAATCGACTTTGAGGCGGGCACGATGATCCCGGGTGTCGCGGCGGGTTCGCCGCATCTCAACTCGGTTATTTCTTGCGCGGATTCTGCTGCCAATTCGATGCCCCTCTTCCCGTTCGGAGATGTCATTCCGGCATTTTCCCCGTTCAATTCCCGCGCAACGTCTATCTGTCCCGGCCCAGGACGCGCGCCGAAGCAACTGTGGGCCTTGTCACATCCCGCACAGACGGATTCAACAACGACTGTTCCGGCAATGTGTCGATACTTCGCGAAGTCGAGATCGCAAAAAGAATGTACCGATTCGGGAAGGCAAGCACGAGTTGACGCCGTGTTCGCGTGGCAAAAGCGGTTTCCAGCGCGACCATCAGTGCATTGCCCGCTTGCGCCTGGCATTGGACGTGCTCATGTTCAAGCGGGTGCATGATGACCGACTGATCGACGCCGACCTGTAGAGGCTCCATCGCGACGGCGTGACGAACGGGCGGGCGATGACATTGGATACTGCACCCTCCGGAACGCCCTGCCCGACGTCACTTGGTCCCGGCACTTCCTGCTTGCAACTTGTGCGGGTCGCAATGGAAGTAGTAGGAAAATGTTGGATTCAACATTTTCCATCAACCGCTCTGGCTGCGACCAACCGAAGCGACAACTGCTGGGTGGGGTTCGCACGTGCAAGGATGACGCGCCTTTTCGCCGCGGCAACAATTGCATTTGTGATTACACCGCCCCGATAACGGACGTTCAAGGCCGGGGGCCGGCCGATCGACAGCGGACCGAAAGCGATGGATGACGGCCTTCGGTCCTCTTGCCGGCGACTTGGTACGGTCACCGTTACAGTCGACAGCCGTATCGTACGTGATCTGCGCCGCTCATTCGTTAACCTTGTCGAGGCCGATCGACATCGAGACGATGACAAGTGCGGCGATTGCGAGCACGATCTGCACGCCCGAGACGGCGGCGACGATGGGCGAACTCGTGTACTGCACGAGGGCCAGCAGTTCGACCGGCAATGGACGGTCCCGAAAACCGTGAGTGAAGATCGCGACCGAGAGGTTGTCAAAACCCTCGACGAAGGTGAACACCGCGCCCGCGAGGATCGCGGGCATCAGCAGAGGGAAGGTCACCGTACGGAGGCTCTGAAACGGGGTGGCGCGAAGGTTTGCCGCGGCCTCTTCGAGCGCTGGATCAAGGCGCATCAGCCGGCTTTGCACGGTCCGGACCATCACGGCGAGGATGAAAACGGTTATCGAAATGGACTGAAGCCAGATTGAAGGCGAAACGCCCACGAGCGCTCCAGCGAAAAGAACAGCGACGCCCAGTACAATCCCCGGAACCATGTGTGGAACAAGAACGAAGACCGAAAGAGCGGTCGTCCCCCGGAAGCGGCCGCGCACGCAGGCGAGTGCAGTAGGAACGCCAAGGACGATACAGAGAACCGTCACCGTCACCCCGACCTGAAGGCTGTTCAGCATCGCCTCGACGAGTTCGCCATGTTCGAAGACAGCTTTGTACCAACGGAGGGTGAAGCCCGCGGGAGGGAAAGTGACATAGGCGCGCGTATCGAAGGAGATGATGACGACGATTATCGACGGCGCGACCAGAAGGACGAGGGAGAAGACTGCCACCGCGAGCACCAGGCCAATCCCGGCCACGTCAACCAGCGAACGACCGCGAAACCACTTCATGCGTCGTGGCCTTTCGTCCATTTGGTGAAATGATTGGTCACGAGTGCGATTGCCACAAGGACCATCAGGCAGGTTACCATCAGGATCAGCGAGCTGACGGACCCCTTCGACCATTCGAGCGAGAATACCACCTGCTCATAGATCATCGTGGCTGCGTTCAGATAATTTCCGCCGCCAAGAATCTGCGGGACGACAAAGGTTGTGTAGGTGAGGGTAAAGACGAGCGCCGACCCGGTACCGATGCCCGGCACGCTGAGCGGAAGGATCACCGTCCGCAGCGTGCCGATACGCGACGCACCAAGATTCTCGGAGGCTTCGACGAGACTCCTGTCATGGCGGCTCATGACCGCGATCAGCGGCAGGATCATCACCGGCAAATGGATCTGCACCATCCCGATCAGCACGGCCCAATGCGTGTTCATGATCCGGAGCGCCTGGTCGATCAGGCCCATTTGCAGCAGCGTCGAATTCAGGACGCCGCGCCCGCCGAGAATGACCAGCCACGCATATGTACGGACAATACCGCTGGTCAAGAGAGGGGCGATCGTGAGCACCAGGATCAATCGCTTCGTCCAACGGCCGCCGGTAAGGAAGAGATAGGCGACAGGGTATCCGAACAGGAGGCAGAGCGCCGTCGTCGAGAGCGCGAGATTCATGGAGCGCTGGAAAGTGATCCAGTAGAGCGGATCGGTCAAAGCGTTCGTGAGGTGCGCGAACGAGAGTGTCTGCGAAACGATAGCGCCGCGGGAGATCTCGAAATCGGAGAAGCCGAGCGAAAGGAGAATTGCGAAAGGTATCACGGCGACCACGATCAACACGACAATCGCCGGAACGGCCGGCCAGATTCCACGGCCGGAAAGGAGCGCATCGGCAAGCTGTTCTCCGAAACCGGGCGGCGTGATGCGCCGATGAATCGCCGCCTCGGCCATCAGCCGGGATAGACCGAACAGGAGGCAGGATCGATCACGGAAAGGCTGACTCGGGAACGGTCCATGACCGGGCGATCGCGCTCCTGTCGCATCGCGGAGACGCGGATAACATGTCCGTCCGAGGCCTCGACGTGATACTCGATCAACGGACCGACATTGCGGTGAAACGAGACCGTGCCCTTCCAGGGCCCGGCCTCAGGCGGTCCGAGCCGAAGGTTGTGGGGGCGCGTCATGACCTTGACGCCGCCCGTCAGGTCGGTCACGACCGTCTGACCGTCAGGCAGCCTGACGTACCCGGTTTCAGCCCGGGTTTCCCAAAAATTGGACACGCCGATGAAATCCGCGACGTAGGCGGTGGCGGGGTGGTCAAAGATCTCGTCGGGGCTCGCGACCTGTTCGATTTTGCCGCCGGACATCACGGCGATCCGGTCGCTCATCGTCAGCGCCTCTTCCTGATCATGGGTCACGAAGATCGATGTGAGACCGAGGCGCTTGATGAGTTGGCGCAGCTCGACCTGCATTGCCCCCCGCAGCTTGGCATCAAGAGCGTTGAAAGGCTCGTCGAGAAGAAGGACGCGGGGCTCCATCACGAGAACCCGCGCAATGGCGACACGTTGCTGCTGCCCGCCAGAAAGCTGTGACGGATAACGATTCTCGAACCCGGTGAGCGACACGGTCTCGAGCACTGAGGCGACCCGCTGCGCCACCTCGGCGCGCGGCTTGCTGCGCATCCGGAGGGCATATCCGACGTTGCGCGCGACGGTGAGGTGAGGGAAGAGCGCATAGCTCTGAAACACGACGCCGACCGGGCGGCGATTCACGGGCACGTCGACAATGTCCTGCCCGTCGATCTCGATCGTGCCGCCGTCAGCCTCCCAGAATCCCGCGACGCAGCGCAGCAGCGTGGTCTTGCCGCAGCCGGACGGGCCGAGGAGCGTCACGATCTCGCCCTCGGCTACGTCCAGCGTAAAGTCCTGAAGAACCCTCGTGGCGCCGAACCGCTTGCCGACGGCCCCGATGCCAAGAACCGGGGCCGTGGTTTCGACTGTGTTCGAAGGACCCGCGGGTCCTTGCATCATGCTGCGAACATGCGGTCGAAGGTTTCGACAGTTTCTCCTCTGAGCGGCGCAAAAATCGGCCAGTCGAGCGAGGTTGTGCTGTCGAGTTCAGCCATCGTTGACGGCACGTACGGTGCCGCCTCCGGAGCGACCGGGATGCCTTTGACAACCGTTCCGAAATAAATCGGAGCGCTGCCCGCCATCTTCTGAATGCCTTCCGTCAACAGGATGTCGGCGAATTCGTGCACCAAGTCTCCCGTACCTTCGGCCGTGTTGACGAATTGGACAATGTTCGTCGGCAGCATGAGGGGGCCGGGTTCCGTCACCTTGACATAGCCGATCGGAAGACCCGCGCCGGCCGCAAGCGCCGTGTTGACATGCCAAAGAGGCGCAAGATCCACCTCACCGCGCTCGATCATCTGCTGCAGAAGCGGCGGGCTGCGTCCCACCAGCGGGTCGAGTTCCTGCCACTTGTTCAGTGCAAACGCCATGTCGTCCTGCGGCATTCCGAAGGCTTCGCAGGTCGCGGCCAGCACTCCGAGCCCGAGATTTGACTGCGGTCGGCACATGCCGATGCGACCGTTGTAGTCACCGCTCCACAAACCGGCCCAGGTCGTCGCCGGGTCTGCGATCTTCGAGGTGTCGTAGGCGATGCCGATGCCTTCAAACCAGATCGGTTGACCAACATCGTAACCGTAGGGCATGAAGCGGGGATCGACGTTGCCGGAATTCGGGATTTTCGAGAAATCCAGCGGTATCAGCACGTCTTCGGCCAGCGCGTTGATGATCGCGGGCGACCCCATCACCGCGAGGTCATAGGGCGAGTCGCCGCGCGCCGCCTTGATTTGCGCCAGGGCCTCTGCCGAGAGTCCGCCGATGACGCGCAGGGAGATCCCCGGATTGCGGCGACCGAGCTCTTCGCCCGCCGCGATGAGCGGCGCGTCGGATTCATTGCCGTAGCCCACCATCACGAGCTCGCGGCTCTGGGCGCGCAGGATTGATGGACTCGCAAGAGTCGTGGCGGTGGCGAGGCCACCCAAGACCGTACGTCGGGTCAAATTCATAGTTTCCCCTCCAATGGCTATTCATTTGTGGGGAGAATCTGGCGGGCGGTCGCCCGAGACTCAACCCCCTGCGCGCTTGTAACATTCTTGCGGCATGCTTTGAAAGAGTTTCCGGAACCTGAAGGAAGGCGCGCGGCCCTGCCCGTCCATGTTGCGCTGGTGCCGCCAGCGGCGATCAGCGTGAACGCCTCGTCTTTTTGGGGAGACCCGCGCCCGCGACGTGACCGCTTGACTCAAGTTCGCCACGCCTCTCGAAACTGGGCGCAGCCGGTGCTGGCCTGTGCGCGCAAATGATCGGCGAAGGGCGAGACCAGCGGATGCGACCGCGAAGTTTGTCTGGTTTTCCTGATTGTTCCACCAGTCACCATGACGTCATGCAGACGCGATTTGCAACGGAAACGACAGTGTCAGGTCTGCTCGTGACGACGACAACGCCACCCGGTTCCCTGGGCAGCGCGGGCGCCATTGCCGGCGCGGCGGTTGCCGCTCGGGGGTTGAGCGTTTCGCCATTCCGGAGCGGGCAGCACGTAAGCCGTCCGCGATTCCGATTGCCTTGCCATGGAACCGGCTCGGCAAGTTCAAGGGGGGGGCGGAAGCGGCACCCAGGCCGAGTCGAAATCGCTTCGCCCCGGACATAGCCCGTGCTCCTGACGTGGCCGGTACATGGGCGGTTCGTCAAGGCCGACTCGCAGGACAGCTCGGCGCCGCTCATTTTCAGGGTGCTCAATGCGGGCTTGCGCTTTATTGTCAGCCACAAGATTCCGCGTGATACACGACTCGCAAACGTATCAGTTACGCCGAGGAGCACATCGACATGAATTTCGAGCAGCGAATGCGGGAGATTCGACACGAGCCATCATCCGACGCGCCGGGAGATCCGGAGAGAATGCGCCGCATCGCACTCACAAAGACAGAGATGATGACGCAGGGCGAGGCGATTAGCGCGTCGCTTGAGGCCAACGCCGGGCATTTGGACTTGATTGGCGGCGAACTTGCGAACCGGTCGATCCGGAAGATCGCGATGGTCGGTTGCGGCGACAGCTGGATTGCGGGGATCGCGGTGCGCCACGCCATGGAACGTCTCCTGGGCGCCACGGCCGAGCCCTGCGAGGCGTTCGACTTTACCACCTATGGGCTCGAAGTCATCGACGCTGACACGATGGTAATCGGCCTCAGTTCGAGCGGCAAGACCAGGCCTGTGATCGACGGGTTGAAGGCCGCCGCCGCGCGCGGTGCCTACGCCATCGGGTTATCGAACACGCCCGGATCTCCGTTGATGGAAGAGTTCCAGGCTGCGCTGCATGTCCGCGCGACGCGCGCCGGTTGGCCCACGCAATCGAGCACAGCGGCGATGGCGTTGATGCTCGCACTGACCGCGTCTGTGAGCGAGGCGCGAGGCGATGACGCCTCGGCTTTACGCACCGCTCTCAAGGAGCTGCCCGGTCAGGTTGACGCGGTGGCGCGGGGACTCTACGGCCCCGCGCAAGAGGTGGCTCGCCGCCTTGCCCGCGCCGACCTCGTTCTTCTGACCGGCGCCGGTCCTTACCTTGCGGCAGCTGAAGTCGGTTCCGCCAAGCTGGGGGAACTGGCGCCAATCCACGCATACGCATTGCAGTTGGAGGAATATCACCATTACCGCACGCAAAAGGCCGGCGATCCGCTCTTTCTTGTAGCGCCCGACAGGGCAAGCCATACCCGTGCGCTCGAGACCGCGATCATGAGCCGTGGCATCGGGGGATTCTGCGTTGCGCTCGTTCCTGAGGGCGAGACCGAGATCTCAGAGGTCGCAGACGTTGCCTGGCACCTTCCCGAGGTGGCCGAGGAGACCCGACCCATTGTCTATTGCGTGCCGCTGCACCTTTTCGGTTACCACGCCGCGGTCGAGCGCGATGCAATCGGCCTTGGGGCACCGCGGCTCGGAGGATGACGTGATTCCTGACTTTGTTGCGGTCGGGGGCCTGACGGTCGACAATGTCGTAGCGGCTGACGGGACTGTCGCGCTTGAACAGGCAGGGGGAAACGGGGCCTATTCGGCTGTCGGTTTGCTGATGTGGCGGCCGAGCGCAGGCCTGGTGAGCGCGGCGGTCGAAAGCTATCCCCGCTCGGCGCTCGATCGTCTGAAGGCCGGCGGCGTCGATCTTGGAGGGGTTCGATGGTTTGGTGAACGGCTCGAATCCTGCAACTGGTTCATCTATGATGCCGACGGCAATCGTGAGGAGGGGCTGACAAGCCCGCCTGCGGCTCTGGAAAAGGCCGGCTTTCCCACCGACCGCCTGAGTGCACGCGCGGTTGAACGCTGGCGAACGACACTTTCGGAGCGCGACACCTCGGGCGAGATCAGCTATTCCGGTTTTCGCGATCGCCACCCGCTGACACCTGCCCAGATCCCGCCGGAGTGGCGTAAGGCCCGTGGCGTCCACCTCGCGCCCAGCCAGCCCGATGTGATGTTGACAATGCTTGACCATTTCGCGCCCGGCGGGACTCGTTTCACTGCGGATCCGGGCTGTCAGCTTGCCGCCCGTCGGCTGGATGAGATTGCGCCGATTCTCGCTCGCCTTGACGCCTTCCTGCCGAGCGAAGTTGAACTGCGGGCACTCGTTCCCGGCGCCGGTCTTGAAGACGCACTGGCCGAGCTTGCCTCACGCTGCCCCGGCGCGGTCGCCGTGAAACTGGGTCCGAAAGGCGTGCTGGTCCGGGACCGGGGAACTGGCGGCGCGGTGGAGGTGCCGGCGGTTTCCGCGCATACGGTCGATCCGACCGGGGCGGGAGACAGCTTTTCCGGCGGGTTCCTTGCCGGGCTTGTTGAAACCGGCGATGCCGTGGCGGCGGCGCGGTTCGGTGCAATCTCGGCAGCACGAATCGTGGCGGCGTTTGGCGCCGACGGGGCACTTCCGGCGGATCGCGAAGCTGCACGTGCCGCGTTCGATCGCTATCACGAGGTGGCGTCGTGATTATTGAGATTCTCGAAGAGGGGCTTTTTTTGTCCGCGGCCCGTCATCACCAATCTTGCAACCGGTTCATGGACGCCGGGGGGTCGGCGTGAACCGGCGCGACTTCGAAGGCTATCGCCGCGGCACTCCCGCCATCCGCTGGCCGGGGGACGCGCGCCTGGCTGTCTCGATCGTCGTAAACGTCGAAGAAGGGGCCGAACTGGCCCTGGAGGCGGGCGATGCGCGCAACGAGCATATCTACGAGGTGGTCGACGCGATCGAAGGCGACCGGGATCTGTGCATGGAGAGCCATTTCGAGTACGGGCCGCGCGCGGGCTGGCCCCGGATCCGAAACGTGCTGCGCGGGCGCGGAATTCGCGCGACGCTGAATGCCTGTGGCCGCGCTGTGGCGACGACGCCCTGGATCGCCGCTGATGCGGTTGCCGATGGTCATGAGGTCGCCGCCCATGGCTGGCGTTGGGAGCGGCACGTGCACATGGACGAGTCAACGGAACGCCGTGCGATCGCGCGTACGGTCGAGGCCATCGCCCGTGCCGCCGGTGCGCCGCCCGTCGGCTGGCACACGCGGTCCGCGACCTCGCTCGCCACGCGCGGCCTGCTCATTGAACAGGGCGGTTTTCTTTACGACAGCAACGCCTATAACGACGATTTGCCCTACACTGTCGATACCAGGGAGGGCCCGCACGTCGTGTTGCCGTATGCCTTCGATTCCAACGACATGCGCTTCTACAACGGCGGCGGTTTTGTCTTTGGCGAAGACTTCGCGCGCTACTGCATCGCCGCTTTCGAGCACCTCTGGCTTGAAGGCGCATCGACCCCGCGCATGCTGTCAATCGGACTGCACACGCGGATCATAGGGCGCCCCGGACGGATCGGCGGCCTCGAAGCGTTTCTCGATCATGCCCTGTCTCGGGAGGGCGTCTGGTTCGCAACACGGGCTGAGATCGCGCGGGCCTGGCGCACGGGACTGGGACTGCCGGAATGGATGCCGCGGCGGTGCCCGCCCGACTTTGCACCCGAGGAAGGGCGTCCCACATGACCTGTATCCTCGTGGTCCATGGCGGCGCACGGTCGGACATGACCTGGCCAATCGGTGCGCGGCCAGCGGTTGCCGCACATTTGAGCCGCGGGCCGGCGCGGGCCGGTTGGCGAAGGAACTGTGGGATCGCGGTATCCAGGCGGCTCTCCTTGTTGGCGGCGGATCTCGACCGCACCGCGGCCGCACTCTCGCGGGTCGCAGGGACGCTTCCACGAGGACTCTTGCGCCGCAGCGCCGGCTGCAATTGGACACAGGGATATTTTGCCAAGCGGGCGAGCCGCTGTGCCTCAAGTGGCAACGAAGATGGTCTTCCCTGTCACGGAACCTCGTGGCTGATCGCTGTACCCCAAGTGTGTGGCGGGCTGGCCCGAAAGCGTGGCCTTCGGTGGATCGCACGACGGTACGACATCGCTCGTGCGCCAGCCCTCTCCGTGTCATGAGAATTGCGCTTGTCAATCCGAACACCAACGCAGGGACGACGGCAGCAATGGTCTCGGTTGCCGCCGAAGTGGCGGGCGCGCGGGCGCGGATCGAGGGGCATACAGCCCGTTTCGGCGTTCCGCTCATCACTGAGCCCGGAGCGCTCGACCGGGCCGCGACAGCGGTCGCCGCGCTCGCGCCCTCACTTTCGGCGGCCGACGCCGTCATCGTCGCGGCCTTCGGCGATCCCGGACTCGCCGCGCTTCGCGCCGCGCTCGACGTGCCGGTGACAGGCATTGCGGAGGCGGGCATGGCCGAAGCCGGTGTGAACGGGCGACCGTTCGCAGTGGTCACGACAACACCAAAGCTTGCCCCGCGCATTGCGAAGACTGCCGCCCGTTACGGACATCCGAGGTATGCAGGGACCTGGACGACCGACGGTGATCCGACGGCGCTCACCGCCGACGCCGCCACGCTCGAGGCTGCGCTTGCCAAGGCGATCCGTTGCGCCGCCGACAGCGGACGTGTCGAGGCGGTCGTCATCGGCGGTGGCCCACTCGCAATGGCCGCCAGAGCATTGTCCGCGGCGGCGCCGGTCCCTCTTGTCGAGCCGGTTCCGGCAGCCGTGCGTCTGTCGTTCCTGCGCCTTGGA
This sequence comes from Paracoccaceae bacterium, assembly GCA_965242975.1. Classification (GTDB taxonomy): domain Bacteria; phylum Pseudomonadota; class Alphaproteobacteria; order Rhodobacterales; family Rhodobacteraceae; genus JAPPHA01. The sequence goes on along the minus strand of CBDETS010000007.1, from coordinate 4,683,433 downwards.
GCGGGGATCCCGGCATGAAGCAAACACTGGTCGTCGCCGATCGCATTGTGTGCGGGTTTGGCGCTGACGGAGTCCCTGAGATTCTCGAAGATGCGGCCATATTGATTGAAGCCGGCAAAATCGCCTTGGTCGGGGAGGCGCGCTCGCTTCAGCGCGATTATCCTGAGGCAAGGATGATCGGCGGCCGCGGCCGGGTTGCGATTCCTGGCCTCATCAACGCGCATCATCACGTCGGGCTGACGCCGTTCCAACTTGGCGCCCGGGACCAGCCGCTCGAACTTTGGTTTCCCGAACGACTCGTCATGCGCGACGTCGATCCGCGCCTCGACACGCTGTTCTCGGCGTTCGAGATGGTTGCTTCGGGTGTCACGACGGTACAGCATTTGCACAGCCGCGCACCCGGCGACGCCGATGCCGTTCTCACCCGCGCCGAAGCGATCATCGGCTCTTACACCGAGATCGGAATGCGGGCGTCATACTCGTTCGCCCTGCGTGATCAGAACCGGATGATCTACGACGCCGACGAGGCCTTTGTGGCGTCGCTTCCAGCCGCCCTTCGCGAGCCAGCGGCAGCCTATCTCTCGAACTTCGCGCTGCCGCTCGAGGCTCAAATAGACGTTTTTCACGAGCTTCGCGCGCGTTGGGCCGAAACGGACCTGATCGGCATCCAGATCGCGCCTGCGAACCTCCACTGGTTGTCCGACGCCGCACTCGAGGGCGCCGCGCGTATGGCCGAGGATACGGGGGCGCCTGTTCACATGCACCTCCTCGAAACACCATATCAAGCCGAATACGCGCGCCGCCGAACCGGTGGTTCGGCGCTGGCCTTCATAGACCGTTTCGGTCTGGTCGGACCGCAGCTCACGATCGGGCACGGCGTCTGGATGTCTGGCGAGGATATGGAACTGCTTTCCGATCGGGGCGGGTGCCTTTGCCACAATTGTTCGTCCAATCTCCGGCTAAAGAGCGGCACGGTTAACCTGAACGCCTTTCTGGCCCGCGGCGTACGTGTCGCGCTGGGCATCGACGAGGCGGGCATCAACGATGATCGCGACATGCTTCAGGAGATGCGACTCGCCTTGACGCTGCACCGGCCGGCCGGCCACGACGCACCCTGTCCCAAGGCGAACGACATCCTGCGCATGGCCACCGAACACGGCGCTGTGACGACACCATTTGCCGGCCGGATCGGACGATTGTCGCCCGGCATGGCCGCTGATGTCGTGCTGCTCGACTGGGCAGCCGTAACGGGGCCCTGGCAGGATCCGGCAATGCCGCTGATTGACGTCCTCCTTCGGCGGGCGAAGGCCGGCGCAGTCGAAACGGTTATCATCGGCGGCGAGACGGTCTATTGCCAAGGCAACTTCATGCGGGTGGACCGGCAGGCCATCCAAGGGGAAATAGCACGTGCACTGGGGCGTCCGGATTCAGAGGCGGAAGCGTCGCTTCGACGCCTGGCATCCGATTTGATGGATCCGGTGCGCGATTTCTACAGGGACTGGCTCTGAAGTGGAGCTCGAGCCTGCCAACCGTTTGTCCGGCGCGCCAGCACCAGGACGGCCTTTTGCGATTTCGACATTTGCAAGGCGTAGGCGGGCAATCCATTGTAGAGAGTCAAAATGGTTGGCGCGGGTGGGGACTCTACCGGAATCAGGCGGAATCAGACGGAAATTGACGGAAATGGCGGTAAAACAACGCTTTAATGCGAGGCAAACCCCGGTTTTACATGAGTCCGCAGATTCCGGGGTGAATCGAAACGTTGGCGCAAGAGTTCCCGGAGAGTCCCCAAATCACGGAAAAAGTGGGGACTCTCGGCAGAGTCCTCAGATTCACGCGAATTCTGGTCAATTCGGCTGTCAGGAAACTGAATCCGCCAGATAATCGGTGACGAAGCGCCCGATCTCGACCTGATCGGCGTTAGAGAGGCCCAGGAACGGCCGAGCCGGGATATCGCCCCAGGGAATGGGCTGCCCCTTCGAAGTCGTGCCGAACGATCCCTTCTCTGCACCGAACTGGTGAGTTCCGGCGTAGATCATCGGGCTGCCGACATCGAGGTGCGCTGGAGCGGCGCGAAAGTTGATGGATCCGCTGAGGAATCCGAACAGCGTCAGAATCTTGTCGCGTTTGCGTTTCTTCCGCGCCTTGTAGTCCTCCGAGAGTGGCGCCCAAGGTTTTCCGGTGGGATCCTTCTGGTCGCGAAAACGCTCCTTCGTCGTGCGGACCAGATACTCGCCGATATCCGCAAACACCGGGGTCAGATCCTGGCCCGCGGCCGCGAGGGCACCGAGACGCTGCCCGGCTTCATCCAGGCCGACAAAGTCAAGTCTGAGGGATGAACCGGCCATTCAGGTGGACATTTGTCGCAGTTTCTCACGCCCGGACGGCGTAAGCGCAACAACTCCACAATCGTTGGGATTGAAAACGGTCAAAATTCAGCCTGCTCGCGAAACTCGATATTGAAATGGACTACTTCTGTAATTCACCCAGCAATCGGAGGAACTAAATCTCTGTCGTGCTTCATACTTGAACGCCACTCAGGGATTTTGAAGATCAGGTCGTCGTCACGCTTCGTGAGTCCACTCCCTAGTTGACAGTTGCGACCTCTCCTTTCGTTTCGCAGACAAAGACAAGCGTGTCCAACGGAAAAGTTGCCAAAATTTTTCCGTCAGTGGAGCACAGCATAGCTACGTTACTGTCACTCACGATCTTACTTGCCTTGACAAATATATGCGAATTGTCCGTGAAGCGAACTTTGAAATTCCTGTCCATGCCATCTCCTCCCGTCAGACTGCTGAGCGCGCGTCGAGTTCCGTCTCTTGCGGCACCAATTCACCGAGCGGAACGGACTCGTCGTCGTCATGCCGAGACAGATCGAAGATCGACGCGATGCCGGCCCGCTTGGCGGCCTCGTGGACCTCCTGCTCGGACTGCATCTTGTCCATGAGATACTTCTCGTCTTCGGTCAGCTCGGATTCGGGCGTGATCGGAGTCGTGAGCGCACTCCACCGCTCCTCGAACGCCTCCCTTCCCCGCACATCACCGTACTTGGCCATGCATTCGACAAGGATCCGCGTGCGAGCCTCCTCTTCGGTCTCTTTCGTCCAGGTGCCGTCGGCGTTAAGCCGCTCAAACGTCATTGGTCGACCTCCTCGACCTCGATCACCAATAACCCGCCCTGCCGGCTGGGTGTGCCTATTACTCTAAACCTTGACCCGGCCTTAAACAAGACCTCGTCCTGGCTCTCCGCCGCGGAGTAGCGCCTGATATCCTTTCCGTTTCGCGCCAGAATGATGAATCGGGTGTTCCCGCTGAACGCTCCGGACCTCCTTGCGGACGATGACGAAAACCCCGCCCAGGTGTGCACGCTGCCTGGCGTGTAGGTTGCCTGTTCGACCGCGGTGAGCTGGATGCCACGATAGAAGGTGCCCTGTTCGTCAGGCAGGCGGTCGAGCGCGTCGTTGAGCGTCCGGGCATAGTCGTCGATCCGCCGTTGTGGAGCCCGCCCCATATCGAACGCCTCGCGCAGTTCCCTGTTCAGCCTCGCGTAATGACTCCAGACCTGCCGCTCGGTCGTGTAGGCGTAGGTCGTGGCAAGTTCGGCATCCGTCAAGTTGCGCCGCGGCGCCCCGGCCCTGATCTTGCGCTCGCCGCCGGCCAGTGTTTCGGCGTACCAGGCGCCCATCGCGGTCTTCGTTCGCGCCTGGTACGCGGGCGTGTTCCTCGCCTCGCGCATGGCTGCGAGAACCCGCGGTCGGATCTCGCTCTCGAGCAGCGCTGCCCTTCGGGCCAGCAACGTGCGGATCGCGTCGCGGTCGGCGGCCGATATCCCGGCGACGTCGGGCGCAAGTTGCCGAAAACCGTCCGTGCGCTGGCCGAGTGCCCTGACCGCGTCCAGCTGCCTGAGCGCCCCCTGCCCGAGTTCGTCGGCCGATTCTACGCCTGCCGCCCTGAACACCCGCGCGTAGGCCGGGTTGGGCCCGGAATCGGCGAAACCGTCCCATTCGCTGATGCGATCGAGACGTTCCGGCGGCTTGCGCCCCTGCCGCGCGCGCATGAGGAGCGCACCGCCCTGGTCGATGCGGGCGATCGAGTTCCGCGACGCCCTGGTCGCGACGATATTGTCGAGACCGAGGCCGACGGCGTCCCAGTTCGCGAGCCAGACATCGGCTGTAAAGCCCTTCAGGACTTCCTTTGAACGGCCTTTGGGCAGCCTTCGAACGGCGCCCAGCGTTCCCGTGTGGTCGATGATCTCGTTCGCGACGCCGACAACCGCGTCGCCATCGCGCACGAGCACGGATTCCGGCGCGTCGATACCGAGTTCGCGATAGGCGCGGTTGGCAACTGCTTCTCCGTAGGACTGCACGGGATCGTCGTAGAACTTCACATAGCGCCGGATCCCATCTGATCCAGCGAAGAGGCCCCCGGAATTGTTGCCGGCCTGCCCGCTGACCTGGCGCGTCGTAACGTCAGTCCGCGACATCTCGGCGATCGCCCATGGATCGAATTCTGCGGCGCGGTATGCCGACTGTCCCGGCGCGTAAGCCCAGCCGGGATCGACTCCTACCGGCACCTCGACCGTGCGGGGGCTCGGCCCGTTTGCGCCCACGGTAACGGTGCGCGTCCTGATTGAGGGCGCCGTGTCCGGCCCGGACTTGCCCAAGCGCTCGAGATCACGCCGGTTCAACGCTTCGATGTAGCATTTGCATCCCCAGCCATTCGGCGGATAGTGCGTGTCCCACCACGGATCGTCGTGCATCAGGATCATGCCGTCCCAGGCGAGGTGCTGCTCCCGCGGATCCTCCGAGGCGTGGCTGTGGCGATAGCGCCAGTACGGTCGGCGATCGGAGATCTTCTTCATCTGCCGGTACCGGCCCGCCGCATACGACGTGCGCACGTTGGTTCCGTAGATCACCTGCGTCCGCCAGTTGCGTCCGCCCTTGTAGCTCCAGCCGTGTTTCGCGACGATCGAATCAAAATCCCTGCGGAACTTCTGGAGCGTCGTGCCATCCGCTATTGCGCTGTCCACCGCCTGGCGGAGATCCTCGACCAGGTTCGCGTGCGCGGCACCCGCGACGACGAAGGCGCGGTCGTGCTGGTCGTGCCAGATGTCGGTCCACGCCTGTGTCGGCAGGTTGAGCTTGCCCCGGAAGAAGTCGATCTGCTCCTGGAACGGCAGTTGCGCGTGCTCGAGCGACGCGGCCAGTTCGACTGGCGACTCCACCACGTCGTGGCGACCTGCGAGGTCGGCGGCGGTCAACGCCAGCCCGAGCGCGTCCACGGCATCGGCAACATCCGGAGTTGCTGCCCGCGGCGACCGAGTCCAGGCGTTGAGGTCATTGAGATGCCTGCGGAATGTCTCGAGCGACGCGGCCCGGCCCAGGTCCTGACCGATGCGCTCCCACCACCCGTCGATAATTGGGCCCAGCGTGTGACCAAGGCGCGCGGTCAGTTCAGAGACCGGGCTGTCGTCCTCCTCCGTCTCGGCCAATGCGTGGTGATGCCCGCCGGCGCCAGAAAAGGGGGATCGGCAAGCTCGGCATCGTCATCCTCCTGATCCCCGTCGCCCGGTGGCGCATTTTCGGTCGTGGGTCTTTCTTCCCATTCCCCGCCAAACACGTCGGTGACGTGCTCCATCGTCGGGCGCCACCCCGTCGTCTGCGAGATGATCTGCTCCCGCTTCGCGCGGGCGTCGAGATCGTCGGCCGGATCGGCATCGTGCCGGATCATCGGCGTCGCCGCGCCCGGATGGTTCCACTCGGTCAGCCAGGCCGCCACCGTGGTGTTCAGGGCGCCGTCGAGCAACCGTGCGTCGGCCGCGACCGTCTCGTCCCGGATTGCCCGCTGGACTTCGGCGGTCCCGCGCCACGGCCCCTGGTCGGTGGTCGACGATTGGCCGAGGATGGTTGTCGTGACCAGCTGGTCGCAGTAGCGGCAGAACTGCTCGAAACTGTCGCCGGTCCGCGTGTACGTCTGCAGCGCCTCGATCACCTGGTTTTCGGAAATCGTCACGCCGGTGCCGGCGGCGGCGGACTGCACGAGGGAGAGGAGCTTCTTCTGCTCTGCGGCCGATGCGCCCGGATGAAACTTGCCGATCATGATCGGCGTGCCGAAACGCTCGAGCGCGACCGACCAGAACTGCATCCCGTGACGCTTCATCCACACCGGCCAGTAGCACCAGCGCGCAAGACCCGGCGCCCAGGGCAGGTCGTTGTGCTCGCCCGGCCGCGCCAGGACGACGAACTTCCTGTCCGGCACCGGCTCGCCCTCGGGGTGGCTGTACGTTCTCAGAAGGAGTCGGCCGTCAACGGACCACCAGAACCGGTCCGGGGATCGGATGACCAGGTCGGCAAGACGCACACGGCCGCCGTCACGCTCCCAGATCGCCTCGCCCACGGCCCAGCCGTACCAGACCCCGTGCAGCAGCTGGCGGCTGATCCGCGGAAAATCGAGCGCACCCAGCTGCTCGGACAGGTCCTCGGCGGCCTGCCTGTCCATGTCGGCGTCGCCGCCCGGCTCGACCTCCCAGGGCGTCGAGATCGCCGCGTTGAGCCGCTGGTCGAGCGCGGCCGCGCAACGCTCGTCCCGGAGCGTCTGGCGGTAGATCTGCAGCTGGCTGGCCTGCTCGAGGCCGTGCTGTGCATCGCGCGCGGGCGCGTCCGGGTTGAGTGGCAACTCGCCGATATAAGGCGCCAGCATGTCGCGTATGCTCGCCCCCGCCACCTCGCCGGTCATCCTCCGTCGTCCGCGGAATATCGAGGCCAGTCGCTTCAGCATCAAAGCCCCCTCAATGCCGCGCTCGCCATCGGAATGACTCCGAGCTCGTAGTCAGGCTCGAGATCACGGTCCGCGAGGCCGAGGCGGTCGAATCCGGAGGATTGCAGTGGCGGCCCGGCTTCGCCGAGGACCTCGCCGCCGCAGTGCTCGCTCGCGTACCAGGCGAGCGCCAGCGCCATGCCGGAATCGCCGTGCCGCTCGCCCTTCGTGTCGGTCTTGCCCTCAGGGAGCCGCGGGACGCCCCTAACCAGGCGGAAGGCGCGGAGGTCGTCGAGCACGTCCTCGTGGCGCGGTACCGCGATCCTGTCGTCTTCGAACGCCGCCTTGAACGGCGGCATATGCTCCCGGTACCAGGCCTCCGTGGCCATGACCGGCTCGATGATCGAGCCGTAGGCGTCAACCATGGCCTCGGCCAGGAACGAGCCATTGCCGCGCGCATCGAAGGCGCCGCCGCCGAACTTCGGCAACCGGTCGCAGACGTAATTGACTGCCTGTACCTGCTGCTGGTGCGGCGTGTTTCGCATCTCGAGGATGAACGGCGAAGTGCGGCGCAGGGTTTGACCGATCTCGAGCGGCGCATAGGACGACATGTCGCCCGAGCGCGCGAAATCGCCGCCGATCACGTGCCGGCGGGCGGGATCCAGCTTCTGGAGTAGCGGGCCTAGTTCGGTGTCGCACCAGTCGCGCATCTCGGCACGGCGCACCGGTTCCGGCCAGGCGTTGAATTCCTTCGTGCCGTGAAAACGCACGATCGGGGCCTCGATCATCCGGCTCTCGATCAGCACGCGGCTGAGCCAGACGCCGCCGCCGTGGCGCGGAACGCAGAACAGCTCCTCGTCCGCGTCCTCGCTGTTGCGGTACTTGGAAACCTGGGCCGCGCGCCAGTCGGCGGCGTAGCCGTCGTACCAGTCATCGCCCTTGACCGTGCAGATCCGGCGCACGAGGCCGCAGGCGATCGCGTCGTCGAGCGTGATCCGGTGCAGCGAATACGCCCGCTTGCCCGCGCGGATGTCGTGAACGAGTTCGTTGAACGGGTTGTCGTCGCCATTGTGAGTCGAGATGATCCGGACCTTTCCGCCCCAGTTCGTGCACGCGATCGCCGCCTTGATGAGCTCCTCGAGATCGTCGCAGAACGCGGCCTCGTCGATGATCACGATATCGCCGGGCTTGCCCTTTGAGCGCAGCACGCGGGGATTGCCCGGAAGCGCGACAATGCTCTTGCCGGACTCGAAGTCGATCCGGAACTTCCTGATCTCGCGCTCGTCGACCAACTCGACTTCCTCGAGCACCTCCGAACACGCGTGGTTGAACTTCCGGGCCCACTCGGCACAGTCGTCGATGTAGGTTTCCGTCATGTCCTTGTTGTAGGACATGTAGTAGATGTTGCCGGCGCCCTCGGCCGCGTGGATCACGCGCTCTGCACCGTCACCCCAGCTGAGACCGATGCGGCGTCCCTTTTCGCACACTGCGACATCGGCTTTCTCCCCGTTCCAGGCGGACTGGTAATCCAGCAGCAGGGGCAGGCCATCGCCAAACGGACCGCTATCGAGATGGTTTTCCATCAGACTTCCGAAACCGCCCTGCGGAGCTCCGCGGCGGTCGTGCCGTCGATGCCGCGGCTCTTGATCACCTTCTCCTGGGCGGCGGTCGTCTCGCGTGCATAGGCTTCCCTGAGCTCCTTCTCGCGCCTGGTGCTCGTTTCTGCCGCGCGCTCGACACGCTGGAGCGCGAGCGCCAGGGCGCCGATCGCTTCCACGTCGATGGCGGAATCGTCGTCGTCGTTGCTCGCCTCGCTTGCGCGAAGCGCCGCCTTGAAGGCCAGTGTCGACAGGACCTCACCCGTCAACTGCCCGAGGTCGCTGACCGGTTGTTCGCCGAACTTGGAGCGCCACGCCTCGGCGATGGCGCGATACTCGCGGATCTCCGCCCCGACCTCCGCCATCTTGGTCGCGTAGCGATTGAGACCGGCGTGCGAGAGAGGAGGCTCGCCCGCTTCCCGTAGCGGCGCCTCGAGGCGCCGGATGATCTCGGCCTGGCTGACGCCCTCGCGCAGCAGCGAATCGACGCGGTCCTTGATGGCCGCGGGCAACTGCTCGATGCGGCTCATCCGTCCCCGGGTTTTCCTGGCCATGAAATCAGACCTGGTCGGGCCGGGGCCGGCTGACACCTTCGAGCGTGGCGTGGCCCCGCGCCAGAGACAAGCCGTAATCGGTGAGCTTGGCGAGGGTGAACGGCGGCACGGATTCCGTGGTGACTGCTCCCCTGTCCTCGAGCCATGCCAGGTGTGCCTTCACCTGGTCGTTGTCGAGCGTGATCGCCGTCATCCGGTCGACGAGCGTGCGCAGGATCTCGTGGTTCAGCGAATAGCCCCGATCGCCAGCGAGGGCGCGCAGGATCGTCAGCCGGGCATCGCCGCGCATCATGTGTTCCAGGCTGCGGGTCATCGACTTCCCCTGTTCAGTTCCGCCTGCTCGAGGCGCTTGACCGCTTCCCGCGTACCCTCCACCTCGGCCTTGAGGGCTGCGATCTCCTCCCTGGTGGCGGAAGTCGCGGTTCCGTTCTTGGAAATCCGGTCATGGATCCTCTGCAGGTCATCATGCCTGGGGAGGTAGTCCAGCTTGGTGTTGATCTCCGCCGCCAGCACTTTCAGGTCTCCCACCTCCCCCTGCGTTTCCCGGTTGCGTTCGTCTTCCTTCTCGAGGACCGCGAGACGGGATTCGTTCGTGCGCACCCGCATGAACAGGCCGACCAGCGCGGCGATCGCGGCGGTGATGCCGCCCCGGACAAACCAGCTCTCGATGTCGCTCATGCGACGGCGAACCGGATCAGCAGCGCGGAAACGGCCGCGAGTTCCGCAGCCAGGATGGCGAGCATGATCCAGACCGTCCCGTCGTCGACTCCTTCCGCGGGATGGCTGCCGCACCGCCCGACCAGCCGGTTCACCAGGCTGGCTTTCCAGAGGAAGAACCGGATCAATGTCGTCATGACAGCCTCCGCGCCGCCTTGTCGGCCATGCGCCCGCCGAACCACCAGACGACGCAGGTCGTCGTCAGGCTGAGTACGGTCATGACGATCCGCTGGCGGATGTCCGCATCGTCGGGCGTGAGCGTGAACCAGATCGCGCCAGTCAGCCCGACAAACAGCACCGTGAGGCCGGGCCGTGTCAGGCCGCGGATGGCGTCGACCAGTTGCATGAGCCAGCCGTCGCCCGGACGCGACCATCTTCGCGCGGCCTCGCGGTAGGATTCCTCGAGCGCGGCCATTGCGGCCTGCTGCTCGCCGCTCTCGGCCTCGATCGCCGCTATCCGTCCGGCGGCCTCGGCCTCCGTCTGCGCGAGCTCGATGTCGAGCCGCCGGAGTTCGATCTCCTGGCGATGGTCCTGCCGCTTCTGGAGGAGTCCGAGACCGGCGCTCAGCAGGGTCCCGAGCACGCCGGTGGCGCTTCCGGTCAGGAGCGAAATGAGAAGTTCGGTCATGACACGACCTCCAGTTCGAACGGGCGCGATGCCCATGCCAGGATGTGCCGCATCGCGGTGCGGCTGACGAGTACCGCCCGTTGGCGGCGTCCGCGAACGTCGATCCGGCCCCGGCGCATACCGGGAAGGAGACATCCGTGCGTGTGTGTATGGAAACCCTTTTCCACGTCACCGCCGACGTTGCCGGAGTGGAAAAGGACGTGGCTTCGGTCGGGAACGCCCGTCACGAGCAGGCAGCGGCCGAAGCGGGGCGAGACATGGGGCACCACCTCGTAGGTGCCGGCAGGTATGCAGGAACGGTTTCGCCGGTTCTCGCGCCACGGCGGCTCCATGATGTGGACCGGGCTGGGCAATCCGCGCGCATGCAGGACCCCGATCGTGCCGTGATCGCTGCTCTCGTCGCGGACAAGCCTGGTCCGGTCCATTGCAATCATCCCGCCCGTGTTCAGTTCGGGGGGGAGTCGAGCGAGATGATGCAGTTCTTGAGCGCCTCGGCGGCGGACTCATAGTCGCCCCAGTAGGACTCGCTCTCCCTGACAAGGAGGATGCGCTCCTTCGCGCAGATGTCGTGCTTGGTCAGCCGGTAGGTTTCGCCGTCCTGCTTCACGCAGGGGCCTCCTCTCTCGCTGGTGCCGTCACGATGCCAGTGACGCTCTCCTGCCTTCTTGTGGTTGTGGCAGTCGTCCTTCGGGCTGAGCTGGCCCGAATGGGCGAGCATCATGGGATGCTGGAACTCCGGGATGTCCTGGACAACGGCCGGGTGTTCCGGCGCGGCGATTTCCAGGGCGGCCAGCAGATCGAATGCTACCGGATCGGACTTGGCCTCCGGAACCAGGACAGGATCGTCCGGCGCTCCGAGCAGGACCTGCGGCGGCCCGGTATCGGGCGGCGGTTGGGCGGTTGCACAGGATCCGAAAGCGAGCGCCACCAGGGCGGCGACCAGGGCCAGTCGATTGTGGATTTTCATGGGACCTCCATTGAAAGAGTGTTTCAGGCGCGTTCAAACGCCGTTCAGACACGCCTTTTATGGAGGATTCGAAACAGCAGGTTCAGGGGAGCATGCTCCCCCCAACCCGAGGGTAAGAATTTGGCAGAGACGCGATGCTGCCGCACGGTTTCGCAGCCGAGGCGGGGGCTGGAATGTGCCAACATCCGGGCCGGGAGAAAGAGCCTCCCACGATGACAACTGGCTAGGCGGCCACCGTCCCGCCACCCTCGCAAGGGCGGACGGGTTCCTGCGGGCGGAAGCAGAATCCAGCTTCGGAACTGCTGGTCAGCAACTGAGGGCGGCGACCGCTCGCTCGCCGGCCCCACAACCTACGGCACGTCCCGCGACATCCACCTGACCTCGCCCACGATCTCCGCACCCGCTGGCCAAGGAACATCCGGCCAGTCGGGTGAATCACTGTCGCTCGCCAGAATCCACGCACCGTCGTCCTCGCGGCGCAGGCGCTTCACTACCAAGCCTTCTGGGACGTTGAAGACGAAGACGTGTTTATTCCGCCGCTTCCGGCGCCGGCGGTCGACCAGGATCTTGCAGCCCGCTGGTAACGTCGGTTCCATTGAATCGCCTCGAACCGAGATCACCACGGCCTGGACCGGATCGATTCCCTGCTGCGCGATCCAGTCGCGTCGGAACCATACTGGACCTGCCACGGGAGACTCGTCGAGCACGAACGCGCCGTCGCCGGCCGCAGCCTCGACCTCGAAAGTCTGGACAGCCCGGACGCCGAGGCCCTCCGGATCCGTGACTGCCGCGCCGATTTCCCTGATGTCGGCGCGAAGATCCGCTCGGAGTGAAGCCAACTCGTCAGCGACCAGCGACGCAATCGCGTTCGGCGGGGACTGCGGTAACGAGGGTTCATCGGTAGGCGAACCATCGCCCTCGCCCGAAAGACGTGGGCCTGCATAAAATTCAAAACCCAAGACGTCGCAAATCTGAGCCACGCGCTCAATAGATGGCGCACGACCGTCAAGCACGCTTTGAATTCCTCGCTCAGGTAGCCCTCCCATCTCTGCAGCTGCGCGCGCCGACAGACCCAATTCGTCCAGGCGTTCTCGAACGGTCGATGCAAATCTAGCAGTGTTGGGACCCATGCCGTGATATTTATATCCTATCAACCTTGGGTCAAGGACGGCAACGTGAGAATTATGTCACGTAGGTCTTGACAAATTGCTCATATAATGCATGTTTCGTGAGCAATGTCTCACGAACACATCGTCACTTTAGCCGAACGGATGGCCTTTCGGACGAATCGAAGCCCACACACTGTGGGCCGCTGGGCGTCCGGCGACGGCGCTCTATATGCGCGGCTCATTTCTGGCCGTGACATTACAACGCGTCGTGCTGGTCGAGTTATCCAGTGGTTTTCCGACCATTGGCCCTCTGACCTAGACTGGCCTCCGGACATTCCGCGTCCTGCGCCGCAGAAGGACGCCGCCTGATGCACGCGGCCCGGATTTCCCGCTCGCCGCGCCTGCAGCGCGTGCACGCATTCCTTTCGGACGGGATGGAGCACTCGACCTTCGAGATCGTTACTGGCGCTCAGGTTTGCGCGGTCAACAGCTGCATCGCTGAGCTTCGCGCCAACGGCTACTACATCGAATGCCGCCAGACGACGGATCCAAAAACCGGGAACCTTGTCTGGCTCTACCGGATGCCGTGCCCGACGCGGATGCCTGAATGACCGAATTCTGGCATCCGACGAAGGACCTGGTTGGCCTGCCGGGCATGCCGAACGGTCCGCGTCCGATCCGCCTCCACGGCCGCCGCCGCGGCTGGACCTCCCGCAAGAGGGCCTGGGGAAAAAGGAAAATTCTCGAATGGCTGGAATCATCCCTGCCGGAGCCGGCGCAGGCGGCACTGTGTGCAGCCCGCAGGGATGGTGGCGGTGGTGCGAAGGACTTTGCTCGATTTTGTCCCGGCGCTCCCGCAACGGAGGACGGTCAGTCTCGGCCCAGGCTTGAAGGTCGCCCGGGTGGACCGTCCTCCGCGATCTTCCTGACCGATACCGGGCCGGTCGCCGTCATGGACGCCCGGATGGATATCGTAACAGCGTTCAAACGCTGGCGTCCGGATGGCATGTCGCTGAAGCCGGCGCTCGAGAAATGGTGCACCATCTACAATGCCGGCAGAGGTGACGTCACCGACGAGACACGGGCGGCGATTTCCTCCGTTTCGGTCCGCACCTTGCAGAGATGGCGCCAGGCGGGCGGCGGCTCGTCGCTCATGCCCGGCCGTGGCGGGCGGACGGGTGGTATCGATGCCGCCCCTGAAGTCCGTGGCCTGACGGAATCGATGCTGCTCGACAACCCGCACCACGTGACGGCCCGCAACATCATTGAAGCGATCGAGGCGCGGTATCCGGATGCCGAGCCGCCGAGCATTGCCACCGTCCGTCGCTTCGCGCGACGCTGGCGTGTGGAGAACGGCTACGCGATCTCGGCCGTCTCGGATCCCGACGGGCACCGCTCGAGGACGATGCCGGCATTCGGCGACAAGACGCTCGAGGTCAGTGCGCTCAACGAGCTTTGGGAACTCGACAGCACCCGGCTCGACGTAATCTGCGCCGACGGACGCCGCCACGACGTGGTCGTCGCCCTTGAGGTTTGGGGCCGCCGCGCCAAGGCGATCGTTACGCCACGCTCGCGCTCCACGGCCATCGCCGCGCTGATCCGGCGCTGCCTGGTGGATTGGGGCGTGCCGGACTGCGTCAGGACCGACGAGGGCAAGGACTACACATCGAAGCACGTCGCGCGCGTGCTCGCGGATTTGGACGTCGACCACGACATCCTGCCGCCTTTCCGGCCCGACCTGAAGCCGTTCGTGGAGAGGTTCATCGGAACCATGAGCCGAGACCTCCTGGCGCGGTTGACGGGGTTTTCCGGGCACAACGTGGCCGACGCCGCGCGGATCCGCGCGAAGAAGTCGTTCGCGGAGCGTCAGGGAGATCCCAACAGTAAAAAGAGGATTTACCTCGATACGAACCTTACTGCCGAGGAACTTCAGGAGCGCCTCGACGCGTGGATCGACAATGTCTACGAGCGGCGCCCGCATTCTGGCCTCGACGGCCTCTCGCCATTCGAGAAGGCGGTCTCGTGGTCGGGCACGCCGCCCGCGCGCGTCTCGGAACGCGGGCTCGACATCCTGCTGGCGCCTGTGGCGGGCGACGGCCGGCGCAAGATTGGCAAGGACGGCATCCACGTCGACGGCGGGGAATACATTGCCGGCGTGCTCGGATCGCACATGGACGAGTGGGTCCATGTCCGCCAGGACCCGGCCGACTGGGGTCGCATCTACGTCTTCGCCGAACCGGACGAGCGCGGCCGGATCGAATTCATCTGCATCGCCGAAGATCCCGACCGTACCGGCATCGACCGCAAGGCGGTGGCGATCGAGGCGAAGCACCTCTGGCGCACGAGGAATGCGGCCGAGCGCAAGCGCGCCCGCGAACTTGAGCGCGCGCACCGTCCGAAGGACACGATCGACGAAGTGCTCGCCGCCGCCGGTCGAAACGCGGACACGGTGGTCCCGTTCACGCCGAGGGCCGACGTGCACCGCACGGATGCGCTCGACGCCGCAGCGGAGGCCGAGGCCGCAGACGCGGCCATGGAGGACCGGGAGAGGCGCTCCCTCTCCGAGGTCGCATTGATCAAACAGCTGTATGGAGGGCAAGTTGCAGACCTCAACTGACAACGTTCACGAACTGCGCCCGGCGCTCGCGCGCCGCTGCGAGGCGGAGATCGCCCGGCTCGGGTTGAGCCAGAACCGGGCGGCGAAAAGGATGGAGTTGTCGCCGACGGCGCTCAGCCAGTGGCTGAACTGTACCTACAAGGGAAACGTCCTGGCGGTCGAGGCGAAGGTGCGGCGCTGGCTCGACACCGAGGAAGAGGTCGAGGCGAATTCGCTCTCCGACGCACCCCTTGGGCGCCACGTACCTCTCGGCGTGACCGACGAGGTCTTTGCCATGATCGGTTATGCCCACGCGACCGGTGACATCGTCACGATCATGGGGCCGTCCGGGATGGGCAAGACGTGGGCGGCGCGACGCTACTGCGAGATGCGTTCGGCCGCGTACTACGTGCCGATGCGGAGAACGGTCCGCGGCCTCTACGCGCTCCTCGGAGTCGTCGGACGGGCCGTCATCGGCCCGCGCACCTACCGTTCCGCGCTGGAGGCCGAGGACGAGATCATCGCCGCGCTCGCGGGCCGCAGGGCCGTCCTGGTGATCGACGAGGCGCAGTTCCTGACGCCGGGCCTGCTCGACGAACTCCGCTGTATCCGCGACGTCGCCGAATGCGGCCTCGTGCTTGCCGGCGACACCAGGCTCCTGATGCGCCTCGGCCAGTGCCCGCAAATCGTTGGCCGCACCGGCGGAACGGTCAAGCGTGACCAGCCCTCGCGTACCGATGTCGACGCGCTGCTTTCGAACTTCCTGGAGCGCCCTGCGGGACGCCGCGAAATCGAAATCGCCGCGGCCGCCGCCGCCGGTCCCGGTGGGCTCCATGCGCTCGGTCGCGTGATGGAACGCGCCTGGCGCCTCGCCCAGTTCAATGGTCGCGACACCGTGACGGCCGGCGATCTCGAGGCGGCCGCGCTGGCCGCGGCCACGGCCGAATCGACAGACGCGGCGCGTCAGGCGGCCAGTGCCGTGTAGGCAACAAAAGGGGGGAAATGTGAGCCAGACAAAGTCAATGCCCGCAGTCATGCGTGGCGTCTCCGCCGTCCTGGACCAGATGGTCGACGGCGGCATCGACTACACGACGCTCGCCGGTCAGGCGGGCGTACTCAGGGAGCTGCACGTGGAACTGGAGCGCCTGTACGCGAGGTGCCCGCACGATCTGATCCACGAACGTCTGGTCGCGGTACGCGGCTGCCTCGATATCCTGGAGGCGCTGATCGACTCGAGCCGTGCTTCGGGGCCGTCGATCGCGCTCCTCGCGGCCGTGCTCGAATGCCAGGCCGAGGAAATGTCGAACAACCGTGCGGCGGCAATCGCTGTCGCATCGAACGTGGTCCGGTTCCGGCCTCACGTCTCGAGCGGCCCGCTCGGCGGAGACGCGGCATGAGCGGGGTTTACGAAAGCCGTTCCCGCGCGCGGATAACCCGCGAGCTGGACCTGCGCGGTGGCGACCCGGCGGTGATGCGGATCACCATGGCGATCGCCGCGGCCGCGGCCGTCTGCCCGCGCGACGCGCGGAAGATCCTGCTCGAAATGGAGCGGGAGGGAGCGGCCGAGCGCCAGGTGGCCCGGAACGTCTACGGCTTCCGGATCGACGTCTGGAAGCCCGCGGAAGGCCGGGCTGGAGAAGCCGCGGTATGAGGTTCAGTAACCGGAAAAGAAGGAGTCCCGCCCCATGGCCAGAAGGCCTCGAAATCGGTCTTTGCCTCGGCAAAGAGATCGTTCGCCGCACCGACCGTCTTCCGATAGGACATGCCGGGAAGGAGCATCGCCCTGTCCGCGGCTTCAAGGAACGCTGCGGCCTCGTGACAATATTGGCACGCTGCAAATACCATCAGGATCTTTTGCTCGCCTTGCATGCCTGCGAGCAGCTTCTGACGCGGTTTTGGGGTCGCGACCGCCAGCTTCACGACCTGTTCCGAATGTTGGTGGCGCCACTGATACCATTCGGCAACCGTATACTGGCCCAGGGCGTCAAAAACCTCTTCATATTCGTCGCCGGACAGCGATTCCTTCAGCTCTTCGGCGACCCCTCGGCACCGCCCTGCATATCGCCAAATGGACATTTCTCTGGCTCCTTTTCCCCCGATCCTATCCACCTCCGGAGACACCCGGCAGATCTGCGAAGCGTAGACGAGAGCGCATGGCCCTTCAATGGTTCGCGGAAAACTGGCCCGACGATCTGGAGTGGCCGCGGGATATTCCGCGCCCGCAATCACGCGGAGAGCCATCATGACCATGCGCGGCGCTCCCTTGACCAGCCGGGACGGCCACTACCGCGAGCGCATCTACCGTGTGCTCGCGGACCGTATGGAGGAGCCGCCGTGGAAGCGCACGACGCTGATGCTGGCGCTTTCGGCCCACATGCCGCCGGACCTTGGCCACCGGATGCTTCGCGACCTGGAGGCGGACGGCATGGTCTACGGATCGCCGGGGGAGCGGGACACGATCGTCTGGCGGATCAGGAACAAAATCCATGAAAAAAGGGGGGATGAACATGGAAAAGATGAAACGGATCGAGCGTCTCTGCAGGCGCTACGTCGACGCCCGGGACGCCCGGGACAGGGTCGCGGACGTCATCTGCACCGAAAACCGCAAGATCGTCCGCAAGAACCTGCGCGATCTCCGGCAGGCCGTGGCGCGCATGACGACGGCCGAGGAGGCGCTGCGCCAGGCGATCGCCGATGCGAAGGAACTGTTCGACCGCCCGCGGACGCGCGCGATCGACGGCGTCAAGGTCGGCTACCAGAAGGCCAAGGGCAAGGTCGAGATGTCCAGCGAGGAGAACACGATCAGGCTGATCAGGAAGAAGTTGCCCAGGAAGGCCGCCACCCTGATCGTCAAGTCGGAGAAGGTCGACAAGAACGCCCTGAAAAAGCTCACCGTCCGGGATCTTGCGATGATCGGCGCGACGCTGGGAGACGACACCGACAAGGTCGTGCTCACGCTGGCCGCCACCGACCTGGAGAAATTCGTCGGTGTGCTCATGGAGGAGTACAAGGACGAGAAGCTGGAGGACGCGGCGTGAGGCTGGGGGCACGGCAGATGTACCTGCTCACGCGTCTCGGCGAGCTGAACGCGCCCGCGAAGGCTGACCAGATCTCCGGCGTCGAGATGAGGCCGGAGCAGGCCGCGGCGGCTCTCAAGCGGTTGAGGGCGCGGAACCTGGTCAGGACCCGCGATCGGCAGGTCTGCACCTGGACGACGTACTGGGTGCTCACCTGCGCGGCCCGCGAGGTCCTCGAGCGTATGGATCCTGAAGACCGCATGAGCGAGACGTGGTCGGGCCGGGCACATTCGTCGACCATGGTGGACGTGTCATGACCGCCAGTTTCACCGCCAACGAGATCGAGCTCCTACGCGCCGTCCATCTGGCCGCGCAGGACCTCCGCGGCCAGATCGAGTGCATGGACTACGACGACGACCTGGAAGAATGCATGTCCCAAGACGAGATGGAGCAACTGGCGCAGATGGATGTCGATCTCGCCAACTACACGAAGCTCCTCGCGAAGAACGGCGTCAGCATCAACGGCCCGTTCGAGCTTCCGCTACTGCCAGCGGACTACTGGGTGGGCAACACGTGACGCCCGGACGGAAAAAATGGACAGGCGCCGAGGAAGGTCTTCTTCGGCGCCTGTCCGATTCGGGCAAGACGCCCCGCGAGACCGCCGAGTTGCTCGAGCGGACCGAATCCTCCGTGTGCAACCGGCTCGACACTCTCGGCATCTCCAGGCGCGGCCACGGCCGGGGGAGATGGATGGCCTGGAGCGAAGCCGATATCGCACTGCTGACCAGGCTTCACGGCGAGGGCGCGCTTTTCGGGGAGATCGCCGAGCGCCTCGGTCGCGGGATGACGGCCGTGGCCTCGAAGGCGCGCGCCATCGGCCTCTGCCGGAATGCCCCGCCGGTGAAGCCCGCGCCCGGGCCGCAAGAGGACAACGAAGGCGCGGCCCTGGACTTTACCGACGGGGACCCGCCCGCGGAGGCGCCGAAGCGCCCGCAGCGGGACTTCTCCGAAATCGAACAGAGGCGCGTCAGGCAGTTCCTGGCGCGCGGAGACACACACGCCGACATCGCGCGTCAGTTGCGTTGCGACGTCGAGGACATTCGGCCGATCGCGGGATCCGCCGAACGGGTGCCGCTGGGGGAAGATTGTGGTGGAGCCGGGGTGCGGCAACGTCAGCCAACAACGACAACTGCCGCGCCCCGGTACA
Organism: Paracoccaceae bacterium; assembly: GCA_965242975.1. Taxonomy (GTDB): domain Bacteria; phylum Pseudomonadota; class Alphaproteobacteria; order Rhodobacterales; family Rhodobacteraceae; genus JAPPHA01. Next base: position 4,664,287 of record CBDETS010000007.1, on the reverse strand, counting down.
ATTTTTTCAGGGAGGGCATTTTTTGAGCATAAAAGTCAGATCAAACGTGATCGGCGACGAGAACTTGGAATGGTTCGACGCGCTGGTAGAACTGGCCGGAGAGAACGCCGAGCTGCTGAACGACCGGGACCTCGGTTTCCTGGAGACGCTCGAGGGAGAGCGCAAGAGGCTCGGCGGCCACATGGGGCTCAGCCCCCGCCAGCACGGATGGCTGGAGGGTATCGAGCGCAGGCTGAAAGAGGGCGGTGCGGAGATCGATCCGGACCTCCAGCCGGTTGACGCGCGACTGGGAGGCGGGCGATGAGCGGTAGCATTGACAATGGCCCGATCAATGTTCACGGCGAATTCATCCCGCCGGAGGACGGGTGCGGAAAATCGGGGGAACAATATGACAAGGAAGATTATCGATCTGGAACAGGAGAGGCTCGACCGCGCTGCGGCAGAGATCAAAAAGCTCTGGAACCAGGGGCGTCAACACTTTCTGGAGATGGGGCAGACTCTGTTGGAGGCACGGGAGAGATACAGCCCCGAAAGGTTCGAGGCATTTTACGAAATGACCCAGGACGGTCCCTTCCACATGTCGACAGCGCTCAGGGACAAATTGATGGAAGCGTCGAAGAAGGGCCTGGACGGCATCACCGAAGATCTCGTGTTGGAGATCCTGGAGGAGCTCTCCGAAAAACTGAAAGAGGGCTGAGCCCCGCGGAATGGTCCGCAGCGTGGGAGCGTTACCGGGAGCTGGCGCCGGGTTTTAAGGCCCGGTTTGATGACGTTTTCAATCGAGGCGCACGTCTAATTGCCGAATCAGGATTGATTCTGATCGAAGCAAAGGGCGAGTTACCGCACGGATTGTGGGGTCAGTTTTTGGCCATCGACATGAAGATGTCGGAGCGGTCCGCGCAGCAATTGATGCAGATCGCCCGTCATCCGGGCATCAATCGGTGCTTGGCAAACCCGCAGCATGCTGCGGTTTTGCCGCCCGATAAAACGATTCTTGCCGAAATCTGCGTTCTCACCGAGGAGGAGTTCGACGGCCACGTCGAGAACGGCGTGATCCACGCCGACATGAAGCGCGGTGACGTCAAACGCGCGCGTGTCGCGGCTGAACACAAGCCGCGTGCGCCGACCACGGCCAGCATCCCGCCTGTCGGAACGTACGGGGCGATCCTCGCCGATCCGCCCTGGAAATTCGAAGTCCAGGGAGCCGGAGGTCTCGGCCGCTCGGCGGAAAACCACTACCCCACGATGACGACGCACGAGATCGCGTCGCTCACGGTCGACGGCCGGACGATACCGGACCTTGCCCACGATGACGCCGTCCTCTTTCTCTGGACGACGTCGAACATGATCCCGGACGCCCTCGCGGTGATCCAGGCTTGGGGCTTCACGTACAAGACCACCGCGTTCGTCTGGCTCAAGGACGGCGCTCCTGGCCTCGGCTACTGGACGCGGAAGCGCTCGGAAATCTGTTTGCTCGGGACGCGCGGCAAGCCGAAGCGCCAGGACGCCAATGTCGACGAGGGGATGTACTTCCCCCGCTTCGAGCACAGCGCCAAGCCCAAGGCCGTCTACGAGCGGATCGAGCGCCTGGTCGCCGGACCCTACGTCGAACTCTTTGCGCGCCACCAGCGCGGCGGCTGGACGTCCTGGGGCAACGATCCAGGACTCGTGAAATGAAGCTCGCGACGTTCGAGAAGAACGCCAGGGCGGGCGACCGTATAGCTCCGGTTCTGGCGTACAGAAGCGGCCGCACTTTTGGGGTGCAAGAGTTCGAAGCGTACACGGCCCCGCCTGATTTCGATCCCGGCAACAATCCAGATCATGTGGGCAGATGCGGCTTTCACGAAACAATTTGGAGGATGATCAATTGACCGCCGACCGCGTCGCCGCAATGAAACAGCGCCTGCGCCGCTCGATCTTTGCCGCTTGCAAACGCAAGGGCATCCGTGACGAGGAGCGTCAAGCGATCCAGCAGCGGGTGACGGGCAAGGCCAGCCTCACGGCGATGGACGCAAAGGACATGCGTGCGGTGCTTCACGACCTCAACGGCCCACGGGTGAAATCCAGGAAGCCCGACAAGCCCGAAGCCCCTCAATCCGGCGCCCCGACCGACCTCGGCATCGGCCCGCACGCGGGCAAGCTCCGGGCGCTCTGGCGGTCCGGCTGGTGGCTTGGCGTGGTCAAGGACGATTCGGATGCAGCGCTTGCCGCGTGGATCTGCCGCCAGACCGGCCTGGACGCGGCCCGCTGGATGACACCGATGCACGGTGCCGCCTGCGTCGAAGCGCTCAAGGACTGGCTGTCGAGGGACGGCGGCGTCGATTGGGCGCCGTACACGCATTTGGGCAACCGGAAAAAACGGCTCGTTCCGGGTGCCCGTGTCATGGAGGCGCTCTGGCGCCAGTTGCACGTTGCTGGCGCGGTTCCGGCCGGCACGGCCGACGGGCTGCAAATGTGGGTGCAGGGTTTCCGCCGCGCGCCGGAGCATTATGTCACGCTGCCCGCACGAACGCAGAACCAGCTGATTCAGGAACTGGGCAAATGGCTGAAACGGACCGAAGAGTCGACCTGAACCTCGCGATGGCGGAATTCATCGCGGACTGCAGCGCCGAGGAGCTGGAGATTTTCTTCGGCAACTGGTGCGACTACTGCGGCGGATCAGGCGAGGTCGAATGCTATTGCGGCGGCGATTTCTGCATCTGCGACAACTACGGCGTTGCGGTCTGCCCTTATTGCGAGGGAGGACCCTGATGGCGATCACGCAGAGGGAACGGCGGCGCCGTGAGGTCCTGCGCGACAAGATCGCCGCGCTGAGGAACAGCGTGGAAATGGCGGAGGAGTGCATCATCTGGCACGGCGACGAACTCCGCCGCTGGCGAAAGATCGCCGCAGACGAACGGCGGAGAATTCGCAAGCTGCAAAAGGACCTGGCGAAATGAGCGAATTGCCCGGTGTACTGGCCGAGGTCGAAGAGGTCGCCGGGCGCGAGGCAGCCGTGAAACTGGCCCTCGGGTTCGGCGGCAGGGACATCCACATTCCCCGCCCCGACCACGTAAAGGCGGGGCATCCGCTCGTCGCTTGCCTGGGCGCGCCCGCGGCCGTCAAGGTTGCCGGCCGGTTCATGGGCGAGAGCGTCTACATCCCGAAAGCCCGACGGGCACTGGTCCACCACCTGGCCGCCGCGGGCGAGACCAACGCGCGCATCGCGGAGACCCTGGGACTGTCCAGGAGTTCGGTCCGCAGCTACCTCCGACATTGAGTTTTCGGGGGAGCATGCTCCCCTGAACACGCGATTCGCCATGCGCTATTTTCCGGCGCATGAGCGCTCTTGACGGATGGATCGATGTCTGCCGGACCGGGACGTGGCGTGACGCCGCGAACCGCGAGGTGACGGTGACCGAGGCCGATTTCGACGGCCTTGTTTCCGCCTATTCCGCGCAGGACCCGGCCCCGGTGGTCGTCGGCCATCCGGCGACGGATGCGCCTGCCTATGCCTGGATCGATGCGGTCCGCAGGTCCGGCGATCGCCTCCAGGCGAAGATCCGCGACGTGATGCCCGCGTTTCGCGACGCGGTGGAGTCCGGCCGCTACACCGGCCGCTCGATTGCCTTCACCGGCACCTCCCTGAAGCATCTCGGTTTCCTGGGCGGCCGCGCGCCTGCCGTGCCCGGCCTGGCGCCGACGCGTTTCGCCTCCGAGCCCGAGTCCGTCGTGGTGCTCGCGGAGGCCGCGCTGACGCCCCAGGAAGGCGTGCGCATGATGACAAGGTCCGTTGCCCGCCTGCTGCAGGGCATGCGCGAGCGCATTATTGCCAGCGACGGTATCGAGGCCGCCGACGAGGCCCTGCCGTCCTGGGAAATCGATCATCTCAAGTACGTCGCGGCCGAGCTGGGCGACAACGCCGGCTCGCTCGCCGGTCACGAACCGAACCGTAACGCAAACAACAACCCCGAACACAGGGAGGAGCCCATGAGCGGGAACAACAACAATGGCGGAGCGCCGCTCGACGAGGCCGCCCTGGCCGCGCGTTCGGCGGAGCTCGACGCCCGCGAGCAGCGGATCGCGACGAGCGAGAAGGCCAACGCGACGGCCGCACGGCTCGCTGCCGCCGAACAGGCGCTCGAGCCGCACGTTACCGCCGGGCGCATCCTGCCGGCCGAGAAGGCGCCGCTAGCGGCCCTCCTGGCATCGCTGCCCGAGGGCGACGACACCACGATCACGTTCGCCTCGTCAGATGGAGAGGTCAGCGAAAAGCCGCTCGCGGTTCTCGAGAAGTTCTTCGGCGCCCTGCCGGTACGGGTGAACTACCACGAGCTTTCCGGCGGCCCGATGCCGGCACCGGCTGGAACCTGCGTCGAGGACAACGAGGCGATCGCGGCCGAGGCGCGCACGCTGATGAGTGAGGCTTCGGATCGCGGCGAAACACTCACTGCGGTCGAGGCCGTCGACCGCGTCCGCGCCAAGCGCGGCCTGACGAGGAGCTGAGACATGCAGCAGGTCACTCACTGGGCACCCCTCATGGCAGGGGCTGCAATCGGCGCGCGCCGCCTGGTGCACGTCGAGAACGATGCCAATGACCGCTCCGCCATCCAGGGCGCGGACAGCTTCGACCCGCTGATCGGCGTGTCGGGCAGCCGCGCCGTCAAGGAATCCGAGACGGTCGAGGTTGCCATCGCCGGAATCGCCGAGGTGGAGTTCGGGGGCGCGGTCAGCCGCGGCGACCTGCTGACCACCGACAACGAGGGCAAGGCCGTCGCGATCGACAGCGCCGGACTGACGCTCGTGCACGCGGACGGTGCGGCAGCCGACACGGACATCGCTGTTGCCGGAATCAAGACGACGGACGACGTCGTCGGCGTGGCCGTGACCGACGGCACCGTTACCGGCAAAGTGACGATCCACAGGGACGGCCACATAAGAGCCGCCAACACGACCGCAGCCAAGGAGTTGATCGTTGCGTACCGGCGCAAAATCAGCATCGCGGGCATCGCGCTCGTGAACGGCGTGGCGGGCGACATCGGCGACATGCTGATCGCGCCGGGCGTCAAGTAGGAGATCATCATGGATTACCAGGTCATCAATCTCGCCGAGGCGCCCGCGGAACTGGCCTCGGCACCGTTCCAGACGCATGCGCGCATGACGCAGATCGCCATGGCGGAGAAACCGAAGGACTTCATCGCCGAGATGGTCATGCCGACTGTCAGGTCCGCCTACAAGTTCAAGTACACGAAGGCTGACAACGACGACCAGTTCACCATCCGGGACAACCGCGCGAGCCGCTCCGGGAGGCTGAACGAGGTCGAGTTCGGCGCCACGCTGGCCGACGGCTCCACCGACGACCGCGGGTTCATCGCCTATGTCCCGCACCGTGACATCTTGGAGGCTCGCCAACAGCAGAGCGCCTGGGACCCGGTGGCGCAGGCCAGCATGGGGCTCGGGCAGCTGATGATGCTCAGCCGCGAGAAGCGGGTTGCCGACATCGTCTTCAAGGCCGCGAACTACGGCGCCGGGCTCAGCGCCACGCTGGCTGGCGGCGGCCAGTGGTCCAACGTCGCGTCGGACCCGGTAAAGGCGATCCTCGAGGCGCTGGACAAGTGCATCACCAGGCCGAACGCGCTGGTCATGGGCCAGTCCGTCTGGACCAAGTTCCGGACGCACCCGAAGATCGTCGAGGCGGTGAAGGGCACCGGCGCGGGTGCCGGCGGCGGCGCAGGTGACGTCCAGGCGGCCGGCATCGTCAACCGCGCGGCCGTGGCGGCGCTCTTCGAACTGGACCGGATCCTCGTCGGCGCGACCTGGCACCAGAGCGCGAACCGCGGCCAGGCCGCGAACTACGCACGGCTCTGGGGCAAGCACTGCGCCGCGCTGCACATCCGCCGCCCGACGAGCACCCAGGACGCGATGCCGACATGGGGCTTCACGGCGGAGGCGATGGCGCAGGAGATCGCGATGTCGGAGGAGCCGACGCGCGGCATCGGGCGCGGCAGCCGCGCCATCAAGATCAGCGAGAGCTGCCAGGAGATCGTCAGCTGGGATTCCGCCGGATACTTCTGGCAGAACGCGGTGGCCTGATATGAGGCAGTTCACGGCAGTTACCGAGGTTCACCTGGGCGACACGATCGTGTTGCCCGGTGAACCGCTCGAGCTCGACAAAGAGACCGCCGGGCCGCTCCTCGACGTTGGGGCCATCACGCTTGGCGGCACGGACGATCCCGGCATCCGGGCAGCGCTCGACCAGGCGATCGAGGCACTGCGCCAGGCTGGCCCGGATGAGGTCGTCGAATTCCTGCGGACGATCACGTCGGATCCCGAAATCTCCGAAAAGATCGCGCCCCAGGTCGATCGCGCGGAGAGAATATTTACGGCCATGGCTGGACTCGATCCGGAGAACCCCGAGCACTTCACCAAGTCCGGGAAACCCGAGATCAAGGCGCTGGAAGCCGCGACCGGGCTTGACGACATCTCCGCGGCCGAGCGTGACGCGAGGTGGGAAGACTACCAGGAGGCTCTGGCGAAGGGAGACGGCGAATGACGGAACGGACCCTCGGCGAGCGCCGTGTCCGGACCGGCTTCAACCCGTCGGCCGAGGGCCTGGTCGACCGGCTCAAGCGCATGGGCGCGAGTTTCATCGACGAGGTGAACGCAATCCCTGCGCGGGACGGCGAGGTCGCGCGCCTCAAGGCGATCGCCATGACCGAGATCGAATCCGCGACCTCCTGGGCGGTGAAGGCGGCGACGGCGACCCCTGAACCGGGTGAATCCGTCAGGAATCAGGAATCCGGGGAGTCGGCCTGACCCCTGCTTCAAAATTAAACGGGGTCTCGTCAAAATTTAAACAGGTCAATTGCGCAAGATGTACCTGAACCCATTTGAACCCGGTTTCGTGCGTCCTGTGGCCTCTCCTGCGATTCGGGGGCGTTTGATCGATGCCTGGCACGAATCGGGCTGGGCATGGGTGTCGCGTCCGTCTTCACGATGATCTGACCAGGGAGAAATTCATGAACACGATACGAAAAATCATCGCGACGAGGCTGATCTGGTTCTGCCTCGGCTTGGTCACCGGAGTCGTTTTGCTCGGGTTGGCAATTTTCGGATGAGTTGCGCGTCTGACGCATACCTTGGGACGTTCAATTGCGCTGGTGCCGGGCGGGTCGCGCCCGGCATCGTCGGTGAGATCCAGGAAGTGACGCCATGAGCTATGCAACCCGCGCGGACCTCGAGTCACGGTTCGGCTTTGACGAAATCGCCGCCATTGCCGGCGACGACGACGCAGGCACGGCCAAGGTCAATTCCGCCCTGGCGGATGCCGCGGCCGAGATCAATGCCGTCCTCGCGAGTGCTTACACCCTGCCTCTTTCGGGCACGTATCCACTTCTGACGGCGGTGGCCTGCGATTTGGCGCGGGCCTTGCTCTACGACGAGGAACGGCCCGACGTCGTAAGAAACAATGCGAGCAGGGCGCGCAAGAAGGTGGACAAGATCCGCGGTGGCGGGATCGACCTGGTCGACTCCGCCGGCAAGGTAGCGGAGAGGCGCATATCCGGTGCCGCGCTGATCTCGCAACCTCAACAGTTCACCAGCGAGAACCTTTTGAACTTCTGATGTCCGCGCCCCTTGATTTCACCTTCTGCGCGGCGTGCGACATCCGGGACCGGATCGAGGCCATGGATGCGGTGCTCGACGATCGCCATTTTCGCCTTGTCGAGTCGAACCTGGACGCCATCGGTCAACGCCCCAGGGCAGTTCCGGCCGTGCTCGTGTTTCCGATGGCCGATGCACCGCGGGAAAACCGGGCCGGGCGTGCGGGCACAGTGCAACCGGTCAGCAGCCGCATAGGGGTGATCCATGTGGTGCCTGCCGCGAACGCGCCTCACGGAAAGGGAGCGGAGGCCCCGACCGGCACGGCCGTGAAGTTCACCCGCGGGATCCTGCTCGGCTGGACGCCCGAAGGGGGCAACGAGCCACTCCAGTTGGCCGCGGGAAGGCTGACCGGGATCGAGCAGGGCCGCGTCTACTGGCTCGACGAGTACACCACGCCGTGGGTTCTGGACGTTCCAAGACCCACGTCCTGAAAGGGCGTTTGACGCCCGTTTAACCGCCGGCTGAAGCGCGGCAAAGGAGAATAGGAACAATGAGCCTGGCAAAGACACAGCATACGACCAACACCGTCCTCGGTGCGGGCGAGGTTTTCTTCGACGAGGAGGACGCGGGCGGAAACCTGACCGGCGAGCGGTATCTCGGCGACTCCGTCTCGGCGACGATCGGCTCGACAACCGAACGCACACAGGTGTTTTCCGGTGACGGACCTATCGCGGAAGCGCTCGTCGACATCGTGCGTTCGGTCGAGCGCACCATGGGCTTTTCGTTGAGGGACATGAGCCTCGAGAACTGGGACCTGTTCATCCTCGGCGCGGGCGTCTCTGACAGTGCCGCGGTTGCCGCCGCACGGGTCACGGGCGCTGACGCCTGGGCGTTCAAGGCGATGAAAGGGCGTTGGTTCCAGGTCGGGGCGACGGCGGCGAACCCGAGCGGTATTGGCCCGGTGAAAGACGTGACAGTCGACGACAAGGTGCCGGGTGCGTTCGACGCAGGCAAGGACGCGCTCATCATCACCTCCGCCGCAGCGGCGCCTGCAAACAACAATACGATCACGCGCGCCGACAATTACCAGGTCGATACCGATACCGGACGGATCTACATCGAGGAGGACGCAGCCGGTTTCGTCGACGGCACGACTTACTACGTTCACTACGTTCCGCCTGCGGCTCTTGATGCGGGCAAGCGCAAGATCGCCAAGACCGGCGAGATCAGGCAGCGGCGCGGTGCCGTGCGTTACATCGAGACGCCGGCAGCAGGCAAGGGCCGCAACGTCTATGCGCGGCGCGTGGTGCTCGCCCCATCGGGCGAGGCGGCGGTGAAGTCGCGCGACACCGAGCAGCAGCTGGCATTCACCGGCGCGATCCAGGCGGCGCCTGCTGGCTCTGTAGACCTGATGATTGACGGTGAACCCGCATGAGCGGTGAGGACACCGCCGCGTCCGAACTGGAGGTGCTCTTTCCGGACGTCACGCTCAACGTCCGTGATCCGGACACCGGCAAGCGGATATCGATCACCGTCCGCGAGTTCCGCTTTCTCGAAGGCCTCAAGGTCCGGTCTGTCGCCCGCCCGCTTGTCGCGGCGCTGGCCGACGTGGTGGGAACGTCCGACGACCTGGAGTTCGAGCTGGTCGATGCGGCACTGGCCGAGAGTGCCGACGCCTGGATCGCCCTGGTCGCCGCCGCGACCGGGCGCGAACCGGACTGGATAGGCCGCCTCAACGACGCCGACGGTGACGCGGTGGCCGAGGCGATGTGGAGCGCGAACCGGGATTTTTTGCTCCGCCGCGTCGTCACGGAAGTGGTGGCGCGGAAGAAGAAGGCGGCGAAAGGGTCGGACTGACGGAAATCCTCCATGAGCTGGTCCGGTCCGGACACGGGCAGGGACACCATGACCTGGCAGAGCGCATGACCTGGCGCCAGATCCGCGCCTTCTGGGAAACCGAACAGAAAACGAGAGCGCATGACGTTACGGCGGCGTTGGCCGCCATGCTGACAGGGGGAAAGAGTGCCTGACCTGAACGTCGTCCTCAGGATTCGCGCCGACCTCAAAAACGCGGTCCAGCAGGTCGACCGTCTCGAGAAGGAACTGCGCCAGGCCGGCCGTGCCGGAAATGCCGCGGACAGGGGCGCACGGCGCGCCGCGTCAGGCATGAACCGTGTCGGCACGTCGGCCACGAGGGCAGGTCGCGGCGCCAGGCTCCTGAAGGGAGCGCTCGCCGGTTTCACTTTCGCCTATCTCGCTCGCCAGGCGGTCCAGGCGGTCGGCAGCCTCAAGGATCTCGGCCTCACGTTCGAGGCGCTCAACCAGCGCTTCCGCTTTGCGACGGGATCGGTCGCCGCAGGTGTCCAGGAACTGGCGTTTGTCCGCGCTGAAGCCGACCGTCTCGGGATCTCCTTCCTCGCGTCGGCCGGCGGTTATTCGAAACTCGCCGCCGCGGTACGCGGCACCAACATCACGGCCGCCCAGACCAGGGAGATATTCCTGGGCGTCTCCGAAGCCGCCGCCGTGATGCGGCTGTCAGCTGACCAGGTTGAAGGCGCATTTCGCGCAATCGAGCAGGTTGCTTCGAAAGGCACCGTCCAGGCCGAAGAACTCCGCGGCCAGCTCGGCGAGCGGATCCCCGGTGCGTTCCAGATCGCCGCGCGCGCCATGGGCGTGACCACGGAGGAACTCAACAAGATGCTCGAGCAGGGCGAGGTCCTGGCCGACGACTTCCTGCCGCGGTTCGCGGCGCAGCTGCGGCGTGAGTTCGCCGAGGGAGTGCCCGACGCCGTCGACAGCGCTGCCGCCAGTTTCGCCCGGCTCGGCAACGCGATCGAACGCCGGCTGGAGCGGGCGATCGCGGCGTCCTCCCTGCTGCAGTTCCTGGCGCGCGCGTCTGACTACGTGCGTGAGCTCATCGACCTCTCGGGGCGAACGCCCCGTGAAGCCAGCGCCTCGCGGATCGACAGCATTCTCGGCCAGCGGGAATCCGGATCGGCGGGGCCGACGCGTCCTGGGGCTCGTGCTGGCGGCGCGGCGCGGGAGATCGAGGACGCCCGCGCAATTGCCGACGAGCTGAAGGAGATCGTGCTCCGCGGCGAGAGCATATCATCTGAAGAGGCGGCCAGGATCCGACGATCGGGTCTCGAGATCTCCGACGAACTGATTCGGGCCGCAGAAAGGATCAACGACTCCGCGCTCGTCTACCTCCTCGCGCTTGACGAGGCACATGCCGTCGACACGCCGGAACGGAGCCGCGCGCGGAACATCGGCGGCGGCCGGGGAGGCGACCGCGCCCGTCGCCAGGCGGCGATTGCGGCCGAGAAGGAGCGCTTGCGACAGGAACGGGACGCAAACCTCGCGGCGCTCTCCGGGCGCGGCACGGCGCGGTTTCCAACGCCGCCGCCGCCGCAGGCGGCCGACGTCGAGGCGCTCGAAAAGATCTACGAACAGGTCGCCGAAAGGCTGGAGCGGGACCGGCGGAGAATCAGGGACGGCGAGGAGCGGATCCTGTTCGACAAGAAAAGGTTCCTGCAAGAGCAACAGAAACTGCTGGACGAGGCACGGGCCGCTGCCGGTGACGACGACGAGGCCTACAAAGAAGCCTACGACCGGATCCAGCAATCGACGTTCCAGGGCAACGACTTGTTCGACAAGCAGCTCCAGGACTACCGTGAACGGCAGGTCCTGGCGGCCGAGCGTGCGGCCGAGCGTGAAGCCACCGCGGCGGAACGCGCCGCCGAGCGCCAGATCGCCGCGGGCCGGTCCGTCATCGAGGCGCTCGAGGACGCCGACGCGAACCTGGATTTCGCCAGCGCGTACGAGCGGGCGATCGTTACCGCCGAGCGCTGGCGCGACGAAAACCTCCGGGCGCTCGGGGACGTCGGCCTGGCTCACGGCGAGCTCGCCGACCAGGTCGAGGAAGCGTTCCGCCGCATGGTCGAGGCGGCCGAGGAACAGACGACAGCCCAGGGCGGTGTTCGCCAGGCGCTCAAGGACTACGCACGCGAGGCCGGCGACGTCTTCACGCAGGCCCGCCGCGCAACGGAGAACGCGCTCCAGGGCATGGAGGACGCGCTGGTCGATTTCGTCCGCACAGGCAAGCTGAGTTTCTCCGACCTGGCCAATTCGATCATCGCCGATCTCGCCCGCATCACCATCCGGACACAGATCACCGGACCGCTGGCCGAGGCGTTCGGTCTCGGAAATCCCTTTGCCGTTGCCCATGCCGGCGCCATCGCCGGATCGCCGGGCGGATGGCGGCGCCTGGTCGATCCGCGCGTGTTCATCGGTGCGCCACGCAAGCACGGTGGCGGCATCGCAGGGCTCCGCTCCGACGAGGTTCCGACAATTCTCCGCAAGGGCGAGGGCATATTCACGCCGGAGCAGATGGCGGCCCTTGGCGGCGCCGGGCCGCGCGAGGTCGCCGTCCGCATCGATAACCGTGGCAGCGGCCCGCCTCAGCGCGTGACAGAAGCGCGCGCGGCCGTGGATCTGCGCGGCATGATCGTTGATGTCGTCACCGAAGACCTCCTTGACGGTGGCAACACCGCACGCGCCCTTGAGACGATCGTACCAGGGACCTCGATCTGATGGCGTGGCCGGCCTACGCAAGAATCCTCGGCGACGGGTACGGGCTCGGCCGGGACACCGACGTTGAGCGGACGACTTTCGATGACGGCCTTATCGACCAGGAAAAGCGCTTCACCTCGGCGCTACGGACCCGGCAGGTCCGGGGCTTCCTGGAATCGGACGCCGATCTTGTGACTTTCAAGACCTGGGCCGCGTCGGAAGCGCACATGTGGTTTGCCTGGACCGATACGGAGAACGGGAAGGCGTGCCAGGTCCGGGTACGCGGCGGCCAGGGCGGGATCAGCTACAACGCGCGGGTGCGCGGCGGCCGCAGGACCTGGGATTTCACGCTGGAGCTCGAGGGGCCGTGACCGATCGCTTCACCGTCGCCGAGCGCGCAAGCGCCTCTCCGGACACGATCGTGACCGCTCTGGAGATCTCCCATCCTTCAGCCTTCGCGCCGTTCAGGATCGTCAACGATCCCGTCACCCGGACGATCGGCGGCCTGGAATTCACCAAATCACGCTTCGAGTTCAAGCTCGTCGACGACTACGAGCGCCGTTCACCCCGGGCTTCCGTCGTCGTGGCGAACACGGGGCGCGACCTCTCGAACTGGATCGAGCAGATCGGCGGCGGCGCGGGCGCGACCGTCCGCGTCCTCCAGGCGCTGGCGATCGACAACGCGGCGGTCGACTGGGAAATGACGCTCGATGTCGCCGGCGTCCAGGTCGACACCGCGCGCGTGACCGTCCGCCTGGGGTTCGACCCGCTGCTCGGCCGCCCGGCCGTCGAGATGCGCTATGACCCCCAGACCGCACCGGGGCTGTTCTGATGGCCGCGCACTGGACGGAGAAGTGGCTCGGCAGGCAGTGGGTGCCCGGGCGATACGACTGTGCGGATTTCGTGGTTGAGGTGCTCAGGGAGGAATTCGGCCGCACGCTCGAGTTCCCTCCGCACGCCGCCGCGTCCACGGGCCGCGACCGCCAGATCGACGAGATGCGTGGCGATTACGCGATCCGCACGATCGCGCCAACGGACGGCGACGGGGCGCTCATGCGCGAGGCGGGCGGGCGGCGACGACGGCGATACCATATCGGCCTCGTGGCGATCCATGCCGGCACGATGCTCGTGCTGCACTGCTCGCGGGATTTCGGCGCCGTGCTCTGCAGGACTGGCGACCTTCCTGCTCACGGTCTCGATCTCGAAGGGTTCTACAAATGGACATGACGCCCGTACCCGCTTTAGCGCGTCCAGGCGTCAGCATTACGGCCGACGTCTGGCCGCACCCGATCACCAGCGAAGGGCGGACGACGCGCCCGGTGACAATCGCGCCGGGCACGACGCTTGCGGACCTGGTGGCGCGCGAGCTCGAGGACGTCGATCCCGACACCTCCGCACTCGTCGGCCACGTGCTCGTACCGCGCGAAGGGTGGAGCCTGACCGTCCTCCAGGCCGGCCAGGTCGTGACGCTCCGGACATCGCCCAGGGACGATGTCGGCCGCGTTCTCGGACAGCTGTTCGTCGTCGCCGCATCGCTCTTCGTGCCAGGCGCTCTTGGGCTCACAGCGGGAACGTTTGGCGCCGGGCTGGCTGCAGCCGGAACGCTCATCGGCGGCGGCCTGGTTGTCAACGCCCTCTTCCCGGTGCGGGTGCCGGAGCCGCCGCAGATCGTGCAGCCGGACCCGGTCTACAGCCTCACGGGCGGAGGCAATCGCGCCAGGCCCTACGAGCCGATGCCGCTGGTCCTCGGCCGCCACCGCATCTTCCCGGATCTTGCCGCGAAGGAATACACGGAATTCCGCGGCAACGAGCAGTACCTCTGCCAGGTGTTTCATTTCGGCCTCGGGGATCTCGATATTGAGGAGATCAAGAGCGGCTCAACGGCAATCGGCAGCTACGAGGAGGCGACGGTTCAGCATGCCGGCGCCGACGGTCGCGTCACGCTCGTTGCCGGCAATGTCGACACCGAGGCGGGCGCCGCGCTTGAGGACACCGGGTTCGTCACGCGCATGACCGGCGACAACACCACCCGCATCGGGATCGACTTCGTCGGACAGCTGTTCCGGATCAACGACGATGGCAGCATCTCCGCCGTCAGCGTCGACGTCGAGATCCAGTGGTCGAAGCCGGGCACTGCTGCGGTGACGCGGACCGAGACGCTCTCGAACGATGAACAGGCGCCTTATCGACGGACGTTCAACTACGACCTCGACGCATCCGGAACCTGGACAGTCAAGGTGCGCCGGACCACGGACCCGTCAGACGATGCCAAGGTCAAGAACGATTTGACCTGGACAGCGCTCCGCTCGTACCAGCCGGACACTGCCGATTACACGGGGCAGAACCGGATGGGGGTCCGTATCCGCGCATCGGGACAGGTCCAGGGCCGCCTCGACCGCGTCTCCGCCATCGTGCACCAGAAGGTTCCGACCTGGCAGGCCGCCGCCTGGACGCCCGGAAATTCACGCTCGAGGAACCCGGCGGCGGTTTTCCGTTTCTATGCCCGCGGAGTTTCAATCCAGGGGCGCGTCCGTGCGGGTGCGGGCATTCCCGACGCCCGAATAGACCACGCCAACCTGGGAGCCTGGTACGACTGGTGCGTGACCCACAATCTCACCTGCGATTTCCCGGTCACGGGACGGATGACCCGCGACCAGGTACTGCGCCAGATCGCGCAATGCGGGCGTGCATCTGTCAGCTGGCACACGGGAAAACTGGGAGTGGTCTACGACGACGAGAACCGCCTGCCGACCGGACTCGTGACGCCAGGGAACATCGTCGCGGGAAGTTTCAGGATCGACTACGCTTCCGAGCAGCCTGCAGACGAAATCGTCGTGCGCTACATCGAGCCCGACCTCGACTGGCAGTACAACTCGATCCGGCGCACGCGCCCCGGTCTCACGGGCACGCCGGCATCGAGCGTGACGGTCACCGCCAGGGGCGTGACGGACAAGAGCCAGGCAGCGAAGGAATGCAACCTCCAGGCGGGCAAGCAGGAATACCATCGCCGCCGGATGTCATGGGAAATGCGGAGGGAGGCCCGGAGCCTGCCGAAGGGCACCGTCGTCTGGCTGACGCACGGGTTGATCGACAGCGGCACCGTGGGCCGCCTGGAGGCCGGGACGGCCAACAGCGTGATCCTCGACCAGGAGGTGGACCCGGGCGCCGACAGCTGGCTGCTGCTTCGCGACGGCCGGGGCGTCCTGCACCAGTCCCAGGTCAATGCGCCGGCCGGCGTCAACGGGCCGACAAGGGAACTCACCCTCACGACGCCGCTCGCGGATCCGCCGACCGCTGGTGGCGCGAAACCGCTCGACGCGATCTGGAGGCTCTACGACAGCAACAGCACACCAAGGAAAGCCCGAATTGTCGGCGTGGAGCCCGTCAGCGACCGGCAGTACCGGATCACGGCGATCGACGAGGTCTCCGCGTACTACGACCTGGCGACAAGCGACCTTTCCGTGCCGATCCCGGCCGTGACGCGGCGCGTTGCGCGGATCCTGTCGATCACGATTTCGGAGCGGCTGATCCGGGCCGGCAACGCCTACGCAGTCGAGATTTCGGCGACACTAACCGTCGCGGGAGACTGGCGGGGCGGAGTCATCCGGGAATCGATCGACGGCGGCGCGGCGCGCACCGTTGCCAATCTCCGGGACGGCGCGACCGAAGCGAGGTGGATCAGCGGGCCGTCAGGTACGCTCACCGTCACGGCCGTGCCGGGCTCCGAGGCCGCCGCCACCGGACCGGTGGCGACGGCATCGCACGACATCCTGGGAGTCCTGGCACCGCCCGGGCTGCCGACGAACTTCCTGGTCGACGTGCTCGGCGATGGCACGCGGCGATTCAGGTGGCGGCCACCGGCCGATCCGGACCTTGCCGGCATCGTCATCAGGTACATTGCAAAGACCGACGGCGTCATCCCCGGGTGGGATGACATGGAAGAGTTGCACCGCGGATACCTCGCGGCCTCGCCGCTCGAAACCGTGGAACCGCCGCCCGGAGAGTGGGTGTTCGCGGCGCGCGCGATCGACACGGGCGGGCGCGAGTCGACGGGCGACGTGCGGATCGATGCCGAACTGGGGCCGCAGCGCCAGGGCGATGCGCTGGTCTGGAAATGTCCTGCGGCGAACGGTTGGCCGGGCACGATCACCGGAGGTCTTCGCTCTACTGACGGCCGTGACGCAATCGAGGGTACGGGCGATTATGCCTGGCAGGATCTGACGACGTGGGCGGCCTGGGAAAGCTGGGCAAAGGGGTCAGGATCGGACGCGGCTCAGACAGTGACGTACACGTCGGAAGAAATTGATATCGGCGCGGAGCTCGACGTCTCATTTCGGTGGTCGGGAGACGCGAAAGGAACCGTGAACTTCGAATATCGGGCGGGCGACACCCAGGCAGCCATGAGGGCCGAGGGATGGACGGCATACCCGGGCAGTGCGACGACGGTCTCGGGCCGCTGGTTCCAGATCCGCTGGAGGCTCACGGGCGACGGAACGATTGTCCTCAGTCTCGACCATCTGTGCTGGTCGATCCACGCGCCATCCGCCGAGCAGAAGCTGCTCGATCGCGACACTTCCGACTGGAACGGATCGGCCGCGGCCGGCCGCGTGGTGCCCGTGGAACTGGCGCTGGTGACAGACATCGACGTCACGCTCCAGTCCGTCGGAGCCGGATGGACCTGGACCTTGGATAACAAGAACAACCCGACGCGGATCAAGATTTACAACGGGAACGGACAGTCGGCGGACGCGACTGTAGATGTCATCGTTCGCGGGATTCAATCGTAGGAGAAAGCCATGCCCTGGCCAGTTGACAACATCTCGACAGGCAACGTGGACGCCGAGACGGACACGGTTACACGGACGGATTTCCTGAACCTTTTCCGAGTCGTCAAGGCCCTGATCGCGGGCCGGGGAACGGCCAGCGGCGTCGCGTCCCTGGACGCAAATGGAAAGGTGCCTGACGCCCAGATCGGGCGGGGTGCGGCCGACGGCGTGGCCTCTCTCGGTTCCGGATCGAAGGTGCCCGTCGTCCAGCTGCCGGCAGGCACGGCCGATGGCGTGGCCGGCCTGGACGCGAACGCGAAGGTGCCGAAGGCACAGCTGCCCGATCTGCAATCACTGGCGAAAGCCACGAACGCCGACATCCGGAACCCGTCGTTATCCGATAATGTGAAATATGTTGACCCGTACACCCTCCATCACTCGGAGCGGCTGGCGGCGGCGTGGGCCGACATAGATTCGGGCGGGCAAGCGCACGTCGACGACAGTTTCAATGTCTCGTCCGTGACCGACATCGGGACAGGCAGGACGCGCGTCAATTTCGACAACCCCATGGCAAACCAGAATTATTCGGTGGTGGCTTCCAATCAATCGACGGCTGGAGCGGATGTCACGATAGACGGTGGCAAGAGCGCAGCGGCGTTCGCGATCGGTCGATATTCTGTGCATTACCAGGATGGAAAGTCGTGCGTCGCCGTGTTCGGAGATCCCACCTAGACCGCTAGGTCGGGTCTCCGAAGACCATCACGGAGAGATGGCCATCGTCCACGACATTACCGGCATGTCGGCGTCGGCAAAGCACAGTCACGCTGCCGGCAGCGAAAGCGGCGGGCGACGCGACGTCGCTGTCAGTGTTGGCGCCGGTGTTCGTGTTTATCGGGTCGGCAGTCGCCGAAAAGTTCCCGTCAGCCAATGCGTTATCAAAGTTCACGCGCGTTCGTCCGACGCCGAGATCCGTGATCGAGCTGACATTGTAGCTGTCGAGGACGGCCTGCGTACCGACCTGGTTGATCGATGCCCACGCCGCCGCCAGCCGCTCCGAGTGATGCAGGGTGTACGGGTCAACATATTTCACATTATCGGATTCCGGGCTAAGGTGATTTCATGAGCCCATGCTACTGCATCGTTTTCGAGGACCCGGATCGCCCGGATGATCCCGTTCAGGTCATGCACGCCGCTAAGAGGTGGCTTGAGAACGTGATGGCTCAGGGATACAGCGAGGAAGAGGCGATGGAGCTTCTTGCCGCCAAGGACCTGCCGGACAGCGTCAAGGAGTATGCCGGCAACAGGCGCATCATGGCGATAGTGCCTTTAAGCGCGATCCCGACAGATCGCACGTTTCGTAACGCTTGGGAGATGGCGGCATGACCAGACCTCACACGAACGTTGAACTGGGAGGCAGGCTCTATCGAGTCGATCAGATCCAGGTGCCGAACAACAGGGTTTTCCGGGAGGCTTGGCAGAAGGACGGCTCCAAGTCTGTAGTCACTGTCAACATGGCAAAGGCCAAGGAGATCAAGCGTGATTGGATTCGGGCCGAGAGGGCCGATCGCTGGGACGCCGCGGATGCGGCCTGGAATATCGCCCAGGAGGCGAATGATGCGGCCGGCATGGCGCAGGCGGCGGCTCACCGCCAGGCCCTGCGCGACGCTCCTGATCACCCATCGATCGACGTGGCCGGCACGCCGGACGAACTCGCCGCTGTCACGTTGGACACAATAATGCCGAGCTGACGAAAGGCCTTTTGAACGAGGTAATACATCGGATTTAAATGGTGTTTTAGGTGACTTCAGCGAAACGATTCACCGACTCCATAATTTTCAATTCGCTACAGCAGAGCCTCAAGAAAGCCGTCTTCCTTTCCCTGTTCGCCGTTCGTCAATATTAATGTGATTGGGCATCATGCGAGGCGAAATCGATTGCGAAAAGTCAGCACCAATAAAAACAATAGAATTGGCCCGAAAACTGCTTGCACTGTCCCGATCACTGGCAACAGACCCAGCAAATCGTAACTTTCCATCAACTGTCGACTCGGTGCAAGATGTCCATCGTCTGTAGCGAGACCGAGAAATGCGTGCGCGTTGGCGAAACCTATAGCAAGCGCAGCGAATGGCACTTTCCAACAATCCAACGCATTTGACCGGAAAGGAGCATTCAAAAACATGACGAGTGCAAAGCCTGCCCAGTGGATTAGCCAAGTCAGAAAGGCTCGTTGTAAACCCCAGCCATAGTCGGAGGTAATTTCAAAAATCCAGTTCAGTACTCTCAGAAAATATCCGTCCGTTCTACGTCGCGCTCGCATTTTAAACCGAAAGAACCGATGTCTATCGAGAGGCTTCTCGAGTTGACTCATGATTAGTTCGAGCCGTTCCCAAGCCCTGACTGCGTAGTTGGGTGAAACACGATCAGCTGCTGCTCGATTCCAATTTACATTTCCTAAATCTGTATCTTCGTAAAGATGGGTGTTAAAGAACGCCGGAACCCCAGCGATTGTCGATTTGTAAAACGACGTTCGCGATTTGAAACGTGCACCAGAGAAATCCACCACTCTTTCAGGCCTAACGTTTCCCTCAATTCTAGCGCCGGGTGTTCCAAATACAGCCTTTCGAAAGTCGACGAGAGACGTGAATCGTGCATTTGTGAAGTCCACAAGTGTCCCGGGGGCTATATTCTTAGGTAGTCCGCTTTCGATAAATTGTGCTTCCGTGAACCACGCGGCCTCGAATGAGACCCCACTAAACGAACATCCAAAACAGAATTGCGAATTGTCAAAGTGCGCAGATCCATGGAATCGAGCGCCACAAAAAAGAGATTGGTGCTTAAATCTGGCATCGTAAAAGTCGGCGGCACCAAAAAATCGTGTATTTTCGAAGTGTGCTCGGTATGTGAACTGTGCTTTGCGGAAACTACCATTGATAAACACCAATTCCGAAAAATCGACTTCTTCTTCAAATGTATGATCGCTGAAGTTTATAAATTTGGCGCTGAGTTCAGGATGGCCGCCATATTCTTGTGCCATCGTCTCAATTCTACGTAATTCAATTTTTCGAAGTACCGGCCAGGCACCGTCTGGCGGCTCAATCTTATGTTCGATCGCAAACGAATTGTCGGATGAGATCCTTAGACCGATATACCCATTCCATAACCGGCGTCTCCCGTCTTGGCTCTTTGCCATTCCCAACAGGGATGTCCAAAAATCTGCGTTGTTTTTACTAATTGCCGGATTCTGCATTTGCCGAAGTACGTGTCCTTCACCCTCGTCGACTCCATGTTTGTTCCCGCTGTAGCGAGTCGTTTCGTTGGAGTCAAAAGTGGCGCTTTTGGACTAAGATGGTCGTTTTTTTGCTAAATGACTCCAACGAAACGACTCACCGCCTCCAATCATTTCGACTCGCTGCAAGGCTTCACATGCCTGACACAAACGATGCCTCGCTCGCGATTCCGCTACGTTGATGGCAGATTATTGCCACTGTGTTCCCAAGAACCTACGGTGCGCGGCAAGGAGCTGCGACATGAGCGAATCAACAATCGAATGGACGGACGCTACTTGGAATCCTGTAGCTGGCTGCAGTGTTATGTCGGCTGGATGCACGAACTGTTACGCGATGCAGATGGCGCGACGACTGGAAGCAATGGGCGTCGAGAAATACATGGGCCTGACCCGGCGCTCAGGAACCAGGACTGTATGGAAAGGAATTGTCCACGAGGATCTCGAAGCCTTGGACATTCCTGCGCGCTGGCGGAAGCCACGAAAGATCTTCGTGAACTCCATGAGCGATCTATTCCACCCGTCTGTCTCGCCGGCTTTCATCTCAAAGGTTTGGAAGGTCATGGAGGCGACCCCAAGGCACAGCTATCAGATCCTGACCAAGCGTCCGGACCGTCTGGCCGACCTCACATTGGGAGGGGCTCTCGCGAAACTCTCGAACGTTTGGCTTGGCACAAGCGTCGAAGACGAGAACGTCGTCTTTCGCATCGAGGAGTTGCGGCAGGTCTCGGCTGCAATCAGGTTCATATCGTTTGAGCCGCTGATTGGACCAGTGGGACCTGTCGACCTGTCGAGCATAGACTGGGCCATCGTAGGCGGCGAAAGCGGCCCCAGGGCCCGTCCTATCAGGGAAGCATGGATCGACGAAATTCACGACGCCTGCCGCGAGCAAGGTACGGCCTTCTTCTTCAAGCAGTGGGGCGCCTGGGGCAAGGACAACAAAAGGCGCTCGAAGAAAGCAAATGGCAGAACCTACCGAGGTCAGACCTGGGATGAGATGCCGATGGTAGTTTCATCTTAAGGGTCTGAGCGAGTGTCAAAAAATCACTACAATTGGAAGGAAGGCGCGGTCCTAAAAGGCCATTCGCGACGGAAGCATGAGATCCAGCGCGAATACTTCCGAAGGTACCTGTGGGAACGGTGCAAAGATGCACGCAGACGAGACCTCAAGCTCGCCATCGTCGACGGATTTGCAGGAGGTGGTCAATATGAAGGCGGCATGCCCGGCTCACCGTTGATATTTGCAGATACGTTGTTCGATACTGCACGGGGAATTAACACCCATCGAGCAGCTTCCGATCTTCCCGCTGTCCAGTTCAACTGCCTGATGATTGTCAACGACGTGGACCGGGACGCCATGTGCAACCTTGAAAAAAGGCTGGCTCCGTTCGTCGCCAGGACAGACGACAACGTAAGTTTCGAGATCGCCACCTTTCGGGGCGAGTTTGAGGAGGTGGTCGATGCTATCCTGAAGACAATCAGGAATCGGAAGTTTGGAAACGTGCTCTATAATCTTGACCAATATGGCTACAGTATGGTCCACCTACGTACGCTCAGATGCCTTATGGCGTCGGCGAATTCAGTCGAGATCTTTCTCACGTACGCAGTGAAAGCTCTGGTCAACTTTTTGAGCAAAAGGGAGCCAGCAAATGTGATGAAGCGTCTGGGCCACCTCGGCATCGACTGGGATGACCAAGACTCGATTGACAGCTTGTCGGACACACCGGAATGGCTGTCTGCGGTCGAGCGACTCGTGTTCAAGCATTTCGAACAGTGCGCCACGTTCGTGTCGCCCTTCGCCATCAATAACCCTGATGGATGGAAATACTGGCTCATGCACTTTGCGCGCAGCCCGCGGGCGCGACAGGTTTACACCGACGTGCTTTACAACATGAACACGCCACAGGCCCATTTCGGTAGGGCCGGCCTGCGCATGTTAGAATACGATCCAAGGCATGACGGCATGCTCCACATCTTTGACGACGAAGCGAGAAATGCGGCTAGGAACGAACTTTCGGAAGACATCCCGCGATTGCTTTCAGAGAAAGGCGAGGGCATCAAGATGGAAAATTTTTGGATCGAAATCTACAACCAAACGCCGGCGCATAGTGACGACATTAACCATGCGATATTTGAACGCCCCGACGTAGAGGTCTTGACCCCGAACGGCAACCCAAGACGGAAATGGCATACGATCAATGCCAAAGATTTTCTTCGCCGCAAGAAACAGAAACTATTCTACTTCATGTTCGATCAGATCGCTCCAAAGCCGTAATCGAGGTGGCCAGCCGGAGATCAATTTCAGAACGGGTTCTAGACTGCGAACACACAACGGGCCGCGCAAAGCCTGCCACTTTTGTCTGTACTTTTCATGTTCTTGCCAGGATCCAAAGAATCGATACATGTCGCCAAAGATTCCGCCTCGCTACAGTTATGTTTTTACCGGCGCCAACGTTTCGATTCACCTGCAACAAATGCGCCTATGAGACACGATCTGATGTCGTTATTGGGCCATTTGGCGCCAACGTTTCGACTCGGTGTGCCAAACATTTCGACTCGCTACATCCATGCCCTCACGGGCCTGAAACTGTAACCCATTCCTTGCCGGATTTCCTGATCCAGGCACCAATTGCCGCGCCTGTATAGTCTAGTCTATGATCTATATATATAAAACAATGATTTATGAAATTGGACCGTCGAAGTCGGGTGGATGTCATTCCTGGAAACAGCAACAACGCATCTGAACGCACCATCGGCAAATTGCTCCTGTTGACACGCTGCCCGTGCGACCGCCCCGGTGTCATCAATCTGATGGCCGGCGGTCAGGGAAGAATCGGCAGGACCAGAGATAACCACCTGAAACATGCCGGGCCGCGCCACAATTCGCGAAATGATGTGGGGTTCCCGGATGATCCTTGGCAGGAAGCCAACATGGTTTGCGGGAGCAACGCCGGGACTCCGCCGACGGACCCTGCGGCATTTGAAATTCAATTCGTGGCATTAATCCTCAAATTCTGAATTGCCCGGCATAGGAGACTCGCTGCCGGCAGGAGCATTCCCAGGCCTGGCCGAACTCGAAGTCGATTGGTTCCCGGTGCAGGGAGGGACAGGGACCCGGCAGCAGGCGCGATCACGCGACCAGTCTGATCGGAAAATTCTGAATCTTGTTCCGAACCGGAAGAACGGCTCTGGCGGCGTTGTGTGACAGTGCCTTTGAATCGCCTGGCATGAATCAATCGCAATCAATGACAGACCGAGTCGAACAGGAGCATTGAACATAACAAACCTAACCTGAAGAGGATTCCGAAGGAATTCGTCTTTCGGAATGGCCGGTCCCGCCGCTTTCGGTTTGACGCCGCAACAGGCGCTCGCTGCAAGGCAAATGCGAATCTGGATGGGACCGGGTGTCTCTGCCGGTGACCCGCATGTCGAGTTCGGGATTCACGCCGCTACGGAACACGGCTACGATGTCTTGTTCGACAATTTCTCGAATGAGGGCGACACAAAGTTCACGGTCGCCTATGGTGCCAATGACCTGCCAGACGAGTTCGAAACCGATTGTTCGTATATGGGTGGCTGCCTCGATGACGGGGCCCTCGATCAAAAGTCGACATGTTGGCCGCGGTGAACTGTCTGCTCGACAAGGTGTCGCCACATATCCTTGAACGGTACCCCAGGGACGGAAAACTCGGCACAGTTCCGCATGGTTGGAACCGATGGGTGCTGTTCTGCAATCCCGGCCACCCGGATGCTGCAGGGTTGCCGACTGACCGGGAACCCGAAATCCTCGAAGAATTCGCCGAATGGGCGATAATGACAACCTTCGCAACGGCGCGGGCGACATCATCCAATCCGGCTCCATGTGTCCGAGGTCCGGCATTCTTCCTGGCAACATCTGGGGAGCGCTGCTTTACCAATATGGCGGTTCGATGGTGACCGATGATGGCACGGCCACGAATTTCAACAATGAGGCGGGCAGGAAAGCCGCCGAATTCGTGCATATTTGCCTGTACGAATCGGAAATCACAGATCCGAATGTCACCCAGTTCTACGACTACTGGGTGCAAGGTCTGGGTACGGCCTTTTTTCCGGCACCTGGGTGGTGGGAAGTTCGCTACTACAAAACTTGAACTTCCAGACCCGCCATGCGAAGGGACTGCCAACAACTGTTGCCGCTGCGGCGGGCCTCAACTTGGTGAACATCATGATTCCATTCATCGAATCGAACGACGTTCTTGACGACCCGCCAAAGCTTCGCAAACGGCTGCGCGACCATGGTTACCTGTTTATCAGGGGCATGCTGCCACGAGACGAGGTCCGTGACCTGCGGCGAAAGTTTCTCGAGTTCTGCTCAGAGGCCGGGTGGCTGCGCCCGGGTTCGGACTGGACTTAATGGACGGCTTGACTGACCACAGGCCAATCATGGAAGGTGAACCGGAATACGCTGCCGTCTACGCCAAGATTCAATCGCAGGAAAGTTTTCACCGAATGAAATTCGATGAAAGCGTTATGTCGGTCATGGCAGATATTTTCGAGGAACCGGTCGTTCCCCTGCCGCAGACGATCGGTCGTATCGCTTTCCCCCGGGACAACGCGCGCGGCACCCACCCGCACCAAGACTGGATTTTCGTTCGCGGCTCGACCGAGACTCTCTCTCCGGGCCCCGCTGGGCGACGTGCCGCTGGAAGTTGGCGGACTGAAGATCCTGGCAGGCAGCCACAAGTGCGGATTCCTTGAGCCGCGGCTTTCTGAAGGTCCGGGCCATCGGGTCGTTGACACCGATCCGGATTTGGAATGGCACCAGTCCGCTTATCAGTGCGGGGATGTATTGATATTCAAGATGCTCACCGTGCACGGTGCGGCCGAAAACCATACACAAGACAAGTTACGGCTGTCGGTCGATTTTCGTTATGCCGGCACCAGCCATGTGATCTGCGATGAATGGCTGGAGCCCCACGGAAGCGGGCCGGACACAGGACCCTTCATCTGGGAAAATCTTCAGAGAGAGTGGCGGGACAGTCCGATTGCCGATTACTGGGAATCCTGGGTGAATGTGAAAACGCGGCCTGGTCCGTTGTTTTGGGAAGGGCAGGAAGACTGACAGTAGTGACGACCCGCTTTAGAGACGATCCGAGTTGAGTTTCCCGGAAGACCGGAGTTCGTGTGCACGCGCGGCGAAACTGCAAAGGCGAGGGCTGCGGGTCGCTCACTACAGCGCCCATGAAGTTTGGGAATTTCAGACGATTTGCCATGGTGAACCACACACCAATCACGCCTGACAGTCTGGCTACCGCGTAGACCCAAGCAATGGGGTCCCAATGGGCCGTGTTCGTGCGGCGTTTCAATCCGTTCGCCTATCTTTTTTCCCATTCCGTTCCTGATCGTGTTCGCGCTCTTTGGAATTCATCCGTCTGTCCTTGGCGTCACGACCAGCTTCACTGACGCCAGGGCCGGACCGAGGCCCGGTAACTATGTCGGTCTGGAATACTATGTCGACGTTCTGGCAAGGTCCGGAATCCAGCGCGCTTTTATCTATACATTTCAGTACACTCTGTTCGTGGTGCCAATGTCGTTTGTCGCCGGGCTGGCCATGGCAGTCTTTGTCAACCGCAAATTGCCGACCCACACAAATTCGCGTCTGGTGTTTTTGCGCCCTTTGTCCTTACCGCGACGATTGTCGCCGACATCTGAAACTGGATGTTCCAGACTCGGTTCGGGCTGGTCACTGCAGGCTAGACAGACATGGCCGCATGCCGGGAATCAGCCAGCCAGCCGTCTCGAAACCCGAGAAACGGGCTGAAATGTATCTCTCCACCCAGCGTATCCAAATGGAAGCGACGGGAGGTCAACCTGAGATCGTGACGCACCTGCCTGATCAAGGGCCGATCAGGATCGATCAGGATACGGTCATTGGAAGACGTCACCCGGTAACGCTCGCGGAACCCGGCGCACGTTCGACGGCCTGCGGAGTGACGCCTGTCAGAACAGTCCGCAATGTCTTCACCTTGCGCACATCAGTGTGAACAGCGAAGATTCGTATCAGATTGGCGGACCGGGGGACGGCTAACTCGATACGACTTCCGGTAGTCGTTCCGCAGGAGGAGTGTTGCGACTGCGTCCGGTCCGTACAACGCCATCGATGACGGTCATGCCGACACCCGGCAGGTTGCCAAGTTCGATCGATTCCAGAATCGTCTTTCCGGGTGCGTGCTGTGCCTGGTCCATGAGAACGAAGTCCGCCGCCCGGCCCTCCTCGAGAATTCCGACATCGAGATCGCGCATCCTGGCCGTGTTGCCGGTTGCAAGACACACCGCGGATTCGGCCGCGAGATTCCCGAGGCTGGACAGCATCGCGATCATCCTGAGAATTCCGAGCGGCTGAACACCTGACCCGGCCGGGCCGTCCGTCCCGAGTATCACACGATCGAGCTGTTTCAGCTCGCGCGCCGTGTTGAGCGTCAGCAAGGCTGCGCGCTCGTTGCCGTTATGGACGATTTCCAGGCCGGTCCGGCAACTCTCGCAGATGCAGACGATCTGGTCATCCGGAAGCGCCGAATGCCCTCCGTTGATATGCCCCACCACGTCGGTTGCCGCTTCCAGGACGACATCCTTGTCGATCAGCCCCGATCCGGGAATCGATGGGCCCCCGGTGTGGATCGTGCTTTGAATTCCATACTTCCGCGCCCAGTCGACCATCTTTCGCGCTGTCGGGCCGTCCTTTACCGACCCCAAGCCAACTTCTCCCATCAGGGTGACGCCGGCGTCGGCAAGATCCTTGAAGTCCTGCTCTTCCATGCCGTGCTCGATAACCGGCGCTCCCGCGAGGACCTTGACCCCTGACGGCCTGGCGTTCTCGTACCAGCGCTGGGCAGCGATCGCCATTGCCTTGAGGCCGACAATGTCCTTCGGCCTGCCCGGCATGTGAACCTCGCCCGCCGAAATCATCGTCGTCACACCGCCATTCAGGGTCGAATCGATCCAGTGCAATTGCTGCTGCCTGGGCGTGTAGTCCCCGACAACGGGATGGACATGACTGTCGATCAACCCCGGGGCCAGCGTGACACCATGCGCATCGACAACAGTGTCAGCCGTCCCCGTATCGATTTCGGCCGCTCGACCGATCTTCGCAATGCGGCCACCCTCGGCAATCACGCAATCGGCGTCGAGAATGGGTTGCTCCATCTTGCCCGAAAGCATCAGCCCGATGTTCCTGATCACGAGCCGGTCACCGTTTTCCTGCATTGACGCCTCCTGCCGTTCGAGTCGTTGCGTTCCCGTGCATGCTACCTTGTACTCCACAGAGTTCAATCCTGGTACACGGATGATGCCAACCCGGCGGGTTTTTGTTCGCCAGCGCCCGGCGGTCCCCGCGGTGACCACGGTCAGCCCGGGCGCGCTGGCCGAATGCGTGCAGAGTTGCCGGTTCAGTTGTCCGGTACGCCAGAATATGTCGAACAGTTTCCATTCCATTGACACGTTAGGGTGACATGTACAGGGCCGATTTGCTCGGGAACGGCGTTGCCAGGAGCCGGATGCATCAAATTGACCTTCGATCCCGATCGGCTTTCAATGCACGCCCGGTCCGAATCCGTCTCAAATTCCCGAAACCGGGACAAATGCTGTTCTTCCCGGCTGCAAAACGGCGCGGCGCCAGGCACTCTGCAGATCTTCACCATCGGTTTCGGGATTCATTACGGGACCGTTCTGGCTCCGGCATCGGTCAACTCGATCCGATGACCAAATCGGCGGAAGTCGCGAACGTTGAAGGTCAACAGCCGTTTCTCACCATGGGCCTGCATTGTCGCGGCAATGTTGGCGTCGTGAACCATTTTCCTTGTACAGGCACGGCGCGGCGCACGTCAGAAAAGACCTCCATCACCTGGGGACCATCCTCCAGGATTCCGAATGCAATCGTCATCTGTTCAACGTCCTTGAGTGCGTCTTCGATTGCGAGCGGATTTGCCCACAGTTGCTTACGGGTTACCGTTGAAAGGTACTCCCGGATAACCTGCCGGCTGATACGGAGGGAATCCCCGGTCTCACCGTAGTGATTGATACTGTTGCGGGCCTGGCAGTGGAACGGTGCCGTGACCAAACGCACCATGACAAGTACGTTGGTGTCGACGAACATTGGCGGCTATCGGTCGTCGGCGCCGTAAATCTCCGATCGCGACGAACGGAAGTCCTTTGGCCAAGGCCCCGGATCATGGCGTGGAAGGATCCTGTCGAGAGAGAACTTTCGCCGGTTGTCTCCACGAATGTGTTTTCCGGAGCTGGATTTCTGCCTCGAAAAGACCAGATTTTCTCTCTCGAGGTCGACTCTTCGGGTCTTCCAGCCAGCTGCCAGCCACGAAATTGCGTGACTGTGACCGCCAGCCAGTTTCGAATTGGACCACCAAGGCCTGTAAATGCGCGCGGATGGAGGAAGACGAAATCCCAGGACCGCTTCAACTTCACCAAATGACACATGCCATTCCGAATGATCAAGGTTTTTCAAATGACGAAAAAGCCTGCATACTTGCCGCGTGCCGCAACTTCCCGCATCATCTGGCTCGCTCGTGACGTCATGATCAGCTTCCTTACCGTATAGATACGTTCTGACTTTCTTTACTTCAATGTCCTGGGAATGCGTACGTCAATCGCACCCATCCTGCATTCGAAGACCGACAGGCTTCCAGGATTCCGGCGCCTCTGCAGGCCGCCGACACCAGGACGGCGTCGGGCTGGCGGCGTAATGGCACATGTCTAACCTGTCCTTGCAGTCATCTACTCTCCTTGGATGCGGTCACCACGGGATTGACGTTTGTTCGGAGAATACCGGGTTGAATGTCAGGGCGCGCGACGCCATGATTCCAGTAGCGCTCGCAACATGGAGGCGCGTGATGAAGAAGTATTTACTTTTCTCGGTTCTGGCCCTGGGGCTCGCGGTCCCTTTTGTCGGGGCCCTGGCCCATCATGGCTGGACATGGACGACCGGCGGCAATATCGATCTGACCGGCATCATCAAGACCGTCCGCCTGGGCAATCCCCACGGCATCCTGAAGATCGACGTGGAGGGCGAAGAGTGGACAGCCGAGGTCGGTCAGCCCTGGCGCAACAAGCGCGCCGGCCTCGCGGAAGGCGATCTGGCCGAAGGAGTCGAGATCCGGGTGATCGGCGAACCGGCAGCCGACATGTCGGAACGACTCCTCAAGGTGGAACGGCTCTTCCTAGGTAGTCGGGAGTACGTTCTTTACCCCGGGCGCGACTGAGACCTTGGAGGTCCTGTTCGCAGCGCTCGAGGGGACGGCCATCCCGCAGGCTCTGCGTGGTTCCCGCTGGACCTATGCCGGGGTCAACGCCGTGCACATCTTCGCAATCGCCTTGCTGGTCGGTTCCGTCGTTCCGCTCAATCTGCGGCTTCTCGGCGCGTGGCGCAGTGTTTCTCGCGAAGCCATGGTGCGCGTGTTGGCACCGGTTGCTGCGAGCGGGCTGATCCTTGCGCTGCTCACGGGAACGTTGTTGTTCTCCGTCCGGGCGCGTGAATACAGCGGCATCGGATTCCTGCAGCTCAAGTTGGCTTTCATCGCGGTCGGAGTTCTCTCGGCACTCATCCTGTGCCTGTCCCACGGATTCCTGCTCAAGGACGTCCCCCGCGCACGCCTTGCCGGTCACGCTGTCCTCTCGACCGTTTGCTGGCTTGGCGCACTGGCATGCGGACGATTGATCGCTTTCGCAGGGAATTGAGATCACTGTCTTTCGACCGGAGCGACGTCCCTGCTCCATGCTGGCGAGCAAACGGCGACCCGATCTCGAAAGGCATGAAGGTGTTCATTCATGGAATCCATGTCAGCCGATCATGGGGTTTGATCTCCGACGTCACCGGGACCGCCACGTGCCATGATGCCCGTCCCTTCAGTCACGGTGTCCGTGATCCATGAATTGACAGATGGCCTGTACAACTCCATTTGTTCGTATACAAACGATTCAATCCGACCCCGAGTGAACCCCGATTCGCACGCGGGAAGATCACGGTCTCGTCTCATTCGACGATGTGGCCGCGGTCAACGATCCCTGGAGTGCAGAAATGACGACAGTTGTGCAGGCCAAGCCCAACGTTTTTCCGATTCCCGCTGGTGTATTCGCGGAAACGGTGACGATGGTCACGCACTACACCGATCGGTTGTTCCGGTTTCGCATGACCCGGCCGCCGTCCTTCCGGTTTCGTTCGGGCGAATTCGTGATGATCGGGCTCCCGAACGCCGAAAAGCCGGTCTACAGGGCCTATTCCATCACCAGCCCGTCCTGGGACGACGAGCTCGAGTTCTTCTCGATCAAGGTTCCGGACGGCCCGCTCACCGAGCACCTGAAGGAAATCCGACCAGGCGATACGGTGCTGATGAGGCGGAAACCGACCGGTACGCTGGTGAATGACGCGCTCCTCCCAGGAAAGCGGGTCTACATGTTTTCCACCGGGACCGGCATCGCCCCCTTCGCCTCGCTGATCCGCGACCCGGAAACCTACGAAAAGTTCGGCACGGTCATCCTGACCCATACGTGCCGGGAAGTGGCCGAACTCGAGTTCGGCATGGAACTCGTGGACCTCGTCAGGAACGACCCGCTGGTTGGCGAGTTCGCCGGGAACCGACTGTTTCATTATCCCACGGTGACGCGCGAGAAATTCAACCGGACCGGCCGAATCACCGAACACATCACATCCGGACGCCTGTTCGACCAACTCGGCCTTCCGCCAATTGATCCCGGGTCGGACCGTGGCATGATTTGCGGCTCAATGGCCATGCTGAACGACACGAGGAAACTCATGGAAGGATTCGGCCTGGCAGAAGGCTCGAACAGTTCCCCGGATACCTACGTCGTCGAACGCGCATTCGTCGACTGACCACGGCGGAAGAACCCCGGGAGTCGCGCGTTTCGCGACCATCACAATCCGGTTCGAGTTCATCGCTCGTTTCGCGGACCGCACCTGCCGTCCATGAATCCCCCTGTCTCGGGGCATGTTTTCCCGTGCACCGGGTTGACACTTGGGCTCATAGCTTCTTCACTGTCGCACCTTCGCAGGTAAAGACATTCAATCGTCTCAATTCAATCAAGAGGGGAGAATTCAATGTATTCCAGATTGCTCGGCGCAATCGCCGCATTTACCATCGCGACCGGCTCGAGCTCGCTAGTGGCTGAACCGCTCAAGGTCGGGGTGCTTGCGACACTTGAAGGGACATACACCGTCCTTGGAGAAGACGGGGTGCGCGGCCTCAAGACCGCCCTGGCACAGGCTGACAAAATGGCCGGTGGCCGCGAAATCGAACTCGTCATCGGCGCCACCGATGCCAGCCCGGACAGCGCGGTACGCGCTGCCCGCAAGGTCGTGGAACAGGACGGCGTCGAAATCGTGATCGGCCCGCTCTCCGGTTCCGAAGGAATCGCGCTTCGCGACTATTCGAAGACGCAGCCGCACGTCACCTTCATCAACGGGATATCCGGTGCGCAGGAAACGACCTATGTCACGCCGTCGGAGAACTTCTACAGGTTCAACATGGACGGTGCGCAATGGTCAGCCGGGCTGGGTGACTACATCTACAACGAAAAGGGCTACCGCACGATCGCAACCATCGGGGAAGACTACTCCTTTGTCTATACCCAGGTATTCGGCCTCGCGCTTGAATTCTGCCAGGCTGGAGGCGAAATCACCGAACGGCTCTGGGTTCCGTTGGGAACGAAGGACTTCGGATCGATCATCGCGGCCCTGCCTGACGATGTCGACGCGATCTATCTCGGCCTTGGCGGAGGTGATGCGGTCAACTTCCTGAACCAGTACCAGCAAGCCGGTGGTGATGCCAACCTGATCGGCGGAACCATCATGGTTGACGGAACCGTGCTGAGTTCAAAGGGATCCGCGAAGGAAGCGCTGATTGGTGTGCCTTCTTCCGGTCCTCAAGCAGACACCTGGGACGATCCCGGCTGGCAGGCGTTCGTCAAGGCCTACCAGGACACGTTCCCGCCCGACCAGAGGTTCCCGAGCCCATCCTTGCTGGCGACCGGTTATTACAATGCCACGAACGCTGCACTGGCATGCCTTGACGAGGTCGGTGGCGACCTTTCCGACGGACAGGCAGCTTTCCGGTCATGCCTTTCGTCGCTCGAGTTGGACGCGCCGAACGGCAAGATTCGTCTTGACGACAATCGCCAGGCCATCGGAACCAACTTCGTGTCCGAGGTCGTCGAACTCGATGACGGAAACCTCGCGACGCAACTGGTCTCGATCAAGGAGAACGTCAACCAGACGTTGGGCATAGATCCGGACGCATTCGCCAGGATCGGTCTTCCGAGTCGCGAAGTTCCGGAGTGCAAGACGTCCTACGAATAGGGGCGACTGGAACACGCTTGCTCGAGACAGTTTGCGGCCCGGGCGGCCTCGCTGCCCGGGTTTCTTGACAATGGAGTCCGTGCTCCTCCGCCCATGCGTGGCAGTGGAGGACGGACATGGCAGCGGGGCCGACAGGAGTCCCTGGCGTACCGACAGCGCCCGGGACAGTTAGGATTCGACCATGGATTCAAAACGTAGTTCCATGGGCGGTTTCCGGCATGGCACTTGGCACATGGCATGAAGACTGCCCTCGAACGCCACCCCTGGAGAGTCGCGATAGCCGCGATCGTTGCGGCCGTCATCCTTTACCTGGCGTTTGCCATCTGGCCAGCCTGGCTTGTCGGTCTGATCGGCAAGAAGAAAGTGTTCCTGAATGCCCTGTTCAACGGCATAACGCTGGGTGGTCTGTATTTCCTGGTCGCAAGCGGGTTCACACTCGTTTTCGGCCTGATGCGCAACGTCAACCTGGCCCACGGATCGCTCTACCTGCTCGGAGGTTATGTCGGATATTTCTTCGCCGAGTGGACCGGCTACTGGCTCCTGGCGTTTCCCGCCGCGTTCATTGCGGTCGGACTGATCGGAATCCTCCTGCAGGTCTTCGTGTTTCGGCGAATGGAAGGCCAGGATCTCCGGCAGACACTGGTTACCATCGGCATCTCGATCGTGTTTGCCGATCTCATGCTTTGGGCGTTTGGCGGTGACTTCTACAACATCGCCGCGCCGAGCTGGCTGTCCGGGCCGATGGAGACATTCTTTGCGACCGGCGTACATCGGTCCACGGGTGAACTCATCTACCTGAAGTATCCGCTCGTGCGGATCGTCATTTTCGTTGCATCCGTGGTCGTGGGTCTGGCCATGTGGGTTGCACTGAACCGCACCCGCGTGGGCATGCTGATCCGGGCAGGGGTCGATGACCGCGACATGCTGTCGGCAACGGGTGCGCGCATTCAGATCGTGTTCGCGGGCGTATTCGCGTTTGGAGCCGGCCTGGCCGGTATTGCCGGCGTCGTCGGCGGAACCTTTCAATCCATTGCCCCCGGCGAGGATATCAGGTTTTTGCTGGCGTCGCTGGTGGTGGTCATTGTCGGGGGCATGGGGTCGATACCGGGAGCCGCCCTGGGTGCGCTGCTGATCGGAATCGCCGAGCAGTTCGGATCCGTGTACTTCCCGACCTATTCCGTCGTACTGACTTTCCTGATCATGGCGCTGGTGCTGGCCTTCCGCCCGCAGGGCCTGCTCGGGCGAAACTGAATCATGGCCGACATTAGTGTGGAAAGAAGCCCCGCGCCCTGGCGACGATGGTTCGAACGCGTTCCGCCCGCCTACTGGGTCGTCGGTGCATTGCTGTTGATCATGCCGGCTTTCGCCGGTGAATTCGTGCTGTTCCAGATTTTCGGCTGGACCTTCATCCTCGGAATGATCTCGCTGAGCCTCATGTTCCTGGCCGGATATGGAGGCATGGTCAGCCTCGTGCAGATGACGGTAGCCGGGCTTGCCGGCTACCTGGTCGCGATTTTCGGAAACAGCGCCATAACCGACATCAGCCTCGGGTGGTCCTGGTACCTGGTCATCCCCCTGGCCCTGCTCATCGCGGCAATCTTCGCGACATTGACCGGATGGCTCGCGGTTCGGACCGAGGGCATCTACACGATCATGATCACGCTCGCCATCGCCTCGGCCTTTTTTTACTTCACCCGTCAGAACTACACCATTTTCAACGGCTTCTCGGGATTCAACGGGGTGTTGCCTCCCGAGGTCTTCAACGTCGATTGGCGCCATCCGACCGCATTCTACTACCTCACCCTGTTCTGGGCGGGATTCTGGTATTTCGTGGTCCTCTACATCAGCCGCTCTCCCATGGGACTGGCTCTGCAGGGCGTGCGCGATAACCCGAGACGCATGGCGGCACTTGGATATGACGTGACCCTGCACCGGGTCGCGGCCTATACCTTCGCGGCATTTCCTGCCGCGACGGGAGGAATCCTGCTGACCTGGCAGTCAGCCCAGATCTCGCCGGGCACGGCGGGCATCGGCCCTGTCATCGACATCCTGGTCATCGCCGTGATCGGCGGGCTCCGGCATCCGATCGGTCCATTCGTCGGCTCGATCGTCTATGTCATACTGAAGACGTTCGCGATCGACATACTGGTCGCGCTTGGCGCCGGCGGCGAGCGTTTCCAGCTCCTTATCGGCCTCGGTTTCCTGCTGATCGTGTTCTGGTCGCCTGACGGGATCCTGGGGCTGTGGGAAAAATTGCGCGCCAGCCGGGCGCGTGATCCCCTGCGTGTTCGTGGCGGCGATTCACCGTGACGGAATCCGGGAGTTTCTCCGATCGCCTGTCCGCTACGGGAACGGCAAATGCCCTTGAGCTCCGCGGGGTTTCGAAAAGCTTCGGCGCGCTTGTCGCGCTCGACGACATCTCGATGACGCTGCGGCCGAGCGAGCGCCGGGCGGTACTGGGCTCGAACGGCGCCGGAAAGACCACGCTCTTCAATTGCATTTCCGGCGATTTCCCGCCTTCGGCCGGATCGATCAGGTTTTACGGCGAAGATGTCACGGGGTTTCCGCCGCATGAACGGATTCGCCGCGGACTGAGGCGAACCTACCAGATCTCCCTGCTTTTTTCCGGGCTCACCGTCCTGGACAACGTCTACCTGGCGTGCCGGGGGGTCCTGCGCGGCAGGTTTTCCATGATCCGGCCACGGCGGAATGAATCCGTGATGGCCAGTGCCGAGTCACTCGTGCGCGTTGCGCACCTGGAAAAGGTCATGGAAACGTTTGTATCGGAATTGTCCCATGGCCAGCAGCGTCAGCTGGAAATCGCGATGGCTCTCGCGGGTGCGCCCCGGCTGCTGCTTCTCGATGAGCCGGCGGCGGGGCTCTCGCCGACCGAGCGGGGGGAGTTGATCGAGATACTCACGGGGCTTCCCGGCCACATCGGGTACATCATCATCGAACACGACATGGACGTCGCGCTCCAGGTCTCGGAATTCGTCACGATGATGCACAATGGACGCATATTCAAGGAGGGCAAGCCGGCAGAGATAGAAGACGACCCGGAGGTCCAGTCCCTCTATCTTGGAGGAGGCGGGCATGCGTGACGCGAACGGGTCGACCCTCGAACTCCAGAATCTGAACGTCTTTTTCGGCAACAGCCATGCGCTCCAGGGCGTGGACCTCGTTCTGCGCCAGGGAATACTCTCCGTGGTGGGACGCAACGGCATGGGAAAGACGACCCTCTGCAACGCCATCATGGGCCTGGTAACGGTATCGTCGGGCTCGATCAGTTTCAGGGGGAAACCTCTTGTCGGAGTCAATCCGGCTGATATAGCCAGGTCCGGAATCGGGTATGTTCCGCAGGGCCGGAGGATCTGGCGGTCCCTCACCGTGGAAGAGCACCTCGACCTGGTCGCGCAACGCGAAGGGTCGTGGACAAAGGACCGGGTCTACTCCACCTTCCCGAGATTGGCGGAACGGCGACAGAACCTCGGGGGCCACCTGTCCGGAGGTGAACAGCAGATGCTTGCCATCGGGCGTGCCCTGCTGCTCAACCCGAAGTTGCTCGTCATGGACGAACCGACCGAAGGCCTTGCGCCGATGATCGTTCGCCAGGTCGAAGATACGCTCATCCGCTTGGCGGAAAGCGGAGGGGTCGACGTCCTGGTCATCGAACAGAACATTGGCGTCGCCTGTGCCGTTTCCGAACAGGTTGCGATCATGGTCAACGGCAGGATCAACAGGACGCTGGAGGCCGCGTCACTTGCCGACGACACGAACCTGCAACAGGCGTTGCTCGGAGTGGGGCGGCATGCCCATGACGACACCGGGCATGCCGCGCAAACCGGGCGCACGCGGGAGGCAGCGGCCGGTTCCGCGTACGGTCCGCAACGC
The DNA here is from genome assembly GCA_965242975.1 of Paracoccaceae bacterium. Classification (GTDB taxonomy): domain Bacteria; phylum Pseudomonadota; class Alphaproteobacteria; order Rhodobacterales; family Rhodobacteraceae; genus JAPPHA01. The sequence goes on along the minus strand of CBDETS010000007.1, from coordinate 4,627,833 downwards.
GTGTACCTGTCAAACCCGAAAATACCCGACCGGTGGTCGCAACCCGTTCCCGTTCGGGTCATCGAGGGAAGCGCCCGGACACGCACCGACCTCCGGCCGCGAAACGGCGAGACGATCAAGGATCACCGCCCGGCAACCCGCCGGCTCTCGGAAACCGTCCTGGTCGCAGGGACGCTCGACACTAAGGGCGATGAGCTGCGGTACCTCCGCGACCGCCTGAACGGACACGGACTCAGGGTTCAGATTGCCGATCTGTCGACAAGCGGGAAGCCTTCCGGTGCCGAGATTCCGCCTCATGTCATCGCGGGATTCCATCCCCGCGGAGCCCCGGGCGTTTTCACCGGCGACCGGGGGTCGGCGGTCAGCGGGATGGCGGTCGCGTTCGAACGCTGGATTCGCAATCATCCGGGAGTGGCCGGAATCATCGGTGCCGGAGGTTCCGGAGCGACCGCACTTGTCACTCCCGCCATGCGGTCGTTGCCGGTCGGCGTTCCGAAACTGGTTGTTTCCACGGTCGCCAGCGGCGACGTGTCGGAATATGTCGGTCCAACGGACATTCTCATGCTGCACTCGGTAGCGGACGTGCAGGGAATCAACACGATCACCCGTGACGTCCTGACCAATGCCGCGGCCGCGCTTGCCGGCATGGTCAACAGCCGATCGCGCAACTCGACGCAGGAAACCGCCGACAAGCCCGCGGTCGGACTGACAATGTTCGGCGTGACGACGCCATGCGTCCAACGGATCACGTCCGCACTCGACGGGACCTATGATTGCCTCGTCTTTCACGCCACGGGCGTCGGCGGACGCTCGATGGAGAAACTGCTGGACTCCGGCAAGCTTGCGGCGGTCATCGACGTTACGACGACAGAGGTTTGCGACATGATCGCCGGAGGTGTTTTCGCCGCAAACGAAGACAGGTTCGGTGCGTCGATCCGAACCGAGATTCCCTACATCGGGGCCTGCGGCGCCCTCGACATGGTCAATTTCAGGGATCCGGATTCGGTTCCCGAACACTACCGCGACCGGAACCTGTACATGCACAATCCCCAGGTCACACTGATGCGGACATCGCCTGAGGAAAATGACAGGATCGGGCGCTGGATCGGCGAAAGGCTGAACCGGATGAATGGCCCCGTCAGGTTCTTCCTGCCCGAAGGCGGCGTTTCGGCGCTGGATCGGGAAGGGCAGCCATTCTGGGACTCCGAAGCCGACGACGCCCTGTTCCGCGCACTCGAAGATAGTGTCCGCCAGACATCGGGACGCCGCCTCGTCCGGTCACCCCACAACATCAACGATGACGCGTTCGCGGACGAGGTTCTGCGTGCCTTCAGGGAATTGCACAACGTGCCGGGACGCCTTCCAGCGGGGGCAATCGAGAGTGTTTGAACGCGAAGACATCATTGCAGGCTTGCGGCGAAAGATCGCACGGGGCGAACCGATTATCGGGGGCGGCGCCGGAACCGGACTGTCGGCGAAGTGCGAGGAGGCCGGTGGCGTCGACCTGATCGTGATCTACAATTCCGGCCGTTACCGCATGGCCGGGCGTGGAAGTCTTGCGGGGTTGATGCCCTACGGCGATGCGAACGGCATCGTCATGGAAATGGCGGGCGAAGTGTTGCCCGTCGTCAGGAACACGCCGGTCCTGGCGGGTGTATGCGCGACCGACCCGTTCCGGCTTATGGGCAATTTCCTCGACCAGTTGCGCGATGCCGGGTTCAGCGGGGTCCAGAACTTCCCGACCGTCGGCCTGATCGACGGCAATTTCAGGGCCAACCTCGAAGAAACGGGAATGTCGTTCGCGACGGAGGTCGACATGATCGGCGAGGCCCGCCAGAGGGGCCTGCTGACGACGCCATATGTCTTTTCCGTGGCCGACGCGGAAGCGATGGCACGGGCGGGTGCCGACATCGTGGTCTGCCACCTCGGCCTGACAACCGGGGGCTCGATCGGCGCCGAAACGGCCCTCGGCCTCGAGCAGTGTCCCGACCTGGTGGAAGAGTGGGCCGACGCGGCGCGCTCTGTCAGGGACGACATCATTGTCCTGGTGCATGGCGGGCCGGTTTCGATGCCCGCCGATGCAGCGTATATTCTTGCCAACAGTCCGAATTGCCACGGCTTTTATGGCGCATCATCCATGGAACGATTGCCGACGGAGACGGCAATCATCGACACGATCCGCGAATTCGGGAAGATCAGGATCGGTCCAGGAGTCCGGAAGGGGGAACCCAAATGACGGGAGAATTGATTGGACAACTGATTCTGTGGCTGGTTTTTGCAGTCATTGTCATCTTCATCCTGTACTGGGTGATGAACTGGCTGTACCGGCGTTCGACCAAGGAAGTGTCGTTCGTGCGCACGGGCTTCCTTGGCGAGAAAGTGGTGATCGACGGCGGTGCATTCGTTTGGCCGATCATTCACGACATCACACCGGTCAACATGAACTCGTTGCAGCTCTCGGTGTCGCGAAAGCGCGAAGACGCATTGATCGCGAAGAACCGGATGCGCATCGATGTCGATGCCGAATTCTATGTTCGCGTCCGCCAGACCCGGGAGTCCGTCAGCCTCGCCGCGTCCACGCTTGGCCGCCGCACCCTCGAGCCGGAGCGGATCCATGCCCTGCTCGAGGGCAAGTTCGTATCGGCCCTCAGGACCGTGGCGTCAGGCATGACCATGGAGGAGTTGCACGAGAACCGCGAAATCTACGTAGCCAGGGTACTCGATGAAGCGCAGACCGGCCTCGACAAGAACGGACTGGAACTCGAAAGCGTATCGATCACGGACATCGACCAAACCAATATCGAGTATTTCAACCCGTCCAACACCTTCGATGCCGAAGGCTTGACCGCCGTCATCCAGGCCATCGAAGATCGCCGGAGATTGCGTAACGACATCGAGCAGGAAACGATGATACGCATTCGTGAACGCAACCTCGAAGCCGAACGGCAATCTCTCGAAATTGAAAGACTCTCGGAGTCAGCCCGGCTTGATCAGGAACGGGAAATCGAGTTCCGGCGCGCCAGGCAGCGTGCCGACCTTGCGGGCGAACGTTCCGAAAGGGAAAAGGAAGCGGAACAGGCGGTGCTTCTGTCACGGGAATCGATCGAAACCGCGAGAATTACCAATGAACACAAGATCTCGCGGGCCCGGATCGATTCCGAAAAGGAAATTCGCCAGCAGGAAATCGAGAGCAAGAAAGTCGTTGACGAGGCCGAAATCGAGACCCGGGTCAGCGTTGAGAAGGCCCGGTTCGACCAGGAGTGGACCGTCGCCGAAGCACGGATAGCGCTGGAACAGAAAACACGCGAAAAGGAAGTCGCGCGCAACCTTGCCGTGGAACGGGCAGAAATCGCCTCGCGCGAGGAGGCCGAAAAGCTCCGGCTCGAGCAGGAAAAGAACGTCGCCGCCGAACGAATTCGCTCGGAACGCGAAACACGGAAACTGGAAATTGCCCGGCAGACATCGGTGGAAGAGGCGGAGATATCGTCGCAGCAAGCCGTCGAAGCCGCCCAGATCGCCTCGCGCGAAGCGCTCGAAATGGCCCGGATTGCCCAGGAACAGGCGATCACCATCGAACGCATCGAGCAGGAGGAGGTCACGAAAGCCCGCGACCTTGAAAAAACCAGGGCAATCGAGACCGCCGAGATCGCGAAAGCGGAATCCGTGGAAGCGGCTCAGATCGCCAAGGAAAAAAAGATCGCCGAGAACCGTATCGCCCAGGAGCAGGAGATTCGCGAACGCGAAATCGAACGCAAACGGGCAGTTGAGGTCGCGGACATCGCCGCCGGCGAGACCATTTCCGAAGCGCGAATCCAGGAAGAGGAACATGTGCGCGCAGCCGAGATCACGCGGGACCTGGCAATCCGCGCACGCGAAATCGAGCGGAACGAAGAGATCGAGGCGGCTGAAATCGCGTCACGGCGAAAGGTCGAAAAACAGCGTATCGAAATCGAAGCGAAAACCGCACGGGAGAAAATTTCCCGGGACGAGGACATCCGGAACCTCGAGATCTCCCGGAACCGTTCCATCGATGCCGCACAGATCGCGGCCGACAGGGACGTGGAGGCCGCACGAGTCGGCAAGGACAAGGCGGTCGATGTCGAACGGGTCCGCGCGGAGCAGGAGCTCGAATCAACGAAGCTCGCCCGCCGGAAGGCGCTGGAGCAGCTGGAGGTTGAGCGGGTACAGGCCATACGAGCGGCTGAGATCGCCAGCCAGGAACTGGTGGAACGGGCAAGAATCGACTCGGAACGCGGCCTCGACGACATCAGGATCGGCCATGAGACCGAGCGCCGGAAACTGGAGATCGAGCGGGAGAAGCTGGTCGAGGAAGCCGCCATGGCGAAGGCTATCTCGCTTTACGAGAAGTCGCTCGAGGAAAGTGCCGCTGCCATCGAGGCGGATCAGGCCCGTGCCCGCGCGGCCGAAGCGGCGGAAAAGGTGCTGACCGCGCAGGCGACCGAAGAAGCCAGCCGAAGAAAGTCGATCGACGTCGTCATTGCCGAGAAGTCCGCTACGGAAGTCCGGATCGCCGCCGAGGCCGAACGCGTGCGTGCCGCCGTCGAAGCCGAAGCGCAGCGGCTCATCAACGAGGCCGAGAACATTCTGACCGACGGAGCGCGGCGGTCCCTGTTCAAGCGCAAGATGCTCGAATATGTCGAAGGCATCGTGGCCGCATCCGCGAAACCGCTCGAGAAGATCAACGACATCAAGATCGTGCAGCTTGGCGGGGACGGTGCAAAAGGCGTGGACGGCGGCGCAGGCGGGCAGGCTTCAAGCCCCACCGACGAGGTTATCAATTCGGCACTGCGCTACAGGGTTCAGGGCCCCATGATCGACAGCCTGTTGTCCGACATAGGCATTGATGGATCCAGCCTGGCCCGCCAGACCAGCCTGTTGCGGGAGGCATCCGACCTGAGCCGCGTACAGACCGCACTCCGCCACTCGGGCGAGCAGGAGGGCTCCGGGCCGGAAGACGGCGGGGACGAGGAGACAGGCGTCCAGGAAGGCGGCAGGGAGGATCGATGAAATGGCCCGGGTTTACGTATCTTCGGTGATCGATGCGCCTGCCTCCGGCGTTTGGGAGCGGATTCGCGACTTCAACGGTCTGCCGAAATGGCATCCCCTCATTCGTGAGAGCCGGATCGAAGACGCCCTCCCTGCCGACAAGGTTGGATGTATTCGCAACTTTCGCCTCCAAAACGGCGACCTGATCCGCGAGCGCCTCCTGGGACTGTCGGACTACGACATGTTCTGCACCTACACGATTCTCGAGAGTCCGATGCCGCTCGAGAACTATGTTGCAACGCTTCGCCTGACTCCCGTGACGGACAAGGACCGCTGTTTTGGCGAATGGTCGGCCGAGTTCGAATGTGACGCCGACAAGGAAAGCGACCTCGTCGGCACGATCGGTGGAGACGTTTTCCAGGCCGGGTTCGATGCACTCAAACGGCGCTTCAGTGGCTAGGGAGATCTGACAGTGGTCAAGGTCGTCAGAAGCACGGTCCTGCCGGCGCCCGTCGATTCGGTCTGGGATGTCCTCAGGGATTTCAACGGGCACGACCGCTGGCACCCGGCCGTTTCGGAGAGTCATGTCGAACGCCGCCGGGATTCCGATGAGGTCGGCTGTATTCGCCGTTTCCGGCTGGAGGACGGCTCCGAGTTGCGTGAGCAACTTTTGACTCTCTCGGACCTGGAGCAGTCGTTCAGCTACTGCCTGCTCGACACGCCCGTTCCGCTCTTCAACTACGTCGCGCATGTGCGGCTGGTGCCCGTCACGGATGGCGACATGACCTTCTGGGAGTGGGAAAGTCGGTTCGACACGCCCCGGGGTCAGGAAGACTCACTGGCCGAAATGGTCGGTGAACAGATTTACCAGGCCGGTTTCGATGCGGTCAGGGCGCACATGGGTCTGGACGGATGAGTCAGCTCCAGGTGGATACGTTCGATTCGATCGCCGAAGCCGAACGCGCCATGACCGTGCGAAGCCGGTACATGGGCGGTGGAACACTCGTCATGCGCTCCGTGAACCACGGGAGCGATGGTTTCGACCGCGTCGTGCGGACAACGGACCCCCGGCTGCGCCGAATCCGGTCGGAAGGGGACATGATCGAACTCGGTGCCGGCGTCACCATGGCGGACATACTCGATTCGCCCGCCCTCGAGTTTCTCGCACCGGTTGCGCGTTCGATCGGCGGCCCCGCCATTCGCAACGCGGCCAGTGTCGGCGGAAACCTGTTCGCGCCGCCACCCTTCGGCGACTTCGCGACCGTTCTGCTGGCGCTCGACGCGCGGGTGATGTTTGCGAACGGGGCGAGCGTCCCCATCGACGAATTCTTCGCGCAAAGGGATTCCCGTCACGGCCTCGTGGATTCACTCGCGTTTCGCCGCCCCGGCAGCCAGGAGTGCCGGTACGCGAAGGTTTCCCGGGTCAGGCCGAAAGGCGTCGCCGTGCTGTCCATTGCTGCCCGCCTGCCGCTTCGGCTCGGTCGGGTCGCCGGCGCGCGGGTCGCGTTCGGCGCCATGGGACCGGTCCCGGTGCGTGCCAGGAGCGTCGAATCGATTCTCGAAGGTGAACGTCTCGACCCTGCGGTGATTTCCCGCGCCGTGGACGCGGTGTCCCGTGACCTGTCTCCGGCAGATGATGCCCTGGCAAGCGCATGGTACCGCAGGGAAGTGGCCGGCGTCCACCTGGGTCGGCTGCTCCTGGACGGGAGGTAGGGACTTGGCAAGGACTCCCGTATCCTTTCGCCTGAATGGCTCGGAGGTGGCGGCATTCGCCGATGGCGGCGCCAACCTGCTCGATTTGTTGCGCCGGGGACTCGGTGACCTGTCGCCGAAATACGGCTGTGGCCAGGGAACGTGCGGCACGTGCACGGTCCTGGTTGACGGAAAGCCTCATCTCGCGTGCCTGACACTCGCGGAGTCCGTTAGCGGCCGGAACGTGGAAACCACGGCCGGCCTGGCCAACGGGCCGGAACTCCATCCGTTGCAGCGCACGTTCATGGAACATTTCGCGGCGCAATGCGGTTATTGCACTCCGGGAATGCTCATGGCGGCGAAGGCACTGCTCGAGCAGACGCCAAATCCGGACAGGGACGAGGTCGTCGATGCGATTTCGGGAAATCTCTGCCGTTGCACGGGTTACGAGCCGATCATCGATGCGATCATGATTGCGGCCGAAACAATGCGGAAAGGGGAGCGACAATGACGACCGTCGAATTCCGCAAGGACCTGTTTGCGGATGAGCGGGATGACGACCTGCAGGAAATCGGACAACCGACGATCAGGCAGGACATTCTCGGCCACGTCACGGGCCGGTCGGTGTATTACGACGACCATCTCTTCGAGGGACTCCTGCACATGCGGTGCGTGCGTTCACCGCACCACCACGCCCGGATCCGATCGATCGACACATCCGCTGCCGAACGCATCGCGGGTGTCAGGAAAATCGTGCGGCCCGGCGATGTCCCGAAAAACCTCAACACGCTGCTGTCGCTGATCGGGTTCGGCAAGGACGACGAACCCCTGCTGGCGCCGACGAAAGTGGCGTACAAGGGGGAACCGGTACTCGCCGTCATCGCGGACAGCGACCGAATTGCCCGCAAGGCCGTGCGTGCCGTCAGGGTCGACTGGGAGACGCTTCCGCATGTTCTGGACGTGGAGCAGGCACTGCAGCCGGATGCGCCGGTTGTCAACGATACCTTTCCCGGCAACACCTTTGACTACTACGAGAAATTCGATCACCAGAAACTCAGGTTCGGCGATGTGGAAGCGGCATTCGCATCGGCTGACCACATCGTCGAAGGCCGGTACCAGATGTCGCCGATCGAACAGGCTCCCATGGAAACCTGCGGTGCGATTGCCGTTCCCGAAACGAACGACAGGTTTACCTGCTACACGTCAACCCAGGCGCTGTTCTTTTCCCTCGCGACGACGGCCAAGCTCCTGGACCTCCAGTCTTCCCGCCTCCACTTCGTTGGCGGCACCGTCGGTGGAGGATTCGGCGGCAAGGTCGACAGCATTGTCGAGCCGATGTCGGTGCTTGGCGCGATACTGACCGGCAAACCGGTCAAGTTCATGTGGGATCGGGAGGAGGAAATGCAGGTCGGCGCACCCCGCGGCGCTGAACTCTGGCTGATCAAGGACGGAGTCGCGCGGGATGGGCGCATCCTCGCCCGGCAATTCACGGGCTTGTTCGACTCGGGCGCCTATACACGCCTTTCGTCCTATGCGGTCGTCAAGGCCACCGGACACCTGCCGGGGCCCTACACGATTCCGAACGTGGCAGCGAACGTGTATTGCGTCTTCACCAACAGGACACCGGCAACCGCGATGCGGGGGTTCGGAATCACCGGTGTCGACTTCGCCATCGAACGCCAAATGGACAGGTCGGCCGACGCGGCCGGCATGGATCCGGTCGAGTTCCGGATCCTCAACGCCTATCGCGACGGCGACATGAAGGCGCACCGCCGCACCGCAAAGAATACGGCCCTGATCGAGTGTTGCCAGGTTGCGGCCGAGAAGGCCGCATGGCCGATCGACCCGGCGATCCTGGGCCAGTCGAGCCGATCGGGCGGTGGCGGCCCCCGGGCGGACATACCCGAAACCGTGACGGACGAAACCGGGCGGATCGGCGAACGCCGCGGTGGCCGGATCCCCCTCGATCCCGTTGCAGGCACCGGACCGAAGAGACGGGTCGCGGCCGGAACCGTACGGGGCCAGGAAGTGACCGCTGTTGCCCCGCAACGGCCTGACATGGAGCTCCGGCCCGCAACGGGGGACTCCGGCGAGCCACCCGCCCGGGCACCGTCCGTTCCCCGGCAACCGCCGCCCGTCTCCACGCCTGCCGTTGCCCCGGTCGCGCCCGCTGCCACGGTTCCTCCCGTGGAACAACCGCCGCCCCCGCCAAAAAAGCCCTTTTCCGAGGGCGTGCGGCGGCCGGGTGTTCCGCGTTTCCTTTCCGGAACACGGAGGCGTTGAGATGGCGATTCACAAGGGACGCGGCTTCGCCAGCGTGAACTATCCGATCGGCATGAATCTTGGGGGAGACCCTTCGCAGGCTCTGGTTCACTCAACGCCGGACGGGAAATTCAAGGTGTCCTTGTCCTCGATCGATCTCGGGCAGGGATTGAAATCGGTGACACGCCAGATTGCGGCGGAAACCCTCGGAGTTCCGGTTTCCGACGTCTACGTGGACACCGCGGACAGTGACACCGGCCCGCACTGCATGGGCAGTTTTGCGTCGCGCGGTACGCACCGCGTCGGCAATGCCGTCATTCGCGCGGCGACGGAGGCCCGTACCCAGCTCCTCGATGCGGCTTCGGAGGAACTCGAAGTCGATGCCCGGGACCTGGTGACGGACGGCGAAGGAAACATCCATGTGCGCGGCGCCCCGGGCCGCTCCATCAGCGTGGCGGATGCCTCCATCGCGGCACAGTTCAAGCAGGGGCGAACGCTCGCCGGCCGCGGGATCTTCCTCGTGCCGCCGTCGGAAGCGGATCCGGAAACCGGGGAAATGTCTCCGGTGACCTGTTTTGCCCATGCAGCCCTTGTCGTCGATCTTGAAGTGGACGACGAAACCGGCGAGGTCACGGTACTTGAAATCAATTCGGCATACGAGGTTGGCCGGGCGCTCAATCCCCGGCTGGTGGAACAGCAACTGATCGGCGGCGCGTGGATGGGGTTGTCGCACGCCCTCTACGAGACGACCGAACCGTACTATCCAGCCCGCGACAATGCTCCGCTGGACTTCAACGAGTACGTGATGCCGGGTCCGGGGGACGTGGCAACCCACAACATCGCCATTCTCGAGCGCCCCGCGGAGGATGCGCCGTTCGGTGGCAAGGGGCCCGGCGAGATGTGCGCCAATCCCGTCCTGCCAGCGGTTGCGAACGCGATTTTCGACGCGGTCGGGGTCCATTGCGACCATCTTCCCATAACACCGGAAAGGATCCTCCGCGGTCTCCGGGCAAATGGCGGCGCGAGGCCGCGGAACAGGGGGCGCCGCGCATGACCGGAAAAGGTGTTCACGGCAGAACCGGTGGCATCCTGAAGGCCCGCGGTTGATGCCGGTCCGCGCCTCCATCAGCGGAATCGGCGACCCTGAAACACTGAGACAGGCGCTCGCGGCTGCGCAGTACCTCGCGAGCGCCGAACTTGCGACCGCGTCCTATCTCGCGCTCGCGCTTGGAAAACCGTTGCTGCTCGAAGGCGTCCCGGGGGTCGGCAAGACCGAGGCCGCGAAAGCCATCGGTGCGGCGCTGTCCCGCCGGGTAATCCGTTTGCAGTGCTTCGAGGGCATAGATGCCGCGACGGCTCTCTACGAATGGAACTACCCGCGACAGATGCTCGCGATCCGGCAGGCAGGCGACGAATACGTCAATCTCTACGGGGATGACTTCCTGCTTTCGCGGCCCCTGCTCGAATCGCTCCGTGAGCCGTCCGACACGCTCCTGCTGATCGACGAGGTCGATCGCTCGGACCACGAGTTCGAAGCGTTCCTGCTCGAGTATCTCTCGGACTTCTCGATATCGATTCCCGAAACCGGGACCGTCAGGGCGGCGGTGAATCCCGTCGTCGTTCTGACGTCCAATCGCACGCGGGACCTGCATGAAGCGCTGCGCAGGCGTTGCGTCTATCACTGGATCGACTACCCGGACGCGGAACTAGAAGCCCGAATCGTCATGGCCAGGGCAAGTTCGGTCGTCCATGCCACGGCCCGTGCGGTCGTGGAAGCAGTGACCCGGCTGCGGGAAGAACCGCTCGCCAAGCCGCCCGGGGTCGCGGAGACGGTCGAATGGGCGGAAGCGGCCACGCTGCTCCAGGCCCAGGGCGATGACTGGCCGGCGGCCTTTCGCAAGTCGATCGGTGTTGCGCTCAAGGATCATGACGACCTTGCCTTTCTCGAGCCGCAGCTCACCACGTTCATACCCGGTCACGTCGCATGACCGTGCCGGCCGCCGCCGCATCCCTGGTCGGGTTCGCATCCCTGTTGCGCCGGCATGGATTTCCCGTTGCGCCTGACCAGACCATCGGATTCATCGAGGCCGTCGGAACGCTGGGCCCTCGCGGCATGGCCGACATTCGCAGCGCCGCGGTCGCGCTGTTTGCAATCGCCAAGGAACGGGAGCCGGACTTCGACGCCCTGTTCCGCGCGTATTTCATGGGCCAGACGGTTGCCGCACCGGTTTCGGAAGATCGCAGGGATGACGACGACGTCGAAATCCGGGAGGACCGGCGCGGCGAGGTCGACGTCCCGGAAGCGGATGGTCCGGAGGGATCGGGCCGGGCAGCGGCAACGGCGGAAAGGCTGGCACGGAGGCAGTTTCCCGAACGCGATGAATCCGCCATCCTCGCCAGGTTCAGGCGATCGGTCTTCCGAAGACTGCCGCGCCGGAAATCGCGCCGTTTCGTCCCTTCGCCGCGCGGCCCCCGGCCTGACCTTCGCCAAATGCTGCGGGACGCGGTTCGCCACGACGGCGACGCGATGAACCTGTTCCCGAGGACACGCAAGCTGCAGCAACGGCGACTCCTGTTCCTCATCGACATCTCGGGTTCGATGAAGGAACGAACGGAATGGGCGCTCAGGCTGGCGCATGTGCTCGCATCGGAGGCGGACCGGTTCGAGGTCTTCACGCTGGGAACACGCCTGACACGGATCACGCGCGCGCTTTCGGTCCGGGACCAGGGGAGAGCGCTTGCGCGCGTCGGGTCGCTGGCCGCCGACATGGATGGCGGGACGAGAATCGGCGATGCGCTGCAAGCGTTTCTTGCCGTCCCCAGGTACCTCGGTTTCGCGCGCGGTGCGGCAATCGTCGTGCTCTCCGACGGCCTGGAGCGCGGCGATCCGGCAGCGATGATCGATGCGGTCCGCCAGCTGTCACTGGAGGCTTGGCGCCTGGTCTGGCTGACTCCGCTCGCCGGTGACCGCGATTTCAGCCCGGATACGACGGCACTGGCCCGCATATTGCCCCGTCTTGACGGCCTCGGGGACGGCAGCACCCTGGACCGGGTCGCGGAGCACTTCCTCGAACTGGAGCACGCGTGATCGTCGATGCACACCACCATGTCTGGAACAAGCAGGATCTTCCCTGGTTGTCCGGACCCGAACGGCCAAGGATCTTCGGAGCCTATGGAGCGATCCGAAGAGATTACCCGATCCGGGAATACTTCGAGGACATCCGGGAGACAGACATCGGAAAATCGGTCTATGTCCAGGCAAACTGGGACCCGGCACGATTCGAGGACGAGGTGGCCTGGGTTCAGTCGGTCGCCGAAGAGAGCGGATGGCCGCATGCGATTGCGGGTTACGCCGACTTCACGGTCGAGGACGTGCGGCCGCAACTGGACCGATTGGCAGGACATGCGCTGGTCCGCGGAATTCGGCAGCAGTTCCACTGGCATGATGTTCCACGTTTCCGGTTTGCCTCGCGCCCGGACCTGGCGGCGGATGCCACGGTTCAGAAGAACATTCGCCATCTTGCGGATTATGGCTGGTGTTTCGAACTGCAGGTTTTTTCGGGACAGATGCCGCACGCGGCCGAACTCGCGACGCAGTGTCCGGATGTCACGTTCGTTCTCCAGCATGCGGGCATGCTGGAAGATGACACCCCGGCGGGCCGCGACCTGTGGACCGAGGGAATGCTCCAGCTGGCGGCGTGCCGCAACGTCATGGTGAAGCTGTCTGGGTTCGGAACGTTCCTGCACCGGAATGATCCGGCGTTCATTGCGAGAATGGTACGCGAAACCGTGGAGATGTTCGGGGCTGACCGATGCATGTTCGGCTCGAATTTCCCGATCGAGAAGCTATGGACGGGACTGCGCGAAATCGTGGACTCCTTTCGGGCCGCGACCGAGTATCTTGTTCCGGAACAGCGCGACGCGATATTTCAACTTACGGCCGAACGGGTTTACCGACTATGATCGCGGGCTGAATCGGACCGAACATGAAGGAGAACAACAATGGCCCTGACCATTCACATCCTTGATTACGGCGATATCGAACTGGAGGCGAGTTTTCTCGTCCTTGGCCATGACTGTGGCAGGGTTCGCCGGGTCCCGGTTTACGGCTTCCTCATTCTCGGAGGGACGCACCCGGTCCTCGTGGACACCGGGTACCGTGACAATGCCATCATGGAGAGCCTGGGAATGCGCGGACTGCAGTCGCACGAGACCATGATCGAGAACCAGCTGTCGCGGCACGGACTGAGGCCGGGCGACATTCGCTACATCATGCACACGCACCTGCACATCGATCACGCCGGCAAGGATGACAAGTTCCCGATGAACACGACCGTGGTGCTGAACAGGCGGGAAATGGAGTTCTCCGTTTCGGGCATCATGTATCCTCAATACCCGAAACCCGACGTCCTCCATCTCGTGGAACGGATTTACGAGCCGGAGGCGATCAGGTTCCTGGACCTGGAGATCACGACTGCCGAAGAGATCATTCCGGGCGTCTGGTGCGAGCCGGCCTACGCGCATACCGAGGGGTCCATGAACGTAATCGTCGAAACCGCGGAGGGACTCGCCTGCATTTGCGGTGACGTGATCTATGACTTCAACGACCAGGTGATCAATCACGTGCATACGAACAACTGGATGGAACCGCGGGTCACGGGGAATCATTCCGGTTCGAAAAGGGGGGAAAAGGCGGCAATCAAGAAACTTCTCAACAATTACAAGTTCCTGCTGCCTGTCCACGATCGGCCCGCTCAAATCGAGAATGCGCAGATCGTCGGGCGACTGGGCATGACCGTACCCGGGCCGATCAAAGAAACGCTGCCGAACCGGCAGTGGTTCCCGGCCTGAACCGGGTGGCCCGGACGCCCCAACGACAAAGGATGGAGAGATGGTTCATGTCAAGGTAGACGACCGGTTCGATGACCTGATCGACATTCACACGCCGGTGGAACGACGTGCGACCGGGTTCACCTTTACCGAGGGACCGATCTGGCATCCGGATGACGGGTTCCTCCTGTTTTCCGACATGCCCGCCGATGTTCGCCGCAAGTGGACACCCGACGGACAGGTCACGGAAGTCATGCGTCCTTCCAACAAGGGAAACGGCATGACCTATGATGCCCTGCGCAATCTTCTCGTCTGCGAACACGCGACGAGTTCGGTTGCCCGGTTCCGGCCGGATGGTGTCCGCGATGTCATGTGCACGCATTTCGAGGGCCGGGAACTGAACTCACCGAACGACATCTGCGTCGGGTCCGACGGTTCGATCTATTTCACGGATCCGACCTATGGCCGAATGGAACACTTCGGTGTGCCGCGGCCCCTCAGCATGGGTTTCCAGGGTGTCTACAGGCTGCCGCCGGGCCACAGGCCGGGTGGAGAACCGGAACTGGTCGTCGACCGCCACATGTTCACCCAGCCGAACGGATTGTGTTTCAGCCCGTGCGAACGGTTCATGTGGGTCAACGACACTGACCAGGCAAACATCCGCATGTTCGACGTCGCACCGGACGGACGCCTCGTCAACGCCCGGATATTCGCCTTCGGCATCAAGGACGACACCTTGCCGGGCGTGCCTGACGGAATGAAAGCCGATACCGAAGGCAATGTCTGGGTAACGGCCCCGGGCGGATTGTGGGTCTACTCCTTCCGCGGCGAACTCCTCGGCAAGATCGAAGTTCCGGAGAAAGCCGCGAACCTGCACTGGGGTGGAGCGGACTGGGAGACGCTGTTCATCTGCGCAACGACATCCCTCTATTCGGTGATGACCAGGGCGCGTCCGAGGCTTGAGCCGTTCATGAAGCCGCGTGCGGCATCCCGGGGACCCGATTCCGCTGGCCTGAACATCGATGCGCGGCGGACTGCGCTCATCATCCAGGACATGCAGCATGATGTCATTTCCGAGGGAGGCGCATTCGCGGAGAGCGGATCACCCGCACATGCGCGCGCCCAGAACGTCGTTGAAAACGGCCGCCGCCTCGCGGAGGCCTGCCGGCAAAAGGGCATTCTCGTCATTCATGTCTGGTTCGTGTGCGAACCCGGGCATCCGGCGATGACGGACAAGGCTCCGCTGTTCAAGGGAGTCAAGGAGGCGAACGCACTTGTCCGTGGTACCCGGGGCGTCGCGCCGGTCGCGGGGCTGGAACCGCAGACGGGTGACCTCGTGGTTGAAAAGATGACCATGAGCGCCTGGGAGTCCGGACGCCTGGAGAGTTACCTGCGCGGTGCCGGTGTCGACACGTTGATCAATACCGGCGCGTGGACCAACATGAGTGTCGAACATACGGCGAGAACCGCGGCGGACAAGGGATTCAGGGTCATCGTTCCCGAAGACGCCTGCTCCACCATGAATGACGAGTGGCACCGGGCATCCGTGGATTTCGCGATGCAGAACGTGGCGACGGTTACGACCTGCGCCGGCGTCATCGCAGATCTTGGTTCAACCTGATGGGACCCGTTTCCTGGAATCGCCCACGCATCGCGAGGTCAAGATGACGGAATTTTCCGGGCGCACCGCAATCGTGACCGGCGGGGCGCAGGGCATTGGCGGCGCGGTCGTCATGAGGCTGGCGTCCGCGGGTGCGCAGGTCGCAATCTGGGACCTTGATGTCCCGCTGGCCAGGAAAATGTGCGCCGAGGTTGGAAACCGCTCAATGGCGGTCGAAGTCGATATCGCGGATCAGCAGGCGGTAAACGCGGCGCTTGAGGCCACTCTCGGGTCATACGGGCGCATTGATGTCCTGATCAATTCGGCCGGGATCGCGGGGATCAACGAAACGGTCGAGAGTTACCCGCTGGAAGAGTTCGAACGGATCGTTGCGGTCAATCTCACCGGAACATTCATCGTGAACAAGGCGGTGATTCCGCACATGAAGGCAGCGAATTACGGCCGGATCGTCAATATCGCGAGTATCGCGGGCAAGGAGGGAAACCCCAACGCGTCAGCCTATTCGGCGTCGAAAGCCGGTGTCATCGGCCTGACAAAGTCGGTGGGCAAGGAACTTGCTGGGTACGACATTGCCGTCAATTGCGTGACGCCCGCGGCGGCGCGGACCCGGATTTTCGACCAGATGTCCGAGGAACACATCGAATTCATGCTCTCGAAAATCCCGCGGAACCGCTTTCTCGAGCTGGACGAGGCGGCGAGCCTCATCGCGTGGCTGGCGTCCGAGGAAAACAGTTTCACGACCGCAGGCGTATTCGATCTCTCCGGTGGCCGCGCGACTTATTGATTCATCCGGCTGGCGCGAATTCCGGGAGTGCTGCTACTGGCCACTCCGTTCGACGGCAATCCGGTCCCGGTCCATTCCGGGGGACCGCGGCATGCCTGACGTTCGAAATCGATTCAGCCATGTCCGCGGATTTCTACACTTTTTTGCCGGTCGTCCGGCTGGGCTCACGGGTCTGGTCGCTCCGGTTCGATGCAGCCGACCGAGGCCTCTCGGATAGCAAAAGCCCGAAGAGGCCAATGCGACGCCCCGACAGACGCCTCAACCTTGTATCCTTTCTCATGCTTGTGGGGCGGTGTATCGAGTATGTCGGCGCCTTGACCCCCAAACAGCTTCGAGGAGTGGTGTCCAACGTGAAGGGCATCTACCATGAGCTTCTGTTCGTCCACGCTGAGAATGTCGGTGGCGATGAGGTGACTGCGCGGATCGACAAGGAAACCAATCATCGCGGATCCGACGTCGAGTTCATCATCGAGGGAGACGTTATCAAGGCCAAACCGCTCAAGGCGGTTGCATCGCCAAGTGCCATTCGTGAGCATTTGGTGCGCTATCCCGAAATCGAGGTCATTGCGACAGAAGAGGTCGCCGCTGCCGAACCGTCCGTCACGACTTCCGGTTTTTCCAATGCGGAGCTTTCACGGCAGGTGGAACACGTCGTATCCGAACTGCCCGGCGATACCCTGACCGGGGAAATCGCTGGCGGCGCCGCGACATCGGCCTTGTCGGCCGGTGGGGTGGCAGCGGCTCAGGTCCTGCGTACAGGCAAGGTTTCCGGGCAGCAACTTGCGACGGCATTCGGGGACATTTCGGTGGGCGTCGTGACTGCAACCGCATTGGACGTGCTCCTGGAAGGCCTCGGTTGAGACCCTCAACTGGCATGGCAACCGCCCTTTCTCCCGGCGGGCCGCATGAGCCGTATTCGATTCGAATTGATCGGAGGGACCTCGCAGCCGAGAGACCGACCCGGGTGCGTTCGCGGATCAGGTCGCGTTCGAACCGGGCGAGAGCTCCGAAGACAGGGAACACCAAAGTGCCGCCGGAAGTGGTGGTATCGATCCCCTTGGCAAGGGAGAGGAACGCAACCTCCCTGCCCTCGAGGGATTGCATTGTCTCGATCAGGTGCAGCATGGACCGGGTCAGACCGCGACACTTCGGTCGCAGGTTACCTTCCTGAATGAAAACGGCAGGCTTCCCGCAAACCGAGTACACATCGCTCGAGAATCTCAGGAATTCACGATCGCCTCGTTAGGAACTCCTCCAACAGAGCCTTTACTGCGTTGCCAATCTCGGTTGGTAAGGGCTCGATTTCTTCCCCCAAGTCCGTTCTAACCGCGTACCAGAGTGGTTCCATGACATCGATAGCGCCAACGCGCTCCATCATGCTCTTCACGCGTAATCCTTGATTCGAAGCAACCGCTTCAATCAAAGACTCGATCAACCCACTCCTTTCCCCATATCGCTCCTCTTTGATACTAAGCAACAATGCTCGTTCCAGCCACTGCAATGCTTCGTTCCACTCTCCCCTGTAGGCCAATATATCGGAAAGAATGTGTGCGCTGCCGGGTTCGTCTGGTGTGAGTTCCACTGCACGTCGTGCAAATTCTTCGGCTTCACGTAAGCGCGTTCGTTCATCCGCGCGAAAAACCGCTACCGCTAGAGTGTGCCATGCCGCCCCGCTTTCTGGCGCCACCGCGACGGCGGTTCTGCAAATCGCTTCTGCATCCGATAATCTTCCCGACTGGATTAGTCCTGCTCCATTTGCTGCGAGTGCGCCCGCAATAACCTGTCTTTTCTCAAGCGGGTCTTCCGAACAAACGCATGAAGCGGCTTTGTTCCAGGCCGCTATTGCTTCATCGTACCTCTCCTCGGCGACCAATGCCTGCCCCACCAATCCATTCGTTGTAGCTGCGAGAAGACGCACCTCGGGCGGATCGTCCGATCGAACGAATTCCGCAGTCCTTTCCCACAATTGAAAAGCGTCTTCGTTCCGGTTAGCCGCCATTAGCGCAAAACCACTGGCACCCAGTGTCCTTACTGCCGACCCACGTAGTTCTGGAGGGTCCTCCACGAACACGTACTCCATCACCAATTCCTGGTAGCTCCGGGCCTCATCATGACGATCCCATCTCATGAGTTGATTGCTGAGATACTCCAGTGCCTCGAGAGCAATTTGACGTGCTATCACGGAGTCATCCCGTCGAACATAGTCACGTATTCGTCCCAACGTAGCAATCGCCTCATCGCGCCTGCCTGACTTGGCAAACGCAAGTCCACGATTCCAAAGAACGAGAATCCCTCCCCGCCGAGCTTCCGGCGTTTCATCGTCGACCCCCAAGTAAGCTTCGGAACGATCCCACGCGGAAGTGGCGTCCTCGTACCGTCCGATCTCCGAAAGCAACCCTCCGCACATCAAGAGAGATGCAACTGCCGCACTCCGCACATCTTCAGGGTCATCAGAGCGCACGTACCGGACAAGTTCCTCAAAGGAAGCAATGGCCTCTTCATGGCGTTCAAGCTTGAATAAGGCACCCGCCTTCGCCGTCAGAGCTACAACCGCGTTATGACGTGCTTCTAACGAGGCCCTAGGATCAACGAGCTGCACGACATGTTGCACTGCGCTAAACGCTTCGTCGTAGCGGCTTAGCTTGAAGAGCGACTTTCCTAAACCTGTCCACGCCACATGATCGGTCGGCACTTCCTCGGTTGCCTTGCGATAAGCTCTTGCTGCATCTCCGAAGCGCTTTTCACTGAACAGCCTGTGACCTCGTTCTCTCCAAGCGACTCTGTTTATCTGATTTATGACACCTGCGTCCGGACCGATTAGTCTTTCGGCTATGTCCACGGCTGTGCGTCTCCAATTCTCCCGGAGCCCAAACTCGTCATCTGCTTCGACCCAACCGGCGAGAACACTCAGCCAGTCCGCCGTTTCCGTCCGCGACAAATTGGCTGTGTCCAGCGCTATCAACGATGCAGGATACATTGTCCCCATGGCGTCTCGGCCGAACAGGTCTTGCATGAAGCCAACCAACCGCCTCAGTCGTTCGCGACCACCACGAGAAAATCGAAGCAGGAAATAAATGTTGTAGAAGCGATCTGAAACTTCGTAACGGATCTTCTTCCCTTTTTGGTCTTTACTCTCGTTCACGTAGCCCTTCGAAACCAGTTGCTTGAGTTGCGCACTGGCGTGCGATGAGCCAAGTTTCGAAACTTGCGCAATTTCCCTCGCCAACATCGGTGTCCATGCATTCGCCAGACAATGAAAGACCTTCCGGGCCTGGATCGGCAACTCTTCAATCCTGGCCTTGAAATACGGAGTTTGCTCGTCGATGAGCCGTTCCAATACCTCGAAGGATTCACCCAGGGGCGAATCCAACAGCATGTCGCAAGTCAACGCCAAGAGACGAGGATTGCCGCCGGTGAGACGGCGAATGGTTTCCAGTCTTCCCTGTTCCAGATCGAGAAGCGTCGATACGTCCTTCTCGCCCGCGCTATCTGCATACTGTTTCAGAACATCAAATGTCTCTTCCGTGGTCAGACCTTGCAGAATGAACAGGCGAAAGAACTCGTAGAAAGGCTCTCCGTGGCTCCGAATGCCACCGAATACCGTATTTGCCGACCCGACCAGCATGATCTCCGAACGTTCCATCAGGCTGGCCCGAAGAGCATGGACTTCACGCTCATCACCAAACTGTTCAAGAACAGTGTCGATATTCTCCACGAACAGGATCAGCCTCTTTCCGGATGACTGGCAATAATCCGTCAGAGCCGCACGCGCATATGCTGCCAGGCGCGCCGGGTTTGTTTCATCTTCAAGTAGTGCATCCGCGTTCTCAGACCATTGGGCATCCTCCGTGGTTCGTGCAAGGTGGTGAAGGGCTGCAATCCAGAAATCCGATACATCACAGATTCCATGGCTTTCTTCATGAAAGGCTACGGGCTGCCATTTTTCACAAAGCGCTGGAGTATCCGAGATTGCGTACAAGAAACGAAGGCCAAGCGTCGTCTTGCCCATGCCCCTGGGCCCGACAAGCAATACGTGCTGGCATGGGGAAAAATCGTCTTGTTCTCTCAACAATTGCAATAACTGGTCCAGCGTGTCGTGCCGCGCGATGAAGGATGCCTCCAATTCGTCATCGGACAACTGAGCCGGATTATAAAGCCTCCGACGGGTCACACTGAGGCTCCGGAATGGTGGTGTCTGTTCCACCACTCACGCAAGAGGTTTGAACGAAACCGCCACAAATGTCCCTGCCTTACAATATAGGAATCGGCTTCCAAATCCCGGAGAACTGAATCGAACACGCCAGCTCCCTGTTGCTGCGACGGATCAAGTTGCCTCAAGTCAGTCCCGTCCTTGTGCCGGGACAGGTGATCCAGGATAGCACAGGCAACCTCGTATTCGTTGGGTTCAAGCGCGACTTCAAGACGGGTCGCGTAGTGGTCCAGATGCGCGGTGCCGCTGGCTCCCGCGAGTCGTTCCGAAAAGGTACGTTCGATGACCTGCCGCGAAACACGTGCCACATCACCTTTGCAGTGATCACGTAGTGCAGAAAAGAACAGTTGAACATGATAGGGAACGGGATCCTGCAGCAACTCCAGTATCGATGAAATGGCATCGTCTCCGAGAGCGAACTCATTTGTCTCGCCGAGCTCTTTCAGGAACGTGGCGGCAGTGTCACGATCCCAGACTTCCAGGTAGAATGGTGCCAGATCATTTATGGACCCTGACAAGCCGACCCGGCGGAGGACGCCTTCGAGTCCAATCGAGCCACCCACCAATGTGCGGAGAGAACCGCGAAATTCCGGTTCTTGACGCCAATAGCGCAGTCGAGAGAGCAAGAGATCGGCGACGTTTCGTCCCTCCGGCATTTTGAGCATACGTGAAATCAATATCGGCAACTCATCGATAATGATGAGCAAGTTGTTTTGCACGCTTGGCAACTTCATGAGTTGGGATTGAAGTTGAGCAGCTGCGGAGTCCCATTCTCGGCCGATCGCTCCCCGAAGCTCTACTTTTAACACTTCGATATCTATTGATGCTGATTGAAGAGGCTGCAACACATCCTTTATCGCACTTGAAAACGGGATTTTTTGGAAGAGGTTTTTGTATTGAGGGATCGCTGTCAAGGAAGCAAGTATGGCTGTATGGCTGTATGGCTGCGATGCAGTCCGTCGGGTTTTCACCGCCCTTGACATTTACATAAATCACGTCCCAGTTTTCAGGCGGTTCGCGCTTCAGTTCCAGCATGAGACTGGTCTTCCCGACGCGTCAGGGGGCAAGCGTCAAGACATGCTCCCCCTGGTCAAGCATTTCTCGAAGGCGCTTCAGTTCGTATTCGCGACCATAAAGATCATCGCCAACAACAGCCTGACCGGTTATATTACGCACGTGCATCTCTCCCTGAATGGTATCTCGCCAACGGAGCGTCGTCTTGCTCCGGCAATAAGCATATTGGCAAAGGATTTTTTGCCAAAAAATTTATTGCCTGTCAGGCGGCCACGGGCTCGAGATTAATTCCGGTAGCATCTGTGTTCGGCATCAACCCGACCTAAGGCCAAATTCGTGGATCTGGGTTGGTCACCGGAAAGCTATCCCTGGAACGCCGCGGCGATCTTGCGATTCGTGGCACCTTCGCCGCGCATCTGCCGAATTTCATCAACAACGGTCGCATCGAACCGCGTGACACGCAGTGCGACCGTCACTTGGGACGTTTCCGGTTCTCTGCGCTCTCCAAGTCCACCGTTTCGCCATGCGATTCCCCCGGCCTACAGCAACGCGCGGCCAAACAGCGCGGTACAACCGTGCAATCAGCTCAGGATGCCCGTTGTTGGGTCCCGGAATATTCGGGCTTGAAACGGCGGGTTTGTCCCACGTTCCCTGCCGACGTTTTTTCAGTGGTTCAGGGACAATCCGGGACGGATTTTCTTCCCCAAGCAGAGCTTTTCACGTAGCCACCCTGTCAGTTTGAAACCATGTCAAGCAGCCTTCTGGCGCGGGCCGTTGCGGTCCGGTTGCCCTCCGGCTTGATTGGCCGGAGGGCCTGCCGCCAATGGCCCGAGACAGAAAAGGGTGGCCCGCGCGAATTGCCGTTCGCCGGGCCATGGACGGCCCGTACAACTACGATTAATGGGAACCAAACGGTTATGTGAATCGTGAATCCCAAGTATCTGTCATGACATGCCTTTTCCACTGATCCGGTTCACATAAAAATTCAGGCTCAGACGTTCGACAGCATCGCCATCAGCGCGTCCTTCACGCCCGTGAACCGTCCCTTGCCAAGGCCCGGGGAATGCCACTCCGAGAGCATGTCCAGCTTCTCCTTCGGATCCGTGCGCAGGTACATCTCCGTGGTCTGGAGGCTCTGGTGCCCCAGCCACAGCGAGACCTTGCGGATGTCGCCGGTGGTACCGGAGGAACCTGATCGCAAACCACCTGCGCTGCCGACCGGGCTTTCTGCCGGTCCGATGCCATCCTGGACAGTGGCATTCATGGCCCATGAAGCGGTCCACGAGGCGGATGTCGAACTTGTCGAGACCCGCTCCGTCGAGCGCCAGCCAGACCGCGATGTGGCTGGCCGTACTGGTCAATTCGCCGGTCTTCCTGTCTGAAAGACCGAGGCCTTCCAGGTGCTCCGCATAGCACCGGACGACACGGGAATCCCGTTCCGAAACCACATCGGGGAGTGCAGGACCGAATTGTTTCGAAGGCATGATCTCTCTCCGGTCAGTGTCAAAACCGACAAGAATAGAGCATATTTTTATGTCAACCGGATCAGCGGAAAAGGCGCGTCATGACAGGCATATGGGATTCAAGGTTCCCATAACCATTTGGTTCCCATTAATTCCGATGGGGCCGCTCCAACTCCACCGGCATCGGGGACTCCGAAGAGCGCGCACACTGCGATAAAGGTCGATGCCGGCCGCGATACCGGCAGGTCTCGATTCATCTGCCGAACCGGTCATTCATCAAAGTGGCGGCAAGGCGGGTCGCCATGCGGGGAATTCGGCCGTCGATGAACAGCAAACCAAATCCGATGATGGCGGCTCCGGCGATCTCGGCGAAGTGTATCGGTTCGGCGAGGAACAGGTTCCCGAGCACCACCGCGGTCACGGGAATCAGCAGCGTGACCAACATCACGTTGCTTCCTCCGGCACGGACAAGAATCTCAAAAAAGATAATGTACGCAAGGGCGGTAGCGAACAGGGCCAGCGCTCCCAGGGCAATCCATACCCCGGCGCTGGGAGTCGGCAGGGTCCATGGCCGATCGACGACGGCGACCGCCACGGCGATGATGAGCGTCGATGACAGGAGCTGGCAGGTCGCAGACCTGAGCGGCGCGACGCTTGCGAGGCGTCGACGTCCCCAAAGTGCAGCAAATCCGTAACTGAGCGCTCCAGACAAGCAAAGGCCGATACCCAGAAACCTTACATCCGCCGGGAGCGCGTTCGACCCGCTAATGATCCAGACTCCGGCAACGCCAGACAGCACCCCGATGACCCGGTGCGTCGTCAGCCGCTCCTCCCGGAACGATGCCATCACCAAGGCGGTGAAGAGCGGGGTCGTGGCGTTCATGATGGACGCGAGCCCGACGCTGATCATGGTCTGGCCGGCGGTCAGGAAGCTGAACGGTAGCACGTTGTTGAGCAGCCCCATGATAAGGAAGGGCGTCCAGGCGGAAAAGGTGCGTGGCAAGGAGTGGCCGCGGAACCATGAAAGCGCGAGTAGAACCACCGCGGCGACACCGAGTCGGGCGAACACGACGGTTAGCGGCGGAAGCTCGACGACCGCAACGCCGACGCCGAAGAATGCACCGCCCCACAGGACCGAAAGCAGAATCAGCAGGCCCCACTCAGTGCGATTCATGGTCTTGGTTTCTTGCACGTAACACCTAACTACGAGCCATCGCGGTGGTGAAGGCGGGAGTTGCACGGGGACATTGAGCCCGTCGTCCCGAATCTTGCTGAAAAACCCGGTCTGCTGTGGTTCGCCTGCAGCGAGGTTGTGCGCGAACGGTGTTCGGCGTTGCGCGCCGCGCTCGTCGCGGTGCTCACCTCGCTCGCCCTTCGCCGGTCGCGCCGACCTCATCGCGCACCGTGTCGTGCAGGCGTGTCCGCACCAGTATTGACGGCTCCGCCAACGCCTCCGGCAACGTACCGCGCACTTCCTGCCCCGGACCCGTTCCGGGCACCGCCTCCTGGTGCGCCATGCGTGAGGACTACCCATGACCCCATCCAACGACGAATTGATTTGCGTGCCGCTGCTTCCTACAGTGCCGCCCGGACGCCGCGCGGCGGTTCGAGGACTGTCTCCGCTGGTGCGCGGCGAAGGCCGGCATCAGGGTTCACTGCCTGGCGTTCGGTATCGATCTCACCAGCGCGGCGGGCAAGCTCACCATGTACGTGATCAATGCGGTGGCTGAATTCGAGCGAGATCTCCTCATAGGGCGCACCCAAGCCGGCCTTTGTCGCGCCATGGCCGAGGGCAGGCATCCCGGCCGGCCGCACCGCTTATCCGGCGAGGAACGGCAGTCGGTGCTCGAATTCCTGCCCACCGGCGCCAGCATCTCCTCGCTCGCCCGGAAGTTCGACACCAGCCGCCAGACCATCATGCGCGTGAGAGTTGGGATTCCTGCTGGCCAAAGCGGATCCCGATAAAGACAATTTCCGGATCATGTTTATTCTTCCGGTTCCGGGGTCCCCGAGGCCACGGAGGTAGCATTCAGGGACATTCCACCATTCATCAGGGACTGGAAGGCCCTGGCGCGTACCTGGTATCGCTGGCGAAAGGACGTTCATAGAAAATGATGCCCCCCTCGGAAGCACTCATGCTCGACCCGGCGTAGCCGCCAAGAAGGTCCAACTGCAACGCCGGGAGAACCGCAGTTGTCAGTCTTTCAGCCGATGAAGCCCAGAATGGCGATGCCGAGACCGATGATGGCGGCTACGAACAGCAACATCCGCGTTTCGCGCTTTGCCATGTCTTCAGCCAGGCGGGCAATGTCAGTCCGGTATTCAGATGGCATGGTCTTCATGCGTTCCTCGAGGACGGCGAGCTGCCGGACAAGCCCGTGAGTGTCCGATGTGTCGCTCACGGTGTCAAATTAAGGGCTGCAGGCCTGTTTGGTCTAAAACCGGGAGAGGCAAAACTTGTCGAGGTTGTTTTGCTGGCCTATTCGGGAGTATCCGTTGATCAATTCGTCTACGGATCAGAGGTCCGAAGTTTCAGGTGGTTTCGCAGCCTCGTTCCTGATCCCGGTGGCCGGGGATCCGCACGGAACTTGTCGGGTGTTGCGTCACGGACGGATCAGGAGTGTCGCAAGGGGTGGTGCCTCCGCTCACTCCACCGACCTGAATGACACTTCCGGAGCCTCTTCGCTCACCTCGATGTCGTCCGGATCCTGACGGCAACCGGCCTGATTGCGGCCGGGACCGCGATCCTTGGTTTCATGATCCGTACTGCCGGCTGATCTGGCCCCTCAACCTCAAAAACATCTCGTTTCGAACTCGTCGACTGATCAGGATTCCGGCTATCCATGCACCGAACGCATGGCTCGATAGCCGAAATCCGGGAAAATCGCTCCCGAGCTGGTCAGCCCCGCGTGCGAAACCACCCGGCACCGCCAGTTCCAGGCGTTCCAGCCATGCGTTCGGCACAAATCGCGGGGCCAAAACCGGGGGGCTTCCGCCGCATTTCGGCAGCCCTGGACCGTACTTCTGCCAAAAATTCCTGCGTGGCGGGACGCAAATTGGCCCACTGCCGCCTGTCGTGCCCAGTCTCAGCGTCTGCTGAAACGTCCTATGCCGCGATCGTAGACCCAAGGTTTATCGGTGCCGAAGACCGGCCATTCTCGCCGGCATGTGCCCACAAATCGCAAACGTTCCTCGTCCCGCAGGCCTGCGAAAGATGAGGCGGCCTCCTGATCGGTAGGGCCCACTGGCGGCGCTGGCGTGCTGGCCGATCGATTCCACAGCATTCACCACAATGCGATTGACAGGCAAAAGCCCGTGCATTTTGTGCTGAACGGCACGGGAGAGCGATTCCCGGGCGCGGGTCCCAATCAAAATACGACGTTTTTTGGGCGAATTCGGGGTGTTTGTCCGCCAGACCACAAACAACGCCTTTCATTTTTCTGTTGTCAGCTCCATGGCAAAAAACGGCGGCCGCACGATCCGGCGAATTAAAAGCGGAGACCTGACGGCAACAGGCCCGATTTCGCTTCTCTACGAGCTCCTCTACACCAGGCGGCTGGCCGATTATGTTAACCGGATTGTCGCAGGCAGGAGCTGAATGGGACATGACAGAAATCGATATATCCCTTCGGCAAACTCGGCTTCCACGACCACGGCGCCATTTTGCCAAAACGGTCCTCCTCTGAGAGTCGGAGTCGGGGGATGTCCCGACCGACCGATGTTGAAATTGGCCGGGCCAGCGCTGCGGTTTGATCATTGGGCCGCCCTCGCCTGGCGATCAATGACGGTGTCATTGCCGCTTGGAAACGAGACGGGAATGACCGAACGTAAGCGCGCGATCCTTGGATCCTGGTTGCAGGCAGGAGCACCGTTGACGACCCGGCGGACCGGGTGCTTCGGCGTCAAAGCCGGATCATCGATTGATTGCCGAACATGCCGTGGCCGAACCGATACGTCCACATCGACGGGATACATGAGCATCACGGATGAACACCAGTCGGTTTCGTATCGAATCCCGCACGCCACTTTCCGACGTCTCTGAAGTCAAAATAGATTCCGAGGATGCAGGGAAATACGAAGAGAACAAGCAGGGTGGACGAGACCAAGCCGAACGCAACGGAGACGACGAGTGGAACCAGAACCTGCGCCTGCGGACTGGTTTCGGTAATGATTGGCATCAGACCTATGAAGGTCGTGAGCGACGAAAGAAGCACGGGTCGGAATCTGTGGCGGACAGCTTCCACAGCGGCGGAGAGATAGTCGCCGTCGCGAACCTCGGCCAAGAAGAAGGTCACAAAAAGAATGGCGTTGTTCACGACCACGCCTGACAGCGAAGCGAACCCGATCAGGCTTGGCATCGAGACGTCCAGCCCCATCGAAAGATGTCCGAAGACAGTCCCGACAAATGCGAACGGGATGGACAACATGATCGTGAACGGGAGCATGTAGCTGCGGAACTGGAACGCAAGGACTATGTAGACGCCAATCAGCCCGGTCAGGAACGCCATCACGATCGATCGTTGAGTTTCCGCCTGCCCTTCAGCGGCACCGCCAATTTCGATGCTGACGCCAGGGAATTCCGTTGCCATCAAAGGCGCAAGTTCCGCAGTGACAACCTGGGATATGGCGGCTGGTGTTGTGGAATCCCGGTCGATCGTTCCAATGATCCTGGCGATGGCCCTGCCGTCCTTGCGCGTGATCTGCCCGTAGGCATACGATCGTTTCAAATCGGAAATCGACCCAAGCGACACCTGTTTGCCTTCGCCAATCGTAATCGGAAAGTCCTCGAGGTCTTCAATCGACGGAATGCTGTCGTTGAGCTCAACCCGTACCGTCATATCCGACTGCCCGATGCGGAAACTGTCGGTCTCCGTCCCGGAAAACGCCGTGCGGAGCTGGCCCGATACCGATTGCGGCGTCAGACCGTTCACATAGGCGAATTCATTGAGAGTCAGCCGGGTCTCAAGCCGGCCTCCATGAAAGTCACGGAATGCGGCCGTAACGTCGGCGCGCCCAAGCAGGCTGTTTCGCAGTTCGTTCGCAGCAAGTTCGAGTTCCACGAGGTCATGCCCTGACAATTGGACGTCGAGGTCGTGTCCACCCGGGCCCAGAACTGTCTGGGTAAAATTTGCCTGCACCAGGTCCGGAATAGGACCGGCCGCCGCACGCCACGCGTTCAGCATGTCGTCAGCGGAAACAATCCTCGTTTCGCTTGTCAAAAGGTCAACTGTGATGGTCGCCGTATGCGGACCGTTGTCCTTTACATCCACATTCGAAGCAAATGTTGTCAGGACACGCAAAACCAGCGGCTCTTGTTCCCGAGTGCCAGACAACTCTTTGTCAACATCCCTCAGGGCGTCCTCAAGCTGGCGGACGACCGCTTGCGTACGTTCGAGCGGGAGTCCGGGTGTCAATGCTATGCGGGCTTCGACCGTATCGCCCTCGGTGGCAGGAAAGGCGATGACCTTGACGGTTCCCGAGGCGATGAGGCCTAGACTGAATATCAGAATTGCAAAGACGGAACCAATGGTCAGGTACCGCCAGCGTGCCAGAAGCGATGCCGTCGGAAGGACGAAATGATCCCTGAGGTGAACCAGCGTGCGGGGCGCAAGGCGCCGTTCGTTGGCTTCCTGGTCTGTCCGGACATGGCCCATGTGGTTGGGGAGTACCAGGAAAGCCTCAAGCAGACTCGCACCCATCGTGATCAGGAGAACGATCGGGACGACCTTGAGGATGGCCCCGATTTCACCGGAAATGAACATGAGGGGAGCGAAGACGCAGGCTGTCGTCAGGAACGAGGACAACACTCCGGGCATGACCTCGACAACAGCTCCTGCGACGCTGTCGCTGCCGCTCCTCTTTCGCCAATTCGCGATGTTTTCCGCGATCACGATGCTGTCGTCCATGATGAGGCCGATCGACATCAAGAGCGCCACGAGGCTGATCATGTTGATCGAAACCCCGACGATGCTCATTCCGATCACTGCGGCGAAGAACGAAAACGGCAAAGCCAGAGAGATCCAGACCGCCTCGCGCACCGTGAAGAAGAAACACATGACAAGTATGACCAGAGCGAGGCTGGTGACCGCATTTCCTGCGACGAGAGCGATGCGGTCCCTTATGATCTCGGTTGTATTGTTGATCACGGATATACGAAACGGGTCGGAGTACCTTGCCCGTTCCCTGTGCAGGAGCGTTTCCACCTGCTCAAAGGTATCTATGGAATCCGCGGTCCTGATCTTGTTGATTCTCAGGATCGCGGCCCTTTGTCCGTCCACGAATGCGCGCAGCTCCGGTGCGAGTTCCTCGAGCGTGACCTTGGCGAGGTCGGAGAGGCGGACAAGCGCACCCGAGGCATTCTGCAGTATGACCAGGTCTTCGAGGTCCGAGACGGTGCGGCGAGCATCGGAATACCTGAGGAATATTTCCCGGCCCTCCGTCCTGACCGTTCCGATGGGCGTGCGAAGCGACCGGGCGCTGATCGCGTCGGAGACGGTCTTCGCACTGACGCCGAAACGGCGAAGTGCATTCTGATCGAGAGAAATTCGGAATCTGTTCTCGGAGACACCGGAGACGTCTACGGTCTCGACCAGTTCCAGGGAAGCAATGTCATTTGCGAGAGTATCGGCGTAGCGGATCAGGCTGTCTTCGGTTGCAATGCCTGAGACCGCAAGCAATGCGACAAGTTCGGACTGCCCGAGAATTGACACGACCGGCTCCTCGGCCTCCTCGGGAAGATCGTTTGTCGCGGACATGGCCGATAGTATATCGTTGTAGAACTGGCCAACCTCACCACCTTCAACCATGGTGAGTGTTGCAGTGGCCCTGTCGTTTACGGACAGGCATTCGAGTTCATCCACGGCATTGACTGCACTAAGCTCAACGTCGAGCACCTGGCAGACCCGATCATCGACATCGGCTGCGGAAGCGCCCGGGTAGGCGACGGATACCGAAACCCTAGAGGGAGAAGAGTCCGGAAAGCTCTCGCGTTCGAGGCCTGGCAGAGAGAGCCCGCCGACAATCAGTGTACTCAGCAACAGGAGATTTGCCGCGACCGGATGCCGGGTGAAGTAGGCGATCATCCGCCGTGACCTCTCAATTCGTTACAGGGTCGAGCAACATACCGTAGACGGCCGGCTGCGGATCCGAGAGAATGACCATTTCGCCTTCATCGAGACCGGAAAACACGACGACCTGGTTGCCAACGGCAGGGCCAGCAACGACGTCGCGCCGCGCGAGGCGGGAGTCCTCGTTCGCCAGGAACACGAAATCTGCCCCGTCCAGGTCTGTCCGCAGGGCATTCCTGTCGATGCGGATCGCACTGGCCGGTTCAGACGCAGCCAAGCGAACCTCAACGAAGGTGCCGTTGATCAGCGGTGGCCGGCGGTTGGCAGGATCGGGAATTCCGGGGTCTTCCACTTGCACCACGATTCCGAGCGCGCCGGTTTGTTCATCTGCGCGACCGGAAAACCGCGCGAGATTCGCCGGCCAGAACCGGCTCACGTCGTTGGTCGGGTGGACAGTGACGACAAGATCAAGACCCGCGATGATCTCGAAAGCTTCCTTCATGTCTTCCCGCATCACAACTGTCGACAGGTCGTCGCTGAAAAGCATTCGAAAAAAGTCATTGAGTGCCTGAGGGCGGAATTCGGCCAGGATTTCCGCAACATCGATAGATTCGATGGTCAGCAGGTCGTCGCCGGTCCTGACGAACTGCCCGAGAGTCACCGACTTCCGGGACACCCTGCCCGTGAAAGGAGCAAAGATCCGGGCCCGTTCCAGGTTCCGTCCGGCTTCCTCGATTTCCGCGTTTCTGGTGGCAAGAGTCGTCTCGTGGATCTCACGCTGCACCGGGACAAGGTTTAACCGGTTTTTCAGTTCAAGGACGACCTTCTGCTGGGCAAGAAGCGCCCGCGCCGCGTGATCCACGACGTTTTGCGCAACGGCACCGCGTTGAAGGAGGTTCGACTGCCGGTCGAAATCGGTCTGCAGGAAAGCCTCGATACGCCGTTCGAGTTTCAGCGTTTCGCTGGTGTTTGCCTCCGTCGCATCCAGTTCGCGCAGGGATGCTCTTGCGCTGTCCCGCGCTGTCTCGGCTTTCGCCAGCGCAATCTCGTAGTCGCGCGGGTCGATGGCGATGAGAAGGTCTCCTTCGACTACGATCCCTCCAGCGGAGAGTTCGGGATTCACCTCCACGGCCCTTCCCTGAACTTGGCTGATCGCAGACCAGGACGAAGCAGCGGCGACGCGACCGTACCCGCTGACCGAAGGTCGAAACGGGGTCGCCGTGACCTCCGCAACCCGCACAGCCAGCGCCGCTTCCGGGGGAGTGGCCTGCTGCCCGCTTCGTTCCTCCCTGGTCATCCACAGGAACAACGCGATCCCTGCCAATAACGGCGGAATGATCAACATCTGGCGCCAGTTCATTGCGGGTCCCTCTTCCAGATGACACGCACGCGGGAAATCCTTACCCGCAAGTCACGGATGTTGAAAAGACTTTATGGGCGTTCACAACACGTCATCGTGGTTCGGATTCGCCCTATTCCTCGAATGATCAAAACGATGGCGCCAAAATTGTCGGTGGGAAAGCAAATGCGGGGAATCCTACGGTCGCAGATTTCTCAGGCTCGAGCCCGGAGATGTCCTGGTCGTCACCAAGCTTGACCGCCTCGGGCGCTACACCATGGATGTCGCCGCTACTGTGGCCGACCTCGCCAAGGCCGGCATCGTTCCGGCATCTCGGCATGGGTGCCGAGGGCAAGGCCAGCCTTGCGAACCTGAGCGACCGGCGAATCCCACAGGTCGCGAATCGTGTCGCGGGAAAAATGGCGCCCGGCCCATTTCAGAGCTCGCCAACCGGCGGGGTTGAAGTACCTGTCGTCAAGGCAAACGACAGGACGAGGAAAGGAGGCTTCGCCATTGGCGGAGATTGCAGGAAAGTAACTGAACATTCCGTGGACCGCATCGTCGAGTGTAGCACCACGATAAAGTCGAAACTCCTGTGTTTCTCCCGTGTTGTTCCACTCCTTGAGTTGCGGGTCTTCGGCCAGCGGCCCGCCGGTGACACTCAGAAAAGCCTCCGGAACTTTGCCGTCAAGCGCCTCACGCGGATCGAGAGGGTCGTACCGGAAGCTGTCCGCAACCACGATCACGGTGTCGAGCACCCACTTTCGTTCGTTGTGAATCTTCTGGCTGCTGCCGAACGCGATCACGGAACCGACATCAAGATGCTTCAGACCGTGTTTGTTGCGCGCAAGCTGGCCGCAGTTCGAATAAATGAAGCAATCGCCGAAGATGAACGGATCCGTGTTGTGCAGGCCCCGGTAGGTGTTCTTCGGAAACCGGTAAGCTCCCACAGGTAACGGGGATCGTATGGACCGCGGTTCGGTGGTTCAAAGGCGGGAATGACTCGCGATTCCGCTTCCCATTCGCCCCACACGCGCAGCTTGCCGGAATGCCTGCCGCCATCCCTGTCGATCCCCACTCGCCAAAGAACTGCATGAATTTCCGCCTGTGGCCGGCACGGAACCTGTGCCGACCGATCCTGCCGTTACGGTCTGGTTCGTGCTCATATCCCGGATGCGAAAACTGAACGAAGCAGCGCTTATCGGCCATCCCGATATACCTCCAGCACCAGTTCGCCTGCCATTCGCTTCTGGCTGGCAGCGAGCGTCCCGAAAGGTATTTGAGCCGCGGCTCCAAAGACAAACAGCGACAGTTCCCCACCCACTTCGTACCACCGTACGCGAATTTCATACGGCCGGGAACGAAAACGGCCGTCACCTGTCCGCTGGAAGGCGTGCATCACACTCCAATCGGTGACCGGTGCGAACTCGATGCGCGCAAGGTGGGCCCTTGCAACCGACAGCGCCACGACCTGCGGCCGCAACTCTTCCAGGAGTACGTGCCAGAGCGGACCGCCGTCGGCTTCGAGAGCCCCACGATCGGAATCGCTCAGCTGACTCCACGTCGGATCCGTCGCCACGGGCGAGCCGATGTCCGTATGGAGCGCCATCGAGGCACTGCCGTCGTAGTAGCTCGCCTCCATGCCCCTGAGCAGTGGCTCGAAGGCGTTGAACCACCGGCGGTACGGTTCGGTGCGAAAGTAGGCAGACATCGCGGCATCCAGAACGTCTTCATGGGACGTTCCCTGAATTTTGCATCGCGGTGATAGATTGGCTGCCGCCAACTATGCCGTATTCGAAATGATAAAGGGCTACCCGAAGATAGCCCTGGGTGTCGATGGCTATGGAAAAGCGCGGAAATCTGGCGATTCGCCGCGCTTTTCCGGAATCGTTTCCTTTCCCTATTGTACGGCTCCTGTCGGCGCCAGCAGGTGCATCGGATGCGACACGAGCTGCCGGCACCAGCCGACATGGGGTCCGCTGCCACCGCCAGCCAGGCACCGCCGTCGGTACGTTTCGTAACGGACCATGGTTCCGCGACCCCGGCCCGCCGCCTGCCTGGGGCGGTTCGGCCGGGTGAATCGTTCCCTCGATGCGCCCGATGCAGTTGGCCCTGCCCCCAACTGGAGGCCGAAGAGATGCGCTCTCGACCCAAAAGGCGACGAAACGGGTGATCCGGTCGCCAAAAGACGGCAGGCCCATCCCGAAAAAGCGCGGTTTACCACCAAAATCCCGCGCTTTCAAAAAACCGCCGACACCTGGGATCCAACTTGCCGCTTGCCAATCGCTCGCGCGAAAACCGTAAAGGTGGGTGGGCGCTGTTTCAGTTGGTCTGTCGCCCTATGCTTCTTCATTTAGTCCATGCATGAAGAAATCAAGGGTGCCATATTGATCACGGGTGTGTTCACATTTATCCCGCTTCAAGCTATCCGCCGCCAGTCGAACAGGTCGGTCATCTGATTGTTCAGTGAACAGCACCTCAGGGCCATGATGTTGTTGGTGCCGGTTAACGACCAGCGCGCACCACTCTTCTTCATCCGTCCGCAGATCACCGATTTGCAGCCGCCCTCGATCACTCCCGATCCCACCGGCATGCCCTTCGCACGGTATTCATCGTAGCGCATCCTGTGGAGGTTGTTGCGGAAATAGCCGACGCACTTTGCGACCGCGTCATGCACTGCCGCGTATGGCGACAACTCCCGGATCACCGGTTCGACCTTGCTGGCCGTGAGCAGCGCCTTCAGCCGCTCGTAGAGGTGCTCTTCCGTCACCGGGTCCGTCTCGATCGCCCGGACCGCATCGGACAAATTTTCCAGCGCGTGGAACTGGTCGAGAACCCAGGTCACCTTGCCGCTGCCGAAGACCTTGTTCGCAGTGTTCTCGATCCAGGCCGACCCGTCCGAGGCAATCACGACCTCCTGCGCGTCATGCGTGCGCCCCGCGCCTCAGCGCCTCGCGCTCAAGGCGTGCCTCAAAGGCAGACATCCCGCATCCAGGGGCCGCGGCACTGTCAATCGCCGCCGACTGTGTGATGCTCCCCTGCACCGTCGCAGCCTTGCCGGTCTTCGGGTCCGGGTCCATCTCGTAGAACCGCAGAAGCTTCGCCTCGCGGGTCTTCGAGCCGCCGTCCTCCTGCTTGCCGGCGCGGCCCTCAAGCACCTCCTTGCGCATCGGGACCCCGGTGCCGTCGATCGATACATGGATCCGCTCCGGGACCTCACCCACAGGTGCGATCTCCTCACGCTCGAAACGGACAGCGTCCCCGCCAAGTTCCACAACCTTGCTCTACAGGCGGGTGCAACCGACGGAGATGCCGGACAACTCATTGAGAAGATGGGCAGACTTGCGATTGGGAACCTCAACCGCAAGTTCCGCGATTATCCGCTCAACCCCCGGCGACATCGAGGTCCCCTCAAGACCCAGGTAGTCGTCGAGCGGAACCTTGCTCTCGCCGCAACGACGACAGTAACAGTACGTCCTCCGCAAGGTGACTTCGCCCACCCGCGTCACAAAGGTCTTCGGGACCTTCTGGCGCCGCCGCTTCATCTTCCGTCCGCATTTCGGGCACTCCGGGGCAGGAAGCTCCGCGTCCTTGCCTTCCAGGAGCGTCCGGTAGAGCGCCGCAGACCCCGCCAGCGCGGTCTCCCGAAGCTGCACCTCAATCGCGTCGAGATCAGGGCGCGCAGCCGTCAATTCACCCGCAACGCGACCGAAATCCCGGTCAAGGGCTTCGGAAACACCGCTCCGCACCAATCCCCCCACAGCCTCGTCACTCCCGTCCTCCCCCGCGGAACCGGCCAGCGAAAACGGCGCCTGAAACAGAGCAATCCGCTCCCGCAACGCCGCAAGTTCCGAACCCGAAACAACCCGGACCTCAACAGCCCGGCCATCGCAGGCATGATGAACCCAGACACCGTCGCAGTGCGTCAATACACCCGGATGTGTAGCGGCCACCTCCGGCCCAAGCTTCAGCAACGCTTCCGCGATGCCCGCGTCCCGGTATCAGGCATCATCCTTTCCCCTGTCATGCCTGTCGGTCATCTGCTCGTCTTCCTGCCTGTGATTTTCTTGTTCTCGGCGCACCCCGCAGCCGTCAAAGCCGAAGCGAAGCACCGCAGGAATCAAGACGGCAAACGAATCACCATGCAAGCCTCAAATCAAAACCGTGGAGAAAGACGAACGCACCCATTGATCACCTATATCAACAGGAACGCCCGTTCGGGCGGTGACGGCCCGCATGGTGGACGCAGCAATTGCCGCGGCCTCCGCTTCGGCTTGATCATCAGCCTCGAGGCGAGGCAGGATCGCTTCGGCCTCATCATCCAGAAAACGGAACGACAAAATCGGAATACAGGACGTGGGATCGGGCACCAGGCGGATGAAATAATACCGCCTACCCGTGAACACTGTCAAAATGGCCGGCTCCGCAGCCTCGGCTGGCTTCGGGATCAGTTATTGACTCCGAGACCCTCTTTCAAACCCCTCGTAATTCCATCTGTCGCCGCACGGGATCGGACAGCAACGGCGTGTTGTGGAATTCTTCCTCCGCTCCGAACTCGATCGCATGGAAGAAAGGCGGAGCACAAACCAGGGCGACTGGCACCGCACCACATGTGGCTACCGCGTACGCCCTCTTCCAGTGCGGCCGTTGCCGCGTGGCCCTGCCAGATTGCCTGGACAGTTCTCTGGGCATCCTCGGCGGTCCCGCGGCCTGCACATCGCTCACCGCCATGGCCCAGGGCATAGCGAGAACCAGGAGGAAAGGTCCGGGCTGTGCCGGAGATCAGACGTCTTTTTCCGGTAGTCCGATTGGGATCACGCGTCCGACCGCTCCGGTTTGATGCCTCAGATCAAGACCTCCTGGCCAAATGAGACCGAAAAGGCTCGCTCAATGCCTCGACGGGCGTAGGGACCGGCTTGCATTCCCCGCAATCCGTTCCGCCGGAGTCCCGGAAAAAAGCTGAGCGACAACACGTTCAGACTCCGAGATAGCGTGACAGGCGACCATGGTCGTCAACCAGCGCGGAGGCGCGGACGGTCTCACGGCTACGTCCATCCTCGATGAATGCAACGCGGTCGGCGATCGAGATCACCGCATCGACCCGCTGTTCGATCAGGACGATCGCGACATTGTCCCGTTTCTTCCGCACGACGACATCCCGGATCAGTTCAATCATCGACGGCTGAAGGCCTTCGGTCGGCTCGTCGAGCAGCAGGACCCTTGGTTCAACGCAGAAGGCCCGGGCCAACGCGAGCATCTGCTGCTCGCCTCCGGAAAGGGTTGACGCCTGTTGGCGCAAACGCTCCCTGAGGCGGGGAAAGAGCTCGAGGACCTGCTCCTTCGTCGCGCGGCCGAGACCCCGCGCCATCAGGCCAATCTCGAGGTTCTCGTCCACGGTCAACTCCGCGAACAGGCGTCGCCCCTGCGGTATGTATCCGATCCCGAGCCTCGGGATCTGCTCTGCAGGGAGGTCGCTGATGACCCTGTCGCCGAGACTGACCCGCCCGGAAATCAGCGGCAGATGGTTCATGACCGACTTCAGGGCCGTCGTCTTGCCGGCGCCGTTGCGGCCCATCAGGCAGAGGATTTCACCGGGAGAAACCGAGAACGAAACGCCGAACAGGGCCTGGACCCGTCCGTATGCCACGCAAATGTCCTGAACGTTGAGCACGGGTCAGCCGGGCGGACCCGATCCGAGGTAGGCGGCCTGTACGGCCGGATTCGCCCTGATCTCGGCGGGCTTTCCCTCGGCGAGCACCGCGCCCGAATCGAGCACGGTGATGTACTCGGCGGTTTCCATGACGACGCTCATGTTGTGCTCGATCAGCAGAATGGTGATCTCGCGGCCGAGGTCGCGAATCAGGGTCTTGAACGACTCGACCTCACTGTCGGCCAGCCCCTGCGTCGGTTCGTCGAGAATGAAAAGCCGCGGTTCCTGTCCGAGGCCCATGGCGATTTCCAGCAGCCTCTGGTGCCCGTAGCTCAGGTCTCCGGCCGCCTGCCCGGACCGGTCACTGAGCCCGACCCGCTCGAGAACGGACCCGACCTTGCTGTCGACCTCCTGCCGGTTGGGTCTCTCCCGGTTTCGGCGGACAGCCAGCGCGACGTTTTCATGCAGGGACAACCGGGAAAAGATCGACGTAATCTGGAATGTATAGGCCATCCCGAGTCCGATGCGCCGATGTGCGGGGAGCCCCGTGATGTTCTGGTCCGAAAAATGCACTTCTCCGCGTGTTTCCCGGATCCGGCCGCACAGCATGCCGACGAATGTCGACTTGCCGGCGCCGTTAGGACCGATCAAAGCCCGGACCTGCCCTTCGGGGAGGACGAAATCAACATCCTCGACGGCATGAAGCCCGCCGAAGTTCTTGGAGAGGCCATGCGTCGATAGCAGGGTCATGGCAACCATGGCAGCATGCGCCGCTTCACTTCTCCGGCGAGCCCTTGCGGCGCGAAGAGCGTCAGCAGCACCAGCGCCAGGCCTGCCAGCAGCAGGTATGCCGAAGTCACGCCGCTCGAGAGGTCGATCAGGTAGAACATGAAGATCGTGCCGGCCAGGGGCCCGATCGTCGTGCCCGCCCCACCGAGCAACACCCAGAGCAGCGGATAGATCGAGTACTGGACCGACGCGAAGGTGGCGCCGGCATACCCGAACAGGAGCGCGTAGGCGGCGCCGGACGCCCCGGACATGGTTCCGGAAATGATGACGGCGACGAGCTTGTGTTTGAGGACGTCGTAGCCGAGCAGCCGCGCCCGTTCCTCGTTTTCCCGGATCGCGACCAGGCACCGGCCGAACGGCGTCTCGACCAGCCACGCCATGAAAACGAAACAGACGGAAAACAGCATCAATGCGGCAAAATACCGGTTGCTCGGATCCGTCAGATCGATTCCGGCGATCGAACGGGCCGCCTGCTGGATGACAAACCCCTCGTCGCCCCGGGTGTATTCACCGAAGAGAAGAATCGTCAGGAACCCGGCCTGCGCGAACATCAGCGTGACGATCATGAACGCGACGCCGCTGGTCCTGAGTGCGAGGAACCCGATGACGGCGGAGACGACCAGCGCGCTTGCGATTCCCGCCAGGAACGCTGGCGCCGGGGTGGCCCCGAACAGGTGCATTGGCAGTCCGAGCCCGTACATCCCGGCGGCAAAGAACAATGCATGGCCGAGACTGAGGAGACCGGTGTATCCGAACAGGACATTGTACCCCATCGCGAACACGGCCAGGACCATGATTCGTGCGAGATTCCCGTCGTGATAATCGGATAGAACGAAATGGAGCAGAAACAGGGTGGCGATGACGCATCCGTGGAGCGCCGGTGAGCGATACCTGGCTGACAGCCCGATCATGAGTTTCGCCGCCCGAACAGGCCCTCGGGCCGGAATACCAGAACGAAGGCAACCAGCAACGTGGCGAAGATCTTCGCGAGCGTCGGGGAAAAGAAGACCGAGATGATACCGTCGCTCATTCCAATGAGAACGGCGGCAAGCAGCGTTCCGGGCAGGCTCCCGAGCCCCCCGATGATCACGGCGATGAACGACAGCAGGAGCGGATCGCCCCCCATGAGGTAATGCGCCTGTTGTATGGGGACAATCAGGACAGCCCCAAGCGCCGCGAGCCCCGCGCCGAGCCCGAATACCAGCGCATAGACCCGGTTCACCGGAATTCCGAACGCGAGCGCCATTTCGCTGTCGAGCCGGGTGGCCCGCATGACGAGGCCGAGGCGCGTCCTTTTCATCACGAGCCACAACCCCGCGAGCACGACGACTGCCGCCGCAATGACCGCCAGCTTGTAGGTCGTGGTGCCAAGCCCCCACGGCCAGATGAGCGCGAAGCCGGCATCGCCATACTCGATCCAGGGAATCGCGAGCCGCTGATTGAACGGCGGTTCGACGGGCCGGGCGTCCGGCCCGAAGGTCATCAACGTCGATTGCTGGATGATGTACAGGAGCCCGATCGTCGCGACGATCGTGCGTTCGGGATCGTAGGCTATCCGCTTGAGCACGAACCAGTCCGCGATCGCGGCGATGACGCCCGTAAGGAAAGGTGCGACGACGAGCGCGACGATGAAACCCAGTGCGGGGTGTCCTCCAACGATCGTCACGACCCACCAGGCGATGACGGCACCGAGCATGAAGAACTCGCCGTGGGCAACATTGACCACGCGCATGACTCCGAAAACGATGCTGAGACCGACGGCGGTCAGGGAAATGACCGCGGCCGTGATCGCGCCTTCGAGTGTCGCCAGAACGAGATGGGGGCCAAAATCCATGATGTCAGCCCCCATCCATTACCGGACTTTGGTGTTCGAGAACCGGTTCGACTCAGAAGGCCTGCGCCGTGTAGTCAGTCTCGTCTTCGTAGAACGTGTCCTCGATCGACGTCGTGTGCACGACATCGAGCCGGCCTCCGGCCACCCGGGAAATGTACTGGTGGCCGAACACCTGGTGCGTGCGCCCGTTAAAGACCTTCGCCCCCTGCGGATGATCTTCGGAATGGGGAAGATCGGTCATCGCCTCGACCGCTTCGATCAGGGCTGCCCGGTCCGCCGGCCCGGAATAGCCCGACGCCTCCATTCCCGCCTTGACGATGTTCAGGGTTTCCCAGCATCCGAACATGTGGGCATAGGTCGACACGTCTTTCGGGTCCGAAACGGACGCACCGTTGTCATCGACGCCGACAGCCGCCCGGTACACCTTGTCATAGTCCGTCTGGTCGGCCTGGGCATAGCGCGGAAAGCCTTCCCAGAAATAGCTGCCTTCGAGGAATTCAAGGCCGGGGCTGGTTATGTCGACGGCTTCGAGACTGTCGATGAACCCGAATATCTCGGGACTGCTCGGGCCGAAGAATTCACCGAGTTCCTTGACGAACGTCAGGACCGCGGGCCCCACCATGACGTGGTAGACGACCTCGGTGTCCTGCGGGATCTTCGGGAAATACTTGGTGAACGACGTCTCTGTCGGCGGGATCGCGATCTTCTCGACAACGGTACCGCCCTGCCTCTCGACGGAGGCGGAGAAATAATCCCTGTGGT
Organism: Paracoccaceae bacterium; assembly: GCA_965242975.1. Classification (GTDB taxonomy): domain Bacteria; phylum Pseudomonadota; class Alphaproteobacteria; order Rhodobacterales; family Rhodobacteraceae; genus JAPPHA01. Next base: position 4,587,509 of record CBDETS010000007.1, on the reverse strand, counting down.
CGTGGCCAAAGGCGAAATCGGGAAAGATCATCGTGATCTTCTTGCCGAGGTTTTCGGCAACGTACGGTCCCATCGCCTCGACCTGGCTTTTCACGTCGGTAATCCCGGGCTGCAGCGTGTACCGGTTGAGAATCCCGCTGGCGACGTGGTGGCCTTCGGAAACGACGAAGTACGGGAGTTTCAGCTCCCCGGCCCTTGGCGCGGAACCGATCACGACATGGCTGAACAGGGTTCCGAAGGCGATGTCGCAATTGTGCTGGGTGGCGAATTTCTCGACAACTTCGGCCCCTCTCTTGGGGTCGGTTCCGTCATCTTCCGCAACGATCTCAACGGGTCGCCCGTTGATTCCGCCCGCGTCATTGATGCGTTTCACGGCAGCTTCGGTCGTACGGTCGTACCAGCGCCCGTAGGCAGCCCCGATCCCCGTACGATGGACCTGGAATCCGATCCGGATTGGTTCCGAACTCTGGGCTTGAGCGTATCGCGCAGCCAGGGGCAACGACCCTGCGACGCCGACAATTCCGGCCCCGGCAGCAAGGCCGCCGACGGCCTGTCTCCTTGTCATGGTTCCGGTGGAAAGCCCGGGTTTCGGCCTCTTGTCGAGCATGGGAGTTCTCCTTCCTGTCAGTTCGGAGCGCGGACGCTGACCCACCGGCGCACCGAGAAATCATCTTGCCGATATTGTGAGCAACCGGCCGGATTGTCCAGATATTTCCACGCTCCGAACAGGCGAGCACGGGCTCGCCAGGTTTCACCCGGCCTATTTGTTCCACTGGCCAGCAACCGGGCGGGCAGGAAACGGCCGCTGCGCGACCTGGACGAACGGATTTCTTGGCCCCTGACCATTCAGATCGGCAGGCCGGAGTTCACCGCGGACGGCAATCGACCCTTTCCGGATGGCATGAACGGAGAGGCGATGCGCGCCGCGCGCGCGCCGTGCCGGCAGGTCTCGCGCTCCTGTCGCCAGAACATGGCCCCGGAACTCGATCCCGGAAAACTCGGGCTTCACCACTTGCGGTTTTTCGCGTAACGGCCGACAGCAGGACCAGACAAAGGGAAAGGACACATCGAGATGGACGTATCGATCAGGACCATTGACAGCACCAAGGCCGCAAGAATCCGCCATGTCGGTCCGTATGACCAGATCGGCCCCTGCTTCGAACGCCTCGCGCAATGGGCGGGATCAACCGGAAGCCCGTTTTCCCGCGTGTTCATGCTGTCCTTTGACAATCCCGACTGTGTCGCCCCGGAAGCCCTGCGTTCCGACGCCTGCATTGCGCTAGAGACGGACATCCAGCCTCCCGATGGCATCATCTACGAGGAGATCGGAGGTGGGCGGTTCGCCGTGTTCACGTATCGCGGCCCCTACTCCGGTCTCAGAGACGTGTACATGAGGATGTTTTCCGAGTGGCTTCCGGCCAGCGGCGAGACGATGGCCGACCGGCCCTGCATGGAAATCTATTTGAATTCGCCGCTCGAAGTCGCGCCGGAAGACCTCGTTACCGAAGTCTGTATTCCTGTCGAGTAGCGTTCGGGAACCGGGTGGCGCAGCGCTGGGTCAGGCACCGCGCGGCGATGCCAGCAGCCAAAGGCCGAGAAGCGTGTAGAAGACCATGAAGGTGGCCATCGGAACCTGACTGGTCACGGCCGCCCGCCGCGACCCGAACATGTCGACGGCGATCGCGTGCGCGAGCAAGATGGCGACAACGTGGCCGACGATGACGGCGCCAGCCTGCGTCAGCCAGATGACGCGTACGGAATCGAGGGAATTGAAAAATCCGGTCGTGACGTGAGTGTCCGCGAATCCCAGGTAGTTCGCGCCGGTCGAGAACGGATCGGAGAACGCGATCAGGGCGTACTGGCCATTGACGAGTAACGCCGTGAGGAAATGGGCGATGTGGTACCCGAATGCAATCGGGATGATCGACAGTGCCAAGCGTCCGAATGCCTCACAGAACCCGACGGAACTGTGGAATCCCATCCGTTTCAAAAGGAAAAGGCCCGACTGGACGCAACCCGCGAACAGGCAGACCAGGAGCACGTTTGCGCCCACAAGGCCGAAAATGGTTTCACCGACAATCGCCGAGCGGCCGGGAAACTCCAGCGGGTTCACGCCGAGCTTCGCGAGCCACCAGAAGGTCTCGTTGAGCCCGTCGAAGCTGCCGATACCGAGAATGACCAGGACGAACACTGCCTGGCTCGAAGACAGGGCCGGCGCAGACACGATCGACCAGCCTGGGAATCCGGCCCTGCTTTCGCTGATTCCGGGTGAAATCGGTGCAAGGCGCGCGTATGCGCGAAGCAGCATGGTGAAGCACTCGCACCGTTCCAGCCATTCATCCGCCCCGAAGACGCACATGCCGGCGAAAGTGAAACTGACATACGCGAGGACCACCCAGGCGAGGCGTTCGGGATCGTCCGGCGCGGGATAAGCCAGGAAGAACGCACCGAAGACAAAGAAAATCACCACGCCTGGCCACGCACCGAGACGCTCAGGCAGCACCGGCCGCGAAACCCTGTCGAGCACGGGGGACAGCAGGCAATGCAGCCCCGTCCACGGATTGACCCAGTACCAGAGGTTTCCGAACGTTCCCTGACAGACGATGAAAGCCATCCACCAGACGGTCCAGATGAACAATGGAAGCGGGTTTTCGAGCGGGTCGCGCGAACCCATGAAACCGGAAAAAACCAGGATCGTCAGGACCGCGAGGAAAAACAGGCTGGTGCCGCCGGAGACAATCCTGATGTCAGGCACTCCCCGGAGGCTGGCGGTCCGAAAGAGTCCCGCCGAAATCCGCGAGGGAAGATACGCGAGGACCAGGATGGTCAGTACGACCACGGCAATCCCGGCCGCAGTATAGACGTCCGTCGGCAAAAGGAGCACGAGCGCCTGTTCCGACACATGGGCTGTCGCAGGGCTCGAAACCAGGACTCCTGTTGCGGCAAGCAGTCCCGCCGGGGCCCGCGACGCAATGGCCCGGCTCCGGTCGCCCGGGCTTTCATTCGCGGTCGTCAGTAGTGACCAGGGATTACAGTTCGCGAATGTCAACGACATGGCGTGCCCATCAACCCATGGCATGGAAACAGGGAAGCCGTCGTCTCATGACGTGTCGCATCAGCATGTCCTTCGCCTGTCCCGAAATGGAGTCGGCACGACCAGAATATGTCTCCTGGCGCAAGAAAGGAATTCCCGCAACGCAGTTGCTGTATTGGTCAGCCTCGCTCTCGGCAAGCACGTCCCTTGCAAATGTAGACCGCCAGATCGAATGCGGACATGACAGCGACGCGCTTGCGGAAACAGAAGCCCAACGCCGGTCTCCGGCGGATCTGCTGGTGCCAGTGACGGTGCGGCTCAAGCCGAGCATCTACCAACCGGGCAAGGCCAAAATGGACGAGCTGGTGAAGATCGACGACGCCAGAACAGATGCCGCGCGCCGTTCTGCAGCCCGCCAAGATTGTAGAAGCCTCCGATGCACAGCCCGTGTTCCGCTCATTACGGTACACGTCTCCCGTATTGTTCGGCCACGAGACCCGAACAGCGTCGTGTAGATGCCGAAGAACTCCGCAAGACTGTTGCGGACGGAGAGCGGATTTCGAGGGCTCGGCAGTGCCGCTGGTGCAAATGTGTCTACTCGGACGAGGTCGCTCGCGGTCGCTTGGAGAATGGCGTCTGGAAACCTTGGGACTTGTGACTTTCGAATATAGTCCCCTAATTTTTCGAACTCTCGCAGCGTTGGGATCACAGCAAAAAGATGTGGGGCGGCGTCCGGAACGGCACAGCGGTGATTTCAGAGGCATCAGACATCTCATGCCATTTCCGGACAGGGCGGATCATGCGTCATGCGGCTTCCGGCCGCTTCTCCGGTTTCCGCCCGGTTTCCGCCTGTTCCTCAAGGATTTCCTGGTAGTACGTTTCGTTGACCAGGTGCAGGTTACGGCCAACCCGGCGGATGTCGCGGAGCGCCGTCTCCACCCTGGCAACGCGTAGCGGGCGGCCCTCCATGACGAGGGTGTTCTCCAGGATGTCCCGCCACGGCCGGGCGGTATGGGTGAACTCGATCACCCCGTAGGGGGTCCTGATGACACCCGCCCGGCCCGTCGTCATCACGGTGATCCGGCTCATCGGGATCTGCGAGATGACCCCGAATTCCGACAAGGCCGACTCCAGGCTGACATAGCTGTAGGCGCCGCGGCGGAGACAGACCGCGATCTTTTCCACCAGGTAACTCTTCGGCTGGCGGGACAGGGGGTTCACGTAGACTCCACGGGCAGCACGCTGAAGTACGCCCTGCCGGACCAGCCGGTGCAGACCCGCGGCAAATGTCTTCGGCGACCGCTCCGGGAACATCGCGCGCAGGTCCTCGACGGAGAATACCTCTCTGCCCCGCGCGTCCCACTCCATGAGGGTCTTCATCGCATCGATGAATTTCATGTCCGCACCGTGATTAACCTTCGAATTAACGGTATTTTTGCAGCATTACTGTAGACTTAAAGAGCGCCAGTTATTTCTCTTCTTATATGTTGAACTGGTTGGCCCGTTACAAGATCCCATTTCGCTTGTCGATCCGAATGGCGGCAACATGGAACCGGCCGGCTGGCTGCCAGCATGCGCTGCACCGGGCGGCGGATGACCGGCAGCCTGAAACGCTGTACGTGCAGCGCGACAATCAAGATGAAGGTCCGTAGTGCCTCATTTAGGAATGTTACTATCGGCCTATCCGTTGCGCCTTCGGCCCGCATCCGTTGAATAACGTCAACAACGGCCGCGTCGAACCGGGCGAAAAGTCGTGTGATGGTCGCCCGGGACTTTTCCAGGTCTCGGGGCTCCAGGTCCTGCAGCGTGCAACGCGACAATCAAGGTGGCAGATCTTGACAAACAAAGTGACCGGTCATAAGAACTGGTCACATGATCAAGATAAACGCATCCGACTTCAAAGCGCGATGTCTCGCCATTCTCGACGACGTCCGTGATACTGGCGAGCGGGTAGTGATTCTGAAGCGCGGTCGACCCGTCGCCGAGCTGTCACGCGTGACCGGTGATGGTGAGCGGTATCCCCAAACGGAACTGGAGGGAACAGTCGTCACTGTCGGCGACGTCTTGGGGCCGGTGCTTCCCGAGGAACATTGGGACAGCCACCAACGGTGAAAGCTTTGCTCGACACCCATGTACTGCTTTGGTGGCACGGCGACCGCGACCGGTTGTCTCGGGACCAGTGGAAGGTCATCGCGGCCGCAGACGCGGAGACGCCGCTGCATGTCTCCGATATTTCCCTCTGGGAAGTCGCCACGCTGCACAGTTTGGGCCGCATTCGCTTGACGATTCCCCTTCGGGAGTGGCTGGAGAAGGCGGTCGCACCTCCGCTGGTACGTCGCCACGGAATCTCCCCGGCAGTGGCGGCAGAACTGGCGTCCCTGCCGGAGTCCTTTCATCGCGACCCGGCCGACCGCATTCTGGTGGCAACCGCCCGGGTAACCGGAGCAACGCTTTTGACACAAGACCGCAGAATCTCCGAAGCCAGGCTCGTCGACACACTGAGCTGAATCGGGCAAGCGGCGGACTACATTCGGGGAACGGGACGGCGCAATCGAACGCTTGTGCCTGAACGACCACCGCGGACGACGCCTCCGCCCCCGGCATGTTCATCCGGATCGAGGTCCTCAAGGAGTTCGGGTTGAGCGTTTTGGCGGTGGCCGCATCACCCACGTATGGCGTGCGACTCTCCCTGGCTTGGCTAACCGGAACTTCATCGCGGGATTTTAGAAAAATCTTTTGTCGTCAGCGGGATAGACGATTTTGGGCGGGACTCGACATGTAACAGCCCCAGCGGGCTTGGTCACGAGTGGGATTTTGCGGGTTCGATCTCCAGAAGTTTGAAGGCCCGGCTCTGCAACGGCGTCGGCTGCGTAAACACCGGAAAATGGTGGTGGGGATTGGTTGGAACCGTCGCCTCATTCAGCGTCAGCGTGGCCAGGTCGGCGAGAAGCGTTGTCAGGCTGTGAACCGGCAGCCCGTCGGAGGTCAGTTTGGTGTCGGCCTTGAGCTTGGCGCTCTCCGAGACCTTTGCGGGCGCCACCGGTGACGTGCGTTGTGCCCGGGCGCCCTCGCGGTCGTCATCCTCGAACAAAAGCGGCGCCAGGCGACGGCGGAGATGCCATTCAACGTAGAAGGCCAGCACGCACAGGAACACATGCGCCCGGACATGGTCCTCGGAATAGACGTGGACCGGCCGGATCTCCAGCCGGGATGCCTTGAGTATTCGAAATGCGCGCTCGACTTGCGCGAGGGACTTGTACGCCTCCACTGCCGCCTCCGGCCCGATGGCTTTCGGTTTCAGATTGGTGCGGATCACGTAGACCCCGTCAAGCCGGCCCTCGGCGGCAATCCGTTCCTGCCTGCGGCTCCAGGCGATGGCGTCGTCGGTGACGGTGATCTCGAAATGCTTCTCCACTTTCCGGCGGTTGGCATCCCGTCCCACCCGGCGGTTGATGGCCTGCCGGCCCTTCAGCCGGCCCGAACGCACCGACGCCGCAATCGTCTCCAGCGTCTCCTCCGTCGCCCGCAGCAGGTCCTCCCGCTTGCGGGCCCGTTCCTCCCGCAACCGCGGGTTCAGGCAGACCATCAGCCGCTCGCCGGGAAAGTCCGGGCCGGTGACCTCCGCCACCGCGTCGGGAACCAGGGCCTCGGGGACGAGCGGCGGCGGCTCGCCCGCATCCGCCGGACGCAGGAGCTTGCGAATGTCCTCGGTCTTGAGGGCCGAGATCCAGTCGAGGTTCGCCGGCTCGAGATCCTCGCGGATGCGGGCCGCGGTGATCATCCCCCGGTCGCCCACCAGCGCCACATGGTCGATGCCGAAGCGGGAACGCACCCGATCCACCTGTGACGCCACCGTGGACGGGTCCCCGGTATTGCCGGCAAAGACCTCCACCGCCACCGGACAGCCGTTTGCGGCACAGAGCAGTCCGTAGGTGATCTGCTGCTTGCCCGTCTTGCCGTCACGGTTGTGGCCGAAGGCCGCCAGGGGGCAGCACCGTCCTTCCAGGAAACTGGACGAAACATCGTAGAGAACAAGAGTATTGCCGCCCCCGAGGTGGCGGTTGGCGAGGCTCTTCTCGATCCAGGGCTGGCGCTTCAGCAGCCAGTCGAGCATGGCCAGCATCTCGTTGCCGGTGACGGGGCCGAGATCGAGCACGGCCCCGAGGCTGGTCGATGCGGTCTCGGGCGACAGCGCCCGGGCGGTGGCGAGCTTGGAGGCGGGATCGACGATGCGCGCGACGATGGCGGCGACGGCGAGATCCCGCATGCGGTTCGCCGTGCGGTCGAGGATGCGGACCAGGCCGATCCGGCGCAGGGTGCCGAGGACGGCGGCGACGTGGCCATGGGGCCGGGAGCGGCGGATGGTGAAAATGTCCTCGGGGCGGGCGACGGTGACGCCGCCTTCGAACAGGGCCTTGATCCCGTTGGTGATGTGGGGCGGGAGCTGTGTGAGGTTGGCGAGGGTCTTCTTCTTGAGGCGTCCGTTCTCTCGCCATGCCTTTCTGATGAGGATTGTGGGCCTGCTCTGGCGGTTTGGGATGGACTCGAAATGGAAGGACATGGAACCCGGTTATCTTGTGTTTGCGGGTTAAATTGGCACAAGATCGGGCCTTCTGTCAAATTACATGTAACATGAATCCCCAAATTCGCATCCGCCGAGCTCCAAAAAACGACTCTAAATCAACGACTTGCGAGCATTCGATTCCGTTTTGTTCCGCATGAAGTTCCGGCTAACGGCAACGCCTCCCTTTCGCCCGAAATCCGGCTGGTCTCCTCAAGTCCCGAAGCGAAACCTGTATCGCGTGATCGAAATTTCCCGATACTTGATCATGCCATAGATCAAGATCCCGGGTCTGGCTTCCCGCAGCATCTCCCAGGTCCCGATGAATGCCTCCGTCAAAATCCCGTGCTTCACCGGGGCTGTACACGAGGCCTCGTGATGGACCCAAGTCGGAACAACCAGGGGACGGGGCGGATACGATACAGTCCCAAGCCAGACACCGAGCCGAACCAGTGACGGATCCGGTTACCCTTCAACTCAGGTCAGTACAAAGTGGGAAGAACGGTCCCGGATCGAATGAAATAACGCAAAAAAACCACGCCGAGCCAAACCAAAAAACAACACCAAGGCACGGTCCCACCCAGCCCGGTGTCCCGGCGAACTCTCGTCTGCTCAAGCCGGCTTGGACCGGACCACCAAAAGGTTTCTGGCCTCGCGGCCGCAAGCCACGTCGGCAAGGTGGACCGACTCTCCGTGGTCGCAGTATTTCTCCGTGCCGCCCTGCTTCCGCATCTGATGAGCCGCCGCGTCCAGAGCAGCATCCGTGTCGCCGCCCCCCTCCGCCATCTTGAACTCCAGCACAAACACCTGGCCGCCCGTCAGAACGACCGTACCGGCACGGCCCCGGCTCGATGCGTCCTCCGCCCGGACATTTACGCCGATGGCCCGGAAACACATGTGCAGGAGGCTCGCGTGTCACTGGTAGGGAATGCCCGAGAGCCAGGAACTGACCTGGTCGCCGAAACCCTCGAAGTCGTTCGTCTCCAGAAGCCCGCGGAGATCACGACTCCGGCCGCTTCCAGCACGCCTTGTCCGTCACGTCGCGGCGGTAGCCAAGTGCCATCGCCACCTTGTCAAGCGGCGGCGAGCGCACCGTCGCCACCAGTCTAGGCCAGTCAGCTCGATCATGCGTTCCCATCTTCCTCTTCTCCCCGAACGGAACCGGAACACCGGAGCGGAATGCCCGGAAGAAAGGATTCCACTTGGAAAAGGGAAGGCAGAGGTGGGTCAATTTTGAACGCGAATCCCTAGTCAGTTTCGAACCGGACTGGACAACGCGGAGCCCGGGCAGGTGCCCAGTCGGCATCAGGTTTACTGCGATCAGAGCGGAGCGCTATGTCACATCGAAATCGTTGTCGGTGCTATCTCCGATCGGCGATGGACTGGCTAGCCAGGAATGGTTGCGCGATAGCGACCATGCCACGGTAATCGCGAAGGCCCAGGCGCCGAGAGCCGTGACCTTGGCCTATAGAGCCGAGGCCGGAACATGGAGTCGAGCGCGCTTCCCTCATTCCGAAATTCCAAATTCCTTGACATTTCGCCTGCAGTGCATAGGTTGGGTGCAACACCCCTTGCGGTTTCGACCGTGGGGCGCAGGGCCTTTTCGGAGGCCCTTGCTTTTTCAGCGGCCGGCTATGCGAACCTTCGTCTATGTGGACGGTTTCAATCTCTACTACGGGGCTCTCAAGGGCACGCCGTTGAAATGGTTGGATCTGCCTGCCCTGTTCTCAAGGGTGCTGCAGTCTCACCACGACATCCTTAAGGTCAAGTATTTCACGGCCCGGGTGTCAGGCACACCTGCTGACCAGTCCAAACCGCAGCGCCAGGATGTCTACCTGCGGGCGCTCCGCCATTTCCAGCCCGAAGTGGATGTGTATTACGGGCATTTCCTGAGCCACCCGGTGAGAGCGCCGCTCGCGCAGCCGGTCGGGAACGTCCGCACCGCGACCGTGATCCGAACGGAAGAAAAGGGTTCCGACGTCAATCTCGCAGTGCACCTGCTCAATGATGGCTGGCTCGACGCCTACGATTGCGGAGTGGTGGTGAGCAACGACAGCGACATTGCCGAAGCGATGCGGCTCGTCCGGCTGCACCACGGCAAGCGGATCGGACTTGTTACACCAGGCACCGGAAGGACGTCGCAACAACTGCGGAGGCATGCGGACTTCAATTGCCGGGTCCGGACCGGCGCGCTTCGGGACTCCCAGTTGCCGAAACTGATTCCGGGCACGACGATCAGGAAACCTGCCAAGTGGTGAGAAAGAGTCCGTCCGATTACCGGGTGAAGGGTAAACGGAGCCATGCGGGAGGTGACGGTGCCGCGAATGACCCGTCGAAGTCGACCTCCACGGGCACCTGGGTATGTATGCAGGTGTCATGAAAGGTCTCCGTCGTTGCGGCGTCGCCCGGAACGAAAACTACCCGACGGGGAATCTCGCGGATTAGCTGTTTTGCCGCGCCTTCGGCTGGCAACAGGCGCCGAACTCGGAGAAGGGATTTTCTGCAACTGACCTCGATGGCGTGCACCGTCAAAACAAGGGACGGCGCCTCCATCGAGGCAATGCGTCGCGGCGGCTATCGGCGATACGGGACCTCGTTGGATTCGAGATGTACGCGTCAATTTTGCCGAAAACACGTACCGCGTGTCACGTGCGGCTTCGTTTTCCAATACAGTGGTTCGCGAGCGGTGCAAATCCGCTGTTCGAACCAGTCCTGTATCTACCGACGTGTCACGACATGTGACCTTCGGCACGTTGGAGCAGCGTCTTGTCCAAGCGCCAACAACCATGACAATTCTTCACGTTCTGTCGGGGTCCGTGCTCGTTAACGTTTCGTGAGATTCGTCGCCCGCCAGTGCCCTGCCCCGGCAACGAGGCAAGCGGACGCTCGCGGTCCTGTGTCAACTCGAGTGTCGGCGGATTGATCACAACTGATGAAGCGAATAAGCCGTGGTCACCGGGCATGTTGCAGCAGATTCAGCGGAGATTCGCATGCGATCAGGGATCAACGACTTCAGGATTCTGACTTTCGACGTCTATGGCACGCTGATCGACTGGGAATCCGGAATGATCAAAGCCCTCGAACCACTCACGAACAAGGTCGGCCGATCCCTGTCAACAGACGAAATTCTGGAAACACACGCCTACCATGAGTCACATGCACAGAAATGGACGCCGACCCGTTTGTATCGCGACCTACTCGCGGTCGTGTACCGCCGCCTCGCAGAGGAGTGGGGGATCGGCGTAACGTGGGAAGAGTGCGCGGCTTACGGAATGGCGGTCGGAAACTGGCCCGCCTTTCACGACAGCCCCGATGCATTGGCTTACCTGAAGCAACATTATCGATTGGCAGTTCTGACCAATACCGACAACGCGAGTTTCGAAGTCAGCAGGGCGAGGCTTGGCGTCGAGTTCGACTTCGTCTTCACCGCAGAGGACATTGGATCCTACAAGCCGGACCGGAGAAACTTCGACTACATGCTCTCGGCCCTCGACCGCGCCGGTTACGCCAGGTCCGAAATTCTTCATGTCGCGGAGAGCCAGTTTCACGATCATGTCCCCGCACGATCGATTGGCCTCGCCAACTGCTGGATCTACCGTCGACACGAGAAGCCGGGGTTCGGCGCGACCATGCCTCCGCCGGAAGAACCCGGGTTCGATTTCCGTTTCAACAGCATGGCCGAACTGGCCGAATCACACCGCATGGAGGCTCCCGCATCGAATTGACTTCAGGCTCGTTGCTTCGCTTGGGCGAGATTGCGCTTGACGACCTTGCGGAAATGGATGGCTTCCGTCTCGCCTGCTAGTGCTTGACCTAAACGCTCATTACAGCCTTCGGTCTTCCGCAATGGCCGGCATGAAATGACCTGCGGATCTGCCTGCACCGTTGCTCATTGACGAACGGATAGTTCTCCGCATCACGGAGCAATGGCTCGGCGAAGTTGACTTTCTTGACGTCCATTGCGCGAAGCCCGCCACCTTTCTGACCTCTGCATCTACTGGCAGCGAGACCCGTATTGGTGTTCTCGACAATCAATTCGCGCAGAATCTGGACGAGAGCCTTGATTACGTGAATGAACATGACCCTTCCAAGGGACTCGTCAAATCTTCATGATTCAATCACGTTTTGGTATTTCTCAAGAAAGGAGAACAAAATCAGGAAAGGTCTTTTGACCATCATGATCTTGCCTTTGAAGATCTTTTTTTGCTGGTGGGAATTAGGGTCGACTCCCAGGTCGACCTTCTCGACCAATGGGCGTTCCAAATATGCCATTACATGACCTGATCGGATACGATAGCAACAAAGAATGAATGGAAATCTCCCGGCTTCCAAGGAGAACCTTGAGCATGGGCCTGTGGTTGAAGAACGTCAAACCCGTTTGCTTCGATGAAGCGGAGGATCGGTCCAGTGTCGCGATTTCCGACGAGGGAACAATCAGTGATTTGCCATTGTCCGGCGACGACGTTCTGGACGCATGCGGGTTGTTCATGTCGCCCGGTTGGACGGACCTGCACGTTCACGTCTGGTACGGCGGTACCGACTTTTCAGTCCCACCGGATCGCGCCGGGCTGAATACCGGCGTGACCGCGATGGCCGATGCGGGCTCGGCTGGCGAGGCGACGTTTCATGGCCTCCGGAAATACGTCATTGAACGCCGGCCGGAAACGATCCGCGCGTTCATTAACATCGGTTCGATCGGCCTTGTCGCAAGCAACCGGGTCCCGGAGCTCATCGACACGCGATTCATCGATTCTGAACGAACACTCGCCGCAATCGAAGCGAACCGGGACATTGTCTGCGGGGTGAAGGTGCGCGCGAGTGGCGGAGTCGTCGGCGATTGGGGGATCACACCGGTCCGGATTGCAAAACGCGTCGCAGAAACTGCGGGCCTGCCCCTGATGGTACACATCGGAGAACCGCCGCCCGGTCTCGACGAGATTTTCGCATTGCTGTCGCCGGGCGACATTGTCACCCATTGTTTCAACGGAACGAGAGGTGGTTCCGTCACCCGGAACGCGGACGTCTTCGAACACGCGTGCCGGCTTGCCGAAGCCGGCATTCACATGGATGTGGGGCACGGTGCCGCCTCGTATGACTTCGATGTGGCGGCCAGGTCCATCGCCGCCGGACTCCTTCCGTACTCGATCTCGACAGACCTGCACACGCGCAATGTCGACGGGCCGGTTTATGACCTGGCGACAACGGTGTCCAAGCTCCACGCCGCTGGCCTCGGTTTCGAGGACTGCATCAACGCCGTCTCGATTTACCCGAGACGAATTCTCGGACTCGCGGGAGCGAGCGGCCTGACACCCGGCACGCGTGCCGATTTCACGCTCTTTGCTCTCACGGCGTGCCAGAAGCAGGTGATGGACGGGAACGGGAACCGCCTTGCGCTACGAAAGGCTTTTGAGCCAAGGTTCACGATTCTCGGAAACCGTTGCGTTCGAGTCGAACCGAGCCGTTGCGGTCGTGCAAGCTCGGAGCGACAGGCCGTCGATGTCGTGGCAGATGCATGCCCGCCAACCGCAACTCACACCCGGATCGCAGTACCATCCTCTGCAAAAAAATGAAGCATCCCGGGCAAGGGTTTGAGACGAATGGAGTCGCCGGGAGCGAATCGGTGCCTCCCCTTGACCATGGCGGACAGTTCATCGGTGCCAACGCGCGCGATGATCATCGTGTCCGCCCCCGTCGGCTCCACGACCGATATGCGCAAGTTGAACGCATCGCTCGTTCCCTCTTCGGCCAGGTCGATGTGTTCCGGCCGGATTCCGATCGATACGCACCGGTCGAGATGACGACCGCAGTTCGCAGGTAACCTGCAGGCCAGGCCGCTCTCGGTAATGAACTCCGATCCACTACCGGACGACACGACCTGACCTTCCAGGAAGTTCATCGCCGGCGATCCAATGAAACCGGCGACAAACCTGTTGGCGGGGTAGTCGAATACGTCGAGAGGGGTGCCCACCTGCTCGACCCTGCCGGCACGCATGACGACGATCTTGTCTGACATGGTAATCGCCTCGATCTGGTCATGGGTGACGTAAACGGTTGTGGTTCCCAAACGTTGCTGAAGCTCCTTGATTTCTGCCCGCATCCTGACCCGGAGCTTTGCGTCCAGGTTCGAGAGCGGTTCGTCAAAAAGGAACACGCTTGGATTCCGGATGATCGCCCGGCCCATGGCCACGCGTTGCCGCTGCCCTCCCGAGAGCTGCTTCGGGTACCGCTTCAGGAGGTTCTCCAATCCCAGTATTCCCGCGGTCTCCTGCACTTTCCGTTCAATTTCCAGCCGACCTGCCCCACGCATTTTCAGTGGGAACCCCATGTTCGCGGCTACCGTCTTCTGGGGATAGAGAGCATAGTTCTGAAAAACCATGGCAACGTCACGATCCTTCGGAGGCAGATCGTCGACAACCCTGCCACCAACCCTGATGGATCCGCCTGTTGCCCTCTCGAGCCCTGCGAGTATCCGCAGCAGGGTGGATTTTCCGCATCCCGAAGGACCAACGAGCACTGCGAATTCGCCGTCGTCAATTGCAATGTTGATGTCGGTGACGGCTTCTACCTGCCCGAACGACTTGGCCACTTCGACAAATTCAACGTGCGCCATCCGTCATCTTCCTTCAGAGTGAAGCGACTTTGGAGTTTCAGGTTCAACGTCAAGTTTCGATTCCCAGATCGACGGCACCGTCGACGATGAAACGAGGTTGTACCGGGTCGTAAACTCGGCCGCAGCCGCCATGTCCTTGAGGCCAGTCCCGGACACAATGACGACCACGACGTCGTCCTTGCCGATACGGCCCGTTCCGGCTTCGGTAGAAAATGCAGCCAGCGCGTAGGCTCCTCGCGGCTCTGCAAAAATTCCTTCCTTTCCTGCAAGGTCAGCCTGTGCCGCGAGGATCTCGCTCCTGGTCACACGGTGTAGTTGCCCGCCGGAGTTCGTTATCGCCGCATTGGCCCAGTTTGCGTCCAAGGGTCGGGCACCCGTGCAGTCGGGATCGTCAGCCTGGTCGATACCTGCGAAGTACTCCAGCGGCTGTCCGGCCACGATCCTCGGCACCCGGTCTGTCAATCCGATTTCCCGAAGGTCGCGGAAACCTTCGGACAGACCACCCACCAGACCGCCACCACCAACCGGTGCGGCCACGACGTCGGGACAGTATCCCAGATCCGCGCAGAGCTCGTAGGCAATCGTTTTGGCGCCTTCGACCATGAATGGATTGACGGACCGTGCGGTCGTCATGGGAACCAGTCGATTCCGCCGACAGAACCTCGGAAGTGCGCGAACCGCAACTTCGTACGGGTTGTCGAACGCATCCTCGGTATCGTACTCGGGCCCGGTCTCGATTTCGAAGACCTGGCATCCATATACGTCGATCTGCTGCCGCTTCGACGTCGGCGTATTCTGGGAGACCCAGACGTGCGCACTGGTTCCTGATCGCGCCGCATACGCCGCCAGGGAATTCCCGACGTTGCCGGACGAAGTTACGGCGAATCTCCCGCGGCCGAACCGAATGGCTGCGGAGATGCCGACACTCACTTGTCGGTCCTTGAAAGAGCCGGTTGGATTGCAGCATTCCAGCTTGAAGTGGAGCTCACTGCATCCCAACGTGCTCTCCAGATTCCTGGCCCGGATCAGAGGTGTATTCCCTTCTCCAAGGGTTATTGCCGGTGAGGCACCAGGAAGCGGCAACAGTTCTCCGAATCGAGTGAAAATGTCTGCCGGTGTCCGCCAGTTTCGTGCGAATTCACCACGGCGACGGATTGCTGCGTATTCATACCGCAGCCTCAGTTCTCCAGCGCACTCCGGACAATTGTAGTGCTCTGCCAATGACATGACGTCTCCGCAATCCAGACATTCCAAGCTGCTCAGCAAAACTCATTCCTTTCCAATGGACGACGGCGACGTGGTCCGATGCCCGCGGCTGTAGACGTACAGCGGGTCACGGTACGACGAGATATCTGCAAGCGGCGAACTCTTCAGCACCACGAAATCGGCCGAATATCCCGCGGCAATTCTTCCGACCATGCCGTGCAGCTTCAGGACCCGTGCGGCGTTCATGGAAGTGGAGCGGATTACCTCGATGTTCGACAATCCGGATCGGGCCATCAGGTCCAGTTCGACCCAGGTGTCCTCGAAAGGCGTGTCCCGTACACCTGCATCTGTCCCGCAAACGATCGGGATACCCAGATCGACGAGCTTCCGGAAATTCTCCAGCATGACGTCGTGCTGGTCCAGTGCGTGCCGAGAGTCCAGGTTTCCCCGCATTCCTTCCTGCAGGAGGGTTCCATGCGTGCGCGTCGCGGTCGAGAGGTTCGCCATGATCGCCACGCCGCAATCGGCCACGATTCCGGCAACCGTCGCGTCGTATTTCCGCTCGAGGCGCCCACTGGCAGACCGGCAGAAAAACGCGCAGTGTTCGAGGCTGTCGAACCGGGCCAGGGCGGCGCGTTTCACGCTCTTCGTGGCGAGTACGTGAACAACGCTCGCGACATTGTGCCTGCGGGCGGCATCGGCGACCTGGCAAAACACGTCCTGCGAAAAGGCAACGTTCTCCGGATGGGTTCCGGGAGTCATGACGCCCCCGCTGCCCATCAGTTTCAGCGATCTGGCCCCGGCGGAAATCGACCGGGACGCAACCGCTGCCACGTCTTCCGGACCCCTTACCTCGCCTCCGAACATGCCCAGATGACCCCCCGGGACCGTGATCGGGGGGCCGGAAAGCAAGAGCCGTGGCAGGACATGGCGATTCCGATTGCCCCGAACATGGTTCAACAGGTCCAGGCTGGAGCCGCAATCCCGCACGGTCGTCACTCCGCTCCGGAGCATCGATCGCGCGTTCCGGATGGCACGCGACAACCGCTCTGAAACCGGCTCGCCGTTGAAGTCCCGAAGCGGGTCCGGACTGGCCGAGAACTCCAGGTGGACATGGGTGTTGATCAGGCCCGGCATCAGGTAGGCGCCGCCGAGATCGATTCCCGCATTTGAAGGGCCGGCATCCGGGGCCGGCATCCGGTCCCGAACAGCTTCAATGCGGCCTCCGGCCATCTCGACGGACTTCGGTTCGAAGCGCCCCGGCGGGTCGATCCACACGTTGTCGCAATGCAGGACTTGGGGACCATGACTGTCAGGTACAGCCATCGGTCAGCCTTTCACCGCACCGCTGGTCAGCCCGGAGACGAGGTATCTTTGCACGAAGAGGAAGAAAAATACTGCTGGAAGGGCGAAAACCACGGCCGCAGCCATCATCTCGTCCCAGGCGATGGAATACTGGGTTTCGAACGACGTGAGGCCGACGGAAAAGACCCAGTTGCTTTGCGACGAGATCAAGGTCCGCGCGAGGAAAAACTCGTCCCATCCCGTGATGAAGCTCATGGCAACAACAACAACAAGGCCCGGCAAGGCCAGGGGAAGCACGATCCTGTAGAATGCGCCAAGGCGCGTGCAACCGTCGACCATCGCCTGCTCTTCGACTTCGACAGGGATGCGGTCGAAGAACCCCTTCATGAGCCAGGTCGCCAGGGGAAGCACGAACGCCGCATCGGCAATGGCCAGGCCGATCAGCGAATTGTAGAGACCTGTCTGTCGAAAGATCACGTAGAGAGGAACGACAATCAGTGTTGCCGGAAGAAGTTGGGAAAACAATATGAAGATCGAAAATGCGGTCGTGCTGCCCGTCCTGAACCTGGACAACGCATATCCACCATTGATGGCGACAAGCGTGCAGAATATCGAGGTCGTGCTTGCAACGAAGGCAGTATTCTTGAACCAGGTGAACACGTCCCGTTCCGTGAAAATCTTTACGTAGGCCTCCATCGTGATACTTGACGGAACCAGGCGCGGTGGCCATTCGAACAGGCTCGCGGCCTCGAGCGAAGACACGATCATCCAGTAGTACGGAAAGAATACAATGCCCGCACAGACCAGGGTCAGCACGAACAGTGCTGAACTGATCAGCATTGTGATGGTGCGGGGATTCAAGCGTCCCTCCTCACATGAATTATCGTGAAGAAATACACGAGGCTGAACACCAGCAGGATCAACAGCAGAACCGTGCCGATCGCGGCAGCGTACCCGATCTTCTGGTAGGTGAACGCCGTGTTGTACGTCAGGATCGACAGCGTTTCGGTTGCCCGTGCCGGACCGCCGCCCGTCATGGCGTAGATCATGGTCACCCGGCGGAACGAATTCAGGATCAGGATGAGAATCAGGATGACATTCACCGAGCGCAGTCCGGGAAGGGTGACATGGATGAACCGGGAAAGAGCCCCCGCCCCGTCGACCATCGCGGCTTCGTATTCTTCCCGCGGAATGGTCTGCAGGCCGGCCAGGAGGATCAGGAGCGCGAGCGGAAACTGATGCCAACTGGTAATCAACACGAGTGCCGGCATGGCAAGGTCCGCCTGGGCCAGCCAGGCCGCCGGCGCATCAAGGAATCCCGCTTCGACAAAGAAATAGTTGATGACCCCGTACTGGGCGTCAAGCATCCATATGAATATCAGCACCGCCACGACTTCCGGGACCGCCCAGGGGAGGATGAATATCGTTCGGATAATGCCGCGAAGCGGTAGTGACCGGTTCAACAACAGGGCAAAGGACAGACCCAGCACGTATGTGCAGCTCATCGAGGCAATACCGTAGTAAACGGTCACCTTGAGAGAATTCCAGAAAAACGGATCGGATAGCAGGACTTCGTAGTTTGCAAGTCCTATGTAGCGCCCGGCATTGTAGTTCAGGATGCGCGTGTTGAAGAATCCGAGCAGTATTCCCTGTGCAATCGGCCAAATGAGAATCACGGACATCACGATTGCTGCCGGGGTCAGCAGCCAGATTGGCAGCAACTCAAGATGTTTGAACCTGCGGGCGAAAGCACGTTTCACGGCAGGTTCCCCCGGATCATCGGTGCGTCCGCGTTCAGTACGCCCTGGCCGGTTACGGCGTACCGGCCAGGGCGTTGCCCGGAACAAAAGGAGGGTTCAGATGGTTTTCGTCCAGTTCTCAAGCTGGCTCTGGAGTGCGTCGAGACCTTCCTGGACCGACATGTCTCCAGAATAGATCCTGGACAGCCCGTCGACCACGATTTGCCGGAACTCTGCCGCCTGGATTTCGTAACCGGGAGGAGCATAGCCGATTCCACCTGGGTACTTTGCCGCAATTTCCGCCATGGTGCCAGCCCAGGGCACCTCCGCGAGAAACGCCTCGCTCGGCTCGACGACGGTACCCGGAATCTGCACCAGGTCCTCGAGGTACCTCTGCTGCGCAGCCGGGTCGTAAAAGACGTTCAGCATCTTGCAGGCATCGTCCGGATGCGGGGAATCCTTCGGGATGACGTAGAATGCGCCACCCGTTATCGCCGCATGGGTAGGCGTCGGCATGATTTCGAAGGTGACGTTTTCGACAAGGTCGGGGTTGATCGTCTTGACCATGCTCACCACCCACGGGCCGTCAAAGAGCATCGCGACCTTGCCTTCCGCGAACATCTGCCGGACCGTCTTGGAGCCGAGGCCCTTCGGGCTGAGCCCTTCGTCCAGGAAGCGCTTGATCCAGCCGATGGCCGCCACGGCTGCTTCGTCATTCGCCGTGATCGTCCCGTCGGGCTGCGACCAGTCCGACCCCATGCCGATCAGCCAGTGCATGCTGTTGATGTAGACATGGATTGCACTCGCCGTGTCATTGGGGAATCCGTATCCGAACTCGCCGGTAGCTTCCTTCACGGCCTTCGCCGCGGCGTAGAACTCGTCCAGGTTCGTGGGGATTTCGACTCCCGCGGCGGCCAGCAGCTGCTTGTTGACGAGCAGCGACTGTGGACTCATTGTCAGCGGCACGCCGTAGGTATTGCCGTCGACCTGGGCGAAACTGACGGATGGAAGGATGCGGTCTCCGAATCCGGATGCTTCGATACATCCGTCCATCGGAGCAAGGATGCCGGCATCGATCATCGGCGCCAGCATGTTCGTGAACACCGGCATGAAATCCGGAACATCGCCAGCGGCGATCTGCGTGGTCAGGGTCTGCTCGTAGTGCGTGTTCGGGATCAGGGTCTTGTCGACTGAAATGCCGGGATTGGCGGCTTCGAACGCCGCCACGCGGCCCTTGTTCCACTCTCCGACGATGCCCTCTTCCCACATCCAGCTTGGCATCCTGAACGTGTAGGAATCCTGTGCGCCTGCGGCGCCTGCAACCAGGGCCACTGCCGCTGCTGTCATCAAGGCTTTCATTGGGGAGACCTCCATGCTAGAATTTGGTCTGATAATTTTATTAATTTATATAACCGGTTTGACACCTATGTCAATTTATGCCAAAAACAGACCGCTATGGTACCGATAAAACTACGAGATAAGACCAGATCGCTGGCCAGGGCCATTCGCGAAGATGTCGTCAGGAGGGTGTACGCACCGGAATCCGCGATTCCGTCCGAGCGCGAACTCATGCTGAAGCACGGGGTTTCGCGAACAACGGTGCGGCGCGCGGTCCAGTTGCTCGTCAATGAAGGGGTGGTGGTCACACGTCCCGGAAGCGGCACCTACGTGCGCAAGGCAGAAAGCGATCCGGGATTGGCAAGATCTTCGTCCGGGAAGGTCCTGTGCCTCATCATTCCCACGTTTTCGAATCCACTTTACGCCGAGGTGATCGACGGAATCGAACGTGCCGCCCGGGGCAGCGGCTACGACCTGATCACGAGCCAGTCCGACTACCTGGTGGCAAGCGAGAACTCCAGGCTCTCAGCAATGGCCGGGGATTGGTCCATTCAAGGCGCCATCGTGGTTCCGAGTATGGTGGAACAACCCGCCGCGGGGGCACTCGAGTTCGTCAATTCGGGCAAGCCTCTCGTGTACCTGGGACGGTGGCCCAACGACATTGCGGCAGATGGCGTACGTATCGATTACGACGAGGCGGCGAGGATCGCGGTCAATCATCTCGTCGGGCTCGGACATCGCAGGATCGCCTATGTCGAGGGAGCCCCGAGGCTGGAAGGATTCTCCATGCTTCCCGCGTATCGCGATGCCCTCGCGTCGGCCGGCATCACACGCGCGCGTTCCTTGGCCCGCATGCAGGATGAACCGTCCGAAGAGGCGGGGCAACGGGCGGTTGAAGCACTCGTGGCAGAGGAGATCGGCTTCTCGGCAGTTTTCGTTCGAAACGACGTCACGGCCATCGGCGTCGTCCGCGGCTTGCGGAGTGCCGGAATGGACATTCCCGGGGATGTTTCCGTCGTGAGCGTGAACAACAGTGTCATCGCCAGGTCGATGGACCCACCGCTCACGAGTGTCGATGTCCAGCCGCAGACCCTCGGCAGCCTTGCTTTCCGTGTTCTCAGCGACCGGATTTCCGGTGTCTACAACGGCCCGCCGATCTACCTGACGTTGCGGCCGACCCTGAGTGTCCACGGCTCGACGAGTTCGCTCTCGATGGGCGCAGGTTGATCGGGATTGACACAAGTACCACCGGGGGGTCGGTCTCTCACCCGCCAGGTCTGCCCTACAGGATAGCGGTCGGGTCCTATACGGAGGCCTACGGCGAATTCCGCGCCCAAGGGGATGGCATAACCGTCATTCGACTCACCGCCGGGGGAAAGCTCGAGTCTGTCGGTTTTGCCTGTCTCCCGAATCCGAGCTACCTGGCACATTCCCCGGCCCATGACAGGTTGTTCGCCACTGTCGAAACCATGGACGACCGGGCAGCGATCGTGGCCATGGAAACACGTTGCCAGGGGCATCGATTGAACGTCACGGATGATGTGCGGATTACCGGCCTCCTTCCGTGCCACATCGATCTTCATCCGCAGGGCACGTGGATAGCCTGCGCATGCTACGACTCCGGAGACGTGATCGTTCGACGGATCTCCCCGGAAGGAGAGATCGAACCGGAAACCGGAGACCGGGTTTTGCACACGGGACGCGGCCCGCATCCCGTCCGGCAGACCAAGGCACACCCGCACGGCGCAGTCTTTTCGCCCGACGGTTGCTGGTTGCTGGTCCCCGATCTCGGGACGGACGAAGTCGCCGCCTATCCCTTCGATGCCTCGGCAGGCAAGCTCGGCCGCGCACGGACCTGGCGGGCGCCTCCCGGTTCCGGTCCGAGAACCCTGGCGTTCAGCCGATGCCGCCATCACATCATACTGGTCAGCGAGTTGTCGTCCGAAGTGTCCCTGTTGGAATGGCACGACGGTGCAATCACCGGTTGCAAACGGGTGTCCTCGCGCGACCCGGCGGCATTGTCGAAGCGAACAGACAACACGGCGTCGGGCCTCGGGTTGCATCCGGACGGAATACACATCGGGGTGACAAACCGCGGGGACGACTCGATTTCGATCTTTCGCATGCATACCCGGGACGGATCGCTTCAACGGCGACTGACGTTTCCGAGCGGCGGAAACAAGCCGCGGGATTTCGCATTCTCCCCGTGCGGGCACTGGCTCGTGGCGGCCAACCAGGACAGCGACTCATGTGTTCTGTTCGAGATCAGTTTTCTGTCTGTGCCAATCGTACGAAAGCTTGCAACGGCTTTTGTCCGATCGCCGAGCAGCGTAAGTTTCCTGTCTGATCGGCGGGATTGACATCGTCTTGATGGAGACGATGCATCCGCGAATGGACACCCCACGAAGACAGTCCGGTTGAACGACCGAACGAGGTTCCGAAATCAGCAATCAGGTTTGGACCGCAAGCCCGTGAACCAGTCTTTGAACTCAACTCCCGGGATCGGCCTTACACCTGTTGCACACCTGTAGCGCATCGACGCCAAGACAACACTTCGCACGTATCCCCAACCTGCAAAGAGTTTCGTCATCGTTCGTGGTTCCCCTACACAGCCTGTCGGCTTCATCGCCAAGAGCGCGGCAGACTGCGATCCCCTGAGCACACAAAACGAGACGCTCGCGACGAACATTCCTCAGGCCGATCAAGCTGTCCGAGGCGGCTGCCGAATCAAAGACAGGGACGTCAATCTCGTGACCACCCCTTTGCAGTTTCCGACGTCACGCTGTCGTGCCACATACTTGGGAAGGCGTGCGCTTCGAGCCTTTACCATCGGAGGGGCCGCCTCTGGTGGAACCCGGCGTATCATTCGAAACCGGTCGTTGCGCCCGTTCATCAGGAGCCGCCTTTGCCGCTGGCCCCATATCCGGCCCGCCGACCGAACACCGCCCCTGATGTCAATCCCGAGCCACCGGGATACCCGGCGTGAAAAACGCCTCCGACCATCTCGCCGCAGGCAAACAGTCCGTCAATCGCGCGGCCATCGTCCCGCAACACCTCCCCCCGCTCACCCGTTTTCACTCCGCCATAGGTAAACGTGACTCCGCCGGTGACCGGGTAGGCGCGGAACGGTCCCTGGTCGATTTTCCGCGCCCAGTTCGACTTCGGAACGTCGAGGCCGGTCGTGCATTTGCCGTCAAGGCGGGAGGGATCGAACGCCCGGTCATCCCTGACGGCACCATTGAACTCATGAAGCGTGGCGCGCGCCGTCTCGCGGTCGACACCGTCAAGCCCTTCGATCAGTTCGTCCAGCGTATCCGCCTCGACATGGTGCGCATCGTGAAACCTGTACTCGTCGTAAAGCAGGTCGAACACCTTGCCGTCAAAGACCTGCCAGGCAAACTGCCCCGGCTGCCTGAGTATGGTGCGCCCGAACTGGGCGTAGGTGTAGTTCCTGAAATCGGAACCCTCGTCGACGAACCGCTTTCCCTCGGCATTGATCATGACACCGAGGAAATAGGAAATCTTCCGGTAGTTCTTTCTCTCGATCGCCGGGAGGTGCAACCCGCCGAAGTCCGCCATGTACAGATCCATGGGCGTGGCGTGGCAACCGGCGAAGTTCCCGTACCGTGCGGCCCCCATGTCGAAGGCCATCCTGAGGCCATCTCCCGTGTTGTGGGGAGTCCCGCGCACCTTTGCCCCGGCCCATTCCTCTCCGAGATACTGCGACCGCCACTCCGGGTTGGCCTCGAATCCACCGCACGCGAGGATGACCGCGTCCGAAAACAGCTCCTCGTCCCCGACGCGCACGCCGACGACCCGGCCGTTTTCCCGGAGCAGGCCGGTGACGGCGCTGTTGTACCGGATTCCGCCTCCCAGCCGCGAAACCGTTTCCAGCTCCATGTCGAACAGCCCGACACCTTCATTTCGGGCCGCCAGCGTGAGGCCACCCCAAAAGACATGCCACCCGTTTCTTTCGAAGCTCTGCCGGCTGTAGATCGGCTCGAACCTGACGTCGTGGGAAGCCAGCCACGTCATCGCCTCAAGTGAACCCGAGACCAGTGTTTCCTGTTCCGGCGACAGGGCTCGTCCCTCGTTGAATCGCAACAGGTCATTCGCGAACCTGTCCGTCGGATAACTGCCGAAGTCGGTTCTTTCCAGGCGCGGGTCGTCCCGGGTCCGCACCAGGGGCATGATGTCTTCCGTGCCGTCATAGGCGAACCGCATCGCGCCGGCCGTGTACTTGGTGTTTCCCCCGGCCAGGTCCGGTCCGCCCTTTTCGAGCATCAGGACCCGTACTCCACACTCCAGCGCCGCGATCGCTGCGCACATCGCGGCGTTTCCGGTTCCAACAACGATAACAAGACTGGAAATCGTCATGCCTCTCTTCGGACAGGATATCTTCTGGACAAAAACGGGGCTCACGTACCACCGCGAACGAGCATCCGCCAGCCGTTGTTCCGGCCAAGGTGCCGTTCCGGCGAGCAGCGGAGGCCAGGTGACGGAACTCGAAAAAACCCCGTCAGGTCAAGTCCCGATTCTGTTGGACAATTCGGAGGGGCATGGTTTCAACCCACGCCGATGGACCTTCAACGGCAATCGAACAGGTCGCCGGGAGGCGGTTGACCGCACCGAAACCCCCGAGTCCGAATGCTTCTGGTCGCCCGGTCTGGTCTACGACGGAATCCGGTGATATAGGGCGCGCCGTCACTGGGGGTATCTTCTGAAGTCATTTCGGCCTCGCGCTCGGCATGAGGTCATTGGGGAATACCTCGACAACCATAGAATGAATTCGAACGGAAAGAACACAGGAGGAAGCTTCGAATGCTCAAGTCAATGAGACTGACAACAACTGCCCTGGCCGCGATCGGTGCGTCGATGACCATGGCGGCAGCCGATGACGTGGAAGTTCTCCACTGGTGGACTTCGGGAGGGGAAGCCGCTGCGCTCAACGTGCTGAAAGAAGACCTGGAATCGCAGGGTATCGGCTGGCTCGACATGCCGGTCGCCGGCGGAGGTGGCGAACAGGCCATGACCGTGCTCCGTGCACGCGTGACGGCCGGCAACGCACCGACCGCCGTGCAAATGCTCGGATTCGACATCCTCGACTGGGCCGAACAGGGAGCACTTGCCGACCTCAACGAAACCGCCGCCGCCGAGGGCTGGGATGATGTCATTCCCGACGCGCTCAAGGCGTTTGCCCAGTACGACGGAAAATGGGTCTCGGCACCCGTCAATGTTCACTCGACCAACTGGGTCTGGGCCAACAAGGCGTTGCTCGATGCCAACGGCATCGGCGTTCCGGCAACCTGGGACGAGTTCGTCGCCGCGGTCGAAGCGTTGGCCGCTGCCGGCGTGACCCCGATCGGCCACGGTGGCCAGGCCTGGCAGGAGGCGACCATCTTTGATGCCGTCGCAATGTCGGCCGGAGGCCCGGACTTCTACAAGGCCGCATTCATCGACCTCGATGAAGGCGCACTCGGCTCCGACACCATGAAGGAAGCCTTCGACCGGATGGCCTTCATCCGCAGTCACGTCGATGACAATTTCTCAGGCCGCGACTGGAACCTGGCGACCGCCATGGTCATCAACGGCGAAGCGGCCTTCCAGATGATGGGCGATTGGGCGAAGGGTGAATTCCTCAATGCCGGCAAGGTTCCCGGCGAGGACTTCCTCTGCTTCCGCTTCCCCGGCACCGGCGACCAGGTGACCTTCAACGCCGACCAGTTCGCGATGTTCGACCAGGGCGGCATGGTGTCACCGGCCCAGGCGGCGCTCGCTTCGGCGATCCTGTCACCGTCCTTCCAGTCGGCCTTCAACGTGGTCAAGGGCTCGGTACCGGCACGGACCGACGTTTCCGATGAAGCGTTTGACGCCTGCGGAAAACAGGGCATGAAGGATCTCGCCGCCGCCGCAAGTTCCGGCAACCTGTTCGGCTCGATGGCCCATGGCCACGCCGCGCCTGCTTCGGTCAAGAACGCCATCTACGATGTCGTCACGGCTCACTTCAACGGCGAGTACGACGCTGCGGCGGCCGTGCAGGAACTGGTTGATGCGGTCTCGATTGCCAAGTAACCCATGAAACCGGGTCGGCCCTCTCAACGGGGCCGGCCCGCCAATTCCTCTTTCCGGCAGAACTCGAAAGGCGGAACCGTGGCAGAGGCAATCGCGCGCAGCGACCTCAGGACGAAATTGCAGAACTGGATTCCGAAGCTGGTTCTGTCGCCTTCCCTGGCCTCGACCCTTGTGTTCGTCTACGGGTTCATCCTCTTCACCGCATACCTTTCGTTCACGGACAGCCGGATTCTGCCGAGTTTCGGCTGGGTGGGGCTGGAAAACTACGCCAAGCTCTGGCGCCTCAGCCACTGGACCACGTCGATCACCAACCTCGGCGTCTTTGCCAGTCTCTACATCGTCATCTGCTGCGCGATCGGTCTTCTTCTTGCGATTGCACTCGACCAGAAGATTCGCGGCGAAGGCGTATTGCGTCCCATCTATCTCTACCCGATGGCCCTCAGTTTCATCGTCACGGGAACAGCCTGGAAGTGGTTCCTGGACCCCGGGATCGGGCTGGAAAACACGCTCCAGCTCTGGGGTTGGGAAAGCTTTCGTTTCGACTGGATCAAGAATCGCGATTTCGCGATCTATACCGTGGTGATCGCCGCTGTCTGGCAATCATCCGGATTCGTGATGGCGATGTTTCTTGCCGGTCTTCGGGGAATCGACAACGAGATTCTCAAGGCTGCGCAGATTGACGGCGCATCGAACTGGAATCTCTACCGCAGGGTTGTCATTCCCCAGCTGCGGCCCGCGTTCCTCTCCGCCTTCGTCATTCTCGGCCACCTCGCGATCAAATCCTATGACCTCGTCATCGCACTCACCGGCGGGGGACCCGGCAGGGCAACCGAACTGCCCGCGACCTTCATGTATTCATATACGTTCACGCGAAACCAGATGGGGATTGGCGCGTCGTCGGCCGTCATCATGCTCATGACGATAGCGGCCATCATGATCCCGTATCTCTACTCCGAGCTCAGGGAACAACGCTGATGGCGGCGCCACCAGTCGAAACTGCAATCCGCACCGGAAGAGCGGCCAGGATGGCCATATACCTGTTCCTGCTCCTGTTCGCGCTGTATTACCTTCTGCCTTTTTTCATCATGCTGACGAATTCCCTGAAACCGCTTTCCGAGATCACCTCGGGGAACATGATCGCTCTGCCCATCGAATGGACTCTGGCGCCCTGGCGTTCGGCCTGGTCCGAGGCCCAGATCGGTGTCCAGCCGACCGGACTGAAGCCGTATTTCTGGAATTCCATCAAGATGGTGGTGCCCGCGGTCGCGATTTCGACCCTGCTCGGCGCACTCAACGGCTACGTACTCACCAAGTGGAGATTCCGGGGCGACACCATTCTCTTCGGCTTCATGCTGTTCGCCTGCTTCATCCCCTTCCAGATCGTGCTGATCCCCATGGCCAGGCTCCTTGGGCTCACCGGCCTTGCAGGGTCGACCCCGGGCCTGGTTCTCGTGCACGTCGTCTACGGCATCGGATTCACCACCCTCTACTACCGAAACTACTACGCGGCGTTTCCGACCGAACTGGTTCGTGCGGCCCAGATCGACGGCGCCGGGTTCTTTCGCATTTTCTGGCGCATCCTGCTGCCAAGTTCCGGTCCGATCACCGTGGTCTCGATCATCTGGCAGTTCACGAACATCTGGAACGATTTCCTCTTCGGCGCGTCCTTCGCGGATTTCGACAGCCAGCCGATGACGGTGGCCCTGAACAACCTCGTCCAGAGCTCCACCGGGGTCAAGGAATACAACGTGCATTTCGCCGGGGCCATTCTTGCCGCCGTTCCGACCTTGCTGGTCTATATCGTTTCGGGGCGGTACTTCGTCCGCGGGCTGATGGCAGGCTCGGTCAAGGGTTAGGATGAGCAACATGGCATTCCTCAAGATCGTCAACGCGACCAAGTCCTACGGGACCGTCGAGGTACTCCACGACATCAACCTGTCGGTCGAACAGGGCGACCTCATCGTGCTGGTCGGACCCTCCGGGTGCGGGAAGTCGACACTCCTCAACATGATCGCGGGGCTCGAAGAGGTCACGTCGGGCGAGATTTTCATCCGCGAGCGCCTGGTCAACGGTGTCCACCCGTCCAGGCGAAACATTGCCATGGTGTTTCAGTCCTATGCCCTCTACCCGAACATGACCGTGGCGCAGAACATTACCTTCGGTCTCGAGATGCACGGTGTTCCCAAACCCGAGCGGAACCGTGCGCTCGCCGAGGTCGCCAAGCTGTTGCAGATCGAACAGCTGCTCAAACGTCGGCCGAGCCAGCTTTCGGGCGGGCAGCGTCAGCGGGTGGCGATGGGGAGGGCGCTCGTCCGCAAACCTGACGTCTTCCTGTTCGACGAACCATTGTCGAACCTCGATGCAAAGTTGCGCGTCGACATGCGCACGGAAATCAAGAAGCTGCACCAGGATCTCGGCGCGACGATGATCTACGTCACCCACGACCAGATCGAGGCGATGACCCTGTCGACCCGGATCGCGGTGATGCACCAAGGCTACCTCCAGCAGGTTGGAACGCCGCGGGAGATCTATGATTCACCTGCCAACCTGTTCGTTGCGGGCTTCATGGGCTCGCCCTCGATGAACCTGCTTGACGCCCGTCTCGTCGAGGCGGGCGGTGAGACGGTAGCGGAGGTCACGGATGCGAACGGCGATCGCTCGAAACTCAAGCTGTCGCAGCCCTCTGCAGTCCAGGCACACATTGGACGGGACGTCATCCTCGGCGTCCGCCCCGAGGCCATCACCGACCCCGACGGCGCCGACCGAAATGCCGGGAACATACAGCACATCGAAAACCGGGTCAGCGTTATCGAGCCCGCCGGTTCCGATACGTTCGTGACATCGGTGATATCCGGGAAAGACTGTACGGCCCGAATGCGGGCCGACGCGCCGGTTCGCCTGGACGAGGTCTTCGACTTCGCTTTCAACATGGACAAGGCGGTGATCTTTGAGCCCGAAAGCGGCAGCCGGATCGCCTGATCGGCTCTCCATGACCCGGTCACCGCTGCTCCCGAGGCCGGAAGGGCGATGAAGGCAACCAGGGACCTGTATGATTTCATCATCGTCGGTGGCGGATCAGCGGGCTGCGTGATCGCCCGCCGCCTCGTCGAAACCGGCCGATTCTCGGTCCTGTTGCTTGAGGCCGGACCACCGGACCGGCACCCGTACATCCACATTCCGGCCGGCTTCACCCGGCTGACCGGGCGGTCGCACAGCTGGGGTTATGCCACTGCTCCCCAGCGGGGATTGAACGGAAAGGAAGTCTGGTACCCGCAGGGGCGGGTCCTCGGTGGCGGCTCTTCGATCAACGCGCAACTCTATACCCGCGGCAACGGGGCGGACTATGACAACTGGGCCGCCCATGGTTGCAAAGGATGGTCCTACGACGACGTTCTTCCCTACTTCAGGAAGTCGGAAAGCAACAGCCGCTTCGCGGACCGTTTTCATGGCCAGGACGGACCGCTGCTGGTGTCGGACGTCGTGCCGCACCGGCTCACCAGGGTTTTCGTCCTGGCCGCCCAGCAGGCCGGGATGCCGTTCAATTCCGATTTCAACGGCGCCGAACAGGCCGGGCTCGGATTCTACCAGGTCACAAACCGCGACGGCCGCCGTTCGTCGACTTCCGTATGCTATGTGCGGCCCGTACGAGACGACCCTGCCCTGACCGTCAGGACGGGTGCGCATGTCGAGCGAATCGTTGTCTCGAAGGGACGTGCGCAAGGCGTCGTGGTCAACGGACGAACAATCCGGGCAGACCGGGAGGTCCTGCTGACGGCGGGCGCGATCGGAAGCCCCAGGGTCCTGATGCACTCGGGCATTGGCCCGCCCGACCACCTTCGCGAGATCGGGATCGAACCGGTTTTCGACCAACCCTCCGTTGGCAGCAACCTCCATGACCACATGGACGTCTTCATCATGTCGGAATGCGCCGGGGAGTGGTCGGTGGATCGCTACAAATCGCCTCTGAGAGCCGCGGGCGCGGGCCTCGAGTACCTGCTGTTCGGCTCCGGCATCCTGGCCTCCAATGTCTGTGACGGCGGTGGATTCTGGTACGCCGACGAAAGCGAAGCCGTACCGGATATCCAATTCCACTTCCTGCCCGGGACCGGGCTCGAGCACGGGCTCCGGAAAATCAGGAACGGCGTCACCCTCAACACCGCCTGGCTGCGGCCCAAGTCCCGGGGCGTTGTCAGGCTGAAGTCAAAAGATCCCATGGCGCAGCCGCATATCGATCCGAACTACTGGGGCGAAAGGGAAGATGTTCGCCGATCCATCGCCGGTTTCCGTCTCGGACGACGGATCATGGCACAACCCGCGTTCCGGCCGTTCATCAAGGTCGAAGCATATCCGGGGGACGCCGCAGAGACCGACGAGGACATTATCGAATATGCGTGCAGGCACGCCAAAACCGACTACCACCCGGTCGGAACGTGCAGGATGGGCGCGCCAGACGATCCGGATGCGGTCGTCGACCCCGAACTGCGGTTGAGGGACATCGAGAATCTCAGGGTGTGCGACAGTTCGGTCATGCCGTTCGTCGTCTCGTCCAATACCAACGCCGCGACCATCATGATCGCCGAAAAGGCCGCGGACATGATTTGCGGCGATCATTGAGTCCGAATCACGGACGCAGCGAGGCCGGGGGTGGAACTGGAACACGTACTCGCTGTTCCTCCCGGACCGGGCTCAGATTGTCATGATCGGGCCGCTTCGCGGCGGAGAGACTGCGCCATGCAGTGAACGCCTCCCCCGCCACGCGTGAAACAGTCAAGGTCGGGGTCGTAGACGGTAAACCCGAGTGCCTTCAGCCGCTCCACGAGATCCCTGGCGTGGGCCGGCGCGATGACCCGGTCGTTGCCGAGAGACATGACGTTGCACGCGAGCGCCATCGTATCCTGGTAGTTGACCGGGACGATCTCGATCTTCCGTGACCTGAGCCAGTCGACGATTTCCGGATCGGTCGTATCAAGGCAGACCGCGCACAGTTTCTCGGCCAGCATGCACACCATGAGATCGATGTGCACATAGTGTTCAGCGATCGGTGCGATGCGAACCTCCCAGCCTTCCGCCTCGAACCAACGTCGCACCTGGTGCGCCGACTGCTCCTGGGTCCGTTCGCCGCACCATCCGATCAGGACACAGCCGGGCTCGATGATGTCGAAATCCCCGCCTTCGAATGACCCCGCCGTGACCATGTCGTAGATCGGGATTCCCCGCTCCATGTAGAAGCGGATGACGGGAGCGTATTCCCCCCGGCGCCACCATTGGGCCATCTGCGTCACGACCGCACCGTACGGCGTCATGAAGGACGAGTCCCGGGAGAAGACCTGGTAGGGAAGTCCATCGTCAGCCTCCAGCCAGTGAACCCTGACGCCGGCGTCTTCATAGGCCTGGACCATCTCACGGTGTTGCCTCATCGCGAGCTGACTGTCGAAACGATCGCCGCTATTGAGCGTCGCCTTCGAGATCGAACTCGTGGGCAACCACCGGAAATGATCGGCCGGCCCAAGAAGAACGTCGGTCAGGACACCATACTCGGAGTCACAACCCCACTCGCCGAGGACAGCTGTGTTTCCATTCTCGTTGCGGCATCGAAGCGGACTCGTACTCAAAACTATTCCTCCTTGATCAATCCCGGGACCGCCAATTGCCGGCCTGCTTCACCCCTCAACCCGCTCAAGTCCCACGGTTAGCCGAGTGCCGGTCGCCTCTGCATAGCGGCGCAACGTGGCAAACGACGGCGACACCCGACCGCCTTCCAGCCGCGCGACCGCAGACTGCGTCGTCCCCAGCCGCCGGGCAAGCTCCGCCTGCGTCAACTTTGCAGCTGCACGTGCGCGCACAAGTGCCTCGATCAACGCATATTCTTCGTCGATTCGCTCATACTCCTCCCGGAACTCCGGGTTTTCCATGAGACGTGCCTTCAGTTCCTTCAGCTTGGTCATTGCATCACCTTTTTCATCCGTTCACGGGCGGTCGCGAGGGCGCGGCGTGGCGTCTTGCGCGACTTTTTCGCAAAGACGTGCAACACCACCACCCTCCGGCCTGTTGCCGTCGCGTAGATTCCGCGCGCAATGCCTCCATCGGCCCGGACCCGCATCTCCCACAGCTTGCCCTCAAGATGCTAGACGTGCGGAGCGCGAAGCGCCTCCAAACCGACATTCTCCACCACATCCAGCAATCGGATCAAACGGGCGCTTAACGCTACCGGCAAAGCTTCGATTTCGGCGTCGACGGCCGAAACGGTTTCGACCGTCCATCCCATACCGCTCATATAGCGTATCCGCTATAGAACTGCAACCTGTGTCAACGCCATATGGGCGGCCACGCTTGCAGTTCATGAAGTTGAGACAGTCCTCGGAGTCCTGCCGGGCAAAGGTATCGAGAGTATGTTTTGGCAGATTTGAAAAATTAACGCACGGATTCCACCGATAGAGGTTTCACGTAATGGTCATTCCGGCCGGGATCGACCGCCAAATTGGCCTCGAAAACTTCGGCATGCGCCGCGCAATGTCCCTGGTAATGCGCCAAAAAGATCATGTCCGATGACGGCTCGCCTGCCAGGCATCTTGTGTTCACCGCCACCCGAACATTGGTTGACGAAAAAGGAATTTGGCGACTGAGGCCGCGAGCACACACCCAAGGGACCATTGCGAAACAGGCGAATCGTTTTGCCATTGAGGGACTACGCCTGGAATCGAAACATGATTCACCCGCGGCATGTACGCTCATCGGCAGCCTCCGCTCTCACTCTCCGCCGAGCGGCACACCATCCACGATGTGGTGCTGAATAGCCTCTGCCCAATGGGACATAGAATCCTCGAAGGCCTCGGCGAAAGCTCGAACGAAGTCGTCCGCATCCAAAGACAAGGACGTCACGCGATACCTCACGGAAGCACGGCTTCGGCCCTCGCCGTCGGAGGTCACACAAACGTCCACCATGGCAGCGTGGTGGTCGGGAACGATATAGACGAACGATGTGAGGCCAGCGCTTGGCTCGTGCCGCGTCTGGATCCACGTCGCTGTTCCCAGATCCCTCTTGACGGTCTGGAAGACGACTCCCTCTCCGGTATGGGGTTTGACCGGGCGCATGTAGTGGGGGATCCACCCTGCCACCCACCGTCGCTCACCCTCTGCGCTGAACAGAGGGAAAGCGTCCTCGGCTGACAAGGCCATGCCAACAGTGCCCGTCGTCTCTACATGGGCGCGCTCGCCGGAATCTGCCGTCATAGCCGCCCCCACAGTACACGATGCGTTTGCATCAAGAAGCAAAAGGATTCGGATTGAGGAATCTTGTAATGTCTTCAACACGAAGAACTATCGCGATGTTCGGATGTCTCACCATTCCTCAGATGAGCACTTTACGCCGCATTCTGATTTGAGCAAGACAAGGCTCCCGACGCTGGCGTTCCTGCACGTCAGGGTCGGGTTTGACACGGGTAAATCGTATTGTCACCGAGGGATCCCCTCCTGGAATCGAAACATGATTCGTCCCCGGCATGGATATGGCCGAGACCATCCGGCGCCGGTTCGAGGCGCTGTCGCCGCATCTGAATGAGAAGAGCCTCCGTCTGTTTGTTGCGTCCGAGACCTTGCCCCTTGGCCAGGACGGTCTGGCACTGGTCTGACACTGGTCTCGACGGCGACGGGAGTGCGCGCAGTCGACCATTTACCGTGGTTCCGCGGATCTTGGGGAGGAACCTGCGCGATCGGGCCGTGTCCACCGTCCCGATGGGGCTGCAAGCCTGCGGTCGAGATCCGGGAAGGCCTTGAGGAGGCGCTTGAGGCGCTTGTTGAACGGGCCGTGCATGGAGATCCCAAGCGTTCGCTGCGGTGGTGGGTGTCGAAGAGCTTGCGTCATATTTTCGATGCGCTTTCCGATCAGGGCTTCTTCGTGTCCCATACCCTTGTGGGCCGGCTCCTGAAACGGCACGCTACACGCTCCAGCGCAATGTGGAGACCCGGGAGGGCACAACCATCCGAACCGGGATACGAACGACTACCCGACTGGTACCAAGATCAGCAGTTCGGAGATCGAGGCCCTCGTATCCGGCACACCGATTTCGATGGCAACCGGAACTAAACTATCCTTCCAAGCCCTGAAGCCGTTGCGGCTATTTCGAAACGAACCCTAAAGGTGCCACGCTCGGCGCCGGAGAATGCATCCCGCACTATCGAAAAGACTCCCGTTTGATTGAATGACGTCCACGCCATTGCCTTTGCTCGGACTGTCACATCGGTGTTCTTGCGACGTTGGCCGACCTGGCCGCCAAATTGCCTTGCGCGATTTCACCGCGTCATGGGTTTCATAAGACTCCTTGAAGCTGCCAAGCGGCTGGAGCAACAGCGGATTGGCGTTTCGGTTGCCCGCGAAAAAGGGTAGGCGGCGACAACAGTCAGTGTGAATTCCGGGGACATCGCAAACGAGATGACAACTTTCCCGTTTGGCCATTCTGCGCGATCGCGACGGATCCCAGCCGCACTGCATTCCGGAAATGGCAAGCCCAAAGGCAACGCACGATGAACGAATCCCTTGTTGAAACTCCCGAATCGAACCCAGGATTCCAGGAGAACATTGCGCGGCTTGAATCGATTCTCGAATCGATCGACCGGCCGGGCAACTTTTGCACAGGCGGCCGCCTGGTCACACCCCTTCCCAGCCTCGACGTCGACGGTGTCGGGCCCATCTCTTTTCCGATTCCCGATGGCCAGGCGAAGGCACTGATGGCACGGGCCCTCCGCTCGCAGTTCGGCAAGGGAAGAAACACCGTCATCGATCCGGAAGTCCGCGACAGCTGGGAGATCGATCCGGAACACTGGACGATTTTCGGCAAGAGTTGGGACGAAACCCTGTCACGTATTCTCAAAAACGTTGGCGATGGTCTCGGGTATCCGGTCGGGCATCTGAAAGCGGTTCCCTACAAGCTTCTTATCTACGCTCCCGGCGGGTTTTTCCTGCCGCACACGGATGCGGAAAAAGTTGACAGAATGGTCGCCACCTTGACGGTCACGTTGCCATCGACGGGGACAGGAGGAAAGATCGTCGTCGAGCACAAGGGCGCCAGCGTCGAAATCGATCAGGATTCCGAAGACCGCTCCGAACTGACGTTTGCCGCATTCTATTCGGACTGCCGGCACGAAGTCCTGCCGCTTCGATCAGGCTACCGTGTCAGCCTCGTGTACAACCTCGTCCTGGAGGGCGCTGCGTACCGTGACGAGTCCCTTCGCGCACCGGACTACACGAGACAGGTCGACCTGCTTGCCATGGAACTGTTGCAGTTGTCCCGGCACCTGAAGCCCGCGGACAAGATCGTTCTGCTTCTTGAGCACGCCTACAGCGAGACAGGATTGAGATTTGATGCGCTCAAGAACACCGACGCGGCAATTGCGGCTACCCTGGTGGAAGCGGCAGGCAAGGCAGGATTCAGAATCTACGCGACGACCATCCATGTGGAACAGATCAGCGATCTGGTTGAGTACGACGGTGGGTATTACTCACCTGGCTATGAGGTCGAAGAATTAGCGGAAGACTATCGATACCTCGCAGGCTGGGCATGTCCGAATGGCAGCCACGAC
Organism: Paracoccaceae bacterium; assembly: GCA_965242975.1. Classification (GTDB taxonomy): domain Bacteria; phylum Pseudomonadota; class Alphaproteobacteria; order Rhodobacterales; family Rhodobacteraceae; genus JAPPHA01. The sequence goes on along the minus strand of CBDETS010000007.1, from coordinate 4,552,068 downwards.
GACCTCGGAAAAATCCACCTTGAACCGGCTTATCTGATCCCCGACCCGGAAAACGTGGCGGAATTTGCGGAACCGACCCGCGAGGATTTTGACGACTGTATCGGAAACGCTCCGCCGACGATTGCACGCGAGTACCGGTTGGCCGCCCTGGCCATCTGGCCGGAAGCCAACACCCTGGACATCGTCGCCAATGAAGGATTCCCGGCAGTTGTCGGGTATGCGGAAGCTGAAGCCACCCGACTGGGGACTGGCGCGGGCTCGCCCGTCAGGGACATAATCCGGCGCCTCCCCGAGTTCTGGAAGGACCCTCGATATTCCGTCGAGTATCTGGCCCGTTTCATCGCCACGGGAATTCGACTGACCTGCGAACTTGACGACGTTGGTGCGCTGTCGACGTTCCTGTCGCGGGTCGTCCCCGCGGGCTATTCGTGCTGTGCCGACCTGGACGACGCGTTGTGCGACGCCATGTCCCGCCTGGGCTCGGAGCCGGTGGAGGCATTCTGGCCGACCCTGGTGGCGAATCAAATGCCGAAAGACCCGAATGGGGCGCTGAAAATCGCCGCTTCCCTGGCCATGGTTCTGCGAAGGGACCACCCTGATCACTGCCACGAGGTGATCTCGTTACTGGGTGAAACGGCGATGAGCCGATTGGAAAGCGACGCGACCGGGTTGAAACCAAAAGGACCAAAGACGGCCATACTTACCGAGGAAACAGTTCTTGGCGTCTACTCCTTCCTGGCCGATCCCCGGAGCAACGATATTGCCGATCGCTTTACCGAGCTCATCGTTCAACACGAGAATCTCGCCTGTCCCGACCGTACGCTCCCGGGAGTCGTCAGCCGGCTTGAAAAACTGCCGCGATTCTCATTCCATGAGACACTCTGGAAGCACGCGGCCGACTGCCTGCTCGGAAGAAGCGAATATCCTCCCGAACCCCCGACGGATTGGACAACGCCGTGCGATATCGAGTGCGCGTGCGACCACTGCAGAGAGCTGGCACGTTTCTTCGCCGACCCGGTCGAACGCGAGTACCGGTTCCAGGCCGTGCAGGCAGTCCGGTTCCATCTTGAAGACATGATCTCGAGGAACAATCTCTCCGCCAATTGCGCGACATTGAGACAAAGGAGACCACACACATTGATCTGCACGAAGAACCGCAACTGGTTCGAACAGCGCCTGAGCGAATACGCGGACGACATCATCGAAATGCGCAAGTTGTTGCGGGCAGCCGGGAGCAATGACATCGGGAATCAACGGGTGCAGGTTGCCATTGCCCGTTCGGCATGATCCGGCAAATTACAGGACTCGATTCCGGAACATGCCCCAGGATAAACCCCGAACAGTCCGGGATTCGGATATGACCCGGGGGCTTGTCCTCGCCTTTCGGAGAACACGGGAGGAGCATGGCACCGTCCGGTGGACGAAAACCGCGTGTCCCCCCTTGTTTCGGCCGTCATGTCGCCACCCCAAACCGTGACGATACGGGTCACCATTCCAAAAGCCTTCCGGCTGCCGGTCCCCGGAGGGCTCATCCGACCGTGCGAATTCCTGTCAACGGCCAGGCCGTGGCGATGACCGCGAGCATGTGCCGCAGAATGGGCGCTGGTTACGCCGTGTCCCTGTAGCTGTCCGGACATGGTGGAATTTCGGGATGCTTCGTCGGAAGGTTGACGAAATTTCGGGTCCGGTTCCCCTCCTGCCCTGCCGTTCGGCGGCAATCGGATTACCGCGAAGATCGTCGGTGAACGGCCATGCCGCCCCTGAGTCCGGGCGCGCCAACCAATGGGTAAAGTCACCCTGGCCTTGGTGCCGTTCCGTGGCGGGGACCGCCGCAAGCAACCGAGACAGTCACGTGTTGCGGATCCCGATCAAACTCAATAGGCGTCCCGGATCGATCGCGGGGCGTGCCAAGGGACCGCGTCGCGAAAACCCGGGGAGACTTGAGCGTAATCGACATGTCCGGACATGATGACGATCAGGCTGTCGCGTTCGGCGCGGGTCTGCGTCACGAGGTCGGGCGACATCTCGACGCACTTGGTACGTGTCGCACCCTGGTGTTGACGACGCCCGGGCGGTCGGAACTCGGCCACGAACTTGCGCAAGACCTGGGAACTGCCGCCGTTGGAGTTTTCTCGAAAGCTGCAATGCACACGCCGGTCGAGGTAACCGAGGAGGCCTTGGCCCACCTGAGTTCTGTCAACGCGGACAGTGTGCTCTCGGCTGGCGGCGGTTCGACGATCGGTCTGGGCAAGGCGCTGGCGCTTCGGTCCGGTGTCCGCCAGATCGCGCTTCCGACCACGTATGCGGGAAGCGAGTGCACTCCAATCCTCGGCCAGACCGAAGACGGTATCAAGACGACACTCAGGGACCCACGCGTACGCCCGGACTCGGTCCTTTACGATCCCGAACTCGTCGCAACCCTACCGGTTTCCGTTTCGATCACGAGCGCACTCAATGCCATCGCCCATGCGGTGGAAGGCCTCTATGCCGACGATCGAACGTCTGCAGACACTGAACGCGCAATCCTCGGAATTTCGGCATTCAAGGAGGCGCTGCCAAGGGTGATCGAAGCTCCGGACGATCTCGCTGCACGTGAAGACACCCTGCGTGGGGCCTGGGCATGCGGGACGGTGCTCGCCAGGGTAGGCATGGCGCTTCATCACAAGCTTTGCCACACGCTCGGTGGCAGTTTCGACCTGCCACATGCCGAGACCCACGCGATCATCCTGCCGCACGCGGTGGCATACAACATGGCAGCGGTCCCCGAACTGCTCGCACCGGTGTCCGAATTGTTCGAAAACGACGACCCTGCCCTTGGTCTTTGGGAATTCGCCCGTTCCCTGGGCGCGCCACTCGTTCTCGCAGATCTGGGCTTGAAGGAGACCGATCTGGAACGGGCGGCCGATCTGGCGACTCAAAACCCCTATTCGAACCCGCGTGCCGTGACCGTCGACGGAGTGCGCGGCCTCTTGCGACGGGCCTGGAGCGGCAAGCCTCCAAGGCCATAAGTACGGCTTGGCCAGGGACCAGCCCATACTGCCTCGTCGCCAGCCCTGTTTGAGACACATTGGCGGATTCATGATCGGATCGCTGGGGGCAGTCGATCGCGACTCTTGGTCAGGACCGAAAACAATTTTGGTATTTGGCATTCCAAATACCAATATCTTCTGCTATGTTCGTCAACTTCATGAATCACGGCGTGCCGAGACCGAGTCCGCCGAAACCCAAGGAGATGACAATGTCGAAACATATGTTCGTTGCCGTCGCAGCTGCCATTGCGCTGTTAGCCGGCCCGACAATCGCAGATGAGTACCCGAGCAAGACCATCGAGGTTGTCACCCATGCCGGTGCAGGTGGCGGAACCGATGTGACCACGCGCATGATGATGTTGCGTGCACGCCGTGAACTGCAGCAGGACATGGTGGTCGTAAACAAGAGGGGCGGTGGCGGCACTGCTGCCATGGACTACTACCTGGGACTGGAGCCTGACGGGCACACCATTCTGACCTTCACGATCGGCCATGCCGCCGAATTGGCGAAGGGCAAGACCAAGATGACGCTTGATGACATTCGTCCGATCGCGCGCGGTACCGACGACCCGCAGATCCTGATGGTGCGATGTGGTGTCTATGCCGATGCCGCCGATTTCGTGGCAAAGCAGAAGGAAGCGCCGATCACCTACGGCACGACCCATGTCGGCAACATCGACGATGTCTCCGCTTTCATGTTCACGGTCAAAGGCGGCATGCAGACACCGAAGATCCTGCCTTTCGACGGCGGTGGCGAATTGGCCACGCAGCTGGTGGCGGGTGCGGTCGACGCGGCCGTCCTCAACCTTGCCGAGGCAGGCAGCCAGATCGAAGCGGGCGACGTCTGCCCGATCGTCGTGTTGGCTGATGAGCGCATGGCGGCACTTGCCGACGTCTCGACCGCCACCGAAATGGGAATTCCCGTCAGTTTCTCGACGGTGCGCGGCTTCGTCGTTCACAAGGATACGCCGGACGAGATCGCTGCGAAGCTGGAAGAGGCGCTGCTCAAGTCGATGAATCACACGGTCTACCAGGGCTTCCTGACTTCGGTCGGACTCGACTCGACGTCAGTTGCCGGATCCGAAGTCTGGGGGAACCAGATCGCGACGATGGTGACCGACATGCAGGCTGCCCTGAAGGAACTGGGCTTCATCGAATAATGTCTGCCTGGCGGCGGCGGACACTCCGCCGCCGCCATCCTTGCTTCCGAGCCTCGACATGCCCGACCCAAACACACGCCACCTGGAACGATGGCTGGTTCCGGCCGTCATCATCGCCTTCTGCCTGGCGGCATTCTGGATAACGACCGGCTTTGACCGGATGCCCCCGATTCTCAAGCGCGGCATCCAGCCGTCCGACTTTCCTCAACTCATCGCCGGTCTGATCATCGCAATGACCTTGCTGATGGCATTGGTCGATCCGGTCCGTGTCGCCGACCGCATGGCGGGCAAGACCTGGACCAGCCTCCTGCTCATGGGGGTCTTTGCATTGGTTACGGTCGTCGATTTTTTTCTTGCCCTGTCGGTCTTTGCCGTGTCGCTCGCACTGGCATGGGGAGAGAGGCGCAAACCGGTCCTCGTCCTGATTGGTCTCGTGGTTCCGGCATCCGTGTTTTTCCTGTTCGACCTCGTGTTCCGCATACGCTTTCCCCGTGGTCTCCTGACCGGCCTTTGGTACGGGTGAATCGATGCAGGCTGTATTCGCAGGCCTTGGCGCACTGGCCGATCCCTGGCTTCTGACCCTCCTGGTACTGGCAACGCTGGGTGGAGTCGTCGTCGGTGCACTTCCGGGTCTGAACGCCACGACGGGCGCAGCGTTGCTCCTGCCGTTCACCATCACCATGGATCCTGTCGCGGCGATCGCCGTGCTGGCCGCCATCTATTGCTCGGCGACGTTTGCCGGCGCCATTACGGCAATCCTGATCAACACGCCCGGGACTTCCGCCAGCGCGACCACATGCCTCGATGGTTATCCCCTGGCACAGAGGGGCGAGGCGGGACGGGCACTTGGCATGGCGGTGGTGTCGTCGACATTCGGCGGCATATTCAGCATCGTCATCCTCATGCTTGCCGCGCCTCTCCTTGCGCGGGCCGCCTACAATTTCGCACCTCCGGAGTACTTTGCGTTGACGGTTTTCGGCCTGTCGATGCTGGCGACCATCGGAGGCGGTTCACCGATCAAGAACCTGATTGCCGGTGCATTCGGCGTCTTGCTTGCAACCGTTGGCATCGACCTGATGACATCGGTGGAACGATTCACATTCGGATGGTCGGAACTGACCGACGGGATCGGTTTCGTTCCGGTGATGATCGGCGTCTTCGGGATCTCGGAACTGCTGGTTCAGGCATCGAACCTCAATGTCCGGCACGAGCGAATCACGATGAAGGCAATCCGGTTGCCGGACCGCGATGACTACCGCCGTGCCTGGAAGACGATCTTGCGGTCGTCAGGCATAGGGACCTTTATCGGAATCCTGCCCGCCGAAGGGGCAACGGTTGCATCCATGATCGGCTACAACGAGGCACGGAGGTGGTCCAGGACACCGGAGGAATTCGGCAAGGGTGCCATCGAAGGGATCGCGGGATCCGAAGCCGCGAACAACTCGGCGACGGGCGGTGCGATGGTCCCGACCCTCGCCCTCGGCATTCCCGGTTCGCCGACCGCCGCTGTCATCCTGGCTGGGCTCATGGTCCACGGCTTGCGGCCGGGACCGACAATGTTCACCGAACAGGCTCACTTCGCCTTTTCGATTTTCTGGTCGATGATGCTGGTGAACGTGCTGTTTCTCGCCGTCGGCCTTTACGGTGCAAAGGTCTTCGCACGCGTCACACTGATCCCGGTTCAGGTGCTTTGGCCCTGCGTGTTCATCTTCTCGATCGTGGGCGCGTACGCGCTGGATCAATCGATGCTGGACGTGTGGATCGCGCTGGTATCCGGGGTCGTCGGGTTTTTCATGCGGCGGTACGGTTTCTCGGTCGTACCCCTCGCCATCGGCCTCATCCTCGGCGGCATGCTTGAGCAGCGGCTTGGCCAGTCCATGGTCATGCTCGACGAGAAGTGGTGGCTGATGGCAACGCGGCCGTTGTCATTCCTGTTCCTGGCCCTGACGGCCCTGGCGCTCTTCGGTCGACCGCTCTGGGTCCTTCTGGTTCGCCGGAACCCGCTGTTCAAAATCACAGGTAGATAGATGACCAGGATAAAGTCCGTACGCACACGAGTCTGGAACTGGACCGGACCGACTGTGCCCCCCCAGGGCCATTTCTGCACCAACGCGTCCGATGCCTTGCGGGAATCCGGCGACGCGATGGCTTCGTTCCGCTTCCACCAGTGGCTGACCTGCGAAGTCGAGACGGACGACGGGACCGTGGGCATCGGCAACGCCGCATTGGCACCGGGCGTGGTCAAACAGGCGATCGACGATCACCTGGCCGGTCTCGTTATCGGCCATGACCCCTTCGATTACGCCTATATCTGGGAAAAGATGTACCGACGCACCCATGCCTGGGGCCGGAAGGGCATCGGCATGGTCGCGATCAGCGCCATCGACATCGCGATCTGGGACCTGATGGGCAAGCTCGTCGGCAAACCGGTATTCAAATTGCTCGGAGGCCGCACGAAGGACCGGATCCCGGTCTATTATTCAAAGCTCTACGCCGACGAGATCGACTCCATGCAGGCCGAGGCCGAAGCGGCGGTGACGTGCGGTTACCAGGCGTTCAAGTCCCGGTTCGGATTCGGGCCGAAGGACGGCATGGCCGGCATGCGCGAAAACCTCAAGCGGGTCGAGGCCCTGCGCGAGGTGATCGGTTACGACCGGGACCTCATGCTGGAATGCTACATGGGGTGGAACCTCGACTATGCCCGGCGGATGTTGCCGAAACTCGCCAGGTACGAGCCGCGCTGGCTGGAGGAACCGGTCATCGCTGACGATGTCGAGGGTTACTGCCAGCTCAACGCCATGGGAATCGTGCCGATTTCGGGAGGCGAGCATGAGTTCTCGATTATCGGCTGCAAGGAGCTTGTCGAACGGAAGGCCGTGAGTGTCCTTCAGTACGACACCAATCGCGTCGGTGGAATCACGGCAGCACAGAAGATCAACGCGATCGCCGAGGCGCACCAGATCCCGGTGATTCCGCACGCCGGACAGATGCACAACTACCACCTGACCATGGCCAATGCGAACTGCCCGATGTCCGAGTACTTCCCGGTGTTCGACGTGGAGGTCGGCAACGAACTGTTCTACTACATCTTCGAAGGTGATCCAGATGCACGTGACGGCTACCTGCAACTCGATGACGAGAAACCGGGGCTGGGAATCAGCATCACCGACAATCACCTGCATCATTTCGAAATCGTGGAATGATCATGAATATTCTCAGGCATTCCGCCGGTGACAGGCAGGCAGGCCGTCATGAATCGACCGGACCGACCCCGTTCACCATGATCACGGCGGACGTATCTCTTCCTGTCTCCATTGAAGGTCGAAAGGCTTCACGCGGCCGGAAGCATCACCGGGATGGCAACGCGCGGGAGCTTTACGCGCTCTCCGGAGCCAGGACCGAAGCACCATGAAACGCTACACAGGCATATGGCCCGTTGCGCCGACCGTCTTCCACGACGACGGCAGCCTGGATCTCGAAGGCTGCAGACGTGCACTCGATTGCATGATTGCCCAGGGCGTGGACGGTATCTGCATTCTCGCCAACTTCTCGGAACAGTTCCTGATCTCGGATGCGGAGCGCGAAACGCTGCAACGTGCCTGCCTCGAACATGTGTCCGGCCGGGTTCCAGTGATCGTGACGATCAGCCATTTTGCTACCGAGGTCGTCGTGCGGCGTGCCGAGCAGGCACGGGAATTCGGCGCCAGCATCGTCATGATGATGCCGCCCTATCACGGGGCACTTCTCAGGGGTACGCCGGAACAGATCTTCGAGCAGTTTGCCCGCGTGGGCAACGTCGGAATTCCGATCATGTTGCAGGATGCACCGCTTTCGGGAGTTGATCTGCCGGTGGCACTCCTGGCAAGGATGGCCAGAGAGATTGAAATGCTCAAGCTTTTCAAGATCGAGTGTCCGGGCACGGCGGCAAAGCTTCGGGCGCTCCTGGCCGAGGCGGGGGAGCATGTAGAAGGGCCATTTGACGGCGAAGAGGCGATCACGTTGATGGCTGACCTCGATGCCGGCGCCACGGGTTCGATGACGAGTGCCCTCATTCCCGACCAGATCGGGCCGGTGATCACCGCGCACCTGGCCGGCAATCGGGAAAAGGCCCAGACGGCCTATGCCCGTGTCCTGCCGGCGATCAATTTCGAGAACCGGCAATGCGGCTTCCGCGCGACCAAGGAAGCAATGGTCGAAGGCGGCGTCATCAGGTCTGCCCATTGCCGCCATCCGATCCAGTTGTTGCACCCGGCGACCCGTGCACAACTCATCGAGCTCATCCGCCCGCTCGATCCTGTCGTCCTGGATTTCGGCCGGTGAGATCCACGGGCGAAGATATCAGGAATCTCCTCAGCGAAGAGGTACAGGTCGCTCCGCGCCGGTCCCTGGCGGTCGAGGCGGCGGATGCGCTGCGCGAACTGATCCTCCTCGAGAAACTCGCCCCGGGTATGCCTGTCCCCGAACGGGACCTGGCAGATGGTCTCGGCATAAGTCGAACCCCACTGAAGGAGGCATTGAGAATACTGGAGACCGAGGGCCTGATCGAATACAGCCCTTCGCGCCGTCCGCGGGTCGCAAATCCGTCATTAGCGCAGCTTTCCGACAACCTCATGGTCCTTGCCGCACTCGAGGCGCTTGCGGGAGAACTTGCCTGCAAAACGGCGACCAGGGACGAAATTTCGTCGGCGGCCGGTCTCTGTCACCGCATGCGCGAGAATTCCGACTCTGCACCTCCGCTCGAGTTTTTCCGCTGGGACATGGCGTTTCATGCCCAGATCGTCGCGGCTTCGCGCAACGAACCGCTGATCGCGACCCATCGCCAATACAACGCGCGTTCCTGGCGGGCACGGTTCATTTCGTCGCGAATGCGTACCGGGCGCGAGAACACGCTGGGCCAGCACGATGATATCATCGCTGCCTTCAGTGCCCGCGATTCCAGGGCAACCCACCGTGCCATGCGCACCCATCTTGAAACGGCCATCGAGAACATCGCGCGCGCCACGACACGGGCATCAGGGGAGTAACGCGTTCATGAGACCGAGATTGGCCATCATTCCCGGCGATCCGAGCGGCATCGGCCCGGAACTCACCGCGAAGGTTTTGGCCGACCCCGAAACGGTCCGACTGGCCGACGTGCTCGTTGTTGGCGATGCCTGCGTGCTGGAGACGGGTTGCGTGCAGGCAGACGTCGACGTTGCTCTTCAGCCGTGTGATCCGTCCACCGACGACTGGACGAATGCGGATCCGTTCGCCTGGTTCCCGACCGACACGATCGACGAGGGTGAAATCACCATCGCCCGTGCCGTGGAGGCCTCGGGTCAATCCGTGCTCGCGACCCTCAAGCTCGTGCTGGATCTCGCCAGAGACGGAATTGTCGACGGTTTCGTCTTTGCGCCTTTCAACAAGGAGGCCATGCACATGGCGGGAATCGGCTGTGACGACGAGCTCCAATTCATGGCTTCGTACCTCGGGGTCGAGAACCATGTTTCCGAGGTCAACACTCTTGAAGGTATGTGGACCAGCCGCGTCACGAGCCATATTGCCCTCCGCGATGTCGCGAATTCGATCACGGGTGAGAAGATCACCCGCGCCGCCCTTCTGATCGACGGCCTGCTGAAGTCGTCAGGAATCAGGCGGCCGCGGATTTCGGTGGCGGCGCTCAACCCCCATGCGGGGGACGGTGGCAACTTCGGCACGGAAGAAATCGACGTCATCCGTCCGGCAGTCGAGGCTCTGGCACAATCCCAGATGGCCGTTGACGGGCCGTGGCCCTCCGACACGGTTTTCCTGAAGGCAAAGGCAGGTGAAATCGATGCGGTCGTCACGATGTATCACGACCAGGGGCAGATCGCGTTGAAGCTCATGGGCTTCGACCGCGGCGTGACCGTGCAGGGCGGCCTGCCCTTCCCGGTCACGACGCCAGCCCATGGCACGGCATTTGACATCGCGGGGACAGGCACTGCAGACCCTCAAGCGATGCAGAACGCTTTGAGGCTTGCCAGCGACATGTTGCGGAACTGGCAATGATCGAATCATCATCAAATTCGGTATCGCGCTCCACGGGCGACGATGTCGTCAATTGCGATTTTCACCGGCAAGCCAGTCATGGAAATTCTGTCGGCTTTTCGCATGTTGCGACTTTTGCTGGTTCGGATTGACAGCGACCCTTAGCCCGGCAGGCGGCTCGATGCGGATATCGATGTTCTCGGAAAAGCGGTCGATGACGCCGACTCCCTTCGACAAGGAAGTTCCACCTTTCAATTCAAACGAAAGCCCCATCTGGTGCAGGCCGTAGAGGCAATGCATGATCCAGTAGTCCTTGACAGACATTTCCGGCAGGCGCGCGATCACCGGTTCCGAACGTTCCTTTCCCGGATGTCTTCCCCCGTCACCCCGTAAAGGAAGGCTGAGACCGGCGAGGCCCGGTTGGCCGTCTCGGTCAGGATCCCGACCATCCTCGACCGGTCCCCTTCGGCAAGATCGGCGAAAAGCGCATCGACCAGGCCGGGGATCCCCTCGTCCGGCAACCGGTCGCGGAACACCCGCCCCAGCGCGGCCGAGATTCGCTCCCGCTCCCGGATCTCGAGAGCGTGCGGGACCCGCTGAACGGGCACGGCCCGGACATAGTCGTGCGCGGTCGTATCGTAGGACTGGGAGACCGCCTCCCCCAGTAGGCCGGTTGCCCCCGTCTCGTAGAATTCGATCAGCCCGAGAATGTAGGGTGCCTGGTCAATCCCGATGAAGGTGAGCGGGGGCCGGCCGGCCCGCAGCAGCGGTTCGTTGGACAGGAGCCGGCCCATTCGCGTGTTGCCGTCCACGAACGCCTGCAGGTAGGAGATTCCCGCGAGCAGGAGGAAGGACGCCTCGAACGGGTTCCCGACCCGCCGAGCCTTGTCCAGAAGGTCGCCGAGCGCGACAGCGAGAAGGACGCGATCGGACGAGGGATGGTAGCTGGTGGCCGAGATCCGGGCTTCCTTACGCCGGACGACGCCAAGGCCGGCCGGGTCCATCAGGTCGCGCATCATCAGGACGTGACGACGGCGCACCCCTTCTGCGTCGGGAAAGGCTTCCCCAACCCCGTCGATCATGGCGGAAATGGCCGCCTTGTGGTTCAGGATCATGGCTGTCTCCAGCCGATCCCGGCCCGAGGCGCTCTGGCCGTACTTGATCAGGAGTTCGGTCGAGAGGTGGTCATAGGTGTTCCCCTCCAGGTTCGAGGAGGCCCAGGACAGGTCGACCAGGAATCGTTCCGCGATCGCACGGCTGTAGGTCAAGGCGTCAAGATGCTGCACACCCGCCTGATCGATCGCCGCCTGCATCCGGGCAGCCGCCTCGTACGGCAGCCAGCGGGTTTCGTTCGGGACGTAGAGGCCGATCCGGTCAGGGTCATAAGGAATTGGGGTGCGACGTCGCGGGTCTGTCGCCACGCGCCGCGCATCCGGCGTGAGAAAGAATCGTGCGCCGCGGGTCTTCCCCTCCCTGACGAGGAGGCCCCGGCCAATCAGGCCGTTCATGACCCGTGACATGGTGGCCTGGCTGGGTGGGTCGCGCATCCGAGACATCAGCTCGCGCTGGCTGACAGGTCTGGGACTGCGCAGAAACGCCTCGATGACAGCCCGTTCCCGCAGGTTCAGGTTCCGGATTTCAACTATGGCGTGCACGAGAACTCCATTTTATTCACGATTTATCCATATAGCGTAAATCTGGACCCCATGCAAGGCGCATGTATGAATGTGAACCCTTTAAATAGCGGAATCATTGAAAAAAATCCAGCACACCAATCCGTGAATGAAAAGCGGATAAATTCACTTGCCCGCAGCCCGGGACGTAGACCGCGGTTCGATGGTGTCCTCGCGCAACGTGGTCCAGCCTATTTCCCCGACCCGCGCAATGATCTCGACGACGTCCTCACGGACATCGTACAGACTCCCCTGCCCGCATCCCTTGTCAGGAGCCTCGCGCAGTTCCTGCATGATCCGGCAGGCCGTCGTCCGTCCGGTCTCGAACTGCCTGGCCGCCCGCCGGCGGACAGCCCGAACCCGGCCGGAGACGGCCATGATACTGATACACAATTCGGCCTTTTCGCCGCCAGGAAACGCCGGACCGGAGGCGGAAACAGTTTTCCGACGTCTGACGTACCATTCGGTGCTTATCCGGTCCAAACCCACATTGGCCTGCTCCCAAGCGTTGAAGCCCGATGCCGCTCAGAACGGGCGCACAATGGTGCCTGTGTAGAAGAGCGCGCCGATACCGACGGTAAACATGATGTTTCCCGCAACCGCGTGCAGGACAGCTGCAAGTGGGAATGATCCCCGCACCTCGTAGGCCCAGGCGAATACCAGCCCGCCGGCAAAGGTCATCATCGCGACGATCCAGTTCCAGAAGAGCAGATGCGCCAGCGAAAAGACCGCCGCATTCAGCACCAGCGCAGCACGCGCGGGTGGCAGGATCGGCTCATATCGGCGAAAGAACAATGCGCGGTACACGATCTCTTGAGGCAGTGCCGAGAAAAACGGATAGAGCATCATGACCGCCAGCCACAACCAGGGGCTCATGCGGAAGACAAACAGCCTTTGTTCGGGCACTACAGCCATCAGGATCCCGACAGAAACGACTGTCATGGCAATCGCGAATACCGCGACAACCCACCAGTCGATCTGACTCCATCCTCGCGCCAGGTCGCGCCAGTGAAAGCCCGGCGTGCGGTGCAACAGGACCATCCCCACAATGGTGGCCCCGAACAACGCCGGCAGCAGCGTGGATGGCGGCAAGAACACGGCCAGAACAACCGGTGAAGCGAGGAAAAAGCACAGGAACTCGACCCAGAGCCATCGACGGCGTCGTTCCGCAGGAAGCGTTGCTTCCGGCCCGGGAGACGTCATCGATCCGTGTCCGTCAGCACCTGGTTCCGGAATTCCGATCTGAAAGGTGCACTGCCCGCAGGGACAATACCCTCCTCCAGCGCGCTGCCCGTCAGGCCAGTTTGCATTGGCTCAGCCATTTTTTGTGGGGATTACGTATCGTGCGATGCGGCGGATTTCCAGCGTGAATGCCAGCCCGCCGGATCTGTGGTCACCATGGCAGCCCCGCCGGCGCCAGGACAATGCCACCTCTGGTAGACGGGAAAATTCGCCAGGTACTCAAGCTGGCGACTGACCAGTCGTAGTATCCAGCCTCCAGGTTTTCGGCAGTCCCCAAGACCAGCCCGGTCTCGAAGCGCAAGACAAAAAGCGGTTATCGTGTGGTTGCCCACTGGTGCCGGCGGGCGAACTGATACCAGACACGATAGGCTTGCAGCAGCCCCAGAGGCAGGAAGTGTACAAGAGCCGGTCCCAGCCCTCCCCAGTCATGCAGGGCGGCCCAGTGCACAAGCGTCAAGATCGCAGCTCCGTAGACCCAGCGCTGCAGCGCCTTCCATCGGGTCCCCATGATACGAACGCAGTAGTCCATCGAGGTGGCGGCCAGGGGGACAAAGATGAAGAACGCAAGCCAGCCTGTCCAGATGTCCAGTCGCCGTGCCTCGCCAAGGATCCTTGCAAGTGACTCGGCATCCATCAGGTAGAGAACCGTGTGCGAAAACGCATAACCAAAAGCCGCCACGCCGAAGTATCGCCGGTTCTTGATCAGCCATCTCGGACCGCGCCAACCTTTGAAGATAATCGCGAGCGGAGTGGCCATGAGTGCAATGATCATGAAGCGCGCAGCGAACTCTCCGGTCGGGTGCAGAAGTTCGTGAATCACGCGCGGAGACGGGGATTCGGTGAGCGCGGCCATCATCCCCGCGGCGGGAAGGGCCAGAACTGCCCAAAGCCAGTACGGGGAAATCATGGAAAACAGTCTTGACATAGGTCTATCCTGCAAGTGCGGCAATCGAAAACCGGACGAAATTCTCTCACGGGAAGCGGTGAATCAATGCAATGCCTGGAAGCTTCGTTCGGGCCTATTGATTGGCAAGCGGTGCTTGCGTCCCTCGAATGCGTTCATGTTGGCCGCTTTGAACTTATACGCATGCGTTTGGTTGATCCGTCGCAAGAATGCCCTGGCAGGCAGGTGACGTCTCGATGTCCGGAAAGTTGAGTTCAGCACCAATCGGGCCATCAACCGTCTCGAAATCACAGCTGCGATGGATCCCAGCGGTCAGCTGCGGACCTTTGTGCCCCTGATTCTTGAGCGCCTGAGCGGGATCAGTATCGCGGGGTCGAGTCCGGCCCGGCGCCTGTTGCCAAGTGGGTTTCACAATCCGTTGTCAAAGAAGCAAGCCGCTCAGTTTTCACAGGATTTGAACTCCCGAGGGCTCATGGATGGCTTGCGGCAACCTGCGGGCACGGTGGCCATCATCCGTTCCAGACCGTGTCAATTCAGGCGGCTGCCTGTAACGCCTCCCCTGACCAACCAAGCACCAAGCGCCGGCAAGAGCAAGACGGCACCGACCATGTTGACGAGAAACATGAACGTCAGCACCGTACCCATATCGGCCTGGAACTTGAGTGGTGCAACGATCCAGGTTGCGACTCCGGCCGCCAGCGTGAGACCGGTCAGGACAACGCCCGATCCGGTCGTGGCGAGAGTCCGCTCGTAAGCCGTCGCAAAGTCGAGTCCCTGCTCGAGGTGGCCGCGCAGCCGCCCGTAGATGTAGATTCCGTAATCCACCCCGATTCCAACGCCAAGCGCCACGACCGGAAGGGTCGACACCTTGAGGCCGATCTCGAGAAGCGCCATCAGCGCGTACGCGAGGATCGAGACCACGGCGAGCGGCACGATGATGCAAACCGTCGCGGAAACCGACCGGAACGACAGCAGGCACAGCACGATGACCGCCGCGTAAACGTAGACGAGAATCGGAAACTGGGATGCCTCGACTTCCTCGTTCGTTGCGGCCATCACCCCGATGTTGCCGGACGCAAGCCGGAACCTGATGCGCTCGTTGGGGTTCGCGGCGTCGAACTCATTCACGGCTTCAACAACCCGCGCGATGGTTTCGGCCTTGTGGTCGGACGTGTAGACCGAAACCGGCATCACGCTGCAGTCGAGATTCAAGAGGCCGCTGCTGGTCGGCACCGGGGAAACCGATTGCACGAGCATGTATTGATTGCGCGGAAGGGTCCGCCACTTGAGGCTCCCCTCGTTCCAGTTCGCATTGATGCTGCGCGCAACGCCCGCGAGGCCGCTCACGGACTGGACCCCTTCGACATTCTGCATGTGCCATTCAAAGTCGTCCAGCGTGCGCATGACCTCGTAGTCGATACAGCCCTCCGCCACGGTCTCGGGGATCACCGTCAGTACGTCCACACCGATCCTGAAGTTGCCGGCGATTGCGGCGGAGTCGATGTTGTAGACGGACGCGGCCCGGAGTTCCGGCACGCCCTGATGCTCGTCGCCCACCCGGACCTGGGGTGCCAACAACCCGCCGACGGCCAGGAGGACGACCGCGACGCCAATGACGGCAGCAGCGGGACCGCGGCGTGCCACACAGGCAACCCGCGACCAGATCGGAATCAATCTCCGGTCAAGCGCGCGTGCCGCGCGGCGTTCGTCTTCGCTTGCGTCAAAAAACGAGAGGAGCACCGGCAGCAGCGCCAGGTTCGTAAGAATGATGGCGGCGACGCCGAGGCTGGCGGTGACGGCAATTTCCTTGATGACCTGTACGTCGATCAACGCGATCGTGATGAATCCGACGGAATCCGAGGCAAGAGCCACGGCACCTGGCAGAAGGAGGCGGCGAACGCTCGCCCGCGCGGCGTCCAGTCCGCTCGAGCCATCCGCGGTCTCCGCGCGTACCGAGCTGACCATCTGCACGCCGTGGCTGACACCGATCGCGAACACCAGGAACGGCACGAGGACGGACATCGGATCGACGCCGAATCCGAGCGCCGTGAGCCCTCCAAGCTGCCAGACGACGGCGACGAGCGAGCACGCCAGCGGCGGTATGGTCAGACGGAGTGAACGGGTGTAGGCGAAGACGAAGATTGCCGTGATCACGAACGCGATTCCGAAGAAGGCCACGACCCGGGTCACGCCATCCGCGATGTCACCCACCAACTTGGCGAACCCGATGATGTGCACGTCCACGTTTGCATCGGGATTCGCCTCGGCCTCGTCCCGGATACGTTCAAGCTCATGCGCGACTTCGATGTAGTCCAGGCGCTCGCCGGTGTTCGGATTGAATTCCTGCAGCTTCGCTGCGACGATCGCGCCTGCGAAGTCCTTCGCGACAAGGCGGCCCACGATTCCGGCCTTGATGATGTTTTCGCGCAGTCTCGCGAAACCGGCAGCGGTCGGCTCGAAATCGTCCGGCATCACGTTTCCGGCTGAAATCCCGTCTTCCACGACTTCGATGAACCGGACATTCGGTGTAAGGATCGAAAACACCTGGGTTCGGTCGACGCCCGGCAGGAAGAAGGTCGAGTCTGTTACTTCGCGCAGCGTCTCGATGAAGCCGGGCGTGAACATGTCGCCCTCGCGTGCCATCACGGCGATGACCACACGGTCGGCACCTCCGAACTCGTCGCGGTACTGGAGGAAGGTCTGCATGTACTCGTGTTCGACCGGAACCAGCTTTGTGAATCCGGCATCGATCCGCAACCCGGTCGCGAGCCATCCCATGGCAATCGTGACGAGCCCGAAGATTGCCAGCACGACGCCGCGCCTGGCGAACAGCAGCTTTTCGATATGGCCGGTCACGAGGGAGCCCGGGTGACCGCAGTCCGGTCGGCCGCACGCCTG
Source organism: Paracoccaceae bacterium (assembly GCA_965242975.1). GTDB lineage: Bacteria > Pseudomonadota > Alphaproteobacteria > Rhodobacterales > Rhodobacteraceae > JAPPHA01. Next base: position 4,535,156 of record CBDETS010000007.1, on the reverse strand, counting down.
GCACCGCGCAGAGGGCCTGCTCCCACGACCCGAACTCCCGCGAACGCGGGAGTCCGGGAGGCCTCATGTTCGGGTGGCCGAATTGCCGGTGGCGGAACCCGCATCGAAAAACTACTCCCCGAGCGCCAGGCGTTCGATGCCGAACTCGCCGAGCAGGAGCGTGGAACCGTCCGGGAGAGGCAAGGCGGTCGAAATCCCCTCGCGCGTTGGCAGGTTTCGGGACGAAACGGTACGTCCACCGTCGCGGCTGGTCAGCACGCTCCCCTCCAGCCCCGTGATCACGATCACGCCCGAAGGATGTTGGACAGCCCCCGTCAGGGTCGCCTGGGTTCCCGTTGGAATTTCGATCCAACTGGCGCCGCCGTCGTCAGAGTTGAACAGGTGGCCCCTCAGGCCTGCCAGGAGCACCCGGTTCTCGTCGAGTGCCAGCCCCCCGAACCACGAGCCGGCATACGGCGAAGGAAACTCCCGCCAGGTCTCGCCTCCGTCATCGGAGCGATAAATGATGCCTGCCTCGGCCGCGATGTACAGCCGTTCAGTCCCGTTCTCCCGACCCGGTGCCGGGACCAGCGCGTTCAGATGAAAGTCGTCCTTGCTGATGGCGTGCGGGGTCCAGGTTTCGCCGCCATCCTCGGTTGCGAGGGCATAGCCGTAGGCGCCGATTGCAATTCCTCTCTTCCGGTCACGAAACCAGACATCCAGGAGGGGAAGTTCTTCCTCCGGCGCTTCGTGCACTTTCGTCCAGGTCTCCCCGCCGTCGGTCGTGCGGAGTATGACCGCGTCGTGTCCGACTGCCCAACCGGTCCCCGCGTCGTGCATATGTATGGCGGTGAGCATGACCCGGACCGGTACCTCGGCCCGCTTCCAGTTCGCCCCGTCATCGGAAGAAACGAGGATGTAACCGCGCTCGCCGACGACGATGAGCCGTGAGCCGGTAACGGCACCGTCGAGCAGCAGCAGCCTGGCGGGTAGCGGTGCCGCACCGCCGGTCTCTGCACTTGCGCCGACCGGAACATTGAATCCGGCAAAAGCCGCGATTGCAATCCAGGCAGTGCCGGTGACCCGCCAACCGCGAAACCGGCGTGCGGGGTCTTTCCCGTCTCGACCTGTCCCGGAAGCGGGAAGCGCCGACTCCGATGTCATCCGAAAAAATGCGCATAAAGACCGCAAATGCCGCACGAGTGGCGTCCCGGACCCGGTCGGTCGCCAATTCCGCAACGTCAGCCAGAACGACATCCGGCTGACACTCATGTCATTCATGTCCAGGATGTCGCAACCCGGAGGAGACCGGATGGCAGGACGGGTAGCCCGCCGCGGCGGACAGCCGCCAGTGGCCTCATCGCCGCCCTTCGCGGCGAAGCGCTGCCGGCGTGAAGTCCCGGGATTTCAGTTTCCGGTCCCAGGTGCACATCGGGAACTCATTGTCGAGCCCGAAGGCGAGGTAGCGCCCCGCCTGAAGATCGGTGTGCACCTCGAGTGTCGGCCAGATCAGGGGTTTTTCGTAGTAGTTGATGACATGGCCTTCCGAAACCCGCCACAGCTGGTCGCGGTTGTCGTAGACGTCGGACACCAGGACCTGCCAGGAGTCCTCGTCGACGTAGAAGGTCCGCCGCTTGTAGATATGCCGCGCACCCCTCTTGAGCGTCGCTTCAACCACCCAGACCCGGTGCAGTTCGTACCTCAGGTGCTCCGGGTTGACGTGCAGCGGCGTCAGGATGTCTGAAAACGAGAGCTTGTCGCTGTGCAGCTTGTAGGAGTTGTACGGCACGTACATCTCGCGTTTCCCGACGAGTTTCCAGTCGTAGCGGTCCACTGCCCCGTTGAACATGTCCAGCTGGTCGGCTGTACGCAGTCCGTCCGACGAGGTGCCCGGGTTGTCGTAGGCGAGGTTCGGCGCACGGCGCACCCGGCGTTGGCCGGGGTTGTAGGTCCACGCGTTGCGCGGCTCGCGAACCTGGTTGATGGTTTCATGCACGAGGACGATGTCACCGGCGAGACGTGCCGGCGCGAGCGTCTTCTGCTTGAACAGGATCATGGTGTTGCCGAGCTTCTCGACCGTCATGTTCGGCAGCGAGTAGCGGAGTTCGGACTCGATGCTCTGCTTCACGAGGGTGTACCTGCCGCCGCGGGTGACCGCGGCCTGCCCGATGACGCAGGCGACCGACTCGCCCCGGTAGCGGAGCAGGTGGTTCCAGATGACTTCGAGGCCGTTTTTCGGAATCGGAAACGGGATCCCGATCACCGAGTTTGCCACGCCGTTGCCTCCATCCACAAGCTTCGCGGTGGCAGCGACGCGCCTCGTGGCATCGTAGATCCGTTTCGGTGCCGACGCGCTCCGCCGGGTCGGATAGACCGCCATGCTGAAGCTCGGGTAGGTCTTCAGCATGCGCTGGTGTCCCACCGTAAGCCTGTCGCGATACCTGTCCATGTTGCCGGCGTTGATGATGAAAAGAGGCTTGTCCCGGGCAAACGGATCGCGGTGGTGTTCGCCGACCCTGAAGCCCGAGGGCGGTTTCGTGATGCCTCCGTTCCATGCCGGGATGGTACCCGCGGAGTTTCCGGCCCGCACGCCGCCGAGCGGTGTCAGATCTCGTCCCAGTCGCGCGATTTCGCTGGAGGAGATTTCGGCCACAGCGGGAGCGGCAAAAACGCACCCGAGGACAAGTGCGGCACAGAAGTGTTTCACAGTCGTTTTCCTGGTTTTCATGACGGTCATGACCTCGTGGGACCTCAGAACGAGTATTTCAGGGAGGCGGAGATGAAATCGCGGTCGCTTAGCGCGTAGCCATCGCCGTCGTACCGCGTGAAGCTAAGATCGGCCTGCCAGCTGCTCAGGTAGTCCGCACGCAAGCCGAGCGTGAGGCCAGTCCGTCCCTCGATGAACGGTCCGCTCGGCGCCGGGCTGTTGCCGCTGACGTCGTGCAGGAACTGCGTATACGGATAGAGATTGATCGATCCGATTGCGTTGTTGTAGTCGAGACGCGCAGCGATTCGGTAACCCCAAGACGTGGCATCCGCGTCGGCTACTTCGGGCCTCAAGAACGCCAGTTGATTAGCCGGGTCCGGGGGTAGACCCGGAAGGACCCCACCGGCCGGGCTCTCGATGGGCGTGGTCGGCATGTTGTGGACACGCATCATCGCTGCCTCTGCCACGAAGATAAGGGCATCGGCACTTAGTGTCGGTCCGAAAACCTTGGTTGCAGTGACCTGGAACTGGCTTACGTCGCGCTCTTCGTAACCCTGGACCTGCTCTGGCGTGTATGTGGCAAGAAAGTCCGGAAGCGACCCTCCACCTCCAACGTGGGCCAGGGCACGTACGATCGGAGCGAGACCATTCGCAAGAACCACACGTTCGGCCACTTGCAAAGGAGCGTTATTACGAAGCGAGTACTCGCCCTGAAGTGCCCAGCCGGAAGCGCCCAATACGGTGTTGAAGCTCGCACCGAAGAGTTGAATGTCCGCAGGATACTCAAGGGAAAATGTTGCGGATTTCCCGTACGCGTTGATGGCAACAGCGGACGCAACTTGCTGGGCGGGAACACCTGGAATCGTTGGCGGGCTACCGGCGGCGGTCACTCCTGCACTGATCCCCTCGGCAGGACCTTGACGCGCGCTTATGACCGGAAGACGGCTGTGATAATTCATGAAATAAAAGCCGAACTCTGTCAGGTTGAGGTCTTCGGCCAGGAAACGCAGTGCGAGGCCCCACTGACCGGAATCTGGAGGGGTCCGGTCTGGGCCTCGAAGCACGGAAGCGAAGTCAGGATCGAAAGTTGTCGGCGACAATCCGCAACCCAGATCAGCGCCTCTTGGACAAGCGCCCGCCTGTTGTAATCCATCCGTTATCTGGGTGATGACTGCTTTTCTAGCGCCGGGACCGGCATAGTCGGTGCTCGAGAAAAAAACTACCGACCGGGTCGATTTTCGTTTCTTCCCACTCGAACTGGTAAAACCCTTCCACTGTCAGGTTGGCGCTCGGGGACACGGATACGGACGCCATGGATACCGGCAGAAGCGCTTCCCGGAGTTCGGAGCCCGGTAACCTCAGCTTGCTCACGTCAAAGGGGTTGATCTCGCTGATCCCGTTCGGAATGAAGGTGCTCTCTCCCCAGTTGAGCACATGTCGTCCGAGCCGCAGGTCAACGGGAGTGTCGCCTATGTCGAACGCCGTCGTCACATAGGCATCGAGCAGTTCGACATTCGTGCCCACTGCCTTCTTGGCTTCTTTGCTCAAGGAAGTACGCTCCCGGCTGCCGTTCTGGTTTTCGAAATCGAGGAATCCGGAGGTTCTCAGGAAGGCACCGAACGTTTCGGAGTTGATGTCAATGTCGATGGTGAACTTCGACGTGTTGCTGACGAGACCGCGCTTGTAGTTGAGATTCCCGTCATTGCTGTTGGTATTGTCGGCCAGGTCTTCGTCAGGCTTCTGAACCCGGAATGTCAGGCCATGTGAAAGCGTGGTATCCACGCTGCCCCACAGTTCCCCGTCATCGAACTCGATCGCAGACGCCGGCAGTACCTGCAAGAATCCGCCGATGGCAGCGGCCCCCAACGTCAACCCAACCGAGTACGTGATGCGGGAAAGGCACCAGTCCTGACGGCACGTCTTCCATTTGTCTCTCATCATCCGGAAAGGACGATCGACAGCGCTTCGTCCAAGTGCGTTCCTCATGTGAGCCTCCGTGTCTTGGCCTCACGGCTGCGCCAATTCGCTCCATCGCTCATCGAAATCTCCCGACAGCCCAACGGGTGCGACGTTGAATCCAGCCACATCATGCCCATAATGTCTGAAAATTTCAAACCTGATCCGCAAAACCGACATAAAAACAGAAAGAAAATGTTGAGAAAATCCCGTGTTTTTCGGCATGATAGAGCTTCTGCAATACTATCAGGTTGCGCTGCCAACGAACAGGGCCAGTTGCCTGGCCCGGTCGAATATGCCGTGCGGACCGCCGAATATCACGGGATTCCGGCGCCTCCACACAATGATCGGGAGCAAAGGCCGATCGAATCCGAATTCTGGCCGACCTTCGCCGCCAGGCGACTTTCCAGGCCGTTTCCAGGGGAATTTGAGGATACAGGTTCGCTGAAAGTCAGGACGGTAACTGCAAGCGGACTCGGGTTCATATTGACAGCGTCGGGCATTCTTTCCCGGTCGTCGACAGGGGCCGTGGACAGCCTTCATGACAGGGCGCCCCTGCAAGGGGATGTGCCGTATCCGGCCGAAGGCCCGGATTTCGCGCGAACCCATGCGATGGCAGGCTGAACGGCCCGCGCAGTCAAACCTGTGGGCGATCGACGGACAGAGATACATGAGCATCTCAAGGTCTCGTCCGAAACCCGATGTTCACGTCGTGGGGATCCCGTCACCCTTTATGAACTTCCTTTCGTGGATCCTTTCGCTGTATAGGTGGCAGGGAATTCTCCATTCATGGATGAGGGGAATTGCAATGTCCGGAGCCCGCTCACACGTCGGCATGCCGACATGAGTTTCGAGACCTGTACAGCACTCGTCGTGGGTCGGCGTTGGCTGACCATCCTGTTGTCCCTGCTCGTCATCCTCGCCCTCGCCGCCGGAGCCCGGTACATCATCGTCGTCGACGTCGATGTCCGAAATCATTTTGGTCACGATGATCCGCACATCATCGCGCTCGAACACCTGGAAAACACCTACGCCCTCTCCGACTCGGCGCTCGTCGCCGTGGCGCCGAAAACCGGCACCATTTTCACGCGGGAGGCGCTCACTGCCATCGAAGAATTGACCGAGCGGCTTTGGCACACGCCGTACGTCACGCGCGTCGATTCGATTACGAACTATTCACACAGCGAGGGCTTCGAGGACGAGTTGATCGTCGAGCCGCTTGTTGATGACGCTGGTTCCCTGGGCGAAGGCGACCTGGAACGCATCGAGAGAATCGCGCTCGGAACCATGGAAGTCGCGGGCCGCTTCGTTTCCAGGGACGGCCACGTTGCCGGGTTGGTTGTCAGCGTCACGCTTCCCGAGGACCGGGAACGCGGCAAGGAGGAGGTCACGGATTTCCTCGCGGCCACGATCGCCTCGTCGCGGGAAGAAAATCCGGCCCTCGAGTACCATGTCACGGGTGAACTGGCCCTCAATCGCGCCATGCGCGACGCGATCAACGACGAGATGGCTATTCTCGGACCCATCGCATTCGGGACGATGCTGCTCGTCGCCCTGCTCCTTCTCCGCTCGATCTGGGGAACGATCGCAATTGCCCTGATGCTGGTTGCCGTCATGCTGTCCGCACTGGGATTCACGGGCTGGACCGGCATGAAGCTGTTTGGCGAGAGCGGTGCGGCGCTGTTTGTCCTGATGGCGGTGACCGTTGCGCACTCGGTGCACATCATAGAAGGAACGGCGGCGGGACTGAGGCAGGGCATGGACCGCAAGCAGGCGGTCATCCAGTCCACGCAGGTCAACGCCTGGCCCGTTTTCCTGACGTCCCTGACAACCGCAATCGGTTTCCTCAGCCTTAATTTCGCCGAAATGCCGCCATTCAAGGTCATGGGCAACATCGTGGCGTTCGGGGTGCTGTGCGCTTTCCTCTACGCTGTGACGCTCCTGCCGGCAATCCTGTCGATGATGCCCATGCGGGCCCGGCCCGTGAGGAGCGGCAAGCTGGACTTCTTCGAGTTGACCGGGCGGTTTGTCGTGTCGTACCGCACGACACTGCTCTGGTCCTTCGGCATTCTGATCATAGTCCTTGTTGCGGGCATCTCACGGATTGAACTCAAGGAGAACTGGCTGGAACTCCTCGACGAGAGTTACGAGTTCCGGCGTTCGACGGACTTCATAAGCGAGAATTTCACCGGCGTGGAAACCTACGAGTACTCGCTCAGTTCCGGGCAGGCAGACGGAATAACGGATACCGAATACCTGGGCCAGGTCGATGCGTTCGCAGAGTGGTATCGGGCACAGCCGGAAGTGGCGCATGTCTTCGCGATATCGGACGTCATGAAGCGCCTGAACATGAACCTGCACGGGGACGACCCGGAATTCTACGTTCTTCCCGACGACCCTGATCTGGCCGCACAGTACCTGTTGCTCTACGAGTTTTCCCTGCCGGTCGGTCGTGACCTGAACAATCTCATCGATGTCGAACGGTCTTCGACACGTGTCACGGTCGTATTGAAAAGCCTGTCCACCCGCGAGAAAATCGATCTCGACGATCGCGCGCAGGCCTGGTTCCGGCAAAACGCCCCCGGTTTGGAAAGCCGCGCAACCGGCGTTGCCGTCGTCGGAGCCAATTCGATACAACGGAACATACAAGGCATGCTGGTCGGTACCATCGTGGCGATGGCCATCGTCTCGCTGCTCTTGCTCCTGATTTTCAGAAGCGTGCGTCTTGGCCTGATCAGCCTGGTGCCGAATTTCGTTCCGGCCGCCATGGCGATGGGACTGTGGGGGTACGTGGTTGGAGAGGTCGGCGTCGCGGCGTCAGTCGTCACGGCCATAGCGTTCGGCATCATCGTCGACGACACGATCCATTTCATGACCAAGTACGTGAACTCCCGGAAGAACGGGCTGTTGCCGTCCGAGTCCGTTCAATCCGCCTTTCGAACGGTAGGCAAGGCACTGTTTGCGACGACCATCGTGTTCGCTCTGGGATTCATGGTGTTCGGCGCGTCGGGGATGGCGACCAATCAGGCGCTCGGCCTGCTCGTGGGAATAACGGTCATCGTTGCGCTCGTGGCGGATTTCCTGTTTCTCCCGCCACTGTTGATGGCCCTCGACGGGACCAAGGAAACGAGCGAACAGATCAGGGAACGGCTGAACCGGTCAGACGAATAGGTCGGATCATCGAACTGGCCGCGGATCCGGACTCCGCCCACCGGATGAGCATCACGGTTTGGGTGACGCGGACGGTGGGAATCCTTCATGTAGTCGGACACCGCAATGAGCAGGTCGGTGGGTGGCCTGCACAGGGCGAAACCTGCACCTCGGTCGGCGCGACGCCTTCCGTCATTGGGGCCGGGCACCATTTTTTACCGTGCACCTCCGGTTCGAACGGCGCGGTGATCGAATCCGTCGCGTGCCGCCGTGAACTCAGGCTTTCGGGTAGAACTGTTCGCAGTAGCGCCGAAACTTGATGATCTCACCGTCGGAACTGCAGAGAAGAGGTCGGGACCGATACCGTTTCCGGCTCCAGATGACGACATCCTGCATGACATCCCGCATTTGGGACACGATCATGATCCTGTTCATGATACGGGTGCGCAGACGCACGGGAAGGAAACGCATACCGGCGATCGGTCTTTTGGGACTGTCGAGTTTGCGTACCTGGCTGACAAGCGTCATTTCAACGGTCTCATCATTGACCGGTGTCGCAAGCACCCACAGCCGAGTCAGCATGTCGATCGAATGCTCGCGAACCTCGACAAAGGAATAACCAAGCCCGTGCACATTGGCGACCACCGATACATCATACCGGAAGAAGGTAACCCCGGCGAATGTTCGGGTGCGCTTGAAGTTGAAGCAGCTCGTGAGCGAGGCACCGTCGATCGACAGCGGGGCAGTCCTTTTCACGTTGCCGTAACCGTGCACGTAACGGAGGTGTCCGAGGTCGACGGAATTCTCGGTCGTCTCCTGGGGATGCCCTGAAAACCGGATGGTGCGCATTTCCATGCCGCTCCAGTTTGCTTCATCCGGTGGCGGCGCTGGAACATGCCATTGCGGCGGCCTGCCTCCGGCTCCCCGCCAGGCAAAGACGAGACCCAGGATTTCGCACGTCTCGAAAACCTTCAGCCTGGCGGTCTTCGGTGGAGGCGCATAGGGCGTTGCGACGCATTTTCCGGTAACATCGTATTCGAACCCGTGAAACGGGCAGACGAGGCAACCGTTGCGCACCAACCCTCCGGCCTCCGGTCCCAGGTCGGACCCCAGGTGCGGACAGGTCGCATCGGCCACGCAGATGTCTCCGTCTTCGTTGCACCAGACGACGATTTCCTCACCGAGCCAGGTTTTCCGGATCAGCCTGTCTTTCTCGATGGTCATGCGGCTGGCAATGAAATACCAGCCTTCCGGAAACGGAAACAGCCGGTCGGAACCGTTGTGTCCGCTCGCATGTGAACTCAGCGGATCTGGTTCTGCCCGATGTTCCTCGTCCCTGGACTCGCCTGTCCCCATGATCTCGTCGGCACGCTTGCCTTTCCTGAAACCCCGGCGGCACCTTAATGAATCCCGTGAATCAGTCAAAGTGCGAAAACTTCAACCATTTGCACGTTGCCTGTACGGCATTCGGCCCCGTCTCCCGTGAATCCGCAGCGCGGACCCTCGCGGGACCGGGTGTCTCGCACGAACGCCAGGAGAGCCGGACGTGAGACCGGCGCGCAGCGGATCCGTGAATCTTCGGTCGTTTCGGTCCGGCCGCGTTTCTTTCCTGGCTCCGAGGACAGGGACCCGGCGCGCAAACTTCCCGGTTTCACCGATCCGTACCCCCGCCTGACGGCCGGGGACCATGTAAACGTTCGTTCAAGGAGTTTGCGTAAGGTGGTAATGCACAAGCGACAAACGAAACGAAGAGTGAATTGATGCCGAGAAGAGTTGCCATCGTCGGGGCGGGAATCTCGGGACTGGGCGCAGCCTGGGCATTGCATCATCACCCGGATCGTTTCGATTTTCGGCTGTTTGAAGCGCTGGACCGTATCGGCGGTAACGCCATCACGGCCGAAATGCCTCAGAACAATGGTACGTCGATACCGTTCGACGTTTCCGTCACCGCGTGCATCCCGTCGGTTTACCACCACGTTGTCCTCTTCATGCAACAACACGGTATCGAACTCGTTGATACCCGGTTCAGCTACAGCGTGAGGTACCGGGAAGGGATTTACGCACACGATTTCGACTCTGACCTGGGGCGGCAGTTGCAACCTGAAATCGAGAAATTCCAGAGGCTCCTGGGGCGCCTGAAATGGTTTGGCCGCCTCAACCGCTCAAGGTCGAGATTTCTCAATGCCCTCAACCCGTTCAACTACGTCAGCATGGGCACGGTCCTCAACATGGGCGGGTTCTCCGGAGACTTCCGCTACAAGATACTGAAGCCCATGTTCGTCAACTTCCTGATGGCCACGAACGTCTTCGACATGCCCGCATCCATGTTCGCCCGGTATCTCGAATTCTTTGACATCGAATCCGCGACCCCGATGCGTACCTGGGACCGGGGTTCGCGCAGAATCTACGAAAACATGTCGGAAGATTTTCGGGACAGGATCTACCTGAGCCGGCCGGTACGAAAGGTGCGCCGGAACTCGTCCCAGGTCATCGTCGAGGACGAGAACGGAACGACGGAAACGTTTGATGACGTGATCTTCGCGTGCAATGCCAACCAGACGCTGATGATCCTGGACCGGCCCACCTTTCTGGAGAGGATTCTTCTCACTTCGGTCCGCTACGAGAGCGAACTGCACAACCATGCAGTCGTTCACTCCGACGCCACGGTTCTTCCGGACAATGCCACCCGACCGCTCGCCGTACGAAGCAACCATATCGAGCAGTACGGTGCCAGACCGGACAACTACGAAATCACCTACATCATGCACAATCAGCAACCATGGGCGAAACGGTCGGACAAGCCATGCCTCGTGACCTACAATCCGATCAGCCGAATTGACGAATCCAAGATCGTCAAGACGTGGTGGTTTCAGCACGTCGTCCACGATGTGCGCCACGTCACCTTTCTCATCCATCTGTTCCGCCTGGTTCAGGGCAAGCGACGAACATGGCACTGCGGCGCTCATACCCTGATCAACAGCCAGGAGACCTGTTTCGTAACTGGTCTCGTCACGGCAAGACAGATCGGGGCGGACTATCCGTTTCGGGATTCGGAAGCGAAGAAGTGGTTCAATTACTACGGGCGCATAATGCATGGCTGGCGTTTCAGGAAGGCGTGAACAGAAGTTGGCCCGGCCAACACCTTTCGTGACGCGTTCCCTGTCAGTTCAGAATGAACACGGCCATGGGCTGATTTCTGTTGATCGTGTGCACGCGTACTCGTTTGCCTCATCGATCGGGGCTTACGGGTTTCGTTTCGGGCGGCCGTGGCACCGGCGCGTCTTCCGGTCCGGCGTCGGCGTGGACGGACTGAAGGCAAGAGTTCAGCCCGAGACATAAACCGATCAAAACAAACGGAAATCGGCCCTGCCCCCGTCTGAATAGGCAATTGCGATGCCGAAGGTGCTTGCTATAATGGTCCCGGAAACCGCTCGACGGGTCGGGAACCACTCCACAACAAGCGAGGCGAACAGCTCCCCTCGGACTAACTGCCGGCTTCCCGACGTCGGGCTCGGGCTCATGTCCATGCGCGATTATGGCCCTTGCGCCATGCGGCGGTTTGTGCGTCGCACCGAAGCCAAAGAACTGGTCACGCCTTGAAACTCAGCGAATTGTCCCGAGGCCTGAAGACCGCCTACCGCGGGTCGAATGTCGCCCATCGCGTGAAACGCGTCGACGGCGGGACCGACAGGGCGCTCTCCGAAAATGCTGCGCAGGGCGAGAACAACCACGCTGAAACCGTCAGGGAATACTATGATCTGTGCAACGAATTCATGGTGTTCGGTTGGGGTGAATCCCTGCACTTCGCGCCCCTGAAGCCTGGGGAGAGCCTGAGCGAAGCCAAAATCCGGCACCAGCGGTTGATGATCGCCAAGCTGGAATTGACGGAAGGAATGACGGTCGTCGATGTCGGTTGCGGTATCGGTGGCCCGATGCGCCGAGTCGTCCGGGAGGCCGGTGTCCGGGTCGTCGGGGTCAACAATAGCGAAGTCCAGTTGCAAAAGGCGCGGTCACTGAATGCCGATGCGGGGCTCGGCAGTCTGGTCGACTGCATTGAGTCCGATTTCATGGACATGAGCGTCTTTGACGACCACACATTCGACCGGGCTTACGCCATCGAATCCACATGCCATGCACCGGACAAGGCGGGCGCATTCGCGGAAATATTCCGCGTGCTGAAACCCGGGGCTCTCTTCTGGGGCCAGGAAATGTGCATGACGGGCAAGTTCGACCCGAACGACAGCCAACATGCGGCCATCGAACAGGAGTTGATGCGCGGTGTCGCCCTCCGGGATATCGCGACGATGGACGAAGTTGACAGCGCGCTCGAATCGGTCGGGTTTCACGTCATCGAGAGCGCGGACCTTGGCATCACGGAGGGACCGTCCACGCCATGGTACCGACCTTTGGAGTACCGGGATGGATCTCTGGGCCGCGCCTTGCGCACGATTCCGTTGGGCCGTAAGGTTCACATCGGAATCGTGAAGGTGGGCGAGGTGCTGAATGTGTTCCCGAAAAGCTCTGCGGAAGTTGTCCGGTTCATGGACCGGACTGCCAGAGCTTATGTCGCGGGCGGCAGAACCGGAACCTTCACGCCTCTGTACTGCTTCCTGGCCCGGAAACCCGCTTGAGCGCCGGTCGGCGCCGAACCCAATGGCCTGGAGACGGGCAGGATGGCGTAACGGGTTACAGAGGTCGGGGTATGGCAACAGGTATCGCCATGTCCGTAGCGTGATACAGCCCGTGATGCCGGAATCGAAACACATCCGTTCCGTGCCGCATCGCGGATTCAGAATCCGGGAGACCGCCGATGCCTGATACCGCCGAAGGCTTGGCAACCCAGCCGCTAAGTTTGCCCGACGAGCTCATCCTGATGCTCCTCAACGAACAGAACGGCTACTTTCATCAGGTGCCCGGCTGGGCCTTGAATTGTGCCGTGGTGGGCGCGGTACTTGCCGAACTCTCCCTCCTGTCGCGCGTCGATACGGACATGAAATCGCTCCACGTGGTGGACTCTGCGGAAACCGGAAGCCCTGTCCTGGACCCGATACTGAAGGAGATCGCGAAAGAACCGTCTCAACGGGACGCCCGATACTGGATCGAACGGCTCACTCTCCATGCGGAGAAAATCATCGATTCGACGCTGGACCGGCTGGTGGAGTTAAATGTCCTTACACACCACAACGGCGACTTCTGGACGCTGGGGCCTGCCAGCCAGCACGCGGGCCGGCGCGAAAACGCCCGGGAAGAAACCGCAAGCCAGTTCATCAAGGCGCGCATCAGCGAGATTATCTTTACCAACGCGATTCCCGATCCGAGAGACGTCATTGTCGTTTGCCTCGTCAATTCCTGCGACGTGTTCCGCTTCATATTCGACCTCGATGAAGAGAACGAAAAGCGTATCGACCTGATCTGCAAGATGGACCTGATTGGCCGTTCCATAGCCGATGCGGTCCAACAAACCATCGCCAATCCGATGCTTCGGCGTTCGGCCCTGACCAAGAAAATTCCGCCGGTCTCGCTGCATCGGCTGTTGCTCAATCGGTATTTGCGCGCCGGCAACATTCCAGCCCTCTTTGCGGATCTTGCACAAGAATACGGTCCCGTGTTCGAGGTCCGCCGGCCGTTCGGGAAACCGATGATCTTCCTCGCCGGGCCGCAGACCAACCGCTGGGCACACCGGAAGGGGCGGACACACCTGAGATCCATGAATTATTTTTCCGATTTCGAGAAGGCGTACGGTGCCCACGGCGTATTGCCTTCCCTGGACGGCGCCGATCACTTCCGGCTGCGCAAGGCTCTCTCGCCGGCTTATTCGCGCAGGAGGCTGGCGGACCAGCTGGACCAGGTCTATCATCATGGCCGGGAGTTCATGGCGGACTGGACGGTTGGCGATCGCTTCCCGGCAACGCGCCTGTGCCGGCGCATGATCAACGCGCAGCTGTCGCCACTCTTCATCAGCATCGATTCACAGGACATCTTCGATGATGTGATGACCTACAAGGAGCGCGCGCTCAACGTTCACATATTGAAGGTTCTTCCCAAGTTCATGCTGAACACTTTCGGCATGAAACGCCGAGCGAAATCGGTCGACACATTGATGGAGCGGGTTCAGGGCCTTCATACACCGGCCCAGCGGGCCGGTTGTCCGCGGGTCCTTGCGGATGACCTGCTCAGCCTGCACGCGAGCGATCCGCAACTGATGCCCGAGTCGAACCTGCGCTTCGCCCTTTCGGCGGCATTGATCGCCAGCGTGTATCTCGGCGATGCTTTCAGCTTCGCGCTTTACGCCATGGCGTCCCAGCCCGCGCTTTACGAGAGAATCCGCAACGAAGCGGACGCGCTGTTCGAGAACGGTGACCCGAGTGGAGACGCCTTCACCCCCACTGCGATTGACGTCACCCGCCGCTTTCTCATGGAGTGCCTGCGCATGTACCCGATCGTCCCGATGTCCCTGCGGGATGTGATGAATTCATGCATCGTCGAGGGCTACGAATTGCCGGTAGGGTCGCGGCTTTACATCGCCCAGACGGCTCCGCACTACATGCCGGATGTCTTCCCTGACCCCTTCTCGTTCGACATCGACCGCTACCTGCCACCGCGCAATGAACACAACAGCCCCGGATATGCGCCGTACGGGCTGGGCACGCACACCTGTCTCGGCAGCCGCTGGATGGACTTGCAGCTGGCCGTCAACGTGCTGATGGTTGCGCATTACTTCAACGTCGAAGTGTCCCCCCCGAACTATAAGCTCGGGTTCAGCCCGTTGCCGTCGATGAAACCGAACAGGAAACTGAAGTTCCTCATCGCCGAACAGAGGCGCGAACTGCCGGCCTGATATCGCGAGGCCGCTGGTTCCCAGGGCTCAAGTCCTCGATTCGAATCCACTTCGCCCCAACAATTCAAACGCGTCGCGTGCTGCGCGAACGGCGAATAGTGCATTTCGAATTCATTGAATCTCCAGAGCGATTGCGCATTTCGCAACAGATCAAGGTTGCACGGTGACGTCCTGTTCGACAACCTGAATTGCTGTTACGTCACGTCCCATGGACCCGATTCCTGTCAACACCGGCATGATCGTTCAGAAACGCCATGTGGCGAGCCTGTTCGAGTTGAATGAGACTGAATGGCAGGACGTGCGGAAGATGCTGTTGGAGGCGTAATGAGCCTGTCTTGAATCGAGGAATCCTTCCGGATTCAACGTTGGCTGGAACGACGGTGCCGATGCGGGTCAGTCAGCGAATCATGCGCATCTGCAGGTCGACGGGGGTGATTGGTTCTGTCAGGACGCGACCCACAGTCCAGGATTCTGGGCAGACTTTTTCGGGAAATGGTGGAGGCTGGTCATCAAGTCCGCGGCGGATGGAACGGAGACTCACATGGTTTCGTTCGGTTGATGTCCGGACCAGCCGGTCCGGGCAGCGCTTCGACCGCACCAGGGTTCCAGCCAATTGCATTCGGACAAGGATTTTTGTCGTTCGGACAAGGAAGCCCCCGTGCTTCGGGTGTTATTCCGGAAGCCGGGGGCTTGATCGTGGTCTGGTTCTGTCAGGCTGTGCGTCGTTTCTGCCACTTGCTCCGTGGTTGCCTGGATTCCCTTTTGTAGCTTCGTCCGGGCCTCTCGCGCTGGATGCATCGTGAGAGGCCGGTCATGATCCGCTCGACGGATTGGGCGACCATCTGGCTCGGCCTGAGGAACATGGCCTCGATCTCGCGCCCCGACAGTCTCATCCCGTTCTTGACGTTGGTGCGCATGGCTGACTGGTCATCACCATCGTTGGCATCGTGTTTGATGTCATGGTCGCACCGGTTGGTGAACAGTCGTGCGAGGGCGACCAGCGTGAAGGCGGCATGGAGTTCCTGGCGCACGCCGCGTTCGGACTTCGCGTGGAAGCTCTCGATCACGTCCTTTCCGGTCTTGTATCCCTCCTCGACCTGCCAGCGCCCGTGGTAGAGGTCCGAGAGTGCCTGAACGGTGTAACGGCTGTCGAGCAGGGATGTTGCGAGACAGTACCCGGTGTCGGCGGCGGTGTATTTGACCAGGCGGATGCGCAGGCTCCGTCCGCGCAGTTCGGTCGCGTCCCCGGGCTCCTTGAGGGTGATGATGCGGTCACGCTCCCGTGCGGCGATGAAGGCGTCGAAGGCGGGGCATTGTTCTGGATGCGGAAGACGAAGTTCAGCCTGCGCAGGTTGTGGAGCAGGGCCATCGCGAAGGACCAGTATCCCCGGTCGTAGACGATGACATCGCCTTCGGCGGCATGGTCGAGATGGGTGAGGGCGGCCGCGCGTTCATTCTCGTGGCTGAAGAGGTCGACGTCTACGGGCATGCGGCTGTGCAGCCGATAGAGGGTGCTGATCATGCCCTGGCGGTAGTGGGCACCGTCGTTCGGGGTGCGGGACCCCGAGCGCAGCAGTTCCCGCGGCAGGGTGATCTTCGATCCGTCGACAGCGAAGACGCAGTGTCCCTTCCACAGGGGATCGTCGGGACCGTGGGCGAGGATCTCCCCTGTGCAGGGTCTTGAAGGCGGCCTCGTCGAGCTTCTCGCGCGCCTCGCTGGCCGAGGACGCTGCCGGCGGCTCGTCCTGCGGCAGGGCGATGCCGGACTGCTGGCATTGTTCCCACAGCTCGCAGAGCGTCGCACGATAGCCCTGCCGGCGCAGGGCGACGACCCAGACGGAAGACGAACAGCATGATCAACAGGGTGCTGAACACGCGGCGGCGTTTCTGCCAGCGGGCATCCTCGCGCTCCGCCACGGCGGTGGCGGAGGCGACCAGCATCTCCCACTGACGGGTGAAACGGCGGTCGCTGCCGCCCGAGCGCCCGCGTTCGGCCCGGCTCGGCGGTTTCGCGGGCCGTGCCACATCGCGTTCACCGCGCAGGACTTCCCTGCTGTTTGCGCACAACGGGAGCACGTAGACACCCTTGATGGATTTGCCCTTGTCGCCGCCGGTCGCGCCGATGCGTTCCCAGTTGGCGGCACGGTAGCACGTGGCCCTGAAGCGACCCTCCTCGACGAAGGTCTCGCACAGGACTGGCCTGTAGCCATTCAGTTCCTGCCAGTCATCACCCAGGCGCCGCATCGCCAGTGACAGGCCACAGGAGGCAAGGTTCTTCGAAATTACCCAGGGAACACAAGCCATCGCGAATTGGCCACCACGAGGTGCCGGGTGCGGTCGGTCCATCCGATCCAGCGTTCCCGGCACGGCAGCGACCTGGCCGACGCGTCGAACAACAGGCAGCCCAGCCTGCGGCCCCGGCAATCCGTCAGGAAGTAGCGGATGTGCGCCCCGTAGGGACGGCGGTAGCCGAGATAGTGGTGACGGTCCACGAAGGCATTTTACAACTGGCGTCCCCCGGTGTCCGTGACCACCTCGAGGCCCAGGGGCTGCAACTCCTTGAGCGGCGCCGAAACCGGCGGCGCGGGGTCCGATGCCGAACTCCGGACCGGTTTGTCTCCGTTCGCCCGGACCATGTTCCGCCGCTTCTCAGGCAGACGCAGGATACCGTGCCGCTCGAGGTGCTCCAGCATTCCCATGAAGGCTCCCACCTTGTAGTCGCCCTTGGCCGTCACCCAGTCGAGATGCTCGCAGATGATCTTGCACAATTCGTTGCGGCTCTCGTTCGGAAACTGCTCAACCGTCTCCTGGATCTCGGCGAGCTGACGCCGGGTCAGCCGGCGGCCGGAAAAGGTGGTCGATTGCAGGGCCGTGATTCGCGGATCCATCGCATGTGCTCCAGAGTGACGAGCACAGCATGCACATTTGCGATCGCTTGGTACCCCCCTTTGAACATTGTTCCGCCAGGGGATTCGGGGTCGTCGAATCAAAGCGTTACGGGTCGAGAAAGAGAGCCGTCGAAGATCCAGGTCTATCCGAATGCCATTGCCCGGGGGCGAGCCCCGAGGCAAAACTGGCAGGATCGCTGATCGGTCCGCCATTCCTGCTGCAACGGCAGCAGTCAATCAGCCAACGAACGTTGGCCTTTCCCCTGCTCCGTCCCTCGGCGTGCGTCACGGGTCAAGCCACCGATTTGGTCCATCCGTCGTTTTTTGGGCATTCCTGCGCATTGCGGCGTCACCACGGCCGTACGGACAGCTGCGTCACTATGGCCTGTATGTGCGCGAGAGGGTCTTTCCCGGCGTTCCGCGGCACCGGGCACTTCCCGTGACTGACTAGCCGGCCGGGAACGGTGATTCCGTCAGTCGAATTCTTCGGGACCGGACAATAACTCGCCGAGCTCAGCAATAGTCATTTCTAGGCGCGTCGCGATCACGGCGCGCTGTTCCAGGGCGGCAGCAATGGTCGTGAGATCCTCCGGTGGTGGTGCCCCATCAACGGCGGCGGTCCGGAGTTGGTCGGCCAGTTGCCTGCTCCGCACTGCCATCTTGCGGGCCAGCCGCGCGGCACCAGCCGAGAGCGCCGGGTCTGCGGCCGCGTTCCTGATTTCCGCTGTCCAAAGGGCAACCATTTGTACGCAGCGCCGACCTGCGATTTCGCAATCCCCCGGCTCCACGCCCATGTAATCTGCCATGTGGTGGCGGCGGCTATCGCCGTTGAGGGCCACGGCATGTGCCCGGAGTTCGGCATCGGCCAGCCGTTCTGCGAGTCTCTGCACGTCATGCGTCCGCGGAACGTCGCAGCCGCGCCGATACAGCATCGCCTTGACCAGGTGCTCTGCTGCCTGTGACGACGACGCGACAAAGAGCTGCGTTTCCTTCACACCACCCTGGGCCGCGACGAGGGTCAACTGGGTTGCAGCGTTGACGAGATACGCCAGCGACCCATCCATCCAATCGGTGAATTCCTGCTCCTGCATGGGCGGATTTTCCTCCGTGGCCGGCCTGTTCCAATTTCTGCGACAACGCGGCCCTGGCGGGCAATATGGTAGGCGATGTGGCCTGGTGCATTGCACTTGCGCCGCAGCAGGGCTTCGGGCAGTGCCAGGGCCTGAACGTGGAACCGCTCGTCCAGCATTTCCAGCGGGACGTCGCCCGGTACCCGGTTCGCCACCCGCGTGATGAACGCGATATCCCAATCGCTGTCCGGCCGGTTGTCGCCGCGGGCACGCGAGCCGAACAGCACGGCAGCCATTGCTTCCGGCCACGCCCGGAGCGTCTCTTCCGCCACACGGCAGATCTGTCTCTCTGTCATCGCTTCGTTCACGGCCCGAACTTGCACGGATTTGCCACCGGGTTCAACCGGACCACCGCATGGACATGCCACCGGGATCTGAGATCCATCCATCGTTTCAAGACGGTCCTGTTCATTGCGGCGTCACCACGGCCGCGTTCGTGGGTGATTGTGCGTGTGATCGATGCTCAGCAAAATGCTACAGTGTGTTTTCAACTCTCGCGAAGTCGAGAAATGTCTCTATTGACTGTGCTGTATCCTGCCAAGCAAACATTCTTCATCGTCACTAAAATCCTCCATCTTTGACAAAGGCTTTTGCGCATTCAAAGTGCCAGTTTGCAAAATCTTACGACACTTGACGGCGACTCCTGCGGCACTTGACGGTTTTTCCGGGTTGCGGGTGGTTCCCGTCAAGGGTTGCACGGTAACGGCATCCACGCGGGAGATGCCTTCGCGACTTCTCTCTCGGTACGGTCTCATCATCGATCAATCAATCGATCGCAATGAGGAGGCCTGGGCCAATGAAGAGAGCAGCTGATAATTCCGCCTTATCGGACATGACTTGAGGTGCGGATCTTTCCTTCCACGTACCTTTCCCGATGACGCGCCCCACGGGGAATGGGTGCCCCTACCCTGCCCCTACCCAGGATTTCTCAGGTCAATATCCCTCGTGGTATTTTTCACATCAGCTCGATGGGTTGTTTTTGTGGCGGCGACTGTTTCTCTGTTTTGTGGAAAGAGCACCAAAAATAGCAAAGATTGCTAATCTTTGTTGTTCTTGTTATTACAAGCCTAACGATTTGGGATCGAGAGCCGCATGAATATTTCCCTGACAAGTGAACTGGAAAACTATGTTAAAGTGCAAGTCGCTTCTGGCCAGTATTCGTCTGCCAGCGAAGTGATCCGCGAGGCATTGCGAGGACATATCCATTCTGTAAGGCAGCGAGAATTCGAGCAACGTCTTGAACTGTCCCGCAAGGCGTGGTCTGCCGGAGACGTGACTGAAGCGGATGAAGCCTACTTTGATGGGAAGATCGAACGTCTCCGTTCACGACACAGCCTCTGACAATCACGGACAATTACCGGGTTGTGTTCACAACCCTGGCGGACGCCGATCTCAATGATATTCTGGATTACATCGCGGCTGACACCCCCGCCCGTGCGATTTCATTCGTGACGGAATTGCGGGACAGGGTGGTCAAGACCCTGAGCGTCGTACCTATGGGCGGTGCGAGGCGCGGATCTGTAAGGTTCTTTCCCTTCGGGAACTATGTTGTTGTCTATGAAGTTTACCAGGAGCAGCGAACCGTTGTCGTGCACATGATTTCGCACGCAAGCCGGCAATGGCAGGAATTGATCAAGGATAGATTATAGATCTAACGTTAGAGTTAGAGATTAAGACAACGATTACATTGACATTATATTTGTGTGAGGACTGACAACAGGCAATCGCTGCATCGAATGAGAGAAAAGGAGCAGGGTGAACCCGCGTATCGTGGCGTTGTTCGACATGATTCCCATGTGTTCCTGCCGGCCCGGGCGCCACGCCGGGTTCGGCGAGATTTCGCGCCGCTGAAACGGTCTCCCTGACGGATGGAAGCGGTGCGGGAAGGTTTGCGCATGATCCGCCGCGCGGGTGCCGCACGACCTGGTCAGACGGGTGGGGTACCGTAGGTGTGAAAGGTTTCGATCGTCTCGAGTCCCCACGCCTGTCCTTTCTTTCGTTCGGTCTCGCTCCATACCACCGTCTCCCAATCGGGCTGCAGGATCAGGCGTGCCCCTGTATTCGCAAGCTCAACCCGGTTTCCGGCAGGTTCCCAGACGTACAGAAAGAATGTCCCCTGAATCGCGTGCTTGTGGGGACCGGTCTCGATGTAGACGCCGTTTTCCAGAAAAATGTCAGCCGCGCGCAAGACGTCTTCCCGCTGGTCGACCACGTAGGTCACGTGATGAAAGCGCCCGTGTCCGCCGGCGTGGTCCTCCGTGCATGCGAGATCGTAGGTCTTGTTGTTGACCGTGAACCAGCATCCGCCCAACCGGCCGTCGTCAAGCTGTATCTGCTCGGTGACCCGGGAGCCGAAACAGGCGATCATGAAATCCCGGAAATCCGCGACATCGATGGCCAACAGGTTCACATGGTCGATCCTGCGGGGGCAGCAGCCTCGTCCATGGTAACGCTGCGCGAGGTTCTTGAGTGCCGGGCGCTCGTCCTCGGGCGCGGCATACGTGCGCGTCTCCCAGTAAAGCTCGAAGACATGCCCGAACGGATCTTCGAAGCGGAAGGCAGGGCCGTGACCCAGGTCACCGTCGACCCAGCCACAGATCTCGTAGCCGGACGCCCGAACGGCCGCGACACGGCGCTCGAGCGCTTCAGGTGACGAAACCCGGTATCCTATGTGGCCAACGCCGGTCGCGTGGTGTCTCGTCAATTTGAGCGTGTGAAATTCATAGTCGTCGAAGGCGCGGAGGTAGACGCTGTCCCCTTCCCGGCCGCTTTGCGTCAGCCCGTAGACACGCGTGAAGAAATCAAGGCTGTCCTCGATCTTGTCTGTCAGGACCTCGACATGGCCCAGGTGTGCAACGTCAAAACAAGGTTCCATCGGTTTTCTTCAGGCAAAAATCGTTCCGTCAAAGAGCTTTCGGGCCGTCCGCAGAATCGCGGTTGACGTGACCGCACCACCTGCCCCTGTCCCGGCGATGACCGTGGTGGCTCCCGAAGGATGCTCGATCGAGATCGTCCTGGTTTGTTCGCACGGCAGGGTTGCCAGATTCGCCGCCGGGGAACCGGGCAGCAGGCAGGCTGTCGCGACGCTGATCGCGCCAAAGACCCCGATACTTGCGTGACACCGGTGCGGTATGAACGTCCGGGTCGAAATTGCTCCGCCATGTCTGGCCGGGCTGACCATCGTCATTTTCGGAACTGTCTTGTCCGCGACGTCGCCAAGATTCATCGACGGTCCGCATGCCAGGCGAAGTCGTTCAAGGCGTGCTTTCAGTTCAGCCCGGGCATCGAGCTCGTCCCGGCTCTCCTGCCCGCTGATGTCCATTTCACCCGCGTCGAGAACGACGACCGGCATCCCGTTGTCAATCATCGTCACCGGAATGCCGTCGACGGTATCCACCGCGTTGCCTGTCGGCAGGAGTGCGCCACAGGTCGAGCCCGCGATGTCCCGGAACTCGAGCGGGATGCCCGCGGCAGTCCCGGGAACACCGTCAATGGCTGAATCACCCGTGTATGTCGGGCAATTCCCGTCCATGTGCACCGTGGCAACGGCAACCTGGTTCGAGTTCTCCATGAAGATCGACACCTTTTGCGTCGATTCCGCGGCTGGCTCCACCAATCCGCGCTCGATGGCAAAGGGGGCGACCCCCGCCAGGATATTGCCGCAGTTCTGCGAATCCGAAACCAGAGGTTGGTCCACCGCCACCTGCAGGAACAGGTAATCGACGTCAATTCCGGGCCTGTCGGACTTTCGCACTACGGCCACCTTGGATGTCAGCGGATCAGCACCCCCCATGCCGTCAATCTGGCGGGTGTCCGGCGAACCCATCGCCCCCAGCAGGAACTCGTCCCGATCCGGCGGGAGGTCCTTCGCCAGAAAATAGGCACCCTTCGACGTTCCTCCGCGCATCCACATGCACGGGACTCCCCTAGACATGATTCAATCCCTTGTCCGCCCGACTTTCGCTCACTCCGTGCATGTCGAAACCCATCTCCCCTGAGGCATCACGTTGTCTTTCCCGCGCTCGCCCGTCAACCCTCCCGGGACCTCGCCAGCGCCTCCGGCACCTCCTCCCGCCTGACGACACGGCCTCCGGCATCGATAACCAGTCCCCGGAACGACCTCGTCATGGCCAATTCGACAAGCGCTGGCTCTTGTTTCGGGATGGCAACGCCCATCCGGACGGTACCGGGCCCCTTTTGCATCCGTCTGGCACGCCCTGCCATTGCGTTTCAATGAGAAACCCGTTGAAGACCGGTACGGCGATACTGCCTGTCAGTTGCTGAAACTGAACAGGCGTCCGGCCCCGGTCGCGGACACAATGCCGGTCCCGTCGTCAGCCTTGTCGGTTGAAACGCTCAGACGGTGCCTTGTGGCTCGGCCGACGAAGACTGCGCTCGCCGGGAGGGCCTTGGGATTCGGGACAGTACCGATTCAACAGTTCGAATCCGTCGACTTTGACGTTCGGGACGCGATCGACCGAATGAACGCGGAACCTCGAGGGCGGCGCCTTTGCCAGACGCAGCCCGGAGTCGTGGCCGGATTCGATGAAGATCACGGGACCCAGGATTCGGCAGTGAAAAGGACCATGAGGACCATTGCCGCCGACCCCGCGGAAGTACGTGCCGCTCGAGCGTTCTTCCATGTCGCCCACCCTGGCTCGCAGGTCTCGACAAGCGAGCCAATGCCAACTCGGCCCGTGGCACCTCGTCCTGACCGGCGAACACGGCATTCTTCGCGACGAGTTCCACCGGGAGGACGATCTCGTGGGTCAGCCGGGGGCAATCGAGGTCAATGCTCGTGCCGTTGCCGGTTGGCGCCGTCACGTCGGGCGGCACCTGGTCGGACGCCAGACTTCGAGCCATCACGTTTGTTCAACTGCCGTAAGTCTCCGTTGACCGGTCCCGTGCCGCATCAACCATGTCGACGAAAAGTCCTTCACGTACATTTTTCCGCCTGATCGCCCGTGCCGCATAGGGCAGCCATCCGGGCGAAAACGTCGATGCCAAGCTGACGGTAGAGATCAAGCATGTCGACCATGACCCAGTTCTCGCGGATCAGGCCATCTTCAATCCGCCAGAAATCCAGGCTGCGACGGGTGAACGTCATGCCGGTGGGAGCAAGGCCCAGAAACCCGTCGCCCGAATGGGTCGCGGTCCCCGAAGGCCATCCGAAAAAGGCGACGAAATCGTCATCGCCGAAGAAGACACCCTCATCGAGCGCACGGATGTTGTGGCTCAGTCCCCTGCGAAATCCCTTCAGGACGACGTCACGGATGCCCCCGTGGCCGCGCGCCGTGCCGATGCCAGCGGGGCCGTACCAGAAGCAATTCGGATGCCAGTGCCCGGCAAGACCTCGGCCCGGGTTCCGTGCATGGCCCTGTTTCAGGTCGTGAAGCATGTCCCAGACGGCCTGAACGGACCGATCGGCCTTGCCCGCATCATGTGGTTCCACAATCACCCCCAGCCCGTTCGCGGGCCCGGGGCACATCCACTCAACGCCGATCTGGGGCGCCATGGGCCAGACGCCAGCTTGCATCATCACCTGGGGAATGTCCCAGAGCCCGGTCATTTCCGCGATCCCGTCGCCTTCGACCAGGTAATATTCGTGATAGCGCATGAAGACCGGCCTGTTGGTGGCCGGGATGCCGAGCCATGGCTTGACAAGGGTGCCGACCGCATTGCCTGCGAGGCCGACCCAATTGCCGCTCCGGCCATCGCCCCAACGGGCGCCCGCCATGACGATGAACTCGTTGCGTTCCAGATCGGGCATGGCCTCGAAGAGCGGAGCATAGATGCCACTCCAAAGGGCCGGGCAGCCACGCACCTCCTCGAACGGGTAGCCGAGTCGAACCCGGGCGTCATTTCGTACGAATTCTTCGAGGCTTTGCCTGACGCACGCCGGATTCCCACTGCGAAGCGCAGCGCGGAACGGTTCAAGCATCACCTTGTTGTCGTCATGAATTGACATCAGCCTGCCACTGCTCCGCGTGTTCGAGTCATGTCTGGCACTCGATAGAATGATTCCGGACTTCGGTTCGAGTGCATCGGATTCTGCACATGTTCAAGGACGTATTTTAATTCATGCAGGTTTTCGGTGACCGACTTGAGATTGTCCTCGAGGAACGCCTCGTGGTCCACGGACGGGAGAGGCGTTCCCGTGATTGGCGCACCTTTCGAAGGAAGGAAGCACCCGACGTCCGGCGCGCCGGCTTCTCGACGACCGGAACGGAAGGTTCTTGTGCGCCCCGGAATACGTAGCCGTCACTCCGTGGCCAGTCCCTCAATTCGGAACGGGGGATCCGGAATTGGCCTGTCACGGAACTGATGGAGTGAATTCCCCTGGAACCCACATTCAGATTCAGCCTCGGCCCGCAATTCGGCCCGGTATCGCTTCGGTCACGTTTGCAGGTGGCCAGACGCAGGATTCCGCACGACGGGCCTGTGACAAGATCGTGCACACCGAATGAAAGAACGCATGGCCGGGACGACCAGCCTCGACTCTCTCCCGACTGAAAATCCACTTTTTTTCACGTCATGCCTGTTTCAAGCATTGCATTGACGGTACAGCTAGTGGGATCATAGTGGGCAAGCTGAGGATTTCGGGAGAATTCATTCATGTCGTACAAGGCCTACGCCGCCACGATGCAGAGCGTTTGGTTCAGCGAGGACGAAGGGACAAGCTGGAACCGCCTGCTGACTCCGACCGGCGGTTTCTACAATGAGGCGCGGGTCTGGGCGGTCCACACCCACGCCGACCGCGCCGGCGAGGTGCTGGCCGGATCGGACCAGGGTCTTTACCGTTACACGGAAGAGACCGGCAGGTTCGACTACATCCCCTCGCCGATGGACAACCTCCATATCCTGAAGATTGCCCAGTCCCCGGCCGATCCGGATTTCATCGTCTGCGGCACAAGGCCAGCGGAGATTTTCATATCCGAGGATAACGGCACAAGCTGGCGGCGCACGAATCTCGACGCTTCGACCGAATGCTGGTTCATAAACACGTCGCGCGTGACCTCGATCCATTTCGACCCGGCGGATGCCGACACGATCTGGATAACCATCGAGATCGACGGTGTATTCCGCTCCTCTGATCGTGGCCGGACATGGGAAATGATCATTCGGGGGTTGCATGACAACGACACGCACGATCTCGTTTTCCGAGACCGCGATGACGGACACCGCACGGTGCTCTGTTCGACCGAGGACGGCGTGCACCGGTCGGATGACAACGGCATTACGTGGCGGCAACTGGTAGTCCCGCAGGCAAAATGGGACTATTTCCGTTCGCTCAAGCAGCCGGCGGAAAATTCCGATACCGTGATTGCAAGTGTCGGCGACAAACCGTCCGGCGAGGCGGGCGAGCTGCTGATCTCCAGGGACTTCGGGGAGACATGGGACATCTGCGCGATGTCCCACCCGGCCAATTCCACGATCTGGACCATCGGAACGAATGCGGCCAACACCGGCCTGCTTTTTGCCGCCACGATCTTTGGCCAGATCTTCAGGAGCACCGACGGCGGCGAAAGCTGGCAGAAAATGAAACGCGAACTGGGCGAGATCCGAATGATCACCTGGGCACCGGTCTGAGGAGGAGGAGATGTTTCTTTTGAAACCCCATGTCGCCGGGCCCGAGGGCCAGGTCACGACGCCAGACGTCATCGTGGATTACCTGCTGGTAGACGGAAACAGGCGTTCCCTCGGATTCCTG
Organism: Paracoccaceae bacterium; assembly: GCA_965242975.1. GTDB lineage: Bacteria > Pseudomonadota > Alphaproteobacteria > Rhodobacterales > Rhodobacteraceae > JAPPHA01. Next base: position 4,508,797 of record CBDETS010000007.1, on the reverse strand, counting down.
ACCCACGAATGCTGGCAGCAGGTGGATCGTGACACCACGGCGTGGCCCGCCTACTGCGTGATGGCACTCGGTGGCGGGGCGTTGATCATGCCGGGTTCGGTTCTTTCGAATGGGTGCGTGGTCGTGGCACGGCAGGCATGGCGCCTTGGGAATCTCGATGGCCACGTCGGCGGCGTGACCCTCAACGGTATTCCCCTGAAGGACGTCGGACTGCCTTCCGACCTGATCGAGGCCGCCGGCGGCACCGGGGACGCTCTGCCGCGCGGGTTCCTGCTGGTCAGGACGGCCGGGGCGGTGGGTGATACCGCGGTCCTGTCCGACTGCGTTCTGGGGCGGGAGCTGGCGCACCGGTTACACCTCGACCCTCTCGACGAGGACAGGTGGGGCAAAGCGCGCCCGCGTCCGCGCTATTCGGTGGGACCGACGCAGAAAGAGGTGTCCCACTACATCTGACGTGCGGCCCGCCATGCTTGACGGCGATTGGGACTATGTCATCGTCGACGCGGGTACCGCAGGGTGCGCGTTGTTGAACCGGCCAACGGATCCAGAGACGCGTATCCTGCCGATCGAGCCGCGCGGTCGCGACCAAGGCCCCTGAATCCGGATTCCGACCGGATACGTCAGGACCATCAGCCCCCCCGCGTCGATTGGCGCTTTCGGACTGAACCGGAACGGCGCCCCGGCCCGCACCACCCCGGCCCTACCAGCGAATCGTGCCCGTCAGCGCGATGCCATGCCTTGGCGGTTCGTTGCCGTTGGCGGGCTCACTGCGGGTCACATCGAGACTGGCATCGATGTCCAGTCCGGCGTTGGCCTCCGGGCTCAGGTGCCAGCCGACGCGGACATCCCGCCCGCCGCCGTCCGGGATCCCGACGCCGAGGTTCGCCGTGCCGGTGAACCGGTCGCCGAACACGCCCAGGCCGTAGCCGATCTCGCCGCTCAGCTGGCCGGCGTCACCGGTGTCGCCGAACCCGTTGTCGTTGGCCGAAAGTCCCGCCATGGTCTCGCGCGCGAACAGCGCGTCCATGCCGCCCGAGGGCGATGCGCCCCAGCTCCGGGTCAGCGACAGCGACAGGCCCCGATCGGTTTCGGGTTTCGGGTCCCAGGCGAAGGCCATGCTCGCGCCCCATTCCCGGAAACCGGACACCTTGTGGACCACGAGACCGCGGGCCAACATGCTGAAGCTGATCCCGTTCGCGGGATCCGAGAAGGCGAGACCGCCGCCCATGTCGGCGCCGGTGCCGCGCTCCGCATCGCCGCCGTCAAGGCGCAGCCCGATCTCGAAGGACGGGGTCGCGCGCGCGCCGCCGCCGAGCGCGAAGGGCCGCGATCCCTCGATCCCGGCCCGGACCTGCCAGACGCGGGCGCGCGACGCCACCAGGCCTTGCGTGGCGTCCGACCTCGTGGCCGTGACGCGCGCATCGGTCTCGAAGGCCAGGGCGAAGCCGTCGCCGCCCGATGGTTTCAGCACCTCGCTCCGCAGCCCGGCCGCGCCCATGCTCATCCCGAGACCGGCGGTCAGTGCCGGGCTCCCGTCCGGCGTCACCGTCACCCGGCCCGAAGCGACACCGGCCGCCGCCCAGACCGACACGCGCTCGCCCAGAACCGCCCCGGCCCAGGGGTAGAGGCCCCCGAGCGTCGCCGCGACCGTGCCGCCGCAGCCGCCCTGGATGTCCCCGGCATCCTGCGTGGTGCAACTCCCCACGCGGTAGCTGCCGGACCCGGAGGAGCGGCCGAGCACCAGCCCCGCCGTCCAGCGGCCGGCCCCGGGTTCCGGGGACCAGTCGGCGCCGATCATCCCAGTGGTCACCTGCCCGTCCAGCGTGAGGCCGCTTTCGCGGCCGTCGAAGCCCGAGATCGCCCCCCGGCCCCAGAGCGCGGCGAAGCCGGCTCCGCCGGTCCGCGTCGTCAGGGCGAAGGAGGTCCCGGCCCTGACGTCCCGTTCCGTGAGCGCGCGGGTCTCGATGCCCGGGCCGCTGTCGTCACCGAACATGCCGAAGCCCGGACCCGGGCCGTCCTCCGGCCCGGTGCCGGCCATCCAGCGGCGCAGCAACGTGGCGGTGTCCGCGTCCGCGTACAGTGCCTCGCCGGTGGTGCCGTTCACGGCGCCCGGAACCGTTCCACCGTCCGGCGACCACGACGGCAGCGCATGTCCCGCGAGCGTCGCCTCGACCCCGGCCGCGCGCGGCGCCGACAGCCGCACCGTTACCGCGTCCACCACATGGTCGGCCACCGTGCGCCCGAAGCGCGCCAGCCACGCCTTCGGGATCGGGTCCGTGTTGACGATCGTCCCCGTCGCCTCGCCGTCGCCGATCCGCGCGCCCGTGGCGTTCGAGAGCCTCAGCGTGAACGTCTCCTCGCCCTCGTCGTGGCTGTCGTCGATGATCGGCACGTTCACCGTCTTCGAAGTCTCGCCCGCGGCGAAGGTGAGCGTTCCGCTCGTCGCGGTGTAGTCCGCGCCCGCCTTCGCCGTGCCGTCGGCGGTGGCGTAGTCCACCGTCACCCGGTGCGCCGCGTTGGTGAAGGCCCGGCTCAGGGAGACCTGGAACGCGACCGTTGCGCCCGCGGCCTCGTTCGCCCGCGCGTCCGCCACCGAGACCGACGGGCGCCAGTCCACCTTGTGCCCGGAATCGTGCCCGAGACCGGTGTGGGCGAGCGCCGCGTTCGCGTTCGCCGCCGCCGAGCGGATGGTGCCGCCGTTCAGCGCCAGCGAGTTCGCGAGCACCGCAATGCCCTGCGTCGAGAAGTTCGGCTCCACCACCGTCCAGGCGAAGGTGAGCGCCAGCGCCGCCGTGCCGGTCGCGCCCTCGTAGGCCGCGCGCTTGGTGCCCCATTCCGCCGGGTCCATGTCGATCGCAAGCGTCGGCGAGCCCGTCACCTTCACCGCCTCGCTGAAGGCGAGGCGCACCCGGATGGTGTCGCCCAGAAGGTAGGTCGAGTCGCTGCCCGCGTCCGAGACCACCTCCACCCCGGTCACCGACGGCGGCCCGGACGACGACGACGTCTCCGTCACCGGCGCGAGCCGCCAGTCCACCTTGTGGTTCGAATCGTGGCCGAGCCCCGTGTGCCCGAGCAGCGCGTCCGTCTGCGTCGCCGCCGAGCGGATCGTCGCGCCGCCGTGGAGGATGAGCGTATCCGCCAGCACCGCGATCCCCGGCCTCGAGAGGTTCGGCTCCACCACCTCGTGGACGAACATGAGCGCGTCCGTGCCGGATCCACTCTCGTAGACCGCGCGCTTCTCGCCCCACCCCGCCGGGTCCATGTCGATCGCGATCCCCGGCGAGCCCGTCACCGCCACCGCCTCGCTGAACGCGACCCGCACCCGGATCCGCTCGCCGAGGCTGTAGGTGGCGTCGCTGCCGGCGTCCGAGACCACCGTGACGCCGGTCACCGCCGGCGGATCCGCCTCCCCGGCGCCCGACGCGCCCGCGTGCCCGAGCGCCGCAGCGAGACCGCCGCCCGCGCTCGAGATCGACCCGCCGTCGAGGCGCAGGCTGTTGCCCGCGAGCGCCGCGCGGGCCCACGGCCCGTCGCCCTGCTCGAGCGTGTAGCGGAAGGCCAGCGCGTCCGTCCCCGAGCCGGCGGCGTACACCGCGCGCCGGATCGCGCCCTCCAGCACCAGGCCCACAGAAGGCGCGCCCTCGACCGTCACCGGCTCGGCGAAGGTGAGCACCGCCTCGACCGTATCGCCCGCCTCCCAGCGTCCGCCGTCCTGCGTCTCGACCGACACCGCCGTCACCCCCGGCGCCTCGCCGAAGCCGAGCGACGCCGGCTTGCCGGCCGCCGACCCGATCGAACCGCCAGTGAGCTTCAGCCCCGACGAAGCCACCCGCACCGGCGCCCGCACCGGCCCGTCCGCCTCGACGACGCGGTACGCGAACGCGAGCCGTTCCGTGCCTGTGCCCGAGACATACGCCGCCCGCCGGATGCCGCCGTTCGCGATCAGCGCCAGCGTCGGCGTACCGTCCGCGGTCCCGACCGTCACCGGCGCGTCGAACGTCACCGCTGCCTCGACCGTCTCGCCCTCGCCGTAGACCCCGTCCGGGCCCGCGTCCGTGACCACCTCGGCCCCGGTCACCGTGGCGGTCTTCCCGGTCACGTTCTCCAGGTCGATGCTCACGTACCGCAACCCGGCGACGGTGCTGGGGGACTCACGCGGCGTATGCGGCGTCAGCAACGGGTTGCCGGCAAGGTCTCGCAGCGGCCCGTCGGTACCATCGGCCCGGCGCAGGTATTCAAGCAAGTTGCCGTTCAGACCCTCCTGCGTCCGCGGGTTGCCCGCGCCCAGCCCCACCGTCGCCGTCTCGCCGTCGATCGTCACCGGGCCCGAGGCTTGGATGATCCAGGCACTCGTCTTCGAGACCCGCACCTTTACCTTGAATACGCCCCCGGTCCAGTCCGGGTCCAGCGCCTCGCTGAAGGTGAGGGTGACCATCCCCCCGTCGATCTCGCCCCGCAGCAGCTCCGGCGGCGCGGCGTCCACCTTGTGCGCCGGGTCGGGGTCAAGGCCCGGGTGCCCGAGCGCCGCGTCGGCCTGCGTCGCCGCCGAGCGGATGGTTCCGCCGTTGAGCTCCAGCATGTCCGCGAGCACCGCAACGCCCGCGGCCGATTCGTCCGGTGCCGCTGCCGTCCAGGCGAAGGTCAGCGTCTTCGTGCCCGACCCGCCCTCATACGCCGCCCAGCGCTCGCCCGCCCCGTTGTCGCCGCCGAGGTCGAGCTTGAGCCGCGGCGTGCCGCGATCCGTGTCGACTTCCACCGTTTCGTCGAAGGTCACCGCCACCCGCACGGCATCGCCCGCCACGTAGGTCGCGTCGCTCCCTGCGTCCGAGACCACCGTCACGCCGGTCGCCACCGTGTCGTCGTCCGTGATCGTGCCGGTCGCCGTCGCGTCGCCCAGTGTTGCGCCCACCGGATTCATCAGCGTCACCGTGAAGGTCTTGTCCGGCTCGGGGTCCCGGTCGTCGTGTATAAGCACAGGCAGGAGCTGCCGCTCCCTGCTGTTCGCAGGAAAGGTCAGCGTCTGCGCTTCGGTCCTGTAGTCCGTCCCGCTCGTGGCCGTCCCGTCCGACGTCTGAACGTCGACCGTCACCGGCGCGCGGCTCGGCTGCGACAGCGATACCCAGAACTGCATCCGCCCGCCGCTCTCGGAGACCTCCGCGTCGGACACGCTCACCGTCGGCGTAACGCCTTCCACAGCGAGGGTCAGGAACGCCACCCTGGCCAGTCTTGTGTTGCACGTGCTGTCGCTGTAGGCCCGGTAGTCGTAGGACGTCGCTGACGTGAGACCGGCGAGGCTCACGGCCGTCGCGCCGGCGGGGACCGCCGTGCATGCATGCGCGTTCCCCTTGAACCACCAGCCGTCGGTGTGGCCGCCGATGGTCAGCGTCGTCGTCGTGTCCTCGATGTCGCTCGCCGCGAGCGTCACCCCGGAGTCGTCGTCCAGGATCGTGCCGGTCGCCGTCGCATCGCCCAGCGTGGCGCCCGTCGCACTTGTCAACGTCACCGTGAATGTCTCGTCCGGCTCGAGATCCTGGTCGTCATGCACGCGCACAGACGCGTGCCCGGCAGTCTCCGGGCTGTTCGCACTGAAGTACAACTGGCCTGCTCTCGCACCCTCCTTGGCCCGGAAGTCGGTCCCGCCTGTGGCCGTCCCGTCCGATGTCTCATACCAGATCGTCACCGGCTCGCGGCTCGGCTGCGACAGCGATACCTTGAACCCCATCCACGTGCCGTCCTCGGAGGCCTGCGCATCGGAGACGCTCACCGTGGGCGTACCCTCCGGCGCAATGGTCCGGAACTCCAGTCTGGCCAGCTTCGTGCTGCACGCGCTGTCGCTGTACGCCCAATACTCGTATTTGGTAACTGCCGTGAGACCGCTGAGGCTTATGGCCGTCGTGGCGGCGGTGACGGAGGTGCAGGCTCCCCACGGCGACGAGGTTCCCGAGCTCCGGCCCCTGTACCACCAACTCTCCGTATGGTCGCTGATGGTCAGCGTCGCCGTCGTGTCCTCGATGTCGCTCGCCGTGAGCCTAGACGCGGTGTCGCCGTCGTCCTTGATCGTGCCGGTCGCTGTCGCGTCGCCCAGCGTGGCGCCCCTCGCACTTGTCAACGTTACCGTGAAGGTCTCGTCCGGCTCGGGTTCCTGATCGTCATACACTTTCACTCTCGCGTGACGGGTGATCTGCGGCCTGTTTGCATCGAAGAGCACCGTACCCGCCCGCAAGCCCGATTGATCCTGGAAGTCTGTCCCGCTCGTGGCTGTCCCGCTCAACGTTTTATACCGGACCCACACCTCCTCGCGGCTCGGCTGCGACAGTGACACCTCGAAACGGATCCACTTGCCGTCCTCCGAGGCCTCCGCATCGGATATGCTCACCGTGGGCGTGCCCTCCGGCGCAAGGGTGTCGAACTCCGCGTTGGCCAGCTTCGTGCTGCACGCGCTGTCGCCGTACGCCCAATACTCGTAGGTCGTTACTGCCGTGAGACCGCTGAGGCTGACTGCCGTCGTGCCGACGGTGACGGCTGAGCAGGCTCCCCACGGCGACGAGGTACCCGAACTCCGTCCCCTGTACCACCAGCCGTCGGTGTGGCCGCCGATGGTCAGCGTTGCGGTCGTGTCCTCGATGTCGCTCGGCGTGAGCGTCGCCGCAGTGTCGCCGTCGTCCTCGATCGTGCCGGTCGCCGTCGCATCCCCCAGCGTGGCGCCCGTCGGGTTCGTCAACGTCACCGTGAAGGTCTCGTCCGGCTCGGGCTCCTGGTCGTCATACACACGCACGCTTACCGGCTGCGGGTACCTGCTGTTCGCAGGAAAGGTCAGCGTTTCCGACAAGGCGCTGAAGTCGGTTCCGCTCGTGGCAGTCTCGCCCGACGTGCGAACGTCGACCGTCACCCGCTCACGGCTCGGCTGAGACAGCGACACCTGGAACGTCATGAACGTGCGGTCCTCGGAGCCCTGCGCATCAGACACGCTCACCGTCGGCGTGCCCTCCGGCGCAAGGGTCCGGAACCTCACCTTGGCCAGCCTCGTCGCGCACGTGCTGTCGCTGAAGGCCGTGTACTCGTAAGGTCTCGCTGCCGTGAGACCGCCGACGCTCACTGCCGTCGTGCCGGCGGTCACCGCCGTGCAGGGATGCACGTTTCCTAGCCACTCGTCCCTCTTGTACCACCAGCCGTCGGTGTGGCCGCCGATGGTCAGCGTCGCCGCCGTCTCCCCGACGTCGCTCACGGCGAGCGTCACCCCGGAGTCGTCGTCCAGGATCGTGCCGGTCGCCGTCGCATCGCCCAGCGTCGCGCCCAGCGGATTCGTCAGCGTCACCGTGAAGGTTTCGTCCGGCTCCGGCTCCTGATCGTCATGCACGATCACGCTTGCGGGCAAGGTAACCTCCGAGCTGTTCGGAAAAAACCACACCCGCCCCGAGCCGGCCCTGAAGTCGGTCCCGCCCGTGGCTGTCCCGTCCGACGTGACAATTTGGACCGATACCCAATTGCGGCTCGGCTGCGACAGCGACACTCGGAACGGCATCCACGTGCCGTCCTCGGAGACCTCCGCATCGGAAATGCTCACCGTCGGCGTGCCCTCCGGCGCAAGGGTCCGGAACTCCACATTGGCCAGCTTGGTGTTGCACGCGCTGTCGCCGTACGCCGTGTACTCGTAGTCCGTCACGGCCGTGAGACCGCTGATGCTCACCGCGGTCGTGTCGGCCGCGACCGCCGTGCATGCATGCGCGTTCCCCTGGTACCACCAGCCGTCGGTGTGGCGGCCGATGGTCAGCGTCGCCGTCGTGTCCTCGATGTCGCTCGCGGTGAGCGACGCCGGCGTGTCGCCGTCGTCCCTGATCGTGCCGGTCGCCGTCGCATCGCCCAGCGTCGCGCCCACCGGATTCGCCAGCGTCAGGGTGAACGTTTCGTCACGCTCGGGTTCCTGGTCGTCATGCACAAGCACAGGCAGGGACACCCGGCCCCTGCTGTTCGCAGGAAAGGTCAGCGTCTGCGACACGGCCTTGAAGTCCGTCCCGCTCGTGGCCGTTCCACCCGACGTGCGAACGTCAACCGTCACCTGCTCGCGGCTCGGCTGCGACAGTGACACCTCGAAATCCATCCAGTCGCCATCCTCGGAGACTTCCGCATCGGACACGCTCACCGTGGGCGTGCCCTCCGGCGCAAGGGTGCGGAACCTCACCTTGGCCAATTTCGTGCTGCAGGTGCTGTCGCTGTACGCCGTGTACTCGTAGTCCGTCACGGTTGTGAGACCGCTGATGCTCACTGCCGTCGTGCCGGCCGCGACCGCCGTGCACGAATGCGCGTTCCCCTGGTACCACCAGCCGTCGGTGTGGCGGCCGATGGTCAGCGTCGCCGTCGTGTCCTCGATGTCGCTCGCCGTGAGCGTCGCCGCGGTGTCGCCGTCGTCCTTGATCGTGCCGGTCGCCGTCGCATCGCCCAGCGTCGCGCCCGTCGGATTCGTCAGCGTCACCGTGAAGGTCTCGTCCGGCTCGGGCTCTTGGTCGTCATGCACAATCACAGGCAGGGACACCCGGCCGTTGCTGTTCGCAGGAAAGGTCAGCGTCTGCGACACGGCCTCGAAGTCCGTCCCGCTCGTAGCCGTTCCACCCGACGTGTGAACGTCAACCGTCACCTGTTTGCGGACCGGGTGAGACAGCGACACCAGGAAAAACACCCGCGCGCCGTCCTCGGAGACCTCCGCATCGGAAATGCTCACCGTCGGCGTTACCTCCGCCGCAAGGGTCTTGAACTCCACGTCGGCCAGCTTGGTGCTGCACCCGCTGCCGCTGTACGCCGTGTACTTGTAGTTCGTTACGGCCGTAAGGCCGCTGATGCTCACCGCCGTCGTGCCGGCGGCGACCTCCGTGCACGAATGCGCCCTTCCCCTGTACCACCAGCCGTCGGTGTGGCCGCTGATGGTCAGCGTCGCCGTCGTGTCCTCGATGTCGCTCGCCGTGAGCGTCGCCGCCGTGTCGCCGTTGTCCGTGATCGTGCCGGTCGCCGTCGCGTCGCCCAGCGTGGCGCCCGTCGCTCTCGTCAGCGTCAGGGTGAAGGTCTCGTCCGGCTCGGGCTCCTGGTCGTCAAGCAGATGCACGCCTACGGCATACCCGCGGTTCCAACTGTTCGCGGGCAGTTCCAGATTATACGAAGTGGCGGTGAAGTCGGTCCCGCTCGTGGCCGTCCCGCCCGACGTTTCATACCAGACCGTCACCGGCTCGCGGCTCGGATGGGACAGCGACACATTGAATCTGATCGACGAGTAGTCCTCGGAGGCCGCAGCATCGGACACGCTCACCGTGGGCGTTCCCTCAGGCGCAAGGGTGTTGAACTTCACCCTGGCCAGTTTCGTCTGGCACCCGCTGTCGCTGTACGCCGTGTAATCGTAGCCATTTATGGTCGTGAGCCCGGCGAGGCTCACCGCCGCCGTGCCGGCGGCGACCGCCGTGCATGAATGCGCGTCCCCGTGGTACCACCAGCCACCGGTGTGGCCGGCGATCGTCAGGGTCGCCGTCGTGTCCTCGATGTCGCTCGCCGTGAGCGTCGCCGCGGTGTCGCCGTCGTCCCGGATCGTGCCGGTCGCTGTTGCATCGCCCAGTATGACATTGCTCGGATGGGACAGCGTTACTGTGAAAGTCTCGTCCGGCTCGGGCGCCTGATCGTCATACACCCGCACGCTCCTGGACCTGGTAGTCCTTGGGCTGTTCGCTTCGAAGATCACACCCATCCCAGGGAACTCGTGCCTGAAGTCGATCCCGGGCGCGAAGTCGCGGTGTGTGCCCGTGGCCGTCCCGTTCGATGTGTTGGTTCTGACGAACACCTGCTTGCGGCTCGGATGGGACAGCGACACCTTGAACACCATCCCCGTGCCGTCCTCGGAGGCCTCCGCATCGGATATGCTCACCGTGGGCGTGCCCTCCGGCGCAAGAGTGCCGAAATCCACCTTGGCCAGCTTCGTGCTGCATGCGCTGTCGCTGTACGCCGTGAACTCGTAGTCCGTTACGGTCGTGAGGCCGCTGATGCTCACCGCCGTCGTGCCGACAGCGACCGCCGTGCACACATGCGCGTTCCCTCCCCGGTACCACCAGCCGCCCGTGTGGCCGCCGATGGTCAGCGTCGCCGTCGTGTCCTCGATGTCGCTCGCCGTGAGCGTCGCCGCGGTGTCGCCGTCGTCCCGGATCGTGCCGGTCGCGGTCGCATCGCCCAGCGTCGCGCCCACCGGAACCCTCAACGTCGCCGTGAAGGTCTCGTCCGGCTCGGGCTCTTCGTCGTCGAGCGCTTTCACCCGCGCGTACCTGGTGATCTGCGAACTGTTCGCACGGAAGGTCAGCGTCTCCGGTCTGCCCACGAAGTCGTACCAGTTCGTGGCCGTCCCGCTCGACGTGTGAACTTCGACCGTCACCCGCTCGCGGCTCGGATGGGACAGCGACACCGCGAAGGCCACATCCCCGCCCTCGACGACCTCGGCATCGGATATGCTGACCGTGGGCGTGCCCGCCGGCGCAAGGGTCTTGAACTTCGTCTTGGCCAGTCTCGTGCTGCACGCACTGTCGCTGTACGCCGTGTACTCGTAGTCCGTTACGGTCGTGAGCGCGCTGATGCCCACCGCCGTCGTGCCGGCAGCGACCGCCGTGCATGCGTGCGCGTTCCCCTTGTACCACCAGCTGTCGGTGTGGCCGGCGATGGTCAGCGTCGCCGTCGTGTCCGCGATTTCGCTCGACGTGAGCGTCGCGGCAGTATCGCCGTCATCCCTGATCGTGCCGGTTGCCGTCGCGTCGCCCAGCGTCGCGCCCACCGGATTCGTCAACCTCACCGTGAAGGTCTCGTCCGGCTCGGGTTCCTCGTCGTCATGCACAGCCACGCGCACGCTCATCGGGGTCCTGGTGTTCGCAGGAAAGGTCAGCGTTCGCGACACGTGCCTGAAGTCGGCCCCGCTCGTGGCCGTCCCATTCGACGTGCGAACTCGGACTGTCACCTGCTGGCGGCTCGCCTGCGACAGCGACACCTCGAAATACATCCTGGCGCCATCCTCGGAGACCTCGGCATCGGACACGCTCACCGTCGGCGTGCCCTCCGGCGCAAGGGTCCGGAACTTCACCCTGGCCAGTCTCGTGCTGCAGGTGCTGTCGCTGTAGGCCCGGTAGTCGTGGGACATCGCTGACGTGAGACCGCCGATGCTGACGGCAGTCGTGCCGGCGGGAACCGCCGTACATGGATGCACGTTCCGCCGAAGAATGCGATACGCCTGCCCACTGTACCCGAGGGGCCCGAGCGCGTATTCGCCTCCCCTGTACCACCAGCCGCCGGTGTTGCGGCCGATCGTCAGTGTCGCCGTCGTCTCCCCGATGCCGTTCGCGGCGAGCGTCGCCGAGGTGTCGTCGTTCCTGATCGTGCCGGTCGCCGTAGCATCGCCCAGCGTGGCGCCCACCGGATTCGACAACGTCACCGTGAAGGTCTCGTCCGGCTCGCGCGTCCGATCGTTGCGCAGGGAAACCAGCACCGACTGCGGGTCCGTGCTGTCCGCCGGGAAGGTCACCGTCCGGAACTCAGCCCTGAAGTCGGCTCCGCTCCTGGCCGTCCCGCTCGACGTGGCGACCTCGACCGTCACCTGCTCGCTGCTCGGCTGCGACAGCGATACCTCGAAGTGCACATACCTGCCGTCCTCATAGGCCTCCGCATCCGACACGCTCACCATGGGCAGCGTACCTTCTGCCGCAACGCCCCCCGCGCCGAGAAGCAGGGGCAGCGCTGCGGTGAGCGCACCGAGCGCACGCACCGCCCTGCGCCACCCGCACGAGGCGGACGGGAACGGAATCGCGAAGGAGGCGGGAGAGGCGAGCACTCGTCCCTCTGGACAGGTGTTCAAGCTGATCGTTGCTCGACCGCCATCGAGCCGGTCGTGAGCTGCATCACCGTTGAGCCTGTCGTCGCCGACGCCGTACTGCCCCGACGGTAGTCCACGGTCATTCAACATACTCTCCCGCCTTTCTGAACCTCAGAAGCGACCGTTGCGCGGCCCCTCGATGCCGTTTTCGATTGCCGCCGCGGCACAGTGCGATGCCTCCTGAAAGCTCACAACTGGCAAACTTGTCAGGTTGTCGGGGCATTTTTCGCGTCGATTTTCGCCTACAGGGCTGGTCGACCGGAAATAGACCCGTCTCGCGTTTCCAACGTTCAGCATCGTTACAGTCGTCTGCTTTCCGTAGGAGTCGGCGATGTCGGCGGCGGCGGGACGACAAGGGACAATGGTCGGCTCGGGACTCCCGGTACGCGTGACCGGGCGGTGTGGGCCGTGCCGCCGCGCTGGCGGAGTGCAGAAGTCAGTCGCCGTCCGGCCTTTGCATGCGATCACCCTCCCCGCACAGGTTGAAGATCCGGGTCGGAATCGCCGCGTCCTCGCCAATCTTGCCCCTGGTTCCCGATGAAGTTGCGCAACAGCCCGAGATCGCCCACCCTGCGCCCGTTTAAGGCTTGGCGGACCAAGGCTTCATAGGTCTCGGACAAGCGCGCGCTTCAGGACGTTCCACGACTGGATAACGCCGTCCAAAATCGCGTCCGCGGGGCGCAATTCCGGTGTTTTTCAGTCGCCGATTCAACGAAATCCGACGGACTCGGATTAAAATTCACATTATATTCACGATAATGACGTCATTTATATCAATAATAACACACACTCCACATGGTTTCTGCTATAGAGTGCGCGCCCGTTAAAGCTGCGATTGCGACGGCGAGCGATGAAGTATGGGTTTCCGCGCCGGGCGCCCCAGAAGGCATGTCGGCGACCTTCTTGTCATTGGCGGCTGCCTGACCTGAGCGGAGAGGGACCATTACACAAACCTCGACGGGAATCCGCATTTCCTGTCGACGACGATCATGTTGGGAGCATCAAGACGATGAACGGTTGGCAGGAAGAAGCGATCCATTCGTTGTTGAACATCCGCAACGAGCACGAACTCCTGGAGGCAACTGCGGCAATCGCGCGCGATCTCGGTTTCGACTACGCGGCCTACGGTTTTCGATTTCCCTTTCCGTTGTCGTCGCCCAGAATCGTGATGGTCAACAACTATCCAACCGACTGGCAGACACGCTACCGGGAGCGGGGCTATCTGGGAATCGATCCGACCGTGCGCCACGGCACGCAATCGCTTCTGCCCTTAGTCTGGAGTGACGAGGTGTTCGCTTCGACACCGGAATTCTGGGAGGAGGCGCGCTCGTTCGGATTGCAGGTCGGCTGGGCTCAATCGAGCCGCGAAGCGTCGGGGGTGGCAGGAATGCTGTCGCTATCGCGGTCGGGAGAGCCGCTGACCGACGCGGAACTCTCAGCCAAGGAGCTGAAGATGACCTGGCTGACCCAGGTTGCGCATTTGGGCATGGCCCAGTGTCTGATGGCCAAGATGCTGCCGGAGGGCAATGTGCAATTGACGGAGCGGGAGCTGGCGACTCTACGCTGGACCAGCGACGGCAAGACGGCCGAGGTGATTTCCGATATCCTGGGTATCTCCGAATCGACCGTCAATTTCCACATCAGAAACGCCGTGAGTAAGCTCGGGGCGGCCAACAAGCTGGCCGCCACGGTCAAGGCGGCGATGCTGGGGCTGTTGTATTGACTCTTCTCAATTTCCTGCCCGGCGCTTCAGCCGCTTCGGGGTGAATGCATTGCCTGGGTCAACCCCGGGACCTCCATCGCGGCGCCAGCAGCGCAAGCTGTGACCACCGGAAGGAATGCGCGGCCCGGGGCGGAACGCCGTCAATTCGGCGATACTCGTCCGCTCGGCCGAATCGAGCAGACGCTGAGCAAACTCGCCTTGAGACGCCGGCCTTTCTCGGCCACGAGAACCTGTTCTTCGAGGAGAAGTGCCCGTTCGACCTGCATCCGGGCTTCGTGCGGGAAACGGACGGCAAACCGGTGCTCAGCAACATTCTCGGGACCCGGACCTCGGTGCGTTCGAACGAGCTAGCCTTTCTGGTCCACGCCACCAATGAGGCAGTGTAGCGGTTTGGCGCCATGCCGGATGCCCGGCCATCCAACTCGGCTTTCCCTGGGCGTTCATCTCCGACGAGCCGGTTTACCCGTCACAGGTCGCGCCAATGCACTGCCGCACCGAGCCGTGGCCGGTCACTGGTGGACCTTTGTTCCTCTTGGTCGCCACGGGCAGACGGACCGGCGAGCAGTTCCATGCGGGCAAATTGCCGCGCACCGACCGCCGATCAACGCTCAGGTGCCGCAGCGGCTACAAACAGTCGTGTTCGGATTGCTCTGCCAAGAGGAATTGACGACCTGAACGGTCTTGGCATTCCTTGGATTGAAAACTCGTTCGCACGTTCGGAATCGAATGCGCCATCGGCGACCAGGTCGTCAAAGTGTCCGTCGGATTCGAAATTCGGATCGAATTGCACGGGGAGCCGGCCTGAAGTGGCCTGGCGCGTAAGCCGCATCGACCTCGCTGGAAACGTCCTTGATCCGGCAACGTTGGCGCACGCCTCGACCGTGGCGCAGTGCTCCATCAATGCATCGAATGGTTCGATGTCACCCAGCAGCATGCCGTTGGCAAGCATACGTGCATGGCAATCGACAAAGCAACGCACGCGCGGAGCTATCAGGAAAGAGTTGATGGTCGCACGAAACCGCCGCTTCGTGGTCAATTCGTGTGCCCCGGCGCCGCTGCTGAAGGCAGAAGACTTGGATCGCAGCCGCTTTCTCCCGAATGGATCGCTCCGCCCCATGACGGTAGAACCCGCCCCGGGAAACATCAGGTCCGGAAGATGCGGTGCCGCGTCACCGACGACAAAATGAATTGGTGGTTCGCCCATGGAACGCACGCCAGACTTGACCATGACCTCAGGGCACACCAGCCCTGTCTCCTTGCACAGAGGTCCGTAGCCGACATGGAGACGTATCCCTTCGACACGAACCGTTGCAGCGAGACCTGCATGTGCGAGACCATCCTCGACACCGGGCACGCCTGACTCTGAACTCATCCGGAGGACGAATACGGATCGCCTTCGTCCGGCGCCTTTTCTGGCTACGAACCGGTGGAAGCGCCCCGTCGCCGGCATCGGAAACCCGACCCGGCGAAAAGGCACGCATGTCGTCGGTAATGTCGATGTCCTCGGAGAACCGTCGAATCGCGCGCCTCACCTTCGACAGCGAGGTGCCCCCATGCATGAAGGTCAAATATTGGGCAAACGGACAGTCGAACAGGATGTCGAGCGCCGCGACAACCCAGGAGTCCTTCTCCAGAAGATGCTCCCTGTGCTGCTGCCACGTTCCACGATTTCCAGGACGTCGCACCGGTCAACCTCTCGAAGGCCCTGGTACCGCAGTTCAGGCGTGCAAGAGGCTGCTGGTCACGGGCATCGCCATCCAGTTCGACATGATGGCCCGTGCGGCTGCGGGTTCGTTGCGGTCCTCTTCATCAAGCATTGGCAGGACCGCCGCCAGTCCGGCCCTCGACCCCTTCCGGACCGAGCCATGCCAGGGCACGGACGATGTCGCCGGCCTTGCGGTGCGGTTCCACGAGTTTCCAGCACGGTGCGCGGCGCAATTTCACAACGGATGACCCGAAATGCAGACGAAGGTTGGAACCCGAGATCAGATAGACCGCACGAACCGGGTTCTGCGTGGTCAGTCCGAGGCAGTTGGCCGCCGCGCCTCCGCACGGCAAGATGGTCTCGCCCCATAACGCAGACGACGCCGCGGGAGCCTTGCCGGGACGGGGTGCCCGAAGGCCGAACCGGGCTTCGACGGGACGCATGTAGACGCCCTGGCAGATCCGCATCAGCGCACCCGAGCGCGCCACGCGCGACAATTGCCTGGTCAATTGCCGTGCGGCGTCCGAGGTGAAGCGGGCGGCCTGGACACAACGGCGGGGCCTCCGGATGGGCTTCGGCATGCTCCATGATTCACTCAGGCAGCCTCTGCATGTGTCCGGTTCCCGTGTTCGGATGTCGGAGTTCTGATGGCAATGCTGCCGCATTCCTGTGCAGGGGTTCGTGGTTCCGCGAGTTCACGGGGGACTTGGATCAGCATCATGGGTGTCGATGTTTTACGGAAATCGTTCAATCAAGCGTATCAAGGCATCTTCGGTTTTCCGGGTTCCTGCGCCGTCTCAGGCCTTGCGGACCATTCCGAACTCATCCTGCCGTCCGTCGCGAGGCATGTCGCCGTACTTGAGGACCGAATCCGGATCAACGTCATGCAGATGCGATCGATCTCTGCCACATGATTCAGTGATTCTGGAACCAGGATGACTTTGCTTGCAAATGTTGAAATTCACTGGTTGGCAACGGTCTCAATAGCGCGGCATCGTTTTCCCGGGCCTCCGCGAAAGATGGCGCGTCAACGCCTCGAATACGGGTGTCCCGGGGGTGCCGCACTCGCCAATAACGGCGATGTGGTTCTTGCCGGGGCTTTCGAAATAATCCACCGGATTGCCGTTCTTTCGCAGCACGTCGGCGAAGTCCCGGGACTGCCGGACAAAGGCAGGCGTCTCCGCTCCGCCACAACAGACCGAGACCGGAAGACCCGGAGGCAGAAGATGAAGGCACGGACTCATGGAGCGGGCGGTCTCCAGGTCCATCCTGAGCCAGGTGTTGGGCTCTTCATCCAGCAGGGGAACCAGGTCGTAAAGCCCCGAGATCAACGTGAGGGAACAAATGTTGCGCCCGGTGGACAGGGCCGCGATCATGGCCGCCAGTTGTGCCCCGGCCGAGTTCCCGACAAGGTGGATCCGGGTTGCGTCGATCCCGAATTCGCCTCCATTCGCCACGACCCATTCAAGCACGGCCCGGGCGTCATCGACGATCTCCGGCAGGGTAAATTCGGGCGCCAGCCTGTAGTTCGGCACGATCCACGCCACGCCGCGAGGCTGCCACGCCGCGGCCGGAAACCGCCGTTCTTCCTTGCCGCCGAGCTTCCAGTATCCGCCGCGAAGAAACAGCAGTGCGGGCACATCTTCACCGGCGGGGAAGATGTCGAGGCGCTGGCGGGGATGGGACCCGTAGGAGATGTCGAAAGCAGCGCCGGGCAGCGCGGAGGCAAACTCGGAGCGTCTCGCCATGTCCGCCTGTGCTTCCGCAAAGCCGGGCATGTCCGGCGGAAGATCGTAGGCGCCGGTCATGCGTCTACGTCTTGTAGGTCTCGCGGGCCGTGACCGAAATCGGGCACGGCTCGACAGTGCACGCCACTTCGGTCTGGACGTGGCGTTCCACGGTGGGCTTCATCGTTCCGCCGTCGGGTTCGCCCCAGGTCAGCGTCACCTCGGTACCCGGTTCCGCCGCACAGTCATCGAGCAGCGCCAGGGAGATCCAGCTGCGGACGTTCGACGTATAGACCGGGTAATGGGAGATCCCCACGGTCCGCCCGTTCAACCGCACGTCGTCATAGGGGCAGGTCGCGTAGTGGGAGGCCGGCATGTCCATGAACTTGTACCGCTCGCCGTCACCGAGCTGGGAAGCGAAAATCTTCACCACGTCGTCCTTCGACCAGCGGAGCGTGCGCTTGTGCCGGTGCGGTGCCGAGGCCTTTTTCTCCAGTGCTTCGCGGCCGATGAAGTCATGGTCGAACTTGACGATGTGGCCGTAGCCGATGTCGTAGGGGGAGAGATAGTAGTCATCGACCGTCGCACCGATGAAGGAGCCGCCGAGGGAGAGGTTAGCTTCGAGGCTGTCCGCCGGGAGCCACCTGCGGTAATCGGCAAGGACATCGCCCGTGTAGATCGCCGGCAGGGGTGACGGGAACCAGCCGCTTTCGTGGGCGACGGTCGAATAGGTCCTCGACCCGGCCGCACGCAGGGCCTCCGGCTCCCCGGCTTCGAGAATCGCATCCCGGATCAGGTCGTAGTCATCGAAAGGCCCGAAAAGCTCCAGCCCCGCGGCTCCGGCCATGCCGTGGCGAAGCGCGCGAACCCTGCGGCCCGCGATGTTGATCTCCCCCATGCCGAAAAACCTGAAACCCTCGATCGGCCCGCCGTTGAGCTTCTCGAGGATGCCCCACGCACGAGGTCCCTGCACTTCGAACCGGTAACATTTGCGCCGGCCGGTGTTGTCCAGCGCGCGGCTGTCCAGGTCGAACTCCACGTCGAAGCCGAGCCTCTCGGCCTGGTACATGACCCAGTTGGCGTTCATCGGCTTGTTGACGATGTTGACCTTCTCCTCTTCGAGAATGAAGATGATCGCATCTCCAACGATGTAACCATCCTCCGTGCAATGGACGAACTGCTTGGCGATGTCGCGGCGCCAATTGGCCATGGAGTTGACCGCGAGGAATTCGCACAAGGCCCTGGTATCCGGCCCCTCGACATAGAGGTCGGTCATGTGGAAGGACTGGTCGAAGAGCACAGCGCCATGGCGCCAGGCCTTCTGCTCATCGCGCCAGTTGGTGAATTCGGCCTTGATCGGAAACTGGTAAGGACCCGCGGGTGCGTTCCTGAGCATGGACAGCGGGTCACCGGCGGCATCGATCTTGTCTTGAAGCGTTGCTATCGTCATGGTCGACACCTCCGGTCCATTTTGTCTTTACTAGTGGGCAGAAAATGGGCAGGATGCAAGTCGAAATCGAGATCGGGGGGATGAATGGGCCGGATCGACGCGAAACTTGCTGAACTGGGCATCGTCCTGCCGAAACCATTGGTGTTGCCGAGTCCGAACCGCACATCGGCCGTGCGCGTTGGCGCGATGCTTTACGTTTCGGGTCACGGCGCTGCACTTCTGGAAGATGAAAGCGTGAAGCGCCGCGGAAAGGTCGACGTCGACATCACGGCGGATGAGGCATACACGACTGCGCGGGCGTTGGCGATCAAGATGATCGCGACGGTCAAGCATCATGTGGGCGACCTCGACCGGGTTCGGAAGGTCGTGAAGATCCTCGGAATGATCAATTCGCACCCTGACTTCGAAAAGCCCAACGCCGTTTTGAACGGGGCAAGTGATCTGTTCTACGAGGTTTTTGGACCCGAGATCGGATGTCACGCCCGCTCTTCAGTCGGAGTCGAAACCCTTGTCGACCGCCAGCCCGTCGAAATCGAGGGGATCTTCCTTGTCGGCGACCAGACTTGACCGCGCTCAATAAAGATATCGCGGCGCTTGTCCGGGAAGTCAGGAGTTTCTGCGTCCGGCACGGGATCGCGGAGAGCACGTTCGGACGGCATGCAGTCAACGATGGCAAGCTGGTCAGCCGGATATCCAGCGGCAGCTGGATCGAGGAGGAAACGGCGCGGCGCGTTCATGACTTCATGAAACGGGCCGAACAGGGCGAGGTTGCCCTGCGGGGGCGCCCGAAGCGAAAGAAATCGGAATCGAACGCCGCGAAGATGGCGGAACTCATCTCCAGCGAAAGTTCGGTTCGAACACCGGGAAGCTTCGCCTTCCACGAGCAGCGGCAACGATTTCACGTTTTTGCAAACACGACCAACGAAAGCTGGGTCGTGGCCGACCGTGCCGCGGAGGAGCTCGCAGACGTGCCGCCCGGGCCGGACGGGTTTCGTCTTCTCTACACGCCGATGGACAACGGGATCATCCTGACCCGGACATTGCGCGCCTTGCACGCGCTTCATCCGGACGTGCCGGTCCTGGTCGTGATGAAAGGCCGGGGGCTTGAGGACCTGCGCAACACGATGGGACGGCTCGTCGACCGGATCACGGAGCATCCGCTGTCCGCCTTCGTGATGACAAACATGTATCTTCGCGAAGCGGTCGACCTCACGAAACGATCACGGGACAACCCGGAGGACGTTGTCTGGCGTAACGTCGCCCTGAGAGGCAAACGCTCCTACGATTTTCAAGGCCAGGTCGCCGGGCTGTACGGTGAACTGGCCAAGGAATGGCTGGTCCACCAGGGAGACAACGCGCAACCGGTCTATGCAATGCCGTCGGTCGTGACGATTTATCGATCGGACCACGAGCGTGCTCTGCGGTCCATACTGCCGTCACCGGGCGACCCTGGGCTTCGCTACAACTACGCGCTCCTGAACCACCCTTACTTGCACAGCCACACGATGACCTTTCGCCTGGATCACGTGCTCGGGCCCGTTTTCGACCGCCTGGCGGAAGGCGGGCGCATGACCGTCATTCAGGGTTACCCGAACGATCCCGCGCATGAACTTGTCCGCCGCATCTGGCCGGAGCAACCGATCCCGGTCATCAGCCGGTATGACGTCATCCGCGACCTGCGCAAGGAATTGGCAGGAGAAGGATTTACCGTTTCCGGCTTGACGGACACGCGGGCTCTCTTTCGCTTCGACATGCACACCCTTCCCGTCCTGGAGGACCACAACCTCGGCATGCAGTCACTATCGACCGCCTTCAACAATGCAGTCTACTTTGCGCAGGTGCGCGAAGAGCTGATCCAGGAAGCCACCCATGAGGGCCGGCGGTATCTTGAAATCACCGAACAGGTTCTGCGGGAGAACGGCGGTCTCTGGTTCGTGAACGAGGCCTTCTCGGTGACGCGGACAAACGCATGATCGAACTGGATCCGTCCGAAGCCGCGAAACTCGCGATGTGTTTTGCGCCGTCCAGCGCCGCGATCATCGGGGCCTCCACCGATCCGATGAAGTTCGGCGGGCGGGCACTGAAGTTCTGCCTGGAGCGGGGATATCAAGGGCGGCTCTATCCCGTGAACGCCAGGAACGACATTGTCCAGGGAGTGAAGGCCTTTCGGTCGGTCGCCGAATTGCCGGAAGCGCCGGATGTCGCCGTCATCGCGGTGCCCGCGCCACTGGTCAGGGAAAACCTGGCCGCGGCGGGGGAGAAAGGCGCGAAGGTCGCGATCGTCTACGGCGCCCAATTTGCCGAAGCCGGCGCAGACGGTGCCGCGCGCCAGCACGAACTCCTGGAAATCGCCAGGTCTTGTGGAATGCGGATGATCGGCCCGAATTGCATGGGTGTCATGTCGCTGGCTTCCGGATTTGTCGCAAGCTTTTCGTCGGCTCCCGAACATCACGATGGCAACGGCTGGCCTGACGTCGGAACGCTTTCCGTTGCAAGCCAGTCCGGGGCGGTGGGAATCCAGATGTTCGCGCAGTTGCGTGACCGGGGCCTCGGGCTCGCGAACTGGATATCGACCGGGAACCAGGCGGATATCGATGTTGCCGATGCGATTGCCTATTTCGCGACCGACGATTCCACGAAAACCATTGCCGTCTACATGGAAGACGCCAGCCGGGGCCTGAAGCTGTTGCAGGCACTGGAATTGGCACGGACTGCACGCAAACCCGTGGTGATCCTGAAGGTGGGAACGACCCCGCTCGGGGGTGCCGCGGCCGCGGGGCACACGGCGGCAATGTACGTGGAAGACCGGATGGTCGGCGACCTCCTTTCCCAGTACGGCGTACTGCGGGCAGGATCGGTAAACGAGCTGATCGACCTTGTGGCCGCGTGCAGCGCGGGGGTCATACCCATGTCGAACAAAGTCGCCGCCGTGTCGGTATCAGGCGGTGGGGCGGTCATGATCTCGGATGCCGCGGCGGCGGGAGGACTTGAACTGCCGGAATACGCACCCCGTGACCTCGCGGAACTGAAGGCGGCCAATTCCTTCGTCAACGACCGCAATCCGATCGACATCTCCGCTCCGTCGATGAGCAACATGGCGATAACCGGCGGCCATCTGAGATGGGGAACCGAGCGCCGGCTTCCGACCACGCTCGGATACATCAGCCATGTTCCACTCGTACCGCGAACGCGCGCAGGTATTCTGCCTCAACTCATGGACTTGCCCAACCGCAATCCCGGCCAGTTGATCGCGGTTGCAGGGAATTTCCACGCAGAGGACCGGCGGGACCTGGTCCGGGCGGGTCTCGCGGTCTTCGACGACCCGACCGTTGCGACCCGATCCGTCGCGAAACTGGTGCGCGCCGGACAAGCATTCGCGGAGACGCGCAAGAAACCGGAAGCGCCGAAAGGAACAGTCGCAGACGTCGGGACGGAACTGGCGGGTGCCGGTGTCGCCATGATCGACGTCCGCCCGGTTTCCGGCGAGGCCGATGCCCTGGACGCGTTGGACAGACATTCCGAAATCGTGCTCAAGTTGACCGCGCCCGGCCTCCGGCACCGAACGGAGCTGGATGGGGTGCGCCTCCGGCTCAGGTCCGAGGCGGACGTCCGCCGGGCCTTTGACGACTTGTCGGCAAAGGTTGCCGAGCATGGATCGCGGTTTCCCGGATTGTCCATCATCGCCCAAAGGATGGTGCACGGCGTCGAGTTCTTGCTCGGCGTTCGGCGCGACCCGCATTTCGGTCCGTTGATCCTGCTGGGTTCCGGCGGCACGATGTGCACGCTTTTCGATGACCTTGCCTATCTCAAGACGCCGACTTCAGGCCGTGACGCGGAGCGGATGCTTGGCTCTGTCAGGATGTCGAGGACATTGAACGGTTGGCGCGGTGCTCCCGCGGTGGAACGGAGTGCACTCCTGAGGGCGGTCGAAGGCCTGGCATCCGCCGCGCCCGGATTGCCTTCGCTTGAAATCAATCCCTTGATCGTGACGCAGGACGGTGCCTTCGGTGTCGACCTGGTCGTTGCGGAAGAGACGGAATGAAAGAGGTTTTGAACATAATTGACGGACAGGACGTCGGAGGTGACGGCCATTCGATCGAAGATATCGATCCTTCGACAGGCAAGCCGATAGCGAAATTTCGCGAGGCAGGTATTGCCCAGGTCAACGAAGCTGTCGGTGCTGCCCGGCGTGCCTGCGATTCCCGCATTTGGTCACGGGCGCCGATCCCGGAAAGGCAGTCGGTGCTCCGGCGCGCGGCGTCGGCCATACGCGACGCCGCAGACGAGATTGTCGACCTGCAAGTCGCGGAAGCCGGAATCGTTCCCATGGCCGTACGCGGACAGCTGGCAATTGGAGCGGCATGGTTCGACTATTTCGCCGATTTCCTGACGACCGTGGCGGGGCGCGTGCACGGGCAGACGGCCGGGTCCACGACCATCGTGGAACAGGAACCGATCGGGGTCTGCGCGATGTTCACTCCGTGGAATGTGCCGGTCGCATTGTCGACCGTGAAACTTGCGCCAGCGCTGGCGGCGGGCAATTCGGTCGTGTGGAAACCCTCGGAACTGACACCCCTGGTTACCCGGCGGCTGGCGGAACTGGTACAGGGAGCCGGGTTGCCCGAGGGAGTGCTCAACATCGTCAATGGACGCGGCGCCACGACCGGCGCAGCGCTGACGGAGGCAAGCGGAATCGACATGTTTTCCTTCACGGGAGGGCACGCCGGCGGGTCCGCCGTCGCCGAAGCCGCCGCGCGCCGGCATGTGCCGTGCGTGACGGAACTTGGCGGAAAGTCGGCAACGATCGTCTTCGACGATGCGGACATTCAGGCCGCGGTTCGCGGCGCGGTGATGTCGGCCTACGGCAACAACGGCGAGGCCTGCCTCAACGGCACACGCATCCTTGTTCACGAGGACATCTCCGACCGGTTCCGGGAAGCGTTTTCCGCCGCCGCCCGGGGCCTGAGTGTCGGGGACCCGCGCAAGGACGGCGTCGTGGTCGGGCCAATGATTTCCGGCGAACATCGAGACCGGGTGGCATCATACTACGGTCCTGAAAACGGCTTGACTCTCTTCGGCGGAGACTGCTTCGGAGATGGCTATTTCATAACGCCGGGGGCGATCGAACTCGCATCGACTGACTGCCCGCTCTGGAGAGAAGAGGTTTTCGGACCGGTCGCCGCGTTTCGGACGTTCTCGGATGAGGCGGAGGCGGTCGCATTGGCCAACGACAGCGATCACGGGTTGGCTGGATACGTCTGGACCCGGGATGTTGGCCGGGCAATGCGTGTTGCAAAGGGGATTCGAACCGGCACGATGATGGTGAATTCGATCTTTCAGAGAGAACTCAACGCGCCGTTCGGAGGCTACAAGTCCTCGGGAGTCGGCCGTGAGGGCGGAGCGCATTCCTGGTCGAACTACACGGAAACCAAGACAATCGTGATTTCGCATGGCCGGGATGCTTGACGGCAAGCGGATAATCGTGACGGGCGCGGCCCAGGGCATCGGCGCGGTTCTGGCTGGAGGGTTCGCGGCGATGCGTGCCCGGGTCCTGTTGGCCGACATCGACGACCCCGAACCCGCGGCAGCAGGAATCAGGGCTTCGGGTGGGGACGCGAAAGCCGCCCGGGTAGACGTGACCCGGCCTGATGACTGTGACGCAATGGTCGCAGAAGCCGAGGAGGCGTTCGGAGGCCTGGACGGGCTGGTCAACAATGCAGCCCTTTTTGCCGTCCTTCCGACCGCGATGCATGATGAGATCGAACCGGATCTCTGGGACCGGGTCATGGCGGTCAATGTCAAGGGTCCCTGGCTGTGCACGCGCGCTGCCGTTCCCGCGATGGAGCGGTCAGGAGGCGGATCGATCGTCATGATTTCAACGAACCGGATTTTTCACGGATACCCGGGCATGCTGCACTACGACGCCTCGAAAGGGGCTGTCCTGGCAATGACCCGGTCCCTGATTCGGGAGTTGGGGCCAAAGAACATCCGCGTGAACACCGTGGCGCCCGGGCTGACGATGAGCGAAGGCGTGCTGGCGCGCGAAGGGATTGCCGACCGGGCTCCCGCGATCGCAGCGGCGCGGTCCATTCCGCGCGATCAGCAACCGGAGGACCTTGTCGGGCCCTGCGCGTTTTTCCTCAGCGATCACGCGGGTTTCGTCAGCGGGCAATCGCTCGGGGTCGATGGTGGGGGCGTGATTCACTAGGGGAGCAAGCATGGCAATCGTAAGCGTCACCATCATCGAGGGGCGGGAGCCGGGCGTGAAGCGCGAGTTGATGGCGCGGCTGACGGATGCAGTCGTCGACGTGCTGGGGGCCGAGCCGCGGCAGGTGCGGGTCGTGATCAAGGAGGTCAAGGACGGCGACTATGCGGTCGGCGGCAAGCCGGTGATCCTGCACGGAGGTGAGCATGGCTGAAATCCTGAGTTCCGTTGATGGAGCCGCCGGAGTGATCCGGTTCAACCGGCCCGAAGCCCGCAACGCGTTGACCGATACGATGCTTTCGGAAACGCGTGCGGCGATGGAAAGCTGGGAACGTGACCGGTCCATCGCGGCCATCGTGCTGACCGGCGATGAGATCGCCTTTTGCGCCGGCGGGGATGTGAAGGGGACCGCGTCGTCCGACATGACCGCTTTCGATACGTACCGCTACCGCCATAACCAGTCGGTCTGGCATGAATTCATGCGGTATCTGTCACGCTACACCAAGCCGGTCATCGCGGCGGTCGAGGGGTACGCTTTGGGTGGGGGGCTGGAGATCGCGCTCCGGTGCGACTTCGTTGTCGGATCGGAGACGGCAAAGCTGGGGATGACCGAGGCGAGGCTCGGGCTTTTCCCCATCCTGGGTGGAGCCTGGTCGCTCGCGCACGCCGTGGGTGAACGCAAGGCTCGGGAACTTGCCTACACCGGGCGCCGGATCAAGGCGGACGAGGCTCGGGCGCTCGGGCTGCTGAACCACGTGACGCCACCACGCCGCGCCGTCGCGAAAGCCGTCGAGGTTGCCGATGAAATTGCCGGATCCTCTCCGCTCGCGGTGATGGCAGTCAAGCAGGCAATCAGCCGCGCGGGGCACCAGACCTTTGACCAGGCGCTGACCGAGGGCGGGGACCTGTCCGCGCTCCTGATGTTCTCCGAAGACCGCAAGGAAGGCCTCAGGGCCTTTCTCGAAAAGCGAAAGCCGGAGTTCAGGGGCGAATGAGCCATGACGCCATCATCATCGGAGGTGGCCACAACGGCCTGACGTGCGGGGCCTTCCTGGCGCGGGCAGGAAAAAAGGTCCTGGTGCTGGAACAGAAACCCTACGTGGGCGGGGCGAGCGTCACGGAGGAGTTTTCGCCGGGCTTCCGGGCCTCGACCTATTCGTTCATCCTGGGGCATCTGCATCCGAAAGTGATTGCGGAACTGGAATTGAAGAAGTTCGGGCTGGAGTATTTTCCGCAGCCCGACGTCTTCAATCCGACCGAGAGCGACGGGATCATCTTTTCCAGGGACCCGGTCAAGACACGCGAACAGATCGCGCGGTTCTCGCAATCGGATGCCGACAACTATCCCAAGTTCTTCGAGCGGCTGCAGTCGACCATCGAAATCCTGCGAAGACTGCAACTGGAGACTCCCGTCAATCCGTTCCGGAAAGACCCGCTCGGCCTCTGGAAAACGGCGCGTTTCGCGTGGCGCTACCGAAACGCGGAAAGGGAAACCTACAATCTGCTTCATGCGCTCTCGATGAGCGCGCACGACTACGTGGGACAATGGTTCGAAAACGACCTGGTCAAGGCAAAGTTCATGTTCTGGGCAACGATTGGCGGCAACGTCGGACCCTACAGTCCGGGCACCGCCTTTTACCTGGTCACGCATCTGATCGGGCAAACCGGAATGAGCTTCTGCAAGGGCGGAATGGGCGCGATCGCCGAGGCGCTGAAGGCAAGCGGCGAGGCGCATGGCATGGAGGTACGCTGCGACGCCTGGGTGGACGAAGTCCTGGTCGAGAACGGCCGGGCGAAGGGCGTGCGCCTGAGATCGGGAGAGGAATTGATGGCACCCAGGGTCGTCTCCAATGCCAATGCCCGGTGTACGTTCCTGGACATGGTCGACCCCAGGCACCTGCCGGAAGATTTCGTGGATGACATCAAGGGCTTCCGATCGCGTGGCATGAGCTTCAAGCTCCTGTGCGCCGTCGACCGGTTGCCGCGGTACAGGGGATTTTCAAAGGAAAAGACGGGTGTCGAGTATCCCGCCTATGCGCATATCTGCCCGACGCCGGAGTTTCTCGAGCGGGCGTTCCACGATGCGAAATTCGGGTGGTACTCCGCCGAACCTTTCCTGAGCCCGAACGTGCCCAGCTACGCCGATCCGACCCTGGCCCCCGAAGGCAAGCACGTGGTCGTTTTCCAGGGTGGAGCGACGCCCTATGAACTGCGCAACTCCGATTGGACTCGCGAAGGACCGCAGCTGGTGAAAAACGCGTTCTCCGTCATGGACCGGTTTGCGCCGGGGTTTTCCGACAGCGTTATCGACTTTCGCCTGATTACACCAAAGGATATCGAGGCGGACATCAACCTGCCGGGCGGGAACAGCCAGCATGGGGAGCTGACGCTGGACCAGATTTTCTTCATGAGGCCGGTGCCGGGGTATGCGGATTACCGGTCGCCGGTCCGGGGGCTGTACCAGTGCGGGGCCTCAACCCATCCAGGCGGGGCCGTTTCGGCCGTGCCCGGCCACAATGCGGCCCGGGAGATCCTCAGTGACATGCGCTGGGGGCGCGGGTGATGCGAAAGCTGTTGATTTGTAAGGTTAGTGGGACCATAGTGGGCAGAACGGCTGCGAGTCGGGGGGGAAGATGCCGCACAAAGTGACGATACCGGACTACGTGATCGAACGGATCATGGCCAAGCGTGGCAAGCTGGAAGTCTTCGACGGATTCGAGGCGGCGAAGACCGCGTTCCTGGTCATCGACATGCAGAATTTCTATGTCGCCGAAGTGGATACGGCGATTTCCATCGTGCCCAACATCAACCGGATCGCCGCGGTTTGCCGCCAAAAGGGAGCGCCGGTGATCTGGGTGATCATGCGCTGCGCAGAAGAAGAAGGGGCGCCAAGCCAGTGGCAACTCTACCACAACTATTTCTTCACCGAGGCCAAGGCGAAGAACCATCTGACCCGGCTGTCCCCCGGCAACGCCGGTTATGAACTCTACCCTGATCTCGATGTACGAGACGAAGACCGGATCGTTACGAAGAAACGGTTTTCGCCTTTCATAATCGGCGCATCCGACCTGCACGACATTCTGCAGGGCCTTGGAGTCGAGAACCTGATCGTGGCCGGAACGGCGACAAACATGTGCAGCGAGAGCACGGCAAGGGACGCGATGATGCTGGATTACAAGGTCGTGATGGTCGAGGACGCCAATGCGGCCCGGTATGACGATGACCACCTGGCGGGGTTGACGTCATTCTACCAGAGCTTTGGAGACGTCCGGAAAACGGACGACGTGATCGCAATGATCAAGTGACGCCCCAAGGGGCAATTCGGACAAAAGGAGGTCCACCATGCGAATGAAAACCATTTTGTTGTCGGGTGCCTTGGCCGTCACCGCGAATTTTGCGGCGGCGCATTGCCACAACGACGTCCCCGTCAAGACGATCTCGAACGCCTTCCCGGCCTATGAGATCATGACGGCCGCGATGCAGGCCTGTGGCAATGTCGAGAGCGAGTTGGACAAGGATCATCGTCTGAAGATCGTCGATGCGTTTTCGGCCAATCCGTCGCTCTATTCGATGACGTCGCTGACGAACTCGACATCGGTTCCGATGATCGATGCCGATCTTCTTCGCCCGCTCGACGACCTGATCGCGGCGCATGGCGGTGCCCTGAGCGATAACCAGTTCATCAGGATCGACGGCAAGATCATGGCGATTGCCGCCTTTGCGAACACCCAGCACCTGATGTACCGCGAGGACATCCTGAGTGATCTCGGAATCGCTGTTCCCACCACGTGGGACGAGTACATCGCGGCGGCGGAAATGATACAGGCCGCCGGCGCAGTCGATTACCCGATCGGCCATTACACCAAGGATGGCTGGAATCTCGCGTTCGTCTTCGTCAACCACTACCTCGGCGAGGGCGGTGACTTCTTCAATGACGACTGGAGCCCTTCGATCAACAACGACAAGGGTCTTGCGGTCCTGGAACGGATGGCGAAGCTCGCCACGCTGATGGACCCGGAATACCTCGTGTCCGACACGACTTTCGTCACCAAGCAGATGCAGCAGGGCAAGATCGCGATGGCAAACCTCTGGGCGAGCCGCGCGGGCGCGGTCAACGACCCCGCCGAATCTTCGGTGTCCGGCAAGGTCGTGATGGCCGCGGGCCTGCGCGGGGCCGAGCGGATTTCCTCCACGATCTGGTGGGACGGCTGGGCCGTCGCCAAGAACATCAGCGATGAAGAGGCGGAGGCCGCATTCAAGCTGATCGTCGCGTCGATGTCCAAGGAGATCATCATGGAAAACAACGACGACGCCATCTGGCTCGCGCCTGGTTTCGTGCCGGGCGACGCGGCGAAGGGCGCCTTCGCGACGGCAGGCGGCGACGCGGTTGCCTACCCGATGAACAAGTACATCGGGTCGATGCATGGCGCATTGGGAAGCGGGCTCGCTGCTTTCATGACCGGCGACAAGGATGCGGCAACGACCCTCGCCGACATCGAAGCGGCCTACATCTCCGATGCCAAGGAAAAGGGCCTGTTGTAACGGGACCCTTTATCATCCGAACGGGCGCCCCGCGTGATCCGGGGCGCCCGCGCGCGTTTTCCGGGCGGAGCACATGAAAAGAAAGACGTTCCTTTTTTTCGTCGGGCCATCGGTCTTCATGATGGTCCTGTTCATTGCGGCGCCGCTCCTTTCCGTGCTCTGGCAGAGTTTCCACGTCACCCAGCCGGTGTATGAAAGGGTTGAGGTCGAGACCTGCACACCCGGACTTCTCGGTTCCGTTTGCACGACGGACCTGAAGACCCGTCCGATCCTGGACGAGTCCGGGAAGATCGTAACCGAGACCACGTTTGTCGGATTCCAGAGCTACCGGAACGTACTGGAACCCGAGAAGCTGCGGGCCGCGCTGAAGGCTGGCAGCTGGCACGAAGTCATGAACATAAGGTTTTGGTCGGCGCTGCGGTTCACGCTCGTCTTTACCATTTTGACCTTACCGCTCGTGTTGGGAACCGGGCTTCTGATCGCGCTCGCGGTGAACAACACGCTGCAGAGGATCAAGGGGCCGGTGATTTTCGTGTCACTGCTTCCCTTCATTATCACGCCGGTGATCGGTGCCCTGTCGATCCGATGGCTCTTCCTCGGCGACGGAATTCTGACCGCGGGGCTGGAGTGGTGGCTCCAGAAGGACATCGCCATGTTTGCCCAAGCCTGGACGATCGAACTGATGATGTACATCTACCGGGTCTGGCATGTGGCCCCGTTTGCCTTCGTGGTCTTCTACGCAGGATTGCAGACGGTCAACAACGATGCGGTCGAGGCGGCAATCATTGACGGAGCGACACGCTGGCAAAGACTGCGGTACGTGATCATCCCGCACCTGATGCCACTCGTCATCTTCCTGACACTGATTCACCTGATGGACGCCTACCGGGTCTTCGAGGAAATTGTCGGCTTCTCGTCGTCGGCTCACGTCATCTCGCTCCAGTGGCTCACCTACGAATTCCTCCTGCAAGACGGAACGGGTGCGCGCGCGATCAGCCGGGCGTCCGCAAGTGCGATCCTGACGATGATCGGCATTGCGGTCCTTCTGGGTCTTCCACTTCGTCGTGTCTGGCGCGAGCAAGGTCGCGGGTCAACGTTTGTCTAATCCAGCCCTTCGTCAGCCGTTTGGCCTCAAGGTCCTCTCGAACGGATTCCTGGGGTTCTGGTGCTTCGTCGCGGCCTTCCCGATCCTCTGGATCGGATTCATGAGTTTCAAGACACCGTTTGACGCCTTTGATTCCAATCCGTTCCGCGTGATCCTTGGCCCGCACACGCGGGAAACGATCGGCGGCCTTTCGTTCTTGGACATCGTCATCGGCGTTGCCGTCGCCTGGATCCTGGTTCACCAGGCCATTCGCTGGTTGCCGGGAAAGGTCAAAGAGTTTTCACCTGCCGGCAATGCAACCCTTGGCTGGCTGATCGGCGGCAGCGTTTACGCACTCGTTGTGCTCCTGGTTTTCGTCGTGGCGCTACCGGTGGTGCTCGGCATCATCAACCCGATTTCGGGCCCGCTCGGAGCAAACATCGTCGGATTGACGACGGAGCACTACGAGGCCGTCTGGGTCGATCGCGGCTTCACCCGCAATTTTGCGAATTCGATGATCGTGACGACAGGCGTGGTCACCGTTTCGCTGACGGTCGGAACGCTGGCGGGATACGGCCTCGCACGTTCCGATTCACTGATCGCGTTCTGGCTGCTTGTCGTCGCCCTGGTGTTTCGTGCGCTTCCGCACTCGGTGCTCGTTTCGGGTTACCTTCCCTACTTCATCACGTCGTCCGAGTGGCTTGCGCCGATTCTCGGCGACGCAGCCCCGACGCTTTACGGAAAGCCCTGGGCGATCATCGCGGTGCTGGTCGCCATCAACCAGCCATTCACGATATGGATGCTGCGGTCGTTCTTCCAGAACATTCCACCTGAACTCGACGAAGCCGCCCGGGTGGACGGTTGTTCACACTTTGGCGCATTCCGGCGGATCATTGTCCCGGTCATGTGGCCCGGGGTGATCACGACAGGGCTTTTCAGTTTTCTCCTGGCGTACAACGACTTCCTCGTGACATCGCTGCTCCTTGACGCACAGAACATGACGATGGTCCCCGCGATTGCGAACATGTTCAACCGCGAAACCACCGCTTCGGACGAGGTCCAGGCGATCGCTGCCGCCGTGTCGATCACGGCGCCGCTCTTTTTCCTCGTGCTCGTGTTTCAAAGGCAGATCGTGGCGGGACTGACGGCGGGCGCGGTCAAGGGATAGCGACCCGTTCGTTCGCGAGGGTTTGGAAACCAAACCTTGAGGCAACGCTCCGGATTGGCGATCAATGAATAATGGTTTCCAGCAATTTCCTTTGTTGCAAAGGGCAGGCGGACCTCGTGGAGAGGGCGAAATCCCGGCAGTTGGGTTGAAGAACGGAATCACCGCAATTGTCGCCTCGTGCCGATCATGTCCGAACCAGGTGAACAGTTCGTCATCACTGGCTATCTCGATTTCGTTCCAGCCCGGGAGCATTGCTTCTTTTTTCTTCTTGCACGCTTGCCAAGCCGTTCGTTGCGAGCCCATATTGAGCACCAGGCCAAGTCGACAAGTGCCGTCATCGGCGTCAATTCCCGTGTGATTCACTCGTCGAAAGTCCCGTTGAATGGGCCGGTTGAGCTGGAGTCGATCATTGAACAGGCTGTTTGCGGTCCATTCGATACTCGAACGCCTCGAATTCAAGATCGAAGGGCAGCGGCACGAGTACAAGATCAGTACACTCCGCCAATCGATTTGGGCACAGGCCTATTTCGGTTGGATTGCCGCGCCGATTCCGGATGATGAGCATTCGTTTGCGCTGCATGAACGGATCAAGACCGAAAGGGAGAAGCGATCCCACGCCAGGATCATTCCCCTAGGGCTGTCCTGTGTTGGCGTGGCCGCATGACCGGAAAACTACCAATCGCTATTGATCACTTGCTTCGCCAGCGCACAATCGAAGGCGAGCGAATAGAGTACAAGGCAGGTTGGAATCCGCGGAGCGTGCTGCACACGATCTGCGCTTTCGCCAACGATTTTCACAATCTCGGCGGCGGCTACATCGTGCTGGGTGTCGAAGGAGTCGATGGGCGCCCACAACTACCCCCCAAGGGAATGGACGCTGAACGTATCGACGCCGTGCAGCAGGAGTTGCTGCAACTCGGATATTCCGCCATACAACCCCGCTACCATCCCATCACCGCAACCTATGACGTCGAAGGCCGAACCATTCTGGTGCTTTGGGCGCCAGGTGGCGAAACGCGCCCGTACAAGGCCAGGGTCGATCTTGCCAGGGGAACCCAACCGCAATGGGCTTACTTTATTCGCAAGCACAGCAGCACCGTCCGTGCCAGAGACGCTGATGAACGCGAGCTTCTCGGCCTCGCCGCCAGCGTTCCGTTTGACGATCGGTACCACCAAACAGCGTCTCTGGACGACTTGTCGCTTCGGTTGATTCGCAGGTTTCTTCGCGATGTGGGCAGCGACCTTGCACGGGAATCGGCTCTCTCGATACGAGCGTTGGGCCAGCGCATGAACATTGTCGGCGGGCCATCCGAGGCCTCATTTCCCAAAAATGTCGGGCTGCTGTTTTTTAACGAGGAGCCCCATCGCTTCTTCCCCGCAACCCAGATCGATGTCGTGTGGTTTCCCGAAGGCGCAGGCGGTGACCGCTTCGAGGAAAAGGAATTCCGGGGGCCCGTATCGACGATCCTGCGTGAGGCCATCGATTACATCGACCGGAACTATCTGAAAGAAACCATCGTCAAGCACCCGGATCGACCCCAGGCCGAGCGTTTTCGGAATTTCCCGCTCGCCGCAGTCGAAGAGGCCCTGGTCAACGCCATTTATCACCGCTCGTACGAGTTGCGGGAACCGGTCGAGGTGCGCATCACGCCGCAAGAATTGACAATCCTGAGCTTTCCAGGCGCGGACAGGTCGATCCGCATGGAGGATCTGCGGACGGGTCAGGCGATCAGTCGACGGTACCGAAATCGCCGCATTGGCGAGTTTCTCAAGGAACTCGACCTCGCCGAAGGCCGGTCCACGGGAATTCCAAAGATATTGAGAGCCATGCAGGAAAACGGTTCACCAGTTCCGGTCTTCGAAAGTGACGATGACCGCACGTGGTTCCTGGTCCGTCTTCCGTCCCATGATCGAGCCCGCCAGGAACAGACCGAACAAGATACCGAACAAGATACCGAACAAGTTTCACACCATGTCAAACAGGTGGTCTTTGCCCTTGACGGTGAGCTGAGTCGGGCAGAGCTGCAGGCCGTCTTGGGGTTAACTCACCGGCCTCATTTCACTTCGGCTTACCTGCGACCTGCCCTCGAGGCCGGCCTGATTGAAATGACGCTTCCCGAAATACCGAACAGCCGGCATCAGCGTTATCGGCGCACGCCCGCGGGGAAGGCCCTGTCAAGATAGTCCAGGAGCAGGACTGCGGTTATGCGATTGCCGTTCCAGTGGCCTAAAACGCCGGGTAACTTTCGTGATCCTGCCTTTTGACGGCTTCGGCCGCGGCGGTCACTTGACGCAGGCTGCCTGCATGTCTTCCCTTGAGCATCGCCAGCAGTGTCTCGTTGCCGATCACATGCTGAGCCGAATGAACCACGTATTCAGCGCACCGGCTCGGAGAACCCGCCGCGCACATCACATGACAAAAGTGAAAACATCAGACATTCTCTAGATATCTTCCGGATCAAGCTATATATTTCGTCGGGAATCGCTTCCGGATTCCTGGCCCGGCGGATTCCAGGTCAAGTTTGCCGGCCAGCAAGTCATCGATGACCTAGGAGGAAAACATGAAAACCCTGACAACAATCCTTGCAGGTGCCGCAGCGGTCGCGGTGGTGTCAAGTGGCGCCATCGCGCAGGACAAGCTGCGGATTCAAACACATTTCGGTGCCGAATCCACGCCCGGAAAACTGATCCAGAAGTTCATCAGCGACGTCGAAACGATGTCCGGCGGATCCCTGGAGATCCAGATGCACTATTCTTCCGAAGTGGTTGCGCAGAACGAAGTCATGAGCGCCGCGTCCCAGGGTATTCTTGATTGCGACATGGGTGGTATCACCGGCAACGTCGGCAAGGACGCAGGATGGCAGCTGGCAGGCGACATCATGGGCGGGTACGACACCCCGTACCAATTCCTGACCTGGTTCTACCATGAAGGTGGCAGGGAAGTCGTCCAGGAACACCTGTATGATCCACAGGACATGCACGTGATCGGGTTCTGGCTGCAAGGCCACGAGTCTCTCAGCTCCACGGCGCCGCTGGCCGGATTTGCCGATCTCAAGGACTGGAAGTTCCGCTCGCCTCCCGGCCTTGAGACGGAGATCTTTTCGTCCTTCGGTGCCAAGCCGGTCGTCATGGACTTCGGCGAAGTACCGAACGCGCTGCGTACCGGTATTGTTGACGGTGCAGACGCGTCGACCCTCAATACCAACGTTTCGCTCGGGCTCTTCGACGTTGCGGGCCACGCGACCTTCCCGGGTTTCCACTCGATGCCTGCCGAACAGCTGTCGTGCAACAAGAACGCCTGGGGCAAGTTGACCGAAAGCCAGCAGAAGGCCATCGAGCTGGCACTCAAGGGCATTGCGCTTGACCTTGCCTTGACCACCGCGGTTCGCGACGGCGAAGCTGCCGTAGCCCTGACGGAACAGGGCGTCATCCTGTACGACTGGTCGACAGAAGACCGCAAGGCGTTCCGCGAATTCGCGCAAAGCCGCTGGGCCGATTGGGGCGCCAAGTCTCCGGCGGCCCAGGCTGTTCTCGACAGCCATCTCGCCTACATGACGAAGATCGGTCTCGTGAACTGATCCTCTCCCGCGGGCCGGGCCTTTCCGGGGGCCCGGCCCTTTTGTTTCCCGAACACGATAGTATCCTGACGCCCACGGGGAGGAGTCGATGGATCAGCACACGAAGGACTTGGTGGAAGGCCGCGGCGTGATAGGCGGGATCTGGGCCTTCATTACCGCGCGGCCGGACAACGAAAGGGTGACCGTGATCGACCGGGCGGTCACCGTGATATCCCGGATCGCGATGTTCCTGGTACTGGCCGGTGTGGCGATCACTTTTTATGAAGTCTTTATGCGTTACATATTCGCGAGCCCGACACTTTGGGTCAACGAAATGACGCTCTGGCTCGGGGCGATGATCTACATGGTTGCCGGCGCCTACACGATGCAGCGCCGTTCGCACATCCGCATCACCGCCGTCTATGATATCGTGTCAAGACGAACCCGCCTGGTCTTCGACTACGTCGCGATGTTCGTCGTGGCGGTCTACGCGGTGCTGATGCTCGTCGGCGGTTATGATGTCGCCTGGGAGGCGTTCATCACGTGGGAGAGGTTCGGGACGGTCTTTGATCCTCCGATCCCTGCCACGATCAAGCCACTCGTGATCATCGTTACTCTCGTGGTCGCAGTCATGGCACTGAACAACCTGCTGGTTGACTGGATGGGATTTGGCCGGAAACGCGATGCTTCCGAGTCCGACGCGGAGCGGGACCAGTGAACAGGTCCCTGGTCCTGCCGGTCGCGATCTTTGTCGCGGCCGCACTGGTGGCGCTGACCCCGTTATTCCTCTTCACGGACTTCCGCGCCGACCTGGGCGTCGGCACGATGTCGCTGCTGCTCCTGATCGGCATTTTCGCGCTTTTGGTCGCCGGGGTCCCCCTGGGATTTGCAACCGGTTTCCTGGGCGCCGTCGTCATCTGGCTCAACTTTGGCGAACCCGGGCTGGGGCTCGTCATGCAGCGGGTCTACGATCTCGTCATCACCCACGCGATCATTGCCGTTCCCTTCTTCATCGTCATGGCATCGCTCCTGGAACGCTCCGGCATTGCCAAGGACATGTACGACTCGCTCAACATCGCCATGGGCCGCATGCGCGGCGGGGTCGCGATCGTGACGACGATCATGGCCGTCATCATGGCCGCGATGTCGGGCATCATCGGCGGCGAGATCGTCCTGCTGGGCCTGGTTGCGCTGCCCCAGATGCTGCGGCTTGGATACGACAAGTTCCTTGCCATCGGAACGATCTGCGCGGGCGGCTCGCTTGGAACGATGATCCCCCCTTCGGTGGTGCTGATCATCTATGGCCTCGTCACCGAAACCTCGATCACCAAGCTGTTCACGGCATCCTTCATTCCGGGCCTCATGCTGGCTGGAACCTACGTGCTGTACATCATTGTCCGTACACGCCTGAACCCGGCACTTGCGCCGCTGCCTTCCGAGGCCGACTCAACCTACGAAATTCCGGAGACCAAGGCACTTCCCGAACTGTTCCTGAATCTCTTCCCCTTCGCCATCGGACTGGTGTGCGCGTTCGTCGCACGTGCCCTGGGTGCCGAGGGCGTCAACCAGGTGGCCGCGTTCATCTTTTCAAGCGCGCTGGTCGCATTGTTCCTGATCGTCTGGCTGCGCAACAGGGAGAACTATCCGATTGCCAAGGGGCTTCTGCCGCCGCTTGTTGTCGTCGACCTGGTTCTCGGATCGATTTACGGCGGCGTCACCGGTATTACCGAAGCCGCCGCGATGGGCGTTGTCGCGACGGTCATCCTGATCTTCGTGCGGCGCGAACTCAACACGCCGATGGTGCTTCAGGGTCTTGAGCAGACCTTCCGATCTGTCGGAACGATCCTGTGGGTAACGTTCGGTGCGACGGTCCTGGCGGGTGCATTCAGCCTCAGCGGCGGGAACAGGTTCGTGGCCAATGCGATCCTGGGATTCGACGTGGCGCCGATCGTGATCATCCTGGTGATGATGCTGATCTTCTTCATCCTGGGCATGTTCATGGACTGGATCGGGATCGTGCTCCTGACGATGCCGGTCTTTATCCCGATCGTGACCCAGCTCGGCTATGATCCGATCTGGTTCGGCATCCTCTTCAGCGTGAACATGCAGATCGCGTTCCTGACTCCGCCGTTCGGTTCCGCCGCCTTCTACCTGAAGTCGGTGGTTCCGCCGGAAATCGACCTCGTGACGATCTACCGGTCGTTCGGGCCGTTCATCGCGCTGCAGGCGATCATTCTCGCCATCCTGGTCGCATTTCCCGAGATTTCATTGTTCCTTGTGAGGTAGTCGAATGCCCGCCTCCCTTCCATACACGCAACGGCGCGGACCGGGGTAGCTTCCCCGGGCTGGCAACCGGAACTCCGGAGACGGTTTCCGGTGGAACATCGGCTTTCAAAGAAATCTTCGGGTGAGAAAACGAAATGGAGCCATTGCGGGTCGGCCTGATCGGGACAGGGAGGATCAGCGGTATCTACCTCAAGAACTGCGCCTCGTTTGACGAGATCGACATCGTTGCCTGCAGCAGCCTCGATCTGGACGAAAGCCGCGCCAAGGCCGACGAGTACGGGATCGGCAGGGTCCTGCCTCCCGAGGAGATCATTGCCGCTCCGGAAATCGACGCAGTATTGAATCTGACGACCCCGGAGGCACATGCCGGAATCGAGATGGCCGCGCTCGAGGCTGGCAAGCATGTCTACTCGGAAAAGCCTTTCGTGACCGATCTGGAGGATGGCCGGCGGGTGCTGGCGCTGGCGGCAGAAACGGGATTGGAGGTCGGCAACGCGCCCGACACCTTTCTCGGCGGGCGTTGGCAGACCGTACGCTCGCTGCTCGACAGCGGGGTGATCGGCAGTCCCACCGGAGTCTCGGCCTTCGTCCCGACCCATGGAGTGGAGCGGCATCACCCGAACCCGGACTTCTACTATCAAAAGGGAGGCGGGCCCCTCCTGGACCTCGGTCCGTATTACCTGACGGCCATGGTCTTCCTCCTGGGCCCGATTTCCCGCGTGGCCGGGATCGGGCGGCGCACGTTCCGGGAACGGATGATCGAGAACGGGCGGCGCAGCGGCCAGATGATGCCGGTCGAGGTCGATACCCATTGCCTGTCGATCTTCGAGTTCGCGGACGGCGCAGCCGGTCAGATGATGGTCAGCTTTGACGTCTGGGAAAGCGAAACACCGAGACTCGAGATCTATGGCGAAGAGGGCACGATCTGCATCCCTGACCCGGACCCGTGCGGCGGCGCAAACGTGTTCCAGGGCCCTGTGTGGTACCGCACACGCGCGGAGTCGCGCTGGACAATGCATCCCCGGCCCAGGGCCCCCGCGGATTGGCTGGTGGCCAGGAACACGCACGGGTTCAATTATGACGCCCGCGGCGTCGGCCTTTTGGAAATGGCTTACGCCATACGTGCCGGGCGCACGCCACGCGCCAGTGGCGCACTGGCGTTCCACGTCACCGAAGTGATGGAGGCAATGCTGACCTCGTCCGCAGAGGTGCGGTTCGTCGACGTGGCAAGCACATGCCAACGCCCCGAAGCCCTGCCCGAATCCTTTCCCGAGAGCGAGAGTTCGGACCTTCGGTCCGCTTAAGCCAACATGCAGCAACAGCACGGGCATTTCCACTTGAAATTTCATACCCGGCCGGCAATGAGACGGCCCCGACACGAACTGAACGTGCTCTTGTTGGGTGAAAACGCCTTTGATACCGGTCGAATTCGCGTGGACCTCAAGGCCGTGGGGGCAATGCTGGTGTTCCCGTCGCGATATCTGCCAACGTCAGACCGCTCAACGGGGATGCGGCCGAAACGGTCTCCCCTTCACCGGTCGATCCGGCTATTCTCCGGAACCGCATTCAGCCCTGCAAGGCACCAGCCGTGTTGGTCTTTGAGATACAGGAGATACCCATGAAGCAGGTGACATCTATCGTGACGGCCTTGTTCCTGGCGGTGTCCGCCGACGCCGACGAACGTCGGGGCACCGCCGAGGAAGCTCAGGACATGGTGGCGCACGCCATCGCCTATTACGACGAGATGGGGGCCGAGGCGGCGCTGGCCAAGTTCAATGCCAATCCGGAGCCGGAATTCCTGGACCGGGACCTCTATATCTTCGTGGCTGGCCCCGACTCCCGCCTTGCCGCCCATGCCGCCGATCCGTCCCTGCTGGGCACGCCGGCCGCATCATTTGTGGACGAGACCGGCAAGCGGCACGGTGAGGAAATGTGGGAGACCGCCACCGAAGATGGGGTGTGGGTGGACTACCGATGGCTGAACCCTGCCACCGGCAAAGTCGAGAACAAGTCGAGCTGGGTGGTGCGCCATGACGACCACGTTTTCGGCGTCGGCATCTATACCGGGAATTGAACCCGGCCGCTGCGGCAAACCCAGGCGGAGTTCGCCTTGCTCCGGCGGCCATCGACGCGCCTCATCTGGATCAGGTGAACAACCTTGCGGGGAATCCCGCAGAGATCAAGCGATTGCCCCGATTCGCGACAAGCCCGTCGTCATGGCATCGAACGAATTGATCACCGGGTGCCATGCAATGCGCAGCCGGTTTCATCCGGATTTCCGGCCGTCTTGATCCAGGAGACCTCGGAAAGGAAAAGGCAAGTCAGAGCGACAGTACCGGAAACTACCGGGGAGGGATGGGGCGCTGATCGAGCCGCATCCCTCCGTGGCCTGGACCACCATGGACGGCGGAACAATTCGTGCCACTTGTTGTCACCCTTCTTTCCAGCACGCGCAATCACCTCGGGCCAGAGGGCGTCAAGCGGAACTGCGATGTCACCCCGGAGGCGCATTCTCCTTGCGAACCGGTCGACGAAACGCTCCGTCGCGCAAAGGGTTCAACGACGAAAGGCGCCGCTCTCATACCACACCGGGAACACGACTGCAGTGTCGGCAGAACCGACGGGACCGATTCCTGCATGGCGCGGTTTTCCGGGTATCGAAACCGCAAAAACGAACCATGCGGCGCGCCTCTCCGATTCGCTGCCGGAGGGGAGCGCTTCATTTGCATGACCTGCATCATTTGCACCAATATGCGATGGAGACTGTCATCAGGAGGCAGCCATTCCGAAACTCCATCAGGTGACCATTCCCCGTAGCGCCTACGCGGAACTCCAGCAATTCCTGGCAGCACCTTCCATCCCGACGACGCTCAAATTCTGGTTCATTCTGACGCCGCTGCTCGCGCCACTGATCGGACATGTCGGCCTGTTCCAGACAGTGAAGGACGACCTTCCTAACGTCCTTGAGTGGTCGCTCGACACCGATACCAGAGCCAATGCCCTCCTTCGGGACTCCGAGGATCTGGCCGCAGAATTCGAAAAGCTCAGGGACACCCTTGAGAAACTGTCACGTCCTCAAAGTGCCCGCGACGTCGATGTATTCCTTGGCTTGTCTTTCGACCCCTCTGACGACTTCTTGTCCATCGACGTCACCACGGAACCGGTCCTCGAGGGCGAAGACCTCGCCACACTGGCTGCCGGATCCACGCGGGGGACCTCGCCACGAGAAAAAGACTTTGATGTCCCGCATGACGATGTCTACTTCACGGCCTTGAAAACTGCAAAACTGCTAGGGGCTCGTCACAAAACAATCGACACGATTTGTCTTCAGGAGAGCGTTCGGGTCGGCGATTGTGTTCGATACACATGCGTCACTGGACATACGGGCAGGATCCGGTGCTGGTTTCGAGCCCGGCCCCACGTCAGGATGAGCAATTCCCTTGATCGTATGCGGCTTCCGAAGAACCGGGACAGAACGGCCGATGACGGCCGGGTCAATGCCTGGCGCGCTCCCTGAACACGGCGTCGATGCCCTCCGCGGTAATCAGGGCATCGAGCCAGGCATCGAGCTGTTCGGGCGAAGCACCACGGACCCGTTCGGCTTGCTCCGCAGGCAGGTCGCCGAACTTCAATCGCGCCAGACGCAGAAACGTGTCGGCCTTCCCGACGGCCTTGCCCTCGACGATGCCAGCAGCCTTGCCCTCGGCGATGCCCTGTTCCATCCAGATCTGTGCGGCGGTTCCCATGATTTCCTCCACCGTTTCCGGGGCCGTCCCCGTCCTCCTCAACGCAGCTTCGATGCGCTCGGGCGGCAGGCTGACCTGTTCGATGATGTAGGCCAAAATGTAGCGCCCGAACTCCGCCTCTGCAACCGCGGCCACAAGCAGGTCGTCCTCGGTGTCGCTGACGCTCTCCTGGAACGCGCGGGCCAGCGCCAGCAGTGCCGCGCGCACCTCGGCGCTCTGCGACAGCTCCCGTGGCGCGATCCGGCCGAGATCGTGAACCACGTAGTGGCCGAAGGACCGCGCGAGGTGTTCCAGACCCTCGGGCGCATGGATCATGTCCTGGACCGAACAGGGTACCGTCCACGGTTCCCGTCCGTGATAAAACACCATCGCGATGACAGGGGGCAGGCCGCCGTCCGGGAACGCGCCGCTGACCAGCTCCTTGCCCCAGATCTTCAGCACGTACCGGATGAGCTGGAGGGGCGTGCGGTGATCGACCTGGCTTTTATGCTCGAGCAATGCGTACGCAATCACCTCGCTGCCGTCCCCGAGGTGGAGCCGGAAAAGGGCATCGGATTGCGTCTTGCTGCCCTCGCCGTCGATCATCGTACCCTCGACATGCACCGGAGGGCGGTCCGGATCGAGGCGGGCGACCACGTCGGGAGGAAGAAAGTCGCGCAGCAATTGAACGGCGCGGCCGGGATCGGAGACGAGCAGGCGGAAGAGGGCGTCGTGCCGGGCACGGGGCAAGGCCATGCTGGGTCTCCTGTTGGGGGAATGGGTCCTGGCTCCGGTCACGGTCCGGGCGCGGTCATTACCTTAAATCCGGCGAATGTGCCATCGCCCTTTCCCGCGTCCGCCATGTCTTCACTGAAACGGCGAACGAAGCACGGGCAAGCGGACGTCGCCCGAAGACAGGACAGAGGCTCTCGAAACATCGAACAAACGGATCGGTCGTTTCGTGACAGTCCCTAGGCGTCGACAAGTCCACGATTACACGCCGGATAAACAATAACGAACTGATAGGATTTCGGATCTTCACGAACGCATTTCGAATTCCGAAGGATCAATTCAGGAACGGCGACGTGCTCGATGGCATAGCAGACGTGCTTTCCCTCTTCGAGAGTCATTCCGAGGAAGGCGGTACATTGGTCGACCACAGGGCTGCATGGGCTTTTCTGGCATCCACGATCTATCCTGGCGACGTCGCCCCTCGGCCTATCGATCGTCTGCGTTCCACGTCAACTGACAGGCCTGTCTCTTCGATCGTGGAAGAACTTGCCCTGGCGAAGCAGAGCCTCGATTACGGTGACCACATTTGAGTGCGTCTTCACTCCCGACACTTTCGCCGGCGCGCCGCAAGCAAGTTGTCCAGCTATTCCACGGACTCCAAACAACGCGGCCGGTGCTCAATTATGTGCACGTCATGCGGCGCATCTATTCTCGCAGCCCCCTTGGTTTCAGCGGCGGGCCCAGCCGTTTCAGCCCCTAAAAACCAAACCAAGGCCTCAATGGCTTGTTTGGAGTCGTCTACCTCGCGATCGACCTCGCCACGGCTGCGTACGAAAGTATTATTCGGGACCAATTCGATCTCAATCCTTCGCGACTCCTGTTACCGCCAGACTACCTTGGCCACGACGCTGTAAACATATCGACATCAAACGCTCAAGCAGTGACGCTGCTCGACCTTTCGCAAGGAAATGCCGTTCGTTGCGGGGTTCCTACCGATGTCATTCGTAATTCCATGCACACAGATGGCCAGTACTTCTCCGAGTTTGTCCACGGTGAATTGCCGACTGTAAACGGGTTCCTTCACCACAGCCGACTAACGGAGCGAGCTTGCATCGCAATATATGATCGAGCGTGCCACAAGCTGACGGCCGTGCCACCGATGCCGCTCACTCAACCTCTGCTGGCATCCGCTCTCCGACCATGGAACTTCAGCGTCCGCTAAATCCGTTTACGCTTGCACCGTTTGCCTGCCTCAGGCGGTCACCTGCCGCCTCCATGACGGCATCGGTATCGGCGAGAGCGGTGTTGGCAGGGGAGATTCAGCCTGTAGGTTCTGCATCGGAGTGCTCCTTCTTGCCCCGATTTCGGAGCTTTTTTTCTTTGGCGGGGGCACTCGACCATACCTGCCGCCCGGGGCCAGGAATTCGGCGGAAAACACCGTGATGTGGGAAACCGTGGCTCGTCCAGTTTTTTTGCGAAAACCGGTGAAATCGGAGATCAGAACTGAACGGTCAGAGAAATAATGGCGTATTTACAACGCACTAAAAAAATGTGCAGTCCGGCCATGGGAAATCCACTCCCGAACCGACGGCCGCAGGGTTCGGCAGTGACTCGATGCAGGCAT
Source organism: Paracoccaceae bacterium (assembly GCA_965242975.1). Taxonomy (GTDB): domain Bacteria; phylum Pseudomonadota; class Alphaproteobacteria; order Rhodobacterales; family Rhodobacteraceae; genus JAPPHA01. Next base: position 4,465,388 of record CBDETS010000007.1, on the reverse strand, counting down.
ACCGGCAAGACCGGGCTGCCGGGCCATACCGGGATACCGGGACACGCAACGCCTGTTGCCGGTTCGAACACCAAGAGAAATTTTACCGAAGGATTGAACATTGATCGGAGGTCGGCATATTCAACTGCATGGTTGAGCATGATCTGAATCGGGTCTTTCATGCGCTCGGCAACCCCACCCGCCGGGCCATCCTCAATCGCCTGGCTGAAGGGGAGGCGACCGTCGGGCACCTCTCCCGGCCTTTTCCCCTGTCCTTCGCCGCGGTGTCAAAACACCTCGGCGTACTCGAGCGCGCCGGCATCGTGACGCGCGAAGCGCGGGGACGGGAACGGGTGTGCCGGATCAATCCGGCCGCACTCACCGACGCCCGCGCCTGGCTTGAGCTCCACCAAAGCTTCTGGACGGACCACCTGGACGCGCTTGAGGCGTTCGTCGGGAACACTCGTAACGACGGGCCGGACACAAGGCGATGACCGGGATCAGACCGGGGGATGGGTCTCCGGGACGGGATGATTACCTGGCGTTGGAGCGCGTGATCGAGACGCCGGTCGAGGCGGTTTATGCCGCATGGACCGAACCGGAGATGTTGCGTCGCTGGCTGGCGTCCGGCAACGCCAGAGTCGTGCGCGCTGTCGCCGAGGTAACGGTCGGAGGAGCGTTCCTGGTCGAAATGCAGGGCGCGGACGGACGGAGATGGCTCACCCGTGGCCTTTACAGGGAAGTCGTACCCAAACGCCGTCTGGTTCACACGTGGCGCTGGGAGGAGAGCGACGTCGAGACGCTGGTCACGGTCGAGTTCGGCCGGGTGGGGTCGGGCCAGACACACCTGACCCTGACGCATTCCCGGTTTGCGGAAGACGAGGCGCGCGACGAGCTTGAGCGAAGCTGGAGCAGTTGCCTCGCGAAACTGGAAGCGTTGTGGGCAGGATGAACCGGATTGCGTCGACCGTTCGTCCGGGCTGGGTTTCCGACGACATGTATCCCTTCGATAGCAGGTTCTTCGCCACCAAATCGGGGCACAGGATGCACTTCGTCGACGTGGGCGAAGGCGATCCGATCGTGTTCGTGCACACCAATCCGACCTGGTCGTTCGAATTCCGTCACGCGATCCGGTAACTTCGCTCGAAATTTCGATGTGTCGCGCCGGACCACATCGGTTTCGGCCTGTCGTCGCGCAGTGGACGGCAGGAAGATCATTTTCCGAAAGGCCACGCCCGCCGGTTCGCAGCCCTGCTCGATCACCTCGAGCTTCGCGACATTATGCTTTTCATGAACGACTGGGCGGACCAGTCGGTCTGGACTGTACGCGCAGGCGTCCGAAACGCGTCCGGCATCTCGTCATCGCAAACACCTGGTGTTGGCCGGTCGGTGACGATTTCCATTTCAGGGCGTTCACTTTCTTCATGTCGAGTTGGGTCGGGCAGTACATTCTCAAACACCACAACTTCTTCGTGAGATCCGTGATGCCCATGGCTGTCGGTGACCGGACCATCCTGACTCCGGAAATCATGGCCCATTACCGCAATGCGTTGCCGTCGCCCGACGAGCGAACCGCGATGGCTGCCTTCCCGGGTCACATCGTCGGGGCCAGCGACTGGCTGCGCTCGGTCTGAGACGACCGGGAGGTCTTTGCGGACAAACCGACCCTTCTCCTCCGGGGCCTGAAGGACATCGCATTCCGCACGAAAGAGCTCGAAAGGTGGAAATCTGAACTGTCGGACCACGAGTTGCACGAGTTCGAAGAATGCGGGCATTTCCTGGCCGAGGAGGCGCCAGACAGGGTCGTGGCAGCACTACGGGACTTCATGGGACGAACAAGGCGTCATCCCGGCGCGCAAGAAAGCTGAGGCGCGGGTGTTTCGGGAGCCGCATGATCCGTCCGCAATACGCGCAGACCCACGAACCGGGCGGCCGAGCACGCCAGGCGAACAGCGGGCCGCGAATCCTCGACCTTCCGCTGGAGGTCATGCGGCGAATCACGCCATGCCCGTCGACTTGCCGACGCGTTCGTCGGGATTTCATGGGCAAGCGCCAGGCGGAAATTCGTTCCGCCAATGTCTGCGACAAGACGCATCGGCCTAGTTCAGGCGTAATCCGGTGTCAGGTGCGAAGTACGATACCTTGCCAAGATCGAAGGCCAGGCGTTGGGTCTTGCCAGGCTGGGCAGTCGTTTCCGAATGCAAGCGCGCCGTGACGCTCTTTCCGCCCAGTTGCATGACAACATAGGTGTCTGCGCCGGTCGGTTCGACAATGTCGACAATGCAGTCCGCCGCCTGGATATTGCTTCCTCCGCGCACTTTCGGATCCACGATATCCTCAGGACGCACCCCAAGAATGACGTCGTTCGGCAAATCGCGATTGACCTGATCTGTCAGGACTATCGGTTCCCCGTCCCTGCGCAGGATTTCGATATTCGTGCCATTGCCGTTTGACCGTGTCTTGGCCGGTATCAGGTTCATCGCCGGGCTGCCCATGAAGTCCGCCACGAACAGGTTTGCGGGCCGATTGTAGATTTCGGAAGACGTTCCGACTTGCTGAATGACCCCGCCTTTCATGACGACGATCTTCGTTGCCAGCGTCATCGCTTCGATTTGATCATGCGTCACGTAGACCATGGATGCTCCCAGGTTTTGGTGCAGCGCCTTGATCTCCGTTCGCATCTCGACGCGGAGTTTTGCATCGAGGTTCGAAAGCGGCTCGTCGAACAGGAACAGCTTGGGGTCACGGACCAGCGCGCGACCCATCGCAACACGCTGCCGTTGTCCCCCGGACAGTTGGCCGGGCCGGCGGTTGAGCAGTGGCTCGATCTGAAGCTGCTGCGCAACATGCGCCAGCTTCGCCTGTTGCGTCAATTGATCGACCCCCCGAACCTTCATTCCGAACGTGATGTTTTTCGCAACGCTCATCGTTGGATAAAGCGCGTATGACTGGAACACCATCGCGATGTCGCGGTCTTTTGGGCTGACGTTGGTCATGTCCTGCCCGTCAATGCTCACCGTCCCGCCCGAAATCGGTTCCAGGCCTGCGATACAGTTCAGGAGGGTGGACTTGCCGCAACCGGAAGGACCAACAAGAACCAGAAAATCACCGGAATCGATGGACACATTGATGCCCTTCAGGATTTCCAGCGACCCGTAATTCTTGTCGAGATTCCGGATTTCCAGGATCGGAGCCATGGGAATTATCCTTTCACAGATCCGGCGGTCAGACCGCGGATGAAATACTTGCCGGCCACGACGTAGACGAGCAGAGTTGGAAGGGCCGCAATGATCGCGGCTGCCATGTCGACGTTGTATTCCTTAACCCCGGTGGTCGAATTCACGATGTTGTTGAGGGCCACGGTTACAGGCTGAGTCCCGGCCTGGCTGAAGGACACGCCGAACAGGAAGTCGTTCCAGATCTGGGTGAATTGCCAGATGACGGTCACGACGATGATTGGCAGTGAGAGTGGAAGGAATATCGACCAGAATATCCGGAAGAACCCTGCCCCGTCGACCTTGGCGGCCTTGGTAAGTTCAGCTGGTATCGTGACATAGTAGTTGCGAAAGAACAGGGTCGTGAACCCGAGGCCGTAGACGACGTGGACAAAGATCAGGCCCTGGATGGTCCCCGCGATCCCCATGATGCCCAGAACGCGTGCCATCGGAAGCAGCACGACCTGGAAGGGGATAAAGCAACCGAAGAGCATGAGCGCGAAAATGATGTTTGCCCCGCGAAAGCGCCACTGGGAGACGATGTATCCGTTTATTGCGCCGACAAGTGTCGAGATCGCCACGGCCGGAATCGCGATCAGAACGGAATTCCAGAAATAGGGCTTTACCCCTTCGCACTTTATGCCGGTGCACGCACCGGACCACGCGGTCAACCAGGCGTCAAAGGTCACTTCGCGCGGCAAGGCGACAAGATCGCCTGTGCGGATTTCCTCGAGGCTCTTCAGCGATGTCGTGACCATGACGAACAGCGGCATGAGATAGATCAGAACGAAGCTTCCGAGAGCGACGTACAGACTCCATCGAAGGAAAACTCGTACCGCCTGGCTTCGCCCGCGGGCCGGCGAGATCGCAAGATCAGTCATCCTTTTGGGATCTCAATTCAGAGTAGAGATAAGGGACGACGATGGCGAAGACGACGGCCATCATGACCATGGCGGAGCTCGCTGCCTGCCCGATGTCACCGCGTGAAAACGCCATTGCGTACATGTAGGTGGCAGGGAGATCAGTGGCGAAACCCGGACCGCCGCCGGTCAGAGCAATCACGAGGTCGAAGCTCTTGATCGCCAGGTGCGCCAGCACGATAAACGCGGACAGAAAGATCGGTGCCATCGACGGAATGATGATCGCCGTATAGATGCGCCAAGTCGGTATTCCATCAACCTGCGCAGCCTTGATGATCTCGCCATCAACCGATCTCAGTCCTGCCAGAAAAAGCGCCATCACGAAGCCCGAACTCTGCCAAAGGGCCGCGATCACGACGGTGTAAATGGCCATGTTCGGATCGACGAGCCAGTCGAATGAGAAACGCTCGAATCCCCAACCCCTAACCATTGCCTCCAGGCCCAGGCCAGGGTTGAGTATCCATTTCCACGCCGTCCCCGTGACGATCATCGAAAGCGCCATCGGGTACAGGTAGATCGTGCGAATTGCGCCCTCGGTTCGGATGTTCTGGTCCAGCAGGATGGCCATCAAGAGCCCAAGCGCCATTGCTATGATGATAAAAAGCGCCCCGAAGATGAAAAGGTTGTTCAGCGCAGTATCCCAGCGCGGGGAGGCAAACAGCCTTTCGTACTGGATAAGCCCCTCGATCTCGTACCTGGGCAGCAGACGCGATCGGGTCAGCGATACCCACGCGGTCCACGCAATGAACCCGTACACGAAAACGAGGACCGCGACGAACGACGGCGCGAGCATCAACTTGGGCAGGTGGTCTTCAAGCCACTTGGTCATGAGCCGGTCCCAGGAAAATGGGACCCCGCCGCGGGAGAACCGCGGCGGGGTCGGAATGCCGTCGACTACATGCTGTTTGCAACGGCCATTGCCAGTTGCTGAACGGCTTCTTCAGACGACATGTCGGAGTTGAAGTGGGCCGTCACGACATCGGTAATTGCACCTGCCTGCGCGCCGCGCAACGCCATGCCATGGGCATAGCTTGGCAGGAGGGAACCGCCTTCGTTGGACGCGGCCATATCGCTCGCGGACAGGTGGGCGCAGCTGTCGAACTCATCAAGCGCGACATCGACACGGGCCGGGATCGACCCCTTGTTGAGGTTGAACACCTTCTGGAAATTCTTGCCGACGATCAGCTTGGCCAGCAGTAGTTGTCCTGCCGTCTTGTCATCGCCGTCGACCGCGAACATCGCGAAGCTGTCGACGTTGTAGAGGAAGCCGTCACCGGGCGTCGAAGCGCAAAGGAAATCTTCTCCCGGCGCCTTGCCGGCTGCAAGGAATTCGCCCTTTGCCCAATCGCCCATGATCTGAAATGCGGCTTCGCCATTCATGACCATCGCGGTCGCAAGATTCCAGTCGCGGCCGGGGAAATTCGGATCGACGAACCCGCGCAGGATGCGCATTTGGTCGAACACCGCCTTCATCCCGTCAGACATGAGCGTGGCTTCGTCGAGTTCGACGAAGGCCTTGTGGAACCCATCCGGACCCAGAATGCCAAGCGCCACGGCCTCAAATACCGTCGCGTCCTGCCATGCCTGACCGCCGTGAGCCAGAGGAATGATTCCTGCAGCCTGAAGCCGTTCGGCCGCGGCGTTGAATTCGTCCCACGAAGACGGCATGGAAACGCCGTTCGCCTCAAGTACGTCCGCGTTTGCCCAGATCCAGTCCACCCGGTGAACATTGACCGGTGCGGCGCACCAGGTGCCTTCGCATTTCATGTGTCCGGCTATGGATGCAGGCAAGACGTCGGTCCAACCTTCGGCCTCCGCAACGGCAGAGATGTCGGCAAGTACACCCTCTTCGTACCATTCCTGAATTGCCGGGCCCTTGAGCTGAACGGCCGTCGGGGCATTGCCGGACAGGACGCGCGCCCGAAGTGCGGTCATGGCTGCGTCACCGCCACCCCCGGCGACGGGCATGTCGGTCCAGGTACCGCCATTCGCCGCGAATTCCTCTTGTAGAACGGCTACGGATTTTGCTTCGCCACCTGATGTCCACCAGTGAAGCACTTCGGCTTCGGGACCTGCGTGAGCTGCGCTCGTTGCGACCAAGGCAAGCCCGGAAACAGCGCCGAGAACATAGGTTTTCATTATTGGATTCCTCCCTAAAGGACGCCGCAATTGCGGCCAGGTGGTTCAATTTTCTAGGTGCCGTGCCGGACGATACAATCTGCGCAGACCCGGTTTTCCGATCATGGCGCAAGATTTTTGCACGGTCCGTTACACGTTGTTACCTAAAGCTCGATTCTGTTGCATGATGTTACATAATCCGATTCAGGCAAGTCGCGGATCCGAACTTCGCGGGAGAACTTGGTGTGGCGATTCCCAGAATACTGGTCGTTGATGACGATCCCGAAATGCGCAGCATGATGACGCAATTCCTTCGGCAGAATGGATCAATCGCACTGCCTGCCGCCACTGAAGTCGAGATTACCAGGCACCTGGAGACCGGCCGGATCGACCTGATCCTGCTCGATATCATGCTTGGAGATGAGGACGGGCTGGACATCTGCCGAAGTCTTCGCGCAGAACAGGACGTTCCGGTGATCATGGTCTCGGCGCTTTCGGCCGACAATCAGAGGATGGCCGGTTACGAGGTCGGGGCGGACGACTACATCGTCAAGCCGTTCAATCCGAAACTGTTGCTGGCACGGGTAAAGGCTGTTCTGTCCAGGGCCCGGCGGTCGTCATCCCTGGTTCATCGACGCAACACCAAGACCTACAGGTTTTCGGGCTGGACCTATGACGCGAAACGCGATGTCGTTCTCTCTCCTACAGGAGTCCAGGTTGCGCTGTCGCGGCGCGAAATGGCGCTGTTGCAAACCTTGCTGGCCAATCAGCACATTCCACTGACCCGCGAGGAAATCGCGGAAGCATTGGACGTTACCGGCGATGCGGCGCAGTCACACGACAAGGTCGGGCGCTCGATTGACATGTTGGTCGCCAGGCTGCGCTCGAAGATCGAGGACGATCCCAAGTATCCGAGGATCCTGAAAACGGAACGGGGCACCGGTTATGTGTTCTCCGTGGATGCAACGGAATCAGATACGTGAAAGGCAGCCTCCGAACATTGGGGATCGGTCTGGTCCTCGCTGCCTTCGCAGCGGGTCTGCTTTCGATGTGGATCTGGATGCAGTCCGTCAACGCCTGGCGTGCGCATCAAGACCGGGCGTTTTCGGCTGGCGTCGTTCTGCATGGGGACCTTGTGCGTGGATCGGACAAGGAAAACTCCATCTCGATCCGGCCGCTTTCGGTCAGCGATCAGCAACTTGCCCTTGCGGGCGAATTCCGCCGGCTATCGGGCACACCCAATCCCACTTTCGTCACCTACGTGCCGATCACGACCGACGGCGAAGGATCACTGAACGGCAAAGGGCTCGATTTCGTCGTCCTTTCGGCCGATCTTGTGTACCCGCTGGCCAACCTGCCTCCCCAGACCGGGAAAACCGCGCAATCAGCGACCGGTGACCTGGCGCGCCTGCTTGCCTCCTACTGCAGCAACCCCCTTGTTCTGGCCCAGATCGACGACACGCAATGGGTAGAGATCGACGGTACATCCGTTTGGGGATGCGATGCCTCGCCCCCGGACAGAAGAGTTCTGGCTGCACTTATTGCACTGGTCGCGTTGGCGGTCCTGACAACCTCCGCGCTCAACATTTCATCGGCATTTACGGATTTCGCCGAACGCCTGCGAGGCCGCAGGGCACTCGGCGGTCCAACAAGCTACGAGACCGAAGGCCCCCGGGAACTGCGGAAAATCGTTGATGCATTGAACACCTATTTCGAGTCCGAGCGCAGCCACCTGCAGGAAAGGGCAGCCGTGTTGTCAGGAGTAAGCCACGACCTCGGCACGCCTGCCACGCGATTGCGCCTTCGGGCAGCCTTGATCCAGGACTGCGAGCTTCGCGAAAGGCTCGAAGCCGAAATCGACAAGATGGCCGGCATAATCGAAAGTGTCTTGACCTATACCCATGCCGAAATGAATGCCGAGCCTCCGCGTAAACTGTCGCTCAATTCGCTGATCGAAGCGATTGTAGCCGACTATCAGGACATGGAACGCCCCGTCACGTTTCGTCAAAGCGAGGATGTCATTGTGCGCGGTGCAAGTTCCGTTTTCATGTCGCGCCAGGGAAAGGGATTCGTCAGCGGCGATCGCCAGATCATCATCACGGGGCGACCGGTATCGTTACAGCGGGCCATCACCAACCTGGTGGACAATGCGCTCAAGTACGGGCGGCGGGCAACGGTCGGGCTTGATGCGGACGCTGACGTTGCAACCATTACGGTCGATGACGAAGGTGCCGGAACCTCGGCTGAGGAGTTGGAGGCATTGATGGCTCCTTTTCGCAGGGGAAGCAATGTAACCTCCATCCACGGTTTCGGACTGGGGCTGACGATCGTCTCGGCAATCGCCAAACTTCACGGTGGGTCCCTTGCGTTCGAGGACTTTCCGGGTGGACTTCGCGCCCGTCTCAGGATCGTCCGGAGGGCTTGACGTGACAGGTTTGACGCACGGCGAACAGTTGCCCGACTCGCGAACCGGGAACGGTGGAGGTGGAGGGCCGGAATGTGACCTGGGGACCTTCGAACGACTGAGGTTCGAACGCTTCGGGTACCCCGGACGGATCACCGACCGCGGTCATGGCCACGGTATCTCGGGCGTGACCGAACGCCGTGTGGGCAATGCCGGTAGAGTTCCCCGGGGCTGGTTGACGCCTGGCCGATCTCTGCACGGAGGTTGCCACGGCCGCCACGGCACGTGAGGACGGCATCGACATTCCCAATGCGTGACTTCGTGTGCAGAATGCGCAAGGGCTGCCGGGGTCAAGATCATCGACGCAATGGATGCGTCCGATCAAGCGAACGGTGTCGGTGGGAAACCGGGACTCAAAAGAGCCTAGTCGCTGCCCGCCAAATGCCGGAGCGTATGGTTCAGGCCGTTTACGATATGCTCTTCCAGGGCCGCCCGGGCACCCGGGACGTCACGTGCCAGGGCCTTTTCGAACACGTTCTTGTGCTCCCGAACCGTCTCGTCACCGCGATATGTAAGTACAAGCATTTGATATCTCAGATACTTGTCAAAGATGATGGAATGAATGTCGAGGAGGTTCCTTGACCGGCACGCCTGGATCAATGCCAGGTGGAACTCCCAATCGTAGCGCTTCCAGGTCTCCGTTTCCGAGTGATCGCCCGAAAGCATCTTTTTTTCCGACAAGTCCAACTTGTGGTGGGCCGCCACGAGGTCCCCCTCCCAGTCGATGTCTCCAAGGGCGACAGACTGCTCGATTGCATGGCACTCCAGGAGGATCCGCAAATTCGCAATTTCGGTCAGATCCTCCGCAGATACCGGCGTGACAAAGAAACCCCTTTGCTCCGGCGCTTCGACGAAACCTTCGCTTGCCAGCCGGCTCAGTGTTTCTCTCAGTGTCGACAGGCTGGCTGAGTATCGTGACTTCAGACCGTTGAGTTTGAGTTTCGCCCCGGGTTCCAGGTTACCGAAAATGATGTCACGCTTGATCTGCTGGTAGGTACTTGTCCCGACAGTGGGCATTTGCTTGTTCATGATGTCGAGTGCCCGAAATTTCTGACATTTTCCTGTTCGTAGCAGGTCGCACGAGTCCTCTCAATCCAATCGTTTGACAGGTATGATCATAAATGTCTGACATTAACGCCACGACGCCTTACTCGCATGACTTACGGTGAATCATGGAGAAACAACGGAACGACAGATACCGACGAACGTCGTCCCGGAAGAATCCGGAAGCACCCGAGACGGAATCGTTTGCGGCTCAACGAAGGCCCGCGCCTGCCGGACCGGCCATGTGCGGCCACCGGTGTCAAGAACGACAGGGACGACACGGCGACGTTCAGAACCCAAGTTCGCATTCTGCCGCCTTCCGAAACGTGGCATCCCGCACCGACGGAATGAATGCGGCAGACCGTACACCTGCCGGGCTTGATAACGTGCGGCGACCGGGATGCATCTCGTCAATTCGAAACCTTTCTTCGGGGTGCTGCCGTTCGTTCCGGCCGTCCCCGTCCTCTGGCACGCAGCAATGCAATTGCCCGGGCCGGAAGGGAGCCTGTGGCGGAGTTTCTGCTGCATCCGACAGGAGAAACCTCGGCGCAGCTCATGATCGTTGCAACGGCATCGTTGCCACTGCGCATGATGTTTCCGGGATCGAATGCACTTCGCTGGCTGATCGACCGGCGGCGGCGCCTGGGACTTGGCGCTTTCGCCTGCGCGGCATTCCACGCGATTCTCTACCTTGTGGATATGGAAAACCTGCATGTGATTCTCGGCGAGTTCTTAGCCCTGGGAATCTGGACCGGTTGGTTTGCTTTCGTCATCCTGCTGTTACTCGCCCTGACCCCCAACGACTTTTCGGTCCGTTGGCTCGGCCGGCGCTGAAAGGTCCTTCAACGCCTTGTCTACCCCCGGCCGTCCTCGCTCTGCTGCACTGGATCTTCGTTCACAGCAACCTGGCCGCGGCGCTGGCACACGTCATGCTGCTCGCCGCGCTCGAGACTTGTCGTGCCTGGAAATTGTCAATCCGACACGGAAGAGGCATTTCGAACCAGGCGGAGTCGGCTCATGAATGGACCGGCTGCGGCAGCAATGGCAACCGTTGTCCCACGATTGGCGATGGCGACAGGAACGGATCAATATGAACCATTCGCTCGGGACCAATGGCTATCGGAAGCTTCGCCGACTGAAATGATTGAGACCAGGGGCTGGCAGGTCCGACGCATGAAGGTCTACGGCGATTGTCGGGAGGTCTACGGTACGACACCCGGCGGCGAACGCGTCGGGTGCTACTTTCATCCTGCCCCGGGCGACATGCTCTTCATGAACCAGCGTGGACGGATCATCTTCCGCGCAGACAACCGAGAGTTCCGCAGCACCGGCGCATTGAGACATCCGCGGACCATCACCGTGATGGCGCCTTGGGGCGCATGGACAGCCAAGGCGCCCTATTCGACGAAGGATTCGGAAAGGGCACCCCCAGTGCACCGCCTCATCGAACCCGTCACGACCCGCCGCACCATGCTGATCGGCCTCGGCGCCACAGGTGTCGGCCTCGTTGCCAGCCCCGCCATTGCCGGGGACCGACCGATGACTTCCACAGGGCGCACCACGGTCGTCAACTACGCGGGTGTGCGTGTCTCGGACAAATCGGGTCGCACCGCGACGGTGGCGGACTTCGCCAGCGCCGAAAGTTGCAGGCTTTCACGAAACACCGTCGAAGGCCGCTACTTCATCTGCTCCGACGTGATGAACGCGCGCAACGTCGCCGAGGATCTTGACGGCACGCCGATGACGCTGGCGATACGGGTTACCGACCCGGGATGTACGCCGGTCCCCGGCGCCATCGTCGACGTCTGGCAGCGTGACGCCAGCGGCAATTGCTCCGGCCATGCTGTCGACCCCGACAGTCCTCCAGGAGTGAACCGCGGCAGGCCCCGGGAACCCGACATCTCCACCCGGTTCCTCCGTGGCGTTCTGGCAACCGATGCCGACGGGATCGTCGAATTCGGCGCGATCTGTCCGGGGTATTACAATCGCCGCGTGACCCATACCCATTACAAGGTGCATGTGGGCAATACGGAAGTCCTGTCCAGCCAGGCGCTGTATCCGGAGGAGCGGAACGCCAGGACCAGCGCAAGCCCGGTGTACAGCGAAGGGCGGGGCAAAATTCGGGTCCTGAACGCGAACGACGGCCTCGGCAGAACAGCCGTGCTCTTCACCATCTCCGTGCGCGGTGACAGGTTGTCGGCAACGGTACGACTCTCCACTCGGGTCTGGGCATCCGTTGGTTCCGCAGAATCCGACTGGAACATTACCTGAATCCGTTTTCGGGAAACGTGCACGGTGGTCCCGGGCTCGCCAGCGACTCAACGGGCCCGCGCCAGATTTCCTTCGGCACCAGAAGGGCATCTGACCGCGGTCGGAATGACAAACCGCGGGATCCCTTGCCTGACGGCGGCGTTCAGCGGGGATTGCCGTCGGTGCGGACCATGGCTTACGCCTCAACTCCCGACGAAACGACTTCCGCACGCTCGAAATCTCGGAAGCATTCGATCGGAGGCCTGGCCCGACTGGACGGAATGGAACGAGTTGGCCTACCATGTTTGCTCGTCACGCAAACGGATGGAGGGCACAATGGCAGAGTTGGACATTGTTGATTGCATCAATGAGACCTGCCCCTGGTCGGGCAAGCCGGTGCAGGCCGACTCGCTCGTCGAGTACGACGGCAATGTCGTCGGGTTCTGCAACACGGGGTGCCGAGACAAGTTCGACGCCGCGGTCCGCCATTTCGCCGTAGCGAAAGCGGAAAGAGCGGCGCGGCAAAAGATGCCTTGACGCATCGCCTCCTGGTCCAACTTGCCGGGAACCGCAGTTCGGACCATCATCGGGCGGGGGCGCATCAATTCCGTGCCGGGCGAGTGGTGAAAACCGCACGGATTGCCGGGAGGGCGGTCCTCGCTCGAATTTGCCTCACCGGAACGTGATCCGGAGCACATGTGCAGACGGTCTCCGAACGGACGTGGCGGGTGCTCGAAACCGATCGAGGCGTCCATTCCATCAGAAAACTCTGGACATGACTCCGATTCTCGCGACACTCCGGTTCTTCGGGGGAATGTGCCAAGGTAACAACGCCTGGATGAACCGAAACGGAGGCAGCCAACGATGTAAAGGGCTGCCACCCTCAGGGGTAAACCGGGCTTAGGTATTCGGAGGGAACCGGCGTGTCGGGAAGAAGACAGATCTCGGTTGGATATGATCCCGATCCATCGCGCTCATGCTCGTTGCGGGCCAACGCCTACACCGATGCGATCTGGTTCGATATGGACCTCAAGTCCATAGTCGCGAGGACATGGCAATGGGTATGTCATGTCGAAAAGACTCGAAATCCCGGATCATACGTGACCGTGGATGTTGCGGGCAATCCGATTGCCGTCGTGCGCGGAAAAGACGGAGTCCTCAGGGCATTCTACAATGTCTGCAAGCACCGTGCGCACGAGCTGTTGTCCGGCGAGGGGAACACCACCCGGATCATGTGTCCCTATCATGCATGGGTGTACAAGCTCGACGGCCAGCTTGCCCGTGCGCCACACACCGAGAACCTGCATGACTTCAACGTCGGCGACATCTGCCTCGATGAAGTTCAAGTTGAAGAATTTTGTGGTTTCGTGTTCGTCAATCTCGACCCGAACGCCGTGCCCTTGTCTGAACAGTCCGGGAATCTCGAAACGGAAATCCGGCACTGGGCACCTGATTTAGACCAACTCACCTTTGGCCACCGACTCACGTACGACATCAAGTCCAACTGGAAGAACATCGTTGATAACTTCCTCGAATGCTATCACTGCCCGACCGCCCATAAGGATTTCTGCGATCTGGTTGATATGGATACCTACAAGGTGACGACCTACGGCATCTACTCCAGCCACATGGCAGACGCGGGAAATTCTGCGAACCGCGCCTACGATGTATCCAATGCGACCGTGAAGACCCATGCGGTTTGGTGGCTTTGGCCGACGACCTGCCTGATGCGCTATCCGGGACGATCCAGCATGATCGTACTCAACATCGTTCCGGTGAGCCCCGACCGAACGCTTGAGACCTATGACTTCTTCCTCGAAACCCCGGAACCGAACGAAATGGAACTCGATGCTATTCGATACCTGGATGAGGTCCTTCAGGTGGAAGACATCAATCTTGTCGAAAGTGTCCAAAGGGGTATGAGTACACCTGCATTCGAGCAGGGTCGCATCATCTACGACCCGGACGGTTCCGGAAAGTCGGAACACGCGGTTCATCATTTCCATGGCCTGGTGTTGGACGCCTATTCCCGGGGCGCACCATGACGCGCCCGAACATCGTGGTCGTGATGGCGGACCAGTTGGCTCCGCAGTTCACGGGCGCGTACGGGCATCCTGTCGCGAAGACGCCCCATCTGGATGCACTCGCGGCAAGAGGCATGAGGTTTGACGCGGCCTATTGCAATTCGCCGCTTTGCGCGCCGTCCCGCTTTGCCTTCATGTCCGGACAATTGATCAGCCGGATCGCGGCCTATGACAACGCCTCGGAATTCAAGGCATCCATTCCGACTTTTGCCCACTACCTCAAGGCACTGGGGTATCGGACCTGCCTGTCAGGAAAGATGCACTTTGTCGGACCCGATCAGATGCACGGATTCGAAAACCGGGTGACGACAGACATCTACCCGGCCGACTTCGCGTGGACGCCGGACTGGGAGGCTCCCGACGAGCGGATCGACAAGTGGTACCACAACATGCAGACCGTCAAGGAAAGCGGTGTTGCGCAGGCCACGTTCCAAATCGACTATGATGATGAAGTTGCCTTTGCAGCCCGTCGCTGGTTGTTCGATGCCGCGCGCGACAAGGTATCGGGTGACGACAGCCCGTTCGCACTGGTTGCCAGTTTCATACACCCGCACGACCCCTACGTGGCCCGCCCGGAGTGGTGGGACCTTTATTCCGATCACGAGATCGAACTTCCCGAATATGTGCCGAGCCCGGAAGACCAGGACCCGTTTTCGCGGCGGCTGATGAATGGGACCGAAGCGTCCCATGTCCCACTGACCGAAGATGAGGTGCGCAGGGCCCGCCACGCCTATCTGGCGAACGTCAGCTATTTTGACAGCAAAATCGGGCAGATCGTGCGCACACTCGACGAGATTGGGGAACGTGACAACACGATTGTCATCGTAACCGCGGACCATGGCGACATGCTTGGCGAACGCGGGCTTTGGTACAAGATGAACTTCTTTGAGCATTCTGCGCGCGTACCCCTGGTGATGGCGGGGCCTGGAATAGCGCAAGGAAATGCCGGAAACGCCTGCTCCCTGGTCGACATGTTGCCCACGTTCATCGACATCGGCGGAGGCAGTGACGAGATGCTCGGAGAACCGATCGACGGTCGCAGCCTCATGCCGTTGGCCCGAGGTGAAGACGACCCGGTTGACGAAGCCATTGGTGAGTACTGCGCCGAAATGACAGCGTTCCCCGTGATCATGATCCGACGCGGGCCGCTCAAGTACATTCACTGTGATTCCGATCCACCCCAGCTTTACGACCTGTGCAGCGACCCGCATGAGCGAAAAAACCTCGCAGCCGATCCGAAGTACCACAACGTATCGATCGGTTTTGCCGCCGAGGTTTCCGAACGTTGGGATGGCGAGAAGATCCGCGCCAAGGTCATTGCTACACAAAGGTCCCGACGCGCCCTGCATGCAGCCATGGAAGCCGGCGCCGGAGACCAATGGGATTACAACCCTCCGTCGGATGCAACCCAGCAATACGTTCGAAACCACATGGATTGGACCGTCGCTGCCGACCGCTATCGATTCCCACCGGTCAAGGACGCCAAACAGTGATGCTTGGCGGCAAAACGGCTCTGGTTACCGGTGCGAGAGGTGGCATCGGCCGCGCAATTGTCCGCCGGTTTCTGAGAGAAGGCGCAACGGTCTATGCGGCCGACCTGACTCCGGAAGGCTCGCTTTCCGCCCATGCCGACGACGGAAGCCTATTCGTCAAGTTGGACGTGACCCGGGAGAACGATGCCATTGCGGCATTTGAACGGGTTCGGGTTGAACACGGCAAACTCGACATACTGGTTAACGCTGCCGGAATTGAGATCGAAAAAACCGTCGAAGAAACGACGCTGGAAGAGTGGAACCTAAGCTTCGCGGTCAATTCCACGGGCACTTTTCTGACCTCCAAATATGCCTTGCCCCTGATGCGCAAAGCCGCGAAATCCGGCAGAGGTGCCAGCCTGATCAATTTCGGATCCTACGACGGCTTTATCGCCGATCCGGGCCTCGCAGCCTATTGCGCGACAAAGGGCGCGGTCCATGCACTGACCCGGGCCATGGCCTGCGATCACGGGCCGGAAGGGATTCGCGTGAACGCGATTTGCCCCGGCTACATCGACACGCCGATGCTGCAGGGCTTCTTCGACGGGGACAGGTCCGGTATTGGAGGTGGGAACATCGAGACACTCCAGCGGGCGGTGCGCAATGTGCATCCACTGCGCACGTACGGGACGCCCGAGGACGTCGCAAATCTGGTGAACTGGCTGGCATCGGACGAGGCACGATATGCATCGGGGCAGCTTTGGGTTCTCGACGGAGGGCTGTCTGCACAAGTGCAGCAGATGAACCTCTGATGCCCGCCCCCGTCGGAATTACCCGCGTGCCAGTCGGCGGAAGTCACATGTCGTCCTTGTTTCCTCGTCCGCCCACATCGGCTGCGCATGCTGATGAGACCCCGAGAACCGCCAGCACCGGTTCGCACGGGCCGGCGCGGAGAGTGACGTCGGATTCGAGGTATGGTCTTACCCCGGCAATCACACGCCTCTTGGCAACGCCAAATGACGCCCTGGCCGCCAAGCAGGATTCAGGCAGAGATAGCGACATGCGTGTCCATGCACGCGATTCCTGGACGGCCGCCCGGCACGTCATGGCCGCGCACTAATGCGACTTGCCGGAAAAAAAGCCTTCGTAACAGGCGGGCGCCGGGGAATTGGCCGAGGCATCGTGGATGCCTTTTTGTCCGAAGGTGCTGACGTTGTCACATGTGGCCGAGGGTCCTGCCCTGACGATTTGCTCGCGGGCTGGCTGAGTCTCGACGTCTCGGATTCTCAAGCAGTCTCAACCGCTTCCGGTGTGATCGGAACACTCGACGTCCTCGTGAACAATGCCGGGGTTCAGGTAAACAAAACGGTCATTGACAGCACTGATGCAGATTGGGACCTGGTGATGGGCGTCAATGCCCGCGGCGTGTTCAACATTTGCCGCGCTCTCATTCCGCAGCTGCGCGAAGGTGGATCGATCATCAACATCGGATCGATCTCTGGCGGCGTCGCCGATCCGTCCATGGCGCTCTACAACGCATCCAAGGCTTTCGTGCACGGCCTGACCCGATCCATTGCGGTCGATCATGGCCCGTCTGTCCGGTGCAACGCGATTTGTCCCGGGTGGATTGAAACTGGCATGTTGGACGCAGGATTCGATCTCGCGGATGATCCGGTCAAGGCAAAGGCGGACGCGCGTGCCCGCCACGCGACGCGGCGGTTCGGGCAACCCGGCGACATCGCATCCATGGCGGTTTGGCTGGCTTCGGATGAAGCCGATTTTGCCACCGGCCAGCTCTTCACCGTGGACGGCGGACTGACTGCGGCATCTCCGCTCAATCCCGGAATGTTCTGATGCACGGCATTTCACATACGGCGGTTTTGGGTGCCGGCGTCATTGGTGCGAGCTGGACAGCCCTGTTCCTGGCCTCGGGCCGAAGTGTCGCGATCCATGATCCTGCCGCCAATATCGAGAGCGCCGTTCGCAATTATATCGATAAGGCATGGCCACGATTGGAAGAGCTTGGCCTGGCGGATCGTGCCACGCCGGACGCGGTCTTTTTCGCCGGGTCAGCCCGTGAAGCGGTCGACGGCGCGGATTTCGTTCAGGAAAACGTGCCGGAGCGGCTGCCGATCAAACATTCCACGTACGGTGAAATCGAACCGGCCCTCACTTCGAACGCGATCGTGTCGAGTTCGACCTCCGGACTTACCCTGGAAGCCTTGCAGGAAGGCTGGAAGAACCCTTCGAACCTGATACTTGGACACCCGTTCAACCCACCGCATCTGATACCTCTGGTGGAGTTGACCGCGAACTCGCGGACGAATCCGTTGGTGCCGGAAGCAACGGAAGCCTTCTACCACGACATCGGGAAGGTGACGATCCGTATCAGGAAGGGAATGCCGGGACATGTTGCCAACCGCCTCCAGGCCGCGGTTTGGAGAGAGGTCGTTCATTTGGTGGTCGAAGGCGTGGCCAGTGTCGAAGACATCGACAAGGCAATGTGGGCAGGCCCCGGTTTGCGCTGGGCTGCCATGGGGCCAACCATGCTGTTTCATCTCGGCGCGGGAGAGGGCGGCCTCCAGGCATTTTGCGATCACTTCAGGGATACCTTCAATGGTTGGTGGGACGATCTGGGCAACCCCCGTCTGGACGATCAGACCATCGAAAAACTGGTAACCGGAATGGCTGAACAGGCCAAGGGACACAGCGTTGAAAACCTGTCACTCGATCGGGACAGGATGTTGACGGCGCTTCAGGCCGTTACCCGACACCTGCGCTAGCTGTATTGAAACCACGTCGCCGTCTGCGCTTTACGCTACCCCACACTCTGACAGCGCATGCAGGAGATGTCTTTCGCATGCGGCTTTTTGGCATGGAGAGAGTGTCGAGTCCTCATCATCTTGTTTGAGGTTTCCGAAGCACGCAGCGCATGCACTGCCTGCGTCCGCAGCGGACCGGAGCCCCGGGTGCAGAACAGAATATCCGGAAGCGGGGCGCCTCGCGGCCAATGCTTGCTCGCCGTCAGCATTCCGACGCGGAACACCACCCGCGAAAATGCAGGAGATTCTCGACGGCTCGATGACACCTGACGGGATCCGTCGGGTGCAATGGATCTAATTTTTGGGGCGCTGGCCAGGCACATGACCGACGCCAATCACTGATGCACTGATGCAAGCAGCTTGCCCGGAAACGCGCCGTCCGCTAAAGTTGCAGGTCAAATTGGATTATCGCCCCGGAGGAAAAGGATGACAAAGTCTCTTCACCACCTACGCGCCGCCACTGTCGGCCTTGCCGTGCTCGCCGGAAGTGCAGGCGCCAGCGAATGGAAGTTCAACAATGGCTTGCCCGAGGGGCGGAACGAATCGAAACAGCTTGAAACTTTCGCCGCCGATGTCGCTGAACTGACGGGTGGCAGCGTTGCCATTGATGTCTTCCACGGCGGTTCGCTCAATCTCAAGAACGAGGACGTCGTCCGTTGGCTGCCCCAGGGCGCGGTGGAGATGGGCCTTGTCTGGGCCAACTACCTCGGGCGCGATGCCCCGGCACTGAACGCCGTTCTGATTCAGGGATCGGTGGGCAGTTCCGATGAACTCATCGCCGTTCTTCCCGAAATCCAGAAAATCTATGCCGAGGAACTCGCCGAATGGGGTATCGTCCCGGCGGGTTTCATGGCTCTCCCACTGCTCCAGGCATCGATCTTCTGCCGCGACGAACCGGTACGAACGCTCGACGAACTCAGGACCAGGAAGCTTCGGGTCTGGAGTGGCGACCAGGTCGAGACGTTCTCGAAGCTCGGGGTTTCCGCACAGATCGTGGGGCAAACGGAACTCTATGTCGCCCTCCAGACCGGGGTGGTCGACTGCACGGTCTATCCTGCTCTGTTCGCGCACACGATCTCGCTCCATGAGGTTACCGACTACGCTGCCTATCTTTATCCGGTGGCCGGGGTACCCTATGTCCTTGGCGTGAACGAGGACGCGTGGGCAAGTCTCTCCGATGCCGAGCGCGGGGCGGTGAAGGAAGCCTCCATGCGGGTCTGGGAGCGGACAAACGCTTATGAAGCCGCCGAGGAGAACGAACAGGCAGCCCGTGCGAAGCTCGCCGAACAGGGGGTCGAGTTCCTCGAAGATTTCTCTGACGAGGACCGCGCTGCATTCCTCGAAGCAGCCTCCGGAACCTGGGCGGAACTGGCAGAAGAAGCAGGCGGCAGGGCACCCGAGTACCGTCAAAGGATCCTCGACATCCTCAAACGCTGAACCTTGCCGAGTCGGGAAGCACGCGGGGTGCCGGGCTTTGCCCGGCGGGTCGAGGCATTGCTCGTCCTGGTCTTCTCGACCTTGGCAATCCTTGCCGCGTTCGCCGGCTCGGCGATCGTCGGGCTGATCGGGGCGAGCGTGGCAATGCGCCACTTCGCCAACGCCCCATTTCGTTTCACCGAGGAACTTGTGGGACTTCTGATGACGGCAGCCTTTTTTCTCGCGCTGCCACTCGTCACGCTCCGGTCTGAACATGTCCGGGTCCGGCTGTTCGTCGGCGCCCTTCCCCCCGGAATTTGTCGCGCGGTTGCGGTCATTGCAAACCTTTTCGGGCTCACCTTCTGCCTGTGGTTTGTCTGGCTCGCGTTGCCCTGGTTCGAATTTGCCTTCCAGCGGGGAATCAGGACCGAAGTCGCGCGACTTCTGATGTATCCCTGGATGGTGCTCCTGCCACTCTCGCTCCTGCTCTCTGCCCTTGCCTTCGCGATCAGGTGCATCAATGACCGAGACCGGGACAGGCCAAAGACGGGGACAGGCGTCTCCTGATGGCCGGATTCTGGAGCATTCTTCTCGGCGGGATTGCGGTCCTCGCCGGATCCGGCCTCGCCCTCGGCGCCGCGCTCGGACTTACCGGGCTTCTCCTCCTTCAGTTCTCTGCCGGCGGATCGACATTTGTCGCGGTTGACGCGGTGTGGAATGTCCTCAACTCCTTCACGCTGAGTGCAATACCCATCTTCATCATCCTCGGCGAGATCATGCTCCGGAGCGGCATCAGCGAGCGTGTCTATGCAGCGCTCTCGCCGGTCTTCCAACGCGTCCCGGGCGGACTTCTTCACACCAATATCACGGTCTGTACGCTGTTCGGCGCGGTCAGCGGGTCCAGCCTTTCGACCGCCGCCGCGGTCGGATCCGTCGCCTACCCCGAGATGACGCGCAGGGGCTACGACCGGAGAACGGTCGCGGGGTCACTCGCCGCTGGTGGCACGCTCGGCCTTCTCATCCCTCCGAGCCTGTCGCTTCTTATCTATGGAGCACTGACAGAGACGTCGATCGGCCAGCTATTCCTTGCGGGGATCCTGCCCGGCATCATGTTCGCGGCGGTATTCTCGGTCTATATATTGGTGCGCGCCCTCTCGGCGCCCCGGATCGCGCCGCCGCCGGAGGGTCGGACCAGCTTCGGCCGCGTTGTTCTCAACCTCCTCGGACTCTGGCCCTTCCTGCTGTTGATTCTGGCGATCATGGGCTCGATTACGTTCGGGTTCGCAACGCCAACGGAGGCGGCGGGTGTCGGGGTCCTTGCCACGATTCTCGTCGGCCGGTTCTGGGGGACGCTGACACCAAGGATCCTCGCCGAAAGCGTCTACCAGGCGGTCTTGCTTTTCGCCGCCATCGCCTTTGTCGTGATGGGGGCAACGATGCTCGCGCAGGCGGTGAGTCTTCTCGCTGTCCCGCAGACGATCCTTGAGGCAGTTCGCTCCTCTGGCCTCGGCCCCAATGCCGTGCTTGCCGCCGTGATCCTCGTCTATCTCGTCCTCGGCTGTTTCTTCGACGGACTCTCCCTGATGATCATGACCCTGCCTATCGTCTTTCCACTGATGACCGGTCTGAACTTCGAGGCGGTCCTGCTCGGAGTCGTCATCACGATCCTGATCGAGATCGGGCAGGTCACGCCACCGGTCGGGCTGAACCTGTCGGTCCTTGTCTCGGTGACGAAGGACGAAGTTTCGCTCGGCGATGTCGCCCTCGCCACGGTGCCCTATTGGCTTATCCTGCTGTTCGGCGTGGCGCTCCTGGCCGCGGTACCGGAAATCGCTCTCCTTCTTCCCAGTCTCCTGATGTAGAAGATCCGGCGGCCAGCGGGAACACCGGTTCCGAAATTGCCGTTCTGGTCGGCTCAAGTGCCGTCGGAATCTGCACTCCGCGGCCGGCCCACGCCAAAGGGCTCTGCCTGACATGATCCCAACTGAACAGGGTCGCTACTGCTTGGGGAAGATTCGCTGTCCCGGATTGCCCCTGAATCACTGAAAAAAACGTCGGAAGGGAACGCGGAACAAATCCGCCGTTTCAGGCCAGAATATTCCGGGACCCTGCACCGTGCCTTCATGTGGACCTCACGGCCAGGTCTCGTCTTGCCGCAATGGCCGCCAGGAAGGCGGAGTCCGGGAACGGCCCCGCCGGGGATAGGCTCGGATGTAGAGGGCCTGCCGCTTCGATCCGTTCCACCGTCAGCACCGGCCACGCATCGCGGATCGCGCCGAGCCCGTCGCCGTTGGCGAGCATCTCGGCAAAGTCGCGAGCCGGGATGCGGTTCCCCTTCACGCAGGGCGTGCCGGAGAGCACGGCGTCGTCGATGGTGATCGTCTCCCGCGCCAGGCAGGGCAGTCCTCTCCGCACCTCCTTCATCTTCCGTACGTTGACCGAAACGTCGTTCACGCAACAAGCCGTCTCCGCCTCGGGGTGATCGAGCAGGTACCGAACCAGGCACCGCCGTCCTTCACTGGCTCCAATCTGAACGGCGCATGCGCAAGGGTCCTGACGCCTTGGCGCCACCGCCTTGCGGGCAACTCTCGACGACTGGGTCCGGACAGCTTCCGATGCTCGCGCGGTCTGGCTCGCGCTCGAACACCTCCTTCGCAGCAGATTCCTCCCGATGGGCAAATTTGGAGTCCGCGCACTCGATGCCGGTACAGAACCCTGGTCCATACCGGCAGCTTCCAACTCGCCGGCGGCCGTATCGCAGGCGATTCCTCAGACAGTGATCGAGCATTTGAAGTCCGTGCAAGACGCCGTTATTCGCATGAAAGGCAATTGTGCGCAGATGGAGCGTGGAGGGCGTAATGAGAAAGGTTCGGGACGCAGTGGCTACCTCCCTTCTCCGCGGCGTCGCCTTGATCGTCCCGGACGAGCCGCTCTCAATGTCGCCGGTCCAGGTCGAAACGTTCGCTGCCCGAAACCCGAACAACTGCCGCCCTGTGCAGCCGCTCGGCGAGCGCGTCCCGTACCGAGGATGATGTCAGTGCACCGCACGACAGGACGAAAGCGCGCAGCATGCCTCGATTCCGTGTGAACTACGACTACGCCACACTTCGCGGCGATGTCTTCGGTGGCGTCACGTCCATGGTGGTAGCGCTGCCCGTTTCCCTTGGTTTTGGCATTGCCTCGGGGATGGGAGCGGCCGCTGGGCTTTACGGCGCCATCGCGGTCGGTTTCTTCGGGTCGGTATTTGGTGGCACGCGCTCGCAGATATCCGGCCCGACGGCACCGATGACCGTCGCTATGGCGGTCGTGCTGACCAGCCACGCCGACAGCCTCGCCGAAGCCCTGACCGTGGTCGTCCTGGCGGGCATTCTTCAGGTGCTTCTCGGAGTGTCGAGGATCGGTCGTTTCGTGGCCTACACGCCACATGTGGTCGTTTCCGGATTCATGTCCGGTATCGGCGTCATCATCGTGCTGATGCAGGCGTTGCCGTTGTTCGGCGCTTCGGGCGCGACGGGGGGGCCGATGGGTGCCGCACGCGCGCTTCCGGCGGCTGTGAGCGCCATCGATACTGGTGCCTTCGCCATCGGATCGGTTACGCTCGCGGTTGGATTCTCTGGCCGCGACGATTCTCGCGCTTCGCGCCCGGACCTCTCGTCGCGCTGGTAGTCGGAACGGCGCTTGGAATTTTGTGGTTCACGGACGCGCCGGTCATCGGCGCGATCCCGATCGGGTTTCCTGCCCTTCAATTCCGGCTGACATCTGCCGAATTCCTCCTGCCAGCATTGCAGCCGGCCATCATCCTTGCCCTGCTCGGTTCGGTCGACAGCTTGCTGACCTCCCTCGTGGCCGATTCTTTGACAGGCGATCGCCACGATCCGGACCGAGAGCTGATGGGTCAGGGCATCGGCAACATTTTTGCGGGGTTGATCGGTGCATTGCCCGGCGCAGGAGCGACCATGGGCACCGTCACCAATATCCGCTCCGGAGGTTCGACGCCGGTATCGGGCGCGTTGCGCGCGCTTCTCCTGCTCGCCCTGGCGATGGGTCTCGGGAAATTTGTCGAACCGATCCCGCTCGCCGCGCTGGCCGGGGTTCTGATCAAGGTCGGGTGGGATATTGTCGACTGGCGCATGCTGACCCGGGTTCACCTCCTCCGTCGCGAGCACCTCCTGGTCATGCTCACGACGCTTTGCCTGACGGTGTTCGTCGACCTGATAACCGCGGTAGCCATCGGATTGATCGCAGGCGGCATGGTGCATGCGCGGCGGCTGGAACGGCTGGAGCTTGACAATGTGATGTCGGTGCCTCTGCTGGATACGACCTTCTTCGCTGACGAGGAGACAGTTGCGGACGGCGACCCACTCGCGGCCCGGGTCGGCATGGTGGCCCTCAGGGGCACTCTGAGCGTCGCTTCGTCCCACAAGCTGGTTAGCGTGATCGGTCTCGACATCAGGGAACACGAGGTCGTCATCTTCGACTTCTCGGACACCGTCTATATCGATGACAGCGCCGCCATGGTGATCGGGCAGCTCCTGAAGGTTGCCACCGAGTCGGAGACCGAGTGCATCATCATGGGCCTCGGCAACGACGTGGCTGCGACCCTGCACAGCTTCGACATTCTCGGTGACGTGCCGGCCGACCGGATTGTGGTAACGTTGGACGAGGCACGCCAGTCCGCAAGGGAAGCGCTCGGGGCCAATGCCAAGGCCCAAAGGAGATAGTGAATCGCCGCTTCGACTTCTGTGGTCGAACAGAAAAAAGAGATTGAAACCATCAATCAAATGGAGGCGACGACCGGAATCGAACCGGTGTCTTCGGATTTGCAATCCGCTGCGTAACCACTCCGCCACGTCGCCCGTTTGATTGCGATTCAAGACTGCAGGTCCGGTACCCGAGTTTCAAGCAGACCTGAATATGCGAACAAGACAAATCTTTTCTCCGGAGTTTTCTCTTTTCCTGCATTGATATGACTAATGATGGTGAACTCTCCCGCCACGCGGTTCGACAGTCTGCCATGAGCGATTCACGGCAAGGTGATATGGAGCGAAAGCGTGGTTGTGCTGATCGCTGGCAGTCGCCACGCCTGCGGACGATGTCGAAGCCTGGGCGCGCCTGATGAAGAAGCTGCCGCGCGAGGCCTGTCACCGGGTCAACAAGAGCACCACCAAGACCCTGAGCGAGGACGAGCGCCTGGCCGTACGCAAGCGATACCGGGCCATCCTGACCAAGGGCCGGTAAGGAATTGCCAGAAATCCCGCCGCGACCGAAAGGAAAACGCGGGCGGATCACGAAGTCGGATGCACACAACCTGCATGAGCGCCTCGTGAAGCACGAGGAATCCGTGCTGCGCTTCACGCGCGACCCGGATGTCAGATTCACAAATGATGCCAGCGAACAGAAATTCCGGATGGCAAAGTTCAAGATGAAGGTCTCCGGATTCTTCCGGACCCGGTTCTACTCCGAAGACTGGTGCAGAATTTCAAGCTACCTGAGTTCCGTGGCCGTGCTCGGGTATAATCCCCTCGTCGCCATCCGGGTCGCCCTCGCCGGAAGGGCCGCCGACATGATCAAGATGCACCACCCACCCAACAAAAGGGGTGAGCAATTACGGAAGTTTATGCATGGACACCATAAACTTCTTGCAACCTCCCATGAATCTACTCACGAACCCCTATGCGCCCGGCACGTCTCGCGAAGGCCGCGCCAACAACGGTTGTGGATAACTTGACTCAATTCTTTTCATGAATGTCTCAGTGCTTTCCCGGTTCACCGTCAGGTCCGACAAATCTGTACAGCATCCGGGGATCGGCCGTTTCCAATGCGGCCTTGTGGTCGGTGACGCCATCGGGCAACAAAACAGTGCGCGGATGTTTCAAGAAAAACAGGGCCAACCGGCTGACACCACATGACATTACGAGAAATCGTACAGGAATCTGATACGAAACCCGGCCGGGCGTTCGATTTCACGGTGCTGTTCCTGATTGTCTTCTCGATCATGACCCTGACCGTCGAAACCTTGCCCGATTTACCGCCCATGGCCCAATCGGTGCTCAGGGTTTCCGAAGTCGTGGTAACCGTGTTGTTTACGATCGAGTACGGTCTTCGGGTCGCAACTTCCGCCAGAAAAGCCGATTATTTCTTCAGCTTCTACGGCATCATCGACCTGGTCGCCATATTGCCGTTTTATCTTTCTCTCGGCATTGATCTCCGGGCGCTGCGAGCCGTCCGGTTGCTTCGTGTTTTCCGTCTCTTCAAGCTGACCAGGTACACCCGGGCAATGGAACGGTTCGGAAAGGCCATTGGGCGTGCTCGCGAAGAGGCCATGATATTTCTGTTCGCCACGTTCATCCTGCTCTACCTCTCCTCGGTAGGTATCTACTACTTTGAGCACGACGCCCAGCCGGATACCTTTCAATCCGTGTTCCACAGCATGTGGTGGGCCGTGGCCACGCTCACGACAGTCGGCTACGGTGATGTCTATCCGGTCACCGTCGGCGGCAAGGTGTTCACCTTCGTCATACTGATGTGCGGCCTGGGTGTCGTGGCCGTACCGGCGGGATTGGTCGCTGCGGCACTGACCAAAGTACTGGATGATGAGGAACGTTAAAGCAATTAGCGAGCCTGTGACGGGTGCATGAAAGTAACAATCTGATTTCCACGCGGGCTAGAACCCCGGTCCGCTCGGTCCCGGATCGGATTTTTCGGCTATAGCCGTGTTCGGTAGCATCCCTGATCCAGGCCCATCCCCACTCCGTGTCCCGCACCCGCAGGTACATCTGGCCCAGTCCGAAAGTCGGCCCAGGATTCCCCACTTCTCCCGCGCAATCGCTTCCGCCGTGGGTATTCGCCTGTTCGTAATGTCAGTGATCGCTGTGCCCGCTGTGATCAGCCTCGGGACTTTCATCGGTGTTCGGTTTAATGCCTGTAGAGAGGGCTTCGGTATCCGACAGTTCGCCGTCGCGCAGAACGGGTTTCGGCGGCGGCGGCCGCCATGCCTTCAACGTCACACCAACGAGATCGTAGAACTCCGGTACAATCCGTTCAAGATCCTCGATGAATGCCTTCTGACCTCCGAACCGCCGCGCACCCGGGACTTCGACCAACGCGATCTCAAATGACCTTGGCAGCATCGCCGGGTTGTCCGTCTGGAGCCGGTCCGGATGCTCCCTCAACACTTCCACACCTTCTGAAGTGTCGGTGGCTCTACCGGGCCAGTGTGCCTGGACACGCAAGCGCGGATCATCTGCCTTGAGCATTCCCAGAAGCCAGTTGACGCGGGCACGGGTGGATTTCCGGTCACCGCGTGCCTTTACCGTCATTGAAACCGATAGGGACCGCCGCGCGAGATCGGCGCGTATCGTGATATCGGAAGCACAATCCGGAACACAAACGGTCGATGTCAGGGTCTGGGTTGAGATCAGGGCAGAAACGCCGTCTTCAAGACGGAGTTTCGGGTCGGTGGCATGCTTTCGTTCAATCCTGGCCGATACGGAGCGGTTGAGTCTCGATGTCATGTGAAGGCAGAGATCGCGTTCTTCGGCAATCCAGCTTGCAACGACATCTTCGATCCCGGGCGTGTTCTTGGCAAGCGGCGCGCCGGAGGCAACGGTCTGGACGACAGTCTTCCAGGCAGGACCCATCTGGGTAAACCGCTCGATACCCGTCGTGGGGTGGCTGAAAAAGCGGCTGAGCTGTCGGATCAGATAGTGTTGTTCGGAATCTTCGGAGATGCCCTGATAGGCGAGGACCTCGCAATGTGTGGCCAGGCTTGCCCATGACCAGTGATAGAGATGGACCCTGCTGGTCAGTTGCTTGATGCGCTGGATAGACTTGGCCAGCGGCGAATGTTCGGGGCGGGCGGCAAAGTCATTCGAAATCGTGATGACGGCATCAATTTTGTTGTCCCGCGCAAGTCTGAGATACCGTTCGACCTGGGACGCATCCAGAGCAGCCTTTCCGATCTTGGCCTCGACGATCGCGGCCCATGTGGACCGGCCCGTCTGAACGACAATGAGGCCGTCCGGGCGGTCATCGTTGTTGGCGTCATTCTTGAACGTTACTTCCGTGAAGGTGGATATGCGTGCCCGTTTGCCAATCCGCACGCCAAGAGAACCGAGGGATGCCCGGGCAAAGGCCGGAACCTGTGTTAACACGGCAAGAAATATGGATAAGGTTCGCTGTTCCCGGCTTGTATCCGCCACGACGGGAAAGAGCCTCGCGTTCTCCCCATATAAAAGGAATTCAGGCAAATTGGTCATCGTTGTATCCTTCCAGCCGGTATTCTGATATCTTCCGCCCCGTTCCGCAAATGACCAGTGTCCACGGGTTCACCGTTTTCCGGCCTCCTGGAGGTCGGAAGGCCTTTCCCGGGTGTTTTGTTGGACAAGCGGAGAAGATGAGCCTGACACGAGGCATGAGCCACGAGCGGCAGGTCCGGGGTCAGCAAGGCGTAAAACAGGCTCCCCTGGAATGCCCAACCCGCTGTCATACGCCGGAAGATGCCCGGGATGAAGGCAGCGCAGACGAAATGTCGGTCCGGGTAAAATCACCGCCTTTGTACAGGAGCAGCTCGCCCGTCACATGGGCGAGCGCATACGCGAAGCAGTCGCCGAAGTTCAGCCCCGCCGGGTGCCGGCCCTTGCCGAAGCGCCGCCAGGCAACACGCGCCGCGGCCAGGTGTTCGGCGGTTACCGGCGTCGGTTCGATCCCCGCGTGCCCGAGGAACGCGTCAAGCTCATGGCCCGCCTCCGCACCGCCCCGGCTCTCGACCACGATCGCAGCCTCCAGCACGTTCGCAACCGACATGCGGCACCGGGCCGCCGCCAGGACCGCTGTCGCGTAGCAGTCCGCATCGGGCTCCCGGTTCAGGATGGCCAGGAGGGCTGAGGTATCAACGATCACCTGGGCAGGCCCTGCTCGTCATAGAGCATATCACCGTGCTCCACGGCGGATGGCCCCTGCCCCATGAGCCTGGCACAACGCTCCGCAATGGCACGCAGTTCCCGGGCGCGAGTCTCGGCGCCCTGCCGGCGTTTCTCGCGTTCCAGGCGTTCGCGCAGTGCCACGGTGATCGCACCTGTCTTGGTCTCCCCCGTCAGGATCGCCAGTTCTCCCGCCAGGCGGCACGTCTCGTCGTTCTTGATGTTCAGGCCCATCATTTCTCCCGGTAGACACAACGGCGGGTTTCTACCCTATCCACTCCAGGGAATGAAGGCAATGCTGGCCTGAAGCCCGGGTTTCATACAGGCAGAAATCTATCGGGCAGTGCCTGGGTGCAGATTCCTACGTATTTGACGGCGATTCCTACGACATCTGACGGACCGGTTCGCGTATCAGCGCGCAAGTCTCTCCCGAAGTGCTTGGACGAGAGGTCGAACACGACGATGTCTGGTCGCTCGTCTTTGTGCCGGATGATGGCCGTTTTCCGATCCATTGGATCCTGTTCGATAAAAACGGTTCCCATCGTCGGGACGTACTGGCCCAAATCACCGTGCATAACCTGGCAACGAACCGCGGCGAAGGATTCGTGCGCCGCGCTTGTGGGATTATACCCTTTACGAAAGCGTAACATGGTTTACGGACGATGTGCACGATAAGGAACTTCAAGAACCGGTAGACACGCCCCTTCTTTGAGGGGAGCCGCGTTGCAGCATTTCAGGGCTATACCAATCAGGCAATGCACCGATTGGTTTTGCTGGCCAATGCAGAGACGCTCGGGGCCTTGACGCATTGCGGAGCAACCGGCTGGAAACGCTGCGCGGCGACCGCGTCGGTCAGCGTGGCATTCGGATCAATGCTTAATGGCGCACCTGTCTCCGTTGGACGGACGAGGGGCCTTCCGACGTAGAGATCGTGGATTACCACTAAGGGAGTTTTGACATGAACACAGGGAACGGCATGAAGCCGGTGCATCCCGGGAAATCCTGCGCGACGGACTCGATGAGCTCGGGCTGTCGGCCAATGCGCTGTCGAAGACGCCGGGCGTGCCGGTGAACCGGGCGACGATGATCTTGAATGGCTAACGGGGCGTGAGCGCGGACACGGCACCGCGGCTTGCACGGTATTTCGGGACGACGCCACAACTCTGGCTGAACTTGCGGAAGACGTGGGAACTCCGCCAGGCGGAGATCGCTTCGGGCAGCGAGACTGCGAAGCGCGTGACGCCCCGACAGGCGGCGGCGGGCGCGGTAGCCAATGCCCGTTCCTGATTTTTCCTGAAACTCTTTTCAGGCTTTGGACACACTTTCCCCTCGCCACCGGCATCCTGTTTTTCGGGAGGCAGTCAAGGTGACGTCAGTATGGAAGGCGACGCCGTTCAGTCGCTGTCGGCGATTGTTCGGGCTCCCGGGAAACGGCCTCGTGACGTGCCGAGAGCGGTTGCGGGCGACGCCAGGGCTCAGGCGAGCCGGGCCGACATGCCGGATGCGTCCTCGCGTGCCGGTCGCGTGACATATCCATACTGTTTGAGTATCTGCAGCCAAGGGCTGGCCTTGCGGCCGAAGGAGATGCCCTCATAGTCGAACCCGGGATTGGGCACGTCCACCGATCACTGGCCAAAGCGCTTGCGAACTGCTCCGTTTTCCGGAGCCCTAGACTCGGCCACAATAACCATGCTTTCCCAAGGATGTCGTTTCCCGTACGACACATCTGTTGTTCCATTTGCAGCGTGTCGTATTCATCCGGCGATACAATGACTGGGTCGATTCGCCGGTTGGTTCGGGATCGTCAGACGAATCAAATCGCCCAATGTCGAGTTGGTTTACTTCTGCATTCGAAAATCGACGGCGTTTGCCCGCGTTACCGGTACATGTACCAGAAATAACCCCATTTCCGAGGCCGCTGTTTTTCCCTAAGTGATTGTTTTTACTGGTCGGAGTGGCAGGATTTGAACCTGCGGCCCCTGCCTCCCGAAGGCAGTGCTCTACCAGGCTGAGCTACACTCCGCTTCGTCTCCACGAAGCTGCCGTCTAAAGCCGGAAACCGGGGAATACAAGCCCGCGTCGGTCAAGCCACACCCTCAAGGAACTCGTTGACGAGATGTCTGACGACATCCCGCATCGCTCCGTCGGGAGTTGCGCCTGCATCCAGGGCCGCCTGCCGAACACGGCGTTGTCGATCCGCAGATGTGCCTTCACGCACAATCGTGCGGATGTGCAGCAGCTCATCGATACACCCGAGCGATTGTGCACTGTCCTCAAGCAACCCGACGAGTTCGTCCATCAGGTCCCTGAATGGCACCAGCTTGGCCTTGCCGTGATCGACCATCATTCCGCCGGTTCCGTACCTTTGCCCGCGCCACCGGTTTTCCTCGATCAGTGTTACCGGGTATTGACGCCACCGCTGGTTGCTGAGTCGAAGCTTCAGAAGGAAGGCCACCAACGACTGGTACGTCGCGGCTATGCACAGCGAATCTTCGAGCCGGCTGCACACATCGGTAATTCGCTGTTCAAGCGTCGGAAACTTGGCCGACGGACGAATGTCCCACCAGATCTTCGAGGCATCTTCCAGGCATCCTGCATCGACAAGTTGAGTAACCAGGCGCTCGTACTCACCGTAGGACGCAAGCTGGTCCGGCAATCCCGACCTTGGCAGGGAACTGAAGACGGACAGCCTGTACGAGGCGAGCGAAGTGTCCTCACCTTCCCAGAAAGGCGACGAACACGAAAGAGCCAGAAGATGCGGCAGGAAGTACGTCGCCTGGTTCATGATGTCGATCCTGAGTTCGCGGTTGTCGATCCCCAGGTGAACATGCATCCCGCAAATCAGCATCCTCCGGATCGTGTGACCGAGATCCACGCGCAAGACGTCATAGCGTTCCTTGCGGGTATGAGTTTGTTCGCGCCATCGGGCAAACGGATGCGTCGATGAAGCGATCGGCGCGTAACCGAATCCCCTGGCGGATTGCGCAACCGCTTTTCGCAACGTCGCCAGCGACCGGCGGGCTTCGGCAACCGTTCTGACCGGCGGGGTACCGACCTCGACCTGGCACTGCAGGTATTCATTGGTCACGTGGTCTCCCGCGAGTTCCCGGCAGGCCACCATGAATTCGGGATCCGGTTGGCGGACGAGATCACAGGTTTCCGAATCGACGATCAGATACTCTTCCTCGATCCCCAGCGTCAGGTCTGATGCGTCGATGATGTCGTTCATGGCAACTTCCTGCCCGGATCCGGGCTTGTTCTGAACCTGATCGCGATCACGGTTCCCATGTGATCCCGTCAAACGCCACCGGATGATCGTCTCAGGTCTCCGGTCAAGTCGCTCGAATCGCGTCGGCCCGGACGTCAATCCCGGACGGATCGCATGGGATCAAAGGCTCTGTTCGAGAGCGGCAATCACCGCATCGCCCATCTCATCCGTCGACGAATGCAACGCGCCGGCATCCCCCTGAAACAGGTCCCGGGTCCGTATCCCTTTCGCCAGCACGGCTTCTATCGCCTGTTCAAGCCGATGGGCCTCATCTCCCTGGTCAAAGGAATACCTGAGAGCCATCGCGAAGCTCAACAGGCAGGCCGAAGGATTCGCCAATCCCTGGCCCGCAATGTCAGGCGCCGATCCATGCACCGGTTCATAGAGCGCCTTCGGACGGCCTGTTCCTGTCACGGCGCCAAGGGAAGCCGACGGCAGCATCCCGAGCGAACCCGTCAGCATCGCCGCGCAATCCGACAGGATGTCACCGAACAGGTTGTCCGTCACGATAACATCGAACTGCCGCGGGTCACGTACCAGTTGCATGGCGCCGTTGTCCGCGTACATGTGCGAAAGTTCCACATCAGGGTACTCGCCAGCGTGAACGGCATCCACCTCTTCGCGCCAGAGGACGCCCGATTCCATCACGTTCGCCTTGTCCATCGAGCACACCCGGTTGTTCCGCCTGCGTGCGAGCTCGAATGCGGACCGCGCTACCCTCTGGATTTCGCGTGACGTGTATCTCTGGGTATTGATGCCGATCCGGCCGCCTTCATTGTCGTCGATGATCCCCCGGGGCTCGCCGAAGTAGACGCCTGACGTCAATTCACGCACGATCAGGATGTCGAGACCCGCAACGATCTCGCGTTTCAGGGTCGAATGGTCAGCCAGCGCATCGAAACACTGTGCGGGGCGGAGATTCGCATAGAGATCCATCTCCTTGCGCAGGCGCAACAGCGCCCGTTCCGGCTTGACCGAAAAGTCGAGGTCATCATACGCTGGCCCTCCGACGGCCCCAAGCAGGACCGCGTCGGCCTGATCGGCCTGCTGCATGACCGCATCAGTCATGGGGGTTCCGTGGACGTCGTATGAGGCGCCACCCAGCAGCGCCTCGGATACATCGAACCCGAGGCCTCGACGCTCCCCGAACCAGGTGATCACGCGCTTGACCTGCTCCATGACCTCCGGCCCGATGCCATCGCCCGCCAGGATCAACAGGGACGGTTTCGACATGCATTCCTCCTCGTCCAAACTCCGATCAGACCGGGAGTCGGCCTATGCCAGGCTGAATTCTCTCGTTTGACTTTGGCAACGTGATCGCACGGGCTGTCCGAACCCGGCCATTGGTTCAAATCCACGGAGTACGTGATCGCGCCCTGTTTTCAAAGGCCTCGATCGCATCCATCTTCTGCATGCTCAGCCCGATGTCGTCGAGCCCCTCCAGCAGGCAGTGCTTCTTGAACGGATCGACGTCGAAGGAGAAGCTGGTCCCATCCGTCGCCGAAACCGTTTGCGTTTCCAGGTCAACGGTGATGCGGGCGTTCTCGCCATTCTCGGCATCCTTCATCAGGACATCGACCTGCTCACCGGGCAGGACCACGGGAAGTATTCCGTTCTTGAAACAGTTGTTGTGGAAAATGTCGGCAAAGGACGTGCTGATGACCACCCTGATCCCGAAGTCCCTTAAGGCCCAGGGCGCGTGCTCGCGCGACGACCCGCAACCGAAATTATCTCCGGCAACGAGGATTTCCGCCCGTCGGTATGCCGGCCTGTTCAGCACGAAATCCGGGATTTCGTTCCCGTCTTCGTCATACCGCATTTCGTCGAACAGGTTGACACCGAGTCCCGTGCGCTTGATCGTTTTCAGGAACTGTTTGGGAATGATCATGTCGGTGTCGATGTTGACGAGTGGCATGGGGGCCGCGATGCCCGAAACCGTTTGAAACTTTTCCATGTCTGCCAGACCTTTCCTTTGCCGGTGATCAGACCAGGTCGCGGACGTCGGTGAGGCGGCCGGTCACGGCAGCCGCAGCGGCCATCGCCGGCGACAGCAAATGTGTCCTCCCGCCGCGGCCTTGCCGGCCCTCGAAGTTTCGATTCGATGTTGACGCACATCGTTCGCCCGGACGCAGCTGGTCCGGATTCATCGCGAGGCACATCGAACACCCGGCCAGCCGCCAGTCAAATCCGGCTTCCTGAAGTTCCTGGGCAATTCCCTCTTCTTCCGCCTGCGCCCTGACAAGACCGGACCCCGGGACGACCATGGCCCGAATCCCGTCCTTGACCCTGCGCCCTTTCATTACTTTCGAGACCTCGCGCAGGTCCTCGATCCGGGAATTGGTGCAGGACCCGATAAACACCGTATCTATGCTGATGTCCTGCAGCCGGGTCCCCGGTTCCAGGCCCATGTAATCCAGGGAACGCCGAACGGCACCCGCCTTCCCGGGTTCGAAACTGTCTGGATGCGGTACCGTTCCGGTTATCGGCAGGACGTCCTCAGGTGACGTACCCCACGTAACGACGGGCGCAATGCCATCTCCTTCAAGGACAACTTCCTTGTCGAAGCTGGCCCCGTCATCAGAGAAGAGCGTTTCCCAATGCGCCACCGCAGCCTCCCAAAGAGCTCCCTTCGGCGCGTGCGGACGACCGCGTACATATTCGAAAGTCCTTTCGTCCGGCGCAATCAGACCGGCGCGCGCGCCGCCTTCGATCGCCATGTTGCAGACTGTCATACGGCCTTCCATGGACAGCTCGCGGATGGCCTGGCCGCAGTACTCGATGACATGGCCCGTGCCTCCGGCAGTCCCGGTCGCACCGATGATCGACAGGGTGATGTCCTTGGCCGTCACACCCGGCGACAGGGATCCGGTGATCTCGACCTTCATGTTCTTCGACTTTTTCTGGATGAGGGTCTGCGTCGCCAGAACATGCTCGACCTCCGACGTGCCGATCCCATGGGCGAGGGCGCCGAACGCACCGTGCGTCGCGGTATGCGAATCCCCGCAAACGATCGTCATGCCGGGTTGGGTCCACCCCTGCTCCGGGCCAATGATATGGACGATTCCCTGGCGAATGTCGTTGACGCCGTAATAGACGATTCCGAAATCCCTGGCATTCCTCTCGAGCGCCTCGACCTGGATCCGGCTTTCCTCGTTGGCTATCCCGCTCGCCCGGTCGACTGTCGTCGGGACGTTATGGTCAGGGACAGCGATCGTCTTCCCGGGTGCCCTGACGCGCCGATTGGCAAGGCGAAGTCCCTCGAAAGCCTGTGGGCTGGTCACCTCGTGCACAAGATGCCGGTCGATGTAGAGAAGACAGGTTCCATCGTCCGCTTCGTCGACGACATGTGCGTCCCAGATCTTGTCGTAAAGTGTTTGTTGTCCTGGCATGGGCGCTCTCCCGGTACTTGATCTGTGATGCCCTTGAACTCACATTCAATCCCGTGCCCGACGTTCGCAAACAGCCACGGGTTCCGTGCCTGGTGCGTGATGCCGGACTTCAGGGTCGTGTCATTCCCTATTCAGGAACCGGAGATGACGCAAGCCTGCGGTGCACGGGCCGCAACCCGGCGTCCGTACACGCGGCAATGGATCGAAGGATACTTTACGCCAGTTCCGTCTCCGACTATCGAATCAGAACGAGTGCGGCCAACCCGAAAACAGGAACGGAGACAGCCCCGCATGATCAGGACAGGTGAGGAATACCGGGAATCGATCCGGGACGGGCGCCAAGTCTACATGGACGGGGAACGCGTGGACGACGTAACCGTCCACCCCATGTTCAGGCCGCTGGTCGATATTCGGGCGCGGATCTATGACCTCCAACACGACCCGGATGCCCGGCGCATCCTGACGGTCGAGCAGGATGGCGAAACCAATGCGGTCGGAAACGCCCTCCCGTTTACCCGGAACGACTGGTGGATGAAGCGTCGGGCAACCGACTTCGTGCTGGAAGACGCCGGAGGAATCGTCACGCGTGTCGGGGACGAAACCGTGGGAGAGATGTGGTCACTCTACGATGGACAGGATGTGCTCAACCAGGTCGACCCACAATTCGCAGAGAACATCGAGAACCACATCTACACGGTGCTCCGGCAGGATCCGTTCCACGTGTCGGCGAACACCGATCCGAAGGGTGACAGGTCCAAGGCTCCGCAGGACCAGGACCCGGACATGCTGCTGCACGTCGCCGGGGAGACCGACGCCGGAATCATCGTGCGCGGCGCCAAGTTCGAGACCGCGGCCGCGTACGCCAACCAGGCGTTTACCAAGCCGACCATCGCGAACTGGGCCAACGAGGAGTTGTCCGACTACGCCGTTGGCTTCATTTGCGACCTGGGGTCGCCCGGCCTGAAGTTCATCTGCCGATCGGGATTCTCCGGTGCCCGGGGTGACGTCCGGGACTACCCTTTGGCCAACCGCTTCGACGAGGTCGACACCCTGCTCATATTCGACAATGTCTTGATCCCCTGGGAAAATGTCCTGTTCTACCGCCATACGAAGGCCGCGACGTTCATTCGCGCAACACTGCACAGGTATTCCGCCTTCGCCTTCGTCCAGCGGACGCTCAAGCAGGCCGACATGATGATCGGCGCGGCCCTGTTCAACGCGCGCCAGACAGGCCTCGAGAAACAACCGGCAGTTCAGGAAAAGCTTGCCCGGATAGCCGTGTGGCGCGAGGGTATCAATGCTCACCTGACGGCCGCTGTCACCCTGGCGGAAAAATCTCCGGCCGATCTGCTCATGCCCAACCAGTCCCTGCTGTACACGGGCCGGGTCCATGCCATTTCCAACCTTCCCGCCATGATGCACCTGGCGAGGGAACTGTGTGGTGGACAGATCTGTGTCACCCCGAATGCCGCAACGTTCGAGGCTCCTGAAACCCGTCCCTGGATGGAAAAATACTACACCGTCAATGAGGACTGGATCGCGGAAGACCGACGAAAGCTCCTGGCCTTTGCGCGCGATCTTCTCAATTCCGACTACGCCGGGCACCGGCTGACATTTCAGCTCTTCGCCCAGTCACCACCCTTCGCCCATCTCGCGGCCGTTTACCGGAACTTCGGATGGGACGGTCCGCTGAATTTCGTCCGGGACGCCGCCGGCCTGTCCGACAAGGTCATGAAAGGCGTGCGCCCTGCACGAGGTGACAGTGCGGTCACACGGACGTTCGCCCGACAGGCAAGAGAAGACGCGCCTGCGCGGACAGGGCGAAAATGACATTTCCGGACATTCCGGATTGTCCATCGGCATCCGTCGGGCTTGGTGCCGCGTCCCCTGACCGGTCTCGGATCCTTCGCAGGCAATTCCTGACCGGAATGGCCCATGCTGCAAGCGCCGTGAGTGTCGTCACCACCGACGGGACAGCTGGCCGTGCCGGGGTCACCGTGTCCGCGATGACTTCGGTCTCGGCGGACATGGAAAAACCGACGCTTCTCGTCTGTATTCACCACCTGAGCCCGGCCGCATCCCGAATCCTCGAGAACGGTGCGTTCTGCGTCAACATCCTGCGTACCGACCAATTCTATGTCTCCGACACATTTGCCGGCCGCCTGAAACCACACTCCGGCGACAAGTTCGACTGCGCAGGATGGACAACCATGAGGACCGGCTCTCCCCGCATACTGGATCCTCTGGCCGCTTTCGACTGCACGGTCATTCAAGACGACCGGGTCGGAACACATCACATCTTCGTCGGAGAAGTGGAGGATGTCTTCACGGAAGCGGCGGGATCGCCCCTGATCTATTCTCAACGCACTTATGGCCGGACAACGGCCATCGACACTGCCGAATCCACCCGCGACGGAGCAGGCCAACGCGAGAGCAGCCTCAGGATCGGGTGTTTTCACACGTTCGGGCCCGTTGTCGTTCCCGACCTGATTGCCCGGATGCGGTCGGGACCGGAAATGGGCCTGGCACTTGTCGAGGGCGACCAGATCAGGATTCTTCAAGCACTCGGATCGGGAGAGATCGACATCGCCCTGGTCTACGGGTTCGAAATTTCCGACACGTTCTTCGTGGAACACCTGGCGAGCCTGGCTCCGTATGTTCTGCTGGCGCGGAACTCCCCGCTCGCCAGGCATCCATCCCTTTCCCTTGCGCAACTGGCCCGGGAACCGATGATCCTGCTCGAAGCGCCCCCAAGTTCCGAATACTTCCTGTCCCTGTTCACCGGAGTCGGACTAAACCCCAACATCCGGTTTCGACTCGCTTCCCTCGAAATGGTCCGGGGACTGGTCGGACACGGCTTCGGCTACTCCCTCCTGTCGACGAGGCCGGCGTCGGACATGACCTACGACGGCCGCGAACTGGCGACGCGCCCGCTCATCGACGAAGTTGCCGGAAGCCCGGTCGTTCTCGTTCGCAGGCGCCATGATCAACTCGAAAGCCGTGCAGACGAGTTCGCCCGGCAGTGCCGCAAGTACTTCGCCCGCTTCGAATGACCCTGGAACAGGCCGCTCTCGTCGCGTTTCCGGCGCCGGGAAGACAGCCGCCGGCATTCAAAGGCCTGACTCCAGGACATCGAGCAGCGAGTCCATCATGCGGTCGCAACGCCCGATCTGGTCAATGGTGATAAATTCGTCCGGCTTGTGGCCCTGCTCCATTGACCCGGGCCCGCAAACGACCGTCGGTATGTCCAACTGCTCGGAAAACAACCCGCCTTCAGTTCCGAAATCGACGCGACTCAAGCCCCCGGTCTCCGCAAGTGCCCGAACGAATTGCACAACTTCAGAGTTCGCTGGCGTCTCCAGTCCCGGGTAACCGAACTCGGTCGTGTAGCTTATGCCGCAACCGGCATGCGTGCCGCAAACCGCCACGATTCGCCGCCTGACCAGGTCGTCCACGTCCCGAAGAATGGCATCAGGGTCGTCCCCGGGAAGGTTACGGACCTCGAATTCAAGCGTGCATCGATCCGGAACGATGTTCAGTTGTGTTCCCCCGGAAATCTTTCCGACGTGGAGCGTCGTGCACGGAACGGTGTAACCTTCGTCGCTACTGCCCATCTCGACCAGGCCCCGCTGTTTCTGCCGGAGAACGGTAACCAGTTCCGTGCCGAGATGGATGGCGTTGACCGCCAGTGGAGCAAGCGCCGAGTGCCCTGAAACACCTCGGGCGACTGCCCGATACGCGGTCTTGCCCTTGTGTCCGGTCGCGACCGCCATCGACGTCGGTTCGCCAACAATGCAAAACGCGGGCCGGCAGGCGGTGGAGGCGATCGCCGGAATGAGATCCCTGACACCGATACATCCGATCTCCTCGTCGTAAGAGAGCGCCAGGTGAAGAGGGGCCGCCAGCCGGCGCCCCGAGGCGCGGGCAGCGGCCGCGAGCGCACAGGCGACAAACCCCTTCATGTCCGCCGTACCGCGGCCGTAGAGCATCTGCCCGTCTCGGGTGAGCTTGAACGGATCGACCGACCAACCGTCCCGGTCGGCGGGAACCACGTCAGTGTGCCCCGACAACATGACTCCCCTGCGTTCGGCCGGGCCGATCGTTGCAAAAAGGTTGGTACGCTCGTCGGGCAGCCGTGACACGAGGCGGCTCGCGATTCCGAATGACGCCAGGTACTCAGTGACAAACTGCATCAGGCCTCGATTTGGCCGAAGGCTGACGGTCGGGAAGCCAACCAGTCGTTCAAGAATGCCGATGCTGTCCATTTTTCTTGTCCTGTTCGGTCCGGTTCAGGACCCCGCGTATCGTCTCACGCCCGGCGGAACCCGGGCATGGGCTCAGGCCGGTGAGTCGGCACCGCAAATCAGCCGAGCCGCGAGACAAACCGTTCAAGTTCTTCGGGGTCAACTTTGACTGTCTCGGCACCTGAAGGAAACCTGCCATCGACGCAAGCCTGGCGGAAATCGGCAAGTGCCGCGATCCGGGCGTCCTGTACCTGGCGTTTCAATTCCAGCAGGTTCCCGAAGGCACGGGCGTGCCGCGGCCTGTGTTCCTGTTCTCCGCAAATGTCGTTGCAGAAAAGGTAGTCCACATCTCCGCCGGGACCGGAGCCGAGCGATACGGAGATCAGCCCGCTGCGCCGGCTTATTTCCGACATGACGGGACCAGGGATCACTTCCGCCTCGACCATCACGGCACCCGCGTCTTCAAGTCGCCTGAAGTCCTCGAACAGTCGAAAAGCCTCGTCTGCCGTCTTGCCGACCGCTCTCAAACCTCCACGCCAGCCGCTCTTGCGTGGAACCAGTCCGAGGTGGCCCATGACGGGGATGTCTTCGTTGGCCAGCATTTCGACGACCGCCATGCTGCGCGCGGTCATGACGGCATCGGCACCCAGTTCCATCGCCTTCATCGCTGCCCGCAGTATGTCATCCGGAAGCGGATAACGAACCAGG
Source organism: Paracoccaceae bacterium (assembly GCA_965242975.1). Taxonomy (GTDB): domain Bacteria; phylum Pseudomonadota; class Alphaproteobacteria; order Rhodobacterales; family Rhodobacteraceae; genus JAPPHA01. The sequence goes on along the minus strand of CBDETS010000007.1, from coordinate 4,425,074 downwards.
TCGATCGCGGCGGTCAGGAACATCGTGCCAGATCCCTGCCTGACCGCCTCGACATTCCAGGCGTTTCCGATGATCAGGTCAATTCCTGCCCGGTCGGCAGCCTCGGCTTCCTCGGCCGTATTGGCCGTCGTCTGGACCCATTTCCGTTTGCCCTTGCCCGCGAGCAAGTCTCCGATCGTCCAGTTCCTCTCTGCAGGACTCGCAGCCCAGGTGTAAACGTTTTTCATCGGTTTCCGACGACTCCTTCGAACCCGGGGAACATGTTTCTATCCCGATGCGAGTCGAAACACGGCAAGGCGATTGGCGCGACTTGCCTGGGCTCCCCATTCTACCGCCCTTTTTCCTTCGGACAGGATATGGCCAAATATATACCGTTAATCAATCCGTTGACGGCAAGCGGACACTGGTCAGGGATCGACCGGGGGGTGCTGGTGCGGAGAACCTCGGCCTTTGTTTGCCGAAGCAACCGGATCTGAACGCTTGGGGCCACCACCCAGCGGCCGATGCGATTCCAGGCAGGAACTGCAAAATTTTCGGCTCTTGCCCTGCGCCTCGCACTCGCATTCGAGGACATTTCCCGCCATAATGATCAATGAGCGCCTATCGGCCGGTTGAGGAACAGAACCAATGGTCACGGGGATTCGATCAATGGCGGTCATCCCGTCACGGGACATCGAAGCGTCCGCCCGGTTCTTTGCGGACATGCTCGGATTCGACGCCAACAGCTTTTTCCGCGATGATGACGGGACCGCCTTTTTCGCAATAGTCGGTCTCGGAAGCGTGACGATCGGACTCCAGAAACTGGAGGATTTCGTCGTGCACGACGGGACGGTCGCCTACATCTACGTCGACGACGCGGAAACACTCGCGCGGCGCTTCACCGATGCCGGCGGCACGTTTCGGCATCCTCCGCACAAGACCTTCTACGGGATTCTCGAATTTGACCTGAAGGATCCGGACGGCCACGTCATTGCATTCGGGCAGGACCTGGAGCCGGGACCTGTCGGCCCCGGGTTGTAAGATCAACGATGGAATCTGAAGCCGAACAAGGTGGTATCCTTCCCGTAGATCCCGGGGGCGTGGAAGATCTGACGCCCCTCGAGACCGTGGCCATCGATACGGTCGTGCTGCTGAATGAAATCCAGAAATTCATGGAGGGTCTGCTGCTGCCATCCCGGCTCACCCAGGTCGGGATCACCCTGTTCCTGCTTATCGTTTCTCATGTTGTGTCCAGGTTCGTAACCCGCCGGTTCACGCGATGGCTCCGCGCCCGTGAAGGATGGCCCCTCTGGCAAATGCGGTTCATGGCGATCTGCAACCAGCGCTGGCATGCCATAATCTTTGTCGCCCTGATCTGGCTGACCGTCGGAATCATGCAACAGGTCACCTGGCCGAGCCGAAGTTACCTGCTCGGGATACTCGCAACGTTGACGACTGCCTGGTTGTGCATCTCCATCGCGGGCCGCCTCATCCGGAACCGGTCGCTACGCAAGCTTACGGTCGGTCTGGCCTGGATCTTCGTGACCCTGCAAATCCTCGGTCTCTGGGACTATTTCCAGAACCTGCTCGATGCCGCCGCGATCAACCTTGGCGCAACGCGGATTTCGCTCCTGGTCGTTCTCCAGATCGCCATGGCGATCGCCATCTTCTTGGGCGTCGCCAACGTGCTGAGCAAGACGATCGCCAGGAGGATCAGTCGAAACGACGACATGTCTCCGTCCCTGAAGGTTCTTTCGATCAAACTGACCAAGCTTGGCCTCTACGGCGCCGCTTTCGTCCTGGGTGTTCAGGCGGTCGGTTTCGATCTCACGACGCTGACCGTACTCTCGGGCGCGATCGGGCTCGGCTTGGGATTCGGATTGCAAAAGATCGTTTCGAACCTGGTGTCGGGCGTCATTCTCCTGATGGACAAGTCCATCAAGCCGGGCGACGTCATCTCGCTCGACAATACGTTCGGATGGATATCGGATCTTGGCGCGAGGTACGCATCCGTCGTGACCCGCGATGGCAGGGAATACCTGATTCCGAACGAAGACCTGATCACCCGCCAGGTCGTCAACTGGTCTCATTCGGACCAACTCGTCCGTCTCGAAATCAATTTCGGGGTGAGCTACGACAGCGATCCACACGTGGTTCGCCGTGTCGCGATCGAATGCCTGACCACCCTCGACCGCGTCATGTCCGATCCGTCTCCCGTCTGCCATATCATCGCCTTCGGCGAAAGTTCGGTGGACTACGTTCTCCGGTTCTGGATTTCCGATCCGTCGAAGGGATTGGCCAACGTCCGAGGAAACGTGTTCCTCGCGCTCTGGGACGCACTCAAGGAAAACGGCATCAACATCCCATACCCGCGTCGCGACATCCAGCTTGTTGAATCCGCGACCGAACCTGCCGTTACCGTCCACGAATCACGGCCGGTACGCCATCAAGCCGGTCTTCGGCACCAGGAGGAGATACAACGTGAAGATCACGGGCCAGGGGACGGGCGGCCCGAGTCCGGCACCCTGAACACGGTGGACCCGCTTCCGCAAACGCTCAACAGGTGATCAATCGCGGTTTCTTCCGGGCCTGTTTCCACCTGAACAGGCGGCGGAGATGGCCATCGAAGCCGGAGCACGGGCAGGCGCTCCGGGCCGAGAACTTGAGCCGGTGCCTCCCGCGGACTTCCGACGGATGTCGCGGAAAGGCCAATCGCGGTGGTTCTTTATAAAAAGATTACTTTAATGATTGAAATCAACACACACAATTTATACAACTCCCTTTATAGTTGCCGACAGTTGCTGTCGCGCACGCTGGCGATGCGGGGCTTGTCGATTCTACTGCGGGCCAGTGGGGATCGACGCTGACTGTAGAAAGTGGGTTTATTGATGGTCGTGAGGGATCGGGGCCCGAATGGAAATCCCGTGCCGAGTCGATGGCCGTGCCTGTGGAATGGCGGCTCGCTCCTGCGGTTTCGGCAGTGCGCGTACAGCGATTTTGGCCTTGATTGCACGAGCGCCCCACGCAACGGTGTCCACACGTCCGGGCTGACCGCTCTTGGCAAGGAGATGAAGTCCGCTCGAGCCTGACGCACCCGCCGGTGCCGGATGTTTCGCCTGACCCAACATGAAAACAACTGAAAATCATTGCGTTCCAAGGAAACCGCCAGAGTCGGGAATTGATCCGGCGCCTGTACCGTCTTCGACACCAGGGGAATCAACGTGCAGATCACAATCCGGAAGTTCGTCAGCACGAATCCGGCGCGCTGGAACGGTCGGGTTCGCCCTTACAAACGCTCGACAGCAGATTGATCCCGGTTTTATCGGAACCCGTTCCCCGCCGCGATCGCCCGGTAACGATCACGCGCCACGTTTCCTGCCCGTCTTGCCTGACTTGGCGATTCATGGCAGAGAGTCCTAAAAAAGATGGAGGCAGCAGGAATCCGTCGTGTTTCGTCTTGAACGGCTGGCATGCGCCATAGTGGTTGCGGGCATGATCGCAACATTCGCGTCCGCCCAGGAAACCACCGTCAAACCCGTCCAAACCATCCAGAAGTGGTCGGTCTACGTTCACGAGGCCGAAGACCGGAAGTTGTGTTTCGCGGCTTCGGTTCCGCAACGCTCGCGCAACACCCGCGGAGGCAAGCCGGTTTCGGTACGGCGTGGCGTCACGCAGGTTTCGGTGATGTTTCAGCCGAATATCGCGGTTGACGGAGAGGTCTCGTTTACCGGAGGCTACCCGTTTGATCCCCAGAAGACCGTCACGCTGACGGTCAGCGGAAACACGTTCATTCTTCACGTTGATGGCGAATGGGCCTGGACCGGCAGTCCGGAAGAAGACCGGAAAATTCATGAAGCATTCAGGCTTGGGGCTTCCGCGGTCGTCACCGGTGTCAGCACCAGGGGGACAATGACGACCGACACGTTTTCTCTTTTCGGTTTTTCGGAAGCGTTCGAGCAGGCAAAAAAACTGTGCTCCTGAGTTTCAGGGAATTGTAACGAAAGTAGCCGGACGCTAAGTTCGTGATGGGCGCTGAATGCTCAAGTCAGCGCCTCCCGGTTTATAGCTGATTGGTGGGCTCAACGCGTGACCGCTCGTGAAATCCTGTCCAGTGTTTCCGGATTCGGGCTGGCGGAAAATTCCGGGGTTCCCGACCTGACGGGAATGCACAGGAAAGAACTGGACGATATCCTCGCGCTGGCCGGTGTTCCGAAGCCGCTCGTTGCATGCCGGGCAACCGAAATCAGGACCTGGGCATACCGACGGGGAGTGACCTCGTTCGAAAGAATGGCTGGCCTGCCGAAGTCGTTACGGGCACAGCTCGCCGGTCGGCTGACCATCGGCCGGCCAGGGATTTCGCGGCGCCTGATCTCCAGGGATGGCACCCGAAAGTATCTCCTTCGCCTCGCTGACGGCCAGGAAATCGAGTCGGTCTTTATCCCGGACAGGGACCGTGGAACCCTTTGTGTCTCCAGCCAGGTCGGGTGCACTCTTGCGTGCTCGTTCTGCCACACCGGTACGCAACGTCTGGTTCGCAACCTCTCCGCCGCCGAAATCGTTGGCCAGGTTCTTGCCGCGCGTGACGACCTTGACGATTGGGACGGCCGACGCAAACGCCCTGGACGCCGGATCACCAATATCGTGCTCATGGGAATGGGAGAGCCCCTGCTCAACCTGGACGCGGTCGTGCAGGCAATGCGAATCGTTCGCGATGACGAAGGCATTGGACTTTCCCGGCGGCGGATAACCCTGTCGACGTCCGGTGTCGTTCCCGGAATTCAGCGTGCCGGCCGTGAAATCGGCTGCATGCTTGCAATTTCCCTGCACGCGACGACGGATGAACTGCGCGACCGCCTCGTGCCGATCAACAGGAAATACCCGATCGCCCGGCTGCTCGACGCGTGCCGTGCCTATCCGCGTTTGTCCAATGCGGAAAGAATCGTATTCGAATACGTCATGCTCAAGAACCTGAATGACAGCATGGAAGACGCCCATCGCCTCGTCCGCCTCATTGGCGGAATTCCCGCCAAGATCAATCTGATTCCGTTCAATCCCTGGCCGGGTTCACCATATCAATGCTCCGATCCGGACCGGATCGACCGGTTCGCCGGAATCGTCAACGACGCCGGCTACGCCAGTCCGGTTCGAACTCCGAGAGGAATGGACATCATGGCGGCCTGTGGCCAACTCAGGACAGAATCCCTGCATCCCAAAAGTTCCGTCCTCGTCGGACACGCAGCGAGCCAGGCCTGAACCCGATGCCGAGGACCGTCTCCGTTCTGGCGATCATGCTCATGCTTTCGGGTTGTTTCGGTCCGTTCGGATCTTTCGGACCCGGCAACCGGAATCTCCCGCAGGCCGATCATATCTTTGTCGACAAGTCGGAACGGCGCATGTGGCTCCTGAAAGAGGGAAAGATTATTCGTTCCTATCCCGTCAACCTCGGATTTGCCCCGGTCGGGGACAAGAAGGTGCAGGGCGACGGCAGAACGCCCGAAGGAGTTTACCGAATCGATCGCCGCAATCCGCGCAGCCGGTTCCACCTGAGTCTCGGGATCTCCTATCCGAATCAACGCGACATCGCCGAGGCCCGTGCCCAGGGCAATGACCCGGGTGGCGATATCTTCATTCACGGAGGACCGCGTTCATGGAAGGACCGGAACCGGCGTGACTGGACCGATGGATGCATCGCCGTCACTGATTGGCAGATGTCTGAAATCTACGCGATGGTGAGTCTCGACACACCGATCTATATCCGCCCGTGACGCGCCAGGGCGCGTTCGTTCAATCCCCGACCAGTTGCACCCACCAGAGCCTGCCGTCCTCGTCCTGTTTCCATCCGATTCCGACCATTCGTGCATCGGGATGGAGAATCGTGGATCTGGAATTGTGCTCCCGCAGCCAGGCTTCGAGGATTTCCGCGTCATTCTCGAACGTTTCGGCGATGTTTTCCCCGATGAGGCGGCCGTCAAACCCGCTCCGCGCGACACGATCGATCGGTGACGATCGGTCGCTACCGAAGTGCCAGACCCGGCGCTGACCGGACATGTCCCGTGCGTGGGTTCGTGCGGCGGCTTCAAGTTGCTGGCTCAACGCCACGTCCTCGAGCCCCAGGGCCCGCCGGGCTTCGTTGACAGCATCGACATGTCTCGCGGGGATCAATTGCGCCTCTTCCGCCGAAATCAGGCCCGAAGATTCTTCCGGCGGCGGCGCCTCGTTCGGCTGCACGCATCCCGACAGCACGAGAATCGACAGCACCATCGACACAAATCGCGGCATCGTCGTGTCAACTCCCCGGAGTGGTCATGAGCATCGAGTGTTACCCGCAATGCCCGATGCGTTCAACAGGTCACCCGTTTGCCTGGACGTGATCTGCCCGCTCCGCGCGACCCCTACCCCCGGGGGGAAGGCCAGCCGACTTGCGCGTGTCGGCCGAAAACCCGTCTCGTTGCCGCGGACGCGGGTGCATCGGTTTCACGAGGAGGCGACCTGGCTGCCTTGACCTCGCCGGGGCCTCGGAGTAAACAAACAAAGCAGCGACGCTCCTTCGGTGTCCGGACAGTTCGTACTCACGGTCTACCCATGTAACTGCGAAATCGAGCTTCCGATGATCCGCAAACCGGGCAAACCGCGTCGCACAATCCCCCTAAATGCCACAAGCAGGTTGGAGAAATGGAATCGAGCACCAACGAATCTTTAGCCAAGGTGCAAACGCACCTGACCGCCGAGTGCTTCAACAAGCTCTTCATTGGCGGGGAATTCGTTGATCCTTTGGACGGCGAAAAGTTTTCCACTTATTACCCCGCGACGGGCGAAGCCGTGCATGAACTCCCGCGCGGCAAGGCGAACGACGTACAGGCGGCCGTCGCCGCCGCCGAGTCGGCCTGGGCGGAAGGCACTTGGGCGAACATGGCGGCCGCCGAGCGCGCCAAGATCGTAGCCAGGATCGCGCAAGGGATTGAAGACCATGTCGAGATGCTCGCCGAGATCGAAGCTGCCGACGTCGGCAAGCCTTTTCGACAAGCCGCCATGGCCATCGGCGGCGCGGCTGGCGAGGGTAAGTACTGGTGCTCACTCGGCGCCGTGCTCGACCAAGCGCAGGACATGCCGGTGAACTCCGGCGGCGGCGAGGGCGGCGTGCCGCCCGAGGAATGGGACGTCGTCTACAGACGAGATCCGATCGGCGTAGTCGGTCTGATTTCCGCCTGGAACTACCCGCTCAACGTCGCCTTTCGCAAGGTGGCGCCGGCACTGGTCGCCGGCAATTGCGCGATTCTGAAGCCCTCGGAAATTGCCGGCCTATCGTGTATGTTCATCGCCAAACTTGCGCGGGACGCAGGCGTTCCACCGGGCGTGTTCAATCTCATTACCGGCGACCGAGATGCTGGCGCGGCGCTCGCCGCCTCGCCGCGGGTGTCGATGATCTCGTTCACCGGCTCATCGCTAACCGGAAGCAAGATCATGGAGGCTTGCGCACCTAAATTGTCGCAATGCGCTCTGGAACTCGGCGGCAAGTCAGCGCTGGTTGTATTCGATGACGCTGATCTCGATCTCGCGGTCGAAACGACCATGAAGGGTTTCTTGACCAACGGCGGCCAAATCTGCACCGCACACACGCGACTCGTAGTGCACGAAGGCATCAAAGAGCCGTTGCTCGAGAAGATGAAGATTGAGTTGGAGAGACTTCCCTTTGCGACTGATCCAATTACGGAAAAAGACCGTGGCGACCGTGCCTGGGAGGCCGGCATGACCGATGTCGTGCAGCCCGTGGTATGCGAGTCCCAGTATCAGAAGGTCCTCGGTTTTCTCGAAGACGCCAAAGCGTCGGGGGTCGAGGTGCTCACCGGCGGTAGTTCCCCCGATCCGAGCGAGGTCGACAATGCCGAGGGGTACTTCATCCAGCCGACCGTACTGACGGATGTGCCACGCGACTCGGACGTCTGGCAGAAAGAGGTTTTTGGACCCGTGCTTTCGGTGCGTTCGTTTTCCACTGAAGCCGAAGCGGTTATGGAGGCGAACTCTACCGCTTTCGGTTTGGCCTCGACAGTGATGTCGTCCGATCCAGCCAAGGCGCGACGTGTGGCTAACCGCATCCGTGCCGGCGCCGTTTATGCAACGTCCACCGGCGAAGGCTTATTGGCCGAACATCCCGCCGTTTCCCGCGGCGGTTTCGGTTGTTCCGGGGTCGGCCGAGAACTGGGCATCGGCGGCCTACACGAATACACCGAACTCAAGAGCGTCAACTACACGGGTTTTTCGCTAGCGCAAGCGAACGCTTAGCCTCGATAATCCCAATGTTCACCGGTCACCACGCGCGTAGGGGCGCGTGGCGGCCGACCGATCGCTACCGTCAGCAAGTTCGGTTCCGATCCCCGACCGGAGTCATTGGCGATCTCGTATCTACTGAAGATAACGATTCCTCCGCCGCTTTTGTAGATGACGCATAGAACTGACGTAGAGGTCGAACGCGGCAAGCTCGCGCATACCGCGAGCGCGACAGACCGAACCGACTCCAGTTCGACCGGCGAGTTGGCTGTTCGGCCCGGCGCACGCCGCGACTAGTTGGGATACCAGCAATGACCACCGCCACCGCCTTGCGTGTTGCAAGTACAGACGGAATCGCAAGTGCAAACACTGTCGCAGCTGCACACGAGATCGCAACTACAGGTCACGCTGGAGGAGCCGGCTGCGTCATGGGCAACCACCGAGGTAACGACCTCGGAGGGGTCAGTCAGGTTCTTTGGGTGCGCGCCCGTCTGGGCATTCCAGACGTGAATCGCACACCCTTCGGCCGACAACACAGTGCCGCCGGAACCAATTGCGATGACGTACGAGGGCTCTGAATGCCCGGAGTAGATTGCGTGCTGCGCGCCAGTGGCGAGTTCCCAGACGTGCACCGTGCCTTTGTTGGCGGCGCTACAACGCGCCGCCAGTCGGGCGAGAGCGCCATGGCGCCAAACGATCTATCGGGAACTGCGTAAGCAAACTGACGCTCACCCGTCGATACACGCCAAACCGGCACGACGCCGTCGCCGGTCGTTGCGACGATCGCATCACCATCGCGATTGAGATGAGGGCCCGCTATCGGCTGGGGAACGAAGACGCCCAGCCCCCAGCTATTGAACGACGAGTTCCAGAATGAGTCCCCGCCGGACACACGCACTATCCAGGTGGCATCGCGGGCGTTCTGGCAAAGCGCGCCGCCCGTATCGCCTACACGCGCGCAGGGGAATTGCCGGGAAAACCTTCTCTTCGCCTGGCATGATTAATCGCCTACACGCGCGCAGGGGGAATTGAAGTCGACGATAGCCGTATCCGCGACAATCAATGGCGAGGACACCGAGTTCCTGTGCCGGGCCGAGGAAACCCTGCTTGAGGTTTGCGTGCCCGTCTCGGCCTGACGAGCGCCAAGGAAGGCTGCGGAACGGGCGATTGTGGCGCTTGCAGTACGATCATGGATGGCCGCGTGGTCTGCGCGTGCATGGTTCTGGGCGCTGAAGCCGGAGGTCGCACGATCGAGACAATCGAAAGCATGGAAACCATGCCGAATTCGGCATGGTTTCCACTCAGACCGACATTTGAAGGTCGCGGCCGACGCCGCCTTCGGGCCGGACAGCACCGGGGGCGTGACGGCGGCCAGGGCGTCCTGACATTCCGGGCGCTGCTCAAGTCCGGTCGCTTCGACCGGACATGGTCCACGCTTTCCAGGAGTTGGCAGCAATGGAAGCCGCCTGCGGCCGCAAACGACAACCAGGCCTTGGCGGCACTCGCTGCGTGATTCATCTTTACAACCGCGATCTCCGATAAATCGCGCCATGCGGGAGGCACGCCCTTCACGAGTGTTTGAGTTGATCTCGCGAAACCGCCGGTTTAACATTTCAGCTGTTCTTGACAGTCGAGGGCGTGATCCAATGCCGGACAGCTCAAACCAGAAAATCACCCGGAGGGCCTTCGCGGCGACGGCCTTCACGACGTCCCTGGTGGCAACCCCTGCACTCTCGATGGTTGTCGAGTCAATCTACGAGGTTCCCGGCGACGCGGCGCCTGACTCACCTCCCAGCTTGGTCAAACGGAACGCCTCCAGTTTCAAGACCCGCACGTGGCAACCTTATTTCCGGGACCTCCGCAAGGGTGCGATTCTTGCCGATACTCAGAGCCGCGCGCTGCATTTCTGGTCAGAAGACGGCCAGACATACCGCCTGTTCCCGACAAGTGTTCCGGCTTCGCCGGAACTCACCCGGTTGGGACGAACACGGATCGTGCACAAGAAGGTGGGACCGGACTGGCGCCCGACGCAGGCGATGCTCGAGCGTAATCCGGAGTGGCCGGCGTACGTCCCGCCCGGCCCGGACAATCCCATGGGCACCCATGCCCTTTACCTGAGCTGGCGGTTTTACCGGATCCACGGCACGCACGATCCGGAAAAGATCGGACGGCGTTCGTCCAGTGGATGCATCGGCCTCTACAACGAGCATATTGCCGAGTTGTTCGAACTGACGACAGTCGGAACCCAGGTACAGTTGATCTGAACGGGCCGTCACGGCCCGGCAGGCGCAAACCCGCCAGTTTGCCGTCAGTCGCGACCCGCCTGCTGCAGGAGCGCCTCGAGGCCCGACCTGAAGTCGGGATACTCCAGTGTCACGCCCAGCTCCACCTTCATCTTTCGGTTGGATACCCGTTTGGACTCTGCATAGAAACTCCGGGCCATCGGCGACAGTTCGGCTTTCTCGAACGGTATGGCCTCCGGAGCCGGAACTCCAAGCAACCGCGCCGCGCACGCGATGACATCTTCTGGCGGTGCCGGCTCGTCGTCGCAGACGTTGTAGATTGTGCCCGGTTCAGGGCTCTCCATCGACGCCTTGAGGACGTTCGCAATGTCAGCCACGTGAATCCTGCTGAACACCTGGCCCGGCTTGATCACCCGCCGCGCCGTTCCATCCAGGACCTTTCGGAACGGTCCGCGACCGGGGCCATAGATGCCGGCCAACCGAAAGACGTGCACCGGCAGTCCGGTCGCCAGCCAGGCTGCCTCCGCCTGAACACGCCTTCGGCCACGCTCGGTCGACGGAGAGGGAAGGGTGGACTCGTCGACCCAGCCACCACCGCGGTCGCCGTACACCCCCGTCGTCGACAGGTAGCCGACCCATTCCAGCCTCTCGCCGTGAGACAGCAACTGGTCACTCCCGCCGCGGAGTACCGGATCCCCATCCGCATCGGGCGGCACCGAAACGAGAATGTGCGTTGCCTTCCTCGCGGCTTCGCAGAGGTCCGACCCGGGCCAAATCAGGGCCTCGACCCCGGAAGAGGACAGCACCCCGGCCCCCTCTTCAGACCGGGTCGTGCCGATGACCCGCCAACCTCCGGACATGATGACCCGGGCAAGCGCACGCGCCGTATACCCATGGCCGATGCTGAGGAGTACCCTAGTCATCTTCGGGGCTGTTCCCGCGCGTGCCGGTTCTCAACCGCTCCAGCGCCCAACGGGCCGCGTCCCTGACGGCGGCGTCGCCATCCCCCAGCCGCGCGGCCGCTGCCGGACCCAGTTCGGCCATTCCCGAATTGCCGATGGCATAGAGGACATTTCGCACGAACCGGTCACGGCCGATCCGCTTGACCGGGGATTTTCGGAACAAGTTCCGGAATCCGGCGTCGTCCAGTTTCGCGAGGTCGCCAAGCCGCGCCGTCCTGAGCTCTTCCCGCGACCGGTATCCGATCTCCCGCGCCCGGACGGCAAACTTGTTCCACGGGCAGACCGCAAGGCAGTCGTCGCAACCGAAGACCCGGTTTCCCAGCTTCCGCCGCAATGCTTCATCCACCGGGCCCTTGTGTTCGATGGTCAGGTAGGAAATGCATCGACGTGCATCGAGACGATAAGGTTCGGGAAACGCCCCGGTCGGACAAACGTCGAGGCAGGCCCGGCAGGACCCGCAGTGATCAACGGATCGTTCGTCGGGCTCGAACTCGAGTGTCGTGAAAATTGAACCGAGGAAAAACCAGTTGCCGAGCTGCCGCGAAAGCAGGTTCGTGTGTTTCCCTTGCCACCCGAGCCCGGCTGCAGCCGCAAGCGGTTTTTCCATGACCGGTGCCGTGTCGACAAAAACCTTGATCTCCGTTCCCGGGGCCCGGGCAATCAGCCACCGACCCAACCTTTTTAGGCGTTTCTTGACCAGGTCGTGGTAGTCCCGGTTCTGGGCATAGACCGAAATGGCCGCACGGCTCCCGTCCTCGAGAACGGAAACCGGATCATGTTCCGGAGTGTATGCTTCTGCCAACATGATGACCGACCTGGCCTCTGGCCACAGCGAGACCGGGCTCCCGCGCCAGTTCGCTCGCCGGGCCATCCACTCCATCTGACCGTGGTAACCCGAACGAAGGAAGCGCGCGAGATCGATGCCGGCATCGGGTATCGAACCGGGGCGACAGACGCCCGCTGCCGAGAAGCCTTCCTCGATTGCCCTTGCCTTGAGCGCATCCTTCAGGGATCGCCCGTTGACGGACATCAGAAGTCCAGATCAGCGTAGTGAGACGCAGGCGGGAACCCGGGAAGGTGATCGCTGAGGATAGACCGGAAAGACGGGCGCGACTTGATCGTCGCGTACCAGATCCTGAGCGATTCGCTCCGGTCCCAGTCCACATCGGAAAGATAGTCGAGACAGGACAATTGGGCAGCGGCCGAAACGTCAGCGAGGGTCATCATGTCGCCGGCGAGCCAGCGCCGGCGGTCGAGAAGTTTCGTCATGTAGTCGATATGGAAACGGAAATTCCGCGATCCGGTCACGACCTTTCCGCTCTCCGGTGGACCCCGTCCCGTGACCTTTTTCAGCAGCCGTTCCCACAGTAGGTTGCTGGTCACCTCCTGGTAGAACTTGTCATCGAACCAGCCGACCAGCCGGCGAACCTCGGCGCGCGCGAGCGGCGATTCCGGCAGCAGCGGCGGCTCCGGGTAGGTCTCGTCAAGATATTCGCAAATCGCCGTCGATTCCGCCAGAACGGCCTGTTCGACCTTCAGGACCGGCACCTTGCCCGCGGGGTTGAGCATCAGGAAATCAGCGGAAGGATTCCAGAAACGCTCAATGATCTCCTCGCACTGTTGCCGTTTCTCGCCGAGCACGATGCGGACCTTTCGCGAGAACGGCGACAAGGGGAACTGATGAAGGCGAATAACCTGCGGCATCTCACGTCCGTTGCCATGACTGACGTTAACCGTTTGCATTGTGAGTCGAGAATTTTCAACAGCGTTCTGGATATTCGATCGTTCACGCCGTACGCAATTGCGCATCCAGTTCGAGTGGATGCTCAAGTCGGTCGACCATCTCTTTCGGGCAGATTTGAACGAATTCCGGCAACCTCCGATCCCATTGGCGGAGGATGTCCGCGGCAAGCGGGCTACCCGTTTCGTCGCGATGGGCCGTGACCAGTTCCCGCAGCCGGGACTGCCAGTGCGGCGTCGCAACCGGACAGAACACGATTGAATCCGGATTCAGAAACGCGGACACACGGCCGTCGGGATCATGGATGTACGCCATGCCACCGGTCATACCTGCGCCGAAATTCGGGCCAACGGGGCCGAGAATGACGGAAACACCTCCCGTCATGTATTCGCACCCGTTGGAGCCGCACCCCTCGACGACCACGGTTGCACCCGAATTCCGGACACAGAATCGCTCGCCCGCACGGCCGCTTGCGAACATCTTCCCGGCCGTGGCGCCGTAGAGAACCGTGTTTCCGATGATCGTGTTCCGGGACGGGTCGAGTCGGCTGCCCTTTGGCGGCCTGATCACTATGGTCCCTCCGGACAGGCCCTTTCCGACAAAATCGTTGGAGTCGCCGTCAACCTCGATCTTGAGCCTCGGGGCCGCAAAGGCTCCGAGCGACTGGCCTGCCGACCCGGTCAGCTTGACCGTGAGATGGTCTTCGAGGAGTGAGTTTCTCATGCCGAATCGGCGCACGATGTGGCTCGACACCCGGGCACCGACCGTGCGCAGGGTGCTTCGGACGGAATAGGACAGCTGCATCTTCCCGCCGTCCTTGAAGAACGGTTCCGCGTCCCGAATGATATCGGCGTCCAGCGTGCCGGGAACCGCCTGCCGTGGCCGGTCCCGATCGTAAATGATCGAATGATCGGCATCGACCGTGATGAGCATCGGATTCAGGTCGAGATCATCCAGGTATCCGGGAATCGCGGCAACATGTTTTCAAAAATTTATGGCATAATAGCTGTCTTTTTTGTGTGGTTGCACGACGAGTCCACACATCTATTGTTGCCGTCGTCACTGCTGGAGTTCCAAGATGGCCGTGTTCCACCTGAGCATGCTCGCGCTGATCCAGGGACTGACGGAGTTCCTGCCCGTTTCCTCTTCAGGCCACCTCGTCCTGGTTCCCCACCTGACCGGACTCCCCGACCATGGACAGGTCATCGACGTCGCCGTCCACTTGGGAACGCTCGGTGCCGTCATGGTTTATTTCCGCTCCGATGTCCTCCGGGTCGCCAAAGGATTCCTGCACATCCTGTCGGGTAACAGGGATACGGAGGATGCGCGCTTGTTCCTGGGACTGGCGGTCGCGACAATCCCCGTCGTCATCGTGGGTCTCCTGTTCCGGATCACCGGCTTCGCCGACATGCTCCGTTCGGTTGCCGTCGTGGCCTGGGCGACCATTGTCTTCGCCGTTGTCTTGTTCATCTGTGACCGGAAAGGCCGCCGCCAGGAGGAGACCCGGAACTGGACGATCGGGCAAGCGTGGGTTCTCGGACTCTGGCAAGTCCTGGCACTGATCCCGGGGACATCGCGTTCCGGAATCACGATTTCGGGCGCGCGCTGGCTGGGGTTCGACCGGGAAAGCAGCGTCCGGTTTGCCATGCTGATGTCGATCCCGGTGATTTTCGCGTCCGGCACGTTGCTCGGGGTCGAGGTTGCGGTGTCAGCTGACGCCGGCGCAGCCAGGGATGGGGCAATTGCCGCTCTGTTGTCTTTTGTCTCCGGTCTCTTTGCCCTCGCCTTCATGATGCGGCTTCTCCGGCGCACCAGCTTTACGCCGTACGTAATCTACCGCATCGGCCTCGGGACCCTTTTGTTGTGGATTGCCTACGCGTGACCGGTGGGTGGCCTGCCAGCCGGCCGGGTGGCGCGAAGCCGATTCCGGCCGCCGCCTCGGGCGGTCCGCTGGATGAGTGTTTCAGGGAGGAGAACGCGACCGCGTCGGCCGGCGTTCCGGGAGTCTTACGGGGGCGAATCGAGGTTCTTCGCCGATTCCGTCAGTGACGTGTACTGGCCGTGTGGCCGATAACAATAGAGATAGGTCTCGAGCACCGCGTCCATGGCAGTCGGACTGATTCCCAGGTCCGAAAATGTCCGTGCTTCCGGACCGACAACACTGTCGATTCTCAACTGGCGCACCTGGTCTTCGGTGAGGAGGTGATTGACGAAGAGTCCTCCCGACACCAGTTGCAGAATGTCCAGCCACTTGGCGTTGATCCCCGCGGCAAAAAACGGGACGTTGATCAGCAGGCGCCGACGGCGGATTTCCACCAGCATCCTCTCAATCAACTCTCGAAACGTCACCGTCTCGGGCCCGCCCAATTCATATATTCCGCCAGAGAAACCACCCGGTCCGATCGCATCCAGAACCGCCGAGACTATGGCCGATGCAACGTCATCCACATAGACCGGCTGGAAGCGCGTACCGGCTCCGACGAGGGGAATGACGGGAGACAGCCGCGCCATTCCGGCGAACCTGTTGAAAAACTGGTCTTCCGCACCGAAAATTATCGACGGGCGCATGATGAACGCCGTCGGGAAGGCCTCCAATACACCCCGTTCGCCGAGCGCCTTTGACCGCGCGTAAGTACTGATCGACTCGGGATTTGCGCCAATAGCCGACACGTGGACCAGGGTTTCGACACCCTGTTCCGCCGACAGCCGGGCGATTCTCGTCGCGGCTTCCGTGTGCACGGCTTCAAACCGTTGCGCGCTCCTTTCGACCAGAATTCCGATGCAGTTCACGACGGCATCGGCACCCTCGATGACCTGGCGGGTGGAATCGTCGAACCGCGCATTGGCGAGCACGGGTTCGACCTGGCCGACGACACCGTACGGGCGAACAAAGTGGGCTTCGTTCGGGCGCCTGCAGGCCACTCTCACGCGCCACCCGGCCCGTGCAAACCGCCGCGCAACGTATCGCCCGACGAACCCCGATCCACCGAATATGGTGACGATCCTGTTTCCTGAGGACATGCTGCTACCTTCGTTGGACACGCCCCCGTGGAATACAGTGGCAGCGCCCCGCGGACAAGTCGACCGGGCTGCGCACACCGTTTCGCCGGTTGCGCGGATGGCCTGCACGACTCCGGTGGTCCGGCCGCGAATTCGCCCGGCACATTTCGTGCTGTCTCGAACCCCGAGACCTCGGCCCTGGACCCGGTGCCGGTGCCGGGCGACCTGTCGGGATCACTGGCCAAAGTTGCACGAACCTGTCGACAAAGATTACCATGGGAGACCCGAACACGAGAACCTCGAGTAAGATTCCGAACACCCAAATCCCGCAGTTGAGCATGGGAAACCGGGTCAGTGCAAAAAGCCAGAAACTCACGCGATTTCCCGCCATCCTCCCGTTCGCATCAATGGCTGGCCCGTACCTTGCGGTCTCGCAAGTCTGGCCCGACCAATCGGGTCACGAGGTGTTCCAATTGAACAGATCAGATCGTGTTGCTAAATGTGTACATCAATGCGTTGAACCGAGCAGGCGCACACAAGACAATCCGTCGAGCACACTACAACGGTGTTGCAACCAAAGGCCTTGTCGATACTGGGGCGTCAATAACATGTATTGCCCCCGCGCTTGCTCAACAACTTTCGCTCAGGCCGAGCGGAAAAGTCAATATTCATGGTGCGACGGGGCAAAGGCAGTCAATACATATTTCGTGGATTTTGAACTCGGCTTTGGCAGCATGTCAGCAAGGAATTCCAACCTTCATGAGAGCGAAGTAGACCCTGGCCAATCCGGACCTCAAGTGCTGATCGGCCGGGATGTGATTTTCAAGGGTGTTCTTACTGCCGATTTTACGAACCACTTCACATTCTCGATTTGAAACTTTTTTGCGCTGGATTGGACAAGTCTGAGCGTGATCTTTGCGAAGCCCTATGTTGGAATTCCTTCCACCATGGCAACAATTCGCCGAGGCGGACAGTGCAGGGGTATTGCCCTTCACGAGTGGCGTCCAAACTCGCGGTTTCCTGGTGGACGGGTTCGAACAACCAGCCTTCATGACTGGCAGTCTGAGCAAGAGCGCGTGCTTCAAGAAAACTCTGTTGGTTGGCCCTTGCCAACGCCCTCTCAAGCAATCGTGTGGGGACAACCAGGACTTGGCCGGCGGTCTTCGGGCCGCACGTCCAGTTTGCGTTCCGCCATCTGCCTTTCGGCTTCGGTAAAGAACCGGTCGATGCAGGCTTGGCCCATGAACCCCCAATTGTCCATTGCGATGACGGCGCTGAACACATTCGGGTGAAGCGCATGACCTGTCATGCCTTTGAGGGTGTCAGCAAAGAAGGTCCAGATTTGGCGAATTCCCTTGCCTATATCCTCGACGCCGTCACTTCGCGTTGGTCCTCTCCCGAACATCGCTTCATGTGACATGCGCCGTGCATTGCATTCAAAGACACTTTGCAGCAGATCTCCGCTCTTCCCGAGCATGTCGGGTTTCGACCTCATGCATTTTCTGGGCCCGTATTGATGCTCTGGCTTTCAATTGATTTCAGGCAGCACGCTACGCAGGTATTCAAGACAATAGCTCTCAATTCGGGGACCGAAATCATCCCCGCTGCCATTGTGCTTGATGATGTGTTAGAACAACCTCGATGAAATGCGGTCGATGATGAGTTCGGGCAGAAGGGCTCTGATGCGTTGGACCTGGTCCCCAAACATCGAACAAGATGTCTGACGCAGGATTGATCGCATGTAGGCAACTTGGTTGACCCTATGTTGCAATTCTGCCGCCTGCACCCGCAAACGACAACCAGGCCTTGGCGGCACTCGCCGCATGATTCGTTTTGCCACCTCAATCCACCACATAATCGCACCATACCAGTATCACGCCCTCACGCCCCCTGTCGGTTGTCTTGTGGGTCGGGGAATGCTAGCGGTTCCGAATGCCCGGCACCGCGCGTCACGCGGTGCCGGGCCGAGAGACCGAACACGTTGAAAGGAAAGGAGCACATCATGGGTCGAAACAGCAGATTTTCCGTTCTCCGGACGGCCGTTTTCGCCGCAGCAGCTCTTGCCATTGCGGGGGAGGCAGGCGCCGTTGAGTGGAACGTATCGCTCTGGGGCAAGCGCAGGGCATTCACCGAACATGTCGAGAAACTTGCCGAACTCGTGGCCGAAAAGACCGGTGGCGAGTTCACCATGAACATTTCATACGGCGGGCTGTCAAAAAACCGCGAGAACCTCGATGGAATATCCGTCGGCGCATTCGAGATGGCGCAGTTCTGTGCAGGTTATCACGGTGACAAGAACCCGACCATTACGGTTCTCGAGTTGCCGTTCCTCGGCGTCAGGAACCTGGAAGAGGAAATCGCGGTCAGCCACGCTGTCTATGCGCATCCTGCGACGGTTGCAGACCTTGCCAGGTGGAACGCCAAGCTTCTGATGACGTCGCCGATGCCCCAGTACAATATCGTTGGAACCGGTGAGCCAAGAGACGAACTCGATGAATTCAAGGGGATGCGCGTGCGTGCAACCGGCGGACTTGGCAAGGCATTTGAAGCGGTTGGCGCGGTTCCGACGTCAGTAACAGCGACCGAGGCGCAGCAAGCGCTTGAAACCGGCGTCGTTGATACCGTCGCCTTTGCCCAGCACGCCCATCTGTCATTCCAGACGATTGACCTGGCGGACTGGTGGACCGAAAACCTGAATCCCGGAACGGTCAACTGTCCCGTCGTCGTCAACGTCGATGCCTACGAAGGACTGACCGACGAGCACCGCGCGGCTCTTGACGGCTCCATTGACGAGGCAATCGCGCATTACCTCGCCAACTACGGTGAACTCCTGGCAAAATGGGAGGACATTCTCGCCGAAAAGAATGTCCTGAAAGTGACGATCAGCGAAAGCGAGCTGGACAGGTTCCGCAACGTTGCCGGCCCGGTCCGTGATGCATGGATCGAGGCAATGTCCGCACAGGGACTTCCCGCACAGGAACTGTACGACCTGGTTCAGTCAACGCTGCAGGACATGCGTTGACGCGTGCACGGCAGAACGCACCTGGGTGCGTTCTGCCCCGTTGATGTCCGGATCCATGACTGCGTCCGCCGTTCAGGCCGATGGCACGAGGCTGTCGCGAATCGATCGCTGGTACCTCAAGACCGAATCTGCACTGAATCTTGCCAGCGGAATCGTCATCTTTGCCCTTGTCTGCCTTGCGGCAACCAACGTCCTCGGCCGAAAACTCCTGAATCTGCCGGTCCCGGGATTCATCGACTGGGTCGAGCAGTTCATGGCGTTCTTCGTCTTCGCAGGCCTCGCGTTCTGCCAGCGCGAGGGCGGCCATATCCGCATGGAAATCGCGATCGGTCACATGCGGGGACGTCCATTGTGGATCGTCGAATTCCTGTCGATCCTGTTCATGATCCTGCTGACCACGGTCCTGATCTATGGAACCTGGTCCCACTTTCTCCGCAGTTTCGATTTCGGATCCCCGCACTGGAGCCGGGACAGCTCAATCGATCTCGGCCTGCCGCTTTGGCCGGCCAAGCTGATCGTTCCCGTCGCCATGTCTTTGTTGTGGGTCCGGCTTGCGCTCCAGCTTTGGGGGTTTGGCCGCGCGATTCGCCTCGATCCGGAGGCTCCCGTGGCGGTGCCACGGATCCAGGACGCCGCCTCCCAGGCGGCCCATGAAGCCGATACGGTCAGGGGTGCCGATGGCTGAACTGCTTGACGTCAAGGCGCTGCTTGTGAACCAGGACCCATTCGAGATCGCCCTGTGGCTGTCGGGACTGTTGCTCATTCTCGTCGTGCTTGGAGTTCGCGTCGCTTTCGCCGCCGCGTTCGTCGGATTTCTCGGCCTCTGCCTTTTCTTCATGCAGAAACAGGGATTCGAACGTGGCCTGATTACGGCGACCAAGCTTTCCGGCCAGATTCCCCATTCGAAGTCCACGACCTACGCACTCTCGTTGATACCGACGTTCATCCTGATCGGTTATCTCGCGTATTTTGCCGGTCTGACACGCTACCTGTTCGAGGCTGCCAAGCGATGGGTCGGATGGCTTCCAGGCGGCCTTGGTGTCGCGACGGTCTTTGCGACGGCAGGGTTTGCAGCCGTGTCGGGAGCGTCCGTCGCAACTTCGGCGGTGTTTGCCAGGATAGCCATACCGGAAATGCTGCAACTCAACTACGACCGGCGCTTTGCCGCCGGCGTCGTCGCGGCTGGCGGGACCCTGGCTTCGCTGATCCCCCCGTCCGCGATTCTCGTCATCTACGCGATCATCGTCGAGGAATCGGTCGGCAAGCTCCTTCTGGCCGGATTCATACCTGGTGCCGTGTCGGCCCTGATCTACGCTTTGCTTGTTGTCGGAATGGCGACCATGCGCAAGGACATGGCTCCTCCCGTCACCGGGTTCACCTGGCGCATGCGATTCCAGAGTCTGCCGGGTGCCACGCCGATTCTTCTGGTTGTCCTGATCATCATCTATTCGATCTATTTCGGTTGGGCGACCCCAACCGAAGCGGGCGCACTCGGTGTTTTCATCGTGCTGCTGATGGCGTTGTGGCAGGGAATGAGATGGCAGCAGTTGAAGGGTGCGCTCATGGAGGCCGCCAAGCTGACGGTCATGATATTCACCATGATCTGGGGCGTGTTGATCTACGTGCGGTTTCTTGGTTTCGCCGACTTGCCGGGAACATTTGCCACCTGGATCGACGGCCTGAATCAGCCGCCTCTCCTGACACTTGCGTTCATTCTCCTTTGTTACGTCATTCTCGGCATGTTCATGGATGCGGTCGGAATGCTCATCCTGACACTGCCGGTCGTCTTTCCGGCGGTGATTGCCCTGAATGGAGGCCCGGACGTCACGCGGGAGGCCTCCGGCCTCGGCATGACGGCGGAGGAATGCGGGATCTGGTTCGGAATCATCGTGGTCAAGATGGCGGAGTTGTGCCTGATCACGCCTCCGATCGGCCTGAACTGTTTCGTTGTTGCGGGGGTTAGCCGGGAAAACAACTTCCCCATTACCGCCCAGGACGTATTCCGGGGCGCATCGCCATTCTTCGCCGCGGACGTGCTGACGGTCGCGGTACTGATCGCATTTCCCGGGATTGTCCTCTGGCTCCCGGGTCTGCTCTGATTTCCCTCGGCGTACCCACTTCAGGCACATGCGTGGGAATCAGGAATCCAGCCGGGACCGGACGGGGTATGCCGCCTTGCATGTCGTGTTCAGCCTGACATGTCGACCAACCCCGGCCGACAGGTGACGATGCAGCGTTACGCGGTCGTATCGACCGGTTCCCCCGGTTCGCCCGTCACGGTCCGAGCCACGGGCGGTCGTATCCGGGCAACCGATGATTCCGAAAATTTGCGGCCGGAGAATCAAAAATTAATTGCACAACACATTTAGTTGTGACATGCAGTTAATTGGGCGGAGAACCGCCCGTAATCCAAGAATATGCGCATTTCGTGCGCACCTCAGTTCATTCAGGGAGGAGAGAATGAGCAAGACAATCCTGAAATCCATTCTCGTGGCGGCTGTCGCATTGCCGCTTGGCGGTGCCGCCGTTGCCGACGGCCACGCGCGTACCGACCTGGTCATTGCTGACCTCGGCCAACCCGAGACCAACCCTTGGGTCATCAATCGCCACCGGTTCGAACGCTGCGTCGCAAGTGCACTCGAAGTCGACTTGAGGGAGTTCGACGACCAAAACTCGGAAGAACAGCACGTGGCTCAGGCCGAATCGATTATCGCCAGCCAGCCTGACGGCCTGGTTTTCAACCCTCTGACCTCACCCGCCGGTATTCAGGTGGCCCGGCTCCTGGAAGAGAACGACATCCCGGGCGTTGCCGTGGGCCGACTGGTGGTTTCGAACTACGAAACCGATTACGAGGGTGAGGATTTCATCGCACAGGTCACCCAGAACAACACGACCTGGGGCGAGGCCATCGGCCAGACCACCGTCGATCTCGGGCACAAGAAAGTGGCGATGATCTGGAACCAGAAGGGCGTGACTTCGGCTGAAGAGATCTGGGATGGCGTCAGGAGCGTCCTCGACCAGCATGACGATGTGGAACTGATCGCCGAAGCCTGGGACCGGCTCAACCGCGAGAACGGCCAGAAGTACGCCGAACAGTTCATCGCCCGCTTCGCTCCAGGCGAGATCGATGCGATCATCGTGCTGGGTGCCGTCGCCGGGCTTGGCAGCCAGTTCGCGGTGGATCAGGCCGGGAGGGACGACATCGCCATCATTACGACCGACATCGACGAACAGGTTGCGCAATTCATCAAGGACGGCAAGCTTGACTTCTCGATTGGCGGGCACTGGATGGTCGGAGGATTCGGCCTGATACAGCTCTACGACTACCTCCACGGCCACCCGGTCGAAAACACCCAGCCGCTCTTCAGCCTGATTCCGGTCACCGCGGCGAACGTGGACACCTACGCCAACGGACTTCTGCAGGGCTGCATCCTGTCGGACGACGACATCCGCAGTCTCAGCCGCGTCCACAATCCGGATGCAGATCTGCCGGGTTTCATCGACAACTTCTCGAAGAACTGGGAAGATTTCGTTCAGTAGGTAGTTCTTCCCACAGCCCCGCCGGCACCGGGGGTGCCGGCGGGCATCCCTTCGGCAGTTGCAGGATGACGAGGATTGCGATGAGGCTCTTCGGCTATGCCCCCGAACATGCCGCCGCCGCGGGCGATACGATGCCGTTCTTCCATGACGGTCGCTGGCACCTTTTCTTCTCGCAGCCACCGTCCGGCGCATGGGAGTATGTCGAAAGGGCACGGGTCTCGACCGCCTACGTGCGCTCGAACGATCTGGTGGATTGGGAGGTGATGCCGGATGCTTTCGGGCCGGGTGAACCCGGCGACTGTGACGGCGACGGCATCTGGACAGGTTCGGTGATCGAGTACCAGGGCGTGTTTCACTTCTTCTATACCGGCTACAACCGTCAGTCGCGGTCGCCGCAGACCATCTGCAAGGCGACGTCGACTGATCTTCTGACTTGGGAAAAGGTCGCGCACAACCCGCTGATTACGCCTGACACCCGCTGGTACGAAACCGTCGACTGGCGCGACCCTTTCGTATTCCGCGACGCCGCGACAGGCAAATTCAGGATGCTGATCTCGGCACGATTGTCGGGCGGGCCGCAGTTTCGCCGCGGCTGTGTGGCGACGGCCACGTCGGACGACCTGGATCACTGGGAGGTCGGACCGCCGCTTGCGTCGTCGATGCTGACGCATTGTCCGGAATGCCCCGAGGTATTTCAACTCGGCGACTGGTGGTACCTGGTGGAAAGCCGATACTCCGAGCGGATGCAGACCGTCTATCGCGTGGCCCCGACACCGGCCGGACCGTGGGAAAGCCGCAAGCTGGATAGCCTTGACGGGCGCCGGTTTTACGCCGCGAAATCGGCGAGCGACGGCGAGAGAAGAATAACCTTCGCCTGGATCCCGTTTCGCAAGTATCACGACCCGAAACAGCATTGGGTCTGGGGCGGCGAACTGGGATCGCCGCGCGAACTGGTTCCGCAGCCGGACGGCACGCTGACGTGCAGGCTCGTGCCCGAAGTCGCGGCGAGTTACGCCGATCCGGTCGCCCACGAATTCGATGCACGGCTCGGCAATTGGCAGGCGGGCGATGGAGTCGCCTGTGACGCCACGGGCACCTGGGCCCATGCATTTCTGAGAGGGCCGGGGCGCGACGATGTGCTTTTCGAAGCAGTGATCGAGCCCGGTGCCCGAACCGAAGCGGCCGGCGTGCTGATCGAACCCCGGGGCGGCGACAGCCTCGACAGTGGCTACGTGCTGGCGATCGAGCCGATGAAGCGCCGGGTCCTGTTCGATCGATGGCCTGCCTCGATGGATCCGCTTTGGGACAGCCTTGTCCTGCGTGAGCGCCATGGCATAGACGTTTCGCCCGAGATCGAGTCGCCGCTGGTCGAGCGTCCGTTGGCATTCGCTCCCGGGAACGGGCGTTATCGCGTACAGCTGTTGCGCAAGGGTTCGGCAGTGGAGTGCTTCGTCGCCGAACAGGTCGTGGCGAGTTTCCGTGTCTACGAGACTTCCGACACGGCTTGGGGGCTTTTTGTCCAGGAGGGCACTGCCCGGTTCCATGGCGTCGCGTTCCGCTGCTGACCTCGGCAGGACGGCTTCCCATGCAACTGATTTCACTGCGGCAGCTACTGGACCATGCTGCCGAGCATGGATATGGCGTACCGGCCTTCAATATCTCGAACATGGAACAGGGACTTGCAATTATGAACGCGGCGCAGGCTTGTGACGCGCCGGTTATCTTGCAGGCAAGTCTGAACGTCCGCCAGAGCTACGCCGGCGACCGGATGATCGCGAACATCGTGAGAGCACTGGCCGAACAGTACCCGAACAATCCGATCTGCCTGCACCAGGATCACGGCAACACCGAGGAGGCGTGCCTTTCGGCAGTCAGCGCAGGATTTACGTCTGCGATGATGGATGGGTCGCTCGAGGCCGATGCCAGGACGCCAGCCAGCTATGCCTACAACGTCGAAGTCACTGAACGCGTGTCACGAAAGGTGCACAGGGTTGGAGCCTCGGTGGAAGGAGAACTTGGCATCCTGGGTTCGCTGGAAACCGGTGCGGCCGTGGAAGAGGATGGTTCGGGCGCCCGTGGTCGTCTCACCCGCCATCAGCTCCTGACCGATCCGGATCAGGCTGCCGACTTCGTGATGCGCAGCAAGATCGATGCACTCGCCATTGCTTGCGGAACCAGCCATGGCGCCTACAAGTTTACCCGCAAACCCGACAGCGAAATCCTTGCCATCGACCGAATTGAGGCCATTCATTCACGCCTGCCCGATACCCATCTCGTGATGCACGGTTCGTCATCGGTCCCCCAGTACCTGCAGGACCTGATCAACGAAAACGGTGGCGAGATGGCTCAGGCCTGGGGCGTTCCGGTGGACGAAATCGAACGTGGAATCCGTTCGGGCGTCCGCAAGGTCAACATCGATACCGATTGCCGCATGGCGATGTCAGGCGCCATTCGGAAATACGTCCGGGAGAACCCGGAAGTCCTGGACCCGCGCAAGTTCATCCTTGCGGCGATGGCGGAACTCGAGACACTGGTTCTCGACCGGTTTCAGCGTTTTGGCGCGGCCGGGCACGGAGCTTCGATCCAGGTGATCCCGTTGCCTGAAATGGCGCAGCGCTATCGGGAGGGCGTGCTGGACCCGCGCGTCGCGATGGCATGAAGCGGGCGCTATTCGTCGGACGATCGGTGATTGACCTGACCAGCCTCGTCGATGCCTTTCCTGCGCCGGATTCCAAGGTCAGGGCGGTTTCCAACGACATCATTCCAGGCGGGTCCGCCCTGAACGCCGCCGTAACATTCGCCCATCTCGGCGGTGAAGCGCACCTGGCTTCGGCATTCGGCGTCGACGGGCCCTTTCTTGCCCTGCTCCAGGACGATCTCCGCCGCTACGGTGTCAAGCCCATCAACATCTGCGCCGACCCCGATTACCGCATACCCGTCTCCACCGTCGTCTCGACCCGCAGCAACGGGGACCGGATGATCATCAACGCGGCCGACGAGGAATGCGCCTGGTTGCGGGACTTGCCCGGCCTGTTCGACAATGAGTACGATCTGATTCAGATCGACCAGTACGAACGCCCCTTCGTCATGCGCCATGTCGAAGCCATACGGGCATTCACCGGACCGGTGATCATGGACGGCGGGAGCTGGAAAGACTGGTCACCCGATTACCTGCGGCTGGCTGATATCCCGATCGTTTCGGAATCGTTTTTCGGCGGAGGACCGGATGCCTTCGGTGCCGAATGCACCGCGCTCGGGATCGAACGCTGGGCCATGACTCGCGGGGCGCGCGGAGTGATCTGGCAGGATGGCCGCCGGAGAGGGGAGATTCCGGCGTTGGAGGTACCGGTGGTCGATACGCTCGGGGCCGGCGACATCTTTCACGGCGCCTTCTGCCACGCCTATGCGGAAACCGGAGAGTTCGTCACTGCTCTTGAACACGCCAACCGGATCGCCGCACGATCCTGCAACGCGCCCGGGACGCGGAGCCACATGCATGGCTGACGGCGCATCGCCCGCATATTCCGGCCTTCTGAGCGACGTGGCCGAGCGGGCCAGGGATTCCGTGGGGCGTCCGTACATTCTCGGCATTGCCGGTCCGCCGGGCGCAGGCAAATCGACCCTCGCCCGGCGGCTCGCCAATGATCTCGCGCAGGAGCACGGCCTCGCGGCCCTTCATTGCCCGATGGACGGTTTCCACCTCCCGAACGAACATCTGGATGCGTTGGGGTTGCGCGAAGCCAAGGGCCGGATCGACACGTTTGACGCTGCGGGGCTTCTCGCGGCAATGCAGCGGCTGGCGGCGAAAATGGCCTTCTGCTGGCCCGTATATTCCCGCACCCGGCACGATCCGGTTGCAGACGGCCTTCGGATCACGGGCAACGAGGATGTCTGCGTCGTTGAAGGAAATTACCTGTTTTGCGATGCACCGGTCTGGCGCGACGTCGGGTACTTCTTTCGTTTTCGGGTTTTCGTTGACGCCCCCGACGAGGTCTTGCGTCAGCGCCTCCTTGAACGGCATCGCTCCAGCGGCCGCAACCTGGACGAGGCCGTCGCCAAGATCACCCGCGTCGATCTGCCGAATGCCAGGAAAATCCGTGCCGGAAAACGCATCGCGGAAGTCGTGATCGATGACACCGGCAGCCTCTGATCCAGCGAGTAATTTACTTGCGATCTGCAAGAAATTCGCTATCTTTCGCTCCCGGTTTGCGGCATGGAGCGGCGGATGAACCTTGTTCAGAAAGGCCTGTCCATCGGGGGCGTGCAGGGGTTCAACCGCCGTGTGATCCTGTCGGCGATGCAGGAACTCGGACCTTGTTCCCGCAAGGAAATCAGCGTTGCGACGGGCCTCGACCAGGCGACGGTAACCCGCGCAATTGGTGTCCTTATCGAAGATGGCATCGTTGAAGAGGTGGGTCTCGTCAAGAGCGGCCGGGGACGCCGCTCGATCAACCTGAACTTTGCATGCAGTGGCCGCTCCATCATCTGCGTTCGCCTCCAGAGACGCAGCTTTTCGGTCGGACTCTACAGCCTGTCTGGTGTGACGCTTGACGAAACCGAAGGGCAGATCATGAAGGGCCAGTCTCCTTCCCAGACTTTCGACCAGATCGTGGATTGCGTCGACCGGCATACGGACCGGCATCCGCGGATTGACGGGATGGGAGTCGCCGTTCCGGGTCCGTTCCTCGAACGCGACGAACGCGTGATCCTGATGACCGAGAGCCCGGACTGGCAGGCTTTCGACCTCGTTCGCGCGCTTCGCGAGCGTTACGGGACCATTCCGGTCTACTCGATCCATGACGCCAAGGCAGCGGCTTTGACCATTTGGCGGGAACAGGCGAAACCGTCGGGTGCGAACGTGCTCCTCTACATATCGGCCGGACAGGGCATTGGATCCGCCCTGGTGACGAACGGCGAGGTCTATCGCGGCAGTCTCGGCTTGGCCGGAGAACTTGGCCATACATCCATCGATGTGAACGGCCCCCGGTGCAAATGCGGCAATCATGGCTGTCTCGAGCTTTTCACATCGCGGATCGCGCTACTTCGGGATGTACGTGAATTCGCGGACGGAAACCCCGAGACCACGCTGACGCCGGAAGCAAATTTCGCCGACGTCGTCGTCGCGTATCATGCCGGCGACTCGCTGGCTGTGGCTGAAGTCGAACGCGTCGCGCGCTGTCTCGCACAGGGCATCACAAACTGCATCAATTTCGTGAATCCGGATATCGTCGTGATCGGCGACGAATACGCTGCTTTCGGGCCGCCGTTCAGAGCGGCGATCACGAAATACGTGAAAGCGTCGCTATTACCGAGCATCTTCCAGAGCATTCGACTGGAGTTGACACAGATCGGCGGTGATCTCGTTCTCAAGGGAACATACCTCGACGTGCTGGCGCAGACGTTTCTCACCAATCCCCGCGAAAAGATGATCCCGATTCAGGCTGCCGGCGCGGGACATTGATCCAGGGAAAAGGAGACTTGTCGTGACGGACCCCGGCCCTCGCTCCGATCCCCCGCTTCTGGAGGTCGAAAACGTTTCGAAGTCCTTCGGCGGCGTACAGGCGTTGCGTACGGGTTCATTCAGGCTGGACAAGGGTGAGGTGCTCGCTGTGGTCGGTGCCAATGGCGCCGGGAAATCAACGCTAATCAAGACCGTTGCCGGGGTCTATCCTCCGGACTCGGGCGAAATCCGGATCAAGGGTGAGCCCATCGACCTGAGCGACCACAGCGTCAGCCGGATGCGGGAGCGCGGTGTCGAGGTCGTCTATCAGGACCTTGCACTGGTCCCGAACATGTCGGCGCCATACAACCTGTTTCTTGGACGTACGCCACGGAAATGGGGAATCTTTGCCGACGTCAGGTCCATGCGCGCCAAGACGCGAGAAGTGCTGGATCAGCTCAATGTCAAAACGGTGCAGGACCTTTCGCGGCCGATTTCGGATCTCTCGGGCGGTCAGCAACAGTCCATCGCCATCGGCCGCGCCATCGCCTGGGGCAAGGAGATCGTGATCCTCGACGAACCCACCGCGGCGCTCGGTCCTAACGAGACGGCCGAGGTCGAGCGCATGGTCGAAGAAGTGCGCGACAACCACAGCACTTCCTTCATTCTCATCAGTCACAATCTAGACCAGGTGCAGCGTCTGGCCGACCGGATCATCGTCATCCATCATGGCGTCACGTCGCAGGAATTCGAGCGGGGCAGCGTAACCGCCGATCGTCTCGTCAAGGCAATCACGGTGGGCGATTAAGGAACGGGCACATGACGGACGGATCCAAAACGATGGCAGGTGCCTTCCTGAGCCCGCGTCAAATGGAGAGGGTTCGCGACTTTGTCCCGTTCATTGCCATCGCCCTGGTGATCCTGCTGTTCTGGTCGATCAGCGGCGACCGGTTCATGTCGATCCGGAACTGGACCTTCATAGCCCAGCAGACCCCCGTCCTGATGCTGCTGGCCTTCGCCCAGTTGATTGTGGTGACAACCGGATCCATTGACATCTCGATCGGCTCGAGCCTCGCTTTCAGTGCC
The DNA here is from genome assembly GCA_965242975.1 of Paracoccaceae bacterium. Lineage (GTDB taxonomy): Bacteria > Pseudomonadota > Alphaproteobacteria > Rhodobacterales > Rhodobacteraceae > JAPPHA01. Next base: position 4,395,796 of record CBDETS010000007.1, on the reverse strand, counting down.
TTCATGGGGGCTCTGGGCATGCTTTGGTTCGGCGGCGCCGGACTCGCGCTTGGCGTCGTGGCGGGCGCCTTCGTGGGTATGGTCAACGGGCTGGTGATTTCGCTTCTGAAGATCCCGTCATTCGTCACGACGCTGGCCATGCTGATCATCGTACGGGCCTTGGTCATTATCATTTCCGACGGGACATCGATCTACATGACCGACGGCAGCGTCTCGGGCGGCACCAACATTTCTTCGGTCGCTGCGCCATGGCTGCTGTCGATGGGCAAGTTTCCGGCGATTTTCATCGTCGCTGCGGTGGTCGCGGCATTCATGTGGGTATTCTACGAGAAAACACTGTTCGGCCAGCAACTCAAGGCTGTCGGGGGCAACGAAAAGGTGCTGCGACTGGTGGGAATCAACGTGACCGCCTTCAAGATCAAGGTCTTTGCGGCTGCAGGTGTGATGGTCGGCATTGCGTCCTGTGTCAATCTCGCCCGGGCCGGCGCCGCGACGCCACAGGCCGGCCTGATGATCGAACTTGATGCCATCGCAGCCGTCGCCCTGGGCGGGACGCCCTTGACCGGTGGATACGGCAGTGTCGTCAAGACGATCATTGGTGCCCTGACACTGACGGTCGTGCGCAATGGTCTGACCATTGCAGGTGTTCCGCCATCCTGGAGCCAGGTAGCACTCGGCGCGCTGTTGATCGCGGCGATCGCAATCTCTCTCAACCGCAGCAAGGTTGATGTTGTAAAATAGGGACAACAGTTACGCGCTTCGCCCGATCCTGGCCCGCAGAACCCATATCGTCCGAATTTACCTGTGGATTCCCTTGCACCTCTCTTCCGGCGCATCACGCCGGGCGACTCCATCGACAAGGACGAACGCGATGACGCATGGTTCCGTGCCACGGTTTGACCAGGCATGGTTGGTCCCTCTCTGAATCACGACGTCGTCGCTTTCAACAGCAGGTCGTCCTCCTCGTCGTCCATCATCATCCAGATCTCTCCACTCAACACGATTGCGTAGTCCAGCGAGTCGGCCCGATGCATGAACGGATGCCTGGCGCCTTCGACGATATTGGCGCTGGCTCCCATCTCTCCAAAGGCCGTCTTGCCGTCGAGCGTTTTCATCACCTCGGGGTCTTCGGGAAGATACTCGACGCGGCGAAACGTGCTTCTCATGGGCGGCGGATGAAGGACGAAATCTCCCGGTGCAGGTTTCCGTCAGGCCGTCGTTTTCGGCGGGGCTGCCGCGTTCGATCCAGAAATTCGTCAGCAGGACGCCGGCCTGTTCGGGCGTTCCAGGAACTGCGTCGCGACCGCGTCGCTGATCACAACGGCCTCGCCTTTTCATCGTGCCCGGTCACGACCCGGCGGAATTCACGTGCCCTCGGAGGACTCCTGAAATTGGCCATTGCGGCCATGTCATGGGCGTGCCGTCGAATTCCCGTGCGGTCGGCCTTCCGGCACCGCTCTTGCACTATCATTACAGGTCCTGACTGGCTGAATCCCGAGCGAAAGATCGGTGCGAAACGCGCCAGCGCCAAACCGGTTTTGGGGAGTCTTCAGGCAGCGTCGTTGCCGCGCACGGCGTCGACGATGGTACGGAATTCGTCATCAACCAGCATGTCACGCTTTTCGATACCCTTGGATTTGACCCGGGCCAGGACTTCGCCAGCCTGCGCATTGTCAAGCTCGCCCAGGCCAAGCTCTTTCATCTTGTAGATGATCGAGGCTTTGCCGCTCTTCTTGCCCAGAACGACTTCGCCCGAACGTCCGGTCAGGGATGGATGGGTGCCGAACATCACCAGAGGGTCGTGCATCACGTACTGGATGCCGATGCCGCTTTCGCGGATGAAATTACCGTGGCCCAGCACCGGCTTGTTGCGCGCGATGGGGACGTTTGAAAGTTCTGACAAAAGGTCGCCAAGCTCTGGCAGCTTGTCGAGCCTGTAGCCCATCTCGTAGCCATAGAGCAGGTCGAGGCCGAGGATCAGCTCTTCCAGCGCGGCATTGCCGGTACGCTCGCCCAGCCCGTTGCCACAGGAATGCACGCATTCGGCACCGGCGGTGACGGCGGCCAGTTCGGTGGCAACACCCATGCCGAAATCATTGTGGGTGTGGATCTCGATCGGCAATCCCGTCATGCCCTTGACCCATGTGACCATGTACTTGATCGCCTCGGGCGTCGCGCAGCCCATCGTGTCAACGATGCCGATCGCATCCGGCGGCGACTCGTTCATGATGGCCGTGCACAGGCTGGTCAGATCTTCGGCGCGCGCGCGCGTCGTGTCGTAGGGGAAAAACACCGCGTGCAACCCGCATTCCCTGGCGTAATTGATCACGTCGCGGCTTTTCGTGAAAACGTCCTCCCAGGTCCAGCCGAACTGGGTGACGAGTTTCGGATAGCCGATCGGCACTTCGATCACCACCCCATGCGCACCGCATTCCAGCGCCATGTCGATATCGGCCTTCAGCGCCCGGGCAAACGTGTAGATCCTGGAGTTCAGGCCGAGCCTCGAGATCTCCTTTATGGCCTCGGCATCCTGTGACGACACCGCCGGCATGCCGGCTTCGATCCGGTCGACTCCGATTTCGTCCATCTTGCTGGCGATGCGAATCTTGTCGTCGATCGAGAAGACGACACCGGGTGTCTGTTCGCCGTCGCGCAACGTCGCGTCATGAATCTCGACCGTTTTCGGCAGGTCCAGTTCATTGCGGACTTCGGGGATGAAATTGTAGGGGCTGACCCACCACTTGCCGTCTTCGAAGTGAGATTCGCGCATCGGTTCTCCCTGGATTTAGAATACGGGACTGCGTCACCGCACTATACCCATTTTTCTTCGATTTCCAATAAATAAACTACTTTTTTACGACTCCGCGTCTGGGAGTTTCGCAGGATTTCGCACACGGAATCCGGCGTGCCATTGCCTTCGGCGCGCACCCCTGAGTTCCCGAGCCCATCCGTAACCGCGGCCTGGCCTGGCTCGCCCTTGGGAATTCGCGACGTCAGAAAAAACGATAATATTGCGTTTTCTTGAATTTTGGTGACTAATATCACTCATGGACAAACCCGTAAAAGACGCGGGCTCACCGCAATCCTCGACCCAGCGCGCCTATCTCGCGCTCAGGACAGACATCATCACCGGGCGAATTCGACCGGGCGAACGGTTGAAGATCGATGCGCTCAAGGTCACGCTCGACACCGGGGCGTCACCGGTCCGCGAGGCACTCAGCCTTCTGACGTCGAATCAGCTGGTCGAACGTCTGGATCAGCGTGGATTTCGAGTGACCGCGACCAGCCGGGCGCAGTTTCAGGAGATCTTGAACCTGCGCTGCAATCTCGAAGAATTGGCTCTGCGCGACAGTCTGGCCAATACCGATGCGGACTGGGAGGACGCGCTGGTTTTGGCGCATCATCGCATGAGCCGGTCGGACCGAAATGATCTCGAGACCTTCGAGCTGCATCACAAGAACTTTCACATGGCGCTGCTTTCCGCCTGCACGTCCCCGATCCTGCTACGGTTCTGCAGCCAGCTCTACGACTTGAACGTGCGCTACCGATACCTGGCAAGCCGGTCGAAATCCTATTCGAGTCGTGATGTCGGGGCGGAACACCTCGCCATATTTGACGCCGCCGTCAACCGGGACACCACGACCGCCTGCGCCAGCCTGGCAGACCACTACCGAAAAACCGGCGCCTTCCTGGCCGAACAGATCGACTGACCCGCATGGCCTGGAAGGTCAGGCTTCGGCGACCAGCTTGAGATCAAAATCAGCGACGAGGTACGGTTCCGTGACCTTGCCGGACAAGGCAAATCCTTCCGGGAACGTGTCTGCCTCGTGCTCGACGTAGGTCATTACCAGGTCCTCGCGAACGCCGAACACCGTGTCCTCGTCCAGGTAGGGGTCGTTGTCGGGAAAGATTTCCGTGACCAGGGGCCGGAACCCTGGCGCGGTGACGATGTAATGCACGTGCGATGGCCGCCAGGGATGGCGCCCCGTTGCATTGAGTATGTCTCCAACCGGACCATCGGTGGGTACGGTATAGCTCACCGGTTTCACCGTCGTGAAACCGTAACGGCCGTCGGGGCCTGTCGTCTGGACGCCATGGAAGGAGTAGGTATCCTGCTCTTCGTCCTGACTGGAATAAAGGCCGTTCGGCGCGGTCTGCCAGATGTCGAGCCTGGCGCCTTCGATCGGGTTGCCGTCCGGATCACTGATCACGCCGCGGGCCAGGAGGATCTCACCCTCGTAGTGGCGCTTCATGTCATGCCCGTACGGGATGTCCGGCGCGCCGGCGATGTGAAACGGGCCGAGGACGCTGGAAGAGGTGCCCTCGGGCACCGAGTTGATCATGTCGACCAGCGACGAGAGCCCCAGGACGTCGCTCAAGAGCACGAATTCATGCCGCTCGGCATCAGAAATCCGGCCAGCCCATTCCATGAACTCAATGCCCTTTTGCCACTCGGCATGGGTCAATTTCACCTCCTTGGCAAAAGCATGCAGGTGCTTGGCCAGGCTCGCCATGACTTCACGCATTCGCGGATCCGTATCCCTGCCGAAGTAGGCGAGGAAGACGTCAGTAATGTTGTCCTTGGTGACGGTACGCATGTGGGCCTCTCCTAAGCACAGGATTCGATCTCTGGATACCTGCTTTACCACGCGGCCACGAGATCTTCGGGCCTCTTGCGCCGGCGGAAACCTCGGGCTGTGTTGGAGTTTTGGTGCGCGATGGACGCTTCAGTCACGGGGATGCATTCATTGAGCGTTTTGACGGCGGCGTGCCTGAGGCGGTTCAGGGAGAATTTGGAAGAGAACCTCTCGACAGTATTCATTCCTGAGGCCGAGGTCGCGGTGAAGCGCGAAGTCCGGTCGGAAGGTTCCGTGATGAGACGGGCATGTTTCGGGCGGGTGGGCGGGCGGTTCACTTCGCCTTCATGACGCTCCCGGTCCTCGTCCGGAATTTCGACATCTTGTCGTGTCGACGTCCTGCCTACCGGTCCTGCCGCCGTTGTCATGGTCACCTGAAGGCGATGGGAAAGACAGAGACACACGTCACACGAAAATAGAGCACTCTCTCTCCTTGGGAATGTCTAGTTCAGAATTGCGAGGCTGAACCCCGGAAACCGGATCAGGATAATCAACACGATGAGCATGACAAATGCGAAAGGCAAAGCACCGAGAAAGACGTCCTTGAGCTTGATGCGATCGTCGTCGAGCGTGGCCTTGATGACGAAGCAGGAGATGCCGAGCGGAGGTGTGAGCAGGCCGATCTCTGCCCCGACCACGGTGATGATGCCGAACCACACGAGCGAGAGGCCCATAGGTTCGACGAGCGGCAGGAACAGCGGAACCATGATCAGAATGATCGAGGCGGTGTCGAGAAGGGTGCCGAGGAAAATCATCAGCGCGACATAGATGACCATGATCCAGATGAACCCGAGTTGCGTTTCATCCAGAATGTCGCCCAACTCGTTCGGCAGGCCCGCGAGGCCGAGCATGCGGGAATAGATCGACGCCGCGGTGATCAGGAACAGGATCGCGGCCGTAATATGGCCGGTTTCCAGGAGCGCTTCCCAGAACCCCTTGAGGGACATGCGACGCCGAACCACCGCAATGATCAAACCAAGGAGCGCACCCGCGGCGCCTGCCTCCACCGGGGTCAACCAGCCGGTGTAGATTCCACCCAGAACGACGAGAATCAGCCCGAAGATGGGCAGTGTCCGTTCGGCGATCTGGCCCCAGGTCAAGGGATCGAGGTCCTCGGACGACCGGCCGCCGACGAAGTCAGGCGTGAACCGGCCCATCGCGAAAATCATGGCGACGTAGGCGATAGAGAGGAGAATTCCGGGAACGATGCCCGCGAGGAACATCTCGCCGACAGACTGCTCGGCGACGAAGCTGTAGATTATCAGCATCGCCGACGGCGGAATGATCATGCCGAGAACGCTCGATCCCGCAACGACCCCGACGGCAAAGCGGGGGTTGTAATCATAATGCAGCATCTGCGGGACGCTGACCTTGGAGAAAACCGAAGCGGAGGCAATGGAGGATCCGGTAACGGCGGCAAAAACAGCATTTGCGCCGACCGTTGCCATGCCGATTCCACCTTTCACCCGGCGGAAACTCGAGTTCATGACTTCGTAGATGTCCGCGCCCAATCCGGCCTTGCTGACCACAAGCCCCATGAAGGTAAAGAGCGGAACGGTGGCAAAGGTATACTCCAGCACGGAATCGCCGATGGCAATCTTCAGAAGGTTCATGGCCAGCGTAAAATTGTCCCGCATCAGCCAGATCGAAACGAAGCTGACAACACCGAGGGCAATCGGAATATAAAGTCCCAGGTAGACCAGGACGATGATGGCCGCGACCGAGACGAGGCCTATTTCAATCGGGCTCATACGCCGTCTTCCAGACCCGGTGCATGGGTGACGGTGTCTGGCGACGTGCCCAGGACCTTCAGTGCGAAGATCAGCGCAGCGAGCACGGCACTGGCGAAGATCGTCAGCTTCACGGGCCACCAGGGTGCGGTAAAGACACCGGGTACACCGAAGAAATCGTTTGTTTCCCACATTTTCAGGAATTCAGGGAAGATCGCGATGGCCACGAGCGCCATGAATATCGCCGATACGAGATTGATCGCACGGCGGGTCCATTTCGCGAGGCCCGGATTACGTCCGCCGAGGATGACCAGGAAGCCGTCGGACCGCGTCAGGCGATTGACCCGCACAACGTCCGGCAATTGCAGGAAAACGATCAGTACCATCGAGAACTGAACGACTTCGACGGCCCCGTTGAAAGGCGCGTTGAACAGGTTCCGTGCGCCCATGTCGTAGTTCACGACCATTACCAGGACCAGAACCACGAGCGTACCGACGGCGTTGGCGGTGATCGCCACGCCGTCGGTGAATTTCGTCAAGGCGGCCAGCACCTGTTTCATCGCGCTGCCCGCCCTTGTGTCAGTTGGTCATTGCGGCCGACGACCAGTCACGCGCACCCTCGTAGCCAGCCTCTTTCAGCTTGGCAAGATAGGCGTTCAGCATCTCGGAGCCAGGCTCGCCCTTGGCGTCGAGATTGGCCGCCCATTCGCCCGCAATATCCGGAATCGCTTTTGCCCAGGCAGCGCGCTCGGTGGGGTCGATCTCGACGATGGTACCGCCTCCAGCGACATAGGCCTGGCGACTTTCCTCGGCGCGGTCCATGGCGATACCGGCAACGTGGTCGCGGTACAGTACGGCAACCTCCTTCAGGACGTCCTGAACCTCACCCGGCAGGCCGTCCCAATAGGCCTTGTTCACGGTGATGGTCTTGGAATTCACCGCGCCGAGATCGACACGCAACATGTAGGGCGCCACCTCGGCAATCTTGAAGGTCTTGGCGGCCTCGGGCCAAAGCATGGCGTGATCCACCAGCCCGGTCTGCAACATGTTGTAGAAATCGGTCAGACCGCCGCGCACACCGGCGGCGTCCTTGATCCCCTCGAGATAGCGCAGGTTCATGCCCGCACCGGCGACCTTTCCGCCTTCAAGGTCCGAGAGCGAATTGATCGGCTCTTTCGAGAAGAGCTGGTAGGTGTCGAGCACCACGCCGGTGGCCAGGTAGACCTGGTTCTGGGCGGCAAACTCGTTCTGCATCGTCGGGAATTCCTTGGCGATCTCGTCCACCGCCTTGGCCACTGCACGCGCATCCGCTGCCACGAAAGGCGTTACGGCAGAGATCGCCTGGCTCGGCAGCTTCGAGTTGTGGAAGATCGTCGTGACGATTCCGATGTCACCCAAGCCCAGCTCGATGCCCTCCAGTACGCCCTTGGGCTTGACGATCGAACCGCCGTAGCTTTCTTGCCATTCCATGACGTAGTTGCCGCTTTCGGCCAGGCGCTTGTCGACTTCGGGTATGAAGAAGCTGGTGAATTCCTTCACCCAGAGCGCGCGCGCCGGGTAGCCATCGATGACCACCGCCTTGATCGTCTCCGCCGCCATTGCGGGCACTGCGAAAACGGCCAGAGCCATCATCAACGCAATGTGCCGTGTCAGCCTTGCCATCATGTGTATTCCTCCCTTTCTGAGGCGCTAGTCAGCCTTGCGCCATGTTACGGTCAGGTCAGTGCCCGCCTGTTCGTAGAGTTTCGATATGGGACAGAATTTCTCGGTCTCCGCCGCAACCAGATCGATCCCGCCTTGGCTCGCCGGACCGTGTACGGTGACGGTGAGACGGATGGCCGTAAAGGGCACGTCGACTTCTTCGATCAACAAGACCCCGCGGCGGTCGAAATCGACCTCCATGTCAAAACTCAGGTGCCCGATGTCCACGCCGAGTTCCCGGGCGCACTTGTTGCCGATCACATTGGTGCACCCGATAAGCGCCGAATAGGCAGTTGCGGTCGGCGAAGGCCCTTCGTTCGTACCACCGCGGGCGACCGGCTCGTCGATAACCGTTGTCAACCCGTCGACATCAACCTCGCTGCGCGAATGGCTCGTGCCGCGTCCGGCCAGCTTGATCGTCATGTGGGATTTTTGTCGGATGGCCATTCTTGTCGCTCTTGTTTCACGCGAACGAGCACACGTCATCGAACGCAAACCGCGGCAGTTTCTGAAACAACGCGGTTTCATCGGCGTAGCCGAGATTGACCAGGAAATTTGACTTGAGCGTTGTGTCGGCGAAAAACTCCCGGTCGACGACCGCGTTGTCAAAGCCGGACATGGCGCCCACATCCAGACCCATGGCCCGCGCCGCGATCATGAAATAAGCGCCTTGCAGCGTACCATTGCGAAATGCGGTCGCCTCTATGTGCGCTGTCTTGCCCTCGAACATGGAACGGCGGTCCTCGTGTGGGAAGAGAAAGGGCAGACGCGTCCAGAACTCGAGATCAAACGCGACGATCACCGTCACCGGCGCCGAGCGCATCTTGTCGATGTTCTTGGCCTTGAGCGACTTGGCCAGCCGGTCCTTTCCATCCGGCGACTTAACGAAAACAAACCGCGCCGGACAAGAGTTCATGCTGGTCGGCCCGGACGCCGTGATCTCGTAGATCGCCTGCAGTATCTCCTTTGGAACGGGGCGGTCGGACCAGGCGTAGTGGCTGCGCGCGCCACGCAGGATCAAGTCAATGGAATCGTCGTCGAGAACAGCCTTGCGGCGACGCAGCGCCCGGATTGCCGCCTGAGCCTCGCGCCGCATCGCTTCAAGCTGCTCCGGTGCGACCGACATCAGCGCTCCAGCCCGCAATCGGCAGACAGATCACCCCCGGATCCCGGAACGATGCATGCGTTTGACATCCGCACCAACGACTTCCCCACTTCAAAGAACGGTTTCCACACGTCGCTTTTTGCCCATGTTTATTCATCTTGTCAAATAAAATCGATATTTTTTACTCCCTGAAAAATCTGGGATGCGCTGATGGTTGCGCGGGATGATTCGAGAGCGATCGCCCAGAACCATAGCGCCTTGGCGCGGGGGCTTTATGTCCTTGAATCCACGCCGGAAAAATCGCCCGACGACGTAAGGCGCAACCAGCCGGCTCACCCGGACTACACGCAAGATCCCAAAATGCGCGCTACACTGGTTCTCGCGGGTCCACATCCTGATGCCACCGGCGATTCGGAGGAATGTGCCGGGCTGATCGCCAACCGCGCCGGCTCGATGGCAAGATCCGGCGAACGGAAGATGCTGACCCGATGCGCAATTCCGGCGCCCGGCAACGCGTTACTCGGGAGGCAGGTCAACGAGGGCAATACCTCGTTGAATCCTGGTTTGTCCACGACCAGTCCAACTTGACTGAGACGTTTCGGAGAGACGGCCAACAAGACTCGGGGCGATCTTCTGACGACGCTGTTCAACCGGCGGGTATTCGGTCGGAAAACCGAGGACGGGCGCGAAATCAGGCATATTTGCCTCGACCTCCTGTCCGAAACTGCCGAGACGTCGGAGCAGCAGTTGGCTGCTTCATGATCGAGCAACGAACGCGACATTTCAGTCTTTCTGCCCTGATCAAACCAGGAACATCCCGTAAACCGCGCTACGTGGACGACGGCGACACGCCGTGCAAGACGCGAGAAAGTCACGACCCAAACCATCCGGCACTGGATTGAGGGAGGGCACCATCAACGATTCGAGCGGATATCCGGCGGACATGACAGGGTCCGGGTTCCCGTCGAACCCGACACGATCCTTTACGCTCGTGCCTCCGGCGCCAGACAGGAGTCTTCCCTCGACACCCAGGAACGGCTCCCGCGCGACTGGTATCCCGACGGGCGGGTTGTCCGTGGCACTGGGTCCGGAGTCGATTTCAGGCGACGACGCCTTGTCGCCTTACTGGAACCAGTGGCATTTCCTTAGCGGCTCGGCGTCATTTCCTTAAGGTTGCGTAGCTGTTTCGGGGCCGCTGCGCCCCTTTCCGGTCCGGATGGGTTTCGGGTCAGGCGGTTTGCTGTCGCTTTCGGCTCCACTTTCCGACCGGTTTCCGTGAGCGGCGCGGGAACGACCGTCCCGGCCGCAACCGTGCCCTGACCGCGAGGATTGATTCCGCCATGCGCCCGACGGTGTCGGCCAGGGCCGCGGTCTGGGCCAGGATCATCTCCTCGAGGTTGATGGCGAGCATGGCCAGTGCGTTGGAGAAGTTAGTCCGCATTCCCGGTCTGTCGCTTTCACCCATGTCGTCAAGGATGCTGTCGCCCTGGTTGGAGAACAGGCGTGCCATGGCGATGAGGTTGAAATGGGCGTAGAGTTCCTGGCGGACGCCGCGTTCGGTCTTGCCGTGGAATTCGTCCACCGCGATGACCTTCTTGGAGACCTTGTACAGTTCCTCGATCGACCAGCGGCCGTGGTAGAGGTCGCAGAGGTCGGCCGTTGTGTACCGGTCCGGGTCGGAGAGGGTTGTGGCGAGCACGTATCGTTCATCGGCGATATCGTAGCGGACCATGCGCAGGACGACCGGAGGGACCGGGGTTGCGAAGCCTGCGGCCTTCAGCTTGCGCAGGGCCTCCTTTCCCGGGGTGATCCTGATGCGGGCATCATCGCGGTCCTCGTCGCGGAAGGCATCGAAGACGGGGACGGTGTTTCGCTGGATGCGGAACACCGGATGCAGGCCGCGCACGGTCATGGCATGCAGCATGACGAAGGAGAAGTATCCCCGGTCGAAGACCACGACATCGCCGGGCGCGAGTGCGTCGAGATGGGTGAGCGCGGCGGTGCGTTCGTTGGCATCGGAAGAGAGGATGAAGTCGACGGGCATGCGGTTGTCGAGCCTGTAGAGGCAGGACAGCAGCCCCTGGGGGTACCATGCATCGGGATTGGGGGTCCGGTATCCGGCCTCGACGAGCGGGCGCGGCAGGTTGAGCTTTGAGCCGTCGACGGCGAAGGTCCGGTGTCCGTTCCAGTTCGGGTCGTGGATGCCGTGTGAGAGGATTTCGCGGTGCAGGTCCCGGAACAGGTTCTCGTGCACGCGGGCGCACGCCTTGCAGATCGAGGAGGCGGCGACCGGTTTCGGCTGCGGCAGCGTGATGCCGGATCGCCGGCACTGCTCCCAGAGTTCGGCCGTCACGGTGGCGTAGCCTTTCTGTCCGCGCGCCAGCACCAGGCGGAAGACGAACAGCATGACGATGAGGCTGTTGAGCACCCGGCGTCTCTGCATCCATTCCCGGTCGTGGCGGGCGGCGATGTCGGCGGCCGCGTCGGCGACCCGGGACTACATGGCGATGAAGCGGTCGTCGGAGGCGGACGCAGGAGACTTGCTGCGGCGCTTCGGCCGTGACCGGGGTTTGCTCTCTCCCTTCAGGATCTCGCGGAACGCCGGGTCGAGCGCCCTGACCAGGACCTGCTTGGCCGGCTTGGCGCCGCGCCCGCTGCGCTTGCCGGCCGTCATGCCGATCTGCTGCCAGTTGGCGGCCCTGTAGCAGGCACCGTCGAAACGGGTCGGGTCGATGAAGGTCTCGCACAGGACCGGGCGGCAGGCGTGCCGCTCCTCCCATCTGTCGGGCAGTTGGCGCAGCGCCATCGACAACACTTTCGACGCTAGGTTGTCGACACGCACCCATGGAACCACGAGAAAGCGACTGTTCGACACCGCAAGGTGCAGCCGACGCTCACGGTCGGTCCCGCCCCACCCGATCCAGTTGTCCCGGGCCGGCAGCATCCGTGCCGCCGCCTCGAACAGCAGAACCGCGAGAGGGCGTCCGTGGCGGTCCCGGACGAACCAGCGGATGGACGGCCCGAAGGGTCGCGGGCATCCCAGGTAGTGGTAGCGGTCCACCAGCGCATTCCACAGGGCGACATCCTCGGGCGATTCCGCCGCCTCGAGCTCCAGGGGCTCCAGGGCCTCGAGACCGCAGGCGATCTCGGGCTGAGGGTCGGACGCCCGCACATGGACGATCGGCTTGCGTTCCCACTTCGGCGCCGTGGTGCGCTTCTCCGGAAGGGTCAGGATCCCGCATTCCTCAAGGTGTTCGAGAAGCCGCAGGCCGGCAGCAACCCGGTAGTCGCCTTTCGGCGTGGTCCAGTTCAGGTTCTCGCAGATGGTCTTCGACAGTTCGTTGCGGCTGTCGTTCGGGAACAGTTCAACCGTTTCCTGGATGTCGGCAATCTGGCGCCGTGTGAGGCGCCGGCCCAGAAAGGTGGTGGACTCGAGGGCCGCGATTCGCGGGTCCATGGCTGAAAGCTCCCGAACAACGGTTCGATCCAGACATAACATGCCATGGCCCGGGGGACTTGTCAACCCCCGGGAACCAAAAAAACCGCAGCGCAGAAAAGAGACGTGAATTCAGATGCCTGACTCCACACGAAAATCAGACCCAACGTGCCGAGCGCATAAGAAAATGCCATTGCCGGCCCGACCGGGCTCCTTCCTGATGCTCGACTGCAACTGGCGCTTCAGGCAGCCTCCCTGGATAAGGCTGCGTCAGACCCTCACCCGCTGACCGACGGATTGCCGCCCGTCATGCAATTCGGAGATGAAGAAGTCCCGGGCGCCCAAGCGAAAGTTTTTGAACGGCGTTAAATCCGGAAGTTTCATGGCGAGGCGTCCTCGGTGCGTTGCCCGACCTCGCGCGCTCCGGTCTGTCCTGCGCCACGATGGCGCTTGTCGTCAATCCTCATCGGAGGCGCTCGGAAACGTGGTCGGAAGCGTCCTTGCGTGGCCTCCCGGCCACTTTCGGCGTGTCGGCGTGTTGACAAGGTGAGGGCACGGAGCCCATTTCCGAGCGTGCCCGCATGGTCAACACGACCGGTCGCGAACGGTTCCGCGTCCTGCGACCCGGACCAGTCCGACCGGCACGCCGCGCCCTCAATGCTCCGGCAGGTCATCGTCCTCGAGTTCGGGCTCCATGCCCGAGACCACGCGCCATGGCGATGATCGTGAACGCGTCGGCAATGTCGTTCAACCCGCCCTCCTCAAGGACGTCCGCAATGCGCCCCAGGTTGCCGTCGATGCGCTCCAGCGCCTCGGCGATTCGTTGCTCGCTCGTTCCTGTCACCCCGGATATCTCCTTTGTCGCATTCAGCCGCCCGCAACTTCCGGAGCCGACCGCATGAAATGGGTGACAGGGCGCAGGCGGCATGGCAAGGTGAGGCCGCACGGGTGACCTCGGGACGAAGCGTGGCGCGTCCGGCTGAAAGCGCCGCCAGGCGGAACGGGATCCTGGTGACAGCCCCGAAGAGACCTGCCGGATTGAGGCCCCGTGCACCTGCATCCGCCCGGACCCGGCAGGCGGTTTCCGCCCGGTCCGCTCACACGGCCGGTTTCTAGGGCTTCGCTGCCCGTCAACTCCGGACACGTACATGGGTTGTCTTCTTTCCGCTTTCGTGACTTCGGCGCCGGATCGCCTTGAGAAGGGCCTCCGAACCCTGCATTCGCAGGCCATTTTGCAACTGCCGCATCTGGCCCCGCCGCGTCGCAATCACATAGAGACTCCGCGGCTTCGATCTCGCGCCCCTCGCTGTCCGCTCGGGATCCTGACGCGCCGATTCCGATCCGCAACCGTTCGGTTCTCCGGTGATGGACTCGGCGCCAGGCCGGGCTGAATGGTCGCAAGGCCGCGTTTCTTTCGGGACTGCATCAGTCCGGCAGCGACCTCATGCGTTCCGTCCCCAAGGCCCCGAACGGTTGCGAAGGGCGTGGAACCTAAAGGTCGCAGCAGGCACGCATGAGACGCGCTCCATCGTCGCAAGACCGAGGAGCTGTCATCCAGCAGACGGACGGACGCCGTTATCGTGCCGTGTGCCAGCCTGATGCGGTCCAGCCTGGCAAGGAACCCGAGGTTGCCGCTCTCTCGCGCCAATGTGTGCGTGTCCGGCACCGGTTCCAGCGCCCGGTCACGGCACCTGCCGCTGCGCCTGGCGATCTCCGTCTCGATTTCCTTCCACGCCCCGTCACCGATCCTCCTCAACCGGTCCAGACGCTTGCGACACGCTTGCTCCAGTTCAAGTCGTCATCTGCGTTGATTTCCGCCCTTGCCCGTACCCGTGCGTTCCTCGCGGATCGTCGCCGCGCGCATTCGCAGTTCCGACAACGTCCGGAATCTCACGCCTTCGGCTGAGATGTCAGGCATCTCAAAAGGCCGGACGCTTCTCCGAAGGTCCGTGTGCGCGAGGGGGTCGCCTTCGAAGAACCGATGCAGCAGGCCGGTCTTCTCGTCATCCGGCATTTTCCTGATGGCTGCGAGGGCAGTTTCCGAGGGGATTTCGCCGCAATCCGGACCTGCGGTCGCCGCCGCTGCGGCACGGACAAGATCAGGATCAATGCCAAAGGGGTCGATTCCGGTACAGGATTAGAAAAGTGGAAACCGGAGCGGTGCGCGGCAGGCACGGGATCATGGTTCGGAGGGCCCCCGCGACCCTCAACGTTGATGTGTAGCGCCAATTACCGAAAGTCTGGCGGTCGGCATTGAGGGTGGCCGCGATCTCATCGTTTGTAGTCCTGCGGGCAAGGAACGTGGGATTGATTCGCAAGCTTCTGAAACGCACTTAGCGACGGATGCCTGCACTGACCTCACGGTAACTTGTTGCTCGTCATTGTTGCGGACAATAGCTGGTTCACGCACTAAACGTACGATTCTGCCCCTTACCGGAATCGACTCCAAACAGGATAGAGTCGAACGTCATGCGTCTGACGCGAATCAAAATCCGGAATTTCCGGTCCATACGGAATCTCGACCTCGATCTGGGCGAGACGACGATGTTCATCGGACCCAATAATGTCGGCAAGACGGCGATCCTGGACACCGTTCGGCTCGCATTGACGCGGCGCTGGGGCGAGAACGGGACTCGCTTCAGGGGAACCGATGTGGGCGACGCTTTGGATGGAAACGGCGAATCTGGCGCGTGCATCACACTCTGGGCCGAAGAGTCCGCGCCGGGCGAATGGCCCCGGGAGGTTGCGGAGGTCCTCGATCCCACTGGCAGGGCAGAGCCGAGGGAGGGTCGTCACTCTCTCGGGCTGCGGTGTCGGTTTGGAAGGAACGAGGAACGTGGCAGGTTCGAGGAAAGCAGGGAGTTGCTCGACGCAACGGGTAAACCGGTGCGCAACCAGTACGCCTTCAGGGAAAATGTCGAACTGCTATGGCGTTGCTTGCCCGTGTTCTACCTGGGTGTAATGCGAGACGTGGACGGAACGTTTTCCCCGCGTCCGAGATTCTGGGAAGAGTATCTCAAGGCGTTGGAGATACCGGTCGGCCTGGAATCTTCCGCGGCAGACCTGCTGAAAGGTCTCTATCGCCGCCTTCAAGAGGGGGATTCCAAGACAGAGAACATCATGAATGCAATTACTCTGAGCAATCCGTTGGCGCTGAATAGGGGCGAGGGTCCCGATCCTTTCATGCTGCCGGGTGAGGTGTTGAGTGGCCTCGCTGGTTCGATGCGCTTCTCGCCCTGGGAGGACGCGATAAGCCGTGGTCGTTCGATCAGCAGGGACTGGCCACAAAAAGCCTTGCGGTCATGAATCTGTCCAGAGCGTTCGGCAAATTCCTTCACAACGAAATGTACGGGCGGAAGAGCAAGCCGGTGATCGTTCTCGAAGAACCGGACGCGCACCTTTCTCCGCAGTCCGCACGCTTGTTGTGGCGCCATGTCCATGCGCTGCCCGGCCAGAAGATTGTCAGGACGCACTCGCCGTATTTCGTGCAGCACGTGCCGTTCAGAGACCTCCGCCTCGTCCGGTTTGCCGAGAACGGGACCGAAGTGAGAGCTCTGCCTTTGAGTTTCTCCGCGACGATTCCCGAGCTCGGCGGCCTGGACCCCGTCGTGCGGGGGTCGGATGGCTTTCTGGAGTACGACCGGAGTTCTCAGACGCTGACGGTCAGGGGAATGCTCGACGAAAGGACTTACCGTGCGCTTCTCACATGTTGCGGACGGCACGAACGACGGCGTGAACTAGAAGGCGCATTGCGGGATCTGCGAGATCGGTCGTCAAGATACGTTTACGATGAAGAGCTCCGGTCTCTCGAAACCTTCGCTCGTCGCATCCGCGGGGAAATATTCTTCGCCGAGTGTTGGATGATCGTCGAGGGACAGGCCGACTATCTCATCGTGCACGCGCTCGCACACGCGATGCGGTACAACTTGGACTGGCAGGGCGTGTCCGTCATCGATGCCCAGAACAACGGCAGCCCGAAGGCTTTCACGGCACTCGCCCGTGCGCTCGACATTCCCTGGATTGCCATATTTGACGGAGACGCTGCGGGGAGAGAATACATTAATCAGCTTGCCGAACGCGGCTTCAGCCAGAGCGAACTCCAGGGTCGATGCCATCAGCACGCCGTCGGCGATCTGGAAGCGCAACTCGTGGCCGATGGGCTCGGCGCAGAGCTGCGCACGATTCTTCAAAAACTGGGCGTAGATGGTGCCTCTGCCCTTACGGACGAAGAACTATTGGACAAGCTCGCAAAGGTGAAGACGGCCTATGCGGCGGAACTGGCGAACCGTATACGCGGCAATCGGCGCATAGCGGAGCGCGCGCCGGAGGCGTTCCGGACGGCAATCGGGATGCTTCCGACGCTGAAGACCACGAACGGAGTGGATCGAAACGGAGAATCCGCTGTCCGGCCTTCGGGTGGAAAGACGGCATCTATTTGACCGGGCCCGAGTAGCCTAGCAATCGTTCCGCGCACCTCATAGGATCCAAGCTGGGTTAGAGCCGTGATTATGGATCTCGAAGAGTTCACGCGATTGTCGGAGCGACATCGCAATGATTCGCTGAACTTCAGCTGTTTCGGACCAGGGCACCAAGACATCCTCGACCTATGTAAAAAGACGGGCACATGCGGCATCACTACATTCCACAATGGCTGTTGCGGAACATGCAGGATTCAAGCGGAAAGATCTACGGCTTCCGTAAGGCAGTCCCTGTCCAGGGTATCTTCACCACCACCCCAAAAATCTCATGGTTGAGAGACATTTCTACACGCTACGTGGTGAATCCGGACCAGCCCGACAAAATGCGGAGAAAGAGTATTCGAGACGCGAAACTCTAGCGAAACCTGTCGCGGACAACATCAAAACAGCGGCACGAAATAACGCCCGACCACGTCTCACGCCCAGGGAAAGACTGTTCGTCCACTTCTTTCACGTTGACACCTGGAGGCGGCCCCCCGATGTCGTGGCCGAGAAAAGAGAGAGCAAAGGGCCCTTCGATTCTGATGCATTTCTCGAGTCGTATGGTAAAGAACACAATCTGAATGCACACGCCATCGCGTTCGCCCGCGACCACATTTTTGATCCGGACACACTGAAGGTCATCGATCACGACGCGCGTGTCAGAGCATCCGCTGGTCCGCTCGCGCCAGATGTCTTCAGGTACCTTGCAGAAATGGGGCTCAGAATAATTGCCCGAATTGCAAAACCGAGCAAGAGTTTCGTCATCGGTAGCTATGCACTTGCGTTTGCGAAGTACCGAGGGGAGAACCATTTTTGGCTCCCGATATCACATGATGTTGCCATAGAGCCGTATGGTTTTGCCGGAACCGAGTCTCTAGTGGAACTGAACGATGATTGTATCAGATCCATCAACGAAGCCTCCTTTCGAGAAAGCAGAATCGTTGCAGCGCGTCCGAACAGCTTCTGCGCTCTCTTGCCGGTCGGTTCGGCTACATTTCGTGAGCAGGCCCGGTGCCTTTGCTCTGCGAAATGCGTGAACTCCAAAATCGGGACGATCCTTCATCTGATTTCAAGAGGACTTGCACAAAATGACCTCACGGCCCCGAACAGGCGGCGAACCCTTGGTGAATGCAGAACAGGCGCGTGTCTTCCGAGACAAGCTCCCTTTGTGGAAAAACCACCTCAGTGCAGAACAGACAGGCTTCTTTCCTGATCGTCTTGGCCTGCAACCGGATGTCTTGATCCGGACACCCAACATGCAACCGGTTGTGATCGAGACCGAATTCATGCCCGCAGCGAGTGTCGAAGCGGACGCGACGCCCGTCTCGGCCCGAACCAACTCCTCATGGTCGCGCCTTATTTTCCGCGACGAACGCGTGGCCAAGTCTCAGCCGTTCGTCGGAATGCGCTTGGGAGCAGTGATCGAGACATTCAGAGTTGTTGCGAAAACCGTGCGAGTTCGGCGGCGGTAACTTCGAGCCCAATTCCGGCAAGGATCGCGAGATAGTCTTGTACGGAGATGGGAGGCGCCACGAGCCTGCCTCGTATCTTGCGCACGGCGTCGCAGAATGGGCCAGGCATCAGGCCAAGGTGATGGGTCAAAAAGTCATCGGGGTGCAGGACTTCGAGCCCATAGGGCCCGACCGAGCCTTTTGGAAAATCACGAAGGTTGCAGGTTACGATCACGTCGCAGCGTCCAACTATGGCCGCGGCAAGAACGTGACGGTCGTCGGGATCGGGAAGGTGGAGTGAGGGGATAAGCGTCTCGTATCCGGTGACCAGGCAATCCCGTGTCGCCCGATCCATCCGCTCTCGGGTGCGTTCGAGGGTTGCTCGATCACGGTGCGGTTCATTGCGGAGCAGGGCATTGATCCATTCCCTATGGATGTCAGCCGTCCAGTTCGCACGGAAGAGATCGTCAACAGCCATTTGCAGAAAGATATCCCGCATCGGCGCGGGATAGAGAATGTTGGCGTCAAGAAGGGCGGTTAAGCCCGTCACCGGGCGCCGTATCCCATGTCATGAGCCTGGGCGTCCCGGGTTAGCTGTTCAAGCACCAGTTCGCGTTCACGGTCGATGGCGTTCTTGTATGCCATGACATCCTCCATGAGAATCCGGCGGTGCTTGCCGACTTTCCTATGAGGGATGGCCTTTTGATCGAGGAGCTTGATGAGGAACGGGCGTGAGATGTTCAACACGTCGGCCGCCTGGACCGTTGTGAGCTCGGCGCTCTCCGGGATAAGCGTCACGCCCTGCCCCGCGGCCATGGCTTCCAAGACGCGCATGAGCAGGTCAACCGCACCGGCCGGAAGTTCGATGGGTCGGTCCTGTTCGCTGTCCCTGACACGCAGCTTCAAGGGTTGGTCCGTCCCGCCGTAGGGAGACAAAGCCTTGTGCGTGCTTCGTGCGATCGCAGCGTCCCGGGGCGTGGGCGGGAGCTGTCTATGAGTCAACGTGTTCATGCATGCCTCCCTGGAATGCGTTGACTGACTGAGTCACGATACATTAATGAAATAAATGAAGCAATCGAAGCAAACGTCAAGGGCGTGATTCCGGAATGGCGCGATTTTTCGGGAATTGAGATTGTAAAACGAATCACGCGGCAAGCGCCATCAAGGCCTGATTGTCGTTTGCGGGTACGGGCGGCTTCCATTGCGGCCAACCCTTGGAAAGCGTGGACCATGCCCGGTCGAAGCGACCAGACTTCAGCAGAGCCCGGAATGTCGGGACGACATGGCCGCCATCACGCCCCCGGGGCGCCGGCCGGACCTCATCAGCCGCCGGATCACGACCATGCGATTCCCACTTTCCACCGCGCCGGAACCGATCGGATAGCCAGCGTTGGCGACTTCGCTGTCGTTCATGCGTTTTCGACAGTCGGAATGGTTCAATTGTCCACAATTCGTGCACACTCTCAGCAGCGCCGACGTAAATCCTCGACGCTGGTCCCCGGACAGATGACGCCCAGCAATGACATCCGGTCATTGGGGAAATCGACCATCGCAAATTCAATTGTTGATCGGTTACTGTTCAAGGGCTATCGCATCCAGATATGCGGGCCGCTGGAAGAGGCCGTGTGGCGGACGGCGAGAACCCCGTGAACCCGCGCGCTTCGCGTTCAAGTCCCGTCGGAATCGCGTACATTTCCGTCGGAATCTGTACCTCACGCCTCACGAAGGAAGCGGTCTCGTGATCGATCGTTTCGGGATGGTAGTGCGCCGGATTTGTTCCACAGCCACACGAATCCGGCTATTACCCTCTCATACGTTCCAGACCCCTTTTGAGATCCAGCCGTTTTTGCGCTCATGACACCACCAAACTTCGAACCAAACGCCTGGATCGGGAACCTAGTGTTATGTTCGATTTTGGGGATTCCGTTTTCCTACAGAGTGTGATTCAACCGCTCCCGGCGAAAGCCGCGCAGTTTTCATACGGGAGCAGAACCAGGATGGCAAAGAGCAGGAGAACCCGGATCGTCCTCAGCGAGCAAGACCGGAAGCGTCTCGAGAAGATCAAAACCGATCCCCATTCGATCCTCAAGCATGTCCTGAGGGCAACCATCATCCTTCACCTCGGCGACGGCCTCACCCTGACGCAGACGATGAGGGCCACCGGCATGTCGAAGCCGACGGTCTGGCGCTGGTGGGACCGCTTCCTTGCCGAGGGTGTTGACGGCCTGCTGTACGACATCCCACGGAGACGGGGGCGCAAGCCGATTTCCGAGGACAAGGTCAGCGAACTGATCGCGCTTGCGATGTCGCCGCCGCCGGAGCACGCCAGTCACTGGACGCTGCGGGCGCTGGCGACGAGGGTGGGGATCGCCGTCTCGACGGTATTCGGCATCCTGAAGAGCCATGGCCTCAAGCCCCACAGGGTCAAGACATTCAAGGTCTCCCGCGATCCGAGGTTCGAGCTGAAGGTCCGCGACGTCGTCGGCCTCTACGTCAACCCGCCCGACCACGCTGTAGTCATCTCGGTGGACGAGAAGACACAGATCCAGGCGCTGGGACGGACGCAGGCGCCCCTGCCGATGAAGCCCGGCCATCCCGAGACCCGCACCCACGACGACAAGCGCAACGGCACCACCTGCCTGATGGCGGCCCTCGACGTCGCCACCGGCACGGTCACCGGCCGGATGGTCGCACGTCACCGCTCGGAGGAATTCCTCGCCTTCCTCGAGCTCGTCTCCGAGGGGATCGAGCCCGAAACCCAGGTTCACGTCATCCTCGACAACGTCTCCTCTCACAAGTCGGCCGAGGTCAACGAATGGCTGAAGAACAACCCCAATTGGACGTTCCACTTCACCCCGACCTCGGCCTCGTGGATGAATGCCGTCGAGGGGTTCTTCTCCAAGCTCTCGAGGCAGAGACTCAGGCACGCGATTTTCAACTCGCTCGACGAGTGCATCGCGGCGATCGAGGGTTACATCGAGCATCACAATTCCAATGACGCCCGGCCGTTTCGCTGGAGCAAGGCGCCCGAAGATCTCGTGGAGGCATGGAAGAAGGGCCACCAGAAGCTGCAAGAATCGGCATCGTGAAAAAGAATCACAACACTAGCTCACGCTCTTTCCGAACTCGCCGCGGCTCAGGAGTACTACTGGGATGAAATCGACAAACAGCGCCAACGGCACATCCTCTGTCTCGCTGAGTTCCCTTGGTCCACCTTGCACTCTGATCGGTCCGTCCACTTGAACAGCTTCTACTACCACGCATGCCGTTCGAAGAGTCGTTATCTGGCACAGTACTACGCTCCACTCCGAGAACGTGCTTGCCGTTCTTGCGAGGCACCCTTCATGGTCGGAGTTTGTAGATCCCTCCGACGGAAACGGCGAATTCTGGATGCAGACGACGACAGGCGGCGGGCTGCAAACCTTGACCTCCATAATCGGCGGATTGATGGCACGCGTGCTGGACATACGCGAAAACCGATTCGTCGCGACCGCGGCTGAACTGCACTACCTAATCGAACCCGACCGGCAACTGGAGCCTCCTCTATCCCCCTCCTGCAGTCTCACGGTTGGATACCATGTTACCCTTCTCTACGGATTGTCCGTCAGCGACGAAATTCCGATCGCCGAGGACATGGCACTCGTGCCATTCGATCAAATGCGCAATTTCGTGAACGAAGCCGCACTAAGCGATGTCGCACCCTCCATCATCAAATTCAATGGGTGGAAATCCGTCTCGGCCATCGTCAAGCCGTTTCACTGGAATCCTGCATTCTCTCCATGCGGTAGTGGCTCTCACCCCGGGCTTGATTGGGGCGGCCCGTTCTTCGGAGACGCACAGGATTTTATTGAACTTCTGGCGTTGTTCCACGCGGGACCGGTCATCTGCTTGGTGACGATTCCCTATTGCATCCATCGCATCGCGTCGTGCCTCCCCGGCCAGCCCTACTACCACGGAAGTGTCGGCTACGGCTCCGTGGCCCGATCCTTCGGTAGTATGTTTACCAAATCCAGCCCGGTCAATCAGCATGCCCTGAACGAGGCCAAAAAGGCTTTTGAGGGCCGAAAAACTGAGCGGTACAAGGAATGCTCCCCAGCAATCGCGCGGCTGGCCGAAGTCCTTGCGCGTAGCGGCCGCTTTCAGGCCGACGACAAGATCCTGGATGTGGCGATTGCCCTCGAACGGATGTATGAACTCGACGGAGGCGAAATCAGCTTCAAGCTGAAGACAAGAGCGGCGTGCTTTCTCGGATCAGGCCCTGACGACCGCCTTCGCGTATTTCGCGATGTGAGAGATTTTTACGAGGCACGATCGTCCATCGTCCACAAGCGGCGGAAAAACTCCTCACCCGAGGCGAAGGCAGAAGCGTTCGATAAGGGCTTCGCGGTCGCACGTAAGTCTGTCGCCAAGCTTCTACAGCAAGGCCCACCCGCTGACTGGAACGAGTTCGTAGTCCGAACTGATGCCGAGAGACCTTAACGTACTAATTTGCGTGCGCCGTGGAAAGGCGCGTCACCCTTGTGGGTGCGAATCCCACTCAGCAAATTGTCGCTTCGACTGGTAGCAGCCAGAGCGGCCACGGAGGTAACGATGTAGGCCGAAGCACTCTGGTGTCAAAGGGTCGGTCGCCTTGGGCGGTTCAGCGAGCAGGCAGGCGTGCAGCGAGTCTGGCTGCTGAACTAGTGCTTGCCCGAAAATCCAATAAGTCATTGACTCTATGTGATAAATAACGGTATTCTCGCCGCGAAGATCACGACCGAAATCCCGCTTTCAGCCCCTTTTGGCCCAATTCGGGCCGATATGCGCACTTCTTCGCGAGGTAATGATGAGACAGGTACGCAATCCGCAGATGGAACTCGGCGAGGTTCACATCGAAAAAATCGAGCTGGACCTCAAGTCCAGGGACGACATCCCGGCCCTGCTGCTGGGACTGCAGCATCTCTACGCCGACGAGCATTTCCGCTCCCGGCTGTTCGCCCTCCTCGATGAGCACATCCTTCCCGGCATCGACAGGAAGGTCGGGCGGCCGGGCATGGAGATGTGGCGGATCCTTGTGATGGGGGTGATCAAGCAGGGTCTCGGTTGCGACTTCGACCGTCTCCACGAGCTTGTGAATGAACACAAGACATTGCGCCGCTTCCTTGGCCATGCGGATGTCTGGGACGACTATCGCTACGGCTACCAGAGGCTGGTGGACAATGTGAGCCTTCTGCGCCCCGAACTGCTTGTGGCGGTCAACGACCTGGTTGTGGAGAGCGGCCATGCGGTCGCGAGAAAAAAGCCTGGCGCGCCCTTGGTCGGGCGCTGTGACAGCTTCGTGGTCGAGACCGACGTGCACTATCCGACGGATGTCAGTCTCCTGTGGGACGCGATGCGCTGCCTGATCCGTGCGGTGGGCCGTGCGGCGGCGAAGAGCGGTGTTCGTGGCTGGCGCCAGTGGAAGCACCTGACGCGGCTGGTGCGGCGGTTGTTCCACAGGGTGCGGGCAACGCGGCGGGCGCGTCCGGAGCATGTGGAGGCATATCTCGGGCGCTGCCTTGATCTTGTCGTGCGTGCGGAGGCCAGCCTTTCGGTTCTGGTTGCGCATGGCGTGAAGGCCTGGGAGATCGTGGAGATCGAAGGCTATATCGCCCATGCGAAGCGTCAGATTGACCAGATCGACCGCCGTCTTCTCAAGGGCGAGACCATCCCTCAGGACGAGAAGGTGTTCTCGATCTTCGAGCCGCACACGCGCTGGGTCGCGAAGGGCAAGGCGGGATGTCCGGTGGAGCTTGGCGTTCCGGTCTGCATCCTGGAAGACCGGCACGGCTTTGTCCTGCACCACGAGATCATGTGGGAGGGCAGCGACGTGGACTACGCGGTGCCGATGGTCGAGGCTGCCCAGGCGCGGTTTCCCGATCTCCGTGCGGTGAGCTTCGACCGCGGCTTTCACAGCCCCGAAAACCGTGTCCGCCTTGACGAGCTGCTCGATCACAACGTGCTGCCGAAGAAGGGCTACCTCAACACGGCGGAGCGAGAGCGCGAACAGGGCGAGGAGTTCGCGGCGATGCGTCGCCAGCATCCGGCGGTGGAATCGGCGATCAACAACCTTGAGCACCGCGGTCTCGACCGGGTCCTGGCGTACGGGGCGGAGGGCTTTGCCCGCGTTGTGGCACTCTCCGTGGTCGCTCTCAACATTCACCGCATCGGTCTTCTGCTGCGTCGAAAGGCGCGACGACGACGCGCCGCCTGACGGCACTCCCCGAAACACCGGTTCATTCGTGGCCCGCCCGGAGCGGGAACGGTTCCCTATGGGCTGAAGGCGGCGAAAGCCGCGAAATTCGGTCCGGTGGGCGGAAAACCTGCGGCTCGGGACGCGTCAATATCCCGAAGCGGGGAGAATTGCCGCATCGCGGCATCCCGGTTTGTCGAAAATCGTCGTCCACCGCAGCCGAAGAGAGGGGGTTTTCTGGCGGACACGAACTAGCGGGTGGAAGTCCCGTCGGCGCAATTCTTGGTTTGGCGCCGTAGCATGTCCCACGGGTATGGGGGTGACCCTGTGCCTGCGAGCTGGGATGCAGAAAGCCATCGTGGGCTTGGTTGGAGCAAGGCTCCAACCCGGTCCGGTCAGTCAGGATGGCGAGCGAACCGAAGGGCCGTAGCGAAAGCGAACGATCGATGATGCGACGAAAACTCGCCTCCACATGGAAGCTGACTTGTGGGGATATATTGGAGGATGCCAAGGGTCAGCCTGCTACCCGATGGCTAGCACCGGTGCGGAAGAACCGAGGTGAGCACGCACCGGGTCCCCCGGCGCAGAGACGGCGGCAATCCGGGAAAGTTCAGCAGTGAAAGATCGGAAGGTGAGGAGGACAGACTGGATGCTGTGACCCTCGAATGTCAAGGACCACGCCTATAACTGCAGTGCGGGAAATGGCGCGGAGTTCTCCTGACTGGCGGATGAGGCCGATTAAGCGGTGATGGTCGGGACAACACAACCCGACCGGAGCGAGGGCCTCTGGGCTCAGGTGGCGAAGGCGGCAGGTCATGGCGGGACTCAGAGCCCGTCGCTGACCGAGAATACCATCCGGATCAAAGGATGGTGCTGTCGAGCCGAAGAACGGTGTAAACGCGGGATGCTGCCACGGGCATGGCTGGGTCAGCCTTAAGCGTGGCGGATGTCGCGGAAGGTGCCGTACCGCAAGCTCGATCAGTTCGCTGACCTTGTCCTCGGAAATCGGCTTGCGCCCCCGTCTCCGGGGGATGTCGTACAGCAGGCCGTCAACACCCTCGGCAAGGAAGCGGTCCCACCAGCGCCAGACCGTCGGCTTCGACATGCCGGTGGCCCTCATCGTCTGCGTCAGGGTGAGGCCATCGCCGAGGTGGAGGATGATGGTCGCCCTCTGCACATGCTTGAGGATCGAATGGGGATCGGTTTTGATCTTCTCGAGACGTTCGCGGTCTTGCTCGCTGAGGACAATCCGGGTTCTCCTGCTCTTTGCCATTCCGGTTCTGCTCCTGTTCGAAAACTGTGCGGCAATCGCCGGGAGCGGTTGAATCATATCCCACGGGAAAACGGAATCCCCAAAATAAAACATAACACTAGGCCTCCTGCCCTGTCCGGTCCTGTCGCGGCTGGCGCCGATGGCGACGGAATTCCGCGATGACCGTCTGGGCCGACATGTTCGCCATGGTTGCCACGCTCTGGCCATTGACGAGAATCGCACTGCCTGTTCGCCGATCCTGTGGAATCGTAGCGACGACTGGCGCGGGAGGCTGGAGCCAGCCCGGTTTCCGGGCACACATGGCGATGTCGGTGGAGAGATTCGCATGGCCCGGCGGCATGGCCGCTGTCGAATGTCCCGCTGAACTGGATGCTCGGCCACGCCGTCCGCCATGGTCTTCCGTTGCCCGGCGATTGGGGTGAACGATTCCCGGAGGGCGCCGGTGCACCGATGCTGGTCGCCCGGCGTGGACTCGGGACTTTCTTCCTGCCGCGCGCGCCGCGACGGGTCGGCAAGGCCGACGGAGAGTTGCTGCACCTGTCGATTCGCGAGCGCATGGCCTCCGATCCGCGCTATCGCCCGATCGGCCGGATGCAGGGGCCGGAATCGTACAATCAGCCCGGTTCTCTCAGCCAGCCATCGGCGAAGATGACGCCCTCGCAGCCGGAGAATCGGGCGACGCGGGTGATCTCCGCCTCGATCCGATCCAGCCGGCCGCGGCTGGGGCGGACCTCTGCTTCGGGCCAGTAGGCGGTGACGGCGAGCATTTTCGGCGTGCCTGTGCGCTTCATGTCGATGCGCCCGATCAGGCGGTCGCGCTCAATGACAGGGAATACGTAATAGCCATAGCGGCGACGGGCAGACGGGACGAAGATCTCGATCCGGAAGTGGAACCCGAACAGCCGTTCAGCACGGTTTCTGTTCCGGAGCACGGGATCGAACGGGCTGAGAATCCGTACGCCGCCGGAAATGGCGGCGGATGGCCGGTCCACGATATCCGGCCGGGCGAAGGACTTGCGCGGCTTTCCGTCGATGCCCTCCACTTCGATCTCGATCAATCGGGAGCCGAGATTCGCCTGACACCAGTCACGTGCCTGTTTAGGGCGCACGAGGTCCCAGAAGCCTGCGATCTCGCCCGAAGTCCCGAAGCCCAGGCGATCGAGCGCGGCATTGCAGGCCCAGTCGATGCTTTCGGCCTCGTCAGGCGTGTCCCTGCGGTGCCCGGCAGGTATCACGCGTTCCGTCAGGTCATAGACCTTCTGGAAACCCTCTCGCCGACAGACCGCGAGCCGGCCCGTTCGCCAGAGGAATTCGAGCGCGGCCTTTGAGGGGTTCCACTCCCACCATCCGCCGCTGGAGCCAGTCTCGTCCTCGCCGACTTCGCGGGCCATGCAGGGGCCGTTCGCGGCGATCCGATCGAGGGTTGCGTCAAGCTTCCGCTCGAAATCCTCGCCGTGCCACTTGCGCCAATGGGTGGCGAGACGCGCCTGCTCTCGGCGGAACATCAGGTGCCAGTGAGGAAAGAAGGCGGTCGGAATGATCGAAGCGTCGTGTGTCCAGTGCTCGAAAACGGTTCGGTGGCGATGAAGATGCGGGGTGAGGTGCTTCGGCCTGTATGGGCGCGACCGCGCCGACAGGATCATGTGATGGGCGCGCTCGACGGTCGAGATGCTGTCGACCTGTACGAAACCGAGCCGATCAATCAGATCCGGCAGTGCGAGCCCGGATGCGCTCCGGTCAAGCGCGTGGGAAGCAAGGAAGCGGTTGCGGGCCTGGGCATTGGACAATCGGGGAAGGGACATGTGCGCCGGAGTATCGCAACTGGCGCCCCGTGTGAACTGTGGAGGCGGCCTGATGACCCGCTGCAAGAGCGGTGTCCAAGGATGGACACGAAGCTGTCTCATTGATCTCATTGCTCGGAACACTTCATTGGGCGCGCGTGCCTTGAGGAAGACGTTCCAGTCATTCTGGCCGTCGGGAGGCCGCATTCGGCACGCTCTCCCGTCTTCCTTGACGAGGCCGCTCGGCGGCGAGGTCTCCGGCCTGATCGACGTCGAACGCGACGAGGCCGCGCCGCTGCAGGCGTCCACGCATCGTTCCCTGACGATCCTGAACCATGTGGTATGTGCAGGAGTAGTCATCGGGGCGTATCAGACCGGGAATGCGATCAAATGTCGATCTCGGCGGCTGCGAGCCCCCGCAACTACCGAGACAGCTGTTCCCGACACGCGTGTTGCGGGCGCTTTGGTTCCGTTGCCAGCCGCTCCCCGATGTCTTCGGACGCTGCGCACCGGCGAGACATTCGACGCCGTGCTTCCCCAACTCCGTGCTTAGCGAGCGGCGACCGGTTCCGCAGCCTGGCCCCCGACCCGCGTCGTTGTCGCTGTCGTTCCGTCCGCGCCCGATTCGCATCGTCAAGCATCTTCAGCTCCATCGAATCTGACAAAGTTGTCCTTGAAAAGCAGCAGGATCACGCCTGCCAGGCTGGCCGTAGCGCACACGAACCAGACAGCGTAGCCCGGCAGGACGCTTTCGGAGAGGCCGATCGACCATACGCGAGAGAACGCGATGTTCGTCACCCCATGGAGAAGGGCCACGCCCAGGATGCCTGCTCCCGCCAGTCGCAGCGCACCGTAAACCAGCCCGGCGCCGAAGGCGATGAACGCCTGCGGCAGCCCGGTGTGAAGGTGAAAGACAAGGAATGCGAGCGACGAGATGCCAAAGGCGACCATGGGCCTTTCGACCCAGGAGCCAAGCGCGGCTTCGCGAAAGAAGACCTCTTCCGCAAGGCCGACAAGCAGGACCTGCATCACGATCACCTGCAACAGGGCTTCGAACCCAACGGGACGGAGCGACAAGGTGCCCACGGTCATGCCGTAGGTCAGCGGAATCATCCAAAGAACGGCCCCGGCAACGGGCACAAGCAGGACTGTTCGCGACCAGCTCCAGCGGACGGCGCGCATGACTTCGGCCGGCCCGGGCGGACGAAAAACGAATGCGACCCGGCCACGAAGGACAATCACGGCGGCGACGAGGCAGAACTCGTAGAACAGGACCATCGCCAACCCGGGCGTAACGCCAGGAAACCCACACCGAAAGAGCTCGGCCACAAAAAGGACTACGAGAAATGCCAAAGTGAATTTCAAGAGCTCCAACCTTCGTATGCACGGAACAGACAGGATTTTGGCTCACGGTAGTTGGAACCTCGGCGAGCGGTCAACGGCCAACGATGATTGTCGACGACAGTCCCACACGGGCAATCCGCCGCAGGATTCCGCGCCTTGTCGAATCGACTTCCCAGCGGACAGGCTCCCGGGTTCGGCAATGGCGTACACGCTCTCGACTGAAAGCGGTCGTGGCGGAGGCCGACGGCCCATTGCCGAACGGGAGCGTCACGAACTGGCTTCCGGAACCTGAAAGCGCCATCAAGGTGCTTGACCGGCACGTCGAGGCAGCGCGCGCCGGCTCGGAGGATCTGGCCGGAAGGCACGCGATCATGACCTCGGTGCCGAACATGGGCCCGGCGACCGGCGCTTCCCTGATTGCCCTGACGGGCGAGCCTTGAACCTCTGCCGACCGACTCGCCATCGTCTTGATCGACATGCGTTGCGGCGAAAGTGGCTCCGTTCCCTCCCCAATCCCGGCACGGTCGCCAGCAGGCACGGACACCATGCGTTCTACTCGATCCCCGTGTAGCTGTTCAGAACTTCATCGACATCCGCGCCCGCCTAGATGTCCGCGGCATACAGGGCCCAGAGGAGCTTCCAGTCCTGCGGGTCCGGCGTCGCAACGACGTTGTCGAACGTGAAGAACCTTGATCCCGGAGCGTCGTTCAGAAGACCCATTGCCTGCACCAGCTCATCGTGGATGCACGCCTTCTCCGCCTCTTCGGAGACGTTGTCCCGGATGAATATGTGGGCAACTTCAATCTCGTTCCTGAGTGACAATGCATGGAAGAAGCAAGGTGCTGTCCCCTCGACAAATTGCCTTGCAAGGCTCCACGAGAGCCCTTGGCAGTCCGGCTCAGGATCAGGAACAGGGCGCCCGTAGCGTTGTCGACCTTGCAGACGAAGATGTTCGCCGAAAGCGTGTCGCCGTCGGGAAACAGGATCCTTGCATATGCGGCTCGGGAGCCTTGCGCCCCCCCGTTTTCCAGCCGCTTTCCGCCAAAGAGGCTTCCGGTGACGGAACCCAGGTCCTTCCTCCTGACCTGCGTGTCAATCCCGAGTCCGGTATGCGAATTGATGAACTGAATCGTTTCCTGCAAGTGCAGGAGGTCAAGGTCCCCCGCGTGTACGACCGCAATCACGGGCGAGAACGTCCATTGCCTGACGACGCCTGTCTCCGCGGCCAGGATATCCCTTGCGTCTCTCAGTTCGTCACCTTCGGGCAGGGCCTGTGACGGAAAATGGCTCGCAATGAACGTCAGGAAGCAGAACGGGAGAATTCGCACTCTTGCTCCGGAATCGGGCACATGACGGTTTGTCCCGCCGTGCTTCCGAAGTGTGGACATGAACTTGACGCCGACCGTCATGTTGAACCGTGCAAGTGCATGAAATCAACATTTGCACAAAATAATGGAAAGAGCGCGGCAATGGTGAGCTTGCCATTTACAAAGCTCGTCGATGCGGTCGGCGACCCGCTGGGCAGGCTCGCGCAGCTGGTCTGCCGTCCAGTCTCCGGCGTAGCCCTCCGTCACGTCAGACGGGGCCAGGCATGGCTGACGAGCCCTTTCGTCAGCGAGCGCGGCGGCGGCAGCAGCTCGCGCTCGGCCACCGTGATGAAGGCTTTGCACAGCCCGTGACTCTGGAACCGGACCCCGCCACCTCGCGGATGCCTTCATGCAAGCGCGCAAGGCGGCGGGCCGGATTGCGAAGGCGATGGTGTTCACGCCGGGCGCGCACCACATGGGCGACACTTGATGAGGCCTTCCCGACCGGTGTCGCCGTTGCGTGCCGCGATGCGACCGGATAGATTGACCATGCCGCAATTTCGCCTATCAGAGCTTGAATCATAATTCGATTTCGCGGTTTTTCCGTTCTGTTTCAATCGGATGCCTCCCGTGCCACCCGCCGCATCATGAACCGGCAAGCCGCCAGCTGACACCATGCCGGCCTTTCGCGCTTGCATGCATGCCAAGAATGTAGTTACATGACTACATCACCAATGGAGGCAAATTTGACCATCACGACCGTGACCAGCCGCGGACTCAATCAGGACGTCGCACGCGCGAAAAAGGCGGCGAAATCTGGACCGGTCTTCATCACCGACCGCGGCAAACCCGCGCATGTCCTGCTTAGCATCGAAGACTACCGGCGGCTCGCGGGACAGGGACGAAGTCTGACCGAGGCGTTGTCGATGCCAGGCCTTGCCGATATCGATTTCGATCCTGCTCGAAGCCGCATCGAAGCCGCTGCTCCCGATCTGTCCTGATGTTTGTGTTGGACACAAACGTAATCTCGGAGTTGCGCAGATTTGGGGACGGCAGGGCTGACGGAAATGTAGTCGCATGGATCTCGGGCAAGGACGCAACAACATTTTACATTTCCGCGCTGACCCTGATGGAGCTGGAAATAGGTATACTGCGCGTCGAGCGACGCGATGCCAGACAGGGAGAACTTCTGCGAACCTGGATGGATAGGTACGTGCAGCCCGAGTTCAGGGACCGCACACTGCCCGTCGATGCCGACGTCGCCCTGAAGTGTGCGCGACTGCATGTTCCCAACCCGCGGGCCGAACGGGACGCGCTGATCGCCGCAACGGCCATCGTGCACGGGATGAAAATCGTCACGGGGAACGTGAGCGATTTCGAGCCCACGGGAGCGGAAGTCATCAATCCCTGGGCAGGTGAATGACTTCACGGACAGAACCTATGTACGGGCGCAACGCGCATCAAACGATCTCCGCTCAGGCTCGATCCTGGCCCCATCGGAACACCGGATTTGACCCACATTGCCGGGTGTGCGGTCAGGCTACCGCAAAAGCTCGCATCATTGGCAACGAAGTGTACGAACAGGTCACGACTCCGCAGGAGTCCACCCAGTTCATTTTGTGACCTGATGTGTGGTTTTCTTCTCCTCTGGCACCCAAAGAGTCCATCCCGATCGTGGCAGCCCTGATTGCGAATCAGACAGCCATCGTGACCCTTGCCCAAGGCGGCAAACATGTCGGGCCGGTTTGCGTAACCGGGGAACAGCGACGCCGGGACCGGCCGCCTGCCAGGCACCGCGGCCTCGGCTTCACGGGGTTCTACGATCGCGCCCTCCACCTAGTTGCGGTAGTCGGCGATACTTGGCTTGTGCATGTCGGCTGGCAGGCGGGAACGTCAAGGGTTGCGGTTTGTGATGCCCGGGCTCGGACGGTCCTCAGCATAGCGCCATTTACGACCTCACGAGGCCGCATTGCCCTGGGGATGGCAAATGTTTGCAACGGCACTTTTTCCGGTCACATGGTGATAGAGCCACAAGACATCTTTGACCGCTTCGAGAAGGAGTTCACGGCAAGCCTCGGGCCCTGTCCCAAGACCGTAACCGGGAAAGAACTGGTTTCGGACCGGTGCAGGCACATGCCGGTCCGCCAGTCTTTCCAGCAATGCATCGACCGCGCTGGCAACCTCCGCAGTTGGCCAATAATAGCGGATCCGGTCCGAAAAACTGAAATGCCGTTGGAGCCAGAGTTCCGTTTCATTGCCGGAATAGTGGTTTGACCAGAAGCCGGGAGCCGCCTGCATGGCCTGGTCCATCGTCGCCATCAGCCGCCCTTTCGGTGCATGACCGTCGAGAACATCAGCGAGGCCATCGAGCGAATAGAGCGCCTCGCGCAACGCAAAGGTAAGCCACGGACCGACTTTCAGGATCGCAAACCCATTCTCAACCAGTCCGCGCAATCCTTCGCCGGTCTGGAAGTCCGTCGAGTGCGCCTCGAACACGACGGTTGGAAATGCCTTCAGCATGGCAGACAGTGCCTGTGCCTTCCGGTCATCGAAGTGGATGACATCCGAATTGCCGAATTCGACACCGGGCTGGACGACAAGAGCGATCACGCGGGAAAACGCCTCCTGCAAACCGAGTTCCCGGAAGGCGGCCTCGTGCATCTTGTAGGTCTGCGCGACAGCTTCCGGCCTCGTCGGTACGACATGATCGAGACCGTGGGTCGCACCACCCGGGACCGGCACCTCCGTGCCGATGACATAGACCGGGTCGAGACCTCTCTTGTGCTGTTCGGAGATGGCAGCCAGCCGCGCCGCGCGCCGTGCGACGTCTTCATCGGCCAGGGCGGCCGGCTCGCCCCGGCAACCCATTGACGTGTCGAGATGCAGCTTGCTGAACCCGGCTTCCGCATAGGCTCTTGTCATGACCTCCGCCTCTTCCATCGCCGCGCCGGCGGGCAGGTGTTTCCAAGGGTTCGGCCCCAGGTGATCGCCGCCCAGGATGATCCTGGACGTTTCAACGTTCGCCTTTGCGGCGATTTCCTCGACGAAATGCCTGAAATCCATGGGCGTCATGCCGGTATAGCCGCCATGCTGGTTGACCTGGTTGCAGGTGGCTTCGATCAGAATGGTGTTGCCCTGCTCCCGGGTGAAGTCGAGGACTGCTTCAATCACGAGCGGATGAGCGGAACAGACCGAGATCATCCCCACATGTTCACCCCTGTGATATGCCTCGGGGATGGCAAGGAGAGGATGTTTCATCAGTCTGCTCTCTTGTCTTTCTTGTTGTCGAGAACGAAGCGGTCGAGCGTAGGCAAATCGGCGGTGCCTTCCATCGGCCCCCTGGTCATCGCCGCCAGCGCACCGCTGGCAGCTGCAATCTCGAGCGCCGATTGGGGGTGCCTTCCGCGCAACCAGAGCGAGGTGAACGTGGCACCAAAGCAGTCTCCCGCCCCGGTTGGGTCCAACTCCTTGATCGTGAAGGCGTCGACCGAGTACTGCCGGTCCCGATCGTAGTACCGGGCACCGTCGGTGCCACGCTTGTGCACGACCGCCTTGACGCCTCGCCTCAGGAGCTCGGCGATGGCTCCCTTTGGGTCCTGCGCATTGGTCAGGAGATTGAGTTCATCACCGCTCGGAAGGTACAGGTCGGTGAGCCCGATGATCCGGGTCATGGCATCCGCCAATCCTTCGGCCGAGAGCATTTCCTTGCGCAGGTTCGGATCGAATGAAACGGTGCCGGAGCGTGCCTTGATCGCATCGGCTGCTTCGATGCTGAATTCAACGAAACCCGGAATTGAGAAAGACGACCCCGTCACGTGGATATGGTCGGCGACATCCAGAATGTGCCTGGCGGCGTCAATGAATTTCAAGGATCCGGCGGCGCTGTGCCTGATGTTGAAGACAAAGTCGCGCAATCCGTCCGAACGGTAACGCACGAAGGCACTGCCTGTCGGACGGTCGGGGTCGACGTGCACCCCGGCGACGTCGACGCCATCCCGCTTGAGCCGGTCCAGGTTGAGTCGACCGAAGTCATCGTTGCCCACGGAAGAGACAATGGCGACGGGTTGGCCGAGCCTGGCGGCCTGGTCGGCAAAAATCGCGGGCGCGCCGGAAGGGTATGGCCCGTGCAGCGGCTGCGGGCAGAGGAATCCCGTGCCGACCGTGTCGGCCATGATTTCGACAAGGATTTCTCCGATCACGACGATTTTCTTCATGGCTTCCTTGCCCAAGTCTGCTCTCAGGACCTTCGGCAACCACGGCCTGCGCCTGCATCTGACATCCCGGGCCAAAGGCCGCAACATCTTGTTGACCGCCACCCGGTAGAGGCTCTACTGTCAAAACTGAATCTGCCGCACGTCACGTAAAACAATGCCGCGCGTAAAACAATGCCGTGAACAGAGACGCAACCGCACTGACGACCCGGCAGCCGCGTTGTACTGAAATGGATGAGGGCGAATGACGGGCAAGAAAATCAGAAACATGGAGGAATTTGCGAAGGTTAGTGGGGTCTCCCGTCCGACGATCTCGAAGTATTTTCACGATCCTGAAAGCGTTCGGAAATCGTCGCGCGTCCGGATCGAAAGCGCGCTCGAGAAATACGATTACCGGCCAAACATTTTCGCGATCAACCAGAATCGAAAACTCACAAAGACAATCGGAATTCTGGTTCCCTATCTCGCGGACCCATTTTTTGCCGAGATCGTCCGCCTGATCGAGCGTCAGTGCATCAATGCAGGTTATTGGCCGATCGTGTTCAGCGCCCATGGACAGGTCGAACTTGAGAACAATGCGCTTGCCACGTTGCAATCGCTTCGCCCTGCAGGTGCCCTGATCGCACCGCTCGGGCGAAGCTCTGATCCGGAAACCGTGCAGCGATTTACCGAAGAGGTCCCGACAGTCGTCTTTGACAGCAACCTGGCGGTCGGCAAAGCATTTGTGGGATCGAATAATTTTCAGAGCATTCCGCTGATCGTGGAATATCTGTGCCGCACCGGGGAACCACCGTGCTTTCTCGAGATGCCTCCGATCAATCCCAACGCGACGAAGCGCCGTGATGCCTTCGTCAAGGCCATGGAAGACAATGCTCTCGATCCCAGGATCATAAGGGTGGAAGGCAGTGACTGGGATTTCGAACGTATCGGGTTCGAAGAGGGCATACGCCTGATCGAAGAACGCGCGTTTTCCACCGACACGGTGCTGTGCAGCAATGACCGTCTGGCGATCGGCCTGATTGCAGCAGCCCACCATAAGGGAATGCGCGTCGGACGCGGGCCGGAATGCGTGCTCCGGGTTGCCGGACACGATGATCACCCGTTTTCGCGGTTCACCTGT
Source organism: Paracoccaceae bacterium (assembly GCA_965242975.1). Lineage (GTDB taxonomy): Bacteria > Pseudomonadota > Alphaproteobacteria > Rhodobacterales > Rhodobacteraceae > JAPPHA01. The sequence continues at coordinate 4,360,029 of CBDETS010000007.1, read as the reverse complement.
CCACCTCTCACGACGGTCTCCCAGGACTACAGGGCGATAGCCAAACGCAGCGTGGAGATCCTTTTCGAACTCATCAATGGCGTCGAACCCGCCGGCGAACGGCCTGAAGAACTGTTCGAAGGAAGGTTGGTGATGAGGTCGTCCGCATGACCAGCTCACTCCAGCTCACTGCACCAATTAAATTGCCGGGCGTAAAAGAAAGGATTGACTCGCATCATTGAGTCACGTTAGGTCATTATTTGCATCCAGCAAGCCAACAAGGAGGAATTTGGATGAAACTTGCAAGTAGAATGTTCGGTGCAACAGCTGTGTTGGCGGCCGCCACGGCAGTCGTGTCCACGGCCACGGCAGAAGAAATCACCATCGCTACGGTTAACAACGCCGACATGATCACCATGCAGGAGCTTGCTCCGCAATGGGAAGAAGCGACCGGCAACACGATCAACTGGGTCGTCCTGGAGGAAAACGTACTTCGCCAACGGACAACGCAGGATATCGCCACGGGCGGTGGGTCGTTCGATATCATGTTCATCGGCGCATATGAAACTCCGATCTGGGGTGCCAATGGCTGGCTGACGTCCTTGAACGATTTCGGCGATGACCCGGACTACGATCTCGACGACATCTTCCAGCTGGTGCGGAATGGTCTTTCGGCAGACGGCAACCTGTATGCGGTTCCGCTTTACTCCGAGACGTCATTCACGTTCTATCGGACCGACGTCTTTGAAGCTGCCGGCATCGAAGTGCCGACAGAGCAGATCACATATACGGAGTTCGCGGATATTGTCGCCAAGGTTCATGATCCGAACAACGGTGTCTTCGGCACCTGTCAGCGCGGCAAGGCCGGCTGGGGCGAAAACATGGCGTTTGTTGGCACATTGGCCAATGCGTTCGGTGCTCGCTGGTTCGACATGGATTGGGACCCCCAACTCGACAGCCCCGAGTGGAATGCAGCGCTTACGTACTATGTCGACCTGATGACCAACTACGGTCCTCCGGGCGCCTCTGCAAACGGCCACAACGAAAACCGTGCTCTGTTCAAAGACGGCAAGTGTGCGACTTGGGTTGACGCGACATCGGCCGCCAATGACGTCCGCAATCCTGCGACGTCCACCGTTGCCGACAAAACGGACTTCTTCAAAGCACCGAAACAGGCAACGGACAAGGGCACCGGCTGGTTCTGGTCCTGGGCGCTTGCCATTCCGGCGAGTTCGCAAAAAGCTGACACGGCCAAGGACTTCCTGAAGTGGGCGACGTCGAAAGAGTATTTCCAGATGGTTGGAGAAACAAAAGGCTGGGTCGCTGTACCGAGCGGGACTCGCGCATCGATCCACGAGGATCCGCGACTTCTGGAAGCCGCGCCATTTGCCGAAACCATCAAGAATGCGATCTTCTCCGTGGACCCCGCGGACCCGACACGTGACCCGGTTCCGTACACTGGCGTTCAGTTTGTTGCGATCCCCGAATTCCAGGGCATCGGCAACTACGTCGGTCAGCAGGTCGCCGCGGCTCTTGCCGGCCAGCAGTCGGTCGAGGATGCGCTTGCCAACAGCCAAAAATTCGCTGTGCGCGAGATGACCAAAGCAGGTTACATCAAGTAACCTCCTCCATGAGTGGGCCGGGGCTTCGCGCCCCGGCCCATTTCGAATTCTCACCGGTGAGCGCCAGCATTTTGGCAAAGGCCTGTTTTTTTGGGCTTTTTCTCAAGTGCTGATGCGCAACTGGTTTTGGAAGAGTGAAACGCATGGCCACAAAAGCGTCCCGGTCTGCTGCACGAATGATGATCTCGCCCGCCGTTCTGTTGCTACTCGGCTGGATGCTCGTGCCACTGTGCATGACCGTCTACTTTTCATTCTTGCGATACAACCTTCTGCAGACGGGGGCGACACCGTTCGCCGGGTGGGAGAACTATTACTGGTTCGTGACTGACCCCAGCTTCACGGCCGCGATCAAGAATACTCTCGTCATGGTTGGCGGCATTCTGTGCATCACAACCATTGGCGGCATCGGTTTTGCGCTTTTGCTCGACCGTCCGATGTTTGCCACGGGAGTTATTCGCATCATGGTCATCGCTCCTTTCTTCGTGATGCCAACCGTGTCGGCGCTGATCTGGAAGAACATGTTCATGAACCCCGTTAACGGCATCTTCGGGCGCCTCGCCACAAGCCTGGGATTCCAGCCCATCGACTTTTTTGGCCAAATCCCGTTGGCGTCTATCATCTTCATCGTGTCCTGGATGTGGTTGCCCTTCGCGACGCTGATCCTTCTGACCGCGCTCCAGTCGCTTGACCAGGAGCAGCTGGAGGCCGCGGAAATGGACGGGGCCAACTGGTGGAACAGGTTTTGGTTCATAATGTTGCCGCACCTGGCTCGCGCCATCACTGTGGTGATCCTGATCCAGACAATTTTCCTGCTGTCGATTTTCGCCGAAATCCTTGTGACCACGAACGGTGGTCCCGGTGTGGCGACGACCAACCTGACATATCTGATCTATGTGTCGTCGTTACTGCAGTTCGACGTCGGAATGGGAAGTGCCGGTGGCGTCATCGCCATCATCCTCGCCAATATTGTCGCGGTCTTCCTCATGAGGATGATCGGCAAGAACCTCGACGCTTGAGGAAGTGAGACAATGGCACGCGCAGTCTCGAACAGGGAAAAAATCGCAAACACGGCAATCGCCGGAACGCTCGGTTTCTTTATGTTCGTTCCGATTCTTTGGATCGTCATCCTCGCATTCAAGACCGAGGAAGATGCGATCAGGGCACCCCTGGAGATTCTGTTCGGTTCAGGCTGGACGACGGAAAGCTTCGGAACGGTTCAGGCCCGGTCCGACTATCTCAAACACTTCTCGAATTCGGTCTTCATCTCGGTTGGGTCGACATTCCTTGGTCTTCTGATTGCGATTCCCGCGGCATGGTCCATGGCATTCGTTCCCTCCAAGCACACCAGGAACGTGTTGATGTGGATGTTGTCGACAAAGATGCTGCCGCCTGTCGGCGTCCTGGTTCCGATCTACTTGATTTTCCGTGACTTCGGGTTGCTGGATAGCCGTATCGGACTGACCATTGTGTTGATGCTGATCAACCTGCCGATCATCATTTGGATGCTCTACACGTACTTCAAGGAAATTCCCGGGGAAATCCTTGAGGCTGCGCGAATGGATGGCGCGACCTTGCGCGAGGAAATCATTTATGTGCTGACACCGATGGCGATTCCCGGCATGGCGTCGACGGTCCTTTTGAACATCATCCTTGCCTGGAACGAGGCGTTCTGGACGATCAACCTGACCGCTGCGGACGCGGCACCTTTGACCGCTTTCATTGCCAGCTATTCCAGTCCTGAGGGCCTGTTCTACGCAAAGTTGAGCGCGGCTTCCGTGATGGCGATTGCGCCCATTCTGATCATGGGCTGGTTCAGCCAGAAACAACTTGTCCGGGGTCTGACCTTTGGTGCTGTAAAGTAGGGAACAAGACAGTGGGACGCATACAGCTCAGGCAGGTTCAAAAAAAGTTCGGCGACGTGGAAGTCATTCCTCCGCTGGACCTGGAGATAGAAGACGGCGAGTTCGTGGTTTTCGTCGGTCCGTCTGGCTGCGGAAAGTCGACTCTCCTGCGCCTGATTGCGGGGCTGGAAGACACCACGTCTGGCACCATCGAAATTGACGGTGCGGACGCAACGGCAACTCCACCGGCCAAGCGCAGGTTGGCGATGGTGTTCCAGTCCTACGCGCTTTACCCGCATATGTCGGTCAGGAAGAATATCGCTTTCCCGATGAGAATGGCACGCGTGCCCAAGGACGAGCAGTCGCGCCGACTTGAGGAAGCGGCACGCGTTTTGAACCTTACCGAATACCTCGACAGGCGGCCGGGCCAGCTATCCGGCGGCCAGCGTCAGCGTGTGGCCATCGGTCGTGCCATCGTACGGGAACCGGCAGCATTTCTCTTCGACGAGCCGTTGTCGAACCTCGACGCGGCACTCCGCGTCGGCATGCGGCTCGAGATCAGCGAGCTTCACAAACGGCTCAAGACGACGATGGTGTACGTGACCCATGATCAGGTCGAAGCCATGACAATGGCCGACAAGATCGTCGTGCTGAATGCGGGTGTGATCGAGCAGGTGGGAAGTCCCCTTGAACTCTATCGAAATCCTGAGAACACGTTCGTTGCCGGTTTCATCGGAAGCCCCAGAATGAACTTCATCGAGGGACCCGAGGCTGCCAAACACGATGCCCACACCGTCGGCATCCGGCCCGAGCATGTTGACGTGTCCAGCGTCGGCGGCACATGGACGGGTACGGTCGGCGTGTCCGAGCATCTGGGCAGCGATACGTTCTTCCATGTTTCGGTCAAGGACCTTTCGCGACCGTTGACTGTCCGCGCAGGCGGTGAGGTCGATCTGCACTACGGTGACACCATTCATCTCACTCCGAACGTGGATCACCTGCATCGGTTCGACAACAGGGGTCTGCGCATCACGTGAAACGGCTTGAAGGAAAGGTCGCCCTCGTAACCGGTGGTGCCCGCGGCATCGGGCGTGCCGTCTGCGAAGCCTATGCCCGTGAAGGTGCCAGGGTGGCGGTAGCGGATCTGCTGGAAGCAGAAGCGTTTCGGACGGCAGGCACACTTGGCGAAAATGGCTTGGCAATTGTCATGGACGTGACCCGTCTCGATTCCATCCGCACGGGCGTCAAGACGGTGGAGGCGCATTGGGGCGGGATCGACATTCTCGTCAACAACGCGGGTGTCTTCAACATGGCCCCGATCGACCTGGTGACGCCAGAAGATTACCGCCGCCAATTCGACGTAAACGTCGGCGGCACGATTTTCGCGAGCCAGGCAGTGGCGCCGGGAATGAGGATGCGCGGCGGTGGCACGATCATAAACTTCGCCAGCCAGGCGGGACGGCGCGGCGAGGCGAATGTCACCATCTATTGTTCGACCAAGGCGGCCGTGATCTCGATCACCCAGTCCCTGGCGCTGGAGTTTGCAAAAGACAACATCCGCGTCAATTCCGTCGCGCCGGGTGTGATTGACACGCCGATGTGGGACGTGGTCGACGCGCAATTCGCAGCATTTGAACACAAACCCATAGGTCAGAAGAAACGGGAAGTGGGCGAGACCGTGCCGCTTGGCCGCATGGGCCTACCCTCGGATGTCGCAGATCCTTGCGTCTTTCTCGCCTCCGATGAAGCGCGTTACATTACCGCGCAAACGCTTAACGTCGACGGCGGAAACTGGATGAATTGACGCCAATGCCGGTGAAGTTGTCGAATGCCATGCTCCGTCGGCTCCCCGATGGGGTCAAGGGACCCGTTTACGATCGGTCACGGCTCACCCCCGGTATCGTCCATATCGGCCTCGGCAATTTCCATCGTGCCCATCAGGCCTGGTATCTGCACCGGTTGATGCAACAGGGGCAGGCTCACGACTGGGCCATCGTCGGTGCGGGTGTGCGGCCCCGTGACGCGGCACAAAGGCAGAAGCTTCTGGCGCAGGACAGTTTGACTACGCTGATCGAACTCGATCCTTCCGGCGCCTCAGCCGAGGTCGTCGGTTCAATGATCGGCTATGTCCCGGTCGAGGAACACAATTCCGCGTTGATCAAACAGATGGCGGACCCGGCGGTCCGGATCGTGACTCTCACGGTCACCGAGGGCGGATACTACGTGGACCCCGCCACACAGGACTTCGACGAGGACCACCCGGACATTCGATACGACGCGGCAAACCCGGACTCGCCACGCACCGCTTTCGGCGCCATGGCCGCCGCATTACGCCTTAGACGCAACGGCGGCGCCGGCCCTTTCACCGGGCAAAGCTGCGACAATCTCAGGGGCAACGGCGCGGTCCTGCGCCAGGCCGTCGTTTCACTGACCCGTCAGACCGACCCCGACCTCGCCGACTGGATCGACGCCAATTGCACGTTTCCGAACTCAATGGTCGATTGCATAGTTCCGTCCACCGGATCGAAGGAGCTGGCGCTGGTCAGCGAGTTCGACATCGACGACGCTGTTCCGGTCACCCACGAGAATTTCCGCCAATGGGTGATCGAGGACGAATTCTGCGCGGGGCGGCCTGACTGGGATCGGGTCGGCGCGACGTTTACCGGTGACGTTCATGCTTACGAAGAAATGAAGATACGGATTTTGAACGGTGGTCACCAGATCATCGCCAATCCGGGCGAGATTCTTTCGATCGAGTCCATTTCGGGGTGTATGGAGCATCCTCTGATCGGGGCGTTTTTCAGGAAAGTGGCGACGGACGAGATCGTTCCCCATGTCCAGGCCGTGCCGGGCATGACCCCTGCGGCTTACGTCAGTCTCATCGAGCAACGATTCTCGAACCCGGGAATTGCCGACACGACCCGCCGCGTCGCCTTCGACGGTTCGTCCCGCCATCCAGGCTTTATCCTTCCCGTCATCCGGGACGCATTGAAATCCGGGAGCCCTGTCGCAGGACTCGTCCTGGCAGAAGCCCTCTGGGCACGGATGTGCGCGGGGACCCGCGAGGATGGCACTGTCATCGAACCCAACGATCCGATGTGGGTGGATCTCGTCAAGGCCGCAACCCTTGCCAGTGAGACCCCTCAGGCCTGGCTGGGCCAGCGCCAATTCTATGCTGGTCTTGCAGAGAATGCGGAGTTCCGGACCCAGTTCGCGCACTGGCTTCGGATGATCTGGTCCGAGGGGACCGAGGCCGCCATTCGCGCATATCTCGGCGGGTGAACGAGTTTTGCGGTCAATCCTGTTTCCGGCCCGAAATGCGGTGGAGACCACGTCTCTTCCGGACCCGTGTCCCGGTCCTGGCGAAGTGGTCGTTGAAGTCCGTGCCAGTGGAATATGTCACACCGACTTCGAGGTCCTGCGCGGAAACTACGGCACTTCGGCATTTCCGCTTGTCCCCGGCCATGAATATGCCGGTGCTATCGTTGAGTTCGGCCCGGAGGTCGCGGGCCTGCGGGTAGGCGACCGTGTGGTGGTCGACCCAAATGTCGAATGTGGTACTTGCCGCGCCTGCCGGAGGGGCTGGGCACATCTCTGTGAGGCGTTGGGTGCCTACGGCGTGACATGGAACGGTGGATTCGCCGAACGAAGCCTTGTGCGCGCCTCCGCCGTACATCCCATTGGTGCCATGCCATATACTGTCGCCGCCCTGGCCGAGCCGCTCGGTTGCGTACTCAACGGCCTCGGTGCTGCGCAGGCAGACCGGGCCGGAAACGCACTGATCTTCGGGGCAGGTCCGATCGGTCTTTTGCTTGGGGTCGGGCTGAGGACCAAAGGCATCTCCGACATCACTTTTGTCGAGATTGACGAGGCCCGTGTGGTATTTGCCCGGGATTTTGGATTCCAGGCAATTGCCGTCGGCAGTCCGGACCTGAAATCCTGGCAACGCGAAGCGGATCTTGCAATTGACGCGACAGGCGTGCCTGAAGTCGCCGGAGATCTCATCCGATACATCGCCGATGGCGGAACAGGGCTGTTTTTCGGCGTTTGTTCCTCTGATGCCAGCATCCCGATCAGCCCATACGAGCTATTCCGGCGACAGATCACCATCGCGGGATCGCACTCGCTGAACCACAACATTCCGGACGCACTGGAAGCGTTGCGCGCGTTCGGAGGGGATCTGGCACGCGTGATATCCCACAGGCTTCCACTTGAAGAGATCGTCCGGGTCTTTACGGAAGGTGCACCGGCGGGAAGCTTGAAGATTCAGTTCGAGCCCCGGTGACGACTTCTTGTCCGAAAAACAGTTCGCGTCTTTGTGCACTTTTTCCATCGAAACTCCGCACCACCCGGGCATCGCCTAGATTGCTTCTCTCCGGACGCGAACAGACTACCTGGAGCTTGGCCGATGGGTCGGGCCAGCCGTTTCAACCAACCCGATTTTGCAATCGATCGAATGGACTGCCCTTGAACGTGCCACGCATGCCGAATCTTGCCGATCATCTCCACTGACACCATCTCTTCCGCCTCGCTGAAATGTCGCGAGGCAATCGTTTCCATCGGATCAGGGGTGGGACGACTTTAGAGGCCTATTGACACTCTGGTCGGGCATGCACCCGAGGGAAAACGTGTTGGGCACCCCCTTTCGTACGGCCTGGGCATTCAAAATCATCATGTCCATGGTTGCCGGAATCGTCGAGGAATGCCCATGGGCGATCATCGCCAGGTTGTCGCCCACGACGACGACCACATCCACACCGGCGGCTTCGGCCCACCGCGCCGACGTGTAGTCGGGCACGGACGTATAGACCATTTTCTCGCCTTACATCTTGGACGAGCGTATGTCCTCCAGGGCACGCTTTTTCCTGTCGCTTCCGTCCATTCGCTCTACCGTGCCGGCTGCGGTCCGCCAGCGATTGAAATAGCCCCCGTTGGCGGTGTGACGCGGTTGCAGGGTGCAGGCAGGTCTAGTTCGCCGCAACCGGTACCTGACCAGGTCGGCGGCCATCGGGCGTCCGGGCCGTGCGACGCAGGTTCGTCTTGACGAACCGCGTGTCGTACCCGTTGAAGAGATGGCCCAGGAGGCCGCGGTCGAGGTCGGAAGTCCCGAACAGCCAATCCATGATCGGAAACGTCAGGTTCATGTTGCGTTCCATCATCAGCGACTGGTTGTGGTGTGCCGTGTGGTGCCGGCGGATCGTGTTCACGAACGGCATGTTGCGTACGAACCAGTTCTCGTCGACGTGACAGCAGAAGTGCATGAACTCGTAGATCAGGTACATTGACGTGGTCGTCGTGATCACAAGCCATCCCACATTCGGTGTGAACAGCCAGCCGGCCACGAGCGCGACCGGTACCGACATGCAGATGAAGGTCACCAGGGCGAAGGGCGGAAAAAAAGTCACGCGCCAATCATGCTGTCCGGCAAACCGCATTTCATCGTCGGTAAAGAACTGATGATGCATCATCGTGTGGCGCATGTAGATGGCCCGCAGGACCCTGACCTTGTGCGGCCTGTGCATGACATAAGTATGCAGGAACCATTCAAAGAAGTTGGCGCCAAGGAAGGTCACCGGCACGATCAGCAGTTCATACCAGTGGACGTTCTCGATGCTCTGGAGATAAATCGTCAGCGCCGCGGCACCCATAGCGTATATTACCGTGACGTGGAGCCAACCGTTGTACCAGCCGACAATTCGTCGGCGATAGGTATCGCGATACCTGCGTTGCCTGTCCGACATTCGCGATTGTTCAAGTTCCTGCAACATTTTCCGTCCTTCTGGGCATTCACCGTTCGGCGTTGAGGTTCGCGAGAGCCCGGTCCACGTCAGCCGATGTCATTTCCCATTCGTTTCCGAAAAAGGCGACGACCCCGGACATGAACGTGGCGCACTCGGTCATGGCCCGTTCTTCGTCTCCGAGATGATCCGCCAGAATCGCAAGAGCCAGCTGCAACGGCCCGTTACCCTCGTAGCTCCACTCGAACCCCTGCCTGGTAAAGGTGCGCAGGCCAAGGCGTGGGTCCAGCGCCGCGCCGTCCACCGTGACCATGGCCCCGTCGATGTTACGCTCTCCCCTGTAGGTGCGACTGACCATTCTCGATCCGAATCGCTTGCGAACTTTTGGCCAAATGTTAATATATCACCAACATATCATTTGCAATCGTATTGGAGTCGCGATGTCAGGACCGCTGGCAACCACAGATTACCATGTGTTGTCAGGTTTTTTCCTGGGCGCCTGCGTTGTCGTATGGTCGATCGTCATGGTCACCGGGTTCTTCCCAAGGACGGCTGGCCCGGTAGCGGCGCGCGGACTTCTCGGCAATATCCTCCTTAACACGTCGATTTTTGCCATACTCGCCGTGCTGGCAGCCTTGGCAGTCACGACCCTGGCGCTGCCGTGGGCGGTGAGTGTGATCGCTGCCGGACTGGCCATTCTCGGCGCACCCTTTCTCGTCCAGCTCCTGCCGACGTGGTTCCGGAACTCGCGTCTCGGACTTCTTGCCGTGCTGGTGTCCTGTGCGGCGGTCCTGTTCATCCTTTCGGCTTCCATTTCCGTCTGAACGGAGAACGCGATGCCGCCAAAAATTCGGGCGCTACTCACCCTTCTGGTCATCGTTTTCGGCGCATTCCTGTGGTCGATGCGCGAAAGGATTGCGATGGATTCTTCTCCCGAGTTGCTGTTCGGCCTCATGGCATTCATGTGTGTCTCCGTGTGGCTGTTCCCCGAAGTGAAGAAAGACGAGCACAACAGCCGGCACCGGCAATGACCCGCCGAACGGTACGAGATCGGTGCCGGTCCATGCGCAAGCTGTTTCGAACCCGCCGCAAAGATCGAAGCGGCCTGCGTACGGCCCAGAGGCCGTATGCGTCTGTTCAATGCTCAAGACTGTGGCCTCCAGTTGGCACAAAGGCACACGTCACGGAGCTGATTGCATCATTGTGACAATGCAACGTTGACTTGTTCCGGACGGACCAGACATGGCCAGGTGTCGGGCGCACCCCATGCAGTGGAGAAACGGCCGATGATCGGTGAAAAAGATCCTGCGAGGCACTTGGCCAAACCCGGAGTCGCGGAAGAATGGCAGCATAACCTGCCGAGCCTCGACGCTTACCGGATGCCTCACACCTGCAACCGGCAGTTTGAGAACGATCCTTGCCCGCGCAGACGGTCGCTACTTCTATGATGTCGATGGCCGGGCAATACTCGACAGCGCTTCGGGTCTCGTATGTTCGAGTTCCGGACACAATCGGCCCGAAATAAATCATCGAAGCCATGACAAGGCAGCTGCACGTGCTCGATTACGTGCCGCCGTTTCAGTTCGGCCATCCCTGGGCGTTCGAGTTGGCCAGTGTCATGAAAGACATCATGCCGGACGGTCTTGACCAGATTTTCTTCACGAATTCCGGCTCGGAATCCGTCGACACCGCATTGAAGATGGCGCGCGCCTACTGGCGGCTGAAAGGACACCCGGAGAAAGTCGCCTGATCGGCCGCGGTCGTGGATATCACGGCGCCAATTCCGGCGAAACGAGCGTGGGCGGGATCGGGCTCGACAGAAAGATGTATGGCTCTTTGGTGGAAGCAGATCACCTTCGCCACACCCTCCTTGCGGAAAACACGTTTTCGCGCCGCATACCGGGGCAGGGCATCGAACTCGCGGAGGAGCTCGAGGAAATCATTGCACTCCACGATGCATCAAATGTTGCTGCCGTGTTTCTCGATCCCGTCAGCGTGTCCGGTGGCGTGATCATTCCGCCGGACGGCTATCTCAAACGCATACGGAATACCTGCGACAAACATGAGGTTCTCCTGATTTTCGATGAGGTCATCACGGGATTCGGGCGAACCGGTGCCGCCTTCGGCGGGGATCGCTTCGACGTCATTCCTGATATCATGACAGTGGCCAAGAACCTGACAAACGCGGCCGTGCCGATGGGTGCCGTGGCCACCCGGAAGGAACTCTATGACCCGTTCATGGAGCAGGGCGGCAAAGACTATCCCATCGAGTTCTTTCATGGCTACACATGTTCGGGTCATCCGCTTGCGTGTGCCTCAGGACTGGTGGCCATGCAGATCTTCGTTGAAGACAAAATGATCCAAAGAGTCGGTGACATTTCGCCAAATTTCGAGGACGCAATGCACTCCCTGGCTGATCGGGAACCACCAAAATCTCCGGGGTCAAGCAGCCGTTCGTTCCATTGCCTGATTTGTGTTTGCCGCGTTGAAGAGCCCGGGATACCGGGACTGAAACCTGGTTCTGAGCGTGCCGTCGAGTACGCGGGTTCTGGTTTGAAGCATAAGGTGTGAACCCACCTTTTTCAAAAACCTGCTTGCATAGGTCAATGCCTAGCGCTACCATGTCATGACGGTTTTGACTGGACAATGCGATTTCGCTGCGTTATGTCGCCCCCACCATGGCACAATCCCAGATCAGCCGCACCCTGCGGGACGAGGCGGCAATTTCACGCATAGCCGCGATCCTGTCTCAGGAGACGTTCGACAGCCGCAGCGCCCTTGGCCGACGCATTTGCACGGAATTCTCCTTTGTCGACGCGACCGGTCGCCTCCAGGTTGCCGGCTGCATGAAGGCGCTGACGACACTGGCGGACACGGTCCCGTGCATCGTCTTGCCCCCGCCCCGGTCGCCGCCGGTGACCAACAGGCCGCGCCAGCTTGACGCCGATGTTCCGGAACCGGCCGGGGTCCCGTCGCACCTTGCCGGGATTGGCGATCTGACTGTCCAGGTGGTCGCCACGACCCCGGATCGCGCCCTGTGGAACACGCTGATCGCGCGCGAGCATCCGCACGGCATGACGACCTTCGCCGGCTGCCAGCTCCGCTACCTCGTGGGCTCGTCCCATGGCTGGCTGGGTGCCGCGGGGTTCTCCGCCGCCGCCCTGCGTGTTTCGGCCCGGGACCGCTGGATCGGGTGGGACGATGCCGGGCGCCGGGACCATCTCCACCGCGTGACCTGCCTGAGCCGGTTCCTGGTCCGGCCCTCCGTGCGCTGCCCGCACCTGGCAAGCCATGTCCTCGCCCGCATCCTTCGCCGGCTGCCGCGGGACTTCGAGGAACGCTACGGGTACCGGCCATTCCTTGTGGAGAGCTTCGCCGATGACGGCTATGACGGCACATGCCTGCGCGCGGCCAACTTCCTGTGTGTCGGAGAGACCACGGGCCGCGGGCGGCAGGACCGGGCCCGGCGGCGTGCGAAGACCCGAAAGACGGTCCTGATGTATGCGATGGAACGCGCCTGGCGGCGCAAGCTCGGGGTTGGCTGGGTGGATCATGCGCCGGCACTTGAGCCGGGCGCGGGGCTGAGTGCGGCGGAGTGGGCCGCGAACGAGTTCGGAGGAGCCCCCTTGGGAGACAAGCGTCTTTCGGCACGTCTGGTGAAGAGCGCGGGTCTGCTGGCGGCCTACCCGGGCCAGAAGATCAACGCCAACAGCGCCGCCGACAGCACGGCAATCAGTGCCTTCTACCGGATGATCGAGATGCCTGTGGAGTCGGAGGTGACGGCCCGAAACATCCTGGCGCCCCACCGGGAGCGCAGCATCCGGCGGATCCGCAGCCAGCATACGGTGCTTGCGATCCAGGATGGCACGGACCTGAACTTCGCGCGCCGTCCGGGGTGTGACGGGTTGCAGGTGATCGGGCGGAACCAGACCGGGGCGAAGAGCCGCGGGCTGCACCTGCATGCCACGCTGGCGGTGAGTGATACCGGGCTCCCTCTCGGGGTGCTCAGGCTGGGCTTCGACGCGGTGAAGCCCCGGGCCGAGGCCGCCGAGGCGCGCCGGAAGACCCGGCGCTGGATCGACGGCTTCAACGACATCGTGAAGGCCGTGCGCGACGTGAGCCGCAAGACGCGGGTGATCTCGGTGTGCGACAGGGAGGGAGACTGCTTCGAGTTGTTCGATGCGCAGCGCCGGCGTCCCCGGGTGGAGTTGCTGGTGCGCGCGAAGCATGACCGGGTTCTGCGCCGCGGGAAACCGAAACTGTTCGAGGTCATGGGCGGTGGCGCCCCCGATGGCCGGATCGATGTGGAGGTCGAGGGGTTGACGGCGCGGGCGAAATCGAGCCGAAAGGCGGCCCGGCCGGCCCGCGTCAAGCGGCTGGCCTGCTGCGAATTGCGCTTCCGTCGTGTGACCCTGCCGCCGACCGCTGCGGTGAAGGATGGCGAACCGGTGACGGTATCGGCGGTCCACGTCGTGGAGAGCGCGCCGCCCGAGGGCGAGGACCCGGTGCAGTGGTACCTGTTGAGCACGCTCAGGGTTCGCTCGGCGAAGGAGGCGGCGGAGGTCGTGGGGTTCTACCTCCAGCGCTGGCGGATCGAAGATTATTTCCGTGTCCTGAAATCCGGCTGCCGGACGGAGTTCCTGCTGTTCCGCACCGCCGACCGGCTGCAGCGGGCGATCGCGATCAATGCGGTGATCGCCTGGCGCATCATGGTCATGACCCTTCTCGGCCGGCAGGTCCCCGACTGCGACCCGAGCCTGATGTTCACCGACAACGAAATCGACTTCCTGCGCGACTATGCGCGGGAGCACGACATGACGCCACCGCAGCGGCTCGGCGACGCCGTGTGCCTGGTTGCCCATCTCGGCGGCTACCGGGACCGCAAGCACGATCCGGAACCCGGGAACCAGATCATGTGGCACGGCCAGACCCGGCTCTCGAGCGCCGCACTCGGCCATCGGATCGGCTTCCTGGCCGGCCAGAGGCACGCATTGCGCCAGGAAGATTGACCCGTTGCAATGCAAACTTATCATGACTCGGCAGGCCTAGCGCCTGTCGTTCCTCCCTTTCGGGCCTTGTTTACAACATGTTACGACGAAGCGCAAGCGCCTTCCCAGCCTAGTATTCATGTCCCAGATGCGACAGTTTTTGCGATCGCAGTTGCATTTCCGGAAAAGTCCATGCATAGATGCATGACCGCAAAGGGACGCAGCCTGCATGCATACCCGGCGGTAATAAAACCGATCAGAGCGGGAGATCCGGTACACATGCGCAACGATGCACATGTATATTCCATGCAAGTTTCAATACGATTTAACTCATCGCTTTTCAAAGTACATATCGCGACGCCATGACTATGCAAGGCGAAGGAAACGAATCCGATCCCCGCAGGCGGCCGCGATCCGTCATGGCAACAGACAGCGAGTGGAACCGCATCCGCGAGCGGGCGGAGGCCGCGGGAATGTCGATCTCCAGCTTCATCTGCCTGCGTTCGGCGGGTCCCGAGCACAAGTCACAATCGAGTTCCATACCTCAAGCCGTCGCCGCGAAACTCGAAAGGATCGAGACCGCCGTCCTCACGCTCGCGGAGATCGAGCGCCGGAGGCTCGCCGAGCGCGGGGAAGCCGATGACTGGGAAACTGCGCTCCGGAAAGTCGGGTTCCGCCTCCGTACCGAGCGGCCCGTTTCCGGCGACCCGGCGGAAGGGGAACAGCCGTGAGCCGGTCGCGCCGCCGGAGCATCTACTGCGACCCGGTCGACTGGGCCGACATCGTCGACAGGGCCCGGTCGGTGGGAATGAACACGTCCGCCTTCGTCATCGCCTGTGCGCTCCAGGACGATGAACCGGAATGGCCCGACACCGTTCTTGCCCTGACGGCGGAGGAACAGAGACTCCTTTTCGACAGGATTGCGTTGCTCGACCGCTGCAGCCGTGCGCTCCACGAGCCCATTCCCGGGACCGGCATGTCGGTTTTCGGGGCCCTGGCCGTTCTCGGCCGGATCCATGGCGGGGAGAACGGAGAATGAGGCGAAAGCGGCGGACCACGTCCCCGATGGTGCGGACGATTTCCTGCCCGGATTCCGACTGGGAGCGGGTGCGCAAGAGGGCCGATGCCGCCGATATGTCGATGTCGCAGTACGTGGTCTCGAAGGCGCTGAGCGTCGAGTTGACCGTGGGGGCCGACGACCGGCCGCGCTTTCCGCCTCGCCTCGTTCTCTCCGAGGAGGAGCAGACGCAAATTCGCGACCGGGTCGCGGCAATCGCCGAGCGGATGGCGGACCCGGAGGATCTCACCGATCTCGGCAAGCTGAGGAAGCGGGTGGGTTTCATTCTCGCTGCGACCATGAACGACATGGCGCAGAACCGCCGGACACGCGAGTTGACCCTGATCCTCGCGGACCTGTTCGGCCCGGAGGAGGGGGAAAGGATCGCCGGGAAGTTCGTGGCCCGCGTGCGCAGGCAGGGCCTGCTCGACTGAACCGCTACCACCCGATGTCGAAACCGCGGTCCTTCTCCCGGGCCTTGCGCAGTTCCACTTCCTGCCCGATTTTCTGCGCCCGGCGGGCCTCGATCTCGTTCCAGACGGGAGCGTCGATCTCCAGCCGTTCCGAAAGAGACCTGATGTTTCGTTCCAGGCTTTCCCTGAGCGCCGGATCCCGGGCAAGGAACGGCTCAAGGTCCGGGCTCTTCTCCAGGATGGTCCCGGCGTTTTCCACCCAGTATTCGGTTTTGTTCCGCCAGGTCCGGTAGTGGACCGATCCGACGAAGTCCGGGCCGCCGTCTTCCCTTTGCTGCCAGAGTTCGGCAACACTGCGTTCCGCCCCGTTCAGTAGGTCCCGCCTGTTTCGCATCTCCCGGCAGGTCGAGGCTTCACGGGACATGAACATTCCGGTCGCGGCGTTGCCCGGACTGAACCCGCCCATCCGGTCGCAGAGATCCTCGTAGCCGGGGACGAAGAACCTGTGACCGCCCACTTCGGCCGCACGATCGGTGAAAGCCTCCCAGTCGAGGACCATGCGTGGCGGCAATCCGTCGAGCACGGCGGCGTTGCGGATGCGACCGAGAGCCGCGCCGACCTCCGCCATCCGATCCGGATGCAGGAGCGGCGGTTCGGCACTTTCCCGCAGTTCCTTCCCGGCCTCGATGGCCCGCGCAGCCTGACGCACCCAGGTCCTGTGCCTCCGTCCGATGTTGAGGAAGGGTTCGCCGGGGTCGAGTTTTCCGGCTGCCTTTTCCAGCAGTTCCTGCCGGCGGTCGCGGCATGAGCAGATCGCCTCCGCGAGCCGCTCGGCCCGCCGGTTCGCCTTCTCGAACACCGGGTGCTCCCGCTTCGCCCGGGCCAGTTCCTCCGGCAGCTGCCCCCGGTGTATGCGAATCCGTTCCATGAGGGGGCCGTATCCGGGCATGAGGAACGGATGAAGCCCGGACTTCGCGGCTTCTGCCCGGAGTGATTGCCAGTCCCGGAGCAGGGTCCGCGCACGGTCACGGGTTTCCAGCCGCTCCTCGATCCTGTCGCAGGCGCGGGTCATCTCCCTGCGGATTTCGGGATGGTGGCGCAGGAACGCCCTCTCGACGCCTTTGTCCGCGAGGATGTGCCGGGCCTCGCCAACGGTCAGCCTGACGGCATCGTCGCCGTGTTCGTTTTCCACGTCTGTTCCGGCAAGGCGCTGAAGGTCCTCGCGGACGACGCGAAGCCGGTCGATGGAGCGTTCAAGCACGCGACTACCGGAAAGCGCATCTGCGAGGACGGCTGGGCAATCCGGATCCAGTCCTTCGATCCGCTCCATCAGCCGGTCATGGCCCGGCATGAACAGCGGATGCCGGTCTTCGCGTTTCGCCGCCGCCTCGTGCGCCCGCCAGTCGGACCAGGCGCGGGCCGCCATTTCGTCGCGGTCGATGGCATCCCGGATTTCCCTGGCAAGCGGACTGCCGCCGGCATCCGGTTCCACCTCCCCGAGCGCCGCAAGCGCCGCCTCCACCCGTTGCCGCCAGTTCCGGTATTCGTCGGTCCCGGAGATCGGTTCCGACGATTCCGCCAGCATGCGCTGCCGCTCTTCCAGGCACTCTTCCAGGAATGCACGGGACTTGCGTACGACCTCGGTGCGTTTCCGTTCCTCGTGGTCGCGGAGCGCCTTCGCGAGTGCGGGCGGCATCTCGCCGGTCCGGACTTCCGCTCCCAGCCTTCGGATCCGATCCGCGAGGCTGTCGTCGGGCTGCCCTTCACCGAGGTCCTGCAGCAGTTGCGCCGCGCGGCGATCGATATCAAGCGCGCGTTCGATGTTCGCGACTTCCGTCCCGAACGCCTCCCGGTCCGCATCGCCCATGTGCGGTCCGAAGCGGCCGGGATCGGAAAGGACCGCGCGGCCTTCTTCGGCCAATCGTTCCGCCTCAAGGGTCCAGGCTTCATGCCCCGGGACTTCCGGAAGCGGCAGGCGGGCCACGAGGGCATGTTCCAGCAGGTCCGCACGGCGCTCCGCAAGGTAGTCGGCGACATCCACCAGTTGCCAGACCCGGTTCCCGTCTTCCAGGAATCGCCCGAGCTCTGTTTCCAGTCGCTGCATCGGTCGTGGCAGGACATCCGCCGGTATCCTGGAGATTTCGGCGACCAGCTTCTCGGCGCCGACGCGCGCAAAGGGATGGAGTCCTCTTCGTTCCGCCTCCTTCGCGTGTCTCTGCCAGCGCTCATGGAGCCGGGCGACATCGCTGTCCAGCCTGACCAGCGATCGGACCTCGTCCATCCGTTTCGTCACAGCGTCACGGAACTCGGCAACGGAGACCTCCGGAGCCCGCTCGAGGGCAGTTTCGATTCGGCGTCGCCAGCCGGAATATCCGGGATGCGCGGCGGCGGGCTCATCGGTTCCGGCCAGGAATTCCTGACGCTCGCCCGTGAGCACGTCAAGTGACGAGAGGAACCGCTCGCTCGCGTCTTCCGCCTCCCACCATGATTCGTGATTCCCGAGCGCCGCGGCCAGTTCCGGCGGCATCTCTTCCCTGCTTGCCTCCCCGGCAAGTTTCGAGACCTCGAACGCCAGGGCGTCATCGAGGCGGCGTCCGTTTTCCTCCCAGGCTTTCAGAAGTTCCGCCGCCCGGTCATCGATGCGGCGGGCCCGTTCCAGTTCGAACATCCGCTTCCTGGACAGCTTCCCGGTCTTCGCGAGATGAACGCCGTAACGGGTTACGTCGCCGAGGATTTCCTTCCCCTCCGCGAGCAGGCGTTCCGCATTCCGTCGCCAGCGTGAAAGACCCTCGACGCCGCGGAGGCCGCCATCCGTGCGTCGTGCAACACCGAGCAGCCAGCTCCTCTCGCCGGCCGCCAGTTGTGTACGCCCGGCCCAGTTCGTGACCCGTTCCCGGTCGCGGACGAAGGGTTCGTGTTCCGCAAGCACCCGTTTCAGCTCCTCCGGCATGTCCGGGTCACGTTCCGCCCGCCGGCGAACCCGCGCCATCAGCGCGTCGCAACCGTTCATGTGGAACGCCGGGATACCCGCCTCCCGGGCCGCTTCCTCCAGCGCCCTCCAGTCATGAAGCGCCGGAACGACCGGCCCCTTCTCCAGGTCCGCCCCGGTTCGCCCGGGCGTCAGCCAGCTCTCGTAGCCCGTCTCCTCCAGGGCCGAGGGAGCCCGGCCATGCTCCTGTTCGAGGCGGTGGACCAGTTGCTCGGTGTCGTCCGTCAGCAGCACGAAACCGTCGCGGGCCCGGCTCATCTCCACGTAGAGCATCGCGCGGTTGCTCATCATGCTCGACGCATCGAGAACCGCGATGACGTTGTCCTTCGTCATCCCCTGCGCCCGGTGGACGGTCGAACTCCAGGCATGGTCGATGTGACGGAGATCGTCGTCGCCTGTCCCGAACGAAAGCCCCCGTCCCGATGCCAGGCGGATGCGGACCCGGCCACTGCCGATTTTCTCGATGGTCGCCCGTTCGCCGTTGATGATCTTCCTCTTCTTCAGGTTGCGGGTGAAGACGATCTCGTCGCCGGCCCTGAGCGAAAGCGGGCGGGTCTCGAACACCGAGAGATTGTGGGCCGCGTTCCCCGAGGGGCGGAAACCGCCGTCGGTACCCTTCCGCGTGAGTTCGACGCGCTCCCGGCTGCTGCCGGTGACGGTCCAGGCTTCGCCCTCCCGGACGCCGTAGACATCGCGGTTGGCAACGACAACATCACCGGGCCGGTAGCTTTCGAAATCGGCGGAAAGGACCCGGGTCAGCCGCCGGTCGACCAGGCGCATGATCTCCAGGCTCCGCCCCCTGAGAACCCCCTCCTCGGCGAGGCCGTGGCGGAGCCCCGCGTTGATCCCTTCCCTGAGTTCGTGGGTCGGCGCCAGGATCGCGGTTCCCTCACGCGCCTCCGGCGGCAATGCCAGCCACAGCCGTGCCGCCGTTTCCGCCAGCGCATCGGCGGAAGCTCCCTGACATCGCCGCCCAGGCTGGCGACGGCAAGATCCGGATCTCCCGCGACCATGTGCGCCACCGCCGCCTTGAGATCTGCCGAACGCTGCCTGAGGATGTCGTCCATCCGGGCGGTCTCCATTCCGGCCCGCTGCAGCAGCCGGAACGGCTGTCCCGCCTCGACGGATTTCAGCTGCATGGTGTCGCCGACAAGGACGAGGCGCCCGAGACCGAGCGCATCGGCGATCCTCATGAGCGACTGCATCTGCACCGTACCGATCATGGAGGATTCGTCGACGACCATGACGGCGCCCGCGAACTGCTCCCGCGCCCGGCGAAGCTCGGCCTCCGTCGCCGTTCCCTCCGCAATGGCTCCGTAGCGGGCCAGCAGCCATTGCAGGGTGGTGGTCCCGATCCCGATCCCGACCTCCAGCACCCGGGCCGCTGCCGAGGACGGCGCCAGCCCGAACACCGGCCTGTCTCCCGCGAGCCGGACGATCTCGTCCAGCATCCGGGTCTTGCCGGTACCGGCGAAGCCCTGCACGCCGATGACGGAATTATTCGAGAGGAGAATTCGGCTGATGGCGTCCCTCTGCCCTTCGGTGAGCGAAGTTGCATCGAGATGCCTGGCGACCGTCACGGGGTCGGCCAGGACCTTCGCCCGGCCGCGGCCTTTCCGCATCCGAGAGATGATTTCCTTCTCGGCCCGGAGCGTCCGCCGCGTGGTGAAGTCCCCGGTCTTCGTCCTGACCAGGTGGCCGTCCGTCTCCAGCCGCCCGATCGCCGCTCGCAACTCCACGTGCGAATGACGCCCGGGATCACGGCCCAATGCCGCCGCCAGGAGGTCGGATGGCCGGAACACGCAGTCACGCTCCTCCAGGTGGTACAGGGCCTGCCAGGCCGCCTCGAGCGGCGAGAAGCGCGGCGGCGGCCGCGTCAGTTTCCGCTCCTTCCGGTCGAGCCGCACGGAACCGGGATCGCGCGAGAGCCCGAGCGCCTCCGCCTTCCGCTGCCACATCTCCGAGAGCACCTCCCGGCCGGGTTCGTCCTTCTTCTTGCGCGTCGCCAGCGCCGCCCTTCCGGCGTTCTCCGCCGTGTAGTCGATGCCCTCCGTCTCCATGTAGCGGAGGATGTCCTGGCGACGGGTCGAGAAGGCGTCGAGGAAGGCGTGCGAATATCCCGCGAGTTCGAACCCCGGCAACCCGCCCACCGTCGTCGGCGTCAGCACGTAGCCGAGTTCCGTCAGTTCCCGCGCAAGTTCGTTCCGGTACCAGGCCCCGATCAGCCTGCGGTTGCGGTTGAGCAGTGTCGGCTCGACGCTCCGCCATGCCCCGTCCCGATTCCTTGTCATGTTGGCGATCACCGCGTGGGTGTGAAGCTGGGGATCGTTGTTGCGGCTCGCCACGTGACGGAAGGTGGCCGCGATCATGCCGTCGGCAGCTTCCCGCGGCCTTCGTCCGGTCACGGGATCGTAGCCCCGCGTCTGGAGGAACTCCGACTCGACCCAGTCGAGCGTCGCCCGGACGGCCTTGTCATGGGCGCGCATAACCCGCCTGTCGCCCTGGAGCAGCGCTTCGAGCGAGACCGATTTCGGTGCCGAGAAGGTCAGGTCCCAACCCGGGCGGTGCTGGTGCTCGCCCGCGACCACCCGTCCGAGCCGGATGTCGGTTCCCGGGACGTGGCCGGAAAGGATGGAGATGAACTTCCGCTTTCCCACGCGCTGGGGCAGGCCGAGGGCTTCGGCCCCGCGTCCGTGCCAGCGGTTGGCCGTCCGGTGGGAGGAATCGTTCCGGGCCAGGTACTCGTGCAGGAAGTAACCGAAGGTCTGCTCGGCGCTGACCAGTTGCCGGGGACCGGACAGCATCAGGCGGTGCCGGACTCGGTTGGCGAACCGGCGGAAACGGTCACAGAGGCCACCCGGTCAGGTACCGTGCCCAGGCCAGGATCCTGCCGAACGGATACCAGGTCGCCTCGATCCAGGCGGTAACGATGACCAGCGCGACGACGGCAAGGAACCGCCGCAACCAGCGCCGGCGAGGGCCGGCATCCTGCTTGCGCCGGAAATCGGCGATCGCGCGTTTCCGGTCTGCCTCGGGGAGTGCCTGCTCCAGGACGAAAAGGCCGATACCGATTCTCTTGTGCAGGTCACCGAGAACGCCGACGGCCCGCTCCATTGCATCGGGGTCGGCCAGGTCCGGAACCGCAAGGGCGGGGACCGAAGGCGGCATTTCTCCGTCCTGCTGGGAAATGCGCCTTTGCGTTGAAACCGGGAGATCGTTGGTGTCGTTGTTGTCCGCGGCCCCTCCGGGCTCAAAGCTTTCCAAGGCCCGGGCAAGTTCGCCGTTCCTTTCTTCCAGCCGTTTGACGTCCTGACGGAACGGCTCCACGGCCTCCGCCGTGTCCGTCATCTTCCCGTCAATCCCGTCGAGCCGGGGCAGGACCTTCGACAACTCGTCGGTCGTTTTGGACAGTTCACGGGACAGATCGCCTGATTGACGGATGAATTCGTCAATCGCCGGAGCAATCCGCGCCAGCACTGCCGATGTTTCCCGGAGGGCCTCTTCCAACGCTGTGGTCCGCTCAAGGAGGCCGTCGAACCGCTGGAGATTCTCCCGGAGCAGCGCACTGTCGGCCAGACTCGCCAGACTCGCCAGACTCGAAGGAACACTTCCCTTTCTGGACGGTGCGGCAGGTTTCCGGGAAGCACCGGGCCGGCTGACGCGGCCGAGCAACAGGTCGCGGTCGGAATTAACGTCGTCGCCGGGAGTGTCTGACCCCGTGTTCGCCATGGCTGGGGTCATACACCCGAACGGTTTCGGGGGGAACGGGATTTGAGAGAGGTTGTCCTGTTGTCTTCCAAGAGATCTGTGGTCTGTACTGCTTTCCGAACTATCCGAGCCCATAGCAGGTGCGAATGGCGGTCTTCGCGCTGGCGTTTTACATGGCGACCTTGGTTGCAAACACACACGGTTCGGCATCGGTAGGAGCCGCAAAAATCGGCCACCAGAACGTGTGCGCTGACCACCCGCGTTCACGCCATCCTTTTTGTTGCAACAGAATAAGTGCAGGTTTCGATCGATGTGAGGCCAGAACTTTCCTCCGAAGCACAGGACCAAGTATGGAGCGACCGGACTTATCGCCTGACCCTTCACGCGTGGTAGCACGAACTTTCTGAAACGAACTCTCAGGGACTTTCCTGATTTGCAATACTTGTCGACCGGAACCGACTCCGGCTGTTTGTGGCTTGGTCACAAACAACGGGCTGCAGTGAGGCCATCCTGAACCGGCGGCCCGGCGAAACCGCGTGAGGTACCCAAGGTACGCGACATTGGTTTTCCAAAATGTTCAAGATCATCCGGACGGAATGGCGTTCTGTTAGCACCCGTGAGGATTTCCGGATCTTCCTTCGTTGGACAACGTGGCATGCGCAGACCCGATAGTTGTCAGCATTCTCAACATCGGGAGGGTTTCGGTTTGATACTTTCCAAGCAAGCAAAATCAGTTAAAAATATATTGGAGATAATTTGGAGTTACTTTGACGTTGACAAGAGGTAAAATTCAGTCCATAAATAAAACTGAAAAAGCTTTCTAGCTTTGCTTCACGCAAGACTTTGAAGGGAAAATCCATGAAACTGCTCGTTTTCGAAGGAACTCCTGAGGAGATCCGCAAAATAGCTCAATCGATGCTTCCGACGACTCCGGAGCACACCGTCACGGTCGAGACGCCCAAAGAGCGTCGGTCAACCAGTCTGAGGGAATTGAATTCAGAAGAGGGAAAAAAGTTCGTTACCGAGGAGTTTGCCCATCGCGTATTGACGCGCCGGCCAGCGATTTCCACACCGCTCAAAGCGGTGCTCAAAGCGCTGAACGAAGCGTATCCGGATTTTGTGCCGTTGAGCGACCTGCACACGGCAACGGATTATACGCCTCAGCAGTTCGCTGGCCTTATGGGCGCTTTTGGAAGACGCATGTCGCATACCGACGGCTATGATGACCATGCTCACTTCTTCGACTATCGATGGAGCGACGACCAAGAAAATTACGAATATGCATTGCCGGAGTCCGTGCACCAGGCGTTGCTTGCAGATGAAGGTGCCTGACGTGCCTACGCTGAGAATTTCTCGCCGGGGTCATCCGGCGCTCATCGCAAGAGGTGCCCCGGATTCTCGACCACGAGCGGCATCTTTCTTGCAGGGATTTGCGCCGGTCAAGGCCGGTTTCGGTCACCTAGTGTCTGACCGAGAGTTGCATCCGCTGCCGCGGACAGACGTTGCCGAAATGGCTGCCCTGCGGCAGGAACCCGTGAGTCTGAACAGGGGGATGACCAGATGAGTGCGAGACTTCCGTCCAAGGACCTTTCGTGCCTTTCGTGCCTTGCGCAGCGCGACTGGGTTCGCGGGCAGGACGCCCTCTCGTTCCTATCCCAAACGATCTCGACCAAACCTGCCCACGCTGTTTCGAACGGAATTCCCAAATTCGCGAATTCTCCCTGCTGGGAGCGTGGCTTGGATGCAATGAAAAGCGCATTCGGCTTCGATTTGCTGCACCATCACATGTTTCACGCCGATCCCCTGGACTGGCTCCAAATGACGGAAACGCAGGCGACGGGAGGCCTCGCATGGTTTCTGAACGCGGAGGACCGCACCGTTCGGAACGGGCGGATCCGGGCCATGCTCAGGGCGCTTGGCCGCGACGACCATGGTTGCTCGAGCGGAGGTATCCATGACGCGAACGCGACAAATGAAGACACCACCTCTGAGGGGAAGCGAATCGACCTACTGCTGACATGGCGAAACGCCTTGGGAGAATGTTGCGGTGCTGTCATCGAGGCAAAGTTCAGCTGCGGGAACATGAAAAACCCCCTACCTGCGTATCAGGCGCATCTCATGGAGATGATCGATAGTGGTGGCTCGGAAAAACCCTTGTTGTTCATCGTCTCTTCGCAACGTGGCGACAAGATCGACCAAACGCTTGCACATCCGAAAAACACGGATTGGCGATGGATCTCTTGGTACTCGTTGCTTCTCGCATTCGATTGTGCCCTCGCGCCGGAGCACGATGACGGTGAATTTCGGCAGTTCCGGCGAACGCTCTGGGAATGTGCCGGCCCATAACCACAAAAAAGGGAAACAGAAAATGAAAAATCAAGACATGCGAATCGCGCTTCCAGAAAGCTATCGCGCGTATGCTTCACGGAAGGACGTTATGACGGCTGTTGATCACGTCCTGAGCTGCAACGGCCGAAAGAAGCTAGAGGCGCGCCAGGACTGGGGTTGGGAAAAACTGCCGGAGTTCCACACTGCCGTCCTTGCGGCCCACCAAGTGCGTTGCGACTACGCCATTCTGCTGCACGAACTCTGGGACATGGTTTGGCGCACCGCCATGCAGTCGGTCGGTTCAAACCTCGCACCGCTCTCGATCGCGGAAGCGCACGACTATGACGGCACTGCCGGCTTGTATGGATGTTATTCGATCTGGGAGAATTGGGAATTCGGTCGTTACGTTCGAAGGAAAGGCCGTAGGTTCTGGCTGTCCGTCTGCCTTGATCGAACGGAAGCATCCCTTTGGCTCTGGGCGGGAAAAGGCGAATTCAAGCAAGACGTCAAGACACTCAAAGCGGCGATTCCCACAAAGGGCTGGAAGTCGGAACCGGAAAAGTACAACGGCTATAGTTACGTTCGGACACGGAAGGGCATCGCGCCGATACGGAATGGCGACCTGGAACTCAGCTGCCTAGTTGCAGCGGCGGAAAGGGCATTGACAAAACTGGCCGGTCAAAAGACCTGACGCGTTGACCTGCCTTTGGCTGACGTGGGTGTTGGCGGTCGGAATTCACGATTTCCGACTCAAGGCACGTCCTGAGCATCGGAAGACACCACACCGATCAGGAAATAACCCGGGCAATGGAGATCATCCGAAACGTGAGCGTCCCCACCCCCAAAAGATGACAAAACGACAACGTTTGACAGCGCCCGGAAAATCCTGCGACCCCAGGGTCGCCACGAACCCGCTCGTGCCCATCTTGCCGAACCGGCAAAAACGGCGCGAAATGTCACGGTTTCTGAAACCGATACCTGCCGCCGGAGACAAAACAGACACACTGGTCGGGACATGCGGACCGCGAATAGACTGTGTATCAACGGGTTCATCCTACCAGACTGAAACCCCGAACCAGCATTCCGCCGGAAGCAAGGGCGGTTGGGTTAACATCTGGATAGCGCTTGATCTTTGACCAGAACCACAGACAAAAGCAGGAATGGGTCAAAGTTCGCGACTACCTTTATGCCTCTTCGCGCAGCCTTTTGATGGAAACCCACGATGTATCAGTCGGACGCTTGGCCGACCAGTATACCCAACCGTTGAGATGCGTTCTGGCCCCACTTTTGGTACGGGCCACAGCTCCCGCCGCCTGTGACGGCGAATTGTATATGTGCCCTCCCACGTTCCACCTGCCGTCCTTGATTTCTCCCATATACCGCTGCCCGCCGTATTCCATCTGTATTTCGGTGCCGTGAGGCAAAGTAACTCCATGACTTTTCCAAGACCGGCCCGCAGGAGGTGGAGTAGGTGAAGGCGATGGCTGCGGTTGTGAGTCGTCAAGCCCAAGAAGCCGTCGAAGAACATTGTTGTCAGATTCGCAAAATCCTTGTTTCTCAAGTTCGATCAACTGGTGAATTTCGAAATCGATCTCGACAGATCGCGTTTTGGATTTATTCGTCATCCTGGTCTTTCATGACATCGTAACAGAGCTTCATTCGAATGTTCAGTCCGTAAGCGGGAATCCGGCACGGATCTGAACCATTGATTCAAGGGTCTACGTGAAAGCATAAACTCCGAAATATGAAAAAAACAACAGAGTTTCCGACGTTGGCGATCGATTGATGAATGTGCGGTGTCGTTCTCAGGCATGTCCGAATGTCTTGCGTTATCGGACACAATTCAAAACACAAGCACACCCCAATTCTCGGCCCGGAAACAACTCTCACTGCGCATGCCCAGCGCCTCTTTTCCTGATATTTCGCGTGAATTCACACGCAGGGTAGTTTGAGCAGCCAAGAAAGCGGCCGAATTTGCCCATCCTGGTCTCGAGCCAGCCGTCACAGCGTGGACAGCTCTGAATAGCCTGCCCGCAATCGCGGCACCGAAACTTTGTCCCTGACCTTTCCGGCAAGCCTTCCCCACAAGCAGGGCATGGACGCTGCCTGTGTTCGCACAAAGGCCAGTTCGAGCAACCGTGGAAGATTCCCCCGCCCCGCGCGTTCTCGCGGCGTTTCAGATGACCTTTCTTGCAAACCGGGCATGGCACCGCCGCTCCCGGTAATTGGCCGAATACGTTGACATCATATTTTCCTTCAATCAGTTCCAGAATGAAGGGGGACGGCGGTCCGCCGTCCGCGAGCAGGAACGCCTGGCGCCGCGCACGCGTGACCGCCACGTAGAACAGGCGCCGTTCCTCGGCATTGGGATAGTGTTCGGGGGTGGCGAGCACCAGGTCGAGCAGCGGGTCGTCGACGATCTCGGCAGGAAAACCGTACTTCCCGGAACAGAGGCCGGGCACCACCACGTAGTCGGCCTCGAGCCCCTTCGATCCGTGCACGGTCATGAAGGAAACCCGCAGACCAGGATATCGCCTGGTGATACCCGGCATGTTCTTCGGACCCGTATGCCGATACCGGCCAAGAAGCAGGACGCTCGATGTCCCGTCATGCCTGTTGGCATCTGTCGCGACCCTGTCGAGCGCTTCCCGCAGCAGGGACCGGTTTTCCTCGCCGGGAAGGCCAACATGAACAGCCGGTCCATCCGCCCGGCGGACCGCGCGGACCGTCTTACGGATCTGGGCGGGGTTCTTCAGCACGAACGCGGTGGCGAGAGCCGCGATACGATCGTTACACCGGAAGGTCGTTTCCAGGACGATGCGCTCGCTGTTGCCGAAGCGTTCCCGGAATTCGCGCATGATGGAGATGTCGGCCCCGCCGAAGCGGTAGATCGCCTGCCAGTCGTCACCGACGGCGAACAGCCTGTTGTTCGAAGACTGGTCCAGCAGGGCCTTCAGCAGTCGAGCCCTTCCCGGAGAGATGTCCTGGAACTCGTCCACGAGGATATAGCCGAACGGACTCTCGTACTGCCCGGACTCCACGTGTTCCGTGGCTTTGCCGATCATGTCGTGGAAGTCGATCTCCCCGGCGTTCGCCAGTGTTTCCTGGTAGCGGTCGAAGATCGGCCTGAACACCGCAAGGAAGGCCGCGGTGCGGCCGGGATCACCGAGGTCGCCGGCTCGCTGTGCGACATCCTCGAAGGACAGTTGTGCGCCCTTGAAATGCTGCAGGAAGGTGGCCACCAACCGAGTGAACGGATCGATCCTGCCCTGTTCCTCGAGGATGGCGAATGTCCTCTCGGACGGAATCGGCGAAAAGGTCACGCCGTGCTCCGCCAGTTTGTCTTCCAGATTCCTGATCAGGGTGCCGGATGCGTGCTCATGGCTGAAGGTCTGGATGAGGGTCGTGCCATGTTCCTCGTGTTTCTGCAGTTTCCAGGCCATGCTCTCCAGATACTTTTGCTGGTCAACGAACGGTGCGGTGTTCCCGTTAGCGTCGAGGCCGAAATGTTCGATGTAGATCCCGGCTTCCGGGAGATGGAAGTCGGGCCGGTACTGGCTGTGCCTGGAGGTCGCGGTATCGTGTTCGTACTGGGCTTCGTATTCGTAGGGCACACCATGAAGGTAGAGGAAGTTGGCGATCTCGCATTCCTCGAAGCTTCTGACCGTGTCTCCCTTCAGGGAACGGATGTCGTGCTTCCTGATGTAGTCCCAGTACTCACCCCAGCTGCTGAAATCGTGTTCGCTCCTGTACAGTGCGAAGTGTTCCCCGAACCACGTAAGCAGGATCTCGGCAAGTTCCCTGTCCCGGAGTAGCTCGGCGATGATATCCTTCAGCAGGTCGAACAGGGCCCTGTCGCTTTCCGCGGATTTCGCCAGGGACGGTTTCCTCCCTTCGGCTTCCCCGATGATCGCCATGCCGAGACTGTGGAATGTCCGGACAGTGATGTCCTGACCTGCTTCCTTGCCGAGGCGCTTGCGAACCCGGTCCTCCATTTCCTTGCGGGCGTCTCTTGCGAAGGCCAGCAACAGCAGTTCCGACGGACGTCGGTAACCTTTCCGGATGAGCCACCCGGTCTTGGCGACGATCACCGATGTCTTGCCGCTGCCGGCCGCGGCGACAACTAAATTTCGGTCCTCGTCGGTCACGACGGCCCTGCGCTGTTCATCGGTCAGCGGCCGGGCCTCGATCCGGCCCAGGAATTCCTTCGACCGGACGAGTTCGTTTTCGATAAAAGTCTCGTTTGCCCTTGTCCTGAAACGCTCCGGAGCTTCCAGGAACGCCTGTATCGCCTTCAGCATCCTGAAGTCCGGATCGCGCGCGAGCGTGTCCGGCAGGCAGCCGCGCAATCCGTCTGCGGCTTCCTCC
The DNA here is from genome assembly GCA_965242975.1 of Paracoccaceae bacterium. Classification (GTDB taxonomy): domain Bacteria; phylum Pseudomonadota; class Alphaproteobacteria; order Rhodobacterales; family Rhodobacteraceae; genus JAPPHA01. The sequence continues at coordinate 4,330,998 of CBDETS010000007.1, read as the reverse complement.
ACCACACGCTTGAGTTCAAGAACGGCGCTCTTTGTCACGTATGCAGGTGGATCCCTCAGAAGCGCGAGACGACCGTGAGCGAACCGGACCACTTCGACCCGCGGGGCAAGCGCTTTGCGCCACCAATCTGCTCTCCTGATCTCCACGGAGGCAACAAAGGCCTCGGCCCTGTTCCGAGCGAGTCCGGATGTCGTCGTTTCTCCGGAGGCGTGAAGAATGTGCATGCGGGATCGGCGTCGCCTGGTCTCTATCTTGATTTCCTTGAGATCCCAAAAGGCGATCGCGGCGGTTCTGGTTGCGAAAGTGAGTTTCAGACCGTCCGCAGTTATGGCTGCCGCCCTGGCCTGGTTCGGTCGCAGGATTCCGAACAGAAAGGCAATCAGTCCGGTTCGTCGTACCTCGAGCACGGTGTCGGTCGGCGAGTTGGGATTGGCGAGTTGGGGCATGACATCCTGTGTTGGTTCATGGCCAGGAGAGGCGGCAGGGATGCTCTAATCGTTGGAGCGCGCCTTGCGCAACGCCGGTTCACCAATTCGGAGCAGAAGCCAGGACGGGTTTCCTGGATCGGCAATCATGATCTGGATATCAAACAGGTCGGACAACTCCTGGGACAGGATTCCGGGAAAGGGTTCCGGAACCTGGCAGAATCATAGATCTGTTTTTCGGGACGTTGGTCGAGAATTGCAGATTGCGCCTGTTCACGCGAGCATAGTCATGCACCGCAACGTTATCGCACGTCCTGGACCCGGAACTCCACGTTCCGTCCGGGTTCCGAACCCGGACGTCCGCTTGCTCAAGGGAATCGGCGAACAATCGATCGGACACCGATAGATTTCCGGCGCCGCGAACACCGCTCAGTCCGGATTCCCGGGACGGTCGGAGAGCCCGAGACATTCTGAAATCCTCGCTCCGACCCGTTCCGCCGCTGCCTCGATTTCCCTGTCACCCGTGTGAGCGTAGCGAAGTGTCATCGTCAACTTGCTGTGACCCAGTAGTCGGGCCACGACCGGCAGGGGGACACCCTGCATGACAGCCTGACTGGCAAAATTGTGGCGAAGATCATGCAATCGCACATCCTCGATCCCGACTTTCCGACGCACCTCGTACCAGAGGGGTAAACCGTCCGAAATCGGCCTGGCCGGATCTCTCGGAGAGGGGAACAGGAACTCGCCGGACGTTGTTGCAAGGCAACGTTCAACGATGTCCTGAGCCCTCCGGTTCAGGAAGACCGTTCGCGGACCCGTCTTGCTGTCCTCGAGCCTCAGGAGACCGGAATCTACTTCCCGCCTCCGCAGGCGGACGATCTCGTTCTTGCGGCATCCGGTCAGAATCAGGAGGCGAATAATGTCGGCCTGTTGGCCCCGCCTCCCGACGGCACGTCTGTCGAGGACATCGTGCAGGCGGTCGATCTCGTCCCGGGACAGGAACCGCGTGCGTTTCGGGCGCGGGTTTGGCCTGACACCCCGCGCCGGGTTGACCGCGATGTGTTCAAGCTTCACCGCGTGATTGAGGATCTGACGCAACACGGCCAGTGCATTGTTGGCACCTCCGGGCGACGTCCGGCTGTAGGCATCGAACCAGCGGTGGACACGGGCCGGCGTGATTCGGTCAATGCGGAAATCACCGAAATTCGGCAAGAGTTGCGTGTTAAGAATCCAATCCCGACCGCGGACCGTCGATGGCTTGCAACGGGGAAGCCAGTAATCGCGCCATGGGCCAGTGGCGAAGGCCGCGAACACTGGCGCCACGGCCTTCCGGTCAGTCCCTTCGGATTGCAGCCTCAGGCATTCCCGGCGGGCCTCGTCAACCGTCAGCAGCGTGGTTGAACCCAGGGATGCCTTCGTATCCGGGAAGTGGCAGGCGAAGGTCCGGGTGCCGGACGGATGGACACGAACGCCCAGTGCCGGAACCCGGGTGTCACGGATCGTGTATTCGCGTACGCCCGGTTTCAGCCGACGTATGCCGGCATCGGAAAGGCGAGTCCCGTTCATGATTCAGCCCCCCCAAGCACAATGCCCAAAGCCTCGGCCGCGTCACGCACGGCGCTCTCGGCGAGGTGGGTGTACTTGAGGGTCGTGCCTGCATCGTTGTGACCAAGCAGGCGGCCGATGACGGGAACGGTCTCGCCCAGCATGATGGCGATACTCGCATAGGCATGGCGGAGATCATGCAGCCGCACATCCTTCATTCCCGCGTCGGAACGCACGCAATGCCAGAATTCGTGAACCGCAGACGTCGAGACCGGATCGTCGGTTCGGAACGATGGGAAGATCCAGTGGGATGTCCTCGGCAACCCGGCCAGTATGTCCCGGGATGGCGATGACAGCCACACGGTTCGGGGACCCGTCTTGCTGTCGCGTAGGTACAGGCGCCCGTCATGGAAATCCCGCCATTGAAGGGTCCGGATCTCGCTGGCCCGGCAACCGGTCAGCAGGAGCATCCTGATGATGGCCGTTTGCAATGGCCGGTCTGTCTCGTACGTAGACAAGACCCCGCCGAGTCGGCGGAGTTCGGCGTCGGACAGGAAGCGTTCCCGACCCTTCCGCCGGTAGCGCCTGATGCCCGTGCACGGGTTGCTGTTCTCGGGTCGATAACCGTAGACTTCGGCCTGGGCCATGATGACGGACAGCACCGGTGCCGAACGGTCGGCGGCGACAGGCGTCGCATGCAGTGACATGAACCAGTCCTGGACATCCTTCCGCGTGATGTCCGCGATCTGTCTTCCCCCGAACCAGGGCAGGATCTGTTTGCGGAGGTACCCTCTGTTGACCTTCAGGGTGGAAGGCTTCCAGTGACGAGAATAGCGGAGGAAGACTTCCTCCGCGACGGCCTCGAACAGGGTGTCTTCCGGCGACCTTGCAGCCGGTTGGCCTTTCCGGATGGCGGCGAGCTCTGTTCTTGCCGCATCGCGTGCTTCGGCCAGGGCCATCCGGCCGGGCTCACCGATGATTTTCCAGATACGTCGGCCTTCGTGCTGGGTATGCAGGAAGAACCGTTTCCGTCCGGACGGCATGATCCGGACCCCGAAACCCTTCAGGGCGGCGTCACGGACATCCCGTGCCGATTTCCCGGGTTTGAGCGCGTTGATTCGTGCTTCCGTGAGCCGAACAGTCGGCATGGTTTCCTCCCGAAATCAGTTGCAGATGCGGAGGAATCATGGTTGAAACCTGACCGCGTCTGCGGGTTGAGAGAGGAAAAAAAGACGCTATAACAGAGCGGTAGCACCGAAGGTGCGTCATGAGGTGTGCTTCGGATTCGGACCATCGCATCTGCTGCTTCTTCGAGAAGCGCTTACCCACGACTGTGTTGACCGTGGATTCAGCGAATGCGGTTGACACCCGTTCCCCGTAGCGATGGCGCTCGGCGTAGTTCGGGATGGTATGGGCATTGTTGGCGGCGTAGGTCTGGAACTCGCGGACGCCTTTGCGGAACGCCTTGATATTCGGGTACCGGGTCTCGATGCATTCAAGGCTCGTGATAAGGTTGTCGATGCAGGGAAGGGCCGCACGGGTACTGCAGAGCCGATTGTTTTTCCGGCGCTGTCCGGGCATCCGTCATGCAACAAGGTTACAGGAGGCGCTCCACAATGCCAGCCACTTGACCCCGGAAAATTTTGTGATTCCGTTATCGGGTGCCCTTGTCGTGCCGGCGGCGCCATGGCCGCGCTAACGGGTATTGCGCGCGCGATCGGGGCTCAGCTCGATTGTATGGCCTGTTGATTACGCTGGCAATCTCCGCACAATAGGCAGCGGTAGCGCGATTTACCGAGTCGACATCAGATGAGCTGACCACCTTTTAGCGAGATTCGTTCCCCAGCATGTTGCCTTCATACGGTGTCTTCATCGCTCGTTCCTGTCGATTTGGAGTTCCTCGGTTCCTCGGTTCTCCACTGGTTTTCTGATATTGTGTCAGGCATATGGACAGGAAGGAGGACCACTATGACGTCGGAAAACCTTGATGCACTCAAGCGGTGGTTGAGAGGGCATGTCCTTGAGGCGCTCCTGTCCGTGATCGTTCTTGCCTGCCCCGCGGGGGCAATCTTCTTCGGCTAGAATGTGTTCGGCTCGTTGCCTGGAATGATTCACAGTCAACAGTCCTCCTACCGGGAGAACTTGGTAGAGCATTTGTTCATCGGTGAATTGCTTCGCGCACTCTGGCCTCGTCGTGTCGAAATAATGAAGCCAAACGTTGATGACGGCGGTTACGATCTTGTGATGGAGACCGAGGCCGTTACGCGACACGTACAGCTCAAGGCCTCGACACAACGGGCCAAAACGGCAAAACAAAACGTTCATCGCCGCTTGCAATCGAAACCCAGCGGTTGTGTGATCTGGATTCAATTTTGCGAAGATACTTTTGAGCTGGGTCCATTCCTGTGGTTCGGCAATTCACCCGGTCGACAGCTTCCCGATTTGACGGATTTCAAGGTCGCCCGGCATACCAAGGGCGACTCGGCTGGCAAGAAGAAAGAGAGGCCAGCGATTCGCGTCATTCCAAAGGGAAATTCCGCAGGTTGGCAACAGTCACCGAAATCGCGGAAGCCTTGTTCGGACCGGCCGCAGGGACGAAATGACAACAGGACGACAACCTGATGCCCGAGATATCGCGGTGGCTGTTTTCATAGCACATCCTCAAAGTGCCGGGTTGCATGCCATTCATAGAGCATTTCTGTCCACCCAGAGCGGCACCTGTGTCACGGGTCGATTTTCAGGGATTTGAGGTCCATCCCATGATGTGCTGGCCCTAGCCGGCCCGGTGGACGGCATGGCCTTGCCCAGACGGAAGCGTCGGCCAGGAATGAAGGAATGAGGGTTCCGCCCGCGAGAACCTCCGCATCAGTGGGCGCCGTGCAGCCGTTTGGAAGAACGAAGTGCCTCACGAATCCGATCTTTCAAGACCTTCGCGTCGAATTCCGTGGGAATCTCCAGAAACCGGACTCCGGCCTTCCGGACGGCTTCACGCTTGACGGCATCGCGCATGAACGCCCTGTTCTGATGGTGGCCGTGCCCCTGATATTCCACGGCAAGTGCAGGCATCCCGGTCCGGTCGACCCGATTCAAGCCGTGCATGGTCAGATCACCGTCGATTTCATCAATAACATCCGTACCGCGTTCAACTGGCAACGCGGCCATGGGAGCCGGACTGAGGCCCGGAGCGAAAGCAAAGGACAAGCCACCGGACCCTAAAGCTGGTGCGCCAGCCCCCGACTCTACCCCCTTCCGCAAACGATCCCTACCCAGAAGGGCATCTGGAAACACCAGGAAGCATCTTTGCGAGGCGATGGAATTGCCTTGGAATGCGCTCTTGCGTGGACTATGTTAAACTCGTCCGAATATCTGAAACGTATAAGGGAACTGAACATGCCAAGCCCGCCCAACCTTGAGATCGCGCCCAGCAAGGCGATCCTGATCAACGAGGCTGCTGCGGCCACGGGAGTCCCGGCCCGCGCGATCAATCGACTGATTGATGATGCCGTGCTTCCCAAGACCGCATGCGTCAAGCTCGGCTCGCGCCGCGCTTTACGCGCCTACGCGGTTCCCATGGTCAGCTTTGGTGCGTCCGACGGTTCCAAGCTGAGCAAGGGCACGCGGCTTGAAGCCATGCGAATGATCGAGAAGTTCGCCAAGGAGAACTGGTCCCGCCTTCGAGACGAGCCCGAGCATGCGACGCTCCTGCGGTTCGAAAGCGGCTGCGTCATGATTTCCCTTGGAGAGTCTGTAAGTGCGGCGATGGCAGGGTTGAACAGACTGAACGATGCGTTTCGTCGCATCGTCCTGGATCCGGAGGTAAGAGGTGGCATCCCCGTCGTGCGCGGAACCCGGATCAGTGTCCACGAAGTCGCAGATGCACTCGCCGCCGACGGTCTGGAGACCGCTTTGGAGGATTTTCCGGCCTTGAGCCGCGAAGACATTGAAGCATCTGCGCTTTATGCCAAGGCACACCCGCGAACTGGGCGACCTCGCGTCGGCTCCAAGCTTCGGCGTCTTGTCTCGGAGGAGACTGTCGACCTGACGGACGCGCATTGAACAGGGGCAGGCATTCGTGAAATTCCTTGTCGACGAGTGCTTGTCCATCGCCTTGGTCGACATGGCCGTGGAAGCAGGACACGTTGGAAGCGCACATGTTACACGGCGGGCCATGACGGGCTGGAAAGACCATCAGATGATGCAAGCCGTCATCGATGGCGACTGGACACTCGTAACCCGAAACTCGGACGATTTCCGACCGAGACAAGGAAGCGCCAGCCTGGCACCATGCTATGTCGGCCAGCCGCTGCATGCAGGTCTTGTCTGTCTCAACCTGCCGCCGGACTCAGGCAGAGTTGACCAAATGTCGTACTTTCAAGTGGCGTTGGACTGCATCGGCAATCCGGGTGACCTGGTGAACAAGGTGCTTGAGGTCGATCCTTGCTCTGGAAATTTGAAACAAGCGGTTCTCAGGATCTATGATTTTCCAGAGGGCGACATTTGACCACGGAGGTATCGTCAAATGAACCCACCGAGTTTATGGCGCATTCATGGGGTCGAATCCGGGGGCAGGGTCGTACGTTAGGCACGTGAAGCCGCCAATGTTCGCCACAGGTATTCGCCCGTGAGCAGGAGCCCACCCGAGCGGTGGGATATGTCTGAGCAGATCCAGTGGTGTCGCAAGGACGGTCAGTTCGCGTTCCTGCACCGCGCGTCCGAGTTGCGCCGTATTCCAGATACCATGACGCTGGTTGTGGCGGGTTGAGATCTTCGATTTGATCGGGACTGTCGTGAGGAAGGCAAGGAACTGAGCCGGAGATGCGAAGCTCCTTGCCCTGAAACAAAAGGAGCAATTGATGACACATTCCGTTGGGAACACGATCACTCACTCCCAAGAGGAGACTGCCACGATCTACGCGGCACTGGAAGGGGTCGTTTGCGGAAGGGGGCGGAATCCTACGCTAAGCACCGAGGACCTGTTTCCGTGCTTTCTCTGTTCACCATCAGGTCCGACATATCTGTACAGTGTCACGGGTGTGATACGGAGTTCCCTGCGAAAATCCGCAACCGAAGTGCTGCCTGAGCAAGACGAACCTGGGCCTTTGTCAGGGCGAATTCCCAGCCACCCTTGCGGCCTCTGGCACGAGCGGCAGACAATCCGGCGATCGTTCGCTCACTGATCAGTTCCCTCTCGAATTCGGCAAGCGCGGCAAGAATGCCGAACACAAGCCGGCCCGAGGCGGTGGTCGTGTCGATCTTCGCGCCCTGTCCGGTCGGAACCCTCAAGCGCCGACACCGCTCCTGGACAGCGCTTCGACAATTCGGACACGGTGCGCGAGGTTGCGCCCCCTTCCGGAGAAAATCCGGGAACTCAGGCCACCGTACGCTTGAAACGAGCGCAAGTCCTGTCAAACTCACGCGAAAGTCGGATATAGGCGAAATGTGAGGAAATTTTCGGTGCTCTCAGCCGCAATCATCGGCGTTTGCCCGGGCATTTACCCGTCAGCGGCCTCTGAGAGCTCCGGTTACTGATTTCGGAGACAGCAAGAACACAGTCACCGGCCAGAACCAACCCGTTGTGGGGCTTTTGGCACCCATGTCGGGTTAAGGCCATAGATCAGTCGATTGCAGGAACTCATGTTACCCCTCCCTGTTGAACGCGTCGATCAGGTACAAGCCGTGCATGGTCAGATCACCGTCGATTTCATCAAAAACATCCGTACCGCGTTCAAAGAGATCGGCGAGGCCACCGGTCCCGATGACCTTCATCTTGCGTTGCCGTTCTTCCCGGATCTTCGAACAGATGCCGCCGATCATGCCGACATATCCCCAAAAGACGCCTGAACGCATGTCCGCAACCGTATTCGTGCCGACGACCTTTTCGGGAACCCCGACATTGATTCTCGGCAGCGCCGCCGCCGCTTCGTGCAACGCGCGTATCCACTGGTTCACTCCTGGTGCGATCACGCCTCCGACATAGGCTCCATCACTGTCCACGACATCGAACGTGGTTGCGGTTCCGAAATCGACCACGATCAGGTCGCCGCCATAGCGGTCAAAGGCGCCGACGGTGTTCACGATCAGGTCGACGCCGACCTCGGTCTCACTGTCGACACGAACATCGATGCCGAGACGGCATTCCGGGTTCCCGACAACCAGGGGACGGCACTCGAAATACCGGTCACACAGGACGCGGATGTTGAAGAGAACCTGCGGGACGACGGCTGAAACGACGACCCGGTCAACGGAACGAGGCGGAATCGGGGAACTCATGTAATTCATGAGGTTGCTCAGCCAGACGAAGTATTCGTCCGCGGTCTGTTCAGGCTTGGTCGCACAACGCCCGGCCGCAATGAAACGGGTTCCATCGTGCAGCGAGAATCCCGAATCGGTGTTTCCGATGTCAATCGCAAGCAGCATGGGTCGTGTCCGTGGCCAGAAGGTGGATGTCAGCCGCCGCTAAGCACCGAGGACCTGTTTTCCGTGCTTTCTCAATTCACCGTCAGGTCCGACATATCTGTACAGCGTCACGGGTTTGATACGGAGTTCCCTGCAAAGCTCCGTGACCGAAGTGTCGCGGTTTGCCATGGCTGCCTGAGCGAGACGAACCTGGGCCTTGGTCAGGGCGAACTTCCGGCCGCCCTTGCGTCCCCTGGCACGAGCGGCAGACAATCCGGCGATCGTTCGCTCGCTGATCAGTTCCCTCTCGAATTCCGCAAGCGCGGCAAAAATGCCGAACACAAGCCGACCCGAGGCGGTGGTCGTGTCGATCTTTGCGCCCTTTCCGGTCAGAACCCTCAGGCCGACACCACTCCTGGACAGCGTCTCGACAATGCTGACAAGGTGCGCGAGGTTCCGCCCCAGCCGGTCCAGTTTCCAGACGACAAGCACATCGCCTTCCCTGAGGGCACGCAGGCAGTTCTCCAATCCGGGCCTGTCGCCGCGTGCGCCGGACGTGCGATCCTCGTAGATCATCCCCGGTTCGACGCCCGCGCCACGCAGGGCATCGAACTGCAAATCCGGTGACTGTGATCCATCGGCTTTCGATATCCGGACGTACCCGATCAGCATGTTTCGCAAACGTTCGTTTGGGACACAGGGTTTTCCAAGGGTTTCCGGGCGGGAATTCCGTTTCACAGGCCGTATCACAATCAAAGTCTCGCATACAACGGAGAAAAGAAAAGACATGCCCCGTCGAACCATACTGACAGGTCGGCAACGGTCTGCGCTGCTCTCACTGCCTCGAACTGAAGCGGAGCTCCTGCAATACTATGTCCTGAGCGAAGAAGACCTCCAGCATGTCCGGCGGCGTCGCAGGCCGCACAACAAGCTCGGATTTGCTCTGCAGCTCTGTGCCCTGCGCTATCCTGGAAGGGTTCTGACACCTGACGAACTGATTCCGAAGAACGTGATGGATTTCATCGGTGAACAGCTTGGTCTCGATGGTGATGATCTTCTCGATCATGCGGTTCGGGAAGAGACCCGCCATGAGCATCTTGCAGAATTGCGGGATCTGTACGGGTTTCGAACCTTTTCGGGCCACAAGGCACGGGACCTCCGCAGCTGGCTCCACGAGGAAGCCGAATTGGCGCGGTCCAACGAGGATCTTGCCCGCCGGCTTGTCAAGAAATGCCAGCAGGCCCGCACCGTTCTGCCGGCAATCACGACCCTCGAAAGGCTTTGCTCGGATGCACTTGTGGAGGCTGAGCGCAGGATAGAAGCCAGGATTGCCGGCCGGATCGCGCCCGAGCTCCGGCGGGGCCTTCTGGCATTGCTCGAGGACACGGTTGACGGTCGCCTGACCAGGTTCGTCTGGCTCAGGCAATTCTCGCCGGGAAACAATTCAGCCGCCGCGAACCGCTTGCTGGACCGTCTGGAATACCTGAATCGGCTGGAATGTCCGGATGATCTCTTCGCCGGTGTCCCGGCCCATCGGATCGCCCGCCTCCGTCGACAGGGCGAGCGCTACTACGCTGATGGATTACGCGATCTATCGGAGAACAGACGCCTTGCGATCCTGGCGGTGTGTGCGGCGGAATGGCGGTCAATTCTTGCCGACACAGTTGTGGAGACCCATGACCGGATCACGGGCAAGACCTACAGGGCCGCCATGCGCCAGTGCGAAGCCCGTATCGCCAATGAAGCGACGGCTGCTCGTGAAACCCTGACGTCCTTTGCCGGGCTGGGCAATGCACTGATCAAGGCCCATGACACCGGTGAAGGGCTTGACGTGGTGATTGCAGGCAAGACCGGATGGGAGGGCCTCAAGGATCTTGTCACCGCCGCCTTGCAGCTGTCCGGCACGATGGAAGCTGACCCGTTGGACCACGTGGCGCAGGGCTACAATCGGTTTCGCCGGTACACCCCGCGCATGCTCCGGGTTCTCGACATCCAGGCCGCGCCGGTCACCCAACCTCTGCTGCGTGCCGTGCAACTTCTGCGCGACGGTGAACGCGAAACGCTCCCGGCCGATTTCCTGAAACGCAATTCGAAATGGCGGCGGCATCTGAACACCCGCCATGCCAACGACCATCGGTTCTGGGAAACCGCGGTTCTGTTCCATTTGCGCGACTCGTTCCGCTCAGGCGATCTCTGGCTCAAACACTCACGCCGATACGGTGAAATCAAGCAAGTCCTGGTTCCAGCGCACGCGATCGCCGAAACCACCCGGCTGGCAGTGCCGGAACGCGCCGCGGACTGGCTTCGGGACCGGAATGCGGAGATGACCGAATGGTTGCACCTTCTTGCGGCCGCGACCCGTACGGGAACCATTCCCGGGGGCAGCATCGAGGATGGTGCGCTTCATGTCGAAAAACTGGATGCCGCCGTACCCGAAGGAGCTGAAGACCTCGTCCTCGATCTGTACAGGCGCATTCCAGATACCCGGATCACCGACACCCTGCAGGACGTGAGTACTGCCACCGGGTTCGTCGAAGCCTTCACGCATCTGCGGACCGGCGCACCCTGCAAGGACCACATCGGTTTGCTGAACGTTCTTCTTGCCGACGGGATCAATCTCGGCCTGCGCAAGATGTCCGAAGCCACCAACACCCATGGGTTCTGGGAGTTGATGCGGATCGCACGCTGGCACGTGGAGGGAGAAGCCTATGACCGTGCGTTGTCCATGGTGGTCGAGGCACAAGCCGAACTGTCGGCCGCCGCTTTCTGGGGCCTGGGGCTTACCGCGTCCGGCGATGGCCAGTTCTTTCCAACCTCCGGAATGGGGGAAGCAATGAACCTCGTGAATGCGAAATACGGGAACGAGCCGGGGATCAAGGCCTACACGCACGTTTCGGATCAGTTCGCACCCTTTGCCGTACAGAAGATCCCGGCGACCGTGCATGAAGCACCCTACATTCTCGATGGTCTCCTCAAGAATGAAGTTGGAAGGCGTGTTCGCGAACAATACGCCGACATGGGCGGCTTTGCGGACCATGTTTTCGCCGCATGCGCGATCCTCGGCTACGCTCTCGTCTCCCGAATTCGGGATCTGCCATCAAAGAGGCTCTACGTTCTTGATCGTGCCGGCGTGCCAGGACAGCTGCGTCCATTGATCGGCGGCAAGGTCAACACAGGTCTCATCGAAAGAAACTGGCCGGACATCCTGCGCCTCGCGGCAACCATGACGGCGGGAACAGTCGCACCGAGCCTGATCCTGCGAAAACTGGCTTCGTTTCCGCGCCAGAATGAACTGGCGACGGCCCTGCGCGAAGTCGGTCGCGTCGAACGATCCATATTCATGGTCAACTGGATCATGGATCCCGACTTGCGGCGGCGTGCCCAGGTCGGGCTGAACAAGGGCGAGGCACATCATGCCCTGGAGCGTGCCATTCACCTCCATCGTCAGGGCGAACTGCGCGACCGGACAGGTGAAGGACAGCATTATCGCATGGCCGGCCTCAACCTGCTGGCGGCTATCCTCATCTACTGGAACACGATGAAACTCGGTGAGGCCGTCTCCAAGCGTCAACGCGCGGGACTGCCGACTCCTGTCGAACTGCTGGCGCATGTCTCCCCGCTCGGTTGGGAACACATCAACCTGACTGGTGAATACAGGTGGCGAAGACGCGTGCACGGTGCCTGACAAACCACAGGTAATCTCGGCATCTCGGTCGATCACATGGTCAGTACCCTGACCAACTGATCGACACCGAAAACACGCATCCTTGCGCCAATCAGCATGAAATCCGGGTGCAGTGACCCATGAGCGCGCCCAAGGAACCCGAAAAAACGCTTAGCGTAGGATTTCGCCCCCTTCCGCAAACGACCCCTGATCTGCCCCGCGTTGTCGACATCCGGAACATTGGCATGATTGCGGCGATACAGATCGAGGTAGTTCCCGGTGATCCCGCACGCCGACCCTTCGATGTCATGCTGAAGTGTTGGGAGAAAGGCATGTATGCAAGGTGCGGCGGCGACGTGATCGTTGTCGCATCACCCTTCGTTGCCGACGTCACCGGTATTCTGTGCGAATCGATTACGGATTTAGACTGAGCCGTTCACAGGCGGGAAGCACGTACCGGACCGGTCCCGACGAGCGACCGGATAGGGTTTGACAGGCCATGAAACCGGAACTTGAGGTTGGGACGGAATTCGTTCACGCATACGACGTCCCAGGCACGAAAACTGTCAGATACATTTTTCGTGAAGCCGAGGAATTTGCTGACTTTCCCGAGATTCTCGCCACGGGTTTCGTGGTGGCACTGATGGAATGGGCATGTACCAGGGCTTTGCAACCGTACCTCGAAGCCGGCGAGGGAAGTCTCGGAATTCGGATCTGCGTCAGCCGCGATGCGCCAACGCCACCCGGTTTGACGGTAACAGTCCGGACAAGGGTGGTGTCGATTGACGGGAAAAGGCTGATTTGGCACGTTGTCGCCCACGACGGGATCGACGAATTCGGTCGGGGCTCCCATACACGCGCGTTGATCGATCTTGACCGCTTCAACCGACGGCGCAGAAAAAAATTGCGCCGATGAAATTTAGGATGAACGAACTGGCTGCTCGCGTTTGCATTCCCGTGGCCTCGGCAGCACGTCCGGCAATTCGTCGATGTTGAGCTGGAGCCAGTTGTTGAGGTCTTCAGGGACCAGTACATACCCGACGTAAGCGGAGAACAGAAACGTGTTCTTCTGCTGGTCGGTCGTGACCCGGAAGTCCCCGTTTCAATTCGGGCTGAAACCGCGAAAGTTCGATCCGGGCATGATCGCGGTACTGAAGTTGCGCGGGATATTTCACGGATCACTTGAAAAATCTCTCCGGATGTGAGAGCGCACACCGGATGGGCCAGAAACGGATCTTGGGTACATACAAGGGCCTGAGGGGAGAAAGCGGGCCATCCCTTACGGACAGGGCATACCTGCAGGTCGAGGAGATGATCGTCACGCTGCAGCTCGAGCCCGGGCAGTTGTTCTCCGAGGCAGACCTGATGTCCGAACTCGGCATCGGTCGCACGCCTATACGCGAAGCGTTGCAGCGCCTGGCATTCGAGGGCCTGGTCATCATTATGCCGCGTCGCGGCGTCATGGTCTCGGAGATCAACCACTCCCGCCAGTTACAGCTGCTCGAACTGCGCCGCGAGGTCGAGCGCATGATCATGCGCGATGCTGCCCGCCGTGCGAGCCCGGGGGAACGCGACGCCTTTGCGCGGCTTGCCGGCGACCTCCATGCAGCCGCTGAGGCCGATGACGACGTGGCGTTCATGCGCCTGGATCTGAAGTTCAACGAGATGACCGTCGCCGCATGCCGAAACGAGTATGCCGCCAAGACGATGCAGCTCATGCAGGGGCTTGCCCGCAGGTTCTGGTACCAGCATTACCGCGAAGCCCTCGACCTGAAGCGATGTGCCAATCTTCACGCTGCGGTTGCGAGGGCGATCGCTGCGGGTCGAAGTGATGATGCGGCCCGGGCTTCGGACCAGTTGATCGACTACATGTCCGAATTTACCCGCGCGAGCCTTTGAACAGTTTCGGAATCTGTATCAGCCCTTCGACAGGACAGTAACGAGACAAGTGCACTGTCCAGAATCCGGCAAGAAAAGTGGCATGATTTTCGGTTGACCGCCATGCGACCAGAGCAAGGCAGGACGGTGCGGGTTTCAACCCAAGGATACGGATTGGGCAGACAGTTGCGCCGTCAGGGAGATCTGCCCTTCGTTTACCATCCATTTCCGCAACGTGTAGGTGCGGGCGCCCGAACGGTGCATCGGGTCGTTGCCGGCCAGGTCGCGCGCGTGGTCGAATGATTGAGCCCGATAGACAATCAGACCCATGCCATGCATCTCGGTCCCGGTTTCGTCCGACAAAGGCCCCGCGAACGCGAGCAGGCCTTCGGCCTCCAGTTGATTCTGGTAGGCCAAATGGTCAGGCAAGTTCGCCTTCAGTTCCTCTTGTGTGGCCGCCGGTATGGAAAGAACGACATAAAGCTCGAAAGCCAGCGACCCCCGTGCGCGTGCGGCATTCCTGTAGGCGTCCCATGACGGCATTTTGTTTCTCCCATGTCTCGCAAATAATCGATTTTAATTGACGGGTGTCCGCATTATCGTCACATGTCGCGGCGATCAACCCGGAGTGGGCGCAGAAAGCTACGGGCGACATCGGGACCGGCATAACCGCTCGAATTCCGGCAGCGAACGGAGCCGCCATGTCCCGAGTTGAATCCGTTGCGCCTGACCAAACGCGCGGCGGAACGGATCAGGAATCGGAGCTGACGGATGCAGCGTGCCGGTTCACGGCCCGGCAGGTCGCCAGACAGCGACCATTCGGATGCAGCGCGTTTTCCTGAACATCGCCGCAAGGCATGGCACGAAAATCCCGCCGGTTCATCGCGGGCCATGATGAGACCGGAACGTCCCCAGCCAATCCGCCAACCGACGGAAAAAGCAACGATGATTGGCCATCCGGGTGCCGGACATCCCGCAGTTCGGTTCTCCCGCCTTCCGTGTGCTGTCAGTCCTTGCCGGGATTCTCATCCTTGAGCCTGTCGTCAAGCGCGACGCCCATCTGATCGCCGATCTTCTTGAGCAGGGGAAGATGAACTGCCAGTTCCATGATCGAGTCGACGACCGAACCCATCACATGCCTCGATGTCCCGTCACCGGCGGAACCGCCGAATCCGCCGGATAGGTGATTGACGTTGATCGATTTGATCTTTTCTGCCGGTTTGACCATCTCGGCAAGGATTCCCGGTAACGCTTCGAGCCGGGCTTTCTCGATGTCCAGTCCCACGATTCGCTCGGAACGCACGTTCCGGGCGTTGTTACGGGCCTCTTCAACTTCGGCTTCGGCAAGCCCGACGTCCCGGGCAACGTCGGCAGCCTGGCGCCTGGCCGCCGCCGCATCCGCCGCGGTGTTCTTTGCGGATTCGGCGGCAATTGCCGCCCGGACCGCGTCGGCCCGCGCTTCGGCTTCGGCGGCAATTCGTGCAAGCGCCGCTCGGCGTTGAGCCTCTGCCGTGGCACGCGCCGTCTCGACGGCCTCGGCAGCCTTGACGGCGTCCGCCCGGGCGGCATCGGCATCGGCACGCGCCCGGTTCTCATCCTGGCTTTTCGCACTGATGGCGATCTGGCGATCCTGCTCTGCGATCGACAAGGCTTGTTCGCGCTCGACCTCGGCAGCCTGAATGCCTTGTTCCATTTCGATTCGGGCGCGGGCGGCGCTGAGTTCGCTTTCGGCATTCCGTTTGGCCACCTCGGCCACCTGTGCAGCGGACATGGTTTCGATTTCCTGCTGCTGCGCAATCTCCGCACGGCGTTCTTCGAGCTCGATTTCCATCCGCCTGAGCGATGCCTCCATCGCGGCACGTCGAACGCTGACTTCGCTGTCGGCGTCAATCTCCGCCCGTTCCTTCTTGGACTTGGCCACAACCTCCGCCAGCTTGCGCATGCCGACCGCATTGAACGCGTTGTTCTCGTCCAGAGAGGTGAATGGAGTCTGGTCCAGGGCTGTCAGGGACACGCTGTCAAGCTGCAGGCCGTAGCGCGCCAGTGTACCGGAAAGGGTCTCCCGTACCTGTTCGACGTATGACGCGCGGTTTTCGTGCAGTTCGTCCATCGTCACCCTGGCGGCCACCGACCTCAAGGCGTCGACCATCATTCCATCGAACAGGTTGCGCAGTTCATCCCTTTGAAATGTTCGCGTGCCCAGGGTTTGAGCAGCCCTGGCTATCGCCTCCGGTTCGGGAAGGACCGAGATATAGAACTCGGCTCCGACATCCACGCGTAACCGATCCTGCGTGATCAGTGACGCATCGCCCCGCTGGTCGGCATCCAGCCTCAGCGTCGCCATGTTGACACGGCCGACATCGTGAAAATACGGCACGGCCAACAGGCCGCCTTCGATGACCACCCGGCGCCCGCCGACGCCCGTTCGCACAAGCGCCACCTCGTTGGACGCGCGCTGGTAGAACCAGGCGATGACGACAACCACGATCGCCGGCAGCGCGAAAAGCAGGACAATCCATCCAATGGTTTCCATTGGTTCTTTCTCCCTATAGCCCGTGCGTTTCGCACAGAATGTTCGATGACATGCCCCCGTCGACAGGGATATTCGTGCCGCGGATCCAGGCACTGTGGCTGCTCAGCAGGAAAGCTACCACCGGGACAATGTCGGACGGCCGGCCGGGGCGGTCCATCACCCTGGCGTCCTCTTCGGCCCGTGCCCCCAGCGTCTTCAGGAAATCTCCCAGGATGGGCGTTTCCACCGGCCCCGGGCTGACGGAATTGATGCGAATGCCACGGTCCCGCCAGGTCCAGCGGTTCTGCATCGTCCAGGCGACCAGCGCCTCCTTCGAAAAGAAGTAGCTGCGGCCCCCCTCACTGGAAACCTTCCAGCGTTCGACAAAAGCATCGATTCCGTCGAAATCCAGTGTTTCACTGGCCCTGATTGCCTCGACCGCCTGCGGCCAGCCAAACCCCGCCAACGAGGCGACGTTCACGATCGACGCGCCGTCGTTCAGTTTCGGAATCAGCAACCGGGTGAGATGTTTCGGTGCGACCAGGTTTACGGCCAGCAACAACCGCGCCGGCCGCGTCGGGGGCAGGCCGGCATTGTTCACAAGCCCGTCGATTCCCTCGGGCAGCACATCGACAAGCGCTTCGATCGTCGGGCCGTCGCTCAGGTCGGCGCGATAGAATTCCTCCACGTTGTCGAAGTTCCTGTTGAGATCGACACCCAGCACCTCGGCACCCTGATCGGCCAGGAACCGTGCAGTTTCATGGCCGATTCCCGACGAAGAACCGGTAACAATGATTCGCTTGTCCTTGAGGAGATCTTTCATCGCTAAAACACCGGCGGGAAGTGCCGTCCTCCTCTGTCCAGCGTGATCCAGCGGGTTTCGGTGAATGTCTCGATGGACCACTTGCCGCCGTGCCGTCCCACTCCGCTGGCCTTGGTGCCGCCAAATGGCACATGCGGTTCGTCGTTGATCGGCGAGCAATTGACGTGGCACATGCCGGTCTCAAGCTGGCGCGCCATGCCAAGCGCCCGTTTTTCGTCACCGGTCATGATTCCGCTGCTCAGTCCATATTCGGTGTCGTTTGCCATGGCCACGGCCTCGCCGTCCGTGGCGAACGGAACGACGACGGCGACCGGACCAAAAGTCTCGTCCCGCCAGATATCCATCTCCGGCGTCACGTGGGTAAGGATTGTCGGTTCGACATAACGCCCGTTCACGCCGCCGCCCTGGGATATCCTGGCACCTCTGGCCAGTGCGTCCTCGATCTGGCCGCGGACACGTTCCGCCTGCCGATCGTTGATCAGAGGTCCGTTGATGTTGGATCTGTCGGCAATATCGCCGGTCCGGATCTTGCCGGCGCGTTCGACGAACCGCCGAAGGAATTCCGGATAAATGTCCTGGTGCACGAGAACCTTCTCGACGCTCATGCAGATCTGACCCTGGTGCATGAAGGCGCCAAAACTGGCGGCAGCGGTCGCCCGCTCCATGTCGGCGTCGTCCAGCACGATCAAGCTGTCCTTGCCTCCAAGTTCCACGCAACATTTCTTGAGATGCGCCCCGCACTTTGCAGCAATCCTGCGCCCGACGGCGGTCGAGCCGGTAAACGAGATTCCCCTGACCAGCGGGTTGTCAACCAGTTCGTCACCGACTTCGCCCACGCGGTCCCGCGAACATGTGACCACGTTGAACACGCCGGATGGCACGCCTGCTTCCTCGAACACCTCGGCAAAAAACAGGCCCCCCGCATACGGCGTCTCCTCCGACGGTTTGAGCACGATGCAGTTGCCCGCCGCCAGCGGAAAGGCGACACCCCGGGAGCCCAGAATGCCGGGCATGTTCCAGGGCGATATCACACCGACGACACCGAGCGGAAACCGGACCGCCGTGGAGATCTTGCCGTGTTCCGACGGCAGTACTTCACCTACGGAGGCATAGCAGAGTCCGGCGGCAGCCCTGAAAACCTCTTCCACGTATCCTGCTTCGAACACACCCTTGCCGTAAAACCCGCCACCTTCGAACCGGGCGGCGTCGACGTAATCGGCGCTACGGGACTTCCAGACTTCCGCAATCCTGAGCAACGTTCGGGCCCGCTCCTGGAACGGCCGTGAAGACCATTCCGGAAATGCGGCATGCGCCGCCTCGATGGCTTGCCGGGTCTCCGCGGCACCCGCATCCGGAACATGCGTCCAGACACTGCCGTCCGACGGGTTCATGTCTTGGAACCGAAGATCGGTCGGCTGCCACGTGCCGTCGATGTAAACGCCCCTGATCTGGCCTGGTGCGGTGGGTTTGTCGAGCATTTCAGTCCCTTTCGAATTTGCCCGAAGGGCGGCGGCGGTAGACCTCGACCCGCGGGCGACGGTAAATCTCGATCACGGGCGCCGCCACTTCTCCCCGGTGATCATGACCGGACGACCTGGCTTCGCCGACCGTGCCGGGTTTTCGAACAGGCCGCCTCGCATCCGCCGCCGCACGCCTGATGTCCTGTACGGCGGCGGTCAGCCGAGCTTTGTGGCAAGAGGCGTCCTCGGACGGCCCCGAAGGACGAACGGGCGTGGCCGAACGCTGCGCAGCACTCTGGACCAGTGCGTCGATGTCGAGCCCCGCATGGTCATCCGCCGAACGACGAGGCTGCGGTCGGGGCCGAATCTCCAGTCCGGCAGGTGTCTCCGGGGCCGATTCGGGTTCCGGTCCCTCGCCTCCGGGATCAGCCCCGCTTCCCGCTCCGAGATATGCCTTTTGCACAGCCGGGTCGCTGGCGAGGCTGGTTGCGTTGTCCTCGTGGACGATGCGGGTATTTTCCAGAAGATAGCCGCGATCGGCGATGGCGAGGCTCTGCCTGGCGTTCTGCTCGACCAGCAGTACGCCGATGCCGAGCGACCTGATCCTGGCAAGATTCTGGAAAAACTCCTTGCACAAACGCGGCGACAGTCCCAGAGACGGTTCATCCAGAACCAGAATCCTCGGCGCGGACATCATGGCTCGGCCGACGGCGACCATTTGCTGTTCTCCACCAGACATCGTGCGTGCAACCTGACCCTCACGTTTCCGAAGTTGCGGGAACAGCTGCATCACGCGGTCCAGGTTTTCGGATTCGTCGCCTCGGGCACGGTCGGAATACGCTCCCAGCAACAGGTTCTCGCGCACCGTCAGGTCGCCGAATATTCCCCGTCCCTCGGGGACAAGGACCACGCCCCGCTCGACGATCTGGTCGGGAGAGAGGCCGGAAAAAGACTGGCCATCAAGGAGAATATCTCCGCTGACACGTCCCTCGCAGATCCCCGAAATCGCCCGCAGCAGCGTGGTTTTTCCTGCGCCATTCGCACCAAGAATGACGACAAGTTCACCCGGATGAACCGTCAGCGACACGTTCTGAAGTGCCGTATGCTGCCCATAGACAGCCGAAACGTCGCGGACCTCAAGCAACACTCGGCTCCGGTCTGTTCCCTGGCATGCTCATTGTATTCTTCCCCAAGCTGAACGCGGTCAGGCGTCATCATCCCCGAGATAGGCCCGGATGACTTCCCGGTCAGACAGGACCTCCTCGGGTTTGCCCTCTGCGATCTTCCGACCGGAAGACATGACGATGCATCGGTCGCACAGTGAACGGATAGCGTCCATTACGTGCTCGACAAGCACGACCGTCCGGCCTTCGTCGCGCAACGCGTGAATGAGCTCGATGCCGGTCTCGAGTTCCGTCGGGTTCAGCCCCGCGAGCCATTCGTCGAGTAACAACACTTCCGGTTCGCCCGCAAGGGTACGGGCAAGCTCAAGTCGTTTCTGGTCGATGTAGGTCAACCGCGAGACCGGTGCGTAGGACATTGCCTCCAGACCCACACGTCTCAGCATCTCGTGTGCAAAGTCCTCGGCCTCCTGTCCCCACCGACGGCGATGACCGAATACGGCTCCGGCCAGGGCGTTTTCCAGAACGTTCAGGCCCGGCAACAGGCGTACGAGCTGAAACGTCCTCCCGACCCCTGCACGCGCGATCCGGTGTGCAGCCAGGTCCGAAATTCTCCGGCCCTTCAGCAGGATTCGTCCGGACGTTGGCCTCAAGGCACCCGAGACCATGTTCAACAGGGTCGTCTTGCCCGAGCCGTTGGGCCCGATCACGCCGATCATCTGGTTTTCCGGCACATCGAAAGACATGTCGGCAACGGCAACCAGGCCCCCGAACCGCCTGGTGACTCCATCGACCGACAGAACGGCGCCGGAGTGTCTCATCCACGCTTCTCCCTCAACCATGCCTGGAACTGTTCGATGCGTCCGACGACACCTTGCGGCAGGAGATAGACGATCAGAAGAAAGGCGATGCCGAGAACAAGCGTGGACTGGTTCGGGAACTGCACCGTGATCCATTCCCAGAGGATCGTGAACGGAATGACTCCGACCAGCGGTCCCCAGAGTCGGCCCGATCCGCCCAGCAACGCCATGATCACGACGAGAAAACTCAATTGTGGTGAAAACACCTGGTTTGGCTCGATGTAACTCCAGCGGGGTGCAATCAGCGCGCCGACGAGAGCCGCAAAGAAACCGGTCGTGGCGAAAAGGATGACCTTGGCGGTCGCTGTCTCGATTCCGACATGGCGGGCAACGGTTTCATCGCCGCCGATAACCCGCAAGGCGAACCCAAGGCGGGACCGGCTGACCAGCCAGCCGAAGAGATAGACGATTGCCGCGGTCGCCAGCAACAGCCAGTAGATCTCTGGGTCCCTGAGATCGGTGAGAACATAGAGGCCCCTCGATCCGAGAAAATTGTTCTGAACCCAGCTCACGAGGTTGCGGATCATTTCCGCCAGGCCCAGTGTGAAGATCACGAAATAGACTCCCGAGAGACGAAGTGTCGCGATGCCGATCAGCGCGGCAAGCACGGTGGCGGCAACCGGGCCGATGACGACCGTCAACCAAAACGGCAACTGGTAGTCGGACATTCCCGCCCCAACGGCATAACCACCGACGCCAAAGAAAGCGCCCGTGGCCAGGCTGATGTAATGTGTTGGGCCGGAGAACAGCGCCCAGGACGTGGCGAGAGCAACATACATCATGCCCGTGACGGCGATGGACAGCCAGTAGCCGTTCGCGACGAACGGCACGCCGACAGCGAGGACGGCAAGCACCGCAGCGAGTGCCAGTTCGCGAAGACCTGACCGCTTCAAAGCGTGCGCCTTCCGAAGATTCCCTGCGGACGGAACAGCAGGATCAGGACGAAGATCAGGTAGGCCACGGCCAAGGTTAGGCCCGGGTCGACAAGAGTTGCAACGGCCGTCTCGGCGACGCCGAGGATGACCGCCGCGACAATTGCGCCCCGGATGTCGCCCACGCCCCCCAGGATCACGATGATCAGTGCTTTCATGGTGAATACGACGCCAACAGAGGCATCGAGCGTGATGAACGTGGAAATCAACGTCCCTCCGGCGGCGGTAATCGCACCGCCCAGCGCGAAAGCCAGCGCCGAGGTTCTCGGGACGTTGATACCGACGAGTCCGCTGGCCTCCGTGGAAACTGCCACGGCCCGCATGGCGATTCCGGGACGCGTCCGGTACATCCAGAGATAGAGCGCAATGCCGATCAGGGCCGCAACCAGGAAAGCGACAAGGCGGTTGAGCGAAGTGGTTGAACCGATGATGACGACAGGCTCCGACAGGTAGGTATAGGCGAAAAACCCTCCCTCGATGCTGACCATGACCCCGATCAGGAAAAAGGACACCCCGAATGTGGCAAGTATCGAGTCGACTTCGAGCTGGCCGCGGGTCCGGGACCGTCGGGCAAGAGGTGACAGCAGGAATCGATAGATCAACCAATTGCCAACGAACGATGCCGGCGTAACCATGAGAACGGTCAGAAGAGGCGACACGCCCAGTGTCGTGTAAAGCCAGAAGGCCGCCAGGGCACCGAGCACCAGGATCTCGCCGTTCGCCAGGTTCATGATGCGGGCAACGCCGTACTGCAGGTTCAACCCCATCGCGACGAGCGCGTAGGTTCCGGACAGCAGGAGGCCAGAGACGACGATATCCAGCATTTGGTATCAGCAAGCGGTCAGGGAATGCCCCGGCGAACGTGGCCGCCGGGCGCAAATTTTTCGTTCATACTGCAGGGCCGGGTTTCTCCCGGCCCCTGTTCCAGCAGTCTACCAGCCGTCCTTTTGGCGAACGGAAACGGCTCCTTCGACGTTCGATCCCTTGACGCCGCGGAACGTACCGTCCTGCCACTGGCCAACCGACCAGAAGGTGGCGGAGTTGTTGTTCACGAACGACAGCGTGCCCATCACGGTTTCGAAGCTGTTGTTCTTGATGTAGTCGGTGACCGTCTCCCGGTCGGTTGATCCGGAACCCTCGATCGCCTGCCCCAGTATCTGCAGCGCCGCGTAGGTGTTGGCGCTGGCCCAGTAGTCGGCGGTTTTCCCGGTCAGTTCCTCGTGAGCCTTGCGGTACTCCGCGACCCTGGGATCGTCAACGTTCGTGCCACCCGCACCAAGAACGTTGTTGATCTTGTCGCCATAGGCCTTCTTGAACGCCGGGAAGGATGTGGCCACGGCAGAGTAGTAGATCTTGGCGTCCAGGTCCTCGATGATCGCCTGCTCGGCAAGGCCGAAGGTGTCGGGCGGGTACGACCAGGCGATGAAGCTGTCTGCATCGGCGGCCTTGGCCCCCTTCATCACCGGTGACAGGTCCGGCGTGCCCAACGGATAGGATTTGTCATAGACCAGTTCGAAGCCGGCTTCGACGAAGAGTTCACGAGCCCGGTCCGCCAGTTCGATTCCAAAGGCATCTGCCACGTTGACCATGGCGACCCTGTTGTTGATCGCGCCGGAATCGCGTTTCTCGACCAGGATGTCACGCACGCCCTCGACGAATGCGGTGGTGGAACCCAGCGTGAAAAACAGGTTGGGATACCGGGTGGTCAGTTCTTCGATCTTGTCGGTTATGGCCGAGACCGCGATCATCGGATAACCGTAGCGGCCATAGATCGGCGCGGTCGCAATGTTGAAGCCGGTGCCGTATGGGGCGACGATGAAATCGACCTCGTCCTGCTCCGCCAGACGCTGCGCCAGCTTTATGTGCTCGCCCGGGTTGGTCTTGTCGTCGTATTCGACAACTTCGATCATCATCTTGCTGTCACCAACCTGGAGGCCTCCGCGGGCGTTGACCTGCTTGACCCAGAGTTCGATGTTGGGCCATTGGGTTACCGTCGCACCACCGGCAAGAGGTCCGGTCTTTGGGGCGATCGCGCCCAACTTGATCACGTCCTGCGCCTGCGTCGGCACGCCGAGCAGCATCGTCCCGACCAACGCGGCGGCGGCCGAAAACTGAAAAATCGTTCTTCGCATCATTCAAGTATCCCTTTTGTCATGTCCTGACCGCACCAAGCCTCGATCGTCCTCCCGGGTTTTCGGGATTTCACGATTGCTCTGGCCCACGTGCACGGGCTTCTGGTCGGTCAACGGATTTTCCGGGCGTTCTCGTAGTCGTTCCCGGCCGGATGTGCAATCTTCAAACATTGCAGGAACGACAGTGCAGAACTGTTTTCGGCGACTCCGAACCAACGCTGCCCCGTGGGCCATGCCTGCCCGCAACCCGACGCAGTTGGTCGCCACATCCGAAGCGTGCGCACCTGCGGTTTCCTTGTCGGGCCTCCGGCGACACGTTACCGTCCCCACGCTGTACTCAAGTCCTGCTCCTTCCACCCGGAACTCGCGTTCATGCGGACTGCCCAGGTGGCGCAAGGGGGCGGGCTCCCGCCTCGCTAAGCACGTCTCGCACTCTCCCGCAGACGCTTGATGTCGTCTCGAAAAGGCTCGCGGCTTTCCGGGTCAAAGTCTGCTGGATGTGCATCCATCCAGGCAATCGTGCGTTCGCAATACTCGATCGCACGTTCGACTTCGCCGCGTGCTTCGCAGACCATGGCCTTGCGCATCAGCCAATCATGTGTCTCGGGGTAGCGGGTCCTCAGCTGTTTGCAGGCAACGTCGGCTTCATCGAGGCGGCCTTCACGGACGAGACGGCCGACACTGTTCGAAAGCCGGTCAAGATCGGTCTCGACGAAGCTGTACCCGTGAGGCGATACCGCTGGCGTGGAGTCGAGATGCGCGCCGCTGTTGCGACTCCAGCAGCAATGTTTGTATTTCCTGCCGCTGCCGCAGGGGCACGGCTGGTTTCTGCTGATCTTCATCACTCCTGCCTCTTCACTAACAATTCCCTGCTTGCTTTTGTCCCGAACAGGGCCTGGAGTGAAGACCTGTTTCCGAGACCGGCGATCGAACGCCCATGTTCGCCGGTTACGAACCGTCGTTCCTCCGGTTTGCGCAGAGAAGTACGGTCAGATATCGTGGCGGGTGCGTTGCATGTCCTCTGCCACGGGCTCATCCGGAAACGCGGGACGCGTCGAACTCCAGGGGTCCGAGAAATTCCCAATACACAATTTCCGGGGTCCTGCCTGGAGGGCGATATTCGACACTTCCATGAATCATTACCTCATTCGGAACGAAACGGGCGAGGCAAATCCATCGAGGTGCCCAGCAAGCGAAGCACATCGGTCGTTGACAGAGCGCCCGGTAAACCAACTCGATGCAATACCAGGTGCCGACCTCTTCGGCCCTTTCGCGCGACGTGAAGTGCCATGAGTCCTTCGACGATTTCACCGCGTTCCCCGGCTCCAGGGATACGTGGTCCCGCCGTGAGCGCCTGGATGGAAAAGGCCGGGATGTCGGCGCAGGTACGTGCCTGCGTGTTCCGCAATGGTCCTCGGTCCGGCGAAGAATGTTCCGAAAACCGTCATCGGCGGCGGAAGCCGGGCGGATCCGCCATTGGCGGTCACCTGTCATCGATCACCATCGCCACAGGTCGATCGATTGCCAAATACTTCGGTAGCCACGACCGATAGACGTTCGTGCAGCGTTTCGACCGTATCGAATTCCTGAAAACGGCCTGCGCCAATATCGGCTATGCCGACACCGATGGCCCCGCGCAGGGCCGTCAGGCGAGTGCCGGCCTCGGTTTCTCGCTTTTCGATCAGGCTGAAACCTCCACGAATGACTTCGCCGACACTCTGGTAGTGACCGGAATCGACCAGCATTGCAACCATCGCCGCCCGGTGATTCGTCAGTACGACATTACGCGTCGGCATGACCGACTTTCCATGTCGGCCGACTTTGGCAAGTCATGCCATCACGCCGTACGCGGCAATAGCGCGGCAAATCAGATCACATGGACCAAGTAAACTTTTGTCGTTTCCGGCGCATACCGTTTGCGTCGGCCACGATCAGAATGCGTACCGCACGCCGAACTCCGTGTAGTTCTGGGTCAACGTCAGGTCCGCGTCACTGCTTTCGCGCATTACCAGTTCAGCATTCGGTAAATCGTTTCCCGCTGCCCGTAACCTCGCTGCATCAGGATCTAGCCCGTACTTGATCCACCTCTGCTGCAGCCGGTCGCGCAGCGCCTCGACAGGAGGACAGACAAACACCGTGGCGGTGAAAACCTTTCGCAACGACGACCAGGGTTCGGATTTCAGCAACAGGTAATTCCCCTCGACCACGATCACGGGCGTCTCGGGGTGAATGACAATTGCGTTCGCAATTGCAAAATCTACCTGTCGGTCAAACTTCGGATGGAAGGATTCCCTCCTGGTCGAGGGCAGCCGCCGGACAGTGTCGCAGAACCCGTGAGCATCAAAGGTCTCAGGCGCACCTTTTCTCGAGAGCAGTCCTCGCGACTCCAGTAACCGGTTTTCAAGATGATAGCCGTCCATCGGCAACAGCGCCGCCATCGGAATGGTGGCCTCGGAGTTCCTGTTGAATTCCCGGGCGACCGATTCCGCAAGAGTCGATTTCCCGGAGGCCGGCGGACCGGAAATTGCAACGACCGCCCTGGTACCCGTCCGCATCCTGCTCTTGACAAGATCGCAGACCAATCCCACGTCATGTTCCAATGTAGACGAAATCATGCCGCCGGGGCCACGTCTTCCGGTTTCATCGCACCGGTCATCAAGGCCACGGCATCCGACATTGAAATGTCCCTTGGGTTGATCACGCATAACCGCCGTCCGAGCCTGTGGACGTGAATGCGGTCCGCAACTTCGAAGACGTGGGGCATGTTGTGGGAGATCAGAATGATCGGAATGCCGCGCGACTTGACTTCCAGGATCAGGTCGAGAACCCGCCGGCCTTCCTTGACCCCGAGCGCTGCGGTCGGCTCGTCGAGGATCACGACGTTTGAGCCGAATGCGGCAGCTCGGGCGACGGCGACACCCTGGCGCTGACCGCCCGAAAGCGTTTCAATCTTCTGGTCGATGTTTTGGATCGTCATCAGCCCGAGTTCGGAGAGCTTCTCCCGCGCAATCCGGCGCATTTGCCGTTTATCGAGTTGCCGAAACACCTTTCCCAGGAAACCGGGCTTCAGGATTTCCCGACCCATGAACATGTTGTCGGCGATTGAAAGCGCGGGAGACATGGCCAAGGTCTGGTAAACGGTCTCGATCCCAAACTCTCGCGCATGGATTGGCGAGTTGAATGAAACGGCTTCTCCATCGAGCTTGACCTCTCCATGATCCGGACGAATGGCGCCCGACAGCGCCTTGATGAGTGTCGACTTGCCCGCACCATTGTCGCCAATGACGGCCAGGATTTCGCCAGGCATCAACTCGAAGTCGCAGTTTTCCATTGCGGTGACACGGCCGTAGCGTTTCGTGAGACCGCACGCCGAAAGGACTGGTCGGGTCATTACGCGCTCGCCCTTCTTATATACTGGTCCACGGTCACGGCCACGATGATGAGAATGCCAATCAACAGGTAAGTCCACTGGACGTCTGCCCCGAGCAGGCGCAACCCAAGTGTGAACACGCCAACGATGAGCGCCCCGAACAAAGAACCGGCAAGCGAACCACGTCCGCCAAAAAGTGAAATTCCGCCGATCACCACTGCGGTAATGGACTCGATGTTGGCAAGCTGACCTGCCTGCGGAGAGACAGACCCGAGCCGACCAATGAGAACCCAACCGGCAAACGCACAAATCAAACCGGCGAGCCCGTATACGGAAATCAACGTGGACTTGACATTGACCCCGGAGAGTTCGGCGGCATCAGGGTCATCGCCAACCGCATAGACGTGGCGTCCCCAAGCCGTCTGATCGAGCACGTAGGTCAGCAATGCTACCAGAACCAGCATGAGAACCACTCCGTACGTGAAGATGGCCCCGCCCAACTCCACCGTTCGGCCAAAAAACTGGAGCAAGGGCGCCTGCGCCGCAATGTCCTGGCTGCGGATGACCTCGCTTCCGGAATAGAGAAAGTTCGCAGCGAGTGCGATTTGCCACATTCCGAGTGTCACGATGAATGGCGGTAACTTGGCGAACGCCACCAGGAGCCCGTTGATCGTGCCGATCAGAAGTCCGCATGCAAGCCCGAAGAAAACAGCCAGGCCGGGAGGTAAACCCAAATCGAATGTGAACTTCCCCATAACGACGGACGACAGAACCATGATGGCGCCGACAGAGAGGTCAATGCCCGCGGTCAGGATGACCAGCGACTGCGCGCAGGCCACGATCCCAACAATGGCCACCTGTTGGAGTATCAATGTAAGGGTGAATGCCGAAAAGAACCTTTCACCGACCAAGACGCTGAAGATGACGATCGATGCCAGGAGCACGATCAAAGGCACGACGGCTGGATGGTTGTGGAGATAATGTGCGATACGATTGCCGACCGAATTGTCGCCGGTTGAAAATTCGGCGATACTTTCGCTATCTGGAGGCTTGCTTTCCACGCGGTTCAACGCCTTCTTTCCTGTGTATCTTCCCCTCGCCCGACCGATTCCAACGAATGTTCGGTTCGGAGCGTCGTGGGGCCGCATCCTCGGCCCCACTTGACTTTTCTTGCCTGATCAACCCCAGCAGAGATCGTTACCCTCGTCGACCGACAGCTGGTCCAGACCATCAACCGGGGCGCCCGTGACGAGACCGACACCGGTGTCATAGAACGCCTTGCCTTCGGTCGCTGCAGGCATTTCGCCGGTTTCAACCGCTTTCGCAATCGCTGCAACGCCGAGGCCGGCCATGTCCAGCGGGTACTGCTGGGCAGTCGCACCAATCACGCCGGCAGCAACGTCGGCGACACCCGGGCAGCCGCCGTCAACGGATACGATGATCACTTTGTCCTGAAGACCGACGGCCTTGAGAGCCTCGTAGGCCCCTGCGGCTGCAGGTTCGTTGATGGTGTAGACCACATTGATTCCCGGATCGATCGCCAGAAGGTTCTCCATGCCCTTGCGTCCGCCCTCCGAGTTACCGTTCGACAATTCGTGACCGACGATACGCGAATCCGTTTCGTCGCCCCACTTCGAAGGATCTCCGATGTCGATGCCGAAGCCGGTCAGGAATCCCTGGTTGCGAAGAACGCCAACGGTCGGTTGCGACACATTGATGTTCAACAGCCCGATCTTGGCGCCCGAGGTGTCACCCATTGTCTTTGCGGCCCACATGCCGATCAATTCCCCTGCGAGGAAATTGTCTGTTGCAAAGGTCATGTCTGCCGCATCGATTGGATCGAGCGGCGTGTCGAGTGCAAGGACCACGAGGCCTGCGCCACGGGCCTTTTCCACAGACGAGGTGATCGCCTTCGTATCGGAGGCAACCAGAAGAATACCGCCTGCGCCTGCCGCAATACAGGTTTCGATCGCGGAAACCTGGGTTTCATGGTCTCCATCGAATTTCCCGGCGTAAGAGCGCAGTTCCACACCAAGTTCCGCCGCCTTGGCAAAGGCACCTTGCGCCATCTTGACGAAGAACGGGTTGGTTGCGTCCTTCGTGATGAGGCACACGCTCGTGTCTGCAGAGGCGACGCCAGCGATGCACATTGAGGTCGCAAGTGCAGCGACACCGGTTTTGAGATGTTTCATTTTGGTCTCCCAATTGGTTCAGCTTGCTCGTCCTCCCTCCGCGCAAGATCGACGGCGGAACGACGAGTGTTCCTGGAAGTCGTCCACTTGATGGCTCGCGAGCAGTTTCCCCGCTGGTCACACCCTCAGCTTGTCCTTCCAACGACGGCGGTGCCGTCGACGCTTCACCTAGCGCCAGCAAAAGCGGACTGTCAATAACTAATTCGTGATGAGTTAATAATAGGAAATCCGACTCACACGCACTATGCTCGCCAATCGATCTGCATCTATGCGGTCGGCAAAACGCTTGCCTTTTTGCCGAAAAAAAGTGCACACATCGAAGAATGAGCCCAGGAAATAAAGAACGATTGCTGAGCAAAAACTCCAAGAAGGGAACAAACCAGGTCGCAGTTCGCGGCTACAACGAAAGGCTTGTACTGCAACTTGTCAGAGAGCACGGAGCGCTCACCAAAGCTGAAGCAACCCGCGCGACCAGGCTCTCGGCCAACGCGACTTCCGTTATCTTTCGGTCGCTCGAGAACAAGGGGCTGCTTGTCAGAGGTGAGCCGATTCGCGGCCGCATCGGACAACCCTCGACGCCCCTGCGCATAAACCCGGACGCCCACCACTATGTAGCACTCAAAATTGGCCGCCGGAGCATTGAACTCGCGGTCGTCAATTTCGCCGGGGAGGTCACATCGATCCAGAGCCAGGCCCAGCCGTTTCCGACTCCAAGAACGACACTGGATTTTCTCAGGTCTGAATTGAGCGGAGTTCTGAGGTCAGCGAAGAAAAGCCGGAAATCGATATCGGGCATGGCCGTTGCAATGCCGTTCGAGTTGTGGAGTTGGACCGAAGAATTCGATGCTCCGACCAAAAAGATGGACGCATGGCGAGATTTCGATGTCACGGCCGAGTTTGGAAAGATCGTTCCCTGGAAAATCCGGGTCGAGAATGATGCGACCGCTGCGTGCCGGGCCGAGCTTGTCTTTCGTTCTCACGCCGAAAAGCAGGACTGGATCTATTTTTACGTGGGCACCTTTATCGGTGGCGGCATCGTTCTGAATGGCAGCGTATTTCCAGGGCGCCGTGGAAACGCAGGTGGTTTCGGTCCCATGCGTGTTCCGGACCAGGAGGGCGGCAATCGCCTTGTGGACCATGCATCCCTTGTTGTTCTGGAACGCAGTGTAGCAGCGGCTGGAGGGGACCCGTTTGCGCTCCACGATGAGCATGCCGACTGGGACCAGTTTGAACCGCTCGTCGAACACTGGATTGCCAAAGCTGGCAGAAACCTGGCCCACGCGGTCGTGTCGTCATTGTCCGTCATGGACTTCGAAGCTGTAGTGATCGACGGGGCAATTCCGGCAGACGTCAAGGATCGACTGGTCGCCGAGGTGCTCGATCAACTGGAGAATGCGGACTTGCAAGGCGTGCTCATGCCGAAAGTTGAAGCGGGCCAAGTGGGGCGGCGCGCACGGACGGTCGGTGCCGCTGCGGCCCTCATAAGCGCCGACTACTTGATTGACCAAAACACGTTGCTTCGTGATTGACGCCCCTTTTCGAGTAACCGTCGTCGGGTCAAATCGCGGAGAGCGTCAGCTTTCCGACCGAATTTTGCGCGGTGTCGGTCAATTCCGTGATGGTCAGTGGTTGAGGCGTAAATCAAGGGATTCCATATTCTTGAGCCCACGTGACTCACCCACCTCTGTCGCCACCACATGGTGATTGAGGCAATGGACAACCGATCACGATTTCGAACGAGGACCGCAGGCATCTCGAACGCATAAGGAACGATTCCTTCCACGTCTCTGATCGAGGGAAGCGGGCATGTATTCTGACGCGGTCTCCCAAAAGGCCGTATGCCCCGCCCAGGCCAATTCGGTGTTGCGGAAGCCGGCGAAGAACATCGCACCGAACCAAAGGCACGCCGTCTGACCGACATTCCGGTTTCATCACGGAAAGGGACGGCCCTTGATGGGGAAATTCAGCGCGACGGATTCACCGGTGTCGGGATCGAATTCGCCGGACACGGATCAAACCGGGTTCGGCCGGCTGCGCTGGGGAGGTCCGGCCACCTGTGGCGTTCGCCGCAGGTCTGCCACTTCAATCGTTTCCGATCGCGTTGTCGACCCGGGCGCGCCCCGAAGGTCTACGAAAAAAAGGAAATGCGCGAGAATGAAGTCCTGCAGAAGGTGTCTGCAGGATCCCGGTTGAATCAGACCTTTCGTTTCTTGATCGGTGCCCAGAGTTGCTTGTTCGTCAGGTACAAGAGACCGGCAAGGAGAACCAGGAGGGCAACGGCGACAAAGCCGGAACGTTTTCTTTCGACAAGCTTCGGTTCCGCCGCCCACATCAGGAAAGCCGCCACGTCTTCGGCCATGTGATGGACATCGTTGGCATGCCCGTCCCGGAATTCGACGAATCCGTCTTCCAGCGGCGGCGCCATGGAAATCCACCCGCCCGGATAGGCTGTATTCTCGTACAGTATGGCTCCGTACTCTTCCTTTTCCTTGCCCGTATACCCTGTCAGGACCGACGCAATGTATTCGGGACCGCCCGGCCCCCTGAGGAGCTGGTTGATTCCGAGGCCATATGGGCCGTGGAAGCCTGCGCGCGCCTTCGCCATGAGCGAAAGATCCGGCGCTTCCTCCACCGCCGACCCGGGAAACTTGTCTGCAGGTTTTGCTTCGCGAAAATCATCGAGCTCGGAATCGAAGATCTCGAACTGCTGGGCAAATGCAGCAACCTGTGACGCGTCCAGGTGCGGGCCGCCGGAATCGCCAAGAGTCCTAAGTGGAACCTGCCGCAATCCGTGGCACGCTGAACACACCTCGGTGTAGATTTGCAATCCGCGCTGCAGTTGATGCTGGTCAAAGGACCCGAATGGCCCCTCGAAACTGAACGAGAAGTCCTCGATGTGTCCGCTTCCTCCGGCCGCACTCGCTGCATTCGCGAAAAGTACCGCAGCCGCCAGCGCGGACCCGAAAACCGCCTTGTTCCTGCGCATCGGTTTCATCTCCTCAACGGTCACTCGGCGGGCGAATGCATGCTTTCGAAATCACTCTCGATCGTCTCCGGCCGCGGGTAGGGTTTCTCAAGAACTCCCAGCAGCGGCAGGACGATCAGGAAATAGGCAAACCAGTAGATCGAACCGATGAGCGATATCGTCGGAACCAGGCCCTCCGGTTTCTGTGACCCGCACCACATCAGGACGAAGAAGTCGAAAACCAACAGCCAGAACCACCATTTGAAGGACGGGCGATAGCGACCCGACCGAACCGCCGACGTGTCCAGCCAGGGGGCGAGGGCAATGACCACGATCGAGCCGAACATCATCAGGACGCCCAGGAACTTGGCTTCCAGAAACAGGACGTCAAAGGTGATGGCGCGGAGGATTGCGTAGAACGGCAGGAAATACCATTCAGGCACGATGTGCTCGGGCGTCACGAGCGGGTTTGCCTCGA
Source organism: Paracoccaceae bacterium (assembly GCA_965242975.1). Taxonomy (GTDB): domain Bacteria; phylum Pseudomonadota; class Alphaproteobacteria; order Rhodobacterales; family Rhodobacteraceae; genus JAPPHA01. The sequence goes on along the minus strand of CBDETS010000007.1, from coordinate 4,298,245 downwards.
TGTAGTTGTCGGGATGCCCGAGGAAATTCGGCATGAAGCCCACGAACACGGCAAACACCACCAGAATTACGACAAGTGCGAACAGGTCCTTGATGACGTAATAAGGCCAAAACGGGACTGTATCCTTCCGTGCCACCTCTTTCGATTGCCGCCTGACTTCGACTCCCGTCGGATTGTTGTTTCCCGTGGTGTGGAACGCCCAGACATGGACCATCACGAGCCCGGCGATCACGAACGGAAGCAGATAATGCAGGCTGAAAAACCGGGTGAGCGTCGCGTTGTCCACCGCGGGTCCACCCAGCAGCCATTCCTGGATGATCGGGCCGACGCCCGGAATGGCGCCAAAGAGTCCCGTGATCACGGTCGCGCCCCAAAACGACATCTGTCCCCATGGCAGCACGTATCCCATGAACGCCGTCGCCATCATCGCGAGATAGATCAGCATGCCGATAATCCAGGTTATCTCCCGCGGAGCCTTGTAGGAACCGTAGTAGAGACCCCGAAAGATGTGGGCGTAGACGGCGATAAAGAAAAGCGAGGCTCCATTGGCGTGGATATACCGGAATGCCCATCCGGAATTGACGTTCCGCATGATGTGCTCGACTGAATCGAACGCCATGTCCACGTGCGGCGTGTAGTGCATGACCAGGACGATGCCGGTGACGATCTGGAGGACGAGACAAAAGGTCAGAACGATTCCCCAGATCCACATCCAGTTCAGGTTCTTGGGCGTGGGGATGGTCAAGGCCGCATGAATCAGCCCGACAATCGGCAGCCTGGCATGAAGCCATTTCTCGAGGCGCGACTTCGGTTCGTAGGCGTCGTGCGGAATTCCGGCCATGCTCTCGTCCCTTCAACCGAGCTTCAACGTACTGTCATCGAGAAAACGGGCGACCGGAACAGGAAGGTTTTCCGGCGCAGGACCCTTGCGGATGCGGCCGGATGTATCGTAATGCGAGCCGTGGCAGGGGCAGAACCATCCGCCAAACTCCCCGGCTCCGTCTCCGAGGGGCACACACCCGAGGTGTGTGCACACGCCCATCATGACCAGCCATTCGCCGTTTTCATCCAGTGCGCGGTTTCCGTCGCTCCCGTCACCCTGGATATTGGCGTTCCTCGACTCGTTGTCGGGAAGTTCGGCGGGATCGACATCACGCGCCGCACTGATTTCTTCTTCGGTCCTTCGTCGAATGAATACGGGTTTACCGCGCCACTTCACGGTGATCTGGGTGCCGGGGTCAATGCCTGAGACGTCCACCTCGATCGATGACAACGCCTGGACATCCGCACTCGGATTCATCTGGTCAATGAGCGGCCACGTGGCGGCACCGGTCGCAATGGCACCGGTCGCAGCCGTAGCGACGTAAAGAAAATCCCTACGGTTGCCGGCAGGTTCATCTGCGTGGGCCACGAGTTTCTCCCTTCTTCCTTCCGTTCACGCGATCAGCCGGACGGGTTCCGGATACAATTCCGCGCTCGGAATCCCGCGGTTACTACACTTGCCCGTTCAAACCGTCCAGATAAACCTTGCGGCGACCCGCCAAGGAACAGGCGGTTTGGAATCGTCGAATCGTTGCGAACCCTGCTCACACCCTTGTCCCGGTGCCCCTGGTGTCATTGCCCTGATTTGAAAACCTCCTGTGCCGGGCGTGTTCACGTGAATGGTCGATGCTCCGCACTCTTTCGTGTCTCCGTATGGCCGTACTGGCCGACAATGCACGTTCCTGGGCCCGGCAGTTCGCTCCAATGCCCGCTCAGAAAGCCTTCGGGAAACACAACGGGGCGTCCAGGGAGGTTCAGGGAGTCATGGCTTGACGTGTATGCCCGGGATTGCGGCTGTTCGGCAGGACCGTTGATACTCAGACAGGATCAGCGGGTCGGGTCGCAGCCATTGATGGTCGTCCGGAGAATTCCGCCTGCCATGCCGAAAGCCGGTTTCTCCCTGATCGCCAGTCAAGACCCGGATGTCGAAAGTCCAGGTACTCGAGCGCTATTCCGACGCTGATCGTCCCCATGTCCGGACGTCCGTCGAGGTGATCCACCCAGTTCACTTCGATCGCATCAAGCGCACGGTTCACCTTGTCCCTCTGGCCATCGACCCAGGTTTCGTAAACCAGGTGCCGAGGACGACACCGGTGTTCGTAGACCATCAGCACCGCGGCATCGAGTACACCATCCGCCATCGCCTCCAACGTCAGGACCGTCCACAGGGACTCGCCATCCGGATAGAGTTTTCCGCCAGCTCTCGCGTCGAGATACCGCGTGATCACCCGGCTGTCGTACAAGGCCTGCCCGTCGTCGAGGAGCAGGCACGGGATCTTTCCGAGGGGGTTGTGCCCTGTGGGCATGTGGCTGGAGTCAATCGGGGTCCCAATCGCGTCGACCAGTTCAACATCTGCCTCCTGCCCCGTTTCGATCAGGCAAACCCGGACTTTCCTCACATACGGCGACGGTAGCGCAAAGTAGAGCTTCATGCCCGTTCACCTCCCGGCATCCTCACCTTGACCCGGAAAATCGCGGCCGCATCGATTTCAAGCCACCGCCGGATCCCCCGGAGACGGTACCGCCTGAACCATCGTCCCGATCCATGAATTCGGTCGGGACCGCGCATACTTGCCTGAAGTCCTGGAGCTACGTTGTCGAGTCGGTCGGCTTCACTTCGGCAAAATGAGTGCGGGCCAACCCGCTGCAAGGCAATCCACGCAGCCCCGGCGAGCACGGCCGCCTTTGCCAATGGAATGGCTGGTATCAACATCGTCCTGTTCCTGATTCGCTGTATTCAACTCATGGCACCCGCCGCGACCGGCTGCTCCCGGTCCCCGGAGGCCCGGCTCACCCGGGTCATGCCGTCTCGAATCCAGTGCACGGAAAACCGCGTGACGCCGGCCTCTCGCTACTGAATGATGTGGGCATTCAATCGGCGTCCGTCAACACCCGTGACCGCCGCGTGCACGATCTTTCCGGGGGCGGCGTCCGAGTCAAGCCGGACTTCGGCAAATCCCTCGGTTCGTCCGGTTCGCGCGCTTTCCATGAGAACAACCTGACGGCAGCCCACCTGGGAGTCCAGGTACATGTCAATCATGGTTTTCGCGACCCCGCGCAGTTGTCGCGCCCTTGAACTGATGACTTCCCCTGAATTCTGGGGCATTCTTGCTGCCGGAGTTCCCGGTCGTGCCGAATACGGGAAAACATGCAGCCAGGTCAGGCCGCATTCCTCGACCAACGATACCGAGCGGTCGAACATCCCCTGATCCTCGGTGGGGAACCCCGCGATGAGGTCCGCTCCGAATACCATGTCCGGTCTGCGGTCGCGAACGTCCGCACAGAACCGTATGGCATCTTCCCGACTGTGCCGGCGCTTCATCCGCTTGAGGATCAGGTTATCGCCTGATTGCAGCGACAAATGAAGGTGCGGCATCAGTCGAGGTTCGGATTCAATCACGCCGAGAAGAGCGGAATCGACCTCAATGGAATCCAGGGACGAAAGGCGGAGTCTTTGCAGTTCGGAATTCCGGTCGAGAACGCTTGTCACGAGGTCGCCAAGGCGTGGTTTTCCGGCGAGGTCCGCACCCCAGGCGGTCAGATCGACCCCGGTGAGAACCACCTCGCCGAATCCTCGGTCCACAAGATGGGCGACCTGATTGACGACGAACTCCTCGGGCACGGAGCGGCTGTTGCCCCGCCCGAAAGGGATGATGCAAAACGTGCACCGATGATCGCATCCGTTCTGAATCTGGACATATGCCCGGGACCGCGTTCCGAGACCATCGACAAGACCAACCGCTGTCGACCGACATTCCATGATGTCTCCGACCTCCACCCGGCCGGAACCCGACAATCCCTTGCCGTTCCTACCGATCCCGCTCCAGACACCGGGCGTCAGTTTTTCGGCGTTTCCAAGGACCTGGTCGACTTCCTGCATCGTAGCGAACGTGTCCGGATCCGTTTGCGCGGCACATCCCGTGACGATCAACGTGCGTTCCGGATGATCCCGGCGAAGTCTCCGAATGCGCTGCCTTGTCCGGCGAACCGTCTCGGCCGTCACTGCACAGCTGTTCACGACAATCGCGTTTTCGACGCCCGCATTCTCGGCAAGCCGGGTCATGACTTCGGTTTCGTAGGCGTTGAGCCGGCAGCCGAACGTCTCGAACAGGTTGGCAACGGTCATTCCAGCCTCTCCATGAATTCCGGCGCAAGGCGGCCTGAATAGACCTTGTCGGCCGGTCCCTTCATCCAGACCCCGTCGTCTCTCCAGTCAATTTCCAGCGAACCGCCGTCCAGCCGGACGGTTACCCTTCGTTCCGTGAACCCCCTGAGGTGAGTTGCCACTGCGGCGGCACATGACCCGGACCCGCTCGCCAGCGTGACACCTGTGCCGCGTTCCCAGATTCGGGCACGAATGGCATTCCTGTCGACGACATGGACGAACTCGACATTCGTTCGCTCTGGAAACAACGGATGGCGTTCGATTCCGGGGCCGCGTTCCTCGGCCCCCGACAATCCGTGCTCGCCGACAATGAAAACACAATGCGGATTGCCCATGTTGACCGATACCGGCGAGCCATCGATCGGAAGAGCCATCGGGTCCACGTCCCGGGCGAGCGGAATTTCTGTCCAGTGCCGTCTCGGTTGTCCCATGTTCACGGAGTATTCCCCGTCATCTGTTGCATGAACGCTCAGGATTCCGCGGCCGGTTCGAACGCGAACGATGTTCCGCCCGCTTTCCTTCATCAGCAACCGCCCGATGCATCGGGTCGCGTTTCCACATGCGTCCGACGGAGATCCGTCGGCATTCCAGAAGTCGACGGCGGCATCAACCGGATCATCATGATCTCCGTCCCTGTCCGAATCGTCCCGCAACACGGCCAGTTGATCGCACCCGATTCCGAGACGCCTGTCTGCCAATGCCCGGGCCAATCGGGGGCACATGCGGGCGGCGATATCCTGACCCCGCTGGTCGATCACGACGAAGTCGTTCCCAAGCCCCTGCATCTTGAGAAAGGGCAATTCACCCGAACGTGTTCCGGTTCCGGACATACCGGCACTCATATCCAATGATCCCCTGCTCAGCCAGACGATTGACGCAGTCCAGGCTTCTCTCCGGAATCCGGCCACAAATCGGGTTCATCGCGACAGCGATCCAGAAATCTCGTTTCGGAATCTGCCGGATGATCCAGCATTGCGGAACGCGACGGGTCGCACGAACGTCTCGGCGAGAACTTCTCCTGCACCGATTCCCGAGGCCAGCGCGGCCTGTTGGCCTCAGGGCGTCATACGCACACCCGGGTTAGAGGGCCGGCCCCACCGAAACACCCGGTCAGCCCGGTCCGGCGTCCTTCATCAGGCCAACGACCGCACCATCCGGATCGGCGACGATTGCGATCCGGCCGACGTCCTTGACATCGAAAGGTTCCTGCATGACCGTGCCGCCGGCCCCGGCAACCTTTGCGGCGGCGGCATCGACATCGTCCACGCTGATGTAGGCCATCCAGTGGCTCGGCATAGCCGGATTGCCGGTCTTTGACTTGTCCATGATTCCCGCGACCATCCGATCGCCTGACTTTGCGACCGTATAAGTGAAATTCGGCATGGGAACATCGTCGTAGGTCCAGCCACACACGTCGGCAAAAAACGCCTTCGATTTTTCGACATCTCCGGTAAGCAGTTCGTTCCAGTGGAAAGCGCCGTGGTCGGCCATGGGAATCCTCCATCCTCAGTTGATCGACGCCGTTTTAGTCCCATGACAGCATCCCGTAAACAGCCTTCCGCGGGTGACGCAGCACACCACAAACTGCCGGCCCTCATGGTCCTTTCATCAGGGCTGCGCTTCAAGCTGGGCCAGGCGGGATTCCGGGCGTTTCAGCGAATTCGGCTACCAGAGATGCGTTTCGAAGCAAGCCAGCGTCCGCTTCCAGGCAAGTTTCGCGGCTTTCTCGTCGTAGCAGGGCGTGGTGCCGTTGTGGAAGCCGTGGGTCACGTTCGGATAGATATGGACGCTGAACTCCTTGCCCTGCTCCTCAAGCGCGGCGGCGTAGGCTTCCCAACCCGCGCTGATTCGGTCGTCAAGCCCGGCATAATGGATCGTCAGTGGCACCTCGATCTGCGGTACATCGTCAACATCGGGCCGGAGATCGTAGAATGGCGTCGAAGCGGCAAGACCAGGATGGGCAACCGCGAGCGCGTCGCAGACGCCGACGCCGTAACAGAACCCGACGCAGCCGACCCGACCGGTCGAATTTCGGTGATCGCGCACGAACTCGAACGCCGCGAAAAAGTCTTCCATCAGCTTCGCGCGGTCAAGCGGGCGTTGCATCGTGCGGCCTTCGTCGTCGTTTCCGGGATACCCGCCGAGCGATGTCAGCCCTTCGGGTCCGAGTGCCAGACAACCGGCTTTCGCCGCCCGGCGAACAACATCCTCGATGTAGGGATTGAATCCGCGGTTTTCGTGCACGACGAGTACCGCAGGCAAGGGGCTTTCGGCACCGGAAGGTCTCGCCATCAGCGCCCTGATTGTCCCGTGGCCTTCCGGGCTCTGATACTCGACGGTACCTGTTTCGACGCCGGGGTCGTCGGGCGCGATCTTCTGTGCCCAGCCATAATATCGAGTTCCTTTTTTGTCGGGTAGCAGACGGTCGTGATTGCAACCGTCTGAATTCACGCATTGTTTTGATCAACCGCGTTCAATCTACCCGACATAATTCTTCTGTGTTACAGGCTGTTGAGAAAGCCGAGGAGGGGATCCGGGGGCTTGTATCGACCCTGAGCACTGTTGTTCGGCGGGGATGTTCTGGCAAGAGCCTGCTCTTTCATCGCGAGCGTCGCCTCCACGTAAATCTGGGTGGTCTCCACCGATTCATGTCCGAGCCACAGTGCGATCACTGATCGATCGATACCGGACTGCAGCAAGTCCATTGCCACGGTGTGTCGATAATGTCGTGCACGAAATTACAGCCATAGTTTGGCTAAAGCCGTTCGAGGACCATCGCACCGGTGACCCCGGCGACGGCGTATTTCCTGGCCTGTGTTATGAACTGGAGCTTCCATATCTCTCCGTGCAGGTAGCGGTCGAAGATCTCGAGGATCCGCTGGTCGAAGTTCGACGCACGTTTGCGTGAAATTGTCACGCTGTCCCCCTGCCGGCCAGGCGCTGCCGTACTCACGGCACGTCCGGATCGTGATGCAGTGAAGCCTGCCATCGCGACCGATGGAACGCGGCCCGGGCTTCGGTACAACCGAATACCGGAAAATCCCTGCCGTCGAGCGCACGAAGCATTCGTCCGCACTATGACAGACGCGGCTGGCGCCATACACGCGACTGCACCGATGAAATGGGGGCCTGCAGAACATTTCGTGCCGTTGTCCCACGCTCGAAGCTGTCCATGTCTTCCGCCGTACGAAATCCAATACGCGGACCAACGTCAAACGCCCTGGCACAAGGACCAAAGGGGTGACCAACAGCTTCAGGGTCGGCCGAACGGAACCGGGGAGGCGTCGGGAACATCTCGAGGGGTTCCACGCGCGGCATGTGGTTCGTTCGTCCTTGATTGTTCGACATATCACTCATATGTACGTTCGCACGTGGGGCCCGTAGCTCAGGTGGTAGAGCAACTGACTTTTAATCAGTGGGTCACAGGTTCGAATCCTGTCGGGCTCACCAGTCACCATGCAGTTTAAATTTATTGTTTTGATTCTGTCCTTTGTTCGTCTTCAGACTTCCTGATTCGGCAACTGACGGGAAGAAATCACGATGCATGTGAGTGCAGGCGGAAACCGGTCACCGGGAGCTGCCTCACCGGCGGCACGTAGCGCCTCCGGGGCGCAACTATTTCGGCGCCATGCCTTTCCTGGCGAGTTCCGCAATTGCCTCGGGCGTCTTCTCGAGATGGGCCAACCCCATACCCTTCAGGACATGATCTGCCTTGGTGAACTGGATGTTCGTGTAGGTTGTGAGTTCAACCCTGTTGCCCCACGGATCGAGAAAGTCCGTAAAGGGTCCATCGAGAAATTCAACACCCATGTCCTTCAGGCACTTGACCGCCAGCGGCTTGTCGTCAACCGCAATGCCGAAATGACGCCGTTCGTCAGGCCCCTGACGCCGACCGGCCGAGAAATTTATGAACTGGTCGCCAAAATAGACAAATGCGGCCGTATCGCTCCTGAAGGAAATCTCGAAGTCCAGGAATCCTGCATAAAAGTCCAGAGCCCCCTGGATGTCGCCGACCTCGATCGCAACATGATTGATTCCGACAGGAGTTGCCTTACGTGTCATTCTTGCCACCCTGCTCGTCTGCGCATGATGTTTCTATTGCGGTTCTTCGGCGACGTCGAGTGCGGGAACGCGACCGCATGTAAAACCGCAAATGCCATCGCCCGAAACGTCTTTGCCCGCACTCAAGGAAGCCACAGTCGGCTCCTGCGGATGGCTTGGCCAAGTTCTCCGTGAAGGGTGGTTTTCGGGCACGTCCTGATCCCGTCCCTTCGGGGAATGCCAACCAGACGCATGCACGGTCATGGCGCCGATGAACCTTGACACATCAAAATCAGCGGCATCGCGGCGGAGACGCGGGCGATCCGGGTTCGTGCGCCCGTCCTGTTCCTGACCCCGAACGGTGTCTCCGTCTCGGGGCGTTGCACAATGTGGGGAGACAATAGTAATGGCGAATCCCGTAAACTACCCTGAATGGCGGTGAACCCGGATGAACGGATCGTGCGCGATGCAAAGGAAACAAGGGCATCGCGAGGGTACGACGCGGATCGCACGGTACCTGAAAACGGCGTCGGCGCCGGAAAAGAGAGTTTGCAAAATGTGAGGAGGTCTCGGCGGAAAACCGCCCGGAAACCGCGAATTTGTGAGGGGTTCAAGGGGCGTTTATGGCCCGGAAAAATCGTGATGAAAAGGAGCCCCGACTTCCGGGATCAGGTTATCAGGTTGCCCTGCCCGTCGTAGAGCAGGTCCGAACCGAAGTCCGGAGACCGAAGCTCGATACCGTCGAAAACGGGAGGAAGCGTCGAGCGCAAATGATCACGGCGGATCCCGTTGCAGAACTGGAAAAGCAACACCAGAAACTCTGCCGGGTCGTGGGCCGGATCATCGAGATTCCAGTAACCCCAGGGACCGCCGACTTCCATCGGCTTCGGCCGGTCCAGAATGCGTTGAATGTCCCCGTCAACCACCCTGTAATGATCGCCGGAGACGGTCACGGCCTCGTCGTCCCGGACGATGGAGCGCAGTTCGCGTCCGCGCATGGGTTCCGGAAGCATGATGGTGTGAACGGCCAGTCAGGGATCACAACGGAATGGGACACCAAGGGCCAGATTCAGCAACTCGGGATCCCTCCGGACCAGTTCTTCCGTGTAGTCGGTTCCGCGCAGTGATGGAACAGCATCCGCATTGCCATGGTCCTCACCTCTTTCGGATCCTCACCGGGACCGTACTCGCGACCCATGTATTTGGTCACGTACTGGTCTTCCCTCCCGATTTCGCGTGGACCGGCGCCGACCACGACCCGGTGATCTTGTCCTTGAGCATCCCTGGTCAAGGCCGTCCACCCAGCGGACGCTGTCCTTCGCCTCGTCCTGACGGAAATCCGTGTCCACCGTGTACATCCCCAGGGGCCAGCCCACCGCGTTCACCGCAACACCGAAATGGGCCAGGATGCCCGAGGTGCCCTTGCCGCCCCCGCCAAGATCGTCGAGCCCCGAAGTCTGTGACAGGTCGTCGTAATTCAGCGTCGTCGTGTCCTGTACCGCAAGCACAAGCCGCTCGACACCGCAGCGCTCAACCGTCTGCTCGAAATGCGAATCCAGAATGTGCTCCATCGTCACCGCGTCATTGGACAGCAACCGGTAGGCCGCCGTCTGCTCCGCACGCCCCGGGAAGATCGACGGCAGATGTTCCCCAAGGCGATTGATCCAGGCCGCACCCATCAGCGCAATCCGGCGCCGGACCCGGCCGTCGGGGTGGGTGCTGCGACCGTATTCCCGCGCAGCCCATCCCCCCGCACAATAGAGCGATCCGGACCAGCCGAGAACCCGTTCCGGACCCGCGCACAGAACCTGGTGCCAACCCGCCACCAGCGGCCGGAGCCAGACCGCGCGCCGCACACCCGAACGCCGCCCCGACGTCAGTTCCGGGCAGCACTTCCACCCCGCCGCCCGGTAGCTCAGGCCGGACTGTCCCGGCCCGGTGAAACTCTGCACAAGCACCGGACGCTCGCCGTAGGCCGCCGCCCAGTCATCGGCAATCCGGCCCGCAGCCAGGCGCAGGACCCGGGAGGCAAGACCCTTCACACGGACACCGGGAAGCAGCAGGAAGCGATGGTTGCACACGACCTTGGCGATGTTGGCCACGCGGGCATCAGCCGACCAGCCGATGACGCCGTCGCGCGGACCAAGCTGGATCCCGGCCGCGGTGAAGCCGATGCCCCCCAGCACCCCGTCGTGCTCCGAACGGACCCAGTACCGGACCTGCCCACCCGGCGGGCGGCGCCATCCCTCCGGATGATGGCTCTCGATCATCGCCTCCCAGCGGCGGCGGTCCTCCGGTGCCGTCACCAACTCAAGCGACAGGGCACCGAGGTCCCGAAGCGGGCACGAGACAGAACGGTCGGGGAAGTCCGACGGGGGACGGGCATGGGGATCGAATTCCAGCGCTTCCGCTTCCGGAAGACGCACACCCAGATTCTCCGCAAGTGCCGGCAGAAGCTTGCGCGCCGACGCAAGGCACAGCTTGCCGACACGGTTGGACCAGTTCTCCCGCTCGCAGAACTCGTGGGCCAGCGCCGTTCGTGACAACCCACCGCCGTTGCAGGCCGTCCCGAACCAATCTATCGTCTCCGACGAGACCTGCTGTCGCATGCCAATCTGCATGACCGGGCGAATCGCACGAAATCAACCCGGAGTTAAGTGTGTGCTTGATAGGTCCCGGCCGCCGATGGCCGCACCCGGACTCGTCGCTGGCTGCGCCCGCGTCACCACCTGATCGAAGCACCCAGCATGATGCCGTGCCTGGCCGGCCCGATGTCGTTGACCGCCTCGCGGCGGGTGGCGTCGAGGTTGGCCTCGAAGCCGGGGGCTCCGCGCACGGCAGAGGTCAGCCGCCAGCCGATGCGGAAGTCGCGCGAGCTGTCCGAGAGCCCGAAGCCGAGATTCGGCGTGCCGGTGAAGCGGTCGCCGAACAGGCCGTAGCCGTAGCCGACGCGCAGGTCGAGGGCCCCCCGCTCCGTTCCAGCACCCGGCCCGCCCTTCGGCATCTCGTCGTGCCACAGCGCGTCGGCCCCGCCCGTGCCGGCGCCCCAGCGCGGCGTGAGCGACAGCGACAACCCGCGCCCGCGTTCCCCCGGGAGCATCCGCGCCGTCAGGCTCACGCCGCGTTCCTCCGTGCCCCCCTTCGTGTGTGCCGCCAGCCAGCGACCGCGCAACTCGATGTCGAGGCCGGGCGCGCCATGGCGCAGCCCGCCCGCCACCTCCAGCCCGGTCCCGGTCAGCCCGTCACCGCCGTCCTGCCGCGCGGCCAGTTCCAGGAACGGCGTGAACGACCGGCCGCCCTCCTTCTCGAAGCGCCGCGAGCCCTCCAGGCCGAATCGGCCGCGCCAGCTGTCGGCGCGAAGCCCGTCGATCGTCTGCTCGCCCCGCGCGGTCTCCTTCCGGACAAAGCTCGCATCGCCCCGCGCCGCCAGATCGAAACTGGCCAGAGGCTGAAGCTTCCGCTTGAATCCGAGCGAAACCGTCCACATCGTCAGTCTGCTCTTCTCCGCCGGATCGCCGCCGCCCGGGAAGTGGCGCAGACTGCCAGTCCCCGCACCCAGAATGCCACGCAGCTCCAGCCCGTTTTCGAAGGTCCAGCTCCCGTAGGGCCAGAGCGCGCTGAGCACCGTCTCCAGCCGGCCCCGATCCGCGGGATCGGCCCCGCCCTCGAAGCTGTAGTCCGACTTGCTGGTTCCGTGCGACACCGCGAGACCCGCGACCCAGCTCTTCAGGCGCGTCGGTCCGCGTATCGACCCGCGGGCGTCCACGCCCAGCCAACCGGTCAGCGTCTCGCCCCGGTAGTGCATCCCCGGCTCGGGCCGGCCCGCGAAATGCCCGAGATCGCCGCGGCCCCACACCGACCAGCGCGACGCCTTCGCGTTGAAGCCCGGCTCACCCTCGGCCGCGCCCAGCGTCAGCGAGAAGGCGCTCGTGGACAGCAGCGCGTCGGCATCGACGCCCCGGCTCCGTGGCCGGCCGCAGCCTTCGGCACCGTTGCCGCCCCGCCCGATACCGTCGGCCCCGAACCCTGTGACCGGGCAAGCCCCACTGTCCCGCAACCCCGCGGCCGCTCCAGACGCGGAGAACGGCACGGACTCACCGGCCAGGATCAGGTCGGTCTCCGGGACCGCTCCGCCCAGCCGGGCCCCGATCGTGTCGAGCGCAGACGCCACCGTGCGCGTCGCCAGCGCCGCCACCGTGCTCTTCACCGCCCGCCTCTGCATCTCCGGCGCCGCACCGACCTGCACCGTGAAGGTCAGTTGCGCGGCATCGGCGGTCGTGACGTTGTCGTCCCCGTCATGCGCCCAGTAGGTGAAGGTCCAGCGCCCCCTCTCCACATCCGGCGTGCCCGAGAGCGTCCGCGTCGCCGCGTCGAAGGACAGCCCCGCGAGGCCCGCGGGCTCCGAGCTCAGCCCGTAGGTGTAGGGGCCGCCGTTGCCGCCGGTCGCCTCGGGCAGCACGACCGGCGTCATCGCCGCGCCCGGCTCCAGCCGCAGCGCCGGCACGCTGCCTGTGAAGATCGGCGGCACGTCGTTCACCGTCACCGTCACGTCGTCGGTGTCCGTGGCCCCGAGGTTGTCGGTGACCGTCAGCCGGAAGACCAGCGGCCCGGCCGTGTCGGGCGCGGTGAAGGAGGCCTGCGCCGTGTTGGCGTTCTGCAGCGTCACCGACGTGCCCGAGACCTGGCTCCAGGCGTAGCCCTGGATCGTGCCGTCGGAGTCCGTGCCCGAACCGCTCAGCGTCACCGTCGCGCCGGGGTCGGCCGTGCGGTCGGCGCCCGCCTGCGCCGTCGGGGCGATCGTGGTTACCACGGCGATGTCGAAGCTGTCGCTCACCGAATGGGTGCCGTCGGTCGCGGTCACCTTGACCGACACCGTGCCGACATTCGCTGCGGTCGGCGTGCCCGAGAAGGTGCGGGTGTCCGCCGCGAAGCTCAGCCAGCCCGGCAGCGCTGTGCCGTCCGCCTGCGTCGCCGTGTAGGTCAGGGTGTCGCCGTCGGCGTCATTGAAGGTGTTGGCCGCGAACTGGTAGCTGAAGGCCGCGTTCACCGTCGCCGTCTGGTCCGGGATGGCGTTCGCGACCGTGGGCGCGGCCGTTACCGCGATGTCGAAGGTGTCGCTGACTGAATTCGTGCCGTCGGTCGCGGTCACCTTGACCGACACCGTGCCGGTGTCGCTTGCTTCTGGTGTGCCCGAGAAGGTGCGGGTGCCCGCCGCGAAGCTCAGCCAGCCTGGCAGCGCGTTGTCGTCGGACAAGGTCGCGGTGTAGCTCAGGGTGTCGCCGTCGGGGTCGTTGAAGGTGTTGGCCGGGAACTGGTAGCTGAACGCCGTGCCCACCACAGCCGTCGTGTCCGGAATCGGGTTCGCCAAGGTCGGCATGGTTCCGACGGTCCGGTCGGTGAAAGCAACCGCCATCGGGGCACTCGCCCGCGAATCCGTCGTCATGGAGTCCTCGTCGGGGGTGTAGCTGACGGTGACCGTCTGGCCGGCGGCCGGGGCCGTGGCGAGGGTCAGGGTAACGGTCCTGCCGCTCACCGCGGGCGGGCTGGTGGCCCACAGGGCCACTGCAGTCCCGGCCACCTTGACCTCGAACTCGTCCGCGCCCGGCGTGCCGCCAATCGCGTTGCCGTCCAGGGTGATTGTCAGGGTCGTGCCGCTCACCTCGGCGCTTGAGAACGATGGACAGCCGGCAGTGGGAAGTCCCACATTGAACACTCCCGTGACCGAACCCGACGCGCCGTCGGGGTCGGTCGCGGTAAAGGTGAAGGTCATTTCCGGATTGCCGGTCACCGGCGGCGAGAGGTTTGCCAGTGCGCAGGTCGACCTTGCCATGAACCAGACATGATCATTAAACCACTTGAATTCGCCGGGTACGTACACGTCGTCGCGGTTCAAGCTCAACTTGAAGGTCAGCGGGTCGCCGTCCGCGTCACTGAAATCGCCATCGTCCACTGGCAGGTTGACAAGAGTCAGGACAGGGGCGTTGGCGGTGCCCGGATCATCGCCGCCGAAGGTCGGGGCGCTGTTCGTCGGCGCGGTGGAGCCGCCGTTCACCAGGTGGCCCGACTGCGCGCCCAACCCCGCATGCGTCAACTTCGCGTCAATCGAGCCGTCGGCCTTCTTCACGGTCGCGCCGCCGCGCAGCCGCACCACTTCGCCCTGGCTGTTCGCATTCACCGTCACGCCGTCGGTGTCCGTGTCGGCGGCCACCACCGTGTAGGCGAAGCGCAGCGTGCGGGCCGTGCCGCTGGTCGCCCCGCCCGTCACCAGTTCAGCCGGCCTTGTGTTGCTCCCGATCCCCAACTGCACCCGGATCCCCGCGCCCGTCGCCGAGGTGTCCCAGGCAACGTCCTCGCCCCAGGTCACGTCCACCGCGATCTTCTGGCCCGCCCCGTAAGTCTCCTTCGTGCCGTCGTTGTTCGCGTCGATGCGCGGCTTCGAGACGATGGCCACCGACGAGATCGCGGGCGGGTTGGCGTAGCCGTGGATGGCGATTTTCCAGGAGAGGGTGGACGTGGTGCCCCAGGTCGGATTGCCGGAACCGGTATAAAACCGGCTCCCGTCGCCGATGCTCCAGCCCGCCGCCGCGCCCGAATCCTCGCTGTCCGAGTTCGTTCGGTCGTAGGTGTTCGAGGCCGAGGGGTCGTCCGATTGCAACACCACGAAATACGTCGTGTCGGCGGCCAGGTCGATGCCCGTGGTCGTACCGGTGGCCGTACCGCCGCTCGAAGTAATCGTCAACGCGCCCAGGTTGCCTCCCGGCTGGCCGCTCGCATTTGACGACTCGATGCGCATCTGCGTTTTGGCGGTGGTGAGGCCGCCACTAATAGGGAACGTGACGCTGGTCAGGGTGTAGCCGGCGGGGTTGCTGCCTGTCGTGAACGACTGCGCGCGATCGACGTCATGGATGGAGGAGCCGTCTGTACTCTGCCCGGTGTTGCTCACCAGCGTGACCGACGTTTGCGCCTGCGCGGTCTTCGCGCCGGGCAGCAGGAACAACGCTGCCGCCAGGCCGAGAAGGCACGCCACCGCCCGTGCGCCGGGGCGTGTGAAAACGCTTTGGGAAAAACGGGAAGCAGCCGACCCCGCCGGACGGCAGCGGCCGGAGGTCAGGCGGCAGGAACGGCGCTCCCGCCGGTCAAAGCATGCGCGGCCCACGGGATCAGCCGCGCCCTATACGCGACGGCGCAACTGGTCGCCCCGCGCACGGACAGACACAGGTATGCGCTCGGCGCTCGGCGCTCGGCGCTCGGCGCTCGGCGCTCGGCGCTCGGCGCTCGGCGCTCGGCGCTCGGCGCTCTTAATTAGTGTCCGCCAGAAAACCCCCTCTCTTCGGCTGCGGTGGACGACGATTTTCGACAAACCGGGATGCCGCGATGCGGCAATTCTCCCCGCTTCGGGATATTGACGCGTCCCGAGCCGCAGGTTTTCCGCCCACCGGACCGAATTTCGCGGCTTTCGCCGCCTTCAGCCCATAGGGAACCGTTCCCGCTCCGGGCGGGCCACGAATGAACCGGTGTTTCGGGGAGTGCCGTCAGGCGGCGCGTCGTCGTCGCGCCTTTCGACGCAGCAGAAGACCGATGCGGTGAATGTTGAGAGCGACCACGGAGAGTGCCACAACGCGGGCAAAGCCCTCCGCCCCGTACGCCAGGACCCGGTCGAGACCGCGGTGCTCAAGGTTGTTGATCGCCGATTCCACCGCCGGATGCTGGCGACGCATCGCCGCGAACTCCTCGCCCTGTTCGCGCTCTCGCTCCGCCGTGTTGAGGTAGCCCTTCTTCGGCAGCACGTTGTGATCGAGCAGCTCGTCAAGGCGGACACGGTTTTCGGGGCTGTGAAAGCCGCGGTCGAAGCTCACCGCACGGAGATCGGGAAACCGCGCCTGGGCAGCCTCGACCATCGGCACCGCGTAGTCCACGTCGCTGCCCTCCCACATGATCTCGTGGTGCAGGACAAAGCCGTGCCGGTCTTCCAGGATGCAGACCGGAACGCCCAACTCCACCGGACATCCCGCCTTGCCCTTCGCGACCCAGCGCGTGTGCGGCTCGAAGATCGAGAACACCTTCTCGTCCTGAGGGATGGTCTCGCCCTTGAGAAGACGGCGGTCGATCTGGTCAATCTGACGCTTCGCATGGGCGATATAGCCTTCGATCTCCACGATCTCCCAGGCCTTCACGCCATGCGCAACCAGAACCGAAAGGCTGGCCTCCGCACGCACGACAAGATCAAGGCAGCGCCCGAGATATGCCTCCACATGCTCCGGACGCGCCCGCCGCGTTGCCCGCACCCTGTGGAACAACCGCCGCACCAGCCGCGTCAGGTGCTTCCACTGGCGCCAGCCACGAACACCGCTCTTCGCCGCCGCACGGCCCACCGCACGGATCAGGCAGCGCATCGCGTCCCACAGGAGACTGACATCCGTCGGATAGTGCACGTCGGTCTCGACCACGAAGCTGTCACAGCGCCCGACCAAGGGCGCGCCAGGCTTTTTTCTCGCGACCGCATGGCCGCTCTCCACAACCAGGTCGTTGACCGCCACAAGCAGTTCGGGGCGCAGAAGGCTCACATTGTCCACCAGCCTCTGGTAGCCGTAGCGATAGTCGTCCCAGACATCCGCATGGCCAAGGAAGCGGCGCAATGTCTTGTGTTCATTCACAAGCTCGTGGAGACGGTCGAAGTCGCAACCGAGACCCTGCTTGATCACCCCCATCACAAGGATCCGCCACATCTCCATGCCCGGCCGCCCGACCTTCCTGTCGATGCCGGGAAGGATGTGCTCGTCCAGGAGGGCGAACAGCCGGGAGCGGAAATGCTCGTCGGCGTAGAGATGCTGCAGTCCCAGCAGCAGGGCCGGGATGTCGTCCCTGGACTTGAGGTCCAGCTCGATTTTTTCGATGTGAACCTCGCCGAGTTCCATCTGCGGATTGCGTACCTGTCTCATCATTACCTCGCGAAGAAGTGCGCATATCGGCCCGAATTGGGCCAAAAGGGGCTGAAAGCGGGATTTCGGTCGTGATCTTCGCGGCGAGAATACCGTTATTTATCACATAGAGTCAATGACTTATTGGATTTTCGGGCAAGCACTAATTATGCGATTCCGCCGTGTCAAGCTGTTTTCGCACTCCCGCTCCAATGCTATGGGTCCCCTCCCAACGGACAACGCACACGTTTCACGCCACTCCCGCGGCGCGGTGACGCGCGGAACGGATTCTACCCAAAAGCTTGCCGAATGGTATGCGTCTAGTGTGAAATATTCATGAAATTGTTGTCGATCTTAGTATTAATATCGTGAATATTGCCAAGAATGCCGCACCACGACCGTCGAGGGCAACCGGCCCAACCGCGAATCGGACGGCCTTTCGGGTGGCATCGCGCGCCGGCCAGTAAGCGGGGAAACGTGCGTGACCGCATTCGGAAAGACCGACGGGTTTCCGGCCGCCTCCGCCCGGATCATGTGACGTTCAGGGTCGGTTTTCCTCGGTTTCCCGCACGAAATCGATCGAAGGCTGTGCCGCGGGGACGCTCAAGTCATCGGGGACGCGGATGTTGGACTGCCTTCGGAAAAGGTGCTGTCGGCAAATCCGGGTATTGCGAGCGCAATCCGGCGCCGGACCCGGCCGTCGGGATGGGTGCTGCGACCGTATTCCCGGGCAGCCCATCCCCCCGCACAATAGAGCGATCCGGACCAGCCGAGAACCCGTTCCGGACCCGTGCACAGAACCTGGTGCCAACCCGCCACCAGCGGCCGGAGCCAGACCGCGCGCCGCACACCCGAACGCCGCCCCGACGTCAGTTCCGGGCAGCACTTCCACCCCGCCGCCCGGTAGCTCAGGCCGGACTGTCCCGGCCCGGTGAAACTCTGCACAAGCACCGGACGCTCGCCGCAGGCCGCCGCCCAGTCATCGGCAATCCGCTCCGCAGCCAGGCGCAGGACCCGGGAGGCAAGACCCTTCACACGGACACCGGGAAGCAGCAGGAAGCGATGGTTGCACACGACCTTGGCGATGTTGGCCACGCGGGCATCAGCCGACCAGCCGATGACGCCGTCGCGCGGACCAAGCTGGATCCCGGCCGCGGTGAAGCCGATGCCGCCCAGCACCCCGTCGTGCTCCGAACGGACCCAGTACCGGACCTGCCCGCCCGGCGGGCGGCGCCATCCCTCCGGATGATGGCTCTCGATCATCGCCTCCCAGCGGCGGCGGTCCTCCGGTGCCGTCACCAACTCAAGCGACAGGGCACCGAGGTCCCGAAGCGGGCACGAAACAGAACGGTCGGGGAAGTCCGACGGGGGACGGGCATGGGGATCGAATTCCAGCGCTTCCGCTTCCGGAAGACGCACACCCAGATTCTCCGCAAGCGCCGGCAGAAGCTTGCGCGCCGACGCAAGGCACAGCTTGCCGACACGGTTGTACCAGTTCTCCCGCTCGCAGAACTCGTGGGCCAGCGCCGTTCGTGACAACCCACCGCCGTTGCAGGCCGTCCCGAACCAATCTATCGTCTCCGACGAGACCTGCCGCATGCCAATCTGCATGACCGGGCGAATCGCACGAAATCAACCCGGAGTTAAGTGTGTGTGCTTGATAGGGGCGGGCCGGTCCGAGGTCGGTCTTGCTGCAGCCGTCAGGACCGCCGGGCCGGTTTCGGCGTCCATTTCCCCGTGCTCGGGCAAATTCACGAATTCACCAAAATCTCCCGATCCCCCGATCCTGCACGAGGATTCCCATATTTTACATTGAAGCTCTTCTGGTCGTTGTCTACCCTGCGATCGTGCTTCGGAATGCCTCCGCGGGTCGTTCCGGGTTCTTGTATACCTGTCCGGGGTCACGACATGCGCGCGATGATTCCATTTCGGCGAACGCCATGACGCAGGCGGGCTGTTCCGGGAGTCGTTGCGCCTCGGGCGTTGGCATCCGTCGGCATGCGGAAACGACGGGCGGAGCGTCATGGCCCTGAGCATTGAACGGCTCGCCGGCTGGATCGCGGTCATCGGCTTTTTCGTCCTCGGCGTTGCCATCGGCGGCTATGCAAAGACCCCCGCCTTCGCGCTTCACGGCTGGTTGATCGCGGCCGCGGCCGCCTGGGGTGCCCGGTACCTGTACGAAAACGCGTCGGACACACCGGACAGGGCACTGGAATACAATGACGCGGTCATCAGGTTCACGGTGATCGCCGCGGTCATCTGGGCGACTCTCGGGTTTCTCGTCGGCGTCGTCCTGTCGCTGCAGCTGGCTGCACCCGTGCTGAACGGCGACATGCCCTGGACGAATTTCGGTCGTTTGCGGCCGGTACACACAACCGCCGTGGTCCTCGGATTCGGCGGCAACGCGTTGATCGGCACGTCGTTTTACGTGGTCCAGCGCACATCGCGCGCGCGCCTTGCCGGCGAGTCGCTGCCGCTCCTTGTCGTCGTGTTCTACAATCTGTTCGTCGTGCTCGCGGTCACGGGCTATCCTCTCGGGATCACCCAGTCCCGCGAATACGCGGAACCGGAGTGGTATGCCGACCTTCTGCTGACCGTGACCTGGCTCGGGTACCTGGCAACCTTCCTGCGCACGCTGGCGCGCCGTGCCGAGCCGCATATCTATGTAGCCAACTGGTACTACCTGGCCTTCATCGTCGTCATCGCGATGCTCCATGTGGTCAACAACCTGGCGGTACCGGTTTCGTTGGAGACTCCGAAGAGCTATTCCCTGTTTGCCGGTGTTCAGGATGCGATGACGCAATGGTGGTACGGTCACAACGCGGTCGGCTTCCTGCTGACTGCCGGATTCCTGGGGATGCTCTACTATTTCCTGCCGAAAGCGGCAGGTCGCCCGATCTACTCCTACCGCATGTCGATCGTCGGGTTCTGGGGGATCACCTTCTTCTATCTCTGGGCCGGTTCGCACCACCTGCACTACACCGCGCTCCCCGAATGGGTGCAGGTGCTCGGAATGACGACTTCGGTCATCCTGCTGATCCCGAGCTGGGCGTCGGTGTTCAACGGGATGTTCACGCTGAACGGAGCGTGGGACAAGGTCCGGACCGACCCGGCGGTACGGTTCATGATGGTCGCCATCCTCTTCTATGCCCTGGCGACCTTCGAAGGTTCGTTCATGGCGATCAAGCCGGTCAATGCGCTCAGCCACTACACCGACTGGACCGTCGGGCATGTCCATGCAGGAGCACTCGGCTGGGTCGCCTTCATGACCTTCGGCGCAATGTACAAGCTGGTACCGTGGCTGTGGCAACGGGAAGGGATCTATTCGCTCCGTCTCGAGGCCTGGCACTTCTGGCTCGCTCTCGCCGGAACCCTGGTCTACGTCGGCGCGATGTGGAACAGCGGCATCACCCAGGCCCTCATGTGGCAGGCCTATGATGACGGCGGAAATTTCGCATTCGCGTTCATCGACACCGTGGAAGCGATGAAGCCCTACTACTGGCTGCGGGCATTCGGCGGTCTTCTCTATTTCGTCGGTGCGGTCCTCGGTGCCTACAACATCTACATGACCGTGCGGGGGCCGGCAAAGGCGCGGACGACGCCGGCCATGGTCGCAGCCAAGTAGACCGCCATGTCGACACGCCACCAGAAGCTCGAACGGCACTCGATCGCGTTCACCGTGATGATCCTCATCGTTGCCTCGTTCGGCGGTCTCGTGGAAATCGCGCCGCTGTTCACGATCGAAAACACGGTCGAAAAGGTCGAAGGCATGCGGCCCTACACCCCGCTCGAACTGGCCGGGCGCGACATCTACATGCGCGAAGGGTGCTACGCCTGCCACAGCCAGATGATCCGCACGCTGAAATCCGACGTCGACCGCTACGGCCATTTCAGCCTGGCCGCCGAAAGCATGTACGATCACCCGTTCCTCTGGGGGTCGAAACGGACCGGGCCCGACCTCGCCCGCATCGGCGGCAAGTATTCGGATGCCTGGCATGTCGCCCATCTCAGGGACCCGCGCTCGATCGTTGGGGGTTCGGTCATGCCCGGCTACGCCTTCCTGGCGGACCGACTGCTGGAGACCCGCCAGATGCCGCAGGCGCTCCGGGCTCTGGCCCTTGCCGGCGTGCCATACAGCGACGAGCAGATCGCCAGCGCAGCGAGCGATGCCCACTACCAGGCGGATGCGGATGCCGATTTCGAGGACGACCTCGCGGAAAGATACGGCACCAACCTGAATGTCCGTGACTTCGACGGCGATCCCCGGCGGGTCACGGAAATGGACGCACTCGTTGCGTATCTGCAAGTGCTCGGCACCCTTGTCGATTTCGAGGCCCTGAACCGTGAGGACGTGATCCGATGAGCCATGATGCAGTGCTCGTTTTCGCCAAGAGCTGGGGGGCGGCCTATCTCCTTGTCTTCTTTGTCGCTGCGGTGGTTTGGGCCTACTGGCCGTCCCGCCGCAAGCGCTACGAGGATGCGTCCAGATGGCCACTTGAGGAGGACGATACGCCTTGCCAGTAGAGACGGACCCGCTGACCGGCCAGAAGACGACCGGCCATGAATGGAACGGCATCAGGGAACTCGACACGCCTCTCCCACGATCCGTCGTCTGGTTCTACGTCGCCAGCCTGCTGTTCGCCGCCGGCTGTTTCGTCGTGTTCCCCGCGTTTCCCTATGTGACCGACTATTCACGGGGACTTTTCGACTATTCTTCCCGTTCCGCTGTCATTGCGGAGGTGGAGGACGCCGAAGAACGGCGGCGTCAGGCGCATTCGGACCTGCTCGCGGCAGCTCCCTCGGAACTCAAGCCCGGAGCAGGCCTTGGCGACCGCGCGGTCGCGGTGCTGTTCGACGACAATTGCGCCGCTTGTCATGGCCGCGACCTCGGGGGCCAGCCCGGGTTCCCCGACCTGCGTGACGGCGACTGGCTCTGGCCAAACGACCTCGAAGGGATCATCACGACGATCCGTTACGGGGTGAACGCCGATCACGACGAAACACGTGTCTCCGTAATGCCGGCCTACGGACGCGACAGGCTGCTCGCTCAGGCCGACATCGCCTCAGTCGCCGAATACGTGCTCCAGATTGCCAGACTCGAGCATGACGCCGCACTGTCCGCTGCCGGTGCAGAGGTGTTCTCGGCACAATGCGCGTCCTGCCACGGTGATGTCGGGCGCGGTGGGCTCGCCAACGGCGCTCCGAACCTCACCGACGACGACTGGCTCTACGGCAGCAGCCGCGAAGCTGTTCTCGACATTCTCTGGGCCGGGAAGTCCGGCATCATGCCGGCCTGGGACGATCGCCTCGACGAGATCGCGATCCGCAGCCTGGCCCTTTACGTTCACAACGGGCAATGATGCCGGAAAGGACCGACCGGGACCGGCGCTTCCGCAACATGATGTATGCGCTCATCCTGACCGCACTCACTGCCTATCTCGGGTACAAGTTCCTTCACGTCTCGATCGCCATGAATGCATGGACGTCACAGAAGATCGACACCGGAACACTGCCGGCAGGGCGATGACTGCCCCTGCGCCAACCCTGTTCCTTAGGGCTTCCGGAGACGGGCTGCACAGCCTTGTCTGCACAGTCGAGGGCATGACCTGCGGCCGTTGCGCACTCACGATCGAGTCCGAACTGAATCGTCTCGCCGGCGTCGCTTCGGCGCGGGTCAACGCGACGACCCGGCGGCTCAGGGTCGAGATCGACCGGACGGTCACGGCACCCGAACAGGTTCTCGCCGCGGTCTCCGACCTCGGCTACGGAATATTCCCCTATGCCGACGATACGCCATCCGGTGAATCCCATGAGGGAAGTCTCCTCGTTCCGCTCGCCGTGGCGGGCTTCGGTACCATGAACGTCATGCTGTTCTCTGTCTCGGTATGGGCCGGACTGGCCAGCGACATGGGCCCGGACACACGGACGCTGCTGCACTGGGCTTCGGCCGTGGTGGCGGTTCCCGTGGTCGCCTATTCTGCATCGGTGTTCTACCTGCCCGCCACCGCCGCGCTCCGTCGTGGACGCGTCACCATGGACGCGCCGATTTCACTGGCGATTCTCGCGACCCTTGCCGCAAGCCTCTACGAGACGGCACGGAGTGCCGAGCATGCCTATTTCGATGCCGCGGTCTCGCTGACCTTCTTTCTCCTCGTCGGCCGCGTTCTCGACAGGATGCTCCGTAAACGCTCTTCAGGTGCCGCGGAGAACCTTCGTGCCATGACACAGGGGCGAGCGTTCAGGCTTCGGGCGGACGGACGGACGGAGGAAGTGCTCGCGACGGAACTGGCAGCAGACGACGTCATTCACGTCCCGACCGGCGAGTTGATACCGGCAGACGCGGTCCTGGCGGCACCAGGCGCCGAAATCGACGACAGCACTGTCACCGGTGAATCCATGCCGCGGGCGCTCCGCACGGGTGATGCACTGATGGCCGGATGCCGAAATGTCGGCCCCGCCTTCAGAGCACGGGTGACGGCGGTCGGCGGCGACACCCGCCTGTCATCCATCGCCGACATGGTCGAGGCCGCCCAGGCGCATCGTGGCCGCCACCAACTGCTCGCAGACAGGTTTTCGCGTGGTTACGTTCCACTGGTCATCGGTTCGGCGTTGCTCGGTTTCGCGGTCTGGCTGCTGGTCGTTGGCGCTTCCGTGTCCCAGGCGACCATGATCGCCGTCGCCGTACTTGTTGTTACCTGCCCGTGCGCGGCAGGCCTTGCCACCCCGGCCGTGGCGGCACGGGCGACAAACCTGCTACTGGCCGGGGGTGTCATCGTTCGCGACGGCGGCGCGCTCGAACGACTGGCGGAAGCAACCGATGTCATTCTCGACAAGACCGGCACCCTGACCCTTCCGGAATTCGTTCTCGACCCGGATGTCGACCCGGTTGTCGCGCGGCAGGCGTCGGGTCTGGCGGCCGCCAGCCGGCACCCGCTTTGCCGGGCGCTGTCCACCGCGTATCCGGCACGACCGCTCGACGGCGTGCGGGAGTTTCCCGGGCTCGGTCTCGAGGCGAACGGCGGTGAACGGCTGGGTTCGGCGGTGTTCACGGGCACCGAAGGCGCTGTGCCCCGGGACGGGTTCGCAGAACTCTGGTTCCGGGCGCCCGGTCGGCGGCCCGTGCGTTTCGGGTTCTCCCAGTCGCTACGGCCCGGAGTGGCGGACATGGCCTACGGACTTCGATGCCGTGACCTGCGGCCAATCATCCTGTCCGGCGATACTCCGAGCGCCGTTGCCTCTGTCGCGCGTGCGGCCGGCCTGGACTCGTGGCAGGGTGGATGCAGCCCCGAAGACAAGGCCGCGCGCATAGGGGCGATGACCCGGGAGGGGCGACGGGTCGCCATGTTCGGCGACGGGCTGAACGACGTGGCGGCGCTTGCGGGCGCCCATGTCTCGGTCGCGCCCGCGTCGGCGGCCGGAGCGGCGCAGGTTGCAGCCGATGTCATCCTGCTCGGGAATAATCTCGAGTCCCTGCTCGGCGTCATCGATATTGCCCGAAAAAGCCGGCGGCTGATCGCCGAAAACCTGGTCTTTGCCGCGGTCTACAATGTGGTGTCGCTGCCGTTGGCGCTGGCCGGGATGTTGACCCCGTTTGTCGCGGCGGTCCTCATGTCATCGTCCTCGATCCTGGTCATGCTGAATGCCATGCGGCTGGGCCGCCGGCGGGAAACCCGAGGAGCATCGGGATGACGTCGCTGCTCTATCTGATTCCGGCCTCGCTGATTCTTGCGATCATCGCCCTCTGTGCATTCATCTGGACGGTCAGGTCGCGCCAGTACGACGATCCCGAAGGAGACAGGTACCGGATCTTCGGAGACGACGACCGGCCACTCAGGTAAGGGTGGCGTGCGGTGGAATCAGTCCGGCTTCCCGAACATGGACGCATAGGCATGCCAGGTGGCGAAACCCAGGATCGGAAAGATCACGATCATCCCCAGCATCAGGGTCGCGAAGCCGAGGACGGCGAGAACGGTAACGACGGCACCCCAGACTATCGTCAAGCGGGGGAAGCGCGCCGCCTTCGCAAAGCTCATTCCCATCGCCGTGAATGCGTCGACCTTCCGGTCGACCAGCATGGGAATTGAATAGATCGAGATGGCGAAGCAGCACGCGGCGAACAGGCCACCGACCGCCGATCCGACCACGAGGAGCGAAATCCCCTCCGTGGTCCTGAACAGCTGAACCAGCAGGTCCGGAAGGCCGGGAAACGGTTTCAGGCCGAACAGGAGTGCGTAGAGGATCGTCGCCGCCCGAAACCACGCAAGGAGAAGAACCATCAGGACCGCGCCAACAAGCGCGATCTGACCCGGCGATGCAACTCCGGCACCGCCGTGTCCCGCAACACGCCGGCTTTCGCGGTACAGGCCGACCGCAAGAACAGGGCCGACGAGCAAGGCACCGGCCACAGCCGGAAAGATCATCCACTCCAGCCCGGTCAGCCACAGGAAACCGATGACCAGCCAGCTCACGACGAAAAATCCGCAACCGTAGAACAGTGCGGTGACCGGCACCGCCCTGAAGTCGCGGAGCGCGCGGGACAACCAGTGCAATACGGCACCCGGATCCGTGTTCGTCGCGACCATCTCGTCACGGGTTTCCTGCATGGTGTTCATGGCCGTGCGCTCCGAAACCGGCCGGCCGCCCCGGCTCTGCCGCCAACGCTTCCTTTTCGTGATATTCCACTTCCCCGAACTGGGCAAGCCACGTGTGCAGTCCGCAGGTCAGCCGAACTCGTTGCGGACCCATGCGACGTTGGAGTCACCGGGTTGCAGACCTTCCCCGAACTGGCCCACGCGGCGACCCGCAGCGGCAGGAGAACCCGATGCTCCCGAGCGAGCGGAATTCCCGCGAATTTTCTGGACACACACACCCGGGGCCGGAATCTTCGGGTACGTACCGGGGTTCCGCGGTGGTTCAAGGATTCGCACGATGTTCGACCTCGGCGCCTCGCGCGGTCACCGGAAACACGGAGCGGTTTGTGGTGCTTCTGAATCCGGCACTGTTCAAGACTGGAATCGCAGTGCCACGCAGGTACTACTCGCCTCTTGACACCGGTGTGGGCTCCGCCTTCGACATGCAAGCCCGGTAACATGGTCAATCGGTGCGCCGTGAGCGTCACGCTAGAGATGGCGCTCCGCTCGAACGGGACGCTCTCGAGACCTCTACGTACATGGCCGAGACTACCGGGCCGTTCGGGCCGGCTGCCTGGCTGACTGCCAGCCGTAGACGCCCTTTGCCGGGGTCTGGCCAAGGTTTTCAAGGATACGCGGATCCCTGAAGAGGCAACAAACCGTTTAGGGGCGCCTTTGGTCAAAGCAGAATTGGCCGTGATCGAGAACCAATTCAACGATGCTGCCCCTGAACAGGGCGCGATGCCGCATGTCCCGTTGGACTCGGCGTCGGCCAACCGACGACAAGACGTGTCGTTGTTTTCAGCATGGCGAAGCTATTTCCGCCGTCATCGATCGTCTCTCAGAGTCGGGAGCACCGCGAGCCTGACTTCCTTGCCGTCGTGCTCGGCACCTGCCCTCCCGGGGACCGGCGTACGGCCTTTGAGTTCTCCGTGCACGCAGGCGACACCCCGCATGGAGGTGAGCGTTCGGTCAGGCCATGATGGTGCCGTGCCTTGAAACACGTTGCTTCCCGGAATTGCCGCCTGTATCACCCGCCGGGGCAGAATTGATCGAAAGCCACCCCGTCCCGACTACACAGCGGAATTACCCCAATGGCAACTTCAAGGCTGGATTCGGACCTTCCAAGCAAGACGGCTGAACTCGCGGCGGTTGGCAGAGCCTTCCATACAATCCACGCTTCTTCGCAAATCTTCAGGGACGAACTGGCCTTGCCCATGTGTGGGCCAACCTGGCGGACCATCCTGTCGAGTCGGATACTGATCAGGTTCGTGACGCGAATTCTCATGCGCAGGGTCATGCCGATCGTTCCGGTCATCTACACCCGGGCACGTTTCGGAGAGGACTGGCTGGAATCCGCCCTGAACGACGGTGTCACACAGTTTGTCATCATAGGAGCCGGTTACGACACTTTCGCCTTTCGCCGAACGGACCTCGGGGAGAAACTGGCCGTTTACGAACTCGACCATCCTGCAACGCAGGAAATGAAGTTCACGCGCATGAAAGCTGCCGGAATCCCGAAACCTTCCAATGTTCGATATGTACAATGTGACCTTGCCGCGGAGACTGTCCTGAATGCGCTCAGCCGCACGGATTACGACGCAACATTGCCCGCCGTGTTTTCATGGTTCGGCGTGGCTTACTACCTGAACGAGGAAACCGTTCGACGCACGTTGTCCGACCTTGCCAAGGGCAGCGCGGCGGGTTCTTCGATCGTGTTCGACTACCTGGCGTCTGCAGACAACGTCGCGCCCGGATTCAGGAAACTCCGGAACGACGTGACCGAATTCGTCGCCCGGCGCGGTGAACCCATGCTTTCGGACATCAATCCCCGGGACGTTCCCGACTTTCTCCGTGAACTCGGCTTTGCCGAAATCGACAACCTCGAACCTGACAGGGTCTCCGATCGGTATCCCGACGACAATCTGGACCTCAGGTTTCCTCCTGTTTTCGGCATGTGCAGCGCCCGGTTGCCGGGCTGACGGCCACACGATCGATCAGGCAGACAGCGGAGCCGGAGCCGGTTCAGTCCGTCAGGTCACCTTACCCTAAGGCACGCCGGGAATTCCGGACAAGTCAGGGAGATGAGGGAATGAAACTCACGATCGCGACCTGGAATATCAACTCCGTCCGGCTCCGGGAAAAGCTCGTTCTCGAATTCCTGGCCAGGGAGTCTCCCGATGTGCTCTGCCTGCAGGAATGCAAGTCGCCGGTCGAATTCATTCCCACCGAAGGGTTCCGGAATGTCGGTTACCCGCTGATGCTGGCCCGAGGGCAAAAGGGATACAACGGTGTCGTCATACTTTCCAGACTTCCGATCGAACCGCTTGATCACAGGGACTTTTGCGGCAAAGGCGACGCCCGCCATGTTGCCGGGCGACTGTCAAACGGCGTCACGATTCACAATGTCTATGTTCCGTCAGGGGGCGACGTTCCTGACCCGGCGAAAAACGACAAGTTTGCGCACAAGCTCCGGTTCCTCGACGAGATGCAGGAATGGTTCGAATCCCGGCCACCGATGAAGTCGATCCTCGTCGGTGATCTGAATATTGCCCCGCTCGAACACGACGTCTGGAATCACAAGGCGCTGCTGAACGTCGTTTCGCACACGCCGTTGGAAGTTGAGCGACTGGAAGCCGTTCGAAATGCGGGCAACTGGACCGACGTCACCCGCCTTCATAATCCTTCCGGCAAACTCTACAGTTGGTGGTCATACCGCGCGCGCGACTGGAGCGCATCCGATCGGGGCCGTCGCCTCGACCATATCTGGGCGACGCGTGAATTGGCCGGTTGCAGCGTGTCCAGTTCGATCCACCGGGCCATGCGGGGTTGGGAAAAACCTTCTGACCACGTACCGGTGGTCGCAACCTTCAAGATCGACTGAAGAACGCCTGCGACGCATGCAAAGCGCCGTGGTCGGGGTCGGGGTCCCGGCAGTCAATTCCCGGCGATTAACCGCCGAGCGCAAGCTATTCACTCGACCTGTCGAGCGCACCTTTTGTTCCGGACGTCTTGCGTTGAGAAGTGCACGCACTTGGCTGTGGCAAAAGAAGTCCTGTGCGCGATCGTGGTCTCAAGCGTGGCCGCGGGGCGTGCCTGTCCGCAGGTTGGGCAGCGGACGTGTTCCGAAACGCGGGTCGGGAGAAGTTTCTTCGCAATGGCATGGCAACAGTGGCCACCGGCCGGGTCGGAAGGCACCTGATCCGGGGGCGGCCCCGCCGCCCTGAAAGCGGGGTCCGCGCAGCAAGCGGGACCGGCAACCGCTCTTTGCGTGGAGCCGGGCGGCAACCCGGGGAGAGGTGCCGCCTCAGGTCAACGCCCTCTCGAACAGAGCCAGCATCCGGCTCCAGGCTCGTTCCGCCTGAGCTTCATTGTAGACGGCCGAATCCGGAGGGCACCAACCGTGCAGCGCCCCCGCGTAAACCTCGATCTCCGCTGGAAGTCCGGCAGCCGAAAAAGCCTCCCTCAGCACGGTCTTTGCTTCCGGATCCTTCTCGTCATCATTTTCCGCGATTGCGAACAGGTAGTGCGCACGCATCTTCCCGACGAGACGATGGGGGCTGTCCGGCCCGTCGGTCACCAGGCGACCGCCATGAAACGACGCACCGGCACCAATTCGATCGGGAAATGCCGCCGCAGTGCGCATGGTCATGGAACCCCCCATACAGTAACCCGTCGTCGCCATTTTGCGGTCGTCGGACACCTCGAGCTGGCTGTCAAGGAAGCCAACGAAAGCCTGTGCATCGGTCATGGTGATCTCCGGATTCAACGATCGCATCAGGGGAAAGATCGTATTGCGCGTCGCTTCGTCCCGAAACGATGCGCCCTCGGGCAGAACCGGCGCCCTGACCTTGCGATAGTACGGATTGACGACCAGAACCGCATACCCCGACTCAGCCAACCGCCGTCCCATCTGCTCGAATGCGGGCCGGAGCCCAAGGGCGTCGGGCCAGATCAACACACCCGGATGGGTGCCGTCCGACGGGTGGACGAAGTAACAGTCAGCAGCACCATCCGGTGTTTGCACCTCGACATTTGCGGCCGTCACCTGAAGTGCATCAGCCGCTCTCGGGAGGGCCATGGCGAGACCTGTCCCGAGTGACAACGCGCCGAAATCACGGCGGTTCATGCATCCTGAACGGCGCAGGTGGTCCTCCTCGTCACGGAGTGTACTCTCGTCACACATACCTGTTCTCCTTTCACAATGTGGCTCTCAATTCGACCCTATCCGTGGCTGCCTTGTCAATTCCGTTGCTTCAATGGCATGACAGGTTGCGGCTCGTGGTCACGCCGCTTCTTCGAACGTACCCGAACGTCGGACCCGTGAACATCGAAGTGACGAAATTCGGGCGCCTGCCTGAAAACAGGTTCGTGGCGGCATGCGAAGACTGTGCGTTTGGCAAGTGCGACGACTGCGAAGCGGAAGAGACCGACGCTCGCCCGTGGAGGCTCCGCCGGCGCAGCCCGGACAGCGGAACCGACCATGCGCAGATCGACCGAGTAAGCTTATGCGTTACGGCGCAGGCAGCCAACAACTGCGCAACCGTGTTCACGGAAGTGATTGCTCCGGAGGACGAGATCGTCGAGCACTGGTCGCCGCGCCTTGCCTGCCGGATGACTTCCGTGGTCATCGTTACGGACCTCGCCGTGAGTCGATCGCCGACAGGGACTCGGAATTCCCGGACCGCAACAGGACTTCGCTCCCGGATGAAGACATTCTGCGGCTGAGGACCAACGGAGCCGTTGTCTCCCGGTTCATGCCGGCAACCCGACTTCAGGCACTTCATGGGGGTTGGGCTGCATGGCAAATCAGCCTACCGCTGGAAGTTCGAGATCGGCAACCTGCCACGGCAGGACGACGACTTGAAGGTGGAGAGCGAGTGTTCATCCTGCACAGGGTGAACCTGGCACCGGGCCAGTGTCTCTTCAACAACGCAGGGAACTGGTCGGGAAACGAGAGAATTCCCGTTTGGAGCACCTGCATGTCTCGGGACGTCGAGCACGAACTGCAACGACCCGGAGCCCAGTGCGGCGGCGATCCGGCGCGTCACGGACATCAAAGAGATCACCAAGCCGAAGGAGGATGTTATCTCCGCGTTCCCGACAGAGTTTGGACTTGATCCCGTATGTGGCATGCGGGACTCCGTCTGCGACACGACAAATCCTTTCTAGGTCCTGTACCCAATACAAAATTGACGCTAAGAGGGAATCATGATCCAATTTCAAAAATAGAGTTCGGGATCGTGCCAATGAACCATTGCGACTTGACAGACTTCGAGTCGAACGTGATCGAAGCCTTTCCGCCCAACAGGCGCCGAAGCTTGCCGCGAGTGAATAACCGACACCCCGGCATCCTTTGCGGCCCGAAACACGGGCCAGGGAGGCGGGTTCATGGGCAGCGGAATTCAGTGCAATGGCGGCGGCTTGATTGACGGGTCTGGCTTCGCTGCCTTCCGGAATGAGTGATGGAACAAGAAACGACAGAACCCCAAGGTAGATCCGGCCAAGCCAAATGGATGGGCTACGCACAGTTGATCCTGATTTTGGCTGCAATCGGAATCGCTCTCTACTTCGCACAGGCACCCAGCCGGGTGGAGCGCAACCCCATTTCCGACCTGGAAATCGATCAAGCCAAGCCAAGCGTTTCGGTAATTCAGCCGGCGCCAACCGCACACGCGCTGACAGTCGACCTGACCGGAGGGATCACGCTGCACGGGAAAGTGAACGTCACATCCGAAGTCGGCGGCCGGGTGGCCTGGGTCTCGCCCAGTTTCCGGAACGGCGGGTCGATCGCAGCGAACGAAACCTTCATCAGGATCGATCCGGCCGAATACGAGCTTGAGCTCGAAAGCACTGCGGCCGAGGTTGCGGCGGCAGACGCCCGGGTCCAGATCGAAAAGGCCAGGATAGAGGAAAGCCTGGATTCGTACGCGCGCGAGAACCCCGGAGCCGATATTCCCGAGTGGGTTCACCGCGCGCCTCAAGTAGCGAAAGCGGAAGCCGGGCTCTTGAAGGCCCGGGCTGAAATGAAGCATGCCCAACTCCGGCTCGACCGAACCGAGATTTCCCTTCCGTTCGACGTCCGGGTTGCAACGGCGGATATCGAAATCGGCCAGTTCGTCGGTCCCGCCGAACTGGTCGGCCGCGCCTCGTCACTGGGGTCCGTCTACCGGACCGACGCGCTCCAGGTCAGGGCACCCATCGAGCAGGGCGCCCTGGCCCATCTCGCGCCGGCCATCGGTCGCTCAGCCACAATTCAAGCTGCGTCGGGAACATTCGACGCCGTCGTGGAGCGCACGGCGGCGATCATCGGTCCCAAGTCGCGGCTCGCGGCGCTCTTCCTGAAATTTGCTGACAATCACCCCGTGGAGACGTTGCCCCTCCCCGGTTCGTTCGTTGAGATTGCGATTACGGGACCCGTGCACGACAACGTGCTTGTCCTGCCGGAAGCGGCGATGCAGGAACAAGGCAGTGTTTGGGTCGTCGTCGACGGTGCGTTGAAGGCCGTTGCGCCGCGGGTTCTGGGACATGCCGACGGCGGTGTCGTGGTGGAGGCGTTCGATGCGGGTGCCGGAATCGTCGTTGGGTCCTTGCGGGGCGCACGCGAAGGGTTGGCCGTCGACGTCCGCGACGCGCCGACGCCAGAATAACGGAGCCGGGCCATGAGCATGACCGACGCCGGGCCTACAGTGCAGCCGAGCCCAGCCGGCCTCAGGTCGGGACCGATCGCCTACTTCGCGGGCAATCCCTTTGCCGCCAACCTGCTGATGCTTCTCCTGATCGTGGGCGGCGTGCTTTCAGGTCTTCAACTCATTGTCCAGTATTATCCGGAATTTGAAGCCCGGCGGGCTACCATCTCGGTGCCGTATCCGGGTGCCTCGCCCCAGGAGATCGAGGAGGATGTCAACCGGCGCATAGAAGAGGCCGTCATCGGGCTGCCCGGTGTCGAGCGCGTGGTGTCGACCGCAAGCCAGGGCATCGGCAAAGTCACGGCAGAGATGGCGACCTTCGCAAGTGCCGACGCCGTCTTGAACGACTTGCAAAGCGCGATCGACGGCATCGAGAACTTCCCGCCGGTCAGGGCGCAGCGGCCAGACATCCAGCTTCTCAAGGTCACTCACGAAGTCATGACGCTGGCAGTGGTGTCGTCCAGTCTGTCCGAGGACGGACTGCGCCTCGCGGCAGAAGACCTGCGCGACAGGGTGTTGGAGCTCCCGTTCGTCTCCCAGGTGTTTCTGAGAGGCACCCGCGACCGCCAGATCACGATTGAACTGAGCGAAGAAGAGTTGCGTCGTCACAGCCTCTCCATCGGTGAAGTGTCCAGGTCGGTAAGGCAGGCTTCACTCAACGTGACCATGGGCGAGTTACGGACGGACACAGGCAGCGTGGTCCTGCAAACCGTCGCCAAAGGGAGCGTCGGCCAGGATTTCGAGGACGTTCCGCTCATTACCCAGCTCGACGGCACGATCGTGTCGCTCGGCGACGTTGCCACGATTCGCGACGGGTTTGTCGACGAGGACATCATCACGGAGGTCAACGGCCATCCGGCGGTGCTTGTTCGCATCGATGCGACCGAGCAGCAGTCCGTCATCGAATTGGCCGACGATATCAGGAACTTTCTTGAGAGCTACGAGTCGCCCGAGGGCGTGAGCGTCGCGATCTGGAATGACAATGCCAGCCCCATTTTCGACCGGTTGCTGAAGATCGTGAAGAACGGAGTGATCGGAACGATCCTGGTGTTCGTCAGCCTCATTCTGGTTTTTGACCTCCGTATCGCAATTTGGATGACCGTTGGAATTCCCTTGTCCTTCGTGGGCTCGCTGCTCTTCTTCGAAGCCGCGGACCTCACGCTCAATCTCGGAACGATTTTCGGTTTCTTCCTCCTGGTGGGCATCGTCGTCGACGATTCCGTCGTCGTTGGAGAAAGCATCGCGTCGGAACGCGATAAGGGCAAGGATTCGCTCGACGCGGCGATTTCGGGTGCACGGGCCATGGTGGGCCCGCTCACGATCAGCGCCCTGACGACGATTCTGGCCTTCCTTCCGTTTCTCTTCATCACATCTCGTACGTTCCAGATCGTCAACGTGTTCCCCTATGTCGCGATCTTCGTCCTGTTCGTCTCCCTCGTCGCGGCGTTCTTCATTCTCCCGGCGCATCTCTCGCACGGGAGGAGATGGAGCCTCTCCCCGCTTAGCGACGTGCAGAACCACGTCAGCGGATGGCTGGACGAGGTACGCGACCGGGTCGTCGCCCCGGCAGCCTCATGGGCATTGCGCAATGTCGGGCTCTCGATCGCCGGTGCACTTCTCGTCCTGGTCGCCGCCATCCTGCTCCTTGGCTCCAATGCAGTCCGGATTGTCCTCTACGACGAGAACCTGAGCAGCACCGACAATGTGCAGGCAGACATCTATCTGCCGGCAGGCGCGCCCTTCGAGGAGACGCTGGCCACAGCCGAACACTTCGTTGAGGCAGCGTACGCAATCAACGACCGGCTCGACGGGGCCGCTGTCGACGCGGTGAGCATGATCGTCGGAAACATCGGTACGGAATGGCAGATCCAAGCGCGGCTGAACAGCAGTCATCTCGCCTCGGTGCGTCTGCATCTCGGCGATCAGGCTGACCGCAACGTGAGCCCGCCCGAAGTCGAGCGGGCATGGCGCGAAGCCGTCGGTCCCGTGGCGAACCTGGAGAAAGTCGAATTCCGCTCCGGGCGCATTCCGGCCAGGCCGAGCGTTTCCTATTCGCTCAAGCACGACGACATTGAAACGTTGAGAAGCGCGGCCGCCGATCTGAGGGCAGGGATGGCAACCATACCGGGCATCTACGGGATCCATGATGACCTGGCGTTAGGCAAACGTCACTTCGAGATCGAGCTGACACCAGCAGGTAAGGCTGCCGGCCTGTCGCCGTCACTGATCGGGAAACAGCTGCGCTCCGCCTTCCACGGCGCGGACGTCCAGCGCATCCAGCGGGGCCGCGAGGAAGTCGATGTGGTGATCAGGTATCCTGCCGAGCGGCGGCGCAGCCTGAGTGAACTTGCCCGCGAACGGATTCAACGGCCGGGCGGTGGCGAAATCCCGCTCTCGCTGGTGGCAACTATTACTGAAAGGCGCGAGCCGGCAACACTGACGCGGATCGACGCCAAGCGTGCTGCGCGGGTCAACGGGCGGGCGGACGTTGCCGCGATCACGCCGATCCAGGCGCGGCGTCAGGTTCAAGACCAAATTTTACCCGATCTTCTGGCGAACTATCCCGGTCTCGTTATCGAGGTTGAAGCCGGTGCGCGGGACGAGGGCGAAATGCTCGAGACGCTGGCGGTTCTCGTCCCCATCGTGTTGATCGCGATCTATGCCCTCATTGCTTCGTTCCTGCGCAGCTACTGGAAGCCGGTCGTCGCGGTTGTGGGAATCCCGATCGCATTCGCCGGGGCGGTCGTAAGCCACTGGATCCTCGGCTGGGATCTGACCACCATGTCGATATTCGGCATGATTGCCGTCGGCGGCGTGGTCGTCAACGACGCCCTCGTGTTGTTGGACCGCTACAACGCGATCCAGCGGGAAAATGCAATGATGCCAGCCGTCGCTGCCGTAGCCGCCGCGACACGACAACGATTCAGGCCGGTGTTCCTGACCACGCTCACTACGCTGCTGGGGCTCTCGCCTCTGCTCTACGAGCGCGGTGACGAACTGATCGCGTTCGTGCCTTTCGTTGTCAGCATGTTGGGTGGTCTTACGTTTTCCACCCTGTCGGTCCTGTTCGTGCTGCCGGCGCTGGTGATGATCGCAGCGGGCCGTCACGAATGATCTCGGCCCGTCGTGCATGTCACGGCCGTTTGTGTTTTGTCGCGGGCCGCGGTCCATTCGAGAGAGGGACGTGCGGAGCGGCATCCAAAATGCTGAACTCTACTTTTTCGTTCAGTTATTGACACCGTTCTGGGTCAAGACATGACCACGCACCTCTCCGGGTTATCCCGCAATTTTCGGACTTTTCTTTCGACATTTGGCCCGTCTCAACGGATAACGTGGCCAGCAATGAGTCTTCCCCCATCGCAATCACCCCGAACCAAGCCAACGCCTACCTATGGACTCCGAATGTCGGATCAATTTTTACGTGCCATCGTCGTCAACCAGTCAAGTGACCTGGCGAATTTGCCGTCGAGGCATGACGGGCATGCGCGCGTATCTGGCCGCTTCGGAGCCGTAGCCGTCGTGCCGGAATTCCGGGTGACAGCATGACGTCCCAGACAGAAAGCAACGTCGCCATTGTGGGATACGGTCACCGTATGCCCGGTGGCATCCGCTCTGACTCGGACTTCTGGCGCCTGCTCGCCGAGCGTGAGATCATCCAGGAGCCGATTAGGGATCGCTACGGCAGAGGCCACGTGCCCATCGGAGAATTTTCGGGCCCGGGGCGCCTGGCCAGTCGCTGGGAAGGACTGGTCCGCGACGACGACGAGCTGCTTTTCGACCGCACCCTTTTCGGAATGTCCCACAACGAGATGATGAAGACGGAACCGCAGGTCAGGATGCTGCTGAACTGCGCGTGGGAGACCGTCGAGCATGCCGGTTGGGACTTCCATGCACTGCGCAACAGTTCCACTGGAGTCTTTATCGGGGCACAGGTTCCGGCCGTATCCAACTGGCGGCCTTTGCATGGCGTCAGCGAGTACTCCGTAACCGGCATCAGTGTGGCCATGTTGGCCAACCGGATTTCGTACCACTTCAACCTCATGGGGTCCTCGATCTCGTACTGCACGGCTTGTTCGGCCGGGTTGAGCGCCCTACATGCGGCAATGAACGCGCTCCAGTGCGGCGACTGCGACCAGGCGCTAGTCGGGTCCGTCACCTATTTGGGCAGCGCAAGGATGGGCAGCAGCTTCAACCTCATGGGAGTCATCAGCCCTGATGGCAAGTGCCACTCCTTCGACGCCCAGGCCAACGGCTACATGCGTTCCGAAGGCTCCTTTGTCTTTGCGCTGAAACCCTTGGCGGCGGCGGAGCGCGATGGAGACTCCATTCATGCGGTGATCGAGGCGAGCGCGGTCAACGCGGCGGGCTCAGCGGACGACGCCGTCGGCCTGCTCCCGGGCCGCAACATCACGGCGCCTACCCGTCACGCACAGGTCGAACTCATGCGCACTGCAGCCGCCCGTGCCGGGCGCACCGCCGAGGAATTCGACTACCTCGAAGCTCACGCAACGGGCACCGCGGTGGGAGACCGGATCGAGGGTAATGCCATCTCGGAGGCGTTCCGCGGGTTTGATCGCGAGGTGCCGCTCCGGGTGTCCAGCGTCAAGAGCAACGTCGGGCACATGGAAGCGGCCGCATTCCATTGCGCGATGCTGAAGGTCATCCTGATGATGCAGCGGCGCACCTTCGCGCCGACATCGAAGAACCACCTGGTGCCGAATCCCGAGATCGACTTTGACGGTTGCCCGATGAAGGTGCAGACGGAAATCGAGCCCTTTCCCGAACATCCGGTTGTCGTCGGCATCAACTCGTTTGGCTTCGGTGGGGCCAACGGGCATTGCGTGGTGCGCGAGTATCGCCCGGAGCATCCCCGCATCTGGTCGGTGGCCCTGGCTCCAGAGGCCGGCTACGTCATTCCCCTGTCGGCGCGCAATGCGAAGTCGCTCGCCCGGACCGCTGGGCAGCTTCGCGAGATGCTCGACCAGCAGCCCATGGATCTTTACACGCTGGCCGGCAATCTCAGCCGCCGTCGCACCCATTTCTCCACCCGCGCCGCGCTTGCAGTGCGCAACATGCAGGAGCTCGAAGATGGGCTTGATGCCGTTGCGGAGGAACGCGCCCCGGTCGCAACCGTAGACGAGGGCGAACCACGGCTGGTGATGGTGTTCGCCGGACAGGGCACACAGTGGTCAGGTTGCGGCCGCGAACTCTATGACGCTGACCCCGTATTTCGCCGCGCCGTCGACGCGATCGAGGCGCATTGGCGTGAACACTCGGGCGTCTCGCTGCGCGAGTCCTGCTTCACCGCGCCTCAGTCGGAACTCGACGAATGCAAGCTGGCTCAACCCGTCATCTTCATGATCCAGTGCGCGCTCGTCGAGCTGTTCAAGACGTGGGGAGTCTACCCGGACTGCGTGGTCGGCCACAGTTCCGGCGAGGTGGCCGCCGCCTACGCCTGCGGAGCGCTTTCCTTGGGGGATGCGACGCGCCTGGTCTTCCATCGGGCCACGTTGCAGCAACGGACCGCCGGGTCGGGCCGGATGCTGGCGATCGGCCTCGATCGTAGCGGCGTCGAGGAGTTGCTGGACGCCCTCGACGTTCCATTCCGGCTCGATGCGAGCCGATCGATCCACGTCGAGATCGCCTGCGAGAACGCGCCTGCCAATACCGTCATTTGCGGCAGCGAATCTGCCTTGCAACCCGTCATCGAGGAGCTCGACTTACGCAACCTGCAGCATCGGCTGGTTCCCGGGAACATCGCCTTTCACTCCCGGGCGATGGACGTCATCCGGGAGGACGTGACGGGGGCGCTGTCTTTCCTCGACGAACGCACCTTTGACCTTGACGTTCCCTTCGTTTCATCCGTGACCGGCAGCCACATCGAGCGCCTCGACAGCGCGTATTGGTGGTCGAACATCCGCCAGCCCGTACGCTTTGCCGCCGGGATGGAGACCGTCAAACGCGACCACCGGCCGCACGTGGTGCTCGAACTTGCGCCGCACTGTGCGTTGCAACCTGTCATCGCCCAATGCCTGGCCGAAGGAGTGACCACCCCGACCTCAATAGCGACATTCATGCGCGACACCGATACGCGCACCGGTTTTCTCGAATCGCTGGGGGCTTTGTTCAGAGCCGGCGTGACCCTCGACTTCGCTTCCCGGTACCCGCGCCCCAAGCCTGTCCCTCATCTGCTGCCCGGCCATCCGAAGGACGAGGAGAAGAAGGCGGATACCCTGGCGGACGACGAGTTCCACAATCAGGCAGCCGAGTATTCTCACGGCCCGCTCGTCGGTCACCGGATTCCGTGCGATCACCTGATGTACGAGGCACGTTTCTCGGACCGGGCCTTTCCATGGGCTGCCGACCACGTGGTCCATCACGCAGCGATCATGCCGGCGACGGGCTACATCGAGCTTGTACTCGAAGCGTTCGGCGGGGCACCGGTGCACTTCGACGTGATCGAGTTTCTTCAGCCCTGCCCGGTCCCGAGAACGCCGGTGCGTCTGCAGACGGCACTGCATCCGGTCGCCAATTCCCCGGGAGAATTCACCTTTGTAATTTCCACGCGGCCCTACGGCGAGGACACCAGGAGCGACTCGCACTGTCGGGGCAAGGTGCGTGTGTTGAGCGACCCGCCGATGCCGGACACTCCGGAAAAGCTCGGAGACATCGACCGTTCCGGCTACGCACCCGTCGAGCATGGCTCCGGAGATGAACTCTACGAATGCTTCGAGGCCGTGCTGGGCGATACGTACCGCTACGGTCCCTACTGCAGAAACATCCGGCGAATCCAGCGTCACGTGACGACCCGGGGCTATCTGGTCGATCTCGAAGTCGAACAAGGCCTGTGGGCCGATGGCCATGAAGAGGGGTATGTCTGCTACCCCCCGCTGTTCGACGGCGCGTTCCAGGCGTTTCTCTACAGCCTGTTGGGTGCTTCCGATCACCTGTGCATTCCGAGGCGAATCGAGCACATGACGTTTCTCGGTGCGGCATCGGGACCGCGGCTCACCTGTCTCCTGAGGGATCCTCCGGATCGAGCCCTGGATATCGACGACAAGGGCCAGTACAACCCATCCGAGGGCGAGCGCCTGTCAGGCACCATCAGCTTCTACGACCGTTCCACTGGAGCCCTGGTTGCCCATGTCCAGAAATACATCCATTTCGACTCGAACCTGAAAAGGGGCGACCTGCCTCACAGCAAGCACCGGTTCGTCTGGCAACCCAAGTTCCTGCCCGACGGCCGGGCGTTCGCCGATGGGCTGCCCGCTGGCGACATCGATCCCGCAGCGTTGATCTCCGCTCTCGAACAGTCCGTTGACGGAGCGGGCCGCGCGTACCGCATCCTGGAGCTCGCCGGATGCAGGGAGCCCGACCAGACCATTCTCGAGCAGTGTGTCGGGCAACTGTCGAGTGCCGGACAGAACGGCGAGTATTGGCTCGTCAGCGACGATGAAGAAACCGCCAGGAAGAACTACGAGGCGTTTCGCGCGGTCGACGCCGCTCTCCGATTCGAATGCATTGATCCAACCGGGCGGCAGGCGATGCGACTCGATGAGGGTCTGCTGCGTCCGGGTGCCGTGGAGGTGCTCATTTTGCATCGCGACGTGGCCGCTTTCGACCCCGCGGACTGGGAATTTTGGAGAAGCCTGCTGGTCGCTGGAGGCCTGGCTCTGGTCTCTCACCCCGAAGGCGACGTGATCGAACCTGGCGCAGGTTGGACCGTCGTTCGCCCTGCCGCGCGCAGCACCCTGTTTCAGGCTCCGCAGTCGTGGCCGGAATCCCTGAATTTAACGTCTGTGCCTGCACCCCGTTGGGTGGTGGGTGAGCCGCAAAGCCCGGCGAGGGAGTGGCTCTCCCTGCTCGGTGACCCGGAGGTGCATCCGATTTCCTTCCAGTCCCTCGTCAGCGGCGACGTCCACGGAATCGACGAATGGCCTCGCGTGGCTGACCTGCAAGCCGTCGACTTCTTCTGCGGCCATGATCCGCAGGATCCCACCGGCGAGGGAGTGGTGTCGGCCCTTGTCGCCCTCGTCCGGACACTGGTGCTGTACCGGACCGAGCACGCGCATTCCCCGTGCTGCGTCACCGTCGTGACTCGCGGGGCCGCCTTCGATGTGCAGGACCCTCGCGGGTGCGGTTTGTGGGGCGCGGTCCGCAGCATGGCGGTCGAGGTGGGCGAGGACGCGGGAATCGACTTTCGTCTCGTGGATCTCGGGGACGACGACGACCTGAAAACCCTGGTCTCGCTCGCTCGCTGCGATCTGCGCGAACGGGAGATCGCGGTGCGAGATGCGCGCCTGTGGGTGCCCCGCATAGAAAGCATTCGCGATCACGCTCCGCACGTCCCCACCGGCGACGCTCCCACCTATCGCTTGTGCCTGGACAACCCGGGACAGATCGGCGGGTTGCAGATGAAGACGTACGAACCCGCTCCGTTGGGTCCGAGCATGGTGGAGATCGATGTGAAGGCGGCGGCGCTCAACTTCCGCGATGTCATGGTGACCTTGGGACTGCTGCCCTCGGCGGCTTACGAACACTCCGCACTCGGGCAGGAGGTCGGCATGGAAGCGAGTGGAGTCGTGCGCCGGGTCGGCGACGGTGTGAGCCATTGCAGGGTCGGCGACGAGGTGATCTTCACCCAGGGTGGGTGTATCACAAATCGAGCAGTCGTCGACAGTCACCTCGTTTTTTCCAAGCCCGCCCGCCTCGACATGGAGAAAAGCGCGGCTTCGCTTTCGGTCTACCTCACCGCGTATTATGCCCTTGTACACCTGGCTCGGCTCTCCGAAGGTCAGAGCGTGCTGATTCACTCGGCCATGGGCGGAGTGGGACAGGCCGCAATTGCGCTTGCCAGGCGCGCGGGGGCGACGATTTACGCAACGGCGGGAAGCGACGCCAAACGCGACCGGCTTCTCGAGCTCGGTGCACGCGCAGCCTTCGATTCGCACAACGAGAATTGGTACGACCAGTTGATGGAAGCGACACGTGGCAAAGGAATCGACGTGGTGTTGAATTCCCTCGCCGGCCGTCACCTTGCGCTGTGTCTGGAAGCCCTGCGTCCGGGCGGCTGGCACTGCGAGATCGGAAAGGTCGACATCTACTCCGGCAACCCGCTCGGCCTGTACGTCTTCCGCAAGAACCTGCGCTTCGCGGCGATCGACGTGGATCGCCTGATGGTCGATGACCCTTGGCATTTGCGTCGACTCTCCCAGACATGTCTCGAACTGCTCGAACAGGGCGAATTGCCGCCTTTGCCGACCACTGCCTACGACTTCGAGGACTACGCAAAAGCCCTGCGCCTGATGACCAGCGGCAAGCACCAGGGGAAGCTGGTGCTCAGTGCCCCGCCTGCCCGCGTTCACCCCCAGTTCCCGATCGTCGATCGGCGCCCGCTGCTCGACCCCGATGCAACCTATCTCGTGACCGGTGGCCTCGGCGGATTCGGCCTGTGTCTTCTGCCTTATCTCGTGTCCGTCGGAGCCCGCCATCTCACCTTGATGGATCGGGATCCCGAGCGTCGCCGCAGTGCCGACTGGGTGCGCGATACGACCGCGCTGCAACACCTCGCCCGGGAGTGCGAGATCGACATCGTGGCGGGCGATGTCGCCGTTGCGGCAGACGTCGAGCGTTGCGTCGCCGGCCTGCGCCGGCCGCTAAAGGGCGTCTTTCACCTCGCTGGTGTCCTTGATGATCGTCTGCTCGGCACCATGTCGCGGGAATCCGTCGAGATGGTGTTCGCTCCCAAGGCTACCGGCGCGCTGAATCTTCACAGGGCGACCGCCGGGCATCCGCTCGATCTATTCGTCATGGCCTCGTCCACTGCATCGACCTTCGGCAACCCCGGACAGATCAACTACAGCGCCGCCGGAGCTTACCTCGATGGACTCGCGGTTTGGCGCCGCAGGCTGGGTTTGCCGGCGCTGTCCTACAACATAGCGGCGGTCGCCGAAGTCGGTATGGCCTCGCGAAACCATCACGTGCTGCGCATGCTGAGGATGGCCGGGATGCCCCCGGTGAGCATTCACTTTGCAATCACCAACCTCGACTACGCTCTACGAAGTCTGTCTGACGGCAACCACCTGGTGACCGCGCTATTCAAGCAGATTCCGTTGACCGTCGACTCTGCAGACTACATGCGCATCGGTCGCCTGATGAGCAACCACGATGCCTTCCGGGGCCATTCCGATGACCGGCTCACGCTGGAGACGGTGATGACGCAGATTGCCGAGAAGGTCGCCGAACTGTGCGGCCACGATGAGGGCGATGTGGACGAGCCGTTGGCGAGTTTCGGATTCAACTCGATCTCGGTTGCCGAGCTCGTTGCGTTTCTTCAGAATCGGTTCAACTTCCAGGTCAGCGCGCTGGAACTGATGACCACGGCCACCTGCCAGTCCTTGGCGCATGCGATCGTCCACAAAGCCGAACAGCCCGACGACCTGGAGGGCGAAACCGATGCCGAGACGAGTGCGGATGCTCCTCTCTCCGGACGTCTCCGCGGACGCCGAAGGCCGTCGGAATTCGCAAGCGTCCTGGAAGATCACTTTCCGCCGGCGCTCGGTGCGAGCCGAAACGGAACGACGCCGGAGTTCTGACCATTCGCCAGCCCGGCCCAGATGCAATACTGACCAGAACACCAGAACCGTACGGGTCACTGAATGCAAACCTACGACATCGTGTCGGGAAAGCGGCGCCCACGGATCAGACATGGCCTCGCCTGCAGCGTCGCACCCTTGGTGTTACAGGCCCGAGTCTTTCCGGAGTGTTCACTTTCCCGATCGGACACCCACGGCCCCGCCCCCGGCGACCAAGCGGGCCCAGGTCAGGCTTCCCACATTAGCGAGCGACAGACGCGATGGCCGAAAAATCTCCCGCTTCCCGTGCAGTGCCCTCTCTTGATGGTCGCTTGCCGCCGCCCTGCCACCGCGACCTCGACAACTTGCGCAAATTTGTTCACTCCACGATCACGGAGGAGTCGCCGGCCGAACCGGTATCGGCGGACGAGTTCCGCGAGGTGCTGCTGACCGGTGCCACCGGTTTCGTGGGCCGTTTCCTGTTGTGCGAACTCCTGCGGCAAAACGACGACCTCGTCGTGCATTGCCTGGTCCGAGCGGACGGCGTCGCGCATGGCTTCGCGCGGATACGCGCCGCCCTGGAGCATGCCGACATCTGGGAGGACGCATTGGGGTCGCGCATTCGCGTCACGGTCGGGGACATATGCGCGGCTCGATTCGGCTTGAGCGACGCGGAATTCGATGACCTGTGCCGACGCATCGACGCGGTCTACCACCTCGCCGCCGAACTCTCCCTCGTGTCGTCCTACGCCTCGATACGTACCGTGAACGCGTCCAGTCTTCGCAACGTGCTCGCGTTGTGCCTGCGAACCCGATTCAAGCACATTTTCTACGCCTCCACGATGGGCGTTTTCCCCGAGTACTTCTGCAATTTTTCGAAGGAATTCAGCCACCGACGCATCGAGCATCACATGCAGCCCGACCTGGCAACCATGAAGAGGCTGTTGCCGCCCGGATTCGTTGGATACCCGTGGAGCAAGCTCGTTTCCGAGCAGGTCCTGCTCTTCGCGAAAGCGGCCGGACTTCCGGTGGCGATTTTTCGCCTGCCGCAGACAGGGATGTCCAGCACGGGATACACGCAGGCGAGCGCGATCTCGCTCTCTATCTACAACGCGGCGATACAGGTCGAAATGGCCCCTGCCGGCTACTCCATTCAGAGCTATGCCGAGCCCGTGGATACGCTCTCGGAGATGTGCGCCGCAATCTCGGTGAATCCCGAGCGGCGGTTCACGATCTACCATTGCTGCGATTCGCAACCCCCGCATGACGATTTCGGACCGGCTGACTTCGGACTGTACTTGCGTGACGTTCCTTACGAAACGTTCAGGCATGCCTGCCAGGCGCTTGGAGAGCGCTCTCCGCTGCACGGGCTGTGGAACCTGCTCGACTACTTCGCGCCGTACTGGTTCGCACGGAGCGAGGCTCGCGGCGTTGCTCCGGTCGACGAGCGCGCAATCCGTGAAGATTGTCCCTTTCCCGTTCGGTGGCCGGCACTGCTGCTTCGGCATTCGCGCTCTTACGACTGGATTCGGCGCCAGGGCGATGGATGGCCCCATCCGGTGCCGAAAGCCTGTCTGGATTTCGACCGCCTGATCGTGCAGGCCGAGGGCTACGCCGAACATGTCGGCGTTCTCTTCGACCTTACGTTTCCAGCGTGGATGCGTGCGGGATTCCAGCGACTCGTGGAGGCACTGAACGCACC
The DNA here is from genome assembly GCA_965242975.1 of Paracoccaceae bacterium. GTDB lineage: Bacteria > Pseudomonadota > Alphaproteobacteria > Rhodobacterales > Rhodobacteraceae > JAPPHA01. The sequence goes on along the minus strand of CBDETS010000007.1, from coordinate 4,253,484 downwards.
ACAGTCCGGACTGCTTGAGGAGAGACGACCACACGTAGTCTACGAACTGAACCGGCAGCTTCGCAACAATGCGGCGCTCGCGCGGGAGCGGCAGCAGCACCCCGAGATCGAACGCGAGGAGATCGTGCGCCCGGTGTTCATCGTGGGGATCAATCGAACCGGCACCACATTTCTGCACCGCTTGATGGCGCGCGACCGACGGTTCTGGACACTTCGACGCTACGAATTGGCGGAGCCGGTCCTGGCAGGCGGAGAGTACGGTACCATTGCGCGCACCACTCGCGACCCGCGCCGGGCTCACGTGAAGGAGGTGCTGGAATCCATCCGGGTCGTGGAACAGTTCGCCGACGTGCACCATATTGATATCGACCAGCCCGAGGAGGATTTCCCGATCCTGAGGCAGTCATTCGCATCCTGGGTCAACGCAGTCGCGTACTACGTGCCAGACTACCAATGCTGGCTTTCCGCCACCGGTTCGGGCAATGCCTACGCCTATCACCACCGCGTCATGCAGCATTTCACCTGGCAGCGCCGGCAGCGCGGGCGCGGCGCCTCCAATGTCTGGCTTTTCAAGATGCCCTTCCATCTCATGGAGCTGGAGGCATTGCTCGCGAACTACCCGGATGCGGTTTTCATCCAGACGCATCGCGAGCCCGCGCAGTTCATGGGATCGTGGAACAGCCTTGTGGACCGGATACGCTCCATATCCATGGAGCCGCGCCCGCGGCACGACACCGGTGCCGAGCAATTGGACCTGATGAGCGGCATGCTTAACGAGGCGATGCGGTTCCGGGCGTCACGCCCCGAGCTCGAGTCGCGCTGGGTCGATGTGAGGTACCGCGACCTGGTCGAGAACCCGATGACGGTGGTGAACGCCATCTACGAGCGTCTCGACTGGCGTCTCGAGCCGGCGGCAGCAACCGAAATGGTGAGCTGGCTTGACCGGCAGGCCGAACAACGTCGCCACGGTCCGCCGCATCGTTACAACCTGGAAGACTTCGGCCTCGCTACCGAGCGAGTCGCGGCCGCATTTGCGCCGTATCGGGAGTTCGTTGCCTTGCGGAAGATCGCTTAGCTCCTTGGCGTACCGATATGCGTGGACGCCGCCACCGCCTGCCGTTTCGGTTCCGGGCGCGATGCAGCCGTGAAGCGTCCGGTGAAGCCATGATGTTGCTCGGATAGTCTGGAAGGGTCGTGTTTCCGTCGTGTTTCCAGCCCCCGCCGGTTTTGGCCGGAAAAAAACGGAAGGGCACACCTCATGGAAATGAGAATCCCTGGATTGATGCGCACGCGCGCGACCCCTTCGGAGTTGATCGAGGTCCGCCCGCCAGCGCCGGATTCCCGCCGCGAGCTCGGGCGGCTGGCGACCTGCCTGATCATCGATAAGACACCGTAAGCGGAGACCGGCCACGAGAAGTTGGCGTTCATGAGCGGCATTCTGAACGATGCGATGCGGTTTCGGGTGTCTCGTCCGACGCTTGATGCCCGCTGGGTTGATGTCCGCTATGCAGATCTGGTCAATGAACCAATGGCAGTCGACCGTGAAATATACGCGCGGTTCAACTGGTCTCTGGATCCAATGGCTTTCGACGAAATGCAGCAGTGGCTCACGCTTCAGCAGAGACAGCGCCGTCAAGAGCCGCGGCACAAGTACGGCTTGGAGGATGACGGGATCACGCCGGAGGGCGTGACCGATGCGTTCGCACTATATCTGGACTTTGCTGACACGCGAGAGTGCCTGTGAGAATTCAACTGGCATAGGGACGCGTAAAGCGGCGGTCGCTGCGGACTGAGGCTGCTTCTCGATGTTCCGCGATGGCGGTCGGGGCCGACAATAGGATCATCCGCACCCTTGTGGATCGCCTTGGTTTGGGAGATGCCTACCCTACATTTCGGAGTGGGCCAAGTCGCCCGTTCGGGCACTGACTACAGATCGGAAAGATTGCAAAGCGTCGTCCAACCCATCTACCTGGTATCGAAATTCGTCGGAAATGGATTGGTATTGCGATCGAGCCCGATCAAGAGAAGTTTGGCTCAAGCTCCTGATTTCCCCTCCCGAATGGCGAGCTGAAGTCGCTTTCCGGAACAACTCCAGTTCACTTCTCAGGAAGCCAAGAAAGTCATGGATAGCGATCTGTTGACGAGTGATCTTTTCGAAGTGATAACCCATGGCAGCCAGATAGATCGCATCGGGAAGCATGCGGGGATAGTCCTTGGAGACCGTACCGATGAACTTCGAATAGGCGGGAAGCTGCTTGGCCGAGAGACGACCGCGAACGCTCATGAAAGCAATTTCGACATCGGTTCTGCTTATGGGTTTTCTAAGTTGGCGGACGGGCTTCAGGTGCTTGAACAGGGTCAAGCAGCGGCTTAGGTAGTTTTCCAGGGTCGGATCGTAGAGTGTGCCGATCACTCGCTTATATCCGTCGATCAATGTACTGTATTCCAACTCCGTCTTGAAGTTGAGTAGCATGGCATTGGTTCCGAGCGGCGTCTCCAGAAGCCGGCCCTCCGATTCCATGCGCTGGTACAAGTCCGTGCCCTTCAAGACTGTCAACAAATAGATCGCAGCCATAGGAATGCCGGTCTCTTGGATGAATTCGATCTGGGCATCGAACACGCTCGCATCATCACCATCCAGCCCCAGGATGAACCCGCCCTGGACCTGCATGCCATACCGCTGGATTTTTCGGACGGCATGGTAGAGGAAGTCCTTTTGGGTCTTGTCCGTGTTTTGCCGTTTCTTGGTTTTGATCAAGGCATTGGGGTTGGGCGTTTCGATCCCGACAAACACTGAGTCAAAGCCGGCCTCGATCATGGCGTCCAACATGTTGTCCATCAGCGCAAGGTTTGCACTCGCTTCAGTGGTCAGAGTGAATGGGTAGCCCCTTGCCTTTTGCCACTCTGCCAACACTGGAAGCAGCTTCAAGGCATCTCGCTTGTTACCGATGAAGTTGTCGTCAACAAGAAAAACCGAGCCCCGCCAGCCGAGGCGGTAAAGTGAATCAAACTCTTCCACAACCTGTTCTGGCGGCTTCGTGCGAGGCACGCGACCGTAGAGCTTGATGATATCGCAAAACTCGCAGTCGAACGGACATCCCCGGGAGAATTGCACGCTCATCGTGGCGTAGTTTTGGATATCGATGAGGTCGAAGCGCGGAACTGGCGTCCGCGTTACATCCGGCTTCCGCCTTTCCCGATACATTCTCTTGGCAGCACCGACTTCCAGATCCTGAAAGAACTCCGCGAAGGATTCTTCGACCTCGTCCAGCACGAAGTGGTCTACCCCCGTGATCTCCTCGTGAAACGTGGTCGGATGCGGCCCTCCGGCAACCACTGAAACGCCAGCTCGGTTGCAGCGTTCCACGACATTCCGCAGCGACACATGTTGCGTGACCATTGTGGACGTGAACACGAGATCCGCCCACTCGATATCCGTGTCATGCAGGGCGCTCACGTTCATGTCGACCACTCGGAGCTCATAGCTCGGAGGAAACATCGCAGCGACCGTTAGCAACCCAAGAGGCGGATGGGTTGCCTTGACTCCCGAAATTTCCAGCGCGTAGTCAGCACCCCAGTATGTCGGAGGGTGTTCAGGGTATACCAGCAGAGCGTTTGGCATGGCGGCCTCGCTTACGCTTCCATGTCAATTGCTGGTAGAGACTATCAGAATCGCTTTCAGATGTGCAATGGCCCTGGAGTGCCTGGCACAGAGTGGATCCGATCCAATAGGCTCTTGTATTGCCGGACCATGGATTCACCCTGTTTCCGGAATGTCGATTCGAGGGCCGCCCGTCGGCGCCGGAATTTCGCCGCGAACCGGGGCGGCCGGCGACCCGTCTGATCATCGAGAAGACACCGGAAGCGGAGAGCCACGACGCACGCGGAGTTGATGATCGGTGTTGTCATCTGGTTTGGCGAGTTGAACGTCGGGCCTGCCTGCAACAACAGGTTGTCCGCGACTTCGGGTGCACCGGACGCCGTTGTGAAACCCCACCAGCCTGGTTCGGAAGCGGGTGAGTTTTCCAGACTCGATTCGGTCAGCGGCATGGAACGTCATGTCACCTCTCGAGGCGTAGGCAACGAGGCGGTTTCACGTGATGGATTCAATGCCTCGACGGGTCTGGTGCGTTTGCGCCCGGGAGGGCCACGGGAAACCGGGCTGTGCCGATGCGGCAGGGTTGGTCAGTTCCAACCTGAACCCAGCTCCTCCCCCGAGTTGCAGGAAACGAGGAATCCGATGGGACAATGGCTTGAGTGCCTACAGCTTTCGGGACCTTGAAGCAGGGACCCTAATTCACTACATCCTTGCGCAGTCGCCACATTCTCTGGTGGTTTCCGATTGCGGGGACGAACATGTTCGGTCTTGGAAGAAATAACGCGCCAAACGGGGCTGACAGCCTTGTCAAGGACGGGTCCGAAGCGACCTTCATGGCGGACGTTGTCGAGGAGTCCGCCCGGACGCCGGTCGTCGTTGATTTCTGGGCCCCCTGGTGCGGACCGTGCAAGACTCTTGGCCCGGCCCTCGAAAGTGCGGTCAAGGCAGCGGGCGGCCGTGTTCGAATGGTCAAGATCGACATCGACAAGAACCAGAGGCTCGCGGCGCAAATGCAGGTTCGGTCGATCCCGGCCGTTTTTGCCTTCGTGGACGGCCGCCCGGTCGACGGATTCATGGGCGCGCGGCCTCCATCGGAGATCAAGGCGTTCGTGGACAAGCTTGCGGCGCAGGCAGGGGGGAAGCCGGGAGATCTTGACAGCCTGATCGCGGCCGCCGAAGAACTGCTTGAAAGCGGCGCGGCCGTGGATTCGGCGCAGGCATTCTCGGTCATCCTGAGCAGCCATCCGGAAAGCGGGGAGGCCTATGCCGGTCTGGTGAAATCATATCTCGCTCTCGGCGAAACGGGCAAGGCCAAGTCACTGGTCGACCATGCCCCGGCCTCCGTCGCCGACAGTCCTGTGCTTGCGGGTGTCAAGGCCCGGATCGAACTGGCGCTGGAGGCTTCGGATTTCGGTGAACCGGACGCGTTTCGTGCGAAGGTTTCGGCCGACCCTGATGACCACGAGGCTCGATACAATCTCGCCTTCGCGCTCCTGGGAAAGGGAGAAGCCGAGAGCGCGATTTCGGAACTGCTGGAGCTCTTTCGCCGGGACAGCGAATGGAATGACGCGGCGGCCAAGAAGCTCCTTTTCCGGATCTTCGAATCGCTCGGGGAAAATGATCCGCTGACCGGAAAGAGCCGCCGACAGCTGTCGTCATTGATGTTCACGTGAATCGAAAACCGGGCGTAACCGAGTCGAGGCACATCCGAAACCGCCTGTTTCGAGGTGTCGGGACCCGTTTTCCGCAACGGTTCGGGATGCCCGCGAATATGGACATCTTCTTGTGCATTAATCCCGTGCCCGCAGCGCCGTGAACAAGCCTGACTCCCGGGAAAAACACCGTGCGCATCGGACGATGCTGGAGGCGCTGGTCTGCCCCCTGACCCACACGTCACTCCGCTACGACACGGAGCGGCAGGAACTTGTTTCCCGGAACGCGCGGCTGGCCTTTCCCATTCGTGACGGAATTCCGATCATGCTCCCGGATGAAGCCAGACCCCTGGACGATTCCGAAGGGGACTGACTCTGCACTTCCCACCCGTCGCTTCCCAGGCCGCGCCACCTGAAATCCAGGCAGGCCACAGCGAGGCAGTCCGGGAAACAGGGGACCACCGCGCTTCGACGCCGTCCGGTTTTTCTAGGAACATACCGGCCGCGATTCCGAACAAACGCGGCTCCCCGCCATAGCGGAAGACGATCTTCCATCCGGACAGGCGGGCAACGATAGGTAGGACGCAAAACGGTCGCAATTCTGCGGGAGGAGTTGGGTCGTCGGGGGAATGACGCCGTGTGCGCGGACAATCGGGTTGCATGCCCTGAATCCCTCGGACACCGCGGGATTGACCGCGTTGATCGAACGTCATCGGGCAGATGCTGCGGAGAGTTGCAAGGAGGCCACGATCTTCGCACCCCGGATGCGTACGGAGCGGGGCCGGACCGGGGAGACGATTCGCGGTCGCTGCAGCACGGTTGATTGCTTCCTTGAAACGTTGGACGACCGCGGGGTATTGCGCGATAGTGACTGTCCAGGGCACACAACCCCTGCAAGGCACCACCCGCCGCAGAACGCGGCTCAGTTCAAAAGATGAAATGTTGGGTCCAACACTTCGTCCGGAGCAGGGTGGCGCGTGACCGGTAGGAGACTGGGACGAAGAGGTTCCGACCCACAGATGGGTCCCTCCGACCGGAACGTCATACCCGCACAGCATGCGAGATTGGAGCCAGCCCACGGCATCATGCCGGACGGCGATCGGATGAAAGGTGTGTGCGCAACAATCGCGACCGAATGTGAAAGACGTTCCGAGCGCGGCAATCGGCGAGATGAACGGATGCGCGACATGTTCTGACAGGCATTATCCCGATTTGAAAAGACACGCCTCACGAATGGCTCCACGGGACAAGCAACATCAACAATTCTTTCAATGTCCGGATTCCGCCGGCCTTGTGACCGGAGACCACAGGGGCGTCTATGGCCCGGGGCCTCGGTTTCGGCGTTCGCAACACGTTGAGTCTGTTGCCGGGTGTCCGGGCCGGTCGCCACGTTCACTGCGCTGTTGATGTCCGGGAGGGGTTCGCTTACGCTCGCACAGGGCTGAATTCCGGCCAGTCTCCCGGCATCAAAAGGGAGAAAGAACCCAGACTTCAGTTCCGGGATAGACTTGCGCGCTGATGCGCGAACCGGTGCAGTCAAGTGTCTGAGGACTCCGCAGAGAACTCCGCACCTCATCCTCAGATCACCTTACGGCGGCTCGCTGGCCAGGTCGCGGGTCTTGTTGAATCTAAAAGCTGCAAGGAGGTATTCATGCAGTCAATCTATGTGAAAAAAACGAAAACCGTGTCTGCATCAGCGCTTGCGCTGGGAGTGACGCTCGGCATGATTCTGGCCGATCAGTCTGCTCTAGCACAGGACAACCAGATTTGCGTGAGTTGGCGCCACTTTCAGGAGGAACGCTGGCGCATAGATGAGGCCGGGATAAAGTCGGTCCTGGAACCGGCGGGCTGGACCTATGTCAGCGCAGACGCGCAGTCGGATCCCCAGAAACAGTTGCGCGATGTCGAGGCGATGCTCGCCTCAGGTTGCAATGCGCTGATCCTTCTAGCCCAGGATTCAAAGGCAGTATTGCCGGCTGTTGCCCAGGCGAATGCGGAAGGAGTGCCGGTGATCGCGTATGATGCTCCGATCGACTCTCCGAATGTCCTGTTTGCGAGTTTCGACAACATCGCGGTCGGCCGGCTGATGGCCGAGGCAATGGTTAATGTTCGTGATGACGGCAATTGGGTTCTGATAGAAGGTGATACGGCGCACCCGATCATCAACATCTTCCGAGAAGGTCAGATGCAGGTTTTGCAACCGCTGATCGACTCCGGACAGATTGAGATTGTGGCCCAGCAGAACATTGAAAACTGGAAGCCTGATCTGGCCCAGTCGACCATGGAGACGATACTCACCCAGCAGGGTGACGAGGTCGATGCTGTTTTGGCCATGAACGACGGTATGTCGACGGGTGTCGCGTCAGCGCTTGCCAGCCGGCAGATGCTGGGCATTCCCCTGTCGGGACAAGACGGGGACCATACCGTTCTGAACCGCATCGCAAAGGGTCAGCAGACTGTCACGATCTGGAAGAACTCTAACCTGCTCGGGCAGGCTGCGGCACGGGCGGCCGTCGAACTGGCGGAGGGCAAAGCCCTGTCGGGCGTGATGGGTGCCACGACCTTCATGACTGAGAGCGGCGCCGAACAGCCCGCGCTTCTACTTGAGCCGATTGCCATAACCTATGACAACCTTGACCTCGTGGTAGATGCCGGTTGGATCTCAAAGGACGCCCTATGTAACGGCGTGACTGAGAACCCGCCGATGGCCTGTCAGTAGCGTCCCGGCCTCGCTCAGGGTGGTTTCGCGCGAGACTTCGCAACGGGTATCGCAAGCAGTCGGAGTTGACCTCAGGCTGCTTGCGATGGTTGTCGTCCTCGCCTGTATTTGGTTGATCTTTAACTTCTTGACTGGCGGTAAGTTTCTCACCGCCAGAAATCTGTTTAACCTCTCCCTTCAGGTGGCTGTCGTAGGAATCATGGCATGCGGCATGGTTCTGGTCATTGTTTCGCGAAACATCGACCTCTCTGTGGGATCCCAGCTTGGCTTTATCGGCGTGTTTGGCGCTCTCTTCCAGACTGCCATATTGCCCGTCGACGGAGCTGCTACATGGTGGCTGACGTGCCTGGTCATGCTGGCCACTGGCTGTTTGATTGGGATTACCCAAGGGGCACTCATCGCATATGCCGGCATCCCGTCTTTCGTGGTCACACTTGGGGGCTTGCTGTTTTTCCGGAACGCGGCGTGGCTCATCAATCAGGGCCGCACCATCTCGCCGCTGAACGAGACCTATCAGAGGTTAGGTGGCGGGCTGAACGGTACGTTGGGTTCGTTCTGGAGTTGGGTTTTTGCAGCCCTCGCCATCGGGTGCATCGTTCTCATTGTATACCGTGCTCGTCAGAGGCGCTCCAAACTCAGTGTGCGCCAGCGTTCTGGTCTCATTGACGCGTCCTTTGTAATGATCTGGTCGGCCGTCGTTATTGGATTTGCGCTGGTGATGAACGCCCATACTTTTCCGAGGACCGACGTTCCCATGGGTATCGCCATCCCGGTGCTGATACTCATCGTGGTTGCCGCCGCGACGTCAGTCCTGGCTCGCGCCCACACCTTTGGCCGACACGTCTTTGCAATGGGAGGCAACCCCGATAGCGCCGAACTCGCGGGCATCGACACGCGACGGCTGACCGTTATCGTGTTTGCGGCCATGGGCTTTCTGTGCGGCCTCGCGGCGATTGTCGTCACTGCCAGGCTTAACGCCGGCGCCAGCGTCACCGGAACCATGACGGAGTTGAACGTCATTGCGGCAGCGGTAGTGGGTGGGACGTCGCTCGCCGGTGGCGTGGGTACGATTCTCGGCGGATTGATCGGTGCGTTGATTATGCAGAGCTTGGAGAACGGCATGATCCTCATGGGCGTACCAACTCCGCTACAGAAGATGCTGCTCGCGCTCGTACTGATTGGTGCTGTCTGGTTAGACATGATCGTACGGCGGCGCGGTGGGACCTGATGGCACCCCTCGTCGAGATTCGCAACATGGTGAAATCATTCGGTGGCGTTAAGGCTGTCGACGACGTTTCGCTCCATCTGGACCCCGGCGAAGTATTAGGATTGCTGGGTCACAACGGTGCCGGAAAGTCCACCTTGATTAAGGTTCTGTCTGGCGTTCATCAGGCGGAGTCCGGCGAAATCCTGGTGGACGGGCAACCCGTATCGATTCGAACGACGCGCGATGCCAAGGCTCTTGGCATTGAGACAATCTATCAGAACTTGGCTTTGTCTGAAAACTTGGACGCAGTTGCCAACCTGTTCCTTGGCCGCGAAATCCGGAACGTATTCGGGATCATGAATGAAGAGGCGATGGAGGCGGCGGCCGAAGTCACGCTGAACCGGATGGAGCTGAAGCTCCCCTCCTATCATGAGCTCGTTGCCAAGTTATCGGGCGGTCAACGACAAGCGGTTGCAATCGCAAGAGCTGTCCATTTCGAGGCGCGTGTGCTCATCATGGATGAGCCAACTGCCGCCCTCGGCCCGGAGGAAACCGAAAAGGTCGGACGGTTGATCCGTAGGCTGGCGGAGCAGGGAATCGGCATCGTCTTGATCAGCCATGACCTGCACGATGTGATTGGCCTCGCCGACCGGCTCGTTGTTATGAAAAACGGTGGCCTCGTCGGTACGGTCAAGACGTCTGATGCCAATCAGGACGAAGTCCTGACCATGATCATCGCCGGCAGGAAACCGGTGGCCGCCGCGTGAACGTTGATTCGCACGTCCACTTCTGGCGCCTTGCGCGAGGAGACAACACCGCCCTGTCTCCAAAGATGAAATCCATTTACGCCGACCGCGAACCAGCCCACCTGAAGCCGCTCATGGATACTGTCGGTGTTAACCGCGTTGTTGCCGTGCAAGCGGCAGAAACCTTGGCGGAAAACTTCTATACGATAGGGCTGTCGAGGCGGTATGGCTGGATTGATCTGGCGTCGCCCTCGCTGCTTGAAGAGGTCGAGACGCTCTCTGGTATCTCGGTAGTGAAGGGCGTTCGCCCCGTGCGTGACGACAACCGCTCTGTGCAGTGGATGCTGAGCCCCGAGGCTATGAAAGGTATTGGCGAACTCGAAGGTTCGAGACTGGTTCTTGACATGCTGGTGCAGAACCCTGACGAGATCCCGGTGGCTGATCATTTGGCGCGGGCCTTTCCCTCGCTTGCCTTGGTCCTGAACCACTGTGGCAAACCCGACATCCGGCAGGACCGACGAGCCGTTTGGGAAAGGGATATTCGAAGGCTTGCGTCCAACCGCAATGTTACCTGTAAATTGTCAGGCCTGATGAACTGCGCACAACCCGGTGCGACGTCCGATGATATCAGGCCCTATTCAGATGTGGTTCTCGATCAGTTCGGGGCGGACCGAACAATGTGGGCAAGCGACTGGCCACCGCTTGACCTTGCCTCGTCATACGAATCCTGGAGACAAGTCTGTCACGAACTCTTGAAAGGCACCGGTCATGATGATCGGGCAGCAATTTTTAGCAGAACGGCGGCCCGTGTATATCGGCTCGACGTTGCTGGCGGCGACCCTTTCGGGACCGAATTCGCCACCCCATAGGCGCGAGGTTGGCGTGGCTGAATACTCGAAGCGACGACTCGGCAGGACAGACATATGGCTCAGCGAACTCGGTTTCGGCGGCGGACCCGCCGGATGGCTTCGAAGTGAACGTGCCGACGATGATGTTCTTGAGCTCGTTGAAGCCGCGTGGAGTCACGGTATCCGCTACTTCGACACAGCACCCTATTACGGATACGGCGCGAGCGAACGGCGCATCGGAGCTTTTCTGCGCGGTCAGGATCGTTCGGCGTTCGTCGTGTCGACCAAGGTGGGTCGGCGCCTGCTGAGGCCATCCGGGCAACGTCGCGCCGACATGCCGTTTGTGTTTGATTACAGTGCGGACGCGACGCGAAGGTCAATCGAAGCGAGCTGCGAACGGCTGGGCCTGCAGCAGATTGATATCGCGCTCGTCCACGACATCGATACTTACACACACGGCGATGCGCAGCCTGTGCGATACAGGGAAGCGCTCGAAGGTGCGTACCGGGCGCTGGACGATTTGCGCCACGAAGGGGCCGTACGTGCGATCGGCCTCGGGGTCAACGAATGGGCAGTGTGCGAGTCCTTTGCCCGTGAGGTCGACATTGATTGCATTCTGCTCGCAGGGCGGCACACCCTGCTTGAACGTGGTGCGCAACGCCGCTTCGTTCCTTTCTGCAAAGAAATGGGAATCGGCCTGATTGCAGGAGGCCCATACAACAGTGGAATCCTGGCGAGCGGTGCAGTCATGGAAGCGAAATACGACTACGCACTCGCCGACCCGGAGATCGTGGCTCGCGTACGACGGATCGAGGCGGTCTGTAATGCGTTCGGCAATTCGCTTCCGGGCGCCGGGCTTGCCTACTGTCTCAGGCCGACGGTCGTGACCTCTGTGATTCCCGGGGTCAGCACACTCGCCGAACTCGACACAACCGTGCACGCAGCAGCGGAAGTTTTAAGTGACAAATTCTGGCCAGCCCTGGAAGAAGTCGACCCGCTCGGAAATTGAAGCCGCCGGACGGCGGGATCTGGCTCAGAGATGAAATTGAGGATTCGTTTCAGAATCACATGGCTATGGCGTTGGGAAAACGTCAAAAACGCGATTGCCCGTCAAATCTGATCGATCGTGACGCTAATTGGTAGTATGTTACCGAGGGTGTCAAAAGTGTCGGAGAACGTTATCCGTGCAGGACGAAACCTATCAGGTCACTAACTTCATCGGCGGGCACTGGTTGGAAGGTGACGGCGAACCACGGGAAATAATTGATCCTGCAACGGGCGAAGCCTTCGTGGCAGTGTATGATGCAACGATAGAACTGGCGCATTCAGCTGTTGTTGCTGCAAGAAAGGCTGGCGCTCGGTGGGTCAGGCGCACAACGGTGGAGCGAGCCGCGGTCATGCGTAGCGTTGCAGAAAAAATCCGCCGAGGCGCGGAAACGCTCGTTTCGTTAGCGGTCCGAAAGACGGTCAATGTCAATTACGCGCGTTACCCGGTGGGCGCGCTAATGCCTTATGGCAAAGCAGCGCCCGAATGAAGCTCATACAGTCGCTGGCCGCAAGAGAGTTAGTTAGCAAGATTTTCGAAGCCATCGGATCCCTTCCCGAGGAAGCAAAGATCATCGCCGACCACCTCGTGGAGTCGAATCTTGTCGGGCACGAATCCCATGGGCTCATACGCGTAAAAAAATATGTTGATTGGTGTCGAAACGGAGACGTGCGTCCGAATCGACATGCCGAGATTGCGTCCGACCATGGAATGGCTTTTCTTGTCGACGGGCAATTCGGCTACGGGCAGGTGATCGGGCTGGAAGCTATGGACCTCCTTCGATCACGGGTTCAGGAAAAGGGTTTCGCCGCAGTGCTGATCCGTAACTCGGCACATCTCGGCCGCATTGGCGCATGGCCGGAGTACCTCGCGAAAAGCGGGCTCGTATCTGTGCATTTCGTCAATACTTCGGGTTACGGCATCCTCGTCGCTCCGCACGGTGGGTCGGATCGCCGACTGTCGGCCAATCCAATCGCTGCGGGCGCCCCGAACGAGGCGGGTGCACCGCTCGTACTCGATATCGCGACAGCGGCAATCGCCGAGGGCAAGATACAAGTGATGCGCAACCGAGGCGAACGACTACCGAATGATGCCGTTATCGACGGCAAAGGACGACCAACGACCGATCCGGAAGCCTTCTACAGCGATCCGCCTGGTGCAATTTTTCCGTTCGGCGGGCACAAGGGCTCCGGGCTTTCCTTCTTCTGCGAGTTAATGGCCGGGTCCCTTTCGGGAGGATACGCAAGCAATCCCGGCAGTCCCACGGCCAGCCACCTCGTGAATAACATGACATCGATCGCATTCGACCCAGCCGCCTTTGGTGGAGTTGATTTCTTCCGCCAGGATGTCGCAGCGTTCGTTGCCTGGATCAAGGGATCGCCGCCGCTCAATGAGGGCGGTGAGGTTCTGTTACCGGGGGAAATCGAGGCGCGCCGCCGCAGTGAACGCCTTAGAAACGGTCTGCCCATCGACACCGCCACTTACACGCAACTTGCTGTCGCCGCCCATGGCGTCGGCGTTGAAGTCGGCGACTATATCGAGGAGCTTCGGTAATGGCGATGCAACAAAACCTGTTAAAGAATGTGTTGCGGCGCGGCGATGTTGCGTGGGGCATTTTCGTCACGGAGTTCCTGTCGCCTGGCCTTTGCCGGATCGTTGCCAACGCCAACCTTGACTTCATCGTGCTCGACATGGAGCACGGCGGCTTCGGGATCGACGAAGTCAAGCAGCAAATTGCCTTCGCAAGGGGCACTGGCGTGACTGCAATCGTACGCGTTCCCATATTGCAGCGACATCTCGTGACCACCGTACTGGATGCGGGTGCGATGGGTATTATTGCTCCAATGATCGAGAGCCGCGCGCAGGCAGAGCAGCTTGCCGCATGGTGTCGCTACAGGCCGGACGGTACGCGCGGGATTGGATTCGGCGTTGCACATGATGGTTATGGGTTGGGCGAGGTTACCCCGCGCATGAAGGCCGCCAACGAAAACATGCTGGTCATTCCGCTTATCGAATCGCTAGCCGGCATCGCGGCAGCGGATGGCATTCTTTCGGTCGACGGTATCGACATGGCGTGGATGGGTCATTTCGACTTAACCGACTCCATGGGCATTACCGAGCAGTTCGACAATCCGGATTTCGTGGCGGCTCTTGATCGCCTCCTCGCGGCCTGCAATCGCTACGAGAAACCCGCAGGGATCATGACAAACTCTCTCGAGGGTGCCAGAGAACGGCTCCAGCAGGGTTTTCGATGCTTGAGCTATGGCAGTGACGTGTCCGTTTTCCAGGGAGCATTGAGCAATGCTATCAAATGTGCCCGCAAAGCGTCATTTGAACGTTAGGTCCAATCGCACGGACAGGGATGACGACGCACGGCCTTGCTCAGTTCTTACACGTCCCGCAAATCTTCCAAAGGCCGTCCCGCTTTCGGTCGCCATGGTGAAACGCGCCTGGACAACTCTCAGATGCGCAAGTTGCGCCGGCATGCGACATTGTCTCGGTCTCACGGAAAGTCGCGTTGGCGTCGATGCCATAATGTGCATAGAGATCGGCGATGGTTTCAGTCCGACCGAAACACTCGACGCCGAGCACCCGCGAACTGCGCCAAAAAGAGGGCAGGGCCCTTGATCGATTTCAACTCTTTCTCCCCATCATGTGTCAGACAAAACGGTTGACGATGTTTTCGAGTATTTCCTGGCGACCCGAACGCGGCCGCGGATCGATGCCATCCGACTCGAGACTGTTCGCGATGCTGGCCAGATCGCTTTCAAGCATGGCTTGTGCCTCGGGCGTGTCCCAGCCGGCATAGCGCTCCGCGCGCAGGGCTTTGAGGGTGCCGTCCTCGAGCATGGCCGCTGCCGCCCTGAATCCGCGCGCGCAAACGTCCATGGCGCCCGCGTGGGCGGCAACCAGGGGTCCTCGGGCTCCAGGGACTGCCGGCGGAGCTTGGCGTCGAAATTGGTGCCTCCCGTCGTGAAACCACCCGCCTTGAGGATCTCGTAGTAGGCAAGTGCGGCCTCCGGCACGTTGTTGGGGAACTGGTCGGTGTCCCAACCGGACTGATAATCGTTTCTGTTCATGTCAATCGAGCCGAAGACTCCAAGCGATGTGGCACAAGGGCGATTTCATGCTCGAACGAATGACCGGCCAGGACAGCGTGTCCTTGCTCGACGTTTATTCTGACTTCTTTTTCAAGCCCGAAGTCCTTGAGGAAGCCGTACACGGAAGCGACGTCGTAATCGTGCTGATGCTTTGACGGTTCCTGTGGCTTGGGCTCGACAAGAATCGTGCCTTCAAACCCGATCTTGTATTTGTAGTCGACAACCATCTGCAGGAATCGGCCTGCCTGATTGCGCTCGCGCACAAGGTCGGTGTTGAGGAGTGTTTCATAACCCTCGCGCCCACCCCAAAGTACGTAGTTCTGCTCGCCCAACTTATGGGTTGCGTCCATGCAGAGCTTTACGGTTGCCGCCGACCATGCAAAGACATCCGGATCGGGGTTTGTCGCGGCACCGGCCATGAACCGCCTATGGGTGAACAGATTGGCCGTACCCCACAGAAGCCGCGTTTTTCCGGTACTCATCTTGTCGGCGAACAGATCGATGATTTCTTCGAAGTTGCGTCGGCTCTCGGCGAAGGTCGCTCCTTCGGGGCGGATGTCCGCGTCATGAAAGCAAAAGAACGGGACGCCGAGAATCTCGAACATTTCGAAGGCAATGTCGGCCTTCAGTCGAGCATGTTCCATCGTTTCGCCGAACCAGGGTCGGGCGAATGTCCGCCTGCCAAACGGGTCACCGCCCTCCCAGGCAAACGAGTGCCAGTAGGCCACGGCAAACCGGAGATGTTCTTCCATCCGCTTGCCCAGGATCAGCTCATCAGGATCGTAGTGCCGAAAGGCCAGGCCGCAGGATTCGGGGTCATGGCGTAGCGGGAGAATGTCCTGGAAGAACTTGCTCATTGGGAGACCTCATTCAAGTTTGAGCCAGAAATTCCGGAGGGCTGGTTTTCGGGTACGGAGGCGACCGGGACAAGCTTCCGTGCCGGCAAAAGGTACGCCTGCCGTTCGAGTTTCGGACGGTTCCCGGCACCGGATGAACTTCAACATCAATGATCATGCCTGTCAAACTGCTTCCGTATGCCTTGCGGGCGGGGGGTAATCGACATTCGGGCAGCATGGAAAGCCCGGTCCGACCCGGGCACATGCTCATGGGCGGCTGCAAGTCCGCGGTCAGTCATGGCCATGTCCTGGACTGCTGATACGCCGGGATGCACCGTCCAGAATTCCTCGGCCCGATCGCGACCAACCGGTGACTGGCCCCGCGAAAATGTCCGCTCCGGCATCTACTTCGCCGAACAATGCAGCATCATGATTTCACGCTAGCTTGCGAGGAATTCGAAATGGACGCGAATTCGACACCAGCCATTGGCGTGAAGCCATTGAACGCCAGGTTCGTCATCTTTCCGGTCTTGTCGGGGAGCACCAAAAAACCTGGAGGTCAAGCGGCGGCCATCTCGAAATTCTGATCCATGTGTACAGCATTGAAGAGCCCTGGATACCAGGACTGGGACTTTGTCTTCAGCGTGCAGTCGAGCACGTGGTTTCTGGTCTGAAGCAAGAGATGTGCCCCGACTTTGGCCAGCTCATCTGTTGACATTCGGAGAAGCGCTTTCCAACTATCGTGCTGACCGTGGATTCCGCGAATGCGGTCGAGACCCTCTCTCCGTCGTGATGGCGCTCGGCATAATCCGGAATGGTACGGGTGTTGTTGACGACGTAGGTGCGGAATTCATCCAGGCTTTTGCGGAATGCCTTGATGCTCTGACAGTCGGTTTCGAACCAATCAAGATCCGTGACAAGATCATCAATGCGAGGCACAGCCGCACGGTGGTTGCCGTTCCACAAGTTGCCCCCGATACGCCTCAGTTTCCGGTCAATGTCCTCTGCTTCCTCTCGGTCGTGATGATGACTGACAAGGTCCCTGGCATATTGCCGCAACACCGTAAGCCGCATTGTGATGTGAAATCTGTCGAGCACGTGTTCTGCGCAGCGCGACATGGTCTCAGGAACCAGAAGGCGGCGCCAGATCATCGGGCTGATCCCCAGCAACCGGACATTCAACTGCAGAACCGATCCGGTCTTCGGCTTTTCGCACCGAATCGGCAATTGGCCGGAGGAACCGCTGCCCGTGGGTCGAGTTTCCTCAACGCCCGGGCAGACCGTTGCGCTCTTGCCCGGCCTGAGTGCCGGGACGAGCATACAGGCCGCCGCAATTAAAGACGGGAGCCGTTCCCTGCCATGGCGGAAAGGGATCTTCCTTCCGGACATAAAGGCATCGGACAGGAAAGACTCGAAGCGACCTTCACCACGATCGGCATTCCCGGATTTCGCCATGGGATCGAAATGGACGCACGGCCAGCCGGGAAAACCTCACGGGCCGCCAACGATGATCTCACGGAACGCGCGATTCGCATCCCCTATGAGACCAGGATCGGCCGCACTGGCCGGTGCGGAGGCATTGCCGGCGAATGCGAACTCCGACTCGATGAAACGATCAAGTGTGCCAATGCGGCGGGCCTTGCCCAGCTCGGCCATTTCGGCCTTGGCGGCGATCAACCTGTCGAATTCGGCATCCAACTCGGGGCCGAGCCGCAGCCCGGCACGCAGTCCTGGAAGATCCATCGGCGGCGGGTCCGGGCGCATGCGAAGCCAGCGGAGCGCGAGCGCAGGCCGTAACGCGTAGAAATACTTCTTCAACGGGACCGTTTCATGAGCGGCGATGTGCCTTTCGTACGACGATTGCCCGAGACGCAGGTAATGAAAACGCGCAGGTCGCCCGAACGCAACGCGCGCAGCGAGTTCCCGCAGCCGTTCCGTACATGCCAGGTCCTCCTTGTAGCGGACCGGCGAGGACAGCCATTCCGAGAGCACAGGGTTGGCTTTCAAAAGCAGCCCCAGGGCTTTGCTGATATCCCACCCGTTGATGTCCAGCATGTCCTCGGTGGGGCACTCGATCACGTCACGGCGCTTGTCGATCGACAGGTACCAGTCGCGCGGCCGTGCATAAAGGAATCGTACATCGAAATCACTGTCCGGTGACGGGATCCCCCAGGCCCGGCTGCCGGACTCGACGGCGAGTAGAATTCGCACGGACTCCTGCCGTTCGATTTCCGAGAGTTTGTCTCTGATCCGCCTTTGGACCTCGGGGGTGATGACCTCCTTTCCCGGCTGCGGAACCCTGGCCCCGCCGGGAAGGAAAAAATCTGCATAGACCATTTCCATCGGCAGTCCCTCAGAATCCCTCTCGGGAGTCTCTGGCAGGGTCCGCAGGTCTGAAGGATCCAATGCGGCGGTGATTGCTGCGGCCACTGCATCGACCACATCGTCGCGTGCGACACCGCGGCCGCGGTGCCGGGCCACCATGTCCTCGATCTCCCGCTCCACGCAGGGGCGGAGCCGCCCAAGCACCGCTACGCGTTCCCGGTATCCTTCCGGTTTTTTCTTGTTGGCCGTCATCGGTCGCCCGGCGAACCCACGGAAACAAACTTCCGGGTGAACCTCACGCACGATGCGGCGGGCCTTCCCGCAGGCACGAAGCAGCGCGTCGACCTCCCGGATCTTCGGAATGATGGCGAATGTCTGTTTCGTCAGTTTTCTACCGGTCTCCTCCTGGTTGCTCAGGCTGGCAGTCGCATAATCGGAACACCTAAGCGCTTCGCGCGCTGGAGCCGGAAAAATGCTCGACGCCCTCGGGTGTCCGAGAAACCTTCGCGCGCTTGCGTCGCACCTTCGGGTTTCCGACTGCAATCCTATGGGAATGTCCACAAAGATCCGGTCCGTATCCACCGCACATTTGACCAACTCGGCCAGCTGTTCGGCGACACCGCAAAGGACTGTTCCATCGGGCTTGAGGCCAACCCAGAACCAACCTGCGCGGCAACCATCAACGCCGAACGACGTCCCGGTAAATCCTTGGCTCCTTTCGATATTCGTCCGCGCCATATCGGTCATGTCTAATTCCACCAAAGCTTTGTGAATCCGCGCCGGAAAATGCGCTCCTGCGTTCGTCACATGTCCTGACCGTTGAACTGCCGCCGCGAATCTCGATTTCTCCGAAAACTTGTCAATCGGAAAACACTCGGCGTCCGGATTACGATCCGTCCGCCGGTACTGCATGTTCCCGGCAGCGGAACTTTGCTTCCGTGAAGAGTTCCGTGTTCCATGCCCGAAGTGGCCTTACAGTTGCAAATGACGGGGCAGGGAACGGACCATTGAAAACCCGTACCCCCTCTGCATTGACATCGGCAACGGCACGTTCCTTCAGTCGCAAGTCACCAGTCCTGTTGTCGTGAGAGGTTGGTTCCCTGCCGCTCCGTCAGAATCCAGCATCAAGAGTGACATGACACGGGCGCCCGTTTTCCAACCAGGCCCGCGCTGTATCTTCGTCCGGAAACATCCGCATCAGTTTCTTGATGCTGATCCCCGCGCGGTGGCTCTTTCCAGGTGCTGATTGCGGCATGTTGGATCTCCCTCGATTGGGATTCTGCTGTAAGACATTTTCCCGGGAGCTAAATCCCAAATTGGGATTTTCATATATAATCCCCAAAAATAGGCCGTCGCACGTCAATGCCTGGCGACGGGTCCCGCATGTGTCAACGGGAACTTCCGGAGCCCGCCTCACCGTATCCTGCCGCCATTCTGACGAACTGCCGTTTCAAGCCTGGCATCCGATTCAACGCCCCTATCGCGATTTGGCGAAAAACGGGCAAGACGGGGAGACTATTGGAATAAAGCCGGTTCAGCCCGTCCGTCACTGCACCAAAGAAACATGCGTCGAATCGCCGCATTTCCTGGTATCTCACCAGCGTGGTCTCGGCCCCGACGTCCTCCCCGCGCTCGGCCGCGCTTTCCAGCACGCTCGCCAGTGCCGCGACATCACGGAGACCGACGTTCAGGCCCTGCCCGGCGAGCGGATGTATGACATGCGCAGCGTCACCGATCAGCGCGACCCGTTCGACGAAGAACCTTTCCGCAATCGACAGGGCCAGCGGAAAGATCGCCCTGTCGCCCTCGAGCGCGTAATCCCCGAGCAACCCGCCCAGCATTGGCCGCAGGCACTCCAGGTAACCTTCGTCATCCTGCGAATGAACCCATTCGGCGGTATCGGTGCTTTCCGTCCAGTAGATCGTACTGCGGTTGCCGATCAATGGCAGGACTGCGAAGGGGCCGGTCGGCGTAAAGAACTGGTGGGCAACGCCTTGATGAGAAAGCTCATGGCTGATCGAACACGTCAGGTTGGATTGGGGGTATTTCCACCCCAAACGCTGAATCCCTGCCCGCCTGGCAATCCGGCTGTTCGTTCCGTCACAGCCGACGAGCAAGCGGCATTCAATAGATTCGCCCGTTGACAGCTGGACAGTCGCAAGACCCGGAGCAACGTCATGCCCGGCAACACGCGCGCCTGTCACCAGGTCGACCCCGCTACCGTCCTTCAGTCTTCCCAGGGCCGCCTGGCGAACATGCCTGTCCTCGACCACGTAGCCGAGTTGACCTTCTTCGCATTCGGACCGATCGAATCGCAGGGCAAACGGCGACGCGCCCTGACCGGGGTGACCCTCGCTGATCACCATGTCCGCAATGGGTTGAACGTGTCTTTCGATGTCCGGCCAGATTCCCAGCGATTGCAACAGGGATTTCGAGGACAACGCGAGCGTATAGGATCGGCCATCGAAACCCGTGTGACCCAATTCTTCGAGCGATCGGCCTTCGATCAACGCAACGCGTTGACCTGTTCGGGCCAGTGCCAGTCCCAGGGCGGATCCGCAAATTCCGCCGCCGGCAATGATAACGTCATACCTGCTTTCCATGGACCAACTATGTCACCCGGCGCAGGGAAGTCCATAATGCCGAGGACGGAATTCAGCGGATTCGAAACAAGCCGCGTTCTCGGGACAGGTATGAACCAAGCACGGACGCTGGCAGCCGGGAGATTCCGGCATTGTCGTTTCGGGGCGTCAGGCCTATCGTCGTGCATGCGTGTACCGACACGAAACCGCCCATCCCGTAGTTGCGGCATTCGGACCTGACATGAGAATTCTGGACAATGCCGATTGGGGATTCCCAGTTCCCATCCATTACGGCCCCGGTCGAATCCGGGAACTGCCGTCACTG
Source organism: Paracoccaceae bacterium (assembly GCA_965242975.1). GTDB lineage: Bacteria > Pseudomonadota > Alphaproteobacteria > Rhodobacterales > Rhodobacteraceae > JAPPHA01. The sequence continues at coordinate 4,232,500 of CBDETS010000007.1, read as the reverse complement.
TGCGCACAACATGGCATCCGGAATCCCCTGATCGTCACGGACCGCGGATCCTCCAGCCTTCCTTTTTTCGACACCATCAAGCGGGCGCTTGCGAAATCGGGGATCGGGCACGTCGTCTATTCGGATTTCAGCCCGGACCCAGTTGATGAGGAGGTCGTCCGTGCCAAGCCTGCCTTCGAACAGGGCGGGCACGACGCTGTTGTCGCCGTTGGAGGCGGATCAGGAATGGATGCCGGCAAGGCGACAAGCCTCCTGGCCGGCAGGGACATGGCCGTTTGGGACTTCGAATTCGGAAGTCACCCGAAAGCGTGCAAGGGGTTCCCGCCACTCATCTGCATCCCGACAACTGCCGGAACCGGAGCCGAAACCGAGAGCACGGCAATGATCACCGATACGCGACGCGGGATAAAGGGCTGTGTCTGGCATCCCGATCAAAAACCTGTCGCAGCCCTGCTTGACCCGGAACTTACGCTGGAACTGCCGCGAAACCTGACGGCCTGGACCGGATGCGATGCCCTGACCCACGCAATCGAGGCGTATGTCGTGCCGTCCTTTGATCCACTCTGCGACGGCGCCGCGCTCGAAGCCCTTCGACTTGTTGGGGCCGCGCTCCCGCATGTCGTCACAGACCCCAGAAACCTCGAAGCCCGTGCCGCCATGCTCGTCGGTTCGTGCCTGGCCGGTGTGTCCTTTCTGAAGGGCCTCGGCCTTGTCCATTCGATTTCCCACATGATCGGCGCCGTTCACGAAACGCATCACGGTCTCACCAACGCAATCCTCCTTCCTCCTGTTCTCCGGTTCAACCGGAACACCATCGAGGACAAGTGCCCCGCCATGATCGCGGCGCTGGGAATGGCTGGCAACAGCGCTGCCGACCTCGAGACCGGGGTCTGCGCGGTTCTCGACAAGCTCGACATTCCGGCCGGACTTGGCGCAATCGGCGTACCGGGTGACCGGAGCCGCGAAATCGCCCTCAAGGCGAGCAACGACCCCGCGACCGGAACCAACCCCCGGGAGTCAACCGTCGACGAAATCGAGGCGATCTTTCTCGAGGCACTGGAGACAGCCCGTTAAGTCGGGGCTCGTCGACACATTCCGACTGATCAGGGACAGGTCCGGGCTGGTTTTCCGTTATGTCAGGAAATCTGCTGATCGATCCGGTCTTCTTCCTCCTCGCCATTCGGCGCAACCGCGAACTGGGCAATCACGCTGTCTTCCCGGATTGCGGCGATCGCCGAAGCCGTTCGTCGGGACAGTTCAATTCCGTCAGCGGACATGAGCGACTCGGCGACTTCGGTCGTCTTCAGGACGGTGCCGTCGGCATCGACATGTGTCTTGTCACCATCCTTTTCATGTGAAATCGAGCCATCGGAGTTGATCCAGATCCAGATGCCGTTCACCAGCACGACAACATTCTGTTCCTCGACCACGATACCCTCCCAGCCTGCCTTCACCTCGCGGCGTAGCAGGATCCTGTCCGGTCGCAACCGGATTGAGACATCGTTCGAAGGTCGGCCTTTGGAACTTTCGACAAGGACCACGGCCTCCCGGTTGGACGGATTCGGGTGAATCGCGACCTGGGCATCCTTGGGCTGATAGATCCAGGGCTTGCTTCTCCGTTTCCCGTCCCGGTCCCGATGAAATCCGATGCAGAGCCTCACCGTTCGCCAAACCCGGACAAGGGGATCAGTCGGTTTCGTCATGTGCATCTCCCGGGAAACATCCGCTCAAACCAACTCGTTTCAACGGCGCGCTCTCCAGTCTCACGAAGCATGGCATGGCATGGTACGAAATCGTTCCGGCATGTCCAATGGCGGTAGCTCATCCGACATGCCGGAACTTGCCACGTCGACATGGCCCGAACCGACGCTCCGAACCAGGCTGGCCGGGAGCAGGGATCCCGGTCTTGAGATGGTGCCTTGATGGCCGAGTTTTCAGGATACCGCCTGACGAATCGCGGCGATGATCCGGTCCTGAGCGCCTCGTTCGAGATACGCATGCAGCGGTAAGCTCACGACAGATCGAGCCAGCATCTCCGAAACCGGCAAGCCGTTCCCTGCAACCGGAAAGTCGAGATAGGCCGTCTGCCGGTGAAGCGGGCGCGGATAGTAGATCGCGGTGGGGACGCCACAATCCCGAAGACGCCGACAAAAAGCGCCGCGGTCCACTCCGTCTAGTCGCACGGTATACTGGGCCCACGTCGATGTCGCGTTGGCGCGAAGACGGGGGGGATCGATGGCGGCAATCGACTCAAAGGCTTCGGAGTACTTCTCGGCAAGCGCATTGCGCCTCTCGATTTCTTCGTCGAAAACCTTGAGTTTTTCCAAAAGGATCGCAGCCTGTATGGTGTCAAGCCGACCGTTGATGCCGATTCGCACGTTGTCGTATTTGTCCTTGCCCGTTCCGTGTGCCAGGACTGAGCGAATCGTTGCAGCCAGTTCGTCGTCATTCGTGAACAGGGCGCCGCCATCTCCAAAACACCCGAGTGGCTTTGACGGGTAAAAGCTCGTTGTCGTCACATTTCCGAACGTTCCGGTTTTTCGACCCTGGTACGTCGAACCGTAGCCTTGGGCGGAATCACAAATCAGCCAAAGGTCCAGTTCGGACGTGATCCGCTCGATGGCCTCGTAATCGGCGGGTTGTCCGAAGAGGTCGACCGCGATGACACCGACAGGCCGAAGCGAAAGGATTCGCGCCGCCCTGAACCCCGCCACGATCGAATCTTCATCAAGGCAGAACGAATGTTGATCAACATCGATGAACACCGGCTTGGCGCCGAGCAGCGCGACGACTTCCGCTGTCGCAACGAAGGTGAAGCTAGGGATCAGAACGGCATCGCCCGGCTCGACCTTCAAGGCCATGAGTGCGAGCAGGAGCGCATCGGTACCACTCGAGCAACCCACGACGTTACGGGAACCGCAATGTTCCGAGAGGCGTGCCTCAAGCTCACCCACCTCGGGGCCCATGACGAATTTCCCGTGATCCAGAACGCGCGAAATCGCCTCGTCTATCTTGCTGCCCAGGCGTCGTCTCTGAGCGCCAAGATCAAGAAACGGCATCAATGGCGCCGCGGATGCGCGTTCGGAAGCACTCGATTTCCCCGTCCCCATGTCCTGAACGACATCGAACCCTGTCGGGTGGGGTTCATTCACATGTGAATAAAGTGCTGGGGACATTCGAATCCGGACCAGTTGGATGGGCTGCTCCACGAAACCGAAGCAACCGGACAGCGCACCTTGCTTAAGGATCATGCCCCGGTTGTTAAAGTCGTCGTCATCACCGAATGTTACAACATGGCAAAGCCGGATCGCAGGAAGGAATTCCGAAGCCGGACATTCCCGGAGGTGTGCTGGAAGGACCTGGCGACCATCGTCCATGCCCCGGTTCGGGTTCTTCTGCTGACGGGGAGGTCCCGAAGAACGACCGTACCGGCGGATGACCTTGCCGTACGCCGGTACGCATTACCGCGGCCTGACCTGGCGCAGGGCCTGTGACCACCTCGAAAAGCGCTCCACTCCCAAGCCGGGATTTGGCATTTTCAACCCGCCTCGATATCCTTCATGGTTCGGTCCTGACCGGGCCATTTGCCTCCATGGACCGGATCATGGATGTCAGCACATGAACAACGGCCGACCCTTCGGCCCCGTCCGTCGTCGGGCTGCGTCCGTCCCGGATGCACCCGACGAAATGATCGCATTCGGCACGCAGAGGCTCCGCCTGGCTGACGGCAACGCAGTCACCCTCTCCGGGAAAACCTCCACCGCCGTCTCCGTGCCGGTAGACCACCAGTTTCCTTTCCCACGGTTCGCAGTCATCAAACACGATGACGCCGGATTCTCCGGAAACGATCAGCTTCTGCTCCTTGACGTGATTGAACCACGAGACGAACAGATTCCCCTTGATCCCCGAAGGGAAGTCAAGCGCCGCCAGGGCGATGTCCGCCCCCGGTCGTCCCGCCACATGGTCGCCATGGGCAAAGACGCGAACAGGCGTTTCGCCAGCCAATGCAAGCATCATCGAAATGTCATGCGGTGCAAATCCCCACAGGGCATTCTCGTTTCTCCGGTACCCATAATTCGCCGATCTGACGGTACGCAGGTACTGTACGCGGCCGACGCCGCCGGAACGGACAATCCGGTGGAGTTCAAGAAAGCACGGATGATATCGAAGTACATGGCCGACCATCAGGACGCTGCCTGCCTGGTGTGACGCTGCCGTGAGCCTGTCCGCCTCAGCGCCGGTTACGGAAATCGGTTTTTCGACAAACACGTGCTTTCCGGTTTCGATCGCCCGAAGGCCCAGACGGAAATGTTCCTCTGCCGGCGTCGCGATGACAACAGCATCGATCTCCCGTGATGCGAACATCTCATCGGCGGTCAGCGACGCAATTCCATATGTCCCGAGCATCGATTGTACGGCCTCGGTCCTGATGTCGCTTACGCCGGCAAGCAGGCCCATCTCATGGAAGTTCCGGACCAGGTGGCGCCCCCAATTGCCACACCCGATGACTCCAATCCTCGGACCGTTTCTCTTGTCCATCAGTCGCTACTCCGCAGACGATTCACAGGGCAGAGCGTCAACCGCAATCACCCGACAGTTAACTCGGACAGACCCGGATGTTGCTCCAGTGTCCGGGAATCAGCGGAACGGCCTGCCCGTATCGACCGGCTTTTACGAAGGCTCGTGCCGATTTCCAAGCCATTCCCGTCATTCGCGACAACGCGATGTTCTCGTGCTACCGCGGTCGGGTCCCCGGCCCGAAATCTTGAGTCGACGAACATGCGAGGCGGTACGTGGCGCGGGAAACGAATGAATCAGGCGGTAGAGGCTCGTCTTCCTGTGGATTTTCTCAAGTTCCGGGCCCGGTAAGGGCTTGAGTTGTAACAGACAACGAACGACGAACTGCTGTTGATTGCGTTCGCCGGTCGCAGACTGTAAATCAGACCTGTTCTTGTGAATCCGCGCCAGGTAATCGGTCGGGCGGAATCCAGTGTATCCAAGGAGGGAACAATGAAACAAAAGAAATTCGTCGCTGCCTTGTCGGCGGCTTTTGCGTTGTCGTTCAGCGCCGCGGGTGCCATCGAATTGACCGTGGTGTCGTGGGGTGGCGCATACTCGAAGTCGCAGATCAACGCCTATCACAACCCGTTCATGGAAATGAATCCCGACGTCACGATCATTCATGACGAGAGCGCCGCGGAAGCTGTCGCGAAGATTCGCGCCATGAATGAAGCCAACAATGTGACCTGGGACCTCGTTGATGCCGTTGCTTCCGACGCAATTCGTCTGTGCGACGAGGGTCTGGCCATGGAAATCGATTTTGATTCGATGCTGGAACCGGCCCCTGACGGCACGTCGGCTACCGAGGACTTCGGTGACCTCATCGTGTCGGACTGCTTCATTCCCCAGATCGTCTATTCAACCACCTTCGGCTATCGGACCGACAACGCGGGGTGGGGCGGAAAGGAACCAACCTCTGTCTGCGCCATTTTCGACTTGGAAGGCTTCCCGGGCAAACGGTCGCTCGAAAAGCGCCCGATCAACAACCTGGAATGGGCCCTCTACTGTGACGGTGTTGCGCTGAGTGAAGTCTACGACGTTCTGTCCTCGCCTGAAGGAGTCGAACGCGCCCTGTCCAAGCTCGACACCATCAAGGACGAAGTCATCTGGTGGTCCGCGGGCGCCGACACCCCTCAACTTCTTGCCGACGGGGAAGTTGCTATCGGCTCGACCTATAACGGTCGGCTCTTTTCCCTCATCGAAGAGAAAAAGGCCCCGGTCAAGATTCTCTGGGACGCCCAGGCGTTTGATCTCGATGGTTGGATTATTCCGGTTGGACTTCCGGAGGATCGCCTCGAAAAGACCCTGGCGCTCGTGAGATTTGCCACCGATACCCAGCGGCTTGCCGACCAGGCGAAATACATCTCCTACGGTCCGGCGCGCAAGTCATCTGCTCCTCTCGTGGGCAAGCACCACGAACTCGGCATCGACATGGCGCCACACATGCCGACGGATCCGGCGAATTCGGCGAATACGCTGATCTATGATTACCGGTGGTGGTCAGACTATCGAGATGACATTGACGCCAAATTCCAGGCATGGCTCGCAAAGTGATCTGGAACACTCCTTTTGAAAGGGCAGCCTTGGCTGCCCTTTCCGCCTTTCCCGGTTCCTTGATTCTCTTGGGCGGAAGAGAACGGAATGGCGCACGTCGCGTCTTCTGACAGCGACTTCATCGAAGGCGGTGTCGAGCTCAGACGTCGTCTCCGACGATCACTAAGGTGGCAGAAAGCTCGGGCCCTGCTCCTTGTCGCGCCCTTGCTCCTTTTCGTCCTCGTGACCTTTGTCGCACCAATCCTCGACATGCTGTTTCGGTCCGTAGAGAATGGGATCGTCTCGGATTCCTTGCCGAACACGGTTGCCACACTCCGCGAATGGGACGGCGATCGGGATGACCTGCCCGGACCTGAAGTCTACAAGGCGCTGTATTTCGACCTTTCGCTCGCGGTCGAACAGAAAATACACACTCGGGTCGGTTCACGGCTGAATTACGAGTCGCCGGGCATCGCGTCCCAGTTCCGTCGGGCCGGGCGGTCAATCGGATCCTTTGAAACGGGTTCCTACCGGGAGCACTTCATCAACTCGGATCCGGCGTGGGAATCGACGGAACTGCTCACGGGCCTGTTTTCCGACATCGCCGTCAAAGAGCAATTTCCCGACTCTGCCCGCGCCTTCGATGTTTGGGCCGCACGGAACGCAAAGAAACGGCGCGGGCCTGCAGATTACGTCTACGTCACGCTGGCAAACGAGCTCCTTGAAGGACGTTCGGTTGCCGCCCTGCAAGGAACTGCCCGTGAATACAGGGCATTGTTCGAAAACGTCATTCCCGGTCTCGCGGACATCGAAGAGCCCGACTGGAAAGAGTCCTTTATCGACTCCGACGAGCGCTGGGCCGAACCCGATCTCTGGAAAACGCTCCAGGTGTTTTCACCCCGGTTCACGGACGGTTTCTTCCTCAACTCCGTCGACCTGAAAAAAGGTCTGGACGGAATCGAACTGCGTCCGGAAAACGAACGCATCTACATCATCATATTCTGGCGAACACTGGTCATGTCGCTGACGATCACGATTGCGTGCATCGTTCTCGGATATCCCGTCGCCTACCTTCTCGCCAACTTGCCGGTCTCCCAGGCCAATCTCCTGATGATATTGGTTCTGCTGCCATTCTGGACTTCGCTCCTGGTTCGAACGTCTGCCTGGAAGGTCCTGCTTCAGCAACAGGGGGTCATCAACGACATTCTCGTGGCAATCGGGATTATCGGGGACGGGAGTCGCCTCGTCATGATCAACAACCAGTTCGGAACGATCGTGGCAATGACACACATCCTGCTTCCATTCATGATCCTGCCGATGTTCGCGGTCATGAAGACGATTCCTCCATCGTACGTGCGCGCGGGACGATCGCTCGGCGCTACGCCATGGACGGCGTTCAGGCGCATCTATTTTCCGTTGAGCATGCCCGGAATCGGCGCTGGCTCGATTCTCGTCTTCATTCTCGCGATCGGCTACTACATCACGCCAGAACTCGTCGGCGGAACCAAGGGCACGTTCATTTCGAACCGCATTGCCTATCACATTTCGTCGTCGCTCAACTGGGGACTCGGCGCTGCACTCGGAACGATTCTCCTGGCGGCCGTTCTTATTCTCTACTGGGCCTATGACCGCGTCGTCGGCATCGACAACGTCAAGCTGGGTTAGCCATGGCGCGCCTGCCGCCATACGCATCACCTCTCGAGAAGGCCTGGAACATTGCCTTCCGGGTGATTTGCGTCCTGGTGTTTGTATTCCTGATCTTCCCGATCCTTGTCATCCTGCCTCTCAGTTTCAACGCGGGGGACTATTTCACCTTCTCCCCCGAGATGCTGTCCCTGGATCCTGAAGGTTTCTCTCTCCGGCATTATGACGACTTCTTCACCAATCCAGACTGGCAGGTCGCATTGTACAATTCCTTCCGGATCGCCCCGGTTGCGACGCTGGTCGCGGTGTCCTTCGGAACATTGGCCGCGATCGGCCTGAGCCAGAGCCACATCCCGTTCAGGCGGGCGATCATGGCCGTTCTGATATCACCGATGATCGTGCCGCTCATCATTTCGGCCGCCGGGATGTATTTCTTCTATTCGCGCGTTGGCCTGCAGGGAACCTATGTTGGCGTCGTCCTGGCCCACGCCGCTCTCGGGATTCCTTTCGTCATCATCACCGTGACGGCAACGCTGGTGGGTTTCGACAGAAGCCTGGTACACGCTGCGGCCAGTCTCGGAGCGGGACCTGTCCGGACATTCTTCAAGGTCCAGATGCCGCTCATTCTGCCGGGCGTTATTTCCGGTGCACTGTTTGCCTTCATCACGTCATTTGACGAGGTGGTCGTTGTCCTTTTTGTCGGCTCGGCCGGATTGAAAACCCTGCCGTGGGAGATGTTCAACGGGCTTCGTGAACAGATCAGCCCGACCATCCTGGCCGTTGCGACGGTCCTCGTCTCGATCTCGATTCTGCTGCTGACGACGATCGAACTCTTGCGGCGGCGTTCTGAAAGACTGCGCGGCATTTCGCCGGGCTGATCCCGATTCCGCCGGGCTTTCGCAAATTCCGAGCCCGGAACACGTTCCCATGACGGAAACTGCCTGGTCCTGATTGCATCGTTTTTCGCAACCGGACAGGCAAATCGCAAATCGGGTCATGTATCTCGGGCACTTTGCCTTCGGCCGTTCCGTCACGACTCACACGAAAGGCGCCAACACTTGCATTGCCGTACGGCCACGGCCCGTTGTCATCGCCAACTTTTGCGGCGATTACACCTTCAAGTTCAATGGCTGGCAGACCGCCCCGGGATCGGCAACACCATTTTTGGAACGTGACGCCGACTGGCTCGGACAGAAAGCGGACGAAAGGGCTACCCGCGTATTGGCGGTTGTAAAATGCGCGGGTAATCAGAACATCCTGAACATACGCCATCTGCTCTTTCGATGGAACGTAAGACCGGACCGAGCAACCCCAGACAGCCCGTAACCTACATGCGGAAAAAACCGGCCCACGCGCCTCGAAACAACTCGGGAAATCCGGATCAGGTCAGCTTAAACGCACATGTTGGCGCTCGCGATGAACATGGCCTGCGACCTCGCGGAAAAGCACGGGCAGACGACTCGGTCGGCGTGCGGGACACACAACTGAATGTTCCGGCAAACCGCCGACAACTCCCGCTTCCGGATTCCGGGAAACTGTCCTGCACAGTGCCCGCCTCGTGGGCAAAACGTACCGCGACTTGGTTTGGGCCAGAAAACCCATTCCCCTTCTGAAAGTGCAAAAGGGCCTCTCAGGCGAAATCCCGGAATTCGGCCGAGGTCAGGAACCGGGGGAAGGGATCCTGAGCGTCATTCAAAGCGCGCAAGCTCTTTCCAAGCGCCGTCCTTGACCACGGAGAGGATGATCGTTTCGGCGCCCTGATGATCGTCCGCCGAGTACGAGACATGGGTGTCCAGATATGGATCGTAGTAGTCGAGGCTTTCCATAGCCTTCAGGAAGCTGTCGACGGTAAGATCGCGGCCGGCCTTTTCCAGCGCCATTGTCAAGGTTACCGCGCCGGCATAACCCAGCAGCGCCCCGGTCCCGGGGAATTCCCCATAAGCCTTCTCGTAGGCCGCAATGAATGCGGCCGGCTCCGGGCGGTCGGCCCGCGCCGCGAGATCCGACCAGGCCGCGGCGGCGTATAGCCCCTCCGTGATGCCGCCCGGCACCTCGGCGACCACGGTGTGAAACGCGCCCGACGATCCGACGAACTTGATATCGGTCAATCCGAGTTTCTTGGCCGTACCCAAGACGGTGATGGTCTGACGAATCGTAAGAGCCAGGCCGATCATCCCGCACCCTGCCGCGTTCAGTTTTTGCAGGGAGCCGATGAATTCCGCCTCGTCCGGCTTGTGCGCGGTATCCACGACGTAGGTCAAGGCGGCGTTCGCGGCACCCTCGTCGACGAGGGCGGCCTTTATCTCGTTGCCGAAATCGGTCGGGATGTACATGGCGCAAAGCTTTGACACACCGTGGTCCTTGGCCATGTAGCGCGCCGCTTTCCGGAGCTCGTCGTAATAGAAGGCGGCACCGGCGAAACGGAGCCTTGTGGGTTCGCTCAGCATTTGCCGGGCCAGCGTCATGGGAAAGACGTTCGGAATGTCCTTCGGGGTCGTCAGCTTGAATCCGGCAATGTTCATTGGCGTGCCCAGAGACAGCAGCATCGTGAACACCTTGTCCCGGTTGACGAGCTTGTTGTAGCCCTGCAGAGCTTTCGGCATCTGGTAGCTGCTGTCTTCCACGACGAAGCGGATCTTGCGGCCGTGAATGCCGCCAGACGCGTTCACCTCTTTGAAATGCATCTGCGCCGCCTTGATGGACGGCGCCCCGAAGGCAGCGAAGGGTCCGGACAGGTCACTGACGGAACCGATGACAACCTCCCCGTCGCCGACGCCCTGACCTGCCAGGGCGGGAGTTGCCGCGAACGCCGCAAGGGCAACCATTCTCCAAACTCTCATTTCGGATCTCCTCTTCCTCTCAATACATTTGCTCGATCAAGGCTCTGTGCTTCTGTTCCACCAGACCGCGCCTGAGTTTCATGGTAGGCGTCATCTCATCGTCCTCCGCCGTCAGGAATATGTCGATGAGACGGAAATCCTTGATCTGCTCCACCCGCGCCAAGTCCGCGTTCACCGCTTCAACCTCGGCGCGGATCAACTCCAGCACCGGTTGCGCAGCGCAAAGCGAGGCAAAATCAGAGAAGGGGACGCGGTTTTCCTGCGCGAATCTCTCCACGTTCTCCTGATTGATCACGATCAACACCGTCAGATAACGGCGTCCGTCCCCCACCACCATGGCATCCGAGACATGGGGCGAAAATTTCAACCGGTTCTCGATCGCGGCCGGGCTGACATTCTTGCCGCCGGCAGTGATGATGATGTCCTTTATGCGCCCTGTGATCCAGAAGAATCCGTCATCGTCGAGACGCCCGATATCGCCGGTATGCAGCCAGCCGTCGCGCAATATCTCGGCGGTCTGCTCCGGTGCCTTCCAGTATCCCATGAAGACCTGCGGGCCGCGCGCCAGGATTTCCCCGTCCGCGGCAATCTTCATCTCCAACCCCGGCACCGCCGGACCAATCGAGCCCAGCCTGTTGCGGCCCGGCCGATTGACCGACAGCACGCCCGTGCTCTCGGTCTGGCCGTAGCCTTCGAGCATGACCAGCCCGATCGCCCAGTACCATCTTACCAGCTCGGGCGATATCGGTGCGGCGCCGGTGGCGATGTACCGGGCGCCGTCGAGGCCGGTCATGCGCCGGAGATTTCCCAGAACCAACCAGTCCCAGAACCGGAAACGCGCTTCCAGCAGTGCGGGAACCGGCAGCCCTTCCAGCCTGTATCCGGCGCGTTCCATTCCGCAGGCGAGCGCCCGGCACCAGACCCAGCGACCGACCGGCGTCGCCTCCCCGGCCATCACCGTGACCCGGGAGTGGATCTTTTCCCAGATCCGGGGAACCGCGGTGAACGACGCCGGCGAGACCTCGCGCAGATTGTCGAACGCGGTTTCGATGCTCTCGGCGAAGTTCACCACTGTTTTCGCCGCGATCGGGACGAACACCGAGATCAGCCTTTCGAGAACGTGACAGAGCGGCAGGAAGCAGAGTTGCTCGTCCCCCTCGCGCGTCGGCAGCACGCCGAGGACAGTACTTGCCGAGCAGACGATATTCCCGTGCGAGATCATCGCACCCTTCGGCCGGCCGGTGGTGCCCGAAGTATAAATCAGGGCCGCGGTTTCTTCGGGGCGCGAGGCATGCGCCGCGCGCTCGAACCGGCCGGGGTCGCGGCGATGCACCTCGTTGCCGATCTCGTAGAGTTCGTCAAGGAACAGGATCTGCTCGTCAGCGAGTTCGTGCAGCCCCTCGCGGTCGAGCAGGATGCATTTCCGAATCTCGGGAACCCGGTCGCGGATGTGCAGGAACTTTTCCAGCTGTTCGGCGTTCTCGGCGATCAGGAAGCGGCTTTCCGCGTCGCCGAGCAGGAATGCAAGCTGTTCCGCGCTGTCGGTCGGGTAAACGCCCGAGACAATTCCTCCCATGCACTGGACGCCGAGATCGGCGTACATCCACTCCTTGTTGTCTTCCGAGAGGATCGAGACCACCTCGCCCCGTTCGAGCCCGAGCGCGGAGAGGCCGAGGCCGATCGCCCGCGCGGCCTCCAGATAGTCCGACCAGGTATGGCTTTTCCAGACGCCAAGTACCTTCTCCCGGTGGGCGGTGCGTGGCCCGAGCGAACGGCAGCGTTCGAGGAACAGCTTGGCCAGCGTGTCGCAGCCATCGATGACGTGGGGGGCGATGCCGTCCGGGCTTCCCGGCAGTTTGCGGGTCCGTTGCGGCGGGAGGTGCATGTCCGGGTCTACAACCGCCATGTCTTCCTGCGCTTCCAGCGACGCTCGGCGAGCGGGCCCGCTTGCCGCGCGCCGAGATAGAATTCCCGGATGTCCGGGCTCCGGCTGAGGCGTTCGGCCGACCCTTCCATGACCACCTGCCCGGTCTCCATCACGTAGCCGAAATCGGCGACTTCCAGCGCCATCCTGGCGTTCTGTTCGACCAGCAGGATGGTGACGCCGCGTTCCCGGTTCAGACGGCGGATGATGGCGAATATGTCGCGCACCATGACGGGCGAAAGGCCCAGGGAAGGTTCATCGAGCAGCATGATCCTGGGCCGCGCCATCAGCCCTCGGGCGATCGCCAGCATCTGCTGCTCGCCGCCCGACAGCGTACCGGCATGCTGGCGGAGCCGCCGCTTCAGTATCGGGAAATAGGCGAAGACCGAATCCATGTCGCTGGCCACGTCCGCGTCCCGGCGGGTATAGGCACCCATCGCGAGGTTTTCCGCAACGCTCAGCAACGGGAACATCTCCCGCCCCTCGGGCACGTGAACCAGCCCCTTGCGAACGATGCGGTCGGGAGCGCCGCGCTCGATGGGTTCGCCGGCCAGCCGGATCTCGCCCTTCTCTGGGTCAATGATGCCGGAGATGGTGCGCAGCAGCGTCGTCTTGCCGGCCCCGTTGGCGCCGAGCACCGCGACCGTGCTTCCCGCGCGGACGTCGAGGCTCACGCCGCGAATCGCCATGATCGGGCCGTAGTAGCTTTCCAGGTTGCGAACTTCGAGCAGGGCGTCGGTCATGGCACCGCCATGCCCGCGCCGAGATAGGCTTCGACGACGCTCGGTTTCGCCTGCACTTCGGCCGGGGTGCCGAGCGCGATCGAGCGCCCGTCCGCCAGCACCATCACCCGGTCCGACACCGCCGAGACCAGGCTCATGTTGTGCTCGACCATCAGTACCGTCACGCCGAGCCGCCGCCGAATGTCGTCGATCCAGAACCGCATGTCCCCGGCCTCCTCAACCGAGAGACCGGACGCCGGTTCGTCGAAAAGGATCAGCCTGGGCTCCATGGCAAGCGCGCGGCCGATCTCCACCACCTTGCGTATACCGTAGGGAAGCCCCGCGATGATCATCTCCCGGTACGGCTGGAGGTCGAGGAAATCGACGATCCGCTCGACGGCGCCGCGGTGTGCGATCTCCTCGCGCCGGACCGAGGGGGCGAAGACAAGCTGTGACGGAATGGCGGCGCGACGACGCGTGTGGCGACCGATCAGCAGGTTCTGAAGGACGGTGGAGCGCTCGAAGAGCTCGATGTTCTGAAACGTCCGCGCGATACCGAGCGCGGCGATGTCGGGCGGCGAACGCCCCAGAATGCTCGCTCCTTCGAAGAGGACATCGCCGGAGGTGGGTTCGCAGAATCGCGAGATGAGGTTGAACAGTGTCGACTTGCCGGCACCGTTGGGGCCGACAATGGCGAAGACCTCGCCTTCCTCCACTCTGCAGGAGACCCCCTCGAGCGCAGTGACGCCGTCGAACCTGACCGTGACATCGCGGATGTCCAGAAAACTCATCTCAGCCGCTCGGTCTTCAAATAGCTCTTCTGCCGGCGGAACATGTCACGGCGGTAGAACGGAAAGAGTTCGAAATAGAGTCTCCACTTCGCGATCCGCCCGTGGATCCCGAGCGGCTCGAAGAGGATGAAGCCTATCAGGATCAGCCCGAAAATTGCGGTCTCGAGGCCGGGTATGGCGACGCCTCCGCCTCCGAAGACCTCCGCGACCCCGTCGCGCGCGACGTTGATCGCCTGTGGGATGATTCCGACCACGGCAGCGCCGTAATAGGCACCCTGTATCGAACCCAGCCCGCCGATCACGATCATCAGCAGGAGCTGGATCGAGATCACCACGGTGAAGACCTCGTGGTTGAAGGTGTAGAAGAAATGCCCCATCAGCGCGCCGGCCCATCCCGTGACCATGCAGGAAAGCCCGAAGGCGGCGGTCTTGGTGCCGGCGAGGTTCACCCCCATGGCCTGGGCTGAGATTTCCGAATCACGGACCGCGAGGAAGGCCCGCCCGAGCGAGGCGCGCAGGAGATTGCGGTAGCCCAGCGTCACGACGACCGCGACAGCGAGGCAGAGCCAGTAGAACAGGCCGGGCGAGGCCAGCCGGTCCACCTCCACCCCGGCGATGGAGATGGTTGGCGCGATCATGCCCGCGACACCGCCGGTCCAAGGCTCGGCGAGCACGATGATGTCCTCGGTCAGGATCGAGAGCGCCATCGTGGCGATGGCGAGATAGATCCCGTGCAGTCGGAGCGCGGGTATGGCGACCAGCACGCCGACCAACCCGGTGAGCAGCCCGGCGAGGGGAAAAGCAAGCAGGAAGGGCAGGTCGAACCGTCCCATCAGTATGGCGTTTGCGTAACAGCCCGCGGCGAGGAAGGCGGCATGCCCCAAGCTCGGCTGTCCGGCATGGCCGGTCAGCACCATCAGCCCCATCCCGGCGATGGCCCAGATCAGTACGTTGGTTGCTTCGCCGAGCAGGAAGTCGTCGAGCAGGAACGGAAGCGCTGCGGCGATTGCGAGGAGTGCCGCGTAGCGCAAGGCGTCGCGCGCGTCCGCGAACAGGCGGATGTCCTGGTCGTAGCCGGTCTTGAACTGGACCCGCATCGGCTCACACCTTCTTCGCGCCGACCTGTGCCATGATTCCGTGCGGACGGACGATCAGCACCAGGATCATTACCGCGTAGGGCGCGATCTGCGCGTATCCGGCGGAGACGTAGCGGCTCGCGAAGGGCTCGATCAGCCCGACGATCAACCCACCCACCAACGCACCGGGTAGCGATCCGAAGCCGCCGATCACCGCCGCGGCGAACGCCTTGATTCCCAGGAACCCGGCACTCGGGTCGATCGAACCCTTGGACGCGAACAGGAGTCCCGCCACCGCAGCTGTCGCACCCGCAAGCGCCCACGTCAGCCCGTGAATCCGCTTCACGGGGATGCCCATGTAACAGGCTGCGAGCTGGTTCTGGCTCGACGCCTGCATGGCGACCCCGAGGCGGGTGCGGGCGAAGAACAGGAAGAGCAAGCCGGTCAGGAGAAACGTGACCGCGATGGTCGCGATCTCGTCGAGTCCGAGAATCAACCCGCCGAGGCGGAAATTGACCCCCGCAACTGGACTTTCAAGCGCCAGCGGGTCGTGACCCCAGACGGCGCCGGCGACAAAACGCAGCACGAAGCCGATGGCAATGGTCAGGATCATCACCGCGATCTGCGGCTGACCGATGACGTGGCGCAGCACGGTTCGTTCGAACAGCCCTCCAATGGCCGCCATGGCGAGAATCGCACCGGCGCAGGCGGCCCAGAACGGCGCGCCGATGTGGGATTCGTTGCCGAGCGCGAGTGCGATGAAGGCGCCCAGCATCATCATGTCGCCCTGGGCGAAGTTGACCTGCTCGGTGGCCTTGTAGATCAGTACGAAGCCGAGTGCGATCAGGCCGTAGACGCAGCCATTGGCAAGCCCGCTGACGATGAGTTGGAGGATCTCCAAGCGTCCGCTCCGAATCGGTCCGCGCGATTAACCATCATTCGCGGCGGCGAATCAATTTCAATCCGATGGAAATGACGCCCCCATCCGACGGCATTGAGTCATGCCAAGGTGGCGGTGGCATCAACGCCGCGAGCAAGAGGAGGAGGCGTCCATGGGCCACGTCAGCATCATCGAGGTCGACCCGACGAACTACGGCATTTACTTTGAGGGTGCCCAAGCTGCCTGGTCGGTCGGGACGAACGGATTGCCGCCGACACGCGTTCGACGGAGTACACCATCAAAGTCAATGGTTGCCAGACCGCCCGGCGGCCCTGTCGGGCCGTGCAGGACATGGAGCGGGCTGGCGCCCGGCAAGACCCCTAATTCAGAACGGGACGCCGACGGCCTCGGAAAGGAAGCGGACGAAAGGGCCGCCCGTGCGGGCGATTCCGGCGAAATAGTCGAAAAATTCGGGCTTGACGGCCTCGGATTCCGGGAATTCCACCATTGCGATGAAGTCCTTGCGCTTCAGGTCGTCGATCAGCGGGTGGCCTGCGTCGTAGCCGCGCGGTGGGCGTTTCAGGGATTCGCCGTGCATGGCAAATGTCTTCCCGAAGGCGCCGCCGGTAACGCGCCGCCATACGTCGGGTCGTGCGACCATGTCGTCCCGGATGTGCCCGACCGCCTCGCCGCCAGGGCGCCATACGCCGACGCCGGCAAAACAACGTTTCGGTTCCAGATGCAGGTAGAAGCCCGGCGCATGCGCGTCCTTGCCGGCGGCATGACGGAAGTGTGCGCCGACATTGGTCTTGTACGGCTTCTTGTCCCGTGAAAAGCGGGTGTCGCGGTAGATGCGGAACAACGAGCCGCCGTTCGGCCTCGGGTCCGCGCGGAAATGCGGGCTGATCTCAGCCAAGGGCTCGGCAAAGGCAGCGATGAAATTCAGCATCGGGTCGCGCACTTCGATCTCATAGCGCTCGCGATTCGCTTTGAACCATGCCCGGTCATTGTTTTCCTTGAGCTCAAGCAGGAAACCGAACAGCGCGGGCGGAATCGTGGGTGCGCCCATGGCCTCTCCTCCTCCATTCGTCCGGGTCGAGTACCGCTTCGAAGGCGGCCTTGTCCACCGCGATTTACACGCTTCGGTGGTCGCCGATGACGATCAGGTGGAGCTGAACTGACCGTGAAACCCCAGCGGAATCGGGTAGGGGAGCCACGCCGTCACAACGGGGCCATCAGAGACTCTCCTGGCGTCAAATACGGTGACGCCGCTGACGCCCCGCCTGTGCGCAAGAAACGTACCGACCAGCCAGCCGTCATCTTCGGAAGACCCCTCGGGAAACGGGACGAATACATGCTCCTCGGGTACGCGGTCATCACCGAAGTCGTACGAGTCCTTGATACCGGTCCGGTGATCGCGCCTGTCGAGAGTCCGCGGGATCCATGCGAGGCCTTTCCCTGGTCCCAAGGTGTAGACGAAACGGTTCCGGAGTCCGACGAGACGTCCGGTGATCTGCGGAAACTCCGCAGGTTCGCGACTCTCTTCGATATCGACCCGGCCGCCTGAATGCAGGACGAATCCGGTGTAACGGGGCGCATCCGCATGATGGAATTCGCCACGCATGACGTGGCGAAACGCATCGTCGATCATGCCCGCATCTCGAGAAATGCAATGATCGAAATGAATGTTTCCCGCGGAGTCTTCCCACCCGTTGCCATGGTGGAACCCGAATCCGGCAGGTAACTGGACCCATCGCCTGTCATCGAAGTCGTCCTTTGACACCACCAGTGCCCGTGATCCGAGTTCCGGCCTCCAGTCATGGGAATCGAGAAACGACGCTCCCCGCCCGGGTTCGAATTCGAACGGAGGGATCACGAGAACAAGGTGACGGGAGGTGATCACGAAGTCATGCACCATGCCCAGGCGATTTTCCGGAATCATGGCGGCCTTGATCAGATTTCCGGAACGAGAGATGTGGTAGAGAATGAGAACGGGCGATGGATGCATCGCGTACCCGAAGGCCCACAACGTGCCATCGGCCTCGACTTTCGGGTGTGCGGTAAAGGGCGCACCTCTCCAGTCATCTCCCCACGATTTGAAGTGCTTCCAGTCCAACGTTTCGCGTTCCAGGACGCTTGGGGAGCCACCTTCCCAGAGCGCCATCAGCTCACCATGGTGATCAAGCACCGAAATGTTGGCGGTGTTCATGTCATCCGGACTGCGAAGGGACGCCGTTCTCTCGACCGGCGTCGCAAACCCGGGGACAAGCCGGGCGCCAATGTCATCCTCACGGGTGAGCTTGGGCGTCGCCAGCATGCGTCCCAGGTGCGACAGCCCGGAATCGGAGAAGCGGAACTCCTGGATCATGCCGTCACCGTCGAACCAGTGCCGGTAGTGGTGTCCGTGTCTGCTGTGGGCAGCGGGCCCGTTACGCCGGAAGACACCTCTCAGGCCCTCCGGCAATTTGCCGTCGATCTCGAGCGCGATGCTGTCGAGCCGATCGGATTTCGGCGTCGACCATCCGAGCAACCGGGAATCACGGGCCAGCTTCTCGCCAAATTCCTTGCCCCAGTCCGAGACCTCTTGTCCCATAGAGCCGGCTGCCGGCACGGCCAGGAGATGTGCGATACCCGCGGCGGTCGATGCCGCGACGAACTGTCTGCGGTTCATTTCGGGTCCTCCTCAGTATCTTATGGTCAGCGTGGTCGAACCGGCTTGATTGCCGACGGTTATCGCAGCCTGTTCGAACTTTGGCGGACCCATGAACCCGGCAGCATCGTTTGAAAACCCGTAGCCCTCGGTCGGAATGCCGAGAACATTGAAGTCCATCTCGCCGTTGCCGTTCTCGTCATGGAACGCGGTAACCGCGTATCTCCCTTCCGGAAGACCATGATAAGTCACCGCCAGCGTCTTCGTGCTGGCCAGCCGCCATCCGCCGAGGATCATTCCCGCTTCCTCCGGGAACGGTACTCCCGTGTCCGGTGAAAACAGTGCGAGATAGACACGGCCCGAGTCGTTGCGGAGACCTTGAAGCCTGATCGTGATATCGCCGGCCAAAGCGGGCTCCACGCCAATACCCGAGACCATGAGGGCGATCGCCGCCGCGGCGATTCTTGCTGTTGTGCTCACGTTGAATCTCCTTTTGCCTGTCGTTAGCATGGCCGCCGGATGCAGGTATCCGTGCGGCGAACGTCCAAGTCCTCGGTGACGTTTGAACAGGTAACAACCCGGATTTCGCAAACCGGCCGAATCTTTCGCGAATGGACCAGGGTCTGAATTTGACGCTACGTGAACTGACACGAAATCCGAGATTTCGCCGGCATTTCCTCGCAGTCTGGATAACCGTGGCGGTATTTTCCTATCTTGGTCCGTTCGGAACCTCGGGGCGTCTGACGGCAGTCGAGCTCGTCATTTACTGGACACTGGCAATCGTTCCCAACTGGGCACTTGCAGTGATCGTCTTTCCCTACAGCCTTGGTGATCGGTTTCGTACGCTGAGGGAGTATCTGCCGGCTGCGACCGTCGCGACGCTGGCTTGTGCAGTTCCGGGGACCGGCCTCATCCTCGCGCTCGAAGCCTGGATGGCTGAACCGATCGAAGCGTCGCAAAGCGTCGCGTATGTGTATTCGTGCGTCGTGCTTGTTTTTTTCGTCCTCGCATTCCTGTCCTACCGGCTGCTCGAGGACCCGCACAGGGATCCTGTGCCTTCGGGCCAAGGCGCCTCGGCGACCGATTCAGTTGCGCTGCCCGTCGATGAGCCGCATGTGCATGCTGAATTTCTCTCACGTCTGCCAAGCCATCTCGGCCGGGAAGTCCTGCACTTGCGGATGCAGGATCACTACGTCGAGGTTCATACGGATCGTGGAAAAGACATGGTCCTGTTGCGTTTTCGCGATGCGATCAGGGAGCTTGATGGCGTGGATGGCCGCCAGGTCCACCGATCGCACTGGGTCGCCCGCCGCGCGGTAACGGGAACCGTGCGGAAGGGTGGCCGGCTCTTTCTCAAATTGTCGAACGATTCGATCGTGCCCGTAAGCCGGACCTTCATGCCCGACCTGAAGGGCGAAGGCTGGTTATGACACCGGTCCAGCGCGTCGGCCTGGCCGGAAACCGTCGGATCTCGCCGGTCGCGGAAGGTCTCGTCCCGCGGTTTCGCTGTCAGGCCGGTTCGTGATACCGGCGACCCTGTTCCAATTCAAAGGAGGATATTCAACCCATGACCGACGACGACTATCCAGCCCGCCTTGAGGTCGACTACCCCGAACAACTTGATCGGATCACGACCCTTATTCGGCCGATACTGGTCATTCCGATCGTGATTGTCTTTGCCTTGCTCGTAAGCCCGGACAATGATTCCGGCGCGATGGTGGGATCATTCGGCGGGTTTTTCGCCGCGACGGCCCTGATGATCGTCTTTCGACAACGTTATCCGCGCTGGTGGTTCGATTTTCTGCGGGAGGTCGTGCGGTTTACGGGTCGAATAGGGTGCTACGCGCTTCTCCTGACCGACCGCTACCCTTCGACGGTTGACGAACAGACCTATCATCTCGAGATCGATTATCCGGATGCGGAAAACGACCTCAACCGCTGGATGCCGCTCGTCAAGTGGTTTCTTGCCATACCACACTTCCTGGTCCTTGTGGTCCTGACGGTCGGAGTGATTGTCGTATTCGTGATCGCGTGGTTCGCTATCCTGTTAACCGGCCGTTTTCCCAGACCCCTGTTTGATTACGTCGTGGGTGTCTTTCGGTGGTGGGCTCGGGTTTCGGCCTACGCAATCTGGCTGGTAACCGACCGTTATCCGCCGTTCAGTCTCGATTAGGTGTCCGGAAAACCAGGGGTTCGCGAGAACCAGGCGACCATCGGTCCGCCGCTGTCCGGACAACCCGGCAACCGGACAGCTTCTGGCCCTGTCCGATGCAGGCCCTATCGTGTAGTTTGTTCATTGAACCACGTTAGGGAGAAACATCACGCGAACACCCGACTGTTTAGCTTTCCCGCAATGCACGTTGGTTTCATTGATTGAGGCCAACCGGGTCGACAGCTGGGCAAGCGCCATGCGGTGCACCTCGGCGAGATCAATTGTGATCGGCACAGAGAATTCGGGCTCCTTGGTCATAAAAGACGCATCACTCGCCACAACTCCGGGAATCGGCAGAGTCACTAATCCTACTAACGCCAAGATTGCCGCGGCTTCGGCATTGATCATTTTCATGCCTGCTTCCAAGTCTCCCGTGGCGCCAGAAATGTTGGGTTAAGTCCGTAATTTCAGAAATGCTCAATTCCATTCACGTATTTCCGAAGTCGGGCTTTACTAGGTGATTCGTGAATCCTTGCTGAACGAGATACGACCATGCCTCCATGACGTGTGCAGGCAACTCGTGCGGTGATTGATAACCGAGCTCTGCGTACTGCCGAATACGGTGTACATCTCCCACCATCTCGTTGACCACGCCAATGATCCCCACCGAATTTGACACGCCCTCCGGGAACCTGATTTTCGGGCACGATACATAAGCGACGACGTCAGGCCACTGGGCTTCGACCGTCAGCTTCAGGCGTAAAACCGTGGCAGGTTTCGTAAGGAACGTCACGGTATTGGCCGTTTCAAGCAACTTCCGACTGAATATCACGTTTTCCCCTGGATTCGTCGCCCGGTCCTCGGCCAGTATTCGATCTTCCGTCACACCGTTTTGTATGGCTCTTTCGAAAAAGATGTGTGCTTCCGGTCTGTTCCACAGGTGGCGCGTCCAATTTCCCGTGTTTCCGGTCAATACGAGCTTGTCCGCCAAGTTCAATCCGATGAGTTCACACGCGTAGTCACACACCCTCAGGTCGTAGGAACAACAAACTACAAGGGCTTCGCAACGAGCGACCTCACCAAATGATGACATGTAGTCCCATAAGATGGAGGCATTCTCGATGGTCTTGGTCGGCATCCGGTCAACTGTATCCTTCCCGAAAGTCCCAACCAAGGGGTCACATTCTGCTCACTTGCGAATAAAGGTGGGGGCCCGAAACAGCAGCTTCGGGAGCTCGGCACACTACAATTCTACCCCCGGAATCCATCCGAAAAAGGGTGGCTGACACATGGGCGGCGGCGGGTAGTCGCGCCTAGGTCGAGCTCGGCCATTGGTCGATTGTCTGGAACAACCTACTTGTCAGCTTTGCGAATTCACATGCTATCCTTCGTCTGGATTGAGAAGGCGGCCATCTAGACGGCCACTACATGGCTCTCACAAAAGCCGCCAGCCATGCGGACTGCGTATTCGGCGCAGTCGGCACGATTCAGGCCATCCTCGATCCGATCCTGCTGTTCCTGGTGCTGCTGACCCTCCGGAACCGGTTTCGCTTTGGGTGATTGACAGTTTCTTGTCGCACTGAGTTCTGATCGTGCGCACAATCGCATCAGGAAAGGAACAACCGATGACAATCCGGATCATTCTTGCGGGTGCATTTATTTCAGTCATGGCACCTGCCGCCGGCGCCCAAGGCCGCGAGCTCGTCGACAACGGCCTGACATTAGGCGAGGCCGCAGCCCGGATCGGGATCGGCAAGACAGCGCTCCATGCGGGGATGGCGGTGGAGTAGAGGAACGACTGGACTATATTCACAGCCCCGGAGGTAGCGGTGGATCGTAGGCGGGCGGGCGTCGGATTTCCTCACCGTTGGAAATGACTCGCTCGGGCAATAACGAACGCCGGATCCGACCCACTGTTACCGGAAACAGGGCTTCTGAATTCGAGCCCATGCGCCCTGGTGGCGCGACAATATCAATTTCGAGGTTTTGTCCTGTGGTTTCCCGGCGCGTGAGCTTAACGGCCTCATTGAGGTCCGTATCCGCAGAGACAACCAATGCCCGATCGAAACGATCCTTCAGAGCGTCGGCCATGAGATGGGCACCGATATTCACGTCCGTTTCCTTTTCCTCATGGGTGATGTACGTGCCCTGACACAGGCGGCACTGGACGTGTTTCCTCTTGAATCTTCCCTCGATGAACTGAACGCCCCGCGCTTTCAGGGCCGCAACATACGTCTGGTGCCGACGGTAACTGCCTGTCCTCCATTTCGCGTATGCCGAGAAATACTTGACACAAGTCACGACTTCCCTGTCCGGCCGCACAAGGGTCTCGGACAGCTTCCACAGATCGAGTCACTTCAGATGATCGTTACTCAACGCATCAACAGCGTGATAAAGATTGAACCCATCAATATAGACTGAAACGCGTCGCCGCGACATTGATTTTCCGGTCAAAAAAGAAAGCCGCCCTTGCGGGCGGCCTATCCGAAGGCGCGAACACCAACGGTTGGATGACCTCCATCTATATGCCTGGCGGGCATTGTCAACCAGAAGCGGCGTGGGAAAACCCTGAATCAAGAAACCGCAGCATTGGAATCCTATGGCGAAATCAGTACCTGTGTTGGGTTAGTGCCAATGCTGGCTGGGAGCAGTGAAGCGGCCGCAGTTCCGGATCAGAATCTTGGGACTGGTCACTCTTGTTCGATTCGCAATGTAACCGAGAAAACTGTCCTTGCCTCACTGTTCTCCTGGCGTTTTCCCTTCATCACCTCCTCGACCGCCACACGTAGCCCATTGAAAAGGTCTCTTCCTTTCCGCAACTGAGACTCGATTCCCACCAATTCTCTCAGAATTTCAAAGCGCCCGGATTCAACACGCATTTTATCGGACCGCTTTAGAAAATACTCATGTATCAGGAAATTCCGTTGCTCCCGGGCCGCGTCCAAAATTCTGGGTACCCAGTCATCGATCTCCACTACAAACTTTTCGTCGAAGAACCGCAAAAGCTGGCCGAGTGTTTTCTTCTTTAACGAATCCGGTGGCTCGAGCCCCGAATATTCGCTGAGCAGTATAACAAGTTTCGAAAGCGCGGCCTCAAGTAGCTGACCGTGCTGAGCCGCAGATCCATAGCATGCGAAGACCGCATTGAGCTGCCCCTCTTCCGAATCCAGCATTTCTAGGGATCGTACAGAGTAGCCATGCTTCTTGAAATCAATTTCCACTTCGCCGCCTTTTATTTTGTGTGGTTGGGTTGTCACTTTTCCACTCAGTTTGCCACGCTCAGTCGGTCAGTACATTCATCGTTGGCTCTTGACCTAAAGACGGACTCCCAAGGCAAGGTCGGCGGCGTCCTCAACACACTCAAGTCGGTCCTCTCGACCCGGGACCTGTAGCCGTAGCAACATACTTCACGGTTCGGGAACTCAACCTAGATTGCTGTCTCCCTTTCATCAAATCCCGATCCTCTCGATCTCGTCGAGGAAGCTGTGGTTGCAGACGGGCATCGTGACCCCTGCTGCCCGTGCGCGCCGCGCGAGCATCTCTCAGGCACTGTGCTGGTTGAAGCGCCGGTCCGAAAGCGAGCCGTTATGGTTGAGAGAGCGGAAGAGGGGCCTTGAGAAGGCAGCATGATAAAACTGCGGTCTGATGTTGTGGCTTTCCGACGGTTGTCTGAAAAAACCGGAAAATTAGGCCGCTTTGATTTGCCGTTGAGCCGAGCGAGCCGGAAAAGAAGTACGGTGATTGAACTACAGAAGCCTGACAAACATCGTCCCGGTCAAACACGCCCCGTTCCATCATGCGTCCCCCTCAATTCGTATAGTCGCCGATCGGTGGCGCATCCGGGGATCGCTCGAGTACACCCGTACAGGTCACCGCACGCACCAGCACATGGCCGCGGTGTCCCCTCAAGCCGCCGGGCAAGGCCCACATCAGAACCTCATCGGCTCACAAGGGGCTCGCCACAATCTGTATGCAGAACACAACGGAGACAACGGAGAACAACGCGAAGACGACCCACTGACTCCAGCTTCTGCCCATGAAACCGATTTGATTCAGGCCTGTCAGCATGGAACCGGTGATGCCAATTGCAAAATTGATTATGCTGCCGATCGCGCACAACAGTCCTCCAAGGAACAACGTGTAAAGAGCGGGGCTGGATACTCCGCCGGGGATGAACTGAGGAATAAAGGCGATGAAGAACACGAGTGCTTTGGGGTTCGAAACATTCGTCACGACACCGTGAACAAACAAGCTTCCGGTTCTTGCCGCCGAAGCTGTAACCCCTGTTGCCAGCGGCCGGCGGGAAATCGTCAATACGGCAATGTAAAGAAGATACAGGGCCCCGCACAGTTGCAATGCCGCCAGCATGGACGCATTCACCGTCAAGGCTGTTGCAACAAGCAGCGACGTCAGCAATGCCAAGACGAGGCCACCACAACTGACACCGAGCGCCGAAGCAAATGCACCCTTTTTCCCGTGCGCAATGCCGTTGGCCATGACGAACGCCATGTCGGGACCGGGAATCGTGACGAGTGCGAATACCGCAAGAAGAAATGAAACAAGGCTTGTCGTAAACATGGAATGATCCTTTCCGTCTCGTGGAAAACTCGAGCATCGACATCCCTGGCTCCAACAATCCGAAGGCTTCGGACATGGAGCATTGCACAACCTGTGATCCTCCGACTGCCGCCGAGTCCTCACACGTTGTGCGTGTTATGGACATGTCAGTAAAACAACCCGAATCTTGCGCAAACGCACGCAGCGGCGCTTATCGCGGCCGAGCACGTGCAGCATTACAATGGAGGTCGTTGGCGGAGGCACGCACGGCACTGGAGGCGGGGGATTATTCGAAGGCGGAGCTGCTCCTCCGGCAGGTGCTGGAAATCAGCCGGCGGCTGAGCGCAAAATCGCGCATCCATTGCACTTCAGCTTGAGCAAAAAGTAGGCCGCCTGAGCCAGAAAGGCCGGGTGTTCGCGCGATGTTTCTCCTAATCGTGGTTCTATGACAAGCTGCACGATAGGGCCATGTTCGACCCGGATCTTTCTGCTTCCGTCTCCGTAGGAGACGCGTCAGGGCGCAGCAAATTCCGGAAACAGGCGTGCAAGTCCCGTTCTCGATGCTTTGCAAACTCCGCGCTCGGTAATCAGGCCCGAAACCAGCCTGCCGGGCGTTACGTCAAATGCAGGGTTTGCGCTTTCGGCGCCTTTCGGCGACACCTGTACCTGGCCCAGCGAACCGTCTGCGCTCAAGCCCATGACATGCGTGGCCTCGGAGCCGTCGCGCTCCTCGATCGGAATCTCCCGCACTCCGTCGCGTACGGTCCAATCGATCGTCGGGGACGGGAGTGCGACATAAAACGGGACTCTATTGTCGTGTGCCGCCAGCGCCTTGAGATAGGTTCCGATCTTGTTGCAGACATCTCCATCGGCAGTTGTCCTGTCAGTCCCGGTGACGACCAGGTCAACGAGTCCGCGCTGCATCAGGTGTCCCCCGGCGTTGTCCACGATGTAGCTGTGGCTGATACCATGGCTTCCGAGTTCCCAAGACGTCAGTGCGCCCTGGTTTCGGGGACGGGTTTCGTCGACCCAGACATGCACCGGGATGCCGGCATCATGCGCCTGGTACATCGGGCTTGTCGCGGTACCCCAGTCGACCGTTGCAATCCAGCCTGCATTGCAGTGGGTCAGCACGCGTACGGGCTCACCGTCAGGCCTCGTGCGGGCAATCTGCCTGATGACCTCAAGTCCGTGCACGCCGATCTTTCGATTGATCTCGATATCCTCGTCGGCGATCTCGTCAGCGAGCCGCATTGCCGCACCTGCACGCTCGCGTTCCGACAGTGGTTCGAGTGTCCGGGCACACCGCTCGAGTGCCCAACGAAGGTTGACCGCGGTCGGCCGGGTCTCGAACAGGACTTTCCCCGCTTCCTCAAGGGCTGCGTCGCGCGCATCGGAGGTCATGTGCACGGCAATTCCATACGCCGCGGTAGCGCCGATCAGCGGTGCGCCCCGAACCCACATGTCACGAATCGCGGACACGAACGCGTCGAGTGAGTCGAGTTCGGCAATTCGAAACTCATGTGGAAGCCATCTCTGGTCGATGATTCTCACGCGGCCTGTATCCTGTTCGCGCCAGATTGACCGGTAGTGTCGTCCGTCGACTTTCATGCGGTGAGATCCTCAGGTCCTGAAAAGGGCACGAACGGGTATCGTGTCACATCGAAGTTCGATTCGGGACGCATGTCGACCGCATTCCGTAGGCAGCGCAGGTTCCCGGGTTTCAAAAAATTTGGACTGCACCGCATTCATTCCAGGCACCTCCTCACAAGCCCCGAAATCGAGGAGGCGGAACGACTTGAACTCGTTGGCAGTTCCTCTCCTTGCTTTTGCCATTGAAGCCGGAGACGAAAGGAATTCGATCGTTTTGCATTGCCGTACCGATCTCGTATGAACTTTCCCATGATACCCATGTCAGTCGAGTCATGCACGGGTTGGTTCCCATTCACCGGGAGTGCCTTCCTGATCCGGTGCCACCACTGGCTGCCGCTTCCGGTGTTCGTACCTCCCGGTCGGTGTGCCCATCGGCACCGTCTTGGGAAAATGAACGGGTTCCGCCTGCGATCGGACGTGTATCGGATCCTGTGTCCCCGCGTTCGGTTTCGTTTTCGAGAATCGCCTGTGTTGGCCTGCAAAGCAGGGACAGCAACCCCGTCACGTGGCTTCGGCAGAATTCACCCTCCCAGCCGTCCGGGAAAACGTGATCGGGAAGCGTCGGCGCTTTCAGGATCAGCCTCCTCCATCCGTGCACGATCAACACCCTCAACGTCGCCGTCTGCAGCGGGGACAGGGCTTCCGGGTCAGTGATCAAGGACCGTAATTCCGTCAGGCGCCCGGCAAACACGCCGGATTCCATTGCCAACTTGTGCGAGCAGATTTTCTCCGTGATCCATGTCGGCATTTCACGCCCGGGCTCGAGCCGGGCACGGAACACGGCCTCGTCATCCGGCCTCTCTGCGGCAATCCACATGCCGGGACCGAACGAGACCGGATCGATGCTGAAGGTGACCTCCTGATGTCTCGGGTCGGCAAGGACTAGCCAGGCGGGCCGGGGATCGGAAACCGCATCGTAAATCCGAGGACTTGCCTCGGAACTGAGTGTCCGGCCCTTTTCGGAGAGGAAATGTACGCTTCTCCGTCCATCCCGTCGGCTGACAATCCAGTCGTCCTTGCGCAACCGATGCAGTGCAACGCGAATGGCTTCAGGCTTGATTCCGATCAGGTCTGCAAGGCAACCCAGCAGGGTTCCGCTGATCTCGGTTCCCGGTTCGCGTGCCAGATCGCCGAATACGGTCACGACCCACGACCACACACGTGGCAATTCGCCACCGGTGATGCATGCAACCAATTCGTCGAACTCTGTCCTGTCCATTCCAATGCTCCAGGCAGGGACGCGGGCGGTCCCTGCCTTAAACCGAGTACGCATTCATGGTCCGAAGTTCGTATTCCGCAACATGATCTTCATCCTGGTTGATCAGGGTAACGTGCCACCGGACTTCGCCGTATTCCTCGTTTCGCGGCGTTTTCCTCTTTACCGTCAAACGGACCCGAATACTGTCTCCAGCCTCGACCGGTTTCATGAACTGCAAGTCAGTCAATCCCGTATTGGCCAGTACCGGTCCCTCCGAAGGTTCAACGAACAGACCGGCCGCGAAGCTGAGAAGCAGGTAGCCGTGCGCGACGCGCCCGGGAAAGAACGGGTTCCTTTTTGCTGCCGCCTCATCCATGTGGGCATAGAAGGTGTCGCCCGTGAACGTGGCGAAGTGCTCGATGTCCTCCAGTGTCACCCTGCGGGCCGCAGTGTGGATCGTTTCGCCGATTTCCAGTTGATGAAAGCTGCGCGTGAACGGATGGCCCTGCCCGGAAGACTCGCCGGCTCCCGGAACCCATTGGTTTCCAACTGCCGTGAGCAGGTCGGGACTGCCCTGTATGGCGGTGCGCTGCATGTAGTGCATCACGCCACGAATACCGCCGAGCTCCTCGCTCCCACCCGCGCGTCCGGGACCGCCGTGAACCATGTGCGGCAAAGGCGACCCGTGACCGGTTGCTTCATCGGCGGAATGACGGTCATTGAAATACAGGCGCCCGTGAAACGCACCGCTGCCCAGCACGATTTCACGGGCAAATCCTGGATCATGGGTCATGATCGATGCCACGAGGGATCCTCCGCCCCGGTTCGCCAGTTCGATCGCGTGCCCGGGGTCACGATATCCCATGATCGTCGATACCGGGCCGAACGCCTCTGTTTCGTGGACGCACCTTGCACCATCCGGATCGCTGCAGACAAAGAGCATGGGGGGCAGGAACGCGCCCCGGTCACGGTCCGCGCCCGAAACCCGGAAGTGATCCGGGTCTCCGCAGACACGCTCTGCCTCGCCAGCGATCATCGATGCCTTTTCGAGGACATCGGCTTTCTGGCTTCTGGAAATCAATGCCCCCATTTCGGTGTCATCGGACCTGGGATCGCCGATCCTGGTTCGCTCCAGCCGGGACTTCAGCGCTTCAGTGACGGCGTCGACGCTTGATTCGGGTGCGAGAATACGCCTGGTTGCCGTGCATTTCTGGCCGGCCTTCGTCGTGATTTCGCGTTGAGCTTCCTCGATGAAAATGTCGAATTCCGGCGTTCCGGGAACCGCGTCGGGACCAAGTATCGACGCGTTCAGGCTGTCCTGCTCCGAAACGAACCGAAGTGAGTTGTTGATGATGTTCGGCCTGGACCGCAACAGGCGGGCCGTTCCGGCGGACCCGGTAAAACTGACGACATCCTGGCTCGTCAACATGTCCAGCATGTCACCGAGTCCGCCCGTCACAAGTTGCAACACGCCGTCGGGCAGGATGCCACTGTCCAGGATGGCCCTGACCGCTGCCTCCGCGACATGGCAACTCGAGGTGGCAGGTTTTACGATCGCGGGGACACCGGCAAGAATCGTCGGCGCCAGCTTTTCCAGCATTCCCCAAACCGGAAAGTTGAATGCGTTGATGTGAATGGCAACCCCGTGAACGGGTGTTGCGACGTGCAGCCCCTTGAACGTCCCGGACCGCGACAACTGCTCGACGCCACCATCGAGGTAGACGCGTGAATCCGGCATTTCGCGCCGCCCTTTCGACGCATAGACAAAGAGCGTTCCAATGCCGCCGTCGATATCGATCCATGCGTCTTTCCGGGTTGCGCCGGTCGAAAACGACAGATCGTAAAGCGGCTGCTTGTGCCGGTCGAGATGAAGCGCCAGGGCCTTCAGCATCCGGGCCCGGTCATGGAAGGTCGTCGTCCTGAGCACTGGACCGCCAATCTTCCGTCCATGGTCGAGAACAGCCCCGTGATCGATTCCTTCGTTGCCGGCACGGGCAATGACATCGTCGGTAACGGCATCCCTGATTTCGCACGCACCGGAGCCGGGCCCTGCCCATCTGCCCGCAACAAAGCTGTGGACGTCAATCAGTGTCATGGGAGATTTCCAGGTTGTATCGCCTGGCGCGTCGCCACGATCCCGGATTCGCCGCTTCCAGGGAAGCAAGCTCCATCCCGATCTGCGCGGTACCCATGGCCCCGGCCGCGTACATGGGCCCTCCCTTCCAGCTTGGAAAGCCGTAGCCGTGAATCTTGACGAGATCGATCGTCGCGTCGTTTGCCGCGATTCCCTCCTCGACGAGGAGTGCGCCCGTATTGGCAAGTACCGCAATCAGTTGCCGCCGGATTTCATCCCCGGAAAACGTCTTCCTGATGATCCCGTGCTCCGCAGAATAGTCCAAGATCAACTCGATTACATCCGGATCCCTGTGCGGAGTCCGGTCACCGTGATCGTAACGGTACCAGCCGGCGCCGGTCTTTCGGCCGTAACGTCCACGCGCGCATAGCCGGTCGGAAATCCCGACATAACGCTCGTTCGGGTCGCGTACCGCGTCCAGCCGGCGCCGGTTGGATTCGGCAATGTCCAACCCACTGGCGTCCTGGGCTTCGAACGGACCCATCGCCATACCGAATGCGCGCATTGCGGAATCGATCTCATCGGGAAACGCGCCGTCCGCCAACATGTACTCGGCGGCCCGCCTGTAGTCAGAAAGCATCCGGTTACCTATGAATCCTTCGCCGTTTCCGGCAGGAACGGTTATTTTCCGCAACCGTTTTCCGAACGAAAACACGGTTGCAAGCGTGTCGGCAGACGTCTCCTGCAGCCGAACCACCTCCAGCAGTTTCATGATGTGGGCAGGTGCGAAAAAGTGAAGTCCGACCGAGCGTTCCCGACCGCCCGCGACACGAAAGATCTCCTCCGGATTCAGATAGGACGTGTTGGTTGCAAGGATCGTGGTCTGCCTGACAATGCTGGCCACTTCCCGGAAAACCTCCCTCTTGGTCGCCAGGTCCTCGAAAACCGCCTCGATCACGAGATCCGCGTCCTTTGCTCCGGCGATCTCGGAACTCGTCGAGAGCAACCCGAACCGCCGCGCCCTTTGCTCCCTGTCGATCATGCCGCGAGAGAACGCCCCGTCGACCATGGTTCGCATGCGTACCTTGGCAGCTTCTTCGCTTGCGGAATCCCGTTCCACGACGGTCACCGGAAGTCCCGCGTTCAGGCACGCAACCGTAATTCCGGCACCCATCAGCCCGCCGCCAATGACGGCGACGGACTCGACTGGCCCCGCTTCCCTGCCGCGAATGAATTCGGGCCTGGCAACGGCCCGTTCGGCAAAAAAGACGTGACGTAGCGCACGACACTCATCCGATTTCCGCATGTCCAGGTGGTGCGCACGTTCCCGGGGCTGGCTTTCGGTGTAAGGACGAGTTGCCCAGGTCAATGCTTCCAGATTCGCCTGTGGAGCCCTGCGCCCGCGCCCGCGCCGCGCCAGTTCTTCCCGCCTCCGCTCAAGCCAGGTCTGACCAGGTGCATCGATGATCCGTCGGGAGACAGCTTCAGGCGGAACACTTCTCCTGTATTCGGCAACACGTTCTTTCGGATGATCCTCGATTGCATCGATTGCGCCAAGCTCAAGTGCACGTTCAGCGGTAACCAGGCGCCCGAGGCACGCCATCTCGAACGCGGCATCCCAACCGAACAAGCGCGGCGCCCGCTGAGAGCCACCTGCGCCGGGAATCAGGCCCACGTTGACTTCGGGCAAACCGAACCGGGTTCCCGGGGCCGCAATTCGAAACGCCGCCGCCATGGCCATTTCCAGTCCTCCACCGAGAACCGAGCCGTGGAGAAGAGCAAGAAACGGCGTACCGCTGTTTTCGATCCTGTCGACGAGATCCGGCAGATGAGGTTCCCGCGCCGGGTGATCGAATTCGCGCATGTCGCCGCCTGCGATGAACGTGCGCCCAAGGCAATGCAGGACTGCCAGGCGCGCTCCCTGAACTTCGTCCACGGCCGTCCAAAGTCCCGTTCGAACTTCCGTCGATGTGGCGTTGACAGGCGGATTATCGATTGTCACCCAGGCAATATCGCCATCGCGTTCCACCCGGACAACATTCATTGGAGCCTCGAATTTCGGATTGGGCAAAGCGCATCAGTTCATTGACCACCCGTTCGGTTCATGCAAGGGGAAACGGATCCGATCACGTATGTGGATCGACGCATGAGCGACACGATTCTTGTGGACCGTCATGGCGACTGGGTCGAGATCTCGCTGAACCGGCCTGACCGTCTGAACAGTTTTACCGTGGAAATGCACTGCGCGCTCCGCGCGGCGCTTGAACAGGCACGGGACGGCAATGCGCGTGCCGTACTGTTGACGGGTAAAGGACGCGGTTTCTGTGCCGGACAGGACCTGACTGACCGGGACCCTTCGGCGGCTGATGACCCCCCGAGTCTCGGGGAGACGGTTCGCACGTACTATTCTCCGCTTGTCTGCCTGATCCGCGATCTTCCGATTCCGGTCGTCTGCGCGGTCAACGGCGTCGCGGCTGGCGCGGGGGCCAGCATCGCCCTGGCGTGCGACATTGTTCTCGCGGCGGAAAGCGCCCGTTTCATACAGTCTTTCGCGCGGGTCGGGTTGATTCCGGATACGGGTGGCAGCTGGCACCTTCCACGGCTTCTCGGTGAAGCCCGGGCCAAGGCCCTGGCGATGACCGCGGACCCTCTCCAGGCCCGGACGGCCGAGGAATGGGGTTTGATCTGGAAAGCGATTCCCGACCAGGAACTGATGCCCGAGGCCCGCGCACTGGCGGAGCGTCTTGCCCGGGGACCGACGTTCGGACTCGGGAAGACCAAGCATGCCATCCAGGCCGCGGCATTCAACACTCTCGATGCGCAACTCGAGCTTGAAGCCGCCATGATGGAGGCGTGCGGCCAGACAGCGGACTACGCAGAAGGTGTGTCTGCCTTCCTTGACAAGCGCCCGCCAGTCTTCACCGGCACGTGACAATGACACCCGATGAGCGCGCCAAACGGTCTGCAGAACAGATGTGGCGGAATGATGAAGCGTCGAAATGGCTGGGTCTCGAGCTTGTCGAGGTTAGTGAAGGCCGTGCGGTGGTGACACTCGAGGTCGGCCGACATCACTGCAACGGCCATGGCATGTGCCATGGAGGCATCACGTTTTCGCTCGCAGATTCGGCGTTTGCCTTCGCCTGCAACAGCCGAAACAGGCGAACGGTCGCCCAGCACAACCTGGTGAGTTATGTCACTCCGGCCCGCAAGGGAGACACATTGACCGCAGAAGCCCGGGAGATCTCGCTCTCGGGACCAAACGGCATCTACGACGTACGGGTAATCCGGCAGGATGGCGCCGTGATCGCTGAATTCAGGGGCATGTCCCGCACGATCAAGGGCAACCTGTTCGAGGAGTAGGCGGCGATTCCGACGCAAGGCCTCACCCTGTCGAGATCCAGGCTGGATCCGATCGAAATTGCCCGTTGGGACGAATTTGAATCCGTGCATCGCGAACGAGCCAAGTAGTCCACCTGTCACGCCTGCGACAACATCAAGAGTTACAGGAACAGGTTCGAGGCTGCGGGTGTTCGCTCCGACGTTATCGCCCAGGTGCCCGGTCATCCTGATCGAAACCGGGGACGGCTCGGCGGGCGATTGACAACTTTTCTGGTGAGTATTGCCTGGTCCGGACAACGGCATAAGGCCATGGCCAGAAACCCGATCGCATTATTCGGGTTTCTGAAACGGCATTTGCAGAGAGCGGCTGCGCCAGGACCTCTTTGGTAGTTGTTTCCCGAAGTTGAGAGAACGCCAAGGCACATGTCTATCACGACGGCAGCAGCAAGGACGCCCTGCCTATCGGAATTCTCAACACATACCTGTCCAGCCTGCACGAAAGGCTTCACGGAATGTCCCTGAACGGCATTGACCCTTCGTAAAGGTTCCGGGCCTACCCCAGAAAATCCGGAAAGCGTCCATGCCGGTTTTCGGGATGCTGAACTGGCATTTTCTCCGGAACAGGAAAGCCGGATGGAAAGACCGAATACGGTACGTGGAGCTTGTGACCGGACTCAATCCTGGCGGGTTGGAAAACCCGTGACTGACACGCGAGCCCGGGCAGCATCTCGCGGCGGGTTCCGTGGAAACCGGCAACCCGGGTACCCACTTGGCCCATATGAAACACTTCCGGACGGACTTCACAGGCGTCGCCGCGTGGTGAGGCTCGAAGTGACCGCCTGAACGCTATCGCTCGAATTCAACGGCAACGCGTTCGGTGACCGGCAGGGACTGGCAGGCCAGGATATAGCCGCTGTCGATCTCGCTCTGGTCGAGTGCGTGGTTGGCAATCATCTCGACCGTTCCGTCGAGAATCCGGCATCGGCAGGTGGAACAGATTCCTGCCTGGCAGGCGTAGGGCACCTCGAGCGCATTCTCGAGCGCGGCGGCAAGCAGGGTCTGGCCCTTCGCCACCCGTATCCTCCTCAAGGCCCCGTCAACCGTGACCGAGGCCTCGATCGTTCCACCCGCGAGTCCTGATTGTCTCGGCACTTTTCCGCGCCTGAGACGGCCCGGCTGATCGCTCCGGAACAGCTCCATCTTGATTCGGTCACGCGCCATTCCGTGGCACTGAAGGCATTCCGAGATCGTCAACATCATCGGCTGCGGACCGCAAATGAACGCCACATCTGCCGGGCGGACATCGACCCAGTCCCGGAACAGGGCATCGCACTTGCTCCTGTCGATCACTCCCGAGAACAACCCGGAATCCGTTGTGCCGGAGTCGAGGATGTGGACGAGTTTCAGCCGGTCGAGATACTGATCCTTCAGATCGGACAGTTCGTCCCGAAACATGATTGTGTCCGGAGCGCGGTTGGCGTAAACCAGCGTAAACCTGCTTTT
Source organism: Paracoccaceae bacterium (assembly GCA_965242975.1). Classification (GTDB taxonomy): domain Bacteria; phylum Pseudomonadota; class Alphaproteobacteria; order Rhodobacterales; family Rhodobacteraceae; genus JAPPHA01. The sequence continues at coordinate 4,197,404 of CBDETS010000007.1, read as the reverse complement.
CGGCTCTTCTGCCAGGACGGTTCTCAGGATCGAGAGGATCGGCGTGATTCCCGACCCCCCGGCAAATCCGAGAAAGGTCCTGCGGCGTTCCGGAGATATCCCGGTATGGAAACTTCCCCTCGGATGCATCGCTTCCAGCAGGTCACCTGGCTTGAGCGCGGTATTGGCCCAGGTGGAGAAGGCTCCTCCCTCCACACGCTTGATTCCGACCTGAATGCGCCTCTCGCCACGACCCGTGCAGATCGAGTAGTTTCGCCGGACCTCCGTTCCGCCGAATTCCTTTCGGAACGTCAGGTATTGCCCCGGTACGAAGTTCAGCCCGGCACCATCCAGGGGTTCGAGAGTCACGACGACCGCATCGCGAATGGTCTTGCGTAGATCAGTGACCTTCAGTTCCCGGAAAAGTGCCACGGCCCGATCCTCAGATGCACTTGAAGTAGTCGAATGGCTCCAGGCAGGTGTCGCACCGCCATTGGGCCTTGCACGGCGTCGAGCCGAACTGGCTGACCAGTGACACCGTTCCGCTGCCGCAAAGCGGGCATGTCTCCGGACGGCCTGCCGAACTCGGGGGCGAAATCCCGAAGCTGGCCAGGTTTTTCCGCCCCTTTTCGCTCAGCCAGTCCGTTGTCCACGGTGGTGATACCTGTGTCCTGATCTTGTAACTCCTGATGCCACCGTCCTCGAGTGCCCGGCTGATATCCGCCGCGATGACCGCCGTCGCCGGACAACCCGAATAGGTCGGCGTCACGGTCACTTCCAGCGTGTCGCCACGCCACCCGACATCCCTGACAATCCCGAGATCGACGACCGAAATGACCGGGATCTCCGGATCGGGCACCTGGTCGAGCAGGCTCCAGATTTCGGCGACTTCAGGCACGGCCCTACCAGCGAGCGCCAGGATAGGCGCGCTGCAGCCACTGCATCTGTGCAAGCAGATGGCCCAGGTTTTCCGAGTGGCGCACTCCGGACTTGCCGCCGCTGTGAGCGAAACCGCCATCGGGCGCGATCAGGGTGGCCTCTGACAGGACTTCACGCACGCGCACATCGAACCGCCGCTTCAGGCTCGAAAGGGTCGGCGCGATTCCGGCATCCGCCAGGGCAGCGTCCACATCGTCGGGATCAAACATCTCTCCGACGTAGGGCCAGAGCAATTCCAGCGCCCTCTGCATCCTTTCGTGGCTTTCCTCCGTGCCGTCGCCAAGCCCGATGACCGTGCTTGCGGACCGTTCAACATGGTACCGTGCTTCCTTGACGGTCTTGGCCGCGATTCCGGCAATCCGGGATTCGGTCGAATCCTCCAACCCCGTCAACAACTCGACATGCCATGCATCGAACAGGAACTGACGGACCATGGTCTGGCCGAAATCTCCATTCGGCTGTTCGACCAGCAGGAGGTTCCGGAAGTCCCAGACATCCCTCAGCATGGCCAGGTCGTCCGCCGTCCGGCCCTTTCCCTCGACCTCTCCCGCGAGACCCAGCCACAACCGGGTTTGGCCGATCAGGTCCAGGGCAATGTTTGCGACCGCGATGTCTTCTTCAAGGACAGGAGCGTGCCCGCACCATTCGCTGAGCCGGTGTCCGAGGACGAGCGTATTGTCTCCCAGCCGGCACAGGAATTCGAAACAGGCGTCGTCCCGGTCCATTACATAGACCCGATCTCGTCCGGAACATCGAAGAACGACGGGTGGCGATAGACCTTTGAACTGGCGGGATCGTAGAACGGCCCCTTCTCCGAAGGAGACGACGCGGCGATGTCCCGTGCCTTGACCACCCAGATCGAGACGCCTTCGCCTCGGCGGGTGTAGACGTCGCGCGCGTTCCGGATTGCCGTCTCGGCATCCGGCGCGTGCAGCGACCCGAAATGCCGGTGGGCCATGCCATTCTGGCCTCGGACAAAGATCTCCCAAAGCGGCCATTCGTGCCGCGCGGGCGAACCATTGTCCGATTCAGTGGTGTCTTTGCCAGGAGTACTCATGCCGCAGCAGACTCCCGGGCCGCCTTTTTCCTGGCGTGCGCGATGAGGCCATCCCGGACCCACTGGCCGTCTTCCCAGGCTTTTTTTCGAGCCGCAAGGCGTTCGGAATTGCAGGGTCCGTGACCATTGATGACCCCGAAGAATTCGGACCAGTCGGGTTCGGAAAAGTCGTAGTGACCCCTCGTTTCGTTCCACTTCAGGTCGGGGTCCGGGATGGACAACCCGAGGTATTCTGCCTGCGGCACCGTCTGGTCGACGAATTTCTGCCGAAGCTCGTCATTGGTGTTCATCTTGATCTTCCAGGCCATCGATCTTGCCGAATGAACGCTGTCCCTGTCCGACGGTCCAAACATCATCAGCGAGGGGTACCAGAAGCGGTCGAGCGCATCCTGGGCCATCTTTTTCTGGGCTTCGGTTCCGTTCACCATCGTCATCATGATGTCGAATCCCTGCCTCTGGTGAAAACTTTCTTCCTTGCAGATCCGGACCATTGCACGGGCATATGGACCGTATGACGTACGCTGAAGCGGCACCTGGTTCATGATGGCCGCGCTGTCGACCAGCCAGCCGACGGCTCCCATGTCTGCCCAGGTCAGCGTGGGGTAGTTGAAAATCGACGAATACTTCATGCGTCCTTCGAGGAGCAGCTCGGTCAGTTCGTCGCGACTGACCCCAAGCGTCTCGGCCGCGCAGTAAAGGTAAAGTCCGTGACCCGCCTCATCCTGGACCTTGGCCAGCAGGATGGCCTTTCTCTCCAGCGTGGGCGCGCGGGTGATCCAGTTCCCCTCGGGCAATTGTCCAACGATTTCAGAATGCGCGTGCTGGCCAATCTGCCGGATCAGGGTCTTCCTGTATCCCTCCGGCATCCAGTCGTTCGGCTCGATCGTCTCTCCCCTGTCGATCCGCTCCTGAAAGGCAACCGCATTGGCAGAGTCATCCATATTGTCGGCAGCGACCATCTGGGCGTACAAGACTCGACCCTCCGTATCAAACACGTTCCAGGATAACGGCCGTACCCTGCCCTACGCCAACACACATCGTGCAGAGGGCGTATTTTCCGCGAATTCGCTGCAACTGGCGGGCTGCCGTCAAAACAATCCGCGAACCGGTCATGCCGAGCGGATGGCCGAGCGCGATTGCGCCCCCGTTCGGATTCACCCGCTCGTCGTCATCCGCCACGCCCAGTTGTCTCAGCGTTGCCAGCCCCTGGCTGGCAAACGCCTCGTTGAGCTCGATCACATCGATCCGGTCGATGCTCAACCCCGCCCGGTCAAGCACTTTCCGGCACGCAGGGACAGGACCGATTCCCATGACACGGGGCAGGACTCCAGCGGAAGCCATCCCGACGATTCGCGCGACCGGTGTCAGCCCATGATCCCTCGCACCCGTTTCGGAAGAAATCAGGATCGCCGCGGCGCCATCGTTGATTCCACTGGAATTGCCCGCAGTCACGGTGCGGCCACATCCGTTGATCCCGTTCAGGCTGGCGAGACCCTCCGCCGTCGTGCCTGGTCTCGGATGTTCGTCTTCCGCTACGTCCACGTCACCGCCTTTCGGTTGCGGAACACGGACAGCCACGATTTCGTCCCTGAAGTACCCGGCCTCGTGTGCGGCAGCCCATCGACTCTGGCTTCGCACCGCGAAGCGGTCTTGGTCGCGGCGGGAGACATTGAACTCATCCGCAACATTGTCGGCAGTTTCCGGCATCGAATGGGTTCCATGGGCGGTGTCGATTTTCGGGTTCACGAACCGCCAACCGATGGTCGTGTCGTGAACCTCCTGCGCACGCGAGAATGCCGACGCTGCCTTCGGCAAGACGAATGGCGCCCGGCTCATGCTTTCGACACCTCCGGCGATCACGAGGTCGTAATCACCGGAACGAACGCCACGCGCGGCGATTGCAACTGAATCCATACCGCTGGCGCAAAGCCTGTTCACGGTCAGTGCCGGTATTTCGGCGGGCAGGCCGGCGAGAAGCGTGGCCATCCGTGCGACGTTCCGGTTGTCTTCCCCGGCCTGGTTTGCACATCCCAGAACGACTTCGTCGAGCCTGTTCCAGTCAACGCCCGCATTTCGGTGCATCAGCGCCATGATCGGGACAGCGGCAAGGTCGTCGGTCCTGACCGACGACAGCGCCCCGCCATATCGACCAATCGGCGTCCGCACTCCATCGCAGATCAAGGCGTCCAACGGGCAAACTCCCAAGTCTCGGGACCTCGCGACCAGTATATGTTCGAGGCAAACGCCTGCCAAGCTACAAGTTACGAAAATATGGTATTTTTAAATTCTTGTAACATGAAAGGATTGCGAACGTGCCTGGGGGTACCCCTCTGAAATCATCCTGCCTGTGGACACGATGTCACTTTGTCCGACACCTGCAGTCCTCACCAAAGGTTTCTTTCGGGATTTCCCGGATCGAATTCGATTCAACATGCAGCAGGGCGAACCGGTCACCACCGGTACTTCTGCAACAGTCACAAACAAGGCGATAAAAGTGTTGAACGACGCGTTCAACTGACACTTGCCGGTCAGCGCGCTTGAGGCGCCTGGCAACGTGATTGGGGCATTTCCATTGCCAATTATGGCCGGAGGCAAAGTTGAACATGTGGCGAATACTACGGAACAAGACGGTTCCGGCGACATTTGCTTGATTCCCGTCGCCAATTCAGATCGCGGCATGTGTTGGAGGTGATGGCGTACATGCTATCATATCATGGAGTAAAGAATCGTTATCGACACTAATGTGCTGGTCTCCGCCGTCCTGTCTCCAATCGGTGCAGCGCGGGAGGTGTTGCGACGATGCCTGACTGGCACCGTACGGCCACTCACCGGCAATGGCTTGTTCCTGGAAAATGAAGATGTTCTTGCGAGGGAAGAATTATTCGCAGCGGCACCAATAAGTCCGGAAGGCCGGTCAGCACTTCTCGACGCCATTCTTGGTGTTTGCCAGTGGGTTGATGTCTCCTTTCTGTGGCACCCGAACCTCCGTGAAGAGTCCGACAACCACCTGATCGACCTGGCGGTTGCCGGGAATGCAGCTTGGATCGTGGCGGGCAACGAAAAGGACTTTGCGGCGGAGGAACTGATGTTTGGCGGCTTCCAGGCCGTTACACCTGGGGTTTGGCTGATGGAGGACAAATGACATGGCAACACTGACGATCCGGCTTCCGGATGCGCGCGGCGCATGGTGACCCTGGCCGCGGGTTGAAGGTGCTTGATGAGCTCAGCCTTCGGCATGCGGATGCGCTCATCGGGAAATAGCGCGGCACCAAAACGCACAGGTCATGGTCACGTTTTCTGTCGTGGTTCGGTTTGGTATTGCCAGGGCCGAATTCAACCACCGTTCCGAGTTCGTATTCCCGGACCGTGAGGAATCGGGCCGCTTTCCATCCCACCACCCGATCACGGCAGGGCGGTGACCGCGTGTCCACCCCTGTGCTCAGCGACTTCGGGATCGCGTTCGGCCAGAAAGCCGCCGCATCATTTCCCGACACCGGGCGGCCGGTCTTGACCGGTGGCTCCTGCCGGAGGATTTCGTCGAGGCAACACAGCGGTGCCGTTTCCGCCTGTTGTCCCGGCAACGGATCCGAATGACTGCCATGGGCCGGCATTTCCGGCAGCGATGAATATGCTGGCCCGGAAGCGGCAACCCCGGGGATCCGCGGCCTATCCGCCGATGCTGCGGAGCGGCTATTGCGGCTGCCGCTTTCCGAGAGCCCGATGTTTGATATTCGTAGTTGAACTGATGTCAGGGATTCCGTTGCGAAACGCGTCGGCGAGGACGTGCTCATTTTTCGAATCCGCATGTCTTTGGCGTTCGAGCACTGTCAATTCGCGGCTTCGCCCCGAGGCTTGGCCCCGTCCCGTCATTGGTCTGACAGGACTTTTTTCGAGTTGGCCAAAGCTTCGGTTCGACGGTCGCACGGGCCTCAATTGCGCCCGCACGCTATCGCGTGATCTCGCCCCCGAGAATTGTCGCGATAACGGGCACCGAATCCAGTTCGCCCGGATCGACTTCAAGCGGGTCGGCGCCGAGCACGCAGAAATCCGCCTGTTTGCCGCATTGGATCGAACCGACACGATCGTCGAGCTTGAGGACATATGCCGCACCCATCGTGATGCAGCGGAGAGCCTGCGGGACGGTGAGTTGCTGTGAAACTCCCAGTCTCCTGCCCGACTCTGTCTGCCGATTGACCGCGCACCACGCCGTCTTGAGCGGCGCGAGCGGCGTCACCGGAGCGTCGGAGTGAATGGCAAAATCCCCGTCGAAAACCCGCCATGCGTCTGCACAGGCATTCATCCTTCGAGCCCTGTCCGGGCCAACGGTGCCGGTCCAGTGAACATCGCCAAAATAGTGCAGATGATTGGCAAAGAGATTCACGGTCAGGCCGAGGGCCCGCATTCGCTTGAACTGGTCGATACCGGCGAGCTGGGCATGTTCGAGCGTGTGGCGGAGGTCCGGATTCGGGCAGGCAAGCATGGCCGCCTCGAACGCCCGAATTGACTCTTCGGTTGCCTCGTCCCCGTTTGCATGAATGTGGATCTTGACCCCAGCTTCATGGAGGACACGGACCGATCTCCGAAAGTCGTCCATGTCCATGTTCCAGATACCGTTGTCGCGCCCGGTCATGTAGCCGGGCGGCTTGAGTTTCGCCGTCCGGCCCTGGATGGTGCCGTCGGTGAACAGCTTGGCGCTGCCCAGGAACAGTTTTGACGTCGATCTCTTGCCGAGCGCCCTTGCCCTCTCGGCCGCCTCTTCGGGATCAACCTCGGTTGCGGCCATCACCGGGGCATACCGGATCGGAAACTCCGGTTCCGAGGTAACCCTGAGGAGCATCCGGACTTCCTCCTCGAACAGGTCCGAGCTGAGATCGGCGATCGTTGTGACCCCGCAACTGCGCGCAAGTCGACCGTAGTCACGAACCGACCGTTCGTCGGAGAGTCCGGAGACGGAGATCCCCGCCATGTTCATGACCGGCGTCATTGCCTTGAATTCCTGCAACTCACCCGTGAGCGTACCGTCAGGGGCCACGCATAACCCCTCGATGTCCGCACCGGCATCCAGTCCCGCCAGTTCAAGGGCCTTGGTGTTGGCGGTCAGGACGTGAAAATTCGAATGGAAAAGAACCACCGGCTGTTCGCGCGCAACCTTGTCCAGCAGGTTGCGGTCCAGCCGCGGTCCCTCAACGAAGGCAGGATCAAATCCCCAGCCCACAACCGGCGCGTTCGTGGACGTCGACACCGCGACCTCCCGAAGTCTCTCGACGACGGCATCGTTGGAATTCGCGCCCTCCCAGACACCGCCCTCGACACTGGTTCTCGGGTAATGCCCGACATAACAGTAGCGGGAAACGCCGCCCGCCATGACATGGGCATGGGCTTCGATCAGACCCGGCATGAAAACCCGATCAGCAAATCTGTCATCGAGCCTTGTCTCTTCGCCCCAACCGTCGGAACAGTCAGGACCGCCGACCGCGAGCACCAGCCCACCGCGAACAGCAACATGCGTCGCCTCGGGCATGTTGCGGTCCATCGTGATGACTTTCTTCGCCGCGTATACGGTGATCATGTCTTTCCTCCATTCGAATCCGCGACCGTATTGCCGCTTTCACCGCCGCCCTGACTGCCTCTTCGGGTGTGTCGGTCCCTCGGTTCCGGCATCACGTGCAGTTCCCTGTACCCGAGGCGTACGGTCGGCCGGTCGATCGTGGCCGGCCCATGAACTTCGGCATCCAGGCCGGGGAGGCTTGGAAGCGGGCAGCGGCAACAGGATGGGTCCAGTCATCGGCCTGGTCGTATCGGGCGCCTTTTGGAGCCCTCCATGTCAAACTGAAACGAGTGGATCGAACGGCCCGGCCGGCAGGTTCAGTCTTTCTTCCACCACGCGGGCCACCTGCAGCAATCTCGCTTCTCCTCTTGGCGGTCCGATCAACTGAATGCCGACGGGCAGGCCCCGCGGGGTAAATCCCGCCGGCATCGCGATGGACGGCAGCCCGGTCGTGGTCGAAAGAAAGGAGAATCGCAGCCACTCGACATAATCTTCCATTTCGACGCCGCCGATGGACGGTGGATACTCGACTTCGACGGGCCCCGGCGCGATCCCCGTGACCGGCAGGGCCAGAACGTCGTGGTTTTCCAGGAACCGCCGCATGATCCCGTAGAGCACCGTCTTGTTTCTCAAGGCCCGGAAAATGTCCGCCGCCTGGAGGCTGCGGCCGAATTCGGCGTTGTCCCGGAGCGTTCGCTTGAAGTACGCCTTTACCTCGTCCGGAAGGTAGTCGGCCACCGCACCGTAGTGAATTCCCCTCAGCGTCAAATAGGTATCGTTGAGTTCGGGCAGGTCCGGACATGATTCCTCCACGACGATGTCTTGATCGGCAACGGTTTCGAGGGACGTTCGCAAGACCTCCCGTATCTCGCCTTCGACGGGAGCGAATCCGCCGAGATCTTCTGCAAAGGCAATGCGAATTCGGCCCGGGTTTTCCCTTACGGCAGCCTGGAACGGGACGTCTGGTGCCTCCAGGCTTATGGGATGCCGCGGGTCGTAGCCACACATCGCATCCAGGAGAAGTGCCGTATCCAGGACGTCCCTGGCCATCGGACCGTGGACAGCTTCGGGCGCGAACGCCAGATCCTTCGGGCCTCCGCCGCATCGGCCCGGAGAAGGCCGAAACCCGATGACGCCGCAGAACGCCGCCGGTGTCCGCAACGAACCCGCCAGGTCCGAGCCGTGGCAAAGCCAGAACTGCCCGGTTGCCAGTGCGACCGCCGAGCCTCCGGACGAGCCTCCGGCATTCATTGCGGTGTTCCAGGGATTGCGGGTGAAGCCAAAGACGTCATTGAACGTGTTGCCGCCGGCACCGAACTCGGGAGTATTCGTCTTGCCCGCGATGACTGCACCTCTTGCTTCAAGCCGGTCGATGAGAGCGTCGCTGCAATCAGGAACGTTGTCTTTCAACGCCGGGCTGCCACAAGTGTTGGGAAGGCCGGCCACATCGATCAGGTCCTTGATTCCCACGGGCAGGCCCGCGAGCCAGCCGGGCTCGCGCGCAGCAGCCAGGCTTCGCCCGTCGAGCCGCGCAATCGACTCCCGTGCGCGTTCTTCGCAGTGAACGACGGTGGCATTGACGGCAGGATTGACCTGTTCGATTCGCTCGAGCGATGCTTCCAGAAGCTCATCGGGCCTGATCTCCCGGGCCTTGAGGAGCCTGACGGCTTCCCGGGCGGACATGGTGCACAGTTCGGGGCCCGTATAAACCGTCTCTGGTCTGCTCATGGCCATTCTCCTGAATTTCGACATAAGTGGGCACAGACCTGCGCAGGTGTTCGGCCCGAGATCGCACACGCGTCTGTCCTCAACCCCCTCGGCCGGTTACTTGCCATGCTGAAATCGACTTTGTAACTAAGTTTGGTTTTCGCAGTGGTACCCTGCCGTTGGCGTTCAAATCGTTGGTGCGTGGGTCTATTTAAAATCGGGCGTGTTGCAAACACAATGACCGTGATCAATCGATACTGGAGGTCCTTGTGGGAGGAGGTTTCTTCGGACACCGTGGACGAACGTCAAGAGGACGTCGAATCGGCCACAGAAAAAGTCGTGCCGATGATTTGGCTTCTCGGAAAGACGGCGGCGGGCAAGTCATCAATTGTCAAAAGTGTCACCGGTGCTTCCGAAATCGAGATCGGAAACGGCTATCGACCCTGTACCCGGACCGCCGACATATTCGTGTTTCCGCCAGACCGACCCTTGTTGAAATTCCTGGATACACGCGGGCTCGGTGAAACCGGATATGATCCTGCCGAAGACATTCGCGAATGCATGGAGCACAGTCACGTCGTCGTGGCGGTCGCGAAACTGGACGATCCCAACCAGCAAGAACTTTGTGACGTCTTGAAGACCGTGAGCAGAAAGGCCCGCGGCACGGAAATACTGTTGGTTCATACCGGAAAGGGCTGCGTTCCCGAAGAGGGTGAGCGTTCGCGCGCGCGCGCCCGGGTCCAGGAAATGGTCAGGGAAGCGGTCGGTCGGGAAATCCCGTGGATCGAACTTGAACTCGCCGGCCCGGAAACCGCGAGGAAGGAAGCCCGCGGGGATCACGACATACTGGTCGACGCTCTCAGTGACCTGCTCAAGGTTCCGGCATTTGTTCTCGCACGACACGAACGCAGTTCGGCCGAGGGAAAGGAGTTCTCCAACCACCGGAATACGGTGCTCTGGTACGCCGCCAGTGCCGGCGCAAGCGACGTCCTGCCTGTCGTTGGTGCGGGCTCGGTCATCGCCGCACAAAGTGCAATGCTCGTGGCACTCGGTCGGCGCTACGAAATCGAGTGGACATTGCCTCTCCTCCTGCAGTTGCAGGCATGTCTCGGTACCGCCTTTTTGCTCCGCTACGGGCTGAATTTCGGATTGCGCCAGTTCGGGAAGCTGATTCCCGTTTACGGCCAGACCGTCGGGGCCCTCGCCGCCGGAACGATGAGTTTCACGGCAACATACGCCTTGGGCCGTGCTGCGGCCTATTTCCTTTTTCAGGTCCGGGAAGGCCGGGAAGTGTCTGCCGAGGAACTTCGCGCCCTGTACAAACAGGCGTTTCAGTCAGGAAAGAACCCCGAAAATGGCCGCCGCTAGAGGATGGCTCGGCTGGTTCCTGCGTCTGGACATTCTCCTGGGCGTTCTGGTTATCGCCGCTCCGTTCATCGCGCTCATGGTGGTGGGCGTCCTTTGGCTGTTCCAGAACAACTGGCTGATTCCCTGGCTGGCAAGCCTCGGGATTGTCGTCGTTTTGTTTGTGTTTCACCGCATCATCCTTGGCCGAGCTCGAAGGAAACAGGAACGGCAAGTTACGTCTCCGCTCGAAAACGTCGAGGAAAACCACGAGTGGACCGACCACGAACGGGAAATTTACCGCGCGACCTGCAAAGACATCGAAACGATAACGAATGAACCGGTTCCCTGGCCGGAAATGCAGGACCGGGCAATGGACGTGGTCAAGGGAGTGGCGAACAGGTTTTCGGACGGCGGGAATGATGTCCTGAAGTTCACGGTTCCCGAAGCCTTGCTGCTGATTGAGAGAGCCGCGAGTCGATACCGCAAAATCTTGCGCGAGAACATTCCGCTTTCCGACAGCGTCTCTGTCGGCACTCTCTATTGGGTTTGGGAACACGGAGAGGAAATCAGCCGCGGTTTCAGTATACTGGACAAGGTTCGCCGGACCATCAGAGCCTTTACCGACCTTCCTGCTGCGGCCATTCGGGAGATCGAAGGTTTGATTTCCAGTGATCACTGGAGCTATGTCGGCGTTCAGTTTCAGTCGGAACTGCAACGTCGCCTTTTGAATGAAATCGCCAGTGCCGCGGTGGATCTCTATTCCGGCCGGCTCAAGTATTCCGATGCGGAACTTCTGGAGAAGAGGCTGAACGAAACCCTGGAGGATCTGAAGCGAACCGCCGCGCTGGATCCCCTGCGGATCCTGATGGTCGGCCAAACAAGTACCGGGAAGTCTTCCATCGTTGACGTCCTGACGACCGGCAGGGTCCCTCCGGAAATCGACGCGCCCCCCACAACCGAAGGAATGGCCACATACGAAATGACCATCGATGACATCCAATGCCACCTGGTCGACACTCCCGGATTCGATACGACAAGGAAGAGACACGACGGCCTGATGTCGGAACTCACGCAAAGTGACCTTGTTATCTGGACATTGCGTGCGAACCGGCCGGCGCGCAATCCGGACTACGAGCTGTTGAAACGTTTCAACGAATGGTTCGCCAAAAACAAGAATCGGAGAAAACCTCCTGTCCTTGCGGTCGTGACGGGAGTAGACCTGCTGCCGTTTCCGTCGAAGTGGCCGTCGGACAACCGTATTTCCGGTGATCACAAAACCACAGTCGAAAAAGCCGTTCATGCGATTGCCGATGATGTCGGCGTGAAAAATCCGATACCGGTCTGCGCCAGGAAACCTGTTTGGAATCTCGACGCAGTCAAATCCGGTATCGAGTCCAGATTGCGGGATGCCATCCAGACACAATTGAATCGCCGTCGACTCCAAAAGACGGGGTTATGGGATCACGTCCTTGATCCCGTACGTCGCATGAAAAAAGCGTTCGTATCCTGATTTTGAGCCCGATTCATCTGCAGGCCAACGAGCTGATCGTTGAAGACGGATCAGAAAATGATACGCGAATTGCTTTCGCGCTGCCGCCGGCACTTCTTCGAACAATTAACACGCATGCCTTTCCTGCCTCGAATCGCGGTTCACCGTTCACCATCTTTACGTCGATTCGTTTGATGATAAGGGGATTCGTGCGATGTGCATTCCCGGTCGGCGCAAAGGATGACCAAGCAATGACAATCTGTCCGGAACGCACCGGAATTGGAAACACCTTTCAGGGGAAGGTAACGGCGCGCCTGACCGGAAATCGTACGAGAGCCGTTCTACGTGTCTGACGGGACAACTGCGACTCGACTGGGGGTCGATATCGGAGGCACGTTTACCGATGTCGTGCTTGAACGGCATGGCGAGATGTTCTCGGCCAAGGTGCTGACCACTCATGCAGCGCCAGAAGACGCGATCATTGAAGGAATTCACCTGGTCTGTTCCAGGGCCGGGACGACGCCCGCTTCGATCGGCCAGATCATTCACGGAACGACATTGGCCACGAATGCGCTGATCGAACGGAGTGGAGCGAGGACAGCCCTGATCACCACACAGGGATTCCGGGACGTGATCGAGATGCGAACCGAAAGCAGATTCGAGCAATACGACCTGAATCTGGTCTTGCCCGAACCGCTCCTGGCCCGGCAGATGCGCTTTACTGTCACCGAACGTATTGACGCGCGGGGCGAGGTTCTGGTCCCGCTGGATCGCGGCGAAGTGGAGGAGGTGGTTGACCGGATCGGCGAGGCCGGTTTTGAAAGCGTCGCGGTCGGATTGATCCACGCCTATCTCAACCCTTTGCACGAAAAGACCGTGCGGGAGGTCCTGTACAGGAAGCTGCCGAAGGCGTCCGTTTCGATATCGTCCGAAGTATCTCCGCAAATGCGGGAATACGAGCGTTTCAATACCGTCGTCGCAAACGCCTATATCAAGCCGAAGATGGCTTCATATCTTGGCAGGCTCGAGAAGAGGTTGCGCACGGAAGGTGTGAATTGCCGGACCTTCCTCATTCACTCCGGCGGCGGCATCATGTCGATTGAAGACGGTGCCGAGTTTCCCGTACGCCTGGTTGAAAGCGGCCCCGCCGGAGGGGCTGTTTTTGCAGCCAATATTGCAGCGCGTTACGGCCTCGACAAGGCTTTGTCGTTCGACATGGGTGGAACAACCGCGAAGATCTGCCTGATCAGGAACCAGGCGCCAGGCACGTCACGCGTGTTCGAGGTCGCCAGAACCTACAGGTTCAAGAAAGGCTCCGGCATGCCGGTCTCGATCCCGGTGATCGACATGGTGGAGATCGGTGCAGGCGGCGGTTCGCTGGCCCGTGTCGACTCGATGCAGCAGATCCGGGTTGGGCCGGAAAGCGCCGGGTCCGAACCAGGCCCCGCCTGCTATGGCCATGGAGGCAACCATCCGGGCGTCACCGACGCGGACCTCGTGCTCGGGAAACTCGATCCCGGGAACTTTGCGGGCGGAGCGATCCGGCTGCATCCCGGACTGGCCAACTTTGCACTCGAGAAACATGTGGGCCGGAAACTGCAGATGGACACGGTTGAGGCAGCCTTCGGCGTAACGGAAGTCGTTGACGAGAACATGGCCAATGCGGCGCGCGTTCATGCCGTGGAAAACGGGGAAGATATCAGCGATTACACCATGATCGCTTTCGGTGGGGCAGCCCCGCTTCACGCCGGAAGGCTGTGCGAGAAACTCGGCATCCGCAGTTTCATCGTGCCGCCGGGAGCCGGTGTCGGGTCGGCGATCGGCTTCCTGCGTGCTCCGTTCAGCTTCGAGGCCAATAGATCGATCTACATGAAGCTGAGTGAATTTGACGCCGGGCGGGCTCGCAAACTCTTCGAGGAGCTGAGGGAAGAAGCCACGAGCTTCGTGCGTGGTTGTGACCGAGACAGCGTAATCCGGAGTACGTTCAAGGCCTACATGCGTTACACCGGGCAGGGCTGGGAAATCCCGGTCGCCCTGACCGGGGGACAGGCGATGAAACCCGATGGCGGAACTTTCCGGGCACGCTTCGAGGATGATTACACCAGGCTGTTCGGCCGTCCCGTCGCAGGACTGGACATCGAGATCACCGTCTGGTCGGTCAACGCATCGACGCCGCCCGAGCCGGTCGAACAAATTGAGACTGCCCCCGGAGAAAGCACGGCAAGGACCGCTGGTGAACGGACGTTGTTTGACCCGGTTTCCTCCGGTTTCGTCGATGCGGCCATCCTTCGCCGCGAGACGTTGACAACCGGCCAGCAGGCCGGGGGGCCGGCAGCCGTGACCGAGCCCGAAACCACGACCGTCGTCCCGTCTGGCTGCATCGCGGTATGCCAGCCTGACGATTGCCTCATCGTTTCCAGGAAAGGATAGGACGTGGTTGGAAGGAAACACTCCCGGGTCGCGTACCAGGTCATGTGGAACCGGCTGATTTCGGTTGTCGAGGAGCAGGCACAGGCCTTGGTACGCACCGCATTCTCCACTTCGGTCCGGGAGGCAGGAGACCTTTCGGCCGGCGTTTACGACATACGCGGCAATATGCTCGCCCAGGCGGTGACCGGCACGCCGGGGCACGTGAACGCAATGGCCGACTCGGTCGGTCACTTCATTCGCCGCATCGGGCGGCAGAACATGTTCGAAGGCGACATCTACATCACGAACGACCCTTGGGAAGGAACGGGCCATCTTCATGACATCACGATGGTAACCCCGTCGTTTCATGGGGGCGTCCCGGTGGGCTTCCTCGCCTGCACGGCGCATGTCGTTGACATCGGGGGCCGGGGATTCGGAGCGGACGCACAAAGCGTGTACGAGGAAGGCCTGTACATACCGATCATGAAATTCGCCAGCCGCGGCTCGGTCGACGGTACCCTCGTCAGGATCATCCGGGGCAATGTCCGGGAGCCTGACCAGTTGATCGGCGACATCTTCGCCCTCGCGACCTCCAACGAAATCGGCCACCGGCGGCTCATCGACATGATGGAGGAGTATGGCCTTGCCGATCTGGACGGAATCTCCGGATTCATTCTCGAGAATTCGCGCCGCGCCACGATCGAGCACATAGCTGCCCTGCCGCGCGGAAACGCGACAGGCGAGATGACGGTCGACGGATTTGACGTTCCGATTACGCTCAGGGTCAGTGTGACCATCCATGAAGACCGGATCGTCACGGATTTTGCCGGCTCCTCGGGAATTGACAAGAACGGGATCAATTGCCCGCTGGTCTACACCAAGGCCTATTGTTGCTATGCCCTGAAATGCGCCGTCGCACCGGAAATCCCGAACAATGCCGCGTCGCTTGACCCATTTGAGGTCACGGCGCCGGAAAACACGATTGTCAACGCGCCGCATCCTGCACCCGTCGCACTGCGCCACATTGTCGGGCATTTCGTTCCGGACACGGTGTACGCCGCCCTCGACAAGATCATCCCCGGAGTGGTCCCGGCCGAAGGGGCCGGATGCCTGTGCAATTTCCAGGTGTCGCTGCGTCCGCGCACCGACTCGCCCGCTCCGGAGGGCGCGCGGCGCTCTGAGGTGTTGACGTTCAACTCCGGCGGAACCGGAGCACGGCCCGGGCATGACGGACTCAATGCGACGGCCTTCCCTTCCGGCGTCATGACGATGCCAATTGAAGCGACCGAACATGCCGGACCCGTCATCATCTGGCGCAAGGAACTCAGGCCCGACAGTGGCGGAGCAGGCCGAACGCGTGGAGGCCTCGGCCAGTACATGGAAGTCGGCGCGGTCGAGGGACACGAATTCGACATCCAGGCGATGTTTGACCGCGGCCAATACCCTGCGCGCGGCCGGCGCGGCGGGGGGAACGGTGCGCCGACAACCATCGCGCGCGGCGACGGAACGCCGATGCGGGTCAAGGGCAAGCAGTTCGTTCCGCACGGGCAAAAGGTGATGATGGCCTTCCCAGGCGGGGCGGGTTACGGCAACCCCCGGGACCGCGACCCGGCCCAGGTCAAGCGTGACCTCGCTGGAGGCTACATTTCTGCCCAAGCGGCACGGACGCTCTACGGCTTGTCAGAGGCAGACGTCGCGGACGTGGAAGAGGCGGTCAGGACAGGACGAACCGTGTGAGCAGCGCCTGCTCCCCGTGACGTCCGAGACATGTGTGCACGCGGCGCGCATGATTGGACGAACGGGTGGTCTCAATTCCTGCAAACGGTGTAGGGAGACAAAAGTGATGGCGAATCCCGGACTAGGGCGGACTATGTCGGACTAACCCGGACGGGAGTGGCCGTGATGTAAAGAAAACAAGGGCATCGCGGGGGTGCGACGCTGGCTGAAAGGCACCTGAAAACGACCGCGGCGGCAAAAAAAAGTTTTGACAAATGTGAGGGAGGGTCGGCGGAAAACCCCCTCAGAAACGGCGATTTTGTGAGGGGTTCAAAGGGCGTTTAAGGCCCGGAAAAATCGTGATGGAAAAATGGGGGTCCGGACGGCCGGAATCAGGTCATCAGGTTGCCGTGCTCGTCATAGAGCTGTTCCGGACCGATGTCCGGCGACCGGAGCTCGATGCCGTCGAAAACGGACGGGAGCGTCGAGCGCAGTGGATCACGGCGGATCCCATTGCATACACCGTACAGCAGGACCAGGAACTCGGCCGGATCGTGCGCCGGGTCGTGGAGTATCCATTTGCCCCAAAGACTGGCGACGGACATGGGCTTCGGCCGATCAAGCTTGCGCTGGATGTCCCCGTCAACCACCCTGTAATGATCGCCGGAGACGGTTCCGGCCTCGTCGTCCCAGACGATCGAGCGCATCTCCCCGCCGTGTACGTAGTCCGGCAACATGATTGTGTGAACGGCCATTCAGGGATCGTAACGGAAAAGCACGCCGAGTACCAGATCCAGCAGCTCGGGATCCTTCCGGATCAGTTCTTTCGTGTAGTCGGTGCCGTCGAAGTGATGAAACACTAACTGCATCGCCGTGGGCCACACCTCCTTCGGAACCTCGCCGGGCCCGTACTCGCGCCCCATGTACTCCTCGACGTACTGGTCCTTTCTCCCGAGCTCGTCCGGGCGGTCGCCGACCACGACCCGATCCTCGCCCTTCGTGCGTCGGCGGTGCAGCTTTCTGAACAGTGCTTCGGCACCAGGCATCGCTCGCTGAAGGTGGTGGATGTATTCATGCAGTTCGGTTCCCTCGCCCCAGTCGGTGACGATGAAGGCAGGTTTATCCCCACGCGCTTCGATGTACGCCCCGCGCACGTCGCCCCCGGCGGACTTCAGCGGGATTCCGTTCCCGGCCCTGACCCAGGATTCGGGCAGATCCTTGGCAGCGGCACGCACGCGATCGGCGGCAGCCTGGGCGTCCGGGGCCGATGTCTCTCCGACAATCGCGGCCACCTTGCCGGCACCACGCTCCTCGCGGAGGCGGCGCCGCAACTCCGCACGAAACCGGGCCGTGAAACGAGGGTCGTCGATGTCGCCCGCCTTCTCCATGATCTCCTTCAGGATTTCCCGGCCCTCGATTGTCCAGTCTTCCAGCCCCTTGACCTTGGCCACCGCGGCGATTGCCTTCCACACCCCTTTGATCTTGTCCCCGAGCAAACGGCCCCGTATCGCATGCGAGAAACCCCGGTGGCCCCATCCGGTGACGACACACGGGCGCGCTCCGTCCGAAACCATCCTCATGTTGGAAGCCATGGTTCGATCCGGTGCTTGCCTCTGTTCAAGTCCCGAACATTTGTCCTAAACTGGCAGGAATTCCGCGAAATTGCGGAGCGAAATCAGAAATGTCCCGGAATGGAGGATCAAGGATGACGAGATGTATCGCTGTCATCGGCCCGTCGGCAGCTGGCAAGTCCGAACTCATCGACCAGATGGCCATGCTCGAAGGTAAACAGCCGCCCGCCGCACCGCCGGTCGACCTGCGTTGTGCAGAGTTTACCTACCTTGGTGAAAACTGGGCCGCGTTGGACTGCCCGGGATCCCTTGAGTTTGCCCAATCCGCACTTGATGCCATTCTTTGTGCGGACGCGGTCGTCATCGTTGCATCACCGGACCCCGATCAGGCCGTCCTTGCCGCTCCCTGGATTCGGCTCGCAGAGGCGGGCAACATTCCGTGTTTTGTGTTTGTGAATCGTATCGACGAATGCCGCCATGACGCCCGCGGCATCATGTCTTCCATTCAATCGTATTCCGCCCGTCCGATCATCCTGAGGCAGGTTCCCATTCGTGACGGTGAGCGAATCGTCGGCGCGGTCGATCTCGTGTCCGACCGTGCCTGGCGTTATCGAGATGGAGAACCGTCCGAACTCATCGAAGTGCCGGACGACCTTCGGGACCGGCAGGCAGAAGGCCGCGAAGAGTTGCTCGAGAGTCTTTCCGAGCATGACGACTGGCTTCTCGAGGAGATCATTGAAGACCGAACGCCGGCCACAGGCGCGGTTTACGGGATCTGCGCCCGGACGCTTGCCGAAAACCTGACGGTCCCGGCCTTCTTTGGATCTGCCGCAACGGGCAACGGCATCCGTCGGTTGATGAAAGCACTTCGCCACGAAGCTCCTCAACCCGGGGACACCAGGTCCCGTCTGAATGACGCGGTCGCGTCCGCGTTCATGAGCCGTAACCGGAAACACGTGGGCAAACTTGTCTGGTTGCGCAATTTTGTGGACGAATTGAGCTCAGGATCAACGGTGGGCGGAAACTCGATTGGCGGGCTGGTTGAGCCGTTCGGTGAGAGGCCCGTCGCGAAAACGTCAATCGACGCCGGCGGAATTGCTTCGGCGGTAAAGTCGGACCATCTGAATGCTGGCTGCCTGTATTCCGAATCCGGTCATGTCGAGGCCCCCGACTGGTACCAGGCATACCCTGCGCTCTGGAACAGGTCGATTTCTGCATTGAACGACCGGGATGACGCCAAGCTTTCGGAAGCCTTGCACAAGATTGCCGCCGAAGACCTGTCCCTGACCGTGATTCATGACCAGGAAGGCGGCCAGATCATCCTTGGCACCCAGGGGTCGCAGCATCTGCGAAGAGTTCAGCAGACGCTTTCCGACGTCTTTGGCGTCGAGACGGACACCGGCCCGTTCGTCGCCCATTATCGGGAAACGATTACCCAGAAGGCCGAAGTGCATTTCCGTCACAAGAAGCAGTCGGGAGGCGCGGGACAGTTTGCTGACGTCAAGCTTACGGTTGCGCCGGCCCCGCGAGGAGACGGTTTTGCCTTTTCCGAAACGATTCATGGTGGATCGGTCCCCAGGAATTACATCCCTGCCGTCCAGTTGGGTGCGGAAGAGGCCACGACGCGAGGACCGCTTGGATTCCCCGTCATCGATGTGCTGGTCAATCTGTACGATGGCCAGCACCATTCGGTCGATTCGTCGGACATGGCCTTCAGAATCGCAGGCCGCGGCGGCGTTTCCGAAGGATTGAGCAAGGCACAACCGGTATTGCTGGAACCAATTTTCGAAGTCCGTTTCCGGGCACCATCCGTCTTTACCGGGGCTCTCAACCCGATGATATCGTCCATGCGTGGCCAGATTCTCGGATTTGATCGCGAGTCTGATGCCGAGGGCTGGGATGTCGTTCGCGCGCTCATGCCGGGGACATCCCTGGAAAGCCTGATCAACAGTCTTCGATCAGCGACCCAGGGCGTCGGCAGATACGAAGCTGATTTCGCACATTTCCAGGAGTTGTACGGTCGCGAAGCCGATGAAATCGTCGAGAGACGCGCCGAAGAGAATGCGCGAAGGTAGATGCGGAAGAGCATCGGGCCATTCGTCCGGCCCCGGCGAGGGCTGAGGCTGCTTGCGATTGAATCGTTCGGGGAACTTGGCCAGATATGGTGCCAGCACGTCGGGTCGTTTCGGACTCATTGAACCCATTGTGTTCGTCGGTATCCGTACTGACGCGTGTTCAGCTACCCGCACGGCGCGGTCCTGAATCGCGCGGATTGTCTTTCGTAATTCCTCATTCGCCACCAGGTCTGGTGGTACGGGAAGCGGGCGTACGATCGACTTCGCAAAATTG
This sequence comes from Paracoccaceae bacterium, assembly GCA_965242975.1. Classification (GTDB taxonomy): domain Bacteria; phylum Pseudomonadota; class Alphaproteobacteria; order Rhodobacterales; family Rhodobacteraceae; genus JAPPHA01. The sequence continues at coordinate 4,177,293 of CBDETS010000007.1, read as the reverse complement.
CCGTGACACGTTGGCGCGCCCAGGTTTCCGCCTGTTCGAGAGATTCATGACATCAGCGAAAAATCCCGATTTCGGGATAACTCGTTAATGACAATTTGCAATTTGGCATTTGCTGTAGCAAATTGGCGATGTCTGCTGGCACGTACCAGCCTGACCTCACAATGATCCGAAACGTCACGACCAACCTATCAGGAAAACGGAACGTCCAAATGAGATTCAGTGCATTCACCGTCCTCGGCGGTCTGATCACCACAATCGTGTTCATGCTCCCGCCGTCGAGTGCCATGGCGGGCCTCGATGCCGAGGCATCTTACGTCCTGAACAGTTTCTCCTTCCTGATCTGGGGGGCTCTGGTCATGTGGATGTGCGCCGGATTCACGATGCTTGAGTCGGGATCCGTGCGGACGAAGAACGCTTCTGTAATTTGCCTGAAAAACATCGGCCTCTACTCGATCGCCGGGCTGATGTTCTACCTGGTGGGTTACAACTTGATGTACGTCGACGTCAGTGGCTGGATCGGGTCGCTTTCGCTGACCTACGGTGTCACGGGTGACGAAGTTGCGCTTATGGGCGGCGACTCTTCGGTCACGACTGCTGTGCTTGACAAGGGTTATTCGACGATGTCGGACTGGTTCTTCCAGATGGTCTTCGTCGCGACAACGGCATCAATCGTTTCCGGCACCTTGGCAGAGAGAGTCAATCTCTGGTCATTCTTTGTTTTCATCACGGCGTTGACCGGATTCATTTACCCGGTGGTCGGCGCCTGGACCTGGGGCGGCGGCTGGTTGTCCGAAATGGGTTTCCAGGATTTTGCCGGTTCGACGATTGTCCATTCGACCGGAGGTTGGGCGGCGCTGGCAGGCGCGATCATCGTCGGTGCACGTAAGGGAAAATTCAGGGATGATGGCAGCGTCAAGGTGACACCTCCGTCCAACGTCCCGGTCGTGACGCTCGGGGTTTTCATTCTCTGGCTCGGCTGGTTCGGATTCAACGGGGGTTCGCAGCTCGCGCTCGCCGGTGCCACGGACGCCATCGCGATCAGTGTCATCCTCTCGAATACGAACCTGGCTGCCGCCGCTGGCGTCCTTTTTGCGATCATTCTATCACGCCCGGTTCTTGGACGGGTTGATCTTCTCGCTGGCCTGAACGGGGCGATTGCCGGTCTTGTCGCCATCACCGCCGGTCCAGATATTGTCAACCACAACTGGGCGATCGTTATCGGTGGCATTGGTGGAATCGTTTGCCTGCTCGGCATGAGGTTCATGGAGATAATCAGGGTTGATGACGTTGTTGGCGCCGTCCCGGCACACCTGTTCGCCGGCGTATGGGGAACATTGGCCGTCTGCATCGCGGCAGGCGGAAACGTGTTCGTTCAGATTGTCGGCATTCTCGCCATCGGTGTGTTCGTGTTCGGAATGTCCACGATTGTCTGGTACATCATCAGCAAAACCATGGGCGCCCGCGTCACGCCAATGATCGAAGAGATGGGTCAGGATGCGGGAGAGCTTGGAATTGAAGCTTATCCCGAATTCGTGCTGATGCCGGAAGATGACTGAATTTCGCCACCCCCGTGCCGATTTCCGACGGGGCTCTTTTCGGCACTCCACCAGTCAGGCCCGTCCTTGCCTGCATGTGCAGCAAACCGGGACTCAAAAACCATGCACGGGAATGTTGCTCACTTTTCCTTGCAATTAGCCAAATCACCTGAAAACACAGCACGCACGGAAACAGAATTCGAGGATAAAAATGGACGTTCAGTTCTCAAGAGAGGGCAATGTACTCGTCGCAAATGTTTCGGGTCGCATAGATGGCGGCAATGCCCATGAATTCGCACAATCCATCGAGAGGTCATCTTTGCAAGATGACAGTGCCATAATTATGGACCTTGCCGAAGTGGATTACATAAGCAGTGCCGGGCTCCGTGCAATTCTTGTCACGGCAAAGAGGTGCAAGTCCGGAAATACCGGATTTGCCCTGTGTTCCCTGTCCGACCAGATCATGACTGTTTTCCAGGTCAGCGGGTTTGACAGGATTATCTCGATCTTTCCGGATCGATCGGGTGCCCTTGCCTCCGTCGCATCATGATTCGTGCCGGGTTTCATCCCGGGTATTCCCTGGCCCTGACTTCCCGTAAGCTGACCAAACGGACATCGAACTCGTGTTCATGACCAACTGAACCTCGGGGACAAGAGTCCTCGGCCGGTGCACACATTGGCGTCACTGGATTCCCGCCATGTCCGGAACTCGGGGACCGCGGCCCACGCGCTGCACGCTATCGGTTCCGACGCCTTCCTTCGCGAATTCAGTCCACGTTGACAGGCCAAACGACCGGCACCTTGCGGAAGTCCGCGTTGTTCGAGAACTTTATTGGATCATCGGGTTCCGTAGATCCGGTCGCCCGCGTCACCCAACCCCGGCACAATGTAACCGTGGTCATTCAGACATTCGTCGACCGCCGCAGTGATGACTGGCACTTCGGGATGAACCTCATGAAAGGCCCGGATTCCTTCAGGCGCAGCGAGCAGACAGGCCATCGTCATTCTCCGGGCCCCGGTAGACTTGATCTTCTCGACCGCGGCGATTGCCGTATTGGCGGTTGCCAGCATGGGATCGAGAACGATAACCGGCCTTTCACCAAGTTCTTCGGGAACCTTGAAATAGTATTCCACGGCTTCGAGTGTCTCAGGGTCGCGGTAGATCCCGACATGTCCGACCCGTGCGGAGGGAACGAGGTCCAGCATTCCGTCGAGAAGCCCGTTCCCCGCCCTGAGGATCGAGATCAGGACGAGTTTCTTTCCGCTCAGGAATGGTGCTGATATGCTGGCCAAAGGCGTTTCGATCGTGCGGGCCTCGAGTTCAAGCTCACGCGTGATCTCATATCCCAGGAGCAGTGACACCTCCCGAAGGAGGGTCCGGAACTTCACGGTCGTGGTTTCCTTCTGTCTCATCAATGAAAGCTTGTGTTGAACAAGCGGATGACGGACGACCCGGACTACAGCTGTGCTCATGACATGTCACCTTCGTGAATGAACGGAATCCACTTCGTTCCCAAAGCCCACCTTCAGCCGGTTTCGGGAGTCCCGAAACGGAATTTGCCAGTGTTTCCCGTTATCGGGCCAGAAGGTGAACTTCGTACACCCGATTGTCAATCTGGCATTGAATGACTGTAACCAACTTGCCCTTTGCATCGTGATTTACCAGTTTCGTCGGTAGCGAACAGGAAATCGAAAGGCAGAATGGCGATCAACTCGATGACAGCATAGGGGCTGAAGATGTCGTCGGTCCTGTGGAATTCCTGTGGGAAGGTGCCGTTGGACATCGCAATACTCCTTGACCTTGATGGCTCCCTTAGCGCGAAATCGCTCTGGCCAACTCAATCGGGGGTTACGGACGCAATTGTCGAGAATGAAGGGACCGCGACCCTGCCGAAGAGCCGCCTGGGCCTGTATCAGAGTCCCGGACGACTCCTCCGCCTCGACCATGATGGTGGCCTCGCCAAGCGCAGACATCGTCTTGTTCCGCCCTGGAAAAAACCCTCGATTCCATTGCCAGTCCCGTGATTCGTAGCGCCGAAACGGTACCTGGCTGACGACAAGGCATGTCTCGGCGGTCCGTTGCTGCAGCGAACTGTTCTCTTCGGGATAGGTCCGTGACAGCGGCGTCCCCAGGACGGCAATTGTCTGACCTCCTTCCTCCAGTGCCGTTTCATGTGCTACCCGGTCGAAACCGGCGGCAAGGCCGGAAACGATCGTAAACACGTCCGCAACCTGGTAACGCACCAAGCGGCGCGTTCGCGTTATGCGGTCCTTTGACGGATTGCGTGATCCTACGGCCGCGACGCACGGCGATTCCATCAGGTTCCACCGGCCCTGGTAATAGAGAAGCCTGACCGGTGCAGCTGCATCGGACAACTTCGCCGGATTTTCTCCAGCTCCACTGACCGAGACACCAGATTCGGTAATGCCGGCATCGGAAAGACTCTGATGGACGGCGGCAGCATATTCATTGGCATCGTCGAACTCGACGAAAGTCGATGGGAGCTACCAGGATTTTGATCAAGCCTAATCGGCCAGTGACTTGAACGTGGTCCCTTCCTTGCGCCAGGGCGCTTCATAGGCTCCCATTTCGAGATACGGTGAAATCGAAATTATACTGAGGCAGTCTGCGGCCTGGCACTGCAGAAGCATGCACTTCTCCTGATTTCCACGCCTACATGGCATTCCATTGTGGAACAGGCAATCTACTCCCGTCACTCGCAGGATATTCCATGACGTGTGTATAGCCTGAAAGAGCTTCAGCGGCACCTCTTCACATGTGTTTTCCCTCGACCTCTCCCAATACTCGAGGCCGGCATTCCGTCACGTTGGACCAACGGGTGAAACTGGTCGACTTGGGCGTTTCATCCGGATAATCTTGGCGACTGATGACTGTTGCAGGCTTCATGTCAGGAAAGCGCGTGAAAACGTCCACGCTGCTTCGGAGGCCGAACCAAAAACCGTCGAAGGGATGCGGTGGGCCTTGCTCAAGAACTTCCGCACGTTGAGCGCAGGGGTTTCCGAAGTGGGCATGAAAACCCCGCGTCCGAACCCCCGGTTTAAGCAGTACCAACGACGGTGACTGCACGTTGGTGGATTCAATCGAGAGAACAACCCAATCAAAAATTGCATGGATTCACTCGTGACCCGGGACCCTGAATTTGGTTTGGACGATTCTCGGCAGCCAGAAAATTCGACCGAGACGGACGGCAAAAAGGCGATCGCAGCGGCCGGGGCAATCTTTCGTTTCGGTGGCGCTCCATTGCCGTTCAACACTTCCTCGCGCGCCCCGTCCGGATTCAGGTCCACGACGCAATCTTCCTCGTTTCGCTCGAGAGCCCGGGCGACGCGGCGATTCAACGTTTCCAACCTGTTCGAGTTCAAGCGAAAACACGGCGATTTCCCGTTTTCCCTGTTCATGCTCGCACTTGTCCTGTTCCTGTTCTGGCAATTCGGAACCGAAAGCGGATGGAATGAACGCGACCTGCCCCAGAAACGGGTCGGCAAGATCCTCAAACAGCCCTGGATCGGCCCATTCATTTGCATGTGCCTGCTGGTGCCAGCCGCGCTGTTCAACGCGTGGTCGTCGTGGCGCACGACGCGGCGAAACATGCAGCTTCTCAGGCCGAACAGGACGGGATTCGAACTCGGGCAATGGCTGCGGTCGTTCGAGTACATAGCATACTTCATAGCCTACACGGCGCTCATGCCGATCTTCGGGTATCTCCTCTCAACGGTTACGTTTGCCGTGTACCTGACCTGGCGTCTCGGATACCGGAGTTGGCGCTGGATCGGGATCGGTCTTGCCTCCGCGTTGACGGTGGTCATCGTGTTTCGCACGATCCTGCAGATCAAGACACCTGTGAACATCTGGCTGTACGACCAGTTCCCGCCCGCCATGGAAACCTTCATGAAGATCTATTTCTGATTCCATGGACGCGTTTTTTTCCGGTCTCGACAACCTCTTGCAGGCCCCGGTGCTCATCGCCATGGCCATTGGCGCCCTCGGGGGGGTGGCCATCGGAGCCGTACCCGGCATCGGGCCGGCCATCGCAATCGCCATCCTCCTGCCTGCGACCGTGTTTCTTGACGACCTTGTCAGCCTGGTCCTTCTGCTCGGCGTTTACGGCTCCAGCATGTACGGCGGAGCAATTCCGGCGATCCTGATCAATACGCCCGGAACTCCCGTAAATGCGCTGACGACCTATGACGGATTTTCAATGACCCGGCGCGGCGAGGCAGCGCGCGCCCTGTCACTGGCCTATTCCGCATCGTTCTTCGGCGGTTGTTTCTCTATTCTCACCGCCCTGGTCTGCCTCATCGCTTTCGGACCTTACCTGAAGGATTTCGGAGCCCTGTTCGGGCAGCGGGACATCCTCATGGCAGCGGTTCTCGGCTCCGTTCTTCTCATCCTCGCGCACCGGCAGACCATGGCGATCGCTGCACTGCTCTTCGGCATCGGCTTTCTGATTTCCATGGTAGGCCGCCAGTCCACCCGCGGGTTCGCCCGTTACACCTTCGACTTCGAATACCTTGCCGCGGGATTCAATCTCATCGTGGTCATCGTCGGTATCTTTGCGCTGAGCCAGGCCCTGAATCTCCTGACCGGAAAGGACTCCGACCCTCCGGAAGCCCGGCTGAAAGGCGGACTCTTTCGAGGATTGGCCGAGCTTCGGAATTTTCCCGGCGTCGCCACCGCGTCCGCAATCTACGGAACCGTCATGGGGATTATTCCAGGTGTCGGTGAATTCGTGGCCCAGTTCTTCAGCTACGCCACCGCTCGGAGCCTTTCGAAAAACCCTGAGCAGTTCGGCCACGGTGCACCCGCGGGGCTGATTGCTTCGGAAACGGCGAACAATGCAGTGCCAGCGGCTGCGATGCTTCCCTTGTTGGCATTGGGGGTTCCCGGCGAGGCACTCACGGCCATGATGATGGTCGTGTTCTTTGATGCCGGCATCAAGCCGGGGCCCGACATATTCGAGAAGACCCCGGACTTCCTCTTCAGCCTCTTCATCGCGCTCCTCTGTGTCAATGTGCTTGTGGTTGCCGCGTTGATGGTATCGACGCGGGTCATTTCACGTATGGTCCACATTCCGAACCGCTTCCTCGGCGCCTTCATCCTGATACTTGCGTTTGTCGGCGTCTTTTCCATCCGAAACAGTTTCGTCGATTGCGCGTTTGCCGCGGGTTTCGGGTTTCTCGGATTCATCCTGCGGCGTCTCGACTGGCCGCTGGTCCCGATGGTTCTCGGAATGGTTCTGGGCTCGATCATCGTCGAGAAACTCACCGCCGGGGCGGGCAAGATTCGCGACTGGTCCGATCTCGTCGACCGTCCGGTCTCTGGATTCCTCGCAGTTGTCATTGTATTGGTCATCCTTGCGACCGTAGCTTCACTGGTGAGGGAACGAAAACGGAGTCTTTCCTGACCGGACGGTCCCGGTAACCCATTGTACGAAGGAAGACATGATGCGTTCCACGATCAAACAACTTGCGGCAACGTTCACAACAGCGGCCGCGCTTTGCCTGTCCGGGCTGGCGGCGGCGGAGACCTATCCGAACGGGCCGGTTCAATTCATCATCCCCTGGCCGCCCGGCGACTTCGAGGACATTCTGACGCGGATGATCGCCGAAGACATGCAGGCAGAAACCGGCGTCCCGGTTTCCGTGGTCAACAGGCCGGGCGGTGGCGACGGGCCGTTTCCCGGCGCACTGGAAGTCCTTGCCGCCCCGGCCGACGGTTCGGTTGTCGGTTCGTTCGTTATCGGCGTGCCCGTCATCGGTCCGAAGCTTGACATCGGAATCGAAGAGGACAGTTTCGAAGCCATTGGCATTTTCCTGACCTATCCTTTCGTACTGGCCGCATCTGGCGATGCCCCGTACTCGAACATGGCTGAACTTGCCGAACACGCTCAAGAGAACGACGTCGTTCTCGGTCATTTCGGAGCAGGACTGGCCCCGACCCAGGCAAGTTTTGCGGCTGCAAAGTTGATGAATTTTGAATACGCCGATGATTCCGCCTTCGACATGCTCGATTGCAATTCGCTCAATTCAGGCGATGCCGATGTCATCAACACGACCCTTGCGCTCATCGAACCCTGCATCGACGAGATCAACATTCTTGCCAACATTGGTGAAGAACGGATCGGCAAGCTTCCGGACGTCGCCACTCTTTCCGAGCAAAGCGGGATCAACGACCTTGAGTTGTGGAACGGACTGTTCGTAAGGAAAGGAACGCCGCAGCATATCAAGGACGCTCTTTCGGCCTTTGCGGAAAAGTCGATGATGAGCGACCGCGCACAACAACTGATGCACGAAACCGGAGCCAGGGTTTACTGGCAAGGCGCCGAGGAATCGGAAAAGCGAATCATGACGGACCGTATGAAGAGCGCGGAAATTGCCGGGATCATTTCGAACTGATCGATTGTTTCCCGGAAACGCTGACCGGGGCCGATTGAATGTCGGTCCCGGTTGCCGTCTGTCACCAAGGTCTGCATCCGGCGGCCAGCCATGAAATCCCTCCGACTGGGCATCCTGCAGGTCAACCACGACAAGAGCGAAAGCATTGGTGACCGTTTTCCCGACGATGCCCACCGTTTCCGCGACCTGTTCGACGGCCTCCCACAGAGATTCCGCTATCGCGTATACATGACAATCGGAGGGGTTCTTCCCGATCACGTGGATGATCAGGATGCGTATCTGATCACCGGATCACCGTTGTCGGTCAATTCGGATGCGCGGTTTCTGCCGGACCTGTTCGACTTCATCAGGCGTTGCGACGACGCTCGAAAACCACTCGTTGGCGTGTGTTTCGGTCACCAGGCCATTGCGGCAGCGCTTGGGGGACGCGTGGAGAAATCGGAAGCTGGCTGGAACGTTGGAATCGAGACGACCCGGTACGCGGAAACCCGACCGTGGATGTGGCCGCAATCCGACCTCAATCTCTATGTCTTTCACCAGGACGAAGTCGTGGAGCTACCTGACGGTTGCAGACTCCTGGGCTCCAGTTCCCGAAATCCCTGTGCAAGTTTCGCGCGTGGTGACCACATCTTCACGACCCAGTCCCATCCCGAGTTCGGCGTCGAATTCATGTGGGCGTTGCTTGAAGACGAGCGAACCCTGATCGGCGAGTCCCTGTATGCGACGGCGTCGTCAGCCATGGGTCGACAGACTGACGGTGCGGTGTTTTCCGAATGGTGCGGCAGGCTGTTTGACCCGGACGCCCGTGCTGAAGCCGGGGGTTCGGCTGCAACGAGTGTCGAATTCGAACAAGAGTTCTGACATGACACCGATCAACCGGACACGCGTACTCTTTTGCGACCTTCATGGCCTTCCGCGCGGCAAATATGTCCCGCCAGCGTTCGCAGAAGGGGGTAGCGTCGGGTTTGCGCGGGCAGTGTTTGCGGTCTCTCTGGACCGCGACCTCATCCTGGTTCCGGGAGCAGGCCTCGAAGACGGCTTGCCCGACATGAATCTCGTGCCGGACGAAACCTTCCGGACGAGTTGGCAGGAAGGCACGAACATCGCGCTCGGAAACCTCTACGCGGACGGGGAACCGTGCGGCCTGTGTGCCCGGACATCCCTGAGGCGCGCGATTGCGGATTTCGAAGACTCTCTTGAACTGTCTCCAATGGTCGGAATCGAGTTGGAGGCCTACGCCTATCAACAGGACAGCGACGGGGTTTGGCGGCCATACGATACTCCCGGCGCCTTCGTGTACGGGACGGGGCCACACAACGACCCGAGAGGCTTGATGGATGCGCTTTGGAACACGGCCCTTGACGCCGGCATCCCCTTGGAAAGTCTCAACGGCGAGTATGACAATGGCCAGTTCGAAATGACGTTGTGTTTCGACAGCGCTCTCAAGGCATGCGATGATGCATTCCTGTTTCGAACGATGGCCCGGGAAGTTGCCGCCGGGCTGGGCCTCATGCTGACGTTCCTTCCGAAACCCGTTCCCGACAGGGGCGGCTCGGGTCTGCATGTCAATTTCAGCTTCCGCGACAAGAACGGCACCAACGTGATCTGTGAGGACGGCAAGCTGAGCGACGTGGCACGGCGCTGCATTTCCGGGCTGATTCAACACCATGAATCCCTGTCCGGCCTACTGGCGACCACGGTCAACAGCTACGAGCGGCTCGCTCCGGCATCGATGGCCGGTTATTGGGCGAACTGGGCGGAAGATCACCGTCTTGTGACGATTCGCACATCGACCTCATCCGCGCGCTCCGCCCGGCTTGAGCATCGGATGGCCGATGCAGCGACAAACCCGTACCTCGCGGTTGCAACAGTCCTGCACGCCGCGCGGCTTGGCATCGAGAACAATTACGACTTGCCTCAGGAGGAAGACCTCGACGGGTTGGAACAAACGCGTGCGACACGCCATGTCCCGTCAAGTCTTCCACGAGCACTCGATGCCCTGGCTGGGAATCAACCTGTGCAGCAAGCAGTCGGTGCGTTGCTGTGCAAGGCCCTGATCGAACTCAAACGCGATGAAGCCAAAAGACTGTCCGGAAAGTCTGTGGATGAAATCCGGGACTATTACATGCCGTTCATCTGACAGCCATGTACCGTCCACGCCGCCGGCACATTCCCCCACTCAAGTAATCGGGCTCTTGCTGGCCGGCTATGAGGGCGTCACCGAACCGGGCATGCCGGAGCCAGAACCGCCCACGCCACACGGCAGAACAGGCAGAACCGTGACAACGCCCAGTACGTGCGCGTCGGAGTTCCATGATCTCCCAGACAGAACCGGGAACGGGCATGGCAGCGCATCGGTAATCTGACAGGACCGGCCATCAGATCGGCCAAATTCAATGCACTTCTATCATAACCTCCGGAAAATCAGGAGTTTTTTTCCTCATGATATCGGCCAATCACATCATCGAGTCGCCAACCCGGTTCGAGCCTGCCCGGCTGGAGGAGGCACCTGAAGCGATCGCCGACGTGATCGCAGAACTCTTTTCGGCCAGCGTCGTCCTGGGCGCCCGGCTGCATCCCGCTACGACCGCAAGTCTCTCCGGCGTCGTGCGCCAGATGAACTGCTACTACAGCAATCTCATCGAGGGCCACAACACCCGGCCCCGGGATATTGAGCGCGCGCTCGCCGGCGACCTTGACGGTGACGAAAAGCGGCGCAACCTCCAGATCGAGGCAACCGCCCAAATCCGTGTCCAAGAGGAGATCGATCGCCTGGCTGCCAAGAACCGGCTGCTCGAGCCTGCATCGTGCAGATTCATCCGCTGGGGATGCACGCCGAGTTCTACCGCGACGCGCCCGAGGATGTGCTGACCGTCAAGTCCAACCATGCCGAATTCCGCATGGCGCCGGGGGAATGGCGCTCGGCACCCGAGCACGATGTCGCTGTCGGCCGCCATATCCCGCCGTCGAGCCGCTCGATTGAATCGTTCATGGCGCAATTCGAGAGGTGCTATCGCTTCGAAGGAGTGGGGCCCGCGGTACGCGTCCTCGCCACGGCGGCGGCCCATCACCGGTTGAACCATATCCATCCGTTCCCCGACGGAAACGGCGGGGTGAGTCGCCTCATGATCGCCGCATGGCGCGCTACGTCACACGCAGTGACAGTCTGAGGCCCGAAGCCGCGCGCCTTCTGAGGGAGGCCCTGATCCGTGGCCAGGTCGAGCGCGGCGAAGCATCCCGCATCACGGACTTGTCAGAGCAGACGGCCCGCCGCGGCGCTCGGCCATTGTGGTGATCGCAGCGAACGACTTCTGAATGCGTCGGCCCGGTCCGCACGAGAGCTGCGCTCGCCCGGTCGGGAAAAACCTCGGCGGTCCACCACGTTCCGTTCCTGAGAATGCCTACCTCCCGGTGCGGGCGGTCGAGATCGGTGTTGTCGTAGAGCATGGAAACGTCTGACCGCGCTATCGCCGCCAGCAGATTGTCATGCGATCGCGAAAACTGCGGCCTTACTTCGGCTTCCAAGTGACGATGACCGCCGAGCACGACGCGGTTGCGGATACCGGCGAGCGCCTGATCGAGCGAGTCAACCGATACGAAATGCAGGACGGTCCAAAGGCCTGCCCTTTACGCGTCCACCATATGGCGGTGGATGCCAGCCCCGGTTAGAGTGGTTTCCACCATGTGCGCCCAGTCGGCGCTGAGTGCAGCCTGTCGCCGACGCGACGCCTCACGAGCTGCATTCATGCCACTGCGAGGCGCAGTGCTCTGCACAATGGCATCGGGGTCGATTATTTCGAGCCCTCTAAATCCACCCATGCGTGTCAGGGTAGACTTGCCCACCCGTTCGGGCCAGCTGTTTCACGACGAGTCGGTTCGGCCACAAGAGCAGGCGACTAGGGTCAGGCAGATTCCCGGCCGAGCATACTGAGCACCTGTTCTCCATCCTTGGTGCGTGCAACATAGGCATCGTCGGGGCGAACGCCGTAGAGCGTACCACCAGCCTGATGTTGGGCTTCGAGATCCGCTTTGATCTCGTGACGAAACCGTGTTCGTACGCCGGTTTCGTGTCGCACAAAGAGTCGCGCCAGCGCGAATCAATCCGCGAAGGCTCGCGAGCCAGCATTCATTTGGATTCCTGCACCGACCGCCGATTTGTTCCTTGGGCGGAGTCCATACCCTGCATTATCCATGGCTGATCTGACATTGTGTTCGAGCGTCACGGAAGGTCTGTCGGTGCCCATACCGGCGGTTTTCCGAGCAACATACGCCGCCAGCGGGTTCTCCGAAGCTTCGAGTGCCCGGCAACCACCGGACCGGCGCTCATGATCCTTCTGCGCTTTCGCTATTCCCTTGAGTGACCGTGCGACTATTGCGTTACACATATATTAATTCCTCGTGTTCGACGGCTTGACCATCGTGTCTGCCCGCATATGTGCTTTCGGAATTACGGCTAAATTCTCGACTGCAAGAGTGAAACGCATGCGGTTTTCCAAGTCTGATTTCATTCAGTACCTGCATTGCCCGAAGTCCCTCTGGCTCCTGAAACGAGAACCGGAGAACTATCCCGGAAGTCACTCTTCCGCCTTCAACCTGAAACTCGCGCGCGATGGTTACGATGTCGAGAGCCATTTCCGCCAACTAATTCAAAACGAATGCCTCAACGTGGTTTTCCAACAGTCGTTCGAATCCGCTGATGGTCTTCTTGCGCGAGTCGATGCGGTGGAGCGAACGCGTGATGGCAAGACCGTGCTCCACGAAGTCAAGTCCTCGACTGGCGTCACGGATAATCACGTCATGGACGCATGCTTCCAGAAAATCTGCGCCGAGCGCGCTGGGCAGAGAATTGACCGCGTGTCGCTGGTTCATCTGAACAGTGCGTATGTCCGCCAAGGCGAAATCGATCCGAATGAATTGCTGGTATTCGCGGACATCACCGACAAGGTTGAAGACATCGAGCCCGAGATTATTGACGAAATTGACGGAGCGCTCGAATTCCTGGCGGGCGAGATCGATTGGAAAGGATGCTCGTGCCTCGAAGAATCGCGGCGGAACCATTGCGATACGTTCGCGCTGTTCAATCCCGGCGTTCCTACTCCATCGATTTACAGCCTCCCAAGGCTCAGCAAGAAAAAGCGTAAAAAGCTGATGTCGAAAGGCATCTATAATCTCGAAGACATCCCGAAAGGACTTAGCCTGACAGAACCGCAGGGTCTGGTTGTCCGATCAGCCATGCGCAGAAAGCCGCAGATCAAGGCCAGAAAAATCCGCCGTTTCCTGTCGAAACTGGATTTTCCCCTGCATTTCTTCGACTATGAGACCTTCGCCTCCGCCGTGCCCCTAATCGACGGTGCCAGCCCGCACCGGCATTTCCCGGTCCAGTATTCGCTTCACATCCTGGAAATGAACGGGACACTTACACACAGGGAATTCCTGGAACGCGAAGCTCGCCAGCCGCTACGCCTTGTCGAGCAGTTGCAGGCCGACGTCAGTCACCGCGGCAGCGTCGTTTCCTGGCACGCTTCGTTCGAACGGACGCGCAACCGGGAAATGGCTGTCGTCTATCCGGACAAGGCGGACTTCCTGAACGATCTGAACGACCGTACGGTGGACCTGGAGAACGTGTTCAAGAAAGATTACGTCGATGTCCGATTCGACGGCTCGACGTCGATCAAGAGTGTGCTCCCGGTTCTTTGCCCGGAGCTCGACTACAGCGACCTTGATGTGCAGGACGGCTCTTCGGCGATGGCAGCATGGGAACGTATGATCCGGGCTGGGCCCAAGGAGGCAGACGAAATTGCGAACGCGTTGCTACGCTATTGCGAACGCGACACCCGCGCCTTGGTGGAAATTCACGCATTTCTTCGTGGCCTCGTTGAGCCCTGACTGTTCCGGCCATCCTGCACCTCGGGCCTGCCGAAAAGATCCGGTCATGTTTCACATACCCCGAGCTTCCTGCGAAGAGACTCGGAGCACGATCCACCAACTTCCCTGGATTCCGCTTTCATGGTGAAACGCCGTTAAACCCTGGCAACTCGCCAACCCAACCGAATTCAATGATCCGATGGACGGCTCGGAACCATCTTCCGGGCTTGGATGGAGGCAACAAGCACTTACTGATTGATGGGAACGGTTCGCGCGAAATGCCCTGCCGCCCCGGTAATGCGTGACTGCCTAAACCCTGCCGCGACCCGCCTTGAATTTAATGAACTGGCGGCGAGTGACCTGAGAAACCAGGGCCGCCTTCGGTTCGGTGTACTTCAAGGGAACCGCGGTTGCCCGGAAATCCGGCGAATTTTGCAGCACACCGGACACGACGTGCCCGGGAATGAAGTGCTCGGCCACACATGGCTCCGTTTCTTCAGGCTCCGCGGCGGCCAATCTGCCGGACCTGTATCAAAACCGTGCAGCCCGGGAGGAGACCGCCACGGCCGGCGAGTTGCGCAGGAATTCTGACACCCGAAAGCCCCGGTTCCGACGTATCTCTCTCACCGGTCGTGTTGAGGTTACTTTCCGGTCCCAGGAAATTTCGTGATTCCGGGTTCATCCCGAAACGAACGTCGTCCTGAATTCTGAAATTTTTCGAACGTGTGCGTCCGGATCTGTCGTGTAGCTGCGTTACACACTCCTTGTCGATTCGAGTCGGAGAGCGTCACGTTGATCGAAATCGAACATCAGCGAGTTCGCATCCAGGGCAACAACAAAAAACAAGACAGGAGAAAACAGTCATGGTCATTGAAACAAGACCGGAATCCGAAATGTGTAAAGGAGTGGACAGCAGTCCCCCGCTCCATCCGGAGCACTCGAGTTCGCCAACCCGTACGATCGAACTGGACCTCGACAGCCTTCACGGCGCCGGGTTCGAAACCGGATTCACATTTATCGAATACCCTCTAGCCAGTTTCGCCACCGAGAACCCCAAGACAATCGCCACGATTTATACATTTGTCACGCCCAGCGCCAACTTCGGGAATTTCTACAACGCGGTTTTTATCGGCGTGATCGGAGCCAAGAAGAAGAAAATCCTGAATGTTATCAAGACAGCACTCAAGTACCGGCGTGGAGTTCCGGATGCTGTCATCCAGGACTGCCTGAGCGAGGAATCTTCCGAAACCCGGAAGGTCAGGGTTGGCGACAGCCCGGACTCGATCAGGTTTGAAAGGAACCAGCAGGTGTACCACATCGAGGACGGACGTCTCTGGGCGCCGTTCGAAATGGGCCGTTGGTACACGAACCAGGAATGGCTTTGAGCCGATTTTTTTTGGCTTTCCTGCGGTCAGGGTCACGCCCCTGACCGCGACTTGGGCCATGGTCATTGCGTTCGCCGCCCAGAAATTCACCAACCGAAAGGACACACCTTGATACGTCCGATTCTGACGTGCTCATGCGTTAACCTCGTTTCACTGATTCGCAATGGAGACAATCATGCTGAATGACCACGAACAATTCCTTCTGAACACATACCTGACGAACACCGCCGCCCGTGTCACCCGCCGGGACCCTGTAGCCCGGGACTTGATCGACTGGGTCTCCGATCAAGAGAACCGCATCGCGTTCCCTGCCAAAAGGCAGCGCAACTTCTGGGATGTCGATCGCAAAAAACCGAAGATCTCCAAGAAGAAACTCCGCAAACTGCAGGAATTTCTAAACCACGGATGTTCAGGAGAAATCGCGCCCCGCGACAGGACCGCACAGCGGCTGAATCGCCTCGGTCAAGTCACTGGGCTCAATCAAACGGATATCGCCATCTTGGAACTGCTCGTCCGTTACAACTCCCATTTCGTCTTCGAGTCAATGATCGATGACATCTTCGAATGCCCGGGACGGTCCACATCTCCGCTCAACGTCCGCGGTCGGGCATTGCCCATGGCCCTTGGCTTGTCCACCAACAAGGTCCAACTCCGTCTGAAGGATGATGCGCCGCTTGTGCGCACGGGGCTGATCAAGATCGACTGGGACGGAGATCTGAAGTTGTTCAGGGGTGCGCGCCGGCTGATCTCCGAAGCTGGCGACGGTAATGTCGATCCGATCCGCCTGCTGCTGGACACTGCTTCTCGGAGCGACCTCGCGTGGCAGGACTTCGACCATGTCGCCGCACACCGTGATCATGTCGAATCCCTGGTGAAGGGTGCGCTCGAAAATAAGGCCCCGGGTGTCAACATCCTGCTCTACGGCCCTCCAGGAACCGGCAAGACGGAGTTCTGCAAGGTCCTGGCGGAACACCTCGGCTTGACACTCTTTTCGGTCGGTGAAGTGGATGAACATGGCGAGGAACCGACACGGGGCGAGAGGCTTCAAGAACTTCGCCTTGCCCAGAATCTCCTGGCCGAAAACCGGCAGGCGCTCCTCCTGTTCGACGAAATGGAGGACCTTCTGGAGACTTCGATTGGCGGATTCGGAATGTTCGGGGCGCAGGTGTCGTTGTCCGTCGGGAAAGGCGCAGCATCGAAGATTTATGTTCACCGCCTGCTTGAGACATCCCCGGTGCCGATTTTGTGGACCATGAACAATGCCAGGGAAGTCAATCCCGCGATACTCCGGCGCATGATGTTCGCACTTGAGCTCCGCTTGCCGACAGCACCGGTCAGGGCCCGGGTCTGGTCCCGGCAACTCGATGCCCATGGGATCGAGGCCGCACCGGAAGACATCCAGGCTTTGGCCTCGGAATTCAATGCGGCGCCAGGGGTTGCTGCCGGCGCGACTGCCGCAGCAAGTCTCGCCGGCGGCGACATTGCCACCGTCCGCCACGGAGTGAACAGCCTCTCCAGGCTTCTCTCCTGCGGGACGCCGCCCCAGGGAACTCCGGCTGGATTTGACCCTGCGTTGATCCAGACGGATGTCAATCCGGCAGCCCTCGCCGAGCGTCTTGCCACCTCGGGGGCGAAGAACTTTTCCCTTTGCCTTCAGGGGCCGCCGGGATCCGGAAAGAGCGCCTATGTCCGCTACCTCGCCGAGGGCCTTGGCCTGGAAGTTCTCCAGAAACGGGCCTCCGACCTGATGTCCATGTGGGTAGGACAAACTGAACAGCAAATCGCAGGCGCTTTTGCAGAAGCTCGCGACACGGGCGCCTTCCTCGTCTTTGACGAAGCCGACTCGCTGCTCGCTGACCGCCGTTCAGCCCAGAGAAACTGGGAAGTCAGCCAGGTAAACGAGATGCTTACCTGGATGGAAAGCCATCCCCTGCCATTCGCCTGCACGACCAACTTCGGAGAGCATCTCGACCCGGCAACGCTTCGGCGTTTCGTGTTCAAGATCACGCTTGACTATCTCGCGCCCGAACAGGTGAACGCCGCGTTCCGGAGCTTCTTCGACCTCCCGCCGCCGACGTCTCTTGCAATGCTTACTACGCTGACTCCAGGTGACTTCGCGGTCGTACGCCGGAAAGCCGGAGTTTTGGGCCGGTTGCAGAATCCCGAGGCCCTTGCCGACATGTTACGTGCCGAATGTGCTGCCAAGCCGGATCAGCCGCAGGTCATCGGGTTTCGGCAGTAGAGGTTCCGCATGCCACTGCCGTCCGCTATCGTGGCGGGCGGCGGTTTCGTACCAGGACACGAGGGCATCAAGGCATGGGAAAGAACAACGGCATTCGATACGAACGCCTGAAGGACATCATCAAATTGGCCATTCATCTCCAGGCGTCCAGGCGCGGCCTGACCCTGGACGAAATGATGTCAAATATGTCCGTCAGTCGGCGGACGGCGGAGCGAATGCGAAATTCCGTCGAATGGGCCTTCGGACCGCTGGACGTCGTCCCCTCAGATGACAACAGGAAGCACTGGCGCCTGAGTTCAGACGCGCTCCGCCGCCTGGTCCCGGTCACGGCCGAAGAACTGACGACACTCGCAATGGCTGCCGGGTCCCTTGAACAGTCAGGTCTCCCGGAGCACGCATCAGAACTTCGGGAGTTCGAAACAAAACTCCGTGCCACGCAACACGAGGGTGCGCTGAACAAGCTTGAAACCGATCTCGAGACCCTGCTGCAGGCCGAGGGTCTCTCGATGCGGGCAGGTCCTCGGCAACCCGTCGACAACGATCGGTTGTCGCTGCTTCGCGAGGCCATACTGTCCGGCCGGATGGTGCGGTTCACTTATCACGCGCGGTCCACGGGGCGGAAAAGTTACCAACTCGTCGAGCCCTACGGGCTCCTATATGGAAACCACGCATTCCTGGTCGGAAAAACCGACTGGCAAGATGGGCCACACCTCTGGCGTTTCACGAACATGAGCGAGGTCCGCCTCTCGAGCAAAACGTTTCAGCGAGACCCGGGTTTCGATCTCCAGAATTTCGCCAAGAGGTCCTTCGGGACGTTCCAAGAAAACCCCTACAACGTGGTCTTGCGTTTTGACGTAGGGGCCGCACGGGACGCGTCAACGTTTGTTTTCCACCCGGACCAGTCGGTCGTGAAACACGACGACGGAACGCTGACAGTCCGATTCAAGGCTGGCGGTACCTACGAGATGTGCTGGCACCTGTTCACCTGGGGTGACAGCGTCACCGTCGAGAAACCCGTCCGCCTACGCAAACAACTGGCTGAAATGTGCAATGCGCTCGCGCGGCATCATGTTTCCAACGAAAAGAACACAAATTGAGCCTTGTTCTCACCGGCTCTTGGCCTCGCGGAGATTCGTTCGAATGATGGCGTAGTGAACGAGATTTGCCAAAAACCCCCTTGAGTTTTTCCAATTTGCGGAGTCAGCGTCAGGCAGGTCGCCCAGGAAGATGCGATCCTTACCGTTCGCTTGGGTTATCCACCGACCAGCTCCGGCTTCAATGACTGCTTCGAAAACATCGGACGTCCGGATGTTTGACATGCGGCCATCATGATAGATGCGCCAGGATCTTGTTTCTTCGACGCGTTCGCAGAGGTCGGTATTGAGCTGCAGGGCGTGATGGGAGCGTTGCGGCTTTCTGACGCCAACGCAAAGCCTGAGACCACGACGGCGGCCACCGCGCCGATTTACAGCGACAGACACCGCCTCGACCCGTCCCCGCGTAGCTGCAATGAAATCTGCGTATCGGGTGTGATATTTTCCGCCACTGCGATTGCCAAAGCTGTGCCAGGCCGATCCACAGTCTTCGAGGATGTGCGCACCGCCATGGGAGAACGGCATTTCCTTCTTTATCTTCTGGCGATCGAACAGCACTCGGTGAACAGCCAGGACAAAGTGACGGTCGTAGTCACCACCGCCATCACGAAACTGGGGATCATTGAGAGCCTCCCAGTAACGCGCGATGCCCGCATGGTCGTCGATGTTGGCTGGGAACTCAAGTTCAACAACAGGGGGATCGGAGAAAACCTCCAATGGGCTCAACGTGTCGACAGGTTGATATTCTGACTCTCTCTTTTTCTTGAGGAAGCTGTGGCTTTTGCCGTTTGTGGTCCAGATCCACTGAGCTCGGGCCTTTCGGCCATATTCTTCTGCTTGTTGGGTAACGCACTCGCCGAGCGGGACCTTTTCGCGTTTACACTCCACGACAACGAGCACATTGTCATTATCGTCAAGCAACTCGATGTCAGGCCGGATCCGGAAGCGGGCAGGATCGCTCACCAACGTATAATTCTCTTCAAGCCGTAACTTATCCTTGCGCCATCCCTTTTCCCCCATGAGCCAGTTCAGGACACGTTGGCGAACGCGTTCTTCGGGAGTCACACGAATCGCCTTGTCGCGGACAAGGCACTGGATTGTCTTCTCCTTTCCATGGGTTGTCGCTGGTTGGAAGTCAGGCAGGAAGTTTTCGGTCATTTTCGTCCTCGTCCGAGTGCATACTGTGGTTGGCCTTGATCTTGGCGAGGTAAGGATTCTCGCCAAAATAATTTCCCCATTTGGTGTACGTCCTGTACCATGCTACCATGGATTGTGTGGTCGAAACGCTGAAAGACAGGTTCGAGATGATGCGTCCGGGTCAGGACGAACGGGAGCGTCGTCGCTGGGCCGGTGTTGAAGCCAGTGCCACCGGGCGGGGCGGGAATTCGCGCGCGGCCGAGGCGGCGGGTTTGTCCTGTGCGACGGTTTGCCGGAGTATCAAGGATATCGCATCCGGTGACATGGCGCCCGCTGACGGGACGGCCACGAGCCCGAGGACACGCCGGCCGGGTGACGGCCGCAAGCGGCTGACCGAGACTGCGCCGGAGTTGGTGCCTGTGCTTGAGCGCTGGCTTGAACCGCTGAGTTGCGGTGGTCCGGAGAGCCCGTTGCACCGGATCTGCAACAGCGCGGCCACACTTGCGGCACGGTTGCAGGCGGAGGGTCACGGGGTCAGCGAACGCACGGTAAACCGTTTTCTGCACGAACTCGGCTACAGTCCGCAGGCGAACCGACCGCAAGACCATCGAGGGGCGTCGGCATCCGGACCGTGACGGGCAGTTCCGGCGGATCAACCGCCGGGTCACGCTGTTTCCGCGCTCCATTGTCATGGGTCTCCTTCCGACAGACAACGCACCCGCGTTCACGCCCCTCCCGCGACGCGGCGACGTGCAGGACGGAGTTTACCCAAAAGTTGGCCGAAAGATATGCGTCTCGTGTGAATTGTTCATGTAAATTCTGTCATTTTCAGTAGCATTTCGGTAAAGATTGGCAAGAATGCCGAACCACAACCGTTGAAGGCAGTCGGCCCAAGCGCGAATCGGGTGACTATTCGGGCGGCAACGCGTTAGCTGCCCCGGTTTAAGCTGCCGTCGGATTTCCTGGATTTCGGGATGACCCGGGAACACCCCGACCCCTTCTTTCGCAAGCAGTTTTCTCCGACAATTGATTCCGGGCAGGCCGATCGCTGTCCTCCTGTGCTTCACCGGAGGCGCGTTCCGGAATCTCCTGATTGCCGTCCCGGCGGTTGCCGTCCGCTTTTTCGGTTCTGGCAAGCAGAAGAAGAAGTCACCCGGACGACGGGTCTCCAACCTGCTGGGACGCGGTATCGAAGGAAATTCGGCAGAATGTGTACGCGCGCGCGTGGGACTGCGATGTGCCGGGCCCGGAAGACCAGGGCCCGTTTTCATGTGTACGCGCGCGCGTGGGACTGCGGGGAAAACCCGGCGATCGAAAGGAGTGAAGTGTAGCGGCGCCGTGCGGGCCGTCACCTCCCGCGCTCGCCCGGAGGCATGAGGGTCTAACGAAAATGACTCCGGCGCCGGATCGGACAATAGGGTGCGGCCCGCGCGATTTCAAGCCATGTGTACGCGCGCGCGTGGGACTGCGTTGAATTCAGAATAAGACGAGCTGGGTAAGGGTATGTTGTACGCGTGTGCGTGTGACAGCGACCTTGCCGCAGAACTGGATGCAAGAGCCTCATACACCCCGGCACGAGAATGTTGCCCCGAAGTCGGGGATTACGTGGCGATGACGAACTTCGAGGAACTCCTTGACGACAAAGAGGGACAAATCGATTTCCTCGAAACGCAACGCGATTTCATCGACAGAATCGGCGAAGAGCGAAACATCACCCGCGACACGGCGGAACTCGTGGTCGAGACCATACGGGCGCTGGTGGAAGCGGGTGGGTTCTCCGCTCTACCCGGATGCCCGTCGTTTGCTGATCACCGCCGACGGCAGCGGCTCCCACAGCAGCCGCAACCGGCTGTGGAAGCTGGAAGTCCAGCGTCTCGCCGATGAACCGGGGCTGGCCATCTCGGTCTGCCACTTTCCGCCGGGGACCAGCAAGTGGACAAGACAGGGCGCCGGATGTTCTGCCACGTCACCCAGAGTTGGCGGGGGAAGCCGCTTGTCAGCAACGAGGTGGTCGTCAACCTGATTGCCGCGACGACCACTGGGGTCGGCCTGACCATCCGTTCCGACATCGACGAGAACGACTACGCCACCGGCGTCAAGGTCACCGACGACCAGATGAGCGGACTATCGATCCGGCGGACGGGCTTCCATGGCGAGTGGAACTGTACCTTCACGCCGCGCACCTGATTGGACAAGGTATTTTTGCGAGAGTCCTATATGTGCAAACCGCGTACAAGGGTGGGGAAAAACAGTTGACGGGGGACATTTGGGGGTTCAGTTCGAGAGTTTGCTGAATCCGGCATTGGCCCGAACTCTTTTCGAGGCCGGATAGTCTACAAAACAAAGGCGGTATGATAGACTTCACTTCCCACATGCCGACTTTGAAAAGGTTCGAAATCGGTAACTTTCCGGTCGGGATTAGTTTCCGGATTTTCTGGAGAGTTTCGTTCCCGTTACTGCCTTACCGGGTGTTCCCTGGTTTCGGTCCCCATCCGCCACCGCTCGCGGTTCGGATCACCAATTCATCACCTTCCTCGACCCCGAGATCGCTGACAAAACCGTATTTCTCCCGGCCTCCGTCCTTTCGGACGACCATGAGGCCGTTGGTGCTGCCCCGCTGACCTCCGGCCAACCCCCAGACCGGCTGCCGGTGACGGCTGAACCCGACGGCAACGGTCGCAGGTGATCGCATCCTGTAGCAGGCACTCAATCCCTTGCCCCCGGAATACCGGCCCCTGCCGGCCTGATCGTCTCTCAGTGTTCTCCAACCCACATCCAGGCCGTAACGCGCCTCGCAGATCTCGACCGGGCAGTTGAACGTCTCGCCATGACTCGTCGAAAACATGCAATCGATCCCGTCACGATACGAAGTCGCCCCCCATCCTCCCATCTGCGGTTCGACCATCGTGTACCGGCGTCCCGTATCCGGGTGTACACCCGCGATCACCGTTCCCCCGATCGATCCGAAATGCCCGGCCGGAAGTCGATCCGGAAACGCTTCGGCCATGCAGCGCCAGAGCATGTCGTACAGCCGGATCCGGGTTTCGAAATAGAACCCGTGTGGAACCGTCCCACGCGCGTCGAAGATCGTGCCCGGATCCGTGATCACATCCAGCGGACGGAACGATCCTTCGGAGGTCGGAAAGGTCGGACTGGTCAAGGCCTTGAACAGCATTTGCGACGCGATGACGGCACCGTCGCGGCTCGTGTTGTGAGGTTCCTTTCGTTGTGCCGGATTGCCCCTGAGGTCGATGCAGAACCGGCCTTGGCGAACATGGATCCGTGCCCGCCAGATTGCGCCGTCGTCCTGTTCATCCTCGATTTCGAAGTCGCCTTCCGGCAATGCATCCAATCCACGGCGAGCCTGTTCCTCGCCTTCGTCGAACAACCGCGTCAGCGCTTCGAAATAGGCCTCCTTTCCGTATGCATCGATCATTGCTGCAATCTGGCCAGCCGCACGACGCCCGGCAGCGACCTGCGCCCACAGGTCACCGGTTACGAATTCGGGCAACCGGGAATTGGCTGCAATGATGGCAAATACGGACTCCACGGATCGCCCTGCATCGAACAGGCGCACCGCCGGAAGCCGCAATCCCTCCTGAAAGATTTCGCTGGCGCTGACGGACATCGAGCCCGGCGTCATTCCGCCAATGTCGCTCCAGTGACCGATCGACGCCACCCAGGCGACAGGTCCTCCGTCGTGAAACACCGGCTGTGCAACGACCACGTCGTTCAGGTGCGTAACGCCCCCGAAAGCCGGGTCGTTCGTGACGAAGACATCGCCGTCGCGAACTGGCTCGCCGTCACGTTCCGATATCTCCAGGATCCGCTTGACCGCCTTGTCCAGAACGCCGACGAACGACGGGATCCCTGCACCTGAACTGACGAGATTGCCACTCCGGTCGGTGACTCCAGTGCCGACATCAAGCACTTCGTGGATGATGGGGCTCATTGCCGTCCGCTTGAGCACAGCGAACATCTCGTCCGCGGCTGACGTCAGTCCGGACTGGATCACGGCAATCGTAATCGGGTCACCGGGCCCCGATGTACATCCCGCATTCACGGGCATTCACCAGGTCCTGAAACCAGGTTTCCCATGCACCCGCGCATCAGAGATTCGCAGGTCGGTCATCAGGACGGCCTGGCATCAAGAACAATCCTGCTGCCAAAGACATCATCGCCGTCGAAGACTCCGATTTCGGCGAGTTCCTCCTCCGGCGGCGGCTCGCACGACCACTTCCGGCTCGGCTTCCAGCCGTGCCGCCTTTTCAGCAACGCGCCGTACTCCGCACGATGGTAGGCCGCGAGCGCCGGATCGATAACCGGGACTCCCAGCCGTTTGGAAAGGGTTTCGTGGAACCCCAACTCGAGAGTGCACCCCAGGATAATCGCCTCGGCGCAGTCTTCCTCGACTGCCCGGCGGCCGGCTTCCTCGAGCAAGGCATTTGTCCGCGCGTGGTCGAGTTGAAACTCGTTGACCCCGAGACCGACACTGTAGAATCCAGCGAGCTTTCCTCCCATGCCGTTCCGGACGACCGTTTCCTGCATCTGGTTGACCCATTTCTGGCGTCCCACGATGATTCCGAAACGATTGGACAGGCTCGCGGCGATATCCAGCGCCGCTGTACAGGGTGCCGTAACAACCATATCGCCGGACAACTCGCGCGCGTCATGAAGCGCCGTGTCGTAGAAACACCCGATCGCCAGCGCATCAAACCCTTCACGGCCGGCCACGCGCGCCGCCAGGATGATTCCTGGTGTGACCATCGCTTCATAGGACCGAAATTCGATATGCCTGAAACCGCCGATTTTCGGGGACAGGGACGCGACATGCACCTCCGTGCCCGGCGAGCGCGCCGCGTCGAGCGCGTCGGCGAACACCTTGTCGAAACCATCCCAGCCGACCGGGCTCAAGTACATCACCCGCAACGGACCGCCTATACCTGGTTTTGTCATTGCCTCATTCCCTCTGTCTTCGATGTTCGGGCATGGACGAACGCGCGGCGACGCCGTTCCGGTCACCGGAACGTCCTGGCCCCGATCGTCAAACGTCCACCCGGAATACGGCTTTCGCGCGCTCACTGGTCAAAAACCCGTTCCGGATATCCTCCCGCACCTGGTCCGGATCACGTTCAACCGGGTTTCCGAGCCCGCCTCCGCTCCCGGTAACGACCCGGATGATGTCGTCCTTCGAGGTCGGAAGACCCGAGGTGAACGCGAATCTCCTGCGTTCTCCGGATTTCGGAATGAACTCGATATAGTTCGGTGACCCGTCATTGCCGCCTTCGAGCCCCCATGCCGGGAACTTCGAGCGCGTGTATCCGGCCGTCAGGAACCCGTCGTCGGCGCGAATCCGGTAGTCGAGGACGATTCCGCGCCCCCCCATGTGCCGGCCTTCGCCCCCTGGCTCGAGATTGAGTTCCATCCGGTCGACGTACAGGCCGTTGCGTGCCTCGTTTATTTCGGCAGGACAGTTGTAGGTTTCGCCATGAAAACCGCAGAACATTGCGGTGTTCCCGTCACCCCCGCGGCTCGCCCCCCATCCGCCGAGCTGGGGTTCGATAATCGTGTACTGTCTCCCGGTGTCGGGATGAATTCCGCCGATGAATGTCCCGCAGACGGACGCGAAATGCCCCGCGGCGAGCCGGTCCGGCATGTGCGGCGCGAGGCAGCGCCACATGATGTCGTACACCCTGAGCTCGATTTCATAATAGAACCCGATCGGCGCGGGTTCGGTCGCGTGAAACACGGATCCGGGTCGCGTCAACAGTGTGAGGGGGCGAAACGATCCCCCGTTCGCGGGCGAATAAGGATCGGTGAGCGACTTGAAGATCATCTGCGCCGCGACCATGACCCCGTCGCGGCTGGTGTTCACCGGACTTTTGCCCTGGTCCGGATTGTCCCTGAGATCGACCGCGAATTCATCATCCGAAATCGTGATGCTGACGTTGAAAACCTGTCCGTCATCCTGCTCTTCCGACAGGGTGAACGTACCATTCGGCAACCCTTTCAGTTCGCGCCGGGAAACCCGTTCGCCGAAATCCATGAAACCGGACATCGCGGCGGAAAACACGTCGACACCGTACTTCCTGGCAAGTTCTTCCAGCCGGCGGGCACCGATTCGAACGGAAGCGATCGCTGCCCAAAGATCTCCTTCCAGAACGTCGGGCATCCGCGAATTGATCCGGATGATGTCCATGACCGGCTTGATCGGCTCGCCCTGTTCGATGATCTTGATGGCAGGCAGGCGCAGCCCCTCCTGGTAGATCTCCGTTGCCTCGCCAGTGAGGGACCCGGGAGCCATTCCGCCAACGTCCGAGTGGTGGGCTATGTTCGCGGTCCACGCGATCAGTTGCTCATTCACGAAAACCGGCATGATGACGACGATATCGTTCAAATGCGTGACGCCGCCGAAATACGGGTCGTTCGTGGCAAAGACATCACCGGGCTGTACGGCTCCGGGCCGATCGAATCTCCGGATGATGACCTTAGTCGCCTTGTCCAGCACGCCAATGAACGCGGGTATTCCCGCACCGGAAGACGCGATTTCGCCCTCGGCGTCCATGATGCCCGTGCCCATGTCGAGGACTTCGTAGATGATCGAGCTCATCGCGGTCTTCTTCATGGCTGCAAACATTTCATCCGCCGCCGCCTGCAAGGAGTTCTGAATGATCTCCAGGGTGATCGGGTCGTGATCCTGAATTGTCATGTCACTTGTCCTCCCCGCTACCCACCTTAATGACAACGTTTCTGAAGCAGTCGATCTCGACCCTGTCCCCTGGGTGAACGACAATGGTTGTACCAGGCGATTCGATGATCGCCGGGCCAGTCATTTTCATGCCGGGATTCAAACGACCGCCATCATAGATCCGGGCCTCATGCACGCCCTCGACCGCATAGTCGACAGGTCGAACCGCCTTGAGCGCCGTCTCCGCCGATTCCCCGGCCAGCTCTTGCGGAGTCATCGTCAGCTTGCCGACTTCCGCGGTCGCCACCAGGTGGATGCCAACCATTTCGACAGGTGCGTCCAACCGGTACGTGTACTCCCGTTCGTAGGAGTCATGGAACTCCGCCACGATCGTTGCGACCGTTTCCGGGGTTACCCGGTCTTCGCTCAGCTCGACTTCCGTCGTGTGTTCCTGGTTCCGGTACCTGAACTTTCCGAACCGCCTGCAGGACACGCGCCCCGGCTCCACTCCTTCCGATTCAAAATCCGCTTTCGCGCGGGATTCCGTCTCCGCGAATGCCGCCTCGATCCCTTTAGCCTGATCAGGCGACAGGTCGGCGAGCCGGGTGACAAAGTAGTCGCGGCGCAGATCGGACATCATCATTCCCCAGGCGGAGAACACCGACGCGCTCTCGGGAACGACTGCCTTACGGACACCCAGTTCCCTCGCCAGTGCAACGGCATGCATGCCGCCCCCGCCTCCAAATGCAATCAGGGTGAAGTCCCGCGGGTCGAAGCCCCGGTTCAATGAAACCAGTTTCAGAGCATTGACCATGTTGTTGTTGGCAATCCGGACAATGCCGCGGGCCGCCTCGTCCGTCGTCACTCCAAGCCGCCTACCAACTCCGGCGATGGTCCTCTCAACGGCTTCCATGTCCGCGTCGATCTCGCCATCGCAGAAGTAGTCGCGGTTTATACGCCCGAGCCAGAGATTTGCGTCCGTCGTGGTTGCGTCACGCCCGCCCCTGCCGTACGCGGCTGGTCCCGGTTGCGCACCGGCGGAGCGCGGGCCAACGTGCAGCTTGCCGAATTCGTCAACCCACGCGATCGAGCCACCGCCATTGCCGATTTCCACCAGGTCGACGACCGGAACCATGATCGGATATCCGGCGGATTTTCGGTCGCGCTCGATCCAGTAATCGGTCATGATCCTGACATTGCCGCCCTCGATCAGGGCGCATTTCGCCGTGGTTCCACCAATGTCCAGTGCGAGTACATTTGACTCACCAATCAATCGTCCAAGCTCTGCAGCGCCCCAGACACCGGATGCCGGACCCGACTCGACCATCGTGATCGGAATCCGGGAGACGGCATCAACGGATTCGACGCCGCAATTCGATTGCATCACGTAAAAACTGCCGAGGAATCCCTGGCTCTCGAGTCCGTCCCGAAGTCGGTCAAGGTAACGTTCCGCAACCGGCTGGACATAGGCTGACAACACGGCCGTGTTGCATCGTTCATATTCACGCCATTCCCTGGCAATCCGGTGCGAGGAAACTGCGGACACTTCCGGCCAGAGCGACCTCACAGCCGCCTCGGCAGCACGTTCATGCTCCGGATTGGCATAGGAATGCAAAAAGCAGATCGCCACCGCTTGCACGCGTTCTTTCTTGAAGTCAGCGATGATGTCGTCGAGCCCGGACAAATCGAGCGGCGCCATTTCCTCGCCACGATAATTCATTCGTCCGGGAACTTCGCGCCGCAGGTATCGGGGCACGAATGGACGGGGCTTCTGGTAGTGCAGGTTGAAGAAGTCTGGCCTGTTGCCACGGGCGATTTCAAGCGTGTCGCGGAAACCTTCCGTTGTAATCAAGCCGACGCGAACACCCCGGCGTTCTGTCAGCGCATTGATGACGACGGTCGTCCCGTGAACAAGGAAACCGATTCCCGATGGATCCGTTCCTGCCTTTTCGATGACGTTCAGGACGCCAACGTCGAAATCCGGAGGCGTCGTGTCCGTTTTTGCCGTCCTGACAGTCGACGTGCCGGAGGCTTCATCCGTTTCGAAAAACACAAGATCAGTAAAGGTTCCGCCCACATCCGTCGCGGCTCGGATCGTTTTTCCGGACAATTGCTGTCACTCCTCCTGGTCAATCATTAATCCTGTTGCACACCGGATTTCGCAGATTCGACTCCACGTCCGACTCCGCCGACCTGGCTGCCCCTGGTGTCGTCTTGGGACCAACAACCGGCTCTCACGTGGTCGCGAAACATGATCTCGTCGGACTCGATCACCGGGACTGCACCAATCAGGCGTCGCGTACAGATATGGCGCGGATTCCTGAACAGGCTTACCGTCTCTTCGATTTCAACGACGCGTCCTTTCTCCATGACCATGATCCGGTCTGCAATGTTGCGGACGACCGAAAGATCGTGGGTGATGAATGCGTAGGTCAGGTTCCGGCGCACCCGCAGGTCTGCCAGCAAGGCAAGCACGCGCGCCTGGACCAGCACGTCAAGTGCAGACGTCGGCTCATCAAGCACGACCAGTTCGGACTCGCACGCCAACGCCCGCGCAATGGCGACCCGCTGCCGTTGACCGCCGGACAATGCAGACGGAGGACGTGGAGCAAGTTCGGAAGACAGGCCGACTTCTTCCAGCAGCGCACGCACCCGGTCCGGCCTTTCGGATCGGAGGCCGATTTTGTGGGCATCCAGTGCCAGCCTGATGGAAGCCCCGATCGATCGTTTCGGATTGAGTGATGACAGCGGGTTCTGTTGGACAAGCTGCATCGCCCGGCGATGTCCCCGCTTGCGTCGACGTGGCAAGACCTCATCCCTGAATCGAATCTCACCACCAGGATCCGGTGGCAAGACCCCCAGAATCATGTTGGCGATCGTGCTTTTCCCCGATCCGGATTCACCGACGATTGCGAGGCATTCACCGCGGATGATGTCGACTGAAACGCCGTCGACGGCCCGGACATCGTGTGGGCCAAGACGAAATGTCTTTGACAGGTTTCGCAGCTGCAGTAGAGGATCGGTCATGTCACGCGGCGCCCGTTCCGACAGGCGCGATGTCCCCATGGCTCTCGTGGCCAGCCAGAAACGCGTCCTGATCGTCGGCGATTTCGGGAATTCCCCCGCCGGTAATCCTAGGCGCCGCCGCCATCAAGGCCTGTGTGTAGGGATGGCGAGGCTCACGGAATAGGGACGCCGTCGGTCCGTCTTCGACGATCCGGCCCTTGTAAATGACATAAACCCGGTCGGCGAACTCCCGAACCACACCCAGGTTGTGGGAAATGAACAGTACCGACGTCCGGTGATCTCTGACCAAGCGACGCATGAGCCTCAGGGTCTGGTCCTGAACCGTGACGTCGAGCGCGGTCCCCGGTTCATCGGCAATCAGCAGGGCAGGCTCATTGGCCAATGCCATGGCGATCATGACTCTTTGGTTCATTCCGCCGGAAAGCTGGAACGGGAAGGAATCGAGTACCCGATTCGGGTCTTCAATCGAAACCTCGTGAAGAATTGCTGCCGCACGATCCCTCGACTCTGCCGCACCGATGCCTGCACGGTCCCGCTTGTGAACCTCATGAAACTGGGCACCGATCGTGTAGACCGGATTCAGGGACGATGTCGGGTCCTGAAAGATCATCGACATGCGTGTCCCTCGAAACCGACGCCATTCCTCGGGTGGCATCCGGCCCAGGTCCTGCCCTTCGAAGCGGATTTCCCCGGTTATGATCGACGTCGGCAATGGCTGGAGAAGTCCGAGCACGATGCGGGCGATGACCGTCTTGCCGGAACCCGACTCTCCGACAAGTGCAACCTTTTCTTCAGGCGCTATGTTCAGGGACACGCCGTGCAGCACATCGGTTGTCCCGGTGTAACCGCGAAATCGAAGCCTGAGATCGCGGATGTCGAGGGTGGAGGTTTCGCCGGTCATCACTGGTCGGCTCCCAGAATGTCCCTGAGGGCATCGCCGACAAGATTGAACCCGAAGACGGCCACCAGAATAGCCAGGCCGGGAAACACGGTGAGCCACCATGAATCCGGAAGGTACTTGGCTCCTTCCGCAACCATCGATCCAAGGTCGGGCGTCGGGGGCTGAACGCCGAGCCCGAGAAACGACAGGGATGATGCGATCAGGATGACGAATCCGATGTCGAGAGTCATCTTGGTCAGAACCGCGGGAACGCAGTTCGGCAGGATTTCCCGGAACATGATATGGGCGGAGGATGCCCCAATGACTTCGGCCGCGAGGACATAGCCTTCTTCCCGCTCGGCAAGTGTTATGTTGAAGACCAGCCTGGCGTACCACGGCCACCACATCACGGTGACGGCCATCATGCCGTTCATAAGCGTCGGCTCGAGAACCCCCATAATCGACATGGCAAGGACAAGCGGCGGGATCGACAGGAACACGTCGGTCAATCTCATCAGGACATAGCGGCGCCAGCCACCGAAATACCCCGCGAGCAGCCCGACAGTGACGCCCACCGGCATGGCTAAAGCCAGCACGACAACCGCCAGAATCAGCGAAATCCTGTAAGCATAGAGAACCCTGCTGAAGATGTCGCGGCCGACCAGATCGGTCCCCATGATGTTCGGCCAGTCGGGCGGCTGGTTGAAATTGCTGAAATCGACGACGGCGCCGCGGTGTTCGGGAAAAGGCGCAATGATGTCCGCGAAAATCGCAGACAGCACGACCACCACGACAAGTGTCACGCCGGTCAACGACAGGGGACTCGCCCTGATGATGGCGATCGCCCGTCTCATGTCGTTTCCCGTCCGTGACGAACGCGCGGATTCAGCCATGCGATCAAGAGGTCCACGACCAGGTTCGCGATCAGGAACGTCGCGGAAATGATCAGCACCGTGCCGACGATGGCATTGAGGTCCTTCCTGAGAATGACCGCGACGCCGTAACGCGACAAGCCCGGCCAGGCAAAGATTGCCTCGACCAGGAAGGCGTTCCCGAGCATGGCGGCAAAGTCCAGCCCAAGAATCGTAAGCGATGGAATCAGCGACGGACGAAAGGCATATCGGCCTGCGATCCGCCACTCGGGGAAGCCGTAGGATCTGGCCATCTCGATGTAGGGGCGGTCATAGGTCTCAACCATGTTCGCCCGGGTCAGGCGTGCGGCCTGGCCAATGCCGGACAACGCCAGTGCGAATGCCGGAAGAAAAATGTGCCTGAGCGCGTTGCCGAATGCGTCGATGTTACCGGCAAGCAATGTATCGACGAGCAGAAAACCGGTCAGGCGTTCGATCTGGTATTCGGTCGCCAGGCGCCCCGCGATCGGGAACAACGGCAGAAAGAATGCGAACAGCAGCATGAGAATGACGGCCCAGACAAAACTCGGGGCCGAAACTCCGAGCAGGGAAATCACCCGAACGACATTGTCGATCACACCCCCCCGATACCTCGCCGACAGGATACCGAGTGGCAGCCCGAGTCCAATCATCAAAATGCCTGCGGCGAAAACAAGCTCGAGTGTCGCCGGGAGAAACTGGGCGATATCGGTGGTTACAGGCCGATTGGTATAAAGGGAAACACCGAGGTCGCCCCGGGACAGATCGCGAACGAAGTAGCCGTATTGTATCCAGATCGGCTCATCGAGATGCAGCGCATCACGTAACTTGAGGACCTGTTCCTGGGTCGCGTTGGGGCCGAGCGCGATCCGGGCCGGATCGCCCGGGATCACCCGGGCGATCAGAAAAATCAGAACGGAAACGCCAATGAGAACAAGCACGGACATTCCTGTCCTGCGCAGGAGAAGATGCAGAACAGGGTTCAATCGTCTTGTTCTTCGTGCCCTTCCAGAACGAGTGCCGCTACTCTTCAACCGACATGAGCCGGAAGCTGAATCCCATTCCATCAAGCCCGAACGCATGGTCCGGATCACTCAGCGCGGGTGCCTTGACCTTCGGGCTTGCCGCAAAGATCGACTGACGGTCATAGCCGTAAATCGACGGCGCGATGGATACCAACCGGGTATTCAGGGCAGAATAGGCTGCCTCCCTGGCTTCGTCGGTTGTACCGGTTCGACCCTCCTCGAGCAGCCGGTCGACTTCGGCATCGCTCAAGTGCTCCGGGGACTGCCAGGTACCCGCCGCAGTCGAATGGTACATGCCGTACAGCAAGGTGTCAGGGTCGCCCGTCACGGCGTTGACAAACAGTTGCGAGATATGCGGCGTGTTCTCCGCACTGTTTACCATGCTCGAAAACAGTGCCCATGGCACCTTGGTGATCGTCGACGTGACGCCGATTTCAGCAAGGTTGGCCTGGAAGAGCAAAGCGAAACGTTCTTCCACCGGAACCTCGGCAATCCAGGTGATCTCGATCGTGAAATCGGCCGGATCGTGAGCGCATTGTTCAAGATGCGCCTTGGCACCGTCAAGATCGCGTGGAATTGTCATGTCGGCCGGATTCGAGCCAAACATGCCAACCGGAATGGCACCCGTAGACGCCGACCCCTGCGAAAGATCGTCGGTAACCGCGATCAGTTTCAGAGCCGCTTCGTAGTCGAATGCGTTGGAGAGCGCGAGGCGGCAGTGGACGTCGTCGAGCGGTGACTTCGTCGTGTTCATCTTGAAGTAGAACGCGCCTGTCCCGCTTTCGGTGAGCAACTGCATGCCCTCACCGGCCAGGGCCTTCATCACCTCGGGCGGCAGCCACTGAGACGAGATCTCGTGTTCCCCCTGTGCAAGGAGTGTTCTGACCGTTGCCGCCTCGAGACCGTAGCGCAACCTGACGGTATCCGGTGCAGAGTGGTCAATTCCCAGGAAATAGTCGGCGTTCTTGCCCATGACGGTCTCTTCCTGCGGATTGTGCGACACCACCACGTAGGCACCGCTTCCCGCACCGTTGGCTGACAGATAGGTTTGGCCCCAATCCTGCATGTCGCCCTCGCCTTCGCCAAGATTGGCCATGACGGTCACCTTGTCGACGATCGGTAGCCGAACGAGCGATGCCACGAACGGTGCATAGGCAACGCCGAGATTGAATCGTACCGTGCGGTCATCGAGCGCCTCGGCGCTTTCGACGTTTCCAAAAAGGTAGGACAAGCCCAGTCCCAGTGCTTTCATGCGATCAAGCGAGAATACGACGTCGTCTGCCGTGACCGGATTCCCGCTCTGGAAACGGGCATCGTCTCTCAAGGTGAAGGTATAGCTGGTGCCTTCGCCTTCCCAGCTTTCAGCCAGATGCGGGACATGGCCCGGCCCTCCCTGCCGAGGCAGGACCAGAGTGTCGTAGACATTGAACATGAGAATCGAATCCGCGTAGTCGGACGCCTTCGCAGGGTCGAGTTCACCAACGGCGACCTCGTCGAGCCGGAGCACCCGCTCCGCGGCTGCCGACTGGGCAAGTGCCACCAGGGCGGTACAGACCACCGCAAGGCCGAACGTCCGGAGACGTGAGCAAGTCGCGTGTTTCATCGTGTTTTTCTCCCCTTCATTTTCGTTGGGTTCTCTCCGGCCGCGGTCGAACGCTTGTTGCCACCGCGGGCTCCCGGAATCATCCGTCCCGGCTGTTGCGGACCCGGATCTCCCGAGCCGGTACCCTGACCGGTCGGGCCGTTGGCATCGCCAAACACATCCATCGTGCAGACGTGCAGAAATTTCGCTGGCCTGGTCGTGTGATTCCAGGTCGAATGCCGGAGCAAGGAACTGAAGTGCATCGAATCTCCGGGCCTGAGCACCGTGCAATCCCCGTCGACCTCGACGGTTATGGAGCCTTCCAGCATGTAAAAGAGCTCTTCGCCTTCGTGGCGAATCGGTTCGCTCCTGTGGCCCGGTGTTTCATGAATGATCACGCTGCTCAGCACGTGCCCGGGAAAGTTCGCTGAAATCCGTTCGTAACCGAACGCGGCAGGGTCGGGCCCATAAACCCGGCGGCGGGACTGACGCGTCGAAGGCGAACCTCCTTCCGGCGCAACGAGAAAATCCGCCACGCTCCTGCCGAGCACCCGAGAAATCCCAACAAGAGATGACAGGGACGGAGATGCCAGGTCCCGTTCGACCTGTGAAATGAAACCAACGGATAGCTTGGCTCCGGTCGCGACATCCTGAAGCGTCAAGCCAAGTTTCAGACGGCGGTTCCTGAGCCGTTGCCCCAACGGCTGGTTGTCGGAAAAGTCCTTTGTCTTCGGGCCGGAACCTGGCTGCATGTGACGTTCCAGATTTTACTAATACTAAAAATTAGAACGAACCGGTTGCGCGTGTCAACGGCCTTTCAAAGGAGAATCGGTGTGTACGGAACGCCCGGTCCGGGACCGGGTCGCAATCCACCCGGCCTAGTCTGAGCCGATGAATGCAACGCCGCTGCCCATGCCGCCGCCAGCGTTGTCTCGTCGCGGGAACGTTGCGTCGACCGGGCAGCATGGTCATCGCATCCGGACGTTCTCAGTAATACCAAAGCCTGTCCGGAGACCCGGCCGCGACCGTAACCCCGTACCCGGTCGCCAGGAACTCCGCGCCCGCAACGCGACCGGACACGAAACTCCCGCCATCAAGGTTAATCTTCCCTCCATTCAACAGGTGCGGAAGGACGATCTCGTCCGTTGCTTCGGATGCGCTGTCGAAGCGGACCGGCGTGTGGCCGTGCACGACCACGAGCCCTCTTGCCGGTTCGGGATGCCGAAGAAACGAGTGGCGGATCCAGGCCCAGTGGTAATTGTTCACCATGTGCCAGGGCAGCCCCAGGAAGGCTTCGATTTCTTCGTCCGGATCAACTCCCGCGTGCACGAAAAGCAATCGGCCTTGCCGGACGTGCGAACGCAGCTGTTCCAGGAATCTCACCCGCCGTTCCCCAAGCGCGGACACCATGAGTTCGCTGAAGCGTCGATTGATCTGATCCTGAGGAGGGACGGAATCCGGGCGCCACGCACCCTGACGCGAAAAAACGTCCTGGGGAACATCGCACCCGAGTTGCTCTGCGACCTTGACCCCACCGTTGTCCAGCCAGATCCAAGGGTCGAAATCCGGCATGCCCTCAAGGGTCACGCGCATCATTTGCTCGTGATTTCCCATCAGTGGCATGACCTGGTCGAAGCCTCGGGATTCAGGGTCATCGACAACGTCGATCGCGATATCGAGCGCACCCAGGCTATCCCTGCCCCGGTCGACAAGATCGCCGAGCAGGATCAGCAGGTTTTGATCATGATCAGGGCATCTGGCCGCGAAGTGGTCCAGAAGGCACCGGAATTCTGCCGAGCGTCCATGAACGTCACCAATCACACAAACGCGCGTCCCGGCAGGAATGCCTGTGGTCAGCCTTCCGAAACGTGATGCATGAAGAACCGGGGCTGACATTCGGGTTGCCTTTCCTTTTCATTCGGACATGCGCATTTCGCACATCAGTCAGAATACACGCGTGTCAAGGGCGAGTGAACAATGTTGCCACGTGCGTTTGCGACAGTTCCACTCGAAGTCCGCTCTAAGCGCGACTTGAGGGTTAGGTGCCGTTATTTGGGCCTGCCACTGCAGTCGGCCTCTTTGACTTCTAAATCCGCCGGAGAAGAACGATGCCGTTGTTGGACATACCTGGCAGGGATGTTTCAACCGGCGCGTTCGCTGTCACGGTCCCGAATGCGTACGAACGCGCGAGACACGTTCGCGTGATCCGGCAATGAATCGACCTGTCCGACCTTGATAACGCCAAGGCAGACGTTTTCCGGATTGCAGGCCAAAGAACATCGCAGACTGCATACTTGAAGGTCGCCGCGACATGCAGATCATGCTCGCGGTTGTCAGGTTTATCATCTGTCAATCGTGAAAAGTCTCTCGACGCGCTGGAAGAGTGCCGTGGAACAGGCGGATCAACCGGCTAAATTCAACTGGATCAGGAACCCAACTCTCGATAGCCGATTGTCGGTGAAGCAGGGTGATTGGCATCCTCGAAGGACTGCTTGCCCCACTATTCTGCAATGCAACGACAACCGATCAGACGCGCTCAGGCGCACCCGATGACAAAAAAGCCGAACAGTCTTGTGTTGCTGTTCCGATCGAGTGGTTGATCCTTCGAAAATGTCATGCCGGACGTGGGGACGTGGCTCCACCTCCCGATCAATTCTGTACCGCCCTGTACGTTCAGCTACGTCCAGGTCGTAACGGGCCTGCGCGTTAATCCTGAGTTCCGGAGTCGTCCTGAAATGGCGTGCCCGTCGTGATGCAGCGTCGACAGTTGCAGAGCGGAGCCCAAGCACAAATTCGTTTGGCAGCGCGCGGGACCTTCGGGTCCCACGCCAGCCGACTGCCACCAATTTGCATCGGCTTCGGGAACTCGTCGCGCAGAATCGCGCCGGGATAGACAGGCAGCCACCGCCATCCCGACGCAACATTTCAAAATCAGCCCTGCGCTGGTCTTTTTGTTTTCGTCGATAGTCATGATCAATGTATCTCCAGATGATAGTCGAAAATCTCGACCTCCCGGGCATCACCGCCACGTGACGAAACAGATACGCCATTGCTCGTTGATGCGAACATTTTGCTGCCCCGGTCGGACGCCACGAAGAACATCCAGCCGATTGCCTGGCGGGATCCTCAGATCATCTAGACCGCCAGCCTCAAGGCAACCAGCGAGGGGTCACGGACACCCGGGCGACATTTCGCGAAAGCGCGGCAGCTATTGCCGAGGCCGCCATTTCAATTTGGAGGCTTAGTCTTCCTTGCCCAACCGTTTTGCTGCGCGTGCCGCGCCGGCGAGAAACGCCTCGGCGTCTTCGTGCGTAAAAAGAATGCCCACATCGTTGAAGTTCAGAAAGAGTCGGTCACCATCCCCGGCGAACCCCGTGGTTCCTATGCTGATCGTCGCACGTCCTTCGAGTTTGGCAAAGTCTGATACGACGCGCTTGAAATCCACACGCGTAGCCAATGTACCCTCCATCCTTTGTGACTCCGGTCGCCCACCTAATCGAGTATGGCCATCATGTCCAATGCAGTTACGCAGTTCCCGGTCCTTCACGTGAGCGCAGGAGCCGATATATTGTGCCCCCGGGATTGAGTACCTTGTTGGTCAGGCACCAACCACGCATCGAGCAACGGATGGCATGAAAAGCACAATATGGGATTTCAGTATTGCCCGGCTCGACACATTGCGTCGAGCGATCGTGTCACGGCTCGGTGGTTTTACGGTGGGCGTGCGGGCATTAGTTGTTGATGAAGACAACAATGTCCTGTTGGTGAGGCACACCTATGGAGATGGATGGCATACACCCGGAGGAGGGGTAACAGCACACGAAAGCCCCGTGGCCGCCCTGAAACGCGAATTGCGTGAGGAGGTTGGGCTTGAAGCAATCGGCTCCCCGGAATTGTTGCATGTCTTCGTACACAATTTCCGGGGCATTACGGATTTTCCGATATTCTATCTGGTCACGTCATTTGCAGGCGAAGCGACCGTGATGGATCCTCTGGAAATTGCGGATTTGAAGTGGGTACCCCTGGAAGAGGCTGTCGCTGTTGCCGCACCAAAGACCGGAGCGTTCATTGCGGAATTCGTTAACGGAAGAGATTTCCGAGAACGATGGTAATGCTCAAGCCCGGCCTCAAGGTTCGGCGTCCGTTCCCAGTCCGGCTTCTTCCTGACTTGGCGTTGTTGCCACGCCCTCCGTCATCCTTGTTCCGAATTTGTCTGTCTCCCGGAGTGCAGACAAGGACAACTTTCTGCATCGGCAAGTCCTTCGATGCTTGACTGCCGTTGCGGTAAATCGTTCGTATTCCTTTGATTTTCAGTCATAATTCCGAAAATACGTTGACTTTCGGGAAGACTGCTCTTGCCCTGATCGGAGTGCAGTTGGCGGCCTATTTCGCCGTGTTGATGCACAACGGCATCATCGCGGGCCTCTTCTCCGTGGCATTCCTCGGCCAAATTGCCGTGATTTTCGGATACGCCAGTCTCATCACTGCCGTTTTCAGTCTCGGCTGGCCGAATTTGATCCTGCGCGATGTCGCCAAGAACCGAGATTGCACGGCGCTACATGAGGCGCTCCTTTCGCAGGGGCTCATGGTTACCTTGGCCAGCCTCGGCGCTACCGCAATCATTGGCTATGGTGCAACCCGGTCACTCGGCCTTTCGGTGCCCGATTTCGCCGGGCTTGCCTGTTTCATGTCCGCGACCACGATCTGCGTCTCGCTCTTTGCGGCCGTGATGGAAGGCCGTGGGCATGTCCTGTTGAGTCGCTGTATTTCAGGTATCCTGCGGCCCCTGATCGTCATTCTTGCGGTCATGTTCATGAGCGTGACGGGTATTACCGCACACATGACCGGATATTTCGTTGCGCAGGGAATCTATGCGGCGATTTTTGTCATCATCGCTCTGTGGTTTGGAGTCCGGGTGCTCGCGCGCATTGATCCGGACACGTCCTTGCGATGGCGCGCGAACCTGTCTGCGGAGAACATCCAGGTCCTGACGATCTCCGGTTTCAATATCCTGATCCTGGTCACCGATGTCCTGGTGTTACAGCTGTTCGAACCCCTGGATGTGGTGGGCAACTACAGTATCATCGTTTCAATGATGACTCTCGTCGCCATCGGCATGGGGGCCGTGAATGCACTCTTCTTGCCGTCTTATGGCCATGCGATCGGCACCGAAGATTGGCCGGCCGCGCGACAGATGTTTGCCGCCTCCCGGCGCATTTCGTCGATCTGGTCCACGACCGCGGTCGGCATGGTCGCCGTTGCCGCAACCTTTGCGGCGCCGGTCTTTGGCATCACGCCGGAATTTCGTGACGCGACAGCCATTGTCATCTTTCTGGGCGTGGGCCAAATCATCAATGCCGCGACAGGTCCAAACACCAACAGTCTGTTCGTCGAGGGCAGGACGTTTTTCGTCGCGGTATCGCTCGGAACGGCCGCGTTGATGAACGTGTTGGGCAATTTCCTTCTTGTTCCTTGGCTCGGCGCTCTCGGTGCCGCTTTGTCGACAGGAATGTTCGTGAGTTTCGTGCATTTGGTCCAGTTTGTGTACTCAAGACGTACAAGCAGCATCCATAACGCTTCATGACTTCACTGCTGGCCAGGGCTTCCTTGGCGGAAAATCAATTCTGGACGAGACTTTCCCGAAACCGGGTCAGAATACTGGAGATTCTGCCCGCGTTCAGCAGGCTGCGTTGTCCGTAACGGATGGCCCTCGTTGAATTGAGCGGCCCGTCTCGCGAACCTGTTCGCGCGCCTTGAATCGTTTGCCGCTCATCGAAAGTCGGGCACGCGCGCCGCATTCCAGTTTAGTTTAGCGCCGTCAGTCCGCTTTCGAATCCCCGCGCAATGACCCGGGTAATTCCCAAACGAGCCCCAACGTCGCGAAAAC
This sequence comes from Paracoccaceae bacterium, assembly GCA_965242975.1. Lineage (GTDB taxonomy): Bacteria > Pseudomonadota > Alphaproteobacteria > Rhodobacterales > Rhodobacteraceae > JAPPHA01. The sequence continues at coordinate 4,137,639 of CBDETS010000007.1, read as the reverse complement.
ACTGGCGTTCGCCTCAGTTCCCGGCGTTCTCGACTCGGGCACCGGTAAGCTTCATGTCGGATTGCCTGTGACCCTGGAATTTCATCCGGTGGTCGAGCAGTCTTCGCGTCATTCGAAGCAAGGTCTTCGCGTGAGCTTCATCCCCGGCCAGGTTGACTGATTCGCAACCAGGCGATTTCAGGTCGAACAGGAGCGGAGGCAGGCCGCCATTGAAATGCACGAGCTTGTACCGCTCTTCCCGTATGATCGCGAGGTTGGCCTCCCGAAGCGACAGTCCCAGCTCACGCTGCCAGACGGTCGGCAGATCAGGTTCACCGTAGTCGTGCTTGAGAGTGGCCGCCACGAACGGATGCAATGACGCGGTCGCGTCCTTCGAAGGAAGCCTCGTGGGCCGCTCAATCTCGTCGGCCCGGTACATCCGGTTGTAGGGCTCGGGAGCAATCAGCAGGGGTGCGGCCTGGGATAGGTGAGATGCGCGAGCCAATCCTTTCGATAGGCGATCGCTTCCAGGAATTCGTCCGTCAGGAACGCCGTGTCACTGTCCTCCACCCGGTAGAACGCGGAATCATCGGGGCCGGGCCCGCGATCAGAATCAAACCTGGGGGGGCACAAAGAAATCCGCATAGGCCGGCAAATCGTCGATTCGTGACCGAAGATACCCGCTCCTGGCGAAATTCTCGTCGAGGCGGGCTTCGATGATCACTCGGAATCCCGGCATGACCCGCTCGTAAGACCGAAGTTCCGGGTCGGCAGGATCATGAACGCCCGGACCCGGTCCAGTGTCGGTGTATCCAATGGGACGCCATGGGGTGCTGACGACCGATCTCGCATACCGGGAGGCAGGCGTTCTCTTGCTCACGACGCCGTGCGTCACCTGGTTCACGTGGCTGCCAACAAGGCCAGAGAGGATTCCGACGGAATGTCCATCGTGCGCGCCGTGCGCATCACGCGCCGCCGGATCATCTGTCCCGGCGCCTTGCCCCCAAACAGACCGGCCAGCCGCGAGATTGACGAGATCCTCGACGAACACGTCGCCTCCAGCCGCGGCCAGGTCAAGTCCCGCGACATCAGGCGGAGGATGGACGGCATTCCCCTCCGCGAGCGCAGCCTGGTGTCGCAACAGTAATACCTTTCAACCGGGGTTTCCCTTGGCCGAACTGACATAGTATTTTTCAGCCTTCCTTTCCTTGATCAGAAGCTCGCGGCAGACGTCGGAAAATATCTCTACCAGCCGTGTTGGAACCGATCGATTGGTAAAGGCGAGCCCATAGTGCGATTTCGGAATGTCACCGCACAGCGGAACATAGGCCAATTCATTTCCGTCATAGGCGCGCTCGTTGACAGGGCGCATGATCAGGATCGCATACCCCTCACCGGCGCCGACGAGGCTACGCACAAGCTCGTAGGACTTGGTCTGATGCTTGACTTTGGGGCGCAGATTCACCTGTGAGAAAAGTGACAGAAAAAAATGCTGGGTAACTGGCAGGTTCAGCGAGACCATGTCGCGTTCAACCAGTTGTTTGAGCGAGATGCTGTCCTGCCTGGCCAACGGATCGTCCTTCGATATCAGAACATAGGGCGATGACTCGATGAGGGGTTCGAACTCGATCGCCGGGCTGGGCGCCATGTTGTAGGTTAGCGCGACGTCGATGGTTCCCTGCCTAAGCAAGGTGTTCAATTCATCCAGATCCGCCTCGTGCACCTGCACCGAGATATCCAAGCGGCGATCGCGTAACCCTTTGAGGATAATAGGAATGATGAAGGCAGCCGTCGGCATGAAGCAGCCAACCTGAATCACGCCACGCGGCGAATGCCTGAGGTTGCGGGCATCGCTGTCGAACTCCTGCGCGGACTCGAGAAACCGCCGTGCCTGTGCGATAAAGCGTTGCCCGACCGGAGAGACGACCAGCCGGTGCGGGCGTTCGCGGATGAAGAGCTTCAACTGGTATTCGTTTTCGACCTTCTGGATCGCCGCGCTGATCGCCGGCTGGGATATGGCCAGGTGCTTCGCGGCAGCCTGAATGCTGCCGTGGTCTGCCACGGCGACCACATAAGTCAGCTGTCGGAACGGGGTCATTATAAGAAATCCTGAGATTAAAGCTCACAAATTAGTATTTTACAAATGATGATGGCTGGCCGCAAGATATGGCTCAAGGAACATGGGTCGTGCCTGACGAGCGGCAGCAAAGGAATGTCCGGCCTGCCCCAAAAAAAATCCCATCGGGGAGGAATAACCTTGGCTGGTATCGTGCTTCGCCAAGTAACCAAGACATATGGAACCCTCAGAGTTCTGAACGGTATAGATCTGGACATTGCCGATGGCGAATACTTGACGCTCGTCGGCCCTTCGGGGTGCGGAAAATCGACCACGCTGCGGATCATAGCCGGGCTTGAGACCCAGACGACAGGCGACGTTGAAATCGACGGCAGAGTTGTCAACGAGGTGCGTCCCAGCCGCCGCGATCTTGCGATGGTGTTTCAGTCTTACGCGTTGTATCCGCATTTGACGGTGCGGCAGAACCTCGTGACCCCGCTGCAGCTGCGGGACATGAATTTTTTGCAGAGAATTCCGCTTTTGGGGTACCTCGCACCGGGGCGCCACGCGAAGATGTCCAAGATAGAAGACGACGTGCGAAGGGCGGCCGAGACCCTGAGGATCGAGCCGCTCTTGCACCGCAAGCCCGGCCAGCTTTCCGGCGGGCAAAGGCAGCGCGTGGCCCTGGGCCGGGCCATGGTCAGGAATCCGGCCGCCTTCTTGATGGACGAACCGTTGTCCAATCTCGATGCGGCCCTGCGGGTTCACATGCGCGCCGAATTGTCCGAGCTGCACCGCCAGCTCGGGGCCACGTTCGTCTATGTCACCCACGACCAGGCTGAAGCGTTGACGATGTCAGACCGCATGGCGGTGATGATGGACGGCGACATTTTGCAGCTCGGCCCGCCCGATGAAGTCTATGAGGACCCGCGAGACATCCGCGTGGCCGAATTCATCGGAAGCCCGAAAATGAATATCCTGCCCGGGCAGGGCGACAGCGCCGGGCGGATCACCGCCCTGGGGGTGGCCGTGATGGAAGCGCTGGAGGAGCCCTCTGAAGGGCCCTTGTCGGTCGGGTTCCGCCCCGAACATCTGCACATTCAAGCCGAAGATACCGGTGCCTGCTTTTCGGGGCGCCTGACCTACAAGGAGAACCTGGGCTCGGATGTCTTCCTGCACCTGGCAGTCGAGGGCATCGAGGGCAAGGCCGTGATTCGAGCCAAGCCCCACGAGGCCGATTTTGCAGGTGTCGGTGAAGACATCTGGTTCACCGGCGAAGTCGGCAAGGCGCGTGTGTTCGGTGCCGACGGCAAACGGGTGGTACTGGCGGAACCGCAGCTGATGCAAATGACAAGCTGATGGGGCGCTCGCGGGTTCATCTTTGGTTCATCGGTCCGGCCGTCATATTGATGGCGGGGCTTCTGATCTTTCCGGTCTTCGTCGCCGCGTTATTGTCACTCACCGACTACAATCTGGGGAATCCGAGCTTCAACTGGATCGGTTTCGAAAACTATGACAGGCTCGTAAGCCGTTCAACCTACAAGAAGATGTTCACGGCTTCACTGACCTATGTCCTGCTGGTCGTGCCGATATCAGTGGCGCTTGGCCTGGGCGCTGCGTTGCTGATTTCCAGCCTTCGCATCGGCGGCGAGCTTTACAAGGCCGTCTTCTTTCTGCCTGTCATGGCGACCTTGCTTGCGATGGCGATCGTGTGGGAATTCGCCCTGCATCCGATCGTCGGCGTCGTAAACGACATCCTGCGCTCGGGCTGCGACGTCGGTTGGCTGCACGCGTTGCTTTCAGGATCCTGGCTGGGCGGTGATCCGTTGCAGAGCTGGTTCGGCCACGCCTGCGCCGAGGACTTCCCGCTGTGGCTGGGCGACAAGGACTATGCGCTGGGCACGATCGCCTTCATCGGAATCTGGCAGGGCTTCGGGTTCAACATGGTGCTCTACCTGGCCGGGCTGACATCGGTGCCCAGAGAACTCTATCAGGCCGCCCATATGGACGGGGCCGACAGCGCTTGGGAGCGCTTCCGTTTGGTGACCTGGCCGATGCTGGGGCCCACCAACGTCTTTGTCGTCACCATTTCGTCGATCCGCTCGTTCCAGGTCTTTGATACCGTCGAGGCACTGACCCGCGGCGGCCCGTCGAAATCCACCTATGTGATGGTCTACGCGATGTTCGAAAAGGGCGTGAAACAGAACCTGCTTGGCATCGGTTCGGCCATCACCATCGTTTTTCTGGGCTTCGTCCTGATCCTGACCCTGATCCAGGTCTATTTCGTCAACAGAAGGGTACACTACTCATGATGGCGCGCACGAACTGGCTGGGAGAGTTCCTCAAGCACAGCGTGCTGCTGGCCGGCGCGATTGTCGTGTTGCTGCCGTTCTATTTGATGCTGTCCTATTCACTGAAGTCCCCGGCCGAGATCGAATCCAACACCGGAGGATTTGTCGGCAGCCAGGAAATCATGACCGACCGCCGGTGCATCAAGGCGGGCAAGCCGGCCGAAGAATGCGATATGCGGCCCATCGTCTACAATTACACGGCCGCCTTCAGCGAAGCGCCTCTGGTGCGGTACATGTTGAACGGGGTCTTCGTGACGGTGTCGATTTTCGTCATTCAGGTTCTGGTCGCGCTCCCATGTGCCTATGCGCTGTCCAAACTGAAGTTCTGGGGAAGGGACGTCGTATTCGGTCTGGTGATCTTCTGCCTGCTGATTCCGGTTCACGCCATCGCACTGCCCTTGTACATCATGTTGGCCAAGGTGGGGCTGACCAACACCTATGCGGCGCTAATCATACCTTGGACGATATCAGTCTTCGGGATTTTCCTGATGCGCCAGTTCTTCATGACGGTGCCCGATGACCTGATCGACGCCGCCCGCATGGACGGGATGAGCGAATTTGCCATCGTCTGGCGCGTCATGCTGCCCACCGCGATACCCGCACTTCTGGCCTTTGGCATATTTTCGGTCGTTGCTCACTGGAACGACTACTACTGGCCGCGTGTCGTCATCACCGGGAATCGCGACCTGATGACCCCGCCCTTGGGCCTGCGGATGTTCAAATCCGACCTCGACGGCAACGAATACGGTCCGATGATGGCCGCGACGACAGTCATCGTCCTGCCGCTGGTCATCATATTCCTGCTGGCGCAACGGCGGTTCATCGAAGGCATCACGATGACCGGCATGAAATAGATCCAACCAAAGAGATTCCGGCGACGATTGACAAATGCCGGATGCAAAAGGAGCCCAAGAATTGGAAACGCTGGGTTCCGAAACCGACAAGAGGAGAAAGTGAAAATGAAAAGAAACCAAACCTTTGCGGCAATCACGGCGGTAGGCGTTGCTGTCGCGGGAACCGCAACGAACGCCGTCGAAATCGAAGTTGGCTATCCCTACTCGGCACTGTTTGACGTGACGTTCGAGCGGATGATGCCCGAATTCAAAAAGGCACACCCGGATATCGAGGTAAAGTTTCGCGCCACCTATGAAAATTACGAAGACGCGACCAACACAATCCTGCGCGAGGCCGTTGCCGGCGATTTGCCCGATGTCACGTTTCAGGGGCTGAACCGGCAGGCGTTGATGGTGGCGAAGGGCATCGCAAAGTCAATGGAGCCATTCATTGCGAATGAATCCGACTTCGCCAAGGACGGCTATCACAAGGCGATGCTGGATCTCGGCACATTTGACGGCGAGGTCTACGGGCTGCCGTTTTCGGTGTCGCTTCCGGTCGGCTACTACAACATGGATGCGTTGGGCAAGGCTGGCATCACCGAGCTGCCCACAACCTGGGACGAGGTCATCAGCAATTGCAAGACTCTTCACGAAGTCGGGTTCAAGAACCCGATCTTCTGGGGCTGGAACATCACAGGCAACTGGTTCTTCCAGGCGCTGATGTGGAGCCAGGGCGAGCCGATTCTGAAAGACGGCAAGGTCAACTTCGATGGCGAGGCCGGGCTGGCCGCGCTGGAGACGATGCGCAAGATCTTCCGCGAGTGCAACATGCTGAACCTGTCGGTCGGCGATGCAGGCAAGCCGTTTGCCGCCGGTGAGGTCGCCATGCATTTCTGGTCGACCTCGGCCGTCGGCGCGATCGAACGTTCAAAGGGCGATTTCGAGGTCAGGACCGGCGAGTTCCCGGGTATGGGTCAGCCACCCATGGGCCTGCCGGCAGGCGGCAATTCGGTAATGTTCGTGTCCACCTCGGAAGACCCCGAGGAAATCGACGCCGCATGGAAATTCATCAAATTCGCAACTTCGGGCGTCGGCGCAGCCATGGTGGCAGAGACGACCGGTTACATGCCTCCGAACAAGGCTGCGAACGATCTTCTGGCCGACTTCTATGCACAGAATCCCAACAAGCATACCGCCGTTCGTCAGGCTGGCCTGCTGCGCGACTGGATCGCTTATCCCGGCGACAACGGTTTGGCGATCACACAGGTCATCTATGACGGGCTGGAATCCATTGTTACCGGCGATTCCGACGATATGAAGGCCTTGCAGGAAGAGTTGGTGGAAGAGGTCAACGACCTGCTACCAAACTAAGATCTGCACAACGCCAAGGTTCTGACCGGGGCAATGCTTTATCCCGGTCAGGCCGAACTCATCCAGCGATCCAGCGTGAGCCGGGACATGACGACCAACCAGGAATTCGAAGCGCGCCGGGACGGCGCGGTTGCAAGGGCGATCGCCTACTCGTCGACCTTTATCGCAGACAGGGCCGAAAACGCCGAGGTCTGGGATGTCGAGGGCAAGCGCTATATCGATTTCTGCGGCGGAATCGGCTGCCAGAATGTCGGCCACCGCGACGAACGGGTCGTGGAAGCGATCAAGGACCAGCTCGACCGCCTGACCCATACATGCTTTCAGGTTACACCCTATGAAAGCTACATTGCGCTGGCAGAGCGCATGAACGCGCTGTTGCCTGGCGACTTTGCCAAGAAATCACTGTTTTTTTCGGCTGGAGGCGAGGCGGTGGAGAATGCCGTCAAGATTGCCCGTTATTACACAGGACGCCCGGCGCTGATCACCTTTGCCAATGGATATCATGGCCGATCCTACATGGGAATGGCGCTGAGCGCGCGAATGGTCCCGTTCAAGGTCGGTTTCCGGCCGTTCCCGTCCGAGATCTACCGACTTCCATTTCCCGACGAATTCCATGGTGCCAGCCTGGACGACACCAAACGCGCCATGGACACTCTGTTTCGCAGCGATTGTCCACCCGACCAGATCGCGGCAGTGTTCTTTGAACCGGTCCAGGGCGAAGGCGGCTATAACATCGCGACTGCGGAATTCGTGGACTATCTGCGCGAGCTTTGCGACGAGCACGGCATCGTTCTCGTCGCGGACGAGATACAGACCGCAATGGGCCGGACCGGCAAGATGTTCGCGATGGAGCATTTCGGCATCGACGTCGATCTGACTTGCGTCGGCAAGAGCATCGGGGGCGGGCTGCCGATTTCCGGCATCGTCGGCAAGGCTGACATCGTGGATGCGGTGCCTCCCGGCGGTCTGGGCGGGACCTTCGGAGGCAATCCGCTGGCCTGTGCGGCTGCGCTCGCAGTGTTGGATGTCATCGAGGCGGACAACCTTCTGCAGCGTGGACTGGAGATGGGCAAGGCCATCGATGCGCGGCTGCACAAGATGGCGCGGCGCAATTCGCTCGATTGTATCGGCGATGTCAGGGCGCTGGGCTGCATGAACGCAATTGAACTGGTCAAGTGCCGTGACAGCCGTGAAGCCGACGGCGACCTGACCGCCCGGGTGGTGGCAATCGCCTTGAAGAAGGGTCTGATACTCGTTTCGGCCGGGCCGGCCCGTAACGTGGTCCGCCTGCTGGTGCCATTGTCGGCCCCTTCGGAGGTAGTCGACGAGGGGTTGGACATTCTCGAGGCCGCACTAGAGGAAGCGGTTGCCCAAGCACCCGGCCTTCAGGTGCCGAGGTCGCGATCCGGAGGGCAAAAATGAAGATAAAGGCCGCCGTTCTGAGGCAGTCCGGCCTGCCCCGGCCCTTTGCCGACAGCCAGCCTTTGTCCATTGAGGAAATCGAGCTTGACCCGCCGAAATCCGGCGAGGTTCTGATCCGGATAAGGGCCGTAGGTCTGTGTCATTCCGATCTGGTCGCCATCACCGGCGAACGCGGCAAGCCGATGCCGATTGTCATCGGTCACGAGGCCGCGGGTACCATCGTCGAGCTCGGTGATGGCGTGGATGGGTTCGACATCGGCGACCATGTCGTGCCGACCTATGTTGCCAGCTGTGGCGATTGCGAAATGTGCCATGTTGGCAGGCCAGCTTTGTGTGAGCCTGCGACCCGCACAAATGCGGAGGCAGTGCTGCGCGATGGCACGACCCGACTGCACAAGAACGGCGAAGCCATACATCACCACTCGGGCATCGCCGGCTTTGCGGAATATGCAGTGATCCCGAAGGATGCGCTGGTAAAGATCGGCAAGTCGATTCCGTTCGAACACGCAGCACTTTTCGGCTGCGGCGTCATCACGGGCGTCGGGTCGGTCGTCAATACGGGCGGCGTGATGCCTGGCGAAAGCGTTGCCGTGGTCGGTCTCGGCGGTGTGGGGCTCAGCGCGTTGCTTGCCGCGGTCGCCTCCGGCGCGGGACATGTTACCGCGATCGATCTCAGTGACGGGAAACTGGAGTTCGCCAAACAGCTCGGCGCTCATTTGACCGTCAATGCCCGGGACACTGACTGCGTCGAACACGTCCGCAAGGCCACGCGCGGTGGCGCCCATGTCGCTGTGGAGACGGCGGGCTCTTCTCGGGCCCTTGCCACGGCATTTGCGGTCACGCGTCGCGGCGGCGTCACCGTGACGGCCGGAATGCCAGGGCCCGAGGCAAAGGTTTCCCTGTCGCATCTCTGCATCGCCGCCGAAGAGCGTACGCTGAAAGGTTCCTATATGGGCAGTTGCGTGCCCAAGCGCGACATTCCGCGATTCCTGGCCCTGTTCCTCGACGGGAAACTGCCCGTGGATCGCCTTTTGTCTCGGACGATCGGCTTTGACGACCTCAATGCCGCATTGGACCGTCTCAATGATGCCGCGACGGTGCGCGAGGTGCTGATCCCGTGAATCCTGTGCAGGCGAAACGATACGAGTTTTCGGCGAACACGGGTTATCTGTGGACCGAATTGCCGTTCCTGGACCGGATCCGGCAAGCTGCGGCTCACGGGTTCGACGCCGTCGAGTTTCACGACGAAGCTCGCAGAACTGATCGCCACGAACTGAAGGAGGTGCTGGCGGAAACTGCGTTGCCGGTGGGCGGCATCAATGTTCGCATGGAAGAGACTTTTGGATGCGCCGCCATTCCCGGCCAGGGCGACCAGGCGAAACGGGATGTCGACGAGGCCATAGATATCGCCGAGGATATCGACGCCGATGCGGTCCATGTGCTGGCGGGCCTGACATTGGGGCAGGCTGCGCATGCGGCCTTCCTGACGACCTTGCGACACGCGTTGGGCCATACCGACCGAACCATCCTGATCGAACCGGTCTGCGCCGAACAATTGCCAGGCTATTTTCTGCGCACCATCGAGCAGGCTGCAAAGGTAATCTCAGACGTCGATCATCCCCGTCTGAAGATCATGTTTGACTGCTATCACATCCTCCGGGAGAGCGGCGACCTGATGGCCAATTTCAGCGTGCATGCCGGCAACGTTGGCCACGTGCAGATCGCGGCGGCGGAATACCGGGCCGAACCGTTTCCCGGTGCAATCGACTATAGCGACCTGTTGCCTGCCATGCGGTCCTGCGGTTACGCGGGTCGGATCGGCTGCGAATACCGGCCTGTCGGCCCAACCGAGGACGGATTGTCCTGGCGCGATGCCTTCCGCGATGGCGCTGGCTTTGCAAAGGCCAAAGCTGCGGCGCATGTGGCGGCGCATCCGGGGACATAACGCATGACAGGGATCGAAGAATACGCATTCCCGCACGGGATATCTTTGCTGCGCCGCTGGCAGGCGGGCGAGGCGGACGCGAAAGATGATCTGACCGACTTCTTCGACGCGGCCATCTCCGGTGAATTCGACGCGAATTTCAAACTGTTGACCGCCTCCGACCGGGTGCATTCCACCGCCTCGGTCCATATGCTCGGACTTGCAATCCTGTTCGATCTCTACGGAATCGAATCCCATGAATACTATCACAACGATCCCTATCGCTACGCTCGGGCGAACCTGGCACTCTCGCGCCTTCTCGGGGTCCACAAGTTTTACATGACCTGGGCGCTTTATGCCTGGACCTGCGAGCCGCTTGGCCAAAAGATGATGTATCCCGACAAGTTCCCGCCGGGCGCGGACCCCGACGAAGTTCTGATCACTCGCGACAACTGGCACGAATTGCAAACACCAGATTTCTCGGCCGGCACCCCGGCGGCGGTGGATGCCATCCTGGCGGCCACACAGGACCTGACCGGTGCAGCCCCCACGTTGCAGATTTCGGCGCCCTACAGCCTGGCGGCTGACATCTACGGGCAGGAGCCGCTCTTGGCGGACGTTATGAACGAACCCGGCACTGTCAATGCCATGCTCGATCATCTCGGCGATACGGTGCTGGGACCGTGGATGGACCATCATTTCGATCTGTTCCCCGATGGCTGGGTCGAGCTTTCCGATGCCTCCGGTTCGCCGTTCTTCATCGGGCAGGACAACTGCCAGAACATGTCGATCCGCTCGATCCGCCACATGCTGCGGAACAAGCCCTACGCGAACCGAGTTTTCGACAACAATTACCGGGGCGATTTCGTAGCCGAGGTGACAAGGAGACGCCGTGCGTCGCGCCGCCGGGGCCGCGGTGACGCAACGGATGCATCGACTGACCGCAGCCGGCTTCAGGAACTGACCGATGCAAAAGTCAGCGTCAATCCGCTGTTCATCATGCGGCTCGAGGCCGACAAGGTGGATGTCTCGTTCTATGAACAGCAGGCGATCGAGCGAAACCTGCCACTGACCGTTGGTATCGGCTCGCCCGAAATCGACCGAAACAGCATCGAGGACCTGGAAACGGCCAAAGCGGAGACCGCCGAAAAGGCGCGCCGACACGTGGCCGCGGTCAAGCGGGTCTGCGAGGCGGTCGATCTGCCGACGGATAACCACGTGGGTCAGTCCTGGCCAAGCCACATCTACTTCGAGGACATCAACGGCCAGTCGCAATTCGACCTGATCGAGATCATCCTCGAAGAGGTTTACAAGAGCGCGCGGTTCGAAGGTCAGCGGCCGGCATGACGCAGGACCATGCCGCTGCCCGCACCAGCTGTGATCCGTTCAGCAAGGTGTGTTCACACCATCGCGGCACCGGCGCCCAGAGGAGACCAAACCCGGATGTTCGAACGCCACAGCCAAAGACCATCCTGCCTGTCCTCCGTTTCGGCACTGCGGCGGTCTTGCCGGTCCGGCCCATGCCTGTTGACGCTCCGAAAACGCGTCGGCATGCAGTTGGAGATTTGCGTCCCGCAGTGACAATGTTCTCAGCTGGACTTGAGAACGAGGCGCGGAACCATGACCTTGAAAGTGAGAATTCGACAAAGTGCGATGATCACGGATCACAATATGCAATGACATCCAATTTGCCTTGCGGACCCTACAAGCTTGCACTTCCGCTGGATTGGCACAATCGCATGAATTCGCGAATGACCCTGACTTCTCGACGTTGGCGCAAGTGCACCACCGTTTCCCGCATTTCCAGATCAATGTCTTCAAGTTCGAATGCGCGAATGCGCTGGTCTTCGCCCAATTCCGCACGGGATACGATACCGACACCGCCGTTGGCGGCTACGACTTCGTGAACCGCTTCGCGTCCTTCCGCAACGACCGCAGGATCAAACGTCACGCCTCGCTCCTTGCCAAACTTTTCGAGTTGTTGCCGTGTCTTGGAACCCTGTTCGCGCAAGACGAGCGGCAGACCGGCAATCTCGGTTAGCGAGATGCTCCGCTTTCCAATCGGGAAAAAATCCCTGCGCGCAAACCCCACCAACCTGCTCTTTGACAAGGGATACGCCTCGAAGTCATCGTGGGATTCCCCACTGCCGATTACACCGATGTCGGCATCAAAAGATCGCAACCCTCGAACAATTTCTTCGGTATTTCCAGAGGCGATGACAATCCGAACGCTGGGGTAGGCCTTCCGAAATCTCTGAATGATGCTGCCGATATGGCTGGCAGAGTCGGCCATAATGCGCAGTTCTTCCTCAATCCGGTTCGCGGTTTCCGACAAGAGGTTCCTGATCTCGCCTTCTAGCTCGAAATATGCGCGAGTCCTGGCAAAGAGCGCTTCACCATCTGGTGTCAGGACAACCTTTTTCCGGATGCGGGAAAACAGCAGAACATCATTGCCCTTTTCCAGTTTTCGCACCTGATCCGAGATCGCCGGTTGTGTCAGGCCAAGAGCCTCGGCGGCAAGAGAGAACCCTCCCAGCAAGGCCACATAGTGAAACGCGCGGATCTGAGCATGTGTCATGCATGACTCTTGTATCGATGTAATTTATAATAAAATAATATATAACGATTTTTTTTATGCAATCACAATTGCCATAAGGGAACAGAATCACAGACGGGTGATGATATGACAGCGCCGCAAATGGAATCACCGCGACTGGGAGAGTTCTATCTGCTCACCCCGGGGCCGCTGACCGCTTCTTTTGCCACCAAGGAGGCGATGCTGAAAGACCGGGACCGTTGGGATGATGACTTCCGTGCGACGGCGCGCGATTTGCGATCTCGGCTGCTGGACCTGATCGGGCACGGATCTGACTCGTATGATTGCGTCACGATTCAGGGATCAGGCAGCTGTTGTGTCGAGGCAATGCCGGGTTCCCTTGTGCCGAAAGATGGCAAGGTCCTTGTTCTGGACAATGGAGCCTATGGCCTGCGGGCTTCGGCGGCGATGGACTGACTTGGACACGAAGTGGTCTTGCTCGACAAAGGTGATTTTCTGCCGCCTCGTGACGGAGAGGTTGCCGCAATTGCGGCAAACGATCCCGACATCACCCATGTGTTCTCCATTCACAGCGAATCCTCGTCCGGATTTTTGAACCCAATCGAGGAAATCGCCGAGGCTACCCGTGCCGGGGGCAGCAAACTGCTGGTCGACCGCATATCCGTGTTCGGCGCCCTCCCTCCGCACCCAGAAGGGCTGAGATGCGCAGCATTTGTCCCCTCCGCCAACACGTGCATCGAGGGCGTGCCCGGTTTTGGCTTTGTCATTGTGCGCGCGGAAGAGATCGAGGCGGCCAAGGACAACCCGCATTCGCTGTCATTCGACGTGCATGCCCAACGGGCCACGAGGGAGCAGACCGGCCAGTGGCGGTTTACACCACCAACCCACGTTGTCGCGGCCTTTGTCGAAACGTTGAAACCCTGCTGGCCGACCGCTGGCACAGCCCGATCATCACCACGTTCTTCTGCCCCGCCGATCCGGCTTTCAGCTTCGATCTGTTCTACAATCTGATGAAGGACAAGGGCTTCATAATCTATCCCGGCAAGTTGACAGTTGTGGAATCGTTCCGCGTCGGATGTATCGGGCAGATGGACGAAACTGTCATGCGGGCGGTCGTCGCCGCTGCAAAAAAGGCGCGCGAACACATGGGCGTCGCCTCCGCAGCTCCCCCGGCCGCCGCGCTGAAAGAACGCCGGAAACCCGCCGCCTGAGGAACAACATGCCAGTCAATTCTCCTGTCTTTGCAAACGACCGCACCTATTCGGTGCCAAAATCCTGTGCCATTGCCATTTGCCTGGATGGGTGCGAACCGGAATACTTGAATGTCGCCATTGCCGAAGGGCTGATGCCGAACCTCAAGCGCATCCGCGAAACCGGGACTGACCGTTTGGCGCATTCGGTGATCCCGTCCTTCACCAACCCAAACAACCTGTCGATTGCCACAGGCCAGCCGCCAGCGGTGCATGGCATCTGCGGCAATTTCCTGTTCGATCCGGACACCGGCGAAGAAGTGATGATGAATGACGTCCGCTTTCTTCGCGCACCCACCATTTTTTCGAAGTTCTACGAGGCTGGCGCCCGCGTTGCCGTGGTCACCGCCAAGGACAAGCTGCGCGCCCTGCTCGGCGCAGGCCTGAAATTCCATGATGATCGCGCTGTGGCTTTTTCGGCGGAACGGTCTGGCGACACCACCAAGGCCGAGCATGGGATCGACAATGCGGGCGACTGGCTGGGCATGCCGGTACCGGAGGTTTACTCGGCTGATCTGTCCGAATTTGTCTTCGCTGCTGGCGTGAAGCTTCTGAAGGCAATGAAGCCCGACGTGATGTATCTGTCGACAACAGACTACGTGCAGCACAAATGTGCACCGAACGACCAAGGCGCAAAGGAATTTTGCGCCATGTTCGACCGCTACCTGGGCGAGCTGGATGCGCTTGGCGCAGCTATCGTGACAACTGCAGATCACGGCATGAAGCCCAAGCATGACGCCACGACCAGGGAACCGTCCGTCATCTACATGCAGGACGTGTTCGACAAATGGCTGGGCAAGTCCGCAGCCCGCGTGATCCTGCCAATCACCGACCCTTATGTCGTTCACCACGGTGCCCTTGGCTCATTTGCGACCGCATATCTCCCTGAGGATGCTGACCGGGCCGAGATCAAGGCCAAGGTCGCCGCTTTGCCCGAAATACTCGAAGTGCTGACCAGAGAAGAGGCGGTGGCCAACTACGAACTGCCCGGCGACCGTATCGGCGACCTGACCATGGTCTGCACCGAAAACATGACCATCGGCACTTCCGAGGACCGCCACGACCTGGCCGCTTTGGGCGAGCCCCTGCGCAGTCACGGCGGGCTGACCGAGCAGCAAGTGCCCTTCATCGTCAACCGTGTGATCGACGTGCCCAACGCGCCCATCTTGCGCAATTTCGACGCGTTCCTTTACGCAACTGCCGCCGCGGCAATGGAAGAGGTCCCCGCATGAACGAGATGACAAATCTGGATATTCGCAACGAAGGCATGCGCATCGGCGGAGAGGCGGTCTTCACCGACGGCACCGTGCCGGTAATGTACCCTTACACGGATGAAGTTGTTGGATATGTGCCGGCCGGTGACGCTGGCCATGCGGCAAAAGCCTTTGAAATCGCGGCGAATTACAATTCGAAACTCACGCGCTACGAACGCGGCGAGATCCTGAAACGTGCAGGCGAGATCATCGGAGAGAAACGCGAGTACCTGGCAAAATGGCTGACGCTGGAACTGGGTATCTGCCAACAGCACGCGATCTACGAGACCAAACGCGCCCAGGATGTGTTCCAGTTTGCCGCCGCGGAAGCGCTAAAAGATGATGGCGAGATCTTCTCCTGCGACCTGACCCACAATGGCAAGGATCGCAAGATATTCACCAAGCGCGAGCCGGTTCGCGCCGTCAGTGCGATCACGCCGTTCAACCATCCGTTGAACATGGTCAGTCACAAGATTGCGCCGTCCATCGCGACGAACAACTGCATGGTCTGCAAGCCATCCGAACTGACGCCACTGACGGCGATCACGCTTGCCGACGTTCTCTATGATGCTGGCCTACCGCACCAGATGTTCCAGATCGTGACTGGCTGGCCGCAAGATATCGGCGAAGAGATGATCACCAACGAGCATATCGACATCATCACGTTCACCGGCGGTGTGTCCGTCGGCAAGACAATAGCGGAGAAGGCCGCGTATAAGCGTTCCGCTCTTGAGTTGGGCGGCAACGACCCGCTGATCATCTGCAATGACTTGAGCGAGGCGGATCTTGACAGGGCCGCGACCATCGCTGTTGCGGGCGCCACCGGAAACTCGGGCCAGCGCTGTACGGCGGTTAAGCGAATCCTCGTGCAGGAAAGCGTGGCGAACGAATTCGTGCCGCTGGTGCTGGAGAAGGCCAGGAAGATCAAGTTCGGCGATCCGCAAGACCCGGAAACCGAGCTTGGTTGCGTAATCCACAAAGAAGCTGCCAAGGTCATTGAAAGCCGCGTCTTGCAAGCCGAAAGGGACGGGGCGGAGATCCTGTACAACCCGGGACGGCGGGGCGCGCTGCTGCCGCCCGTCGTGGTGGACAAGGTGCCACATTCTTCGGAACTGGTGATGGAGGAAACCTTCGGGCCCATCGTGCCCATCGTGCGCGTGCCGGACATTGACGAAGAGGTGATGGCGATCTCGAACTCCACCGATTTCGGTCTGTCTTCAGGCGTCTGCACCAACAGCTTCCACCGGATGCACGCCTATATTGAAGGACTGAACGTCGGCACCGTCAACATATGGGAACAGCCGGGCTACCGTATCGAAATGTCACCCTTCGGCGGCATCAAGGACAGTGGCAATGGCGTCAAGGAGGGCGTCATCGAAGCGATGAAGTTCTTCACTACTGTCAAGACTTTCTCCCTGCCTTGGCCGCGCTGATCCCGTCGGGACCAATGCGCTTGTAAAGGGTGCGGTAGACCGGGGGTGCACGACAATTTTGTGATTTTGGATTGGAATCAGCCGGTCCGCCGCTCCCAGTAGTCGTCGAAGCGGTTGCTGTGAACCGCGCACCGGAGCGCGATGATGGCATTGGCGCCACTGACGCTCCAGTGCATCCCGCCCCGTTTCAACCGTCCGCCGATCAGTGATTTGCAACCGCCCTCGACAACACCGGTCGACACGCACAGCCCCAGTTCCCGGAACCGGGGATAGTCCATGCGCGCGCGATTGGTCTGGAAGTACGCGATGTTCCGCGCCGCCTCGTCACAGCGGCTCGCGTGTTTGCGCATCGCGGCGATGACGAGATCGAGGCGCCCCTGATCGAGTTCGTCGCGTCGCGTCTTGCCCCACTGTGCCGCGAGATCACTCCCCTTTCCGTAGAGAGCCCTGGCAACATCGAACACATGCTGTTTGGCATGGAAGACATCCACGATCTGGATGGCGTCAGGCACATGCTCGTCGGCGAAGTTCCATATCCAGGGAGCGCCATCGCCGAGCACCACCCGGCGGTCGACAGCGAAAAAGTCGCGCCGCTCCATCTCACGCACGACCCGTTTGGCAAAGGGAGCCGGTTCCGTGTCCGTATCGCGGGTCGCGATCGTTTCGATGGCGGCATTGAAGGTGACGGATCCGGTATCGCGAACCGGCCGGCCCTCGGTGTCGCGGCTCTCGGCGGACCATATGGTGGCAAGCTTCACCTCGCGGGTCCTGGCCGAGCCGTCAGGCTGCTTGCCGGCACGGCCCTCGGTCTCCGACGTGCGCACCGGGACCCCGGTGCCGTCAAGGCCGAGGTAGAGCGTGGGGGCTCCCGGTGGCTCCGGCTCGATGATGTCCCGTTCATCGCGCGCGATCGCGCGTCCCAGCGCCTCGGCATGGCGTTCCACCTGCCTGGGAATGACCTCGAGGCCGGCCAGTTCCCGCAAGATCGTGCTGCTCTTCTCGAAACTGAGCTCGGCAGCGGTGACCCCGACCATGCGCGTGACCGCGGGAGACAACGACGTGCCATCCAGGGCGAGGGCGCGGTCACGCGGGCTGAAGCCGTGCGCGCAGGAAGAGCAATGATACCACGCCCGCTCCAGGGTCAGGGGGCCAAGTGCCGTGGTGAAGGTCCGGGGCCGCCGCCCGACATTGCGGGCGTCGGCGCCACAGGCGCACGGCAACTCCGCGGCCTCCCCGTCCGACAGGTCGGCGTTCAGCCTCGCGGCAACCACCGCGGCCGCGGCCGAGATCGCGGTCTTGCGCACCTCACGCTCCAGCACCTCGAAATCCAGCCCGTCGACCGGGCCGCCGGTCAGGCGCTCGATGTCCTTCGAGACTTCCGCCGCGACCGCCTGTGCGCAGAGCCCCCTTTTTCGGGGCTGTCGTCCCCGTCCGTCTCCCGCCCTTCGGCACGCACCGCATCGGCAAGCGCCTCGCTGGCCTCCAGATAGTGCGCCGAGATGTCGAGAAAGCGCTCGTGCTCGTCGACAAGGCGCCGGGTCCGCTCATACTCCTCGGGCGGAATGCGGATCGAGCGGGTGTCCCCGCGGATCGAGCGGCTGAGCACATAGCTCGGACCGTGCCCCGGGCTGTCGTCGCCGGCGCAGTGGCAGTTGGGCTTGCCGCACTTGCGGTAGTTTTCGTGCAGCGTGCCGGGACGCAGGTCGCCGAGGGTGGCGAAGCGGGCCTGTGCCTCGTCCCTGGAACGTTTCAATTCATCGATGTCCGGCATGATCGCCTCCGTGGGTCTGGAGTGTGGCCCGGAAGCCGGGGCGCGGCAACTGGTAGAACACATATACCAGACACGGAGACAAAAATCAACTCATCGCAGGACGCTCGGACAAATCGTCACAATTTTGTCGTGCACCCGTAGACCGGATGATGGTTCCGGGCCTGACCGACTGGGGCATATGGCACCAAGGCTGTGATCCTGGCCTTTACCGGCCTGCCTCTTGCACCTGAATCCTCGCCTCAACGGTCATTTCGCTGGGGATGTTGTTGGTGCCTCGACGTGGCGTGTCGCAGCAGGGACCTGTCGGTCGCCTACCCGATTGCGCGCGGCATCGCGCCCGTGCCGGTCGCGCTGGGCGCGCAGGTCTGGATCGGAGAAATCCTGCCGATCAAGGCCTGGATTGGCATTCTGGCCGTGTCCTCTGGTATCGGCATGCTGTCGTTCGCGGGGATTGGGGCCACAACATGCGGGAGAGGGCATGGTCCCCGCTCTTCTCACGGGGCTGACCATTGCCGCCTATTCCCTGGCCGACGGTGTTGGCGTGCGTGTGTCTGGAAACGCACTGGCCGACATCGCGCTTTTGTTTGCGGCAAAGGCAATCGTGTCAGGATTCATCCTTTTCCACCAGGATGAATCGGCTGCGTGCTCTGCCCCGTGCGTACGATCTGGCTTGGGTTTGTCGGCGGCGGCGTCTCCGGCTCCGCCTATGCACTGGCGCTCTTGCCAAAGCCCGAGCGTTTTTTTGGGCGCGGTATCTACTGACCCATGAAGTCAGTGCGAAGGTTCGATGTGACTTTCGTATGTAGTCCCCTATCCAAACAGAAGTGGCTCGAAATCGGACTTCCGCGCTTCCTTCGCGACATTGTCTATTCTGTCGGCAAGTGGAGTGGCAATGCGAACCGAACGACGCGTCATCGCGTAAAGGCCGGTGAGCAGACTTGTCCGCGACGGACCGCACGGAGTGGTGATCGTATAATGCCGTTCAAAACTGGCGGCTTCCGATCTGAAGGAATCGAGATTTGACATTCTCGCTGTTCACCAGGCCGGAGCAGTCCGCACGCAATTGATCGATCACGACCAGGAGCACATTTCGTTTCGGATTCATTGGGCACTTGACAAGTTCATGATGACTGGCCTGTCCGTCAGGTCTCGCTTGGATTGCCCCCTTGGCCCCGGGCCGGTCACCGGAGGAACCGGCAAACATGGCCCCGCCGTGTCGGCACAGGGGAGATTGCAGTGTATCGGGGGTCAACCAGGAACGGACGGGGAGCCGGCCGTCTGCATGGACAACTCTCCCACGAGTTCTTTCCAACGGTGGCACGCGACATTGTGCTCTCCTTCCACCGGTTCCAGCATCGGTTCCACCTTGCGGCAGACATCGATTGCAAAGGGACATCGCGTCTGGAACCGACATCCGGGCGGGGGATCGGTCGGAGACGGTATTTCGCCCTCGAGCTTCTGGGCCCGTCCGGTGTCATCGGGATCAAGTGACGGAATTGCCGACAGCAATGCCCGTGTGTAGGGATGACGCGGCTGTTTGAACAGGGTCCTGGTCGGCGCCGTTTCAACCAGTCGCCCGCAATACATCAGCGCCACGTGGTCGCAGATCAGTGCAACGACACTGAGGTCGTGGCTGATGAACAGGAATGTCAGTCCCAACTCGTCCTGGAGGGACTTGAGAAGGTTGAGCACATCTGCCTGGATCGAGACGTCCAGTGCTGCCACGCTTTCGTCGGCAACCACGAATCGAGGGTGGGACACCAATGCACGTGCAATCGAGATTCTCTGCCTCTGCCCTCCTGAAAACGCGTGCGGAAATCGCCGAAGGTGCTCCAGGTTCAACCGGCACTTGGCCGCAATATCGCGTACCCTCAGATCGGTTTCCTCGCGATTCGACGTCAACCCCATCACTTCGAGCGGTTCGGCAATGATGTCCCGAACCGTCATTCTCGGGGACAGCGCGGCATAAGGGTCCTGAAATATCAGTTGCGCGCGGCTGCGGTAATCCTTGAGCTCCGCCGACCCGATTGTCGTCAGGTCGTACGTGACGTCTTCGTCCTTGTAGACCACGTCCCCCTGGCTGATCGGTGCCGCCCTGAGCAACGCGCGACCGAGCGTGGTCTTTCCGGATCCGGACTCCCCGACCAGCCCGTGGAAGCTCCCCTTGCGGATATCGATATCGACGTTTTCGACCGCGCGCACGTACGACTTTTTCTGAAACAGGCCGCCGCCGATCGGGAAATGGACAGACAGTGACCGGGCAGAAACCAGAACATCGTCATCCATTGTGCGCCACTCCCCGGCCATTTGCCTCCCCGAACAGATGACAGGCGACACGATGCTCGGAATCGACGTCGGAAAACACCGGGATTTCCAATCGACAGGCGTCTCCGGCAACGGAAGGGCAGCGGGTCGAGAAGACGCACCCGCTTGGTCTTTCCAACGGCGAAGGGATGTCGCCGGGAATAGGTGTGAGCGGCGCATCCAGATCGTCGATCTTCGGAAGGGCCGCGATCAACCCCTTGGTGTACGGGTGCTGCGGCTCATGAATCACCGACCGGACCGGACCGTATTCGACAAGTCGCCCGAGGTACATGACCGCGACCGTGTCCGCCGTCTGGGCCACGACGCCGAGGTCATGCGTAATGAAAATGATCGCCATGCCGAAGTCGGCGACGAGGTCTTTCATCAGATCGAGCACTTGAGCCTGAATCGTCACATCGAGCGCGGTGGTCGGTTCGTCGGCGATCAAAAGCCTCGGACGGGTCGACAGCGCCATGGCGATCATTGCCCGCTGGCGCATGCCACCGGACAACTCGAAGGCATATTGATCGAATCGCTTCGGCGCGTCCGATATCCCCACCCGTTCAAGCATCTCGATGGACAGATTTCGGCAGTCGGAAACTGACATGTCCGTGTGGATGCGCAGTTGCTCGACCATCTGCCTGCCGATCGTGATCGCCGGCGCAAAACTCGCCATCGGCTCCTGGAAAATCATCGAAATGGACCCGCCGCGGACGACCTGCATCTCGCGCGAAGTCCTGAGAGAAAGGACGTCGACCGGGCCGCTCTCCAGGTGAAGCGTAATACGCGAACCCCCGGCATAAACCGCGTTGCCGGGGTTCAGTTTCATCAGGGACTTGGCCGTGACCGACTTGCCTGATCCGCTTTCCCCGACCAGGCCCATCACGTGGCCCGGTTCGATCGAAAACGACATGTCCTCGACGGCCGTGATGCGCCCTTCGTCAGTGTCAAACTGCAGTGTCAGGTTTTCGACCTCGACCAGCGCCGTCATCGCGACACATCCGAATAGGGATCGGCCGCATCGCGCAGTCCATCACCGACGAAGACAAAAGCCAGAACCAGCGTGATGAAAAAGATCACCGGAATGAAGTACCACTGGTAGTTCAGCAGGACATCTGCATTGGTCACGTTCTGCAACATGACCCCGAGAGAATTGACCGGGTCTTTCAGACCGAGACCGATAAAGCTGAGCGCGGTCTCCGAGAGCACCATGTAGGGAAAGGATATGACCAGGTCGACGACGATGTAACTGGTGAAGCTGGGCAGAAGGTGCCTGCGGATGATGTGCCCTCCTGAAGCTCCGCAAAGCTGGGCAGCAAGGACGTACTCCTGGTTGCGTTCGGACAAAAGGTGAGTCCGGACCCTGCGGGCGAGCGTCGGCCATCCGATGAAGCCCAGGATGATCGAGATGAAGAAGAACCGCATCTCGGCACTCCATTCATCCGGAACAAACGCCGCCAGCGCCATGAACAGCGGGATTGCCGGAATCGTGCGCACGCCGTCCGTGAACATCTGGATCACCGAATCCAGCCACCCTCCGTAATAGCCGGATACCCCTCCTATGATCAGCGCCAGGACAAAGGCGATCATCACGCCGATTGTTCCGACTGCCAGCGAGGTATTGATGGCGTGCAGCGTTCTCGAGAAAATATCCTTTCCCCCCGAGTCGGTTCCGAACAGGTGGATCATCCCCTCATCGACGCCGAAAAGATGACGGTTGAACTTGAAAAAGGGAATCCTGAGCAGGGTGTATTCACTCCCTTTCGGGAAAAACACGACATAGCGCCTCTTGTCCCTGTTTGCCTCGGTCACCCAGCGGAAATTCGTCTCGATCGACCGGCTCCGCTCGTAGGTGTAAATGAACGGGCGGAGTGAACACCCGTTTTCATCGCAGAACTTCGGGATCTGCGGCGCCCCGTTCTGATATTCCTTGTCGCGACCGGCAATAGTCGGATTGTAGGGTGACAGGAACGGCGCAAACAGCCCGCAGATGACCAGGAAAATCAGGATGTAACCGGCAATCATCGCCGAGCGGATCTTGCGAAACCGGGCCCAGACCAATTGCCACTGGGATGCGGTGAAATAGGCTTCCTTTCGCCGCTGGTCGATGTTCGGGTCAGTCCCGCCGCCGGCGGCGCTGCCCGTTCCCGTGTCGGCGTGCAGCATTTCTTGCGTAGGAGTTTCGCTCATCGTCTCAACCCAGGATGCTTCGGCGGACCCGCGGGTCGGTCAGCGCGAGCAGGATGTCGGTCAGGAAGTTCAGGGTCACGATGCTCGCCGTCAGCAGGAAGATGATCGCCCCGGCGAGCTGCTGGTCGTTGGACCGCGCCAGCGCCTCGATCAACAGCGCACCGGCCTCCGTCAGCGTCATGATCAACGCCACCACCGGCAATTCATTGAAGATCCGGTTGAGGTCGAAACCAAGCGAATTGACTATGGGGCCGAATGCATGCCTGGCCGGGTAACGAAGCAGGAGCCGTCGACCGGAAACGCCTCTCGCCGCAGCTGCCGTCACGTAGAGCTTGCCGATCTCATCTGCCATCAGTGCCCTGACCGTCTGGATGGCAAAGGCGGTCGCCGACCATCCGAGAATGAAAACGGGTAACCAGACGTGGCCGAGGAAATCCAGCACCCGTCCGTAGGACCATTCGGCGTCCCTGTACTCCTTGGAGAACAGCCCTGTCAGGCTCTCCCCGAAATAAATGGTCGCAAACAGCATGATCAGAAGCGCGAGCAGGAAGTTCGGCAGGGCAAGGCCGAGATAGCTGACCAGGCGCAAGGAATTGTTGAGGAGCGGGCTGTTGGCGGTCACCGATATGATTCCGACGGGAATCGCCACCAGGTAGGCGAGCACCAGCGCTGTCAGACAAATGCCCAGCGACAGCCAGAATTTCTCACCGAGAAGATTGTTGATGTTGACCCTCAGGATGCAACTGTCGCCGAAGTCGCCACGAAACGCGTTGCCCAGCCAGGTCACCCAGCGTACCGCGAAAGGGCGGTCGAGGCCCAGCCGGGCCCGTTCGGCATCGATGTCCTGTACCGTGATCTGCTGGCCCTGGGTGTTCTTGAATGCGAGGTAGCGCTCGGCGCAGTCACCCGGCACCAGTTCCATCAGCGTAAACACGATAAAGGAGACCATGACCAGTGTCATGCAGGCCATCACGGCCCGGAACGCGGCAAAACGGAGAAACTGGACCATGTACGTTCCTGTTCCGTCGTCGTCAGAATCAAGCGAGCCGCCGGCAAACGAAACCGCAGCATCAACCTCAGGCGGCCGCTGATTTACGGTATCGGGCGCCGTTATGGCGCCCGATACCCGATTCGTTCACGTCATTCGTCGAGATACCACTGTGTCGCCCGATACGGGTAGGTACGGTAGTATTCGTACGAGTGAGTCTTCATGACCTCGAAATTCTTCAGCGCATTTCTCTGATAGATCGGAGCCGGAGCCTGAACCGTGCCGATGAACAGCAGATTGGTGACCATGTTCTCCACCATTCGTGATCCCAGCATCTCGAATTCGTCTGAACCGGACGCCGCTGACTGGAAGGCGTTGATGTCATCAATCAGTTGCGTGACGTAGGCCGGCGGTTCGACGCCATTGGCGCCGCCCGAGTCGACCCATTCCGCCCACAGCATCCCGGTCCGATGGCCGAAATAGTTTTCGAAGGGAGGAACCCAGAGTTCGTTGTTGCCGAGTACGATGGCCAACGGCTGGCTCTTTCGCCACATGCCGACGTCGAGAAGATTGGCCGATTGCGCACTCCGGTACTCATCCGGCGTCACTTCCTTGACCGTCGTCTGCAAGCCCACGTCCGCCCAGTACTGGCCGACAAGCTCGACAACCTGCCCTGCGATTCCCTGGGTGGAGAACTGCATGTTGACGACGATCTTTTCGCCGTTCGGCAGTTCCCTGAACCCGTCGCCATCGACATCCACCATGCCGATTTCATCGAGAAGCGCATTCGAGCGGTCCGGATCGAACTCGGTGAAATACGTCAGCCACTTGTCATCGACGAATTCCGGTTTCGGCGAGAAGCCAATGTACTGTCTCGGGGTGCCAAGGCCAAAGAAGGCGATCTCGTTCAGTTCATCCCGGTTGATCGCCAGCGACATTGCCTGGCGGAACCGGAGATCGCCGTAAACCTTGCGCCGTTCCAGGTTCTCGTGGGTAACGTTGAACGAGAAATTGGAAAGGGTGATTTCCGGCCTCAGGTGGACGGTAAAATCGCCCGATTCCTGGTTCTCCAGAAGCAGTGGCGCTGAAGGCAACTGCAAGGATTGCGACTTGTAGTCGGCTTCGCCGTTAACCAGCTTGAGGATTCGAACCTCGTTGTCGTTGGCGTAGATCTCATCCTGTTCGTTGATGTACGGCAACTGGTTTCCGGCCGTGTCGACCTGGTGGAAATACGGGTTGGCAACCAGGTGCCGCCCGTCTGGAGTGTCGGTCGTGTAGATGTGCGACTCCAGGGTCGGGACTACGTCCGCGGGCAGATTTCCGACCTTGTCCGGGCTGTTGAGCAATGGCGATGGCGTATCCGTCCAGTCGGAATTGCCGAAGTAGGCCGAAAGCACTGCCAGGCCGTTTTCAAACCCGGCCTCCTGGGCCAGCGCATCCGCATCCGGATTCAGGTCTGGGTGGAACTGGCCCAGAAAATGCTTTGGCTGGAATCCCTGGGCAAACGACGTTGCGAAGTGGGCGAGAAGGCCCGGTTTCGGCGCCGGAAGATTGAACCTCACGGTTTGCGGGTCGAGGACTTCGACTTCCATGCGTTCGCCGGCGACCAGCACGTAATCCTTCGGCTTCTCGATGATTTTCGGGTCAAGCGCCAGGTTGTCGTACCAGAACTTCACGTCCTCGGCCGTAAAGGGAGCGCCGTCCGACCAGCGATGGCCCTTGCGCAGGAAGAAGGTCAACTGGGTGAAATCGTCATTCCATTCCCAGTCCTTCGCGATATTCGGAACGATGGTCTGAAGATCATCCGAATACCGGACAAGATTGACATGGCGAACCGAAAGAAAGTCGGAGGTGCCGGCTTCGGTGGCGTTGGAAAGAACGTCCAGTGTATCGCCGTATTTTCCGATCGAATGATACGGCGCCATGACCAGGGGTTCTTCCGGAAGGCGCTCCGAGAGCGGCGGCAGATCCGGATTTCCGCGGATCCTGGCGTTCAGGGCTGCGATATCCGGGTTTTCGCTGAAGGTCAGCTTGCAGTTTGCCAGAGTTTCGAACTCCGACAGTTCATATTGTTGAGGATATTTCCCGGCCGGTACGCCCATCGAATCAGCGATGGTAACCGGCGGGCACTCAGCAAATGCAATTCCGGCGCTGGCGAGAACGACAGCACCCGAAAGGAATCCCACTTTCATTGTCTTACTCCTGATTGTTTGAGTTTGTGTTCGACAGCACCATGATCCGCCGCGGTTGCATTTTCGGGTCCTGTCGAGTTCCATTCCCACTGAATCGCGCGTCCTGACCGGTTCAGATCAGTCCGGCAATTGATAGGTTTGGACCTGTCTGCTGTTTTCCCACCCCTGGTTTTGTTTCCGTAACAACCCCGGCAACAGAGGTTGATCAGAAACGTTTCAAAAAAATTCCGAACTGCCTGCTCTAACGCTCTTCGGCATTCGAACAGAAATTTGTCAAGAATGTGTTACGGCCTTATGACAAAAAAGGTCGAACATCCAGTTCAATGTTCAATCTCGAACGACCGGCACCCCCCTCGCGGCAGGCTGCCGAGAATCAAATAATGCCTGTTTCCGGATCCGTGGGCCTCTCTTCGGCAATTCCATAGGACGATATCAATGGGAGCCGATTACCGAAGACCAATTGCCCCTTGCCAGCTCAGAATCTTTTGGTTCCTGACTACAAGAGGGATCAGGATTCTGGGCGTCGTTCCAACCGTCGCCGAAGGGGCTCCGTGTCGCCGACCGCCTTTTCCCCGAGTTTCCCTGTACCTTCCTCAAAACCGCAAGACAGCCGAGACGCATATCGGGCGATCGGCAAGCTGCACTTCACGGCCAGCATCAGAAACACAATGGGAAAGAGAATGTTTTTGATCGCAATCGCGACGAGAAGCATCGTGACGTTGGTCGCCATGTGGTCGAACCTTTCAAACATCTCTTTGAGTTGCGAAATGCCTACCGTGCCCGCGTTCGATATCCGGTCCAACAGCGAGTCGCACGACTCTCCTGCAATGCGTGTGTTGATACACTCAAGGGCATCCTTGCTGTCCTTGATTGCGGCCTCAAGGCGTTCCACTTCATGACCTGTTGTTTGCCGTTGTTTCTTCGCCGTTCCAAGCTCCTCGCTGTCCGAGGCACCACCAAGCCAAGTCGGGAGTAACCGCCATGGGCCCTCCCCTTTACCGAGTTTCTCGATCCGGGCGTCCAGCTGTTCCATTTCTTCGCGGGCTGATGCCACCGAATTCTCGAGTTCATCTATTCCCTTTTCCAATTCGGACTTCTCGTCCTCAAGCTCCCCACTGTCACGAGTAGGCGAGCCCGCAATGTCTGAAACTTGAGTTCTTAGCACGGAGAGTTGTTCCGAGTTCTCCGCAATCGCGGATTCCAGGAACAGCTGGCTGAACAAAAAACTCAGGGCGATAAAGACTGGGATGATGAATCGAAAGATGACGGCCACGATGAGCAAACGCACGAGCCAATCCCTGAAGCGTTCTAGCGTGTTGTCCGATACGCCGAAGACATGACGAACCCTGATTCGAAACCGACGCCATTCCATTAACAACAAGAATGCGATTGCCCCGACACCAATCCAGCAAAAGGCCCACTTGAAAACCGGGCCAGCGACCATTTCGAGCAGGATACGCTGGACAAAAAGCGAACCGATAGCCCATACCAAGGTTGAAGAAAGCCGTTCAACGGCATCGTTCACCGGGTCGAGCATCTGCCCTACCTCGACAGATGCGAGCAGAGGTACATTGACCTGCGAAGTCTGAAAGACCGAGACCCCGCCGTTTATCGCCCTGGTTACGACAAAGATGCCCATCGACTCTTTCGTAGTGTCAGCAACTTCTTCCTGGGCGAATTCGTCCAATATGCCGTGAAATGAACCCGAAATCAGCGCCAGCGCGACAGCACCGATAATGGTTGCGCGGTACAGACCGACTTTCGCTTGTGAGTATCCGACGCTTGGCATGTTGACGTCCTCGCGCACGCCTTATTGAGTCTCCAGATTACGGTACATGTTTCGTTCCAAGCAGACCGTCAACTCTCTTTGAAATGTCGATATCAGCTGAATCAGAGCCGTGCCGCATTCACATCGACCGTAGGCACCCTACTCCTGCCTTTCTTCAAGAATGGCCGCCTCAACGATTGAAAGGGCCCGGTCCAGGTCACTTCTCCCGATGATCAGTGGCGGTGACAACGTCAGGACGTTTCCCTGGGAAACCTTGAAGCTCAATCCGGCATTGAGACATGAGTACAGGATACGCTCAGCACAACCGGGATCAGGAGTCCTGCTCCCGGATCCAGCTGCGTTTCCTTCGACGATCTCGACGCCGAAATGCAGCCCTCGCCCCCGGACATCTCCGACAATCGATCGCCCGGCCCCGGCCGCGAATTCCTCTAATCGACCCAAGGCATGATCGCCGAGTTCGCGCGCCCGCTCGACGAGGCCTTCCGAATCGATGACATCGAGCGTCGCGATGGCCGCACTGGCGGTGACAGGGTTTTTCTCGTGCGTGTAGTGACCGATGGCAAAGCCGCCGGCGACATCGAGATCCTTGCGCGCAACGACTGCCGCGATCGGCAACACGCCCCCGCCGAGCGCCTTGCCCAGGACCACGACATCCGGATTCATCCGGTCGTGCTCGCTGGCCAGAAACCGCCCCGTCTTGCCGAGGCCCGTCGGAATCTCGTCGCTGATCAGCAGAACCCCGAATTCATCACAGGCTTGCCTCACCGATTCCCAGAATCCCGGCGGCGGGACGTACGGGACGGCCCTCATCGGTTCGGCAACGAACGCGGCGATGTCACCCTCCCGGTCGAGGACGTATCGAACCATCTCGGCGCAGGCGAGACCGCAGGTCGTGGGGTCTCCGTGGCCGTAGGGGCACCGGTAGCATGCGAAAGGAGCCACATGCTCGGCGCCTGGCAACAAGGGCCCGGCAATGTGCGACCGAAAGGTCGCCTCGCCGCCGACAGAGGCGGCTCCGAACCCGGCACCGTGGAACGAATCCCAGAACGACAGCGTCTTGAATCGGCCGGTAGCAGCTCTCGCGATCTTGAGCGCAACTTCAATCGCATCCGAGCCACCCGTCGTGAACAGGACTTTTCCCTCGTCCCAAGGCGATCGTTCGATCAGCATTTCGGCAAGTTGAACAGCGGTCTCATTGGTGAAACGGCGCGGAGCAAAACTCAGATCGTCGAGTTGGTTCCGAATCGCCGAGACAACCGCGGGATGCCCGTAGCCGACGTGATGCACGGAGTTACCATGGAAATCCATGTACCGGCGGCCTTCCAGATCCTCGACCCAGATTCCCTCCGCCCGCCTGATGGTCCCGAGACACGGTGTCGAGAGGCCCTGGTGCAGGAACGCTGTCGAGTCGCGCTGAAGCAGATCCCGGGAAGCCGAGCCAAGAGACGTGTCCTGCCATGACCTCCGGGCTGGAGACCGGTTGGATTCACCTTCCGTATGGGCAAGTCTTCGCGTCACGATACGGTTACCCGGTTTCTGATGCGGATCCCGCGGAACATTCCGATCATGTTTGGCTTTTCGAAGTCACGGCAGTCGAGACCGGTACGGCAATCCGATCATCGTTCAGATCCACGGCAACGAGTACGTCTTGACATTCGTGTAGCTTTTCATCGCCTCGAGAACGCCCTCCTTGTATCCAAGACCACTGTCCTTGATTCCTCCGAACGGGGACATCTCGATGCGGTAACCCGGGACCTCCCAGATGTTGACCGTCCCGACATCGAGCCCCTTGATATATTTCTGCATGCGCCTGAAGTCGTTTGTGCAAACGCCGGACGACAGTCCGAACACAGTGGAATTCGATATGTCTATGACCTCATCATCGTCATCGGGAACCCGAATGACCGGGATGACCGGACCAAAGGTCTCCTCCATGACCAGTTCACAGTCACTCGGCACCCGATCCAGGACGACCGGGGGCAGCAAGGCGCCGGCACGACCGGGGTGATAGAGAATTTCAGCTCCCGCTTCGGCGGCGCTTACAATTCTCTGGTCGATGGCTCGGGCAGCATCTTCGTGGACAACCGTGCCCAGGTCGGTTTCGGGATCCATCGGGTCGCCGAAACGGATCCGTTTGGCGCGGTCGACAACCAGGGGTATGAAACGGTCGGCAACTCCGTCCTGGCACAGTATGCGCTTGACCGCGGTGCACCGCTGTCCCGAGTTCTTCGTCGCCCCCAGCACGGCCAGTTCCGCGGCCTGCTTCAAGTCGCCGTCCGCCAGGTCGTTGCACACGATGAAGGGATCGTTTCCGCCCAACTCAAGTACGGTCCTCCGGTAGCCGGCAGTTTCGGCGATCATCTTTCCGACGGGGATCCCTCCCGTAAACGTAATGAGGTCGACATTCGGGTTCCTGATCATTTCCGGGCCGATGACGTCCGGCCAGCCCGTCAGGACCGAGAACATTTCCGGCGGCAATCCCGCTTCATAGAGAATGTCCGCAAGTATCATTGACGAAAGCGGCGTCAGTTCGGTCTGCTTGCACACCATGCAGTTGTTGGTCGCGATGGCTGGGGCGACCTTGTGGGCCACCATGTTGAGAGGGTGGTTGAACGGAGTGATCGCCGAAATCGCCCGAAGCGGTTCACGTAGCGTGAAAATCCTCCTCCCCTTTCCCTGTGGCGTCAAGTCACAGGAAAACACTTCGCCATCGTCGTGAATGCAGAGCTGGCCCGCCAGCATGAAGACATCATTTGCGCGCCCGACTTCATAGACCGCATCCTTGTAACAGATGCCCAGTTCAAGAATCAGTGTCCTGACGATTTCTTCCTTCCTGTCGAGAAGCCGTTCAGCCGTCCGGAAGAGTATCTGCTGGCGTTCGTAGCGACTCAGTCGCGGCTCGAAATCACCGGCAATCCGGAAAGCCTCCTCGGCATGCTTCGGGACTCCGCAAGGAACCGTCGCAATCGACTCCCCGGTATAGGGATAAGTCACGTCAATGGCGTCTTCGGTGGCGACCTTGCAGCCAGCAATGCGCATCGACTCCCGCCGGAATTCATTCTGAAATCTTTCCACTGACCTGAACTCCCCTGTCCTATCGTTTGCCGACCCGTTTTCGTGTCCCTGCGCGGCCAATGACAACGGGCTGCACGACACCAGTTACACGTCTACGGCAATCCCTGTGCTGGCCCGGATTCGGGAGGAATGGATGCCGCTTTCGTCGCGTAATACAGCGCATCGAAGTTTCGCAGTGCGGGCGCCGCGGGCAAACTGACCTTCCGGTTGACGACAAACGGAACAACCTGTTCGGAAAGCCCGCCGTGCGACCTCAAGGGCCGGTCGAGTGCGCCGAGATCATGCCTGTCCCGTGAACTTCCAATGGTCATGTTGATGGACGACAGCAGCACGATGTCGCCAATCCGGTCGGGCGGAAGTTCGAATCGATTCGCCGCGTCGGGTCCGGTCAGAACCGTCTCAAGTTCCGGAATCGATCTCAGCCGCACGATCACGTCGGACCTGTCGCGGTCGTCATCCACGTACACCGTCGCGTAGGAGCCCAGCGCCCCGTGATGAACGACGTAGGGATCGGTAATCGGTAGAATGACCCGCGACCTGCCCGGCCCCAGCCAGTCGTCGAGGAGGTCCTGAACATACAGAACCTCGGGAGACCCGTCAGATGCGTGTTTTGCGTTCATTCCGTGATCGGCCGTTACCACGATGACCGCCCCCAGGCCGTCGAGCTCTCCGATGTATCGATCGATCATGGCATAGAACGCGTTTGCGACGGATTCGCCAGGCGCATGCTTGTGCTGTATGAAATCCGTCGTCGTGAGATACATGAGGTCCGGTCGCCATTCCCTGAGCAACCTCGCTCCGGCGGCAAGAACGAACTCCGAAAGCTCGGGCGAATAGACATCCGGCTGCGCCATACCGACCCACCGTGCGGCTGACGGCAAGCCGTTCGTCTTCGCGGTCGTGTCGGCCGAGCGTTCGGCGGAAAAACAGACGGCATTGCCGGCCCCGCAATCCATGCCTGCTCCCAGAAGCGCACGAAGCTTGTCCTTCGCCGTGACCACGGCAACCCTCGCTCCTGATTCCTGGAAGACACTGAAAACGGTTTCGGCCCTCAGGAACGACGCGTCGTTCATCATGACTTCTTCGCCCGACTCCCGGTCAAGGAATGTATTCCCCGAGATTCCATGGATGGCGGGTGGAGCCCCCGTGGCGATCGACAGGTTGTTCGGATTCGTGAAGGACGGGATTGCCGAATACGCCAGTCGCGAGATTCCGGACCCGTAAAGCCTTTCGAGATTCGGCATGAGACCGGCCGAGACAGCCATGTCGAGATATGCAGGCTCGCATCCGTCGACACAGATCACGACCGCCGGGACGAGCGGCGTTCCGTAATTCCGCCCGTTGACGGTGACCGTAGTCTCCGTCACCGGCTTCCTGTCCCGATTGTCTCGGAGCGGCAAGCATCGATTTCGGAACTGCCGTCCGGGATTCCCAGTTCAGACAACGTCTCGGCCACGGCCTTTACCGCGCCTTTCATGACGCCCGCATCGAGCTTGCCGATGCAGCCCATCCGAAAACTGTCCGCAGCCGTCAGCTTCCCGGGATAGAGGACGAAACCCCTGTCTCTCATCATCGCGTAGAACCGTTCAAAGTCGAACCCGTCGTATCGGGGACAAAGAAAGGTCACGATGATCGGCGAGAGCCAGGCATCAGGAAGCAACGTCCTGAACCCGAGTGCGCGCATCCCGCTGACCAGCGTGTCCTTGTTCAGTTGATAACGGCGGCGGCGTCCTTCGACACCGCCCTCGCACCGGTGTTCCTCGAGAGCGTGCAGCAAGGCTGCCACGACGTGCGTCGGCGGCGTGAATCGCCATTGGCCGGTTCGGTTCAAACCTGTCCATTGCGCATGCAGGTCCAGGCTGAGAGACTGGCTGTTTCCTTCGGACGCCTCCATGACTTCCGATCTGGCGATCACGAATCCGACTCCGGGAATACTCTCCAGGCACTTGTTGGAGGACGCGGCCAGTGCGTCGAACCGGATCGTGTCCGGATCGATGGGCAACGCGCCGAATGCGCTCATCGAATCGACAAGCAAGGTCCGTCCGTGCCCTTTCACGCTTGCCGAGATCTCTGCAAGCGGGTTCAGGATACCGGAACTGGTCTCGCAATGGACAACGGTCACATGAGAGACCTCAGGGTGCCGGTCAAGCGCCTCAGATACATCTTCGCCGGTCACCGGCTGGCTGTCACCCTTGTCGACGGAAAGATACGCACGCCCGAGCCGGCGAAGGACTTCGGCCATGCGGTGGCCGTAGGTGCCGTTGATCAACACAAGAGTCGTTGCATCGGGCGGAATCAATGATCCAAGCATGGCCTCGACCGCGAATGTTCCGCTGCCCTGAACGGGCACGCATTCGAGGTCGCCAGCCTGCCCGCCGGCGACTTCAAGCAATCCTGCCCTGAGCTTGGCCGTCATGTCCCGGAATTCCTGATCCCGTGACCCCCAGTCCTTCAGCATGGCGGTCTTGACGGACGCCGACGTGTTGAGTGGTCCCGGCGTCAACAGATACGGCGGACGAGCGACATCCAGTACGTAATCGGGTAAATCAACTGGCACTCTGGACCCTCCCGAATTCCCGGCAGATTCGGCCGCGATCAGGCCACGCTATTATTCTCCGTAACGATTGACGTAAACACCCTGTTTTCCCGCGACCGGGTGTA
The DNA here is from genome assembly GCA_965242975.1 of Paracoccaceae bacterium. Lineage (GTDB taxonomy): Bacteria > Pseudomonadota > Alphaproteobacteria > Rhodobacterales > Rhodobacteraceae > JAPPHA01. Next base: position 4,104,237 of record CBDETS010000007.1, on the reverse strand, counting down.
CGCCAGTTCCTCTTTCGGACCTGGCCCCAACCGGCATGTTCGGACACGCTCTCCGGCGCTCGTTGCAAACAGGCCGTACGATTCATTTGCATCGTCGATTGTTACCACCCGGATTCATGAGGAGTTCCTCAACAGTTTCAGTCCTCCACGGACGCCCGGCCTGCGTTGCTTTTTCGGCAACGCATCCAACGAAAAATTGTAATCTACGCGAACATATCGCCATGCTAAGGTCGCTCAGCGTTCACTAGGGAGATCAACAATGACAAAGCAAAACCATTTCGTCTCTTCACCCAACCGTCGTCGGGTCCTGAAGTACGGCGCAGCCCTCGGTGGGGTCGCAGCAACATCGTCGTTTGTCACAGTGGACGCGCTGGCCGCAGACAAGGCAAGGGTCAACATGCAACTCGGCTGGCTCGCCAGCAACGGGATCATGGGGGAAGTCGTCGCCAAGCGCCTCGGCTACTACGAGGAAGAGGGCATTGAACTTGAAGTCACGCCAGGCGGACCCGGAGTGGATGGCGTGGCCTCCGTTGCGGCCGGTCGAGCGGAGACAGGCCAGCTCTCGTCCAGCCCGTCGCTGATGTTGGCCCGTTCCGCCGGCATCCCGGTCAAGGCATTCGCCGCCGGGTACCAGAAGCATCCGTTCACCTACTTTTCGCTCGAGAACGACCCCATCCGTACCCCCCAGGACATGGTCGGCAAGACAATCGCCACCCAGCCAACGGCGGTGATCCTGCTCAGGGCGCTCCTTGCAAAGAACGGGATTGCCGAGGATCAGGTCGAGGTCGTCAAGATGGGCAGCGACATGAACCAGCTCATGACCGGCCAGGCGGCCGCCGTCACCGGTTGGATGACCAACACGAATGCGCTCAAGGTCCTGGGCGACGGTCGCGTCGACATGATGCTGTGGGACGCAGGGATTCGGCTTTACGCCAACGTCTATTACACAACAGACGACATGCTCGCGGAACATTCCGACGTGCTCACGCGCTTCCTCACCGGGTCTGCCCGGGGGTGGGGCGAAGCCCGGAAGAATCCGGAGGCCGCTGTCGACCACCTGGTGGCGGAGTACCAGAACCTGAGTCGCGAGAGCGAACTGGAAGCGGTCGGCCCCGTGCTCGGCTTCTCGTTCGATGACACAACCGCGGCTGAAGGCTGGGCTGCCATGAATCCCGCCAATTGGCAGGCGCAACTCGACGCCTACGCGGAACTCGGCCAGTTCAAAGGCGACACGCCCACCGTTGACGACGTCATGACTGCCGACATACTGGCGGCGACGGAATCGCTGAGGAAACAGATTGGATGACGCCCGCCACCGCTGCGGCGATGGATATCGAGACCTCCGTCGCCGCGGCCATCTCGGTGCACGAGCTTTCAGTCCGCTTTGATGGAGACACGGGCGGAATAATTGCCTTGAACGGAGTCGGATTCGAGGTCCCGGAGGGTGGATTCGTCACCATGCTCGGACCATCCGGGTGCGGCAAGTCGACGTTGCTGCGTGCCATCGCTGACCTGGTTCCGATCGGAGACGGAGCCATCCGGGTTTTCGGCCGGACACCGGGGCAAGCCCGAAAGGCACGCGACTTCGCCTTCGTTTTCCAGGACGCAACGCTTCTTCCTTGGCGCAGCGCCCTCGAAAACGTCCGCCTGCCACTGGAGGTCGGCCAACGCAACAGCACCATGGAGCAACACGCAGAGCCGGAAGCGCTCCTGGCGCTCGTCGGCCTGGAAGGACGCGAGGGTGCCCTGCCGCACGAACTTTCGGGCGGAATGCGCCAACGGGTGTCCATCGCTCGAGCCCTCGTCTACAGGCCGCGCGTGCTGTTGATGGACGAACCATTCGGAGCCCTTGACGAGATCACCCGCGATAAGCTCAACGAAGAACTCCTGCGGATCTGGCGTGAGACCGGCACCACCATCATGTTCGTCACCCATTCGGTTCCCGAGGCGGCGTTTCTCGGACAGAAATGCATCGTGCTGTCAGCCCAGCCCGGCCGAGTCATTGAATATCTGCCTGTCGACTTTTCCGAGCCGAGAACTCTCGGGATGCGCGACACGCTTGAGTTCGTGCAGGTCACCGCACACCTCCGCAGCTTGCTGGAGAAGGCGCAGTGACCATGGCAAGAATCGCGGGAAAGGGCGACGTGACCAGGGCCGCGGGCCTGGGTGGACAGGGAGGCGCGCTGAACGTGCGCATCGAACGCACGACCGCCTGGTGGCGTCGTCACGCACCGCCGATTCTCGCCGCATCGGGAATGCTTGTGCTGTGGCAGTTGATCGTCACCTGGTTTGGCGTGCCGGACTACATAGCACCGAGCCCCGTTCAGGTTCTCGACGTGTTCGTCGAACAGAGGGGAATCCTGTGGATCAACTTCTGGCCGACCCTGCTTGAAGCGGTGGCCGGGTTCATGCTCGGCAACTCCATAGCGGTCGTTCTCGCGATCTGGTTCGTTCACAGCCGGCTGGCAGAGCGTGCCTTCTTTCCGATCGCGGTCTTCATCAACACCATCCCGATCATCGCAATTGCACCGATCCTGGTTTTGATGCTGGGCAACGGCTACGCACCGAAGATCGTCATCGCGGCACTCATCTGCTTCTTCCCGACGCTGGTCAACATGGTTCGGGGCCTCAAGGCAGTCAGCCCGCAGATGCTGGAACTGATGCGGGTGCTTTCGGCAAGCGACCGGGAAGTCCTTTTGAAGATCCGGCTTCAGAGCTCCCTGCCGTTCCTTTTTGCGGCATTGAAAATCGCATCGACTACCTGCGTCATCGGCGCCATCGTCGGGGAGTGGATTGGCTCAAACTATGGCCTGGGATCCCTGATCATCGAGGCCACGTATAATTTCCGTGCCCCGCTGCTCTACGCCACGGTGATCCTGGGAGCAGGCCTCGCCGTGGCGTTTTTCGTGATTACGACCATCCTCGAATGGAGGGTTCTGAAATGGAAACCCGGTGCGGTGTTCTGATCCGGACGATCAGACCCGATCGCGGGCAAAGGAGATGATCGAATGGGATTCCAGACATGTTGATCCGACCTGAAACCAACGTGCCGGTCGTCGCCACCACCGGTGTCGCGGTCGTCGGTGGCGGACCGGCCGGCATCGCGGCCGCGGTATCTTCCGCGCGCAACGGCGCGCCGACGGTGCTGGTCGAGCGTTACCCCTACCTCGGCGGCCTCGCCTCCGGCGGCATGGTTCTGGTGCTGGACGACATGCACAACGACACGGAGATCTCGGTTCGCGGACTGGCGATGGAAATCATCGAGCGCATGCATGCCAGGGGACTGTGCGTATATCCTCCAGAAGAGGATCGCGATCCGGCAATTCGGGCCACGGAGGCGCTCTGGCGAAAGTGGTCGCGGTGGGGCGTGTTCGATTTCCATACCCGCACCAAGCCCCATCCCGTAATCTTTGCTGCGTCCTTTGACCCGGACGGTTTCAAGCAGGCTTCACTCGACATGGTGTGCGAGGCCGGCGTCACGTTGCGCCTGCACAGCTGGTTCCAGTCCGCCGTCGTCGAGGACGGGCGGATTACCGGAGTGATCGTCGAGACCAAGGAAGGACCGCAGGCCATCCGTGCCCAGGTGGTCATCGACGCCACCGGAGACCTCGACGTTGCAGCCAGCGCCGGCGCTCCCTTTACCGAAGGCGCGTTCATCGTCACCACCGTGTCGCGTATGGGCGGGGTCGACACGGATGCCGCAGAGCGTTTCCAGTTCGAGGAACCTGAACGGTTCGCCGAACTCGACCGGCATGCGAAGCGTCTGATCGGCGGTTGCTGGCAATACTGGTGGTTGAAAACGCCGCTCCCCGGGGTGGTCTGGTGCAACTGCCCGCACATGACCGGTTTCGACGGCATGAAGGTTGCTGACCTGACGGCCGCGGAGGTCGAGGGCCGGAGACGCATGCAGGCACTGCTGGAGTATGCGCGCGAGCACGTCCCGGGCTTCGAGCGTGCATATTTCGTGGATTTTGCCCCCCAAACCGGGGTACGCCAGACCCGGTTGCTCGATGGTGAGTACGTGGTCACCAAGCGCGACGTCGTCGACCGCGTGCACTTCCACGACTCGGTTTGCCGCGGCAGGGACTATTACACTCCGTACCGTGCACTGCTGCCGACAGGAGTTGAACAGGTTCTCGTGGCAGGCCGCCACTACTCGGTCACACCGCAGGCCCAGAAGATCAGCCGGGAGATTCCACCCTGCATGGCCATGGGCGAGGCCGCCGGTATTGCCGCCGCCCAGGCACTGGACGGCAACATGCTGGTTCGTGACGTCGACGTCCCCGGAATCCAGAGGCAGATGCGCGCCCAGGGCGCCGACCCGGGCGACAGACCAGCCGAAAATGCCTTGTTGACGAAAGCCGCGTGATGCCATCGTTCTCTTACGCCGACGGTGCCCGTCCCCTTCCTCTCGACGGGATCAGGGTGCTCGACTTCACCCAGGTGATGATGGGCCCGTGCTGCACGCAGATGCTGGGTGATTACGGAGCGGACGTGATCAAGATCGAGCGGGCCGGAAGTGGCGACCTGTCACGCTGGAGCGTCGGCGAAGACCCCGATGGAGGCAACAACCCGGTTTTCGCGAGCCTCAACCGAAACAAGCGAAGCGTCGCACTGAACCTGAAGACGGATGGAGACCGGGAGGCAGTGCTGCGGCTCGTCGAAACCTCCGACGTCGTGGTGAGCAATTTTCGGCCGGGTGTCATGGAACGCATGGGGCTCGCTTACGACGATCTGAGCGGTGTCAATCCCGGAATCATCTACGCAGTCGGCACCGGTTTCGGCTCGAGCGGTCCCTATGTGCGCAAGGGCGGGCAGGACGTCCTCGCACAAGCCATGAGCGGAGCGATGCACCGCCGCGCGGACCCGTCGCTCCCGCTGTCCATCTATCCGACAGCCCTGGCCGATTACGCGGCCGGCATGCACTTGGTCCAGGGCATCCTGCTGGCGCTGCTGCACCGGGAAAAGACCGGCGCGGGACAGCAGATTTCGGTATCGCTCTACAATTCAATGCTGGCTATGCAGATGCAGGAGGCGGCCGTGTGGATGATGCGCGGGAATGAGCTCAACTGGGCGGCCATGCCTCTGTCCGGCGTTTTCGAAACGCTCGACAGCGCCGTGGTCATGGTCGGGGCGTTCAAGGAAAACCCGCTACGCGACATCTGTGCGGCCCTCGGCATAAGCGATCTCTCGACCGATCCGAGATATGCATCACTGGAGCAGCAAGCGGCGCACAGGTCAGACCTGCAGACGATCTTCCGGGATCGCTTTGCCGGGAACACCACCGCGCACTGGCTGGAACGGCTTGGCGAAGTCGACATCCTCTGCGCCCCGGTGACGACGCTCCCGGAGGCCCTGGATGATCCACAGACGGCGTGCAACAGGATGATCGTGGAGCTTGAGCCGACCGCCGCCGGGCCGGTGCGTCTCGTGGCCTCGCCCATCGACATGTCGGCAGCACCGTTCGCCGTGCGCCGCGCACCTCCCAAGCTGGGCGAACACAATGATGAGGTGCTTGGGTCGGTACGCTCCGGCACGGACACTTCATGAGCATCGAGTTCAATGTCTCGAGAGGTGTCGCGCGGGTGACGCTGAACCGCCCTGAGCGGATGAACGCCATCGACTCGGCCGCCGAAGCGGAGTTGGGAGAGATCTGGACGGCGATTGATCTGGACCCGGCCATTCGCTGCGTGGTCCTGACCGGCACAGGGCGTGCGTTCTGTGCCGGCGCCGACATGAAGGAAGATGGTCCCGAAGGGCTCGAATACTGGTCCCGTACGGGTGACCACGGTTTTGGCGGCATTTCCCTCGGCCGCCGGCCGTCCGTTCCGGTCATTGCCAAGGTCAACGGTATTGCGCTTGGTGGTGGATTCGAAATGGTTCTGGGCTGTGATCTGGTCGTGGCCGCGGAGGAAGCGTCGTTCGGTCTGCCTGAACCGCGGGTTGGACGGCTTCCGCTCGACGGCATGATCACCTTGCCGCGCAGGCTTCCGCGGACCCTTGCCATGGGGTTGCTGCTGACGGGCCGACGCATGGGTGCAGTGGAAGCACTGGAGCAAGGCCTGGTCAACCAGGTCGTGCCCCTCGATGAACTGGACACCGCGGTCGACGCCTGGGTACGCGACATCGTCGCCTGCGCCCCCCTCAGTCTCAAGGCGATCAAGCGCTCTGCGAACGACACCGGGCACCTGACGGTTCCGGAGGCCCGAAATACGCGTCTCCCGAGCGTCGTCGCGGCGCTGCAGAGCCACGACGCCGGGGAAGGTGTCGCCGCGTTCAGGGAAAAACGTGAACCGGTGTGGTCCGGTCGCTGACGCCGTTCAGATTCACGTTCGGGACATCCAATGGCCTACGTCATCGCCGAAGCCTGCATCGACATCAAGGATGGTGTTTGCACCGAAGTCTGTCCGGTCGACTGCATCTACGAGGGTGGGCGCATGTACTACATCCAGCCCGACGAATGCATCAACTGTGCGATCTGCGTCTCGGTTTGCCCGGTGGACGCAATCTGGTACGAGGACGACCTGCCGTTACAGTCGACCGAATTCGTTGCCGTCAACGCCGAGTTCTTCGATAATACCGTAACTGGCTGGGGCCAGCCGGGCGGTCTTGGTCCGGATTTTCGCACGGAGCAGGATCACCCCGTCGTGGCCGCGTGGGATACAAATGGAGGCTGACGCCGGATGCATGCGGTGGTGTTACGCTATTTCGAGGCGGTTGCCGAGCACGGATCGATCCGCCGTGCTTCGGAACGCCTTTACATCTCCGCCTCGGCAGTCAACCGGCAAATCCTGAAGCTGGAGGACCATCTCGGCACTCCGCTGTTCGAGCGACGCCCGGACGGTATGCGGCTGACCGACGCCGGCCAGCTCGTACTGCGCCATGCGCGGGGCACGCTGCACGACTTCGCACGGCTCCGCGGCGATATCGACAGCCTGCGCGGCATCGTCAGCGGCGATGTCACCATCGCAACCCTGGACAGTCCCGCCGTGCATTTTCTGCCCGAGGCGGTGGCCCGGTTTGTGGCGAAGCATACGGCGGTGCAGATTCGCGTCACGGCCTGCGATCCGATCGAGGCCATGCATTCCGTCTCCCAGGGCACCGCCGATCTTGGCCTGACGTTCTCTCCGACCTGGCGCCGCGGGGTCACCGTGCTCGAGGAAATCGCCTGCCCGATGTGCGTCATCATGAAGCCGGAACACGAACTGGCATCCCGAACGTCCGTTCCTCTCGACGAATGCGGCTCACACCGCCTGATCTATCAGGATCCTGCCGACACGATGCAGCCGTTCGTCGGTGACGAGATGGAGGCATTCAAGAGGGCACACAAGCCGGTGGCGGTCTCCAATACCCAGGCGGTTGTCAAACGCCTTCTGTTGCGGGGTGTCGGGATCGCGTTCTACACGCGCCTGGGGTTCTCCGAAGAGTTGGCCGCAGGGCAACTCGTTGCTGTTCCGCTGGAAGGCGAGCGACTGTCCAGGCTGCGCCTGTGCCTGATTGCCTCATCCGACCGGATGCCGACCGTGGCAGGGCATGCAATGGCGGGTCATCTCCAGGCGGCACTCGCCAGTTTCGGCGCGGGCCTCGATCAAGGTGACGAATGAATGGACATCTTCGTGACTTTCCGTTCTTGACGCGTCGGGTGCACGGGTGCAACCGTTCCCGCGCCGTGTGCGGTTGCCGGTTTGTTGACAGCGAGGATGAAGGCCATGGATTACCTGGGCGAGGAAGAACTCGAATCCGGGCTGCCGGAAATCCTTGCGGCGCCCAAGCACAGGGGCGTGGTCAGGATGATCGTTCGAAGGCCCGGCGTGGGCGAACGGGATGTGGTGCATACCGGTGAACTCGACCTTGACGAAGGTCTCGTCGGGGACAACTGGCACTCAAGGGGTAGCGGGAGGACGGAAGACGGAGCGGCACATCCCGAGATGCAGCTCAACCTGATGAATTCACGGGTCATCGCGCTGGTCGCACGTTCGGAGGACCGATGGGCCCTCGCCGGCGATCAGTTCTTCGTCGACCTGGACCTCAGCAAGGAGAACCTGCCGGCCGGCACCAGGCTCGCCATGGGATCCGCGGTCGTCGAGGTGACTGCGGTTCCGCACCTCGGTTGCAAGAAGTTCGCCGCCCGCTTCGGGCTCGAAGCGATGAAGTTCACGAACTCCCGGCGCGGGAAGAAGCTCTGCCTTCGGGGGATAAATGCGAAGGTCGTGAAGCCCGGCCGTGTCAGCACCGGGGACAGTATCCGGAGGGTGGCTCTGCAAGGGAGTGTGCAGTCGCGCGAGTTCAAGGGCGGTTCGAACATCGGATCATGAACTACATGCACCGCGCAAATCTTGTCGGGTGCCTCGTGGCGGATCCCTTTTTCTCGGAGCGGGTCACGCCCTGCACGCAGGAGTGCGACTGGGCGCATCGGGACCTGCAGCATGACCCGGGGTGCAAACATGAGGTCAAGCCGTCCGTCGCGCACGGGTTAGAGATGGCACGACGGCGCGTGGATTGATGAACCGGGAAGACCCGCACAAATCTGCGTATGGAAAGCAGGGAGGCGAGAATCATGTCCGTAGCCCGGGGTCAGGAAGGCGGCTGCCAGTGCGGGGCGATCCGGTACCGGCTTTTGCGAGCGCCGGTTGCGCTCTATGCATGCCACTGCATGAGTTGCCAGAAGCAGTCTTCGAGCGCGTTCGGGATCTCCATGTGGATGGAACAGGATGCCGTCGAATTCTCCGGTGCCAATCCACGCATCTACCGCACGCGCGGCGACTCGGGACGCGAGAAGGTCTGTGCGTTCTGCGGCTCATGCGGAACCCGGCTCTACCATGCGGGTGGCGCCGTTCGGGAGGAAGGGAGCACGATTCTCAGCATGAAAGCCGGTACTCTGGACGACACCTCGGTCGTCGCACCCACCAGTCACCTCTGGACGAAGCGGGCACAGCCTTGGCTCAAGCCAATGCTCGAACGCAGCGTCTGCTTCGAGACGGAACCGGACTCCGATGACGCGTTGCGCATCCGGTATGGAGACACCGCAGGATCGTAAGCGGCTACGCCGGTGAGCGCAGGTTCTTTGTTGACGTTGTCCGCCGGGATTGCCGGGTCGGAAAACGAGAACGCACCCCAGTGAACGTCATCGTCTGTCCGGCATTCAGCCAAAGTTGCCGACGCCACGCGCCATGAGCCGGTATTGCGACCAGCTGCCGGTTTGTCCAAACTGCGAAAAGCTGCCCGAACCGGGGGAAACTGATCCGCCATGACAACAACACGCCGTTCTCCGGAAATCCATATCGACTTCCTCAACCGGTTCGACGTTGAACGGACGGCGCTGGACAACGGTGAAATCCTCGCTTCCGTTGAAACCGGTCTTTCCATGCAGGGACACGGGGAAACCGCGATCGAGCCCAGGACCCACATTCGCCCACGCGCCGGTGTTGACGGACATTTCAACGTGCTCCGGGGGTGGATCGGAGGCGACATCGACAGCGCCGGAACGAAGGTCGTCGGCGATTACGTGGACAACTACCTGGACGGGCGCCCGTCCGAGTACGGAATCCTGACACTGTTCGATCCCCGAAACGGTGCCCCGAAAGCGATCATCGACGCCACGGGCATAACGGAAATGCGAACCGGCGCGATGACCGCCATTGGCGCACGCTACCTGGCGCCGCAGAACCCGAAGGTGCTCGGCCACATTGGTGCCCGCGGGACCGCATACTGGAACGTCCGCCTGCTCGCCCATTTCTTCGACTTCGAGGAAATCCGGGTTCACTCGCGTCGCCCCGCAAGCCGGGAACGTTTCGCATCGCGGCTCCAATCGGAACTCGGAACAAGGGTCATCGCGACCGACGACTGGAAAAGTTGCCTGGATGGCGCGGACATCATGGTCGAGGCGTCCAGGCTAAGGGCGCCGGAACCCCTGTTCCTGACGGAGTGGGTCAAACGTGGTTCTCTGGTCATACCATACGGAACCATGTCGGCGGTGGAGCTGTCGCTAACCGGAATCATGGACAAGATTGTCATGGACGACTGGGGACAGGCCCACGGCCAGTTCGGGTCTCTCCGGGATCACGTCGACAGTGGATTGCTGACGGCAAAAACCCTGCATGCGGAGCTCGCCGAGATCGTGGTGGGCGCGCGGCCGGGCCGAGAGTCGGAAAACGAAACGATCCTGTTCTGGCATCGTGGACTGTCGCTCTCGGATATTGCGCTCGGTCATGCAATTCTCGAAAAGGCGAAGCGGACCGGTCTTGGCCAACGGCTTCTGTTCCACTGATGATCTCCGTCGGCCAGGGATCCAAGCCGTTTTCACGTCATGAATTCATCGCGACCGCCGCAAGGGGGGGCACTCTCCGCCTGACTCCGGACGCCCGGGTGCAGATCGGGCGAGAACATTCGATTGTTCTGGACCACGCGGCCGGAGACCAGCCTGTTTACGGTTTGAACACGGGGTTGGGTTCCAATCTTTCGCACCGGATCATCCCGGGTGAAATACCCGGGTTCCAGCTCCGAATTCTCCGTGGGCGCGCCGCTGCTGTCGGCGACCCCTTGCCAGAGAAGGTGTGCCGAGGAGTCTTGCTGGCCCGGGTTCTCAGCGCAGGACGAGGGGCGAGCGGAATTTCGCCGGCACTCCTCGATCACCTGATCGCCGTATTCAATGCGGGTCTCGCGCCCGTCATGCCGGAAACCGGGTCTATTGGAGCCGGTGATCTGGTACAGAACGCCCATTTCGGCCTCGCCCTTGTCGGCGAAGGCGAACTTTGGCGGCGCGGAACGAAGACCGCAGCGGTTGCGGCTTTCGATGACGCCGGATTGCGTCCGCCGGACCTCGCGCCCGGCGACGCCATGGTTCTCGCCAATCACTCGGCTCTGACGACAGCCCTGTCTGCGTTCGCGGTTGACGGCTTCGCTCTGAACATGGCCATGAACCGATGTGCCATCGTCCTGTCGTTCGAAGGATTCGCCGCGAACCGGAACATCCTTGACCCGGAAATCGTCGCACTGTGCCCGGCCCCGGGTTATGCCCGTGCGGCCCGATGGTTCCGGAATGCGCTCGGTGAAGCCTCGGATCTTCCGCGCCGCATTCAGGACCCGATCAGTTTCCGGAGTGCGGCCCAGGTAACAGGCGTCGGGTTTCAGGGCCTGGATCATGTCGGGAATCTCGTCGAAACCGCCCTGAACAGCGTCTCGGACAGCCCTGTCGTCATGTCTGATGGTTGCCTCCTGTCGACCCCAAATTTCCAGTCACCTGCGCTGGCACTGGGTCTCGAAGCGCTGTCTCAGACCCTGTCGATGATCGCCGGCGGCGCCGGGCAACGGATACAGAGAATGATGTCTCCGGCAACCTCCGGGCTTCCCCGTTTCCTGTCTCCGGTCGGAGGCGACTCCGCCGGAATGGCACCATTGCAGAAGACTGCCTTTGCCCTGGCGGTGCGCATACGGCACCTGGCTGAGCCGGTCATTCTTGATCAGGTCACCGTTTCCGAGGGCGTCGAGGACATGGCCGTCCTGACACCATTGGCGGCCGGAAAGCTCATCGAGCAGGCAGAAGTGTTTCGTCTATTGTCTGGACTTGAGGCCCTGGTCGGAGCGCAGGCATTGGATCTTCGGAAGCCTTCGACAATGGGCCCGCTTGCCGGCCGCATTCACAGGAACATCCGAAACCGGATTGCTCCGCTCGACAACGACCGGTCACTTTCCGAAGACATAGGAGAGGCCGCGGAGGTGATCGAAGCCGTGGCACAACAGGTCTTGCTTGAAGATCGCACTGAACGATCAGGTGCCTGACCAAGATCGGAAAGCACATCGGCCATGCTCATCCACAGATCGCAAAACCGATATGGTCGTTTGGCCCTTAACCTTCCGGACTGCAGCCGCAAAAACCACCGTAAGTTTCGGCCTGAGCCCGGTTCCGGACACGTACACCGGAGAAACCGATCGGCACGCGTTCCGCAGACCACGCCGCCGACGTGTGTGTACTTGGCGCTGTCGATGGCCAAACTCCACATTCCGGTTACGTTGCCGGATCATGTGAAATGCAATGAAGTCGGAGAGAACAAGGCGCTCGAAAAGTCTGGGAACACGGGCGTCGCGAACAATTCGAGAGTTGGATCGGGCTGGACCTTGTTCGGCAATTCGAGGCGCGCGCCCTGTCAACGTCCATACGGCTACGGCCTGTGGACGCCCAAATGGGCGGTGGCGACCGCGCTGGTCGCCCTCCCGCCTGAGCCGACAGCTGGATCGTGCCGCGATTCAGCGTGGGTTGATTCTGGCGTCATGGAATGTCAGGGATTTCGCTCGTTTCGACATTCAACTGCTTGATCCATTGCGTAAAGATCAGGGCTTGTAGATCGGGATCTTCGCGACAACCAACAAGGCGCGGAACAGCCGATCACCGAGGCGCAGCCAGAACCGGCTCTCCATGCGGAAGACGTCCTTCACGTTCATGGCGAGCGCGGCGGAGACCCGCGCAGGAAGCGCCGGCACTCGGCGGTGGAGAGAACCGGGGTCTTGCCGCGCCGGACGGAATGATTCTGCCCGCGCACCGCGGCCGCGGGCGTGATCGGCACCACCTGGCGGACGGTCAGCCAGTCGAAGAGGCGACGGATGACGGCGAGCTCCTGCTTGACGGTCGGGCGCGAGGCCTCACGCATGCGGGATTCCAGCCAGGCGGCAATGTGGACCGAACGGATTTCCCGGACGTCCAGGATACCGTGTTCGGCGAGCCAGCCGAACAGCCGGTAGGCTACCCGGGCGTAGGCCGCGCGGGTGTTCGGGTTGTGGATCTGCGCGGCATAGAACTCGAGCCAGGTTTCCCGTGCTTCGGGTCCGCGGCCGACGACCTGCACCGAGATCGCCGCCGCGCCCCCGGGACGGTGGACTCCGGCGGTGCCGGGATTCCGGTCTTGCGAACGATGTCCATGGTTGCCGTGTCCTGTTGCTCTGGGTTTGGTGTTGGCCTTACATAAACGCCGTTATGTTAGGCTCAGGAGAGGAAGGCAAGGGAGAAGGTGGAAACAAGTTGATTTCATATTTTTTGGCAATTCGAAACGCACAGAAACGAACGATTCTGGTTTACTCCTCCCGATTGAGAGCAGAAAGAAACTTATCTACATGTTTCTGATCCTCATGATCCAACGTGGCTGCTTCCTGAAGCTCTTTAATACGCCCAATGAGTTTCTCAATGTCGATAATTTTCGGATCCTCTACGAGCCGAAGGCTATCTTCTCGCATTGCTACACTATCCCCAAAACTACCCGACCAAGACTCACTCATCATTCGCTGCGCCAAAACGACCAGTGCCTGATCGTCGTCTAACAGCTGGTCAGTCCAGACCCGTACTTCGGAAATTTCGTCCGGTCGAACATCCCGAAATTCCGACCACCTGTACAGAATGAAAATAAGATCCTTGTGATGAAGCAATTGATCATCTGTCGCTGCTTTCCAGATCGCCACAAGCGCCTGGTCGGTCAAATCGGCCACCGCATCTTTCCGAACCAAACAATCCTTTTCCTTCCTGTGTCCTTCCTTTCTTTCGCGGTAGTCATTTTTAGCCGTTGCGGCAAATTTCACGAGCCAACCTAGACAGGCACTATTCGTGGCGGACAGGAGAAGCTCTGTTCGTTCGTCAATTGTAAATCGGCCCTCCGTCAATTTCCGAACCAGCCGGTGATAACGGAGAGTCGTTGACTCGTGAGGCATGAAACCTCTCGACACATCAATTTCGAGGTCGATATCGTCATGAATCTCAAACAAAGCAGCAAGCAATAGCTCGACGCTTGTTTTTTTGATGCGCGATGCGTGATCAATCAATTCATCAAGATACACCGGCACCATGGACGTGCCGTTTTTCCGCTGGCGTCTTGCTGCTTCACGGAATGTGGATCGAACAAGCTGCTGGTCATCCGCTTTTTCGACAAGCGAGTTGATTTTCCTGATCGATAGAGCTTCATCACCCAGGTGCAATCTGAAATAGGTGTCGAAATGTGTCTCGACGCAAACCCGGCGTTCCGAATTCCATTCTGCTTTGAAGTCGCTAGTGTATTCCACTTCCTCAAGACTAGGAAAAAGATGCTGCAATGCATCCTTGACCACCTGGTGGAGTTTGCTGTCAACGCCGGCAAGGAAGGGCTCAAACGGGTCATCCGTTCCGTTGTTCGCTGATAGACCTGGGTCTCCTAAACCACATAAACTCGGCTTGTTGGTTCGAATGGCGAGAAATGCCGTGGGTTCGAACAATCTCAGTGTCTCGAGGGCAATGAAATCTGCAATGTTGATCTCGTTTGCGATTGCCGGCCAAGTTATGGTGATGGCATTCCGGAATCGTGCCGCATCGCGCGGAGTCCTCAGGTATGGCACGACAACCTGATGAAACATGTTCCCTACCTGCTGAAGTCGCCCCTCATCCGGTGGCGGGCCGCATGTTTCTTCAATGGATTTCAGTACCGCTTGATTGAGATCCGTTCGAAGCGGAATTGGTAGTTCGAAACTCGCCTGGATTATTTTTTCGAGGAAGTGTGGCCCTTCTGACGGATATCGCTTCTTTACTGCCTCCTCAGCAAACACCCGGTCAAACGCCAGCAAATATATAACGTTTGGCAGTTGACCAAAGGACTTAACAATTCGGAATACCGCGAGCGCTTCATCCGGAGCCAGTCTGTCAATATCATCGATGATAATCAGGAACCGACGGTCCTCGTCGGTTAGCAACGTCTTCAAACTGTTGAACGTTTGATCTAGCGGATCATCCCCGGGGAAGAGCCGTCCTGCCAAGTCAGCCGACGCATTGAAAAGACCTGAGAGGGGACTTAGTGACGTAGTCGCGATTGCAGAACCGATCACTGGCCCCGCCTGCAGCACACCTCGACCCAGCTTGGGGATCAGGTCCTTGGCTTTGTCCTTGAAGGTCTTTTGTAACACCGCGTGGAGGTTCTGCAGAAACGCCAGTGCCAAGGCTTCCTCACCGCGAAACCACCAGCACTTGAATTCTGATATCACTAGCGATGCGCTGTTCGCCGTGTTGAGTTCATGGCGAAGGAGATTGATAAAGCTGCTTTTTCCAGAACCCCACGCGCCATGTAGGGCAATGGTTGTTCCGAGTGGTGCTTCAAGCGACGACATGGTTTTCGCAATCGACTTCGCGAAAGGCGCGAATCCGTATATGTCGTCGTCCGGTGTCTCGATCGGGCTGTCGTTGAATTGACGGGTTAAGGTCATATTATTTCGCCTAACGGTATCGATCACAGCATAATGAAATTCTGCCGTCTTGCCCTCGGGTGGACCGGTGCGCTCCAATAGCCGCAGGCCTGCAAGTTCCTGAAACTTGTTGCCTCTGAGCGCATTGCAAACATTCGGCACACGTCCAGACGGCAAGAGTTTTTTCCGAATCATTTGGTCGCATACATCGCCAGCTCGGATTGTGACCGTGCTCCGTCCTTCATGCCGCGCCGTTCCCACGAAATGAGTAAGGGCGTACTCCCTGATTGTATCGGCTTGGCTCATTGCAACAGGAGGTACGTGTCCACCAATACCGCTGTCAAGCACTCGCAGGAAACATGCCGCACGGTAACTATTGGGCAATCAAAGATACTCCGTTTCGCAAAGTTTAACGCTGCTGTCCGAAGGACCACAGATGCAGCTGTCGATAATGAAAGGGGTGGTTTTCACACGGTCTCGGCCGTTTGACGGACAGCCGGAAAACTGTCCGGCAACCCGGATTGACAACGCGATTCCGGACAGGTTGATTTCGGACAGGTTGATTTCGGACAAGAAAACGGACGAGCAGGACAATCATGGCACGTGTACGATACGCCTGCGTCTCGACGCCCGGGCAGAGCCTCCATCCGCAGCTGGACGCACTCCGGAAGGCCGGAAACGGGAAGGTCTTCGAAGACTGTGTCGGCGGCACCAAAGCCGCACAGCTGGGTCTGGACGGGGCGGTGGCCTGACTCCGCGACGGCGACACGCTGGTCGTCTGGGAGCTGGACCGCCTAGGCCGCTCCATGCCGCGCCTGATCGAGACGGTGCAGTCCTTCGAGGGCAGGGGGTCGGGTTCCGCTCCCTCACCGAGGGGATCGACACCACCACCGCCGGTAGCACCCTGATGTTTCACATCTTCGGCACCCTCGTCCAGTTCCAGCGCAACCTCAAGCCGGTGGTCACGCCGGCCAAGATCGCCCAGACCCGCGTGGGCTCGTCGGACAACGGCCTGACAGTGCGCGAAGCTGCGGCGCGGCGCGGGATCGGCAAGACGACGGCGCTCTATGCGGCACTGGCGGCAATCCAAAACGCAGCCCACCCAATCCTGCAGCTGAATCCCAACGGTAGAGCACCTGTTATCAGGGTGTGCTCTGGTTTGATTTGTTTAGGTGATCTGATATCGCCAGCAACGGTGTTTTTCAGGTCGGAACGGACGTCAGAACAATGTTCTATACATTGGTTGTCAGACCAAAAAACTTTACCCCGGCCGCATACCATGGTTGGCAGAGGCGGATCCGGGGTGTACGGAACACATATGACGGATATTATTCACTACGTCAACCCTTACGTTAATTACTATGTTACCCCCCTACCCTTATACAAATAATATCCTCGCCGAGTTAGAGACGTTTATCTCAAGGGAACGCTTGAGAACTTATCTCAATGCAGCACGACAAGATTCGACGGAAGCAATGCAACTCTATACTTGGAACACAGCGATCAGTGCTGCTTTCTATGAACCACTACAGGGCCTCGAAGTGGCTTTGCGCAACGCTGTGCATGATCAACTTTCTGCGCAATACGGCCCCACGTGGTTTGACAATCCCAGATCAGGCCTCGACAACGGCGCTATTGGGAGAATTTCCGCTGCTAAAACAAAGCTCACACGTGATGGGCAGCAAGTAACTCCATCCAACATAGTGGCCGTGCTTTCATTCGGCTTCTGGACTTCTCTTTTCCATCGAGGCGGTGCCATCGTTAGAGGGCAGCCGGGCCGACGGGATTATGAGATGACACTATGGCGGCCGGCTTTACGCAGAGCTTTCCCCAATCAACAGGTACTCACCCGCAATCAAGTTTACCAATCTCTGAATGAGTTGCGAAACTTACGGAACCGTATCGCTCATCACGAACCGATTTTTTTCATGACCTGATTGCCCGCCACAATGATATTCTCCGGGTTATCGGATGGATTTCACTTCATACTCGAACATGGATTGAGTACCACAGCCGAGTACCCGTCATCTGGTATATACGGAAAGCCGAACAAGGCGATGTCGAAGCGCAGTACAACCTGGGGATCGTGTACGAGAACGGCCGAGGTGTGCCCAAGGACGACCGCGAAGCCGTTGCCTGGTATCGCAAGGCGGCGGAACAAGGGTATGCCGCCGCCCAAACCAGCTTGGGGTTGATGTGCATCGCTGGCAGGGGCGTGCCTCAGGACTACGTGCAAGCCTATGCTTGGCTTAATCTCTCCGCGGCGCAAGGTAATGAATTGGCCACCACGCAAAGAGAGAATATTCGCGCTCACATGACCTGTGATCAGATCGCTGCCGCCCAAAATCGCTATCGTGAATTACATGCGCAAATCCAAGGGCGGTAATTGGGGTTTCGTCAGGGTGAATCTGTTCTGTTTTTTGACGGCACGCGGGTTTGACGCGACTGTCTTTCGCATTTCACCGTTGTGCCTTTTTCCACGTGAGGTGACGTCACATCGACTCCGGACAGGCCCCACGGCACATGATTCTGCGTGGCGGCGCTCGACCGCATATGCCGGTTTGGCCGCGAGGAATTCGACGAGCTGATGGCGGAGACCGCCGCCAGGAAGTAGGCCAATCACCTGACCGCGCCAGGGCCGCGAGACGGGAGTTTACCATGAAGTCAACTGTAAGCAGGGTTGCGAGGACTGCTGTTTTCAGCGGTCTCGTCCTGTCGCTTCCATTTGCAGCCGCCGGGACGCCTTCGTTCTTGTTGTCATTGCCCCTCTCGAGTTCAGACTACCTGAGCGTCAAGGAAGTCTGTCAGAGGTGGG
Source organism: Paracoccaceae bacterium (assembly GCA_965242975.1). GTDB lineage: Bacteria > Pseudomonadota > Alphaproteobacteria > Rhodobacterales > Rhodobacteraceae > JAPPHA01. Next base: position 4,086,236 of record CBDETS010000007.1, on the reverse strand, counting down.
GGGAGCGGCCACTCGACATTGCAGCGTTTCGGGCCGCGGGAGAGGACGAAGCCACGCGTGCCGCCATGGCTTGCTCGCTTCTCAAGACCCAGGATGACTATGTCGGAATGCACCGTCTGGAGGTCAGGCCGCTCTTCGGAAATCCTACCGGCTACTACATCACCGAGTTTATCCCTACGTATTTGATTGAACCCGCGAAGACCGTGGCAGAGGACAGTTGGCAGATCGTGTTTCTCATTGACCGCGATGGAAAAGTATCCGGGATCGTCGTTCACAAGAACTGCTGCTGATGCAAGGGTATTCTTGCCACGGTGTTCTTCCCGATGTCTTGAAGCGGGGCCTCGACCTGGTGGTCTGTGGCACAGCTGCCGGAGGTCGGTCCGCTGCGGCCGGGGCGTATTATGTTGATGGTCGGAACAGGTTCTGGCGAATTCTGGAGGAAGTCGGATTGACGCCGCGTCAACTGGCTCCTGAAGAATTTCGGATGTTGCCGGACTTCGGCATCGGCCTAACCGATATTGTCAAGCATTCAAGTGGTCGTGATGCCGCGCTTCGAGACGGAGACTATGACATTGCAGGGTTCCAGGAGAAGATAGAAACCGCGCAACCCCGCGTTCTGGTGTTTAACGGCAAGAACGCGGCGGCGAGATATTTCGGTGTGCCGACCGGGAGACTTCCTTATGGCTGTCATGAAGAACGTATCGGTACGACAATCCTGTTCGTGGCGACCTCGACCTCCGGAGCCAACGCTCACTGGATGTCCGGTCCATGGCATGACTGCGCACGGCTTGTAAGAGACATCGTGGGTGGTGGAGAAACAAGCCGGAACCGGGGTCGATTTCCGCCATCAGGACCGCCCCCGATACCGCAGGTGAGTCAGGCGAAAAGCGGTAGATAATGTTGCGGTGCGTGATAGTCTCACTCACGCGGTCGGGCCTTCGGTGCGAGGTTCGTTTGGTGGCGGGAAACCACCTCACCCGTCACACGTCCGTCACACGTCCGTCACACGCGCATGACACGAATTGCCTGAATTGTCATGGGTTGCGGTCTGGCGGCGGTCATCCCTGTGACCCGTGAAGTCGATCGAAAGCTGGCGGCGTGATCGTGCCGTCAAGTTATCGACATAATCCCTGGTGCTTGCGGCAGAGAGGCCCTGTACGGGCCGCTCATGTACCCACGGCTGCGGTGAGAACCTCCAGATCGTGCTGCGCATGGGCGTGGCCGAGCCGGTGTGCGGCCCTGACATCCCCATGCGCGAAGGCATGGAGATAGAGGCCCAGCGCTGCGACCAGGTCACGGCCCACGCCTTCCCCCCAGTGATACATGGTACCGAGCATGAACTCGGACGGGCCATGACCGATCTTGGCGAGCTCGCGGAAGATGGAGAGGGCCGTGTTCCAATCGCCAGCCTCATGCGCGGCGGCCCGCGACTGTAAGCGACGGCATAAGGGTCGACGGGATCATCGTCAGCCAAGCCAGTTCCCTTGTTCATCGAATAGGGAACATCTCTCGAAACCATATGCGTTCCACAGAAAATCCATCTGTTCAGCAACGAGGGCTTCGTAAGTTCCGTCATCACGATACTCAGTGAGAATAGCATGTGGCAGATGGAGGGTTTCCCGGTCGTAAGGCCGAGGCGAAAAAAAGCGGTTTCTGTCCACTAGGAACCCCACACCACTCATGCCCGAGAACGAAATCTTCATGAGAATGGGCGGCGATACGTCCAAGGCACGCAGGCCATTGATGTAGGCCGACACCGACTCAATGATTGTCTTTGCAAAAGCCCCTGAAGGAATGAGTCGGCTTCTATTGTGGTCAACAATGAAGTCCGTGCTCGTAGCCTCCAGTGAACCATCCCTGAAAACCTGTGTGTAGGCGCTCAAATCAGCTCCACCACTATTTGTAATCAGGCCATCCAGGTTAATTTGATGAGACATGCTCGGTGCGCGTATTGGCCAGAACTTCAAGTGATGCTCAATCATTGTCGCGATGTCGATCTGCCGCTTTGCCCCAAAATCGGGCAGGGGGATGAGATGTATGACGGTCATGCCCTTCCCTGCGGGTATTGGCATGGCCGCATCGCCTGCCTGGATGCGCAGAAACCTCTCGTCCATGAACGTTCTAGCCTGCTCCTCGATGGTCCGCTGTTCACCGAAAAGTCTCCGCAACTCTTCCATCGAAAGTTCATACACACTCGCAGAACTCCGTGAGTAGTAACGATTGCTGTTCCTGAAAATCACACGGTGCGGCGGATTATGACTGCGAGGAACATGCATGATGATCACATCAACGCCGGGAACGGAAATGCGCTTCATGCGAAGGCCTACAACCGTTGGTTCGATACCAGTTCGGACTATCGCCTCGAGTCGCTGCAGTTCCTCATCGACATCAAGTCCGGTCAACGGATGCAGGCCGCGGGCCACTCCGCCTTCCTCTTCAACACCGATGACGAGATGTCCCCCCAGGCAGTTTGCAAACGAGGAGACGTCCTTCAAGAGCTCTTTCTTGTCATTGTCTGCACGACCGTAGGTTTCCCTTTTGAATTCAAGATGGACTGACTCGGTAGCACCCGAATCGATCAATGACAGAATGGTTTCACCATCTATTCCGTCGAAGTTCCTTCCCAAAAGCATGTCTGCCCCTAGCCTGAAAAGTGTTGGCGCCCTGTAGTTCGCGTCACCCGTTTTTCCCGACCTCCGCCCGCCGGTCCGTAAACCCGGAAGAATTACTCACGACTCCAAACGCTCGGTATACTATCTGGCGAAGTTCGTCGTCCCAGTCGACTTCTCCTGACTTGAGAGAGATCATAAAGTCCACTTGTTCCTTGCTGTGTCGCGGATAGCGCAATATCTCCCGCAACACTTCCGGTTCGAAAAACCGGTAAAGGTGGTCGTAGGGATCGTTTCCCTTCCCCGCCTGCCCGACCAGGATTTTTGCCCATTGCCTTCTCAGGCCACGTTTATGGGCGTCTTCGATGTTCCAGTAGTCCCGTTCTGACTCGGATATGTTTCTGGCTAACAAGGCATCCAGCCTGGATCGGAGGTCATTCAACAGGGCGAAGTGATCGCGAACAACCACGGACAGACACAGGTGCCCATCGGTCGAGGATTGCATGTAGCTGAGCGATTGAGCGTTCCATTCTCTGGAAACCGCCAGCTCCTCTATCGAGTATCTCATGGTTCCGGTACCAGTCTGGCTTACTTTGTCGAAGGAGACATTCCACTGAGGAACCAACACGCGCCCGTGGAGAAGGTTGTTTCTGAGTTCGCGTACGAATTCGGAGAGGTCTGCTCGATAGACTTGATTCCTAAACTCGGAGATCTCATCGGCAATGTCATTGCGTAGCTTCTCAAGCTCCTTCAGCGAGGCCTTGATACCGAAAGCCAAAGCACAATAGGCGACGTAACCGTTCGGCGACGGAGTGATGGCCTATCTGGCTTTCACTGATTGAGTGTTCTTTTCCAGTCTTTTCTGAGCGGACAGAGCCAGATGGCCTTGATCGGTTTTCCGAATTCCTTCCGTGTGTCGTAGCGTCCGCGTCCCTGCGTGGCTCCGACATGGATCCATCCGGAAGCCTTGTAGGTGATCCCGGAGAAGCGCGGGGTTTCGACGAAGGTTTCCATCAGGACCGGGGAGATGTTGTACCGCCTTTGCCAGTCCTCGGGCAGTTGGCGGCGCACACTCGAGAGGATGTGGGAAGCCAGGTTCGGGAGCCGGGTAGGAAGGGTCGTTGCCGAGCCCTTCCCCCCACAGTGCCGGACGTGCCCACATTAGAGCATCCGGTTCCTCGCATGTCAGTTTCGCTCATTTGGCGTAGATCGAGTGGACGACCTTGGCCTTCGGCAGCGGGAACAGGGTCAGGATGGCAGTCATCCTTGCCCATGGCAGTCTCCCGTTGCGGTGTCTTCGGCCAAGCCAACGGTGCCAGCTGCGAACTACCGCTGTGCGGAATTGTTCCAGCCGCTTGCCGTTGCCGGTCAGGCCATAGTAGCCACAGTGCCCACGAATCACACGGACAAGGTGTCCGTGTTGTTCCGGGAGCGGGAGGTGCCGGTTTCCCTTGCACCAGTCCCATATGGACTTGGCGGCCCGCGCTAACCGGTCGCGGGCAGTGAACTGACGTACGACCAGCCGACCTCGCCGTGACTTGCCCCACAAGTGGGTGAAGCCGAGGAAGTCGAACTTGCCCTGTCCGTCATGTCCGCCGCCCTGCCTGTGCATGGGCCGGAAATCCACAAAGCGCGTCTTGCCGTCATGGAGCGTGAGCCCGTATCGCGCAAGCCGCTTGCCGAGGACAGCGAGCACGCGCTCGCCATCCCGGCGGTTCCTGAATGCAATGACAAAGTCGTCTGCGTACCGCACCAGACGGTGCGCCCCAACGCGTGGTGCCACATCCTCTCTCATCCATACATCCAGCACATGGTGCAGGAAAATATTGGCGAGAATCGGACTAACTACCCCACCCTGAGGCGTGCCTTCTTCGGTGCGTTGCAGGACGCCATTGTCGAGCACTCCTGCCGCCAGCCATTTGTCGATCATCCGTCGAACGACGCCGTCGTTGATCCTCTGGTCAAGGAACCCCCGCAGGTGCTTGTGATCGATGCTGCCAAAATAGTTCGCAATGTCGGCATCGATCACCCATCCGAGGCCTTCCACGGCCAGTCCCGTCCGGAGGTCTTTCAACGCTCCGTGGGCAGAGTGGCCGGGCCTGAAGCCGTACGAGCACGGCAGAAAGTCCGCCTCGTAGATCGGCTCCAGCAGCATCAGTATGGCTCGCTGCGCCACCTTGTCCTCGTAGGTCGGAATGCCCAGCGGTCGCTGCCCTCCATCCGCTTTCGGGATGTAGTGCCGGCGTACCGGTGGGGCTCGATAGCGGCCAGACTTCATCCGCCCCAGAAGGTCAAGCAGGTTGGCCTCCGCGTGGGTTTCGTAGTCCATCGCCGTCACCCCGTCGATGCCCGCTGCCCCGTCCACTCGTGTGAGGTTCAGGGCCACGATCATCCAGTCAAGGTCAATGTGGTGGTGCAAGGTCGTGAACACCATGTCCGGGCACGTCCTCGCCAGTTCGGCTATCCGGGCTTGTTTCGTTGACACGATGTCGAAGCTCGACGTCTCCATGTGTTGTCGGGTAGGGCACTGGCGCGCGCACCCGTAGGTGGAGGGTTTCCAGCCCCGCCCTTTCGGTTGCGAGGTGGGTTCACAGTTCCACCATAGGCCACGTTTCCAGCCGCCCCCCCTGAAATTCCGTACGTCGGGTTTTCCCACGGTACGGCTTCAAGCATCAGGCACCTTGCAGTTCAGTGCGCAGCCTTCCGCAGCGCCCTCAAGGTTAAGGCCAACCCCGCCATACCCCGTTCAGGTTCCACGTTTACTCCGCCCTTCGACGAGGCCGCAATCCGTAGTGCAATTCCGCCTCTATGTGCGGAACACCGGCCGCGGCAACGCCACCTGTGCCCAGAGGTCCTCGCTCAAGGCGGGTTATGTTGTCCCGCCCTTCACCGCTTGTCGACCTCATCCGCCAGTCAGGAAGGCTCCAGCCCATTTCCCGGCATCGCCGGTTATAGGACCGGTCCTTGACATTCGTAGGGTCATCCTGTCTGCCCTCCTCACCTTCCGGACTTTCACCGCTGTACTGTCCAGGATTGCCACCTTCAGTTTACGCCGGGAGACCCGATGCGTGCTCCTCAGTTCTTCCGCATCGGCACTGGCCATCGAGTAGAGGAAAGAAACCCTTGGCATCTCCGATATGTCCGCTTGAATCAGCTTCGTGCGGGACCCGATTTCGGCGTCTGATCCGTTCGCTTTCGCTGCGGCCCTCCTGTTTGCTTGCCCCCCGAGCTGACCAGACCTGAGAGGCTCAGCGTCCTCCCGGCCTTCCAGGGCTTTTACTTCCGGGCTTTCAGGTCGTCGGGTCACCCCGTGCGCCTGCCGGATATCACTACGACGCCAAACTGAGAATTGCGTCGGCGGGACTTTCACCCGCAAGCACAGCAGCTAGTCTCGCTGCACTCCCTCCTCCGGTTCTGTTCATGCGACGCTCCGCTTTCCTTCACCGGGTCCCGATGGCCTCGGTTCCCCGCCTTCACAGGTAGTATCAGAGCGCTACGACTCCCGATCCCGCATCCCTTGGGCTTATTGTTTCGCCGTCCGGTACCGTGCGTAGCCTGCTGGGGTTCGTTCCCGCTCTTAACGCTCCCGACATCGTGCAGGCCCGATGCCGGACCGGGGTCTGGATTGATCTCGCTGGCATTCCCACTCCAGCCTTTTCCACGCACGGACGGAACCGGGTCTCCCAGGTTCCCTGGCGGTCCATCTACAGCTTTGCAACGTTCCCGCGACCCCGGACGGCCCGTCACGCCTTGCCATGGCGGCGCTTCCGGTGCTGCCCCCGCTTTTCACAACGACGGAGGCACCATCATTGGCTATTTCGAGGCTCAATAGCGCTGCTTCGCTGCCCCCTGTGTACGCTTCACGATGAACGTTGCCGCACACCATGCAACACTCGGTTCCGGCTGGCTGGCTGGCCTTTACCGGGCGGGAGTTACACCCGCTGGACCGCGATGTTGGGTTTCAGTTTCGATCTACATCTCTACTTCCTCCCATCCAGAGCTTGGCCTGGCGCAATGTGAATCCATGGCATGATGAGATATCGGGAATTGTTGATCACGCGATACAGGTTTCGCTCCCGGACTTCCGCAGACCATCCGATGAAGGCATCGCGGGGTGCGGTCTTCCAGGCGGCGGCCGAGAAGCCGAGCATGGCCAGGGGCCGGCCTTCCCGGTCCTGGACTGCATAACGCATCTGTGCACCGATCAGGGGCGTGTAGCCGAGGTAGTGCCAGCGGGCGATGAAGCCGTTCCAGGCGACGCTGGCCGCCCGGTCTGCACCGGTGACCTTGACCAGGCGGATCGGGCGCACCGCGTCCAGCGTCTCCGGCATTGGCGTGGCCGGCGGGTCTGTCTCCGGGCCGAACTCCGGGACCCGCCGCGGCCGCAGTCCGTGCCGCGGCGGCGGCAGTGTGATGATCCCGTCCCGGTGCATCCTCAACATGGTGAGCCGGGCCATCATGTCCCTGAGCCCGCCGTCGGGCTTGACCCAGCCGATGGCGCGGCAGAACGCACGCGCCAGCCCGGCACGGGTCTGCTGCGGGGAGGACGCGATCAGTTCCCGCATCAGCGCCATCTCGTCGGTGGTGAAGTCACGCCCGTGATAACGGCACTCGATCGCGGTGTCATCCGTCGTCATCGTGCGGCCTTGAGCTGTCGGCGCCTGTCTTCGTCCATCGACCATGGCAGCCAGGGTGAGAGATCCTCAGGCGGCTGGCCGCCGTTGCCCGCGCAGGCCGAAAGCCAGTCGTCGAGCCACGTGCGGACATCGATCCCGTTCATCCGCAGGGTCTCGATGATCCCGTACATCGTGGCGGAGAACAGGGCGCCGTCCAGGCTGTCGGAGCCGAACGACAGCTTCCGCCCGATCACCGGACCCCGATGCATCCGCTCCGACAGGTTGTTATCCATGGGTACGTCCGGCCTGTCGACGAACACGCAGAGCCCGTCGCGATGCCTCAGCAGCGAGTTGAGCGCCTTCGCACGCCGGTCCGAACCGGCCGGCCCCGCGCGTTCCGTCTCCGCGAGGGCGAACAGCCGGTCGACGGCACGCTTCAGCCGACGATGTGCACTCCCGAACTTTCGCGACTGCTGCTCCATCCCCACGTCCGGGTCGTAGTGCTTCAGCCGGACCCTGTTCAGGTGGAATAGCTGCCCGAACCGGTCCAGCCACCGGCCCTCCCATCTCTCCAGGGCGTCATTGCCGGCGGCGGCCTCGATGAATTTGCGGCGAACATGGCTCCAGCACCAGGCCAGGATCAGGATGCCGCCGAGAAGACGCGCCAATTTCTTGTAGGCCGAGAAGGCGTCACACACCAGGACCGTGCCGGCACCGACGCCGGCGAACAGCTTGCCGGCAGCCTCGGCATTGCGCCGGGCGTCCACGTGGAACCAGACCGCATCCCGGCAGACCGCACACCACAGCCAGGCCTTGCCGGTGCCACGGATGGCCTTGAGGGACTGAACCCGCCAACTTGTCTCGTCGCCGTGAAGCACCGCGGCCGCTTTCAGGTGGGCGAGGATCGCCTGCGACAGCGGCGCGAACAACGGCATCAGCCTGTGGATGCTGGAGGCCAGGGTCCCGGGCGAGACCGGCAGCCCCTGGTCGCGCATCCATGCCGCGACCCGGTTCAGCGGCCGGTGGCAGGCGTAGCATTCGAACAGGAAACAGACCCAGAAGCTGATCCCGTAGGGCGTGTGGGGGAACAGCCGGGGAACCGGGGGCACCGAGACCTCCTTCGGCGCCGACGCACAGGTGCAGCTCTGCCGCCAGCGGTTGCGTTGGATGATCCGGACATGCACCCTGACCTCGATCTCGATGGCCTCGGAATCATGGCTGCCGTTCTTCACATAGGGAAGGCCGCAGCAGGGACAGACACGCTCCTCTTCCGGCGGGTCGTGAGCCTCGGGTTTGCGCTCCATGTCCGGACGCGGCGTCCGGCCATGCCCGGGCTTGTCCGCCTGTTGACCACGGTTGCGGCCGCTGGCGGACCCGGACTTTTCCTTCTTCTCGCTTTTTCGGCCGAACGTCCGGTCCGGACCCGCATTCCCTCTACGCCGAAGCTCGTGTCGAGCCCGTCTTCGGCTCGTGACAGTCCGCACAGTCTTTGCGTTCGAAGGTCATTTCCGGAGGCATTCTCGACGACTTTGATGATCACGTGAGCATTTGGTTCCAGGTTTCTGTCCAGATCATGCAATCCTGCTCGTTCCACTCATTCGCAACGAAGGAACGAAAGGATGCGATCAAACTCAATTGTCATTCCGTTGCCAAGCGGACAGATTCCAGATTGGCTGCTTGCCTTGCGCAACGGATTTCTGGCCTTGCTTGTTTCGCTTGGCCTGAAGATCAGTACCGTGAAGGTTTATGCCAGTGCAATCGACTGGCTTTGTGTCGAAGCCGGGCATCGAGGGTTGATACTGCCGGACGGCGTTGACGAGGCAACGTTCAGGCAAATTCGAGACCCACTGCCGGCGAGGCTTTCCGATTACAGTCGGCAACGATGGACATGCGCTCTGGATCGGTTCATCGCCCATCTTGTCAATGAGGGTGCCATAGTTGCCGTGCCGCAGCCGGCACCGGTACCCACAGCCCTCGATACATTGTGCGCGGATTATGGCACCTGGTTGCGGATCCAGCGCGGGTCGGCACCCAGCACCGTCAAGATGCGTCAAGGCCAACTCCGCAATTTCCTGACTTTCCGATTTGGCAATGCAGCTCCGGGCGACCTAGATGCCATCACCCAGGCCAACATTGTTGCCTATCTGGAAGCGACGAACGAGGCGGGCCTTGCCGGTGCACGATCGAAGGCCAATTCCCTGCGATCCCTGTTCCGCTTCCTGTATGCGACCGGCCGGATCGACCGGAACCTGGCCCTCTGCGTCCCGAGCATTGCAGGACCCCGATCGCCCGCTCCAACCCGGCATCTCTCGCAGGACGAGGTTGAACGGGTTCTGGCGGCGGCCAGGGGAGACAGTGCCATCGCCCGTCGCGACTATGCGATGCTGCTGACAATGGCCCGGCTCGGCCTGCGTGGCCAGGAGATCATCGCCATCCGCCTCGACGACATCGACTGGCAGGCGGGCGAGATCCTGGTCCGTGGCAAGGGTGGGCAACCGTCGACCATGCCGCTCCCGGTGGACGTGGGCGAGGCCATGGTGGACTGGATCCGGCATGGACGACAGGGCAACTCACGGCATCTCTTTGTCCACATTCGACCGCCCTTCCTGCCCTTCGCATCATCGAAGCCGATCGGAATACCTCTTGGCAGATCCTATGCGGCGTCCGGCGTCGCACCGCCCGGGGGCAAGGTTCGCTGCCACGTATTTCGGCATTCACTCGCCATGAGCCTGCTGCAGGGCGGAACACCGCTGGCCGACATCGGCAACCTGCTGCGTCACAATTCTGCGGAAACAACGACGATCTATGCCCGGCACGACATCCAGGCATTGCGTCCACTCGCGCGCGTCTGGCCCGTGCCGCAGCCTGTATCGGAGGGCGGATCATGACGTCGATCTCCGCCCGGCTTTCCAAGTATCTTGACCATCGCCGCCGCTTCGGGGCGGACATGACTGCGGTCGGCCTCGCCCTCAAGCCATTCGCCGCCTTTGCCGATGCGGAGGGTGCCGAATGGATCACGACGGAACTGTTCCTGCGCTGGAAGGACACGTTCGGGTCGGCCGGCTCGAATACATGGGCCGGCCGGCTTTGCCTCGTGCGCGGTTTTGCGCTTTGGCTGCAAGGACTTGACGACCGTCACGAAGTTCCACCCAAGGGACTGATTCCATGGCGCCGCTCACGTCCACGACCATGGATCTACAGCGCGGCGGAGATCGAGCAGATCGTGGTCGCCGCAGCGGCGCTGCCCTCGCGGTCGGGACTGCGTGGCGCGACCTGCTCGACCCTGTTCGGCCTGATCGCGGTGACCGGCCTCCGGATCGGCGAAGCCCTCGGGCTCGATGACCGGGATATCGACGCCGTGAACGCCACCCTCTCCATCAGGCACGGCAAGAACGGGAAGAGCCGCGTCATTCCGGTCACCCGGTGCGTGGTCGCGAAGCTGCAGGCCTACCAGCAATTCCGTGACCATGTTGTTCTCCGGGCCGGCAGCGGTGCGCTCTTTTGCGCTGAGAATGGCAAGCGGACAACCGCCAACAACGCACAACGGAACTTTGCCAGGGTCGGCCAGGTCATCGGGTTGCGCCAGCCCTCGTCGGGAAATGGCCACGGACCGCGGATCCACGATCTTCGTCACGCGATGGCCACCCTGACAATCCTCGACTGGTTTCGGCAGGGACGTGACGTGGATGCGGAGATGTACAAGCTCAGCGCATACCTGGGACATAAAAATCCGTCCGGCACATGGTGGTACATCGAGGCCGTGCCGGAATTGCTGGCCCTGGCGAGCGAACGCGGCCTGCGAACTCTCGGGGATGGAGGCGCGTCATGACCGGAACCGTGCCGACACCGCTGGCGCCGCTGGTGCAGAGGTTCTTCACCGAGCGGCTCATCAGCCAATTCGGGGCCAGTGCGAACACGATCGCAAGCTATCGTGATACCTTCCGGCTGCTCCTTGAATTTGCCGAGGCACGGTGCGGCCTCGCGTCAACGGACATGGACATCTCGGACATCGATGCCAACCTTGTCGGGAACTTTCTCGAACATCTCGAGACCGAACGCGGCAACAGCGCGAAGAGCCGCAACGTCCGTCTTGCCGCCATCCGTTCCTTCATCCGTAAATGTTGAGCTCAACATTTACGGAAAAATGTTAAGTAAATAGTAATGTTGAGTCGCGTGCGTCCGGCCCTGCGCTGACGGGCTTCAGGGCCGGAATCGCTCAACATTATTATATGCTCCTCCTTTCACTTTATCCAACTGGAAGGAGAGCAAACCATGAACCATCTGACCGTCACGACAGCGCGTTCGGAGACCGGCTCCGGCCTGCTGAGTGACATCCTTGGCGCCTTCACCGGGTACCTGTGTGCTGCGTGTCTCTCTGCGAATCATATCTCCATGCTCCGGCTTGGAGCGCGGCACTTCCTGACGTGGCTGGACCTTTGCGGCATAGCTTTCGAGTCCATCGACGACGCCGTGCTGTGCGCTTTCCGTCGACACGATTGCCATTGCCCCGGCATGGAGGGGGAACGGCAGAAGATGCTTGCCTCGGGCAATCGGGGCTTCATGACCGGAGCGCTGAAGCTCGTTCAGTTCCTGGAAGACCAGGGGCGCATCCCCCATCCCGGAGAGCTTGATGCCAACCTGCACCATCTGGAAGGCTTCATTGCGCGCTGCAAAGAGCAAGGTTACGGGGCGAACCCGCTTCAAAAATACCGGAGTTCCTGCCAGCACATCCTGATCTGGCTGCATCGATCGCGCATCTCGATCACGGAGGTCGATGCGGAGACGCTGGAACGCTTCCTGCGTCATGATTGCGTCTGCCCGGGGAACCGTAAGCGTCGATGCCCGCGAGATTCCGGCGCACGCTATGAGTATCCGTTCCGGCGTTTCCTTCAACATCTCGACGAGACGGGCACGGTGCCGGTTCCGGTCATGACACCCGAACCGGAAACGGACCTGGCGATGGCACCGTTCGAAGCATGGCTCCGGCGTCACCGCGGGATCAGTGAGAAGTCGGCCCACCAGCATTGCCATCAGGCTGCCATGCTGGTTGCGGATCTTGGTCCGGATCCCCGCTCGTATGATGCGGCAGGAATCCGCGAGGTGCTCTTGCAGCACTATGCCGGGGTCTCGAGGAGTTTTGCCGGCAAGCTGGCAGGTTCCATGCGCATGTATTTGCGTTACCTCGCGTCGACGGACAGGTGTTCAGCGTCGCTGGTTGATGCCGTTCCGACCGCGACCACCTGGCGGCTGGCCTCCCTGCCGCGCTACATCAGCCCCGAAGAGATCGAGCATGTGATCGCCTGCTGCGACGTGAATTCGCCTGCGGGCTTGCGGGACAAGGCAGTCCTGCTGCTGCTTGCCCGGCTCGCCCTCCGAGCAGGTGACATTGTCGCGCTGCGGCTGGAGGATATCGACTGGCGGGGTGCCCTTGTCCGGGTTTGCGGCAAATCGAAACGGCAGGAATGCCTGCCGTTGCCACAGGACGCCGGCGATGCCGTTCTGGATTATATCGAGAAGACACGCCCCCGGATTGCGGAGACCAGGATCTTCCTGAAGGTAAAGGCGCCGTATGGTCCGCTGGCATCCAGGCAATCCATCGCCAACATTGTGGTTTCCGCGCTGAAGCGTGCCGGTCTGGAAGAGGTGCGCCCGCAAGGCGCCCATCTCTTCAGGCACTCCACCGCAACCGCCATGCTGCGGTCCGGACAATCCATGGAGACCATCAGTGCCCTGCTTCGGCACAAGTCGATGGAAACGACCGCGATCTATGCGAAGACGAACACGTCCATGTTGCTCGAAATCGCACAACCCTGGATCGGAGATCCGTCATGAGCATGAAGGACCATGTGGTGCGCTTTGTCGCGCACAAGCGCAGTCTCGGATGCAAGTATGCGAATGAGGAACGTCTGCTGCTTTCCTGGGCGGATGCCGCCATGGCCTCCGGAGACGACGTCATCCGTGCCGATGCAATGGTCCAATGGGCCCGGCAGACATCGTCGAACAAGGAGGCGCGGAAACGGTTGGCTGCCGGACGGCGGTTGGCGCTGTGGCTCCATGCCGGGGACGAGCGCCATGAGATCCCGCACCTGGAGTGTCTCGGCCGCACCCGGAGGGAGCAACGTGCGCCCATTCTGCTGAGCGATGACCAAATCCTGATGCTGATAGAGGCAGCCTTGCAGCTGCCTCCCGCCGGATCAATCACACCCCACACGATGCATTGCATCATCGGGTTGATCGCCGTCACCGGGCTCAGGCGCACGGAAGCCTGTTCCCTCCGGCTTTCCGATCTCACCTCGGACGGACTGGTGGTCCGCAAGACCAAGTTCGGGAAGTCAAGACTCGTGCCCCTTTCCGGCAGCACCCGCGATGCACTGCATCGTTATCTCGGGCGCCGCAAGAAACTCGGCGCAGCCAGTGACCACCTGTTCGTGGTCTCGACCGGCAAGCCGGTCAGTCCCAACTGTCTGACCCACACGTTCATCAAGCTCGCGCGTACCACAGGGCTTCGCGGCGGCAAGGGCGAGGCCGGCGTCACGCTCCGTGACTTGCGCCATCGCTTCGCGGTCAGGTCTCTCGAACAGGCGATCGACACCGATCGTGACAATATCAGTCGGCATATCCTCGCCCTCTCGACCTATTTAGGCCATGCCAGCGTTTCCTCGACTTACTGGTACCTTCACGCGACGCCGGTCCTGCTGCGGGGAATTGCCGACAAGGCCGAGGCGCTGCACGCGGGGAGGGCCACGTCATGACCGATCTCGCTCCCCATGTCAGTGGCTTCCTTCGCGAGCACATGCCGCGCCAGCGCAATGCCAGCCGGCATACCATCGCGAGTTACGCCAACAGCCTCATGCTGCTGGTCTGCCATGTCGCCGGACATCTCAAGGTCAAGCCCAGCGCCATCACGGTCGAGCAGCTGACGGCAGATCTGATCTTCGGCTTCCTCGACCATCTGGAGGCGGATCGCGGTAACAGTGTCAGCACCCGCAATGTCCGTTTGGCTGCGATCAAGTCCTTTCTCCGCTATCTCGAATACCGCCTGCCGTCGTGTCTCGAACTTGCGAGGCAGGTTCATGCCATTCCGATGAAGAAGCATGACCAGGCGGTCGTCCGGTATCTGGATCGCGAGGAAATCCACGCCCTGCTGGAGGCGCCGGATCCCGATACGCCGGCCGGACTGCGGGATCGGGCCATGCTCCATCTCGGCTATGCCGCGGGCCTTCGGGTGTCGGAACTGGTCGGCGTGACGCTGGAAGATCTCGGACGGCCCTGTCTCGACACCGTGCGCATCATGGGCAAGGGACGAAGAGAACGGATCCTCCCACTCTGGAAGGAAACCACCCGGATGATCCGTGACTGGATCCGGGTCCGCCCAGAGGTCGAGGAGCCTCACCTGTTCCTGAGCGCCAGGGGAAAGCCGATGAGCAGGCATGGATTTGCCCATCGCCTGGCGCTTCATGCCAGGACCGCAGTGACGGCGGCACCGTCCTTGGCCGACAAACGGATCCACCCACACATATTGCGGCACAGCACGGCAATCCATACCCTGGAAGCCACCGGCGATATCCGAAAGGTCTCCCTCTGGCTCGGCCATGCCAGTATCCAGAGCACGGAAATCTACCTGCGGGCGGACCCTGTTGGCAAGCTTGACATCCTGTCCGGCACCCAACCTCCGGCGATCGCCAAGGGTACGTTCAGGGACGCCCCTGACCGGTTGCTCGCGATTCTGCAGGACGCGCGCACGCCATAATAATGTTGAGCGATTCCGGCCCTGAAGCCCGTCAGCGCAGGGCCGGACGCACGCGACTCAACATTACTATTTACTTAACATTTATCCGTCATGTCGCGGTCAACGAACCCCAGGTCCTGCACCATTGCCAGAAGATCCTGCAACTGCCGGCAAAGCGGCACAAAAGGGGCACCGTGACCTGGCTCACGGAAGACGAGATCGAGGCACTCGTTGCCGCGCCCGACCTCTCCACCTGGTACGGACGGCGTGATCGGGCGCTGCTGGTGCTCGCCGCGCAGACCGGCCTTCGGGTGTCGGAACTGGTCGGCCTCAGGATCCGGGATGTCGAACTCGGACGCGGTGCCCATGTGCGGTGCCATGGCAAGGGGCGCAAGGACCGTGCGACACCCCTGCGGAGCGATACGGTGATGGTCATCGAACCCTGGATCAATGAACAGGGCAATGTGGAGAACGCTCCGCTGTTCCCCAGCAACCGCGGCGGCCCACTCAGTCGCGATGCGGTCGAGCGTATCGTCGCCAAGCATTGTCGTATCGCTTCCGAAACCTGTCCCTCACTCGGAGAGAAGAAGGTAACCCCACACAGTCTTCGACACAGCGCCGCCATGGCGTTGCTGCACGAGGGCATCACCTGCACGGTGATCGCTCTCTGGCTCGGTCATGAAACGGCCGAGACGACGCAGGTCTACCTGCACGCAGATCTCCGCATCAAGGAAAAGGCCATGGAGAAGACCCGCCCCGTCGGGGTCGCACCCGGGAGGTTCAAGCCGGACAATACCCTGCTGGGCTTCCTGAAGTCGCTGTGATTATGCCGATAATTCCAGCAAAAAAGCCCGGGGATTCAATGCCCCGGGCTGCAAACGCGGCATAATCAGGTTGTCGGCATGTCGAGCCTTCGCATGGGTCTCACGCGCCGAGCGGAGCCTCTCGTTCTCGGCCTTGAGTTCCTCCAGTTCCTCCGCCTGCTTCGCAGTCAACTCCTTCAGCCGGGAAATCTCCTTGCGCAAACCCGTGATCGAGCGGCGGCCACTGTCGATGTCGGCGGCGTTCAGAAGCCCCTGCAACCGCGCCACCTTCTCCAGCCTGAGCACGTTCTTCGTACTCCGCCTCCGGTGCAGGTCCTTCAGGTCCGCACGTGCCGCGGCAAGCTTCTCGCGGTTGCTCTCGAAGACCCTGCGCAATCCGTTGAGTTCGCTACGGGCCCGGACCGACTTCCGCCTCCAGTCCTCGGCACGGGCTTCCGATTCCCCGAGTTCGCCCTCCAGTTCCGTGACCCTCGCCTCGGCCGCCTCCGCACGTGCACGCTCCTGCACGTACAGGCGTTCCCAGTCCTCCGCAGACAGAACCGGCGGAGTGGCGGGACCCGAAACAGAAACTCCGGAATTCAACATGCGACCGGATTAACAGATATCCGGAAGTGTAACCAGACAAAAAAACAGAACCCGAAAAACCAGTCCTCAAGCGACGGAAAAAGAGACCATCACGCCCTTACCGAACGGTTACTAGGCGACAATATCCTTTTGAGTGGCGTAACCGACGGAAAGATCGACCTTGTTCTGGAAGTCCGCCGAGTCTGCCAACACACTCAGGGCTGCGTCATGACGAGAAACATCGATGGAGGCTTGATGGGCAGAGTGAAAGAGCGAGTCCAGTCCTTCGCGCAATGTATGCTCTTTCCAATACTTGTGACAGCGCAGAAGCTTTAGTCGTCTGTTTCCCACAAGGGAATTAATCGCTTTTAGGACATCTTCGGGAGTGGGCAGCGTACCAGATTCCAGATGAGGCCTAGCATGTCGCTCGATACAATCCTCACGGACACGCTGTGACCGTTCGATTGCTTGAAAGAACTGCATGAACTCTGAAATGTTGTGGTTTTCATTCATTGTCATGGGTCGATTACAGCGGAACATCAAGCGCGGTAAGAACAGCTCACACGCAATAGACTCTTGCGTCTTGTCTGGGGAACACCAAAAAGCTGGTTTAGGGCCTGAACACGATCACACACTTCTGACTCCTGCTGGAAACGACCCGCTACCCGCCGCTCCTTGGCCTGAACACGACCACGCATTCCTGGTGCTCACCGCTCTCCCAGGCCTTGTTACGACAAGCCTTGTGCTTTTCGGCCTCCTCCGGACCGGCATCCACCCAGGTCAGAACGCGCATGCCGGCTGCTCTCTCCACCGAAAACATGTCCATCATCCGCCACGCTGAATTCCAGTAGCTGTCGCCCATGATCATCCGCGCCAACGCGGTTTCCGCCCGGTAGGGCAGGGCCCAGAGCCCCCCGAACACCAGGAGCAGGCAGGACAGGAAACCGATCGCAGCCCACATCCGGAGATTTGCCCGCTGCTCCGCCCGAGCCGCGGGCCGCGCGACGATCCCGTCCATCTCCCGGCCCAGCGCTTCGAGATTCCGGGTCACGCCGGCGAACTTCGCATCCTGCCCCCGCAGGGACTGGGAAGCGTCGTAAAGGTCCCGAACCGCCCTCTGCTGCCTGTCGATGGTTTTCGCGATCCCGGCCTGTTCCTGGACAAGACCCTCCACGCTCTTCGCGAGACGGGCCAGTTCGCCGGCATATTCGCTCTTGACCAGATCCCCCAGGGTCCCCGTGGCCCTGGTCAGGTTCTCGTTCAGTTTCTGGAACCGGACCGAAATGTCCTCATGCTGACCCTTGATGGCCGCGGTGATCTGCTCGAAGGCCCGGACCACGTCCTCGGAGGAATCATCGCCGTCCCCGGAAAACTGCTCCCAATCACTCATGGCGCTCACATCCCGTACCCGAAGCCGCGATCCCGGCTCCGGGACTTCTCGAGCTCCTGCTGTTTCTGCAGCTGCTCCGCGGCCAGCTTCGTCTCCCGTTCCTGCCGCGCATGTTCACGTTCCATCGCCGCGATCCTCTCGCGCAATTCTTCCGTGGCCTTGTTGGTCAGAACCGTTTCTGGCGGCAGAGCCCGGTCGTCCCTGGAAAACTTCAGGAAGGTGTCCTCCAGCTCCGGAATCGCGGACCTGTCCAGGGCCGCGGCGAGGCCGCGCATCAGTCCACGGCCGATCCGGACCAGCATGCCGGCGAGCCCGCGGCGGGCCAGGAAGCCCTCGTAGTCCAGCGCATTCGCCTGCAGTCCGGATCGCGACAGTTTCCCGGCCAGGCCCCCGAAATCCCGGAACGTCTCCTTCGCCGCATGGAGCGTCACCTCTTCCCGGTGCCTGGTCATCGCCACGTAGGTCAGGTGCCGGTCCATGGTCGGACCCGCGAACACGAAGGCGCGATCGGCCGTGGCGCCCTGCGCCTTGTGGATCGTCGTCGCGTAGCCGTGATCGAAGGCGCGGAACTCGGCCGTATCGATCTCGATCGGATCGTCGCGGCCGTCGAGACGAACCCGCATCTGCCCGTCCCCGAGGGCCTCGACCGTACCGAGACTGCCGTTCCGGACCCCGAGCCGGCTGTCGTTCTCCAGGAACACGATCCGGTCGCCGACGGCGAAGGAACGCTCACCGGCAGCGGTCTCGATCACCGTTTCGGCTTCCGCGAGGGGCCCGGCCTCCCGCAGCCCGGTCCGGATCAGCCGGTTCAGGGCCTGGACATCGGCGCGCCGGTGCGTCAGCGCCAGCCGGGATTCTTCCGGATGATCCAGGACGTGCATCGTGTACTCCGCCGCCAGGGAAACCATCGCTTCCTCCTGGCTCCCGCTCCAGGCAATGTTGCCGGCCCGGTTGTACAGCTCCAGGCCGTCACGGGTCTGGTGCCCCGAAAACAGGATCGATGCCCGGCGCTGCCACTCCGTCTGCTGCCGGCGGACTTCCGTGAGCGTCGCCACGCCGCAGCGCTCGGCCAGGGCCCGGAAGGGTGCACCGGCCCCGATCGCCTGCAGTTGTTCCGTATCCCCGATCAGGACGGCCTTCGCTCCGCGGCGCTCAACCTCCCGGAGCACGGATGACAGTTGCGCACTCGACAGCATCCCGGCCTCGTCGATCACCAGGACATCGCCCTTGCCGAGCTGGTCCTCGCCCTGTTCCCAGCGATGTACCCACGACGAAAGCGTCCGGGACTCGATCCCGGAGGATTCCTGCAGGCCATCGACGGCCTTGCCGGCCAGGGCCGCCCCCAGGATCCGATAACCGGAACGCTCCCAGGCATCCAGCGCCACTGCCAGCATCGTCGACTTGCCACTGCCGGCGGCGCCGGCCACCAGCGCGATACGCTCCGGATCGATCACCTGATGGAACGCCGCTGCCTGTTCCGATGACAGGTAGGGACCTCCGGACTCCTCCGCCGCCGTCCGGTGGTCCAATATGGCATGCGATATCGCCTGCCCCTGAACCTCGTAGCTGTGGTCCGCACGAAGCCGGGCGCCGATGCGGGCCAGCTCCGTCTCCATCTGAACCGTCCGCCGCGTCGTGTAGCGCTTCGGGGATCCCGATCGCCTGTCGGACGAGATCGTCACCAGCTCCGGCGAGCGCATGACGGCCTTCATGACCGCGGCCACCGCGTCCGCGTCCCGGACCGCACGCAGCACCGCACGTTCGATGTCACCGATCAGGAATACGCTCTTGCTTTCGGAAACCAGCTGCAGGACGTCCTCGGCACGCCCGAGCAGGGCCTCGAGGTTCCACACCCGGTCGCCGGCAGCGAGATCAACGCGCTCGACGTCGAGGCCG
Organism: Paracoccaceae bacterium; assembly: GCA_965242975.1. GTDB lineage: Bacteria > Pseudomonadota > Alphaproteobacteria > Rhodobacterales > Rhodobacteraceae > JAPPHA01. Next base: position 4,066,608 of record CBDETS010000007.1, on the reverse strand, counting down.
CGACGCGCCATCGCCGTCGCATGAACCCCGACCGTCCGGGTCGGAAGAATCGTCAGCCCGCGATCGGCGTGCGAGCGGTGATCGATCCGGACATCGTGCCCGGCCCGGGCCAAAGCCTGGTTGGCGCAGGCCGCCCAGCACTCACGCCACGCGCGAACCTGGGCAGGTGAAGAGGGGAGACCCATCCGCTTCAGCCAGCCGTTCTCGCGCTCGAGCCGGATCTTGCCCCCGAGTCCGCCCGGGGTGACCACCCGGACGGTGATCAGGATATGGGCATGGACGTTCCGCTGGTCTCCGGCACGGGACGGTGTATGGATCGCCCAGTCCGCTGCAGAGCCGTATTCTTCGACCAGTTCCTGGGCAAACGCCTCGACCAGCGCACGCTGCTGGTCGTCCGTGAGCTCTTCCGGAAGCGCGACCTCGAACTCCTGGGCTGTCTTCGCGTCCTTGCGTCGCTCCGCGGCCTCTGCTTCATTCCACAGGGCCTCGCGTTCCAGGGCCCAGTCCGCAAACGAATGCTCCGGCAGGATGATCCCAGTTTCACGGACACCGCCTTTGGCCCGGTAGTCATGGGTCATGTCCGTGCGTGCATCGTGGAGAACCTCGCCGGAGCGGTAGGCGGCGGCGGCGACTGCGCTGCGGCCGGTGGCGCGGCGGACGGGTTTCACGGACATGTGGTAGATGGCCATTGGCGATCCGGGTATATGCAAGGTTGATGATCGCGGTTAGCAGAGCGCGAGTTGCAATACAACTCATAAGCGCGCCTTTCATTTCATTCAGGATTTTCGTGCCCGGCAGCAAGGTGTTGACGGGCGATCACCGGCGGGAATATCAGAAAGGGTAGGATACAGACAGGGAAAACCGCATATGGCAACACGAAAACGCAGGTCGGACGAGGAACGCCTCGAAGAACTGAACAGGAAGAAACAAGCCATCGAGGCGCGGCAGAAAGCCATCAGGGCACGCGTCGCAAAGAAGGAACGCGCACGCGATACGCGCCGCAAGATCCTGGTCGGCGCCTTCGTGCTTCACCAGATCGAAAGCGACACCAAACACGGACCAGGCCTCAGGAAATGGCTCCAGGAAGGGCTCCCCGGATTCCTCAGGGAGATCGACCGGGAGCTGTTCCCCGATATCATCGGAGATGCGGATGATCCGGAAGAGAAGGAAGGTTCATTGGATTCACGAGAGCCATGAAACGAACCCTCGAAAGGCCCCGGATAAAGACCGCTCCGAGAATACGTCAGGTATACTGGTGCGACTATCCGGCCTCGGAACACACCGAACCTCCGGAGTTCAGCAAGTGCCGGCCGGTTGTTGTCCTGTCCAGATCAGCGACACTGTACGGTGTTGTCACTGTTGTTCCGATGACCACCAAGCCGCAGCGCGATGACAAGTTCGCGGTGCAACTGGTTTCGCCCCTCGGTGACCGTAAAGCATGGGTTGTGTGCAACCATGTTCACACCGTATCGACGAGGAGATTGTCCTCTCCTGCAGGGGCCGTGCCACGAATTCCGGATGACGTTTTTCAGGCAATTCTGCGCAAGGTCTGGCGAAATCTGCCATTACCTCGATCTTGACGGATGAACCGAAATGCACCATCATGAATGCAGATACGGGATTCCTCCGTGGAATCACCGCTTCCCCGCAAGGGGAGACAGGATAAGAGGGGCGGCCTTGGCCGCCCTCTCTTTTGGCCTTTTCGATTATCTCCACATGGTGCCCTGAACGCAGTGCCCGCGGATTCATTTCAGCAGGAGTTGAACTGAATGCGCCGATGACGAACACTATTGTGCGTACTGCCGACCGTTCTCTTGTAACGTTCGCGCTGTCGCACTATGCGGACGCTTGCCATGTTGATCACCGACGAAGATATATTACCCCGGTTCAAGAAGCATCTTGTCTGGGCAACCGAAATCGATCTCGCCACCGCTTGGGCCACGAGCCACGAAGGTCTCCGCGCTTTGCAGCGGCAGCAACCGTCGCCGGAGATCCGCGCCGTCGTCGGTCTGTGGGGCAATCTGACTGATCCCTTCGCCCTCAGAATGCTCACCAATATTGGTCAGCTGCAGGGGGCCGACGCAAGTCGGCGTTTTCACCCGAAAGTCTTCATATTCCGCGGTGGCGGGAAATCTATTGCCTGGGTCGGCAGTGCAAATTTCACATCCGGCGGTTTCGGAATGAACGAAGAGGCCCTGTTCGAAACATCTGACACCGAATCCGTCCAGGCTTGGTTCGATGACCTGTGGGAACACACCGATCCGCTCGATCACGATGCTATCGAGGTCTACGCCAAGTCCAGAAACCAGAATCCGCCACCACCGGCACCGCGGCCGCCTGACACGCCTGATCTCGACCCCTTGCATCTGCTTGAAGGAGTCGGAGACTGGCGTAGCTATGTCGCAGCTTTGGAGCAGTGCGACGGCTGGTGGAGCAATCGTCATTCATGGTCAGTTCTGGGTGAGCAGAGGAGTTGGCGTGAAACCGCCGAGGTCCTGCACGACGTCGTCGCTCAACCGGACTGGAATGAACTCGACCAATACGACCGTTATCGCCTACTTGGCCTGACCTCGGGGGTAGGTTGGGCGCTGTTCGGCCGCATGAGACCAAGGGCCCTGAACACGGTATTCGGCAACGATCGGGAAGCGATTCAAGACATCGTGCTCGGTGTCATCGCCGCCGCCGATGACGCTTTCCCCCAACTCGCCTTCGATTCCTATCGTGCCCTCCGGGATATCGACGGGGTCGGCCCCGGTATTGCGACCAGACTACTCACCCTTGCTCGTCCTGACCGCTTCGTGTCGGTAAACGGGGCATCGACGGATGGCTTGGCTGCTTCCTTCGACCTTGCGCCCTCCACCCTTGACAAACCATCCAACTACGCCCGTCTTCTCACCGCGATCTACAATCAGGACTGGTACAGGAACCCGTCGCCGAGAAATGCGCGCGAACGCGCTATCTCTCGAATACGAGCCGCCTTGCTGGACTCATTCGTCTACGACACAGACACACCAGAAGCCTGACCTTGGCCCACCTGGAGGTGGGAATCATTGCCGTTGCAACCGCAAATCATCATCGGCGCCATGGCCTTGCTGCTGGCCGGTAGCAGATGAAAGCCGGGTTTCCAGATACTTTTCCGTCAAAAATGGCGCTCTGAGCCGCAATCAGCATGAAACATTGGGCTCAAGTACACCCAATAGCACGAGAGAGGCCGGTAGGGCACGGCTGATGGTCGATTCAGGCCGGCGCGGTCGACTTCAGACGTTCCAGCCATGCACCGGGTGCATATCGCGCAGAGGTCTAAGCCAGACAGACAAGGACGGGGCTACGGGAACCAGACTGTGATACTCTGACCAGGCCATCTTCTTGCAGCTTCCGGCTGATGCAGGCAGCCAACTGATTTTGTGGTGGGTGTTTGCAGAACGAACCGGGTCGATTCCAGCCCAGTTTCTCTTCAATCTCTCTTGCATTCCACCATTTGTTGGCGGGGCCCGAACGCAGGAGTTTGAGTAATCGGTTTTCGAGACATTCGCTTTTGGGCATGACACAGTCCTCTGTTCAATTCAGGTTGCGGAGAGAGGACGGTGAACCAAGCTTGGTTCACCGCAACCATTCAACCATCACATGAACATTTTCGTCTTGCAAAACGTTCTTTTGAAATCGCGTGTGATTTCACGGTGGAAATCTTTGGTGATTTCCGGGTCTCGGCGATAGCCTGGGACTACTGACTTCAAGGCAGAGATTGATGCTGCAATCGCGGCCGGCGATGTCGGCTCAATCCGCGAGCATGCGACTGCCGCCTCGAGCGGTTGGGCCGATAATCTGCGTTGTGTTAAATCCACCTGCTCCCGGTTCAGCTTGCCTTCACGCTAGCACATGAACCGGCCAAAGCTCTTCGATTTTGCGATAAACATCCATTAGGATGAATTTTTCCCGACCGATTGCGTCCTTCAAGGCAGTCGGGAATCTTGCCATGGTGTTGTAGTCAGGCAGAATGACGAACTCGACCTGATTCAATTGGAATGTAAAATCGTGTGGAACTCTCCATTCACGCTCGTGAAGATAGTCGATTGGATGACTGTCTTTGTCATGCCGTGCCTTCGTGGCAGGACGGGACCCTGGCCAGTACGGCGTGACAAATGTGTAATTCACTCCTACCCATTGCTGTTGGCCGAACAGATCATTTCGCACATAATAGGCTGGTCCTCCGCCGGCGGCAAAAACACGCTCTTTCCGGAACCCGATCCCGTATGCTGAATACTGTTCAGCGTGCGCTAACAAACTTGACCATGGGCATTCTGTAAAACAGACCGCGCGCCGGTCGTTCCATGGAAGATTATGAGCTTGGATCACGTTATCATTTAGCATGCTCTCGAGGTTAGAGAATGCGGTATCGCCTTTTGTGAAATGGGCAACATATTTGGAATCTTGTCGGTTTGGCACTTCAGAATTCCTTTTGTCCTTAATAGGTCAGCCGTCCAACATCTTCACACGGTGGCTACAAGGTCAAATCAATTTCTCATGTTCTTCTATGCCCGGATTGCGTGCGAACGAACCCGGATTGTCTGCAACCGGCTTGCAATTGTCGGGCTGAACCCGCCCCGCACCTTGCCGACCCCTCCTGTCCGGAAAGGAGCGGTTAAGGACACCTCCCGACAACCCTGTCCATAAACAGGCTGCAACCCATTGCGGACAGGGGTTTGATGCGGACAGCGTTTCCGGACAGGCAGGACAAACGAGTTCGGAAAAAGGGTCTGGTTTTCTGGTTTTCTGTATAACATATGTGTTATGGTATGAAGTGGATTGTCGAAACATTGGACAAGAGAGTCGACCGTGAACTGGCGAAGTTGCCGCGCGATTTGTATGCCCGTTTCCTGCGGGTTGGCGAACTCCTTGCGGAACATGGCCCCAGAACGGTGGGGATGCCCCATGTCCGCTTTCTGTCTGGCGGTCTTTGGGAAATGCGCCTGAGCGGGAAGGACGGAATTGCGCGCGCCATTTGCGTTACGGCCGCTGAAAGACGATTGATCGTTGTCCATGTGTTTCAGAAGAAAACCCGGAAAACGCCATCGACCGCGCTGGAAACGGCCAGGAAGAGGGCAAAGGAGGTCACATGACCAAACTGTCAGAACTTAAGGCTGAATTCCTGAGCGACCCCAAAAACCGGGTGGCCTATGAGGCATTGGCGCCCGAGTTTGATCTTGCCCGGAAACTCATTGCTGCCCGGGTGGCAGCGGGGCTTTCCCAGACCGAGGTGGCGGAACGCATGGGAACCAGGCAGAGTGAAGTCTCGCGGATCGAAGGCGCGCGCCAGAACATCAGCATTGCCAAGCTGGCGAACTATGCCGAGGCCGTTGGCGCGAAGCTGGACATTCGGCTTGACCCCATCCGACCTGACGGTTGAGCAGGACGGCCGGTGACAGGGCTGCGCACAGTCGGCCAATCCACCCTCCGCATCGCCAATGAGACAGGGTGATTCATGCCTGATCTCTACTCCATCAATCTTCATCTGCAACAACAGCGGCCTGCCACTGCGCAGATTGCTGCGCGCCGGGTAGCGTAAGACGCAGAGCTGAAGAGCGCGAAACCCAGCTGGTTTTCCGCACGACGCCTCTCCCGGATATGCTCGATATCGTCAGACGCGGAGTCCGATAATCTGCGTTGTGTTAAATCCAGCGGCCCCGAAACATCGACGGGAGCGTGGTCACCACTGCTGCGGCCCGGGAACCGGCGGGCCAAATCCATGAAGGCCAATCCACAACGGTGCCCTAATGGGAACACATCCGACCCGTGTGAGCGTCTGGAATCAGGCCCTGCGGCAGGCTATGATCATGACGGAACGGAAATCGGGAGACGGAAGGCCAATGCATGCCGATATCAAAAGCAGGAAAGAGGAGATTGCGAAGATCTGCCGCCGCTACGGCGTGAAGCGGCTCGACCTGTTCGGCTCGGCCGCGCGGGGCACGGATTTCGATCCCGAGACCAGCGACGCGGATTTCCTCGTCGATTTCCAGCGGCCGCTTCCGAAAGACATGCTGCGCTGCTTCATGGGACTCAAGTTCGACCTGGCCGATGCCCTCGGCCGCGAGGTCGATATCGCCAGCATGGGCGCGATCAGGAACAAACGGCGGCAAGCGCACATCGACCGCTCGCGGGAAACCGTTTATGACAGCACCGCGTGATCCGCTGACGGCCCTTCAGGATGTCGTTGGTGAAGCCGAAGAGATCGCGGGTCTGGTCGATGGATTGCGTTGGGACGCGTTCCTCGGCGACAGGAGGACCCAACTGGCTGTCGGAATGTGTTTCATCACTCCTGGAAACGCTCTCAACCGCCTCAAGTCCGGCAGTCCCGAACTTGCGGCAAGGCTTCCGGAATTGCGGGACGCTATCGGATTTCGCAACATTCTGGCCCACGACTATGAAGCAGTTGAGCCAGAGACAGTCTGGCGGATTGCGTGTGACAGCCTTCCCGAACTCAAGCGGAAGGCAGTGTCGTTGATCTCCGAACTTGAAATTGCGCCGGGCGCTCGACGGACTTGAGTTGTCAGGCCAACCGTAAGAGGCCGCGGTGTGTGAATGGAACGGTGAGGGGTCATAATCGGGGCTGCCCGAACCATCGATCCATCACCACGGTCGTCTGACATGACTTTTTCGCAGCTCAATTCTGCGAACGGTATCGCTTGCCTCGAATTGCACCCCCTTCACTGCAGCCGTCGCAGACACTGTTCTCTGATATCATCGGAGGAAACGAAGCTCTGAGCCGCAATTAGCGTGAAATGTCGGGTTCAAGCTCGCCCAACAGCACGAGAGAGGCCGGCAGGACACGGCTGGTGGCCGGTTTCAAGCCGCATGATGCTTTCCGTTGCGTTGAACGCATGGCTCGATGATCGAAATCCGGGAATTTCGTCCTGGAGCTGGTCAGGTCTCTGTGCGGTCCCGCCCGGCACCGCTGGGTGCGGTTTTTCCAGCTATGCACTCAGCACATGCCGCCGGGCTGTAACCGGGCCACATGCGCATTCTGTCGATACCCGGACTTCCATCTGAGATCATGATCCCTGGAAAGAAAACCTGTCTGATCTCTGCCGAGCGCAATTACGCCGTCCAAATGTCCTCACTGCACAGGCCTCCATCGGTCGTCAGTCAATTTCCGAATTGATGTCGAGGATCCGGCGATCGATCCCTCTACGGGCGACCTGCCCGACCGGCAGGAGGTCGTGAACGACCAAACATCCCGCCAGCAATGTCGATGTTCCGTACGCAACCGCGGTCGATGTGGCGTAGGGTTTCGCCGAATCCGCCCTTTGAGGTGGCATTGCCTGCCCGAACTCCCCCGCTGAACGCCAGTTCAGGTTCGCGCCGCCCTTGCACGGCCTCCGGAATCCCAATTGTCCCACCCCTGGAATTCCAGCGGCGTGTCCCGGTCGAGGTTCTTCAGCCGTTCTTTCCATGTCTCCCGATACAAAAGCAAACGCCGATTGTTGCTGTCTTCTTCCGCATACACGTAGCCGTGCCCCTGGATTCCGAAAGCCACGAAAGGCGGCAAGACGTGGAAACCCAAATAGTGAAGCGAAACATGGATTGACCAGAGAATCAACTCGATATCACCGCCGCGGCATCCGGGACCAAACGCGATTTCCGGGGCTCCGGTCGTCACGGAGCACACTGCCTTCCTGCCGCGAAAGTAACCACGATCGTAGCGCATCGTGCTTGTGTAGAGTCCTCCATTGACAAAGACCCTGTCAAACCACCCCTTGAGAATGGCGGGTTGGCCGTGCCACCAGACCGGAAACTGAAAAAGCACGAGTTCGGCACGCTCCAGCCGAGCTATCTCTCTCCGGACATCTTCGGGAAGCGTGTTCGTGTCGAAGGCGTGGCGCTGCTCGCCCAAGGAAGAAAAAACGGTGCTGTTTTCGCGGTTCGTGTAGTGCCCGGGGGCTTCGCACGGATCGAATTCCTCGCGATAGAGATCCGAGATTTCGACCGAAAATCCCCGCTCCCTCAATGTCTTCCCTGTCACCTCCGTGAGTGCCGCATTGAACGACGCCGGTTCCGGATGGCAATGGACGATCAGCGCATGCACGAAGGTGCTCCCCCAATGTTGGACGACGATTACGTGAGCACCTATGATATCCGAATACGCAATGCCATTTGACACAAGCGCAAAAGGAGATTGCAAGAATGTACAGCATGCTTTCCTGGGACGACATGTGCCTGGTGCATGCCATCGCGAACTCCGGAACGCTTTCCGGGGCAGCGCGCGCACTTAATGTCAGCCATCCAACCGCTTTTCGGAGACTGAACAGGCTCGAGCGGAAGATGGGGGTGCGTTTCTTCGACCGAGCGCGCAACGGCTACAATGCGACAGCGGCAGCGGAGGAAGTTTCCGGGCTCGTGCGGCGGTTGAGGAGCGACGTTCTGGCCGTTGAGCGCCGTATCGCCGGCCGGGACTTGCGACCATCGGGTTCGCTGAGGATCACGACCACCGACACTCTGCTGTTCAGCTGGCTTTTGCCGGGTCTGCGGGAATTCCAGGACGCATACCCCGACATCCGGCTTGAGTTGGTGGTTTCGAATGATGTATTCAGCCTCTCCAGACGGGAGGCTGACGTAGCCGTACGACCGGTCCACAAGCCGGACGAGCACCTCGTCGGCCGAAAAATCGGGACCATTGCGCAAGCGGCCTACGTGGCGAAGACGCTGACCACGGACATCGGCAGCGTTGAAGCGATGGCTTCCGTCGAATGGATCGGTCCAGACGAAAGCATGACATATCCGGCACTCGAGCATTGGCTCGAACAGGAAGGCCTCGTCGACCGGTGCCGTACGCGCGTGAACACGGTCTACGGAATGTACACCGCTGCCAGGGCCGGGCTCGGTTTGTCGGTGTTACCTTGCTACCTCGGCGAGAAAGACGAGAGGCTGAGCCGCGTGGGTGGAGAAATCCCGTCGATGGCCACCGACCTCTGGATCCTCATACATCCCGATCTACGCATGACCGAGCGCATCCGTATCTTTCTGGACCATGTTGCAGGACTTGCAAAGACGTCACGGTTCGATCTGGTGGATCAGGGCGCAGCTTCATCGCACAACAGTACCCGGTGACGCGCATCCCTGACGGCAGAGACAGCCATTGCGTTGACATCCACGCAGTGGGGAAGATCTCGAAAGCCCTTTCCACACAGGGCATTCGGATCACGGTTGACCAGGTCGAGGGGTTCGGCTAGAGATTGGATTGTGACAAATCTCCGAATTCAGTCCGTTCGCAGTCCATTTGACAATCCCAAGCTCGCGTCGGTTGCCATCGGAGCGTTAAGCCGCGCCGATGCGATGGGCCTACTCTCTCAACCTGTCACCTGCCTGGATGATTCCGCTATCCGAGGACTCCGGACAGGAATGGCAGAGGCAGGTATCGGCCAGACTTTCCTTTCCAGGCTTCATCGGCAGCCATGTTCCGACCCTGCTCGGCTTTCCTCCCTCTTGGAGAAAGTCAGCGAAGCCCTTGAGCAGTCTCCGGCCCCCGAATACGAATGGCGCACCTTGCAACGCATTCTTGGCATGGAGATGCTTGCCCGCCTTCTGGGAATTTCCCAGTCCAGCGCACGACGCTACCTCTCGGGCAGCCGCTCCACTCCGGACGCGGTCGCCGCCCGACTGCATTTCCTCGCCTTCGTCGCAGGCGACCTCGCCGGCGCATACAATGACATCGGCGTCAGGCGCTGGTTCGAACGCCGACGCACGAGACTAGGCGGAAGCACTCCCGCCGAGGCGCTTGGCGGCCAGTGGTCACCCGAAGACAATGGACCGCGCCGCGTGCGTGAACTTTCTCACGCCCTTATATCATCCCCGGCAACGTGATTGCATTTCGCCACGCCGACCGGCGTTTCCCGTTCCTGTGGGAGAATTCTTCGCAACCCGCTGGCCGGTGGAACGCGAAGGGCGACTTGACCCACTACCTCTGCGATACCCCAGACGGCGCCTGGGCCGAATTCCTTCGTCACGAGGAAATCGAGGATCCGCAAGATCTTCTCACGATTCGCCGTGCCATGTGGGCCGTAGACATCGGCACAGCTCCAGAAGTTCAGGCTACCGGGCACGATGAGGTTCTCCGGGGTGGTCCGGAAACTTGGCCAACATGCCAAAAGCTGGCGAAACAGTATCGGACGTTTACCAACGGTGTCACTGCTCCATCGGCCGCTCTCGGGATTGGCGGTGCCCACGGCTGGCGCGTGGATGGTGGCCTCCAGCCCGGGCCGGACCGAGACGGCAAGGTCATCGTGCTTTTTGGACTACGGCCGGGCCTGGTTGGCTGGACCGCAACTATCGACGGTCGTCCGGGTGATGATCTCCTGGAACGGGTTCGTCACTATTGATATTACATCCGCGAATGACATTACGTCCGCGAATTGCCGCTGAATTCACAAGTCCTTGATTCCAAGAGACTCATTCTTGCCGCTGAATCGCCTGGACTTCCGAACCTGTGCGGATCGCGGGAACGGATTCACGTCTGACCCTGGCGCCGACCGGTATTTTGCCCATGACGTGGCGCAGCCGTTCGACAGAATCGGGCTTCGTCTCCAACCGCATGCCGGAGCCAACCCACGAAATCCAGACGCTGGATGTTCGGTGCCCGCAACGCATCAAGGGCGACAGTCTCAACCGGCTCCGGTAAGGCGGACCGGGCGGGCGCGGCGCGGCAGATCTTCGGCATCGGCGAAGGTGGAGGTTTCAATCGCCCGTTCCATGCACACCTGCGCAGCATGCCCGCCGAAAATGGCGGGCCCTCGCGCAAGCGGCGCAGTTCTCAGCAACAAGAGCTGAATCCCGGTCACGCGTTCGTCACGATCGTCGAGGGAGTCGCCCGCCGACCCGGGCAAGGCTGGCCTCTGCCTGCTCCTTCCGGTGCATGTTGACGACCATCGACGCTGGTATCTATACGAAAACCCTATCGGCAACCTTCCATTTCGTACGAGACCGTTATACGCCATTTGCGTTTTCAAGAGAGTTTGCAGGAATTGACCGCATTCGTGTTGGAGGAGGGACCTCTTGCCGGGTAGAGAACAGGCCGTGACGCCGATGATGGCCCAGTATCATCAGATCAAGGCGGAACATCCGGGCTCACTGCTGTTCTACCGCATGGGCGATTTCTACGAGATGTTCTTCGACGACGCCGTGGCTGCGTCCGAAGCCCTGGATATCGCACTCACCCAGCGAGGAATGCACCGCGGCCAAGCTGTCCCGATGTGCGGCGTGCCGTACCATTCCGCCGACGGCTATCTTCAAACCCTCGTCCGCAAGGGATTTCGCATTGCCATCTGCGAACAGCTCGAAAGCCCGGCCGAAGCGAAGACGCGGGGCCACAAGGCCGTGGTGAAACGAGGCGTGACGCGGCTAATCAGCCCCGGTACCGTGACAGACGACAATCTCCTTGAGGCAAGAAAACACAGTTTTCTGGGCGCATTTTCCGAAATCAGGGGGAGTTCGGCCATCGCCTGGACCGACATCACGACGGGCGATTTCCTGGTCCAGAACTGTCCCGATGTACTGATTTCGCCGTTGCTGGCAGAATTGTCCCTGCGTGAAATCCTGATTTCGGATTCGCTTGACGAAGCCCTTGCCGAGGTCATTCGCGAGGCCGGGTTAACCGTCACCGTCCTCCCCAGATCCTGCTTCGACAGTTCCCTGGCAAAGGCCCGCCTCCTGAAACTGTACGAGATCGGGTCCCTCGACGCATTCGGCCAATTCGGCAAGTCGGAAATCTCCGCAATGGGCGCGGTCGCCGACTATCTGGAAATGACCCAAAAAGGCCAACGCCCGAACCTCCTTCCGCCGGCCGTCAAGGACAGGAGCAAGGTCCTGCAAATCGACGCGGCAACACGGCGCAACCTGGAGTTGACGGCAAACCTGGAAGGTGAACGATCCGGGTCCTTGCTGGGGGTTATCGACCGGACCATTACCGGAGCGGGTGCACGCCTTCTCGAACGCCGTCTTGCAAGTCCGTCCACTGAACTTTCCGTCATCGAGAACCGTCTCGACTCTATCGCATTCCTGACCGAATCGTCGGAACTGACGGAATCATGCAGGAACATCTTGCGATCGGTTCCCGACATGGCCCGGGCATTGGGCCGATTGGCCCTTGGACACGGGGGCCCACGCGATCTCGCTGCCATACGCGACGGGCTCGAGCGAGCGCGGGAAATTGCGATCACCTTCAATGGGAACACGCATGCCCGGCGCCCGATCGAACTCGACGACGCAGTCGCCGCGTTGACCGGTTGCGACGACTGTCAGTCAGACCTGCGCGCAGCTCTTGTCGACAGTCCGCCGGTCCTGGCCAGGGACGGTGAATTCATCGCACCCACATACGACGCGGAGCTCGATCAAACCCGGGCCCTTCGCGACGAAGGCCGGAAGATCATTGCCAATCTGCAGGCGGAATACTGCGCGTTGACCAGCATCGCTTCGCTCAAGATCCGCCATAACAACGTTCTCGGCTACTTTATCGAAACCCATTCCCGCCATTCCGAGCGAATGTTCTCCGAGGAACTCGCGGCCACCTTCATTCATCGCCAGACGATGGCCAATTCCTTGCGTTTTACCACGGTGAAATTGTCGAAGCTCGAAACCGACATCCTGTCCGCAGCCGCAAAGGCGATTGAAATGGAACTGGCGATTTTTCACCAGCTGACGGAAAAGGTGCTTTCCGTATCGAGCCCGATCGGTGCCGCAGCATCAGCGGTCGCCACGATCGACGTTTCCACGGCCCTTTCCGATCTCGCGCGCAGTGAAAACTGGTCACGCCCCGTCATACTCGAAAACCGCCGGTTTCATGTCGAGGCTGGCCGTCACCCGGTCGTTGAGGCCGCCCTGCGCGAAACCGGAAACGGTTCGTTCGTCGCCAACGACTGTACATTGTCTGCTGACGGCGACGACCAATCCCTCATCTGGTTGCTTACAGGGCCGAACATGGCCGGCAAGTCCACATTCCTCAGGCAGAACGCCTTGATTTTGTTGCTCGCGCAAATGGGGAGTTTTGTCCCGGCACGGAAGGCCGAGATCGGGATTGCGTCCCAGCTGTTTTCGAGGGTCGGCGCAGCTGATGACCTGGCTCGCGGGCGGTCAACCTTCATGGTCGAGATGGTCGAGACGGCTGCGATTCTGAATCGCGCTGATGCCAACGCGTTCGTGATCCTTGACGAAATCGGCCGAGGAACCGCGACCTTCGACGGGCTGTCCATCGCATGGGCAACGCTCGAGTACCTGCATGATGTCACCGGCTGCCGTGCGGTATTCGCCACGCACTACCATGAACTGACCGAGCTTTCCAAAATGCTCGCGAACATTATCAACTCCACGGTCGCCGTACAGGAGTGGCAGGGAGAAATCCGGTTCCTTTACGAGGTAAAACCGGGTGTCGCCGACCGTTCATACGGAGTCCAGGTCGCCAGGCTTGCAGGCCTGCCGGCCACCGTGATCGAAAGGGCCGGGGAGGTGCTCGACACCCTTGAAAAAGGGGAAAACCAGGCCAGCGGAAAACTTGCCGACCTTCTTGATGGTCTCCCACTATTCGAACATCGTCCCGCCGAGCCCCTCCGGCCCAAATCGGAGGCCTCGCCGGTGCTGAGCCGGCTGAAGGACATTCATCCTGACGACCTGTCCCCGCGAGAGGCCCTCGATGCGCTTTACGAACTCAAGTCCCTGATCAAGAAAAACTGACCGGCTCTTTGACCCTGGCCGGTTCAGTCGTCTTCCGTGTCCGGTTCAGGGGGCGGTCCGGCCGACACGCCGACCTGGGCGGCGCGCAGCAGCCGATCGCCTATGCTGAAGCCCGTCTCGATGACCGTCATGATGTTCCCGGCCGGTACATCGGGGTGCGGTGCATTGAACATGGCTTCGTGACGCTTTGGATCGAACCTGTCACCGATTTCCGGAGCGACTGGAACGATGCCGTTCCTGGAGAACGCCGCAACCAGTTCCTTCAGCGTCAGCTCGACTCCCTCGATCAATGCGCTTGCTGCGTCGCGCTGGATGTCGTCGACCGATGACAACGCTCGATTCAGGTTGTCATGGACCGAAAGGAGGTCCCGCGCCAGTCGGCGCCCCCCGTAGGCTTCCGCGTCTCGACGGTCCCGTTCCGCCCGTTTGCGGGTGTTTTCAAGCTCGGCCATCGACCGGACCCAACGTTCCCGGTTTTCCGCAGCCTCTCGGCGGGCCTTGGCTAGTTCGTCCTCAATCGGAGATTCGTCAACGTCCTCGCCTGTTTCATCCTCGGACTCGTCCTCTCCTGCAGTTTCCGAAAACACCTCTGCGCCGGCAGCATCCGGGGTGTCTGAATTCGCATCGGTCAGTTCACGTTCATCCGCCCCGCCTTGCACGTTAACCGTTTCTTCCTGACCGGCCTCGGACTCTGGCATCTCCCGAGGGGCGTCGACCTGATTCGGCGCCTCGCCATCCGCCGTGCCTGTCGTTTCAGTCTTTGTATTCATACATGTCTGTCCTTTGCCGACATCAACGCCCTTCTATCCCCTTTCCGACACCAGCCGGCCGATGAGCTGGGCCGTGTAGTCAACGATCGGAACGATCCGTCCATAGTTCAGGCGCGTCGGTCCGATCACTCCAACCGCACCGACGATCCTGTGCTCGGAACTGATATAGGGCGAAATCACCAAAGATGAACCCGAAAGCGAAAATAGTTTGTTCTCCGACCCGATGAAGATCCTGACCCCCGAGCCCTGTTCCGCAAGTTCCAGCAGCTCGACGATTTCCTTCTTTCGCTCCAGGTCATCAAACAACGTGCGAATCCGTTCGAGGTCCTCGTCTTTGACCGTCTCCTCCAGCAGATTCGATCGCCCGCGAACGATCAGGCGGGATTCCGGTGAACTCGCCTCCGCCCAGGAAGCGAGGCCTTTCTCGATCAACTGTTGCGACAGCTCATCGATCTCCCGTTTTCGTCTCGGGATCTCTTCCTTGACGACGGCAACCAGGTCCTCGACCGTCTGACCGTTGGAAATGGAGTTCAGGAAATTGGCTGCCTCCCTCATTGACGAGGGGGTCAATCCCGGCGGCGGCCGGAAAACCCGGTTTTCCACCTTTCCGTCGGCAGTAACGAGAACCGCGAGCGCCCGATCCGAGGAAAGCGAAACGAATTCAATGTGCTTGACAGGTGCATCCGACTTGGGAACCAGGACGATGCTTGCCGCCCGGGTCAGGCGGGACAGCAGCGATCCTGCCGACTCGAGCATTGCCGCCCGGTCCCTGGCCTCACCTTCGAGTGAATGTTCTATGCGCGCCAGTTCGTGCTTTTCGAGATCCTCGACTTCCAGAATACCGTCGACAAACATGCGGAGCCCCAGCTCGGTCGGAACCCGGCCGGCCGAAACATGCGGACTCTCGAGAAGACCCAGGAGCTCGAGATCCTGCATGACGTTGCGGATCGTGGCAGCGGAAACACTCTCGGAAATACTGCGTGCCAGGGTTCGGGAGCCCACGGGTTCCCCCTGGTCCAGGTACGTCTCGACGAGGGCGCGGAAGACATCCTGGCCCCTCGCATCGAGCATGTCAAATGTGGTGATCGGAGAGTGAACCACGACAGCCCGTACTTCCGGTTTGATGACGCAATCGCCGACCGAAACTAGTGTTGGTGTGCGCTTCGGTCAATCCGCTTGCATGACCATCGACTGGCCAGTATGCGAACCGGACTGGTAGCGCGTGCCGTTGCACGCGACACGTTCTTCCTGGCAATGGTCAATCGAGGACACACGACATGCGACTATCCGGACGCGGACCGAACGAGTTGAGAGGGGTTTCAATCGAGCCCGATGTCAGCATGCACGCCGAAGGGTCCTGCGTGATTCGATTCGGAAATACCCATGTCATGTGTACGGCAAGTCTCGAAGACCGGGTCCCTCCCTTCATCCGGAACTCAGGCCTTGGGTGGTTGACCGCAGAATACGGCATGCTGCCGAGGGCGACCGGAAAAAGGAACCGGCGTGAAGCGACCGCCGGCCGGCCATCGGGAAGAACCGCCGAAATCCAGCGTCTGATTGGCCGTTCGCTCAGGGCGTGCGTCGACCGTGTCCGGCTCGGCGAACGCCAGTTGACCATAGATTGCGATGTCATTCAGGCAGACGGGGGGACGCGCTGTGCGTCCATTACCGGGGGCTGGGTTGCACTCAGGCTGGCCGTCGAACACATGCTGTCGTCGGGCATTCTCAAGGAAAACCCCGTCACGGAACATGTCGCCGCGGTGAGTTGCGGAATCGTACATGGCCAACCGGTCCTGGATCTCGACTATGCCGAAGACAGTGAGGCCGAAACCGACGCGAATTTCGTGCTTACGGGTTCCGGAGACATGGTCGAAATACAGTGCACTGCGGAAACGGTTCCGTTCTCCCGGCAGCAACTGGAATCGATGCTGGCTCTCGCCGCCAAGGGCGTCGAGGAACTGGTTGAATTGCAGAAATCTGCCGTGCCCTGACCCGCCCGATGCGTCAGCTGACCGAGACAACCGTCGTCCTCGCAACCCACAATTCGGGCAAGCTGATGGAATTCAGGAAACTGCTCGCACCCTTCGACAAGCTGGCCATCCCGGCCGGGAAGCTCGGGCTTGATGAGCCGGCGGAAACCGAGGCGTCCTTCGCCGGAAATGCCAGGATCAAGGCCGTAACGGCCGCCCGGTCGACGGGGGTTCCGTCGCTCGCCGATGACAGCGGAATCGAAGTGGACGCCCTCGATGGCCAACCCGGGATTCACACTGCCGACTGGGCAGAAACACCCGGAGGCCGGGACTTCAGTATCATGATGACCAAGACCTGGCGCATGCTGGAAGACACGGGCGCGCCGGAGCCCAGGATCGCGCGATTCAGATGCTCTCTCTGCATCGCCTGGCCCGACGGGCACAACGCCACTTTCGAAGGATCGGTACCGGGGCGCTTCGTCTGGCCGATGCGCGGCGGGAACGGCTTCGGTTTCGACCCCATCTTCCAGCCTGAAGGCCACGACGAGACGTTTGGAGAAATGGCCCCGAAGAAGAAGCAGGGCATGAGCCCCAGGACCGTGGCCTTTGCGATATTTGCCGACGCGTGCCTTCGTGACTCCTGACCGGCGAGGCGCCGATGCCCTGAAGGACGCGGGTTTCGGCGTTTATGTCCATTGGCCGTATTGCGAATCCATTTGCCCGTACTGCGATTTCAACGTCCACCTTCACCGATCGGTCGACCAGGACGCCTGGATCAGGGCTTTCCGCTCGGAAATCAGTCATCACGCCGGGCTCCTCCCAGGACGGAAGGTGGACTCCATTTATTTCGGCGGCGGAACACCGAGCCTGATGAATCCCGATGTCGTTCACGCCGTCATAACCGATGTGGCCAACGCATGGACCGTAACTTCCGAAACCGAAGTCACCCTGGAAGCGAATCCGACTTCCGTCGAAGCCGGTCGCTTTGCCGGTTTTTCGGAAGCCGGAGTCAACCGGATTTCGATCGGGGTTCAATCGTTGATCGACTCCGACCTGAAACGGCTCGGACGCAGGCACACTGCTGCCATGGCCCGTCAGGCCATCGACATCGCACGGCAACACTTTTCATCGGTCAGTATCGACATGATCTACGCGCGTCCGCACCAAACCGTCGCGACCTGGGCGCGCGAACTCCGCGAGGCTCTTCGTTCCGGAGTTGACCACCTTTCGCTGTACCAGTTGACCATCAAGCCGGGAACGCGCTTCGCTTCCCTGGTCAGCCGGGGCAAGCTGCCGGGACTCCCCGGGGAGAACCTGGAGGCCGACTTGCTGGAAGCCACCGATGAACTGTGTTCCCGATCCGGATTCCCCCGGTACGAAACATCAAGCTACGCTCGGCCAGGGTATGCCGCCGTGCATAACCTGATCTACTGGCGGTACGGCGAGTTCGCCGGGATCGGGCCTGGCGCTGACGGTCGAATTGTCTTCGACGGGAGTGCGCGCAGGACCCGCGCCCTTACCGGACCAGCCGAGTGGCTTCGGTCGACGGAAACGACGGGAACAGGGATTTGCGTCATGGATTCACTTCCGCCGGACGTCCTTGGTGACGAATACCTCATTGCGTCTCTTCGCCTTCGGGAAGGTGCAGACCTGGCCCGTTATTCGGCCGTTGCGGATCGAGAGAACGCCGTTCCGTCGTATCATCATCTTGTTTCGGACGGATTCCTTGAACTGGACGGGCAGCGGTTGCGCACGACGCACACCGGCCGCCTGCTTCTCGACTCGGTCCTGGGTGAACTCTGCGCCGGTTCCGGCTGACACGGCCTTCTGAAGCCTTGATTGCATGCATCCCCGCTGCGTGGAACGGGATGTGCCGCCGCCACTCGTATTGGTCCGTTTCGGGATCGGGACGTGCCCCCGGGCCTTCAGAGCGCTGCCGCAACCCAGTGGAGGCAACTCTCGATCGAGAAGACCGGCAGACTTGTCGCGTCACGTACCTGTCCGCTGTAGGGAGGCATGTTCGTGCATTCGAACAGGATCGCACCCAGGTCGGGGTGGTTCTCGACAAAGGACATCGCCGCGTTCACCATGTCCTGACCTGCTTGCTCGACATCCAGTTCGTCTTCGTCGTCAAGGAGAACGCGCTGGAATTCGCAACCTTGCCGGACTCCCCAGATCGGCGTTCCATCCGGAACCCCGACGGCGTCAAGATGGGCATCGGTGAGCGTCTCCCTGCTGATCGTCAGGATCCCGACACTGCGTCCTGGCGGCAGCATGGCCTGAATGGGCGCCGCCTGAATCAACGCCGACGTGACGACCGGCACGTCCAGTGCTTCCGACAATTCCATCTGGAAAAGGGACAGGAATCCGCAGTTCGTCGTGACGAGTTCAACTCCATCGTCAACCAGCTCCTGACCTGCTTCGATGAACGCCGGAAGCAGGCCGGCGGCGGACCGGCGAACCACGAGATCGGGAGACGCGCCGCGAACAACCTTGTACCTCACAGGAAACGGCCAGGTCCCTGCATTGCCCATGTCACCCGGAATCCTCGGAAAACGGGCTTCAAGCATAAGAATGCCGATCGGGGCTCCATAGACGGCCTTGCCGCCCTTGGTCTTCGTCATCGAACTCTCCTTACGCAGTTCGTTCCAACCTTGGCTTCCCCATTGTCCTGCCCGCAAGGAACGGGCTCGGGGCAAGTTTGTTTGGCGGCTGAACGGATGCAAGGCAACCGGAAAAACGGATTCGGCGCGCGCTGTTTCTCAATGGACTTTTCGGAACGGACCATATGACCGTTGCAGCGGCATACGGGATTCGCAGTTGGTCGGCCGAGACCCCGGCGACATCAATCCAGCGCTGGCGACCGCGCTTGACCGCAAAGGACTTGAACCGGGCGGCCTGATCATCCGACCGCGTGAGGATGCCGACGCACCGGTCACCGAATGGGTGCGCAGAAACGGCTCGAAAACGACATCTGATTCGTGTTGATGGACCGGCGGATTTGGCTAGATTTGCCGTCGAAACATGAAGCCAGGGCTGAGAGTATCGGCGTCAACGGCATCTGTCCATTCGGAGATATCCATGCACGTTGCTGTCATTGGCGCCGGAATTGTCGGCGTCTCAACCGCCATCTGGCTGCAGCGTGAAGGCCATCGGGTCACCCTGATCGACCGAACCGGACCGGCAGCCGGCACATCCCACGGAAACGCGGGCGTTCTCGCCGCCGGATCGGTCGTGCCGGTTCCTGTGCCCGGGCTGGTCCCGAAAATCCCCAGGTTGCTTTTCGACCGGAACCAGCCGTTGTTCCTGCGCTGGCGGCATCTCCCCCGGTTGCTTGCCTTCCTCCCGCGCTATCTCGCAAACGGGCGCCGTGCCCGGGTGGAACAGATTTCCTCCAGCCTGGCCGAATTGCTGCGGGACAGTCCCGATCAGCACCTCGCTCTCGCGGCGGGAACCGGCGCAGAGCGTTTTGTCAAAAGGAGCGACTATCTCTTCGCCTATGATTGCCGCAGCGCCTATGAATCCGACAGATTCGGCTGGGAACTTCGGAAGAGACATGGGTTTCGGTTCGAGGAAATGGACGAAAACCGTCTCGCCTCCTATGACCCGGCGCTCGCCGGACGCTTCGGCTTCGCGGTTCGTTGCCATGACCACGGATTCATTACCGACCCGGGGGAATACGTGGCCGCTCTTGCTGCGCACGTGGAGGAGAACGGGGGAGAATTCCGAAGAACCGAAGTGCATCGCGTCACGGAGGATGCGGTCGTGGAGACTGCCGATGGCGAGATTTCGGCGGACCGAGCCGTCATAACCGCCGGCATCTGGTCGAAACGCCTGGTCGCCGGTCTCGGGCTGAAGGTTCCCATGGAGTCGGAGCGCGGGTACCATGTGGAATTCCATAATCCGTCCATATGTTTTCGCGCCCCCGTCATGGTCGCTTCGCTCAAGGCCGTCCTCGGTCCGATGGAAAACCGGCTGCGTTGTGCCGGGCTGGTCGAATTCGGCGGCCTTCGGGCGCCGCCGTCATCTGCGCCGGTCGACCTGATCATTCGCCGAATCAAGGAAATTTTCCCGGACCTGGCTTATGACCGGGTCGAGACCTGGATGGGTCACAGGCCCTCCACGACGGACTCCCTGCCGGTTATCGGGGCCATAAGCGGCAATGGGCGGGTTCTTGCCGGCTTCGGGCATCAGCACGTCGGCCTGACGGCCGGACCGAGAACCGGCAAATGGATCTCTGGAATCGTGTCGGGGAACAGACCAAACGAAGATCTGTCGGCCTTCTCCCTGGCACGATTCCATTGAATCGGAGCTCGTGAGTTCCGCCAGCCTGTATTTCTGCTGGACACTTACGAGCACGGAAGCAACGAAATGCCCGTGCCGAAACTGCGTGCCAGCCGGGCCGAAATTGGCACATCACGCCCGAAATATCTTCCGCTGCGCGCGCAACTGCGGCAACATCGAACTCGGGACGTAATTTTTCGCTGACATGCCCTTGAAGTATCCTGGCAAGTGACTCTGCAACTGACGAAGAGCCAGGCCCGTCATTGCTGGCTCCACTCATTCGCATCGTGCAAAGATCGTCCGAATCCTGCGCGACTGAAATTGGCGGATGGCCGTGTCTGGCGACGAGCATCTTTGCCGGCTTACTGGTCATCGAAAACGAAACCGTGTGGTGGCCGGTCCGAGATTCGTGCAGACTGTCATGTAGGATGGCAGCCCCGGCGAGGATTCAGGGACACGTAAGGCGGCAGGCAAGAAACCTGTCCGTCACCCCCCTGCCGCGTTCAGGATTTCATCGAGCGGGAATCGGATGAGCCGCCCCGGTAGACATGAGTTGAACGTCGGCAAGCCTGCGCAATGCGGCCACAGGCACCGGATGAGGCAAACCTTCGTGGCTTGCACTCAGACCCTTTCACTTGTCGTGGCATCGTTCCCGGCCATGCTCGTCCCATGTGGACTGGCCCTCGGGGCCGGGAATTCGGGCGAGGCTCAACCCGCGTTCGTTGTCCACCTCGACGAGTGGATGCCTCCATCCGTGTCGGACGCCGAGGCGCTCGCCGCACGGATTTTGCGGCGCAGGGGCGGCGGGTTTCCGTCGACCGGTGCGCAGGATGGCAAGGTCGTGCAAAAACTGACGGGTGCTTTGTCCGAGATTCGGAGCCATTATCCGGAAACGGCCAACGTAAAGGCGCGTGAAACGTATGAGGACAGGAAAGGAGTAATACTCGGATTGGACCCGGACGTGTTCGCCTCGGTATCGCGTGTCGCGGGAAGCGGATCCGGTCCTTTCGCGTTACGCACAGGGCATGCGCGATTCGATACGCTCAACGCCCTGCTCGGCGTGCGGGCAGTGGGTTTGTTTCCACGTTTCGAATCCGTCGTTTTCCATTTCGACCCGACTGTCGATCTCGACCACGTCGCAATGAAGTACTCGTCCCTTGCCAGTGAGGTTCGCTCAGTCGACCTCGACATGCTTCTGACCGATGGCCCGGATATCGAGGTGTCGGCGTCGCGGGGGACCTGGTTTTTTGTCTTTCGCGATGCGTGGGGCGACTGCCCGTCTGGCTGCATCAACGTGGATCTCCATTTCTTTGTCGTCCGGAATGGCGCTGTCAGGAGAATCGATCCGGTGTCCGCGATGGATATCCCCGAGTTCACGGCGATACGTGAGGACAGGGGATGGTTTCGCCGAGGCCGGCCCCGAACGAAGTGACGGAGTCCGCGCCATGACCGGTGCCGAAACAACTCCGGATCGCTTGCCGGCTCGGCTGGCTGAACGCTGCGAAGCGGTCGGCCCATCTGGCAGTCACGCGAAACGGGCGCACACCGCAACGAACTTGCGCCAGGGATTTCCTTGCTTTACTGGAGCGCCCCGAAATTCCCATTGACAAGGAGCCCTCGATGAACCGTTCACAAACACGCTCAACCCTAATTGCTTCCGCCGTGGCGGCAGGTCTTGCGGCGGCGGCACCCGCCGTGGCGGGCGATGAGTGGGACATGCCGATGGCCTATGCCGACAGCAACTATCACAGCCAAAACGGCAAGCTGTTCGCCGAAGCGGTCGGCATTTGCACCGGGGGAGAACTGACCATCACCGTCCATGCCGGCGGGTCGCTCTTCAAGGGCAATGAAATCAAGAGGGCGGTACAGACCGGCCAGGCCAAGATCGGCGAACGTCTGCTCTCTGCACACCAGAACGAGAACCTTCTTTTCGGGATAGATTCGGTTCCGTTCCTTGCCACCTCCTTCGCCGAAAGTGAAAAGCTCTGGCTCGCCGTCAGGGACACGCTGGCGGATGCCCTTGCACGCGACGGCCTCGTGCTCCTTTACTCGGCCCCGTGGCCGCCCCAGGGTATCTATTTCGACCGCGAGATCAGTTCGGTCGCCGACATGGAAGGTACCAAGTTCCGTGCCTACAATGTTGCCACCTCGCGCTTTGCCGAACTCACCGGAATGCTGCCCGTGCAAATCGAGGCTGCCGACCTGACCCAGGCCTTGGCAACCGGCGTGGCCTCCGCATTCATTTCTTCCGGGTCCACTGGATACGACCGCAAGGTCTGGGAACACCTGAGTCACTTCTACGACACCCAGGCCTGGCTTCCCCGCAATTACGTGTTCGTCAACAAGGAAGCCTTTGACGGGCTCGATGAAGGCAAGAAGAACTGCCTGTTGTCCGCCGGAAAACTGGCCGGAGCTGCAGCCACTGCGCGTGCCGAACAATTGGCTGGATGGTACCTGACGCAGCTCGCCGCCAACGGAATGTCGGTTCAGGCGCCGGGCACTGAACTCACGGCGGAACTCGCCGAGATTGGCGCGCAGATGGCCTCGGAATGGGCAGATGCCGCCGGCGATGCCGGACAGGCGGCAATCGACGCCTACAAGATGGCCGAATGATGCCCGGCAAAAACTGAATCCCGGCGTTCCCGCGGACATCGGGAACGCCGGTTTTCGAATTTCCGACCCCGACGCGGCCCGGACGAAGCCCGACGTCGATTTGGGGGATCTACAAGGGGCGCAATGTCGATCGTTCGAAGATCACTCGACTGGCTATACCTGGCGGGCGGAATCGTCGGGGCCGTATTCCTGATCTCCATCCTCGTGATCATCTGTCTCCAGATGCTTGCCCGCTGGACCGGCGTGCCGTTCCCGGGCTCGACCAGCTACGCCGGCTACTGCATGGCCGCGTCGACCTTCTTTGCCCTTGCTCACGCATTGAACCGCGGCGCCCATATCCGTGTGACGATCATCCTGCGCCAGCTCGGCAGATTCCGGCGCTACGGGGAGATCTGGTGCTACCTGATTGCCGCCGGCACCATGAGCTTCTTTGCGTATCACGCGCTCCTGAGAAACCTGCAGACCCGAAGATTCAATTTCATCAGCCAGGGGCTGGACGCAACGCCGCTCTGGATTCCGGAAATGGCGATGACGGCGGGCTCGGCCTTGCTGGCGCTGGCGCTCTGGGACCACCTGGTCCGGATGATTTTCACCGACCACGCGGGAGTCGAGCAACCCGACCTGACCGAAAGGCACGGATAGGGACGGGCCATGGATCACGTTTCACTTACGGTGATTTTCCTGTTTGTCCTGTTCCTGCTGCTCGGAACCGGGGTGTGGATCGGGTTGGCTTTGATGGGAGTGGCGGCTGTTGGCATCGTCCTCTTCGACAAGGGGTTTGTAGGCGCCAACCTAACGGACAAGGCATGGGACAGCGCGTCCAGCTGGACGCTGACCGCACTGCCGATGTTCATATGGATGGGGGAAATCCTGTACCGAACCCGATTGTCCGAAGACATGTTCAGGGGGCTATCGCCGTGGATGGCACGATTGCCTGGCGGGCTTCTACACACGAATGTCGTCGGGTGCACGATCTTTGCCGCGGTATCGGGATCATCGGCTGCCACCCTGACCACTGTCGGAAAGATGTCGATTCCGGAGCTCCGCAGACGCGGGTACCCGGAATTCATGACGATCGGAACCCTTGCCGGTTCGGCAACGCTCGGATTGATGATTCCACCATCGCTGACTCTGATCGTCTACGGCGTGACCATCAACGAGAGCATTACGCAGTTGTTCATGGCCGGGATCTTTCCGGGCCTGGTCCTGGCAGGCATGTTCATGCTCTACGTCGCTGCCTGGCACTACCTGCGGCCTTACGAACGCGCAGCGGCGGAAGTCGCGCTCGGCTTCAGGGAAAAGCTGTACAACTCCCGATTCCTCGTTCCCGTGATCTGTCTGGTCCTGCTGGTGATCGGGTCGATGTATTCAGGCTATGCGACCGCAACGGAAGCCGCGGCATTCGGGGTCCTCGGCGCGCTGGCCCTGGCAGCCACGCAGGGCTCGCTCAACTGGTCAACGTTTTTCGAAAGCCTGCTCGGGGCCACCCGCACGTCGGCAATGATCGCGCTCATCCTGATGGGGGCGGCGTTCCTCAGCCTGTCCATGGGATTCACCGGCTTGCCCAGGGCGTTGGCGGAATGGATCGACACACTCGGGTTGCCGCCGGCCATCCTGATCGCCGCACTGATGATCTTCTACATCGTCATCGGCATGTTCCTCGACGGAATCTCCGCGGTTGTCCTGACCATGGCGGTGGTCGAGCCCATGGTTCGGACGGCGGCCTTCGCCGAACTCGGGTTTGACATGATCTGGTTCGGAATCTTTGTTGTCGTGGTTGTCGAAATGGCCCAGATCACACCGCCGGTCGGGTTCAACCTTTTCGTCCTCCAGGGCATGACCTCACATGAGATGGGTTACATTTCCCGCACGGCCCTGCCGATGTTCCTGATCATGGTTCTCATGGTGGGGGTCCTGGTCCTTTTTCCCGAGCTCGCGACCTGGCTTCCCGAAACGCTTCGGGCACGACCGTAAGGACATCCGGGCGAAAGTGCCCGACCGTTCTGCCGGATTGAACATGGGAATCGACGACCGGGTGATCAAAGGCCTTCACGAAGCGCTGCGCTGTTCATCACCGGTTGACCAGGTATCCGATCGCCTGAACATCGTATCGATTCGCACGGCGCGCAGCGCCACGACCGGCCTTCGGACGGCGGGATTCCGTTCACGTTCCGGATTTCTTTCCGGTGCGGCTACAGCCCGGATTCGATCCAGTCTGCGATTGCGGCCTTCGGTCGTGCGCCGGTCAGATTCGATACGACCTGACCGTCCTTGAACAGGAACAGGGCGGGAATCCCGCGAACCCCCAGACTGGCGGGTGAATTCGGATTCTGGTCGATGTCGACCTTGACGACCTTTACGCGTCCCTCGAGTTCGTCGGACAGTTCTTCCAGGACCGGACCAATCTGCTTGCAGGGTCCGCACCATTCCGCCCAGAAGTCCACCACAACCGGGATGCTCGAATCCCGTACCTCCGAATCAAACTGATCGTCCGTGACTGCCATTGTTGCCACTGTTTCCTCCCCTCCAAGAAACCCGCCGGTCCGGCCCCTAAGTAAAAAGTGCCCTGTTCCGGGTCAAGCCGATGTCCGGCGCCGGCCCCGGTTCATGCGGGGTCCGTGCCGGCATTCCTGACGTGGTGCGCGACAAGATCACGCCTCAAGGGCATGAAAGACCCATTCGCGGTCCACAAGAATGCCGTGGAAACCTCACGCCCGGAATATACCTTTTCGAGGGCCGCGGCGTACGCACCCATCTGTCGGAGCAGGCCGTCCGGAACATCGTCTGGGGTCTCCGGCACATCCGCATTCGTCTTGTAGTCGACCGCGAGCACCTGATCATCCGAGACAACCAGGCGATCGATGATCCCGATGATCCGCCTTCCGTTCAATTGGTCCAATTCGGCCGTAATCGGCACCTCCGCAAGGCTGCCGGGGCCGAACAGATGCTCGAGTTCGGGCATGAGAAGGATGTTCACGGAAAGTTCATAGGCACTCTCGAAATCGGACCAGCCATTGGCACGGCGTATGCGTTCGGCAATCTGTCCCCACTCTTCTTTCGGATGGCCGGGCAGATGTTCCAGGAGGGCATGCACCTTCAGCCCGAACTCGACGCCGGATCCCTGAACGTTCCCGACGGAATCCGGAGCCGACATTACCTTGTCTCCTCCCAGGCCCGACGGGCTCATCGTCGGCCCGCCGGGCCAGTCCGGCCTTGCTCTTTCGAACAACCATGACGGCACCACGTCGACGTCGACAGACTCCGATTTCGCGGGTTCGGAGGAATCGGATGCGGACGGCCAGGAATCACTGCCGAGCTGCAGGCCGAGGCCGTCCCGAACCGGAGACTCGACGGCCAGGGCACCAAGATCCTTCATTGCCCGTTCGATTCGTCCGTGCCAGCTTCTTGCTCTCGCGTTTCCACCCGCTCCGGCGCCGCAAACCAGCAGCCACTGGCTCGCACGCGTGATTGCAACATAGAGCAACCGGTTCCGTTCTTTCTCCTCGAATTCCCTGTTGGCGCTGTCGGCACGCTCCTGGGCTTCGATTGCCTCGTCCTGCCTCGACCTCCAGATCAAGCTTCCGTCATCAAGGACGAGAGTCTGGCCCCCCCGCCCCGTTGGTCGTGCATCCGTATCGGGAAGAATGACAAATGGTGCCTCCAGTCCCTTGGCACCATGAACGGTCATCACCCGAATCTGGTCGAGATCCGCCTGTACCCGCCGTTTGACATCGACGTCCCCGAGTTCGAACCAGTTCAGAAACCCCGCTACCGACGGCGGACCCGACTGTTCAAATTTGAGCGCCTCGTTAACCAGTTCGTCGATTCCGTCCTCGGCCTCCGGCCCCAACCGCGCAAGGATCCGCTTCCTTCCTCCATGCTGGTTCAGAATCCGTTCGACAAGATCATAGGGCCGAAGCAGATGCGCCTGTTCGACACAATCAGCCAGAATCGAACAGGCGTTCGGGAAACGATCGTGCCGCGATGCCATTTCCCTCCACAGGCTCAACTTTCGACCGCGTGCAATGTCGAACAGATCGGCCTCCGATATCCCGATCAGGGGAGAACGCAACGCTTCCGCCAGGGCCAGGTCGTCGTCCGGAGTCGCTGAAAATCGCAAAAGGGACAGGATGTCGCGGACGGCCAGTTCTGCTCCGATTTCCATGCGGTCGGCCCCGGCAACGGGCAAACCCCGGACTTTCAACTCCCGAATCAGCGCATGAAACATGACCGATCGCCTCTGGACGAGGATCAGGACGTCGCCGGCTGACAATGGCCTCGCGTTCTTCTGCGGCGAAAGTACCGGCGGGTCCGCGAGCACATCTTCCAGGTAACCGGCAACAATCCCCGCCAGTTCAACCCGCACGTCCCGATCGGAGGACAGCAGCCCCCCCGGTTCGTGCCATGTGTAATCGAAATCCCGTTTCTCCCTTTCGACATAAGGCCATAGGTCGATGCGTCCAGGCATGTCCTCGTGGAACGCGCGGTGGATGACCGGTGTGAAACCGCCTGTCATCTGGTTCTGCTGGCAAACCGCATCGGTCAACTCGAGAATCGGAGACGCCGATCGAAATGAATGGAGGAGGCTCCTCTCTGCCAGTTCCTTCTGAACGCGAGCCTGGCGTTGGGCAAAGTACTCCCGCATGTCCACGAAGTAATCAGGATCAGCGCCCTGGAAAGAGAATATCGACTGCTTTTCATCGCCGACGACGAACAACGTCCGCTCCCCTGCCCGTCCGCTCTCACCTGACGTGAACTCGGCTTCGACGCTCGTAATGATATCCCATTGCCTTCGGCTCGTGTCCTGCGCTTCGTCGATCAGGATGTGGTCCACGCCACCATCGAGGCGGTAGAGAATCCAGTCCGAAATGCCCGGTTTGGACAGCAGCCGGATCGTCTTGCGAATGAGGTCGTCATAGGTCAGGTACCCGCCAAGAAGCTTGCGCCTGTCGTACTCGCGAAAATAGCACGCGGCAAAATCATGGAGTGCGCGGGTTCTCGTGAAAACCCTGTACCTGATTCTGTTTGCGCGCGCCTTGGCCACGCTCTCCATCACGTCAGCCAGTTGAGCGTAGTGCTCCGGCTCGGATTCGCGAAGCTTCTTTGTCGGAAACGCCTTGAATTTGGGAGCAAATGGCGTTTTGGCCGTCCGGCCGTACAGAAGGAGAGCTTCGAGCGTTTTCAACCCGTCCTCCGTTCCTGCCATCTCGACGGCAGAAGCCAGCCTGTTCGCACCACTTCGGTCGGAACTGCTGTCACTTTTACTCATCAGGGCCGCCCAGGAACTCAACAGCTCGGTCGTCCCGGGAGCAAAGACCTCCCCGATCGTCACGTCCAGCGGTTCGGGTTCTGGGGACAACACGTTCGGGAATCCCCTCTCGAATGCGTCCCGTTGTTCCACGATCTCGTCCAGGAACCTGTCGAGATCGAAGTCGGTAAAATTCAGCAGCAGGTTCCTTACGGTCTCGCGGGTCGAGTCCTGCTCCGCCAGCATGTCAAGAATGTTCTGCCGCATCACGTTCGCATGCCGGTCATCGATGATTTCGAACTGCCCGCTGACTTCCGCCTCGAGTGGGAACCTCCGGAGCAGCGTGTCGCAGAACGAGTGAATTGTCTGGATCTTCAAGCCGCCCGGTGTCTCGAGGGCGTTGGCAAACAACCGTCGTGCAACGTTGAGGCTGTCGCCGGTCAGGTTTTCTTCCGACTCTCCCAGATTGCTGAGGGCCGCGAAAAGACCGTCGTCGGGCATCATCGCCCAACCGCCGAGACGGGCGAACAGCCTGTTCTGCATTTCGGCAGCGGCCGCCTTCGTATACGTCAGGCACAGGATTTTTTCCGGATCATTCCCCCGAAACAGCAGTCGGCTGACGCGATCGATCAGGACCCTGGTCTTGCCTGAACCGGCATTTGCCGGGACCCAGGTCGATACCTCCGGATCGGCTGCCCGAATCTGGGCAAACGTGGCATCGTCAAACCTTTTCACGGCGCGAGACCGATCTTGACGGGCAGGTCTACCTCGCTCCATTCGCCGTAGCGGGACAGGTGATCATAGTCTGACGCATGGTCCTTTTCCGTCATCCGGTTTCGCGCTGGATATCCCAACCCGGGATCCGTGTAGGCACTGAGAAGTTCAGCAAGACCTGTCCATGTGTCCGTGAGACGTCCATCTTCGGTCCCGACCTCCTCCGTCTTCTGGGCAGCGCTCATGCCGATGTATTCGAGTTTGCCAACCTCGACCGCCGGAATCCCCTCGAATCCTCCCCGTGCCGCCATCGCACCCGTGATCTGCAACTGCTTGTCGTAGTCTTCGATTGCATTTTTGTTCGGCGTTGGACCGGATTTGTAATCGAAAATCCGGAGCCGGCCGTCCTCAGCCCGGTCAATGCGGTCCGCTCTTGCGGTCAGGGTAAAGTCGAAACCGGGAAAATCCCATTTCCCTGCGACTTCCAGTCCCAGCGTCTCCGCTCCTTCCCTGCGTCCTGCTTCCGTGATCATCAACCATTCGGCTATGCGGTGCAGGCGTGCATACCAGTCCATGCGCACGGACGGAGACGCAACCTCGTCTTCAAGAACGCGTTCGGCGCATTCAAGGAACGGCCCGGCTTCGGGTTTGACCTCACCCTTGGCGAGACTGCGGACAAAAGCTTCCATGATCCGGTGGAAGACGGCTCCGCGCTCTCGTGCATCCAGGTCGCGGCCGAGATGATCAAGTGGACGCAGCCGCAGAACATGGCGCGCATAGATCGCGTACGGATTCTGGATCAGTGTCCGGATCTCCGTCACGCTCAGTTTCGTTGGCCTCAGGCTTACGGGTGGGACCGGCTCGGGTCTCGGCTCCGGCGATACGTTCCGGTCCGGCTGTCCGATCAGACGGCCGAGCCTGATCATTCGTTCGCCCCGGTCCGTCATGGCCTTCATCGCCGCCTCTCCGGCCGGGCCCATGCCCGTGACAAGATTCATGAAGCGGATCAGCCATCTCGAGGCAACCGTCGGCTGTTCTCCGTCCGTGAGCGATCGGGACAGGACGATCTCGGGTGCTGCCACGGCCTGTTGAAAGTCGTGCGCAGCAAGCCCGTTCTGCCGTTCGGGCAAACCCAGCTTGATCTGCCTGCGCATCTCCCGGTTGAGCCAGACGTCGCCTCTCCGCGCAGGTGGCCACACGCCCTCGTTCAGGCTGCCGAGAATGACCAGGTCCATGATTCTGTCGCGAACCTGGTATCCTCCCCAGATGACCACGTCCTTCTGGTTGACCGTCTGCTCGTAGGGATTGCTCTCCATCGTCAGCTTCCGGAACACGGCCCTGTACTCGGCCGCATCCATGGTCCCGGCGACATCTGCTTCGTTGGCAAGACTCGACATGACCGCCGCCAAGTCCTGCCCGGCGCGGGTTTCCCAGAGAGGGCCGGCGGGTCTTTCGTCCATACTCGACGCAGTCGCTTCCGGGCCGGATCCCGATGCAAGTGCATGGGCCACACGCACATGCCGCCCGATCAGTTCGTCGAGAGTTCCCGAGTCGTGCGCCGAGGCGAACCGGAGCACTTCCCCAAGCCACTCGGCCCAGCGCCGTTCCCGGTCTCCGCGGTCGTCAGCCCAGAGTTCGATGCTCCGGAAGTCGATCATGGGGGCAGGTCTCTGTCTCAGGGCACGCTCCAGGGAAGCGGTCAACGAAACGTGATTTCCGCGGTCTCCCGCATTGGTCAACGGATGCTTGAGCACCGACATCAGTATGTGTGGAGCCAGCGGCAATTCGAACAATTCGAGAGCAAGACGCAGAAACACGCCTTCACGGGTCAGCCGTAACGACTCGCCGATCCGATCATCAGGTTCGATTCCCCAGAACTGCAACGCCGCCTTGACCCTTCGCGCCAGTTCAAGGCTCTGGGTTACCAATGCAACCCGTTTGCGCGCCTCGACGGCTTCCCGGATTGCCACCGCGATCGCCTGCGCTTCGTCCTTCATGGTCGCCGCCTGAATCAACCCGATCCTGTTTGTGGCGATGCCGAGCCCCGGAACAAGGGTCGGGCTTTCCGCCATCCACCGATCGGTAAACGGCGCCGGGCGAAGCGCCAGCGAGATCAGCCGGTTTCGCGGCGGGTTGGCGGGCGGCCTGTCCGACCAGTCCGGCAACTCCAGCGGAGACGTCTCCGCGAACCTGCAAAACCTCGCCAGGACCGACTGAGGATGTTCGGGGCATTCATCATGGTCTTCCAGGAGACTCCAGTTCTCCCGGGACAATTCCCTGTCGATACCGGGCAGGACGACGGCGCCCTGCGGAAGCCCGGCGACTGCCCGCATGAGATGCATCATAGGTGCCGAGGAGCCCGTGGAACCTGCTGCGATCACCGGGTGGCCCGGCGGGTGTTTCGACCAGACCCGGACAATGGCGTCAACGGAAGCCCGAAACCTGGATCGCCGGTCAAGCATGCCATCCTCGCCGAAGGCATGTGCCAGAATCTTGAAGAACCGCAAGCTGCGCTCCCAATGTCCGGATTGGTCGTCGACCTCGACCGTCAGCAGTCTCCCCAGTTCAATCCCCTCGTCCTGGAGCTCGGAGAATACCCCGAGAAGCGAATCGGCGAGATCGATTGCTGATGCAGCGGGCGCAAGATCCGGTTCTTGCTCCAGGAGCGCCCCGATGAGGCGCCGCAAGGCGAGCATCGCACCGACGGTCGTCATCGGTGGCGGCAGGTCGTCCAGGGGCAGCGTCAAGTCGTTGACCAGGGCAGTGGCAGGCCGGACCTGCGGCATGAGCATGGCGGGTCCGGATTCCAGGCATTTCCTCAGTTCGCGCACGCTGTTGGCGGAACCGGCGTAGATGACGACCCTCGCCAGGTCCTCCGGCGAGCGGTGTTCCATACGCCGGAGGAGGCCATCAACGAAAGATTCGGTGAAGTCGCATCCAACCGGCACCGCGTAGATGCGGGGGCAACCAATGTCCTCAAACATCGGCGCCAGTTGGTTCGGTCGTCTCGTTTGCCAGCGCGGCCTCGGCGAGTTCCACGGACTCCGGGTAACCGACCTCGGCCCAGACGCCCGTGTAGACGATTCCGAACAATCGATTCCGGGCCAACATTTGCTGCCACAAGAGGCTGACCGAAAATACCTCGTCCCGAACATCCGCGAGGCCATCTGTCCTGATGATCTGCGCACCCGCGTAGACCATGGCCGGTGGGCCGTTCCTCTCCGGCAGTTCAAGTCGGCCGTCCCGCGCGAGGCAAAGATCGCCAGGGCCGCGGTATCCCGTCGCGCGGCTGGCAGGCAACATCAACATCAAGCCGTCCATACGTGAAGGATCCCAGGCTTCGCCAAGCAGACGGAGCGGGTTTGGCCCCGACCACACGTAGTCCGAATTCAGGGTGAATACGGGGCCCGAACCCAGAAAAGGCAGGGCATTGCGAAGGCCCCCACCCGTATCGAGAATCCGCGGGTGTTCCCTGACCAGCTTGACGTCCGACATCCCTGATACATGGGCCTCGATCTGGTCGGAAAGATGGTGTGCATTGACCACGATTTGCGACAGCCCGGCGTCACGAGCCTGGTCCAACGCATGATCGATCAGCGGTTTTCCGGCAACCCGGATCATCGGCTTTGGAACAGTTTTCGTTATCGGGCGCATTCGCATTCCGAATCCCGCAGCAAAGATCATGATCCTGTCAGGAACCATGGGCGCGGTTCCGTATTCGCGAGAGTATTTCCTCTCCGGGCGGCGGCACCGTCCGCGATGTCCACCCGGCCAATTCTGCCAGGACCGGATGCCGCAGATCCCTTTGCAGGTGTTCCCAGACCCTGGGAATGAGATCGACATAGGTGAATTTGCCGTCGCGAATGCACAGCCTTGAAAAAACGCCCAGAATCCGCAGGTTGCGTTGGGCGCCAAGCACGGCGTATGCCGCTTCGAATGCCTGCGTCGTCTCCGTGGAAACATCGGTTTCCCGAAATCCGAATACGGATCCGGTATATCTCTTCTTCATTGATTCCTGCAGAGATTCGGACGTGTCCCGCCGCGCATCCTCCAGGAGTGACACGAGATCGTATGCCGGATGACCTGCCACGGCATCCTGGAAATCCAGGATGCCCGCTTGACGCTCCCCGTCCCGGTCGCTCAGCCACATGATGTTCTCGGCATGGTAATCCCGAAGCACGATCACCCGGTCCCTCTCCGGGATGTCGCAGTATTCATCAAAGACACGGGCAACCAGTGACAGGAACTCCTCTTCGACGTCCGCTGACACCGGCTGGTCTGTCGCGGCAGGAAGAAACCAGGAGGTAAACAGCCGGGATTCACAGACGCAGGTCTCGCGGTCATAGGGCCTGAGACCAGTGGGCGAATACCGGTGCAGGCGAACCAGCGCATCAACAGCGGCCGAATACAGTTCAGATTCCATATCCGGATGACCGGAACACACATTCGCGAACAAGGCGTCCCCGAAATCCTCAAGCAACAGCAGCCCGGTTCCCTGGTCGGCTTCCCAGGTTTCCGGCGCACTCAGGCCACATTTCCTGAGCATGGCTGCGACCTCGACGAAAGGCCGGATGTCTTCCCCGGCCTCGGGTGGTGCGTCCATAACCATGGCGGATAACCCGGTGTCCGGGTTCCAGACCCGGTGATACGAGCGCTGTGATGCGTCGGAGCCGAGCGTCTCGACGCTCGCCCCTTCCCATCCTGTCCGTGACAGGAACGCGTCCAGCTGTTCCCTCCTCCGTTCAGACACGGGCCGGTTCGCAGCAGCGCTCACGCCATTGGCGCGGAATGGCCCGCTCAAGGATATCGTCCCAGCCGGAATCCCGCCATTCCAGTGCAATTTGCCGACTGCTGTCTCCTGTTACAGAAAACTTGAGGGCCAGCCCGTCCTGTCCGTAACGGCGGCCGAGGATTTCCGGCCACTCGATCAGGCAGATCGAGTTCAGAAACGCATCCTCCAACCCGAGCTCGACCAATTCGGACACACATTCGACCCGGTAAAAATCCGCGTGCACAAGACTGCATGACGCGGTCTCGTATGTTTGTACAAGCGTAAAGGTCGGGGACGGCACGTCTTCCACCGGGAACCCGTCCAGTGCCTGTCTGGACTGAATGAGTTCCCTGCAGAAAACGCTCTTTCCGGCCCCCAACGGGCCGAAGAGAAGCAGCACGTGCCCAGCATTCAGGAAGGGGGCAAACCCTCGCGCCAACTCTCGGCACGAGGACTCCGATTCCACGTCCACCGCGAGGCTCTTCATGACGTGACGGTCTTGGACCTCGGGCGACGGAGTCTTACGTACAGGGCTCCCTGACCTCCGTGCCGCTCGTGCGACTCACTGAAGCTCTGTACAAGATGGGACAGCGGCGACCGCCGCAGCAGTTCGGGAACCCGGCGGCGCAAAACGCCACCCTTTGGTCGATTGAACTCGTCGAGCCCGGACCTGTTCCCTTTTCCGGTAATGACGAGCAGGTTCCTGATTCCCCGCCCGTGCGCCGTCCGAACAAACGTGGTCAACCTGAGTTCGGCTCCCTTTTCCGTCAGCCCGTGGAGGTCCAGGGTTGCCCCGACCTTTTGCTGGCCCTTCGCCAGCCGCATGTACAGTTTTCTGTCAAACCGGTCCGGTAACGGCGCAGTTGCGTCCGGCAATCCGCGCACCTTTGGTCTTCTTGCCGCGGCTGAATTCGAATCACTGTTTTTCCGGGGCGCCGGAAGTGGGTTCTTGCCGTCGTCGGGATTTTCCGGGTGATCGCCGGTTTCCGCGAGCCATGCCTCCATGTCCGCGTCGGTAATCCGGTTCCTCTTCGTGCGATGATCCGCTCGGCGAGGCCTTTTCGGCGTTGGCGTCACGAACGGGCGGGCAGAATCCGCGCCGAGGTCAGTCCGGTCACCCGAAGGTGCGCCGCTCTCCTTCGCGGCACGCATTCGAGAAATGTCACGGGTCTCGGATGTCCACAGAGCCCGGTCATCCTCGGTCAGGCTCTTCGAACCTCGATCGTCCATGGATCCTACTCGGCGGTGTCAACCAGGAACCAGTTCGGATCTTCATCCCCCATGACTCGTGAAAAGGTCCAGACGTTTTTCTGTTTCCTGATCGTCTTGGGATCCCCTTCGACGATTTCGCCATCAGGAAGCCGCACAACCGACGTCAGTTCCCCCACAAAGCTGACCGTGAGCTCGGCATCCTCTGTCCGCTTGTCGAAAGCCGCCGACTCCAGTTTTGCCTCCCTGACGCCAATGAAGCTCGCTTCGACCTGGTATCCCTTCTTTTGCCGGTCAAGAACGACAGCTTCAAAGCTCGCATACACATCCTGAGAGAGCAGCCTTTTCAGCGTGTCGAGATCATCGCCCTCGAAAGCCATCAGGATGATTTCGTAGGCGTAGCGTGCACCCTTCATGAATTCGGTTACCGAGAAATCCGGCTCGACAACCTTCATCGCGGCAAGCGCCTTGCCGCTCGGGCTGTCGACCGGGACGTGATCGGCAATATCCTGATCGATTTCAACGGAATCGCGTCGCGACCTTGATGGCGACGCCGGCTGGATAACGACTCGATTCCTTTCGATTTCAGGCTCGAATCCGTCCCGTGTTCCCAGCGTCTTTCTCAGCCTCATGATGAGAAACAGGGCAATGGCCGCCAAAACCAGTAAGTGGAGATAGCCTGAACCCATGAGATCGCCCTTTCAGAACGGCTGCTGTGACCCTTTGCATTCGGTCTGTCCAGATCCTATGTAAGATACCGACCGGTCCGAGTCCACCGGTTCACACAGACTTCCAGAGGTTTCCGTGATCTGGCTATTCCTGCTTTTCCTGACCGTTCCGATGCTGGAAATTGCGCTGTTCATCAGCATCGGCCAGATTATCGGTCTCTTGCCGACCCTGGCCACCGTGGTTCTGACTGCAATGGTTGGCACGTGGCTGGTTCGATCACAGGGTCTGTCGGAACTCGGGAAGCTGCGGAATTCGTTGGCCGGCTCAGGTGATGCGCTCAATTCGATTGCTCACGGCGCGATGATTCTGGTGGCAGGCCTGCTGCTTCTCACGCCGGGATTCTTCACGGACGGGGTCGGGTTCCTGCTGCTTGTGCCTGCTGTACGTGTTCTTGTCACCCGCGCGGTTGCTGCCCGGATTCGGGATTCAGCCGTTTTTGTCGCAACAGCGCCAAGTGACATCAGGTCGGGACATGGGTCGGACGATGTCATCGACGCCGAATTCGATGTGATCGATGAACCCGATGATCGTGGCAATGGACGTCCGCGGACCGGCGGCCACCGGGATCGAGTGCCCTGACCGCCAATTGTCACTGATTCCATTAGCTGTTACCACGCTGAAAACGGGAACAGAGGGTGCAACGATGGCGACAGAGCCTTCGGGAAAGAGCAACGGAGCCGGGCCGGTTGAAACCGCCACGTCCCCCGACACACCTCCTCAGCCGCGATTCGAACTGATCACCCAATACATTCGTGATCTCTCTTTCGAAAATTTTGCCGCGCAGAAATACATCACCGGTCAGATCGACCAGCAGCTCTCGGTCGATCTCAACATTGACGCCAAGACACGTGCCGAGAACCGTTACGAAGTCATTCTGAAACTTTCGGTGTCAGCGAAGAACGACACGGAATCCGTGTTCCTGCTCGAAGTCGATTATGGAGGGCAATTCCTGATCGAGAACATTCCCGACGACAGGCTGCATCCGATGCTGATGGTCGAATGTCCACGGCTGCTGTTTCCGTTCCTTCGTCAACTGGCCCGCAACCTCACGGCCGAGGGCGGATTTCCACCTCTCAACATCGAAAACATCGATTTTCTCCGGCTGTACACGCAGCGGCTGGCGCGGGAATCAAGCTGATCCCGGTTCGGTGGCGCCCGAACGGTCGGCCCGGGCAGGGTATCCGTAACGCTTTGTCCAGACCGAGTTGTCGCCAAGGCTGACGACAAATTCCTCGTGGGCTTCCTGTTCTTCCCGTGACAACAGCACCGGCCGCTCGCCTGGCCGCTGTCGTGCTGCTTCCTGTTCCGGTCCCTCCATCCCGGGCTCCGGCACGACGCTTGCGTTGAAGACGAGTTCCAGATCCGGCTGACGGCCCCCGACAAGTTCCAGGTAGACTGCAGCGAGGAGTTCGGCATCGATCAATGCGCCGTGCGCGTCGGCCCTCGTGGAATTGTCAATTCCGAATCTCCTGCAGAGCGCATCCAGGGAGTTCGAAACCCCTGGAAATCGCGCACGCGCCATCTCCAGGGTGTCAACGGCCCGATTTCCGGCAATGGGGTGGACGCCAGCGGCCGCGAACTCGGCATTGAGGAATCCCATGTCGAACGGGGCATTGTGCATGATCAGGCGGGAATCGCCGATGAATTCGACCAACTGATCGCAGATCTCCGAAAACCCTGGTTGACTGGAAAGAAACTCCGGGCCGAGCTTGTGGATCCGTTGCGCATCCTCGGGAATGTCACGTTCCGGATTGACATATTGGTGGTACGTGTTGCCGGTCGGAACGTGGTTGGAAAGCTCAACGCAACCGATCTCGACTATCCGATGACCTTCTTCCGGGTCCAGCCCGGTCGTTTCCGTGTCCAGCACGACTTCCCGGATCAATCGTGGTCCCCCTTTCTGTCCGCCGTGTCCATAAAACCGAAACCGATTCCGTTGTCAAAGATCCCGCCACACCCCGGGGCCTGAAACGTGATGATTTCCGTGGCGCGGGACCGGCATGGCTTCACCCGGTTCCGCTCGTCGTTGGTCGAAGCCGTTCGCGTGCCGGTTCAGCGGTGCAGTGCGTGATCCTGTCGATGAGTGACCTGACGTCCCTTTCCACGGAGGAAAACGACTTGGACTCGATGACGAAATCCGCCCGTGACAGCCTTTCCTCGTCCGAAATCTGCCGCGCAAGCAGCACATCGAGAACATCGTCTGTCATTCCCTGCCGGGCCAGGACCCTGCGACGCCTTTCTGCGGGTGACGTCACCATTGCCAGAACACCGTCGCAAGACGTTTCAGCTCCGGTTTCGAAAAGCAGGGGGATTTCGCATACCACAAGACGGTTTCCGGATTCCGACGCCGTCCCGATGAACGCATCCCGGTCTGCGCGAACGTGCGGATGGACGATCGCCTCTACCGTTCCGAGCAAGGACGGCCTGGTTCGGACGCACTGGCGCAGGGCATCGCGATCGATTCCTCCTCCTTCCCGGGATGCCTCCGGACAGACCTTCAAAACCCGGGTTATGACATCCAGGTTCTGCGCGTAAATCCTTGCGACGGCCATGTCCGCGTCCCAGACCGGGACCCCGGCGGCCCGGAAGTAGCCGGCAGCCGTCGACTTCCCGGACGCAATCGATCCGGTCAAGCCGAGTATGTACACCGAAGCCGTCATCCGAGTTCCCGCGCGATCGTTTCGTAAAGTTCTTCATCGACCTCCGGGGACACTCCGAACCAGCGCTCGAAACCCGGCGCAGCCTGGTGGAGCAACATTCCGAGACCGGTCACGATTCGGTTTCCGTTTCTTTCCGCGGCCTCGAGGAATCGCGTCTTCAGCGGATTGTAAACGATGTCGACCACGGTCGCCGACTGCATTCCGGGTTCGAACTCGACGACCAGGTCCGGTTGACCGGTCATCCCGAGCGACGTCGTGTTGACGATCATCGTCGCGTCC
This sequence comes from Paracoccaceae bacterium, assembly GCA_965242975.1. Lineage (GTDB taxonomy): Bacteria > Pseudomonadota > Alphaproteobacteria > Rhodobacterales > Rhodobacteraceae > JAPPHA01. The sequence continues at coordinate 4,027,648 of CBDETS010000007.1, read as the reverse complement.
CTGCCAACACGAGGCAATTCGTTCCGGCTCGCGACCTCGAGCCTGTTTCCGAAGTGTGCGCACAGGGCCTCTGCCCGCGAGACCGTTCGGTTGACGATGAAAATCCGGGGCACCCCTTCGGCCAGCAAGGACCAGACGACTGCCCGGGCGGCGCCTCCAGCGCCTATCACGACTGCTGGTCCGTCGCGGCCGTTCCAGTCCGGCGCTGCGGATTTCACCTGCCGTGCGAATCCCTCGACATCGGTGTTGTCGGCATGGACCGACCCGTCCGTCCCGAACGTCAGCGTATTGGCCGCACCGGTATCCCTGGCCGCTGGCGTGATCTCGGTTGCTAGCTCAAGGACTCTCTCCTTGAATGGAATCGTTACGTTAACGCCGGAAAACCCTCTTTCGCGCAGGGCCGGAAATTCCCTTCCAAAGTCGTCAGGCCTTATCCCGAGCGCGACATAATGGCCCGACAGCCGGTACTTCTTTAGCCAGAATCCGTGAATGGACGGTGACAGGCTATGGCTTACGGGCCAGCCGACAACCCCGGCTTTCAACCGGCGAAATTCATCCCGGGATGTCATCGGGGCAGGATCCCGCGAACCCTGAGGTACTCGAGAAGTTCGACCAACGGCATACCCATGATCGCAAAAAGGTCACCCCTGACCTGTGCCATGAGTTGCACACCCTCGTCTTCGAGTCGGTAGCACCCGACCGAACCCTGTACGCCCGGCCAGTTCCGGGCCAGGTAGGAATCCAGGAACAAGGTCGAAAATTCCCGCATCACGAGTTCGGCGCGGCTGATCGCGTGCCATACGCGCGCTCCGCCGATGACCACGACGGCGGCCGAGATCAGGCTATGCGGCCGGCCCCGCAGTTCCAGGAGGACATTCCTGGCATCGCCGACGTTACGTGCCTTGTGAAACACGCGGCCATTCGACCAGAGTATCTGGTCGCAGCCGACAATGACTTGTTCCGGCTCCTGCGACCCGATCCTGAGCGCCTTCATTTCAGCGAGACAGACGGCAATGTCTTCGGGTTTCGCCTGATCGCGAACAAGCGAATCCGTGACCATGGCCTCATCGATACCGGGAACCCGAACATCAACACCAACACCTGATCGTTCGAGGAGGTCCTTGCGGGTGGCGGACCCGGACGCGAGAACAATCGATGGCCGGTTCATCGCCGATCCCTTCGTCGTTCCCCCGTTCGAGCGTTGCGAAGTACATTGCCGGGAGACCGTCGGCACATTGCCGGGCGCCTGTGCATGGCTCGGTGGATTTGCCCGCAAGATCCTGTGAACAAGTCGGCCTTTTCCACAATTCCCGGAATCGGGTCCAGGTTTTCCGGTATGGTGCACATGTTTTCCTCAAACATTTCCCTGTGGACAGAGATTTTCAACAGGTGTGAACAACGGGGAAAACCCGGAAACCTATCAACTCCCGTCAACCAGCCTGAAGTCTGCACGTACATCAACCCTTGGATTCAAATGATTTCTTTCACGGTCCGTCATGGCACGCGAGAAGTTTTGCCGCCCGCCGCGAACTCGACGGACTGTTGACAGATCGGTAATCCACTGTATCCACAACCCCAACTACTACTACATTTCCATATTTCATTTTAAATCATTTTATTTGTTGCGCTGTTGATACCTCGCGAAAAACGGTATGGAACGCCATGCTGAGTTCACTGTACCCTTGGTTGAAGGCACTCCATATCGTGGCCGTTATCTCGTGGATGGCGGGCCTCCTGTACCTCCCCCGTCTTTTCGTCAACCATGCGGAATCAGCTCCGCCCGGAAGCGATCTGTCCGCGGTTTTCACGGGAATGGAACGGCGGCTCCTGAAGCGCATCATGAATCCGGCAATGATCGCGACATGGGGATTCGGACTGGCGCTTTTCGCGGCAGCCGGATCAGGCGTGGTTCATTCGACGTGGATCTGGGCCAAGATCGTCGCGGTTGTCTGCCTGACCTGGTACCACGTCTGGCTGGCACAGCGCCTTCGCGACTTCGCGGCCGACAGGAATCGGATTTCGTCACGAAAATTTCGTTTCATGAACGAGGTTCCGGCGGTCCTTATGGTCATCATCGTTGTTCTGGTTGTTGTCAGGCCGTTCTGAACGGTGCGAATCTGCCGGGGTTCCGATGAATTGCCGAAGGTTTACGGTTTCGGCACTGCGCAGGGTCTCCGATTCGGCGGTGTCGGCGTCATGAAGGGTGGCAAAGGTATCGTGTATGATGTCCAGGGCGCCAGTACCGGGTTCGGTCGTGAATTCAGGCTTCAGTTCTCGATGACACTGACGATGGATTCGGCAAGTCTTTCGAGATCCTGGTCGGGCAAGCCGGCCACGTTTATGCGGCTGTCGCCGACCATGTAGACGGCTCTCTCGGCGCGAAGTCGTTCAACCTGTTCCGGCTGCAGTCCAAGGCGTGAAAACATGCCGCGGTGCGATGCAAGAAAGTCGAACCGCCCGGTTCCGGAAGCCGCCCGGAGAGCGTCGGCGAATCCGGTCCGGAGATCGAGCATTCTCGTCCGCATCCGTTCGAGTTCGTCGTGCCATTCCGATCGAAGTTCGGAGTCTTCAAGAACCGTGAAGACTGCTTCGGCGGCGTGATTGGGTGGCATCGAGTAGTTTCTCCGTGCAAGGGACTTCAGCTGGCCAAAGGCCGTGACGGTTTCCTCGGGAGTCCGGCCAATGACGATCGCGGCCCCGACCCGGTCACAATACACTCCGAAGTTTTTCGAACAGCTGACCGCCGCGACCAGTTCCTGCATGGTATCGGCAAGACATCTCAAGCCACCCGCGTCGATATCGAGGCCGTCGCCAAATCCCTGATAAGCCATGTCCACGAACGGCATCAGCTGTTTTTCGGCCAGAAACTCGGCCAGGACAGGCCATTGGTGCGGGGCGATATTGGCACCCGTCGGATTGTGACAGCACCCATGAAGGACGACAATGTCTCCCGGTGACGCCGTACTCAGCGAATCGAGCATCGAGTCGAAGCAAACACCACCGGTTGACGGGTCGAAATACCGGTACGTGCCGGTTTTCAGACCGGCCGCGGTCATCACGGGATGATGGTTCGGCCACGTCGGGTCCGACAGGTGAACCGTGGCATTCGGTTGTGCGGATGCAAGAAGTTCGGCGAGGATACGCAGCGCGCCGGATCCTCCCGGTGTCTGTATCGTTCGGGTTCGCTCGGGATTCAGGTGATCGCCGAGAGCAAGCCGTGTCATCGCGGTATTGAAGCCGGTGTGCCCTTCGAGGCCAAGGTAGGATTTCGAATTCTGGGATTCGATGACCTTCAGTTCCGCTTTCCGGACTGCTGTCATGACCGGCGTCTGGCGCGCGGGATTCTTGTAGACCCCGACCCCGAGATCGAGTTTCTCCGGTCTGCGGTCTTCCCTGAACAGTCCGATGAGTTGCAGGATCTTGTCGGGTTGGGCGGGTGCCAGCGCTTGGAACATATCGACCTCCATTCAAACCCATCTGTACGCGCTTCGAGTCGATACATCCAGAAATTACTCCCCGCTGCGTCCCCCCAGGACCGGGCCGGCCGATAGGCCCGGCCCGGCACATGAAACGGAATAGCAACCGGGCAGGCACGAATTGATCGAAGATCGTGCCGTTGCCGCCGGCAAGACGCCGCGTGTTTCCGTCGCTTCTATCGGTCGCCGAGCTTTCCTTTCCAGGATGCCAGGATGGTCATGAGATTGTCCCTGACCCGAAAATAGCGGTTATGCGGAACCGGTACCGACAAGGCCAGTATGCCGCCGCTGCTGTCAGGCAGCGCGAATCCGACGGCGCATATCCCTTCGGTATGCTCGTTCTCGTCGCATGCCAACCCGCTTGACCGGACCGTCTCGATATCGTCCAGAACTTCCTCCAGGCGCGCGGACGAAGGACCGGGTGTTCCCAGTTCCCCTGCAACCAGGTCGGCCGCGCGTTGTCTTTCCAGGCAAGCCAGCGCCGCCTTTCCATTGGCTGTACTGGTTAACGGAAAGGTTTCCCCAATACTGGAAACCGCGCGCAACCGGTGCGTTCCGACAACCTGGTCGATGAACAGCATCCGGTTTCCTGCCAGGACAGCCAGATCAACGGTTTCCCCGGTCTCTTTCGAAATCGCGTACATGGCGTGCCGCATTCGGCCTGTCAGGCCTACGCGCGAAGCGTTCGCCAGGCTCTGGATTTCCGGACCAAGCCGAAACCCTCCATTTGCCTTTTCGGGCGAGATGAACCCTTCCACGGACAGGGCTCCGACAATTCGTTGCACGGTGGAACGGGGCAACTCGACGTGACGGGCAATCTGCGCGAGACTTTGGCCCTCGGTGTTTTGTCCGAGGTGACGAAGAATGTCGGCTGCACGGGATATCACTTGAATCCCCCGGGTTCTCCGACCTTCGTTCATTTTCTCTCGCCCCGCATGTCCGTCCCTCAGGAATTCGGTCCGGTTCGCGCTTAGCATTCGGATTACCTGGAATCAACACTTGACTGTATGACGGTACATGTGTACCGTAATGCGGAACACATGGCTTGGCATTCCGGAGGTGATGATGTCGGTAAAGATTCGCGGCATAGAATTTCAGGAAAACACGAACAACAGCATGGGGCTCGAGTTCTACAATCTCAGTCACCGTTACGGGTTTCAGTGTCCGAACTGGCCGTATTTCCGCGATGTCCTGATCGAGCGAAAGCACTACATGGCGAAATCCGGCGTCCTGTCGCAGACGATCACGACCACGATGCACGTGACGACGCATATCGATGCCCCGGCCCACGTGGTCCAGGGCACCCCCTTTATCGACGAAGTTCCGCTTCCGCATTTCTTCGGCTCCGGAATTGTCGTGTCCATTCCCAAGCAAAAGTGGGAGTCGGTCACGGGCGATGATCTCGAAAGGGCCTGCGGCCACGCCATCCGCCGAAACGATGTTCTGATCATCAACACGGGCTGGCATCGACAGTACGATGATGGCGACTATTTCCCCTATTGCCCGGGCCTTGTCCCGTCAGCGGCCGACTGGATGATCGAAAAGGGAGTCAAGGTCGTCGGTCACGACACGCAGGCAAACGACCATCCGCTGGCGACCGCGATCGGTCCTCAACGCAATGGTCCGATTCTTCCGCACCTTGAGGCCGAATACCGGGAATGGTCTGGCGGCCGCGACTGGAAGGAGGATTTCCCTGACTGGGAACCGGTCCACAACAAGCTGTTTTCCCGCGGGATTCTCGGGATCGAGAATGTTGGCGGAGATCTTGATGCCGTGACTGGCAAGAGATGCACGTTCGCCTTTTTCCCCTGGAACTGGGACCGCGGTGACGGATGCATCATCAGGCTCGTCGCGATTCTTGACAAGGGGAAGACCTACCGGATCGAACCGGGAGACGCGTTCTGATGCTGGTCAAGAGATTCGGGGAAGCAACCGCCTACGAGGCTCCCAATCATCGCGGCGTCTCGGGGCTGCGCCTGCAGGGATTCGAAGATGGCGGTCCGGAAAACCAGTGGGTCGGGTTTTCCCAGTTCCTGCCTGGCGGCGGGGCGGGACCTGACAGTACGCCTTTCGAAAAGGTCTATATCGTGCTGGAGGGTGAGATGACCGTCATCATTGACGGGAACGAGACCGTTCTCGGCTCAATGGACAGCTGCACGATCGGACCGGGGGAGGTCCGCCTGATCGAAAACCGTTCCAACACGGTCTGCAAGATGCTCGTCGTCATGCCCTATCCGGATGGCGCGAGACCGGGGTCAGGCTGATGCGGGCCGAGAACCCGCTCTCGCTGTTCGACGTCACGGGAAAGGCGGCGTTGATAACGGGTGCGTCCGGCGCGTTCGGGGCCCTGGCGGCACAATGCCTGTCTGGAGCTGGATGCAGGGTGGCACTCGCGGGCGGAAATGCCGCGAAGATTGCCGAGATCTCGGCCGCGTGTGTGGGGCCGGCCGTTGAAATCAATGCCCGGCCTGACTCGGAGGAGTCCTGTGCCGGGATGGTTGCGCGGACCGTGGCCGAACTCGGAAGGCTCGACATACTTGTCGTCGCATCCGGGATGAACAAGGTTGCCAGGATCGACGAAATGCCGGCGGAAACCTTTGACGAGATCATCAATGCCAACGTCACCCAAAGCTGGCTGATTGCCCGCGCGACGACCAGGCAAATGAAGGCCCAGGGTCACGGCGGCAAGATCGTCCTGATGTCATCGGCCAGGGGATTGCTTGGCCACCCGGCGGGATACACGGCCTATTGTGCATCAAAGGCGGCGGTTGACGGAATTACCAGGGCGCTTGGATGCGAGCTTGGCTCGACCGGAATAACGGTCAATGCGATTGCCCCGACCGTGTTTCGATCGCCCCTGACGGCGTGGATGTTCGAAGAATCCGAAAACGCGAGAAAGGTGAGGGACGGATTCCTCACGCGCGTTCCAAAGGGCAGGCTGGGTGAACCGGACGATCTGGCCGGGCCGCTCCTGTTCCTGTGTTCACGGGCGTCCGACTTTTACACCGGACACATTCTCTATGCCGACGGCGGATATACGGCTGGCTGATCGATGGCAGGGGCACGGCAAATTGCTGTGATTGGTGCGGGTCTCATGGGCCACGGGATCGCACTTGCCCTTGCTGAGGCAGGCCACCGGGTCCGGATCACTGATCCGTCACCCAGTGCGCGTGAAAGCACCTGTGACCGGATCGCCCAAAGCCACAAGCTCATGGGTGCGGATGGCGACGAGACCGAAAGAACGATCAACCGGGTTGAAATCTGCACGACGGTCGCGGAAGCGGTCGCGGATGCCGGGTTTGTTTTCGAGGCGGCGCCTGAGCAACTCGATCTGAAGCAGGCGTTGTTCGCCGAGATCGAGATGCACGCCCCGCCCGATGCCATCCTGGCATCGAATACGTCGGTTATCCGGATTTCCAGCATCATTGAACGCGTTGCGGTGCGCCACCGGGCTCTCGGCACGCACTGGTGGAATCCACCCCATATGTTGCCACTGGTCGAGGTCGTCAAGACCGGGTGGACCAGCCCTGAAGCGGCGGAATCCATGTTCGCGTTGCTCGTTTCCTCCGGCAAGTCACCGGTCATGGTGGAGCGTGACGTGCCGGGATTCATCGGGAACCGTCTGCAGCACGCGCTCTGGCGAGAGTGCATTTCCCTTGTCGAAAAGGGAATATGTACTGCCGAGGCAATCGATACTGTCGTCAAGGAGAGCTTTGGCCGCCGCCTTGCAGTGCTCGGACCGATGGAGAACGCCGATTTTATCGGAATCGAGTTGACTCAGGCCATTCACAAGCACCTGCTCTTCGATCTCGACAGGTCCGAAAATCCCGCGCCCTGTCTGCAGTTGCTCCTCGACAAGGGGCGAACCGGGATGTCGGCCGGGGCCGGGTTCAGGGAGTGGACAGACGGAGACCTGGGCGCCACCAAACGCCGGATAGCGACGCATCTCAGGAAACTGGATGCGATACTTGACCAACGATCCGATTCAAGGGAGGAACAACCATGAAATCTATGTCAACGCGACGCCGTGTTCTCGGGGGAATGGCTGCAACCCTGGCGGCACCTTCGCTGCTCACATACAGTCGGGCGTATGCAGCCAATCCGACGATTCGAGTGGGTCATGTCAGCCCGCGCACGGGACCTTTGGCCGGATTCGCGGAAGCTGACGAGTTCGTCCTGAAGGGCATCGAAGACGCATTTGCCGCCGGTATCGAAAACAATGGCAAATCCTACGGTGTCGAGCTCATCTCAAAGGACAGCCAGTCGAACCCGAACCGCGCCGCCGAAGTCGCGGCGGATCTGATTCTCGGCGAAGAGGTTGACATTATCGTGGCGGCGTCAACGCCGGACACGACAAATCCCGTCGCAGACCAGGCCGAGATCAACGAGGTCCCCTGCATAACGACCGACTGTCCATGGCAGCCGTACTTCTTCGGCCGCAATGGAAATCCGGCAGAGGGATTCCAGTTCACGTATCATTTCTTCTGGGGCCTTGAAGACGTCATCGCCAACTTCCTCGATCTTTGGGAGAATTCCGGCGCAGCAAAGAACGTTGCCGGTCTTTTTCCCAATGACGCGGACGGGAACGCCTGGGGACATCCGGAACTCGGCTTTCCGAAACCGCTGGCGGAACATGGGTTCGCGCTGACCGATCCCGGCCGTTACCAGCCACTCAACGATGACTTTTCGAACTATATCGCGGCATTCAAGGACGCAGGCTGCGAAATCGTTACCGGGAACATGATTCCGCCGGACTTTGCCACATTCTGGGCGCAGGCGGCACAGCAGGAGTTTCGGCCGAAAGTGGTCACGATCGGCAAGGCACTGCTGTTTCCTTCGGTCATCGAATCTCTCGGTGACCGCGGCGACGGGCTGACTTCCGAAATCTGGTGGACCCCGTCGCACCCATTCGACTCGTCTCTGACCGGGCAAAGCGCCAAGACGCTCGCCGACGGCTATTCGGACGCAACCGGACGACCCTGGACGCAGCCAATCGGCTTCAAGCATGCGCTGTTCGAAGTGGTTGCGGATGTCATCGGCAGGTCAGCCGACCTCGAGGACCCGGCGGCAATCCTGGAAGCGATCAAGACGACATCGCTGTCGACCATCGTTGGTGATGTCGACTGGGCCCAGGGTCCCGTGCCGAACGTGACCAAGACACCGCTGGTGGCCGGACAGTGGCAGAAAAAGGATGACGGGTTCGAACTTGTCGTCACGACTAATGCGTTTGCTCCGCAAATTCCGGTTGGCGGTTCGCTCAAGCTCTTGAGTTGACGGACAACAAGGTGTTGTCTGCGCTTTTCTCGGTTTCGGAGCTGAGGAAGTCTTTTGGCGCCGTCGTGGTTGCCGACGGAACGTGTTTCGATGTTGCTTCGGGTGAAGCAATTGGCATCATCGGGCCGAATGGCGCAGGAAAGACATCACTTTTCAACCTGATTACCGGTGTGATCCGGCCCGATTCGGGCCGAATCACCTTTGGCGGGAACGACATCACCGAACTCTCTGCCACGGCGAGGTGCCGGTCGGGCATTGCGCGGTCCTTTCAGATCCCACAGCCATTCGACGGAATGACGGTCTTTGAAAATGCCCTGGTCGGTGCGACCCAGGGTGCCGGCCTCCCTGACAGGGAAGCTCGGGACCAGGCCCTGGGCGTACTCGACGAAACCGATCTGCTTTCGAAGGCAAACCAGCGTGCAGGTTCACTGACCTTGCTGGAGAGAAAACGCCTCGAGCTGGCCCGCGCACTCGCCGCCCGTCCGCAGTTGCTTCTGCTCGACGAGATCGCCGGCGGGCTTACCGAAGCGGAGTGCGGCACACTTATCGACACGATCCGGAAAATCCATGCGTCCGGGACAACCATCATCTGGATCGAACATGTCGTTCATGCGCTTGTTGCGGTCGTGGAGCGGCTCATCGTGATCGATTTCGGCAAGATAATCGCTGACGGCAGTCCGCGACCGATCATGGACAGCAAGGAAGTCCGGGAAATCTACCTGGGGATCGAGGCAGATGCCTGACGCGTTCCTGTCGTTGCGTGGGCTTGATGCCCACTATGGGGATTTCCGCGCACTTTTTGGCGTCGACATCGAGATCTGTCGCGGTGAAGCCGTTGCGATCATCGGGGCGAACGGCGCAGGCAAGACCACCTTGATGCGTTCGATTTCCGGCTTGGTTCGAAACCGGCCCGACCAGATCTGGTACCGCGGCAGGAAAATTGGTGCGCTTCGCGCCGACCAGGTTGCGCGGATGGGGATCGCTCTCGTTCCGGAAGGCCGCCAGCTGTTCCCGTCCCTTTCGGTCGAGGAGAATCTTCTTCTCGGCGCACGCTTTGGCCAGAATGGCCCATGGACGCTAGATGCGGTGTATGAACTGTTTCCGGTGCTCCGGGACCGGCGAAAGCAGGCCTCCACATCCCTGTCCGGAGGCCAGCAGCAGATGGCGGCAATCGGTCGTGCCCTGATCGCAAATCCAGACCTCATTCTGCTCGACGAAATCAGCCTGGGGCTGGCGCCGGTCATCATCGAATCGATCTATCGGGCGTTACCCGGCATCATGGGCCAGGGCATGACGGCGATGATCGTTGAACAGGACATTTCACGGGCCCTATCGGTCTGTTCCCGGGTCTATTGCCTGCAGGAAGGCCGCGTTTCTCTCGAGGCAAGGACCGACCGTGTCGCGCGGAAAGACGTCACAGCCGCCTATTTCGGTGTCGTTCAATGATCGAGTGGGTCGGGGCGGTTGTCCAGGGAACGCTCCTCGGGGGTCTCTATGCCCTGTTTGCGGCCGGGCTTTCGTTGATTTTCGGAGTCATGCGCCTGGTCAACATCGCGCATGGTGACCTGATCGTGCTCTCCGCCTACATCGGCCTGAGCACGACGATGATGTTAGGAGTTCACCCGTTTACGGCACTTGTCGTCGTGGTTCCGGTCATGGCCGGGCTCGGTTACGCGTTGCAACGCGGGTTGCTCAACCGAACCCTTGGCCATGACATCCTGCCCCCGCTTCTGGTCACATTCGGGCTGTCGGTCATCATCCAGAATGCCTTGCTGGAAACCTACACGGCAGACCCCCGCAAATTGCCCGGCGGAACCGTGGAAACCGCCAGCGTAACAGTTGGCGGAATCGCGGTCGGCGTACTGCCCGTGCTGACGTTCGGGATTGCCATAGTCGTGATCGGGGGCCTTCAGTGGATTTTTTACCGAACGAGCCTGGGGCGTGAATTCCGAGCCGTATCGGACAACCAGGACATTGCCCAACTGATGGGACTCAACAAGGCGCATGTCTTTGCGTTGGCCATGGCGCTGTCCCTGGCCGTTACGGCCATTGCCGGCATACTTCTGGGCGTGCGCACCAGCTTCGATCCCGCGATTGGAGGTGGCCGGCTGATATTCGGGTTCGAAGCGGTCATCATCGGGGGGCTGGGCAATCTCTGGGGTACGCTCGCCGGAGGTGTCATTCTCGGGGTTGCCCAGACGCTGGGTGCAAAGATCAATCCGGGCTGGCAGTTGCTGGCCGGACATGTCGCCTTCCTGCTGGTTCTTGCGGTCCGGCCGAACGGGTTGTTTCCGAGGGTCGAGCATTGAGCGGAATTTCCGTGACACGAACGTCCGGTGCGGCCCGGTTCTCCGCGATTCTGGCCGCGGCCGTGATCCTGCTTCTGGCCGCGGCACCGTGGTGGGCCGGACGCGCCGACATGCGCTTGATGAGCGAAATCTTCCTCTACCTGTCCCTGGCAAGCCTCTGGAACCTGATGGCCGGGTATGCCGGCCTCGTTTCGGTTGGCCAGCAGGCGTACGTAGGATTCGGCGGTTACATGCTGTTCGCCCTGACGCAATTCGGGGGATTTCACCCGGTAACGGCGATATTCCTGGCCGGAATGTTGGCGGCGGTTCTCTCGGTCCCGGTAGCAACCCTGATCTTCAGGCTGAAGGGTGCATACTTTGCCATCGGCACGTGGGTCATTGCCGAAGTGTTCCGTCTCGGATTTGCCCAGGTCTCGGCGCTTGGAGGAGGATCGGGATCATCGCTGCCGGTTGGTATCGTCAAATCGCTTGCCGGGACCCGGTCCGGACGGGAGGCGTTGAGTTACTGGCTGGCGCTTGGTGCGACGGTTGTCGTGCTGGCTTCAATATATCTTTTCCTGCGCTCCCGCCGCGGCCTGGCGCTGAAGGCGATCAGGGACAACGAGGTCGCGGCGGCCGGATTTGGCGTCGACATCTGGAGGACCAAGCTCGAAGTCTACGTGGTGACCGCGGCACTGACTTCGATCATTGGCGGGCTGATCTTCCTTCAAAAGCTCCGGATTTCGCCCGATGCGGCGTTTTCAGTCAACGACTGGACGGCATTTGTCATCTTCATCGTCGTTATCGGGGGAATCGGAACCCTCGAGGGGCCAATAATTGGAACGCTGGTCTTCTTTGTCCTGCGGGAAACCCTGTCGGACTTCGGAACGTTTTACCTGATGATTCTGGGTCTCGTCGCGATTGTCGTCATGCTGAAGGCTCCGAACGGGATCTGGGGCCTGGTTCGTGACCGCTTTGATCTGGAATTGTTTCCGCTCAGTTTCCGGGTCAGGTTTTCCACGCCCGAAAAGAGGTCCTGAATTTGGCGTGCCGACGAAATGCCGGTATTTCGTGTCCGTCGACCCGCTTTCTGATCGGGCAGGTCATCCGTGGCCCGGAACGGGGACACGGATTTCCGGAAAGGCCTGCACGGGGAATCAAGGATGATGACCCATGAATATTCTCTGGATCATGGCCGATCAACTGCGCTGGGACTATCTCGGTTGCTACGGTGCCGGGCATGTCGCGACACCAAACATCGACCGCCTCGCGTCTCGGGGGGTTCGTTTCAACCGGGCTTACGTGCAGTCGCCGATCTGTGGACCCAGCCGGATGAGCTACTACACCGGGCGATACGTACGCAGCCACGGGTCGACCTGGAACGGATTTCCGCTCCGGGTCGGGGAGCCGACAATCGGTGAACACCTGCGCGAGATCGGGGTGAAATGCGCTCTCGTGGGCAAGACCCACATGACTCCTGACCGCGAAGGAATGTCACGGCTGGGTATCGATCCCGAAAGCGTGATCGGCGCACTGGTCAGCGAATGCGGTTTCGAAGTCTTCGTTCGTGACGACGGCACCAACCACTCGGATTATCCAAACCGGCACGCGGAGGACTACGACATGTACCTGCGTGCACACGGAATGGACGGAGACAACCCGTGGGAAGAATGGGCAAACACCGCCGTTGGCCCGTACGGAGAACTCTGCTCCGGTTGGCTGCTCGAAAACGCCGGACTGCCGGCCAGGGTGCCGAAGGAACACTCGGAAACTGCCTGGCTCACGACCCGTGGAATCGAATTCATCGAAAAGCAGGGCGCGACTCCCTGGCTTTGCCATCTCAGCTACATCAAGCCTCATTGGCCGTATCTTGCGCCGGCCCCGTACCACTCCATGTACTCGGCCGGCGACGTTCCTCCGCCCAACCGGAGCGAATCCGAAAGACAGTCATGCCATCCACTCATGCGCGCCTGGATGGACATGCGGGTTTCCAGGAGCTTCTCGCGGGACGAGGTCAGGAATGCCGTTGTGCCGACCTACATGGGATTGATTTCCGAACTCGACGACCAGCTCGGGCGGCTGTTCGATTACCTGGAAGAGTCCGGCCGGCTCAACGACACGATGGTCGTGTTCTGCTCCGATCACGGAGACAATCTCGGGGATCACTGGGTTGGCGAGAAGGACCTGTTCTACGATTGTTCGGCCCGCGTGCCGTTGATCGTGTTCGACCCGAGAAAGGAAGCCGATGGGACGCGGGGGAACGTTTCTGAACGGCTTGTGGAAGCGATTGACCTCGCGCCGACTTTTCTCGAGTTCCTCGGCGGCCCGGAAAAGCCGCATATTCTGGAAGGCCGCTCGTTGAGCCCATTGCTGCAAGGCGTCGAGACAGAATGGCGTGAATTCGTGTTTTCCGAATACGATTACGCAACCCGTGAATCGAGGCGGGCAATGGGTGTCGATCAGCGTGATGCCCGCCTCGCCATGGTCTTCGACGGCCGTTGGAAATACATCCACGTGGAAGGGTTTCGCCCGATGCTGTTCGACCTGGCGAATGACCCGGACGAACTGGCCGATCTCGGGGATGACCCCGGGCACACTGGGCAGGTAAACAGGTTGAAAGAAATACATTTTGGCTGGACCCGGGAGCACCATGCACGGATCACCCGTTCGCCCGAGACGGTTGAGGCGATGACGGATGACGTGGAGCCTCCCGGCATCATGATCGGATACTGGGACCTGGATGAACTCGAAAGGGACGGCTACGCGGTTCCGGGTCATGTCGAGGCGCCTTCACGTCAAGCTAAGGGCCTTTGAAGTCGAGGAATCGCGAGCCAGAACCGCTGCTGACGGCTCTCGTACTTGCGCTTGCGTTCGTGTTTCTTGCGGAGTGGGTTCTGCTCGAATTCCGGGGGTGTCGTCGTGACGGCAATCGCGCGGCCCACGGCTACGGACTGAAACATCCCAATGACAGGAAACGCGCGTTCCTTCGATAGATTCTGCGCGTTCCAGACCCCGTGCCTTTCGAAAGACGCGCCCGACTCCATAGGGGCCGGACTATGCCAAATGTGCTGATCAGCGAATTTATGGACAATGCGGTTGCCGAAGGCGTCATCTCCGAGTTTGACGTCCACTGGGATCCGGGCTTCTGGGGCAAACGAGACGAATTGCCACAACTGTTCCGTTGCGCGCGGGATATCGTGGGTCGCAATGTAACAATGGAGGGTCCGGAGATTCCGGAAGCTGCGTCACAATTGAAAATTGGTCGCGCGGATGGGAGTTGGGCTCGACAGTATCAACGCGGAATCAATGCGGAAACCTGCGGGATGCCAGGTGTTGAGGATTGCCCGGCGATTGGGGCGAATGGCGTTTCGGTCGCGAAACACGTGCTCACGACAGCTACTTTCGCCGCACCGGATGTTCCGGCTGGCATCTGGGATCGACCGAAATTCGCAGACGCAACCGGGATTGGGGAACGGACGACGGGCATCATGGGCTTCTGCTCGGTCAGTCGGGTCGTGGGCGCGAAGGCGCGCGGCAAGGGGACTGAGGAGATAGCCTGTGACGCAAACTGACGCGTAGGGGCTCCCTGCACAAACGGCGGAACCCATACATGCATCACGACGCCGAGCGTTGCGCACGACCCGCGGTTGGGCTTGGGGTCAATTCACCTCTTGAAGTCCTGAAGATGTTCCCCAAGCTGCTCCGAGAAATGCAGGATCTCCATGCGATGCTGCTCGTCCTTGCGAACCCAAAGCGCGATATCTCTACGGATCTCGGGAAAGTCAGACTGGACAATACGCGCGCCGCCGAGGTCGCCAAGCAATCCGATGAGCCTTTCCGGCAATGCGACCAGGGCATCGGTCGTCTTCAGCAAATGGAGGGGGATCATCAAGTCGCCTGAAATTGAGACGTTCTGTTTCCTGGGTTCGATCCCCAGGAAACAGAAAATTTCGGATTCCGTTCCGTGGATGCCGGCGCGCGCACCGGCGATCACCCATCGCGCCTTTTCGAGTTTTTCTCTTGTTACCGTCGTGCCTTCCCGAGCAAGTTCCGATCGGGCGCCGGCGACTATGACCAGTCTGTCCGGGAACACCACTTTTTGAGTGAGGCTGCCCTCGTGAAGCCGCAACTGTGACGGCGCAAGGACGACGTCCAGGCGGTTGTCGATCAGCCTCCTGATCAAAGGGGCAGCGGAAGCACTGAATACGAGAAGTGCATAAGGCCATGTTCCACGGAGAGACTTCTCGACGAGGCCGGGGATGATCGTCGCTGCCAGAAAAGGGCCAACCCCAAGGCGCAACTGCGAGATGATCCCCTCACGCCATTGCCTAAGGGCGTCATCCGCGGCGTCGGCTTCCACCAGTATCGCTCGTCCCCGTTCGGCCAGCCGTTCACCGACGTCTGTGGCGATGACACCGTGGCTTTCGCGGACGAGGACAGGTGCTCCGACACGATCTTCAATGATCTTTATGCTGCGGCTAAGCGTCGGCTGGGTGACATTGAGCCGCTTTGCAGCCCGGTTGATCGAGCCAAGATCGATCGCGACAGCAAGTTGGGTCAGGAGACGCGGATCCACGGGTATACAAATTCCTATAACGGGGTTCGATTTTCTGATTTTACTTTTATCTCCCTGTCCTGCAAGCGGAACTCACAGACAATTGGGAGGACTCCATGAAAACGCTTCGAAAGGCGGCGATTGCCGCCGCATTTGCATTGGCATCGCTGACAATTGCGCAGGCCGACACACTCAAGGCCGAAGGTGGATCGGCAGCGGGTTTGAGTGCGCTCGTTCCTCAACTTCTCTCGAAATACGCGGCGCCTGACCACGAAATCCGGGTCAACGTTGACCAGACCCTGACCCGGGCCGCGCTGAAGGTTGCGACGGGTGCAATCGATATGGCCAGCACACCAGCTGGCGCTTTCTCACGCATGCGGGTTGGCAAGGGTCCTTACAAGGACCTTGGACAAGAAGCGATCGATGCCTCCGGGAACATCCGGTCACTGTTCTCATTCCTCGGCGGGCATATCCACGTCATGACCTATGAAGACAGCGGTGTAGAAAGCTGGGAAGACATCAAGGGCAAGCGCGTGTTCGTTGGGCCTCCTGCGGGATCGGCTTCGGCCCAGACAATGAAGTTGATCGAGTCGATAACCGGCTTCAAGGCCAACGAGGACTATGAAGCGATCAAACTTGCCTGGTCCGCGGCAAGCCAGGCGTTCGAGGATGGCAAGTTCGACGTTTTCATGCGTACGGGAACCATAGGTTCGGCGGCGGTTGATCAGTACGGTGCGGCCAAGAAATTCCGCCTCCTCGGCATTCCGGAAGAGGTCATCGGTACCGATGCCTGGAATGACTACCTGAGCACCCCGGGCTACGCTGCCGATACGCTTCCGGCCGGGTCGTATTCCAACCAGGTCAACAACGATGAAGACCTCCTCGCCACGGCCTATGTGATGTTCCTGAGCGTCAACAAGGAAATGGATGACGACATAGCCTACCATTTGACCAAATCGATGTTCGAGAACCTCGACGACGCGCATGCGGTCAATCAGGGCCTGGTGCCGCTGACGTTGGACAACGCCTTTGTCTCGCTTGGCGCGCCCCTGCATCCGGGTGCGATTCGCTACTACGAAGATATGGGCGTGTCGATCCCCAACAATCTTCGCAGCGGCTCGTAGGGCACGTACGCGTCGGGCCGGGTCAAGTGCCCGGCCCTTCACTCATGGAGTCACGTCATGGCCTCGGCGCACAGTCCCGCGCGTCCGCTCAGGGAACGCATTCTGCTGATTGTTGGTTTTTGTTTCGCGGCCTTGGGGTTTCTCAATTCAGTTCCGGACCTGGGGCCATTGCCGTCGATCGGCGTCATTCCCGCAGTTGACCTTCATCCAACGGTCTTTGCCAGTGGACTCATTATTTCCTTTCTTGCCATCTCGCGGTTTTCAGGCGGGCCAGGCGTTATTCTGACGACCGCCTTCAATGCAATCCTGGTGTGTGTTGGCTTCTATGCGCTTTGGTCCTACAACGTTGCCGTCTCGCGGATCGAGGACGTCGGCCTCTTCTTCTTCGAGGATTTCCATGCCTGGATGACGGTGATCGGCTGCGTGATCATTCTGTATTTCTGCTGGCGGATTTGGGGACTGCCACTTGCTGTCGTTGGCACTCTGGCCTTCGTCTATTTTTTCTTCGGCGAACACCTTCCCGGAATTCTCGGTCATGCGGGTATGGACTTTGTCCAGGATACGCCGGCCGAGCTCTGGTACAACACAGGCGACGGGGTCATGGGAAATATCCTGGCGATCCTCGTGAACACCGTCTTTCCATTCATCATCATGGGCGCGGTGCTTGAGGGAACCGGCGGCGGGTCCTCGATGATCAAATTGAGTTTCCACGCCATGCGGCGATTTCGCGGCGGCCCAGCGCATGCGGCCATCATGGCATCGTCGCTCTTCGGCACGGTGTCCGGTTCGGCCGTGGCTAACGTGGTCGGGACGGGGGTCATCACGATCCCAATGATAAGAAAACGCGGTTTTCGCCCGACATTCGCCGGTGGCGTCGAGGCAACGGCATCGACGGGCGGTCAGATTATGCCGCCAATCATGGGTGCTGCCGCCCTCGTAATGGCTGATTTCATTGCGATCGACTATCTCATCATCATTTTTGCGGCGATTGTGCCTGCGGCTGCATACTATGCATCGCTCTTCACGACAGTGGTGTTCGAAGCCCGCTCTCTCGGTGTCGAGGCGACGGCCGAGTCCGACATGGACCCAATCACGCTCCAGGACTGGATCAGCCTCATTCTGGTCATCGTTCCGATTTCGATTGTTGTCTTAGCTCTCTTTCTGGGCTTCTCGCCGGCGGGCTCGGCGATGATCGCGCTGAGCGTGCTTCTCGTCCTGAGTTTTCTGAACCCCGTGATGCGCAGAAAACCGATTCTGGTTGCTGAGAGCTTTGCGAAGGGCGGCGTGACCTTTGGTCGGTTGCTAATGGCCATCGGCACTGTCAGCATCATCATTGCCGTGCTCGGGTCCACGGGATTGCCGCTGGAGTTCGCAAAGGTCATCAGCAGCAACGCGGGCCAAAACTTGCTTATCGCACTGATCTTTGCTGCGGTTGCGGCGCTTATATTGGGTATGGGAATGCCGACGCTGCCGGCCTACCTTACGATCATCATCATCCTCGGACCGTCGCTCACCAGCCTTGGGCTGACCGACCTGACGGCGCACTTCTTCGTGTTCTATTTCGGGGTTGCTTCGGCAATCACTCCGCCGGTCGCCATGGCCGCCTTTGCCGCGGCCTCGATCTCGGGCGGAGGGGCCATCGGGACAGCGATTCAGGCGACCCGGATTGGCATCGTCATCTTCGCGATTCCGTTCTTCTTCGCATTCAATCCCGAAATGCTGATCGTTGCTGCGGCCGGAGGTCTCTTTACCATTGGCGGATTTGTGTTCCTTCTGCTCCGCTTGGTGCTGCTCATCTACATGCTCGCATCCGCCGCGTCACGATTTGACCGGGGCAAGATGACCGCATTGGAGGTCGTCGCGCGGGCAGCTGCCGGACTCCTGCTGATCCACCCGTCCGCGATGGTCAGCGGCATCGCGGTCTTGGCCTCGCTTGCCTTGATCGCAGTGCACTACGGTTTTCTAAGCCGGAAAGGGGCCGCAATTTGAGCGAAAGACCCAACATCCTCTATTTCATGACGGACCAGCACCGGGCGAATTGGCTCGGGTGTTCTGGTCATCCGGTTGTGAAGACGCCCAATATCGACGGCCTCGCGGCGCGAGGCACCCGGTTCACCAACTTCTATGTAACTTCGCCTGTCTGCATGCCGAACCGGGGTGCCATCTTCACCGGCAGGTACCCGTCCGTGAATGGCCTCCGTCACAATGGTTTGCCCCTTCCGGCGGATGCCAACACTTTCGTCGATGTATTGCGTGCCGGAGGGTACCACACCGCTTCGATCGGAAAGAGCCATCTCCAGCCGTTCACGGACAAACCGATCAAGCGTGAGGGCGAAAGCCATGTCGCAAATCCGGATGTTCCTGAAGCGTACAAGCCGAACGGCATTCGTTACGAAAACGAGCATCCAAATTCCTACGAAGGAACCGAGTATCACGTGTTTCCGGTCCCATACTACGGGTTTGACTATGTCCGAATGGTAACCAACCATAGCGACGAGTGCGGTGGCCATTACCTGCAATGGCTCAGGCGCCAGACCAGTGAATGGGCCGTTCTCAGGGACCGCAAGAACCAGTTCCAGCATGACTACACGAATCCGCAGGCTTTCCGCACACGAATACCCGACGAACTTTACCCGACGTTCTACATTCGTAATGAGGCACGAACCTACCTCAGATCGCGCGCGGGAAAAGACGGTCCATTCTTCGCGTTCATCTCGTTTCCGGATCCGCACCACCCGTTCACTCCGCCCGGAAAATACTGGGACATGTATGATCCCGACGAATTCCGGATCGATTTGCCCTTTGACGCTCACAAAAACCCGCCACCCCAGCTTCGCGAATGGAAGCGGCTCATGGACGAGGGCATCGTTCCGTCGAATTTGCAGCAGGCTTTCATGGCGTCCGAGGGGCAACTCAGGGAAGCCATGGCACTTACCGCGGGGATGATCACGATGATCGACGACGCGGTGGGGGACATCCTTGGAACGCTCGAGGCTTCAGGTCTTGCCGAGGACACCGTCGTGATTTTCAATTCGGATCATGGCGACTACATGGGGGCGTTTTCCCTCTTGCTGAAAGGTCCGTTCTCGCATCATTCGGTCAATCGCATACCGTTCATCTGGGCTGACCCGCGAAGGGCAGGCGGACAGTTGGCCGACGGATTGGCCGCCTCAATCGACATCGGGCCGACGTTGCTCGAGCGCTGCGGATTGCTCCCCTATTACGGGATACAGGGCAGGTCGTTCCTGGAGCAACTGGACGGTGGCCCATCCACGCGCAAGGCAGTTCTGATCGAGCATGAGGAGAACAAGGTCTACCCTGGCTTCGACAAGCGCCCGAACATGCGCAATCTTGTTACGCCCTCGCATCGGATGACGGTCTACAAGGGACTCGATTTCGGAGAGTTGTACGACCTTCGTGTCGATCCTGACGAGACCAGGAACCTCTGGAACACCCCGCAAGCGGCAGCCGAAAAGGCCGAGTTGATGATCGACCTGAACCAGGCCATGCTCGATGCCATCGAGCATGGCCCATGGCCCAAGTGGATTGCTTGAGCAAGGACCTGAAGAACTTCATCGCAGGGCAATGGATCGGCTCGGACAGGACGTTCGACAAAGTCAGCCCGTTCGACGGTACTCGCGTGGCGAACGTCCACGAGGCGAGCGCAACCATGGTCGACGAGGCGGTCACCCGCGGCCGCGGTGTCTCCATCGGCAGCGACGCTGCCTGTTGGGGCCGTCTTCCAATGAAGGAGCGGCTGGCGGTGATCCATGACCTCGCCGACAATTTGATGGCTCGTGTCGCAGATCTGGTTGAAGCGGAGGTCGCCGACACAGGCCGCAGTTATTGGCAGGCCTCAATCTTCGACGGTGCGCGCGCCGCACGGCTGTTCCGGGCTTATACCGATACCGCCTCATCGCTGGAGAACCACGGCATGCAGTTTTCGGGCGAGATGGGTTTCCAGGGCATGTGGTATACCACGCGGCGCCCGAAAGGGGTCATCGCGTGCATCTGCCCCTGGAACGTACCGTTTCTCATGGCGTGCATGAAGGTCGCACCCGCCTTGGTGATGGGCAACTCGGCTATCTTGAAACCGTCCGAAGAGACCCCGACCTCCGCGACAATTCTGGCTGAAGTGATAGCTGCCTCGGATATCCCCGATGGTGCATTCAGCCTCGTGCACGGCTTCGGGGCTGGCTCGGCGGGCGAATTCCTGACATCTCATCCGAAAGTGAACACCATCACCTTTACAGGTGAAAGCGGCACTGGCTCGACCGTCATGAAGGCGGCAGCGAACGGTTTGAGAGATGTCTCTTTGGAGCTCGGCGGAAAGAACGCAGCCCTTGTCTTCGAGGACGCACGCATGGACGCCGTGGCCGAGGGTATGACGAGGTCCGCCTTTTTCAATTGCGGCCAGATCTGTTTCTGTACCGAACGCGCCTATGTCCACCGCTCGCGCCTATGTCCACCGCTCGCGCTTTGACGAATATGATGGCGGGAATCGCAAACGGGATCGTCATCGGAGAAAGGAACCACAATGGGTTCAATATCGGCCCGCAAATCGGCCACGGGCACCGCGAAAGGGTCAAGGCGTTACTGGATTCCGTACCGACTCATGGCGGCGAGTTCGTTGCCGGTGGAGGAATTCCGTCGTTCGAAGATGAACGCGACAACGGTGCCTTTATCCAGCCGACAGTCGCCGTCCGATCGACCGAAGACTGGCCTTTTGTCAAGCAGGAAGCCTTCGGCCTTCGGCCCGGTTTTGCATGTGGCGCCATTCGACGACGACGACAAAGCCATCGCCTTTGCCAATGACACCCAATACGGACTTTCTGCCTGCACCTGGACCGAAAACCTCAGTCGCGCCCATCGCGTTGCTCCGAGGGTTCGTTTTGGTCACGCGTGGATCAACTCCTGGCAAATCCGCGATTTGTTGAGACCTCTCATCGGCGCAAGGGCTTCTGGCGTCGGCGATCAAGGCGGACGGGGGAGCCTTGAGTTTTCGTCGCTGCCGCTGACCGTAACCACCCGAATCTTTGACGAGTATCCCGCATGTCAGTGATGGTATCGGTCGGAGAGGCGATACTGCGTTCGCTGAAGGCAAATGGCGTGGATACGCTCTTCATCAATCCCGGCTCGGACTTCGCGCCGATTATCGAAACCTATGCCGGGACCGGCGGGGCCGATATACCTGAAGCCATAACGGCGGCGCATGAAAACGTCGTGGTGACGATGGCGCATGGCTATTTTCTTGCGACCGGGAAAATGGCTGCTGCTGCGGTGCATGTGAATGTGGGGCTCGCAAACGCGGCGATGGGGCTTTGAACGCACGCTCCGATGATGTTCCGATCTTCATGATCTCTGGCCGCAATCCCTTGACCGAAGGAAGCCGTATGGGCAGCCGCCATACACCCATCCAATACGGGCAAGAGATGTTCGACCAGACCGGAATCATGCGCGAAGCAGTGAAATGGAACTATGAACCGCGTTATGCGGAAAACGCCGCCGATCTGGTCTCGCGAGGCTGTTCGGTTGCCATGACAGAACCCAAGGGCGCCGTTTACGTGTCGTTGCCGCGCGAACCGCTTTGCGAAGAGACCGAGGTGCCCGGTGCGCCCTGCCAGGTGGCACCGACCGTGGCTCACCCCGACCCGCAGGCCATCGCCGACGCAGCGGCCAAGCTGGCGGCGGCCAGCAACCCGCTCATCATCTGCTCGCGCGGCGATGTAGACGGGGAAGCCAGCGCCGGGCTGATAGCGATGGCCGAAGGGAACTCGATTGCCGTGAGTGAAGTCTTCGTCACACGCAACGTATTGCCAACACACTGGAAAAACGGAGTGGGAGGCAATATCGCGGCGCATCTTCCTGAGGCGGACGTAGTGCTGGTGGTCGACGCATCGGTCTCCTGAATCGAAGCCAAGGCCAGCCCGGCTCCGGACACCGGTGTGATCCATCTTGGCCCAGATCCTTTGTTTGCCCGCATTCCCGTTCGCGGCTACAAGACGACGCAAGCCATCCAATGCAATGCTGCCCAGGGTATCGAAGTTGCGGGCGAGCAATTCACGACAGCTTCCGAAAGTGACGGCGAAACCTGGGTACCACTTTCGGTCGCCATCACGACATCTGCTGACACCGCGGCGCGGGTCTTTGGCGGCTGGGGCGGCGGCGAGGGGCGCTTCGACGACTTCGAACTGGTCGCGATTTCCGGCCCGGCCAAGGTAGCGGCCGAGGCGGCGGCAAAGGGGCCAAGAGTTTATGCCACCATTCCAGGCGGTTGCGAAGAGATCAGGCAATTGCGTGTTGCCGCGGTCAGTGCCGAGGGCGATTACGACAATGAATACGCTCCCGGCCGGGTTATCGATCATGCGTTCGACCCGGATTCGCGCTGGTCGGCCAAGGGAGCAGGCCGTGAGATCGTGGTCGACATGGGAATGCCGCAGTCCCTGAAAGAGCTGGGCATTGCCTTCTACAAGGGACACGAACGCAGGAATTACTTCGAGATATCGACATCGATTGACGTTCGGGCATTCGTGCCTCTGGTCCCGCGGACCGAGAGCGCAGGGAAAACCACAGCGATTCAACGATTTGATCTCGACGACACCGTGGCACGCTTCATCAGGGTCACCGGTTTTGGAAACGAGAAGAACGGATGGAACTCGATCATCGAAATCCAGCCCTACGGCTGCGGTTTGGGCATGATCGACTCCACCGGCGATGGTTCCGATGTGGCGGATTATTCCAACAAGGGCCTCTTTGGCCTCTTCACCGACGTGCCGCCGTCGGAAAATTTCGATCTCTCCGCCTGGAAGCTCACCGTTCCATTCGACAGGGACGGCGATGGCAAGGCGGACGAGGTCGAGGAAATCGAACTTGACGCCGGCTGGCAGGATCCGGAGGTCTTCTACACCGATCCGGTGGCCGGCGGCATGGTGTTCCGCACAATTCCCGGAGGCGTGACCACGCAGAAATCCGCCTATGCGCGTTCGGCGGAACTGCGCGAGATGATGCGGGCCGGTGACACTGGTGTTTCGACCCGCAACGATGACGGTACGCCGACAAGGAACAACTGGGTCTTCTCTTCGGCACCAGCAAAGGCGCAGGACTTGGCAGGCGGGGTCGATGGTACGCTTCGGGCGACGCTGGCGGTCAACCAGGTCACCAGAACCGGAGAGACGGGTAAGATCGGACGGGTAATCATAGGCCAGATTCACGCCAAGGACGACGAGCCGGTCCGGCTCTATTTCCGCAAACTGCCGGGCAACAAGTTCGGCTCGATCTACTATGCCCGCGAACCTGCCGGCGGTGACGACATCTGGGTGGAAATGATCGGCGAGCGGAAGGACAATGCCAAGAATCCGAAAGACGGGATCGCCTTGGACGAGATCTTCTCCTACGAGATCAGGGTTTCCGGCAAGGAGGTCAATGGCGTCATCAGGCCGATGCTGGATGTGAAGATCGTCCGCGACGATGGCCGGGAAATCATTGCCCCTTCCTACGATATGACGGAAAGCGGATACAGTGTCGCCGACGATTTCATGTACTTCAAGGCCGGGGCCTATTCGCAGAACAACGGCACGTTGCCAGGCTGGCGCGATGCGGACCAGGTGACATTCTACAGGTTTGAAGCCGTCCACTGAGGCAATTGGCCAGCCAGGTATGGCCGATATACCCTGTTCACCGGGTCGAGCTCGGCCCCGCAAGTCCATCGACCACGGGTCCAGGGCACGCCTCTCTGACAGGTCTGGCCCGCCATTCAGGACGAATCACCCGAATTCGACATGCCCGGGCGTCTGCTATGCCGCCGATTCTTCTTGGGAAGTGCCGAAAAAAATTACTATCTTCCAACGGATTAGGGGAACACGACTTCAAAGTGGAAGCAGTTGTGAGCAAGAGAAACGATTGACAGATGCCGAAAATCTGATGTAAGAGTCGCGCCAAGCTCGGTTTCCCAACCATCGCAAGAGCTTTCCTCATGTTCTGATCAAACGTGCTGCACGCCAGCACACCATGCACGGTTTTCCAATGACGCCAGATACCGCCAGCCCCAAGGAATCCCTGACGCTTTCCGATCTCAAGGCAAAGAGCCCGGCGGATCTCCTGAAGATGGCCAAGGAACTCGACCTCGAAAGCATGTCACCCATGCGCAAGGGTGAAATGATGTTTGCCATCCTCAAGGAACGGGCCGATGAAGGGGCCGAGATTTCCGGTGATGGTGTCCTCGAGGTAATGCAGGACGGCTTCGGTTTCCTTCGTTCGCCGGAAGCCAACTACCTGCCCGGACAGGAAGACATCTATGTCAGCCCGAGCCAGATCCGAAAGTACTCCCTGAGGACGGGAGACACGGTGGAAGGGGTGATCCGGGCGCCGCTCGAGAACGAACGTTATTTCGGCCTCGTCAGGGTAACGTCGATCAATTTCAGCGAACCGGGAGCTTCCAGGCACAAGGTCCATTTTGACAACCTGACTCCACTGTACCCGGACACACGGTTGAAAATGGAAATCCCCGAGGTCGACGCCAAGGACAAGTCTGCGCGCGTCATCGATCTCGTGGCGCCAATCGGCAAGGGCCAACGGTCGCTGATCGTTGCTCAACCCAGAACCGGAAAGACGGTCATTCTTCAGAACATTGCCCATTCCATCGAGCAAAATCACCCGGAGTGCTACCTGATCGTCCTGTTGATCGACGAAAGACCGGAGGAAGTCACCGACATGCAGCGTTCGGTCAAGGGCGAGGTCGTTTCCTCGACTTTCGATGAACCCGCAACGCGCCACGTCGCGGTTTCGGAAATGGTGATCGAAAAGGCCAAACGCCTCGTCGAACACAAACGCGACGTGGTCATCCTGCTGGATTCCGTCACCCGCCTCGGCCGTGCGTACAACACGGTTGTTCCGTCTTCGGGAAAGGTGCTGACCGGCGGTGTCGACGCCAATGCGTTGCAGCGGCCCAAAAGGTTTTTTGGCGCCGCGAGGAACATCGAGGAAGGCGGGTCCTTGACGATCATCGCGACGGCCCTGATCGACACCGGATCGCGCATGGACGAAGTGATCTTCGAGGAATTCAAGGGTACGGGCAACTCAGAGATCGTTCTGGACAGGAAGGTTGCGGACAAGCGTGTCTTTCCTGCAATCGACATATTGAAATCCGGCACCCGGAAAGAAGATCTCCTTGTCGACAAGTCCGAACTCACGAAAACATTCGTGCTTCGACGAATTTTGAATCCGATGGGGACAACCGATGCGATCGAGTTCCTGTTGGACAAGCTGAGAAAGACCAAGAGCAACGCCGAGTTCTTCGATTCGATGAACACGTGAGAACAGCGGCCCGCGTCTCGCTGTTGACACCACCGGGGAGGTCTCGGGTCCGGGACGACAGGCATGTCCGCAGACACGATCTTCGCCCTGGCTTCCGCACGAGGAAAGGCCGGAATCTCCGTCGTCAGGATTTCGGGCCCCGACGCTTTTGACGCGGCCTGCAGGCTTGGTGCGAACCGCCTGGCCCCGAGGCAGGCCGCGTTGCGGAGAATAAGGACGAGGAACGGGGCCATCCTGGACGAGGCCATCGTCATCGCATTTGAAGCTCCAAAGAGCTTTACAGGCGAAAATATCATTGAAATACAAACACATGGAAGCGTTGCGACAATCAACGCGCTCCTCGGCGATCTGGCGCTGATGGATGGATTGCGAACCGCTGAGCCCGGCGAGTTTACCCGTCGAGCAATGGAGAACGGGCGGCTGGACCTGAGCCAGGTCGAAGGTCTGGCGGACCTCATTGAAGCCGAAACGGAATACCAGCGCATGCAGGCATTGCATGTTCTTCAAGGGGGCCTCACCGGGTTGGTGGCCCGGTGGCGAACGGGCCTTGTCCGTGCCATGGCGCTTCTGGATGCAACCATAGATTTTCCAGACGAAGAGGATGCGCCGCTGGACCCCTCCGACGAGATTGCCGGAATCCTGGAGGGCTTCGAAAAGGAGTTTCGTTTCGAAATCGCCGGATCCCGTGCCGCAGAACGGTTGCGGGAAGGTTTCGAAATCGCAATTGTCGGACCACCCAATGTCGGGAAGTCGACCCTGCTCAATGCGCTGGCCGGACGTGACGCGGCCCTGACTTCGTCCCGGGCCGGTACGACACGTGACGTGATCGAGGTCCGGATGGATGTCAACGGAATTCCGGTCACGATCCTGGACACGGCCGGAATGCGGGATTCCGGGGATGAGCTTGAAACGCTCGGAATAGAACGGGCTCGGCTGCGGGCGGCTGCGGCGGATGTTCGGGTGTTCCTGACGCATGACGGCGAGGCGGCAGGTCTGGGCGTCACGAGCAGGCCAGAAGATATCGTTTGTCGGGGAAAGTGCGACGTAATCAATATCGGCGAAGGCTTGGCCGTATCCGGGAAAACGGGGGAAGGTCTGGGCCGCCTGATCCACAGGATCGAGGCAGTTCTTTCGCCAAGAGTTCGTGTGTCCCGGGCGGCCATACGCGCCCGCCACCGGAATGCGATTTCGAGGGGTTTGAATTCCGTGGTCACGGCCCGGGCCATGTTGTCGGCCAGTTCCTTCGAACCCGAGCTGGTCCATGAACAGCTTCGCGCCTGTGCCCATGCGTTGAATTCACTTCTCGGAAAAGTTGATGTAGAGGATGTCCTTGACGAGATCTTCTCCAGTTTTTGCATGGGGAAGTAGGCAGTTCCGGGGCCCGAATGTTTCACGTGAAACATCAGAACAACAAACCTTGCTCCGACCGGTCAGACGCGAAGCCGGCCGACGTGATCGTTGTTGGCGGCGGTCATGCCGGCGCGGAAGCTGCTCACGCAGCCTGGCGAACGGGCGCCCGCACGATAATGGTGACGCACCGGTTCGACCGAATTGGAGAAATGTCCTGCAACCCTGCAATCGGGGGGCTCGGCAAGGGGCATCTGGTTCGTGAGATCGATGCCTTTGATGGCGTCATGGCGCGCGTGGCGGACGGGGCCGGAATTCAGTTTCGGCTTTTGAACCGAAGCAAAGGCCCGGCCGTTCAAGGTCCGAGAGCCCAGGCCGACCGTGCCCTGTACAGGGCGGCCATGCAGGCGGAATTCCGCAATTGCCCGGGAAGGACGGTTGTCGAGGGAGAGGTCGCCGACCTCCGCATGTCCGGGCCGGGAGTTGCGGGGGTTGTCCTCGCCGATGGAGCCGAGATTCAGGGGAGGTCGGTCGTCCTGACGACGGGCACCTTCCTGAGGGGCGTCATCCATATCGGGGACGAGTCGCGGCCGGGCGGGCGAATCGGGGACAATGCGGCCTGTCGCCTGGCCGAACGCATGGATTCCTTCGGTTTTCCGCTCGGGCGGTTGAAAACCGGTACACCGCCACGACTGGATGGAAAAACGATCGACTGGAGTCGTGTTGACAACCAGCCAGGCGACGAGGACCCGGCCATGTTCTCATTCCTGTCGACGTCTCCGGCGGCGCGTCAGGTCTCCTGTGGCGTGACGGAAACCAATGCCGGGACCCATGAGATCATCCAGCAGAACCTGGCGCGATCGGCAATGTACGGAGGTCGGATCGACGGCATCGGTCCCCGGTATTGTCCTTCGGTCGAGGACAAGATCGTTCGATTTCCCGAACGATCGTCGCATCAGGTCTTTCTTGAGCCCGAAGGCCTCGACGATGATACCGTTTATCCCAACGGTATTTCGACATCGATGCCGCTTGACGTCCAGATCGCGTATGTTCGAACCATTCGCGGCCTCGAGACATCTGTCATCACGCAGCCGGGCTACGCGGTCGAGTATGACTATGTCGACCCGCGGACCCTTCGCCCGACACTGGAAGTCAGGGACGTTCCGGGCCTGTACCTGGCCGGGCAGATCAATGGAACGACCGGATACGAGGAGGCGGCGGCGCAAGGGCTGGTCGCCGGGTTGAACGCGGCAGCCCGGTGCAGGAGTCGCGAACCATTCATTCTTGGACGGGCGGATGCGTACATCGGCGTGATGATCGATGATCTCGTGACGCGCGGGGTTGCCGAGCCGTACCGAATGTTTACGTCACGGGCCGAGTACCGTCTGTCTTTGCGGGCGGACAACGCTGACCAGCGGCTGACACCGACCGGAATCGATATCGGCTGTGTCGGTGAGAGGCGGCGCGTGGCCTTTGAGCACAAGATGGAGCATTTGGAACGGTTTCGCGGACTCCTTGAAAACAGGTCAATGACCCCGAACGAGGCCGCGCGCGCGGGAATCACGGCCAAACACGACGGAGTCAGGCGCAACGGAATGGATTTCCTGTCACGGAAAGACACGTCCTTTGCGCGGCTTGCCGAAATCTGGCCGGATCTGGAGCGAGCCCCGAAGGAAATATCGGACCAGCTCGAACGCGACGCCGTATACGTTCACTACATCGGAGCCCAGAAACGGGATATTGAAGCGCTGCGGCGCGACGAAGCGATTCCGATTCCGGATGACGTGAGCTACCACGACATCAACGGCCTGTCGAACGAGCTCAAGGACAAGCTGACCAGAATTCGTCCCGCGAGTATTGGCCAGGCCGGACGAATTGACGGCATGACGCCCGCGGCTCTGCTGTTGCTGCTGGCCCGGTTGCGTCGAAACAGGGACGCGGTTGACGGCCGACGGAGAGCATGAGGCCAAACGGGGAAGCCCGTTCGCTACTTGAATCCCGGTTCAATGTTTCACGTGAAACAATGGCGCGGCTTGACCGGTTCGCGCATGTCCTGGAAAGATGGAATTCACGTCTGAACCTGGTTTCGGCGGATAGCCTGGCCGAGGTTTGGGATCGCCATTTTCTCGATTCGGCACAGGTGCTCGACCCGGTTCGGTCCCGGACGGGACTGAACTGGGCGGACCTGGGCAGCGGGGCCGGGTTTCCGGGACTGGTCGTGGCCATAATCGGGCCGGATCTGATTTCCGGACTGAGCGTGACCCTTTTCGAAAGCAACTCCAGGAAATGCGCGTTTCTGGAGAATGTTTCACGTGAAACATCGACGCCGGTCAGGGTCGTCAACACGCGCGTCGGTGAAATCAAGGCGGAAGAGGTTGACCCGGATGCGAGAGATTTCGACGTGGTTTCGGCCCGGGCCGTGGCGGAACTGCCCGATTTGCTGCGACTGGCGTCCGGAATGCTCGCCCGTGACGGTGTATGCCTGTTTCCGAAGGGGCGCGGGTGTGATAGGGAAATCAGTGCTGCCCGGCAGCACTGGAGGTTTTCCCTGTCCCGATGGCCGAGCCTGACGGATCCTGACGCGCGGATTCTTGAAATCGGAGACATATTCCGTGCCACTTCGACCTGACGGTCATGCCGGAACGAGGATCGTTGCGGTCGCCAACCAGAAGGGAGGCGTCGGGAAGACCACGACCGCGATCAACCTTGCCGCGTCGCTGGCACTCGCCGGAAAACCGATTGTGCTGATCGATCTCGATCCCCAATGCAATGCGACGACCGGACTCGGTATCGACCCGGGCGACCAGGAAACCTCAATGTACGAGGTTTTCCTCAGGCATGCCCCGATCGAGACCGCTGCGCTCAAGACGGGAGTCCCGGGGCTTGACCTGGTTCCGTCGTCCCCAGACCTGAGTTCCGCCGATGTCGAACTGGCCGGGCGTGAGAGCCCGGCCCTGGCCTTGCGATTGGCCTTGCCGGGAATAGGAAAACTGAATCCTTCTCCCGAATTCGTCCTTATCGACTGTCCGCCTGCTCTGAACATGCTGACGGTCAATGCGCTTGCGGCCTGTGACTCTGTTCTGGTTCCTCTTCAGTGCGAGTATTACGCGCTCGAAGGACTTTCCAGACTTATACTGACGATTCGGCATATCAGGGAAAACCTCAACCCCAAACTGCGGGTCCAAGGCGTTGTCCTGTGTATGCATGACCGGCGTATTCGCCTGTCCCAGCAGGTCGAACGGGATGCGCGGGATAATCTTGGATCGCTGGTGTACGAGACGGTGATTCCCAGGAATGTGCGGTTGAGCGAAGCGCCGTCATTCGGTCTGCCGGTTTCACAATACGACGTCAAAAGCACCGGGAACGTCGCGTATCAACAGCTCGCGAAGGAATTCCTCGAGGGTTCCCAAATGGTCTGAGTGGCCGCGTCGAGAAAAAGGGTCGGAAAAGGGCCTCCAGGAGGACAGTATGGCAGAAACAGACAATTCCAGGCCACAAGAGAAAAGAAGCCTTGGCCGCGGGCTATCAGTCTTGATGGGGAATCTTGGCGTCGACATCGCAAACGCGGCAGAAACGGCGCATCGAGAACGGCAACATGATGAGGGCAGGAGGTCGCCCGAAGCCGGGGAGTCCGCCGCGGACCGCCCGGTAGGCCGCGGCATGTCGGTTCCAATCGAATTGATACGGGTCAATCCGGAGCAGCCTAGGAAGGACTTCAGTGATGAAGACCTGGAGGAACTTGCCACGTCCATCAAGCGGAACGGAATAATCCAACCCCTTCTCGTTCGTCCGGATCCGACGGAAAGGACAGGGTTCCAGATCGTCGCCGGTGAACGTCGTTGGCGTGCCGCCCAACGAGCCAGGTTGCACGAAGTTCCGGTCGTGGTCAGGGAGACGGAAGACCAACACATGCTGGAGATTGCCCTGGTCGAAAACATCCAGCGGACTGATCTCAACCCGATAGAGGAAGCCACGGGATTTCGGCACCTGATCGACGATTTCGAGCACACACAGGCAAGTCTTGCCGAGGTTGTCGGAAAGAGCCGAAGCCACATTGCCAACAGCGTTCGGCTTCTGGCGTTGCCCGCGGACGTGCAGGCAATGCTCCGGGAAGGACAAATCTCTGCAGGACATGCCCGCGCGCTGTTGGGAAGCGACGACCCGTCCGGACTCGCGAAGCGGGTCGTTGACGACGGGTTGAATGTCCGACAAACGGAGAACCTGGTGGCTCGGGCCTCCGGCGAGAACAAGAGGAGTGATCGTCGGACGAAAGACGCGGACACACGCGCTCTTGAGGCGGAACTGTCTGCCTCCCTGAAACTCCCGGTCGTCATACAGCACAGGTCGAAAGGTAAGGGTGGCGCCCTGAGGATCTCGTACCGGTCCCTCGACGAACTTGATTCATTGTGCCGGTTTTTGGGGAGGCCACGCGAGGTCGACGAAGGGAACTTGTTCGAAAATGGATAAATTCACAAGTATAAACAAACGGTTATGATACTAACCAGTCGCGGCAAACATGAGCCTGCTCCCAGGCACGACTGCAACAACGGAGGTAAACCTGACAACACGGCAGGACAGCCCCAATGCCCGTCGGGCACGTGAATCGAAACGCGATCGAGGGAGCAACAGAACCGTCAACCCCCCAATGACGAAAAGCCCGCCCAATATCATGACCGCCATCGAATGACGGGCTGTCTCGGCACTGGCAATAAGGAAAGCACCGAAAACCAGCCGGATGGCGCCAGCGGTCTCCTTCGCATCTCGGCGCGAAACCTGCGCTTCGGCGGTGGCGGGGCACCGGGCAGGGAACAAGGCGAAGGCGATTCCCACGATGGCAAAAAGTGGACCAGGAACGAGGACTACGGGGGTCATCGATTCAATTCCTGCCATGCGATCCACATTGCGGCAGGAAAACGGATTCATCCAACTTTCCTCAGGACCTCGCTTCGGGCAGGGGAAAGATGGGGTGCTCCCTGTCGGATTCGGCTGGCCGCTCTACCCTGCCAGGGTTGGGCGTGTCCGCCATGACGCGTGAGTCGTGAACCGGTGGATTCGGGCGACGCACTTTTCAGCCATGGCGCTCAGGATCTGGCCCGAAACCAGGCCGAGCCCTGTCCTGGTAGCGAAGTTCCCCGTATCCGACACGGTCCGTCCGGGGCGGAATTTCAGAAACAACGGAAGCTCGAGTGCTTCCCGAATTCCTGACGGTCGAGAGGATCTGCTCCGGAGTCGGTGAGCCCCCGGACGACGTCACGGCCAACGTGTTCCATGTCGTTGCGAACCGTGACAACCCGACGTGTCGGCATCCGGAGCCCTGTTACCCGAACCTGATTGCGCAGCTACGGTCGAGACCCAGGTGAATTTCCACAGCCCGTCCTGCCCGGGCGACATTCGGTCCTTTGGTGGCGAACACAACGCAAGACCAAATCAGTTACGCGCCATCGAACGGTTGCCGCCGTCTAACGGTTCAGTGCTTGCGGCACGAACCTGGGTGGCAAGAGAGATGGCGGCAGACGAAAGCGGGACGACTGCATGCAGCCCGCCCGAGGGCGTGGTCGAATCCGGCGATCGGATCAACTCAGGTTCGATTTCCGACAGCCTGCATTGGGCGGCCGTTCCGGAGACCAGCGCGAAAGACCATCCTGAACCAGAAACCGGTTGACAGGTTTTGCTCTATTTGATCGCGCGAGGCAGTTTGCCGACATATGGGTGATTATCATTCAAGAACTGGAAAGAATTTACATTTAGTGTTCGTTATGCGAAACTAAAGGCGGTGCTTGGGCAAGCAGTTGGAAGGTGCTGAATGTCGGACATGAGGTTGCCGTGAACGCTTTGGATCTTGGAGCACGGCTTCGCGCAACGCGAAAATCAAGGCACCTGAGTCAACAATCCGTCGCCCATGCCCTGAACATTTCCCGAACCGCCGTTTCCCAGCTCGAGGCCGGGAAGCGATCAGTGTCGACACTCGAACTCAAGCAGTTCGCCGAAATCTACGCACTCCCTGTCGCTGATCTCCTGAGTGAGGAACCAGGGGACGAAAGGCGGGATGTCACGGCAGACCTGTTCCTCTCGGCACCTGAACTGGGCTCAAGCCCGACCACGCATCTGCAGGTCTCCCTGTGCCTTCACCTGTGTCGCGAGGGAGTCGTGCTCAGGCAGTTGATGGGCATCGAGCCTGGATCTGGTCCACCCGTTTACGATGTGCGACCTCCCCGCACGTCCGGAGAGGCGGTAACGCAGGGAGAGCAGGTAGCCAGGCAGGAACGCAGAAGGCTTGGTCTTGGCGATGCCCCAGTTTCCGATGTTGCCGAATTCATCATATCCCAGGGGATATGGGCGTCTGGTGTCACCCTTCCGGTAGAAGCGTCAGGCCTTTTTCTCCGGCACCCGAGTCTCGGCCTTGCGACACTTGTCAACTCGTCTCGCTCCAAGGGATGGATGCGACTCTCCTACGCGCATGAGTACGCGCACGCATTGCTGAATCGCAACCGCGACATTTCGATATCCAGCACGAACAACTCGTCCGAATTGGTCGAACAGCGTGCGAACGCTTTCGCCTCCGCGTTTCTCATGCCGGGAAACGGCATTCGGACATTTCTGCAAAGCATTGGCAAAGGCCAGCCGAGCAGACAGGACCACGCTGTCTTTGAAACCGCCGGAGGTGGATGTTTCGCGGCGACTCAGCGTCCTCCAGCCCGTTCGCAACGTGTCACATACAAGGATTGTGCCATGCTCGCGAACCATTTCGGAGTGACCTATCGGGCAGCAATTTTTCGCATGAAGAGTCTGCAGCACATTTCCGACCGCGAATGCGACTCTATCCTCGACCGCGAACGATTCGGACGCATGTACCTCAAGGCACTCGGCATTTTCAGTGACGTCGGAAAACGCGAACGGCAACAGTACCGGGATCGGGAACTCCGCAACGAGGTCGCCCATCTTGCCATCGAAGCCTGGCGTCGCGACAAGGTTTCGCGTGCCCGGATACTGGAATTGAGCAAGCCCCTCCGGATTCCCGGCGACACTCTTCTGAATCTTGCCGAAGCAGCTCGCGGAGAATGATACCCTCACCCTCACCAACAAGGGGGTCCGTGAACGGATTCGGTCTTTGCGGAACATTCTGCGTTGATGGCGGAGGATCATCAATTGTTCAGATCACGGGTCGAGCCGTTCTTCGGATCCCGTCCCTGAAGACGTCGTCGAGGATTGCCGCGATCAGCATCGTGCTGCCGGAAGACGCATCCTGAAGCGCTCTCGGGCGCTGGTTGTCGCAAATGGTTCCGCGAGCTTCAGTTGGCAGGAGGCGACTCGAACGATTCGAGCAACACGCCAGCCAGATACAGGGAACCGCAGATCAGGATCCGGGCACGCGGAGTTCTTTCCGTGATGGCCTTGACCGCGTCGGGGACGCTGTCAGCCGTACTCGCCCGCATGCCAAGGGTTTGAGAGGCCAGGGCAATGTCGTCGGCAGGCCGGCTTGCCGCCTCTCCCGGAATGGCCACCCCGGTCACCGAATCAACCAGGCCGACAAACGGTTCGAGAAACAACGCCGGATCCTTCGAACTCATCATCCCGCAAACAAGGTGAGTCGACCGGCCCGGTTGTTCTTCAAGGGTTTTCGCAAGGGCAAGGCCGGCCGCCGGATTGTGACCGCCATCAAGCCAGATCCGGGATTCCGGTGCATGGACGGCAAGATCTCCATCACGCACTCGTTGCATGCGGGCTGGCCAGTCGTCGGACGTGACGCCAGCGATCGCTGCAGCGATCGAATCCGCGTCCAGCCTGAGAATCCGTAGCGCCGCGGCGGCGCATCCGGCGTTATCGATTTGATGCCGGCCGGGCAGGCTTGGTTGCGGCAGATCGAGGAACCCGTATTCATCCTGGTAACCGGTATTCTGCTCATCGCCTTCCCACACATGCCAGTGGCGACCTTGAATCTTCAGGGTCGCGCCGACCGAATCAGCAACTTCCTGGATGACTTCGAGAGCTTCAGGGCTTTGGCGGGTAATGACGCCCAACGTGTTGCGCTTGAGAATGCCGGCCTTTTCTCTTGCGATCTCCCTCAAGGAGTCACCCAGGTACTGTTGATGATCGAGCGAGACCGGGGTGATTATTGAAACGGCCGGCGATGTTATGGCGTTGGTCGCATCCAGGCGACCGCCTAGCCCGACTTCCAGAATCGTGAAGTCTGCCGGTGTACGGGAAAACGCCAGGAACGCGGCACAGGTGGTGATCTCGAACATCGTGATGGGATCGTCGCCATTGACTTTTTCGCACTCTTCGAGAAACGCGGCGAGGTCCGGCTCGGGAATAAGTGAGCCCGCGACCCGGATCCGCTCGCGAAATCGAACGAGATGGGGCGACGTGTAGACATGAACCGAGTTCCCGGCGGTCTCCAGCCCCTTTCGGATCATTGCCGCTGTCGAGCCCTTGCCGTTTGTTCCGGCGATATGGATGACCGGGGGAAGGCTCGACTCCGGGTTACCCAGTTCCGCGAGGAGTCGATTCATGCGCTCAAGCCTCAGGTCGATGAGTCTGGGATGCAGCCCGGCCAGTCTGTCGAGAATGATGTCACTGGGCGCGCCGGTCATGCAGTTCTTGCCCGGGCCGCCCTTTTTTCGGTCTCGCTCCTGTCCTGGGCAGGGACGTTTTCCGGGGATGGGAGTTGCCCCTTTATGGGAGGAGACATCTTCATCAACATTCGCACGATGGAGATGAGCTCGTCGCGGATGTCTTTCCTGTGCGTCACCCGGTCCAGCATGCCCTGT
The DNA here is from genome assembly GCA_965242975.1 of Paracoccaceae bacterium. Classification (GTDB taxonomy): domain Bacteria; phylum Pseudomonadota; class Alphaproteobacteria; order Rhodobacterales; family Rhodobacteraceae; genus JAPPHA01. The sequence goes on along the minus strand of CBDETS010000007.1, from coordinate 3,991,504 downwards.
TCCAGGAGGTACTCGGCGCGCTGAAATCCGTCCGGGAGTTTTTCGCGGATGGTCTGTTCAATGACGCGGGGGCCGGCAAATCCGATCAGGGCACCGGGTTCTGCCAGATGGATGTCGCCAAGCATGGCGTAGCTTGCAGTAACTCCGCCAGTCGTCGGATGGGTCAGCACGACGATAAACGGCAATCGTTCCTCGCGCAGGATCTGGACCGCGGCAGTCGTTTTCGGCATCTGCATGAGCGAGAAGATTCCTTCCTGCATGCGTGCGCCACCGGCTGCAGAGAAAAGCACCAGAGGTGTTTTTCGTTTCGCGGCCTCTGCGCATGCGGCCAGGACGGCGTTCCCGACGGCAATACCCATGGAGCCTCCCATGAAGGAAAAATCCTGGCCTGCCGCAACAATGGGAGCATTTCCGATCTTGCCTGCCGCCAGGAGCATGGCATCGTCTTCACCGGTTGAGTTTCGGGCCGCCTTGATTCGCTCGGCGTACTTTTTCTGGTCACGAAACCCCAATGGATCCTGGAGACAGGATGGTACCGGAATTTCCTCGAAGACACCGTCATCGAAAAGGAATTCGAACCGTTGCCTTGGCGCGATCGGCATGTGATGGTCGCAATTCGGACATACCTGGAGCGCTTGGGCGAGTTCGCGATGATAAAGAAGCGCACCGCAGAAGTCGCACTTGTTCCAGAGATTGGACGGAACGTCGCGACGGGTGAAAAAGGAACGGAGTTTCGGTCTGACGAAATTCGAAATCCAGTTCATTGGGCCGAACCTGTGCCTCGTCGCTGACCTGCGGCTTGGAGCACTCTAGTTCGCCCGGTTCACGTTGGCAATCTTGTCCCGCCCTGGCCGTTTGCTCCCGGCGTTCGTGTACGCGTCACGACCGCGACAATGATTAGGAAAACAGCGTAGGCGAAGCTGATGCCGACAAAATCGACAACTGACAGAGGACTGATTTCTGCCGCCCGCCGCGTCATTTCGGGCAACACATACAGGCTCAGGCCGGAAAGGTAGCCGTCGATCCCGAACAGACACAGCGCAAAGGCATTGTTTGCGAAATGGAGGCCAACGGCGATGCCGATACTTCCGGAACGTGCCGTGACGTCACCGGCGATGAGGCCGAAGACCATGATTGAAAGCGCAATCAATGGTGCGTTCCAACCAAAGGTTCCCGGGTCGAAGTGCAGTGCTCCAAATACGAAGGATGGCAGAAACCACCACATCCAGCGACTGGAGAACCGTGCCGCCAACTGTTGTTGCAGGTAACCGCGAAACAGCAATTCTTCCGAAAATACCTGAAGCAGCACGAGAGGCAATGCCGGTACCATCCAGAGCATCCAGACGGAAACCTGCATGTTCCGGGTGGGTTCGGACCACAGGAATACTGCCAGTGATCCCGGTGCAAGAACGGCGACTGCGACGAGTACGCCGACACAGAAGTCCCGGGCGACCGGGCGGCCGGGCGCATGAACGAGAGTCAGGGGCGAGCGGCCGTGCATGATCCGTACCGCAATCGCCACACCGAGCGACAGGCCGCCGAAGCCAAAGAGTAGCCACAATACCCATTCCGGGTCGGCCAGGGAGGGAGCCCGAAACGCCTCGAGTGTGTCGAACGCCGTTGGATCGCCAGTAAATGCAAGGATCAGGTGCAGTGTCCCGATCAGCGTGACCGCGAAACTGGAGAGGGCGAGAATGATTCCGATGAAAAGGCGCCACACCTCGGGCGATTGTCGTGCAGGACCGACAAATTCAACGAATGCAGGGCTCAAGCCAGGAAGCGGGACTCGGAAAGACATCACACGTGGGCAGCTTCGCAGACTATCTCCGTTTCGAACACCCCACAGGAAGAAAGAGCGATAGCCGTGGTACCGTTCCCGTCACTCGGATTCCGTGTGCTTCGGTGTCATGGATTCTCGCCGCAAGGCCTGACAGAGACAGTGCACGCCCCCGCCGCCCAGCGTAAACATGGACATGTCAGGTTCGTGCACGTCGAATCCCAGCGCGCGCATCTTCGCATTCAAATTCGTGCTGCCCTTCATGGACAGCACCCGGTCGTTGCCCAATGCCACAAGGTTGACGCCAAGGTTCTTCGCCTCCGCATAACCCACGTCGATGAATTCGAATTTCTTGGCGCGCAACCAGTCAACAAGCCAGGACTCGAGTGCGTCCAGACAGGCAACCAGCAGCTTTGGTGCCAGCGGTACGACCAGTCCGTCCATGTGCACGAACTCACGGGAAATCGGGGCCACCACTGCCTCCCAACCTTCTTCGCGCACCCAGGCTGCGACCTGTTCCGCCCCGGCCTCCTCTGATCGTTCGCCGCAGTAACCGATCAGGACCGTGCCCGGTTCCAGGATGACGAAATCGCCACCTTCAAAATGACCGGCAGTCGCATATTTCCAGATCGGAATTCGGTTTTCCTGATAGAACCTGATCGCCGTGACGTAGTCCGCACGGCGGCACTTCAACTGCATGTGGCAGATCAGTGCGCCCCAAGGGGTCATGGCACTGGAGTCCCGGGCGAAGAAGTTCCGGTGCAGCACTTCGTCCGATGCCAGGTAATGGCAGGAAACGCCCGCGGCCTCGTAGATGCGGACCATTTCTGCGTGCTGGGCCATTGCAGTCTGCAGGTTGAAGGAGACCCCGGTCTTCGCCTGGTTCTCCAAGGTTCGGCGGGTGATCGGCCCGGCGTCCACCCAGCGATAGAATTCCGGTCGGCCCAGGAGAACATCGCGCAACGGGCCATAGTCATTATCGATCCCCCAGCCCGGTGAGGAGGAAGGCAAGGTCGTTTCGTTGTTGCTGCTCAATTTGACATGGCCTCCTTCAACCTTCCCCGCACGTTCTCTGCAGCCCTCGCCAACCCGGCAATCCGATCAGGACTTGCCCGGCATCGCTCGCAGCAGCGCCTTGACGGCTTCCGTTGCATTGTACGCCGCGAGCTCAAGAAAAACCTCCATCTGATTCGCACCGTCACCACCGCCGGCGAGGTCGGAAAGGCTGCGGATGGCGATGTAGGGTACGTCATTGGCATAGGCGACATGTGCCAAAGCGGCGCTTTCCATGTCCAGCACACGCGCACCGAAAGTCTCGAAAGCCCATGTGCGGAAGGCCGCGTTGTCGATAAAGGCGGAACCCGAGACGCCGGAGCCACCGACCACGATCCTGGGAGTTTCGTCCAGGCAGCGACCGTCCTCGGTGCAGCGCGAAAGCGAGACATCCACCGCGACATGGCGCACGCGATCCAGAAGTGTTCCGTCAACCGGGAACCAGAACCGGGTCTCGGGTCCATCGGCTCCGGAGCGCAGCACTGTGACCGAACGCGGGAACATCATGCCGAAGTTTGCGTACGGGTACGTGAAAAAAGGTAACGTCGCCCAGCCGTCGTCGACCTCACGGGCGAAGAGCATTTCGAGGTACTGCCCCCAGCGCTCGGCAACAACCACGTCGCCGATGTTCAACCCGGGGTCCACACCACCCGCTATGCCTGAGAACACGATGCGCTTGATGGTGAAATGATCGAGCGCAAGCTGCACGGTCATTGCAGCGTTGACCACGCTGATCCCACTGAGGAAGAGTACGACCTGCCGCCCTTCCAGCATGCCTGTGGCGAAGGTGACGCCGTTCAGCGAATGCTCCGACGCGTCTGTGAGTTCCTGTCTCAGGATTGCCACCTCGGGCGCGAAAGCGGAAACGACGGCGACGCGCGGTGTGTCGCTCTTCCGGTCGTGTGCGTGCAGCGGAGCCGGTGCGGTTGCCGACAACAGGAGGGCCGTGGCCAGGCTCGCGGCCAAGGTCCGAAACGCGTTCCGCGCGAATGCTGGATGCGGCATGGTCGGCCACTCTCTCCTGGTTCGCATTGATTTTCCCGTTACAGGTCGCGTGGCGGTCCTTCCTGGTGGCACCGGTACCGATCTGCGGTCACGGCCCACGTGTCCATGCCGCCGTGTTCCCCGAAAATGTACTCAGGAATGCCTCTATCACCGCCGTGTTTCGCTGTCTCGATGAATTTGCGAAGGTCATTGAGGGCGTGAGCGGCAATGCGTGCATGTACTTTCGGACCTGCAGTCAGGACCGGGCTCCGGGCCTCAAACATGTTTCAGCCGAAGTGGATGCAGGTGAAGGTATGCGCGGTCACGACACCAAGTGCGCGTAGCCTGCCGGCAAATGTCTTGCTTCGGGTGTGGGTTCGGGTTCGACCGGGTCCACTCTGCCAGGGAGCGAAAAAAGAAACGCCCCGCGAGGCGGGGCGTTTCCCGGTAACGTAAAGAGGAAAGATCAGGCCATCCACCAACGCTCACAAATGCGGGAGCCGTCGAGTTGCCACAGGTTTCCGATGTCGGGACCATGGGTAACCCGAGTCGAGTTGGCGTCCACATAGTTCGCATACATCGGAACGATGGTTCCACCTTCGGCGGACATCAATGCCTGCATTTCGTGGTAGATGTCACGGCGCCGGTCGGAGTCGAGCTCGGCGCGCCCCTCGAAGAGCAACTGCTGGAACCGTTCGTTGTTCCAGTGGTTGTCATTCCACGGGACCCCAATTTCATAGGCCGTCGAGAACATCCAGTCCTCGGTGGCCCGGCCACTCCAGTAACAGGCACACCATGGTTTTTTCAGCCAGACATTTGACCAGTAACCATCCGCAGCTTCCTGGATGACATTGATGTTGATCCCTGCCGCCTGTGCAGATGCCTGGTAGAGTTGCGCGGCATCCACGGCACCGACAAAGGCTGCGTCCGAAGCGGACAGGTCGATCGACAGCGAATCCATCCCGGCTTCCTTGAGATAGAATTTCGCCTTGTCCGGATCGTACTCAAGCTGTTCGAGCTCGGCATGATAGTACTGGTTTGCAGGCCCGATCGGGTGATCATTGCCTACCTTGCCGTGTCCGAGCAGGATCTTGTCGACCAATTCCTGGCGGTTGACAGCATGCTTGATCGCCTTGCGGACGTTGACATCGTCGAAAGGAGCGACATTGGTCAGCATCGGGAAGGTGAAGTGCTGGTTGCCGGTAACTTCGAAGATCTCGATGTTTGGATTGGCTCTCAGCAACGGTTCGATCTTGAAGTCCACGCGGTTCACAACATCAACCTGCCCGGTCGACAGTGCGTTCATCCGGGCCGATGCGTCGTTGATGGCGATGGACTCGATGCTGTCGAACCATCCCGCAGTTCCGTCCTTGTAATGGCTGTCAACCCTGACACCAACAAAGCGCACACCGGGATCGAAGTTATCGACGCGATACAGGCCGGTTCCGATACCGTTGGCAATCGCTTCCTCGATCATTCCGGCCGGGTACATCAGGATATGGTAGTCGGACATGAGATACGGGAAGTCGGCATTACCTGACTGGAGCGTCAGTTGAACCTGGTGATCCGTCAGCTTTTTCATCTCGACGATCGGTGAAACAATCGGCTTGGCAGCCGATTTCGCGCCTTCGGCCGTATGCATCTGGAGAGACGCGAGCACGTCATCCGCACCGAAAGGCTTCCCATTGTGGAACGTCACGCCCTGTCGAAGGTTGAACGTCCAGACTTTTGCATCAGGCGTAGATTCCCAGCTTTCCGCCAGTTCACCGACGAGTTCGCCCTTGGCGTTCACGGTCGTCAGGCAGTCGAACACACAGCCATGCCCGTGAACGATCATGAAACTGTCCGAATGGGTACGGCCGTCCCAACTGTCAGATGTATTCGCGCCCGCCAAGCCTATGCGCAGGTCACCCCCACGAGACGGGCTCGCCATGGCTCCCGTCGACAGGGGTGTCAGCGCCGTGGCGGCTACAGTTGCCGCACCCGTTTTCAGAACGCTGCGGCGGTTCAGGTGTGTCATCATTTCGATCTCCAGTTCTGGTTCTTCGCACATTCCTGATGCGACAGGTATCGCCACAGGACCACGCCTGATCATTACGTATCTACGGTCAAATAATCAAGATATTCGCTCTGCCGCGGCATCGCCGATGTTGTCGACCCCACGGGCTTCCAGCAGCATGGTAAGCCAGTCGGGATTCATCTCGGGAACCGAGCTGAGCAGCAGGTCGGTGTAGGGGTGATGGGGCGGTGTGAACATGTCTTCCTTGGGTCCGGCCTCCACCACGTTTCCGTCCTTCATGACCACGACGGAGTCGGCAATCGCGCGGACGGTTGCGAGGTCGTGGGTGATGAACATGTAGGCGAGGTTCAGGCTGTCCTGAAGGCTGGCCAAAAGCTTGAGAATTCCTTCTGCAACCAGCTGGTCCAGGGCCGAAGTGACCTCGTCGCAGATGATGAACCTGGGCTCTGCCGCCAGGGCACGCGCAATTCCGATCCGCTGTTTCTGGCCACCGGACAGTTCGGAGGGGAATCGGTCAATGTACTGGGAAGGGTCCATTTCGATCTGTTCAAGCAGTTGCTCGACGCGCCTGCGTTTCTCGGAACCCTTCAGACCAAGATAGAATTCCACCGGCCGGCCGATGATTTCGGAAATCCGTTTTCGGGGGTTCAATGCCGTATCCGCCATTTGGTAGATCATCTGCGCCTGGCGAAGCTGATCCTTGCTGCGCTTTCGGTAATCACGGGGCAGCGGGTGGCCATCGAACTCGATCGTCCCGTTGATCGGGGGCAGCAGGCCGGTGATGCATCGCGCTGCCGTCGACTTGCCCGATCCGGATTCCCCGACGACCGCCACCGTCCGGCCAGCGTGGATCTCGAAACTGACATCATGCAAAACCGGAACCGGCCCGTAAGACGCCGAGACGTTACGGACGCCGACAACCGGGATTTCGCCCCTTGCGGCCGAAGACTTCTGGTCGCGCCGAAAGCTCCGGACCGCCCACAGCGTCTTTGTGTAGTCCTGTTTCGGGTCGTCGAGCATGACACGCGTTTCCGCTTCCTCGATTTCATCCCCTTTCAGCAGGACCTTGATCCGGTCGGCCATCTGGGCGACGACGGCAAGATCATGGGTGATGTAAATTGCCGCGGTGTTGAACTGGTCCACGATGTCCCTGATCGCGGCAAGCACCTCGATCTGGGTCGTCACATCAAGGGCAGTGGTCGGCTCGTCGAAAATGATCAGATCCGGACGGCAGGACATCGCCATCGCCGTCATCGCCCTCTGCAGCTGGCCCCCGGAGACCTGGTGAGGATACCGGAATCCGATCTCCGACGGATTGGGCAACCGCAGGCGTTCGTACAACTCGATTGCATCGGACTGGGATTGCGTCGCAGAAAAGACCCTGTGCTGGACCGGCGCCTCGGTGTGCTGGTCGATGATCCGGTGCGCCGGATTGAAACTCGCTGCGGCCGATTGGGCGACATAGGCGATTTTGCGGCCGAGCAATGATCGTTTCGTCGCGGCATCGGCATTGACCAGGTCAATGCCGTCAAATTCGACACTTCCGCCGGAAATCCTGCAGCCGTCGCGGGTAAAACCCATCGCGGCGAGTCCGATCGTCGACTTGCCGGCGCCGGATTCCCCGATCAGGCCCAGAACTTCGCCTGCGTTGAGGTCGAGATCAATGCCATTGACTATCTGGACCCAGGTTTCGTCCGATTTGCCTTCGATCTTCAGGTCCCTGATTCTGACCAGTGGGGCCGATTCAGCCATTACGCTATTCCTTGAGGCCTGAACTCTTGTGCAGCATCCAGTCCACGACGAAGTTCACCGCGACCGTCAGAAGCGCAATCGCACCGGCGGCCATGAGCGGCAAGGCTGCCGTGAGGGGGCTGAATGCCGCGAAGTTGATGAATTGGGACAGGTCGCGAACCATCGTGCCCCAGTCCGCCAAAGGCGGCTGTATGCCGATGCCGAGGAACGACAGGGCCGCAATGGTCAGGAAGACAAAACAGAACCGGAGCCCGAATTCCGCGAGCAATGGAGCCGTCGCGTTCGGAAGGATCTCCCTGAAGATCAGGTACGTCAGGTTCTCGCCCCTGAGTCGGGCAGCCTCGATGTAATCCATGACAACGATGTTGAGGCCGACGGCACGCGCCAGGCGGTAAACCCGGGTACTGTCCAGAAAGGCAATGATAACAACCATGTACACCATGATCAGTACCTTGTCAGACCCCGCCCAGGCCGTTGCGATGGTCATCAGCAGCAAAGCGAAGATCAGCTGCGGGATGGCCATGAGCGCGTCAACGATCCTGGATGTGATCTGATCGACCCATCCGCCGAGAGCCGCGGCCAGAAAGCCGAAGGTTGCACCGATCAAGAAGGCGAGGCAGGTGGTCACGAACGCAATTCCGACCGTGTTCTGGGCACCGTATATCAGGCGGGACAGAAGATCCCGTCCAAGTTGGTCGGTCCCGAGCAGAAACCTCGGATCGCCACCAAGCTCCGGATTGCCACCTGGCAAAACATTGATCGAGTCAAAGACTTCTGCCTGGCCATAGGGAGCAATCAGGTCGGCGAAGACGGCCAGAACGGCGTAAACCAGAATGGTCAGAATGCCGAACGCTGCCGTAATCGGCATGTCACGAAAAATCTTCCGGGTCAGATCCGTCCCTGCATGCCGGCCAAGGAGACGAAACAGGTAGCCCGAAACCGAGAAAAAGATCAGCCCGATCACGGCCCATCTGAAAAATGTGACCTTCCAGAAGAAATAGAGAACGAAGGACCAGAACAGAGCAACGAATGCCAGCACGAACCCGAATGCGACCATGTAACTCATGTCGCGGAAGTAGACGCGCCACGCCTCCTGTTTCCACCGAATCCGCTGGCCGACGAAGCGAAATGCCCAGGCCCCGATGGCCATTGCGACCAGCCATGCCAGCAATTGCACTGCGAAAGTCATGAACCGGTCCTCATTTCGGGTGGCGAAGTCGTGGATTCGATATGATTGACAGGACGTCCGCCAACAAATTGAGGAGAATGTAGGCTGACGCGAAGATCAGGCAGCACGCCTGGACGACCGGAATGTCCCGGATCTTGACGCTGTCGACGAACAGCTGGCCGATCCCCGGGTAGACAAAGACCACTTCGACAACCACGACGCCCGTCACGAGGTAAGCCAGGTTGAGCGCAATCACGTTGATGATCGGCGCCAGTGCGTTGGGCAGCGCATGCACCACGATGACCCGAAAGGGCGTGATTCCCTTGAGGCGCGCCATTTCGATGTAGGGAGACGCGAGCAGATTGATGATTGCTGCCCGTGTCATCCGCATCATGTGCGCAGTCACGACGAGCGTCAGCGTCAGCGCCGGAAGCATGGTCCGCTCGAGACGATCGCCGAACGACATGTCTGCGTAGATGTTGGACAGGGACGGGAAGACCGGCGTCAGGACGGCCAGGAACAGGATGAGAATGTACGCAAGAAAGAATTCCGGCGACGAGATCGATGACAGCGTGCCGATATTGACGGCCCGATCGTACGCCGAATTCCTGTACAGGGCTGCGAGGATTCCGAGGATAAGAGACAGGGGAACCGAAATGACGGCCGAGACCATGGCCAGGAACAGGGTGTTCTTGAATCGCGGCTCCAGTTGTGCGGCGACAGAGCCGATACCGCCCTTTCCGGCAGCTTCGCCTGCAAACGCGTCAAAGTTCGCTTGGGCGAAACTCGTACCGAAATCCCCGGTCACGACGCCGGACAGCCAGTCAAAGTATCGGACGACCGCAGGTTTGTTGAGACCCAGGTCTTCCCGAATCGAGGCAACCGCCTCTGGCGTTGCACCCTGCCCGAGGATGGCTTCGGCAAAATCACCCGGCAAAAGATTGACGGAAAGGAAGATCAGAACCGAAACGACAAAAAGGGTAACAACACCAAGGCCCAGTCGCTGAAGAACAATGACTGCGAGCGACTTCATACGTCAATTCCTACCATGAAAACGTCAATAACGCCTTACGGGCGGATTAACAAATGCTGATATTCCTGTGCACGCAATGGGCCGCCGGCCGCCGCATCGATCACTGCTCAGCAGTCCGGGCTATCATGTCCATGGTGTGCAGCAGCCGCGACGCGACCCCGGGCTCGGTGATCGAGTGACCGGCATCCTGAACCACGAAGAGCTGCGAACGAGGCCAGGCGGCGTGCAGGGTAAAGGCCGCAGCAGGCGGACAGATCATGTCGTACCGACCCTGGACGATTGTTCCGGGAATGTGCTGAATCGCAGCCATGTTCCCGAGAATCTGGTCGTTGCTTTCGAGAAATCCCTTGTGCGTGAAATAATGGTTCTCAAGCCGGGCGAAAGCGAGGGCGTAATCGGCTGGAACCGAAGCCGAATCATCGGTCGCCCCCATTGACGCGAGAGCGTTTTCCCAGCCCGTCCAGGCTGCAGCGTATTTTGCCTGGATCTCCGGGTCAGGACCGAACAGGCCGCGATGAAATCCGGCGATGACATCATCCCGCTCGTTTTCCGGAAGGACGTCGACAAATCTTTGCCAGTGGTCGGGGAAGAAAGCCGCCGCGCCACCTCCGTAGAACCATTCGAGTTCCTGGCGTGTGAACAGGAAAGGTCCCCTCAGTACCAGTTGCCGTACCCGGTCGGGATGTTTCTGGGCATAGAGGATTCCGAGCGTTGCGCCCCAGGAGCCGCCGAACACGATCCAGACGGGGACCCCGAGAAGGGATCGGATCGTCTCGATGTCCTGGATGAGATCCCAGGTCGTGTTGTTTTCAACCGAGGCATGAGGCAGGGACTTGCCGCATCCGCGCTGGTCGAAAAGTGTCACATGAAAAAACCGGGGATCGAAGAATCTTCGGATGTTCGGATGTATCCCCCCTCCCGGCCCCCCATGCAGGACCAGGACCGGAATTCCCTTCGGTGACCCGTACTGCTCGACATAGATTCGGTGTCCACCCGAGACCTCGACCATACGGCAGTCGTAAGGATGCCCCGGTGGATAGAGCCGGGTCGGAATTGAGCGATGGTCCAAATGTTCGGCGCGATGCATGTTCGGCTTGTTGTCCTGAGCCCGCGTTCGCTAAAGTGTTTTCGGGAGCAGTTGCCCCAAGTGCAGGAATGCACGTATTCGTGGCTGGATGAAAGTGCAAGGATGACGAGTCCCGGTCATTCCGTCGACCCGCAGGAAGTTGCGAAGTTCGAGGCCCTGGCGTCCGAGTGGTGGTCTGCCAACGGGAAGTTCCGCCCTCTTCACATGCTGAATCCGTGCCGGCTGGATTACATTCTCGATCAGATTTGTGCCGAACTCCGGCGCGTTCGAACCGAAGCACGGCCGCTCCGGGAGTTGAAACTCGTCGATATCGGCTGCGGTGGGGGCTTGATTTGTGAACCCATGGCCCGTCTGGGGGCCGATGTGACCGGTGTGGACGCATCGGAAGCAAGTATCGGTGCTGCGGCTGCGCACGCCAGGCAGTCCGGACTCGACATCCGGTACTTGTGTACGACCTCGGATTCGCTGGTCGAACGCGGTGAGAGATTTGATGTTGTCCTGGCGTTGGAAGTCATCGAACATGTTCCTGATCCGGGCACCTTTGTGGGTGCGTGTGCTGCGCTCCTGAACCCCGGGGGGCTGATGATCTGCTCGACGATCAACCGGACCACCCGGAGTTTCGTCATGGCGATCGTCGGTGCGGAGTATGTACTGCGGTGGCTTCCGCGAGGCACGCATGATTGGCGCCGGTTCCTGAAGCCCGCCGAACTCGACGACCTGATGGTCGCGGCAGGGTTGGAGCCGTTGGATTGCAAGGGCTTTGTCTTCAACCCGATCTCCCGGTCGTGGTCTGTCTCGTTTCGGGACACCGGCGTGAATTACGTCTCGGCCTGCAGTCGGCCCCTGTAGATTTGAGAACGACCATTTGTGCGCGTTGGTCGTGAAGGCCGAAACGGACCTGCATTTCCGCCGAGACCAGTACGTCAGTCGTCCGAACCATCGTCTAAGGGCGCGGATTCCTTATGGCGGATTGCATGTCTTTTGCCTTGGAACGCCAATTTTGCACAACGAAATTTCAGCGTGAGAGCCAGATAATGAACCGGTTTCTGCTGCCTCCCAATGCACGAGGCGACGATACGTGGACGCCGGGCCGGTGAGCTGACTGCGACGACACCAGACGCCGGACACCATTGCGCGAGTGTCACAGCCGTTGCCTTCTTCAGTTCGTGCGAGAAACTTCCGCCCCACGCGGCCGACATGCTGGCGCACGTGATCCCTGTCCTGGTCAATCGGGATCAGATGCGCCCCCGGTCATCGGGAACGGATTGCCGGCGACCAGCCGCCGGAGCCGGCCACGGACCGCCGGAAGGAATTCGGAGCGCGGCCAGCAAACTGGCGCGCAAGTTCCGGGACTGTCTTGTGACCAAAGCCACGCCGGACACGGTGGCGGCGCGGTCGGTGCGTGCAGCAGACACGTTCATGACGCTGACTGAAGCCGTCCACGTCGCCGCTTGAGAACACGGGCGTCGGCAGCGTGCCGTCGTTCGTGAACGTCCGGATCGGGGACGGAACGGTAAGCGACGCCTTGGCGCCGATGATTGTTAGCCGGGCGGTAATGAAGAGGGATGGCCATCGCCGCTGCGTATTGCGACGAGCCGCTCGATTCTGGCGACCGGAGATTTCTTCGTCACGGCAAAATTGACGCCCGGGACCTGGCGGGAAACGTCTCGACGGACATGTGGGGCTTCTGTTCCTTTTCGCCCATCCCAGGGTTCCCGCATCTCCTCCTCGGAAACGGGATGCACTACGGCCGCCGGCCTTTGCTTGCCAATACCCGGCACCGCGGTATGACGGGAGCCCGGCAGGCCACGGGACCACGCCGGGTTGCCGGAAAATGTCGGACAGGACCCGCGTTCCGGGTTCAAACGGGCGGTATCGGGTCGGACCGCACCCGCGCCACACCCGAACCGCAATGTTCTCTTTATGTTCTTCAAGAAATGGTTTATAATGTCAAGTCCGTTCGCGCCAAATTTGCGTACAACCGAAATGTACAAGGCACGGTGACTGATGGTTTCTGCCACTCCGAAGCACTACTATTCCGGAGACCCTCGTGACGCTCCGGATCACTACACGTTTTCTCAGCGCTACGGGTACGACCCTTTACCCGACCCGATGAATCCGGGACAGATGTCGCGCAATCTCCGGCGTAAACTGTGTAATTGCGTCCATTACTTTCTTCGGGAATCCACGGAGTCGAGCAGTCGTCATCTGACGCTTGGGTCGGCCACAGTCGTTCGCAACGCTCTTGGCCGATTCACCGGGACGCCAGCCAATCAGGTGCCACCCGTGGTAGACTTTGCCCTGGAGAGTTTCGAAGAGTGCATCATGGCCGATCGCAGCGATCGGGTGCTGACGCTCCTGGAGTTCCTGCTGAACGAGATGGCTCAGGTTGATCGTGAACGGGCGGCCAAACTGGCCGTGGAATTTCGCCGAGCATTCGAAATCGAACATGCCCCGTACGTGCTGGACGAGAAACGGACGTCCTTTCGGTTCTTTTCGTGCGCGAGCGGTGAACAAGCCGCGGCTGTGCGCCGCGCTCTTGAGAGTCTTCATGAGGGCGGTTTCACTGGCGCCACGCAACATTTGCGCGATGCGGCGGAACACACCAGCGCCGGGCGGCACGCCGAGGCGGTTGCCCGGAGCATTCACGCCGTGGAATCGGTTGCTCGCGGGATCGATCCCGAAGCAAAGCGGGTACTGGCGTCGGCACTCCATACTCTGGAAAGGGACGGATTTCTCACGCACTCCGCGCTCACCAGGGCACTCGGAAAACTCTTCGGTTACACTTCGGACGAAAAGGGTAACCACCGTCCGCTGATCTTCAGCGGAGATGCCGGTCTGGCCGAAAGCCTCTTCATGTTCGGGGCCTGTGCGTCTTTGTCAGCCTATCTGGCGCAGAAGCACGGGCAGATTGAATCTCCCGCTCGGCAATAGTTGTCGGAGCGCGGAGTTTCAGATAGTTGCGAAAAACTGCCCCGGGGTCCGGGCCGTCACATCAAACGATAAAGATCGCAGGTCACGACACCTACCGGAATCGACCCCGATTGTGGCTTGTTTCTCCACCACCCACGATGTCTCTTACAAGTCGTGCGCAGTCATGCCATGGATCGGACATCCAATAAGCATTGGCTCCGGAGGTCGAGGGCGCCACGAACAGGACTGTCGTGCCGATCCGTTCTTCGTGACGGCCATAAGGAAGTCTCCCGGTCGGCACACCGAGATATCGCGCCGCCGCGTTCTTGCCGTTAAAAACCAGAACTTGGGGCTGCGCGGAATTTATCTTCTCCCGGAACCCTGCAGTGTCATAGTCTCCGTCTCGAAGCGCGGCATCACGACCACTCGAAAGCTTGACAATGTCGGTTAGGCCGATGCCGAAATCCGGCAACATCCGAAATTCTTCAGGAGCCGGTTGACGCGGCGTCAATCCGACTTCCTCCAGAATTCGCCAGAACCTATTCCGACCATCAACATGATACGCCCCGGCGGCAGCGGACCGGTCTCCGGCAGCTGTGCCACAGACCACCAGGTCGAGGCCCTGTTTCAAGACATCGGGAAGAACACCGAGGGAAGAATGCACTCTCTTCAGCAGCAGTTCTTGTGAACGACGATCTTGGATACCGTTCCATTGCGGTCAATGAGAAACACGATCTGCCAACTGTCCTCTGCCATGGTCTTCGCGGTTTCAATCAAATACGTAGGGATTAACTCGGTGATGTAGTAGCCGGTAGGATTTCCGAAGAGCGGCCTGATCTCCAGACGATGCATTCCGACATAGTCATCCTGGGTCTTGAGAAGCGAGCAAGCCATGGCCGCGCGTGCGGATTCGTCCTCTTCCGCGGCCCGGAATGCTGCTAGGTCGAGTGGCCACTCCCCCCAACGCCGACAGACTTCACTGACGTTCAGGTAGTCTGGATTCAAGTGGGGTAATGACAGCAACAGCGAAGGTGTCGCGGTGGCTGCAAATGGAAGCGACAGGGCGAAACCGCTGAAAAAAGCAGTCCTCGCAGCCCTGCGCAAAGTCGTCTTCATGGTAAACGCCCGTCTTGCTGCCCTGGCGCGGTGAGATGACTGGCCCCGGCTATGCGGTAGCGGATGAGTTCGGTGGCTGCAACCTGCTGATGTGGTTGATCTGGCTATTGGGGTGGCGCCGTACGGCCTGCATGACTATGAAAACCACGTCGCCTGCAATCTTGGAAAAGTCCCGCCGGTGTCGCCTGCCGTTGGCCTTTGTCCAGTCGGCAACCTCCTTCGTCAGCTCGTCTTTTTCGCCACCGCCAGGGGTCATTCGGCGCGCCAAGACTATGGCCGACGCTGGCACTGAAGACGGGAAGGCCAACAAACGGCGACGTCATCCGACAGCTTCGGGGTGACGTGTTGCGGCTTGCGTCAAGGGGCAGCAGGCAGCGGCTTGTTACGGACGAGTGCAGAAAAGTACGTTGATATGGATCGAACGTGTCACATTTCGTGATTCGTTCATCCCATTCGCAAGCTCTTTCCGGCATGACGAAATCGAGATGCGGCTGGTGGCTTGTTGCGACGCTGATCCAAGGTTCAGGAAACGGCCTTGCGGACGCCCTGAGCGCCGATGCCGCGCACAAAATATCGAACCCAATGCAGAGCGAGTTGACGGCAAAGCAAGCGCGCCATGCGCGCAAACTCTTCGACTTCAGCACCAATGTCGAACATATTGGCGACATCAACGACCATTACCGGGCGGACCTGGCATGCAGCAAGCAATAAAGGGCGCTGTCTTTTCCAGTGAAGGGTGTCGCGAGCTCTCATGCCTTCACTCGGTCCTCGTCGGAAACATCCGGTTCACGCATGGTTTTCCGGTCGGTGGCGATCCTGCGACCGCGCGCCAGTTGCTCGACGCGAAGCGTCGGTTACCGGGCAAAGCCATGAGGTCCCAATCGAAAATTTTCGATCGCATTCTCGGCTGTCGCTTGGACTGCATAGGGTCATCCATTCTATGCCTCGACATCTGGGGTGAACTGAGGCGGGTCAGTTCGAACCATTCGACCGCGGCCTGTCCGGTGCTGGTGCGTCGTGGGGGCGAGAGATGAATCGGGATAGCGCGAGGGACGGATACTCAGAGAGCGTTGATGCGGCCCTGCTCTCCTCGCACCTCCACGGGCTCGCCGAATTTCTCGAACGGGACTCCGAGGACGCTGCCAAGGGTCTCATCGAGTTGTTCGCCGCGTGTGATGCCGGGCTTCTGGACCATCTTCTTGTCGATCCGGTGCCGCCGGAGACGGTGTGCCTGACGACGTCGTGTCACCTTTTGGCCATGTCCGTCCGGCATCGACTTGAAGGCCTTGCCGCTGAACACTTCTACAAAGGCGATCCGGCGCGCTATGTGCGTTCCAATCTCCTGGTTCAGCGGATTCTGGGAATTCGCCGCCCTACGCTTGGCTGGCCGGTCTACGCGTTTGGAGCAGAGGCCCTCGGCCAGAGAATGCTCTACCCTCCCGACCAGGCGCCAGGATCTGATCCCGGGCTGCCGGCATTGAGTCTGGAGCACCCCGAGGACATCCCGGATTTCGACCCCGGCTGCGAAATCGCGAGGCTCATTCGAGAGATCCTGCTAATGATGGCAGACCTTGGCCGAATCGAGCCGGTGGCACATTTGCCAGCGCCGTATTCTCTTGCCGCCGAAGTCGTCGGACAGGAAAGTCTGATCATGGCGCTTTCCCAGGCTCCGGACGCAGCACGCCATTTCCTTTCTGCGCTTGTTGACCGGTTCCTGGCACCTTGGTGCGCGGACCTGCATCGATCGGTTCCGAGCGTCTGGCTTGAACTCTCCGATGCCAGCGGATCGCCCATGTTCATCGGCCCAAGGAACTTCCTGGATGTCGCGGTTGCACCGGTGCTCGGTCTGCGGAGCAACCCGGAATGGGGTGAGAGGGTCTTCGTTGCGAATTACCGCGGAGATACATCCCGTGCACGAAAGAGTGGAGGAGCACGGCGTTCGACCAGACCGGCGCCTGCGGTAGCCAACTTCGGAGTTCTCATGGATGCGAAACGCGCCTGTTGCCCATGGTTTGTCACCCGCCTTGAGGCGGACTCAATCGATATCGAAACCTACGTTGATTTCTGCAAGCTGAATGGCATGCGCTTCTATGCCGGCATAGGAGCGATCCGGACGGACCGGAACTCGATTGTCGACCCGGACACACACATTCCAGCACTGCTGGCGGACGTCGAGAACCGCGCGACGGCTGTGCGGGAAGTTGGCGTTTCGGTGAAGAACGAACTCGGCGACATTTGGCCGGGAGACGTGTTTCTCGAAGATACCAATGCGGAAAGCGATGTGAAGCTCATCGTCAGGATTGCGAACCTGATTGGGGAATGCACTGCTGGCTCATAAAAAAACCAAATAGATCCAATTGGTTACTGCGTCTGTTCTCGGTTCTGTGGGATCGGCACGGCACGCGACGCAGTTGTTTCGTGAAGCGGAAGGGTTCGAATTGAAGGCACTTGCACCGTCTTCAACATGAAAGATCCTCGCGATGTTAGGATTTCTCCTCGCGCTTCCAATCAATACTCTGTTGTGGACTGAACATTCCAGATTTCGGCATTCATCCTGGTCCCGGGAAGCACCTGACTGATGGAGGCGTCACGAGCATGGTTGGGAAAAGTTACCTGCTCAAATGACCGCCGTTTCAATGAACGGCTCGTTTCGCACAATTCGTTCGTAGCTGAATGGAGTCAGGTCAAGGCTGCGGTAGCTCCCGTAAGTCAGGTATTCCGCCATCGCGCGGCCCATTGCTGGCGACTGTTGGAGGCCGTGTCCGGAAAACCCGTTCACGAAGAGGAAATTCCTGACTTCCGTGTGCGGACCGATGATCGCGTTCTGGTCAAGGGTGTTGAATGCGTAATGGCCCACCCATGAACTGACCAGCCGGATCGCCTCGAATCGAGGGATGCGTTGAGCGAGGGCCGGCCACACCTTTTCTTCCCACAGGCCATGATCCATGGTGAAGTCACCTGCGTCGACAGCCGGGTCCACGTCGGGACCGCAACCTGCCAGGTATCGCTCGGCTCCGTCCTGGCGGACGTGGATTCCCGACGGATCGATGGTGAGAGGAAGATCGCGATCAAGTGGGCGTTCCGCGGTGAACACGTAACTGTACCGTTTGCGAGGCTCGACAGGGAGGTCGATTCCGGCCATGAGCGCGACCTGGGCAGCGCGCGGTCCGGTGGCGTTGACAACGTGGCCGCACGAGACCCGGTCACCCGAGGTGAGTTCGATGGACTCGACTCGCCGGCCCGTTGTGTCACGGGTCATCGAGACGACTTCGTTTGCCAGATATTCGACTCCCCGGGATCGCGCCGAACGACGCCACCAGTCGAAAACGGTCGGGCCGTCCCAGAATCCTTCGTCGCGGGTGTTGTGGCTGCCAAGCAGAATATCGTCCAGGAGGTAGAACGGATATTCCGCACGTATCTCGTCCGGAGTCATCAGGCGGGTTCCGGCCCCGGCGGCGACCTGAACCTCGTGGCTTGCCCTGAGGTTGTCCGCAAAAGCTTCGGTGTTGGCCAGATACATGTAGCCGAAATTCTGGATCGACAGCTCCGGGACCCGCGGATCTCCTCCCATGAGGGCACGGAAATTCTTGACGAATTCCGCCGCGAACTGGGAACAGCGGATGTTGATTTCGGTCGAAAACTGCTGGCGCATGCAACTGTTCGTCCGCGCAGTCGAGGTGAACTCATACGTCGGGTCGCGTTCGACCACCAGAACACGCCCGTCGAAGTCATCGTTGTCCGAGAGGAACCAGGCGACCGACGATCCAAGCATCGCTCCCCCGACGATGACGACGTCATAGGTGGCATGCAGCGGGGTGTTGCGGAACCGTCCGTTGTCCATCGGGATTCATCCTCGTGAGCACTATGGCCCCGTGCAGTTGAACGTGCAGATGCGGTTGCGTTTCAGGCTCAGGTGCCGTCGATTCAGGTGTTTGGCCTGGAACGGGTTCGTGCCATACTACCGATCAGCGTTCTGCATTCAGGCGGCAGAAACACGATGCTGTCACGGGTACGTCTGCGCGCGCGCGCGCGAGCTCGAGTCTTTGTCGAACGATAGCCGCGAGATCGCGTTTCCCGAGCCGTTCAAGGCATTCGTGGTACCCGCTCAGGCTCCAGACGTTGTCCGGATGCTGACAGGCCCGGCGAAGCGTACGGTCGAAACCGAGATCGGCGCGGTACACGGATTCGGCATCCTCGACCCGCCCCTGTTCGAGCAGCAGTGCACCGAGGGCATGGCGCACCGGTTGCATCCATCCCCAGGGTTCATCGTAGGGAAGACTGTCATCAAGTTCGACGGCGGCACGAAGATGGGCGAACCCTTCATCGACATCTCCCATCCGGTACCGGATCTCACCGAGCATCATTTCACGGGCGACGGCAAGAATGTCCCGGCAGGAGTTGTTGAACAGGTAACGGGAGCCGGGGACGGCGGCCAGTGCGGCATCAAAGGCTTCCGCCTCCCGCTCTGCTTCGCTGGTCTGGCGGAGGGAAGCGTGGGCAATGGCCCGGGCATATCTCATCGTTGCGGTCGTCACGCAATAGAGTTCCCTGTCGCGCGGCAGGTCCTGCTTGATGATATCGGTCCACTTGCCGAAACGGACAAGCACATGCTGCTTGATCGGAACAAATCCTTCGAGCCAGTCCGCCATGGGCGGAGACTGTGTCCGCAGGAGTTCCTCGGGAAGCGTGCTGTTCATCTCCTCGGAAGTGTTGATCGCCGTTTCGTAGTGACCAAGAAACATCGCGCCGTAGACCTTGAAGTGATAATTGTGGCACCTGTACAGAGTGTAGAAGTTGATCGGGCCCGACGATTCAAGGAACCGCCGGTCCGCCTCGATCGCCTCCTCGTTCGACGTGATCACCGACATGTAGTCTCCGCACAGGACGTCAATGTGTGTCGGCATATGTTGCAAATGGCCGGCATCCGGAACCAGGCCGCGGAGCTGGTCGCAGGCGGGAAGCGCCTTTTCGGGGAAAGGCGACATCTCCATAAGGTGAATATACATGTGCAGAAGGCCGGGGTGCGGGTATTCACCCGAATCCGCAATGCGCCTCATGCCGCGTTCGAGCACGTCCCGCGCCTCGGCCGTGTCAGCATCGGCCGGGACTTCACCAGTCTCCAGGTCCCACAGCGCCCAGGGCGTCCGGTTCATCAGCGCTTCGGCGAAAAGGGCCGCGACATCGTCGTCGTCGGCATGCCTGGCGTTGACTTTCCGCATGGCTGCGGCGTAGGCGTCATTCCACGGGCACATGTCCTCCACGGGCACGTCCGACGGGTAACGCTGCTGAAGCGCGCCAATCAGGTCTTGTTCCACCGATGTGCAGCCCGAGGCGAGTTCCTGCGCTCGACACGCAGCCTGGTGTGCCGACGAGAGCACCTCTGCGGCTTCGTTCGCGTCGAACGCCTCCCACGGTTTGTTGTAGTTTGGGCCCGTCGCGTAGGAGATTCCCCAAAAGGCCATGGCGCAGTTCGGGTCCTCCGAGGCAGCCTTCCGAAAACACTCGATTGCTTCTTCGTGATTGAACCCGTAGGTCCAGGCGAGCCCCCGGTCGAACCATGCCTGGGCTCCGGGCGAAGATGTGGTTATCGGGCGCGCGAATGTCCCGAGATCGAACTCATAATCCATCGGAATTCCCTTTGTTCGGGGTGTTGAGAGCGGCGCCACCGAAATACGCCTCCCTCACATGCGCATTGTCACGCAGTTGATCGGCCGTTCCGCTCAACCGAATCTCGCCCGTCTCCAGCACGTGAATGGTCCGGGCAAGGTGCAGAGCAAAGTTGACGTTCTGTTCAGTCAGGAGAATCGTCAGGTTGTAGGTCCTGTTCATGCGGGTGAGTGCGTCCGAGATGTCCTGGCACACCTTGGGCGCCAGTCCGATCGTCGGTTCGTCGACAACCAGTAGCCGCGGGCTCGACATGAGGGCGCGGCCAAGTGAGACCATTTGCCGCTCGCCGCCACTCTGCGTTCGCGTTTCCTGGGCATGCCGGTCCTTGAGTACTGGAAAGAGGTCGTAGACGATTTCGAGATTGCGCTCGGCGTCTCCCGGCGCCGTGTAGGCCCCGACGAGAAGATTGTCGCGGACGCCGAGATACGGGAACAGGTGTCCGCGTTCAGGCGCGTAGCCGATGCCTGCCCGGACCCGGGCCTGCGGGGGCATGGCGGAGATGTCTTCCTGGTCAAATCGGATTTCGCCTCGAATGTCGACGAGTCCAAGTATGGCGTCGAGAAGCGTGGACTTCCCGGCGCCATTCGGCCCGATTATTGCGGTGATCGACCCGGGCTCGACGGCGAGCGAAACGCCATGGAGCGAGCAGGCTTTCCCGTAGTAGGCCTCGAGATTGCTGATTTCGAGCAACGCCATGTCGACCGTCCAGCCCCGCTACCCGAGATAGGCGTCCCGGACGCGCTCGTCTGCCAGCACATCGTCGAAAGACCCATGAGCGATCACTTCACCGAACGACATGACGACAAGCCGGTCGACGAGCGGACGAAGCGACTTCAGGTCATGGCTGACGATCAGGAAACTGATTCCGCTTTCTCTTTTCCTGAGAAGCAGTTCGGTCAACTGGTTGATTTCCCCGTACGTCAGGCCGGCGAAGACTTCGTCGAGCAACATGAGATCGGGTTGCGTCGCGAGGACGCGCGCCAATTCGAGCTTTCGCAATTCGCCCATGGACAATTGCCCCGGAAGGAGATGCGCTTCCCGGTCTCCGAATCCAACATCCCTGACAATGGCCCACTCGTCATCTTCAGGTTCGCTGTCCAAAATCAGGTGCACTATGCTGTCCGGCATGGAGCCGACCCTGACGTTTTCGAATACGCTCATCTCGCCAAAGGGCCTGGGAATCTGGTACGTGCGGCCAATTCCCCTGCGCACCCTGAGATGAGGCTGCAGGCGGGTTATGTCCTCGCCGGCGTAACGTACAACCCCGCTATCGGGCTTGTGTTCGCCCATCACGACACTGAACGCCGTTGTCTTTCCAGCCCCGTTCGGCCCGATCAGTCCCAGCGACTCTCCGTTGTCCAGTGAGAAAGACAGGTTGTTGACGGCAACCAGGCCACCGAATCGCTTGGTGATGCCGTCCAGTTCCAGAAGGCGGGTCATTTCGACGGTCTCTCGGCCAGAAACCGCGTGCGCAGATTGTCATGCAGCCACGAAATCATGCTGTAGATTCCCCTCGGCTGCACGACGTAGACAATGAGTGCAACGCTTCCGTAGATCAGGAACCTTTCCGGTCCGGGGATGAACGGCCTGAGGTACTCAAGCAGGAACGTCAGGAAATAGGCCCCGAGAATCGGGCCGGCAATTGTCGTCGATCCTCCGATCAGGGCGGCGACCATGATGGTGAACAGGAAATTGATGTCGAAAAGCGCGCGCGGCGACAGTGATCCGAGATAGTGGACATAGAATGCACCCCCGATCCCGGCAACGGCGGCGCTGACACCGAATGCGAACAGTTTGAGCCGGAACGTGCTGAGTCCTGATGATTTGACAGCGTCCTCGTCCATCCGAACGGCCGCGAGCGCCGAACCTATTCGGGTACGCACAAGCAGCCACAGGGTGACGCCGACGACAAGTAACAGGCCCAAAGTCAGGTAGTAGTTGGGAATGGCGCCACTGACGATGGTATCGAGATTCGAGAGGCCGCGGGTCCCCCCGGTGATCTTGGGAGCGATGACCTGCGTCAACTGATACATGAGTTCCATGAACGCCAGCGTGACCAGCGCGAAATAGGTTCCCCTGATTCGGAGAGCAGGCACGAAAAACAGCAATCCTCCAACCAGCGTCATGACCACGGCAGCCGGAATGCTCGCCACAAGGGGAACGTCGAGGTGAAGGGTGAGGATCGCCGACGTGTAGGCCGCGATGCCGATCAGGAACGGATGTCCGAAACTGACATAACCGGTTCGACCCGAGATGAAATCCCAGCTCAGGGCGAAAAGAGCGAGGAAATTGCCGAATATCAGGATGCGTACAAACCCTGTTGAAGCAAACAGGGGCAGCACGCCCATGCCGAGGGCAAAGACGACCCATCCGGCAAGCTGGCGCCGGAAAACGGTTTTGGCAGCACTAGACGTCGCCACGACCGAACAGGCCTCTCGGGGCCGCGACCAGGACCGCGATGATCAGGATCATGGTGAAGACCCCGCGCAATTCTGCCGCGATGTACGTCGTGGTCAGTATCTCCATGAACCCGATAATGTGCGCAACGACGAGACTGCCCACGATACTGCCGATTCCGCCGACGACAACGACCGCGACGGCAACGATCAACGGCGCGACCCACATTGCGGGATGGAGCTGCGTATAGGTCGCAAAGAACACGCCGGCCAATGCCCCGAGACCGCCGGAAATCGCCCAGGTCAGGAGATTCATATGGTCCGGATTGACGCCCGAAATGACCGCGCCCTTCCGGTTCATGGAAACAGCCTGGATGGCGCGCCCGTGGCGCGTGTAGCGGACGAACAGCAACAGTGCGACGATCGCGATCCAGCTTATCACCATCGCAACAAGGATATTGTAGGTGACGAAAAGGTCTTCATATCGGAATACGCCGTGAACGACCGGCCACATGCTCTTCGAGGTCGAGCGATAGATCAGGATGATCAGCGCCTGCACGACAACCGCGAGTATCAGCGTGGAAATCGCGACGGCTTTCGGGTTGTCAAGCAACCGTCGAACCAGGAACCGGTACACAAGAACGGCGAAGATCGCCCCTGCCAGAACGGCAACGACAAAGCCCGCCACCTTGGGCAGTTTCTCAACCTGGACGATGGTGTAATAGGCGTAACCTCCGATCATCAGGTAAGCGCCGTAGGCAAGATTCAGCACGCGCCCGACGCTGAACACCATGGTAAAGCCGACAGCGATCAGCGCATACAGGCCGCTCAGCGCGAGTCCCTGAATGATGAGATTGATCATCCGTTCCCGGTCGGGAGTGTCGAGAAGAAACCGTCACCGGAAACCGGGGGCCGCAACGGCGGCCCCCGGTCAACCTGGAAATTCACTATTGAACCCAGGGGGGCAACTCGAATGATCCGGTCGCGTACTTTGGCGGGTAGACTACCTTTTGCGATCCATCGTGATACCATTGCACGATGACCATCGGCGGCACTCCGTCATCGAACGGGGCCTCCATGTCGAACTTGATGTTGTGCGTGTACTCGCGCCCGGTTCTCGGTTCGATCTCGCCGGGTTTCCAGTACGCGTAGCGGTGCCACATCTTGCCGTCCTTTTCGAGAACGACGTCCGTTGCCTCCATCTCACGGACCCAGTCGTCGAGCGGTTCGAATCCGCCAGCGCGTTCGGCCGCGGCGATTGCGTTCTTCAGCCCGTAATATGCGTTGAAGCCGTTGAAATGCGGAAATATCGGCCGATTGTCGCCATGGCGGCTGGTATACTCGTCGACGAAGGCCTGCGATACGGAATCGAGTTCCATGCCGATTGAAGGCAATGGGCTGAAAGTCGATGATCCTCCGGCCGCGCCTCCCGTGTCATCCCAGAAGTCCAGGCCCATCGCCGCAACATTGATGCCGGTCAAAGGAACCGGAACCTGCAGTTTCACGTATTGCGAAGACGGAACCTGGCTGTTGACCGAGGAAATCAGGAACAGGAAATCCGGATCGAGGGATGCCGCCTTGTTGTAGATCGGGGCAAAATCGACCGTTTGCGTGTCGTACACGATCGTGTCGATGACATCGATATTTGCCTGTGCCTTCAACTCGGCCGCGATGAACTCCGCGACCCCTCCACCGAACGCCGTATCCTCCTGAAGAATGACCGTTGTGCTCCAGCCCATCTCCTCCGCGAGGACATCCCTGCCAAAGTCGATGTAGACGGTTCCGAGGGCATAGTCGTTTCCGACGTTCATGAAGTACATCTTGTACTTGTCGTACTCTTCGACCACGAGGTCGATAATCCCGATGTAGGACGTCCATGTATCGAGCGTGGGTGTCCGGTATTCTGCCATGCGCGGCAGCCAGGCGAGCGAGACGTCGTCGATCGACCCCGACACGATGAAATCGGCGTTTTCGACTTCGTTCAGGTACTCGTAAGCCTTGACGCCTTCGGTCGGATCTTCCCGAGTGTCGGCTGCGACGAGTCTGATCTGGCGTCCTCCAAGTACGCCGCCCGCGGCGTTCAGTTCATCTGCGGCGATTTCCGCGCCTCTGAAAGCACTGAGACCGACATCGGACGACAGCGACCCGATGTAACCGACCACAAGTTCTTCCTGCGCGTGCGCGGCAAATGCGCCTGCGGACGCAAGTGCGAGCGCTCCGGCCAGCGCAGAAACGGTGCGGCGTGGTCCGGCTTGAATTCTGAATGTCATGACTTTCTCCAGGTTTTGGCAAATTCTCGGGAATCCGCCCGTCTTTGAGGAACAGAACTCAATTTATATCAAACATGCATGGCTTCAACATGTATTGCATATGTCGCCGAGGATTTGACAAATACGGCATTACCGGGGCCCAAGAATGGCATGTTCAGAAGACCAGTGCCGGGATCAACCGCGAAAGTCGCGGTTGCCTCTGCGGAGAGCGATATTCCTCCTGGTATTGGCGTTGGCGTGCCAAAATCGAGTAACCTGATGTGGACCATTCACATATAGCGCTGAGTTCGCCGTTTCCGTTGTTTCCTTGCCTGTTCGGCTATACCAGAGCATAACCACGTTTATGCGCTGCACTAGAATCGCCGAGACGACCCCGGAATGAACTCCAGTATCCCCGAAAATGCCCGAATTTCGCCCACCGGCGGCTCCAGCCTCCTGGTTGCCGCGCCGGCACCGGCAACCGCGCAAGTCACGGAATCCGCCCTCGTTCCCGCCCCGATCGCTCTCCTCGGCGACGATGCGTGCCACGCCTGGGTCGAATTCTTCGCCTCGCACATTCGAAACTTCAATACCCGTGCCTCATATGCCCGCGCGGCCCACTCCCTGTTCTGCTGGCTTGGCGATCGCGGCATCGAGGACGTCCGCGACATCCGGGGAGTCCACGTCTCGGCCTGGATCGAGGACCGGCTCCTCTCCGGCATGGCGAAGGCGACCGTGAAACTGGAACTCGCAGCCGTCCGGCAACTGTTCGCCTGGCTGGCACTCCACAGGATCATCCCCGAATCGCCGGCTGTCGCGGTTCGCGGACCGAAGCACGTGGTGCGGACCGGCCTGACACCGGTGCTCACGACGACCGAGGCCCGGCGGTTCATGCGCTGGCTGCCGTCCGGGACGATCACCGAGCTCCGCGACCGGGCCTTCATCGCGACCCTGACATACAGTTTCGCCCGGGTCTCGGCGGCAGTGGCGATGAACGTAGGGGATGTCTCCGTCCGCGACGGGCGCTGGCACGTCCGGCTGTACGAGAAGGCCGGTAAGGTCCTGGACATTCCGTGCCATCACCGCCTGGAGGGATACCTCCGGGACTACATGGCGGCCGGAGGGCTCATGGACCGCGAGCTTCGCGCGACGCCGCTCTTTCGTGCGGTGGATCGCCCCAAGGGCTCCGTCACGCTGTCGGACCGCAGGTGGAGCCGCCACCGGGCACGGGAGGCGGTCGAGCGTCGGGCCATTCGTGCGGGTGACGAGGGCGTCATCAGCTCAGGTTACATCGGCTGTCACAGTCTCCGGGCGACCGGGATCACGGCATACCTGGAGCATCCCGATGCACGCGTCGAGGTGGCGCAGTACCTGGCCGGGCATGCCCGCACGGAGACGACGCGCCTTTACGACCGCCGCGAGGAGCAGGTTTCGCTTGATGAAGTCGAGCGGATCGGCATTTAATGGGGTAGGGGGAGGAACCGGGATCATGACGGCACAGGCCAAACGCGAGGAGACCCGCCGGGCGACCTATCAGGACGTGCTTGACGCGCCACCCCACAAGGTTGCCGAGGTGATTTCAGGCACACTCCATACCTATCCGAGGCAGCCCTTGCGGCATGCGCGGGCAAGCCCGGGGATCGGGGCCAAGATCGCGCGCCGTTCGATTTCGGTAATGGCGGCCCCGGCGGCTGGCGGAGCATATTCGAATCTGAACTTCACCTGGGTGAAGACATCATGGTGCCGGACCTCGCCGGCTGGCGGCGCGAGACGATGATGCCCGAATACCCGGATGCGGCCTATTGCACGATCGCGCCGGACTGGGTCTACGAGGTGCTGTCGCTTTCCACACACGGCGGCTGGATCTGATCGAGAAGCATGCGCTCTACGCCCGCGAAGGCGTCGGCAATCTCTGGTTCGTCGATCCCGACGCACGGACGCTTAGGGCCTTCGAATTCCGCGAGGAACATTGGCTGCTGCTGGCGACGCTCGTCGATGACGCGGCGGTTTCGCTTCCTCCCTTCGATGCGATCACCCGCTCGATGCCCTCTAGCCCGAGGTGATCACAGGTGCGGGAAAAGCAGAATAACAGGATTCTCCAGGTCAACCGCTCCGCGATTGAACGACTGGACATCCGAGGCCCGGCATTTCCGGAATGCCGCGCAGCAGGGCGTGCCTCTCCCCGCCTCTACACGAAATGTGTTGGTACCCTTGGTCGGTAGAACCACCGCCGGCGTCAGCGTGCTGGGCCATCGATTTCACATCGTTCACCACAACGCTATTGACGGGTAAGTGCCCGTGCACTTTGTGCTGAACAACACGGACGGCAAAGACAAAATACTTAGCGTGTCATTCGCCTTGTACCGGAGTCGACCCAATCTACTGGAACACCGGCCACTTCGGACACGCTGTTGCGTGGCGCAGGCGATCCGGACTTAGCCCGCCAAAGGACCTGCTGGCACACATCTCACCCCTTTGACGGGTGCAAATCCTTCTCACAGGCGAATACAGATGGCGCAAATTTGGCCTTAACCCAACATCGGAACCCGCGTTACCGAGTGGCCGCCAAAGAGACGAGATCGTCGACGCCACGCAGTTTTTTGTCGGCTGCAAGATAAGAAATACCGCGGTGAAGGTGCAGTCGGAACTGCTGCGCAACTGCCTCGTCGTCGACACCGAAGCCGTCGCGTATGCAGCGTTCTTTGAGAAGCGCTAGGTAGATCTCGCCGTGAGCACCCGAAAACACTCTCCAGGTCAATTCCACATTACTGTCGGCTGGAATTTTTTTGACGGGCGGGACACTCGGTTCGGCCAATGAAACGCACAGACTCCAGCGACAGAGCACGTTCCATGATCCGATACCTGTCACGCGCTTCAACCGACTGAGTTGTTCCTTGGCTTGCTGAGAGAGCCGAATGTGTTCAATGGCCATTGGCGACGAATTCTCCTTCGAAATACCCGTCGGTCACACGGGTACACCCACGCTGATCGTCGTGGTTCAGGTAGTAATAGCGACCGATCGACGGACCAAGGCGCTCAAGGAAGTCTCCAACGATCTCTTCATTGGTGGAGAAGAGCAGTGTCTGGTGGCTGGCGAAAGGAATGTAGTGTTCGACGAAATGTCGGCGGTGATCGGTATCAAGGCGCCCGAGGGGCGTATCGATTGCAGTAGGCAACGGTCTACCGGAAGCCTTCGCCAATCCCCATAGCAGGGCAATACCGAGGAGTTGCCGTTCACCAGCGGACAACGACTCTGCAGGCAAAACCTCACCGGTCCTGCCGAAGAGAGTCAGTGAAAAATTCTCCGGGTGGATTGCGAGGCGTGTGACGAGCGACGTTTTGCGCAAAAGGTGTTGGTAGCTCTCAAGGACCAGGAATTCAATGCGGGCGACGTGTCGCTTGACTGTTGCGGTGCGGAATGACGTAAGTGTCTCCCGCACCCTTGCTGCGCAACGGAGCATCCGGGAGCGGTCATCGAGGCGCTCGTGAACCCTGACATTGGCCTCCAAAATCACGGCAAGTGCTCGTTGAGCGCGCTCAGATTCTTGCTCTAAGCGCTCAATTTCTCGTTCCATGCTGGCATCTTCGATGTCAAGACGCGAGAGTTCATCCGTTAGGTCATCGCGGCGACGAACCACGTCAGCGATTGCATCCGACTGAGGAACACTATGATGAACACTTCGCGCTTGCTCAACTTCTGCATTCGCGTGAGAGTGACGCGCTCGACATTCGCTGGCAGTACGTTTGAGGTCATTCATCTGGCCATATTGGAAGGCGGTGCATGCACGTCGTGCCTCGTCGGAAAGGTCAAGGAGCGACATGTGCCTTGCTTCCGCCTGGTTCTGATATGCGGCACGATCGCGTTCCAGGAATCCACTTAGGAGCGTGATGACCGTGGAGTCCACGCCGTTGGCTTTCATGTGCGCGAGAACATTGTGATCGCGATCGGTCAATAGAGTAAAGATCTTCCGAGCTTGGGCAGTGTCCTGGTCCTTCTTGTCACGGGCGGACGCCGACACAAGCAACTCGGAGACAAGTACGAGCGGGAGGGTACCAGACGCAAGTTCGCGCAGTGCCTCGGAACTATCCGTACATGCGCGCTCCGCATCGGCGAGCCTGATTTCGATACTCTCGCGTTGTTCAAAGAGATCGCCGCCGATCCGGCGAAACTCTTCTTCGACAGCTTTCAAATCCAACTGACGGCGATCGATGCGATGGGTCCGGAGCGACGCACGATTTTGCTTTACACGGGAAATGCGTGCACGAAGCTCTTGAATTTCAGCTTCAGCCGCTTCGACCTTGGCGCGCGCGTGGTCGTCGAGTTGCTCGGATCTCTTGCGGCGCTCAAACACCCGCACGTCCTTCTCAAGTTGATCGACAACATCTAGCCCGAGCAGGTTTTGGATTGCCGTGCCTACCAGGGAAGCTGACTCCGCCGGGGAAGCGTACCGCTCGATCTGTTCGCCGTCGAAGAAGAACAAGTGGGCAATGTTGGCCGGCATCAGATCCTCGACCTGGAAGGCCCAGTTGTCGGCCAGGGTTGGCGCAAGGCGGTCGTTCTTGAGCACGTGGAAGTGCTCGGTACACCGCCCATTAGCGCGTGACCAGGATCGCTTCAGAGCGTAGCGGTCCTCGTTACCTTCGGTCGTGTGGCGGAAGCTGATCTGAACGCTGGCCGAAAGGTTGCCAGCATGGCTATGGATGCAACGTGATAGGTACTCTGAGTAGCTTAGCCTGCCGCGGTTCGACGTCTTCGCGTGGGCGCCGAAAAGGCATAGGTGGAGCGCATCGAGGAAGGTCGTCTTGCCGCCACCATTGAGTCCGCCGAAGAGGATGACAGGTTTTTCGGGGGAAGGAGGCGTGAGGGCTATTTCTTGACGCCCGGCATAAAGTCCGAAGTTCGTAAGTGTGATGTTGTCGAGGATCACCGCGTTACCTCCGACATGGACTCGCCTAACTCGTGGCTCGTCACTACGTCGGGTCCAAACACGGATTCGCGGGCCGCGGAGAGGGCGTCGCGGCGCTCGCGAGCCCGGTCGACCGCATCTTCTTCGCTGGAGAAAAAGTTGCGCCTGAACGCCAGTTCTATGGCATCGAAGATCCCGGCACGGCGTAGCATGTTCTTGTGCCGCTTCGCGGTAGATAGAAGCTCTCTGACGAGTTCGAAGTGAAGGCGATCGTCACTGCACAGTTCGTGCAAGAGTTCGACTTCGTCAGCGCCGAGGACTGCGTTGTCGTCAAGACGGGGTTCCGGATACGGCTCGCTGATCACGTCTTCATAGATGCGGGGGAGGTTGTCTTCAATTTCGTGCTTCTCGACAACCCAAATACGGCGAATGGCCTTGAGTTCGGCGAGTGTAATGAGATCAATGTGTCGAACCGCTTCGGGTCCGCGTGTGCGAATGTGACATTGAGCACTGAGTACTTGGCGCAGCCACGATTCACGGGCCTGTTGTGTATAGGGTCCGGGGATCGGACGGTCGCGGAAGAGTTGTACGGTTCCGTTCATCCGGCGGAAATCGCGAAGTGCGCGATCTCCGTTGGGAGTCTTGGGTGGGTCGAGGCGGTTGCGCAACTCGAGAAGCGGTAGCATCCACTGCTTCTCGTCATCGTTGTGGATCATAGCTGCCATGGAACGGTCTTGTTCGACCATGGTGCATACCCAACACCCGAACCGGCTATCGCCACAGCTTGGAGTACTGGCGTCGACGACCAACGGGCATTCGCCGTCGGGTGACGCGCCTTGGTACATCGTGAGCAGGTCCTTGTTGTCATAACCCCACGGATTTGAGGTCTGCATGAGGTACATCCAGACGTCGTCGTTGGACCAATCCTCAATGGGTGTGAAGATGTACGAGTTGGCGAGGCTGCCGTTGGGACTCAGTCGGTGAAACTCGCGGGCTTTTTCGTAACGGTCCATTGTGCGAGCCCGAGCCGCGCTCTCTTTCTTGCGCGTCCCGAGGACGAGGATGGCTTCCCCATAGCGCTGCACGACCGTGGTGATGAACTCTGTAGACGGCGTGATCTTGAGGCGTTCGGTGCACCAGCGGAACTTGGGGCGGGGCGCCGGGTATCCGCGTCCAATGAGGTTGACCCAGAACGTATTCTCAGTCTCGGGCGTAAGCTGGTGTGAAGTGAGTGGGAGTTCCTGGTCCCGAGCAGCTGCCGCCATCGTCTCAAGCGATCTTGACACCCATAGTGCGACGATCGGGTTCTCGACGAGGGTGTCGGTACTGATGACGTAGATAGGTTTTTGGCGATTCTCTCGTGGGACAGTTGCAATTGCGGCCCAGACGAGTTGGAGCACGGCCGTGGAATCCTTGCCGCCGCTATAGCCCACGACCCAGGGAATCTCGTTGGCGAGGTACAATTCCGCAATCTCCGTCGCGAGCGCGGCGACGGTATCGTTGAGTCCGGACGTAGCGAAGGCGGAAAGCGATGTGGTTCTATGCCGGTCTGATGTCATCAGTTCCTCGGTTGAAGGCATTTTCGACTTCCTGCTCCTCGGAAGTCAGTGGAAGACCGAAGTGGATCTTGATTGCGTTAGCTGTAAGCACGACGCTCTGCCCGGCCTTCGACAGACGCCCACCGGAAAGTGCGCGCCCTTCCCACAGGGTGCCGTTGCTCCGGCGCCAGTCGATTTGACCTAGCGCCCGGAGCTTAGTCTGCCAACGTTTCGGATGCCTCCGAAGCAACGTGTTTCCGACACGTCCAAGGGCTTGGAGCACGACACCATGGGTGTGGATGTAGTCCATCCGAACCTCTCCGGCTGATAGCTCTCCGATCCGCACGCGTTGCCACTCGTCAAGCTGGGAAGCGACGGTTTCCCAGAAGCTGGTCGCGAGTTCGGCAACTTCCTGTGGATCATCGTCCTCTCGACCCGTGAGCAGCTCGGCGGTGGCGTGGTATAGGGCACTCAGTGTAAAAAGGCGCCGGGACCGGGTCGCGAGGCTCGTTTTCTCAAGTTCGACCACATCCCGGAATACTGGCGACTTCGCAATCAGTGCCTTCGTTAAAGCCGCCGTGTAGTCGCGATGGTCGTACAAGATGCTCAGCGACTTCGATGGCCGGATCGCATAGCGGTTCAGATCGGCGAACATCTGCTGACAGCGCTCGAGCCCGAAGTCGAGGAAGAAGACAACGGCGATGGTCTCATCGCCGAGCGCAGGATTCTCACGCAATGCCCTCTCCATGGCGGCGCGGCGATGCTGGCCGTCATTGATGATGAAGCGAGCGGACATGGGCACATGCAGCATACCTATCCGGTTCGCATCACCTTCCTCGGAAATACTGTCAAACTGGACCTCGGCATCGATCGACACCGTAATCGCCGAGAAAACGTAGCTATTCGGATTCTCGGTGATATAGCGGGTCAGATCCGGCAGACGCGACTTGTTGATGAGCCGCTGGGCGCGGAGTTCGGGAACGAGTTCTTCCTCGTCGAAGAGGAAGATCTTCGGGAGCAAGCGCATGGGACACATGGAGACGTAGTACTCCCGACCTGCCTGTATCCCCCGGATAGCCGGGAACTGGTACTCGAAACCAACGGACACTTGTGGTTGCCTCCTGGGCCGGACTGTGCGACAACATCATTCAACAACGTGACAAACAGTTTGTCAACACCGAAACAAACATTCGCATCGAGGAACAAACATCCATGGACGATCCAGTCTATCTCGATTGCAACGCCACGGCACCGCTTGAACCGGAAGTGCGCGAAGCGGTAGTTCGCTGGTTCAGTGGCAACCCTGGAAATTCGGCCAGCCGTACGCACGGATTTGGGCTCAGGGCGAGGAAAGAAATACAGCGAGCCCGAGAACATGTTGGTACGGTCGTTGACGCATCACCGGACGAAGTCCTGTTTACCAGCGGTGCGACGGAGAGCAACAACATCGCCATTCTGGGACTGGTTAAATTCGGTAATGAAAGCGGCAGACGCCACATTGTGACGACTGGAATCGAGCACAAGGCCGTGCTGGAACCAATTGCGGCGCTCGCGAAAAAGGGGTTCGAAGTATCGCTGATGGCACCTGACGCCACGGGAGTCGTACCTGTAGATGCGGTTTGGCGCGCGCTACGACCTGACACGCTGCTCGTATCGGTCATGCACGTGAATAACGAAACAGGAATACGCCAGCCGATCGAAGCAATCGCGCAGTGTCTCGACGAACACGAAGCGTACTTCCATGTTGATGCGGCGCAAGGGTTCGGCAAGGAGTTGAGCGCACTGCGTTCACGACGGATCGACCTCATTAGCATCAGTTCCCACAAGATCTATGGCCCGATGGGCGTAGGCGCGCTCGTTGCCCGTCGCCGAGGGTTCGATTGCCCTCCGTTGGCGCCTCTCTCTTATGGCGGCGGACACGAACGGGGATTACGTCCCGGGACTCTTCCGACTGCGCTGATCGTGGGGCTTGGAGTGGCCGCAAACGTCGCTGAACGTGATGCCGCAAAGCGTGCCGAGCGCTGTGCCACAATGCGCAGGAAGGTGTTGACGGGACTGGAACCCTTGGAAATTGTCCTGCACGGTGATCCCGATCAATGTCTGCCCCATGTCCTGAACTTTTCAGTCGGCAGGGTGGACTCGGAGGCGTTCATGGTGGCTGTCAAGGATCTCGTTGCCGTGTCCAACGGCTCGGCGTGCACGTCGCAGAGTTACACGTCGAGCCATGTTCTCAAGGCAATGGGCCTTACGTCAGAAATGGTATCAGGCGCTGTACGGATGTCATGGTGCCATATGACTCCTGATGTCGACTGGGACGCGGTAACAGCTCGGATCCGTTCTCTGCGTTGACACCCGACAGTGATTGGTTTCACGAAAAGTAGCGATGTTGCGAAACGTCTGCGAAAAGGCCATCGGGTAATGCGAGGGCCAGTTGTGCCGATGGACCATTCGTCATTGCAAGGGTTTCGGCATCCAGTGCATTGGATCCGGCACCCGAGCACCGGTAAAAAGCGGGTGGGTGAGTTGGAGCAGCCTCTGCGTGGCGGCATGGTCGGTGACGCCTATGAGGAGGAGTGCATTCTCCCGTTCGCCGGGGTGGGTGCTCTCAAGGTTATTCAGCCAGTCGACGGCTTCCGGGACTTGATCATGAAAATAGTACGGTATTACCTGACCGAGGCGCGACCGCCAGCATACGGCGATCGATCTGCCCCCTGAATACTGGGGAAGTTCGATCTGCCGAGTTGCCGGATTGCCGGCTTCCCATCGAGCGATCGTTTCGGAGAGGGCTCGCAGCCGCTCGTGTTCTTCGTCCGTGCCGACGCCGAGCTTGGTCGCTTCGCCGTGTGACTCCGACCAAACCGCCCAGCAATGCTGTAAGTAGGTACGCACTTGGATCTCGAACCGTACATTGACTGAAATCGACGCGGTGATCGGTTGCTGAAATCGCATGACATGATTGATTCCTCGGTATCCAGTCGGTGCTGGATTATTGATGTAGTCCCTAAGCCTGATGAATGTGCTGGAGGCTTGGATTCGAGCGCTCAACTCTCTGACGTTGTTCAAGTCTTGGCAGATTATCCTCACGCCAACCACATCATCGAGCTGTCCAAGGGTGAAGTTGGTGTTGACGCGCCCGATCTTCCGGCGGATGCTGTCGAGGCGCTTGAGCCGGACACTGACTGTTGCATGGGTCGGCACACCGCAGGCGTCGACGATCGCGAGGGTAGTTGTGAGGCAGTGCATGCGGAATGACCGATAACCCTGCACGGCGGCGATGCACTGGAGATCCTGCGCGGATTGGCAAAAGGCGTTGCCTATACGATCGATAGCCCGGAGGCTTGTAAAAGGGGGCTCGCGTTCGGCGTCCGGCGGACAATCCTCGATCGTAACTGGAGTCATCGCCACGGATTGGGTAGTCGAACTTCAGCAATCGGGACGGATTTGCCTTCCAGATTGATGGCTTTATCCCCTTCGGGATCAAGCAGACGTGCAACCGCGAAATCCTCTCTTAACTTTTCGCGGTCGAAATCATCCTCGATCCCTCCACCGAGGAGGTACTGAAACATGCGGCAGCAAAGCTCTTCGTGTTTCTTTTGGCGACGCATTTTGCCGGCAGCGTCGCACAACACGCCGAACCACGGACCTTTCCGCTGCGTGAGTTTAAGTTGTCCACTCTTTTCCTGGCGCCCGAGTTCCTCGACAGCATTCTTCACGGACACGCCCCGGGATTCAAGCTTGCCAATGGCCTCCGCCATTGCGGTTTGAACCACTGGGCGGAAGAGAATGTTGTCGTCGCCGTTTTCGGACTTTCGGAGTTCGCTCGCTGGCTTGCCTTGGATAAACGCTTCGTGAGAAGGTATTGTCGCGAGATGATCAAAGTACTCGATCATCGCCTGCTCGCCTTGATCGAGTGCCGAATCTTCAGGCCGAATAAAGATTCCCTTCGCAACGAGGTTATCCTCCCAAGCGGCGTAATTGCCGCTCTTTGCAAGGTTCTTGTTCTCCTTGAGGTATAGCCGGACAACCTTGGCGAGCGTGTCGAGAGTTGTGTAGCAGTTGGAGCTCTCGGGTAAGGTCGTCCTGCTTGTGTCCACCTTGGATCGGAGCTCCCCTTCCTCTGTGGTGCCGCTCTTGAACAGTGAGTGCCTTGCGAGCAATCTCCGCGAGACGATTCTGTAGCCGTTGGTTTCATCGAGTTGCGCGAGTTCACTACGGGTGAGCACTTTCGCGTTTTCGTTGACGTCGACGAACATCTGTCGAAGCCTTTGGAGCGCCTCTCCGTAAGCCTCTCCCATGCGCACAGCCGGGACAATCTCGATCCCAATTCGCTCATTCATGATGTGCTGGAATCGTTCGTGGATGTCGGTACGACTCTCGCCAGTACCCTTTTGTATGTGATCAAAAATCTCTTCCCGGGACAGTCCCAATCCCTTCTTGGGTTTGCGTTCTTGATCGAGGGCATGCAGCTGACCAGACTGCACGAGTTCACGCAGCCCGAGGATCGCCATCAACCGGTGCTGGCCGTCGAGTGCGTAGAAATCCGTTTCGGAATCGTCCAGATCCCAATAGGTACCGGTAGGCTCTAGACCTCTAAGTGTGAGACTGTCGTTCATTGCATGGCTATCAGTTCCCCACCTTTCATGACGGGGCTCGTAGACCCAACGCTGATAACCCACGAGGAGTAGGGGAGGGAATTTGTGGTGACGCCGCGTAGCCAGGTAGGCGGACATCTGAAGTTGGCGGCGCCAGTCGGGTTGACGCTGCTGAATTTGCTCTACAATTTCCGGATCGACCGGGATCCGCTTGGAACCCTCTCGACTCTCACGGAAAATGGGTAAATCAGCGGCAAAACGGACCTTGTTCGCGACCCATTCGAGTGAAACCGACGTCAGATATGACGACACTTCGCCCATCCGGACGTGAAGGACAAAGTGGTGGCTTGTCTGGCTTCGAAGTTTCTCCAGCAGTTGGCTAAGGACGAGTTGTTCTCTCTGCTGGGCTTTCATGACGTCCAGGATAGCGTCCATGTCCTGTCGCGTCGGTTCGTTCATGATGCCGGGTCTCCTGCTTTGAACTAAAGACCAAGTGTGTTGAATCGCGGTTGAAATTCGCGGATCAGGTCGTCCTGGATCACCTTTCGTTGGCTGGCTTCGGTCGGCGCGTACCAGCAAACCGCTGTCGAATAGTTATTGCGCAAAAAATCCTTCAGCTGTGGATTCTCCTCGGTCAGGGGGAGATGCTCGTCGAGCCGGCGGCGAAGGTTCTTGGATTCACCGACATAGACGTAGAGTCGCTTCACTTCAAGGCCGTGGAAGGAGTTGCAATGACCAATTACGTACACGCCAGGAGTCGCGGGAACGCTCGAATTGGACTCGGAGAGGTGCTTGGATCGCCAACGAAGGGATGAAGGATTACCGGAGTTGGTCATGAACTGGTCCGCTCTGTCTTGACCCAGGATTGGTGCGCGACCTTCGCTGGAAGTGGAGTATTGTCACTGTGCAACGGCAGCGTCAACCGAACAGAGTCCTCGAGATCGGTGCGAATCGCTAAATCCGAATTGGGCTTGAGGCGTGAGAGTGCCGGCATACCGATTGTTTGAACTCAGAAGTTTTCGGACTTCGGGGGCATTCTCCAATCCTTGGGCATAGTCTTGACGGGCAGCGGACAAGGTTGCGCGACAAGCTAACGATTTGCTGAATGGATTCGTCCGACCCACCAAGATCGGCGATGTGGCTTGCAGTGGGCGAGCCGCCATGCTTCTCAAGGTGTCACAACCGCTGCCTACGGAAATCCTGACAGACCATGACACTTGCTGATTCTCTCATGAAGCTTGCACCTCTGCTTGCCCAGAACAGATACAAGACCGCCATTTCGAGGACAGACTACTCTCGCCCGATCAAGATCGCTCTTGCCGATGGTTTGATCAATGCACGTACCACTGTCCTCGACTTTGGCTGTGGACGAGGTGATGACGTCCGCCATCTCAGTTGCGATGGCGTCAGGGCAACCGGATGGGATCCCGCACACGCGACCAGCGGAGCCCTCGCGCCGGCGGACGTTGTGAATGTTGGGTACGTGGTCAACGTGATTGAAGACCCCGAGGAACGAGCGCAGTGCCTTCAGCGTGCCTGGTCGTACGCCGAGAAGTTTCTCATTGTATCTGCACGCCTCACGTCGGAAACACCAGAGTCCGGTTCGATTGCGCCATTCGGGGACGGTTTCGTGACATCAACTCCGACGTTCCAGAAGTTTTTCGAGCAGGCGGAACTCAAAGACTGGATCGAGGATCAACTTTCCGAACCTGCGCTGGCAGCCGGCCCTGGCATCTACTACGTCTTTCGTGAGACTGTGGATCGGATGGTTTTCGTTGCGAGTCGATTCCGGCGCCGCCAACGCGAACTCGTCCCCTCTACCAAATCCGCATTTGAAGTTCACAAGGAATTGCTGAGACCCCTTGTCGAGTTCTTTGTGGAACGAGGCCGAGTCCCAGCTGAAGAAGAGTTGCCGAACAGCTCTTTGATCCGGGAGCGGTTTGGCACCTTGCGCCGGGCATTTCGAATCGTTCAAAGTGCGCACGATGCCGAGAAATGGCAGAGGGTTATCGCTGCCCGAGGGGAAGATCTTCTGATCTTCCTCGCGCTCTCGAGGTTTGACGGAAGACCTCGCTTCGGGCAACTCCCTCTTGCCGTACGCCGGGACGTACGCGCCCTGTTCTCGACTTATGGTCGGGCATGTCACGAAGCGGACGAAGCCCTAATGGCTGCCGGAGACATGGAGCGGGTGACAATGGCGGCGAAACGCTCCACGATCGGGAAACTCACTCCGTCCGCCATCTATGCTCACGAAAGCGCTGTCGAGTACCTTCCTCTCCTGCTTCGCCTCTACGAGGGTTGCGCCCGCGGCTACATCGGACGAGTAGACGGTGCGAATCTCATCAAACTCCACACGGGCGAGCCATTGGTTTCGTATCTGTCGTACCCTGACTTCGACTTTGACCCCCATCCGGCCCTCGCCGCGTCTGTTACGGTTCACCTTCAGACGTTTCGAATTCGCGAGCGGGATTACACGACGTCCCAGAATCCGCCGATTCTGCACCGGAAGGAAACATTTGTCGCTTTGGATCATCCGCTCCATGCCAAATTCGCAAGGTTGACCCGTCAGGAGGAATCGAAGGGGTTGTACGAGGCTCCGAATCACATCGGTACGCGAAATGGCTGGGAGGACTTGCTCTCGTCGAAAGGGCTTACGCTTCGCGGGCACCGACTGATGCGAAAGCAAGCCCCCCACTGACAGGGGAGCAAAGCTTTCGGTACAATTGGGATCCCGAACTAAAAGGGATGAACGAACTACAGAAACGAGATGCTCCAAAAGCTATGTTTAAAGAAGTACCACGTGTGATGCCTAGCGATCCCGAACCGCTCGAGCCAATTCAGGGGGTGTTGGAGATACTGAATCGAGCCCCCATGACAGGTACTCACAAACTCGGACTGCTACTTGTGCTGCTAGACCTCGCTCCCGAGAGCATTGGATGCGACCAACGGATTTCGTTGGGCCGCCTGACTTCCCGATACTTGGACATTCACTGGGAACACGGACGTCCGTTTGGGGACATTATCTTGAGGCAAACATCCTCAAAAAAGAAGCGGCATGATGGCTCGCTAGCTGACAATGCAACCGTGATACAGGAAGTCCTCAGACTTCGCGACTTCCTGGTAAGGATAAAGTGCGGAAACCTTCAGGACAGGCCGTTAGAGTTCGTACGGTTTCGTCTGGAGCAAATCGAAAAACATCAAGAGTGGAATGACGCGCTACATGAGTCGCTAAGGAAGATTGGAATTGACCTATGGAGGAATCCCATCAGCCGCTTGCAAGAACTTCCCGGAAATCCTCGCCCGTTTTTGTTCGAGCGGCTAAAGCACAAGAGAGGCATCAGGTTCCTCAACAATGTCCCAGAGCGACTCACTCGATTCTCGGGAGCATTGCGACCTCTAGTCGAGTTTCGGTTTGCTGAGCGAGTGACCGCGATAAATCAACTAGGCATACAATCTCCGCATCAAGGCATTTACTCTCATCTGTTCGGGAAAGTTCGAGTCATGCCTCCAAATGCTATGAAAAACGAAATGGTTAAGTTGCAAGATGAGAGATGTATATTCACCGGCGAGGCGCTTGAGGAAAGTGCCCTGACACTAGATCACGTCATACCATGGTCGCGCAATCGACTGTCTCATATTGAGAACTTCGTGATAACTACGAAAACAGTTAACAGTAGGAAGTCAGACTCGTTTCTGGGTCCTGACATGATCCGACGATGGCTCAGTCACGTCTCGAATAACTCCGAGGCAATTCGAGATATGGCGCAACGATTTGGTTGGCCGACCGACTTGAATCACGTCGTTCACGTAGCTATGCGAATGTATGAAGCGGCTGTACCATCTACAGGCGTGTGGCAAGGAGAGCGCGGCATTCACTCTCTCGGTGGGGATGGACATCGCCAAGTCATCGAAATGCTGCGGAGGACCTATTCTTCAGAAGCAAATAGGGTTTACGATTACCCGGAGTGTGTGTAACCTTCACACACAATCAGGATTGGTACAACTCACTGCACTCCGTGTATTGGTCGATGTCACTTGCACAAATCAGGTTGACCGTCCGTGCGTCAAGATTTTGTGTGGCGATCACAGATCTGCGGTACGAGAATATTTCGCCCAGCTCACAGAACGCAGCAAGCGGTAGTATGACGCCTCTTTCCATAGCATTACAGAAATGCGAAAAAAGTTAATCCGATGAACTAAGGGTCGGCGTCGAACGCACAGTGTACTGGAAACCAATTTGGATTTCACGTTGCGGGAGGGCATTCCGAAAGTTGTTCGTGCCGTTCCTGTGTCCGGCGATATGGAACCAATTCAATATCACCCGACAAGTTCCTGTCTAGATCAGGGCCAGCCGGAATTGTTAACCTTTTAAAGGCACCTTCAATTTCCTCGAATGTATACGCCAGCGAGAAGAAAAACGCCATCTGGCGCTTGGATCGCAGAACAATGCCCAATTGGTTTGCGGCCTTTTGAGCATCCGACTTGAACTCTCCGTTTGTAACAAAAAAAAAGACTTCACCTGAACCATCTTGACCATCAAAAGCTGAGAGTTCTCGCAAATACTCAATGTATTTTTCTGATCTCTTGAGCATGACAAATTTCGCATATTCCTGTCGTAATGTGCTTCCTGCAATACGCCCTTGTGATCGTTGCATTGTCTTTGACTGAACAAAAACAGCCAGAGAACGAAACGGTCCTATGGATACCTTGCCAATACAGTCGACCCCCATGTCACCAGAACCATCAGTAACAAAAATAGGGTCACACCCCAATTGTTTAAGGTACAAGACGCACGCAAAGAGGAACTGGCGTTCCTGCAAGGTTAGCAACCAATTGTACACTGAAACAAACTCTGCCGTTCGATACGATCTACTGTCGAAATTTCTTTCGCTGAACCGACCATGTTTCCACGTCAAAAGGATATTGTTATTGCTATCCACATAGTCAATTGGAGTCGGTACGCCCAGTGCATGCCATTCCTCTAACTCCTCTTCAAGTTTCAAAGATATTAGAGTTTCTTGCTTTTCTGTTTCCTCGCTTGCCCGGAGTGGTCCAAATCCATTGTCCATTAGGAATTGATTGAACTGTTCAGCAATGTTCAAAACATCGGGCGCGTTTGTTGATAGCGAATTGGCCAACAAATGATCGACTACAAATGTCTTGACGGCTTCATGTGCCGCGCTAAAGCTCCCATATGGCATCATGAGTCCCTTGTCAGATTCGCAATTACTTCCTTTCTTTTAACAATTTGTTTCTCGATTTTTAGTAATGCCTTTAAGAATGCATCCGGCTCATCGAACATGATTTCTTGCGGCAAGTCGGCGATTATATTTCGAGCTTGCTGCATTTTGTCTTTCCATGCGGATTTGGATATGATGCCGTCAACTTTGGCGCGAGCCTGCTCCACTGTTTCTTCGTAACCGTCAATTTGACTGAGTAAAGTTTGGTGTCCACCGGCTATCAATACGCCTAGATCTTTGATTTGGCGTGGATCGTGAATGCGCCGGTCATCATTATGTTCTTCATCTGGGCAAATCCATGAGTAGAACTGAGATAAGTTACTATCCTTTTCAAATCTGTAGGTGTCATTGTTCCAACCAAGCCAATCGCGAACATCACGATTACGATATGCTTCTTCAAAAAGAGAAAAATACTCGTTCTTGGCTTTGGCGGAGAATTCGTCGTCCTCACGCATTTGTTCCAACGCTTTGTACGCTCGATACAAGCGGCCAACCGCTTGGGGAGATAATCCGAAGGTTTGGCCAGCCGCGCGAAAAGTTAATCCGTTTTTGTCAATTTGCTGAGTCACAAGTTTAGCGCGCTGCGCCGGTGACCAAGCCCTTATACCACTAATGTGCCTAATGCCCTGAAGGAGCCAAGAAATGTCGTGGGTGTCTTTCCCCTTGTATATCAAAACGTCGATTTGGTTCGTGCTGTCATGCAGCTTCTGGAGGTAGTCCTGATCTAGTCCTTCTTCAGCCGCCGTGCCATCAGAGATTTCCTGCCTCAATAATTTTAGTGCGGAGAAACGCCTATTTCCTTCGACGATGACAAATTTATTTTTGTGGTTTGTGATCGGACGTACAACGATGCGATCCATTGGCAAGAAACCGTTCCTCACAATGCTTCCACGCAGTTCGGAAATGCCGTGGCGAGATATCGAAGCTAACGCCCGTTCCTGAACTCGTGTGTCCGGTATCTTTTTATCAGGAGTTTGGCGAATACTTTTTTCTGTCCAAAACCGAGGATTGTTTGGGTCAAGGAAGATATCCTCAAACGGTAGTGTTTTTTCCGATAGATTGTCGGTGTACATGGTTTTCCTCGCTGTTCGGTTAGTTTTGCATCATGGTGGGTCGTAGGTTAAGGGCGGAGACCTAGAAATGATCGTGTGTTCGAATGTGTAGTCAGACGTTAGCAGAGTGCCGGAGAGTTCGAAAGACTTGGAAGAGGTCGGGCAAATTTGGACAGTCTGCTAAGTTAGCTTTCGGCGGACAGGAGACTGACACCATGAAGAGGCGGAAGTTCACGGCGGCGTTCAAACGCAAGGGGGTTTTGGAGGCACTTCGGGGCGAAGAGACGGTGCGCTCGATCGCGTCGCGCCACGGCGTGCACCCGAACCAGGTGAGCAAGGGGAAGGCGGAGGCGCACGAGGGATTGCTGGAGGTGTTTGCCGATGGCAAGGGGAAGTATTTAGCGGACCGCAAGACGGAACGGCTGGTGGAGCGTTTGTACTTCCGGATCGGCGAGTTGACGGTGGAGCGGGATTTTTTCGCGGGGTTTGGAGCGCTTGGGCGGACCGAGAAGGTGAGGCTGATCCGCGAGGACGGGACCTTGTCGCTGTCGCGCAAATGCGCGCTGGCGGGCGTGAGCCGTTCTTCGCTGTACTACGAACCGAGGCCGGAGGACGGGCACCGGCTGGAGCTTCTGTCGCTGGTGGACAGGCTGTACATGGAGTTCCCGGACTACGGCACGCGCCGCGTGAGCCTGCATCTGCGCCGGAAAGGCCACGACGTGGGCCCCGGGGCCTGGCGCGTCGCCTGATGGCGGCGGTGAACTGGCGCACGGTGCATCCGGGGCCGCGCACCTCGAAGCCGAAGTCCGGTCACCGGATCTATCCTTATCTCCTTGGCGGGCTAGACCATATCCTGCCCGGAGAGGTGATCTGTGCGGACATCACCTACATTCCGGTGCGGGATGAAGAGACGTTTCTGCTGGCGGACCTCAAGGATGCGTGCGATGAGACACTTTCGGTATTCGAGAGATTCGCACCGGGGCAACTGGAGATTCTGAAAAGCCAAAGTTGATGAGGTTCGAGTGCGCCTGACGAGGAAGACTCTCGAACCGCACCAGGTATCCGAGGGCGTCCGCAACTGCGACAGTCTTGGAGGTCAGACCTCCACCGGAACGGCTGCCCCAGTTCGCGGGCCCGTCCTTTGCGCCCGCCACCTCCTGGTGCGCCGAAATGATTCAGTCAGAATTGCAATCTGAACCGTGCAACCAACGCCGTGTGATGGGGTCTGCCGCCGTCCGGTAAACGAACTTCCGCCGACTGGTTCAAAGCAGCCGAAATTAGGCCCCGGACGAAACCGCCATCGTGGCTCAGGATGGTTTTGTAGCTGGAGTCTTCCACCATTGCTCTCTCCTTCATTGGGAGTCGCGGCATCGATAACTGGCCCCATCGTGTAGTTTGTTCGTAGAATCGCGTAAAGGAAGAACATCGCGCGAACATCCGG
The DNA here is from genome assembly GCA_965242975.1 of Paracoccaceae bacterium. Classification (GTDB taxonomy): domain Bacteria; phylum Pseudomonadota; class Alphaproteobacteria; order Rhodobacterales; family Rhodobacteraceae; genus JAPPHA01. Next base: position 3,947,519 of record CBDETS010000007.1, on the reverse strand, counting down.
CTTTGTGGCTCAGGCGGCCCATTTTCTGCTCGAGCTGAGGTACAATGGCCGCGCGATTGTGCGCTCAGCCGCACCAGAATGCCAGTCGAAGTTGCCCGTCAAGATGATATGCTCCCAGCCGAGTGGTGAGGTGAAGGGCAACAGGCCTGGATCGGGCTAACTATGTTGGGTTAAGGTCTAAATTGGTCAAGACAGTGCTCCCTTTAGAACTTTTCCAAGATTTAGTGCTCGTCTTAAACCGTAATGAACCTCGTAACGTTCGTGCGTCCTTACCTTTGGAGAAATATTCGAATAATTCCTTTCTCTAAAGCACCAATTGATGAATGGCTTCGCTCGATTTTCCAAAGGATCCTGAACATAGCATATTACATTCAGGTCGTATAAGAACTGCAAGAAGCCATTGGGCGTAGTCATGAAACGCGGTGCTTGAATCTTCAATGAGTCCACGTGTTCTCTGAGCGAATCAAACGCGGTTACGAAGGTCTTGTAGTCGAATTTCCCTCGCCCCTCTAAAAACTCGAAAAACTTCAGAAAAATATCATATTCATCGGCCGTGTGGTAAAATAGGAGGTGATCCTTAATTTCTCCTAGCAGATACTCTGCATATCTGTTTTGAAAATTTGGGCTGACTGCATCATTATACGTAAAGTGCTTCCGCTGTTTGGAGGCTTTGGGAACTAACTCCTGTAGAATTCCAAGCATTGTGACAATGTCACGAGGCCTATGCAACGACAAGTGCAGGAAACTGACAAATGAGCTACGCGTGTCAAATTTTTTCACGACGTTGGGCGTATTGAAGGGGAAATAGAAATCCCACGCTTCGCCAAGAATACACTTTTTGTCCTGCTGAATACTGAGCAATCTATCTGACATTTCGAACAAGGGAGAAGATCTGTGATCAACATCTGTTGTACGCCAATCCAGCAGAACGGCGTTGTCGCGTATCTTCGTATTTTGGTTTTGAAGTCCCAGCGATTCAAAAATGTCTGGTCGAATTAGTAGCACAACCCTGATTCGACCGGGTGAGTCCTTAATCGATGAAAAGAAATCGTTGTTTAGTTCCCAAACAGCATTTGCCAGACCCTTGATGCACTCTAGGTAATCCTCATATGGTATAGATGACGGTCGAATGTCGATGCCATCAATAAACAAAAGCTGACTTCGCCGAAGTTTTAGTGATCTGATTGCATCTTCTAATTGTTTTTGTATGTAGAATAAATTTGTCTGAAATCGAGTCTCCGAAAAGCTTTCGGTTTGTGAGAGTCCTCCGTCAATTTTTGCGTGACGGCTCATCAAACCAGCGGCAACTGCAGACTTTTCAACGAAGCTAATTGCGTACATTATCTCCGGCGTGAATGCGCCTAAATAGTACTCGTCGATCACACGCTCTAGTCGTTTAAAAGAGGTCATTCTGGAAAACAGGGTAGCGTTTTTGTCTTCACGTATTTGTTGAGCGATCATCAAACAAATGATGGTCTTCCATATGTTGGCGTAGTCAGAGAGCCCCAGATGTCGATCTCGTTTTAAGGTAACGAACTTCTGGTATTCTGTTTCGCGAATGTATTTTATAGTGGCTCTGTGCTCTCTGTACGCGGTGTTAGAAATATAAACTGCGTACGCTGTTTTCCCGGTTCCTTTTTCTCCTACTACGAATGAGGTTGAAGGCACAAATATTTTTTCAAGCATGTCATTCCTAACAAATACTCGATTAAACAGATCCTTATTTTCTATTCTCTTGTAATTTTCAGCGTCGCTGAATCCGAGCTTTAGGCGAGAAATGGGTATCATTGGAGCGTCCGTTGTTGTCTGGTGGAACTGATTGAGGATGCGAGAGTTGTCAGAGTTTTGATGATTGGCGCCTAGAGGAGCGGTGAGTTCATACGGGGTTTGGGATTTTTTACGATTCAAGGGCCAAGCAAGATGCAAGTTATACAGTTTGCCGAAGCAAGAACAGTACTACAACTGCGCATTTTCCTTCGTTAGACCCAATCTTATAGATTGTCATTTCGTCCCCTACCGGAATCGACTCGAGGATCGAGGGAGCACCAAAAACCTGGGTGTCAAGCGGCAATTAGCGTCATGGGATGCCTCTTGTAGGCTTTTAGCATGGCAGATGCATAGACTTCGTCGAAGACTGGATCGGTTCTGCAGCTGAAAGTGGCCTCTGCGCATGTATGGAATGGTGAGGGGTCATAAGGACCGATATTAGGGTACCAACACATGACGTGTGAAAATGCACGTCAAGGGCGCCGCATTCTGAGTTTTTCGGGATCTATCTTGATCTCGCCATAGAGGATGACGTTTTTCCACTCGATCGGGCTGATGTGCCGGATAAGTTCCGGATCGAACGGGAAGTCCGGTGCGGCGGTCAACCGGGTGATCTCCCGTGCCTGCCAGTAAATTATGCATGCCGGAATGAGCGTCAGGCATGAACAGGTTTTCATCTGGTTGTAAACCTCGCGGGCACTGATACGACCGTGTTGACCTAAATAGATAGCACGTGCCAACGCGTGCAGCTGTTCCACTCTCAACAAACCACGGCGCCCCCTGATGTGCAGTTCGGGCTCTGACGGATACCTCAGAGTGAATTCGGTTTTCAGCACACGGCCAGGTTCCCGGTTTGCGGCGTGGAACCGGTTCGAATTCGGGAAACGGTTCAGTCGATGAAGTGCGGCAGATGCAGTGGTGTGACCAGCGGGGAACGCCGCATGAAATCGGCCGATCCGATCCCGGTGTTCGGTGATCAGACGAAAGTTTGGCGCTCTGCGCCCGCGCCTGCGGACCGGTTCCAGGACACCGTGGTCGCGTGCCGGGTCGGCACAATGGATCCGCTGACGGTGCATGCGGCGCATTCGCGGGCAGGACCGGACCGCATGTCCATCAGGAAGAAGGCCGCGAAGTTGATTTCGTCGTAGCCGTGAGTGTCGGTGTAGTGTTCTTCAAAATCGAGATCGCTCTCGACATGGACGCCCTGGAACCGCCCAGGCTTCACCAGGCCGTTTCAAATTGCATGGATGTCTGAGCTCGCCGACTGCAACCTGGACGATTCACACGACCGATCAATTCCCGGTTCGCCGCCGGCGCGACATGCATCGGCGAAACGACGTTCGCCCTCACCTCGCGATGATGCTCCATGGCTGAGTAAAGAATTTGCTGGCGCATGAGCTGGTCGAAGGGGTCGAAGAACAGCGCTTCGGCGGGCACATCGCCGAGGACAATCAGGCAACTCTCGTCTTCCAGCGGCGGCCGGTAGATTGCGAAGCGGTCAGTCCCGCTCTTGCTGCAGCGCAGGATCAAGCCGACTGTGTACATTTCCATGTACTTCCATTCCCCGAGCAGGATCTCGATGCCGCCGTCGGGCCTGCGGAACCTGAACGCCAAATCCAGACTCGTGAACCCCGCGCCGCGCGTACGCCCATCATCGCTGGCGGCCTTACCACCGGCGGTTTCCCAAGATAGTTGCGTTTGCCTATCCATTCGAAAGCGACATGCGGGCAGGAGTTGCCTGTTCCCATTCGATCCAATGTGAACGGGAGCACTTCTGCCACGTTATACTCCAATCCTCGAAGCACGAGAACCAACCGGCCCAGGGCATGGATGAACGGCATCCAGAAATTCACGCAGCAGGACTGCGAGCAACATAGATGATTGCTCGGCGCACCATCGTTCCCGTCATGCTACTTGATGCCGCGTTCCATGAAATGGCGAAACGCTTCGTCGCGAATGCTCTCGTGCAGATTTTCCGCCGCCTGATCGTCGTGCAGACAGAATTCGTAAGTTCTGCCCATGTAGCTTCCCTACTCGCAAGCCTTCTCTGTGAACAGGTCCGCCTTCAACGGAGCCAGCCGGCACTTTTCCCTATCCCGAAATCTCATGTGTTTCCGACTCCTTGCACTCACGCTCTTGACCAGTCCGCACCAATTCGTCCACGAGATTCTTGCTGTACGAGCCTGTACCACGTACCTGCAGGCGGTCCCGGGCCCGCGCGTCATCAATGTGCACGCCGGATGAAGTTGTCGAACAAACGAGGTACGGTGAAGGCAGCATGTCCGTAACCAGAGCTGTAGATCATGGCCTTCGCGATGAGAGTTTCACGGGTTGAGCCCAGTTGCGAACCTCAGAATGCCAGTGACGAAGATGCATGCCCTGCAACCCGATTACATTTTGTTGGCAACCCGGGCAGCGTAACGTATAAGTTACACATGTTTGAACTGCGCCAGACACCGGTCTTCGAAAAATGGTTTCTCGGTCTAAAGGATCACCAAGCCCGGGTAGCGATCGCGAAGCGGCTGGTCCGGGTTGAAGTCGGGCATTTTGGCGATGCAAAGTCTCTTGGCAACGGTGTGAGCGAGTTAAGGATTCAACATGGGCCCCGGATACAGGCTCTACTATGCCAAGCGTGGCAAAAAGGATCATCATATTGCTTTGCGGGGGTGACAAGGGCTCCCAGGCCCGGGACATTCGCGGGGCCAGAAAACTGGAGAAGGAGATCGACGATGAAAACCAGGAGGTTTGATCCGGCAGAGCACCTCGAAACCCCCGAGGCGCAGGCGGAGCTCATTTCTGAAGCGTTCGCAACGGGCGATCCGAAGTTTATTGCCCACGCTCTTGGCACGGTGGCGCGCGCGCGGGATGACTGATGTAGCCAGGGAATCGGGGGTATCGCGGGAAGCCTTGTACCGGGCGTTGAGCGAAAAGGGTGATCCTCGCCTGAGCACTTTGACCAATGTACTGTCGGCGCTTGGCTTTAGCCTTGAGGCCGAGATTTTGCCGGACATGCATGCATGATACCGGGCCTGACGTTGTTGAGAGAAATCGGTCCGTTCAGGCTTGGAGAGCCGGTCTTTAAGCTGGCCAAGAAAATCTTTGGCCTCATCAAGAGAGAGACCGAATTCCAGCACATCCTTTGCCTTCCGGCGCCTTTCTCAAAGAATGAGAAAATAAAACCGCTTTGATTTTCGATTGAGCCGAGCGTGCCGGGGAAAGTGTTAAAGCTGTTTGAGCGACAGGCGCCCGTCATGAATCGTCCTGATCAAACACACAGCCACGTCATGCGCCCCCCCTTGTTCGCCCATTGATGTTGTCGTTTCCTCAAATCCCGATCCTCTCGATTTCATCCAGCGCGACGCGTTCGGCGCGCCGGTCGTAGAGTTTGGTTGTCTTGGGGTCCGCGTGCCCGGCTAGGTCTACCGAGTCATGATAAATGGTGGATGACCACAGGTCATCTGCTTTCCCGCAAGGCATGTCTCTTGCCGGCCTCGAAGCCGGTTTCATAACCGGTTTCACTGCCGATTTCGTGGCCGATCACGGCGCTGGTCAGCCGATTGTAGCCGGTCCACATGATCTGGTTCCCGGGGTCCGGGTCATGCTTGCGGTCACGATATCCTCCGAGGTGCGCCACGAGAGCGGTCGCATCGCCAAGCCGACGGGGTTCGGCAAGGTCATGCTTACGGGCATAATCACGCAGGAAGCCCAGTTCCGCATCGGTGAACATCAGGTCAGGATCACAATCGGGCACCTGGCGTCCGAGCAGGGTCATCAGCATGATGCGCCATGCGATCACCGCATTGATGGCGATGGCCCGCTGCAGCCGGTCTGCGGTGCGGAACAGCAGGTGTTCCACCCGGCAACCGGATTTCAGGACGCGGAAATAATCTTCGATCCGCCACCTCTGGAGGTAGTAGCCCACGACCTCCGCTGCTTCCTTGGCCGAGCCGACCTTGAGCGTGCTCAACAGGTACCACTGCACCGGGGCCTCGTCCTCCGGCGGGTTGGTTTCGATGATGTGTACCCCCGACACCGTGACCGGCTTGCCGCCGGGGATCGTCGCCGGCAGGACCACGCGACGGAACCGCAGTTCACACTGCGCCAGACGCTTCCGGCGCATCGGGCGCGCCGTCTTCCTGCTGGACTTGGGACGTGCCGTCAGTCCCGCAATCTCGACCGCGACGCGGCCGTCGGCCGCGCCCCCGCCCAGGGTCTCGAACAGCTTCGGACGCGCCGTGCCCAGCACACGGTCATGCTTCGCGCGGACCAGCAATCCCACACGCGGGTTCGTGCGCTGGGCATCGAACAGTTCGTAGAAGTCCGCCTCCCGGTCACAGACGCTGAGCACCCGCGTCTTGCCCCCGACCTCCCGCACCGCGGCGCCGATGTCGGCGAAGGCGTCAAGCCAGCGCTCGCTCTTCTTCCGCTTCTCGGCCTCCGGCGTGCGCTTCACCGCCGCATCGAACCCCAGGCGCAGCATGCCGAGAGGAAGGCCGGTGTCACTTACCGCCAGTGTCGCGTGCAGGTGCAGGCCAAGGCTCTTCGCGCTGGTCTGGTTCCGCCCGATCACCTCGAGACCGTCACAGCCCGGCCGGGTGGCGAAGTTCAGGTCGGTGCCGTCCTGGAGGGCCAGCACCGTGCGCTGGCCGCGGATGCGGCAGACGGTGCGCTCACGGTGCGGCGCCAGGATGTTCTCTACCGTGACCGCCGATTCCGCCGGCTTCTCGACCAGCCGGTAGAAGGCATTGATCGCCGTGCTGTCGCTGTGCGGACTGGCATTGATCTTGTGGCCCGGATACGCGGCCAGCAGGCCGGCACTCTTCACAAGCCGCGCAGACAGTCGCCGATCACCCAAGGGAGCCCCTCCGAATTCATTCTCCGTCCAGTCCGACGCCGACAGGCCTTCCCCCGGTTCGAGAACCGGCCTGAGCTCCACATGCGGGACCCCGAGTTCCCGCCGCCAGCGCCGGTCGAGCGGGAACATGAACACCGTCTTCACCGTCCTGGCGCGCCGCCTCTCGCGGTCCTGCCGGCCGCGGCCCGCCGTCCGGCCCACGCAGAGGAAATTGGCCGCCCTCAGGCAGGTGCCAGCATAGCCCTCATCGGCGAAACTCTCCACCAGCAGCGGGCGGAAACCGTAGCGGGCCTCGAAGTCCCGGGGTAGGCGCCGCAGGATACGCCCCAGGACGTGGCTGGCCAGGTGCGGACACCGGACCGAGGGCCGGATCAGGAAACGGTTCAGGCACACGACCCGGTCAAGCCGGCCGCTCCGCTGGCTGTGCGTCCATGCGATCCAGCGGTCCCGGGCCGCAACCTTGAGCGCCGCGGCCGAGAACCCCGCCGCCCCCAGCCAGCCATGGGCCGAGCCGACGAGATACCGGAGCTGGCGCCCGGCAAAGGTGGTCATGGCGTGGGGATGTTCATGGGCGATCAGCGTGTTCCACAGCGCCCGGTCATCGGACGTGACCACCGCGACAATCGCAAGACCCTCAACCCGGGACAGGGCCGTGGGAACGTCAACCGGATCCGGCACCGGCGCACCGAGCAGGCGCGGAGTGATGTCGACGCCCCCCGACTTCGGAGCCGGCAGCACGATATCGGGATCGCGCCCGGCAAGGGTCGCAAGCGCATGCAGGCATCCCGACACCTGGGGCCGACCGATCGCGTCGACGAAAGAGAACTCCTCACAGACACGGCGACCCAGTGCCCGCCGGCTGTCGAAATGTTCCTGCGCCAGGATCGCGGCTATGCGTGCACGCGCCGCAGGGTCGCCAAGCGTGCGGCTGATCTGGGACTGGGCCATAATGGCGCCGAACTACACCATCGAAACCGCGCCGTCCAGCACAATCTTTCATAACATGGTAGGGCTAGGTACTGGGCCACTTCGACCCGAGCCTCGGGATTCTCCAAATATGCCGTGATGCCCGTCGCCCTGAAGCTGTGGTTGCAGACTTCCGTCGAAATTCCTGCAACCCGGGCACGTCGCCGGAGCATTTCCCATGCGCGTTGCCTGGTGAGGCGCCGCCCGGACAGCGAGCCGTCGCGGTTGAGCGAGCGGAAGAGGGGGCCGTCACGGTCGGGGTCGATTCCGGCGGCCTCGATGTAGTCCCGGAGGTAGGCCTCAAGGTTGTGATGGCAGGGAACTTCCAGCACCTTGCCGCCTTTCTCAAGCAGGCGCAGCCAGAGACGATCGTCGGTAAGAAAGACATCCTTCACGTTCATGGCAAGCGCTGCGGAGACCCGCGCAAAGCTGTACGTCATGGTTGCGGTCAAGGCGCGGTCGCGAAGGCCTCCGATGGTTTCCACCGGGATGGAACGCAGGAAGCGGCGGCACTCGGCGGCCGAAAGAACCGGCGTCGCCCCGCGGCGAACAGTGTGCTTCGGACCACGCACTGCGGCGGCAGGCGACGACGAAACCACCTGGCGGACGGTCAGCCAGTCGAAGAGCCGCCGGATCCCGGCCAACTCCTGTTTGACCGTCGGGCGCGACGCCTCGCGCATGCGTTCCTCCAGCCACACCGCGATATGGACCGGCTCGACATCGACGACGTCGTGGATTCCGTATTCCGAAAGCCAGTCGAACAGCCGGTGCGCAGCGCGAGCGTAAGCCTGACGGGTATTCCGGTTCCGGATCTGCGCGGCGAAGAAATCCAGCCAGGCCCGGCGGCCGTTTTCGCCGGCACTGGCGACGGCGGCCGGAACGATGTCCACCGCGACGGAGGCGGACCCGGCCACGTTCAGGGTACCAGTATTTCGTACGATGGTCATCTTTCTGGTGCCAGCCGCTGGTTGATCAAATGTCGTCGCAACAGCAACGGACATCGCTCCAACCGCAAATCAGGCAAGCGCCCCAGGCGTCGGTTCTCCTGCGTGGCTTTTGCGCTGGACGGCCTCCGTTGCATCGGCTGCAAACCCACAGTACGTGCGCCGAGTCAGGGACGGCATGAAGGTTGTCCCGAGGGTCGGACGCGACGCGGGGAACGGCAAGCAGGTGCCGGACGCGTGTCACTGCGCCGCATCGGTCGCATTTCATGCTCTTGGACCTTTCCGGAACGAGGAGTACATAAACGCCGTTATGTACGGTACGGGTCAGAGCAGGAGGGCAAGAAAGGCTTAATATTCGAGAATATGGTGAAGAATCTCGCACTAAATTCTGATGATCGCGTCCGGCACAATGGAATTGCCTGACATTGTAGCGGTGCCGCAGATTTCGGAATCACCGAGCACGGGGGCGTTGCTGCAGATCTTGATATTACCGAACACCACGGCATCCCGCCCTACAAATGCCGTATCTTCTACGGTGGCGGTATCCGCAACAATCCCCCGAAGCTACGGGAATTTTTTCATCCTCATTTCCGGTTGAATCGTCCCTTTTGAGATTTCCTGCTGGCTTCGCCGGGGTCTGGTAGCGGTCGCAACAGTTCCCGCACCATTCCTGTCATCCAGGTCGAGAGATCCCAACCGTGGAACACTGCCGCAAACTGCGACCTTCGGTTGCTGGTTCGCATACTGCTTTCGGCATTCCGCGCCTCAACCCCTCCGGTTCATTTTCTGCTTTGGAAAGGAGGAAGAAAGGGAAAGCGGATTGCGGGCGTGGTAATACACGATACCGCAACCGCTTGCCGGAGCCTGGAACCCAGCGGAAGCTACGCCCGACCGGGCGGTTGCCCAGATCCGGACGCGTGTTCTTGGCGCTGGCTCCGCCAAAAATCGGACCGTACCGCCCGCCTGGATTTAGCGCGTTGGCGGAGCCAATTTACTTACAAGGCAATCTGTCCCGTATCGTCGTGAATGATCGCGTCGACCTCGATCTCGACCATCATTCCGGGCGTCGTCAATCCGGCTTCAACGGCGGAAGTAACCGGAAATATTCCGTCAAAGACCTCTCCATGAGCCCTGGTGAATTCCCACGCGGTCTTCATGTCGGCCAGGAATGCGCGGGTTCTGACGACGTGACCGAGTTCAGCCCCGACATCCGCCAAGGCTCTCTCGATCCGCTCGAATATGTACAGTGTCTGGGCATAGGTGTTGCCCGGGGCATGAAGGCGCCCCGAGGGTTCAATTGCCGTCGTCCCGGCAACGGCGACAAATGGACCGACACGCTTGGCGCGGGAGTACTTGCCGGCGTCCTCGAACCTGCCGCCACCCGAAGCCGTACGGACTGTCATCGCTCTGACGGTGTCGCGGCGCTCTCGAGCCGGGATCGGACCGCAGCGGCGGCGGCGTGGAGATTCGCCAACTCCCCCTCCGACAGCGGCATGGTGTCGACCTCGATCAGTCCCTTGACGCCAAGGATACAGGGAACACCGAGCGCGACATCCGAGATCCCGAACTCGCCTTCAAGGCGAACCGTCACGGGCACGGCCCCGACGAGCGCCCCGCGCATGTGATCAAGGATCTCCATGGTGGCGTGGGCCGGTGCGACGGACGCGGACGCAGTTCTGCGGATTTCCAGCACGCGGGCTCCTGCGGCCCGCGCTTCTTCGCGGCAGGCCTCGAGCCTCTCGTTGTTCATGAACCTGAGGACGGGCAAGCCGCGAATCCTGGCAAGGGACGTCAACGGAACCATCTCGTCGCCATGACTGCCGATCACGATAGCTTCGACCTCGCCGACCGAGACATCCGCCGCGTGCGCGAGCGCTTCACGGAAACGAGCCGAGTCGAGCGTCCCTGCCATTCCAAGCACCCGCTCGCGCGGAAACCCGGTTTCGTCCAGCATTTCGGCGGTCATCTCGTCGAGCGGATTCGAAACCACGACGACCACCGAGTCCGGGGCTGCCACGCGAATTGTGCCGGCAAGATTGCGAATGACGCGGGCATTCGTTCGCGCCAGGTCCGAACGACTCATGCCCGGCGACCGGGGACGTCCGGCCGTGACGACGACGACATCCGACCCCTCCGTCAACCCGGCATCGGTTCCGCCAGTGGCACGACAACCGGTTCGGGAAACCCCGCGCGCATGATTGATATCCAGGGCCAGAGACTCCGCAAGACCGGGAAGGACATCAACAATCGCCAGGCTGTCGGCGACATCCCGGCTTGCGATCAGCTGCGCGAGGTTGCCCCCAACCCCCCCGGCCCCGACGACCGTGACCTTGCCGAACCGTACCGGCGATCGTCCCTTCCGGGGAGTTGCCGGCATCCACTTCGGGTTTCGGCGGTAAAGTCCCTGGTACAGCGCCAGTGCACCGTCGGCGACAGGGACAGCCGGTCGTTCCAGGGGTCCAAGTCTCAACTCGATTCCCGTCCGCTCCGCGGAATCGCGCGCAAGTTCGGTCACGATACTCCCGGGCAGAATCTCGATATGCCGCCTGCCCAGCCTGGCTGCACGGGAGACTTCCTCCGCACCGATGACGCGCTGGACCACCGGTTTCATTGCGCCCGTCCTTCGGTTTCCTCGATGACACGCGTTGCGGCCGCCATCGCGGTCTCGACCGAAGCCACGGATCCGGTAAAGAACAGGCGTCCGTAACGGCCAACCGCCCGCACCTCGACGATGTCGATCTCGGCAGACTTCTCGGCCTCGTTTGCGGCCAGTGCGACATAGGCGGCCGGAGCACACTCGATGATACCGAGGCTCTGGCCCGGCACCACGAGTGATCCCTTGGCCCACTTGTTGAGAAGCTGCGCCTGGTAGGGCTCGACCGCCGTAATGACCTGGGTCGATTCAACGGCCGGCTTGAGCCGGTCAGTGACGGAGAGTTCCAGAAGCCCGAGAATGGAATCGCGTGCAGCCGAGATTTCTGCGTGACTCGGTGAGCGCAGGATGAAGAATCCGAATTCCCGTTCGACGATCTGGCTCGTCGCTTCCGAACGGCTCGCCTTCAGTGCCGTATCGACAATGGTAAAGACTGTATTCCCCGGGGAAAACTCCCCGACCAGCACCGCGTCTCCTGCAAGCGGAATGGATCCCTGGACCGTTGCGCCGTTGTATGCCGCGAACTTGGGTTGCAAGCGATCGATCTGCACGAGCGCCCTGATCGTCGTGGAGCCCCGCATCACTCGGCGGTCCCGAACGTCTCGTACAACTCTCTCCACGGGCGGGATTCCCATGCGACACGCTTGATGTTGATCAGGTGAAGCGCGGTGACATTGTCGCTGACGACGGAACCGGATGACGTTCCGGTTCCAAGCATGAAACTCGGCTCGAGGCCGGTCGAGTATCCCATCCCGCCGACGAGTGCGGGCGTATTGACGAGAATGCGGTTGGCCGGGATCCGGCTGTATGCCGCAACGACATCGGCATCGTCCGCATGGATCACGCAACTGTGCCCCCAGCCGCCGAAACGAACGACCGCTTCGGCCGCCGCAATTCCCTCGGAGACATCACCGGTTTCAACCCAACCGAGAACCGGATTGAGTTTCTCGGCCGACATCTGCACTTCGCGGCCAACGGTTTCGAGCGGTGCCACCAGGACGCGCGTGTCGGAGCGGACCTCGATCCCGGCACGTTCGGCAAGGCGCACGGCGGATTGCCCGACGTTGGCAATGACGAAGGAACCATTCCGTTCGAAAATCACGCGCTGGAGGCGCTCCGTTTCCCGGTCCGTGCAGAAATAGGCCCCGCGCAGCTTCATGTCGCGCATGAGGTTGCCGGCGACGGGCCTGTCGACCACAACGGTCTGTTCCGCGACGCAGGCGGTTCCGTAATCGAAGCTCTTCGAAACGATGATCTGTTCGGCCACCTCCCGGGTCCGGTCGGCGACGGACCTGTGGACGTAGACCGGCACGTTTCCCGGGCCGACGGCTATCGAAGGCTTTCCTGCCGAATAGGCCGACCGGACCATTTCGCTGCCTCCGGTCGCGAGCACAACCGAAGTTCGCCAGTGCCTCATCAGCTCCAGGGTTCCCTGAAGGGTGACCTCGTCGAGGCACTGGACAAGATTGGGTGGTGCGCCGGCCTGTTCCACCGCCCGTGCCAAGACCTCGGCCGTGGCACGTCCGCATTTGACTCCCCGGGGATGCGGAGCGCAGACGATCGCGTTGCCTGACTTGATCGCGGAGAGTGCCTTGAAGATTACCGTCGACGTTGGATTGGTCACGGGAATCAGGGCTGCGACGACCCCCATCGGCTCGCCGATGGCGGCGATTTTCGCCGCTTCATCCCGCCAGAGCACCCCAAGGGTTCGCACACCCTGCAGCCACTCGGCCACCCCGAGTGCGTTGTAGAGATTCTTGATGCTCTTGTCGGCTGCGTTGCCGTGGCCGGTTTCGTCCACGGCCATCTCGGCCAGCCGACGGGCCTCGGGCTCGACCGCGCGCGCCATCGCCTCGACGATGCGGTCGATTTCGTCCGGAGGAGTTGACCGGAACGCAAGATAGGCTTCCCACGCCCGTTCCGCGTTCCGCCGGGCGGATGCAATCGAGCGGAGGTCCGCGTCCATTACATTCCGTCCCTGACCGTATTCTCGAGCGCACGCCGGGCCGTTTCCATGTGCCCGGACATGACGCCGACCGAATGCAAATACCTGCCGACGGTACCGATTTCAGGCCCGAGCGTTGCCTTGGCCAGGTCGACGACGGCCGCAGTCGCCGGAGTTTCCAGTCCCGCGAGGGATGCCGCCGACAGCAGAGGAATCGCCGAGCCGACGACGGCGCAGCGAAACAGGATGTCGGCTGCCTGAGCGTCGGGCACCGGGCGGCTGCCCGCCCCTGACTCGCTTCCCGCCTGGGCCTCAAGATGTTCAGCCAGGTCGGGCACGTCGTGCACACCCCAGGAGGAGGCCGCCCGCCTGCGCTCCTCTGCCAGTGCAGCCGCCAGAGCCAGGTGACGTTCCCCGAGCAGTGCCCGGAACGTCTGTCGCTCGGGAAGCGGGACTCCACCGGTGGGAATGTCGACCCCGCCTGCGGGCACCGCCGGGCCGCCGATCAAAAGGGCGGGGATGTCAACGACGGACGTCGAATCGGAAAAGCTGCTCATGAGCACCGATTCTACCGGGTCCAGCCCGGGAATCAGGCGCATGAACCCGCGCACGGCATCGAGCTGCCCTGAGGGCATTGGCGCAACCGGGACCGGGCCAGACCGGGTCAGGTGAAGGGTCGCTCCCGATTCCTGGATCCAGAAAGGGAATCCCTGGACCTCGAGGATTGTCAGGTCCACCTGGCGGCCCCCGGCCCGGGTCATCCATGCGATTTCCAGCGCACCGAAGGTCCGGCCGGGCACGACGGCGAGAGACTGACCCGAAACCAGCAAAGGCCCCAGGGGATAGGCAACGGCTCTCTGGCGAAGCACCGGTCCGGTCAGGACGATGAGGTCGGCCCCCTCGACCGCCGTGTCGAGTTCTCCGACAAGGCGTATTGAAGGCCCGGGAGACCGGTCGAACTGAAACGTGCCGACTGGCCCATCGCCCCGGAGCGTAATGCTCCCGGCTGCAGCAAGTTGGTCGAGTTCATACCGGTATGGCGAGAACAACGCGACTTCGCAGCCTTCCGCGAGACACAGGCAGGCCACAAGACGTGCTTCGGGAGATGAGCCGAGAACCGCAACGCGTTCGAATGCCGCGGGAGCTGGTCCCGGCTCTGCCCTTGCCGTTTCAAGCTTGTCGGCAAAGGCCCGGAATTCGTCGGAACTCATGCTTCGGATTCACCCGTGGTCAAGCTGGAAACCTGCGTCAGGCGAGTTCGGAGAGGAGCTCCGAAAGATCGTCGTGTGGCCTGGGAATGACATGAACGGCTATGACTTCGCCGACCTTGTCGGCCGCGACACCCCCGGCGTCCGTCGCGGCCTTGACGGCACCAACCTCGCCGGCAACGATCGTCGCAACCAACCCGCCGCCCGATTTGCTCTGACTGACAAGACGGACGTTTGCGGCCTTGACCATGGCGTCCGCCGCTTCGACCGCGGCCACGAGGCCGCGGGTTTCGATCATGCCCAGGGCCATTCCCCCAACTCCGGATTTCTCGTTCATTTGCCTTCTTCCTCCGTAGGTAATGCAATCCTGTCCAGATCGATCGGATGAGTTCCGACCGACATTCCGTCAATAAACGCGACCGCGGTGGCGTCGGTAGGAATTCCGGCCGTCGATTGCGCCACGCGCGCCGCCGACCCGGTTGCAACCAGGACGAGGTCCCCGGGCCCGGCGCCGCAGGCGTCAACGACGACGACCGACTTGTCGAGCGTCGCTCCGCCGGAGTCGATGATGTCGGCAAGCAGCATCTTTTTGCCGACAAGACCCCTGGCCTTGACCGATGCCGAGACCCGGCCGGTTATGCGCGCGATCCGCATCAGAAACTTCTCAGGTAGCGTTCAAACTCGAGCGATGTGACGTGATCCGCAATCAATGCACTTTCTCGCTCAGCCTGGCCGGCCAGGATGGCCAGCCTGTCCGCACCCAGGACCTGGTTCATGAATTCGGATTCCCGGGCGAGACGAATTGCCGTATCGACATCGGCAGGCAAAGGATCCGCGGTTTCAAGTTCGTACCCGTTACCGGACGAGAAATGACGCGGCTCAAGCTCTTCGGAGATGCCCTCGAGGCCGGCGGCGATCTCGCTGCCAATGAGATAATACGGATTGCAGTCGGCGGAACCGTCCCGTTTTTCAACCCGGGTCGAGGATTCCGACCCCTCGATGACCCTGAGGCCGACCGTCCGGTTGTCATGTCCCCAGCAGTTATTGGTCGGGCAAAACGTATAGATGCGCCGCCTTCGGTACGCGTTCGGCGTCGTGGACGCACACAGGGCCGTTTCCGCCATCCGGCGCTGGAGGCCGGCAAGGTACCGGCTTCCCACCCTGGAGAGCTTGCCGTTTTTCGACGCGAACACGTTGCGCCCGTCCTGCCAGGCAGAGTGATGCGTATGAAAGCCGCTCCCCGATTCGATCGCAAAAGGCTTGGCCATGAAGGTTGCCAGGTATCCGTGTTTCGCCGCGATCTCCTTGACGAACATCCGGAACGCGACCACGTTGTCGGCCACGTCCAGCGCGTCGCCGTAGAGCATGTTCACCTCGACCTGGCCCGGAGCGTATTCCGGATTGGACTGTTCGATTCCGATTCCGATTCCGGACAACCCGTCGCGGATGGGACCGAGGACGTGCTCAAGTTCCGAGGCCCGGACCAGGCCATAGAACTGGTTTCCGACGTCGCGGGGCTTGAGAGTTTCAGGGTCGAGCAGATAGAACTCGAGCTCGGCGCCGATCTTGATGTCGAAGCCGAGAGATTGCGCTCTTTCCACCTGCCGGACGAGCACGCCGCGGGGATCGATGGGCACCGGCTTGTGATCCATCCCAAGCGCCCTGCCAAAACAGAATGCGCAGCCGTCTTCCCAGGGAATCGCCCGAACCGAAGACGCCGGGAACAGATGCATGTCGGGATATCCGTTGTCCATGTTCACATACGGAGTATCCCAGACGTCGCTGACCATGTCGCAGGCAAACATGGCGATCGAGGCGGCGACGCCGGATTCCTTCGCGCGGTTCCAGTTCTCAACGGTCACCCGTTTCCCACGCATGATTCCATTCAGGTCTCCGATGCCAATGGCAATGGTCCTGACCCCTGCCGGAAGCTCCGTCGTCATCGCGCCCATCCTGTCATCACCCCTTGATTGCCTTCCCTGCATCCTTGTCGGGTACCGTGCTCGACGTGTCAAATGCCCGTCCGTCAAA
Organism: Paracoccaceae bacterium; assembly: GCA_965242975.1. GTDB lineage: Bacteria > Pseudomonadota > Alphaproteobacteria > Rhodobacterales > Rhodobacteraceae > JAPPHA01. Next base: position 3,931,150 of record CBDETS010000007.1, on the reverse strand, counting down.
GTGGATCTGCCAGGCCATGCGGCCCGAGTGGAGCCAGGCCATCCGCACGTGGAAGCGGACTGTCACCCTTGACACTCATCAGGCAACTGAAAACCCGGGCGCGGAGCAGAGGAATTCGGATCTTTCCGATTGACGGCAGGAGATATCAGCGTCCATTCATGATCTTGAGTGACAGGCAATGGATACCGAACGGCAGTGCCATTACAAGCGGAATCTGTAATGCGACGGGAACGGACAGGACCGAGCGACAGACCTGAAGCCATCGTTGTCGGCGCCGGCATTGCCGGCGCGATGACGGCGCTCTCGCTTCTCAGGAAGGGTTGTTCGACGACATTGATCGACCGGTGGGAGCCGGGGCATGTGCGGGCATCTTCGTCGGACGTGACCAGAATCCTGCGCATGATTCACGGGCGGGATGAACTGTATACCGAATGGGTCCGGGAGGCCCGGCTCCGATGGCTGGAACTCCAGGAGGAAATGAACTGCACGCTGTTTGTCCAGTGCGGGGCCCTGATCCTGGCGGGCAGGAATCACACCGCGTGGGAAGACGAGACACTGGTCACCTTCGAAAAGATGGGTGTCCCTCATTTTCGACTCGGTTCCGATGAATTGGAGAAGCGTTTTCCGCAGTTTCGCTGCCACGATATCGAATATGGCATACTGGAGACCGAATCGGGCCTGTTGATGGCCAAGAGAGGGCTCGTTCAGACGGTCGGGCTGTTCCGGAGGGACGGGGGGCGACTGGTCCGTGGGCGGGTCGAGACCGACACCGACGAACAGCTGTTTCTCGACGGAAAACCGCTGGAGGCAGACATCGTCGTGGTTGCCGCCGGTCCGTGGCTGGGAAGTCTGTTTCCTCGGTCGATCAAGCCCGTCGCCAAGGTCGTCAGGCAGGACATCGTCTATACGTCGACACCTGACGGCGAAACGGGGTTCGACGCTTCCCGGATGCCATGCTGGGTAGACCACGGATACGGCGCCTACGGGACACCGTCGGTCGAAGGCTCGGGTGTCAAGGCGGCAATCGCTTGGGCGGAGACGGTGATTGACCTGGATGACGACGAGCGTGTTGTCGACGATGCCGCATTCCACCGGACGCGCCAGTACGTCAGGCACCGTTTTCCCGGACTGGTCGGACAACGGGTTGTCGACCAGAAGGCATGCCAGATCACGATGACGCCCGACACGCATTTCATCCTGGATTTCCACCCCTGGCACCGTGACGTCCTCGTGGTCGGCGGGTGCTCGGGGCATCTGTACAAGCACGGACCGGTTGTCGGAGAATTTGCCGCCGGTGTGGCCATGCGGGAATGGGGCACACCGGAACGATTCAAGGTCGGCAAAAGGTCAGAACTGTCGATTGCGGACTCTCCGTCGGGCCGATGACCGCGACCGGACATTCCGGGCCCGGGTCCACGACATCGTGAAGCCAAACGGGTTTTACGGCAGTTCGGGCGGTCAGGCCCGTCCGTCACCAGGAGAAGGGTCGATCGATTCCCGCGAGCGGGACTCCGGTGAATGCCGATGCTTCGAGCGACAACGCCCGCAAGTCTTCGACTTCAAGATTCTCGACCCTGGATTTCCCGCATGATTTCGCGAGCAAGGTGATTTCCATGGTCATGGCCGTCAGGAAACGGGCCACGCGCTCGGCCGCCCCGGGGACGTTCAACCGGGTTTCGAGATCGGGGTCCTGCGTGGTGATTCCAACCGGGCAAAGCCCCGTATGGCAATGGTGGCACCGCCCCGGGGATGTCCCGAGCGCGGCATAGTCGTCGACGTAGCGTGGTGAGTTGCAGCCGAGCGCCATCAGGGCCGCCGTTCCGATCATGACGGCATCGGCGCCCAGGGCCAGGGCCTTGGCCGCGTCGACTCCACTCCTGATTCCGCCCGCCATGACAAGCTTGACCTCGTCCGACATGCCGCATTCATCGAGCGCCTCGCGGGCGGCTCGAATCGCGGAAATCGTCGGGATACCGGTATGATCGAGAAGGATTTCAGGTGAAGCGCCGGTTCCGCCTTCAGCCCCGTCGACGACGATCACGTCGGCTCCCGCCTTGGCGGCGATCGCGACGTCGTACCGCGGACGGGTGGCACCGACTTTCACGAAGATCGGAATCCTGTAACCGGTTGCTTCTCTCAGTTCCTCGATCTTGACCTGGAGGTCGTCTGCGCCCAGAAAATCCGGATGGCGAACGGTCGACCGCTGGTCCACACCCAAAGGAAGGGAACGCATCCTGGCGACCCGTTCAGACACTTTCATTCCCAGCAGGACGCCTCCGGTGCCCGGCTTGGCGCCTTGCCCCATCACCAGTTCGATTCCGTCGGCCATGCGCAGATGCTCGAGATCGAGCATGTAGCGAGACGGCGTGATCTGGTAGACGAGCGTCTTCGAGGCTTCCCGCTCATCCTCAAGCATGCCGCCTTCCCCGGTACAGGTCATGCTCCCGACCCTGGACGCACCGTAACCAAGCGCTGCCTTTGCGCTGGCGGACAACGCACCAAACGACATGGACGCGACATAGATGGGAATGGCGAGCCGGATCGGTTCCGATACCAGTCCCGGGCGGTCACCGAGGACGACTTCGGTTTCGCAGTTTTCGCGATACCCTTCGAGGGGAAGCCGCGTCATCGTCGCGGGAACGAAAACGAGGTCGTCGAAGGTTGGCATTCGCCGGTTGAACGTGGTGAATCCGCGCAGCTGGTACCGGCCGAGTTGTGCCATCGCATGGACATCGGCGATGGCTTTTGCCGACCAGCGGGGCGAACCGCCCTCGTCATAGGATTCCGGAACCCCGGCCGGCCGGGCCGCGTCGGCGCCGTCGCGCATTGCGACATCGTCTTCGGAAGGCGAAGGAAACGGGTATTCGTAACCCTGTGTCAGATCATCAGCCATGCGCTTGCGTCCCTGCTCTGGAAGTGCCACAGCCGTTGCGCGGACACGACCTTGATCCAGTCCCGCGACGAATCCGCCAGTCCGAGGGGAGCCAGCATGCCCTCGACCGTGTCGACTTCCCCGGACGTGGGTTCGGTTTGGCGGGAATCGACGCCGAGCGATTTTGGCGGTTTCGCCAGCCAGACCTCACCACCCCAAAGGGAGTCGGCGCAGGCGTCCTCCGCCCCATCCAGCGCAATGATGCGACCGGCGTGCGCCATGAACCCGGACAGGTAGCCGATCCGGCCCTCGACGACGATCGTCCCGCCCTTCATGGCCACGCCGCAACGTGGCCCGGTGCTGCCGCGAATATGGAGAAGACCACCGAGCATTGACGTGCCCGCCGACATGCCCGCATATCCGCCGACCGTGATCTTGCCGCTTGACATGGCTTCGCCGACCGCCCAGCCCGCATTTCTTTCGATGACAATCTCTGCGCCGCAGTTCAAGCCACCGCAATAGTAACCGACGCTTCCGTTCATGCGAACACGGGCACCCTCGCTGAGCCCGATCGCCAGGTTGTGCCGGGAGCGGGTGTCCGTCACGACGACAGGATTGCCGCGTTCCGTGTGCGCGCGGATTTCCGCATTGATCTCGCGAATCGGCCGATCTCCGGCACTCACTTCGGTGAGTTCGCCGCCCGTCATGCCGCAGCCTTCAGGACAGGCCAGGTCCTGGTCAATGCGGGTCCGTCATGGTTGGTGACATCGCCTTCTTCCAGGTAGATGCGCCGAACCGCCTGCTCTTCGGTTGCGACCGCGATTTCAGGCCGGTTGCCCATCGAGACGAGTGGCTTGATTGCCCATTTGTCCTTTGCAAATCCGATACTGTGCATGTCCGCAATCAGGTAGGTAAACACGCCGTCGATTTCGGAAATCGACTGGTCGAGCGCCGTCAGCTTGTCGGCTCCTGTTGACATTCTGTCGGAAATCCAGACGGCAATGAGTTCACTGTCGTTCTCGGTCATGAAGCGGTAACCCTTCCGCCGCAGCCGGTCTCTCAGCAGGTAGTAATTCGTGATCTGGCCGTTATGGACGATGGCCACGTCAGGAAATGGGCGTGCCCAGAACGGATGGCTGGCGGTTGGCACGACGGACGACTCGGTCGCGAGCCGTGCGTGTCCCAGGCCGTGGGTTCCGAGAAACTCCCGGACTCCATGTTTCCGCGCCACGTCTTCAGCTGTTCCCGTATCCTTGACGATTTCAAGCGATCGTCCGACCGACTGGATTTCGATCCGGTCGCAGATTTCGTCGGCGGCTTCCGACCAGGAGGCGATGTCATCGATCTCCTTGACCACGATCCGTACGGAGACATGCCGGCTACGCCCATCGTCAAATGTCGGGTCTTCGACGATGTCGGACCCGAATTCCCGCACGATCGAGATCAGGTCGTCGAGATCACGCCCGAGTTCATTCCGATTGAATCCGACCGCCCGGACGACAAATCCCGACTCCAGGGGCAGTCCGTAGAGAGCGAACCCGGTCGAATCCGCGCCCCGATGCACCTGGGCATCCATCAACTCGACGAGGTCATGTCCGATCCTGCCGGTTTCGGAGAGAATCCTGCCTGCGATTCCACACATGGTGCGCCTCCCTGTTAGCCGCGTCAGTTAAACCGTCACCGAAAGACTTTCAACAAGCCATGGGCGGCTGCCGGTCTATCCGTGAGTCGTCCTCAAGATTTTCAAGGTGTCGGAAGTGCGGGCGTTTCGGCGCGCCGATCCGCGAGAGAACAGGAAATACGAGACACAGGTTCCAGCCCGCATCGTCGGTTTCGGTCACTGGAAACGGACCATCAACCCGGTCGAGCGCGGTTCGACACCGATGACTTGAGAGTTGTCATTGGAGGTACGGGACAGTTCCCAGGTCGTGCCCCGATGCCGAAGTCAATGCGGCACACAAGCCGGATACACGCGGTTGAACTGCCTGGTCAGAATGGGCCCGAAAGAGTCATGCGGCAGGTTTGTCGCGCAAGGCACCGAAGTCGCGTCTCGGAAAAGCGGCGGCGAGCCACGATCGGGAATCGCCGCGGGACGGAGGATTCCGCGGCGATTGAATGGGAGCCACAGCCTGGCCCGTCAATGACGCTGCAACCAACCGGAGAATGCCTGGGCAAACAGGATGACGAGCAGGATCCGCAGAATGTGGTGGGTTGCCACGAAAGCAATGTTGGCTCCGGCAGCGAGTGCAATGACCGCCATCTCCGGTTGCCCACCGGGCAGGAAGGAGAGCAACGCATCCATTGGCTCCAGGCCCAGTGTACGAACGACAATGACAATCAGCGCCACGCTCATGGCGCCAATGATCGCGGTATAGGCAATGCCGGCCACGACGTATTTCTTCAACTCCTCGACCGTTATGCCGGAATACCTGGCGCCGACGGCCAATCCGATTATGAACTGGGCCATCAGGATCATCTCGATCGGAGGTCGCGAATTGATCAGGCCGGCGAGGGTACAGCATGCGGTAAGAATCAACGGGCCGAGAAACGAAGGTCCGGGAATGCCGATGCGGGCAGCGATCTGCCAGCCTCCAATCCCGGCAAGGATCATGAGCGCGATTTCGTGGAGCGACATGTCCGTGGCCGGATTTCCTGGTGGACCGGTCAGGTCGAGGTCCCAGAACAACGTGATCGCGAACGGAACCAGCGAAAAGATTACCAGGACCCGTGTCGCGTGAACGAGCGACATTGCGCGCACGTTGCCGCCCGCCTGCTCGCCAAGAATCATCATGTCCTGGAGGCCGCCCGGCATTGCCGCGTAGAATGCAGTCTGCCGATCAAAACCGATTCGCCTGAAAAGCAGAAACCCCGTCAGTCCGATCACCAGGATGAATGGCGGGATGAAAACGAGTGACCTGGCCATGTCCGGGACGTTGGCGGCAATCTCGGGCGTAAAGGTTGTTCCAATTGCAACACCCAGAAACGTACGGACAAAAATGCCGAACTGTCCGAGATCCTGAAGGCGGAATCCGGCCAGTGACACGACGAGACACCCGGCCATAGGCCCTAGCAAGAGCGGCAGCGGCATTCCGAGAATCAGGAAGAACACTGCGCCAGCAGCGGATGCTAGCACCGCCCGAAGGCGTCGACGAGTCAACACGGCTATTCCCTTCCCGGTTTGGCAGCGCAGTCAATATGCCGACAAAATCCCCGGCGCAAACGCTCTTGGTGCTGTTGATGCCACCTTCTGGCTTTCCGGTGGGCCTGCTTCGGACATCAGCCGCGTCCGGGGAGAAAGAGCTTGCGGTCGCCCAAACACGATGAAACCGCAGTGCGTGGTGATACAGTGATGCAATGGGCCGGACTGACGAGATGTGCCCGCGGCGCGCTGTTTCCCCGTCACGTCTCGTTTCACAGGTGGGCGGTTCGCCGGCCGGGAAAGAAGTTGCGGCCGATTTCGGCAAACCGGTCGGTTATGTTCGTTGGTGGGAAACGGAACCGTTACATCTGTGCGGAACAATCGCACGGCAAATTCAGGCTGTTACTTGACAATTCCCGCAACAGGCTCAAGGGAGGCAGGAGAGGGATTTACGAAAGTCGGTCTGCCGTAAGAACGGTGGGTGTATAGTGAGAATACTTAGCGGGACGTCATCAGTGAATTGCGGGAATTCCCGACAGGTGACCGACGACCGTGCCACGTTGTGACTGACTGACTGCGTGGAACACTGATTTGAAGATACAAGCAAGTCCTGCGCAAGTATCATGGGGAATCGATCGGGTGAGCGGAATTCGATGAGGGCAGGCCGAGAAGCCGGGAAAACCCCGTGTTGGGGACCACTGGTCCGCGCCCGGGGAATTGGATTGAGGAAGAAGCACGTCTGAAGAGGGGCAATAGACGGCGTTCATCGGGAGATGAATCGACCTGCGGACCGTTGACTCAATGGTCCTGACGCCACCTATTTTCTGTTCGGGAGAACGATCATGATGCGAATCGGCTTGTTTTACGACGGGAGTTATTTTGCGCGCGTCAGCAACTTCTACCGCTATCATCATCAGCGGAGAGCCCGGATCTCGATCGCGGGATTTCATGATTTTCTTCGCCATGAAGTTTCCCGCCAAACCGGGGTTGCAACCCGGTTTTGCCAGATCGTGGAGGCGCACTACTATCGTGGCCGGTTTTCGGCCGAAGAAGTGGAAAAACGTGGAAAGCTCCTGGGAGAACGAAAGTTTGAAGATGCGTTGGTGAAAGCGCGAGTGATGACGCACTTCATTCCCGTGTCAACATTCGAAGATGGCAGAACGCGTGCACGCGGGGCTGATATCCTGCTGGCCCTCGAAGCCTACGGTGCGGCTGTTGCCGGCAAGATCAACTTCATCGTGCTGATTACCGGAGACGGCGACTTCGTACACCTGGTCGAACGGTTGAACGCGCTGGACTGCCAGGTGATGGTCACGGCATGGGACATGCAGTCCCCGGACGGGATGCTGACCTTGCGTACATCGCACGCTCTCCTGGATGCGGTTCCCTATCCGATCATGATGCAATCGCTGATCGATGACGAGGCCCGGACAGATGATGCGCTGATCAACCAGATGTTCATGGACGAACAGCCGAGAGTCGGTTTTGAGGGCGCCCAGGTCGTTCCAGAGGGTCATGGCCGGCCGGAAACCCTCGCTCTGAACGACGAGAACGGCGAAGATGCCGAAGCCGAGTGGGCGACGGGTGTCGTTGTCAATCTTCCGTCAGGGCGCGACTTCGGTTTTATCAAACCCGACTACGGCAACGAGAATCTCTTCTTTCATGCGACGTGGATGGACTTCGACGGCGTTGTCGAGGCCCGCGAAAAATTCAACGACCTGAGGGTTGGTGACAGGGTGGAATTTGACATCGGCCGAAACCCGAAGACCGGTCAGCCCACGGCGACCAATGTGACGGTCGTCAATTAGGATCGGACAGGACATGTTGTGTCCTGCGCCAACGACACGCCGGCCGATGGTTGGATGCACAGGGTCGTTGGCAAGGGTCGCGCCGCCTCCGGCATACCCGGCTCGGTCCTGAACACCCGGCGACGGTCTGCCAGCCCGGACCACGCCGGGGGTCCATGAGGGTGCCGGCATGCTTTGCCAGCAGGCCGGAGGTGACGCGCGCGCCGGGTCCCGAGACGAGGTGTCCAGCGAGATGGCGGAAAGTCCCGTGGCCGAATCGGATTTCGCGCGCCGGGCTGCCGTTGGGACGCCTTCGGGGAATGTGCGGCAAACGGGGGGCCGGTGGAACGGGATGGTATGACATTGCCACCGCCGCTTTTCGACACGCGAAAACTGGCCATGCAACGTGCCAGGGCAGCGAAGTCCCCGGTATCGGCGTGGTTCCTCCACGAATATGCCGCGCGGCAAATTGCCAACCGGCTGGACGCGATCAACCGGGAATTCCGCCATCCGGCGGTCGTGGGATGGAAGGCCGCCGATTGGCAGAATTGGACCGGCCTGTCCCACCAATGCACGTGCGTGTCCGACGATCAGGACCTTTTGTTGGACGCCGGGGAACATGATCTTGTCATTTTGGCGCTGACACTGCACTGGTCGAACGATCCGGTCGGGCAATTGATCCAGGCACGCCGGGCGCTGGAACCTGACGGGTTGTTGCTCGCCGTATTGTTCGGCGGACGGACGCTGTTCGAACTCCGGACGGCGCTCGCCCACGGCGAAAGCCGGATCGAGGGCGGGATTAGCCCGCGTGTCGCGCCGATGGGAGACATCAGGGACCTGGGCGACCTTTTGCCGCGTGCAGGTCTCGCACTGCCGGTTGCCGACAGTGACGAATTGCATGTCACCTACGCATCACCGATGGGGCTGATGGCGGACCTGCGCGCCATGGGCGAGACGAACGCCATGGCAGATCGTCGAAAACACTGTTTTCGTCGGGACACGCTCGCTGCTGCCGTCAACCACTACGAGAGGCATTTCGGTGACGGTTCGGGCCGTGTCATGGCCACGTTCGAACTGATCTTTCTTTCGGGTTGGGCGCCCCATGAGAGTCAACCCCGGCCACTTCGTCCGGGAAGCGCCACAACCCGCCTGGCCGCGGCACTGGGTACCGTGGAACACCACGCGCCGGGCAACCGGCACCGGAAACGGAACGAAGTGCACAAACGGGTGCAGGAAGGCGAAGGGGGTGACGTCGATGCGTGACAGGTCAGGGCCAACGCCGGAGGCGGACTCGATCTCGTCTGTGCGTCCGTTTCGCGGAGGAATCGATCATCCGCCCGTCCGGGCCGGGAAAGTCGGGGTCGTGATTGCCAACCTCGGAACGCCGGATGCAACGGGCTACTGGCCCATGCGGAAGTACCTGAGTGAGTTCCTCTCGGACCGAAGGGTAATCGACTATTCACCGTGGTTCTGGCAGCCTCTCCTGCAGCTCGTAATCCTGACAAAGAGACCGTTCTCGTCCGGAAACGCCTACAGGCAGATCTGGAATCGGGACCTGGATGAAAGTCCGTTGCTCACGACCACGCGCAACCAGGCACGCAAGCTGGCCGAGGCACTGGCCGATGATGACCGGATCCTGGTCGATTTCTGCATGCGGTACGGAAACCCTTCGACGGAACAAGTGCTCCGTTCGATGTGCGACAGGGGATGCACGAGGATCATGTTCTTGCCGCTGTACCCGCAATATTCGGCGGCGACGACCGCGACGGCCATCGATCAGGCTTTCCGGACCCTGATGACGATGAAATGGCAGCCCGCGTTTCGCACCGCTCCACCGTATCACGACCACCCTAGGTACATAGACGCCCTCGCCAACTCGGTCAGGCAGGCCTTGGGTGAGGCGCGGCCCGATGCCCTGGTGTTGTCATATCACGGACTTCCCGAACGGTATCTGTCCGAAGGCGACCCCTACCATTGCCAGTGCCAAAAAACATCCCGACTCCTTGCGGAAAGCCTGGACTGGCCATCCGGGACGGTGCGCACCTGTTTCCAGTCGCGTTTCGGCAGCGAGGAGTGGCTGAAACCGTACACGGTAGACGAGGTATCCCGGCTTGCAGAGAGCGGAAAGAAGTCGATCGCGATACTCGCGCCCGGATTTGCTGCCGATTGCGTGGAAACCCTGGAAGAAATCGAAGTCGAAATCCGCGAGGCGTTTCAGAATGCGGGCGGAACGAGCTTTTCCTACATCCCGTGCCTGAACGACTCCCCCGATCACATTCGACTGCTGGTCGATGTCGTGACGACAGAACTTTCGGGGTGGACTTGATCCGATGGCATCAGAGCCAGTCCCTGAGAATGGGAACCAGCGGTCGGTCGGCCGGTGGCATCGGATAGGTGCCCAACTCCGCCTTCCCGGCCCAAGAAAGTTGCTGTCCCTCTCGGGCGGTGACCACGCCGTCCCATTTGCGACAGGCAAAGAGAGGCATCAGCAGGTGAAACGACTCGTAGGTATGGGACGCAAAGGCAAGAGGGGCGAGACAACTGGTCCATGTCTGGATCCCCAGTTCTTCCTGGAGCTCACGAACAAGCGCCTGTTCCGGCGTTTCACCGGCCTCGAGTTTTCCGCCCGGGAATTCCCAGAGGCCTGCCAGAAACCCGCCCTCCGGACGGCGGCCCAACAAGACCCGGCCATCGCGGTCAATGAGGGCAACAGCCGAGACGACGACAAGTTTCATGACCGATAATCGGCGTTGATTTCGACATACCTCCCTGAAAAATCGCAGGTCCAGACGGCCGCCGCCGAAGACCCGACGCCAACATCCGCCACGATCCTGATTTCGGGCTGCCTCATGTAGGCGGCCATCATTTTTTCGATCTTTGCGGGCGGGTGGGCGGATTCTCCGCCCGACGCGACGAGCGTGTCTCCCAGGCTTATGGTCAGACGATCCGGGTCCACGGCTTCGCCCGATTTCCCGATTGCCATGACGATTCGGCCCCAATTCGGATCTTCGCCGGAAATGGCGGTCTTGACCAATGGCGAGTTGGCCACGGCCATTGCCACCCGCTTTGCCGATTCAGGTGATGCGCCGCCGCGGATCTCAACTTCGACAAATTTCGTTGCTCCTTCGCCATCACGGATCACCTGGTGGGCGAGGTCGAGCATGACGCCCTCGAGGGCGGCGCTGAACGAATCCAGGATCGCAGGATTCTGCTCTGAAACTTCGATCCCGCTTCGCCCGGTGGCTGCGACGATCAGCGTGTCCGAAGTTGACGTGTCGCCATCGACAGTCGTGCTGTTGAACGTCGCCTCGTTGGCGGTCACCACCAGTCTCTGCAGCAGACCCTGATCAACCTTGGCGTCCGTGAATACGAAGACCAGAAGGGTCGCCATGTCCGGCGCGATCATCCCGGAACCCTTGGCGATGCCGGCGATGCGGATTTCGCGCCCGCCGAGCGGAATTCTGCGGCCGGCGCCTTTCGGAAACGTGTCCGTGGTCATGATCGCGGCCGCGGCCCGTTCGAATTCACCCGCGCCTTTTTCGGGGTCACGCGCCACGTCAAGTCCGTCGAGTGTTGCGAGGACACGTTCGACCGGGAATCGTTCACCGATGACGCCCGTAAACGCGGTAAATACCCGCTCCGGGGACGTATCGAGTTTCCTGCCGAGTGCGGACGCGGTCAACGCGACGCAATTGCGGCCGTGATGTCCGGTGAATGTATTGGCGTTTCCGGCGCAGGCCAGAAGTCCAAACGGTTCGCTTTGGTCGGCGTGTGCGGCAAGAGCGAGTTTCCTCTCGCAGTCACGAACCGATTCCGAACGTGTTGAAGACCGGGTGAAGACTCCGGCCACGGTGCTGCCCGGTGCGACCGACGCGACCATGACATCGTCACGGTCGCGATAACGCACGCCACTGGAACCGGTCGTGATCGTGACACCCTCTACGGAAGGCAATTCGGGGAATCCGTCGACCGGGGCAAGAGGCGAAACTGCGACGGACTGGCCCGCCGGCAGTGGCGCGGGATCGTTCTTCGTCATGAATACCTCCCGCCGGCCCGCCGGCGTCTGCGAGCAAACCGGTCAGTTCGACTGGAGAATTTCCAGGTTCCTGACCACCTCGGGGTCAATTGACTCGTCGAGACGTTCGATTTCTGCACCGGTCGTGAGTTCAAGAAGAACGGACTCAATGGCTTTCCCCGCGATAAATTGTTCGATCTCCTGGCGCGTGTCTTCAAGAGGCGGTATCGGGCGGTCACGCTTGCCTTCAAGCAAAATGACGTGCCACCCGAACTGGGACTGGACCGGGCCCGAGATCTCTCCAACGTCGAGGCCCTTCACGGCCTCCTCGAACGCCTTGACCATCTGGCCCTCCGCGAACCATCCAAGGTCTCCGCCATTGGGTCCGGAAGGCCCGGTCGACCGGGCCTTGGCAGTCTCCGCAAAATCCGCTCCTGCACGCAATTCACCGAGTATTTCCCCCGCTTCCTCCGGGGTCGCGACCAGAATGTGCGATGCCTTGAATTCCTGCTGGGGATCGGAAAGGACATATCGATCTTCATAAACGGCCCTGATCCGTTCCTCGGTGACCATTCCGGCGGAGATCGCGGAAATTGTTTCCTCGGCTTTGCCCGATCGCGCGGCGTTTTCACCCAGAAACCGCAGTGCCGGCAGCTGGCTTTCGCCGTAATTGGCAAGAAGACTCTGGTGGATCAATTGCTCGAGAATACTGCTGTACAGGCTCCGGGAGTCGACCTGATCGTACCGTGGAGGCAGTTGACTGGCAAAGGCAATAATGTGGCCGAGGAGAATGTCCTCTCCGTTTATACGTGCAACGACCGTATCGCCCGCAAGAGTCTTCGCCCCGTCGTCAGAGCCCTGACCCAGGACTATGGCAGGAGACATGATCAGGCCGGACATGATGGCCATCGTCAACAGGGCCTTTCTGATCGTCATCATTTCCTCCCGCCGTCCGGTAATGCCGATTTCGCTTTCAAGTCGTTCAAAAAGCCAAGCCATGTCATGGCGTTGACAGGGTGAGGCACCGTCCTTACATGCGTGTCACGTATCAGAAGGAAACTATCCGGCGTCCGAGGGCCTCTTAATGTGTCGCAGGAATGCAGGCAATAGAGTGCGGACGTTTATCTGTTTCATCGTAGCGTTACTGTCGGCCGATGGACCGGTCTGCGGATAGCCATTCGAGGTGCCGATGATAGGAATTCAATCCGTTACGCGAAAGCTGTTCGGGACTGCCAACGACCGCCAACTCCGAAGCGTACGATCGATTGTGGACCGGGTTGGCGCCCTTGAATCCGAATTCAGCCACCTTTCCGACGGTGACATCATTGCCCGCACCGAGTCGTTCAGGAAACGCCTCGACCAGGGAGAGTCGCTGGATGAGTTGTTACCGGAAGCTTTTGCAAATGTTCGCGAGGCATCGAAACGTGCGTTGGGATTGCGTCCTTTTGACGTCCAGGTCGTGGGGGGGATTTTCCTGCACCGCGGAGGCATCGCCGAGATGAAGACCGGCGAAGGCAAGACCCTGGTCGCAACCATGCCTGTCTATCTCAACGCGCTGACCGGGCGGGGTGTGCATGTGGTGACCGTCAATGACTATCTGGCCAGGCGGGATGCCGAGTGGATGGGCAAGATCTACAGCATGCTCGGCCTGACGACCGGTGTCGTCTACCCGGGAATGGAGGAGGCGGACAAGCAATCAGCCTATCAGGCCGATGTGACTTACGCGACCAACAACGAGTTGGGGTTCGACTATCTCAGGGACAACATGAAGTCCGAGCTTTCGCAGATGGTTCAACGCGACCTCCATTACGCGATCGTGGATGAAGTCGACTCGATCCTGATCGATGAAGCGAGAACTCCGCTGATCATTTCGGGAGCATCGGAAGACCGGTCTGATCTCTATGTGTCAGTCAACGCCCTGATCCCTGATCTCGACGAAAGCTGCTACACGATCGACGAGAAAACGCGCTCGGTCACCTTGACCGATGACGGGAATGAACAGGTTGAGGTCCTTTTGCGTGACAAGGATCTTCTGCCCGCTGAACAGTCACTCTACGATCCCGAAAGCACAACGCTTGTCCATCACATCAATCAGGCGCTGAGAGCCCGGATGCTGTTCCGCAAGGAGAAGGACTACATTGTCCGCAACGGCGAGGTCATGCTGATCGACGAATTTACTGGCCGCATGATGCCGGGGCGGCGGCTTTCCGACGGATTGCACCAGGCGATTGAAGCAAAGGAAGGCGTTTCCATCCGCGCCGAGAATGTCACCCTCGCCTCGGTGACGTTCCAGAACTATTTCCGACTCTACGACAAGCTTGCCGGCATGACCGGGACCGCCATGACCGAGGCCGAGGAGTTCGCCGAAATCTACGGGCTCAGTGTGGTCGAGGTTCCGACGAACAAGGATGTCGTCAGGGTTGACGAACACGATGCGGTGTACCGCACGACTGACGAGAAATACCGGGCCATCGTCGCCGAAATTGGCCGCGCGCACGCCAACGGCCAGCCTATCCTCGTCGGCACGACGTCGATCGAAAAATCCGAATACCTGTCGTCCCTGCTGACAAATGGCCGTTATCTCAAGGACCTCGCGAAACGACTCGGCGGGTTGGCCGAGTCGACCAAGGACAAGGATGCTGCAGAGGAACTCCGGGCCGACGCGTCGGCGTTGACGACGTTGGCGGGACGAAAGGAGAAAATACCTCACAACGTCCTGAACGCCCGGTTTCACGAGCAGGAAGCCAACATCATCGCAGATGCGGGAGTGGCGGGCGCAGTGACGATCGCCACGAACATGGCAGGGCGAGGGACGGACATCCAGCTCGGCGGGAATTTCGAGATCCGGTTACAGCGCGCGATGGAAGCGAAGGGCGAAGACGAATCGGAAGCTGATGTTCGTGTCGGCGTCGAGTCGGAAATTGCAGCCGGCCGTGACGTGGCGCTTGCCAATGGAGGGCTTTACGTCCTGGCGACGGAACGCCACGAGAGTCGTCGAATCGACAACCAGCTGCGCGGCCGGTCGGGAAGGCAAGGTGATCCGGGACGAACGGCCTTCTTCCTGTCCCTCGAGGATGACCTGATGCGGATCTTCGGATCCGAGCGGTTGGACAAGGTCTTGAAGTCGCTCGGCATGGAAGACGGCGAAGCCATTGTGCATCCCTGGGTCAACAAATCTCTCGAGAAGGCGCAAGCGAAAGTCGAAGCCCGGAACTTCGACATCCGCAAGCAACTGCTTCGATTCGACGACGTGATGAACGACCAGCGCAAGGCGATTTTTGAACAACGTCGCGAGGTCATGCAGTCAGCGGATGTGTCCGAAGTCGTCCAGGACATGAGGCACCAGGTGATCGATGACCTCGTGACGACCCACATTCCACCAAAGTCGTATTCCGACCAATGGGACGGCGCGGGACTGGAGGCGGAGGTGGCGCGGGTCGTCGGATTGGAGCTTCCGGTTGCCGAGTGGTGTGCAGAGGACGGGGTCGACGACGATGTTGTTCGGGACCGGCTTTACGACGCGAGCGACGAGTTCATGGAACGGAAAGCCTCAGAATTCGGGGGCGACGGAATCCGCAGAGTGGAAAAGCAGGTCGTGTTGCAGACCATTGACCGGAAGTGGAGGGAACACCTTACGACTCTTGAGCATCTTCGATCGGTAATCGGGTTCCGGGGCTATGCCCAGCGCGATCCCCTGAACGAGTACAAGACCGAGGCCTTTGAACTGTTCGGGGGGTTGCTCGATGGTCTCAGGGTCGACGTCACCACCCAGCTTGCCCATGTGCGCGCATTGACGCCGGAAGAACGGGAAATGATTGTCGCGCAAATCATGAAGGAAAGACAGCGCACAAAGGAAACGGGCCGGCCCGACGAGCGACCCCGACCCAAGATCGTCAATCGACCGCCCCCGGTAATGGCGAGCGCCGTCGCGGGACTGGTCAAGGCAGGGGAAGGTTTCGTGGAAAGCGATCCTTCGACGTGGGGAAGGCCAGGCCGGAATGCCCCCTGCCCGTGTGGGTCCGGGAAGAAGTTCAAGCATTGCCACGGCCGATTTTGACAACGCAATGCCCCGGCATCCCGGTCCGTCGATCGGAACGCAAAGAACTTGAAACGAGAGCCATCGTGACAGAATTGGACGTATCCCGGGTCAAGGTGCACGATTCCCGGTGTTGCCAGCTTGGTGAAGGCCCCCTGTGGCATCCGGAACGCGGACAGTTGTACTGGTTCGATATCCTTGGAAAGCGGCTGCTGAGCCGGACGGAGACAGGCGCGCTGGTCTGGCAATTCGACGAACACGTATCGGCCGCCGGATGGATCGATCGGGATACGTTGCTGATCGCCTCCGAGACCGCGTTGTTCACATTCGACCTGAATGACGGGGTCCGTGTTTCGACAGTTTGCGAGCTGGAAGCGGACAACGGCCGTACGCGATCGAATGATGGGCGTGCTGATCCCTGGGGAGGTTTCTGGATCGGCACAATGGGAAAGGACCACGAGGTGGCAGCTGGCGCCATCTATCGGTGGTACCGGGGCGAGGTCCGACGGTTGTTCGCCGATATCACCGTTTCGAATGCAATCTGTTTCTCCCCTGACCAGGCCTGTGCATACTTTACCGATTCGCGTGACGGGCGGATCATGCGGCAGGAACTCGAACCGGACGCAGGATGGCCATCGGGGGACCCAGAGGTGTTGATTGACGTAAGCCGCGAACCATTCGGAGCCGACGGGATGATCGTCGATTCAGACGGTTGCCTGTGGAATGCCCGTTGGGGCGATCATCGAATCGCGCGTTACGCGCCGAACGGCGAATTCGAAATGACTTTGGAGTTCCCGACTCCGCAAGTGTCGTGCCCGGCTTTCGGCGGAAAGGACTACCGTACTCTGTATGCAACGACGGCTGCGGCCGGCGTCGAAGACCCGGAGGGACATGCGGGCAAAACCTACCGGGTCGAAGACGACTCTCTTGGCATTGCGGGCGTTCCGGAATATCGGGTCGATCTTTGACGCGCCAGGTCACGCGCGAACGTGCTGGTTTCCTCCTGTTCGCTCAGGCCGGGGTTGCCGCGACACCACCAGGCAGGTACGTGCCGGTGTCTTCTGCAGGCCAAAGGCACATGGCGACGGATCAACGGGCGCCGGATGAACGAAATCCGGCACCAAGCTATCCCGGCTCTCGCGCGAAGGGCCCGTGTGGCAGGAGGTCATGGTATGATGACTGACGTTCTGTACGCCGTGGCACGGGTACCGAAAAGGAGAAGCACCAGATGACAAATCACCCGATATTTCCGGATCTCGAGGGGCAATCCGTGTTCGTGACAGGCGGAGGTTCGGGCATTGGCGCTGCCCTTGTCGAGGGTTTTCTGCAGCAAGGGGCGAAGACGGCCTTTATCCAGAGGTCCGACGCGGACGGCTTCTGTGACCGGATGGAAAACGCCTACGGATCACGGCCGATATTCATCCGCTGCGATGTCACCGACATCGGGGCGCTGCGGAGCGCGATCGCAGAAATTTCCGCGACCCAGGGGACGATTACGATCCTGGTCAACAATGCGGCGAACGATCAGCGACACAGGACGGAAGACGTATCGGAAGAATTCTGGGATGCGTCCCAGGCCGTCAATCTCAAGCCCTACTTTTTCACCTGCCAGGCGGTCATACCGGGAATGCGCGCGACAGGCGGCGGCTCAATCATCAATTTTTCGTCGATTTCCTACATGCTCGGAAATGGCGGCTACCCGAGCTACGTGACCGCCAATTCAGGAATTACCGGGCTGACACGCGGCCTGGCGCGTGAGTTCGGAGATGTGGGGATTCGGGTCAATGCCATCGCTCCCGGTTGGGTGTTGACCGAGAGGCAAAAACGGCTTTGGGCGACTCCGGAGTTGCTCGCCAGCCATCTGGCCCGGCAGTGCATCAAGGAACATCTGGTCGAGACCGACATCGTGGGCGGCGTGCTGTTCCTGGCGTCTTCCGCAAGCCGAATGATGACGGGACAGGTCATGGCAATTGACGGAGGCGCCGTCACGACAGGGTGATCAGCAAGTGGCGTGATGCTGGAGACCGGGTCGCAACTGATTGTGATCCGCAGACCTCGCGGCGAAGCCTTTGATGCGCAAGGGTATGCAGGAACTGCCTGTTGAGAATTTCGGGCAGGGTCACGACGGACATCGACGAAACGAGGATGGTCCTGTTGCGCAGGGATTCGGAGTTCTGCAGAACGGTGAATCGGTCGGCCGCGCCGTCGTCGGTGCGGACCGAATCACCGCATCGATCATCACCCGCGGCGCAGCTGTCCAGGACCTTCGTATCGCAGGCGTTGACCCTTCGGTGGTTCTCGGTTTTCCGACACTTGACGGATACACCGAGAGTTTGTCCTGCCTCGGCGCGACCGTCGGGCGCTACGCCAACCGGATTTCGAACGGGCAGGTACGAATTGAAGGTCGACTGATCCACCTTGACCTACAGGGTAATCCCGCCAATGGTCCGGGAACTGGACACCGACAAGATTCCGATCGGCATTGTCGTGCCGGCTGGATCGACGCCATTCGAATTTCGCTCGTTTCGCCCGCTGGCGCAGGGCGGAATTCCGTTTCCCCATGATCGCAACTTCTGCCTGTTGCGAGACCAGCAGCCAATCCGGCCGGTCGCTGCGCTCAAGGGACCGCGTTCCGGCCTTGAAATGGAGATCGAAACCACGGAACCCGGTCAGAAGCTTTGCCACGGCACCATGACATCCACGCGAAGTCCCGGCCTGGGAGGATCGCTATACGGTCCACATGCCGGCGTCGCACTGGAACCCCAGTGCTGGCCCGGCAGCCCGAACAGGCCCGGTTTTCCATCTGCAATTCTTGTTCCCGGGGCAGCTTACCGCCAGACAACCTGAGCCCGCATATGGTAGGCGGCTTGGGCTGTTCTCCGGGATGGTCGGGTCCCAGTTCCTGTCCGATACCATCTGCGCGCGCTTCGTCAGAAAGAGAGACCATGACAAACTGGTACACGGCTGACACCCACTTCGGGCATGAGAACATCATCAAGCTCTGTGACCGCCCATTCCGCGATTCCGGTCACATGGACACGGTATTGATCGAAAACCTGTGGTCCAGGGTCGGGCCCGGGGACGATCTCTGGATCGTCGGTGACTTTGCCTTCGGACCCAAAGCCAAAAACCCGCCATTTCTCGAAAGCCTGTTCGGGCAGCTCCCCGGTGCACGCAAACACCTGATCATCGGGAACCACGACCCGGAACCGACACGTGCCCTCCCCTGGGACAGCGTCTCGCATCTCGCCGAGGTTCCAGACGGACCGAAAAACCGGCCGCAAACACTCTGCCACTATCCCATGATCACCTGGAACCGCGCACGCCGGGGTGCGCTCCAGATCTTCGGTCACGTACACAATAACTGGCTCGGGTCACGCAATTCGGTCAATGTCGGCGTCGATGTCTGGGATTTCACGCCGGTGCGGTTTGAGGACATCGAAAGTCGGGCAAATTCGTTGCCCGTGAACAAACACTGGGCAGATGTCGAGCACAACGCCAGGCAACTTTGAGTCATCTCGGCCGATCGCGGACTTCACGTCAATGCCGCGGAGTCGCGAAATCACCGGGTCGTTTTGACGACGGTCTCCCGTCTTCTTATAATCCACAGTCCCGGCCGCACCCGATTTTGCAACATGCATCAGGAAACAGTGCAATGACTGTGATGGTTACCAAGAGTTACGCGCTTGTCGGTGACGCCGACAACATGCGTTCGCTGGAAGATGAACAGTTTGAGAACGAGGTCGAAGACCAGTGGTTTTCGGCAACCGTTCCGAGAAAGCAGATGAAGGCCCTGATGCGGCGCACAGACAAAGAGGCCGCGATTCACTTCGGCATTTGGGGTGTTCTGCTGATCGGGTCGGGTGCGGGTGCCGTGTTGACATGGGGCACCTGGTGGGCCGTTCCGTTTCTTCTCGTCTACGGGGTGATGTATTCGATGTCGGATCATCAAGCCCACGAGGCGAGTCACGGCACACCGTTCAGGACCAAATGGCTGAACGACGTGTTCTACTGGATCAACGGATTCATGACCCTGCATGAAACCTATTACTGGCGGTGGAGCCATACGCGGCATCATACCGATACTCTTCATGTCGGGCGCGACCCCGAGATTGCGGTGATGGCACCAGCCGATGTGGCCAAACTCTTTCTCGACTTCTTTTTCATTGTCTCCGGTTGGGTGCAGATCAGAAACATCGTCAAGCATGCCTTTGGCCGGATCGGGGGCGACGGCGCACATTTCATTCCCGAAGAGGAACGCTGGAAGGTCGTATGGAACTCACGCGCCTATGTGCTGGTCTTCGTGGCAACGGTCGTGGCAGCGGTGGTCTGGCAGTCGTGGCTTCCGATCTTCCTGGTGGTGACTCCGCGCTTCTACGGCGGGTTTTTCCCTCAATTCTTCAACATCACGCAGCATGCGGGGCTGAAGGAGAACTGCATGGATCACCGTCAGAACTGCCGCACGTTCCACACCAATCGGATCTTCCGGTTCCTGTACATGAACATGAACTATCACGTTGAACACCACATGTTCCCGATGGTTCCGTTTCATCGGCTTCCCGCAATGCACGAGGCGATCAGGGATCAATGCCCGCCTTCGTACCCCAGCGTCTGGGCCTGCTATGCAGAGATGATTCCGGCCATTCGAAAGCAGCTGGCCAATCCCGAATACTTCGTCAAGCGTCCGCTTCCCGGCGACGCAGTCGGCGTGAAGTAATTCGGTACCGGCGGACCCGACGGATGGGCTGGCCGGTTCCCTGCATCTGCAGGTGGCCGGACATCCGGCGTGAGGCATCCCGATCCGGATTCTGCTTCCGAATTCGCAGCCGGGTGCGTGACGAGTTGCCCCGGACCTACGCCTCGGGGTCCGTGAGGGCTTGAAGGATCGTTCAAGCCAACGCATCGCCGCAGTGCGGATTGTTGACAGTACCGCATCCAGATGAAACAGCGTGACGCCAAGGGATCGCAGACAGAAGTAGTGGCAACAGGATCCCCGTCGTGTAATCTTCCGTTTGTACAGATCCTCCAGATGGCCTGAGCGAGACATGACGTGGTCAAGTCGCCGTGTCTGTGCATGTCCGGAACGACCCGTTCGAGATGGTCGGCGTGATGCCTGTCGTCGCACAGAGCAACCGTCGTCATGGCAGCTTTCAGGATGCACCGCCCTCGGTGCCCGTGATCGGGCACCGTGCAGTCTCGCGACCGGGAAACTGCAATTTCGTGGAGTCCTCCGATGCACCAACACTCCGTCAAGGGCTGGCAACATGACCATGTCTTCCTGGGTTCAGACCATGCCCAGAACGAACGCCGGGTCTGGATCGTCGTTGGTTTGACCGCGACGGCGATGGTCGTGGAAATCGCGGCAGGTCTCGCGTTCGGTTCGATGGCGCTGCTTGCTGACGGAATCCACATGGCGAGCCATGCCGGGGCATTGTCGATCACGGCCTTGGCATATCTGTATTCGCGCCGGCATGCACACGATGACCGCTTCAATTTTGGTACGGGCAAACTCGGTGAACTGGCAGGGTTTTCCAGTGCAATACTGTTGGTTGTCTTTGCCATCATGATCGCAGTGGAGTCCGTGACGCGCCTCATCACACCTGTTCCAATTCGATTTAACGAGGCAATCGCCGTGGCGACCATGGGCCTGGTCGTCAATCTGGTGAGTGCGTGGTTGCTGCATCGAGGAGGAACCGGTCAACATGGACATGGACATGGACACGGGCACGGGCACGGGCACGGGCATACCGATTACAACATTCGTGCGGCCTATGTTCACGTTCTGACCGACGCATTTACATCCATCCTGGCCATAACAGGGCTCCTTGCCGGGCGGATTTACGGTTGGGTCTGGATGGATCCGATCATGGGAATCGTGGCGAGTGTCGTGATCGGCATCTGGGCGTTGGGCCTGCTTCGGGGTGCCGGAGCCGTCCTGCTCGATACCATGCCAGACACGACGCTTTCCGACCGGATTCGCCAGAAAATTGAACATGACGGGGACCGAGTCTCCGACCTGCACTTGTGGAGGGTCGGGCCGGGACACATGGCGATGATCTTGTCTGTCGTTTCTGACGATCCAAAGGAACCCGGCCACTACAAATCAAAGCTCGGCGACATACCGCAGCTGTCCCACCTGACGGTCGAAGTTCATCCCTGCCCGGGTACACACGATGCAAACTGAATCGGATGGCGGTTCAAACTGCCTGAAACGCCATGCACCGGTTTGCCGAGGATCTTCCGGTTCACGGTAACCCGCCCAGTGCACCTCATCCGCCGATGATCGGCGGCAGTTTGGTGACTCCGAAACACGTTATACTTCGTCGCAACCGGAGCCACCGGGATTCGGGCGATGCACCGTTCTGTTTCGCATTCCACTGGCGGTGCGGCACGGTTCGTGGGCGGATCTTGATCCGAATCCGGCCACGGGAAATGCCAGCGCGGGCCTGCCACATTTGGCGCGTCCCTGGTGCCGATAAAGTACGGTTGCGCGTATCTCGGGGCGGTTTTCTCGATGGATAAGGTGATCCTCATTCTCTTGGTCGGTTTACGGTGCCGGACACATGACGACTCCCTGGTCAGGATTCACTTCCGAGCCTGCCGTCACGGCGCGGTCCCTTCCTCGCCGGAAGCGTCGTGTGGCAACGTTGGGGCCCCGACATGTTGAAGTGCTGCCAGAACCCTGCGAGCTGCCAGACCAGGCCGTTCTCAACGTCAACCGTAAATGAACGAACAGCCCGTGGCCGATCCGGTTCCGGTTAATTCGGGCTCTCGCCCTCAGAGGCCGTCGAGGGCTTGCTCGATGTCGGCAACGAGATCGACCGGGCCTTCAATTCCCACCGGCAGGCGAACGAAGGTCAAGTGGCACGGGCACGAGCACGAGCCGCCAATGTCTGTCAAGTATCGGCTCCACCAGGCTCTCGACGCCTCCAAGGGATGTCGCACGCTTGGCGAGTTCGAGCCCGCCCTTGAAGAAGGCTGCGCTCCCCTTGTCGGCAAGTCGAAACGCGAGCAGACCGTGAAACAGGCCGCGCCCATTTGCCGCTTGGCGACCTGGTGGCCCGGATGACCCGGAGGTCCCGGGTAGAGAACCTGCCTTACGTTCGGGCTTCGATCCAGGTGCTCGGCAATATGCATGGCATTTTTCGACGACTCGCGAACACGAAGAAACATTGTCTTCATTCCGCGAAGCAGGAACCGGGCCTCGAAGGGGCCGAGGATGGCTCCCTAAAGGTGGCGTCGTTCGCGTCGGGGCTCCGAACCGGCGCTGAAAACGACGGCTCCTGCCAGGACATCGGAATGGCCGTTGAGGTATTTCGTAGCGGAATGGACGACCAGGTCCGCGCCAAGCCCGATAGGTCGGGTCGGCACCGGCATGGGAACCGTGTTGTCGACGACGACTGTCGCCCTGGCATCGCGGGCGGCGGTTATCGCTGCTTCCAGGTCAACGACTTCAAACGTGGCATTCGACGGAGTTTCGAGATACACCAGTTTCGTCTTTCCCGGTCGCAAGGCCTTTTCCAGTTCTTCGATGTCTTGGTTGGTCACGAAATCGACCTGCACACCCCAGGGAATCAGGTTGAACTGCGTCCACTTGAGGTTTCCCCGAAAAAGGCCACGCAACGCGACGACATGGTCACCGGGTTCCGGCGTTCGGAAAACGGCGGCAATGGCGGCCATGCCGGATGTTTACAGGAGGGCGGATTCTTCCCTTCCCAGTTTCGCGAGCCGGACTTCCGCCTGGATACAGCTTTCAGATGTGCCACGCATGTATCCCGTGCCGTGCCCGTATGACAGGTCGGGATTGCGTTCGGTTGTTACTCCAGGATGGATCGGCGGTATGATGGACCTGGTTTCCGGGTCGACCCAGCCCAATGCCTGGCCAGCCAGTGTCCCGGGTTTCAGATCACGGTTGCCCGGTTTCTGCTCCTGCCTGCTCATCCCAATGGCACGTCGAGGAAAGCCACGAAGGAAAACAGGCCGATCAGGGTCACGAACACGGCCCCGGTATAGTTGAGGGTGTGACGGACAACGACAACGCCACCGCCCCCTGCGGCACTGTCCACAAGTCGCAGAGCGGTTTGCCGTGCCAGGATTGCGCCGACGCCGAGTGAACAGATGGTCAAACCGATTCCGAGCGACATGGCGACAACAAGAATGAAGCCCGGATAGATCATGTCGTTCGCGATTGCGTAAAGCATGATCAGGACTGCGCCGGGGCACGGCACGACTCCGGCCGCAAAAGCCAATATGCCGCCCTCGAGGCTGCCTCCATGGCTATGGCCGTGGCCGTGGCTATGGCTGTGGCCATGACCGTGACTGTGACCATGACCATGGCTATGGCCGTGACCTGCGTTCGTACCAGCGGATGATCCGAACGATGCCCGTATCGCCTGGTAGAGCATGTAGACTCCAATGCAGGCAATGATCAGGAAACTTCCGGCGCGCACCCCCGGAATGTCCGACAGGCCGATTCCGAAACCCGCCTTCAACACGATGTCTGCCAGCCACACGATGACAATAGCGGAAATCACGTGAACGATGGCAATCTGCGCCGCCATGATAAAACCGCGTGCAACCCGAACTTCGCGCCCCAGGAAGTACGAAACGATGATGAACTTGCCGTGACCGGGACCAAGGGCATGGATGACTCCGTAGGCAAATGCGACGGCCAGGCCGAGGAAAAAGGCACCGAGGTCCTTCCCGCTCCCGATTGCATTCATGTGGATTGCGACTTCGGCATTTGCACGGCGCTGGAACTCGATCAGGTAATCCGTGAAACCAGCAAGCCCTTTCGGCTCGTCTTCGACGATCTCCACTGTCGGGGCGGTAACCGACCCGGTCGACTGTGCCTCTGCGGGTGTCGCACCAAGAATCGGTGCCAACAGAAACAACGGCAAAATGACTCCAAGGACGAGAGTCCTCCAGTCGTGCGCCGTACACGTGATGTTCATCGTTATTCTCCGCAATAGAGGGTTACCGGTTGACGGTGCCCGGACTGGGCATCTCTGCCGCGCGCGATCCTGAACTTGCACCCCGGTTCCATCACGCCTTGGACCAGAAGGAATTCCTTTTCCCGGAACTGGAAATCGACGAAGATGGATTCGTCGTGCAGGCTTGCAATGAATTCGCTGGCGCCGGGATCGGCAGGGGGTGACAGCGCCACGGTAAACCGGAAAATCAGGAGCCCGTTCTCGACACTGGCAATGAATGTTTCGATCTCCAGTTCGTTCCGCTTTTCGTCCCCTTCCCAGACATGAACGAAATAGCCGAACTCGGCGAGTGGGTCGAACGTTTCGTGTCGCAGGCGTTCGATCTCCGCCGCTTCCAGTTCGCCGTCCCCGTTTGCGTCGAAGGACGCGATGGTACGGGAACTGAAGAATTCATCGAACGCCCAATCATATGAGAGGCCCGTGACCTTTCCATCTTCAAAACGATAGGTCAGTCCTGCCTGGATCCACACATCCGGGTTGGCGACGGCAGCTGAGAATTCCAGTACAACGAATATAGTCACTGCGAAAAGCAACCTGCCCACGGTCCGGAGCGACCGCCAGGCTCGGGAGCCAGCGGAAGGATTTTGTGACAGGTTGATTGACATGTTAACCTACCTCCCGGAGATCATGATTCGTATAGACCCGGGTGTCAAGTGCCGAGTGTGAATAGTGAGTGAAAAGTACCGGGCTTTCGCGATGGAACTTCACCGGGAAGCAATCAAGCACTTCCTGACCCCGTTTCCACGTCACTTGAGAGACATGGGTTATGTCACGGAATTGAAACATCTTGCATCTCGACGAAAACGCTGCCGCTCCGCATGGCGACCGCACCTCGAGAATTCCCAGTCAACCATGCTCGAAGCGGCGGACCGGTGCAAGAAGTTCGACGCAGTCCTTGTCGTGGGATCCGGCCTGCTCTTCGACATCCCGACGGTGGAACTGAGTCGGCGCTTTCGCAAGGTCATACTTGCAGACATTGTGCATCTTTGGCAGGTCCGCAGGGCAGTTCACCCGCTGGGCAACGTGCACCTGGAAAGCGTGGATATCACTGGTGTCGTCAAGGACGTGCATGCCCGGACCCCTGCCGGCAGGGGGCTGGAAGTCCCGGTGCCGAAACCGAACCTGTTTCTCGGAGACAAGATCGACCTCGTCATCTCGTCCAACCTCTTGTCGCAGCTGCCGGTGACACCGAATGGCTACGCATCCCGACGGACCCGCGGCCCGTCGCCCGGATTGGTAAGATCGTTTTCGCGCCAGTTGGTGATCAGGCACCTGGACTGGCTGGCATCATTTGCTGGCAACGTCTGCCTGATTTCGGATCTTGAGCGGCATCATTGCAAAGAGAGTAAAGTCGTTGATCGGGAGCAGTCACTTTGGGGGGTCAACCTTCCTGAAGGAGGAAGGGAATGGTTCTGGGATCTCGCTCCACGACCGGAAATGGAATGGGACCGTGATGTACGCCACCGGGTCGTGGGCTATTCGGAATTCCCGAAACGCGTCTGGCGCGAACGGCGTTCCGAGTTGTGCGGAGAATAAATTCATTTCGGGCGCTCGTCGTGCCGGCGTTTTTCGATCCCGTATCGGTTCGCCGGCTGGGCGTTCAGTTGTCGCCGGTATCGGCTGGCCGCTCGGGAGTGTCCGTGTTCAGTTCGACCGCAACGTTGAACGCCGAGACTTCGTTCGACGACGACAGCAACGCTTCCAGGACCTTTTTCTGTCCGCCCCGCAAGGATTGCTCGACCAGGAGGGCCGCGCGGTTTCCGTCGCCGTCGACCAGCGCTTTCACCAAGTCGTCGTGCAGGTGCAGGAACTCGCGTTCCCGTTTCTGCAGAGCGAGACCGAGGTGAACGACCCGTTCGTGTTGCTCCATCAGGTCAATGACCAATGCGGCAAGCCTCTGGTTTCCCGAAGATTCGGCGATATAGCGGTGAAACTCGCGGTTCGCCCGCATGTACTCGGCTTCACCCTGTTCATTCCGGGCCGAAAAACCTGAGACGACCGCGCTGTTCAGGCCCATGATTCGGTCCTGGTCCACCCTCCCGGCCGCGAGCCGTGTGGCGACCACTTCGAGCACGAGCCGCAACTGGAAGATCTCCTGAACGTCGCGAAATGTGATTTGGGACACCATGCTGCCCCGGCGCCCACGGGAGACGACGAGGCCTTCTTGACGAAGCCGCAAGAGCGCGCTGCGGACCGGTGCCTTGCTGAAACCGTAGCGCGCCAGAAGGGTTGCCTCGGAAATGTCGTCGCCCGGCCACAAGGCGCACGAGATGATGTCGTCCTTGATCGCCCTGTAAGCAATCTCGTTGAGGTTTTTTTCGGAAGACCGGGTGGCGGCATGGGTCCGAGGAGGCCCGCCACCCGATTTGAACTCCCCGTGTCGAGTCATGATGCGCCAGGATGTCCCAATACCGGTTCCGTTGAGGGACAGGTATGAATCACTTGGAAACGGCTTGCAAGGATCCGCCAATCCCTGAACCGGCTCCGGCAATGTGGCGTGCCCGCCTCCACGCCCGGGAAGATGAAGTGAGCATGGTCTATCGGGTCCCCGGCATGACCTGTACCGGCTGGGCCGTTACGCCGCAGACTGCCGTCAGGGCTGCCGCGCCGTACGCGGCCTCCGGGTTCGGAGGTCCGGCTTCGCCGAGTTCCGGTGATCGGGCCAATGGCGTCCACCGCCAGGGCGTTGCGTCTGGTCCTCCCGTGCCCGGAAAACGCAAACGGTCCGACAGCCCGGCCACGCTTCCGCGGGCCCGGGTCCGAGGAGTCAGGACCGTGAACCCCCGGAGTCCGCGCCTGCCCAGGTCGGGAAGAATCGTCCTGTCGGCGAAAGGGTAAAGATTTCGCAGCCATCGGCGGTGACCCCGACACTGTGTTCAAACTGCGCGGACAGGGATCGATCACGTGTAACCGCGGTCCAGGCGTCGGACAGGATCTTTGTTTGTGGGCGCCCGGCGTTGATCATCGGTTCAACCGTGAAGAACATTCCTTCTTCAAGAACGTCCCCTGTTCCTCTCTTTCCAAAGTGAAGAACATTGGGGGGGGCGTGGAACACCCGTCCGAGACCATGTCCGCAGAAGTCGCGAACAACTGAACATCGGTTGGATTCGGCGTGGGACTGGATCGCCGCCCCGATGTCTCCGAAGGTGTTGCCCGGCCGAATCTGTTCGAGTCCCAGCGCCAGAGAATCGTGGGTGATCTCGATCAGCCTGAGGGCTTTCCTTCCAGGCTTGCCTGCGATGTACATGCGCGAACTGTCGCCGTACCAGCCATCAAGGATACAGGTGACATCGATGTTGAGAATGTCGCCATTGCGGAGGCGTCTTCCGGACGGAATCCCGTGGCAGACGACATGATTGATCGAGATGCACGACGATTTCGGATATCCGCGGTAGCCGAGCGTCGCGGGCACGGCTCCGCGTTTCGTCATGAAGTCCCTGCACAGCGTGTCCAGATGATCGGTAGGAACGCCGGGATGCACGTGCTCGCCGATCATGTCGAGAACTTCGGCCGCCAACCGCCCGGCCCTGCGCATGCCCTCGAAATCTTCGGGGACATGTATCGGTATTCCCGAGCGGGTAACCCGCGGTCTCGGAATGTCGTGCTGTCCGGATCCCTTCACCTCGGCCACTCCACGTGAAATGCCTCCAACAGTCGGATTCATCCGTGTCGGATCAGCCCCCAAATTGCGGTTCAGGATCGATCCACAGAGGTGGGCCGAGTGATATAGCCCGAGTCGAGATGTCTGTTCCATAGCAGAGCATGTCAACTCCCGCTGTTCGCGCGGCGTCGTACGCCCGGGCGTAGGCGGGATCAATGTCCGAGGCCAGGCGAAATCTCAGACAGTCCATTCGTTGCACGATGTAGATCATGACAGCACGATGTTCACGCGCCACCGCCGACAATTCACGCAGGTGCTTGGTTCCGCGAGCCGTGATACTGTCCGGGAATTCGGCCAGGCCCGGCTCGCGGCAGAGATGCACATTCTTGATTTCGACGTATGCGTCGCGTTGCCCGGGCTCGCTCAGGAGAAAGTCGACCCGGCTTGACGTTCCATATTTGACTTCGGGTCTGACGGATCCGTAGGCTGACAGTTCCGGCAGCATCCTGTTCCTGAGCACATGGGCCATCAGCCTGTTCGGGAGCGACGTGTCGATGCCGACGAGCTGCCCGTCGCCGAGTTCGATGATCTTCCAGCTGAAACGAAGCTTCCGACCGGGATCGTCATTGGGCTCGAGCCAGACGCGCGAACCCGGTTCGGACAGGCCAAGCATCGAGCCCGGATTTGGGCAATGCGCTGTCACTCTCGTGCCGTCTTCGAGGGTGACGTCCGCAAGAAACCGTTTATACCTGCGTTCCAGAACGGCCGGAATCAGTGGTCTTCGGAATTCCATCCGACGAACATAGAAACCGATTCGAAAGGAGGCAACCGCGTGTCCGGCGGTTGGTCCGGATGCTGCGCCGGAGAGACAAGGTCATTGCCGTGGAGGTGGAACCGATGCCCAATCCAACTGCCGCGATGCTGGTCATCGGCGATGAAATACTGACCGGAAGAACGCGGGACAGAAATTTGCACGCGCTGTCCAAACGATTGGCCGGTGTGGGGATCGACCTGCGTGAAGCACGCGTCATCCCTGATACCGAAGCGGACATCTCGACGGCGGTCAATCAGCTACGCACGCGCTATGATCACGTGTTTACAAGCGGAGGAATCGGACCAACCCACGATGACATCACGAGCGATGCGGTTGCGCGCGCTTTCGGCGTTTCGCTCGACGTTCGGGACGATGCCCTTCAGGCATTGATTTCTGCGTATCCGGACGGAAAGAGAGACCTCAATCCCGAGCGCCGCCGCATGGCGCGCATCCCTGATGGTGCCGAGCTCATCGCGAACCCGATTTCCGGTGCTCCAGGCTATTCCATCGAGAACGTTCACGTGATGGCGGGTGTTCCTGCCGTATTCGAGGCCATGCTCGAAGACTTGCTCGCCCGCCTTGGCGGTGGAAAACCGGCACTCGCGGAGTCTGTCCGGATTGAACGCCCGGAAGGCGAGATCGCACGGGACCTCGGGGAGATTGCACGTGCGTTTCCGGAGGTTTCGATTGGCTCCTATCCCTACTTCGGCGACGGGATTCCCGGCAGCAACGTCGTCGTTCGCGGGACGGATCCGGCGAGCGTTCGCCAGGCAAGTACCAGGGTCCGGAGGCTTGCCGACCCTTAAAAACCGTGACGGGAAACCTTCCTCCGGCCGAAGCATTGTTCCGGGCGCTCGATTCAAGCTGGCCGGCAGCGGCGAAATTCAACCGCCATGGCTGGGTCATTCGTGAAGGCCGGGGAGGAGGCAAGCGCGTGTCCGCGGCAACGGCCGCAAGCACGGGCGACCGACGCCTGCCGGATATTCAGACGGCAGAAGAGGAAATGAACCGGTTGGGCCAGCGGCCCCTGTTCATGATCCGGCAGGGCGATGCCGGGCTTGACCGTGCACTTCACGACCGGGGATACGGGGTCGTGGATCCGGTGACGTTCTATTCGGGGAATCCGGGTGATCTTGCTGTCGGGGAACCGGACGGACCTGACGCGGTCTTTGGCGATCTTCCCCTGGCTGTACAGAAGCGAATCTGGGCCGATGGCGGTATCGGTGCATCGAGGCTGGCGGTCATGATGCGCGTGCGCTGCCCCAAGACCTGGATTCTCGGTCGTATGGACGATCGTCCGGCAGGAACCGTTTTTGTCGCGATTCATGACGGAATCGCAATGGTGCACGCGTTGTATGTCCGGCCGCGATTTCGAGGGAAGGGAATGGGGCGGCAACTGATGGCCGCCGCCGGCGGCTGGTCTTGCCGGCGGTCTGCCCGGTTCCTGACCCTTGCCGTGACGAGGGACAACACGGTGGCCGGCAACCTGTATCGTTCTCTTGGAATGATCCGGGGAGGCAATTATCACTACCGAACAATGCCGGGTTGAACGGGGAGATCAACAATGGATGAAGACAACGTAACCGCGCTCGATCTGCCGATGATCGATCCGTTGCCGGAGGCTACCCGGAAATACTTCGATCTTTGTCGCGAGAAGATCGGGTTCGTTCCGAATGTCCTCAAGGCGTATGCGCACGACATCGACAAGCTGAACGGATTTACCGGAATGTACAATCAGTTGATGCTGGCGGACTCGGGGCTGAGCAAGCTGGAACGGGAAATGATTGCCGTCGTCGTTTCGTCGCTCAACCGGTGCTACTATTGCCTCGTTGCGCACGGTGCCGCCGTTCGTCAACTTTCCGGGAATTCCGAACTCGGTGAAATGCTCGTCATGAACTACAAGGTCGCGCCCTTGTCCCCAAGGGAACGGGCAATGCTTGACTTTGCGTCGAAAGTCACCGTCGAAAGCCACCTGATCGGTGAATCCGACCGGGAAGCTCTTCGGGAAGTCGGTTTTTCGGACGTCGACATCTGGGACATCGCCGCGGTTGCCGGGTTTTTCAACATGTCGAACCGGGTGTCGTCGGCGACCGACAAGCGCCCGAACCCCGAATATCATGGTTCATACCGCTGACAGGCGAATCGTGTGGAAGCGGGTGGAACCGGCGTTCCGGGCACCGCTGCCTCCTGCCGGCCCGAAGGCCGATTTCGGCTTGACAGCCGAAGCCGGGAATCGCTAGACGACAACAACAGCGGTTGACCGGCGTCCAAACCCGGACTTCCAGAGAAAGATAGTCAACGGGCCGCGGCCCGTTTTTTGTTGTCTGAACCAATGGCGAATTTCGAGCTGGTGGCCGGCAATGCAGTCGAACGGCGTATCGCCGGGATTGTTGCACCAGCGGTGGAACACATGGGATTTGAACTGGTTCGCGTCCGGCTCATGGGCGGGGGCACGACCAGGCTCCAGGTCATGGCGGACCGACCGGGTGGAGGTATCGACGTCAGTGATTGCGCCAGGATCTCGAACACTCTGTCCGCGCTCCTTGATGTCGAGGACCCGGTGGCAGGAGAATATACGCTCGAGGTGTCCAGTCCGGGAATCGACCGTCCGCTCACCCGTCTCAGGGATTTTGATACCTGGGCCGGTTACGGCGCCAGGATCGAGACAACGGAGTTGATCGATGGACAACGGAGATTCAAGGGTATTCTCCGGGGTGTAGATGGAAATGAAATTCTCTTCGAGATTCCGCAAGGAACGATCGGGCTCGACTTCAAGCTGGTGGCACGTGCACGCTTGCGCCAGGGAGATGACGGCATGCAGAGGGTGTTGAAAGCCGGCGAACCGACCCGCATGCATCCTGCGGACGGGACGGACAGGTACCGGGATGGCGGAAACGCCGGTTACAGGAAGAAAGTGAAATGAGTACGACGAGTGCAAACAGGCTCGAATTGCTGCAAATCGTTGATGCGGTTGCGCGCGAGAAGCTGATCGATCCCGAAGAAGTGTTCCGGGCGATCGAGGAGTCAAAGATACGCGAAGCCCGGGCGCGGTACGGTGCCGAACTCGACATTCGCTCGGAAATCGATCGAAGAACGGGTGAATCGACACTGACGCGTGCGCGAACCGTAGTGGAACAGGTCGACGACCGATTCCTCGAGATCAGTGTCAGCGAAGCCAGGAGTTTTCTCGACGACCCGAAACCCGGCGATGTGGTGGCCGAAGAATTGCCGCAGCTTCGCCCCGGGCGGATCGCCGCGCAGGCGTCCAAGCAGGTGATCCTGCAGCTTGTCCGGGAAGCGGAACGAAAGCGGCAATACGAGGAATTCAAGGACCGCAAGGGTCAGATCATCAATGGCATCGTCAAGCGGGAAGAATACGGGAATGTGGTCGTCGACATCGGCCGGGGCGAGGCCGTCCTCCGCCGCGACCAGTTGATCAACCGGGAGGTCTACCGGATCGGTGACCGGATCAGGGCGTACATTCGCGACGTGCGGGCAGAAACCCGGGGACCCCAGATTTTCCTGTCACGCACCGCGAACGAATTCATGGCGGAGCTTTTTCGCATGGAAGTACCTGAAATCTATGATGGAATCATCGAGATTATGGCGGTGGCGCGCGACCCGGGATCTCGCGCCAAGATCGGTGTGATTTCGTATGACAGTTCGATTGATCCTGTTGGCGCCTGTGTCGGGATGAGGGGGTCGCGGGTTCAGGCCGTGGTGAATGAACTCCAGGGAGAAAAGATCGACATCATTCCCTGGAATGGCGACGCAGCGACGTTCCTCGTCAACGCGCTCCAGCCGGCTATCGTGACCAAGGTCGTTATGGAGGAAGGATCAAAGCGGGTCGAGGTTGTTGTTCCGGACGATCAGCTGTCGTTCGCGATTGGGCGCTGGGGTCAAAACGTGCGACTTGCGTCAAAACTCACCGGGCTGGACATCGACATCATGACCGAGGGTCAGGAATCGGAACGCCGCCAGGCAGAGTTCGTGGAACGAACCCGGATGTTCATGGACGCACTGAACATCGACGAGGTGGTCGCCCAGTTGCTGGTTTCAGAGGAATTCAATTCAGTCGACGAGGTGGCGTATGTTCCGGTCGATGAACTCGTGGCGATCGAGGGATTCGATCAGGACACGGCCGAAGAGTTGCAGGCCAGGGCTGTGGAATACCTCGAAGAAATCAACCGGAAGGCCCTGGAGGAAGCCGGTGCTCTCGGGGTCGAGCAGGACCTGATCGAATTTGGCGGGTTGACGCCGCAGATGTTGATCACGCTTGCCCAGAACGGCATCAAGACACTCGGGGAATTTGCCACGCTTGCTGACTGGGAACTTGCGGGCGAGACGGTCGGGCCGGATGACAACGGTGAGCGGGAAGAGGGTCTGCTGGAAGATTTCAATGTGACGATGCTCGAGGCGCGCAGGCTTGTGATGGGGGCCCGGTACCAACTCGGAATAGTCACCGGTGAGGACTACCATGCCGCCATGGCCATGGACGACGTCCAGAGTGACGAAGAACCCGGCTTTCCCGAGCCCGGCTGACGATACAGGTCGTGGCGCAACGGAGAAACTGTCGGCATGTCCCGCGGCGGAAAAAAGAAACACGGAGTGTGCCCTTGGCGAAGATGTATCGTCACCGGAGTCTCGGCGCCGCGGTCGTCGCTGATCAGGTTTGTCGCCGGACCGGACCGCACGATCGTCCCCGACATACGAGGATGCCTGCCAGGTCGGGGGATATGGGTTTCACCTGACGCCGGGGCGCTGGAACGGGCGGCACGTCGACGGCTGTTTTCACGTGCGGCACGAATGCCTGTGGACGTGCCGCCATCTCTGGTTGCCGACGTTGACACCATGTTGTCCGGCCGCGTTGTCGAACTGATCGCTCTTGCCAGGAAAGCCGGGGAGGCGGTGGCCGGCTTCGAGAAGACCCGCTCGCTTGTCCGGTCCGGACGTGCGGCAATCCTGCTTCAGGCTAAGGACGGCTCGGAACGTGAACGGTCCAGGCTTCTTGGATCAGGCGGACATGCCGCGGTCGAATCCATGTTTCGATGTCTCTCGGGAGCCGAAATGGGTTTGGCATTCGGGCGTGAACGTGTGATACATGCCGCCATGGCGAAGGGTGGACTTTCTGACAGGATCGTTACAGATGCACGCCGCCTGAGTCGCTTTCGCGGAGCCGAACCTGCGGGCTTCCCGGACAAACAGGAAGAGACTGAATCGACGCATGACCGATATTGACAAGACTGGCTCCAGACCCAAGCGTCCACTGACGCTGAGAAGCGGTTCCGAGAAAAGTCACGTGAAACAGAGCTTTTCTCACGGCCGCACGAAATCGGTTGTCGTCGAAACCAAGCGGCGGCGCCAGATCAACAAACCAGGGTCCCGTCCCCCGCAGCCCGTTCCTCCGGCACCTCCGCCGCCCCCACCTCCGCCCGCGCCCGTGGCGCCCGTGCAGGACGTCGTTCCGGAACCTCCTGCTCCTGCCGTCGAAGAACTCCCTGAATCCGCACGGAGGCAAAAGGAAGAGTACATGCGGGCGCTTACGGCCGAAAAGATGAAGGAACAGGAGCGGAAACGCTCCGAGGCCGAAGATCAACAAAAGAGGGAAGTTGAGCGAGAGCTCAGGAAGCAGGAAAAGATCGCGAAGGATCGCGAAAACGAAGAAGTTCAGCGACGAATCCGGGAACGCAAGGAAGAATCGCGAAGAGCGCGGGAAAAACCCGCTCGTCCCCAAAAGCCACAACGCGCGCAGGCAACGGCCCCCGCGGCTCCGGTCCAGACCGAAAGCGCGGGAGATGTCCGCGGGCCAGCCCGCCGAAACGAGAAACCAGACGATGAAATGCGCCGACGCCAGGCACGCGGCCGGGGACAGGACAAGCCGCGCAGGTCGGGAAAGCTCACCATTGCCCAGGCCCTGTCGGGCGAAGGCGGAAGGGAACGCTCGCTGGCGTCAATTCGCCGTGCTCAGGCCCGGGAACGCCGCAAAACCATGGGATCGGAACACAAGGAACGTGAAAAGATCGTTCGCGACGTCCAGATCCCGGAGGCCATCACGGTTCAGGAACTTGCCAACCGCATGGCCGAAAGGTCGGCGTCGGTGATCAAGGCCCTGATGGCAAATGGAATAATGGCGACCCAGAACCAGGCGATCGATGCCGACACGGCTGAACTGATCGTCGAGGAATTCGGGCACGCGGCCACGCGTGTTTCGGATGCGGATGTCGAAGACGCGATCGAGACGGCGGTCGATGCACCGGAATCCCTGGTTCCCCGTCCACCGGTCGTGACGGTGATGGGCCATGTCGATCACGGCAAAACGTCGATCCTCGACGCAATTCGGAGTTCGAACGTCGTTTCCGGCGAGGCCGGAGGAATTACCCAGCATATCGGTGCCTACCAGGTCTCGGATTCCGGCGGTTCCGGGATCACATTTCTCGACACACCCGGCCATGCCGCCTTCACCTCGATGCGCGCGCGTGGTGCCCAGGTCACCGACATCGTCGTCTTGGTGGTCGCCGCGGATGATGCGGTGATGCCGCAAACGGTGGAAGCGATCAATCATGCCAAGGCCGCAAGCGTGCCGATGATTATTGCAATCAACAAGGTCGACCGGGAGGCGGCCGATCCCGAAAAGGTCCGCTCCGAACTCCTGCGCCATGGTGTGGTCGTCGAATCGATGTCGGGCGATGTCCTTGATGTCGAGGTTTCGGCGATGACGGGTCAGGGGCTTGACCGTCTGCTGGAGGCAATTTCGCTTCAGGCTGAAATTCTCGAAATCACGGCCAACCCGGACCGGCGGGCGGAAGGAGCGGTCATCGAGGCGAAACTGGACACGAACCGTGGCCACGTCGCAACGGTCCTGGTTCAGAAAGGGACCCTCCGACTCAAGGACATCATCGTCGTCGGCGAACAGTGGGGGAAGGTTCGCGCGCTTGTCAATGATCGTGGGGAACAGGTGGACGTCGCCGGGCCGTCGGAACCGGTTGAGGTTCTTGGATTGAACGGAACTCCGGTGGCAGGCGACACGTTGCATGTACTGTCCAGTGAATCGGAAGCACGAGGGATCGTCAATTACCGTGTCCAACAGGCAAAAGACCGGAGGTTTTCGGCCGGTTCCGTGGTTTCGATCGATCAGATGCTCGCCCGGGCCAGGGAAGGGACGGACGTTAGTGAGCTTCCGTTGGTAATCAAGGCAGACGCGCAGGGGTCTGCCGAGGCCATTTCCCAGGCAGTCGAAAAGATCGGCAATGAAGAAGTCCACGTTCGCGTACTGCATTCAGGGGTTGGTGCAATCACCGAGTCCGATGTTGCATTGGCGGAAGGGTCGGACGCGCATATTGTCGGATTCAATGTCCGGGCAAATGCGCAAGCGCGAAACCGTGCCACTCAGAAATCTGTCGAAATCAGGTACTATTCGGTCATCTATGACTTGATCGACGATGTGCGGGATCGGGCATCGGGTCTTCTTTCTGCCGAGGTCCGGGAACAGTTTATCGGGTACGCCGCGATCAAGGAAGTCTTTAGGATCACCGGTGTCGGCCGCGTGGCGGGGTGCATCGTCAATGAGGGAACCGCCCGCCGAAGTGCCGGTGTCAGGCTTCTCAGGGACAATGTGGTCATTCACGAGGGTAAGCTGAAGACGCTCAAGCGCTTCAAGGATGAGGTCAAGGAGGTTCAGGCCGGCCAGGAATGTGGCATGGCTTTCGAGAATTACGAAGACATTCGCGAAGGTGATGTCATCGAAATCTTTGAATCCGAGGAAATCGAGCGCTCGCTGGCGTGATTCCGAAAAAATGGACTTTTCTCACAGTCGGCAGGCCGGTTGGCACGGCACCACGATCATAGCGGTCAGGAAAGACGGGAAGGTTGCCGTCGCCGGTGACGGCCAGGTCAGCCTCGGCCAGACGGTCATCAAGGCCTCGGCACGGAAAATCCGACGCATCAGGACGGGGGGGCAAGAGGTCATCTGTGGCTTCGCCGGTTCGACGGCCGATGCCTTCACACTCGTGGAGCGCCTGGAGGCCAAGCTGGAGGCCAGCCCGGGCCAATTGACCCGGGCAGCAGTCGAACTTGCAAAGGATTGGCGCACGGACAAATACCTGCGGAATCTCGAGGCGATGCTGATTGTTACCGACGGGCGGGAACTCCTGGTCGTGACGGGTGCGGGGGATGTGCTTGAGCCCGAGCACGGCATCGCGGCGATCGGTTCCGGCGGGAATTACGCGCTCGCTGCGGCACGGGCAATGATTTCCGGCGGTGACCACGCGGAAACAATTGCCCGAAAAGCCATGGAAATCGCTGCCGACATCTGTGTCTATACCAATTCCGAACTGAGTGTGGAGTTGATCGGAGAACCCGGGTAGTCGAACCGCCTGCTTCGGACGGCCATGGAAGTGAAGTGAAAAAGCTGGCGGTGCCTGCAGGACGAGCCGGTTGAAGGGATTGTCGTGTGACCAGTTTGACCCCGCGTGAAATCGTCTCCGAGCTTGATCGGTATATAATCGGCCAAAGCGATGCGAAACGGGCTGTCGCTGTCGCCCTGAGAAGCCGTTGGCGACGGAAACAGTTGGATGATTCAATCCGTGACGAAGTCTATCCCAAGAACATTCTGATGATCGGACCCACGGGGGTCGGGAAGACAGAGATTTCACGCCGGTTGGCCCGGTTGGCGAAGGCACCGTTCATCAAGGTCGAGGCAACGAAATTTACCGAGGTCGGATATGTCGGACGCGATGTCGACCAGATCATTCGAGACCTCGTCGACAGTGCGATCATCATGATTCGTGGACACATGAGGGAAGAAGTTCTCGAGCAGGCCAAGATGGCCGCAGAAGAGCGAATCATTGACATATTTGCCGGTACGGACTCGCGGGAACAGACCCGGGAACGTTTTCGCAGGATGCTGCGTAGCGGCCAGCTGGACGACAAGACGATCGAGATCGAGGTTTCGGACACGTCCAATCCATTGGAGACTTTCGAGATTCCCGGACAGCCGGGCGCCAACGTCGGAATGGTCAATCTCGGGGAGATTCTTGGCAAGGCGTTTTCCGGGAGAACGATCCAACGGCGGATGACCGTGGCCGAATCCCATGATGTGCTCGTCGGCGAGGAAGCGGACAAGCTGGTTGATTCCGAATCCGTGACAAACGAGGCGGTACGCGCGGTCGAGGAGCACGGAATCGTGTTTGTCGACGAAATCGACAAGGTTTGTGCCCGGTCGGAGACACGGGGTGCCGATGTGTCCCGCGAGGGTGTCCAGAGGGACCTGCTTCCGTTAATCGAGGGAACGACCGTTTCAACCCGGTACGGTCCCGTGCAGACCGATCACATCCTGTTCATCGCTTCGGGTGCGTTCCATATCGCCAAACCATCGGACCTGTTGCCCGAGCTGCAGGGCCGGTTACCGATCCGGGTCGAACTCCGGGCACTGACGGAAGAGGACTTCGTCCGGATACTCACGGAAACGGACAACGCCCTGACCCGGCAGTACAGTGCCTTGATGGAGACCGAAGGGGTCGAGGTCGAGTTTTCCGAAGACGGCGTGGGCGAAATTGCCCGGATTTCCGCCGAGGTCAATCGCTCGATCGAGAACATTGGCGCGCGGCGCCTGTACACGGTCATGGAACGGGTCTTCGAAGATCTCAGCTTCAACGCGCCCGACAGGCCGGGTCTCAAGGTGACAGTGGATGCCAAGTTCGTCGATGACAATCTCGGCGACCTGGCAGAGCGAACCGATCTGACACGCTACGTCCTCTAGGACGGCCTATAGGGCGCCAAAGCCGGGTTCCGAAGAAAAGGGCCGTCACCACCGGTTCGATCCGGACCGAGCAGGCAGGCAATACATGGAGTCCCAACCGGAATGCAGTTAGACTGTTGGCACGAGACCGGATCGTAACGGACGTGATCACCATGCCATGCCGAACAGTCAGCCTGACAGCCGCGGTGGCGCTTGCGATCTTCTGTTTGCCATCGACTCCGCCACGAGCTCTGCCCGCCGACGTCTTGAAGTCGGTCGTTTCGGTTCTGCCCGTCTGGTCCGGCCGTTCCCGGGTGGATTCGGGCGGCGGGCCGGGCACGGCACCGGAAGGAAGCGGAATCGTCCTGCAACCTGGGTATGTCGTGACCGCATGGCACGTGGTCGAACCGGCGCGGCGCATTGACGTCAGGCTGTCCGACGGCCGCATTCTCCCGGCGCAGCTGGTCGCAGGGGATGCGGCAAGTGACATCGCGGTACTCGGAGTGGAGGCCGAACTCGCGCCGATCAAGATCGCGCGCCCTCCGCGCCTTGCCCAACCGGTGTGCGCAATCGGAAATGCATATGGACTGGGCCTGTCCGTAACCTGCGGAGTCGTTTCCGCGCTGCACGTTACGAATGCCGGGTTCAATGCCGTGGAGGACTTCGTTCAGACGGACGCTGCGGCAAATCCCGGTAGTTCCGGGGGCGCACTGGTGGACGAACAGGGCGGCCTGGTTGGCATGATGTCGGCGATCTTCGCGTCCGACGGAGACAACAACATCGGAATCAATTTCGCCGTTTCAGTTGAGCTTCTCCAGAGGGTTTTCGGCGACCTGGTCGCCAATGGAGAGGTAAGGTATCCTTCTCCGGGCTGGCGGCTGGGCGCTGCGGACAGGACGAACCCGGCGTCAGTTGCTGCACCGGTGGTTATCGGAATCGATGGGAACGGCCCCGCCGCCAACGCGGGACTCTCACCCGGTGACCTGGTCCTGAAGATTGGCTCGCGCCGAATTCTGACACCCCGGGACGCGGTTTCAGCACTCGCCGTAATTCCCGACCCGGGAGCCCCGGTCGACATATCAGTGATGCGGGAAGGTCAAGAGCTTGTCGTCTCCCTTGTCCTGGGCGTTGAACCGGAAACGCCTGGTCGGGTTGAGCCAGCGGTGCCGCAAACAGACTGCCCTCACCCTCGACCGGTATGCCGGGTTCGGCAGGCGGTTTTTCCTGTTTCAAGTTTCAATCCCGTTGCCAGTGCGACGAGGATCGGGAACGAACTTGTGGTCACGAACCGGCATGTCGTCGCGGGTCGTCCCGATGCGATCGTACACACTCCGGACGGCCCGAGATCCGCACACGTGGTCCCATCGGCCTATCAGGGCGATCTGGTCCTGCTCAAGGTGTCAGGCCTGCCCGTGTCCGGGTTGATTCTTGATCCGGCGGACTATTCTCCGGGCAGAAAATCCACCTACTTTGCCATTGGTGCCGATGTTGCCCGACGACAGGTGCGGGTTTTCGAACCCGGCACCTTGATTGCCGGACCGGCCGAAGGCGCGGAACTGGGACGGCTTCACGTCAGTTCACGTATGCAACCCGGCGTCAGCGGCGGTGCGTTGGTCGACGAAAGGGGGGTGTTTGCTGGGATCGCGGCAGGCGGCGGCGATGATCGGTTCGAAGCCATTCCGGTCGATGACGTCAATGATCTTCTTGCCATGCGGAGCGACGAATCGGCCGAAGACGTAACCCTCCGCCTGGGCGCGGCCCTTTCGGACTGCGCCGCATCGATGGAAGCCTTCCCGGGGAGGTCGGCATCGGTCAGGGAGCGCACCGATCTCTTTGAAATCTGCGCCGCGGCACGGAATCATGGTCAGCTGCTTGAAGCCGGACGCTTGCTTGCTCACGCCGGCGACTTTGACGGCGCGGTTGCTCTCCTCGGCCAAGCGGCGGAACAGGTTCCCAATTCGATCAACGCCCGGATATCGTTACTGGTCGCGCTCCAGCTTTCGGGGCGTTTTGACGAAATGACCGGCCACGCGCGGTGGCTGGCCGAGATGGCGCCGGAGGATCCACAGTCCCTGAGGTTCGCAATTCAGTCTGGCGTTTGGGGGGGCGAACCGGAGCTCGCCGAAGAAGCGTACCTGGCGCTCAAGAAGGTTGATCCGCGTCAGGCCGAGGCGGCGCGCCGATTCATCGACAATGCTCCCCCCGCTCCGGTTCGCCGTTAGCGCGGTCAGTCCGACAAGGGGTCCGGAATCCAGCCAGCCCTCACGACATTCTCACGCTCGTACGGAGATGGCGTTGCACGGGCAAGAATTCGATCCCTGAGTTCGGCCGTGCTGAGCCCGGGGTTCTGCTCAAGGAGCCTCGCCGCGAGTGCGGCCAGGCGCGGCACGGCGTAGCTGGAACCCGAAGCCGTTCCCTTTGCCCCCCTGAAATCAACAACATCCAGGTTTTCTGCCGGCAGCATGACGTCGACGCTCTCGGGTCCCCAGTTCGAACCGTCCGCGAGGCGTCCGAATTCGTCGGCCGAGGTCACGGTCAGGATGTTTTCGTGCGTAAGAACGGCCGGAAATACCGGTTCGTCATCAATGTTCCTGCCGTCGTTGCCCGCAGAAACAATAACCAGAAGGTCGTGCTCGCGCAGTGCGTTCTCGAACGCTCGCCAGTCGTCGGGTTTTCGGCTTCCAAGGGGTAAAGCGAGGATACGTGCGCCCGCGTCGGCTGCATGGTCGACGAGGTCGCCCATACGGCTCATGTCCGGGCGTGGATATCGGAGCGGGATCAATGCGGCGCCGGGGGCTTCGCGCGCAAGCACCGATGCGACCGCGGTTCCGTGACGTATGGGAAGGAACGGTCCTCGGGAAGCGTCTCCGTCGTAAGGCCAGGGATCAAGGTCCCAGAAGTCGTACCCGAGGGGGTCGCCCTCCGTGTTACGTGCCAGACGGTTCCGAAACAGCGGAAGGTCGTAAGCCAGCCCGGAATCAACCAGCGCAACCCGGACACCACCAGGGTCGCTCCCTTCCGGCCAGGGTGCCTGAAGGGTCTCAGTCCACCGCAACGTCTCGAGATCGCTTTCAAGATGATCAAGATATTTCCATGCACCACCCGATTCGCGGATCGCCCGGCCCGAGCGAATCGTGCAGCTCCCGTCGGCAATCGCCTGAAGCAGGGGTCGGGGTGTCCCGTGGTCATGCGCGGAATAGGCAACCTGGAACTGGCGAAGTTTGCCGTCGAACTGACGCCGCTCGATGGTGAGTTGGTCCAGTCCGGGTAGCAGAAGGTCGACGATAATCTTGTAAGGAGCCCGGCCTTTCGGAAGGCGGACCTCGTCAAGGAGCCAGCTGCCTGGGATCGCGGTTTGCGCACTGATTCCGGTCAGTTCCGTCAGCGGGCAAACCGTTTCGATCGCAAGGCGCAGC
Organism: Paracoccaceae bacterium; assembly: GCA_965242975.1. Classification (GTDB taxonomy): domain Bacteria; phylum Pseudomonadota; class Alphaproteobacteria; order Rhodobacterales; family Rhodobacteraceae; genus JAPPHA01. Next base: position 3,888,741 of record CBDETS010000007.1, on the reverse strand, counting down.
CAGTCCGCGGCGTTGTCTCCGGCGGCGACGCTGCGGCCAGACGGTACGGCAAAAGTCAGGGCGAGAACGAGCGTGACGACAAGTTTCCGCATCAGCGTCGAATGGCCCGCCCGTTTGTTCACGTCACCTGCCACGGGTGACCCCGCCATTGGAAACATGCGTTCGGCGGATCAGGCGACGGGCGGCCTTCGGCGACGCGATCGAATACGGTTCGTCTGCCAGGATTCCTTCAGCATCGGATGTCAAATCGGTGCGGAAACAGCAGGAAACTCCCGGGACAGTCGGAGCGTGGTCGGCCGTTTCCGTGTTCCGTTGCCTTGACATGACTACACCTTTTCCGGCCGCAAACGGAGACGTTACGAATAGGGACAGTATACTCGACGGCAAGACGGTCGGAAATTGAAACGCATGCACGCGTGTGAACAGGGTCGCGCCGAACGGCCCGGACTCAAGGGGTGATACAGGACAAGGCGCCAAATTGGCCCATATGCGAGGCGAGGGGGGTTTGTGTTGGCAACTCCAATTACCCGTGAAATCGATCAAATGACGGGTACATTCGCGCGTCAGTCGTCGAGAAATGCCCAAAGACACGCGGTTACACGCGGTTACACCGAATCTTCGTCGTAAGCAGGTATGGATGTATCCGTTTACTTCCGGATCTTGGTCGTGTCCGGCCTGATTGATGCCGAAGATCTGGATCGCTTTGCCGCAAAAATCACCTGGCTGCATGATACCCGCACGTCATCTCTGCAGGGCAAGTGCCGATGGTCGAAATTAGGCTTGATCGGATGCGGGTTCCGTGGAGGTTTCGCGCTCACGAAATGAGAACGAAGACTACGCGTGTCGATTGCAAGACCATCAGCGAAGCCCGAATCGGTAACGAACTTCGCAGTCTTGAAGGATTGCGCGATTCAATCTCAAGTCTGGAAATCACGATAGGTTCCGACTGGGTAGATGATCCCGCAGTTTGGACATGGCTTGTCCTGAACGAAGCAGAAAACAATTCCGAAACCCGAACGCGGGTTCGTGACGCTGTACGAAACAAGGTCAGGGATATAACGCGTCGAGAGACCGGCAGGATTTGGCAACCCTATGTCAGGTTCCGATCCAAAACGGAAAGAGTTTCCATCATGACCTGCTGAAGCAAGCGCATTTGCTTGCCGTCAAGGAACCCAGGAGACCTCGCCGGGCGAGCCTTCGGAGATCGATTTCCGCAATCATATTATGCGCTGTTTCACCTGCTTAGGGTTTGTCACGAAATGACAGTTGCATTATCTGAGGGTGACCGTTCGGCGACGGTTTGGTGGCCTTTCCGGTTTTCACTGATTGAGTGTTCTTTTCCAGTCTTTTCTGAGCGGACAGAGCCAGATGGCCTTTATCGGTTTTCCGAATTCCTTCCTCGTGTCGTAAAGCCCGCGTCAGGCTTCGGTCTCATGGCAAACCACTTCGATGTTGTGTCCGTCGGGATCAAGAACAAAGGCCGCATAGTACCGCCCACTATACTGAGGACGTAGTCCAGGCGGTCCGTTGTCCTGCCCGCCAGCGCCAAGAGCGGCGCAATAGAACGCATCGACCTGATGTCGGCTCTCGGCTGCAAATGCGATGTGCAGGTGCGCGGGCTCCTCTTCCGTTTGGTACAGGCAAAGGGAACTCATGCCGGTTGGTTGACTAAGTTCGGCACCGTTTGGCGGCCAATCGGTGACCACAGTCACTCCAATTGGCTCAAGCGCCTGCAGGTAGAAGGCTCTGCTCAGCGCAAAGTCGCGAACGCCAAACTTTATATGATCAAACACGAGTGCCCCCTGTCTGAGTTTGTCCGAAGAGCGGTTGCGTTCTACATGGCCTAACAATTGATTGGCAGGCAAATCTGCCTGATAATGAGATATTGGAGGCTGCTCCATGCAGATTTGCCGTGTGTAATGTCATCTCCCGGAGGCGGTCGCGCCTCGACTCACTCGGCTCGGGGCGCTTCGTTCGCGTGTACCGTTGCGCGAACCCGAATCGGTGGCTCCAGAGGTCGTGAATGTTCTCCTCGTTCTGCATACGCTGGGCGTCGATGCGTTTGGTCCGGGCACCGGCGCCGCGGTGATGCGGCAGCGACGTGGCGAACAACCACGGGGTTTGGTGCATCTGTCGATACTTCGCGCAACAGGTTCGGCGCTTGCGGGGTCGGCCCGGTCGACAACGAAAGGCGCGCACCAGATACAACCGGCCCCAGTACCGGCGGCGGAGCAACAGACACCGCATGCCGGTATGGCGCACACGCGCCGTGGCCTCTCGGTACAGCGAATGGATGAAGTACCCGCGCCCCGTTTCCGGTCGCAAATACTTGATGCGATTGCGAATCCGCCCGGCCCAGTCCCATACAAGCACCTCGACATCGCGAAACCACGGACTGCGGAATCCCGCATCGGTCACGACGATGGGCCGGCAACCCTCGGCAGAACGGATTGCAATCGATACAGGAATCGCCGGTGGGTCCCGGCATAGTTGTATGAGTGTATCGGATGCACTTCTTCGTAGATCGAAATCGCTCGTCCCTTCACAGGCCCCGCCGCTTTGAGGATGAGTAGCTTGTGGGTCAGCGCGCCGTCGGCCCGATCGATGAGAATCACCGGACGCGCGTCACCACCCGGTACCGTCCTCGCCAAGGCGCCAACGGTACCGTCCCGTTCCCGATGCAGGTGACGATTGCCGAGCAATCGGCCCACCGCCTTGACAGCGACTAAGAACATCACCGTTGTTCCCAGCCTTGGATTGAAGCGTTTATCTCGTGACGAGCCCTAATCGATGAAGCAGTCTTTCGAATGTTCCCCGTGAATGACCGCGGGGCTCTCCGCGATAGCGTGGCACGAGCATTTGTTCACGGAAAAATGCGGACGGTAGCGGAGTCGTATCAAGGCAGAGACCCCGCCACGGCAAGTCATTCTGCCCATTTGGGCCCGAATCTTTCTCAGCCCTTGATCAACGTGGCCGAGGCAATTGTTAATCTTCGGCAAGCACGTCACGAAGCAGATTACAACCGTGCCCAGCAGTTCACACGGATGGACGCACTCGATGCCCACGACGTGGCAAAGCAAGCCTTTTCCGATTGGCAGGTCGTTCGGAGACGTCTTCACACGGACGTGTTTCTGGGACGTCTGCTTGCGCATAAGTCCATGCGGATGTGACGGGGAAACCCGATAGGTATCGTGAGGCTTGAATCGAAGTGCCCAGTGGCAAGGGCAGGAACCCGATTCGCTGCGGTATTCAATTTGCCGGCTCCACGTTTCTGAACGAGGAAGAGTCGGAGGAAACGAGGCCCGCACATCGGACGCGAGGTCATTGTTGAACGCCTGAAGGCAGATCGTTGGCGCTCTGTCGACGCGGCCCGAAAACGCCGGAACGCCTGCAACCCGACGCGGTCCTTGCCATCAAGCATTGCCTCCGGAGCAACTGTCGACTCCCACCGCTGGAGCGAACGGTCGGCTATGCCTCGTGGAACAGGAAATCGGGATTCACCCGTTTGACGGTTCATTCATCGACAAGGGAAAAAGGCTTCGACTTTTTTGTGCCGTGACGTTCGCAGCTTACGCCGCCGGAACTGCTGGAAATTGCCAGCTTCAACCGTCGAACAGTTGGTCGAACGTTGCAAGAAACATGGCCTTGACCTCGGTTGGAGGACGTGGCCGGAGGTTCCGGTCCTGAAGGTCCGCAGAAAGAGGCTTGCCGAACAAACGGTCCGCCTCCCGTTTTGAGAACCCGGCAAGTTGTTCGGCTTCCAACCTGGCGGAATGTTTGTCGACCCGCTTGATCGCCCGCGTCATTTCCGGCGGAAGCTTGGCCGGCAAGCCGAATCGCTGATGAATGGCAACGGTCAGGCGTTCATCCATTTTGGCGTAGCCGGGCCCCACGGATGACTTGGCTGGGCCGACCATGTCCCCGATGACGTATTCCGGAGCGTCATGGAGAAGTGCGGCAAGGCGCCAGCGCCTGTCGGCACGTGGTCGAAACAGTGCGAGCATTTCGGAAACGAGGACCGAATGCTCGGCGACCGAATACGGGAAGTCGCCGACAGTCTGACCGTTCCAGCGGGCAACGAACGACAGGCCGTGGGCAATGTCTTCGATCTCGATATCGAGTGGAGACGGATTGAGCAGGTCCAATCGGCGTCCCGAGAGCATTCTTTGCCAAACCCTTGGCGGTGGCCGTGATGCCATTGTCCTTTTGTCCTCCTCGTTGGTCCGCCCGGGAAATGAATCGGTCGAGAATACCGAAAGCCCAGTCGTCTTGTCGACCGATTTAGGCTTTGTTAAACGCCATCGGCCCGTTTGGTGGCTGGGATTGGAGGATGAGGCGTGTCCACGGATTACATCGTACGCGATGTCGGCCTGGCGGAGCTTGGTCGACGCGAGATCGAAATCGCGGAGACCGAAATGCCCGGGCTGATGGCGCTCAGGAAGGAATATGCCGGCAAGGCGCCGCTCGCAGGTGCGCGGATAGCCGGTTCGCTCCACATGACCATACAGACGGCCGTATTGATCGAGACGCTGAAGGCTCTCGGGGCCGAAGTTCGCTGGGCATCCTGCAACATCTTTTCGACGCAGGACCATGCGGCGGCGGCGATCGCTGAAACAGGGACACCCGTATTCGCGTTCAAGGGCGAAACCCTTGAGGAATACTGGTCGTTCACCGACCGGATCTTCACCTTCGAAGACGGACCGGCAAACATGATTCTGGACGACGGAGGCGATGCAACGCTCTATATTCTACTGGGCTCGAGGGTCGAAGACGGCGAGTCGGGCCTGATCGAGACTCCGGGTTCGGAAGAGGAAGAATGTCTCTTTGCCCAAGTCAGGAGCCGCTTGACGGACTCTGCGGGGTGGTTTGTACGCCAAAGGAATTCCATCCGTGGCGTCAGCGAGGAAACGACGACCGGTGTGAACCGCCTGTACCAGCTCCACGAGCAGGGACGCCTGCCGTTTCCAGCGATCAACGTCAATGACTCGGTGACCAAGTCGAAGTTTGACAACAAGTACGGCTGCAAGGAATCGCTGGTCGACGGGATTCGCCGTGCAACCGACACGATGATCGCGGGGAAGATCGCGGTCGTCTGCGGCTACGGAGACGTCGGAAAAGGCTGCGCTGCATCGCTTCGGGGCGCCGGGGCGCGGGTCAAGGTGACGGAAGTTGACCCGATCTGCGCGTTGCAGGCGGCTATGGACGGGTTCGACGTCACAACGGTCGAGGACGAAGTCAGGACCGCAGACATTTTCGTAACGGCAACGGGCAATCGTGATGTCATCCGCCTTGAGCACATGCGGGACATGAAGGACATGGCCATCGTCGGAAACATCGGGCACTTCGACAACGAAATCCAGGTTTCGGCGTTGAGGAACCACCGATGGATCCGGGTCAAGGACCAGGTTGACATGATCGAAATGCCTGGAGGAAACCGGATCATACTGTTGTCCGAGGGCCGGCTTCTGAATCTCGGCAACGCAACCGGTCACCCGTCGTTCGTGATGTCCGCTTCGTTCACTAACCAGGTTCTTGCACAGATCGAACTTTGGAGTCGTGGAGACACGTACGAAAACGGCGTTCACGTTCTCCCGAAACATCTCGACGAGATGGTCGCCACGATGCATCTCGAAAAGATCGGGGCACGACTCTCCCGACTTACGGATGATCAGGCGAGTTACATTGGTGTTGATGTCGACGGGCCTTTCAAACCCGAACACTACAGGTACTGATCTGCAACCCCCGGCGCGCCAAATACAGCGACGGCAGTTCCGCCATCGGATCACTTTCGCGCGACGTGGCGGCGATGTTTCTGCGGCTCGTTTCCGACGTGAATTTTGGGGAATCAGTACGGCATGCCGGAATTGGCGATACGGGCGAATCGGCTCACATGTTCTTCAGGTGGCCGCTCATCTTGCTGTTCGACAGTGAAATCTGGCTGAACATTTTCGCGACCCGGGTGCCGTCGGCACCGAAGGAGATCGGGAGGATGGATCGACAACGGTATCTGCCTTACGGTCATTCGAACTTCTGCCACGCCATCCGGTCGTGTTCGTGGCCAATGCGATGATTCCGGTGGACGTGCGCAAGCCCACGGCGCCACGTGCGATCGGCATGCGTGCCGAGACTGAAGTTCGAAGACGAAACCTACTTTCGCCAATAAAGCCTACCTCGACCACCCAAGGGTTGGAACCGGCCCGGGAGGGAGGGTAGAGTGATGTAGATGATACAACATCCGGAAGTGTCCGGAACGGCCAACCCGCTGCCAGACCATTTCACAGGTTATGTCGATGACGCCGTCGCGGGTTCAGATGACGTCAGGCAGAATGAAAAGCCGGCGACTGGCGGCTGTACCGCAGGAACCGTGCCAGGACGCCACGGCGCAGGGCGCCAGATTGACACACAGAACGGCGAAGCTCCTCCCGAACAGCGCGCTGGGATGACGAAATGATCCCGGGGCACCGTCTGAGCCAATGCCAAGTGCGGGCGGCTTTCGAGCACACAACAACAAAAACCGACGCCCGAAGAACTCGCCACGCCGACGCCGAATGAGGCTGCACACCCTCACACCCGGATGTCCCCTTTCCGGCACTGGTGCAACCATCTACCTGAGGAAATGGGTGTTGCGCCTGCGCGCGAAATTACAAGGCAATGGCTACGCGAATCACGCGAATCCGGATGTAATTGACTGAATTTGCGGGGAATTCTTTCGAACCTCGTATGGAAAGCCCAGTTTACAACCCGCCCATCTCGCAGATGATTTTCCACTCGCTCTCGGAAACCGGCTGGACGGACAATCGGGAATTGTTGACGAGAACCATGGCCGAAAGCTCGGGAATCGCCTTGCATTGTGCCAAGGTGACCGGGCTCGGAAACGGTTCGACCGCCTTCACGTCGACGCATTCCCATCGTGGATCATCGGTCGTGCTGTCAGGATGGACTTCTGCAGAGACCTCGACAATCCCGACAATTCTCTTTTCACCGACCGAATGGTAGAAAAAGCCCCGGTCCCCGACCTTCATCTGCCGCATGTTGTTGCGGGCCTGGTAGTTGCGAATTCCGTCCCATTCCTCACCGCCCGGATTCGAGCTCGAGACCTGGTCGTCCCAACTCCACTCGCCAGGTTCCGATTTGAATAGCCAATATGCCATTGCCGAAGACTCCTTTCATTCGAGAATCACGCCGTCACTCGGTGCGCAGCGGGCGCGACATGAGTGTTTCGAGAGCATCCGTAATCGACCCGTTTCCATCCAGGACCCTGACGACCGCTTCGGTTACGGGTGTATCGATTCCAAGCTTGTGAGCAAGTCCACGTGCCGCACGTGCCGTGTTGATCCCCTCGACCGTTATCCCCGCTGTTGCCGAACCGCCACGCCCCAGGGCCATTCCCAGTGAGTAGTTTCGCGACCGGTGCGACGTGCAGGTGAGAACAAGGTCCCCAAAACCTGAAAGTCCTGAAAGTGTTTGATGGCGTGCGCCAAGGGCAACTCCGAGGCGTACGACTTCCGTCCAGCCCCGGGTGATCAACGCCGCCCGGGCACTTTCACCGAGACCTGACCCGACGGCCATGCCACAGGCAATCGCAACGACGTTTTTCAGCGCGCCTCCGAGTTGCGCGCCGGTGGTGTCGTCCGACAGGTACAATCGCAACGTCGGCGTCGACAGCGAACTTTGGAGACGAGGACCGTCAACCGGATCCTGACACGCGATGGTCATCGCCGCCGGTCTCCCGGCAGCCAGGTCGTTTGCAAAGCCTGGTCCCGTGAGAACTGCGGCCGTCCTGTCAGGCGCGAAAGCGCCAAGGATCTCCGTCTGAAGCCTGAATCCATTCGGGTTGATTCCCTTCGCGCACAAGACGACCGGACACCGATCGGCCGGAAGGCCGTTTCGGGACAGAAAACCTTCAAGCGCGTGCGAAGGGAGGGTCATCAGCAGCCGGGAAACCCCGGACAGGTCGTCGTAGCGTGACGTCACCCGGACCGCCGGAGGTATGCGGTGATCCGGAAGATATTTCCTGTTCGTTCGGGCGGTGTCGATGTCGGCCGTTGCCTTGCGGTCGCGTCCCCAGAGAATGACCTCCTGGTTGTTGTACGCCAGGACGCAGGCAAGGGCCGTTCCGAAGGCACCGGCACCGACGATTCCCGTCGTGCTCATGCCTTGGCCATACGCTTCCCGGACCCCAGCATCGGTGGTGCGTCCGGGTCGAGCGGCCAGCGCGGACGGGCTTCAAGGTCGAATCCGTCCCGGTGGCCGAGGGAGAAAAGTTCAAGTCCGGTCCACGCGATCATGGCCGCGTTGTCGGTGCAGTATTTCTGTGGAGGGGCGGCAAACGAGAATCCGGTGTCCTCTGCGGCGCGTGAAAGCAGGTCACGGACCAGTGAGTTCGCCGCAACCCCTCCGGCGACCGCCAGCAGAGGCCGACGATCGGGTGAAAGGGAGCGATGGGTTTCCATGAAGTGGTTGCACGCACGGTAGGTCTTGCCGGCAAGGCATTCGGCAACTGCCCGCTGAAAGCACGCGCAGAGATCGTTTCGGTCGGAATCGCTGATTTCTCCGGATGTTCTGCTCGCCAACCTGTCCCGGGTTCGGAGCACGGCCGTCTTGAGGCCGGAAAACGACAGGTTCATGTCCTTGCGATCAAGAAGAGGACGGGGAAGATCGAATCGATGCGGGTCTCCAAGTGCGGCGGCATTTTCGACCGCCGGACCTCCCGGAAGACCGAGTCCGAACATCCTGGCGACCTTGTCAAAGGCTTCGCCCGGCGCGTCGTCTATGGTTCCGCCAAGTCGCTGGAACCTGTCGGGTCCCCGGACGACGATAAACTGGCAATGACCGCCCGAGGCCAGGAGAACAAGATAGGGATACTCGGCATCATCGGTCATCCGTGGAGTCAAAGCGTGACCGGCGAGGTGATTCACGCCGACGAGCGGTTTGCCGGCCCCGGCCGCAAGGCCTTTCGCGCACATGACTCCGCTCAGCAAACCGCCGATCAATCCAGGTCCGGCGGTTACGGCAATGGCATCCATGTCCGATATTGCAAGTCCGGTCTCATTGAAGGCCTGTTCGACGGCGATGTCCAGTTTTGCGGCATGCGCACGTGCGGCAATTTCGGGAACAACGCCCCCGTATGCATCATGGAGCCCTGCCTGGTCCAGGATGACCGAGGCGAGAACCCGGGCACGGCCCGACCCGATGCGCCTGACAATGGAAGCTGCGGTTTCGTCGCAACTGCTTTCAAGCCCGAGAACGGTTAATGAGCTGATCATTGCCAAGAGACCCCCGTCGTGGTCTTCTGGCCGGTGACCTATCACCGGCGAGCCAGCGAAAGCAACGGACTAACGAGAGCTGGACCTGTATGAGAAAAACGACCAGGGACCGGGATGTCGTGTTGATCCGGCCCATTGACCAGGGCCGCCGCCTCCGGGAAATACTCCGAAACCGGGCGCAAACAGCAGGCAGGCTTCCCAGGATACATTTGAGCCCTCTGTCCGTTATCGAAGAAGTCCCGGGCGAAGTCGATACGCGGGGAAAGGCCGGAATTCTGTTTACTTCGGCGAATGCGGTCAGGATCTTCTCCCGCCGATCGAATGAGCGACGCCTGAAGGCCCTGTGTGTCGGGCAGACCACGACAGTTGCAGCAATGGAGGCCGGGCTGGTGACTGACCCGCCGACATTCGGGTCCGGCACGTCCCTGGAACTGGTTGAACGCGTCATTCGCGACTTCCGATCCGGGGGTGGGCCATACCTGTATGTTCGAGGTTCGCCCATTGCACGGGATCTGGTTTCCCTGCTCGGTGCCGAAGACATCTCCGTCGACGAGGCCATAGTTTACCGGCAGTCCCCGGCCCGTTTAACACGCGAGGCGAAGGACAGCATTCAAGGCCAGGCTGTTTGCGTGCCCGTGTACTCAGCGTTTGCTGCACGCCGCCTGGCCGACGAAATCGTCGGATTGGAGATCGCAGACATGGTGTGTCCCTGTATCAGCCCGTTGGTCGGCGGCGCGCTCGCGGGAATTGCCGGGGTTTCGGTTAGGGCCGCCGCCGTTCCCAGTGGGGACGTAATGCAGGAATTGATTTTGAGTTGCTGCAGATTGAGGTAAATTCGGAAAATGAACCGATCAACTCTATCGGGCGAGGCCAATTGCGACGGGAGTTGGCCGTAGTGGGAAAGGACGGCAGCTGTAATGGATTCAGATGACAAGTCTGTCGGGAACAAGCCTTCCGTACGTAAGGAGTCCAGGGAATCTATGGAGCGGGAAGACACGCACCAATCCGAAGAGAATGAGGCCCTGCCAAAGGACCGGCCAAGGGAGGAAACGGCCAGACGCCCGGGACTCTGGCGGGGACCGGCAACAGTGTCCGGAAAAGTCCTCGCCGCACTCCTGGCTTTCGTTGCGGTCGCCGTGCTGACGCTCTGGGCAGCTCCGAGAGTTGCACGTGTTCTTCCTTCGGGCCTGGAGCCGGTGGCGGCCCTGTTGACCCCGGGACAAAGCGAAGCCGTCGCCAGGATCGATTCGCTCGAGACCGATGTTCGCGGCCGGCTGGCGGGGATCGATGAACGACTCACGGCGATCGAGAATTCGACCGGGCAGCTTGTCTCCGCCGCCGAAGCTACGCTCATGCTGTCGGGCTATGACGACTTTGTCGAATTTCGAATCGATGACGTACGGCGCGTGCTTTCAGCTGACCGGAACGACGGCCTGGCGATACGGATTGACTCGGTAGAATCTCGTCTCGACGCTCTCGTCTCCGACTTGTCGATCCTGCGCGAGCTGGTCGAAGTCGGAGGAGGAACGGAACCCACCGCGGTGTCCACGGAAGTCCTGGGACGGATCGCCGGATACCAGTCAGAGTTGATACGTCTCGAGAACGATATGGTGAATGTCACGTCGCGCCAGGAAGCGGCGATGAAACGGATCGACGAAGTGGCAAGCCGTCTTGATGATTTGGCAAATACGCTGGCTACGCTGAATTCCGGGACTTCCGGGGTTGCTTTGGCCCGGTTGAGCGAACTCGACGATATCAGGTCGGCACTCGCGTCAGGCGACGCATTTTCACATGCCGTGAACTCACTTGCAGCACGGCCGGATATCGCGATCCCTCCAGCGCTTTCAGACATAGCAAGTTCCGGAACGCCACCCCTGGCGGAACTGAGGCGCGGATTCCCGGAAGCCGCTTACGGTGCAGTCCAGGCGTCCGTCATGGCGGAGACCGGAGACGGTTGGGCGGAACGATCGATCGCCTTTCTTCGTTCCTTGGTTGTGACACGCTCCCTTGAACCGCGCGAGGGAGACGACGTGGATGCGGTCCTTTCGCGCATGGAGGCACAACTGGAGGCAGGAGACCTGGACGCAGTGCTCAGTGAAGGCCGCGCATTGCCGGAGGCGGCATCCGGGTCGATGGCAGACTGGCTCGCAGATGTACGTCGCCTGAATGCGGCACTTGCTGCGTTGGACGGTTTCGCGGGATCCGGCCACATTCCGGCCAATTACTGAGGGTGCGTGGCTGGCGATGATCTGGCAGTCGACAAAGATCGCGTTCTTCCTGCTGGCGGTCGTAGGCATCGCCTATGCGGCCGATGCATTCATCGGCATGGGCGAGATCGTTCGACTGACTTTCCGTGGCCAGGAGATCAGCATGACGACACCTGTTTTTGCGGTCGGTGTCGTTGCCGTGCTGGTCGGTTTCTGGTTGTTGCTGTACATGGCGGGTTTGGCGCTTGCCGTCATCGCGTTTTTCAGCGGCGATGAGACGGCAATTTCACGATACCTGGATCGTAACCGCGAGCGGCGCGGATTCGACGCCCTCGCACGCGGAATGGTGGCGCTTGCCGTCGGTGAGGCGCGCGAGGCATCCATTCAGGCAGGGCGCGCTGAACGTGACCTCAATCGCCCGGAGCTGACCAATCTCATCAACGCTCAGGCAGCCGAGTTGAGCGGGAATCGAATGCGGGCGGAGGAATACTACAAACAGCTTCTCGGTGACGGGGCGACCCGGGTCATCGGGGTTCGCGGACTCATGAAGCAGAAGCTTGAGGATGGTGACGCCGAAACGGCCCTCAGGCTTGCCGAGAAGGCGCTGGAGTTGCGACCGAAGCACGGGGAGACCATCTCGACCTTGCTGAAGTTGCAACTGGAACAGGAAGATTGGGCAGGTGCCCGCAAGACGCTTCTCGCGAGTGTCCGGGCAAGGAACCTCCCCAGGGCGGTCGCCAAACGCCGCGAGGCCGTTGTTGCGTTGGCGGACGCGCGACAACGCCTGGATTCCGACGATACATCCGGTGCAACCAGGGCCGCAGCTGAAGCCAACCGCTTGTCGCCGTCCTTGATCCCGGCAGCCGTGCTGTCAGCGAAGTTCGAGAAGAAAAAGGGTAACGAGCGCAAGGCGGAGGCAATTCTGCGCAAGGCGTGGTCTGCGAACCCTCATCCGGACCTGGCGGCCGCATTCGCGGCCATTCGTCCCGACGAGACGCCGGCCGAACGGCTGAAGAGATTTCAGCAATTGCTGAAACTCAACCCTTCGTTCGAGGAAACGCGACTCCTGAAAGCCGAATTGTTGCTGGCGGCGGAAGACCTGGACGGTGCGCGCAAGGCGTTGGGATCGATGGCCGAAGAAGAACCGACGGTCAGGTCGTTAGCGATCATGGGCGCCATCGCGAAGAGTGAGGGTTCCAGTGAACAGGTCGTACGTGGCTGGTTGACACGGGCATTGAGCGCACCTGGCGGTGCGAGATGGACGTGCGAGAGTTGCAGCCACGTACATCAATCGTGGGTTGCCGTTTGCGAAAACTGCAAGGCATTCGACACCCTGAGCTGGAAAGCGCCGAAGGCCGGCTCGGATTCCGGCGATGCGACACCGGTCCTGGCGCTTCAGTCGATCGACCTGTAGAGGCTTTTCAGGCGGGCTGGCGCATCAATTGAACTCGGCTGTCATACCCTTCGGTGCGCACGGGTTTTCAATTTGCGGAAAGCCGTGAAGTTCATTTCTTTTTCGGTGGTGCCATCCCGGGAGTCCGGGGCAGGAATCACGGCAGCCAGGAACCAGGCGGAGCGGACGGTTTCAGACGTTTGCATGCTTGATTCAATATAGGCGCCGCGCACGTAATCACCGAAACTGGCGTCGCGTCACTGATGTTGCCGGGTCATCCCCATTGATTCGAGGCACTGCTGCTGCCGGTCGTCGTAGCGCCCGTCTTCTCGATCCGGCACCATTCAGAGGTGCCTGTCGATCTGGAATCAAATTCCTGGCCGGGTGATGCAGAGAGGAAGCCATTGCGGCCGCAATTGCCAGGGCAACCGCGGCGCCGGACACACACATGACCGTGCCGATCTAGGCTTCGTCAGGCGTTTGCTGAGTCAACGAAAGAACCTGGTGATCACCTGTGCAACGGGTTCAGGAGAGACGACCTTCGCGAATGCCTGTTTGCGGGAGGTGGCGCGGACCGCCCCCACCACTAGGGTTGTGCTCATCGAGGACACGCCGGAACTGCAGTCGGAACTGGCGGTCGCGGCCGTGCATCCGGATCACGAGTACGAGCCATGCCTGGTCGTGTCGATTGCTGCCGAGTGATGATCAGGACCGCGTCATGACCGTGGTCGTCACGGATGGCGTTCCGACGGTATTCACCGATGAGGTTTACGATGGCGCCGAGGCCTCCCGTAAATGGGTGGAGGCGATCGAGGCGGCGCTCGAAAACGCGTCCCTGTCTCGGGTCTACCTGCCTGAAGGGCAGGGTGAACTTGCTGCCCTTGCGACCGATTCCGAAAAGGTTGTGCTGTTTGATGTCGCGGAGCTTGAGATGCCATCCGGCGTGCAGCCCGTTCGATGAAGCGGCCGCTGGCTCTGGGTGCTCGCCGCCGGAGGTGGGCTCGGTATAGCGGGTGGGATCCTGACATTTGGCTGGTTTGTCTATCTGTCACCATTGCAGGGCCAAGACGAACAGGGGGCTCAGAAGTACCGGATCGAAACCTCGCGCCTCGATGTTGAGCCGCCGGTCCATACGGCGCCTCGCTCTCAACCTCGGCGAGACGACGGTGCTCATCGGTCCGAACAATACGGGGAAGTCGGCAATTCTCGACGCGTTGCATCTCGCGCTGACGGACCCCTGGGGAAGGACCGGCACCGACGACGCCCCGTCCGGCACGAGCATCCGCCTTTGCGCGGAGGAATCCGTGCCGGGAGAATGGCCACGGAGCGCCGGCGAGGAACCTGACCCGGCCGGCCGATCGGATTCGAAGGGCGACCGTCGCTCCCTCGCGCTTCTGACCCGGTTCGTGCGGAACCCGGAGAGCGGCAAGGTCGAGCCGAGACGCAGGCTGCTCGAATTCGTGGATGGATTGCCTTCCGGACGAGGATACCGCCAGGTGAATTGCGATCGCTGCCGGCGTTATTTGCCCGTGTTTTACCTGAGCGCGTTGCGAGATTTCGACAAGGAATACATGGCGGAGTTTCCGAGATTCTGGGAACGGGTCCTGAAGGCGGCGGAGATTCCAGCCGAATCGGAGTCCGATGCCCAAGATGTCCTGGATCGGCTCTTCTCGAGGCTGCAAGGATCCGATCCGAAGGTGAAAGACATCAATACGGCGCTCTCCGGCATAAACCGAGGGCTGCTGCTCCGGGAGGACTGGTTCCCCGATTGGACCATGTTGCCGACGGAGATGCAAAGTGAGCCCCGCTTCGCCGATCCGTTCTTGTTCGTTGACCAAACGGATCCCGATTCGTTTCTGCTCGAAAAAAAAGGGCAAGGCATCCAAAGCCTGTCAGTCTTATCCATGTTTCTGGCTTTCGTCCGGCACTTTCTGGACGAGTTGTATGCCAAGGACAGCGAACCGGTGCTGCTCATCGAAGAACCGGAACCGCATTCGCATCCCCATGCGGTGCGCACGCTGTGGCGGCACATCCAGACACAGCCCGGTCAGTAGATCGTCACGACCCATTCGCCGTACCTCGTTCAACGCACGTCGTTCAGAGACCTGCGTCTCGTCAGCCTCGTCGACCGCGGGACCCAGATGAGTTCCCTGCCTGCGCGCTTCTGCACGAGAGTCCCTCGGTGGAACGGCATGGAGGACGCGGTGCGGCCTTGGAACGGCGTGCTGAATTACGACGAGGCTACCGGCACTGTCACGGTCGCGGGCGCGTTTTTCGAGAAGAGGCGTCGAAGGCTCTTGGCATGTTGCGGATCGCATGAGCGGCCTCAGGAGTTAGCTCTTGCGCTCGGTGCATTGCGAGACCGGTCATCCCGATACATTAGCGACGACGAGCTCCGGTCTCTGGAAACCTTCGCGCGGCGCATACGCGGGGAGATCTTCTTTGCCGAACGCTGGCTGATCGTCGAGGGGCAGGTCGACTACCTCATCGTGCACGCGCTGGCGCACGCAATGGAATACGACCTGGACGGGTTCCGCGTGTCGGTCATCGACGCCCGGAACAACGGTAGTCCGGTGGCGTTCGCGACACTGGCCCGGGCGATCGATATTCCGTGGTTTGCCGTATTCGATGGAGACGCCGCGGGAAACAAGTACAAGAAGCAACTCCACAAGCGCGGATTCGACGAGGTCGAGCTCAAGAAGCTATGCCCGTCTCATTCCGCCGGCGACCTTGAAGCGCAGCTCGTGGATGACGGATTTGGCTCCGAGCTACGTGGAGTCCTGGCGGAGTTGGGCGTGCGGGGCGCCTCCGACCTGACGGACAAAGCACTCGTCAAGCGGCTCCGGAAGAAGGTGGGCTATGCGGCGACGCTGGCTGACCGGTTTCGTGTCGATCGCAAAATGGCGCTCAGTGGTCCAGAAGCGTTTCGATCGGGAATCGGAGTGCTGGTGGCACTGAACAGAAAGAGCGTTTTCGACGAAGAGGGCTCCTGACGGGCAGGCGGGTTGAAGTGCACGTGATCGGGGAGAAGCATACTGTCGTCTTCGACGAGCACGGTGAACCGACGAGGTACGAGGTCAACCTGGAGGACAACGATGAAGAGGAAGATACGTTGAAAGCGGAAATAGTGCAGTTGACTGTAGCGCGACAATCTGGATGAGGCCGCCGCGGGCAGACGCCGCCGGCCGCGTCGGGGTTTGACGTCCCCGAGCTGGCCCGGCCGCCCCGTCACCAGCGCACCGCGCCGTGCAACATGATCCCGTGTTCGGGCGGTGCGGGGCCGCCGGCGGACTCGCGCCGGGTGACGCCGAAATCGACCTGGAATCCGGGGTCGTCCCGCATCGCCGAGGTCAGCTGCCAGCCGATCCGGTACTCCCGGCCACCGCCGTCCGCTTGGCTAAAGGTGGCATTCGGCGTGCCGGTGAAGCGATCGCCGAACAGGCCGAAGCCGTAGCCGACGCGCAGGTCGAGGGCCCCCCGCTCCGTTCCAGCACCCGGCCCGCCCGTCGGCAGTTCCTCGCGCCACAGCGCGTCGGCCCCGCCCGTGCCGGCGCCCCAGCGCGGCGTGAGCGACAGCGACAGCCCCCGCCCGCGTTCCCCCGGGAGCATCCGCGCCGTCAGGCTCACGCCGCGTTCCTCCGTGCCCCCCTTCGTGTGTGCCGCCAGCCAGCGGCCGCGCAACTCGATGTCGATGCCGGGCGCGCCATGGCGCAGCCCGCCCGCCACCTCCAGCCCGGTCCCGGTCAGCCCGTCACCGCCGTCCTGCCGCGCGGCCAGTTCCAGGAACGGCGTGAACGACCGGCCGCCCTCCTTCTCGAAGCGCCGCGAGCCCTCCAGGCCGAATCGGCCGCGCCAGCTGTCGGCGCGAAGCCCGTCGATCGTCTGCTCGCCCCGCGCGGTCTCCTTCCGGACAAAGCTCGCATCGCCCCGCGCCGCCAGATCGAAACTGGCCAGAGGCTGAAGCTTCCGCTTGAATCCGAGCGAAACCGTCCACATCGTCAGTCTGCTCTTCTCCGCCGGATCGCCGCCGCCCGGGAAGTGGCGCAGACTGCCAGTCCCCGCACCCAGAATGCCACGCAGCTCCAGCCCGTTTTCGAAGGTCCAGCTCCCGTAGGGCCAGAGCGCGCTGAGCACCGTCTCCAGCCGGCCCCGATCCGCGGGATCGGCCCCGCCCTCGAAGCTGTAGTCCGACTTGCTGGTTCCGTGCGACACCGCGAGACCCGCGACCCAGCTCTTCAGGCGCGTCGGTCCGCGTATCGACCCGCGGGCGTCCACGCCCAGCCAACCGGTCAGCGTCTCGCCCCGGTAGTGCATCCCCGGCTCGGGCCGGCCCGCGAAATGCCCGAGATCGCCGCGGCCCCACACCGACCAGCGCGACGCCTTCGCGTTGAAGCCCGGCTCGCCCTCGGCCGCGCCCAGCGTCAGCGAGAAGGCGCTCGTGGACAGCAGCGCGTCGGCATCGACGCCCCGGCTCCGTGGCCGGCCGCAGCCTTCGGCACCGTTGCCGCCCCGCCCGATACCGTCGGCCCCGAACCCGGTGGCCGGGCAAGCCCCACTGTCCCGCCACCCCGCGGCCGCTCCAGACGCGGCGAACGGCACGGACTCACCGGCCAGGATCAGGTCGGTCTCCGGGACCGCTCCGCCCAGCCGGGCCCCGATCGTGTCGAGCGCAGACGCCACCGTGCGCGTCGCCAGCGCCGCCACCGTGCGTGTCACCGCCCGCCTCTGCATCTCCGGCGCCGCACCGACCTGCACCGTGAAGGTCAGTTGCGCGGCGTCGGCGGTCGTGACGTTGTCGTCCCCGTCATGGGCCCAGTAGGTGAAGGTCCAGCGCCCCCTCTCCACATCCGGCGTGCCCGAGAGCGTCCGCGTCGCCGCGTCGAAGGTCAGTCCTGCGAGGCCCGCGGGGTCCGAGCTCAGCCCGTAGGTGTAGGAGCCGCCGTTGCCGCCGGTCGCCTCGGGCAGCACGACCGGCGTCATCGCCGCGCCCGGCTCCAGCCGCAGCGCCGGCACGCTGCCTGTGAAGATCGGCGGCACGTCGTTCACCGTCACCGTCACGTCGTCGGTGTCCGTGGCCCCGAGGTTGTCGGTGACCGTCAGCCGGAAGACCAGTGGCCCGGCCGTGTCGGGCGCGGTGAAGGAGGCCTGCGCCGTGTTGGCGTTCTGCAGAGTCACCGACGTGCCCGAGACCTGGCTCCAGGCGTAGCCCTGGATCGTGCCGTCGGAGTCCGTGCCCGAACCGCTCAGCGTCACCGTCGCGCCGGGGTCGGCCGTGCGGTCGGCGCCTGCCTGCGCCGTCGGGGCGATCGTGGTTACCACGGCGATGTCGAAGGTGTCGCTGACCGAATGGGTGCCGTCGGTCGCGGTCACCTTGACGGACACCGTGCCGACATTCGCCGCGGTCGGCGTGCCCGAGAAGGTGCGGGTGTCCGCGTCGAAGCTCAGCCAGCCCGGCAGCGCGCTGTTGTCCGCCTGCGTCGCCGTATAGGTCAGGGTATCACCGTCCGCGTCATTGAAGGTGTTGGCCGCGAACTGGTAGCTGAAGGCCGCGTTCACCGTCGCCGTCTGGTCCGGGATGGCGTTCGCGACCGTGGGCGCGGCCGTTACCGCGATGTCGAAGGTGTCGCTGACTGAATTCGTGCCGTCGGTCGCGGTCACCTTGACGGACACCGTGCCGACATTCGCCGCCTGCGGCGTGCCCGAGAAGGTGCGGGTGTCCGCGTCGAAGCTCAGCCAGCCCGGCAGCGCGCTGTCGTCCCCCTGCGTCGCCGTGTAGGTCAGGGTGTCGCCGTCGGGGTCATTGAAGGTGTTGGCCGCGAACTGGAAGCTGAAGGCCGTGCCCACCACAGCCGTCGTGTCCGGAATCGGGTTCGCCAAGGTCGGCATGGTTCCGACGGTCCGGTCGGTGAAAGCAACCGCCATCGGGGCACTCGCCCGCGAATCCGTCGTCATGGAGTCCTCGTCGGGGGTGTAGCTGACGGTGACCGTCTGGTCGGCGGCCGGGGCCGCGGCGAGGGTCAGGGTGACGGTCCTGCCGCTCACCGCGACCGGGTTGGTGGCCGCCAGGGCCACCGCGGTCCCGGCCACCTTGACCTCGAACTCGTCCGCGCCCGGCGTGCCGCCAATCGCGTTGCCGTCCAGGGTGATTGCCAGGGTCGTGCCGCTCACCTCGGCGCTTGAGAACGATGGACAGCCGGCAGTGGGAAGTCCCACATTGAACACTCCCGTGACCGAAACCGACGCGCCGTCGGGGTCGGTCGCGGTAACGGTGAAGGTCAATTCAAAACCATTGCCCACCGGCGGCGAGAGGTTTGCCAGTGCGCAAGTCGACCTTGGCATGATAAAGACACTATCATTAATCCACTTTAATTGGTTTAATCCGCCGGGTACGTGCACGTCGTCGCGGTTCAAGCTCAACTTGAAGGTCAGCGGGTCGCCGTCCGCGTCACTGAAATCGTCTTCGTCCACTGGCAGGCTGACAAGAGTCAGGACAGGGGCGTTGACGGTGCCCGGATCTTCGCCGCCGAAGGTCGGGGCGCTGTTCGTCGGCGCGGTGGAGCCGCCGTTCACCAGGTGGCCCGACTGCGCGCCCAACCCCGCATGCGTCAACTTCGCGTCAATCGAGCCGTCGGCCTTCTTCACGGTCGCGCCGCCGCGCAGCCGCACCACTTCGCCCTGGCTGTTCGCATTCACCGTCACGCCGTCGGTGTCCGTGTCGGAGGCCACCACCGTGTAGGCGAAGCGCAGCGTGCGGGCCGTGCCGCTGGTCGCCCCGCCCGTCACCAGTTCAGCCGGCCTTGTGTTGCTCCCGATCCCCAACTGCACCCGGATCCCCGCGCCCGTCGCCGAGGTGTCCCAGGCAACGTCCTCGCCCCAGGTCACGTCCACCGCGATCTTCTGGCCGGCGCCGTAGGTCTCCTTCGTGCCGTTGTTGTCCGCGTCGATGCGCGGCTTCGAGACGATGGCCACCGACGAGACCGCGGGCGGGTTCGGGTTCGCGTAGCCGTGGATGGCGATTTGCCAGGACGCGGTGGACGTGCTGTCCCAATCGAGAGTAGTATCGTCATCGAACAGGCTTCCGTCGCCGATGCTCCAGCCCGCCGCCGCGCCCGCATCCTCGTCGTTCGAGTTCGTTGGGCGGTAGGAAAAGTCGTCGTCAGTCGACTCAAGCACCACGAAATACGTCGTATCAGGATCAAGGTCGATGCCCGTGGTCGTGCCGGTTACCGTTGAGCCGCTGTGGGACAGCGTCAGCGCACCCAGGCTGCCGCCCGGCTTGTTGTCCGCACTCGACGACTCGATGCGCACCTGCGTCAAGCTGAGATCAATGGTGGTACCGGCACCGACAGCAACGAACGTTACACTGGTCAGCGTGTAGCCCGCGGGGTTGCTGCCCGTCGTGAACGGCTGCGCGCGATCAACAGAAAGGGGCCTCGTCGTCGTGTTAGATTGCCCGGTGTTGCTCACCAGCGTGACCGAGGTCTGCGCCTGCGCCGACGCGACGGCGAGCAGCAGGGCAAAGGCAGCGATGAGCACGCAGGCCGCCGCGCGCCACGCGCCGATGAACCGGAAAAGGGAAGCGGGCGGGCGAGGACGGCGCCCGTCCCCGCAGGGCAGGCACACAGGCCACGCCTGGTTCGGCCGACAGGATGCGGAAGGTGCTGATGGCGGGGACGACCCGCCGGAGGTACTACCTAGACCGGAGCGGACACACGGGGGGCGCTCGGCGCTCGGCGCTCGGCGCTCGGCGCTCGGCGCTCGGCGCTCGGCGCTCTTAATAATGCGATTCCGCCGTGTCAAGCTGTTTTCGTGTTCCATTGTCATGGGTCTCCTCCCGGCCACAGACAACGCACCCGAATTCACGCCAACCCTGCGGCACATACAGGACCGAGTTTACCCACAAAGTCCGCCGATAGATACGCACCTTGTGTGAATTTGGTGTGCTGATTTCCCTTAGTTACGTAGTATTTTAGTGAAGATTGCCGAGAACTCACCCGCGACCGTCGAGGGCCGCCGGCCCGACCGCGAATCGGGCGGCACCGAGCGCCAACCCTGTGAGCGCGGAGACATGTGGGACCGTTCCCGGAAAGACCGATGGATTTTCAGGCGCCATTTACCCGGATCATTTGACGTTCGGGCAAGGATGTCCCCGGTTTCTCCGCATGCCGCAGGTCGAGGAGCCTTGTGCCGGCGACGCCCGAGTCACCGGAAACAGGGCCAATGTCACACGGTGTCTGTCCCGGTTCCATCCATTCCCGCGCCCGCATCCGGATCCTGCGGACGCGGGGCGCCGGCACGCCAACGCCAGTTTCGACTTGTGTGGGCGGAAATCTTCGAATTCCGCGGTCTCGGAGCAAGCTTCAGCGCGGCCGACATCTCCGGATGGTCAAATGCTGGTGCGTTGCCTGGCGGTCGCCGGCCGTCATTCCCGCGTCGCGGCAGCGCCTTTGCCGCTCCTCCGAGACTTGCCCAGCCATGCGAAGCGCCGTGACTCGGGCCGCATTCTCATCGATCTCGAAAAACGGCGCTGCCTCGATGGCTGCCTCGATCGATGCCTCGGTGCCGCGGCGCGGGCTGATTCCTGTTTCGAGATGGCGGTGCGGGTCCGGCTGCGGGTTAGTGTCGAAGGCAGGCGAGAGTATCCTGCCATCGTCACCCATGTGCAGGAACCCGTGGTTCTTCCGGTGATCGTCGTTTTTGCTGATCAGGATCCGTTTTTGCAATTCGGCAAGTCCACTCAGAAAATGCTCGGCGCCGCCGCCGTGTGCACGCAGCGCGTTCACGATGTTGGTTTGGAAGCCGGCTTAGCCCTTGGCCTTTTCAAGTGTTGGCGGCTGGCAAAAGGCGCGGCATTCCAAGTGGTTTGCCGCGTTTTTCCCCATTGATTCAATCCTGTTGTGTCGACCCTATCGTAGCGATTCCATCGTTCGGGGTCCCGTTTTGCCGTTTTGCGGTCACGGCTCGGCCTTCTGCGGGATCGCTTTGACGCCAGGCACGACACCGGGCGCCGGGAACGGGTGATGCCGCCGCCCGGATTTGGGTTAGAAATTCCAGGTGACCGTGATACGGTCGTGCCTCACTCAGGCAGGCCACGTGTTCTTGTAATTTGCATCCTGCACAAGATTGGACGACCGATCGTGGTCGGGCGGGCCATGGAAACCCTCGCCGAAAAGAGAAACCGGACACGTAGTGCTTCGAGACCCCCCCATTCTTTTCCTGGCTTTTGGACAAACCCTGATCTGGGCAGGTACGTTCTACATTTTTCCAGCCCTTCTGTTGCGTTGGGAGCAAGACCTGGGTTGGTCCAGGGCCGATCTTACGGCGGCCATAACGATCGCCGTACTGGTCTCGGCTTTCGTCTCACCGCTCGCGGGAAGAGTTATCGACCGGGGTAAGGGACCGGCCTTGTTGTCGGGTTCCGCCGTTCTTGGCGGAATCGCTGTGCTGACCATGTCGGCAGTGACAACGACATGGCAATTCTACTCGGTCTGGATCGTCATCGGTATCGCCATGGCCGGGGGGCTTTATGAGCCTTGCTTTGCCTTGGTGACTCGTGCCCGGGGAAAAGAAGCCAAGCCGGCGATTGTCATGATCACGTTGGTGGCAGGCTTCGCGAGTTCGATCAGTTTCCCGGTGGCCTATTCCCTGTCAGAATTCCTTGGGTGGCGGGGGGCGTGCGTGGTCTTTTCGGCTGTTGTCGTATTGATTGCGGCGCCAATAACCTGGATCGGGGCGAACAGGTTGGAAACCACACGGGCAATCCGAGGTGCTCAGCTGCCGACAACTGCAGTCGCCAGGGGGGTTCTTGCCCGTCCTGCATTCTGGTGCCTGGCGCTCGCCTTCAGTTGCTTCGCCATCGCGCATGGTTCCGTGTTGCATCACCTTCTGCCACTTTTGGATGAAAGGAGGGTCTCACCAGAGATGGCGGTTCTCGCGGCTTCTTTCATTGGGCCGATGCAAGTCGCCGGACGGCTCGGCATGATGGCCTCTGGAAAGTTCCTGTCGCACAACACCGTCACGATCTTGACCTTCGCTGTCATGGGATTGTCCATGCTGATGCTTCTGGCAAGCGGCATTTCCCCGGCCTTCCTTTCGGTTTTTGTCATCTTGTTCGGCAGCGCCTGGGGGGTTGTCAGCATTTTGCGGCCGTTACTTACGCGCGACATTCTCGGTGAAGAAAATTTTGGCGCCAAATCCGGTGCAATGGCGTTGCCGTTCCTGGTCGGGGCTGCATTGGCGCCTTTTCTTGGTTCATTGGTTTGGGAGCAGGGAGGCTATGACACGATGTTGACGGCCCTGATCGGAATCGCGGGGTTCGGCTGTTCCCTGTATCTTGCCGCAAATCGCCTATCGAGAACTGGGAAAGTCCCGATCTAGCGTTTCGCCACGATCAAGGAGATGGCATGTACAAGATCATCCCGCCGACTTCATGCAGCGTGAATCGCATAGTCCGAGGACAGGGATGTGCCATGGTCCAAGGCGCAAACAGGGCCCGATCCCATCGGGCCGACAATCGCACGTTTTTGCGCGCGCATGCTTGGCAAGAGCCGGGTACCAACGAAGTCGCTGACAATGCGGCAAAGGGCCTGATCCTCGGAAACACGCAAATGCGTACGCCCCTGGAGCCGGTTACGTTTGTGCTGGACATGACGGAAGCAGGATTATCTCCTGCCTTGCGATGGCATGTCTCCCGTCTGAGTGACGATGAACCGCGCACCGACGGTTGTCTGATGCCGAACCGAACCGATTTTCAACCAGGCATTGACGAGAGGCGAACGAAACACACCCGGTCTGCAGTCGCCAAGGGTCGGCATGCACCTTGACGTCGTGGCTCCAGTGCATTCAGATGAATGCTGTCGCAGGGTCCACGCGGTGTTCCCTGCGAAGCACTCGGGCGTCACGTGGCCTCCATGACACTCATTGTGGGCACTGACGCTTCATACTGGCAAGATGACGCGCCGCAGACGAATTCCCGGCTGGCAGGTTAGATCGGAGGTGGAAAATGTATCTGAAAGACACCTGGTATGTCGCTGGATGGAGCAAGGATTACACCCGCAACCTGAAACCGGAGATGTTTTTGGGCGAAAACATCGTGTTTTTCAGGAAGGAAAACGGACAGGCCGTCGCACTTGAAGATGCGTGTCCCCACAGGAAACTCCCGCTGTCGAAAGGGCGCCTGAAGGGAGACGTGGTCGAGTGCGGTTATCACGGACTGACATTCGACTGTCGGGGGACATGCGTGGCTGCCCCTACCCAGCCGGACCATGTCCCCGGACGGGCCCGGGTCAAATCCTACCCCGTCGCCGAACGATACCGGTTGCTCTGGATCTGGATGGGTGATCCGCAGAAGGCGAACCCCGACGAGATCTTTCCGATCGAGAATTACGAGAATCCGCGTTGGGGTGCCACCGACGGTGGAGTCCTTGACATCGACTGCAATTATCTGTGGGTCGCCGACAACCTGCTTGACCCGAGCCATGTTGCTTGGGTGCACGTCACGTCATTTGCCGGTGCCGGTACCGATGACCAACCGTTGAAGGTGGAGAAAACCGAACGCGGTGTTCTGGTTTCCCGCTGGATCTTCGGGCAGATGCCGTCCCCGTACTATGCCGATCTCGTGAAATTCCAGGGGCCGTGCGACAGGCTGCAGCACTATGAAATGTGTTTTCCAGCGATTGCTCTCAACAAGTCGGTCTACACCCCGGAAGGAACCGGGGGCCCCGGCAAGCCGCCGGTGAGCGAGACCTATGTCAATATCTCGTACAACTTCATGACTCCGATCGATGAAAACCGGACCCGGTATTTCTGGTTCCAGCATCGAAACACGGATCCGGACGACGCGGAGATTTCGGACCGGATGAACGTGGGTGCACGCGCTGCATTCGAGGAGGATCGGGATGTTCTGGTCGCGGTTCACAAGGGAATGGCAAACATGACGACACCCAACATTGACCTTGGTCTGGATGCCGGTGCGAAACTGTTCAGGCGGGCACTCCAGCAGCGCATAGAAGCCGAGCGCACGACTTGAGCCAATATGGGCCGGACTTCGAAGCCCTGCATCAAGCCCCGGACGTGCTTTCGAACCGGCTCGTCGGCGGATTCATGGCGGTCGGCAAGCGGATACCACGCACGATTCCGCCTTTCCGAATTGCACTTCACCCGGGTAAACAGATCACCTCGGACAGACCGGTCGAAGCAGTCGTTTCGAAAGGCCGATGCGGGAATGTGTTGCCGAAATGCCGGCGGCAGTTATGTCCTCAGGGAGCACCGGGTGGTTTGGTCCCCGTTACGCTTCTGCCAAAGATGCACGGCCGGGCACCCGGTGGCGGCGACCTGTCCTTAAGCCTGTTGCTTCGATGACCGGTCCGACACCTCAAAAGGGGGTTGGGCACGCGCGGCAACTGGACCTGTTCGATGAACGCCGCCCGGCGGATGCAGGCTCAGAACGTCAAACGGAAAAAGAGTCAACATCGGTGGCACTTGCCACTCTCCCCGATTCCGAGCTGGTCGAACTGGTTGCGCACGCCGACCTGTCAACAATTGACGCACTCTCCGAGGAGGTTGTCACGCGGTCCCTGGAGGCGGCTGTTCCGGCGCTTGAACGGCTGTGGCGCCGCTTTCACGGTTTCGGCATCAATCGGCCGTTTCGGGAACAAGGCGCTGTTCTGGAGACGCTTGCGCGGTTGAGCGGCCCGGACGTGGATTCCGCGCTCAGGCGAATCGCGCTTGGGCCGAACGTTCCGGATTCATTGCTGCCGGTTGTCCTTCGCGTTGCGGCCGACAAGCAGCTTGAACTGCCTGCCTCGTTCGTCGCCAATTTCCTCGATCACGGGGACGCGGCAATTCGCGAACCGGCCTTTGCGCTCGCGATCACGGCAAACGTGCCGGTGCTCCGGCTTCGGATTGGTTTGTCTGACCGGCTGATCTCGATCCGGCGCGCTGCGGCAGTCGCGCTGGCCAGCCAGGGCGACGCATCTGGCCGTGACGTGCTGATCTCATCTCTCGCGCATGCGCCTTCGGTCGATTTGATCGAGGCGCTGGGTGCGATCGGTGACGACGAGGCGATCGTCGCGCTCGGGCGCTGTGCCACGAACTTTTCCGAATTTGCGCCACGCGTTGTCACGTTACTGCGCGACCTGGACAGTCCGAGGGCCGAAAGGCTTGCTGCCAGACTGGAGGCGGACTTGGTGGGTCATGCCGCCGACGAAGCGTGAACTACGCCGTTCCGTCGGGATCGAAACCCGAGAGTCCGGATTCCGCACCGTTGAATCCGTGACCTCATGGGAGTCATTCGTGAACAAATTGCCGTTTCCGCATGACTGCGCGAGGCATTCTACGGAGAGGGACTTCCGTTGACGCGTCCGACGGTTCAGTCCCCGGACCCAGCTTGACCTCGACGTCACAGCCGGACACCGCAGGAGGCGCAAACGCGACGAAGGAATCCGTCCCGTCCCCAGGGCGAAGACGGTGCCGTCAGTTCGCAACGGTCTTCAGCGACAGCCCCGAACGCTCGAAATCCTCCATGATGGAGTTCCACTCGGCCTTGCTGCGCACCACCGGCGCTGGTCGGGAACCAGCCGAGCCGTTCAAATCACTGGACATGACAAAACCTCTGATCATTGATCAATGACCGGAAGTATCCCGCCGCCCCCACGCATCGGCAACCGAATTGTCCGATGTCGCCGTCTACCCGCTTACGACCGGCCGGCCGTGCGCACCAACGTCAAGAACGGGATGAGACTGTTGGGGCGCGAGGTCGAGGCCATGTTCCTCAGGCAGAGCCAGATGGTCGCCCAATCCGTCAAGCGGATCATGACCGGCCTCTCACGATGCATCCAGCGCGAGAGGCCGGGGCGAAGCTGCAAAAGGGAATGCAGGCAGCCCGTGAGCACGTGGCAGAGACGACGCACAGCCTGACAGAACCAGACCACCGTCAAGCCCCCGGCTTCCGGCCAAACGCCCAAAGCACGGGGGCCTACCCGGACGGTCAAATTCCTTATCCGAATGCCATTGGCCGGTGGCTTCCGACACCTCCCAAATAGCAGGACTTACAGGGCCCCTGAAGCCTCATAGCGTCGGTCGGGATTCACGCTGCGGGCTTCGGGACTTTGCGACAGTAACCGGGAACGGAACCGGACGGGGCCCGCCGGGATTCGGGATCGACAAAATCGACGGAAAAACGACAGTGACGTATCGAACGACGTTTCACTGGTGCACTCCGGAATCGCGCAGACTGCGGATGCTTGCGGCGGCGGCGATGTCCGCGCGGTCCTGTCCGCTTGTGGCGGCGGTGGCGGCGGATCGAACACAACGGGTCCGAGCCTGACCGCCGGAGGGGTGGCGGCCGTCGTAGAGTACGACACCGCAGCCTCGCTCAGCGTCAAGAAGGGCAGCACGGTCTGGACCGAGAGCCCGGCCACTGCCGATGTGCAGGCGGCGCCGACCGGTTGGGCTTCGGAAACGAGATTGAATGCTGCCGCGGCTACGGCGACCGAACGCTTTCGCGTGGTCGCGATAATCGCTTCGGACAGCGACAAGGACTACCTCGCCTACGGGTACTGGAACAGGATTCCGCTCGACGACCTGGGCGACTACAAGCCGTTCTACTACGGGGCGATGCCCTATTACCTAGATACCGGCAAATGGCGGGCGCTGATTGGGGAAGCGACCTACAGGGGCGGCGCTACAGGCGTCTATCAGACAGACACGTCGAGCAGCGCGACTGCGGTCGCCAGGCGTTTCACCGCGGATGTCACAGTAGGCGTGTCGTTCGCCGCAGCAACCCAGATTCCCGACATGTGGGCAGGCTTGAGCAACATCAAGACGCGGACCTCCGACGGTACGGAGGCGGGGCCCACGATACTTGACACTGCTACCGGTGCTTTAGGAGCCTCGAACGTGGGCACCAGCTTCTTCCAGGTGAGTGATAGCGGCTACCGCTGGGGAGGGCATTTCTACGGGCCGTCCAGCGGAGTTCCGACCGGCGTTGCGGGGTGGTTCAAGCAATTACGCGGCAACATCAACAAAGGTGGTAATGTAGTGTTGGCTGTGACACTGGACGGCACCTTCGCCGCGAAGAGACAGTAGCGGCGATGCGGGACGACTGCCCGATACGTCGGGCCACGCGCCGCAGTGGCTGGCCGACGCGGACCCTGCATCGCGCAGGATGGATACCTCCACTCGCCCCAAATTGAATCCGGGGCTTCGGTCGACATGACGCACCATGGGTGCGGGTATGCATGTCCGGGCTTGTAATCGTCCGGACCTGCAACACCATCTGCCACGCGGCCAGGTCGCGCATGATTTCTTCCAAGCCGCCGCCGAAAACCTGCATGGCCTCGCTGCACACGAACTCCTGCGTCTTGATCTCCTCTGAGGCGAGGATATGGACCGGCGTCGTCGAGATGTTGTGCCCGCCGCACCCGCCCGCGGTCGCCATCGTTGGCGGCACCAAGGTCTCGATCAGGTTCCTAGTACCGAAGAACCCAGTGCCCAAGCTGGGCGCCATGGTCGGCGGTGGCGGCATGGCCAACACCTTCCTGCTGGCCGGCAGCGTTCCCGTCGGCCGCACGCTGGGAGCCGGACCGTGTTGGCACAGTTCAGGACATCCGCAGGTTGGCAACGGAGGCGAATTGCCGGATCGTCCTGCCCGTGGACATCGTATCTGCGCGCGCATTGAGCTGCGGCGCCGTCGCCGGGCCGCGCTTGCGGGGGCTGTTCAAAAAGGTTCAGGACGACGCCGGCACGCTGCTCTGGACGTGTGGCCTTGTCGGGGTGCCGGGTTCCAACCGCGCCACCAGATCGGCGACGGAGGCAAACATCGGTGAATGCGTGAAGCGTGCCGTCTCCAGCCGCAGATCGGGGAACCTTGCCGCGAGCAGGGCAACCGTTTCCTCGACCTCTACGGTGACGACGAAACGCCCGATGCACGAGAACACACCGCCCCCGAAATTCAGGTGTACGGGCTCGTCCTTGCGGTCGATGTCAAAGATCTCGGGCGCGTGATAGTAATCCGCGTTCCAGTGAGTTGCCCCGATATTCGCGAAAACCGGTGTTCCCACCGGCAGGACAACCCCGGCAATCTCCGTTTTTGACAGAACTTCCCGCGATGTGGAGATCGTTCGCGGATGATACCGCATGACCTCCTTAACCGCACGCGAAGCCAGTTCCGGATGGGCGCCAAGACGGGCCCAGACATCGGACCGGCTGGCCAGCTCGATGATGGCAATCGCGATCTGGTGCGATGAATTGTCCGTGTTGGCTTCCGCCAACTTGATGACCCAGTTGCGGAGGTCTTCTGCGTTCAATTGCCCGGCTTCCTCCGCGCGGATCAAGTCGGAAAGCAGGTCATTCCCCGGGCGGCTCCTGCGGTCGGCGATGCGTTCGTCGACATAGTCGATGAGTTCTTCGAACGCCGCGATGATGGCCGGCGTGTGTCTCGGGTCGCGCGTATGGACCTGTTGGACCGCGTGCGACGTCCTTGCCACGAAGTCGGCATCGCTGGTCGGTGCGCCGACCCAGTGACAATAAACAGCAGAAGGAATCCTGTCGCACAACCTGGATATCAAATCGACAGGCCGGTTTGTCGGAATTGCGTCCACGATTTCTGTCACCACATTGCGAATATTGGGTCGAAACGCTTCCGCCGTCCCTCCGTTAAACAGACGTGTAATCGGCCGCCTGAGGTCGCTGCGACGACGACCCCGATTGAAAAACGAAATTGATCGACGCTTGTACTCGAGGGGGCGCCCATCGGGCAAACCCAGGATCTCGATCAGCTTGGGGTGACCCGTTCCGAAGTTCCGATCGACGATCGCCTTTCGGCACAAATCGTAGTCCAGCAATTCGACGCCGCGTTCACTGCGCGCGACCTTCCATTTCTGTGCCCATTCCGAAAGAACCGGAAACGGCGCCGCCTGGTAATCGGCGCTCGAAAAGTCGAGGACCGGAAGATCTGACACAGTTTTTGTCTTCGTCATGTGGCCGCCCCGATCGGTGCTTCCCGTGTATTCTCCGCTTCGTTCGCGCGATCAAGCACCAAGTGCATTCTTCCGGCACTGCGCGGTCCTCTTCAACCGCAATTCGGATGCACTCGTTCATGAACTCCGAATTTACCTGACGACCAAGATCCGGGTTGCGAAGCCGAAACCGGGAGCCAAGCGTGCCGTCATCGTCTACCGCGTCACGGTTGTACGGGATTTCGATGGACGTGTTGTCGATCGTGTACCGGCCGTACCTGCACGTTCCAACAGGCGAATGGAACGGCTTCCTGAGAGCAATCGCAGGAAAACACATTTCTTCGTGCTGAAGACCGTCACGAATCCCGCCGGGGAGGCCCTGCCTGGAGCAATGGGCAACGGCGGGTCGTTTCACTGGTCCTGCGGGAAATCACCGCCCTCCGTTCTGTCTTCTCGATGTCCGGCAGCACGTCATCCGCCCCGAAAACCGCCTGCCGACCGGTCCCTGGCCTCACCATTCCTGACGGTCCTGACTGCCGACATTTCGTGCCCTGGCTGGTTCCGGGTTCGGTCACAGCCACAGCCAGACATAGGCAGATTCGGACGCCCGGAATGCGGTCTTGAACGTGCAAGGCAGCAAGGGGCATGTTGACCTTCATTCGTGCCACCCTAATATGCAGGCGCAATGTCTTTCAAACGACCCTGGATCGGGTCGATCGCGGAGATAGCGAATTCGAATTTGGTTGTGTGCAATGACGGAAATGACACCTGCGCTCGGCGCCAGAAACCTCCTTCTGAACTGCGCCGGGGCGCAGGCGGGGGACCGATTGCTCATCGCGTTCGAGCCGCCTGAGTTCGGCTATTTTGACGATGATGCCTGTGACTGCGTGGTCAAGGAAGCTGAACGCATCGGACTGATCGTCGATGCCGTCAATGTCGGGTTCGACGCTGAAAATCCTCATCTGCCGGAACCACTTCTGCGCAGGATGGAGCGTTTCGACATCATTCTCTTTCTCGCAAGGCTCGGCGACCAACTCCGCTTTTCCGACATGCCGCAAGGTAAGAAAATCATCGTCAGCTTTGCCCTCAACGCCTACCTTTTCGGGACGGGTTTCGGAAACGCCAACCATGCGGCGTTCATGGAGTTGAAATCCGAGGTCAACTCGGTCCTTTCAAATGCACGGGAGATCCGCATATCCTGTCCGGCTGGCACGGAAATCGTCGGATCGACCGAATTCGACCTCACGCCAGAGGACGACACGTCAATCATGCGTTTCCCGATGTCCATTTTCACACCTGTGCCCGCGACGGGATTCACGGGCCGGGCCGCACTCGCCGGTTTCCTCACCGGTACCGGTTCGCGGTATTATGACGATTACACCGTGGAGTTCGAGGGTCAGGTCTATGCGAGACTGAAAGAGGGCCGGCTGACCGGATTCGAGGGCAGCCGTGCAGATGTCAATTGCGCGAATGCCCACTACGACCGGGTTGCCGCGTTGTTCGGAATCGACAGGAACTTTGTCCATTCATGGCATGCGGGCATTCACCCGGGTTGCGGCTTTCCCTGGGACGCACGGGCAAGTTACGAACGCTGGGGAGGTGCCGCCTTCGGCAATCCTCGCCTCCTCCACTTTCATACCTGCGGCGCATATGCACCTGGCGAGATTTCCTGGAACGTGATCGATCCAACCATCGCGGTTGATGGCGTAAGCTACTGGGAACACGGGACGTTCAGGGCCAATCTTCTTCCCCGGGGAGCCGGTATCCTGAAATGCTATCCCTGTACCGCCGGTCTCTTCGGGCATCCGGATCGCGAAATCGGACTGGCGGTCGCGGCTGAGTCACATATTGGCAGGGACGAAGAAACGCTATAAGGTAGTTGCCACTGCGCCCGGATAATCCGGTCGCTTGGTGCGGAGCACTCCCGTCTCCGGAGCCGGACTTGAGAGGTGAAAAGGACACCCCAACCGGCAAATTACGAGGACACCACCCATGACAAAACCGATTGTCACACCCCTCACCCAGGCACTGGCTGAGGGCAAACTCACACGCGAAGAATTGAAACAGTTCATGCAACGGTCGGATGGGCCGGCGTTTCGCCATCTGATCCTCTGGATCGGGTTGATCGCCTTGACCACCACGCTTGTTTCGCTGGCATGGGACAGCTGGCTGATCTGGCCCGCGATGCTGGTGCAGGGAACCGTGCTTGTTCATCACTTTTCGCTCCAGCACGAATGCGTGCACTACACGGCATTCCGCACCCGGTGGATCAATGACCTGGTCGGGCAAATCTGCGGGGCCATCATCATCCTTCCACACCGGTTCTTTCGTTACGAGCACTGTGATCATCACACCTACACGCAGTTGCACGGCGAGGATCCCGAGCTGATCTCGATGCCCAAGTCGTTCGGTGAGTACCTTTGGTACCTGAGCGCCATTCCCTATTGGCGGGGCAAGTTCATCGAGGTCCTGCGGCACGCCGCGGGTCGACTGAACAAGGCAGAAAGACGGTTCATTCCGGCGGTGGAACACAAGGCGGTTTTCACGGATGCCCGACGGATGCTTGCAGTCTACGCTGCCGTCTTCCTTGGCATGGCATTGACCGGCTGGTGGGGATTGATCTGGTACTGGATTATCCCGTTGTTCCTCGGTGAACCGGTCATGCGCTTTATCAGGATGACTGAGCATGTGGGACGCCCGACCGTTCCCCAGATGCGTGAGAACACCCGGACAAACCTGGTTTCCGCCCCATGGCGCTTTCTGTGCTGGAACATGAACTATCACGCCGAACATCACTATGTGGCGTCCGTTCCGTTTCATGCGCTTCCGAGATTGCACGAGAAGCTGAAAGACCACATCCATGTTGAAAAACATGGCTATCTTGGCGCACACCGAGACATCATTCGCCAACTCTTCAGCCGCAGTTCCGCAGCGACGGTGGAGCAGACGTGAAACGGGTGGAACGGTCCTGGAAGGACTTGGTCGCCGTCGACGCACTCGAACCGAACTGGGTAACCCGGGTATCGCTCGGTCCGCGGCTGATCGCCGTATACGACGCACCTTCCGGCATCTATGCATCGCTCGCCTTGTGCAATCACGGCGGTTCAGACCTGTGCGACGGGTATTTTGACGGTCACGTCATTGAATGCCCGTTGCACCAAGGTGCGTTCGACGTCCGGGATGGGAAACCCGTTTGCGCACCTGCGACACGCCCGATGAGAGTGTTCGAAACGCGCGTGGAAGACGGGATCGTTCAGATCAGGATCTGACGCTCGGGAGAAGAATCTTCCCCTGCTCGGCGGTCGTTCAGGGGACGTATCCCGAACAGGTCTTTCACACGCCGTTCCCTCCGGCGATTGGCAATGTCGCGAGATGCGCGTCGATTGTCTCTGTGACCTCCCTGCCCATCGGAAGGTGGTTTTTCTCGGCTGACCATTTCGCCATGAAGCAAGCGAAGTTTCGCGGTGCGCGTGCTGAACCTGTTTGCGCGGCAGGGCGGCCCTGACAGAAGGAATCTGGAAATCATCCTCCGTGTAGCCTGTGAATTTTCTGGTTCGGTTGAAGTTCAGCGCGGACTGGTCGTCGGGAATGTAGGGGACTGTCGATACGAAATCATAGGCGGGAGACAAACGGGCGTGTTGGTCATCGGGACAAGTCAGGGACCAATTCTTGAACTGCATGTCGCCGTTGCCTGTGAGCGAAATGAAGGTCTCAGGTGCCGGAAGAATTCTGCAACGTCCTCATGGCCTGACTCGGCTGCAATGATAGAAGCAATGCGTTGAAAACTCGCGCGCTCGCACTTTCTTTCGGCGTAGACATCGAAGACCTGGGCGAAGTTCTCGGCGAGCCCGCGGTACGCTTGTGATGGCAGCTTCACGATCCATTTGCCACCGATTCCGCTTGCAGGGACCGCCAGCCTTCCCTCGGCGTTCTTCACCGCGGAGAGTTTCAGTTGAACACCCGCGAGCGAAAAGCGCAGTCCGCCATCGCGCGGTTTCTCGTCGAACTGTCCGAAACCGTGCGTCGACGGCCAAGAGTCTCCGTCAACATGCTCATCCGTCACGGCGCCAGGCAGGTCCCGCCCCTGAACCCGAAGTGGTGAGAATTCTGTAGGGAGACAAAAGTAATGGCGAATCCCGGACTAGGGCGGACTATGTCGGACTAACCCGGACGGGAATGGCCGTGATGTAAAGAAAACAAGGGCATCGTGGGGGTGCGACGCTGGCTGGAAGGCACCTGAAAACGACCGCGGTGGAAAAAAAAGTTTTGACAAATGCGAGGGGGTTGCGGTGGAAAACCCCCTCGGAAACGGCGATTTTGTGAGGGGGATAAGGGGCGTTAAAGGCCCGGAAAAATCGCGATGGAAAAGTGAGGGTCCGGACGCCCGGATTCAGGTCCTCAGGTTGCCCTGTCCGTCGTAGAGCAGCGACGGACCGATGTCCCAAGGCCGGAGCTCGATACCGTCGAAGACGGGCGGAAGCGTCGAGCGGAGCGGCTCGTCGGTGATCCGGTCGCAGAACTGGTAAAGAACGATCAGGAATTCGGCGGGATCGTGCGCCGGGTCCTGGAGCTTCCAGTAACCCCAGGGGCCGCCGACTTCCATCGGCTTCGGCCGATCCAGCTTGCGCTGGATGCTCCCGTCCTCGACGTCGTAATGATCGCCGGAGACGGTCCCGGCCTCGTCGTCCCAGACGATGGAGCGCAGTTCGCGCCCGCGCATGGGATCCGGAAGCATGATGGTGTGAACGGCCATTCACGGATCGTAACGGAAAAGCACGCCGAGTACCAGATCCAGCAGTTCGGGGTCGTCCCTGACGAGCTTCTTCGTGAAATCCTTCCCGTCGATGTGGTGGAACAGCGCCTGCATTGCCACGGCCCACACTTCATGCGGAACCTCGCCGGAATCATACTCGCGCCCCGTGTATTTCAGCAGATACTGGTCGATCCTCCCGATTTCCTCGGGCTCGGGACCGACAGAAACCTTGGGCTCGCCCTTGGTACGACGCCGGTGCAGCTTATGGAACAGCGCGGCGGCTTCCGGCATCGCCTGCTGGAGATGGTGAACATACTCGTGCAAAGCGACGCCCGCCTTCCAGCTGGTGGCGATCTCGGCCGGCTGGGATCCGTAGGCCTCCCGGTACCACCCCCTGTCCACGTCCCCGGCCGAGACGAGCGGGATCTTGTTTCCGGCCCTGACCCAGGATTCGGGCAGGTCCTCTGCGGCTATCTGCACGCGGTCGACGGTGACCTGGGCGTCCGGCGCCGTTCCCTTCCCGACAATCGCGGCCACCTTGCCGGCACCCCGTTCGTCGCGCAACCTCCGTTTCAGCTCGGAGCGAAACCGGAAGGTGAAACCAGGGTCGTTGATGTCGCCCGCCTTCTCCATGATCTCCTTCAGGATTTCCCGGCCCTCGATAATTCACGTTCAGGGGTATTCCGGCATACCCGGCAAGAAACAAACGTAGATGCCCTGCGGGAAGAAGGTTCGGGAAGAAAGGCATGAGCTTCATCCTGTACGGGCGAAATCCGGTGATCAGGTCACCAAGACCATTCCTGAAACGCAGACCAAGTGTCGGCCGTTCAACGTCGTCGATGTAGTCATCCGCGAAAGAAAAGAGTGTTCACTCTTGGTCGAACTTCGTGATCGTGCCAACTGGACGGTCATGCAGCCGTACATTGAGAACCGACAGGTCAACCATCGTCGTCCGCGTCCAGAGCATAGACGGGCATCTGAGACTCTTCGGGGTCACCCTCCTTCGCGCCATGCGCCAGAGCGTTCTTCAAGTCGTGTACTGCGTTCTGGCATTGCGCGATTGCCTCTGCTTCATGTCCGGGCTTCTGGAGCTTTGCAAAGCTTGGCGAATTCGCCCGAGTGTTCCGGGTTCCGCAATCTGCACGCTGAACCGTGAAAGAGGCTCAAGGCTCTACCGAATTGCATCGAAGCCTTGAGCGTAAAGCCATCTGGCGCCGATGGCGGGTCCTGCCGGTGAAGTCAGGCACTGCGGCCGCGCTTGCGCGCAAACGGAAGCCGGACCAACCCCCTCACACCAGACGGCCATCTTGATTGTCGCGCAGCAACCAATCCCGGGATCAGCGGAGCGCGCGTGTCAGGTAATCCTCGATCATGTCACCGAAACTCGTTTCAACCGACATGTCGAATCCACCTTGGCAACGCCAGACCAGAACTTTCTGGCCGAAGAATTCGCTGAATGTAATCGCATCTTCGGCAAAGACGCTTTCGTGCAGATCAAGTGGGCAGCCGATGGCCATGATGTGAGCTGCATCGTCTCCAATGATACGAAACGATGTCATCGCATCCGAGATACGGACGATGCTTATTTCTGCCGGTGCCTCGTGCGGGCGGAGCGCGGCAACCAGGTCGTCTTCCCGGTCGAGGCCCGCCCCAAACAGCCAGTTCAGCGGCCCGACATGGCCGATCCACATGCCGTTTGCGCGAGACAGTCGGTTCGGTACCGTAGGAAACTCGGGAACCACGCCCGCGCCGATCCATTCGCTGAGTGCCCCATCCGGCCCCTTCAGGTCGAAGAGCGTACTGATCGGAAGCCTTTCGAACGATGCGGCGTAACCCATTTCAGGACCTCAGCTTCCGGCCATCGACGTCATGGAAAATTGGCGCCGTGACCACGGACGGTATCGTCGAATGCTTCAGGCGTACGTGCACGGTTTCCCCGGTCCGTGACCGACCGTTCTCCAAGAGCGCCAGCGCGACCCACCGGTTCATCACGACGCTCCAGACGCAGGCGGTGACGAGCCCCTCGGTCGCGCGCCTTTCGCCGCCGGGAGTCAGTGGAGCACCTTCCGGTATCTGCTCTTTCGGATCGGTCGGCAAGAGGCCCACAAGCTCGCGCCGGGGCGTGTCTCCCGCACGCCGCAATTCAACGGAACGCTTGCCAACGTAGTCCGCCTTCTTCTTCGACATGATCCAGCCCATGCCCAGGTCGTGGGCATCCACTGTGCCATCCACCTCGTGGCCCAGTGAAAGAAAGCCCTTTTCGACGCGCAGAACATGGCTGGCTTCCGATCCCACGGGCTCAATCCCGAACGGTTCTCCTGCCTCCATGATCAGCTGCCAGAGGGTACGCATGTGGCGAGGCGCAACGTTGATCTCAAACGACAGCTCGCCCGTGAAACTCACGCGCACGACACGTGCCGGCAGCCCGGCTACGTGCCCGTCGGCAAACGACATGAACGGCAACGCCCCGGGCGAGATGTCGATATCGGTGTCGAGCGCGGCCATGACCTGCCGTGCTTTCGGACCACAGAGGGTCGCGTTGTTCCACTGACCGGTCACGGAGGTGACAAAGACGTTCCAATCGGGGAACTGGGTCTGTAACAACTCCTGCAAATACCCGTTCACAGTGTCCGCGTGTCCGGTGGACGTCGAGACGAGCCACCGGTGCTCTCCCAGTCGCATCGCAACGCCATCATCCAGGATCAGACCGTCATCCGTCAGCATGAGCCCGTAGCGGCACCGACCGGGCTTCAGCGTTGACATGATGTTCGTGTAGATATGGTCCAGGAACCTCCCTGCGTCTCTGCCCTTCAGCTCGAACTTGCCAAGCGGCGAGCCGTCGTACACGCCCACCTGTTCGCGTACGGCGCGGCATTCACGGTTGACGGCTTCCTGAAAACCCTCGTTCCCGCGCAAAAAATATCCCGGTCGCCTCCAGCGGGCACCGGCCTCGTACATGAAGGCGCCCTGTTCGAGGTTCCAGCGCGTGATTGGCGTATGCCGATAAGGCAGGACGACCGTGTCCTCGCGAATGCCTCCGATCGCCCCGAACGACACCGGCGTATATGGCGGGCGGAACGTCGTCGCACCGACCTCCTGAAGTGAAACGCCTGTCTTCATTGCCACCGTGCCGACGATGTTGATGTTGCCGGTCTTTCCCTGGTCGAAGCCCATGCCGCCGGTGGTGTAGCGCTTGACGTGTTCGACATTGTCGTAACCTTCGCGGAGGGCGAGGTGAACGTCCTGCACGGTGACGTCGTTTTGAATGTCAAGAAACGCCATGTCCTCGGAACCGGGTGCATCAACGTGCCAAAGGGGTTCAATCGTGTACGTTTCTTCCGTCACATTGGGCAGGTCAGGCAGTGCTGTCCCCGCAATGCGTGCTGCTGCCTCGGCGCCGGATTTCAGCGCTGCGGCGCCCGTCATTTCACCCGCTGCGCCACCTACAGACGTGCATGACTGCGCAGCCTTGCCGGGGACAAACGTCGCGAGGTTGTCGTCGTAACGAAGGCTCCCGCGTGACTGGGAAAACAGGTGAACCGCGGGATTCCACCCGCCCGAGTGCAACAAGAGGTCGCATGCGACGACCTCTTTCGCCACTCCATCCCGCCCGGCAACGACAGCACCGCCGACTGACCGCCTGCCCCGGGCAGTGACGACAACCGAACCCGCCCTGAGCGGGATGTCGCCGAGCAATGCACGTGCGCTTTCGGGCACATCGCGCCGGCTGTCCACCACGGTGACCACATGGACGCCCTTTGCATCGAGATCCACCGCGACTTCATAGGCGCTGTCGTTGTTGGTGAAGATTACGGCCTTCTTGCCCGGCCGCACTGCAAACCGGTTCACATATGCCTGCGCGGCTGACGCCAGCATTACGCCCGGACGGTCGTTGTTGGAAAAGACAAGACTCCGTTCGATGGCTCCCGTCGCGAGGATCACGTGCCCCGCACGAACGCGCCAATTCCGTTCCAGCACGCTGGTGTTCGCCGGTGATCGTTCGTTCACCATCAGGAAGTTGTGTTCGCGATAGGCCCAGACCGTCGCGTCCTGGAAATGCTTTACGTTTGGCATGGAGGTCAATTCGGCAACCACGTCGCCAACCCAATCCATGGCCGGACGACCGTCGATCTCAAGCCGCCGGTCAAGCAGGCTCCCTCCCGCCTCTGTCCGCTCATCTGCCAGCACGACCCGGCACCCGGCGCGGCCCGCAACCAGTGCGGCGATCAGCCCCGCTGGCCCTGCCCCGACGACCAGCGCATCCGCATGTGCGTTCACCGCCTCGAAATGACCATCCTTTGGCGGCGCCTCGGGCGCACCGGCAAGGCCGGCGGCCTTCCGGATCGCCGGCTCATAAAGGCGCCAGTTCGGCCACTTGAACGTCTTGTAATAGAACCCCGCCGGTATGAGCCGTGCGAACAGCTGGTTGATAGCGCCAAGGTCGAAACGGGGCGACGGCCAGCAGTTTACCGAGCGTGCCGCCATGCCATCTTCCAGGCGGATTGTCGTCGCGGCACGATTGGCGGAGGCATGGCGCCCGTCCAACTCCACCAATGTTGCCGGTTCCTCGGGACCGGACCCGACGATCCCCCTCGGGCGATGATACTTGAAACTTCGCGCCGTCAGCCGAACGCCATTCGCAAGCAGCGCGGACGCCAGCGAGTCACCGTCAAACCCGCGATAGTCCCGCCCGTTGAATCGGAATCCGAGCGGACGGTTCCGATCGACCCTTCCGCCAGAGGGGAGCCGCCTAGACTGCACCACCGGGTTCCTCGACGATGTCATGGGTCCGCGTGTCACGCCATATGGTCAGCCACGTGCCGCAGCCCTTCTCATGCCACCAGCGCTCCTGGACCGGACCCATTGGATTCGGCACGACCGTCAGGTATTCCACCCAGTCCTCATCGGTCGTTGTTTGCGGATCGGGTCGGTCAGGCTTCACCGGCCCGCCGAACGAGAACTCGCTTTCGTTTCGAGGTCCGCAGAAGGGACAGGGGATGTGCAGCATGGACCTGGTTTCCTATCTCTCGGTCGTCGTTCCGGATTCCAACACGTAATCCAGTCGCTTGAAGCGCTTCAGCGTGAAGGGCGCCATCAGGGGATGGGGCGTACCGGTGGCAATGTGATGCGCAAACGTCAGCCCGCCAGCCGGGATCGCCTTGTAGCCGCCCCACCAACCGGCGGTCACGAAAAGGCCCGAAACTTCCGTTTCATCCATGATGGGTGACGCGTCGGGGGCGATATCCAGGTGACCGCCCCATTGGCGCAGGAGCTTCAATCTCTTGAATGATGGAAACAACGACAGCACGGCCGTCACGGTGTCTTCGAAAACGTGCTGCTTGATGTCCCGGCGGAAGCTCTGCCCCATGTCCGGCGCGCCTCCGATCACCATTTCGCCCTTGTCCGACTGGCTGAAATAGAAACCGCTATCGGGGCAGTTGACGACCACGTCGACCAGGGGTTTGACAGGCTCGGAAACGAACGCCGTCAGGTTCATGGTCCGCAATGGCAGCTTGAGGCCGATCGTCTCGGTCAGCGTGGTCGTATGGCCCGATACCGCAACCGCAACCTTGGGAGCCCGCACGACTCCCCGCGAAGTCTCGACGCCCTTGATGGCTCCGTCTTTCCCCTTCAGAAGTTTCGTCACAGGTGTTTGCTGATGCAATTCGACGCCCTGCCCGTCGGCGCCGCGCGCATATCCCCAGGCTACGGCATCGTGGCGGTTCACGCCTGCATCGGTGTGGACCATCCCGCCGATGACGGGAAGTCTTGCGTCCGGCCCGCCCCCGGTAAGTGCAGGGATGCGCCGCCGCACTTCGGCCTCGGAAATCTGTTCGTAGTTCGACCCGTAGATGTCCATTGTCAGCTGGCGCCGCCGCAAGTCCCGCATCCTCGGAAACGTCTGCACTACGTCGATCATGGTGCGTTTCGAATGCATGATGTTGAAGTTCAGATCGTTGGTCAGATCGTCGTACAGGGCCACAGATTTCACGTAGAACGGGATCGAAGCGTCACGCATGTAGTTCGACCGGACCGTCACCGTGTTGCGCGCGACGTTTCCGCCGCCGAGCCAACCCCGCTCCAGCACGGCGACATCGGTGACGCCGAACTCCCTGGCGAGGTAGTAGGCGGTGGCCAGCCCGTGCCCGCCGGCGCCGATGACTATAACGTCATAGCTTTCCTGCAAGGGCGGGCTGCGCCATGCAGGTGCCCAGGTCGTGTGCCTGTTGAGTGCGTGGCGCACGAGCGAGAAAACGGAGTATCTTTGCATATTGGTAATATTTTTTACCTTTGGTAATCTCCTGTCAAGCGGTGCAATGAAGGAGGCCGCGCTGCCCGAGAAAGTTGAAATCGACATTGCCGTGGGGCGTTCTGTCAACCGGCTGCGGCTTGATCGCGGCATGACCGTGATGACACTTGCGAAAGAGGCAGGACTTTCCGGCAGCATGATCAGCCGTTTGGAGAACGGGCAAGTCTCGCCGTCACTTGGCACGCTTGCGGCGATCGCCAGCGCCTTGTCGGTTCCGGTCACGGCATTGCTTGCACGGACAAGCGGAATGGCCGATGTCCATCACGTGAGGGCTGGCAAGGGGATCCAGGCACACCGGATCACGGAAAACCACACTCATCAATACATGCTTCTCGGCAAGCACAGCGGCCCGAACGGCGATTTCGAAGCAGCCCGTGTGCGGATCAGCCGGGAAGACGCCGGTGAATTGCCACGATATTTCCATGACGGGTACGTATTTCTGACGATGATGTCCGGCAAGGCACGCTACACCTGTTGCGGATCGGAGTTCGAACTTTCGCCAGGCGATACGTTGAGCTTCGACGCAAAGCTCGAACACGGAGTTTCGGAAATCCTGAGCCCTGAAATCGAATTCATCACGGTGTCTTTCCGGCGGGACTGACGGCGACAGATAACTGCATGCGGAGGCAGGTGCGTCAGTCAGTTCAAGTGAATTTTAGGTTCGACAGATCGACGCCGTCTGCATGGTCATCTCGACCGAGACCGTGGATCAGGCGTCAATGTGACTGGTTCTCTCGTGGCCAGCGGTCAGCCGTGTCATCGCAGACCTGGAGCGAGAATTCGGTTTCAATGTCTTCGACCGCTCCAGTCAGGTTCATCAGTCCCGGCAAGGGAGGCGCGTCAGGCCGTCTGCAGAAAAGAGCGAATCGGGAGAGCTGCCCAGTGCATCGCCATGTACGTCCGGTTGCCTTGGCGCAGTTCCCGCCCATGAAAAGGGAGTTATATAGATTAGTCACATTTTCCTGTTGACCTGTCACGGGCTCCAAATGCGAAAACGGCGCGGTTGGTGCCGCGCCGTCATAACACTTCGTCGGATGATCTCTCAGGCAGCCAGGAGTTGGTATTCCTCCGGATTGCTTCCGTCTATTCGGATGGGTTGCTTCGCGCCTACTGACACGGTCAGGTCGGTGACTTCTTCCACGTCTGTCATTCTCGCGATGATGAGTTTCTTTGCCGCCAGCATTCGAAGTATCATCTCGGCCGCACCGTTGATCGGGTGTTCGTCGCGTTCCCACCTGCTCAGTGTGAGGCGCTCAACTTTGAGTGCACGGGCCAGTTCGTCCTGATTTTGCCCCATTTCGGTGCGCAGGAATCGAATTTCCTTGCCGGTTATCTTTGATGGAGCGGTAATGATGCCTTCGGCGATCACCCGGTGAAGTTCCCCTATCGCCGGAATGAACATCGTTTTTTCACCAGCATCGTCCTGCACCACGTTCATCTGTTCCAGGTACACGTTGTCCAGGCCGCAGGCAGTGTATTGGTACGGGGTCATTTGTCTGGTTTCCTTTCAATCTTTCCACATGATTGTCACGATTTTCAGTTGACAGGAATCCCTGTCAGGAACGACGACGACACGAATGACACGAGAGTCCGGGTTCGGGGTTCGACATTCCATCTAATATTTGTAGAAACATTCGCGTGTGGAGTTTTGTGCAGGTTCATAGACCACCCCATTTTTCAGGACATACAAGAGGTCCGACAAGATCAGATTCCTCTCGTCCATCCTTTCCAAGACATGTTCAGTGATAAAAAGATCACAACGCAAATTTGCCGCTATCTCGCGGATAATCCGTGTTGCCTGGGAAGCCGTCCAAGGCTGTTCGAATCGTTGATTCGCCTTCATTCGTTAGGAAAATAGTGGTTCACGGCTGCATTGTGCAAGAAATTTTATCATATTGATACATTTTCTTCTTGCCTTAGCAACCGCCAGCCTATGCCTTTTGGTCACATCGAGAGGTCAGCGAATGGCAAGAGCTGCAGGAAAATCGCATCGCAAGAGACTGACTTTGCTTGAAATCGGCGAAATTTTTCCGACCGACAAACGGGCTCGGAAGTCGATCGAGGAATTGTGCTGGCCGGACGGTCCGTTTTGCTCACCTTGTGGCACCTTCAATGTTCGGTCGAACATCAAGCACAAGACCGCAACACATCGTTGCAGTGACAGCCCGAACAAGACGACCATCCCGGCGACGGCGTTCATGAAGTCTAAGCGAGTCCCGCATTGCTTGAGACGATCTCGGTCGTGGTACACTGACCATGAAGTTCACGTAT
This sequence comes from Paracoccaceae bacterium, assembly GCA_965242975.1. Lineage (GTDB taxonomy): Bacteria > Pseudomonadota > Alphaproteobacteria > Rhodobacterales > Rhodobacteraceae > JAPPHA01. Next base: position 3,845,583 of record CBDETS010000007.1, on the reverse strand, counting down.
TCGCGGGTGAGGGTGACGGCGGGAAGCTTGATGGCCAGTGTCCGGCGACTTCGGTGTGCGGCGTGCGGCGTCGACTTCAGGCATGGACCGGAAGACGTGATTGACATGCTTTGCTGGTCGCTGGAGCGCATTCGTGAGACGGTCATGCGTTCGTTCAACCGAGCGTCATGTGACTAAAGCATATAATCCCCCATGAAAACCATGCCGAATTCGGCATGGCTTCCAGTGGCGATGGAAGGGGCGTCAGCGTTGCGGTCCGTGACCCGGGTGCAGCCTGTCGGAAATTCGGCTTTCGAATATCCCGGGCGGCGAATGATTGACGGCTGGTGTAGTTGACCATACATTTTCGGGACAAGGAAGGGAGGTGCAGCCGTGTTGAACTTCAGCGATGTCTCAGTGTCCCCGGATGAGGGAGCGACCGACAACATCGAGATGCGGATCAAGCCGAGCGACAAGGTGCGCATTTCACGGGCGGCCGAACTGAGCGGCGTCAAGCTCACGACCTTCGTCCGTGCATCGGCGGTCAGGGAGGCCGAACGCATCCTGCGTGAGCATCAGACCACGACTCTTTCGGAGCGCGACAGGCAGACGCTGTTAGAGGCGCTGGACAATCCACCGCCGCCGACGCGGGCGGCCCGGGACGCGGTTCGCGACTACCGGTCCCGAATCGCCAATGCCCGGTGACAATGTACGTCAGAGAATCCCCCGAATTGTCATCGAGCCATTCGATCCTGGCAGGCGTGACCGGTCAACCTTTTCCTGCGGAACCGATCGCCTCAACAATTTTCTGAAGTTCAGCGCCAGGAAACGGCAAAAGGATGACTTTACGCGGGTATTTGTCGCCGTGGCCGAAGGATCGTCGGAAGTTCTCGGTTACTAAGCGCTGAATGCCCATGCGGTGGCGGCGGAAGATCTCGGAGAGGACCGCCCCCGGCGAGCGCCCAGGACCGGCAGTATTCCAGCGCTTTACTTCTCGATGATAGCGGTGGACGGACGCCGGCAGGGCATGGGGCTCGGTTCAGATCTTGCAGTTGACGCACTGGGACGGGCGCTGAGTGTTTCCGGCGAGGTCGGTCTCAAACTGGTCGTTCTGGATGTCATCGACGACGGCGGCGAGGAAGTCTTCGCGCGCCGAAAGAGATTCTACCGGCACTTTGGATTCCGGAGTCTTGAGGATCACCCGGAACGGATGTTCATCACGATCGACACGATATGGATCATGTTCGGTGACCGATGATGGTCGCCGATCTCGTGCCGCGCAATTCCGGCAGGCGTAAGGAACACTGGACTGGATTTGTAAATGGCAGGGAGAGAGCTGGAACGGGCGGAGACCGGCGATCAGCTTCAGTAGGTCGGACAACGAAGGTGACAACAGTGCGCCGGCGGTGTGTGCCGAGGGGAGACTCGATGTGCCTGCGGTCTCGTGGGCCGGGTTGCATTTCCGAAACGAGACGGCGCGCTGCTTGAGAGCTCTGAGGTGGATTTCGGGCCGCGGTTCAACTTTTTCGGACCCGGCCGCCACTCCGAAGCGCAACACCGGGGTAGAGAGCACCTTGCCGAACGGCACAATTTCCAAGACATTCCCTTTCACGGGTCACTGTTCTTTCGCGCCGTTCCGGTGTGGTCGCGGGGACAACCACATTCGGCATTCGCGGAGGACTTCCTTGAAGTTGCGCGCCGACATTCCCAGCTCTGCGCTAAAGGCATGGCAAACGGTCCATTTCGGCTTATAGTCGAATTACCAATGATTGGACGGGAGCAATGGAATGCCGGGCATCTCGGATCTTCCCTTCATCGATTACGGCGATCCCGACTATCAGTCCGAGCCCTTCCGGTGGCTTGCCGAGAAAGCCAGACAGTTTCCCCTGGCACGCAGCGAACGGGGCGTCGAGATTCTGGAATTCCAGATGTGCCGGCGGTTCCTCGTCGACCGGTCGTTTGGTACGGACCACGGCAATCTCGTCGAGAAGATGGGGCTGCCACCCGGCCGTGCGCTCGAATTCAAACGACGAATGATCCTGACGCAGAACCGGGGCGAGACGCGCAAGAGACTGCGCGGCATACTGACAAACCTGATCGGTCCTGCCTACGCCGACGCCATGCGCGTCGACATTTCCGGCGTCGTTTCGGACCTCCTGGAGGACCTGCCAGACAACGTGCCCGACCTGAAGCACGGGTTTGCCGACCTCGTTCCCGCAGGTGTTTACTGCACGTGGGTCGACACTCCCCTCAGCGACGCCCGTTTTGTCGCGGACAGGTCCGAAGACGTGCTGGCGATCTTCAGGCGCGACCCGAGTCGTACACCGAGCATCGTCGCCGCCTATGATCAACTCTTCGGCTACGTAAAAGCCCAACTTGCAAGGCGGCGCGAGAACATGGGCGACGACTTTCTTTCAAGGCTCATCCGCGTCCGAGAGGCCGGGAACCTGAGCGAAGACGAACTCGAGGACTTTGCCGTCATGCTGATTGAGGCGAGCACCGACAACACGTCCAACCAGATCTCCATCGCCGTCGATCGCCTGTCCGCGATGCCGGACGTCTGGACGGAGATCGGGAATGACGCGTCGCTTGTGCCTGCGGCAATACGTGAATGCATGCGCCTTTGGCCGCGATCGATCTCGACGTCACGAACAGCGCTCACCGAAACGGAAATCGACGGGGTCAGCATCCCGGCGAACACGTCGGTGTTCGCAAGCTTCGGTGCGGCACACCGGCAGCCGGACACATTCCCGGACCCGCACCGGTTCGACCCGACACGCGAGGCTCGGCCCCCGCACTTGAACTTCGGCGGGGGTGCGTTTTCATGCCTCGGCCAGTTTGTCGCGACGATTGAGGTCGAGGAATCCGTCGTGCAGCTCGCCCGGCGCTATCCGAACCTCTCGATGCGCCGTGTCGAGCGGGAGTTCACGCCGATGTTCCAGACAATCACGGCAATTGAAGCGGATTTGCGCAAGCACGCCGCCGCTATGGATTAGGCCTGCCCGGCGCGCTTGCGCTCCAGACGTGAGAACAGCCGGCTCAATCCGAAGCAGACGACGAAGTAGAAAGCCGCGGTCGTGATCCAGGCCTCGAAGATCATGCGCGACGAGGCAACCATTTCGACCGTCTTGTACGTCAATTCCTGAACCGAGATCAGCGAGATGATCGAGCTGTCCTTGATGAGGGAAATGAATTGATTGGCCAACGGCGGAACGACCCTCTTCATCGCCTGCGGCAGCACGATGTACCACATTTCCTGGAAGCGGCTCATGCCGATGGACCGGGCCGCTTCCCGCTGGCCTTTCGAAATGGACTGGATTCCCGCCCGGACGATCTCTCCGACAAACGCACTCTCGAACAATGCGAGCACGATCACGCCAGAAATGATCGAGGGAAAACGGCGCATGTCACCGAAGAACAACTCCCAGAGCCAGATGTCTTCCTGCCTGGCGATACCCCGGGACCAACGCGCCAGATCGAGCGCGTCGATCAATTGCTGCGACAGGAAGAAAAAGAAGATGAAGACGACGACCACCGGTGGGATGTTGCGCAGGAGCTCCAGGTAGGTTCGCGCCAGCATCCGAATCGTCAGGTTTTTCGAACATCGTGCGACGCCGAGAATCGTGCCGAGAATCAGGGCCAGAATGCTTGCGTAAATGCTGATACGTATTGTGGCGGCAAGGCCCTGGAGCAGGATATTGGCAAAATACTCTTCACGTCCGGAGTGATAGCCGACGATGTAACTCGGGATCAGCTCCCAGCGCCACTTGTAGTTGAGCGTCCCTTCGATGGTGGCCCAAATATACGCGACAAAGGCGATGAGAATCGCCAGAATGAGGTAGTCAAGCCACCTCAGCTTTTTGAAGAATGCTCGCAGTTGTCAGCCCCACATGGCCCGGAAACAGTTGTTTCCGGGCCAAGGTAATCGACCTATTGGGCGACCTGGTCGGCCCATTCCTCGGTTGCGAACCAGTAGTTGTGCCGCGATTCAAGCCAACCGCTCCGCCACTGCTGTGCGATCCAGTTGTTGAAGTAGTTGAGAGCATCCGGATCGCCCTTGCGGAGCGCAAAAGCCTCGCCACGCGGGTCGAAAAGTACGCCTTCCATGACCATCAGCGTTTCGGGGTTCCTGCCCGCCTCGCGGTTCGGCGTTGGCTGCGCCGCCATCGTTGCGTGGGCGTTTCCGTTCAGGACTTCCTGGGTCGAGGCGCCGTCCTCGTCAAAGAGCAGAAGCTGCGCTTCCGGGAACTTCTCGGCAATCACGACAGCCGGCGTTGCTCCCCGACGGGTTGCGAAGGTCACGTCAGGCGAGTTCAAGTCCTCGACGCTCATGCCTGCCGTCAACTCCTTGTTCGCGAGGATCGCGAGACCCGAATAGGCGTACGGATCGGTGAAGTTCACCGTGAGGTTCCGCTGTGCCGTCACCGACATGCCGGAGATGATGACATCGAAATTGCCCGCGACGAGCGCCGGGATTATTCCGTCCCATGATGTCGGCACGAACTCCACTTCGACACCCATGTCTGCGGCCAGCTGGCGTCCGACATCGAGCTCATAACCGATGAGCTCACCGTTCTTGTCGCGCATCGACCACGGCACGAACAGCGACAGCCCGATCCGGATCACGCCGTCCTGCTTGATCTGTTCGATCACGCTTTCTGATGACAGCGCCTGCGTGGCCTGCTGCGCTGCTGCCGGCAATGCAAGGCCCGCCGCCATGGTTGCGGCCAGGGCGCACCCGAGCATTCTGCGTGTAAGTCTCATTTGGTTTCCTCCTTGATTGAACCAGTGTGTTCGTCGGTCATTGGTCAACGGCGAATCTCTTCTCGAGGAACGATACGCCGACCGACAAAATCAGGGTCACCACCATATAGACAAGTGCGACGGTGAACCAGATTTCAAAACTCATGTATGTATCCGAGATGATGTTGCGCCCGATGGTCGTCAGCTCCGCAACGGCAATGACGCTCACGATCGCGGAAGACTTGATGAGATGCACCATTTCGCCCGTCATGGGCGGCAACATGAAACGGATGGATTGTGGCAATATGATGTATCGATACGCCTGCCCGGTGGACATCCCGATGGACTTTGCCGCTTCCCACTGTCCGATAGCGACCGCGTTTATTCCGGCCCGGAAGATCTCCGAAATCAGTGCAGAATGAAAAACCGCGAGCGTCAGGATGCTGGCGGTATAGCGGTCCAGCTTAAAAATCGGTCCGAGCACGTAGTAGAAGAGGTACAGCAGCACCAGAAGAGGGATGTTGCGGATCAACTCGAGGAATCCCACAGCGACGGCCGATCCCACGACGAGGCCGGACAGGCGCAGCAGGGCAACGATGAGCCCGAGAATCGTGGCAAGCGCGAACGACAGGATGCAAAGCTCGATGGTGGCCGCGAGACCGACCATGATCTCGCCCCACTGAAATCCGTCGTCCGTGAAGCTGTAAAGGTATTGCGGCACGCGGTACCATTGCCAGTTGTAGCCCATATTTTGGGCACCGACGAACGACCCGTAGACGATCAGCCCGACGACGATGATGTAGATCAGAACGGCAACCGGAACCGAATTCAGCAGTTGTTGATGCACCGGAGGTTTCGGGATCGGGCTGCCCCTGAAGTCGGCTGTTTCGCTCAGCACGATCTCAGTGCTCCAGGATCTGCGCCAGGAACATCCTACAGCGGTCGCTCGTTGGTGATGTAAAGAACTTTTCGGGCGGGGCGATCTCGACGACCTGCCCCTCCTCCATGAACATCATGGTATCGGCCACTTTGCGCGCGAAACCCATTTCATGCGTTACCACAACCATGGTCATGCCGGTTTCGGCAAGCTCAACCATGACGTCGAGAACCTCATTGATCATTTCCGGGTCAAGCGCCGATGTTGGTTCGTCAAACAGCATGATCCGGGTTTCCATGCAGAGCGATCGAGCGATCGCAACCCGCTGTTGCTGGCCGCCGGACAGCTGGGCAGGGAACTTCTCCGCCTGCTCCGGAATGTGGACCCGGTCGAGATATTTTCGCGCTGTCTCCTCGGCCTGCTCCCGGGACACCTTTCGGACCTTCATTGGACCGATCATGAGGTTTTCGAGTACGGTCAGATGCGGAAACAGGTTGAACTGCTGGAAGACCATGCCGACTTCCTGCCGCAACTTTCGGATGTCCTTCGATCCCTCGAAGACCTCGATTCCATCGACGATCAGCGAGCCGGAACTGTGATTCTCGAGTGCGTTGAAACAACGGATCAACGTCGACTTTCCGGACCCCGACGGCCCGCAGACGACGACACGTTCGCCCTGGTGTACCGTAATGGTGATATCCTTGAGAGCCTGAAACGTCCCGTAGAACTTGTCGAGGTTACGAACTTCGATGATTGGCTTGCGATTCAAGCGTCCTGCCCTCCCACGGCAGCAGGCGAACCTATCGGTGAATCAATGCAGAAATGGCGGACAACCGGCAATGGATTTCTCTGCGTACATTGTGATCAACCGCTTTCTTGCTATGGAATGTCTTCGATCGCATGACCTTGTGGCACACTTTGCGTGGTATCCGGTCAGGCCATTGGCAGCGACAGCGCAAAATCAGGCGATCCCCTATCTTGTATTCGGGTTAATGAATATTGATTAGTAGCCTTGCATGATCGCGGGCGCAAGGCAAGGATACAGCGCCCGGACATCGCCTGTGGCAACACCTGGAGGAGGCGTGATGTCGGCACGGACCAAGGTAGTCCGTGTCGAGAACGCCGACGAGGAGCTTTCGGAGGCCTTGAGTGTTGCGCGGTTGCCGCACGGAACGATCGGGAATGTCGTGCACGTCCAGATGCTCCGGCCGAATACCATGCATGGTCACTGGCGCTCTCCAGCGCCTGTCTTCACGACCAAACCAACAGCGTTCCGACCTGGTTCCATATGGGTATCTGCGGTGTAAGGCCCCGCATTTGCGCAGGATCCGCCTTCCTTCCTGGTCCTGCGTGGCGCGCGGAACCGTGACCGGCCTGTTCGACGCCCGCGATCAGGCCGTCTTCTGGCCTTATGGCCTGAACGACGCCGAACGTGTCGTCATTCCGGCAATAGAGGCTGAACACAGAATCCCGAGGATGGAATGGCAAACGATTGCTCATCTGCGCACAGCGGATCCCTGAGACCGTTTGGGCTTTTTGGGCGGCCCGGCAAGACCGGACGCCGAACTCAGGTTGGTAGCGGCCACGCCGACCCTGGCGAACGCGTCGGGATGATCGAGGGAAGGAACATGACGGCTTCTGCACGAGGCACGGTCGATGAACCGGGCAGGAACGTTGCCCGGAAGCGCGGATTGAGCCGTGCAATCCCGAACGCCGGTTGACACCGGATGTCGTATGTTACCCCGGACCTGCGCGCGCTGCGGGACTGTGGACGGACGGAGTCGCAAAAGCCATGCTGCCTTCGCCTGCACTACGTGCGGGAACCGGGATAATTTCGACCGCAGTGCAGTACCCAACATTCTCAACCTTAGGACAACCCTAGGCGTGGAGCCGGGCGTCGGGACGGTGATGAAGAACGAACTGTCCGGGAGGCTTGATCCCTTTGGAAATCTCAGCCCTCCAGGGCGAGGAAGATGGCAATCGGGACTTTCACGGCTGTACGGGCAGCGATAGCAGGCAAATGTGCTTCGTGCTCTGTTCTAGGCAGCAGGGGAACGGCGACATGGCTGCCAAATGCTTCTTCGCCTGCTGTAGAGGCAGCATCCATACCGGCACCAAGAAAAGAACCCTGAATGGAACTGTCTTGAACGGCCTGCAGCGGCCCGTGCGGCTTTCAGGGCAGCTTCAATGGCATCGGAAGCCGCCGGTTGTGAAAAATCGCCCTGACGAGACTTGGCGCGTTCTTCGGCCGACTCAACGGCGGGTCATTGACAAACGAAGCGGCGCGAAGGGTAATTCTTGAGGTCTTGCCTCGATGGTCGCGATAACCCCGGGATGGCCATGGCCAATTTGAAAATCCGAATTGCCGGGAAATGCCATGAATCGTCGTCCGCCCTTGTCTGCGGTCCAGATTCCCTCCACCCTGTCGATGGTCAATTTACATGGAGTCGGCAGGCTCCGGTGCAGGAACACTCTGACATACCAATCCTGGAGCCGTGCCGAACTTGGTCGGATTGACGTCTTCAACCAGGCTTTTTTGTGGCGGATGTATTGGATTCATCCTCGGTGTGGGCAAATTGTGCCGCCGTTCGCTCCTTCCGAAATGGGCAAGGCACCAACCAAAGGTCCTTGCGGTTACCGGGAAATCGTCCCCCGGACAGTTGGCCGCCAAGGCACATCCGTGCCACGAATTCGCAACCATTCCCAGATTCTGAACACATGCACTATCCGCGTTTCCAAGCTCCCGCGTGTCAGCGGGTGTTTCACTCGATACAACGACAACGCAGTTCTCCGTTCATCCTGCACCTGCGACAGGTCCGCCGACACTCGCGACGGCCAAGCGAAAATTCCTGTGCCGAACCCGAAACCGGTGCCCCTCTCATGGTTGCGAATTCATCGTCAGTTTCCGGGAACATGGACAGCGCGGTCAAATTGACCTCCCGCTTCGATTCCCACCTATCGCTGACGCCAGGCTTGCGTCCTAGCCACGATTCCTCGCGACAGGAACAAGTGAATGACTCGCGCTGCAACATTCGTGTAGAAAATCATCATCCCCATCGCCGCAGCGGGGGCAATATCGCCGGCGTCGTCCATGTTGAGAACGGCGACGGAAGCAAGCGTGGTCTTGGGCGAGTACAGGAAAACGACTGCCGATACCGTCGTCATGGCGTTTACAAAGAGATAGATCGATATGTCCAGGGCGGCTGGTAGACATACAGGGACGGTAACGCGAGCGAAGAGCTTCATGGTCGGTTGCTTTAACGAGGCGGATACCGCTTCGAACTCACGGTCCATTTGCTTGAGCGCCGTCACTGCGGTCAGGTGTGACACCGTATAGAAGTGTGTCACCGTGCAGATAACCAGGATCAACATGGTGCCATAGATCACGTTCAACGGATTAGCCGGTTCGTTAAAGAAAAATATGTACGCGAGCCCCAGTACCATTCCTGGAATCGCCATGGGCAGCATGGCAAACATTTGAAACAGGTTTCGGCCGGTGTGAAAACCGTTCGCCTTTTCCACGAGATAGGCACCGAAGAATACCACTGCCGTCCCAACCGCAGCGGTAAGAAGTCCCAATTTGATCGAATTGAAGTAGCTCGCCCAACCTCCGCCATCCATCAGGTCGAACTGGTAGTTGTTCAAGCTCAAGCTGAGGTCGTATGGCCAGAACTTGATCAGTGCCGCGAACTGGCAAACCGCCAGAATGCCGATGATGAAAACCGCAACAATCGAGCAATAGGCAAACCAGGCCCGGTCTGCCTGAATGTTCGGATTGGGCTGGAAAGGAACCGAGCGTGCCGACAGCTGCGCAACCTGGCGACGCTGCACAATCCGGTCGACCGCAAAAGCCAGAACGGCCGGGATCAGAAGGACAACCGAGACAACCGCTCCCATTTCGAAGTTCTGTTGTCCGATAACCTGCTTGTATATGTCTACGGCCAGCACGTTGTATTGCCCGCCGATGACTTTCGGCAATCCGAAATCTGTAATGACCAGGTTGAAAACCACGAAGGCGGCAGAAACAAGGCCATATCGAGCACCGGGTATTGTGACGGTCCGAAATGTTTTCCAGGGCGAAGTCTTGAGGCTTGCCGCTGCCTCGAACAAACGGGCATCCGAAATCGAAAGTGCCGTGGAAATAATCAGGAATGCATGTGGGAACGTGAAGAACACGGACCCGATCACGATTCCGATTGGTCCGTAAATGCTTGCGCCGAACAGCAGTTCCTTGATCATTCCCTGGTTGCCAAACAGGTAGACGAGTGCGATTCCCGGAAGCAATGACGGCACGAGTATTGGTGCCATCGCGATCAATCTGAACACTCCCTTGTAACGCATACAGCTGCGGTTCAGTGCGTAGGCAAAACCAAAAGCCAGCGTAACGGTGATAATTGTGCTTACGACGGCGATGAAGAGTGAATTCTGTATCGACCGGAAAAGAGCGGGCGTGGAAAAATAGGTGACGAAGTTCTCGAGCCCCCTGGCTGACTGGGGACGGAGTTGGACACGCCGGAAATCATTCGATGACAACTCCGTCCACTCGGTACCCGTGGTGAGTGTCGAGCCGACCAGGTAGCTGGCCTCCCCGCTCGTCCCCCGAACACGATACATGACCGGGCTTCGAAAGCTGAATTCAGGAAAGAACTTGGTCGCGGCAAGTCGGCCATCCGAACTTGTCGACAGTTCCTTGGCTGAAACCGTTTCATGTTCTTCATTCAAGTCCAGTGCGGAAACCGGCGCAGTGACAAATTCACCATCCTCATTGCTGACCTGGAACTCAAACTGGGCGAGATCAAAAGCATACGTCGATACGGACTTGGACAACATCGCGTAGAGCGGGAACACGAGGGAAATGATCAGGTAGACCGCAATCACGATCATCCAGAATCGCATCAACAGGTCGTCTCTGCTTAGTTTTTGCCGAATGGTACGACCGGCAGGAAGACTCACTGCATGGTATTCACTCATCGGCAACTGTCACCGATTCACGAGCAAATGCCATTAGGCCCGCCTCGGGTACACCCACTGAAATCGTTTGGCCAACCTCGAGTGACAGGCGCCTCACGGCATTGACGGAAAAGTCGGCAATCAAATCCGCACGCTGAAAATCTTCACTTTCCAGATGGCACCGCCAGAACGACCCCAGGAACTCCATGTCCGCCAGGAGAACCTCGATGCAGTTACCGTCCTCGGACTGCTCGACGAACCCCGAACCATATGGGATGATGTCATCCGGACGTATTGCAGCGAGAACTGATTCTCCTCGATCGAAATCATGGGCCCGGCACCGATAGGTTTTCCCGCCAATAATCAATGAGGCACTGGTCGCAGCCGTGGCATCGACCTGGTTCATTTCGCCGATGAACCCGGCTACGAAAAGCGATGCAGGATTTCGATAAATCTCTGTCGGTGCACCCACCTGTTCAATCACGCCATGGTTCATGACCACGATACGGTCAGCCATGGAAAGTGCCTCTTCCTGGTCATGTGTCACCATGACGGTCGTAACACCGAGTTCGCGTTGGAGTTCCTTGATTTCATGCCGAAGACGTACGCGGACCTTGGCGTCAAGCGCAGAGAGAGGCTCATCGAGAAGCAACAATCCCGGCGAAGTCGCGATCGCACGTGCCAGGGCAATGCGTTGCTGCTGGCCACCTGACAGTTGAGCTGGATATTTGTCGATCTGATCAGGCAACCCAACCATTTCCAGGAGTTCATTCACCCGCGACGCAATCTTGTCACGGCCGAGCCCCAGGTTCTCCAGCCCGTACGCTACGTTTCGTCGGACCGTCAGGTTTGGGAAAAGGGCATAGGATTGAAACACAATTCCGAAATCTCGTCCTGACGGCGGCAACCTGGATATGTCGGCGCCGTTTTGGACAATTTCTCCGCGCGATTGCGGGTCCAGACCTGCAATCGCCCGCAACAACGTGGTCTTTCCGCACCCCGACGGTCCAAGGAAGCAGACAAACTCACCCTCTTTGATATCAAGCGAAATGTCCCTCAAGGCGATGAATTCTCCGAACGCCTTCCAGACTCCCCTGATGCGAAGATAACAGCCTGAGTGAGCTTCTTTATCCAATGTCCCGTCATCCATGCCAGTTGGGTGAACTGTCGCGGAGGTTCAGCTATCGCTTTTCATAAAGGTCATTTGGATGGCGGGGCGCATCAACGCCCCGCCACGTCTTTCAGCCTTTTGGTTCAGACTTGGCGTCGTATCGGGATTGCCATTCTTCGAGGATAGCCCTGCGGTTGTTGGCTGCCCACTCGAAGTCATTCTGAATCATGCCGTCCTGAAGTCCCTCCGGAAAGTGCTCCACGGGTTGTGCAAGTTCGGGAATGGCCAGTACTGCGTAGCCCACGTTATACGCAGCCATCGCCTTGTCGGTAACGGACCAGTCGAGAAGGGACTTGGCTGCCTCGAGGTTATCGGTACCAGCAATGATGCCGGCGGCTTCCATGTCCCAGCCGACGCCTTCGCTCGGCACGATCAGCTCCAGCGGAGCACCTGCCGCCTTTGACTTGGCACCGCGAAATGCGAACGAAATGCCGATCGGAATTTCTCCCGCTGCAGCAAGTTTGCACGGTTTTGACCCCGAATGCGTGTAACGCGCGATGTTCTTGTGCAGACCGTCCATGAAATCCCATCCGCCCTGTTCGCCGAACATTTGAAGCCAACTGGATACATCAAGGAATCCTGTCCCCGAGGAGTTCGGGTTTGGCATGATGACGTGCCCTTCGTAGGCCGGATCCAGAAGATCGTTCCAGGATGATGGAACAGGCAAGTTATTCTTCCCGGCCTCGACCGTATTGTAACAAATCGTGGCCACCCAGGCATCAAGGCCAACCCATGACGGCGTATCGTCACTGTCGACAAACTTTGAATCCAGGCGTTCCACTCCAGCCGGTGCGTAAGGTTCCAACATTCCCTCGCTTTTCATCAGAAGAAGCGAGGTCGCTGCCAATCCCCAGATCACATCGGCCTGCGGGTTGTTTTTCTCCGCCAAGAGCTTAGCGGTCACGATACCAGTCGAGTCCCGGACCCAGTTGATATTGATGTCGGGATAATCTTCATTGAATTGGTCTGCGTATCGTTTCAGGTCTTCGGCTTCGAACGCCGTATAAACAGTCAACTCCGTCTGGGCCAACGCGATGCTGGATGCGACCATACTTGCTGCAACCGACATTACTGCGGTCTTGAAATACACTTCTCTGTCCTCCTTTGATTGACGCGAGCTGGAGGTTCGGTCGAACCTCTTCAACTACGATTGGGAAAGTGATGCGAAAAGAATGCCGAAACGTCAAGTCCAGCCTGCTTGATGCTTGATCCTGTTTGTCCCTCGGATTCGCGCGAAGCTGCCCGGAATTGTCGTCGAATTGAACCCTGGAGATCTCGACCCGGGTCAGGAAATTCTTGAATTTCATTCCAACGAAGTCCAAGAGCCGGAAGGGCCGATTTGGCAACGGGTCGAACCAATACATCGTTTGGCATGGTAATGGCTTGAGGGTGATGCCGGTTGGAGATCTTTAGAACCATTTTGCGAATTCAGGGGTTGTCGGTTCCTGCGTGTCCCAAGTGTTGACGGTATGTGCCCATCACCACGCAAGTCACCGGGAAAACGCGAAGCATCCCTTTGGTGACGTCAAGCGTGAAGACCAGGCCGAAAGTGCGCGGAAGGAAAGTCTTCCCAATCACGTGTTTGAAGAGCGCGGATTTGTGGCATTTCAATATGCCGATGGTCTGACGCTCCTCCCAGGCGTAATCCGAGAGTGCCGGGCCCGCTTGCCCCGCGACACCGGACGGGATGACGAAGAAATCCCGGAGATCGGCCGGATCATCTGTAGCTTCGGCAACGAAACCGAGTGCCCAACGGACTCGGCTGGTTCGAAAAGGCATGACTCCGCGCCATGGCATGCGAAGGGTTCGGCACGGAGTTCGGTCAAACCAAAGGGCGATCCAGGACAAAGCGATGACGCAAGTGCCGCTCATCCGCCAGGCGGGTGCCGACACTACTGTCGTGTTCAAGCATGCGTTGGCGAGCCGGGCGATCCATTGTCGTGACCGGCAACGGCGGAGCCTGCCTGACGGCGAATGACGAAGTGTATACACCGTACGCGGCCACGGTTTCGCGCAGGTGCGGACCTCCGGTTTCCGTGTTTCCGACCGTCCAACTTGAACGCCCCCGAATGATCGCAGATGGCTCGTGAAATCACCAGCGATCTGACGGTTGGTCCGATCAGTTCACACCTTCGTTCGCTTGCCATCCCCGCGGCAATCGGGATGCTCTTCAACACGCTTTACAACGTCGTTGACATGTTCTTTGCCGGCCTCCTTTCGACCAGTGCACAGGCAGGTATCTCGCTCGGTTTTCAGGCCTTCTACATTGCGCTGTCTGTCGGGTTCGGCCTCGGTGCTGCAATGGGGGCAATTGTGGGAGTCGCACTGGGCCGGAAGGACCGGCGTACTGCCCGCCGCCTCTCGGCTCAGGGTATCACGTTCGGATTCATGGCCGCGCTGGTCTTCCTTGTCATCGGCGCCTGGTATGGTCCGGCACTTATCGGGCTTGTCTCGGAGCCCGGTCTCTACCGCGATTCCGGGGTGCGCTATTACCTGCTCCTGTCCCTGGCGCTGCCCGGCTTCATGGTCGCCTATGCATGCCACGGCGTCCTGCAAGCCCACGGCGACGGGCGCTCAATGCAACGCGCCCTGATTGCCGCGTTCTTTGCCAACATCGTTCTGAACCCACTGCTGATCTTCGGCATTCCGGGACTTTGGGGCGGAATCGGATTCGATGGACTGGCTGCATCCACAGTGCTGAGCCAGACCGGCGTCATGGCCTACCTGCTCTGGAAACTGCTGAACCTCTCCACGCTTTCCCGAACGCGATCACGTCATTTCTGGCCGCGATCCGGGGAGTTTCGGGAAATCTTCGTCCAGACACTGCCTTCCGCATTTGCCATCCTGATCATGATGCTGTCGGGCTTCGTCGTCCAGTTCGTCCTCAAGGGCTTCGGTGAACATGCGATTGCCGGGTTCGGAATCGCCATCAGGCTTGAACAGATCCTGCTGTTGCCGGTTCTCGGAATTACCGGGGCATTGCTGCCGATCGCGGCGCAGGCCTTTGGCGCCGGTGACCATGATCGCGTGCGCGCATCGCTTTTTTACTGCTGGAAGATCGGCTTCATCATGACAGCCGCCGCATTCCCGGCCATCTGGATTCTGGGGCGCCCGGTGCTTGGGCAATTCACGGATGATCCAGAGGTGATCCGGGTCGGTCTCGCGTACCTCAGGGTCGAGAGTTTCATTCTTCCGGTCTACATGATGCTTTTTGCGATCAACGCTTTCCTTCAGGCTCTCAAACGCCCCGTCTGGACCGTCTGGATCGGGCTCTACCGGCAGGCATTCGGCATCGCATTCTTTGTCTGGCTGTTTGTCGGCGTGCTTCAGTTCAATGAAACCGGCGTCTGGTACGGCGTTGCGGCCGCTGTCACAACAGGATTGCTGATTTCACTCTTGATCGCCTCGCGGGTGGCGACGCAGAGTATCGGCGGCCTTTGGAGCCGCCGCAAGATCCCGGACAACTGACTTGGCTCGTCCCTTTCGATGGGTCGGGCACCGTACGTTCCGCCGCTACCCAGCCATTGCATGGCAGTTAGCGGATCCGATCAGGTGCAGATTCAGCATGTGAAGGGTGACGGTATACGGCAACACGTGCGTCTCCAGGGTGCCGTAACTTGATCAGTGGCGCGCATGTCGGGCCCGAAGCTTGCCAGACGGCTGCAAAGTGGGTCGTTGGCTCCCGCGATCAGAATTCCTTGTGTGCCGCTGCATGCAGCAATCCCCGCCGGATCGCGATTCCGATGTCGAGGATTGGCCTTGGAGGAAGGCGGCTGGCGCCGGGAATCCCCAACTGCAGGTTCAGGAGGCTGCTGTCTATTCCTTCCATGAAATCGGCCAGCAGGCGCCCTGCTGCGGCAGCGCGGGTCATGGGAGAAACATCACTTGTCAGCACTGCAAAGAGACCCGGGGCGTATTCACCGAAAATCGCGCCGTCATTCCACGTAAACGCTATGGTTCCGCCCCAACTGTGCGCAAAGGGCGTTTCCTCCAGGTCCGGCCAACGGTTGAGCATGCCTTTGCGGTGCAGTTTTCCGATCTCCGAAACCCTTGGGGCGGGGGTTGGCGCGTTTGGTGCGAATTCGAACAGGTTGCGAAAAAAGAGGCGCTTGTCGTTGGTCAGCCGGATCGTCGCACCGTATTCCGAACTGGCCAGCAAGCCGAAGGGTTCACTCTTCCCGAGCGCCGAGAGCTCTTCGTTCGACAGCGGATTTGTGAGGCTGGCATAGGTTGCCATCGGGACATAACGGCCTGCGGCAATTCCGAACTGGCGCAGGAAGACACCGGCGGCCAGGACCAGACGGTCCGCGGTAACCTGTCCGGTCTCGGTCTCGACGACATAGGCGCCACCCTGCGATTCGAACCCGACGACCGGACTGATTTCGAAAAGCGAGATGTTTGCCGGCAAGTTCCGGGCAAGGCCACGCATCAGCGCTGCGGGGTTCACCAGGGAGCTGCCCGTCGTACGGAGCCCGCGCCGGTAGAACCGGGTGCCGATTCGGGTTTCCATTTCATTGCGGGTCATCCATTCGTGCTCCAACCCGAGGCGGTCGAGCGTTTTCGCAATCTCATCGATATTTTTTTCGCCGTCAGGTCCGGCTGAGCCGTAGATACGGCCGAAGTCGTGCCAATCGCAGTCGATCTGAAATTCATGCGCCATGCGCCGCAGATCGGACAGTCCGCTTTCCCACAGCCGCATGTTGCGGCGGATAATGTCAATGCGCTTGGGCGGTCCATGCGAGTGGACATTCAACAAGAAGCCCGCGTTGCGGCCTGACGCGCCAAAGCCCGCGCGTTCGGCTTCGATCAGGGCGATTTCGTCGTCGGGGCAGAGCTGGCCCAACCGGTGCGCCACGGCGAGCCCGCAGACTCCCGCGCCGACGACAACGGTCCGAAAGCTGTGCGTGCCGGTCAGGTGTTGGGCAGGCGGTGGCGGCGGCAAAGTTTCCCACCAGCCGTTACTGTCGTCATGGCGGGGGATAATGGCGGGGCGCGGCACGGATTCAGTATCCACGCTCCAGATCGACAATGGGAGCGGGCGTGCCGCCATCCATGGCCAGACGAATCTGCGCGGCAATGAACTCGGCGGCGGAGCGTTCATTGGTCGGTGCTGCTGCGTGCGGGGTCACCGAGACGCCCGGGTGATCCCAATAGGGACTGTCCTTCGGCAGAGGCTCTTCGCGGAAGACATCAAGTGCTGCACCTTCGATCTGGCCGCTGTCCAACGCGGCAACAAGATCGGTGTCGTTGATACTGGAACCGCGTCCACAGTTGATGATGAAGCTGCCTTCCGGCATCCGGTCGAAGACAGAGGCATTCAGGATATCGGTCGTGGCATCAGTCAGCGGAAGCAGGTTCACCAGGATGTCCGCCCGACGGACAACGGTTTCGAATGCCGCGTCGCCCGCGAGGCAGCTGACGCCCTCGATGGCCTTGGGGCTGCGTGCCCAGCCGGTGACCTGGAAGCCCAGATCACGCAGGCGGATGCATGCATCCTGCCCGGTCTGCCCGAGTCCGAGGATCGAGATGCGCCTCTCGGCGTTTTCCGGATAGCGGTAGCGCAGCCATTGGCCTACCGCCTGCTGGCGGGCGTAGCGGGCGTAGAAACGGTGGAAATGCAAAACCCAGTGAATGATGTGACAGGACATGTCCAGAACCAGCAACCGGTCCTGCAGCCGCACGATTGGCACATGGGATGGCCAATCCGGATCGAGCGTGACGTGGGTGACGCCTGCGCCGATAGAGAAGATGTACTTCAGGTCGGGAAAGGTCCTTAGTCTTCCTGCGGGCGGTGCCCAGACGACGGCGAATTCGACATCGGCATGGTCGCCCGGTGTGTCGAGAGTCCGGATGTCGGCCCCGCACCCGGCGGCTTCGAAAGCCTCACGCCAAAGTTCGGGGGTTGCACCGTCCCAATGGAAAAGAATAGCCATTCCGGGCTGTCTCCGGTTGTCGAGATGGTCGCACGGCCCGCCCCGAAGGGCGGGCCAAGTGTCGCCGCGTCTATTCGGCTGCCATCGCCGTCGCGATCAACGCGTCCCAGTCGGCCTGGTTGGCTGCGATCCAGTCCTTGGCGATCTGCTCAAGCTGGTGCGGCTCTTTTTCGCCCTCGTTCATGCGCAACATCATTGCGCTGAGGTCCGGAACCGAGATGCGCAGGCCATTGAAGAATGCCATCGCCTTGGGATTGGCTTCGGCAAATCCCTTGTTGATCAGAATGTAGTTGTCGTTGACCCCGAATCCCGGATTACGCCCGTCCGGCCATTCCGTGTCAGTGCCCTGGTCGCCGGGCAGGGACGAGAATGGCGCGTTCAGCCACACCACGTCGCGGCCTTCTTGCAGAACACCCATGATCCAGTTCGGCGCCCAGGTGGTGTAGAAAATCGGCTGTCCGGCCTTGTAACGCTCGATCGTGTCGGCCATCAGCGCGAAGTATTCACCCTTGTCATTGTTGATGTGGTCGCGCAGCGCGTAAGCGTCGAGATGGTGCTCGATCACCTTCTCGCACCCCCAACCGGGATTGCAGCCGGTCAGGTTGGCCATTCCGTCGCCATCAGTGTCGAAAAGCGCCTTGGTCGCATCATCCTTCATCTGCTCAAGCGCCGTGATGCCGTGGGCCTCGGCCGTCTTGATATCGATGAAGTAGCCCTGCATGGCATTCGTGTACATCGGCCCGGCGCGCACCAGTGCGTCGTCGCCTCCAGAGTTTGTATAGAAATCGTTGTGCAACGGCTTCCAATGCACGGCCGTGTAGTCCGCGTCGCCCTGACCGATGGAGAGATGAATGGCCGGGTAGTTGCCCGTCAACATTTCTCCGTTCTCGTAGCCGAGCGCCGCGAGGCCTTCCTCGATTACCTCGTAGATCAGCTGGTGATCCGTTCGTCCTGTACTGATCGCCGTGATATCGGCGGCAAAGGCGGCGCCAGCCACGAGGCCGCCAGCCAGCGTTGTGATGCCTAACTTGGTTGCAAGGTTTTTCATCATGATCTCCCTGATTGGTTGATTAAACGTCGGATTGGGCCTTGCGGCGAAAAACATGCGCGCTCAGCCATCCGGCCGGGCCCTGCTCCCAGAGCCCAAGGTTCCCGCGGTCGCGGCGGGTGAAACCGAAGCCTTGCGTGACGCGGTCAAAGACAACGGCCAGGAGCACGATGCCCAGGCCGCCGACGGACGCACGGGCGAGATCGAGCTGGCTGATGCCAACCAGCACCAGTCGCCCGAGCCCGGCCACCGAGATCATCGAGGCGATGACGCTCATCGCCAGCGACAGCATCACGGTCTGGTTGATGCCTGCCATGATCGTCGGACGCGCAAGTGGCAACTCGATGGACCAGAGCCGCCTAAGTGGTGTTGCGCCGAATGCATCAGCAGCCTCGACAAGGTCGGCCCGCACTTCGCGCAGGCCGAGATTGGTCAGGCGAACCAGCGGCGGAGTGGCAAAGAAGGCGGTGACGATGACGCCGGGCACGTTGCCGATGCCGAACAACAGGATGACGGGGACGAGGTAGGTAAAGGACGGGATCGTCTGCATGAAGTCCAGAACCGGGCGAACCATGGACCAGACCCAGTTGACGCGCGAGCAGAGGATTCCCAGCGGAAGGCCAAACAGTGTCGAAATCGAGACGGCGGTAACAAGTACCGCCAGGCTCGTCATCGCTGCGTCCCAGGCGCCGATGATGCCGATTGCCGTCATCGCACAGAACGTCAGAATCGCGGTTGTCCTGTTCACGACCTGCCACGCAAACAGGGTGAAGAAGATCAGGAGAAAAACCTGTGGCGTGTCACGCAGCCCGTCTTCGACCAGATCAAGCGCCCATTTGACCGGCACCTTGATCGCCTGGAAAACGCCGCGGTAGTTCGAAGTCAACCAGCGCATCCCGTCATTGGCCCAATCCGCCAGCGGCATACTGATTGCGGCGAACGGATCAAGGAGGGTGGCCACGTCCATGGCTCAGGCGCCCCTTCTCGTACGCGGCCGTGCCGCACCCAATGCCTGGACATAGCGGTCGACCGTTATCGCGGTGAACACGATGCCGAGGCCGCCCACCGCGGCGGACCCGAAATCGAGCCGCCCGATGCCCTCCAGCACGATCCGCCCCAGCCCGGGGACGGAAATCATCGATGCTACCACCGCCATGGACAGCGACAGCAGAACGGTCTGGTTCAGTCCTGCCAGGATCGTGGGCCGCGCCAGAGGAAGCTGCGTGCCGAACAGCACCCGTTTCTCGCTTGCCCCGAATGCACGTGCGGCTTCAACGAGATCCTCGCGCACCTCGCGAATGCCCAGATTGGTCAGGCGAATGAGCGGGGTGATGGCAAAGAAGCAGGTCACGATTACGCCTGGCGTGTCACCAATTCCAAAGAGCATTACGACGGGCACGAGGTAGACGAAGCTCGGAATGGTCTGCATCAGGTCGAGAATGGGACGCAGGAAGAGGAAAAACCGGTCGCTGCGCGCGGCGAGTATGCCAATGGGCAGGCCGACGGCCACACAGATCGTCACGGCGGCGATGACGATTGAGAGTGTCGTCATCGCGGGTTGCCACGCGCCCATCAATCCGATCAGCGTCAGACAGACAAACCCCGTCAATGCCAGCCGCCACCCCTCGAGAAACAGACCGATGACCGTCGCACCGATGATTCCGAAAAGCGGAGGTATCGCCTCGAGACTGCCTTGCACGAATTCCAGGAAGCCTTGTACGGGAACTTTTGCGGCCAACAGCGTGGCGCGGCTGTGGCCGACTATCCAGCCCAACGCGCTCTCGGCCCAAACCCCGAATGGCAGGGAAAAGTGGTCGAAGGGGTTCAGGAGCTGGTCCATCGCCTCACCTGCGCGCCAGGTCCCGGCCGACGGCGCTCAGGATTTCAGACCGCCCGATTCGTCCGATCAGCTTGTCGCCGTCCTTTACCGCCAAATGGTTGGCGCCATTTGCAAGTTTTCCGATCAGCACCGGCAGAGATGCGTCAGGGCCGACGGCAGGGGCGTCGGCGGCCACCCTTCCGTCGATTGCGATTTCCGAGGCCGAAATGAACTTTAACGTCGAGATCGAACTTACGAACCGCGCCACATAGTCGGTTTCCGGGCACAGCACGATGGCCTCGGGCGTACCGATCTGGTCGATGCGTCCGTCCTTCATCACGGCAATCCGGTGTCCCACGCGCATCGCCTCGTCGAGATCATGGGTGATGAAGAGCGTGGTCTTTTGAGCCTTCTCGGATAGCGCGAGGAATTCATCCTGGAGGTCCCTGCGGATCAGCGGGTCAAGCGCACTGAAGGGCTCGTCCATCAGCAGAAAATCGGGATCGGCTGCAAGCGCGCGGGCAAGACCAACCCGCTGCTGCATGCCCCCTGACAATTCGTCCGGATAGCGGTGCCCCCAGCCCGCGAGTCCCACCTTTTCAAGCGCCTCCTCGGCGGAATCGCGGCAGGCTTTCTTTTCGGCGCCCTGCACTTCCAGTCCGAATGCCACGTTGCCGGCAATCGTCTTGTGCGGCCACAGCGCCATGTGCTGAAACACCATGCCGATCTTGCGGGCCCTCAGCGCACGCAGTTCCTTGTCGGACAGGCTCATCACATCCTGCCCATTGACATGGACGGAACCCGCGGTCGGTTCGATCAAGCGGTTGACGTGCCGCAGGATCGTGGACTTGCCCGAACCCGACAGACCCATGATGCAGAAGATCTCGCCCTTTCGTACACTGAAACTGGCATCTGCCACTCCGATGACGCAGCCGAATTCCTTCAACGCCTCGTCCTTGCCGATCGCACCTTCACGTGCCGCGGCCAACACCTCACCTGCCCGCTGGCCGAAGATCTTCCACAGATTGCGGCATTCGATGGGGAATGCGTCGGGCAATCGATCATCCATTCGTGGTCGTTGCAGTTACTCTCCGTGAACAGTCTTGCACACATATCGCCCGATGCGACATTGCAAAATACTGACCCTGTGAGTAACGTGAAGTTACGCCTTGAACCCGATCCGGGCCGCGGCGCGGCACATCGCACTAGGGGTTGATGGAAAGCTGGCACAGGGTCTTCGGAAACTCCCGCCACCAAAGGCTCTGATGGCGTTTGAGGCCTCGGCGCGCAATCTCAGTTTCACGGAGGCTGCAAAGGAGCTGAACGTCACGCGCGTGGCAGTGTCACGGCAGGTACGCCACCTGGAGAAGTTTCTGGGCTTCGAACTGTTTTCCCGGGGCCAGAGCAGCATCAAACTCACTCGCCCAGGACGCCGCCTGTCACGTACGGTGCACCAGGGGTTTCAGTCGATCATCGACGAGATCGAATCGATCGAAAGCACCAAGGAAGACAGCCTGATCACGATCGCCACAACCTCCGGGGTATCGACCTACTGGTTGATGCCCAATATCGGTCGTTACCGGCGCATCGATCCGAAGGCGGATTTCCGGCTTCTGGTGTCCCACGACCTGGTCAATCTGGTGCAATACGACGTGGATATCGCAATAAGGTACGGATCAGGGAACTGGCTGGGTGCCACGAGTGTGCTGTTGCAGCGACAGCAGATTCTGCCGCTGTGCAACCAGGTCTTTTATGGAAAATACGGGCCGTTCGAGACGATTGACGACCTCGCCAAGGTGCCTCTGCTGGAGTTCGAATCGGCGTTCGACCCGTCGTCGATCTGGACCAACTACTTTCGCGACAAGGGCGCAGTGCTCGGCAGCCGGGTCCGCATGAGTTCCTATGACTCTTACATCAATCTGGTGCAGGCGGTCCTGGATGGTCAGGGCATCGGCTTGCTTGGGGCACCTCTGATGCAGCAATTCCTTGAGAGCGGCGTGCTGGTTCCCGCCATCGATACCGAGACGCTGCCCCAGCGCGGCTATTATCTGTGCCAGCCAGAAGGTGCTTCGCCTACCCGCACCGTGTCGAAATTTCGCGACTGGCTGCGGGCTGAACTCAGTTCCGGAGCAGAGCCGGACGACAATCCTGTGCACCGGTACGTGCCAGCGTAATCTGACATTTCGCAATGGGGCAAGTATTCGTGCCATTGTGCGAACCTTACTGTGGGCGAATAATGCCCGGTAAGGAGGTTCCCCATGAAACAGGAAACGGAATCTGCACCGGTTCGGCGACGGCATCGAAGCGGCGGCGCGGCCGGTCGCCGAATGGCGCGGCTCAAGGCCCCACTGGTCTATCCCTCGGCCACGATCCGGAACATTCCAGCCTACGACGTTTTGCCGGTCGATGGGCTGGAGGCCATCGACGACCACGCGATGCGGATTCTCGAAACCATCGGGGTCGAGTTTCGGGATGATGTTTCAGTATCGATCTGGGCCGATGCCGGAGCCGACGTGGATGGCCACCGCGTCCGCGTCCCGCGCGCACTGATCCGCAAGCTGATTTCCACGATTCCCCGAGAGTTCGACTATCACGGCCGCAATCCTGACCGCACCGTCCGTGTCGGCGGCCGCCACATGATCTTCGGTCCGGCTTACGGAACGCCCAACCTGATCGACCTTGACGGCATCCGCCGCAAGGCCACGGCGGCAGACATGGTGATGCTGATGCGCCTGCACCAGGTGAATCCGGCTTTGCAATACAACGGAGGCTATACGCTTGAACCGATGGATGTCGCAGTGCCACACCGCCACCTGCACATGGTGGAGCAGAGCTTCCTGAACACCGACAAACCCATCATGGGTTCGCCGCAATCGGACTACCAGGCACGCGACAGCATCGAGATGGCGCGGATCGTTTTCGGCCCCGGGACGATGGATGAAGAGGTGGTGATGACCGCGATCTTCAATTGCAACTCGCCGCTCGTTTGGGACAAGACCCAGCTCGACGCCGCCCGCGTCTACGCCTCCGAGAACCAGGCGCTCCTGATGTCACCTTTCGTGCTCTATGGCGCGTCCACGCCGGTGCACACGCTGGCCGCCACTGCCCAGATCATCGCCGAGGCGTTGGCGGGAATCGCCTTTACCCAGATCATCCGTCCCGGTTGCCGCGCGGTAATGGGCGTGGCACCGATGGGTGTATACATGAAAAGCGGAGCGCCGGTCTTCGGGTCGCCCGAGGTCTCGCTGTTCATGTACATCTTCGGCCAGATGGCCCGTTACTACGGTGTGCCGTGGCGGACGAACGGTGCAAAATCCGGTTCCAAGCAGGACGACCTCTATGCGGGATTTGACTCCATATTGAAGGTCTACCCGGCAATCCTCGGCGGTTGCAACCTGCTGACGCATTGCGGTGGGACGATTGAAGGCTCGCTCTGCATCTCCATGGGCAAGCTTGCCGCTGACGCGCAACAGATTCTGGGTTTTCAGACCTTCCTTGACGGCGCATCTTTCGATGACATCGACATCGCGCTCGACGGTATCGTCCGCGTTGGCCCCGGCGGGCATTTCTTCGATGAGGATTACACCCGC
Source organism: Paracoccaceae bacterium (assembly GCA_965242975.1). Taxonomy (GTDB): domain Bacteria; phylum Pseudomonadota; class Alphaproteobacteria; order Rhodobacterales; family Rhodobacteraceae; genus JAPPHA01. The sequence continues at coordinate 3,821,473 of CBDETS010000007.1, read as the reverse complement.
GAACACCTGCCATTCCTGGACGAGCTGCAGGATAACGAGCGCTACGAAAGTTGGGTGGCTGACGGGTCCAAGTCGGTCAGCGAGAGAGGCCGCGACTGGTGCAGGAGAATGCTCGAGCGCTACGAGGACGAACCGCCGAGGTTGGACGAGAGCATCCGTGACGCCCTGCGCGACTACGTCATCAGACGAGAGTGTGAGATCCCGAAATCACTGACGTGATGGCATCCCGGGGCAAGGTATTGGTCTCCGGCTGGCCGCTTCTGCCGCCCGCCGAGGCTTATCTTGCCGACGCTGGATTCACCGTCGTTCAGTCCAGCCCGAATCCGGACAAGGCCGAGCTGACCTCTCTCTTGGCAGAGACCCGGCCCGTGGGCCTGATCGTTCGCGCTGGGATCATCGACCGTGCCATTTTCAATGCCGCTCCGGACCTGAAAGTCATTGCCAGTCACGGCGCGGGTTACGACGATATCGATGTGGCGGAGGCAACGTGCCGCGGCATTCCCGTTTTCGCCGCCGCGGGGAGGAACGCCGTATCCGTCGCCGAGCATGTCTTCGCGTTGCTGCTGGCCATCAGGAAGCGCACTTTACACCATGACGCGCTTGTTCGCGGAGGCAACTGGCGCCCTGCCATTCCTCAGACGGCCGAACTCTGCGGGCAAACGATGGGCATTGTCGGCTTGGGGGCAATCGGTGAACGCGTTGCCGCGCTCGCTTCCGCTTTCGGAATGCGCGTGATTGCGCGCGACCCCGAGCGGTCCCGCCCTTTTCCCCTGGAGATCCTGCAATGTGCCACCTTGGTCGAATTGCTGGCCGAAAGCGATGTCGTGAGCCTGCACGTTCCGCTGACGGACGCCACGCGGAACATGATCGACGCGGAGGCACTTGCGCATATGAGACAGGGTGCCATCCTGATCAACACCGCCCGCGGTGGAATTGTCGACGAGAAAGCACTGGTTGACGCAGTCGAATCGGGGCACCTCTTCGGGGCAGGCCTTGACACATTCGCCAAGGAACCACCCGGAGAGTCCTCTGTCGTGGCGCGCTGCAACGGCGTCGTGCTGTCTCCGCATATTGCGGGCGTAACCCCTGAAAGTGCGTTACGCATGTCGATGTGCTGTGCGGAAAACGTGGCGCGCTTCCTCGTGGAAGGTACGTGCGGTGATGACCTTGTGAACTGTTCCTGGAACACCCTTTTCTGACATCGACTGGAACGGGCAGACCAAATGCCTGCGTTCATTGTGTTGAGGCGAATTCACTGCTAATGACTCTGCCAACACCCGACAATTGGACAGGAAGGGATCAAGCACCTGATGGAACAGGAGGTGCTGACACCAATCACCCAGGCATTGAAGGAGGGCGCGCTCAGCCGGCGCGAACTCAAGCAGCTCATGCGGCGTTCCAATCTTCCTGGCCTGTTACACCTTGCAGTATTCATCGCCGTCCTCTTGTGCACGGGTTTCCTGGTCTGGTTTTCGATGGGGAGCTGGTGGGTAATCCCGGCAATGTTCCTGCATGGCGTGGTCTGGGTCCATCTTTTTGCACTGCAACATGAGTGTGTTCATTACACGGCGTTCAGGACCCGATCACTGAACGAGTTCTTCGGGAACATCTGCGGTTTTGCCATCATGTTGCCGAACAGGTTCTTCCGGTATGAACATTGTGATCATCACACGTACACGCAGTTGCATGGCAAGGATCCTGAACTGATCGAACTTCCGATTTCGCTCGGGAAATACCTGTCGTTCGTGTCCTCGCTGCCGTTTTGGACCCAGAGGTTCCGGGAATTCGGCTGGCACATTCTTGGCCGGTTTTCGGAAGCGGAAAAGAAGTTCATTCCCAGGGAGGATCGCGTGTCCGTCATCGTAGAGGCCAGGGTCATGGCATTGGCCTATGCGGTGATCCTGGCGTTGAGCGCCGCTTTCGATGTCTGGGCGGTCCTCTGGTACTGGTGGCTGCCCTTGTTCCTGGGTGAACCGGTGATGCGCGCCATCAGGATGACCGAGCATGTCGGGCGGCCCAATGTCAGGGACATGAAGGTGAACACGCGCACCAACCTGGTTTCCCGCCCGATGCGTTTCCTGTGCTGGAACATGAACTATCATGCCGAGCATCACTATGCGGCATCGGTGCCGTTCCACGCGCTCCCCGAACTCCACAGGAAATTGCACGGATATGTGCATGTGGAAGAACGCGGATACCTCGGTGCCCACATTGACATTATTGCGCAGATCATTGGCCGGAAACCGCGGCTCGGCACGAGGGCGGTCGACGAAGCGTGAACAGGCAACGGACCTGGACTGACATCATTTCAGTCGCCGACCTGGAAGCTGGAGACGTCACTCCTGTGCAATTGGGCTCCCGGGAACTCGCCGTTTACGACACGGTTGACGGAATCTTTGTCAGCCTGGCCCGATGTACACACGGGGCGGCAAATCTCTGTGATGGCTACTTCGACGGGAAATACATCGAATGCCCGTTACACCAGGGCTTGTTCGATGCCCGAACGGGAGAGGCCAAGGCGCTTCCCGCACGGCGAAACCTGCGCATGATCGAAACACGCGTGCGGGACGGCATCGTACAGATTCTCGTCTGAGTGAACCTGCGGAGGAGAAACCGGCGGCTACCGGCTTCGCATCTGCCCGGCTCGGCTCGGGTCAGCGCGCTGCATGGCGCATGGTGGTTGCCCACGGAGGATTCGGGAAACGTCTTCGATCATCATGTCCTGGATTCGCACGTAGGATGCATCGAGCCCCCCCGCGAGATGGGTTGTGAACAGAACATTCGGAGTGGTTCGCGCGACCGAAGATGACGGAACCGGCTCCTCGGGAAATACGTCGACCGCCGCGCGAAATCGCCCGGCTGCAGCGAACTCGAGCAACGCGTCGAAATCGATGATTTCAGCCCGACTCGCGAGGATAACGCTGGCATCATCCTGGATTCGGGACAGAGTGTCCCGATCGAGAAACCCCGCATTCTCCGTCGTCACGCCTGCGAGCAGGAACAGGAAACGGCTTGTCTCGATGACGTCATCGAGTGAAGCCGGATGAACCCGATGCTTCCCGAATTCGGTTTTTGGCAGCCACGGATCATAGGCGCTGATGACACAACCGAATGGCTCAAGCAGCGGCACCAGAGATTGTCCAAGATTGCCGAAACCGACCAGTCCGACGCGCGCTCCGTAGAGAGTGTAGGCACGACGATTCCCTTCAATTCCATAGGCCTCGCGATGCTCGCGAAACAGGCGGTCCGCATTGGAGAATCCGCGGCCCAGATTGATCGCCTGGGAAAGACAATACTCGGCAACGGCCGGTGCCATGGCCGGCGCAGCCGATAGGACATGAATTCCGCGTCGTTGCGCCTCAGGGTAGTCGATGTTGGGTTCCCAGTTGCCTTTCACGTTCAGGATTGCCTTCAAGTTCACCGCACGGGCAAGGCGGGCCTTTCCCATCCGTGTCTGGCCCACGATGATCGAAACATCGGGAAGGATTGCATCAACCAGTTCATCAGGCGCGCGCGAGCCGAAATGACACACCACCCGCGCTTGAGCCTTCAATGCGTCGGAGACCCTCGCGGGATAAACCATGGTCCGGGTCCGCGGGTATGGATCCAAAAAAATCAGTAGGTCACGAGTCATTGTTCTGGCGCTTCTGACGAGAGACATGATCTGGCGACAATGTAGATAACCGCACTTCCAATTGTACGCGGTTCTACGCAGGGGAGAGGAGGGAGAATCAACCAGGGCACTTAATCGACCTCGCTGCCTCGATTCCAAAGAGCGTTTCCACGTTGCCGCCGAGAGCCATGGGGCGCCTTTTTTACGTAATCGGCAGGACTCCTTATGTGGAAGTGTTCCGCCCGCGATTGATGGGCGTGTGCGAGTTTGCTCCCGTGCTTCATGCTAAATGAACTTAATTTGGCGGACAAACAAGTCGTTGACTGGAGTAGAACGATCAGGCGTAATGACTGCAAGTGCAAGCGGGAACCCGCTAAGGAGTCTCGCAAAAATACCTTGTTCAATCAGGTGCGCGGTGTGAAGGTACAGTTCCGCTCGCCATGGAAGCCCGTCCGCCGGATCGATAGCCCGCTCCATCTGGTCGTCGGTGACCTTGACGCCGGTGGCGTAGTCGTTCTCGTCGATGTCGGAACGGATGGTCAGGCCGACCCCAGTGGTCGTCGCGGCAATCAGGTTGACGATCACCTCGTTGCTGACAAGCGGCTTCCCCTGCCAACTCTGGGTGACGTGGCAGAACATCCGGTGCCCGGTCTTGTCCACTTGCTGGTCCCCGGCGGAAAGTGGCAGACCGAGATGGCCAGCCCCGGTTCATCGGCGAGACGCTGGACTTCCAGCTTCCACAGCCGGTTGCGGCTGCTGTGGGAGCCGCTGCCGTCGGCGGTGATCAGCAAACGACGGGCATCCGGGTAGAGCGGAGAACCCATCCGCCTCCACCAGCGCCCGTATGGTCTCGACCACGAGTTCCGCCGTGTCGCGGGTGATGTTTCGCTCTTCGCCGATTCTGTCGATGAGATCGCGTTGCGTTTCGAGGAAATCGATTTGTCCCCCTTTGTCGTCAAGGAGTTCCTCGAAGTTCGTCATCGCCACGTAATCCCCGACTTCGGGGCAACATTCTCGTGCCGGGGTGTATGAGGCTCTTGCATCCAGTTCTGCGGCAAGGTCGCTGTCACACGCACACGCATACACATTCTGCCGAATTTCCTTCGACACCGCGTCCCAACAGGTCGGAGCCCCGTCGTCCGGGTGACTTCTTCTTCTGCTTGCCAGAACCGAAAAAGCGGACGGCAACCGCCGGGACGGCAATCAGGGGATTCCGGAACGCGCCTCCGGTGAAGCACAGGAGGACAGCGGTCGGCCTGCCCGGAATCAATTGTCGGAGAAAACTGCTTGCGAAAGAAGGGGTCGGGGTGTTCCCGGGTCATCCCGAAATCCAGGAAATCCGATGGCAGCTTAAACCGGGATAGCTAACGCGTTGCCTCCCGAAGGGTCACCCGATTCGCGCTTGGGTCGACTGCCTTTAACGGTTGTTGTGCGGTATTCTTACCAATTTCTACTGAAATAGTACTGATACTGACAATATTTACATGAAAAATTCACACAAGGAGCGTACCATTCGGCCAACTTTGGGGTAAACTCCGTCTTGTACGTCGCCGCGTCGCGGGAGGGGCGTGAGCGCGGGTGCGCTGTCCGTCGGAAGGAGACCCATGACAATGGAACGCGGAAACAGCGTGACCCGGCGGTTGATCCGCCGGAACTGCCCGTCACGATCCGGATGCCGCCGCCCTTCGATGGTCTTGCGGTCGGTTCGCTTGGAGACTGTAGCCGAATTCGTGCAGAAAACGGTTCACCGTGCGCTCGCTGACCCCGTGACCCTCCGTCCGCAAGCGTGCCGCAAGCGTGGCCGCGCCGTTGCAGGTCCGGCGCAACGGATTCTCCGGACCACCGCAGGTTACCGGTTCAAGCCGGTGCTCGAAGGCAGACAGCAACTTCGGTGCAATCTCGGTCAATCGCTTGCGGCTGCCACCCGGCTGGCGTGTCCTCGGGCCCGTGACCGTCCCGTCGGCGGGCGCCATGTCACCGGATGCGATATCCTTAGAAACCTTGGCGAACCGTCGCACGCGACAACCCCGTCGCCTCGGCCATGCGCGAAATCTCGCTCCTCCCGACGGCACTGGCTTCAACACCGGCCCAGTGTCGACGCTCCCGTTCGTTCTGAACCGGACGCATCATCTCGAACCTGTCTTTCAGCGTTTCGACCACACAATCCATGGTAGCATGGTACGGAATACGCACCAAATGGACAAAGTAATTTCGCGAAAATCCTAAGATGGGATTCGGTTCAGGAAATACAGAATTACCGATGTGGCTGAGGCGGATAGTTGCAGCATTGCGAAAATTGCCAATTTGGTTCGGATTTGGTGCGACCAATACACCATCGCCAGTCTGCTCAACCGCGACGGACCCATTATGCGAACCCAAACCACCAAAGGACAAAGCAGGCACAGCTTCTGAGCAAAAACCGGCACACGACTCCGCGCTCGGATGCCCTGTACATCGTGATGGAGCCACAGAAGCGCACCCTAATGGTGGACGGCTCGACAACGATCAGGAACGCGGCCAACCGGAAACCGGTAGGCACTCCGAAGTTGATGAACCCGAAGGTAAGGGCGGCGACAGTTCAAGAGCGACGAAGCCACAAAAATCCGAACTCAAGCCGTACAGAATTGGAGGAAAACGAGCTCCTCAGTCTCTGAGCCCAACACCCGAACAACGGTTGCAGTCTCCACCGTCCCGCCCGGATTTGACCTGTCGAAGGGTTCCCGCCTCTCCGAATTGGGAAGTCATCCTGAACGCGGACAGGACGTGCCGACTCGCAGAAGTGTTTCTCAATGGCGCCCCTTTGGACCACAATACGCAGGAATGTTGCATTCCTACCATCGCCGGGCGTTTGTTCGTTTCATGCCAGGAAGGACAGGAATATGAAATCCCGCTTTTCGAAAACATTCCTCTCATCTTCAAGTTGCGAAAGGACTGGGCTGGCCAGGGGCGCAAGATTGCCAGAATCACGAGCGGGTACTTCATAGTAATTGCGCCGGTTTCGTGGGAAAGGACCGGTCGCGTTCCGGTCGAACCGGACGGATGTGCCGACGACGCCTTCCGAGCGCACTACTTCCATCGGGATATCACCGCGACGAATAACGGCCAAGACGGTTTCCTCGAATGGAAAGACCCTCTTGTTGCCACCGGAATTGAGCTGATTGGACAGTGCGTCTTGGACGACTCTGATGAAGGCGATCTGTTTGTCGGTGATGCTCTAGATTTGAATTGTTCGCCGGGAGTTGCTTGGGCGCGTGTAGGAGAGGAAACCGAACGCGGTTGGGGGCAGAACTTTCGGCCGGACAAACAGTCGCTCTCGGAAGTCTTGGATGACCGCGAAGGCCGCTTTTTTCTTCGGATATACGATTCAGGCATGAGCATGCTCGATAGCATAGGGTTTCGCCGACTGCGCAACTTGAAACGGATCTTGATCAACGAGTCGGACTATACTCAAAGCACGGTGCTCGTACCAACGTCGATGGGATATCCACCTACGAAGATACGCTTCATCGGTGCAGACGATTCGATACTTTCCCCCAAACTGCCGGATGGAGTTCTTCAGAGGGCTGCACCGTTAGGTGTGATCGAGGTTCCACGGAAACCCGATGCAGATCGCATAACGTGCCGACTAGGATCGAATGCGAGTGGAGTGAATATAGTCCTGAACCTTCCCCGGATTTGGTGGCGGTTTGAGCGTGAACTCTCCGACCTTGGAGAATGGCGCGATACTCCGCTGGTAATGACACGAGATGAATTCCGAGAATACGCGTATGCGAATTCAAAAATATTGTTGTTATCAAGAGGATTCAAAAGGATTTTCGTGGGGTTCGACGACGAATTGGATCGGCCGTACAATTGCATGGCGGGGGACGACTGTATTGCGATCCCCTTGGATCACTTTGTCGACTACAAGCAGATTGAACGCCGACCGAATTGTGACGCTTATTTCAATGTCGAATGGGCCGGCAAGGTCGTCAGACTGATTCAGATTTCCGCCGATACACTCCCAGAAATCGTGTCGTTCGTGGCGAACCCAGCGACCATTGATGCTGGTCAGGAAGTAATCTTGAATTGGGCTACCCGGTACGTGGGTGACGCCCGTGTCGAGATCGACCCCGGGGTTGGCGTCGTGAAGTCAAGCGGCACTCTTCGCATCGAACCCGCCGCGTCCTTACAGTTTACGCTTCGAATTAAATCTCCAGATACGGGTGATGTGACGAAAAACGTAGCAGTCACCGTTCAGGCAAATGAGCAAACCCAAGGCTTGATGACCTCGGTGCAACTGTTGGAAAAAATTGTTGGAATGAAAACTGGTGTGCGGTTTGAATATTATCGGGGACATTTAGGTTTAGACACTTCTAATGAAGCGAACAGATTGCGTAGTGCAACGCAGTATTGGGAGAAAGAGGAAGCATTGAAGTTGGTACAAGGGAAAATTGCAGAAGGGACATTCACATACTTTGCTATCCGTACTTCGGTTCCAATCACGGAAGACTCAATTGAAAAGGCGCGTATTCTTCAAGTCAGGAAGGTGTCATGACTTTATCGATACCTGAGACCGACATACGGGATTGGCCGGAGAGAATTCGGCAACGTTATGAGAACTACTTGAAGACCTCGTTCTTTTTTAAGGATTCCTCTCTACGCGCGTCGTTCCAGAGAGCCTTGCGCAAAGAAGGAAGCCTACTTAAGGGACCTTTTCCGGAAGCTCATCGAGGGTTTGTGCGCGGATTGTGCACACGGGCGCTGACAACTGAGTGTTTTTCTGACGGGGCCGGGGATTTGATGCCGGCACTGATCGACGGTCGGCTGTATACGCACCAGGAGCGCGCAATTCGTGCCACGTATGTTGATGGTATGAACGTAGTGGTCGCCACTGGTACCGCCAGCGGCAAGACAGAGAGCTTCCTCTACCCAATTCTGTTTGAACTTTATCGCCAGCATCTCGCCGGGAGGTTGAGTGAGCCTGGGGTGCGGGCCATGATCCTATACCCGATGAACGCGCTCGCGAATGATCAGCGTGAGCGGCTCGGCACAATTTGCCGGAACTTGAGCGAGGCTGCGTCAGGGTTCAAACCGACATTCGGGCAATACATCGGACAGACACCGGAGAATGCCAAAGACACATGGCGGAACGCAGCAGCGCGCGCGGAGGACCGTTTACCCGGAGAACTCGTTTTTCGCGACGAGATGCGACGATCGCCCCCCCACGTTCTGCTGACCAATTACTCCATGCTGGAGTACCTGCTCATCCGCCCCGACGACAGTCCGCTTTTCGATGCCGGACGTGGCGTGCATTGGCAGTTCATTGTGCTCGATGAGGCTCATCAGTATCGTGGTGCGAGAGGCATGGAAATGGGCATGCTCATCCGGCGTGTCAAGCAACGCTTGCGCGACGGAGGGCGGCAGGGTCCATTTCGATGCATTGCCACAAGCGCAACCATTACTTCCGGCCAAGGCGAAGAAGACAGACGGTTGGTCGCCGAATTTGCGTCGGAGCTTTTTGGTGAGCCATTTTCGAAACCGGCCATCATTTTCGGAGAATCGCTTGGCAGCGACGACAACGGGCCACCGAGGCGTTATCACGCATTCCTCCGCGCGCTTGAAGGCGCTTTTCTCGTTCACCAAGGGGACGGAGTCGATGCTGTGGTGCTCAATCGAAAGAGAGCGGACGAGGGTGGAACGGCAGGAGAGCCTCTCGAGATTGCGTTATGCCGGGAATGTGGGCAGCACTACTATGTCGGCCAGGAACATCGGGGGAAATTGAGGGAAGCCAACCGTGACCCGAGTCGTCCGGGATTTGGCGTCGACTACTATCTGCCAACGGATGATGGAGACCTGTTGCTATGCAGGCGCTGCGGTGCCTTGTCACAGTCCGCGCCTGATTGTGGCTGTGATGCCGCGATTCCTGTGAGAAAATGCGCCTCTCATGAACGGAACCGCGACCAATTAAAACAATGCGTAGTTTGCGGCTATCGACGCGGCGGGGTTGGCGACCCCGTTCAGGAAATTGTGCATGGATCGGATGGGCCAAATTCCGTGATCGCAACCGCCCTACATGAACTGCTTCCGGTTGGTCGGCGCAAAGTTCTCGCGTTCGCAGATAGCCGTCAAGAGGCAGCATTTTTTGCTTGGTATGCAGAAGAATCTTACGAGAAGCTGCGCGATCGGAATCTCATCCTCCGGGCAATCTTCTCGGATTCGGTTGCCGAGGAGGGTCTATCGATCGACGACTTGCGCAACCGTTTGCTTAGAGAGTGGGAAAATGCCGGACTCATCAGTGGAGCTGATACGCGGGAGCAGCGAACGCGCCTCGCGTTGACGGCTATCCTGAGAGAGGCAATGACTGACGAGAAAAGGTTGTCGCTGAGTGGTGTTGGCTTGGTCAAGTGGTTCGTCGCCCTCCCTCGCAACACGTGTGTACCGAGCGTCATGCGGGACAGGCCTTGGAACTTTTCGGACGATGAAGCGCACGCCATGATCGGCTACCTGTTGGATGAGATGCGCCCGCGTCGCGCTATGAGCCTCCCAAAGGGTGCTGGAACGCCGGATTGGAAAGACATATCGCCTTGGCCACAACAGGCGTTCGGAATTGTGCCCCCACGCGGTCGGCGCAATGTTTTTCAATGGGGTGGTTCCAACTCCAAAGTCGTGAATCACTTTCTCCGTCGACTTTTGGCAGGAACGGGCTTGTCTGAAGATGCGAAGCGGTCAACGTCGTTGGAACTGATGAAGGAAATATGGCGCGAATTACGAGATCATGTTCACGATCCAATTCTTTTACGCGCGCAGGTGAACGGAACGTTCCATCTTGATTCACGCTGGCTTCGGATCAAGCCCGCCCGCCTTGAAAAAATCTGGGAGTGCGGCACTTGTGCCGCTCTTGCAAGCCATAACATTCGGGGCATCTGCCCGCGAAATCTTTGCCCAGGTACACTCTCGCCTGTAAACAGAGAACGCCTCGCCGGGAATCACTATCGAATTCTCTACGAAAGTCCCGGATTTCCCCCGGAATTGCGAGCAGAAGAACACACGGCGCAGATCGATTCCGAAGAAGCCCGCCAGCGACAGGAACGGTTCAAGAATGGCGCTATCCATCTTCTCAGTTCGTCCACCACTTTCGAGGTCGGTGTTGATCTGGGCAATCTCGACTCGGTCTTTTTACGCAACGTTCCTCCTGAGTCATTCAATTATGCCCAACGCGCCGGACGCGCAGGAAGGAGAAACACACCCGGGCTAGTTTTGACCTATTGCCGTCGAAATCCACACGACCTCTATCATTACGAGAATCCAATCGACCGCGTGATCGACGGCGCAGTTCATCCTCCACGACTTCACTTGACAAACGAAAAAATTGTTCTGCGACACATGGTTGCGGTCGCGCTGTCCGAGTTCTTCAAACAAGACAGGGTCAGATTCCAGAATGTCGAGGCCTTTGTTGGAGACTGGCATGTGCCCCAAGCGACAAGCAACCTTCTTTGCTTCTGCGAGAACAATTGGGAGTTGAAGCGCACGCTATCACACATTGTTCCTGAGAATATGCACAGCCGAGTAGGGATCCAAGACGATGGCTGGATAGTCAAGATCGCTGGTGAGGACAGCCGTTTGGCTCTTGCTGAAGCGGAAGTCTGCACAGACTTTATTACGATGGAAGTTCTTCGCAAAGGATACTTCGATCAAGGCAAGGACAGTTTGGTAGGGCGAATCGGCAGACGCATGAGGACAATTTCTAGCGAACGCACGCTGAACTTCCTTTCCCGGAAGGCCGTCATCCCTAAGTACGGGTTTCCGGTGGACGTTGTCGAGCTCGATGTTCGTTCTGTGGACGGGAAACCAACTGGCGTCGCGCTCCAAAGGGACCTTTCCCAAGCAATTGCAGAGTATGCGCCCGGGGGAAAGGTAGTAGCCAACAAGCTTGAGTGGGAGTCCTGCGGCGTCAAGGCAGTTGCCGGCAAGGCATGGCCCGTGCGGAATTACCGCTATGACGACGCACGCAACTTTACGCAGTGGAACGAAGGTGAATCTGGCGCACCACCGGGCGGGCGAAAATACCTGATTCCGGAGTTTGGATTCGTGACGCCTCTGTTTAAGAAACCCTCGGAACCACAGGGCCGAGCACAGCGCCTCTACACGACGCGACCTTTCTTTCGAGGCTTCGTGGAGCAACCTGAAAGTCGGACCATTCTCGGTGTCCAGGTAACTAGGGCCGTTCCCGGAGTGCTGGTTATATTGTGCGAGGGCAAGAATAGGGAAGGGTTTTACATCTGCCGTTCCTGCGGCAGTCATATGACAACGGCGCAGGCCAACCATAAATCTCCGTCGGGCTCGGATTGCATGGGAACCTTGGAGCGATTCTCCCTTGGTCACGAACTAGCCACTGACGTCGTGCGCCTTCAGTTTCCGATGGTCCACAGCGAGTGGGACGCGTATTCGGTCGCTTACGCGATTCTTCTTGGCGCAGCAGATACACTGGAAGTGCCGGACACAGACCTGAATGTAACCATTACCGGTGGCGATCAGCCGGGAGAGTCGGCGGTTGTACTTTATGATAACGTGCCGGGAGGTGCCGGGTTGGTTGCACAACTAGAACGCGAAGAGGTTTTCGCTCGAGTGCTTGATTCCGCGACAGAACGGGTGAGGGGAAATTGCGGATGCGACTCCAGTTGCTACGGCTGCTTGCGGAGCTACCGCAATCAGTTCGCCCACGCTCATTTCGATCGTGTCCGTGCATTGGAAGTCCTCGCACGGTCGAGTAAGTCTGGAAACTGACAATACTGCCGCAAGACACCGTATTTCACGACTGGTCAAGTCGCCAAGTTTGTCACCACAGTTACGGACGGGGCATAAATCCTGAACCAAAAAGTGTAAGCAACCGGTTCTGCCCCAAATTGAGTATGTGCTCCTCAAGCGAAGCTGGCGGGGTCACTATTTCATGCCGGTGCTTGCGATCCCCGTCGCGATGAACCGTTGCAGGAAGGCAAAGACCAGCACGACCGGAATCAGTGTCACGACCGTCATGGCAAGGACGAAGTGCCACTGCACGTCCAATTCGCCCTGGAAGGCATTTAGGCCGACCTGCAACGTATAGACTTCGCTCCGGTTGAGCACGATCAGAGGCCACAGGAAGTCGTTCCATCGCCACATGATGGAAAAGATCGCCAACACCGCGATCGCCGGCGCCGCGAGCGGCAACACCACTTTCCAGTAGATGGACCATTCACTGGCGCGGTCCATGCGTGCAGCTTCGATCAGGTCGCGCGGTATCGTCAGCATGTATTGGCGAAGCAGGAAAACACCGGTCGGCGTTGCGGCCCCGGGCAGGATGACGCCCCAGAGAGAATTGATCATGCCAAGCTCGGTGACCACGAGGTAGACCGGTACCAGGATTACGGTGATGGGAATCATCAGGGTCCCGATGACGAAAAGCATGATCGCCGTACGTCCCGGGAACTCGTAGATCGCAAGCCCGTAGGCAGCCATGGAATTGATCAGCAGCGTCACCAGGGTCGCGATAAAGGTCACGACTACGGAGTTCTTGAGATAGGTCAGGAAACTGAATCTCTGCAATGGCGCCGTATAGTTTTCCCAGGCAACCCTGAACTCGCGGACGGCCTCCCGGCGGTCGATCGGAACGTCAATTCGTGTCCCGGGGTCATCCGGATCGACCATCTGCGCGATGATCCCGACCCGGCGAATCTGCGCCAGCTGGCGAACTGAACCGTCGTCCATCGCAACATCGTAGAGAGGCAGCGGCTTGTCGTACCCCTCGACTACGATTTCGATCTGGCCTAGCGGCAACAGGGTCGGCGGAAACTCGAGCAGTCCGGAAGGCGTCTTGAAACTCGACAATGCGAGCCAGACGACGGGGCCGAACATCAGCGCCACGCCGAGCGCCAGGTAGGCATAAGAGAAGACATCGGTCCAGTGAAGGCGGTGTCGGCCACGGGTTGCGGTCAGCAAGGCAGCCGGCGAGAATCGGGATGCAGCTGTTTCAGACATTGGTGCTGTCCTTGCGCCGTGTCGCTGCGAGTTGAGCCAGGGTCAGGGCAAAGAGCACGACCCCGAGAACGACCGATGCGGCGGACGCCAGGCCGAAGTTCTGAACCTGGTTGGTGAAGCCCGTATTGTAGATGTACTGGACGATGAACTGGGTCGCTGTTCCGGGGCCACCCCCGGTCAGGACGAAGACCTCGTCGAAGATCTGTACGCCCTTGATCAGGGCAAGCACGATCACGACCAGCAGGTTGGGCCACAACAGCGGCAGCGTGATCCGCCAGAAAACCCGCTCCCTGCTCGTGCCGTCCATTTCTGCGGCTTCGTACAGATCCGGAGGTATGGCCTGTAATCCCGCCAGCAGGATCAGGGTGTAAAATCCCATGTGGGCCCAGATGGAGACGAAGATCGCCCAGAACATTGCCCATTGGGGGCTGACGAAGAAGAGGATTTTCTCGAACCCCAGGCTGACGAGGAACGCATTCAGTATTCCGTCCCGGAGCAGGATCCACTTCCAGACCAGGGCAACGACGACCGGGGACAGCAGGACAGGGAAGAAATAGACCGCCCTGAAGAAACCGCGTCCGCGGATTTCACGGTTGAGAATCAGCGCCGTGACCAGTGAAAACAGGACCAGGAAGAATACCTGGAACGCGACGAACAGGATCGTGTTGTATATACCACGCCAGAACCGGTCTTCCCGGCACGATCCGGAATCGAGCATGTTCTCGCAGTCCATCAGGAAACCGTATTGTTCGGTCCCCACGAAAACACGGTCGTCCAGGAAAAGGTTGGTGCCCCCGGTCAGCGAGAAGGCAAAATTGATGAACAGCGGTATGACGACAAAGATTCCGAAGAATCCGAGATTGGGAACCAGGAACATGTACGGCATTCTGCGAATGCCGATGATGTTCTGTATGAACCGGAACGGATAGTCGACCAGGGTTCCAAGCCAACGCAACGGTGCAAGGGCGAATTCGGCGGGATCGAACCGCCACCGGTCTGCGTTCATAGGTGTATCCGGACTTTCTTGCTCCAGTCCACTCGGAGCATGGGACCCCGGCAGGAATCCTGCCGGGGTCCCGGTCAGGTATTACTGACGTGCCTTTTCTGCGAGTTGTTGCTCGACGTCCTGTCCCATGCGGTCATAGGCCTCGTCGAGGGAGATTTCGCCGACGATGGCCTCGCCAAGACGAGAAATCAAGGCGTTGAACATCACGCGGTTGCTTGGATATCCCTGCAGCGCAAATGCGATTGGCGAGATCGAGGGAACGGCCCCGGCAAAGGTTTCCAGCGCATGCTTGGCGCGCGGATCGTCCGTATCGAAATCGACACCGCCCGCCGCCAGTCCGAGATGGCCCGGAATGAACAGTGTTCGCCCGTAGAACTCGGCAAGCACCTCGTCACTTGACAGGTAGTCCATGAGTTTCCCGACGGCTTCCGGATGCTCGGTTCCGCCCATTGCAACAAGTGCCGCACCGCCGGGCATGCCGGAACAGGCGGCCGGCCCGCAGGGAGCAGGAACGGCCCACCAGTCGAAGGCGTCGCCGATCTTGGTTGCAAATTGCGGGATCTGCCATGAACCGCTCATGTACATGACGACCTGGGCATTGGCGAAATCCTCATTGGCGCCAAGATAGGTCGATCCAGAAACCGACCCCCAGAGTTCCTTTGCCATGGTGCCATCCTGGTGCCAGTCGAAGAGGCGCTGCGTCATGGCCTTGAGGCCGTCATCGACCAGTGCCGGGTTGCCTTCGGCGTCGAACATCATGGCTCCCATGGAAATGGCCGGACCGGACACGCGATGGCCGGATCGGTCCCATGCCATCGGAATCGGAACTTCGAGAGCTTGCGCAACTTCATTGACCGCAACTGCCCAGTCATCCCATGTCGCTCCGTCGCCGGGAAGATCGACACCGGCTTGCTCGAAAAGTGTCCGGTTGACGTATGGGCCGGTCACGGTGAGCTGGGTCATGAACCCGGAGATCGACGCGTCATCGCCTGGCTGGCGAAGCCACTTCAGGAAAGGCCCGAAGTTGCTTTCCCAATAGGCAGGGTCGGAAATGTAAGGCGTGAGATCCAGGTAATGCTCGGACAACCCCCCGAGGTCGGTAACACGGGCAATGTCCGGTCCTTCGCCCGCAGCGAGTTGAACGGGAAGGCTCTCGAGAATTGCCTTGTACGGGACGACATCCAATGTCACCGTGACATCTGAATTGGCGGCTTCGTAGCGATCAAGGATATCGCGCATGACCTCGCCTTCGATGCCGTCATTGTACCAGGTTATCCGCAATTCCGTCTGGGCCGACGCGGCCGTGGCCAGAGCCGAAACGGCAATGGCGAATGCGGAAATTGTCATTAGAATGCGTGATTGCATCATGTGTCTCCGTTATGGTTAACGTGGCTGAAATTGCGGACTTTTCGATCGTAAACATCCGCTGAACATCGCGGCACAATAAAGCAAAGCCTGTTTCGACTTCAACATGCAAACACCCTTGTGCTTCAGGTTCGGTATACAGCCCGAAAACGCTGACTGGTCATGGGCCCACGGCCACCAAAGTGGCCACACGTCATGTCATCATGGGGTCCCCGCTGTTGCGAAACCGTTCCGACACGGATAGGCACCTCATCGTCAGGTAATGTCCGAACGCAGCCGAGGCAGGAATGGTGTTCTACCTATTGGTCATTTGTGTTCGCACATTCGAGGTCGTGCAGGAAAAAAGGTTCCGGGGGACGAGAGCGGATCAAGCGAGGGACAGGGTTCCCGTTTCGGGAGGTCGTGAGTCGCGAGAGGAGTCCAAATGACGGAAATTGTCCTCCGGGATGTCCACAAGTCCTACGGTTCCGTGGAGGTTATCCATGGAGTCAACCTGAGGGTCGACAGCGGCGAATTCGTTGTGTTTGTCGGCCCGTCCGGCTGCGGAAAGTCTACCCTTCTTCGGATTATCGCCGGCCTCGAGGACGTCACGAGCGGCGATATCCTCATTGACGGTGAATCGGTCCGCCATGTCAGCGCATCCGAGCGCGGACTTGCAATGGTCTTCCAGTCCTACGCGCTCTATCCCCACATGTCCGTTTACAAGAACATGGCGTTCGGACTCGAAAACTCGAAACTGCCAAAGGACCAGATCGACCGTCTCGTCAGGGATGCCGCCGAGATGCTTCAGATCACCCCGTACCTCCAGCGAAAGCCGAAAGCCCTGTCCGGCGGCCAGCGCCAGCGTGTAGCCATTGGTCGTGCGATCGTACGGGACCCGAAAGCATTTCTGTTCGATGAACCACTATCTAATCTCGACGCCGAACTGCGTGTTGCGATGCGCAAGGAACTCTCGGCATTGTACCAGAAAATCGGTGGCACGATGATCTACGTGACGCACGACCAGGTCGAGGCAATGACGCTGGCTGACCGGATCGTGGTCCTGCACGGTGGCGTTGTCGAACAGGCCGGTCGTCCACTGGAGTTGTATAACAGGCCGAAAAATGCCTTTGTTGCCGGATTTATCGGGTCGCCCAGAATGAACCTCGTGGACGTCACGGCGGTTCCCGGCGCCGTGATGGCGGGGGTCAACCGGATCGAGATCCCGGAAATCGACGGTGTTGCGCAGGATCAGGAGCTGACCCTGGGAATCCGGCCCGAGCATCTGGAGGTCGTTTCGAGCAACGATGCAGATGTTTCGGCGACAGTTGACTTTTCCGAGCAGCTCGGCGGCGAAACATATCTTTACTGTTCCGCTGAAGGCTTACCGCAACTGACCGTCCACAGGACCGGCCAGCATCCGGTCGAAAACGGCGAAGTCATCCACTTCCGGCTCGACCGGGCCAACCTGCACTTGTTCGATGCACAAGGGCACGTGATCGCGAACGGCCTGCCATCGTGACGCGGCCATTCGGAATTGCCATCGTGGGAACAGGGATGGCGGCAGTGCCCCACGCCCGGGCGTTGAAGTCCCTGGACGGACAAGTCCTGACAGTGGGAGTTCACTCTCGCGGGCAAGACCGGCGCGAGGAGTTTGCCCGCCGTTTCGACATTCGGCCGATCGAACGCCTCGATACGCTTCTCGACGACCAGCGTGTCGATGCAGTCATTCTGGCAACGCCGCCGAACCAGCGAAAGGACCTGGTCGGGCGTATATCCGCAGCGGGAAAGCATGTCCTGTCAGAGAAACCGCTCGAACGGTCAGTTTCTTCAGCGGAGGTCATCGTCGGTCTCTGCCGGGCGAATGGCATTGGCCTGGGTGTCGTATTTCAGCATCGATACAGGCAAGCTTCCCGAAAACTCGTCGACCTGCTCGCATCCGGTCAGCTTGGCGCAATCAGGATCGCTCGGGTTGACGTTCCGTGGTGGCGTGAACAGGAATACTATGACGAAGCCGGCCGGGGAACGCTGGCGCGGGATGGGGGAGGCGTTCTCATCAGCCAGGCGATTCACACGCTCGACCTGCTGCTTTGCCTCGTCGGCCCGGTCAGGAATGTCCAGGCTCTCGCCGCCACGACCGGATTCCACAGAATGGAGACGGAAGATTTTGCCGTCGCCGGTCTCTGTTTCGAGAGTGGAGCGGTCGCGTCGGTGATGGCCTCGACTGCGGCGTGGCCGGGGGAGGCAGAGTCGATCGTCCTGGACTGCGATCGCGCGACGGCGGTTCTGAAGTCGGGAGTTCTGACGGTTCGATGGCGAACCGGCGACGTCGAGACGCACGGGGACAAGGCGGGAACCGGCTCAGGGTCCGACCCGATGGCATTCCCGTCCGACTGGCACCGGGACCTGATCTCCGCGTTCGTGGATCGCGTTCGGGCGGGCAAAAAGCCGGAGGTCACCGGCGAAGACGGGTTGGCCGTGCAGCGGTTGATCGAAGCGATAATCCGGTCATCGAACGACGGGAAGCGAATCGGAATGAGTCGACCGGGTACCGGGATGGGACCGGCATGCTGACGCTCGGTATCATTGGTGTTGAGCACCGACATATATACGGGCAACTCTCGGGAATGCTGGCGGTTGGTTGCCGCTGCGCAGGTTGGTGGACTGATGGAGAACCGCAGCCCGTTGCGGGCTTCCGGAAACGCTTCCCGGAAATCCCTCGCGTCGATGACCGAAATCAACTACTCGAAGACCCGGAAATCGACCTGATCCTGATCGCGGACATACCTGCCCTTCGTTCGGCTCGCGCGATCGAAGCCATGCGGGCGGGCAAGGACGTGATGACGGACAAGCCCGGGTGCACCACCCTTCAACAGTTGGGCGACCTTCGAAAGGCCGTCTCCGAGACAGCAAGGATCTGGTCGGTTGATTTCTCCGAACGATTTGAGGTTCCGGCAGTCACCCATGCGCTCGAATTGGTTCGGAACGGCGCAATCGGAACGGTGGTTCAGACCATCGGCCTGGGTCCGCACCGGCTGAATCGTGCGACGCGGCCCGGCTGGTTTTTCAGCGAGCAGGACTCGGGAGGAATCCTGTGCGACATTGCGTCCCACCAGATCGACCAGTTCCTCGTGTTCACGGGGTCGGAACGGGCGGAGATCATGGCCGCCGCGATCGGGAATTTCTCGATGCCGGAACAGCAGGGGATGCAGGATTTCGGAGAAATCCTTCTCCGGGGCGATCACGGACAGGGATACATCCGCGTGGACTGGTTTACCCCCGATGCCCTGCCCAGCTGGGGTGATGGACGGCTGACTGTTCTTGGCACCGATGGCTACATTGAACTCAGAAAGTATGTGGATGTGGCGGGCCGTGCCGGAACCGACCATGTGTTCATTGTCAATGGCGAGCGCTGTGAACACATCGATGCACGTGGTGCGGAACTGCCGTACTTTCGAAATCTCGCCCGCGACGTAATGCGCCGCAGCGAAACGGCCATGCCGCAGGACCATTGTTTCCGAGTGACCGAACTCGCCCTGACGGCCCAGCAACGGGCCATGCGCCTCGGCCACCTGGCGTGAGGCGTTGATGCTCAATGTCGCCGTTGTTGGCGGGGGCGTTGGCGCCGAACATCTCGATGGATACCTGTTGCTTCCGGATCGTTTCCGGGTCGGGAGCATTTGCGACATCGATTTCGGATTGGCGAACCGGCTTGCAGCGCGCGCGCCCGGCGCGCGTGCGACTGATGATTTCGCGTCTGTCCTGGCCGATCCGGAAATCGACATCGTCGATATCTGCCTGCCGCCGGAACTGCACGTGCCCGCGTCGCTGGACGCGATCAGGGCCGGCAAACATGTCATTTGCGAAAAACCCGTCGCAGGATGCCTGGTCGACGCCGAAAGGGTCAGAGACGCGGCGGCAGAACGCGGCCGAATTTGGGTTCCCGTATTTCAGTATCGGTACGGAGCGGGCTTTGCTGCGCTTCAGCGCCTGAGATCGGAAGGTTTGCCGGGAAGGCCACTGGTCGGAACCCTCGAGACCCATTGGGACCGTCGTGCGGATTATTTCCGGAGTCCCTGGCGCGGAACATGGAGAGGCGAGTTCGCGGGAGTGGTCCTGAACCACGCGATCCACATTCATGACCTGGTCATGGAAGCGTTCGGTCCCGTTACGGAAGTGTCGGCCGCCCTCGACACCAGGGTCAATGCGGTCGAGACCGAGGATTGTGCGGCGATCTGGATGAAAACGGACTCCGGCGGGCTGATTACGTCGTCCATAACACTCGGCGCGCCCGGAAACATGTCGCGGCTTCGCCTTGTTTTCGAAAACCTGACTGCGGAAAGCGGGCATACTCCGTACGCGCCGGGAGGAACCGGCTGGAGCTTTGTGGCACGAAGCCGAAAGAACCAGGGGTCGGTTGACCGGATCGTCGAGGAGTCCGGCTGTTCCCGGCGGATGGCTGGGTACGCGGGACTGTTTGCGGCGGTCGCCAATCGACTCGACGGAACCGATTGCACGCTGCCGTCTCCCGACGACGGAGTGCGTTCGATCGAACTTGCAAGCGCTATCTACCAGGCGGCGCGCACCGGCGGCCGAGTCATATTGCCGATTGATCGGGACCTGCAGGTCTGCAGGAATCTTGCACCGAATCCGCCGACCTGACGCGGGTCCGCGTAACCGTATGTGACCGAAATTGTCAGAGAACCCCGGCGAAGATTGCCACTTTCCTGCCGTTGTGAATCGGAATTAGCTGCGCGGGCCCACTGACTTGATGTAGACCCGGGACATGTAGTCAGGGTCGCTGACTTCCCCACCCCTGGCGGGGTTGCCCTTCTTGATCCGGTCGACAACATCCATGCCGGAAATGACCCGGCCAAAGACCGTGTATTGGCCGTTCAGATGCGGAGCATCCGCAAACATGATGAAAAACTGTGAATTGGCACTGTCCGGATTGGCAGCGCGCGCCATTCCGACCACTCCGCGCGTGTACGGTATGTCGGAGAACTCCGCCTTGAGGTTAGGCTCGGTCGAGCCGCCGCGGCCGGCGCGGGAAATGTCTCCGCCTCCGTGCACGCCGAACGTCACGTCACCCGTCTGGGCCATGAACCCATCGATGACCCGGTGAAAAACGACGTTGTCGTATTGCCCCCCGCTTGCCAGGTGCTTGATTCGAAGGACATGATTCGGAGCGTGCTCCGGCAGGAGTTCCACCTCGATGGTTCCACTGATTGCCCCGGCAACCTCAACGACAAGAACATTCTCGTCATCGACCGCCTGGGACATCGTGGCCGCGGTTCCAATTGCTGTAGCCATGATCAATTGCATAAGCCCCCGTTTCATGTATTTGACCCCCGCCGGTTTTGAGGCGACCACGTTCGACAGAACAGTGCGATATCTGCAATCATGAGGCGCGAATGTCAATTCCGTCTGCCGGCTGAACACGCACCTGGATGTGTCGCAGCCGAAATGCCGGCTTTGGCCCGGTCTACTGACATGACGACATCCGAAAATCGGCAACTTCGATGTGCACGTCCACGACGAATACGACCGATTCAGCGTGTTGCAACCGGCAGGTCGTCGTCGATGTAGGCCTGAATGATCTGTCGAAAGTCGTTCTCGGCCTGAAACCCGAGACTGTCCGCACGATCAGTCGAAAATTCCGTTGGCCAGTTGGAGACAATCGAGTCGATGAACGGGTCAGGTTCCTCCCGAATCAATTTGACAATGTCATTGCCGGCAATGTCCTGGAGTGCCTCGATCTGATCGCCGATGGAGCACGACAACGATGGCATGTTCAGGGCGCGCCTGCCCTCCAGCCTGGTCGAGTCCAGTTCAGCGGCATGGGCGAAGAACCGTACAGCCGAACGTGGCGATGCGAGCATGTGCCGGACAGTTCGGGGGAGAGGCAGGACGGCCTCCCGGCCGTTGAGTGGTTCTCGAATGATATCGGAGAAACAGGATGATGCGGCTGCGTTCGGCAGGCCGGGCCGGACGCAGATGGTAGGCAGTCGCAACGAGATGCCGTCGACGAATCCCTTTCTGCTGAAGTCGCTGACGATCAGTTCTGCCGCGACTTTCTGGGCACCGTAGGATGTGCGGGGCTCGCAAATGAACCGGTCGCTGACGGGACCATCAAATGGTGGGCCATACGCTGCGGCCGAAGAGGCGAAAATCAGCCTGGGCCGAAATCGGCCGGCACTTGCCACATGTTCGATTCTGAGTGCGTCCAGCAGCATCCACAAGGAGAAGAGGTTGATCTGCCATCCCCGGTGAAAGTTCCGTTCGGCGTCGCCGGAGACGATTGCGGCGAGGTGAATGATGACATCGGGCCGCGCTGACGCCAGGGAGTCGATGGATTGCCTTTCCGTCAGGTCGCCGATGATGCGTTGTGTACAATGTGCCCCGTCAGCCGGGAACTGAAGATCAAAAAGCGTCAGATCGGTGACGGGCCGATCACCCAGGCCATTTTCGTTCAGGTGGAGCGCAACCTTCTGGCCGATCATGCCACCGCCGCCAATTATCAGCACTCTTGACATCGTGATTCCCGGTCAATGGATCCGTTCTTCCGTCCTTGGCCACGACAGGCAAGGATTTCGGGTGGAACTGTATCTGCCCGTTGTGAAAATGGGAACCGGCAGACCTGCGCGGGATGTCGGCAAGAATTTGGCGGTCGCCATGCAGTGACCGTTTGCATGGGCGCATCCACCACTGTATCGAGCCTTCCGCGCCTTCCGCGTCGCGCGGGTCCGGACAGGCACCACCAATCGGAACAATGGGAGCGTACGAATGACGCGGCTCACGCTGATAATCGGTAACAAGAACTACTCGACCTGGTCGCTCCGTCCCTGGCTGGCGTTGAAACACGCCGGACTTCCTTTTGAAGAAAAAATGATCCGCCTGGACGACGAGAACTTCGAACAGAGTGTTGCGGATGTTTCCCCATCTCGTCGTGTTCCTGTTCTGGTGCATGGAGAGACGACTGTCTGGGAAAGCATGGCAATCCTCGAGTACATCCACGAACTGGTCCCCAGTGCGGGATTATGGCCGGTGAGTCGTGAAGCCCGTGCACTGGCGCGTTCGGTATCGAGTGAAATGCACGCCGATTTTTCGGCGATTCGCAATTCCATGCCCATGAACCTCCGACGGCAGGATCTCAAGGGAAAGGGAAGAGGTCCGGGAGTCGACAGGGATGTTGCCAGGATATGCGAGATCTGGCGTGATTGCCGCGGCCGGTTCGGGTCCGGAGGGGACTTCCTCTTTGGCACGTTCGGGGCTGCGGATGCCATGTTTGCCCCTGTGGCGACACGGCTCGACACCTATGGGGTTGAGGTCGACGTGACCTGTGAATCCTATTGCAGGGCCATCTTGACGCATCCGGCGTTTGTCGAATGGCGCGAAGCGGCACTCAGGGAACCCTGGATTGTGCCTGAAGACGAAATCCCTGCGACCAGTTCCGGGTAGCTGGCGTGTTCTACGTCTATGGTGAAGGTGCAGGGTAAATACGGGCCGGACGTCAACCTGCCTGGCGAAGTGGCGCGTAACAGGCTCGCGGCAGACCACCGGTCTTTCCTGAACCCCGGGGGGCCCGAAAGAGCCCACCCGGAAGACCTGGAGCCGATGTTCGCCACCCGGTGGTCGCCGTTATCGGCAACCGCACCCGATTCCTCCCGGAGTCTTTGGCGTCGGCCGGTAGCGAAAGCGCACATTCCGTCGCCTCAGGCCTCGCCAGGTTCGTTGCCAGCAACAGGCGCTTGAACGTCAGGAAGAACCGCCCCGTAATTGACGAGATCCCTTGCTCTTCCCCGCGCGCGAGAATTGGAAGATGACACAAGGAGAGAAACGTGTCGCCCCCCTGCATTCCTTGTCCCGCCCGCGATCAAGCGCTCGCGGGGGCAGGTGTACAGCAGGGTTCCAGGTGCCGGTTCGCTACGGCCGAAGCGAAAACGCGCACCTTTGCGTCGTAGCACTGCGGTCCCCGGTTACACGAAACCCGGAAAACGCCCAAGCGAGAACGGCTTGAGCAATTCGGGTGTCACGCCATCGACGATGGCCTCGGCCATGAGCTCGCCGAGCGCCGGTGCCAGGGTAATGCCGCTGTGGGTTGCGATCAGGTACAGTCCTTCGGCCCCCGGAAACGGGCCGGCAATGCTCTTGCCGTCATGCGGGACCGGTCGAGTCCCGATGGCGATGTCGCATGCGTCGATGCAAGCCTCGCCGGGAAAGTCGGGAAGCACGGCTTTCGCGCGCCGAAGAAGCTCGATCGCGGCGCGGCGGACCTGCTCCGGCGACGGGTCATCCGCCACCCATCCATCGGTTTCCGGCGCGCCCATCCGCAGCCCGCCGTTGGGAGCTGGGCGCAGGTGGATCTCACCGGACTCCACGTCGAAGTAGGTGATGTGACGGAGCAGCCTCACGGGCGCCGTACTCGGGCTGGTGACCAGGAGGCCGGGAACGCGGTTCATGGGAAAGCGGGTGGCAAAGGCCTCGAAGCCAGTGAGCCTGCCCAGAACCTCCGGCGTGTCAGGGCCTGCCGCCACGACCACGTGTGCGGCCTCGAACTGGCCCTGCTCGGTGACCACGCCGGTGACCACGCCGTCGTCACTCACCGAGAGTTCCTTCGCAGCACATTGCTCCAAGACCAATGAACCCTTGGCGCGCAGTTCACTGGCCAGGTGTCGTGCGAACCTGGGCGCGTCGAGCCAGGCATCGGCCATCGCCACCAGTGCCTCGCCGTCATCCCCGCACCGGGCATGCGGTTCGAGGGCGGCGAACACGCGGGCACTCACGGTGGCGACTGGATAGTCAAGAGCCTGCAGGCGTTCCGCGCGATGGCGCATCGCCTTCAGGCGGCTTTCGTTGCCGGTGCTTACCCACTGCAGCATGCCCGCAGGATGGTACCCGAGATCTTCCTCGCCGAGTTCGGCCGCGAGTTCCCTGTGTCGGGTGGTGCCCAAGGCATTCAGCCGAAGGTAGGCGTCCTCGGCCACCTTCGCGGTGGCGTTGATCCAGGCAAAGCTGGCGCTGGTCGTGCCTCCGCCCACACTGTGGCGCTCAACGAGAGCAACCACCAGTCCCTTGCGGGCCAGGTAGAAGGCGGCAGAGCAGCCGACAATTCCGCCACCCACCACGATCGCATCGAAATGGCTCGGGCCTGTTGTCATGACACTCCTCTTGACTGTTCGGGACCGCGCCGGCGTTGCAACCCGGATCCATGTCCCGAACGGAACCGTCCGCACTTCCGACTGAAACCCAGTCGAAGCCAGGTCCAGCCACCCGGTTTGCGACGACGGGTGTGCCGCTCGGCCAAGACTGAGTCACTAACGAAAAAGTATTCCGTTTAATACACCGGGGTTCGCGGTAATGTATCGACCTCAGCCTAGAAGTCGTCATCCAGTACTGATCGGAATGAAGTGTGGCCAACCGGAATCAACTGAATAATCTGGCGACGGTCGCGATGCCGCCTGTTGTCCTGCTCTGGGACTGTCTGGATCGTGCAAACAACTGAAAGGGGAAATCCCATGACAACCAAAAAAACGGAAACTTCGGCGAAACAAAAGCCGGATCCAGTTTCGAATCCGTAACGCCGCCAGGTCCTTTCCGGGACAGCGGCCGTCGGTGCGGGCGTTGCCATTGGAGCACCGTTTGTTCTGGTGCCCGGAAGCGCAAAGGCAGCCGGAAAGGTTTCGTACGCTGCAGACGGCGGCCGCAATTTCGATATCATGAAGGAGATTTTCCTGAATCCGTTCCAGGAAGAAACCGGAATCGAGACCATTCCGATTCCGACAGGACGAAACGTGTCGAAAATTAAGGCGCAGGTGGAAACCGGGAACATCGAGTGGGACGTGATCGGGCTCGGCGGTGCTCCGTCCATGGTGGCCATGAAAGAGGGCTTGCTTGAACCTATCGATACCGACATCGTCGATTTGTCGAACCACGCATTTCCCGAGTGGCAGTGGCCGGCTGCCCTGGGCACCTTCTACTACTTCGGGGGAATCGCCTATCGGCCGTCTTCACATGGTGAGATGGGCAAGCATCCTCGCACCTGGCCCGAGTATTGGGATGGCGAGGGGATTCCCGGCCGTCGCGGCATGCGTGCCCGCCCTCAGGAAGAAATGGAACGCGCACTGGTCGCCGACGGCGTGTCGCCGAAGGATCTTTATCCCCTCGACGAGGATCGGGCGTTCAAGTCCCTTGATCGCATCAAACACTACTGCAAGCACTGGATCAAGGAAACGCCGCAGACCATTTCTTTGCTCCAGTCGAAAGAGATCGACTTTGTCTACACCTACAGTGGTCGGGTCGAGGCGGGCAAGGAACAAGGCCTCGACATGGAGTTCGTGTACGACAGCGTCGTCTCCACACCGCTTTGCTTCATCGTGCCCAAGGGCAGCAAGAACAAGGACAACGCGATGAAGCTCATCAACTACTTCCTCACCGAAACGGTCCAGAGGAACGTTGCCGTTCGTCTGGCGTTCGGAATCGTCAACAGAACGGCGGCGGCCAACCTTCCGCCGGATACTCTTGCCAAGTTACCGAATCTGGATGATCCAAATAACGTTAGTGTTGATGTCGCGTACTGGGCGGAAAACCTGACACGATTGCAAAAGAAATATGCCGAGTGGTTGATCACCTGAAGGCATTCTGGTCGCAACCATGCAGCAAACAGCGAAAAGGCCCGGGACGACGTCAACCGCGGCCCGGACCTTTTCGTATTTTGCTCCGTACAGGCGCCACGTTTCGTGGGGGCTCATGGTGCTCGGAATCTTCCCGGAGCTGGAGAGACAGGAAAAGTTCTGGAGTAACCGATGGCTTTCGTAGTGCCTTTCCTTGCCTTCTCGGCGGCGGTGTTCCTGCTGCCGCTTCTGATGATCGTCGTCTACAGTTTCTCCGGCGAAGGTTCACACTCGGACACTACGAGGAGTTTTTCGTCAGCACCCTTTATCTGCGCGTCCTGTGGACCACGATCGAGGTCTCGCTTGCTACGGCCGCCCTCACCCTGCTCCTCGCCTATCCGGTGGCCTACTACCTCGCCCGACAACCGCCGAGGCGACGTGCACTCATGGCTCTGTTCCTGTTGCTTCCCTTCTACACCAGCATCTTGGTCAAGAGTTTCGCATTCATGGTATTTCTCGGCTACCAGGGCATTGCCAATGCGACAATCCGCCTCGCCTTTGGGCCGGAGGCCGGGCTTGAGATGATGTTCAACCGTTTCGGCGTGTATGTCGGCCTCACCCACAATTACCTGCCGTACATGGTCTTTCCCATCCTGGTCAGCCTGCTGGCCCAGAACCCGGTATTGCGCAGGGCCGCCGAAATCATGGGCGCTGGGCCTTGGCGCATCTTTTGGCGCATCACGTTTCCGCTGAGCATGCCTGGCATCCTCGCCGGCGTCCTCCTCACTGTCATCCTGACCCTGGGCCAGTTTATCACTCCGGCGCTGCTGGGCGGTCGCAGGGACCTCATGATTGCAAGCCTTGTCGACTTCCATATCAAGGAGTCGCTGGATTGGGGAATGGCGTCGACGATTGCCGTCATCCTGATGTTGGTTGCCTCGACCTTCATGGTGCTGCTGGCAAGGGTGCGGGGTGGGCAGCTATTTGGGCAGGAAAGGGTCGCCGCATGACCGGCAAGGGGGCCGAATCCGCCGCAACCGTCGAGCGCAGCGGTTGGCATTCGTCAAGGGCCAACACGATCGCGGCCTGGGCCGTCTTCCTGTTCCTCATCCTGCCCAGCTTGGTCGTGATCCCGATGTCCTTCGGCAACTCGGACGAGTTCGTCTTCCCGCCTCAAGGGTTGTCGACCTACCTTTACGAGAAGTATTTTTTCGATGATGCCTGGATGAAGACGACCCGGCAAAGCATCGTCGTTGCCGTGCTTTCCACGTTGACGTGCCTTTTCTTCGGGGTCACGGCAGCCTACGGCCTCGTGCGAGGAACATTCCCCGGCAAGCGGCTTGTCACGCTTTTCCTTCTGACACCGATGTTCGTGCCCGTGATCGTGATCGCGCTCGGCCTCTATATGTATTTTGCCACCTTGGGCCTGACCGGGACCACGTTCAGTATCGTGGTGGGTCACACGCTGCACGGCACGCCGTTCGTTATCGTCCTGTGCATGGCGGCATTGCGCCACGTTGATCCCAACCTGGAGGCGGCGGCCCGCGTCATGGGGGCAGGCCGCGTCCATACCCTCGTAAAGGTCACCCTGCCACTCTTGAAGCCGGCGCTGATCGCGAGCGCGTTGTTCGCTTTCCTGATTTCCTTCGATGAAGTTGTCATTGCCTGGTTTCTTACAACCATCCACACCCAGACACTTCCCGTGAAGATGTACAGCAGCATCCAATGGGAGGTCTCGCCGGTTCTGGCAGCGGTTTCGAGTCTACTGACATTTCTTGCCTTCGTGATTTGTGTGGCAGGTGTGCTGGTTCAAAAGGGAGACGCGCCGGAAACGACCCAGTGACAACATTGCGGATCCCGGCGCCGTGGAGAGGAGAAGTTCGTGCGCGTCACCAATATCGAAACCCGCCAGATCGAGTCCGGGTTTCCGCTCACATTCAGCGGCGGCACCTACCAACTCACCAAGCGGTCATCGGTCCTTTGCAGGATTTCCACTGACGATGGCGTAACCGCCGAAGTCTGCGTCGGAAACGAGAATTCCTACAGCGCCCGGTTCTTCGAACTCATCCACGGTCCGTTCCGGGAGATCCTGGTCGGCCGTGATCCGCTGATGATCGAAGAGCACTGGGGGAAGATGATCGCCCATGCGACCAAGGCCCCCGAACCCGATGCCGTCATTAAGGCAATATCGACCGTTGACGTCGCCCTGTGGGATCTCAAGGGCAAAATCTGCGGGCTGCCCGTTTACAAGCTGATCGGCGGCCGTACCGACCGTGTGCCGATCATCGGCATCGGGGGGTATTACGAAACCTGCTTTGACGAGAAGGGAATTCGCGACGAGATCACGTTCTACAAGGATATCGGCCTCGCCGGCATCAAGTTCAAGGTCGGCAAGCTCGACATTCAGGAGGGCGCCGAAAGAGTGCGTGTCGCCCGCGACGCTGCGGGAGACGACTTCGCCATCGTTGTCGATTCGAACCTTGCCTGGATCCCCGCCGAAGCTGTCCGGTTCGCCATGCAGATCAGGGACTGCAACCCCTGTTGGTTGGAGGAACCCGTTCACTGGCGCAACGTCTCCCGGGGTTTGCGCGAAGTGCGCCAGAAGTCGGGCGTGCCGATTTGCGCCGGCCAATCCGAGCTATCGGTCTTTGGCTGCTACGAGTTGCTGGCCGGGGAGTCGGTGGACGTCTTGAACGTCACCGCCAACCGGGGGGGTGGAATCACGGCGTGGCTCAAGATCGCCGGTGCTGCTGCTCTCGCCGATGTAACCATGGGTCACGTTGCCGAACCGCACATCGGCATGCATCTCATGGCCGGAATTTCTAATCCGACATTCGTCGAATGTTACCCCGACGTCCGCCGCGACGCCTTTTGGGACGAGCTTTATGAAGACCGCCCTGCGATCGTGGACGGTTACATCACGCTCCCGGACCGGCCCGGTCTCGGACTGAGTATCAATCGGATCGCGGTGGAACGCTTTGCCACAGGGCCTTGGCGGTAAGAGGAGAACCGCCGCTGCCCGAACCGGCCATGATGGCCGTGTCGACCGGCGTGTCGAGTTGGTGATTTCCCTGACACATGACATTGAAGGAACCGGTGCCGCATACGGTCAGGTCAGTTCCAGCCCGCTCGGCTTGGGACTCGTTTTTGACGATCACTTCGCTCTCGAGAATCGAGGCAAGCTGGGCGTCGAGGATCGGCCGCAGAAACCCGATGGTCTGGCAGGTCAAGCACGCCTGCGATTCCTGGCAGACAGCGATGCCGGATGCGGACCGGTTGAAGGGGCTACACCCCACCGAACCCATGGGAGTCGCCCTGATGTGTTCCTCGCCCGCAAAAGTGCGCGTTGGCCGGGTGTCCGGGAATTTGCAGGAATCCCCGTTCTCCCCGTCCACTTGTAAGTGACTTTTCATGCACGAAGGCTTCGGGGACCGTTCCCACCGTCGCGCACATCAGAACGCGTCGCTCATGAACCTGAATTCGTCATCGAGCGGGGAGCTGGGCACCTGAAGCGGACCGCGATACACCAGCGCCTCGGTCGTGATCGCAAGGCTCGCCAGGGAAGCTGCAGTCTGCAAGGCGGTGCGGACGACCTTTGCGGCGTCGATGATTCCTGCATCCACCATGTTGACCTCGCGTCCGTTCCTGGCGTCGAAACCGATCTTTCCGTCCGACCGGGCGGCCAGGCGCGCAACAACCGTCGAACCCTCGTGTCCGGCATTTTCGGCGATACGGCGCAGCGGTTCACGAAGAGCTCTCCTGACGATGTCGATTCCCGCCCTCTGGCCGATGTTCGCCGGGTCGATCCCGTCCAGATCCGGTGCCGCCTGGAGAAGAGCGGCACCGCCACCGGGAAGATACCCTTCCTCCATCGTCGCTCGTGAGGAACGCAGGGCGTTGTCGAACCGGTCACGGCGTTCCTTGACCTCGTCTTCCGAGCCACCTCCGACCCGGATAACCGCCACTCCGCCAGCCAGCCTCGCGAGACGCTCTGACAACCACTCGCGGTCATCGTCGGAATCGGTCTGCCTGGCTTGCTCCCGTATGGCCGTGCAGCGGTCGCCGATCTCCCGGGAATGGCCACCGCCATCGACGATGCAGGTCTTGCCAGCGGTCACGGAAACGCGCCGCGCCTGCCCGAGGTGCTCGATGCCGGCATTCGCGGGGGCCAGGCCCAGTTCTTCTGCAAGGACGGTCGCCCCCGTCACGGCGGCGATGTCCCCGAGCAAGGCATTTCGCCGTTCTCCGAAGGCCGGGCCCTTGACGGCCGCCGCCTGCAGGGCGCCGTTCTCCGTGTTGACGACGAGCATGCTCAGCGCCTCGCCCTCGATGCTTTCGGCGATCACGAGAAATGGACGCCCGCTTTCATAGACGTCGTCGAACAGTTGCAGGAGCGGCTGGAACTCCGAGAGTTTGTCCTGGCTGACCAGGATCAGCGGGTCTTCCAGTTCGCAGGTACCGGTCGTCCTGTCGGTCATGAAGTGATGCGACACATAACCTTGCTTGAATTCGAAGCCTTGGGCTACGGTCACAGTTGTTTCCAGGCTGTGGCCTGCCTCCACCGTGATTGCGCCTTCGGAGCCGGCGGATTCGAGCGCTTCTGCAACGATCCGTGCGATCTCCACGTCTCCGTTGGCGGCAATGCGTGCAACGCTCTCGATCTCGTCTCGCGTCCCGATCCTTCGCGCGCGTGCGCCAAGCGTTTCGACGACCTTGGAGATGGCGATGTCGATTCCGAGCCGAAGGTCCATGGGATTGAGACCGGCCGCCACGGCCCTGATGCCGTCCCGCACCATGGCGTTGCAGAGAACGGCCGTTGTCGTCGTGCCGTCGCCGACTTCGTCGCTGACCTTGACCGCCGCGCCGCGCAGCAGTGCGGCACCGATGTTGACGAACGGGTCGTCAAATTCCATCATCCTGGCGACGGCGACCCCATCCTTGCTGATGCGCCCGCCATAGTCCCTGTCGAGCAGTACGTTGCGGCCGAGGGGTCCGAAGGTGACGCCGACAGCGCGGCCGGCGATGTCGATTCCATGGAGCAGCCTGTGTCGGGCGCGCCCACCGAAGACGATCCTGCTTGCAGACATGACCCCCCCGCCCGGAAGAATGTGGCGCAGACTGGCATTTTCCACCTTCGATGACAATTGTCCCGGTCATTGCGGGCTTCCCGTGATCGGGCGCGGTGGACTATGTTAGTGTGTGTCTTGCCGCAGCATGATCGGGAGGAGCAATATAGTGAACCAGGAAAACACAGCTCACCGGGGCACGTTGTTGACGGAAGCCCGCCTCAAGGCGCCGCCGTCGCCGCAGCTCATCCAGTATACGCACGCGCCGAGACTCTTGCGGGAGAAGCAGCGTTTCACCCAGTTTCTGAGGGTCGACATGACCCACACGGTGATGCTGGTCGAAGAGGGTATCCTTTCCCGGGACGACGGCGGAAGAATCCTGGAGAGGCTGCGCGTCCTCTCGGACCTCGGAGCCGGGAACTTTCGAACCGAACCCACCAAGGGCAGTTTTCTGCTGCAGGTCGAGGATTTCCTCTTCGATGAACTGGGAGAGGACGTCGGCGGCCGCATGCATACGGGGCGGAGCCGCATAGACCAGGGCGCAACGGTCGAACGCCTGTACGCCCGGGATCGCCTGCTTGAAATCGCCGGCCGGCTCGTCGGCCTGCAGGCCGCTGTGTGCGGGCTGGCCTCGGAAAACACGACATCGATCATGCCGGGTTACACCCACATGCAGCATGCGCAGCCGTGGGTCTTCGGTCACTACCTGCTTGGTGTCTTCCATGCTTTCTCGGAACACTTCGACCGCCTTGTCGCTGCCTACGAACGGACCAACCTCAATCCCCTCGGCACCGTCGGTCTCTCGGGGACGTCGTGGCCGCTCAACCGCGACAGGACGACCGAACTTCTCGCCTTCTCCGGCCTCGTGGACAATGCGCGCCTGGCACTGGAAGAATATTATGCGGTCGAGATCATGGCGGTTCTTTCCTTCATCATGTCGAGCGTCAACGATCTCGCCTCTGACTTCCACCTGTGGTCCGGTTTCGAGTTCGGCTTCGTGGAGACGGCGGATTCCTACTGCGGATCCAGCAGCATTTTTCCGCAGAAGAAGAACCCCTATGCCCTGGAAACCATCAAGAAAGAGGCGGGAATCTCGACCACCTGGATGGCATCAGCGTTGTCCTCATTCCGGACCGAGGGATCAGGCGATCACGCGCCCCGGCGCGTTCTCCAGGTCGACGACGGCCTCGAGGTCACCGAGAACATGCTGGACTACCTTGCTGGCGTCGTCGATACGCTCATCGTGCACAAGGATCGCATGCGAGCCCTCGCCACCAGCAATTGGTCGACGTCCAGCAGCCTCGCCGATGAAATCGTTCACGCGACCGGGCTTTCCTATCGTCAGACCCACCACGCCGTGGCCCGGATGGTGCGTCTTGCCATCGAACGTCGAATTCGTCCGGACGAGGTAACGGCGGACCTCCTGGACGAAGCCGCTCTCGAGACCATTGGTCGAACCCTTGATCTCGATACAGGCAGGATCCGCCTGGCGCTGGACGCGGAGGAGTTCATCCGGACCCGCGTCACCGTCGGCAGCCCGAACCAGGCCGAGATCAGGCGCCTGCTCGGCAGCGCCCGGAGACGGCTGGGCCGTGAACGGCGTTGGATCGCCAGGCAGCAGCGCGAAATTTCGGACGCCCAGGGCAAACTGGAAGTGGCCATGGACCGGATCTGCTGAACGCACTCAGCCCGTCGATTGCAACCGGTCGCAGCGTGACAGCAGCGCAATGGAAAACGCGATGTAGCCGATCGCAATCCAGGCGATCGTCTCCATGGAAACGCCCCAGTCGAGCAACCCGCCGACGGAAAATACCGCCAGGGCGGACATGGCAAGCATCAGCGCCTGGGCCATGGCACGGATTCCGCCCAGATGCGCAACGCCGTACATCTCCGCCCAGAGCGCACCCATGGCAATCATCCACATTCCCGTCGAAACCCCGGCGCCACCCAGGTAGACGGGGACCACCCAGGGATGGTCGGACATCGCCAACGCCAGCAACCCGGCGACAAGCGGCAACGGGTAAAACGGCAGCAACCGCATGGAACCGTGGCGGTCCACCATATGGCCGAAAACCAGGGCCATGACGACCTTGCCGATGGCATAGACGATGAACCCGCTGGAAAACCACGCGAGGCTCCAGCCCTTGGTTTCAACCAGGTGGACGTGGTGGAAGACAAAACCGGACAAGACGAAAGGCAGCGCGATTACCGCGGGCATGACCAGGTAGAACCGGATGTCTCCGAGAACCTCGCGGCGCGACCATTGCGGCAAGCTCTTTCCGGCTACCGCGACATCGGCTGCGGACGGCTTGAGAAACTCCCGGTGGCGATCTCCCGTTCCGTGGAGCAACCAGACAACAACCGGCATGACGGCAACCGGGAACGTCACAGCGAGTATGACCCAGGCGAGCCGCCAACCGAATGCGTCCATGAGCAGGACTGCGGCGAGCGGGAACACGGCCGGACCCAATCCGTAACCCAGGCCGCCAATGCCCATGGCTTCACCGCGCCGGTCGCCGAAGTGGCGGGCGAGACTGACAACCGCCGTGTGCATGAACAGCCAGTCGCCGATCAGGCGGACGAAAAGGAGACCGACGACGAGGACGGCGAGAACCTGTGACGCGGCGATCAGCAGACTGCCTGCGGCATACCCAAGGCACAATACCAGGCAGTAGAGGCGCAGGTCGACATAGTCGATCATCCGCCCCAGCCACACCAGCAGGGGTCCGCTGAGCAGCATCGTGAACGCGAATATGAGACCAAGGTCAGCGTGGGAGAGGCCGAACTCGCCGCGAATGTTACTGCCGAACAGGCCGATGAAGTAACCGCTTCCCAGCGTCGAGAGTGCCGTGAACAGCCAGCCGAAACACATGTACCGCCAGTGCTCGACGAAGAAACCCGCTGGGTTCATCTGGACGGCGGCGCGGGTGTTTCGATGCGACCCTCGACTGGAAGGAGGATGGTGTCATCCGCGCCCCAGGCGACGTGGACCTCGCTGCCAGCTTCCGGTACCGACTGCCCGGCGCGGGTAAGTTCCTGGACCACCATGCTGTTGCCGTCGGCCAGCCGAAGGTAGCTCTTGATGACGCCGCCGAAGGTGATGGTGTCAACCATCCGGGCCTGAAACTTGTTGGGATATTCATCCGGGTTTCCGGGCGGCAGCATGAACACGTTTTCCGGTCGCACCATGACCTTGACCGGCGTTCCATTCTCGGCAAAGCCGCAGTCGTGCGTGCACCGGCACTGGCCGACGGCCGTCGATACGATCACCGGCGGTCCGGAGTCCTCGACAGTACCGCCGAGGATGTTCGAATCCCCCAGGAATTCCGCGGAAAACAGGGAGCGCGGTTGGAAATAGAGTTCGTCCGGCGCACCCATCTGCTCGATCCGCCCGTTGTTCAACAGAACGATCCTGTCCGACATGGTCAACGCTTCTTCCTGGTCGTGTGTCACGTAGAGGGCGGTAATGTCCAGACTGGCGTGGAGGCGCTTGAGCTCGAGCTGCATTTCCTCGCGCAGCTTCTTGTCCAAGGCGCCAAGCGGTTCGTCCATGAGGATGATTGCCGGGTTGTAAACCAGGCAGCGGGCAATGGCGATGCGCTGCTGCTGACCGCCCGACAGTTCGCTCGGCTTCCTCCGGGCGACTTCGGGAAGGCGTACCAGTTCGAGGACCTCGGCAACCTTGGTCTTGATTTCGCGCGACTCGAGCTTTCGAACCCTGAGTGGAAAGGCAATGTTTTCGAACACCGTCATATGGGGCATCAGCGCGTAGTTCTGGAAAACCATGCCCAGTCCCCGCTTGTTGGGCGGCATCTCGGTAATGTCCTGGCCGTCGATCCAGATTCGGCCGGCGGTCGGTCCGACCATGCCGGAAATCAGGTTGAGGATTGTCGTCTTTCCCGAACCGCTGGGCCCGAGCAGGGTGAGGAACTCGCTCCTGCGGACTTCCAGGTCGATTTCGGCGAGCGCGACAACGGTGCCGTAGTGCTTGGTCACGTCCTGCAACCAGACCATGGGAGTCGAGGATTCAGCGTCATTCGGTCGAGTCATTTCTCAAGAGGCTCCGTATCGGTTGCGGCTGCCCTGGCGAGCCGCAGTCTCGTCCTGCGGTCAGGGTTATAGAAAATCGTGATGATGACGCAGACGAAAAAGGCGAGCAGGGTCAGCAGCACCGATATGGCGGACAGGACTGGAGAGATTTCAAGCACGATGCTGTCGTACATCTTGACGGGCAGCGTCTGCGTTCCGAAGCCCGACAGGAAAAAGGAGATGACCAGTTCGTCGAAAGACATCAGGAATGCGAACAACCCGCCGGTCACCATCGCCGGCCGCAGGAGTGGCAGGGTAACCCGCCGGAACGTATAGATCCGTCCCGCCCCCATGGTCTTGGCCGCGGCTTCCAGGTTGGGGTCGACGCCGCGAAGCGCCGCCATGACCACGACCATCACGAAGGGCGTGACGAACAGGGTGTGGCCGAGGACCAGGCAAAACGTCGTTCCCTGGAGTCCCATTCTGGCGAAGTAGATGTAGAGCCCGAGTGCGATCACGATGTTTGGCACGAAGAGGGGCGACAGCAGGAGTGCTCCCAGCATCTTCTTGCCCCGAAAGGTGGCGCGCACGATACCGTAGGCGGCGGTCGCGCCGAGGAACATTCCGGCCAGCGTCGACAGTATGGCGACCTTGAAGCTCTGGAAGGTCGTTTCCATCCAGACGGATTCGAAAAAGTACTCCCTGTACAGGAACAGCGACAGGCTCCGCGGAGGGAAATAGAGCTCGTTCAGGTCCCCGAACGACATCGGGATGATGATCAGGCTCGGGGCGATCAGGAAAAAAAACATGAACCACGCTGCCCAGAC
This sequence comes from Paracoccaceae bacterium, assembly GCA_965242975.1. Lineage (GTDB taxonomy): Bacteria > Pseudomonadota > Alphaproteobacteria > Rhodobacterales > Rhodobacteraceae > JAPPHA01. Next base: position 3,784,979 of record CBDETS010000007.1, on the reverse strand, counting down.
GGTTATCCGCGCCGGCGGCAATCCCCCGAGGGTCTCGACCCGGCGCTGATTGACGTCGGCCATTCTTACGTCTCCGCTCCGAAGATCTGCGCGCCGCGCAGCCGGGCCAGCGCGACGAGAAAGACCCCGGCCATGACCGCCAGAAGGATCGAAATCACGGCCGCCATGTTCCAGTCGAGGACATCGTTGACGTGGAAGTCAACCAGGTTCGCCATCATGATGTCGGTCCTCCCGCCCAACAGGGACGGGGTCACGAACTGACCCATGACGCGGACGACGACCAGCAGGAGCCCGGCAAAAATGCCCGGCAGGCTTAACGGGAAGGTGACCTGCCAGAAGATACGGGTGCGGCTGGCCCCCATGATTTCCGCCGCCCTGTGCAGCGCGGGATTCTGCGCCAGCAGGTTGACGAGGATGGGAAACACGATGAACGGAAGCATGTCGTGGACGATGCCGAACATCACGCCGATCCGGTTGTAGAGCAGCTGGACCGCGAAGTCCGGGCCCAGGAAGAACCGCAAGAACCAGTTCACGGCGCCGCTGTGTCCGAGGATGACGACAAATGCGAAGCTCTTCACGAGGATGCTGGTGTAAAACGGCAGCAGCACGAAGAGCGACAAGTACATTCGTTTCTTCGGCGGTTGCTTCGCGAGATAGTAGGCGATCGGGTAGCCGCACAGCAGGACGATCAGGGCGCCCATGAAGGAGACCTCGATGGTTGTCCATAGGACGCGCAGATAGAGGCCCTGGGTAAAGAATTCCTGGAAGTATTCGAATGTGAACGCGCCGGTATCCTCGGAAACGAAACCGGTAAAGAGTATGAGCCCGACGGGAATGAAGAAAACAATTCCCATGTAAATCAAGAAGGGCGCTACGAAGAACATTACGCGTGGGGATCCGCTTCTACGTCGCCACCAACCGCACTTTGCCCACATGAACGGCGCCGGGATTCCGCAACCGGTTCCCGGCGCCGTCTATGGTCGCTAATGTTCGCGTGTCGGCAGTCCCGATTCGTCAGGTCAGCAACCACGTCTTGTATTGCTTGACGACGTCTTCCAGGTTGTCGCCCCACCAACCGACGTCGACCCAGTTGGCCTTCGGGTTGGCGGGATCGGGCAGCTTGGCCTTTACCTCGTCGGACAACATGGCCATGGTTTCCGAGTCAGTCGGGCCGTAACCGATGAACGCGGTGAACCACTCCACGCCTGGCTCGCCATTGAAGAACCACTGCACGAGCTTCAGGCAGGAATCGTAGTTCTGCGCGCCTTTCATTATACCCACGTTCTGGGGCGACGAATTCGGCATGTCGAATACGAAGTTGAGCGGAAGCCCTTCCGACCGGGCGATGAAGACCCGCCCGCTGAAGGTTGACGTGTAGTCGAGTTCCTGGGTCTGCAGGTGCTCGATCGTCTTGGCGGTCTGTTCGATCCAGATCTTGATGTGCGGCTTGATGCGGTCCATCGACTTGAACGCGCGTTCCAGGTCCATGGGATAGACGTCTTTCGGCGCCACTCCGTCCGCCATCAGGGCTTCCTCGAGCGTATACTGGGGACGTGTCCGCATGCCCCGCCTGCCCGGGTACTTGTCGACGTCCCAGAAATCTGCCCACGTCGTGGGCGGGTCACTTATGGTTTCTTCGTTGTATCCGAGGCCACCCGAGAAATACTCCCAGGCGAGCGTGTCTTCCCAATCCCATTCGGGGAAGAGCTTGTTGGTAAGGTCGAGCTTGGACTTGTCCAGTTTCTCGAGGAGTCCCGCCTTGGACGCCGACACGAGGTTGGACCCGCCGTCGTTAACCATGTCGAATTCGAGATTGTTGGCCTTGACCATGGCTTTCATCTTGGCCAGGTTTTTCTGTCCGATGTAGGTCTTTACCTCGATGCCCGTCGCTTTCATGAACGGCTTGATGTAGAGCTTGTCGCGTCCCTGGCCAGTGCGGCCGCCGTCGTCGGCGTAACGAATTACTTCCGAAGCCCTCGCTTTTCCAGGTGTAAGCACGACTGGCAGGCCAGCCGCCAACCCGAATCCGACCGTCGTTGCACCGCCTAGAAACTCGCGTCTCGTGGTCTGCCATGTCGGCTTTTGCCGCGTGGCTTTCGATCGGGGTTTTCGTTCGATCATTTCTTCCTCCTAGCACTCTGCGAGAGCCCGTCATTTGGCGGGCTCCGATGGCTGGCTCGCGACCAGCAGGTACCGGCCACACCCGAAAGGAGGCCGCATCGGGCCAATTGAGTCTCCCGACGCAACTGATCCGGCTGCGACCAGCCAGACAGCAATGTGGAAACACTTTCGCATTCGATCATTTGACCTGTCAAGCTGCATGTCAGCTAAAACCAGACCTTGAGGAATCCCTCCCACCCGTTGCCGGTGATCTGGACGGGGGGATCGGACAGGCGCGGCGGTTTCCACGATGCCCCGGTCCCCGAAAGTATGGTTTCCGGAAGTGACGGACAGGGATCGGAGAATCCACGGTATTCAGTCGATGCGACTGTCGGGTATCTCGATGCCGGTCAACGGAATGTGCTGCTGGCAGCCGTAGACATCCGATTCGCCAAAGTCGTCAGAACTGACGGGGCGGCGAATGGTGATCTTGAACGACAGCGCCGGATCGTAAGCACGGCAGACAAGGACCTCGTTGTCGGATATGCCGTAAAGCTGCGCTACCAGTCTGGCCGTGATGACCCCGCTCCGCCGGATCGTCTCGTAGGCTTCGCGGTTATCGAACATGATGTCGAATGTCAGTTCGAACGGCCCGGCGTTCTTGCTCCGGATCACCGTGGCGTACGCGCTCAATGTTGCCACTCTATACCTGTACCATTTTCATCGGGAAGCACTCGCACGGGTCCTCCAGAGGCAACAGGTGGTAGACCGCGAACCGGTATGCGGGTCCCACCGGTATGCTGAAAGGGGAGAACGGGTAGGCAAGGTTGCCGGCGGTTGCGATAATCCCCGGATAACTGGCATGCTGCAATGTCCCCCGCACGTACATGGCAACCGCGCTGGCCAGGTCCTGATCGTTCGCCACCACGTTTATCAGGACGCCGATCTCGTGGGGATCGGTCCCGGTTACGGGCTCCAGGTGGCGCATGACCGCGTTCTTGCCATAGACGTGAAAGTCGATCCTGAACGTACCAGGCCCGCATTCGGAAAAACGCGAGTCCGCATGGTCGCGCATTTCCTGGAGGAGGTCGTCGATCTGGCCGATCAGGACGGGGTCGCGCACGCCCACGATCACGATGCTCCGGTATCCGACGAACTCGGCCCCTTCCAGCTTCACCCGGTAGACCGGATCCGGGATGAAGCGGCTGCCAGTCACTCTTACCGTGCGCCTGTCGACGTCCTGGTATGTTGCATGATCAAGGTCGCTTGTGCCTCCGGGTCCGGGCTGGATGCCGGGGTCCCCGCGTTCGTAGAGAGAATGCCCGGCAACCGACAGGCTCGTACAGCGGCGGTTCGGGTCGCCGGGCCAGACCAGGAATCCGTCGCTCTCGATACGTCCCAGGAGGGGTTCGGCAAGATCGCAGGGAATCGCCGAGAGCCCGGCGCATTCGAGGATCTTTCCCATGTGCAGGGACAGCCCCCTGTCGAAGCCCTTCATCACCGGGAAGGCGGCAAATACGGCATCGTCGCAGGCACGACCCGCGATGATCACGTCGGCACCGGAATCCAGCGCGCGGATCAGGGGTTCCATTCCCATTTGGGCGACAATATGCGGACAACGGTCTACCAGTTCCGGGGTCAGGTCCTCGTCCGGTCCGAGACTGTCGACCCCGCCGTCCCCCAGGCGTCGTTTCAGGAATTCCTTGTCAAGTTCGGCATCGATCACTGCCATGGTGAACGAGTGGCCCCGTTCTTGCGCGAGTTCCCAAACGATATCGACGGTGAGGTCGAGTTGCGGCCTGGTGCCGCTGGTCAGGCATGATCCGACAAGCAACGGGATCTCCCGCTCCCGGGCGGCGTCGAGCATCAGGCCCAGATCGTGCTTGTACGAAGCGCGCGGCAGGAACGGCGCGGCAGTACCCAGGTAGTAGGGCCCCATGTCCGTCGACCCTGCATCCTGGCCGATGAAATCCGGTCCGGCGTCAAGGGCATTCTGAAACGCGGCAAGGTTGAAACCGCTGCCAAGGGAGCCCGAGGGGGCAAGCCCTGTGACCTGTTCCATCCTCTAGTCCCTTCCGCCACTGCCGCAAGCGACCGTAACATTCGCCCGAATGCCCATCAAGCGGCGTCGGGACCCGGGCCGGTACGGGCCAGCGTTCGTCCTGGCAACACGACGGGCGGCCGAAAAACCATCGTTTCACCGGTGGGGCAATGGGCGAGGCCCCGGGGAAATCGCGGATCGGTTCCGGCGGTTTTCTGTGCTGAAGACGGCCGCGGGCATCTCCGGGTCCACACCGGAACGACTCCGGGCCTTGGCTCTGCAGCATCCGGGAGAACAGAGTTCCGCCATGGCCGCAGGAGCGCAGGGGTTGTTCGATCGCCGGGGGCAGTGCTATCCAAGCACTATGCGGGTGCGAGCGACATGATCTTCCGGGCAAACGTCTCTGTCACGGGGACGGGCATCGGTGTTTCCGCCTGTAACAGTGAGATTGCCGCGAAAGAGTTCCAGCAGGCGGCGACGACGCCGCAACCGGGCGTTGGCTCAACCGGAGTAACCGCCGGCGGTTGCCATGCGGTCGACCCTTCGGACCTCGTCCCGGCCGGCAGTTTCGCCAGGGTTTACGTCGTCGCTTCCCCTTGTCGCCACGCAAACTGAGGCACTGCCATGGAATCCAAGGTCAGCGGATTGCTCACTGAGGCCGTCGCACCTGAGATCCAGGACCATATCTACGGGCCACGCCTCGAGCGCATGTTCGTCCCGTGTTTCCCCTATCTCACGGAAATCAACCAGGCCCATGTGGTCATGCTGGCGCGGTGCGGAATCATCACACCGGACATCGCCCGCAAACTGGCCACTGCGCTCCTCGAACTCGCGCACGCGGGCCCCGAGGACTTCGACCTCGATCCGGCGAGGGAGGACGCATACTTCAACTACGAAGCGAAGGTGATCGAAAAGACCGGTGCCGACGTGGGTGGCCGCATGCACATCGGCCGCAGCCGCAACGACTTGCAGGCGGCACTCGACCGCATGCGCTGCCGGGACTACTGCCTGGACATCCTCGCTGCCCTGAACGAGGTGCGCCACGTCGCTCTCGAACGGGCCGCAGCCCAGACGCACGTGGTCATGCCGGGATACACGCACCTGCAGCCGGCCCAGCCAATCACCTTCGGTTATTACCTCCTGGGTATTGCAGGGGCATTCGAGCGGGATTTCGGGCGCATCGCCGGTGCCTATCCGCGCATGAATCTGAATCCTCTAGGTGCAGGGGCCCTGGCGGGAACGCCATTCCCGATCGACCGGAACCTGACGTCCGAGCTGCTCGGATTCAGTGGTGTCCTGGAACACGGTCAGGACGCCGTTGCCTCCCGGGACTTCGCAATCGAGCTGCTCATGGGCTGCGCCGGCCTGGCGCTTTCGTGGAGTCGGTTGGCCCAGGACCTGTTTGTCATGGTCTCCCATGAGTTCCGGACCCTGAGTTTTCCGGACAGCGTGTTCGGCACCTCCAGCATGATGCCGCAGAAAAAGAATCCGGTTGTCCTCGAGCACCTGAAAGGGAGCTCAGGTCACGTGATCGGCGCCCTTACCGGTGCGATGACCGCGATCAAGGGGACGAACTTCACGAACACGGTGGACGGAAATACCGAGGCGCTGCGGTACTGTTACGAGGTGCTCGCGGATACCTGCGCTGCCCTCTCGATCGTCAAGCTGGTTCTTGCCAACGCCGCGTGCAACGAAGAGCGCTGCCGTGCCCTTGTCGAGGAGAATTATTCGACCGCCACCGATCTCGCCGACCTTCTCGTGCGTGAGGCCGGACTGTCGTTTCGCCAGGCCCACCACCTGACCGGCCTCGTCGTGCGTCGCGGGCTGGAACGCGGGCTGAAATCACACCAGATCAAGGGCGGCCTGATCCGGGAAGCGGCAAGAGAATTGTTCGACCGGGAGCTCGAAATCCCGGATACCGACCTCGAGCACTGCCTCGACCCGCATGAGGCGGTCGCCAGCCGCACGGGGATCGGTGGCCCCGCAGAACCGGAAGTCAGGCGCATGATCGAGGAAGCTCGACGCCGCCTTGCCTCTGCAGTGGATGAAACGAATGCCCGCCGCGACGCGCTGGGCATGGCTCGGGAGCGACTGCAGGCGGAATCTGTTTCGCTTGCCGGCCAGTAATCGCCGGCGTCAGATCGTGTCCTTGAATCCGTGCGAGGTGAGGATGAGAACCGCCGTTCGAATCGTTTCGAGCCGACCCGACCGGTGGAGCGCCTCGAGCGCTGCCAGACTCGCGGCGGACGAAGACTCGCAGTAGAAGCCCTGGCTGGCGAGATGCGGAATCGCGGCCGAGGCTTCGTCGTCCGTGACGACGACCGCGTCACCACCGGAACGATTCACTGCGTGCACCGCCTGGTAGCTCACGGTGTCGCCGGCGATCGATGACATGCGGGTGGTGCCGGGATAACCCAGGCGGTAGTCCGAGCCTGCAAGGACACGCGCGATGCGCGGATATGGCTCGACAGCATACATTCGGGGTATGGATCCAATCTGCCCCAGGTCATTCAGTTCCCGAAATCCTTCGAGGATGCCCCACAGGAGGTCTCCGCGGGCGGTCGGCACTATGATGCAATCAGGCGCCTCGGCACCGAGTTCCTCGACGATCTCGTATGCGACCGTCTTGAACCCCTGGACACCGTAAGGGTTGCTGCCCACCGGCGGCACCATGTAGTTCGTGGCCGGGTACCAGCTCCCGCTGCGGGATTTTTGGCGAAGTATGTCCCAGCGTTCCCGGCTGTTGGCGGCGACGATCAGTTCCACGCCGTAGGTTTCCAGGGCCCGCTTCCAGGCGGTGCCAACGGTCTGCGCGGTGACGACTGCACAATTCAGCCCGACGGCAGCGGCATGAGCGGCGAGCGATACACCCGCATTGCCGCTTGAGGCGGCAGCCACGGTCTGGTGCCCCGTTGCCAAAGCCCGCGCGACGACCAGCGGGCTCATCCGGTCCTTGTGGGAGCCGGTCGGGTTCTGACCTTCGTTCTTGACCCAGACCTGCTTGAGGTCAACGCCGCGAGCCAGTTTCGGCACAGGCACGAGCGGCGTTGCTCCTTCACCAAGGCTGGGAAAGTCCAAGTATGGCAGGAAATCACGGTATCGCGCCATCCCCATGTCCGGTCCAGTTGGTGGCCAACAGGGGTTGCCGCGGTACACCGCGTACATGCTGGCGGGAAATCCTTCCTTGGCTGATGGCGGAGACCCTTCGAAGTAGTCCCCGACGGGCAATCCGATTCCGGTACGCAGGCAGGTGAAACCGGTGAGCCTCGGATTGATCTGAAACATCGTGGTTTTATGCAATTGCCTTACGGTAATTGACAAGTCCATCGATTGACAGGAAACGAATCACGGCGGGACGTTTGTCCCGTGGCGGGATTTCCCGATCGATGTCTAATCCTGGTTCACGTGAAGATTTGCTGCTGTCGGGCCGGTGCTTTCGGTGCCTGCGGTGACATTGTCTTGCCATTTGCAGACGCCGGATTCACCCTGCATTCCCGATGACCGGGCGCGACCTGCGCCTCAACCGGTCCCGGCTGGTGCCGCGGTTGGCCTCGAGAGACTGCACCCATCGGTCTCGTCGCCGTGAAGCACCATGGCTGCGTCCAGGTGCCTGAAGATCGCCTGCGACGGCGGTTCGAACGGCGGGACCAGCCTGTGAATGCTGTTGCCCGGGGTTCCGGCAGGAACGGGCAGCTCATGGCCACGCATCCATGCCGCGACCCGGTTCAGTGGACGAAGGAAGGCGGTAACGAGAAGGCGACGGTATGCCAGAACGGCTCATATGTCGGAAGGACAGTTCCATTGCCAAGGCAATGGTGCGGCATTACCTGCCCCCGTCAAATTGCCATTTGGTCTCAATCTTGCCGGTTACGGTCTGTCTCTATGCCGATACGTTCTGGCATTTCGACGTCTCCGGAATGAGTTCGCGGTGGAACGGGTCCGAAGACGAAGTCGACTGACCGACGGAGAACGGTTGTCCCGGGAACCGAACACTAACCGGCTCACGAACATGATCGGAGCAGTTGATTGCCCGGAATCCATGGGTTCACGTTCAAATCTTTACGGCCTTGTGCTGTTCGGCCGAAAGTTGCGCGGCGTGGCCGATCCTCACCGCTTCGATCCCGTCGGTCATCGTGACTTCGGGTTCGCGCCCTGACAGCACGGTTTCCAGAAACAGGCAATGCTGGAAATACGTTGCCCCGTTGTGGTCACCCGACCTGAGAAGAACCGGATCGACCGGAATGTCATACTCTTCCTGACCTTTCCGCGATCTCGGGCTGATGACGATTTTTGAAACCGGTGGCGATCCCAGATGATCGGGCCAGAAACGCGTTGGGCCGGGAATGAAGACATCAATGCGCCCCTCGGGACCGACCGCGGTGATCTCCTCCTGAAACCGCGATCCTTCGGAAAACATGCACAGGTCAAGCATTGCACGAACTCCGTTGGCAAAATCGACAATGACGAACGCGTTGTCGAGGATGTCTGACGGGGAGGCGCCGACGGTTTCGGTCAAATGATTGACGTCCTGCCCGGCCGAGGCCATCACGCGAACCGGCTGGTCGCCGATGGCGTGACGCATAAGGTCGAAAAAGTGGCAACATTTCTCGACCAGAGTTCCTCCGGTCAGACAGGAAAGCCGGTTCCAGTTGCCCACCTTGGGAAGAAACGGAAAACGGTGCTCACGTATGGTCAGCATTTTGACACCACCGGTTGCTGCGTTCATCCTTTCGAGGAACTCGGCAATCGCGGGCATGTAGCGGTATTCCATCGCAACCCAGACCGGGGCTGCGGCCCTTTTCGAAACGGCCTGCGCTCTGGCCAGTTGCTCCGGTGCGGTGAACAATGGTTTCTCGACCATGACCGGTATCGGTTTCATGCTGATGACCGCTTCAAGCTGATCCAGATGCAGATGGTTCGGGGACGCGATCAGGACAGTGTCGAGAGCAGGATGCTCGATCAACTCCACAAGGGATTCGGCAACCGCGACGCCTGGCACCAGCGATTCCGCTTCCGTCAGCATGACCGGGTCCGGGTCAAATACCGCGGCGATTTCAGCCCGAGGCAACAAGGAAATGTTACGGATGTGTTCCTGTCCCATCATTCCGCAACCAATGATTCCGTATCGAACGGTGTTCGTCATTCCTGATCCCGGCCATGCGAGGGGCGATGATTGGGCCGTTGGGCCGTCGCGCCATGACAAAACGCAATTTAGGGCCGCTGCCGACGGGATCAAGATATTGCCGGGTACGGACGATGATCGGTTTGTTCGTGAGGTTCCGCGGGCACGTTCGGGACACCGAAGAGCGCACGCATCGGTTGCCTCGGGTTTTCGCGATCCGTGTACGGGCGTTGGATCTTTCGTTCGGAGAAGACTCGTTCTCGTGGCTCACCTCATGAGCAGCGAATGTCCCTCCTTGAACAGGTGCACCTTGTCTCGCGGGGCCGACAGTTTGACAATCCGGCCACGGATGTCGCGGTGAATTCCGGGCAACTTCGCAATTATCTGCACATCGCGTTCCCCTTGCTCGAAGTACAGCAAGGTTACCTCTCCCAATGCTTCCGTAATTGCGACTTTGCCTGAAAAACAGTGTTCGTCTTCTGTCAGTTCGAAATCTTCCGGTCGAATCCCGACGTTGACGCGTGCGCCCTGCAGGTCGTCTCCCGTTGGAACGGATGAACGCGCCGAGCCACCACCATCCAGTTCGACAACAGTTTCTTTTCCTGTGGAAACGACTGTTCCGGGCATCAGGTTCATCGAAGGGGAGCCGATGAACTGCGCCACGAACTCGTTCTCGGGTCTTTCATAGAGTTCCAGCGGCGTACCGACCTGGGCGATTCCACGATTTGCAAGCACGACGATGCGACTGGCGAGCGTCATTGCCTCGACTTGGTCATGCGTGACGTAGATCATGGTGGAGTCGGGCATGCTTTCCTTGAGCTGGGCGATCTCGATCCGCGTCGCAACACGCAGTCCCGCATCAAGGTTCGACAGCGGTTCATCGAAAAGATAGACCTTCGGATCGCGCACGATGGACCTGCCAATGGCGACGCGCTGGCGCTGGCCGCCCGACAAGGCCTTTGGCAGGCGATCCAGGTAGGGTTCAAGTTGAAGGATCCGGGCCGCCTTTTCGATGGTCTCATCGATTTCCTGCTTGGACTTCTTCGCGATTTTCAGTGCGAATGCCATGTTGTCGCGCACGGTCATGTGCGGGTAAAGCGCATAGGATTGGAACACCATCGCGATGCCGCGCTGGGCCGGCGGTACGTCGTTGACGATCTGGCCATCGATCTCCAGGGTCCCGCCGGTGATTTTCTCAAGCCCGGCGATCATGCGCAAAAGCGTGGATTTCCCACAGCCCGAAGGCCCGACAAAGACGATCAATTCGCCTTTCTCGATATCGAGATTGATATCTTTCAGGACGTTGACATTGACGCCGTAAGTCTTGTCGATATTCGTCAGTTTGAGATCAGCCATCTGTCCAATCCTCAGGGCTTTGCCGCTATCACAAATTGCCAGGGCCCAAGGGCCGGGTTCATTTCGGAAAATTCGGAAACCGCGCCGAGTTCGGCGCCGAGAGGCACCCAATTCCCCGCAGGAAGTTCAACCGGGTTGATGCCGTCCGTCAGGTTGAAAGCGAAGAAGACCTCCTTACCGCCCCCGATTCGCGAGAAGGACAAAACGCCGTCCTTCACGGCCATTCCAGCCTGTTTTCCCGTTTTCAGGATCGTGTGTTTTCGGCGGAATGCGATTGCGCGCCGGTAGTGGTGCAAAATGGATTCGGGGTCTTCTTCCTGCCCGTCCACCGCCTTTTCGACCTGAGCCGGACTGACCGGTAACCAGGGTCTGGCGCTGCCGAAGCCCGCAAATTCATCCTGAATTTCCCAGACCATGGGTGTCCGGCAGCCATCGCGCCCCTTGAATCCTGGCCAGAATTCAATGCCATAGGGATCTTTCAGGTCTTCGAACGCCAATTCTGCTTCCATCAGGCCCAGTTCCTCGCCCTGGTAGATGCAGGCAGATCCACGCCAACACATCATCAGCGTGGTCATCGTCTTCAGACCCTCGACAGGCAGACCCCAGCGGGTCGCATGGCGCACCGTGTCGTGGTTTGAAAACGCCCAGCAAGGCCAGCTGTCCGATGCCACGTTGTCCAGCCGTGTCATGACGGACAAAACGTCTTCAGCCGTGGGACAATCGTTGGTCAGAAGCTCAAAGGCATAGCACATGTGCATCAGATCGTCGCCGGCGGTGTACTGTGCCATGATTTCCAACCCCTTTCGGGCATCACCAACCTCGCCGACTGCGGCTGCTCCGTACGGTTCCATGACGGCGCGAAGCCTTCGAAGAAAGGCCGGGTTGTCGGGGTGGTTCTTGTCGTGGAGGTGGTCCTGATGGTTGTAGGGGTTCACCCGGGGGGCGATGATTGCGTTTCGCAGATCAGATGACAGGGGCGGGTTATCGCGCAGGGCCTTGTCGTGCATGTAGAAGTTGATCGTATCCAGCCGGAAACCATCGACACCACGATCAAGCCAGAAGCGGGCAATATCGAGCAGTTCATTCTGAACGTCGGTGTTGTGGAAATTGAGGTCCGGCTGCGCGGCCAGGAAGTTGTGCAGGTAGTATTGCTGACGCCGGCTTTCCCAATGCCAGGCTGAACCACCGAATACCGACAGCCAGTTGTTGGGCGGGGTTCCATCCGGTTTCGGATCGGCCCAAACGTACCAGTCGGATTTCGCGTTCGATGCACTCCTGCGGCTTTCGACAAACCACGGGTGCTGGTCGGACGTATGTGACAGCACAAGGTCGATCATGACGCGCAAGCCCAGTCCATGCGCACGGACCATCAGCCTGTCGAAATCGTCCAGGGTCCCGAACATCGGGTCAACGTCGCGATAATTGCTCACGTCATAGCCGAAGTCCTTCATTGGCGACGCGAAGAAGGGCGAAATCCAGAGCGCATCGACCCCGAGCGACGCGATGTAGGGAAGGCGTTCGGTTATGCCGGCCAGGTCGCCGATCCCATCGCCGTCGGAATCCCGGAATGAGCGCGGATAGACCTGATAGATGACCGCGCCGCGCCACCAGTCGGGATCGGACCTGTTGTCGAAGGCGCCGGTTGTCTGGACCTGTATGTTCATAGGGCCGGGCGTCTACTTCACGGAACCGGCCAGCAGGCCGCGGACGAGGTAGCGTTGCATTGCGAAGAAAACGATCAACGGTATGGCGATCGAAACGAAAGCGGCCGTTGCGAGGATTTCCCAGTTGCCTCCACGGGTGCCGAGCAGTTCCACGATCCGGTTTGTCATCACCGTGGTTTCGCCTGTCGCATCGATCAGGAACACCTTCGCCACCAGCAAGTCGTTCCAGGTCCACAGGAACTGGAAGATCGCGAAGGAGGCGAGCGCCGGGAAACTGAGTGGCAGGATGATCTTGATGAAGATCTGGAAATCCGTTGCGCCATCGACCTTGGCATTTTCGATGATGTCCTTTGGGAGGCCGACCATGTAGTTCCTGAGCAGGTAGACCGCCAACGGCAACCCGAAACCGGTGTGCGCGAGCCAGACCCCGAGGTATCCCTTGCCGATCCCGATATTCAGATGGAGTTTCAGCAGCGGGATCAGCGCCAGTTGGAGCGGCACCACCAGAAGCCCCACGACCATGGCAATCAGCAGTGCGCGGCCCGGGAACTCCATCCACGCAAGGGCATAGGCCGCAAAGGCCGCGATGACGATGGGGATGATGGTCGCCGGAATCGTCACGGTCAGCGTGTTGAAGAAGGCCTTGGCCATGCCTTCGACGTTGTTTTCGTCAAGGAGCATCGTGTCGTAGTTTTCCAGCGTGAAATCCGGGGGCGTGGTGGCCGTGGTGAAAACCCGCGGCAGACGCTTGCCCTCCTGGCTTTCGGTGGCGGTGAAGCGGAAATCTCCGTTCACTTCCAGGGTGACGGTGCGGTCCCTGGAAAGTTCCGAGGTTTCACCGGGCTGGAAAGCCTGTGGCGCCCGTGACGAGGTCCCCCACAGGCTGACGGTCGCTTCGGAACCGCCGAAAAGGTTGCCAGTGATGACGAACAGATCACCCTCCCGCACTTCCTCTCCGCTCAGACGGATTGCCGGGTTTTGCCGTTCCTGGGGAAACATCGATGACCACCAGCCGCTGCCGGAGATCTGGTCGGCGGTGCGGAAGGAGGATACGAACAGGCCAACCGTCGGGAACAGCCAGAGAACCACGAGAAGCACGACCGAGATATGAACGACCCAGGTGAGTGTCGACTTGGTGCCTGCGATATTGTCCATCGGCCTACCTCATCTCCCTGCGGGCGTTGGCCACGTTCCAGACCAGGATTGGCGACACAAGCAGCATGATGATGATTGCGCTGGCCGACCCGACGCCCCAGTCATTGGCGCGGAACAACTTGTCGAACATGTAGTTCGCCAGCACCTGCGTTTGCCACTGACCGTTGGTCATGGCGAAAACGATGTCGAAGACCTTCAGGACCGTCAGCGTGATCGTCGTCCAGACCACCACGATGGTCGGCACGATCTGCGGCACCTTGATCTGGAAGAAGACCTGAAACGGATTGGCCCCGTCAACGATGGCGGCCTCGACCGTTTCCTCCGGGATCCCGCGCAGCGCCGCTGACAGGATCACCATTGCAAAGCCGGTCTGGATCCAGATCAGCACCACCATCAGGAAGAAGTTGTTCCAGAAAGGCAGCGTCAGCCATTGCTGCGGTTCGCCATAGGTGTATTCCACCGAAAAGACCTGGACCGAATTGACCAGCGCCAGGATCACGAGCCAGGCGCCGAATATCGAGAGACCAATCTGGACAAGAGGCGTGAGCCAGCCTTTTTTGCGTCGGTCGGAAATCAACCGCATGGCGACGACATATATGGCGTAGGTCACGACGGCCGCAAAGCTCAACAGCATGACCGCTGGCAGGAGCCGAAGAAAGAGAAACGACCCGGTGCCTCCCTCGAATTGCAGCCAGACCGCATTCAGAATGCCGATCTGGGCCTGTTCGATGGGACGCGCATCGTAGATCAGCTTGAAGATCACCGAGGCGCCGACAAAGGAAATCGCCATCGGCATGAATATCACCGACTTGGCAACGTTGCCCCAGGCGATACGGTCGGTCAACTGGGCGACCAGGAGACCGAAAGCGGTTGACGCCGCCGGCACAACGATCAACCAGAACATGTTGTTGCGCAGGGCTTCCCAGAACTTGGGCTCGCCGAACATCTGGCCATAGTTGGCAAGTCCCACGAATGCCCCGTCCTGGGAACGGTCCGTCAGCGACAGGCGCAACGTCTCGAAGACCGGGTAGGCGAGATAGAGACCCAGCGCGAAAATCGCGGGAAACAGGAACAGCCAGGGGCGAACCATGTTGGCGCGGTTGATGTTGCGCCCGGCATCGCCGCCGCGCGGCGGGAAAATGAACCTGTCGAGGATCTGGTTCGAGAAATAGAAATAGCCGACGCACCCACCAACACCGATGATGATCGTGATCAGACCTTGAACTGCCGGGTGCATGGGGTCCTCCCTAGGCTACATCCCTCAGCTGCATGGGCACCAACAATCGGCCAATGAAAGTCAGGACATAATGAGGGCGCCCCGAAATTTCGGAGCGCCCGAAAGCGTTTCCGGCTACTTCAACGCATCCCATGATGCCTGGACTTCGGCAGCGACGTCCATAGCGGACTTGCCTCCGGTATAGTCGACCATGCCCGTCCAGAAGGATCCAGCGCCAACTCCGCCTGGCATCAGGTCGGACCCGTCGAAACGGAACGTCGTTGCGTTGAGCAGAACTTCGTTCATCTTTCGGAGCGTCGGGTCGCCGAATGCTTCAGGATTTACGCCCTTGTGCGGCGTCAGGAAGCCCTTGCGCGCCATCCAGATCTCGTGTGCGGCCGGATTCTGCAGGTACTCGATCAAGTCATGGGCAGCTTGATTCTCGTTCGTGATGGTCCAAAGCGTACCAGCGCCAAGAACGGGTTTGCCGAGATCCTTGCTTTCGTATGCCGGGAAGTAGAAGAAATCCGCGTCTTCACCAACAACGGTGCCTTCCGGGAAGAACGCCGGAATGAACGATGCCTGACGGTGCATGTAGCATTGCGGCGGCGAAGAGAAGAGGCCCTTCGGAGAGTCACGAAAATCGGTCGAAGCGACGGCGCCGGCACCACCGGCAACATAGTCGTCGTTACGCGCGAACGCACCGAATTCCTCGATCGCCCCGACAACCTTTGCGTCGGTGAACTTCAGCTCGTTTGAAACCCAGGCATCATAGTCTGCGGGCGACTGTGTGCGCAGCATCATGTCTTCGACCCAGTCGGTGGCCGGCCAGCCGGTCGCACCACCAGAACCCAGACCGATGCACCAGGGCGTGCCGCCATCAGCGACGATCTGGTCGTTCAGGGCCTTGAGGTCTTCCATGGAGGCAGGAATTTCGTAGTCCGCGTCTTCGAAGTTCTCGGGGCTGTACCAGACCAGGGATTTCACATCGACCTTGTAGAAAAAGCCGTACAAATGGTCGTTGCCGTCGGCGCCCGCATAGGTGCCCAGGTCAACCCACGACTGCCCGGCGGCGTAGTTTTCTCTGATCCAGTCGCCGGTTCCGTCCGCCAACGGGACAAGGAAGCCGCGGGACGCCATGTCGGACGCCAGGCCGGGTTGCGGGAACACAGCGATATTCGGCGCGGAACCCGCTTCGGCGTCGACGAGGATCTGTTGCTCGAAGCTGTCCGAGCCGACGTAGCTGACATCGTGCCCGGACTGTGCGGCAAAGTCTGCCAGCACCGCCTCGACCGAATCCTGGTCCGGCCCGAGCCATGGACCGAAAACGGTGAGTTTTTCAGCGGTGGCAGCGCCCGCGCCAAGCGCCAGAACAGCTGCGCCCGCAATCAGAACGTTTTTCATCGGTTATCCTCCCATTGATGAGCTTTTGAGGGTCCGGAACAGACCCCAAGTCTACTCAAAGCGTTTTGAATTTCCTTCATGATTGACAGAAATCCGTGGGAGTCAATGCCCAAATCACCTGATTCTTGGCCGATTCGGCCCAGTATTGACCTGCCGAGCGGGTCAGGAGTATCGTCAATGGAATTGAAAGCGGTTACAAGTCGAGGACATGAACCTAAAAGAATTTTCGAATTTCCTGGGCCTGTCGCCGACAACCGTAAGCAGGGCGCTGAGCGGCTATCCCGAAGTCAGCGAAAAGACACGCCGGAAAGTCAGCGAAGCCGCGCGAATTCACGGATACCAGCCCAACCTGCGCGCGCGCTCCCTGGCGTTGGGCAGGTCCTACAGCATCGGCCATGTCCTTTCGTCGAGCAACGGGAACGAGTTGGTCAATCCGATTTTCGGGGACTTCATTTCGGGGGCGGCCGAGGTCTGTGCCGCCAGGGGATACAGTATCAACCTGACGATCGCGGACCAGAGCGACGAAGAAAACGTCTTCAGGAAACTGAAGGCGCAAGGGAGCGTCGCCGGCATCATATTGCAGGGACCCAAGGTGCATGACCGGAGAATCGAACTGCTCAAGGAGTTGGAGCTGAAATTCGTCGTGCACGGACGCTCGTCGGGCGTGTCCATTCCCTATTCGTGGGTTGACGTGAACAACCATCGGGCCTTCGAGCAGGCAACCACGTTCCTGACGCACATGGGGCATCGGAGAATCGGGCTGATCAACGGGCGGCAGGACTTTGATTTCGCCCACCGCAGGTTGAACGGTTACCTCCAGGCGCTGCATGCGGCCGGGATCGAGCCGCAATCCGACCTGCAAACCAGTGGCGACATGACTGAAGCCAACGGTTACGCGGCTGCGAAGGCAATGCTGGAGTCGGAAAGTCCGGCGACCGCTTTCCTGGTGGCATCGGTGATGTCGGCAATCGGAGCCCGCCGCGCAATTCATGACAGTGGCCTGGAGTTGCCGGGAGACGTGTCCCTGATCGCGTACGACGATGACCTGTCCTACCTCTCGAACCGGCAATCTCCTCCCTTATTCACGGCGGTCAGGTCCTCGGTTCGCGAGGCCGGCGAAAAGGCCGTCAATCTGCTTATGGGTCAGATCGAAGTCCAGCGGGCCCGGAATGAGCAGGTATTACTGGAAGCGGAGCTGGTTGTGGGAATGTCCACGGGACCGAGGAAACGCGTCCGGTAGCCTCGCTGCCAAGAACACGTCGAAGGTATTCGTTTGCGTCAGGGTGGTGCACACGCATGATGCAAGTGGCATCACGACGGTGCGTCCGGTCTGCCGGAATCCGTCCGTAGAGAGACGGAAGAATGATAACGCGGATGCGGAAGCCGGTTGCGCCGCGATCTCTGTTGCCGAAGTTTCGTCTTGTGGGGATGGAGACGGAGGGCCCAGGCAAACTCGCAGACCTGCACCGGTTCGACGTGATCGGAAAGCCTCCACAAAAACCGATGAGGGTCGGCGCCATTACGTGCGGGGTGCCTTGCTCTTCCGTGCTCTTTCGGCGATCAGGGTGATCATTTCGAACATTATGGATGCTGCGACCATCGCTGTGATCTGGTTCGGACTGTCCTTGGTCGGCATCAGGCACACGACGTCTCCCCCGATGATGTTCATGCCCCTGACCGAATGAAGAAGCTCCACGGCTTCGTCGATCGAGAATCCCCTGACTCCGGGCTCGATGTTCGCGACGGCGGGGGCAACGGAAGGGTCAAGGCAATCGAGGTCGAATGTCACGTAGACCGGGTGGCCGTCCAGGCAGTCCTGGATCTCCGAGATGACGTCGGCAATGCCACGCGTACGCACATCCGACATTGTCACGAGGTTGTACCCGTAATCGTACGCAGGCTGCAGCCAGTCGAGTGTTCTCGGATGGCCGCGAAGACCAACCTGTATGGACCTGGCCGGAGCCACCTGGCCCTGGTCGACGAGATAGGCCGCCCAGTGCGCGGCCGATTTTCGGGCGCCGAGAAAGTGATCGACCTTGGTGAAGACGTCGGTGTGGGCGTCGAGGTGGAGGAGGGAGACCGGCTGCCCTTCCGCGATCCGGCCCCCGCCGAGCGCCTGGAGTATTCCGCCTGTTATCGAGTGGTCGCCGCCGATCGATACGGGGCGGGCTCCGGCCCGGTCGATCCTCTCGAAAAAGGACGTGATCCTCTCGATACAGTCCTCATTGTCGTTTGCTTTCGGCAGGGGCACGTCTCCGACGTCGCAGATCCTTGCCGATGACCAGGGATCGACGCCGAAGGAGCCATGAACCCGCCGCTGGAGAGCCGAGACGTTTCTGACAGCCCGGGGCCCCAGGTGCTGGTCTCTTTCCGTGGTCCCGTTTCCCGTCGAGTGCGGGACGCCCGCGAGAACGATATCGTGTCCTTCGGGTTCGGCAGCCGCGCACCGGAACAGTGTCGGAATCCCCCACCAGTAGAGGTTGTTCATCATGCTCGCATCGTGTTCCGTCGCCATGCTGCCGTCGTTCCCTGCTGTTCGAATGGTTGCCGGAATCGCTGTCACGAACGATGTCGGGCTTCACGTTCCGCAAAATGTCTGGTGGACCATTTCGTCGTTCCGCGCAGGTCGTTCCAGGTCCGAATATCCCGGTTGTTCCCGGTAGGGTGATTTCAGGGCGTCAACCAGCCGGTGGAACTCCGCATAGCTGCCGGCCATCGCACCGCGAATCGCTTCCTCCACCCGATGATTCCGCGGAATGAGGACCGGATTCACGCGTTGCATGGTTGCGAGCCTGCGGGCCGCGGGCGAGGATTCCGACGCGAAGACGATTTTCCAGCCGTCGAACCAGGATTCGGCGGCCGACGGATCGGCGAAGAGCTTGCGAAACGTGTCCGGAAGTTCATGGCTGACGGGTTTCCCGGCACGAATCACTCCGCCCGCAACCCGTGTCAGTTCGCTGAAGAAGCAGGTAAAGTCGACCTTCTGCGCCGCCATGACCGAAAACGTCGAGTCAATGAACTGCTTGACGCGGTCATCGTCCTCACCGACGTCCAGCCCAAGTTTTCGTCTGAAAACGGCGGACAATTCGTCTGAAAACACGACCCCGAATCTCGAAAGGGCCCCACGGGCATCCGCCAGTGCCGATTCCTGGTCCGCGTCATCGAGAAGCGGCAGCAGGGTTTCCGCAAATCGCGCGAGATTCCACTCCGCGATGGCCGGCTGGTTCACCCATGCATAACGGCCCCTGTGATCAATCGAACTGAAGACCGTTCCCGGATGAAATGCTTCCATGAATGCGCAAGGACCGTAGTCGATCGTCTCGCCCGCGATCTGCGTGTTGTCCGTGTTCATGACGCCGTGGATGAATCCGAGCCCCATCCAGCGGGCAATCAACGCCGCCTGGCGCCGGATGACTTCGTCGAGGAGACGGTGGTAAGGCCGTTCGGCGTCTCGCGAACCGGGAAAGTGCCGCTCGAGAGCGTAATCGGCCAGCGCCCTGACGCCGTCCCGGTCATTTCGGGCGTGAAAATACTGGAATGTTCCGACGCGAACGTGGCTCTGGGCAACCCGGGTGAGGACGGCCCCGGGGAGCGGCCGCTCCCGGTAAACCGCTTCACCGGTCGCGGCAGCGGCCAGCGACCGCGACGTGGGGACACCAAGCGCGGCCATGGCTTCGCTGACGATGTATTCCCGGAGTACAGGTCCGAGTGGCGCCTTGCCGTCACCCATGCGCGAAAACGGCGTTCGGCCGGATCCCTTGAGCTGGATGTCGCGGCGGATTTTGTCCGGACCGACGACCTCGCCGAGCAGCAAGGCCCGTCCGTCCCCGAGTTGCGGAACCCAGCCGCCGAACTGGTGACCGGCATAGGCCATCGCAATGGAATCCACTTCCTCTGGAAGGTCCCGGCCGGAAAGCATTGCGAGACCCGCATCTGATTCCAGCCAATCGGAATCGAGACCGATCTCCGCCGCGAGTTCGTGATTCAACCGGATCAGGTGCGGATCAGGTGCCCGGTCCGGTTGCACGCGCGCGAAGAACCGCTCCGGAAGCCGGGAATAACTGTTGTCAAAGGGAAGGTGCTGCATTGGCGCGCCTGACCGGCCAGAGGCCTCGCTGCAACCGGCTGGTGGCGTTGGCCCGCCGGTTTGTCCTGCTGTCACGTTTCGTCGGCTTTCCAGATGACCGGAAACCAGTCCTCCCTGAGCTGCTGTCCTTCGGTCATTCCATGACCGGGGAATGGCGGTGACGTTCGCCCCGGACGGGCGATGAACCTGGCGTCGTCACCGAACCAGCGCAGCGAAAGAACCCGCCGCCGTCGACTGCCCGGATTCCCCCGGGCACCGTGCAACGTTCGGAAGTGAAACAGAATGGCATCGCCCGGTTCCATTCGCCACTCCAGTATACGCATGTCCCTGGGGGAAACATCAGGGTTCGGCACGGGAACCCAGTCCCCGGCGTCGCCCTGGTCATAGAAGTCGCTGTCGTCTGCCCAGCTGACCGGCTTGACCATGCGTTCCCACAGGTGGGAACCCGCGATGAGACGCAAGCTCGCTGAATGCACCGGGTCGACCGGGATCCACATGCTGACGGTCTGGCCGCTGTCGACAAAGTAGTAAGGCGCGTCCTGATGCCAGGGGGTCGATTTGAACGTTCCGGATTCCTTGACCAGCACGTGGTCGTGGAAGAAACGTGCCGTGCCCGAACCCATCACACGACCGGCAATTTCACCAGCGCAGCTGTCCCTGACCATTCTCTCGAACTCCGGAATTCGGGTCCAGTTGCAATAATCGTCGAAGAAACGTCCCTCACCATCCTCGACGGCGTTTTCCGAAGCATAAGGACCCGGATCGGCAAGATTCCTGGCGATCCCGGCTTCGATGGTTTCGATCCAGTCGTCGAAGATTCCCCTCAGAAGGATGGCACCGTCGCGGTCATAGGCCTTGATCGATTCGTCAGTAATCATCTCGAGCGCCTGTTTTCCCGCGGACCGTCGTCCATTTTTCGAGCAGGTGGCGTGCCGTCATCAGGTCAAGATGTGCGCCGCCGCCATTTTTGTACAGCGTGATCTCGTCACGCGAGCTGCGTCCGACCTTGTTCGCGACGAGATCGTAAAGGTCGCCCAAAATCCGGTCTCGCGTAATGACCCCGGTCTCCAGCGGAATGATGATCTCTCCGGACTTTCCGAGTGTTGTCTCGAGACTGTTGACAAACAGGCTGGAGCGCAGGATCGCGTCGTCGTCGACTTCACGCGTATCGGGCCGGAAGGATCCGATCAGATCGAGATGCTGCCCGGGTTTCAACCAGTGGCCCGACAGGACCGGTTTCGCCGACATGGTTGCGCAACAGATGATGTCGGCCTTGCCGACCGCGGCCTCGACGTCCGCGACAACGTCGATGTCCGCCAGCGACGAGCACTCGGCCTTCATGTCTTCGGCCCGGGCAATCGTCCGGTTCCAAACCGTGAAACGGGCACCCCGGAAGTGGCTTGCGTACGCGTGGACCAGGGACCTCGCGACCGTGCCTGCACCAACAATCAGGATTGACCGCGAGTCCTTTCGGGCCAGCAGTTGGGCGCCGAGAAGGGAATCCGCGGCGGTTTTCCACCTGGTTACCTGGTGAAAGTCGAGGAATGCCTCCGGTACGCCCGTCCTGTCGTCAAAAAGGGTGACACTGCCATGAATCGTCGGAATGCCGCGGTCGTTGTTTCCCGGGAAGATGGTGGCGCACTTGACCACGGAGCCGAGGCCGTCAATCCAGGCTGAACGCAGCAGCAGGCCGTCGCGTCCCCGCTGAACCAGGTTGTCCGCGATGACTGCCCGCGGCAGGGTATGTCCGCTCCTGATCGCATCGACGACTTCGCCCCACTCGAGATGCGGTTCGATCGAGACAGGGTCGACCAGGGCTGCATCCATCTCAAGACCCACCTTCACCGGGAAAGGTTTCCTCCTTGTCGAGGAGACCATGGTTCACCAGGCATTCGGCGAATCCTGACGGATTTTCAAACACATGCCCCTGCCACCCGCGGTTCTTGGCAGCACGGATGTTCTCGTCTCGATCGTCCGTGAAGAGCAGCCGTTCGGGGGCGTGCCCGCATTCCCGTTCGACGATCCGGTAGATCTCGGGTTCCGGCTTGAGGCACCCGAGTTCGCCGGAAATGAACCGTTGCTCGAACTCCCGGAGAAATGGCATTTCGGCCTCCGCGATCCTGATGGTGTCCTTGCCGAAGTTGGACAGGGCGAACACCGGCACGCCGCGGCTCCTGAGCGCGCGGAGCAAGTGAACGGAATGCCGACGAACCGGCGTGAACATTTCGATCCAGCGATCATGCCAGAGACGGATTTCGCTGGCAAATTCCGGATGAGCCTCTGCGGTCCGGTAGACCGTCTCCCGGAACGGTGCGCCGCGATCCATGCTGGTGTTCATGGTTTCGAGATCAACGCGGTCGAACAACTGTCTGCGCCGCTCGGGACCGATAACGCGATCGAACATCGCCTCCGGCTCCCACCCGACAAGCACGTTCCCGATGTCGAAAACGACGGCTGACACGCTGGCCTGGTCGCTGCCCAAGGCCATCGTCAGGCTCCGGCAATCGGTGTCGGCATGCGACTCCGCGGAACAGGCCCGACAAGCCTGCTGCCGGGGACGACGGGATTCCGGCGGTGCACGCTACCCCGCGTGAAGGTGTTCGGCGTGATGGCGGACATGATCTTCCATGAATGAGGCGACAAAGAAATAGCTGTGATCGTAGCGTTTGTGCATCCGGAACTCTGCATCCTGGCCGACCGATGAGATAGCGTCGGCCAGCGCCGCAGGCGCGAGGTGTTCCAGGAACGGGTCAGCTTCACCCTGATCGATCAGTATCTTTCCAGGATAGCCTTTCTTCCGCATCAGCACCGTTGAATCGTGCAGGGACCACCGGTCGGGGTCCTGGCCGAGGTAGGCGGCGAATTGCTTGCGGCCCATATCCGACCGGGTCGGGTTGGCGATCGGCGCCAAGGCCGAAACCGACCGATAGGTGTCGGGACGGGTCATGGCGACGGTAAGTGCGCCGTGACCTCCCATGGAGTGACCGGTAATGCCCTGGGAGTCCTGGTCGAGCCCGAATTTGCCGAACACCAGTTCGGGCAACTCCCTGGTAACGTAATCCCACATCCGGAAGTGAGGCGACCAGGGAGACTCGGTGGCATCGACATAGAAACCGGCTCCCTGTCCGAGATCGTATTCCTCGTCATCTGCAACTCCGTCGCCCCTGGGAGAAGTGTCCGGAAAGATCACCGCGATTCCGTGCCGGGCTGCCCAGCCCTGTGCGCCAGCCTTGATCATGGCGTTTTCATGGGTACAGGTCAGGCCCGAAAGATACCAAAGGACCGGGACGTCGTTCCGCTCGGCATCGGGCGGCAAATAGAGCCCGAACGTCATCGCACAGTTACATGCGGAGGATTCATGGCGATAGACGCCTTGCACGCCTCCGAAACAGACGTTTTCCGATACCGTTTCCATTGACATCACTCGCCCTCTTTCCGCGCAGTTTGATCCGTTGTCCGGGGCCAGGCCGGCTCAGGCGCCCGGTCGCCCCGTCTGATTCTGAATACGGTATTCACTGACCCGGAACCAGAGAGATCGCAAGGCTCAGGGTGACGATGCTGGCACAAGTCGAAAAGAGGATAACGGACGAAACCCGGGCCTCGGCGATGCGGTAGTGATTGGCCAGCAGGAAGATATTGCCCGCCGTCGGCATGGCAGCCGCGGCAATCATGACACCGGCTGCGAAGGGTTCAACCGAGAACACCAGGAGGGCAAATGCTGCAACCAGGAGTGGATGCAGCACCAGCTTGGCGCCCGCCAACCACAGGGAAATCCCGATTCGGCCCGCCTTGTGAAACGCGAGCGAAGCGCCGATGGCGAACAGGGCCGCAGGTGTCGCGGCCCCGGCGAGCAATTCGAGGAATGCATCGAGTGGACCGACGAGAGGCAGGCGAAATCCGGACCAGAGGATCCCTGCAGAAATCGAGATGACCATGGGATTCCGGAGCACACCTCCAAGGACGCGCAGAACCGATGACGGGCTGAATCGCCCTTCACGCGAGACCGTGATGATCGTCACCACAAGGCTGCTGAAGATGATGAGATCAATTGCGAGGGTCAGAAGTACCGGACCAGCCGCAGCGGTGCCGAGAAGAGCCACAAGCATGGGAAGGCCAAGAAATCCCGTGTTGCCAATGATCGCACACTGGGACTCGAGTGCAGACACGGCCAACCCTTCGCCCCGGGCGAGGCCAACGGCAATCACCAGAGTGTACAGGATGACGCACGCGGACAGATACGCCAGGGCAAATCTGACGTCGAAGATGTCTGCCAGCGGTAACGTTGCCGCAAAACGGAACAACATGGCCGAAAGGGCGAAATAGAAAACGAACCGGGACAGCCAGTCTGCCGCTTCCGAACTGAAGAAACGAAGTGCAGCGGCCAGGTATCCGCATCCGATGACGAGAAAGAACGGCAAGATCCGAAGGAAGATGTCACTCATGTACGGCGGAGACCGTCTGCTTTTCGACCGAGGTTCCGATCGACGCAGCTGTAAAGCGCTGACGGCTGCCGTTCGAATTGATGCGTTGAACTCCCGCATCGTTGGTGTCGGTTTTCGCTGCAGCGAAAGTTCGTTTTCCTGGTTTCTTTTTCAAATGCATCAGGCTGGCCCGATTGGATCTGTTCCCTCGTTCAGGATGTCCATGTAACGACGGTACCTATAGACCCGTCCCCGTCGGCGACCTGTGATCTCCTCGACGACCCCCAAGCGCTCGAGGTCGGCCAACGCGGCGTTTGCCGTGGGCGCGGTAATACCAGTTCGCTCCACGAGTTGCTCCGAGGTCAGGAACGGTGCCTGCTGAAACCAGTCGTGGACGCGCAGCGCCGAGCCGGCCCGGGCGCTGTCCATCGTGATGCGTTCACGGTCCTCCTTGAAAAGGTCCACGATCCGGGTTGCTGCGTCTAACGCCTGGTTTGCGGTCTCGGTCACGCCGGCGAGAAAGAAGTCCAGCCAGGCCTCCCAGTTGCCCTGCTCACGCACCTCTTGCAGCAGGCGAAAATACTCGGCGCGATGGGTCTTGAGATCAAGGCTGAGATAGAGGAGCGGCGTTCTCAGGACGCCATGGACGCAAAGATAGAGCGTCACAAGCAACCGCCCGATCCGACCGTTGCCGTCAAGGAACGGATGGATCGTCTCGAACTGGACGTGGGTCAGTCCGGCCTTGATTAACGTCGGCAGACGTGAGGTCTCGTCGTGGAAGAACCGCTCCAGCGCGTCAAGGCAGGGCTCCAGTTCGGTCACCGGCGGTGGCACGAAGAGCGCAGTGCCCGGTCGGTTGCCGCCGATCCAGTTCTGGGTGCGGCGGAATTCACCGGGGGTCTTGGTCTCGCCGCGGCCGCTTTGCAGAAGCCGTTCGTGCATCTCTCGGATGAGCCGCAGCGACAGGAGCAACTCATCGAGACGTTCGAGGCCCTGCGTCATCGCATCGACATAGTTGGACACTTCGCGGATGTCGTCGATCGGTTCGCCCATCTGTGCCTCGGTCTCGAAGCGCAGGAGATCCGAAAGCGTCGATTGCGTGCCCTCGATTTGCGAGGACAGCACCGCCTCCTTGCGGACGTACATGTAGAGAAACAATTCATGGCGCGGCAGGAACATGGTGATCCCGTCGAGACGGCCGAGGGCCCGTTCCGTAAGGCTGAGACGGTCAAGAAGCGCCAGAACGTCGATCGGCGGATCAGGCGGTAAGGGAGGCGGCACGAAGGCTTGCACGATTTCGCCGGCGACCGGTGTCTCGATGAATCGTCCAATGCGAGGATTGGAGTGGGCGTCTGTCATGGCTCACCATTGCCGAATCCCTTTATTAAAGAAAGGCGGCATTTTCTTAAATAAGCGGGGTCGTAATTTAAGCAGCCTTTACTTGGCGGACTTTGAACATTGTCCAGCGGCAGCCCGCCGCGCTTTTGCGAGCCCATGATCCATTGCGATGATGCGCTCCAGAATCGGGACAATCAGCCACCCGCTCGATCGCCCCTTGCCCCGCTTCACGGCCTGAGATCTCGTCATAGGCAAAGAGACCGCAATGCAGGTTCGCAGACAGTTCGAAGGTCAGTTTCACAAGCCTTTCGTCCGTGACCCCCGAATACATCCCCAAGGGCCGGCCCACCGCGTTCACCGCCATGCCGAAATGGGCCAATCACCGTTTCACAGAACCCATGCAGTGCCCCCAACACACATTTCCGGTTGGAATTGGAGAGCCGGCGACACGGGCCCGGTAAAAAAACCCGGCTGCCCAAGAATGCTGAGTCACGCGGAACAATCGCCGGAACGATACGGACCATTCCGGAGATTTCGCCTTTCGGTTCAGAACTCGACGACCGTTCTGATCGATTCTCCCGCATGCATGAGATCGAAGCCCTTGTTGATGTCCTCGAGCGGCAGTTTGTGGGTGATCATCGGATCGATTTCGATCTTCGAGTTCATGTACCAGTCAACGATCTTCGGAACTTCGGTTCGGCCGCGCGTGCCGCCGAAGGCGGTTCCGCGCCAGACCCTGCCCGTGACCAACTGGAACGGTCGCGTGCTGATTTCGGCCCCGGCAGGCGCCACGCCGATGATGACGCTCTCGCCCCAGCCCTTGTGTGCGGACTCGAGCGCAGCGCGCATGACCGAGACATTGCCGGTGGCGTCAAATGTGTAATCCCCGCCTCCGCCGGTCAAGTCGACGAGATGGGAAACAAGGTCTCCTTCGACCTCGTCCGGGTTGACGAAGTCTGTCATGCCGAAATGGCGGCCCATTTCCGCCTTGGACGGGTTGAGGTCGACCCCGACGATCTGATCGGCTCCGGCAAGGCGGAGTCCCTGGATGACGTTCAGTCCGATTCCGCCGAGCCCGAAGACGATGGCATTGCTGCCTTCTTCCACCTTGGCGGTGTTGATCACCGCACCGATCCCGGTGGAGACACCGCAGCCGATGTAGCAAATCTTGTCGAAAGGGGCGTCCTTGCGCACCTTGGCGACCGCGATTTCCGGCAGCACCGTGTGGTTCGAAAACGTCGAACACCCCATGTAGTGGAGGATTGGGGTTCCGTCGGTCATGGTAAATCGAGAGGTTCCGTCGGGCATGAGACCCTGGCCCTGGGTTGCCCGGATCGCCTGGCAGAGGTTTGTCTTCGGGTTCAGGCAGTATTCGCATTCGCGGCATTCGGGCGTGTAGAGCGGGATCACGTGGTCTCCGGGTTTGACCGAGGTCACTCCGTCGCCAACCTCGATGACGACTCCCGCCCCTTCATGCCCGAGAATGGCCGGAAACAGACCTTCGGGGTCCGCGCCCGACAGGGTGAATTCGTCCGTGTGGCAGATTCCGGTCGCCTTGATCTCCACCATGACTTCGCCGGTCCTTGGCCCATCGAGATTCACATCCATGATCTCAAGCGGTTTTCCGGCTTCAACGGCAACTGCTGCCCGGGTTTTCATGATTTCCCTCCCTGGTTCGGGTTACGATGGCCTGCCCCTGCCTGCATGACCGGGACAGTCGGAAGAACTGGTACGGTGTTATGGCAAGGTAGCCCGGGTTTCGCAATATCACGACCGGAATCAACGGCTGAAGGTGGAACAGACCAAGCCACGAGAAGCGTGTGCGGGGCGGGGCACTTTCGCTGGAACGGCCAAGGCAGAAAAGGCGGACCCGTTGTCAATGACTATCCACGGCTTTCTCCCAAGGCGCGCTGCTCGCCCGGCGTCGGTGTGTGATTGAACACGTACGCACTTTTGCAGCCCTCGATGCCGCCAAGTTCCGCGATCCTTCGTTTCTGATCGTCGAAACATCGGGCGTTGACCTCCTCCGGATCGCAAATCGCCCTTAACCGGCTCTCGCCTTCCAACAATGCAGCAATGACAGCGGGATCCTTCGTTCCGTCATGGGCCAGATCGTGCAGTTCATGCGGGTCGTGCGCCAGGTTGAACAACTGGGCTTCGCAGCCGACATAATACACGAATTTCCAGTTCTCCCACCGTACCATGAAGGTTCCGGTCGTTGACCCTCCGTCATGGTACTCGCTGAATGTCGTACGGTTAAGGTCATCGTTTTCTCCGGCGATCACACGCAGGGAGCGGCCCGGGCCGGGTTCAGCCATCGCCCGGTCCTCGAGTCCCGTCACATCGGCCGCCGTCGCCGCCAGATCGATGAGGCTCGTCCCGGTGCGGATCCGTTTCCCTTCCGGTACATCCGGGCCGGCCATGATCATGGGAACACCCGCCGATCCCTCATACATGACCTGCTTGGTCCAGAAGCCATGATCGCCCATCATGTCTCCGTGATCAGATACGTAGACGACAACCGTGTCATCTGCCTGTCCGGACTGTTCCAGTGCGGACAAGATGCGCCCAACGCAGTCGTCCATGAAGGAGATGAGACCGTAGTATGCGACCTTGGCTTCGCGCAGTCTTCGTCGGTCGAAGTGCCGGTCATAATCAAAGAATCGGGCAATGTTCCTCAGTTCCGGGTGTCGGGGCCGCTGCGCATGCTCATGGGCGATTGGCAAATCGACGGACCCCGGATCGTAGAGGTCGTAGTATTTCGGGGGCGCGACCAGGGGATAGTGCGGGCTGACCAGGGACACGAACGCCGCCCATGGAGCGTCGGCCCTTTCGCGCGTGAGCAGCCAATCACATGCGGCCTCGGTTATCGCGTGATCATAATCCGTGTAGGAGCTCGTGCCCGCACCAACATGTGCGGCGAGTTCCGGTGCGGATTCGAAAACAGGGGGATCTTTGCGCAACAGGCCAACGGGCCAACCAACCCCGCCGACAACATGCATCGGCAGGATTTCACGCGAGAACCCGTTATCGTCCGCGTTCGAACGGAAGTGCAACTTTCCGATCGACGTGACCTCGATACCATTGTCGCGCAAACGATGCATCCAGCTCCCGGGAACGCCCCGATACGGAGTAGCGCTGTCCCAGCAACCGATTTTGTGCACGTATTCGCCACACGCGATGCTGGCGCGGGCGGGAACACAGATCGGCGACGGTGTATAGGCATTCTCGAAAACCGTTCCGCGGGCGGCGAGACTGTCCAGGTTCGGTGTCTTGACAATGGGGTGGCCAACGCAGCCCATTGCGTCCTTTCGGTGTTCGTCCGAGATGATGATCAGGAGATTACTGCCTGTTGCTTTGGTCAATTGTGCCGCCTTTCCAGGATCGGGCTACGGAAACGGTTTGGAGAAAAGCGGTGTGCAGGATTTCCCCGGACGTTACCACATCCTGATTGCTGTTCCCGAGGGAAGACCACGATTCAATTCGGCACACGGTAGCCCCGGTTTCCCCGTGCGCCGTGAAAGGCGCCTTCCTTGTAGGTGCGAACCCCACTCAACAATTGTCGCTTTCGGGTGGTAGCAGCCGGAGCGGGACATGGAAAATGTTGAGCGCAACATTTTCCGTAGCCCGAGCCCGCGGCAGGAGATGAGGGCGGCCGAGCAAGCTCACGCCGAAGTTGGCCCGCCAGGCTGAAGCGATGTTGAAGGACGCCAAATGCTATTCCTTCATCAGCGACGTGATCCGCACCCTTTCGATTGGCCACACCGCGTTCTATCACCACTTCCCGAAGCCACGGGTCCGGGAGTTGAGGGGCTCACCGCAGGGAAGGGGAGAAAGTAATGGACATGCGGGATTCACGGGGAACGGGCTACAAGCGCACGTACAAGTGCGTCTTCACATGCAGAAGTCACCTGAGCTGCCAACTTTCCTCGACAATTAAGTCGAGAAAGCCAATGGTGCGGATCTGTTGGGGCTGGAATTGTTTGCATACGAAGGGGATTTTGGATTTTGGATGCTACCCGGTTTTTCGCCGGTGACAACCACCCAAGGTGTTGGATTTTGAACAGCGGCAAGGCCGAACGAATGGATCGGCTCCGCTGATACCCTTATCCGGTTTATTTGGGTCAAAATACTGGCCCATGAGTTGCGTCACCACATTTTGAATTTTGGCATCGCTGTCTACAAATAGGCTCGGCTGCTCTTTGACCCACTGAAAACAATCGTCATTCCTGACTTCGAGTTCGTCTCTCACCTCGCGCGACGCACGCATTCGGCCCTCAGCGATCAATTGTCTCACTCGGGGGACAAGGCCCTTAAATGCAGTAGGAGGATAGTAGCGCACCCACCAGTCCACAAAAGCACTTGTGTCGATACTATAATGATCTCCTGCCGCCAATACGATCACCTCACCAGGCTATCAATGGCGGCGACTTTTTCGGCGCGCACACCTAGATGCTTCGATGCCTCCGACAAGTTGATGACGTCTGAGTGGTAGCTCTCGATTACAATGCGTGCGAATGAACTGAGATTGCTGACAGCTTCCTGTGCCATATTGCGCCGGAAGCTGTCGTCGGCTTGAGTCCGCTCTCGCTCTAATTGCGCCAGCCGAGCATTGCGGGCTTCGTATTCTGCCCGCTTGCTTGCGTAGAACTCCGGCGTAGTCAATTGGTTGATCAACAGCCGACGCACAATAGCTTCTTCGCTTGCACCAAAGTCGCGAGAAAGAACCGCTATGACACCGTCATCCCAATCAGGAGAACGACTGCCGTCTGCCGCGACTAGCCGGTGAGCGAACAACTCGCTTGCCGGCACCATTGCAGCACCGGCCACGTGATTGCAGAAAATTTCGACTTGCTGTTCGTGCGGTGCACGGGGCAGAGACTCGTCTATGTCGCAAACACCACTTTTGCCCAACATCAGATGGGCAAACTCATGCAACATTGTGAATGTGCGCCCGTTGGGCTTGTTCTTCCGATTGACGCCAATGACGGGCAGCTCGCGATATGCCAATGAAAAACCAAGCATCTGCGAGCGTTCAACCGTTGTAATCTGGAACACAAGCACGCCTAGCGCCTCGATGTGTTGACGCCAGCCATTGTAGGCGTCGCGCGCAGTGTGCCAGCGACTTTGCTCATCAAAGGTGAGATTGACAACATTGCGTAACCGTTGGCCTACTCCTTCGGGGTCGTCATCAAGTGAAACGGTACCGAGACTTTCGAAGGCAGGGATTTCACGTCCGGTTTCCTTCGCCAGATCGAGTGCCAGTGACCGACGACGATAGGTCGTGCGAATTTCATACAATAAGGCAGGTGAATAGCGTCGATCATCCGCACTCGGCAGCCGCCGGAAATCATGCGGAATGGATGGTTCCTCGACGGGCTCAGCTAGGAAGAAATAGCTGATTGGGCGTTTGAAAGCCTTTGCCAGTTTGCGCAATTGCGGCATAGATGGGCGGTCGTCGCCTTCTTCCCATGCTATGAGGTTTTTCGGCTTGGTTTGCAGTTTGTGGGCTGCTTCTTCGATGGTCAGACCAGACGCGGTGCGTAACCAATGCAACACTTCTGGTTGGACCATTGCCTTGGGTCCACGTGCCATATCAGCCTGCCTCACTCAGGCCACGGCGGCCTATGCGGAAGTATTGGCAGGAGAGAAAGATGGGGGCGCTCAGCCGGTCACGGCGTTTGCCCGCCGAGAGGATATCTGAATCGCGCCGCAATTTGGCATCTCCGAATACACTGATATGCAAGGCGGCAGTATCTTGACGACCAGACCAGTCCGGAACAGCCGGGGAGGGAATCGACAGCATCAATCCCGAGAAGATGTTGGTGTCAGTCAGGGTCATGGCGCTCCTTGTCAATGATCGCTGAGCTTTGCCGCGCACGACTTGCTTGTACGGACTGTCGGCAAAACAACCCGCCGTGGAGAACATATCCTGGACAAGGGACGGTCTCTACAGTTGGTCGGGCCCTCCTATCAAGTGACTTCTCGGCGAGTTGGAACATTACATCCTGTGATCCCATTTGAGACCATAAGCCAGTTCTAGTTGGAGTTCCGCTTTGTATTACCGTGGCTATTCCTCCCATTCGATGTCATGCATGGTGGGGCCTGTCACGAAATTTACGCGTCGACCAGCCCCGGATGAATAGACCAGTAGTGCCAGGCCTGTCAGGAAGTCTTGCCAGGGCAGGTTTCATTCTCGCGAATCCGAGTCGCGAAGACGGTCAGTACCGTTATCACATTCGGCAACCAGTCAGTCTTTCTCTTTGGCAGCAGTTGGAGGAACGATTCGATGGCCGACTATGGCTTCTGCTATCTCTCGCAATCGTTCCAGCCCGCCAAGTTCATATTCGACGGCTATCCGTAGAGTTTGATCGTGCCCTTGCTTGTACTTGCCTGAGACAGTCTCGCCGCATCCGCATAGGCATTCGTTCATTCTAGACCCCTGTCCTGCACGCGTCCGCCGCGGTGGGGGCATCACCGCGAGCGCACTATGTATGTAGAGGCGGTACTGACCGTCTTCGCGGCCGGCGATATGGCACGAGCCAATACTGAAGCCGCGCGCCTCCCTGGTCACTTCCACGTCCGCAACAATGTTGGGACTGACCCGTGCCCGCACGTAGAACATCGTACCGGCCGGATCGTTTAGGCGCTCCAATGGAATGATCCCCCAATACGGAACGCGAGATGTAGTACTGTCCACCTTTGCTGCACTGAGAATCAGGGCTGATTTTTGTTGGCGGTGTGCAAGTATGTCCGTTTGGCTCGTCGGTTGGGGTCGTCGGATCATATTTCGGTTTTTTGGCGGCGGTGGGTGATCGGCATCGACATTTCGCCTCTGCCGGGCGATTCCGGCCGCGTCTGACCGGCCTGCCGGGCGTTGCCGGGCAGGATGTGTGGCCTTGATGTGGTGGTGACCCCTTGCGGGTATATGCGGCGGACATTGCGCGTGGCAGCGTGTTCTGGCTGAGCCGGAGATAGTCGAGCACGAGGCGCGGGTTCCGGTTCAACTTCTCGATGGTCGGCCTGACCGGCTTGTTGCGTCCGAGGATGAGGCCGATGGCCCGTCTTCGGAGGCAACCGAGGTTCTCCGGGCCATGGCCGCTCCGGACCCGGCACTTGTCTTCGTTCCATGTTGCGTCGTCGTCGAGGATCCAATGCACGCGATTTTCGCAGGACCAGTGGCCGCGATTGAAGCCCAGGATCGCCTCGGCATCGGCGCTCTGCGGCATGTGGCTGGTGATGCCGTAGACCAACTCGACGCTGGGCTCGCCGATCCGTGCCGGCTTTCCATTGCGCCCACAGCGGCAGGACCGTGTGATTCGCTTGATCAGGAACACCTGTTCGATCCAGGGGAAGCTGATACCTGTGACCGGTTCGGTCGCGGTCCAGATCTCCCGCTTCTCGATGCGTCCGTGCGCCGGTTGCGGTGATTGGGGGCAAAGTCGGGCTCCCGGGGCGGCTGAGAGGTGAAGAAGGCCTTGATGTCATTGGAGAGGGTCTTCTGGTTGCCCTTGGCGACGAAGAGGAAATCTGCGCCGCGGTCGTGCAGGTAAGTCGCGATCGCTGTCTGGGTGAGCAGGGCATCGAAGGTGACTGTTCGACCTCTGATGTCGGGGATCAGGTCCATGGTCGGGATGAAGACGCCGATCTCGTTGGTGGCCTTCTGCGTGTCTTTTCCGTCTTCCTCGATGGTCAGCACGGTTTTTCTTGAGCCAAAGGCGTGGCAGTTCCATGGCTGCTGGCGCCGAGCACATGGGTCTTGCGGCCCTCGTCATCGACAGCACCGCGGATGGTCTTGCCGTCGATGGCGATGCCCGCACCCTGGTCCCAGCCATGGTCCCGGCAGAAGCGGGCCGTGGCCGCGGCAAGCTGGTCGGGGTCGACCGTGACCATGATGTTGCGGATGCAGTAGATGCTCGGGAGGTCATGGGTGCCATTCCCGGCCCTGGGCAGGCGGAAATGCTTCAGCATCCTCGGCCCGAGGTACTGGATCCAGGCATGGATCGCCTTCCAGCCATTGGCGCCGCACAGTGTGGCTGCGGCGCAGAGCGACAGCAGCGTCCAAGGCCGCCAGCGCCGGCCATGCGCCGCTGCCGCCGTCGGCCGCATACCAAATGGTTTCGCCGATCTTCGGTCCCGTGCCGAGGTAATGATGTTCGTCCAGGAGATCGCGGAAGCGCTGTTCCTCGCGACGTGCGACCGGTATTGCGAACAGTCTTGAAAGGTCGATCATGGCACTTGGTTCGATTCCCGATTCGGCGCTACTATGGACGGGCAGGAAGCAAGAGTTCAGCCCGCAACATAAATCAATCAAAGCAAACGAAAATTGACGCTACAAAATTTGGTCCTGTTGGCCTTCGCCAGACCGGTTGATCCCGATTTTCTTGGCTGCCATAACAAGGACTCCTTTGCCAAGGCATTCGATACGGCAGCAGGGACAATGGCGTCACATCAGGATTGATCGAAGTCCCTTGTTGTGATTCACGTGTCGGACGCGGGCGCAAGCACGAACAGGCGCGGTGTCGGGACGGTTACGTGCGGCCGGCCGCACGCGGCCGGGACTCGGTTGCGTGTTCGCCCATCGTTCATGGACG
The DNA here is from genome assembly GCA_965242975.1 of Paracoccaceae bacterium. Classification (GTDB taxonomy): domain Bacteria; phylum Pseudomonadota; class Alphaproteobacteria; order Rhodobacterales; family Rhodobacteraceae; genus JAPPHA01. The sequence continues at coordinate 3,750,481 of CBDETS010000007.1, read as the reverse complement.
TAGTTTCAGGGAGGCAGTTTCATGACGCATGTTCTCGCGATTGATCAGGGAACAACATCAAGCCGGGCGATCATTTTCGACCGGTCCCTGAATCCCGTGGCCGTCTCTCAGAAAGAGTTTCCCCAGGTCTTTCCGGCTTCCGGGTGGGTTGAACACGATCCCGAAGCCATCTGGACGAGCGTCCTCGAGACGTGCCGCGAAGCGATTTCCAAGGCCGGAAACACCAGGATTTCGGCAATCGGAATCACCAACCAGCGTGAAACGGTGGTCGTCTGGGACAAGGCCACGGGGGCGGCGGTCGGGAATGCCATCGTCTGGCAGGACCGCAGGACATCCGAGATCTGCGCCCGCCTCAAGGCAGACGGCCGTGAACCCGAAGTCACGGCTCGAACCGGACTCCTGCTTGATCCGTACTTCTCGGGAACCAAGCTCACGTGGCTGCTGGAGTCGGATTCTTCGCTTCGCGAGCGGGCCGAGGCCGGTGAATTGCTGTTCGGCACGGTGGACAGTTTCCTGATCTGGCGGCTGACGAAAGGCGCGGTGCACGCGACCGACGCAACCAACGCCTCCAGGACGCTTCTGTACAACATTCGGGACGGGGCTTGGGACGCCGCCATGCTGGACATGCTCGGCATCCCCGCCGTCTTGCTGCCCGAGGTCCGGGACTGTTCGGCCGATTTCGGTGTGTGTCCCGCCGATGTGTTTGGCCAGGAAATCCCGATCGCCGGGGTTGCCGGAGACCAGCAGGCCGCGACGATCGGACAGGCCTGTTTCGAGCCGGGAATGCTGAAATCGACCTACGGCACAGGCTGCTTCGCCCTTCTGAATACCGGCACGGAAGCGGTTCATTCGACCAACAGGCTGTTGACGACGATCGCCTTCAGGTTCGGAGGCAGGGTGACCTATGCGCTGGAAGGGTCGATCTTCATCGCCGGTGCCGTTGTGCAGTGGCTGCGGGACGGCCTCGGAATCATCGAGTCGGCCGCTGAAACCGGGGAAATGGCCGAGATCGCCGATCCGGCACAGGACGTGACCCTGGTTCCCGCTTTTACCGGTATGGGTGCGCCGTATTGGGACCCTGACTGCAGGGGCAGTATTTTCGGCCTGACCCGCAACACCGGGCCGGCGGAAATCGCAAAGGCCGCGCTCGAAAGCGTGGCCTTCCAGACCCGGGATCTTCTCGAAGCAATGAAATCGGATTGGTCCGGTCAAGACAGGCAGTCGTCGGCCACCATCCTCAGGGTTGACGGCGGTATGACGGGAAACGACTGGGTCATGCAGGCGCTGGCCGACCAGTTGGGTGCGCCTGTCGACCGGCCCAGGATCACCGAAACAACGGCCCTGGGAGCGGCCTGGCTTGCAGGTTGGCATGTCGGACTGTATGGTGGCCCGCAGTCATTCTCGAACAACTGGTCACTTGATCGGCGTTTCGAACCGAAATTGTCCGAATCCAGTAGGAACAAGGCGTACGACAGATGGCGGGACGCGATCCGGCGTACAGTTTCACACTAGGGCTGGCTTGCGTGTGCATGGTTGTTTCGGGATGTCAGGAAATCCAGGAGCCCGAAGAACATGCCCGCGTGCCGGAGCCAGCCTGCGGTCTCGAGACGTACCAGGAGCTGGTCGGCCTGACGGATTCGATGCTTGAATTTGTGCATCTTCCCGAGGGACACCGTATCCTGCGCCCTGAAATGGCCGCGACAACCGATTACGTGCCGACCCGGTTGAATGTTTCGATTTCCGAAGACCGAACGGTCACAAGAGTTTCCTGCGGATAGAATTCAGCGGTCGGTCAGGACGACCCACGCGACTGCACGGGCGGTAGTCGGCCCGGGACACACGCTTCCGCAAACCCGGAAACTGTGGCGGTTGCGGTGACGCCGGTTCAGCCGGTCAGGACTGCGGCGGGCCGGATCGCGTCATCCCATCGCCCCACGGAAAATACGCACTGAATTCTTCGACGACACGTGCGTAGGCATCCCGCTTGAATGGTACGATCCTTCGGGTGAGCTCGGACACCGGCAGCCACGCCCATCGGTTGAATTCAGGTTCTTCGGAGGCAATGTCAATCACGGTGTCGTCGCCGAGGAACCGCATGAGATACCAGGATTGCAGCTGGCCCCTGAACTGCCCGCCCCACAGGCTGTTGACCAGGTCGGGGGGCAGGTCATAGGCTACCAGTTCCCGCGCCTCGGCCAAGATCTCGACCGATTCCGGAGGGACGCCGGTTTCTTCCCGGAGTTCCCTGAGCGCGGCGTCCCTGTGCGCCTCACCGGGATCGATTCCTCCCTGGGGCATCTGCCACGCTTCGGGGGGGCCGTCGATCCGCTGTCCGGCAAAGACCAGGTACGACGGGTTGACGAGCATGATGCCGACGCACGGCCGGTACGGGAGATGGCGGAACGACCGTTCGGTCACGAAATCATCGCCGGTTCGAAATATGCCCGGTCAGTCGTTCGAAATAACCGACAACCCGTGCAGAATGTCGAGAGCATAGGCGAGCTGGTTGTCCTGGTTTCGGATTTCATCCATTTCCTGTTGGCGTGCGGTCTCGCTCTCCAGAACCTCTCTGGCCTCGTCTTCCATGTCTTCATTTGTCAGTGCCCCCCGCAGGTCGGACTCGAACCGCGTGCAACGGCTGTCGACGTCGTCCTCGGGCTGTTCGACAGGTGGTTCCGGTTCCACGTAGACATCGGGATAGATTCCGAGTGCCTGGATGGAGCGTCCGGAGGGCGTGTAATAACGCGAGATCGTCAGGCGAACGGCACCATCGTCATCAAGTGGAAGAATGGACTGGACCGAGCCCTTTCCGAAACTCTTGGTCCCGACAAGGACTGCGCGGCGATGGTCCTGCAGGGCGCCCGCGACGATTTCCGATGCCGAAGCAGAACCGCGATTGATGAGAACCACGATTGGCCTTCCGTGGGTCAGATCGCCGGGCTTTGCGTTGTAACGACTGGCGACATTCGGCAGACGCCCGCGGGTGGAGACGATTTCACCCTGTTCCAGAAAGGCGTCCGAAACCTTGATCGCTTGGTCGAGCAAGCCGCCGGGATTGTTGCGGAGGTCGATGACGAACCCTTCAACCGAGTCGATTCCGCCAATGTCTTCCGTCGCTTTTTCGATTTCTTCCAGGAGATTGTCGTACGTCTGCTCGGTAAAGGACGATACCCGGAGCACAGCGGAGTTGCCCACGACACGCGATCGAACGGCCCGGATCTTTATGATGTCGCGAATGATCGTGAGGTCGAACGGTGCTTCCTCGCCTTCGCGGCTGATCGTCACGATGACTTCCTTGCCGACTGGCCCGCGAAGGGTTTCGACAATTTCGTTCAGGGTGAGTCCGTAAGTCTGTTTCCCGTCCACGAAGATGATCAGGTCGCCGGCCTCGATTCCGGCCTCCGCGGCGGGCGTTCCGTCGATCGGCGAAACGACCTTCAGGATGCCGTTTTCCTGTGTGATCTCGATTCCGACCCCGCCAAATTCGCCCTTGGACTGGACCTGCATTTTCTCGAAGTCCTTCGGCGGCATGTATCCCGAGTGAGGATCCAGCGCAGTCAGCATTCCGTCAATGGCGCTTCGGATCAGCTCCGTGTCATCGACTTCCTCGACATACTGAGAACGGATGGTTTCGAAGACTTCACCGAAGAGGTCGAGTTGCTCGTAGGTGGTTTCAGAGAGTTCCTTCTCCTGTGCCTGGACCGGGACGGCCAGGCACAACGCGACGGCAATCCCAACGAGGCAAAATCGAGCGGACAATAGGGGCTGTTTCTTCATGTCAATTTCCAAATGCTCCGAAAGATCTGCTGACGCCGGGCGCACAATCAGGTCACGTGGGCGGATTCGCCCTGATCGACGTCCCGAATTCCTGAGATAGGCGCGCCTGTCATGCAACTTCGGAACGGATTTGCCAAGGGCTATCCGGTGCGAACGCATCCGGTTCAGCAAAATTTGATATGCAGATGACCACGGCGTGAACCCGCCGCGCCCGAAACAGGCACCGGTGGCGGATAAGCACGCGGAGCGCGCCGGGAGACCGCCTTTCATGCCCGGATGAGCAAGGATTGGCCGGTCATTTCCTTTGCCGGGTCCAGCCCTGCGAGCTCAAGCAGCGTAGGCGCGACGTCGGCGAGGCGACCGCCGCGCCTGAGTTTGACGTCAGGGCGAGGTCCTATGACCGCCAAGGGCACGGGATTGGTTGTGTGAGCCGTGTGTGGGCCGCCGGTCACCGGATCGATCATGACCTCACAGTTTCCGTGGTCGGCGGTGAGGACCATCACTCCCCCGGCATCGGTGAGCGCGCGGACTGTGGCCCCGATCCCCCTGTCGACCTCGGCACAGGCACGCACGGCCGCATCGAGGTCGCCGGTGTGTCCGACCATGTCCGGATTGGCGTAGTTGACGATCAGGAATTCGTGACTGCCAACGGAAAGGGCATCGACGACCGTCGCCGTAACGTCCCCGGCGGACATTTCGGGCTGCAGATCGTAGGTGGAAACCCGCGGGCTCGGGATCAACCGCCTGTCTTCCCCGGGAAACGGGGCTTCGGCGCCGCCGTTCAGAAAGTAGGTCACATGCGGGTACTTTTCGGTTTCAGCTACGCGAACCTGCCTGAGACCCGCTTCGGAAATCCTCTGTCCCAGCGTCCCGGGCAGCGAGTCCTTCTCGAAAACCCTGTCCATGAATTCGTCGTGGGATTCTGAATAGGACACGAAACCGGTCATGGCCGAAAGTTCGGGCCGGTGTCCGGTTTCGAACCGGTCGAAGGAAGGCGCGCCTATGGATGCGAGAAGCTGTCTCACCCTGTCTGCGCGAAAATTCACGCAGATCAACCCGTCGCCACGTGCCATACCGGTGAATTTCCCGACGACCGCCGGACGGATGAACTCATCGGTCACACCGTCCGAATAGGCAACTGCAACCACGGAATCGGGCGTCTCGTGACGCGGGGCGTCACCGTGGACCATGGCCTTGAAGGCCTCGCGCGTTCTCTCCCATCGGTGATCGCGGTCCATTGCAAAATACCGCCCACAGATCGTGGCGATTCCGGGTCTGCCGGGCCGGCCGTCCAGATCCGGTTTGCCCGGCAACCCGGACAGAAACACCATCAGGCGTTCCAGGCTTTTCCCGGCAGACATGGGCGCGACATCACGGCCGTCCGTAAAGGCGTGGACGACCGTGGGCGTGTTGGTTGCGGACAGAACCTCGATGGTCGCAATCATGTGGTCCAGGTGAGCGTGAACACCACCGTCAGAGAGGACACCGAGTACGTGGGCCGTTCCGCCTGACTGTGCGACTGCCTTGACAAACCGCCTGATTCCGGCCTGTTCACCGAGTGCTCCCGAGGAGCAGATGCGGTTGATCTTCCTGAGTTCCATTTCGACGACTCGCCCGGCGCCGATATTGAGATGCCCGACTTCCGAGTTCCCGATCTGGCCGTCCGGCAGCCCGACGTCAGGGCCGTGGGCGGAAAGCCTGGTCACCGGGTAACGTGACATCGCGACATCGTAATTCGGCGTCTCGGCGAGCCGGATCGCGTTCCCTCCGATCTCGTCTCGAAGGCCCCAACCATCGAGAATGCAGAGCACGACGGGGAAGCGGATCACGCCGGCTTCCCCAGCCTTCGGCGCCCGGTGTCCGGTTGCCCCCGGTGATAGGCACTCCCGGCAAGTATGGACGCTGCCCGATACAGTTGTTCCATGACCATGACACGTGCGAGCAGATGCGGCCAGACCATCCTTCCCATCGAGACCGCGACCCCTGCGTTCCGTCGAAGATCAGGATGGAGTCCCTCGACGCCCCCGATCAGAATCGAGGCTTGGTCACATCCCTCGTGGTTCCACCTGGACAGGAGCTCGGCAAATTCGGGGGACGTCATCATCCGTCCACGCTCGTCCATGGCAATGCTGTGTGTGAATCCGGGAACGATCCGCCGCAAACCCTGCGCTTCCCGCTCGGGATCCGGGTGTTTTCCCGTCTCGACTTCGACGAATTCCGCCGGACCGATCCCCTGTCCCCTGGCGAGACGGTTGAACCGTTCGAGGTAGTCACGAAAAAGGATTGCTTCCGGTCCCTGACGCATGCGCCCGACGACGCAAAGCCGGATTCTCATCACCGAACGCGGCCGTTCAGGCGTGTGTCGCCTTGGCTTCGGGGAGCCACATTTTTTCCAGCTGGTAGAATTCTCTCACTTCCGGCCGGAAGATATGGATGATCACGTCGCCGCAATCCATCAGCACCCAGTCGCTTGCCTGCTTGCCCTCAATCCTGCACAACAGACCCAGGTCCCGCTTGAGCCGCAGGGCCAGTTTCTCGGAGATCGCGGAAACCCGACGTGACGACCGGCCGGACGCAACCACCATGTAATCGGCCATCTCGGACTTGCCACGCAAATCAATCGAGATGATGTCGTCTGCCTTGTCATCTTCGAGGGAATTCAGGATGAAATCGAGCATCTGTTCGCTCGGCATGGAGCTGGCGGTAGCGTTTTCCGCCATGTCAACATGTCTGTTCAGAACGGTTTCCTCCGTTGATACAACCGGTCGCGCCGTCTCTCGGGCGCCGGTTTCTGAATCCTAGCAAATGCTTGAGTCGGTGCCAAGGTTGAACGGCACGCGGCATGCGCTTACTGGCGGACAATACGCTCATAGTCGTCGGCGATTGTGCGTGCCAGTTCACCAACCTCGAAGTTGTAATCGCCGATCTCTCCGACCGGCGTGACCTCTGCAGCCGTCCCCGTGAGCCAGCACTGTTGAAAATCCTCGAGTTCCGACGGCAGGATGTGACGTTCTTCCACCCTGACCTGCCGTTCCTTCAGCAGCGAGATGACAGTCTGGCGGGTCAGTCCGTTGAGAAAGCAGTCGGGCAAGGGCGTGTGAACGACGCCGTCACGGACGAAAAAGATGTTCGCGCCTGTTGCCTCGGCAACATATCCCCTGTGGTCGAGCATCATTGCGTCCGAGCAGCCCTTTGCCTCCGCAGCATGTTTTGACAGGGTGCAGATCATGTACAGACCCGATGCCTTGGCAAAGCAGGGAATGGTTTCCGGCGATGGCCGTTTCCAGCGCGAGATGTCGAGTCGCGCGCCCTTGTCCTTTGCATCGCCGTAGTACGCGCCCCAACTCCAGGCCGCCACCGCCATTCTGACGGGATTCCGGGATGCGGTGACCCCCATGTCTTCTCCCGAGCCCCGCCAGCACACGGCGCGAACATAGGCTTCGCTGTGGCCATTGGCCTCCATTGCCTGGTACTTGGCCGCCTCGATCTCGTCGACCGTGTACGGGATGGGCAGGTCGATGTCCCGGCCGGATTTCAGCAACCGTTCCGAATGTTCCCTGCTCCTGAAAATCCTGCCGTTGTAGGCGCGCTCACCCTCGAACACCGATGAGGCGTAGTGGAGCGCATGGCTCAGAACATGGATATTGGCGTCACACCACTGAACAAGCTTTCCGTCCAGCCAGATGACACCGTCGCGTTCGTCGTATGCTGTACCAGCCATTCTTCCCATTCCTGTTCGGTTTCCGGGTCGTTCGCGACGACCGGAAAGCCGCTGACCGAAGAATTCCCGGCGCGCATCCACGTCGGGAATCGATTGCACCTGTAGCGAATGCCTCTGGCTATGTCAACATTTCTGACATATTATGGCAAGCGATTTCGGGTTATCTGAAACGGGAGCCGCCGCCACGGGAATTGGAATGCAGGACCAGCAATCACTTCAGAAACAGACGAGCCGGGATCCGCAGCTATTTCTGACCGATGACCAGCTGCTGCAGGGAATTGAGCTGATGTTTTTCGCTTACAGGGGGTTCACCTCGGATCCGGACCGAATTCTTGAGCAGTACGGTTACGGGCGGGCGCACCACCGGGCAATTCATTTCATTAACCGGAGTCCGGGCATCACGGTCAACCGGTTGCTGGAGATTCTGGGCGTGACCAAGCAGTCGCTGACCAGGGTTCGGAGGCAGCTGTCCAATGACGGGATGATGGAAAGCCGGATCGACGAGATCGATCGAAGAAAACGAAATCTCTACCTGACTGACCAGGGCAGGGCTCTCGAGCGGCAACTCTCCCAGGCCCAGCGCAAGCGCATGCGTGACGCATACCGGGATGCCGGACCTGACGCCGTACACGGATTCCGCCGGGTTCTCGAGAACATCATGGATCATCACCTGCGGCAACTTGCCCGAAACCTCGGCGAGGATTGACGTGTCGGCCAGGATGGAAGCCCATATCCTGGTCGTCGACGATGACGAACGCCTCAGGGGATTGCTGCAGAAATTCCTCGTCACGAACGGCTACCGGGCGAGCGTGGCGCGTGATGCGACGCACGCGGAAGTTCTCATGGAAGGGCTTGAGTTCGACCTGATCGTCCTGGATGTCATGATGCCGGGGGAAGACGGAATCTCGTTCGCCGCGGGTCTTCGTGAGAAACGGCTTGAAACGCCGATTCTGATGCTCACCGCGCGGAGCGAATCGAATCAGCGAATCATGGGGCTCGAAGCCGGCGCAGACGACTTCCTTGGCAAACCGTTCGAGCCCAGGGAGTTGTTGCTGCGAATCAACGCCATTTTGAGGCGTGTTCCGGAGACGGCGGCCAGGGAGGCGCAGCCGAAGACCTTGTACCTCGGAAGCCGCCACTACGACATCACGCGGGGCGAATTGTGGCGTGAAAGTCAGCCCGTCCGCCTGACGGCGACGGAAGCGGTCCTGATGCGGGTGTTTTCGTCGCGGCCGGGGGAAGCATTTTCCCGGTCGGATCTGGTCGAGATTCTGAGACGCGCGGGCAGCAAGGCGCAGAAACGGGCAGTCGATGTCCAGATTACCCGGTTGCGCAAGAAGATCGAGGATGAACCGAGGTCACCACGTTACCTCCAGACGGTCCGCGGGTCCGGGTACATGCTGGTTCCAGACTGATTCAGGTGGCAGCATGCCGCTCCCGCATTTCCGGCAGGCCTCGGACGGCGCGGGTCATCAACAGGCCGTGACGACGCCTGATTGGAAAATGATTTCGAAACGTGCAATGCAGTTTTCGGGATCAACCCGTTGATGCAGAGAGGTCGGAATGACACGATTGATTCAAACACTGCTTGCCTCGGCGGTTGTGGTCACGCTTGCGTCGTCGTTTGCGTGGTCAAACCCGTCACGCTGGGTACACGAGTGGCCCAACACGGATTTCTCGATCCATTCAGTCGACCTGTCTGAAATCAGGAGCGGGGGCCCCCCGAAGGATGGAATTCCCGCGATCGACGATCCCGAGTTCGCTTCGGTTGACGATGAGAACGAGCTTCATGACAGGGAACCGGTCATGACCGTCGAAATCGCTGGCGAAGTCGCGCGCGCCTATCCGGTCCGGTACTTGATCTGGCACGAAATCGTCAACGATGTCATCGGCGATACTCCGGTGGCGGTGACCTTTTGCCCACTGTGCAATTCAGGACTGATTTTTGACCGGCGCATCGGGAACGAACTGTTGTCCTTCGGCGTTTCGGGCAAACTCCGGAAATCCGACATGGTGATGTATGACCGCCAAACCGAAAGTTGGTGGCAGCAATTCGAAGGTGTCGCCATTGTCGGGAACATGACCGGTACCGTACTGAACCAGGTTCCGGGGTGGGTCGAAAGCTGGCTCGATTTCCGAACGCGCAATCCCGACGGCCTGGTCATGGAACAGCCACGCCACTCCCGGCCATACGGGGCCAATCCGTACGTCGGTTACGATTCGTCGTTTTCCCCGTTCCTCTACGGCGGAGAAGATCCTCCCCACGACATTCCACCGCTTTCCCGGGTCGTCGTGGTCGGTGATCGGGCATGGCCGCTGACCCGGGTGAGAGAGGCGGGCGAGATCGTCGAGGACGGGGTCAGGATCAATTGGAAGGAGGGGACCGCGTCAGCGCTTGACACGAATGCCATTGCCGAGGGACGGGATGTCGGTTCGGTCCGTGTCAGGGATGTTGCGACAGGTGCCGACATCCCGCACGACGTGGCGTTCGCCTTTGCCTTCCATGCCTTCACGCCGGAAGGGCAGTGGATGATCGAATGAGTTAGAGCAGACGACATCAAGCATGGAACGGCCTGCCTGCCTGAATTCAGTCTTGGACCGTACGCCGCCTCCCCGGCCCGGAAAGCGGCACTTTCGAATCCGTTTCTTCTGATGAACGGAATGGGTGCGATCGTCTTGGCCCCTCGCACAAATTCCCTGCCACCGACGCCGAATCCGAAAAACAGGAAGTGGCGCGGACAGCCGGTTGATGCGAACGGATGGACTGCGAGCTACACGGGCGGCGCAACAGGCGTCTATCAACTACACCCGTTTGCGTCGTACGGCGCGGGTTCAGCCGCGGGGCGTTTCACAGCGGATGTCTCATTGTCCGTGAACTTCGGCACGAACACCGACGCGGCTTCGTTGCAGCTTGACATGAGCAACATCGCGTTCCGGACCCATGACGGGAAGGAGGAGAGGCGCAGGGTAACCGGCATTTTCTAGGCGATGATAGCAATAGTAAGACCGCCTCGGCCACGGACAGCAGCTTCACCGGGACCGGCGCCGCCCCCTTCTCGTCGGCGCCTGATTCCTAAGGGGGAGGTGAATTCCTCGGACCGTCCAGCGGAGTTCCGACCGGCATCGCCGGGTGACTCTCGAAGGTGGTCGCTGCCAGGAAACAAGGCTCTTCTTATATTGATCCTGTGTACCTGACCGGCACCTTCGGCGCGAAGAAGGAGTAGCGGTGGCTGAGGGAAGCCCCGGGGTGCTCTGCCATCATGCCGGCGAAGCGCGCGCTACTGCTTGCCTTGCCGAAATCTGCACGTGGAGAAGGGTCCGGTCTCGGATGCCCGCCACGGTTTGCCGGCCGCCCGGATGGCATCCTCCCGGTCGAGCGCGACCCTTCGCACGGTTTTGATGATGCCGACGCCCTTGTGACGGTTGGCGAAGGTGATGGCCGGTGCGATGGCGTTGAGGCGGGCGCGGTTGACAGCGGGCCGTTTCCGGTTCGGGTCAGGCCATGCGCATAAAGTTGAACCGCAGTTCGCCGTATGCAGGCAGGCGGTGACCGTCCCGATTCACCCATCATGTTGATACGACTCCATGAGCCTTTTCCCGCCTCGGGACTCCAGGTTGATGATCACCTCCAGAACTTTCCATCGCGCCGGACTTGCCCCGGAAACCGCACGGTACACGTTCGACGCGGAAGGAATGTTCGGCCACACTATGCCGTTAACGGCATAGTTCTGTAATCCTGAACTCAGGATTACAGAACGTCGAATCAACGCTGGCATGGCCTAAATAGGTCGAGAGGGCGAGGATATGCCGACTGATGTTGTCACGATCGGTATCGATCGCCTGTTCGAGAGACCTGACGGCAAATCGGTGCCGCAATTGATGGATCGTTATCCCGCGCTCTCCTTTGCCGCCGCGAAACCCCGCCGTTAGCGCAAGCTTGCGGAACAGTTCTGTCAGGGTGTCGGGGCTGATCGGCTTGCCGGTCGAGAGAACGAACACGCGGTCACAATTTGCGCCGAGGTTTCGCCGGCGTGCAAGATAACGATCGAGTGCGGCTCGGGTGCTTTCCGACAGGGGCACCAGTCGTGACTTCCCGAATTTGGTCGCGCGGACCACCAGCCCGTGTTCGGTGACGTCGGACAGCTGCAAAGCGCAGGCTTCCGCGCGCCGCAACCCGGTGACCGCAACCAACCCAACGATGGTGTGCATCGTATGCGGTGTGATGGAACCCACGGGAGGCAGCTGCAGGGCAGTGTCCATCAGCATCCGGATCTGGTCATCGGACAACAGGATGGGGGTACGCTGCTGATACCCGAGCCGTCCGAGACACTCTTTATGGGGCACTTCGTGGCGCTCATCCTCCGCACGAAGCCAGAGCGCAAACCGGCGCCCGACAGCCAGCCGCCTGCGCGCCTGATCGTTCGACGATGTCTGCTGGGCCCATCGGATCATCGCATCGGCACAGATGATGTCGTCTCCAGAGGCCATGGCAGCATCCGCCCAGGAGAGCAGCAGATATTCCTCGCTCGCCAACTTGCATCCGAGACTGCGTTTGTGTGCGACATAGCGCGTAACATGCTCTTTCATGCTCATGATGGATCTCCGATCCAGGGCTGTGCAATCTCGAGAAGCATGGGTACGTCGGTCTTTGCGTAGATCGTGGTCGTGGCCATCGACTTGTGCCGAAGCAGGGCACTGATGGTTTCCAGGGATTGTCCGGACCGCAGCATGGCGGTCGCCGTGGAATGCCTGAAGAGATGGGCACCTTGCGGTCGTACCTCTTCCAGACCGGCGCGCTTCAGCGCCCGAACCACGACGCTGGTAATGGTCTGGCTGTACGCCAGGGGAACATACGGCGCCATGGTCCTCAGGAAAATCCGCTTCTCCGCGACTCGGGGACGTGCCTTCTCGAGGTAATCCAGAATGGCATCGCCAGCGTCCTGTGGTAATGGGAGGCATTCCTCGCGCTTCGACTTACCGCAAACCCGGACAAGGGCGCGCCGCCAGTCGATGTCCTCCAGCCGCAGCGCGAAAATGTCACCTGCACGGAGAGCAAGTCGGGCAAGCAACAACAGGATCGCCCTGTCCCGGCAGCCCACGGGCGTCGTCACATCACAACAGGCGATCACATGCTCGACCTGGTCGGGGGTGGTGATGCGCGGCAGGGGGGCGAGCTGCCATGTGGTTGCGGTTGCGGTTGGAACGGCATCGATCAGGGATGGTGAACAGATCCCGTTCACCGCAAGGTAGCGTTGATACATGCGCAGGGAACTTGCCAGCTTGCCGGCAGAACTCGACGAGACCCTGTCATACCGGCCCAGAAGGGCTTCCCGGATTCCTGCCGCGTCGTACGCGCGGGGATCCGGTCCCAGGTCTGCGACCAGCATTGCAGCCTGTCGGGAATGTCGGCGGATCGATCCCTCGCCGATTCCACGGTGATGCCGGAGCCATTCCTCGAATGGCACCATCGCTGGGTCGGCATTCGGCTCGGGCAGCGTCATCTTCCGAACGGACACCAGGCCGGTCGCATCGAGATAGTGCAGGAAGGACCGGACCTGGGACATCTGGCGGGCACCGACGCCGCGTTGGCGCGGGTTTTGTCGCACTCCAGGGCAGACGCAATCATGCTGCCGGAAGCGTTCCAGCGTCTCGGCATCAACATCCGTGATCGAGATGCGCGAGCGATGCAGCCAGATCAGGAAGTGGCGACAGCTGATCCGATATTTGCGGATCTCTCCCGGTCTGTAGCCTTGCTCCCCGCGACGGACAAGGACGGCCTCCAGATGACGCAGGTTGGCATCAGGCTCTCCAGGATGAGGAACCCATCCGTGATCTTCCAGGAACCGGACCAGTTTCAGCGCGCCCGTCAAGAACGCCCCGTCCGAGACGAGCATCTTCTGCCGTTCCCCTTCCATGCCGGGGCATTGACAGTCATGTCGACGGAAGGCGCACAGCACGGCGTCATCGACGGCCTCGACAGCAATGTCGCTGAGCGCCAGCCAGATCAGAAAGTGCCGCGCGCCACGCAGGAGACGGCGGGTATGCTCCGTGGACAAGCCCACGGAATGCAGGTGTGCAGTGAAAAAGCCGAGGATGTCCTCCAGCAGGTCAGAACCCGCTTCCGAACACACCACGGGTGAAGTTTGATGATTCATGTCTGTTCTCCCTCCAGTTGGGTCAGGTGGAGGGAGAAGCATATAGTAATGTTAAGCGATTCCGGCCCTGTCGCCTGTCAGGGCAGGGCCGGATACACGCGCACTCAACATTACTATTTGCTTAACATTACACGAGGAATGTTGAGCTCAACATTCCTCGTGGACAGAAGCGGGCGGGCGCAACGTCGGGATCGTCAACAGCCTCGTCGCCACCTGTTTCATGCTCGGAATCAGCCCCCGTGTGTATCTGACCGACGTCCTCCAGCGCATCGACACCCACCCGGCCGACCGGATCCACGAACTGACGCCGCGCCTGTGGAAGGAACTCTTCGCCGACACCCCGATGACCGGCAGCATCGATTTGACCGTCGTCCGGGCTCACCCGGACGCCGGCCGGGGACCGCCGTAACGCTTGCGCCGGCGCCGGACGGTGACGTCGATGCCGTCGATCAGCGCCATCAGTTCGGTCGAGGACAATGCAAGCGCCGCATGGCCGGCGGCCGGCGGCGGGGCGAACAGGCCCTGCTCCAGGCGCTTGGACCAGATGAAGAAGCCGCCCTGCTCGAAGCCGAGGATCTTGACGATCGTTCGGCGCCGATTGACGAACACGTACCAGCGCCCGTCGGCCGGATTGCATCCGAGATGACCCGCCACCAGGGCGCACAGCCCATCGAAACTGCGCCGCATGTCCGCCGGGTCCGTCGACAGCCAGATGCCGCCCCGCGGCCAGCCGCCAAGCATCACGAACGCCGAACACGCAGGACGACCCCGTCGCCCAGTTCAAGCTCGACGTCCCAGCCGGACACCACCGGCGGCGCCAGCTCGACGAAGGAACCCTTCCCGCCCGTGGCGCCGAGACGGTGCCGCCAGTTCCCGAAGGTCTTCACCGACAGACCCCGGGACTCGCAAAACTCCCGACGCGACAGCCCCGAACGCTCGAAGTCCTCCATGATGGCGGTCCACTCCGTCGCGCTGCGCACCACACGTGCAGGACGGGAACCCGCCGAACCGTTCACATCACTGGACAAAACCTCCGATCATTGATGAATGACCGGAATTATCCCGATGCTCCCCCCGCACAGGCAACCGATTTATCGGACGTCGCCGTTTACCCGCTTACGGGAGGCCGGCACCCTTTTTCGCAAGTCCGTTGCGTTGCACTGCCACCCGTAGCACAGGATCGCCAGCAGGCGCGTAGTCGCCGGCCGTAGGCCGCGAGGGGAGACCGACAGGGCGACACTTCGTGACCGACACGCCGGAATTGCAATCTTCGGCCGGGCATACGCAGCATCTTCATCAGGTTGTCGCGGGCGGACGTTCGCGAATGCATGCAGCGAGGAGATCGCTGCGTTGCTCCATCCGCGACTGGCAGATCAACATGACCGTCGAGCACCGCGCCGCGCCCGAGATCAACGGAATCGAGATCGAACTCGCCGACGACGGCCAGGGGCCCGCCTTGCGGCTTCGCCTGGTGGTCATGGCTGAGGCGGTCGCGCAATCGAAAAGCGCCAGGCAGCGCATCGTCGAGATCCTCGCCGAAGCCGAAACACCGCTCTCGCTGCGCCAGATACGCGAGCGGCCCGCGATCGGGCGGCAACCGTCGCGGCCGCCGTGCAGACGCTGTGCCGCGAGGCGGGGTCGAGCGCGCCCCGCGAGGCGTTACCCAAAGCCGGTTCCCGCCCCAATCCCTAGGAAGAGTGGGAAACGGAAACGGGAAACACGCGCCGCCAGTCCCACTCCGGGGCCATCGAGCGCAACCCCACAGTAGCCACCACGGAGCAGTACCGTTTAGCCGCAGCGATCGACAAGATCCGGAAGCGAGGAGCCGGCCCAAGCGGAACCATGGCAAGCCGCGCCAGACGCTGTGCTCGGTCCGGTTTTCCGGCTCCGAGTGGAACCTGATCGAATACGCCGCTGCCCGATATGGCCTTCCAGCCGCGGAACTCGTCCGTTCGGGGGCGCTGGCCTTCGCCGAGAACCGGCTCTGCGAGCACCGTACGGGCTCACTGTCGTCGGGGCACGTCGCGCTTGGGTCGAGAGATGGACAACCCTTCGGAAGGTCCGCAGGGGTGCATGGAGGGGGCGAAGACAGCGGAGAAAGCACTGGAACTGAAGACTGTCGACGGATTTCTTGTGCTGCCATGCGGGAGCCTCGGTCTACGGTAGGTCCGCGCAGGGTACAATTTTGCTTTTATAACGTGACGAATAATGCTACTTTACCAGAACTATGTTTGCATCTGCCGCACCCCGAGCGCGCAACGTCATCGCCGATCTGGCCGCCCGCGGCCAGTATTACTTTACTACGTCCGAACTTCGCTCGGCCCTCCGGGTCTCCGAGGCAGCCGCTCGCCAGGCGCTGAGCCGCCTTGCGGCCAAGGGGGAGATCGCTAGCCCCGCGCGGGGGTTCTACGTCATCGTGCCGCCCGAATACAGACGGCTCGGCTGCCTGCCGGCGGATCAGTTCATACCGTTGCTGATGGAGCATTGGGGTGTTCGCTACTACGTCGGACTCCTCTCGGCCGCGCAATATCACGGCGCAGCCCATCATCGCCCTCAGGAATTCCAGGTGGTGGTGGAGAGGAACCGGCCCGCGATCGTCTGTGGCGCCGTCCGCGTCGCCTTCGTCGCGCGCCGGAATCTCGCTGCCGTGCCCATCGAAAGGGTCAACAATCCGCGCGGCACGGTCGTGGTCTCGACCGTGGAGGCGACGGTGGTCGATTTCGTCGGGTACATGCATCGCGCCGGAGGCGTGGATCGGGTGGCGGGCGTACTTTCCGAGCTCGGCGAGGACATTGACCCGGAGCGTCTCGTCGAGGCTTCGCAGTCGGCATCGATCCTCTGGGCGCAACGTCTGGGCTATCTGCTGGAGCATGTCGGGGCAGGAGACAGGGTGGCACTGCTCAAGGAGCATGTGCGTCAGCGCGCGCGGAACTACACGAGGCTCCTGCCCGGCGCGGACGCTGCGGATGCGCCGCGGTCGAAGGACTGGCGGCTGTTGGTAAACGCAAGCATCGAGGCGGACGCGTGATCCCGCGGGACTACATCACCCAGTGGCGGACGCAGGCGCCTTGGAACGAGGACTTCCAGGTCGAGCAGGACCTTGTTATCAGTCGGGCCCTGGTCGAAATATTCTCCGATCCTGTTCTCGCCGGGGCGCTCGCCTTCCGCGGCGGTACCGCGCTCTACAAGCTCTACCTGACACCGCCCGCGCGGTACTCCGAGGATATCGATCTGGTTCAGGTAGAGCCTGGGCCGGCCGGCACCATGATGGACGCCTTACGAAACGCGCTCGACCCCTGGCTCGGCGAAGCACGGTGGAAGCAGTCGCAGGGCCGGGTGACGTTCGGCTACCGGTTCCTGTCCGAGGACGTACCGGCGATCCGGCTGCGCCTCAAGGTCGAGATCAATACCCGCGAGCATTTTGCGGTGCTGGGTTTCACCGACCGCCCGTTCTCGGTCGAGTCGCGGTGGTATTCCGGGCAGGCCGATATCACGACGTTCGAGCTGGACGAACTCCTGGCGACCAAGATGCGGGCGCTCTACCAGCGCCGCAAGGGCCGGGATCTGTTCGATCTAGCGATGGGGCTAGGGGAGGCGCGGAGCAATCCGGGACGGATTGCTGCCGCGTTCCGGGAGTACATGGACCGCGAGGGTGGTCCGGTGACCCGCGCAATGTTCGAACGGAATCTTGCCGGGAAGATCGGCGATCCGCAGTTCAATGCCGACATGAGTGCCTTGCTCAGACCGGAGTTCGAGTGGCGGTCGGCGGAGGCAGCCGGGACAGTGTCCGAGCAGTTGATTTCGCGTCTCCCGGGCGAGCCGTGGAAGCGGGAGACGGATGATTGAGCGGGCGCCGACACGCATGACGGAGACGATTGACGTGAACACATCAGAGTCGTCCGTTTCGCCACGCTCAACGCGATCACCGACGGGGGCACCTCGTTCACGGGGCTGGTTCCACTCATCCAAACGACATTCCGTGCCGCCCATATCCTGGCATCGAAACTGCGCGACGAAATGCTTGAAGCGGGCGAGCAGGAAGCGCTTGACCAGATGATCGCCGCAGCCCGTGGCATGCACGTCTCCGCAAAGGTTAAGATTGGACGGTGGACATGTGGCGACGCCATGCTTGTCCTGATTGTTGCTGTCAGTGCAGGGGCACGGTTCCGTGGTTACCGGCGCCCTCGGACTGCGATGAATCCAGGATTTCGAGGGTGATTATGAGGTTGTCCCGGTGGTACGGGCGCACCTGCCCCGTGCGCGGGACCGATCCGGCAAGTTTCGGCGGCTGTCAGGCTGTCAGCGGTTTCAGGATGGCGTCGAGCGCCTCCTGTTCGCGGTTGGCGAAGTACCTGTTGGCTTGCGGGACATAGTCGAAGCGGGGGTCGAGACGGATGATCGCGATCGCGATGTTGCTCAGGCAGGCGAGATTGCGGGGCGCATGGCCGGTGTGGACACGGCAGCGGTCCTCGTCGTAGGTGAAGTCACGAACGTAGTGCATCGCCTCGATGCGCCAATGCCCGCGCACGAGTTCGAGCAACCGCTCGGCACCGGCCTGCTGCGGGTTGAGCGAGGTCAGGGCGTAGCTGGTTTCCTCGGAGACCTCTCCGGTCTTCAGGGTCACGGTGTGACGCTCGATCCTGACCGCTTGGCGGCGGCCGTAGAGATCACCTGCGCCATTTCACTCCGGGTCGCCGAGATCGACAACCGTGCACCGCCGGCTCTCGATGCGGCCGTGGCCCTTTTCCAGCGTTTCATGGCGCCGGTCACTCTCGCTCCAGTCGATGGCCTTGAGATCGTCATGCATGGTCGGCTGGTTGTCCTTGACGGCCGTCATGACATAGTCGGCGCCGCACTCGTCGCACAGGATCCTTGCCGTTTCCTGCTGGTTGTGCAACGCATCGAATGTGATCGTGCGCCCCGAGAGGTCGAGTTGTCGGGAGAGGTTGCGGACGGCGGTGATTTCGTTGGACTTCTCCGGCGCCTGTGTCTGTCCGAGGACAATTCCACTGTGGTGTTCGACGGCGGCGATCGTCATCAGCCGTTGATCCTTGATCTGCCTGGAGGCTCCCCGGACGTCCTTGCCGTCCATGGCCACCGGCCCGCCGTCGCCGACGTGGTGAGCCCAGTTGCGCAGGGCTTCATCGAGGGCGTCGGGTTCCAGGTTCGAGAAGATGTAGCGGAAGGTCGATTCCGTCGGCACTATCCAGCATTCACGGCTGGGGCTGCGGAAGGCGCCGACCGCCTCCTTCTGTTCGTCGTCGAGGAGGCAGGCGAACTCGGCAAAGGCCGAGACCCCGCGGTACCCGGCCATGCGCGCCGCAACGGCGATGGTGAGATAACAGGCGAGGCCATAGCGCTGGCCCCGCGGCTTGCGGAAGTCCACGACCTCGTCGAAGAAGTCCCAAAGGCTGCGCAGCGTCGCGGCCGGCGGCGGTTCCGTCCGGGGGGTCTGTGTCTCCTCTTCAAGACTGTCACCGCTCAGCCGCTCGGGCGCCGCACCGGAAAGATCGAACACGTAGACCTCCTTGGGTTGGCCGTTGGGCACCCAGCGGGGCATGCCGCCGGGAAGGCGGGAATAGCCCCGTGTGAAGCCCAGGGAACGCCAGTTCGCGGCGCGGTAGCAGGTTCCGGCGAAGCGCGAACGGTCGACGAACGTCTCGCAGAGCAGAATCGGATGGCCATGCAACGCCTGCATGTCCTGCGACAGACGGCGAAGGCTCAACCCCAGAACCCGGGACGCGAGGTTCGGGACCCGGTCGAGAACCAGGAACCGTGCGTTGTTGGCAACCAGGCAGAGCCGCGCATAACGCTGCGCAGGGGACCAGCCGAGCCAGGCATCACGAACCGCGACCTTGAAGGCGCCCGCCTGCCAGCCGACGAGCGCGAGCCAGGTATCGCCGGCCACCGCGACATGACGAAGGGCGCGACCGTAGAACCCCTTGAAGCCGAGATAGTGGTGCCTGGCGACCAGCCTGTCCCAGCGTCGCTGCTCCGCGATGCCGCGAACGGGCCTGACATTTGCAATGCGGCGGTGTATCGACGACCCCGACAGTTCACCCGCTCAGCACCAATCGATCACCTCGACATCAATGGCAGGAAGGTCAATGGCCCCGAAACGCAATCAACGCGATATCGTTCGCCTCAGCATCACGCTTCGGTATGTGGAGCCCAGGGTCGCACGGCGAATGGATGTCCCTTCGGACACGTATCTCCATGATCTCCACCTGTATATTCAGGCCGCAATGGGATGGGACAATGACCATGTCTGGGGGTTCGATGCGCGACGGTATGGACAAAGGGCCCACTGGAGTCCTGACGAATTCGACGTGACCCTTCTCGACGTCATCGCTTTCCTGAAAGGCAAACGGGAATTCACTTACATGTACGATTACGGGGACTGCTGGGAGCACAATATCCGGATTGGAAGGACCCAGCCGGCGCGCGATGACAGGCGCTACCCGTACCTCGTCTCCGGCACGGGACGGTGTCCGCTCGAGGACATCGGCGGCGTATGGGGCTACGCGGAGTTCTTGCGGGCGTTCGATGACCCGAATTCAGAATACCGGGAATATTTTCCCGGTTGGTACACGGGGGACGAAACCTGGGACCCGGAGGACGCCGAGCTTGACGAACGGAGATCACGGCTCGCGCAGTTCGGCGAATAGGATCGCCGGGCATGCGCAACAGGAATGTCATTCCCCGGGCGATACACGGACCACGCCAGGGAAAGGGACCCCATGCCTGCCTGATTCACACGCATGGCTGCCACCATAGGGACGTAACTTCCGCGATGTCGGAGGAAATCCACACACATCACCTCAGAAAATCAGCATGGAAGACCTTTGCGGAGCCGTGCCGTGGCATGCAGGCGGAGTTGACAGATTTCGGATAACCGCCCTGCGCGCTCATTCTCTTTCCCCTCCCCCAACTCTCGCGACCGTTCCCCCGCCTCATGCGCGAGTGTCGGTTATCCGTCCGAACACCTTTCTTTCAAGAAAGACAACGCCCGGAGGAGTGCTGCATCGGCTGAGTTTGCGTGTACCCACGGTAGATCGTAATCAACCCAAATACGATGACTCTCGGGCTTACGAACGAATTGTCCATTTTGCTGAGGCAGGGTTGGTTGGAGAGTGAATTCGTCCTCCATGTAGGCTGCCGTGCTGTAGTCGCCTGATGGTTCCTTTCGAAGTGCATCGATCCGTATCCGTTCGTCCTGACCTTGGATCGACACAACGACCTCAATGGATTTCTCGACAACGTAAATTTCCGAGCAAAAGGAGTGTGACCGCGGGTTGTACATCGATTTCTCCTTTGGGGTTCTTCCACCAAACTTTCATATCCTAACGCAGGCGTGCCAAGCACCGGCTGAGGGAACCAGTTGAGAGTTGCCGGTGGCTGCGGATTGCGGCCGCTTCTCGATTTGCTACAGTTGATCTCGCGCAATGCGCTCGTGACACAGGGGGAGTGTATTCTCTATGGCGAACTGCACATTTTTTAGTGCGTTGTAAATGCGCCATTATTTCTCTGCCTGTTCGGCACTGATCTCCGATTTCACCGGTTTTCGCGAAAAAACGCCGGATGAGCCGCGGTTTTCCCATATCCCGATGATTTCCGCTGAATTCCTGGCCCCGGGCAACAGGTGTGGTAGAGTGCTCCAAAGCAAGAAAAAAGCTCCGAAATCGGGGCAAAAAGGAGCACTCCGATGCAGAAACTACAGGCTGAACCTCCCTTTGCCAACACCACCCTCACCGATACCGAAGACGTCATGGAGGCGGCGGGTAACCGCCTGAGGCAGGCCATGAATGACGTGATCCGGTCCGACGCCGCCCGTGGGATGGCAGATGATGTTGCGGTGATGTTCATGCAGGACCCGCTGAAAGCCGAGCACGCGTTTCGCGACGTGGTCCATGACTTCGCCCGCTCGGTCCTCGGCGATGCCTTCGAGCGGATTGACGATCATGGGGGCTCCCTGGACGTCGACGGCAGGACCTACAGGAAGGTCGATGCCACACGGGGCCATGCGATGACGATGTTCGGATCGGTCGACTACGACCGCGCGCGCTACCGTCCGTCGGGCGGGGGCGCGTCGGTGTTTCCGACCGAGCGTGTCCTCGGCCTGACCGAGAGCAGCCTGACGCCTGCGGCGGCGGGCCTGTCGCTTTATCTCATGGCCAACCTGAGTGCGCGCGAGAGCGAAGATGCCTGGGTCCGGCTGTGCGGCATGGGTCCGTCGGCGAGTTCCCTGATACAGTTGACCGCCGAGGCGGGGCGCCGCTTCGAGGACTGCTCCGGTGACCTCTTGGCGGACCTGCGGTCGGAAGAGGAGGTTCACGAGGACGCGACTGCGTTGCTTGTCTCTCTCGACGGGGTCATGCTTCGCATGAATGCCGAGACGGTGGACGGGACCGCGGTCGAGGCGGGCTGGCGCGAGGCATCGAGTGGCGTTGTCTCCTTGCTCGACGCCGAGGGAAACATGGTGCAGAGCCGCTACTTCGGGCGTCTTCCGGAACAGGGCAAGACGAGCCTGAAGGCACAGGTGAGCCATGAGGTGTTCCATTGGCTGGAGCGCAGGGACCTGAAGGTGGTGGCGATCGCGGACGGAGCAAAGGACAATTGGGCATTTTTGGACACGTTCAGCCCCGATGTGGTGCTTTTAGATATTTTCCATTCAATACAACATCTTAAGGTCGCCGCCGATGCCGCCTTCGGTCCGGACAGCGCGGAAGGCAAGGCCTGGTTCGAGAAATGGCGTCACGTCCTTCGCCACGACCCCAAGGGGGTGGGCAAGGTGATCGACGCGCTCCGCTACCTGTTGCACAAGGGAAAGGGCAGCGCCGACATTGCGCGGGAGCTGGGCTATTTTCGCAATAACCGAAAACGGATGAACTACAGCGAAGTCGCCGATGCAGGATACCCGATCGGATCGGGTGCCGTGGAGGCCGCGAACCGGTTTCTGGTCAACTCCCGCATGAAACGCTCGGGGCAGCGCTGGGGACGTGACGGCGGCCAGGGCGTGCTGACGTTCCGGTCACTGCTCAAGTCGGGTCGCTTCGACCGGGCATGGGCTGTACTTGCCCGGAATTGGCAGCAATGGAGGCCGCCAACAGTCGCCAACGACAACCTGGAACTGGCGTTGGCCGCATGATTCGCTTTTTCAACCTTGATCCCCGGAAAACCGCGCCATAGGGGAATCGCTCCCGACACAGGGCTGCGGATTGCGGCCGCTTCTCGATTTGCTACAGTGTTTCAGGACCATGACGAGGTTGCCGGAGCGCTGCGGATTGCGGCCGCTTCTCGATTTGCTACAGTTTCCCGCGACGTAGGGTATTGAATGAACGTCGTTTTCGTCCGCCCACTGGTCAGAAAAACTCCAGCTGGGCGGGCGGATTCGACGGCGCGCTCCGGGTTTTCCCGACATAGGTCTCCATGCGACCGAACTGTTTGTCGGTGATCGTCAGGAATCGAACCTCTCCTGCGGACGGAACGCGGCGCCCCATCCTGGCCGCGTGAACCTTGGCGTTCTCGATCGATGCACAGTGCCGAATGTAGACCGAGTACTGCATCATCGTGAAGCCGTCGTTGAGCAGGTCCTTGCGAAACCTCGTGTAGGCCTTGCGCGCCTTCGGCGTGTCGGTGGGCAGGTCAAACATCGCGATTACCCACATCGTGCGCCAGCCCCACGGAATTGTTTTCACCCCCCCCCCCCCGCGGCAGGCTCAACCGATCTCGGCGGCATCGACCAGATCGGGCTCCACCGGGAGTCCTTCCGGAAGCGCTAGGGTGCGGTCGCCGCCGGTGAGCGTCCGGCACAGGGAGGCTGCACTGGTATGGAGGGCAAGCAGCAGCGGTTCCCGGCGCCCGCCCACATGGACGGTCTCGTTGAGAAGCGACAGAAGTTCGGCGCGGGTTTCGCGTTCAGCCAGATCGGGCGCGGACTCTCCGTCCTCTCCGGCCATTTGACGGACCCGCCAGTCGACGTAGGGGCGGTACGGCTCCAGTAGATCGTCCGCCAGACAGAACGGATTACCGCGATGCCGATGATGCACGCCGAGAGAGGGAATCAGTCCGGCCGAAACCACGCCGCGCGCCACGGCGGCCCGAACGACCGCGTAGCCATAGTTCAGGAGTGCGTTCACACCATCGGCCTCGCGGTCGCGGCGGAACGTCTTGCCGAACAGGCGCGGCCAGTATCTCTGCGCGGCCTGGGCTTCAAGATTGTCCGGATCGCCCGAGCGGACCCGTCGCGCCATCGGAGCGAGGCCGCCGTGATTTCCGGTGAAATGGGAGAGCACGGTGGCCTGCTGAACGATCTTGGCCCGCACGATCGCCTGCCAGGCGCGCTTGCGGACCGGAGCGCTGGTCTCGACCTGGGCCCGGTGACGTTCGGTCTGAACGTGATGGGCATCGAGCGGAAGCATCATTCCGGCGGGGAGATGATCGCGGCCCGTGACCAGCACTGTGGCGCCGGCTTCCAGAAGCGAGAGAAAGACGGACTGCGTGTAGGTCGCCCGGATGTCGTCCACGATCACCACGCCCAGGTCTTCAATCGGCAGTGTTGCCTTCGGCAGGTCGGGCCGTTCGACCACGAGCTGGCTATTGGCGACCGAGAGGCGGGTGCCGGGAGTCGAGAATTCGACGGTCTTGCGGATCATCGCCGGGCAAGCTCAGTCATTCGCCGGACGAATCCGGCCTATTGGATCGACGGAGACCTTCCTGCCGCCGCCCGAGACGATCGTCTTCGCGCCGGGGCGAAACACCGTCGCGCCTTTGGCATCGTCATGGTCGACCATGACGACCGGGCCTGCCGACCAGACGCTCTCGACAATCTTCAGCCTGGTTTTTCCGTTCCTGGTGAGCTGCAACGAGTCGCCGGGAGATAAAGACATCACGAACTGCGCGCCGTCGCCGCGATCCCGCCGGACGACGGGCTCGTGCCGCGCCTTGCGGCGCGAGGCCTCCAGCAGGCTGACCACCTCGTAATCGACGGCTCCGTCGGCCAGCCGGTAGATCGCGATGTGATGATTGTTGCCCAGATCGGCATAGCCCGTGGAGGCTTTCGTCATCAGCTCGATCTGCTGCTTCACGCGCAGGCGGACCTTGCGGATTTCGGGGCCTTTCCTGCCCCGTTTGGGGTAGCCGTCCACGAACGCCGCGCCGGGATCGCCACCGTGCTTGTCGACCCATCCGTGGACGATGTCGCGCACGCCGTCATCGACGATGTCGATGATCCTGGTTCCGTTGAAACGCTCGGACTCGGAGTTCTTCAGTTCCTCGGCGGGCTTGCGGCGGACGAAATAGCGGTATGTCGTGCCTCGCCCGCCGGAGATTTCCTCGCCGGTGTCGCGGTAGATCGTCTCCTTGTGGAGCTGTCCGGAGACCTTCCTGCGGACCCGATGGGACACGACGATGGCCGCGGCCGCCCGATCGGCGTCGCTTCGAATCGTTTCCCAGGGCGGGGGAAGACGCGGCTGCGGCGCGCGCGGGTCGTCCTCTTCCTGCCAATATCGCGAGAGCTTCTGCGTCATCCCCGGGTGGCAGCA
Source organism: Paracoccaceae bacterium (assembly GCA_965242975.1). Lineage (GTDB taxonomy): Bacteria > Pseudomonadota > Alphaproteobacteria > Rhodobacterales > Rhodobacteraceae > JAPPHA01. The sequence goes on along the minus strand of CBDETS010000007.1, from coordinate 3,725,285 downwards.
CGCGACCGTCAGCGCATCGATCGCGTGATGGCGGTGATCCGCGCAGGTCTTCTCGCCGTCTTCGGCCAGAATGTTGTTCAGGCGCCACAACCGGCGAAGGTGCCCCGTGACGCGGCCGGATACGGCGAAGACCTTCACGGGCGCTTCCGGTCCCTGGTCCGGCCAAAGCTTCTTGAGGTAGGCGACCGCCTCGCGCGCGGCGTAACCGGTGTCGTTCAGTTGCCGCGAGGCGAAATCCTCCGGGATGGAGGGTGCCAGGAACCGCCTGATCTTGCCGGGAGACATGCCCGTTCCACCCCTGGGGCCCTTCATGCCGGCAAGGCGGTTGGCGAAGGCATCCCACTCTTCCTCGTTGCTTCGGAAGACCTCGTACGGGGTCTGGTTGCCCTTTCGGAGGTTCACGTCCTTGCGGCAGAGGGTCTTGTTCCTGAAGCTGTTGTCGAGCGAGCGGGATCTCGGCCAGACGTGCTCCACCTCGAAGTCTCCGGTGCGGAACAGGGCGTCGAATGAAATCGTGTCTCCGGTGTATGGACAGCGGTGGCCGCACTCCTCCCAGAGCATCCATTTCTCGACATCCGCGCGGGACGGTTCCGCGAACCCGTTCTGCTGGAGCGCCTCGCGGGCCGCTTTCCGGCGCCGCTCCTGGCGGCGAATGCCGGACGCCTTTTCCTCGCGCTGGCGCTTGGAGTTGCCGACGTCGCGCGCGACTTCAACGCGAATCAGGTCCGGCTTTCCGTACAGGTCGATCAGGTTGTTGACCACCTTGCGCAGCTCGTTGCGCGTGCGTGCGACCGTCGGGTTGCGCAAGCTGGCGACGCGATCCCTTTCTTCGCGTTCGGCCGGACTCGGAAGGCGATCGAACACCTCGCCTGTCGGCTGTTCGCGACCGGGAAACGTCTCCGCTCGCCACGCCTCCCAATCGGGACTCATGACCAGTTCGCCGAACCTGACCCCGGCTTCGAGATGCGGCAGCATCGCCTGCAGCGCCTCGACGGAATAGGGCTCCCAGCCGGATGGCAGTTTCAACGCCTCAATTTTGCTTGCCTGCGCGCTCGACAGGCCGAACTGCGCGACGAAATTCCGCGCGACTTCCGCCCTGCGCGCCGTTCGTTCGGCCCTGGGAAGAATGACCACACGCTGATCGCCCACCTGTTCGTAGTCGGCCTGCCAAGTCCTTTGGGGAAGCGACTCCCGGATTTCCTGCTTGCGCGGATGCTCTTGCCACTCTCTGCCGAAGATATCCGCGAGCTTCGCCTCGACCGGGTTGCCGAGCAGTTTCTTCTCTCCGCCTTCTTCCAGATTGAACTTGAGCGCCCTTTCCTCGCCGGATTCGCCGCGGATCCGGTAGAGCGGCGCGAGCGCCCGCCGAACGCCCGGCCAGGTCATCGAAGCCTGCGTTTGCAGTCTGGCGAGGATGGCCTGCCGCTCTTCGGGGGCGAGAGGACGCTGATTGCCGCCGGCCAGCGCAAGGTTGTTCAGCTTTTCGAGCATGCGCCGCTGCTGCGAGAGCCAGGAACCCTTGGGACAGAGGCGCGCGCCGGGGACGAACCGGCACTTGCCGAGCGTGTTCAGTCGCCAGAAGACGGGCCGCTGGACGAATATCGCGTCCCGAACGGAGGAGCGAAGTGGCTCCGGAACGAGCGGCATCCACACTGATTTGAACTCATCCTCGACGATATCCCGCGTGGCATGCTCGCCCCGCTTGCGCTTATGCGGTCCCCGTTCGGCGAGCCAGGCGCCGAGCGTCTTGCCCTCGCGCCTCAGTACCTGAACGGTTTGCTCCCGCGCTGACGTCGCTTTCTTGTCGTCCGCGTCGTCGCCTGGATCATCGGCAGCGTCGGAAACCTCGTCGATATCGCGGCCCCTGAAGTGACGGCGCTGCGCAAGATGATAGATGGCGCGGCCGATTTCGTGCGGAGACAGCGTCCCGCCTTCGAAAGCGCGCCTCCGAAGATCGTAGGGATCGCGCTTCATGACCCGATCCCAGTCGGAAGAACTGCGCGATGGCAGCAATCCGGCGGCATGCAATTGATCGCCGAGCAGGCGCCGGCGCTCTCGCCGGCGGCGCAGTTGACGGCGGCGAAGACGGGCCTGCCGCCGCTCCTGGTTCAACGGCACGCCCTTCGGATCGCGGGCTTCCGGGAAGATTCGCACGCCGAGACGGTGGATTTTTCCGGTGGCGAGCTCGGAATCGTGGTCGATCACGGCGAACCCGACCGAGGTTGTGCCGATGTCGAGGCCGAATACGAGCGGCATACTAGTCGTTCCCAGTTGCTTTATTCGCGCCGCACGCTAACATCGTGCCCGTAGCAAATCGAGAAGCGGTCGGTTTCCTTTTCGCAGCAAATCGATCCTTCGTGCGGGCTCGGTGTCCCAAGATCATCCACCGGCATTACAAGCCTCCGCCCCAGGGCGGGGGCTTTTCGCTTCTTCAAGCACGACATTGTCGGCTTCGACAGTGGCGCCGAACATGCGGCTTGCGATGGCCGCAAGGGCGGCGTTGCGGTCCGGTCGTCTGGCGAGCCTTCGGAGACTATCGCCACCGAGAGCCCGATACAGAGAAGCCGCTCGTTGAACACGAACGCCGAGAAGACCCTCGCGGCGAACTGCATGCCCGGCGACACGGTGGCGTTCCACCGCCCCTACAAGCGCCTCGGGGTCGACAAGGGCGACGAGCTGCGCGTCGCCGGGGTCCATCACGGGACGAGGTCGGTGAACCTGGAGGGCGCGGACGGGCGCTCCGTCCCTTGGGAGCCCAACCGGATCGCGGCGCGCGCGGGCGGCGTGGAGGTGTATCGGAGCGAGCAGATCGAGCTCCGTGCCGGGGATCGCATCCGCTGGACCCGCAACGACGCCGGGCTCGGGCTGGTCAACAGCGGCACCGCCGAGGTCGCGGCGGTCAGGGACGGTCGGGTGACGTTCCGCCTCGAGGATGGGCGCGCGCTCGACCTCGCCCCCGGCGATCCGCAGCTCCGCCACCTCGACCGCGCCTGCGCCTCGACCGTGCACGCGTTCCAGGGCCGCACCGTGGATACCGTGATCGCCGCGATGGAGGCGAACCATCCCCACCTGACGACGCAGAAGAGCTTCTACGTCGAGATCAGCCGCACGCGCGACCCAGGGCTATCGCGTTTGGATTTATCCGGGTTCGACGTCCTTTGCGAGGCTTGATGCGAAGCTGACGAGTTTCAGAAGGAAATCGTTGTCCCAGCCGGCCCTCTTCAGCTTGCCGCGCATCGATTGCTTTCTGGCTGTTGGCGTGACCCGCGCCAGGTTCAGCGCCAGCTTCCGCATCAGCGCCAGGTTCTCGGGACCGTTATCCTTCCGGTTGCGCAGGCTGTCCTCTCCCATGGTCACGTCCAGGACCCAGTGGAGGGAGTTTTCCACAGCCCAATGCGCCCGCACCGTCTTGAGGAACCGCTCCGGATCGGTAAGCGGGTAAACGGCGACGTCCGATAAATCGGTTGCCTGTGCGGGGGGAGCATCGGGATAATTCCGGTCATTCAACAATGATCGGAGGTTTTGTCATGTCCAGTGATTTGAACGGTTCGGCTGGTTCCCGTCCTGCACGTGTGGTGCGCAGCGCGACGGAGTGGACCGCCATCATGGAGGACTTCGAGCGTTCGGGGCTGTCGCGTCGGGAGTTTTGCGAGTCCCGGGGTCTGTCGGTGAAGACCTTCGGGAACTGGCGGCACCGTCTCGGCACCACGGGCGGGACGGGTTCCTTCGTCGAGCTTGCGCCGCCGGTCATGTCCGGCTGGGACGTCGAGCTTGAACTGGGCGACGGGGTCGTCCTGCGTGTTCGGCGTTCGTGATGCTTGGCGGCTGGCCGCGTGGCGGCATCTGGCTGTCGACGGACCCGGCGGACATGCGGCGCAGTTTCGATGGGCTGTGCGCCCTGGTGGCGGGTCATCTCGGATGCAATCCGGCCGACGGGCGCTGGTACGTGTTCGTCAATCGGCGCCGGACGATCGTCAAGATCCTCGGCTTCGAGCAGGGCGGCTTCTTCATCTGGTCCAAGCGCCTGGAACAGGGCCTGTTCGCCCCGCCGCCGGCTTCCGGGCCTATCAAGCACACACACTTGACTCCGGGTTGATTTCGTGCGATTCGCCCCGGCATGCAGATTGGCATGCGACAGGTTTCGTCGGAGACGATAGATTGGTTCGGGACGGCCTGCAACGGCGGTGGGTTGTCACGAACGGCGCTGGCCCACGAGTTCTGCGAGCGGGAGAACTGGTACAACCGTGTCGGCAAGCTGTGCCTTGCGTCGGCGCGCAAGCTTCTGCCGGCACTTGCGGAGAATCTGGGTGTGCGTCTTCCGGAAGCGGAAGCGCTGGAATTCGATCCCCATGCCCGTCCTGCGTCGGACTTCCCCGACCGTTCTGTTTCGTGCCCGCTTCGGGACCTCGGTGCCCTGTCGCTTGAGTTGGTGACGGCACCGGAGGACCGCCGCCGCTGGGAGGCGATGATCGAGAGCTGGCATCCGGAGGGATGGCGCCGCCCGCCGGGCGGGCAGGTCCGATACTGGGTTCGTTCGGAGCACGACGGGGTGCTGGGGGGCATCGGCTTCACCGCGGCCGGGATCCAGCTTGGTCCGCGCGACGGCGTCATCGGCTGGTCGGCTGATGCCCGCGTGGCCAACATCGCCAAGGTCGTGTGCAACCATCGCTTCCTGCTGCTTCCCGGTGTCCGTGTGAAGGGTCTTGCCTCCCGGGTCCTGCGCCTGGCTGCGGGCCGGATTGCCGATGACTGGGCGGCGGCCTACGGCGAGCGTCCGGTGCTTGTGCAGAGTTTCACCGGGCCGGGACAGTCCGGCCTGAGCTACCGGGCGGCGGGGTGGAAGTGCTGCCCGGAACTGACGTCGGGGCGGCGTTCGGGTGTGCGGCGCGCGGTCTGGCTCCGGCCGCTGGTGGCGGGTTGGCACCAGGTTCTGTGCGCGGGTCCGGAACGGGTTCTCGGCTGGTCCGGATCGCTCTATTGTGCGGGGGGATGGGCTGCGCGGGAATACGGTCGCAGCACCCATCCCGACGGCCGGGTCCGGCGCCGGATTGCGCTGATGGGTGCGGCCTGGATCAATCGCCTTGGGGAACATCTGCCGTCGATCTTCCCGGGGCGTGCGGAGCAGACGGCGGCCTACCGGTTGCTGTCCAATGACGCGGTGACGATGGAGCACATTCTGGATTCGCATTTCGAGCAGACGGTTGAGCGCTGCGGCGCGGAGCGGCTTGTGCTTGCGGTACAGGACACGACGACGCTGAATTATGACGACCTGTCACAGACTTCGGGGCTCGACGATCTTGGCGGGGGCGGCACGGGCACCTCGGGCATCCTGGCCCATTTCGGTGTTGCGGTGAACGCGGTGGGCCGGCCCCTGGGGATGTACACGGTGGACACGGACTTCCGTCAGGACGCGGCGAAGGACAGCGTCCGCTGGGTGGACGGCCTTGACCGCGCGCAGGAACTCGCGCGCGCCTGCCCGGACAGCCGGGTGGTGACGGTCTGCGACCGCGAGGGCGACTTCTGGGAGCTGATCGCGCGGGCGGAGCAGACCGGGGCGCCATTGCTGGTCCGGGCCAGCCGGGGGACGCAACGGCGGGTGGCCCTGGCTTCGGGCGGGGACGCGAACCTGTGGGATCATGTGCTGGGAACGGAACCGGTGGGCGGGCGCAGGATCGAGGTTCCGGCCTGCGGGGGACCAAACCGCAGGAAGGCCCGCACGGCGAAGCTGACATTGCGCTGCACGCCGGTGGAACTGCTTGCCCCGAAGGACCGTGGGGACGAACCGCCGATCCGCATGATCGCGGTCTCGGCCCGTGAGGAGGATCCTCCCCGCCGCCCGTCGCTGCCGGCATCGAAGACAGGGAAGAAGAAGAAGAACCAACCGCTGCACTGGATGCTGCTGACCACCGAGGGCGAGGGCGATCTCGACACCGCCTGCACGGTGCTGCACTGGTACGAACTGCGCTGGCGGATCGAACGGTTCTTCCATGCGCTGAAGGTCGGCACCCGCATCGAAGATCGCCGCCTCGACGAGGCCGACGACCTGAAGAAGTGTCTCGCCTTCGATGCAATCACCGCATTCAGGGTTTGGGATCTTTCACTTCTCGCCCGCGAGAGGCCGGAAGACCCGGCTAATCGCCACGTCACCGAGGACGACATCCGGGCGCTCTGCGCTCTCGCCTCCCACCATGGTTTCAAGGTCCCCCGGGGACCGCCGGAGATGACCATCGCGGGCTTCGTCGTGCTGACGGGCGGCCTGGCGGGCTTTCATCCCTCGAAGCGCCAGCCGTTACCCGGCACGCAGAAGCTCTGGGAGGGGGTGAAGTTCCTGTCTCATGCCGTCATCGCCATCCAGGCCAAGGAAGAATGGGACCGGAAAAACTGAAAAGGAGACGAGAACCCGGAGTTAAGTGTGATAGATTGATAGCTTCCGGGCGGGCGGCGCTTGCATTGTCCTCGACCGAACTGATGGCGCTGATCGACGGCATCGACGTCACCGTCCGGCGCCGGCGCAAGCGTTACGGCGGTCCCCGGCTGGCGTCCGGGTGAGCCCGGACGACGGTCAAATCGATGCTGCCGGTCATCGGGGTGTCGGCGAAGAGTTCCTTCCACAGGCGCGGCGTCAGTTCGTGGATCCGGTCGGCCGGGTGGGTGTCGATGCGCTGGAGAACGTCGGTCAGATACACGCGGGGGCTGATTCCGAGCATGAAACAGGTGGCGACGAGGCTGTTGATGATCCCGACGTTGTGCCCACCCGCCTCTGTCCAACTGAAAAGCCAGTTCTTCTGTCCCAGCTTGACGCGACGCAGTGCGCGCTCGACACCATTCGAGTCGATCGGCACCAGCGGGTCGTCGAGGAACACTTCGAGGGACTGCTGGCGTTCGACGGCGTAGTTGACCGCCCGGCGGATCGGGTGCTTCGGCGTCAGCGCCGGATCCCCGAGCGTGCGCGCGCACCATTGCCAGAAGGCGTCGACCAGCGGGCGGGTGTGTGTGCGCCGCGCCTCCAGGAGCTCCGGCGGCGGCCGGGAACGGAATTTCTTCTCGATCCCGTACATGCCCCCGATCAGCACCAGCGCCTTCCCCGCCAACACCGGATGGTTGTCCAGCTGCTCCTCGAAATTGCGGCGCGTATGCGACCAGACATGTTGCGCGCAACATGTCTGGTCAAATGTTGCGGTCATTTTTATGTTGCGGTGGCCAAAAAAAGTCAGGTTAAACAGCGGCATCGCTGGAATCTCCGCAACATTTTATTTGGAACGCCACCCGAATCCGGTGGCGGGATTTCCGGCCACGACTGGCGCCGTCGACTTCGGGCATCCATTCTTCTGCTCCCTCCCACTTGCGCGGCTCAGGCGCCCCGAGGCGGCGCAGGCGCCGGGCTGTTCACACTGCCGCGCAGCCATCCCGGAGCGACGAATTGCGGTGAGCGGGAACCGTGGTCCGGGGATCGGGATTCTCCCGCTCACCGCAACATAATTTTCTTGGTTCTTTCGGCATGGCATGACCCTGTCTTCCGCAGAAGGGAGACAGGATCATGTTCGAAAAACTTTTCACCGATGGCTCCACCGTCGAGAGATACCGCACGGCGCCGCTCCTCGATGAGCGGCTTAGCTGGCTTGAGCATTGCGCTGGGACCGGTGTCCAGCCGTACACGTTATGCCAGGTCGCCATCGCCCAGGTTCATCTCGTTCACCGTCTCGACCTGCAGGCCGGTGATCGCATCGACATCCGTCGCATCGAAGCTGCAGCGGAGCAATGGTCAATGCCCGGCGGACGCCGATCCAACAAGCATGCGCGACCGGACGCCCAACGCAAGTTTGTCGGCCGCGCGGTGCGATGGCTGCGTTTCGCGGACATGTTCGAGGAGGAGCCGTGCTTGCCGCGACACGCGCACACCGACGAGGTCGCGATCTTCGCACGCCGGATGCGCACGGAACGAGGCTGGGCCAAGGAGACGGTTCTCTGCTGCTGCAACGCGGTCGATCGTTTCTTCGACAGGCTGAATGACCGCGGAATCACTCTGGATTCGGTACGCATCGCCGATATTGACGACCAGATCGCATATTGGCACGCCTGCGGCCTCAGCCGGGTGACAATCAAGGACTACGCCGAACGCCTGCGGACCTTCTTCCGGTTCGCCGAAGGCCGTGGCTGGTGCATGGCGGGGCTTGCCGATGGCATCCTGCCGTCGCGGTTCCACCCCGGTGAGACAATCCCGAAAGGGCTGGACCGGGACGAGGCCATGCGCCTGCTTGCAACTGTTGGGTCCCGGAATATTCGGGCTTGAAACGGCGGGTTTGTCCCACGTTCCCTGCCGACGGTTTTTTTCAGTGGTTCAGGGACAATCCGGGACGGATTTTCTTTCCCAAGCAGAGCTTCTCAAGTAGCCACCCTGTCAGTTTGAAACCATAACAAGCAGCCTTTTGACGTGGACCGGTGCGGTCCGGATGCGTGCGATTTCCCGGCGGTTCGACTGGCTGACTGCACGCCGCTGATTGCTTGAACAGAAGAGGGTGGCCCGCGCGATTGCCCCTCGCCGGGCCATGGGCGGCCCGTACAGCTAAGATTCGAAACAGAACTGACCGCCGAGCAATACGTTAGCCGGGAGGAGTGGAGGAACGCAAGCTTTCCTCCCTGCCTGAAAGGCCGGGACGCGTGCGATTGCGGGCTGATGCGTCACGGGACCTACGGGCGGAAGACGCCGATCCCGATGCGCGTTGCCCGCTTCGACTGCCGTGCCTGTCAGACCACGATCAGCCGTCTTCCGGATTTCGCCGCGGCGCGCCGGCGCGGTTCGCTGCAGGAGATCGAGGACGCCATGATTGCTCTTGCCGCCGCCCCGAGCCGTTGGGCGGCGGCCCGGTGCCTGTTTCCCGACCGCGACGAGTTGGCGAACGCGATCCGCGATCTTCTTGGTGCATTCATGGCGGTTTCGGTCTTCCTGAAGGCCGTCGTCACGCTGCGCCCCGACCTGTTCAGGGGAGTTCCGGCGGACCTGGTTTCGATGCGCGCCGCGCTCGGGACGGAAACGCTGCTGGTCGACCTGCGCCGGGAGATGACGAGCCAGCTGCAATTCCTGCCGCCTCCCGTCGGATTCCAGCCTCCCGGACGGGGTGGGAAATCCCCGACCGGGCCTCCAACACTATTCGAACCCTGTTCCGGGGCCGCCGATCGCGGCAGATGAGGCCAACCGGTGCATCGGAGCCCGGAATGACGGAAGGAATCACCATGAAAGACATGATCGACGACTACCGGAAGGACGTCGCCCTGTTTCGCTTTGCCATGATCTCGGAGGCCCTGCACCTTCCGGCGGAGAAGGTGGCGCCCTACCTGAAGCGGCAAGCGCAACGGGAAGTGACGATCCCGGGGTCGGGCCGGCGCACGGTTGCGGCAACGACGATGCGGAGCTGGATCCGCGCCTACCGCAAGGCGGGTTTCGACGGGCTGATGCCGAAGCGCCGCAGGGACCGCGGCCTGCTTCGGCACATGCCGGGCGATGTTGTCGAGACCCTGCTGGCGATCCGCCGGGAGAACATGGACCTCAGCGTCCGGCAGGTCATCGTGCGGGCGCGGGCCACGGGCACCGTCCCCGACGACGTCGTCATCGCCAGGTCGACGCTCCACCGGCTGTTCGTCCGGGAGGGGCTGATGAAGCGCCGCACGGACCCGCCGTCCGGGGACCTGCGCCGCTTCGCCACCGAGGCGGCCGGCCAGCTCTGGCAGTCGGACGTCATGCACGGCCCGAAGGTCAGGGACGCGCGGGGCCGGAAGAGAAAGACCTACCTGATCGCCCTGCTCGACGACGCGACCCGGGTTGTCCCCTACGCGCATTTCGCCCTCGGCGAGACCGCGGCCGACTACCTGGTCGTGCTGAAGGAGGCGATCCTGCGGAGAGGCTGCCCGGAGAGACTTTTTTGCGAATATGTGGCATGCCACATATTCGCAAATACGTGCCCAGTTCAGTTATGTGCCCAGTCGCCCGCAACCCATTGAATCCACGGGCGGTGCCCGGATTTGTCGCCACATAATTTTTTACAGGGATTTGAGCCAATTCAGCAGTGACGGATCATCTTTCCACCGATGATGGTTCCGGGCTCCCTCATCGGCATGTAAAGGTGCTGAGCTGGAAGCCAGTGCCTTTTCCTTCATGGCGACGGTGATCTCCGCATAGTGATTGGTGGTCGTCAGGCTGACATGACCAAGCCAATTCCGGATTACATTCGGCTCAACACCGGATTCGAGGAGGTGCACAGCGGTGCTGTGACGAATCTGGTGAGGAGATACGATCGGTGCCGCGTCGTGCCGATGCAGGTCAAGGTCCCGGGTATGCCGACGGACAATCTTGTAAATGCCGAAACGGGTCAACGCCTGGCCGCGCTGGGACATGAATACCGGTCCGTTTTGCTCCGCGCCCACAATGAGCGCCCGCAACAGGTCGATGGTTTCGTCCCATAACGGGCAAACCCGCCATTTGTCTCCCTTGCCATGCAGGTGAACCCGTTTCCGGCCAAGATCAAGATTACCCACCCGAAGGTCGGCGACCTCCTGGACCCGGGCACCGGTGTTGTACAGGAACAGCAACAGTGCACGGTCCCGCCGTACCAGGGCGCCGGATACCGGCAAGTCGGCGAACAGGGCCTCGACCTCGTCACGTTCGAGGTAGGATGCACGTGCGGGCGGCACGCGCTTTGCCGGAATTGCAACCACCTGCTCGGCTTCGGACCAGATCTCCGGCACCTGTCCGGCCACCCAGTCGAAGAACGCCTTGAGCGCGGTCAGCCGCTGGTTGCGCGTCCGGATATGATTGTGTCGCTGCTGTTCGAGGTGCTCGAGGAATGCGCGAACCCTTGCCACTGTCAGGTCGGCGGCCACCACTCGGGTGAGCTTGCAACGGCGGTCTTCCGCCACGAACTTCAAGAACAGCACGAGGGTGTCCCGATAGCTGCGAATGGTGGCAGGACGCAGGCCTTTCTGCGCCTTGAGATGATTCTCGAAATACCCGTGGAGTAGACGGCCCAGATCAGGTCGTGTCATCGTCGCACCTCCTTCAATATCGGCGCCGCATAGCGCTCGAAACGCCGGTTGGCCTGTGTCAACAGGGCGTCGGTGATCGTGAGGTAGACAGCCGTGGAGGAAGGATTGGCGTGCCCGAGAAAGGTCGACAGATGCAGCAGACGCGAATTCGGATCGATGCCTGCGCGATACCATCCGAGAAGCGTCGAGACGGCAAAACTGTGCCTCAGGCAATGCAGTCGCGGCGGCGCAACGCCGACGGGAACCGTCAGTTCCAACCCGGGAACGAGCTTCTGGAACGTCCGGCTGGCGGCCCGGCTCTCAATTGGCCGCCGACCGTTGGCGGCCAGTGAGAACAGGGGATCGTCGGCTGCAGGATGCAGACAGTTCCAGCGTACATGCAGGTAATCCCCAAGTGCGGCGTCCATCCGTGGTCCGAAGGGCACGAAACGGCTCTTCAGGAATTTGGTTTCCCGGATGTGGAAACAACGGCGTTCGCGATCGAGATCCCCATGCACCAACCGGGTCACCTCGCCGACCCGAAGGCCCAGCCCGTACATCAGGGCAAAGATCATCCGGTAGGTTGTTCCCCGACAAACGTAGCGTCGGGTGTCCCGCAGTTTGGCAGCGTTGGCTAGCAGGCGTTCGACGTCGGCGGGTTCGAACAGGAACGGCATCGGTTGCACACCGGGCCGACGGGGCCGGGCCCGCATCGGCGAAGAGGACAGCACATCCTGAACAACCAGCCAGCGAAACAGCCTCTGCACCACATTGAGCAGATGATTGTAACTGCGTGGCCGGGTTCGCGGCCGGGAGGCGAGAAAGGCGTCCAGCCGGTCGGGCGTGATGTCGGCAATTGCGTTCAACTCGTGCGTGTACAGGAAACGGTCGAGCAGCTTGAGGGTGTACTCCTCGCTGTCGAAACTCTTGCCGAGAGCCCGATGGTGCGCCAGGAAGCGGCGCATGTCATCGGCCAATACGCTGCGAAAGTTGTCCGACGTGTTCATAGCACGGCCTCCCCTTCGCCGAGTGCCAACTCTCGGAGGGCCTCGATTTCGATCTTGGTGTAGATCTGCGTGGAGTCGGGACTGCGATGGCCGATGTAATCTCCGATGGTCTTGAGCGGGAACCGGGCATCGATCAGACGTTGAACACAACTGTGCCGCAACGTGTGCGAACCGGCACGGGGCACCGCGACCCCCGCCTTGCGCAGGTATTTGCCGACCTGTTGGGAGACCAGTGCGAAACGGATCGGCCTGAACGGCGGATTGGAACACAGGAACAGGGTGCGGTCCGCACTGTCGGGACGCCCGAGGCGCAGGTAGTCGATGATTGCTTCGGCGACGACACCGGCCAGGGGGAAGGCGGTGTTGTGTCCCGCCTTGCGGTCGGCCACCAGCAGCCGTTCGCGCTCCCAGTCGATGGCATCGAGGGTCAGCGATGCAACTTCACGGGCGCGCAACCCGTAGACAACCAGCAACAGCAGAATCGCGTAGTCACGCTTGCCGACCGGCGTACGCCGGTCGACGCATTCCAGAACCCGCTCGATCTCCGGCCAGGTGATCGAACGTGGAACAGTCGCCAGGCGATAGACGCGCGGGCTGTCCACCGCGGCACTGAGATCGCGGTCGTGCAGACCGCTCCGATGGAGATAGCGAAGAAAGACGCGCAGGTCGCCGCACAGCACGTGCATTGCCGACTTGCTGAGGTCGCGTCCGCTCTCGACCGTGAATGTGCTCAGGACGGTCGGAGACAGGTGTCCGAGGTCCACCAACCCGATGCGCCCGAGGAATCGCTCGAGACGTCGCAAGACTACCGCATAGTGAGACACGGTGGTTTCCTGCAGACCACGCTCCAGCCGCAGATGATCGTGGAACCCGGGAACGACATCCTGAAACGGAAAGGGAAGCCGCCGCGGATGGATGATGGGCAGGTCGGGCAGCAGAAGTCGCAGCATTTGCTCGACAGGAACCCGGACGTCACAGGTGAACCACCGCGGTGCCGCCGTCTTTCCATTGCGCCGACGATAGATGCGCTCCATGTGCGCAACAAACCCCTCCACCAGGTCAGGCAGGTCCTCAATTCGAGCTCCCCCGCAACTGCAGGAATAGTCCGCGAAATGCATGAGTGCGGTTACGTGGCGGCGAACGGTCGTTGCCGAATATCCTTGTGTGGAGAGCCGGCCCACATAGTCCTCGATCGGCTGGCCGAGCCATGACGCCCGGATCCGATCCCATGTCTTGGGCTGCACGAAGTACTGTTCTAACATGACAATCTCCCTGTCGGTTTGAAATCGGGGAGAACTATCCTCAAAAAATTATGTGGCGACAAATCCGGGCACCGCCCGTGGATTCAATGGGTTGCGGGCGACTGGGCACATAACTGAACTGGGCACGTATTTGCGACAACGGTGCGAATTTCCGCTCCCGGCAACTGATGATGGTCTGCGGCCGGCTGGGTATCTCGCTGCTGCATGCACGGCCATACCATCCCGCGGGACGGGGAAAGATAGAACGCTGGTTCCGGACCGTTCGCGGGCAGTTCCTCGCCCCGCTCGACCCGCAGGACATTCCCGACCTGGAGACCCTCAACCGACGGTTCCGCGCCTGGACGGAGGGCGAGTACCACATGGCCGTTCACCGCGGCCTCGAAGGACAACGCACCCCTCTCGACCAGTGGGCCCTCACCTGTGACAGGGTCCGCCGGCCCGACCCCGGCGTCGATCTCGACGACATGTTCCTGTTCGAGGCGACCCGGCGGGTCTCCAGGGCCCGAACCGTCAGCCTCGACGGCCGCATCTACGAGGTCGAGGCGGGGATGAACGGTGCGAAGGTCACGCTCCGCTACGATCCGGCCGCCCCGCCGGACCGTCCGATCAAGGTGGTGCACGAGGGCAAGCCGCGCGGCTTCGCGCGTCTGCTCGACCTGTACGCCAATGCCCGGATCAAGCGACCCGCCGGGCAAGCGTCCGTGGCTTTCCGGGCTTATGGGAACCAAATGTTTATGTGAATCTTGAATCCCAAGTGCCTGTCACGACGCACGTTTTCCACCGATTCGGTTCCCATAAAAATCCGGCTCAGACGTTCGACAGCATCGCCATCAGCGCGTCCTTCACGCCCGTGAACCGTCCCTTGCCAAGGCCCGGGGAATGCCACTCCGAGAGCATGTCCAGCTTTTCGGCAGGATCCGTACGAAGGTAAATCTCCGTGGTCTGGAGGCTCTGGTGCCCCAGCCACAGCGAGACCTTGCGGATGTCGCCGGTCGCCTCGAGAATCATCAAGGCGCTGGCATGTCGAATGGAATGGGGCGTTACCTTCCGGCGTGCGATCGACGGTTGCGTCTGCGCCGCCGTCGTGACGTGCAGCTCGAGCCGCTTGGCGAAGCCGCGCCGGGTCATCCCCCGTCCCATCGCATTCAGGAACAGGTGGCGGTCGGGAACTTCGGGACGGACAGACAGCCATGCACCGAGCGCACATCCCGTTTCCTTCCACAGCGGCAGGACGCGGGCCCTTCGTCCCTTGCCCATGACCCGGATCTCGTCGAGCTGCGGCATCCGGACATCGTCGAGGCCGAGGCCGACCAGTTCGGAGACCCGGAGCCCGGCGTTGTAGGCAAGACACAGCATCGCCCGGTCCCGGGTTCCGGTCCGTGTGGCGGTGTCCGGCGCCTTGAGCAGCGCATCCACTTCGTCCCGGTCGAGATAGTCGAGCGCGGGAACGTCGCCCTTCTTCTGCGGGATCGCATGCACCCGTGCCGCCAGTTCGAGATGGTCCGGGTACCGGTACTCGAGGAAACGGCCAAAACTCTTGATTGCGGCCAAACGGGTGTTGCGGGTGTGAACCCCGTTTCCACGCTCGTTTTCGAGATGGTCGAGGAAGGCGAGAATGGTGTCGACCTCGAGATGGCCGACCTCGAGCGCGCAGGGACGGACGCCGTGCCTGTCCGCGGCGAAGACCGCGAGCAGCCTGAAGCTCGTGGTGTAGCTCTCGATGGTGTGCCGGCTGGCTCCCCGGTCACGGGGGAGATACTCCTGCAGGAAGGTGGATAGCGGGGGTGCGAGTTTGGTCATGTCTTTTCCTTTCCTGTCATGTGCAGTTTCTCGGTCGCCTCCGACACCTGGCGCATGAGGACGGGTGTCGCCTCCAGGTACCAGTACGTGTCCACAGGTCGCGCGTGTCCTAGGGTGGTCGAGAGCGCGAGCATGTGTCGGCCGACATCCTTCCGGCTGGAAGAGATGCAGCCTTCCAGTGCGCGAACGGCGAATCCGTGCCTCAGGTCGTGAAGCCTGGGGCCGGGTTCCCCGGCTTTGCCGCGAACCCCTGCCTTGCGAGCGAGCAGGATGAAGGTCTCGGTCAGATAATCCGGGCGCACCGGCCGGCCGGATGCGAGCACGAACAGGTGTTCGCAGGGTCCGCCCTGCCGTTTCCGCGCCACGAGGTAGTCGTCGAGGGCGCGGCGGGTGCTCTCGTGCAGGGGGACAAGGCGGTCACGGCGGTTCTTGGTATTCCTGACCAGGAGCCCGTCCGGTCCGAGGTCGCCCAGCAGCAGGCCGGTTGCTTCCGAGCGTCTCAGCCCGGTGCATGCGATGAGACCGATGATGGTGTGGAAGGTCCGCGGGGTGAGCGACCCTGCCGGCGGCAGGGACAGCGCTTCCGTCATGATCAACCGGATCTCCTCCGGTGACGGAATGCACGGCGGTGGGCGGTACCGTCTCCGCTTGCCGAGAGCGTCCCGGTGGGGCACCTCGTGACGGTCATCCCCGACATGGAGGAAGACGGCCAACCCGCGGACGATGCGCAGTCGTCTTTGTGCCTCGCCGACCGATATCGCCGTACGGGCCCAGTCCAGGACACTGTTTATACGCACGAATTCGTCGCCCCCGGCGTCGGCATGTTCTGCGTAACGCATCAGGACCCGCTCTTCTTCCCTGAACGACAGGCCCAGTGCTTTCCTGCTTGCGACGTAATCCTTCACGTGATCCGTCATGGTCATCGGTCGTCTCCCTCGAAGGGCCAGGGCTGCACCAGTTCACGGAGCATCCGGACATCGACGCGGGCATAGATCGCAGTGACGTCGGGAGAGCTGTGCCTGAGCAGGGTGCCGATGGCTTCCAGGGGGGCGCCGTCGCGCAGGAGATTGGTCGCCGCCGAGCGCCTGAACAGGTGTGACGCTGTCGGGCCGACGCCCCGGATACCGGCCCGCTCGACCGCACGGCATACGATGGAAGTGCTGATGCTGTTATTCGCCAAGGGCCGGTGCGGCGCCATGCAGCGGAGAAACACCTTCTTCTCGTCGCTGCGTGGCCGGGCCTCCAGGATGTAATCCCGCAGCGCGTCGCCCACATCCTGCGGCAGCGGCAGTTCCGTCTCCCGCCGCGACTTGCCTTTGACCCGGATGACGGCCCTGTCCCAGTCGATATCGTCGAGATTCAACCCGGCGACGTCGCCGGCCCGCAACGCAAGCCGGGCGAGCAGCAGCAGGGCTGCCCGGTCGCGCATCCCCATCGGCGTCGTCACGTCGCAGGTCGCGATCATGCGTTCGATATCGTCCTGCCCGACATGCCGGGGCAGGCTTTCGCCCCGGAGTCTCGGGACCGTCGGAACCGCGTGGACGAGTTCCGGCCGGCAGAGGCCGTTCGACCCGAGAAAGCGCAGGTACATCCGAAGCGCGCTCGCCTGGTCGCCGACCTGCCCGCGAGACGCGGTTTCGAGACGGTCCAGGATCGTGTTCCGGACACGGGCGGCGTCATACGCCCCCGGGTCGTCGCCGAGAGCCGGAAGCAGCGCGCGCATGTGCCTTTCGTATTGTTCGATGGTCGTGTCCCTGAGGCCGCGATGCTGCCGAAGCCAGTGGAGGAACGCATCGAGATGTTCACCGTGTTCCGCATGGCGTTGCGGGACCACCGGCGCCGGGATAACGTTCCTGTCCACCAGGAACGCGGCAAAGAGCCGGAGCGTTGATCCGGAGGTTCTGGAACCGGCAAACCCTGTGGGCCTGTCGAGGAACCCCGGATGAACACAGGTGCAGTCGTGGGCAAGAAAGCGACGCTGAACGCGTTCGTCGGCTTCCGCCAGGGGAATGTCCGACAGGTAGAGCCAGACGATGAAGTGGCGGCACAGGGTCCCGCTCGATCTGATCGTCGAGCTTGCGTATCCCTGCTCTTCCAGGGAGTCCCGGAACCGTGTCGCAAGATGTCCGCCGGCCTCGATCTCCGGGGGCACCTCTGCCCGCCCGGTCTCGAGCAGGTACCGGAGGAACCTGAGCGCAAATCGCCTGCAGTGCTGCCCGGGCTTCCTGCCGTTCCGATGCCGTCCCGGACAGTGGCATTCATGGCGCATGAAACGATCAAGAAGGTGGACGTCGAGCTTGTCGAGACCCGCCCCGTTGAGCGCCAGCCAGACCGCGACGTGCCTGGCCGTACTGATCAATAAGCTGGTCTTCCTGTCTGAAAGACCAAGGCCTTCCAGGTGCTCCGCATAGCACCGGACAACACGGGTATCCCGTTCCGGAACCACATCGAGCAGTGGAAGACCGAATTGTTTCGAAGGCACGATCTCTCTCCTGTCAGTGTCGAAATCGACAGGAGTAGAGCAGATTTTTATGTGAACCCAATCAGCGGATAAGGCGTGTCATGACAGGCACTTGGGATTCAAGATTCACATAAACATTTGGTTCCCATAAGCGAGGTGATGGGAACATTCCCATCACCTCGCGTTTCTCCGCAACAGCAGGAAAGAGGAGGACTGACCATGTACCTGTCACACTTCGGGTTCAGGAACTATCCCTTCGAGAAGACGCTCAAATCCGACGAACTTCTCGGCACCGAGACACAGGCCGAGGCACGCGCCCGTATCGGTCATCTCATCGAGATGCGCGGCATCGGCCTGCTCACCGGCGAATCCGGCGTCGGCAAGACCGCGCTCTGCCGACAGGTGCTCGACACCCTGCACGAGGGCCTCCACCAGGTTCGCTACGTCGCCTTCGCGACCGGAAACGTCCGCGACACCTACAACGCCATCGCCACCGCCTTCGGCCTGGCGGAGAGCCAGTCCCGCGCCGCGGTCTGCCGGGCGATCCGCGCGGAGATGAGCCGCCTCGTCGCCGAGTCCGGGAAGCTGCCGGTGCTGGTCTTCGACGAAGCGCACCATCTCGGCAACGATGTCCTTGCCGAGTTCAAGATGCTCACCAACTACCGGATGGATTCCAGCAACCGGCTCTGCCTGCTGCTGGTCGGGCTGACCGAGTTGCGCAACCGGCTCAGGATGGCGGTGCACGAACCCCTGGCCCAGAGAATCATCGTCAACTGCCACATTCCCGCGCTCCGCCACGAGGAGGTCGGCGCCTACATCGAACACCGCATGCGCCTGGCCGGCGCCGATGTGCCGGTCTTCGAGCCGGCGGCAATCGAGGCGGTGACGCTGGCAAGCAACCGCATCCCGCGGCAGATCAACCGCATTGCTCATCATGCGCTGATCGCCGCCGCCGCCGACAGGGCGCGCACCGTCACCGACAGTCACGTCAACCGGGCCGCCGACGAAGTCGTGCTGTGAGCAAACGCAGGGCCCGGGCCGACGCGGTCCGGGCAATCCCGCTGACGGTCGTCGCCGCCGGGCTCGGGTACCGGAAAGACCCCACGGACAGGGCCCGCTGGAAACGCCCGGGCTCCGTGATCAGCATCAACGGGACTTGTTTCTTCGACCATATCACGGGCCGCGGCGGTGGCGGTGCAATCGACCTGGTCATCCAGGCCGAGGGATGCAGCTTCCTTCAGGCTCTCCGGCACCTCGAAGGCTTCCCGTCCCGCAACCCATGTACCGGAGACCGAATCCCGGTCCTCTCCGAAGACCGGGCATGGGCACGGGTGCGCCGCTACCTGTGCCAAAACCGGGGGCTCGATCCACGCCTGGTCGAACACTGCAGGCGTATCGGCATCCTCGGCGCCGACAACCGCGCCAACGCCGTCTTCACCTGCCGCGACCGGGAGCGCAGGAAAACCGGTGCCGAGCTGGTCGGTACCCGACCCGACCGGCCCTTCAGGGCCATGGCCACTGGAAGCCGCAAGGCCGACGGCGGCTTCTGGATCGCGCGGCAGACGGCCCCCAAAACCGCCCTCCTCGTCGAGGGAGCCATCGACGCCCTCTCGGCATGGACACTCGCCGACAGGACCCAGATCGACATCGTCATCTCCACCGCAGGAGCCACCGGAACAATGCCGAAGTGGATCGAAGGGTTCCATCTCCAGGCCGTCTTCTGCGGATATGACGCCGACCAGGCCGGAGACCTCGCCGCCACAATGCTCGAGATGCAAGATCCCGCAGTCTGGCGCATGCGGCCGGCCGGCGACGGTGACGTCACGGACTGGAACGATATCCTGACCAAGCGGAAAAACGATCACGAACCCGGCACGGACCAAAACCAGGGACGGGTCCAGAAAACCCTCCACTCAGATCAGCGTAAAGTGGGAAGAATCGTCCCAAACCGAGCAGAATAAACCGGGAAATCCGCGCCAATCCAAATCGAAAAACAACAGCAACCGCCGAGGGCGATCGGCCTGCCGATGTTCGTGCCCGGGCCATTCTCATGCTGCTGATCACCTATGGTTTGCGCGCCGGCGAGGTTGCTGGCCTCAGGCTCGACGACCTGGACTGGGTGGAAGAGCGATTGCAAGTTCGCTGCCCGAAGCCGGGACGTACCCATCACTATCCGCTGTCGCGCGGTGTCGGGCAGGCGATCCTGCGCTACCTCCGCGAGGTTCGTCCCCAACACCCGGAAAGAGTGCTGTTCCTGACGCTGAATGCCCCGATCCGGCCGATTACCGGGAATACGGTCGGCGACATTGTCAGAAGACGCGTCGATCGCATCGGGATTGTCGGCAAGCGTCGCGGCGCACACGCCCTTCGTCACGGCACGGCCCAGCATCTCCTTGACCACGGCCTGTCGATGAAGGTGGGCGACTACCTGGGTCATCGCAGCGTCTCGGCCACGGCCGCATACGCCAGGGTGCAACTCGACACGCTGCGCGAGGTCGGCGAGATCGATCTGGAGGGCCTGATATGACCCTCCTGGAAGCGATCGGCGCCTACATCGACTGGCGACGGGCCCACGGCGCGAGATTCATCACAAGCGCACGGATATTGCGTCAGTTCTGCACGCATGTCGGTGGCGACCGCGACTGCGACGCCGTCGGGAAAGCCGAAGTTCTGCGCTTCCTTGCCGGCAACCGCCCTCTGACCCGGTATCGGGCCAACAAGTACGGCGCACTGACCGGGTTCTGGCGCTACGCGATCAGCCGCGGCCACGCCACCCGGTCGCCGCTTCCCGCGCCCGATGACGAGCCGCGACAGCCGGAATCGGCGCCACCCTACGTCTTCTCCCGTGACGAGTTGCGGCGCCTGTTCGGGGCTATTGATATCAGCCGACAACGCCCGGTTCAGCTCGACGCCGTCACCCTGCGGGTGTTGCTCCTGCTGCTTTACGGGGCCGGTCTTCGGTTCGGCGAAGCGCAGCGCCTGACATTCAATGATGTCGATCTGAACGATGCGGTGCTGACCATACGCAACACCAAATTCTTCAAGAACCGCCTCGTTCCCGTCGCACCGAAGCTTGCAGAGGCTCTGCAGGGCTATGTCGCAAGGCGTAGGGAACGCGCCATGCCGAAGGGCATGGCCTCGACCGTCCTCGCCAACCGCGATGGGACGCCGTTGGTCAGTTGTACCGTTCGAAGTGCATTCATCAAGGCACTCAAGGCGGCCGGGATCCGGTATGACAAGGACGACGGACGGTGCCCGCCGTGCCTTCATTCACTTCGACATGCGGCGGCCGTTCACAGGCTGGAAGCCTGGTACCGACAGGGCGCCGACGTGCAGCGGTTGCTGCCGGCGCTCTCCACATGGCTCGGCCATGCCCATCTCGACGGAACCCAGGTCTACCTCTCGATGACGCCCGAGTTGCTGCACCAAGCCTCGGTCCGTTTCGAACACTATGTCAAAGGAGACAATCATGAGTGAACCCCGTACACTCGGCCCGTGGCTGCGCCGCTTCCTGGCCGAACACATCGTCACCGAGCGCAACCTCGCCCGCAACACCCAGCTCAGCTACCGCGACACCTTCGTCCTGCTGATCCCGTTCATCAGCGCCAGGGTCAGAAAGCCGGTCGAACGCCTCACGGTGGATGACCTCACGTCCCGGCGCGTGCTGGAGTTCCTCGCCCATCTCGAGGACGAACGCGGATGCTCGGTGCAGACCCGCAATCTGCGCTTGTCTGCAATCCGCGCTTTTGCCCGTTTCGTCGCCAGCCGTGACCCCGCTCACCTGGAGTGGAGCGCCAGTATCCGCGCGATCACGGTGAAGAAGGCGGCGCCCCAACCCATAGGCTGGCTCACCAGGACCGAGATGATGGCGCTGATCGATGTCCCCGACCGGCGAACACCGAGAGGAAAGGTCGAACACGCGCTGCTCCTGTTCCTCTTCAACTCCGGTGCCCGCGTCTCAGAGGCCACGGCCCTGGTAGTTCGGGATCTCGAACTCGGGGGCCGTGGTGACAGGCACGCGCTCGTGACCCTCCACGGTAAAGGCAGAAAACGACGCCAGTGTCCGCTCTGGCCGTGGACCGAAGGCGTCCTCGCCGAACTGGTGAAGGGGCGCTCCGCCAACGACGCCGTCTTCCTGAGCCGGTATCAGCGGCCCTATACGCGTTTCGGCGTCTACCGGCTCGTGGAGAGGTGTGCCGCCCGCGTGTCCGAACTCGAAGGGAGGACCGTAACTCCGCACATGATTCGGCACGCGAGCGCCTGCGGCCTGCTTCAGAACAAGGTCGACCTCAACACAATCCGCGCCTGGCTCGGCCATGTCAGTCTCGATACCACCAACATCTACGCCGAAATCGATTTCGAGATGAAGGCCAGGGCGATGGCGTTGTGCGATGTGGCGGAGCCCGGGCCGGAAAAGCCCTGGAAGGAGGACAAGGGGCTGATGGCTTTCCTCGACTCGCTCTGAGCGGAAAAATTATGTTGCGGTGAGCGGGAGAATCCCGATCCCCGGACCACGGTTCCCGCTCACCGCAATTCGTCGCTCCGGGATGGCTGTGCGGCAGTGTGAACAGCCCGGCGCCTGCGCCGCCTCGGGGCGCCTGAGCCGCGCAAGTGGGAGGGAGCAGAAGAATGGATGCCCGAAGTCGACGGCGCCAGTCGTGGCCGGAAATCCCGCCACCGGATTCGGGTGGCGTTCCAAATAAAATGTTGCGGAGATTCCAGCGATGCCGCTGTCTAACCTGACTTTTTTTGGCCACCGCAACATAAAAATGACCGCAACATTTGACCAGCAATTTTGTTGTTTCACCGCCGCCCCCCGCGCTTCGGCGTACGCCGCATAGGCACCGTAGCCGTCGCTGACCAGCGTGCCCTCGAAATCGCCGAGGAACCGCTCCACATGGTGGTGAGCACGGGAGGGCGCGAAGTGGAATACCACCTCGTCCCGGTCGCCGAGCACCGGCCAGTAGTAGCATTGTTTCATCTTGCCCGGCTTGCCGGGATCGCGCCCGACCCGCACGGGCGTCTCGTCCATGACGATGACGGAGCTTTCCAGAACCGAGCGGCACTGCGCCGCGAACACCGGCTCCAGCAGCGCGATCGCCCGGTTGACCCAGCCACTCAACGACTTGCGGTTGACGGTGATCCCGCTCTCGCCCAGCATCTGGTGCTGGCGGTAGAGGGGGAGATGCCAGGCGAACTTGTCGACCAGCATTCCGGCGATGAACGAGACATCCACGCAGGAATTCTTGAACACGCCCTCGACGGCCGGGGCGCAGACCAGGGCGCCGGAGGACATGATCTTCGCCTTCTTGTAATGGTAACGCAGCACCACGTGGCGGATCGGCACCGATGCCAGCTTGCAGCACACCCGCTCGGAGATGATCTCGAACTCATCCGCCGCCAGCCCTTCGATCTCCGGCGGCATCACATCGATGTCAATCACCGTCGCTCCGGGACCGAAGCGCAGCCCGGCGTCGTTGACGGCATCGCCGCGATCCTTCTTGCGCCCCGTCACGCCACCCCGCGGTTTCCCCTTGGCTTTCTGTTCGGCGTCGGGTTCATCCTTCCCGGCATCCGGCGATGCGGCCCCATCGGAGGCGCCGTCATCGGATCCGCCCGTGATGTCGGGATGCTTTTCCGAGCGCCGGCCGTACTGTTGACGCTCGTAGCGGGCGATCTGGTCGCGCAGCGCACTGTTCTTCGCCACTTCCTCGGTCAGCCTGTCCTGCAGCGACCCGACGAGCGCCGACAGCGTTCCGGCAAGCCCGAACAATTCCCTGAACAGGGCCGCGGCACCCCGCAGAAGACCACCGCCCGAGCCCAGCCCCGCGAACTCCGAATGGAGCCCGTCAAGCCGCCGGCGGACCGCATCCGGGTCGGACGGGTCGATCCCGCTCATTCCTCCGCCTCCACCGCCATGATCGCCGCCAGGACCGCCAGCCGCTCGGACCGGGGCATCGCCGCGTAGCGCCGCCCCCAGCTCGCCGCCTTCCGCTTGACGACCTGGCGGTGGGTGAAGTTCCGCCCGGCGAAGGCCGCCCAGTGCACCCGGTCGGGCGCGAAGTTGAACCACAGCTTCTCGGTGACGATGCAGGACTGGTTGTTGACCTGGATCTCCAGCGAACGCCAGTCGGCCAGGTGCTCGTCATAGAGCCGGCTCGGATAGCCGGAGACCATCACCGAACAGGGCAGCGACTTCAGGATGCCGAGAAGCGCGACATGGTCGGCGTCCGTGTAGTCGAAGCGATAGCGGCGCTGCGACTTGCGCGCCGACTGCACGTAGGGCGGGTCGCTGTAGACCAGCTCGCGGCCGTCGAAGTCGAAATCGGACAGGAACGCGTGGGCGCAACCGTGGTGGAGCTCGACCGGATAGGCGCAGCGGAAGGTGTCGATGGCCCGGCGGTTGAGGTCGATGCCGATGTTGCGCAGCGCCGGCGGCTTGCGCTTCATGATGGCACCCCCACCCAAGTGCGTTTCCAAAAATACGTCATGCGGCGGACACATCGCGATGAGGGGCTGGCAGAGCCCTGTCGTCCCCTTGGATCCATACCATGATGCCATTGCCGCCACCGAAGTGATTCGCTTTACCGCGCCGGAAATAGCTCCGGCGCCCTATAGTGTCAAACGAAAAGAACGGCGTGGCGGAAAAAAAATCGGGGAATGTGCACGTCGCAGGATCCGGCACAACTGCAGCACAGAACACGAAACCAGGAAAATTCAACGGACGTCGCCGTTTACCCGCTTACCCGGATCGAGCCTTTCGCTGAGAAGGAAGAAGCGGGTCTCGGTGCTCCGTTCCCCCTTGATCTCCCGTGTGGAGGTGACCTTCCCGACGGCCTGCAGGCCGGGCCAGTGATGCAGGTCCACCAACGTGTCGACGTCATGGCAGACGGTGGCCTCGCGGATCTCGATGCGCCCGTGACCCGTGTCCACGTCATTGAAACGAATCATCTTTTCTGCGTTCTCCGGGTCCGCCAAGTGGAGCCGGACATCGTCGTGAAGCGTCTCCTGGTTGCCCTTGAGCGCCAGGACGTAGGCGCCGCCCTTGGCCGTGATCGTCTCCGCGGTCGCCCGCTGCGTGTGCATGGCGTCGACGGTTACCGTGCTGCCTTCGATGTCGAGAAGCTCCAGAAGCGCCGGCATCGCCGTGATCTCGTTGGACTTGCCGTCAACCTTGACCTGTCCGAGCGTCAGGCGCGCACCGGTGGCGAAGGCGTTGACCACGTGCAGCGGCGTGCGCTTTGCTGCGTCCTCGAAGGAGCGCCGTAGCGTCTTGCCGTCGATCGCGATCACGTCCGGACCGTGTTGCTCGGCCCAGTCCGCAGCAAGGCGCAGGAGCGCCCTGCCCAGGCAGTCGGGGTCGAGAATCCTGAACAGCGCCGAGAAGGCGTCGTGGCTCGGGATGCCGTGTTCGAGCGTCATGAAGCGGCGCAGGAATTGTTCTTTCGAGCGCCCGAAAAGTTCCATGTCGGTGCATGTTTGGCCACCGCAAATCACGCACAGAAGCGCGATCATCAGCATTTCATGGAGATCGTGACGGGTCGCGTTGCTGGTCCGGGGGTCTTCCACCCCGTCGAATATTCGTGCGAAGTCCTGCATTGTCCTGCCTCATCCCTGCCTCAGGTTGTTGTTTTTCAACAGGGAATCATGCAATCACTCAGAAGCCAAGAGAAAATATTTTCAAACGCGATTGCCCTGACGCGCGACCGCGCCGAGCTCGTGACCGACGACAAGGCGGCGCTGAAGGAACAGCTCGAAGCCGCCACCGGCGAGCGCATCGCGGCGCTGGAGGCGGTCGAGCCCGAACGCGCGAAGGGCCGCGACCTGCCCGTTAGTCATTTTTAAGCTGGGCACGAAGACTGTAGAAGGCGCTGTCGTCCCCGATCCGGGCTGCCCGCTCCAGTGTCTGCGCCCCTGACGACATGCGCGCGTAGCCTTCCCAGACGACCTGGTGCCCCGGCGGGCCGTCATTCTTCCGGTTCAGGTATCCGCCGAGGCAGGCCACCAGCAGCACCGCCTCGCCGAGGGAGACGTCGCCCAGTCCGGGCCTCTCTCCGGGGTCCGCCTGGCAGGGGAGGGTGAACCCCATGTGACGGGCGTAGTCCAGCAGCATCGCGATCTCCGACTTCGCGAACAGGTTCTCGGCCGGGAGTTCCGGCGTCGCCCTCCCGAGCAGCGTCAGGGCCGAGAGGCGCCACGCGATCACCGCGTTGAGCGCGACGGCCCGCTTGATCCGCTCCGCCGTGTTGTGGGCCGTCTTCTCCACGTCGCACCCCGATTTCAGGATCCGGTGCCAGTCCTCGATCCGCCATCTCAGGGCGTAGAGGTCGAGAACCTCCACCGCCGCCTTCCGCTCCGCGACCGGAAGGGTCGTCAGCAGCAGCCATTCCACCGCATCGGCGCCGGCGGGCGGTTCGGGCTCGCGGACATGGACGGCGGTGAGGCGCATCGGCTCCGCGCCGAGCCGCCCGCGTTCCTTCTTCGGCACCGGAACCTCGAGCACCTGCCAGCGCAGCTCTGCCGTCGCCCTCCGGGCCTCCCGTCCGGCGAAGCCCTTCTGGCCGCGGGCGGCGCGTCGGGGCGAGGCCCGGTCGATCCGGATCTCGTGCTCCCCGTCCGGCGGCGCGTTGCGCACCCGCGTGAACAGGCCGTCTCCGCCGGGGAAGGCCCGGTCGTGTTTGGCCCGCACCAGCAGTTCCGCCCCGCCCTCCGCCTGGCGCTCGGCGAACAGCGCCGCGATGTCGCCCTCGCGGTCCATCACCGAGATCACCTGCGTGCCGGGAACCGCCGCCGCCAACTCCGAGGCGTCCCGCCATCCCCGCAGCCAGCGGGCCGATTTCCGCGCCTCCGGCGGCTTGCCCGTGTCCGCCGCGCCGTCCGGGCAGGCGAACTCGATGCGCGGAACCCCGAGCGGCAGCCCCTCCCCGTTGAGCGCAAAGGTGCTGTGCATGTGGATCCCGAGCGTGCCGGCACCCCCCTTGGTGCGGGAAATGACGCCGAGGCCGGAGCAGCCCCCGTGGGTGGCGAAGTTCAGGTCCGTCCCGTCCTGGACCAGAAGCGCCGTCCCCGCACCGCGCATGCGTTTCAGCGTCCGCTCCCGGTGGGCCGAAAGGATCGCCTCCGGCGTGAACTCCCCCTCATCGGGGCGCTCGATCATCCGGTAGTATCCCGTCACCGCCGCCTGGTCGCCGCAGGCAGCGGAGAAAAAGGTCTTCGAGGGGGCCATCGACTGTATCCTCACGCTCTTCACCATCCGCTTGACCAGCGCCCCGCCGAGCGGGGCCGCGCCGAACTCGTTCTCCGCCCAGACGTCCATGTCAAGCCCCTCTCCGGGCTGCAGGACCGGCTTCGGGCGCGGCGGCGGCGCGCAGCACGCGCCCGCGCTGCCGAGTGCGCCGCGCCAGTCCCGGCAGAGCGGGCGCATCCATATCCCCTTGCGCTCCACCCTCCGCCCGGACGCCGCCCGGCGCCCGCGACCGGAACTCTCCCCCACCCATGTCCAGCCCGCCGCCGCCAGGCTCGCGCCGCTGAAATCCGGCCCGGTGAAGGTCTCGCAGAGTACCGGCAAGGTGGATCCGTCGATCCGGCCGAAGTAATCGTAGTGAACGCCCACCGGAGATCGTCCGTACAGGGACGCGAATACCGTCGCCGCCGCCAGGTACGTGCCCGCCAGGCTCGGATGCGTGCCGTCGTAGGGCACGTGCAACTGCAGGTCCGGGCGACGGCGGTAGGCTTCTTCGAATGCCAGCCCCACCGGGATCACCAGGGCGCCGACCTCGTTTCCCACCGTCACGTAAAGATCCTCGATGTCCCGGATCATGTCATCCCGGTACATCTCGTGGACCGGGACATAGGCAGGGGTCATGTAGAGTGCGGTCTCGCCGCCCGCCGCAGCGATCTCCATCGAAAACCGGGTGACCGTCTCCGCGAACCGGACCCGATTCCCGGCACGGAGGGCAGCCGTGCTGTGGCCCTGCAATACCACCACCTGGAACGGCCGCTCCAGCCGGAACTTTCCCGGCTCCAGGTAATCCGGGATGTCGTGATCGAGGAGAGCACCACCGTTGATCGTCACCGACTTGAATTCCAGGTCGTCGGAGGCATGGATCCCTGCCGCCGCCGCCATACGCTTGAGGTGATCGTGCAGGCTGTTGTTGTAATAGAGATAGCTGTTGCCGACAAAGAGGATACGCGTCGGCTCGGAGGTTTCGGTTCTCGTCACCTCCGGGACCGGGTTCGCACCCGCAACGGAACCCGAAACCCACAGAAGAAAGGCAAAGACCACCACGGCCGGATTTACGCGGCGCATCGTCATTCGACACAAGCTCCAGCACCGGCAATCGTCAGGCCAAGACCAGGCCGACGTCGCAGACGCCGACAGTTTTCTGCAATCACCGGATCGAACAAACCATCGGGCTTCTTTGCCACGCACCGAATGGTCGAGCAAGACGATGGCGATGGCGGACACGCAAAACACATGCAATGGACCAGAAATGACATACAAGACACACGAAAACCGCGTCCTTGGATCAGAACCGCAGTGTCGTGACTGAGCATGATGACGCTACGCGCGTGTATCGACGGTGGAACTGGGCCCGGACCTTCAGCAAGACGTACCAGGGCCTGTCGGGTGTGGGCGGGTTCTCGACAACAAGCCAGGCGGTGCCAGGACCGGGCGGTCTGGACCAATTGCGCGATGGCGATGCGCTGGCCGTAAGGCGGCCGGACAGGCTGACGCGATCCCGTGGTACAGGCCTTCCGCCCGGCTGACCCGATGATAGTGATTGATGTTCGGTTCGGTCTTTGACCGGAGAATCCAACGCAACTGACGGGGACTTCTGCGACATCTGACGGAACGTTTCGCGCGTCAGCGCGCAAGGCTCTCCCGGAACTGAAGCCCGGGTTCTTTCCTCCTCCTTGATGCCGGCGTAAGACCGGCTGCCGGCCCGATGCGAAGGTATGCGAGCCCTTCCCGGACTTCAACATCGCAGTGAACGCGCCGCCTGTGATCCAATCGCCCGGCAATGGTTGCAGCGCGTCCTGAACGCTGGAACCGAGGCGCCGACGCCGATGGCACCCACCCTTGGCGCTGGCCGTCAGGTCGGTGGAATCAGAAAATTGAAAGGATCGTTACTGATGCTTGTCCTGTGGAGCCTTTCATGAGGCGTGCCCTGCCAGTTCGGACAATGATTGTCAGGACGAATCGCGCCTCGGTTCGTTTCACCGGTTACCGAGTTCAGGGCGTCGGTTGACTGGACGACTTCGGCCGCCACCTGGCTGGTGCCTTTGTCCCGGGTTCCGACGACCGCCGTCTTGCCGACTGCACCACGTCCGGCCAGGTCATGGCGCCCGGATTTCGTCAGGGTTTTCCACTTGCCGCCAAAACAGGCCTCGTCGGCCTCAACCGAGTCATCCCTTGCCGATACGATTCGGTATGAACCGTGCGGTCATCCGCGTTCTGAACAGCAACATGAACACAAAGACGGAACCGATCGATGTGGTCACGACTCCCACCGGCAACTCCTGCGGCGCAAGAAGAAGCCTGCACAGCATATCCGACACGGTGAGCAATACGGCGCCCACGATGGCTGCCGTTGGCAGAAGCTGCCGGTGCAACGGCCCCGCAATTCCGCGCGCAAGGTGCGGCACCATCAAGCCCACGAAGCCGATCACGCCGGCGACCGACACAAACGCGGCCGTGGCCAGCGCGGCCACGAAGAACATGCTGAACCGCAACCGTTGCACCGGCACACCAAGGGTCGATGCCGTGAGATCGCCGGCCAGAAGCCCGTCCATCCATCGGCTGCGATAAAGGGAATAAGCCAGGATCAGCACCAGCCCCGTGCAGACCAGCGGGAAGGTCTCCCATCGGGCCAGACCGAGGCCGCCCATCATCCAGAAAATCACCGAATGGGCGGCGCGGCTGTCGCCTGCGAAAATGAGATAGTTGGTGATCGCCGCAAAAAGGAAGGACACGGCCAATCCGGCGAGGATCAGCTTCTCTGGCGCGCCGGTGCGCAGACCGTGGACAAGCGCCAGAACAATGCCCGAGGCGACAAGGCCACCGCAAAACGCCGCCAGAGGAAGCGTCCAGATGCCCAGAACGTCGCCTGTCACCGTGATGACAAAGACAGCGCCCGCGGCCGCGCCCGATGACAACCCGAACAGGAACGGATCGGCCAGGTCATTGCGTGTGGTTGTTTGCAAAACCACACCGACGATACCCAACCCGGCACCGATCACGGCTGCAAAGAGCGCCCGCGGCAGGCGCAGATCGAACACGATTCGATGCAGCGGAGACATGTCGCCCCCAACAAGCCCGCTGTTCAGGGCAATCGCCTCGACAACGTCGAAAAACGGGATTTTCGTTGTGCCATACAGGGTCGACGCCAGCAAAAGGGCGGTCAGAACAACCGCCCCCGTGAAATTTGCCAGACCCAGTCGGTCCAAGTCAGTTCAATCCTGTATGCATCGCTTGCGCCATTTTTGCGATGGCGCGGATGTTTGCCGGGCCGGGCGTCAACTCTTCATACCTCAAGCCGATCCAGCGTTCGTTCCTGACCGCGTCGGTCCGAGACATCACCGGGTGCTCTTGCAGGAACCTGAAGGTGTCGGCCGCGCCGTTTCCTGTCTGATAGTCGAGCAGCACCAGAAACTCCGGATTGGCCGCGGCCACCGCCTCCCACGAAGTGCGGCCCCAGCTCGTGTCGAGATCATGGGTGACGTTCGCGCCGCCCGCAGCTGCGATCATTGCATCGGGAATTGCAAACTTGCCTGCGGTGAAGGGCGCGTCGGCGGGGCCGTCCAGAAGGAAGACGCGGGGTCTTTCCAGGTCGGAGGTCTGCGTTTCGATGGCGGCGAGTTCGGCTTTCCAGCCCGCCACAAGCGCTTCGGCCCTGTCTTCAACCTGCATGACCTTGCCGAGGCGCAGAACGTCGTCAAACAGCAGGTCCATGCTGGCGACGGGTCGGTCCTTGTCGAGATGTACGCAGCTTTCGGTGAGAACCATGGTCTTGATGCCGAAGGGCGCGAGCGTGTCAGGCGTGACATCGCCGCCGGGGCGCATGCCGTAGTACCACCCGGCAAAGAACAGATCCGGCTCCACTGAAACCAGGTTTTCGATGGTCGGATACTTCGGTGCCAACTCAGGTATGTCGCCGCGCAGCTCGTCAAAGTCGGGGCTGGTCTTGTACCAGCCGGTAATGCCTGTGAGCCCGACAATCCTGTCCTGCAGTCCCAGGGCAAAGGCCATGTCGGTCATGTTCATGTCATGCACGACAATCCGCTCGGGCGCGGTATCGAAGACCAGCGGATCGCCGCAATTGTCGACGGTGATGCCGTCGGCGGCGCCGGCGCCGGCGCCGGCGCTGGCAAGAGCGGCAGCCGCGCTCGCCAGAAAGAGGTATCGCATCATGGGTAGTTCCTTTCCATTGAGATTTCACTTTTTCGGATGTCCAGCGCCGGGATCAGGCGACCTTGATGTGCAAAGTGCAGGTAGGTGACGCCGAAAACGTCCCGGACACGGTCGGGCGTCAGCACCTTGTTGACGGGGCCGAACCCGGCGAGCCGGGCTGCGTTGATCAGGGCGACATGGCTGGCAAACTCGGGGATCATCACCAGATCGTGTACGATCATCACCACGGTGATGCCCAGTTCGGTAACCAATGACAGCATGCGGCCCTTGGCATCCGGATCAAGGTGGTTGGTGGGCTCGTCCAGAAACAGGAGCGACGGGTTCTGTGCCAAGGCCCGCGCGATATGTGCCCGCTGGCGTTCGCCGCCCGACAGCACGGCCATCCGCGTTTCGGCCAGGTCGGTGAGACTGGTGAGGTGCAGAATTCGCTTCACGTCGTCGGCATGCGCCTGGCTTGACCGGTCTGCCCGGATCGGGATTTGTCCCAGGGCCACGTAGTCGCGCAGGAAAAGCCGCCCGTCCGGCAGCTCTTGCTGGCTGACAACAGCGATCATGCGGGCGCGCTCCGTGGCGGAAAACTGTTTCAGATTGCGCCCGCTGATCAGTACATCACCGCCTGTCGGCGCTTCGGAACCGCTCAAGAGCCGAAGGAGCGTGGTTTTCCCGGCGCCGTTCGGCCCGGCGATGGCAAGAACGGTTCCCGCATCCATGCTGAAGGACATGTCCCGCACCAGCGCGGTGCCGTTTGCCGTATCAAAACTCAGCTTTTCGGCGACAAGGAACGGCTGGTCGGTCATACGCCCGTCGTCCGCATCGCGGACACGGCACCCGCACTTTGTGGGGATGCCGTCTGATTCCTGGGCTGACTCAAGGGCGGCAAGATCTTTCAAGAGCAGGATTTCCATTGTCGAGTTGTGCGCCAAGGCATTCCATTCAGGTTCGGACGGAATATGCGGACATCTCTTCAAGTGAGGTGACGAGCTCGGATGAGCTTCCGGGTGGGGGCAAGCGCCCAAGGATTCGCGCACGCAGGGGTTCGGGCCGCGCCTCGCGCCGCAGAAACCCTTCCGGCGCGGCAAGATAGAGAGGGATCAAGTCTTTGAGCGCCTCGACATGACTCGGCTCGGCAGAATCCAGATCGCCAAACATGTACGAAAAGCGCCCGCTGGCGCTGAGTGACACGATGCATGAGCGCGTGCACTGGCTCATGCACCGCACACCCCGCAGCTCGAGCCCTTGGTGCTTTACAGTTCCACTGTGTGACAAGAACGCTTGAGCGAGACGCGTGCCTCCACGGACATCCCTCTGAATGGTCTCATGACCGTCTCGGCAGGTCATGCAAAAAGACAAGATCGGCTGGTCGTGGTCCATGTTGATTCGATGTTATGTTGTAACATTGCATTTCATATCGTCATGGATTACGACTGTCAAGAGTGCTGACGACACGGAGGCGCAAAATGACACAGGGACCGTCTCGCCGCACATATGCGGACACAGTGCGCGAGTATCCAAGGCGTCATGGGTGCGCGGGCTCTGCCAATGGGAATTTGGAAGCGGTCCGCGAAGACGGCGTAACCGCGTCGACGACTGTATGCAGGGCACCGGACACGTTGCTCGAGACCAACCACGTGCACCGGATCGAGTCTTTGAGCGCCTGGACAGCGTGCAGCGAACCGCATCA
This sequence comes from Paracoccaceae bacterium, assembly GCA_965242975.1. Classification (GTDB taxonomy): domain Bacteria; phylum Pseudomonadota; class Alphaproteobacteria; order Rhodobacterales; family Rhodobacteraceae; genus JAPPHA01. The sequence continues at coordinate 3,692,644 of CBDETS010000007.1, read as the reverse complement.
CTCCGAGACCTCGGTTTTCGAGATCTGCGATGGCTGCAGAATCGTCACGGAGCATGTGGCTTCGCGTCTTGCATGCGACATCGCAACCCTGTCCGCAGCCTCAGGTTTCGCGCCCGACCGCTCGGTCATCGGGATTCACGGGCGCTACAGCGATTGCGGTGGAACCGCACCTAACCCTTGAAAGGACGAAAGATGGATCAACCCGCACAAGTTCCCGTCACCGTGCTCACCGGCTTCCTCGGTGCCGGAAAGACGACGTTGCTGAATCGCATCCTCACGGAGCGCCATGGCAAGCGCTACGCAGTCATCGTCAACGAGTTTGGCGAGGAAGGCATCGACAACGATCTTGTCGTTGATGCCGACGAGGAAGTGTTCGAGATGAACAACGGTTGCATATGCTGCACCGTCCGCGGCGATCTGATCCGGATCCTGAGCGGTTTGATGAAGCGCGGCGACCAGTTTGACGCCATCATCGTCGAAACCACGGGTCTCGCCGATCCGGCCCCGGTGGCGCAAACATTCTTCGTCGATCAGGATGTTGCCGACCGCACGCGGCTTGATGCTATTGTGACCGTAGCGGATTCCGTCCATCTCGACGCGCAGCTTGGCGAGCATCACGAAGCCGAGGAACAAGTGGCCTTTGCGGATGTTGTTCTGCTCAACAAGACCGATCTCGTGGAAGCTGACCGGCTTGAGCGGGTCGAGACGCGGATCCGAAAGATCAATCCTTATGCGAAGATCATCCGCACCGCGCACTGCGCGGCGGCGCTGGATGAAGTTCTTGGGCTAAATGCGTTCAGTCTCGACCGCGTTCTGGAGGTGGAACCCGATTTCCTGACCTCCGACCACGATCACGACCATGACGATGACGTCACAAGCGTCTCGTTTGTCTCGGAAACGCCACTTGATCTCGACAGGTTCCAGCAGTGGTTCGGCCAACTCCTGCAGCAGCGCGGCCAGGACATCCTGCGCTCGAAGGGCATCCTGGACTTTGCCGGGCATCGCGACCGTTACGTCTTCCAGGGGGTGCACATGCTGATGGACGGATCGCCAATGGGGCCGTGGCCAGAGGGCAGGCCCCGGGTGTCTCGCGTGGTGTTCATCGGTCGCGACCTCGAACGCATGGGGCTGAAGGAAGGGTTTGAGGCGTGCCGGGCGGCGTGAAGCCGGACCTGCCGCGGCGTGTCCATCGGCGAGGCCGGTTCCCGGAATCGGAGTTGGAGAAACGCGGCCTGAAGATTGAGATCGGTGCCCCGGTCACGGGTGCCATTGCCGCAGGTGACGCCGTCGCGGTGGCTTCCGGTGATGGAACCGTCCGCTTCTTCCGCCCTGAAACGAACCCCACCGTGACGAAGGCTCACAATGGCGCCGTCCTTTGCCTTGTGGCGGACGCCGACCATGTGTTGACCGGCGGCGATGACGGACGGTGTCTCCGGATATCGCGTGATGGCCAAATCAAAGAGATCGCAAATTTCGGTTCGCGTTGGGTCGATTGCGTCGCCGCGGGTCACGGGCAAAGGGCGTGCTCCTCCGGGAGGACCGTGCATGTCTGGCGCAAGGGAGCGACCGCGGCGAATTCGCTCGAACACGTCAGCACCGTAGGTGGCCTCGCCTTCGACCCGAAGGGCAAGCGTCTGGCCGCCGCCCACTATGGCGGCGCGACGATCTGGGAGCGCAGGGAACGGCGTTGGAAGCCCTCGAAGCTCACCTGGAAAGGATCCCATGGTGCCGTTAGCTTCAGTCCGGACGGCAAGTATCTTGTCACAGCCATGCAGGAACATGCGCTCCATGGCTGGCGCCTCCGTGACAAGGGCCACATGGCCATGCAGGGCTACCCGGCCAAGATCAAAAGCTTCGTGTGGGTAGGCGACGCGCCCCATCTGGTTACATCCGGCGCAGATGAAGCGATCTGTTGGCCCTTCGACGGGAAAGACGGGCCCATGGGCCGGGCGCCACTTTGCATCGCCCAACGCGACGGGCGCCTGGCAACCTGTGTACAGTCCTTGAGCGAGCAGAACGCGGTCTTCGCCGGATTTCAGGATGGTGCCGTTCTCGTGGCCGAGCTTGATGAAGCCAAGGAGTCGATTGTCGTTCGAGGTACCACGGGCGCCGAAGTTACAGCCATCGCCGTCACCAAATCCCAGTCGCATGTGTTGATTGGCGATGCGAAGGGCAATGTTCTCTGGACGACGCTGTGGGCAGGAGACACGCATGCGCGGACTGTTTGATCCCAATCGCCCCGATCCGAAGGCCGTGCGTCGGATCAAAATGCTCATTGCGGAGCGGTTCGGGCTACCTGAGAGCACGACGCTCGCTGTGGCGGAACTGCGCTGCCATGAGCCGGACTGTCCGCCTGTCGAGACGGTCATCACGGCGCGGGAAGCTGATGGGCACATGCGGGATTGGCGGGTTGCCAAACCTTTGGGCGAAGTTGAACGCGCCGACATCGAAATGCTGGGCCGCCAACCGTGAGCAGTCCGCCGCGCCAGTCTCGCCGAAGCGGGCGTCGAGACGCTCGTCCACGACTGGATTGGTTCCGGAACGAATGTCAAGCCGCGTATCGACTGAACTCGATCAGCGACCTCGCCAAGGCCGTTTCCGTGTCACGCCCGAGTGTTTTCCGGACGCTAAGCCGGCGAACAGCCCTGTAGAATACTGCGACGCGAGCTGTCATCCCGACTGTCGCGCTGCGCGTTGATCGTGCGCTGAGGAACCCGCCCGCGACGTTCTGCCTGGAAAATCCCCTGAGCACGATCAATGTCCTGCATTTGAAACAAAGCTTCTGGAAATTGAGAATTGGCAGTCTTGACAGGTTGAAGGGTCAAGAGAATGGCGTTCCACGGGGCTTCCATGCCGCCTCACATTCAGGCGGCGGTCTCCATGATCTGCTTTTCGGTCCGGGCGAAGGCCCAGTCCAGTCCTTCGCCGTAGAGGTTTGCGGTCAGGGTCTACGGGGTCAGGCGGTGGATGGCATCTACCGCCGCGTCGAACTGGCGGCCGCCGATCGTGCGGTTGGTGAAGCGCAGCAGTCGGCCCGCCGACCTGCACCCGCTCCGGCACCGGTCGGTTCCGGCGGGCCTCGGCCATCACTATTGACCTGCGGTGGATCAGGATGTCCTGGACCTGGATCGTCGCAAGGCCTCGAATACCGGAGCCCAGATCGCCGCGGTTGCAGCACTCGTCCTTGAAGCGGCGGTCGCCGTGGCACGGCCGGGGCGTGCGGCGGGGTACTTTCCCGGGCACGTGGAGATGGACCGAAATCAAAACGAATCCGCCGCGCCACGATTGAGACCAAACCTGCCATTTGTTTCGGGCACTGCCTCCGATTTCTTCATTCGAGAGCCCGACGGTGTCTTCCACCCGTTTCGCCACACGTGGATTTCAAAGAGATTCACCCCCATGCCGCACCTGGCGTGACCCGCCATCAAACAACGCGCCCGAACTCTTCATGCAAGGAAATCGGGATGTACACGTGCCGACATGTCAAGCCCATCCGGGTAATTTGCCCGGTTGGTCCGCAAGTTCGAAATGCCTGGAGTGTTGAACGCTGTCCGGGCATGACACCAACTTGGGCCCGGATGACTTGCAACCTCGGCCATGTTCAATCAAAGAGACCCCGGTACCGGATTCGTCCGGGCCGCCGGGCACAGGTCATGCAGGTTCCCCGACTCGCAGCCTGGACGGTTCCATGCACAGCCGACATCAAGAGGTCAATTCCGATGAAACTACTGCCATTCGTGACGCGGAAACCGTTCGTCGCGGTCCTGTTGTTGGAGGGAGTCATACATTCGGGCGGCAGGATGCGGACGACCGGGCTCAGCGACTCGAGCCTGGCGCCGGTTATCGAAAAGGCATTCGGAAAGGGAAAGCCGAGTGCCGTTGCGATCAAGATCAACTCGCCCGGCGGTTCGCCCGTTCAATCGTCCCTGATCGCGGCGCGAATCCGGCGGCTCGCTGAATCGAAAGACATTCCTGTCTACGCGTTTGTCGAAGATCTGGCCGCGTCGGGAGGGTATTGGCTGGCGGCGGCGGCCGATGAAATCTACGTAGACGCAAACTCGATCGTCGGATCGATCGGAGTCATTCATTCCTCGTTCGGTTTTCACGACCTCCTGAAACGGTCGGGGATCGAAAGGAGGGTGCACACGGCGGGAAAGGACAAGAGTATTCTCGATCCTTTTCTCCCCGAAGACCCTGAGCACGTTACCCGCCTGAAAGAAATCCAGGACCAGATGCATAGTGAATTCATCAGCCACGTTCGTTCCCGGCGCAAGGATCAACTGAACGGTGATGACCTGTTTACGGGTCGGTTCTGGGTCGGCCGGGCAGCCGTGGAGCTCGGACTCGCGAACGGTGTCGGCCACCTCATTCCGAAGATGCAGGAAATCTACGGAGACAAGGTTCGCTTCAAACACTACGGGAAACGCAGAAACTTTTTAGGAAATGTCGGAACCGGAATTGCCCAGGCTGCACTCCATCACATCGAAGACCGGTTCATGATGTCGCGTTATGGCCTGTGACCGGCTTGGAACGCGGTCCCCGGCAGCAAGAATGCGATCGCCTGATTCGAAGAATCACGCCGGTTCCGAGCTTGTTGTCGATGTTTGCTGCCGATAGACAGCGGCCATGGCAACTGCGCTGATCACACACAAGGATTGTCTGGGTCACGAGAACCTTCCCGGCCATCCCGAGCGTCCCGAACGACTCGAAGCCATCCTTGCGCGGCTGGAAGCTCCGGAGTTTTCCGAACTCAGGCGTTTTGAAGCTCCGCTCGGGGTCGATGAGCTGGTTCTTCTCGCGCACCCGAAGACATACCTTGACTCCATCAAGGCGGCGGCTCCTGCACGGGGAATTGTTTCGCTGGATCAGGACACGCAAATGAATCCCGGAAGTCTCGCGGCGGCGATGAGAGGGGTCGGGGCGATCGCGCTGGCCGTCGACCTCGTCTGCGGAGGAGACGTGCGCAATGCGTTCTCCGCGGTTCGCCCGCCGGGACATCACGCCGAACGGCAACGGGCCATGGGGTTTTGCCTGTTCGGCAACGCCGTGATTGGCGCGAGGCACGCATTGACCGGCCATGGCGTCGGCAAGGTGGCGATCGTTGACTTTGACGTTCATCACGGCAACGGAACACAGGACCTGGTGTGGGACGACGAACGGGTTCTCTTTGCATCGACCCACCAGATGCCGTTGTATCCGGGAACCGGCCATTCGAGCGAAATCGGCGCTTCCGGGAATATCCTCAACGTACCTTTCGCTCCGGGACTCGATGGCAGGTCCCTGGTCAATGCCCTCGAGACAAGAATTCTGCCGGCCATTCGCCGGCACCAGCCCGATCTGCTCATCATATCGGCGGGTTTCGATGCCCACCGGGAAGATCCGCTGGCGAATCTGAATTTTACCGAGGACGATTTTGCCGAGGCAACCCGGCTGCTGTGCTCGGTCGCGGACGAACAGTGCGCTGGCCGCGTCGTTTCGACCCTGGAGGGAGGTTACGACCTTGACGCCCTCGCAGAATCGGTAGCGGCGCATGTCAGTGTCCTCATGGAGAATGGAAAATGAGTAAACCAGCCGACCGACCGGTAGACGAAATGACATTTGAGGACGCGATGTCCGAACTGGAGGATGTCGTTGCGCAACTCGAACAGGGCAAGGTTGCCCTTGAGGATTCGATCAAGCTCTACGAGCGAGGATCCCGACTGAAGCTGCATTGCCAGGAAAAGCTCAAGGCGGCGGAAGAAAAGGTCAGGATGATCACACTTGGCGACGGCAGGAGCGCTGTCGGTACGGAACCGCTCGATCCTGTCTGAATGACCGGACGCTTCCGGACGGGTACAGGGGTGAAGCGCCCGGGGAATCTCGGGCGGCACTCCGCCGGGTCCCATTGTCGTGGCAAGCGGGATCAGAAGCGCATCGCGAAACGTGTCACGCGCCTGCGTCGACAAGTTGTTTCTGTTCCCTCGATACGGGATCGATTCCGAGAAATCCTCCCGACTGGCTCCTCCAGAATCGGGCGTAGATTCCCCCCGTTGCGAGAAGTTCGCCATGGGTTCCGGCCTCGGCGATCTTCTGTCGGTCGAGGACGACGATCCTGTCCATCCGCGCGATGGTTGAAAGCCGATGGGCAATGGCGATCACCGTTTTCCCTTCCATGATTCCGTAAAGGGTTTCCTGGATGCTTGCCTCGATCTCGGAATCGAGGGCGGATGTCGCTTCATCAAGGACGAGAATTGGTGCATTCTTGAGGATCACCCGAGCCAGCGCGATGCGTTGCCTTTGTCCGCCGGAGAGCTTGACTCCCCGTTCGCCGACGAAAGCGTCGTATCCGGTCCTTCCCTCCATATCGCGCAGACCGTCGATAAAACTGTCTGCTTCGGCCTTGCGCGCGGCCTCCCGGACCTCGGCGTCGGTGGCATCGGGGCGCCCGTAGGCGATATTGTCCCGAACGGACCGGTGAAGAAGCGAGTTGTCCTGGGTGATCATCCCGATTCGCGATCTCAGGGACACCTGTGACAGTTGCGAGATGTCCTGTCCGTCGATCGAGATGACGCCGGCCTCGGTATCGTAAAAACGGAGCAGAAGCTTGACGAGCGTCGACTTGCCTGCCCCTGACCTGCCGACAATGCCGACCTTTTCTCCCCCCCGCACGGTGAGCGTGATGCCGGAAAGGCCGCCGTAGAGCTTGCCATAGTGATGAACCACATTTTCGAAATGAACTTCGCCTTCCGCGAGGTCGAGTTCGGCGGCATCCTCGGAATCGGTCAGGTCGATCGGCTGTGCAATTGTCACCATTCCTTCCGACACGACACCGAGATTTTCGAAGAGCGATGACATCGCCCACATGATCCATCCGGTCATGGTGTGCAGGCGAAGGGTCAAGGCTGCCGATGCTGCAACCGCGCCGACCGTGGCGTTCCCGATACTCCAGAGGTAGATGGTAAGACCGACAACCGAGGCGATCAGTAACATGTTGAGTGCATTCAACATCGTCTGTGTGAGAGTGATCAACCGCATCTGCCGCTGGAACGCGGTACGCGAGTTTTCGATGACTTCCCTGGCGTATTCTTCCTCGATGCCACTGTGGGCAAAGAGCTTCACCGACTCGATGTTGGTATAGCTGTCGACGATGCGGCCCGTGATCGCCGAGCGGGCGTCCGAGAATGCCCGTGAAGCGCGCCCGATCCGTGGAACGAACATGATCATGAGCAAGATGTAGGATGTTGCCCAGGCCAGGAGCGGCAACACCAGCCACCCGTCCGAGTCGAGCAGGAGAAAACTGGCTGCAATGACATAGGTCAGGGCATAGGTTCCCGCATCGAGCACCTGGTAGACAGCTTCACCGGCCGCAGGTGCCGTCTGCATGATCCTGTTCGTAATCCGGCCCGCGAAGTCATTCTCGAACCAGCCCACCGACTGCCGTATGACGTGGCGGTGCGACCGCCAGCGAATCAATGTCCCGAGATTGGGAAACACGGCCTGGTTCATGAACAAGGCGTGGAGCAACACGACCACGGGCCACACGAAAACGAGGCCCGTGGCGACCGCCAGGACGGGAATCCAGTACGTGGCGAAGAACACGTTGGGTTCGGCACCCGAGAGAAAGTCAACGATCTGGCCCGCGAGATAGATCAGCAGGATTTCGCCGATACCGACCAGGGCGGTAAACACGATGCAGGCCGCAAGCATCCAGCGAAATGGCTTGAGGAAGGACCGCAGGAATGGCCACAGTCGCGCGGGCGGCGCATCATTCTCGTCATACGGTCCGTACGGATCGATGCTGTTTTCGAAAAGGCGAAAGATCATTTGCGTGTGCAGGAACCGGATCGAGTTCTCCCAGATTCTACATGAATACCATAGCGGCAGAGGCTGCCAAGAAAAATGCCATGATCGCCATGAACCACCGCCAGGTCTGTTCTGATCTCAGGAACTGACCAAGAAGTGATCCCGCCGTGGTCCAGGAGATGCAGACGCACAGGTTGACGCAGGAAAACGCGAATCCGAGCCTTGCCGCTTCATCGATGGGCTGCAGGCCTTTCGAGAATCCGGCAGTCGCCGCCAGCGCAATTGCCCAGATTTTCGGATTCACCCACTGAAAGAGAACCGCTTCGGCGAAGGTCATGGGCCGAATCCGACGGGGCCGGTCCTGTTTCCGTTCGGCATTATAGAGCGACCAGGCCATCCACAGGATCCAGGATGCGGAGGCAACCTTGGCGACGAGCGACAGTTCAGGGACGGAATTGAGCAGTGAACCGATTCCGAGACCGGATGCGGCTCCGATGACTCCGACGCCGCCGACGATGCCGATCATGGGAGCGACGGCCGCGCGAAACCCGAACCTTGCTCCGTATGTGGTGAGGAGAATGACGTTCGGCCCCGGACTCGCCATCGCGACCAGGAGGAAGAGATAGAGCGGATCGAGCGTAAATGGGCTCAAACGGTCTCTCCCGAGCAGCAGTTTGGGGCCCTGCCGTGAACATGGTCGGGCACGGTGGCCATCCTGCATGACAGTTTCCGAGGATTCACGATTGCGAAGGCGTGTCGACAGGACGGATCCGATACCCGGGATTCAGTCATCGGTCGAGGAGCTGATTCCTGGACAGGATGAACCCGGACTCGATCCAACGGGTTTCCAACTCCCGGAGACGATCCCCGAGTTCCTTTCCCGAGAGTTCCGGTTGAAAGTCGGCAGCACGAAGCGGGAAACGGGCGACGTTGCCCCGCTCGACCCCGTGCAGCAGGTCCGGACCGGCATTTTGCCCAACTTGCGCGGTGCGGAGCAACGCCCCTCCCATTGCGGTTTCGCGACCGAACCGGTACGCCGCCTCGGCAGGCGACATGTTGCTCTTGGCTACTTTCCGGATTGCCTTGATTCTCCGGGAATCGGTGCGGCTGAGGCGACAGCGCGTGAGTTCTCCTCCAAGGGCAACCAGTCTCGACAGCCAGTCGGGTGGCACCCCGAGCGTGCGTTCCAAGGCGACAAGGCGTTCGAATACGGTGCAACCGGCGCCGGGCAGGCAGCGCTCCAGTACGCCGGTCTCTTCCATGGCACGAACTGCCGGAACCGTGCTGGCGATCGACAGGAGTTTTTCAAGCTCGGCCGTAATCCTTTCCCGTGACAGGTGATCAATCCCCTGAGACAATTCGGTCGATGCGGCGACTGCATCTGCGTCAATCGGGAGATCGGGATGCCCGTAGGCAGCGTGAAAACGAAAGAACCGAAGGATCCTGAGATAATCCTCGCGGATTCGATCCCTGGGGTCTCCTATGAAACGGACTCGGCCTTCACGGAGATCTGCCAGGGCGCCAAGTGGATCGACAACCGTCCCATCCGCCCGGGCATACAACGCGTTGATGTAGAAATCTCTCCGCGCGGCGTCCTCGCTGATTTGCGTTCCAAACGAGACAGTCGCGTGCCGTCCGTCGGTCGCGATGTCGCTGCGAAAGGTTGTGACATCGACAGGCTTTCCTGAAACGACGAGACGGATGGTGCCATGTTCGATTCCGAGCGGAACGGCCGTGATTCCGGCCGCTTCCGCGATCGCGAGAACATCGCCCGGAATGGCATCGGTCGCCATGTCGATGTCGGTGGCCGCACGTCCGGTAAGCGCGTCGCGGACGCATCCGCCTACCAGAAACACATCCCTTTCCGAAACGCGGAATGCCTCGAAGACCTCGCGAACAATTTCGGACGATATCAGGTCTGATTCAATTTTCGTCATGGTCCCGAAAACATGCCGAGAGCATTCCCAGAATACGGGCCGTGGCCCCCCAGATGTAATGGGGACCATAGGGAACGACGAAGTACCGTCGCAACTGGCCTCGCCAGATACGTTCCTGAACACTGTAGTTTTCCGGGTTGAGGACATGTGCCAATGGAACCTCGAAAACCTCGGCGACTTCGCCGTCTCGCGGGACGGGTTCGAATGTATTCGCAACGACCCCGACAACGGGCGTCACCCTGAACCCCGTTACCGTGACGTGATCCGGGACAGCGCCGATGATGTCGACGCTACCAGCCTGGAGGCCGATCTCCTCCGAGGATTCTCTCAAGGCAGCTTCTACCGGTCCGGCGTCGACTGCCTCGACCTTGCCCCCCGGAAACGAAATCTGGCCAGGATGGTGCCTCATCGCTTCATGGCGCCTGGTGAGAATGATCGTCGTGTCTTCCGCTCTGAATACGACCGGAATCAGTACGGCGGCCTGGCGCAACCGCATGGATGGCGGATGACCGTGGTCCGGGTTGAGATCGAAATCGCTCGAAGGCGGGTGATGGCGCTGGTTGGCGACTGCAAGACGCAGGCTTTCAGGACTGACCGCCAGGTCACCTGAAGCCGCCGAACTCCGTGTCCGCAAACCGGGCGCCGGCTTGGCCGTCGTGTCATCGGCCCAGCCGGGACCGGACCGGGTACGGGTTCCGGCCGTCAAGTTCGTGCCTCGAAACCGAGGGTGCCCGGTTCGAACTCGTAGTGCGCGCCGCAGAACTGGCAATCTGCCGTCACCTTGCCGTCGCTGTTTGTCATCGTACTGATGTCGCGAGACGAATAGATCGAGAGGGACTGGCGGACCCGTTCTGGGCTGCAGTTGCAACCGAACGCAACCGGAAACGCCTCGGAAATCAGAGGGTTCTCCGAACGGAAAAGCCTGACGATCAACTGTTCGGGCGAAACATCCGGACCGATCATCTCGTCGGTTGTTGCCGAATCCAGGAGAACTCTCACGCGTTCCCACGAATCTTCATGATCAGAGTCGACGGCGTTCCTGTTTTCGGACGGCAATTGCTGCATCATGAGGCCGCCTCCTTGCCAGGTCACCCTGGCGTCACCACCCGTTCTGCGTGCAATCGCGATTCTGAACAGGCTCCGCAACTGCTCCGACTGGAAAAAGAACGTCTCGGCGCATTCGGCCAGCGTATTGCCGGCGAGCGGGGTGATTCCCTGGTAGGGACGCAGGTCCTTTCCCTGGTCAATGATCACGGCGAAATATCCCTCGCCAAGCAGTTCGATGCCTGATCCTGTATCCGGCCGGTGCAGGACATCGTCGAATCCCGCATATGCCCGGAGGCGTCCGGGTGCACCCTTTCTGCTCGGTGCATGGAAGTCCGTCGCAATCAGGCGTAAGGGGCCATTGCCCCGGATCTGGAGCGAGAGTTTCCACCGAAGCTTGATTGCCTGTCCGATCAGGGCGGTCAGCAGCACCGCCTCAGCCACCAATGACGCAACGGCCATGGGGTAGTCATGATGGGTGAACACGGCGTCAAGGGTCGGGCCGAGTCGAACGAATCGTCCCCGGGTTCCGATGTTTTCAAGCCTGAACGCCTGAACCCGATCCTTCAACATGATCGCGGAGTTTTCGTGATGGTTGGCCAAGTACGGCATTCGAGAGAACCCTGGGCAAATGACAAAAATATTGATTTTGGCACGGCGTATCAATGCCGGCATTCGATCCTCGAGCAAATTTGAGCAACACCGGGTCCGACGGGACGGAGAATGCCGGGAAACCCGTCTCGAGGTCGGGACAGGTCCACCTGCCCGCGCCGCAAGACCTGCCGGGCGACCGTGTTTCCTGCACGGAAACCAGGTTGACGGTGCGGGAGGTGGAGGGTCACCGGATCCGGGAACTTCAGACCGAAAGGGATGATGGAGCGGAATGAGTCGCGCACGCTTGGCTGCGGTGCCGGGTACAACGCGCTCGTCAGGAGTTGGCCGAAGGTGGCCGAGTGCGCCTCGCGGACTCCCGCGCGGGGATGTGCTCGACCTTGACGGTTTGCGACGTTGATCGAACTTTCTTCGAGTGAGATAGACGACCGCACTGAACTCAGACATGGAGTTCGGTGTGACAAAGGAAACCGCCTCGTTGCGGGTACGCAATCTTCAGTCTACGGAGGCAGGGTACGAACAGCCGATTGACTGGGGAATCATGTACTTGACTGAACGAAATGAGGACCCTACGGGTTCCGCACTTGCGTGGTGTTGGCCGCGCCGAAAGGGCCGCATTCAATGGGCTGTGGCATCCGTGATTGGCGCCAATGTTTCATGCAGCGTTTTGGGGCAACTGCACGGCGGGGAGCATGTGCGTCGGCAATTTCGATGACCCGTGAAATCGATCGAACGACAGAGACGCACGCGTTTCAGTCAACGGTAGGCTTCTCGAGTCAAACGCTGTGCCGAGTGTGAGGATCGCGTCACAAGTGTCGAGGTGGCTGTTGACTGGATTGCGATCACACTCCGGACGGGGTGTGTGCCGGACACTCGAATGGCCCGGATTTCCTGATTCCGGGAGGCTTGGTATCCACGTCTTTATGCAAAGGCCGGGCCCGGACAGGCAAAGCACCGCCGTGAGCGGGTCCGCACCGTGCGGCCGGTCTTCGGATTCCTGACACGTGGCCGGAATTCGTTTCATCCATTCCTCTGATCTTCACCTGGGCCGTCGCTTCGGGAACTTTCCCGAGGATGTTCGCGGTCGGCTGGTGGAAGCCCGGCACGCCGCGATCGACAGTATTTCGGCCGCGGCGCGCGACCACCAGGCTGGCCATGTTCTGATTGCGGGCGATCTCTTCGATACCGAGACGCCTTCCGACCGTATCCGTCAGCAGGCGCTTGCCGCGATGGCCGCAGGTCGGGATATCCATTGGTGGATCATTCCGGGTAACCATGACAGCCTCGCTGCCGAAGCTCTTTGGGAGCCAATCCGCGCGAAGTTACCCGGCAATGTACATCTCTGCGACGCCGCCGCGCCCGTCGAGATCGCTCCTGGCGTGCTTCTCCTTCCGTCTCCTGTTCCGAGCCGGTTTCCCGGCCACGATGCGACAGAGTGGATGAGGGGCTGCGAGAGCCCCGAGGGGTTCCTGCGAATCGGCGTCGCGCACGGTGGCACCGTGACGTTTGGAAGCGAAGACGATGGTGTGGAGACCATCCCGCCCGACCGTGCGGCTACCGCAGGTCTCGACTATTTCGCGCTTGGCGACTGGCACGGTTGCCGGAAGGTCGGGGAACGCACGTTCTATTCCGGTTCACCGGAGCGCGACCGTTTCAAGCACCCGGGACGCGGGGTCTGCCTCGCGGTCACAATTCCCGCGCCGGGAGCAGTACCCGAGGTGACCAGGATCGAGACCGGCCGCTTCGGTTGGCACGACCTTCCCCTGCACCTGACACCTGAACAGAACGCGGGCGATGCTCTTGCCGCAGTTTTGCCCGAAGGCGGAGCGTCCCGGCGGGATACGATGGTGCGGGTCCGGGCCTCGGGCAGGGCTCGCCTTCCGCTTCGTATGGAACTTGCGCGCGCTGCCGATGACGTTGCGCCCGAGTTTGGGTACTTCGATCTCGTCGACACAGACCTTGCGACTGAGGCCAGTCCGGACGATCTCGACGACATCGCTCGGGGAGGTGCGCTACGCGAGGCGGCGAACGCTCTTTACGACGAGTCCGACGATGCCTCGAGAAGCGCAGGGGATCGAGATGTTGCGTCTGCTGCTCTGCGAAGGCTGTACGGGTACCTGACGGAGGAAGTGCGGTGAAACTCCGGTCGATCCGCCTGGAAAACGTTCGCCGGTTCATCGACCCCGTTGAAATTCGTGGTATCGGCGACGGGTTGAACGTCCTCTCCGCCCCCAATGAGCATGGCAAGTCAACTGTGCTCGATGCGTTGCACGCCGTTTTCTTCAAGCCGAGGAGGGCGTGGGACAGAGAAATCCGGAGCCTCGCACCGCTCGCAGGAGGTGACCCTTCCGTGGCGGTCGAGATCGAGGTCGCCGACGGCGTCTACCGGATCGAGAAACGCTGGAGTCACCGGCGCAACGGCGATGCACGGATCAGGGCCGGCGACCGGCTGGTCAGGCAGGCCGATGAGGCCGAGGCCTGGATATCCGAAACGTTGAAGGCGCCGAAGGACGGTGGCCCGGCAGCACTGCTCTGGGTCAGGCAGGGGCAGACAAACCTCGACGATGGTGACGCCACGGGTACCACACGGCGCGATCTGTTGACCTCAGTCGCGGGAGAAGTCGAAGCGATCACCGGAGGTCGGCGCATGGACGCTGCTCTCGACCGCTGCCGCCGGGATCTCGGACGCTACCTTACCCCAACAGGTCGCGCCAAGGCAGATGGCCCGTTGAAGCGATCGCACGATGAAGTTGACGAGCTTGAGGCGGCGCGTGTGGACCTTGCGGCGAAGTCGGAGCGATTGCGACACGAACTGGATCGCCGCCGCAGATTTCGGCGCGAGCTTGCGGACCTGGAGGATCCGGTCGAACAGGCAGAACGCACGGCGCGGTTCGCGGAAGCGGAGGCCGCGCACTCCGTTGCGGCTGGCCACGCCGAATTGCTCGAACAAGCCACGAGTGCGGAACATACCAGGCGTGTGGAAACCGGACGCGCAGAAGAGCAGCTGGCGTTGCTGGACAGGGACCTTGCCGAGCGAGACAAGGCAGCAGAGGTGTTTCAGGACGCGAAGGAACAAGCGCGGCAAGCAGGGACGGAACTGCTTGGCAGTGAAGCGAGACGTTCGGAAGCGTTGGATGATCTCGAATCCGCGAATATCCGCGCTGGGCGTGCTGCCGACACGGTGAAGACGGTGCTCCTCGCGGCAAGAGCCGCTGCTGAAACTGAACGGCGGAAGGAACTGGTCGAGAAAATAGACCGGGCGCAAGAACTGAGGCAGCTGGCTGAAGAGGCTGCGGCACAAGCCAGGAGAGAGCTGGCTGAATCTGAATTCGAGAAACTTGAACACCTCGACGAATCTGCGCGCGTCATGCGGAGAGCCCGCCATCTCCACGCCCCGGCTATCACCATGACCTACGCTCCCGACCGGACGGATGGTGTTTCCATTGGTGGAAAGCCGCTCCTCGGTGGCGAGCGAAAATCGCTTCCCGATGGAGCGAGGCTGGACATCGAAGGTATGGGCCGTCTGGACGTACATCCGGGGCAGCGGTCGGATGATGAAACCCTGGCACGGGCTGAAGAAAAGTTGGCGCGGGCGCTCGAGGCCGCCGGTGCGAACACCGTCGAGGACGCGCGGGCATCGGTCAACCGAAGACGCGAGGCGGAGTTGTCCCTGAGGAATGCTGAGGCAGACCTGCGGAACGTGGCGCCCCGCGGCGTCGATGCCCTGCGTGACCAACTCGCTGAAATTCCCGAACAGGTGGACGGTGAAGAAAACCTTCCGACCCTCCAGGATGCTCAGCGGGAGGACGAGTCGGCGAAACAGGACATGGCAAGGGCATCCGAAGAATACGAGGTTGCCGGCTTGGCACATGCGCACGCGCTCACGGCAAGTGGACGTGCGGACGCCGCGGCCGAGGGCGCCCGTACACGCCTGGATCGCGCGGAGGCTGCCCTTTCCGGGATCGACGATCCGAAAGCTGAGAGAACCGCGCGTGCGCAGGCCCATATGCGCCATCGCGCCGAGTTGGATGACGCGATCGGGCGGCGCAGGGAATTGCAAGAGGCTGCGCCAGATCTTGAAACTGCGACAACGGCGTTGGAACGAGCGCGTTCGGTCGTCGAACGCGCCAGCAAGGACAGTCAACGCATACGCGTTGAACTCGCAAAGCTCGACACCTTCATCGAAGGCCAGGCCGGCGAAGCCGTGGATGAGGAGTTGGCCGACATCGACACCCGCCTCAGGAATGCCAGGATACGTCTCAACGATCTCGAGTTCGAAGTCGCAGTCCTGAGGAGGCTTGAAGACGCCCTTGAGACTGCCCGCGCGTTCGCCCGCGACCGCTATGTCGAACCGGTGATGAAGGAACTCGTCCCGCTCCTTTGGCTTTTCTGGCCGGAAGCACAGCTCAAATTCGATCCGGAAACCCTATTGCCGATCGAGCTGATGCGGGCCGGAACGAAGGAAGACTTCGGCATCCTGTCAGGTGGCACCCGGGAGCAAATTGCACTGCTCGTCCGTCTCGCCTTCGCCCGGATGCTGGCCAATGCGGGTACGGCCGCGCCAATCATCCTTGATGATGCGATTGTTTACACTGACGATGACCGCATCGAGCGAATGTTCGATGCGCTGACGCGCCAGGCGCACGATCTGCAGATCGTTGTATTCTCCTGTCGCCAGAAAGCCTTTCGCGGTCTCGGAGGCCGGGGCCTCGAGATACTGCCTGTAACGCACGCCCGGAACCTCACGCAGTAGGATGTGTCATCCGCGAGAGTGATGCCTTACCCCTTGCCGGCATTCCGGACGTGAAATGCCTGGTCGAATTCGATTGGCTCTCCCTTTGGCCATTCCCGGATCGGAATTGCGCCCCGTCCGGCAACCCTCGGTCCCTTGTTCCTGGCACATGCGGAACGTTTGAAGGGTGACCGAACGACGACCGTTCGACCTGCGGACTTCCCTGGTTCCACGCAAGGAACCGGCAAAACCCGGTGATCGGCAAGCCGAAATATGCCTTGCGGTCACCGAAGGTCGGATTATTGCAGGTTGAGGAGGTGCGACATGTCATTCAATACGTTCGGCTGGCTGTTCAGGGTCTCGACCTGGGGCGAAAGCCACGGACCTGCGATCGGTGCGGTGGTCGATGGCTGTCCGCCGGGAATCTCCCTGGACGAGAAGATGATCCAGGTGTGGATGGAACGGCGCAAGCCCGGGCAGACCAGGTTCACGTCCCAGCGCCGGGAACCTGACACCGTGGAAATCCTGTCCGGAGTCTTCGAAGGCCGAACGACAGGAACCCCGATACACCTGTTTGTCCGGAATCGGGACCAGAGGCCCAGGGATTACTCGGAAATCGTTGACAAGTTTCGGCCGGGTCATGCGGATTTCACGTACTGGCAGAAGTACGGGACAAGGGACCACCGGGGCGGAGGACGTTCCTCGGCGAGGGAAACGGCATCACGTGTCGCGGCGGGCGGCGTCGCGCGCGCCGTACTCCGGAAACTCGCGCCGGAAATTTCCATCACGGGATACATGACACGGATGGGCTCCCGGACAGCCGATCGTGAGCGTTTCGATGAGATCGAGATCGAACGCAACCCGTTCTGGGTGCCTGATGCCGAGGTTGTCGAAGAGTGGGCGGGGTATCTCGATGGCCTGCGCAAGTCGGGCAACAGCGTCGGCGCGGTAATCGAGGTGGTTGCCCGAAACGTGCCGGCTGGTCTCGGATGTCCGATCTACCGCAAGCTCGATGCGGACCTTGCTTCGGCAATGATGTCAATCAACGCGGTCAAGGGTGTCGAGATCGGAGCAGGGATGGGCGCGGCGGCGCTGACAGGCACCGAGAACGCCGATGAAATGCGTATGGGAACCGACGGTCCGGAGTTCATGTCCAATCACGCAGGAGGCATTCTCGGGGGAATCTCGTCCGGGCAAGACATCGTATGCCGATTCGCGGTCAAACCGACGTCATCGATCCTGTCGCCGCGGAGGACGGTAACACGGAACGGAGACGAAACCGAGATCGTCACGAAGGGGCGCCATGACCCGTGTGTTGGCATCCGGGCCGTTCCGGTTGGTGAAGCGATGATGGCCTGTGTGCTGGCCGACCACGTATTGCTGAATCGGGGGCAGGTAGGAACCGGCGGCGACACATGATGCAGCTCCCGGCAACCGGCGCGCGATGGCAGGCCGCACGGTTGAAGTGAACATCCGCCGCACGGGAAACCATGCATGGAATCGCAGAGGCGGTAGCCGGTTTCCGGTCTTCGGATATGGCAGACAGGCTTGTCCGGCTTTGTCCTCGATGTTTGCCATCGTTATTTGCGGCGCGTACATTGCCGGCACCGGCACTGATTTTGACACCGCGACGACCGTCTTCAAATCGGAGGTCGCCGGCCTGAAATGCGAACGGGCCGAAGTAATTGGAGAGGCATGTCACAAGGCGGTGGATGTGGCCAGGCCGGTCACTTGGTTCCAACAGGATGCGGCCCAGGTGAAATCGGATGCTGGGCTGATGCCTTGGACTATCGGCGCCGTGTCTGTGGCTGAGGCAATGCCGTTCACCAAGCTGAAACCCGCCATTTGACAAGCGCAAGACACAAGTCCGGTTTCCGGCAATGCTTGGACCGGATCGACGGAGACCGACCTTGAACGCTTTGCGGACGGCAAGGGCGAACAAGATCGACAGGGCAACTTACCAGGACGTGCTGGACGCCCCTGGGCACATGGATTCAGAGTTCATTGCAGGAACCCTGTACACGCAACCGAGGCCGGCCATGCCTCATGCACGTGCAAGTTCCGCCATTGGCGTAGAACTTGGCAGTTCATTCGACAGGGGACGTGGCGGTCCGGGTGGCTGGTGGATCGTCGACGAACCCGAGTCGCACTTGGGCGAGGACATACTCGTCCCGGTCCTTGCTGGCTGGCGGCGCGGGACCATGCCCGAATTTCCCGATTCGGCCTACTGCACCGTTGCGCCGGATTGCGCCGGACTGGGTATGCGAGGTGCTCTCGTCCTCGACCCGCAGGATCGACCTTCACGAAAAACGCCCGATCTATGCGCGCGAGAATGTCCGGCACTTGTGGTTTGTTGATCCCTCCGCGCGGGATCCCGAAGCCTTCGAGCTCCGCAACGGCGAATGGGTCCTGATCGCCACGGCCAAGGACGATGATCCGGTATCTGTCCCGCCTTTCGACGCCATTACCTTCAATCTCGGAGACCTGTGGCCCTGAGCATGTGGGTAGGCCACGCATCGAACCTGGCAGGAATTGACTCATCCGGGTGCGTGGCGAGCCGGACGACTGGTCACAACCGCAAGAATTCCGATCATGATCGTCACGACACCGGCGACGTCCAGAAGTGAAAGGGACTCTCCCAGCAGCACAGCTGCCGTCACCACCCCGAAAAACGGGTGAAGGAAGTGGAACGTGGCCGCCCGGGTCGCGCCGGCTCTCTCCACCAGGGCGAACCAGATCCATGTGGCCAGGAGGCCGGGCACCAGGGTTGTGTAGGTGAAGGCCAGGATCAGGGGAACCGACCAGGTTACATGCAGCGGCTCGAGCGCGACTCCGAACGGAAACAGCACGGCACTGCCCACCAGCATTTGCAGGCCAATCACCTGGAACATGTTCTTGCCGACATCCAGTGACCGGATGGTCATCGTTGCAACCGACAGTGACAGTACGCTGACAATGCAGAGAAGAATTCCCCATGGGGTCGCCTGCCCGGTTACTCGGGATGCCAGTACGAGTGACACGCCGAGGAACCCGACCAGGACCCCGACGATCCCCTTCCACTCCAGTCTCTGGTTGAACAGAACGATCGAGGCAAGTGCCACGATCAGGGGCATCGTGCTTGCGATGATTGCCGCGATCGACGCTTCAACCACTTGAACCGCAACGAAAACCAGCCCGAGGTACAAACCGTTCTGACAGATTCCGAATATGGCAATCGCGCGCCAACGAAAACGTGGCACCGGGTGCAGCTGTCCACTGCGCCAGGCGATGGCCAGTGCGATCAAACCGGAAATGAAGAACCTGACGCTCAGGGTGGTCAAGGGCGGAGCGTCCTGGACGATGATCCGTGCCGAAGAGAAGGCGCTTCCCCAAAATGCGGCAAAAGCCAGACCCATGGCCAGCACTCTGACGTCCGTCAATCGGAACCTCGTCAAGTGCCCGCGCCCTCTGAGTCCGGTTCGACGTTCCCGAGCCGACGTTCTTTCGATGATCCAGGCAGATCTTCAGATGGACGGGACGGGTGCCAGGCTTCGGGCGAACCCAATCTTGGTTTTTGGCCCTTGGCCAACAGTCGGCTTCGACCCGACTTCACGAAGGTTTTTCCAAGGATCGATCGGAACTCGATAGCGAGGAATCGTTGCCGGACCTTGATTTGTGGACGGTACCTGGTCACCCGACGTGCTTCCGCCTCTCAGGTTTGCCGGTAGATCCGGAACACGGTTTCCGTCACTTCGGCGACTCGGCGATCGTATCGGCTGGATTCATCGTCACGACAGGTTGCCGAACATTGAAGTCGGCGTCATTGCGTGAGCGAATCCGAATTCGGAATTTCGCCTGTGTCCTTTCCTGGCGACGGCGGCAATGACTTCCGGTAATTCAAGACCAGGGGGTTGGCGCACCCCGTGACCCTGACGTCCCGACTTGTCGACGATCTCGCATGTCGGACGACAGTCCGAATCGAGCCGGTTCCGATTCATTGATTCCGAACCGGCTGCAAACAAGGCTCGCCCCCTTGGTCAAAGGCATCAGTTTTCCGGGGTTTAGACGCCGCGCAGACGCCGCCAAGACGTCCATCCGCGACAATGTGGGTTCAGTTGAGATTCTTGCTGAAAGACTTCGATAATTTGACCTTTGCGACACGATCGGCAGGTTTTGAAATCGTTGTTCCATCAAACGGATTCCTGACTTCGCGCGCCGGGCGGTCCTGAACGGAAAAACTCGCAAATCCGGGAATCGAAACGCTTCCTCCACGGCCCAGTTCTTCGGCGATTTCGTTGATCATGGCTTCGAAAGCGTCGCGGGCTGATGACTGGGAAATACCCGATCTCTCGGCGACTGCCTTGATCAATTGGGATTTGGTCATGGAAGTTCGAGACATGGAATGCTCCTTCGAGTCTGAAAAAAACTACTGAGTCTGAAAAAAACTCTCGACGTGCGTACAGCAGAAACAGCCAGCGCTCAAACAAAATCCGGAATTCTGTCGCGATTTAACGTCAGATGACCGTCAGGCGGTCCAGGGCATTACGCTTGATCCCGCGAATCCCGGCCGGACATTGCCGTTGGCCCTTGCGACCATTGCGCGTCTCCCCGGCAGCCGCATCCCGGCCGACCGCCGGGCTGTTGCCGGCACCCGTGCCGTGGGGCTCGTCACAACATAAACGCTTCATTCCTGGGCTGCGGGCCAAGAACATGTCCTTTGTCGCGGTTGGAGTATGGCGTTCATTCAACGCAGCCTTCTGTACACGGGGTGTATTTGCACTCGTCTCACATCAGGTTCCGTCAAAACTGCCTAAGCCCACATGCTCCGTGATTTGGTTACGTCCTGACCAACCCTAAGCCGCAGCGCTCACATCGAATTCGAAGTGAATGCGGGCATAGGGGAACTCGACCCCCTTGCCGGTGCGGTCGGTGACCCCTGCGTTGATGAGCGTGGTCACGTCTCGATGTACGGCCAGAACATCACGACCGGCACGCCGGGCAACCTCCCGGATCGACAAGGCTCCCTGCCCGGCCAACGCCTTCACGATGGTGAGGCGGGGCGGGGCCAGAACCCGGTGCATGTCGTCGTAGCTGCCGAAATTCAGCGTGGGGTTGGCCTCGTCAGCCTTCCCGGCCCGGGCGCGTTTCCCCGCCGCGACAAAGGGGGCTTTGCCGCCGGCGACAGTGCTCAGGCGAACGGTCAGGGTGTTCATTCCAGCATCCTTTCCATGTCGGCCTGGAAGGCATCACAGGGCGCTTCCAGTGATGTGAACGTGATGGGTTCCTCGATGCCCTCCATATGCCGGTGATCGCCCTTCCTCCGTTCGTTGTCGTAACGCAGGACACATTCACCGTTCACCACGAGGGCCAGTCTGTATTTGAAGGGGTGCTGACTGCCGGGAACCGCGGAGTGGGCAGGTGCCACAGCACGACCTCGAAGAACGTCTGGTCATCGATCACCGTGCAGGATTTCTCGATCAGTCCGGCCTTCATGTTGTCAATCAGAACAACGCGCGCCTGACCAACTCTCCGATGAAGATGCACGCCCCGCACGCCCTGCGTGGCAACATCGCAACGGTCATTGACCTTTCTCCGGGTGCTGGAAGTCACATCAATCGAGCCTGAACCGGTTTTTCCACGCTCCTGGATCGGTTTCCCCGGCCGACCGGTGGCGGCGACACCGCGTCTGTCCCGCGAACGGCCGAACGACTTTCGCAAATCGGTGACAACAAAACACTGAAACAACAGGATCGCTGCAATTGGGAAAAACAAGCTAAACCGCGTAAAATTCCGCACATTGTTTCAGCCGCCAACACGGGCCGACAATCTGCAGTCATTCGAATGCCGGAACACGACCGTCGATGCGGTCCTTGGCAATCCACCTCCCCGCACCACGTTGCGTGCAACATTTCAGCCAGGACTGGCGTGGCAACCACCTGCACACCCTCACAATCATCATCAGCCAGATCGGCTCCGAAGAGACCGGCACGAGGACGAAAGTATACTGTGACCGGGACACGAACGACTGCCCGACAGGCATCAAGATCAGCAAACCGGAGATCGAGGCCCTGGATTTCCGGTGTGCTGACTTCGATGGCGACCGGAACTTTAACTTGCGTTCAACCCCTGAGAACGTCGCGGTGATTTCGTGACAAACCCCTACAGGAAAGCGGTTTCGTCAAAGCTGCGGAGTTTTCGGGAATGAAGCCGTTCGAGCGGCATTTCCCGGATAATTTCCATCGCCCTGATCCCGATCTTGAGATGCTGGTTCACCTGCCGTTTGTAGAAGGCGGTTGCCATGCCAGGGAGCTTGAGCTCACCATGGAGCGGCTTGTCGGAAACGCAGAGAAGGGTACCGTAGGGTACGCGGAACCGGAATCCATTTGCCGCTACAGTTGCGCTCTCCATGTCAAGCGCGATGGCTCTCGATTGAGACAGGCGCTGCACCGGGCCGCTCACGTGGCGAAGCTCCCAGTTCCGGTTGTCGATCGTCGCAACGGTGCCGGTACGCATGACCCTCTTGAATTCGAATCCGGGCAGTTCAGTGATTTCCTCTACGGCTGATTCGAGCGCGATCTGAACCTCTGCCAGCGCCGGAACAGGCACCCAGACCGGAAGATCCGCGTCGAGAACATGGTCTTCCCGGACGTAGGCATGAGCCAGCACGTAGTCACCGATGTTCTGGCTGCTTCTCAGTCCTGCGCAATGACCCAGCATCAGCCAAGCACGAGGCCGCAGAACGGCAATATGATCAGTCGCAGTCTTGGCGTTCGACGGCCCGACACCGATGTTGACAAGGGAAATCCCCGATGCATTGGCGCGTTTCAGGTGGTAGGCGGGCATCTGTGGTTGAGGCGGCGTCTCGTCGCCGGGGCAGGTGTCGTCGGGATCGGTTACGATTCGGTTCCCGGGCAGGACGAGCGCGCTGTAGCCCGAGTCCTTCCCAACGGCATTCCGGCCGAAGCGCACGAACTCATCGACATAGAATTGATAATTCGTAAACAGCACATGATTCTGGAAGTGGACAGGGTCGGTCGAGGTGTAGTGGGAAAGGCGAGCCAGGGAATAATCGACTCGTTGTGCGGAAAAGGGCGACAAAGGCTTCACTTCGAGGCCGGAAACATCGGCCGTGCAATTGATGATTTCATCGGAAATCGTTGCCAGGTCCGGAACGTCAAAGTAGTCCCGAAGCGGGAACGACTCATCATCACCATTCTTCTGCCGGTCAGAAAAACCGCCTGAGCGACGCCTGGCCGTCGGGCCGCCTCCGGACTCGCTGACATTCTCGAGAGACAAGTCACTGCCGATCGCAAAGTGCACCGGGATGGGCATCCTGGAAACACCGACTGTAATCGGTGCCCCGTGATTCCTGAGCAACAGGGATACCTGCTGGTGGAGATACCGACCGAAGAGTCGGGGCTGGGTCAGGGTCGCTGCATAGGTTCCCGGCGCGACCACGAACCCGTAGGCCAATCGGCTGTCCACCCGCGAATGACTCGTGGTCGTGATTGAAATTTCCGGGTAGTAGGCGCGGTAACGCCCGGACGGCTGTTTGCCCGCGAGCGCATTTTCGAGGTGGCGGCAAAGGAATCGTACGGAACCGGAATAAATGTCCTGAACCGTGGCGATGACGCTCTGGGGATCCTCGAATTCCTGCTTCCCAATGGTTCTCGGTTCGATCAGGGGGAGTTCTTTCATGACTCGATCCGGTCGTCCTCCCCTGTGCCGTCTTCGGCGAAAAGGCCGGTAAAGGCGAATCCGACCGAATCGACAAGGCCGCGATCAGAAATTCTCAATTCCGGAATGACAACGAGGGCCATCAACGAATGCTGCATGAACGCATTGTTCATTGTGCAGCCGCACTCTGCCATTGCGTCAGCGAGCTGCTGCGCCTGACGAGCCACTTCCGGAGCTGGAGAGTCGGACATCAGACCCGCGACCGGCAAATGGACAAATGCCAGTTCCGTACCGTCACGGAAAAGCGCAATTCCCCCGCCTGATTTGGCCAACCGGTTGACCGCGGCAGCCATCGATGTTCGACAGGTACCAGCCACGACGATGTGATGACTGTCGTGTGCGACGGTAGAAGCAAGCGCGCAGCGACCCCGATACCCGAATCCGGACACAAATCCGTTTTCCACATGGCCCGACGCACGATGGCGTTCAACAACGGCGACGTGGCTGATGTCGCGATCCGGGTCTGCATCCAGCACACCATCGGGTGATGCCCGGAGGTTCATTTCCATAGCCCGCGTGGGTGCCTGGTTCTCGACGACCCCGATGACACGGACCCGGGTGGTTCCTGCAAGTCTCGGTGCCGCGACCGCAAAGTCTTCCGGCGTCAGTTTCCTGCCGATCCGGACGGTGTGCCGGCTCGTCTCGGGCCAGGAAAAACGACGAGAAAAAGGACTGTCGATTCGGTCTTTCACTGTGTCCGCGAGACCGGCCTCATCCGCGAGAACTTGACCTCGCGAGATCACGGTCTCGACGGGAAAGTCGTCAAGGCTGCCTGTCAGAACGACGTCGGCACGCCGTCCGGGCGCGATGGATCCGATTTCGCGCTCAAGGCCGAAGTGGGTCGCCGTGTTGATGGTCGCCATTTGCAGGGCGACCAGCGGCGGACACCCACACGCGATCGCGTGCCGAAGAACACGATCCATATGGCCGTCGTGGACAAGGGTTCCCGAATGACAATCGTCGGTGCAGAGGGTGAAATTCCTCGGATCGAGACCAAGACGGGTGACGGCGGTGATCTGCGATTCAACGTCGTACCAGGCGGACCCGAGGCGCAGCATCGCCCGCATGCCCTGCCGCGCGCGCGCGACCGCGTCCATCTCGCGGGTCCCTTCGTGGTCGTCTGCGGGACCTCCAGCTGCATAGGCGTGAAATGCCGGCCCGAGGTCGCGCGAAGCGTAGTGACCGCCAACGGTCTTTCCGGCTCTCTGCGTGGCGGCGATCTCGGCGAGCATCTTGTCATCGCAATTGATCACCCCGGGAAAATTCATCATTTCACCGAGGCCGATGATGTTCGGCCATGTCATCGCTTCCGCGACGTCTTCGGGGGTGATTTCCTTCCCGGTCGTCTCCAGGCCCGGGGCCGAGGGCGCGCAGGACGGCATCTGGACGAACACGTTGATCGGCTGGATCAGGGCCTCGTCATGCATGAGGCGGACGCCGTCAATTCCGAGGACATTCGCCACCTCGTGGGGGTCGACGAACATTGACGTCGTGCCGTGCGGCGCGACGGCTTCGACGAAGCGGCTGACAGTCAGCATGCCGCTTTCTACATGCATGTGACTGTCGCAGAGGCCGGGAGCCATGAACCGGCCGCCTGCATCGATAACGACCGTATCCGGGCCGATGGTGTGGCCGGCATCAGGGCCGCAGTAGGCGAAACGGCCGCGTGCGATCGCGAGATCATGGTCATCGATGACTTCACGGCTCTGGACATTGACCCATCGCCCGTTGCGAATGACCAGATCCGCAGGCGTGCGACCGGCCGCAACCGCGATGAGGACCGGAGCAACGTCGGCCCAGGCTTCCGGCATATCCGCCCGAGTGTTCGAGACGTCCATGTAACGATGTGTCACGACCTGCACGGACGGTTCAACCGAAATCGTGCAGGGATTTCGAACGGCATGCCGGTGATCGTCCCACCGCGCCGCCGCGGATCAAGCCGGCGGAATGCCGGCACGAGGCGAAGAGTCAAGTCTCCTCAAAAACATGCTTCCCGATACAGGGTAACCGCGGTGCGGTGGTCCTTACATGCGTTCGACCGCAACCGCCGTGGCCTCGCCGCCGCCAATGCAAATTGCGGCGATACCACGCTTGCCGCGCACCTTGTCGAGCGCCCCGAGCAGCGTGACGAGAATTCGCGCACCAGATGCGCCGATCGGATGCCCGAGCGAACAGGCGCCGCCATGAACGTTCAGCCGGTCGCGCGGGATGCCAAGCTCCCGTTCGAATGCCATTGGAACGACGGCAAACGCCTCGTTGACTTCCCAGAGGTCCACATCCGACACGGACCAATCGAGCTTTTCGAGCAAGGCCCGCGCTGCCGGCGCCGGAGCGGTCGTAAACCGTCCGGGCGCCTGGGCATGCGTGGCGTGACCTGCGATCCGGGCGAGCGGGCGGGTGTCCCCTCCGCCACGTGATTTCACAAACCGTTCGCTGGCGAGAATCAGTGCCGCCGCACCGTCGGAAATCGAGGACGAGTTTGCCGCCGTAACGCTTCCATGCTTGCGAAAGGCAGGCTTGAGATCCGGAATTCTCTCCGGACGCGCATTCCCGGGCTGTTCATCCGCATCGACGCGGACGCTCGTCTTTCGGCCCGGAACGTCAACGGGCGCGATTTCCCCATCGAAGGCACCTTCGGATTGTGCGCTCAGTGCCCTTTCAAGGGATGACAATGCGTATTCATCCTGTTGTTCGCGGGAGAACTGGAAAGCCTCTGCGCAATCCTCGGCATAGGTTCCCATGAGCCGTCCCGGCTCGTAAGCGTCTTCAAGGCCGTCGAGAAACATGTGGTCGGCGGCCTGGCTGTGTCCGAGACGCGCTCCGCCGCGCATCCTGGTCAGGAGGTACGGTGCCCGGGACATGCTTTCCATTCCACCCGCGGCAATGACGTCATTCTGCCCGAGGGAAATCTGGTCGTGGGCGCTCATGACCGTCTTCATGCCCGATCCGCACATCTTGTTGACGGTGGTTGCCGGCACGCCTTCACCAAGCCCTGCATGGAATCCGGCCTGGCGGGCCGGAGCCTGTCCTTGTCCGGCCGACAGGACGCAACCCATGATGACTTCTTCAACCGCGCCCGGCGCGATTCTGCCGTCTTCAAGGGCCGATGCAATCGCCCGGCCGCCGAGTTCGGCAGCCGGAACATCGGCGAGCGCTCCCTGGAACCCGCCGATGGGCGTACGGCGGGCGCCGACCACGTACACATCCTGCATGTCTATCTTGCCTCGAAACCGACTCACCTGGGGCCGCCAACGCCGAACCTGGCCCGTGCTTCACGATTACCTGAATTCGGATTGGCCGCGTGTTTTCTGGTAACACGGGCACGTAGAGCCCTCAAGTTTCGGGATACGTCGCCCTTTGCGCGCCCGGGACCGGCGTTACGGTCGAAACTCCCGGTATCCGGCAACCCCGGGAGCCGGAACGTGGATGCGTGCGCGAATAGAGGCTTCGGGAAGAAATCACGTTCAAAAACGACCGTACACTCGGGGTTTCTTCCGGGCAGTGCGCCAAGCGGCGCACCCTACGGGTGCAACCATCACGGCTGTGCCGCAAGCGGCGCAGAACAAAAACCGACCGGCCACTTGGCTACTTTTCAGTCTCTGTCACCCATGCCTGTTCCCGACGGCAACCGCCCAATTTCTCAGAAACTGAACAGCGCAGGGCATCGAGGACAGCGCTTTGCCCCTGTCACCTCTCTGGCTGCAAAGGTGGGACCTGTCTTTCCAAGGTTCATGCTCTCGTACGGAAATCCGGTAATTGACGGAATACGCATGTGCCCGGATAGGTCCCGCGGCATGCACTGGCGGCACACGGACACCCTGAATGTGCAGAATTCGGCGGGAATCCGGGCTGTCGAAACGGTCTCGCGTGCTACGCAACCCAAAATGCATGGGCAATTACCCGCGAGTGCCGCGAGTGTGGCCCGGAGCGGGACCGGCGGGGCCTTTTCCGGATGGATCCGCGACAATTCGAGTTCGCGGCAGGTGCGGGCCGGAGAACGGAGGCGGGCAATCCCCAACAGATCGGAAATAGTCTGGTTCCAACGGCGCTCGTCAATTTCGACGCGAAATCAGGGCGAGGCCGACACAGGGCAGCAAACTGAACAGCGCCATGTGGTAAGCAGTCCAGACCGGCAAGAAAACCATCATCCCGACCAGGTCATAATTGAATTCCTCAAGACCGCTGCTCATTCATCCAATCACAAACACCGTCGCGACGGCGACGGCGAGTCCGGCAATCCTTGAGGACCGGCGGTGTCCCAACCGCCAGAGCCGGCGGCAGAGCAAGGCGGGCAGAACAGAGATGCAGGAGAAGATCACGACCACAACCGCCAGCATCGGCCAGAATGACGGTGACGCGGATAATTTACCGCCGCCGTTGTTCTCCTGTTGCTGATTGACCGGGAACCGGAGATGGTCGCAAAAAACGCTGGCGATACCGGAATAATGAATGGTCCGAATTTCGAGCTGCAAGGGCAGCCGTTGATTCAACCACGTCCTGCAGAGGCACCGCGCGCGTTCCGTGGTCAGACCACATGGCATGAGAGGTCCATCCATCCCCTTGAGGACGACCCTGGCTGGCGTCACCACGGCCGCACGCGCAGGCGTTCCCGGATCATCGAAACGGCAAAACACCGCCTTTCCGGCCAAGAAAGCACGCCATCGCAGTCCCCTTGGCCTTCCTCTCCTGAACAAAACATAAGGTTTAGGTTTGTGTGCTGTTCTGGAATTGCCGAAACGACCCCGGAGTGAATTCCAATACCCCCGAAAATGGCCGAATTTCGTCCACCGTCGGCACCGGCAACCGCGCGAGTCACGGAATCCACGCTCGTTCCCGCCCCGATTGCTCTCCTCGGCGACGATGCGTGTCACGCTTGGGTCGAATTCTTCGCCTCGCACATCCGCAACCCCAACACGCGTGCTTCCTACGCCCGGGCGGCTCACGCCCTGTTCCGCTGGCTCGGCGATCGCGGCATCGAGGACGTCCGCGACATCCGGGGAGTTCACATCTCGGCCTGGATCGAGGACCGGCTCCTCTCCGGCATGGCAAATGCGACCGTGAAACTGGAACTCGCGGCCGTCCGGAAACTGTTTGCCTGGCTGGCGCTCCACCGGATCGTCCCCGAATCGCCGGCTGTGGCGGTCCGCGGACCGAAGCACGTGGTGCGGACCGGCCTGACACCGGTGCTCACGACAACCGAGGCCCGCCGGTTCATGCGCTGGCTCCCGTCCGGGACGATCACGGAGCTTCGCGACCGGGCGTTCATC
This sequence comes from Paracoccaceae bacterium, assembly GCA_965242975.1. Classification (GTDB taxonomy): domain Bacteria; phylum Pseudomonadota; class Alphaproteobacteria; order Rhodobacterales; family Rhodobacteraceae; genus JAPPHA01. The sequence continues at coordinate 3,663,554 of CBDETS010000007.1, read as the reverse complement.
GCGACCCTGACGTATAGTTTCGCCCGGGTCTCGGCGGCAGTGGCGATGAACGTGGGGGATGTCTCGGTCCGCGACGGGCGCTGGCACGTCCGGCTGCACGAAAAGGCCGGCAAGGTCCTGGACATTCCGTGTCATCACCGTCTGGAGAAGTACCTCCGGGACTACCTGGAAGCCGGCGGGCTCATGGAGCGCGAACCGCGTGCCACGCCGCTCTTTCGTGCGGTGGATCGCCGCAAGGGTTCCGTCACGCTGTTGTCGGACCGCAGGTGGAGCCGCCACCGGGCACGGGAGGCGGTCGAGCGCCGGGCCATTCGTGCGGGTGACGAGGGCATCATCAGTTCGGGTTTCATCGGCTGTCACAGTCTCCGGGCGACCGGGATCACGGCGTACCTGGAGCATCCCGACGCACGCGTCGAGGTGGCGCAGTACCTTGCCGGGCACGCCCGCACGGAGACGACGCGTCGCTACGACCGCCGCGAGGAGCAGGTTTCGCTTGATGAAGTCGAGCGGATCGGCATTTAATGGGGTAGGGGAAGGAGCCGGGACCATGACGGCACGGGCCAGACACAAGGAGACCCACCGGGCGACATACCAGGACGTTCTCGACGCGCCGCCCCACAAGGTTGCCGAGGTGATCGCCGGAACCCTCCACACCCATCCGAGGCCGGCAGCCCGCCATGCCTGGGCAAGCTCGGGATTGGGGATGAAGATCGGTCCACCATTCAACTATGGAGATGACGGCCCCGGCGGCTGGTGGATCATCGACGAGCCTGAACTGCACCTGGGCGAAGACATCGTGGTTCCGGATCTCGCCGGCTGGCGACGCGAGACGATGCCCGAATATCCAGACGCGGCTTATTTCACGATCGCGCCGGACTGGGTCTGCGAGGTGCTCTCGCCCTCCACACGGCGGCTGGACCAAATTGAAAAGCGGGATCTCTACGCCCGAGAAGGCGTTGGCCATCTCTGGTTCGTCGATCCCGACACACAGACGCTTGAGGCTTTCGAATTGCGCGAGGGGCAGTGGCTGCTCCTGGCGATGCTCGCCGATGACGCGCCGGTCTCTCTTCCTCCTTTCGATGCCATCACCTTCCCGCTCGATGCCCTCTGGCCCGAAGTGATCGCTGGCCCGGGAAAAGTCGATGTCGAAACGTGACACAAGCGGTTACGGTAGGAATGTCGGTTGCACGACGACCTCGCACAGATCTGGCTATTACCCTCTTCAGGTCATGTCCGCTTTCGCAGGGAAATCCCGCATCCTCATGCTCCCGAAAAAAACCGAACCGGTTCATTCGACGCCCCGATAGATAAAACCGAGCAGCAATGCGAACAGACTGAACTGGGCGACGAGATACCCGGTTTCCATCGCGATGAAGCTGACTGCGTTTGGCACATTCTGTTTCGCGACCAGAGCCAAGACATGCGACGTCCAGAAAAACAGCCCCATGAGGCCCGCGAATTGAAAGGCCCGTACAAACCCGGCATTGCCCGATTGAAACAGTGGATAGATCAATGCCAATACCACGCCTTGAATGACAACTGTTGCCAAGCCTACAGGGACATTTGGTTTTCCCGCAAAATAACCAAAGGTCTGGTATTGCTGTTTGAAGAGCCCAAGATGCCAAACCAATGCGAGGGGGAACACGATCGCGACATAGCCTGCCGCCGCAAAGAGAATCTTTGTCATCGCTCGCCTCCTGCGGATCGTGTCCCAGCTGGTGCCGTAGTAGCTCGGCGTCCATCTCGGTATCCGGCGGTCAGGGCCGGCACATTCAGGCTGCCACGTCAGGCAGCTTGATGGTCGGGTTTCGCACGCGGGAACGATGGAGCCAAGCGTCATGAATCTCCTTGAGACGGCCCATTTGTCATTTTTCTCAAGAAAGAGACCTCATCGTGTATAATGGGAACCGGATCAGCGGAAAAGGCATGTCATGACAGGTACCTGGGATTCACGACCTACATAACCGTTTGGTTCGCAACACGTAACACGAACGTTCCTGTTACCTATTGTGGGACATTTGGTCTATGTTGGGTTGGGGTCCAAGTCGCCAGGGAGACACTGTTTCGCCATCTCGAAAGGGGGAGGGTGCCGGCCGAACGCGACTGGTCGGAGAACGTGATGGGAGCAGACGCATTTGAAGAATAGGCCGGGGCTACATCCTTGCGCGGATGATGTGACCAGTGCCTGTAAAGCCCCCATGGCCCAAGAAACACGAGAATGCATCCCTGGAAACGTCACCGAACCCCATGACCGAACGAGAAATCTTCTGGCCGCCTGACCTGATCATGCAGGAGGCTATGTCACTGAAGGGTCTGGCCGAACGCCTCGAAGCCGATCGGGAAAACCGCCCAGGCGTCGGCAAACCGACACCGGCGGCCCCGATACTGCTGGCGCTCGCTACCGAACTCGCACTGAAGGCATGGCGATGCAGGGAGCGCAACGGCATGGCGCCCGACAAGACCACGACCTCGCGAAACTTTTCGACGCCCTCGGAGACGATGCACGGACATTGCTGGAACACGCCATGCCCGCACATCCGGATCCAATGGCACGCTTTACTCCGGTCTACAGCGGCATCAGGGAGGCATTGAACGTGAACAGGAAGTTGTTCGAAACGTGGAGATACCCGTACGAACACCCTGGCTTGGTCGCCGAAACCGGTGCCCTCAAGACCGCCTTCGCGGCCATCGTCGACACGTACTGGAGATTCGTTCCTCCGAATGAACCCGTACCGTCGACGATCAGCCCTGCCGGATCGAGCTCCAAGCAGACACCCAGAAACAATATCGATTGGTACAAATTGCTCGACCTGTGCGGATATACTGATACGCCACATGGCCGGATGATGGCCACAATGCTGACGGGGATCGCTCAATTCGAACGTGACCTGATCGGTGAGCTATTGCAGGGTCCTTTTGCAGAACGGTCAGATTTACAGTAACTGATGTGGCTGAAATGAGGAGGCGCGTGCTAACCGTGAGCACGAAAGATGCAAATCTGGGCATCGGTAGACTGATCGATTTCGCCCACGCTAAAACCCTGGCTGACAAGAGATACTGGCAAACACCTCTGGGCAGTTGCACCTAACCTGAGGGAGCGGTGGAGGCCATGACATGATCCGCGTCTCTATCAATCCTGAGCTTTTTCGCTGGGCGCGTGAGCGCTCCGGGCTCGCGCAGGAGGACCTAACGACCAGTTTCAGAAAGCTACCGGAATGGGAAAACGGCGAAACGCAGCCCACCCTCAAACAGGTGGAAGCGTTCGCCCGTGCGGTCCATGTGCCGGTCGGTTACCTGTTCCTCACGGAACCACCGGTAGAATCTATCCCCATTCCTGACTTTCGCACCTTCGCCGGACAGGCCGTGACGCGTCCGAGCCCGAACCTTCTCGATACGATCTACACCTGCCAAGAACGGCAGAGCTGGTATCGGGACTTCGTCCGCGTCGCCCGTCAACCGGAGCTCGGCTTTGTTGGCAGCGTCACGGTCGAAATCTCTCCCGAGACTGTCGCAGAAGAGATGCGCGAGACGCTCAACTTCGATCTTGCGGCTCGCCGAGAATGCCCGACGTGGATTGATGCTCTGCGGCTATTTATCCGCCAGGCCGACGAGGCGGGCGTACTCGTCATGGTCAGTGGGATTGTGATGAGCAACAACCGACGACGCCTTGATCCTTCTGAGTTTCGTGGTTTTGCGTTGTCTGATCCCCTAGCTCCCTTGGTCTTCGTCAACGGTGCAGACACGAAAGCGGCACAGATGTTCACGCTCGCCCATGAACTTGCTCATATCTGGCTTGGAGCATCCGCCTTGTCGAACCTCGGCGCAACCCCGAGGCCAGGCTTTCGCCATGATGAGGTGTGGTGCAACGCTGTCGCGGCAGAGCTTCTTGTGCCGTTGGCTTCTTTACGAACCGAGTTGTTACAAGATGAACCGCTTTCGGACACACTGTCTCGGTTAGCGCGGACCTTCAAAGTTAGCACATTGGTCATTCTGCGACGTCTGCTCGATGCGGACTGGCTTACCCGAGAGCGCTTTGACAACGCCTGGGCACAAGAGATCGAGCACCAGCGGCTCACGCGTGGCAATGGAGGCGGCGACTTCTATCGCACGACGCTGGCACGCGTGAGCCGCTGGTTCGCCCGTGCGCTTGTCATGAGCACTCTTGAGGGACAGACGCTCTATCGAGACGCCTTCCGGATGCTCGGCGTTTCCAAGACCACGACATTCAACAATATTGGACGCGAAGTCGGGGTGATAAGATGACCAATTATCTCCTCGATGCAAACGTCTTCATCCAGGCCAAGAACCTCCACTATGGCTTTGATTTCTGTCCCGCCTTCTGGGATTGGCTGGCCGATCAGAACCGCGCGGGAAAGGTCATGAGCATCGAGAAGGTTGCCGATGAACTGCACGCTGGGGAAGATGAACTGACGACCTGGGCCGAGGAGCGGGGAGAAAACTTCTTTTTGAGGCCGGATAGTACTGTTGTGCCCGCACTTCGCACCGTGAGCAATTGGGCAAGCGGTAATGGATACCAGCCTGCCGCCGTCGCAACCTTTCTACAGGTCGCTGACTATTGGCTTGTTGCGCATGCGCTCGCTCACGATTGTACCGTCGTCACTCATGAAGTGCCTGCTGACACCATTCACAAATTAAACTGAAGTTCTGAGGCGGGTAAGAGATTTATTGAATCGTATCAATAGGATACGTGAATAGGGACTGTCACGGTCTGCCCACAAACGGCGAACCCGGCCGGATTTGCCGTCACATGGCTGCGATATCCTTCAACAGTTTCAGCGCCCTCTCGTGGCCGGCATCGGGCCGGGTCGTCACCTCGATCGTGGTCTCCCCCTTGCCGCCGCCCGTGCGTGGAATCGCGTGGGAGGAGTGGGAGGATCGGACAATGGTTGACAGGCTGTCGAGAAGGGTACGAAAGCTGTGGGCGCCGCTGCCGTCCGGCAGGGTGTGGGTATGGGTATGAACCTTGGTCAGTGCCGGCTCCGAACGCCGGGCGGGCAGGACCGGATCCCCGGCCTCGTCGGGTTCGGTGTCGGTGTAGCACAGGGGGGCCCATGCCCTGCGCATGTGCCATTCGACGAGATAGGCGAGCATGCAGATGAAGAAATGGGCGCGGACCCGGTGTTCGAGGCGGTGGAATATGGGCCGGACCTGGAGGTCGCTCAATTTGAGACAGCGGAAAGCCCGCTCCACGTGGGTCAACCGCTTGTAGTTCCGGACGCATTCGGGGGCGGCCATGTCTTCGGATCCGAGCGAGGTGCGGATGATGTAGATTCCGTCGAGGGCGGCCTCGGCGTCGATGGATTCCTGCTTGCGGCGGAAGCGGAAGCTGGTCCCGGTGATGTCGACGTCGAAGTGCTTCTTGACCTTTTTCCTGTTGATGACCTCGCCGACGGCGAGACCGATGTCGGCCTCGCCGTCGAGGGTTCCGCCCTCGACACGGGTGACGATCTCCGCGAGCGCCTCCTCGGTGGCCTTGAGCAGTTCCTGCCGCACCCGGTCGCGGTGTTCGGCAAGGCGGGGATTGCGGCAGGCGACGAGGCGCTCCTTCGGGAAGTCGGGATGGTCCCGGATCTCGAACAGGGTCTGTTCGTGTTCGGGATCCTGGAAACGGTCGAGATGGCCCTGGCGGGCGAGCTTGCGGATGGTTTGGCTCTTGAGGGCGGTGATCCAGTCGACGCCGTCGCGTGCGCGCAGGGCCGCGATGGTGGCCTTGATGATCATGCCGCGGTCCCCGACCATCACCACCCGGGAGAGGTTGAAGCGGCGTTGCAGGCGGTCGAGCTCGGGCAGGAGGGTCTCCTTGTCGGCGATGTTTCCCGTGTAGACCGCGACCGCGACCGCGACCGGGCGCCCGTCGCGGTCGCAGAGGAGGCCGAAATTGATCTGCGGCAGGCCCCGCTTGCGGTCGCGGCTGTAGCCGAAGCGCGCGCGCGGACAGTGGCTTCCCTCGTACCAGGTCGATGACAGATCCCAGAGGGCGAGATCGTCGTGCGTGATCCAGCGTCGTGCCAGGCGTCCCTGGATGCCCTCCTGCCGCTCGTCGAGCCAGTCCATCGCCGCGTAGAGGTCATCGGCGGTGAGGTCATCGGCGATGGCGAACTCCTGCGGCAGGGTGGTGTTCCGCCACCATCGGTTGGTGGCGAGCTTGGAATTCGGCCTGAGGATGCGGCCGGCGACCATGGCGAGGACAAGGTCGCGTTCCGGGCACCGCTCGCGGGCGACGAGGCGGGGAAGACCGATGGCATTCATGGCCGTACGCACCGCCTGCACCGCCCCGTGGTGGCGGGAGCGGACCGGGTCCCCGAGCACGTCGCCGACTTCCGCGTAGTGCTTTCCCGCCAGTGCGCCGCGCAGCAGCGGGATGGTGTGCGGCGGCAGGTGGGAGAGATTGGCGAGTGTCCGCTTCTGCACCCGGTTGTTGTGGTCGCGGTAGCTTTGTCGGAGGAGGACGGAAGTGTAGGTCTTTCCGTTCTGGTGCGACTTGATGACGGCGGCGTGCATGGAGGGGGAAGCGGTCATGTGGGGCCCTGTTGACTAGTGCCTACAGGTGACCGACCCAGAGGACGCCTCTGGCACCCTAACCCCTTGAATGTACGCAAATAAACGTGACAAAAAAACTGAAATCGTCCAGAACTTCAGTTTAACTGCCGCCATTAGCAAACCACACTCCGTACTTTTTGTTACTTCCACATGTGGTCGGTCAGATGTTTCAGTCCATGGACAACAACGTCTCATGCCGTGGAGCATAACAAACTTCGTCACGTCCGATAATTCCGCCTAATCGGACATGACTTGAGGTGCGGGTCTTTCCTTCCATGTGCCTTTCCCGCTGACACGCCCCGTGGGGAATGAGTGGTGCCTGCCCTACCCCTTTGTGAAAATCCCCAGGTCAATGTCTCGCGTGAATTTCCCGAAGCAGTTCGAGGGGCCGACCTTGCGTGAATCCGGGACGTTCCGGTTCTCTTGCTGTTTTGGTTCCCTCACTGCCGCGTGGGATCTTGTGATCGCGCCGGAGCAAAAACGCAATTTCAGTTTCCCATTAATTCGGCGCGACTTGGTTTCGAATTGCAATTTTTCGCATTTAACGAAGAACTTTCTGATCCACGGCAGGGTTTTTCGAGATGTGAGCCAGAAGCACTTGGGCAGGGCCTGTCGGGCAGCGGCGGCCGTGTTCCCAGCTCAGGAGTATTCCTTTGGCAACGCCAATGCTCTTGGCAAATTCACTTTGCGAAAGACCTGTTTTCCGACAGATTCTCGCAACATCGATATCCGGGAGCTCGATTTCGCGAATCCTGGAACCGTCTGTCTTGCCGGACGCAAACGTGAAAGCCTCATCCAGCCCGGGCGCGGGCCACTTCGCGGTTGCGCACTGATGACGAGAAACGGGGGTCGTGCCCGAACCTGTCCGGAATGACGTCACGGCGGCAAACCGGAGGTGAATCGTCACCCCTCATGCCCGTGGCGAAGTCCGCATAAGGAATCGCCAAATTCCTTGACTTTCCTGACGTACGCCCCGAGAATCCGATGCAGGATCACGAACTCCACGCGGGACACTGTCGTTGGTGCGATGAACGTTGCGAATGCACGCGAAGACACTCCCGGAATCGCCAGCGCGGCTTTTCCGCACCCCTCATCCAGAATTCGGATGCAGCTAAGCAGGATTGTGCTCGGCGGCATGATCGTCGGGGCTCCGGAAGCGGGTGAATCGGGCGAGGAGCACGGGAATGGGTGACCGGTTTCGACCAGAAGAGCAAACCAGGGCGCTCGGCCTGGCCACGCTGGCTTTCACGGTTTGTTTCGCTGTCTGGACGATATTTTCGATCATCGGGGTCAAGATCAAGTCGGACCTGGGCCTGTCGGATACCGAATTCGGCCTGCTTGTCGCCACGCCCGTGCTGACCGGTTCCGTAAGCCGGATCTTTCTCGGTGTATGGACCGAGCAGTATGGCGGCCGCATCGTGTTCCCGCTCCAGATGGTCCTGACCGCGATCGCCGTGTGGTTGCTGACGACCGTGGAGACCTACGCGCTGTTCCTGTTGGCGGCGCTGGGACTGGGACTCGCCGGGGGGTCTTTCATCGTGGGCGTCTCGTACGTCTCGCGATGGTTCGAATCCGACCGGCAGGGGACCGCGCTTGGGATTTTCGGGGTCGGCAACGTCGGCGCCGCAGTTACGAATTTCGCCGCACCCTTCCTGGTCGTCGCCTTCGGCTGGGAAATGACCGCCCAGATCTACGCCGGCGTTCTCATGATAACGGCGGTCGGGTTCTACCTACTGGCGAAAACGGATCCGGTGGAGACCGAGCGGAAGAGAACGGGTGGCCGGGTCATTCCGGCCTCATCCCAGCTTGAGCCGCTCAGGTACATCCAGGTCTGGCGGTTTTCGACGTATTACTTCTTCGTGTTCGGAGGATTTGTCGCGTTGGCTTCGTTCCTGCCGAGATATTACACGGGTGCCTACGGACTCGAGCTGACGACGGCCGGTGTCCTGGCAGGGCTCTATTCGTTGCCCGGCTCGGTCTTTCGGGCGCTCGGCGGATGGATGTCGGACCGCTGGGGAGCGAGATCGGTCATGTACCTGACGTTCTTCGTTTCCCTGGTCTGCCTGTTCATCATGAGTTATCCGAAAACCAGTTACTCGGTGAGCGGAATCCACGGTCCGGTCACGTTCGAAATCGGTGTATCGCTGAGTGCCTTCGTCGTTCTGTCGGCGATACTTGGATTCGTCATGAGCCTGGGCAAGGCGGCGGTCTACAAGCACGTGCCTGTCTATTATCCCAATCACGTCGGTTCCGTCGGCGGTCTCGTCGGAATGATCGGCGGTCTGGGCGGCTTCGTCTTGCCGATCATGTTCGGAATCCTGCTTGACGTCACGGGGATCTGGACCGTTCCGTTCATGCTGCTGTTCGCGATCGTCGGAATATCGACCGTGTGGATGCACGTTGCGATCAGGCTCATGGAACGCAAACGCCATCCGGTGCTCGTGGATGAACGGTACCTGTCTGATGTCCCCGAGGAGCCTCACCAATGAACGCCGGAACAGATGCGAATCCCGGTCGTGTACTGACTGACTGGCGGCCCGACGATCCCGAATTCTGGCAATCCACGGGAAAGGCTGTCGCCAACCGGAACCTGTGGATATCGATCCCGTGCCTGCTGCTTGCCTTCAGTGTCTGGCTGGTCTGGTCGATCGTTGTCGCCAAGCTTCCGGCGATCGGATTCGACTACTCGACGGGCAGTTTGTTCTGGCTCGCGGCCGTACCCGGACTGTCCGGTGCAACTCTCCGGATATTTTACAGTTTCATGGTCCCGTTGTTCGGGGGCAGAAAATGGACAACGTTGTCGACGGCATCGCTGCTGATTCCTTCGCTGGGAATCGGGGTGGCCGTGCAGAATCCTGAAACGCCTTATGCCGTTTTCCTCCTGCTTGCCCTGTTGTGCGGTCTGGGCGGCGGGAACTTCGCGTCGTCGATGGCGAATATCGCCTACTTCTTTCCAAGGGCGACCAAGGGAAACGCGCTCGCCCTGAACGCCGGGCTCGGAAACCTTGGCGTTTCGGTCATGCAGTTTGTGGTTCCGGTGGTCATCGTGGCCGGAGTCTTTGGGGCCATTGGCGGCGGTCCTCAGACCTTGCCTGACGGCGATAGAATCTGGATCCAGAATGCCGGGTTCATCTGGGTTCCCTTCATTGTGGCCTCGGCCGTGGCGGCCTGGTTCGGAATGAACGATATAGCCGATGCGAAGGCTTCGTTTCGCGAACAGTCCGTCATTTTTCGACGCAAGCACAACTGGGTGATGTGCGTTCTGTATACCGGCACATTCGGTTCGTTCATCGGTTATTCGGCCGGATTCCCGCTGCTCATGAAGACCCAGTTTCCGGCAGCCGATGCCCTGTCCTACGCGTTTCTCGGACCGCTGGTCGGGGCACTCAGCCGCGCCGCGACCGGGTGGATATCGGACCGCTACGGCGGTGGACGGGTGACGTTCTGGACCTTCCTTGGCATGATCATCGCCGTTCTCGGCGTCCTTTATTTTCTCCCGGCAGGAGGCGTGGGTGGGAACTTCGCAGGGTTCTTCGCGTGTTTCATGGCGCTGTTTTTCCTGACGGGTGTCGGCAACGCGTCGACATTCCAGATGATCCCGACGATCGTCGGGCAGGAAATCGGTCGGCTCAAGCCGGAACTCGAGGACAGGCAGGCACGGCGAGAGTCGGAACGGGAAAGTGCGGCAATCATTGCCTTCACGTCGGCCATTGCCGCATACGGCGCCTTCTTCATTCCGAAATCCTACGGGACCTCGATCGGATTGACAGGAAGCCCCGATGCGGCGCTCTGGGTTTTCGGCGTCTTTTACGCTGTCTGCCTTGCGATTACCTGGGGATATTATTCGCGGAAGGGGGCGCCGGTGCCGTGCTGAGCCGTCGACGGTTCCGCAAGCCCGGCCTCCCTGAATCAAGAGGACACCAGCAATGAGCCACTTGCTCGACAGGTTGAACTTTCTGCAGCCCAGGCGAATCGAGACCTTTGCCGGAGGCAGTGGCGAAGTCACGCGCGAAAACCGGGACTGGGAAGACGTCTATCGAAGCCGTTGGCAACACGACAAGGTCGTCCGTTCGACCCACGGCGTCAACTGCACGGGGTCCTGCTCGTGGAACATCTACGTCAAGTCCGGAATCGTGACCTGGGAAACCCAGGTCACGGATTACCCGCGGACTCGCCCGGATCTCCCCAACCACGAACCGCGGGGATGCTCGCGCGGGGCAAGCTACAGCTGGTACCTGTACTCGGGCAATCGGGTCAAGACACCGCTCGTTCGGAGTACCCTGCTGAAACGGTGGCGCCTCCACCGTGAATCCCTGGGTCCGACGGAGGCCTGGGCGGCGATCCAGAACGACCCCGATGCCCGCAATTCCTATGTCTCGGGCAGGGGAAAGGGCGGATTCGTACGTGCCGGTTGGGACGAGGCGGTCGAAATGATCGCGGCGGCAAATGCGTGGACCGCCCGCACCTACGGCCCGGACCGCGTTTTCGGCTTCTCGCCGATCCCCGCGATGTCGATGGTCTCCTATGCCGCGGGATCGCGCTACCTGAGCCTTCTCGGCGGCGTGTGCATGAGCTTCTACGACTGGTACTGCGACCTCCCGCCCGCTTCGCCAATGACATGGGGTGAGCAGACGGACGTTCCCGAAAGCGCTGACTGGTACAACTCGGACTTCCTGATGATCTGGGGCTCGAATGTTCCCCAGACGCGAACGCCTGACGCGCATTTCTACACGGAAGCCCGGTACAAGGGCACGAAGTCGGTGGTTGTCTGCCCGGACTACTCGGAAGCCGCTAAATTCAGCGACGTCTGGATGGCGCCGAAACAGGGAACGGACTGTGCGCTTTCGATGGCCATGGGTCACGTCATTCTGAGGGAATTCCACATTGATCGGCAAGTTCCCTATTTCGATGATTATTGCAGACGCTTTACCGACTTTCCGATGCTCGTTCGCCTCGAGGAACGCGAAGGAAAACATGTTCCCGGGCGGTTCCTGAGAGCCGGCGATTTCGAGGACAATCTCGGTGAAAGCAACAACCCGGAGTGGAAGACACTGGCAGTCGAAATTGGGTCGGGCAATATCGTCGCCCCCAACGGCTCGATAGGTTTCCGCTGGGGTGAAAGCGGGACATGGAACCTCGAGAACGTCGCCGGCGGGCGAAAGGTCGACCTGGCAAAGACACTGGTCGCTGACGGCGATCACGACGCCGTTGTCGAAGTGGGGTTCCCATATTTCGGCGAGGCAAGCGAATCGGTGCCGTCAGTTCTCTACAGGAACATCCCCGCCCGTCGCCTGCGGATCGGCGGCGAAGACATCCTCGTGGCCACCGTATTCGACCTGCTTTGTGCGAATTACGGGCTCGATCGCGGTCTGGGGGGCGAATGGACAGCAAACGCGTATACCGACGATATCCCGTTCACGCCGTGTTGGGCCGAAGGAATCACCGGGGTCGACCAAAAACTGATCACGATGGTTGCGCGGGAATTCGCCGAGAACGCCGAGAAGACCGAGGGCCGCTCCATGGTGATTCTCGGTGCCGGGCTCAACCATTGGTACCACATGGACATGCACTACAGAGGTATCATCAACATGCTGGCGATGTGCGGGTGCATCGGAAAGTCCGGAGGCGGCTGGAGCCACTATGTCGGCCAGGAAAAACTGCGTCCGCAAACGGGCTGGCTGCCTCTCGCGTTTGCGCTCGACTGGAGCCGTCCCCCGCGCCAGATGAATTCGACGTCGGCCTGGTACGCACACACGGACCAGTGGCGCTATGAATCGCTCGACGTCTCGGAGATCCTGTCCCCGACCGCGCCCGCCGGAGACTGGAACGTCAGCCTCATCGATTACAACATCAGGGCCGAGCGAATGGGGTGGCTGCCATCGGCGCCGCAACTCCGAACCAATCCCCTCGACGTGGCCAAGGCGGCGAAGGCGGCCGGAAAGGATATTGGCGCTTTTGTCAGCGCGCAACTCCGGTCCGGCGAACTCGAAATGTCGTGCGAGGATCCCGACGCACCGGAGAACTGGCCGCGGAACCTGTTCGTGTGGCGCTCGAACCTGCTCGGTTCTTCGGGCAAGGGGCACGAATATTTCCTGAAACACCTGCTCGGCACCGATCACGGTGTCATGAATCAGGACTTGCGTGCCGAGGGGAAACCGCTTCCGAAAGAGGCGAATTGGCGGGACGAAGCCCCGACCGGCAAGCTCGACCTTCTGGTGTGCATCGACTTCCGCATGTCGACGACGGCGGTCTACTCGGACATCGTTTTGCCGACGGCGAGTTGGTACGAGAAGAACGACCTCAACACCAGCGACATGCATCCGTTCATTCACCCGCTGCAGGCCGCTGTCGATCCGGCCTACGAGTCCAGGTCCGACTGGGAGATATTCAAGTCGATCGCCCGGAAATTCTCGGAGGTGGCGCCCGGAATCCTCGGGCAGGAGACCGACGTTGTCGCCGTGCCAATCCTGCATGACACGCCGGGCGAACTCGCACAGAACCATCCGTTCGACTGGAAAAAAGGCGAGTGCGAAGTCATTCCGGGAAAGACGGCTCCGGGATTTGTCGCGGTGGAAAGGGATTTTCCGGCGCTCTACGACCGGTTCGTTTCGCTCGGCCCGTTGCTCGAAAAACTGGGAAACGGCGGCAAGGGGATTTCCTGGAACACGGAGGATGAAGTCGACCGGCTGAGAGACATGAACGGGGTGTGGAGGGACGGACCTACGGCAGGGTGCCCGAGAATCGTATCCGACATTGACGCTGCCGAAACCGTCCTTGCCCTCGCACCGGAAACCAACGGGCACGTCGCCGTCAAGGCATGGGATTCGCTCGGCAAGGTGACGGGCAGGGACCACGCCCACCTCGCGTCATCGGTCGAACACCGGAAGATCACGTTTCGGGATATCGCCGCCCAGCCGCGCAAGATCATCTCGTCACCGACCTGGTCGGGAATCGAGAGCGAGGACGTCAGCTACAATGCCGGGTATACGAACGTGCACGAGTTGATCCCGTGGAGAACCCTGACAGGTCGGCAACAGCTGTACCAGGATCACCCGTGGATGCTCGCTTTCGGCGAAGCGATGTGCACGCACCGCCCGCCCGTCGATCTGAAGACCATCACGTCGGCGGAAGACGCGACCCGCAAGGATGGCCGGCCCTACGTGATCCTGAACTTCATCACGCCGCACCAGAAATGGGGAATTCATTCGACCTATTCCGACAACCTGCTGATGCTGACCCTGAACCGGGGAGGCCCGGTCGCCTGGATCTCGGAGGTCGATGCCAGAACGGCGAACATTCAGGATAACGACTGGGTGGAGTGCTACAATGTCAACGGCTCGCTGACGGCTCGGGCTGTCGTTTCCCAGAGAATTCGCCAGGGAACCGTGTTCATGTACCACGCCCAGGAAAAGATCGTGAATACGCCAGGCTCGGAAATGACCGGGAAGCGGGGCGGAATCCACAACTCCGTTACCCGGGCGACCGTCAAGCCCACGCACATGATCGGCGGTTACGCCCAGCAGAGTTACGGGTTCAACTATTACGGCACGGTAGGGTCGAACCGCGATGAATTCGTGGTCGTCAGGAAAATCCGGAAACTCGATTGGCTGGATCGGCCCATTTCGGAGAAGGAGGCCGCAGCATGAAAATTCGAGCTCAAATCGGCAAGGTTCTGAATCTCGACAAATGCATCGGATGCCATACGTGCTCGGTCACGTGCAAGAACGTGTGGACCACGCGCGAAGGCGTGGAATACGCCTGGTTCAACAATGTCGAGACCAAGCCTGGAATTGGCTACCCCAAGAACTGGGAGGACCAGTCGCAATGGAAAGGTGGTTGGGTGCGGACGAAGTCAGGGAAGCTCCAGCCGCGCCAGGGCGCGAAATGGAGAATCCTCGCCAACATCTTCGGCAACCCGGATCTTCCTGAAATCGACGACTACTACGAACCGTTCGATTTCGACTACAGCCACCTTCAATCCGCACCTGAAATGGAAGCTTTCCCCACGGCACGGCCGCGTTCGGTCGTGTCGGGGGAACGCATGGACAAGATCGAATGGGGCCCGAACTGGGAAGAAATTCTCGGCGGCGAGTTCGAGAAGCGCGGCCAGGACAGCAATTTCGAGGGAATCCAGAAGGAAATCTACGGCCAGTACGAAAACACTTTCATGATGTATTTGCCGAGGCTGTGCGAACATTGCCTGAATCCGTCCTGCGTCGCGAGTTGCCCGTCGGGCGCGATCTACAAGCGCGAGGAAGACGGGATCGTCCTGATCGACCAGGAAAAGTGCCGGGGATGGCGAATGTGCGTTTCCGGCTGCCCCTACAAGAAGGTGTATTACAACTGGAGCACCGGAAAGTCCGAGAAATGCACGTTCTGTTACCCGAGGATCGAATCGGGGAATCCGACGGTCTGCTCCGAGACCTGCGTCGGCAGGATCCGCTATCTCGGCGTGATCCTCTACGACGCCGACCGCATCCAGGAGGCCGCGAGTGTCGAAGACGAGACCGATCTCTACCAGGCTCAACTGGACATCTTTCTCGACCCGAATGACCCGGACGTCCAGGAGGCCGCGCTTGCCGATGGCGTGCCGTCCGAATGGTTGGAAGCGGCGAAACGGTCTCCCGTCTGGAAAATGGCCATGGACTGGAAGGTCGCGTTTCCGCTGCACCCGGAATACCGCACCCTGCCCATGGTGTGGTACATTCCGCCGCTGAGTCCGATCCAGAACGCAGCGGAAACCGGGATGATCGGTTTCGACGGCGAACTGCCCGACGTGCACGCGCTCAGAATTCCCGTTCGCTACCTGGCGAACCTGCTGACGGCAGGGGATGAAGCGCCCATCGTCAACGCGCTCGAGCGCATGCTGGCGATGCGCGCGTACATGCGCGCCAGGACCGTGGAAGACGTCATCGACGAAGGGATCGCCGAGCGTGTCGGGCTGACCGGCGCGACCATCGAGGACATGTATGCAACCATGGCGATCGCGAATTTTGAAGACAGGTTCGTGATTCCGACCACGCACCGGGAGACGGTTGAGGATGCGTACCAGCTCAGGGGCGGTTGCGGGTTTACCGATGGCAACCGGTGTTCGACGGGTATGACGGTCGGCTCCCTTTTCGGAGGGAAGGGACGCCAACCGCTCGTGCTTCCCCAGGACGCGCGCTGATGGACTTGACGCTCAAGTCGTTTTCGCTGGTGCTCTGCTATCCGACGACCGAGCTCCAGGAGGCGATCGGCGAAATCCGCGGTGTGTTGAGTCGTGACCGGCGGCTGGGCCGGCGGGACGTCGGACGAATTGGCAGGTTGCTGTCGGACTTGCAGACCACGGACATTTGGGCGCTGCAGGAACAGTTCGTCGATCTGTTCGACCGGTCCCGATCACTATCGCTGAACCTGTTCGAACATGTCCACGGCGAGAGCCGCGACCGCGGAAGCGCAATGGTCAGCCTGTTGGAGTCGTACCGTTCGGCCGGATTCGAACCATCGACGAACGAACTTCCTGATCACCTGCCGGTATTGCTGGAGTACTTGTCGACACGCCCCGCCGCCGAGGCCCGGGATGTACTTGCCGACGCAGCCTACATTTTCGAGGCCCTGGCTCAGAGACTTTCCCGGCGATCCAGTCCCTACGCTTCGGTGTTTTCGGCCCTGGTCAGGTTGTCGGGACAGTCCGTAAGCAGGAAAATGATCGCTGACCTGATCGCGGCGCCCGATCCGGACGGGAACGACCTTGAGGCTCTGGACCGTGCCTGGGAGGAGAGCGAAGTCACGTTTGGGCCCGACCCCAACGCCGGCTGCCCGGAGGTTCGCAACATACTTTCACGGATGGACCCACCGGCAAATTCCGGCTCCCATGGGTCTGGTCCGAACCCGGAGGATCTGAACAATGCATGAGTTCGTATTCGGGATTTATCCTTATATCTGCCTGTCCGTTCTCCTGGTCGGCAGTATCGTCCGCTATGAGCGGGACCCGTTCACGTGGAAGTCGTTTTCCAGTCAACTCCTCCGGCGGCGCCAACTCGTGCTTGGCTCTGTCCTGTTCCACGTTGGCGTCATCATCGTCTTCTTCGGCCACCTGGTTGGACTTCTCACGCCCATCGAGATTTTCGACGCGATCGGAATCGGTCACGGCGCCAAACAGGTCCTCGCAATGGTCGTGGGCGGCCTGGCCGGAATCCTCGCGTTCGTAGGCGGCGCGGTCCTGCTTCACCGCAGGCTGTCGGATCCGAGAATTCGGAGGAACTCCAGTTTTGCCGACATAGGCGTTCTCGTGATTCTCCTCGTCCAGTTGGCATTGGGCCTCGCGACGATACCCGTTTCCGGACAGCACCTGGACGGGAGTGAAATGATCAAGTTCATGGCCTGGTCCCAGGGAATATTCACGTTCGACCTGGCGGCAGCCAGTTACATCACCGGTGTTCACTGGATCTTCAAACTGCACCTGTTCCTGGGCCTGACCATATTCCTGCTGTTTCCCTTCACGAGGCTGGTCCACATGCTTTCGGTGCCGGTCCGGTACCTGTTCAGGCCGGGTTACCAGGTCGTTCGGTCGCGACGAACGGGAGCGGAACGATAGGGCAACGGCGCAGGCAGGGATTCCCGGCGTTCGCGGCCACGGCCCGGAATGATCGGATGGACGGACGGACCGAAGCATGCCGCACGCCCTGTTGAGCGATGTTACCGTTGACGGGCAGGTTATCACGCAGGCGGAAATAGCGGCTGAAGCGCAGCATCATTCGGCGCCCGCGGGAAAACCCGGCGTGGCATGGCGGAAGGCGGCGAGAGCCCTGGTCGTGCGGAAACTCCTGCTTGCGGAGGCCGATCGCCGGGGCATTCGGGCTGTTCCCGGCAACATGGGTCCGGGGCGACGGGAATCGGACGCCGAGTCCCGAATCCGGGCGCTGATCGAGGATTGTGTCTGCCCTGACGAGCCGGCCGAGGACAGGATTCGCGACGTTTACGAATCCGAGCCGGATCGATTCCGGGCGCCGACGTTGTACAAGGCGGCTCATATCCTGTTTGCCGCCGAGCCCGGAGATTCCGACGGGCGCCGCGAGGCCCGCTGCCGCGCGGATTCTGCCATGGAAGCCCTGACGGAAGCTCCCGAACGATTCGGCGAGTTGGCCCGTGAATTGAGTTCCTGTCCGTCCGGTACGTCCGGCGGAGACCTGGGGCAGGTTTCGTCAGGTGATACGGTGAGCGAGTTCGAAGCCGTGCTTGAAGAACTGGGTCCCGGGGAAATGACGGGAAAACCGGTCGAATCCCGGTACGGCTATCACATCATCAGGCTGGACGATCGCGTTCAGGGCCGAGTGCTTCCCTATGACATCGTACGTCCCCGTATCGCCGAAGCTCTCGAGAAGGCGTCCTGGACCCGCGAGGCTCGCCGGTTCGTCAGGGGCCTCGTCTCTTCGGCAAAGGTCTCGGGTGTCGACATCGAATCGATCTGAGCGAAACGGAGCAATGAAACGTCGGCGTTCCGTTCGAATTCCCGGATAGAAAGCCAAATCGACCGGAATCTCCCGGGACCGGAAGAAGTCCGGAAAACGCAAGGCTGCCGCAGTTATTCCGGTTACGGCCGAGACCGGGGTGTTCTGCGTTCATGCATGCTCAGGGACCGCCACCGACCGAAGCGCCGGCATGGCTTGCCTTTTCCCGCCTTACGGCCGGAACAGGTCCGGATGGGCGTCGCGGAAAGCAGGGAGAGCTTCGAGATGCGCCGAAATTTTCGAAATCGAAGGGTATGGATCCAGGGAGAGTTTCCAGCGACGCGTATTGTATATCTGTGGCACCAGGCAGATGTCGGCCATCGTGATCCGGTTCCCGAAGCAATGCTTACCCGATTCCGCCACCATGGATTCGAGTGCTTCGAGACTGCGCGGGATGAATCGTGCCATCCAGTCACTCATCGTGATGTGACCTCGGGAGGAGTCCTCCGCGTACCTGGCGACCGAGACGTTGCAGACCGCATGCGTTTCCATCGCGATCACGTAGCTGATCGTCCTGACCTGCGCACGTCCGAGAAGATCCTTGGGCAAGAACGAAAAGTGCCCGGCCTCGTCCAGGTACTCGATGATGGCAAGGGACTGGGAAAATACAAGTCCGCCGATATCCGCGACCGGCACCAGCCCCTGCGGATTGCGTGCAAGATGCTCAGGACTCCGATTCTCGCCGGCCAGAAGATCGACCGGCACGGATTCGTAGGGCAGGCCGGCCAGGTTGAACGCAATTCGGATTCGGTACGCTGCCGATGACCGCCAGTAGTCATACAGGACTGTTTTCAATTCGATGCCTCCACGCTTTGAAGAAGTGATCTGATCAGGTCCTTGGCTTCCCGGTTTCCCTCGGCCCGGGCCAGCAGTTGTCTCTCGTACTCGAGCGCCAGCGGGATGATTTCGTTTACCATTGCCCGTCCTTTCGGCGTCAAGGACAGTTCCACCAGGCGCCGGTCGACTTTCCCGGTTCGCTTGCGGACATATCCAAGCGACTCCAGGCGTTGGGCAGCGCGCGACACCTGCCATTTTCCCATTCTGACGCGGGCATGAATTTCCCTGACGCTGACCATTTCGGCTTGGCTGAGGTGAGCGACAACCCTCCATTCGGCCACCGAAATCCCGAACCTGTCCCGGTAGAGATCGGAGAGGCCACGGCTCACACGCTCCGCCAACTCCGCCAGCTGCCAGGGCAAGAAGTCATCCAGTCGAAAATCGGTCACGAAACCCGCCTTTCCACGCCTCCCGTCCAGTGGAGGTTGACCCGAACAGGCAAGATTTACCTTGACTTCGTTGCAATTGCAACGATATGCAGGTGCCAAGGTCGTCGGGGACGAAATGTGCATGTTCTGCTCGGGAGCGTGATGGGATGAACAGGCAAACAGCCATCAGGTCCGGGTCCGGGGTCGTTCGGGATACGTCATCCACGGGGACCGTACCCTGGTACATGCCCGGGTTCGGAAATGACTTTGAAACGGAGTCCTTGCCAGGGGCATTGCCGCAGGGCAGGAACAGCCCTCAGCGGGTGAACTACGGCCTGTACGCCGAACAGTTGTCGGGCTCGCCGTTTACCGCGCCCCGCGGCAAGAACGAGCGGAGCTGGCTTTATCGAATCCGTCCGTCCGTCCGCCATGTCGGCCGCTTCAGGAAGGCCGACATTCCGTTTTGGAAGACAGCTCCGCACGTGATCGAGGACGTCATATCCCTGGGGCAGTACCGCTGGGACCCGGTCGCTTTTCCGGGCGAGCCGGTAAACTTCATGACCGGGATGCGGACTGTCACCACGGCCGGCGACGTGCATACCCAGGCCGGGATGGCGAGCCATATCTATCTCGCCAACGAGTCCATGAAGGACGACTACATGTACTCTGCCGACAGCGAGCTGATGGTGGTTCCGCAGGATGGCCGTCTCGAGATCTTCACCGAGTTCGGAATCATCGAACTCGAGCCGCTCGAAGTTTGTGTCCTGCCAAGGGGAATGGTGTTCAAGGTCGGCCTGTCGGATGAAACGTCCCGTGGATTCGTCTGCGAAAACTACGGGGCGAAGTTCACGCTTCCGGGGAGAGGTCCGATCGGGGCCAATTGCCTGGCCAATCCCCGCGACTTCAAGACGCCTGTCGCCGCGTTCGAGGACAAGGAGTCGCCGTGCAGGATCTGGATCAAGTGGTGCGGTGTGTTCCACGTTTCGGAAATCGACCATTCACCGCTCGATGTCGTGGCGTGGCACGGGAACTACGCGCCCTTCAAGTATGATCTCAGGACCTACTCGCCGGTAGGCGCGATCAGTTTCGATCACCCTGATCCGTCCATCTACACTGTCCTGACGGCACCGACGGCCGAGGAGGGCACGGCAAACATCGATTTCGTGATTTTCCCCGAACGG
Organism: Paracoccaceae bacterium; assembly: GCA_965242975.1. GTDB lineage: Bacteria > Pseudomonadota > Alphaproteobacteria > Rhodobacterales > Rhodobacteraceae > JAPPHA01. Next base: position 3,643,115 of record CBDETS010000007.1, on the reverse strand, counting down.
TGGCAACCCCAGGAGGACACCTTTCGGCCTCCATGGTACCACAAGAACATCATGTCCGAATTCATGGGCAACATTTTCGGCGTCTATGATGCCAAGCCCGAAGGATTCGTTCCGGGAGGAATCAGCCTGCACAACTGCATGCTGCCCCACGGACCCGATCGGGATGCCTTCGAAAAGGCGACCACCGAGAGCTGGGACCCCGTCAAACTCACCAATACGATGAGCTTCATGTTCGAAACCCGGTTTCCGCAACAGCTCACCCGGTTCGCCGCAGAAACTGCGGCCTTGCAAAAGGATTACGCGGACTGCTGGTCCGGGTTGGAGCGAAAGTTTGACGGAACACCGGGCCTCAAGTAAGCCCCAACCGCGTGCCGCCAAGAGTCGGCAGGAGCTTTGGCACCCGGCCGCGTCAGGTCTTGATGTGGCGGAAACCTGTCCCCGGGCCTTGATCCCCGAGTACGGAGTCCACTGCATATGGAGATGGCGTGATGCTTGAATTGTCCTGGGTCGAGAGTGCAAACCAGGCAAACTCGGACTTTCCGCTCAACAACCTTCCGCACGGAGTGTTTTCCCGCAGGGATGCACCGGAATCAGGCCGAAGACTCGGGATTGCCATCGGTGATGCCGTCATGGATATCACCGCTTTGGCGAACGAGGGGGTGATCGAGGCGCCGGCTGGCGCCGGGAGTGCCTTCGTGCAACCCGGCTGGAATGGATTCATGGCGTGCGGTCCCCAGGCCTGGCTGGACTTCCGGTCTCGGCTCCATGAATTGCTGGCGGCCGACGGTCCGGAAGCCGACCGCGCGACGATCTCCCGGGCCCTGGTTCCGCTGAAGGACGTCGATCTCCACTTGCCGTTCGTCGTTGCCGAATTCACGGACTTCTATTCCGGGCGGTACCATGCAACGAACGTCGGCACCATGTTCAGGGGGGCCGAAAACGCCCTGCCTCCCAATTGGCTGCACATTCCTACCGGATACAATGGCCGCGCCTCGACCGTCGTGGTTTCCGGCACACCGGTCCACCGACCCTGGGGGCAGCTCAAACCCCCGGAACGTGATGTGCCGGAGTTCGCTCCCTGCCGCCGGTTTGACTTTGAACTGGAAATGGGTGCTGTCGTCGGACTTCCGTCGACCGTCGGTCAACCGGTCAGCGTGGCGGAAGCGGAGACGATGATTTTCGGATACGTCGTGCTGAACGACTGGTCGGCACGCGATATCCAGACCTGGGAGTATCGGCCTCTCGGCCCGTTCCAGGCCAAGGCAACGGCGACCACGATCAGTCCCTGGATCGTCACCCGGGCAGCGCTGGAACCGTTCCGGGTTTCCGGTCCGGAGCGCGACCGGGAACTCCTGCCCTATCTCCGTGAACCCGGGCCGATGATGTTCGACATTGACCTGGACGTGACCCTTCGTCCGGAGGGTGCTCCGTCCGACACGATCCTGACGCAAACCAACTTTCGGGAACTGTACTATTCATCTGCCCAGCAGATCTGCCACCATACATCGAGTGGATGCAGCATGAGAACGGGCGACCTGATCGGCTCGGGCACGATTTCCGGGCCCAACCGCAAAAACCGGGGGAGTCTTCTTGAACTGGCATGGGGCGGCAAGGAACCGGTCAGCCTGGCGAGCGGCGGCACCAGGGTCTTTCTCGAAGACGGCGATTGCGTGAGCATGACGGGCCGGGCACAGGGGGACGGCTTCAGGCTGGGTTTCGGATCGTGCGACGGAACGGTCTTTCCCGCCATCGAATATCCCGGTCACGGCAATTGATTGAGGGGCACGTCGCGCCCGGCATCGGGAGATGGCCGTGACCAGGCACCAGGGAACAACAGGACGGAAAGAAAATGGCTAAGGAATTTGCCTCGCAAGGAGACCTCGGAACCAAGACCATCAGTTTTTCGGAAGTCGGTCGGGACCTCTGGGCATTTACGGCAGAAGGCGATCCCAACTCCGGCGTCATCATCGGCGATGACGCGGTCATGGTCGTGGAGGCCCAGGCGACCCCCAGGCTTGCCGACATGGTCATTGACCGGGTCCGGAGCGTGACCGACAAGCCGATAACCCATCTTGTGCTCACGCACTACCATGCCGTCAGGGTGCTCGGCGCCTCGGCCTACCATGCCAGGCAAGTGATCATGTCCGATACGGCACGAGCCATGGTTGTCGAACGCGGACAGGAAGACTGGGACAGCGAGTTCCAGCGATTCCCGCGGCTGTTCGAGGGACATGAATCGATTCCCGGTCTGACGTGGCCGACCACGACGTTTTCGCATGCGATGACCGTCTATCTCGGCAACCGCCGGGTTGAACTCATGCATCTCGGGCGGGCGCACACCGCTGGTGACATCGTGATCTGGGTGCCCGATGAACAGGTCATGTTCACGGGCGACATCGTGGAGTTCAAGTCGGCCTGTTACTGCGGGGACGGACATTTCAATGACTGGCATGGCACGCTGGCTGCCGTTGACGCCTACAGGCCGCTCTCCGTTGCACCCGGCCGGGGATCGGCGCTGGTCGGACGTGACCAGGTCCGGGCCGCGATCGAGAGCACCGGCGATTTCCTTCGCTCGACCTACCTGCCGGCGGCCCGCGTTGCGGCACGGGGCGGGTCCCTGAAGGACGCCTGGGACTCTGTTCGCGAAGAATGCGATTCGAAATTCGCCGATTACGCAATTTACGAACACTGTCTGCCGTTCAACGTATCGCGCGCGTTCGACGAAGCGCGTGGAATCGACACGCCGCGTATCTGGACGGCGGCGCGGGATCTCGAAATGTGGGAAGCCCTGCAGGGTTGAAGCCTTCGGAATTGTCGCGCTCGGAAACGTTCGATCGGAGACCACGGTTGTGAGTGGACCTGGCTACGACATCGCGTTCACTCTCTACCCGTACCGACGGTCTCCGGACCAGGACGCTTCGCGTCCCCGTCGGCACCGGATCATCGTAGTCGGGGGAGGTCCGGTCGGCCTGACCCTCGCGCTCGATCTCGGCCTCAGGGGAATTCCCGTGCTCGTTCTGGACGAGTCCGACGGGGTTGGCGCCGGGTCGCGCGCCATCTGCTTTTCCAAGCGCACGCTCGAGATCATGGACCGGTTGGGCGCCGGAGACCCGATGGTCGAAAAAGGTGTCGTCTGGAGCGTGGGCCGGGTGTTTCGCGACACGCGGCAGATCTACGAATTCAACCTTTTGCCGGAGGAGGGCCACAAGCGTCCCGCATTCATCAATCTTCAGCAACCCTACTTTGAAAAATTCCTGTTCGAGCGAATCCGACAGGCGATTTCGGAGGGATGCCCGATCGAAATCCGCGGCCAGAACCAGGTCGTCGCCATTGATGCGGGCGAGAACGGCGTGGCCGTGGAAATCGACACTCCCGAAGGCCGCTACGGGCTCGAAGCCGACTGGCTGGTCGCCTGCGACGGGTGCAGGTCTTCGGTTCGGTCGATGCTGGGGCTCGGATTCGAGGGCCGCGTGTTCGAGGACAACTTCCTCATCGTCGATGTCACCATGGACGCCGGCTTCCCGACCGAACGCTGGTTCTGGTTTGATCCGCCGTTCAACCGTGGACATTCGGCGTTGCTGCACAAGCAACCGGATGGAATGTGGAGGATCGATTTCCAGCTCGGCTGGGACGTCGACCGCACCGAGGTGGTCAAACCGGAAAACGTGATCCCGAGGGTTCGCGCGATGCTGGGCCCGGAGACGGAATTCGAGATCGAATGGGTCAGCGTGTACACGTTCCAGTGCTGCGGAATGGCATCCTATCGACACGGCCGGGTATTCTTTGCCGGCGATTCTGCCCATCTCGTGTCACCGTTCGGGGCACGGGGATGCAACGGCGGAATTCAGGATGCGGAAAACCTCGCCTGGAAACTCGCGCTCGTGTCGGGAGGCGTTGCCGGTGAAGAGCTTCTCGACAGTTACGATTTCGAGCGCCGCCTGGCTGCGGACGAGAACATCATGAACTCGACCCGTTCGACCGATTTCATGACGCCCAAGTCCGCCATCAGCCGCTTGTTCCGGGAGTCGGTGCTCGATCTCGTCGAGCATGTTCCGTTCGCGAGAACTCTCGTGAATTCCGGACGACTGTCTGTCCCTGCAGTCTACGATGGTTCTCCCCTGAATTCCGGGGACGGAAGCGGCCTGCCGTCGCGGACCCGACCAGGCGCGCCCGTGGTCGATGCCCCGACCGATCTGGGCTGGATGACCGAGGTGTTGACCGGGCGCTTTCAGCTTTTGACATTCAACTGCGACGTGCACGAATCGATAATGAGGAAGGCGGCAAGATCCAGGGGGATCGATATCGGAATCACGCGATTCGATTGCGCGCGTGGTACGGAACTCGCGGAGAGATACGTTGGGGATGCGGATCGGGCCGTCTATCTGTTCCGCCCCGATCAGCATGTCGCCGCACGTTGGATCGAAGCCTCGTTCGAAGAGATCATCTCTGGACTGGAGATGGCCATCTCTAAAGGCCGTTCAGAAGGTCTCCCTGACGTAGCTCTGCGATGAGCTAATGTTACTTTTAGGGGTCATTTGAGGGGTCCGCGTCCGGGACAGTGATTCATCGCAATTTCGTCTGCCGGATCGAACGGTTTCGAATCGGTGAAATGACGTTTGCCCTGTGGACAGGAGGAGAAGATGGCAGAATCAGCCGTTCTGAATACGCCAAGCAACATTGAGGACCCGGATGGATTCTATGACGAACTCATTCGACTGCACGAAGGCCTGTCGGAAGATGAAAGCCACGCACTCAATGCACGATTGATTCTTGTGCTCTGCAACCACATCGGTGATCGGGACGTGCTTCGGGACGCATTCTGTATCGCAAGTGAATGCGCTCAAACAGATCCATGAAAACGCTTGAATTCGGGAACGTCCTCCAAAGATTAGTCAATTTGAACGCAAGAGAAGTGTGAACTGTTACGTCTCTGTTGGGGGTTTTGACAGAATTCGTCTACGGTGAGTTAGGTTCATTTTGCGGAATCAGGGGGAATAGATGTGATTGACCCAGGGGTGGTTGCCGCGTGGCCAGGTAAAAAAATCAACGGCGTCTTTCACCCTGCGTTGTGGCACATGCTGGATGTCGGCGCGGTTGCCGATCGCCTGATTGAGAAACGTCCGGTTACGGGGTCTGACGACTGGGACCAAGCGATTGTATTTTTGATCGTGCTGCACGACCTCGGAAAAATCAGTAAAAGTTTTCGGAAACAAATAAAGGGTGTTGCTGCACGGAAGGAGTATCATTCCCAGTTGAGTTTCATGCTTCTCCGGCACCACGATGGACTGCTGAGCGAGCAAATCGGAGGCTCTCCCGGATCAAGAAGTGCCCTCTATGCCGCGGTCGCTGGTCACCATGGCGGGCCACCGGAACTGGACGATGGCACCGGCATCCCGGAGCGGCGATGGATGACCGCAATTGGAACTATGGCCATTGAGGTGGCTTCCGACGTTATCGCGTCGGTCGGCGAATTGTTTCCCAAAGCGTCCGTGGAAGGTCTTTCCACCAGCGATGCGAAAGCGCTCAGCTGGAGAGTTTCAGGGTTGACGATCCAGGCGGACTGGATCGGATCGAACTCCGACTGGTTTGATTGCAGACCGGCAGACATTCCGGTCGCGAACTATTGGAGTTGTGCACGCCAGCACGCGAAACGCGCTGTCGCGGCGGCCGGACTTCACCGCGCACAACCGCGAGCCGATGCGGTGATTCTGCCAAACCGGACAACGCTACGCCCCATGCAGCGGGCCATGCGCGAAATCGACCTGCTCGATGGGCCGACACTGGTGATAATTGAGGATGCGACCGGTTCCGGAAAGACGGAGGCTGCGCTCATGCTCGCGTCACGAATGATGACGGCTGGAAAGGGCGACGGGCTGTTCTTTGCCCTGCCAACCATGGCGACCTCAAATGCAATGCTGGAGAGAATTGCAATAGTCGCGGAGGAACTGTTTGCAGGCCTGCCTTCGCTCGGGCTTTCGCACGGGCGTGCCCGGCAGAATGCGCTGTTTCGGAGAATTCGCGGCAACGATGGTTCCGACCCTGGCGAACCGGTGACCTGCGGCCAGTGGCTGGCCGATGACCGGCGGCGGATCCTTTTGGCGGATATCGGTGTCGGCACCATCGACCAGGCGCTGCTGGCCGTTTTGCCCACGAGGTTCAACACGCTTCGGCTTTGGGCGCTGTCAAACAAGATCCTGATCGTAGACGAGGCGCACAGCTATGATCCGTTCATGGACGAAGAGTTGCGCACGCTGCTGAGATTCCATGCCATGCTGGGCGGATCGGCAGTCGTGATGACCGCCACGTTGCCTGCGAAGATGCGCAATGGCTATGCGGAAGCGTTTCAGCGCGGACTGGGGAATCGGAGACCTTCGAAGATTGAGGGCGATGCTTACCCGCAGTTGACGATCGTCAGCAAGGAAGTCAATTCCCGCGAACCCGCTCCTGTACCTTCGACCTGCCGGACCATTGTGATTGAACGTGTCGATGCAGCAATTGCCTTGGAACGGATCCAGGAAGGTGTGAGGCGAGGCGCTGCCTGCGTGTGGATACGCAACGCCGTGGACGATGCTATCGCTGCGATGCAAACACTTGAAAGCCAAGGGATCTTGACCGATCTGTTGCACGCACGGTTTACAGTCGCTGACCGGTTGAGGAAGGAAGAGGAACTGCGGAGGTACTTCGGCCGTGATGGGACTAGGCGTCGAAGCAGGGTGCTGGTGGCGACACAGGTGGTCGAAGCATCGCTCGATCTGGATTTCGATTTGATGGTTAGCGACCTGGCTCCGATCGGTTCGTTAATCCAAAGAGCAGGGCGGCTTTGGCGGCATATGGACCTGCGGCCCGCCAGGGAGCGCCCGGTGCCGGGACCGGCAATGCATATCCTGTCGCCCGACCCCGAAACCGTGGAGGATAGCTGCTGGCTGCACCGGGTGCTGCCCGCGGGTGCTTGGGTCTATCCATTGTCCGATCAGTGGCGCACCGCGCGGGCGGTGTTCGCGTCAGGGGCAATCCGGGCGCCAGACGGCCTGCGCCAAATGATCGAGGCGGTTCATGGGCCGGATCTTGAAGAGGTGCCGGAAGCCTTGAGCGATGCCGAGCAGGATGATCTTGGAAAGGTGATGATCGAACGCCAGATGGCGAAAAACCAGCTGTTGGCCACCCACCGGAATGGTCAACTTCTGGATTATCTGGCAGCTGCCCAAAAGGTCCACGATGAGGAAAGATTGGCGACTCGCTTGGGTATTCCGCAGGTTACGCTTTGGCTGGCTCGTGCCGGGCCAGACGGGCTCGTGCCGTTCGCCGATAGCTGGGAATCATCCGAGGTGCAGATGTCCCGTGCGCGCTATGAGAAACTGGGTGGGGTGAATCAGGATACGCCTGAAGTCATCAAGTTTAAGGCAACCTGGCCGGATTGGAGACGCTCGACGATCCAGATCGCAGTAGTGGATCGGGGGGGCGATATTTCATTCGGGTTACGCTATGATCGGAAGTTGGGTCTATTGGTCCGACCGTCAATGATTTGACTTGCCAACACTGGAACTGAAATCGGACGATTCGTTCCCTGCACATGCAAGGACATGTCAAATCTTGGTATTGCTATGTCTATGGGATTCAGAAGGTTATAGTCAGTGGTCCCCACCCCCGTGTACCGTCGGCCATGTCGCGAAAGAAAAAGGGGACTTTGCTTCAACTGAGAGGATGCTATGCTGGACATGCCTTACGATTGGGGCTGCCGAGGCCGTAAATCCTTTGGCGCGCCTTGGCACCCTTACAAGAGAGTGACCCAAACCATAAGCGGCCTGTGTCATTGATGGCGCGGGTTCGACCGAGACCTCGTCCTGGAATTTGAGCGTTGGCCGTGGTTCCATCCCGATCGAAGCGCAACGAGAGGGTGAGGGGAATGAGAATATACCGTAGACATACCAATACAGTTCATTCCTCTCATGAAGAGTTTCCTGAGCAGTCACAAGTGACGTGAACAAGATCACACCCATCGTGGCGCTTGCGAGCCGTTCAAGGCGAAACAAACGGATTCCTGCTGCACCCTTCTTTCAGGCCTTTTTGCCATGAGCCACCGATTCAAACAAGACGATTGCGAACTTTGAACACGAAAACAACACGTAAATTTCCGAAATTAACACACCAAATACACGAACAGTCACTTATTTTACGGCCAGGATCGTGGTATTGTGCCTGACCTTGATGACGCGACGGTTTGAGAATGCGATGGAGCAACGGTTGGCCCATGTAACAAGGACCGAGCCGGTCACACCTTTGTCCAAACGGTGGACGGCTCTCCCCTGCACCTTCTCGTGGCATGCGGCCGATGCCACGGGTCGCGCCTCTCTCGGCGCGGCAGAGGCAAACCATCACAGGTCAGCGGGATGCTGCATCCCGGACACTATCGTGGCCACGCTACGCAGGGCATTCGTTCGATGTGGTTCGCCCACTGCGCCGGAGTGCTCTCCCGAGTATCTCGAGTGCATGGCCACTCGTTCAGCCAGGAGTCGTGCAACGTGCTAAACCTCGTTTCCGACCCTTGGATTCCAGTTCACCATCGCAACGGCACGACGGCTGTTCGCCCCGACCAGATTGCCGAACCGGGAATTCTGGGTTTTGCCTGGCCGCGACCCGACCTGAACTTGGCCTGCCACGAACTGCTGATCGGCTTGATCTATCTGGCCTGCCCGCCAGGGGATGAAGACGCCCGGAATGAACGGCCTGATCAGGCGACCCTTCGGGCGGCACTCGCCCCCCTGGCCCCGGCATTCAACCTGTTGGGAGAAGGGCCGCGCTTTCTACAGGATTTCGAACCACTGGAAGGTAAGCCGAACCCGCCGGACATGCTGTTCATCGATTCTGCCGGTGGCATCGCGAAAAAGAAAAATTCCGACCTGATGGTAAGGCGGAACCGCTACCATGTTTTGCCCCTGCCACTTGCGGCAATGGCGCTCTTTACGTTGCAGGCCTTTGCGCCGGCGGGTGGGTCGGGCATTCGAACCTCGATGCGCGGCGGCGGACCGCTGGTGACACTGGTCCGTCCCAAGGGAGAGGGACTGTGGCCGCTGATCTGGGCCAACGTGCCGTATGGAGAGGCGCTGCATCCGGACGAATTGTCATCGTTGCCCTGGATACGGCCCACCGTGACTTCGGAAAAAGGGCAGGTCGTGGTGCCTGACGGCGACTCGATGAACTGTCCCCCGCCCGAGATGTTCTTCGGACAGCCGCGCCGGTTGCGGTTGGTTGCGGACGGCGATGCGGTGACGGGCGTCATTCAGAGACCCCGTGGTACAAATTATGCCCAGTGGGTGCACGATCTGTCGCCTTATTACGAGGATGCCAAGGGGCAGCTTTTGCCGATGCATCCCAAACCCGGCCCATTTGGTTATCGCAACTGGCGCGGCGTCATTCTGCAATCCGACAAGCGCCGCCGCTCGGCCAATCTGGAACGGTACCTGAATTGGCGTCAGACGTTTCCAGGTGCATCCCGGGTGGATCTGATTGTCGCCGGCTGGGCCATGGAAAACATGAAACCCCTGGATTTCCTCTGGTCGGAGCAACCGGTCTTTCCTCTGACGCCCGAAGCGGAACGGTCGGCGATTGCGATGATCGAAGCCGCCGAGCACACGGGCTACGCACTGTCAGTTTGCATTCGCGACGGGATGGGAGAGCGCGAAACCGTAACCGGAGCAGCGAACGCGGCGAAGCAGGCGTTCTTCGACCAAACGCAGCAATCCTTTATCGGACGTGTCGCTGTGCTTTCGAACAATGTCAGTCCCGACCCTAAGGGCTGGCTGGCAGAGTTGCGCACGGTGGCGATGGCACTCTTTGACGAGCAGGTTTTGCCGGGACTGTCCGAGATGCAGGAAACACGCCGCGCAAAGTCTGTAGCCGCGCGTAAATCGCTGGCAGGTGCATTCAGTGGCTATGGAGGGCTGGCAAAGAAGATCTACCAGGCTCTGGAACTTAAGCTGCCAGCCAAACCGAGCAGGAAGAGGAATGAAGAATGAACGACGATCATCCTTCAGTCGGGGAAATCGGCATGAGGTGGTGGCGTAGCGCGATCAACGCCGATACGGGCCGTTCCCGCAGGACAAGGGCCGAGTTACGCAGGGCGGATACGCCACTTGCGGTGCTTGGAGTTTCTGCTGTGCACGACCTGAACCGGGCACTGAAGGACTCTGGCTATCGGCTGCACCATCGTGCCGACGGACCGGACCGGCTGGCGTTGATTGCCGTGGCTCTGGCCCATGTGACCGACGGTCGGGGAGCGGCTGCTGCCCGGCGTTTTGGGGCCGGCGAACCGCCGCCGCTGAGTTCGATCAGGTTCAACACACTGATCAGAACCGAGGCCCCGCGTGGGCTGATTCGTCCCCTGGTGCGCGCGCTCAAGATTGTCGGAGGCAGCACGGATGTGCGCAAACTGACCCGGGACCTATTTTGGTGGAACGACAGAGTCCGCACCGACTGGTGCTTTGACTACTACGGCGCAACAGATGCCAAACCGTTGGAAGAGGATGAGGAGACCCCAACATGAGCCGATTTCTTCAGCTGCATTACCTTACAGTCTACCCAGTGTCGAACCCCAACCGTGATGACCAGGGGCGCCCGAAGTCGGCGACTTACGGCGGTGCGCCGCGATTGCGGATTTCGAGCCAGGCGCTGAAGCGCGCAGCGCGCCTTTCAGATGTCATGCAGGCCGATCTTGAGGGTCACCTGGGTGAACGAACCCAACGGGTAGGTGAAGTGATCCGCGACACGCTGAAGGAAGAGGGCGTCGACGGCGGCGTAGCTTCCGAACTGGCCGCGAAGGTGGCCGATGTGTTCGGTAAAATCGACGAAAAAGCACAAAAGGAGGGTCACATCCGCACCCGCCAGTTGGCTTTCGTGTCGCCTGATGAGCGGGCGTGTGCTGTCGATCTGGCGCGCAAGGCCGCGAATGGTGAGCAGTTGCCAGACATCAAGGATTTGAAGAAAATCGTCCTGCGCCGTGCTGACGGTTCGGCCGACGTCGCCATGTTCGGAAGGATGCTGGCCGATGATCCGGATTTCAACCGCGATGCGGCGGTCCAGATCAGTCACGCCCTGACCACCCATCGAGCGTTGGTGGAAGACGATTTCTATACTGCTGTCGACGATCTGAAACGTCCCTCGGAAGACGCGGGCGCCGGCTTTGTGGGCGAGGCCGGATTCGGCTCGGGCGTGTTCTACACGTACGCTTGCGTGAATAACGCTCTTCTGAAGGAAAACCTCGACGGCGACGCAGCTCTGGCTGCACGGGCGGCAGGTGCGCTGGCCGAGTCATTGGCGACCGCGACGCCCTCGGGAAAACGGAATTCATTTGCACATCAGACATTCGCGAGTTTCGTGATGGCCGAAAAAGGCGAAAGGCAGCCAAGGTCACTGGCGGGCGCGTTTTTCAAGCCGGTGACTGGTGACGACCTGCTGGAAGCTTCGGTCACTGCGCTCAAGGACACTGCCGCAGCGCTGGATGCGGCGTATTTTGGCGGGGAATCTGATAGTTCCGAGATCATGCATGTCGCGAATGGAGAGGGCAGCATCGGGGCAATCAAGGCCTTTGCCATGGCTGCGATGACCGATGACTGAATTTCTGGTTTTCGCCCTGGTCGCGCCCATGGGTGCCTTTGGCGATCTGGCGGGACACGAACGACGTGGTTCACATCACTGGCCTGGCCGTTCGGCGATTCTGGGACTGATCGGCGGTGCCTTGGGAGTGCGCAGGAACGACAGGGAAGGTCAGACCGCGCTGGCCGCCTGGAAAGTCTCTGTATCGGTTTTGTGTGGCGGCGAGGCCTGGCGCGACTTTCACACTGTGCAGACCGTGCCATCAGCCCGAATCAAGCGACCCGCAACCCGGCGTGCGGCGTTGGCGGCATTAAGGAGGACGGACAGCGGGCTGATCACGCGGCGTGACTACCGTAGCGATTGTGCATTTGGCGTGGCTTTGCGGGGTGGGGCCATTCCGCCGCTGCAAAAGGCCCTGAAACGCCCGGCATTCACGCCTTACCTAGGCCGCAAAAGTTGTCCGTTGTCGGCGCCAATGGGCCCGAAGACAGTGGTGGCCGACACGCCTGCCGACGCCTTGGCAGGGATAACTCTTCCGCCCTTTTTGAGCCTCGACCCGTCTCGACCTGAGCTGATCGCCTCGGACGAGGAGGTTGGCAAAGGATGGGTCGAGACCCGATGGGACGAACCTCTGGATCGGGAAGCCTGGCATTTCGGTCAGCGCGCCGTGTATTTCCACCGACCGGAGCCGGACGCATGACGCTCTATCTGTCACGGCTGACTTTGAATGGCGCTGCCTCGGCCCAGACGCTGATGCCGCTCTTGAACCCCTCCGAACCCGCAATGGCTGCAGACGCCCACCACCGGCTGATCTGGTCGGTTTTTTCCGACAGCCGTGCGCGGAAGCGTGACTTTCTCTGGCGTTACGATGGCAAGGGACGGTTCATGACACTCTCGGCTCGGCCGCCAATTGAGAACGGGCTATTCTTGCGGCCGGAATTCAAAATATTCGAACCGCAACTGCGGATCGGCGACAGGCTCCATTATGTCCTGCGCGCCAATGCCACCCGGACCCGGCGCATCGATAAGGATAAGAGTCGGCGGGTGGATGTGGTCATGGACCTGCTGCACGAGGTGCCCGGAGGGAAAGGACGCGCCGAGGCACGGAAGCGGCTGGCTGCCGATGCTGCCGCTGTCTGGATGAAAGGACAGGGGAGCAAGAAAGGGTACCGGCCCCTGTCAACGATCACCGAAGGTTACTTGACTCTGGAGATGGGGCGCAAACGACGCGAGGGTGCGACCTTTGGTATCCTCGACCTGCGCGGAGAAATCGAGATTGTCGACCCCGCTGAATTCCTGACCGCGCTGGCACAGGGATTCGGCCGGGCCAAGGCCTGGGGCTGCGGGCTGATGTTGATCCGCAGGGCACGATGAACCTTCCGGGCCTCCCACCACCCAAGCCGATTCCACTTAAGGAGAGGGCGGCGATGGTGTTCGTGGAACGGGCGCGAATTGATGTAAAGGACGGTGCCTGTGTCGCCATAGACGCGGAAGGGATACGGACGCACATCCCCATCGGCGGCATTGCCTGCCTGATGCTGGAGCCCGGTGCCCGAATCAGCCACGCTGCCGTTGCGCTGGCAGGAAGGGCAGGCACGCTGGTGACTTGGGTAGGAGAGGGGGGCGTTCGGCTTTATTCCGCAGGCCAGCCGGGTGGAGCACGGTCCGATAACTTGCTGCGGCAAGCGCAACTGGCGCTTGACGACAGCGCCCGCCTTCGCGTTGTCCGTGCCATGTATGCTCGCCGTTTCGGGGAAGAGCCGCCTGCGAGACGCTCCGTCGACCAGTTGCGCGGGATCGAGGGACAACGTGTCCGTCACGCATACAATCTCCTGGCGAACCGCTACGGCGTCAAATGGACCCGGCGCAAGTATGATATCGCTGATTGGGACAGCGGCGATATTGCCAATCGTTGCCTCTCATCGGCCACCGCGTGTCTGCACGGTCTGACCGAAGCCGCAGTTCTGGCCGCTGGATACGCCCCTGCAATCGGCTTTCTTCATACCGGAAAACCGCGCAGTTTCGTCTATGACATTGCGGACATTTGGAAGCTGGATACGGTGGTACCCGAGGCGTTTCGCGTTGCCGCGAAGGCTCAAAAAGGCGCTCTTCCGATGGCCCCGGAACGGGCTGTACGTTTGGCATGCCGCGATGCCTTCCGAAAGTCTGGCCTTTTGGGCAAGATCATCCCGGGTATCCATGAGTTGCTGGAGTTTGGAAACTTGCCAAAACCCACTCCTCCGCCGGAGGCGCTGAAACCGGCTTTTGAAGAAGAGACGAGCGGTGATGTTGGTCATCGCGGTTAACAACGCGCCAGCCAATCTGCGCGGCCGGCTGGCAGTCTGGCTGCTGGAAATCCGGGCAGGCGTCTACGTGGGGCAGTATTCGGTGCGCGTGCGTGAACGCATCTGGACTCAGGTCGGGGAGGGGATCGGCCAAGGCGACGCAGTGATGTGCTGGGCCGCGCCAAATGATCAGGGTTTCGATTTTGCAACCGTCGGTCACAATCGCCGCATGCCTCGGGAATTTGATGGGTTGAAGCTCGTCAGCTTCGCGCCGCTTGAGCAGGTTAAAAAAGTAGAGTGAGCGGCATGGCGATACTCTCAGCGTTTGGTAGAGTTTCCTGCTAGAAGAAAACATTGAATTTTCAATAGATTCCAGACAGTCTGTTCCCCGCACACGCGGGGATGAACCGAAACCAATGACCGGACAATCTCAACGAAACTCCTGTTCCCCGCACACGCGGGGATGAACCGCCATCACCTTGGCATCGACTGCCTTTTGAGCGCTGTTCCCCGCACACGCGGGGATGAACCGTTCGGAAAGTTCGGTGCCGGCAAAAGTTCAAACTGTTCCCCGCACACGCGGGGATGAACCGAGCCTGTCCTGTAGTCATTGAGGTGTTCCGCTCTGTTCCCCGCACACGCGGGGATGAACCGGCGGTAGGTTCACTGATGCCGCCAAGCGCACGCTGTTCCCCGCACACGCGGGGATGAACCGGACCACCTCGGTGACGACATGTGGTTCGATGCCTGTTCCCCGCACACGCGGGGATGAACCGTTTCTCTACTATGTTCAATCTGGTTCCTCATTCTGTTCCCCGCACACGCGGGGATGAACCGTTGGGCACTCGATCAGGGGCGCAGAGCACCCGCTGTTCCCCGCACACGCGGGGATGAACCGGAGTACAGACAATGACCAGATTGACGCTGAACCTGTTCCCCGCACACGCGGGGATGAACCGGAGATCAACCGAATGACCGACGATAAACCGAACTGTTCCCCGCACACGCGGGGATGAACCGTTGACCGCGCGTGATCGTCGACGCCTCGACGACTGTTCCCCGCACACGCGGGGATGAACCGTGGTCGAAAAAAGGCGGCAGTTGGGATGGCGGCTGTTCCCCGCACACGCGGGGATGAACCGCGACGAAGACACCACAGGTTGTGATCAACCTCCTGTTCCCCGCACACGCGGGGATGAACCGACGGACCAAATTCTGAACGCACTCAGTACCGACTGTTCCCCGCACACGCGGGGATGAACCGCAGGACCTGTTGCGGCATGAGAGCGCGGTTCTCTGTTCCCCGCACACGCGGGGATGAACCGAACTGCATTCACTACGGACTCGATCATAGCGGCTGTTCCCCGCACACGCGGGGATGAACCGAAAGACGGGCAGTTGCTCTGGACAAAGCGATTCTGTTCCCCGCACACGCGGGGATGAACCGTGCGTGGCTGCACTGTCTCGCCATCCCAATAGCTGTTCCCCGCACACGCGGGGATGAACCGATAACCAATCAGTTTTCCGGTGCGCACTACAGCTGTTCCCCGCACACGCGGGGATGAACCGAGATAATGGGAGAGCGGAATTGTGGAGTCGGTCTGTTCCCCGCACACGCGGGGATGAACCGCTGCTGCATCGAGTAACGTGATGCTCCACGAACTGTTCCCCGCACACGCGGGGATGAACCGTGGATACAGGCGTATGCCGATAATGCCACGCTCTGTTCCCCGCACACGCGGGGATGAACCGGCAAAGCCCGATGCAGTACCGGAAACCCCGAACTGTTCCCCGCACACGCGGGGATGAACCGAGCGCGCACAACATACTAAACCGCGCGTAATGCTGTTCCCCGCACACGCGGGGATGAACCGCCGGTGCCAGAACAGGAAACGGACACGCCGTTCTGTTCCCCGCACACGCGGGGATGAACCGCCAAAACAAGAGGACAAGAGAATGACGGAACACTGTTCCCCGCACACGCGGGGATGAACCGTGGTTTCAGGATGCGCCGCTGCGGGTCTTTAACTGTTCCCCGCACACGCGGGGATGAACCGCTCACCACACCTTGGGATACCACCTCCTTCGGCTGTTCCCCGCACACGCGGGGATGAACCGACGAAATTGTCTGTCGTGTTAATGATCGACAACTGTTCCCCGCACACGCGGGGATGAACCGAATGAAAATTCTTGCTCAAATGAATGCGGACCCTGTTCCCCGCACACGCGGGGATGAACCGCATAGTTCCATCGACCTGTACCGAGTAACCGTCTGTTCCCCGCACACGCGGGGATGAACCGCCGTCATACGAATTCCGAGCAACCGTGAGACACTGTTCCCCGCACACGCGGGGATGAACCGGCAATCCGGCCTCCGAGGATTCCTAAGCTACCCTGTTCCCCGCACACGCGGGGATGAACCGAGCGGCGGTCGGCTCTGGGTATGGTTTCTTCCCTGTTCCCCGCACACGCGGGGATGAACCGCCTGGCGACGGTGACTGGCCGCTCCTGGCAGTCTGTTCCCCGCACACGCGGGGATGAACCGTTCCGCAGCCTGATTTCCGGGATGGCGGATCTCTGTTCCCCGCACACGCGGGGATGAACCGGATCAGAACCGCGACCGCGACCAGCCATCGGCCTGTTCCCCGCACACGCGGGGATGAACCGAATCTGACTGGCGTCATATCCCTGGAAAAATACTGTTCCCCGCACACGCGGGGATGAACCGAAACTAGAGAGGACTCATTATCGGCACGGGGCCTGTTCCCCGCACACGCGGGGATGAACCGAATTTTCATTCCAGTTTCTCCATTTTCGAAAACTGTTCCCCGCACACGCGGGGATGAACCGCGCGCTCTGAATTTTAGTTGAATTTTTCGCCGCTGTTCCCCGCACACGCGGGGATGAACCGAATGCCCAGTTTGCGATTATTGGCATGTCGAACTGTTCCCCGCACACGCGGGGATGAACCGAAACTAGAGAGGACTCATTATCGGCTATCGCCCTGTTCCCCGCACACGCGGGGATGAACCGGCGAAATGCCTGCCGGCTGCAATGCCGGCAGGCTGTTCCCCGCACACGCGGGGATGAACCGTATTTATAGGCACTTGGCAACGTGGATCCGGACTGTTCCCCGCACACGCGGGGATGAACCGTCGGCATTGTATCATGTGCTGGGTGACGGAATCTGTTCCCCGCACACGCGGGGATGAACCGGCGTTGAGAGCGGTTTACAATGTCCATTATGACTGTTCCCCGCACACGCGGGGATGAACCGTTGCGTTGACCGGAACATCGATTTCCAACGTCCTGTTCCCCGCACACGCGGGGATGAACCGTTAGGAAATGCAGCATTTCCGGTTGTTGCCCCCTGTTCCCCGCACACGCGGGGATGAACCGAACCTAACCTAGTTCTCGGCGAACATCGGCTGCTGTTCCCCGCACACGCGGGGATGAACCGCCGTCGACCTATTGACGGGTCAGAACTGATGACTGTTCCCCGCACACGCGGGGATGAACCGGGTAGACGCAAATGAGCGACAGGCTGGTTAAGCTGTTCCCCGCACACGCGGGGATGAACCGGTCTGGATGGCTCCGATGCGTCAGCGTCCGGTCTGTTCCCCGCACACGCGGGGATGAACCGGCTTGGCCGGGCGCATCGGCCGGTATCACAGGCTGTTCCCCGCACACGCGGGGATGAACCGACCACGCATTCGCTACACGGCGAAATGCCTGCCTGTTCCCCGCACACGCGGGGATGAACCGGTGGCAGCATGGTATTCGGGTGAATTTGGGGCCTGTTCCCCGCACACGCGGGGATGAACCGGTTCGGCCGCTTCATACCATCACCTTCCTGGCTCTGTTCCCCGCACACGCGGGGATGAACCGGAAGCAAGGTCTACGTCGAGGGACAACTGCAGCTGTTCCCCGCACACGCGGGGATGAACCGCGACTCACTGTAGCCAGACGCCGGCGCGGCCGCTGTTCCCCGCACACGCGGGGATGAACCGCAATCGTTGAAGTTGTTCTGTATGCAACAGAACTGTTCCCCGCACACGCGGGGATGAACCGAACCCAATCTCGTTCTCGGCGAGCATCGGCTGCTGTTCCCCGCACACGCGGGGATGAACCGGTTAACCGTTGGTCAATCTTCGAGCCCAAGGACTGTTCCCCGCACACGCGGGGATGAACCGTCAAAGAGCCTGACGGCGTGCCGTCAATAGTCCTGTTCCCCGCACACGCGGGGATGAACCGGGAGAGATCCGGTTCCGCCTGACGCTGATACGCTGTTCCCCGCACACGCGGGGATGAACCGCTTCGGATTGCGCGGCGCCCCCGTTTTCCGGCCTGTTCCCCGCACACGCGGGGATGAACCGCCATGCATCAGGCGCATATCTCGGTCGGCGCGCTGTTCCCCGCACACGCGGGGATGAACCGCAATGTGCTGGCTTACGGATGACCATTCCCGACTGTTCCCCGCACACGCGGGGATGAACCGTTTTGGCCCGGTTTTCAGCGCATAACGGGTCACTGTTCCCCGCACACGCGGGGATGAACCGACGACCGCCACATATGGCGTTTTAAGCATATTCTGTTCCCCGCACACGCGGGGATGAACCGACAGGGGCCTGAGTGTGTCCATTGAACTCGACCTGTTCCCCGCACACGCGGGGATGAACCGTCTGGGACCATTGATAGCGCATACTCGATGATCTGTTCCCCGCACACGCGGGGATGAACCGCCATCGCCAGGATCACGAACCGCAGCTCCGAGCTGTTCCCCGCACACGCGGGGATGAACCGGAACGCGAATTCATCCGACAATTGGCGTCGGCACTGTTCCCCGCACACGCGGGGATGAACCGGGACGGCTCAATTCGGTCGATACCTGAATCGGCTGTTCCCCGCACACGCGGGGATGAACCGACACGCAAAAAGCGGATACCAGCCCATCGCCGCTGTTCCCCGCACACGCGGGGATGAACCGAAAACATACCCAACGCAGACCGTCGCTCTTCCCTGTTCCCCGCACACGCGGGGATGAACCGACTCAGGCGGTCCGGAGCCCCCGACCAACCCGCTGTTCCCCGCACACGCGGGGATGAACCGTAGTCGAGTGGAAAAATCATGCCCCAACTTTTCTGTTCCCCGCACACGCGGGGATGAACCGGCGGGATGCTTGTTTGCAACGTCGCTAATTTCCTGTTCCCCGCACACGCGGGGATGAACCGTGGCTTGAACGTGCTATCGCCCGTTGAATGAGCTGTTCCCCGCACACGCGGGGATGAACCGGGAGCGTCGGCGGTTATCGCTCACCCTCCATGCTGTTCCCCGCACACGCGGGGATGAACCGGCGCATGGTCGACGCGCGAACTCTGGACCTTCCTGTTCCCCGCACACGCGGGGATGAACCGTGACCGGTTATCGCGTCGATAGATGGCCTCCACTGTTCCCCGCACACGCGGGGATGAACCGCACAAAACGCATATCTCCGACGCCGGTGGTGACTGTTCCCCGCACACGCGGGGATGAACCGCGGCTGCTGGTAATAAGGCAGTCAGTGCCAAGTTGCTGTTCCCCGCACACGCGGGGATGAACCGTTGAGCGCTCGGAATTGTATCCCAGGTCGGTTCTGTTCCCCGCACACGCGGGGATGAACCGGGCGTACAGAGCCAAGAAAGGGGTGCTAGAGGCTGTTCCCCGCACACGCGGGGATGAACCGCGGCCATGACGGCAGTCAACGCCAAAGTGTCGCTGTTCCCCGCACACGCGGGGATGAACCGGCACATCGGTCAGGAACTGCCCATCACATGCACTGTTCCCCGCACACGCGGGGATGAACCGGAGAAAGCAATGGCGGTCACATTTGGAGACAGCTGTTCCCCGCACACGCGGGGATGAACCGCCTGACTGCAGGGCTAATTTGCGGGAAATTCGCTGTTCCCCGCACACGCGGGGATGAACCGACGGAACTGAATACCTGGCCTCTGTGGATGCTCTGTTCCCCGCACACGCGGGGATGAACCGAAGGCGAAGGAAAACCTTGCGGAGTTCCGTGACTGTTCCCCGCACACGCGGGGATGAACCGACCTCAACACGGCGGCGATGGATACAGCGCCGCTGTTCCCCGCACACGCGGGGATGAACCGGCTGTGTCGTTGGTGATGTTCAGTGCCGGGATCTGTTCCCCGCACACGCGGGGATGAACCGATCGTGGTCATCTTGGCCACGTACTGTTCGTGCTGTTCCCCGCACCGCGGGGATGAACCAGGAATGCCCGACCTTGATCATGCCTCTCTGGTCTGTTCCCCGCACACGCGGGGATGAACCGAACTCGGTCCGTCGGAAATGCGCGAAGTCCTGCTGTTCCCCGCACACGCGGGGATGAACCGTAGATAAGGCGGTTAAAGAGGAGGGAGAAATGAGAACTTTACTTACAGTGGGCTTGCTAGCCCTACCATGTTATGAAAGATTGTGCTGGACGGCGCGGTTTCGATGGTGTAGTTCGGCGCCATTATGGCCCAGTCCCAGATCAGCCGCACGCTTGGCGACCCTGCGGCGCGTGCACGCATAGCCGCGATCCTGGCGCAGGAACATTTCGACAGCCGGCGGGCACTGGGTCGCCGTGTCTGTGAGGAGTTCTCTTTCGTCGACGCGATCGGTCGGCCCCAGGTGTCGGGATGCCTGCATGCGCTTGCGACCCTTGCCGGGCGCGATCCCGATATCGTGCTGCCGGCTCCGAAGTCGGGGGGCGTCGACATCACTCCGCGCCTGCTCGGTGCGCCGGTGCCGGATCCGGTTGACGTTCCCACGGCCCTGTCCCGGGTTGAGGACATCGCGATCGTCCCGGTTGCCACCGCCGCTGACCGGGCGCTGTGGAACACGCTGATCGCCCATGAACATCCCCACGCCATGACCACCTTTGCCGGGCGCCAGCTCCGGTATCTCGTCGGCTCGGCCCATGGCTGGCTGGGGGCGGCGGGGTTCTCGGCCGCGGCGCTCAAGGTTGCGGCCCGGGACCGCTGGATCGCATGGACGCACAGCCAGCGGAGCGGCCGGCTTGACCGGGTCGTGTGCCTGAACCGTTTCCTGATCCGGCCCTCGGTCCGGTGTCCGCACCTGGCCAGCCACGTCCTGGGGCGTATCCTGCGGCGCCTACCCCGGGACTTCGAGGCCCGCTACGGTTTCCGCCCGCTGCTGGTGGAGAGTTTCGCCGATGAGGGCTATGCTGGCACCTGCCTGAGGGCGGCCAATTTCCTCTGCGTGGGCCGGACGGCGGGCCGCGGCCGGCAGGACCGCGAGAGGCGGCGCGCCAAGACGGTGAAGACGGTGTTCATGTTCCCGCTCGACCGGCGCTGGCGGCGGGAACTCGGGGTCCCGCATGTGGAGCTCAGGCCGGTTCTCGAACCGGGGGAAGGCCTGTCGGCGTCGGACTGGACGGAGAATGAATTCGGAGGGGCTCCCTTGGGTGATCGGCGACTGTCTGCGCGGCTTGTGAAGAGTGCCGGCCTGCTGGCCGCGTATCCGGGCCACAAGATCAATGCCAGTCCGCACAGCGACAGCACGGCGATCAATGCCTTCTACCGGCTGGTCGAGAAGCCGGCGGAATCGGCGGTCACGGTGGAGAACATCCTGGCGCCGCACCGTGAGCGCACCGTCTGCCGCATCCGCGGCCAGCGCACGGTGCTGGCCATCCAGGACGGCACCGACCTGAACTTCGCCACCCGGCCGGGCTGTGACGGTCTCGAGGTGATCGGGCGGAACCAGACCAGCGCGAAGAGCCTTGGCCTGCACCTGCACGCGACACTGGCGGTAAGCGACACCGGCCTTCCTCTCGGCGTGCTGCGCCTGGGGTTCGATGCGGCGGTGAAGCGCACGCCGGAGGCCGAGAAGCGGAAGAAGAGCGAGCGCTGGCTTGACGCCTTCGCCGACATTGGTGCCGCGGTGCGGGAGGTCGGGGGCAAGACGCGGGTGCTCAGCGTCTGTGACCGGGAGGCGGACTTCTACGAACTGTTCGAGACCCAGCGCACGAACCCGCGTGTGGGATTGCTGGTCCGCGCGAAGCATGACCGTGTGCTGGGCGAGGCGCGTCCGAAACTGTTCGAGACCCTGGGCGGGGGCGCGGCCGACGGCCGCGTCGCGGTCGAGATTGCGGGACTGACGGCACGTCCCAAGTCCAGCAGGAAGACGGCGCGCCCGATGCGCCGGAAGCGTCTGGCGCAGTGTGAACTGCGGTTCCGTCGCGTGGTCCTGCCGGCGACGATCCCCGGCGGCAAGCCGGTCACGGTGTCGGGGGTACACATCATCGAAACCAACCCGCCGGAGGACGAGGCCCCGGTGCAGTGGTACCTGTTGAGCACGCTCAAGGTCGGCTCGGCCAAGGAAGCGGCGGAGGTCGTGGGCTACTACCTCCAGAGGTGGCGGATCGAAGATTATTTCCGCGTCCTGAAATCCGGTTGCCGGGTGGAACACCTGCTGTTCCGCACCGCAGACCGCCTGCAGCGGGCCATCGCCATCAATGCGGTGATCGCATGGCGCATCATGCTGATGACCCTGCTCGGACGCCAGGTGCCCGATTGTGATCCTGACCTGATGTTCACCGATGCGGAACTGGGCTTCCTGCGCGATTATGCCCGTAAGCATGACCTTGCCGAACCCCGTCGGCTTGGCGATGCGACCGCTCTCGTGGCGCACCTCGGAGGATATCGTGACCGCAAGCATGACCCGGACCCCGGGAACCAGATCATGTGGACCGGCTACAACCGGCTGACCAGTGCCGTGATCGGCCACGAAATCGGCAGTGAAACCGGTTATGAAACCGGCTTCGAGGCCGGCAAGAGACATGCCTTGCGGGAAAGCAGATGACCTGTGGTCATCCACCATTTATCATGACTCGGTAGTGCTAGCCTTACCACTGGTAGCTAGCGCAGACGTCACCTGCAAATTCACAATGGAGGGTATCACTATAAGCGTCGGCAACGCGACAGCAGAGGACGCTTCAGAGCAGGTCAAGGCCTGCAAGGCACTTTGGCTCTGCGACCTGCTCGATCGTTGCCACTTAGCCAAACCAGCAGAAGTATCGGACGACTGGTTCGAGCGGTGGCAAGAGCGCCGGAGACAGGAGGAAGCCCATCCTTGGGCAAAGGAAGAGGAGTAGAAGAAAGATGTCTACAAAATACCAACTGACCTGTATCTGCGGAGAGATATTCTCAGCGATGGAGTTGTCACAACAGGGAGTGGAACACCTTAACCAAGGGACACCCTGTTCCCCGCACACGCGGGGATGAACCGGCCGGGAGCTTGTGCTTGCCTGGGGACCCCAGTTGTTCCCCGCACACGCGGGGATGAACCGTCGACAACGGCACCGACAGGAGCCGTACAATAGGGAAAGGAAACGATCCCGGAAAAAGCGCGGCGAATCGCCAGAATTCCGCGCTTTTCCACAGCTATCGAAATGTAGAGGTCGAGTGCCGTCATCAGATTCTCCATGCTTTCCCAGACGACCGCCAATGTACGTGTTACCTGACACTCGCGTAAGTTCTGTGCGCCTTGTTTGGCAAGTTCGGACCGGAGATAAGGCCTGAGCACGCAAGGACAGGTTCCGCGCAGGCATGTTTATCCATGGTCCGGGATGAACGGAATCTAATTCACACACACACCATGCATGCACATCCGGTGAATCAGGACGACACCTCCAATCGCGAAGGCAAACGCGATCCAGCATCGCCAAAGTACGTGCACAGAGGCCTCAATGTCCTCCGGACCTGCATTCTTCCGCCCGGCGCCATATACGTACGGGGAGTCCAGGAACTCGCCGCCGTAGTGTCGCGGCCCGGAGAGCGAGACCCCGATGACGGCCGCCATAGCCGCTTCAGGCCAGCCGGCATTTGGGGAACGATGCAGGTGCGCATCCCGGAGCATGCATGAGACGGCCCTGCTTGAGCCATGAACCAGGGCGATCAATCCGCCGGTCAGCCGCGCGGGTATCCAGTTCATGACATCATCCAGCCGTGCGGCAGCCCAGCCGAAATCCGCAAGGGAGTCAGTCCTGTAGCCAATCATGCTGTCCGCGGTGTTGACCGCTTTGTAAAGGATCAGTCCTGGAAGGCCGGCTATTGCATACCAGAACACCGGGGCAACCACGCCGTCCGAAAGATTTTCAGCGGCGCTTTCGATCGCGGCACGGGCAATACCCTCAGTCGTCAGCGCGTCCGGGTCCCTGCCGACAATTCGAGCGACCTGGACTCGGCCTGCCGCGACGGACGTGCGCAGTGCTGTCGCGACATCTTTCACTTCGTCGGACAGGTTTCGGTGGGCAAGAAATACCGAGGTTACGATCACTTCGACGATTCCGTAGTCCGGCAGCCAGTGAATCCCCGCTCCGACGAGTGTCGCCGAAATCCCGATCAGGGCCATTCCGCCGACGCCCTGCCGACGCCGGTGCTGCCCCGTGTTCAATGTCGACTCAAGACATGAAACCAGGCGGCCGATGATCACAACGGGATGAGGTATTCGTTTCCAGATCCACGCCGGGTCGCCTATGGCAGCGTCAAGCAGCAAGGCCAGCAGCAGGATTTCGAACCCGTTCAGTTCAAACAACCAACCGCCCCTTCGAGACGGGCCCACTCCTCCTCCGTCCCCGGGAGACCGAACCGAATCCGGGTACTGGAATGACCGCACGTGCGAACCAGGTTGCGATGTCGCGCCAGTGATTCATGGATGGCAGCGGCGTTCGGGACGCGGTGCAGGCGAAACAGTTCGGTCCTGCCCTCTGGGTGAAACCTTTGGCGCGAAAGGAGTGCATCGAGACGTACGGCATCGCATCGAAGGCGCGTACGGGTGTCATTGATCCAGTTCTCGTCACCGAGTGATCCGAGGCCAATCTGCAACGCCGGACCCGTCACCGGCCACGCGGTCCCGGCAGCTCTCTGGACTGAAATCGTCTGACCGTCGTATCGGGCGGGATGAACGCAACGTCCCTTCGCGCAATTCACGATTGTATGGCGCGTCAAACTCATCCGCGCGAAAGCCTTGATTTCCCGACGCTCTGTTGAGGGGAAGAATGGAAGTTCATGTCACTTCGAGTCCCGGGCGGGCGCGGGCGGAAATGAGGGTAACCGCGAGACAAAGTGTCCCTTGATCGGATGCGGCCAGTCACGAAACGGAACCTGCCCGGACTCGCTTTCAGAATGGAGCAAGGCGTAATCGACTATTCCCCGGGCGGCCTCGTCCGTCGGTTCGAACCGTCCGAGGACATAGGAGATCTTTCCCTCCGCCTGGATCGCGATGTTGCAGCCATGCGTGCACCCCATCAGGCATGAGTGCCGGCGCGTGCGGACCGTCAGTCGCCCTTGAGCCTTGATTTCGACCTTTTCGGCGAGACGCTCTCCGTCGGTAGCCGTGTCGGTTTCCGGGTCCCAACCGTCACGCTTGCAAGTGTCGCAAATGGTGATCAATGTTGTCGGCATGTGAGATGGTCTTGGCTTGTCTGCATGAACGGATGTTTGGGGTTTCGGCAATCGGAATCGTATCCGGTCCGGATGCCTGGCCTGCCTTGTTCGGGCGAGTCGGGATCGCCTGATTGCGTTGTAGAGGTTGGCGCCAGCGTTTCAAAGGCTATTCCGATCCATCACGTGAAGAACAGGACGTACGGGGAGTTCATCTTTCCGTTTCGTCGGTCAGGTCCCGGATTTCCGGCCGAAAGGAATGCGCGATTGCCCGCCCTCGCGGCTTCCGCATCGCTCGAACACGTTCCCGAGATTCCGATTGCGCTCTGTCATGGCAGAACATAATCAGCCAGTGACGATGTTCTTCGGGGCCGGACAGGGGCACTGAGTCGCGCTGACCCAACCAGGGAGCGGAATCGGTGGTCGTCACTGCGGCAGTGCCGTTCCGCCCCCATTCGATTCAGACGGGGCGACATGACAATCCACCAGAATCATGTCCGGCTGGCCGGGACGTCCGCTCTCGCAGTGCCGGAATGCCGCTTCTCCCGCGCCCCGATCAATCGCCGTGGCGCGCGCCCATGAATGTCGGCGTGATGCTCTGCGGACACGGGTCCCGTAGCCGGGAGGCGGTCGACGAGTTTGCCACGCTCGCGAAACGCCTTCCTGCGCATCTGCCTTCCGGGTGGGATCTCGAGTTTGGATACCTGGAGTTCGCGAACCCCGTAATTCGCGTGGGCCTTGATCGTTTGCGGAAACGGGGGTGCCAGCGCATTCTCGCGGTTCCGGGCATGTTGTTTGCCGCGATGCACGCAAAGAACGACATTCCTTCGGTGCTTGACGCCTACGCAACAGAGCACGGACTCGAGATCAGTTACGGGCGGGAGCTTGGGGTTGACCCCAAGATGATGCTGGCCGCAGGCGCTCGGATTCGGGAAGCGATTGAAGATGCGGACCGCCGTCACGGGTCCGTACCGATTGCCGAGACGGCGCTTGTTGTCATCGGTCGCGGAGCGTCGGATCCGGACGCGAACGGGAATGTTGCCAAGGTTGCCCGAATGCTCTGGGAAGGCATGGGGTTCGGCTGGTGCGAAGTCGGTTATTCCGGGGTAACGTTTCCCCTGGTCAAACCGTGCCTGGAGCACGTCGCCCGGCTGGGCTACCGACGGGTGGTCGTGTTTCCTTACTTCCTGTTTACCGGAATCCTTGTCGATCGAATCTTTGGCTTTACGAAGCTGTGCGCACGGGATCACCCGGAAATCCAGTTTGTCAGGGCTGGGTATCTGAACGATCATCCGAAGGTCCTTGAGACGTTCGCCGAACGGGCAATTGAACAGCTCGGCGAGGTTCCACCCCCGAACTGCGCGGCATGCAAGTATCGAACCCCGGTCCTGGGATTCGAGGCCGAGGTCGGTCTGCCTCAAGAGAGCCACCATCATCATGTCGAAGGTCAGGGTGCATCGGCGCCCGGTTCAGACGTTGGAACATGCAGCCTCTGCGATGACTTTTGCTCCGGTGCATGCCGCCTCGCGAACCATGGTCACGGTGGACATCACCATCACCACCATGACCACGAAGACCACCACCACCATCCTCCCTACCCGCACGCAGATCACCCGCACGGCCCGGAGAGTGCGCGGAACAGCGGTGAGGGCCGGGAGTGACCCGAATGGACAGATCGCGGCCGCAAGGCCCAGACCGTGACGTTCAGGATCACTGCGGGTGGCGCAGTTACGAACGTGTTCCTGCCGAAATCTATGCCAAGAGCTTTGCGGCGATTGGGGACGCGGCCGACCTGTCGCGATTTGACCGGATGCTCAGACCCGTCGTCACGCGGATGATCCATGCGTGTGGCGAACCCGCAATCGCCGACCTGGTCCGCAATTCCGGCGATGTCGTCGATGCGACGAGACAGGCGCTCACGAGCGGTGCCCCGGTTCTCTGCGATTCCTCCATGGTTGCGGCCGGGATCATGCTGAAATTCATGCCGGCGAACAATGATGTCGTGGTGACCCTGAACGACCGCCGGGTATCCGTCATCGCGGAGACGATCGGCAACACGCGTTCCGCTGCGGCTGTCAGGTTGTGGGCTGACCGGATCGAGTCGGGAGTTGTCGTTATCGGGAATGCGCCAACGGCTCTATTCCATCTTCTCGAGCTTCTCGATGAGGGTTGGCCGAAGCCGGCAAGCATACTGGCATTTCCGGTCGGCTTCGTGGGCGCCGAGGAGAGCAAGGCGGAACTCGTTCGCGATCCCAGGGGGTGTGAATTCATCACCCTTGCCGGACGACGAGGCGGTTCCGCCATTGCTGCCGCTGCCGTGAATTCCTTTCTTTCGGACACCGGGACCGGGTCAGGGTAGCCGGATGGGAGGTTTGATCTCGTCATGACGTCTCCATGGCTCCATGTTGTCGGCATCGGCGAAGACGGCCTGGACGGCCTGAACCCGTTGACCCGGTCCGTCGTCGATTCGGCCGAGGTCATCATCGGCGGCGACCGTCACCATGAATTTTCCGGAATTCCGGGTGTCGAACGAATTGCCTGGCCATCGCCATTCGATCCGCTTGTCGAACGGATACGTTCCCTGAAGGGTCGCCGGGTCGTGGTCCTCGTGACCGGCGACCCTCTCTGGTATTCCGCCGGGGCGCGTATCGGCCGCGAATTCGATTCTTCGGACGTGACGTTCCATCCGCATGTGTCCGCCTTTCAGTTGGCGGCAGTGCGCATGGGCTGGTCCATGGCCGACGTGGAGACGCTGACCGTGCACGGGAGGCCGGTCGAGCAAATGATCGCGTTCATCCAGCCCGGCCAGCGCCTCTTGATCCTGACGACCGGGTCGGAAACGCCGTCGAAGATCGCCGCTTTCCTGGCAGAACGCGGCTTTGGACGCAGCCGGATGACGGTTCTTGCTGCCATGGGCGGGCAGAGGGAACGGAGATTCGAAGGATTGGCCTCGGACTGGAGCGACGTCGTTCCCGACTTCAACACGCTGGCGGTCGAATGCATCGCCGCGTCGGATGCTGCCTTGCTCCCGCGGGTTCCCGGCCTTTCGGATGACATGTTCTTCAACGACGGAACCATGACGAAAAGCGAGGTACGCGCGGTTACGCTTTCCCGATTGATGCCCATGAGGGGAGCGCTTCTGTGGGACATAGGTTGCGGTTGCGGGTCGATCGCCATCGAGTGGATGCGGGCCGCCCGATACAGCCGGGCAATCGGAATCGAGCCACGCGAGGACAGGCGGATGCTTGCTGCCCGTAACGCCCTTGCATTGGGAACCCCTGGCCTGCAACTCGTTGACGGTACAGCACCATCGGCGCTTGATGGGCTCGAAAAACCCGACGCGATCTTTGTCGGCGGCGGTTTGACCCCCGAGATCGTTTCATCGTGCATCGAGACGCTGCGCCCGCTGGGTCGCCTGGTCTGCAATGCGGTCACCCTTGAGACCGAAGCCCGCCTGAACCGACTGCACAGGAAACATGGCGGCGAACTGGTAAGAATCCAGGTCAGCCGTACGCGACCGGTTGGTGACCGGCATGGCTGGGACCCTCACATGGCGGTGACCCAGTGGAGCATGATCAAGAGATGACCGGAACTGTCCACGGTGTCGGGGTCGGACCGGGTGATCCGGAATTGATGACACTGAAAGCGTATCGGCTGATCTCCGGCGCTGAAGTCGTTGCCTACCCGATCCTTGAGACGTCCGAGAGCTTTGCCCGTTCGATCGTTGCCGAGATCATGCCGCCGGCTGTGCGGGAGATTCCGATAACGGTGCCGATGACGACGCGGCGGGCACCGGCCCAGGCGGCGTATGATCGGGGCTCCGATGCCATCGCGGCGGAACTTGAGGCAGGCAGGGACGTCATCGTTCTGTGCGAAGGCGACCCGCTGTTCTACGGTTCGTTCATGTATCTGCATTCCAGGTTGTCCGATCGGTACCGGGTGGAGGTCGTTCCGGGCGTGAACTCGGTTACGGCGTGTGCCGCGGTGCTCGGCCAACCGCTCGTGGCGCGGAACGAAACCCTCACGATCATCCCTGGAACGCTTTCCGAGGCCGAGCTTGAGCATCGAATCGCCAGTGCGGAGGCCGTGGCAATCATGAAAGTCGGCCGTCACCTGGAAAAGATCAGGACGGTCTTGGCACGCCTGGGGCTTTCCGAAACAGCTGGCTACATTGAACGCGCGACGCTGACCAACCAGAAGGTCGTTTCGCTCGGCGACGCCCCCGTGACGGCGCCATATTTTTCAATGATTCTGGTAGGAAGAGTGGTCGATCCGTGGCTCTAGCCCCGGTCGTTGTCTGCCTGTCACGTACGGGCGAAGAAACCGCCCGGACGATCGCCGGTGTCCTGGACTGCAACACGCATGGTCTTTCCGGGCGTACCGGACGTGCGGATGTCATGTTCGACGATACGGCCCGCCATCTTCAATCGCTGTTCGTGGCGGGGCACCCGATCATCGGTATCTGTGCCGCCGGCATCATCATCAGGATTCTGGCGCCGTTTCTGACCGGCAAGTTGACCGATCCTCCGGTCCTTGCCGTTGCCGATGACGGCTCAGCCGTCGTTCCGTTGCTCGGAGGGCATCGGGGAGCCAATCGCATCGCACGTCGTCTGGCCGGGAGACTCGGTTGCCCCGCAGCCGTGACCACTGCTGGAGATGTTTCCCTGGGCGTCGCACTCGATGAACCTCCTCCCGGCTGGAAACTGGCGAATCCGGAACATGCAAGTGCAGCAATGGCCGACCTGCTCGCGGGCGCGGGTGCCAGGGTCGAAGGGGAGAACATCTTTGAGCTGGAGTCCAGGCCCGATGGCGGCGTTTCCCTGGTTGCAACCGAGCGCGCAGAGGCAGGGCACACAGGGAGGCTCGTCTACCATCCCGTCCGTTTCGTGCTCGGCGTCGGATGTTCACGTGGCTGCGAGACCGGAGAGTTGGCGAAACTCGCGAATTCCGTCCTGGCAAGCTCAGGAGTCGCAACCGGATCGATAGCCTGTGTCGGGTCGCTGGATCTCAAGGCGGACGAGCCAGCGGTTTACGAACTGGCGGATTCGCTCGGTATCCCCCTGGCCCTTTTTTCCGCTGCCGAACTGGAGGCGGAGTCGCATCGCCTTGCCAATCCGTCAGAGGTCGTGTTCAGGGAGGTCGGGTGCCACGGGGTGGCTGAAGCCGCGGCACTTGCCGTAAGCGGCGATACGGGACAACTCGTCGTCGAAAAGACCAGATCGAGCAATGCAACCTGTGCGCTCGCACGATCTCGGGCACCACTGACATCCATTCCCGGCCGTCGGCGCGGGTCGCTTGCCATAGTCGGCATTGGGCCCGGGCGGGCCGAATGGCGCACGCCGGAAGTAACCCGAATGATTGCTCAAGCCGACGAAATCGTCGGATACGATTCCTATATCGACCTCCTGGGTCCGCTGGCGGCCGGGTGCGCACGCGTCGGATTTGCATTGGGTGAAGAGCGGGAACGATGCCGGTATGCGCTGGAACGGGCCGGGACCGGCCGCATGGTCGTGCTCATATCCTCCGGCGACGCGGGAATCTACGCGATGGCTTCGCTCGTTTACGAGCTGCTTGACCCTGCCACGGCCGGTAACGGCCTGAGCGATTCCGCCCGGCGTGTCGAAGTCGTGTGTTCACCCGGCGTGTCGGCAATGCAGGCCGCCGCCGCGAAGGCCGGCGCACCTCTCGGGCACGATTTCTGCGCGATTTCGCTTTCAGACCTGCTGACGCCGCGGGATGTTATCCTGCGGCGAATTCGAGCGGCAGTGGAAGGCGACTTTGTCATCGCATTCTACAATCCGTCGTCGAGGCAACGCCGAAGCCTGATCCCCGCCGCCAGGGACATCCTGTTGGAGCACCGGCCGGCAGATACGCCGGTCATCCTTGCGCGCTTACTGGGCCGGCCTGGCGAGAGACTGACCTACACGACCCTTGACGACCTGGATGTCGACGAAACAGACATGTTGACGACGGTTCTGGTCGGGTCGAGTCAGAGCAGGAGCTTTCAATCGGGTGGACGTACGAGGATTTATACCCCGCGGGGTTACCGGACGGGCGGGGAGGCATGTTCCCTTTGAATTCGGCGCGGCGTGAGGACGTGTGACGCAATGAATCCACCAGTCAGTGCACGTATCCGTCGGAAGGGTATCATGGGGAACGGAGCGGTTTTTTGGGAATGAACGGCATTCGCTCGTCTCCGGGAGATCTCTCCGAAACCGGCAGGACGACATGAAATGACTGTCTATTTTGTTGGTGCGGGTCCGGGGGATCCGGATCTCATTACGGTGAAGGGTGCACGTATCATCGGTCGATGCCGGGCCTGCCTCTTTGCGGGTTCGCTCGTGCCGCAGGCAATCATCAGGACGGCGCCTCCGGGGGCCACGGTCCTGGACACGTCGGCGATGACGCTCGACGAAACCCATGCGGCGATCATGGGTGCGCATTCCCGTGGCGACGATGTGTCCCGGGTTCATTCGGGAGATCCGTCGCTCTACGGAGCGATTGCCGAGCAGATCAGAAGGCTGAAGTCGGAAGGAATCGAATACGAGATCATTCCGGGTGTACCGGCCTACGCAGCCACGGCCGCCGTACTCGGGCAGGAGCTGACAGTTCCCGGGCTGGCACAGTCGATTGTCCTGACCCGGATGACGATGCAGTCGACGGCGATGCCCCCCGGCGAGACCCTCGAGAACTTTGCGCAAAGCGGAACGACGCTGGTCATCCATCTTGCCGTCAGAAACATGCGCGAGATCGAACGCCGCCTGACTCCTTTCTACGGAGCAGACTGCCCGGTGGTTGTCGCCTACAGGGTCGGATGGCCCGATCAAGCGATCGTGACTGGCACGCTTTCCGACATTCGCAAAAAGGTGCGGAAGGCGCGGATCACGCGAACGGCGCTGATTCTGGTCGGCCCGGTACTGGGAGACGTGTCGGAGTTTCCGGATTCGGCGCTTTACGATCCCGGGAAACCTCACGTTCTTCGCCCGGTCAGGGGGGTCGAGCTTGTTGAAACGCACAATACGTGAGTACAGGCATGGGTGCGTCCCCGCGGTTCGAACTTCAGTTCAGGCGATCATGAGGTCACTCGGGCTGTTGGTTGCGTCGATGGCTATCGCCGCCGGAACCGCGGCCGCAGTGGAACGCCAGACGTCCGCCGGGGCGGTTTCAGTGACACGGGTTGTCGGTGACCTCGATGTTCCGTGGGCGCTCGCGTTTCTCCCTGACGGCGCGTTTCTCGTCACTGAACGCGGTGGCAGGCTCCTTCACTTCGACGAAAATCGCCGGAGAACCGACGTCTCGGGCGTTCCGACAGTGTTCGGCAAGGGACAGGGCGGGCTCCTCGATGTCGCGGCGGCCAGGGATTTTGCCCGAAGCCGCGAGATTTTCCTGACGTTCTCGAAACCCTACAGAAATGGCCGCAGGGGAGGAACGGCGCTCGCCTCGGCAACCCTCTCTGGTGACCACACGCGCCTCCAGGATGTGAAACTCCTTTTCGAGATGGACGTACCGGCGACGGGAGGACGGCATTTCGGCTCCCGTGTCGTTGAGGCGCCCGATGGCTCCCTGTTCATGACGATCGGGGATCGGGGGAAGCGCAACACCGCCCAGGACCTGTCCCGTCACAACGGCAAGATCGTCCGGCTCGGACGCGACGGATCCGCCCCGAATGACAATCCGTTTGTTGGAACCGCCGGTGCCCGTTCCGAGATCTGGTCTCTTGGCCATCGGAATCCGCAGAGCCTTGCTCTTGACGACCGGGGAACCATCTGGGCGGTGGAACACGGGCCCATGGGTGGCGACGAGATCAACCGGATCGGCAAGGGTCTCAACTACGGATGGCCGGTCATCGGTTATGGTCGGCACTACTCGGGGGCCAAGGTGGGGGTCGGGTATTCGAAGGACGGGTTGGAGCAGCCTGCCTTCTATTGGGATCCGTCGATCGCCCCGAGTGGCCTGGTAATCTACTCGGGCCGACTTTGGCCGGAGTGGCACGGGCATTTCTTCGTCGGTTCACTCAAGCTCGATCACGTTTCCCGGCTGAAGCCGGGTTCCAGGTTCACCGAGGAAGAGCGGCTGACATTTCCCGAGACCGATCGGGTCCGGGACATCCGCGAAGCGCCGGACGGATCCCTGTGGTTTCTGTCGGAAGGCCACGGCGCGATATTCAGGATCGCTCCTGTTCCTTAGGCGCGTGCA
Source organism: Paracoccaceae bacterium (assembly GCA_965242975.1). Taxonomy (GTDB): domain Bacteria; phylum Pseudomonadota; class Alphaproteobacteria; order Rhodobacterales; family Rhodobacteraceae; genus JAPPHA01. The sequence continues at coordinate 3,609,598 of CBDETS010000007.1, read as the reverse complement.
TTCGCTCCGCGACCGACCTCGGCACGAGGTCGCTCAACGGTGGCGGCATCCTTCAGGCCGCGGATTTCCACTTGATGGAACAGCCCATCGACGAAATCTGGTGTCGGGGTCCCTGCCCGGTTTCAGAGATCAACTTCATGGCATCGAACAGGTCACGGCTCATGTCCGGCGTGGGGGCATTGCGCCCGGCGCTGTCGAGACGGCCCCGATACTGGAGCTGGAGTTCCGAATTGAACCCGAAGAAGTCCGGCGTGCACTCGGCACCGTACGCCCGCGCGACCGACTGGTCCTCGTCATGGAGGTACGGGAACGGGAACCCGGAGTCCCGGGCGAACCTGACCATGTTGGGGAAGGAATCGTCCGGATAGTTGCGGGCATCGTTCGAACAGATGGCAGCCACCCCGATGCCGAGTTCTCCGAGCGCCAACGCTTCCGAGGCGAGGCGGTCGCGAACCGAAACGACGAACGGGCAATGATTGCAGATGAACATGATCAAAGTTCCGTTTTCCCCTGCGACATCGCCAAGCGAAACGGTTTTGCCTTCGGTCGACGGAAGGGTGAAATCGCGGGCTTTCCAGCCGAATTCACAAACAGGTGGGCGCGCAGCGGGCATCGATGTCTCCTTGACGGCGTCGGGTTACGGTTTTTGAACCGTGATTCATCTCGTATAGCAGGCAGCCTGCGCGAGGGAAACGTTGATAGCCGTTGCATAACCGTCACGTTTGTCCGCGAAGCGCCTTTCTCCCCGTTTTTGCGCGAAAGCCTCCGCGAATGACCGCAATCCACCGTCTCGTCCCTTTGAGGGACGAAACCGTCTTGATCAGGCGCAGAGAACTGCCCTTTTGTCACGTGTCCGAGATTCGGGTACCGAAATTCGGACTGATTCGGCGATCGGGTGCATCCCAATCTCTTTGTTTCAGGCGGCCACGGCCTGTTGAGCCTGCCAGTGGAGGAAGTCGACCCACCTTTGATTCGTGAGGCAGCACGTGATCGCCGGCATGGCATTGGCGCCTGTGGCGCTCCAGTGACTTCCGGGCCGTTTCATCCGCAGCACCGACATTCTGCCGACCGGCATTTTCGACGATACCGGATCCGAATGGCTTGGTCCCTGCGACAATGTGGTGTGGCACAAGAATGTTCCCAATTGTCAATCTTGGCGTGCCGCTGCTTAACCACAGACAGACCGTCGAAAACTTGGAACAGTTGTGCGTAGCAGTTCAGGTTCAACCTTGTCGGAAAGCTGAATTGCTTAACCCGGGGAGAATGGCCAGGTCGGCGGATACGCGGATGCGCCTTTCCAATCGAAAATACACGGATGATGGGCATCAACATGCCGCCAGCACGATTGACGTGTTTATGAACAACACGATAAACGTCGATACGATCAACATGGAACACGTTGATATGAACGTCACCATGGACGTGCAGTTGACCTGAGGATGAGCGAGAACAACAAGGAAAATGGCGTCTCCAAACGAAAAACTGGCGGCTTCCCTTGAGGTGTTGCAGACACTGCAAGGGGACGTAGGCAACGTCATCAAGAGCAGTGAGCTCAGCAGAACGCATCGTGAGCGTTTGCAGCGAACAGGTTTTCTGAAGGACGTCATGGCCGGCTGGCTGGTTGCGACAGGTCCTGAGGACCGGCCGGGAGACACCACCTATTGGTTTTCTTCATTTTGGGAATTCTGCCTTCGGTATTGTACTGACAGGTTTGGAGATGAATGGTGTCTCTCGCCTGAGCAGTCGCTCTTGCGGCATGCCGAAAATCCCGTGATTCCGAGACAGGTCGTCGTCTGGAGCCCAGGGGCATCGGGAAACAATCGCCCGCTGCCGTTTCAAACCTCGATCTATGATCTGAAAAAAGCGCTGCCCGATAAAGAAGACCTGGTGCACAAGGACGGGTTACCGGTTTTGGCGGTCGAAGCGGCGCTTATCAAGGTCACGGAAAATTTCTTCCACAGTCACCCTGTAGAAGCACGGTTCGCGCTGGCATCATTGCGGTCGATCAGCGGTTTGCTTGCACGGCTCCTCGATGGCGGACATGTGAAAGCGGCGGGCCGGGTTGCGGGTGCGCTGAGGAACATGAACCGCGCGGTGGAAGCCGATCGGATCCTGAGACGAATGCGTTCAGCAGATCATGACGTACGGGAACGCGATCCTTTTTCGCCCGACGTCTCGCTGCCGCACGTACAGACCGGCATTCCCCCCCTGGCTGGACGTATTCGGAACGCCTGGCAAGGTGGGCGCGAAGAGGTAATCGACGTTTTGCCGGAGGACTTGCCGTTGCCTCGTGATGCGGGTGTCTACCTTGCAAGCATAGACGAGATCTACGTCAGCGATGCCTACAACTCACTGTCAATCGAGGGATACAGGGTTACCGAAAAGCTGATCGAGAGAGTACGGACCGGTCAGTTTGATCCGGAGGCAAACCCTGCTGACCGCACTGATCGAGATGCGCTTGCAGCACGCGGCTATTGGCAGGCGTTCCAGGCAGTTCGAGCTTCCATTGGCAGGGTTCTCGCGGGAGACCCGGCCGGGCAAGTTGCCATTGAGGATCACGACGGATGGTACGCGCAGTTGTTCCAGCCGTCGGTCGATGCCGGCATTCTACGTGCCGGTGTGCTTGCCGGACTTCGCAACCATCCGGTCTATCTGCGCGGTTCGCGCCATGTTCCACCCAGGGTCGAAGCGATTGCCGATGGTATGGAAGAACTGTTCGCGCATTTGAAGTCGGAACCCTCGGCCGCCGTTCGCGCCGTCCTTGGACATTGGCTGATGGGGTATGTTCACCCCTATCAGGACGGAAATGGGCGCATGGCAAGATTCCTGATGAATGTCATGCTCGCCTCTGGTGGCCATCCGTGGACAATCATCAGGCTGGAGGACCGGGCGCGCTACATGTCGGCGCTCGAGGCTGCAAGCACGGCCTTTGATGTTCGTCCCTTTGCTGAATTGATCGCTGAGAGGCTCGATTGGTCAAAGCAGGAATTGAACGAATCGGGGTAAACGCTCACCCCGAAATTCCGTTTGACGAGTTTCCCGTATGACAGTCATCGTTCTCGCGAAACGATACCGGCGGCAAGGCGCCCGGCAGTGTCTCCGGCCGCTTATCACCCCGCAGGGTCCAAAGGGGCAAATCCGTCATGCCGCCCGCAGCGCACACCCCGGTGCAAAAACTGTCCGAATCACTCAATACAAAGAGATTCTCGGCAATCAAGGCGATTGCAAAGTGGCAGGAATTCGTGCTTGATCCACCGATTTGCGGAGCCTGAACGCAAAAGGGCATGAGCATGGCGCGCGTGGGACCGAAGGTCGGTATACCAATCGTAATCTTGGCCGGCATCCTGGCCTGGTGGCTGCTACGGACAGACTCGGAGCCGGATCTGGTGGATTCGACTGTCGATACAATCGCATTGGCGGACGTCACCGTGCCGGAACTCCTGTCCGCCAGGGCGCGGGCAGGGGAACGGATTTTTCGTGAAAACTGTGTAATCTGTCACGGGACCAATGCTGCAGGGAAAGACGGGATCGGGCCGCCACTCGTTCATATCTTCTACGAACCCTCCCATCACGGCGATGAAGCCATCCAGAGGGCGGTGGCGATTGGTGTCGAAAGTCACCACTGGTCCTTCGGAGACATGGCACCGGTCGAAGGCCTGACACGGAGTGATGTGGCATTGGTGATTGCCTACATACGCGAGCTTCAGCGAGCAAACGGGATAAGGTGATGAAGAAATCCAGGTTTGGTGCCTGAGTGCAGGGTCGGACGGCGCCCCCGAAGACTCGGGAGCCCGCTACGGCCAGGCGGATGTTCCTTGCCTGGACCCGAAGTGGCGGTCGAGAGCGGACCATCGAAAGGCCCAATCCCAAAGCGCCTTCGATACCGATACGAAACTCGCGACAAGGTCCGCTGGGTTGGCGGGTTAGAACCGGCGTGAATCACCCGACTTTAAGCCCTTTGGGGCCAGAGTCACGTGGTCGGGCTCGTACAGATTCCGTGCGCTTCAGGCGGGACGTGCGGGTACAGGAGTGGCCGCCGTGTGCCACGGGCGGCAGGTTCAATAATCGGTTCAGCGACGTCTTGCCCGTCATTGTTACGAACCGCTTGCGACCACTCCCTGAGAGGCAGACCGACCACCAAGACGGCGTCTCGCGACGGAAGCCGGTCACCTCGTCGAAAACAACCGCCTGATGTCCCCAAGGATGTCCGCCAAAGGGCTGGCATCCGCGATTGGCCGTTTCCATTTACGCTGCGACCGACGCATCACCAGGCCAGCGTAGATCGCGGACAGGACGTTCCCGAGAGCGAGCGCACCGAGAAGCCACCAGAGGCCCAGGAATGACCCGACCAGCAACAGGGGAAAGACGATGGCAAAGGTTCGGACCAACATGATCCGCAAGGCGGTGCGCGGAATCTGCAACCCGTTGAAGATCGCGACCGTCACGTTGACGATCCCCTGGAACCCGTAGGACAGCGCGACGATCTTGAAATAGAGTCCGACGAAGCGGATGACCTCGGGGTCGTCCGAGAAAATTCGTGCGATCATCGGCCCCAGCAGCGCCAGAACGCCGAACAGCAGGATTCCAAGATAGATCGACGCCTTCCCGGCAAAGACCACGGCTTCGTCGATACGGTCGTGGTGTCCGGCACCGAAATTCTGGGCGATGAACGGCGTGATCGAAATGGAAACGGCAAAGATTCCGATCAGCGCAAGTGCCTCGATCCTGCTGGCAACGCCAAAGGCCGCAACCGCCTCGGCTCCGTGACCAGCCAGCAGGAACGTGACGAACATGCCGGTCGCGGGAACGAGGACCTGCATGGAAATCGTCGGGACGGAGAAACGCATGACTTCTCCGAGCCCGGAAAATCCGACTCCGAGGCGACCAAGACCCAACAAACCGGAGCGTCTCATGATCACGGCGACGCCGAGAGAGATGAAGATGAACGACAAGGCCGACGCATAGGCCGCCCCGGCCAGATCCAGCGCGGGAAACGGGCCTATCCCGAAAATGAGGAGCCAGTCGAAAACAAGGTTTATGACGCCGGCGATTGCAAAGACGATCTCGGTTTTTCCCGTAATTCCGATCGCACGTACGGTGCCGCTGCCCACGATTCCAAGCATCAGGAACGGAAAACTCAGGTAGAGGATGCCCATGTAGTCACCGATCAGGGGCAGGACTTCATCTGACGCGCCGAGGGCCGCGAACATCGGTCCGATTGCGGCGCGCGCGAGAACGCTCAGGCCAACTGACAGCACCAGGACAGTTCCGAGCGAGACAACTGCGAGCCCCTGGGCCCGGCCCATGTCGCCCGACCCGGCGGCCTTGGCCACGACCGAAGACACGCCGACCGAGAGACCCATGAATACCGAAACAAAGACCAGGTAGGCGGTTGAGGAGAAGGCCAGCGCAGCCAGTTCGGGTGAACCCAACCGGCCAACGAAATAGGTGTCGACAATCTGAAAAAGGAAGGTCGACATCATGCCAAGGCTGATCGGTGCGGCCATGCGCAGAAGCATGGGCGTCACAGGAGTGGATGTCATCGGGTTTTGCGTGTCGGTCATCGTGTCATTCGTGCTTGATGTTGACAGGGGCGTCACGGCACTCTGGTCCGGAATGCGTCGACAGGGGACTGTGGCGATCCGTATCGTCCCGGCACGGCCCCGGTGCCCATTGCGTTTCGGTCACGTCCGGATCATGCACGGGAAGCGGAACGGGCTGCCGGAGGCCGTCCGTCCCGCGTTTTCGCGTGGGTGTCGGAAATCCGTCCCGCATTCCCGGCTACGCCGCGAGCTTGACCCTGGGGTTCGTCCCCTGCGCCATGTGGACCCGTTGAACTGCCGGGTCCGCGACGAGTTGGCGGACCACGCGATCGATGTTCGGGTAGGCCGAAGTCGGCTTGTCGAACCCGTAGGCCCAGTTCGCCATCGGGTAGAGGAACGCGTCAACCACGGATTTCCTGGCACCCAGCATCCAGGTCTTGCCGTCGAGATGTGCTTCGACGATGTCGAGTGCCGAAGCCACACGATTTTGCGCCGCATCCTTGACCGCGCCGAACTGCGCCTTGTCGGCGTGATAGCGTTGAGGCACGAAGTACGGGAAAAAGAACGGATGAAGCGTCGCCGACAGGAAGGAGAGCCAACGGTAAAGGTCTTCGCGCCCGTCCTCGCCGACTGCGGGTCCGATCCCGGCATCGGGATTGTCGTCGACAAGCTTCAGAATAATGGCAATGCCTTCCGAAAGCGGCACCTTGTCGACGAGCGTCGGAACCACGCCAGCCGGGTTCAGTTTCAGGTACTCCGGTGATTTCATGCCCTGAAAGTCGAGGTGTTCGACTTCGTAGGGCTCTCCGATCCATTCAAGCATGACATGCACGGCCGTGGCGCATGTGCCGGGGGCGGAATAGAGTTTCATTTTGGGTCTCCCTGTTTTTCTTCTGCGTTGACACGACCCGCGATCAGGTCGGCGACCGAGGGTCCCGGGCCGACAAGTTCGAGAACGTTGCGGTCGGGGTCGCGGATGAAGATCGTCCGGGTGCCGCGAAACGTGCGTCGGCCGGAAATGGCGATGCCGTTCCTGACGACAAACGCTTCGGCCGCCCCGGCATCTGCCACCTTCAGCGCCAGGTGGGTGATGCCCGGATACTTGTGCTTCTCGTCCATGAGGATGTTCCCGCCCGCGCGCGCCGTCGCGGGACCAAGTAGATTGATGTTGATGCCGGACGGGTGAAGCATCACCAGCGGATGCCCGTTTTCGTACCCGCCATCCGCGATCAACGTGAACCCGAGGCGTTCGTAGAAAGCGACCGATTCTTCCCGGTCGCTGACGCGAATGCCGACGTGGTCGAAGTTCGAGATGTCAAGCATCTTCTTTCCCTTTCTTGCCGTATGGTTGCGGGATATACTTGGTGCATGAACATCACTAGATCAAAAAAAATCACATCTCCTGTCCATTTGAATCACAGCCCGAGTGTCGACCGCATGAGGGAGTTTCTTGAAGTCACGCGGACAGGCAGCATCTCCGAGGCCGCGCGCCAGATCGGTTTGCCTCGAGCGACACTGAGTCGCCGCATGTCCGCGCTCGAGGCATCGCTCGGTGTCAGGCTCATCATCCGCCGCACGACCCGCCTGGCGCTGACCAAGGCGGGAGATGAACTTCGGCGCCGTGCGCAGCGCATCGTCGCTGACGCCGATGCCGCGTGGGACGCTGTCCGCCGGCTTGACGATGTCCCGCGGGGACTGTTGCGTGTCTCGGTCGCGGGCCCCTTCTTTTTCCGGCTTTTCGTCGATTTCCTGTGCGAGTTTCCCGAGGTGAGGATCGAGGTGCTGTCGACGCCGCGCCACGTCGACCTCCTTGGCGAAGGCGTCGACGTCGCCATGCGAATCGGAGTTGTCAAGGATCAGGACCTGGTGGCACGCTACCTGCATTCGGACCGGCTGATCGTCGTCGCCTCGCCATCCTACCTGGCGACGGTCGGCGTACCCGGGCGTGCGCTGGACCTGGCTCGCCAGAACTGCATCGTCGGCGTCTTTGGCGACTGGACACCGAACGCGAAATGGCCGCTCTGGTCGGGAGGTACGATTTCGGTTCGCGGTCGACTCCATGCCAATGAAATCGATCTTGTCCGCGAAGCGGCAATCGAGGGTCTCGGATTCGCGCTGATCGCATCCGCTGTCGTCGCCGATGACGTAAACGAAGGCCGGCTCGTGCCGGTTCTGCTCGACGAGGTCGGAGCGGAGTTGCCGGTAAGTCTCGTCTACGCAGACCGCGAGTACATCGACCCGAAGGTGCGCAAGTTCGTGGATCGCGCGGCGGAAGTCATAGCCCGGGAAATGCCAAGGCCCCTCGATCTTGACCGAGGGCAACCACGTGGACCCGCCGTGGCGGCGCATCGCGATCGCGGTCGCCGGCGTTCGGGTTGAACGCAATGAGGTCGATGAATCCGGGCGGCTTCACGCGTCCTTGGCCCGGTTGTCACGCGATCACCCCACGTTTGGAGATCACGGGGCATGTACATTGTGTTCGTGTCGGGCGAACCCGCCATATGCCCGTCACGGCGAAGTCACTTTTTTGCGTCGGACGAACAGGCCCGCGGAAACCTTGACGCCGCCCGGGATCATCGGTGCATCCTCCTTCGCAGATGCGTGGAAAGACCGACCGGCATCATTGTGAATGCCAGGTGCTCCTCTACTCCGCGGCGTGTGCGCACCGGCTCTACCTCGAAGTTTCGGCACAGCATCGCCAGGACGGTTCGGATCTGCAACAGCGCCAGATTTCGTCCAGGGCACAGGCGCGGCCCGCCCCCGAAGGGAACGAAGGCGCGGCGGTCGTGCGGGCAGGAATGTGCATCAGGTGCGCCAAGCCAGCGATCCGGATCGAAACGGCTGCCGTCGCCGAAGTTCTCGTCCCGGGTCGCCATGTGCCGGGCCAGCATTATGATTGGCGTTCCCTTCGGTACCAGGCAGCCGAGAATCTCGGCGTCTGCCACTGCCTCGGCCATTTGGATCGGCGCCACGGGTTTCAGGCGCATCACCTCGTTACAGAATGCGTCAAGGATCGAAAGTTCCTTCGTCTGCTCCAGGCTCTCGATCACCGGTCCCGGTGCGACCAGCGCGTCGGTCTCGCGCCGAACCTGTTCGAAGCGTTCCGGATACCTGGTGAAATAGTGGATAATCCAGGCCAAGGTGTTTGCCGTCGTGTCTTCTCCCGCGAGCAGAAGCGTGCCGGCATTGGCAAAGATCTCGGCATCGCTGAACCGAGAGTCTTCGGTCGCTGCCTCTTCCAGGATGGCTTCCAGGAAATTCGTCGGCGCCCGGCGGCGTTCGGGTTCGGCCTCCATACGCTTCCTGGTCGCGCGTACCATGGTCCCGACCTCTTCCTCCAACGCGTCCAACGCGCGGTCGAGCGCGCGGTCCGAGGGCAAGCGGATGTAGCGCCACCAGGGAAAGGGAGCGTTCACGCGCCGGTGCAGTACGGGGAAGACCTTGTCGAGATGTCGCTGTATCACCGGACCCGGTGTCTCCAGCGTGTTGGCGTCAACTCCGAACGCGAGCTGCATGGTGACATCGACAGTGAAGCGCATCAAGTCGCGGCACAGGTCCACGGGTTCAGCCTTGTCCGCCGCTGCCTCCCAGCGCCGCTGCAGGCGCCCGACAATCACTGCCAGGTAAGGGAAGAAGGTTTCCAGCCTGGCACGGTTCAAAGCTGCGATCACAATCTGTCGTTGCCGGCGCCAATCCTCGCCCTCTGCAGCAAAAACGCCCTTGAGCCGCATTTCGGTGGCCACCGCTTCCAGCAAGGCGGTGCGTCGAAAGCCGTCAGGGCGTTGAACCAGGACACGCTGAATGGCGGAGCGGTCCGAGACCACCACGATGCGTTGCGGTCCGATACGGATCCCGAAAATCGGGCCATGGCGTTCGGCCCATTCTTCCAGCTTCAAGTGAAACCGGTCCAAACGGATCTGGAGCAGGTTGCCCAACACGGGCAGGCCGACGGGGCCGGGAAGGTCCCCAAGCCGTCTCAATGCATGGTCGCCTTGAGCCATGCGGCCAATCTCCACGTCTCCTCCTGGACGGCCCTCATGCCCGGTCCAGGAACAGGCTCCTGGCTTCGGCACCCGGGGACGTCATCTGCATGCAGCAATTCCATAAAGAACCGAGACCAATACTCAACCGGCAAATCCGCCGCCCGCCATCACGACGTCGAATCCGCCTTGACCGTTGCCGAAACGGAAAACCGGGTCGACAGAGTCATCGTGCCGGGCCAACGAAAGTCGACACACCTTTCAGGCTGGCCGGTCACGCTCCAGAGCTTCCGGGAACCTCTGCCGGGCGCGCCGGCTTCTCGGTCCGGCGATTCGACGTCGGGAAACGTTCCGTTCGTGACAAGTTTCGGGGCATTCCGCGGGCAGTCCATGGTCCGCGAATCGGTTGGGGTCGCGTCCCGGGCCTGCGGCAAGTGCAACGGGTGCAAGGTGCCACGCGGCAGGACGGGCCTGAAACGGGGCAGTGACGACATCACGAAAGACGTCCCTCGGGGCCATTCCTCCGGCCGCCGGAAAGGCGGATGGTGGCGAAGATCCCGGCACTTGTGTGACCAGCATTCATTTGGCTTATCCTGCCGCTTCAGATATGTTTGCTGCAATCGGACCGCTACCGCCTGGCAGCATTCCCGTGCGCACACGGTCTCGCGTTGTCTGGAGTCAGCGTTGAGACCGGAACGAGCGCGATTCGAAGGAACGGAAATTCATGCAGGGAACGTTCTCACGTCGTGAAATCCTTGGTCCGTCGGAACTTCGTGCCCTGAACACACGGTCCGACCTGATGGGCGTATTGCAGATGGCAAGCCATCTCCTGGCAATCGCGGGAGCGGCATGGCTCCATTTCGCCGCGTCGGGCAGTTGGTGGGTGTTGCCGACCGGTTTCCTTCTGGGCGTATTGGTCAACTTCCTTTATGCGGCCCAGCACGAACTGTCCCATTCAACCGTGTTCAAGACACGCCACCTCAACGAGTATTTTGGCCGCGCGATCGGGTTCGTTCAACTCTTCCCGCGCGACTTCGACCAGATCATGCATTTCGCTCATCACCAATGGACGCAGGACTGGAAACGTGACGGGGAACTGGTTCGGGAACCGTACACTCTCGGCAGTTACCTGTTGTGGCTGTTCGGCGTGACATACTGGCGAAATCGCGTCTGGGGGATGTGCCGCCACGCGGCCGGAATTGTCCACGAACCATATGTCCGGAAGGAAGAGGAATCGAAAGTGATCATTGAAGCGCGTCTTCATCTTGCCGGATACGCATTCATACTCGTGATATCGGTAATCATGGAGAGTTGGGTGGCGCTGACATTCTGGATTCTTCCCATGATCCTGACCAAGCCGGTGCATCAACTGCAGAATACCATCGAGCATCTTGGCCTTACGCACGAGAATGACGTGATCGAGAACACGCGCTCAACCCGTACCAACGCCGTACTTCGTTGGCTGTGCTGGCAGATGCCATACCATACTGCCCACCACACATTCCCGTCCGTGCCGTTCTGGAACCTCAAGAGGCTCAACGAGAAACTTGAACGAAAAGTCGGGCCCGTCCATCGGATGGGCTACCTCGAATTCCAGTTTGAAGTCGTCAGGAAACTGGCGAGGAAGGACGAAAGCCAGTATCCCATGAACGAGGTCTGGATCGTCCCGCGTTCCGATGGGCGCGACATTCGTGTTCCGATCGATTGAGCGATTGAGGGTGTCCGGGTTCGAGCACCGAATCTGGTGAGTTCCACGCGAGAATTTGTCCAGACCGGGGGCGAGGCCAGCGGCAGGAAGAACGCCCTGGACATGCCAGGACGTGACGGCAATGAGTCCACACCAGTTGCCAATTGACTTTCATCGTGAATAGGTCGCTATTGGCGCGCGCACCGGAGTGGACATCCGTGCGCCGGGCGACGGGCCCGGAAGGCAGGGTCATGTCCAGGGCGCGGAAAGCGTCATGACGAGTGAGGCGAAACCGATGATCAGGAAGCCGTACCTGCTCTTTCTGGGGGACGCTCCAGATCCCCTCGCCGTCAAGGTCGCGCAAGGAATCCGCGACTGGAGTCCCGAGGCCGCCATTGGCCAATACAGCATGGAAGGGTGCCAGGCGAGTGTCGGCCTGCCCGACCTGTCGATCGAAGAAGCGCGCGCGGCCGGTGCCCGGACCTTGGTGATTGGCGTAGCCAATCGCGGCGGTGTCATTTCGAATGCGTGGAAATCCGTGCTGACCGATGCGCTTGCAAACGGCATGGACATCGCGAGCGGCCTGCACAGTCTGCTCCGGGACGAGGCAGATCTTGTTTCGGTGGCGGAGGCACACGGATGTGTTCTGCACGATGTTCGCGTTCCGACGATTCAGTATCCGATTGCCAACGGTCAAAAACGGCGCGGACGACGCTGTCTCGGCGTCGGTACCGATGTTTCGGTCGGCAAGATGTACACCGCGCTCGCCATGGACCGGGAAATGCGGAATCGCGGCATGAAGTCGACGTTTCGGGCAACGGGACAGACCGGAATTCTGATTACCGGTGGCGGCGTGCCACTGGATGCCGTTGTCGCCGACTTCATGGCGGGTTCGATCGAGTACCTGACACCGGACAACGATGATGACCACTGGGATTTGATCGAGGGCCAGGGGTCGCTTTTTCATGCGTCGTATTCGGGTGTGACGATGGCGCTCGTCCATGGCGGTCAACCGGATGCGCTGATTCTCTGCCATGACGCATCACGGAAACAGATGCGCGGGCTTCCGGGCTATGTGCCCCCGTCACTGGGGGATTTGAGGGATCTCGCGCTTGCCGTGGCGCGGGTCGTCAATCCGGATTGCCGGGTTTCGGCGGTATCCGTGAACACGAAAGACTTGAGTGACGCGGAGGCCCGCGCCTGTCTGGAAGAAATCGAGGGCGAAACCGGCCTGCCGAGTGTCGATCCGTTTCGATTTGGCGCAGGGCGCCTTGTCGATGCGTTGCCGGATTGAATTTGCATCGATCGGCCCTGGACGATCTCAAGACGACGGGGCCGGACGTTGAACGATTTGCACCAAGCATGAAACTTCATGTCAGGGCCGAGCGATTTCCGATGGCCCGGACGTTTTCGATTGCGCGTGGGTCAAGGACGGCCGCCGATGTGGTTACCGTGTCCGCAGTGGTCGGCAAGGTCACCGGTGTCGGAGAATGCGTTCCCTATTCACGCTACGGAGAGTCCGTCGGGGGAGTGATCGAGACGATCCGGTCCCTGCGTCTCCCTGTGGACCGGAGTGAACTTCAAAAGAACCTGCCACCCGGAGCAGCACGAAATGCGGTTGATTGTGCGTTATGGGACCTGGAAGCGAAACAAGCCGGAATGCGGGTGTGGGAACTGGCGGGGCTGGCGAAGCCGGGCCCGGTAACGACCGCATACACGCTGTCCCTGGATGATCCTTCCGAAATGGCGTCGCAGGCTGCCAGGCATGCCGGCCGAGCTTTGCTCAAGGTCAAGCTCGGCGGGTCCGGCGACCTGGAGCGGCTCGAGGCCGTCCGCTCTGGAGCGCCGGCTGCACGAATCATCGTGGACGCAAACGAGGGATGGACGGTCCCGACCTATGAGCAACTGATCCCTGCGCTCCTGGATCTCGGGATCGAGATGGTTGAACAGCCGTTTCCCGCAGGCGACGATGCGATCCTTGGCGAGATGGAGAGGCCGATACCGGTTTGCGCTGACGAGAGCTGCCACGATCGGGTGTCGCTGGCTCGGCTTGCCGGACGTTATGACATGGTCAACATCAAACTGGACAAGACCGGAGGATTGACCGAAGCAATTGCACTCCGTGACCAGGCACGTGAACGGGGATTCGGGATCATGGTTGGCTGCATGGTAGGTACATCACTGGCTATGGCGCCCGCCGTGCTGGTCGCCCAGGGCGCGGCCGTGACCGACCTCGACGGCCCCCTGCTCCTGGCGGCGGACAGGGAGACGGTACTCAGGTATGACGGGTCCGAGGTGTTCCCGCCAACGAGCGGACTTTGGGGATAACGGAAAGACGGCGGGCGAATCGCGGCTAACATGGAAAGAGAGATGAACAGGATTGTCTATGTGAATGGCGACTTCGTACCGGAAACCGCGGCGCGTGTGTCCGTATTTGACAGGGGATTCCTCATGTCGGACGCCGTGTACGAGGTCACGGCGGTTCTTGACGGAAAGCTGGTCGATTTCGACGGCCATGTGAAGCGGCTGGACCGGTCACTTGGCGAACTCGGAATGGAGAACCCTTTGGACGCCTCCAGTCTTCTTGATATCCAACGGGAGTTGGTGCGGCTCAACCGACTTGATGAGGGACTCGTCTATCTCCAGGTCACGCGGGGAGTTGCCGACAGGGATTTCGCTTATCCCGACGACGCAACCCCGACGGTTGTCCTTTTCACGCAGGTCAAGCCGTTGGTGGAAAGCGCACAGGCCCGGACAGGGATCCGGGTTGTTTTCGTGGACGATCTCCGCTGGGGTCGAAGGGACATCAAGACCGTACAGCTTCTCTATCCATCCATGGCGAAAATGGAAGCGAAGTCCAGGGGAGCAGATGACGCCTGGCTCGTTCAGGACGGACTGGTCACGGAGGGCACGTCAAACAACGCGTATATCGTGACGGACGGAACGATCATCACCCGGGACCTGTCGAACGACATCCTGCACGGCATCACGAGGGCGGCCGTTCTCAGATATGCCCGCGAGCGGCAACTCCGGATCGAAGAACGGGCCTTCACGCCAGACGAAGCCAGGGGAGCCGATGAAGCATTCATCACCGCGGCATCGACGTTCGTCATGCCGGTCGTTTCGGTCGATGGCGTGAAGATCGGAAACGGACAACCGGGGCCAGTGGCGCGGCGACTTCGCGAAATCTACCTGGAGGAAAGTCGGAAATCCGCGGTTTGACCGGTTGGTGGCACAGCCGGCGGTCCTTCGTTCACGACGTGCAACTGTCCTGCCATCTCAGGGCGCATTGCCCGTGGATTTGCGCCGGCTCGGCGGAAATCACCATTCAATCGTGTGATTCCCGGAACCGCGCCAGCTGATCATCGGTAGCGCTGGTTTGATGGGCGGCACGCCATTCGGAAAACGGCATGCCGTAGAAAACCTCGCGGCCCTCGTCCTTCGTCATGGCGATGCCACGTTCATTCGCCGCTTCCTGGTACCACCGTGACAGGCAGTTGCGGCAAAATCCCGAGAGGTTCATCAGGTCGATGTTCTGTACGTCCGTCCGGCGCAAGAGATGTTCGCGAAGTCGCCGGAAAGCCGCGGCTTCAAGCTCCAGTCTGGTCTGTTTGTCCATCACATCCTCCTTTGGCTGTCCGCGAGGCCGGTGACATGATCGACGATCCGGCGCAAAATCGGTGCCAGGAATTCTGCCCATTCCAGTTGGCAGGATTCCTTTTCGATCTGGTCGTTGCGGATTTCGATCAACGCATGGGGAAGGCCCGATTGAAATGCATGCCGGTTGAGTGTGTCATCGGGCAGTTGACCGGCATAGGGGCGATTGTCGCCGACGACGAGACCGGTGCGGTCATCGAGGGCTGCAAGAAGAGGGTCTGCAATCCTGCGATCGGTCGACGACAGGACGCCGATATTCCAGGGCCGCATCGGACCGGTCCACATCCGGGGCGTGAACGAGTGAATCGACAGGATCACGGGATCATCGACCTCGTCGAGCACGGACGAAATGGCCCGGTGGTAGGGACGGTAGCATCGGTTCAACCTGCGCTCCCGGTCCTCGGGACTGACGGTCCTGTTTGCCGGGACAACAGTGCCATCGCAGATCTGCATGATCAGGGTGGGGTCGGATTCACCGCGATTGGGGTCGATGACCAATCGCGAGAAGTCGGACAGGACGGCAGTCGCGCCGAGGATTTCCGAGAGACGTCGGGTGACGCCCGCCGCCCCGACGTCCTGGGCGACATGGCGGCCCATCTCGCTTCCATTGAGACCGAGGGAACCTCCGTCCAGCCATTGGGGGACATGATTGGTCGCGTGGTCGCAGATCAGTACGATTCGGGAGGAACGGTTACTGTCGTGGATTTCGAACGGCAGAGACAAACTGGATCCGGTGATCGATTCGTGAGTTGAGAGTACCGTTTAACGAAATTGTCGTGTATCGCCACCCCGCTTAAGGATTGCATGAGAGCCTTCCCGGGTGACATTTCGGATGTGCTCATGTAGCCAACGCAGGTCAGGATGCCGCGTCGTCGGCCGTGACTCTGCAGGAGGGCGAGTTTTTGAGGAGACACCGCAATGTGAAAATTGTTGCGACGCTTGGCCCCGCGTCGGACTCGCGGGACGTGTTGATGGCGATGTTCAGAGCCGGAGCCGACGTGTTCCGATTGAACATGAGCCACGGAACCCACGACGAAATTGCGGCGCGACACAACCGGGTTCGGCAGATCGAAAAGGAAACCGGGCGGCCCATCTGCATCCTTGCGGATCTTCAGGGCCCCAAGATCCGTTGCGGCACGTTTCGGGACGGCGAGGTCGAGCTCAAGGTCGGAGACCGGTTCAGATTCGAACTGGATGATGCCGAAGGGAACGAAACCCGGGTTTCTCTTCCCCACGAGGAAGTGTTTTCCGTACTGTCGCCGGGGTCGCGGCTGCTTGTGAATGACGGAAGGGTCCACCTGACGGTCGAAGACTGCGGCGCCGGTTTTGCAGACTGCCGGGTCGTCGTGGGCGGCGAGATATCGGACCGGAAGGGGGTCCATGTTCCTGACGCCGTTCTTCCGGTACCGGCATTGTCCGAAAAGGACAGGGAAGACCTTGAATTCGCCTGTTCGCTGGGTGTTGACTGGCTGGCGCTGTCCTTCGTTCAACGCCCCGAGGACGTGATGGAAGCCCAGCGCCTGGTTGCCGGTCGTGCCGCGGTGATGGCGAAGATCGAGAAGCCGTCCGCCGTGAAGGCCTTTGACCGGATCCTTGACTGTGTCGATGGCGTCATGGTCGCGAGGGGAGACCTCGGGGTCGAGATGCCGGTACAGAATGTGCCCCCGATCCAGAAAAGGCTCGTTCGCGCGTCCCGGCGTGCGGGCAAGCCGGTCGTCGTGGCAACGCAGATGCTTGAAAGCATGACCTCGGCGCCCGTTCCGACCCGCGCGGAGGTCTCTGACGTTGCAACCGCGATCTACGAGGGGGCAGATGCCATCATGCTGTCGGCGGAATCGGCGGTTGGCATGTTTCCCGTTGAAGCTGTCAAAACGATGAATGACGTCGCGGTGGAAGTCGAACAGGACGCGATCTATCGGCAGGTGATCGAAGCATCGAGGTCGGCAGCGGAATGTTCGGTGGCCGATGCGATTACGGTTTCGGCACGGCAGGTTGCGGAGACGACCGACGTCAAGGCGATTTGTTGTTTCACCCATTCCGGAACGACGTCGTTGCTCGCCGCACGTGAACGCCCGAGAGTCCCGATTCTCGCGTTGACGCCACTTGTCGCGACGGCGCGCCGCCTGGCGATCGTCTGGGGCCTGCATTGTGTTCTGACGGAAGAAATTTCGCGATTCAAGCACGCGGTCGTCGGGGCCGCCAAGGCCGCCCGTGACGGCGGATTTGCTGGCGAAGAGGACCACATTGTCGTGACGGCCGGCATTCCGTTC
Organism: Paracoccaceae bacterium; assembly: GCA_965242975.1. Classification (GTDB taxonomy): domain Bacteria; phylum Pseudomonadota; class Alphaproteobacteria; order Rhodobacterales; family Rhodobacteraceae; genus JAPPHA01. Next base: position 3,592,461 of record CBDETS010000007.1, on the reverse strand, counting down.
AACGTGTCTGGATCCACAAACATTCTGCGTGTGACTCTCGCGGACGAAAAAATGATCCTGCAGGGCGAGATGTAATCACGGTTCGCCAAACAGCCGCCGCGGTGCACGTTCATGAGTAGAGATTTCGAGGGATCTCTGAGGCGATGAGTGTGCCCCGGCAAGCGGGCACAGGCCACTATTCCCAACAGTAACCGGTCTAATCGACAGGACCGGATTGGTAACGGTTTCCGGTCTCGTCAACCGTGCAGAATGCAAACGGGTTCAGCTGTCGCGCCGATGGACACGGATCGCGTCGCGTCGCGCAATTCCCGATGATCCAGCTGATCGAACACAAATGGTGTTCCCGGCGGTCGCGCGACAGGTCGGGCCGGTTCCCGTTACGTCGATTCCCGCGACTCCCAGGTCGCGAAGCCGGGCCCATAGACAATTCTGTCGTCCATCCAGGGTTCGGAATGGTCGTATTGCGTTTCCGAGTCCGGATCAACGTCCTTGGTTGCGGGAACGGAGAGCGTCAACCGAACACGGAGATCAGGCCATTTCCTCTTGATTTCCAGCGCGTGGTTCAGGGCCGACGTGAACCGGCCGGCCCGAAGTTCGGCGAGACACAGAACGGCCAGGGATTCCGGGACCCGATGCAGCGTGACGGACCATCGGGCTTGGTCCAGGGCCGCCCGCACGTCTCCTTTCACCAATGACTGGATGGCACGATATCGTTCCGTGATGGCGGCGTGCTCGACGGCAAGAATGCTTCGGAAGTCCGTGTTGCACCGACGGCACGCAGTTTCGCCGGACACCCGGGCACGACATGTCGGACAACTCTCCAATGAATCACCCCATGAAAAAGAGAAGGTCGTCAACTTGACGGGCAAGATCGTCCGCGTCCGCTTCACGGCGTTCATCAACCGCCGATTGAAGCCCTTGAAGAAGTCTCTGCAACTCGTTGCGGGTTTCATTGTCTTCGGCCATTTTCACCGTGGCCTTTCCCCGTGCCAGGACGTCGTGAACGGACTCGCTTGTCGCGTCATCCTGGAATTCAATCTGGTCGACGGCTTCTTCAAAGTCCTCATTCAGCCATCGCGACGACACACGGTTTGCTGAATGTGCCAGCTGTTCCTCATCGATTCGGCCCGTGGCACCCGTGATTTCACCTGAAATCTCCCTGCCGCTCCCTCTCTCGACGGCATGGATCTTCAACAACCCGTCCAGATCGAGATCAAACGTCAACGTGATTCCCTGATCGTAATGGCCCTCTTCCTCGTTCAGCCCTTCCAGTACGAACTTGCCGATCTCGATATTCCGTTCGGGGTTGGGGTCCTCACCCTGGAGAATCTTGAATTCCACTTTCTCCTGGTCGTCGAACATGGTGTACACTGCCGTGGACCGCTTAGCCGGCAGTTTCGTATTCTTTCTGATGACCGGATGAAACTTCCTGACCCAGGTATAGGTGTTCCCGATGACGGTTGTCCCGAACGTATACGGAGTCAGGTCAACAAGGATGGCATTCACGGTCTTTCCGGCTTCAAGTCCTGCCTGAACCGCTGCGCCCAGTGCGACGCAAAGATCCGGATCGATTTCGCCATGGGGTTCTTGCCCAAGTTTTTGTTTCAACAATTCGGATACGCGGGGTATTCGGGTTGAGCCACCGACAAGCAGGACCTTGTCGATTTCGCTCGGACGGACACCTGCATCTTCCAATGCGGTCGAAACCAGTTTGATCGTGTTCTCGAGATGGTCCCGGATGTCCTGCTCGAACTCTTGCCGGCTGAGTTCAAGCGACAGATGTATCGGCTTGTCCGAACCGACGACGGGAAGGTGATCTTCCTCGACCTGGACGAAAGGTTGGGATGACAGGGCGATCTTGGCGCTTTCGGCCGCACGGAGCAGCCGGGCCTGCACAGCCTTGTTCGATCGCTGGCTTCCGATCCGGACCCTGTTTTCCAGGTACTCGTTGAGCCTTTCGGCAATGATCTCGTCAAAGTCGTCACCGCCAAGAGAATTGTCCCCGACCGTCGCCATGACCTCGACGACACCGTCTTCGATCGACACGATCGATACGTCGAATGTCCCGCCGCCCAAGTCGTAGACAAGAACGACATGCCGTTCCGATCCGGGCCCCTGATATCCGAGGGCGGCGGCCGTCGGTTCATTGATTATTCGAACAACCTCCAGACCGGCGATGGTGCCGGCATCCCGGGTCGCCTGCCTTTGGGCTTCGGTGAAGTATGCCGGTACCGTAATCACCGCGCGACGGATGTCCTGTCCCGTTACGCGTCTGGCACGGTCCTTGAGTTCCTTCAGGATAAAGGCCGAGATTTCCTGCGGCGAGTAGGATTCGCCGGCAAGTTCAATCGTCTCGTCTGTCCCCATTTTTCGCTTGATGGAAGAAACGGTGCGCTCAGGTGCGACGAGGGCCTGGTTTCGAGCCTGTCGGCCGACCATGATGTTCCCATCCTTGTCGACACCGACACAGGACGGGAGGATGAATTCGCCGTCCTCCGGCAGAACCTCCGGAGTGTCCCGGTTAAGGATTGCGACCTCGGAATTCGTTGTTCCGAGGTCGATTCCGAGAATCGGATCATCATTTGATATCAATGTGTTTTCCTTCCTGGTTATTTTGAAAGACCGCGACTTCGGCGTAACGCAGAACCTTGCCCCGGCGCCTGTACCCGGTTTGATACACCTCCGCCACGGTTCCATCTTCTGCGTTGCCTGCGGGTCGCGTTTCGATCGCGTTCATGCAACCCGGATCGAATTCGACCGCCTCCGTCTCGACCGGGCGCACGTCAAGGTCTGCAAGCAAGCGGGTCATGCGCCTGAGGGCCATCTCGTACCCTTCGGCGATCGCTTCGATCGAGGAATTCCTGCGGCCGATCAACCAGGAACCCTTTCGAAGGTCACGGACCGCAGACTGTCCGCGTTCCAGGGAGTCCATGACGTCGAGAAAACGGGAGAGGCACCGGTCTTCCGTATCCCGTGTGACCTGCCGTGTCAGTTCGGAAACTTCGGTCTTGCGTGCGCGGAATTCCTCAATGGACTTCTGATAGACTTCCGTGGCTTTCTCGAACTGGCGTATGGATTTCGACTGCTCGCGGTTCTGAAGAGCGACCTCCCGGCGGAGTGCGGCCGTTTCGGCGAGAACCGAGTGGAGGTCCCATTCGGTGGCAGCCTCTTCGTCTGCCCCGGACGCGGCGGCGTAGGGCAATTCCCTGAACCAGCGAGCAAAGTCCTCGAGGATTTCCGTATCAGGGCCGGAATCGCCGGGGCCGTCCGTCATTCCCGTTCACCATTTGGTCTTTCGGCCGCGATCAACGACTTCAACGAGACGGGAGGGCTCGAAATGTCGATGGCATTTTCCAGCGCATCGACGACCTCCGAAACATCGGAATACTCGTTCAGCCAGAATAGCTCGGACTCGACCCGTTTCCGGTCGTCGGTCAGAGCCTCGTAGGCCGCACGGATTTGTGCAGCGCGTTCCGGGTACCGGCTGGGCGGAAATGCGCGAACCAGCCGAAGATAGGCACTGCGAACATCCTCGCTCCTGACAGGCGGACTCAATCCCAGAACAATCATGTGATTGATCATAACTCTTGAACCTCCAGACTGGTTTCCGGGCTACATCAGGATGGCCGACCCGGGCACGTCCCGGCATATAAACCCACGGTTCGTGCGGTTCCAACCTTCTCCCGGCCGGTTGCCGTTCGAACACGCTGGCAGACGGAAACCGGTCGAAGGGATCGGAATTTGCGTAGCTCCTGAATCAACCATCGTTCCGGTTTGTGAATGGTCCACCTCCGGGTACGTTCCCGCTGGCATCCGGGGTTCATGAGCAGTCAATTCCAAAGTTGCCTCGCCTGTTTCATTCACGAAAGAACCCCGTTTTCAGGCCCGGCCGAATTGTTCGAGCCAACGACCGAGCGTGCCCGAAAAATAAGGGGACAATCGTTTTGCGGCTGCAGCGAGCCGGGCGCGCACCGGGGCATCCTGCTCATTGACGAACTCTTCGAAAAGAGAGGAATAGGTATCGACAGTCAAGTAGTAGCTGCCATGCATCGAAATCAGAAAAACTGTACGATAGAAACCCAGGATGGCCTTGGTCCCTGCGGCCATGTCGCCGGACCGGATCTTCTTTCCGATGTCGGCCAGGATCTCGTCATGCCCTCTGCATTCAAGCAGGATGTCATACGCATGAACGATCCGGTCAGGGACAATGTGCTCGAGCAGCGTCAACCAATGCGAACGGATGTGATTGGCTACCGTCGAGTCCTGATACAGGACGGCGACATCTTCTGGCACCCTGGACAGGACAGACAGGATGTCCCTGGATTCCAGGCTTGAGATGCCGTCCATTTTCCGGTCAAGGACCGATCGAACCGACTCTCTCTGTTCTTCACGGTATGTCTTGATTGTCCTGGTTTCGTTCAAGTCCTTGAGCTGCAATGCCAGAATCCGGAGTTGATCAGCCTCGGACCTGCCCTCCAACATCTGGAGAATTGCCGTCCCGGAGCACGCCGGCTGAGAACTCAGATCGAGAAAGAGCCGCTTCTGGGCCATGACGCAAGGATCGATGTCGCGACTCAGCGCTTCGGCTGCATCGTGGTCGCGCAGTGCCGTTTGAATTCGCCCGCGTTTTCGGCCCTGATCCGCAGAAACAAGGTGACCGACCGCCTTGAGATTGAGAATTCTCGGATTGTCCGGTGACACGTCCAGGGCGCGCGTGACCATCTTTTCCGCCCGCCGGTAAGCCTTGCGCCGAAAAAGCGATTGCGCCAGTGAAATCAGGGGCTCGACGTCATCGGGAAATCGTGCGGCCATGCGGAGATAGACGTCTTCGATCTCGCGTGCACTGTGGCGGTCCTCCCTGAGCAACTCGATCAGCGCTTCGTAACCCGGCTTGTGATCAGGGTCTTCCTCTATGCTGGCTTCAAGCAGATCAACTTCGAGGTTTTCAGGCGACAACTCCTTGCCGATCTGCTCGGACAGGAACTCGATCTCGTCTTCGAATTCCTCGGCATGAAAACGGCACCTCGGCCCATTTTTCGCAAGGTCGGAGAGCAGGATCGACCGGGCCAGCCTTTGGTCATTCTCGTCGCTGAAATCCGCCTTGTAATCCTTCAGGTAAAACGCAACATGGTCCGGATTCCAGGCATCATCGGACTTGCTCTGATAACGGATCATCATTCGATCCATGGCCAATGAGATGGAACGGGGTGGCGATCGTTCCTTGAGGAACCGGGACAGGAGGTTTTCCGGACCGTCGGCCTGTTTTTGCAGCGCCATGATGAAAATGTCGTAAATGAACTTTTCCGCCCACCTGGAGCTCCCCGGAACGAGACCTTCGGCCAACTGGCGGAAGCGAACGGGAGCGAGCTGGCGGATTTCCGTCGTCCTGAAGCCGTCCACTACAGCTGCGCGAAACCACTCGAGTCTATCGCTTCGATGCAGGACCCTGTTCCCTTGCCTGTGTAATCCAAGCTGGGCGAGAACTTCGGGATCAATGCGGTGACCCGTGTTTCCGACGTAGGCCTTGAGGGCATCGATGGTTTTCACGAGGGGGAAGTCCGGCGGAAAATAGGTCAGTGTCCGGGCCAAGGAAACCTTGTCGTTTTTCTCGAGCTGCTGCATGGCAATGCAGAACATTCTCCACGGGGCGTAGGGAGAACGGGGTCCGATGCTGTTCAGACCCACGGATGCCGTGTCCCAGTCTCCGATGTCCATTGCCCGAACAGCTTCGCGGACAGCCGGCAGGTCACTCCGCAGTGCGTGGCGGGATTCGAGCCCGTCCAACGACGCCCACGTGCGCCCGCACACGACGTGATAGGCGAGGGCGCGCTCGGCATCGGGGATCGTTTCAGATCCGGACACGATACCGAGATAGGTTTCCACCGAGGATTCCGGATCCATGTACCGAATGAATTCGGTAACGTGCTGTTTCGGAATCTCGGACAGCGTGATCGTATTCCCGAGAGCGGCGGCTCTCTGTTCCATTTCTTCTGCTGCGCCCGGATTTCCGGAGCGGCGCAATTCCCGGGCGCGGGCCGTGAGGGCACAGAATTCGAGGGCGGAGGACATCCCTTCACTGCCGGATTTACGGGCCTTCCGGATCAGGTCCAGCGCCTTGCGGCCTTTACCGTGCCTCAACTGATCGAGAATCAGCGTTTCCGGATCGCCGGCACGACTCAACTGTTGGTGCAGAGGCCGCTGGCGTTTGCCCTTGCCCCTTTTTCTCGCCATCGAAACCTCCCCCCCCCCCGTGTCACTCGGGATGCGCCGGGCCGACGGTCATCCCGGGCAGAAACCACTGCACCCATTTCTTCAATTGCAGGGATTGTGCAACAGGAATTTTCGCTCGTTGTCCGATTATTTGGACCTGCATCGGAAGCATGCGGCTCGTTCCGTGAAGACCAGGCGACCGGGCACGGGGGTGCAGGGTTTGGGCAGACATACGCGTCAGGTCTTGATGCGCGGGGCCAGTGCGGCAGGCCGGGGAAGCCGGGACACCCGCGGTTCGGTTTCCGACACCCGTGTTCCATGACGGGAAATTTTTGACCGGGGAAGAAGTTCCTGCGTGAACCTGTTCGGTTGGATTCCGGACTGTTTGCCCGTGCTTCATCCGGCTGGCGGTCGCGTTGTTTCCCGCTCCTGCCGGCGCGAGCCCCCAAGTTCAACGGCCGCGAGTTTCATTGCCGTTTCCTGCGTCCGCTGAACCCTTGATTCTGGTGGGTTTCGGGATTCCGTCGGCGTTCCGGAATCTGGCGGGGGACAGGCAACCGAAGGGCTCGGCAAACCAGGTCGTGGGCCGGTCGCGCATGATGCTGAAGCGGCATCACCGTTCACTGACAGAAATCCGGTTGGGTGGGGGCGACGAACGGAAACCGGGCCTTGGCCTTGGTTTCGGCGGCACCGGCGTTGCGGACATAACGGCGGTCATCATCGGCGCGCACGACATTGACATAGGTCGGATCACCATTGGTGATGCGGTGAATGGCGAGGCGACGTTCCTGGCTGGCTCGAATGCGGATGCGCATCGCATCAGGGTCCCAGTCACGAAACAGGACCTGCTCGAGATCGGCGGAAATGTCCGCCGCTTCCCGGTCGGACATCCGGTCGTTCAATTCCAGGGGATCGTCATCAAGGTTGAAGAGAAGTGTGTCTTCTCCCTCGAGCCACATCAGTTTCCATGGTCCTTTCTTGACCATCCTGCTGGGGCCGGTCGACCCGTCGGCTGCGAACTCGGAAACCGCGATGTCAGGTAACGCATGGACATTGCCGGAAACCGCCGGTGCCAGCGAGTTGCCGTCGCATGGTGCCGCGTAACCATCGAACCTGCTGCCTGAGGCGAGGTCAAGGAACGTGGGCATGACGTCGACCAGGGAAATGTTCCGGGCAACGCGTGAAGGAGCAAAGCGTCCCGGCGCCGACATGATGAACGGGACGCGCGCCGCCCATTCGAAGAAGTGCTGTTTGAACCACATGCCGCGTTCCCCCATCATTTCACCGTGATCGGCTGTAAATACGATGATGGTGTTTTCAGCCAGTCCGGTCGTGGCCAGGACGTCCATCAGTTGTCCGACCTTGTCGTCGATGTAGGAAATCATGCCGTAATAGCCGTGCCGTGCCATCCGCAGGTGTTCGTCGGTCAGGGTGACGAGATGCCGTGCCTGGCAGTAGTGCAGGTTGCGGCTCAGGTGATCCATCTCGTTCTCGGCAAACGGTGCCACGGCCGGACTTTCGATTTCGTCGTGGTCGTAGCGGTCCCAATATGGTTCGCCGATAACGAAGGGAGAATGCGGGTTGGTGAAACTGACCGTCAGAAGGAATGGACGATCGTCATCCTTGCGGGCGAAATCATAGAGCGCCTGCACCCCGTGAAAGGCAACCTCGTCGTCATAATCCATCTGAAGAGTCCGCACGGCCGGGCCGCTTTCGATGACCGTCGATACGGTCAGATTGGTGGGACGGTATTCCCTGCCTTTCGACCAGTCGACGGTCCAGGCAAAATTCGCCGGATAGATCTCGGTCGTGTGCCTGCGCTCGTAACCGTGAAGCTGGTCGGGGCCGACGAAATGCATCTTGCCCGAAAGCTCGGTCCGGTACCCCATGCTGCGGAGATAGTGGCAGAACGTCGGAATATCGGCATGAAACTCGCAGGCGTTGTCATACATGCCGATCGAAAACGGCATGCGCCCGGAATGCATCGATGCCCGCGATGGCGCGCACATGGGCAGGTTGCAGTAGCAGTTGTCGAAGACAATGCCGTTGTCGGCGAGCCTCCGGATGTGGGGATCCTTTACGGTCTGGTTACCATAGGCCGACAGAGCGTTGGCAGCCAGTTGATCGGCCTGTATCAACAGGAAATTGGGTGCGGTCATCTCGGCATTGTCGCTCCGGAGTGGATGAGGGCCGGCCCGGATTGCCCGGGCCGGCAGGGTTCGGCAACCCGATCGGTCAGCGCACGACCATGCCAAGCTTGTCGGCAACGTCCCGGAACGTGTTGAACTGCTGCTCGACAAACACGCGGGTGTCGTCGGGCGACATGACGGCGGGAATCGAACCGAGCTTCTCGGTTGCCGCGACCCAGCTGTCGTCCGCCTTGAGACTGGCAAGGACGGAAACCCACTTCTCGGCGGCCGCCGCGTCCAGGCCGGCCGGACCCCAGATTCCGGACCACCCGATGACGGCGCCAAGGTTCGGGTGACCCGATTCGGTGGCCGTTGGCGCATCGGGAATGCTGGGCACGCGGTCCGGCGTGGTGACAAGCAACGGTCGCAGCTGATCGCTTTCGATGGCGCCGATCAGTCCGGACAGGTTGTGAAAGATGAAATCGGCGTTGCCTCCGACCACGGCCGTGGTTGCGGCCCCTCCACCCTTGAAGGGAACATGGATATGCGCTTCGCTGTCGACGCCGAGATCATTGAGCAGGATCAGGACCGCCATGTGCAGCAGCGTGCCGACGCCGGCCGAGGAATACGTCAGCCGCTCACCGCTCTTCAGTGCGGCAGCGAGGTCATCGAATGTCGCGTACGGGCTGTCGGCCGCGACCGCGATGGCGAACGGGTTCATCTCGACGATGCCAAGCATCGTGAACTCGTCCCAGGTATAGGGGATCGTTTCGTTCATTGCCGGAACGGTGGCCTGGCTGCCGACCCGGGACATCAGCAGGTTGTAGCCGTCCCGTGGGCCCTTGGCGACCATGGTGGAGCCCGTGACTCCCGCCGCGCCGGCCTGGTTCACGACCAGGACGTTTTCACCGAGGTGTTCAGGCGCTTCTATGGCCATGATTCGTGCGGCCAGGTCAGCGGCGCCTCCGGGGCCGTACGGCACGACCAAGGTCACCGGTTTCGTCGGGTACTCCGCGAGCACCGCGCCTGCGGAGGCCATCGCGAGTCCCGCAGCCGCGAAGAGAGCAGTAATGGATTTCATGGATCATTCTCCTTGTCTGTGCGGTCCGGACAGGCGAGTCCGGACTTGCCAGTTCGAGGCACATATGATATTTGCTTGCTGCAAGCAACTAAAAAGGGCGCCCTGATGCCAGAAATCGGCTCACTGCCCGGAACCGGGATGCGCAACCGCCGGCTGGTACTGGTTGAAATCATGCGCAATCCCGGCGTTGCCCGAACCGAGATCGCAAACACCATCGGGCTGAACCTTGCCAGCGTATCGCGGATCACGCGCGACCTCATTGAGGCGGGGTTGGTGCGGGAGGCCGAGAATTTCGGTCACAGCGACCGCCCTGGGCGTCGGTTTGTCGGACTTGTCCCCCGGGGGGATGGCGGTGTCGTCATCGGGATCGGCATGAACGCGTTTCGGCAGTCGATCACCCTGGCCAATCTCGAGAACGAAAAGCTCGACGAGTGGGTCGCAGACGAAGACCCTGGAACGGACGGGTCGGCCTTCCTTCGTCGTTGTTTCGAGGTCGCCGGGCGGATGGTTGCCCGCTGGGGTGGCGCACGTAGCCGGTTCTTCGGTGTCGGCATGGCGGTTGCCGCTGAACTTGACAAGGAAGTCGGAACGATTCTCTCGGCGCCCGTATTCGGCTGGCGAGACCCGGTCAACGTCCGCGCGCTCTGCAACGACATTCTCGCTGCGCCGTTCGTGCTCGACGCGCCGGCATCCGCGATAAACAAGGCCGAGGCCGACTGCGGTGCGGGACGGGAAGCCGGGGATCTCGCGACTCTGCACTGCAGCCTCGGCTTCGGGCTGGGAGTCCGGGCGACCAGCGACGACGGCCACCGGGTTTGGGAATTTGGCCGTGTCCTGACCCAGGCGCGTGCCTCCGACACCAGCGGGCGAAGCCTGTCTGAACTGTGTGGCGGGGTGTCGGTCCTGGCTGAATTGCATGGTGCCGCACGCATCGCCGCGTTGCCTGCCCGCGAACAGGCACGGATGCTGTCGGAGGTCCTGGGCCGCGTGCCGACAGACGCCGCACTTCGTGAACTTCTGCGCCAGACCGGGGATGTGACCGCGCACCAGACGGCATTGATCTTTGACCTCCTCCGCCCGGAGCGCATCCTGCTGGCCGGACCGTTGGCACGGGTCGAGCCCTATTTTTCGGGGTTTTGCTCCGCGCTGCACGGACTGCAATCCGGGCGCGCCCGGCCACCGGAGATCCTGCACTCGGACATGACGCCGACGGGCGCGAGCCGCTGGCTGTCGTTGCGGAGCAATGTCGCCAGGGAAAGACTGGCCGCCGGGCGCCCATCGGAAAGAACCGCCGCATGAACCGCCGCACCCTGCTCGACATCGGGGTCGCCGTCCTGTTCCTGGCGCTCGGGTTTACCGCTCTGTTCATACTGATTCCGGGAGGGGTTTCCGTGCCCGGCTCGGTCAAGGTCGCGGCATTGTCGCCCGATTTCTGGCCACGGGTCATCGCCATCGGCTCGCTGGTCGCCGCGGCCTGCCTGCTGGCCGAGGCGCTGGTGATCCGGACGCCTGCCGATGTACGCGGGTCGGACAATGACGACGCTGACGACGTTCGACTGGAACCCCGTCTGGCGGTGCTCCGGACCGTTGTTCTGATCGTCGCCCTGTTCGCCTTCTATGCCAGCCTGACGACAGTGGGCGTGGTTGCCGCATCGGTTGTCCTGATGTTCGCGATGATGCTGTTCTTCGGCGAACGGTCGATCGGGCTGGTCGCCGTTCTCAGCTTCGCGGTCCCGGTCGGGTTGTTCCTGTTTTTCCGTCATGTTGCCAGCGTCCCAATTCCCCTGGGCCTTTTCGGCGGTTAAGGAGGTACGCAGTTGGACATCGTACTTGAGGCATTTTCGGTTTTCCTCAGTGTCGAAAACCTCCTGGTCGTCGGAATCGGCGTGTCCATCGGCGCGGTTGTCGGTGCCATTCCTGGAATGACGACGCCGATGGGGGTCGCCCTCGTGCTGCCGTTCACCTTCAGCCTGCCGCCGGTCACCGGAATCCTGTTGTTGCTGGGTGTCTACAAGGGCGGCCTTTACGGTGGTTCCCTGACGGCAATCCTGATCAAGACACCGGGAACTCCAGCCGCGACATGCACGGTCCTTGACGGTTATCCGCTCAGCCGGAAGGGCCAGGCGCGCAAGGCGCTCGACATCGCGCTCTATTCGTCCTGCGTGGCCGATCTGATCTCGAACCTGTCCCTGATTCTCTTCGCGGGTGTTCTTGCCAGCTTCGCCCTGCGCTTCGGTCCGCCCGAGTTCTTCACCCTGATCGTCTTTTCCCTGACCATCATCGCGGGCGTCTCGGGGCACAGCCTCGCAAAGGGCATTCTCTCGGCCTGCCTCGGCCTGATGCTTGCGACCGTCGGTCTCGATCTTGTGTACGGTACCGAACGTTTCATCTTCGGCAACTACCAGTTGATGGCCGGGCTCAATTTCATTCCCGTTCTCATCGGTCTTTTTGCCCTGCCGGAGATCATCGATCGTGCCACCCGCCGGCCACGGCCCGCCGGCGCACGAAGGCAGGAGCTTGGCGGAGGCGCCAGCTTCGGCGAATTCCGGCGCATGCTGAAAACCGTCATCCGTGGAAGTCTTTTCGGCGTCGTTCTCGGGGCCATTCCCGGCATTGGCGGTGCCCCCGCCGCATTCCTCAGCTATTCCGAGGCAAAAAGAACCTCGAAGACGCCGGAGAACTTCGGAAAAGGGGAACTGGAAGGCGTTGCCGCGGCCGAGGCCGGCAACAACGGTGTTGCGGGCGCCACGATGATTCCCTTGCTGGCTCTTGGTGTTCCCGGCGATGTGATCACGGCAGTCATCCTCGGTGCCTTCATGATTCACGGATTGCGGCCGGGACCGATCCTCTTCGAGCAAAACCTGCCGATGATCTACGCGTTGTTCATGGGCATCCTGCTGAGTTCCGCCTACCTGTTCGTTGTGGGAAAACTGGCGATTCGCTTCGTCAGCCGGGTTGCGTCCGTACCGAACAGGATCCTGTACCCGATCGTCTTCGTGCTCTGCGTTTACGGCGCCTATGCCGTGAACAACAACCTTTTCGACGTCCTCGTAATGCTGTCCATGGGGCTGGTCGGATTCGCCATGCTGCGCCTGGATATCCCGGTCGCGCCGTTCCTGATTGCTTTCGTTCTGGGTCCTTTGCTCGAGGACAATTTCCGCCAATCCCTGCTGATCGCCGACGGCGACAACACGATCTTCTTCCGCAACGCCATCTGCATCCTGTTCTGGTGCCTGACCGCGCTTTCGATTTTCGTGTTGATCCGCAGCCGGATTCAGGCGGCCCGATCGGGGAAGGCCTCGGTCTTGACGACCGGGGGATAAACGGAAATGGCCGACGCACGATCTCCGAGCGACGAGCGGCGTTTCAGTTTCGCCGTGGTATCCGACACCCATGTGAACCCGAGCGAGGCGCGCTGCAATTCGCCGTTCCCGGTCAATCTCCGGGCCAATCCCCGATTTCGGCACGTGGTGGCGGACCTGAACCAGCGCAGCATCGAATTCGTCATCCATCTTGGTGACCTCGTGCACCCGGTTCCGGGGTTTGGACCGGCGTTCACCGAGGCCGCTACGGCCTTTCGCGCAATCGCAGGCGAACTCCGGGTTCCCCTGCATGTGATCCCGGGAAACCACGATGTTGGCGACATGCCGGTTCCGGGCGCTCCGGCCGAGCCGGTCACGGCCGACAGGATTGCCGAGTGGAGTAGTCATTTCGGCTGGCAGTTTCACGCGTTCAGCCATGGGGGCGTCAGGTTCGTCCTGCTGAATGCACAGCTCATCAATTCCGGATTGCCGGAGGAGGCCCGGCAGGCGGCCTGGCTCGCGGCCGAGCTCGCGGAATCTCCCGGGAGGATCATGCTGATGCTGCATCATCCTCCCTATCTGTGCACACCCGACGAACCGGCACACTACGACAACCTGGATTCTCCGGGACGGGCGTGGCTTCTGGACCTCGTAGCCGAGCACGGCGTCGAGGCGATGTTTGCCGGCCATGCACACAATTTCTGGTACGATCGCCATGGCGAAACCGACTGTTACCTTGCGCCGTCAACCAGTTTCGTCCGGCAGGACTATTCCGAAATGCTGCGCGCCCGGCCTCCCGACGGAAGCGAGGCCGGCCGCGACGACCGGGCGAAGCTCGGCTATTTCCTGGTCGATGTCGCCGAAGATGGCCACGCGGTACAGATCGTCCGAACGTTCGGCGCCGAACTGGCCATTGGCGATCCGCCAGCCCCTGCCGCCCCCGTATGTTGGCCACCACGGCTCAACCCGGCACCACGGATCGGGTTCGACCTCCGCCAGAACTGGGCCGAGATGACCGAGGTACCGCCGTCCGGTGGGCTCGACGAATTCGACCGAAAGCGGGTGCGCAACGACTATCCGCTGCTGGCCCTCGTCGAAATGGGCGTCCGTGACGTCCGGATTCCCATGGCCGACCTGCGGGACCCTGCCCGAAGGGCGCGGCTGTCGGCACTGGTTCATCTCGGACTGCGGCCGACGCTCTTCGCCTTCGGTATTCCCGGAGACCGTGACCTTGCGTTGATCGCCGATTGCGCCGACCGGATTGTCGGCCTGGAACTGACGTTCGACTGGCCTGACATCGAGCGGAACGCTTCGGCGGTCGCCCGGATCAACGCCCGCACCGGCTTGCCGGTCTTCGTGTCGCGGATGCGCGGAAAGGCCGACCTGCCCAAAGACGGTGTCTACTATCATGTCATCAATCACGGGTTCTCACCGGACGACGAAATTCAACTCGACCGTATCGGCGCGTTGGGTACGTCAGGGGTCGCAGGCGCCATTTTCAGATTGGGCACCCGGGATCCCGTCTCCGAATCCCTTCGGCGGGTCGACCGCGCGGCGCATGTGCGCGGACTGCGGGCATCGGTTCACTTTCGCGTTGCAAGCGAGAACCCGGCAGACATTCATGACAATCACGAAACGACCTGTGCCCGCGTTGCCGAGGCGCTCGCAGCCGTCCCGGAATTGAGCGCGACAAGGATTTTCTGCGATACGTTCGTGGATCAGGACAGGGGTTATTTCCCGCGCCGGGGTGCGATCGATCGGTGCGGCAACCCCAATCCGCTGCTCGATACGGTCAAGTCCGCACACGTGCGGATGGGTTGATTCCTCGCCATCGTCCCTTTCGTCGTGGGTCGCGCGCGCGTGTATACGAGGCGGCGGACCCGTGAGCTCCCTTTTTCCGGCGAAGGCCGATGCTGAAGCGAAGGCCGCTGCCCGTGCCGGACAGCCGCTCCCGCCAACCGCGGCCGTGGCTGCGTCCGCCAGGTTCGGGCGTACATCCGAATGCGCTGCCAACGCCGACCGTACAAACACCTTTGGTTTACCGGCGGGATTTCTGTTTCGCGTGAATGTTGAACTGCAACAGGATTGCCGTGATCGCGGGATGTGACTGCTGCCATCTGTTCCCGCCGGATCCTTTTCGAGGTAGTGAGGCATGCGGATGAGTGACATTTCGATGTTCGACCCACGCTTCACGGACCTGCGGGATCGCTATGACCGGGCACAAACAGATCTCCACGGCGATCACGAATCTGCTCGGAATCCATCATCCGATTCTGCTGGCACCGATGGGTGGCGTTTCCGGCGCGGTCTCGGCGGCCGGCGACCGGCGGCCTTGGTCTGGTCGGTGCAGGTTATGCCAATCCGAGTCCCGTTTTGGTTCGGATGACTGGACTCGCTGCGAGTTCGACAGGTCCGGAAACCAGGCGATCGGTATCGGGTTCATCACCTGGGCGCTGGATCAGCGGCCCGGCGCTCTCGACGTTGCACTGAAACGGGGCTCCAGGGCCGCCTTGTTGTCCTTTGGCGACATATCTCCTTACGCCGCAAGGATCCGGGATGCAGGTGCCATCCTGATTTGCCAGGTTCAGACGTTGAAAGAGGCCATTGAATTGAGGTTGCGGACAAAGGCGCCCAGATCGTTGTTGCCCGGGGCACCGAAGCCGGTGGTCGCGAAGGAGAACGTGCGGCACTTCCATTGATTTCGGCTGTCGCCGATACGGTTGCGCCGACCCCTGTTGCCGCCGCCGGAGGAATTGCCGACGAACGTGGTCTGGCCGGTGTCCTGATTCTGGGCTCGGAGGCAGCAATGATCGGCACCCGGTTCCGGGCGGCAAGGGAGGCGCTTGGCCATGACAAACAGAAGGCGCTGATCGAACGCTCCAGCGGCGACAAAACGCTTCGGACCCGGATCTTCGACGCCGCCCGAGGCATTGCCTGGCCGGAAGGATTTGCCGGCCGCGCCATCCGCAACCGATTTGGCGATACCTGGCATGGCCGCGATGTCGAACCGTGGGCCGAAGGCGAATCCGCGCGTGAACGGTGTTTCATGGCGCTTGACGACGGCGATACTGACACGGCGGGAATTCTTGCCGGCGAGGGGACTGACCTGATTTCCGATCGTCCGGGCGCCGGCGCGCTGGTCCAAATGATTGTCGACGAAGCGGTCGACGCGCTTGCGAACGTGCCTGCCCGGTGTCTCGTCCCTGGTGGGACGGAGACCTGAGGTCGAGTCGTGTCCGGAGTTCGATGCCGCGGAATTACAGGCGGAGTATTCTGTTTTCGCTTCGTTTGTCTTGTCCGAACACTCCCGAAAGGCGGCCGAAAAAGTCCCTTCGTTTTCTCTCGACAATTTTGATACGGGGAACGACTTCGTCGCATGTGAAGCTTGGATCCCTGGCTTCAGGGTGACCGACGGTCCCTCCAACGACTTGGAAAGGCCGGAACAAGCATCGATTCCTTGCGCCTTCCGGGTTCCCTTCACGAATGGCAATTGCGGTGACTTTATTTGTCAGAAATCCGGCATTTTTGTCGGCAGTCCCAACGTTTGTGGAGCGCTGTCGTCAGCCATCCTTCGGAAGTTGAGACCGCATACTCCAGAGTAGGGTTGAGCCTGAACTGTGAGACTGGAACGTGTCCCGAATCGTTCGGAAAGACGAATGCACCACCGTCAGACAGTTCGGTCAATTGGACTTTGAGCGAACGGTCCGCCGGTATCCGAATAGCGTTCTTCCATGACTCGTCAGCAAAAGTGGGCGTCTCGGCCCGGTGATCGGTCGGCCGGTGAACCGGATAGCAACGATTCAGTCCGATGCATCCCAGGCGAATTCATGCAATTCCCTCCATGGGACCAAGCTGTCCGTTCCCCTGCACTGGGGTTGATCACCGCCGTAGACAACGATTACGGAACATTGGCGGATCGATTGGGCAAGCAGCTTTCGGACACGCCTGGAACCGTCGAACAGGCTGGACGATGCGGTCGCGGAGGACTTGGCTTCGACGATCATGGTGCCGGTTGCGTTTTCGACGACGAGATCGGCCTCCGCTCCGTTCCGGTCACGGAAAAACGAGAGGCCTCCGCTGGTTTCGCCCCGGTTGGCCCGGCGTTTGGCCATCTCGGAGACTACCCAGGTCTCGAAGATCGGGCCGCGCAGCGGATGTGCACGAAGTTGTTCGGGGGTACGGATACCCAGCAACCAGCAGACAAGCCCGGTATCGTAGAAATGGAGCTTCGGCATCTTTACCAGGCGCTTTCGAAGATTCGTGTGAAGCGTCGGCAGACGGAATGCGATGAAACTGGTTTCAAGGATGCCGAGCCACGCTTTCGCGGTTGGTTGCGAGATGCCGCAATCACCTGCGAGCGAAGAGTAATTGAGCAACTGCGCAGTCCGGCCGGCGCAAAGAGTGACAAAGCGTTGAAATGTCGCGAGATCGCCTACATTGCTGATCATTCGTACATCGCGTTCAATGTATGTGGCGACGTAGGAACCAAGCCAGTCCGCCACTTCCTGGTTCTCGTCGAAAATGCGCGGGTAGGACCCGGTGAACAGCGTCTCTTCGAGAGTCGAGGGATGCTGCGGAAAACGTATCGTCTCGCCTCGTGTCAGCGGAAGGAGGTTGTACACTGCAGTTCGCCCGGCCAATGACTGGCTGACCGATTCGAGCAAGGAGAGGTTTTGCGAACCGGTGAGAATCCAACGACCAGGCGCCGGGTCTGCATCGATGATGCCCTGGAGGTAGGAAAGCAGATCGGGCGCCCTCTGGACCTCGTCGAGAACTGCGCCTTTCGGAAACTGGGCAAGGAAGGCACGGGGGTCCTCAGTGGCGAAGGATCGCACGTCCGGTGCTTCCAGAGTCTCGTACTGGTGCTGTGGAAACAGGGCGCGGCACAATGTCGTCTTTCCGCTCTGCCGAGGCCCGGTGAGCGTTATGGACGGCCAAGTCTGCGCGGCATTGATCAGTCTCGGAGTGAGGTCGCGTTCGATCATGACACATAGCTAAACGACCTTGGAGGCTAATTCAATATTGTACTTTGAATTAGCCTCAGAATTCACGCCTCCTTGGAAAGACGCATCTCCCAAGTGGGTGCCCCGCTTCGCTTGACACGTGTTGTCTCGGTCGGGTGCGGCCGGGCGGCTTACGTAGGCCGAAGATTTTTTTCCAAGCATAATTCCGGGAGGATCGGCGAGCAGGCAGTTAAGTCGGGCGCTCTGCCCAGGCAATCAGGGTCGAGAACCCCGAACAGCGCCGAGAAGGCGTCGTGGCTCGGAATGCCGTGTTCGAGCTTCATGAAGCGGCGCACGAAGTCTTCTTTCGAGCACCCGAAAGGTTCCATGTCGGTGCATGTCTGGCCACCGCAAAACACGCACAGAAGCGCGATCATCAGTGTTTCATGGAGATTGTGACGGGTCGCGTTGCTGGTCCGGGGGTCTTCCACCCCGTCGAAGATTCATGCGAAGTCCTGCACTGTCCTGCTTCATCCCTGCCTCAGGTTGTTGTTTTTCAACAGGGAATCATGCAATCACACAGTAGCCAAGAGGAGACAATTTCAAACGCGATTGCCCTGGATTGCCATTCATTTGATATGTACGCCGATTTCCCGTACAGAAAGATTCAAGGGTGATGCCCACGACAAATTGTATCATCGGACCAGGGAACAATCATGATGATGTTTGAAGATAGCACTGCCGCTATTGACGAGCCCAAAAGTGCCCGGCTTGAAGCACGTACGCAACCTTCTGTGAAACAAACCATCAGTCGTGCTGCAACGATAAGCGGTGTCGATGTGAGTTCTTTCGTCGTGAGCGCCGCTTTCAAGGCTGCGCAGGAAGCCATTGAGGCCCAAAAGGTGACGATGCTCGACAGTGAAGCCGATCGGGCAGTGTTTTTCAATGCTCTAGAGAACCCGCCGCAACCCAACAAGCGGTTGAAGGAAGCATTCGCATTGCGGAAGAACTTGATTGCGAATGCTGACTAAAGCTGTCAGCAAAGCTCAATTCAACATAGCGCCATTCGATCCGAAGGCTCAGGAACGGGCAGGCTTCGATTGTGGCGTTCCCCAGATAAACAATTACCTGAAACTTACGGCGAATAAGGCAACCAGGGCCGATATCATCCGCGCCTGGGTTGCGCTCGACAACAACCGCCGCATTCTCGGGTACTATGGCATCAACATGCATTCTGTCATAGCAGACGAGATGCCTGAAATCTTCGCAAAAAAAGCTCCACGACATGGAACCCTGCCGACGGCATTCATTTCCATGATCGGTGTGGATATGTCGATGCAGGGACAAGGCATGGAAAGTGCCTTGCTTGCAGACGCTCTCAATCGCATCGGGCGGATTTCGAATGAGATAGCAACCTGTGCGGTTCTGCTCGACGTCTTTGATTGCGGCAATCCTGAAGCTGTGGCCCGTCGCAAGACCTACTACGAGGCATTCGGTTTTGTGGCGCTTCCAGATCAACCAATGCGCCTCTTCATGCCTATCCAGACCGTGCGCACGTTATCGGGATAAGACATTCCCGAACATCGCGTAGCTGCCGGAAAGGACCACAAATGACCGGGACTCGCGGCGGACCGCGACGCGTTGAAGTGATCAGTTCCGCCTCGGGCTATTGTCTGTAAGCCGGAGTGTTTGAAAAGCGATTTACCTGGAACCCGAACGTCATGATGTTGAATTCGCGAATTTTCTGTGCGTGATTTGCGGTTTACACCGGAAAACGGGAAGCCGCGCGATGACTAACCCGCTTTACGACCAAATGTTCGGAAAGCATGACGGGCAGACGACACCGTTCCTCGTCCTTGAAGATGGGTCGATCCTGACCCATGCCGACTTCCTCAACGTGGCAACCCGGTTCGCGCATGTGCTGACGCAGTCCGGCATGTCCCCGGGTGACCGGCTCGCCGCGCAAGTCGAGAAATCGTCTGCGGCGTTGGCGCTCTACGCGGCCTGTGTTCAGTCCGGGATCGTCTTCCTGCCGCTCAACACGGCCTACACGGTTGAAGAACTCGGCTATTTCATTGAAGACAGCGGCGCTGAAACGGTGGTTTGCGACGCGGAAAACGGCGCCACGCTTGCCGCGGTCGGCAATTGGCCGGAGGTGCGCCTTGAAACCTTGAATCCGGACGGAAGTGGTAGCCTTGCAGACCAGGCTGCTGCCATGCCGGTTACCTATCCGGCGATTGAACGTGACGAGAACGACCTCGCGGCACTGCTCTATACATCGGGTACCACCGGGCGTTCGAAGGGAGCGATGCTTACGCAGGGCAACTTGCTGTCGAACGCCAGAGTCCTTGCCGAGTCCTGGCGTTTCGATGCGAGCGACGTTCTGCTTCATGCCCTGCCGATCTTTCATACCCACGGACTTTTCGTGGCGACGAACATCACCCTGATTGCGGGCGGATCGATGATCTTCCTTCCCAGGTTCGACCTCGATCAGGTCATCGCGCGATTGCCGGATGCCACCACCCTGATGGGCGTGCCGACATTTTATACGCGCCTCCTGGATTCCCCGGGCTTCACGGCGGATCTGACGCGCCACATGCGCCTTTTTATTTCCGGAAGCGCACCACTCCTTGCCGAAACCCACGCGCGTTTCGAACAACGTACCGGCCACCGCATCCTCGAGCGGTACGGCATGACCGAGACCAACATGAACACCTCGAATCCCTATGACGGAGACCGGCGCGCCGGGACGGTCGGAGTCCCTCTTCCGGGCGTGGAACTCAGGATCACGGAACCGGCAACCGGCGAGGATGTGGCGAAGGGCAACGTCGGACAAATCGAGATTCGCGGCCCAAATGTCTTCAAGGGCTATTGGAACATGCCGGAAAAGACCGCCTCAGAACTGCGCGCGAACGGATTCTTCATCACCGGAGACCTCGGGAAGGTCGATGAGAACGGCTATGTCCACATCGTAGGCCGCATCAAGGACCTGATTATTTCTGGCGGATACAACATTTGTCCGAAGGAGATCGAACTCGTCCTCGACGAACAGCCGGGCGTGCGTGAAAGCGCTGTGATCGGCGTGCCGCATGCGGACCTTGGAGAAACTGTCCTGGGACTGATCGTCCCGGACTCGGGTGCCGAACCGGATCTCGAGGTAATCGCTGCCGCCGCCGCGGCCTCATTGGCGCGTTTCAAGCATCCCCGGAAACTGCTGGTCGTCGGCGAGTTGCCCCGAAACGCCATGGGCAAGGTTCAGAAGTCCCTGCTGCGCGAAAGGTACACGAACGTGTTTGTGCCTGCGTAACCCGGGCACTCCGGGTCTGCTCGTGGTTCGAGCCGTCCGAGATCCGACTTGCCCCAATTCAACCGGAGATTGCATGCGTTGGAGCGAGAGTCGTACACACAATGTCGTGCCGATGAAGCCGAGAGACAGTTCCGTGTCGCAATGAACGGAAATTGCCTCACTCCTCAACGTGGTCTTTCCAGTCTGTTCTGAAGCCGAGTTCATGGCCGAACGTGAAGGCATTGCACGAGCGGATGCCGAACTGTCTGCACACGTCAGGAACCTTTCGGTTATTTCTTCGTGCGCCCGGCCTCGAACGTTCGGTCGTGACAATGACCGGTCGTCGGCGTTGACCGGTGCGTAGGCGACCAGGAAAGGGTCACGTCCGACTTCCACGACTTCGATATCGGTCAGATCGGGTGCGTATCCATTTTCCGTTACCCAACGAACCAAATCTATGTCGACCTCTTCCTTGAATTTCAAAGCCGCTTCTGCCTCGGCCGTCTTTGCCTAGTCCGAGAGATCATCTGAGCCGGCTTTCAGCTCTTCGTACACCTCGACAGGAATCCTGGCGTGGCCTTGTTCTTCGCAGTGAATCAGCCACTCCCAGTATTCATTGACTTGACCAATTCCGTCGTAGTCGCGGTTTGCGTCTATCAGCGTATTGGCGTCAAGGAGGTAGAGCATTGACGTTGAGCCTATCCCGAGATTTTCGGTTTACCGGCTCTAAGCACGCTTTGGACGTTCTTGGCGCTTACCCCCAGAACTTTGCCGGCCTTTGTCGTAGTCAATACTCCAGCCCTCAGCATGCGGTCCGCAAGCTCAACGAGAGCGGGGCCAGCTCGGTGACGGCGAATGACGGGGTAGGCCGGGCCGGAACCGGTTCTTCTGGCCAAATTCCGGCCACGGGATCGCCGGGTGAGGAAATTCTCGCGGAAGGTCCGGGCAATGCCTTCATGGAATTCATAACTGAAGGTACCGGAACGATGAAGCTTGTAGGCGACCATTGTTCCGCTGACCTTGTGTGCACGGGCGAAGTCGCCCACCTGCCGGACAGCCGCCGCCAAACCAGAGTCTTCGCTGACCGCCAACCGGATAAGTTCGGTTGTTGGCAAGAAAAATTCTCCTGCCACGTCGTTGCAGAACTTCTCGATCCGGCGTTCGCCCTTGCGTCCGCTCACGCCCGTGAGGCCGAGCCAAAGATGAGCGAGTTCATGCACGATTGTAAATGACTGTGCACCTTTGGAGTCGTTCGCATTCACCGCGACGAACGGTGCGATGTCATCGGCAAGGGCGAACCCCCGAAACAGGTCAATTGGGATTTCCGTGTGATAACTGCCAAGGTTATCCACAAACAGGACAAAGATGCCCGCACCTTCCGCCTGGTCGCGAAGGTACGAGACCGCGCCATCCATGGTTCGGGACCGCCGGTACGTTGCAATGTCAAAGTCAAGCGTGACCTTCATCCGGCTCGCGAGCGAGCCCGGAGGTTCGTCGATTTCGGCCGTGCCAATGAATGCCAGGCTCTTGGCCTCGTCCTCTTCTTCGAGGGCCATGCATACAAGCGACTGGCGAGCCCTGATGTCGCGAAGAACAGCATCGACAAGGGCGTTGTCAGACTGGGCAACAGTTGCCGGGAGCGTCCTGAAGTCTTGACCTCGGTCACCCGTTTTCGGCGGCGTACTCAGATAGAACGTCAGGAGTGGTCGTCTGTACTGCTTCGACATTTTCACGAGAATCGGGCGCGTGGGAGCGGTGTGACCGTTTTCCAGGGCAGCAAGCCGCTCGACCGGTTCAAGACCGTGCGCGGCCCGGATTCCGAGTTTCTGAACGGCGTCCCCGGGAGACAATCCTGCTGTTTCCCGGGCCCACCTCAAAATTGTCGGGTTAACGCTTGGCATGGTTTGGTTCCTTCACTCCTTCAAGGTCACCCAAGCCACGAGTCATTGCACCTGCCGAAAGGATGAGAGACGGCGACGCCCATCCGGATTGCCGTTTGTCGAGACATTCGATCTGACTGACGAGCGGTTCCTCGGACAGGATTAGCTTGAATATGCCTTGAATTACGCTTTGGATGATTTGTGAATCCCTCCCAACCGTAAATCCCCGTGTCCGGAATCGGAGGTCGGCAAGACACGTTTGTCCTCCGCGAACCTGCGGGAAGCGGTGCCTGGTGGTGAAAGGCCACGTCGAGCATAGTCGAAAACCTGCCCGAACCGTCTACTCCCCCGGGAAATTCGGGCGATCGGGGCCGTAATGTTCCCCGAGATAGTCGAGGATGACCGTGCGGAGATCTGCGTCTACCGGCTCCATTTCATGCTCGTCCACCATCCAGTCCAGAAGTTCGTCCCACTGGTCTCGCGCCAGGCCTTGCTGCACAACGATCCGTTCCGAATGGCAGGGTGTGCATGCGTCAAAGGTCTCGGATGCGCCTGGCGCCGCGACCATGACGCCGAAATCTTCCGGTTCTCGGGTCTCAGGCACCACCGGTTTTGCCGGTACCGACCCGAAATCGGCAGGACTGTCACTCATGAGGTTCATGAACGCGATGACATCAGCGCGGTCGTTCTCGTGCTTGAGGCCGACGAAGATCATGGAGGTGCCCTTCACGAGCACGCGCGGTTTCTTCAGATAGGCGTCGAGTCGCTCCAGTGTCCAGTTGCCGCCAAATGCCGTTATGGCCTTTGAATAGGAAAACCCTTCCCTGGCGGCTACGGGAGCTCCGACTATGCCCCAAAGATTGGGCCCGAGTTTCTTCCCGCCGTCCTTTTCGACCGTGTGGCAGAGGACGCATTTGCGGAAGATGTTCTTCCCCCGGCCGGGATCTGCCGTGGCAAGCAGGGACTCCGGCTCGCCTGCACCCGCGGGCGCTGTCGCCAAACAGGTGAACAGTAGCGCGGCCGTGATTCCGGATTTCATTGCCTTGAGCGTTTCCGTGTTGAACGTCAGGTTACGCGCAACGCCACCCGATGCATCGTGTTGTTGAGGTAGCCTTTCGGATTCCAGTTGATGGCGAAGGGTTGCATCTCTCCTGCGCTGTCGGTCGCACGTGCCCAGACCTCGTAATATCCGGCTTCCGGAAACGACAAGGATTGGCGCCAGTTCTGCCACGCTCCCGTATTGACCGGCCCGTCCAGTTCGGCGGCCATCCAGGTCTTGCCGAAGTCGATGGTGACATCGACGGCGACGATTGTCCGGTCGCCTGACCAGGCGTGGCCGCGCACCTCGGCCTCGCGTTCCGACCTGCTGTTGTTTTCAGGCGACGTCACCAGGGATTTCACCGGCATGCGCTCGATGATGACGAGGTTCTCTGCAGGAACCTTGTCTCCGGGAGCGACCGGATTGCGCGGTACCCTGTAGGACGTGCCGGTCATCTTAGGTCCGTCATGCACGACGTCGCGGAGTTCGATGCGTGTCAGCCATTTCTGTGAGCAGGAGCCCGGCCAACCGGGCACCACGAGGCGGAGTGGCGCGCCGTTTTGCCTGTGGAGCGGCCCTCCGTTCATCGCAAACGCGATCAGGACATCATCGGTCATTGCCTTGGCGATCGTCACGCCCCGGGAAATCGGCTGTTTGTCCTTCTTTCCTGAGAGATGGGTGTCGGCACCATAGTGTGCGGTGTAGACCACGCCCGGCTTCACGCCTGAGCTTTTCAGTACGTCGGCAAGCCGCACGCCGGTCCATTCCGCGCAGCCAACGGCTCCGACCGTCCATTGGTTTCCTCTGGCCGGAGGGTCGAAAAACGCCCGGCCGTTTCCCCCGCACTCTATGGTGAGTGCCATCGTGGTCACCTCGAACCTTGAACGCAGGTCTTCTATCGAGAACCTTGCCGGATTATCCACCAGCCCATCGATGGTCAGCATCCAGCCGTCGGCATCCACTTCTTCCGGCGGCAGGCCGTTGTTGCGGATGAAATGCCGGGCGGTTGGCGTAATCGCATCGTCGAGGAGATGTGCCGGGGTCTCGGCATTGATGGGCCTGTCGTTCAGCAGTGTCAGGCCATCCTTGCCGACCAACACATCCTCTGCGGCGAAGGCAGCGGGCACCAGCCCGCGCGGCATGTTGGCGTAGAACGGAATCGTCATGCCGAGCAGGCTGCCTGCAGTCACCGCCCCCGCACCGGTAAAAAAGCCACGGCGGCTCATCCCCGACGCGGGCTTGAAGAACCGGCGGTGTGCCTCGTCCGGGTTCTCTTTGAAATAGGCGTACAGCCCCTTGGGTTCATGCAGATCCTTCGGCATGTCGTTCTCCCCCGTTCATCCACCTGCGTCCCATGGCTGAAATCCGCAACCTGATCGGCTCATGGCATGTTCCCCGCACGTCGTTGGCGGAGTCATGAATCCCGTAATTCCCGGACAGGGTTGCATCCCGTTCCGGAGTTCGCAACCCGTTGGCGACCGCAGGCCGCGCGAAGGAGAAGATTCCGCAGGGCGGCACACTGCGGAGAACACTGTACCGGTCCGGCGCGGCAACTGCGGACGCTGGTGCGGCTTGCCCGGATCCCGATTTTTCTTGCTGAACAGCAGGTCCCGGGAATCATCGTCGTTTCGGGGTTTGCCATCGGCAGGAGATGTTCTGTTCCGCCGATTCGGCTTGCAACCGAATTGTGCCACAATTATATGGCGCGCTTCGGAAACGCCGCCGGCCACAAGGGCTGCCGAGGGGCGTGATTGACCCTTCCGCGAAACAGGAGGTGGAAATGCCCAAGATGAAAACCAAGTCGAGTGCCAAGAAACGCTTCCGAGCGACGGCAACCGGAAAGATTCGGTCCTGCCAGGCGGGCAAGCGCCACGGCATGATCAAGCGAACCAGGAAATTCATTCGAAACGCGCGCGGGACAACCATTCTTGGCCGGTCTGCGTCGCGTATCGTGAAATCCTATATGCCGTATTCCAGGTAGCGACGGGGAGCGGAATCATGACCCGTGTGAGAAATCGCGTCCAGACGCACCGCCGCCACCGGAAAGTCGTCAAGGCGGCAAAAGGTTACTACGGCAGGCGAAAAAACACGTTTCGAACCGCGAAACAGGCCGTGGACCGTGCACATCAATATGCGACCCGCGACCGGAAAAACAGAAAGCGGAATTTCCGGGCACTCTGGATCCAGCGTATCAACGCGGCTGTCCGGGAACTTGACGAGTCCCTGACCTACAGTCGATTTGTGAACGGCCTGTCGATGGCCGGAATTGAAGTCGACAGGAAACTCCTGGCTGATCTGGCCGTGCACGACCCGAAGGTCTTCGAGACCGTGGTCAATCGCGCCAAGGATGCCCTCGCCACGAAATCCTGAGTCCGGAACCGGCGCAATCCCGCCAGGACTTGCCTCCTACCTGCCGGCAACGGCGTCGGTTCGGCCAAAGAGAACTCTTGGGATTGTCCTGACCTGCGGCGTTGCGGAGGCGGTTCCAGCGCCCTGATCCGGGCCAAATCTTCCCAACAGACGAAGAGGCGAAGGAAAGAGAATGCAGGACGCAGATGCATTGAAGGCCCGCCTCATCGCGTCGATTTCACGGGCGGAGGACGCGGAGGCCCTCGAGCAGATCCGGGTTTCGTCGGTGGGACGCAAGGGCGAGGTATCTCTCCTGATGAGGGAACTCGGCCGTATGACCCCGGAAGAGAGAATGGTCCGGGGACCGGAACTGAACGCCCTCAAGGACGCGGTCAACCAGGCGATTTCAAAGCGGAGGGAAGAGCTGGCGGAGGCGGCACTGCAGCGTCGCCTGAGCGAAGAATGGATGGACGTGACGATGCCGGGCCGGACCCGGCGAGCCGGAACGCTGCACCCGGTTTCCCAGGTCACCGAAGAAGTGATCGCGATATTTGGCGGTCTCGGCTTCTCCGTCGCCGAGGGACCCCAGATCGAAACGGACTGGCACAACTTCGATGCTCTCAACATGCCCGCGGATCACCCGGCACGCCAGGAGCATGACACGTTCTACATGCACCACGATGGACAAGACGGACGCACTCCGCATGTCCTGCGAACCCATACGTCACCGGTGCAAATTCGCTACATGAAGTCCCGGGGGGTCCCGTGCAGGGTGATTGCGCCCGGTCGGGTCTATCGGGCCGACTACGACCAGACCCACACACCGATGTTCCACCAGTACGAGGGGCTGTGCCTCGACCGGGACATTTCCATGGCCAACCTCAAGTGGACACTGGAGGAATTCTGCCGGAGTTTCTTCGAGGTCGACGGAGTCGAATTGCGGTTCCGGGCGTCGCATTTCCCGTTTACCGAGCCTTCCGCCGAGGTCGACATTCGCTGCAGTTGGGCAGACGGCCAGCTGAAGATCGGTACGGGTGATGACTGGCTCGAGATCCTCGGCTGCGGAATGGTTCATCCGAAAGTCTTGAAGGCTGGCGGAGTCGATCCGGACCAGTGGCAGGGCTTCGCTTTCGGCATGGGAATCGACCGACTGGCAATGCTCAAATACGGAATTCCGGATCTCCGGGCCTTCTTTGACAGCCACGTGCCATGGCTGAGGCACTACGGCTTCCCGCCATTGGATGTGCCGACGCTTCACGCCGGGCTCAGCCGGATCGGCCTGTAGGGACGGGTTCGGTCATGAAATTCACCCTGTCCTGGCTCAAGGACCACCTCGACACCGATGCCTCGCTCTTCGAAATGTGTGCGGCGCTGACCGACCTTGGCCTTGAGGTCGAGGAAATCGGCGATCCGGCGAAGACGCTAGGCGCCTTCCGGATATGCCGGGTCATCGAGGCGACACAGCACCCGAATGCCGATCGCCTGAAACTCTGCCAGGTCGAAACCTGGCCGGATGGTCCGGGGGGAAAGACCACGATCGTACAGGTCGTGTGCGGAGCACCGAATGCACGGACGGGCCTTGTCGGTGTGTTTGCGCCTGTCGGTACCCATATTCCCGGAACTGGAGTCGACCTCAAGCTCGGGCGGATTCGTGGTGTTGATTCCTGCGGAATGCTCTGCTCCGGTCGCGAACTGATGATCAATGATGACCACGACGGCATCATTGAGCTGCCCGATGATGCGCCGCTCGGCGAGCGCTACATCGATTACGCCAACCTCGCCGATCCCGTAGTCGAAATTGCCGTGACACCGAATCGTCCCGATGCGCTGGGTGTGCGCGGAATCGCGAGAGACCTGGCCGCCCGAGGTCTCGGGACACTCAAGTCGGAAACACTGGTGCCGGTCTCCGGTGGATTCCGGTCTTCGGTCGGGGTGTCCATCGACGACGACGTTGAGCGTCGTGGGTGTCCCGCCTTTCTTGGCCGGATTATCCGGGGCGTCCGAAACGGCCCATCTCCCGAATGGCTGCAATCGCGGCTACGTGCCATCGGATTGAGGCCGATTTCCGCCGTTGTCGATGTGACGAACTTTGTCACCTACGACCGAAACCGGCCCTTGCATGCGTTCGACGCGGACTTGGTCGAGGGAGACCTGCGCGTGCATTTTGCCGTGGGCGGGGAAAGGATCACGGCCCTGGATGACACGGAGTACGTGCTTCAGCCGGGCATGATGGTCATCAGTGATTCCAGAGGTCCGGAAAGCATCGCTGGCGTCATTGGCGGCAGGTCGACAGGGTGCACCGAATCCACCACGAATGTATTCCTGGAGAGCGCCCTGTGGGACCCGGTCATGATCGCGTCGACAGGCCGCCAGTTGAAGGTCAATTCGGATGCACGCTTCCGCTTCGAACGTGGAGTTGATCCTGAGTTCACAGAAAAGGGTCTGGATCTCGCGACCCGGCTGATCGTCGAGATATGCGGTGGCGAAGCCTCTGAACGGGTCATGGCAGGGCAAATTCCAGACACCTCCAGGTGCTATGCACACGACCCGGATCGGGTAAGCTCACTGGTTGGAATGGACGTCCCGGAGGACGACCAGACAGCGATTCTCGACGCACTCGGGTTTCGGGTTGCAAATGGCGCGGCTCACGTTCCGTCGTGGAGACCGGACGTGCAGGGAGAGGCCGACCTTGTGGAGGAAATCGCCCGAGTCCGGTCTCTGGGGCAACTGCGTGGCGTTTGCCTGCCACGGAGCGAGCAAGGCGTCGGAAGCCCGATCCTGTCGAGGACCCAAAGGCGGGAGAGCGTGGCCCGCCGCGCCGTGGCCGTGTGTGGCTACAATGAATGTGTGACCTACTCGTTCATCGATCGGGAAATGGCATTGCAGTTCGGCGGCACAGATCAGGTGCGACTCGCCAACCCGATTGCAAGCGACTTGAGTCATATGCGCCCGGACCTGATTCCGGGGCTGCTCAAGGCGGCGTCCCGAAATCAGTCCAGAGGCCACATGGACCTGGCCTTGTTCGAAGTTGGGCCCGTCTTCGGCGGAGGTGAACCCGGGGACGAGGAGACGGTGATTACCGGGTTGCTCAGCGGGCACACCGGCCCTCGGGACCCGTACGGAGACCGGCGGCCTGTCGATATCGGAGATGCCCGGGCCGACCTGGACACGGTCCTCTCGGTGCTCGGGGCTCCAGGCCGTCTGATGACGGACCGAACGAGTGACCCGTGGTGGCATCCAGGCCGATCTGCACATCTGAAGCTTGGTCCCAAGGTCGTCCTCGCGACTTTTGGGGAGTTGCACCCGACGGTCTTGCGTCGAGCGGACGTAGCCGGACCGGTCGTTGCTTTTGTCGTACACCTTGATTCCATACCGGTTTCGAAGACCGGGTCGACAGGACGGGCGGCATTCCAGCTCGATGAATTGCAGGCTGTCGAGCGGGATTTTGCCTTCGTCGTCGACCGTGACGTCGAGGTTGTGCACATTGTCCGGGCGGTACGCGGTGTGGACCGGACACTGATCACGGATGTTTCGGTTTTCGATGAATTCACCGGCAAGAAGGCCGAGGCGCAGGTCGGTACCGGCAAGAAGTCCGTTGCAATCAACGTGCGGTTGCAGCCCAGGCTCAAGACGCTTACCGACGAGGAAATCGAGGCGATTTCTTCCAGGATCGTCGACAAGGTTTCGAAGGCGACGGGAGCCGCCCTCAGGCGGTAACTGCAGGCGCAGGAAGTGTTCCGGCATGTCTGCCGCCTTGCGGCCAGGTGATGCCGGATGGAAGCGCCCCGTCACCTCGCGTTCGCCATCGCCGTACGCGGGCCGCTTGCGGGATTCGACGAGCGGATCCGGAAGTCGGCGACACCGCCCGACCTTGAACGGATTTTCGCGCGACCGGGATAGGGCTTGCGCGATGACCCGGTCACCGGCGTCGAAGAACAGGATGGAAGTCCCGGCCTGCCAGTGCCGATTTCGCGATCGGCCGGATGACTACGCTCGTGGAGGAACCTCGAGTCCTCTTTTGACGGCTGGCCGTTCAAGGAACCGCTCCAGCGCGGCCGGGACGTTTTCAAGCTCTCCCCATCCGACAGTGTCCGCGGCCTTGTATACGGCGACGACCGAACGGACCCAGGGAAACATGGCGACATCGGCAATTGTCATTTCATCTCCCATGATCCATTCCCGGCCCTTGAGGCGGCCGTCGAGCACTCTGAGCAGGCGCGCGGTTTCGTCGGCGTACCGTTTTCGGGGGCGGGGGTCTTCGATTTCCTTTCCGGCAAACGCATGGAAGAACCCGAGTTGGCCGAACATGGGTCCGACACCGCCCATTTGAAACATGAGCCACTGCAGCGTTTCGTAGTGGTGTAAAGGTTCCTTCGGCAACAGCCGTCCGGACTTCGTTGCCAGATAGATCAGGATCGCTCCCGATTCCCAAAGCGGCATTGGCTCGCCGCCGGGACCATCAGGATCGATGATCGCCGGGATCTTGTTGTTCGGATTGAGTGACAGGAACTCGGGGCTGAATTGATCGTTGGTCGAAAAATTGACCCTGTGCGCCTCGTACGGAAGCTCAATCTCCTCGAGCATGATGGATGCCTTGAGACCGTTCGGGGTTGGAAGCGAATAGAGCTGAATTCGGTCCGGATGGCGGGGCGGCCATTTCCTGGTGATCGGGAAATCGAAAATCTTCATGGTTTAGTCCTGGGTGCCTGGAATCTGTCGGGCCGGACAGACCGGATAGCTTCAGCGACCTATCGCATTGGCCCGATTTGTTCAGGCGTCTGTAGTTTCGCAGCCACGATCAATCAAGTCGGTCGAAACGAGCACTCCCGGTTTCGCAACGTAGGCTGGCGCGTATATCGAAGTGGTATGTCGTTGTGCTTGAATGCACCGTTACAGAGTTGCGGGGCAGGCAACGTAAGGAAGGAGGCTATAGTAGTTTGATCATCGGGGGGTCGACTCCGGTGGGCGAAATGACACTCCAAGCATTTTGGCTTCGCCGCTCTTCGCAGTTGCAGGCGAATGTCCGCACATTTGATACTGAGCGTCGCAAGTACGCGCCTTTGACTCATCTACACGGATCGCGCATCCGGCAAGAGGGATGAACGTCCCGGGCTAAAGGCTTGCCAGAAGGCGCTGCGCGAGGGTGACCTCCTCAGGCGTGCCAAGCTTGCCACCGGGTACGCTTCCTCGAATTTTCCCTGCGACGCGGGGGGCTTCGCAAGAATTACCCGTCTCGATGGAGACCGGGCCAAAACGCGATCAAGTTCACCTTGCGAGACATTCCGAGTCGGCTGCTCGAGATGAGCACCCGTAATATTCCTAAGTCGCAATCGGTCCTGCTTTCGAATGAATGTCGGCCAGAGGCTTCGCATCCCTGTCCCGCGCAGGGTCAGAGGCGACAGAATGGTCGCCCCTTGTTTTCCTGTTTTGCCTTTGCTCCGGGCCACGACATTGACCACGTAGCCGGACTCAAGAAAGCGGTGGTTTTGACGGAGTCCCAGGCCCTTGCCGCCACACGTGGTCACTGCGACAGGCGTGAATTGATTTCATTTCTGCGGTGACAAAAAAATCGCGTCGAAATCGGCAAGAAAGACGTCCGAAGGAATGTTCTTGCCGAAGAAATCGGGAGAGACAGTGCAGGCGTCGTCCACGAACCCCTGGAACCAAGGATCACGAGGACGTGTCCATGCGTTGTCGATTGTGTGAAAACCTCCACGGAACAACGGAGCGACTTCCGGGTTTCGTCCTTGGTTCAACCAAGTTTGCCGGTTCGCGGATTGGCCGTTGTTGACAAGATATGGGCCCGATTGCACACTCTTCGAAGTAATCCATCGTACGAACGATGTCGCGGTTTCCGGCGCAACGGTCTCTGCCGAGATTCCAATTCCCGCGCCACCGAGTCCACCGAGTATACTACGGGGTCGTGGATATCCCGTCGAGAAAGGCAGGTTGTGGGGAGACAAAAGTTCTAACGAATTTGAGACCATCCCAGATGAGGTGAGATATAGTGAGACGGGATCCCGCGCGATGTAAAGGAAACAAGGCCATCGCGGGGGTGCGAACCGGATCAAACGGTGCGTGAAAACCGTGGCAACGCGAAAAAAGAGTTTTGCAAAATGTGGGGAGGTTTCTGCGGACAACCGCTCGGAAACGGCGGGTTTGTGAGGGGTCTGAGGGGCGATCATGGCCCGGAAAAATTCCGTCCAATTCGGCCTTGAAACGTGGCCTTGAAATCGGTCCGGAAGACGGGCTATCAAAACAGCGGCACCAGAGTCATTCGTAAGCACCTCATGCCTTCGGGCGAGCGCGGGAGGTTGCGGCCCGCCTGGTGCCTTTTCACGCTAGCGGTCGATTCGCTTGAGGCGCCGCCGGTTCGCATCAAGGTGGCACGGATAAACCTTGTGAAGGATCTGGAGATAGGTCTTCGTGCCTTCGCCTTTGGTCCGCTTGATCACGACCTTCCAGATGGCGTCGCCGACCTCCAGGAATCCGAGCGCGTGCGTCACCTCCTGGCTGTGGAACCACTCGCCCTCGTCGACGATGCGCTGGATCACCGCGTGATCTTCAGCAGTGAGTTCCGGATGCCCGACGTCGCGCTCATGCCCGCGCCTGCGTGGTAGCTATCCTGAGCGTCTCTTCGTAACTGCCGTTACGGACATCCTCCCGAGTCGCCCCTGTAATGGTGACAGTTGTTCCCTCGAGGGTTTCCTTGGCGCTGACTTTCATCTCCGCGTAGGCGCTGCTTCCTAGCGCGAGCAGGGTTGCTAGCAGTAAGGCTTTCATCCTTTCCCTCATTTTTCCTGATAGGTGTATGTTGTGTCTCCAAGATGATCCCACGCGCGAAACGCGCCTTTCGCAATGCACCGTCCAATGCGGGTCAAAAGTGCATTGCAATGGAGGTATGGCCGGAAAGCTGGGTGTCGTCCGACCCAATTCCGAGCACGGAAATCGCCGTGTCGATAGCGAGTCCGCCGCAGCGCCAGCTTCCGCCGAGCGCCAAGTTGAGGCGGGCCCACGAGCCTGCGGAGTACAGCTTCTTCCCCGACACCAGGACGCTCGTTCCGGACTTGCCGATTGACCGTTCCAGATCCAGCGACCCCCGCAGGCCAAGCGTTCCGCCCGATTGGCCGAACCACCGCCAGGATTCGGCAACGATGCCGAGCGTCCTCGTTTGGCGGGAAGCGTCGACCACCGACACGCGGGAACCCGTCGCGTCGGTGAAGTCGTCTACGTCGATCCCTGAGGCCGTCACCTTGACGCGCGGTGCGACGAACGCACTGTCGCCGAGGGTCGCCCGTAGGCCGACGTCCAGATCGAGGGACAGGCCACGGGCCCAGATGCCTTTTCCGAGAGGTCCCCTCCTGTCCGACGCAAGACCCAGCGTGTACTCGGCATACGAAAGCCTGCCAGACGCGTAGGCCCCGTTCGCGACGTTGTTGACGGACAGTCCGAGTGCCATGGCGTGGCCGCTCGCGTCGATCCTCCCGCCTCCGGTCGATGCCGAGACGTCGGCAAATCCCCGAAGGCTGTGAATCGAGGCCAAACCGGTGACGCCGTCGCCGAAGGGGACGTCCAGGCCTGCTTCGAGCGAACTGTGGCCGAAGCGGTACTTCGCTCCAATGCTGGCACGTTCCGGCTCGAAGGCACCCCTCCCGCCGGTAAACCGCGTCCAGACAGTCGCCTCACCCGGCGGGACGCGTGTCCCACCGGAACCCGGCGCGTTCAGGCGAAGGAGAAATCCGGGAAGGGCCTCGTAGATAGCGGCACGTGGAGCATACGTCTCGACGAAGTCTTCCGCCGAGAAGTCTCGGTCGGCAACAACTCCCATCGCAGGTTCGCTGACGGTCCAGCTCTCGGGGTTCGTGTCAGTACGGTCAGTGACCCTGACGCCTGCGTCCCGGATCGTGACATCCCACGCGCCGTAGGCGGCGACGGCGCCCGGAACGACGCCCGTCGCGCCGTCGTGGAGCTTCACGTTGTTGACCAGGATAGTGGTCTCGCCGCCGTCGTTGACGATCCAGCTGTCGCCAAGGACGGACGTCAACCGACGCCCGTCGAGCTGCATGCCGACAAGCAGCTTCGGTTTGATCGCCGGATCTTCCATGTCATCCGCCGGCGTGTCGCCCGTCGCGAGAATGGCGCTGCCCGAATCCGCGTCGATGCGTCCCGCCGGACCGATGAAGAGCTTGCCGCCGCCGGCAAGGAAGACGCCGGCCCCGGTGGCGCTTTTGATCCCGCCATTCACGGTCA
Organism: Paracoccaceae bacterium; assembly: GCA_965242975.1. Classification (GTDB taxonomy): domain Bacteria; phylum Pseudomonadota; class Alphaproteobacteria; order Rhodobacterales; family Rhodobacteraceae; genus JAPPHA01. The sequence continues at coordinate 3,557,992 of CBDETS010000007.1, read as the reverse complement.
CAGTATGCCTGCGGTATCCACCTTCGTCGAGGGCGGCGGCACCTACCGCGTTGCCGGACGAGACCGTTCCCACCCGGACTCCGTCCGCGTTTTTGCCCCGCGCATCGATGGTTCCGCCGACCATGATGTCGATGCTCCGGTCCTCTCCTGTCCCGTCGTGGTAGGCAAGGATTCCATGCGCTGCCGCACCTGTCGTGGTGATCCGCTGGCCACCCCTGGTGGCAACCCTGACAGCGCCGCTCCCGGAGTGTCGGGCAAAGATGCCGCTGCTCCACTTTCCCGTCGTATCAATGACGGTGTCCTTGACATCGATGTCCACTGCTCCCTTCGTGGTTACGGGATCGTAACTGGTGAGGGCGTGTTGGCCGATAATGCCCGCGGAATAGTTACCGACCGTGCTGATGGAGCCGCCGACAACTCTGATATTCGTGTCGCCGTTCCCTCGTTGATGCCAGGCCAGGATACCCGTGGCAATGATGAGGTTGTCGCCCTCTTCCTTGTTCTCCGTGGTGATCGCATCCTGCGTGGACGTGATGAAGATATCGCCTTCGCCCCGGTGATAGCCGTAGATGCCGATGGCCTCCTTGCCCTTGGTGGTGATGGTGTTCGAAGTCGTTGTGATTGTGACGTCACCCTTGCCATCGCTCCTGCCACGAATGCCGTGGGCGCTCTCGCCCGCGGTGACGACACGGTTCGAGGTGGCCGTTATCAAGACATTGGCGTTGGCGTCATCTCCCGTGCCAGTGCTGTGGTGGACCGCAAAAATGCCGTGCGCGTCCCTTTTCTCCGTGTCGATCCGGCTGTTGGTGACGTCGAACCGGACGAGACCGGTTCCGTAGTGCCGGGCATGCACGCCATGTGCCGTCCTGCCGGTCGTGCCTATAGTGGAGGTGGATACCGAGATGTCGACGGTTCCCGTGCCCGTGTGTTCGCCGTAAATGGCGTAGGCTTGGGGCTTGCCGGACGTGGCGATCGCGCTGCGGACGACCTCGCCCGAGTCGTTGAGATCGTGGGTGACTTCAATGTCGATGTCGCCGCTGCCCTCGTGCTTGGCGCGCACCGCGTGTGTGTTGACCGCCGTCGTCGCAATGTCGATGTCGACGCCCTCCAGCAGGATCTCGATGTCGTCCGTGGACGTGCTGTCCTTCGCGCATTCGACCCGCTCACCCTCCGCAGGCGTGTCGGAGCAAACCGCGGTCTGGGCCGCCGCACACATTGGAAGCGTGACAAGCCCACAGGCCAGAGTCGCCGTTGAAACGAAACGGAACCCGACGGAAAGAGGGCGAACCTTGGCGTAGGACAATCGCGTTAGAAGGGAATCTTCCCCTTCCCGGCTGCCGCTTGACCGCGTGATTCTCCGTTGAAGGGGAACAGGCCGTGGCTGGGAAGGGCAGCACTTCCAACAGGTAGACACCGGCGACCGCGAAGAAATCCGGTGACACCCGATCGGTGGTTCCGAATGCATGTGATCGGGTCCGTCCCGGATCCTCGATGCCTTCTGGGTGTCGTTCAGCCTTCTCGGCGCGGGATGTCTGTACCGGGCGCTGTTGCAACAATGCATCAATGACACCGCGAAGTGCTTCCGGCCAACAGACGTCGGTGCTCGGTCAGGTCTTCGTCGAACATGATCCGCAGCGTCGGGCCGTTCACCGTCGCCGAGGAGAAGGACGGCGCGGCCTTGTCGGCAAGGGCGCTGTTGATGTGGATCAGACTGGCAGGGACGCGCGGGTTTTTCCGCCAACTGGTGGCGGAAGCAAACCCGGTTAGATTCCCATTCGCCATGCTCCAGTTGGGCTTACCTCCCGTGTCCTCGGCGCTCGAATCCATCTGCCAAGGGGTTCCGGAAGACCCTTCCGCCAATCCATAGTAGGTCGTGCTGGCCCAGCGCGTCGTGTTCGCCGGCGCGGTAAAGGCGAGATTGCCCCTGGCCAGGGAGGATGGGTTGGTGTTGGTCAGGATCGTGGCCACCTTCGCGGCGGAAGGAATCCCGGTGGCGGTCTTCACGGTCACGCCGGTCGGTAAGCTGGTTAACATCACCTTGACGCTCTTCAGGGTAAGCCGTCCGAGTTCGATCCGGTGGTGAACTCTCGCGACTTCGACCAAATTCAGACTTGTAGTCAGCCCTCGGGATTGATCGATGCTGCCGACTGGCTGGTCGGCCGCGGCGACCGCGGCGGCGAGCATGAGGGCGAAAGCGAATGTGCCCGGCACCGCGCGTATGAGAGTCGGGAAACTGCATTGAGTCTGCGGAGGTCGGTGCCCGTCCCCAGCCAGAGCGCAACAGAGCGCCCCCGCGCTCTGGCGCTCTGGCGCTCTGGCGCTCTGGCGCTCTGGCGCTCTGGCGCTCTGGCGCTCTGGCGCTCTGGCGCTCTGGCGCTCTGGCGCTCTGGCGCTCTGGCGCTCTGGCGCTCTGGCGCTCTGGCGCTCTGGCGCTCTGGCGCTCTGGCGCTCTGGCGCTCTGGCGCTCTGGCGCTCTGGCGCTCTGGCGCTCTGGCGCTCTGGCGCTCTGGCGCTCTGGCGCTCTGGCGCTCTGGCGCTCTGGCGCTCTGGCGCTCTGGCGCTCTGGCGCTCTGGCGCTCTGGCGCTCTGGCGCTCTGGCGCTCTGGCGCTCGCTGGCGCTCTGGCGCTCTGGCGCTCTGGCGCTCTGGCGCTCTGGCGCTCTGGCGCTCTGGCGCTCTGGCGCTCTGGCGCTCTGGCGCTCTGGCGCTCTGGCGCTCTGGCGCTCTGGCGCTCTGGCGCTCTGGCGCTCTGGCGCTCTGGCGCTCTGGCGCTCTGGCGCTCTGGCGCTCTGGCGCTCTGGCGCTCTGGCGCTCTGGCGCTCTGGCGCTCTGGCGCTCTGGCGCTCTGGCGCTCTGGCGCTCTGGCGCTCTGGCGCTCTGGCGCTCTGGCGCTCTGGCGCTCTGGCGCTCTGGCGCTCTGGCGCTCTGGCGCTCTGGCGCTCTGGCGCTCTGGCGCTCTGGCGCTCTGGCGCTCTGGCGCTCTGGCGCTCTGGCGCTCTGGCGCTCTGGCGCTCTGCAAATTCATCGTGACCGAACCTTTGGCCATTCGCACCCGGAGCCCGCACACAATCGTCCCCAAGTGAATCTGAGCAGGCAGTCCCGGTCTTGGTGCCATTATCTCAAAAATTGTGTGACATGTGTGTGATAATATTCTTTTTTATCGTATTATTACAGTAAAGAAGAGCATAAATTCGTCACACGTCAGTGACAAACTCCGTCCAACCGCGAATCGGGAGCGAATTCGCGCGCTGCTTCGGAGGGCGGAGAACCGGGACGCGTTTGAAAGACACCATGCGCGATGACGAAGCCCGGATTCGCGCGGTTTGGCACTGATCGACGCCGTCCTGCGGATCAAAGTGAGCGGGTAAACGGCGCCGTCTGATAATTCTGTTGCCTGTGCGGGGGATGCATCGGGGCACTTCCGGCAATTGATCAATGATCGGAGGTTGTGTCATATCCTTTGACTTGAATGGTTCGGCTGGTTCCGGCCCTGCGCCGGTGGTGCGCATTGAGGCCGAGTGGATCGGCGTCATGGTGGATTTCGAGCGTTCGAGACTGTCGCAATGGAGGTTTCGAGAATCCCTGGCTGTCGCTGAAGATGTTTGCGAAGTGGCGGTGCCGTCTCCGCCCCAGGGGCGTGAAGGGTTCCTTCGTCGAGCTCGAGCTGGGCAATGGGGTCGTCCTGCGGGTTCGGCGTTCGTGATCCCCGGCGGCTGGCCACGGAGCGGCTTCTTCATCTGGTCCAAGCGTTTGGAGCGGGCTTGTTCGCCCCGCCGCCAGTTTCCGGGCGGGCGGCCCTTGCATCGTCCTCGACCGAACTGATGGCGCCCATCCGCTGGAGAACATCGGTCAAATTTACGCGGGGGCTGATCTCGAGCATGAAACCGGTGGCGACAAGGCTGTTGATGATCCCCGCATTTCGCGCGTCCCGATTCACTCAAGGAAATACGTTGAGCTCAACATCTTTCCTGTAGAGGGAAGCTGCTCCGCAGCGGTTCCGTGGCGGGATGATTGTGCCTTTGTCAGTCGGCCTGTTCACTGCTTGGCGGGTTTCGATTGAGCCTTGCGCATGAACCGACCGTGACAGGTTCACCTTTTCCGCCCTGTGAAGGCGTCATTCTTTCCATGTTGGCAGCCCGCGTCCGGATGTCCCGGATGCGCACCTTCGCAGGAATGGAGGTCACCATTTCCATGGACGCAGAACTGACGATCCCGGCAGTCCTGGACCGTGCCGAGGAGCAAATGACGATGACCAATCTGGCCAAGAACACGCGCAAGGCGTACAGGCTCGAGATCCGCCGCTTCTTCGACTACGTCGGCAAGCGGGTGTGCAAGGCCGGTCCGAGGACGTTCGGGGCCGGGTGCCTGGACGTATCGAGAGCAGCTTGTCGCCGGGCTCGTGCAACATGATGGCGGCGGCGACTCGGTTCCTGTTCCGTGACACGCTGGATTGCCCGGAGATGGTCAAGGGAGTCCGCAATCAGAGGATGCCTTGGAAGTTGCCAAGGAACATGGCGGTGAAGAAGATCGAACAGTTGACTCTGGCGGTCACCGACATCCACTGCTGAACGGCGATCGTCCTCGGCTCCGGCTCCGGACCGCGGATCTCGGAAACTGTCGCCGTGAAGGTCTCCGACTTCCGTGCAGACAAGAACCTCCTGCACCTTTCGGCCGGCAAGGGTGGAACCGGGTGCATTCGGCCTCAGATCCGGATGGGGTGGAAGCTCCTTCAGCAGCCTGTCCTGTTCGGCGAGTTGACCGGAAAGGTCGCTGAGCCGTGCGTTCCTCTCGGTGAGCAAGGCGCGAATGAACGAGGGTCTATCCTCGGGGCCGCATGGCCGGAATCGGCGAGGCGAGCTGACTCCGAATCATCCATACCTTCTTGAATCAGGTAACGATTCGAGGAGACTCCCTGAAATTACCCCTCCCGGACCTATCAATCTATCACACTTAACTCCGGGTTCTCGTCTCCTTTTCAGTTTTTCCGGTCCCATTCTTCCTTGGCCTGGATGGCGATGACGGCATGAGACAGGAACTTCACCCCCTCCCAGAGCTTCTGCGTGCCGGGTAACGGCTGGCGCTTCGAGGGATGAAAGCCCGCCAGGCCGCCCGTCAGCACGACGAAGCCCGCGATGGTCATCTCCGGCGGTCCCCGGGGGACCTTGAAACCATGGTGGGAGGCGAGAGCGCAGAGCGCCCGGATGTCGTCCTCGGTGACGTGGCGATTAGCCGGGTCTTCCGGCCTCTCGCGGGCGAGAAGTGAAAGATCCCAAACCCTGAATGCGGTGATTGCATCGAAGGCGAGACACTTCTTCAGGTCGTCGGCCTCGTCGAGGCGGCGATCTTCGATGCGGGTGCCGACCTTCAGCGCATGGAAGAACCGTTCGATCCGCCAGCGCAGTTCGTACCAGTGCAGCACCGTGCAGGCGGTGTCGAGATCGCCCTCGCCCTCGGTGGTCAGCAGCATCCAGTGCAGCGGTTGGTTCTTCTTCTTCTTCCCTGTCTTCGATGCCGGCAGCGACGGGCGGCGGGGAGGATCCTCCTCACGGGCCGAGACCGCGATCATGCGGATCGGCGGTTCGTCCCCACGGTCCTTCGGGGCAAGCAGTTCCACCGGCGTGCAGCGCAATGTCAGCTTCGCCGTGCGGGCCTTCCTGCGGTTTGGTCCCCCGCAGGCCGGAACCTCGATCCTGCGCCCGCCCACCGGTTCCGTTCCCAGCACATGATCCCACAGGTTCGCGTCCCCGCCCGAAGCCAGGGCCACCCGCCGTTGCGTCCCCCGGCTGGCCCGGACCAGCAATGGCGCCCCGGTCTGCTCCGCCCGCGCGATCAGCTCCCAGAAGTCGCCCTCGCGGTCGCAGACCGTCACCACCCGGCTGTCCGGGCAGGCGCGCGCGAGTTCCTGCGCGCGGTCAAGGCCGTCCACCCAGCGGACGCTGTCCTTCGCCGCGTCCTGACGGAAGTCCGTGTCCACCGTGTACATCCCCAGGGGCCAGCCCACCGCGTTCACCGCAACACCGAAATGGGCCAGGATGCCCGAGGTGCCCTTGCCGCCCCCGCCAAGATCGTCGAGCCCCGAAGTCTGTGACAGGTCGTCGTAATTCAGCGTCGTCGTGTCCTGTACCGCAAGCACAAGCCGCTCGACACCGCAGCGCTCAACCGTCTGCTCGAAATGCGAATCCAGAATGTGCTCCATCGTCACCGCGTCATTGGACAGCAACCGGTAGGCCGCCGTCTGCTCCGCACGCCCCGGGAAGATCGACGGCAGATGTTCCCCAAGGCGATTGATCCAGGCCGCACCCATCAGCGCAATCCGGCGCCGGACCCGGCCGTCGGGGTGGGTGCTGCGACCGTATTCCCGCGCAGCCCATCCCCCCGCACAATAGAGCGATCCGGACCAGCCGAGAACCCGTTCCGGACCCGCGCACAGAACCTGGTGCCAACCCGCCACCAGCGGCCGGAGCCAGACCGCGCGCCGCACACCCGAACGCCGCCCCGACGTCAGTTCCGGGCAGCACTTCCACCCCGCCGCCCGGTAGCTCAGGCCGGACTGTCCCGGCCCGGTGAAACTCTGCACAAGCACCGGACGCTCGCCGTAGGCCGCCGCCCAGTCATCGGCAATCCGGCCCGCAGCCAGGCGCAGGACCCGGGAGGCAAGACCCTTCACACGGACACCGGGAAGCAGCAGGAAGCGATGGTTGCACACGACCTTGGCGATGTTGGCCACGCGGGCATCAGCCGACCAGCCGATGACGCCGTCGCGCGGACCAAGCTGGATCCCGGCCGCGGTGAAGCCGATGCCCCCCAGCACCCCGTCGTGCTCCGAACGGACCCAGTATCGGACTTGCCCGCCCGGCGGGCGGCGCCATCCCTCCGGATGATGGCTCTCGATCATCGCCTCCCAGCGGCGGCGGTCCTCCGGTGCCGTCACCAACTCAAGCGACAGGGCACCGAGGTCCCGAAGCGGGCACGAGACAGAACGGTCGGGGAAGTCCGACGCAGGACGGGCATGGGGATCGAATTCCAGCGCTTCCGCTTCCGGAAGACGCACACCCAGATTCTCCGCAAGTGCCGGCAGAAGCTTGCGCGCCGACGCAAGGCACAGCTTGCCGACACGGTTGTACCAGTTCTCCCGCTCGCAGAACTCGTGGGCCAGCGCCGTTCGTGACAACCCACCGCCGTTGCAGGCCGTCCCGAACCAATCTATCGTCTCCGACGAAACCTGTCGCATGCCAATCTGCATGCCGGGGCGAATCGCACGAAATCAACCCGGAGTTAAGTGTGTGTGCTTGATAGGTCCGGAACGGGTTCTCGGCTGGTCCGGATCGCTCTATTGTGCGGGGGGATGGGCTGCCCGGGAATACGGTCGCAGCACCCATCCCGACGGCCGGGTCCGGCGCCGGATTGCGCTGATGGGTGCGGCCTGGATCAATCGCCTTGGGGAACATCTGCCGTCGATCTTCCCGGGGCGTGCGGAGCAGACGGCGGCCTACCGGTTGCTGTCCAATGACGCGGTGACGATGGAGCACATTCTGGATTCGCATTTCGAGCAGACGGTTGAGCGCTGCGGCGCGGAGCGGCTTGTGCTCGCGGTACAGGACACGACGACGCTGAATTATGACGACCTGTCACAGACTTCGGGGCTCGACGATCTTGGCGGGGGCGGCACGGGCACCTCGGGCATCCTGGCCCATTTCGGTGTTGCGGTGAACGCGGTGGGCCGGCCCCTGGGGATGTACACGGTGGACACGGACTTCCGTCAGGACGCGGCGAAGGACAGCGTCCGCTGGGTGGACGGCCTTGACCGCGCGCAGGAACTCGCGCGCGCCTGCCCGGACAGCCGGGTGGTGACGGTCTGCGACCGCGAGGGCGACTTCTGGGAGCTGATCGCGCGGGCGGAGCAGACCGGGGCGCCATTGCTGGTCCGGGCCAGCCGGGGGACGCAACGGCGGGTGGCCCTGGCTTCGGGCGGGGACGCGAACCTGTGGGATCATGTGCTGGGAACGGAACCGGTGGGCGGGCGCAGGATCGAGGTTCCGGCCTGCGGGGGACCAAACCGCAGGAAGGCCCGCACGGCGAAGCTGACATTGCGCTGCACGCCGGTGGAACTGCTTGCCCCGAAGGACCGTGGGGACGAACCGCCGATCCGCATGATCGCGGTCTCGGCCCGTGAGGAGGATCCTCCCCGCCGCCCGTCGCTGCCGGCATCGAAGACAGGGAAGAAGAAGAAGAACCAACCGCTGCACTGGATGCTGCTGACCACCGAGGGCGAGGGCGATCTCGACACCGCCTGCACGGTGCTGCACTGGTACGAACTGCGCTGGCGGATCGAACGGTTCTTCCATGCGCTGAAGGTCGGCACCCGCATCGAAGATCGCCGCCTCGACGAGGCCGACGACCTGAAGAAGTGTCTCGCCTTCGATGCAATCACCGCATTCAGGGTTTGGGATCTTTCACTTCTCGCCCGCGAGAGGCCGGAAGACCCGGCTAATCGCCACGTCACCGAGGACGACATCCGGGCGCTCTGCGCTCTCGCCTCCCACCATGGTTTCAAGGTCCCCCGGGGACCGCCGGAGATGACCATCGCGGGCTTCGTCGTGCTGACGGGCGGCCTGGCGGGCTTTCATCCCTCGAAGCGCCAGCCGTTACCCGGCACGCAGAAGCTCTGGGAGGGGGTGAAGTTCCTGTCTCATGCCGTCATCGCCATCCAGGCCAAGGAAGAATGGGACCGGAAAAACTGAAAAGGAGACGAGAACCCGGAGTTAAGTGTGATAGATTGATAGATGCCGGACCGGGGTCTGGATTGATCTCGCTGGCCTTCCCACTCCAGCCTGTTCCTCACACGGACGGAACCGGGTCTCCCAGGTTCCCTGGCGGTCCATCTACAGCTTTGCAGCATTCCCGCGACCCCGGACGGCCCGTCACGCCTCGCCATGGCGGCGTTTCCGGTGCTGCCCCCGCTCAGACAACCACGAAGGCGCCTTCATTTGTCAATTTCGAGGCTCAATAGTGCTGCTTCGCTGCCCGCTGTGTACGCTTCACGACGCACGTTGCCATACGCCATGCAACACGCGCTTCCGGCTGGCTGGCTGGCCTTTACCGGACGGGGGTTTCACCCGCTGGACCGCGATGTTGGGTTTCAGTTTCGATCTACATCTCTACCTCCTCCCAGCCAGAGCTTGGCCTGGCGCAATGCCCGTCTGACCTGTCGAACACTGCCGATCGCGCACATCAAACTCATTCAGGTGGTCGGATTCCTGCCCAATCAAAACTGAAAACCCGGTAGAACCGGTCGAGCGTCAACGAGTTCGTGTCGAGAAATTGCCGCCGGACCAATGGCGCAAGAGACCTTCTTCCTGGCCCTTCATTCGGACAACAGTTGGCAAAGGCGGCGACGGCATTTCGGGACCCCAAATCCCTCACGAACGCACGTGCCCTTCAGGAATTCATGATTTCCCGACCGGGAATCGATCGCTGTGGAGAAAGCGGAATCAGCAACCCCTAACATGCTCGCGCGCTGACCGGGTTAGAGAGGTACAGCGTACGACGATTTGTTTTTCATGCATTCGCTCAAGGCGAGGTGCGGAAGACTGTATGATCGTTCTTGAGTAACGTATGCACTGTATGCACGAATCGGTTCCAATGAGATTCCGAAACCCAGAGGCACATTCATGAGAATTGACCAGATTCAACTTCAGAACTTCAGGTGTTTCGAGACATATGAACTCGATCTGAATCCACGGTTTACCCTGCTTGTCGGCGAAAACGGCTCAGGAAAAACCACGTTACTGGATGCCTTGGCGGTCGCAGCGGGAGTCTGGCTCGTAAAGCCACCGGATTCGACACTCGCCAAAAGCGGCAGAAATATCCTTCCAAACGAAATTCGACTCCGTCCGAAGGCTGAAGGCGACAGGGTGCAGTTGTTCGAGTGCAAACCTGTGTCGATCAAGGCACGCGGCGAGATTGGCGATCAAAGGGTCGAGTGGCTTCGTCAGATCAGACTCAACGGTTCACGAACCAGTTACGCTGGCGCCAATGCCGCCCTCAAGATCATCGACCGCCATTTTGCCAGGGTTCAAGACGGCGAAATGATTCTCACGCCGGTTGTCGCTTACTATGGCGCCGGCCGCTCATTGCTCCCATCTCGCGACCGGAGCACCAATGGCCGGAAGAGCATCGCTCAATCACGACGTTGGGAAGCATTCCACGATTGCTTCAAAGAACGAATCCGGCTGGGCGATTTGCAGAACTGGTTTCAGCGGGAAGCAATCATGTTCGCCGTCAGGGGAGGGACATGGCGGCCTGGCTACACTGTCGTAAAGTCAGCCATCCTTCAGTGTATACCGTATGCAGACGACCTCTGGTACGACGGTGACCGGTCAGAGATTGCGGTGTCGATTGGGGGGAAGCCCCAGGCATTCACAAACCTGAGCGCGGGCCAGCGAATGATGGTCGCCTTGGTCGCGGATATCGCGATCAAGATGGTGACACAGAACGCATTCCTTGTTCCCCAGGAACGACGAGTTGACGATGGCACGCTACTTCCCGAGGTGTTGCAGCAGACCCCGGGCCTGATCTTGATCGACGAAGTCGACGTTCATCTTCACCCCAAGTGGCAAAGAAGGGTGGTTGACGACCTGAAGAAGACCTTTCCCTCGATTCAGTTCGTATGTACGTCGCATTCGCCTTTCATCATCCAGTCTCTGGAACGGGGAGAGTTGAGAGCCCTTGATCGAAGCGGTAGATCGATGGCGGATTATGCAGACAGGTCAATCGAAGACATCGCCGAGGAAATCCAGGAAATCGCAACACCTCAACGAAGTATCAGGGCTCAAGAACTATCAAGCGCAACCGAGAAGTATTTCGCGTTGCTCCAGAAAGGAGATAACGTGGAATCAGAAGTACTGAATGCGGCGGAAGCGGCATATCGCAGAGCTGCGGAACGCTATTCTGCGAACCCTGGCCTCAACGCGATTCTGAAACTGAATTCATTGGCCAGAAAAGCAGAACGATCGACATGAGGCCGGTCGAACGTGGTGCCGCTCCAAAGAAGTATCGGCAATACGGTGACGCAATCGGCGATCTGGCCGCCAGATTGGGCAGGTATTGCAGTTACTGTGAAAGGCGTTTGCCTGTCAGCCTCGCCGTGGAACACATGGCGCCAAAGGATTTGCACCCGGACCGGGAACTGGAATGGGACAACTTTCTGCTTGGTTGCACGAATTGCAATTCCGTGAAGGACACCGAGGACGTTGCCGACGAGGATGTGCTCTGGCCTGATCAGCACAATACGATACTGGCTATCGCCTACTGGCGCGGCGGTTTTGTCGGAACTGCCGCCGGACTGGGTGCGGATCTGGAGCGGCGGGCACGACGACTGATCGATCTGGTCGGATTGGACAGGCATGGCGCTGCCCCATATCCGGCGCCCGCAGAAAAAGACAACCGGTGGGCTCAAAGGGACGAGATCTGGGCTGCAGCCGAACTTTGTCGTTCCGACTTTGAGGCGTTGGGGCAGACGCAGGCAGCGCTTTCGCTTGTTGTGCTTGCGGCCCGGGGTTGGGGGTTTTTTTTCCGTCTGGCTAATCGTCTTTGCTGGATTCCCAGAGGTAAAACGAGCACTCATAGATTCATTCGAGGGGACCGCGCAGTCGTGCTTTGATGAAGACGGGGACGCCGTCAACCGCCCGAATGCGGCGATTTGAAGCGGGAATTATCGCGGCAGACGGACAGAGCGCGCTCGTGGGAAAATCTCAGTTACCACGGGCACATCGAGGTTCAGACAGAAGACTCGCGCCGTGTCCCACGAGCCGTTCCCTCCTTGCCTTGGTATTCCAGTTGCAACGCGTTTTCCGCCACCGTTAACCATTCACGCAAAATACCTCCGGCAGCTGCTTTCGTCGACCGATCTCGACGCCGTGTGACATGCGGACAAAGACTATGGGGCTCCGCAGTATTCTGCAGTGCCGGCGTGTTGTTTCACATCATATGCCAGCACGGAATTCCCAGATAAATTCCTCTGATTCACGTCGGATTAATGTGATGCGAAAGTACTGATTCCTCGAAAGAGTGCCTTCATATCAGTCAGTTACGCTGCTTGAAAATGGCTACTTGGAAAGGAACACCGTGAGATCGGCGGCCAGGTCAATTTGAGAATGTTCATACTTTGTCCGTCAACATGAACAGAGAAATAACACGGCGGCGATCCAGACCGTCGTCACCGCACTGGGACCTGCAGCAAAGGTCAACGTCGTCCGAATTGAAAGAACATCGTCGAAGTCAATATTCGCGATCCTACCGCATCTGTCCGCTTGTTCAATCCACTCTGTCGGACACCACCTGTCCTCTTGTTGCTGTCAGTCCGGGAGGATTGCCAACACCCTCTTCTTGATCCTCCGGAAGTCGTTGTTCGGCACACGCGTCACGCCCTTGTCTGTGATGAGCCGATACATCGTGACCGTCATGGGGCGCTAGACCTTGAGACGATGACGCTCACCTTGGTCGAAGGTGAGAAAGCCAATGCCGAGACGTGCCTGCTGCCGGTCCAAAAGCTCAAACGGGCCTAAACCCAACAGATCGCCAACGTCGCCACCGACAATTTCCGGATGATCGCCGTACCGATCACCGGGTAGTCGGGTAGCGGCGGTACACATGCTTCCGTTGTAGTCATTCAGAATTCGCGATCCAGCCGCAACCCTAATGCTTAGACAACGTTCCTCGAACCAATCACCGTAACGTCAGGCAGATAAGTGCTCTACGGATCGCTATCCCTCCGCGACCAACTCCTTTTCGGTCTTTGCATCCGGCGTGAGCCACCACTTCGACTGTTCGTTTCTGCCCTGCGGACCGAACTCAGCGGCCTCCAACGCTTTCACGACCTCGTCTGCACCGCCAAGACGCATCAGTACGTCGCGCAACAACACCAACGCCACGTGATGCCGACCGAGTCGCACCAGCACCTCGAACACCTTCAGCTGCTGGTTCACGTCTTCCGACCGTCGCCGCTCGACCAATTGCACCCACTCGTGCGCGCTGCTGGTCAGCAACCTTGCCGGATCGTCCCTTGAATGTGTGGCGGAATTCAAGCAGTCGACTACCTGACGGTCAACGTTGGCCAGCGCACACCCTTCGACGATCCGTTTGTAGGCCAGCTCTTGCTGCGCCGCGTCGAGGTAGATGCGGGCCGCCTGGAACTTGGCGGTCACGTCGTCCTTTACCTCCAGCGCCCGCAGGAACCCGGGGTCTGCCATGAACTCGTCGTACAACGAGCCAGGTACCGAAACGTCGGATGCATAGTTCACCGGGGAGTTCGCCATGCCTTCGGCCGGTGACTGATCGCCCGTACCATGAACTTGCGAAAGCAATTCGCGAAAGCGGTCAAGCACCGTCTCCGTCGGATTCAATGCGTCGATCAGCCGCCGACAGTAGGTACACTCGTCAACATGCGACTCGTAATGTGCACATGTGTCGGGATCGTCGAAATAGCTCCGTGCCGCGGCGTAAGGGATGTGCCCACGCCAATCCCCGGCCTCCTCGGCCATTGCTTCCATGGCGGCGAGTGCCGCAGCTTCGTCGAATGCGGGTTCCAGGTCTTCCCGCAAGAGCACGTGCTTGGTCTGCTCGGGCATTACCGGGCGATCCGATATCTTAACTCCTAATATATAAACCGGTCGGGCTCCGATTCCTTCACATCTTTCTTACCCTCTCCCTCAATCGAGCCTTGGCGCGGTGAATGCGCATTCCAACCGCCGAAAACCCGACATTCAGTGCTTCGGAGATCTCTCGCACCGAATAGCCCTCCAGCACCAGTTCCAGCACCTTCCGTTCATCTTCCGAGACGTAACGGAATAACGACCTGAGATCCTGTGCCTTGTGGTCGGTGGTGACGTGCGGGCCTCGGTCTGCCAGAACTTTTTCGGGAACCGGCGCCTCCCGCCGAGCGCGCCTTTGTTCGTCAATCATCAACCTGACTGCGGTCTGGGCGAGGTAGGCGATTGCCGATCTATCGGAGTCCACCCGCTCGTACGCACGGTAGCGCAAGAATCTCTCAATTGCCCCCTGCGTCGCCTCTTCCGCCAGCGCAACGTCACCAGAAGCCCACCGTGCAGTCCTGTAGAGAACCTGCGGATAGATCTCCCGGAACCATGCATCCCAAACAGCCCTATCGTCCGGCGTTTGCCGGATCGCAATTGTGAGGTCAACGTCCACGAGGAATCAATCGCTGTTCGATCAGATGCTTGAGCGCGAGATTGGCCGCGAAATGTGGAGGGCGGCCGGTCCTTCTGCAATCGTCGATTATGACATTTAGGTAGCTTCGGTAAATCTCTTGCTCTGAGTCGACGTCCACGCCCGCGTTCTCCAGCCGGCAACGAAAGAGGTGTTCGTAGCGACGCGTAAACTCCGTTGCAGCGGCCGCTTTAGCGTCTTCCGAATCGCTGTTGAGGTCTACGCAGATGTCTTGGAAGCGTTTTCGTAAACCGTCCTGAACGTCCTCCGCGAGCGCCCTATACCTATTGTCGTCGTGATCGTTCGGCTCCTTGATCGTCACATGGTCATAGTCGAAACTGAGTGGCATCAACTTTTGAAATCGAGCGCTGGCGCGTTGGCGATCCGTCTCGTCCACGATTCCGTCGCGAATTGCCATCACCATCCGGATCGGGATGACCCGGCGCGAGGCGTCTGGTTTTTCAGGCGCATATACCCGGCTGAACACCTCATTGAGCAAACTGTCCACGTCAATTCCTCTCGCCACCTGGCGAAGCTGGTGGTTCAAGAGGCTCCCCAATCCTGGAAGTTGACCCAAAGTTCTTTTCAAGATTGCGGCCACGCTGCTCCCACTAACCGGTGCGGCAAACAGGGAAATGAAGGAGACGTGTGACGTTGGTCGTTCCTGTGCCCGCATGGCAATCATTTCCGACACAATTCCCTTCAGGATGACCAGACCTCCGAGGCTGTGCCCCACCAAGTGCACGGCGTTGTCTCTTTCGAATCGCACAAACAACTCGGACATAAGCTGACCGCCAACCGTTTCGATGCTGGCAATTCCTGGTTTGAACACACCTGAGTCGTAACCCCATAGAAATAAATCCAGTTTTGGCAGATCGGGGTCGGAGGCGAGCAAATCGGGAAACCTGTTCCAAGTCTTGAGAAAGTCACCTCCGAGCCCATGCACGAACACCACCGTGTCCAGACACTTCTGCTCGCCGAAGAAAGCCGCCCGGTCGCCCACGACATGGTGTTCTCCAACTTTTTCTGGCCTCGCAGGGGTTCTGCCGGTCGTGCCGCCCATTCATTCGCCTCCAGCCTTTGCACGTCGGTTCTTCTGGTCACCAGAGGGCACGGATGCGCCATGCCGTCCATCCCGATCTCGAATTTCTCAGTTTTTCGCTTGTTCGTCTACGCCGGGTGCGCTGCATGCCGGTTGGGTGAAGTCAAAGAGAGGTCATATTTTGAACGGGGTGTGTTCGACCAGCAGTTCTTGAAGCGCAATCTCGACCAATTCGACGTTTCCTGCCTGTTCGTCGACGGCATTGCCGAGCGGACTCGCCAGGGCCATTTACGCGAAGCGTTGCTGGCGGCCTGGGGTATAACTCCACATGCGAAAGGATCTCTTTACGGACGGCTTCGTTGGCGGTTAACAACCCTGTCAGGCCTCCGCAACTGGATACAGGGAACGCGAAGGCTCACCGACCCGGCATCGGCGCTGCTACGTGGGATTCAGAAGGAACCGGAGGTTGCCAGGTGCACCCTGTCGTCTCCCTGACAAGAACGGTTTCCTATTCATCATGTTCCGGAGCGATAGGGACCGAGCCGCGTGACGATTGTCCCGTCGGTCTCGAAGACGATACGATGAATGGGCGAACATCCGTCATCCGGCACAAAAACGAGGGACCACATTTCGGCATGCTCGACACCGCTCCCCAATGCCATCGGCCGGATAATCCGGGCGCTGGTCCCTCGAGGAATCTCGACATCTGGCCTGGCGAGAACCGCTTCTGCGATCGCATTGGACGCCGTCGGCAGCGATCGCTGAACGATTGCCGTGTATAGCGCACGGTTCACAATACCCGCCGCAACGACGTCCATGGCTGAAATTGGCTTATCCAAGCCGGTCTCAGACTCGTTATTTTCTGTACCTTCACCAAAAACACGAGCCTTCACGACAGTTCTGTCACCTGCATTGCGGGCCGAGGCCAACACGGCATCACTGTCTTCCCCGGTTGCGGGACCGACGTCTTCGGCAACATCCTCACTATTACCCCCGGACTGATCCCTGTCCGCCTCCTCGTTCGCGTCAGGGGATGAAGAAACGGAAGAGTCCGGGCCCCGAGAACCCGCTGCGCTTTGAGGGCCGTCCGCGTCTTCGCAAATTCCTTCACGTTGTTTCGGCCGGTCCTCTCCGTCGTCAGCGTCACCGCCTGGTGGGGATCCGGATTCCGGCTCTTTCCCGACCATCCCGCCCGAAGCGTTGATTTCTGGTCCAATCCAGCCTTGATCGGCAGCCGCATTAGTCAGGGCGGCGGCACTTTTGTCCTGGACAAAAACTCCCTGCTCTTCCGCCGGTCCGACGGAATGGCTGTCCGGAACATCAGGACGAGCGGAACCATCCTTCGCGATCGGTGCATCCTGACCAGGGGAGTCGGTCACTGGAGGCACTTCCGGCTCAGGCCCTGACTTGGCCCGATCGACCATCTCCCGCATGTCCGTGCGCGTGAACCAGATGGCCTTGGACGCCATGATCGGTGCAGTTCCGGCAGCCAGGATGATGGCGGCCTCAGGCGGGAGCTGACGCAACTCGGACGGCTGGATCAACTCAAGCTCCCGTAACTGCTTGGATTCCGATGTTCCGGACGTGCCGGAAAAAGGCATGAACAGTTGGCTGCTACGTTGGTTGGATGCCGACGACGTGGTCACGGTGTGCCTCCCGACCATACGGCTCAGTTCCTGCGCCTGCCGTGCATCCGAGACGGGTCCGACAACCAGGGCATCGACAGAGTTCGCCCAGGCGCCGGCGCCGTGGTGTCCGTAGCACTCGAGGACCTGTTGCCATGACTGGAAGATCTGCAGGAGGTGGATGCCGTAGGCGCGGCCCTCGTCACGGACCGCAGCCAGAGTGTCCATCCGGCGCAGGGCCCGGGCTTCGTCGATGAGAAACAGGCGCCTCTCTATCGGTCCTTTCCGTTTCGGGTCCATCGCGGCATTCCGAAGGACACGCACCAGCGATCCGATCAGAACCCGCGCAATACCCGGATTGGCCTGCAGAACCGGTGTCGGGATCGCAATGTAAATGTCGGTCGCGGGATCGAGCACCCGGTCGAGCATGGTCTTGCCATCGGCAGATCCGGACGCCAGGAATCCTCGCGTTGACGAGTGGCCAACCCATGCCAATCCGTTGGCGACCGTCGCCGTCACAGCGGAAAGTTGACGTTCCTCCGTATTGGCCACCTCCGCCAGGTCGACGTGTATGAATGCGCGCTCTTCACTGTCGGCATGCTCCGAGGCGGCTTTCCGGAACGCCTCCCTGAGAGCGTCGGGCGCCAGAGCCAATGTGCGGCTGGCCTTCATGAAGAGATCGGGTCTTTGTGAATCCCTTGAGGTAGAGTCGAGATGATGGAGATGTGCAAGAAGCGCCGCGAGAAGGCGTACGGCCTTCGCGTGAAAGAACGCGGATGCGTCGGTCTTGTCATCCCCAGACGTAGGCAGCAGGAACTCCGCCACCGACGTGAACACCGTGCCGTCGCCCGGACTGGCGGCTGTGAGCAACCGAACGGGATCCAGGCCATCTTCGGACGTGACCAGCCACGGCCGACGTCCCTGCCGCGCCCGCACGTGCCCTGTCAACGCGTGAATCTCGCTCTTGGGATCGATGACGACGAGTGACCCCGCGAATGTCAGCGCATTGGGAATCGCTATGCCAGCGGTCTTGAAACTCCCGGACCCGGAAAACACCAGGCTGTGGGCGTTGCCGGAAGCCGGGTCCAGGGTAATCAGGTGACCCTTCCCCTGACGCCCCCATCGCCTGTGATTTGCGGGATCAAACCGGACCTTCCGTCGCGGGTCGGTGAGTTCGCCCAGCACGATGCCGCCTGGAGTCGAGAACCGGTCCTTGACCTCGGCACGGCCAGCCCAGGCCGCGTCGGAAAGCGTGCTGACCAGCTTGGCCGGCGCGTTCGATGCCAACCTCTCGCCCATCCATTGCAGCCCGGACAACGTGTACCAGGAAGCCACCGCAGCGGCGGCGATCGCCGCAATGCCAGCCGTCGTGAACCCGACCAGGCGAAACGAGTCCGACCATACCATTCCGCCGTACAACAACAGCTCGATTTCCGCCGCGAAGATGCGAGCCTGCGATCCGAAGGATAGATCGCCCCCCGGTGTGAGATGCGGAGACGCCAGGTACCAGGCAGTGGCCAGGAAAGTCATCCCGCGCCACATGTGGCGACGATAAGCGGCCTGTATCGACTGCGCCAGCCACGGAATGCTCATCACCGGAAGGCCGAGTAGGATGATCGGCTCCAGCCAGTGCGGAGGCCACCAAGCCAACCAGGCCAAAGCCGTCAGCAGCGCAAAGGGGACAACGGTTACGACACCTGCAGCAAGGATCAGTGCCGCACTTGCCGATGCCTCATATGTGTGAGTCCGGGTGTTCACGGCATTTGTCCAGATGCATTGCCTGTTTGACGCGATTCACGGTTCGGCATTTCGCCAGACCGCGTACGGGACCGATGGCACCGCCTCTCTCAATGCAAAGCGCGGTCGTAGAATGTTCATGCCAAAGGGAACAGGTGAGGTTGATGGGGTTGTACGGGGAATTCTGCTTACCTGCCGTTCGGTCAGCCGTTAAATGAGCGGCTCCGTAACTCCTAACCGTTCGGGACCAGTAGAACAAACCCAAACGGAGCACCTTTGAAACCCGCAGCGTTTCCCAAGACATCGTTGTCGACGATCCGAAGGCACAACCGTTTCGGTATATCGTGATCGCGGATTGTCACGTGGTGGCAGCAAACGGTGGCGCACCCCGTCAACTAACATGAGCCACGCTCAGAGCTCACTCACCACATTGCCAAATAGCCTGCCAGCCGAATTTCACCATGGCAGCAACTGCCCGCTGTCCCGGAAGGATTTTTGCTTGTCATTGTTGCGGGCAATTTACACGGACCGGCTGACAGGGAAACCGCCTCGGGCTGCAATCGAAACACCATCATTTCCATGATGTCAGGATACTGGCATGATGAATGCAATGCCCTCATCGGGGCCTCGTTCGTCGTTCCCGGATTCTGTCCTCCTCGTCGTAGTAGCTCTCCAGAAACGCCCCCTCAATGAACCGCGCCGCGATATCTTCCGCGTCTTCATCGAGACCAAGCTTTTGCAGCGCCTCGACGCATGACGCAGTCAGCCCGGTCCGCAACGCTCTCGTATATGAGAATCTGCTCCTCGGCCGGTCATAGATCACGGACAGGGCGTCGTCGCGGAAATCAGAAGCCTCGCTCACCCACCAGGACACCCTTTCTCTGAAGCCATGCTTGAGCGTCTCCCTCAGTTCTTCAGGCATCCAACGTGACTCTTCGCACAACAGCCAGATCAGGCATTGGAAACCATTGAAAACCCGGCGGGAGTAGGATCCGTCGTGGCCATTCACGAACTCGTAGCTTAGCTCGCCCGGCGTATAGTTGCCGTAAGTCGGATGCCGCCAAGCGACAAAGTCACCGCATTGTGGCGGGTTGCCGTCCACCGTGTCCGCCCTGCCATAGCGAAAGGCATCGCAGCTCCACGTTTTCTCTGGTGAGGTCAGTTCATCGAACGCCTCCGCAAACCCGTCATCAAATCCCGGAATTGTCAGTTGTGGAGCATAGAGCGCCAGCGTTGCGGGATTCGCCTGTGCACATTCGAGGAGACCGGGCCATTTTCGGAAAAACTCGTGCACCACTTCCGGTTGTGTCAACTGGCAGATCTTCCGCTCCTTGCCATCATGCGCCCAGTCGAGCTGCAGTGCCGTCCATGCGATGTTCTCTCCTCGCTCCACGGCCCGGGAGCCTGCCGGATTGGGCAGCGGGAAAATCCAGCGCCAATCCAAGTTCAGGTCCGGATACAGAAACTGACCTTCCTTGATCTCAACGATGTCGAGCCACCACTCATCGGTGACGACCGGTGGC
Source organism: Paracoccaceae bacterium (assembly GCA_965242975.1). Classification (GTDB taxonomy): domain Bacteria; phylum Pseudomonadota; class Alphaproteobacteria; order Rhodobacterales; family Rhodobacteraceae; genus JAPPHA01. The sequence goes on along the minus strand of CBDETS010000007.1, from coordinate 3,537,840 downwards.
GATAGTCCCTTCTCGATGAGAATGTCCCTTGCCGCCACCAACGGACTGCCGTTCGGCTGAACCTTCTTCAGCAGCTGCCCGACCACGTTCGGCATCCCCGATGCGGATACGGCCGCGCGAAGATCGGCAAGGGGAGGCGAGAACGCAACGACCTCCTCCCGATCGACGCGGTGCCAGATCGGCAGGATCATCCCGCGGTCCTCCGCCATCTCGCGGGCTACCAAACCGTTGAGCTCGCGCCTCGGCCACGGCTTGCAAAAGAAGTTCGGACTGAGCACGACAATTCCGTAGCGCGAAGCGGCGAGACCACGATCAATCGCCTCGCGCAAACTGTCCCCCACTTCGAGCGCGAATTCGTCGTACCATACGTCCAGGTGATGGGCTCGGAGAGCTTCCGCCAGCGGACGCACGAATTCGTCCTTGTCCTCACTCGCATGACAGATGAACACGTCGTGCAGTTTCGTCACGGCAGATTGCCTAAGATCCATCCCCGTCTTCCCAACATGGACCGCCGACCGCCGAGGCAACCCGGGTCGGATCATTTCCTCCCGGCGGCCTTGCGACGTCAGCGTTGCCTTTGGGCCGGGCGAGTAATTCCCGGCGTATATCTTCGGCAATCTCTTCGACTTCCCTGGCCACCCTCGGCTCCAACCCGAGTTCCCGCTCCAACGCCGTCCTTAGCGGAAGCAGGAGGTCGCCAGCCGGCGACGACTTGATCAGATCGCACATCCTCTCCGGCCCCACGCCCGCCGAGAGATCGGCCAGGGCCACCAGCACGTCCCTCGACAACGTGTTCAATTCGGGCAGGATCGACAACGCCGCCTCGACATCGCCGGCGCACGCCTCCCGATCGCCTTCCGCCAGGTGCGCCCGGGCCCGGATCAGATGGCCCTGCAGTCTGCTGTCCGGCACTCCTGCCCGCCCTTGCAGCAGCGCACGGTCGAGCAATCCGAGGGCGGTCCTTGCCCGGCCTTCGGTCAATTCGTGCTGTGCCCGCCTGAACAGCGCCGATTCCGCCGCATCTCGAAGCACCGGTTCATCGCTCGCTTCGAAGCGCCGGACGACCTCATCCCACGTAGGCAGTGCCTCCTTGGTCCGGTCCAGACTGGCAAGAAGCGAGCCCTTGCTGACGAGAGATTGTGCGACGGCCACCACACCATAGGGCTCGTCGCTGCTCCCGAAACGCCGTAGCGCCTCGTCACAGGCCTCAAGCGCCTCATCCGGTCGATTCAACGAGCCCAGCACCACCACGCTGTTGAGGACGGCCGTCGCAATCTCCTCGTGATACAGGGGAGAGCCACTCTCCCCGAACCGGCGCACGACGTCGTTCCATACCCCGACCGCGTCCTCCGGCCGGTTCATGTGGACCAGTGTCGTACCCTTGCTGACCAGAGCACCGGCAACCTGCCTCAAGATTTCCGGCTGGGCGCTGTTTCCGAAACGCTGTTCGATCTCGTTCCAAACAGCCAGCGCCTCCTCATTCCTGTGCGAAGCAGCCAGCACGATCCCCTTGTTCACGAGAATCCTTGCAACGGCACCGAGAACAGACGGCAAGTCACTTCCCTCGAAGCGCTCCACCGCCCGGTCGCAGGTTGCGAGCGCCGCCTCCGTCCGGTTCAGCTTGAACAGGTCAGCGCACCGTTGCAGGAACGAGCTTGCGACCAGCGCGACCCATTCCGGCGCGTCGCTGGTCCCGAACCGGTCTTCGACCTGCTGCCAGACCGCGAGCGCCTCTTCGTATCGGCCCGACTGTTCAAGCACCGCGCACCTGTGCGTCTGGGCATTCGCCACCATGGCAAGGATCCCGGGCCGGTCGTCATCCCCGAAGCGGTCCACCACATCACCCCACAACTCCAGCGCTTCGTCCGGCCTTCCCGCGTGGTGCAGCGCCGCGGCTTTGTTCATTAGCGCGTTGCAATACGGTTCTGCCACGTCGGGCAAACCGCCCGCCTCGAAGCCCCTGATCGCTTCTTCCCATGAGGAAAGCGCTTCCGCTTCCCGCTTCAGTGCAGTCAGCACGTTGCCTCTGTTGGCGAAACTGCGCGCCACCACCTCCTGAAGGATCGGCGCATCGCTTGCCCCATAGCTTCCCACGACCCTGTCGAACGCGGTCAGCGCCTCCTCCAGCCGGCCCGACTGGAAGTGCGCCGCGCCGATGTTCGCAAGCGCCGAGGCCACCTGTTCGACGATTCTGGAAGATTCGCTCCTCCCGAAACGCTCCACCACGGCGACCCAAGCGTTGATCGCCTCGTCGACGCGGTTCAGGGCGATGAGCGCGTGACCCCGTACGACCATGGCTACCGCCAATTCAGCATGATGCGCCGGCAAACCGTTCTTGCCGAAGCGTTCCAGCATCTCATCGCAGGCCCCTAGAGCTTCCCAGGGCCGGTTCAACGCATCGAGCGCGATGGCCCTCCCAAGCAGCGCGTTGGCCACCGGCGTCTGGAGCTCCGGCGCCGGGCTCTTGCCGTAGCGTCGCGCCACCTCGTTCCAGGTCGCCAGAGCTTCCGCGTGGCGGTTCAGGTTACCCAGCATTCCGCCCTTGCTCGCGAGCGCCGTCGCAACCGCCAAGGGGTGACCATCCCGGTTGTCCGCCCCGAAACGCCGCACCACGTCGTCCCACACTGCCGATGCCTCATCCGCATTCTCCATCCGGGCCAACGCCTTTCCCTTGTTGACGAGCGCCAGCGACACCTGTTCGCGATCCGCCCGCGCATCGCTTTCCCCGAACTTGCGGTCGACCTCGTCCCAAGCCGCAACGGCCTCCTGCAACCGACCGCTTTCCGCGAGCGCCAGCGCTTTCCCCAGGAGCTCCCTCGCGGCCGACGGCGCCGGGGATGCAGGGGAGAATTCACTCGTCTCATATGCGAAGGCAGGCGCCGCAAGCGATAGCAGTTCCTGGCGATGCGCTTCGAGGGACGGCAGCCCGACAAGACGCTCGAAAGCCATCCGGTAGAGCGCCAACGCACCACCGTCGAACCCCAGCGCCTCCCGCGCCATGCGTGCGCCGATTTCCCTCAGCTTGTCGGTGGAGTAGAAGGCCTCCATGAATCGGATCAGCGCATCGATAAGCGGCGCCGGCCCGCGCGCTCGCCTCATCAGGTAGTAGATGTTGTAGAGCCGCTCGGTCAGGTAGTAGAGCTTGCGCCGCGCGCTGCCGCCGGTCACCTCGACCGCCCCCCGATCGACCAGGCGGGCAAGCTGAGCGCTGCACTGGCTGGTCCCGAGCCTGGCACGTTCCGCGATCTCGCGCGCATTCGACGGTTTCCAGAGATTGGCAAGGGCGAGATACACCTTCCGCTCCTGCGCCGGGAGCGCATCAAGGTGGCTCTTGAAATACTCGGTATGGTCATCGACCAGGTCGAGGAGATCGGCCATCAACTCGCGGAATGACAGATTCGCGCCGAACCGGGCCACGATGGTGAGCAACCGCGGGCTTCCGCCGGTCAGAATCCGTAGCGCCTGGATCGTCTGCGGCGCCCGCGCCTGTCCCGACACGGTCTGCCACAGGGTCGCGCAGTCTTCCGTGTCGAGCGGATTCAACCGGACAACCCGGAAGAGTTCGTAGAGCGCCTCCTTCGGATCGGTCATCTGGTCGAACCGGCTGGTCGCGCTCGCCAGCAGAACGATCCGCGGTTCGGTCTGCAGCACCTTCCGAAGCCTCCAGCCCGCATTGTCGCCACCCATGTCCCTGAACATCATGTTCAGGTTCTCGACGATCAGCACGAGGCGCTTCTCCTCCCGGTCGGCAAAATCCTGCAGCACCCCGAGGCACCGGTCCTCTAGCGCCCGGTCGTCATGGATCGCGCGCAGTTCCTCGAAGGTGCGGTGCAGGTCGACATCCCCTTCCCGCCGCGGCGCCTGGTCGGCCAGCCGGGAAACGCATTCGAGCCAGAACTCGCCGGCTGTCGAGACCTCGTAGCTCTCCTCCGCGAATTCGATGGGAAAGAAGCGCGCAGAGAGATCGGAATCGCGAATGACTTCCGCAGCCACCCGCAGCAGCAGGCTCGTCTTTCCGCTGCCGCGCGGTCCGATCACGATCTGATGGGTGTTCGCGCTGCCAGAGCAATCGCGCAGCGCCTCGATCAGGGATTCGTACTCGGCCGCCCGGACGCAGAAGATCGCGACCCGCTCGTCGATGGAGAGAAAGCCCGGATTGTATTTTCTGGCGGTGACAGCCATGGGCCCGACTCCCGTCCTCACCGCTGCCGCTCGAACGCGGGCGAGAACCTCTGCCCGTAGCGCCCGCGCCACCAGTCCTCCAAGAGCCCGGAAACGAACCGGTAGCCGTCGTCCTCGGGTTCCAGGTAGCCGTCGTGCTGCAGCACGTGCAGAACATGGTCGGTCGAGGGAGCGCCGTTTCCGTCGAGAACGTCCCGCGTCGAGAAATGGCTGCGGTACTGTTCAACCTTCTCGGCGGCGATGCCGCGGTCGACGGCCGTTGCCGTCAGGATCTCCAGCGCGATCGTGTAGCCCGCTCTCCCGAGGACCGTCTCCAGCCGGCCCTCGTAATGCTGCAGGTCGACCTGTCCCAGGACACCCTGCAACTCCCGCACATAGACCCATTCGACGTCGTCCAATGACGCGTCGCTCCGCCCGGCGCGCCGCAGGTGATTGTGCATCCTGTCGAAGAACATCTGGACATGGTGCGGGATGCAGCAACGCAGCCTGCGGCACATCTCCCGGCTCACCTCCGGTGCAAAACCGACCTCATAGGAACCGGCAAGTGCCTCCAGGCAGGAAACGGCCGTTTCCTCGCTCCACGGCTTCAGGTCGTAGGGGGAAAAGATGTTGGCCTGGGCGCTGAGCCCGGCCTCCTCAAGCAGCGGCTCGAGGCTCACGCTGCCCGACAGGATCATCGTGACTCGGCCCCGATGGGCTTGCCCAACCTTGCGCAGCCAGCTCAGGAACGCGTCCGCCTTGCGCTTCCCCTCCGGCGTCAAACGTCCAGCTTCGTCCTTCAGCAGCCGGTTTACGAAAATCGGCAGTTCGTCGATCGCGAGCACGACCGGCCGGCCGCTGTCCGCCAGGGCGGCAAAGATCGCGTCCCCTCTTTGCGGCCAATTCCCCGCATCAATCCCGGCGCGCAGCTTCACCTTCAGATCTGCAACCGACAGTTCCTCGATCCGGGCGCCGGTGCTTCTCACCAGGTTTGCGAAGCCAGTCATGATCCGATCCCACGCCGTGCGCACGGGTTTCATCTGAACTCCGATTTCGGCGATCGCGTCGGCCGGATCGGTGGCCGCCTCCAGATCGACGAAGACGACCTCGAAGTCTCCAGTTTCGGCCAGCCGGCGCTGGAGTTCCCGGACGAGGCTGGTCTTGCCCATCCTCCGCTGTGCGGCCAGCAGGGTGTGGGTTCCTTCCCGCACCCGCTCTTCCAGCGCTTCGAGCTCCGCCTCGCGGTCGAAGAATTTGTCTCCGTCGACCCAGTTGTTCCCGCCTTTTCGAATCATGGCCGTCATCCAACGATATTGTTGGCATCAACGTCGTTGGCAACAATATCGTTGTCAAGCCCCGACTGAAGCACACGAGTATTGAGCATGCCGGCCGCAGTCATCGGGGGCCCGCTCGATTCGAAGACCAGGGCCAAGACGATCCCACCCATCCGGGTGCGAGCTACGCACCGTCGAGCTGGCGACGTGCGTCCTGGAAGATCTCGATGAACGAGTCGAACGTCACAACCAGGTAACACTTGGTGCGCGCATCTTCGGACCTGATCGCCGAAAGAAACATGCAATGTCTCTCGCGCCCTCCAATCTCCAGCTTTGCGTATGGCGGAACTGCCCACCACCAGAACCGACCATAGCCTCCGATCAAGTCCCGTCCCGTCGAAACCGCGGAGAAATCCTGGAAATGTTCGTCGTCACCGTCGCCGAAACTGTGCTCGTAACATTCCACCGACAATTCAGGGCAGGTCACCTCCCCGGTTTCAGCGAGCTTCACCAGCAGGTCCCACGCGTTGTAAAACATTCGCAGAACCCAATTCCGGAACGCGCCCTGCTTCAGCAGCGCCCGCGGCGCCATCCCATCGCTCGATCCCCGCATGACGCTGTTCATCAGCGTCACCGTACGCCGCAGCAGATGACGGGCGACATAGCGATCGTCACTCGCAAGGCGCCCGACGATGTCCCGATAGTCTCCCAGCCGAATATAGAGATGGTCGCGATATTCCTGGGTCTGGTCGGAATACAGAGTGAACAGGTCGGCCATGCCCGGAACATTGAACGTAATCCCATCCTGGTAGAGTACCCTGAAATGCAGGATGCGATCCAGAACCGTCCGGAGGGGATAGTTCGGCGGGTCTTCCCGAAATCCATTTGGAACGCTCAGATCGTCGATCGCCAGATACTCCAGCAGCCGTCTTGCAAGCGCCGCCGTCGTGACTGCGTAGCTTTCGAACGACAGCTCTGCGTCCGCCGGGATTCCTTCAAGCTCCTCCGCAAGGTGCTTTCGAAACGTGTGAAGATTCATTCCGCGGCGCTCCCTCGGGCTTCACGCATCATCCGCATATGCAGGCTTTCCGCACGTTTGCGCAAAGCCGCCCTGACGGTCACCCTGGACGGCCTGGGCCACACGGTCGAGCCCCGCCTGCGGCCAGTTCCGCTCGTCAAACTGTGCCCGCGGGAACACGCAGCCGCGCCTGGCGTTCTGCCTGCCGATGATTCGCCCCTTCCTGCGCCCGTCATGCACCGACTGCCGGGTCCTGATCCCGGTGCGCGCTGCCAGCTCTTCCGAGGTCAGCAGGGCCTCCGGCGCGCCGCCGCCGGCGTCGTGCAGCATCCCCTCCAGGTTCGCGCATCGGGCCTTCCGCACTCGAAGCCGTGATCGGCCTCCTGGTCTTACGGCCCTGACTTCATGAATTTCCATTCCGTCTGTTCCGTCAACATCGCGACGGACGCGCTACCGACTCCGCGCCCCTCGCCACCGAGCGCGGGAGTCCGGCCGGAAGTCGAGCAACGGCGGGGTGTCGGTGGCAGGGCGTCCTGTAGCCGTTTCCACCTGCGGCATGGCGGTGGGCATGATGAGCTCAGCAACAGCCATCCCCACCAAGTGCGCGAAACACGTGCCGACCTGCGACGTTAGAGACGCGAACCGCTCCACTCCGATCAGCACGTTCGCCACCACAACGGGCCAGCATCAGGTCGAGTCGGTCGACCATCCAAATACACGCTTTGCGATTATGTGCCCAATTCGACTTCCTAACTCCGCTATCCCGGAGCCTGTCTTCACGGACGCACAGTTGTGCGTTCCCGGATCTGGACCGGCTCCCATACTCGACCTGATTCCGGCACTTGGATCCCCGTTTCATGGAACTCTCCCGGAAACCCCGGTGGGAAAATGTCCGGCCCCTCGAAATTCCCACCGGAGATGATCATTTACTCCGGAACGGCCTCACTCCTCATGCCATGAAAACTGCTCCACAACTCCGCGTTCTCCGTGCAGTTGATCCGGTACCGTACCGGCATGTAAGACGCCACCAGAGATGCGATCATGTGCGGATAGGCGGTGTGACCGAAATGAACTCGTTCCATGTCCTTTGTCTGTTCGTCCCTGCCGATGTCGACGCGGACAGCTTCCTTGTTGGCGACGAATTTAAGCGTGTCCCCAAGGCTGTACACGCGCTGATCAACCCGGAACAGCCTCTGTTTGAGCCAAGTTCCGAGTGTCACTGGTGGCGCCTCCGCATCGAACAATGGTTCAACGATCCATTGCTTCGACTTTAAATCGAACCGCAGGCCGTGAAGCGGATGGACCGTCATTCCCCACGTGCGTTCTGCAGCATTACCCAGACTCGGCCCCTCTTTCGTCCCCGGCGCAATTCGCATCGTGAAGGAATTCTCGTAGACGTCGCCCATCAAGCCGGCGCTGTCCCGCAAGGGTAGGAATCTCGGCCTCTGAAGGACACGGTGCACCAGCGGTGTGACGTCCAACAGCAGCTTGCGAAGCTCGACCGACACCTTGCGGCCCACTTTCCGGATGTAGTCCACCGACGCTGACACGTCGGGCCGGAACTCAAGAACATCCCGAATATCGTCCATGGAATCCCTGAACGAACGCAGCACCTTGGCGTTCTGCTGCGATTTCGGCCGCCACGCCGTGGTTTCCGTGTGTCTGTTCCCTTCCATTACGTCTCCGTGACCCATCACTTCTCGGCAGCGTCTTTTCCACACCGACCCGCATCCCTCACTCATGCTTCTCCGCATCGCGTCCTTGACGTCGACCCAATTGGCTAGCCGCTAGACGTTGAATGCTGGACGAAATGCCAATACGGTGTGCGCTAGGCGTCTTGGCGGGCTGCCCTTTCATCTTCCTCGGCACGGATCCCCTCGCTCATAGCGGCAAGTTCGCGCAGGGTTGCCTTGGCCCAACGCCGTACCCTTGCAGATGGATGTTCGTCACGCAGCTTCGAAAAAGGCGCCTCGTAGAGCGCGAAGTATCCCGTCGGTGAGCCCCAGCCGAAGTACGAATGGATGTTGCTTCCAACGGCGCGCAGCACGTCTTCACGGTCACCGAACTCTTCGAGCAATCGGGCCATGCGCGGGTGCAGGGAGTGCTCTTGCGCATCCCGGGCGTAGGTCGCGAGTACGGGAACTACTGTTGCCGTGTACGCCGGGGCGCCATCGGGATGGGCTCGGCACCATTCGAACAGAACGTCCTCCGGAAGACTGAGAATGGCAGCGTCGTGGCGTTCATCGGAGGACAGACGGCTCCCCAGCAGATAGCCGAGACGCCAACCCCGAACAGGGTCCGAGAGGATTGTCTGGCCGATGACGGGCCACGCAATCTCCGGGAAGTTTCCGAGGAGCAGCCGGATGACCGGCTCGATCATGCGCTTCTCCATCATGCGCTCCTCGATCATGCCTTCCGCGGAGTCGTCCTGGCGGTCCGCAAGCACCCGGGAAAGGGCCAGAGCGGCGACGCGCGCGTCGGGGTCGTCGCGGCCCTTCTTCAGAAGCCACTTCATGAGGTTCCCGAAGTGATGCGCGGCGCTGGCATGGCGCCCTGCGGGCACCCACCTCCTGAGACTCTCGGCGATCCTTCGCAGTTGAGGTCGGAAGTCTTCCAGCACCTCGTGCCTGCGAAAGGCATACATTCCGACGAGATCCAGCGCGACCGCATATCCCTCGACGCTGTGGTCAAGCAGCGCGTCGAAGACGGGTGCGACTGCGGGCGCTTCGACCCCGTCGAGCGCACGACCAAGGGTCCATTGCTTCAGTGGCCAGGGCGGTAGCCGACCCGCGCGGAGGGCCGCCAATACCAAGGGAACGTCGGAAGCGACGATCCCGAGCCGCCAGCAAACCAGTGGAAGCGCGGGCGCAAGAACGGCCGACTCTGCTGCCCTTGCCTTGAACGACGCGACATCCTTCGGGAACTCCTTGCTGATGCCCACAAGGTAGCCGGAGAGCAGGTCAAAGTCGCGGTCTTCCCGGGGCAACCCATGAAGCGCTTCCGTGATGGGACCCAGCCAGTCCAGAGGGGCGTCGGCGAGCTCGGCAATGGCCTCCCCGAACGCGCAGGTCATTCGCTGCGGATGTCTGCCTTCCCTTGGTGCCAATTGCCGGCTCATGCAGGCCAGAAGGCCCCTCAGAATGTCGGGCTCCCGCACGAGTTCGGCGGCAAAGTCGCCAACGGCGTCTACCTGGCGACGGTACAGCCGCTCGTGATCCCGTTCTTCGTCGCCGAGGTAGTCCCAAGACATCTCGGTCACTAGGGACCGCACGCGGGCGTCCAGACTCTTCGGCTCAAGCCGGTCCCTCAGGGCACCCACTCGCCTGACAGTTTCCGGATCCGCTTTCGGGGACCGGTGCCGCAGAAAGTCGCCGAGCGCTTCCAGGGCTTCCGGCCAGGAATCCCGTGCAGGACCGACCCTGTGAACGATCGCTTCCACCAGGTCCAGGAACCCATCCGCAGCAAGACTTCGGAGATTCCTTCCGAGGCCAGCGCGGGCCGCATCCGCTGCGTCATCGTCTCCGGCCGCAAACTTGACCAGCAGATCCACGCAACCCCCAATGTATGCAAGCGCCTCATCCCTCGTTGGCTGCCACGAGCGAAGTGCCGGCCGCGACCCATGGATCTCCGCACCCACCGAACGGGAGAAGTGATCGGTCGCCGACCCGTCAAGCAGAGCCTCGACGACGATCTTTCGTTGTAGCGGATCGTCGGACCGAGCGGCGTCGCTCAGAAGCATGAGCCTCGCGGGCCCGTCCGCCGCCGTGTTTCCGAGCACGACCGGGAAGAGCGACACGAACTGTCCCGTTGCGTTGTTGCCATACGTCTCGTTCTCGGCGCCAGCCAACCGCAGGAGGAGGTCAGCCCCTTCATCGAAGCCGTCAGGATCGAAGGCGATTTTCTCCAGGGCCCAGACCAGGTGGCGGCGCACGTCGCCCCGCACTTCGGCCAGATCCCGGAAGTGCTGAAGACAACGCCTAATCCGCTCGGCCACGAGGACAACATCAATCTCCGCCAAGGCGGAGAGGACCTCCGTGTGATGAGGTTCCAAGAGGCCTTCCAGGTCGTCGAACGGCCCCCCGTCGCGACAAACGTGAGAGGCGACCTGGCGCGCGACGTCAGTCGTGTTGAGGAGAGCAAGCTGCTTTGCTGCACCCACCTTGAGATCGGGACTTGTGTCCCCTCCCAGAACCGCATCCCACGAAGCCGGACTCCAGTCCCGCCACTGGCGCTCGGCCAGATGCAGGGCAATCGGGCGGGGTTGCAAGGTGACGAAGCGACCTCGGCGTCGTGCGACCGCGCGGTCGATCAGCTGATTGAAACCGACACGGAGATCGGCGGCCGAGAGGTCCTGGCCGCGGACAGCTACCTTTTCGAGCTGATCGTCCTCTGGACTGTCCATCCTTACCAGCCGAAAAGCGGCGAGAAGACGCGCGGACCCGAGTAGCCTGCGGTCGGGCAGCCGCCGCCCGTGAACAAAGGCCTCGACGAGATGTTCCTCCGTCGCGAATGCGACCGGCCTGGCGCTGGTCCAGGCCTGCGCCACGAGATGGGCAATTTTCGGAAAGCCCCTGGAGAAATGCGCGAGGCGGCGAAAATCCTCCGACGGCAGCTCGGGGCGCACGGAGTGGATAATCGCCTCGGTGACAGATGAGGGCGCTTCAGGGACCTTGACCAACGTCTCATGCTGGTTCAATTCGACGATCGTCCGGTCCCGAAGATCGGGTGGGATCTCGTCGTCGATGGTGATGAGCGACACGGCACTCTCCCGGCGCAACACCATCCCGACGAGAATGCGATGGGATTCGGGAGGGCAGCGATCGACCACCACGACAGCGCGCTGACGGTTCTCTGCAAGCGTTTGGATGACATCATTGATGGCGAGATCGCCCATCTCGGACTCGTCGGCATAGAGCACGAGATCGGCCAGAGAAACTCCGAGCCTTTCCTCTTCTTCGCCCGGCCCGAGGGCTTCGAGGATAAGACGCGACTTTCCGATCCCAGACGGCCCGACTACACGGACGACCCGGCGGGTCCCGGATGCGCCTTCCCGGATCGGATTACGTAACGCATCGAGGCGAACGTCGTTAATCCAAGGGGAGGAATCGTGCTCGGCGCGGCCCGCCCAGTGAGCCCAGGACCGGAACGGGCCAAGCGTCCCTGGCTGCGTCTGCTGCTTCACCCAGGCCGCAACGGAAGGATGACTGTTGGCCCAGGAAGCCACCCAATCGGCATCGCAGAACTCCACTTGGTCATCGTCGATAAGCATCCCGGCATCGCGAATTGCCTCACGGATGCGGTTCTTCCGCGCGTCGATCTGCTGGTAGGTGTACGTGTGAGCGCAGAGCAGGAAGTAACGGCCACCGGCCTCCAGGGCGGACCGGACCATTTGCTTGACGTCACCGTTTCGGCCCACGACCTCAAGGGCCGCGGCAGCGGGCGCCACCTTTCCGGCCTTCATCTGAAAGAGGCAGAGACGGGACGGCAGAAACGGAGTGTAAGGAGGACCTTCAGTCCAGGTGATCCGCCCGTCCTCGCCACCGTCAGGCGTCGCGATGCTGCCTGCTACATGAATTCCCCACTCCGGCAGACCATGCGCTTGAGCCTCAGCGCTAAGCAGCCTTCGAAGGAGTGCCGGGAATGTCCGTTCCGTCAGGAGCGTGATGTGCTCCCCTGTCACCTCCAGGGGGAGAGCGTCGCCGGCGGAGGCGGATCGCGGCTGTCTGCCCGTCAAGGAGGGCAGAGCATCCGGGTTCATTTCAAGGACGCGTAACAGCCTCACCACAGAGGCTCTCGGCCGGATGGTTCCCGCCTCGTATTTTGTGAAGGCGCGCGGGCCTCCACCGAGAAGCTCACCAGCTTCTACCTGGGAGAGTCCAAGCCCCTCCCGGATTGCGCGAATTTCGTCTGGCTCAAGGGCCAGATCAGGAGGTGCCATACCCTTGCCTCGCTTGGTATATAATTCATGTCAGTAACCATAATGGTGTATTACCTGAACTGCAAGAGAATTTTACGGAGCCGGAGTTACCTGGTCAACACCGTCCTCGACATGGCCTACTCCGTTATGCTGATCCGCCCGACGGACGCAGCTGCTCCGATTTGTCGACGCCGGACGGATCCCCTGCCGGATGGTCGGCTCCCGCCGCCACGAGGCGCTCGACAGGCTGACCGCACGCGCCCAAAAACTCGGCCTGCAATAGGCGATGGCCGACCCCACGGCCTCGCTGGACGCCCCATGCTGTGACGGTGCGCTCCAGACCGACACTTGGGGACTTTTCACTGGCTTCGCGGTTACCGCACCTAAATTTCTTCCAGGATGGAGGAAAGATAAGCGATGGCCGTCAACACCGGATGTTGACCGCCAACAAGGCGGCATACGCGACCAGTGTGCCCCTCAGGCAAGTACGCCGCACCATCGACACGGGTGTTCCGGGCAGCGCCGCGGCACTGCGCGAGGGCTCCCGCCTCGACCATGGCGACGGGCCTGGTGAGCCTGAAACTCGTCCACGAAACGACGGCGATCTTCACCCTCGAAGGGTATCCGCTAACTGTTCGATTATCCCGAAGCGGAGACGGCTTGCGTGAACGACGTCTCCGTCGACGAGCGGCCGATGAAGGAGAAGGTCCGGAGAGGACTATCCCGCCTGGCGCGGGCGCGGGAGACCATCACCGCCGACGAGGCTGTGCTCTTTGGCACGCCATGTGTGAAGGGGAACCGGATCCCGGCTTGCGGCATCGCCGAGATGCTCGCCAACGGCGACGGGATCGGCGCGAACCGCGATGCCTGGCCGGTGCTGACGGCGTAACAGATCGAAACGGCGGACCTCTACGCCCGAGCCTATCCCGGCCGGGCCGTTCCCGGACTCCGCCTGCCTGGAGATCGCGCAAGCCAGCTGCCGCCGGTGAGGCGGCTCTCGATGGGTCGCCCGGGTCGCGTTGACGGTCCGGATCGACGAATGCCTGAGCCCGGCCTGGCGGCCCGCCTCCTTCAAATAGTGGTGGCTGTACTTGTTAGATCGTGCTGCAATGTTCTTGGCCAAGTCTTCCGGACGGGAATGCTGGTTGAGATCCCGATACTTTTTTTCTGCGATGATGTTGACTGACGTTTCCGTCCAGTTCGAGCAGTCGAAAGATTTTCGTGCAGTACGTGCGAACTCGCGGATGAACGGGAACTCCGCTGTGCGCTGCCGGGGAACTCCGAAGAAACCCTGAGTTCCGGTCGAGTCCACCGTCCTGAAGGCTGTCGCATTGGTACGCTTGAGGCACTTGTGAACATCAGGGACGCGTTCCGTGATCGTGTTGCGCTGAATTTTTCGGGGAGCCCAAGAAGATAATGCGGCCAACGGTGGCATTGCCCCGCCCTCAACTTTCCGAACCCTTGCCCGCGTCTTGCCGAGTGACGTGAGAACAGAAACCCGTGCAGGCGATCGGCGTTCATGCAGGCTCGGCCTTATCCGAATATGCGGCCCAACCGTCCGAACAGGTAAAGAACGTCGTCGATCGTGCTCAGAAAAAGCAGGACCGATACAATCAGGCCCCAGGTGCCGATCCCGCGCCGGGTTGCGACGATGCCCGAGTCGATGGATATCAGGATCTGTTCGTACCGGTTCAGACGGGCCGAGACATCGGCGATCGACTTCGCCTTCTGTTCCTGTTGTGCCGTCACTGCCTCCAAAGCCTCGACGACCGCCTCTGTCGATTTGGCGGCCGCGACGCCCGCGTCGACCTCTGTGACCTTTCCGCATTCCTGGATGGCCGCGACAATATTCCCCCGTTCTTTCCCGCTGTCCTGCAGTTCTTTCAGCAGTGCCCGCTGCATGGCCAACATCTCATCCCAGGGAAAGCTCGCCATGGCCCTGATGGCCCCGGCCACATCGTTTGTCGTTACCGGTTCCCGATCCTCTGCCATGCACGATTCCTCCCGATCCTTCGGCATTCATTGGCCGCACTTGTCCTGCATTTTGCCTGGTCTTGTCCATTGCCGAGACAGCTGTCGTCGAGACCATGTGGCGGTGTCCCGCCTGGCTGGTCCCGGGCACGGCCCCACAAGATTCCTGTCGACGTGTTAATCTTTCCGGATGCCCGGCGCCGGCCGAACCTATAGGATCGCCGGATGCTCAAATGGATACCCTCATGGTCGCCACCGTCACGCAGCTGACCTCCGCCACCTCCACGTCACGCTACTTCGAGCAGGAAGGCTACTACGCGAAGGACGACCCCGAACACAGGAAGTCGAGCCGCTGGCACGGCCGGGGCGCCGCAGCGCTGCCTCTCGGGCGTCACGTCAGCCCGAGCCGCTTCACGGCCGTACTCGAAGGCAGGGTTCCGGGAACGGGCACGGTCCTCGGATGGATCAGGGACGGTGAACGCGAACACAGGCCGGGGGTCGATATCACCCTGCAGGCACCGAAGTCTGTCTCGCTGGCGGCGCTTGTTGCAGGCGACAACCGGATCGTCGGAGCCCATGACTCCGCCGTGCGGACGACGCTGGATTTCGTCGAAGAGCACCTGCTGGTGACCCGGAGATGGGACAGAACAACGCGGCGCCATGTCCGCGTGAACGCTCCCTCCATGGTCGCCGCCACCTTCCGCCACAAGGCCAACCGCAACCTGGAGCCCCACCTGCATACCCATGCAGTGGTCGCCAACATGACGCAGAGGGAAAACGGAAACTGGAGCAGTCTCGACATGGGGCCGCTGGGACCGGCCCGAAGACTGATCGGCGCCCACTACCGCAACGAACTCGCGGAGCGGCTGCGCAAGCTCGGCTACGCGCTGAGGCCGTCCATGGTCGGCCAGGTGCCGGGGTTCGAGATCGAAGGCTACAGCCGGGCACTCATCGTGGAGTCCTCGACACGGCGGACCGAGATCATGGACTGGATCGAGAGCCGCGGTCTCGCCAATACCACGGCCAACCGGCAGAAGGCGGCGTACGCAACCCGCAAGCGAAAAGGAGAGCCCCACCACCTGGAGCTCGAGGCCCGATGGCGCGACCGAGCCAGGGAGATGCGGATCGACCGCAATCCGCCGCGCCCGGCCGCCGGACGGCGCCGGCAGGCGTAGGAGGCGGAACGCCTGCCCTCCATGCTGGAGATCGTCGCCTGGTCGGTCGAGCACCTTTCCGAGCGAAGTTCGGTGTTCCGCGAAGCTGATCTCTGCATGCTGTCCCTTGCCCGCTCTCCTGGCGTTTATTCCCGTGCGGAATACGTGGCGGCACGGGAACAACTGAAGCGTGACGGTCACCTCGTGGGCGCGGACCGCCGCGGTTTCGGACCGTGCCTGGTGACTACTCAGGCGCTCAGGGCGGAACGCGACATCGTCGGGATGATGAAACGCTCGCGGGGCAAGGGCCAGCCAATCGCCGACCCGGACCGGGTCGGGGCCTATCAATCTATCACACTTAACTCCGGGTTCTCGTCTCCTTTTCAGTTTTTCCGGTCCCATTCTTCCTTGGCCTGGATGGCGATGACGGCATGAGACAGGAACTTCACCCCCTCCCAGAGCTTCTGCGTGCCGGGTAACGGCTGGCGCTTCGAGGGATGAAAGCCCGCCAGGCCGCCCGTCAGCACGACGAAGCCCGCGATGGTCATCTCCGGCGGTCCCCGGGGGACCTTGAAACCATGGTGGGAGGCGAGAGCGCAGAGCGCCCGGATGTCGTCCTCGGTGACGTGGCGATTAGCCGGGTCTTCCGGCCTCTCGCGGGCGAGAAGTGAAAGATCCCAAACCCTGAATGCGGTGATTGCATCGAAGGCGAGACACTTCTTCAGGTCGTCGGCCTCGTCGAGGCGGCGATCTTCGATGCGGGTGCCGACCTTCAGCGCATGGAAGAACCGTTCGATCCGCCAGCGCAGTTCGTACCAGTGCAGCACCGTGCAGGCGGTGTCGAGATCGCCCTCGCCCTCGGTGGTCAGCAGCATCCAGTGCAGCGGTTGGTTCTTCTTCTTCTTCCCTGTCTTCGATGCCGGCAGCGACGGGCGGCGGGGAGGATCCTCCTCACGGGCCGAGACCGCGATCATGCGGATCGGCGGTTCGTCCCCACGGTCCTTCGGGGCAAGCAGTTCCACCGGCGTGCAGCGCAATGTCAGCTTCGCCGTGCGGGCCTTCCTGCGGTTTGGTCCCCCGCAGGCCGGAACCTCGATCCTGCGCCCGCCCACCGGTTCCGTTCCCAGCACATGATCCCACAGGTTCGCGTCCCCGCCCGAAGCCAGGGCCACCCGCCGTTGCGTCCCCCGGCTGGCCCGGACCAGCAATGGCGCCCCGGTCTGCTCCGCCCGCGCGATCAGCTCCCAGAAGTCGCCCTCGCGGTCGCAGACCGTCACCACCCGGCTGTCCGGGCAGGCGCGCGCGAGTTCCTGCGCGCGGTCAAGGCCGTCCACCCAGCGGACGCTGTCCTTCGCCGCGTCCTGACGGAAGTCCGTGTCCACCGTGTACATCCCCAGGGGCCGGCCCACCGCGTTCACCGCAACACCGAAATGGGCCAGGATGCCCGAGGTGCCCGTGCCGCCCCCGCCAAGATCGTCGAGCCCCGAAGTCTGTGACAGGTCGTCATAATTCAGCGTCGTCGTGTCCTGTACCGCAAGCACAAGCCGCTCCGCGCCGCAGCGCTCAACCGTCTGCTCGAAATGCGAATCCAGAATGTGCTCCATCGTCACCGCGTCATTGGACAGCAACCGGTAGGCCGCCGTCTGCTCCGCACGCCCCGGGAAGATCGACGGCAGATGTTCCCCAAGGCGATTGATCCAGGCCGCACCCATCAGCGCAATCCGGCGCCGGACCCGGCCGTCGGGATGGGTGCTGCGACCGTATTCCCGCGCAGCCCATCCCCCCGCACAATAGAGCGATCCGGACCAGCCGAGAACCCGTTCCGGACCCGCGCACAGAACCTGGTGCCAACCCGCCACCAGCGGCCGGAGCCAGACGGCGCGCCGCACACCCGAACGCCGCCCCGACGTCAGTTCCGGGCAGCACTTCCACCCCGCCGCCCGGTAGCTCAGGCCGGACTGTCCCGGCCCGGTGAAACTCTGCACAAGCACCGGACGCTCGCCGTAGGCCGCCGCCCAGTCATCGGCAATCCGGCCCGCAGCCAGGCGCAGGACCCGGGAGGCAAGACCCTTCACACGGACACCGGGAAGCAGCAGGAAGCGATGGTTGCACACGACCTTGGCGATGTTGGCCACGCGGGCATCAGCCGACCAGCCGATGACGCCGTCGCGCGGACCAAGCTGGATCCCGGCCGCGGTGAAGCCGATGCCCCCCAGCACCCCGTCGTGCTCCGAACGAACCCAGTATCGGACCTGCCCGCCCGGCGGGCGGCGCCATCCCTCCGGATGCCAGCTCTCGATCATCGCCTCCCAGCGGCGGCGGTCCTCCGGTGCCGTCACCAACTCAAGCGACAGGGCACCGAGGTCCCGAAGCGGGCACGAAACAGAACGGTCGGGGAAGTCCGACGCAGGACGGGCATGGGGATCGAATTCCAGCGCTTCCGCTTCCGGAAGACGCACACCCAGATTCTCCGCAAGTGCCGGCAGAAGCTTGCGCGCCGACGCAAGGCACAGCTTGCCGACACGGTTGTACCAGTTCTCCCGCTCGCAGAACTCGTGGGCCAGCGCCGTTCGTGACAACCCACCGCCGTTGCAGGCCGTCCCGAACCAATCTATCGTCTCCGACGAAACCTGTCGCATGCCAATCTGCATGCCGGGGCGAATCGCACGAAATCAACCCGGAGTCAAGTGTGTGTGCTTGATAGCTCCCGGACAACGTCGGATGAAAGAATCAGGATGTGGAATGGCACGGGGAGAAACTTCAAGCCGCGGACAAAGGAATACGGCTCACAGGCACACCAATTCCCGGAAAGTTGCCCCTTGCCGCTCGCCACACATTCCGCCTGAATTGTCAGGAGATCATCCAGGATCACAATCAGGCGTCGGCAACCTGCGGCGACCCGCGAAATCGATCGGAAACCGCAGGTATGACCGCGCCGTCAACCCATCGTGACAAATTCCATCCGATACCAGTCGCCGAACGTCGCAACGTGGCCTGGGTACGCTACCATGCGGAACCCGGCCCTTCTTGGTGCCAACATGACGTGCGGAAACGAGCTCTGGCCGACCGGGAAATCGGAGGTGAGCGCGGTCAAGTTCGCATGGCCGAAAAGTCGAACGAACGGGCGAGTTCCAGGTAGTCCCTGACGCCCGACCCACTCGCGTCGACACCGTAAGGGCAAGATTGGATTCGGAAGTCGGAGCGATTAAGGAACTTGCTGTGGACGAGCGTGTTGACATGGTTGATGATTGTCGAACGGCCAGCGATGGTTTTTCAGGGTGAATTGAATCTGATTCATTTCCTGTTTGAACTCATTTCGGATGATTTCGGCAAGGCGCCAGGGGATTTGCGATGACGACAGGTCTTATCGGTCAAGCTAGTCTCCTGATCGTCATTCAGCGTGCGGCAGAGGCATCAAGGTCATCCGACATTGCATCCGAACCGGTTGTCGACCACCTGAAAGCCGGCGTGCTCACTGGCTTTCGCGTTCTGTACATGAGGCATCGGGGAAGCTGATAATCTGGCATCCGCGCAGTTGACTACGGTGGCAAGTAAGGAAAGTGGTTCGAATGGGCGATGACTACCTGATCGCACCGAGTCCGGAGAACGCTGCGTTGACCCGCGTTGTTGCGGGAATGGACCATGACGGAGGCGCCTGTGAGATCGCGGTGGTCGAGGAACGCCCGCTGACCATCTTCCTGAACAGCCAGGAGATCGTCACAGTCATGACCATTGGAGATTTCCCCGAGTACCTCGCGACCGGGTTCCTTCGGAATCAGGGTATGCTGCAGGCCGGGGAACAACCGGATGCCGTTGACTACGATGAAGAACTTCAAACCGTTGTCGTGCGCACACACCGCGCGACGGACTATGAAGCCAAATTGCAGAAGAAAACCCGCACGTCCGGATGTGCGGTCGGAACCGTGTTCGGCGACATCATGGAGTCCCTGGACGGGATCGTGCTCCCCGGCACTACGGTCAGGACGTCATGGTTGTATCGGCTGGCCCACAGGATCAATACGACCCCGAGTCTCTATCTGGCGGCAGGAGCGATCCACGGAACGGTACTCTGCAAGGCTGACCGTCCGCTGGTCTACATGGAAGATGTGGGGCGGCACAACGCCGTGGACAAGGTCGCGGGATGGATGGTCAGCAATGACGTCAGTCCTGACAACAAGATTCTCTATACAACCGGCCGGCTCACCTCGGAGATGGTCATCAAGACGGCGACCATGGGCATTCCGGTATTGGCGTCACGCTCGGGGTTCACGGCCTGGGGTGTTGAACTGGCTCGCGAACTCGGACTAACGCTGATCGGCCGCATGCGGGGCAAGAGGTATGTCTGCCTCAGTGGCGAAGACCGGTTGGTCCGGGATGCCGATGTCGCCACCATTGCGGAAGAGGACAAGCGCCTGCACAGGAAAGGCGCCCGTGATGACTGACATTCCCGGAGTGATTCTGGCGGGTGGACGTTCGTCCCGGATGGGTGGTGGCGACAAGTGCCTTCTCGAACTGGGAGGAATCCCGATCCTTGATCGGGTTCTCGCTCGATTGAAGACTCAGGCACGCCCGATCGCAATCAATGCAAATGGCGACGGCTGCCGGTTCGCGGCATACGGCCTGCCCGTACTTGCTGACTCGATTGATGGATTTCCCGGTCCACTCGCGGGCGTGCTCGCCGGAATGGACTGGGCGCACGGTATTGGCGCGGACAGGATCGTGACAGTTGCAGCCGACACTCCTTTTTTTCCTGAAGACCTGGCCACGCGATTGTCGGCAGGCGCGCGTGAATCGGGGTCGCCGCTGGCAATGGCGGTCACTTGCCCGGCGGAATCAGGGCACGCAGTGAGACATCCGACATTCGGAATCTGGAGCGTGGCACTGCGCGACGACTTGCGTCGAAGCATACTGGCTGGAGTGCGAAAAGTCGTCGAATGGACAGTGCCGCATGGATGTAAACGTGTCGAATTTCCGGTCGGGGAATCCGATCCATTCTTCAACGTGAACACGCCAGATGATATGGCGACGGCAGAATTGCTTCTCCAGGGTCAGGAAGCGTGAACATTTACGGAATTGTCGGTTGGAAAGACTCGGGCAAGACGGGACTGGTCGAGCGGTTGATCATGGAATTCTGCGCCCTGGGCCTGAAGGTCTCGACGGTCAAGCACGCACATCACAATTTTGAGGTCGACAAGCCCGGCAAGGACAGTTGGCGGCATCGAAAGGCAGGAGCCGGCGAAATCCTGATTTCTTCGCAAAGGCGCTGGGTCCTCATGTGCGAACTCGGCGATGCCGAAGAACCCGGGATCGGGTCATTGCTCGAGAAACTGTCTCCCGCCGACTTGGTTCTGGTCGAGGGATACAAGCATGAGGCGCACAGGAAAGTCGAATGCCACAGGCAGGCAACAGGCCAGCCGCTGCTCGCGTGTTCCGATCCCGGTGTACGTGCGGTCGCGAGTGATGTGCCGGATGACTGCGAGACGGACCGGCCGGTATTTCATCTCGACGACAGTGCAGGAATCGCGCGGTTCATCCTGGACGATCTCCAGATTACCCGATGAAACCGCCGCCCCTCAGGAATGACTGTTTCGCGATGCCCAGGGGAGTCGAGTGGACGCCCGTAGATCAGGCCTTGGCGACGTTGAGAGAAGGGATGGCAACGGTCGTCGGCACCGAAGACACGGATGTCATGGCGGCCGGAGGCCGGGTACTTGCATCAGATGTCAGCGCACGGTGCTCCAACCCGCCGTTTTCGAATTCCGCCGTTGACGGTTACGGATTCGCGTTTTCATCCGTGTCCCCGGCAACGGTAGGAGATACGATCACGTTGCCACTCGTCCCCGGCCGCGCGGCCGCCGGCGAGCCGTTCTCGGGAACCGTCGCACCCGGAGACGCCGTGCGCATCCTGACCGGTGCCCCGATCCCTCGCGGGGTCGACACCGTCGTTCTCGAGGAGGACGTGTCGACAGACGGTACGAGGATCATGTTCAGGTCCGGGGTGAGACCGGAAGCGAATACGCGGGACTCGGGCGAGGATGTTGTCGCGGGAACCAGGTTGTTTGAACGTGGTCACCGGCTTCGGTCCCAGGATCTCGCATTGCTGACTGCCTGCGGCCATTCCCGGGTCCCGGTTCACCGGTCATTGACTGTCGCGGTTCTCTCCACTGGAGACGAAATCTCGGATGTCGGCGCGGGACGGGTCACGGCAGGCGGGACCGGCGCGGTTTACGATTCGAACCGACCGATGTTGCTGGATCTGGTCAAGCGATGGGGATTTGTCGGTTTCGATCTTGGACGGGTGCCGGATGACCCTGCTCAAATCCGGGCGGCACTCGATCAGGGGGCGAGGATTTCGGATGCGATCATCGCGACCGGCGGGGCTTCCGCAGGCGACGAAGACCATGTCTCCGGCATGCTCAGGAACGAAGGGTCCCTGCAGACCTGGCGGGTTGCGATCAAGCCGGGCCGCCCGCTCGCAATGGCCATCTGGCGGGGTTGTCCGGTATTCGGTCTTCCCGGCAATCCGGTCGCAGCGTTCGTTTGCGCGTTGATCTTTGCCCGACCGGCACTCAAGGTACTCGCGGGAGAGAACTGGAGCGAACCTCGCGGTTTCCTTGTTCCTTCCGGATTTGCCAAGCGAAAGAAACCCGGGCGCATGGAATACCTGCGAGCTCGAATCGGTGCCGACGGCAGGGCAATTCCGTTTGCGTCCGAAGGATCGGGGCGGATTTCAGGCCTCGCCTGGTCTGATGGGCTGGTAGAACTCGACCACGGGGCCCTGGTCGTTCGCGAGGAAGACCCGGTCAAGTACCTGCCGTATTCCGGGTTCGGACTCTGACGCGACCTGGGGAACCAGGTTATTCGGGCGGCGCGAAATTGCTGGAATCGATATCGTTTCGCGTGGCCGCAAACGGCACGGCGTTGCTGCCGTCGTGCTCTTCTGTCCGCCGCGCCGGAAGGATCGCCCTGTTTCGTCAGATGTAGCGGATACTCAGGATTTCGTAGTACCGCTCGCCGCCCGGTGTGGCGACTTCCGCAATGTCGCCTTCAGATTTTCCGATCAGTGCGCGGCCAATCGGCGAACTCGTGCTGATCCTTCCGTTTCGTATGTCGGCTTCCGGCTCGCCGACAATCTGATAGGTCGTCTCCCTGCGGGAATCCTCGTCCACGATGATCACGGTCGCGCCAAACTTGACCGGCCCCGACAACCGGGTCACATCAATGACGTCCGCCCGTCCAATCAGGGCTTCGAGTTCCCTGATCCTGCGCTCGATCAGCCCCTGTTGCTCCTTTGCTGCGTGATATTCCGCGTTTTCCGACAGGTCGCCATGCTCCCGCGCCTCGGCAATAGCCTGGATGATCGCGGGGCGCTTTTCGGATTTCAGGGACTTCAGCTCGGCGTGCAGGGCTTTGAAGCCGGATTCGGTCAAGGGAATCTTTTGCATCATGAATTCCGTTTCCGCGATTCGGGGGAACAGCCCACAAATAGGTTAAGTCGCCGGAACGGTGCAAGAACCCGTTTCCGGGCCTGCGCCATGCGCGGCCACGTCCGGAATCGGCGTTGCCGGTACGGGAATTGACCCCTAATGTGCGTCAAACCATCGCCGCGTCTTGAACACGCGAGAGACGAAAGCAGGAGCAGGAATGACTGAGATCGCCCGGGAATCCATGGAATACGATGTCGTTGTCGTCGGGGCCGGTCCTGCCGGGCTATCGGCTGCAATCCGCCTCAAGCACCGAAATCCTGATCTTCAAGTCGTTGTTCTTGAAAAGGGCTCCGAGGTCGGGGCCCATATCCTGTCAGGTGCGGTTCTGGACCCGACGGGTCTTTCGTCCCTCATCCCCGGCTGGAAGGACAAGGGCGCGCCGGTCACGGTTCCGGTCACAAGCGACAGGTTTTTGCTTCTCGGGGAAGGAGGGTCATTGCGGATTCCCAATTTCCCGATGCCACCATTGATGAGCAACCATGGCAACTACATCGTTTCGATGGGAAACGTGTGCCGGTGGATGGCGGAACAGGCGGAAGGCCTCGGTGTCGAGATCTTCCCCGGAATGGCCTGCTCCGAGCTCGTCTTCGATGACGCCGGAGCAGTCCGTGGCGTCGTCGCCGGCCAGTTCGGCTTGCAGCGCGACGGGACTCCGGGTCCGAACTACGAGCCGGGAATGGAACTGCGTGGACGGTACGTCTTTCTGGCCGAAGGAGCCCGTGGATCCCTGTCAAAGCAGGTCATCGCCAGGTTCGGACTGGCAGATGATTGCGATGTTCCGAAATTTGGAATCGGCATGAAGGAAATCTGGGAGATTGATCCTGAAAAACACCGCGAAGGCGCGGTCGTCCATACGATGGGATGGCCGCTCGGCACGAGCGCCGGCGGCGGGTCCTTCGTCTACCACGCGGACGGGAACCAACTGTTCGTCGGGTTTGTCGTTCACCTGAACTACAAGAACCCGCATCTGTTTCCGTATATGGAGTTTCAGCGGTTCAAGCATCACCCCGAAATCAGCGCGCTGCTGGAAGGAGGCAAACGAATCGCCTATGGCGCCCGGGCCATCACCGAGGGCGGGTGGCAATCGATTCCGAAACTGGTATTTCCAGGCGGGGCGCTGCTCGGGTGTTCGGCCGGTCTGGTCAACGTTCCGAGGATCAAGGGAAACCATAACGCCATGCTGTCGGGAATCGCCGCAGCCGACGCCGCAGCCGATGCGATTGGGGCAGGGCGCGCGGGGGACGAACTGGACGAGTATGAAACCGGTGTCCGGACCGGTCCGATCGCCCGGGATCTCCGGATGGTGCGTAACGTCAAACCACTCTGGTCGCGGTACGGCCTGCTGTCATCGCTGATCGCCGGCGGCTTCGACATGTGGATCGCCAACTTGACTGGATGGAACCCGCTTGGAACCCTCAGGCACGGGAAAACCGACTCCGAATCAACCGGAAATGCGGCCGATTACCGCCCGATCGCGTATCCGGTTCCCGATCGTGTCACCAGTTTCGACCGCTTGACGAACCTCAGCTTTTCCGGGACCAGCCATGACGAGAACCAGCCGTGCCACCTGAAGCTTCGCGACGAGAACATTCCGATCAGGGTCAATCTGCCGGAGTATGCGGAACCCGCGGAGCGGTATTGCCCTGCCGGCGTCTATGAAGTCGTTCGCGACGCGCCGGATGACGATGAGGCACGGTTTCAGATCAATCCCGGAAACTGCGTGCATTGCAAGACATGCGACATCAAGGACCCGAGCCAAAACATTGACTGGGCAACTCCACAAGGCGGTGACGGTCCGAACTATCCGAACATGTGAACGTGGAAGCGGGTCCGCCGTCTGAAGTCCTGAAGACGGTGCGTCCGTGCGTTGTAATCACGCGGAAACAGTGTCGTGAACGGGCGGAGCATTGACATGCGAGTGCGAATCCAGCTTTTAGAACCGGTGCCGCTGATCCACTGGAAAAAGGGATGACCGCATTGCATGACACAAGGAAGATTCGCGCGCTCGTTCAGGCGATCGCGATACTGGTTGCGTCAATCAATTCGGCGAACGCGGCCCCGGCGAGCGTGTCAAGCGCTCTCCTGGGAGCAGGAAGTGCCCTGCGGGACGGGGATTACGCGAGGGCAGGGCAATTCTACGGAAGGGTTTTTGAATCCGGGAATGAATACGAAACGATCCTGCGGGATTCACTCGTTTCCTACGTGGGTGCCGGCGACATGGCCAGCGCGATCGAGATCGCCACGAAGCTGGATGCGCTCGAACCGTCCGACTGGCTGACGAGCCTGTGCCTGTTCATCGAATCGGCCAGAACCGGAAACTACGAAAGAGCCGAAAGCCATTTGACGAAGTACATTGATCTGACCGACCCGGACCGGCAAGTCGAGGCCGAAGTCCCTTTCGTGACGAGGGCCGGATTCGGATGGACACGGGCAAATTTACCGACACTTCGGCTGTTGCACAGAATCACCATTGGCCTGTTGCAGGGCTGGACGGAACTGGGACAGGGCTCGATGAACCAGGCCGCCGCGATGTTTGACGGTCTTGAGGAGACCGAGACCGAGAGAGTCATGGGGAGCTTCCACAAGATGCTCGCCCTCGCGCATGTCGGAGACTACGAGAGTGCCCATGCGATCAATGAAGAGATTTCGGAAACGAACGCTTTCCGGATGAATCGCGGGTACGTTGATGCGCATGTCCAAACCCTGCTGCAATTGGGTCATGTCGATGCCGCCAAGACGCTCCTCCAGGAAATTCTGGCCTCCTATCCTGCGTCCGGTCTCACGAATCTTACGGCCGTTTTCGAGAGGGTTGAGGCCGGGCCGCCTTTCGAGTTCGACTTCGTTCGCAGCCCCGGGGACGGAATTGCTGAAGTTCTCTACCTCGTGGCAACACAGTTCCCGAGTCGGCATCCGAACCATTTCGAAATGGCGCATGCCCGACTGGCTGAATACATGAGGCCGGACTTTACCGAAGCAACCCTGCGGGTCGGGAACATTTTCCTGGATTTCAGGCAGTTCGAGCAGGCGGCCGAGGCTTTTGGAAGCGTCGGTGAGGACAACCCGCTTTTCCTTGACGCCCAGATCGGCATTTCCAATGTGATGCTGGAATCCGGTGATGCCGACGGAGCAATCGCGATACTCCGGGAAATGGCTGATATGCACCCGGACGTCAGGCGTGTCCATGCGACGCTCGGAGATGCGCTTCGGGGAGAAGAACGCTATGGCGAGGCGACCGATGCCTACAACTCGGCTGCCGGCCTGATCCGAAACCCGGGGCAAAACAGCTGGTTTCTGTATTACGCGCGCGGCATCACCTATGAACGCACGGACCGCTGGGAGGAGGCCGAGGCCGACTTCAGGTTTTCCCTGTCTCTATCGCCCGGGCAACCCCTTGTTCTCAATTACCTTGGCTACAGCCTTGCCGATATGGGTGTCAAACTCGACGAAGCCCGAACCATGGTCGAGAGCGCGGTTGAGCGGCGTCCGAATGACGGGTTCATCGTCGATAGCCTGGGTTGGGTGTTCTACCGCCAGGGATTGTACCAGGACGCGGTCACAGCCCTCGAACGCGCGGCTGAACTCGATCCGGCCGAACCGGTCATCAATGATCACCTCGGAGACGCGTACTGGATGGTCGACCGCAGGAGAGAGGCCGAGGCCCAGTGGAGGCGGGCGCTAACCTTCGGGGCTGAAGACGAGGCCGCGGAAAGGATACGCCGTAAACTGGTTGTCGGACTGGACCTGGTTCTTGAAGAGGAACGGTCCGGTGCCCTGACGGACAATGGCAATCAGTGAACAGGCATTTGCCAAGATCAACCTGTCCCTGCATATCGTAGGGCGGCGGCGCGACGGATACCACCTTCTCGATAGCCTGGTCGCGTTTGCCGATCTGGGTGATTCACTCGAGTTCGAACCTGCAGAGAAACTGTCCCTGGTTACGCGCGGCCGTTTCGCGGCCGTTCTGCCAGGCGATCAGGACGACAATCTCGTCGTTCGCGCGGCACGGTGGTTCAGGGGTTCCACCGGAGCGGCGATCACACTCGAAAAGTCGCTCCCGGTTGCCTCCGGCATGGGTGGCGGTTCCGCCGATGCGGCCGCCGCGATCCGGGGGCTCGCGCGTCTCTGGAACGTGCCGGTCCCTCCGGCCGTCGAGACGAAATGCCTCGGAGCCGATGTCCCCGTGTGCATCGGGAGCGTGGCTGCTCGGGTCCGCGGTGCCGGTGAGGCCGTTGAAGCGGTGACGTGCCTTCCGCCGATACCGGTCGTTCTGGTCAACCCCGGGCGGCATGTCCATACATCCCTGGTCTTTCGGGCAAGCGACGAATGCGGCGCCCTGGGGCGCCAGGTTGACTCACCCTCCCGAAACCTGAACCTGGCGGACACGATCGAATGGCTGGGCCGCCTCCGGAACGATCTGGAGGTTGTCGCCTCCAGGTTGGAACCGTCAATCATCGACGTCAAACGGGCGTTGCGGGCAACAGGGGCCGGCCTCGTTCGAATGACCGGGTCGGGCGCAACCTGTTTCGGAATATACACCGACCTGGAAGCGGCGCGGACGGCCCGGTCGGTAATCCGGAAAGAGCAGGCGGACTGGTGGGTCCGTGCCGCCATCGTCAACGGACCCCGATCGTGAAAACGGCGTCGTACGGCCCGTAACCGGGAACATGCCGCTGCAGCTTCCAGGCCAAACCGGGGGTAAACTTGGAGCGTGTCAGACAGGCAGTCGGAGCAAACGTGTACCGCTGGACCAACGAGGAGCGCTCAGTTCAGCCGCAGGACAGAGCGCTCGGCAAGTTTCATGAGCAGATCGCGGATGCCGAATTCCGATTCCGGGACCGGCGCCAGCGCGAGCCTTGCCTTGTCGGACCATTCCACGGCATCGGAACGTGCGTGACCGAGGCTGCCACGATGCCTCAGTATCCGCAGCGCCTTTAAAAAGTCGCCGTCGCCAGGTTGACCGAGTTCGATGACCCGCTTCCAGAAAGCGATCTCGTCTGCGGTCCCCGTTGCGACGGCCTTGATTACCGGGAGCGTGAGCTTGCTTTCGCGAAAGTCATCGCCAACATCCTTGCGCATACCGCCGGGATGTCCCTGGTAGTCGAGAATGTCATCGGTGATCTGGAAGCTGATGCCGAATGCAAGTCCGAAGTCGCGAAACCCGGCAACAACATCATCAGAGGCTCCCGCAATGATGGCGCCGACTTCGGCCGCGGCAGAAAACAGCGCCGCGGTCTTCCCCCGGATGACCTTCAGATAGGTTGCTTCGTCCGTGGCAAGGCTACGGCTCGCGGTCAGCTGCAGGACCTCGCCCTCGGCGATGGTCGCCGCCGCGTTCGAGAGGACATCGAGGACTCGCAGTGATCCGGTCTCGACCATGAGCTGGAACGAACGCGAGAAGAGATAGTCACCGACAAGAACAGAGGACTTGTTGTCCCAAAGCAGGTTGGCCGTCGGGCGTCCGCGCCTCCGGTGGCTTTCATCGACCACGTCGTCGTGCAAGAGCGTGGCCGTGTGAATCAATTCGACCGTTGCCGCCAGCCCGATGTGGGAATCTCCCGTGTAACCGCACAGCCGTGCTGCGGCGAGGGTGAGCAAAGGCCTCAACCGCTTTCCGCCGCCGTCAAACAGATGGGCAGCCACGTCCTCGACCCGGGGTGCGTTCCGGGATTTCATCCGGTCACGGATGATCTGATCGACCGCAGAGAGATCGTCGGCGAGAATCAGTCCCAGTTGCTCGACCGGTTCAGGGCCGGTTTCAGTCCGCAACATGCTTGGCATCGACAATGGCGAACCCATTCTGACCCACCCAGTGGAATAATCGCGACAGTCTCGACAAATCCAGTGCCTGTCCGGTATTGCTTCAGGATGCGAGAACTGTTGCGTACCAACGACCCGACGATCATCGCCTTCTCCGAGGCGCTTCTGACCGGCGAAGGTATAGAGTGCTTCACGATGGACGTCCACATGAGCATTCTCGAGGGTTCGATCGGAATCATGCCGCGGCGGATCATGGTCAGCGACCGTGACTACTTCCTGGCACGGGCGATTCTTCGGGACAACGAAATCGACGTATCCGCCGACTAGATGGCTGGTGGCATGGCAACCAGCCAGGACGCCTTCCTCGACGGACGCGTCCAGGCTCTGCAGCCCGTTACGGGCTATCGCGCGTCTACCGATTCCGTTTTCCTCGCGGCGGCCGTGCCGGCCCAGGCTGGCGACACGGTACTTGATCTTGGCTGCGGGACGGGAGTAGCCAGCCTGTGTCTCGGCTGGAGGGTCCCCGGGCTGGAAATTCTCGGTCTCGAGGTGCAACCCGCCTACGCCGCGCTGGCCAGGGAGAACGCCCGTTCGAACGGGATCTCCATTTCGGTCACGACCGGCGACGTCGGCGCGATGCCCGCGGAACTCGTGGCTCGGAGTTTCGATCACGTCATGTCGAACCCGCCGTATTACGAGGCGGGGACCGTGTCGTCCCCGTCAGACACCGGCAAGAACATCGCGGTGAGCGAGGGGTTGAAACTGGCCGACTGGATCGCGGGAGGTGCCCGAAGGCTGAAGCCGGGAGGGTACATGACGATCGTGCACCGGGCCGCCCGGCTCAGCGGGGTTCTTGCGGCATTGAAAGGGATTGCGGGCGACATCCGGGTTCTGCCAATCGCCGCGCGGGATGGCCGCCCCGCCAGCAGGGTCCTGGTTCGTGCCCGGAAAGGCGCGAAATCACCCGACCGGGTGCTTCCTCCATTGATTGTCCACCGGGGTCGCGAACATGCCGGTGACCGGGAGTCCCACACCCCTGACGCTCTCCGAGTCTTACGCGAAGGCCGAGAGATCAACCTGTAGTTCCGCGTGGTTTGCGATTCAGTTCATGCAGTTCGGTGGCCTTTCCGGCCGGAACTCTTCCGTTCGGCGTGCGAGAATCATGAAATCGTCCGCCGTGAACTGAAGTCTGGCCTGCTGGAAGATTGACACGCAATGCGGTGTGGGCTGGATGGCCTGTGACGGCCTGACCGGACAGGCTTCCCTTGGCACGTGCCAGGCGGATTTCACCTGGCCGGTTCAGGAGCCTCGGACTCCTGCGGCATGGAGACGGTCCGCCGGGAAACGGCGCCAAACCTGAATGAGGGAGGAATCCATTCCTTCTTCCGACAATCAGGATCGAGTCTGCATTCGACGTCTGTCGCGCATGTCGCGACAACGGCGCAAAGCGTTTCTGTTCAACTGGTCCTGATCGTGGACTCTTCCGGTATCGATCCCCAGTCGGCTGCGGCCGTGAGGTAGATCGCTGCTCAAGTTTCAGGGTAGACGCCGAATAACCGTTCGGCGGCGTCGACCTCATGCCCGAGGCGAAGATAGTCCAGCACCATGCGCGTAATGACGTCGACGCATTCAACGGTGCCTGAAAATCTGTGCCGCAATGCGGCAGCCGGTTCGATGAGGCCCAGCATGTTCCCGGCAATCGCTCCGGTCGAGTCGCTGTCGCCGCTGTGCAAGAGTGCAATCTGCAGGCCGTCCTCGAAACCCCTGGCGCAGAGGCAGGCATAAAGCGCGATCGAGAGTGCATCTTCAGCTGTCCATCCACCGCCGAGAGATTCGACCGTTTCGGGTTTGCCGTCGCGGGGTGCGTCAAGTGCCGCGCGAATTGCCGTGGATGTTTCGGTCCCGCCTTCGATGCGCGCGTAAGCGTCCGCCATCAGGCGTGCACTGTCTCCGAGACTGGTGCCGCTCGCAACATCTGCGAGCATTTCTGCCCAGGCGGCGGCGGCGAGCTGGCCTGTGAGATGACCGTGGGTAAGGGCGGATGTCTCCATGGCAAGTGAACGCACCCGATCACGCTCCACCATCAGGGCCACGGGCGCGACGCGCATGATCGTGCCGCAACCCTTGCTATCGTTGCGCGCCGGAGCTCCATAGCGATCGCTCATTGCCAGTGCGGACAGGCAGGTATTTCCGGGTGCACGGCGTGCCCAGAGACGTGGGTCGGAGATCAGGCCGATATCATCCGTTTCGACACGGGGTTCGCCTCCCTGGGTTCGATACCAGCGCAACAGCGCATGATGAACCACACTCGGCACGTGGCAACTTCCGCTCAGGGCGCCGCGAATACGCGCCCTGATCATCCCTTCTGCCGTGAAGAGGGTCATCTGGGTGTCGTCGGTGATGGCGCCACGCAGACCCTGATGTGGCAACAATTCCGAAACACCCTCGGGAAAGCGCCGCCGTATTTCGTCGAGCGGCAGGAATTCGATCTCCGCGCCGAGACTGTCGCCGACCGCTCCACCGATCAGGCTGGCATGGAGCGTAAGGCCCGGTCGACCGTGGTGGTGCGCATGGCCTTCCAGCCAGCGCTTCTGTCCACCCGTCTCGACGGCACCACGGCGTACGGCACGAACTTCCTGTATCGCATCTGATGCGGACCGGCCGCGTTCGATGAGTGTCAGCGCGGCAATCGTGCCCGCACGTCCCAACCCACCCCGGCAATGTACGGCTACCCGGCCCCCGCGTTCCAGGATTTGATGCAGCCGTGGGGACAAGGCGCGCCAACGGGCCATGGCTGCTGGCGAGGGAACATCGAGATCGCGGATCGGGACGTGATGCCAGTCAATGCCGCGTGTCTTCACCGTCTCTCCGAGAGGCCGCACAGAGAGCGTTTCGAACTCATGGTCTTCGATGAGAGTCACGACCGCGGTTGCTCCCCAGGCCTTGATGGCGTCCATGTCGAGATCGAGATCGCGCGCCCATGTTTGACCGTAGAAGCTGTCGCCCTTCTTGCCGGGGCAAATGGTGATGCCGAGGCCGCCATTTCCTACAGGCAGGGTGTCAATGCGGAGGGGGTCCGTGATGCTGGTCCTTATCAATTGGTTCCATCTCCTTTTCACTTGTGAAACGTCTCGAGAGCACACAGTTGTTTCAATCGAAAACGCTTGGCTCCGGCGTGCGGGACGGTATTTGTCCATTTTGGCGGAAAGTCGAGTTTGCGGGTAGTCGGAACTCTTCGATTGCGCCACTTTCCGAAACACCTCAATACGCGACAGTGTTCGTGTCGTAACGATGTACCGGGATATCCGAAATCCGTTGGTCTTGAGGAGTTCCGCGGGGCTCCCGCCGTGAATCAGGGTCTCTCGCACGCGGATTCAGGTCCTGAGGATGTGACCACGACAGTCGTGGTGGAGACGGAAGATCGTGTCGCGACTCGAACTCGTTGACCTGCCGATCGGAGACGGCAGCCGGACATTGACAGACCGGACGGTTACGCGCAGGGCGTACGTGCAAGCGCTCACCGGGCAATGCGAGGCGAAGCGAAACCTTGAAGCGCTTGCGACGCACGACCTTGATGCACTGCTGGTTGCTGACGAGACGGTTGACGCTGGCGGGCTTTCCGTCGAAGACCTGTCGGGAATTTTCGGTTTCCTGTCCTCTGCGGGCTTTTCGGCGGCGTTCAGCGAGGGGATCTCGGTGACATTGACATCACGGGTGGCGTTCCAGGCATCAAAGGCTCCCTGCATCCTGATCCGGATCAGAGGCGAATTCCCGAGAAGCCTGGCAAGGCGCACGGCCAATGACGTCTTGCCGGTGCCGGTGCAAGACGGCGAGCATCCGCGGGATCTCGGACTTGGATTGTCCGCTCGTCGGTATCAGTCCTCGCGGAGAATACCCGGAGTCACCAATTTGCCGGTTTTCTGTTGCCCCATGGTTTTCTGGTCGATTCATGCGGTTGTCCAACAACAACATGAGCAGTTATCGATTTCGCGGAACCATGCGCAAACCGGCGTCCTTCCTGACATCTGATCAACGAGCGGAACTTCTGAAGATCCTGCGCCAGCGAAAGTCCGCGGCACTGGTGGCGCGCCGTGCGCATGCCCTTCTGCTCCTGGACGACGGCAAGTCGACGGGCTTCGTGGCACGGGCCCTCTTTCTTGATCCCGACACGGTCCGCGTCTGGCTGCGGGAGTTTCGCGCGACGGGTCTCGCCTCGGTGGATCTTGCGGCGTGTCCGGAACGGGAAGGCAAGCTGAACCGGGATCAGGAAGCCGCGCTTAAGGCGCTGTTCCGGACAACCCTCCGCGCGACACCAACGAAGTCCGGGAGGTCATCTTCCGCCACTATGGCGTCGACTATTCCCGTGCGGGCGCCATCAAGCTGATGCACCGTTTGGGGTTTGACTACGTGAAGCCTGAATCGCTTCCACGCCAGGCCGACAGGGGGGCGCAGGAAGCCTTCACCCGGCATGACGAGCAGCTGATGTGCGGGATGTTTCCGGACGAGACGGTGGTGTTTGCCGATGCGGTTCACCCCGAGTACCAGAGCCGGCCGGCACATGGCTGGTTCATCCGCTCGGACAAGCCTGCCATAAGGTCGACGACAGGCCGCCGTCGGCTGAACCTCCATGGTGCGCTGAACCTCGAGACGATGAAGCTCACGCGGGTCGAAGGCGCGAAGATCAATGCCGAAACGAGCTTGCAACTGTTGCAGAAGCTCGAACGGGCCTATCCCGACAGCCGGGTGGTCCATGTCTATCTCGACAACGCGCGCTACCACCACGCGAAGATGCTGAAACCGTTCCTGGAACGGCCGGATTGCCGCATCCGGCTGCACTTCCTGCCGCCCCATGCACCGCATCTCAACCCGATCGAGCGACTATGGGGCATCATGCACCGCCATGTGACGCACAACCGGTTCCATTCGGATTTCCGCCAGTTCACCGAGGCAATCTTCGCCTTCTTCAATGAAACCCTTCCAAAGGAATGGGAAACGATCGCCGACGTCGTCACCGACAATTTCCGGGTCATCACCCAGACGATCACCGGGTAACTGTGTAGCGGCGGTAAAGTTCGCCCGGACGCGTTGAACAGCGGTCGCGGGGTCTCGGTTTATCCGTGCATCACCGTGACATTGCTCGAGTTCGAGTGCATGGGTGCCGCCATCGCGGATCCAGAAAGTGATGCACCACGTCCGTTGACGTGGGCCGTGTAGCGGGCTTGGAGAGTCGGGTTCACGTGCTGCAGGATGCGACCTCGGAATGGCACCGGAAATGTGCTGCGCAACGGGTGACATCGATATGAAGATGTGGTGGAATGTCGGTGTCAAACGTGACCCTGATCTCTGGAGGAACCCGATGAACACGAGTCCTGATCTCGCTGAACTCAAGAAACGACATGAAGAACTGTCGAGCGAAATCGAAGCCATCGAACGGCGACCGGGATACGAGCATTTGGAGGTCGTGACACTGAAGAAACAAAAACTACGGATCAAGGAAGAAATCGCGCGGCTGTCCAACGCAAGTCCCGATAAACCGTGATCTCGTGCGAAGGCGGACCCTGTCGAGAAAGACGAGAGGCCATCTGTCGTTTCCGTCTGCGCGCCCTTGAGAAAACCGTGCACGCTCATTAGACGAACGCTTTAGCCGTCGATGGCGTTTTGGGGACTCGCCGCGAGCGAAACCGTCGCGACTGGTGACAAAAGGAGGCGCCTGTCCATTGGTCGAATCCGATACATCCGAAACTTCCCTCGACACGATACCGAAGCTGTTGGCACGAAACGCCGCTCGAACTCCGGATGCGCCGGCCTATCGGGAAAAGGAGTTCGGGATCTGGCAGACGTGGAGCTGGGCGGAGACCGCCGAGTCGGTAAATGCGTTGGCGTGCGGGTTGATTCAGGTCGGACTGGCAGAAGGTGACCATGTCGCCATCATTGGCCGCAACCGGCCACGGTTGTACATGGCAATGGTGGCAATCCAGTCTGCCGGCGGAGTCCCTGTCCCCGTTTACCAGGATGCCGTCGTCAACGAGATGGCTTTTGTCTTGTCACACTGCTCGGCCCGGTTTGCGGTCGCGGGTGATCAGGAACAGGTCGACAAGATCCTTCAGTCGCAGGATGTACTGCCTGACCTGGAGCAGGTGATTTATCTCGACCCGAGAGGGATGAGAAAATACGACAGATCGCGCTTGCATGAGTATGGCGAGGTCGAGGACATGGGCCGGTCATGTGGTAAGGACATTGCGTTGGAACTTGTGCGGCGTCTGTCGCGCCAGTGCAGCGACGACCCATGCGTGATGCTGTACACCTCGGGCACGACGGGCCGTCCCAAGGGAGTCGTCCTGTCAAACCGGAACATCATCGAAACGTCCCGAAACACGTGTGAATTCGATCGATTGACCTTCTCGGACTCGGTGCTCGCCTACCTGCCCATGGCGTGGGTCGGAGATTTCATATTCTCGATCGGACAGGCCTACTGGACGGGTTTTTGTGTCGCCTGTCCCGAAAGCGACACGACGATGCGCCAGGATCTCCGGGAAATAGGTCCGAGCTACTTCTTTGCTCCGCCGAGGATCTTCGAGCAAATGCTGACCAACGTCATGATCCGGATGGAGGATGCAAGTCGGCTGAAGCAGCGCATGTTCCGGTATTTCATGGAGGTCGCGCGCCAGGTTGGTGCGGACCTTCTGGAAGGCAGGCAGGCCTCGGTCAGGCAGAGGTTCCTGTACTGGCTCGGCGTGTTACTCGTGTACGGACCGCTCAAGAATACGCTCGGCCTGTCCCGCGTGCGTATTGGGTACACGGCAGGTGAAGCGATCGGTCCCGAGATCTTCGTCTTCTATCGAGCGCTGGGAATCAATCTCAAGCAACTCTACGGGCAGACCGAAGCCAGCGTATTCATAACCCAGCAACCGGATGGCGAAGTCAGGCCCGACACGGTTGGAGTTCCGTCTCCGGGTGTCGAAATCAGGATCGATGACGCTGGCGAAGTCCATTACCGGTCGCCCGGCGTTTTTGTCGAATACTACCGCAACGAAGAAAGCACCCGGGAGACAAAACGGGAAGGGGGCTGGGTTGCCACGGGGGACGCCGGAATTCTCGAGAAGGATACCGGGCATCTCAGGATCATCGACAGGGCCAAGGACGTGGGGAAAACCGCGGACGGCAGGATGTTCGCGCCAAAATATGTGGAAAACAAACTGAAGTTCTACCCGAACATCCTGGAAGCCGTGGTTTTCGGCGCAGGCCGGGAAACGTGCGCCGCCTTCATCAATATCGACCTGGCCGCGGTGGGGAATTGGGCGGAGCGAAACAACGTTGCCTATGCATCCTACCAGGAACTCGCGGCTCATCCACAAGTCTACGGGATGATCCAGCGCCATATTGACGAGGTGAACGATTCTCTCGGTCGGGACGAGTCGCTGTCCGGATGTCAAATCAGCCGATTCCTGATCCTTCACAAGGAACTTGATGCCGACGATGGCGAGTTGACCCGAACGCGAAAGGTCCGCCGTCGAATCATCGAGGACAAGTTTGCCCCTCTGATCACCGCGCTTTATGACGGGTCGGAAGACGTTTTCGTGGAAACTGAAGTCACCTACGAGGATGGCCGCAAGGGAATGATCTCGGCGACTCTTGAAATCCGCGATGTCCGTCCGGGAGGCGGCGATGCCAATGTGCGGAGAGCGGCGTGAGTCCGACCGGATCTCGCTCGAGTGCACCGGGTGATTCCGTGAATCCGGCGCCCGTCGACCGAAACGCGTTCGGAGCCCGAGGAAGTTCCGGGCCCGAAAACACGGCTGCCGTCATGGAGTTCCGAAACATCACGCTCAGGTTCGGAGGCGTTGTCGCGATCAGGGACATGTCCTTTGATATCCGCGAAGGTGAAATCAGGGCAATTATCGGGCCCAACGGCGCCGGGAAATCGTCGATGCTGAACGTGATCAACGGCTTCTACCACCCCCAGGACGGCGAGGTCTGGTTTCGAGGCAAGAAACGCGGCCAACTCAAACCGCACCAGATCGCCCACCAGGGAATCGCACGCACGTTTCAGAATATCGCCCTGTTCCGCGGGATGACGACACTTGACAACATTATGACGGGTCGGTTGACCCGGATGAAATCCGGACTTCTGAGCCAGTTGGCCTGGTGGGGGAGGGCGGAAAGGGAAGAGGTCGAACATCGAGAGGCTGTCGAGAAAATCATCGATTTCCTTGAAATCCAGTCGATACGGAAGACACCGGTCGGCAGGCTGCCCTATGGGCTGCAGAAACGGGTTGAGCTCGGACGTGCCCTTGCGGCCGAACCGAAGCTGCTCCTTCTTGACGAACCCATGGCCGGGATGAATGTCGAGGAGAAAGAAGACATGTCGCGGTTTGTCCTCGACGTGAACGACCAGCTCGGAACGACGATTGCTCTCATTGAACACGACATGAGCGTGGTCATGGATCTCGCGGACAGGGTCGTTGTGATGGACTATGGCCGGAAGATCGGCGACGGTTCGCCAGACGAAGTCCGGAATGACAAGGCCGTCATCGACGCCTACCTTGGTGTCGCCCATGACTAGGGGAATGGTCATGCACAGGTTTTCAGGCTGGCACGCGGGCCACTCCTGTCCCGTTGCCGTCGCGCCGGACGGCCCTGCCGTGGAGGCCGGTTGAATGTCGGCCGGGTTTTATTACGGGGCCGAGGTTTTTCTGAACGGGCTGATGGCCGGGGTCATGTACTCGTTGGTCGCACTCGGTTTCGTGCTGATTTTCAAGGCCTCGGGAATTTTCAACTATGCACAGGGGGTCATGGCGCTTTTTGCCGCCTTGACCCTTGTCGGCTTCAAGGATGGTCAGGTCCCTTTCGCCCATTTGTTCAACGCCATCTTCGGAACCGACGTACACCACTTCGGCTGGCATCTGCCGGCCATCCTTGCCGTTCTGCTGGCGCTAATCATCATGATCCTTTTTGCCTGGTTGGTCGAAAAGCTGGTCCTGAAGCACCTCGTTAACCAGGAGCCCATCATTCTTTTCATGGCGACGATCGGTCTCGCCTATTTCATGGAAGGCTTCGGGGACCTGATGTGGGGAGCGGACATCAAGAAACTGGATATCGGCATCCCGCAGGGCGGCAATCTCTGGATCGAGGAATCGACAGCCTTTCTCGGCGGAGAAGATTTCTACGGTTTCTACCTCGACAACCTTGATATCTGGGCAAGTGTCGTTGCGGCGGTTCTCGTGACCAGCCTGGTCATATTTTCCCAGTATACCAAGACGGGAAGGGCGTTACGGGCTGTCGCGGACGACCACCAGGCGGCGCTGTCGGTCGGTATCTCTTTGCGCGTCATCTGGGTCATCGTCTGGTCGATTGCCGGGTTCGTCGCCCTGGCCGCGGGGATCATGTGGGGCTCCAAGTCGGGTGTCCAGTTCTCGCTGTCGCTGATCGCGCTGAAAGCGCTACCGGTGCTGATTCTCGGTGGATTTACCTCGATTCCCGGGGCCATCATCGGAGGATTGATCATCGGAGTTGGCGAGAAACTGTTCGAGTTCCTGATCGGAGCCCCCTACTTGGGCGGGGCGACCGAGAACTGGTTCGCGTACATGCTTGCACTCGTGTTCCTCGTGTTTCGACCCCAGGGACTCTTTGGCGAGAAGATCATCGAAAGGGTCTGACCGATGCTCTACCGTGAAGTCGGCGAGTACAAGACGTCTTATGCGGCGGACCAGGCCACCTTTTCGATAACCTTCGACCGGTGGTTCTATCATGCCGTGGTGGCAATCGCGGTTCTTGTCGTTCCGTTTGTCATCAATGACTATTGGGCCAATGCGGTCATTCTGCCGTTTCTCATCTATTCGATCGCGGCGATCGGCCTGAACATCCTGACCGGCTACTGCGGGCAGGTGTCTCTCGGGACCGGCGGATTCATGGCCGTCGGGGCCTACGCCTGTTACAAGCTGATGACCGCCTTCCCCGACCTGAACATCTTTTTCTGCGTGCTGCTTTCCGGTGGCGTCACCGCGCTCGTCGGAATGATCTTCGGGTTGCCGTCACTCCGGATCAAGGGCTTCTATCTCGCCGTCGCGACGCTGGCTGCCCAGTTTTTCCTGGTCTGGCTGTTCAACAAGGTCGCCTGGTTCTACAACTATTCCGCGTCGGGCCAGATAAGCGCCCCCGAGCGAACAGTACTGGGATTCGAGGTCACCGGGCCGGAAGCCTTGCCGGCTTCCGCCTACCTTTTCTGCCTGGCTTTCGTTCTCGGCCTTGCGTGGTTCGCGCGGAACATGACACGCGGAAGCAATGGCCGCCGGTGGATGGCCATCCGGGACATGGACATTGCAGCAGAAATCATCGGGGTCAACCCGCTCAGGGCGAAACTCAGTGCGTTCGCGGTCAGTTCCTTTTATGTCGGGATCGCGGGGGCCCTGTTTTTCAGCGTTTATCTCGGTGCCGTCGAAGTCACGGAGGCGTTCGGGATTCAGAAGTCCTTCGTCGTTCTGTTCATGATCATCATTGGAGGTCTGGGGTCGATTTTCGGTTCCTTTGCCGGAGCGGCTTTCATGGTCCTGCTGCCCGTGCTACTGAAGAATATCATGGTGGGCCAGCTGGGCTGGGCGACGGATCTGGCGGCCCATTTCGAGTTTGCCATCGTGGGGGCGCTGATCGTGTTTTTCCTCGTTGTGGAGCCACACGGCCTTGCCATGTTGTGGAGAATCATCAAGGAAAAGTTGCGGCTCTGGCCTTTTCCACATTAGGTGCCTGTTGAATTTGTTCGAACGGGCGAAGTCCAACCTTTCAAACCAGGGAGGAAAAAAATGAAACTAACGGGACTAACGACGCTTGCGGTCGTTGCTGCCATGGCAGCCAGTTCGGCACCCGCTGCGGAACTGGTATTTCCGTCTCTCAGCTACCGGACCGGGCCGTATGCGCCGAATGGCATTCCGTTCGCCGACGGGTACGCAGACTATTTCACCCTGGTCAATGAGCGCGACGGCGGCATTGGCGGAGTGAAGGTGCGGGTCGTGGAATGCGAGACTGCCTACAATACGGAAAAGGGTGTCGAGTGTTATGAAGCGACCAAGGGTCTGGGCGCGCTCGTTTATCAGCCGCTCTCGACGGGCATCACGTATCAGCTGATTCCGAAGGTAACCGCCGACGGTATTCCGATGCATTCCTTGGGATACGGAAGAACTTCGGCCGCCAACGGCAAGATCTTCAGCCATATTTTCAATTATCCCGCCAACTACTGGGATGGCGCAAGCCATGCGATCAACCACATTCTCGATCTCAACGGCGGAGACATCGAAGGCAAGAGCGTCACTCTGCTGTATCACAATTCGGCCTATGGTAAGGAGCCGATCCGGACTCTTCAGGAGTTGACCAAGAAACACGGGTTCGAATTGACCCTGCTGCCGGTTGACCATCCTGGCCAGGAACAGAAGTCTCACTGGTTGCAGATACGCCGGGAAAAGCCCGACTACGTCCTGATGTGGGGTTGGGGTGTCATGAATCAGGTTGCCATCCAGGAAGCGGCGAACATCCGTTACCCGATGGAGAACTTCATCGGTGTCTGGTGGTCCGGATCGGAGAACGACACCTTGCCCGCCGGCGAAGTTGCCCACGGTTACAAGGCACTCGCGATTCACAATACCGGATCCGACTACCCGGTGTACGACGACCTGCAGACCTACGTTCTGGACAAGGGACTTGCCGCAGGTGCCGGTGACCAGATCGGGCGGGTTCTCTACAACCGGGGTTTTTATGCTGGCATGCTTGCGGTCGAAGCCGCCAAGACGGCGCAGGAAATCCATGGCGTTGCCGAAATCACTCCAGCCATGATGCGGGACGGGATGGAAGCCCTTGTCATCGACGAGGAAAAGATGACCGCTCTTGGAATGCCCAATTTCGGCCCGAGCTTCGCCGTGTCCTGCGAAAACCACGGCGGCCCAGGTCTTGGCGCTGTCCAGCAATGGGACGCGCATTCGCAGACGTGGTCGTTGATCACCGACTTCACCGTGTCCGACAAGGCGATCGTTGATGCTCTCATCGAAGAGGATTCGGCTGCCTTTGCGGCCGAGAACAACATCACTCCCGGTTGCAACTGATCCTTGGCCGCTGTTGTGCAAGAACAGCGGCATTGGATGTCCGACGCATTCCCTGGCTGCCTGGCAGCCAGGGCGCCCCGGGTTTTCGATGGATTCGACAGTTTGACCGGGCGCCGTCTTCGTCAGATACGCATACAACACCCATGATTGGGTCGACGCATGTCCCAAACCGTTGATTCCACCGGCTCCCGGGAAGTGCTCCTCGAGGTCAACAACGTCGAGGTCATCTACAATCACGTCATCCTGGTTTTGAAAGGGATCAATCTCTCGGTTCCCAAAGGGGGAATCACCGCGCTGCTCGGCGGCAACGGTGCGGGCAAGACGACGACGCTCAAGGCTATTTCGAATCTTCTGCATTCGGAACGCGGCGAGGTAACGAAGGGTTCGATCCTGTATCGGGGGCAGTCCGTCGCTGATCTCACCCCTTCCGAACTCGTTCGCCGCGGGGTTATCCAGGTGATGGAGGGCCGTCATTGCTTCGAGCATCTGACCGTTGAGGAAAACCTGTACACCGGTGCCTACACACGGACGGATGGCCGTACCGCGATTCAGGCCGATCTCGACATGGTCTACCAGTATTTCCCGAGGCTGAAGGATCGTCGGAAGAGCCAGGCCGGGTACACGTCGGGTGGCGAACAGCAGATGTGCGCCATTGGCCGGGCATTGATGTCACGGCCGGAAACCGTACTTCTCGACGAGCCCTCGATGGGTCTTGCCCCTCAACTTGTCGAGGAGATCTTCTGTATCGTGCGGGACCTGAACGAAAAGGAAGGTGTCTCCTTTCTGCTGGCCGAACAGAATACCAACGTGGCCCTCAGATTTGCCGGGTATGGCTACATCCTCGAGAATGGCCGGGTCGTCATGGACGGGCCGGCATCGGATCTCAGGGAAAACCCTGATGTCAAGGAATTCTACCTCGGAATGTCCGAGCAGGGGCGAAGGAGCTATCGGGATGTGCGTTCCTATCGGCGCCGCAAACGATGGTTGAGCTGACGACCTCAATCAAGCGCCGCGACGTCTGCTGCTCGTTGGCGTGTCGGTGACTGATGGTGCAGGAGGCAGAGGTGAATCCGGACTCAATTGAGACACGATCATCCGATCAAAGGGCTGCCGACCTTGCGCGCGAGTTGCCGCTCCAGGTCGCGCATGCGCGCGAGTGCGCCAGGGCTTATGGAGTCCTGCTGAAGGATGTTGATCCCGCGCTCATCACGTCCCGCGAGGCTCTTGCGTCGCTCCCGGTCACTAGGAAGTCAGATCTTATGCGCGCGCAGTCACCGGGTGACCCGCTCGGGGGTTACGGGACGCTTCCTGCCAACCGGATGGAACTCCTGTTCCAGTCGCCAGGTCCGATTTACGAGCCTGGACGAAGGGCAGGAGACTGGTGGCGAGTCGGGAGGTTTCTTCGCGCCTGCGGGATCGGTCCTGGCGACATCATCCAGAATTGCCTGTCGTACCACCTGACTCCCGCGGGCATGATGATCGAATCCGCAGCAGCCGAACTCGGCGCCACGGTGGTCCCGGCAGGGACAGGGCAGAGCGAGCTTCAGGCAAGAGCGGCGGCCTGCATCGGCGTCACTGCTTATGCCGGAACACCGGACTTCCTGAAGGTGATCCTGGACAAGGGCGATGAACTCGGCCTCGACCTGGGGCGAATTCGTCGTGCTGCCGTCGGGGGTGGCGCCCTTTTCGCGAGCTTGCGCCAGGAATACGCCGAGCGGGGAATACTCTGTCTTCAGTTCTACGGAACCGCCGACCTCGGAAACGTTGCCTACGAGAGCCCGGCAATGGAGGGCCTGATTGTCGATGAAGGGGTTGTCGTCGAAATCGTGACGCCGGGAACGGGGAGACCCGTGGCCGATGGCGAGGTTGGCGAGGTCGTGGTGACGTCACTCAACCGTGACTATCCCTTGATCCGGCTGGCGACCGGCGACCTTTCT
Organism: Paracoccaceae bacterium; assembly: GCA_965242975.1. Classification (GTDB taxonomy): domain Bacteria; phylum Pseudomonadota; class Alphaproteobacteria; order Rhodobacterales; family Rhodobacteraceae; genus JAPPHA01. Next base: position 3,495,078 of record CBDETS010000007.1, on the reverse strand, counting down.
TCCGTCATGCCCGGTGAAAGCCCGTGCGGGCGAACCAATATGCGGATCAGTGGCTGGAAAGGGCGTGCAGACCAGACGACCAAGGTCAGGGGTTTGTTCGTTCGTCCCGAGCAGGTGGCGCGGCTGGTCGAAAGCCATCCGGAAATCATCCGTGCCCGGGTAGTTGTCGGGAGGGTCGACGAACAGGATACGCTGAAAGTTCACGTCGAGTCCGAAAACCGAGATGTCGATACGGAGAGGGTCTCCGCGGCCGTCCGACAGATATTGAAACTGCGCGGGCAGATTCACGTGGTGCCCAGGGGAAGCCTCCCCAACGACGGCAAGGTCGTCGATGACCAAAGGCACTATGACAAGGCCTGATTGCGACCGACCGGCACAGCCAGTCAGGCGACGCGATCATTTATGGCTTCGTCGAACCGTGTCTGGCTCAAGCCGGGGAAAAATCGCGATGCAGGTCCCGGCAGGCGGCAAGTTGCTGCATGACTGAGTCGGTCGCCGCGAAATCCAGGCTCGTGTTCGGCGGGACTGTTCGGCTCCATTCGGGGTCCCGCTTCAGCCGCGCGAGTACGGATTTTGTTCCCGAAACGGTGTCGGCGTTGGCGATGATCGTGCGGACCCGTTCGATCTGATCGTCCAGTCTGTTCTGCTCGTCGACGCTTCGTGCACTCAGCCGTTCGGCGACGAGGGGAGCGGAAACATTCGTGGTTGCGGAAATGCATCCCCAGCCCCCGGCCTTGAGGTTGGCCACGGCCAAGGGCTCGCTCCCGGAAAATGCTTCGAACTGGTCGAACTCCCGGATGAACGATTGCGTGTGGCTGAAATCGCCACCGCTGTCCTTGATGCCCACGAATACGCCGGGAAACGCCTCACGCAGGCGGGCGGCAAGCGTTACGGTGATCGAGACCATGGACATCTGGGGTATGTGGTAGAGGAAGATCCTGGGTTTCTGGGGCAGGAGCCGCTCGGCCACATGGGAATAGTAGGCAAAAAGGCCGTCTTCACCGGCATGACGGTAATAGAAAGGCGGAAGCATGAGCAAACCATTGGCGCCGGCATCCAACGCGGCCCTCGACACGGTGACCGTGTCGCCGAGAGATGTCGATCCGGTACCGAAGATGATCCGTTCCATGGGAAGACCGGATTCGGCCAGACCGGCGATCAGGCACGTTCGGTCGGACAGCGAGAGCGAGTTGGCTTCCCCCGTCGTTCCGAGTGGTGCCAGTCCGTCGCACCCGTTGGCGAGAAGCCATCGACAGTGATCGACAAGTCTTGGCACGTCAGGCTTGAAGTCGGGCGTTACGGGTGTCGCAACCGCGGAGTAAACGCCCTTGGGCGCCGGTTGTCGTGTCATGATCGTATTTCACCTCCTTCGCGGTCAGATTCCGATACAGCCCACCAGTGTTCGCGATTCCGGTCTGAACTCCGTCGCGGTAACGGGTTTCCGCTCGCGGCCTCCAGGCAGCATTGCGCGGCACGGGCTGTACATGCATTATTGCACCTCAACGTCGGAGACAATTCCGGGCGGCAGTGACCGGGCTGCGCCCGGCCAACGCGAGGATGGCATGCGAACGGAGACAACTGCGTTTTTTGACGACGCGACCAACACGGTTTCCTATGTCGTTTGCGACGGTGGAACGGATTCATGTGCGGTTGTCGACAGCGTGCTTGACTTCGATTTCGCATCCGGGCGCACATCGACCGCGTCAGCGGACAGGATCATAGAGGCGATCAAATCGCACGGACTGGAACTGGAATGGATTCTTGAAAGCCATGTCCACGCGGATCACCTGTCGGCGGCCCCGTATGTACAGCAACAACTGGGTGGCCAGATCGGCATCGGCGGAAACGTCACGGTTGTGCAGGACAGGTTTGGCAAGATTTTCAATGAAGGGACGGAGTTCGAACGCGATGGAAGCCAGTTCGACCGGTTGTTTCGGGAAGGGGACACGTTCCGGATCGGGGAACTGGAATGCTCGGTTCTCGAAACGCCCGGGCATACGCCGGCGTGCCTGACGTACGTGATCGGGGATGCGGCTTTCGTCGGTGACACGATGTTCATGCCTGATTTCGGGTCGGCGCGGGCGGACTTTCCCGGGGGATCGGCTGGTGACCTCTTCGATTCCATCCAGAAGATCCTTTCGCTGCCCGATGACACGCGGATTTTCGTCGGGCACGATTACAAGGCGCCGGGACGGGACGAATTTGCCTGGGAAACGACCGTGGGCGAGCAAAAGGAACGCAACGTGCACTTTGGCGGCGGCCGTTCGCGGGAGGAGTTCGTCAGACTTCGAACCGAGCGCGACCAGACGCTGTCGATGCCTCAACTGATCATTCCGTCGATCCAGGTCAACATGCGGGCCGGGAACATGCCGGAGAAGGATGAGCACGGCAGGACATTCCTGAAAGTCCCGGTCGACAGCCTGTAGCCATCAGCCTTTCGCCCCGGATTCCCCGGCTTTCGAATCGGGGCGGACTGTGTGCTTCCTTGTTGCGTGACGTCGGATCATCCGGTGCGGGTTTCCCTGAAATGATTTTCTATGAATTTCCTGACCGTTCCGTCCGATCCGGGAGCAAGACGGCTACCTGGCTCGGGCCGCCGGAGTTTGCCGCCTCATCTGGAATCTTCCCCTTGAGCGACGCCATGACCGTGGTGACGGATTGGCATCATCAAGAATTTCGTTCTTGCCATTGTTTGCACACCTGCCGCCATCGTTTCACCAGGTCTTGATGCCTGTCCCATGACGGGAAATCACTGACCTGCTGCGGAACCGCGCGAACAGTCGCGCAGATGTACGTGATGAACAACGAGGTATTGCGATTCGGTTTCAGGAATTCGTGGAAAATCACGTCCATTCCCTGTACTCATCGCAGATGCGTTGCTCACGGAAAAGCCGGAAACTGCCGGTACGCTCCGTCTTGGAAGGGACGCCCTATTTTGCGCAATGGTCCTGGAACCCGTTCCCTGGCGAAGGCGTACGGCTTCATGGCGGTCGTTTAAACCGTCCCGGGACCCCGGCGCCCTACACCGCGCCCTCGCCTCTGGCAGCCCAACGGGAAACCGAACGCCTCGGCCGGCCCACGCAAACGCTCGTGCCTTGCACTCACGAAGTTGATGCGGAACCCGTGTTTGATGCGCGGAACGGGACTTCCCGCGATGCCACGAGCGCGGTCTCCGTGGTACATGCATGTCCCGCCCGGGAAGCGGCAATGCACGCCGGTGCGGGCTCCGCCTCGTGGGCCCTGGCCGATGGACGGGTCAACAGGGTCATTCTGAAATGCCAAACCGAAGCTTCGCGGCTGGGCCCGGGACCGATGATATCGATCTCGTGACTCGAAGCGGGGTCCTGAATATCCGACCCGAGTCGTTCTGATCGACGATGAAGGTCTGTCGTTACGGGGTAGACCTGAGTTCGAACGTGTAGTCATACCCCACTCCGGACAATGGGGCCTTGACCGGGATTGTCCAATCTATCCGGGACATTCCGGTTTTGATTTGATCCCTGGCGTGTCTTGAAGGTGATTTTCGGGCGCGTTCCTGGCAAAGGCCAACACCGACGCCCGGGTATCCGTGCCGAATGGCGCAGGACCGTACCGGCTGCCTGGAACGGACTGTCTCTCGGGATCGGGGAATTCGGTCGGTGCGGGGGAGGTCAGCCCTGACGTGCCTTGAAACGACGCTGTGTCTTGTTGATCACGTAAACACGCCCCTTGCGCCTGACAACCCGGCAATCACGATGGCGCGACTTACTCGATCTCAGGGAATTTCTGACTTTCATCGGTGTTCTCCTGTTTTCGCGCCGATCACCAAAAGCTGGCCCAGGATTTGGTGGGCGTAACTGGGATTGAACCAGTGACCCCTTCGATGTCAACGAAGTGCTCTCCCGCTGAGCTATACGCCCCTTTGCCCCACGAGCCGCAGGTAGGGAATGAACCTGCCCTATAGGCGGTGGCAGGCACGGAATCAAGCGATTCGAAGGGTGTAGCGCGCAATTCGCATTTTGGCAGGTCCGTCGCTTGATCCCTGATCGGGTATGATTTCTGGTTACAGCTTCGTCTTCCCCTTGTGTGCCTTGTCGCGAAGGTGGAGGCGAACGTAGCTCTCGATCGCCGGGTGCCGGTCTTTCGCGACCCAGACCAGGGGGATGGTTCCCGTATCGAGGTCGAAGTGGCCGCCGGGTTCACCTGGGGTCAAGGGATGCATGGTCTTTCGGGGCGCACGGCCAGAAAGCAGGTTGACGCTTGGTGCCTTGAGCTTTCGCGCACTCGACCCGGGCAGGGTGAACTTGAGCGGGCGACCCTCGATGTGCCGGTGCATTTCGTTGAACAAATTGGGAAGACGCCGGATCTCGTCGACCACCACCGAGCTTCCCCGTGCCGCCTGGAAATCGTCCGCGAAGAGGGTCGGATCGGCAAGGTAGTCCTGGTAGCGGGCCTCGTCGAGGAGGTCGACTCGCAGCGCGTCCGGAAACTGCCGCCGCCCCCAGATGTTCTTGCCCACCCCTCGAACACCGAAGAGAAAGAACCTCTGCCGGGATGTCCGGGTCAGCCGGCGATACATGGCAGGGGAGTGTGCGAAAATGAACGGGACCCCGAAGGGAGCGACAATCCTCGATTCGGAATCATGCTCCTTTGGCGCATTTAAGCACTGTTGTATGTGGGCAGATTACGCAAATGTTTCGTTCAGGGGGCTGCCTCAAACCGGTAACCTGCGGCGAATCAGAACGGTTGTTTCCCGCGTCTCCTCCAGTTTCATCAGATTACGGGGCGGCTCTCGTCGTCATGAACCTGCACTCCGTTGACTGGACGTCCTTCCCGTCAGTCGCTTGATACTCCCGAGCGACCAAGACCCCCCTTTCATCCCGGCGGCATCGACGACCCTGCCCCATCGCTCGAACGGGAAGTCCCGTGCTACAGGGCATGTTCTTGCGGCCGGTCACATCGCCACCGATGCAAGGAAATCGGTGCCGAGATGGCCCCGTGCTTCGTCGTGAAGAGGCATTCGGCCAGATCAGGTCGCCAATACCTGTACTTTCCGTACCCGGATCTGACAGAAAAACGTTCACGGCCGAACCCGGGAATGTCGTTCCATGCAGGCGACATTCGAATGGCCGGGCGATTCAGCGAAGTCGCCTTTCGTTTTCCCTGTCAAAGAAGAAGGCATTTGCCGGATCAAACTCGATGGCAACACCGGTACCCGAAGCTATTGCTTCGTCGCCCTTGGTCTCAACGACGATCTGCTCCCCCGTCGGGGTCGTAAGATAGTCGTAGGCAACTCCTCCAAGACGCTCCCGGATGTCGATTCTTATGGGGGAATCGGCCGGGCTGACAGATAGGTCCTGGGGTCTCAAACCCACCGTCACCGTATCGCCATCGGAGGGGAGGTTCACGCCGGTTGCGATTTCAGCATTGTCGAGTGCCGGAACGGTGACCTTCCCGGACCGGACCGTTCCCGCCAGGAAATTCATGCTCGGCGAACCGATGAAACCGGCGACGAACTTGTTGCCTGGATCCTGGTAAAGATCCATTGGACTACCGATCTGTTCGATATATCCGGCGCGAAGGACAACAATCTTGTCGGCAAGCGTCATTGCTTCGACTTGGTCGTGGGTCACATAGATCATTGTAGCCCCGATTTCGCCGTGTAGCCGTGCAATCTCGACCCGCATTTCGACCCGAAGTTCGGCATCGAGATTGGAAAGCGGTTCATCGAACAAGAACACGTCCGGCCCCCGTACAATGGCCCGGCCAATGGCCACGCGTTGGCGCTGGCCGCCGGAAAGAGCCTTCGGCTTGCGGCCGAGGTATTCGTCGAGCTTGAGAATACCGCTGGCTTCGGCGACCTTTGACTTGATGGTTGCCTTGTCAACGCCGTTCATCTTCAAGCCGAAGCCCATGTTCTCTTGCACCGTCATGTGCGGATACAGGGCGTACGTCTGGAACACCATGGCAACACCACGGTCGGCCGGGTCGGTGTGAGTTACGTCGCGTCCTCCGATCTGGATTGCGCCTTCCGACGTTTCCTCGAGCCCGGCGATCATCCTCAGCAGGGTGGACTTGCCGCAACCCGAGGGGCCAACGAAGACACAGAATTCACCTTCTCCGATTTCAAGATCAACGCCGTGAATGACCTGTACGTTTCCGAAGCGCTTGACGGCGTTCTTTAATGTTACACCCGACATTCAGCATTCCTTTCCGAATTCATGGTTGGAGTTGCAAAAACTTTGCCTCTTCTCCGATCCTCCTTGAGGTTTCCAAAAGGGACGGACGAAATTCGTCCAGCCCGGTCAACGATCGTCGCGCCGTGGACGTTGCGATCGAGATCGCGCCGATGAGTCGACCCGTTGGCACAAGAATCGGTGTGGCAATTGAAATGATCCCCTCTTCGTGTTCTTCACGATCGTAGGCGACGCCGCATTTTCGGATGACTTTCAGTTCCCGCTTCACGCTTTTGACTGACTGTTTCGTATTCGGCGTGTAACCGAAAAAAGACTGCTTCTGTAGAGCCAGCTCCAGCTGCCTGGGAGCCATGAAAGCAAGCATCGCCTTGCCGACGCCGGTGCAATATGCAGGCGCCACCATACCGACTCGTGCCAGTGTTTCGACGCGGGGATTGGCCTTGAGCTTGTCAACAAAGAGGACATGGCCGTTGTCGATTTGCGCCAGGTGGACCGTTTCCCCGGTCTCCGTGGCCAGTTCCTCGGTGTGTTTCTTGGCAAGCGGGGCCAGCGAGGCACTCAATGACGCAACATGTGCCAGGCGTACGAGCCGTCCGCCAAGGCTGTATGTTCCCAACTCAGGATCATACTGGAGCATGTTCTGATTGGTCAGGGTCTGGAGAAATCGATAGAGCGTGGCCTTGGGATAAGGGCTGAGTTTGAATATTTCCTTGAACCTGACCGGTTTCTCAAAGTCTGCAACCAGGTCAAGGATCACCAGCGCTTTCCCCACCGTGCTGCCGTTGCCGACCTGCTTGTTCATTTCAGTGCTTTCCAGTCTCGCAAATAATTTTTGATGAGGCTGTTGACAATGTAATGAATTCTGATCATAGTTTCAACCAGTGAAATTCTGTTTCACTTTTTGCAGTTTCAGTTGACAGAACTTGAGAGGATCCAGATGTCAAAAACTCTACGTGCTTCGTTTGCTGCCGCGGCAATGATTGCCGGTGTTGCAAGCGGTGCCTGGGCAGAAGGACTGTCCGGCACTCTTCGCATAATCTCGGACATGTCCAACCCGGGGCCTCGAGCCATCATGAACAAGCTTGCGTCGGACTTTGACGCGCTGCACCCGGACCTGACCGTCGAGCTGGAAGTGGTCGACCGCGAGGCCTGGAAGAGCCAGATTCGAAATGCCCTTTCGGCGAACCCGCCGGATGTCGTGAACTGGTACGCGGCCAACCGGATGGCACCTTATGTCAATGCCGGCCTCTTCATGGACATCTCGGAGATGTATGCCAACGGCGACCTGCCAGGTCTGGACGCGGTCAAAGGTGCGATGACCATTGACGGCAAGCAGTGGGGTGTCCCCTACACATACTACCAGTGGGGTATCTACTACCGCGAAGATATCTTCAACGAGTTGGGCTTGAGCGAGCCGGCGACTTTCGAGGAAGAAATCGCCAACTGTGAAAAGGTCATTGCTTCTGGCCGCAAATGTTATGCGATCGGCTCGAAATTCCTTTGGACCGCCGGTGGCTGGTTTGACTACCTGAACATGCGGACCAACGGGTTCGACTTCCACATGCAATTGGCCCGTGGAGAAATTTCCTGGACAGACGACCGCGTTCGCGAAACGTTTGCCAACTGGCGCCGGCTGATCGATATGGGCGCCTATATCGATGATCACCAGTCGTACAACTGGCAAGATGCGCTTACCTTCGTGGTCAACGGCGAGGCTACGGCCTACCTGATCGGAAACTTCGCGATTCCACATTTGCGCAGCTCGGGTGTTACCGATGCACAGCTGGACTTCTACCAGTTCCCGAAAATCGCCGATGTTGCGATGGGGGAAGATGCGCCGACAGACACGTTTCATATCGCCTCTGGCGCCGAAAACGTGGAAGCCGCGAAGGCATTCCTTCAGTACGTGACGTCGGCGGACGTCCAGACCGACATTAACGGTCCGGATGGTCTGGGGCAGCTGCCAATCAACGCCAGCGCTTCAGTCGCGGATGACGAGTTCATCGTTCAGGGCTTCAACATGCTTTCGAACAACGCGACCGGCGGTATCGCGCAGTTTTTCGACCGTGACTTCCCGGCTGAAATGGCGGCTGCGGGAATGGAAGGCCTGCAGGAATTCATGGTGTTCCCCGATCACCTGGAAGACATCCTGAACCGCTTGGAATCAGCGCGTGAACGGATTTACAAGTGATGCGACCAGTGTGCCCCGCGAAGGCGGGGCACACATCTGCCAGGCCCGACACTATTGTGGGCCGGCACAGCGACAACATGTTGACACCCCGTAGTTAGCCGGGAGAAGCACCATGAATGCGGCAGTAGATTCCCGAGGATGGATTGCCCGCAACCGGATGACCATCACCCCGTTGCTGTTTCTCTTGCCCGGCGTCCTGTTTTTCGTGGTCTACGTGATCATTCCGATCGTGCAGAGCTTTTACATTTCCGCGTTCGAGTGGAACGGGCTTGGCGAACTTTCGGAACAGGGTGAATTCGTCGGCGTCCGCAACTACCAGGAGCTGTTTTCCGATCGCGCATTCGAGGTGTCGCTCTGGAACAACGTGAAATGGCTGGTGCTCTACCTGCTTGCCATTCCTGCCGGCCTGTTTATCGCGCTCTTTCTCAATCAGACGGTTGTCGGAATTCGAATTTACAAGTCGCTCTTCTTTTTCCCCTTCGTTCTCAGCCAGGTTGTCGTTGGCCTGGTATTTTCCTGGTTCTACCTGCCCCGTGAAGGGCTTCTCAATGCAATCATAACCTTCTTCGGCTTTGAATCGGTCAACATACTCGGCGACCCGACCCTCGCCACCTACGGCATCATTGCTGCCGGTTTGTGGCCGCAAACCGCGTACTGCATGATCCTGTATCTCACCGGCTTGAACGCCGTGGATCCCGAACAGGTCGAGGCCGGGCGGCTGGACCGTGCCAAGGGTTGGCGGATGCTTTGGTATGTCATCATGCCGCAGCTTCGCCCGGCGACGTTCATCGCGTTTGTTGTTACGATCATCGGGGCCCTGAGGTCTTTCGACATGATCTCGGTCATGACCAACGGCGGGCCGTTCGGTTCAACCCGTGTGCTCAGCTTCTACATGTTCGAAAAGGCCCTGTCCGAATACGGATTCCGGATGGGCTACGGCTCTGCCATCGCGGTCGTCCTGTTTCTCATCATGCTGATTTTCATCGCCTACTTCCTGTGGTCGATGTACCAGGACGAGCGCGGAGCGCGGAATTAGGTAAAGAGGCGCCATCATGTTCCCGACACCTATCGAAAAACGATCCCGTGCGGCACAGATCACCTATCAATCCCTTGTGCCGCTGGCGCTCGTCACGTGGCTCCTGCCGCTGATCGCCGTTGCCCTGTTTTCGATTCGGCCTCTGGCCGACTTTACCAGCGGCAATTACTGGGGCGTTCCGTCCTCGTTTGAGATGTTCACCAACTACGGCCGGGTTTTCTTCGAATCCGACATGCCGCGCTACATGCTGAACTCGGTACTGATCACCGTCCCGACCGTGGTGGGCGCGGTTGCACTTTCCTGCATGACCGGGTTCGCGCTCGGAATCTACCGATTCCGGGGCAACTTGCTGATTTTCTTCATGTTCATCGCCGGTAACTTCGTTCCGTTCCAGATCCTGATGGTGCCCGTGCGCGACCTGACGGTGAGTGCCGGTCTGTATGACACGAAGCTGGGTCTCGTTCTGTTTCACATCGCGTTCCAGACCGGTTTTTGCACGTTGTTCATGCGAAACTTCATCCGGGCCCTGCCCTTTGCGCTGATTGAAGCCGCCCGAGTTGAAGGCGTCAAGGAATGGCGCATTTTCTGGTATGTGGTCCTGCCGCTGATGAAACCGGCCATTGCGGCCCTCGCCGTTCTGATTTTCACCTTCATCTGGAACGATTACTTCTGGGCGATCGTGCTCACGCAAGGACCTGATGCCCAGCCAGTGACCGCCGGTATCACATCTTTCAACTCGCAGTTCATCGCCCAGTATCACCTGATGAGCGCGGGCAGCATCGTTGCCGCCATTCCACCGGTTCTGATGTTCTTCCTGATGCAACGGCATTTCATTGCCGGCCTGACGCTCGGCGCCGTTAAATGATTCAAACCTGGCGTCTCGACGACTCCCGTCAGACGCTGGTTCTAGGTTCCCGGAAAGACCACCTGGCAGAGGTCGTCTACTGGGGATCGTGCCTTCCGGACAACGAGGACCTGGAAACGGTCTATCGCTCCCATGCCATTGATGTCGCCGGAGGGATGTTGGACATCAACCCGGAACTGTCGATCTGCCCGGAGGCGACGCGTACGTTCCCGGGGCAGCCGGGGCTGATGATTCGCGATAGCGACGGGCGGCCGTTCCTGCCAAAGTTCTGCTATGCATCGGACCGGGCCAACGGGAACAGCCTTGAACTCGTCTTCGCCGATCAGACGGGCACGCTCACCTATACTGCCAGCCTCTTGATTGACCCGATTACCCATGTGATCGAAGCGCGTGCATCGCTGGTGAGCTCCAGGCCCATGTACCTGGACTGGCTTGCCGCCCCGGTCTTTCCGGCTCCACAGTCTAGCGACGAGATGATCGATTTTTCGGGACGTTGGTGCGGGGAGTTCCAGATGAACCGCACACCCTGGTCAGCGGGCATCCGCTATCGCGAAAACCGGACCGGTCGGACCGGTCACGAGCACTTTCCGGGCCTTGTCGTACCTTGCCGGGGGGCAACGAATACGCAGGGCTATGCCTACGGCTTTCACTATGGTTGGTCGGGCGGGCACAGGATGGTGGCCGAGGAAATGCCGGACGGCCGCCGCCAGATTCAGTTTGGTCACGCGACCCGGCTGGAAAACGAGCCGGCCACGCGGTTCGAAACGGCAAAACTCTATTCCGTGTTTTCCAATGACGGGATCAATGGCTGCGCGGTCGCGTTTCAGCGTCACCTCAGGGACAGGATCGTACGTTTCCCGAATCCGGCGCGTCCCCGTCCTGTGCACTACAATTGCTGGGAAGCGGTCTATTTCGATCACAAACTGCCTGAAATGGAAGAGATCGCCACCCGTGCCGCCGATCTCGGAGCCGAAAGGTTCGTGCTGGACGATGGCTGGTTCGGCAACCGGGACGACGACTCGCAGGCACTTTCGGACTGGGAGGTAAACCCCCGGAAATACCCGGGTGGCCTTGCCCCGCTCATTGGGCATGTCCGTGCGCTCGGCATGAAATTCGGCATCTGGTTCGAGCCGGAAATGATCAACCCGAACAGCAACATTTTCCGCTCGCACCCTGACTGGACGTTAGGCGGCGAAGACCAGATCCTCGGGCGCCAGCAAATGGTGCTGAACATGGCTCTGCCCGTCGTGCGCGACTTTCTTTTCGACCGGATCAGCGCCGTTCTGTCCAACAACGATATCGAATACATCAAATGGGATCACAACCGCGTTCTGCCCATGCCGGATGCCGCGCAGACACGCGGATCATATTCACTGATCGACAGGCTGCAGAAAGCGTTTCCGGACGTTGAGATCGAAAGCTGCGCCTCCGGCGGTGGCCGCATCGATTTCGGCATACTTGGCCGCACCCACCGGGTCTGGTTGTCGGACAGCAACGACGCGGTCGAGCGGCTGAGCATGCAGCACAATGCGGCGATTTTTCTTCCCATGGCCGTGACCGGCTCCCATGTCGGTCCGCGCACCTGTCACACCTCCGGGCGCACCATCGACATCCGTTTCCGCGCCTGGGTCGCCGCCCAGCGCCACTTGGGGTTCGAGATGGACCCGCGGAAGCTGACGCACGAAGAAACATGTGTGTTGCGCGAGGTCATAAGGTGGTGGAAGGAAAACCGGGACTGGATGCAGACGGCGGACATCCTTCGACTCGACAGTTTCGACCGGGCGGTCATTGCCGAACAGCAGCTGGAACAGGGTGGCGGTCACTTCGTCGTCTTCGCGGGAAAGGCCGAAACGTCGGCTCAGATCGCCCCGCGCCCCTTGCAGCTGACAAGACTGTCTGCCGACAAGAATTATCGTATTGAACTCGTCAACCACGAGGACGCGCCGGCATTGTCGCGGGGTGACCAGGCAATCAAGTCGGAACCGTTGACCCTCAGCGGCGCCTATCTGATGAGCCATGGGCTGACACTGCCATGGAGTTTCCCGGAAACGATGTGGGTGGTGAAAGGAACTCTGGTTTAAGCGGAACGGGCGGCGAAAGCCGTGACTCTTTCCGATTGGGTGACAAGACCTGCGTATTCTGGATCAACCGTACAATCGTGTCCGACAACGCTGCGCAACTGCTTCCGGCCTTGGCAACATGGGAGAAGAAGCCTGGTGTAAGCCTCTGGGGCGCCGGACTCTCCCTGTGAGACCATTCCCCGGTGCGGGACACCGTAACCCGGTCATTTTCAGGCTTCCGGAACAGAACGAACGGATGACCGGTCGTGTGCGTCCTTTCGTGTTGAAGCGGCCCGAACGTCGCGCGGCAGCGCGAGTTCGAAAGGTTGGGCCAGGTGCAGACTGGCATGGAAGGTAACGCGTGGCCGTGTGGCGGGACCGGTTACTGAAGTGCCGGGTGAGAGTTCCCTCGGCAATTCCCGGAAGCACACATCTTTTTCGAAAGAGCCATACAAAACGGTGCGACGGAAGATCGAATACTGGTCGAGGACCGGGCGACGAATTTTGGGGAAAACGTGATATTCAGCCGGAACTTGCTTGAAACGGCAAAGACCGTAACGTTTCTCACGAAACCTGCCACTGGCTCGGAAATCAGAATCGGGATACCCTACGAAGATGTGCTTAGTATGACCGACCGACTGGAATGAGGAGACGCCCGATGCCAGTCCCGCCTGTATCTAAAGAGGAAGAAATCATGACTTTCCTCACCAAGCGAATCTTCAACCCCATACTCAACTCGCCGAATGCGTCTGAAAAATTGAAACGTGGATGTCGCTTGACTATGACCAGAATGAGTCAGCGAGACGCTGCCGGAATGATCCAATACTACTGGTCAGCCATCATTGGTACCGAGCGAAGTATCGGCTTCGCCGCACAGATGAAGCGAGAAGGATTTGATCGATTCGAGGAGGTTCTTGAGGAATTTCGAATTCGTTTCTCTCCCTGACAGGACCAACAACAAATCGGGATCTGCCATCCAAGTAGCTATACGTTCTTGATCGTGTCAGCGCGCCAACAGCAGCTGTGGACTTCCCACCTATTGTAAAGAGTATTCAGCGGGAATTTGTGCCCGCGCCATCGCTCATGCCGGGCTGGCATTCCGTGGTCGGCCCGGATCGAGTTCCGTCTGGTTCGCCAACATGGAACAAGCGACAGCGATAAGCCTGTCGGCTACGCTACGGAGAGCGCGGCCGTGACCGTGGCCCCTGCCCGCCAGCCCTCCGGACTCTACCACGAATCAGGTTATTACTCTGTGTATTAAAATAATTGGCTGTTTATGGCCTGCTACGGAGAATCCGGGTTATCAAACGCCCCTGCCCTCGGGAGCATGGTTCCGGGCGGCTTCGCAAATCACCGTGGTCTCGTCAGAATTGCTCACAAGGAGCAAGGCGGCGCACCTGACCGCTGCGAAGGACAGGGGCAGCGACCCAATGAAGGCGTCCCATCCCCTCTCGCACGCCCGTTCGCCCTCAGCCAGGAAGGGTGCCAGCAACACGCTGCAATGTCGGCATTGATTCAACTCTCATCGGGCTCGTGGAGGGCCGCATCCCGCTCTGCGGCTGCCCGTTCAAACGTCAGCTGCCAGAGATCGCGAAAGGCTTCATTCGATTGCCTCATTCGAGGACGCTCCGGATCTCGATTCCTCGCTTGACCACGACACGCCTGACATGAACCTCAATGTCGCTGACCGCGCGGTCCACAGCCAGTTCAACTACCCGCTCGCGGCGGCTTCGTTGCTGGCGCCAATATGCGTAGGGATAGTCCGGGATGCGAGCGAAGATCTTCTCGTCCCTTGGATGAGGCATCGGCTTGGTGCAGCCACTGTTGTAGGGGCACAACCAGATGGCATCCCGGTGGGCTTCAATAAGGGAGCCCGTGTCGACCTCCAGGACATCATGCTCCCGGTCGCGATACGCCTTTGCGTTCGTCAACCTGTGCAGGCGGTCTTCCGAGAGCCAAAAGAACGCTTTTGCGTTGAGCAGTTCGTACCAGTCCGCAGGCGAAATCCGGTCAGGCAAGGCCCTCTTGAGCCCCGCGTCACTCATTGGAATCTGGTCTCGGACGACGGCGCGTGGCAGTCCCTCGCGGGCAATCTCAACGCTTGCCGGGCGATGCCGGCTTTCGATTTCGGTCCTCCGCGGCGGCTCGATGGCGTAGTGATCCAGCAACGCACAGGTGCTCATCAGTCCGTACCGCTTGATCGATCCCCAAGAGCCACGCTCCGCCATGTGGTAAAGCGTCGGGCAGTTCGTGACCAGTTCTTCAAGTTCAGCCTCGTTCACCACGCTCTCCTGTCAATGACGTTGCGCCAGTTGAAATCCTTAGATAGCAGTGACACCGGTCGACCCGAGATCCTCTCAATCTCCTCGACGAAGCTGATCGTCTCATCCGATAGTTGCTCGAACCGATATGCCCCTCGATTGTCAACGTCGAAATAGTCCACAAACGTTAGGGCGATATCGGTCGGCCCGTTGAGTTGAACGGAGTCCCGGAACTGCAACCAGTCGAATTCAGCGATTCGGCGTGGCCTGCGAGTGGTTGTCGTACGCTCTGTATCCTCCAGTTCTTCCAGCGGTATGCCGCTCCGTCCGTGAATCTCCGCAAGATCGACCTCGTGAGCCATCGTGCCGGACGGCCCGCCCACGCGAATTGGATACGTGCGGCACACCATGATGATCTTTCGGACATTCGAAGGTACTATTCCGGCGTCAGCGAGACAGCCAGATACGGTCGTGTCCCTGGTTGTCACATGTGGGTAATCGCCATGGTGAAGGCTTAGTGAGGTTCCTTGAGTGCCTTCCAGCAGGATCTTCTGACCAGAGACCATAGCATCGGCAAGAACCTCCCGCGCGCTCCCCAGATACGGTTTGAGATCCTCGCAATCACGAGCCAAAAAGGCTACTCGTTCTTCCTTGTAGTCGGATCGGCCCGTCATCTTGCGCGCAGACGCGATGCCTACGCCCTGAGCCGTCGAACTGATGCTTGCGAAACGCTCCTTCTCCTTCTGACGGTCTTGATCGGTTATGATCATCGCCTGGCGATCAATCGTGAGCCTTTCAGCCTCGACTTGGTGCTTAGGATACTCGCCAAAATAACTTGCCCATTTAGTGGTGGTCCTGTACCATGCTACCATGCCATGTGTGGTCGAGACGCTGAAAGACAGGTTCGAGATGATGCTGCCGGTTTTGGACGAGCGGGGGCGTCGACGCTGGGCCGGTGTTGAGGCCAGTGCCATCGGACGGGGGGGGATTTCGCGCGTGGCCGAGGCGACGGGTTTGTCGCGTGCGACGGTTCGCCAGGGTGTCAAGGATATCGCATCCGGTGATGTGGCGCCTGCTGAGGGGACTGTCACGGGCACGAGGACGCGCCGGCCGGGTGGCGGCCGCAAGCGCCTGGCGGAGACTGCGCCGGAGTTGGTGCCTGCGCTTGAGCGCCGGCTTGAACCGGTGACCTGTGGTGGTCCCGAGAGCCCGTTGCGCTGGACCTGCAACAGCGCGGCCTCGCTTGCGGCGGGGCTGCGGGCGGAGGGTCACGGGGTCAGCGAGCGCACGGTGAACCGTTTGCTGCACGAACTCGGCTACAGTCTCCAGGCGAACCGCAAGACCATCGAGGGGCGGCAGCATCCGGACCGTGACGGGCAGTTCCGACGGATCAACCGCCGGGTCCGGGCGTTCCAGAAGCTTGGCCAGCCTGTGGTTTCGGTGGACACGAAGAAGAAGGAACTGGTGGGCCGGTTCCGCAATGGCGGCCGCGACTGGCGCCCCAAGGGCCATCCGGTGGCGGTGAACGTGCATGATTTTCCGGATCCCGAGCTTGGCAAGGCCATTCCCTACGGGGTCTGCGACATGACCGCCAACACCGGCTGGGTCAGCGTCGGCATCACCAGCGACACGGCGGAATTCGCGGTCGAGACCATACGGCGCTGGTGGAGGCGGATGGGTTCTCCGCTCTACCCGGATGCCCGGAGATTGCTGATCACCGCCGACGGCGGCGGCTCCAACAGCAGCCGCAACCGGTTGTGGAAGCTGGAAGTCCAGCGCCTCGCCGATGAACCGGGGCTGGCCATCTCGGTCTGTCACTTTCCGCCGGGCACAAGCAAATGGAACAGGATCGAGCGCCGGATGTTCTGCCACATCACCCAGAACTGGCGGGGGAAGCCGCTTGTCAGCTACGAGGTGATCGTCAACCTGATTGCCGCGACGACCACGAGGACAGGTCTGACCATCCGTTCCGACATCGACGAAGCCGAATACACCACCGGCATCAAGGTCACCGACGACCAGATGAATGCGCTATCCATCAGGCGAACGGGCTTCCATGGCGAGTGGAACTACACCTTCACACGCACCTTCGGTGCTGGGGAGACCTCAACGGTCTGAATTAAAGCGTTTTTTTCTCTCTTGCCAAGAACCGGAAACGGCCAATCGGCCGCATTCCGGTTCGCCAGTGCAACTGATTCGGGAGAAAAACAATGGCCAATCGCCGCCTGACCCAGCGTCTGATCGACACTCTCAAACCCGGCAAGTCCGTTCGAGAGGTCCGCGACACGGAACTCCGCGGCTTCGGCGTCCGGATCCTGCCTTCCGGACGCAGGCGATTTTTCGTTCATGCCCAGAACAACGGGCAGCGCGTGTGGACGGCCATCGGCGATGCCGACACGATGCAATTGGTCGAGGCCAGGACTTCGGCACGGTCGCATCTGGCAGCACTCAGATACGGCGAACAGTCCTGTTCAGTGGAAGCCCTGGGAGAGACTCCGTTCGAGGAGGTCGCGGAGGTCGTATTCCGCCGTTATGCCCGACACTGGAAGCCGGGCACGCTCGCGGTCAATGGTATGTACCTGAAGAACCAGATCCTTCCCCGGTTCCGTGGGCAAGCGATCGGGATCATCACGAGCGGCGATGTCCGGCAATGGTTCGCCTCCCTCCGGTCGACCCCCGCCACTGCCGACCGGGCGATGCCGGTCCTGTCGGTAATCATGCGGGAAGCGGAAATCCTCGGATACCGCCCGGAAGGAAGCAACCCGTGCCGAAACATCCGGCGGTACCGGCGGCGTGGCCGCGAACGGTTCCTGTCCCGGGAGGAAACCCGCCGGCTGGGCGCGGCGCTGGCAAGGCATGACGGCCATATCCTCGCCGCCGCTGTCAGGTTGCTCCTCCTCACCGGCTGCCGCCGAAACGAGATCATGACCCTGCAATGGGCGGATTACCGTGACGGCCATCTCTTCCTGAGGGACAGCAAGACGGGACCGCGAACCGTCTGGCTGTCCTCTGCCGCCCGCGCGGTCCTTGACGGCCTGCCCCGAACGGGCGTGTGGGTCTTCCCGGCGAGGACCGGGTCTGGTCCGTCACCGGGTTTGAACCGTTTCTGGCAAAAGTTGCGCGAGGAGGCGGGTTTCGGGGACGTTCGCCTTCATGACATTCGCCATTCCTATGCAAGTTTCGCCCTGCAGGCCGGCGAGACCGTTCTCACCATCGGCCGCCTCCTTGGTCACAGGAGGCCGGAGACGACCCTGAAGTACATCCATCTTGCGGATGATTCGGTGCGCGCTGCTGTCGACGCCGTGGCGCCGATTCTTGGCGGGGAGGGTTGATCAATGACAAGACGGATTCGCCTGACCGACGCCTGCATCATGCGTTTCAAACCCGGCGAGACCGACTACACGGTCTGGGACACGGCCACTCCCGGTCTCGGGGTTCGTGTCCGAACGTCCGGATTTCGGGGGTATGTCTTCCACCAGAGGGGGCCGGGCAGGCCCGACGAATCTCCCTTGGCCCGGTGACGCTGAAAAGCGTTCTCGATGCCCGAAAGGAGTGTCTTTCGACCCTGTCGGACGGGCACGCCGTTGAAACCGGAACGAAATCGATGCACGGGTCCGGCATTCCGTTGTTCCGGGACTACGTGGAAGATCCATGGAAGGCAGGCCATCTTGACCGCTGGAAACCGTCGACACGGAGAAACGTGGAATCTCGCCTCAGAAACCAGTTGCTTCCGGCATTCGGGCACCTGATCCTCGACCGGATCACTCCCGCTCGCGTGGATGCCTGGTTCGACCGCTACAGCATCACGGCCCCGGGGAACGCCAACAAGGCGTTGGCACTTCTCCGGCAGATCATGAATCATGCCATCGCCACAGGCCACATCGCCCTGGACCCGACCCGGCGCACGAGGATGAATCCGAGGCCCCGGCTCACCCGGTTCCTGTCGGCGGAGGAAATCTCCCGCCTTCACGAAGCCCTCGATCAATGTGTTGCCGAGCGGCCTGAATGTGCGCCGCAGGCGGACATCATCCGCCTGCTCCTGTTCACGGGAGCCCGCAAGAGCGAGATCAAGGACCTGCGGTGGTCCGAGGTCGACGGAGACACGCTCCGGCTCATCGACAGCAAGACGGGGCCGCGGACGGTGTACCTGAGCGCAAACGCCCGTGCCGTCATCGACCGGCAGCAGGGAGGGAACGGCACTATCGTGTTTCCTTCTCCCGTCAATCCGGGGAGGCCGTATGGAGACTATCTCAAGCTCTGGCCCCTGGTTCGGGAGCGGGCCGGTCTTTCCGGTGTCCGCCTTCATGACTGTCGGCATACCTATGCGAGTCAGGCCGTCATGAAGGGAGTCCCCCTGCCCGTCGTGGCGCGGCTGCTTGGTCACCAGAAGGCGACTATGACCTTGAGATACGCCCATGTCGGAGATCAAGAAGTTGCCGCCGCAGCCGAGAGGGTAGGCGAAGCAGTTTCGCTTGCTTTGGACGGTGCGGACTGACCAGAATTCCTCCAATGCGAAACACCTCTGTTTTTCCAAGTTGGCACAAGCTTGCTCCGGGGTGTACGCGCGACGGGCAATCTCTTCTTTTGCCTCTGACCAAGTTTAAATCCACAGCGTGCCCGACATTGGCGGTGCCAATGTAGAACCGTCATTTGGACAGCTAGTTTTCGGACACGGCAGTCGGCGTGAAATGAATAATTCCTGACCTGTTTGCCGTAAGCTGCGCTCTCTTCCAAAGATTTGAGAGACTTCCGGGATACGCGTGCCAAACATACATACAAATGACACACACCGTCGATAAGGGCAGGCCTTAGGTGCCAAATCATTACCTTATTAAGCGACTGAGAAGTCTCAATTTGCGCTCCAGATGATCTGCCCTGTCAGCGCTATCACTCCCGTTACTCCCATGCCGAACACCATGTTGACCAATCGCCGTCGCCTGTAATTCCTTTCCTCCAAACCCCTTGCTCGCCAATCAAGAACACGCCTCCCGGAAACACTCACCCTTGGAGGGAGTCACGTCGTTCAAGTCTTTCGACATCATCGATCTCCTTTCATTCGGCAAGAGGTCGCCGATGAACGACCCCTTGCCACCATATCTTGAAGCCTGATCTATTGCCTTCGCCCGAATCAGCCCGCAAGCGCAAATCCAGGCATGGCTCACGGTATCTTCGAGCCCATTACCCCATATAGCCGTCGTGATATTCCCGGATCAAGATCGGACAGTGCTCTGGATTGCTCCGAAGTTCGTGCGCAATGCGTTTGTGTCCGTCCGCAAAATCAATCCGGATAATCCTTCCAATCCATCGGTCAAAGAGTCAAAACTACTTTGACAAGACAAGCTTGCCACGATGAAGCATATATTAGCAATCCGAACACCAAGAATTCGATGTCTCTAAACGTACCGTCTTCGGCGGTATGTTGAATTCTAGCGCGTTCTCCTTGTCGCGTTGCTCACGAATTCTGCATCCCTTCACGCACTTCTTCCAAAAATATCTGTTAATTCCCGCAGAATGGCCCTCTCAACTGCATCCTCGGCACTTTGCCGCGTCTCAAAGCAACAAACAAGCCGTCGCCACCTTTCCAAACGACCATTTGAACCCCGAAACTTGACATAATCAAAATCCCGTAGTCCCACCTTTGTTGCGGCTGATATAGTGAAGCGATCAAACTCATGCGCCTCCCAGTAAATCCTCTTGTCTTCATAATATGCCTTGACAATCTCCGCTCGACTCCATTCTTCGCCGCACTTTTCAACCCAAACTGCCTTCACGCAATTTAAAGTGTTACAAACCGCGCGTACCAGTGCCACAACGCACTTTTGCCAATCTGTTGGTGTTCCTCCCTCCGAAACTATCCAAATGGTGTATCTATTTCGAGTATCTCGATCATGTGCTCGGTGCAGTTTTAGGTTGTGCCCATGAACCGTTCTCGATGCTCGCACAATATCCAATGTATCTTGAACCTTCCTAAATGCTTCCGGATTTGTACTTCTTACTAAGTCTTTTGAAAAACGAAAGAACACGCCGCTTTCGAAAAGTAGACCATAGCACCATGCAACAACCTTTCGAAAATACAGTTCGTTGAAAGGGCCGATTGGTTCGTCTAGAGAGATCGACTCAATTTCGTTGGAATCCAAATACGAACAGCACAACGCCTCAAGTTCAGAAACGCACTCCTTTAGACTCGTGAAGCCGATTCCCTCCAAAGCTAGTTTGCCTTAGTTGCCAGGGGGCCAAGATAGTTGAACGCAATATTGAAATCTCTCAATTCCCTTCCAACAAATATTTCCCCTTCCCAACGTCCGGAAACCAAATCAACAGTTCGGCCTAACTCTCGTACCCTAACTGACCAACGCTGATCACCAATTTGCCGTTCAACTATACCACTGTAGGAAATGGCATGCCCGTTTTTGTCCACAATTAAGTGTCGTGGCAACACTCTCTTGCCTTCAACATACTCGGTATCCTGGGCCAGTCGCCGAAAATCAGCAATGGAATCTCGTACGTTGCCAATCAACCAAGTCACCACCGCTTTGAGGTACCGGAAACGCGGCTGAAAATCGTCACCGCTCGCGTACGCGAGATCCATCAGTATTTCCAATACTCTGCGTCTATCCATTTCCCGATAGGGTATAGGCTGTCTTAGCCCTTCAAATAGCCACGTTGCGGTCTTCCAAGCCCAAAAGCAGTTCAATAAAAGGCGCATACACCGTGGATCGCTAGATATTCTTTCGCGATTATTAAGCAAGTATACTGTAGCTGCCTCGGCCTGCCCAACTTCTAGTGGTGATAAATTCACACTGCGAAAATTTCGAGCCGGGGCAAGTCGTTGTCCACGAAAAAAGTAACCAATAGTTGACCCAGCCTCATCAAGTGCCTTGAACGCATCTTCGCTAAGGTCCGACAAGTCTAAAGCATCTCCCGCTCGAAGCCTTTGCTTCTGAAATAGCTCTGCTTGTATTGAATCCAGTGTATCGTCACTAACCATATCAATTGAGGCAATTATATCCGCGCGCAACTCACTTGTACGCTCCACACCCAAGTCTGGCTGTTGTTCAAGTATTTCCAATGGAAGCCACAACGCGATGTCTAGCGGAAAATAGGAATCTACTTTCCCGGTCGCGTTGCGAACGGCTTCTCGAGCCGCCAAATAGCTTGACCATACGATGTCTGGAGGGCCCCCGCTACGCGCAGCCGCAGAGGCCAAAAAGCTGTATGTGGCTGCTCGCTCTACCCATAGATTCTCCTCCGTCCGACGTGCCGCCCTTAGCCCGGTGCCATCTCGGCGGGCAATATTTGAAAGCGCCTCGTCCACAGCTTCTCGCGCCTCATCTAGAACCCTACTACGAAACTCGTCGTCAATTTCAGTTTCGTTGCGTCTTACGAAGTGCCTTCGCAATGTGGCTTCTTGAAGCATCAATCGTGCGTTGCGGACACCACGGTTCGTCCGCAACCATGAGAGTGCTTGTGCGATATCGTAATAATTCGCTCGATAACGATCTCCCAAAGGACCGTCTGGCCCCAAAGCAAACACAATGTCAGCAACAAACCGCGTTTCTTCCGCTCCTTCGGGTCCCGCTCTTGTTGCACTCTTGATCAAGTCGAGAACTATTTCTACTTCAAAGTTGGGTCCTCCAAGACGGGTGTCGCAAATGAGTTGCGCCTCAATTTGAAGCCTTGCGCCAACCAAGAGGTGGTCCTCTTGATTGTCGTCATATCGCCAGCGAAATAGGTCGTGTCCCTCAAAAAGGTCTCGAATCAACTCCAACGTTATCGCACTGTTGCCTGCCAATTCGTCGGAAATGATCGCTCGAAGGACAAGGTTTACAGGCACCCAGCGATACAACCTAGAGCAAACCATAATATAGTTAATTAATCGCGAGGCCGCTTGATTCTCATCCTCCAAAGCCTTCGTCTCTTCTGCGAAGATTGACACCTGCGTCCGTTCATAGCCTGCTTGGAGTAGCGCCAATCCAACGTCGCCAATTGCATTACTGGGTCGTTTCGCTTGCCCCCTGATGCGAAGTTCCCTCTCAGTAAACCTTGCCTCTCTTCCAAGACCAGACCCCAGTCGGCTTCGACTATGGGGGAGACGCCAAAAGAACTGGGCTAGAGCGTGTTCCGTTTCAAATGTCGTAGGTCTAATTTCGAGTTCCGAAAAATGCTTTTTTGCCAGCGTTTCGAGGTGACATCGCTCACGTTCGGACAATGTCGCTTCTGCTCGTATTAGTCGTCCTTCGTGTTGACGCACTCCAGCGTCATGACCATACGAACTACCAATAATTACGATTCTGTGGCCTCTACTTCGAAAGCTCTCTAGCAGGGCATCGTATCGTCTTGGCTGTTCCAATGCATCGACGATTAGGAGGGTGACCTGACCCAACTTATCGACTTCCGAAAGAAAGGAAACGAGTTCGACTGGTGATGGGATCCGGTCTTTAGCGTAAAGAACAGCTGCGGACCTTGCCTCTCTCACTTGTCCCGCCAATCGATAAAGAGCGACAGACTTTCCAATACCCGATTGCCCACTGAGAACGATTGCGCCTTTTTCGTTAGCATGATTCCTTATAGCGCGAAGTGTCGACAAAGAGAGTTCTTTTTCAAAATCCCTCTCAATTGCATATCCACGCCGGACACCATGAAACAACAGTCTATTGCTTGACGGAATTGAATGAAATATTGCAAATTCCTCATTTCTCTGAGGACCATCAAGAGGCGGCAAATGGTCTGTCCATGTGTCGTCCAAAATTGCTGCTGCTGCCTCGGTACTCAGGCGCATCGTCGGGTTAGTAATCAACGAGCGTCCGTCATAAAACGATACGATTCCAGGTTCGCTCCAGCTGTGTATTTTAGGTATAGCGCCACTGGCCGATATTTCGGAGTGCACCAGTCCAAATGGCCGGGGATCACGGAGGATGATTTTCTTTTCAATTAACTCGGAAAATATTTCGGCGTCATCGCTGAAAAAGCCAGGATCGTCTCCGAACCAGAGGACTGAACCAGTTGGAGCATTTCCAAGGGTTCCCAAGATTTCGACTGGCTTTAACCAATCTGTGTCTGAATGTAGTCCGTCTACTACAACTATTCCCAATGGAGTTGCAGTTTCAAGTAACGAATTGAGCATTGGAATGGAGTGATTAGACCTCCTTGAATTGAGAGTTAATTTACTCAAAGGCGGTCCGAAAATTCCTGCGCCCGTCATTCCAAACAAATAATATAACTTTGGTTTGAGCTTGCTCCTAGAAATGGGTGGCGGAGGGTCTCCGACCAAAACGGTCTCTGGTTGCCGACCGTCTGTTTCGAAGAGTTTGCGAAGAACTGGATCGATAGACGAAGTGAATATTGCACTCAAGTGTGCGTCTGCGGTCGACACGAGCCCTCTCTGTGGAGCACGACGTTCGAACCGACCATTAAGCCAGTCGTAAAACGCGGGGTTAAGTTGGCCAGCGGAGAAGATGTCTGTCCAGGCACTTCCATCTATCTGCAACCTGTCAAGAGCTGCCGCTAGTACGGTGTCTGGTACTTCTCGGGTGAAGCCGGAGGATTGCCCAAGTACGGCAACAATGGGCCTGTCATTTACTACGGCGTTTTCCAAAACGGATTGCGCATTATTCATGGGATTGTCCGCGCGATTGCTCATTGGTCTATGGAAGGGTTACTGTTCTTGCTCTCAGGCTTGCGGACGATGTTCGCAAGCCGATAGAAAATGTCTGTCGATTCACTTAAGTCGGCATACCACCCTCAGGTCGATTCCGGTAGGGGGGCTGACGATCTGTGCAGCGACAAGGAAGAGTCGAACGACATTCATCTAGTGATTTCCGTGACACAAACGGCATTCTTTTTTGCAGCAATTGCTTCACCGCGCACCGGCATTGGTGTGATCACGACCCAGAACACGCAAATCGAGAGTAATTTTCACATCCATACCTTTTCGAGCTTCACTCAATATCGAAACCTCTCTTCAGCCATTTGGCAACGCGCTCAACCGTGCAATCGAGGAGGTCACCGGTCAACTCGCATTCCCAAGTCGTGTGAATGTGCCACCCCAATTCCTTCAGACGCTCGCTGTCAAGGTACCAAAATCCTCTTGCAATCGACAGGAAAGGGCGAAATTATCAACGCGGCCGCGACGTCAAAACTCTCATCCTGTTTGACGCGCACCTCTCATCCAGATTGACGCGCTATAGCGCACCACGCGCTTCGGTCCGCGAACTGCCACAGCCGGCGATTCGGGGACGATCCGGTGGAGCGCCAGCCAGGCAAACAGTTTCCGGACGGCCGCGAGTTCGAGTTTCACGGTCGCATTTGCCATGCCGGAGAGGAGCCGGTCCTCGATCCAGGCCGAGATGTGAACTCCCCGGATGTCGCGGACGTCCTCGATGCCGCGATCGCCGAGCCAGCGGAACAGGGCGTGGGCCGCGCGAGCATATGAGGCGCGGGTGTTGGTGTTGCGGATGTGCGAGGCGAAGAATTCGACCCAGGCGTGGCACGCATCGTCGCCGAGGAGAGCGATCGGGGCGGGAACGAGGGCGGATTCCGTGACTCGCGCGGTTGCCGGTGCCGACGCGGCGATCAGGAGGCTGGAACCGCCGGCGGACGAATTTCGGCCATTTTCGGGGATACTGGAGTTCATTCCGGGGTCGTCTCGGTAATTCTAGTGCAGCGCATAAACGCCGTTATGCTCTGGTTAAACTGAATTGGCAAGGAATAGGCGGAAACAAACTGGATTGGGAGAAGCAACTGCGCGCGACCGGGTTCATGTTGCCGTGGTCCAGGCGTTGCTGGACAACCTGATTGAGCGGGGGCTCAATCCAGAGATCTGCCGGCTGTTCGTGGTGGACGGTGCGAAGGCCTTGGGCAAGGCGATCCGCTGCACCTTCGGGGCTGATACCCCGATCCAGCGTTGGCAGATCGACAAGGGCCGGAACATCGAAGAACGCCTGCCCGGGCGTCTCCACGCCGGTGTCGGCCGAACCCTGCGCCAGGCCTGGGAACTCGAGGATGCCGCCAAGGCAGAGCGTCTTCTGCGCAACCTTGCCCAGCGGCGTGAGCAGGAAGCGCCTGGCGTCTCCGGAATCATCCTCGAAGGATTGGGCGAGACCCTCACGGTGGCCCGGCTCGGACTGCCGCCGAAACTCAGGCGTTCACTCGCCTGCTCCAACATGATCACGGTGTCGTCCGCCAGGTGTGTCGCAACGTAAAGCGCTGGCGCAATGCCCGGATGGCCCCGCGATGGACGGGCGCCGGGATGCTGGAAGCAGAGAAGGGCTTGCGGCACCTCAAGGCATACAAGCAACTGCCGGTCCTGAAGACCGCACTGGAGAACCATCGTAACGGACCGGCAAAAGACACCGTCATTGACCGCCAGACGAGGGCGGCATAATGATCAGACCGTAGCGCCGACCCGGCCAATTTCAACATCGGTCGGGACATCCCCCGTTTGGCGGGATCGACCCGACAGGGACGCCCTCTATGCTGAGAATCCGAACGACCCAGTTTTTTGATATTATCGCCGATAGAAGATGCCCAAAACCGATGGAAAGAGGGCCAAGTAAGTATGGGTACGTTTCCGATAGCTTCTCTGTTGGGTTAGGGCCGCTTTTGCGCGACGACAAAATAGCTCATGCGCTTTCGTCCCATAATCCCGTCTTCGATGATCCCGAAACCCTGGGCACTGATATTCGCCTTCAGTTCGGACTCGGTCAGGAATCTGACATGTGGCGCTTTGCCGAGGGTTTGCATCAGGCGGATCATCGGCTTCAGATACCAGCCCTTTCCCTTCAGACAGACGGATTTCGAGACAAAGATGCCACCCGGTTCCAACTGGTCCCAAAGCGAAGCAAGAGTTTGGTTCAGATTCGGTACGAGGTGCAGGATGTTGTAGGCCAGAACACCGTTGAAAGGCGCGCCATCGATCCGGTCGCCGGCATCAGCGACCCGAAACGTAACGTTGGGCCGGGGGGCCCGAGCGAGGCGTTCGTTCGCAATCGCGATCATGTTGGGGGCGAAATCCGTGGCCGTGATGTGGCCGAGGCCTGACGCAAGTTTCAGTGCGGTCATGCCTGTGCCGCAACCGACCTCAAGCACTCGATCGTCTTCGTCGAGAAACTCAAGCGTCCGGGCCAGACCGGCTGCGTAGCTTTCCGCATCGTTGATCGGACCGGCGGCGTATTTGCGGGCAATTCGGTCCCAGAACCGGGCATCAGTGTTCGTTTCGAAGTCCTGCAAAGGGGCGCGGCGGGTGCCTCGGGGCGCGTGGGGGAATCTGGCGGTGTTCATGTGGCAACTCGAGAGAATCGGATGCGGAAAGCGGGTGGACGGACGATCCGCTCGGCAAAGCCAAGATAGATGGCGGTGCTACGCGGGCTCCGGGCGGGGCTAATTGTTTCAGTTTCGGCGCCAAAGAGGACTGAGGACAGAATCCGATTCTCTCGGATGCCGGGCACGGTTGCCAGGGCACAGCCGCAGATAATCCACGCACGATGCGTTTGCTCCTGACCGCAATGTGCCGAAAAGAACGACCGCGTCACGGCGAAAACCAGGGTGGCCCCAACGAGATTGCGTGCCACCACGACGGGCATGCCGTCTTCAACCGCGCCCTGCACAAACCCAACCGGGGACAGCCCAGAAACGGTGCCTGCCATCAGGGCAGTCGCGGCAATCCTGCCAAGGGTTCGGTTCGCTCCTGTGCCGCCGCCCCGAAACTGGAATGCCTCAAGCACAAGAAAGACGTTGATCCTCAGTGTGTGGGCGAGCAGCAGGGCAGTCTTCGCAGCGCCTTCTGTCGGTCGCCGACCGAAACCTGGATCCGATGTGACCGACAGGATGGAAGGGGCCATCCGCATCGAGCCCGCCAGAATCGGCAATACCGGACAGGCCTGAAGCAACCAGGGAAACTGTCGAACAGTCGAGGGCATCTGGTTATCCTTTCGGGACCTCACATATTCATGCATGGATCGCTTTAGAATTGCGAAAATCTGTCGATCTGACATACAGAATTGCATGCATTGGCGCGCAATCAACTTCGATTGGAATCAGGCCCGGGCTTTCTTGGCCACGGCCGAAGAAGGGTCGTTGTCCGCGGCTGCCCGCGCCCTTGGTCTGACACAACCGACACTGGGCCGCCAGGTTTCGGCTTTTGAAGATCGCCTGGGAGTGGTCCTTTTCGAGCGGGATGGCCGGGGGCTGGCCCTGACCCCGACCGGATCGGAACTCTTGGGCCATATGCGGGTGATGGGCGAAGCCGCTGAACGATTGTCTTTGAGCGCCTTGGGCCAGTCCAGGGCAATCGGAGGCCATGTTTCGATCACAGCAAGCGATGTGTTCTCCGCCGTCCAATTGCCGCCGATCCTGAAAAAACTGCACCAGATCGCGCCAGCCGTCGACATCGAGATCGTGGCGTCAAACGAGGTGCGGGACCTGAAACGGCGTGAGGCGGATATTGCCATCCGCCATGTCCGCCCCGAGACGCCCGACCTGATCGCCAGGAAGCTGGGGGACTTCGCCGGGCACTTCTACGGTACGGCTGAGTATCTGAACCGGGTCGGACGTCCTGAGACGCTGGAAGACTTAGGCGAGATGGACCTGATAGCTCTCGAACCGCGCGAGCGGATGATCAGGTACATGGCCGATATGGGTCTGCCGTTCACGCTGAAGAACATTCGTCATTCCTCGGAAAGTGGATTGGTGGCCTGGGCATTGGCCAGGGAAGGGCTGGGGGTGACGCCGATGTCTGAGCGAATCGGTGATGCGACGCCCGGGATGGAAAAGATAATGCCCGGCGTTCTGTCAATGACGTTCCCTGCGTGGCTGGTCACGCATCGAGAGTTGCGAGTCAGTCGACGAATCCGGTTGGTCTTTGACTTTCTTGCCGCGGAACTGACCACCGGGAGTCCCATCACTTCAGGAACCACCGCCTTGAAAGCCACGTTCGACTGACGCTGCCTCCAGGCTATCCGGCTTTGCGCCCGACATGCCGATACTGAACTTTCGGACGATTGACGGCTTGTCAAAGGACACCGCACGGACGGATCGAAAGCCGCGGTGACGCAACCAGCGCAGCCCGGTTTTCATCTCCACCTGGTACGCTCGCCACAGGACCTCCGCGCGTGAAGACGTTACTCCAGACCGTGATATAGGTCTCGCACAGGGCCGCCCGCCTGCATGCCAAATCCGGAAGGAACTGGCAGTGCGTGCTCCTCGTGGGTTATGGCGAATTCAGCGTACCCTCCCCCGGGCAGCAACGGAACCACCAAAATCTCCGGGGTCAAGCGGCCGTTCGTTCCATTGCCTGATTTGTGTTTGCCGCGTTGAAGAGCCCGGGATACCAGGACTGAAACCTGGTTCTGAGCGTGCCGTCGAGCACGCGGGTTCTGGTTTGAAGCATGAGGTGTGCTCCGGATTTTGACCATCACATCTGCTGCTTCTTCGAGAAGCGCTTACCCACGACTGTGTTGACCGTGGATTCGACGAATGCGGTTGACACCCGTTCCCCGTAGCGATGGCGCTCGGCGTAGTTCGGGATGGTATGGGCATTGTTGGCGACGTAGGTCTGGAACTCGCAGACGCCTTTGCGGAACGCCCTGATATTCGGGTACCGGGTCTCGATGCATTCAAGGTCCATGCCAAGGTCGTCGATGCAGGGAAGGGCCGCACGGATGTTGCCGTGCCACAGGTACCCTTTGATGCGCCTCAGCGCTCGGTCGATTTCTCCCGTTTTTTCCTGATCGTAGTGGTGGCCGGCAAGGCCCCTGGCATACTGCCTCAGCACCGTGATGCGCATGGTGACGTGGAACCAGTCAAGCACAAGCTCGGCGCAGGGTGACATGAATTCTGCCATGCTGCGGATACTGTCTGGTGCCGTCGTCATTTCCTGCAGGTTATGGGGCGTCCGTCTGATCGGTCGGGAAGCGACGTCAGTCGTGGCGGCCTTGAAACGGTCTCGAAACCCGTGTCGGCTAAACGTGCAATCGCCCTCCTGAACTGGCCAGCGCACAGCAACAGCTAAGGGAGATGCAGATCTTGAGCGCAAACATTTTCATTTGTTTAAGAAAGTACGTGAACGATTTCGTGTTACCAAGTCTCTCGGCACGTGCAAGAGAGCGTGTCAAACAGCTTGTCAAATAAAGGAATAGAATTATATTATAGTCTTGATTATTATATCAAATAAATGTCAAATAAGGTGGCAAATATGGATTGGAGCGATTTTACATTTGAATACGAATTAAAAACAGACGGCATCCTCTCAGACGTCGTGGCCATCGAGGCACACAAGCAATCGGCTCAGAATTTGATCCTGCCTCCCGATTGGCGGATTCAACTGGATCAGCTTAACCGCGTTCGGGCAGTTCACGGGACAACTGCTTTGGAGGGAAATCCACTATCCGAGGCCGAAGTGTCGCGACAAATCGAAATCGCCGAACAGCCACTCGAAGCCTCGGCGTTGCGAGCCACGAAAGAGCAGCAGCAAATCCGGAACGCGGGACTTGCCCAAGAATGGATTCGAACTAGGTTTGTCCCCGGCCGTGCACCGTTAAGTGTTGAAGACATCCGTCGAATGCACAAGATGCTTACCGAAAACTCGGACGAAATTCACAATACACCGGGCCAATTTAGAAATTTCTCCGTTGTCGTTGGATCTCCTGAACTTGGAGGTGTTCACCGCGGTGCGCCGCATGAGGATGTCCCTCGGCTGATGGATGAATATGCCAAATTCATGAATTCAAGAGCCGTGAACAATCTTCACCCGGTAACACGGGCACTACTGGCACATTTTTTCCTTGGTACGATACATCCGTTTGGCGACGGGAATGGGCGTGCATCACGCTTGGTTGAGGCCGGAATATTGTTTCAAGGTGGTTATAATGTCTTTGGGTTTTACGGACTCTCGAACTATTTCTATCGAAATGAAGCAGAGTACAAGACGACATTGCAGGAGTGCAGGCACACCCAGCCATTGGATGTAACAAGCTTTGTGAAGTTCGGACTGCGCGGGTTTTCCGAAGAGCTTAGGGGAATCAATAATTTTATCAAAGCCAAACTGAATAGAGTAATTTACCGCGCCATGCTTGTTCGAGCATTCAATACAAAAGTTGGAGAACGGAGAAGAGTTCTCAACCTGAGAGAATACAATCTGCTCGACTATTTGATCGTCCAAACAGAACCGCTTGATCCTTTTCCCGAAAACCCGTCCCTTCAAATCGAATTTTCGGAACTGCGCGAATCTCCCTATGTCAAAGAAGCCTATAGGAATGTGACCGACAGAACATTTTGGCGGGAATTGACGCGTCTGTCGGAAATGGGTTTCATAAAATTCATCAGAGCAGGAGATGGTTGGCGCGGCCCGCTCGTAGAATTGGATTTCGAAGCAATCGGGAAATATTAGTATCTTTTTTTCCGCTCCTGCGAGCGGAAACGGCTTTTGTCTCCCGGCGAGAACGTTTCTCAGGCAATCGTTCCTGAACTGCCGAATCTAGAGTTCTCAAGCTCTGGATATACCTCATTCTTGCTGTCCATTTGTCTCACTGCATTACCATGAGGAGCCTTTTTCCCATCCCTGTCGAATTCTTCACTCTCCGAACCTGCGGCAATCCGCATACCTTGACACCGTTGCTGATCACGTCTGCGCAGCGCCTTTTGAATTGTTACCCGTCGGGCACGATGGATCTCCAGACGCCAGGACGGCCCGAAAAAAAGGTGGCGGTGTCAAGCGACACCGTGGATTTACGAGATTAGACGACACCCGGATTTACGAATCATGCCGGAGGAATCTCTGCCGTTGCCTCCGACGGGACACAGGTGGCGGCCGTCAACGGAGAGAACGCCCTTTGAGGATGGCGCGCTTCCCGAACTTTCCCCTGATCAGGTCAGCCACCCTTTCGGCTTTCAGCCTCTTTGTCGTTTCATCTTCCTGGAAGACATCGAGGTGGTCTGCCACGGAGTCATGGTGGAGGTCCTTGATTCCAACCCCAATCAGGCGAAACGGCGCGTTCCCGATCACCTGATCAAGAAGTGGGCGTGCCGTAAGGTAAATGCGGTTTGCCGACTGGGTTGCGTCGGGCAGCCGTTTTTGCCGGGTCAGGATTCGGTGGTTGGCTTTCTTGACCTTGAGGACGACCGTGCGTCCGGAGATCTCCTTGGCCTTCGCCCGGTCGGAAACCTGTTCGGACAACCGCCAGAGATAACCGTCCAGTTTGAGCTTGTCCGTTATGTCGTCAGGAAACGTCGTCTCCCTGGACAGGCCTTTTGCCGGCCCGCTCGTCACTACCTTTCGGCTGTCCTCGCCATGTGCGAGCGACCACAGCCGGCCACCCATGGTCCCCGTCCGGCGCACCAGTTCGTCCCGGTCAAATTCCCGGAGATCGCCAAGGTTTCGAATGCCCAGACTCTGAAGGGCCCGCGCCGTTTCCTTGCCGACGCCCCAGATCAGGGAGACCGGCTTGTCAGCCAGGAATTCCATGGTTTCGGCCTTGCCGATGATCGAGAACCCGCGTGGCTTGTCGAGATCGGAAGCGACCTTTGCCAGGAACTTGTTGTGCGACAGTCCGATCGAAACGGTCACGCCGATCCGCTTTTCGACTTCACGTGCAAGACGGGCGAGTTGTGCCGCCGGCGGTTCGCCGTGGAGGCGTTCGGTACCCGAAAGGTCGAGAAACGCCTCATCCAGGGACAATGGTTCGACAAGGGGTGTCATCGCGTTCATCAATTCGCGAATCTGCCGTGAAACCCTGACGTAGACCTTCATGCGGGGTTGGATGACGATTGCGTGAGGACACAATCGTTTGGCCCGAAACATCGGCATCGCCGAATGCACTCCGAAGCGTCGGGCGACGTAGCAGGCGGTCGATACGACACCACGACGCGCACCACCGACGATTACCGGTTTGCCCATGAGATCAGGGTTGTCCCGTTTTTCGACGCTGGCATAGAAAGCGTCACAATCGACATGGGCGATCGGGAGTTGACGCAATTCCTCATGCCACAACAGCCGTTGGCTGTTGCACCGAACGCAGTGGCTTTGGCGTGCCGTCCAGTTCAGGCAGTTTCGGCAAAGTGCGTCCATTTCACCAATTCCACGGAGGCGGCGTCACGTCGACCTTAGCAATCGAATCGGCTGGCTCTTGTCCAACTCAGGTCGTCACAGTTAACTCACCCGCGCCTGATGTCATCCAGAACGCACCGGACCGCATCCACAGGATCCGGCGATCGCGTGATCGGGCGCCCGACGACGATGTGGTTCGCTCCGGCTTTCAATGCTGCGCCTGGTGTCGCGGTACGTTTCTGGTCGTCAACCGAATCCCGCTCCAGCCTGATGCCCGGGGTGACGATCAGGAACTGCGGCTCGGGAATCCGTTCCCGAAGCAACCGGGCTTCGAGCGGTGACGCGATCACGCCGTCCGCCCCTGCGCCGATCGCCAGTCGGGTGCGCTTGACGACGAGGTCCTCCACACAGCCGTCACGGATCAGGCACCTGTCGAGATCGTTCCGGTCAACGGACGTGAGAAAGGTGACCGCCAGGATCTTCGTCCCCGCGTTGGCGCGTCCGGAAACGGCGGCGGAGACAACTTGCGGGTCACCGTGAACGGTCAGGAATGCCGGCCCCAGCGTTCCAAGCCCGGTGGAGGCCATCTCGACAGTGGCACCGATGTCGAAAAGCTTGAGATCCAGGAAAACCCGTTTGTCCCGCCTTCGGAGTTCGCGCACCAATTCCAGCCCGCCGCCGGCGAGCATTCCGAGACCGACCTTGTAGAACGAGACGAGCGGGTCCAGACGATCGACCATGAACAGTGCGTCGTCGCGGGCCGGGAAATCGAGAGCGACGATCAACCGGTCGTCAGCATCGGGCAATCCGGATTCTGCCGTCATCGGGTCACCTGTTCTCCTGTTCGCTGCCACATGTCAAGGCCAAGGCAACGCGCCCGGCCGCCCTTGTTATCACAGGGTCAGTTCCTATCTGTACATCATCAGCCCGCCTTGCCGCATCGCCAGGCGATCCCGGAATCTCCAGCGTCGATGCGGTTGGCAGGATCCGGTCTGGAGCGCCCAGTACAGGTGCGTGGTCGCGCGGGACGACGCCTCCGGATCGGCCGGTTCCAAGGCAATCGGGCTGGCGTTTGACAGATGTTTCCGGTTGAGGAAACGGACCGGTGCGCAGGGAGCGCGGCATGGAAGACAAAAGACTGACCGAACGGTCACGGAGCCTCATTCAATCCGCCCAGAATCTGGTGCAGGAACGTAGTCACCAGAGATTCTTGCCTGATCATTTGCTCAGGGCGATGATCGAGGACGAAACAGGCCTCGTTCCGAATCTGATCCGGCAATCCGGAGGTGACCTGTCCGTTGTGCTTCGGGAATGCGAAGCAAATCTTGACAGGCAGCCGAAAGTGTCGGGATCAGGCGACCGTATCTACCTCGATGCGCAGATGCAAAAGGTACTCGCCGAAGCCGAACGTGTCGCCGCATCTGCTGGAGACCGTTTTGTGTCGGTCGAAGCGTTTCTGCTGGCACTTGCGAAGATCAAGTCGGAAGCGAGATCGGCGTTGCGGGCAGGAAATGTTGCCATTGAGGGTCTCAAATCGGCAATCGACAGGATCCGCATGGGTCGGACCGTCGATACGGAGTCGGCCGATGAAGGGTACGATGCCCTGAATCGCTTTTCGCGTGATCTGACCGCTGAAGCGAGGGACGGGAAGATCGATCCGATCGTCGGCCGCGATGACGAAATCCGCAGAACCATGCAAGTTCTGACCCGTCGAACAAAGAACAATCCGGTTCTGATCGGTGAACCGGGCGTCGGAAAGACGGCAATCGCGGAAGGGCTGGCACTTCGAATTGTCAACGGCGACGTGCCGGACAATCTTGGAGACAAGAAGCTCATGTCGCTCGACATGGGTTCCCTCGTTGCGGGCGCCAAATACCGCGGCGAATTCGAAGAAAGGCTGAAGTCGGTACTCTCGGAGGTGACCGCAAGCGACGGCAGGGTCCTGCTGTTCATTGACGAAATGCATACCCTTGTCGGGGCTGGCAAGGCAGACGGGGCGATGGATGCGTCGAACCTGCTGAAACCGGCTCTGGCGCGTGGAGACCTGCATTGCATCGGTGCAACCACCCTCGACGAATACCGGAACCATGTCGAAAAGGATGCAGCACTGGCGCGGAGGTTTCAGCCGGTTCACGTGAGCGAGCCGTCGCTTGGGGACACGATTTCGATTCTCCGCGGAATCAAGGAGCGCTACGAGCTCCACCACGGAATCCGGATATCCGACGCTGCGCTGGTTTCAGCGGCGCAGATGAGCCATCGCTACATTTCGGATCGATTCCTGCCCGACAAGGCGATCGATCTCATGGATGAAGCGGCGAGCCGCCTGCGGATGGAAGTCGATTCCAAACCGGAGGAACTCGATGCCCTTGATCGTGAATTGTTGCAGAAACGGATCGAGGCAACCGCGCTGGAAAAGGAGTCGGACACGGCATCACGGGACAGGTTGGCCAAACTGGAGGCGGAACTTGCCGAGCTTCAGGAACAGTCCCGCGCGTTGACGTCTCGCTGGCAAGTGGAGCGCGACAGCCTGGCCTCGGCCCGGAACATAAAGGAGCAACTCGACAACGCCCGCGTGGAGTACGAGGCCGCGCGCCGTGTCGGGGATCTCGCGAGGCTGGGAGAGTTGCAGTACGGCATCATTCCCGATCTCGAGAAACAGTTGAGCGAAGCCGAGCGTAACGATCAAAACCTGATGGTCGAGGAGGCTGTCCTGCCGACCCACATCGCTGCGGTTGTCGAACGCTGGACAGGAATTCCGGTCGACAAGCTGCTGGAAGGCGAGCGCGAGAAATTGCTTCGAATGGAAGAGGCACTGGGCCAGCGCGTCGTCGGCCAGCGCGATGCACTGGTTTCCATTTCCAACGCGGTCCGCCGGGCGCGGACAGGATTGAATGATCCGAATCGCCCGATCGGGTCATTCCTGTTTCTCGGTCCGACGGGTGTCGGCAAGACCGAACTGACCAAGGCCCTGGCCGAGTTCGTCTTTGACGATGAGAACTCGATGGTTCGAATCGACATGTCCGAGTTCATGGAAAAACACTCTGTATCCAGGCTGATCGGAGCACCTCCCGGTTATGTTGGTTTCGATCAGGGTGGGGTGCTGACGGAGGCGGTTCGGCGCCGCCCGTACCAGGTCATCCTGTTCGACGAGGTCGAAAAAGCACATCACGATGTCTTCAACGTCCTTTTGCAGGTATTGGATGACGGAATCCTGACGGACGGGCACGGACGAACGGTCGATTTCAAGCATTCGATCATCATCCTGACGTCCAATCTCGGTACCGAAGTTCTGAGTTCGTCACCGGACCAGGCGGTCGATGCCGCGAGGGCCAAGGTCATGGACGCGGTGCGGAAGCACTTTAGGCCCGAGTTTCTCAATCGCCTTGACGAGATCATCCTGTTTGACCGGCTCAGCCGAAGTGACATGGATGGAATCGTGAATATCCAGATCGGGATTCTCTCGAAACGCCTCGAGGCACGTAAGATCGCCTTGGACATAGACGACAAGGCCCGGCGATGGCTCGCAGAAAAAGGGTACGACCCGGTCTACGGGGCAAGGCCTTTGAAGCGTGTCATACAGAACGAGTTGCAGAACGCAGTGGCCGAACAGATCCTGGGTGGAGACATCGACGAAGGATCGGAAATCGCTGTATCAACCGATGGTTACGGACTCGTCGTCAACGGCAGGCACAAGTTGGGGGCGAAGCCGGCCGCCGCGACGTTGCACTGATGCGCTGGTCGGTGCCGCTTGTAAACATGCCTGCAAGAAGACGAGTCTCCTAAGAGCTCATGGACAAGATGAGGAAAGGGAATTGCGTTCAGACGCTGGCAGGGGAATTCCGTGAGAAACTGCGGAGCGAACGAATGGCAGCGCGTGCGGTGCGACGCGCTCCGTCAGCGGTCGGCCGTAGGTCCGGCGATTAATGGCCTCAAGGACGACGACTTCGACCATGATTTCGCACACGGTTCAGAGTGCTCCGCTGGCGTGGTGGTCCTGAAATCCGCCGAATCGGCCTTCTGCTGTGCATTCAGGCACGGCTGCCGTCGTTCGGCTTGGCCGTTGGATACCGATTAGCGCGCAACAAGAAGAGACTATTTCGAACCGGAAGATCAGAGGGCCGCGCAGAACTAGAGGTGCGACGTCCTGCCGGTCGCCATGCGGCGCCAGGCTGAGGGTGTCCCGCCGGTCACCCGCCGGAACTCGCGGTTGAAATTACTCTTGGTGTTGAAGTTCGAGGCCAGCATTGCTTCAGTGACGCTCGCTCCCGCTTCAAGTGTGCGGCAGGCTTCGCGGACGCGATAGCTGTCGACATGGCGGGAAACGTTACCGCCGGTGTTCCGGTTGATCGTGGAAGAAAGCTGCTTGACCAGCACATGCAGCGCGCAGGCCAACCGGCCAAGCGTCAACTCGGGGTCGAGATAGAGCTTCCGGCGCTTGAGGAGTGCGTCGAGGCGGGCCACAAGTTCTTCGTCCGCATTCGAGTCGTGGTGAATGGACGTAATTCTTGGGGCCGGGTTGCATTTGCTTGTCCCGGGGTTTCGCATGAGCACGATGCCGCCGACTGCGAGCAGCGTGAGCGAAGACCACGCGGCAACGATCCAGGGTAGCCAGTCCGACCGTCCGCTGAGCACGGCCGCCGTGAACAGTATGTCCACGACCGAGTGCGGAAATCATTAGCGACAGCCCGATGACCATCCACACCAGCACCGGCATGTCTCCGGCCGTGAACGGCGAGTGCGGAAGGGCATCGGTGCCGCGCCATGCCACAAGGAGGATTGCTCCGCCATAGCCCAGGAAGAGCGCCGGAATCAGCGCGCCGAGAACCGTTGGCAGGATCAGGGATGCAGCCAGCGCCAGCAAGGGACCAGCGAGATGGACGAGGTCGCGTGGGAGGCGTGGACGCCTGATGACGCTGAACTGAAGGGCCGACCAGGCGAGCGGCGGTATCGACGCGGCCGTAATCGGCTGCAACGACCTGAAAGCGGCAATTCCATAGTGCTGCGCGAGCGCGATCACGACCGCTTGCAGGGCGCAAAGCCCGACCAGGGCTGCGAGCGGGCCGCGCCGGAGCAGGAGCACGGCAAGCAGGAACGCCAGGACGAGAGCGGATGTTAGTGGCAGGGGCAGGCTCGGCATCGTGGCACCCGTTATGGCCTCGAACCGGATCTCGGACGAACTGAAACCGGTTCGAGGACGCACGCGTCTGGTCGGGCTTCCATAGTCCCTTTAAATCTGTCGACACAGGAGACAATCGATGAAACTACTGTTGGCAATCACGTTCCTGCTTCTACCCCTTCATGCCGCCGCAGCGGAACCTGTTGCAGGGATTCGGAGCGTGAGCATCCCCGCAGAGCATCATGGCAGAATGATGCCGGGCGTGCTCTGGTATCCCGCCGATGGCGGTGGCGAGGCGATTTCCTACGGCGAAAACGGCGTCTTTTTCGGCACTCCGGTTCTCGACAATGCGCGGATGGCCGAGGGTCCATTCCCGGTGATTCTCGCGAGCCACGGCCTTGGCGGCAATATTGGCACGTTCAGCTGGCTGACCGCCGGCCTTGCCGGGGCAGGCGCACTCGTCATTTCGGTCAACCACCCGAGCAGCACGACGCGGGATTTCGACCTCCAAGAAGGCCTCAAGCACTGGACTCGGACGCAGGATCTCCGGGCCGCGCTCGATTGGATGGTCGCCCAGCCGGAACTTGCGGCACAAGCAGACTTTTCCCGGGTCTACGCGGTGGGGTTCTCCGCTGGCGGCTGGACAGCGCTTGCCCTCGGCGGCCTGCGCGCTGACCTCCAGGGCTATGCCGCTCATTGCGAGACCGCGTCTCCCTCGCTCTGGCACTGCGCCGACTTGACCTGGCGCGGGGTCGACCTTGCTGCCTACTTGCCCGGGGAATGGAATGCCAGCCGCAAGGACGACCGAATCCGGGCGGTCGCCGCCATCGACCCTGCGCTGACCTACGGTCTCGGAAGGACCCATGCGCGCGACCTGGTGGAAAGAGTTTTGCTGATCGGATTGGGCAGTGTGAAATCCAGGCTGCCGGCGACCGATTTCAGCGCGTCAGGGAGCGGGTTTGCAGCCCAACTGCCATCTGCCGAGATCGAGATCATGGCTCCTGCGGCGCATTTCTCGGCTCTCCTGCCCTGCAAACCGGGGGGTCCGGCGATCCTGGCCGCCGAAGGCGACTATCCGCTCTGCGGCGACCCTCCGGGCATGGACCGCGCGGTATTGCACAAGCGTATCGTGGACCGAATCGCGGTTTTTCTGGACCTTTAGCGCAGTGGCCGATTCGCTTGAACTGATTCAGCCCGTCGATACGTGCTTCGATATTGCTCGGAATGAGGGAGACGTTGCCTGGGTCCTCGGTCCGAAAAGCAGCGTAGACGGCGTACCGGGAGACCGCGACCGTGATCGCGTTCCTGTCAGGTAGGACTTTGTGTCGGAGGGCTTGGGCCGACTTCCGTCCGGCCGAGAGCATGCCCTCCGCCACCGCGAGCGAATTCAGCCGCTGCCTGGCGGTGCCGGGCAATTCGAACTGGGTTCGCCATGACCACCTTCGGCGATTTAGGTGCGCAGCGTGCCGCCATGTTCAGATCTCCGGTTCATTGACGGACCCGACGGGAGCGGGAACGTCGACCTATGTGCCAATGTTTGATGAGCGTCGCTGATTTCGATCGAGAATCAGAAAACCTGCCGCATCACATGCGCCGACATCCCGGTGTGAGGCGGGCACGGTCGCGTATTCAATGTCCGAGCACTGAAAATCACGGTCCGCCATCTCCGAAGGAGGGGTTTCTGACTAACACCAGATCGGGCGGAAGCCATGACACGCAATTCGCGGAAGAGGGGAACTTTCAGGCGAAATGAACGACTACTGTATCACCGCCAGTCGTGATATGGTGCCTTATGGTCAAGATTGCGACATTCTTCCTCGTTGCTTTGGCAATTCTTGCTCTGCTGGGTCGCCTGCGCCTTCCGAGACTGGGTGACTTCGGCAAACGCAGGAAAACCATCAAGGCAGCCAAATGCAAGAAGTGCGGGACCTTTCTCTTCGGCCGGGACCGCTGCCCATGCGAGTCAAAACGATTGTGACGCCGACGGCCGGCGGCGGCTGGGGTCCTGAGCGGAATTCCGCGACGGTTTCGAACATTGCTCCTCGTGCCGAAGCATTTACTTCGGCTGTCTTTCCAGCCGAATGTTCCGGATGAATGTACACGCCGCACTCGTGACCGGGGGTGCTCGACGTCTCGGGAAGGCCATGGCTCTTGGTTTGGCCGAAAGAGGCGCGGCCGTTGCCGTGCATTTCTCCTCAAGCAGCGACGAAGCGACCGCAACGGTCGAGTTGATTCGGGAAGCCGGGGGACACTCTTTCCCGGTCAAGGCGGACCTTCTCGATGAGGACGCGTGCAGGGGGCTGGTTGCTCGCGCGGTGCAGAGTCTCGGGAGACCGCTCGACGTGCTGATCAACAACGCGTCGATTTTCGAACACGATTCAATTGAAACCGCGACGGCGGACAGCTGGCATCGGCACATGATGTCGAATTTTCGGGCTCCCTTCATGTTGATGCAGGAATTTTCCCGGCAGGTTCAGCCAGCGGACCGGGACCGAGCCGGTGAATTGCATCCGAAAGCCGCGATCATCAACATGGTCGACCAGCGAGTCCGAAAACCGACCCCGGAGTTCATGACCTACACGCTTGCAAAGATGGGTCTCTGGAACCTGACCCAGATCGGCGCACGGGCCCTCGCCCCCGATATCAGGGTCAACGCCATCGGCCCCGGCCCGACGGTTCGCGCGGAACGGCAGTCGGAGAAGCACTTCCACGACCAACGCGCCTCGACGCCGCTTCAAAGAGGGGCCTCCCGGGACGAGATCGTTGCCGCGATGCATTTCCTGCTGGATTCTCCGTCGGTTACCGGTCAACTCGTCTGTCCTGACGGAGGGCAACACCTCGCGTGGCAGACGCCGGACATCCTCATGGGCCGGTCATGATTTCTTCGGTTCTTCAAATTGATTGCAGAACAGGTTTTGACAAAAGGTTTTTTTCCACCGGTCGATTCCCGGAAGTGCCGGATCGGTGCTTGTTGGTGCAGAATTGGAACAGATGTCGGTCGAAGGAAAAAATAGTACGTAAAAACAATAATTTAACTTTTTGCCCACATTTTGTGCAAAACCGCCCAAGCCGCGAAATACAAACACATTTTTTGGTGTTCCAAAGAGTTATCCAGATACTTATCCACAGGCTTGTGCGCAGGAAATTCCCGGATCGCGTCCGCGTCGGGGGCACCACTGGCGGTGCGTGTCGGGCGGCCTCGTGATGACCGCTCAACCGGAAGCCGGGTCCGTGTCCGCACCGTGCCCGCCGGCCGCATCTTCGGTCTCGGGCGGAAAGCCGGATTCCGGAAGCTGTCCATCGGGTCATGAAATCATCAGGAGCTACCTGGGATCCCTCGACGGAAGTCCCGGGGTCTACCGCATGCTCGATGCAGCAGGAGCGGTGCTCTACGTGGGCAAGGCGCGTAATCTGAAGAAAAGGGTCGCTTCTTACGCCAAACCGACCGGGCACAGTGTTCGCATAACCCGGATGGTTTCGGCAACCGCCTCGATGATGTTCCTGACGACCAGGACGGAAACCGAGGCGCTTCTGCTTGAACAGAATCTGATCAAGCAGTTGAAACCCCGTTTCAACGTGCTGTTGCGGGACGACAAGAGTTTTCCCGGGATCGTCATCACGACGTCTCACCCGTTTCCCAGAATCAACAAGCATCGTGGCCGGAGGTCCGATGCGGATGATCACTTCGGACCATTCGCCTCCGCAGGTGCGGTTAACCGAACGCTGAATCAGCTGCAAAAGGCCTTTCTCATACGAAACTGCTCCGACAACATGTTTTCGTCGCGGACACGCCCGTGCCTGCAGTACCAGATCGCCCGCTGTTCCGCTCCCTGCGTCGGGCGCGTAACGGAAACGGAGTACGGGCAGCAGGTCTCGGACGCCCGGAGGTTCCTGGAAGGGAAAAGCCATTCGGTCCAGAAGTCACTCGCAGCCAAGATGACGGCTGCGAGCAACGCGCTGGAATTCGAGCGCGCGGCGGCGCTCCGGGACCGAATCCAGGCACTCAGCCAGTTGCAACTGTCGCAAAGCGTCAATCCCCACACGGTGCGCGAAGCCGACGTCATTTCGCTGTACCGCGAGGGCGGTCAGGCGTGCGTCCAGGTCTTTTTCATCAGGATCAACCAGAATTGGGGCAACCGGGCGTACTTCCCGAGAATGGGCTCGGGTGCCGAGGAGCCGGAGGCGCTTGAGGCCTTTATCGGCCAGTTCTACAGCAACAAGCCGGCACCCCGGCTGTTGTTGCTGTCGCACGGAATCGAAAATGCCGACCTCCTGGAAAATGTGTTGAGCGAACGGTCGGGACGACGGGTCAGACTCGCGGTGCCCCGCCGCGGCGAGAAATTCGAACTGGTCACCAATGCGTTGAGGAACGCACGCGAAGCGCTGACAAGCCGGTTGACGGAAAACGCTGCACAGGCCTCGTTGCTTGCGGAAATGGCGACGAAGCTCGAACTTGACGAACCATTGGAGCGGATTGAGGTCTACGACAACTCGCACCTGCAGGGTTCGAACGCGGTCGGCGCGATGGTTGTCGCCTCAGCCGATGGATTCCGGAAATCCGACTATCGAAAATTCAATATCCGTTCCGCCAATCTGACACCCGGAGATGATTTCGCAATGGTTCGCGAGGTCCTCGGAAGGCGGTTTCGGCGGCTGGTCGACGAGGACCCGAACCGTGAATCCGGCAACTGGCCGGACTTGATCATTATCGATGGTGGCGTCGGACATGTCTCGGCCGCGCACGAGACTCTGATCGAACTCGGCCTCGACGACCTCCCGGTCCTTGGCGTTTCGAAGGGACCGGACCGCAACGCCGGAAACGAGGAACTGCACCGACCCGGCTGTCCTCCCTTTGTCTTGCGGCGGAACGACAAGGTGCTCTACCTGATCCAGAGGCTGCGCGATGAAGCGCACAGGTTTGCGATCGGAAGCCATCGCCGGAAGCGGGCACGGTCGATCGGAGCAACCCCTCTCGACGAGGTGCCGGGCGTCGGAGCGGCGCGCAAGCGGGCGCTGCTGTCGCATTTTGGTTCCGCGAAGGCCGTCAGCCGGGCCGGATTGCAGGATCTCAAGGTCGTTGACGGAATATCGGATGCTTTGGCGGCGGCCATCCACGA
Organism: Paracoccaceae bacterium; assembly: GCA_965242975.1. GTDB lineage: Bacteria > Pseudomonadota > Alphaproteobacteria > Rhodobacterales > Rhodobacteraceae > JAPPHA01. Next base: position 3,452,216 of record CBDETS010000007.1, on the reverse strand, counting down.
CTTCTTTCATGACAAGGGTTGATTGTTTCGGTACAGAATCTGATCGTAGGACTGCGGCAGGATACTGGACGCGACCGGATCTATGAGTTGGACAATCCCCAATATGCTGACGGTGTGCCGGTTGGCTGTCACGCCCGCCGTTGCGATCGTATTTCTGATTTTGCCGCGCCCGCTTGCGGACTGGATTGCGCTTGCGATGTTCGTTCTGGCAGCCGTGACCGACTTTCTGGATGGATACCTGGCGCGGTTATGGAAGCAGGAAAGCCGTTTTGGGCGAATGCTGGACCCGGTTGCGGACAAGGCCATGGTCGTGATTGCGCTCTTGGTTCTGGTTGCGCTTGCGGAACTGAGCGCCTGGGTCACGATTCCCGCCGTTGTGATCATATTCCGTGAGATTCTTGTCTCGGGACTGCGTGAATTTGCCGGGGGGCAATCGCAATTGTTGTCCGTAACCGGAGCCGCGCGATGGAAAACGACCGTTCAGATGGTGGCCGTGGCAGGCCTGTTCCTGTCGACCGGCCTGGGCCAGGTACCGGGTCCCGAAATGGCACAAGGTGCTGCAGGAATGGTTGCCGTTGCGACCTCGGCCGTGGAGGTTGTGGCCCTGACACTGCTCTGGGTGGCGGCGGTTATGACGCTGACGACTGGCTGGGGGTATTTCGTGAAGGCGATTTCCGGAAGTCCGGACGACGGATGATGGCGGGTGCTGCCAGGAAACGAATCCGGGTCAGGTATTTCGCTTGGGTGCGCGAGCGAGTCGGGCTTCCGGTCGAGACGGTCGAGACCACGGCTCTGACCGTCAGAGAATTGGTTGGCGAACTGGCGGCGCGGGAAGATCGTTACGCGCTTGCGTTTTCCGATCTCGCTTCGATTCGGGTGGCCGTTGACCAGGAACTGTCCGGGTTCGGACACGCGTTGGACGGCGTTGAGGAACTGGCGTTCTTTCCCCCGATGACAGGCGGGTAGCCGGGCGGAATGGTTGGAATTTTGGCGGGATCGCATGCAATCGAACGGGAACCGGTTTGGCGCGGAAAACCACGGGCGCTGCACGAGATCACATGGCCGCGGCCGGGAGTGTAGCCGATGACCGTCAGGCTGCAGGCAGAGGACTTCGATGTTTCGGCCGAGGTCGAGGTCCTGCTCGGCGAACGCGACGATGTGGGCGCACTGGTTACATTCGTTGGAATCGTTCGAAACCGTGCCGACGGATCGCTCCTCTCCCTTGAACTGGAACACTATCCGGGAATGACGGAAAGGGCGCTTGGCGCGATCGAACAGGAAGCGATGTCGCGATGGTCGCTGAATGCCAGCCTGATCATCCACCGGTACGGAAAACTGATCCCTGGTGAGAGGATCATGATGGTTGCCACGGCCGCCGGCCACCGCCACGATGCGTTTTCCGCCGCCGAATTCCTGATGGATTACCTGAAGTCGAGAGCGCCGTTCTGGAAAAGAGAACATACGACGGCGGGAGCGGAGTGGGTCAAGGCGCTTCCCGACGATGAACGCGCGTTGGGTCGCTGGGCCCGCGAGAACTGAGCCCGGCGCAACTCGGAAGAGACGATCCAGTGTGTTCGGCCTGAGGCGGAAGAGGCGAACAGGGCGTGGACCTCAATTGTTCCTGTCTTCCGGGTCAGCGTTTCCGACGTATTGCTGACGGTAATACTCCGACTCTCGGCGCGCTCGGCCAAGTTCATCCAGAGCAGCTTCGAGATCAGCCGCGGACTGCCGTGCATGACTGTCAAAGGCAGCCTGCGTTTCATTCAGTGTTTCCACTGCGGCGTCCTTTTCCTGTTCGGCGACATAGATCCTCTTTTCCAGTTCCATCTCTATCGAGTCACCATCCCTTGCCCAGACGTATTTCATGTAAAGCCAGTGTGCGGTCCAGCCGATCGCAAAGGTAACGTAGATCAGGATCGCCAGAGTCGCGATGAGCACCAGGTTGGACATCGGCCTTACGGGGACGAACGCCAAAAGGGCAACGACACCCAACGCCGCAAGTATGACGACGAGAACGCCGATTCGTCCGTTAGTCATTTTCGTTGGTCCCGTCTTCAGTCGTGGTCAGGAGTCGAAAGGCAATACGCCGATTCTTCTGCTGGCCTTCAGGAGTCGAGTTGTCCGCAATGGGAAAATCCTCACCGTAACCCTTGGCCGAAAGTCCGGACGTAATGATGCCTCGCTCGATCAGGGCGCCAATCACGTACTCGGCGCGAACCAGGCTCAAGTTCCGGTTCATTTCGCTGTTTCCGGAGCTGTCCGTGTGGCCTTCGACTTCAAACGGGACATCCGGACACTCGGCCAGAACCTCCGCGATCGTGTCAATCACGCCGGCGCTCTCCGGTTCGATGGTCGTCTTTCCTGGCGAGAAAATGATCTGTCTATCGGCAAGAATTGCGGAAATCCGGACCTCGCACTCCCTCGGGTCAAGTCCCGCGTACTGACCCGCGCTTTCCGCCTCCTCGATGTCTTGATCAGAATAGATTACCGAAACCACGTGATCTCCCCAGTCGCGTGCCTGGGTTGACAGGAGCCGTGTGACCTGTTCCGGCGAATCCTCGCTCAACCCTGTTCCAGTAATCGATATACTGTCTTCGGTCACCGTCAACGTACCGGTACGGAGCATCTCGAGGGCTTCGAGCCCGGAGAAAACCGCCACTGGCCAGCCGCCAGGCAGTTCGCCACCGATCTCGATCCGGTTGTCGACCTTGCCGGTTCCAAACAGGACCTGAGCATAGGTCTGGATCATTTCTGCCGACCTGTCGTCAGGAATGGCCCCCTCAAGCGTCACGGTTCCGTCTGCGTTAAGGATCGCGTGAAGGTTCCCGGATGACGTGTCGCCCTCCGCAACACCAATGCCGTCCGAGGGCGACCGAACAACCCGCAACGAAAAGAGGTCGGGGAGAGCGGCCTCGAGGCCTTGCGTCACGATCGGCAACCGATCGGACTCACTGTCCAGAACAAGAAGAAATTCGGTATTCGCAATTCTCAGCAGACGGCCCCCGAACTCGGCCATGGCGTCGATGCCGGAGATAACCACATCGGCCCATTCCGGGTGCGGCGAACCCAGCGCGACATCGCATCCGGTCGAATCCGTGGATCCGACTCGTTCGACCGCATCAAGGATCCGGCGGGAGTCCTCGGTCGAGGCAGCCGTGCAACCATCCACCGAAATGATTCCGTCACGGAGTGTCGCCCGGAACTCAAATATTGGAGCCATGGTTGCCGGCGCACGCAGGTCCAGGGTCGCCCGGACGCTCTCAGGCTGCCGTTCGGCAAGCTGAAACTCCACGGCGGCCAATTCGTCTTCGGATCCAAGCGCAGCAGTTATCGTCACACGATCCGACTCGATCATGACTGAGGAGCGCGGAAGCAGTTCAAGGCTGGTCAGTCCGAACCTCAGAGCTTCGCTCGAAAAGGCCAATCCCGGATTCTGTACGTCGATCAACAAGTCGGCGATCGTAACCGCCTCGACGGACTCCCGAACCATGTCGTGAATGACCTGTCGTTGTTCGTCACTACCAATCAGACCGCCGAGCGAAACCAGGTCGCCGTCTCTCAGCGCCGACACGATGAACCGGGAATTCTCCAGTTCGGTCCTGATGTCGACAGGTGAGAATGTGCTCTCGTTGATGATCCTGTCAGGTGAGACGACGCTCCCGAACAACGCTGCCAGTCGTTGACCCGCCTCCTGATCCGGTGCTTCACCCGTGATGCGGATCAGAATGCCGTCAGGAATGATGCGCGCCCAGGTCTCGCCCGACGCAATGACGATCGGCTCAAGGGATTCGGCGGTTCGTCTCTCGATTCGCGCGACGGAAACCACGGCAACTGCGATTGCCGCCATCAGGACGATGACGAAAACAAGGATCGGAACGACGTCGATCCTGTAACGGGGAAGCTGAACGCGAATTGGCATCGAGATGAAAAGTCTTGCTGATTTGGAGAGAGAATTCAACCGCCAGACGGCGCAATCCGGTGACTTCCGCCACGAAATGTTCCAATAATCACGGTTGTTGTCAGACCGTCATGTCAAGGCGGCCAGGAGAAAAAAACATGCCAGGATCAAGCCGGCATCGCGATTTGAACGAAACAGGGCCAGGCAACCACGGGCATCGTTGATGTCGAGGGTCCACAGCTGGTACGCCAGATGAGATGCAAAGCCGACGATCCCGAGAGCAGTAAGGACCTGCATCGCTCGATCCGGCACGGGCATGAGTGCCGCCGTGACCGCCGATGCCATCGTGGCGGTCGCCAACAGTGCGAATCCGGACAACCAGATCCGGGTTCCTGCCCCGAACAGCAGTGCTGTCGATCGATTCCCCGCCGGAACGTCATCGGTGCGATCCTGATGGGCGTAAATGGTATCGTAAAACAGGGTCCAGAAGATCCCTGCCACGTAGAGCAGGAACGGCGGTAGCGCGAGGCTGCCCGCGTGGGCAGCCCAACCCAGGAGTGCCCCCCAGTTAAAGGCGATTCCGAGGAAGACTTGCGGCCACCATGTAAACCGCTTCGCGAACGGGTAGATGGTGGCCGGAATCAAAGCCGCCACGGCCAGTGCGACGGCGAAAGGGTTGAAGGCAAACAGCAATCCCGCTGCCGCGACGGCCTGAAATGTCATCCAGATAGCCGCCGCCTTCACGGACACCTGGCCGGACGGTATCGGGCGTGTGCGGGTTCTCGCGACCTGTGCGTCGAGGTGTCGGTCGGTGATGTCGTTCCACGTGCATCCGGCCCCGCGCATCAGGATCGCGCCTGCCGCGAAAGCAATGGCAAGGAGGCCATCGTACCAACTGCCTCCGCCGGGGTCCGACAGAACGGCGAGCGACAGGCCCCACCAACAGGGAATCAGCAAAAGCCACGTGCCAATCGGACGATCGGCCCGGGACAGCCGAAGGTAAGGACGTGCCCGGATCGGGGCATAGCTGTCGACCCAGTTTCCTCTCGGTGCGTCGGGTATCCCGTTTTCGATGCTTGCGTCTGGAGAGTCTGGGTCTTCCGTCATATTCTCGGGTCCATGTCAGATCGAACCGGAAAGGTACGCCTCTACGTCGAAGCGCCACTCGGCGCCGGAGAGCGGATTCCCCTGGGGCCTCCGCAGGTACATTACCTCAATTCCGTCCTGCGTTGCCAACCCGGCGAATCCGTTGACGTGTTCAACGGATCGGACGGAGACTGGGCCGCACGAATTGTTGCCGAGGGGCGACGGTCGGTCACACTTGTGTGTCAAACTCAAACCGCGCCTCAGCGAACGCCCCCGAACTTGTGGCTTGTGTTCGCGCCGCTCAGGAAGTCCAGGACCGATTTCGTCGTCGAAAAGGCGACCGAGCTTGGTGTGAGGAAGATCTTCCCGGTCCGAACGGAATATACCGTGGCAGGTCGTGTTTCCGGGCGACGCCTCCGGTCTCACGCGATAGACGCGGCCCGGCAGTGCGGAGAGAACCATGTGCCACCGGTCGCGGAACTGCAGGCGCTCGAGGCGCTACTCGATGTCTGGCCCACGGACCGAAATCTCCTGTTTTGCGATGAATCCATGGCCGGGATGCCTGTGCCCGATCTGGCTCGGTTCCCGGCCCGGAAGTGGGCGGTGCTCGTTGGTCCCGTCGGCGGATTTTCAAGAACCGAGGCTTCGCGAATCGGGGCAATGGCCCAAAGCGTTCCGATGAGCCTGGGCCCCAGAATCCTGAGGGCCGATACCGCGGCGGTGGCGGCCATCGCCCTGTGGCAGATCAGCCTTGGCGACTGGCAACGCCAATCCGCGTCCCTCGAATGAGCTTCTTCAGAAAGGATGCCATCGCTTTCCTGACCCGTTGGCAGGGCGTCATTCTCGCAGGCGCCGTGGCGCTGGTTTCCGTCACGGCCACGGCACGTGGTGTCCGGAGCGGCGACATGGTTCAGGCCGGGATCGGAGGACTTGTGGCCATGGGTTCGATCATGGCGGGTCTCGCGATGTTTCAACGGGCGCGGTTGCGGCGGCACGGGGAGCAATTCGGCGAAGTCGAAGTTGACGAAGGTGAAATCAGGGTCTGGGGACCTGAAGGCTGGGCAATCCTGTCGCTCGACGTGCTCGATTGCGTCGAGGTCCGAAGCAGCGAAGGTCTTGGTGTCTGCTGGGTTCTCTCCAGGCCGAGGACTGGGCTCGTGCCGGTCATCATACCCTTGTCGGCGAAAGGCAGCGACGCGTTGTTCGACGCGCTGTCGTCGCTGCCCGGAATCGATCTCTCCAGACTGGTCGACATGTCCGTGCATCCGCCGCCGAGAACCGTTTCAGTCTGGAGACGGAACCAGCGCATGGACCACGGGGACGGGATCGAGTCGACCGCGGAGGACGGTACGTGAGCCGGATGCGGGAAATGCCGAGAATCGCCTGGTCCCGGAACCTGAACGCGGTCCTGCCGTGCGCCATGGCACGTGGCATGCGTCGACACGTCCGATCCCGAATCCGCAGGGCAAATTCAACCCGGTATCAGGAACCTGATTGTCGTGGCGGGACCATGCAGCTCCCGGCCGAAACACCGTCACGCGGTGATTCCGGCGCTCAGGTCAAGGGAAACCGGCACAGGAACAGACTTGCTCATTGATCGCGTTGGCAGTACGGGCCAGATCTGAATTGCGTGCATGGCGATTTCTTTCTCGCGGAGAATTCCCTGATGTCCATTCCCCAGACCGGAGGCGGAGTGATCGAACGTTTCGATCAACTCGCTGGTTACCTGGAGTCCGGCTGCCGGCCGGCCGAGGACTGGCGAATAGGCACCGAACACGAGAAATTCGGTTTCGTGAAGTCCACTCTCGAGCCCCTGCCGTACGACGGTGCCTGTTCGATCCGTGCCATGCTGGAGGGGCTGAGGGATGAATTCGGCTGGTCGCCCGTCAGTGAAGGCGGCAACATCATTGGGCTTGAGCGTGACGGCGCGCATGTTTCGCTCGAGCCCGGAGGCCAGCTGGAACTGTCCGGTGCGCAACTGCGAACGATCCACGAAACCTGCGACGAGGCCAACACGCATCTCGAGGAAGTCCGGGCTGTCGCCGACCGGATCGGGGCGGGATTTATCGGGCTGGGTGCATCGCCCGACTGGAGTCACGCCCAGATGCCGATGATGCCCAAGGGTCGGTACAGGTTGATGACCGACTACATGGGCCGGGTTGGAAGTCTCGGAACCCAGATGATGTACCGAACCTGTACCATACAGGTGAATCTGGATTTCAGTTCCGAGGCCGACATGGTTCGCAAATTACGGGTTGCCCTGGCGTTGCAGCCGGTCGCCACCGCGCTGTTCGCCAGTTCGGCTGTGTTCGAGGGCGGGCCGTCCGGGCACCAGAGCTGGCGGTCCCGGGTCTGGCGGGACCTTGATGCCGACCGGACAGGAATGTTGCCGTTTGTCTTCGACGACGGCATGGGATTCGAACGGTGGGTCGAGTATGCGCTCGATGTGCCGATGTATTTTGTCTATCGGGACGGCACGTATATCGATGCTCTCGGGCAGTCGTTCCGAGATTTCCTGGACGGGCGACTGCCGGCGCTGCCGGGAGAATTGCCGACACTCTCGGACTGGGCCGACCACCTGACCACGCTGTTTCCCGAAGCCCGTGTCAAGAGATTCATCGAAATGCGCGGAGCGGACGGCGGTCCGTGGCGACGGATTTGCGCCTTGCCGGCACTATGGGTCGGATTGCTCTATGACGAGACGTCTCTCGATGCCGCCGCCGACCTCTGCACGGGTTGGGATGCCGAATTCCGGGAAGAGCTTCGCGTGGCTGCATCGGTCGACGGGATCAATGCGCGGGTCGGGGACATCGTCATGCGTGATCTCGCGAAAGAGGTTCTTGCAATCAGCGAGGCGGGACTCAAGGCACGTGCGCGCGCGGGTGCCCTCGGGCTGATCGCCGACGAAACCCATTTCCTGAATGCGATTTACGACGTTGTCGATTCCGGATGTACCCTGGCTGATGAAGTGCTCGGGAAATTCCTCGGCGAATATGGCGGGGACCCCGGCAGGATCTACGCCGACTACGCCTATTGACACCGTCCTTCGTGTTCCTGGAGGCTGCTTCTTCCGGGTCTCAATCCCGTCGTGCTCCGGAGGAAAATGGTTCAGCTCCCGCCGATCCGCGGTTCCTCGCCACTCCATAGTCTTCGTATGTTTGCGGTGTGGCGGATCCACAGAATGACCGAGAGGCCAGACAGGACGACTCCGGTTTCGACTCCGGCGGAAAAAAACGCGACGCCCGGTGCAATGATTGCCGCCGCCAGCGTGGAAAGTGATGAATAGCGAAATGCGATGGCGCACACCAACCATGTGGCACATGTGGCGGCACATGTGAGCATGTCGTACGCCAACGTCACGCCCAGGAACGTGGCGAAACCCTTGCCGCCCCGAAATCTTGTCCAGACTGGAAACAGGTGGCCCAGGAATGCTGCCGGACCGGCTATCCAGGCGCCATGAATGCCGGCAAGGCCGGCGCCGACAAAGACGGCGAGTACGCCTTTCCCGGCATCGACGAACAGTGTCAGGCCTGCGGCAAGAGGGCTCCCGGTCCTCAGGACATTCGTTGCTCCGATATTTCCCGAGCCGAACGTTCGAGGGTCCGTGAGTCCGAACATCCGGGTTATGATCAATCCGGCGGGGATCGACCCGGCCAGGTAGGCGAGTACGATTGCCGGCAGGGCTTCGATGACGGGCAGTTGAACGTCAGGAGTCATGGACAAACGCGGCCTCGCCGCCGACGTACGTACGGAGTACGCGACCTTGCATTCTGTGGCCGTCAAATGGGGTGTTCTTGGATTTTGACCGCAAGGTCGTGCGGTCGAGAACAAACGGTTTGTCCGGATCGAACAGGACCAAGTCGGCCGGTGCCCCCACCTCGAGCCTGCCTCCGTCAATTCCGAGCCTTCTTGCAGGATTGAGCGACAGGCATTGCCACAGTTGCGGGATGGTCGTGTACCGGTTGTGGACGAGTTGCAGGGCCGCCGGCAGGAGGGTTTCCAGGGCGATGGCTCCGGATGCGGCTTCCTCGAATGGCAGGCGTTTGGACTCTTCGTCCTGGGGCGTATGCATGGAACTGATGATGTCGATTCGGCCATCGGCGACGGCCTCAACAATCGCCATGCGGTCGGGTTCGCTTCTGAGAGGCGGTTTGACCTTGAAGAACGTCCGGTATCCGCCAACGTCGAGTTCGTTCAGCGTCAGGTGATGGATTGACGTTCCGAAGGTGACATCGAGACCGGCACTACGGGCCCGTGCAAGGGCGGGAAGCGCCGCTGCGGTCGTCACCTGGTCGACATGGTAGCGCGCGCCTGTCGTTTCCACGAGTGCCATGTCGCGCTCCAGTTGGATCCGTTCGGCAACCGGAGAGACCGCAGGCAGCCCCAGCTTCGACGCGAAGGCACCGGACGTGGCTGCGGCGCCCGCACTGAGATCAGGATTCTGGGCATGTCCGATCACAAGTGCGCCACAGCCGGCCGCGTACGATAGGCACCGGGAAAGGACACGCGAATCGTGGACGACGTTGTCGGCATCGCTGAAGGCGGCAGCGCCTGCATCCATCAGGAAGCCTATTTCCGTCATCTCCCGGCCATTTCGCCCCCGGGTCAGCGCCGCCATGGGCATGACCCGTGCCTGGCTGTCCTGAACCGCCCGGCGATGAACGAATTCCAGGATCTCCGGAGAATCGATCGCCGGTACCGTGTCAGGGCGAACAACGATCGTTGTCACCCCTCCGGAGACAGCCGCAGCGCCCGCGGTGCGAAAGCTCTCCTTGTGCCGCTCGCCGGGTTCGCAAACCTTGACCCCGACATCGATGATTCCGGGCGCCAGGCAGTGGCCGCCGCAGTCCACGATACCGGCACTCGCATGGGGTCCCCGGGAACGGAACAAACCGTCCGCCGGGCCGTTCGGGTCACCGAGGACTTCCGAGATGAGCCCGCCGTCGATGACGAGTGATCCCGGGGAGTCCGTCCCCTTGTACGGATCGATCAATCGTGCGTTGGTGAGAGTCAGCATTGAGATCGGGACTCCGCCAGGAGGGTCATGGCGGCCATGCGCACGGCCACACCCATCTCGACCTGATCCCGAATTACCGAGCGGTTGATGTCGTCGGCGATTTCACTGTCGATTTCGACGCCGCGATTCATCGGCCCGGGATGCATGACGATGGCTTCGGGACGTGCGCCGGCAAGCTGCCGCAGTCCGAGACCCCAGCGGTGGAAATATTCGCGTTCGGACGGGATAAAGCCGCCGTCCATCCGCTCACGCTGCAGGCGAAGCATCATGACCACATGGCAGTCCTCCAGACCTGTCCGCATGTCGTCATGGACCTCTGCCCCGAGTTGTTCGATGCCGGCTGGCATGAGGGTTCGCGGCCCGACCAGGCGAATCCGGTTGTCGAATTTCGACAGCAGGAGGATGTTCGACCTGGCGACACGGCTGTGGGCGATGTCGCCGCAAATCGCGACCGTGAGACCGTTGAGCCGCTTCAGTGCCCGTCGTATGGTCAGCGCGTCGAGCAAGGCCTGTGTCGGATGTTCGTGGCGACCGTCGCCAGCGTTGATCACGGCACATTCGACCTTTTCCGCGAGCAGGTCGGCAGCGCCGGAACAGGGGTGCCGAATGACCAGCAGGTCGGGATTCATGGCGTTCAGGGTCAACGCCGTGTCAATGAGCGTCTCACCTTTCCTGACCGAACTTGCCCTCAGGTTCATGTTCATGACATCGGCCCCGAGGCGCTTGCCCGCGAGCTCGAAACTCGATTGCGTCCTGGTCGAGTCTTCAAAAAACATGTTGATCTGGGTCAGGCCGGCGAGGACATCGGAATGTTTCGTCGGCCCGCGATTAAAGGCGACGTATTGGCCGGCAAGGTTGAGAATCGCCTCGATGTCAGGCTTCGACAAATGTTCGATTCCCAGAAGGTGCCGAGCTGAAAACCCCATCAACATCGCTCTTTTGACCGTTGGAGCACCCATAATTCATGCGGTACTTTCAAACAAGGCGATCCGACAAATCGGCTTCGGGTTCATCCTCCCCGGCATTCGGCGATGCGGTGCCATTGGACCTGCCTCCGATGTCGGGATGCTTTTCCGAGCTCCGGGCGTACTGTTGGCACTCGTAGCCGGCGATCTGGGTCGCGAAGCGCACTGTTCTTCGCCACTTTCTCGGTGAGCCTGTCCTGCAGAGGCGCGACGAGCGTCAACTGCGTCTCGGCAAGCCCGAACAACTCCCTGTGCAGGGCTGCGCACACCGGAGAAGACCACTGCCCGAGCCCAGCCCTGCGAATCCGAACTGAGCCCGTCGAGCCGACGCCGGGCTGCGTCCGGGTCGGACGGGTCGATCCCGCTCATTCCTCCGCTTCCAACGCCATGATCGCCACCAGGACCGCCAGAAGCTCGCCCGGCGGCATTGCCGCGTAACGCCGCCCCCAACCCGCCGCCTTGCGCGTCACCGTCAGGCAATGGGTGAAGTTGCGCCCGGCGAAACGCCCAATGGACCCGGTCAGGTTCGAAATTGAACCAGACCTTTTCCCGGTCACCACGCAGACTGCACGTGGGGAGGACCAGCACAGACCAGCTCGTCGCCCTGGAAGTCGAAGCCGGACAGGAACGCGTGGCAACGGCCGCAACTCAGGCGTCAGGTCTCATGCCCCGACCCCTGACCGGCGCAATCAAACGGCAACGCCACTCGCACACGTGCAAGGGAACCAACACGGATCGCGGCAACAGGACAGGCAACGCAAATGCCGACCACGGCAACAACAGGATTCCGACAATAGGAACGCGGTACAGTAAGGAACGATTACAATCCCGCCAAAGCGGGGCTTGTCGGCAGAATACGGCGTATTTTCGAGCCACCGACACTTGATTTGCCGTACGCATGACCTAGTACTTGGGTATTCGCCTGCTTGGCCAAACGGAGAAGCCATGGACCTGGATGTCGAACGCCTCCTCGGCGCCGTCGAGCGGACAGTGTCGTCACTTGAGCGCGACGGACAGGCCGCTCGCGCGGTCACCCTTGCCCGCAGCTACGCGACGACAGTGGAGGACCTCTGGGACGCCGTGACGAGCGCGGAACGAATCCCACGCTGGTTCCTGCCAGTCAGCGGCCGCCTTGAACTCGGCGGCCGCTTCCAACTGGAGGGAAACGCAGGCGGCACGATCAGGCACTGCGCGCGTCCCTCGTATCTCGGGCTGACGTGGGAGTTTGGCGATGACCTGAGCTGGGTGGACGCGCGTCTGTGCAGTGAAGGCATCGGCCGCTCGCGCCTTGCGATTACGCATACCGCGCTGGTGTCGGACCACTGGCACAAGTTCGGTCCCGGTGCCGTCGGCGTCGGTTGGGAGATGGGCTTGCTGGGGATGGAACTGCACATTACGCGGCCGAACGAACCCAAGTTGGACGGAGCAACGTTCCACACGACCCGCGACGGAAAGGCGCTCATAATCGGAAGCAGTGCGGCGTGGGGCCGGGCGGCCGAGGCAGCGGGAACGGACCCCGACGTCGCGCGCGCAGCGGCGCAGCGTACGGCGGCCTTTTACACGGGCGACACGGTCGCGCCGGACTGATGCACACTTTCGACGTGCTCCGAGACCCGGAGCGCGGCCGCGCTTCTGTCGACGCGTTATCGGCCGTGGGGTTTGCCTCGTCGTCGCGGCGGGACAATTGCTCCGATCTTCTCCTCTGATTCGACAAGGTGCGCCCGTGGTGCTTCGCGAGCAGCGCCGGTCGGGGGCCAGTCTTCAAATCGTGCAGACCGATGGCGTCGGCCCCGATGGCGCGTCAGCACAGATTGAGCACCTCGTTTCGGTGGCATTCGGTCGAACCCCGAGCCGGGATCGCGGCGGCGGCCTCGGGCCATTCGGCCTCGCGGGCGTCGAGCGCGTGTGAGAGCCAACGCGGCACCAGGCATGATGAGCGCAAGACGAACCTCAAGCCAGGGAAAATCGGCAGACGTCGCTGTTTAGACTGGTTACGTTTCGACCTTGATGCAAGTCGCCACGGTTTCGCAAAGACACCAGACTGGCGGCGGCCGGCCGCGATCTCGGCGATGGCGGATGACAGACTGGTATTTCGTCTGCCGCGCCCTTTGAGCCGGACATTCGTCAACAACCGGCGCGGTCCACGTCCGCGCCGGCCGCGGAAACTGGCAAAAACGCGTCCGGCAGGTCACCTGGAACAGCGTGGATGACGCCGCACGACCGATTGCAAGACACAGCAAAGGAAACATCCGCTTCTCCGTCGAGCAGTGGGAGCGCATCGAAAACGCCGTGCACGAGCGCGAAGTATCTTCCAGTCAGGTCGTTACCAACCTCGCGTTGGAGACGCTCGGCCGCGCGCCGAGGCGGAAGTCCGCGTCGCCCGCGCCTCGCTGTGCACTGCGTAGGCGCTCGCCAGGGGCCTTGTCGCCGACGGACGCGAGAACGAAGACCAGGAAATCCGGGAGTACACCTTCGGCATCCTGCCCGTTCCCGATACCTGCGGAAATGACTCCCCGCCGCGGGGGCGAGGCTCGGGAGGGGACCCTGAATTGTGTCCTGGACCACGATGCGGGTTACGAGGTCGAGTTTCCACTTACGGCTTCCGCATCAAGACGAAATTCACGAAAACCGGTGTCGTGAACTGAATCCCCGTTGGCGTGGGAAACTCTGGCGCGAACCCATTCCTTTGGGGCCCCCATCGCCAGCGTGCGCTCGATACGACGACCACGGTCAGGTCGGCTGCTGAATCTGATCCCATTTTACTTCCCGCGGTGAACCCTTGACGGGGGTCCACTCGCACCATTCTGTCAGACCCGCTTATGTCGGGTCGCCCGCTGAATAGAACAGCCAATGAGACCCGACGGGGAGTAGCTCTCCCTGTCTGGCGAACAGGCGGGACATCTTCATACTCTGACAGGTGGTGCAACGGCCCGGCGCCAACCGCGGCCAAGACACTTGTGCGTGAGAAGGAGTAGAATTGTGCGCAGCGAAGTACTGGCGATTTGCACCCGCAGGAAAACACTGACGGAAGAGTGTGACGACCGGCTCAAGGAATTGACAAGAGGATACAACAACGTTGAGGGGTTTCTCGGCGAGAACTTCTGTGAAGAAAAGTTCGGCATGACCAAGACGCGGGTGAGTTCAAAAGACATAGACGGATTTCTCGACGGCGGCATCTCCGTGCAGGTGAAATTCAAATGGGTGACGCCTAACAAATTCAAGACTCGGTATATCCAGATCAAGCCGGACTCGGACTTCGATGTCATGATTGTCGTGTACGCCGAAATTGGAGACACAGATGTCACACTGTTTGGAGCGCGGTCCAGACGAGAGACTCTGTCTGTGGCGAAAGAGCATTCGTCAGGGCATTTGAGAATCAATCTGAAAGACCTTGACCCGCTCCCACGCTACGACCTGGGAGCCGTGAATCCTGGTGGCTGATGAAGATTGGAGACCTCAAGACCTCAAGACGAAGATGAAGAGCCGTCTCCCTGGGAAACAGTGAAATACTGCGGTGGTCTCTTTGCCGTGCTGATAATCTATATGTTACTCGTTGCGGTGTTCAACATGAGTTCGGGTGAACTGATACATAAGCGCGGTTGGGGCAGCCTTCGAAAACGCAGGGGAATACCTGTCGTCCCCCGCGGCAACGGACCGCGCCGTCGCAGCCTGTGCATTGATGCGGTGCCCGGAAGGACAGGAACCGCCCCCCGCGAATTTTCGGTCGGCGGCAAGCTGGTCATGATTGGGGTTATGGCGCGCCGATCTGGATTCCAGCTCGTATCATCCAGATCGACGCACTATGTCAGACAGCATATCCGACCAGGCCCCGCCCGCAATCATGTTGAATCCGAGTATACGCGGCCAAGCACCGTCCCGCAGCGGCACGGAGACCAGATCCGTTCATCCTCTGGCTCGCCCGGGAGCAATGTGCCGGGCGGCGAGACGGAATGGATACCCGACGCGGATACGCAGGCGATGGCGGCGTTAACCGGACTCATGAGGGCGCTCCCTTGACGCGCGCGGCGAGCCCGACCCATCGGTGCAGGGGCGCAATATTGATCATCGGAGCACTTTCGGATTAGATCATGGTCACTCCGGACCTGGCGGAGAGCAGTGCGGAAACAGGAGTTCGGCGGCCGTAGCCGCACCGGTGCGATGACTGGCCCGGCGAAGCGAAAGGTCTGCGCCGCAGCAAGGGACGAATATGGCAACGAAAGACAGGGCCGAACTGCTTGCCGCGCTCGAATGGCAACTCGAAATGGGGGTGGACGAGGTCATCGGAGAAAGGCCGGTTGACCGGACCCGGCTGGTGCCGAAACCGCAGCGGAGTTCGGATGTCCCGGCGATCCGGCCCCCGGCGCGACCTCGTGCCCAGACACCGTCCCCAGCGACGTTTTCCGTCCCGCGAGGGTCGGCGCGCGCCTCGCGTGATGAAAACGAGTCGGCCCGGACCATCGCAAAGGCCATGGCCGAGAAATGTGACGATCTCGAGGCACTTCGCGCGGCGATGGACACGTTCGAGTTCTGCGACCTCAAGAACGGAGCCAGCAATTTCGTGTTTTCGGACGGCAATCCGGACGCCCGATTGATGATCGTGGGTGAGGCTCCGGGCAGGGAAGAGGATCAGAAGGGATTCCCGTTCGTGGGAAGGGCCGGTCGTTTGCTCGACCTGATGTTCGAAGCCATCGGCCTGACCCGGTCGTCTGCGAACCCCGAGTCGTCGATCTACATAACAAACGTCATTCCGTGGCGTCCGCCGAACAACCGTGACCCGACCACCGAAGAGGTGGCGATGCTGATGCCGTTCATCGAAAGGCACATAGAATTGGCCGATCCGGACATCATCGTGCTGATGGGGAACACGGCATGCGCGGCGATCCTTGGCCGAAAGGGAATCACGCGGCTTCGGGGCAACTGGACCGTGGCAATGGGGAGACCGGTAATGCCAATGTTCCATCCTGCGGCGTTGCTCAGGGACGGGATCAAGAAACGCGACTCATGGTCTGACCTGCTGATGATCAAGGAGAGGTTGTCGGCATGACCGGGGATGAACGGCCGTTCGTGAAGGTCCGTATCGCCGTCCTGACGGTTTCGGACTCGCGAACGCCCGAGGACGACCGTTCAGGCGAACTCCTTGCCGACAGGATCCGCACGTCGGGCCATCATCTTGCGGACCGGAAGATGCTCCCCGACGAGCGGGACCGGATCGCATCCCAGTTGCGCCACTGGTGCGCGGACCCGGCCGTTGATGCCGTGATCACGACGGGAGGAACCGGCCTTACCGGGCGGGATGTGACGGTCGAGGCGCATCGGGACGTTTACGAAAAGGAAATCGACGCGTTCCAGACGATGTTCACCCTGGTTTCCACGAAAAAGATCGGAACGTCAGCGGTCCAGTCACGCGCTTGCGCCGGTGTGGCCTCGGGAACTTACCTCTTCGCGCTTCCGGGCAGTCCGGGTGCGTGCAAGGACGGGTGGGACGAAATCCTGGTCTATCAACTGGACTACCGGCACCGGCCATGCAACTTTGTCGAGATCATGCCCCGGCTCGAGGAAAACATGCGGCGCAAGTAGAACGCGCCCCGGAGGTCGCGCAGGCTTTGCCCGGCGAGCACCTGGTGCTGGAAATGCGACGGAAAACGGCTGCATTTTCGTATAATTTCTGGAGCGAGAATGTGCAGTTCGGTTGAATAGGCTCGGAGGAACCAATGAGATTCCTGATCCGGGCGTTGGTTGGCCTGGGCCTGTTGGCGGCAACCTCGGGGTTGCTGATCATGGCCGTGAGTACGCTTCACTCGGCGTTCGAGGCCAGACAGGATCAGGGCAACCGCCCGCGAATGGCCCGGGAGAGATCCTTTTCCGCCAATGTCGCGAAGGTTTCGCTGCAGGACATACGACCGATCATCGAGACTTTCGGAGAGGTTCGAAGCGGTCGGACCATGGAATTGCGTGCAGCGTCAGGCGGCGCGATCGTCGAGCTCTCGGACAATTTTCGCGAAGGCGGCGTTGTCGATGCCGGAGAGCTTCTCATTCGGACGGATCCAGCTTCGGCGCGCGCCCAGTTTCGACTGGCCGAAGCCGCGCTGGCCGAGGCGCACGCGGAAATCAGGGATGCGGAGATTTCACATCGGCTTGCCGGTGATGATCTCGAAGCGGCTGAAACTCAGCTCGGCGTGCGCATCAGTGCTCTGGAACGTCAGAGCGCCCTGAACGACCGGGGTGTCGGAACCGAGTCCGCCCTTGAAACAGCCAGGCTGGCGTCCTCGGCAGCTGAACAGAGCGTTGTGGGTAAACGGATCAGCCTGTCCCAGGCCGACGCCCGCATCGAACGTGCCCGCCTGGGGCTGGCTCGACAGGAAATTGCCCTGTCCGAGGCCAAACGGGAACTTGAGGATACGCGGGTGACCGCGGAATTCGGGGGAGTCCTGACGGGCACCACCGATGTTCTCGGGGAACTGGTCAATGCCAATGAAAACCTCGGGCAGTTGATTGATCCAACCGCGCTTGAGGTCGTGTTCAGGGTATCGAACCGGGAATTCGAACGGCTCGTCACGGCGACGGGCGGGCTCGAGGCAGTCAGGATCGAGGTCGTGTTCGGCCCGGCCAAAACCGGGATCGAGACACGGATCAGCCGGGCCGGAGCATCGGTTGGCCAGGGACAGACAGGCCGCGAACTCTATGCTGGACTGGGAGAGGCCGCTGCGGCGTTCCTGCGGCCGGGGGACTTTGTTGCCGTCCTGATTCAGGAACCCGAGTTGCAGGACGTTGCGGTCATTCCGGCAACCGCGGCCTCATCGACAAACGAAGTTCTGGTCCTTGGCGACGGAAATCGACTTCAACCCGTGACGGTCACGGTTCTCCGCAAGCAGCGCGATTCCTTCGTCGTTGACGGAAAGGGACTCGATGGCAAGACCATAGTGCTGGAACGTGTTCCGCAACTCGGTGCGGGAATCCGGATCCAGCCAAGGCAGCCCGACGCACCGGAATTCGAGGAAATCGAGGTCGTGGAACTGACGGCTGGAGAACAGGCGGCCATGGTTGCCGCCCTTCAGTCCAACACCCGGATGCCGAAGGAAGTCAGGGACCGAATGCTGGCGCAGGTTCAGGAAGGGAAGCTTCCGGCCGAGACGGCTGAACGCCTGCGGGGGATGGCCGCACGGTTTTCCGGCAACCGGGAGTCCGATCAGGGTCCTGGTCCGACGGCTTCACGTGGTGCGGATGGCGAGCCGGCCAGGATTGCCATTACCGATGAAGAGCGGCAGGCATTGGTCGAATTCGTCGAAAGAAACACGCACATTCCGGATGACAGGAAGGCTAACATCCTGAGGGCGCTGGCGGAACCCCAGGTTTCCCGGGATCTCGTCGATCGGCTTCGATCCCGCATTGGGGGCTGAGGAACAGGCATGGCCCCGACACCACAGGCAGGTTGGCGCGGCGTGGTCGCCTATTTCGCCCGACACCGAACCGCGGCAAACCTCGTACTGCTGGCCCTTGTCGTGCTCGGTCTTGCGTCGATGGCCCAGATCCGTTCGCAGTTTTTTCCGGACGTCGTCATCGAGAGTGTGCGCGTTTCGGTTCAATGGGACGGGGCCGGGCCCGAGGACATGGACCAGGCCGTTGTCTCGCTTCTCGAACCGGCGCTTCTCGATATCGAGGGTGTCGAGGGGACGAGCAGCACGGCCCGGGAAGGGTCGGCGACGATCAGGCTCGACTTCGAGCCCGGTTGGGACATGGGCAGGGGGGCGGACGACGTCAAGGTTGCGGTTGAAGGGGTTACCGGCTTTCCGGAGGGTGTCGAAGAACCTGCTGTTCGCCGCAATGCCTGGCGGGACCGGGTAACCGATGTCATCATAACGGGGCCCGTATCGAGTGAACAATTGCAGCGATTCGCCGATGAATTCGTGGCGGACCTGTTTCGACGCGGAATAACACGAACGACAATTCGGGGCGCCGATGAACCGGAGGTTTTCGTCGAGGTCCCCGAAATGTCGCTGATTCGGAACGACATCACGCTTCGTGAAGTCGCGGCTGCCATTTCCGAAGAAACCTCGGCGGACCCGGCAGGTGATGTGGCCGGTGGTGCGACCCGGGTCCGGACAGGGATCGAGAAACGCACGGCGGACGAAATCCGTAACGTTATTCTCAGACTGTTGCCGGACGGGTCGAAACTGCTGGTTGGGGACATTGCCGAAGTCGATGATTCCGGGGCCGGGCAAGGACGCAGCTACTTTGTCGGAAAGAACCCGGCGGTCTCAATTCGTGTTGACAGGGCCGATTTCGGTGATGCCATTCGCATGCAGGAAGAGGTCGAGGACGCTGCGCATCAACTGCAATTGACACTGCCGGACGGAGTCACGATCGAATTGATTCGAACCCGGGCCGAAGCGATTTCGGAACGGCTCGGGGTTCTCCTGGACAACGGGCTGCTCGGTTTGGCCCTGGTTGTCTGCCTGCTGTTTCTCTTCCTGAACGCCCGCACCGCATTCTGGGTCGCGGCCGGGATCCCGGTCGCCATGCTCGCGGCGGTCGCGCTGATGTTCGCAGCTGGCCTGACGATCAACATGGTCTCCCTGTTTGGCCTGATCATCTGCCTCGGTTTCGTGGTCGACGATGCCATTGTCGTCGGCGAGCACGCAGATTTTCGTCACCGGAACCTGGGTGAATCTCCGGCGGTTGCCGCCGAAAACGCGGCATTCCGCATGGCTCCCCTGGTGTTTTCCGCAACCGTTACGACGATCATCGCCTTTTTCGGTTTGACGGCGATCGGCGGTCGGTTCGGCAACCTGATCGTCGATCTCCCGTTCACGGTGATCGCGGTACTTGCTGCTTCGCTGGTCGAGTGCTTTTTCATCCTTCCCAGGCACATGAGCCATGCGCTTTCGAGCGTCTCCAGGCGACACTGGTACGATTGGCCGAATATCCTGTTCAATCGGGGATTCGTCTGGGTCCGTAACACCGTCTTTCGACGGCTCATGCACGGGATCCTGTTCTTGAGGTATCCGGTTCTGGCGGGCTGCATCTTCCTGCTGGCATGGCAGGCGGCACTGTTGGTCAGGGGGGATGTCGTCTTCAGGTTTTTCAATGCGCCCGAAACCGGGTCGGTTTCCGGGAATTTTGCCATGTTGCCCGGTGCGACAAGGGAGGATACACGCGCTGTTGTCGAGGAACTGCAGCGCGCCGTTGACGTAACGGCCCGGGAATTCGAGAACCGGTACGGCGCGAATCCCGTGACGTTTTCCCTCGCGGAGATCGGTGGCACGACGGGCAGGGGCCTCGCCGGCGCCGACACCAAGGACCAGGACCAGCTGGGATCAATAGCCGTCGAGTTGATCGACGCGGATTCCCGACCGTACACGTCCTTTGCCTTTGTGTCCGCCCTCCAGGATGAAGTCAGGCGGCATCCCCTGCTCGAAACGCTCAGCTTCCGGGGCTGGCGGACCGGGCCAGGCGGTGACGCGCTGTCCGTGGATCTCAGGGGGAGTGATTCCGAGACCTTGAAAGCGGCTTCCGAGGCAGTGCAGAAAGCGCTTCTCACGTTTCCTGCGATTTCCGGGCTGGAGGACAATCTTGCCTACGACAAGGAAGAACTCATTCTCGACCTGACCCCGCAAGGCCGCGCGCTCGGTTTCACCATCGACTCGATCGGCGCGGAATTGCGGAGCCGGTTGAACGGCATCATGGCGGCCCGGTTTCCTGTCGGATCCCGAACCACGGAAGTGACGGTGCGGTTGCCTGAATCCGAACTCACGGCAGATTTCCTGGATCGCACCCGTCTTCGGACGATGACCGGCGACTACGTTCCCTTGTCGGATATCGTGACTGTTTCGACCCGCCTCGGGTTTTCAGCAGTGCGTCGGGAGGATGGTCATCGGGTGGTTGCGGTGACCGGAGACATTTCGGAGGATGATCCTGCGCTCGCGGAAGAGATCCGGATCGAGCTGGAAGAACGCATTCTTCCCGACGTCGCCAGCGAATTCGGGATTGCCTACACCCTGTCGGGACTGGCCGAACAGGAATCCCGATTCCTGAGTGAGGCGTCCTACGGATACGCGCTCTGTCTCCTGGGGATTTACCTGACGCTTGTCTGGATATTCGCGAGCTGGGTTCGGCCACTCCTGGTCCTGGCGATCATTCCCTTTGGTCTTATCGGGGCAATATATGGCCACCATCACTGGGGCGTGCCGTTTTCCATATTCTCGATTGTCGGGCTGATCGGGTTGTCCGGCATCATCATCAATGACTCGATCGTCCTGATTTCCACTGTCGACGAGTACAGCCGGTCACGGGAATTGTCCCCCGCAATTGTCGATGCGGCGTGCGATCGGTTTCGCCCGATACTTCTGACGACCCTGACGACGGTTCTCGGACTGCTTCCACTCCTGTTCGAATCCTCGCGCCAGGCCCTGTTCCTCAAGCCGACCGTGATTACCCTGAGCTATGGTCTTGGGTTCGGCATGGTCATCCTGCTCTTCCTGGTTCCCGCCCTTCTGGCGGTTCAAAGAGATGTCGCCGGCTTCATGCTGGCGTTCAGGCGGGGATTGGGTGACAGTCGGATTGGAATGGCTGGACGGTTAGTACTCGCCGTGGCGACCGCCTTGTCGGTGGTCGTTGTTGGCGGAACGACCGGGTTCCTTGCGGTGACAAATGAACTGCACCCATGGCTGCAAGTGTTCCCTTTCGTCGAGGTTCCAGACCGAATCACGGCGCTCCTGGCCATGTTCAGCGGCATTGCCGGAATACTGGTCGTGTCGCTCCTGGCCGCCGCCGCAATTGGTGGTCTGCGGCTCCGCCGCCGCAATTGATGTCACCAAAGTCGTGACGTCACTTGCGGGGCAATCCCGCACAACCGGAAAACTCCACGGCGCGGTCGTCTCCCAGCACCGTCATGACGATTCGTGAACGATCCAAGATGAACCCGTCCATTTGGTAAGGCACGATCCCGGCGTTGGCGACGATCCGGGAACCCGAGATCACGGTTTTTCCGGGTTCGATCCATGCGGCCTGCCCACCCGAAAGCTCGAAAATCGCCTCGGCCGGGCCACTGAAGCCGTTTCGGGCGCCAACGTGCGACGTGACAACAAAGCCCCGGCCGACCTTCCTGATGCTGCACCCCAGGTGCCGGAATCCTGCCCGGCGTGGCGTAACCGCGGTTCGTCCGAGCGCGTCCTCGATGGTTTTTCTGTGGCTGGCCCGGAGCTCGCTGAGCAGGTTCGTGACTCGTGACGTGACCGGAATGCAGACGTCCTTGCACACGCCGAACTCGATTACGAGATCGAGATGAATGTCGTCTCCGGAACGCGCCGGGGACAATTCGACCGGCAGGATCAGTTCGTTATCATACCCGACGACGCGCAGTCCGTCGGAGTCGAAAATCCGGGGAGTTGGCCAATGTATCCTGGCGGCCTCGAGGTTCATCGAGTTGGCCCAGTCGAATTGAGGAGGATAACCGAACTGTCCCGGAGAACGCCAATATGTCTTCCAGTCCTTTGCCAGTTCAAACCTGATGGCCGCCATGTGACGCCCCGACGGGCCGCGCCAGCCGTGAAGCACGTCCAGGGAAACAATGCCTGGATGTCCGTGTTCCCCGTCCTGGCCGGATGCACGACTGCTTTCCGGCGACCCGAGCGCAGTGACAATAACCGCTGCAATCGCGAGACCTGCCAGCCGGAGGTAAATCGATGCGTTTTTCATGTGTCGAATACTAGCCTTGAAGCCCCGGGCCGAAAAGTCACACCGGGTCAACATCGCGTCAGTCGCCGACCCTGGTTCGCAACCATGTCGCCGGAAACGTCAATGAATCCGAGTCGCGTGGCGGCAATGTTGGCTGTCTTGACCGTATTCCTTCCCGGTGCTCAGGCGCTCGGGCGGCCAGGAACTCTGGCCACCAGTCGCCGTCCGGGTTGCGGACGGCACGCGACGAGCCGGCGAATCCTGTCTGGAAAGTCGCAACCTGGAAATGGCTACGACGGATTGGCATCGTGGTGCCGACCACTCCTCCAAAACGGTACCTTGCTTGATGTACCAGCCGTTGCGGCGATCGGTGACATTGATGATTCGGCCGCGTCACTGTTGCGAAGAAGTGCCGGTTGGCCTGATTGTGCTGATTCTCGTCCCTGGTGTCCGACAGCAGGCCGTGAAGAAGGCCGGCACGGCTCGGTTCAGGGTTGGGCAGGCGTTTGAACAATGTTGGGTGACCTATCGGACATCATTGGATTGTGCCGCGCCGGAATGACTTGAATCAATTCGCGAGCGGTGCTCGGGAAACCCGTGCAAGCACACGGAAAGGCAAAGTGTGCGAGGACATGTGCTCGTGATGAATGTCATCGTTGGTCGCGTCACCACGTTGGCGATGCCCGGGCCGGTGCCGACTCGTGAAATCCCGCCCTGCCTTGACCAGGTCCAAGGATTACACGTTCACGTGGAGCCTCGATCAATGTTCCGGATTCATGCCGGTTCCCGAATTTCGGACTGTGTCTTCATGTTCACTCCGCCCAAATCAAGGTAGTCATTGACCAGGTCGGCTGTTAACGTGCCGAATGAACAGCATGTGCCGGGCATGAAACAAAAGTCCGACCTGATGCCAACGCGGTTAGCCGAACAAGACAAACCGATCTCCACTGCGGGGACGAGTCGGAGTGCCCGTCTGAACTACCACTTCAAGGTCGGGTGGAGGGAGCCCACGGCCATTGTAGGCGCGTTGATGGTCGTGTTGTTCGCGTACCTGGTAATTGTCCCGATCGTCACGCTCATGCACGACGCAGTCGAAGTGCAATTCGGCGATGCACGTCGGGCGAAGTCCGAGGTTGGCGCCTGGACGTTCTATTACCTGAATAGAACCCTTGCATCACCAATTGCCCAAATCCTGTTCTGGGAACCGCTCGCGCACACGCTGTCCGTCGCGACCGGGGTCATACTGATTTCCCTTTCCATCGGTATTCCGCTTGCATGGTTGCTGAGTCGTTCGGACATGTTCGGACGACGGTGGTTTGCCACGGCCTTGATCGTGCCATACATGCTGCCATCCTGGACGTTTGCCCTTGCGTGGCGCACATTATTTCGCAATCGAACCGTCGGTGGGCAGCAGGGATGGCTTGAAAACCTCGGATTCACACCTCCAGACTGGCTGGCTTACGGTCAGGTCCCGATCACGATCATCCTTGCATTGCATTACGCGCCGTTCGTTATCCTGCTTTTCGGCAATGCCCTGAGAAGTTTCGATTCCCAGTTGGAGGAAAGCGCACGTATTCTCGGCGCGAAGTCGGGAACCGTGGCGTTGCAAATCATGTTTCCGCTTCTGTTGCCTTCCCTTTTGTCGGCCACCATCCTGATATTTGCAAAGTGCATTGGCGAATTCGGGGTAAACTACCTCCTGGGTTTGCCGGTCGACTATAACGTGCTTGCAACGTCGCTCTATCGCAGCATCTCGTCCCGACAAAGCGGTGTCGCGGCGGTTTTGGCCGGGGCGATCATGTTGATCGGAATCATTTCCCTGTTGGTCGATGCCCGCCTTGTCCGTGAATCCCGCAGGTTCGTGACTGTCGGAGGCAAGGGCGCAATGAGTCGCAGGTCTCCGTTGGGAATTTACAGATTGCCGGCGACGGTTTTCGCGGCGCTGATCTTCCTGGTTTCCGTGGGTTTCCCGTTGCTCGTGCTGGTGCTTTCGACCGTCATGAAGGTACCGGCTGACTTTTCCGTGGAGAACTTTACTCTCGACTATTGGATCGGTCGAAATCTTGAGACGGTCGCCCTGCGGACCGGTATCCTCCTGACACCGGATCTTTGGATGGCGGCGTGGAATACGCTTCGAATTGTCGGGTTCGCATCGATATGTTCCGGTCTTCTCGGGCTGCTCGTCGGCTACGTGGTCGTGCGGTCACGGGTACGTTGGATATCCGGCTTCCTCAGGCATGTGACTTTCTTTCCCTATCTCGTACCCGGGATTGCGTTTGCGGTCGCATATCTGTCATTGTTTGCCGTCCAGCGCGGGCCGATTCCTGCGCTCTACGGTACTGGCCTGATACTCATCCTGGCATTGACTGCGGACCAGATGCCCTACTCTTCGAGGGCGGGAATCTCCGCGATGATGCAGCTCGGAAAGGATCCTGAAGAAGCTGCGCAAATGACCGGCGCCGGTTGGCTGCGTCGCATGACGAGCGTCGTGATTCCAATCCAGAAAGGCGCGCTGGTCACAGGAACACTTCTTCCGTTCATATCGGGAATCAAGGGGTTGAGCCTGTTCGTGGTCCTGGCGGTGCCAACCACCGATGTGTTGACGACATATTCCCTGCGGCTGATCGACAACAATTACACTCAAGCCGCAAATGCGGTTGTGCTGATCATTGCGGCAATGGCGTATTTCGGGACACTGGCAGTGCAAAACGTGACCAAGACAAATCTTGCCGACGGACTCGGAGGATAGATTGCCCACCATCACACTCAGCCATGTCAGCAAGTCATACGATAGCCTGGCCCCGGCAATATCGGATCTCGACCTTGTGGTCCGGGACGGCGATTTCATGTGCCTGCTCGGGCCTTCGGGCTGTGGAAAATCAACGACCCTGCGGGTGATCGCGGGGTTGGAAAACCTCAGCGCCGGGGAAATCATGATCGGCGGCAGGGTTCTGGATTCACGTGAACAGGGTATCTTCGTTCCGCCTGAACAGCGCGGTGCGGGACTGGTTTTTCAGAGCTACGCATTATGGCCGCATCTCACCGTCGAGCGAAATGTCAGTTTCGGCCTGCGTTTGCGCAAAGTTCCGACAGCAGAACGTGAAGAACGTGTCGGATTTGTCATGGAAACGCTGGGCATCGAGCAGTTTCGGGATCGGTACCCGTCGCAACTGTCCGGTGGTCAGCAGCAACGGGTTGCGCTTGCCCGGATGTTGGTCATCGAACCGGATGTCCTTTTGCTGGACGAACCGTTGTCGAACCTGGATGCCAAGCTCCGCCTGAAGATGCGCGCCGAGTTGAAGCGAATTCATGGCGAATTCGGTACGACCATCGTTTTTGTGACCCATGACCAATGGGAAGCGATGACGCTCTCGACACGTATTGCGGTGATGAACGAAGGTTCCTTGCAACAAGTGGGCACCCCTGACGAGATCTACAATTCTCCTGCTAATCTCTTTGTCGCAGAGTTTGTCGGCAATCCGCCGATAAACATGATTCCTTTGACCGTCGGCGAAGACACGGAATTGTCACGGACCTTGGGTGAATACGTTGTCAGGTCTTTTCGCGGAGTTGACAACGTCGGTTCCGTGGGTCTCCGGCCGGAAACAATCCGCCTTTCGGTGTCGAGACCGTCGGGCAACTCCCGTTGCCTGACAAGCCATGCAAGAGTTGCAGGGATCCTTCCGACAGGGGGGAACTGGATCGTCGAATTGGAAAAGGGGGGGTCACCACTCTTTGTCTCGACAAACATATCGCCTGAATTCGACGTAGGGGAAATGCTGAATTTTCAGGTGGATGACTCCCGGATACATTTGTTCGACCTTGACGGGATACGCATTTCATATGAGAATGACTGACCGAGCAGGCCACCTTGTCAAAAAAAGACCCGCGCAATTTGCGACATCTGGTCGAGGCAACGTGCGACGAGGCATCAGCCCAAGAGTACAACAAGACAATATTGGAGTGCCTGTCATGTCCAGACTTGTAAACAGTTTCATTGGTTCGTTTTCCATCCTGGCGCTCGCTGCACCGCTGTCGGCCGAGGATTTCAACCTGGATGCATTGATCGAAGCCGCCCGGGGCGAAGAGGCAATAACGGCCTATGCGAGTACCGGGAAGATCAAGACATCAGCCGCAGCATTCACGGAAAAGTACGGGATTGAAGTCACCGGTTCCAAGGTACCGTCGTCGGCCCAGATCGAAATGGTAATCAGGGAAGCGCAGTCGGGGAATATCGTGGGTGACGTGATCGTGTCCGCGGATGCCGCAGCAACGTTGGCTGAAGTCGTCCCGAGCGGAATCGTGATGAGTTGGGTGCCTCCCGACCTGGCGGATACGATTCCGGAAGATTCCCGGGATCCTCTGGTCGTTTACCGGGATCCTGCAGTCTGGTCGTACAACAGCGACAAATACGACAGTTGTCCGGTGGATAACATCTGGGCACTTACGGATCCCGAGTGGAACCGCAAGGTTGCCTTGAGCGACCCGCTCAACAAGCCGGGTTATCTCGACTGGTTCAACCAGATGGAGACCCATTGGGATCAATCCGTTGCAGACGCATACGAGATGCACTACGGCAAGGCATTGGACACCAGTGCCCAGAGCGCGACCGCGAGTTGGGTCCAGGCCTTTGCTTCCAATTCGCCGCTCTTGACCGACTCGGATTCTGCCGCTTCCGAGGCCATTGGTACGCCGGGCCAGGAAGAGCCTTTCATGGGGCTGATTTCCACCGCAAAGTACCGTGACACGGTCACCGGAAAGCTCGCCATGAAGATCTGCGCGGACATCAAGCCCTACATCGGTTACGCCAACCCGAATTTCGGGCTGATCGCTGTCGGCACAAAGAGCCCCAATCTTGCCAAGCTGTTCCTGCGTTTCATGATGACGGAGGAAGGTATCTCGCCGATGACCAGGGACGGCAAGGTGTCAGGAAACAATGCCGTGCCGCGACACGCCGAGGAAGCATCGGGCGTAAACCCGTTTTCCGACCGTTTGACACCGCACAACGCAGGCACGGGGGATGACGACTTCGACAAGCGGCAGGATTGGCAGGATTTCTGGCGGTTGAGCTACAAGCGGTAACGCCTCAGGCGACCGGATCAGGTTTCGCCGGCAATGCCTCATGCGGTTCAAAGTCGGTGAAGTGATAACTGTTGGCCTATGGACGGCGGAATCGGGCTTGCCGGAGAGTGAGGCCTGGATTCCGGACTGAAGCGTTCAGGTCCACGCCAGGATGCTGGTGTCGGAATGACCGGGCGGGCGGGCATGACTTCCTGTTTCGAAAATTCGGGATTGCGAAGTCAGCCTGTCCGCACCAGGCGTGTATCGGAAGTCGCGCACCTGCTTTGGACACCGGGCGCGTGTCGCGCATGTTAGAGATCAGGAATGTTCAAGGACGATGAATCCGGCCCCGGTTCAACCGGCAACCTTGCAATCAGACACGAGACTGTCAGCCTGATAGAAACCGGATTGGGGCCGGACAAGTGTAGCATCTACATTGGCGGAACGGCAGCCGCGAGCGATCTCGGACTGCTGCGAAAGCATGACATCACCATTGTCGTCAATTGTGCGATCAACCTGGATATCAACTACGTTTCGGATCCCGTGGAGCCCGCAGGCGGAGACAGGTGTCCGCATGGTGTCGGACCCGTGCGTGTATTCAAGCTTGGATTGGTGGACGGACACGGGAATTCCGAAGGCATGATGTTTGCGGCGTATCTCCTGCTTGATGGCGCCATACGCCAGGTCATTCCGGAAAAGCCCAGTTATCCTCGACGTGCCAAGGGGAATGTCCTCGTCCATTGCCGTGGCGGCCGGAGTCGGTCGACCGCACTTGTCGCACTCTATCTCCATCTGAACCGGCCGGAGAAATTTCCGAACCTGGATCGTGCATTGGCACACGTCCGGATCAAGCGGGGCCTGCACCCCGGTGAATGGGAGACCGCGCCGAAATCAGTGCTCATCGAGTCAGCGCGATCGGCTGCCGAAATGGCAAGAAAACTCAGGTAACCGTCCGGAACAATCTGACCGGGACCTGTCCAATCCCGTCAGGATTGTCCGAGAACCGGCTACAGGGAGGTAACAACAGCAACACGGGACGGATTCTCTGGCGCAGGTTAGTGGAATTTACCGGTAATCGTGCTCGCGTGCCTTGTCGAGTTTCCCCCGAAAAGTTTCCGCCAATCCAGAATTGGGGCAAAGTCGGGAACATTGCCCTTGAATCCGGTCGGCAGAATGCACAATCATGGAATCATGACGATGGAAGCGGTCGCAGACGATTTGACCGGCCAGATGCTGATTGCGATGCCCGGGATGCTTGATCCGAGGTTTCGACGAGCGGTTATCTGCATGTGCGCGCATTCCGAAAACGGCGCCATGGGCCTGATCGTCAACATGCCGACGCGGGAAATCCGGTTTTGCGACCTTCTCAAGCAACTGGATATCGATTGCGAAGGTGACCCGGTCGACATGCCGGTCCATTACGGTGGCCCGGTCGATTACGGGCGGGGATTCGTGCTGCATTCGGGGGACTATGGTTCTGAGTCCTCGACGCTGGAGGTCAACAGCCAGTTCTCGATGACCGCAACCGTGGATATCCTGCAGGACATTTCCGTCGGCAAGGGGCCGGCTTCCTGCATGCTGGCGCTCGGTTACTCGGGGTGGGGGCCGGGTCAGGTCGAGCAGGAAATCCGCGAAAACGGCTGGCTGATCTGTGACGCGAGCGAGGATCTCGTGTTTCAATCAGACCATGCGGGTATCTGGCAGGCCGCGCTGGACAAGATCGGCATTGATCCGAGGATGTTGTCGTCGTCGGGGGGCCGCGCCTGAAGGTCGCCGGCCTGCAGCAGGGTCGAGTTTGGCCGCGGCGTGATCAGGAACCGTGCCTGCCGGAATCCGAATCCGAGCCTGACGAGACCGCGGCGTATCCGGCGCGGCGTGCAGGATCACCTGCATGAGCTGGCAACGCAATTCACACCGTGGTGTACCGGGCAGTTTCGTCCCGAAAACGATCAGTCGTCGTCCTGAATGCACTGGATGCGCGGACGAAGGGAATCCGCCACGACAGGTGAGTGGGCGATACGGTATGTATTGAACCGGAAGCGGTTGTGCGGACGTCGGGGTTGGAGCCGGCAACAACCTGTCGCGTGCGGCTGTTCCTGCGAAAGTTCGGTCGGGACGGGACGGCATGTTGTTGGTCGGCGCAGGATTGGCCAGAAAGATGACAACGAAGCGAGAATCCGGTAATCGGCCGTGGCGAGCATTGCACCACATCAACGATGCGGCGTTTCTCCCTGCAAAGGAAACGTCTTGCGGAGGTGACAGGTGAGCGCAATTGGAATATCGTCGGCTTGCCGATGTGGTCGAAGAAGCGGCGGATCTCGAACCGGTACGCCTTGCGCGTGTTCTCGGCCAGATTGGTCATCGTCATTTGCTCCTCGGCACGGTCCAGGACCGCCGAGATCGTCAGCTCCAAGTTCATGGTCATGGTGACCTCCATTCCTGCGATAGTGCGCATCCGGGACATCCGGACGTGGCCGTCAAACCATCCGGCTCCAACCTCGGGATTTGACGGCAAATCGCGTGTTCGGCCATCCACGCGGGGACTGAAACCCGGTCGTATGCGTGTATTTCAACACACCCTGAAGTGGTCGGCCAGGCAGGGTGGCGGTGTGTCCGACGCCTTTGTTCCGCCGACATTCGATCCTGACGAGGCCTACCCGTTCAACTGAAACCACGAGAGGGTGCTCTTGGCGGGCGGACCGGTCCGGGTCAAGGCGTCACGGTTTGTCCTGTGTTACAGACGCATGTCGTTTGTCCGCTGCTATCACCGCGAGACGCAGGAGTGCGTGGTCGACACTCACGATGGAGAGTTTTTTTCCAGCTTTGGCGGCAATTGTGTTCGGGAAATTTACGACAACATGACGACGGCGGCCACGATCGGGTTCCAGGTCACGTCGGTCCCACCTGTCCGCCCGGGCCGGGTCGACATCGATTCCGCGGGAATTGCGTTTCCCTTCAGCCCGCTGACCCTGGTGAACACCGCCATGGCCGCATTGTATCCGGTGGGCCTTGCCGTGCGAAACCGGTTGCGGGTCCCGCCATCGTGGGGATGCGGTCGCCGGTCCAGGTTCCGCGGCCATGGAAGTCGGACATGTCCGGCCTGCGGTGACGGCAAACAGGTTGCCGCTCCCACGCAAACGAAAGGAGCGGCCGAAGCCGCTCCCTCCAGAATTCGTTGACCTTCCGGTTCAGAACAGGAAGGACAGACCCACGCTGGCCACGTTCCTGTCGCCGCCGAGATCCGGGCGATCCGCGATATCAATATCGTTGTCGCCATCGTTGTCAGACACAATCTGTCCGATTTGGGCCAGGCCCAGGTCTCCGACAGCCATCCTCGGAACCCGCCCGAATCCGGCAACCAGCCTGGCGCCGCCGCCGAGGTCGTGGCTGAAGCCAACGCCCGCGCCCCTGAAGCCGACTCTGGGGACGATCCCGACAATGTTGCCGGCGATGATCGGCTGGATGTTGGTCAGATTGGTCCGGGCGTAGACCATCGTCAGCGTCGATGCGCCCATCGTGTAGGACATTTCGATGCCGTGTCCCCTGTAGCCCGCATCGAACGTGCCGTCGGCGTCGTTGCCTGTGCCGCCCACAACCGCGCCTGAACCGAGGTGCATGTAGGGTTGGTCGCGCTTTGCCCAGAAGACCTTGGCCGCAAGCGGGCCGTTGCTGTAGCCGATGCCGGCACTGATCGCCTTCTTGCTGTCGTAGCCGAGACCGACGGTCGCACCGGAGGCGCTGAAGCTCGCCCCGATCGCAAAGGAGCTCTTCTCGACCTCGAATGAACCGGCTGCAAAGGCGTCGAATGCAGTGGTTGGGATATTCGCCACCGCTGGCGCGCGATCGCTTGTTTCGGCCGAAATCGCGAAGGCGAAGTTGCCGACGCTCACGTCGTAGCGGGCATGGGGCGCGGTCGTGCCCCGGATGTCCTCGACGACGTCGTCAACGCCCAGGCCGTTCAGGCCGACGTCGGCGATCCCGCCGGCAAGGACGTCGGCCGCATCGTCATGGCCGTAGGTGATCGTGCCAAAGGCGCCGCTGACAAAGGCCGTTCCCGTGCCCACACCGTCGACGGTGTCGAACCCGACCTTCCCGCCGAAGCTCAGGCCGCCGTCGGTGGTGCCGGAGCCGATGAAGTCGACGCCAATCTCACGCGTGAGCATTTGCTTCGCCTTGTCGACAAGACTTCCGTTTTCGTCCGTGGGCGCGGAGTTGTACTCGATACCGAGCTTGGCATCGCCGGAGACGGTGATCTCTGCGAAGGCCGCCCCGCCGACAAGGGTGAGGGTTGCTGCTGCTGCAAGCACCTTTTTCATTTGCTGACCTTTCAGATTGACGGATTTGTGGACCGGACGGCGATGCCTGTCGCCTGACCTTCGGGTTTCGGAACCTCCGGGACCCCTGCCCCCCTCAGTCACCGGTCGAGGCAACATTTGCAGCTATACTCGACGAAAGGGGAATCCGGTCCCGAACGGATCAACGCAAGCCGTTCCCGAGTTGGATGCAGAAACAGTTCGCGCGGGAACCCTGGGGAATCCTGGGCGGCTCGGCCTGGCCGGTCACGCACCCCGGAGAATTCGGGCACAGCCTGGCTCTCGGCTCCAAATTGCGTCGTGTCGCTGCCCGCAGCCGATCCGCACCGGGCGGCGCCAACCGGGGACAGTAGTGACGGGACTATCCACAGCCGGTCCACGCGCGCACCTCGCCAAAGCTCCAAACCGTTCTCGATGTGCCGACGCCTGCGAAAACCTTGGACCTGACGCCGGGAGGGGTCGCGACCCTGCCCGGCACCGGGTTTGCCGCCGCATGCATAAGGCACTTGCATTTGTGCATATTGTCGGGCGAAATAAGCGTGAATTATGCGTTCAAAGGGTGTGGACTGAATGAATATTTCGTTCTTTTTGCCTGCCCCGCAGCCGAATCGTCCTGCCCGGGCCGCGTCCATCAGCGCCGCCGTCGGGCCAATTCGCCGGACCTGCGCGACCGGAGAGACCCGATGAACGAAACCGACCGGCTCTGCCGCGAGAACGCGGAACTGCGCACCCGAATCGCACAGCTCAGCGCCGCCAGTCTCCGTATCGGCTCTAGCCTCGATCTGGACACCGTGCTCGGCGAAATCGCCGAAAACGCCCGTGCGCTGACCGGCGCGCGCTACGCCGCCATCGCCACCATCGACGAGGCGGGCGCGCCCCAGGACTTCGTGACCTCGGGCTTCACCGAAGACGAGCACCGGGCGATGGCGGAGTGGGCCGACGGACCGAGACTTTTCGAGCACTTCCGCGATCTGGACGGACCGCTGCGGATCGCCGACGTGCCGGGCCATGTGCGCGCGCTCGGTTTCTCGCCCGACCGGTTGCCCTGGGGGACCTTCCAGGGCACGCCAATGCGCCACCGGGGCGAGCACGTCGGCAATTTCTACCTCGTCGAAAAAGAAGGCGGGGCCGCTTTCACCGATGATGACGAGGAAATCCTGGTCCTGTTCGGCGCCCAGGCCGCCGCGGCGATCGCGAACGCGCGCATTCACCGGGCCGAGCAGCAGGCGCGCGCCGACCTGGAGGCGCTGGTCGAGACCTCGCCGGTCGGCGTCGTGGTGCTCGACGCCAGCACCGGCAGGGCGGTTTCGTTCAACCGCGAGGCGCGGCGCATCGTGGGCTCGCTGCTTGTGCCTGATTGCCCTCCCGAGGAGTTGCTCTCGATCCTTACACTCCGCCGCGCCGACGGGCGCGAGATCGCGCTCACGGAAATCCCGATCGCCGAGGCGCTCGGCAGTAGCGAGACGGTGCGTGCCGAGGAGATCGTGCTGTCCACCCCGGACGGCAAGAGCGTGACGACGCTGGTCAACGCGACTCCGATCCTGTCCCGGGACGGTGCGGTGGGATCGGTGGTGGTAACGCTGCAAGACCTCGCGCCACTCGAGGAGCTCGACCGGATGCGTTCGGAGTTCCTCGGCATGGTGAGCCACGAGCTGCGCACCCCTCTCGCCGCCATCAAGGGCTCGACTGCGGCGGTCCTCAGCGGTGTGCGCAACTTCGCCCCGGCGGAGACCCGCGCCTTCTTCCGCGTCGTCGACGAGCAGGCCGACCGGATGATCGGCCTGGTCGCCGACCTGCTCGACGCCGGGTGCATCAACGCAGGCACGCTCTCGATCGCGCCCGAACCGACGGAGGTGGCCGCGCTGGTCGAGAGCGCGCGTACGGCGTTCCTGTCGGGCGGCGGGCAGCACGCGGTGCAAGTCGACCTTCCGACGGACCTGCCGCGCGTGATGGCTGACCGGGAGCGCATCGCGCAGGTGCTGGGCAACCTGCTCGACAACGCCGTGCGTCAGGCGCCGGAGTCCGCGCCGATCCGTATCGCTGCCGGGCGCGACGGCGTCCACGTGGCGGTCTCGGTCGCCGATCAGGGCCGCGGTATCGCGCAGGAGCGCCTGCCGCATCTCTTCCGCAAGCATGGCAGGACCGGTGCGAGCGAGCCAGATGCCGGCGGGTCGGGTCTCGGGCTCTCCATCTGCAGGGGGCTGGTCGAGGCCCATGGCGGGCGCATCCGGGCCGAGAGCGCCGGGCCCGGGCAGGGCGCGTGCTTCACCTTCACCCTGCCGGTGGCGGACGAGCCGGGCGCATTCCGGACGGACCTGGATCGCCCGGCGCTGCGGTCCGAGGCCGAGTGCATCCTCGTGGTGGACGACGACCCGCAGACCCTGCGCTTTGTGCGCGACACGCTCGCCGGGGCGGGCTATTCGCCTGTCGTGACAGGCGAGCACCACGAGATCGGGCGGATCGTCCGCAACGAACAGCCCGCACTGGTGCTGCTCGACCTGGTGCTGCCGGGCGTCGACGGAATCGAGCTGATGAAGATCAGGCCGGAACTCTCCCGCCAGCCGGTCATATTCATCTCGGGCTACGGGCGCGACGAAACCGTCGCCCGGGCGCTGGAAGCCGGGGCTGCCGATTACATCGTCAAGCCGTTCTCGCCGACCGAGCTCGTCGCGCGGGTCCGAGCGGCGCTGCGCCGGCGGGCTGACCCCGAGCCCTTCGTGCTGGGCGACCTTGCCATCGACTACGACCAGCGCCTGGTTACGGTGGCCGGACGCGCGGTCGAGCTTACCCAAACCGAGTACGAGTTGCTGCGCGCGCTCTCGCTCGAGGCGGGTAAGGTGGTGCCCTACGAAACGTTGCTCTACCAAGTCTGGAGCGAGCGCCGCTATGCCAGCTGGAAAGTGGTGCGGGCCTTCGTCAAACAACTCCGCGCCAAACT
The DNA here is from genome assembly GCA_965242975.1 of Paracoccaceae bacterium. Lineage (GTDB taxonomy): Bacteria > Pseudomonadota > Alphaproteobacteria > Rhodobacterales > Rhodobacteraceae > JAPPHA01. The sequence goes on along the minus strand of CBDETS010000007.1, from coordinate 3,417,265 downwards.
CGGGGACGACGCAGCCGACCCCACCTGGATCTTCAACGTGCGCGGCGTCGGCTACCGCATGCCCCGGCCGGGCGAGATGCAAGCATAAACGGTGACGTCCGGCAATTCGGTTGCCCGTGCAGGGGGTGCGTCGGGATACTTCCGGTCATTCATCGATGATCGGAATTTTTTCATATCCAGTGATTTGAATGGCTCGGCTGGTTCCCTTCCTGCGCCGGTGGTGCGCAACGAGGCCGAGTGGGCCGCCATCAAGGAGGAATTCGAGCGTTCGGGGCTTTCGCAACGGAGGTTTAACGAGTCCCCCGGGTCTGAAGCCCGAACAACACCTTGTATGACATCATTCATGAAAAGAATTGAATCGAGTTTTCCTGTACCTGTATCGATGCCTGATGATCGCCGCCCCGCAGCTGCCCAGGTTTCCCCGGAACGCGGAGCGCGGAGGGGAAACCGGGGCAGAAAGAATTCCCCGACACCCTTCCAATTCCAGGTTTTCGTCCGCAAGGACGAATTGGGCCAATCGATCGGGAGCAACCTTGGTTATCCCGTGGCTTGAACACCTGCTGTGGACCCGTGCCCCGATCGTTGGCCGCGATGGAGGTCCAGTGGGAAGTTCGCGCCTCGAGCGCCAGTACAGGAAACGGTTCGCATCGTGGTTGCCCGATGGAAAAAGGAGTGCCGTTCATACAGGGAGCAGAACACATGTCAGAAATCAAATTCCTCGTCGGCATCGACTGGGGGTCCTGCAATCACCAGGCAGCTATTGTCGACATCAACGGCACGCCTTTGGGCAACCGAAGCTTCAAGCATGGCGGCACCGGCCTTGACAGGCGTCCCGTCTCACACACCCGCCGCTCTCAAGAGCGGGGTAGACCCGGACGGGAAATTGCCTGACAATACACAGGAGTTCGGTCCCCGTGACCAACTCGTCCAGGTACGGTGCCGGGGCTCGTTTTGGCTTTGAGCCGGCACCGCGCCGCTCTGTCTTTCGGCGCCGCTCTGCCACCTGTTCCGGGCTCCGGCCACCGCGTGGCAGCCGCCGACGTTTCAGGCGTCAGACCCCATGCCCCGACCCGGCGCAAGCTCTCGGAAAACGACCCGTCCAGCGCATCGCTCCCCGACCGGCGAAGCGCAAAGGAAACGCCACCCGGACACGCACAAAAGGATCAGCACGGGGGCTGCGGCAACAGGACAGGCAACGCAAATACCGACCACAGAAACAATGGAAGCGCGACAACAGGGAAAGAAGACAATCCCGCCAAAGCGCGGCGAATCGCCAGGATTGCGCGCTTTTACTCTGCCATCGACATCTACGAAGACAGTCATGACGACCGCAGCGCGCGCGACAGACGATCGTTGATGGCTGCGCCGATGCCGTGGGATGGGACCGGGGCCACCGCGATCGACTTCCCGGACATCCGGGCTTCGGCGTCGAGCCGTCGCAACATCGAGAACAGCCGGGAGGCAGCTTCTTCGAGATCACCGGATCGGGACAGGTTGTCCTTGCCGTGATCATACGTGTCCCCAAATCCGAGAAAAAGCTCGTTTGTGTCGGGTGATTCGACGTTCATGCGGAGCCTGACGGAGGGGGCGTAGTGTGACGGCAACAGGCCAGGGGACGACAACGGGCCCGATGGAGCGCGACGCTCGACCCGGACTTTGGCAAGGCGTTCGATCTCTTCACGTGGAACCGCGCCGGGCCTGAGCAGCTCGATGGTGCGGCCGTTCGATGAGGTTCGCACGACCGTTGACTCCAATCCGAACGCCGTCGGTCCGCCATCAATGACAGCGTGGATATTCGAATCGAGTTCATCAATGACATCCGCGGCGGAAGTCGGACTGATTTTCCCCGACCTGTTTGCGGATGGCGCGACAACGGGATGTTCGAACTCGGCAAGAAGGCCAGCAGCAATCCTGTGATCAGGGACGCGAATTGCGATCGTGGAGAGCCCTGCGGCCACCGATCTCGACAAGACCGTCCTTTCGCGAAATGGCAATACCAGTGTGAGCGGTCCGGGCCAGAATGCCTTGGCAAGTCGCTCCGCAATCGGATCGAAACGTACCAGGGCCAAAGCACACTCGGCGTTCGCCACGTGTACGATCAGGGGATTGGATCTCGGGCGGTTCTTGGCAGAATAAATGCTCGCGACCGCGTCGGGATTCCGCGCGTCGGCACCAAGTCCGTAAACGGTTTCCGTGGGAAACGCGACAAGTTCGCCCGCGAGCAGCAGTTCCGTGGCGCGCGACAGGCCTGCGGGATCGGGTGAGAGGATTTCTGTCCTGCGTCGGGGCAACGGGTTCCGTCCCGGGTTGTTGTTCCACAGGTGCGCACTTAAGTTCCGGCGAGATGGGCCGTCTCATAGACCGATGGTCAGCCGGATGCAAAGCGCGTTTGAAGGAGCAAGATGTGGATTACAGGGCGCCTGTTTCCGAAATCATGTTCCTGCTGCGATTCGTGCTCGATTACGCCCGGATCCCGGCGACGGAACGATTCAACGAGGCCACCGAGGAAATTTCCGAAGCGATACTTACCGAGGCCGCGCGGCTGTCCGAAGACATCCTTGCGCCCCTTGGCCCGGAAGGTGACAGACAACCCGCACGGCTTGAAAACGGCGCCGTAACCTGTTCACCGGGATTCAGGGAAGGCTATCGGGCCATTGCCGACGGGGGCTGGATCGGAATTTCCGCGCCGCAAGAGTTCGGCGGGATGGGGCTGCCGGTTACGCTCCAGATGGCTGTCGGGGAGACGATGTCGTCGGCCTGCCTTTCCCTGGCGCTCAATCCCTTGATGACGCAGGGACAAGTCATGGCTCTCGTCAACCACGCCGATGATGAAACCAGGGCCACCTATGTTCCCAGGCTCGTCTCCGGGGAGTGGACGGGAACGATGAACCTGACCGAGCCCCAGGCTGGCTCGGATGTCGGTGCAATTCGTTGCCAGGCACGGCCGACCGGTGACGGGTCCTACGCCATCACCGGGACAAAGGTGTTCATCAGCTGGGGCGATCACGATCTGGCCGACAACATCTGTCACCTGGTCCTCGCCCGCCTTCCAGGTTCCGAGGCCGGTACGCGCGGAATTTCGATGTTCCTCGTTCCCAAATTCATCCCGGGTCCGCATGGCGAGCGCGGAGAGGCCAACAGCCTGCGGCCCGTTTCGCTGGAAAGCAAGCTGGGACTGCACGGCTCGCCGACCGCGGTCATGGCCTATGAAGGGGCGGTTGGCCGCCTCGTCGGGCAGCCAGGGAAAGGCCTGGAAGCGATGTTCACCATGATGAACAACGCGAGGCTGGGGGTCGCGGTCCAGGGCGTCGGAGTTGCGGAGGCCGCAACCCAGGCAGCAATTGCCTACGCGATTGACCGGAGGCAGGGCACGCCGCCGACGGCCGACGGCACCGGGCCCATCATCGAACATCCCGACGTGCGGCGAATGATCATGCACATGATGGCGTTGACGACAGCGGCTCGATCCCTTTGCCTCGATACGGCTATCAGCTGTGACCTGGCCCGGGCCACCGGCGACGCGGGTTGGGCAAAACGCGAGGCATTTCTGACACCGATTGCAAAGGCGTTCAGCACGGATGTGGCGGTGGAGGTTGCGGATCTCGGCATTCAGGTTCATGGCGGCGCCGGCTACATCGAAGAAACCGGTGCCGCGCAATTCTGGCGAGATGTTCGCGTTACCCGGATCTATGAGGGAACGAACGGGATTCAGGCCAATGACCTTGTCGGCCGTAAGTTGTCGGACGGCGGGGAGATGGCCCGAGTCCTGCTCTCGGAAATCGGGGAGACCGTCGTTCGGATGAGCCAGGGTTCAATTGTGCGGGACAGGGATATGGCGTCTTCGCTGGATCGAGCAGTCCAGGCGGTCATGAACGCAACTGACACCCTTGCACGGTCCAACAGCCTGGCTGACCGGCAAGCGGGCGCGGCCGAGTATCTCACGTCCTTCGGTATTGTCCTCGGGGGCAACTACCTTCTGCGCGCTTCACGCGCTCGAGAAGCAACACCGGCAAACAAGAACCTGGCGGAATTCTATTGCCGAAGGATTCTTCCTTCGGCCGTCACGTCCGCCGAGATCTCGAGACTCGGGTCTCGCGATCTGTATGCGATGTCGCGATCTGATTTCCGGAAATAGGCATGGACTCGCGGAGTTTCGAAGCCATACGGTTTCCGTTCGAACATCCTCCGGACGAAGGGTGCAGCCTGGAGGTCGCCGACGGCGTCCTTTGGTTTCGCCTGCCGCTCCCGACGGCGCTTGACCACGTGAACGTCTATGCGCTCCGCGATGGAGATGGCTGGACGGTCGTGGACACCGGCATGATGTCCCGGCGGGGAATCGGGATTTGGGAATCGCTTCTGCAGGGACCGCTTGAAGGAAGGCCCGTCAACGTCATTGTGACCCACCACCATCCGGACCACGTCGGAATGGCGGGATGGTTTCAGGAGAACTGCAGGTCCCGGCTGACGGCGACACGGACAGCATGGCTGTACGCCAGGATGCTCACTCTCGATGTCCAGGAATCCTGGCCGTCCGAGACGCTGGCTTTCTACCGAAGGGCAGGCATGGCGCCACGGGTGCTTGAGCGCCGCCTGTCGTCGAGGCCGTTCAATTTCGCTGACATGGTTCATGCCATGCCCCTTGGATTCGAGCGCATCAGGGACGGAGATGTGCTTCACATCGGGGAAAGGCGCTGGCGTGTCGTTGTCGGAAACGGTCATTCGCCGGAGCATGCCACGCTGTGGTCCGAAGATGACGGCTTGGTCATTGCCGGCGATCAGGTGCTCCCCGGGATTTCACCGAACCTGGGGGTTTATCCGACGGAACCGGACGCAGATCCCGTCGGAGAATGGCTGGAGAGCTGCGAGAGGTTCGCGCTTCTCGCGCGCGAAGACCAGTTCGTGCTGCCGGGGCACAAGCTGCCGTTCACGGGCCTGCCGGCTCGATTAAGCCAGTTGATCGATCATCATCACCTGGCGCTGGACAGGCTCTTGAAGCACCTTGCGGAACCGTCAACCGCTCATGAGTGTTTTCAACCGCTCTACATGCGCGACATCGGTGACGGCGAATACGGGCTCGCCCTTGTCGAGGCCATTGCCCATCTGAATCATCTTTTTCAGGCGGGCCTGGTCAGGAGACAGGAAAGGCATTCTGACGACGCGTGGGTCTGGACCCGCGTTGACTGAGCCGGTGACCCCACCACGTCGCTTGGGGCCAATCTGTGGCAAAATGGGTGGATTTGCGCGACAAGGGACACCATGTCGTCGCGAAGAGTCTGGGTGGCGGACGAGTGGGCGCCAAGTGCGTTGCAATGGACAGAAATCCTAAATATATACGGTATAATAGGCGAAAAATTTAGGCGCGGCCCATGAAGACTGTCGATGCGATGAAGACCCTCCTTGAGTGGGATAATCGGGGCCGATCCGTGTTTTCCGTTGAAGACCTCCGCGCGGTCTTCCTCGAGCGATCGGAAAAGACCTTCTCCGAGGGCCTCCGGCGCCTTGTCCGGCAGGGTGTCCTTGAGCGCGTCGCACGGGGCGTCTACGTGAACCCGCTCGCCCGGTCGAGAACGCACGTGCTGGAGGCAATCGCGTTGACACTGCGGAGGGATGCCTGGAGCTACGTCAGTCTCGAGACGGCGCTTTCGGAGTACAGTATCATCTCGCAGCAGACGATCGCCTGCGTGACCGTGATGACGACTGGACGCAAGGGTCGGTTCGACACGCGTTACGGTACCGTTTCGTTCACCCACACGACACGCCCCGTTCGCGAGATCCTGACCCACACCGTGGACGTCGGTCGCCCGCTGCGCCTTGCCTATCCGCGGCTTGCGCTGGAGGACCTCCGGCGCGTGGGACGAAACCTGGACCTCGTGGATACGGACGAGTTGGAAGCAATCGAAGAAGAGATGGGCTTGGTGGCATGACAAGGGCGGACTTCCGGGACCTTGCGCGGCGCGCCGTTTCCGCGTCCGGGTATGGTGGCTTGGAGCGGGTGGTTGAAAAGGAGATCCTCCACTACGATATCCTGCATGCGCTGTTTCGGTCCGGGTTCCTGGCTGGCCTTGTGTTCCACGGTGGCACCGCTCTCCGGCTTTGCCACGGTGGCGAACGGTTGAGCGAGGACCTTGACTTCTGTGCAGGAGATGGCTTTCAGGCCGAAAAAGCAGCCGCGTTGGCGACCGAAGTGCAGCGGTATGTTTCAGGCCGGTACGGACTGAGGGTCCGGATCAGCGAGCCGAAAGCGCGTGCGCATGCAGGTGTCCGCGTCTGGCGTTGGTGGATCCGGGTGGAGACAGAGCCCGAACACTCGGATGTGCCCTGGCAGCGGATCAAACTGGAAGTCGCAGACGTGCCTTCGCAAACAAACGAACCGCGTTCGCTTGCGCGGAACTACGATGTCATTCCCGACGGATACGCGGCCAATGTGGTCAGGGTCGAGACCAGGGAGGGAATTCTCGCGGACAAGCTCGTCGCTTTTCCGACGGCGTTACCGACGTACGTACGGTGGCGGGACATCTGGGATGTGCACTGGCTTCGCAATCGGCGGGTCGGCGCCGATGCCGCTCTGGTCAGGACAAAAGTGCGGGATTACCGGATCGACGATTTCGACCGGCGCCTCGCCGCTGCGGTCGAGCAGGTGCCCGGGCTCGTCCATTCCGGGGGTCTTGGAGAGAAACTGGGAAACTTCATGCCGGCGGATTTGGCCGGTCGGACTGTCCGGAACCAGGTGTGGCTGGGTGCCGTTGCGACCGAATTCCGTGAGTTGCTGGCAGACCTGCAACGGGACCTGGTGTCGCGATCCTGACCGAGTCGGCCGGCGTCTCCAGGACCGGGTTTCCGAACCATCTCTTGAGTTCAGCAACGGTACCTGTGCCCACCACGATAGAATTCGAAATTTCGGCACGAAGGTACTTGCGGAGGATTTCCAGTCCCTTCCCGACACGGTTTGCGATCCTGACAAGACGCACATCTCCTGGATTCCGAACGGCAGAATCGGTCGGTGTGTCATGAAGAGGCCCGATGATCCCTACAAGTTTGACAGGGAAACGCATTCCGGCTAGACGGCATTTGGACAGAACCGGAGCAGGGATCATGGCTGAACACGAGCACGGAACCATGGATATCTCTGCGCATGAAGCGACATTTGTCGGGTTCGTTCGCTGGACCGTCCGGGTCATTGTCGCCAGTCTGCTCGTCCTTGTGTTCCTCGCGATCTTCAACTCCTGACTGGATCCGAATTCCGATTTGAGCGAAACATCCGGTTTCAGCGCGGAGGTTGTTTTCCTCGGCCGAAAACCTTCGGCACGGCGTAAGTGGAGTGCGGTTTCATTGAACTCGATCTGAGGTTTCGGTTCGTCTCGGACAAACCTGTTGATCAACAGGTTGCTGCCATCCATTGCGGGGAAGCCGACGCCACCAAATGAATCGCTCCCGAACGCCCGATGATTGTCGCGGAGAGTTGCCGTTGGCCGAACGTATGGTTCGCGCATCAGGTGCCGTTCCGGGAGTGCCTGCCAGCGGTTCCGGCGGGGCCGAACCATGTGCGACGGCGACACAATCGCCTGGCCACGCCGACCCGACGTACGGTTAACTCGAGGTGATTTCCGACAAACGACGACGTGATTGTCGCTATGGCATGAGGCCGCGGTGTCTTGCAGGAACCGGGCCTGGGTATCACCAGGAGAATTCGGTGTGCCCTACGGCGCGCATGAGGGCTTCCAGGAAATAGTAATCACCATACGGAAGCAGGGTGTCGGCGCATCCGATTCCGACGAACGCGGCGCCTTCCGTCAGCAGCCCTTCTGCGTCTGCCCTGTCCGAGATGTCGTAGACGTCGACCAGTCCTTTCAGGATGCGATCGGCCAGGGCCGTCACTTCCGTTGACTCCTGTCCTGTTCCGAACGCGTGCGCCAGTGAATACAGGCCTGCCGCCGTGATTGCCCCTGCCGAAGTGTCTCGATACGCATCGGGATCAGTGTGCAGATCGTAATCCCAGGCGGGAACGCCATCATCCGGAAGTTTGTCGGAAATGTAGGCCGCCATCCCCGCCGCGGTATCGCGGAACATGTCGATCCCGGTGTTCAGGTAGCTCTGGGCCAACCCGTGAATCGCCCAGGCCTGCCCGCGTGACCAACAGCTGTCGTCACGTAGACCCTGATGGGTGAAACCGCGCATGGGTTCACCCGTGCCCGGGTCGAACTCGAAGGCGTGGAAGGAACTGAAATCCTCTCGGACAAGATGCCGAATCGCCGTTTCATTGTGCATGTTCGCGATATCGGCGTAGGACCTTTGGCCGGTCTGGCCATGTGCCCAGTACAGCAATGCCATGCCTTGCAGGCTGTCTATGTTCAGGGTGCGGGTCTTCCGGGCGGCGAACTCGGGCGAATCCCGGCGCATCGGGTTCCAGCACATCACGAACGGCATCGGCTGACGCCAGCGCGCAGCGAGGAAATCAGCCGCCCGCAGTGCCATGTCGCGGGACCGCTTGTTCCCCGTGAACTTGTAGTCGGCGACGCAGGACAACGAAAACAGGAACCCGAGATCGTGATCATGCCACGCCGGGTTTTCGAGAACCTGCCGGAAGTACCCCCTGCGTGCCCGTGCGCTGTTCTTGAAGCGGGGGTCGCCGGTCAGGGAATAGGCGAGCCAAAGCTGCCCGGTCCAGAAACTCGCGACCCATTCATCCTCCCGGCAAAACTCGTAGGCAAGGGTCTGCCCGATTCCCATTCGGGGATTGCGCAAGCCGAAGACCGGAACAAGGTGCGCGATTCGTGCCAGAACGCGCTTCAACGTCTCGGTGAACAATTCCTTGTGCGCTGTCGGCGGCTGGTAAAGCACGGACGAGGCGTAGGACTCGCCTGTGTCGGCCGGGTCGTCGATTGGCATGATCGATGTACCTCAGGTAAACAGCGTGCCGCCATTGATGTCGATGTTGGCTCCCGTAATGAACGCGGCCTGGTCAGAGGCAAGGTAGGTGACGAGGTTGGCGACATCCCTGGATGTTCCTTCCCGTTTCAGGGGGGTGACACTCGCGACATGCGCGCGCACTTCGGGTTTCGTGAAGGTGTTGTGGAAGTCGGTGTCGATCATGCCGGGGCAAACCGAGTTGACACGGATGCCGGGTGCAAGTTCCTTGGCGAATCCGCGCGTCATGGTCATGACCGCACCCTTGGAGGCCGCGTAGGCAACGGCGCCGGGTCCGCCGCCGTCGCGGCCTGCCTGACTGGCAAGTCCGACAACAGCGCCTCCTCCGGTCATGCGCGGCACAACCGCCTTGAGCACGCGAAAGAACGAGGTTGCATTGAGATCCATCACCATGTTCCAGTGATCGATGTCCATGACGGAAAGGGTCTTCCGTGCGATCATTCCGCCGGTGACGTGAACGAGGATGTCAACCCGGTCGCCAAGCTTCGCAACCGCCTCGGCAACCAGGCGCTCAACATCGGTGCCCGACGTCATGTCGCCCTGCAGCGCCAATGCCCGGCCGCCTGCTCCAATGATTTCATCAACCGCGCTCGCCGCTCCGGCGGCGGAACTGTGATAGTTGATGGCAACGGCTGCTCCTGCTTCGGAAAGTCGTAGAGCGCAGGCGCGGCCGATGTCGCGTCCTCCCCCGGTAACAATCGCGACCTTGCCATTCAGGTCAACATTCGCACTAGCGGTTTCGATTTGGGTTTGCAGCATGGCGTGTCCTATCGCGTCTTTAGTGATTTCGGGATGCCGACCTTGAACGTGCGGTCGAGGGAGTCTGAGAAATACATGTCGCAGTCGTACCCCTGGTCGTCCAGGAAGTGAAAGATGCGGCCGGGTGCGTGCGCCGGGTAGGGCACGAGAAGCGTCGCGACCCGGTGGCTGGTCGCCGCCGGAAACGTGGCGCGCAGATGCGAACTCTCGACCAGCCCGGTGGTTTCTGCGGGGTCAACGCCCGGAAACCCGGTCACCTGGGTGATGACCGGCGGGCCCGCCTCGGACCAGACAAACTTGCCGTAGATGCCCGAGCGCTTGCCGGTGTAACGGAAGGTCGTGGCGCCGAGATCCATCGGCGCGCCGGTGTGGAACAGCCAGTCCAGGGTAACCGGATCGCCGGCATCGACCTGGTCAACGATGACGAAATAACTGTCATGGACGAAATAGACGTCCCGCAAGACACTCCGGATTTCCGGCGAAAGGCTCCGGTACGCCTCTGTTGCATCTCCGCGAATGAAGATGTGGTCTTCGTTCTCGCGGGCATCAAGAATCCTGCCGGCCGACTCCATCGCTCTGGCCTTGTCGGTGCCGGCATACTGGCCCTTTCCGTTTAACAGGATGGAGTTCTTGGAAATGGTTTGGCGGCGCCAGTCCCGGTGCATCGACGAGTTGAACGCAACATAGTGGCCGGACTGGATGGCCAGGTCTTCGCCGAAAGCGGCGAGACAGAATGCGTTCTGGTCTCCGTGGCTGTGACTGATCGAGCCCCAGGGGCTTGATTTCATGACAAAATGGATGTGCCGGTCCGGGTCGCCCATACCTGACTGGACGGCCGCCCACCCGACGCCCCTGAACCAGCGCAGGCGATCATGTGCAGCCGGCGGCATGGCCTCGACTTCCCGGAAATCGTGCGCATAGACGAGGTCGTCAAACGCCAGGTCCCACCAGCCCCAGTTGTAGAATTCCTTTTCGGTCCCCGGGTCGGTCCGCCGGATTTCCTCGAAATACCACTGGTAGGCCGGATTTCCCGTCACGCCGGCAAACTGGCGCAGGTTGTAACCGAGCTTGAGACACGGGAGATCACCGAGGGTGCTGTCATCACCGAAGGTGGCGCGGCGGGTGTCGGGAGCTCGCGCAAACAGCGGAAAGTCGCCGGTTCTCTGGAAAAAGGGTCGGCTGTAGAGGTCGAGCCCCGCGGCGTTCCGCAGAAGATTGGCCGCGTCGGTCAGGTAGGCCATCCCTGTCATCCAGTAATGCGGTCCTTCGGCCCATCCGCCGTCGGTGTCCCCCCACGGGGGGTAAACCGTCGTGAGGAACTCGACCGCGTAATTCAGCCATTCCTCTGCCTCGGGTTCCTCGCCCAGCATCGCGAGAGAGGCCGGAACGAGCACCGAAGAAACGGAACGCACGGCATGGCTGTCGAACGGGAACAGATGAATTTGCGCGTTCCGGATGCAATGGTCGGCCACCTGTCGTGTGCGATCGAGGAGCGCGCGCCGGACCGCGGTTCGTTCGCCGTCCGAGAGGTCGCCGTGCAACCAGTCATAACCCCAGGCAAGCGCCAGAACGACGCGAAAGGCCCACTCGTCCGTGTAGCTGCGTGATGTCGTTCCTTCCGGGTCCCAACCTGCGGTTTCCAGCAGCCATTCCCTGGCGTTGGCGATGAGTCGGGCGTCCTCGAGGATTTTCCCTGCGATTGCCTGGTGGCGTATGGCGTAAATCACTTCCTGGCAGTCAATGTACGTCTGCCGCCAGATTGACGCGACACGTCGGTCGTCAGGATAAGGCGCGGGCTCCGGAATCGGCCTTCGGTCCGCCCACGGGATGACCGAGCGCTGCATGAATGCGGACCATCCGCAGTGTTCCGGATTGGTGTCGAGTGCCTCGCGGAACGCAACGATCCGGGGGGAATCGAGCCACAGGCGCGGATGCGTTTCGGGAACCCGGTCGAAACGCGATTCGCGTGCGATCAGAGGCGTCTCGGGCAGATCGCCGGAGATACGGAAATTACGCTCCCCGCTCCAGGCGCTTGCAGGGCGTCCACTCGCCCAGACGCAGTAGATCCACGAGTATGAGCCTACGGGCAGCACCTCCGGTGGCGTGAAGAAATTGACCGGAATGTCCGGGTAAAGTCGCTCAAAACCATCATGTCCGGAGATCGAAACAGCGTATGACACGCCATCCTCGATGTCAGGAACCCACGTGAATCTGGGCGGGTTCTCGACGAGCTCGGTGTCGTGGACCGGCGCGTACTGAATCGTCAACCGACCCGCGGGCGGCTCGTCCAGGGGGCGCAAATCCCTTCTATCCGACCTGGTTGCATCCATCGTCGGCTCCCGTGAACGGCAAGGCGGCGCGCGTGATCAGCGCGCCGCCGGATTGGATGTTTCAGCTTTCGCCGTACTGACGGTCGTAGGCAGACTGCATGGCTGCCAACACGTCATTCAGCCCCATGCTGTCGAGTTCGGCCAGGTAGGCGTCCCAGTCGGCTTCGACATCACCGGTTCCCAGGATCCAGGCCTGCTGGCGTTCGAGCATGTAGGTACGGACCGGCGTCCAGTGCCTGTCATAGACCGCCTGCTCCTCCTCGTTGAACGCGACGCCGAGGAACTGGTCGATCAGGTAATCACCCTCGTCGTAGAGAGCAATTCCTTCAAGTGCATACGCGTTCGACCACTGGATCTCGTAGCCGTAGTCCTGGAAATAGCCACGGGCGTGCAGTTGTGCGCCGAGCTCGTAGAGCTGGGAGTTCACCGGACGACCGGTTCCGAGGATGGCGTCTGTGAAGATCGCCTTCCCGTCCTGCATGGTCCAGTGCACGCCTTCGACGCCAAAATTCACGATGTTCCGTCCTTCGGGAGAAAACCAGAAATCGAAATACTTGATCGTCTCGACCGGATGCTCGTTGAAGCCTCCGATCGCCCAGCCGTCGGGCTTGATCGGGATGCGGCGGTGTTCTTCGATTCGGGCGCCCGAAATCGAAGCCGGTGGCGCGAACGCCTTGAACACGAAGCCGTCGATCTTGTCCTGCAGGGTCGTGTTGTACCCGCTGGTCGAGGCGAACCAGTCATGCGTCATCCCGCCGAGGTTTTCGGAAAGCAGGTATTCGCGTGCACTGGAGCCGCGGGTGAAGATCTCCGCATCGACAAGCCCTTCAGCATACCACTGCGTCAGGTTCTTGATGCCTTCGCGGTATCCGTCACCAGCATACGGATGCCTGATCTGCCCGTCGTCGACGTAGAAGTCGTGGTACGTGTCCGAACCCGACGAGCGGCCATCCCACAGTGTCACCAGGCGAATGAGTTCTTCCCACTGGCGGGCAAAATACGGCACTTCATCCTTCAGACCGTTGCCGTTCGGGTCCTGGTCGCGGAATGCCTCCAGCACCGCCTTGACCTCGTCGACATTGTCCGGAACCTCGAGACCCAGCGCGTCAAGCCAGTCATACCGGATGAAATAGGCCCGCCCGTATTTCCCGTCCGGCAGGTACGGAATGTAGTACATGTTGCCGTCGGCCGCGGAAATCGCTGACTTGATCTGCGGGTTCTTTTCAAAGAACGCCTTCAGGTGCGGTGCGTGCTCGTCGATCAGGTCGTTGAGCGGCATGAACGCGCCCTGGGGGCCGTACTGGTTGACGATATCCTTGATCCGCGACGTGCCGACGATGTCGGGAATGTTCCCTGACGCCAGCAGGAGGTTGATCGCCTCGCCACTGTTGTCGGAGTTGGATCCCATCGTCGCATTCTTGAGATGGATGTTCGTCAGGCGTCGCGCTTCCTGTTCGACCGGCCAGTCTTCATTGTAGGCCGGATAGCGCTTGTGGTGCATGTGGATGGTCAACTCCAATGGTTCATCCACGATCATGAGATGCCCGTCCGCGACTGCCGGCGACGTAATCGCCGCAGCGGACAGGATCAGTGAGGTTAACGTAAGGTATCGCATTGGTTTCCTCCCTTTCTTGCGATGTGAACTACTCTTTGACGCCACCCAGAAGTATGCCCTTGTTGAAGTACTTCTGGATGAACGGGTAGAAAATCAGCACCGGGATGATCGAGCAGACGATGATCGCGGCGGTTACGGTTTCCACGCTGTACGGCGCATCAAGCAGGGTGGACGAGAATTCCTCGTCATCGGACAGGGTGGCGATGGTCTGGCGCAGGTAAACCTGGAGTGGAATTTTTCCGGAGTCGGTCAGCAGAACCATTGCCCAGAAGAACCCGTTCCAGCGTGAAACAACGCAAAAGAGCGTAATCGTCGCGATTGCAGGCTTGGACAACGGGATGAACACCTTCCACAGCACCTGGAATTCATTGGCCCCATCCATTCGCGCCGCGTCTTCGAACGACTTCGGAATGCTCTCGAAAAAGTTCCTGAGCAGGATGATGTTGAAGGCATTGCAGGCGAACGCAATGATGATGCCGAAATAGCTGTCGAGCAGCCCCAGGTCGCGGATGTTCAACCAGAACGGAATCATGCCCGCGTGGAACCACATCGTGAACGCGACCATCAGGTTCCAGAACCTTCGTCCGACAAGCTGCGGTCGCGACAGGGCATAGGCTCCGGGGATGATGATCAGGAGGCTCGTGAGAGTCCCGCCGATCGTATAGATGAAGGTATTCCCGTAGGAATTCCAGAACTGAGGTTCTGACAGGACGCGGCCATAGGCGGCGAGTGTCACGTTCACCGGGGTGAGGACCACGGTGCCGGCCCGTGCGGCGAAACCCGAACTGAAGGACACGGCCGCTATGTAGATGAACGGATACAACGTGCTGAGCGTAAACAGCCCGATCAGGACCATGTTGATACGGACGAACAGCTTGTCCCCGCGCGAATAGAGATTCATGTTCGCCATATCCGCGCCCTCACCACAACGAGGTGCGCGAATAACGCTTTGACAAGGTGTTGGCCGTCATCACCAGAACGAAGGCGACGACGGCATTGAACAGGCCGGCAGCGGCGGCGAGATCGTACTGACCGCCCTGCAACCCCAGACGGTATATGAACGTGTTGATCACATCCGCGGTCTGGTATGTGGCGGGCTGGTACAGAAGTATGATCAGTTCGAACCCGACCTCCATCAGGTTGCCGATGCGAATGATCAGCATGATGATGATCGTCGGCATGATCGACGGGATCGTGATTTTCCACATCATCTGCAACCGGCTCGCGCCGTCGACGACGGCGCTCTCGTAGAGCGACGGGTTAACTCCGGCTATGGCCGCAAGGAATATGATCGAGGAGAATCCTGCTTCCTGCCAGATTCCCGAACCGATGAAGATCGGCCTGAACCATTCGGGTTTCGTCAGGAAATAGATCGACTCGATGCCGAACCAACCCAGGACCGTGTTGACGATACCGGCGCTTGGAGAAAACGCGGTGATCACGATGCCGGCAATGATGACGGTCGAGATGAAGTGCGGGAGGTAGACGATGGTTTGGGCTGTCCGCTTGAACAAGGCGTTGAGAATCTCGTTGAACATCAGCGCCAGGAGGATCGGCACGGGAAACCCGAAAAACAGGCTCAGCACGCTGATCATGACCGTGTTCTTGATTGCACGCAGGAATTGCGAACTCGCGAACAGGGTTTCGAAGTGTTCCACCCCGATCCACGGGCTGGCGGCCACGCCACGGAAGATCGAGTAGTCCTTGAATGCCACCTGCAGCCCGTACATCGGCTTGTAGAGAAACACGATGAACCAGATGATCATCGGAGCCAGCATGACGTAGATCTGCCACTCACGCTTCAGATGGTCGATCAGCCAGGTCATCCGCTCCCGCCAATGCGAAACCGGTTCGGTACTGGGGCGCGATTTGGGCAGATCGGTCATCGTAGGGGATTAATCCGGGACGATGCGCCGAGCACGCGACCTGTCTCCGCATCGAACACCTTGACCAGTTCCGCAGGGATGTGGACCTCCGACAAGCCCGACAGGTGAGTCACATCCCCGTGGATCGTCGTCTTGACGATGAACGGGTCCTGCTCGAATTCGGTGTGCAACAGCGCTTCCGATCCGAGCGGCTCAACGAGATCGAGCTTGATCGGTATCGGAGATGTCCGGGCCAACGGAGTGAGCGACACGTGTTCGGGGCGGATTCCCAGTATGACTTTGCGGCCTGGATCATTCGGAACTGCGTCCGGGACGGCGATCCTGAAATCGCCGAGCATCACCGATACACCGTCTCCGCCGTTTGCCAGCGATCCCCGCAGCTGGTTCATCGGCGGTGATCCGATGAAACCTGCCACGAAGGTGTTTTCAGGATTCATGAAGAGGTCGATCGGCGTGCCGATCTGTTCGATATTGCCCCCGTTCATCACGACGATTCGGTCCGCCAGAGTCATGGCTTCGACCTGGTCATGGGTAACGTAAATCGACGTCACCTGCAGGCGGTTGTGCAAGCGCCGAATCTCTGCACGCATGTGCGTTCTGAGTTTCGCGTCGAGATTCGAGAGCGGTTCGTCGAAGAGGAAAACCTTCGGGTGGCGCACGATGGCGCGCCCCATCGCGACCCTTTGCCGCTGGCCCCCGGAAAGATCGGCCGGACGACGGTCGAGGTATTCGGTGAGTCCGAGAATTTCGGCGACCTCGGCGATCGAACGCGCGATCACGTCTTTCCTGACACGCCGGATTCTCAGGCCGAAGGCAATGTTTTCGGCGACGTTGAGGTGTGGATAAAGTGCGTAATCCTGGAACACCATCGCGACGTCGCGATCCTTTGGCGCCACGCGGTTAACCACCCGACCGTCGATGGTGATGGTGCCTTCGGAAACTTCTTCGAGTCCTGCGATCATGCGCAACGTCGTGGATTTTCCGCATCCGGAAGGTCCGACGAGAACGACGAACTCGTGTGCGTCGATCTCTAGGTCAATACCGTGAACCACCTGCATGGCTCCGAAGCGCTTGTAGATCCCCTGCAGAACGACCGCCGACATTCTCCCTCCCTGGCTGCGTGTGCGACTGCCCGGCTCCGAAACTTGTCTACTAGTATTCCAGTTTAATCGCCATGGCAACAGTTCTCCAGACGGTAGACGGCATACCGGGCGGCAAACCCGGGTCGTCCTCGTTGACCTGGCCACGGACCTCTGAACACGCCGGTTTTCGGTGGTCAACGGCGCGGTTCGATGGCCTTGTCCACGAACCGGGGCCGCAACGCGAGGGTCCGTTCTTTTTTCTGACTAACTGGTATGGTAGGAACGTCGGGAGACGAGAGGAACCCCCATGGCACAGACCCTGACGACACACCACCGTGGAACCAACGCGGATGACGTGTTCGACCACTTGCACAGTCAGATCGTGTCCCTGGAAATGCTCCCGGGAACGCGAATCAGTGAGGTCGAGATCGCCCGGCAGTTCAAGGTTTCCCGCCAGCCTGTGCGCGAGGCGTTCATCCGCCTCGCAAACCTGGACCTGCTGCTGGTCAGGCCGCAACGGGCAACGGAAGTCCGGGGGTTTTCATCGGAGAAGATCAAGCGCGCCCGGTTTATCCGCAAAGCCGTTGAATGCGAAATCTTGCGGCGCGCCTGCCGGAATTCGACTGGACAGCATCTCAAGGGGCTGGATCTGGAACTCGAAAAACAGAGTGCGGCAATCGCGAAGCATGATGTCGAAACGTTCCACGGCCTGGACTACGACTTCCACAGGCATCTGTGTGCCGCCGGTGACTGCGTGTTCATGTTCGGCACGATATCCGAAAACAAGGCGCTCGTAGATCGACTCTGCGTTCTGAGCCTTGCCGCCCCGGCAGCGATGGACGAGCTTTTTGACGACCATTATATGATCGCATCGGCCCTGAAGGACCGGGACGAGGACGCGATCATCCGGGCAATCACCAAACATCTGTCCCGCCTTGACGACGTTATCACCGGCATCCGGCAGTCGCACGCGGACTATTTCGAGGATTGAATCCCGGACGGGGTGCCCGGAATGGTACGTCGGGCTCAAGGTGGAGTGCGCGCGGGGTTTTCCTCAAGGCCGGAAATCTGCAACATTCGCGTGTCGGAAAACCCTGGTTTCGCCCTGGTTCGACCGCGTCTTCAGTGGCGCACGACCATGCAGTCGTTACAAATGTCAGGAAGGCACGGAGGCGTAAGGTTCGGCATGCCCGATCGGTAGGCCGGACGGGTTTCGAAGAGGGGCAGGTCCGCAGCCTGCCCAGGCGGGCTCTGGTTCACAGGACTTGCGAGATCATACCGAAAGACGGCGATTCAACACCGGTGTGGCGCGGTGGCGCGGTCAGAGTCAGAGTCAGAGGAGATCTTCGCGCTGTGCTCGTTTGCGTGCGAGCTTTCGTGCACGACGAAGCGCTTCGGCCCGCTGCCGCGCACGTTTTTCGGATGGCTTTTCGTAGTGCTGCCGGAGCTTCATTTCGCGAAAAACGCCTTCGCGTTGCAATTTCTTTTTCAACGCGCGGAGTGCCTGATCAACGTTGTTGTCGCGAACCTGAACCTGCATCGATGTTGTCATCCCTTGCTGCCGGGATTTCAACGAGACCCCGAAAAAAGTGGCAGATACCGCATGTTCCCAAGCCTGTCCAGAAACAATGCCGCCTGCGAACGATCTGCCCACCTACTGTCCGTGGAGGGCGCCGATCTGAACTATCGATCATTCGAGGAGGTTTCGCAACCGTAATCCGCAACGAACAGGCGAAAACGGCCGCGTCGCGGTCGGCAGTGTTGCTCTGGCAGGTGTCCTCCTTGCGTCGACTCGTGCACGGGTGGATTCCCGAAATGCCGGGATGATTGCGACCCGTACGCGTTCGTCCTAAAAGGTCTGCGCGGGTATCGGCATCCGCCAGGGAGTCCTTTCGGCGTGTGCCGTGCCCGGGACGTGACGAAGGAGGATTTGGGGAATGACCAGGAATTGCGACACGGGTGCAGCCAAGGCACGAATTCTCGAAGCGGCGCTGCCGCTGGTCCCGTACGATGGCTGGGGACATTCCACCTGGAAAGGAGCTGTCGAGGGGTCAGGCGTGGACATCCGCGAAGCGCGCCGAGTCTTTCCGCGTACCTGCCTGGACCTTGCGCTCGAGTATGAAGCCGTCCTCGATCGCGACATGGTACGGAAACTGGAAGACTCCGCCACGGCACTGGAATCATTGCGCTACCGCGACCGCGTCGTCCGCGCCGTCAGGACACGGTTCGATGTGTCGGACCGGGAAGTTCTGCGGAAAAGTGCGGCCTATTTTGCCCTGCCACACAATGCCGCCCCTGGAGCGCATGCGCTGTGGAAAACAACCGACACCATCTGGAATGCGCTGAATGACACGTCGAGAGATGTGAACTGGTACACAAAGCGGATGCTTCTGTCGGGAATTCTGGCGTCGACAAGCCTGTTCTGGTTCGGCGACGACTCCGAGGATCAATCGGAAACCTGGGAATTTCTCGACCGGCGCATTGAGGACGTGATGCGGATCGAGCGGGGCAAGAGCAGGTTGCGCGACCTGCCGGGTTACCAGGCATTCATGGCCGGACCCGGCAGGATTCTGAAATCGATTTCGGCGCCTGCTGGTGTGTCCCCTTCCGTTCTGCCCGGATTCGAATCCGAAGACTCGCTGAAATCCTGAGCGTTTCCCCGCCACGGTTGAATCACCCAAACGCATTGTCTATGAGCAGCGGCGAACTCTGACGGGAGAGAAGTCTTGGCGATTGGACGCAAGGCCGCGACTTGGCTGGATGGAACCTGGTACGATGGCAATGTACCCATCATGGGGTCTGCCGACCATGGGTCGTGGCTCGGTACACTGGTGTTCGACGGCGCACGGCAGTTCGATGGAGTGCGCCCGGATCTCGATTTGCACTGCGATCGAATCATCGCCTCGGCGCAAACGATGGGGATGACGCCCCCGGTCACGTCCGACGAGATCTTCGGGCTGATCGAAGAGGGTTGCCGGCGATTTGACAGAAACGAGGCGCTTTACCTGAGGCCCATGATGTGGTCCGGAGAGGGTGGCCCCGGCGTCGTTGAAATCGACCCTGACAGCACCCGTTTCGCGATTTGCATCGAGACGTATCCCATGCCGGCAATCGGGCAGTTTTCGCTGACGGTTTCTCCCTACCGGCGCCCCAGGCCTGACATGGCCCTGACGACGGCGAAAGCCGCGTCGCTCTATGCCAACAACGGACGAATTATCGCCGAAGCACGCAGTCGTGGTTTTTCCAACGCCCTTTCACTGGATATCAACGATCATGTTGCGGAGACGGCATCGACCAATGTGTTCATGGTGCGGGATCAGGAAATCCTGACGCCGGTCCCGAACGGGATGTTCTTGAACGGGTTGACCCGCCAGCGCATCATCAAGTTGCTGGCAAATGACGGGATTGCCGTTAACGAGACGACACTCACGGTCGAGGATTTCTGCGAAGCCGACGAAATTTTCGTGACCGGAAACATCGGAAAGGTCGTGCCCGTGACGCGGTTCGACGACCGTGATCTCAATGTCGGAAGAACCGCAATGAAGGTCCGCGAAATGTACTGGGATTTCGCCCATTCATTGGCCGGGTAACAACGCCAGGGATCTGAATTCATGCAAGTGCCTTCGACGATGCGGGCGGTCGAGATCAGGGAGCCTGGCGGCCCCGACGTATTGACCGGGGTCTCACGGCCCGTTCCCGTTCCGGGAGATGAACAGATCCTGATCAGGATTGAGGCTGCGGGGGTCAATCGGCCGGACTGCCTGCAAAGAGCGGGCCTGTACGCGCCGCCGCCGACGGCTTCGGACCTCCCGGGGCTGGAAGCAGCCGGGACCGTTGTTGCAACGGGACCCAGCGCGGCGCGATGGCAGATCGGCGACCGGGTCACGGCCTTGCTGCCCGGCGGAGGGTACGCCGAATTCGCCGTAACCCACGAGGACCATGCGCTGCCGATTCCCGCAGGACTCGACATGCAGGCGGCAGGAGCGCTGTGCGAGACCTTTTTCACGGTCTGGAGCAACGCCTTCACCCGCGGGGGATTGATCGCGGGTGAGTCCTTTCTTGTTCATGGAGGCACATCCGGGATTGGCACGACGGCGATCCAGTTGGCGCACGAATTCGGGGCGCGGGTGTTCACCACGGCCGGGTCCGCGGAAAAGTGCGAACGATGCATTGAACTGGGCGCGGACGTGGCGATCAACTATCGGGAACAGGATTTCGTGGACCGCATCGCCGATGAGACAAAGGGCAGAGGGGTCGATCTCATCCTCGACATGGTTGGCGGAGACTATATCCCGCGAAACCTTGCGTCTCTGGCAGAGGATGGCCGCCTGGTCCAGATCGCCTTCCTGAGGGGGCCAAAGCAAACGCTCAATCTTGCTCGTCTCATGACACGGAGGTTGACCGTCACCGGGTCGACATTGCGACCGCAAAGCGATCGGGCAAAGGCCCGGATTGCCAGGGATCTTTCTGAAAAGGTGTGGCCTTTGCTGGATGAGGGCAGGGTGCGTCCGGTCATGGATTCGACCTTTGACCTGGAGGAAGCACCGGAAGCCCACCGATACATGGAGAGTTCCGCGCACGTCGGAAAGATCGTTCTCTCGGTTTCGTGATCCATTGTCTTCGTGCCGCCGGGCGGGCATCGGGGCGCGCTCCCTGCCAGTGCCGCAGCAAATTCCGTCGACATGTGACATTGTTTTTCGTCCTTTGCGGATCGGGGTGGGTGGAAGGTGGCGACATGTCCGTCCGCGACAGAACGAACACGAGACCTGGATCCTTTGACGACTTCGGCTCCGGATCATCGTGTCGGGCCTTTGATCGACGACCACGGGACGGTTCCACGCACAAGCCCCGTGAAAACGGGCTATTCCAAGAGCCGCGCAGGCGGCCTTGTCGGAAGTTGTGGCTGACCGGAGCGAATCGAACGGGGTAGGAGAAGTACCTGGCAACCGACGTCGGATGTTCGTATTGGCGAACTTTGGATTGGCAGTTCGTCACATGGCCGGAGTATTACCGATTCCGGTGACGAGAACCCGGTCGTTTCGCAGTTGCCGGGAAACCGGGCAAGTATACCGATGACAACGCCGCAAGGCTGGAAATTTGGATTTTACTTGAAATACCCTGTCGAGGTATTGTTTTACCCATTATGGGTACAGGAGCCCCGACACCTGTCGCGACCGCGACTCTCCGAAAGGACGATTCCGGTGCCTCGGCACTCGCCGATGCGTTGTTCACGTCGACGCAGCAGCGCGTACTCGCTCTGCTTTTCGGGCAGCCGGACCGGGAGTTCTTTGTCACCGAGATCATCGCCTTGGCAGGCTCGGGGCGCGGTGCCGTGCAGAGAGAGTTGGCCCGTCTCGCGGGGAGCGGCCTCGCGGCTGTCTCGCGCGTAGGAACCCGCAAGCACTACCGGGCGAATCGCGAGTCGCCTTTGTTCGACGAAATGTGCAGTATCGTCCGCAAGACCATTGGCTTGGAGGAGTCGCTTCGGGGCGCGCTCAAACCTTTGGCAAGCCGACTGGTTTTGGCCCTGCTGTTCGGATCGGTTGCCCGGCGCACGGACACGGCGGCGAGCGACATCGATCTCCTTGTTGTTTCCGACGATCTGACGCTGGAGTCGATCTACACTGCCATGGCGCCGGTTGAGGACAAGCTTGGTCGACGCGTGAACCTGACGCTCTACACGTCAAAGGAGTTTCGGAAACGGCGAACGGCCAGGGCCGGGTTTTTGACCCGGGTCCTGCAAGGGCCTCACGTGGTTCTTGCGGGGAGCCTCAATGGCAAATGAATACCTGGAAAATCTCGTGAAGGGAGACGTGCTGAAGGTGGAAGCGCCATCAGCCGACGAGGTGTCAGGATTGATCCGCTCGGGAGCCGCTCAACTCGCAGATGCGAAGAAGGATGACCTCAGCCTCGAATCCCGGTTCGATCTTGCGTACAACGCTGCACACGCCGTGTCTTGGGCTGCGCTACGGATTGCCGGCTATCGCTCAAACAATCGTTATCTCGTTTTCCAGTGTCATGAGCATACGCTCGGCCTTCCGGGTTAAGACTGGCGTGTGCTCGACGGGGCGCATCGCACGAGGAACCTCGCTGAATACGAAGGCACCATTGACGTCGATGAAGGTCTGGTCGAGGCGATGATACGGGTGGCAGAGAAAGTGGCATTGCGGGTCTCGGAGATTGCCGAGGCAAATTCGTAGGGAGTTAATGCATCGACACCACGAGCTTCCTGAACTGCCTATTGACATTGAATGAACCCACTCAACTGCTCCTGTGCGCCCGGAGTCGGCTCCCGCCGTCGGAAATGTGCCGGGCACACGGGTGTTCCCGTTGCATCCGATGACGCGATCCAGTGGAACAGGTCATGCGGGCTGTCTGGAGTTTCGTCTTCGTCGGCCACTGCCGAGCGGGAAAACGGTATCTCTGACGAAATCGGACGCATTACCCGGAAGCTGACACCGTATCCGGACAATTACGGTCCATGGTGTAACCGGGGGCACCTGAACCGAAATCACGGCAGGATTCCCGATCACGCATCTCCCCGACAACGGTTGTCGAAGTCGATGGTTTCCATCGCGAAAGTCCGAAATCTGCTTTTCGGCATCGAGCGGTATGAGTATAGAGTTGAGGGAGCCCGGTCGGAAATTGCGTCGCTGGAACGTCCGGCGGTGCTGGTCGGGGATTCTTTTTCGATTCAAGCGAGGTACGAGTATGGCGACTCCAATCATGGCAACGGCCACCGCCGTTTGGCTCGTTGACAATACGTCGCTGACGTTCAGGCAGATTGCCGATTTCTGCGGATTGCATGAACTTGAAGTGAATGGAATCGCCGATGGTGAATTCGCAATTGGAATCAAGGGACTGGATCCGGTTGCAAGTAACCAGCTGGCCGCCGGGGAAATCGAGAAGGGTCAGGACGATCCCGAATACAGCCTGGAACTCAAACAGGACCTGTTGACGCAAAGCCGGTCGAAGCGGCGGGAAACCCGCTACACGCCACTGTCCAAACGCCAGGACAAGCCGGCCGCGATCAATTGGTTGGTCAGGTTTCATCCCGAACTGTCTGACAGCCAGATCGCCCGCTTGATCGGCACGACGAGGCCGACGATCAAGTCCGTGCGCGAGCGTACGCACTGGAACATGGCCAATATCCAGCCGACCGATCCCGTCGCGCTCGGGCTGTGCATGCAGACCGAGCTCGATGCCGCGATCGGCCTGGCGATGAAAAAGAAGGAAAAAGCAGGCGAAGCGATGACAGTGGAGCAGAGGAAAACGCTGGTATCGACCGAGCAATCCCTGCACATGGAAACGGAATACCGTATGCCGTCGTCGATCAGCGGACTTGAGAACTTTACGCTTTCCGACACGGCACGCGAAGCGGGGAGCGGCAAGGACGTACTGGGCGATGCGGAGAAATTGTTCAACCTTCCGTCGAAGGACGGTAAAGACACGTAAGCCGGTCCGGGGATGTGACCGGCAGCCCTCCGTTCCGTGATGGCAGTCTGACCTGCCTTCGACCGGACACCAGAATGGAATTGATGCAGGCATGGATTTTGACGATATTTTTCTGCGCCACGTCAATGCCCTGAAAGAAGAGGGCAACTATCGGACCTTTGCGGACATTGAACGCCGGCGGGGGAACTTTCCCGAGGCGACCAGCCACGAACACGACGGGGAATGCGACATCACGGTCTGGTGCTCGAACGATTACCTGGGCATGGCGCAGCATGAATCTGTAGTCCATGCCGCGAGGAACGCGATTTCGCGCTACGGGGTCGGCTCGGGAGGTACCCGCAACATCTCCGGAACCAATCACTGCCACGTGCTTCTGGAACGGGAACTCGCCGACCTTCACCGCAAGGACGCGGCGCTCCTGTTCACGTCCGGATATGTCGCCAACTGGAGTACGCTTTCGACCATTGCGTCGAGGGTTCCGGGCACAACCATTCTCTCGGATTCGGCCAATCATGCGTCGATGATCGAGGGAATCCGCCACTCTCGCGCCACGAAAATGATCTGGCGGCACAATGACGTGGAAGACCTGGAGCGAAAACTGAACGAAGTCCCGCCGGAAGTCCCGAAAATCGTGGCGTTCGAGTCGGTGTACTCCATGGATGGCGATATCGCGCCAATCGGTGAGATCTGCGATGTTGCCGAACGGTACGGGGCGATGACCTACCTGGATGAAGTTCATGCTGTCGGCCTTTATGGCCGTCGAGGTGCCGGCATTGCCGAACGTGACGGGTGCGAAGGCAGGATTACGGTCATTGAAGGGACGCTTGCAAAGGCGTTCGGATGCCAGGGGGGATACATCGCGGCGTCCCGGGCCTGTTGCGATTTCGTGAGGTCGTTCGCGAGCGGTTTCATCTTTACGACATCACTACCTCCGGCGATCGCGGCGGCGAGCCTGGCGGCGGTGCGCCATCTGAAGTCCAGTGACCGGGAGCGCATGCAGCAGAAACGCCAGGTCGAACGTCTCCGCCGCCGCCTCGACGCGATTGGCATTCCACACATTGGACACGGCAGCCACATCGTCGCGGTCCTGATCAAGGATCCGGAGAAATGCCGCCAGATCAGCGAAATCCTGCGGAGGGACTACGGGATCTACGTTGCTCCGATCAATTACCCAACGGTTCCTCGGGGAACCGAGCGACTACGGATCACTCCGTCGCCCCTTCACAGTGATTCCGATATCGACAAGCTCGTCCGGGCGTTGTCGGCGCTCTGGAGCCAATGCGCCCTGTCGCGCGCCGTCGCGTGACAGCCTTGGCGCGGGGTGATCCGGGTCACCGCCTGTCGCGTCGTTGGTATCTCCTGAGCTGAACGCAGGGGGATTTGCTCCTTGTGGGGGCCGTAAAGAGTTGTCAGGACGACGGCTGCACACAGCTAACAAGAACAGGTTCTCCATTGGACGACGAGGTCGGTTCCAGACACGAGCAGGTTTCGAGCTGGTTTCGAACATTGCGTGACGAGACATGCGCGGTTTGTGATTCCCTCGAGAACCGGCATGAAACCGGACCGCTGGCAGACCGTGCTCCGGGAAAATTTGAGGTTCGAGCCACCCTGCGTCAGGGAACCGGAGACCCCGGCGGCGGGACCATGTCGGTCATGCGGGACGGCCGGGTGTTCGAAAAGGTCGGGGTCAACGTGTCCACCGTCCACGGAAAGCTCAGTGCCAGGATGCTCAAGTCTCTGACCTCTCGCCGGGACATTCCGGGATTGAGTGAAAACCCGAAGTTCTGGGCTTCAGGGATCTCGCTTGTTGCGCACATGAACAGCCCGAGGGTCCCCGCGGTTCATATGAATACGCGGATGTTCTGGACGCCCGTTTCATCGTGGTTCGGAGGAGGAATCGACCTGAATCCCGCACTTCCAAACCCTGAGGATACGGATCGGTTCCACCGTGTCCTTCAGGAAATCTGCGAACGGCACAACCCGGATTACTACCTCCAGTTCAGGGACTGGGCTGACAGGTACTTCTGGATCCCGCATCGCCGGGAGCAACGGGGAGCGGGCGGGATTTTTTTCGACGATCTCGATTCCGGAGACTGGGACGCCGACTTTGCGTTCGTGCGACGGGTCGGGCGCGCGTTCGTCGAGGCCTGGCTCCCGATTGCCGAAGAGAGGCGCCGTGAGACCTGGACGGAGGCGGAACGGGAAATCCAGTTGACCCGGCGTGGGCGATACGCGGAATTCAACCTGCTCTATGACAGGGGTACGCGATTCGGTCTGGAATCGGGACACGATGTTGACGCCGTACTGATGAGCATGCCGCCCGTCGCCCGGTGGAGGTGACAGGACCCGCCACGGGAACGGCTCGTCGTCCCCGCCGGATTCTCAGTTGCGGACGGCATGCCCCCGAACGGCTTCAAGCATTCTCAGGACATTGTCCGGATCGCCCTCTGGCGTGATTCCGTGCCCAAGGTTGAATATGTGCGGACCATTCGCAAACGCGCGGACAATTCTTCGGGTTTCGGCAACCAGTTTCCCGCCGCCGGTAACCAGGAACCGCGGATCGAGATTTCCCTGTACGCAGGCTACAGGCTGAAGGTGTTTCGCCGCCCAACCTGCATCGACGCCGGTATCAAGGGCCAGGCCGGTCACGCCGGTGCGGGTCACGTAGTCCTGGTAATGCCGACCTGCTCCCCGCGGGAATCCGATGACGGGAACGTCCGGACAGCTTGAATTGAGTGCCGCGATGATGCGTTCGTGGACCTGCGTGCAATACCGATCGAATAGACCCGCGCTGCGGGTCAGGCTTCCCGACCAGCTGTCGAAGATCTTCAACACTTCGGCACCGGCCCGGGCCTGCTGTTCAAGGTAGAGGATCGTCGCGTTCGTGAGCAGTTCGATCAACCGGTCGAACAGGAGTCGGTTCTCCCGGAGCATCGCGTGCGCGGGTTCCTGTCCAGGGGTTCCGCGGCCGGCGATCATGTAGGTTGCGACCGTCCATGGTGCACCGGCAAATCCAATCAATGTCACCGTCTCGGGCAAAGCATCCCTGAGAATCCCGACCGTGCGGTAAACGGGCTCAAGCTCCTGATGGATATCCTCGGCCGAAGCCAGTCCCCCAAGATCTTCCGATCTCCGGATGACCGACAGTTGCGGTCCCAGCCCTTCAGGAAAGTCAAGCTCACAACCCAGTGCGTGCGGAAGAAGCAGAATGTCCGCGAATAGGATGGCCGCGTCGAATCCGAAACGCCGTATCGGTTGAAGGGTTACCTCGGCAGCGAGCTCCGGCGTATAACAGAGATTGAGGAAACTCCCGGCACGTGCCCTGGTTTTCATGTATTCTGGCAGGTATCGACCAGCCTGCCTCATCATCCAGACGGGCGGTGTTGGCAGGGTCTCTTGGTTCAATGCCTTCAGAAGGGACTTTCGAGATGTGTCCAGTTGACCGCGCTCCCCGGTTCCGATGGGTGGTAATCGCGGACGCCATTAACACTTCCGGCTTCCGGCATGAAGCCTCAAGCCAGCTGGTTGGGCGTCTCGTGGTGCCGCATGGCCTCGGTTTTCAGGGGCGGCAATGAGTCTCGATCTTCCACGCGGCCGACTGAGGATCGGAACACGGGGGTCCCGTCTTGCGCTTGTCCAAGCGGAAATGTTCCGCAGGCTGTTGATCGAACGATTCGGTGCCGAACCGGAATCGCTGGAACTTGTGGCAGTCCGGACGACCGGCGACGTCATCCGTGACCGGCCCCTGTATGAAATCGGCGGCAAGGGACTGTTTGTTCGCGAACTCGATGACGCGTTGCTGGCCGGGAATATCGACGTGGCAGTTCACTCGATGAAGGACCGGCCGGGCCACCGGGTCGGCGGAATCCGCACCTGTTGCTACCTCGCGCGGGAAGACGTACGGGACACGCTGGTTTCCCTGTCCCATTCGACGCTTGGTTCGATGCCGAAAGGATCCAGGATCGGAACGAGCAGTCCGCGGAGGCGCAGCCAGATCATGGCCATGCGACCCGACCTGGAGGTCGTTGCGTTCAGGGGCAACGTGGAAACCCGGTTGCGGAAACTTGGCCGTGGGGAGGTGGACGCAACAGTTCTCGCGGTGGCCGGATTGCGGAGGCTCGACCTCATTGAACACGCCACCCAGCTGTTTGATCCGAACGAGATGCTTCCGGCTCTCGGCCAGGGAGCAATCGGAGTCGATGCCCGGGAAGATGACCGCGAACTCGCGAAAACCCTGTCTTTGGCGACGGACCGGCCAACCGCGGCACGGATCGCCGCAGAGCGTGCGCTTCTTGAAAGCCTTGGCGGTTCGTGCAGGAGTGCGATCGCCGGACTTGCCGAGTTGGCGGGGTCTGAAATCCGATTGCGTTGCGAGGTTCTGCATCCATCCGGAGCATCCCGAATTCGGGAAGATTCCCGTGGCCCATCCGAGAATGCAGAACAACTCGGGATCGAACTGGCCAAGCGGTTGCTGAGTGACCCGCGTGCACGCCGATGGTTGAAGGGCTGACAGGTTTTTGAGCACCACCCGATCCGGTGCCGGCTGTTCGATCCGGGCCGCCAGTTGATCTTGTACGGTGATTGGATGAGCACCGGGACAGTCCGTCAGATTGAGTTCACGATCTCGGCTTGCGCGCCCGGATTACCTTGAACCCGTTGGCCTCCCTGACGGTTCGCCATGATCGGAAGCAGGATTTCACCGTGTCCTCATAGGCCAAATGACGATTTGCGACCAGGTGAAGCGTTCCGGAAGAGTGAAGAACAGAGGCCGCGCGGGAAACGAACCCGTACCCGAGACCGGGGTCGGGCCTGGTCGATCGGTGGAAAGGGGGATTCATCACGACAAAGTCAAGCCTCCGGTCGAACGCATGGTTCAGGGCATCGGCCCAGATGAACCGGGCACGGCTGTCTGAAACGTTCAGCCGGGAGCATCTAATGGCCTCGGATTCGCAGTCGATCAGGACCAGGCTGGCGATGTCCGGGCTCGCGGCGAGTGCCCGAAACGAAAGCCATCCCCATCCTGCGCCGAAGTCGGCGCCATGGCCCAGGAGGGGGGGAAGGCAATCCGCCAGAAGTGACGATCCCGGGTCGATTTTTTCCGAACTGAACAGGTTCGGGACGGTAAAGAAACCGTTGCCGTTGCGGCAGGGATCGAGGAGGCGTTTCCATTCCCGGAACTCCCCTGGCACATCCCCCTGGCGCGTCAACCAGAACACGCGGCCGTGCTGCTTTGAAATCGAGCCGTTCACGGGATGCCTTGAGCGGACCGCATTGAGAATCCCGTCTATCCCCATGTCCCGTTTGCCGTCGATCACCAGCGTTCCGCCTGTCTCGAGGCCGGAATAGGCGGCACCGATCCGCCCGAGCGTTGCCTTCCTCGATCGGTCGATCTCGACGATCGCCAGGGAGGCTCGTTCGGTATGAGTCGTTCCGGTACGAAACCCGTCCCCGGAAAACCGCCGTGACCTGCGCCAGTCGCCGTGAACAAAGAAAGCACGTTCACGTGGGAGCGATCCGTAAAATGGCCGGGGGCTCCCGTTCCAGACAACGGTCGAGCCGGAATCGGGCACCGTGAGCAGCCCGTCCCTGAAGGGAAGATCGAGGCGGTCAGGTACATTCATGTGGCCGGACAACTCGAACCTGGGCTTACTGTTCCTTTTCCATGGTGCATTGCAGCGGATGCCCGTGATGCTGGGCGTACTCCATGACCTGGGAAACCTTTGTCTCGGCGACCTCCCTGGAAAACACCCCGATGATTGCGTGGCCGGTCTGGTGAACCGTCAGCATGAGCGCCACTGCACGTGGATATTCCATGCCGAAAATCATCTCCAGGACATGAACCACGAAGTCCATTGGCGTGTAGTCGTCGTTGATCAGGAGCACCTTGTAGAGGGGAGGCCTCTCGGTCTTCGGCTTTACGTCCGTCAGGACGCCGGAATCCGGCTCCTGATCCTGGTTTGCCGACGGGATATGAGTCAACGGTCTCGCCATGGATTCCTGCGATCATATGGTTTCATGGACAGTTCAAGCATCGAAATTCAACCGGAAATGTCAAGTCCCGGCGCGCTCCGCGGAGCGAACGGAAAACCGAATCAACGACGTCCGATCCATGGGTTGTCAATCCACGGATTTGTCGCAATGGTCCGCGCCGGCGGGAATGACGGACGGCCCGAAACGGAAGATGAGGGACGATGTTTTCGCCCGGCCGAAGCCGACATCGGGTTCGTTCCCGGACCGTGCCGGTCAGGTGGCGCGGGGCTGGGTCGTAACGGTGTGTGACCGGGGAACGGCGTCTTTCGTTTCATGTCACGGCGAAATCGCCGGGTAAACGCCGGGAATGTTGCCAAAATGTTCCTTCCTTTTCCGGACGTCCGTATGTGGCCGGTGAATTATCGTATCCCGTCGGTATGAGCGCGGAGATGTGCATGGTCCGTGGTCGAACACGTGATATTGTGGATACTCCAGGTTGCACCACATTGGCTCGTGGTTATACTTGCGCCAAAAGGCCAAATCGGTCACTATTCGGGCGTAATGACCCCAATGAAACAGCCGATCGTTGCTTTGGACTGGCTTTACTCACGTCTGCCCCGTGCTAATCTGTGGCGAAGACCGTGACAAACGGCGAATTCAGATCGGCAGTTAGAGGCAAGTGAGCGGATTTCAATGAGGTCAATAAATCGTGTGGCGGCGACGGCCGCGTTTCTTTTGATTCTTTCAGCACTGGCGGCCGGAGCCGCACCGTACGCGGCGATGGTCATGGACGCGCGAACCGGCAAGGTCTTGCATTCGCGAAACGCCGACACCCGGTTGCATCCTGCCTCCCTGACCAAGATGATGACACTCTACGTGGTGTTTCAGGCCGTCGAAGGCGGTGAGATCGGGCTGGATACCAAGGTCAGGATTTCGCGCCATGCCGCGAGCGAACCGCCGTCCAAGCTCGGATTGAAAGTCGGGCAAAGGATCTCGATCCGGCACCTGATCCGGGCGGCGGCAATCCGATCGGCCAACGACGCAGCGACTGCCTTGGGCGAGGCGATTTCCGGCAGCGAGGCGGCTTTCGCCCGCAGGATGACGGCGACGGCCAAACAGATGGGCATGAGCAAGACGGTGTTCAAGAATGCCCATGGCTTGACCCAGAACGGACATCTGTCAACGGCCCGGGATATGACCATCCTCGGACGCAGGGTCATTTACGATTTTCCGGATTACTATCACCTGTTCTCCCGAAGGACCGTCGATGCAGGAGTTGCCACGGTCAGGAACACCAACCGCCGACTGCTGACATCGTTCACGGGAACCGATGGCATCAAGACCGGATACACGCGGGCGGCGGGGTTCAACCTCGTTGCGTCGGCCCATCGCGGCCATAAGCGTGTGATCGCAACGGTCTTCGGAGGCAAGTCCGCGAAACGCCGCGACGACCGCATCGCGCAACTCCTGCGCATGGGGTTCGATCGGTCTCCTCAACACGCGTCGGTCAAACCGTTACCGGCGATCATCTGGAACGGGGATGCCGGTGTCATGTTGGCCGATGGCCTCAGGGGACTGTTACCCCCGCAGCGTCCGGAGTGGTTGGCGCGTCAATTTGCCGAACAAACGGGGACCGAGGGAATTGACGATGCCGTCCAAATGGCAGTTCTCGAATCGGTTGAATCGGTTGAAGCCCAGGGTGCAGCCGATGTCGGTGTTGTCAGTCCGGTACCCGCGCCGGTTGCGTTGACAACCGTTGTCATCGGATTCCCTCCCCCAACACCCGACCGTGTGAAGGAAGATTACCGCCAGTCGCGGCTGGTCGTTCGTGCGAATGATGGCGGCCCGCGCAACTGGGGCGTGATCGTCGGGTATTTCCCGAGTAACTACGAAGCCGAAAAGCACCTCATGTCGATCGCCCTGAGAATCCCGAATTCCGGACAACCCGTGCAGCGGAGTATCGAACTGGTCATGCACGAAGGATCTGAACGGTTCAGGGCGAGCTTCAAAAAACTCAACGAAACCGATGCAAACATGGCGTGCACACGCTTGCGGGCCGAAAACGAATACTGTGAGTCCGTCGCTCCGACGACTTCGTTGTGATTTCGAACTGCCGATCCGCGTTCCGCGGAATGATGTCGCGAATGGACGTGAGACCTGGAAGGGAACGGGAAGCGAGCGACCCGGCCTTCCTTTCCCGGTCGAAGTGAATCAGAACCCGAGGCCCTCGTATCTCTTCTTGAACCGGGAAACCCGGCCACCGGAATCAACGAGCTTCAGTCCGCCGCCCGTCCATGCCGGATGCGCAGAAGGATCGATCTCGAGGGTCAGGGTATCGCCTTCGGACCCGTAGGTTGACCGGGTTTCGTAGGTGCTGCCGTCAAGCAGCTTGACCTCGATCTTGTGATAGTCGGGATGCAGGCCCTTTTTCATTAGTCCTGTTCCTCCGTCGTCGGTACGGGCTTTGGCCGGTAGTTGGTTTTTTCAACGATACGCGCCGACTTACCGCGCCGGGAGCGCAAGTAGTACAGCTTCGCGCGACGAACGCGCCCACGGCGAATGACCGTTATGCTTTCAATATTGGTCGAATGAAGCGGAAAGACCCGCTCAACTCCCTCGCCGAACGAGATCTTTCGAACGGTAAACGAAGCCCCAATCCCGTCGCCGCCCTTGCGTGAAATACAGACACCTTCGTAATTCTGGACACGTGACCGGGTTCCTTCGATGATCTTGTATCCAACACGAATTGAGTCCCCGGCCTTGAAGTCCGGTATCCGGGTTGCAAGATCACGGACCTGTTCTGCCTCGAGCTGTTCAATCATGTTCATGTCGTTTCCCTCGTGGCCGCGGATCAGGCCCGCGGGCTGTCATTCTCTACCTGGACCGGCCAGGCGTCACGGTTTTCATCCCGAGTTCCCGGCCGGCCATCCAGGAGATCCGGTCTTCGCGCCCGGGTCAGTTCTTCCGAACGCGCGCGCCGCCACTCGGCGATCTCGGCGTGGTGGCCGGAAAGCAGGACCTCCGGAATCCCGCGGCCACGCCACGTTGCGGGCCGCGTATACTGCGGATACTCCAGCAGTCCAGCGGTAAATGATTCCTCTTCGATCGAGTCCGGGTTGCCAAGAACGCGCGGTATAAGGCGAACCGTGGCGTCGATCAAGACCTGGGCGGCAACTTCCCCGCAGGTCAGTATGAAATCGCCAATCGAGATTTCTTCCAGTCGGTACTCTTCAATGACGCGTTCATCGATTCCTTCAAATCGGCCGCACAGCAGCGTGACGCCGCGCGCCTGCGACCACTTCCTCGCGACATCGTAACTGAACAAGGTTCCACGCGGCGAAAGGCAGACGACAGGCCACTTCTGCCGGTCTGGCGGTGTGTTCGCGGCCGCATGGTCGAGTGCGTCGGCAACAACATCGGCGCGCATGATCATTCCGGCGCCGCCGCCGGCCGGCGTGTCGTCAACCGTCCGGTGCCGTCCGAGTCCGAAGTCGCGAAGATTGATCGTCTGCAGGTCCCAAAGGCCCCTTTCAAGCGCGGACCCGACGAGGGACTGGGAGAGGGTGCCGGGGAAAGCTTCCGGTGCCAGCGTAATGACGCGCGCGGTCCAGGTGTTCGGCTCGGGAAGATCGTCTGGCCCCGTCGAAGCGCCTGCGGCGCGATCAGTTGAATTGCTCTCGCTTGTCATTGGCACTCCTTGCGGCGACGCATTCCGTGCCGTGCGTTCCCGGCGGATGGTGATGCCTGAAGGACGGCGGTCACATGACCCCGTCGGGAGGGTCAACGACGATCTGTCCGGCGTCCTGATCGATCGAACGGACCGCGTCCTTTGTAAATGGAAGCAGGATCGTCCGGGTAGATGAGCGCGTCCCGATTTCCAGTATGTCGCCGGCGCCGTAGTTCTGAACGGCCACGACCGTCCCGAGTTCATGCCGTGACGCATCAACGGCCTTGAGCCCGATGAGATCGGCCACGTAGTGCTCGTCTCCTGCCGGTTCGGGGAAGCGGTCCCGTCTGACATACAGGCGGACACCTTTCAGCGATTCGGCCTGCTCCCTTGTGTCCACCCCCGCGACTGCCGCGACGAGTTTGTGGCCCGCGGTTTTCCTTATGCTGAGTGCGAGGTCCCCGCACCCGTCTTCCGTCACCAGTGGACCGTAGCTCGCCAAGGCCTCCGGGTTCGTGCAGAAACTTTCAACGCTGACATTGCCCTTGACTCCGTGAGCCCCGAGAATCCTGCCGAGACAAACCAGACCGGATGCGTTTTCCGGATCGGCACGTGGGCGGGTCGACATTTCAGGCACAGGGACAAGCCGGGCGCGGTGACGCCATCGGACTGTCGCCACGGGCCGACGACAGGCTTGCTGCGGACACCAGGCGGTCGGCTGCATGTTCCCGCCCCGGAACGAATATTCCGGTCGGAGAGACCTGGAGGGCATGTGCACGCGAAGGACTTCCCGGTGGCGTCAGCGCAGGAATCACGTTGTCTTCAGGCATCGTCTCCGGGGTTTTCCTGTCCGGCGCGCTCTTGAGCCTTCTTCCTCAGCCGGCCCTTGATCGGATTCGCGCGCTGCTTCTTGTCGAGAACTTCCGCGGCCTCGAGAAATCGCGAAATTCGGTCGGTTGGCGTTGCGCCCTGGTCCAGCCAGTAACGGATGCGCTCGAGATTCAACGACACGCGGCTGTCGCTGTCCTTCGGCAGGAGAGGATTGTAGGTTCCAAGTTTTTCAACGAATCGGCCGTCGCGTGGCATGCGGCTGTCTGCTGCGACGATCCTGTAGAACGGACGTTTCTTGGAACCCCCGCGCGCAAGTCGTATTTTCATGGCCATGTGTTGTTCTCCCTGGTCAAGGCGATGATGAATCGGTCGATTCCAGTCATTTCGCGAGGTGCTTGTGGTGCTGAATGACTTCACTGATGATGAAATTCAGGAATTTCTTCGCGAAATCGGGATCCAGCCCCGCATTGCGGGCCAGTTCCTCCAGTCGGCTGATCTGTCGGGCTTCCCGTTCGGGATCTGCCGGAGGCAGCTTGTGCGCCGCCTTGAGTTCGCCGACCGCCTTCGTGTGCCGAAACCGTTCACTGAGCGTGTAGACGAGAATCGCATCAAGCCGATCGATACTGTCCCGGTGATCCTTGAGAATTCCGTCAACGTCAGGGGGTGTCTTCACGGATTGCACTCCTCAATTCGGTAGCGATAGACGAGGTCGTAAGGTTCAGGACCGTCAGCTTCGGGGTCGATACATCCGCCGATACGCTCCGCAAGGGCGATCGAGCGGATATTGTCGCGGCTGATGTAGCTGACGAGCGTCGACCAGCCGAGCGTTTCAAAGGCAAACGACTTGAGGCGCGTCGCGGCTTCGGTCATGTAGCCGTTCCCTTCGTACTCTTCGTAGACCATCCAGCCAAGTTCACGTTCGGGAAACCCGGGCAGACGGTTCAGGACCACCTGTCCGACGCAGGTCCCGGATCTGTTATCCACGACCGCAAGTCCGCCGTGGCCAAAGAAGCGCCATTGCACGATATCGGAGGCAAACCAGAGCCATGCGGTCGTGGGGTCGTGCGGCCCGCCCATGAATCGGCATCGATCGGATGTCAGAAGATCAGAGTATGCCGTGAAGTCATCAAGTCGGTGGGGACGCAGCGTCAGTCGATCTGTCGTCAGCGTCGGGACATCGACTTCAGGCCCCCCGGCGGTGTCCGCTCTCGGTGTGGATGCAGCGGTCATCGTTTCTTGCGGCGCTTCCGGCCGCGGCCGGCAAACATGGCAGGGTTCGGGTGCGGCAGGGCCAGTCCCGGGATTCCACCGGGCATCCCCGCTCCGCCAAGCTGTCCGGGCAGGTTCGCCAGTCCCGGAATCTCCAGTTCGTCCGTGTTCAGGTCCGGGTCCGCCCGATCCCCCTTGGACTTGGCGAACATCTCCATCGCAGCCTTGAGCATTCCCCGCCGCCCCATCTTCTTCACCGTACCGTTCATGGTCCGATGCATTTTGAGAAGCTGGTTGAGATCGCTGACCTCGAGACCGGCTCCCCGGGCAATCCGACGTTTTCGGCTGGCTTTCAACAGTGCCGGGTTGACCCGTTCGCGCGGCGTCATTGACTGAATGAGGGCGATGCTTCGAGTGGTATACGTATCGAACCCTCCGGTGTCGCCGCGCCGTTGAAGAAGCTTCCCGGCACCGGGCACCATGCTGGCCATGGCCGAGAGTCCACCGAGCCTGTCGACCTGCTCGAAATAGGACATCATGTCGTTCATGGACAGCTGACCTCTTCGGAGGCGCTTGAGCAGCCGTTCTGTCTCCTGTTTTTCTGCAACCTGTTGCGCCTTCTCCACCAGGGTGACGATGTCACCCATTCCGAGTATTCGCCCGGCGATCCGGTCCGGGTGAAAGACTTCAAGCGCGTCTACCTGTTCGCCGATTCCGATGAACAGTATCGGCTTACCGGTGACCGCCTTCATTGACAGCGCGGCTCCCCCCCGTCCGTCGCCGTCCATGCGCGTCAGGATGACGCCGCTTACACCGATTCGTGAATCGAACGCGCTGGCGACATTGACAGCGTCCTGGCCGGTCAGCCCGTCAGCGACCAAAAGGGTTTCGCGTGGATTCGAGGCGTCACGAACCGCCTCAGCTTCTGCCATGAGATCGTCGTCTGCATGCAGCCGGCCCGCTGTATCGAGCAGAAGCACGTCATATCCGTTGATTGCGGCAAACTGGCCTGCCCGCCTGGTTATCTGGACGGCATCTTCTCCGGACATGATCGGGAGCGTGTCAATCCCCGTCTGGGTTCCGAGAATTGCGAGCTGCTCCATGGCAGCCGGGCGGCGGACATCGAGTGAGGCCATCAACACCCGCTTGCCCTCGGATTCCCGAAGTCGTTTGGCGAGCTTTGCGGTCGTCGTCGTCTTGCCCGAACCCTGCAGGCCGACGACAAGGATCGTGGCAGGAGGATTGTCGATCCGCAGGCCTTCGCGACCGTCCGTACCGCCGGTCAGGATATTGACGAGTTCGTCGTGGACGATCTTGACGACCTGCTGACCTGGCGCGATGGACCGGATGACGTCCTGGCCGCGTGCCTTTTCCCGAACATCGGCGACGAAACTGCGCACAACCGGAAGTGCGACATCGGCTTCGAGAAGCGCAATGCGGACTTCCCGGAGTGCGGAATCGATGTCCTCGTCGTGCAGAACGCCCTTGCTGGTCAGTTTGCCGAAAACACTGTTTATGCGATCTGAAAGGTTTTCGAACATGTCGGTGCTCCGGCACGGGGCGTTTACGCACGTCGGGTGACGGCGAAATGCGGGTGTTCCCATAGGAACTTGTCATCCGCGGGCGAAACTCGCTGACGGACGGAGATCCCCGGACGTTTCCGAGGGACCGGAAGTCGATGACCTTCCGAAATCAGGGAGGCAGATAAACCGTGCGCCGCGTCGCGTCAATGCCGATCGATTCCGGCAATCGGGCCCGCGCGAACGTTTCCTCGGCCGTCCGCTCGGGAACGGTGGAGGCGGGAGTTTCGCGGATCGCCTGTCCGGGTTCATCGCGGACCCGGGTCAGGTTTTCGATGCCCGGGTCGTTGCCGCGGCAACAACGGGCGAGGTCGTGCGGGTCGCGTTCGCGCGACTCTGCGGGACTTCAGGAACACACTGCGGAATCCCGGAACCCGAATCCGCCTGAGGTCGCGATTCCCGAAATCGATTCTCTCGAGCGTCTTCCGAACATGTGTTGCGGTTGTCGAAGAGAAGCATATGTGTGCGGGCATGAATTTCCCTTCCGAGGTCCGCGGCCATCTCGCCATGTTCGTGTTCTCGATGCTGATTGCCGGTTCCTTC
The DNA here is from genome assembly GCA_965242975.1 of Paracoccaceae bacterium. Lineage (GTDB taxonomy): Bacteria > Pseudomonadota > Alphaproteobacteria > Rhodobacterales > Rhodobacteraceae > JAPPHA01. The sequence goes on along the minus strand of CBDETS010000007.1, from coordinate 3,379,413 downwards.
AGCATCGGGAGCCGGATTTCAAACCTGGTGGAGCCGACTGCCATCATGGCGCTCAGATTCTTCATCTCGGGCGTCATAATCGGGATCTGGGCAGGGCTGGCCCCGGGAATCAAACGCGCGCACTTCCGCGCTCCGTGGCGTTACGCCGTTCTGGGAGTTCTGTTCGCAACCTACTTTGTCCTGATGTTCGAAGGACTGAAAACCGCCCCGGCCGTTTCGGCCTCGGCGGTTTTCACGCTGACCCCCATCATGACCGCGATAGCGGCGTATTTCCTGTTGCGGCAGGTTCTGACGGGGCAGGTTGCCATCGCACTGGCCGTCGGTGCTTGCGGAGCGGTCTGGGTGATATTCCGCGCTGACCCGGCGGCGATCCTGCGGTTTGACATCGGGCGCGGTGAAGCAATCTACTTGGTCGGATGTGTCTGCCATGCCGTCTACGTGCCCTTGATTGCGCGACTAATTCGGGGTGAGCCGATCCTGGTATTCACCTTCGGAATGACGGTCGCCGGGTGGCTGTATCTGACGGCTATCAGCCTGCCAGACCTGCTTCAGACCGAGTGGCGCGCGTTGCCGCCCTATTTCTGGCTGGCACTTGCGTATTTGTCGGTCGCCGCGAGTGTCTTGAGCTTTTTGTTCCTTCAGTACGGGTCCGTACGGTTGCCGTCGGCAAAGGTCATGGCCTATACCTATTTGACTCCCACCTGGGTCACGGCCTGGGAAGTGACGCTTACCGGTCAATTTCCGCCTGTCCTTGTCCTTGCCGGGGTTGCAGCCACCGTCGTCGCATTGTTCTTGCTGGTCCGAACCGGATGAGTGAACCACCTGGGCCCGAAACGGGGCCGAGATCCGCGGATGCGTCCGGACGGCCCCGGCTTTCGGGCAGGAGGCGAAACGGCGGGCTGACGTCACGACACTGCAATCCCGGCGGGCGGCAACGGCATCCGCAGGTGGGACGCACGGAAACACCCGAGGTGGTCTGCAGATCGGTCGATCGACGGATTCTGCTGCTTTCCCGGGAGCAGGAGAGCGGAAGGTGAAACACGTTCTCGAAAAAAGTGCTGTTTTTCAACGCGGTGACACAGGTTCTGGTCGATGACTTCAATCTTGACATCAGTAGGGACGGTACCTAGTTTTCGTCCGCCCGGCGGTTCAGGCTGCCGGTGCGCCGGCGAAATCCGTTGAACACATGCCCGAAACGCACGAACGGGACGAATTGGCTGCTCTCGGAAACAGGATCGAGGCGGCGAAGCTTGTGGGCAGACCGAAGCCTCGGGAGCAGAGCCATGTATCCGCTGCACAATTGGCGTGGCGCATGGTGCTCGAGTTGGTTATTGGCCTCGTGTTCGGATTCGGAATCGGATTCGGGTTGGACCGGTTGTTTGGGACGCTGCCGCTGTTCCTCGTCGTGTTTACCTTGCTGGGGTTTGCGGCAGGCGTGCGCACGATGATGAGAACGGCCGAGGAAGTCAGAACCAGGAACGCCGGGTTACCCCAGTCTCCCGTGGCGGAAGACAAGGACGAGAAGTAGGAGGGAATCGCGAGTGGCTGCGGAATCGGAAACCGGCGGCTTCAATATTCATCCCATGGACCAGTTTCTGGTGCGGCCCCTGTTCGGGGGCACGGAAACCGGGATCTTCACGCCGACGAATGTCACGCTGTGGATGGGGCTGACCGTTCTGGCCATCATCGGGTTGATGGTCCTGGCCCCGCGCCGCCGGCAGCTCGTACCTGGCCGCATGCAGTCGATTGCCGAGGTGTTGTACGGCTTCGTGCACAAGATGGTCGAGGATATTGCCGGCAGGGAGGGGCTCCGGTACTTCCCCTATATCCTGACAATTTTCATGTTCGTACTGGTGGCGAATGTCCTCGGCCTGCTCCCGATGTCGTTCACCACGACGTCTCATATCGCCGTGACCGCGACCATGGCTCTGGTCATTTTCGTTTCCGTGACGATTCTGGGATTCGTCAAGAACGGCATGCAATTCCTCGGCCTGTTCTGGATTTCCAGCGCGCCGCTCGCGCTGCGGCCGATCCTCGCGGTTATCGAAGTGATTTCCTATTTCGTCCGCCCGGTCAGCCATTCCATTCGCCTGGCCGGCAACATGATGGCGGGTCATGCGGTCATCAAGGTCTTTGCGGGATTCGCCGGAGTCCTCGGTATCGGATCAGTTGCGCCCGTTGTGGCGATCATGGCCGTTTATGGCCTGGAAAGCCTGGTCGTATGTATCCAGGCCTATGTCTTTACAATCCTGACATGCGTGTATCTGAACGATGCGCTGCATCCGCATCATTGAGCAAACCCGGTCTGACCGGAGCCGTTTCAATTCTGAAGGAGCAAACAAAATGGCAGTAGAAGGCAATCTTGTCGAAATGGGCGCCCTCGTCGGCGCCGGACTGGCGTGTACCGGCATGGGAGGCGCTGCGGTCGGTGTCGGTCATGTCGTCGGCAACTATCTTTCCGGCGCGTTGCGCAATCCGGCCGCCGCGGGTGGGCAAACGGCGACGATGTTCATCGGTATTGCCTTTGCGGAAGCGCTCGGGATCTTCTCGTTTCTCGTTGCCTTGCTCCTCATGTACGCACAGTAGCCGCTGCCGGGGTGAAACCGGACATACGGCGGTCCCGGCCTGTCCTCGTGTCGTACCTGGTGCGCCGTGCCGCGTCGGGTTGACGGCCGGAACCTGAGGAAAAAGGGTCAAGAATGGCAGTAGAAACCGAAGCCGTCGGAACGCAGCACGCGGAAGGCATGCCGCAGCTTGATTTCAGTACGTTCCCCAACCAGATTTTCTGGTTGGTTGTTACGCTCGTCGTCATTTATCTCATCCTGAACGGGATCGCGATTCCGAGAATCAGGGAGATCCTGGCCGAACGGAGTCGAACACGAGAGCACGACATTGAACTCGCCGAGACCTTCAGGGTGAAGGCAGTTGAATGCGAGGAGCAGTATGAACAGGCGCTGACGGAAGCCCGCGGCAAGGCCCGGGAGGTCCTGGATTCGGCGAAGGCCGAATTTGCGAGGGATCTTGAATCCGCAACTGCCGAGGCCGACGAACGGATTGCCGTCAAGCTTGCGGAATCCGAAGAACGGATCAATGACATCCGGGCGAATTCGATCAAGTCAATCGAACATGTGGCCAGTGAGGTGGCCGAAGACATAGTCCGGACGATCATGCCCGGGGCTCATGACCGGGAAGCGATACGCTCGGCTGTTTCTTCCCGGATGGACTCCCTTTCCAATTGACGGAGGAGAGAATGTCCCGGTTTTCCGTCCCGTTCCCGTTTCTCGTCGCGGTACTGTTCCCTCAATCGGCCGCCGCGGCAAGCGGTCCGTTTTTCAGCCTGAACAACACTGATTTTGTTGTTTCGATCTCGTTTCTGCTGTTCGTCGCCCTTCTGGTCTGGCTCAGGGTTCCGGGAAGGGTCGCAGGCCTGCTGGACCGTCGTGCGGACGGGATCAGGAGCGATCTCGACGAAGCCCGAAAGCTCCGGGAGGAAGCGAAGGCCCTTCTCGATGCCAGCGAGAAGAAGAAGCGGGAAATTGATGAACAGACCGAAACGATTGTCCGCCGGGCACATGAAGAGGCCGAGACGGCAGCCGAACAGGCCAGGAGAGATTTGCATGCCGCCGTTGAACGGCGAATTCAGGCCGCCGAGGACAGGATCGCCTCGGCAGAAGCGGACGCCATCAGGGAAGTTCAGGACGCCGCGGCCAACGTCGCGGTTGCCGTTGCGGCGGATGTCATCAGCAGCGGCATGCCGGACCGTGATGCGGATGAACTGATCGAAGAGGCGATCGAGAACGCTGCGAGACGCCTGGAGGCAGGTACGCCGACAGCATGACTTGTTAGGGCCTTGGACACGCTGTTCTGCTTGGACCTTGCTTACGATGTGATCAGGCGCCCGCACACTTCCGGGAGTTTGACTCAAAACGATCATGAGCGGCTGCGATCACTAATCCCGGTGTATGAAACTCAAAAGTGATTGAGGGTCTCCGGAACGGTTTCGTATGGTGGTGCCGTTTCTGGGACGGGTGTATTTGATGGTCCGTGAATCCGGTGGCGGCAGAACGGAAAGTATTTTTTTCGGCCAGGTGCCCGATCCAAAACCGACGCGTCATGGTTCTTTGAGTACAAACGGCTCCCGCTTGTGAGAGGAAGAACTCTTGAGATATGACGACCGCCTTTTTGAGCGAAGCACCCTGACTTTTGGGAACGGAATGGCAAATCTGGGTCACCCCGAATCCATAGACCAGTTGGGCACAAGGCAGTTTCATCCGCTTTTACAGGCCTGCAATCGGCCCACGATGGGTCGGCGACGGTTGAACCTGCGCGGAATATGTGAACGTGCAAAGATGAAACTCACGCCAGTCGAAGGCGAGGAAGTCAATGCTGGGACGAGATTGCGACTACGGGAAAAGCTGGAACCGCGCCGAGTCCAATAGCGATAAAATTCGTGCCTGTTTCGATTTTCCCCACGTTTTCCATGTTGTCCCCGTGCGAAGATGTTGAAACCGTTCCAAGACCAACTGGACTGCCGCGTCCGTTTGCGTTTCCTGCCGCCCTTACGCACCACGTCTCAAACCGACCGTACGCTTATGGGACTTCATGCCCTGCCATTCAACGCACAACCGGTTTCATTTGTATTTCCGCCGTTTGACCGGGGGAATCATCACATTGTTCGAAAATCCCTCCTCGGGAGTGAAAAATTGCGGAAGCCGTCACGGACGATTCCGGTTTACCACACGCGATCACGACCGGGTCATTAGGTGGCGTGAGCGAAAGCTCTCAAGAATGGCCTAATTGAAACTCATAAGGGCTGGTCACAGAGATCTTCGCAACGGATCCAAGAATCTCGAGAATTTGATCGTCTCGAAGGGAGCGGTTGATCATCTCTTTGCGCATATCTTCACGGTTAAGTGGAGGAATGCGAATTGAAAAGAATGGCCAGAGGTATTTCGACCGATATTCCTTGCCCACGTCGGGAAACGCGAAAATCGGTTCTCCAACGTATTCCGGGTCATATCGGAATACATACTCACCTTCTTCACAGGTCAAGCGACCTACCAAAACCGGTTCACTGGGCAATTTTCTATTAACTTCCAATGTCATTTCTTGAGGTTTCGAAGATGTGTCGACAGGCTTTGTCCCCAAATACGCCTTAAGACGGAGAAGCGAAAAGATGTCGATCTTCATGTCACAAGCTCATCCGGGTCCGCTCAATACGATGCGCGAGTAAATCAACAATTAACTCTATGCGAAATTGAGTAACGATGCGGCGAAAATTTCGCTGAAGCATATGTTCATTTTTTTCGATCCTGGGAGTGTTGAACCGAGCACCCAAGCTCAGGATAAAGCAACAACGATCACTTTGCGGTGTTTTCGATCCCGAAAAACACATTTGCGTTTGGGTGGGTAGCAACGAGAGAAGAGCGGCACGGAAGATTCTATAATCGCTTTTTTTCCATGTCCATTGCGGTCTAAGCTGGCGCAACCGGACGGATAATGATCTCCACCCGCCGGTTCTTTGCGCGCCCGCTCGCGGTGAAATTCGACGCGACCGGTGCCGTGGCGCCTTTTCCATACGCGACAATACGACGCGGCGAAATTCCTTCATCGATCAACACTTCGGCGACGGCGAGGGCGCGGCTTCGCGACAGATCCATGTTGTAGTCGTCGCTTTCGACGTCGTCGGTATGACCCACGACCTCGACGTCCGAACGAGGATAACGTGCAAGACTGTCGGCCACGGCGTAGATGTCGGGCAGGGCAGCGATCCTGATTTCGGAACTGCCCGAGTCGAATGTGACGGATTCGGGTATGGTCACGACCAGCTCGGCCCCTGTGTTTTCGACCTCCACGCCCCGGCCTCCCAGCGCCCGGCGGATCTCGTCTTCCTGGTGATCCAGCGTGAGACCGAGCGCACCTCCAAGTACAGCTCCCGCAACGGCGCCCTGAAAGGCATCGTCGCTGTCGTCGCCGAATACCTCGCCCGCGACCGCGCCGATGCCGGCTCCGATGAGTGCGCCTGTTACGGCATTGTCCGGGCCTTCCCCGGTTGACGGATTGCAGGCTGACAGGGCAGTTGCGCCGGCCACGCTCACAATCGACATCAGTCGTGTTGGCATCATGTTGTCACCTGTGCAGGGATTTTCGTTGAATACACGCGGAGATTCTAATTCAGTTCGATACGATCAACAACCGACCCCGGTTCGGGATTCGTGGATTCCTGATGAAACACACGAACTTGTGAATCCGCTCGGGGTCGCCCATGTCCGGAGATTGGCTTGGCCGTACTGCGGCTGAGCGAGGTCTTCCTTTCGGCGGCGTCCTCGCCGTGCGAGACTCCATGGATGCGGGCAGACTTCGCACGTCTTGAACTTGCCGGTGTTGTCCGCAAACGTGGGGAGCCCGGCCCCCACGGAGAATCATTCAGGACCGTGTCTGCCGTAGGCGACGAAAGGTGACTCCAACGGCAGCGTGAAAGCCGCCCAACACGACCGCCGACACGACAATGCGTTCCAGGCGAGGATGCTTCCGCTACGCATCTGCCATCGCTCTGGTTGGGGGGACCTTCCCCGGGACATGCATTCCCGGCGTCGCCTCGTACATCCTTTCCGCCACTCGGCGCCAACTGCCACAGGGGCTGGCTTGAACCAGTGCAGGGTGACTCAGTTGCTGGTGGGAACTCTCGTCGAAGTCCCACGCTGCACCGGGCCGTGCGAAGGGCTCCGGGATGGACCCACGTCGGAAAGCCAGGGGGCGGAAAATTACGACGAAAAAAAACGAATTCGCAAAACCCCGGAATGACATCAGGCTCTGCCCGCTTCGGAAGGATCGGAAGAAAGTCCTCAGTCGATGAAACAAAACCATCGCACCACGTTTGCAGTTGTCCGAAAACTCTCCGGCGGGGTTGCCGGATTGGCGACCTGCGTTGCGGCCGATCAGGCCCGGTGGACCTTCGAAGCGACGAACCACGGCGAGATTGTTCCGGTTTGCGTATCCCGAACCGAAGCTCTTTCCTTCCTGGCGCCGAACCGGCCGCGACCGGAAAGAGAACTGGTCGAGGAAACTTGATCATGGGGAACCGCGTAGTTCATGGAGTGCATGCAACCGGGCGAACAGGCAACCCCCGCGACTTACCCGAGTGCCGGCATTTCAATGCAGGAATATGACCTGATGACTCCAGGTCGGATTCTGCCTTCCATCGGTTCAGGTAGGCTCGAACCGAACGCTATCCGCGACATTCTACCGAGGTCTGATATCGGCTGAGTTCACCTATGAGTTCCTTTCCTGACCGGACATCCATCCTTTCGCAAAACTCGGACCATACCGCGCCGTAGGGCAGGTCCTTCAACTCTTCTGTCAACATCAGGCGTGTTGTGTAGTCGAGTGCGGTTTCCGTTGTCCTGAGTTCCTCGATTGGCAAGAGCAATGCGCGCAGAAGGGCCTTTTGCATATTGCGTGTGCCAAGCACCCAGGCAGCCGTGCGGCTGATGGTTGCATCAAAGAAATCGAGTCCGATGTGCGTGCGGTCCAGCAGATCGGCGACGACCAACTCCCGCGCCAGTGCAATGACATCATCGTTCAAGAGGACCACGTGATCGCTGTCCCAGCGCATTGGGCGCGACACATGAAGCAGGATTCCGTCCAGCGAAAGTGATACAGCGCTCAGCTTGTCCGCGACATCTTCGGTCTGATGAAAATGCCCCGTGTCAAGACACAGCATTATGCCCTTGCGGATTGCATATCCCAGGTAGAATTCGTGACTTCCGATCGTGCAGGCCTCGACGCCGATTCCGAACAGTTTCGACTCCACCGCATCGAGCAAGTGGCGCTTGTCCTGTCCTTCTTCGAGCATCTCGTCAAGCGAGGCTTCAAGCCGGGTTCGTGCCGCCATGCGATCGACAGGCGTATCCTTGAAACCGTCCGGAACCCAGATATTGTTCACGGTTGGCGAGCCAAGCTCAGCACCTATCCTGGCGGCGATTTCGCGAGTCCGGCGCCCATGCTCGATCCAGAATTCGCGGATGCCCTTGTCGGGATGTGAAAGTGTCAGGTTGTCGTCGGCCTTGGCATGCGCAAAGAACGTCGGGTTGAAATCCAGTCCGATACCCTGTGCCTTTGCCCAGTCCACCCAGGATTCGAAATGCAGGTATTCGATCTCGTCCCTGTCCGGAGACTTGTCGGTGTCCAAGTACATGGCGTGGAGACTCAGCCGGTGTTTCCCCGGAATCATCGAATACGCAAAGTCAAGGTCCGCGCGCAATTCGTCAGGAGTCCGTGCTCGGCCGGGATGGTTGCCCGTTGCCAGGATTCCGCCACTGGACGCACCAGTCCTTTGTTCGAAACCGGAAATGTCGTCACCCTGCCAACAATGGACCGAGATCGCTATTGTCTGCAGACGTGCGATGGCGGATTCGGCGTCAACTCCCCATTCAGCGAAAACTGATTTGGCGCTGTCGTAGCCTGTCATTGTTCGTTCCCAGCAACACGCTGCACACTGACGATCAAGTCGCGTGCGCAGAAGCATGAACTCGCGGTCAGGCGCCGGCAAACCAACGCCGGGCAAGATCAGGTAGTTCGGAAACATAGTGCCCGTGTGGCACACACGCTGCAAGCGTGTGTTTATCGACGCATTGCGCGCGCGCGGACTCGGATTACAGATGCAACGTGAGCGATGACCAGGCAATTCGCCTTCGAACCGGACACCGCCGTCAAGCGACAAGGAACCTGCAACTGATTCATATGCCGACTCGGGAAACCACCTGCCGACTCGGGAAACCACCCGTTTCCTTTGAGCCGACATCGCTTCCCGAGCACCTGACCCAGGGGATATCGTCATCCTCCTCGGTCAGAGTGCCCGTTTCGAAGACTCTTGCCGACGTCCTGCCACCTCGGAAACCGGTCATTCGCCTGCCGGAACCGGGTTTTCGACGATGGTGTAACGTTTCCGACTCGTTGAAGCATCTGGATTTGCCGTCGCAGCTGTTGCCGCGCTGTGCAACCCTGCCGGAGGGTCCGAAGCAACGATGCGGAGTGACATCACAATGCCGTACGTTCGGCAAAAGATACGCTGCGTTCGTGGAAGTTCCGAGGAATCAAATCCACCAAGAGTCCCGCGATTCTGCCTGTAGGCCAACATCAGAGCGAGGCACTGGTCATAACAACCCCCGGGAATTTGGCCGAACGGCCTTGCACGAGGACGAGGACGGCGGATCGAAAACAGTAGATGGCGGAAATGAAGACATTCCGGATGGAATGCCTGACGTCGAAACGGCAGTTCGAGATCTTTGCCGACTCACTTTCGATACCGGACGCGGTGGTGGCCAGTCTGAATTGGCCCTCTGGTTTGGCGGAACTGCCGCCCCGGCTGGTATGGTCGTGGTTTCATGTTCGGTTCGGATCGTGTTGCTGGCCGGACCATTCGCGGGGCCAACATCGGGAGGTGTCCGGATACACCGATACGCTTCAAAACGACCGTGCCGTCGGGCCGCGAGGCGAATTGCCGCAAGCGCTTGATCAAGGCCGACCGGGATTTGCTCGGGCCTTGATGGAGACCGGAGTGTCGAATCATTCGGGTCAACCAGATCTCTGTATCAGCACTTCATCTGGAATTCAGAGGAGCGACAACCTGCACACCGTAGACGAAATGCCGGGGAATCCCGTAGTACAAGGGCAGTGGACGTAGGTGATCGCCATCATGAAGAGACGATTTGACAACAAGCACGTTGAGACGGAACTCGGGACCGTCATTTTCCTGCCATGACAACCAGTCGCGTTGCTGTCATCGACATAGGCAAGACCAACGCAAAGCTGGCGTTGGTCAATCTGGCCGATCTGACCGAAATCGCCGTTCTCACTCGACCCAACAGGAGTTTGCCCGGCCCGCCCTGGCCACACTTTGACGTGGACGGACTCTGGAAGTTCGTGATTTCGGGTCTGCGTGATCTGCATTCCGAATATGGAGTCGAAACGATTTCCGTCACGACGCACGGGGCTTGCGTCGCGCTGATCGATGCAGTCGGAGGACTTGCTGCGCCGATCCTCGATTATGAACACACGGGTCCGGATGAAGTCTCTGATGCCTATGACGCGATACGGCCGCCGTTTTCCGAAACTGGTTCTCCGCGCCTGAACATGGGTCTGAACATTGGTGCCCAGCTCCACTGGCAGTTTGAGTCCCATCCCGAGCTCAGGAGCCGGGCGAACAGGATCCTGACCTATCCGCAGTACTGGGGATTCCGCCTCACCGGTGTCATGGCGACCGACGTCACGTCGCTGGGAAGTCACACGGATCTCTGGAAACCGCGTGCGGGTCGTTTCTCCTCTCTTGTCGGCAAGCTTGGCATTTCGGACAAGATTGCGCCGACCCGAAAACCGGCCGAGGTTCTTGGACCGATCCTGCCGAACATCTCCGCGGAAACAGGGCTCGCCCCGGAAACACCGGTGCTCTGCGGAATACATGATTCCAATGCGTCCCTGCTGCCTCATCTCCTCGGGTCGGATTACCCATTTGTCGTGGTCTCAACGGGGACATGGGTCATCTGCATGGCGCTTGGCGGCAGAGACGTCGTGCTCGACCCGGAACGTGACACGCTGATCAATGTCAATGCCTTCGGCGAACCGGTGCCGTCCGCGCGTTTCATGGGTGGGCGTGAATACGAGATTATCCGCTCCCAAGGGCTGGCAACCCCGACGGAAGCCGACCGCCGGCAGGTGCTTGAGCGAGGCATAATGCTGCTGCCGTCTGTAGAACCCACATCGGGCCCTTTCCCTGGCCAGTCCCATGACTGGAGTGAGGAGCCCGGGTCTGATGGTGAGCGTGCTCTGGCCCTGTCATGGTATCTGGCCCTGATGACGGAGACCTGCCTGTCAATCATCGGCGCGCAAGGCCAAGTGTACGTGGAAGGACCCTTTACGCGGAATTCGGAATTTCTGGAGATGCTCGAGGCTCGCGGGCGCTTCGTGGTGCCATCATCGATGAGTTCAACCGGGACATCGGCCGGCGCAGCCGTTCTTGCGGGACTCCGGCGAACGCGTACTCAATCAAGTCGGCGCCCGCCGCGGGAAAACATGCGATTGGCCGAGTACGCGGACCGCTGGAAAACCGTGGCTGAACGACGCCTGAGAACCGGACGCGATCATCGGAACCAGGCAGGTTGATCCACGTAATCTTGAGCGCGGGAGCCAGGGAATTCGTGGTTGTTGCCATAACCAGTTTTAGTCTGTTCGGTTCGCTTTGCGCGATCTTCCGCAGAACACGGATCGTCTTCGTGTGCAGCACCGGCCCGACCCGGAATTCCGTTTTCGTGGCGTCAGCCCGCGGCGAACATACCCAGGCTCCAGGCCAACTCCAGGAATCACCCCGGTACGGCCCGAAGGTCGAATGTTGCGGCGGCGGCCATCAACCCGCGCGAAACCTGGCTGACCTGGATCGTCATCGTTCCGCCAAGAATTGACCGAGAAGATCTTCAATGTCGGCCGGAGGAGCACAGTTCGTCGCCACCTGCGCCCGGGTCCGATCGACGGTCACGCGGAACATGTGGCGGTGTCAGCAATCCGCGCGGGTTCATCCCGAGGCCGGGCTGCAGCCATGCCGTGCCGTCGGCATGCACGCCAATGTGTTTCCGAAACGGAAAATTCTTCCCGCCATTGATCCGAATCGGCAACACATTTAGAACGAATCGCAAAAGGATGTGCCTGTGAGCCAGCAGATTGACGATCTGGATCGCGAAATAATCGAGCATCTCACGGTAGATGGACGTGCTTCCGCTTCGGAAATCGCCCAGCGAATCGGCAAGGTTTCCGAGAGGACGATCCGCAACCGCATTTCGGCACTGCTGCAGTCCCGGCAAATTGTTATCGGCGCGATACCCGACCCGGTCATCGCCGAACCGGGCGTACACGCGGAAATGCTGATCGATGTAGAACCCGGCAAGATCGACCAGGTCGCAGCTACGCTCGCGGAGTTCGACCAAGTCGGTTACCTGGCTGCAACGACCGGTGAATACAGTCTCAACGCGTCGATCTTCGCGAAAACCAACGCCGAATTGCTGGACTTCGCGGAAGAGCACATCGCCAAGTCCGACGGGGTTCGGCGGATCAACATCAGCCTGATCATGCGATTGTACAAAGTGTTCAACACACGCACCACGGCACTCAGCCGCGACCCCCGCGGACATCGGGCCGCGAATTGACCCGGGCAATTCGGATAGGTGTGGACGTTGGCGGCACGAACACTGACGCGGCCGCGCTTGACGGAAGCACGGTACTGGCGACGACCAAACGGTTGACCACGGCAGATGTTACGGGCGGGATCGTGGCCTCGGTCCGCGCCGTCTTGGCCGAAGTGGAAGTCGAACCTGAACATGTCGTCGCGGTGATGATCGGAACAACGCAATTCGTGAACGCGGCGGTCGAACGACGTGATCTTCGAAAGGTTGGAGTCCTGCGGCTGTGCGGTCCCGCGACACGTTCGCTGCCGCCGATGATCGACTGGCCGGAAGAACTGCGCAACATGGTTGACGGAGGCTCCGCGCTCGTGGCCGGAGGCTACGAATTCGACGGTCGCCCGATTGTGCCGTTGGACCCCGAGGAGGTCCGCAAAACGTGCCGATCATGGGCGGGCAAGGGCATCACTGCGGTCGCGATCAACTCCGTGTTCGCGCCGGTCAAGGATGAGATGGAAATCCATGCGGCCAGGATCGTGCAATCGGAGATTCCCGGCGTCGACCTGAGCTTGTCGCATCGGATTGGCCACACGGGGCTGTTGCAGCGTGAAAACGCGACGATACTGAACGCGGCGTTGATGGAGTTGAGCAAGTCCACGGTCGACGCCTATCACAAGGCGTTTTCGGACCTTGGTCTCACGTGCCCGCTGTACCTGACACAGAACGACGGTACGCTGATGACGGCGGGTCACGCCAGGCGGTTTCCGATTTTCACCATATCTTCCGGTCCAACGAACTCGATGCGGGGAGCTTCGTTCCTGACCGGGCTGACAGAACGAGTCGTGATCGATATCGGCGGCACGACGACAGATGTTGGCATGCTGATCGGTGGATTCCCGCGTATACGTGGACAGGGTACCGACATCGCCGGCGTCAGAACCAGCTTTCGTGTGCCGGATGTGCATTCATTCGGGCTTGGCGGCGGGAGCATCATACGCCCCGATGGGGAGGACTTCACGATCGGCCCGGACTCGGTCGGCTTTTGCCTGACCGGTCGCGCACGGGTCTTCGGCGGCGACGTACTGACGGCGACCGACGTGGCCGTTGCCGCGGGATCTGCCCACCTCGGGAATCGGACGGCCGTCGCCGGTCTTGAGCCGGGCTTCGTTGACCGCGCGTTACGGCGTATGAAATCCGGCGTTGAGGACGCCGTTGATCGTATGAAACCGGGACCCGGCCCGGTACCTGCCATCCTCGTCGGTGGCGGGTCAATCCTCGTTAACGGCGACCTTGACGGATGCAGCGAGGTCGTGCGCCCGCCCCACTTCGAATCGGCCAACGCCATTGGTGCGGCGATCGCCCAGGTGTCCGGGGAAGTCGACAGGGTCGTTTCGCTGGAGAAAATTGGCCGCGACGAGGCGCTTGCCGAAGTCACTGCCGTCGCCAAGAACCGGGCGGTCGAGGCGGGTGCCGATGCCGCGAGCGTTGAAGTTGCCGAACTGACTGAGACGCCGCTGGCCTATTTGCCGGGCAACGCCGTTCGGATTGCGGCAAAGGCAGTGGGGAGCCTTTCGGCATGAAGACCTGGGACGTGTCGGCGGCGGACATTGATCGCATTGCGATCGGGGCCGGGATCCTGGGGACCGGTGGCGGAGGCAGTTCGTACCTGGGCCAGTTAAAGGCGAAGGCGCACCTGTCCGCGGGTCTGAAGATCGAGGTCGTTCTGCCCGAGGACCTGCCTGACGATGCGACGGTCCTGCCGCTGGGCGGGATCGGGGCGCCGACGGTCAGCATCGAAAAGATCGATGAGGGCCGCGAAGGCATCCGGTTGATCGAGGCGATCGAAAACGTCACGGGCACACGCGTCGATGCGCTGGTTGCCGATGAGATCGGCGGATCGAATGGAATAGCTCCGATGCTCCCCGCGGCCCAGCTTGGCTTGCCGGTCGTCGATGCCGATGGCATGGGACGTGCATTCCCGGAAACTCAGATGACATCCTTCTTCGTGGGCGGTCAGAAATCGGCTCCCGCGGCCTTGACCGACGTTCACGGCAACGTTCTGGTCGTGACCGATGCGCGGTCGCCGGAGATGCTCGAACGGCTTATGCGGCCTGCGACGATTGCCATGGGATGTTCGGCGCTGATGTCGACCGCACCGATTTCCGGTGCGTTTCTGAAGTCGCACGGGATCCGCCATTCGATCAGCCTGGCGTGGCGGCTGGGCGATGCGGTCCTGTCGTCACGGTTTGCGAAAGCAGACCCGGTGGATGCGATTTGTACCGAGGGGCGTGGCGGTTGCCTCCTGCGGGGGAAGGTCGTCGACATTGAGCGACGCATCACCAAGGGATTCACGCGCGGAATGCTGACGGTGTCGGGGCTCGGAGAAGACCGTGGCCGGGATGTCGACATCGATCTGCAGAATGAATTCATCGTGGCCCGCGAAGCCGGGTCGGAAATCGCCACGGTCCCGGATCTCATTTGCGTGGTGGACAGCGAGGACGGCGCACCGGTCTCCACCGAAGAACTCAGATACGGGATTCGCGTGGCAGTCCTGTGTCTGCCCGCGCCGAAGTTGCTGCGAACGGAGTCGGCGCTCGCGGTCATGGGCCCTCGGGCATTTGGCTATGACTTAGATTTCAAGCCTTTCAACCTGCCGTACGATCCCGCACCCGCGGAATCCTACGTGGTGAACCCGGCGTTAGCCGGAATCGACAATCCAGAGGAGGAAACGAGACATGGAACGTCGTAAATATCTGAGAACCAGCGTTTTTACTGCACTGGCCACGGCTGTCTGCTTTGCAAATGCCGCTGTCGCCAGCGCACAGGGCAGCCCGGACATCCTGACAATCGCCTCGCCGGCAGGGTTTCCGGATCTTGATCCCGCGACATCGTTTTCGAACGACGGGGCCGTACTGGCAAATGCGTATGAAACGTTGACGAAGTATATCCCAGACATGTCCGGCGGTTCGGGCACGGTCGAACCGGTTCTGGCGGAAAGCTGGAGTTCGTCGGACGACGGTCTGACATGGACATTCAAGCTGCGGGGTGGCGTGTCATTTTCGGACGGTGCGAAATTCAATGCCGCTGCCGTCAAGGCATCCATCGAGCGAACACAGGCCATTGGCGGGGGCGCGGCCTTCATCTGGTCGGCAGTCGAGGCGATCGAGACGCCCGATGACATGACGGTGGTCATGAAACTTGCATGGCCGCAGCCGATGGACGTGACCGCGTCAGCCGGATTTGCTGCCTGGATCATCAGTCCGAACGCAATCGACAAGGACAATGCCTGGTTCAACGCCGGCAACTCCGCCGGAACCGGACCATATGTGATCTCGCGCTACGAACCGGGTCAACGCCTGATCATGGTCCGAAACACGGATTATTGGGGTGGCGACGCAGGCGGCTTCGAAAACATCGTCTTCGAGATCACGGAGGATTCGGTTCTTGCGCAAAGCATGCTGGAGAGCGGCCAGACGGACTGGGCGACGGGCCTGCCGTTCGAGAACATCGCCAGCCTCGAGGCCGAAGCCGACGTGTCGGTTCATGTCAATCCATCCTTCCAGAACCTCTTCGGCCTGTTGAACGTGCGCCGCGCGCCGCTCGATGACGCCCGTGTCCGTCAGGCGTTGGCTTTGGCGTTCCCCTACGACGACGTCATCGCCGCCGGGACCGAGGGGCTGGGCAGCCGGTCCATGGGGATCATCCCGCCGGGAATCTGGGGTCACGATGCAGATGCACCCATGCCCGCTACGGATCTCGCCGCCGCAAAGGCGCTGCTCGACGAGGCCGGGGTTTCAGACATAGAACTGACGATGACCTACGGTACCGGCGATGCGTTGCAACAGCTTGCGGGCGAACTCTGGCGCGCAAATCTGTCCGCCATGGGAATCGACCTGGTTCTGCAGCCGATGGCATGGGAGGCACAGTGGGAACTTGCGAAGGCGAACCCGGAAACCGCGCAGGACATCTTCGTCATGTACTGGTGGCCGACGTACGTAACGCCCTACGACTTCCTCTTCAGCCTTTTCAATTCGGAGGAGGACCCGTTCTTCAATCTTGGCTATTATTCCAACCCGGACTTTGACGCCATTCTTGACGAGGCAAACACCCTCTCGACCAGCGACCGTGTTGCTTCCGAAGCGAAATTCCGGGAAGCCAACCGCATCGTCATCGAAGATGCCGCCGCCGTGTTCATGTTGGACATGCCGAACGTGCACTTCATCCGCTCCGACATTGACGGCTATGTCGACAACCCTGCCTACGGGCACGTCGTCTTCGCCAACGAACTCACGCGGAAGTAACGTTATGGGCTGCGCCGGATGAACCTGCTCAGGTACACCATCAGACGCCTCATCATGTCGGCGTTCGTGGTTTTCGGCGTGGCCTTCCTTGTCTTCGTTGCGTCCCGGATCGTGCCGTCCGACCCGGCGGCGCTCTATGCAGGCCCGCGGCCAACGGCCGAGCAGGTTGACGCCGCCCGGGAGATTCTGAAGCTCGATGAACCGCTCTACATCCGCTTCGCGGACTTCGTGACGTCGATGGCCAGTGGTGATTTCGGGTTTTCCTACCGCACACGGCGCCCGATATGGGATGACCTTGCGGTCTTCCTTCCGGCCACGCTCGAACTTGCGCTGTTCTCGACGGGCATCGCGCTTCTCTTCGGTATACCTCTCGGCGTCATAACAGCGGACCGCAGGGGGGGATGGTTTGACCGGCTGTCCGGTCTCGGCGCGATCGCCGCAGTGGCGATGCCCACGTTTTTCCTGGCCATGGTCCTGCAGTTCGTCTTTGCGCAGTGGCTTGGCATGCTGCCGCTGTCGGGTCGAATATCCCGCGAAATATCGCTGTTCGATCCGGTCGATACGGTCACCGGATGGTTGCTGATCGACAGCCTGATCGCATTGCGGTCCGACGCCTTCTGGGACGCTTGCCGCCACCTGATCCTGCCTGCGATCACTCTTGCGGCCTACCCAACGGGCATCGCCACGCGCCTGACCCGCGCGCTGATGATCGAGATCCTGGAGCGCCGCCACGTGCTGGCGTCGCGCGCTCACGGCCTGTCGCACCGGCGAATCCTCTTCGGGCATGCCCTGCCCAATGCAGTCGGTCCGGCACTCACCATCATCGGACTGAGTTTCGCTTTTTCGCTCACGGGCGCTGTTCTGGTCGAGATCATTTTCGCCTGGCCGGGCCTGGGACGTTACGTCAGCGAGGCAATCCTGTCGAAGGACTTTCCGGTGATCGCGGCCTCGGCGCTTGTCGTGACCATCTGCTACGTCCTGATGAATCTGGTCATCGATCTCGCGCAGGCGGTGATCGATCCGAGGGTCGTGGTATCATGAGGTCGGCCGTGCGCTCCCTTGGCCTGACGGGCATCATCAGCCTGACCGCCATCGCCGGCGTCATCCTTGCTGCCGTCTTTGCGCCGGTGGTCGCGCCATTTGCCGAACAGGGGGCGGGCGACCCGAACATCACGGAACGATTTCAGGGGCCGTCTGCCGCGTATTGGCTGGGGACCGACGGTCTCGGACGCGACATCCTTTCCCGCGTGATCTTCGGGGGGCGGGTGTCCATCACGATCGGCTTGGTCGTTGTCTGCATCGGGCTTCTGATCGGCCTGCCGGTCGGGATCGTTGCCGGTTACACGGGGGGATGGATCGACGAGACTCTCATGCGTGTCACCGACGTGTTCCTGGCATTTCCCGCGTTACTCCTGGCCGTGCTCCTGGCGGCCGCCCTTGGCGCGGGAATGGTCAACTGCATCATCGCGATTTCGGTCAGTTGGTGGCCCTGGTACGCGCGGTTGGCTCGCTCGGAGGTGCTGGTTCTCCGCGGTCAGCCTTATGTCGAGGCAGCGCAAGTCATGGGTGTTTCGCACGCACGCATTCTCGTTCGCCACGTCTTGCCGGCGGTTGCGCGGCCACTTTCGGTTCAGGCGGCCCTCGACTTCGGTCCGGCGCTTCTGACCGCTTCTGCCCTGTCGTTTCTCGGATTGGGCGTGCGGCCACCCGTGGCCGACTGGGGCGAAATGGTCAACGCGGGCCGCGCGGTTTTTCCTGACCGGTGGTGGGTCGCGGTAGCACCCGGAATTGCAATTTTCCTCATGGCGCTGGCATTCAGCCTTCTGGGAGACGCATTGCGCAACGCCGAAAGGCAGCGGACCCGTGATTGATGTCCGGAATCTCTCGGTGGAATTCGGCCATCCAGCGAGGCCGGTTCGGGCAGTCCGCGACGCGTCGGTGAAGATCGAGCGCGGTACGATTCACGGTCTGATCGGGGAATCCGGTTGCGGCAAGTCCACCATCGGCATGGTGTTCCTGGGCCTCCTGCCCGACGGTGCGCGCGTATCCGCGTCACGGTGCCTGTTCGGGAAGACCGACCTGATCGCCGATGCAGGCCGGTTGCGCGGCCGCGGGATCAGCCTGATTTCACAGGACCCGGCAGCGGCGCTCAATCCGGTACTGAGCGTCCGGCGGCAACTGGACGACGTTCTGAAGGCAGCCGGTCATTCCGGCCGCGTCGAACGTCGAGCACGGTCAATCGAGTTGCTCGACGCAACCGGGCTTCCGGACAGCCACCGCGTGCTGCACAGCTTTCCGCACGAACTCTCCGGCGGCATGCAGCAGCGCGTCGTGATCGCCCAAGCACTGGCAACCGGAGCGGAATTCCTGATTGCGGACGAGCCGACAACCGCACTCGACAAGACCATTGGGCGCCAGGTGCTTGATGTGCTGAAAACGCTGGTGGACGAGAGGAACCTGACTGTCCTCATGATCACCCATGACATGGACGTGGTCAGCTATGCCTGTTCACGGGCGAGCGTGCTTTATGCAGGCATTACTGTCGAGGAGGCCGAAACGCGGGCGCTCCTGACAAATCCGAAACATCCCTACACCCGCGCGCTCTTGGGCGCCCGTCCGGGCAGGGACACGGCCGGGAATCGTCTTGAAGCCATCGAAGGTCAGCCTCCGGGGCCGGTCACGGAATTCGCTGGCTGTCCCTTCGCCGGGCGGTGTCCGCTTGCAATGCCGGCCTGTGCCGAACAACCAGCACCCAAAAGGCATGAAGACGGTCGCGCATGGGCATGTCACCTCGAGGCGCAGCATGCCTGAGCCAATTCTGGAAGTCTCCGATCTGGTGGTGCGATACGGACGGCCGTCACTGTTCGCGGATCGCCCCAAGCCCGCCGCGGACGGAATCTCGTTCGCATTGGCTCCTCGAAAAACCCTCGGCATCATTGGCGAAAGCGGATCCGGCAAGAGTACGGTCTTGAGGGCAATCCTTCGGCTGGTTCCTGTTGAAAGCGGAGGCATCCGCTACCGTGGGCGCGACTGGCTCAACATCCCCGATCGTGAAATGCGTCCGTTGCGTGCGCGGATCGGCGTCGTGATGCAAAACCCGTTCCTCTCGCTCAGCCCCAGGCTGACAGTCGGGGAAATCCTGGCCGAACCGCTGGCGGCGCAGGGAAGGTGTGCCCGCAGTGAAATGAGGGACCGAAGTGCGCGAAATCTGAGAGACTGTGGGTTGCAACCCGAATTCCTGAGGAGCCGTGCCCGCGAACTTTCGGGCGGCCAGGCGCAACGCGTCGCCATAGCCCGGGCGCTCGCCCTGGAACCCGATCTGATGATCCTCGATGAGCCGACCTCAGCCCTGGATGTTTCGGTACAGGCTCAGATCCTGAACTTGCTGCAGGAGCTCAAGTCGTCCCGCGGGCTTTCGGTGCTGATCGTTACTCATGACATCGGCGTGGTCTGGCACACATCCGATGAGGTTCTGGTCATGCGCCACGGAGAACAGATCGAACATGGCACACTGGAATCGGTTACCGACGGTACGATCAGCAACTATACACGATCCCTTTTCGGCTGAGTGTTCTCGGGCTGGTTCGCGAGCACGATGGTCGGTCTGCCGCGCCAAGCGGAAGACCACGTCCTTGTCCGTGACCTTGCCTCTCTAACCAGTCGAAGTTGGGCAAACCGGATTTTTCTCCGTGGGACGAATCGGGAAGTTAACCGGCGTTCCGTCCGGTAGGCTGGCCGTTCGAAATTCGCACGTTGACCTGATTGTGGATGTCACCTAATCCGTCAACATTCTCAGGGCGGGGTGGAATTCCCCACCGGCGGTGACAGCCCGCGAGCGCCATTCACGTGAATGGGTCAGCAGATCCGGTGAAACTCCGGAGCCGACGGTGAGAGTCCGGACGAGAGAGAATGAACAGGCGGGCATGCCGCCCGACCGTTTCGAACGCTCTGGGATCTTGTCATTGAGAAAGGACCCGGAGCCATGACAATTTCCCCAACCACACCGAATTTCGCTTTCATCAAGTCACGGTGGCATGCCGACATTGTGGATCAATCGTTCTTGGGATTCGCGAAGCGCCTGGAAGAACTTGACGTCGACGCATCGGTCGAGACATTCGATGTGCCCGGCGCGTTCGAAATGCCGCTTTTGGCGAAAAGGCTCGCCTTGACCGGACGTTTCGATGCGATTGCGGCCGCTGCGCTTGTTGTTGACGGGGGCATATACCGCCACGACTTTGTAGCGCAATCCGTGGTCGCCGGGTTGATGGACGTCGGCCTCCAAACCGGGGTCCCCGTTCTCTCGGTTTCGCTGACACCCCACAATTTTCATGGTTCGGAGGAGCACCGTGCGTTCTTTCAGGACCATTTTGTCAAAAAGGGAGCCGAGGCCGCGGATGCCGCCGTTCAGATTCTGGGGATCCACTCCAGGTTACCCGAGACCGCATCATTGGCCGCAGCGTAATTCCGCCGGTATCGAGCACATTGCTCAAGGGCGCCTAAGCGGGATTCCCCGGCTTGGCGGATGACGGTGCGATCCATGAACACGACCGACAGATCGAAAACCGGTCACAACGGCCGCATTCAAGAGTTTCCAGGTGAAACGAATGCCAAGTGGTTGACTTGAGGACGATAGTTGTAAATTCCAGCCTTGAAAGACGAGGACTCTCAATCAAGATCCCCTGCCGCCGGACCATCTTTGTCCGTGGCAAAGCCTAAAATCGCTCTGTTGTCCGCGTATCAATCTTGCGCAGGGGAAGGGTTCGACAATTTATCGCACGTGATAATTTTCATTTGCTCACGCCAATTTGGACCAAGATTTATCGGCAAAGATAAAATCAGGTTGATCGGGCCGAAAAAATCAGGTATTTTATCTTCCATGATAAAAAGGACAACATGACCTGGGGGCCAGACGTCGCGCACTGGACCACAAGGATTGGGGGTCGGATACGAAGCCGTCGAAAGGACCTCGGTCTGACTCTCGAGGATTTGTCAGTGCTTTCGGGTTCCGCTGTGCCTACGCTATCCAACATCGAACGCGGAAAACGTGACGTCAAGCTTTCCACCTTGATCGCCCTGGCTGCCGCACTCCGGATCGAGCTGCCGATCCTGTTCGCAAGTGAGGAAGACTCGACAACGCGTGCAGAGCCTTTCGGCACGTCAGAAGGCTACGACCTGGGCGACGATTGATGACGGTTATCGATTCGGTCGAAGTCTTTTATGAGCATTTCGTTGTCGGGAAGATTTCGATCCACGCCACCGGCAGTTTGAGTTTTTCCTACGATGCGCGTTGGTTGGCCACGGACGGAAGTTTCCCGCTTTCAGCGACGCTCCCGCTTGTTGCGGGCGACTTCGAAAATGAGGTTGTCGCACCGTGGTTGGCCAACCTGCTCCCCGAAGGGCCGCGGCTCCAGGTCATGTCGCGGGCGTTGGGCCTGTCTTCGGCAGATGCCGTGGCGGTCCTGAAGATGGTCGGGGGCGATACGGCAGGGGCTGTTTCGTTTGGGGAACCGAGCATCCGGGACCGGTGGAGGCACGAGGCGCTCCAGCACCGCTACGGTTCCGGCACTGAAGGTGAGGCCCTGAGCCGTCATTTCGACGACTTGGACCAGCGTCCGTTCCTTGTAGGTGAAGACGGGGTGAGGCTTTCCCTTGCCGGAGGACAGAAGAAGACGGCCCTTTCCGTCCTTGGCGAAAATGGACGACCGAAACTCGGATTGCCTGACCCTGCGGATCAACTGGCCATTCCGAAGTCCGGGGCACCGTCGTCGATCATCATCAAGCCGGACGACCCGAAGTTTCCGGGCATCGTCGAGAACGAGGCCTATTGCCTCACACTTGCATCGCTGATCGGGATACCGGCTGTCGATTGCGCCGTGATGGTTGCCGGTGGCCGAAAGGCCCTTGCCGTGGTCCGATACGACCGTCGCCTACGCGGAGACGGCTCAGTGAGACGGCTGCACCAGGAAGACTTCGCCCAGGCCAATGGGTTCTATCCCGGCCAGAAGTATGAGAGAGGGACGATGCCGGGCCTCGACCTCCACGGTCTCTTACTGACAGGTAACCGAATTCCCTCCGTCGAGGCCCTGAAACTGCTCGACCAGGTTATTTTCAATGTCCTTGTCGCCAATACTGGCGCCCATGCGAAGAATTTTTCCGTGATTTTGAGTGCCGGACCAATCCTGGCTCCGTTGTATGACGTTTCATCCATGCTGTCCTGGAACCATGTAAGCCAGTATCATGCCCAGAACATCGCCGGAAAGAGGCGTAAACCGGGCGATACCGCGGGGCGGCACTGGGACCGAATTGCCCATGGCGCGGGTCTCAATGCGCGCGGAGTTCGGCTCCGAGTCCAGGAAATGGTTGACGCGATTGCCGGAGCCAAGGTTGACGCGATTCAGCGTGTCGCCAACCAGGCCGGAGCGTCAACGAAGATAGTCCAGTACATCGCTGATCTCGTGGAGGCCAATGCTCTCCGAATCGCCGGCCGGCTTCGAACGGAAAGGAAGACCTCGAGAGAAGACCGGCATTCGAATTCCTGAATCGTAAGGCACCCATCTCCGAATTCGGGATGACGCCCCAAGGATGCGGACATTCCAGCCTGGCTTGAAGCCTTCGCAGGCGTGATGGCTTTCCATGCTCGGGATAACACGCCGTCCGGTTCACGTTCCACTCGATGTCGTCCATGCGGTTTCGATCGGGTTCGCCGGATGTAGCGGGCTGCAGCGGGCCAACACCGTCTCGTGCAATGCCGTTCATGGTCTGCCCGTCTTTCCGGTTGTTGCCCGTCGATCGGGTTCACGCCCACGGTTTCACCAATCAGGAAATGGAACGCCCTTCCCATAGATTCCGGCAAACGCGCAGAATCATGCCGTGCGGGTATATGAATGTCCTTCAGGGCGGTTTCGGGCGGCCTCCCTCGCCAGCATGGCCTGCTTGATTGGCAGGCCCCAATGATAACCGCCCAGCTGTCCGGTTTGCCTGATGACTCGGTGACAGGGAATCAGCCAGCTTACGGGATTTTTCCCGACCGCGGTACCGACGGCCCGTGCGGCGCGCGGCGCCCCGATATGGTTCGCGATACAGGAATAGGTTGTGACATGCCCCGACGGTATGTTGAGGAGCGCTTCCCAGACCTTGATCTGGAACGGCGCCCCGAGAAGATGGAGGCTGACGTGCCCGTTACCCTCGAGAATCCTGTCGACGTGCTCGATCATGGCTCCCGAGTCCGGGACAAACCTTGCGTTGGGCCAGCGCCCCGCAAGATCGCTGATGGCAGCTTCGGGACCGGTCTCTGCCGCGAAGCCGAGGCCGCAGATCCCGCGTTCGGTCGCCATGACCAGCATGTCGTCGAAAGGTGAGTCGAACCAGCCGTAACGGATGGTCAACCCCGACCCGCGGCTCGCATATTCTCCAGGGCTCATGGCTTCCCAGGTCAGGAACAGGTCATGGAGCCGCCCGGTTCCTGTCAAGCCGGAAGCGTGTGCGGTTTCGAGAACCGTGTGCCGGTTCAACAGCAGGGCCTTGGCGTTTCCGAGCGTAACGAACTGCTGGAATCTCTTCGGACTGACCCCGGCCCAACGGCTGAAGACACGTTGGAAATGCGCCGGAGACAGCCCCACCGCTTCCGCAACGTCATCCAGTCCCGGCTGTTCGTCGACCGTTTGGGCGATGTGGTCGATGGCACGAGCCATGAGCTTGTAGTGATACGAGTTTTCCGACATCGGGTCCGACTCCGTACAATCCTAAATGTTTTCCTTCGCACGTCTCGGTGACGGATTTGGCGCAATTTGCATCGAATTTCGACCCGAATCCTGCGCATTCGAAACCGACGCGATTCCGATGCCCTTTCGGGCTTGGAACCCGATCATTCGCGTGTCAAACAGGCCAGATGGCACGTCAACTCGACTATCATGACATGCGCGAGGTTTTCACCAGGTTCCGGACACATCGTTCGGAGCCAAAGGGCGAACTCGAGCATGTGAACGCATTCACGTTACTGGTCGCTGTTGTCCTCTCGGCGCAGGCAACCGATGCTGGCGTCAACAAGGCGACCCGGTCGCTGTTCCAGGTCGCCGATTCGCCGGAGAAAATGGCACGACTCGGCGAAAGCGGCTTGATCGAATACATTCGAACCATCGGGTTGTACCAGCAAAAGGCAAAGAACGTCATCCGGCTCAGCCAAATCCTGATCAAGGAGTACGGGGGCGGTGTTCCGTCGTCACGGGCTGCGCTGGTCGACCTCCCGGGCGTCGGGCGAAAGACCGCCAATGTCGTTCTGAACATGTGGTTTT
Source organism: Paracoccaceae bacterium (assembly GCA_965242975.1). Taxonomy (GTDB): domain Bacteria; phylum Pseudomonadota; class Alphaproteobacteria; order Rhodobacterales; family Rhodobacteraceae; genus JAPPHA01. The sequence goes on along the minus strand of CBDETS010000007.1, from coordinate 3,354,654 downwards.
CACATCCGGCGCAGGCGGTAGACACACATATTTTCCGCTTCGGAAATCGCTCGGGTGTTGCGGTCGGCAAGGATGTGGCTGCGGTTGAACGAGCGATCGAGGACCATGTTCCCACCGAGTTTCAGCAGCATGCACATCACTGGATGATCCTGCACGGCCGTTACGTGTGCAAGGCACGCAAACCCGAATGCGCGGACTGTATAATCCATGACGTGTGCCGTTTTCCGGACAAGACCGCGTGACCCGCAAATGCAGGTCGTCGGAATTGGAAATGCGATGGTCGACATTCTTGCCGCCTGCGCGGAGACGTTCCTTGTCGAACATGGAGTCCGGAAAGGCGTGATGCAACTGATCGATGGGCAGCGGGCTGTCCACCTTCGACGCGTCATGGATTCACCAAGCGAAGTTTCGGGAGGATCGGCAGCCAATACGATCGCGGGACTCGCGGGTTTGGGGTGCCGTACCGCCTATGTCGGCAAAGTGGGAGACGACCGGCTCGGGCACGTCTTTGCCGATGACATCAGGGGCCTGGGCGTGACGTACGAAACCCCGATGGCCAATTCCGGGCACGGGACGGATACCGGATGCTGCATGGTTTTGGTCACTCCCGACGGCGAGCGTTCCATGAGTACATACCTTGGCGCCTCCGAGACGCTTGGTTCCCGAGACATCGACCGGAGGCTGATTGAGAGAACGGGCTGGATATATCTCGAAGGATACCGCTTCGATGGTCCGGACGGTCGTGCGGCGTTCGCACGGGCCATCGAGTACTGCAAAGGGGGAGAGGGAAGCGTGTCGCTGTCGCTTTCCGACCCATTCTGCGTTTCCCGGCATTTTTCGTCCTTCCGAAGGATGGTCAGGGAAGATGTGGACCTCCTGTTCTGCAATCAGCATGAGTTGAAAGCGCTCTACCAAAGGGATGAACTGAATCAGGCCGTCGAGGAGGCCCGGAGGGAGGTATCGATCCTTGCCTGCACACTGGGAAACGAAGGTGCCGTCGTTGCTTCCGGTAAGCAGTTGCATCGGGTGCCGGCCCGACCTGGTCCTGTTGTTGACGTGACGGGTGCCGGTGACCTGTTTGCCGCAGGATTCCTGTACGGATTGACTGCTGGATTCAATCTGGAATTGTGCGCCCGCCTGGGGTGCCTGTCCGCAGGAGAGGTGATAAGGCATGTCGGGGCTCGACCAAAGACGGACCTCCGAACACTTGTTCAGCGGGAGCTGCATTCGTGATGCGGGTTCTTGAACCTATGGAACCAATGAAACGAACCTTCCGGAAAAACCGTGTGACGGTCATCTTCCGAGCCCCGGTGTCCCGGGTTCGTGAGGTTCCAATGCCTGGGGGAACCGCGAACGAAGATCTCGGGGCAGGCCCACGAATTGTTCGGGATGTCACCTGAACCCGAAATGTGATTTCCAGGAACCAGACTTCAGGAGTGCAGTCCATGGCCTACGATTATGACGGTGACAACATCTTCGCCAAGATCTTGCGGGGTGAAATCCCGAACCGGACAGTTCTCGATACCGAGCACGCGCTCGCCTTTGAGGACATTTCTCCGAGAGCGCCCGTCCATGTTCTGGTCATTCCCAAGGGTTCGTACGTCTGTTTCGACCATTTTCAATCCGAGGCGACGGCAGAAGAGATCGTCGGCTTTTTCGACGCCGTGCGGGGGGTATGCGAAAAACTGGATCTTTCGCCGGGCGATGGCGGAAAGGGATATCGGCTGATCGCGAACACCGGCACGGACGGCGTGCAGGAAGTCCCGCATTTTCACGTCCATGTACTTGCCGGCCGGCCCATCGGCCCGTTGGTCATGACCGTTTGATCCGGAGTACCCGGATTACCAACTGCTGATACCTGGGCGGTAGGCCGTTTCGCCAAGGAATGTCATGATTGTCCCGGGCGTGCGCGACTCACCGAGGTTCGGAAACAGGGCCCGAAGGATGGAATGGGAGCGAAAAGACCGCTTCTAGCGGCTCGGCGGGGCTGTGCTTTGCCTGATGATGAGTCTGGGCGTGTTTTCAAGTTGGAGTGACGTCTTTGCCTCGAACGGCGGTGTGCACACTGTTTGGACGGCCAGTTGACCCATTTCCCGCAAAGGCATGGATACGACGGTCAGGGGCACCCAAAGGTCCTGCGCAAACTTGACGTCGTGGATGGCGACAATCGACAGGTCGCCGGGAACGTTCAGCCCCTTTTCCCGGGCGATTCGCAAAGCACCCACGGCGGCAACGACGTTGAAGCAGACGAGGCCGGAAATATCGGAATGGCGTTCAAGGAGCGCACGCGTCGCGGCTTCTCCTGATTCCGAGTTCGGCGCGGAGAATACGACGCAATCCGCATGCACGCGGTCTGCCATCACCTTGCTCCAGCCGGCGAGGCGTGCGGTGGTGAACGTCAGGCCCTCGTCGGTAGCCAGGCAGCCGATCCGGGAGTGGCCGAGATCAACAAGATGTTGCGTCGCCAGGATGGCAGCCTGCTCGTCCGGGAGCTGAACGAGGTGAGCATCCACGTCCATGTTCGCCTGGAGGAGCACGATCGGAACGCCTTTTCTCGCGGCACCGGCAATGAGCTCGTCGGAAACCTCGCCGGCGGCCTGCAGGATCAAGCCGTCAACCCCTCCTCCACTGATCATCTGTGCAAGACGCGTGTTGCTGGCGGTGCCTGCTGAAGCATCACCAAGGATGATTGCCTTATGCTGCCGAGCCGCCTCTGCCTGAGCGCCCCGCATGATTTCTCCGTAGACCGGGTTGGCGATGTCGTGGACGATCACCGCGATTGTGCCGGATTGTGAGGACGCCAGGGATTGTGCCGCCACATTGGGCGCGTAATTCATTTCCCGGATGGCCGCCTCGACTCTCTTGCGGGTTTCCTGGCCAATCCTCAGCGTTTCGTCATTGCCGATTACGCGCGACACAACGGCCGAGGAAACGCCTGCCTTCTTCGCAATCTGAGCCATGGTTGGCATTTCTGAACCCCGGGACCTGCCTCGAAGCGCAGTTTTCGGATTTTTCTTGAAGCACGCAAGCGCAATTTGGTAAAGCGTATTACCAAAGTGATTTCCCTCGATTCGGCGTCGAATTCACAAAGGAATGGCCAATGGAAGTTCCGCCGCATGCCCTGGACGGCATTCGCATTCTCGATTTCACGCAGATGATGCTTGGCCCACTGTGCACCCAGACGCTCGCAGACATGGGTGCGGACGTCCTCAAGGTCGAGCGGCCTGGCACAGGCGAATGGATGAGGTCCATGCCGATGATCGGTCAGTTCGTTGGCGGCGACAGCGCGGCGTTCCATTCCTTCAATCGCAACAAACGCTCGGTGACGGTTGACCTGAAAAACCCGGAAGGACGCGCATTGCTCCTGGAGATGTCCAAGGAATGTGATGTTGTCGTGGAGAATTTCCGAAGTGGAGTGATGGACCGCCTCGGGTTGGGCTATGACGACTTCAAGGCCGTAAGTCCCGGGATCATATATGCCAGTGGCTCCGGTTGGGGCTCGACCAGCCATATGGCGAAGAAAGGCATGCCCGGCCAGGACCTGCTGATCCAGGCGATGTCGGGCGTCATGTTCAATACCGGTCGCGCCGGGGACCCGCCGACTGCGTGCGGCACGCCGATTTCCGACTTCGCGGCGTCACAGGCACTTGCGATCGGAATCCTGGGAGCGCTTCTGGCGCGCGACAGGCACGGCATGGGCCAGAAGATTGAAACCAACCTGTACGCGGCGACACTAAATGTAATGGGACAGGAGAACTTCGCGGTCCTCAATCAGGACATTACGCTTGAGAGGTCCGAGGCCGGTGTCGCATCGTGCTGGAATGACGCTCCTTACGGCGCGCATCCTACTGCCGACGGATGGATTGCGATTGCCATGTGTCCGCTGTCCAAGCTGGGGCCGCTTCTCGGGGACAGCGGTTTGGACCAGATGGACCCCTGGGCCGAACGTGACGCCGTGAAGCTGCGGATTGATGAAGGCACGAGAAAGAAGACCACCGAGGAGATCATGGCGGTTCTTGAAGACGCCGATGTCTGGGCGGCGCCGATCCGAAAGTCCAGCGAGGCGATGGAGGAACTCGTACGCCTGAAATCGCCACAGCTCGTCGAAATGGATCACCCGAAAGCAGGCAAGATCAAGGCCATCGCCAATCCGGTCACCATGAGTGAAACGCCGGTGTCGCTGCGCCACGCACCGCCACAGGTCGGGGAACATACGGACGAGATTCTGGCCGAAATGTTCGGTGCGGCCAGGCTTGCCGAACTCAAGTCGAAGGGTGCAGTCTGATGACCGGGGAACGGTTGCATGCCAATCTGGTTCTGGAACGGCACGGCCCGATCGAAGTGCTGCGCATTGATCGGGAAGAGGCGCTGGGCGCGCTGAATTTCGAGATTCAGGCGGCCTTGGGCGACTATGTGAACGGACTCCAATCCCGGAAGAACGAGGTTCGCGTGCTGATTCTGACAGGTACCGGACGCGGCTTCGTCGCAGGTGCGGACATTGCGGGGTATCACGGTGTCGGCCAGGCGGTGTTTGACGAATTTCAGCGCCGTTCGCGCCTGACCTTCGACGCGGTAGCCAGTCTGCCCCAGGCAACGATTTGCGCGGTCAACGGCTATGCGCTCGGTGGCGGATTCGAACTGGCACTGTGCTGCGATTTCGTTTTCGTCAATGAAAAGACCAGGCTTGGCCTGCCGGAGATCAAGCTCGGGCTTCTCCCCGGCGGCGGTGGGACACAGCGTCTGCCCCGCCTGGTGGGACCAATGCGGGCCAAGGAAATCCTGATGACCGGCCGAATGATCACCGCGGCGGAGGCGGTCGACTACGGTGCAGCATTGGAAGCCTGCGCGCCTGAGGCGCTGATGCCGCGGGCGCTGGAGTTCGCGCACGAACTGGCCAGACAGGCACCTGTGGCACTGCGCGAAGGGAAACGGGTGGTTGACGACGGCCTCGATGCCGCGTTGAGCGCGGGATTGACGTTGGAACAACGCGTGCTCGGTACGCTTTTTGCCACCGGGGACGGAAAGGAAGGCATCGCGGCCTTCATGGAAAAACGCGACCCTGAGTTCAAGGGGTGCTGAGGAGAACGTTCAAATGAGCAAATCGGTAATCAGCTATCAATCCGACCCGTTTGCAACAGTTTCAATGGGCCTGCCAGGAGATCACGAAGGCAAAACCGCAACCCGGGTCTTCTTTGTACGCGGCGCGAACAGGATCGCGTTGATCGACAGCGGGCTATTGGGCGGTCTGGCCGCCCTTGAGCAGGCCTTCGATGAACTGGGCATTGCCCGCAAGGACCTCGATCTGCTTCTGCTGACCCACGAGCACATGGACCATATCGGCAACAACGGCTGGCTCAAGGCCGAAACCGGCTGCACGATCCTCGGCCACGCAAACCGTGCGGACCGCGTCGCTGACAACATGCTCAATGCCAAGGCGATCGTGCATGCGTTTCCGGAAGGCGAGCATTTCGATCTTGACGAAGAATATCTTGACTGGATGGGTCCGACCGAAGGCCCGATCGAAGAGTTCATAAAGAATGGCGACGTGATTGACCTCGGCGGCGGCGTCGCGCTGGAAGTTGTCGAAGTTCCGGGCCATTCCATGGCCGAGGTCGGGTTTTTCGAGCACTCAACAAGAACGCTGGTCATCGCCGACCCGCTGTTGCCGCCATTCAACCCGGTTCTTTATCTCTACGAAGACCCGAACGTGATGCGTGCAACCTTCGACAAGATCGAGGAATTTCTCGTGGAACGCGACGTTCAGGCGGTTCTCTTCGCCCATGACGACGTGAAAACCGCCGCCGAAACACGGGAACTGGTTGACGACTGCCGAGCCCGGGTGGACAAGGTCGAGGCCTCGATCGTGACGCACATGAAGGCCAAGCCTGGCATCTCCTTTTCAGAGCTGCGGGACAGGTGCTGTGACGACCAGGACATGGTGCGCGAGTGGCGTGCGCTGGTGTCGATCGATGCCAGCCTGAGAGATTTCACGGACAAGGGACGTGCAGAGCAGCGTGACGGAGGGTGGCACTATGTCGGCTGACCTGCCCAATTGTGCTGTTTTGGGCCCGGGCACGATGGGAGGGCAGATCGCCCTCTCGCTGGCCCTGGGCGGGGCAGAGGTCATGCTGTGGGGGCGTCGGGAGGAAACGCTTGCCCCCGCGCTCGAACGGTGCCGACAGGGGTTTGATGCACTTGCTGCGCAGGGCCTGGCCGACGCTGTGGACCGTGACGCAGTGCTTGCGCGGATCGGTGCGCATGCGGATCTGGGACAGGCGGTATCCGAAAGGGGTTTCGTCGTCGAAGCTGTCACCGAAGACATCGGCGTGAAACAGGATCTGTTGGCGCGGGCCGAAGCGCATGCACCGGTCGACGCAATCCTGTCGTCGACCACATCGGCGCTGAGTGCGACCGAGATCCAGTCGGTCCTGCGACGCCCGCAGAATTTCTGCATTGCTCATTATGCCCAGCCCGCCCACCTGGTGGAGTTGGTCGAAGTCGTGCCGGGAAAAGAGAGCTCGGAGCACTCCGTTGCTGAAACGACGCGGATCCTGAATGAATCCGGCAAGACGCCTGTGTCCTGCCCCGACGTTCCCGGCTTCCTGTGGGCGCGAATCCAGCACGCGGTTCTGCGCGAATTCGCTTCGCTTGTCGGTCGCGGCCTTGTCACGCCTGAAGCCTGCGATACGATCCTCAAGCTCGGCTACGCCTCGCGCCTGCCGGCCATGGGGGCATTCGAACATGCAGACCTTGCCGGGCTTGACCTGATCAACTCGGAAGCCGCCAAGGCGGTCTGGGCCGATCTGTCAAACGTGAGCGATCCGGGCGATACGCCGGTGGGTGAACTGTTCGCGGCAGGCAAGCTCGGGATGAAATCGGGCCAGGGTTTCTACGACTGGACCGTTCGCGATCCAGCCGACTTCAAGGCGCAACGAGACGCCGAGATCATCCGGCGCATCAAGATCAATCGCGGAGGCGAGGTGCGCTGAGCGTGCCCGAAAGGAAGGACAGCAATGAGATCCAGCACAGACCGTATCCTGACGACACATGTGGGGAGTCTGCCGCGCCCGCACGACCTGCTTGACATCCTCAAGCTCAAGATAGACGGCGCAGAGTACGATGGTGAAGCGCTGGAGGCGCAGATCGCCGTCGCCGTCGATCGGATGGTCGCACAGCAGGTCGCGGCCGGGATTGATGTCGTGGCCGATGGCGAGATGTCCAAGCCGGGTCATGCGATCTATATCGAGGAACGCCTGACCGGCTTCGAACAGCGCCCCGGCTTCGAAACCGGTTATTACGCGGCAGAAAAAGAGGCGTTCCCGGAGTACTACGCAGACTATTTCGCCCGCGCCCACCTGGGCGGCGCGATCGCGCCCGCGCATCCGGTGATCTGTGTCGGACCCGTGAATTACGTTGGCCATGATGATCTGAAGCGCGATCTCGAGAACCTTCGCGCCTCTTGCGAAAAACATGGTGCCGAAGAGGCGTTCATGCCGTGCGCGGCGGTCACGGGCGTAGGCCACAACGAGTACTACGCCAGCCAGGAAGAGTACATGTACGCGGTCGCCGACGCGCTGTCGGTCGAATACAACGCGATCATCGAGGCCGGGTTCCTGCTGCAGGTTGACGACCCGTTCCTGCCGAATGTCTACATGGACACGTCACTGACCGAGAAGGAACGCCTGGCCAAGGCGAACCTCTATGTCGAGACGGTCAACCATTCGATCAAGGGCATCCCGGTCGAGAAGATCCGCTATCACACCTGCTATGGCATCAATCAGGGACCGCGGGTCCATGAGCCCGATCTGCCGATGATGGTCAATGAAGTGCTGAAGGTGAACGCGGGCGCCTACAGTTTCGAGGCAGGCAACCCGCGGCACGAGCATGAGTATCACCTGTGGGAGGAGGTCAAGCTGGCCGACGGCAAGCTGGTTGCCCCCGGGGTGATCACCCACGCGTCTTCGGTCGTCGAGCACCCTGAATACGTTGCCGAGCGCATCATCCGATTTGCCGAACGCTGCGGGCGCGAGAACGTGCTGGCCTCCACCGATTGCGGGTTTTCGTCCCAGGCGATCTACAGGACCGAGATCGAGAACCGCGTGGTTTGGGCGAAGCTCAGGTCGCTGGTGGACGGCGCACGAATCGCGTCCTCCAAGTTGTGGAAACGGTAGAGCATGTATGGCCACAGCCGCGTGGCGATGCTCACAGGGCTTGTGGTGTATTCTGATCAGGTTCCGGCGACACCGACATGCCAGGTCCGGCGAGACCGCCCCTCATTCCGGCTTGATGAGGACCTTTCCCAATGCCCGGTTTTCGGCCACCATCTCGCAGGCTTCCTGCGTTCTTGACACCGGAAAACGGGCCGCCGTGATCGCCTCGAAATCAACCGTCCGGCTTTCGATCAGTTTCACCGCCTCGGCAAATTCATTTGTAAAGAGGATCGAGCCGACGGATGTCACTTCTTTCAGGGCATTCAGATGCAGGTTGATCGCAACGTCGCTGGGCTGGATGAGTGAAAGGACCGAAATAACCCCCTGTTTGCGCACCGCGTCGAGTGCCTGGTTGTACGCATGGGGAGAACCGCTCGCTTCGATCACGACATCGTAGCCATCGGCAAGCCGGTTCAAGTCGTCCTTGCCGGTCACGAAGCCCCCGGTGGCGCCAACAGCCCTGGCGGCGTCGATCGCCTCGCTTTTCAATTCAGTCACGTGGACATCGGCGCCCTTTGCGCGGGCGCCGACGGTCGCAAGCAAACCCATGGGACCGCATCCCGTGACCAGCACCCTGTCGCCGGCCCTGACCCCCGCACGGTTCACGGAGTGCATCGCGCAGGCAAGCGGTTCGGCAAAGGTCAGGTGCTCAGGGTCAACGCCGTCCGCGACGGCGTGGCAGCACCGCGCCGGAAAGTCGAAACGCTCGCGGAAGAAACCGTCTATGTGCGGCCTGGTCGTGGCCGAACCCGGGAAGCGCTTGGTCGGGCACATGTTGATGTCTCCGCGTCGGCAGGCCCCGCACGCGCCGCATTCGATCACCGGGTTGATGGCAACCAGCTGGCCCGGGGCGAAGCCGTGGCCGTTCGCATCCTCTACATACGCGCAGGCCTCGTGCCCCAACGTCACGGGGTAGTCCAGGTAGAACCCCGCATTCGCGAAGTGCCGGAAGTAATGCATGTCCGTTCCGCAGATGCTGGCGGTCGCGAGTTTAAGCCGGACGTGATCCGCCGCGATCTCTTCGGTTATTTCCGCCTGTTCGACGTGCACGTCACGGGCGGCAGCCAGAAGCGACCTGGTATAGGTCACGTCTCAGAATCCCACGGAAAACCCGCCATCCACCGGCAGCGTGACCCCCGAGATATGAGCGGCGCGGCCGGATGACAGGAAGTAGACGGCGTCGGCAATGTCTTCGGGCTTGCCGAATCTTCCTCCGGGAATACGTCCTTCGATCTTCGCCCGGCGGGCCGGGTCCTTTTCAAGGATCGCGCGGGTCATGTCGGTATCAATGAATCCGGGTGCCACCGCGTTGCAGCGGATGCCAAAGGGCGCCCCGTCGACGCAGACTGAGCGGGTCAAACCGATAACGGCGGTCTTTGCGGTCACATAAGCCGCGGCCGATGGCAATGCCAGCAGTCCACCCATCGAGGAAATGTTCACGATCGAGCCGCCCTGGCTTTTTTGCAGTTCGATATAGCGACCGCAGGCCATGAATACCGCCTTCACGTTCAACCCGACCACGCGGTCGAATTCTTCTGCGGACACGTCCCACACCGGTTTTTTCAAATGCATCCCGGCGTTGTTCACCAGGACGTCGATGTTGCCAGCCTCGGCGTGGACAGTGTCGAGAAAGGATATGCTTTGGAACAGATCCGCTTCAACAAAATGAACGTCACCCGTCAGGCGATCCAGTTCGCCCCTGGATCGGGCCACGGCGTAAACTCTGTAACCCTCGTCCAGAAAGCGCCGGGTCTGGGCGATGCCCAGCCCCTTGTTCCCACCGGTAATGATTGCGGTTTTCATGTGACAGCCTCCAAGTGCTTGCGGTAGAGCGCGTTGATTTCAGTCAGGAAATCCGCCTCGTCCCGATCCTTGTGGAAGAAATTCGGGAAAATGTCGCAAATGTCGTCGACGAAACCCAGGAACCAGACGTCGCGTGGGCGGGTCCACGCATTTTCCATCGTATGCAGCGCTCCTCTCATGAATCCCGCGTAACGCGGGTCCTCCCCCATGCGCCGCCAACTTTCCGAATGCGCGGGTTGCCCGTCGTTTTCCAGGTAAATGCCGGACTGCACCGGTTCGGAAGTCACCCATTGCGCAAATGCAAGAGCTTCATCCGGGTGCTTCGTTTTCGAAGAAATGCCAATCCCCGCGCCTCCGAGTATGCCCCGTTTCAGGGTACTGCCCCGGAAACTGGGCAGGTTGCAGTATTCCAGTTGATAATCCCGAAACCCCGGTCGGGAATAATTCACGTAGCCGAACAGGCACGGGGAAAACGCGAAGTCGTTCGTGGTTGAAAGCACTTCAAGCACCGCTACCGGGTTCCACGAAACGGCCTCCGACGGACCGGCCTTGTACAGCGCTTTCAGGACTTTTAGTGACAAAATCCCGTTTTCTTCGGAGCAGAATTCGGTCGGCCCGCGAGGCAAGACGTCTTCGCCCCGCCCCGCGACAAGCGTCATCATCATGTCAAGGGCGTCCACGGGCAGCAGTGGTGTGACCATGGGAACGCCATATTCTCCTTCGACTGCTGTCTCCCAGTCGGGCAATTCCATGTCACACAGATCGGCACGCTTCACGGCCACCTGACAGGCGGCATCGATCGGGTAGGCCCAAAGCCGATCGCGCAATACATAACTTTCGAGGGATCCACCAAGTGATGCCGAAGCCGCGTCCGTCGGCATCGGCAAGGGCAGGAGGCTCTCCGTGTCCGCAATCAATCCCACATGCGGGTGGTCCAGAACAATGAAATCGAATTCTTCGGCCATCCTTTGGACCGGCGCGTCAGCGAATGCCTGAAGGCTCCGCCGGTCCCAGGAAATCAGGATTCCATGCCTGTCGCGAAACTCGGCGGAAGCCGCCTCAAGTCCCGCGTATCCGCGAGGGTGATCCCATGTCATGCCCTTCAGGTGACGCATATCACGTTTCGAGTCGTTTCCGATTGGTTGCCGTCGGGCAAAGTAAAGCGCTTTACCACCGCACGCAACACACCATGGAGGCAACGCCTGTCAGTACCTTGGCCATCGAATGCGGCGTGCCGGAAACCCTGGAAAGGTCGCGTGGGGAAAGCGACCTGGAGTCTTGACAGTTCCTTTTGTTCATGCCGGTGCACGGGCCTGTTTTTTAGGCCATGAACGCTCATTTGCGCTTTTCGACATCCACAGAAGCGCCCGTATGGGCATGACGAAATTGAAAGCCACCCTTGGCTGGATCGATCCCGGTCATGTGTGCCTCGGACATGGATGTCTCCTTTGTTCGGAAGGATTTTTTTGACGGATTTGCCAGTCACATGCGTATAAGGTTGAGACAGCGTTGAAAATGAAACCGAGAGAGGGAGAGATGCGCTTTTTACCGAACTCTATGCTTGCGGCAGCGATGTCGTGTGCCGTCGCCGCTGCGGGTAACGCCGCTCCGCCCGATCTCCGGACGCCGGCCCCCGTTATTCACCTGGCGGACAATCTGGACGAGGCTGATGACCTTGGGTGGTGCATCGATACGATCGGTCGCGGGTTTTCCGACCGCCTGCATGCCCATTCGTGCAAACCACGGGGCGGAGACGTGCAGTTTCGTTTTGACGAAACCACTGGCCAGATCGTTTCGGTTGCCTTTGAGGAAAAATGTATGGTGTACCTGCACCCGGACGATCCGTCTGAACCGCTTGGGCTGGTTGATTGCGAGGCAGCTGCCGACGCGCAAAAATTCAATTACGATCCTCAATCGATGACGATCCACCCTTCTCTCGATGATACAAAGTGCCTGAGCGTCGGTGCCAACAGCCGTTCTGCAGGTCCCTTCATGTCGCGCGATCTCGGGTTCTCTGCGTGTTCAGAGGCAGATATGCAGTTCCAGCGGTGGGTCATCAGGCGGTGATCCCGGCTCTTTCCCGGCGTACGATGCTGCACGTCCCTGCCGCATTCGGCGCGACGTCCTTGCTGAATGCCGGTTTCGGGACCGTTGCAGTTTCCGAAGACTGCGCCGCGGGAAGACGGAACTGACCCTGAGGGTGCAAGAGGCCAACGGTCGGCCCACGTACAACGGGTTTTCGTCCGAGCCAACCTTCGTGGTCGATCCCGGCGGGACGATCGACGTGAATCTGATCAATGAACTGCCTGCCTTGCATGACGATTACGCCGACGACCACAATGAATATCACGGGCTTAACACAACGAACCTGCACGCCCACGGGCTGCATGTCTCTCCGACGACAGACTCTTCGGGTCAGTTCGATGCCGACAATGTTTTCGTCCGTGTCGTGCCCAAGGACCAGGTCGTGCCCTGCGCCGGGGGCCATGGGGAAGGCGCCAGGTTGTTCAGATGGCACCAGAACACATTCCGTTTCGAGACGGGCGCGAAGCATCCTTCCGGCACACTCTGGTACCACGCTCCGCCCGGAGAACCACACGCGTGACCAGGTCGGGTACCGCGACACGGCGTTGCCGAATCCACATGACGAAGCTAGTGTTCCTGTCAGGTGCTTGTACGGAGGACAGCGCGTGGTAACCGAGGTTCCCGAAGTCAAGGAAGTCACCGAATACCGAATTGCCTGTGATGGCGGTGAAGGGGGACACCCTCGGGTTTGGCTGCAGATTCCTCCCGAGACCGGGTGGACGGAATGCCCGTATTGCGACTGCAGGTTCGTTTTGAAGGACGGGGCGCGTGACCAGCACTGAAGTGCGGGAAGGACCGGTAGACATAGTCCAGGTTGCGATTCGAGATCCAGCGCCTGCGACCTGCGCCGTTGCCGACCAGTATACCGTCGATCCTCTTTCTCATTCGGGAGCTTTATCGTTTGCCTTTTTCGGGGTGCAGTCCGGTCGAGGAAAGTATGAATTGGCGGCCAGCCAGTTCAAGGTGCGATGGGTAGCACAGGAGTCATTCCATTGAAAATAAACATGAAAATAGTTGAACCGTTTTGTTCAAATGCTTTCGCTTTGATCAGGCAGAACAGAAAGTGAACCGAGGCACATTGGCGATAGTTGTGACCGTATTCATAACATTGGGAATAGCTGTGGTATGACGATGGAAGAAGTTGGCGCAGGGCATCACCTGCAACTCATTGACGGATCAGGCTTCATATTTCGCGCCTTTCATGCGTTGCCGCCGCTCACGCGAAAGTCCGACAAATTGCCGGTCGGTGCGGTCAGCGGTTTTTGCGGGATGCTGTTCAAGTATCTGGAACAATGGCAGGCAGCCGACGCGCCGACGCACCTGGCCGTTGTCTTCGATCACAAGGGACCGACATTCAGGTCGGGCATTTTCCCCGAATACAAGATGAACCGGCCTCCGTTGCCGGAGGACCTGGTCCCCCAGATGCCGTTGACCCGCGAGGCCACCAGGGCGTTCAACATCGTCTGCCTGGAGACCCAGGGCTACGAGGCGGACGACATCATCGCGACTCTTGCCGTCAAGGCCCGCTCCGCTGGCGCCCGCGTGACCGTCGTGTCGTCCGACAAGGACCTGATGCAAATCGTGGGCGGTGGCGTCGAAATGCTGGACGCCATGAACGACCGCAGGATCGGGCCGGATGAGGTGTTCGCGAAATTCGGGGTCGGCCCCGACCGGGTCATCGATGTCCAGTCATTGGCCGGAGATTCGGTTGACAATATCCCCGGAGCGCCAGGGATCGGCGTCAAGATCGCCGCGCAACTGATCAATGAGTACGGCGATCTCGACACGCTTCTCGAGCGTGCAGGCGAAATCAGGCAGCCAAAGCGGCGGCAAACACTGCTCGAAAAGGCCGATCAGATCCGGTTGAGCCGGGAACTGGTGACCCTGAAGACCGACGTCCCGCTTGAGACGGGATTCGGCGAACTGGAGTTCAGGCAACCGGACCCGGACCAATTGCTGGGGTTTCTCGCCAGGATGGAATTTCGGACTCTGAGCAGGCGGGTCGCGGCCAGGCTCGGTGTCGAGGCTCCGGCGATCGCGGATCCGGCAAGCGCTTCCGATGGAGCTGATTCGGGATCGTCGTCGGCACGGATCAGGAATCTGCCCTTTGACTCGACGAGATACGAAACGGTCAGGACGATGGCCGGACTCGAATCCTGGATGGAGCTGATTCGGAAGCGTGGACGGGTTGCCATCGACACCGAAACCACCGGCCTCGACGAAATGAGGGTCGACCTGGTCGGCGTGTGCCTTGCGGTGGAGCCCGGGCAAGCCTCCTATGTTCCGCTGACCCACACGTCAGGCGTGGATGACCTGTTCGGTAACGCGGAACTGGTTCCGGGGCAATTGCCTTTGGATGAGGCCCTTGCCGTCCTCAAGCCCGTTCTCGAAGATCCGTCCATCCTGAAAATCGGGCATAACATCAAGTTCGATTCAAAGATTCTGGCACAACCCCGCTACGGAATCCTCATGGACCCGATCGACGACACCATGCTGATTTCCTACGCGTTGCACGGAGGACTGCACAATCACGGCATGGACCTGCTGTCGGAACGGTATCTCGAGTACAAGCCGACGCCGATCAAGGATCTCATCGGATCCGGGCGAAAGCAACTGACGTTCAATCAGGTCGATATCGACAGGGCGACGGCATACGCGGCAGAAGACGCGGACATCACCCTGCGCCTGTGGAGCAATTTCAAGCCAAGGCTTCATGCGGCCGGTGTATCGACGGTTTACGAAACCCTCGAACGTCCCCTGGTTCCTGTACTCAGGGACCTGGAGCGAACAGGCATCCGGGTCGACCGGGAGCAACTGGCGCGCCTTTCGCATTCTTTTGCGACGGAGATGGCCGAGCTGCAGTCCGAGATCCACCAACTGGCCGGTGTCGAGTTCAATGTCGGCTCGCCCAAGCAGCTGGGCGAAATCCTGTTCGAGCGCCTTGGATTGCCGGGCGGGCGCCAAGGCAAGTCGGGCGCCTATTCGACAGGTCAGGATGTGCTTGAGGACCTTGCCTCCGAAGGGCATGAGCTGCCGTCGCGGGTTCTGGACTGGAGGCAGGTGGCCAAGCTGAAGAGTACCTACACGGACGCGCTCCAGGACCACATCAACCCCGCGACAGGCCGGGTTCACACCTCCTATTCGATCGCAGGGGCCAACACCGGGCGCCTGGCGTCGACCGACCCGAATCTGCAGAATATTCCCGTGAGAACGGAGGCCGGCAGGAAGATCCGCGAGGCCTTTGTTCCAAAAGACGGTCATGTGCTTCTCTCGGTGGACTACAGCCAGATCGAGCTCCGCATTCTCGCACATATCGCTGGCATCGAGAGCCTCAAGCAGGCGTTCAGGGACGGCCACGACATTCACGCCATGACGGCAAGCGAGATCTTTGGCGTTCCGGTCCAGAACATGGACCCGATGGTCCGGCGCCAGGCCAAGGCAATCAATTTCGGGGTGATTTACGGGATTTCCGGTTTCGGGCTTGCCCGAAACCTGCGCATCCCCCGCAAGGCAGCGCAGGCCTTCATCAACACGTATTTCGAACGATTCCCCCAGATCCGGGAATACATGGACTCGACGGTCGCGTCGGCAAAGAAGAACCTCTACGTCGAGACGCTGTTTGGTCGAAAGATACACACCCCCGAAATCGTCAGCGCCAAGGGACCCCACGCAGGATTCGCGAAGCGTGCGGCGATCAATGCTCCGATCCAGGGAACTGCAGCAGACGTCATCCGCCGCGCCATGATCAGGATGCCCGAGGCAATCCGTGACCTGCCCGTCAGCATGCTCTTGCAGGTCCACGACGAGTTGCTTTTCGAAGTCAGGGAATCCGCCGTTGACGAGACATTGGCTGTCGTTTCGAACGTCATGGAAAATGCAACCCTGCCCGTCATCGGACTCGACGTGCCGCTGACGGTCGACGGGGGATTCGGTGGCAGTTGGGCCGAGGCCCATTGAACGGAGAGATCAGGCTGAACCGACCTTCGATGGCAGCTCCGACCGGTGCCGTGGTTCGTTTCGAAGATCGGGGATCATGTCCCGGGCTTCGGAAGGCCATGGGAACCCGTTAGAGTTCTGCGGACGGGATGATCGGAAAGAACACCCCGCCTGACCAGACACCAAACCAATTTTCACCGTCCCGGATCGCGTGGCTGCAAATGTCGACCAGCCGGTAGAAGCTCTTTCGGTCGATCAGCGCCTCGAGGCCGGAGCGGACCATCACGTACGGCGATGGTTCACCCGTTTCCGGGTCCCTGGAAACGCGAATGGGGTTCGCGGCGCCGGCGGCAACAACGTCATCCACATGTGTCAGAAACCGCACGACCTGTTCGCGCCGGGATCCCTCGACCTCGAAATCGACCGCGACAAACGGCGCATCATCGACCGTGATTCCGACCTTCTCGACGGGCGTGACGAGAAAATACGCATCTCCATCCTTCCTCAGTATCGATGAAAACAGTTTGACAAGCCGTTTGCGGCCGATCGGGGTGCCGAGATAGAACCAGGTCCCGTCCCGCGCAATCCGCATGTCCAGATCTCCGCAATACGGCGGATTCCAGAGATGTACCGGCGGCAGGCCCCGTGTTGCGGCCTTTCTTGCGGCGGCGGCCAGGCCATCGGCGCTGATGTGTGCTTGAGTGCCTGATTCAACGTCTGTTTTCATGGGCACACGGCCTCGTCGTCTTCCGTCACGATCACAGAGGGTCACGGCCGAATGAGGGTACCGGGTTTCCCAAATGCGTTTTGACGCGTATGTTCCGTGCCGTGAGTATCGGTTCGGGTTTCGGTGGGAATCGTAGTTGCGATGACGGATAAAGCAAGTGGTTTGATCGACGAGATCAATTCGGTCGGGGAATTGTTGTCCCGTGCGCAGGACAACATCACGCGAAGAGTCATTGGCCAGAACCAGGTCGTGGAGACAGCATTGATCACGATGTTGTGCGGCGGGCATGCACTGCTTGTCGGAGCTCCGGGTCTCGCCAAGACGCGGCTCGTGGAAACCCTGGGCACGGTCATGGGTCTCGATGCCAACCGTGTGCAGTTCACACCTGATCTCATGCCCGCGGACATTCTCGGTTCCGAGGTGTTGGAGACCGCCGCAGGAGGGACCCGGCATTTCAGGTTTCTGGAAGGGCCGGTCTTTTGCCAGTTGTTGATGGCAGACGAGATAAACCGGGCAAGTCCGAGAACCCAGTCCGCACTGCTTCAGGCGATGCAGGAACACCATGTCACGATTGCCGGACAGGAACGGGCACTCCCGGTCCCTTTTCATGTGCTCGCAACTCAGAATCCGATCGAACAGGAAGGCACGTATCCGTTGCCGGAAGCGCAGCTGGACCGATTCCTGCTTCAGATCGACGTTGGATATCCGGCTCGGGACAAGGAGCGCGACATCCTTCTTGCGACGACCGGCGTTGTCGACGCCGAGGCGGAAACCGTGTTTTCGCCGGAACTGCTGTTGAATGCCCAGAAACTGGTTCGCCGCATGCCGGTCGGAGAGTCGGTGGTCGAGGCGATTCTGGACCTTGTCCGTTCCGCCCGTCCGGATTCACCCGAAGCCGGGGATCAGGTCAAGGAAACGGTACGGTGGGGCCCTGGCCCCCGCGCAGCCCAGGCGCTCATGCTGGCCACCAGGGCGCGCGCGCTGGTGCAAGGTCGGCTCGCGCCCTCCATTGACGATGTTCTGGCGTTGGCCCGACCCGTGTTGATTCACCGGATGGCGCTCGGGTTCGCGGCACGAACGGGTGGGCAGACACTCGACGATCTGATTGACCAGCTGGGCCGTGACATCGGGTTCCACGAGGCCGCGGCATGATTCACCGCGGACTGGGAATTCGCGAACGAACGATTCTCTCTGACCGCCACGAGGCAGAGGCGCTCGCCGAGGGTTTGCCGCCGCTGCTTGCAAAGGCGACACAGCTGGCCGCGATGCTCTCACTTGGGGTGCACGGACGTCGTCGATCAGGCCCGGGTGAGGATTTCTGGCAGTACCGGCCTGCGGTCGCCGGTGACCGGCTTGGTGAGATTGACTGGCGGAAGTCGGCACGGTCCGACGAACACTTCTTGCGGCAGAAGGAATGGCAGACGTCGCAGTCGATCACCTTGTGGATCGACCTCAGCCAGTCCATGCAATACCTCGGCAGGTCTGCGGATGATCGGAAATCCGATCGGGCCCGGTTGCTCGGGCTTGCACTCAGCATTCTCCTGGCGCGGGCGGGTGAACGGATCGGATTGCTCGATGATCCCGCGCCGCCGAGAACAGGAGAGGCCCAGCTGACCCGTATGGGCCTGATGCTCCTCGAGCCCGGCGATGATGAGTACGGAATACCCACCGAGAGGGAACTGCAGGAAGGTGGTGTCGCGGTGTTCCTTTCGGATTTCCTCGGAGATTGGAACCGCCTGGAAAAGGCGCTTGAAAAGATCGCGAGCCAACGGATTTCGGGTTGCCTGATGCAGATTCTCGACCCGACGGAAGTCGAGTTTCCGTTTGATGGCAGGAGAATCTTTGAAAGCATGGGCGGGACGCTCTCGTTCGAGACGCTTCGGGCGTCGTCGCTGCGAACGGACTACGGCCGCCGGCTGGCCGAACGGAAATCACGGCTCCGGGGGCTTGCCAGGCGACTTGGCCTGCATGTTTCGTTTCACGACACGGGAGAGTCGCCCCTTCCGGCCCTTCTCTGGCTGTACATGGCACTGGAGACCGGAACTTGATTGAACTCGCCGGTTTCGGGTTCATTCAGCCACTCCTCCTGATTGGCCTTTTTTCCTTGCCCATTCTCTGGTGGCTGCTTCGTGCGACACCTCCCGCCCCGATGCGGTCCAGGTTTCCGCCGGTCGTTCTCTTGCTGGGACTTCGCGACGAGGAAACGACGCCGGACCGAACCCCGTGGTGGCTCCTGTTACTGCGTATGCTTGCACTTGCGGCGATTATTGTCGGGTTTGCCGGTCCGGTCAAAGACCCGGATTCGCGGTTCCGAAGCGATGCAGCCCTCCTGGTTTCGCTTGATGGGAGCTGGGCGAGTGCCGGCAACTGGAAGGACAGGACGCGAAAGGTCGAGGAACTCCTGCGCCGTGCCCAGGCCAATGGCCGTCCCGTGGCCGTGGTCCAGTGGACAGATGTTCCACGCGGACGTGATCCAATCGTGTTCGGGACGGGGCAGGGCGAACTCGAGCGGGTTCAGGGCCTCGAACCGCGAGCCTGGGATCCACGATATTCCGAATGGGCCGATGTCCTGGAGGCACATGAGGGAGAATTCGAGTCCGTGTGGATTTCGGATGGCCTGACGCATGACGCGGCAGGGAGGGAACGTCTCCTCGCACGGCTCCGTTCGAAGGGACAAGTGAGCGTCGTTGCCAGTGAAGATGTCACGACGGTCGTCCGTGACCCGAGAATCGAGAACGGCAAGCTGACCGTGACCGTGCTTCGCGAGGACGGCTCGGGCGACGACGGTCTTCGCCTGGTTGCGGTTGGGCCGGGACCCCAGGGAATCAACCGGGTGCTCGGGCGCGAACAGGCGTTGCTGGAAGATGGCGTCACTTCGCTGGATGTCGCCCTCGACCTGCCGACTGAGATCAGCAATCGCGTTCTGTACGTTGCCTTGGAATCGGCGGAATCCGCCGGGGAGGTCGTGATCATGGACGACGCGATTCGGCGGCATCGCGTTGCCCTGATCGGCGGTGCGACAGAGCAGGAAGGGAATCTTCTGCTTTCACCGCTTCACTATCTGAGACAGGCATTTGCACCAACGGCGGAAATCATCGAGTCGGAACTGACCGACGCACTCTCCGTCGACCCGGATGTCGTGGTGTTTGCCGACGTTGGCCGGATGACGCCCGATGAATCGGCTCGGGTCGAACAATGGGTTGAAACCGGCGGATTGTTGCTGCGGTTCGCCGGGCCGCAGCTGGCGGCACTCGGGAACGACCCCCGGGAATCCGATCCGTTGCTGCCGGTCCCTCTCCGTGCCGGTGGCCGCCACGTCGGAGGGGCATTGTCTTGGGGAGATCCGAAACGCCTTGGCGAATTTCCGAAACAGGGACCGTTTGCGGGCCTTCCGGTTCCGGATGACGTGCGTGTCCGCCGGCAGGTCATGGCGCAACCGGGTCCGCAGTTGTCGGAACGTACGTTGGCGAGCCTCCGGGACGGGACACCCTTGATCACTGCGCGTGACCTGGGGCTCGGGCGTGTCGTGCTGTTTCATGTCAGTGCCGATTCCGGTTGGTCAAGCCTGCCGCTTTCCGGGCTGTTTGTTGACATGCTGGACAGGTTGGCCATTTCGACGCGACGAAAAGGCACGGCGCCGGAATTGCTTGTCGGCCTGAACTGGACACCGGTCCGGATCATGGATGCATTCGGGACGTTGCGCGATGACGACTCGTTGCCCGCGGTACCGGGCGAGCAACTGGCGAGCGCCCGTCCGAAGGGAGGCATGCCTCCAGGTGTCTACGAGAGCGGGAATCGCCGGGTCGCCCTGAACGTCATCAGTCCTGACCGGGAGTTGGTGGCCGTTTCGTGGCCGGCGGATGTGGAAGTCAGTTCTCTTTCGGCCGCGGGCGAACGCGACCTCAAGCCGTGGTTTCTCGCGGCGGCCCTTCTGCTCTTGATTGTCGACCTGTTCGCCACGCTTTGGCTTACCGGAAGGGTGCCGGGACCCGGGCAGGCAAGGGCCGCCCGTCCGTCCGTTGCAACATTCACCGGTGGAGCTGTTCTGCTCGTTTCCGTGTTTTTCCTGGCAGGCACCGTCGGTGCAAAGGCACAGGAATTCCAGGACAGCGGCCTGCAGCAGGCATACGCCGCGAACAATACGGTTCTTGCGTTTGTCCTGACCGGCAACCGGAGGCAGGATGCCATATCGGCGTCAGGGCTTTTGGGCCTGTCGACGGTTCTTTTCCAGCGGACATCGGTTGAACCGGTTGAGCCGGTAGGCGTTGACCCGGCCGTGGACGACCTGAGCGTCTATCCCTTCCTCTATTGGCCTGTCGTTGCCGACCAGCCGTTGCCGGGGGACGATGCGGTCCGGAAGTTGAACACGTTTCTGCGTACCGGAGGCGTTGTTCTGTTTGATACGCTGGACGGGGAGCCAGGTTCATCAGGAGGCGAAAGCCCGAACACCGTGCGACTTCGGCAGATTGTCGACGGGCTGAGTATTCCTCCCCTGGAGCCTGTCCCGCCGGACCATGTCCTGACGCGTTCATTCTACCTGATCCAGGATTTTCCAGGGCGTCACCGGGGCACCTTCCTCTGGGTGGAGGCCGCGCCTGATGAGGTGGAGCAAATGGCCGGAATCCCGTTCAGGCACCTGAATGACGGGGTCACTCCGGTGGTCATCGGCAGCAACGACTGGGCGTCCGCGTGGGCAATCGACGACAGCGGAAAGTTTCTCCTGCCCGTTGGACACGGCGCCAGCGGAGCGCGCCAACGAGAACGTGCCTTTCGGTTCGGAATCAACCTGATCATGTATGTCCTGACCGGCAACTACAAATCGGACCAGGTGCACGTTCCCGCGCTCCTGGAGCGCCTGGGTCAGTAGTGGCCTGACCCCGTGGAAGCCGTGCTCTCACTGTCACCGCTGTTGCCGGTTTCGCTCGTTTCAATTGCTGCCGTGGCGGCGGCGATGGCCGCTTGCATCGCGCTGTGGCTCAGGCTGTCCGGATGGTGGCTTCGGGCCCTGGCGGCGGGCGTGCTCGTCGTCGCCCTGCTTGAGCCGGTCCTGCGAAAGGAGGAACACGAAGATCTGCCCGACATTGTCTTCCTGGTCTCCGATCAGACCGAGAGCCAGACGATCGCCGAACGTTCGCGTCAGTCCGCCGATGCGATCGCGGAATTGGCGGAAGAACTGTCCGCGCTGGCATCAAACGGCGTCGAGACCGTGCGGGTCGATGTCCGGAACAATCCCGGAGACAGCGAAAGCGGTTCGATGGTCCTCACTGCCTTGGCCGCGGCAGCCGCGGACGTGGCGCCGGACCGAGTTGCGGGAGCCATTATCGTCTCGGACGGGCAAGTCCATGACGGGAGTGTTCTCGTAGATTTCCCCGCGCCGGTACACCTGGTTCTGACCGGGAATACCGGGGAGTGGGACAGGCGCATTGTGGTCAGCAAGGCGCCGTCGTTTGCCATCGTTGACGAGGAGTTTCGGCTGGCTTTCAGCGTCGAAGACAAGGGAGACGTTCCGGCAGGTACCTCCGGTGCGGCCGAAGTCACGATTTCGGTCAATGGCGGTGACAGCCGGACAGCCCGCGTTCCCGTCGGTGAGGAGGTGGAACTCTCCGCGACACTGACGCGTGGTGGACTCAATCACATCCAGATCGCGGTTGCGCCGGGGGAAGGGGAGCTGACCGACCGGAACAATGTTTCCGTCGTCTCCACCAACGGCGTTCGCGATCGACTGAGGGTGTTGCTGGTCTCGGGACTTCCCTATGCGGGCGAACGGTCCTGGAGAAACCTGCTGAAGTCCGATGGTTCTGTCGATCTCGTGCACTTCACCATTCTTCGTCCGCCGACAAAAACGGATGGCGTTCCGGTCCAGGAACTTGCCCTGATCGAGTTTCCCGTGCGTGAACTGTTCCTGAACAAGATCGATGAATTCGACCTGATCATTTTTGATCGGTACGAAATCCGCGGAATCCTGCCTGGAATCTACCTGGCGAATGTTGCCGAATATGTTCGGGGAGGAGGGGCCCTGCTGGTCGCTGCCGGCCCGGCCATGGCAGGGCCCGGAGGGCTCTATCGAACTTCCCTTTCCGAGATCTTGCCGGCGCGTCCGACCGGCAAGGTCGTTCAGCGCGCCTACCGGCCCGAGACAACCGATCTTGGCCACATACATCCCGTGACCGAAGACCTGGCCAGTGCTCAAGCGCACGGAAACGACAGGCCGGACGATTCCGGCAACGAACAGGGCTGGGGAAACTGGTACCGCCTGGTGGAGGCGATTGCAGAACATGGCCAGACCATAATGACCGGTCCGGACCGGCGCCCCTTGCTGGTTCTTGACCGGGTTGGCGAAGGTCGAATTGCCATGCTCCTTTCCGATCAGGCCTGGTTGTGGACGCGGGGCCACGACGGAGGGGGCCCCCAGCTCGAACTGCTGCGCCGGCTTGCCCATTGGTCGATGAAGGAACCAGAGCTGGAAGAGGAACGCCTGGAGGCGGAATCGTCTGGAGGGGGGCTCGCTGTGACGCGGCGAACCATGACGGACCGGATCCCCCGGCTCTCGATAACGACGCCGGGCGGCGAACGAATCGAAAGTGAAATGGAGCCGGTATCACGTGGGCGGTGGCGGACTCGGGTCGAAGGACATGGAAGCGGCATATATGTTCTCGGTGAGGGCGAGTTGGTGCGCGTTGCCGTCGTCGGATCTCCGGCACCACGCGAGTTCGAGAACCCGTTGGCGACATCGGCCGTGCTGTCCGGGCTCGTCGAGTCAACAGGAGGTGCGACCGTTCATCTCGACAGGGAGGGGATTCCTGACGTCCGGCGCGTACGCGAAGGGAGGGTTGCGGCAGGACGCGACTGGATTGGCGTGGTTCGGCGTGGCGCGGTCCTGGTCACTGATGTTCGCCAGCAGTCCCTGTTTCCGCCCTGGCTTCTCCTGCTTGCCGCCCTGGCTACGTGTGTCGCGGCGTGGAGGCTTGAAGGCCGTTGACCCCCCATGGCGCCACGGCGTCGTATCCCGAATGGTGCCAATGGGCTGAAGTTGCCGCGTGTCGAACTGATATGTTGCCGGATTTTGCCATCATCGGACTTGTCCGGACCAATTCGCAACGCTTCCGACGGGCGCAAGAGATCGATTTGGACAAAATTCACGGCATGCTGTCACGCCTCCCATTGTCCGGACTCGTCGTCCTGAGTACAGGTACCCCATGAGTATCTGTTTTCCGGTCAACCGGCGCGGTCGGTCGTCGAGGGAATCCGGGCACCTGAACAGACGGAGACGTGACGATGGACATGCCGATCCCGAGTGCAGCCGTTCTGGCGAGAAGGAGCCGGATCATTGCACGGTTGAGGGAGGTCTTGCCATACGAAGCCGTTATCGACGGCGACAACGAACTCAGGGCGTACGAGTGTGATGGCCTGACGGCCTACCGGTGTCCGCCTCTCGCGGCCGTTCTCCCTTCATCAACGGAAGACGTCGTTTCCGTGTTGAGAATCTGCTCGGAAATGAATGTGCCTGTCGTGCCGCGAGGATCAGGAACTTCGCTTGCCGGTGGTGCTCTTCCGACAGCCGACAGCGTCGTTCTCGGAGTGTCGAAAATGAGCTCGGTACTCGAGATCGACTACGAGAATCGATTCGTCCGGGTACAGGCCGGGATCACCAATCTCGGCGTCACCGACGCCGTGGAGGCGAACGGGTTTTTCTACGCACCGGACCCGTCCAGCCAACTCGCATGTGCCATCGGCGGCAACATCGGCATGAACGCCGGCGGAGCCCATTGCCTGAAATACGGCGTCACGACGAACAATCTCCTGGGTGTCCGGATGGTGACCATGGACGGTGAAGTCGTCGATATTGGCGGGGCGAGCCTGGATGCGTCCGGACTCGATTTCCTTGGAGTCATCTGCGGTTCGGAAGGCCAGCTGGGTGTGGTTACCGAGGCGACACTCCGGATACTGAGGAAACCGGAAGGCGCACGCCCGGTACTGGTTGGATTTGACAGCAGTGAAACCGCCGGTGCCTGCGTGGCAGACATAATCCGGTCAGGCGTGCTCCCGGTCGCGATCGAGTTCATGGATCGGCCCTGCATTCGGGCTTGCGAAGCCTTTGCCAACGCGGGGTATCCGGATGTCGAGGCGTTGCTGATCGTCGAAGTTGAAGGCTCGGACGGGGAAGTCACGGAGCAGCTTTCGAAGATCGTCGAGATCGCCCGCGAACACGAACCGGTCGAGATTCGCGAAAGTCGAAGCGGAGCGGAGTCGGCACGAATCTGGGCGGGTCGCAAGTCCGCCTTCGGTGCGATGGGTCAGATCGCCGATTACATGTGCCTGGATGGCACGATCCCCGTATCGGAGTTGGCCAACGTGTTGAAAAGGATTGGCGAACTTTCGAGGGAGTACGGCCTCGACGTCGCGAACGTGTTTCATGCGGGTG
This sequence comes from Paracoccaceae bacterium, assembly GCA_965242975.1. Taxonomy (GTDB): domain Bacteria; phylum Pseudomonadota; class Alphaproteobacteria; order Rhodobacterales; family Rhodobacteraceae; genus JAPPHA01. The sequence continues at coordinate 3,329,471 of CBDETS010000007.1, read as the reverse complement.
ACGGGAATCTGCATCCGTTGATCCTGTTTGACGCAAATGCTCCCGGGCAGATCGAGCTCACCGAAGAACTTGGGGCCGAAATCCTCCGCCTTTGTGTCCGGTCCGGGGGATGCCTGACCGGAGAGCACGGTGTCGGAGTCGAAAAACGCGACCTTATGCCGGACCAGTTCTCTGACGTTGATCTTGAAGCGCAGGCGCGCGTGAAGGACGTCTTCGACTCGAAATGGCTGTTGAATTCGGCGAAAGTCTTCCCGCTGGCCGTTTCGGGACAAAGGTTGGCGCCATGAGACCGCAAACGACTGCCGAACTCGCGGACGTCATTTCATCGTCCCCGGCCGGTCTGCGGGTTCGTGGCGGGGGAACGCGACAGGGTTTGGGCAATCCGGTCGCCGCCAGCGAGACGGTCCTTACCAGCGGCATCACGGGCATCACCCTTTACGACCCCGGCGCACTGACGCTCAGTGCCGGGGCTGGAACGCCGCTTTCCGTGATCGAAGCGGCGCTGGACGAGCATGGCCAGCAACTGGCCTTCGAACCAATGGATCACCGTGGTCTCCTCGACTCGCACGGGGAGCCGTCAATCGGGGGCGTTGTTGCGTGCAATGTTTCCGGACCACGGAGGATCCAGGCGGGTGCCTGCCGCGATTCCGTGATCGGCGTCACCTTCGTTGACGGAACCGGAACGACCGTCCGGAACGGTGGGCGGGTCATGAAGAACGTGACCGGTTACGACCTGGTCAAGCTCCTGACCGGAAGCTACGGAACCCTCGGCGTTCTGACGGAAGTCACGTTCAAGCTCCTGCCCCGGCCGGATTCGCGGGCGGTCGTGCTGATCGAAGGGCTGACTGACGAGGAAGCGATTGCGGCCATGTCCCGGGCGATCACGTCACCTTTCGGCGTCACCGGCGCCGCGCACACGCCGTGCGGGATCGACGGAGACCCGGTGACCATGATCAGGATTGAAGGACTTGCCGAGTCGGTTCGGTACCGGTCGGAGCGATTGGTCACACATCTGTCGGACTTCGGCACGGCAAACGTCGAGACCGACCCCGCAAGAACGGCTGCCGGATGGAGGTGGGTTCGGGACGCGGAGGCGTTTCATGGCAAGGCCGGCGACGTATGGAGGGTCTCGGTTCGACCGGGCGATGGCGCCCGGGTCGCACGATCGGCACGGCACAGGTTCTCGGAGGACATCGGCGTTCTGTACGACTGGTGCGGCGGGCTGGTCTGGTTGCTGGTACCGGAACACAGCGACGTCCGGGGCTGTCTGGACGGAATCTCGGGGCATGCGACGATCATTCGTGGTGCCGCCGAAACACGCAGCGCGTTTGGTGCGTTTCACCCCGAACCCGCGCCCCTCGCACGGATCTCCGGCATGCTCAGAAGTAAGTTCGATCCGCGGCAGGTCCTGAACCCCGGATTGATGGGAGCGCATGCGCATCAACCATGAAGACGGATTTTACCGAAGTCCAATTGCAGGATGCTGCGACGCGGCGGTCGAACGCGATCCTGCGATCCTGCGTACACTGCGGTTTCTGTACCGCGACATGCCCGACCTACCGGATCCTTGGCGACGAGTGCGACAGCCCGCGCGGACGCATCTACATGATCAAGAACATGCTGGAGCGTGGCGAGCCCCCGGACAGCAAGACGGTCACGCACATTGACCGTTGCCTTTCGTGCCTCGGATGCATGACCACGTGTCCTTCGGGCGTCAACTACATGCATCTTGTCGATCACGCCCGGGAATTCATCGAGGAGAATTACCGTCGCCCGGCGGCCGACCGGATCGTTCGCTGGTTCCTGCGGAAGACTCTGCCGTATCCGGCCAGGTTCCGTCTTGTCCTCCTGCTTGCCAAATTCGGCCGCCCCCTTCGGTTTTTGGTGCCGGGCCGGAGACTGCGGGACATGATGAGCCTTGCTCCCCGAAAGATCCCGCCTGTGAGCCGGAACGACGACCCACAGGTTTTCCCTGCCCTGGATCGTCGGAAACTGCGGGTCGTGTTGATGACAGGCTGTGCCCAGAGGGCCCTCGACACCGACATCAACGATGCGTCGATCCGCTTTCTGAGGCGACATGGGTGCGAGGTGGTCATCCCGGGCGGCAGCGGATGTTGCGGAGCGCTCGAGCACCATATGGGCCGGGTTGCCGACGGCAGGAAAAAGGCCGCCCGGAACATCCGAAGCTGGATGACCGAACTCGCGGCCGGGGGACTCGATGCGGTCATCATCAACGCGTCCGGATGTGGAACGACGATCAAGGACTACGGGCACCTGTTCGAAGACACCGAACTTGCCGAAGACGCGGCCCGCGTTTCCGCGCTGGCAAAGGACATTTCCGAATTTGTCGCGGAACATGACCTCCTGTCGCAGGCTGCCCCGCGGGGCGGCGGCATGCGTGTTGCGTACCATTCGGCCTGTTCGCTCCAGCATGGCCAGAGGATCAGGGACGAGCCGAAGACCCTGCTCGCGTCAGCGGGATTCGAGATCTGCGAACCTGCGAACGCACACATGTGTTGTGGTTCAGCCGGAACCTACAACCTCCTGCAACCGGAGATTTCCAGGGAGCTCAGGGACCTCAAGGTGGATGCGTTGGCGGCGACGAATCCGGATGTCATCGCTGCCGGAAACGTCGGATGCATGGTCCAGATCGGATCCGGGCTCCCCATCCCGGTTGTCCACACTGTTGAACTTCTGGACTGGGCAACGGGCGGCCCAAGACCGCCGAAAATGGCGGCTCGGTCGGAGGTCCATCCCGGATAGTTTTTTGCCGCCGGCGGTTGAAATTCCCCGATCACGTTCCCACATGAGGTCTGCCGGAAGCCTGGATTGGGATCCGGCGAAAACCTGGCCCGTCCCACGGGAGGGCCGCAACGATCATATTGCTTCAAGAGGAGGATGTGTGAAATGCGTACGTTTGACTTCGCACCACTTTACCGCTCGACCGTCGGATTTGAACGCATGGCGAACATGCTGGATCGGGCGATGGCAACCGGCGAAAGCTCGAACGGTTATCCACCGTACAACATCGAGAAGTCCGGCGACGACAGCTACCGGATTACCGTCGCGGTCGCCGGTTTCAGTGACGCTGAACTCTCGGTCGAAACGCGCGATGGCCAATTGGTGATTTCCGGGAAAAAGGCCGAGTCCAAATCGGACGGTGAGACCAATTACCTGCATCGTGGAATTGCGACCCGGGCGTTCGAGAGGCGGTTCCAGCTCGCGGACCACATTCGTGCGGTCGGGGCGGCAACCGAGAACGGATTGCTGCACGTGGAAATCGTCCGCGAGGTCCCGGAGGCGCTCAAGCCGAGACGGATTGAGATCTCGTCCCCGGTCCGGACCATCGACGGCTCCGCAAAGAAATCGAAATAGGACCGTCGCCAGAATGGCAAGTCAAACGGCCCGCGACAGCGGGCCGTTTCTTGTTTGGATCAGGATCGGGTCGGAAAACTGCAGGTCGTGTCGGGGCATCAAATCCCGACGCAGACGTATTTCATTTCGAGGTAGTCGTCGATTCCGTGGCGCGATCCCTCGCGACCGATGCCGGATTGTTTGAATCCGCCGAACGGCGCCACTTCGGTCGAAATGATCCCTGTATTGACGCCGATGATTCCGTACTCCAGGGCCTCGGCAACACGGTGGACCCGGGAGAGATCGCGGGCATAGAAATAGGCGGCCAGGCCGAAGATCGTGTCATTCGCCTGCTCGATGACGTCGGCTTCGTCGTCGAATCGAAACAGGGGCGCGACGGGCCCGAACGTCTCGTCATTGGTGACCATCATCTCGCGGGTCACCCCGGTCAGCACGGTCGGCTGGAAGAACGTTCCGCCAAGCTCGTGACGGTCGCCGCCGGTCACGATTTCGGCTCCCTTGGTCACCGCGTCCGCAATGTGTTCCTCGACCTTGAGAACGGCGTCCCGGTTGATCAGGGGGCCGGTTGTGACTGACGTGTCGAACCCGTCACCGATCGTCAGTTTGTCCGCTGCACCAGCCAGTTTTTCGGCAAAGGCATCGTATATGCCGGATTGCACGTAGATCCGGTTGGCACAGACACAGGTCTGGCCATTGTTCCGGTACTTGCAGATCATGGCGCCTTCGACGGCGGCATCGATATCGGCGTCGTCGAAGACGATGAACGGGGCGTTGCCGCCGAGTTCCATCGACATTTTCATGATCTGTTCGGCACCCTGGCGCATCAGGATCCGTCCCACCTCGGTCGACCCGGTGAAGGAGAGTTTTCGAACGGCGGGATTCTCGCAGAACTCGCGCCCGATTGCCGCCGACCCGGTGGACGGAATGACGCTGAAGACCCCGGCCGGTATTCCGGCCCGTTCGGCAAGAACGGCCAGCGCCAGTGCCGAGAGAGGAGTTTCCTTTGCAGGTCTTGCGATCATGGCGCAGCCAACCGCGAGGGCTGGCGCAGCCTTTCTCGTAATCATGGCGTTCGGAAAGTTCCAAGGCGTGATCGAGGCCGTGACACCGACCGGTTGGCGAATCACCTGAATGCGCTTGTCCGCCTGGGTCGGCGGTACGATCTCACCGTAGACACGCTTGGCCTCTTCGGCGAACCATTCGATGAAACTCGCGCCATAGATGATCTCACCCTTCGCTTCGGCAAGGGGTTTGCCCATTTCGGCGGTCAGGATGGCTGCCAGGTCGTCGGTGTTTTCGACGAGCAGATCGTACCAGCGGCGCAGCACTGCCGCGCGTTCCTTGCCGGTCCGTGCGGCCCAGGACTTTTGCGCGCCTTCCGCTGCCGCGATGGCCCGCCGGGTTTCGTCGATGCCCAGGTCCGGGAGCTCGACAATGACGTCACCCCGTGCCGGATTCATGACCGGAAACCGTTTGCCGTCATCTGCCTCGATCCATTCCCCCGCGACAAATGCCTTTGTCGCAAGAAGTTCATGGTCATTGAGTAAGAGTGTCAGGTTCGTTTGGTCGAGCATATCCAGATCCCGGTTGAAAATGGTGAAGACGTACAGGTCGCACACTATGCGGCCACAGGCAAGATCCATGAGCGATCACCAGGAGATTCGAAGGACGGGAAATGCGCATCGCGGATTGTGAGGGCCAGGGTGGAGGTCCCGGCCGTTTCATCACGCCGCCGCCGTGCGGCGGGCTGATCATGTGACGGACACTTGGTGCTCTCGCCTATTGAACTGGACGCGCCCAATTCATGAAGAATGCCCGGATCACCGGTCAGATTCCGCACCCCGACCTGCCCGAGAAACCCGGCCTTTTCCTCCAACAGTATTACACGCGCCGGACTGCCCATCCGGTCAAGGTCGAAACCGGCGAGGGCGTCACCGGCCGGTACGAGCGCTTTGGCTTCGGTAACGTGGCCATCGCAATCAAGGGAATTGTCGAGAAGGTTATTCGACCCATGGTTTCTGGCGATGACCTGGTGGACCGTGGCTTGATCCGGCACGGGCATCGAACTTCCTGTCCTCGACGATCTTGAACCCGAAGAGTTCGACGAGTTTCGGGATGTTTCACGAAGCCTCGAATAGTGACTGGCATTACCGGTGCTGTTTGGAACGGTGCATGTTTCGTACGGGATGATCCGGAACGAACTGGGACGTTCCGGGAAATTGAGTCCGTGCACTTTCCTTGTGTGCGTGGGGTGATCTGTAGCAGGGCCAGTGCGATCAATCATCAACCAGGGTCATGAGGTAGGCGATTACATCCTCGATTTCATGTGCTTCGTAGACGGTCCTGCCCTCGAACTCGGTGGCAACACGGTGCAGCCCATCGATCCTGTAATAGGAAGGCATGACAGTCTCCGGGTTCAGGAGCTGCGGCTCGACCAGGCGCAGCCTGAGTTCACCCGCGGTGTAACGGCTGCCCACGCCGTCAAGTGGAGGGCCGATGTTTCCCGGGTCGGGCTCTCCTTCTATCGGCACTGCGTGGCAGATGAGGCATGGTGCATTGTCCGCATCGCGCACGATGCGCTCCCCCCTTTCCGGATCCCCGACCGCACCCCCAAGTGGTTTCGGAATGGCAAAGTCGATGACTTCATAGTCGAGCGGTTCGGTAGCCGGCATGGCAGCAGACAGCCCGAAAAAAGCAGCTGCCCAAGGAACAGTTCGTAGACAGGCCGCAACCCGGATGAACCGGCTCACTTCAGCCAAACATGTCAGCGGTGATGCTGGCGTACCAGCCCTTGGCGAACTCCGCTTCGGCCTGCCGGAACGCGTCGGCCGCATTGGCAGGACTGACTCCGCCAGATCCGGGGATCGAAGCGATCTCTCCATTCTCGTCAAGCCGGTATACGGCCGCAACCGAGATTCCGTATTCGGCCGAGAGCAGGCTGTAGCAGGTGTTGATGAACGCAGGTTCCGGCGGACTTTCCCCGGCGAGCAGGGACACGATCGCGTGGGCACAGACCTTGGCCTGGCTGTTCGCACTGAAACCTGATTTCGGCATCGCCCCCGCGATGATTGCATCACCGAGGACATGGATGTTCGGAACGACCCCGGATGCAAAGGTCCGCTGATCGACGCTGCACCAGTCGTCGCCGTCAGCCAGTCCGGCCGTGTCAACGATCCTTGCGGATCTTTGCGGTGGAATGATGTTGGCGACATCAGGCTGAAACGTGTCGAAATCCGTTCGAACGGTCATGGTGTCCGGCTCGACCGCAACGACATTTCCGCCTTCCGAGAATCCGACCCATTCGATCACGCCCGGATAGAGCCGTTCCCATCCTTCACGGAAGAGTCCCTGCTTCGAGAACCCGTCCTTGCTGTCGAGAATCAGCAGTTTCGAGCGCGGCTTGTGCTGGTGGAGGTAATTGGCAATGAGGCTCGCCCGTTCATAGGGGCCGGGAGGGCACCTGAACGGATTGGCCGGAGCCGCCATGACAATCAGCCCGCCGTCCTCCATTGCCACCAGCTGGTCCCGAAGCAGCCGGGTCTGCGGACCCGCAATCCACGCGTGCGGCATGCGCTCGGCCGCCGCCTCGTCATACCCGTCGATCGCGGCCCATTTGATATCGATGCCCGGGGACAGAACCAGCCTGTCGTAGGACAGCCCGTCGCCACCGGCAAGCCGGATCCGGTTGTTGTCGGCATCTATCGCCACTGCCTCATCATGGATCACCGTCACGCCGGACCGCCTGATGCCGTCATAGCCGTGGGTCACCGAACCGAGTTTCCGGATCCCGCCGATGACCGTGTTGCTGAACGGGCAGGTCACGAAACTCTCGCTGCGGGCAACCAATGTCACGTCGAGACCAGGTGCAAGGCGGCGCAGGTGCCTCGAGCAGGTTGCGCCGCCGAACCCGCCACCCACCACGACGACCGATCCGCGGGCATCTGCACATATCCGGTCTGCGAATGCGCCGGCAACAGCGGTGGCCCCTGCGAGTTTCAGGAGATCGCGGCGCGTTCCGAAACCTTCACTGGTTGCCATTTTCGTCATCCGGTGCGCCGTGCAGGAGTCGCCAGTTTTCGATCAATGTCCAGGACAGGTTTTCGATATCGGAGTCGTTGAGCGCCTTGGCGATGCGGTCCATGACCGTGGCCTCGATGTCACCGTCACGGAAACCGGTCAGGAATGCCTGCATGGCCTCCGCGTCCAGTTTGGAGATGTCCGGAATCGATCCCGGACTCTCTCCCGCCTGGCCATGGCAAGCCGCGCACATGTCCGCCAGGAGGCCGGTCCACGACTCGTCTGCTCCCGCGACCTCGGCAGAGACGGCGGCCGAAACCAGGAGCGGCGCCAACCAATTTCCGCTTCTCAGCATGTTAACCGATTTCGGACCGGTGGCCGTTCTGGTCGGCCACCGGCATGTTGTCGATCCGGTCCGGGCGATCAGATCAGATCATGATTGCGGATCGGCAAACTGCGGATCCGCTTGCCCGTGGCCGCAAAGATCGCGTTGGAAACCGCCGGTGCGATCGGAGGAAGACCGGGTTCGCCGACACCTCCCCACTTGCCACCGCCCGAAAGGGCGAAATGGGTGCGGACTTCCGGCATCTCATTCATTCGCAGCATGAGATACTGGTCGAAATTGTCCTCCACCACTGCGCCCTTGTCGATATGGATTTCTCCGTACAGAGCGGCGGTCAGGCCATACACAATGCTGCTCTCCATCTGCATTTCGACCATCTTCGGATGAATGACGTGTCCGCAGTCGATTGCAGCATCAACCGTTTCAACCCGCAACTGTCCGCGGCGACTGACGGTCACGTAGGCAACATGCGCCACGATGGTACCGAACGCTTCCGCCATTCCGATGCCCAGCCCTTCACCGCGGCCAAGATCCGTGGTCCAGCCGGCTTCATCCGCCGCAACTTCAAGCGGACGACGGAATTCCGAATCCTCGGGAAGGAGGTCCAACCGGAATTGCAACGGATCGGCACCCGCCGCGTGCGCGAGTTCGTCAATGAACCCTTCCAGTGCAAACGCGTTCTGCGATGCCCCGACGGCCCGCCACCAGTGAACCGGCAAATGCGAATCACGAATGGCGTAATCGACCTGCTTGTTGGCAATGTCATAGGGCAGGCGCTTGTCGAGCCCTTCAACAGCCTGGCTGTCGATCCCGTCCCTCAGGAACTGAGGTATCTGGTGGTTGAAGATGGAGTGCGAAACCACACGATTCCAGTATGCCTCCGGCTTTCCGTTCGCGTCAGTCGCCGCCGCGAAGTGATAGACCGAGTACGGTCGCATCTTGGCTTGCCGGGCAGTTTCTTCTCTCGTCCAGATCACCTTCACCGGCCGTCCCAGCGCCTTACCGATTGCCGTAGCCTGGCGAACCTCGTCAGGCCGTGAACGCCGGCCAAATCCCGTGCCCAGGAAGCAGTTGTGAACGTGCACCTGTTCCTCTGGAAGTCCGGCTTCCTCGACTGCAGCTGCGTGTGCCCTCGGCGGGTTCTGGGTACCCACCCAGACATCCGCACGGTCCGCTGTGACATGCACGGTGCAGTTCATGGGCTCCATGCAGGCATGATCGAGGTACGGGGTCGTGTAGGTTGCTTCCATCACGTTGGAAGACGCAGCGATCACTCCGCGTGCGTCACCCACCGAATCCGCCGGGTTGTAGCTTGGGTCATCCGGATTCGCCAGGACCTCCAGGGCACCGTTGATGATGCTGGTGTCGGTGACGTCTCCATGCCCACCGTCGTCCCATTCCTTGGGCATGAGTTGCAGCGCCGTAAGCGCCCGATAGTACGTATCGGCAATCACGGCCACTCCGCTCTGGATTCCGGTAACGCGGTTGGCAACCTCGTCGAGATTGTAATGCAAGACACCGATTCCACCCTCACCGAGCCGGTATGCCGCTATGACACCCGGGCGGTCCTTGATTGCGTCGAAGTCGTAGCTGACGAGACTTCCGCCGGGAACCGGGGCTACCTCGACCGCTGCGAAAACCATGTCCGGCACCTGTGCATCAATGCCGTAGACGGCGCTTCCGTTGACCTTCACAGGCGTGTCCAGACGTGCAACTGACGTCCCGAGCAGGGTAAACTGGTCAGGCGTCTTGATTTCCGGTTCGGATTCAAGCTGAATGCCTGCGGCGGCTGCCGCAAATTCACCGAACGTCCCGGACCGGTCGCCGGCACTCAGCATGCCGTTTTCCGCCATGACGGCCGACCTGTCGACGCCCCACGCATCCGCTGCAGCCTGCTTCAGGCGTTCGCGCGCACTGGCACCCGCCTGCATCAGGTACAGGCGTGAACGGCGTACCGCGCCTGAGCCACCCGTTCCCATTCGCTGGTACAGGTTGTCGGTTTCCTTGGCTGCTCCGGCAGCCACCATGTACGGCTCGGCGAAATTCTGCACGTGCCGGTTGACATCGGCATACACCGCCCGAACCTTGGACCAGTCACATTGCAGTTCCTCGGCAACGAGCATCGGCATGCCGGTGAAGACACCTTCACCCATCTCCGACTGCCCGACCCGTATGGTAACCGAATTGTCCGGATCGATAACCAGCCAGGCATTCACTTCCTGGCCACCTTCTGCTGCGGTCCATGGCGATCCCATGACACCGGCATCTGCGTCCGTCGGCATATAGAACCCGAGCATCAGTCCACCGGCAGCGGAAGCGCTCGTGACGATAAATGTCCGGCGGTCAATTTCCATCGTTGTCATTGTCGTTATCCTCCCGCGATTTCGGCTGCCCGATGGATAGCATCCCGAATTCGGGCGTACGTGCCGCATCGGCAGATGTTGTCCGACATCGCTGCATCGATATCGAGGTCGGACGGATTCGGTCGCTGGCTCAGGAGCGCCGCGGCAGCCATGATCTGTCCTGATTGGCAGTAACCGCACTGCGGAACGTCTCCCTCGATCCAGGCGAGTTGCACCGGATGCGAGCTGTCTTCCGAAAGTCCCTCGATCGTGGTGATTTCCGTCCCTACCGCGGCAGAAGCCTTCATCGTGCAGGAAAATGCCTTTTTTCCGTCAACATGGACTGTACAGGCGCCGCACTTCGCGATGCCGCAGCCATATTTTGTGCCGGTCAGGCCGATATTGTCCCGGAGCACCCACAGAAGCGGGGTCTCCGGTTCCACATCGACTGTATGCGACGTACCGTTTACATTGAGTGTAAGTGCCATTCACGCATCCTCCTTATTGGAACCCTACGTCCCAACAAGCGGAGGAAGTTGTGCTGCGGGCAATCCTGAACGGCAAAACCAGCCCGCTCACAGGAACGCAAGGAGAGATTAGTCCGATGGAGAAGGCAGGGCAACTGCGAATAACGACAAGGCCCGGCGTTCTCAGGACAATCTGACGCCAATTGACGTATCGCCTGGTGCGGGATGCCGGGACAGTTGGATTCTCGCGGACTTTGCCGTGCAGAGAACCGCTGTTCCGGCGCGCGGTGCCGGATTCGGCGCGGCGACGCCGTCCTGGTGGCTGGTTTTCTCTGCGGCGTGACGCCGATCCCGGGTAAAAAGGGGGATCGGGGCAGTGGTCGGCCAAGGCGACAGGTTGCCGGAAGTTGGAACTTGTGCAGGACGGCCGTGAAGACTCGTGACCTTCGGAGCGCGACTTCGTTCATGATGTCCCTGAAAGTTCTCTTTTTTCGTTCGACCTGCCCTTCGACGTGAGGAAGACAACGGAAATCACGAGATTTTCGCGAAAGGCCCGTTGACGGGCCATGATCTGTGCGAACCTGGAATGCGTCTTCTCCGAAGATGGTATCGCGGGTGCGGAGGTTCCGATTTTCGGCCTCCCGGATCCTGCGGCATATCTCGGGCACGGGCCGTATCGAGGCGTTCTCGGGGTCAAGGGATCCGGTGATGAAAGCGAGGCCGGAGTTGTGTCCCCGTTGGTCCCGATGGTGGGCCTTGGCGGTGAATGCATGCGACGTTCTCGCCGGAGCAGGCCTACACTGATGATCGGACCTGCCTACCAGTGAGCCCGCTTGGCCGCGACTTGCCTGCCGACATCCTGCCACGGCGGCAGGTCGGTAAAGTGCCATCGAATGAACTTGAGCAAATCCTCGATATCGCTGTCCGATATCGAGGCCCCGAAGCCCGGCATCGACCTTTGCAGGGCACCGCGCGGAGGCCGGATTCCGTCGAAGATGATATGTATGACGTTTCTCGGATCCGGGGCATTGACGGTCCCGGTCAAAGCCAGCGAAACGGGAATCTGTCCGATGCCGCTCTTGTGACAGGTCGCACACTGGTCCGCAAACACATCCATGCCGCGACGGAGTGCAGGGTCGTCGGGAACTTCTGCCGGACGGTAGCCGAACTCCGTTCCCCAATCCAGGGAAAGCGCTCTGTCGAGAATGGCATTCTTCTCGGCATCGCTTGGCTGCCGCCGCTGAATCGATTCGAAGTACGCGGCGATCGCGAAAATGTCGTCCTCCGACTGTTCATAGAGATGGTTTACGACCGGAGCCATCGGCCCGGCCGCAATCCCGTGTTCCTCGTCCCATCCGTCGAAGAGGTAGTTGACGAGCTGCAGCTGGTTCCAGGGAATGGGAGTGCGGGACATTTCGTTGAGTGCGGGCGCGTGCCAGTCCTCGGCCTCGCCACCGTCATACGCCGCCGCCTGCATGACCGCACCGAACATGTTGCGTGGTGAATGGCAGGCCCCGCAGTGTCCCAGCCCTTCCGCAAGGTAGGCCCCGCGATTCCATTCCTCGTCTTTCATACTGTCAGGCTGGAAATCCCCCTTGTCGAGGAAAAGCAGTTTCCAGCTCGCGAGCAACATCCGTATGTTGAACGGAAATCCAAGTTCGTTCTCCGGTGGGACATGCTCAACCGGCTCAAGCGTTGTGAGATGCGCGTAAATCGCCCGAATGTCCCCATCGGTTGCCTTGGTGAAATGATCGTAGGGAAAGGCAGGATAGAGATGCCGCCCGTTGCGGTCGACGCCTTCACGCATGGCGCGCCGGAATGCTTCTTCCGACCAGCTGCCTATCCCGGTCGCGGCATCCGGCGTGATGTTCGTCGAATAGATCGTGCCGAATGGGGTCGCCAGGGCCAGTCCGCCGGCAAAAGGAGCACCGCCCGGCGCGGTGTGGCAAACCTCGCAGGCGCCAATTCCTGTCAGCGCTTTACCCAGGCGCAACTGAGCCGTGTCGAACTCGGCGCCTCCGGTCGGTTCGACTGGAGCAATTTCAGGATGCAGGTTGGCCCAGATTGCGGCCGCGCCCAGGATTGCGGCCAAAACAGCGGCGACGGAAAGCAAACCCCGGGGCATTGTCAGGCAAATGTCACTTGCAAGCCGATCCGAACCCACTCGAAGCGTAGTGTTCGAGAGCGGGATCATTCCCGGATGCGTCCAACTCCCTCAGAACCCGGAATCCCAGGTCGTTGCGACCCTCGTCCGCGCCCCTGGAAACCCTGAATCGCGACAATCCTGCCCAATCGCTGTGGAAGGTTCCGCCCTTGGTTATCCGCTGCCCGCAACTTTCCCCCAGCCGGGGGCTTCCGTCCACCGGCGACTCCGCCAACTTTCCTTCTCCACAGTCAAGCGTCCACTCCGATACATTGCCCAACATGTCGGCAAGGCCGAATGGATTCCTGTGCTTGCCCCCAACATTTGCCGAAGTCAGTTCATCCTCCCGGCCCATCACGTCGGAACCAAAGCAGGTGGCGCATTTCGCTTCTCCCGTCTTGAGGTTGCCCCGGACATACCACTTCGACTCATGCCCGGCACCGGCACGGGCGGCAAACTCCCACTCGCTCTCGCTTGGAAGCCGATATGACTGTCCGGTGCGGTTGGAGAGCCATTCGGCATATGCACTCGCATCGTCCCAGCTTACGCAAACGACCGGGCGCGTGTCCCGCTGGCTAAATCCCGGGTCGTTCCATCCACCTTCCGGGAAGTCGATATCACCTGTCGTCCGGAAGAGCTGGCATCCCCTTGATTCCAGGCCCGTGGCATTCGCGAATTCTGCAAACTCCCCCACCGTGATCTCGCACCTCGACAGCGCATAGTCGTAGTCAATGTTCACCGTAACGGGCGTGTCGCCGATATTTCCTGCACGCGGAAAGGACCCACCTTCGATCTTCACCATGAGCGGGCAGGTCGCACAATCCTGCAATTCATCAAATGAGGCGGCATGAATCGGAACGAAGGTCAACCCGAACGCAAGCAGCGACAGGAATCTGGACATGGATATTCCCCTTTTCATGTCAACCGCCCTCCTCCGACAGGATCAGCCGCCGGGGGCGGGGTCACGTCACGGTCGCACGGCGGGTGCTTCAATCGGCAGGCCATGCGACCGCCATGCAAGATAAAGTTCCAGGCTCAGATACTCCTCAGAGCCGAGCTCATAAGGTTCGGCGCGGACAGCCCAGTTGCACCAGCGAAACATGCGATGCCGCGAGCCCATGGAGTTCCACATCAATCGATACACGGGAAACCCGTTGACATGGCCCTGGCTGATCGTGTCGCCACGCAGATTGAATCCGGCGAGGTCATCATGGCATTGATTACACGCAAGGTTCAACTGCCCGCGCCGTTGCGTGTAGAATTCCTGACCCTCCAGCCAGAATCTCTCGGCTTCCCCTGAAATGTCGACCCCAATCGGGATTCCCCGGGACTGATAGGTTACGAATGCGGTCAACGACAGAAGCTCGTCGGATTCGTGGGGCAAGACCGGCGCATCCATGTAGGCGGTGAGCATCTCGTTGATGCGGGCTTCCAGATTGACCAGTGAATCCGATTCCTCATCGAATAGAGGATACCTCGCCGCAACGCCTCGCATCGAATCGGACGCTTCCTCGTGGCAGGACTGACACGAGATTCCCTTGCCGCCTATAGGAGTGGACCAAAGTTCCTCGCCGTATTCGAGAGCGAACAATCCGGGATTCAGGAATTCGTCATCCTGAAGAGCACGGACCTGTTCACCCATGTAGTGATAACCTGATGATGGGAATTCGCCGTCAAACGGATCGGGTTCCTCCGCGATGAGCGACGAGGCCGCGGCAAGGAATCCCAATGCCAGAAATGCCGACCGTGCAAGCCGCACGGGTATCGGGCGACCCCCGGGTTTCAAACGACTTCGATTTCGGCCGACGCCGTATGGACCGTGCCGTCGTCGTCGTACCATCTGAAGTTGAACGTCCCCGATTCCTGGACCGATGCGTGGAATGACATGAAAGGGTTGGGGGAAACGGCTTCGTGCCAGTCAGCACGAAAGACCAGCGCGCCGTTGAACGAAGCCTCGAATCGGTGAATGATATGCTTGGGAATACGCTGGCCGTCCCTCGAGAACATGAACCCGTTGTCCATCGGGTGCGTAACCAGGGTCTTGATTTCGAAAACTTCGCCCTTGAGCACGTTTGGAGGGAGTGACAGGCGGGTTCTGAGCTTGGTCATTCCAATGGCCCCTCCGCATGCGGCGTGCAACGGTTTCGGGCGTTCCGCGTTTCAAGTCCGATTTCCATCGTCGTGACCCGATCGACTACTTCGCGTCCGGCAAGAATATCTCGACCGCACATGCTCCGAGGGTAACAGTGACATGCCTTGCCGACATCCACGCGGATTCATCGCTCATGATCGCGAATCCGTAGACATACTGGGTCTGTGCCAATCGAATGCGCTGCGAAACCTTGGCGACCCCGGACCTCGGAGTGAAGTAGTAGTCGCTGATCAACGGTTGCGGATTCCTCGTCGAGAACACATGCAGGCTCCTTACGTGGTCCGTTTCCGTCATCGGAGAATCCGGAACCGAAACCGACAGCGGCACGGAAAGGCCCGTATCGGCCCGGTTCGGCATCTCCAATACGACGCGCCCTTCCAGAAAATCGGATCTTCCCAGCCGGTCCCGAACCAGCGACTTCAGCCAGTCAGGCATGTCCGGAACGGCAGATGCGGCCGGAAGGGGACCAAGGGAAATTGCAGCAATCGCACCCGTGCAGGAGGAAAGTCCCAGGAGAGCTTTCCTGCGGTTGATCAGTTTGCCTGTTCCCGAATTTCCGCGGTCGTCAATTCGGCTCTTTTCTTCGTGCACAACACGTGCCGTGTCTTGGTTAACCCACTAATGACACAATGGCGCAAGAATTCGAATTTGGCAAATTGCCGGGAAGGCACCTCGTTCTGGCAGATTTCCCACGCGCGCAAGGGATTTGCCGAGTCCGCATGCTGCGCGAGGCCGGGCTGCCGAAGATTTCCCACGCGCGCAAGGGATTTTCGGATCCCCGGACGCATGCGCGGAGACGAACCCGTCGAGGTCGGACGCGGTCACCGGAACGGTCCGGTCGTCCATGTCCTTCCAGATGCCGGTGCGGCAGATGTCGATCCAGCCGTCAAGTGCGCTCATGCAGGTCCCCGTGTTTCGTACACGAATATGGACGGTCGGAAGCGTGCTGTTCAGGGAAGCATGCTTCCTGAATGCGGCGTTGAAACACCGTTGAAACGGCTAATGAAGGCCCTTGAAAACGCTGCTCACACGGCCTATTGACGAACGTGGCGCCGGAGTCATTTTCGCCAGCACCTCATGCCTACCGGGCGAGCGCGGGGATGGGCGGCCCGCACGGCACCACGATCAGCCATCGCGAATCACGGCGTGGTTTCGCCGTGCGCTGACCATCTTGCGCTCCTCGACCTTGTGCATGCTCACCATGTAGATGCGCCGCAGGTCCTCCGTGCGCTTGAGGACGACTTTCCACCACTGGCGCCCGACTCGGACGAACCCCTGCACATGATGTTCGCTCCAGTCCTCGAACCACACGCCGCGATCAATGGCCACCTCGACAACCGCGTAGTCCCTACCGACGATCTCCGGGTGCCCTTTCACCAGATTTCCCACGCGCGCAAGGGATTTGCCGACTCCGCGGTCGTCGTAAAACAGGATCTGGTGGCGTGGGTCAGGCGAGTTCGGCGATCTCCTTGTCGCGCGGCTGTCAAGGCCGTACCGGGCGGCAGGTGATGGGGCATTGGCGGCACAGGCCGTCACGGGGGCTGAGGAGCATCACCGCGCCCCGCCCGTCGTTGATGCTCCCCCCGGACCTGAGATCGCCGCGGATCAACCGCGCCGTCATCCCGCCGGGCATGGCGAGTAACCGGTCGTTGGCCACGCAGCAGTTTTCCGCCTCCCGGGATGGTACGGCCCTTGGGCGGACATCCCGCGGGATCACCCGCAACGAAGGTCGCGCGGAGGTTCGGCCGGAAAGAACATGCACGAGTTGCTCCGCAGTGACCCCGACGGTTTCGGTCCGGCCGTCCAGATGCAGTTCGAACAGATGCCGGAAATCCGGGCTCGGATACCGGCGCAACCCGGGTGGGTCGCTCACGGCCTGCTTTGAATCGATGATGCCGTGTTGCCATTCGTCGGCAGGTGATTTCGGAACTTTCGTCCCTTTGCCGTGCCAGGTTTGCAGCGAACCGTCGTGGCACAGTGGAACCTTGCATTCCCCAAGCCACGAGCCCGAGGCAGCCAGGCGACTTGCGGGAAAGCGAAATCGCGAAGACCGATGTTGCGCACGTCATGCGCAGCCGACAACAATTGCACTACTGGCGTGAACCCGTGATTCCTGAAGGTCATGATTCCGGATTCAGACTTGGTTCCAGCACGGGAGCAAATCGCCGGGTTCGGGCTTTGCGTATCGAATGGCCCGTGCAACGGCCCGTGCCAGGCACAGAGATGATGCGTGGCAGAGGGAAAGCAGGTCGGTCGGTGTGATCAGCCGTGACCGTGTCGAAGTCGCTGCAGCGAAAACCAGGTCGCCGTCGAATGGGGTATGGGACGGAACAATGGAACGCGCCAAACCGTCGTGGGCGGAAATTGCCATGCGTTCTGCCTGCCCCCGGTTCAGATCGGCATTCGTGGCGACCACCGCGATCGTCGTATTTGCCGATTCATCCAGAACGGTGTGTTTGCCCAGAAACGTCTGTTCGGGATTCGGTGCGGTCTCCGGCAGGCCCGCGCCTCCGAACTCACCGTCGATCTCGAAAGCCGCGGCCCAGAACCGGTTACTGCCTGGAACCGTGACCGCGCCGACCGGATTGGCCGCCACCAGGGCTCCGACCACCAGACCCCCGTCAAGCTGCAGTGATGCGGAACCAAGTCCTCCTTTCAGGTTTGCGGTTGTCGCGCCGGTGCCTGCCCCGACCGATCCGAGATCGAACTGACTCTTTGCAACGTTGAATGCGTGCCGACCGAGTTCCCGGTATGGATTCGTGGCCCAGTTCTTGTCCCCCCCGTTAAGGAGGTCAAAGAGAATGGCAGCAGGGACGATCGGAACCCTGACATCCCCGACGGTGTATCCCCTTCCGGCAACGGCAAGCGCATCGGCAACACCGGACGCCGCATCGAGACCAAAAGCCGATCCTCCGGAGAGGACGAGTGCGTCCACCTGTTCGACCAGCCGGGACGGCTGGAGCAGGTCGGTCTCCCGGGTTCCCGGAGCACCGCCCATGATGTGGACCGCCGCGGTGAACGGTCGATCAGACGCGAGGACAGTGACTCCGGACTTCAGTGATTCGTCCGTTGCGTTCCCGACGAGAATGCCGTCGACATCGGTGATCAGGTTGTGCGGTCCCGGTTTCATCGGGCTGCCCGAAGACCGAAACCTGCGCTTCCGAATTGGAACGGGGGAGCCCCGATTCGTGTCATTGATCCGTGACCCCGCAACATTGCATGGTGGCCAAACCGCGTTTCAACACCGCGCACTATCGACTATGGCGTCAAACGTGTAAACAACGGGTTCCTGTCCGTGCCGGTCGGGCGGGTCACGTCAAGGGAGTTCGAGTCATGCGGTACCTGGCGCGGTTTTTTCCCCATGTCGTCATACTCGCAATTCTCGCGACGTTCCTGCACTACACGCTTCCTCAAAAGGACATCGCCAGGATCATTGATGCCTATGAGCGCCGGATCGACTTCGGCCTGACGGGTGTTTTCTGGGCGCAATCCCCCGCCGGAACGGCCAACCTCGAAACGCGCGATGTCTTCTTCATCGATGCAGCCATGCCCGATGGCAGCCTGATGGTCTACCGCAACGAGGACACCGGATTCGGCTGGCCGCCGTACTTCAAGGTCGACAGTGCCAATCTGAATGCCGAGGCAAAGACACTTGCGAGCACGGAAGAGGATCCGGTCTGGGTCGCCATTACGCATTATGGATGGCGCAGTGAGTTGATGACGATTTACCCGAACGCCGTCTCCATCAGGCAGGTGGAGGGGCCCGATGCGTCGACGTTTCCGTGGTTCAGCCTTGTCCTGTTGACGGTCCTGGCGGGGTTGTTTTTCGCTCTTTACCGGGTCACCCGGCGTTTCTATGTTCGCCGAATCACGCCGATATTGGAGCGGCTCGGATGGATTTTTCGACCTGTCGCGGCGAAAGTGGGATCGCTTTGGCGATTCCTCGTTTCCGCATTGCGCCGGTCCGGAAAATGACGCTCGTGGAGGTCGTATGCGCAGCGGATTCGAAATCCTGCGCAATTACTGTATATCATTGGCAACCTGGTGCAGGGGACGGTGATTGAACGCAACCGGAGGCAGTGGTCATGGCAATGATACCCTATCGATCCCGCACAACGACCCACGGACGCAACATGGCCGGGGCGCGCGGACTGTGGCGGGCGACCGGAATGAAGGACGGCGATTTCGGAAAACCGATCATTGCCGTCGTGAATTCCTTTACCCAGTTTGTTCCGGGTCACGTCCACCTGAAGGACCTTGGACAGCTCGTCGCACGGGAGATCGAGAACGCGGGGGGCGTCGCCAAGGAGTTCAACACGATCGCGGTGGATGACGGCATCGCCATGGGGCATGATGGAATGCTGTATTCATTGCCGTCCCGCGAAGTCATCGCCGACAGCGTGGAATACATGGTCAATGCCCATTGCGCCGACGCCATGGTCTGCATTTCCAACTGCGACAAGATCACGCCGGGCATGCTGATGGCGGCTATGCGTCTCGACGTGCCGGCGATTTTTGTCTCGGGCGGGCCCATGGAGGCGGGGAAAGTCGTCGTCAAGGGCAAGGAACGGGCCGTCGACCTCGTTGATGCCATGGTTCAGGCGGCAAATCCCGACCTGTCGGATGAAGAAGTCGCCGAATTCGAGCGAAATGCCTGCCCGACCTGTGGTTCCTGTTCGGGAATGTTCACCGCCAACTCCATGAACTGCCTGGCGGAGGCTCTTGGCGTTGCGTTTCCCGGCAACGGGTCGATCCTTGCCACCCATGCGGACAGGCAGGCCCTCTTCCGCCAGGCCGGCCAGCGAATCGTGGCACTTGCGCGACAGCGCTACGAAAATGGCGATGCCAGTGTCACACCCCGCGGAATCGCGACAAAGTCGGCGTTCAGGAACGCGATGTCTCTCGACATCGCGATGGGCGGTTCGACGAACACGATCCTGCATCTTCTGGCCATTGCCCATGAAGGCAACGTTGATTTCACCCTCGATGACATTGATGCCCTTTCACGTCACACGCCATGCCTGTGCAAGGTCGCGCCGGCGGTCTCGAATGTTCACATGGAGGATGTGCACCGGGCAGGCGGAATCTTCGCAATCCTGGGAGAGCTCGACAGGGCCGGGCTCATCGACCGGTCGGTGTCGACGATTCATTCCGCCAGCCTGGGCGAAGCTCTCGACACCTGGGACATCGCGAAGTCCGGGGATTCGGCAGTGTGCAACCTGTTCCTGGCGGCCCCGGGCGGTGTTCGGACCCAGACAGCGTTTTCGCAGGATCGACGGTACAAGGAACTGGATCTCGACCGAGAGAATGGCGTCATTCGAAATGCGACGCATGCGTTTTCACAGGACGGTGGTCTCGCGGTATTATTCGGCAACATAGCCGAAGATGGCTGCGTCGTGAAAACAGCCGGGGTGGACGAAAGCATCCTGAAGTTTTCCGGGCCTGCACTTGTGTGCGAATCGCAGGACGAGGCAGTCAAGCGGATCCTGGGCGGAGAGGTCGCGGCCGGAGATGTCGTGGTGATCCGCTACGAAGGTCCCCGTGGAGGACCGGGCATGCAGGAGATGCTTTACCCGACCAGCTATCTGAAGTCGATGAAACTGGGGGCCGCATGCGCTCTCGTCACAGACGGCCGGTTTTCCGGAGGGACATCAGGCCTCTCCATCGGGCATGTGTCTCCCGAAGCCGCAGAGGGAGGCAATATCGGCTTGATCAGGGAGGGCGACATGATCGACATCGACATTCCAAATCGCCAGATCAACGTTCGCCTGACGACGGAACAACTCGCAGACCGCAGGGCGGAAATGGATGCTGGATATCCGGCAGGATGGCAGCCCGTGAAGCCGCGCAAGCGCAAGGTTTCGAAGGCGCTGAGGGCGTATGCGGCGCTGGTTGGAAACGCAAGCCAGGGCGCCATTCGCCTGGACCCGCAAGGTTGACGAAGCACAAGACTTGACATTTTTCGCTCGATTTTCCCGGATTTCGCACCGAAATCGGCGGGCCGGCTGTATCATCCTTGCGCTGGTCCTGGGCGTCGGGGTGGCAGTCCCGGCCGGTTCGGGAGACGCACCGGCACCGGTTCGCGTGATTACCGGACCGCCCGGGTCTTCGACGGACCAGGTGATGGCGTTCCTGCTGTCCTTTGCGGCGGTCGATTCCGACCGGGTTCGCGTGAGCGTTTCTCATGGCACGAACATGGCGATACACATGGTCGAGGCCGCAAAAGGGCAACGCGACATTGTCCTGTCTTCGCCGGAACTCCTGCTCCAGATGATCCAGGGACAGGGGGTGTTCGGCTGGCTCGAGGATGCTCCTGCCCTCAGTCAAGACCTCGGCCTGGTTTTCTGGTTTCCTGCCGGTGCGTGGCATTTCGTCGTTCACGGTGACAGCGACATCCGGCAGTTGTCGGACCTGCGCAGGAGACGGGTCTTCCCGGGCCCGCCTGGCTCGGTTGTCAGGCAGGTGGCGCTGGAGTGGATCAAGGCGGCGACCGGCCTCGTCCCCGGGATCGACTTCGTGATTCAGAAAGCGGATCCGGAGTCCGCGAAACGGGCATTTCGCAGCCGGGAAATTGATGTCTACGTCACGGCGGGTATCCCGCCGTTTCCCGAGGTCGATCAGATCGCCCGAAAAAATCATGTGCGGTTGCTCGGGCTGTCACCTGAAGAAGCCGCGGCACTTCCCGAGTGGGCGCACGAGGTGACCAACTCGATCGGGCGGAGACTCGAAGGAATTCCAGAGAATGTGTACTCGAGGCGCGTCGCCAATACGCGACCGGTCTACACGGTTGCGGCCATCGCTGGTGTCGTCGCCCGAATGGATTTCGATGAACGACTCGTCTACGAAATGACCCGACATTTCTGGGACAACATGCAACGGTTTCGTTCCGAGGCACGGTACATGGAGCGGGTCACGCTTGACCGGGCGTTCGACGCCTTGAGTTTCCGGCTGCATCCCGGTGCACTCAGATATTACGCCGAAATCGGTCTCGACGTCCCGCCTGTTGGTGAAAGCGGGACGATCGCAGGCACGGCGGACCCGGATTAGCAGGGAGGCCCGCAATGCCGGGGCGTGTCAGGAATATCCTGTTCATCATGTATGACCAGCTGCGGTTCGACTACCTGTCGTGCGCCGGCCATCCGTTCCTGGATACGCCGAACATGGACCGGCTGGCAGCACAGGGCGTGAGATTCAGCCGATGCTACGTTCAGTCGCCGATCTGCGGTGCCTCCAGGATGTCATTCTATACCGGTCGCTATGCCCACAGCCACGGTGCGCAATGGAACGGGTTTCCACTCAAGGTGGGGGAATTGACCCTTGGCGACCACATGCGCCGGATCGGAATGGATTGCTGGCTTGTTGGTCGCACCCACATGAGGGCAGATGCCGAAGGCATGAAACGCCTGGGGCTTGAGCCGGACAGCGTCATCGGCGCGCGGGTGGCCGAGTGCGGATTCGACATTTTCGTCAGGGACGACGGTCTCTGGGCTCACGGTCCCGACGGATACTACGACGAGGGCCGGTCGCCGTACAACGCGTACCTGAATTCCAGGGGTTACATCGGCGAAAATCCGTGGCACGATTTTGCGAACTCCGGAATTGGCGACGACGCAAACATGGCGAGCGGGTTTCTGCTCATGAATGCGGGCCGGAGTGCCAATATCGACGAGCCGGATTCGGAAACTCCCTGGCTGACATCGCGCGCGATCGAGTTTCTGGATGAGCGCGCTGACGGGACATCAAAACCCTGGCTGTGCCATCTGTCCTACATCAAGCCGCATTGGCCCTATATCGTGCCCGCACCGTACCACGAGATGTTTGGCGGGAACCAAGTCGTTCCGGTTCATCGGAGCCATGCGGAGTTGGAGAACCCGCATCCCGTATACGCTGCCTTTACCCGGAACCCGATCAGCAAGGCGCTGAGTCGAAAGGATGTACGGGAAACGGTCGTCGTCGCGTACATGGGGCTGATCAAGCAGTGCGACGATCAACTCGGCCGGTTGCTGGATCATATGGAGGCGTCAGGTCGGATGGAGGACACCATGATCGTCCTCACGTCTGACCACGGCGACTACCTGGGCGACCACTGGCTCGGGGAAAAGAACCTGTTCCACGAACCGTCGGTCAAGGTTCCCCTGATCGTTTATGACCCGGACCTCAGGGCGGATTCGACACGCGGAAGCACCTGCGATGCGCTCGTCGAGTCAATTGACATGGCTGCGACATTCATCGCGGCTGGCGGGGGAGTTGTCCCGGGCCACATTGTCGAAGGCCGGTCCCTGTTGCCCTTCATTCGCGGGGAGGAACCGGCTTCATGGAGAAGCTGCGCGATCAGCGAGTATGACTATTCGGTTTCGCCGATCGCGGCGAGACTCGGTGTTTCTTCCCGTGATGCCCGGTTGTTCATGGTTGCGGACAAACGCTGGAAGTTCGTTCATGCAGAGGGTGGAATGCGGCCGATGCTGTTCGATCTTGAGACCGACCCGGACGAGTTCGTGGATCTGGGCGATTGCCCGCGTCATGCGGAGGTCCGGGACATGATGTATGGGCGGCTGGGACGGTGGGCGCGACGGATGTCCCAGCGCACGACCCGCTCCGATGAACAGATCGAGGCAATGCGGGGCAAGTCGGAGAGAACCGGCATCATCCTCGGGCCGCACGACGTTTCGGAGATTGAGCCGGAACTGATCTCGAAATATGTGGGACCTCCGGGCAGGGGGAAAAACCGGGCGCGGCCCGTTCGGGGCGTGTTGGTGTCAGACAAGGGAGATCAATGATGACCGAAACAGCAGACGCAGTCATCATCGGAGCGGGCGTTATCGGTGCGGCGGTTGCGCTCGAGTTGAACAGGCGTGGACTTCGGACGATCTCGGTCGACAAGAACCTGGCTGCGGGCCATGGGCCAACCAGCGGGTCATGTGCAATCATCCGCGTTCACTATTCCACCCATGACGGCACGGCCTTCGCCTTCGAGGGATACCATTACTGGCGCGACTGGGCCGATTACCTGGGCGCTGAGGACCCTCGGGGCACGGCCGAATTCCGCGAGACGGGCTGCATGGTCATGCGGACCGGGCAGAACGGACACCTGAACAAACACGTTGCTATCTGCGATGAACTGGGGATTCCGTACGAAGAATGGGATTCCGGTCAAATCGTTGACAGGTTGCCAATTTACGATCTTCAGAGCTTCGCACCGGCGCGGCGCATGGATGATCCGGATTTTGGCCAACCGAACGGCGGTCATATCGAAGGCGGGATTTTTTGGCCGACGGCTGGTTATGTCACGGACCCGGCGCTCTCCGCCCAGAACCTGCAGTTTGCGTCGGAGGTGAATGGCGGGTCGTTTGTTTTCGGCCGCAGGGTGACCGGGATTCTCAAGCGAGCCGGACGTGTGAGCGGGGTGAGTCTCGATGACGGCAGCGAAATCCACGCCCCGGTCGTCGTCAACGTCGCGGGTCCATATTCGGCCGAAATCAACGCGATGGCGGGTGTTCTGGAGGACATGACGATTTCCACCAGGGCGCTCAAGCAGGAGGTGGCGCACGTGCCGGCGCCGGACGGTTTCGACTTCTACAAAGACGGGATCGTGATTTCGGACAGCGACATCGGATGTTACGTCAGGCCCGAGAAAGGCAACTTCATCCTGATTGGTTCCGAGGACCCCGAATGTGACCCGCGGGAATGGGTGGATCCCGAAACCTACGACCGGAATTTTACGGACCAGTGGACTCACCAGGCGTTAAGGTATGCGCAGCGGGTCCCTTCTCTCGGGATCCCGAGTCGCATGAGGGGAGTCGTGGACTTGTACGATGTTTCCGACGACTGGATTCCGGTCTACGACTGTTCGGCGCTCCCCGGATTCTACATGGCGATCGGGACCAGCGGAAACCAGTACAAGAACGCACCGATCGCGGGGAAAATGATGGCGGAACTGGTTTCCTGGTGCGAAAACGGGAACGATCACGACAGCGACCCGCTGCAGTTCGAACTGCCTTATATCGGAGAGGCGATGGACGTCGGGTTCTATTCGCGCAGGCGCGAAGTCAACATGGAGAGCAGCTTTTCCGTCCTTGGATGACCAACCTGATGCTGATTAATCGAGTGATGGACGTGACTGCGTTTTCCGTCTGCTGACATCTGGAGGGTGAGTTCAAGGTTCAAGCGTAACAGGTTTTTCTGCCGCTCGCTGTTCGGTTATGAGACCCATGGCCAAGTCTAGTTGGACCTTAGATTCGATTAGATGCTGCCCTCAGGCAACCTATGGATGTTGAACTTGGGACAATTGTGCCGGTTATTTATTAAACATATATTAAAAAGATTGAAATCAACACACAAAACTTACACAAATTGTCCTATAGTTATCGTCGGAAGCTGTTACTCGTGCACGTCGGCGAAATAGATTTACTTGTTTCTACCGTGCGCCTGCGGCCGCTGGTGTCGATAATGGAGGGTACGTTTGACGATGGGCGTGAGGGTTCAAGACCCGAACAGTACAATTGAGTCGAGCCGGCGATCGTTTCCCTTCATCAGGCGACTCGCTCAGCCAATCTCGGTGGCGCGTGAGTCCTGCCCAGCTGTGTTGGGGCATGCGGCAAATGAGGCGGTCCTTGCCCAGCAATGCAGTCCGGCCGTACGGGCTGACGCCGATGGCAAAGAGTTGAAATCCGCTCGGTCCAGATGCGCCCGCAACTCGTCGGCGCAGATGTAACGCCTAATCCGAAATGCGAACCCTCAAAAGTCAAGGCATTATGAAAAACCGGCGAAGTCAAGAATGCGACTACGACGTGAACTTTTTCTTTGAGGTATTCAAGTGGTCGGGGACTCGCAGAGACGAGCAACTATCGGTCCCGAGAACCGCATTTGCGAGTTGGCCTGAAGGGATTCATGAGAAACGCGGGCCGCAGCCCGCGCTTCAATGTGGTGCAATCGAGGCTTGTTAACGGCTCGACCGCGAATTCTGAACTTTCTGAGACTGAGTTCAGAATCAAACAGAGTCAAGCGAAAAAGCGAAAACATAGGGAAATCATTACATGCGCCTTGGCATCGACGTCGGTACGAATTCGATTGGTTGGTGGCTCTACGAGACCCGCAATGGCCGAATCACAAGTGTCCTGGATGGTGGCGTTCGGATTTTTTCGGACGGCCGAGATCCGAAATCGGGTACTTCGCTGGCGGTAGACCGCCGTGCCGCTCGTTCCATGAGGCGGCGAAGGGATCGATACTTGCGGCGCCGGGCTTCGCTGATGAAGAAGCTTGTAGAAGCAGGGTTGATGCCGAACGATCCGGCCGAAGCAAAGGAATTGGAAAAGCTCGATCCGTATGCCTTACGTGCGCAAGCACTCGATCGAGCCCTGCCTGTAAGTCACCTTGGTCGCGCCGTCTTTCATCTCAACCAACGCCGGGGTTTCAAGTCGAACCGCAAGACGGACAAGAGAGATAACGATGCCGGCTTGATAAGGCAGGCCGTCGCGCGGCTTGATCATGCCATCATGATTTCCGGAGCACGCACCTACGGTGAATTTCTACACTTGCGGCGTCAGCAGGTGTCCGATGAGCACAGGATCTTGCCAGTCAGGACGCGGCTGACAACGGCATTGAGGGGGGGTGAAGAGAAGGAGAAGGCGGGATACGACTACTATCCGGATCGGCGGCATATTTCGGAAGAGTTCGAAAAAATCTGGGCCGCACAGGCTCGGCACCACCCTGGCGTTTTGTCCGATGACCTGCGGGAGGCGGTTTTCCAAACGATCTTTCACCAGCGGCCGCTGAAAACACCTGAGGTTGGCCGATGTTCTTTCACCGAAGAACGACGCTTGCCAAAAGCCCATCCTTTGGCTGCACGCAGGGTTCTTTACGAAACAGTGAATGCCCTGAGAGTTAAGGCACCGGGAGAGGCCTCGCGTCGCCTTTCGCAAGAGGAGAGGGACTCGATCGTTCACGCCCTCAACGGCAAAAAACACACAAAGTCGATTTCCGGCATGTCGATCAAATTGAAAGCGCTTGGAAGGGTGATTGACCTGGCCCCGGAAGAGACTTTCACCTTGGAAACCGGGAACCGCGATGCCGTCGCCTGCGACCGGGTACGGGCCAGCCTGTCCCATCCTGATCGGTTTGGACACCGATGGGTTGGCATGGACGCGGAGGAACAGTGGGAGGTTGTCGACAAGCTGCGCACGGAAGAGGAACAGGATGTCCTGATTGACTGGCTCATGACCAGGTACGGCCTTGATCGGAAACATGCGGAAACAATTGCCAGCGCTCCCTTACCTGAGGGCCACTCCCGGCTCGGAAAGACCGCGACTCGGCGTGTCCTTGAAATGCTCGAATCCGATGTCCTGACTTATAGCGAGGCGGTGAACGCGTGTGGTTGGCATCATTCTGATTTGCGCTCTGGCGAAATATTGGATGAACTACCCTACTACGGTGCCGTACTGGACCGCCATGTGATCCCGGGGACTCAGGATCACAAGGACGATGACATCAAACGGTTCGGTCGTATTACTAATCCGACTGTCCACATCGGCCTCAACCAATTGCGCAGACTGGTCAATCGGATCATTCGTGTCCATGGGAAACCGGATCAAATCGTCGTCGAGTTGGCTCGGGAGTTGAAACAGTCAGCGAAGCAAAAGTCACAGACCCAGCGCCGTCTCAAGGAAACCACGGAGGCAGCAGTCCGGCGAGGAGAAAAACTCGAGGAACTCGGTATCGCCAACACAGGCGGGAACCGGATGATCCTGCGGCTCTGGGAAGATCTCGGACAGGATCCGACGATGCGAAAATGTCCGTATTCGGGCCAACGTATCAGTGCAACAATGCTCTTCAATGGTTCATGTGATGTGGATCATATCCTCCCTTACTCCAAAACGCTGGATGACAGTCCAGCCAACCGGACACTGTGTCTAAAGGAAGCCAATCGCGCCAAGCGGAACCAGACGCCCTGGGAAGCTTGGGGCGGAACGGAGCGGTGGGACGAAATCACTGCCAATCTCAAGAACCTTCCCGAAAACAAGCAATGGAGATTCGCGCCTGATGCAATGACACGCTTCGAGGAAAAAATGGATTTTCTCGATCGGGCCTTGGTAGATACGCAGTACCTTAGCCGTCTCGCGAAGACCTATCTGGATACGCTCTACGCAGATGGCGAGCAGCATGTTTGGGTGATCCCCGGCCGCTTGACTGAAATGCTTCGAAGGCACTGGGGTCTCAACTCGCTACTAACTGACCATAACAAGGATACTAACAAGGCAAAAAACCGGACTGACCATCGGCACCATGCTGTCGACGCGGCAGTGATCGCAGCCACTGATCGCAGTCTGCTAAACCGGGTCAGCGTTGCCGCCGGCCGACACGAGGAGCAAGGTGCGGAAAACGTGGTTCGAACAACCGATCCTCCGTGGAAAGGATTCCGGGAAGAAATCGGTGCGCAACTTGAAAGGATCATCGTGAGCCACCGTGCCGACCACGGAAGGATCGACCATTCGGCTCGAGTAGGCGGTCGAGACAGCACGTCCGGGAAGCTGCACAATGATACAGCTTACGGTATGACTGGCAAAGATCGAAAAGGTGTTCCGCTGGTCGTTTCCCGTAAGCCTTTGGATGCCCTCGAACCAGCGAGTCTGGGTAAGATACGCGATACCCAACTGAGGCACAGCCTGAAGTCTGTCACCGAAGGGAAGACCGGGAAGGACTTCAAGGAGGCTCTCATCGATTTCGCTCTGAAATCTTCGCGCTATCGAGGCATGCGGAGGGTTCGATTAATCGAACCTGTCAATGTCATCGAAATGAAAGACCGAGCAGGACGCGCCTACAAGGGATACAAACCCGACAGCAATCATTGTTACGAGGTGTGGGAATTGCCCAACGGAAAATGGGTCCGGCAAGTTCTTACCACTTTCGAGGCGCACCAAGAGAGTAGTCTCAAGCGACCTCATCCTGCTGCTAGGAGGATCATGCGTCTGCATAAGAAGGACATGCTATTTTTGTCTCATCCGAGATACGGGGATATGATCGCCACCGTCGTGAAACTCAGCGAACAGCGACTTGACCTAGTTCCCAACAATGAAGCGAATGCCGATGCAAGAGACCGAGACAAGACGGATCCGTTCTCGTTTATCCGGGTCAGCGTTGGCACGCTGAAAAGATCCCAAGCACGTAGGGTTTATGTGGATGAAATGGGTCGCTTGAGGGATCCGGGCCCTCCCCGCATTTGACCAGGGAACGGAGTGGATCAGATCATCGACATAACCACCGATGGTCGGCATCTATCCCGCGACCGCGGCTTTCTGAAGGTTTCCGAGAACGGACTTGAAGTCGGCCGTACGCCTCTGGATCAGGTTGCCGCGGTGATTGTTCATGCACACGGTACGACATGGTCAACATCGCTCCTTGCCGAACTCGCGGAACGAGGTGCCCCGGTCGTCCTTTGCGGTACAAATCACGTGCCTCGGAGCGCGCTGCTTCCGATCGAAGGCCATTACGCTCAGGGTGCCCGCATGCGCGCTCAATGGCGAGCGAAGGCGCCTTTCATGAAACAAGCCTGGAAAAGGATCGTAGTTTCAAAGGTACAGATGCAAGCGCAGGTTCTAAGTGCGGCGGGCCAGCCGAGCGTACGATTGGATCAGCTCGCACGTAACGTCACTTCAGGTGACAGAACAAATGTTGAGGCACAAGCTGCACGTTATTACTGGCCACTACTGATGGGAAAGCAATTCCGTCGCGACACTAGCGGTTCAGGCCCCAATGCACTCTTGAATTATGGATACACGGTGTTGCGTTCCGCAGCCGCGCGTGCCGTTGTCTCCGCGGGATTGCACCCGACGGTCGGGTTGCATCATTCCAACCGTAGTAATGCTTTCGCACTTGCCGACGATCTTATGGAACCGTTTCGTCCGCTCGTGGACTGTACAGTACGGAACATTGCTCGCAGGTCGGGCGAAGTTGTTGACATGCCTGCCAAGCAGGCATTGGCGCAACTCATCGCGGTTGATCTGCCACTGGGTTCCGGTGTTACGCCGGTTTCGGTTGCGCTCATTAAATTGGCTACGTCTGTCGGGCAAAGCTTTGAGACTGGGAAGCTTGTGCTCGCACTACCTGACCCGCCGGATCCTCTCTGTCTCACGGGCTTGGGGTTATGACTACGCCTGCCGTTTTTCTTTCGGGATATCGGCTCATGTGGATTCTTGTAATGTTCGATTTGCCAACAGATACGCGGAGCCAGCGGAAAGCTGCAGGGAGTTTCCGAAAATTTCTTCTGGACGAGGGATTTGAGCGTAGCCAGTTTTCAGTGTACGCAAGATTTGTCAATGGCAAGGAAGCTTTCGAGACCCGGGTTGCAAAATTGAACGCGCACTACCCAGCTTGGGAGATGTTCAGATTCTCAATTTTACTGATCGACAATACCAGAACATTATCCACTTTTCGAATCAATACCGCAAAAAAAAGCGGAAAAATCCACATCAACTGGTGCTGTTTTGATGATTCGTCGTCGTTTTGTCTTTTGGCGCCCCTCCCAAAAACCTGAAAAATCAGGCTGTTGGGAGGTGAGCAATTGTAGCTGTTCAGAATTCGCGGTCCAACCGCAACGTGCGTGTGCATGTCACCGGCGTCGACGCGATTGTAGCTGTTCAGAATTCGCGGTCCAACCGCAACTGGCCGAGACCGTTCGAGACTCGTTCAACCATTGTAGCTGTTCAGAATTCGCGGTCCAACCGCAACACACGATGTCAGTTTCTCCGGCATAGTCGCATTGTAGCTGTTCAGAATTCGCGGTCCAACCGCAACACAAAAAATGTTGGTAATTCGATCAGGGGCATTGTAGCTGTTCAGAATTCGCGGTCCAACCGCAACTACAGATAACCCGCCAGGCACCAGGATACGATTGTAGCTGTTCAGAATTCGCGGTCCAACCGCAACTAGATAACGATGTTATGGACATTAACCGAGATTGTAGCTGTTCAGAATTCGCGGTCCAACCGCAACTGAACCGTCCCGAGGTTGTGTCCGGGCCATATTGTAGCTGTTCAGAATTCGCGGTCCAACCGCAACCGACCGGCGACGATGTGGCAGAATGGTCATATTGTAGCTGTTCAGAATTCGCGGTCCAACCGCAACGCAAAAGGAGGCCGCGTGGCGGTCCTGATTATTGTAGCTGTTCAGAATTCGCGGTCCAACCGCAACAGGCGATGAGGCTGGACATTCTCGAGGGCAATTGTAGCTGTTCAGAATTCGCGGTCCAACCGCAACGCGCAAAGGGTCATTTCCGCGTCGACCTGTATTGTAGCTGTTCAGAATTCGCGGTCCAACCGCAACTGCCCTGTATTGCCACTGATGAAGGGTGAAATTGTAGCTGTTCAGAATTCGCGGTCCAACCGCAACTAATATTGTGGGCACCGACCGCCGATCACGATTGTAGCTGTTCAGAATTCGCGGTCCAACCGCAACGCTCTGCCGGCGCTGGTTCGTCTGGCGTGTATTGTAGCTGTTCAGAATTCGCGGTCCAACCGCAACATTTTTAACCGCTCTAGAGGCTCTAAATCGATTGTAGCTGTTCAGAATTCGCGGTCCAACCGCAACATTTAGAGCACTCTAAACCGCTCTAGAGTGATTGTAGCTGTTCAGAATTCGCGGTCCAACCGCAACAAATCAGTGCTATTAAAACTGCATGGCACGATTGTAGCTGTTCAGAATTCGCGGTCCAACCGCAACGTGATCTAAATCGCTCTAAATAGGCTGGATATTGTAGCTGTTCAGAATTCGCGGTCCAACCGCAACATTTAGAGCGCGCTAGAGGCTCTAAATCGCATTGTAGCTGTTCAGAATTCGCGGTCCAACCGCAACTGACGGCGCGAGCGTCAAGCGGGGCGATCGATTGTAGCTGTTCAGAATTCGCGGTCCAACCGCAACATGTCATGCATAACACTTTCGCACAAGTGCATTGTAGCTGTTCAGAATTCGCGGTCCAACCGCAACGCGCTCGCGCATGCGGTCGGGCAAGGCTTTGATTGTAGCTGTTCAGAATTCGCGGTCCAACCGCAACTCCCTAATGCAGTGTTGATGGATAGTCAGAATTGTAGCTGTTCAGAATTCGCGGTCCAACCGCAACTCATAACCCACCTCAATACAGTGTGGGACAATTGTAGCTGTTCAGAATTCGCGGTCCAACCGCAACGATCACTGGGTTGTCCTTGGCGGATTGGACATTGTAGCTGTTCAGAATTCGCGGTCCAACCGCAACGCCCGGGGCATGTGCTCGCGGACCATTTCAATTGTAGCTGTTCAGAATTCGCGGTCCAACCGCAACTATTCAAGTGTGTGAATGCAGCCGTCGGCGATTGTAGCTGTTCAGAATTCGCGGTCCAACCGCAACTGCACATGTCGCCGGGAACCGAACTGCTATATTGTAGCTGTTCAGAATTCGCGGTCCAACCGCAACATCGCAGTGGAACGGAAAATCTAATGGGCAATTGTAGCTGTTCAGAATTCGCGGTCCAACCGCAACCTTGCTGAAATACATTACTTCGCGGCCTTGATTGTAGCTGTTCAGAATTCGCGGTCCAACCGCAACCGCCAGACACGAGTAATCCATTTGTGGGTGATTGTAGCTGTTCAGAATTCGCGGTCCAACCGCAACAGATCGGCTGGCGCAAGAAGGCCGGCAAGGATTGTAGCTGTTCAGAATTCGCGGTCCAACCGCAACTTGTTTCTGCCGTGGTCGTCATGTGGTGCGATTGTAGCTGTTCAGAATTCGCGGTCCAACCGCAACACATCAACTACTGGTGTCAGTTCCTGATGCATTGTAGCTGTTCAGAATTCGCGGTCCAACCGCAACGAAATGACTGAAGCACAGTTTAAGGCGGCTATTGTAGCTGTTCAGAATTCGCGGTCCAACCGCAACATTGAGCTTGTCTTGCATGAGCTTCAGAATATTGTAGCTGTTCAGAATTCGCGGTCCAACCGCAACGCGGCATCAGAGTTCCCCGGGTTTCGGCCTATTGTAGCTGTTCAGAATTCGCGGTCCAACCGCAACTATGCGTCGCCAACCATTCACGGATCGATTATTGTAGCTGTTCAGAATTCGCGGTCCAACCGCAACTGCGCCGTATAGGTAGTCGCCGTAGCATAGATTGTAGCTGTTCAGAATTCGCGGTCCAACCGCAACTTCATTGTCTGTTTTCCTCATTGTCTCAATATTGTAGCTGTTCAGAATTCGCGGTCCAACCGCAACATCATCAGGACTCGCGTGCTAGCGAGTCAAATTGTAGCTGTTCAGAATTCGCGGTCCAACCGCAACTGTGACAGACGTCAGTTGTTGAGCCTGTCTATTGTAGCTGTTCAGAATTCGCGGTCCAACCGCAACGTACGGAGCGCGTGGTAAAACATCACCCGCATTGTAGCTGTTCAGAATTCGCGGTCCAACCGCAACTTTCCGAATCGGTGAATGTGGTTGTTGCGTATTGTAGCTGTTCAGAATTCGCGGTCCAACCGCAACCCATTCAGAGCGTTTTAGAGCATTCAGGCTATTGTAGCTGTTCAGAATTCGCGGTCCAACCGCAACGTAGTAATCGAATCATATTTAACGTGTGAAATTGTAGCTGTTCAGAATTCGCGGTCCAACCGCAACAGTCCAGATCGATGCAAGCTATTTCGATAGATTGTAGCTGTTCAGAATTCGCGGTCCAACCGCAACCCAAATTCCCTAGTTTCTTGTCCGGCAGTTATTGTAGCTGTTCAGAATTCGCGGTCCAACCGCAACGGACAGAAAACCGTCCAGAGCTTCGACTCGATTGTAGCTGTTCAGAATTCGCGGTCCAACCGCAACGCGACACGTCGACCATGCCGCGCACGTGACATTGTAGCTGTTCAGAATTCGCGGTCCAACCGCAACCGTGCTCGTCGTGAGAATGTTTTAGCGCATATTGTAGCTGTTCAGAATTCGCGGTCCAACCGCAACGTGAGAAGGTGCGCATTGCTGGAGGTCTACATTGTAGCTGTTCAGAATTCGCGGTCCAACCGCAACTTACTCACCGCCCAACGCGGGAGATAACCAATTGTAGCTGTTCAGAATTCGCGGTCCAACCGCAACACGGATACGTGAACGTGCGCACTTTTTTTAATTGTAGCTGTTCAGAATTCGCGGTCCAACCGCAACAGTCCAGATCGATGCAAGCTATTTCGATAGATTGTAGCTGTTCAGAATTCGCGGTCCAACCGCAACCCAGATACTTGACAAACTCATGATTACGTAATTGTAGCTGTTCAGAATTCGCGGTCCAACCGCAACGGGAATTGCGATTCTGCAGCGTCAAATTCGATTGTAGCTGTTCAGAATTCGCGGTCCAACCGCAACTCATCGTGGTGCTGTTGCACTTTCCGATTCATTGTAGCTGTTCAGAATTCGCGGTCCAACCGCAACTTCTCTGCTCACCTCTCTCTCTCCTCAATTATTGTAGCTGTTCAGAATTCGCGGTCCAACCGCAACGCGTGGTGCGGCCGGTCCGCGCGCCAGGTCATTGTAGCTGTTCAGAATTCGCGGTCCAACCGCAACTGGCCGTTGAACATGGCGAGTCCGCGCGGCATTGTAGCTGTTCAGAATTCGCGGTCCAACCGCAACTTAAAGGGTAGGACGATGACGAAAGATCGAATTGTAGCTGTTCAGAATTCGCGGTCCAACCGCAACGGCTGAGGTCACTCATTCCTGCTCACTACCATTGTAGCTGTTCAGAATTCGCGGTCCAACCGCAACAGATCGAGAGAGTAGGAAACATACGGACGAATTGTAGCTGTTCAGAATTCGCGGTCCAACCGCAACCGGTTAATCCGGGTACACATAGAACCGAAAATTGTAGCTGTTCAGAATTCGCGGTCCAACCGCAACCCCAAAGTTCGGGGTTATTTTCGGCCCATCATTGTAGCTGTTCAGAATTCGCGGTCCAACCGCAACTCCATGGCCCGTCATGGTGAAAATCGAAAAATTGTAGCTGTTCAGAATTCGCGGTCCAACCGCAACTTCGTCATACAGCACGTCCATGACGTCTCCATTGTAGCTGTTCAGAATTCGCGGTCCAACCGCAACATGGGATTTCTCCAAATTTAGTCAGGCACCATTGTAGCTGTTCAGAATTCGCGGTCCAACCGCAACTCAACGGAGCAGGGGAATTCGTCGTGGTCGATTGTAGCTGTTCAGAATTCGCGGTCCAACCGCAACAGGCAAAGGCCGAGTCCAAGAAGGACGATTATTGTAGCTGTTCAGAATTCGCGGTCCAACCGCAACGGAAGCCACCCGCGTTCGTTGGCGGCGTCCATTGTAGCTGTTCAGAATTCGCGGTCCAACCGCAACTCGCCAGTAGAGGCCACCAGAGCCGCATCGATTGTAGCTGTTCAGAATTCGCGGTCCAACCGCAACCACCATCCCGCCACGCTCCAGAGCTTTCCCATTGTAGCTGTTCAGAATTCGCGGTCCAACCGCAACGCCAGGGAGGCATCCGCTACACCGCGTCCGATTGTAGCTGTTCAGAATTCGCGGTCCAACCGCAACGCACTCGTTGAACTGGACGATCGCGCGCCCATTGTAGCTGTTCAGAATTCGCGGTCCAACCGCAACCGGGAACTTCGCCCGGCCGCAAACCGCCGAATTGTAGCTGTTCAGAATTCGCGGTCCAACCGCAACTCTTATGAAACCGTAAAAATAGTTTACACTATTGTAGCTGTTCAGAATTCGCGGTCCAACCGCAACTCAGCAATTTGATTTCCAAAACCTTGGATTATTGTAGCTGTTCAGAATTCGCGGTCCAACCGCAACGCATCGACGTAACTCATTCCATTCATCATGATTGTAGCTGTTCAGAATTCGCGGTCCAACCGCAACGCCCCAGTGATCCAGTCCTCGGACCCGGCTGATTGTAGCTGTTCAGAATTCGCGGTCCAACCGCAACTCAATGATCGACAGTATGCACGACTAAAATATTGTAGCTGTTCAGAATTCGCGGTCCAACCGCAACGAATCGTGGCGCGCGCGCTCCGGTATCGTCATTGTAGCTGTTCAGAATTCGCGGTCCAACCGCAACCAGTTAGCCCGGTGCCAACCCTGATCGACAGATTGTAGCTGTTCAGAATTCGCGGTCCAACCGCAACCAGATCCACAAGACCATTGATGAAGCGGTTATTGTAGCTGTTCAGAATTCGCGGTCCAACCGCAACGGACACCACATCAGGCCCAGTGCGGCTGAGATTGTAGCTGTTCAGAATTCGCGGTCCAACCGCAACGTACAGGAATACCGGTAATAATTGAATCATATTGTAGCTGTTCAGAATTCGCGGTCCAACCGCAACACCTCGTCATAGTTGATGCCGTTCGTAGTGATTGTAGCTGTTCAGAATTCGCGGTCCAACCGCAACTACAGCGTCAAAGCTTCAGGCTTCTGCATCATTGTAGCTGTTCAGAATTCGCGGTCCAACCGCAACTGGCTGTCTGCGCAAGAACCTGCGCGCGCTATTGTAGCTGTTCAGAATTCGCGGTCCAACCGCAACTGTACTGAAAATTACCAATCCGAAAAACGGATTGTAGCTGTTCAGAATTCGCGGTCCAACCGCAACTGCAGACGCAGCTGAACACGCTGACGACAGATTGTAGCTGTTCAGAATTCGCGGTCCAACCGCAACCCGCGCAGCTTTCAGTCGTCTGACAGCTGCATTGTAGCTGTTCAGAATTCGCGGTCCAACCGCAACCGCTTCTTCCACGGCTACTACGGCCATTACATTGTAGCTGTTCAGAATTCGCGGTCCAACCGCAACAGTGCAGCACGTCGAGACACTCCGACGATTATTGTAGCTGTTCAGAATTCGCGGTCCAACCGCAACTGCCGTTTCCGCCTTATTGGCAAGGTTCGAATTGTAGCTGTTCAGAATTCGCGGTCCAACCGCAACGAGATCGGCGCAGTCCTCATGATGGTCCGCATTGTAGCTGTTCAGAATTCGCGGTCCAACCGCAACGGAGTTGCTCGGGTTCACAGACGATGATCGATTGTAGCTGTTCAGAATTCGCGGTCCAACCGCAACTCGTCTGGCCGTGCCAATATGGAGGGAGAAATTGTAGCTGTTCAGAATTCGCGGTCCAACCGCAACCATCCCCGCGCTTCTTCGGCCACTCGATCCATTGTAGCTGTTCAGAATTCGCGGTCCAACCGCAACTAGTATTTTCATTGACCGCCCGACACGGTTATTGTAGCTGTTCAGAATTCGCGGTCCAACCGCAACGAAAATCCAGGTTTTCCGGTTTCTCGGTTTATTGTAGCTGTTCAGAATTCGCGGTCCAACCGCAACGTATTCCCACCACGACCAGAACCAGTAACAATTGTAGCTGTTCAGAATTCGCGGTCCAACCGCAACAGACCGGGAAACATGGCCGCGTCTATCCGAATTGTAGCTGTTCAGAATTCGCGGTCCAACCGCAACTAAGGCACAGCGCTACCATCTTCTGTGAACATTGTAGCTGTTCAGAATTCGCGGTCCAACCGCAACTCGCTGCTTGCTCAAAATCGCCTTCCTGGGATTGTAGCTGTTCAGAATTCGCGGTCCAACCGCAACCTCCTTGGCGGCCATGCCCCGCACGGGCAGATTGTAGCTGTTCAGAATTCGCGGTCCAACCGCAACCTCCTTGGCGGCCATGCCCCGCACGGGCAGATTGTAGCTGTTCAGAATTCGCGGTCCAACCGCAACTCATTGTCCAGTGTATTGTCGGTCTCGGCCATTGTAGCTGTTCAGAATTCGCGGCCCAACCGCAACTTCCCGGCTCTTGCACTCTGAGCGCCCTGTCGTCCGACTTCGCTTCACTGCCTGGGCAACTCTCCCGAAAATTGCCACGCCATCCGGTGCCCTGCGCACTGACCGGCTGGTTGGCGGTCGACCGCTCGGCGTACCGTCGGGGCCTCGGAAGCATGCTTCTCTCAGATGCGATCAAGCGGGCCGCGATCGTCGATGAAACCGTGGCCATGCATGCCCCGATCGTGGACGCCGCGAAACGCTTCTATGAGAGATTCGGCTTTGTGCCGCTCATTGACGACCCGATGCGATTGTTTCTTCCGTTTGGGACATTTCTCCGGTCCGGGCCTGCTCCGGGAACGGGGCCGGAATCATGACCCGACCAAGTGCGCGGCGTTGGGCGACCACGAGATCCAGAACGCTTCACCTTGTGACGGAGCCAGCTGGTCGAGCGCCATCTCGTCCACCTGCGCCTTGATCGTGGAACCACTGGCGCCCTCGAAGTAACAGAGAATGCTGGCCCCGGCGAACTCTTCCGAAAGGAAACGGCCTTTGACGGAAGGCCCTTCGCCAGGGCGGTCACGACTGACACTGACCCTGTCGGCGGCCACGGACATGACGACCGGGCCGAACGCCGGGCATGGCAGCGGCAGCACTCCGTGCGGCGAGTGGAGGGATTCCCCCTCGGCCTCTCCCTCGAATATGTTGTTGCGACCGACGAATTCGGCGACAAACCGGGTGGCAGGCCGACGGTAGATTTCCCTCGGCGCACCGATCTGCGCGATCTCGCCATTCCCCATGATCACGACGCGGTCGGCCATGGAAAAGGCCTCGGATTGCGAGTGCGTGACGTACACGAACGTGATTCCCAGCTCCCGCTGGAGGCTGGAGAGAACTCCCTGCATGCGGATCACCAGGTGCGCATCGAGTGCTGAAAGCGGCTCGTCGAGAAGCAGCATTTCGGGTTCGGTCACCAACGACCGCGCCAGCGCAACACGTTGCCTCTGCCCGCCGGACAGCTGTTCGACCCCCCTGTCCCTGAAATCCGACATGCCCAGCCGATTGAGCCATTCCTCAGCTTTTGACCTGCGTTCCGTCCGGGACACGCCACGCATTTTCAATCCGAATTCGACGTTCTCGCGGACACTTAGGAACGGAAAAAGGGCCAGCGACTGCCAGACCATGGGCGTGTCGCGGTCATGCGCCGCGACCCCGTTCATGGCCCGGCCGCCGATCGAGATCGTGCCTTCCGTGGGTTCCTCCAGTCCGGCCAGCATCCTCAGTGTCGTCGTCTTGCCGCATCCCGACGGACCCATCAGCGCCACGAACTCCCCGCGGTTTATGGCGAGGTCAAGCGACTTGACGGCCCAGACATGACCGAACCGTTTCGAAACGCCCGAGAAACTTACAAGCGGGTTAGCCATCTCTGTTCCGGCGCATGAAAATGACCTGTGCAACGACAACGAGCGTCATCGACGTGATGAACACCACGGTTCCGATCGCGTTGATCTGGGGATCGACGTTTCCCTGCAGGATTTCCAGGATCGCTACCGGCACCGTGCGGTTGAGGCCCGAGACGAACCAGGCGACCGCGAACTCGTCAAAGCTGACGGCTGCGGTCAGGCAAAATGCGGATACCAGGGCCGGTGCCGAAAACGGCAGGACAACGTACCGCATGGCGGCCCATTCGGACGCGCCAAGGTTCCATGCAGCCGCTTCAAGCGAAGGGTCCATCTGGTGCAACCGCAGCCGGCATACCGCCATAGCAAACGGTGATCCGAGAACGGTATGGGCGGCAATGATCCCGAACAGGGTTCCGGACAGGTCGATCTGGCTCAACCAGGCGAGCATCGCCAATCCCATGATGACCAGGGGAATTGTCGGCGGAAGGAGCGCGAGGGCCAGGTACGCCGCCTTGAACCGGAAACCGTACCGGAAATCGGTGTACGCGGTGGAAAAACCGATGAATGTCGACATCGCGGCCGCAGTCAGGGACACCAAGACCGAGTTGAGGAACGCGTCCCGGATCTTGTCGTCGGAGAATGCCTTTGCGTACCACTCGACCGTGAAATCCGCGAGAGGCAGCGTCGGAAACCTGTCCGAGTTGAAGGAAAACACGACGCTTGCTCCGATCGGAAGGAACACAAAGAAGAAAACCGCGGCCAGGTAGAGGCGGGATGCGAAGGCCGTGACGTTCATCGGGCGCGCTTTCGGTATGCGGCGCTGACCGCGGCGAAAGCCGCGAAAAACAGGGTCGCGATCATGATGAGCGCAACAACCGCCGCGCGCGGCCATTGCTGGCCTGACTTGGTTGTGTCGATTATGAGTATGGAAAGGGTCGGGGGTTTGGACCCGCCAAGATAGAAAGGGCTCACGAAGTCGCCAAAGGTCAGGATAAAACAGAACACCGCCCCGATAATAAGTCCGACACGTGCCGAAGGCACGATGACCTGGACTATGGTCCGGATGGGAGAACAACCGAGATTCCACGCGGCTTCGATCTGGCTCCGGTCAACTCCGGCAAGGCTGAAGGTCTGCAAGACCACCACGAGCGGCAATGTCAGTGTCATGTATCCGACCATCGCTCCGAAACCGGTATTGAGCATCGTGAACGGTCCAAGCCCGACCAGTCCCAATACTGCGTTCACGACGCCATTTTCGGCGAGTATGACCTGCCATGCGTAGGCTCGCACGAGATAGGAGGTGAAGAAGGGAACAATCAGGAAAAACACGGCCCAACGGCGCACGGCTTCGCTGACCTTGTACGCGAGGGCGTAGGACGCCGGAAACGCGATCAAGCTGATGACCACGGCGGCGAGGGATGCCCTCCAGAGCGTTATCCAGTATGCGTCCCAGAAAAACCCGCGGCCGAGCATTTTCGACCAGTTCTTCAGGATGAAGTCCGGCTCCATCCTGTAGTTCTTGACGAGCCAGAAACTGATTGCCGCCATGAAAACGAGCGGTACGACGAAGAATGCCGCCTGCCAGATGAGCATTGGCAGACGCCACGTGAAGGCATATCGGCTGCTTGTCGCCATTTGCCGGGGATTGTCTTTCAAAAAGATAGCCCCGGGGTTTACCCGGGGCTATCCATGTCCGCAATCCCGGACTCAGGCATTCTTGTATTCAGACCAGAAATCGTTCCAATCCTCCAGGCTCTGCTGGCGCGGAATGTCGCGGTAGTGGATCCGCCCTTCCCGCTTCAGCCGGATTGGGTCATTCGCCGCGCCCTCGACCAGGCCCGAGCGTTGCGCTTCATCGGGGTTGGCCTCCTGTATCGCCGTCCATCCCGACTTGGTCGGGGACAGGCCGGGATAAGCGGCCATCTGGATCGATCTCACCTGGCCGGCCGGGGACAGCATGTACTGGATGAAATCCCGTGCGATCTCTGCCTTTTCCGAACCGATGCCGATTGAGTAGCTCTCGGTCCACTGGATGCCGCCTTCTTCGGGAATGACGCTGTCAACCGGCGCGCCGTCCTTTTGCAGGACGCCGGTGATCCAGTCGCCGATCCCGCAAACTGCGTGCATCTCGCCAGTCTTCAACGACGAAAATGTCCCGCCGTAATCGAAGTACCCTCCGACCTGGGGTTTGAGCGACAAGGTCTTCTCCTGTACCGCATCCCACGCCGCGCCGTCGATGTCGAATGGCGAAGGGTCGTCATTGCCGTTAAGCAGGGACATCTGGCCGAGATTCGGCAGGTGCCAGTCGAAGTGGCCGACTTTTCCTGTCAGACGGCTGTCCCAGAAGACATTGTAGCTCATCGCCTCCTCGTGGGTGATGACATCGGTGTTGAACGAAACGCCAAGCAATCCATAGCGGACCATCACTGACCAGAGCTGATCGCCGGTCCAGTGACCGGGGAACTTCTGGAACTCCGGGAAAAAGTCATCGAACGGATAATCGGTGTGATCCAGTTCCTGAATGTATCCCGCGGCATTGAGCTGCTGGACGAACTCCGCATCGGAAAGGATGATATCGTAGGT
The DNA here is from genome assembly GCA_965242975.1 of Paracoccaceae bacterium. GTDB lineage: Bacteria > Pseudomonadota > Alphaproteobacteria > Rhodobacterales > Rhodobacteraceae > JAPPHA01. The sequence continues at coordinate 3,287,885 of CBDETS010000007.1, read as the reverse complement.
TCCCGGCGGAGACTGCGCGATCAACGCGAGCATGTTGTCGCCCCCGGCGTAGTACTTCGGTACGAACTTGACGTTGTGCAGCGCCTCGAACTCTTCAACGATATCCGGCTCGGCATGACCGTACCACGCCAGCATGTTGATCTCGACGGGGTCGGCGGCCCACGCCCGGTTCAACATGGGCGCGGCGAGAACAACTCCCGAGGCGCCGGCCGTCTTGAGCAGTGTCCTGCGGCTGAAATTCCTGGCTGACTGATGGGACATTCTGTAACTCCTTATCTTGTTGCCGCGTTCACCCAAATATTACGAGTTGCAGAGGTATTATGGAAATTTAGTCGGGAAATGAGGACATTTGGAATATTAATGAATCAGAACGGTCGTCTGACGTGATCGATTTGTCGAGCGATCCATTCTGTCAACGCGTGCAATGCCCGGTCCTGATGGAGGTTCTTTCCGAAGATTCCGATTGTCAGGGGTGCAAGTGGTGGGAATCCTTCGTCCTCGCGCCCGATGCGCATCCCCTCGGAGAACGTTGCCGGAGTGAGGGCTGTCGCACCGATGTCGGCCCGAACGGCGGCCTGCAGTCCCTCGACGTTGGTCGCGACCAGGGCCGTTCTCCAACTGCGTCCGGACGTACGAAGGGCCATCTTCATGCGCTCGACATACTCGCAAGGATCGGGGTGGCAAACGATCGGAAGGGGATCACCTGGGCTGGACGAAAATGATTCCGCGACGACCCAGAATGGTGTGACGCTCGTCCGTTCGATCAGGAACGGAGCGTCAGGTTCTGGCGCGATCGCAACGGCAAGATGGAGTTGGTCGGCGTAGACCCTTTCTCGAAGTACGCTCGACAGATTGCTCTCGACATCCACCCGTACATCGGGGTTCCCGCTGACGAATTGGGCAACGGCCTCGAGAAGGAAGGCATTGGAGAAATCCGTTGGCAAGCCGACCTTCAGCCAGCCCGACATCGATTCCCGGCTGAAGTGGTTCACGATTTCGTCGTTGATGCGCAGAATCTGACGTGCACGGGCTCCGAGAGCTTGTCCGGCGTCGGTTACCTTGAGGCGACGTGTGTCCGATTTCAGCAGTTTCGCTCCGAGCAGGTCTTCGAGCCGCTTGACCTGAAGGCTGATTGCCGGTTGCGTCCGTCCGAGAACCCGGGCAGCCTTGGTGTGGCTGCGGAGATCGACCACGGTGACAAAGGTCCGGAGGAGGTCGGTGGGGATGTTCTTTGGCATGAAGCTTGATAACTGGTGATAATGTGAAGATTAACGATATAAATTTCTTAAATCAATTCGCATGACCTATCGTTGTACGGATTCATGCCGGGATGACCGATGACGCGAGCGGAGTTCCATCGACTGTTCAAGTGCCCGGGCCCGATTGTGACTCCGGTCATCCATGTCCTGGACCGCGCGCAGGCGCTGAAGAACATCCGGGTCGCCGCGAGATCGGGAGTTTCAGGCGTGTTCCTGATCAACCATGACTTTCCCGTTGGGGAGTTCATCCCGATCATCACGGACGTGCGCACGTCCGTGCCAAACGTCTGGATCGGCGTGAACTTCCTTGCTGTGGCCGGGAGGGACGCGTTTCCGATTCTCGGACGGCTGCAAGCGGGAGGTTGCCCCATTGACGCGTATTGGGCCGATGATGCGCGCATCGACGAACGGGTCGAGCGCCAGACCGATGCGGACATGACGCGAAAGGTGTATTCCGTTTGCGGATGGAGCGGTCTCTACTTCGGTGGCGTGGCTTTCAAGAAACAGCGCGAAGTCCGTCGTGAAGACTTCGAAGTCGCCGCACGGGCCGCGGCGCCCTACGTGGATGTGGTCACGACGTCTGGTACCGCGACAGGTCATGCGGCGGACGTTTCGAAAGTTTCCGAATTCCGCACGGGGCTCGGCGACCGGCCACTTGCCCTGGCGTCGGGCGTGACCCCGGAAAACGTTTCCGATTACGCGGCGCTGGTCGATTGTTTCCTGGTTGCGACCGGAATCAACTACGCGGGCGACTTCTACAATATCGACCCCGGCCGCCTTGGTGAGCTGATGGCAATCACACGCAGACATGGAGACGAACCTTGAATGATCAGAAGGGGCCACGCGACGATCGGTGGTACCTGCCCCTCATGTCACCAAATACCAAGGGGCCGCAGTTCGCCTGGCTGGACCCCACGTCGATTTACATAAACTCCGCGGCCTTCGGTGACCTCCTGGACGACCTTACGTCGGAACTCGACGGCGACGGGATCGACGTGGTTGCCGGGATTGACGCAATGGGCTTTGTGCTCGCAGCCGCACTCGCGTCGCGGCTGAACAAGGGGTTTCTCCCGATCAGGAAGTCCGGCAAGCTCTGTGTCGATACCGACCGGGTGACATTCACCAACTATTCCCGCCGGACGCAGGAACTCGAGATGCGGGTTCCCGCATTCGATGCCGGCACGCGGGTGCTTGTTGTCGACCAGTGGGTCGAAACCGGCGGTACGATGGACGGTGCGATCCGCCTGGTCGAACGACAGGGGGGAACGGTTGCCGGCCTGGTCGCAATCGCGATCGAGGACAACGAGAAAACGGCCGCCCTTCGGAGCACGTACCCTTGTGTTTCTGCCGTGCTGCCCGGGACCAGTTGGCAGATGCAGTGCGATCGCCAGAAACTGGACAGCTTCGCCTTGTACGCATGCGAAAGAACGTTTCCCAAGGCGGGGCGAACATCTTCATGAAATGAACTCGGTTCATATAGCTGGTTATCAAGCCGCAACCATCTGCCCATTTGCGTGACTGGATGGCTGGGCAGCAGGATGAAGACCATTTTTTTCGCATCGCTGACCGTCGCCGAGATCCGGCGCGGAATCTTGGACCTGCCAGGCGGAAAGAAAAGGGATGCCCTTGAAAAATGGTTCACAGGCAACGATGGGCTCCAAGCGCTGTCTGCGGGAAGGACACTGTCGTTTGACGAAAGGGCCGGTCTGATTTGGGCGCGCCTGATGGCGGACGGAAAAACCGCAGGCCGCCCACGCCGCGTCCTCGACATGATCGTTGCCGCGGTGGCGGTGGCGAATGACTGCGTGGTGGTGACGGATAACGGACGGGATTTCAGAGGGATACATTTCTTCAACCCCTTGCGGAATGAAGCGACGAGAGAAGAGTAGAGGTGGAAGAACCGTCTCCGCCCAAAGGAAACGAATTCATCGGCTTGACCGGGGACAGGCGTGTCGGCGATGTGCTCGCCGGTCTCGACCAGGAGCGGCGGTGCATCCCGGACCGTCTTGATCCCGGTTTCCCGGACTACATGCGCATCACCTTTCCGGAGGGATCATAAGGCGACCTCGCTATGACGCGGGCGGGATATTCCTCCGCAACGACATGTGCAGAGACTTCGGTGCCGGTTTCGGCAAATTCAGGTTCAACCAGGGCCATGGCGAGGCTCTTTCCGATCACATGACCGTATCCGCCTGAGGTGATGAATCCGATCCTCCGATCGCCTTGCCAGACCGGCTCGAAACCGGACGCATCTTCGTTACGCGTATCGATCTCGAGCGTGACCAGGCATTGCGGAGGAGCGTTGCTGTCCCGTTCCTTGAGTGCAGCAGCCTTGCCGATAAAGTCCGGCTTCGAATGGTCGATCCAGCGATCGAGACCGGTCATGCCCGCGGTGTACCTTTGTGTGTATTCAGCGGACCAGATTCCGAAGCTCTTCTCCAGCCGAAGCGAATTCAGCGCGTAGTATCCGACCTCCCTGAGTCCGAATTCATTGCCAGCCGCCAGGAGAATGCGCCTGAGTTCGATATGCTCCGAGGCGCGGCAGTTGATTTCGTAGCCCAGTTCACCGCAGACCGACAGCCGGCCGACTTGCGTCCGGATAAGGCCGACATCCAGGGTCCTGCATGACATGAACGGCATGCCGGCATTCGTGATGTCTTCATGCGTGAGCGACTCGAGAACCTTCCGGGAATTGGGACCGGACAGCGAGAACCCGACAGTTGAATCCGAAATGTCCGTGATCCGGACATCGTCCTCGTGCGGGTCCACATGGTCGGTGAACCAGCGCATGTGCCATTCCCGGAGGTAGTAGGAGCCCATGATCCACCAGACACCATCACCCCAGTTGAACACGGTCAGATCGCCCTTGAGCCGGCCGTCGGGTCCCAGCATCGGTGCGAGAGCGACACGTCCGGGCGACGGCAAACGGCCCGCCATGACCCGGTCGAGCCAGGCCCGAGTATCGCTTCCGGTGACTTCGAACCGCGAGAACCCGGAAATGTCCAGGAGTCCGACCTGTTCGCGAACCGTGCGGCATTCCTCCGCGACGAGCGGAAACGCGTTCGACCGCCTGAGCGTGGGAGTTTCGGAAAAACCGGGTGGCGCAAAAACGAGCGGCACTTCGAGCCCCCAGCTGCATCCCCAGACGGCGCCCGCGCCATTCATCCCTTCATGGGCGGGAGCCTTGCGAAGCGGGCGCCCGGCGGGCAGTTGCTCGTTCGGGTATGTCATGACGAACCGCCGCGAGTAGAACTGGCCGGTCGTCTGGCGGATGTATTCCCTGTTTGACGCGAACGAACCGTAGCGGGCTATGTCCATCGACCAGGCATCGCTCTCCGGCTCACCATGGATGATCCATTCGGCGAGTGTCTTGCCCACGCCGCCGCCCTGGAGGAATCCCGCCATGACTCCGCACGCAAGCCAGTAGTTTCTCAGGCCGCGCACAGGGCCGACGAGCGGGTTCCCGTCGGGTGAGAACGTAAACGCGCCGTTCACCCAGTTCCGGATTCCGGTCCTCTCGAGAACAGGATAGCGCCGGTTGGCCATGACCAGTTCGTTCTCGATCCGGTCGAGGTCCTCCTGGATGAGGTCGAAACCGTAATCCCAGGGTGCACCGTCGATGTTCCAGTGCTGGTGATCGATCTCGTAGATCCCGATCAGGATACCGTTCTGATCCTGGCGCATGTAGGTGAAACCCTCGAGATCGATGGTCATCGGCAACTCGAAATCAAGTGCAGCGACTTCGGGGATCTCTTCAGTGACCAGGTAGTGGTGAGCGAGCGGGGATAATGGCAAGTCCAGCCCCGCCATCCGGCCGACCTGTTTCGCCCACAGGCCGGCTGCGTTGACAACATGCTCCGCGTGGACAGTTCCCTGTTCCGTGATCACGTTCCAGCTGCCATCCGGCCTTTGCTCGAGTCCGACGACGCGGTTGTGCTCGATGACGTCCGCGCCGTACTTGCGGGCAGCACCCGCGTAGGCGTGGACCGTTCCGGTCGTGTCGATGTATCCTTCCCGGTCAGCCCAGAGGCCCCCGATGACCCCGTCGGTATCGATGATTGGGCACCGTTCACGAACGTCGTCCGGGGTCATCAGGTAGCAGTCCTCGATGCCGATCGTCTGGAAAATCCTGTATGTCGCCTGCAACCACTCCCAGCGGGGCTCGGCTGAAGCCAGGGTTACACCGCCGGTCATGTGGAGCCCGATATCCTGGCCGGATTCCCTTTCGATCTCGGACAGGAGGTCGATCGTGTAGGCCTGGAGGGCAGCCATGTTCGGGTCGGCGTTCAAGGCATGGATTCCGCCCGCCGCATGCCAGGATGAACCGGCTGTCAGGACGGACCGCTCAATGATTGCGACGTCCCGCCACCCGAATTTCGCCAGATGATAGAGCACGGAAGCGCCGACGACGCCTCCTCCGATGATAACGACGCGAAAACTGGATTTCATGTGGATGGTTCTCCTAACTGTGACATCGACATCCTCCATCTTTCCGTTCAGGCCGACGGAGTGTTGTCCGAACGCGACCGGGCGCGACCGTCGGTTCTCTCCCGGCAAACTGTTTCACATTCAACGGTCAAGTCACCCGTCCGGCCGAACTCGAGTGCCGATGCGCGGTGACATACTTGGCGGAGACATGCGAGGCAATTCCCGAGACAAGGATTGAAATCGAGACGCGATTCGAAGGCTTGGCCCTGCCTGTCACGAACGCACGGCAGTCTGCCGCCAGGCGTTGTTCATGGCCTGACCCGTTTTCCTGTCACGGAAGTCACCGACTGATCTCCCGGAGCGCCTGAAACAGACGATCGACCGTTTCCGGAAGCCAGTGCAACGTTTCCTCCGCTTCGCGGCGCCCTCGGTCGACGATTTCAGAATAGCTGGCGATACCGGTTTCCAGCACTGGAAGATGTTCGCTGATTGCCGGTCCATGCCTGTAGATCAAGGCCAGCAAGCAGGCACAAAACACCGATATGGCGAACCCGAGCCTGAACCATCCCTTGGACCGTGATGGACCCGTGTCCACCGTATCGCGGCTCTTCCTGGCATCGACACGACCCGAATCCCCACCCGGCAAATCGGCTCCCGAGAACTTGGCCTCCTGCCGAAGGATGTTCTTGATGTCATCGGAAAGTTCACGGTAGGCACGATCTTGAACGTGATCGGAAGCGGCCATGTCCGTGAGTTCATGCACGAACTCGGAACCCTGTTTCGTTTCGGTTCCCCTGGCTTCAGGATTTGCGGTCTTCTTCACGAGTTTTCGATTTCCGGGTCGGTTTGCCCTGGCATGATGAAAGGCAGATCAGACAGCGGCAGTTCCTGTCGCGATCTGTTTCGTCGGCCTCATCTCGCGACACGAGAGTAAATGTGTTCGAAAGGCTTTCCAAGTGATGTCAGACCGCCGACCGCCGTTTCAGAAAATGGACGCCGCGATCCTATGGCGTTGATCAGTCTGTCACCAATTCGACTCGAGCCTGATTATGCCGATCCTGAATTCCGCGGACACCTTTGGATGCTCTCGCGGCACCTGAGCCCGACCGGGCCGCAGAAGGACGTGTCATGTCTGGAACCGATTGTGTCCTGAACTGTCAAATGCCCGGCACGTCAGCACAGCCATGTTCGGCATAGCGACCGGGTGACGGACAGACGCGCTACTTATGAGTTCACATCCGTCCTCGCGGGATCCGGTCCGCCAGGTCGCGGCAGGCATCATGATCATCCGGGTCGGTTCAGTGGGCGTCCTCGGAAGACTTGGGCGGCTCAGTGAGGTCAATTGCCAACGGAGACCGAACCGGTACGGAGAAAGCGGTATATGTTGCCGGTACTTCGGGAATCGGTGTGCCCGGCGATCCCTCGAAGAAATCATGCATGTGCCAATAGGTATCTGTGACTGCCGTCACCGGATCCTCCGCGCCGTGGAACACTCCGGCACTTTTGCCAGCTCGCCGAACGCGAGAATCCTTCGGATACCGACCATATCGGAATGGCGTACCAAGCAGGTCGAGGAGGTGCTGACACTCAGGAGGAAGCGGGGACTTCGTGGTCTTCATTTTGCCTCCAGAATGTCCTGTTCTTCACGGCCATCGACGAGTTTCATGGTCGTGACGACGTGCTGTGTCTTGACCAATCGCCACACTTCATTCTCGTATGGCTTATTGGGAAGCTCTGGCGGCATCGAGATATTTCACCACCCGAACGAGGCTCTGCACGGACTTCACTTCGTCCTTCGGAACCGCGTTGAGGTGTGTGTTCGGGCTGGTCATCCAGGCCTTCACGGAATTGCCGTCCCCGCGAACGATGGCACCAAGAGAACGGAAAACACGAACCAAACACGCTGCCAGTTCAAACGGTTTGCCGCGTAGAGCCTAGTTCCCTTCATCATTATCGCACTGGAGACCCCGGCGTTCAGGCCGGGGAGGAAAGCGCGTTCCGGCATTGATGTCAGCTAGTGGGGCCCCCACATACGGGGATGTGAGATACCGCGGATACACATACGCGTTGCGCCCCACGGAAGAACAATCGGTTCTGATGGCGCGGTTCGCCGGCGTTTGCCGCCTCGTCTGGAACCTGGCGCTGGAACAACGCAGGGACCACTGGAGACTTTACCAGGAACGCACCGGCGACAAGCTCACCTACGTTGCGAAGGCCTGAGAACTCACGGACCTTCGTGCAGAGTTCGATTTCATCAGCGACGTGCATGTCACCCCGTTGCAGCGCATCCTCAAATCGCTGGATGATGCCTACCGTCGCGCGTGGAAGGGGCTCTCCGGTTATCCGAAGCCGAAGAAGAGGGGCGTCCACGACGCGTTCAGCTACGCCAGCCGGGAAGTCCGTATCGAGAAACTGTCGTCGCGTTGGGCTCAGGTCCGTCTGCCGAAGATCGGTCGGGTCAAGTTCCGCCTGCCGCGCCCGATCGAGGGCAGCATCAGGGAGGTCAGCGTGACGCGCACGCCCATCGGTTGGCAGGTGTCCATCGGCTGCCTGATCGAAGGTGAACAGGCTGGCAACGGGGCCACGGTGGGGGTTGACCGCGGCGTGACTGTTCCGCTGATGCTGCCCGACGGCAGTTCCTATGAATTGCCGCATGAAATCGAGGGCTGGAGCGCAAGCACCGTCGGGCCCAGCGGGTCATGGCGCGGCGCAAGCGCGGTTCGAGGCGCCACAAGAAGGCCGTGGAGCGCGCGCGGCCAGGCTCAAGGCCCGGCAGGCGCGTGCCCGCAAGCACTGGGCGCACAACGTCACAACCGACATCACCCGCAGCTACGGGGGCGTTGTCGTCGAGCACCTGCGCACCGGAAACATGACCAGGAGAGCCCATCTCGTGGGCGTTGTGCGGAAGCGCGGGTTGAACCGAGCCATTCTGAACGTCGGTTGGCAGCGGATCGAGACGATGCTGGCCTACAAGGCGGCGCGCTTCGTGAAGGTTGATCCTGCCTATACATCTCAGACCTGCGCGTCCTGCGGGACCGTGGACAGGCGAAGCCGCGAGAGCCAAGCGTCCTTTGTCTGTACTGCGTGCGGGCACAGGGACAATGCTGATCGCAATGCCGCGATCAACATTCTGAACCGGGGGAACACTCCGGGCGTGGAGCCGGTCCGTTGGGGCGGTGATGAAGCGCGAACTGTCCAGGTCGCCTAATCCTCCTGGAAATCCTCGCCCTTCAGGGCGGGGAAGATGTTAAGAAACAACTCGTGGCACGAGAATGCTCCGTTCACATCCGTTGTGCTGCGCAAACAACCATTACACAGATCCCGCACACTGCCGTAACTGCGACAACCTCGGCAAGGCGTTGAATGTACGTCGATGAAATGCATAAACCATTTATCCACGGCGATGAGATCAACGATGGAGATCTCGTGATGAACTGTTCAGGTGCCAGTCTCCCGGGATCGACTGATGTTTCGGGCGAAGGGAGCGGTTTCTGAAATGAGTCAGGCCTTCCGCTTGCTGAAATCCCTGCTCTTCATCGCCATCATGTATTCGTGGATGCTGGTCCTCGGGATCATCGCGGCGCCAGCCGCTGCCGTGTCCAGGGATGCCACCTATTGGTTCGTGAAACTGTATTGCCGCCAAATCCTCTGGTTGCTGCGATTCCTGTGCGGGATCGATCATGAAATACGGGGTCGGATCCCGACCGGTGACGTTGCTGTCGTTTCCAAGCACCAGTCGTTCCTTGATGTCATTCTGCACGTCGTCAGCCTCGACCAGCCCCAATTCATCATGAAACGGGAACTGTCATGGATTCCGGTGTTCGGGTTTTACGCCATGCGAATCGGCTGCACCCCGATTCATCGGGAGAACCGCGCACGCGCCACCGACCAGATGTCCAAGGGTGTCGAGAGGGAAGCCGGCGCCGGCGCGCAGTTGGTCATTTATCCTCAAGGGACGCGTGTGAGCCCTGGCGACAGGAAACCCTACAAGGCCGGTGCCTTCATACTTTACCGTCGTCACGAAAAGCCTTGCGTACTGGCAGCGACGAATGTCGGGCATTTCTGGCCCCGCCTGTCGTTGTTGCGGAAGCCCGGGCTTGCGGTTGTCGAGTACTTTTCGCTCGTTCCGCCGGGGCTTTCGCGGGACGAATTCATGGATAGGATCGAAAAGGAAATCGAGCAGGCATCGGACCGGCTTTCGGAAGAAACCTTGCGCCATTCTGCGAAACAATGATGGCCGCCGCTTCCTTGCGTTTAAATTTTGTGCAAGACCGGATCCTACCGGCCGCATTTAACTGTCCATCGTTTTCAGCGTTATAGACGCTGAAATAGCATTCTTTCTAAAGAGGTCTCATTGCAGTTTCTTTAAGAGTATTCAATTTTGGGCGTCATGAACACTGTACGGTCAGAAAAACTGAAGAAGGTCCTTAATGCGGTGCCCGCGGGATTTCTCGTCGATGCCATCTGGCTCACCTCGCACGGTGTCGCTTACGCAACCTTTCGCGACTACGTCAAGCGAGGCTGGCTTGAGCGCGTTCACCGCGGCGTATTCCGTCGCCCGACACCGAATGAATCCGCATCGAACACACTTGGCTGGAAGAGTTGCCTGCTCTCGATGCAGCACATCATGCGCTACGACGTCCACGTGGGTGGCAGGACTGCACTCTCACAGCAAGGTCACGATCACTACCTGCGCCTGAGCGGCAACGCCCCCATCTGGGTCTATGGCGAGGCCATGCCAAATTGGCTCAGCAGATTGCCGCTGGACGCGCCAATCAAGACGCGCAAGACGTCGTTGTTCGCGGATTCGTCTCTCGGCATCACCATGGACGACAGAGATCCAGGAAGCACCCTGCCTTGGGACTGGCGACTGCGGATGTCGGCACCCGAAAGGGCTGTCATGGAAGCCATGGACGAATTGCCGGGCCATGAGAGTTTCCATAACCTCGACATGGTGTTCGAGAGCTTGACGACACTGCGCCCGAAGACACTCACGGAGTTGTTGCATAGTTGCAAGAAGATCAAGGTCAAGCGCCTCTTCTTCGTGTTTGCGGAACGCCACAATCACGCCTGGCGCAGGCGGTTGAACCCTAAAGACTTCAATCTCGGGAGTGGCGATCGCGCTTTGGTCAAAGGCGGGAATATACATCCGCGTTATCGCATCATGGTGCCGGAGGAATTTGCAAGAACGGAGGGCGGCGATGGCGTTTAAGGCCTACGAAGCCCAGGTCGCACTCTTGGTGCGTTTGTTCCCCTGTGTCGCGAGCGAAGAGGTATTCGCGCTCAAGGGCGGTACCGCGATCAACCTCTTCTGTCGTGATTTGCCCCGCCTGTCGGTTGATATCGACCTGACGTACCTGCCAATCAAAGAGCGCGCAGAGAGCCTAGCCGAGATCAACGAAGCGATGGATCGGATTGTGTGCTCAATCGAACGTGGCATCAAGGGCGCAAAGGCACGACAAATCAGAGGCGGCGGCGGCATCGCCACCCGCGTTCTTGCCCGTCTTGATGGTGTCGAAATCAAGATCGAGACCTCGCCTGTCACACGCGGTGTCGTACACGACCCCGAAACCCGCCACGTGTCCGAAGCGGTCGCGGATGGGTTCGGGTATGCCGAGATGCAGGTCGTTTCTTTCGAAGACCTATACGGGGAAAGCTCCACGCGGCTGTCGATCGCCAGCACCCGCGCGACCTCTACGACGTGAAACTGCTCTACGAGAACGAAGGCCTGACGGACGATCTGTTCCGCACCTTTCTGATTTACATTGCCAGTTCATCTCGCCCCGCGCATGAGTTTCTGGCTCCGAACCTGATCGACCTCAGCCAACTCAATGCCCAGGAGTTTGAAGGCATGACCAAGGTGGCCGTGGGCCTCGATGAACTCCTGGAGACTCGCAAACAATTGGTCGCGGACATTCATCCCGCCTTGATGAGAAAACCCGGCGGTTCTTGTTAGGCCTGCATGACGGCGAGCCCGACTTTGGCGCAATTGAACGTCCGAAGGCAGCTGAGCTTCCCGCAGTGCGCTGGAAACTCCTCAACCTTGACAGATTGAGGCTCGGCAACCCAGAAAAGCACGCAAGGCAAAGAGAGGAGTTAGAATCACTGTTCGGCTGATTCTTCGATCCATCGAAAATCGAAGCCTTACCAATTGATAAAGCTACGCCATACAACAAGAAACTTGGATGCGTTATTGAAGGTTCACGAAACCGATGGCCCGTTGATCACGTCTTTTGATGGTATGTGTGTGGTTGAGGGCCCGGGTTTCCGGGGGTGCATTTGGCGGTTCCGGTGATTTGCTTGGAGGGAACTGGAAACCACAGGCGCGGATTCTTGCGCGTTCCTGCGTTCAAGTTCACGGCTCAACCATGGCCGGAGTGACGAGGCCGGAATACCGCGACGATCGCATGTGGTCGTTCTCAGACGGACCCGATCTTGAAAAATTTTTCGCGCCTCGCCTTAAGCAAGGTTTGAGGTTTCTTTGATTTCAGTTCCTTGAGCGAACTGGACAACCAGGCACCGACGCTTTCGATGGTCTCTTTTTTCCCGCGTTGGGCTCCACCCAGAGGTTCCGGAATAATCTGGTCGATGATTCCCAGTTTTCCAAGATCCTGGGCCGTGAGTTTCAACGCGGTGGCAGCTTCCCGCATCTTCTCTGCATCTTTCCAGAGGATGGACGCGCATCCTTCGGGAGAGATGACCGAGTAGATCGAATGTTCGAGCATCGCGATCCGGTCCGCGGTCGCGATCGCCACTGCACCTCCGGAACCGCCCTCGCCGATGATGACCGACAGTATCGGGACGTTGACCTGAATGCAGGTCTCGGTGCAACGGGCGATGGCTTCGGATTGCCCCCGTTCTTCCGCTCCCTTCCCCGGATATGCGCCCGGAGTGTCCACGAGAGTCACGATGGGAATCGAAAAGTTATCTGCAAGCTGCATCAGGCGGGCTGCCTTGCGGTAGCCCTCCGGCCGCGCCATACCGAAATTGTGCTCAAGACGCGTGTTCGTGTCGTGGCCTTTTTCGTGGCCAATGACGACAACCGGTTCGTCTTCAAGCCGTGCGAGTCCGCCAATCATCGCACGGTCGTCGGCGAACTTGCGATCGCCGGCCAGCGACGTGAACTCATTGAACAGGTTGCTGACGTAATCACGGCAATGTGGACGCTCCGGATGCCTCGCGACCTGGCATTTTTGCCAGGGATCGAGAGATGCGTACGTTTCTTTCAGTAGCTTTTCGGCGCGCTCGTTCAGCTTGTCCGCTTCTCCCGACAGGTCGAGGTCGGAAGTCTCCCGGGTCATGGATCGAAGCTCGGAAGCCTTGGCCTCGATCTCGGCTATCGGTTTTTCGAATTCGAGATAGTGTTGCATGACCAATCAACCGACGTTCGCGATCGACCCTGAACCGGGCAACCAGGTGAACAATCTGCTCCGGCATGTCGTTCCCGGATCGGCGGATGATGTCCTTTTCCCGATCATGATGCAAATTGATCCACGTCTTTGTCCTGATACGCCCGGTTTCGGCCTGTCATCCGGCTTCCGTAGTGATCTCGATTCAGGAGGATCGGGTTCCCGGCCGGCGCCGCGCCTCCAATCCCTGCTCCTCCTCCCGAGGCTGTCTCAGAGACCGATCATTTCGGCCTGCCTGACGATGACCCGAGCTTGCTTGATCGAGGCGATGTCCACCAGCTTGCCCTTGTAGGTCGCTGCACCTTGACCTTCGCGCTCGGCCCGGGCCATGACTTCGAGAATTTCCTGCGCCTCTGCGACGGCTTCGGCCGAAGGCGTAAAGACTGAATTGGCCAGCTTGATCTGGGATGGGTGTATGGCCCATTTGCCGACCATTCCAAGGGTTGCCACCCTTTTGGCCTGGGCAACAAATCCGTCCGGATCGGAAAAGTCTCCGAACGGACCGTCCACGGGCAACAGGCCATGAGTACGGCATGCTCCAACGACCGCAACGGTCGCGGCATGCCATGGGTCGGGCCAGTGAAACGTTCGAGGCGAGTCGTCCTCGGTATTCGAAATCATGTAATAATTGGCCTGGGTTCCGCCGATCCCCGTGGTCTGCATCCCCATAGAGGCGGCGAAGTCCGCCGCACCCAGGCTGATCGCCTGCAGTCTCGGGCTCGCCGCCGCGATTTCGTTGACATTCATCAAGCCCGCGGCCGTCTCGATGATCGCTTCAAACCCGACCTGACGCTTTCGGGAGGTGGCCGATTCGATCGAGGACACAAGGGCGTCCACGGCATAGATGTCGGAGGCGTTCCCTGCTTTCGGTATCATGAGGAGATCAAGGCGGTCGCCGGTACGTTCGAGCACATCGACAACATCACGGTACCAGAAAGGCGAATCGAGACCGTTTATTCGGATGCTGAGCGTCTTCGACCCCCAGTCGATCGAGTTGACCGCGTCGATGGCAAGATTACGCGCAGCGGGTTTGTCAGCGGGCGCGACACTGTCCTCGAGATCGATGTTGACGACGTCCGCGTCGGATCGGGCCATTTTTTCAAACAGTTCCGGACGCGACCCTGGGCCGAACAGCTGGCAGCGATTGAGCCGGGAGGGCGCGGTCGGTTGGACGGTGAAACTCATCGGCAATCTCCGGTTGTGACAATAAATGTCGGTGAAGTCTCCGCGAAAGACAAGCCCGCCTGAAGTGCAGGAAACCTGGCCGCGTTCGATACCCCGACCTGGGGGTCAACCGGCCACGTCGGAAAATGCCGAATGCAGCCGGTCCAGCGCTTCTTCGAGAACGGATCTCTGACAGGCGAAGTTGAAACGCATGAATTGCTTACCGCCGCTGCCAAAGGTGTGGCCGTGGCTCGGCGCAATGGCCGCGCGTCCCTGGATGCGCTCGACAAGCTGGTCATTGCCGAAGCCGGTGCCGGAGAAGTCAACCCAGGCGAGATAGGTTGCCTCAAGGGGCATCGAGGTGACCCCGGGAATCGCGTTGACCTTCTCGTCAAAGAGCTTCCGGTTGCCATCCAGGTAAGCGAGCACGTCCTCCAGCCACGGCTCTCCGTCATTGTAGGCCGCTTCCACCATGTTGGGACCGAAGCTGCCCGGAGAAATTCCGAGGCCCATCACGCGCGTTGCAAAGCGCTGATGGAGATCCTTGTCCGAGATGATCACGTTTCCCGTATGGCACCCGGCAATGTTGAAGGTCTTGGTCGCGGCGGTCAGCGTCATCAGGCGGCCGGCAGACCAGGGTGCGGCAACCGCGGTCGGTATATGGCGGTATCCGTCGAAAACGAGATCCTGATGGATCTCGTCCGACACGAGAACCAGGTCATGCCGTTCGCAAAACCGGACCAGCTCCCGGAGTTCGTCGGTGGTCCAGACTCGCCCCCCCGGGTTATGCGGGGAACAGAGAATGGCCATGGACTCCTGGCCGGTCATCCGTGCGTCATAGGCTTCGAAATCCATGGCGTAGCGACCGTCACGATTGACCAGTTCGCACTCGACGATGTTTCGCCCCAACGATCGAATGACCCGTGAGAATGCATGATAGACAGGGGTAAAGATGACGATCCCGTCACCCGGTTCGGTGAATGCATCGATGCAGAGGGCGGTTCCGTTCACCAGGCCGTGTGCGGTGAAGATCCAGTCGGTCTCGATCTCCCATCCGTGTCGGCGGCCCAGCCAGTTCTTGATGGCGTCAAGATAGGAGCCATCGTCTCCGTAGTATCCGAAGACGCCATGTTCGGCCATCCTGGTGACCGCCTTCCCAACCGAGTCAGGAGGCTTGAATTCCATGTCTGCGACCCACATCGGTATCCCTTCGCGAGGTGAAATTCCGTACAGCGGTTTCATCATGTCCCACTTGAGCGAATGCGTCTGGCAGCGCTCGACGATCTGGTCAAAATCCATGAATTCCGATTCCCCGGTTGCATGCAGAAGCCCATGACCCGTTGAAAGTTCGGTTCCGGGGGACTCTGCGAATGATGGCAGGGACCGGCCGCGTAATCGTTCAGCGGAACGGACCCTCCCCGGACGCATAACGCGCCCGGTTTCAAAGTGCAATTTCGGTAGGTTGCCATGGCCGTGCGGCGTGATGTCAAGATGGAGCCGGCACGAGGTTCGATCCGGGAAGGGTTCGTCGCCGCGAGTTCGGTAAGTCGGCGTTCACTGACCGGAAATGATCGGTACGTAGATCCCGATCGTGACCGCGAGCGGACGGCCAGCAAGCCGACCGGCGGAACATTCAGGCCCGCATTGCCGGCGGTCTCACGGGTTGCCGTCCGGTCGGGAATTGACTAAGGGCGCGCCATGTCCGTCTTGCCAATCCTGATCTTTCCGGACACGCGCCTGAGAAGAAAATGCGCGTCGGTGAATGAGGTGAATTCGTCGGTGCGGAGGCTTGCGGACAACATGATCGAAACCATGTATGCCGCTCCCGGCATCGGTCTGGCCGCACCGCAGGTGGGCAGGTTGATCCGCCTGTTCGTGATGGACAGGACGGAATCCGAGGAAGATGAGCAGGTTTCCGAAGTCCTGATCAATCCGGAAGTGCTCGCTTTGTCGGACGAAACGATTGTGCGGGAGGAAGGTTGCCTGTCTCTTCCCGGGCACTTCGAAGACGTGACGCGGCCGGCCGAGGTGCGCGTAAAATACACCGGGCTTGACCGCCGCGAGCACGTTCAGACGTTCGAAGGCGTTCAGGCCGTATGCGTGCAACATGAAATCGATCACCTGGATGGCAAGCTGTTCATCGATCACCTGTCCCTCGTGAAGCGTTCGATCATCTCGAGAAAGATGCGAAAGCAGAAAAAGGAACTTCTGAAAAACGAGAAATCCGGAAATGCCTGAAGGGACCGCCGGCTTCTCTCCTCGTCACATCCGTTGCCCGTACGAACGTCCAGAGGACAAGTCTCGTTGCGCCTTCGAATCAGTCGGGGCCTGTCAATGCGTGTAGTCTTCATGGGAACGCCCGAATTCGCGGTCCCCGCACTCGCGGGCCTTGCGGCACATGGCCACGACATTCTCGCCGTCTATTGCCGCCCGCCACGTCCCGCCGGGCGGGGGAAAAGGCCAAGGCCTTGCGCCGTTCAGGTTGCGGCATGTGAACTGGGACTTCGACTGCGGTGCCCGGATCGATTCTCGAGCCAGGAACAACGACACTTCGCAGACCTCAACGCGGATGTCGCAGTCGTTGTTGCCTACGGCCTCATACTTCCGGACGCGGTCCTGAGCGCACCTGATTTGGGCTGCATCAACGTTCATCCGTCGCTCCTGCCCCGCTGGCGCGGTGCGGCACCGGTCAATCGCGCGATCATGGCAGGAGATCGTCTCACGGGCGTGTCACTCATGAGATTAGGTCATGGCATCGACTCCGGACCGGTTTTCTGCCGGGCCGAAGTTCCGATCACGGCATGCGACACAGCCGACACGCTTGGAGACCGGCTGGCGCACAGAGGGGCCGAACTGCTCTGCGAAGTCCTGCCGGGCCTTGCGACGCTCACCCCGGTCGATCAGGACGATTCGGTCGCGGTGTATGCGTCCAAGATCAGCAAGAGTGAAACACGCATCGACTGGGCCTGCCCGGCACCGGAGGTCGACCGCATGATTCGGGGGCTGTCCAGTTCGCCGGGCGCGTGGACACAAGCCGGTACCGAACGGATCAGGGTCCTGCACTCGGAGCTTGTCACCGGAGAGTCCGGTGGCCGTTCGGCTTGTCCCGGCACGATTCTCGATGACCGACTGGCGGTTCGTTGCGGGACCGGCTCCGTCCGGCTGTTGTCGCTTCAACGGAGCGGCCGGAAGGTGCTCGGATCGAAGGAGTTCTGTCGCGGGTTTCCCGTCCCGAAAGGGTTGCAGCTCGGACCGGCCTGAATCAGCGGTCTTTGCCGCATCGGCCGATCATTGCATTGCGGCGTATGCGGCGGCACCCTCGAGACCGGACGAATCCCTGATGAGCACGAAGATCGGAATCATGGCGAGGAGTTCCTGGTAACGCCATCGGGCTTCGAAGACTTCCCTGAACCGCACCGGGTCGAGGAGATCGAGATTGCGCCTGGTCATCCCGCCGCTGATGAAGATTCCCCCGGTCGGCAAGCCGGTCAAGGCAAGGTCGGCGCCCATTCCCGCGAGCGAGTCGAAGAAGTGCGAGAACGTCGTCTTTGCCCGGTCATCTCCTGAGTGAGCCCTGTCCGAAATCTCTTCGGCCGTTAGCCTTTCGTCGAACAGGGCAAAGTGCAGGTTTTCGAGCCCGTTGCCGGAAAGAATGTCCTCCTGGCGCGGCTTCATCGTCGGATCGGGATTCTCGGGCCGGCGCCGTTGAACCTCGCCGACGATCCGGTCGCGTAGTCGTGCAAGGTCTTCCGTCGGTGGCCCGAATGCGACGTTGCCGCCTTCTCCCGCGATGACACAGGGTGGTCCGCCGTCCAGAACCAGCTGGGCGACACCGAGCCCGGTTCCTGGTCCGTAGATGACCCGGTTTCCAGGCGGCCAACGGCCGTCAAAAGCCTGCAAGGGCTCGACATCATCGGGTTTCAGGCCAAGCAGGCAGTAGGCTTGGGCTGCGAAATCGTTCATGACGGTGATTCTGGCGCCGGGAACGACGGCGGCCAGTTCGTCACGAGTGAAGGAAACCGGAACATTGGTAAACCGATAGTGACCGTCGACCGGAATGGCCGGACCGGCAAAAGCGATCACAAGTTGCGATACCGCTCCGGGATCAACGGAGTTGTCCTTCAGGAACACCCGAAGGGCCGCCGAGAGCGTCGGCGTCGCCTCCCAGTTCAGCGACACGACCGAATCCAGGACAATTCCGGACGTATCCGCGCAGGCGACGCGGATATTGCTGCCTCCGACATCGGCGACGATCCACGAATTCATGGTCGAGGCACACGTGTGTTCGCGATGCCATGTCGGATTCCCCGGACAGCTTCACGTGGGCGGCAGGAGCGGAACCGGGCAAGAGCGTGACATCCAGGAAATTCCACCGAACACCGGCGACCCGGGAAAATCCCCGGGCCGGAGACCGCTACGAGACCGGGCCGCGAGTTCACGTCGCAGCCTGTTTTCTACCTTTTGGCGCAACAGGGGTGGACCTCGTGGTGGCATAGGGTCGCATGCCGAGTCTCGCGAGCCTGTCTGACCGTTCGTTTTCGGGATGTCCACGGTGTCCCCGAACCCACTCCCAGGTCACGTTGTGGAGGTCCCGCATCTTGTCCAGGCGTTCCCACAGGTCACGGTTCTTGACCGGATCGTTTGACGCCGTCTTCCAGCCGCGGCGTTTCCAGTTCCTGATCCATTTCGTGATTCCATCCCTGAGATACCGGCTGTCGGTCACGATGGTGATTCGTGAAGGATGCGAGAGCGTTTCCAGGGCCCGAATCGCGGCCAGAAGTTCCATACGGTTGTTTGTCGTATCGGCCGCACCCCCGCTGAGTTCCCTCTCGCGAATGACGTCGCTGCCATTCCTGGCGACGAGCAGCACTCCCCAACCGCCCGGGCCCGGGTTTCCGGAACATGCGCCGTCAGTATAGGCAAAGATGTCAGGCAATTCGCTGCGCCTCAAAGTTGAGAAGCTCGCCCCGGCTTCCGTCGTAGCCTGTACCAACCGTGACTTCGCTTGTGAATGCCCCGAAGCCGGCGGCCGATAGCATTCCTTCAAGTTCATCCGCTCTATAGTGGCAGTAGAGTCGGCCCAGACTGTCCCGTCGGGTTTCCGTACCCTTCTGCACCCCGATATACATCCAACCGTTCGTTTTCAATGCCCGGGCGGCGTTGCCGATGACTTTAGGCAGGCCGTCCCGCGGGACATGTTGCAGGGAAAAACTCGCCCAGATTCCGTCAAATGCGTCGACGTCGCGAATTTGATCGAATGACATCACACGGACATCAAGACCGGCAATTTGTCCTGCCTCACGGGCAAGACCGCTTGAGGCATCAACGGCAACCACACGAAATCCAGCCGTGACAAATGCGGCGGAGTCCCATCCGGCTCCGCAGCCGAGATCCAGAATCGATCCTCCTTCCGGAAGGCGCCTGATCATCCTGTCACGGAAACGTGTATTCCGGTCCTTCTGAGTCCAGGCCGAGTACGCTGTTGCGTTCGAATTGTAGAATGCGACGGTCGCCTCGTCGACCGGGCGCGGGTTTTCCGGTGGTTTCACGGTCTAGATGTGCGCGCGCTGTTCAGTGACGCGTATCGGCATCGTCACGGCCGGCAGCCTCTTGGCCGTCGTGGCGCGGTGGACGGCCAATGACTTCGCGGAGCTCATCGAGCTCGATGAAGTTGTCAGCCTGCCGCCTGAGATCATCGGCGATCATCGGCGGTTGGGTCCTTATGGTGGAGACGACCGAGACCCTGACTCCCTGACGCTGGAGCGAGCCGACGAGCGGTTTGAAATCGCCATCGCCGGAGAACAGGACTATGTGATCGACATGGGGCGCGAGTTCCATGGCGTTGATGGTCAGCTCGATGTCCATATTGCCCTTGACCTTTCGTCTTCCCATGGAGTCAGTGTACTCCTTGGCAGGCTTGGTCACCATGGCAAAACCGTTATAGTGCAGCCAGTCGATGAGCGGTCGGATCGGAGAATAGTCATCGTGTTCGAGAAGGGCGGTGTAGTAGAACGCGCGCAGGAGTTTCCCCCTTCTCATGAACTCGGCACGCAAGAGCTTGTAGTCAATGTCAAACCCGAGAGTCTTTGCAGCCGAATAGAGGTTTGAACCGTCAATGAACAGTGCGAGGCGTTCGTCGCGGTAGAACATCGGGTATGCCTTTCATGTTCGATATCATGCCCGGTAACGGTGCGAGCATCGACATCAGTCGGCCATTTCCTGTGCGGCGCGCGACCGGCGTGTCGGCCGATGAAAGACGTCGCGGAACCGCGTGGTGATCAGGATTGATTGCACTGAAGACATGCCTTGTTTCTCTCGGGTCCAACTTGCCGTTCCGTGGACGAGACAAGACTGATACGATCAAATTTGCCTTAAATACTATATTTTCAGAGTCTGAGCAGCCTGTCAAGGCGAGCGGCCTGTATCGAACACCGGCATGGCCGCCTGAATCGGGGCCGGATTTCGTCAACGCCGTGGTGTCGTTCCGGACGCGAATGGAGCCGGAAGACTGCATTGGCTGGTTGCACGGGATCGAGAACCGACTCGGCCGGAAACGTGAGGCAGACGGCCGGCACGTGCGGTGGCGGCCGCGCATCATCGACCTTGACCTACTGGATGTGGACGGCCGGATCCTGCCGGACCTTGAGACATGGAAACAGTGGAGGGATTTGCCGTTATCAAGTCAACGGGTATGCGCGCCCGACAGGTTGGTTTTGCCGCATCCCCGGATTGAAGACCGGGCGTTTGTCGTTGTTCCTCTGTGCGATGTGGCCCCTGGGTGGGAGCATCCTGTATCGGGTGTCTCTGCGACGGCTATGAGGGAGTCGTTTTCGGAAGATGTTCTGGCGGAGATAGTTCAATTGCGGAGTCTCTCAGTGTAATGGATGTCCATTCCGATCGACATCTGCAGAATTTCTTGCTCAAGTTCATTTCCCGAGGAGCGCGGTCGTGGGCAAAACCGGGAATGGCACCAATCCAGGCGCAGGGACGGATGATCGCGGCCCGCGTGTCGGCTATTGGGAGTTGGGGCTCGTTGCGAAACAGGCGAATCGTTTTGTCATCATCCGGACACCTGTTTCTCGATGCCGGTGTTGATCCGAAAGCCAGGGATCACAAGAGGCGCACTGCCTGGGACCTGGTCCGCGCACGGTTCACGCCCGAGCAACTCACCGCAATGGCTGCCGAGATTCCGGAGGTGTGCCAGGCGATTGCGCGCGTGAAGACGGCAACCGGGGGGTGACAGGGTTTCCGTCAAACCCTCCGTGTGACGGCAGCGGCGCGGGATCCTTCCCGATAAGTCCCATGCCTCAACCATCGCCGAACACCGCCCGACGCAGCGTCTCGTTGATTCGTGTCTGCCAGCCACGTCCGCCGTCACGGAAGTGAGCCACGAGATCGGCATCGAGACGGATGCCGATATGCTTCTTGGTTGGAGCCTTCTGTTTTCCGCGACCGCGCCGGTACGCCGCGACGATGTGCGGGGCGACCTCGGAAGCCGGCCTCATGCGCAGGCTCTCGTCGGTGGTCAGTTCGTGCATGTCCGGGTCTCTGGCGACGCCAACTCGAATGGCGATCTCCTCGCCGTACTCCTCTTTGACCTGGTCGAACGTCATATCGGACGCGGCAATCTCCTCGATTTTCTTTTCGGTCAAGTCGGCCTTGGCGGGTTCCGGCCAGATGGTTCCGGGCCTAAGTTTGGGCATAGTCTCTCATTTCCTTCGTAGTCGCCTTTCGCAGGCTGACAATGCGGATTCTGTCTCCGCGTTCGGTGTAGACGACGAGATGCAGGACATCACCGATGAAACCTTTGGCGATCCATCGTGGCTCCGGGTGGTTGTTGTCAAAATCAACCACTGCAGTATCCCATTCGAATTGCTCCATGGCCGCGAAATCCACACCATGCTTGACGACGTTGATCCGGCGCTTGTTTCCGTCCCATTCGTATTCGAGCCCCGTCGTCATGGCTATAATGTAGTAACAATCTAATCGGATTCCAAGTATTTTGTGGCCATAATCTGCGAAAAACCCCGATGATCACTCTGGGGTCGATTCCGGTTAGGGCTCGTTGCGAAACAGGCGAATCGTTTTGTCGCCGAGGGATTCCCCTTGGAATCGAAATATGACTCAGTCGGGGCATGGATACGATCGAGAGCATTCGGCGCCGGTTCGAGGCGCTGTCGCCGCATCTGGATGAGAAGGGCCTCTGTCGGTTTGTTGCCTCCGAAACCTTGCCCCTTGACCGTGGCGCCGCAGGTTGCGGTGCCTGACAACGTCAAGGCAGCAGTGAAAAAGCCGTCACGCTACGAGCCGATCCTGAACGAGACCTACGCCGATCTGCTTGAGCATTGGATGAAACTGACCTGCTACTTTGGCTGAAATTCGGGTGGTACGTTGGTGAAATTCCGCATGCAACATTTCAACCGGCATCCGTCACCCTGTGCCGCTGCCGTTCAGGGTGGCAGTGGACGTGGGCAGGAGGATGTACGCAGGACCGGCAAGGAGACCGCAGCGAGGGTCGACGTCGACGACACGATCGCCTGCCTCAAGGCCGAAAACGGGTGACGTGCGGCGGGCGGCGGCGATCCTTTTCCCGGTGCGTCGGTGACGGCGACGCCAGGCGGGTCCGCCCGAATTCCGGACCGTTAAGCAGGCACTGGCACGTCGATTGCGAGTCACCGATCCATTAGCCGCACACGGGGCCAAACCGGATGGACCGACGCTCCTGTTAACCGGATTGAGGGTATTGACGAAACTGCCGGGCCATTTTATGACATCGATGTCATAACCCTTTCGGAGGCGTGGTTGGCGACAATATACGACGTAGCGCAAGCGGCCGGCGTGTCTCCGAAAACGGTCAGCCGCGTCATGAACGGCGATGCACCGGTCAGCCGAAGTACCCGTGCCGCCGTGGAAGCTGCGTCGGTCGAACTCGACTACGTTCCGTCCAGTGCTGCCCGGATGATGCGTTCGAAACGATCAGGGTTGATCGGACTGATAACGGGCGCTCTGAGCCAGAAAATCGAACCGATGGAGCCAACCGGCCTCCCCGATCTCTACATCGTTCAGGGAATCCAGCAGATTGTCGCCGACAGCGACAAGACGTTGATGATTGCCGACACGGGCGGCGGGGCAAACCGCGTGCCGAAACTCGTGCGGACGTTTTTGCAGCACCGGGTCGAGGCGCTGATCTACGTTGCCGACTACCACAAGGAGATTGTCCTCGATACGAGCGGGATGACCTGTCCCGTCTTGCTGGTAAACTGTTTTGACAATGTCGGAACGCCGGCAATCGTCCCGGATGACGAGGCCTGCCAATGCTCATTGGTCGACAGGCTGGTCCGGGCAGGACACGTGCGAATCGCCTTCCTGACACTGGATTCGAACATGGTCGCGGCGCGACGGCGTTCACAAGGGTATCGTTGCGCACTGAGGAACGCCGGAATTCCGTTTGACCCGGGGCTTGAACGCATGTCTCGCAAGAACGTGGACGACGATGATGGCGAACTCCTTCGCGACAGCCTGAACGCGATGCTTGACCTGGACGATCCGCCGACGGTCATTTGTTGCGGCAACGATGAAATGGCGCTCCGGGCGTATGGCCTGATCCGCTCACGGGGATTGCGCATTCCCGAAGACATATCCGTGGCCGGTTTTGACAACTACCGTGCCATCGCCGAAACTCTCTATCCCCCGCTGACAACCGTGGAACTGCCCTATCTCGCCATGGGGCGCCATGCCGCACAACGAACATTGGCCATGATCGATGGTCAGGACCCGGGAGCAGAAGGGCCGGAAGTCATTTCCGGGCCCGTTTTCTGGCGGTCATCCGTGTCCGCCCTCGAATCCGTAATGTAGTTCAGGTACAACGAAAGGAGGAATTCCTGATGAAAAAACAGACACTTGCCGCCGCAACGGCCGTATCGGTTGTCGTGGCCGGCATAGCCGATGCACAGACCGAAATCTCGCTCTGGTACCACGGCGCAGGCAACCATGTTGAAGGTGAACTGATCAACCGGATTATTTCCGACTTCAACGCCGCACAGTCCGACTGGAACGTCGTGATCGAGGAGTTCCCCCAGGAAAGCTACAACGACTCCGTTGAAGCCGCCGCATTGGCCGGCAATCTCCCGTGCATCATTGACGTCGATGGCCCGGTCATGCCTCGGTGGGCGTGGGCAGGTTACATGCAGCCGCTTCCGATCGACGAAGCCAAGCTCGCCGCGTTCCTGCCGGGTACCAAGGGCATCTGGAACGACACCCTTTATTCGATCGGCCTCTGGGACGCAGCGATCGCTCTCTACGCGCGCCGGTCGACGCTGGATGAGCTTGGTCTGCGGACACCGACGCTCGACGAACCGTGGGACAAGGACGAGTTCATGGCGGCGCTCGATTCCGCAAAGAACTCGGGGAACCACGAATTCGCTCTTGATCTCGGAATGGCCTGGAAAGGTGAATGGTATCCGTACGCATTCGGACCCTTCATCCAGTCATTCGGTGGCGACATGATCGACAGGTCCACCTACACGACGGCAGAAGGCGCGCTGAACGGCGACGCGGCGCTCGCGTTCGGAGAGTGGTGGCAGAACCTTTTCTCCGGAGGTTATGCACCGGGCACGAGCCAGGACGGCGCGGACCGGGACAGCGGATTCATCGAAGGAAGGTATGCCTTCGCGTGGAACGGGAACTGGGCCGCGGTTGCAACCATGGATGGTGGCGTCGACGATGTGGTCTTTCTCCCGGCACCGGACCTTGGGAACGGGTCGACAATCGGTGCGGCTTCCTGGCAGTTCGGCGTGACCAAGACCTGCGATCATCCGGAAGGAGCGGCCGCCTGGATCGAACATGCGATCCAGGACGAGTATCTCGCGGCATTTTCTGATGGAATCGGGCTGATTCCCTCTACGCCTTCCGCCGCCGCGATGACCGAGAACTACTCGCCCGGCGGTCCGCTGGAGGTGTTCTTCGGCCTGTCCGAAGCGCAGGCGCTGGTCCGGCCCGTGACACCCGGCTATCCGGTCGTCGCCAAGGTCTTCGAGAAGGCGCTGAGCGACATTGCCGACGGCGCAGATGTGGCCGATACGCTCGATGCTGCGGTCGATGAAATCGATGCCGATATCGAGGCCAACAACGGCTACGGTAACTGAAACATGATGCGGCGGGCCGAAACCCGGTCCGCCGCACCTCGGGGACATGAGCTCCCGGATCGGTCACTGAGTTCGGTTTCACGTTCGCACACGGCCTTTGAATCCTTGAGGTAACTCCGGCAGGTGAACCGGAATTCCGGCTTTGGCCGGGTCTTGATGAAAGGGCCGAAGTGCGGTTCAGGCCTTTGAGACGGAGAGGTTTCATCTGCTGCCGCGTTCGATGAACCCGTCACGGGCACCAGGGCGGAAGACGACCGGGATTCAGGGCAGGCCCAAAAGGGAGAGTCATGGCTACAAGGCTCACGCGCCAGAACCGGGCGGGCTGGATGATGGCCGGCCCGGCATTTCTCCTGATCGTCGTGTTCCTCATTCTGCCGTTCATCATGGCGATCGGTTTTTCCTTCACCAATCAACGTCTCGTGTCGCCAAACCCGACGGAATGGGTGGGAACGCGCAACTACGAGCGACTGTTCAGCCTGGCAATCCTGACACTTGATGCAGAAAGAGACGAGAACGGCGCCATCGAGAAGAAGGAAGGCGAGCCGGTCTTTCCGCGGCTGCGCATCTATACGCGCAACAAGGACGATTACCCCCAGTACTTCCGGAAACGGGAGTGGTTTCATTTCGACCGGGGAGAGGGCCGCCGAACATATGTGCTGGCAAGTGACGTCGTATTCCTGAAAGCGCTTCGCAACACCATACTCTTTGTTGCGGTCGTCGCCCCCCTGCAAGCCGGCCTGGCGCTCTGTCTCGCCCTGTTGATCAACAGGCGCGTTCGGGGAATCAACGTTTTTCGCACGATCTACTTCATGCCCGTCGTGATTTCGATGGTCGTCGTCTCGATGTTGTGGCGTTTCATCTACGACGGACAAAACGGTCTTCTGAACACCTTGCTCCAGTACGCTTCCTTTGGATTGTTCCAACCGGTGGACTGGCTCGGGGAAACGTCAACGGCGTTGCCGGCGATCATGGCCATGTCGATCTGGCAAGGTGTCGGGTTCCACATGATCATCTGGCTGTCAGGGCTGCAGACGATCCCGGCCACATTCTACGAAGCTGCCAAAATCGAGGGGTCGAGCCGCTGGCAGACATTCCGGTACATTACCTGGCCAGGGCTCCGAAACACGGCCATCCTGGTCATGATCATCATAACGATGCAGGCCTTTACGCTATTTCCGCAAGTTGCGGTCATGACAAATGGCGGTCCGCTGGACAGTACCCAGTCGATTGTTTTCCAGATGGTCGAGCGAGGATACGGGAAACAGGATATTTCCGGCGGTTCGACGATTTCCGTCTTCCTGTTCCTTTTCGTCCTCTCGATCTCGCTGCTGCAGCGCTGGTTGACCCGAGAAAAGTCATGACGCTTGAGCGGAAGGTTCAGCTGACGGGGCGGTACATCCTCCTTGGATTCATCGCCTGCGTTTTCATCTTCCCGATCATCTTCATGATCGTGTCGTCGCTGAAACCGGATCTCCAGCTCCTGTCGGACAGCTCCTCGATCCGTGCGTTCATTCCGGTCGGGGACATCAGCCTCGACAATTATCGCGAGGCGTTTGACCGTGCTCCCGTCGCCCTGTTCATTTTCAACTCGGTATTCATCACCGCGACCACGCTTGTCCTGTCCATCTTTCTCGCTTCGATTGCTGCATTCGCGTTCGTCTTCGTCGACTGGCGGGGAAAGACGGTCGTTCTTTCGCTGATCATTGCGACCTACATCCTTCCTTTCGAGACCGTCGCCGTGCCGTTACTGCTGCTCGTGAACAACCTTCCGTGGCTGAGCGTCGACGGGGTCACCTGGGGTTGGCTCAATTCCTACCAGGTGCAGATCATTCCCTGGATCATACGGGCGCTCGAGATCTTCCTGTTTGTCCAGTATTTCCGCGATCTCCCAAGGGAACTTGTCGAGTCAGGCCGGGTCGAAGGAGCGAGTTGGTTCCAGATCTACCGGAAAGTGGTCATGCCACTTTCGGGTCCGGTCATCGCGACCGTTGCGATCCTGAAGTTTCTCGAAATGTACAACAACCAGTTCATCTGGCCGATCATGGTGGTCCAGGAAGAGGGGCTTCGGCCAATCATGGTTGGCCTGCTCTACTTCTTCCAGCTCAACACGGCCTGGGGCGAGATCATGGCCTATCTCACCATCATTACCGTACCGGTCCTGGTATTCTACCTCGTCCTGCAAAGGGCGTTTATCGCCTCGATCGCTTCAACGGGCGTGAAGGGATAACCATGCTTGCGCTTGAGGATCACTGGGTCTGGGACAGCTGGTATCTGCACGACGGGAATCAATGGCACTGCTGGTACCTCAAGGCGCCGAAATCGCTTGGTGACCCGGAACTGCGCCATTGGAACGTGAGCCATGGTCACGCGGTCAGCGACGACCTGGTGCACTGGGAACACAGGGGAACCGCGATGGTGCCGGCACCTGGCCCGTCGTGGGATGACAAGACGACGTGGACCGGTTCAACGCTCAAAGGCGATGACGGACGATGGCATTATTTTTACACGGGAACGTCCCGGGAAGATAATGGTGCGATCCAGCGCATCGGGCATGCCATCAGCGATGATCTCGAGACCTGGGAACGCGTGGGTGACGGTTTGTGTCTGGACCTGACAGGAGCGAACAGTCATCTCTACGAGACCGCGTGGGAAGGACGCTGGCATGATCGCGCCATGCGGGACCCCTGGGTGATGAAAGATCCCGATGGCGAAGGCTCGCTCATGTTCTTCACGGCACGGGTTCCGGATCGAGATGATGTCAACGACGCGGGTTGCATCGGACTTGCATCGTCCACCGACATGATGACGTGGACCCTTGAAGCTCCGGTTTTCGTTGGAGGATGGGGCCAATTGGAAGTTCCGCAGGTATTTGAGAAGAAGGAGACGTGGTACTGCCTTTTTTGCTCTGCACCCGATCATCAGGCAAAGTGGAGCATCGAAAAAAACGGCATTATCGATCAGGGCAGTTATTACCTCATGGCGGACAACCCGCGTGGTCCATGGCGCCTTCCGAACGGTGACGGTTTCGACACGAGAGATGATCGCTATGCGGCAAGGATCGTCGAGCACGATGGATTGT
Source organism: Paracoccaceae bacterium (assembly GCA_965242975.1). Classification (GTDB taxonomy): domain Bacteria; phylum Pseudomonadota; class Alphaproteobacteria; order Rhodobacterales; family Rhodobacteraceae; genus JAPPHA01. The sequence continues at coordinate 3,259,402 of CBDETS010000007.1, read as the reverse complement.
GGATCCTTGGTTTCAAGGACGGGGGACGCGAGAGGTTCGGTGGATTCATCATGGATCCCGCGCCGGTCCGCCGTCACCCTGACGGTACCCTGAGCCTGGAGCGCTGATCATGGGCGGAATCAAGCTGTCCAACATACGCAAGAGCTTCGGTGAAACGGAGGTCATCCGTGGTGTCGACATCGACATTCAGGATGGGGAGTTTGCCGTGTTCGTCGGACCGTCCGGATGTGGAAAGTCCACGCTCCTGAGGCTGATTGCCGGCCTGGAGGACATCACGAGCGGCGAACTCTACATCGGCGGCCGGCTCGTGAATGACCTGGAACCCAGGGAACGTGCCATTGCGATGGTTTTTCAATCGTATGCGGTTTTCCCGCACATGACCGTGCGCGAAAACATCGCCTTCGGCCTGACCATTCGAAGGGAGAACAAGGGCGAAATCGATCGCAAGGTCACGGACGCGGCACGTATGCTCCAGATGGAGACTCTGCTTGACCGCCGTCCGTCGCAGCTTTCCGGGGGCCAGCGCCAACGTGTTGCGATCGGCCGGGCAATCGTACGAAACCCGTCCGTGTTCCTTTTCGATGAACCTCTATCGAATCTTGATGCGGCGCTCAGGATGAGTACGCGCCAGGAAATCGCTTCACTTCACGCGCAACTCCAGACAACGATGATCTACGTGACCCATGACCAGGTGGAGGCAATGACGCTCGCCGACAAGATCGTTGTACTGAAGGACGGCGAAGTCATGCAGGCTGGCGCGCCGATGGACCTGTATCACAACCCCGCCAACCTTTTCGTGGCTGGATTTCTGGGGTCGCCATCGATGAACTTCATCGAAGTCCGGGTCGAGGAGGTGTCGAAACGCAGGGTTACTGTTTCCAGTCCTTCGATCGATGCCCTTCCGGTTCCAGTCGGCTCCAGGGAGTTCACCCGGGGTCAAACCGCGACCCTGGGTGTCCGCCCACAGGATCTTTGGCCATCACGTAACGCGCACGGGATGCTGGCTGGAAAGGTCGTACTTACAGAGCGGCTTGGAAGTGAAACCGTCGTGGACGTCAGGCTTCGAGCCGGCGATGGCATCGTTGCAACACTTCAGGAAGACGCGATCCTCGATACGGATGACGACGTCGCCTTCGATTTCGACCCTGCAAAGGCGCATCTTTTCGACGAGCTCCCATGAACAAACCGGCTGTTGTCCTTGCTCCGCACTGGCGGCAGATGTCGGAATTGTTTTCCGCCGGCCGGGAGGCGGAACTCCGGCGCATGTGCGATGTGGTCTGGGGGCGGGATGAACCGATCCCCGAGTCCGTTCTCGATGCGGCCTTGCCTGATGCCACGGTTCTGATTGCGTCTGTTCCGGTCATCTCGGCGGAATCCCTTGCGCGGATGTCCTGCCTGAAGGCAGTCATTGAAGTGTCGGGATCGTTCCCGGATACGATCGATTACTCTTCCTGCGGCCGGAAAGGTATCGAAGTTCTCTCTTGTTCACCCGGTTTCAGATCGTCCGTTGCGGAAATGGGCCTGGCCATGGCGCTGGCGTCCGCCCGGGGCCTTGTCACGGAACACGAGGCGTTTCGCGTGGGAAGGGAAAGCTGGCTGAACGACAACCCGAAGACCGATTTCAGCTTGTTCGGTGCGAAGGTGGGTTTCGTCGGCTTCGGTCAGATCGCGCGGGAATTGAGCCGCCTTCTGACGCCGTTCCGGCCAACGACCCGCGCGTTCGATCCCTGGCTACCGGCGGGCGTGGCCGACCGGCATGGAGTCGGAACTTGCGGACTCGACGAACTCGCCAGCTGGGCCCGGTGCCTGTTCGTAACCGCGGTTCCGACGACCGAAAACAGGGGAATGGTTTCGGCGGATATCCTCCAGAGGATGCAAGATCACGCGGTCGTGGTCCTCCTGAGCCGGGCACATGTGGTCGATTTCGACGCCTTGATGTCCGAAGCCGACTCGGGACGGCTCCGGGTGGCCGCCGATGTCTTTCCCGTCGAGCCGCTCTCTGCGGAAAGCCCGTTTCGGAGGTTCGGAAACGTGGTCCTTTCGCCGCATCGGGCTGCGGCCGTTCCGGGTGGCAGGCACCTGATCGGTGACATGATTGTCGATGACCTTCGTGCACTGTTCTCAGGTGAGACAACGCGAAGACTGGCACGGGCCAATTCACATACGATTTCGAAACTTGTCGATGCCGGTGATGCATTTCAGGTCGCGGAAATGGCGGCACAGAGAAATGCAGAAGGAATGCGTGAGATCTGACAACGGAGCGGAGAAAATGACGTTTGCTCGTTTCACCAGAGGCTGCGCAATCCTTTGATGTTGCATGTCCGAAACGTGCGTCAAACCAAGCCGAGCTTGACACGGCGCGATGTGAATCCGGCGATGAACGGTTGCAATTCGGTGTCCCTGTACCTCCTGCACAAAACATCCTCCGAAATGCATGCGAAACGACGTGTTAGATCAGGACGATCGCCCGATTGGTGCTCGAACGGCAGGACTGCGATCGTACGAGGGATCTCGTGTCGCGACCCTGCGCACCTTCGTGGTCGTTCGCGCGGGAAGCGCGAAGCAGTGAACTCGGTGTGGGAAACCGCGGTTCGGTTTCGCAAAATGTAGTCACGATATGGTCTTGAACGGAATGGCCTGGCAGGCCATATTGATGGAGACGGAATCAAAACCGGGATTGAGCATGGAACTTGCCATCCGCGAGGCGAAAGCGCGTCTGTCCGAACTGATTGCCGCAGCCCGTAACGGTGAGCGCGTTGTCATCACGAAGCACGGCCGCCCGGCCGTCGAGTTGATTCGTTGCGACCGGCGGGGAGGGATCGACTTTGAAAAGCTGGAAGCGGTGCGCCGACGGCTCGGAATCGAAGGTGACGGCGAAGGCTGGCCGGAGGAATTCAACGATCCTGCCTTCAGCCGTCAGGTGCTCGGCCTCGATGAAGAATAGGCTGCCCGAGGGTGCGCATTCTTTTCGATACGTCCTACGTGTTCGACTTCATGGACAGGCCGGGGGTATTTCTGAATCGAGAGCGACGGGTCCTGGCGGCGCGCGAGGCGGATCTCTACGTAAGTGCAGTGTCGATTTGGGAAATGCGGCTGAAATACGGTGCCCGCAATCCGTCAGGGACGCGCAAGAGCCGTTTTTCCCCGGAAGACGTGATCGATGCGCTGGAAAACCAGGACGTGACATTTCTGCCAATGACCATGCTTCATGCCGCACGGGGCCTCACGGTTCCGCTCGACCACAAGGACCCATTCGACGAGTTGCTGCTCGTGCAAGCTCAGGAGGAAGGCCTCAGGCTGTTGACCGTGGACAGGCGTCTTGTCGGCCATCCGCTCGCGGTTGCAATACGCGAGCTTGGGTGAGGAACTTTCTAACTCTTGCGCGGTCTCGCACGTGTCACGTTGGCGGCGGACATGAGCCGACGAGGTCACGAAGTTGCGTGGAAACCATGTCAACCGAGGCGTTTGACTCCATTGGAGCGGCGCGTCAAAATCCAACGCTCGAGCAGGACTCCTCGGGAAGTTGGACGCGATGCCCGATGGGAGGAAGCGTCAGGCTTCTGGATGTTTCCCCCGCATGAGCATTGAAGATCTGGTTGCATTCAATTTTGCGCTGGTCGTTGCAATCGTCAGCCCGGGGCCTGCTCTTCTCGTCGCCATACACGCAACGCTGAGCGCCGGCCGTAAGGCCGGCATCGCGACGGGTTTCGGATTGGGCCTGATGGCCGCCACCTGGACAATGCTGGCGTTGTTCGGGCTTGAGGCGATCTTTCGTCTGGTGCCGTGGGCCTACACGACGACAAAGGCCATCGGCATGATCTACCTGTTCTATGTCGCCTGGGGCATGTGGGCGGGTGCCCGCGAAAAAGTGGTGCCTGCCCGTAAATCAGCACGAAACTCGTTCGCGCGCGGAGTCCTGGTCAATGCCCTGAACCCGAAGTCGGTGCTGTTTGCCGGGGCCGTGCTTGTCGTCATCTTTCCGAAAGACATGACGATCTCCGAAAACGCCACAATCGTGTTCAACCACCTTGTGGTCGAGTACATTTTCTACAGTATTCTGGCGATGTGCATGGGCAGCCCGATTGCCAGGGATGCCTATCTCGGGGCGAAAGTCTATGTTGATCGCACGGCATCCGTGATCCTGGGAGCATTGGGGCTGAGGCTATTGGTCGAGGACCGGGATGCAAACGTGGTTTTCGGCACGCATGGGCAAACGGGAGCTGACGTGATCGGTTGCCAGGTGCACCCGTGTGAATTGCCGTGAAGACCTGCCAGGCCGGAACGTCGCGTAGAGGAGGTGTTCCTCGGCACGTGATGTTCGCCCTGCCTGCTGGCCACCACCCGTACACCGTCGTTTCCCCGAAAGTCGTCCGCGTCCGGATTTCACTCGAAGCGAGCCCAGGGACATGGCTGACAACCGTACGGTGCCGACGAGGGCGAGTCTCCGGACCGGCGGCGGAATGTCATGTCACGTATGGTGACACGCCGATCCGATACTCTTCCCGAATTGCCGACAGGATCGCGAGAATCTCACCTGACTTGACGATCAGGCCGCGGGACCGCTTCCATGGATTCGCGGCGAGGTACAAAGAAGAACATGGGCGCGTGCGATCCCGTTGGCCCGATGTGGCGCCAACCGGTTGGGCGAACATGGTTCTTGTGTGCTTTTTCTCACTTCGGTACGGTGCAGTTTCATTTGAAATGTCACAAGGAGAAACCAATGGACAAACGGAGTTTTCTGAAAGCAGGGGTTGTGGCGGGGGCCTTGGTTTTCGCACCTCTTTCCGTACTTGCCGATGATGTCCCGTACAACTTGCTTGAAGGCAAACCCTTTGACGGCACCAAGCTGAACATCCTCAGTGTCGTCACCCCGCAGTTCGACGGGCTGATGCTGAGAGATGGCGAGTTTACCGAACTCACGGGCATCGAGACCGAATGGACCTTCATTCCCTTCGGTTCGCTCCAGGAAAAGATCAATGCCGAGGGCATCGCGGCCAGCGGCACTTTTGACGTGGTCAACTACCTGGACAGCTGGGGGCCGCCGAATGCCCACTGGCTCATGCCGATCGACGAATTGATGGCACGGGACGGAATCTCGATGGATCGTTACCCGGAGGCCTTTGCCCGCTCTGCCCAGTTTGAAGGCAATACACTTGGATTCCCGCTGCGCGCGCACCCCCAGGTCCTGTTCTATCGCAAGGACCTGATCCCCAACCCGCCGACTTCCTGGGAAGAGGTTGCTGCCATGGGTGAAACCTGGGAACACGAAGGTATTTCCCCGGTCGCGCTTTACTACAACAATGATGGTAACCGTCAGGCGCTGTTCATATGGTTGAACTTCCTATGGGGTGCCGGCGAGGACGTGTTCAACGAAGATGGTTCGGCCGGCTGGACCACCGACGCCGCGCTGAAGGCGACCGAAGACTATGTTGCCCTTCTGACGGAACATGGCGTTGCGAATCCGAATTCGGTGGCGTTCGTCGAACAGGATGCGCGGCAATCGTTCAGCCAGGGCAATTCCGCGATGATTCCCGGATGGTGGTGGTTCTACTCGGCGTTCCTGAACCCCGAGACCTCGACACTGACCAAGGACCAGGTTGGTTTCGTCGGAATGCCGTCGTACGATGGCACGACCAAGACCTACGCCATCTCCATGCCGTTCGCGATCTCCGAGTACTCGGAAAACAAGGACGCGGCCTGGGAGTTCATGAAGTGGCTGTCGAACCCTGAGATGGACAAGGCCAACGCGACGGTTCGTGAGGTCAAGGGAAAACGGATCGTCAACAACGTCGTGACCCACATCTCGTCGCTCACCGACCCGGACGTGAATGCCGCCAATGACAACATCCAGATGGCGGCCTGGGAATCGCTCAAGGAATCCGACATCATGCCGCAAATCCCCGAGTGGCCGGAAGTCGGCGACCTGTTGTCGGCGGCCATCGCCGAAGCCGCGGCGGGAGGAAACACGCGTCAGCTCATGCTTGATGCTGCCGAACAAGCAAATCGGGTGCTGCGTCGCGCCGGGCGTATACAGTAACCCGGCATTCACCTGCGCCCGATAGAGCCGGGCGCACCGGTCCCGCCCTGCGTAAGCGTGGGGCGGGGCATTTCGGGAGGTAACGAAATTCGGGACCGCACGCTCAAATACCTTCTGGTCTTGCCGGCAGTCGTGGTCGTTTTTGCCACGGCAATCTGGCCTCTGGCCGAAGCGCTTCGCCTGTCCTTCACCGTGGGGCGGCTCAATCGGCCGGGCTCGCTCAATCAATACCTGGGGTGGGAGAACTTCACCTGGGCGCTCGCCAACGAACCCGCGTTCTGGAATTCGGTCGAAGTTACCGCGATCTACACGATTCTGACTGTCGCGCTGACAACGGTTTGCGCGCTCGGTCTGGCAATGCTCCTGGCCCCGGGCGGAAGGTTTCGATCGGGTGTGCAGACCCTGCTGATTCTTCCGTTTGCCATGAGTCCGGCACTGATCGGCGTTTCGTTCCGTTTCATGTTCAACCCGGAGTTCGGCCTGTTTGATGCGTTTTTCGGGGTTCTGATTCCGCCATTGGCCGACGTCAGCTGGCTGGCTGACCCGGTATTGGCCTTCGCTGTTTGCGTGATGGCCGATGTCTGGGGCTGGATTCCGTTCCTCACGCTGGTGCTGATCGGCGGCCTCGCCAGCATACCACGGGATACGATCGAGGCGGCCCAGGTCGACGGGGCGTCGGGTTGGCGGGTCTTCCGTGACGTCACCCTGCCACAGTTGACCCCGGTCCTTGCGGTCGTGATTATCCTCAAGTCGATCTTCAGCCTGAAGACTTTTGACCAGATCTTCATGTTGACGAACGGAGGGCCGGGAACGGCAACCCAGACGCTTTCCCACTACATTTACTTCAACGGGATGAAATACGGACAGATCGGTTATGCCGCGTCGGTCGCATGGCTGATGGTCATCCCGATGATATTCCTTACCTATGCGTACACGAAATTCGTCTTTCGGAAGGGATGAAGCCGATTACGGGGAAACAGAAAAAACGGCTCGTGAACGCGGTTCAGGTAGCCCTGATCCTGGGTGCCACGTTTTTCATGCTGGTCCCGATCCTGTGGATATTCATGGCCGCGTTCAAGAACCACATCGACGTTTTCCAGTTGAAGCTGTTTTTCACGCCGACTCTGGAAAATTTCGTCACCGTGTTCGAGTTGCCCTACGACCTCGGCAACAAGCTGTTGAACTCCACCATCGTGGCTTTCTTTACCGTCGTGTTTGCGATTCCCATCGCCACGATGGCGGCCTATTCGTTCAGCCGATTTCGGATGACCGGCGAAACCGCAATGCTCGTGATCATACTCGCGACGCAATTCGTTCCCGCCGTCGTGATCATCCTGCCGTTCTTCGTGATGTTCCGGGACATCGGCCTGCTCGACACCCGGTTGGGCCTCATCCTCGTGAACCTGGCGATCGTCATGCCGTTTGCAATCTGGATGATCAAGGGCTTCATTGACGGCATCCCGCTCGATACCGAGGAGGCGGCTATGGTCGATGGCTCGTCGCGCCTGCAGGTGATCCGCAACATCGTCTTGCCGATGGCGTCGCCCGGGCTGCTCACGGCGGGCATTTTCTGTTTCATCATTGCCTGGAACGAGTTCCTGTTCGCACTGATCCTGACCAACAAATACGCGGTGACCCTGCCGATCGGCCTCGCCCTGTTCAAGGCCGAGGAAGGCGATCTCTGGAACCTGTTGAGCGCGGCCGGCATCATCATAATGGTCCCGATGTTCGTGCTGGCGCTGATCATACGGAAGTACTTCGTGCAGGGCATGACAATGGGGGCTGTGCGTTAATGGCAAAGGTTGTCCTCAAGGACCTGACCAAACGCTGGGGCGAATTCGTCGGTGTCGACAACCAGTCGCTCGAGATCCAGGACAAGGAATTCCTGGTACTTCTCGGACCCTCGGGGTGTGGAAAAACGACGACCATGCGCATGATTGCAGGGTTGGAGGAACCGACCGAAGGCGATGTCTGGATCGGCGACCGCATGGTCAACGACGACTTGCCGAAAGACCGCGATGTGGCGATGGTATTCCAGAATTATGGTCTCTATCCCCACATGACCGTATTCGAGAACATTGCCTATCCTCTCAAGGTGCGCGGCGTTCCGAAACCCGAAATCGAACCGCGCGTGGAGAGGGCGGCCGAGCAGGTGGAGTTGACCCAGTTCCTGAAACGGAGACCCAGGGAACTGTCGGGCGGGCAGCGCCAGCGCGTCGCCCTTGCCCGTGCGATCGTGCGCACGCCCAAGGTCTTTCTCATGGACGAGCCGTTGTCGAATCTCGATGCCAAGCTTCGCGTTTCGATGCGGGCAGAACTCAAGCACCTCAGCCGCGAACTCAAGATCACGACGATCTACGTGACGCACGATCAGATCGAGGCCATGACTCTTGCGGACCGCGTCGCGGTCATGAACAACGGCGTTATCCAGCAACTCGGCACACCTGACGAGATCTACAATGATCCCGCCAATCTCTTTGTTGCGGGGTTTATCGGCTCACCGGCGATGAATCTCATCAATGGCTCGATTGAGGACGGCATGTTCGTGACGGCCGGCGGCAGCCGGCTGGTTGGCGTCGAGTCCCCGGATCGGGCACAGGTCGTTCTGGGCGTCCGCGCCGACGACATGCGGGTAGAGGAGACGGGCCAGGGCGACGTCGATGTCAGGATTTATGCGTTCGAGAACACGGGCGAAGCTACGTTGCTGACAATCCAATGGGGGCAGCAGCGAGTGATCGCCAAGGGCGACAGGCACTTGCGGAAGGAACAGGACGACATCGTGGGAATTTCCCTGGACAGCGAACATCTGTACCTGTTTGATCCCGAGAGCGGTGACCGCATCCGGAATTGAGGCCTGTGCAACCGCATGTGTGCGTCCCATCGGCTATTGCGATGTCACGGAGTCGGCCGGGCCTGATGTCGTACAACTCCGATCGCTGCGGCGGCTTCACCGGGCTTCGGCCGGACAGGGCCCGAAACGCATGAACCGGTCGTCCCGATCGGCACGTGAACCTGACTTCGGACGTGCCCTGACGGGTCGGGTGGTGCGGGAACCGCTCGTGTTCCTTCCGGGCATGATGTGCGACGCACGGCTCTTTGCCCCGCAGATTGCGGCCTTTTCGCCCGAACGCTCAGTCAAGTTCATTCCGCTTACGGGGGCAATCACGATCACCGGTTTGGCAAATCGGGTTCTTGACCAGTCGCCGCCTCAATTCGCGCTCGCCGGCCTGTCCATGGGCGGGATCGTGGCGATGGAGGTCATCCGACTCGCCCCTGACCGCGTTCGGCGCCTGGCATTGATGGACACGAACCCGCTGGCCGACACGCCGGAAATGGCAACTGTTCGTGCATCGCAGGCAGAACGGGTTCTGAACGGGGACCTTCGGGCGGTCATGCGTGACGAAATGAAGCCGAATTACCTTGCAAACGGACCCGAAAAGGACAGGATCCTCGGGCTGTGCATGGACATGGCGGAAGAGCTCGGATGCGACGTGTTTCAGGATCAATCCCATGCCATTCGGCATCGCCCCGACCAATGCGAGACACTGCGAACAGTCACCGTACCTTCCCTCGTGCTCTGTGGAGAAGAGGATCGCCTGTGTCCGATCGAGCGGCATGAGTTGATGCGCGACCTGATCACGGGATCGCACCTGGCAGTCATCGCCGGCGCAGGCCACATGCCGACATTGGAACAACCGGAAAAGACGAATGAGGAATTAAGGCATTGGCTCAAAATGTAATCCCCGAAGACCTGCTCGCGCTCCTTGGCTCGGTCGATACCCCAACGGTATGTAACGCGATCGAGGTCGCCGAGGGAACGCGGGGTTTCGACCGGTTTACCCGCGGCACGATGCAGCATACCTCTCCGGAAGCTCCGGCCATCGTCGGAATCGCACGAACGGCCCGGATCGCCGGTCTCCTGCCTCCGGTCGAGTCTCCCGATGTCCTCCGCGCCCGCCGCATGGACTATTATCGTTCGATGGCATCGGGAACCAGTCCGGCTGTTGCGGTCATTGAGGACACGGACTTCCCGGATTGCGCCGCCGCGTGGTGGGGAGAGGTTCACGTCGCCATTCACAAGGGGCTTGGACTCGCCGGCGCCGTCACGAACGGAGCGATTCGCGACCTCGGCGCCATCGACGACGGCTTTCCGATCCTGGGGGGCTCCATCGGAGTGAGTCACGGGTTCGTTCATGTCGTTGAATTCGGCGCGCCGGTCACGATCATGGGGATGGTCGTCGAGCAGGGTGAACTCGTCCACGCTGACCGGCACGGCGCGCTCGTCATCCCGCGGGAGGTCGTTCCGATCCTGCAAGATGCCATCGAAACGACCGTCGCGCGCGAGGCCATCGTGCTGGGCCCCGCCCGCGAGCCGGGATTCGACATCGACAGGCTTGAGGAGGTCTGGGCGGAGTTTGAAGCCAAACGGGTGTGAGATCCAAGCCTCTGGACGGACGGTCGTTCGAGTTTCGGTGACGAGAACGAACCCCGGCGGGTTCGTCGTTGCCGAATGGTGACGTCATGCCCGGGCCCATGTGGGAAGGAATGTCCCCGGAAGCACCCCGGCAGAATGCAGGACATCTGTCCGGCATTTCCGGTGCGGCGACGCGCAGGCGATGCCCGAACCCGTTCGCCCGCTAGTCGATGACGTTGTTCCCTCCGTCATCGAGCTGCGCAGGGCGCGTCCAGTACCGAAACTGGGGGGTCCATTCGTCTCCGCCCAGGCCCGCGAGGCCCAAAAGGTTCCACATTGGGCAGTACAGGTCGCCAGGCCCGAACACTGCGCGGCCCCGGCGAAACACCTGATCGCCGGTGCGCATGTAGGCAACCGCTCCGGGCATGTTGTCGACACCTGCCATCACCGTCTGCTCGCGGATGTAATCTCCTCCGCCATGCGACGCGAGGCGAAATCGCCAGTTACGCGACCCGGCAAAGTCACGCTGGAGCGACGGGGGATCCTTTGACAGAAGCACGACGGCCAGGGCTGACTCGAGATGCGGGAGCAACCCGTTGAAGCCGTCGGCCCACAGCGTGCAGTACCTGCATCCCTGTCCCATGTTGTGTATGGCAAGCAGCAAGTCCCGGGAGCCGAACAAGTCGAGAAGCGAAACTTCGCCTTCCAGTGTCTGAAAACGGTAGTTCGGCACAGGCACGGGCTCCAGCCTGCTGCGCTCCCGGTTCAGTGTCATGGTCAGTTCCGCGATCTGTTTTTCGAGGTCGGTGATTTCCTGTTCGGTCATGGAGATATCTTCCTGGTTGAGCACGATGGCCCATCATATTGCAGCACCCACCAGTCAGGACAGATGTTTTCGACACGGTTTGAGCACCTGACGGTTCTGCGGTCCTCGGGACTGCCGTGCCGTCGGCCATCAAAGGCCCGGCCGCGGCGGAACGGCGGTACTGCCGGGAACCGAATGTACGTCGGTCGCGTTGAGCGCGTTGAGGGGCGTTGAGCTGATCGTTTGACATTTCGGATCTTGCCATGCGATGTGGAGGTGACTGAGCCGTGGCCCCGAACCCCGGGTGAGCATGCCGCCAGTCCCCGCGGGCCGGGATCTTGTTTTAGTCGCGCGAAGGGCACGTACGCGCGGCCGAAAACGGGAGGACGCCATGGGTCCGTTTCCACATGATGCACCGAAGGCCAGGATTGACGCGGTCAACGTCGCGGGCACGGACGGGTTCGAATTCGTGGAGTTCGCCCATCCGGACGCGACCCGGCTTCGCGAGCTGTTCACGATGATGGGGTACGTCGAGGTGGCCCGCCACAGGTCAAGGGACATCGGTCTCTTCCGGCAGGGTGACATCAATTTCGTCATCAACAACGAGCCGGGTTGCCACGCAGCGCGTTTTGTCGAAGCCCACGGGCCGTGCGCGCCGGCCATGGCCTGGCGCGTCGTGGATGCCCGGCACGCCCTCGAATGCGCCCTCCACCATGGAGCCAGGGAGTACACCGGCCGGGACAAGTCGCTGGACGTCCCGGCTGTCATCGGAATCGGTGGATCACTGTTGTATTTTGTCGAGGTCTACGGCGAGCGCGGATCCTGCTACGAGTCCGAATTCGAATGGTCGGGCGTACCCGATCCCACGCCGCAGGGAGCCGGTTTCTACTACCTCGATCACTTGACGCACAACGTGGTGCGCGGAAACATGGGCACCTGGTACGATTTCTACGCCAAGGCGTTCAATTTCCGCGAAATCCGCTTTTTCGACATCAAGGGAAAGCAGACCGGGCTCTTCTCGCGTGCGCTGACATCGCCGGATGGCAAGATCAGGATTCCGATCAACGAAAGCGCCGACGATCACAGCCAGATCGAGGAGTACTTGCGCGAATACAAGGGTGAAGGCATCCAGCACATCGCCGTGGCAACGGAAAATATCTACGAGTCGATCGACCGGATTTCGGGAAACGGGATCGAGTTCATGCCACCTCCTCCGGGTACGTATTATACCATGTCGCACGCCCGCGTTCAGGGGCATGACGAGCCGATCGACAGGATGATGAAACACGGAGTTCTGATTGACGGCGAAGGTGTCGTGAACGGCGGCACAACCCGGGTACTCCTGCAGATCTTCTCGAAAACCCTGGTGGGACCGATCTTTTTCGAGTTCATCCAGCGCAAGGGAGACGACGGTTTCGGCGAAGGCAATTTCAAGGCATTGTTCGAGTCGATCGAAGCGGACCAGATTGAACGGGGCGTGCTCCAGGACGATCAATGATCCGGTCGCGAAAACGGGGTGTTCGACCAGACCTTGTTGATCGTGGAGACACGGAGTCAGGAAAACGAGACGGAGTCCGGTTTCGCGGTGACACCGGCAGGTGGCGTCAATGGCTGAACTGGCGGATTCCCGTAAACATCATCGCAATTCCGGCGTCGTTCGCGGCCTGAATGACGTCAGAGTCGCGGCGGGAGCCACCGGGTTGAATGAGCGCGGTGACACCGGCGGCCGTCATTTGCGCAATTGCGTCCGGGAACGGCAGGAATGCGTCCGACGCTGCCACCAGTCCCGGTCCGGAAGCTTCGTCCTTGCCCTTTGGAGATGCACGTCCGGCCTTCCAGGCCGCGAGCCGGGCACTGTCCACGCGGCTCATCTGGCCGGCTCCGATGCCGACCGTTGTGCGATCCCGGCAGTAGACAACCGCGTTGGACGTAACATGTTTGACCACCCGCCAGGCAAACAGCATGTCCCTGACTTCATCGTCCGACGGACGCCGTTCGGTGACGGTTACGATTGCATCAAGGCCAGCGCCGGCGGAACCCGCGCCTGAATCCTGCAGGAGGAAACCACCGGCGATCGGTCGCATCATTTCGCGGGGGCGTGTGAGATCGGCAATCGGATCGACTTCCAGAAGCCTGAGATTGATCGCGGTCCCGAGGACTCTTGCGGCCTGCGTCTCGATTGAGGGAGCAGACACGACCTCTGTGAACACGCTGGAAATCGCCTTGGCGGTTTCCGTCGTCAGCATGGCATTGAATATGACAATCCCGCCAAACGCGGAGTCGCGGTCACATTCCAGCGCGGCGAGATACGCGTCCAGAGCTGTGGTCCTGCACGCAACGCCACACGGATTTCCATGCTTGATGACGACGCACGCCGCGCCTTCGACATCCGGATCGAACTCCGAAATCAGACCGAGACCGGCGTCCAGATCGCAATAATTGTTGTACGAAAGCTCCTTGCCCTGGAGCTGTCTGGCCGAGATCGGCCCGTGTCGCCCCGAGCCGTCCGAATACAGGGCCGCCTTCTGGTGGGGGTTCTCACCATAACGGAGAGTTCGCACGAAGCGACCAGCCCAGGTTCTCCTCCGGCGCGGCCGCGTCCCGCCCGCCTGCGCGGCCATCCAACCGGCGACCGCGGAATCGTATGAAGCCGTTTTCGAAAAGGCGATTTCCGCCATTTCGCGGCGAAACGCCAGACGGGTCCCGCCGTCGGTCAGCTCCATTTCCTCGACCAATCTCCCGTAGTCGTCGACATCCGCGACCGCACAGACATGTGCGTGGTTCTTTGCCGCCGCGCGGATCATGGCGGGTCCGCCAACGTCGATGTTCTCGATGCAGGTGCCGGGATCCGAGCCATCGGCAATGGTGGATTCGAACGGGTAGAGATTGACGACCAGCAACTGCATGGCTTCGATTCCATGCTCCGCCATGGCCTGCGCGTGCGTACGGTCGCCCGGATCGGCGAGCAATCCACCATGAATTCTCGGATGAAGCGTCTTGACCCGCCCGTCCATGATCTCCGGGTGTCCGGTCAGGTCGGAAACGTCCCGTACGTCTGCCCCCAGCCGCCGGACTTCCGATGCTGTCGCGCCGGTCGAGACGATTTCGACTCCGAATCGGCGCAAGACTGGGACCAGATCGCCAAGTCCCGACTTGTCCGAAACCGAAATCAGCGCCCGGCGTATGCGGACGACGTCATTCGGCGTGCCGCCGTCCGTTGATTTCACTCTTGTCAGCATCTCTTGATTCCGGACACCGTTAACAACGCACCGTGCCCCGGTGCTTCGGAGTCGCCATGGCGTTGTCTCCGGCGCGAATCGCTGCGCCGGCGAAGGAGGCTTTCCTGCCGCAATCAGCTTGGGAACCGGCCCCTGTCAACACAGACGAAAGACCACCGGATGAGGCTCTTGACGTGCTGAATCCGTGAAGACACCACAATTCGGGTCGTGGCAACCAGTTCATTGCGATCCAATTCCATCACCGTCGCGGGAAGGAGCGCCAAGGCGCCACCGCTGATCCCGAATTCCCACGTCTCGCCATTCGGCAGCACGAGATGAACGACGCTGTCATCACTGTCAACACGGACCGTGACGCCCGGATGAACACAGAACCCGATCAGAACGGTGTTTCCCGTTATGCCTTCGGGGCCAGCTGCCGACAAATGTTCGTTCCCGCTCCCGGACGGGTCCGGATAAAGGCGATCCTCGCCCCGAAGAGCAAATCCGTTTTCGGTCAACTCGACCCGCCTGGAGTGAACAAATCCGAACTTGTGCGCATATCCGTCATGGTGGGCGAGAAGCGCGGATCCAAGGTGATTGGACCCGGTTCTTCCGGAAACCGACCGAGGTGGATCGGGTCGAATCGGGGGTGCGTCGAGAGGGTAGAGCCCATCTGCGATCCAGAGCGTGTTGTGGGCCGCCGGTGACCTGGCGAACTCTTCGGTTTCCGCGTCATCAAGAATGGCGGGTCCCGCATTGATCAACACGGGAATCCGTCCGGACGTGAACTCGAAAGCGAGTGTCGAACAAAAGGCCGTCTCCGGGTGCGCCGGTTCTGGCCAGGGCCCGGTATCCATGACCAGGACGGAGGCGCCATTGGTCATCCGTGTGAACCCCATTGAAGACGTCTTGTCGTCAACCGGGTCATGATCAAGCTCCGCGATCGTGTGGTCAATCAGGGCGGTGGATCCCGCGTCTCCTCCGTGAAAACGTGCAAGCGCGCCGTTTCCGAGCCGGACTTTCCTCACCGTAGCCGCGGCCCGGTGCATTGCGGCGAGATACGACTGAGCGGGTTCCAGGCCGGACGCCCGAATCGCATCGGCGGCCCAGGACATGAGGATGAGTGCCTGCGAGAGCTGTTGCGGATTCCGCGATGGCAGGCCGCCTTCCGGGTCGATGTTTTGCGAAATCCAGGACGAGATCCAGCCCGACGCGCGGGCAGCCAGTGTCGGGCGAAGGTCGATCGCGGCGATTCCGTAGATCAGGCCCGTCAGCGCTTCGAGGGCAGGCAGGCCATCAGACGAAGAACGCGCCCGCTTGTTCAGGAACCAGATCTGGTGGGTCAGAGATGACTCGAAACCTTCGATTTCCTCTGAATCCATCGTTGCCGTGAGGAAGTCGAAATGATTCAGCCAGCGTATGGTCCGCTGCCCGGTCGTCGCCGGCGTCCAACTCCAGGCGGGGTCTCCGTGTCCGAATCGTTCGATCCACTCGAGGGTCCAGACCATTGCAAGCGACCGAGAGTGAATTGATCCTTCCGAGGCGAGATCATCGAGCCAGCCGAAGCCGTGCAGAAGATCGAAATGTGACGATGACGGGAACTTCAGGTTCCAGATCGAGTTGTCCGCAATCGAAAATTCCCGGCCGGAAAGAAAAAACTGACCTGAAGCCAGTTCGGTGCCAAGAACCGGATTTCCCGCGGGTTTGGGTGCTGGCCGAAACCGGGTAACGGATGCGGAAGGATAACGCCGGGACTTGCGGATGGCTTTTCTGTCGGCTGCTGCCCGGACCCGTTTCCCCAGATTTGTCAAAAGTGATGCCATTCAGGCCGGACCATACAAAGGTTCGAGTTGAGAAAGGAATTGGCGACTGGTTGTGGCGGGCGCATCCCCTTTTTTCGCGATTTCGGTGGACTTACAGGGGGTTGACTCACTTCATCGGTTTCCGTCCATCCCGTGTGGAGACGTCACATATTTTCCTTTTTTGCGAAATTCGGCAAGCGGAACTGGTCCCCTTTTGGAGGATTGCGTCAAACTGCGCTCGGGAGCTTCGCATGTGTCGAGGAGCGCCGGATGAAAATTCGATACTTGGCTGCCGTCGGATCTGCCAACGACGACCCAACAGGGGACGACTAGTGATGACATGGTTTTTTCCGGCGCCGCCAAATTCGTGCGTTCGAATTTTACTCCGGATGGGAATGCAGATATTTGGGTCGGCAGGTACCCGTGAGCAGGAAAAATCTTGATGAGATCGACCAAAGCTTCTGCAAGCACTCTTTCGCAGCCTGTCGTCGCGACCGGGCGGGGGGGCAGCGGGACCCGGCTTCTGTCCATGGTGCTGCAAGAACACGGAGTGTTTCTCGGAAACCGTTTGAATGGATCCGAAGATTCCGTTGAATGGATCGGAGTACAATATGAATCCTCCGTTCGTAAGCTCACGGATGGCGCACCCGTGCGCGGGCGTTGGCACGAGGAATTGTCAGGGTGCGCAGAGAACATTCTCAACAGGGGCCAATGGAAGGAAGACCAGCTCTGGGGATGGAAGCTTCCGGAGACGATGTTGATATTGCCGGAAGTCGTACAGGCGTTTCCGAACGCCAAGTTCGTCCACCTGGTGCGCCATCCCGTCGATACCTGCCTAAGGAGCACTCACGTGACATCGCGCACAGACCACCCTGTCGGTGCGGCGACACTTCGTGCCGCTTACTCGTGGCTGGGTTGGCGTGGAGATCCAGGCGACGATGACGATTACATCCGCAATTCGGCCTCTTGGGTTTTTCAGGTACAAGGGGCCATTCAGTTTGGCAGGGAACTGGGCTCAAATCGATACCTGGAAATTCGGTTCGAGGATCTGTGCGCGGACGCACAAACCGTATCGGATGCAATTGCCCGTTTTCTCGACATTCCGGAAACTGAAAGCGCTGTTGGGAGGATCATTGACAGCAAGCGTCGTCGCTGTTGGGTGGAAGGCGACAAAAGAGCCCTCGAAGTTTGGTCAATTTGCGGGGAAGTCGGGAAGACGTTGGGCTACGAACTGAAATAGACCGAGTAAGGGAATATCGAAGCGGGTGAAACGTCACGGCCTTGTCGGCGATGGACGGAACTGTCAGCGCGGTGGCTTTGGCACGAACCTCGAGGCGCTTTGGCAAATCCGCGCCGTGTCAACCCTGTCCCGGATGCGTTGAGGGACAGGTCCGGATTGTCCGCATTCTCCGCCCGCGTAACGCGTCGCTCGTTTTCTCCCGGAAAGGCTAATTCTGATCTCCCTCGAAGAACTTCGGTTCAAGAGCATGAGCAACCGTTGTCGTATTCGTTCAGTTGCCCTGGAGGAGTGCAAAATTCAGAGAGTCGTCCGGAACATGGTTGTCCCGGGAGATCATTGAAAACCCGGCCAGGGTTTCTGCCGTGGGGCCCAGCACATACGTTCCCGTTTCAGCGAAGACGGCGAAATCTCACGATGAAAAACCCGTCCATTCCTCCGTATTCCTCCCAATGATCCGGACGTGTACGCAGCGCGCCGGTCGGGAGCATCCAATCCTCCTGGACCCCGGTCAGGACGTCACGCACGGATTCGATGACCCAGTCAGGGTGGCGATCAAGAAACCGGTCCGCCTGCTTCTCGCCTTCGGCCGAAAACAGGGAGCATGTGCTCATGACCATCCGTCCACCAGGAACAACCCAGGCAGCCGCGCGGTCCAGCAGTTTCGCCTGGAGGGAGACCAGGTCGTCGATCCGGTCAAGATCGCGGATGAATTGAAGCTCCGGGTGGCGGCGCATGGTTCCCGTTGCCGTGCAGGGCGGATCGATCAGAACCGCGTCGAATCGCGAGTCCGGACTCCAGGTCAATGCGTCAGCGGCAACGACCGTGGCTTCGAGGCCGGTGCGGCGAAGATTGGCCTCGAGCCGCCTGAGCCTGGTGGGTGACTTGTCGACCGCCGTCAGAATCGCGCCGGCCGCCGCGAGCTGCATCGCCTTGCCCCCTGGCGCCGCACAGACATCGAGGACTCTGGCATTCCGGACCGGCCCGAGGCAGGGCGCGGCGAGTGCGGCGGCGGCGTCCTGAACCCACCAGAGTCCGTCGTCATATCCCGGAAGCCCCGAGACCGGACCGCGTGGCGAGCCGATGCGCAGGGTCCCGGTAGGGAGAACGACCGCATCCAGCCTTTCTGCCAGGTCGAAGCGGGCGTCGGCATCGCGTGGCGTCACGTCGAGCGGTACAGGCCGGGCATGCGCGCGTTCCAGTTTCGAGACGACATCCGTGCCCAGCCTCTCGTGAATCTCGCGAAAGAGCGGGCCCGGCAGCGCGTTGGGCGGAAGGCGGCTTGTCGGTGCGATGAGGCCTCGGTCTCCCGAGATCTTTCTCCCGATGGCGTTGACCAAACCATGGTGACCGGGGACGGTCGAGACCCATCGCGACAACTCGACGCCGCAGTTCACGGCGGCGTACCCGTGGGTCTGCCCGAGGAGGACATCAGCTGCGACGATCTTGAGGATGAGAAGGATCTTCAGGGGGGGCTTGCGCCTGACGTAGCGCGAAAGGATGTCGTCCAACGCATCGTTGTGGCGGAGAACCGAGCGGGCACGCCGTTTGGCCGCGGCCCTTCCGGATGAATCAAGGTTCCGGATCGTCCCGAACCCTGGATCGTCTGCCAGCATCTGCCGGTCGCGGAAAACGCGAAGCAGGTGGTCGAGGGTCGCGGCGCGTTCGGCCATTCCGGGTTTTGCAATGTGGTTGGTCACTGGTAGACTCCGGTCACCCGATCGGTTCGGAGTTGAAGCTGGTGGTGGCGCGTTCCTTGCCGTTCAGGCCGTATCGATACGTTTGGAACCGGGAGAAGTCGCATGACACGTGAATCGAACGGCAACGAGGGCGATTCTGCACGACGGCGGCGAATTCGGGAAGCGGGAAAACGTGCGATCGCGGAAGCCGGGATACGTCGGCAATCGGCGCCCCGGGAAGATTTGCCCGTCGAGATCGGTGGGCGTGATGGCCCGGAACCGACCCGGTTTGGCGATTGGGAAAAGAACGGGATCGTGGCCGATTTCTGATCTTGGCAGGAATTGACCGGGCGGACCGGTTCCGGTCCGGTGGACGTCATTGCCGTTGGTCGAGAGGGCGGTCGGCAAGCGATCCACCGGGTCGGCGGCTCAGGCACGGACCCGGGGCAGGTTCCTGATTCCGACCAGGGCGTTTCCGGCGATTGCGATCATGAGGATGGCGCCCCCGAAGAGGGTCCAGAACCCGGCGGTTTCCCCGAGAACGATCCACACCCAGACAGGAGCCAGCAGGACCTCCGTCATTGCCAACAGCGCGAGTTCGGCCGCCGGGACGGCGCGGCTCCCGATCGTGTAGATGGTGAGTCCGCAGCCAAGGAGACCTGCACCCATCAGTAACGACACCGCAACATCATGGGCGCTGATCAAGAGGGACTGCCGCAACAGCAGGCACATGGCGACGGAGACCGCAAGTGACAGGATTCCCGCGAGGAGGACGGACGACGCCATGTCGGAAAACCGCCCCCATCGGAGCGAAAGGGTAAAGACCGCAAATCCAATGGCCGAAATCACGGCAGCCAGGTTTCCGAGCAGTGCACCCCGCGCGATCCCTTCGTTGACCATGATGACGATCCCGACGAAACCGACACCCACGGCGATCCAGGTCCTCTTCCCGACCCGTTCGCCAAGAACCGGCCAGGCGAGAACGGCAGTGAAGAGAGGAGCGGTGGCAAAAAGAAATACCGCGTTTGCGACAGTTGTCTCCTGTATCGAGAAAATCCCTCCTGAAAACGCGGCAACCAGCCCGGCGGCGCCTACGATCGCCGGAAGTCCGGCTTGCCGGATCGCCGTGACCGGCGATCGGCCCGAGCGGATGGCGATGAACAGGAAAAGAACCGGGATCAGTCCGAGTGACCTGTACAGGAGGATCTGCCAGGTTGCGGCCGAGTCGATCGAACGGACGGCAAGCGCCATGAGCGACCAGAACGTGCCCGCAAGCAGGACGCACAGTATTCCGGTACCGTATCCGGGTCCATTTGACCTGTCTGCCATCGCCCGGCCCGGGTCAGGGAACCTGGCGGGAACGCCGGGCAAGATCCTTGCCCCGGGCGAACGGGATCGCCATGTCAACGGCCCCCGTGCACGCAACTCTCCGAAACCACCGGATCCGGTAACAAGCCAGGCTGCCTTTCCGTCCGGTCATGTCATGGTATCTCCCGCCATGTTTCCAGCGGACGGGCGTAGCCGACATAGAGCGGATGGCGGGGATGGCCCGTTGACGTCAGTCCGAGGTGAAATAGACATGCTCCCGTGTGACGCAAGAACTGCTCGACCGCGCGGCCCCGGTTCCGGAGGGCCCCGTGATTGCCCCAGGCGCAGATGACGCGTCCGGCTGTGTCCTGTCGGGCCCATTCGCACCCTTCGAGGATTGCCTGGTCATTGTCCGGTCCGACCGGGTCGGCCTGCCGGCGCAGCGCACGTGGATCGGTGCTCCGCCACGCGAATATGTTGCAGACCCGAAACGCTCCGAATCCAAGCTTCCGTGCCCGCCGCTCGCAGCGTTCGACAGTCGGGTCATTTGCGAATTCGGTCGCCGTCGACGGATTCAGCATGATGAATACGGCGTGCGGACGACCCGGTTCCCAGACCCGGGTCAGGCTGTACCGGTAGCGCTCGCAGTCCGAATAGATCGCGACCGAGTCCGTTCCCGCCTCTTTGTGCCGCCCGGTAATCATGCGCCGACTTTCGCAAAAACGCGCGCGGGGTGAAGGCGGTTGTCGCGGACGGCGGCGATCGCGATCAGCCGGTCTTCGCTGGCGATCCATACCTTGGTCCCCCGTGCGGTCTGCGGGCCCCGGTACGGGATCGGTGAACCGTTTCTGATGACGGCGGCATCTTCAGGAGGGCAGTCGACACGAGGCACTCCGGAGAGTCCGGCCTCGGGCTTGAGAAGATATTGGGCATGCCGATCCCCGCCAGACGACAGGAAACTGTCGAGAGGAGTGGCGTCTGCGAGCGTAAACGGCCCGGTCCTGGTACGCCTGATCTCGCAAGCGTGCCCGAGACAGGCGAGCACGCGCCCGAGATCACGTACGAGGGCACGGACATAAACGCCTTTTCCGCAGGTCATTTCGAAGACCGCGTGATCGGGATCCGGACGCGCCAGCAGTTCGATTCGATCGATCCTGACCCTCCTGGGTGCAATCTTTGGCAGGTTTCCGGACCGGGCCAGGGAATAGGCGCGTTTCCCGTCAATCCTGATTGCCGAATACGCGGGGGGTTCCTGGTCGATCTCGCCGACGAAACCCGCTGCCGCTGTCCTCAGGTCGTCATCGGACGGGCGGACGGGCGTCTCGGACATGATCTTGCCCTCGGCATCGTCCGTATCCGTCGCCTGTCCGACGCGCATCGTGAACCTGTAGATCTTCACCGTGTCCACGACGTACGGCACCGTCTTGGTCGCCTCGCCAAGCGCGATCGGAAGTACCCCGGAGGCGGCCGGGTCCAGCGTGCCTGCGTGCCCGGCCTTGCGCATTCCGTACGCGCGTCTGACGATACCGACGGCACGCGTCGATGTCAGGCCGACAGGCTTGTCAAGGATCAGCCAGCCACTGGCACTGACGGTATTGGGGGCGCCCATGCGGATCGATGCCCCCGTCAGGCCAGGATGTCGCGGCGAACCGTCTCGAGATCCATCAGCCGGCGAGTCTCGTCCATCCTGTCGAAGGATGTGTCGGGGACAAACCGCAGATTCGGCGAGAACTTCAACGTGACCGCCCGATTGACGATTCGCCTCAATTCGGATCGGTTGCGGTTGAGCGCGTCGACAACCTCATCGACATTTCGCCCGCCGAGCGGAAGCACGTAGACGCGCGCCTGCCGCAAGTCCGTCGACAGCCGAACTTCACTGACCGTGACCGATGCTCCGGAGAGTTCGGGTTCATACAGGGTTTCCCGGGCGAGGGTTTCGGCAATCGCCCTCCTGAGCAGTTCACCGACGCGAAGCTGCCTTTGGCTTGGAGCTGCCGACCGGAAAGCCCCTTTTGCGTGTTTCGCCATGCTGATCTCCCGGGTTGCGGGTAATCTACTCAGTCGATCCGATCACGCAAGCCTTGCCGAATACAACGATTTGCTCCATGGCTGGACGGCATGGCAGCCTTGAAGCCGGAGGATCGAAATGTCCGAACGAACAGCGGTAACCGTCGTCGGCGCGGCGGGCCGGATGGGACAAATGGTAATCGAGACGGTCCTGGCCGACGACCGGGTGTCCCTGGCCGGCGCAACGGAACACCCGGGACACCCATGGGTCGGTTGCGATCTCGGAACGTGCATGGGAGGACCTCGGAAGGGAATCGAGGTTACCGACGATCCGCTCGACGTTTTCGCGCGTACGCACGCGATCATTGATTTCACGACACCCGCGTCAACCGTAACCCATGCGGAACTCGCGGCCCAGGCGCACGCCGTTCACGTCATCGGAACAACGGGTCTGACAGTCAGTGACCTCGAACGAATTGCGGCTGCTGCGTTTCATACGCCGATCATCCGGGCGGGCAACATGAGCCTGGGGGTCAATTTGCTTGTTCAGGTCACCAGGCAGGTTGCCAGGGCCCTTGACGAGGATTTCGACATCGAGGTCGTCGAGACCCATCACCGGCACAAGATCGATGCCCCGTCAGGAACCGCGCTCATGCTGGGCGAGGCGGCGGCCGACGGGCGCGGTCGGAGGCTTGAGGATATCGGCGTGCGGGCACGGGACGGGATTACCGGGCCACGGCCACGTGGCGGTGTCGGTTTCAGTGTCGTGCGGGGCGGTGACGTCGTCGGCGAACACGACGTCATTTTCGCTGCCGACGGAGAACGAATAGTTCTCCGTCACATTGCGAGTGACCGCCGCATCTTTGCCCGGGGAGCGCTCAAGGCGGCCTTGTGGGGACAGGGCCAGCCGTCGGGGGCATACGACATGACTCATGTCCTCGGGTTCGCGAATCCGACAGAGGCTCCAGGCTGACGTTTCCGGAAAGACCCTGCAAGGTACGGTGACCGACCCGGGTGCCGCGCTGGCCCGGTGACCGGTCAATGGCCATCCGTGCGTCTCCCGATGATGGCCGAATGCAGGATGAGCGTCTGTGCGCGGCATGCGCCCGCTTCATGGGGATGATGAGTCCTCCGCTGGAAGGACGTAATCCGGCGCACAGGAAGTGCGGCGGTCATGAACCCGGGATTTCCCGGTCCGGTCACGGCATGCAGAATCTCAAGTGAGGCGATTTCCAAGGCTGCGCTCAATTATGGTCGGCAAGATGGCCGACATCACTGTCGACGACGTGCGCGTGCCAAAGACCCGTGAAATTTCCGGGTTTGGCACGTGCTACGCCGGGCACGTGCACCTCCGACCTGTGGGCGAATCGGCATTGGCGCCACCGGTGTCGCCATCGGCATCGTGCGGCGCATCTCCTGATGAACCGAAGGATGTTCGGTCGATACATGGGCCGGATGAAGCGCTTGCAGTTCCGCACGGCCGGGCGCTCGACGCAAATCGAGAACGGGCGACAACTGTACCTGGAGTCAGCCCTGGGGATGGACGACGGCCAGGAGTTTCCTGGGTCCGATCGGCGGGACCGGCGGAATGGCCCGACCGGCCGCACTCACGTGCGTGTTTGTGCGGCGATACGGCGTGCCCCAGGATGCTGTCCGAACTTGCCTGTGTTTCGGGTCTGAGGCAGCCAGCCGGTTCTGGCAACTCATGATCATGTCAGGGGACGGAGATCGGGCGTTGACAGGTGCTCCGTTGGACGTCAAGGCATCTGTCTACGTGACCCGTTCTGTGCCTGAAATCCGGGGGCATCCAGATGAAACACATGTTGGCTGCCGCGATCCTTGTCGCTGGCTCTGCAATCGCGGATGACGAGCTGCCGACCGCAATCGCATGCTATCAAGTCAGCACGAACGCCAAGGACATCGATGCATATGTGGCTTGTTTCACCGAAGACGCGGAGATGATCGATGTTTCGCGTACTTTCAGGGGACATGACGCGATCCGTGCCTGGGCGTTGCGGGAGGTGATCGGGAATGGTGATTCCTTCGTGCACCGCCAGATCCTCGAAATGGCGGCGGGCTATGCCAAGACCGAGGTGAAATGGTTGAGTTGGGTGGTACACTATTCCTACTGGTGGAATGACGAGGGAAAGATCACGCGAATGTCCCTTCAGTACGCCGATTGAGAGAGTGGACATGAGACGCGCGCTCGTCACTGGCGGCAACCGCGGAATCGGATTTGCGATTGCCAAGGGGTTGATCGACCAGGGCCATGAAGTCATGCTTGGCGCACGCGACGTGTCGTCAGGTGAGAAGGCGGCCCGTCGAATTGGTGCGATTGCCCTGGAACTGGATGTTTCCGATAATTCCAGCATCGCAAATGCAGTGAAGCAGGCCGGACGGGTGGACGTTCTCATCAACAACGCAGGCGTCCTGGGATCCGGCGGCATCCTGAGTGACCCTCGGGACTTCGAGGAGTCCTTGGCAGTAATGGTTCACGGCCCTTACTTCTTGATGCATCATCTGATCCCGATCATGGCGAAACAGGGCTTTGGCCGGGTGGTAAACGTCTCCTCGGGTTGGGGGGCATTCTCCGAAGGGGTTGCGGGGCCGGGCGCATATGGCGTGGCTAAAGCTGCGCTCAATGCTCTGACTGTCTCCGTGGCCCGCTCCGTACCGAATACCGTCAAGGTCAACGCAATGTGCCCGGGTTGGGTGCGCACCCGCATGGGCGGTATGGGCGCAAGCCGCTCACCCGAGGAAGGTGCGGACACGGCCATCTGGCTTGCGACGCTGGGCGAAGACGGGCCTTCCGGAAGGTTCTTCCGCGACCGCAAACCGATCGCCTGGTAATCGTCGGGTTTCTGGTCAGACTCAAGACGCCAAAGGTTGTTCAGCCAACCTTTCCGGGCCATGATGAGTACCGGATGACCACGGGTCGTCATGCCTGATCGTTGGGCATGGTTGCCGATGTCGGCGGGTTCGGTGTCGGCGGGCACCGGCTCTGGACCGCGGCCCGGAACCTGCCGTCGTGACGGTGATCCGCCAGGCGAAAGCCTCACTGATGGAGATCGCCCACTGTAACCGCATTTGGTGGAAGGAGAGTTCCGCATGTTTATACGGCGTACCACCTATAAAATGGGACCTGGGTTTGACACTGCCGAGGGGCAACGGGAGTTCGAAAATGCATTGCGGAAGACATTGCGGCCCGAAGACATCGAAGGATTGATCAATACCACGCACATTCCCAACGACGATGGCACATGGGCGGTTGTCGCGGTTTGGAGAGGCAAGCACTTTGCCGATGCCCAAACTGGCAGAATTCGAGCGGCCTGGAATCAGTTTTCGTCACAGTTGGAGGGTCCGCCGAGAATTGAGACAAGCAGTACCGAGTTTCACGACACATGGTAGGTACTTTGCGTGCACCGCCCGAGTTGGCCCACCCGACACGGGCCACGTCACGCAACCGAATTCCAGGGCAGTCGGTCTGGTTGGGGTGCCCGGCCCAGAGGCAATTCCGTGTACGGTGAACACATTGCTCAGATGGACCTGCGACCTGCGGCGCCCGGCGATTCCGGTTGGTCGAAACAGCAGCGTTCCTGCATCATGATTCGGTCTGTCCATCCTGTTCGAGTTCCTTCGCGCACTGGATGTAGTAGTGGCGCGTCGGACAGTTTATCTGGGAAACGGCGTGGTCGCGAAGGACGGCCGCCTTCGTTTTTCTGGCTGCCCCGGCATCATCGCCGGCTGAAATCAGACGATCGATCAGTTGCAGCGCCCATTGATGGTCGCCATCTGCGCGTGCACTTTCGATTTCGGCGCGGACTGCGTCTGACCCGCCAGCCAGCTTGATGAACCGTTCGGCTTCGGCACGCGGCGACAGAGTGCCAAGCGCCGTCGGGTTTCCGTCAAACCAACCCATTGTTCCGACAAAATAGGCACGGACCGCGAAGTCCACGCGGCCGAAGTATTCGCGCAAGTAGGGCTTCTCGGCGAGTCGATCGGGAAGCTTAATGCAGTGGGCCAGTTCGTCGATGGTCAGCCCCGCGTCCATGCCATTGCGGGTTTCATCGACCACGTGCCGGATGGCGTCGCGGTAATCGGTCAGCACGTGCTTGATGTTGTCGGCGCCAAAGAGCGCCTTGGTGTGACCCGGCCCCAGCACCTCGGCCTCGAAGGCCATGAGAACGTCCATCGAATCGGCCCAGGCATCGAAGTCGCGGTAGGCGGTTCCCCGGATGGCGTACAGGTTTGGAAAGGACCGGTAGAAGTTGTCGCCCGAGATCAGGACTTTCTTGTCCGGGTACCAAACGACCATGTGATCCGGCGTTTCGCCAGGAGCCACCGCAAGCTCGAGTTCAATGCCGCACAGCGTTGTCTTTTCGCCGTTGTCGCCGATGAGGCGGGTTGGTGGAAGCGACCCGGCGCCCATGCCCTTGAGGGGGCGGTCACCCGGACCGACGCCTATTCCGACGATTTCATCCGGATACGAGAGCCCGATACCGAACTGGCGCTTGGTACGCGCGGCCATCGCCTTCACAGGCCGCGGATGCGCCGAGGCGACGAAAAGCGAGTCGTCCGAGTACCGGGTGCTTGCCAGGATCTGCGGGCTCGCCCCTTCGGCAAAAACGCTGGCCCCGGATACGTGGTCACGGTGCGAATGAGTGAAAATGATCGTGTCCACCGGCAGGTCTGTAATTTTTCGGAACTCCGACAGGATATTTTCCGCCGCTGTGGTCGTTTCGGAGGTGTCGATGATGACAACGCCCGCGTCGCCCACAATCATGAAGACGTTGGAAGCCGCATAGCCGAACGCCATGTAGACGTTGTCCGCAAGTCGGACGATCTCTTTCCGGAAGTACTCGGGATGTGCCTTCAGCTCTGGATGCATGGGTTAGTCCTCTCAATCCTGTGACGTCGAGATTGGGCGCAATGATGGTTGGGCGTTCGAATACGGCATCAACCTGCCCGACCTGATTGGCCCCTGTGGAAAGGCCGCGGTCCGCCACTGGCTCGCTCAGGAGGCACAGATTGCCACCGTAACCTTGGCTTGATCCTTTCGCCCCGATGTCTCAAGCTCTACCTACTTGGGATCCCTATTTCAACATCATTTGGCAACACTTTAAAATATGCTAATTTTTTCTTGATTAGGGATCCCAAATGTGGAAACAAGATCAACATGAGGGCCATCTCGATTCGTGACCCCATGGCCGGGTTTCGCCAGTGCCGCGCACCGACAGCTAGGAGTGACTTTGACGAATGCGTAGTTCCTGCAACGGTTCACGGATCTCGGTGCGGGTCTCGTTCGGACCAGTAGCGCCAGGACTCGTGTCGCGAAGCGGTCTCCCGTATTCAAGACGCAGATTCCGCCGGCATGAAAGCTCGTACGTGATGGGCGCCGTGCCATGTCCAAAAGGTTGGCCGGACGGTCACTTCACGACAGCCAGCGCGCGGCCCGCTTCGAAGAAACGGCATGACACGCGTCCGGGACCGAAGAGCAACCGGGCGTCGGGACGAAGAGGATACGACGGTTTTGGACCCGGAGACCGTACCCGGGCAGAATCCGACAACGTCAGGTGAACGGGAGAAAGAACCAGTCCTCACAGGTTGACCGAAAGAGCGCGTGCGCCAGTCAATTCAGCAGGTATTTGAAATGTCCGGCAATCAAGGGAGAACAGAAATGCCAAAAACCAGAACCATGACAATTCTTGCAGCGGCCGTGAGCGTTGTCGCGAGCGGCGCCTGTGCACAAGCCATATTGACCGCTGAAACCGGCCCGCCGGGGACGGTTCCCTTCACGGCAATGACGGCGCTTGCCGAGGCCGCCGCCGCCTCGGGAGTCGCAGATTTTCAGGTTGCCGACAGTCAAACGCTGACCAACTCGGTAGAGAACGTGGCAGAGGGGAAAACCGACGTTTCGGGTGCACCGCTGATCCTGACATTCCTGATGTCGCGAGGCGCCGGTCCGTACGCCAGCCTTGGAAAGGAAAAAGGCTCCGAACTCGCAGGGAATCTCAGGGCTCTCTACACGTACAATTATGGCGGCTTCGGTCTTTATGCGTACAACAGCGCATCCGTCAAAGGCTGGGAAACGGTCGCGGGCAAGACGATTCTCAACGGTCCGCCACGCGGCGCGGCGCTGACGAACGATCGCCAAATCCTGACGCTGGTCAGTGGTGTGGAAGACGGTAAGGATTACAAGGGAATTCAGGTGAACTGGGGCCAGATGGCCAAGACCATTTCGGATGGATCTGCGGATGGCATGATGCTTCCGGTCACGTTCCCGGACAATCGGATCACGAGGTCATTGGCAGCCGGTGACATGACGCTCTGGTCAATTCCCAAGGATGTATGGGAAGGTGAAGCGATGCAGAAGTACATCAAGAGCCCCGGCACATCGGCCATTGTTTTCGACCTGAGCAGCCTTCCGCCGCAAAAGGGTCTGACGATCGTGAGTGAGGACGGCATGTGGCGCAGCCCCTCCACCGTGGCTGCAGAAGTCGTCAACAAGGACATGGATTTCGAAACCGCGAAGGCCTTGACGGCAACGATGCTTGAACATGTGGATGCCTTTCTGACGAAGGCACCTTTCATGAAGACGACCAATGTCGGCGCGGTCGATGTGGCCGTGACGGGGCTGTGCGGAGCAGTACCGCTCAAGTATCACCCGGGTTCCGTTGCTGCGTTCGAGGAGGCCGGCCTGACCGTTCCTGACTGCGCAAAACCCTAGTGCAGGAGCGGTGAAAAATCGACGTTGGGGGTCGCGGCGTTGCCGCGGCCCCTGAACCGTCAGGGAAGTCGGGAACCGCCATGCCACAGGAGGAAAGTTCTTCCCCGAATTCTGACGGCCTGGTGCTGCGGCTGATCTATTGGCTGGCGGCCTTCCTGGTTGTGCTTGGCATGATCAATGCCATGCCGGGCATTCCGGGGCTTGACCAGTTGGCCGAAGATCTTTCCGGCAACCCGGACTTCATAATCCGAAGATTTCCGTTCGAATACTATTATCCCTTGGCGTTCGCACTCATGATGGTGATCGTTGCGCTGCACCATTCCATGTGGCGCGCATGGGCAAACAAGGGCGCTCTGCAACGCCGCTTTGGCTTGTTCATGGATGCAGCGCTGGTGATCATGGCCCTCACGATTTCAATCGTCTACCTGGTCGAAATCGAGTCGGTCTGCATCATCGATCAGATCACGGGCGAACGCGCTCGCCTGATCGCCGAGAGTTTGAAGATCGAAAAAGAAAACGCGGTCCTGTTCGGTTTGCCAGAGCCAACGACGGTGGACGACCCCAAATGTGTCAGCACGACCGGGGGTTGGATTGTCCTGATCGTCGGGTTGGCGATCGTCGTGTTCCTTTCCTACAACATCAAGGTCTGGGGGCTGCCGCTGGTCATCGTGGCGATTTTGGTTGCCGCCTATACGATCGGAACGGTGCTGATCTGGTATTTTTTCGGCACCGAGGACATCAACAAATACCTCGTGACAAAGATCGGTGGCGAGCCACGATTGTTATCCGACGGCAGGCCGAGGGTGCACGACATCCTGGTCAACAATGCCTCCGGTCTGCTCGGGCGTTTCATGGACATCATCCTGAACGAGATCTTCCCGTACCTGATCCTCGGGGCCTTGTTCGGGGCCTCGGCCGGAGGCAAGTCGCTGATCAAGCTGGCATTCCGCTGGACCAGGAATCTGCGCGGTGGGCCGGCACATGCCGCGATCGTTTCCTCGGCCCTGTTCGGGACGATCTCCGGCGGGCCGATCGTCAACGTGCTGTCGACGGGCGTGTTGACCATACCCATGATGATCAAGCGAGGGTTTTCCCGCGTATTCGCCGGAGGCATGGAGGCCGCGGCGTCGTCCGGAGGCTCGATCATGCCGCCGGTCATGGGTGTCGCCGCCTTCGTTCTGGCGTCGCTTACCGGGGTTCCCTACAACGAGGTGATCATCGCGGCCGCCTTACCGGCATTTGCCTATTTCCTGTGCCTGTTTCTTTCGGTGGTGTTCCAGGCGCGCAGGCAGAAGATCACGGCGATTGGCGAACTGACCGAAGACATGCATCTGGATCGCCAGGACATCTACAACCTCGTGATGATCTTCCTGCCGATCCTGGTCATTCTGTTCTTGTTGCTGGCCAGCAAGGAAAGTATCGGCTGCGGACCCGTCGGCTGGCTTCTCGGCGCCGAGCGCACGTTCTCGGAGAGCGGCGCCTGCCAGGTGCAGGGTCTCCCCTGGTTCCTGAAGCTCATTCAGAATGCCGCGGGAGACGCAGGCAGCGCAGGATGGTGGGCCGTCATAATATTGTGTTTTGCCCTGTTTTTGGACCCTCAAATGCGTGCGCGGCCGAAGAAGCTGCTGGACTCGATTTCTGACGCAGGGATCCTGATTTCAACGCTTTACCTGATGTTCCTTGCGGTCTCGATCATCGACTTCTGCCTCAAGTTCACGGGAATGCCATTCTTTATTTCGCTCGATGTCCTGCAATGGCTGCAAAGCCTTAACCTCGGGGCGGGAGGCTCGATATTTTTCCAGTTCGTCGCCTTGTTCGTGACGATGCTGCTCGCATTGCTTCTCGGGATGGGGATGCCGGCTGTTCCGGCCTACATCAATGTTGCCCTCCTGATGGGGCCGATGCTGGCGGGGTTGGGTGTCTCGATCTTTGCCGCGAACATGTTCATTTTCTACTTTGCCGTTGCGTCGGCAATCACGCCACCGGTCGCGATTGCAGCTTTCGCGGCGGCGTCGATTACGAATGCGGAGCCGATGTCGACGGGTTTTTCGGCGGTCAAGGTCGGGATTGTGATGTTCGTCATTCCATTCGTGTTCGCGCTGTACCCGGAAATCCTCTTGATCGAAGCGGCGGTGATTGACCCGAGTGCCAGCGACGGCAGCGAAATCAGGTACCTGCCCGGCTACGACGGCCAGGTGCATTGGGGAGCGCTTGGCTGGCTACTGCTTCGGCTGGTGGTGTCGCTCTATCTTCTGGCAAGCGCCTTGGCGCGTTACGACCTCACAAGGCTTCCATTCTGGGATACCGGCATGCGGCTTGCGCTGGCCGTACTGCTCCTGGCTACTGATCCGGTTGTCCAAGGTGTCGCCATTGCTGCTTCCATCGCGTGGCTTGGATTGCATGTCGCCAGGAACAGGAAGGCGGATGACGACCCGGCGAGTGCCTCCACAAGTTCGTGACGAGCCTCCCGGGAAGCATGGCGGTTTGCCGACGTTTCGCAACCGCCGCTCTTTTTTCGAAACCGGAAATCGGTCAGAATGGCTTCCGCAGCGCCGGTGGATTCGGATGTATCAGATTTGGCCAGGCCGCCTTCGCCGATGATCACGCGGACATGAGAGGCCGGGAAGCCGAAGGCCTGGCGGATGTTGCCGGGGAACGGGATCACTTCAATTCGAGAACACCAGGGGCGGGCTCTCGATTCCGGATGTGTTGACGTCACCCCTTCACGACTTCGGCGATCTCGCGTGCCGAGGGTGCGGGACGTCTCGTGCGACGGCCGGGACCGGGGCGTTGATCCTCGTCCTGTGACCCCGAGTTTGCCCGGCCCCTTGCCGCCATCACCGTTTGCAGTTCCACCCGCAGAGCGGGATTCGCTCCGTGGCTCGCGCCTCCGCGCCATTTGGACAACGAGTGGAGAAATGGGATCCCTAATGCAAAATTGCTGAAACAAATAGCGAAAGTCAGCCCGTTATTGTTGTTTTGGGATCCCAATCATGTGATACTGAGTCTGGCGTGGTCGATCCTGGAACCATCGATGACAAAGTTGACATGCTCTGCTGTCGATCCCTGGCAATGACATGCGTGGAAAAATCGCTCTGTGGGCAATCTGAAGCCGGCGGCCTAACCGTTTGTCCTGCAGAAAACGAAGTGATCAACGACGGTGCTCGGGACCGCGGCCGTTTCCAAGGCCGGTCGGCGGAAACCGCCTGACGACGCGACAGATTCGAAAAACGGTGATTCGCACATGGCTCGAAAGAACGTTCTCTTCATCATGTGCGACCAGCTGAGGTTCGACTATCTGGGCTGTACCGGGCATCCGACGATCAGGACACCGAACATCGATGCACTGGCCGCTCGCGGCGTAACCTTTTCCAACACGTACTGCCAGTCGCCGGTTTGCGGCCCGTCCCGCATGAGCATCTATACCGGTCGATACGTCTCGTCACACGGAGCGGCCTCGAATTTCACGCCGCTGCGCATTGGCGAGAAGAACATCGGACATCACCTGAACCCGCTGGGCGTACGGACGGTTCTGGTCGGGAAGTCGCACGTCGTTCCCGACAGGGAGGGCATGGCGAGGCTGGGAATCGACGCCGACAGCGCGGTTGGCGTGCATCATGCGCAAGGCGGTTTCGAGGTGGTTGAGCGGGACGACGGCGTTCATCCGGACACGATGGTTCGCGAAGATCTGGCGTACAACAATTACCTCAAGTCAAAAGGATATACCGAAGACGACAATCCCTGGCACTGGGCAGCCAACTCGGTCGAAACCGACGGGGGCGTCCGATCCGGATTCTTCAATGACCAGGTGAACTTGCCGGCCAGGGTCTCCGATGAAGACTCCGAGACGCCCTACATGACCCGGCGCGCGATGGAGTTTCTGTCCGAGGACGATGGCGAAACGCCCTGGCTGCTCCACCTGTCGTACATAAAACCGCACTGGCCCTATGTCGCGCCCGCGCCGTACAACGACATGTATTCGTCCGGAGACGTGATCCCGGCGGTCAGGTCGGAGGCGGAACTGGCCGATCCGAATCCACTCGCCAGGCATTTCATGGACCGGGTCTCGGGACGGACATTCAGCAAGGAAGCCGCCAGGGAAACGATCGTCGCCTCCTACATGGGGCTGGTTTCACAGATCGACGATCAGCTCGGGACCCTGTTCCGGTTCATGGACGAGCGCGGCCTGCTCGACGATACGATGATCGTATTTACGTCCGACCACGGAGATTATCTCGGTGACCACTGGATGGGAGACAAGGACTACTTCCACGACCCCTCGGTCAGGATTCCCTTGATAATCGTGGACCCCGGCGCCGCCGCCGATGTAACGCGGGGAACGGTCGATTGTTCGCTGGTGGAGGCGATCGACCTGATCCCGACGTTCGTCGATTACTTCGGTGGCGAGGTCGCCGCGCACATCCTGAACGGACGTTCACTGATGCCGAAAATCCGTGGTGAGGTGACCGATTGGCGGGACCATGTCATCAGCGAGTACGACTATTCCTGCCAGGTGTTCCGTCCGGAGACCGGCAGAACGCCACTCGACTGCCGGTCCTTCATGATCGCCACGACCCGGTGGAAATATGTGTACGCCCCGGGGTTTGCGCCGGTACTGTTCGACCTGGTCAATGATCCGGACGAGTTGATCGATCTCGGGCGCAGTCCCGAGCACGCCGACGTCCGCCAGGTGATGTTCAACAAGCTTGCCGAGTGGTCGTTGCAATATCGCCAGCGCGAAACCTGGTCAGAGGAACGCAATCTTCAAATGACCGGCTTGGAAGAGCAACTCGGCGTTCTGATCGGCTATTGGGATGAGAACGACGCGGCGGGCAAGGATCCGGGAATCCTGCCTGTTCGAAAACCATTGAACGCGAACTGAGCGGAATCAGCCTTTCAGGCGCGTCGGGAGATGTGTTCGCCGCGTCGTGTTGAGCGTGTGGGTGCGGGCGCTCCCGCACACCGCCTCAGGAGATCGAGGGAAGCGGTTCGGATGCCGAGTACGCGACCAGATCCGCAACGGTCAGGCTTTCGTCCCGCTTCTCGAAGGTCTGGATGTATTCGATCATTGTGTGTGAATGTTCGCGCATCATTCCCTCCGCGCGCACCGGATGCCCTTTTTCGATGGCCTCGAAGATCACCCGATGCTGCGCGTTTCCCAGCCGAAGCCTGAACAGGCCGCGTTCGAAATGTTCGGGTGTGTCCCCGACGGTACGATCGAAAACCATCGACCCCACCGCCAGCATGGGCAAGTGGCTGATTTGCTTGCAGGTGTAACCGACGTAATCGTTGCCGCAGGCCGAAAGGATCGCGGAGTGGAACACCTTGTTTGCTCCCTGCGCCCTCCTGATCACGGCCTCGTCAAGCCCGCCAAGACATGCAAGTTCTTCGATCGCCGCGTCGATCGTTTCGATGGCGCGGGCCATCCCGGGCAAGTGATCGGTGCGACCGGGACTCTGAGCCGTCAGCCGCGCCGCAAGACTTTCGAGATGGCCGCGGACCTCGACGGCCTGAAGGATGTCCTCGACCGTGGGGCTTTGAACCCGGTAACCACGACCTTCCCCGCGGCGAATGACCCCTTCGCGCTCAAGCAGGCGCAAGGCCAGCCGAACGGGCGTCCGCGAGACGTCGTAGTTTTCACAAAGCTGAATTTCCGAGACCCGCTCGCCCGCGTTGTAGGCCCCCAGGATGATATCCTGCCGGATCCGTGCCGCGAGTTCAGTGTCGATGGATTCCATTCCCGCATTGGTTATCAATTGGATCCCGAAGTCAAGGCGGGCGGGCAAAATTTGGCTATGAACCCGCCTTTCGACTTGAAACGGGATCCCGTCTTTGCAATTATCAGCTGAAATCAAATGCACCGACGGTTTTTTGGCGGCGCTGCGCATTCCATTGGGATCCCAAGTCACTCGTGCTGCCCGAACCAACCCCGAAGGAGAAAATCATGTCAAACACCCGTCTCGGCCTGGTCATGGCACTGGCGACCGCACTCGGCGTGTCCGCGCACACGGCGTCCGCGGAAGAATTGAGCGTCGCGACATTCGTTCCGCCTCAACACCACACGAACACGGTCATGTTCACGTGGTTCGGCGAAGAGATCGAAAAACGGTCCGGTGGTACCCTGACCATGAAGCTGTACCCTGCGGGTCAACTCGGTGCCGGTCCGGTCCAGCAGTACAAGCGTGCAGTTGAGGGTGTCGGAGACATCACCTTTGGCGTGGCGGCCTACACTCCCGCAATCTTTCCGAAGTCGATGTTGGCGATCCTGCCGGGTGCCGCTGAAAATGCCGATGACTCCACGCGGCGCATCTGGGCGAACTTTGACGAGCATTTCGCCGACGAGTTTTCCGATGTGAAGGTCCTTGCCGTGGGTACCGTCGCAGGCAGCCTGTTTGTCGGCACACGGGACACGTCCACGATGGAGGGATTGAAAGGCGCCAAGCTCGTACCTTTCGCCGCCATGACGACGCCGATTGTCGAGGCGCTCGGAGCTGTGCCCGTGCAGATGCCCGTTACCGAAATGTACACCGGGCTCAGTACCGGCACGATCGACGTGACGACGGCTTCATACAACAACCTGACACCGCCATGGAACTTCTGGGACGTGGCCAGCCATGTGGTTGAAAACGTGCCCGTCAGTTTCGCCGTGACCTTCGCGGTCATGAACATGGAGAGGTACATGAGCCTTTCGGAGGATCATCGCGCAATTATCGATGAACTTGCCGGACTCCCCATGTCGCTCAAGCTTGCGGAATCCTTTGACGGTGCCGATGAGCGCTCGAAGAAGATGATCGCGGAAGCGGACAAGGGTTACGAGTGGATCGTCGTATCGGATGAAGAGCGCGCCAGAATGGACGCGGCTGTCGCAGTGGGGCTCGAGGCGATATTCGCGGACTACGAGAGCAGGGGAATCGCAAACGCCCGGGAGATCTACGAGGCGCTCAATCGTTGACGTGCAGCCAAGTCGACTGCGCCCCGGACAATCGGCCCAGGGCCCGGAACCTCGCGTTCGTCCGGGGCGCAGTCATCATCCGGACCTGTCACGCATGACGAACGGAGATCACTTTCATGGTCGTTGTCGTCCCAACCAACAAATCCGTGGAAACGCTTGAGGGAATTCACCTGTACCACGGTCATATCTCGAACTGTTCGATGCGCGTTCGCATGACGCTGATCGAAAAGGGCCTTCCCTGGACCAGCCATCACCTCGACCTGAAGAAGAAGGAAAACATCTCGGACGAGTATTTTGGCATCAATCCGAACGGTTTGGTGCCGACATTGATCGACAATGGAGTGGTCCACATCGAGTCGAACGACATCATCAACTATCTTGACGAAACCTACCCCGAACCCTCGCTGCGTGCGGTGGCAGACGAAGACGACATGCTTGAATGGCTTCGTCTCGCCGCGTCGATCCATGTGCCGGCCGTCAAGCCTTACGTGTACGCGACCAGGATACAGAAGAAGGTGAAGAAGACCGTCGAGGAACAGCGAAAGTATGACGCGCTTCAGAAAAACGCAGAGCTGAAGGAGTTCCACGCGAAGCATGCCGGCAGCAGTGCGTTCGGCGAGGACGACATCACCCGGGCGCAGGAGACCCTGGACGCGTGTTTTGCCAATCTCGAAGACGCGCTTGAAGACCGGGATTGGATCATGGGCGATCAATTCACGCTGGCTGACATTTCCTGGATACCGCTGCATTTCGTTCTCACGGGCTGTGGCTATCCGTTCGGGCGTTATCCGAATATTTCACGCTGGGCCGCGGCTCTCAGGGACAAGGAGAGTTACAGGGAGGGCATCCTCAAGTGGTGCCCGGACTTTTCGGAAGTCTGAACTGCGGTTTACGGAAAAGTCGTCGGATGTCGAACGAACCAAACAGCGACAAGCCCCCCGGCTCGCCCCCGCCCGTGCTTCGTTTTCTCGATGCCCCCCTGACATGGATTTCCCTGATTTTCGGAGGAGCGGCGCTGGCCTTCATGACGGGGTTTTCGGCCTGGAACGTGCTGATCATGCGCAAGGCGCTGAACTCCCCCATCATCGGCGCGGAGGACGTGCTGGCCCTGACGCTCGTTGTGATCGTCGCCCTGTCCGTCCCGCTCGGGGCGCGGACAGGTGCGCATATCGAAATCGAGGTCCTGGAGTCGCGGATGTCGGCCGGATTTGCCAAGTGGTCGATGATCCTGGTCAAGTTTCTTGGCGCGACACTTCTTGTCATCATGGCGTGGCGCCTCTGGCACGCGGGCCAGAGCGCGGAGCGTTTCGGTGAAACCACGCAGCAATTGTTGATTTCGTTCGAACCGTTTTACTACATGCTTGCGTTTTCGACGGCAGTTTACGCTGTGGTTCTGGCGCTCGATGTCTGGCAACTCCTGCGCTCGGGCAAAGTCGTGCCGCTCAGGATCGGCGGTGAACCGTCATGATCAGCATGACGCTTCTCGGCCTCCTGGGGCTGCTGACGCTGTTCATCCTGCTTGCCCTGCGCATGCCGGTTGCGCTGGCGATGCTGAGCGTGGGCTTCATCGGCACGGTAGTCGCCAATGCCAACAAGTTCATCAACGTCGGAATGGCGCCGGAGCAGGCCTGGGCACGGGGTTGGAAGATCGCCTATTCGAACCTGGCTGGCGAAACGTTCGAGGCTGCCTCGAATTTCAATTTGCTCGTGATCCCGATGTTCGTGCTGATGGGAAACCTGGCCGGAGTCTCGAAGATGTCGAACGACCTCTTCACCGCCGCCTATCGCTGGATGGGGCACTTGCGCGGCGGACTCGCTTCGGCGACGATCGCGGCCTGCGCCGGTTTCGCGGCGCTTTCCGGCTCGTCGCTCGCGTCCGCGGTTACCATGGGCCGCGTCGCGCTGCCGGAAATGAAGCGCTACAAGTATTCCGACAGCCTGGCCACCGGGTCCGTCGCTGCCGGCGGCACCCTTGGTTTCCTGATTCCTCCATCCGGCGGCATGATCATCTACGCGGTGCTGACCGAGCAGTCGATCGGACGACTCTTCATGGCCGGGGTCTTTCCAGGCGTCATTCTCACCCTTCTCTTTATCGGAGCGATCTACCTTGTCGTCGCCCGCAATCCGGAGTCGGGTCCGCGCGGAGACCGCTCCGGACGCGCGGACCGACTGGCCGCTCTCTGGCGTGCCCTTCCCATCCTGGGTGTCGTCCTGGTGACGATCGGGGGCATGTATACCGGGTTCTTCACCCCGGTCGAGGCATCTTCGGTCGGCGCATTCCTTACATTCGTCGTTGCAGCCTGGCGTCGGTCCATATCACTCGAAGCGCTGCGCACGGTCGTCCTGCAAACGATGAATGCCACCGCTACCGTCTTTCTCATCATAATCGGGGCCTTTGTCTTCATCCCGTTCATGTCGCTGACGGAATTGCCCGCGCATCTGGTGACGTTTCTGACGTCCCTCCCGATCGGGGATGTCGGGGTCCTGCTGGTCATCATCTTGGCCTACATGTTTCTCGGCATGTTCCTGGAGTCCATGGCGATGCTCGTGTTGACCATTCCGGTTGTCATTCCGATCGCCATCGGGCTCAACTGGGACCTAATCTGGTTTGGCATCATCATCGTGATCGTTCTCGAGATGGGCATGATCAGCCCCCCGGTCGGCATCAATGTCTTCATCGTGAAGTCCATCGCGCCCGAGGTCCCGATGGGCAGGATATTCCGCGGCATCTGGCCCTTCTGGTTCGCCATGGCCGTGATGATCGTCCTTCTCGTCCTTTTCCCGCAAATCGCGCTATTCCTGCCGCAGACGATCGTCGGCGGATAGCGGCAACAGGAGTCGTCAAATGGATACCAAGGTGGAACTCAAAACGTTGCGGCATTTCGTTGGGGGTGAATGGGTTGACGCGGAAGACGGCGCCACGTTCGAGGATCTGAACCCGTTGGACGACAGTGTCTACGCCTATGCAGCGAAGGGCACCGGCCCGGACATGCGCAAGGCCGTCGCGGCGGCGAAATCGGCCTTTCCCGAATACAAGGAAACACTACCCGCGGAACGCGAACGCTGGCTGCTCAGGATTGCCGAGATCATGGAGGATCGACAGGCCGAGCTGATCGATTGCCTGATCGACGAGATCGGCTCGCCGATCCAGAAGGCCATGTTCGAATTCGGCAAGGGCCTGACCATGGTACGGGCGGCGGCCGGAATCTGCCGCAACGTGCGCGGCGAAACGATCCCCTCGGACGCACCAGGCAAGTTTTCGATGTCGATCCGGGAGCCGCTTGGAGTGGTCGCAGTGATCACGCCGTTCAACGTTCCGCTGATCAAGAACACCCGTCTCGTCGCGAATGCGCTGGCGGTCGGAAACACGGTTGTCCATTTGCCCTCGGAAATGGCGCCGCATCTGACGGTGCTCTTTGCCGAAATCGTGGCTGAAGCGGGATTTCCGCCCGGAGCATACAATGTCGTGACCGGTTTTGGGCATGAGATTGGCGACGACCTCACCGGCCACGAGGACGTTGATTTCGTCACCTTCACGGGTTCAACCATCGTCGGCCAGCACATCAACGAGATCTGTGCGAAGAACAAGACACCCAACACACTGGAACTTGGCGGCAAGAGCCCGACCGTCATTTTGGCGGATGCCGACCTGGACAAGGTCATGCCCTTGGCCGCGCGGTCTGTCTTCATGTTTGCGGGCCAGGCCTGTATCGCGTCGAGCCGGTTCTACGTCGAACGTCCGCTCTATGAGGACTTCGTCAAGCGCTTTTCACTGTTGGTCTCGAAGATCGGCATGGGTGATCTGCGTGATCCTGATACGGTCATCGCGCCTGCAATATCAGTGCGCCAAAGGAACCGCATCAGAAGTCACATCGAGGATGCTGTTGCAAAGGGTGCGCGTGTGGTGGCCGGCGGTGAATGGGAAGGCAACCGATGCCAGCCAACCCTGCTGACCGGCGTTACCGAGGACATGACGGTCTGCAGGACCGAAACCTTCGGCCCGGTCACGTCGATCTACCCGATTGACAGTTATGAAGAGGGGCTGGAAAAGGCCAATGACACGGAGTACGGCCTGTCGTCGGCAATCTTCACCAAGGATATCGACAAGGCCTTTCACTTCGCCCGGAATGTTGGCGCGGGCATGTGCCACATAAACGGCCCGACCATTCACGACGAAGCCCACGTTCCGTTCGGAGGCAACGGCGAGTCCGGCGTTGGCCGCGAAGGGACCGACGCCGACATGGAGGCGATGACCGAACTCAAGTGGGTCACGGTGCAGCTATGACCTTCACGCTCTACCACCACGGTTCATCCGTCTGCGCCGCCAAGGTGCGGTTTGCGATGGATGAAAAGGAACTGAAGTGGGATGGAGTCTACATCGACATCCTGAAGGGCGAACAGTTCGAACCGGAATATCTCAAGCTCAACCCCAAGGGGGTGGTGCCTACGCTTGTTCATGACAATCTGGTCATTCCGGATTCGACTGTCATCATCGAATATCTCGACCAGATCGCGCCGGAGTCCAGTGTACATCCGACCGACCCCTGGGAGCGGGCGCAGGTCAGGTACTGGACCAAGGCGGTTGACGAGGACCTGCATCCGGCCTGCGGCGCGGTCACCTTTGTCTGTTCGCATCGCCACACGGTCTTGAAGAACCTTGGCCCCGAGGGAGTGAAGGAGTTCCTTGCTTCGACACCGAAGATCTCGGTGACATCTGACTGGAAAAGCCGGAAGGACGCATTCGTACGCCATGGGTTCAAGGCGCCGGGCGCAGCCGAGAAGGTCAAACTCTACGACACCTATCTGCACAAGATGGAAGATGCGCTTGCCGGCGGGGATGACTGGCTGGTTGGCAACAGGTTCTCGGTCGCCGACATCGCCATGACGCCCTATGTCAATCGCCTTGCGATGATGTCGATGCGCGGAATGTGGGAGGGCGGGCGCCTGCCGAATGTCGAGCGCTGGTTCACCCGGATCGAGGCGCGACCGAATTTCAAGAGGTGCCTGATCGACTGGGTACCTGAAGACCTGACCAACGAT
Organism: Paracoccaceae bacterium; assembly: GCA_965242975.1. Taxonomy (GTDB): domain Bacteria; phylum Pseudomonadota; class Alphaproteobacteria; order Rhodobacterales; family Rhodobacteraceae; genus JAPPHA01. Next base: position 3,218,176 of record CBDETS010000007.1, on the reverse strand, counting down.
CTGCGCGAAAACGGTGCCAGGAGCTGGCCCGAGGTCGCAGGAATACTCGAAATCGAAGTCTGAACGAAGGAAGTAACGATGGGCCGACTGGAAGGAAAGACCGCGGTAGTCACCGGAGCAGCGCAGGGTATCGGCGCCCTCCTGGCCAGGGCGATGGCCGGAGAAGGAGCCAGGGTGCTCGTGACCGATGTGCAGGACACCGCGAACGCGGTGCACGCGATCACGGATGCCGGAGGTACGGCCCGGGGCATGAAGGTCGACGTGACGTCGAATGACGATCTCGCGGCGATGGTCGAAACAGCCAACACAGAATTGGGTGGACTCGACATCATGGTCAACAACGCCTCGATCTTCGCCACGATCAAGCCCAAGCCCTTCTTCGAGATCGACGACGACGAGTTCGACCTGATCATGCGCGTGAATACGCGGGGTGTGCATCAGGTCATGCGCGCCATTGTTCCAACCATGATCAAGGCAGGCGGCGGAAAGGTCATCAACATCGCGTCCGGGACATTCTACTACGGGCCTCCGGGGCTGTCGCACTACACGGCGTCGAAAGGCGCCGTGATCGCCCTGACCCGTTGCCACGCGCGTGAGTTGGGCGACAAGAACATCCAGGTTAACGCGATCGCACCCGGGTTGACCGAAAGCGAAGGCGTGAAGGCGAACAAGGGTTTCGACATGGCTCGCGCTCCCACCGTCGCGACCCGTTCGATCAAGCGCGAGATGTTGCCGGAAGACCTCCTGGGCACTCTCATGTACCTTGCGTCGTCTGACAGCGACTTTGTCACCGGCCAGACCCTGAACGTGGACGGCGGCAAGGTGAACGTCTGAGACACGGAACAGGGTCCCGGAGCGGCGCCGGAACACGTCGACGCGTACAGGGCGCAGGGCGCACGATGCCCCAAATGCCGATCATCGATGTACCGGCTGCGCGCGGTGTGCGGTTCACCGGTACTTTTTGCGATCGTGCCCGTCTGTTGCCCGAGCCGGATCAACGTTTGTGTCGGGCGCCATGTCTCCGCATGCGGTGCCGCGCCAGCGTCGGATGTCCCCGATTAATGCACTCGGGCCGAATCCCGCTCCGGCAGCACGCGATGTCTTCAAGTCAGCCGAATGACCGAACAACCTCGTCAAAGGCGTGAACAGCCGCGTGCTGTGCTCGTAACATCTTCGTGTTTTTGCTCTTTCGCCTCCAGTCAAACAGGACTATAGGCCGATACCGCCGGTCTGCGGATTGTCCGCATGCCCGCATTTCTCCAAAGGCCTTGCTGGACGACATCCCGGCTCGTGCCACCATTCCCAGTGAAAGAGGAGCCCCCGATGTCGATAACCCAGGAACTCAAGACGGAACTGATCAAGGAATATGCAACGAAGGACGGAGATACCGGCTCGCCGGAAGTTCAGGTGGCCATCCTCACCTCCCGGATTTCGACTCTGACCGAGCATTTCAAGATCCACAAGAAGGACAATCACTCTCGTCGGGGTCTTCTCAGACTCGTTGCGAAACGAAGGAAGCTCCTCGATTACGTCAAGAGGCACGATGAAGAACGATACCGGACGCTGATCAAGCGCCTTGGAATCCGTCGTTGACTCCGGTCAATCTCGGAACGGAAGGATTCCGTCGAGGACCGGAAAACAGGGGTTTTCCGGTCTTGCAGGTGCGTCGCATTGGTGAGCAACGGTTCAGTCGTGCATGTGGCGGACAGTCAGAGCGGCATTCATCCGTTGTTCCGGGAATCGACTCCCATGGCGTGCCGACCGGGAAGGGCGTAGAGGCCCTTCGGATCGGGATTTGTGGATTGGCGAACGATCGGATTCAGGTTTGCCGTGTCCGAAAGGCATTCCACGTGCAGTGTCACGGGTAAAGGGACCGCCCGGACCCGGATGAATACAACGAACGAAAATAGGTAACGCGGATGTTCAACGAAATCAGAAAATCAATTGAGTGGGGAAACGAAACCCTTACCCTCGAAACGGGAAAAATCGCTCGCCAGGCCGACGCCAGCGTTGTTGCGACCCTCGGTGAAACGACGGTCATGGCCGCGGTTGTCTATTCGAAATCGGCACGGGATGACCTGGACTTCTTTCCCCTGACGGTCAACTACCAGGAAAAGTACTATGCCGCCGGAAAGGTGCCGGGCGGGTTCTTCAAGCGCGAGGCAAGGCCGACCGAGAAGGAAACGCTGACGGCACGGCTGATCGACCGTCCGATTCGCCCCCTGTTTGCCCCGGGATTCAAGAATGAAACCCAGGTCACGCTGACCGTCTTGTCACATGACCTGCAGAACGATCCGGACATCGTCGCGATGATCGCTGCATCTGCCGCGTTGACATTGTCGGGTGTTCCGTTCCTCGGCCCGATCGGAGGCTGCCGCGTCGGATTCGTGAACGGGGACTACGTCCTCAACCCGACTGTCGACGACATGCACGAACTTCGCGACGACACGAGCCAGCGCCTCGACCTCGTCGTTGCCGGCACGCGCGATGCCGTGATGATGGTCGAATCCGAGGCCTATGAACTGTCGGAATCCGAAATGCTTGGCGCTGTCTCCTTCGGACACCGGGCAATGCAACCCGTCATCGATACGATCATAGAACTGGCGGAGGTCGCGGCCAAGGAACCGTTCGAATTCGAGCCTCCGGACCACTCCGACCTGTACTCGAGGATCAGGGAAGCCGGGGAAGATGCGGTGCGCGCGGCTTTCGCCCTGACCGACAAGCGGGAACGCGGCAACGCGATTGCGTCGGCCAGAAAGCTGATCGTCGAGGCCCTGCGCAAAGAAGGGGAAGATCCACCGTCCGGTCTCGGCACCTGCATGAAACGCCTCGAATCGGACGTTGTTCGCGGTGACATCCTGACCTCAGGGCGCCGGATCGACGGGCGCGGTCTGGACGATGTTCGTCCGATTGCCGCCGAGACCGGGTTCCTGCCGCGCACGCATGGGTCCGCGCTTTTCACCCGTGGAGAAACCCAGAGCCTCGTCGTCACGACGCTCGGGACAGGCGAAGACGAGCAACTGATCGACGCGTTGCACGGAACGTTTCGGTCAAAATTCCTGCTTCACTACAATTTCCCACCATATTCGGTCGGTGAATGCGGCAGGGCGATGGGCCCGGGCCGCCGCGAAATTGGTCACGGCAAGCTTGCGTGGCGCGCGTTGCAGGCCGTGCTGCCGTCAGCCGCGGAATTCCCGTACACGATCCGGGTCGTTTCAGACATTACGGAGTCCAACGGCTCGTCGTCGATGGCTACGGTTTGCGGCGGTTCCCTGTCGATGATGGACGCGGGTGTACCCCTAAGGGCGGCTGTTGCCGGCGTCGCAATGGGACTGATTCTGGAGAATGGCGGAGACTTTGCGGTTCTGACCGATATCCTTGGAGACGAGGATCATCTTGGCGACATGGATTTCAAGGTTGCGGGAACCGAAAGAGGAATCACGTCGCTGCAGATGGATATCAAGGTCGCGGGAATTACCCCCGAGATCATGAAACAGGCGCTCGAACAGGCGCACCGAGGCCGGCTGCATATTCTGGGCGAAATGGGCAAGGCCCTGAGTGAGGCCAGCGAGTTCTCGATACACGCGCCGCGCATCGAGTCAATCCAGATCAATCCCGAGAAAATCCGTGAGGTCATTGGAGCCGGCGGCAAGGTCATTCGCGAAATCGTCGAGACGTCCGGAGCGAAGGTCGATGTCAACGACGATGGATTGATCAAGATTGCCAGTTCCGATCTTGCACAGATCGAAAAGGCTCGTGCGATGATCATGGAGATTGCCGCCGAGCCCGAGCCGGGAAAGGTCTACTCTGGGAAGGTAGTCAAACTGATGGATTTCGGGGCGTTCGTGAACTTTTTTGGCAAGCGCGATGGCCTTGTTCACATCAGCCAGATCGTGAACCGCCGTTTGGGACACCCGTCCGAGGTTCTCGCCGAAGGCCAGGAGGTCAAGGTCAAGTTCCTCGGGACGGACGATCGCGGAAAGGTACGCTTGTCCATGAAGGTCGTGGACCAGAGTACCGGGAACGAAACGGAAGATGGCGGTGGTGGTCGCCGGCCGCGCCGGCGGAGATAAGTCGAATTGACCTGACACGGTTCGCGACGGCCGACCCGGATTCCGAACACGGCGAAAACGGAAGGGGCAAGACCGTCTTTGCCCCTTCAGCGATTCGCGGGCACTGCGCTGCTTCGCTCATGGCCGGATCCCGGGTGAAGACACGAAACCCGGCCATCCTGTTACACGGTTCGGGAATTCCCGTGCCTGCAATTCAGCCGGGCTGGCCGGTCTTGCGCAGGTAGGGAAGAATGGTGTCGAAATCTCCAAAGCGTTTTTTGGCGTCTTCGTTCGAAACGGCCGGCGTAATGATGACGTCTTCACCCTGTTTCCAGTTCGCCGGAGTCGCCACCTGATGGTCTGCCGTCAACCGGATCGAATCCAGCGCACGAAGAATTTCATCAAAATTCCTGCCCGTCGTCATCGGATAGGTCAGCGATAGCTTCACCTTCCTGTCCGGGCCGATGATGAACACCGAGCGCACGGTCGCGTTGTCGGCGGGGGTCCGGCCTTCTGAACTCGACCCCGCAGACGCGGGCAGCATGTCGTAGAGCTTGGCTACACTCAGATCGCTGTCGCCGATCATGGGGTAATTGACCGCGTTGCCGGATACGGTTTCGATGTCGGATTTCCACCGGTGGTGGTCGTCAACCGGGTCGACCGAGATCCCGATGATCTTGGCGTTTCGCTTTGCAAACTCTTCGGTCATTCCGGCCATGACCCCGAGTTCAGTGGTGCAAACCGGGGTGAAGTCCTTTGGATGAGAGAACAGTACCGCGTATCCGTCTCCGATCCACTCGTGGAAATCTATTTTTCCTTCTGTGGTGTCGGCGGAAAAGTCCGGCGCCGTGTCGTTGATCCGTAAGGCCATGTTGGTTCTCCCCTTGCCCGAATTCGTAATGTCGCGGGATCATGTGGCGACGACGCCCGGAAATTGCAAGACCGCCACAAGAGAGGGTCCGGGCGTTGGCGCGCGGCAAGATCGCACCCCTGGGGCGCACCGGAGACCCGGACAGCCGCTTGCTCGGCCCCGATCACAGGTTCAAGCCCCGGCGAACCAGATTCAGACCCAGCATGAGGAACAGAACCAGGAAGACCGTCTGAAACCGTTTCGCGTCCAATTTATTGCGCAGCCACTCACCGGCGAAGAATCCCGCAATCGAGGGAATGATCATGAGAACGGAAACGACGGCTATCTCGACGTCGAATCGATCAGCCTGCCAGAAACTGAACAGGAGAGGCAGGCTTCCGATCGCGAACAACACACCGATCGCCCTGATGAAGTCGTCCTTTTCCACGCGCCGTGCCAGAAGAAAAACGATCAGCGGTGGACCCCAGATGGCCGTGATGCCGCCGAGCACTCCAGCTGCGCTCCCGCAAATGAGTTGGCCAGGCCGATTCCACGCATCGGGCAGCCGCGGGATGCGTGAGCCCAGGCCGAGAACCGAAAAGGCGATGACGGCCCCACCCATGATCAGGGTCAGTACCGAGGTTGAGATGCGGTGGGCAAAATTGGCGGACAGGTAGATGAAGATCACGAGGCAGGCCGACATGAGGGAATACCGCCGGAACGTCTCGAGAAACCGTCCTGCCCTGAAGCACTGCCACAAATTGGAAATCAGGATTGGCAGCAGGATCAACGAAATCGCCAGCCTTGGATCAAGGAACTGGCTCAGAAGCGAAATGGATACTGTCGGCAGACCGATTCCGACCGTACCCTTGACGGTCCCGGCCAGAAGAAACACGAGAGTCGAGACCGCGACGATTTCGGGAGTCAGGTTCGGCACCGGAACAGCAACACGAAAGCGGACGTTACGGCGGCCGGGCCGAGCCCGAAATCAGCCCACGACAAGGTCTTCGGCTCGACTCAGGTCGACGGAAACCAGCTGACTGACACCCTTTTCCGCCATTGTCACACCGAACAACCGGTCCATGCGTGCCATCGTGATGGCATGGTGCGTGATAATCAGGAACCGCGTATCTGTACGCTGGGTCATTTCAGCCAGAAGCCGGCAAAACCGGTCGACATTGGCGTCGTCAAGTGGTGCATCGACTTCGTCCAGAACACAAACGGGCGAAGGATTGGCCACGAAAACCGAGAACACGAGCGCGATGGCCGTGAGTGTCTGTTCACCGCCCGAGAGGAGCGACAGGGTCGACAGTTTTTTTCCGGGCGGCTGGCAGATTATTTCGAGGCCGGCTTCCAGCGGATCATCGCTTTCGACAAGCTCGAGCCGCGCCCGCCCGCCCTCAAACAGATGTCTGAACAGTCCGCTGAAATTGGAATTGACGTTGTTGAACGCGTCGAGCAACCGGGCGCGCCCATCCTTGTTCAACGACGCGATCCCGGATCTGAGGCGCGCAACGGCGGCCACGAGTTCATCTCTTTCGCCTGCGAGCGAGTCGCGCTCGGATGCCAACGTGCCGGCATCATCTTCGGCCCTCAGGTTGATCGCTCCGAGCGCATCACGCTGACGCCGGAGATATACGATTTCGGCGTCGATCGCGGAAACGTCCTTGAGCTTGTGCTCGTCGGAGGTGATCTCAAGAGACCCGGCGAGTTCCGTCGGGTCGCCGCCGGTTTCCGCCGAGATGATGGCGCGCGCCGCATGTTCCTGTTCGGTGGCGGTCTCGAGCAGGACCTCGGCGCGTGCGCGCCGTTCGCGGGCGTCCGAGGCTGCTCGTTCGCTGTCGCGCTCGTGCTGTTCTGCATCCCGGAGCGTGATTTCCGCAGCGTCGAGGAGATCCGAGGCCGACTGTCGTCGGTCCTCCGCCCGGTTGATTTCGGTTGTCAAATTGTCGCGCCGAACCGAAATCTCGTCGGGAAGGTCGGCTGCCTCGGACAACGCGATTTCCGCCGCGTCCCGGCGCTGTTCCAGATCCTGTATCCGCTGAACCGCAGAGCGTGCGCGGCGGGACCAGTCTTTCTTTTCGACTTCGATCTCTTCGAGCCTTTCTTCCCGTGTAACCCGGTCGCGAATACGCGCTTCGTGTTCCAAATTGCGGGAAATCATCTCGTCACGGGCGCTGGACAGCTCATGCCGCGCAGCTTCGACCGCTGAACGCACCGTTTCGAGTTTGCCCGGTTCATGCAGGCCGCTCTCGGCCTCCGAGATTGCGGCGGCGGCGGACGAGATGTCTTCGACCAGTTGCTCATGCGTGAGGGTCAGGGCCTCCAGGTTTCCTGACAGCTTGTCGCGCTCCGCTTCGAAACGGGAATTGCGCCTCGAAACCTCCGTCAGGTGTTCTTCCACCCGTTTCCGGCGATCCCGCGCCATGTTTTCAGAAGCGACGGCCGCAGACAACCGGTCCCTCGCGGACGCCAATGTCCGGGCAGATTCCGTCAGCTTGCCGTTTGCCTCCTTCAGCGTTTCACGCAGGCTGTCCAACCGGTTGATCTGTCGAAATCGTTCGGTTGAACGGGATGGGGCATCGGAGGCAGAAATCCTGAATCCGTCCCAGCGCCACAGGTCGCCCATGGCGCTCACCAGCCGCTGACCGGGCTCGAGACTCTTCTGAAGTCGCGCTCCGTCTGACGCAGCGACCAGCCCGGTCTGGCTCATTCTCCGCCCGAGCTGGGGAGGCACCTCCACGTGACCGTCGAGGGTCGCGGCCTCCGCGGGCAAGGCCGGTGGTTCGGAGTAGTCGGGAAGCGGCACCCATCCGGAGCCGGAATTCTCGCTGGTCGCCGGAAGAGTCAGATCGTCACCGAGAGCCGCGCCGAAAGCGGCCTCATACCCAACATCGACCCGAACGGTGTCCATGAGCTGGTCGCCGTCCTCTCGGGTTTCCTCGAGCACCCTCTCCAACGCGTTGATTTCGGACGTGAGGGCGGACACCGTGCCCTCTGCTTCAGAATGGGCGTTCCAGGCGGAACCTTGTTCAGCCCGGGCCCGCGCGGTTTCCGCCGCAGAACTCGTGAGCTCCGTCTCGGCCGAGTCAACCGACGATTTCGCGGCCGCCGCTTCTTCCGAGGTGGAGACGACGTTCCTGTTCGTTTCGTCCAGAAGTTCCCGGGCTTTCTCGATACGGGTGGTCGTTTCCCTTGCCCGCACCTTTCTGCGTTCGAGCATCGACTCGGCTTCGGCGCGGCGCTTCTCGGATGACTGCCTGCTTGCCGTCAGCTGGGCCAGTTCGCCCGAAAGGGATTCGAAAACCGCTTCGGATTCGCGCAGCCGATCGCGTGCACCGTCGGCGCTTGTTCGCGCGGCCTCGATGCGCGCATCGTGATCACGGCCGGCTTCGTTCAAATCGTCCTCTTCATCGCCAAGTCGGGAGATCGTGTCGGCGGCATCGACGCCGAGCGATGACTCGCGATCAAGATCCACTTCGAGTTGCCGGACATGCGCCTGCAGGCGATCGATTGCCTGCCTTGCTTGGGAATCTTCGGCAACCAGGCTGGCAAGCTGCATCCTGAGTTTTTCCACTGCCGCGGCAGCCGCGGCATCACCGGTACGGACCGTTTCCAGGTTCCCGGCCGCCCGTCGTCTGTGTTCCCGCGCGGTTTGGATACCGGCTTCGGTTTTCTCTGCCGCACCCTGGGCCTCCAGGACGGCATCGGACGCCCTCGCCATGGCCTCGCTGGCGTTCCTCCAGCGTTGGTACAGCAGCAATTGTTCGGATCTTCGAAGTTTCGCGCCGAGTTCGCGGTAACGGGTCGCTTGCCGAACCTGGTATTCGAGGGATTTCAGTTGAGATTCAAGCGAGGAAATCACGTCAGCGACGCGATCGAGATTGGCTTCGGCGTTTTGGAGTTTGAGTTCAGCTTCCCGGCGTCGCTGGTGCAATCCCGAAATCCCGGCGGCCTCCTCCAGGATACGCCGCCGCGATGCAGGCCTTGCATTGACCAGTTCCGCAATCTGTCCCTGGCGTACCAGCGACGGGGAATTGGCGCCGATCGAGGCATCCGCGAACATTCGTCTGATGTCACGGGCGCGGACCTGCTTGCCATTGACCCGGTATGCGGAACCCAAATCCCGGTTGATCCGGCGGACGACCTCAAGCGTCTTCGCGGGCTCGATTCCTTCCACCTCTATGTCCGTGCCGTTTCCGACCGTGAGCACGACCTCGGCGAAGTCCCTGGGCGGTCGGCCTTCCGTGCCGCCGAAGATCACATCGTCCATTCCGCCGCCTCGGACAGAAGTCGGGCGACTCTCGCCCATGACCCAGCGCAGTGCTTCCAGTAGATTCGACTTTCCGCAACCGTTCGGCCCGACGACCCCCGACAATCCATCGGAAATGATCAACTCCGTTGGATCTGCGAAGCTTTTGAATCCAGTCAGACGAATCCTGTCGAAGCGCACTGAACCACCTGCTGCTAAACCCGATGCAGGGAATTGCCTGTCTATACCAGGTGTTGTCAACCGGTACTATCGATCGACGACTTGTTGATTCAACGAACACTGTTCTCCCGGGTGCATGTCGGTTCCGGTGGCCCGACCGGGGAGCGTTGTTTCGCCTGCGGAACTGGATCCATCAGATTCGGCGCATGGAGAACGAAAGTTCTTGACCATGGTCTGGCGCCGGTTCACAAGGGCTCCGCATGGTTCCCCACGCGAATGCAAAGCATTCGGGGATGAAACGGGAATGCGGAAGAGGTTGACCGATATTCGAGGAACCTCCAGCCGCAGCCGCCCCCGCGACTGTAGCGGAGAGCGCGCGTCCAGCGCCACTGGCTTACGCCGGGAAGGAGGACGCAGCGCATTGACCCGCAAGCCAGGAGACCAGCCATGCACCAGTGCGCGTGCACTGACCAAAAATACAACGGACGGGGTGCTCCGTGGTGGTGAAGACGGTGATTCAGTCAATCCATGACCCGCGGGTTCTCCCCACAGACAGTGCCGAGGAGGAATTCCGGTGAAAAACCGGCTGACTTTGCTTTCGTATTTTACCTGCGCGATGAGTGCCTTGCCGGGGGCGTCGTACGCTCACCACCCTCTTGCGGGGGCTCCCATGGAGACATTCATGCATGGAGTCCTGTCCGGAATCGGACATCCCGTGATCGGGTTTGACCACCTGTTCTTTGTCCTCGCGGCGGGGTTTGCCTCCGCTTTGGTCGGCAGGCCGTATTCCGCTCCGGCCGCTTACATCGTCGCCATGCTTGGGGGCACCATTCTGGCTTCGACCGGTGCGGGCCTGCCGTTGGTCGAAGCGATGGTTGCGCTCTCCCTCCTGTGCCTGGGCGGATTGCTCGTCTGGGATCGACGGACCGGGGCCGGGACGACCCTTGGACTGTTCGTCGGTTTCGGATTGTTCCACGGCTCTGCCTTCGGAGAAAGTATTGCTGCGCAGGAAGCCGCGGTGGGTCTGCAGGTGATGATCGGGTATTTGTTGGGTCTCGCTGTTGTTCAGTACCTGATCTGCGCAGCCTGTGCGCGGTTGGGCCAGGGTTGGGCGGCCGAAGGCCGGGCCAGGGCCATGGAAACAAGGCTTGCAGGTGCGGCGGTCGCTGGAGTCGGCCTGTTCCTGGTTCTCGAGACGGTGGAAGGCGCCGCCTTCGTGATCCTGGGATTCGGCTGATCGCTGAGGTCAACGATGATCCTTTCCCGATTTTTGCCATCAATTGTTCCGGAGGCACCATGGCTTCACGCATTCCGGTGACGGTCCTGACCGGTTTTCTCGGGGCCGGCAAGACGACCCTGATCCGACACGTCTTGGGAAACGCTTCGGGTCGGCGGATTGCGCTGGTGATCAACGAGTTCGGCGACCTCGGGGTCGACGGCGCGCTGGTTGAAGGCTGCGGCGATGCCGCCTGCAGTGCCGGCGAGATCGTGGAGCTGACCAACGGCTGCATCTGCTGTACGGTCTCGGAGGACTTCGTTCCCGCGATGGAGTCCATCCTCGCCCGCGACGAACAGCCGGATCACATTATCGTCGAAACCTCGGGCCTGGCCCTCCCGCAACCCCTGGTCAGGGCGTTCAACTGGCCAGTGTTGCGCAACCATTTGACTGTTGATGGTGTCATCGTCGTTGTTGACGGCAAGGCCGTTGTCGATGGTCTTTTTGCGGGTGACCCGGCCGCTGTTGATGCACAAAGGCAGGCGGACGCGAATCTGGATCACGAGTCGCCCTTGGCGGAACTGTTCGAGGATCAACTGGTATCCGCCGACATTATCGTGGTGAACAAGTCAGACCTGCTCAGCCCGGGTGAAGTCGATGGGTTGGTCGTCCGGCTCCGGCAGGAATCCCGGGACGGTACACGGGTCGTGGCTGCGCGGAACGGCAACTTGCCCGTCGACGTCGTCCTCGGTGTCCGGGCGGCAGTCGAAGACGGTGTCGACAGCCGGCAGGGGAGGCATCACCACGACGACGAGGACCATGACCATGACCATGACCATGACCATGACCATGACCACGATGAGTTCGAGTCATTCGTTGTCGAGTTCGGGCCTGTAGCCGAACCCGAAGCCCTGGCGGCCAGGATCGTGGAAACTGTCCGCCGACATGACGTCCTCAGAATCAAGGGATTCGCTGCCGTAACCGGACGGCCCATGCGGCTGGCGGTTCAGGCCGCCGGTCCTCGGGTCGAACAGTACTTCGATCGGCCGTTCCGATTCGGGGAAGATCGGACGACCCGGCTCGTCGTAATCGGCATGGCCGGTCTCGACCGGACGGGAATCAGATCCGGGTTGACGGCTGCTCCATGCTGAAGGTCACCGCCGAGAGCCCGGTTTCGACGGACGGCAGGCATTTGATCGAGAGCAGCGAGGCCGCGTTACGGGAACATTATCCTCCTGAAGACTGTTTTTCGTTCAGTCCCGAAGAACTGGCGGGTTCCGATTCAACATTCCTGGTCGCGCGAGAACTCGGTGAACCGGTCGGTTGCGTGGCTCTCGTCGACTGCGGTGGCTACGGCGAGATCAAGCGGCTGTTCGTTCGTCCGGAGTGGCGCCATCGCGGAGTTGCCGATGTGTTGATGAACCGTCTCGAAGCTGACGCCAGGAGCCAGGGTCTTGGCATCGTCAGGCTCGAGACCGGATCCAGGTTGGCTGCGGCGGTTCGGTTGTACGAACGGCGGGGATACAGCCGTTGCAGCAAGTTCGGGTGCTATCGTGATCACCCGGCAAGCCTCTTCATGGAAAAGCGTCTCGACTGATGCACCTGCTCCAGGCCCGACCCGGCCAGGTTGACGACGGTACCAGCGCCGTTGACCTCGACCAGTCGCCGGGCGACCTGGTGTTTGTTTCGGCGGCCGATACGGAACTTGCTGCGCTCGCGGCGGCTCGCGCCGAACTTGGAGGCGCCATCGGTTCGCTGAGATTGGCTAACCTCGCTCATCTCACGCACCCGATGTCGGTCGATTCCCACATCTCGACCTGTGCATTGAAGTCCCGCCTGGTGATCGCGCGTGTACTCGGAGGAGCCGACTACTGGCCCTACGGCACGGAACAGTATTCCGCCAGGCTCGCCCGTGCCGGCATTCCATTCGCCGCGTTGCCTGGCGACGACAAGCCGGACGAGGGGCTGTGGAGGTTGTCCTCGGTTGCCCGAGTGGATTGGGAGAACCTGTGGGCCTACCTGGTCGAGGGCGGGGCAGAGAATGCACGCAACTTCCTGCGTTACACCCATGCCATGCTGGAATCGGTTGACCGGCCTCTCCCGGCACGGCCTCTTTTGCGTGCCGGGCTCTACTGGCCGGGTGAAGGCGTAACCGACATTGACCGTATCCGGGACCAATGGATCACGGACGCGCCGGTTGTCCCGATCATCTTTTACCGCGCCCTGGTGCAGGGCGCGGGCCTGCACCCGATCAACCGACTCGTCCGGTCCCTGATGCGCAGAAGCCTGAACCCGATGCCCGCATTCGTCGTATCGCTCAGGGACCAGGTTTCTGCTGCTACCCTGGAGACATTGTTTGACAGAGCTCCGCCGTCACTGATCCTGAACTGCACGTCCTTTGCCACGAGGTCTCCCGATCCCGGGGCAGGGGGCGCGGGTCCCGTCAACCCGTTGACGGCACCGGGCGCACGGAGTGCGCCGGTCTTGCAGGTGGTCCTGGCCGGATCCTCGGAAGAGGACTGGCAGGCTGCGCTGGTGGGATTGCGTCCTCGGGATATCGCGATGAACGTCGCGTTGCCCGAAGTGGACGGACGCGTGCTGACACGTGCGGTATCCTTCAAGGACGAGGCTTACTTCGACGAGGCGACGGAATGTCCGGTCGCCACATACAAGGCGCGCGGAGACCGCATCGACTTCGTATCAAGACTGGCCGCAAACTGGGTTCGGCTTCGACATGCTCCGGCCGGGGAACGCCGGATCGGATTGGTTCTTGCAAATTATCCGAACCGGGACGGCCGAATTGCCAATGGCGTCGGCCTCGATACACCCGCGTCGGCCGTGTCGGTCATCAAATTGCTCAAGGACAATGGCTACGGGATTCGGGATGAGCCTGACGATCCGGCCGCGTTGATGAAAACCCTGCTCTCGGGGCCCACGAACGCCCGGGACGGGTGTCCGGGACGTCAGGGCGCGCGCGTCAGCCTGCCGCTGGATGCATACCTTCGCAATTACCGGGAACTGCCTTGGGAGACTCGTGACCGGATCGAGACGCGCTGGGGCGAAGCTGCCGATGATCCGTTCCTGGAAGACGGCGGATTTCCGTTGCCAGTTCACTGCTACGGTCGGCTGGCCGTGGGTATTCAACCGGCCCGCGGATACAATATCGATCCGAAGGATACGTACCATTCACCTGACCTGCCGCCTCCGCACAATTACCTGGCATTCTATATCTGGCTTCGGGAGGAGTTCGGCTGCCACGCAATCGTCCATCTGGGGAAGCACGGGAATCTGGAATGGTTGCCGGGCAAGGCGCTCGCGCTTTCCGAAAGCTGCTTTCCGGAGGCGGTCCTGGGCGCGATTCCCCAGGTTTATCCGTTCATCGTGAATGATCCGGGCGAGGGAACCCAGGCGAAGAGGCGGACGAGTGCGGTCATCATCGATCACCTGACGCCACCACTCACCCGCGCGGAGACATACGGCCCCCTCGGCGACCTCGAGGCCTTGCTCGACGAGTATTATGATGCCGTCGGCCTCGATCCTCAGCGGCTTGAGTATCTGCACCGGGAAATCCTGTCGTATTCTTCCGCAACCGGGCTCGACATTGATGCCGGACTTACCGGGAGCGGTAGCGACGACGACCTGGCGAGGCTTGATGCATGGTTGTGCGACGTCAAGGAAGCGCAGATCAGGGACGGGCTGCACATATTCGGGCAGTCTCCGCATGGCACGCTCGAGCGCAACCTGATTCAGGCTCTCGTCAGGATTCCGCGGGGCAATGGAGAGGGGGCCAATGCCTCGTTGCACCAGGCATTGGCCAACGACCTCGAACTCGGGTTCGACCCGCTCGATTGTGACATGTCGGCGGCGTGGTGCGGACCGACACCGGCAATCCTGGAGGCGGTATCAGGAGATCGCTGGCGTTCAGCGGGTGATACGGTCGAAAGGATCGAGGCATTGGCTTCGGACGTCATTGACGGCACGACCGAGCCGCCGGGGCCGGGCAGCCGTGAGGTTCTGGACGACGTCCGGAATCGTGTCGGGCCGCTGGTTCGATCGTCGGGCCCGGGTGAGGAAACCGGATTTCTGGCCGCCCTCGACGGGACGTTCGTGCAACCCGGGCCGTCCGGGGCTCCGACCTCCGGGAGGCTTGACGTTCTGCCGACGGGACGGAACTTTTTCAGCGTCGACAGTCGCTCGGTTCCAACTCCGGCTGCATGGACGCTCGGTTGGAAATCTGCGACCCTGCTGATCGAGCGCCACGTGCAGGACCATGGCGACTGGCCGAAGGCCTTGCTGTTGACGGCCTGGGGCACCGCGAACATGCGAACGGGCGGCGCCGATGTCGCCCAGGCATTGGCGCTGATGGGGGTCCAGCCGACCTGGAGCCGGGCCAGCCGAAGGGTAACGGGTTTCGAGGTCATGCCACTTTCGGTGCTCGGGCGTCCGAGGGTTGACGTGACACTGAGGATTTCGGGATTCTTTCGGGACGCATTTCCCCAGCAGGTCGATCTCGTGGATTCCGCGGCCAGGGCCGTCATGGCGCTGGATGAACCGGATGACATGAACCCCGCGGCCGCCCTGTTCAGGGAAGACGAGACGGATGACGCGGGCTTTCGGGTGTTCGGCTCGAAACCCGGCGCCTATGGAGCCGGTCTGCAGGCGATGATCGACGAACGCCTTTGGACGAATCGGGACGATCTCGGCGAAGTCTGGCTTGAGTGGGGAAGTTACGCCTACGGCAAGGGCGCCGAAGGATCATTTGCGCGGTGTTCACTCGAAGAACGCATTCGCCACGTCGAGGCGATCGTTCAGAACCAGGACAATCGCGAACACGATCTTCTTGACAGCGATGATTACTACCAGTTCGAGGGCGGCGCGTTCGCGGCGGTCGCCAGCCTGCAGGGGCGGGAACGGCCAATTTATCATAACGACCTGTCTCGGCCCGAGCGTCCGGTCATTCGGACGCTGGAAGAAGAGATCAGCCGGGTCGTTCGATCGCGGGTGGTCAATCCCAAGTGGATCTCGGGCGTCATGCGCCACGGATACAAGGGTGCCTTCGAAATCGCGGCGACGGTCGACTACCTGTTCGCATTCGCGGCAACGACCGGAACTGTCCGGAATCATCATTTTGATCTCGTCTATGATGCGTGCCTTGATGATGACCAGGTTCGCGCGTTCCTGGCGGAAAACAACCAGCCGGCGTTGAGGGAAATCGCCGAGAGGTTGAACGAGGCGCTCGACCGAAACCTGTGGACTCCGAGATCGAATTCCGCCCGCGCCCGGGTCGAGAGCCTGGGCACCGGGATTTCGTCACGATAGCCATTCAACCAGCGATTCCGGCGCCAGAGTCCGCGACGCTGAATCGGACAGAACATGGGTGTCGTGCACTGGATGCGGGCATCGAATTCGGTTGGCCGACGGTTGTCCGGATCTCCGTCGTCCGGCCAGGAGGAGAGGCCGGAGAGACACCATGCGGAAAAAGCGAAATGAGCCAGGATGGCTTGGTGCTAACCCCGAGGAAATCACACATTTCCGCCAAATTTTTCAAACACTGTTTGTTGAGTTACTTTACAAATTCGTAACTGCGTGCCCCCATGCGATTGGTGAACTTCCTGCACGACGGCAGTCGATCACGGCGAACGAGTGCGCCTGTGGCTTTGGCCGCTTCCCCGTCATGGGCGTTGCCCGAGACGCGGAATTCAAGCGGTATTCGACAGAAGAATGCGGGCCGCGGATGAACCAGGCGGCCACGCCGCCCGGGTCTCGGTCCTCCCGGTCCCTCCGGAGCGGCCCCCCGCGAAATCAGTGCCGGTCGCTCTTGCCAAGCACCGCGTCCAGGCTGTCGGCATCCAGTACCCGGTCCAGCCAGGAGTCGAGCTCACCAGGGCCGGCCGCAGCGAGACGGTCCCGGGCCGTCGCGGGCAAGGGGCCAAACCGGCGCTCCAGAAGCCGCGTCAACCCCTCGGCCTTGCCTCGTTCCAACCCCTCGGCCTTGCCTCGTTCCAACCCCTCGGCCTTGCCTCGTTCCAACCCCTCGGCCTTGCCTCGTTCCAGGCCCCGTGCTTCGCCCCGTTCCAGGCCCCGCGCTTCACCCTGTTCCAAGCCCTGTTCCAGGCCCCGTTTCAGGCCCCGTGCTTCACCCCGTTCCATCAATGCTTCCGCGATCGTGCCCACAAGGCCCTCCATTTCGTCGAAACCCGCCGCGCGCAGGTTCGCGCGCAGCGCATCCATCTCCGCCTCCGGATAGGTCAGCAGGATATATTCGAACACCTGCCGCCGCAATGTGCCTTCTCCGGCCAGACCCTCGACGATCAATTCCAGATCCTCGATCCCGCGGCGCGTGAGCGCGATCAGCCCGGCCCTGAGCGCGGCGTCGCGCGAAAGCTCCTCCGTCGGCAGTGCCGTGAGCACACGCAGGATGAAGCGTTCGCCGGGCAGGAACACCAGTTCCGGATCCTCGGCCGCGATCATCGCTCCAAGCCCCTCCGCAACCGACCAGCGGGCCGCTCCATGGCTGAACACGACCGGAATGATCGGTGGAAGGGCACGGAGCCGATCCGCCCGGCCCTGTGCATGGCGCATCCAGATCTGAACCTTATCGGAATGTTTTTCCTATCGGAATCTATCGGTGATATCTAACGTCTTTTCAATTGGTTACCCAGGAGCAATTCGGATAACGTCTTGCCTCGTATCTGGCCGATGACCTGACATTCCGACGGTATTGACCATGCAGCAGGCAAGAGAATTGCATTTGCGGGTCGATTTTGTCGGGAATCCTGCATTCCGACCCCTTCAAGAGAGTTTCGGAGTTGCTTCTGGCCGAGTTTTTGGAGCCAGAAAGAATACTATTGTCAGAACCTTTTCCGGCCGAGAAGCTCAAGATCCAGTCGAGACAGAAGCAACGCGAGGTATCCGCAGGACGTTTCGAAGGTGAGGAGGACGAATTCCTGGCCGCGCCCGCGAAGATCAAGACGTCATCATCGTAATCCGATCCAGGCAGGGATCGTCAACTACCGACAGGGAGTGCGTTCAATCACCCGTGAATGTGACGCGACGCGAAGACAAAACGCTTACAGTGTCATTACCCCCCGCACCGGAATCGACCGGAATTACACCGGTGCGTACCCGATGCCCCAGATCCGCAGCAGGTCGCGGCAGCCCAGGTCGAAGTCCTCCCGGAAGTCGACCATCTGCAACGATGCCAGCGTCCAGGAAAGTTCTTCGTGGTTGCACGACCGGTACCGGATCGGCGCGATCCTGTCGTCGAACCGTTCCTGCTGGAGTGCGAAAAGGAGTTCGCGTTTGACCCATCTCGATGCCACGGCCTCGGGAGTCAGAACGACCACCAGCCAATCGCAGCGGTGCAGCGCCGCCCCGATCTCGTCGTGCCATTGCCGCGCGCCCAGGATGTTGGTGTCGCTGTACCACACCGGAACGCCGTGTTTGCGGATCACCCCGGCAAGTCTGGCCGTGAACGCCCGGTCGGCACTCGAGTGGGACAGGAAGACTTCGTCAGGAATGGGCACCGGCGATTCGGAGGGACCGTCAGGCGTGACTGAGGATCGCCTCCGCGATCGCCTCGACTTTTGGGGGCTCGGTCTCGGAGTCGTCGAGCTCGAACCTCGGCATGCGCCGCACGATCCACGGTAGTTCGGCGGCGGGATTCCGATCGAAGTTCCCGACAACGACAGGAATCAACCGGTTGCTGTAGTTTTTCGCCCCAAGCGCGTACTCGATGTTGCGCTTCACGTGGCGCGAGTTGACGGCTGCCGGAGTAAGTAGGACGACCATGGCTTCGGACTCTTCCAAGGCGGTCGCGACCTCGCCGGCCCAGTTCTCGCCAGGGAGATGGTCGCGGTCGGGATCGAACACCTCCAAACCGCTTTCCGTAAGCGCCTTGCGAAAGCGCTCGGCAAGGGCTTCATCGTCGTGGGCGTAGCTCAGGAAGACCTTCATGGTCCCAGCAAAGTAGCAAATGCCTGGCAGGCTGTCATCTTTAGAGTTTAGTGTTTCTCAGTTCAGCCGCCGTTTCTGTGCCTGTAGCGACGACCACAGAGTTTCAACTCAACCCGTAACGGAATCGATCCCTTCAGGCCTTGGCAGGGCTCGCCGCGTGATTCGGTACGACGATCTCGATCTCCGAAAGTCACGTCATATCGGAATTACACCCAACCGACACCCATACGTTCCGATAAGCAAAACATTCCGATTATACGCCCCAGCCGTTGGGTTGTTCCTCACGACGCACGGGCAAGACGATTTCCACCACGTAACTCACAACGGCAATTCTGCCGGATTGGCCATTGACCATGCCGGTATCGCACGTCCTGACAAACCGGATGAACGTCTTGTTCAATACTCGGGATTTGCGATCCAGGCCTTGTAGACAAGTTGGACGCTTGGCCGCTGCACAACCGCATCGGCGATACGTTTGACGTTGGGAAATTCATCGATGGCCGGGTGTCCCTTCGCGGACCTCAGCCAGGTGGTCAGCATGAACAGGTAGATATCGACGGCGCTGAACCGTTTTCCGAGCATCCATTCTTTGCCGCCGATCTGGTCGTCAACAACTTTCCAGGTTTCCCTGAGCCTCCGGTTGCCGCGTCGCTGCGCACTCGGTTCGTTGGCGGCGGTATCGGCGAAGCGATCCGGATAGTATGTCAGCTGGAATGCATTCTGGACGGAGTTCGAAAAATACACCAGCGTCTGCAAATAGAGTGCACGTGTCGTATCATCGAGAGCGGGAGCCAAACCAGCTTCCGGGTGCCTGTCGCAAAGGAAAACTGTAATCGCGGCGCATTCGTACATCGAGCCGCCATCCCAAACCAGGACCGGCACCCATCCATTCGGATTGATCGCCAGTTGTTCTGGCGGACGCGGCTTGTCCATGTCGATAGACGTCTGGATGAGTTCGCAAGATACGCCAATCTCTTCCAGCAACACCCGGATGCCCATCGACGCGCTCTTGCGGGCATAGAACAGTTTGTACATCGCAATTCCACTTCCTGCTGAGGGATACATCCAAGCAAACTCTTTACTCAACTTGAAAAATTAACATACGATCGTCGTTGCGTGGTTCAGGCGCTGAACCTGAAGGTGGCGGACGCCTGCGAACAACCGATTTCCCAATCACAAGGAAAAGAGCATTGAAAGACAAGAATAGTGGAAATGTCCTGTTCATCGTTTCGGACGACCTTCGGGCGGACTGCCTGCAACAGGCCATCAACGGTCAGGCGGTGCTGCCAAATCTGCGGGAATTCATGGAGGATGCCGTCACATTCCGCAGGCACTATACGGTCACCGTTCCCTGCGGTCCGGCCCGGGTCAGTCTCCTGACCGGCCTCTATGCGATGAATCACCGGTCCGTGCGCAACGGCACACCGCTGCGCGCGGACATTTCAAACCTCGCGCTCGAAGCGCGGAAATCGGGCTATGAGCCATTGCTGTTCGGTTTCACCGATACCAGCGCCGATCCCCGATTCCTGCACCCCAATGATCCGGCGGTCAGGAGCCCTGAAAGCCCGATGCCGGGGTTCAAGGAAGTCGTGGCCCTGCAGCTCGGATACGACAGCTATGCGTGGAAGGCGCATCTGAAAGCCAAGGGCTATGACCTGCCAAGTGATTACAGCCGTTTCCACTCACCGCAGGATTTCGATCCGGCAACCGGGCCGCGCCCGAACGATCCCGCATTCTACCGCGCCGAGGACAGCGACACTGCGTTTCTGACGGATGAATGCATGAAGGAGCTTGCCGTCCGGGCTGAACAAAATTGGTTTGCGCACGTGGCCTACATCCGGCCGCACGACCCATTCATCGCCCCGGAACCCTATAACCGGATGTACCGCACGGATGAAATTCCGCCGCCGCCCCGGCTGGCGACACCGGATGCCGAGGCGGCGGTTCATCCGTTTCTTGCCGCCGATCTGGCGGGGTTTGATATGATCAACGCCTATATTGAGGCTTCCAACTGCCACCTCGACAATGAAGATCCGCGCGATGTGGCAACCTTGCGCGCGGTCTACTTCGGACTGGCCAATGAGCTCGACCATCATGTTGGCCGCCTGATCCGG
The DNA here is from genome assembly GCA_965242975.1 of Paracoccaceae bacterium. Lineage (GTDB taxonomy): Bacteria > Pseudomonadota > Alphaproteobacteria > Rhodobacterales > Rhodobacteraceae > JAPPHA01. Next base: position 3,197,556 of record CBDETS010000007.1, on the reverse strand, counting down.
TTCCTGAAAGACACCGGGCAGTACGACGACACACTGATCATATTCACCGCGGATCATGGCGAGATGCTCGGGGAGCGCCGACAGTGGGGCAAGATGTCGTTCTACGATGCCGCAACGCACGTGCCGTTGATAATCCGCGACCCGCGGCGCCCGTCCTGCAACGGCAGTCAGTTCGATGCCTTTACGGAATCCGTGGATGTGTCACCGACGATTCTCGACTGGCTCGCGGGCGAGGTGCCGGTTGCGATGAATGGCGCATCGCTGTTGCCGTGGCTGGAGGGAAATGCCCCGTCCGGCTGGCGGGACTATGCCTACGCCGAGATGGAGTTTGGCGATCCTGAGTGCCATACCCTTTGCCCGCGGGAATGGCTGGGCCACACCCACTGCCAGCGGGAATTGGGGCTTGGCCTGCGCGAGGCCAATTATGCGGTCATTCAGGAGGACCGCTACCGGTTCGCACATTTCAACGGCGGTCTACCGCCACTGCTGTTTGACACGCAGTCAGCCGACGGCGAGTTCCGAAACCTCGCGAACGATCAGGATTTTGCCGGCGAAGTTCTGCGCCTGACCAGGAAGATGCTGGATCATCGCATGAGGCATGCCGACCACACGCTTTCCGACATGAAAGTTACCGCCAACGGAACGGTCAATTTCCAGCCGTAGGATTTTCGACTGCGCCCCCGGGGAGCCGCCACCCGGGCATCGACAAGAAGACAGCGGCCAGATCGATCGGTGTCGTCGCGCCGCCAAATTGACCATCAAGCGGCCAGCCAGCTATTGGCCGAAATAGCCGCCCGTCAGGGCCTCATTCGCCGGACGGTTGTGTAAAGAAAGTCCTGTAAAAGCAAAAAGGGGTGTCCAGCAGATCACAGCGTAACGGGACAGGAATTCGGAACGGGTGGGTCGGCAGCCTGTGCATCGAGCTACCGGCCTTTATTTCTGCAGGCTTCAAGCGCGGACGTCACCGAGTCTTCATAGGGGGTCCGGCCTGCAGCTGACGGGTCACGGCCAGGGGCCCGGTGAATGGGCACAGGCATGCCTGTGATTGTCACGGGTTGGGTGGCGTGCCGGCCGTCACCTCCGGGAATCCCGTGATTGCGATCCTGCGGCAACTCCGGAGTCATGCGAAACGCGGGTCCGGGTCGGGCTGCGGTCCAGATGCCAGCCTCGAGTTCCTGCAACCGGTGGCAGGCGACACTGTGCTCGAATTCGACGATTTCCGGCGCCGGTTCCTTTTCCCGGCAGTGATCGATCGCAAACGGACAACGGGTCTGGAACGTGCAGCTGGATCGGCTGGAGCCCGGCCTGGCGCCAGCGCTTTAACGGAATTGGTGAGGCCACGGCCTGCTTGCCCGTATCTCCTCTGTTCCTGTGAAGCGTTTTTGCGGGACAAAAAATTTCCTGACGGTTCATGTCGCAGCATTGACGTTTCTTGACGACCGCAAGCAGGCCGGTACCGCCTGCTCTTCCTGCTACGCAACAGCGGTGGATCAGGTCTGCACGGTGGTGCCGCACAGACACCTGCAGATTGTCACACAGCCTTGGAGCTAGGTTCGTCGCAGCCGTCGCCCGTGCATCCTATAGATCCCGTTCAAATTCCATGACGTCCGGAAACCGGCTTGCTCCCCGGACGACCCTGCCCAGGCGAGGTCGATTGTTGTTGTAAACCTCGACCGCATCCGCATCTGCGTAGCGAATGAAGAGTATGCGCCGGTCCCGGTCTTTCGAGTTGTTGCCGTCGGACCGGTGATAGGTCCAGCAGCTGAATATCAGGCATTGTCCCGGCTCCATCGGCATGGGAATGGCGTTGCTGTCGTCCGGCTTGAGTTCGATCTCGATCAGCGCGGTTCTTTCTTCCTCCGTGAAACCGGCGCGCCGCTGACCATCCTTGTGGCTTCCGGGCGCAATCCACAGGCAGCCGTTGGCTTCGTCACTCTTGTCCAGAGCGGTCAGGCAGGTAATGGCGTTGTAGGGTGCCAACTCGCCATAGACGTTGTCCTGATGCCAGTGGACACGTTTCGTGTTCCCGCGCAATTTGAAAGTAAGCTGTGCCGTCACACCCTTGACATTCGGCCCGATCAACTGCTCCGCAATATTCACCAGCGGACCCTCGAAATAGTAATCGCGGACAATGGGGGCATGGTGGTGCGCATCGTCAAGGAGCATGTTCTTCAACCAGCTTCCTTCGGGATCATAACCCTCTTTTTTCGCGGACCAGTAACTCATGCACTGGTCCCTCATCTCAGCCACACCCTTTTCCGTCAGCACATCATCCAGAAGGAGGAATCCCTGATTGGCATAGGCCTCCAGTTCTTCCGGAGAAAGGTGACGGTAATTGAAGTGGGCCTCATGCCGGTCCTGAACCGGCGGCTGAATATGATTCATTCCTGTCTCCCTGGTCAGCATATGGTTGCATAGACGAACAGCGGAAGCTGAATTCGGCCGGCAACAATCTCATCATCCGGATACCGGGCAGGCGAATCGCGCCTGTGTGGGGCGTGGACCCGAAGCTCCCTGTGCCGGTTTGCTGTTTCCGCATCCGGCGGTGCGCATTTTGTCGCCGGCCAGGTGCTGCCGGTGGCAAAGAATTGCTAATGGGTTGCGCGCGGGTCGAGGGCATCTCTGAGTCCGTCACCCATGATGTTGATGCTCAGCACCGTGATGGCGATCATGAAGCCCGGAGGGATCCATATCCACGGCATGTTTTTCAGGACTGATACCGTCTTGGCTCCTTCCAGCATATTCCCCCAGCTGGGTGTCGGCACCTGGACCCCCAATCCCAGATAGCTCAGGGCAGCCTCGAGAAGGATTGCCTCGGCGACGCCAAAGGTCGCCGCAACGGTGAGTGGGCCGACAAGATTCGGAAGCAGGTGCCGAATCATGACACGAACATCTGCTGCTCCGATACAGTGCGCAGCCATGACATATTCTTTTTCCCTGAGCGAAAGAAACTGGCCGCGCACGAGGCGGGCAATTGTCGCCCACCCGAGGAAACCGATAATCAGGATCAGGTTGCGAATGCTGGGACCGAACAATGCAACGCTTGCCAGAACAATGATCAGGGTGGGAAGCGACAGGAAAACATCCGTGATGCGCATCAGAACACTGTCCACAACGCCGCCATAATAGCCAGATATCCCTCCAATCAGGGTGCCGACGACGAGACTGATCGAAATGGCCGTCATGCCAACGAGAATGGAAATTCGGCCGCCGTGAATCAGCCTGCTCAAGATGTCCCGTGCCACAGAATCCGTTCCCAGCCAGTGCTGTGCGCTGGGCGGTTTGAAAATGCCGGATTCAATATTGATGTCGTGGGGATGAAACGGGGCAACCCATGGGGCCAAAATCACCATCACAAACAGGACGGCCAGGACACACGAACTGACGACGGCCAGCTTGTGCCGCCGGAACCTGCGCCATGCCCTGTGCCCCCCGGTTCTTACGTCGACGTCCGACACTCCAGGCTCCACGGCAGGATCGACGATCTCAGACATTCCGGGATTCACTCATACCTGATGCGGGGATCCGCCACCGCGTAAAGGATATCCGCCAGCAGCCCGGCCGCCAGAACGGCGACTCCGTAGACGACCAGCTGAGCCATGATGATGTAGTAGTCCCGTGCGACCGCTGCATCAACAAAAAGCGACCCCAGCCCAGGCCACTGGAACACCGTTTCCAGAATGGCGGACCCGCCGAAGATCCAGGGAAGCTTCAGGGCAATGATCGTGATCAAGGGCAACAGCGCGTTTCTGAATGCATGCCCCATCAGGACATTCCAGCCCGACAACCCCTTGGCGCGCGCGGTTGTGATGTAATCCTCCCTGATCACTTCCAGCATGCTGGCCCGTGCATAGCGCATGATGTCGCTCATGATCACGAGCGCCATCACGAGTGACGGCAGCACCAGATGCCTGATATGGTCCCCATACGTGAACGGCACAGCAGGCGTTCTTGCCCCGCTGGTCGGAAACAGGTCCAGATTGAGCGAAAAGACGAAGATTGCCAGCATCGCAATGAAGAAAACCGGCACCGAGACTCCCGAGAACGCCAACACCGTAAGGATGTAATCGATCGATGTGTTCTGTTTCAGGGCCGAAATTACCCCTAGGGAAATGCCGAGGAAACACGCGATAGCGAGACTCACCCCCATCAGTTCAAGCGTCATCGGTATTCGCTCGACCAGCAGTTTGGCGACAGGTTTCCGATCCCTGAACCGGTAGCCGAAATTGCCCTCGCTGAGACCTTTCATCCATTTGAAATATCGAATGTACGCCGGATCGTTGAAACCATGCATCTCGCGGAGCCGCTCCAGTTGTGCGGCCGATATGTTGCCGAGGGAGGTGGAGGAGGTTTGCATGATCATGGCCGAAACGGCATCACCCGGAGCCAGTTCGATGAATGTAAAACTTGCAACCGTTATCAGCCACACCACGGGTACGGAGATGAGAAACCGGCGGACTATGTATTTGATCATCGGTATCCGGTCCCGAAGCCGGGCCGGTCGGAACCCAACGGTTGTTCCTGAACGGTGAAACCCCTGAACTGATCAGGGCCGATTTTGCCCAAGTGATTTCGCGACACTTTTCCGGTCAACTTGCCAACAATGCGCCCTGCCGGACAGGAAATTAGGCGGACGGCGGGAAAACAATTCGGAATCTTGTACATCAGACCGGAAACTTGTCAATTTCCGGCGATGCCGGCCTGGCCAGGGAACAAGGCAGGCTGGTACGCCGTGCGCGCCGATTCCGGGCACACGAGTTGCCGCCGGGCACGTGGCTGGCAGTCCGCAATCCCGTCCGGCGCCGGGAGGAAGGCCGGCATGGACGGGCGGCGTGGGGAAGCATGCGTTCAGGTCTGATGGTTCCCACTCCGGCCATCATCGGGCCCCGGGCCGCGTTTGTCGGCCGCGTCCTGGAATTCTGTCGGCACCCTTGCCGCGCCGGGCGCGGATACCGATCTCCGGAACCGGACGCATCAGTGTGCCGCCGGCCCGGCGACGGCCGGTCGAGTACCATGGCGTTCGTGGTTGGCCGGATCGCGGGAGCCTGTCGGCAAACCCGGCCACCCGGCCCAACCTTGGCCGTCGCATGCCTTGCCGACTCAAACAAAATGGCACGCGCACCAGGTATTTGACGAAACCTTCCGGAGTTCGGGTTCTTCTTCGAAGCATCTCGGTTTCGCCGCCGGGCACCTGGTGTTGAAATTGCAGCCCCGTGGCGGGTTGGCCGGGCTGGGTACATCGCCTTCCAGGATAATCCGGTTCCTCCCGGCTTCTATCTCGGGATCATGAACCGGAATTGCTGATAAAAGGGCTTTTGTGTAGGGGTGCAGTGGATTTCCATACAGTTGATTGCGGTCCGTGAGTTCCACGATCTTGCCCAGATACATGACACCCACACGATGGGACATGTGCCGGACCATGCTCAAGTCATGTGAAATGAACAGGTAGGTCAGGTTGAATTCATTCTGGAGGTCCTCGAGCAGGTTGATGATCTGGGCCTGTATCGACACATCAAGGGCCGAAATCGGTTCGTCGCAGACGATAAAATCGGGATCGAGCGCCAGGGCCCGCGCGATCGCGATGCGCTGGCGCTGACCGCCCGAGAATTCGTGGGGAAAGCGATTGGCATAGCGCGGATTCAGCCCGACCTTGTTGAGCAGGTCGCTCACTCTTTCCGAAATCTCGGCACTCGGACACAGTTTGTGAATCCGCATCGGTTCGCTGACGATTTCGTGGACCGAAGCCCTTGGATTCAGGGAGGAATAGGGGTCCTGGAACACCATCTGGATCCGGCGGCGCAGTGTCCGCAACTCCTTCTTGCCGATTTTTACCAGATCTTTTCCGGCGAAGATCACTTCCCCTGATGTGGGACGGTACAATTGCAGGATTGCCCGCCCGGCCGTCGTCTTGCCGCAGCCGCTTTCGCCCAGCAGGCCCAGGGTTTCACCCTTGCGAACATCAAAGGATACCCCGTCGACGGCCTTAACGGCGGCGCCCCGGCTGCCGAAGCCAAATCCGGTGCCAACCGGAAAATACTTCTTCAGATTTCTGACTTCGACAAGAACCGGCTTTTCAGAACTCATGTCGACTCAATTCCCGATATTCACCCAGCAGGCAATTTCATGATCGTCAGCAATACTCCTCAACGAGGGGTTTCTTGTCCAGCAGTTCGGTATCCTGTGCCCGCACCGATCAAGAAAGGGGCAGCGGTCTGGCATGTCAATCAGGTTTGGCGGCAGACCCTGAATGGAGGTGAGCCGCTCTCGGGTTGTCGAATCCAGTCTTGGCAACGAGCCGAGCAGGCCTTTGCTGTAGGGATGGCTGGGGTTGGCATAGAACTCCCGGACCGGCGCCGATTCAACGATCTGTCCGGCATACATGACGATCACCTTGTCGACGCAGCCCGCCACAACGCCCAGATCATGCGTGATCCATATGACCGCCATGCCGAGGTCTTTGCGCAGGCGCATGACGAGGTCGACGATCTGCGCCTGCGTGGTGACATCAAGCGCTGTCGTGGGCTCGTCCGCGATGAGGAGCAGCGGGTCGCATGACAGGGCCATGGCAATCATGACGCGCTGCCGCATGCCGCCGGAAAACTGGTGTGGATAGTCGTCCAGCCGGTTGCCAGCGTCCGGAATGCCGACCTTGTCCAGCAGATCGATCGCGTGCCTGCGTGCCTGCTCCCTGTTTCTGTCAGTATGCAGCAGCACCGTTTCCATGATTTGCCGGCCGATAGTCAGGACCGGGTTGAGTGACGTCAGGGGATCCTGGAAGATCATCGCAATCTGGTTGCCGCGAAGATTCCTGAGATCGTCCATGTCCATCCTGAGGACGTCGCGCCCCTGAAACAGCACTTCCCCCGCCACGATTTTCCCTGGCGGTTCCGGAATCAGGCGCATCAAGGACAGCGCTCCGACGCTCTTGCCGCAGCCGCTCTCCCCGACGATACCGAGCGCTTCTCCCCTCTGTAGCGAATAGGATATGCCGTTGACCGCCTTGACCACGCCGTCTTCCGTCGTGAAGGTCGTCTGCAGGTTACTTACTTCCAGCAAATTCCAGTTCCGTCCCGCTGATCATCAACAACCGTGTGTCCCCTTCGCGGTTTGTGGACCTGACGACACATCTCCGGGCCAGGTCACAAATTTCACGAGCCATCCCGAACACCGGCGCAAACGCGCCTGTCCCCGGCGAAAGGGGAGCACGGCCCGCATGATTGGTATGGCCGGCTGCGGCATTATCAATCGCCGTGCCACGCCCGCATGCTGACTTCAGCCCAAGCCCGCCGAATCCGGAAGTCAATTCCCCGCCTGTCCGGCATCCCGGCAATGACCGGACCGGCCTGCCAGGCGACCTGCAATGGCGGCCGGGACACGAAGACAATGCCGCAGCTGACGCCTGCGGCCCGGTTCCGGGCGTGGTCCCGGGCCGATCCTCCCGTGCGTCCTGTAGCCGAGCCGGCTCTAGGAGGTCCCGTCATTCTCCCAGAACCAGTCATGACGCACGATCTTCAAGTCATACCCCCGTTCCCAATAGCGCGCAACCGGACTGTCCCGCCATTCCTTGTCCAGGGTGTCCCAGGTAAATGGCTCGCCCACATCGGGGGGGTCGGCGCGAAGCCATCTTTCGCCGATGGCGTGGCTTGTGCCGGTATAGCGAACATCGATCGAGAGCCGAATTTTATCAGGCGTCCGATTGGCGGCCGCAGCGTGCACGGTGAACATCTTGAACAACAGGATGTCGCCGCACCGAAAACCGGAATGGTGCCACTCCAATGTGGGATCGACATCGACGGTCCTTCCCCCAGACCCTCCAGCCGGCCGCGGTTCGAGGAAACCGGCCTTGTGGCTTCCCGCCAGGACTTTCAAGCCGCCGACGGCCTCCGGCACATCACCCAACGGTATCCAGCAACTGATGGTCTCTGTCGAGCCTCCCACAAAAATCCAGTCCTGGTGCGGCTGCGTGATATGTTCGGCGGTGTCGGGAAACGATATGCGCGCGATCGTCCTCGGAAACGGCACAACACGCTCCTGGAAAAGATCCTCCATGATGCGGATCAAGTTGCGGTCGAGTTTCAGGCGGTGAAACGCCTCCAGGGCCTGGACCCTGGCGTATACATCCAGATATTCGTCATCATCATCATCATCGTAAACTGGATCGCGGGCGGCAATAGCTTCCAGAGAGTCTTCTCCGGAGCGCGTCCAACCGGCCTCTGCACAGATTTCGAGGAATTGGCGTCTCAGATCCAGAACCTCGTCCTGCGGTAATATGCCTCTGAGAAACAGATAACCGTCATGACGCATCCGCCTGCGCAGCCCGGGCGGATCATCAAGCAGACTGTTCGATTCCACAAATGGCTGCATCGCGCACTCCCGTCGACTTGCAACGCCGCCGCCCGAAAAGCGAAAGAACACGGAGGCAAACCCCTCCTGGCGGCCAGCCCAGTACCGAGTTTGCGAAAGATACGTTAGTGTGCCGGCACCATCAACTAAATGTTCCCGAGGCTTTTGGGAGCACATGATCTGTCCGGTCTCTGGGTACCGAGGAGGTGCCCGATGCCTCGGACGTGATTACGACGGGAGTTGCGACGGATGAGATGAAGAGTCCCGCAGCGGCTGGGAAAAACATTGCCTGACCCAGGAGGAGGCCGCGCGTCTTCCGGGCGCGTGGACCGCACGTTCCGGCGCCATGTGGACCGGTACGAGGAGGATGGTCTGGACGGCCTGCTCGACAGACGCCTGAACCACGTCTCGGCCCGTCGGTCCCTGATCGATGAGGTTCCGGGGACCGAGATTCTGTACCGCGAGCGTTTTGAGGGAAGGAACGTCATGCATTTCCAAATCCACTACCATCGCGAACATGCGGGGAAGCGGAGCTAAACCTGGGTCAAGACCGTCCTTCAGCGTGCGGGCATGGTGGCGAAGGCCCCGGGGACGCGACAAGCATCACCGCCGCCGCGCGCGACCGCGGGGTCGGGGGACGGTTCGACCACCGAGTGGGTTCCCGGGCAGCACCGGGACCTCATCATCACGCTCGATAATCGGACATCCGAGCATGACTCGATGTTCTTTGTCGAGGAGGAAGGGACGGCGTCGAGTATCCGGGCGATGGCCGAGGTCTTCGCGGAGTAGGGACTGCTCTCGAGCCTGTAAACCGACCGCGGTTCCCACTATTGGCACACGCCCGAGGCTGGCGGCAAAGTCGATCGCCACAATTTGACACGGTTCGGTCGCGCGATGCGCCAAGTCGGGGTGGACATGATCCCACCTGCTCACCCAAAGCCCGGTGGCGGTGAGAACGCATGCTCGGCATTCATCAGGAACGTCTCCCGAAGGAGCGCGCCGCTCAGGGCATCGATACGATCTCCAGTGCGAACCGCTATCTTGGCGCGCGCTACCGCCCCGTGTTCAACGCCGAGTTCGCGGTGCCGTCGGCCGAGGCGGGCACGGCATTCGTGCCGTTCATCGGCCCGGGGCTCGCAGACTATCTGTTCGACGGCCCGGTCATCGCCGATCCGTCCGCGGATGTCGTGTGGGCGCGGGCGGGTTGAACGTGATACTGTGTGGACGTGCCCTCTGGACCGCATGGACAGTCCGTGGACAACGCCAAGCGTCGACCACTGCTTGCCCACACTCTCGCGCCTCTCGCCTTCCAGTACCACCGGACCGACACCAACCAGTTTTTTTGTAATTGGTTAAACTGAAAACCGGACAGTTCCATTTGTCACAGACACCTGACACCGGCACTTTCTTGACAGTAGGCAGCCGCATGATACCTTAAGGTGACAAATCAGAGAGAGAGAGAGGAAGGAAACAATGAAAAATGTATTGAAGAGTCTGGCCCTGGTGCCACTGCTGTTTGTCTCCGGCGGCGCGGCCGCGGAGATGCAGGGTCCGACGGACGCCGGAAGCGTTACAATGTGCCCCGCGACCTGCACGCCGGCTGATGGTGGAACCTTCACCATTGCCGCCCGCGGATCAATTTTGCCGTTTCCGTGGAAATCGTCAGAAAACCACCAGTTTACGAGGCTCAATTTCGGGAACCTGTATGTCTTGGATCCCTACAACAACGTCCTGCTCCCCGACCTTGCGACGCATTGGGAGGTCTCCGATGATCTGACAAAGGGGACGTTTCATCTGCGCGAGGGCGTGCAGTTCCACGACGGCACGCCGCTGACCGCAAGGCATGTGGAATGGAGCTACCTGCTGACCATGAATCCCCGGGCGGAAGGCGCGGATTTCCTGATGCAGGCGGCCCGTCTGACGGAATTGAAAGGCGCACAGGCCTACATCGATGGCACGGCGGACAGTGTCGAAGGCATCACGGTTGTCGACGATCACACGATCGTTTTTGAAACGGCGGTCCCGAACGGCAATTTCTTTGAAAGGGTTGGCAAGGTCTACATCCTTCCGGCGCATCTTTTTGAAGATACCCCAATGGAGGATTTGCCGGCGACGGACTGGATGTCGACCGATGTGAGAATTGGCACTGGCCCATTCGTGTTCGAGGAATATGTCGAGGGACAATACGTAGCCGCGGCCGCGAATGAGAATTACTGGGCCGGCCGGCCGCATCTGGACCGGATCGTGATGAGGTTTTTTGAAGAGTATGAAACCGGAACGCTTGCCTTTGAAAAAGGGGAAGCGGACTTGCTGGAATTTCTCTCAGCCCAGGACGTTTCGCGATATGGCGCGGATCCCCAAGGATTTGTCTTCCTGCGCGGCCAGCCCCTGAGTCCCAACTACATCAACATCGCCGACCATCCTGCCCTGGAGGATGAAAGGGTCCGACAGGCGATTTCCTTCGCAATCAACCGTCAGCAGTTGATCGATGTCCTGATTCCCAACGGGCTAAGGGATCCCATGTACACCCTGTTTCCCGCTGACCATGTCATGTTCAATCCCGATGCTGCGGCCTATCCGTACGACCCAGAACGGGCGAAAGAACTGCTGGCCGAGGCGAACTGGGACCCGGACGTGGTTGTCGAGCTGGCGACATACTACAACTCCCAGGAGGCTCTTGACTGGCTGGTCTTCATCCAGCAGCAGCTGGCCGCTGCGGGCATGAAGGTTGATGTTCGGCAGATGGACTGGCCGGACATGGAAAAGGCAGGCGAGGCGGGAGAGCTGAACCTGTGGTTCACAGGGTATTCGAATGATGTGGTCGGCGATCACCTGGCCTATTTCGGCGCCGGCGGCGCGTGGAATTACGGCGAGTACAACAATCCCGAGTATGATGAACTCATGACCGCGGCAAGTCGCAGTGGTGGAGATGAGCTCCGGCAGATCTATATTAGAATGCAGGAAATCTTCAACCAAGAGCTGCCCGGGATTCCGATATGGAACCGGACCAAGTTCAGTCTGGTCAAACCGCAATTCTGCGGTGTTACCGAACAGTGGACGGACCAGCATTTCTCGTACCTGAATGAAAACAACATCTACATGTGCGAGGGCGCGACAGGCACGGTTTCCGTCAAGCCCGGAAGCCCGGCCAGTCTTGCGCATCCCGGCTACATACTGGACAGCCAGTAGAATAGATCGGGCAGCAGCGGGTGACGTTGCTGCCCCTTCCCACCCGGTTGGTCATGCCGGGACTGGGCGGTGATTGACTGGCGGGTCGCTGCACACACCGCGACTGCACTTCTGCGGCACTGACCTGACATCGTGATTCCGAACTGTTTATCTGGGCCGTGGTGGCCGCGGGCTGTCACCGGCCTTTTCCCGCAGAGTCACCCGACTCACCCGCTACGATCCGGGCGCGAACGGCGCTCGCGAGATACCGGGGAACTTCCTGCGCCCGACGGAATCGCACAAAATGAGCCATGCCTCCGGCCGGCCTGGAAGCCGACATCGTAGCCGACTTCGTGGCCGATCACGGCAATGGCCAGCCGGTTGTAGCCGGTCCACATGATCTGGTTCCCGGGGTCCGGATCATGCTTGCGGGCATAATCGCGCAGGAAGCCCAGTTCCGCATCGGTGAACATCAGGTCGGGATCACAATCGGGCACCCGGCGTCCGAGCAGGGTCATCAGCATGATGCGCCATGCGATCACCGCATTGATGGCGATGGCCCGCTGCAGCCGGTCTGCGGTGCGGAACAGCAGATGTTCCACCCGGCAACCGGATTTTCAGACGCGAAACGAGTTCTCGATCCGTGACTACAATGTCATGGATCGGTATTTACCGGAACTTCACAGCCGGGCTTCACATTTTTTCGTTTTCCAACAACAACTTAGTCAGAACCAAACGGGACTCGTACTGGGTAACCGTTCGGTAAGGGCGTGATGGTCTCTTTTTCCGTCGCTTGAGGACTGGTTTTTCGGGTTCTGTTTTTTTGTCTGGTTACACTTCCGGATATCTGTTAATCCGGTCGCATGTTGAATTCCGGAGTTTCTGTTTCGGGTCCCGCCACTCCGCCGGTTCTGTCTGCGGAGGACTGGGAACGCCTGTACGTGCAGGAGCGTGCACGTGCGGAGGCGGCCGAGGCGAGGGTCACGGAACTGGAGGGCGAACTCGGGGAATCGGAAGCCCGTGCCGAGGACTGGAGGCGGGAGTCGGTCCGGGCCCGTAGCGAACTCAACGGATTGCGCAGGGTCTTCGAGAGCAACCGCGAGAAGCTTGCCGCGGCGCGTGCGGACCTGAAGGACCTGCACCGGAGGCGGAGTACGAAGAACGTGCTCAGGCTGGAGAAGGTGGCGCGGTTGCAGGGGCTTCTGAACGCCGCCGACATCGACAGTGGCCGCCGCTCGATCACGGGTTTGCGCAAGGAGATTTCCCGGCTGAAGGAGTTGACTGCGAAGCAGGCGGAGGAACTGGAGGAACTCAAGGCCGAGAACGAGAGGCTCCGCTCGGCGCGTGAGACCCATGCGAAGGCAAGGTTCGGCCGAAAAAGCGAGAAGAAGGAAAAGTCCGGGTCCGCCAGCGGCCGCAACCGTGGTCAACAGGCGGACAAGCCCGGGCATGGCCGGACGCCGCGTCCGGACATGGAGCGCAAACCCGAGGCTCACGACCCGCCGGAAGAGGAGCGTGTCTGTCCCTGCTGCGGCCTTCCCTATGTGAAGAACGGCAGCCATGATTCCGAGGCCATCGAGATCGAGGTCAGGGTGCATGTCCGGATCATCCAACGCAACCGCTGGCGGCAGAGCTGCACCTGTGCGTCGGCGCCGAAGGAGGTCTCGGTGCCCCCGGTTCCCCGGCTGTTCCCCCACACGCCCTACGGGATCAGCTTCTGGGTCTGTTTCCTGTTCGAATGCTACGCCTGCCACCGGCCGCTGAACCGGGTCGCGGCATGGATGCGCGACCAGGGGCTGCCGGTCTCGCCCGGGACCCTGGCCTCCAGCATCCACAGGCTGATGCCGTTGTTCGCGCCGCTGTCGCAGGCGATCCTCGCCCACCTGAAAGCGGCCGCGGTGCTTCACGGCGACGAGACAAGTTGGCGGGTTCAGTCCCTCAAGGCCATCCGTGGCACCGGCAAGGCCTGGCTGTGGTGTGCGGTCTGCCGGGATGCGGTCTGGTTCCACGTGGACGCCCGGCGCAATGCCGAGGCTGCCGGCAAGCTGTTCGCCGGCGTCGGTGCCGGCACGGTCCTGGTGTGTGACGCCTTCTCGGCCTACAAGAAATTGGCGCGTCTTCTCGGCGGCATCCTGATCCTGGCCTGGTGCTGGAGCCATGTTCGCCGCAAATTCATCGAGGCCGCCGCCGGCAATGACGCCCTGGAGAGATGGGAGGGCCGGTGGCTGGACCGGTTCGGGCAGCTATTCCACCTGAACAGGGTCCGGCTGAAGCACTACGACCCGGACGTGGGGATGGAGCAGCAGTCGCGAAAGTTCGGGAGTGCACATCGTCGGCTGAAGCGTGCCGTCGACCGGCTGTTCGCCCTCGCGGAGACGGAACGCGCGGGGCCGGCCGGTTCGGACCGGCGTGCGAAGGCGCTCAACTCGCTGCTGAGGCATCGCGACGGGCTCTGCGTGTTCGTCGACAGGCCGGACGTACCCATGGATAACAACCTGTCGGAGCGGATGCATCGGGGTCCGGTGATCGGGCGGAAGCTGTCGTTCGGCTCCGACAGCCTGGACGGCGCCCTGTTCTCCGCCACGATGTACGGGATCATCGAGACCCTGCGGATGAACGGGATCGATGTCCGCACGTGGCTCGACGACTGGCTTTCGGCCTGCGCGGGCAACGGCGGCCAGCCGCCTGAGGATCTCTCACCCTGGCTGCCCTGGTCGATGGACGAAGACAGGCGCCGACAGCTCAAGGCCGCACGATGACGACGGATGACACCGCGATCGAGTGCCGTTATCACGGGCGTGACTTCACCACCGACGAGATGGCGCTGATGCGGGAACTGATCGCGTCCTCCCCGCAGCAGACCCGTGCCGGGCTGGCGCGTGCGTTCTGCCGCGCCATCGGCTGGGTCAAGCCCGACGGCGGGCTCAGGGACATGATGGCCCGGCTCACCATGTTGAGGATGCACCGGGACGGGATCATCACACTGCCGCCGCCGCGGCACGGACTGCGGCCGCGGCGGGTCCCGGAGTTCGGCCCGGAGACCGACCCGCCGGCCACGCCAATGCCGGAGACGCTGGACGCGGTGCGCCCGATCCGCCTGGTCAAGGTCACCGGTGCAGACCGTGCGGCCAGCGTCGCCTGGAACGGCTTCATCGCCCGCTGGCACTACCTCGGCTACACGCCCCTGATCGGTGCACAGATGCGTTATGCAGTCCAGGACCGGGAAGGCCGGCCCCTGGCCATGCTCGGCTTCTCGGCCGCCGCCTGGAAGACCGCACCCCGCGATGCCTTCATCGGATGGTCTGCGGAAGTCCGGGAGCGAAACCTGTATCGCGTGATCAACAATTCCCGATATCTCATCATGCCATGGATTCACATCCCGAACCTGGCTTCCCACATCCTCTCGAGTGTGCGCCGCCAACTGCCCGAGGACTGGCAAAGGCGGTACAACATCTCCCCGGTCCTGATGGAAACCTTCGTCGAAACCCCGCGCTTCTCCGGGATCACCTACAAGGCTTCCGGATGGATCCATGTCGGAGCCACGCAGGGACGCGGACGCTACGACACACGGAAGGAATTCGGAAAACCGATCAAGGCCATCTGGCTCTGTCCGCTCAGAAAAGACTGGAAAAGAACACTCAATCAGTGAAAGCCAGATAGGCCATCACTCCGTCGCCGAACGGTTACGGGTCGTGGTAACCGTTCGGTAAGGGCGTGATGGTCTCTTTTTCCGTCGCTTGAGGACTGGTTTTTCGGGTTCTGTTTTTTTGTCTGGTTACACTTCCGGATATCTGTTAATCCGGTCGCATGTTGAATTCCGGAGTTTCTGTTTCGGGTCCCGCCACTCCGCCGGTTCTGTCTGCGGAGGACTGGGAACGCCTGTACGTGCAGGAGCGTGCACGTGCGGAGGCGGCCGAGGCGAGGGTCACGGAACTGGAGGGCGAACTCGGGGAATCGGAAGCCCGTGCCGAGGACTGGAGGCGGGAGTCGGTCCGGGCCCGTAGCGAACTCAACGGATTGCGCAGGGTCTTCGAGAGCAACCGCGAGAAGCTTGCCGCGGCGCGTGCGGACCTGAAGGACCTGCACCGGAGGCGGAGTACGAAGAACGTGCTCAGGCTGGAAAAGGAGGTGGCGCGGTTGCAGGGGCTTCTGAACGCCGCCGACATCGACAGTGGCCGCCGCTCGATCACGGGTTTGCGCAAGGAGATTTCCCGGCTGAAGGAGTTGACTGCGAAGCAGGCGGAGGAACTGGAGGAACTCAAGGCCGAGAACGAGAGGCTCCGCTCGGCGCGTGAGACCCATGCCAAGGCAAGGTTCGGCCGAAAAAGCGAGAAGAAGGAAAAGTCCGGGTCCGCCAGCGGCCGCAACCGTGGTCAACAGGCGGACAAGCCCGGGCATGGCCGGACGCCGCGTCCGGACATGGAGCGCAAACCCGAGGCTCACGACCCGCCGGAAGAGGAGCGTGTCTGTCCCTGCTGCGGCCTTCCCTATGTGAAGAACGGCAGCCATGATTCCGAGGCCATCGAGATCGAGGTCAGGGTGCATGTCCGGATCATCCAACGCAACCGCTGGCGGCAGAGCTGCACCTGTGCGTCGGCGCCGAAGGAGGTCTCGGTGCCCCCGGTTCCCCGGCTGTTCCCCCACACGCCCTACGGGATCAGCTTCTGGGTCTGTTTCCTGTTCGAATGCTACGCCTGCCACCGGCCGCTGAACCGGGTCGCGGCATGGATGCGCGACCAGGGGCTGCCGGTCTCGCCCGGGACCCTGGCCTCCAGCATCCACAGGCTGATGCCGTTGTTCGCGCCGCTGTCGCAGGCGATCCTCGCCCACCTGAAAGCGGCCGCGGTGCTTCACGGCGACGAGACAAGTTGGCGGGTTCAGTCCCTCAAGGCCATCCGTGGCACCGGCAAGGCCTGGCTGTGGTGTGCGGTCTCCCGGGATGCGGTCTGGTTCCACGTGGACGCGCGGCGCAATGCCGAGGCTGCCGGCAAGCTGTTCGCCGGCGTCGGTGCCGGCACGGTCCTGGTGTGTGACGCCTTCTCGGCCTACAAGAAGCTCGCGCGTGTTCTTGGCGGCATCCTGATCCTGGCCTGGTGCTGGTCGCATGTTCGCCGCAAATTCATCGAGGCCGCCGCCGGCAATGACGCCCTGGAGAGATGGGAGGGCCGGTGGCTGGACCGGTTCGGGCAGCTATTCCACCTGAACAGGGTCCGGCTGAAGCACTACGACCCGGACGTGGGGATGGAGGAGCAGTCGCGAAAGTTCGGGAGTGCACATCGTCGGCTGAAGCGTGCCGTCGACCGGCTGTTCGCCCTCGCGGAGACGGAACGCGCGGGGCCGGCCGGTTCGGACCGGCGTGCGAAGGCGCTCAACTCGCTGCTGAGGCATCGCGACGGGCTCTGCGTGTTCGTCGACAGGCCGGACGTACCCATGGATAACAACCTGTCCGAGCGGATGCATCGGGGTCCGGTGATCGGGCGGAAGCTGTCGTTCGGCTCCGACAGCCTCGAAGGGGCCCTGTTCTCCGCCACGATGTACGGGATCATCGAGACCCTGCGGATGAACGGGATCGATGTCCGCACGTGGCTCGACGACTGGCTTTCGGCCTGCGCGGGCAACGGCGGCCAGCCGCCTGAGGATCTCTCACCCTGGCTGCCCTGGTCGATGGACGAAGACAGGCGCCGACAGCTCAAGGCCGCACGATGACGACGGATGACACCGCGATCGAGTGCCGTTATCACGGGCGTGACTTCACCACCGACGAGATGGCGCTGATGCGGGAACTGATCGCGTCCTCCCCGCAGCAGACCCGTGCCGGGCTGGCGCGTGCGTTCTGCCGCGCCATCGGCTGGGTCAAGCCCGACGGCGGGCTCAGGGACATGATGGCCCGGCTCACCATGTTGAGGATGCACCGGGACGGGATCATCACACTGCCGCCGCCGCGGCACGGACTGCGGCCGCGGCGGGTCCCGGAGTTCGGCCCGGAGACCGACCCGCCGGCCACGCCAATGCCGGAGACGCTGGACGCGGTGCGCCCGATCCGCCTGGTCAAGGTCACCGGTGCAGACCGTGCGGCCAGCGTCGCCTGGAACGGCTTCATCGCCCGCTGGCACTACCTCGGCTACACGCCCCTGATCGGTGCACAGATGCGTTATGCAGTCCAGGACCGGGAAGGCCGGCCCCTGGCCATGCTCGGCTTCTCGGCCGCCGCCTGGAAGACCGCACCCCGCGATGCCTTCATCGGATGGTCTGCGGAAGTCCGGGAGCGAAACCTGTATCGCGTGATCAACAATTCCCGATATCTCATCATGCCATGGATTCACATCCCGAACCTGGCTTCCCACATCCTCTCGAGTGTGCGCCGCCAACTGCCCGAGGACTGGCAAAGGCGGTACAACATCTCCCCGGTCCTGATGGAAACCTTCGTCGAAACCCCGCGCTTCTCCGGGATCACCTACAAGGCTTCCGGATGGATCCATGTCGGAGCCACGCAGGGACGCGGACGCTACGACACACGGAAGGAATTCGGAAAACCGATCAAGGCCATCTGGCTCTGTCCGCTCAGAAAAGACTGGAAAAGAACACTCAATCAGTGAAAGCCAGATAGGCCATCACTCCGTCGCCGAACGGTTACCGTACTGGGAACAATTTTTCCGGATTATCTCCAAAATCCGACGATTTCTATCCGGAAGGAAATTGTCGTCAGGGGGATAAATCGTCAACAAATTTCTCAAAATTTTTCCGGATTTACATGGGAACAACTGCCCGGCATCACATCCCACAGTACACGACGCACTTGAAATGAGAGGCGAAAAGGATTCGAATTGAGGACAACCTACAACGTCTTCAACTCGAAGGATCTTCGCAATGCTCGGATTTCTCATCGCCCCTCTAACGAACACTCTACGACCGCACTTCGCCTTGAGCAAGACGAGGCTCGCGACGCTGTCGGTCCTGCTCGTTGGTCTGGCAAACTGTCGGACCGTGAATCTCAGTCACCTTGCGAGCCAGTTCCCGGGCGCGGCCCTGCACGCGTCGAACTATCGACGGCTGCAGCGGTTCTTTCAACATGTCCGTCTTGATGAAGATGTGGTCGCGGTCCTGGTGGTGCGCATTCTCGGGCTTGCAGGCCCGAAGGTCCTGGCCCTGGACCGGACCAACTGGAAACTCGGTTCACGGGACGTGAACATCCTGGTCCTCGCCATCGTGACGCAACGGTTTCGTGTGCCGTTGATGTGGAGCCTGCTCGACCACGGGGGCAACTCGTCAACAGCACAACGCATCGCGTTGATGCGTCGCTACCTGCGCCTGTTCGAGGTGTCCTCGATTGACGCCCTGCTCGCCGACCGGGAGTTCGTCGGTGCACGATGGCTGGAATTCCTCAATGAAAACAATGTCCCGTTCGTCGTCAGGTTGCGTGAGAACCTGCAGGTCCGCACCGAAGACGACGGAATGCTGAGGCTGTTCCGCACGCTGGTGCACAAGAGCCGCAGAGGCAGCAAACGCGACTGGACCGGTTGGCTGCACACCATGGAGGAGAGGCCGGAAAACCGGCTGAAGTTCGCAGCAAAGCGGATCCGGGGAAAGGAGAGCCTCATCATCGCGACCAATATGGAGCACCCCCGGAGTGCCCTGCGCCTCTATCGGCGTCGCTGGGCCATCGAATGCCTCTTCTCGGATGCCAAGACCCGCGGCTTCAATATCGAGGATACTCACATCACCGATTCCGCCAAACTCTCGACCCTCCTCGGCGTCGTCACCCTCGCCGTGACGTGGGCACACCGCTGTGCGACCCGGGTGATGGGGCGCAAGCCAATCCGCCGGAAGACGCACAAACGTCTCGAGAAATCTTGGTTCCGAACCGGGTTCGATGCTCTGCGGAGGTGGATCATCTACGACCCGGATGACGCACTCATGGCGTGGCAAACGACCATCCCGAAAAGACCGGTCAAACTACCCGAAATCCGGTGAGTCGTGTACTGTGATCACATCCTCCGGAATCCGCGTAAGTGCCTATAATTCAACGACTTTCTCACCGATGATTCCGTTTTGTTCCGTTTGAAGTTCCGATTTACATCCTGTCGCCCGGGGCAAGCGGTACTTCACTCATTGCCAGAGTCGCGAGCGAAACGGAGACTTTCGTCCGCTTTGGCGCCTTGCGAATGCTCAGGATTTACGACTGCTTCCCGGTTTCCCAGAACCAAGGATGGCGTTTAGTTTTCAGACGAGGCAGTCGTTCCCAGTAGTCGGCGATCGGACTGTCCCGCCACTCCTTTTCCAACGTGCTCCAAGTAAAGGGTTCGCCCACGTCATCAAAATGGGGTCTAAGCCATTTCTCGGCAATCGTATGGCTTTCACCGGCATAGCGAAAATCGACTGAAAGCCGAAGCTCATCAGGCGTCAGATTGGAGGCCGCGGCGTGTACGGTGAGAGACTTGAACAGCAGAACATCTCCGCTTCGATAGCCGGATTGGTGCCACTCCAGCCCGGGATCGACATCGACAATCCTGGATCCGGTACCGATCGCCGGTCGCGGCTCGAGGAAGCCGGACTTGTGGCTCCCTGCAAGTATTCTCAGTCCTCCGACATCCAGCGACACGTCACCAAGCGGTGCCCAGCAACTGATGGTCTCCATCGAACCTCCAACGAATATCCAGTCTTGATGTGGCTTGGTGCCACGAGCGTTGTCCCGCGGAAACGCGATGCGCGCGATTGTCTTCGGCAAGGGAATTACGGGCTCCTGGAAAAGGTCCTCCATGATGCGGATGATGTTTGCGTCGAACTTCAGCCGGTGAAAGGCTTCCAGGGCTTGGACCCGTGCGTATACTTCAAGGTATTCGTCGTCGTCTTCCGAGATCGGATTGCGGTCGGCCAAACCGTCCATCACGTTTGCCCCAGGCCTCAACCAGCCGGCCTGTGCACAGAATTCGAGGACTTGTCGTCTAAGGTCGAGCACCTCGTCGGTCGGGAGGATGCCCCTGAGGAACAGGTAACCGTCATCGCGCAATCGCTTGCGAAGCCCCGGCGGATCATCGAGAAGGCCGTTAGATTCTACGAATGGCTGCATCCAACCTCCATCAGGCCGTTGCTCCCCAGAATGGAGTGTGCGTTGGTTCGCACCCGGTCACAAACCGTCGCATGCATTTGGGAGAGCACACAGAATGCTCAAGAAAACTCAATTTTGGCAAACCTTGTCGGAATGTTCCGGCGACACGAGGCCAGGTTTGGTGGAAAAGGAACAAACAGGTACACGATTGATCTCCCCACTACCTACCCGGATGATCGGGCAGATGCGGAACGGCAAACAGGCTCCCGGATACTGTTCTTCCACCTGTAAACAACCAACTGACTCCCTCGCTGTTTCAATGCGTTTACCGATCAACCCGATGCGACCGGTCACGTCGTTAGGTTCGACCGGACTTTCATAAAACAGGTGCCGGAGCAGAAAGTCGATGCCGCTTTCGTCTGCCAGCCGTCGGGGAACCGCGCGATGACCGGCGTCGATGATGATCGACAATGGTCTTCCGCTATCGGATTCCGCAGGCCTGCAGACAGGCCTGCATGTGGCCACGCGCCTCGGCGGCGATAATGCAGCACCGTTCGAGGTCGTATTCCCTCGCTCCGATGATCTCGAGATTGAGGGCACCCGAATAGCCGTGTTCGTGAAGCACCCTGATGAATCGCAACAGGTCGATGTCACCTCGCCCGTTGGCCTGGTCCTCCGGGCGGCCCGGGTCTTCCTGCCGGCCCTTGCAGTCCCGTATGTGCACGTGCTTGACTCGCGACATCACCTGTACGATCGCCTCGGATGGGTCTTCACCTGCCCTGTGAATGTGAGACGGGTCCATGTCGATGCCGAATGCCGGCGATGAAATCGCCTCCATCGCCTGCAAAGTGGTGGGCGTGTCGTAAATGCTGCACCCTACGTGCGCCTTGACGCACAGCGAGACACCATGAGCCTCCGCGACCTCAGTCAAACTGGCCAATGACCTAATCGATGCGTTCAAACTGTCCGCGTCGCCACTCTGCCCCCCCGGGCCACAGTTGACGACCGGAATCTCCAGGGCCGCCGCGGCACGGCAGGCGCGGTCCATCTTCTCCGTGTCGTGGGATGTCTGCTCGATGGCTGTCAACTCCAGCCCATGCTCCTCCGAGAGCTCCTTGATTTGGGGTACCAGACTCTGCCAGCGTTCCAGCACGAGGTGATCGCCCAACCAGTCCATGGCAGAGAGTTCGACAGCATCGTAGCCCGCCATGGATATGCATCGGAAAGCCGTCTCCATGCTGTGACCTCCGAAGAGGACAGTGTTTGCACCCAGTTTCATGGCTACACTTTCTCCACTTCCACGACCTGGCCAGTCTCCCAGGACTCGATGGCGGCCTCGATCACCAACTGGGCCTTGAGGGCGTCCATCGCGGAGCCATCGATTTCGTCCGGATCGACGCCCTCCGCGTTCTGGTCGATCCATCGGGTGATGCGGCTCCGGAAGGTTTCACTGAATCCCATCATGTCACCCAAATAGGCGTAAGTCTCGACCTGCCTGGAACGCCGCGGGTAGAACTCGAGGTGCTCGCATGCCTCTCTCAGCACGAACCTGGCCTCGGAGCCCACGACTTCGAGGGTCTCGAGGCCGTAGCTTCCCCCGGCATCGTAGCTGCCTGTCAGGTGGCCGATTATGCCGTTCTCGAACAACATGTTGGCCTGGACATTGGACCAGATCTTCCGTCCCGAGCCCCGTTTAAAGAACGCATGAACCTTCGTGACGTCACCGCAGAAATGACGCATGACGTCGATCGAGTGGGGATGGAGCGCCCGCATGTGAAAGTGGGGCGACGACTCAATGGGATTGTCGATCCACATCGTCATGTTGATGATGTTCACCTCACCCAGGCGTCCGTCGCCGACCCACTTCCTGGCCCGGATCGCGGCTGGCGTGAAGCGGTGATTGAGGTTGATTCCGTATCGGAGATCCTTTTCCTCGGCCAGGGCAACCATTTCCCTCGCCTTGGAGATTTCGTTCGAGATCGGCTTTTCTCCGAGGATCGCGATTCCGGCGTTGAGCAGGGCCATGGTGGGTTCGTAGTGATCACCGCCGTTCTCCGTGCCGGCAGTGCACACGCTGGCGATATCGATCTGGGTTCGGGCGACCATCTCATCTACGGACGTGAAAGAAGGACATCCGAAGCGCTGGCCTGCCACCGCCGCCTTGTCCTTGCGGATATCGCAGACCGCCACGATCTGGCAGCGCGCGTCCGCTTCGTAGACCCCGGCGTGGATGTCGCCAATACCACCCATCCCCACAATTGCTACGCGTAGATTCATGTCTTTCCCACTCCCACTCGAAATCGGGCGCTGTCCCGTTCTCAGGATCCCGAGGAAATACGCAACGCCTCCGATGAATCGCCGATGCGCAGAGTCTCGTACGCCTGCCGGGAGGACTTGAAGGCGCCGATCCCCTCGTGACCGTGCCAGTCACCGCCCTGGTGGAATATCGGGTTCGGCAGACCGGTCGCGCTTTCCCGGGCTGCAATCCAGCGCTCCATCCTTTCGGTCAACACGTCGACGACATCGTCTCGCTCTGGTGCCAAATCGATCGTCTCACAGGGGTCCTCGATCAGGTTGTACAGCTCCACTGGCGGTTTGAAGTGGAAGTCGGGCTCCAGGGCCCGTATCAGCTTCCACTGCGGCGTCCGCCAGCCGTGCTTTCGCATCCAGGTACACTCGGTGATGTACATCTCTCCCGCGTGGGAGGCCACATCCCCGCGAACCATGCCCATCAAGCTCCTGCCATCAAAGCGGATGTCGCACTTGATTCCCGCGAGTTCCAGCAATGTGGGAACAAGGTCCTTGAGTTGACTGTAACCCGTAAGCCGGAGCCCAGCGGGAACCTTTGACGGGTATCGGATTATGAGAGGGACGTGGAGGTTCGAGTCGTAGAGGCCGTGATGGTCGAACCAGCACTCGTGCTCGTAAAGTGTCTCGCCGTGGTCGGAGACCAGCACAACGATCATGTCGTCAAGGACACCGCGGGTTTCGAGGAGGTTCAGAATGGTCTGGATACAGGAGTCCATGTATGCGATGGCCCCGTCGTACTGGGCGATCACGTAGTCCTTGTCGGTAATCCCGGGCGGCATCCAGCTGGCAAAAAAGTCCCGAAAGGGCTTGAAGGCGAAGACGGGCTCCATCGAATTGTTGTTCGGGTCGCACTCATTGCCGTGATAGAACATGCGCTGGAAGGGGTCCGGGGGCAGGTAGGGCGTGTGCGGCTCCATGTGCCGCAGCAACATGAAGAATGGCCGGTCCTGGTCGAGGAGACGTTCGAGTTCGGGGACAGCCACCCGGTTGAGGTCCTGGGCCTTGTCGAGGGGCCGTTCGTCCCAGTTGCACCAAGCCCGGTAGTCAAGGTAGGTGTCGAAGCCTCTGGAACTGGGATTGCCACTGAAGCCCACGCAAGTCGTATCATAGCCCCGATCCCTCAGAAGCTCCGACAGCATCGTCACTTCAGGCCTGATGCCCCCCTTGTGTTGCAGCGCAACCACCTGGGTACCGAATACGTCGAGGCCGCTCAGCATCGACGTGAAACCGCTCGTTGTAGGGATGTGCGGGCTGAACGTGTTCTCGAAGAGGGCGCCCTGAGAGGCAAGCCGGTCAATGCGGGGCGATGTCAGCCGGCGATAGCCGTAGCAACTCAAGTGGTCGGCCCTGAGAGAATCGACGCCAAAGACAAGGATGCTGGGTGTCGTCATAGCCGTGGTTTTCCCCGAGCGTGTCGTGAGACGTGGCATTCGACCGGTGGGCCCTCAAGGGTCCGATGGACACAAATGCACGTAGAAATTGGCGTGCGGCATATGAAATCCTTGTCGGGACATTGTCAACGCAAGGCTGAAGTGGATTTCATGAACAGTCAATACGGTATGCCGTGTCGCCCAGGTCAAATCTGTTCCGTTTTTTTTACCGTACGCGGGTTTGACGCCATTGTTTTTCGTACATCACCGACGCGCCTTTTGCCACGAGAAGTAACGACGTGCCGACCCTGGACAAGGCCCCACGGCACCTGGTGCTGTCGCCTGGTGGCGTTTCCGGCGAATTGGGGATTTCCGAACATGCCAGCTCACCCTCGTCTTCTTGGGCGGAGACGGGATTGGCGGGCCAGACGCGGGTGAGGTACGGGAAACTGCCCGCATGGGCCGGAGCATGAAAACTCCAACGTGTATTCTGTACCTTCGACGCTGATGACGCTGGTGACGAGGCAGCGGAAGCACTCGTATCCAGGGACCCGCGCAAACCGCCTCCGCCCGAACGGCGGAAATGACCGGAACACCGCCCTCGCGGCGCGACACCCGCGATAAACCGCAATCACGCAAATCGATGGGCGCGGGCCCACTTGTTTCGCAACACGGCCGGTGACGAGATTGACACGTAATCCGGGCCGACGATCTTGTGACCATTGCCGATCGCGCGCAAGATTGCCCGTCTTGTAGGTCTCACGATCACGTGGCCGTGGTGACTTCCTCATCAACAACGAAAAACATTTGCAGGATAGTACAGCGGGTCGAACCCCAATCTTGCGTTAATCCCATGCTCCAGTACGAATCGGGCTTGCGCCTTGAATTGCCGAACTGGGAACTACCCAATGAAAACCGACACGAAACTTAAACGAATCATTCTACTAATCCATCGCGCCGTGAAGGCTGTAGAACCCTGGAGCATACTCGTGGCGGTGATCGCACTGGGAATTACACTGCTGCAGTTGGAATCTGACCGAAAGGTCAGGGAAGCGACCATGATCGGACTCGTCTCGGACAGGTTGGAAGCAACGCGCGCGCTACAGTGGGACGGGAGGGCGCCGGCAACAAGACTTAATACCGGGCAAGCTCGCATGCTTGAAACGATGGCAGACCTGAGCGTTGACCTGACCAACATGGACCTCAGCGAAATCTATCTCAGGGACATACAGCTTCCGGAGGCCAACCTGACAGATTCGGACCTAGTCTGCTCAGACTTGTCAAATGCGAATTTGTCTGGCGCGGTACTGAATAAAGCGGATTTGGCTTGGGCAAAATTGGGCCGAGCAGATATCACGGGAGCGAAATTCATTGACGCCGACCTTTACGGTGCACGTGTCATCAGCCTCAAATCGGCGGCCGGCGCCGATTTTACCAAAGCAACATTTAGGTCAACCGAACTCCGTAACCTAGATTTGAGTCAATCGAAGGGATTGACCGACAAACAAGTGCGCGCGGCGTGCGGAAGAAACGTTTCCTTCCCTGGCCACATTACAGCAGAACTGGAGCCTTGTTCCGACGACGAGAAGGATGATCAGAGATGTCAATTGAGCGGAACAGATTTCCACAGGCGCTTTCAAAGTCTGGCTGCCGACGTTTCGTCCATCGAGAGGCGCGTCAAGGATTTGAAACGTGATGTTTCAACCATCCGTCGAATCCTGGAGCAATGATTTTGGATTTCCGCTGCTGAACCGGGATCTGACGGTATTCATTTGACCGATATCGACGGGCAAATCGATCATTAGCCAGAAGTGCGCAGAGTGGCGCACCGAAGAGAAATTTGCCTTGAGGCGTGATGACAGGATACTGCCACTTGAATTCATCAGAGGACTCGGGATGACTGCCTACGTCGCCTTCGTTCTGCTTTGTATCCTCATTGCTACCTGAGGACTGGAATCGGCGATCAGCACTTTTTTGTCTCGATTGGGCTTGCAGATCAAACCTTGACCCCGATCTTATGAGCCGTGTTCAACTCCTTCTGGCAGGAGGTGCCGTTATGGGAATTGACTTGCGGCACTCACACGACTTCCACGCCGCAACGGCAATTGATCTGTACAGCCGTTTCATGCAGCCGAAACCCGAATTCCGGATCGTTCTGTGCGGGGAAAAAACGTCGGCATGTCTCTGCATCGTCAAACCACTGGACCAAGGTCTCCTCGCCAGGCTTTCTGATGATCGCCTCGACAACAAGGTCGTTGTCGTTCGTGAGTTCGACAGCAAAACCCGCTTTTCGTAGCGCCTCGAGCTCAGGAACGACGGAATGAGGGAGACGGTCCCTGTCATCCTGAAAGATATCCATGTCGTCAGACAGTCTCGACCATTTACGGTTCAAGGCGGCACCGCCGGCGACACAGTTGCGTTCCGAGCGGTAAATGCGAAGAACCTGGGCAACAGACTGCTGGATCGAAGTGAGGGGCATTACTTTGCCAACCTGCTGAGCACTCGCCCAAGAATATAAGCTTCCGAGTTTCCGCGATGCATAAGCGCAGCTGCGACCACCGCGGCATCGGCCAGTCCGGCCGTTTCAGGATCAACGTCGATGTTGTCGAGGCATTTTGCACGGTACTGCCTGTACGCCTTCGCAATCAGCATCCGTGCTTCCCTGACTGCCTCCGACTCCGAACCTTCGCGCAACTGGGCGGCATAGGCTTTCAGCTTGTCGACCTGATCGACGGGAACGAAAACTTCCACACGCTTCAAACCAGCCCGCCGCCGGCGTTCACGTGATCGATTTACCCGTTCGTTGACGGATGCATTGGCATGTGTCATCGGGTTGTCCTCGGATTTTGTTTCCGGACACTCTACCATGAATATAACCGGTAACAATATTCAATTTGTTTCCGGTCATATATGCAAAAACGTTACCGGTTACAATACTGATGTCGCACACCCTGTTACATTTTACCAGAAGGTCCCCAATCTCGAACGTGCCAGGCTGATCGATACATCCCCGGACGCCCCTGAAGTATCCGCGCGCACGTTGATCCAGACAGCCTACCAATACTGAAATGACAGCGCCCCAAACCGTCAAAATCACTGTGACAGGACACCAGGTCCTCGCGCCTGATTATATCAGAAGAGTTCGGATGAACAGTGACACCATGAACGCTGTTGAGGAGATCCTGAAGGCGACCGGCGCAACCGTCCCGTGCTCGATCTGCGGAGGCTATGACATTCGCGCTTGGGACGAGCATGCCGAAAGCATGGCCTACGGTCAGGCGACGAACGCATGGAAGGCCGTTGATCGGGGATCCCGCAATATGTCGCGTGTAGAAGTCGTGAGTCTCGTCAAGGGATCTTTGGACTCGGCGCTGAAGAAATGTCCGGCATGCCATGCGTAGTGCTTGAACAGGATTCATCCTCCCCCAACCATACGGGCGCAAATGATTTCGGCTCTGGCGCTATCATTTCCTCGCACACAAGAATGATAGGGTGAGAAATAGATGTATAGTCCAACCGACAGAACGATCGCGCCTCCGAGAATGATTGCAACATTGAAGATATTGTTCATTACTATGACCTCGCCCCTGATTTCATCCCATTGTCCTCGGTCAGCTGGTCGTAGGTGAGGCGTTTTCCGACCATTTTTCGCAGTACGTCTTTCATCTGGTCGATGGTGTCCTGTTCACTGATGTTGTGACGATGCGCGAGCTCGGAGACGTACTTGTCGAGGTGCTTGGGTGACATCTTGTGGTAGATGCCGATGTACCCGCGCTTCATCATGGACCAGAATGATTCCACGCCGTTCGTGTGGGCTTGGTCTCTCACGTACTCGCCTACGGAGTGATTGACTGATTCGTGGTCGTAGTATGGGTCCAGCGCGTTGTAGGCTTTCGCGTCGTCGGTGTAGACCTTTGCGCCTACGTTGGTCATTGTGGCGACGTAACCGGCGACATGGGCGGCGTCTGTTTTTTCCAGGTGAGCACCAACGAAGGTGTTGGTTTCCCGGTCCTTGACGGCCACGACCGCGGCTTTCCCGACCGCGCCGCGTCCGGTGTCCTTCAGTTCCTTGCGTTTGGCGTTGCTCATGTTCTTTCGCTTGCCGCCGAAGTAGCTTTCATCCGCCTCGACCGGTCCCGAGAAAATCGCCTCGGTGGTTTCGCCAGCCTTGCGGAGGCGATGCATCAGGAACCATGCGGACTTTTGGGTGATGCCCAGTTCGCGATGCAGCCTCATTGAGGACACGCCCTTGATGTTGGTCGTGTAGAGGTAGAGGCCGATCGCCCATATGCGTTACTTGAGCCTTGATTCCTGCATGATCGTCGCGACCCGCACGGTAAACATGGGCTTGTCCGGGCATGCGCGGCAACGGTGCGTTGCGGTCTTGTGCTTGATGTTCGACTGGACGTTGAAGGATCCGCAATGCGGGCAGTACGGCCCATCAGGCCAGCACATTTCCTCGATCCAGGTGCGGGACTTTTCGAGTGCCGAAATGTCGGCACCACCTTTCCGCCGCTCCGTCCCGAGCACATCACGTGCACTGCGACGATGAAGGTGATGCTACTCTTGACGACACCGCGTCCGATCGAGTTTCCGGTGCATTTTGCATCGCGTTACGCAACGGGATCCGGTCCACACGGGAAAACGCGCATCCCCTCGTGACGAAGTTGCCGCCTGTGCCTGACCCGGCGAACTGGCGGATGGTTTCGATGCGGCGTGCCATCGGTGCCAAAGGCGCTGCTCGCGAACTGACCCGCCGATTCTTTGGCGCCCTTTCCGCTCCCCGGGTCAGCCCAGATCCGCCCCCGTGTTCCTCAGGAGCCTGATAACGTCATCCGCAGCCTTGTCGGCTGTCACCCTTGTCGTATCGATGCGCAGGTCCGGTCTCTCGGGTGGTTCGTACGGAGAGTCAATTCCGGTAAAATTGGCAAGAATGCCTTTCCGGGCCTTGGCATACAGTCCTTTCGGATCGCGTTCCTCGCAAACTTCGAGAGGCGTATCGATGAAAATTTCGAAGAACTCGCCTTCTTCCACCATCGATCGCGCCATCTGGCGTTCCGAACGGAACGGCGAGATGAAGGAAACGATGACGACGAGACCCGCGTCAACCATCAGCCGCGCGACTTCGGCCACCCTGCGGATGTTTTCCACCCGGTCCTCTTCGGTAAAGCCGAGGTCCTTGTTCAGGCCGTGGCGGACATTGTCGCCATCAAGGAGATAGGTGAACCGGCCGAGTGACTGGAGCTTCTGTTCAAGACGGTCGGCAATGGTCGACTTGCCTGCCCCCGACAGCCCGGTCAACCACAGGATGCATGGCCTCTGCCTGGTTGCACGTGCTCGTGCTGCCTTGTCGACCTTCATCTCCTGCCATGAAATGTTGCTGGCGCGACGGAGTGCGAAGTCGATCACTCCGGCGCCAACGGTGGCATTGGTAAACCTGTCGATCAGTACGAAACTGCCTGTCTGGCGGTTCACCGAATAGGGATCGAATGGAACGGCATGATCGAGCGTGATCTTGCAGTAGCCGATTTCATTGAGTTCAAGCGTCTTGGCCGCCAGGCGGTTCCGGGTGTTGATATCAACTCTGTGGGTGAGATCCGTGATCTGCGCGATTCCGGAGGCGCTGGCGAAGCGGACCGAATAGGAACGTTCCGGCAACATGGGTTGCGCATCCGTCCAGATCAAGTGCACCGCAAAATGATCGGCAATCTCCGGCGGGTTGTCGGCGCCCGCGATCATTTCGCCACGGCTGATGTCGATTTCGTCGGCCAGCACGATGGTTATCGACTGGCCGGGGATTGCTTTTTCGAGATCGCCCGAAGGTCCGATGATGCGTTCGACATTTGATCGTCTTCCCGACGGGCATGCGACGATGTTCATTCCGCGCTCGACATGCCCCGAGGCAACGGTACCGCTGTACCCGCGAAAGTCGGAATGCGGCCGATTGACCCGCTGTACCGGCAAGCGGAATGCGCCGGTCGTCTCGTCATTGCGCACGTCGACGTTCTCCAGCAACTCCAGCAAGGTCGGAGCGTCGTACCATGGCGTCTTCCCGCGGGCTGATACGACGTTTTCTCCCGTCAGCGCCGATACCGGCACCGCACGGACCACTTCGATCCCGAGGTCGCGGGCGGTGTCCTGATACTCCCGGGCGATGTCGGAAAAAACGCGTTGATCGTAGTCGACGAGATCCATCTTGTTGACGGCGAGAATACTGTGGCGGATTCCCATGAGCGCGATGATGTGGCTGTGTCGGCGGGTCTGCGTCACCACGCCGTTGCGCGCATCGACGAGGATCAGGGCGACATCGGCATTCGACGCACCTGTCGCCATGTTTCGTGTGTACTGTTCATGGCCCGGCGCATCGATCGCAATGAACTTGCGTCTGGAGGTCTCGAAGTAACGGTAGGCGACGTCGATGGTGATGCCCTGTTCGCGTTCCGCCTGAAGGCCATCGAGCAACAGGGCGAGATCGACCGAATCTCCCTGGGTGCCGTACAGGCGGCTTTCGGCTTCAACGGCCGAAATCTGGTCCTCGAAAACGTTTTCGGACTCGTACAGCAGCCGTCCCAGGAGCGTCGATTTGCCATCGTCGACCGAACCGCAAATGATGAACCGGAGTTGGTCCTTGGCGTCCTGATTCGCCAGAACCGTTTCGATCTCGTGCGATGCGCCGCCGGAATCTCCATGCGCAGGCATCAGAAATATCCCTCCTGCTTTTTCTTTTCCATGGAACCGACCTGGTCGCTGTCGATGGCGCGGACCGCTCGTTCCGAGTCGCGGCTGTGCATCAACTCCAGCACGATGTCCTGAACGCTGCCGGCAGTGGACTCGATTGCGCCGGTAAGCGGATAACACCCGAGCGTTCTGAAACGCACCTGCATCTCGGTCGGCCGTTCTCCGGGTTCGAGTGGCAGCCGGTCGTCGTCGACCATGATCAGCAAGCCATCCCGCCTGACGACAGGCCTCGGGGCGGAAAAGTAGAGCGGAACGAGCGGAATGCCCTCCCGGTAAATGTAGTGCCAGATGTCGAGCTCGGTCCAGTTGGACAAGGGAAACGCGCGTACGCTTTCTCCCGTTGCGATGCGGGTGTTGTAGAGGTTCCAGAATTCGGGGCGCTGGTTCCTGGAGTCCCAGCGATGCGAAGCTCCACGATAGGAAAAAATCCGTTCCTTGGCGCGCGACCGCTCCTCGTCTCTCCGGGCACCGCCGAAGGACGCGTCGAAGCCGTGCAGATCCAGTGCCTGTTTCAACGCTTCGGTTTTCATTATGTCCGTGTGCACCCGCGACCCGTGGCTGACCGGGCCGACATTGCGCGCCAAGCCGTCCTGGTTGACGTGAACGATCAGGTCAAGGCCAAGGTGCGCGGCGGTTTCGTCACGAAACCGGATCATTTCCCGGAACTTCCAGGTCGTGTCCACATGCAGGAGCGGAAATGGCAGTTTGCCCGGCGCGAACGCCTTGAGAGCAAGGTGCAGCAGGACTCCCGAATCCTTGCCAATCGAGTACAGCAAGACCGGATTTCGGAATTCCGCCACCACCTCCCGAATGATGTGGATGCTCTCGGATTCCAGGCGGTCCAGGTGGTTCAGCGCGAGCACGGGATTTCCTCTCCGTTTGTACGTGAAATACTCCGTGCACAATCCGTGAAATCCCGCAAGCCTTCTCGATGTTGATCCGTTTCGGATTGACTGCGAGGGACCGGATTCACGTGTCGTGCGTCAGTCCGGATGATTTACGACAATCCTACGGGCGCACGGGCACACTGCGCGCCTCCGGGAGGGAGAATCAGCCCAATCCACCATGAATCGGTATTCCAAGGCGACGAACTTTGCCGAATTCGAGATTGCGAAGATCTCTGCTGCACCCGATTTCGAAGTTCCGGCAGACATCGTGAAGGATGAACGGAAATCGAAAGTTTGATCTTCGCCCCGGCCGGCTCGGGTTATCCCTTCAGCGATTGGTTGGCTGCACCCTGCGCTCATCTCTTCAATGCGCCCATTGGCATGAGGATTCCAGGAACCTCGCAGATCTTCGGCATTGGCATTGGCGCCGCGCCGCAGGAAGGATGTCAAGCGAATGGCGCCGGAGCGTCGGGACCGTCGCTGCTCAAGCTGCCGCTCCCTTCATCAATCTCCGCCAACATCGCCTTCACCCGCACGGCCGCCGCCCGCCCAAGTGTTGTTAGCAAATCGATGTTTTCCGAGTCGTACCAGCCGAGCACGGCAGCGGCACTGTCTCGCGCCCTGAGCCGCGCATACCAATTTCGGATGACGGGTCGGGTTCGCCAGAAAAGGTCGAGTCCGAGAAGGTCGAGCCGAATCAGGTAAGGGGTGAACGCCACATCCGCGATGGAATAGGTTTCACCCGCCAACCACGTCGCCGACCCGAGTCCCGTCTCGAGATCGGCGAACAACCTGTCGAACCGGAAGAGTGCCCCGCGAAAGGCGGCGGATTCGATGCCTTGGAAGACCACGTCCTGCAACCAGGAGCGGCTCTTCGGATTCATGCTGGATTTGATTGCGGCCAGGAGCGCTCCCGATCCGTCCCGCCGGCCCTGGCGATCAAATGGTGCCGGTAGGCGATGGCGTAGGTGGCAACCGAGGCGGCGTGATGGATGCCGCCGTCGCCGTCGAGTTTCGCCATCCATCGCCGGGCGTCGGCCCGCGAGTGAGGATCGGCGGGACGGAGCGGCGGCATGGGAAACGCGTCCTCAAGGTATTCGAGAATGATGTTCGATTCGGTGACAGCTCGGCCCCGATGGACCAGCGTCGGAACAACGGCATCCGGGTTCAGTGCGAGGTATTCGGGGTGGAATTGGTCGCCATCGAGGCGGAGAAGGCGGCTTTCGAATTCCAGGGCTTTCTCGGCCAACGCAACACGAATCTTGGCCGCGCAGACCGACGAGTTGTGGTGATAGAGAACCAGGCCATCTTCATTCATCGGTTCATCAGCGAAGGCAAAAAGAGCGCCGTGTCGGGTTCGACCACCATCAGGACGAAGAGCAACAGCCCGCATCCCAGGAACGGAAGGCCGGATTTCGCCACTTCGGCCATCGTTGTCCCTTTGGGTGCAACGCCGAGCATGACGAAAAGGTTCAGACCGAATGGAGGCGTGACGCCGCTCATCTCCAGCGCCAGCAACATGACGATTCCGAACCAGATCAGGTCGAATCCCTGTGCCTGGGCAATGGGAAAGAAGATCGGAATCGTCAGCATCATGATCGAGGCCTGATCCATGAACATGCCCATGAACAGAAGGATAGCGAACATCACGATGACGACCATGACGGGGGAGAACTCCACCGCGCTGACCGCCCTGATCATGCCGGACGTCGCGCCCGAAAAGGCCAGAACCTGGGAAAAGGTCGAAGAGGCGGCGACGATCAGGAGGATCATGGTCGTGACCTTGACGGTTCCCCTGAGGGATTTGATGGTCGCGGACCAGGTGAGTCCACCGAAGGCCCAGGCGATGATCAGTACGCCTAGCACGCCGAAGGCGGCACTTTCCGTGGGTGTCGCGATCCCCAGGAGAATCAGGCCGATCACCATGAATATGATCACCGACAACGGCAGGATATGGGTGACGATGACCCGAAGCTTTGTGCTGAGCGAGTGGCGTACAGGTGTGTCTTCCGGCACCGATGTCGGGTCGAGCCGGATCATTACCCAGATCAGGACCAGGTACAGAAGTGCCAGCAGAAGCCCGGGAAGGACGCCAGCGATCAGCAGTCGGCCGATGTCGATCTTGGCAAGACTGCCCAGGAGGACGCCGAGGCCGGAGGGCGGGATCAGGATCGCCAGCCCGCCCACGCCGAGAATGGGACCCATTGCCATGTGTTTCTTGTACCCGCGGCGGCTCATCTCGGGCACAAGCAGGGAGCCGAGCATTGCCGTGTTGCCCATCGAGGTGCCCGTGAGCGCGGCAAACGTCGTGCCGCCGAAAATCGTGACATAAGACAGCCGTCCGCGCATTCGCCCGATCAGGGTGTCGACCGCATCGAACACCCGTTGCGCGACCCCGGCGTTGAAAAACAACTCGCCCATGAGCAGGAACAGCGGGATCGGCAAGAAGACGAAATGGGTGACCGAGACGCTGGCATTGGCAATCACCTGGCTTACGCCCGGCAATCCGGCCAGCCAGTACATTCCGCCGAGACTGACCAGCAGAAAGGCAAAAGCCACCGGCATGGACAGGAACATCAGGAACAGGATCGCACCCAATGCGATACCGCCCGAGACGTACCATTCAGGCACGGCCGTGGCCCTTCGGTACGGTGGCCATCAGATTTCGCCCTCGAACGGAGACTGACCGCCACCGCCGGGCGCAGAAAGTGACTCTCCAATCAACAACAGGCGGGCGAATTCCACAGCGCAAAGAAAAAACCCGAATACCATCGGCACGAAAAGCAGCGCGCGCGGGATTTCGACGGAGCGGATGTCGATCTCTCCCTTTCGCCAAAATTCAATGGCGAATTCAGCGCTGAGCCAGGTCGCCGTCAGGCAAAGCGCAATGCAGACCACGATGAGGGCGCGTTCGAGAAACAGCCTGGCGTGGCCCGGCAGGAAGGTCAGGAAACTGTCGATCCGCACATGGCCGCGCTCCCTGACCAGCCAGGGCGCGGCCATCATCGTGACGTACAGCAGCGAATACTCCGAAACGGCGCTGGAGAAGACCGGAGGGCGCATGCCGGCCGTGCGCATGCTGACGTCAACGACGATCAGGACAAAGACTGCGCCGACGATGATGCTCGCGGCGAGCGCGAGCATCACGATCATGCGGTCATAGAGGCGGACGACCTCGGCCATGCCTCGCAGGGTCCTATTCGGCAGGCAGCGTTGCGCGTAGCTGATCCCAATAAGGTGAGTTTGCCTCCTGCAGCTTGTCCCACTGCACCGACCGGGCATGCGCCACGAAGGCGGCTTCGGCTTCCGGGCTCATCCTGAAGGATTTCACGCCCGCGGCAGCCACCTCGACATCTTCCTCCTTACGCAGGTTGGCGTAATATTCATGTGCGACCGGCTCATAGGCGACAACCGCTTCGGACAGTGCGGCACGTTGAGCATCTGTGAGGCTCATCCACTTGTCCTTGTTGACCCAAAAGAGGTTGTCGAATTGCCAGACCGGCGGGTCGATACGGTATCCGACGAATTTCTCCCAACCGTAGTCCGTGATTCCGAGACCAGGCCACGCTGCACCGTCGACCACTCCGCGCTCCAGGGCGTTGTAGATGTCGGGAGCGGGGACGGTCACCGTGGTGGCGCCGTACTTGCCGAGCCAGGCATTATAAAAGCCTGACGAGCGGATTTTCACGTTGTCGAGTACCGGCAGGCCGTTCTCGTCGAGTTTCGGCTCATCGCGCAGCCATATGTGATAACCGACGCCGGCCGCTACCCAGCCCAGCACATGCGCATTTGCCTTGTCTTCGTAAATCGTGTTGAGAAGTTCGCTCGCGCCGGTCTCGCGCGCCTGCATCGGCGTGATCGCCGTGCCGTAAAGCGCGCGGGATTCCGGAACCGTTCCGACATAGTAGCCGGCTGCGCCAAAAAGCATGTCGAACACGCCGTTGGACAATGCCGTGAGCTGTTCGGTGGCTGGCGTCACCTCGGGACCGCCCAAGTGGACGATCTCGATATCGGCTGCCTTGGCCGCCTCGCTGGCATTGAAATCCTCGACGAATTGCAAAGTGCGTGCCACCGAGTACGAACTGGTACTCCAGTTGGTTACCAGTCGTAGCGTTTCGGCAACAGCCGACGTTAACGGCAGTACCGCCAGCATTGCGGCGATAGCTGATCTTCCGAGTATCTTGCTTGGTTTCATCGGTTCATTTCCTGTGTGTCGATCTTCTGATGCCCGATGGATTTCGCCTGTACCGTTTCCTCCCTGCCATGGTTCCCGGTTCTGCGCGGTTCCCGTCGTGTCGACATGTCACGTGCCGAAGTTCTCGCACGTCTTCTTGGCAAGTGATTTCCGAACACGCATCAGGGCATAGACAAACCGTTCCGCGCGCGAGCACCGGGCCCAAAGAAGACTAGTGGGCCGATTGTGGGCAAAAATCAAGAAAATTCACTCCGATGTCGCCCGAATGAAGCGATTGGGATCGTTCAAGAGCAGATTCGTGTGCAACACGTGCACCGCGATTTGCCGGGGTCCCGTCCTGGCGTGGACGCTTTCCGAAGAACGTCGAGTGCCTGAAAGACAAAATCCTGAGCATCGAGTGGCGTCAACGCCAAGGTGGTGACGGGCGTCGCGCGATAGGCGCGCACGTCGCAATCGGCAGGGGAGGACGCCAGGACAATTCTCCCCATTCCAACAGGCATCAGACGTGCATCCATGACGACCTCAATGGGATTGCCCTGGATCAAGGAATCCTGAAGCCCCGTGCGTGAGTCGGTGACCAAGTGCACCGACGTGAAGCAGTATCGCGTCCCGGAGTGACGGGCCGGCAGCATGCTCAAGGCCGCAAACCCGGCCATGGCTCCGGCTTTCGCGGCAATTCAAGAGGTGAGACGAGTTCCGGCGCAAGACCGAACGCCCGAACGACCCCTGGCAGGCGAGAACTACTTGCCAAAAGGCGCGAGCCGGGGTTCAAGAGCACATGACCACGAGATACGACGCCATTATTGTCGGCGGCGGCCATAACGGGCTGACGTGCGGTGCCTATCTGGCAAAAGCCGGACTGAAGACATTGGTACTGGAGCGTCGTCACATCGTCGGTGGTGCGGCGGCAACCGAAGAATTCCACCCTGGCTTCCGTGCCTCGACGTTCAGTTACATCATGGGGCACATGCACCCCAAGGTGATCCGCGAGCTTGAACTGGAGCGCCATGGTCTCGAACACCTGAAAGTCCCGGAAGTCGTGCACCCGCTGGACGGCGATGACAGCATAATCTGGTCGACCGACGTCAAGGTTTCCCAGTCCGAAATCGCGCGGTTCTCAAGGAAAGACGCGGAGATTTACCCGAAATTCTTCGAGGACATGTCGCGCACAATTCGGATCATGCGCCGCCTGCTCCTTGAAACGCCGATTGATCCGGGTGACCGGAGTTTGGCCGGACTGAAGGAACTGGCCCGGTTCGCCTGGCGTTACCGGGGCGTTCATCGAGAGTTTTACGAAATATTCGACTCCCTCACGATGAGTGCCCATGACTTCCTGTCGCGCTGGTTTGAAAGCGAAGAGGTGAAGGTCCTCTTCGGCTACTGGGCCGCGATCGGTTTCTTCAAGGGGGTTCACACTCCGGGCACCGCGTATTCGATCATGTTCCACCTTTGCGGCGAAAACGGGCTCGGGTTTTCCAAGGGCGGAATGGGGGCGATTTCCGAGGCCATTGCGGCATCAGGCCGGAATCACGGCATGGATATCATCACCGAAGCAGCCGTCGAAAGGATCGTAACCAGGGATGGCCGCGCGACCGGGGTTGTCACCGCCGATGGCCGCGAGTTCGGCGCCCGGCTGGTTGCTTCCAACGTTGCCGCACCCGTCACTTTCGGCCGAATGGTGCCCCGTGATGAACTTCCTGACGAGTTCATGAACGCGATCGACGGCTGGCACGGCAACGGCGAGGCATTCAAGATTAACGTGGCGGTCGATCGCCTGCCGGTCTATCGCGGTTTCACTCCAGGGCAGGCCGGTGTGGAATACCCCTGCTATGCCCATGTCTGCCCGTCCATCGATTACATGGAACGCGCCTTCAATGATTCCCGAAGGGGCTGGTACTCGGAAAAACCCTTCGTCTCCCCCATCGTTCCGAGCTACATCGACGAATCCCTTGCGCCAGAAGGAAAACACGTGGTCCTCCTGTCCGGCGGACATGCACCGTACGAGTTGAAAGGTGGCGACTGGGCACAGGAACGTGACAACGTGGTGGCAAACGTATTTGCCGTCATGGACGAGTTCGCACCCGGATTCAGCGACAGCGTGCTTGGCTATTCGCTGTATCTGCCCACCGACCTTGAAGAGGTGCTGGGCATGCCGCGCGGGCACGAACTTCACGGCGATGTTTCGCTCGACCAGCTATTTTTCAAGCGGCCGGCACCACATTACGCCAACTATCGCAGTCCGATCCGCGGGCTCTATCAATGCGGTTCCTCCACGCATCCGGGTGGTTCGGTCTCCGCTGTTCCCGGCCACAATGCGGCGCGGGAGATACTCATGGACCACAAGCGGTTGAAATGAGCGCCGCACGCAGACTTGATGCCATCATGGCCGGGAACGGGCCTACCAGACTGACCTGCGGTTCAGGTCCGGTGTGGACTGGCAGGAGAACGCCGGTCTTGGGGTTTGTCACGAAACGATTGCTCCAATCGTTCGACAATTCGAGAGCCCCTGGCTTGTCCCCGTGTGACGTCCGTGTGCACGTGTTTCATTTTCCGTATCCGTGCAGATGTAGCCTGTGCGTCGGAAAGGGCGATGGCGTGCATGCCGGGCCCCCGGTATAGACCGTGCCTCGACCGTGATCGGAGTCAGGACCGCGCTCAGCGAGTTCAGCGACAGGAGACACTGACATGGCCTTGCCGCGTGCCCGGCACGACGCCCTCTTCCGTCTGCTCGTCTCCGACCCCGCCCGAGCCGGTCAGCTTCTGCACGACTATCTTCCGTCGGATGTGGTCGCCCGCCTCGATCCGGAGCGGCCGCCGGTGCATGTCGAGGGTACGGTCATCGACGGCGAGGGCAGCACGACGCAGTCCGACGCCCTCTTTCGGCTCCACCTCGGGGATGGCAGCGAGGTCATGGTCTACGCATTGCTCGAGCACAAAAGCCAGCTTGATCACCGCACGCCGCTCCAGCTCATCCGGTACGTACTGAAGATCTGGGGCCGGGAGCTGGACGACGGCTTGGCACCTGTGATCCCGATCGTGTTTTTTCACGGACGGGAGCCGTGGACGGTGCCCTGCTCGATCCAGGAGATGATCCGTGCGCCCGAGGGTCTGGAACACCTTGCGCAGTCCTTCGGCCGTTACGTGGTTCACGATCTCGGCCGGATCGCGCCCCGGGAGCTGTCGCGGAGCGCCGAAGTGCGCGCGGCACTGCTGGCGCTGGCCCGCGCGTTCCGCGAGAGTGTCAGCGACGAAGAGGACGACCTGCTTGTGGCCGCGGTTGCGGAGACGGAGTTCGGACGCTACATATTGACCTACATCATCGAACAGGTCAGCCTGCCGCCCGAGCGCATCGAGGCTGCGCTGCGGAGGACGGGGACGGACCCGGAGACGGTGGAGGAAATCATGGGAACCGCCGCACAGATCTGGATGGAACAGGGCAAGGCCGCGGGCATCGTCGAAGGCAGGGCCGCCGGGAAAGTTGACACGTTTCTGCGTCAGGCGCGACTGAAGTTCGGAGATCTGGCGCCGGTGCACGCTGAACGGGTCCGCAGCGCTTCGCCCGAACAACTCGATGCCTGGCTCGATGCCCTGATCACCGCAGAGGACATCGACACGGTGTTCGGAGATCGTACCCGGCATTGATCCGACCGTCTTCGACCGCTCCGTTCCGGTTCTTCCTGGCATGGTTTTGCGTATGGACTGTCCCGCAGAGTCTTGCGCCCGTCATCATGGCCCGGCTCTTCGGAAGCCGCGGACAAGCGATGGCAGTGCTCAACCTGACGTGGGGACGTGGTCAAAACCGGTACCGAGTACTGCCAAGTAATGCAGTGACGCATGTGAATTGAATACGATGGCAAATTCGGATGCAATTCCGACGACTGCAAATCGTGTCGATTGTTTCCTGACGAGCCCTTGGGATGTGTGCCTCATGTCGTCGGCGCAAGCGTAACCGAGGAGCTCGGCACCGGTTCCCCCGCTTCGATCGTTTCATCGTGGCCCTTGTCGCGCTCTGTCTCATGATGGCCTTGTCGCGCGACCATTCCGGTCGGTTGCCCGATTGCGCTCGTGAACAGAACGGGTTGAACTGGAGTTGGCAGGCGCTTTCGCAACGTGCCAAATTGGGGAACACACTTTCCAGCCCTACATCGGCTTGCCGATATCGGTCCATTCCAATTGCGCCGAGCGAACCGGATTGATGGGATCAATGCGAACTGGGGCAAGTTCATGCCAGCCGTAGACAGGTGCGCCTCGAATACTACTTGAACGTGATAGCCCCGCGTTGCGCGCGCAGCCGGGGATCGTCCGATTTTATCGTGACCGGGCGTCCCTCGAGCAATTCACGGCAACGTTCCAACACCTCCAACTCAAGACGTTCCATGGCCTGCCTGGTGTAAAATGCCAGGTGCGGAGTCAAAATCACGTTAGGCATGTCGTAGAGTGCAGCGAGCGGGTGTTCCGTGCGATCAAGCGGTTCCAATCCGAAAACGTCCAGGCCCGCGCCTGCAATGCGTCCGTCCTGCAATGCAGACAATAACGCGTGTTCGTCGATGATTGCGCCCCGCGACACATTGATGAGAAAGGCGGATTCCTTCATTTGCGCGAGTTCGTTCTTGCCAAGAAGGTGGCGGGTTTCGTCGTTCAGAACGGCGTGGATGGACACAAAATCGGACTGTCGCAAGAGATCCTCGAGGCGATCAATCTTCATGACGCCCAGCCGGTTCATTCCTTCGCGGCTCACGTAGGGATCATAGGCCAGGACGCGCGCCTGGAATCCCGCGCCCGCAATCTGTGCAAAGCTTTTCCCAATGCGACCCAGCCCGATGATCCCGACCGTCTGCCCGGCTATGTCGGAACCCATCCACGAAGGTTCCGGCCAGGCCCAACCTTCCCTGCCCATTTGCTCAAGCAGGGGCGGCAGTTTCCTGGCCAAAACCAGCATCAACGCAAACGCACCTTCAGCCACGCTTCTTTCCGCATATTCGGGAATATTCACAACGGGAATGCCGCGTTCGCTCGCGGCCGGGATGTCAATTGCATCCACCCCGACGCCGTATTTTATTACGCCCTTCAGCCTGGTCGCGGCCTCTATGACTGCTCGTGTGACAGGCTGATAGCACATGAGCAGAAGGTCAGCGTCCCGGACATGTGAAATGAGTTCCCTTTCCGGCGCGCCGTCCGCCAGGAGGACCAGTTCATGCCCCGCCTCTCGCAGAGTGGCGTCGACCGTTGACGCCAGGAGTTCACGATCCGTCCGGATGATTTTCATGGGTCCCGTTGTACCGAAATCCCGCGGAGCAACCAACGGATCAATTCGTGATCAGCACTTCCCGGTGAACTGCGCGCACTGGTCCTGCAATGATGGTATTCCGAAGCGTTGAACATGTCGAACCCAGGTGACGACACAGGTTCTTCGAATTGCCTCCATGAAGTTGCGGGTAAATCCTCCAAGACCCGATCACAGGTGTCAGGCAACCACCCCGAGCGCCACGAAAGCAAGGCGGGGAGGGGCTGAGGCCTATCGGTCGAACCTGTTTGTTTCAGCGACAACACGGGCAACCATCGAGATTGACGCACTTTTTTTGACGGACCCACCAAGACGGCGCGAACTCGATTCCCGGACAATACCGGCATTGCACGGTCTGCCCCGGGTCAACCGTGCGAAATCTCGACCCTACGGCCCGTGCGGCCGGAAGACTCCGCCGCGAGGGCGACGCGCAACACGCGCCGGGCATCGCCGGCCGAGAGATCCGCAGCGCGTCCTTCGGCCAGCCTGTCAAGGAAGTGGTGTGACGCCAGGACAAAGCTCTGTTCCCATCCCGTTGGCATGTCGGCATGAACGGTCAGTTTACCGTCCCTGTAGACGGCAACCGGCGGCACGTCTCCCAATCGGCCGTGGCCGCAATTGATCCAGATGACGCCGCTGGTCCCGGTGATCTCCACCCGGTCGTCCTGGGCATAGTGGCGCGTGTCGATTTGGAGTTCGGGCGAGTGTACGACCTCGAAACTGCCGATCCGGTTACCCGGAAACATGAACGATATGATCGCAGGTGCGTCCAGTAGGACGCCGTCTTCCTTGCGTGTGCTCCCGATGAAGGCATGAACGGACTCGGGATCGCCCAGGAAATGCCGGGCGAGGGCGAACTTGTGGTGGCCGTCATCGAACACGAGCGGTCCGCCACCGGACTGATCGCGCGCCTGTCGCCAGCGCGTTGCCCCGTCCGGCACCTCCCATGCCGTATTGCTGGTCCCGGAATTGCTCTTGATCCGGATTGCGAGCGGGTCGCCTATGGCGCCGGATTCAACCAGGTGCCGTGCCCGCATGACCGGTGGGAAAAAGATGAAGTTCTCGAAGATACGAAACGGCAGTCCGGACGCTTCCGCCGCATCGACGAGCAGGTCGGCCTCATCAAGCGTTGTGCACATCGGCTTTTGCAGGGATACGGCCTTGCCGGCGGCAATGGCCTTCATTGCGACGGAAAAATGCAGGTGGTGCGGCAACAGTACTTCGACGAGGTCAACTTCGGGCCGCGCCAGCACCATGTCGACGTCGTCGGTAACGAACACGTCCGCCAATCCCCACTCCGTGGCCCGGCGCCGGGCAAGTCCGGTATCGGTATCGCAAAGGGCGACGATCCGAGCCCGTGAGTTCTTGCGGTAGGCAATCGCGTGGAGGTCGGAGATTCTGCCGGTTCCGATGAAGCAGACCCCTAGAGGTGAAGCCCGTCCGGTCATGGTGTGAGAGCCGCGGCACCGCGCGACGCCGCAAGAATGATTCCGCCCAGGTCAGCGAGACGGGTGTCGTCGATACGTACCGTTGGTCCGGAAACCCCGATGGCGGCGATCATCTGGTTCCGCCCGTTGAGAACCGGTCCGGCTACGCAGCGGATCCCGGGAGCGAACTCTTCGTCGTCGATCGCGTACCCCCGCTCGACAGTCTGTCGAAGCTCGCGGCGAAGTCCGTCATGGGTGGTAATTGTCGACGGTGTGTACTCCGTAAGCGGATCTTCCGGCCGAGCGTCCGAGAACGCCAGGAATGCCTT
Source organism: Paracoccaceae bacterium (assembly GCA_965242975.1). Classification (GTDB taxonomy): domain Bacteria; phylum Pseudomonadota; class Alphaproteobacteria; order Rhodobacterales; family Rhodobacteraceae; genus JAPPHA01. Next base: position 3,154,459 of record CBDETS010000007.1, on the reverse strand, counting down.
GCCAAGTGCCGTGCAGTGCAGAGGGGCGAGTGACCCGATCGGATGGTCAACCTTGAGCGGCAGCCAGGAGTCCACCTTGTCGACGTACCAGACCCTGGAGCGTACCAGAACCGCGAAATGCGCACATTCTCCGGTCTGGTCGACGATCGCCTCAAGCGACGGCCTCCAGGAATCCCGGCATGCTATGATCTCTTCGAGAACCCTCTGCCGGCTGTCCGCCGACTGGTGCTTCCAGGTCGTCCGGTAGCGGCGTGAGGCGTCCTGTTCGGCGTACCCCATGGCAACGAGGGTCTTCAGGATATGCGAAGCATTGGACTTCTCGACACCAAGCGATGATGCCATGTCGGTCAGGCGCACCGATCCACCGGCGGTCTCGAGGATATCAAGCGCCTGGAGTCCCCGGGTCAGGGACTTCAGCACCTGAGTGGTGCCTTTCGGCGGGTGACGCTCTGGCGATTTTCCGTCAATGGAGTCCAAGCCATGCGTGCCGCTTTGTGTTGACAAATACCATATCTTTGTACTGTTATCGATTCGTACGGAGATTCCGCAACAAAGTTCAAACTTCGTAAACTCAAACCTTGGGAGGAACATATGTCAATACCTGTCAGTGCCCGCGGACGACTTGCCGCGGTAATCCTGCCGTTCGTGCTGGCCGCGTCGCCGTCCTTCTCGCAGGGCGATGTCACCATCACGCACTACTTCACCGGTGAACTGGGAAAGAAGTCTTTCGACGAGCAGGTTGCTAAGTTCGAGGCTGCAACCGGCTATTCTGTCAAGGACAGCCCGATCGGGCATGAGGACTTCAAGTCGGGAATTCTCGTGCGGGCCGCCGGGAACAGCCTTCCCGACGTGTTCAGCTATTGGGCCGGTGCGCGGGTACAGTTCGTGGTCGATTCCGGAAGCCTGCATCCGATCGACAACATGTGGAACGAGAAGGGCCTCGACGACGTCGTGGCCAAGTCGGTCGCCGACAGCGCTACCATGTACAATGGAAACCGCTACCTGGTGCCCCTCAACTACCACTACTCCGGAATGTTCTACAACACGAAGGTCATGGCCGACGCCGGTGTCACCGAATTCCCGTCGACCTGGGACGGATTCCTCGCGCTCTGCGAGAAGCTCAAGGGCATGGGCGTGACCCCGATCGCTCTGGGTTCAATGAACCGTTGGCCAGCGCAGTTCTGGTTCGACTACCTGCTGCTCAACACGGCCGGGCCTGAATACCGGGCTTCCCTGATGAACGGCTCCGCTTCCTATGATGATCCGGAGGTTGTGCGGGCGATGGAGATGTGGGCAAGCCTGGTCGACGCCGGGTATTTCGTGCCGAACGCAAATGCCGATAACTGGACCGATGCATCCGACCGGGTCGCCAGGGGCGAGGCAGCGATGACGCTCATGGGAACCTGGATTACCGGTTACTGGAACAGCCTCGAGCTCATGGCCGGGGACGACTACGACTTCTTCCCGTTTCCGGCGATTGACGACGGGCTGCCGACATCCGTTGTCGGGCCGGTCGACGGACTCGTGATTTCGTCAAACGTCCAGAACCCGGAGGGCGCCGAGGAATTCCTCGCGTTCATGGTGTCGGACCCCGGAGTCCAGGCAGGCTGGACCAAGGGGCAGGGCGCTCTCTCGGCCAACATGATGGTCGATCCCTCCGAGTACAATTCGGTCATGCAGAAGGCCAACGCCACGGTGGCTGCCGCCGGCCACTTCGCCTTCAACTACGACCTCGCGACACCACCACCGGTTGCCGAGGTTGGACTGTCCATGTTCGCGGAATTCATGGACGATCCTTCGCGCTCGGGTGAAATCCTGGCGAACGCAGCCGTCGCGGCCGCGGAAGCCTTTACCCAATAGGCTTCCGGGTTATCATCGGCGGGCCGCCGGTTACGACCTGGCGGCCCGTCGCATGCGGAGAGGCCTGATTGGAACGGGAAAACCGATTCTGGCGCATCGTTCTCCTGGCCCTTCCGCTGGCGGTCTTTGCCGTTCTCGTCGTCTGGCCGCTTCTCAGTTCCTTCTACTACAGTTTTACGGACTGGAACGGATTCGATTCCCGCTACGAGTATGTCGGGTTCCGGAACTTTGCCAAGATTTACACCGACAAGCTGTTTCTGAACGCGGCGATCAACACCGCCATCTGGATGGCCGCCGCCATCCTGCTGCCGACGCTTCTTGGATTATGCCTGGCCCTGCTGATTGACAGCCGGGTTCCCGGCGGCAGTGTCTTCAAGTCCATCTTCTACCTGCCGATCTGCCTCTCGGCGGTCGTGGTCGGCCAGATCTGGGTGTGGATCTACCAGCAGGACTGGGGATTGCTGAACACCGTCATCTGGTCCGTGACCGGTGAACGGCCGACGATTGCCTGGCTTGCCAAACCGGCGACCGCGCTCGGGTCCGTGATCGTCGCCTGGTCCTGGCAGCAGACCGGCCTGTCCATGGTCATCTATCTCGCCGGGTTGGTGTCCATCCAGGAGGAATTGCTTGAAGTCTGCGAAATCGAGGGTGCGTCGACGTGGCAACGGATCAGGCTGGTCATCATCCCGTTGCTGACGCCTGCGACGATCGTCGTCATCGCGCTCAGCGTGATCAATTCGCTCAAGGGGTTCGACATCCTGTTCATCATGACCGGCGGTGGACCGTTCCACAGTTCGGACACCCTGGCGATGCACATGTACAATGAATCCTTCCGAAAGTACCTCATGGGATACGGCAGCGCGATCTCCGTGGTTCTGTTCCTGATCGCGCTCACGATCATCCGCATCTACTTCCGGCAACTGCGCAAGCTGGACGAAATCCATGGCTGAGGCCGGAGGAACGGGCAATCCGGGCAGAGCGACCGGAACCGTGGTGCTTCCGCCGAAGCCGTTCGATCCCTGGCCGGCTGCCATCTTCGTAATTCTCGTCTGCCTCGCGGTTCTTTTCCTGGCGCCGACGCTCGGTGTGCTTCTGTCCTCGGTGAAGACCACGAGGGAAATCGCCTTCGGCGAGCTCTGGTCGATTCCGGCGCGGATCTACCTGGGGAACTTCGCCGAGGTCATCTCGAACCCCGCAGTTCACCGATACTTCCTCAATACGTTCCTCGTGACGGTGCCGGCGACGACGCTGTCCATCGCCTTCGGCGTGCTCGCCGGCTATGTCTTCGCCAAGCTTCCGTTTCGGGGCGGGAACCTCCTGTTTCTCGCAATCGTTTCCGGGATGTTTTTCCCTCCGCAGGTAATCCTGATCCCGCTCTTCCGCCTGTTCAACGGCCTCGGCCTCATCGACACGCTCTGGCCGATCATCTTCATTCACACGGCCATGGGCATCCCGATCTGCACGCTGCTGATGCGGAACTTCTTTGCCACCGTGCCGGGCGCGCTCAGGGAAGCCGCGATCCTGGAGGGAGCCAATGAATGGGACGTGCTCACGCGGATCGCGTTGCCGCTCAGCCTGCCGGCGCTCGCGGTGCTTGCGACGCTCCAGTTCACGTGGATCTGGAACGACTTCCTTTGGCCTCTCATTTTCACCCAGTCGGACGAAAAGCGCACCATCATGCTCGGAATCGTCAACCTCAAGGGTCAGTATTCCGTGGCATGGGGAGTGCAGGGCGCGCTGTCGCTGATCGCGAGCCTTCCCACGCTGATCGTGTTCCTTTTCTTTCAGCGCTACTTCATCAAGGGCATGACCATGGGGGCGGTAAAGGGATGACGGCGCACGGTGTGCGTGCGCCAACCCGATAGGAGCAACAGGGGAGACGGCCGATATGGCGGGAGTCAGGCTGGAACGTGTGGCGAAGTCCTATGGGCCTGTGCGGGTCATCGATCGGCTGGACCTTTCGGTCGAAAACGGGGAACTGCTGGTTCTGGTTGGACCGTCCGGTTGCGGCAAGTCGACCGTTCTCAGGATGATTTCCGGCCTTGAGGATGTTACGGACGGCCGCATTCTCATCGGAGACAGGGATGTCACCCAGGTGGCGCCGTCGAAGCGTCACGTGGCCATGGTGTTCCAGTCCTATGCCCTGTTCCCGCACATGACCGTGGCAGAGAACATCGGATTCGGCCTCAGGCTTGCCAAGACGCCGCGGGAGGAAATGAGGCGCCGCGTGGCGGATGTCGCCCGGGTGCTCCAGATCGAGTCTCTCCTTGACCGCAAACCCCGCCAGCTTTCCGGCGGACAACGTCAACGTGTGGCGATCGGGCGTTCGATCATTCGCAATCCGGAGGTATTCCTGTTCGACGAGCCTCTCTCGAACCTTGACGCGGCACTCAGGATTCGGATGCGGCTGGAGATCGCACGGCTTCACGGGCGCCTCGGGGCGACGATGATCTACGTCACCCATGACCAGACCGAGGCGATGACTCTCGCGGACCGGATTGCCGTCGTCAACGCCGGTTCGATCGAACAGCTCGGCACACCGATGGAACTCTACGAGCGGCCCGCGAACATGTTCGTCGCCGGATTCATAGGGGCGCCATCGATGAACTTCGTGCCTGCAGCCTCGGACTTCAGCGAGGCCGCTCCGTTTGTCATGTGCGGCGACGCCCGGATTCACCTCGGCGCGGCCTCGGCTCTGCCCGACCTGGCCACGCTGGGCATTCGGCCGGAGCATCTTTCGCCGTCCCTCCCGGACAGTGGTGACTTCCAGGCGCGTGTCGAAATCGTCGAGGAGTTGGGCGCCGAATCCCTCGTGTACCTTCAGACCGGACTCATGGAGGACGCGCTTACAATGCGTGTCATTGCGGGGACCGACCTGACCCCGGGAGATCGAGTCGGTGTCAGGATCGACCGGAACTGCCTCCACCTGTTTGACTCTGGTGGAAAAGTCATTCATCCGGCTGCACCGGGGTGACGTGTCGAACTGGAGCACCGGGCACCGGTGCGACGGACATCGTCCGTTGTTTGCGCCGGAAGCTTGCAGGCGAATCGGCTCGGCCGCGGCCGTTCTGATCTACCCGAGCGGTGAATTCCATAGCACGCGAAGCGCGTGCCGGAGTCGTGCGCGACCCTCCATGGTTCGAGTGGGGGTCCGGGCGGCAGGGATTTCTTGTCAAATCTCGTAACTGCTCACCCCTTGTGCGTTGTGTTTGAGGTTTGTGCGACTTTCGGAGATGGTCCCGGGAGTCTGTGAGCTGTCCTGTTTCCGGTTGCGGATTGCTGACGTCGACGGGGAATAGACACCGTAGACAGATCGGGCTATCGGTGATCGCCGTTGGCGACGGGGACCGCCGATGGGTTATTTCGGGTCCAAGGCCACGCCCTGATCACCGCCGAAACCGATGTCCTGCTCCGGTAATCGCTGTACGACGATGAGCTTCAGGTGGCACATAAGGATGCAGTATTCGATACCGCCGAGGCCGTACGGATTACGATGTGGGTCTGTTCGCGACCGTATGGATGCTCTCGGGTCGCAGGTCCCGGATCACCGAGACCTGACCGGTCGCGGTCCTCGAGCGGCTGTTCGGCGAGCCGAGCGTTCGTTTCGAGAATGACCAGGTCGCCTGAGGTACGTTGCCGGGATACAGGAGCGCCGCCAACAAGACGATGCCGGATTGGTGTAAGGCGCGGGGGTTGGAGGTGTATCGATCGCGTTCGAGGTGCGGCAGATTGCGTCCGACGCGGGCGTTGCGTCGATCGGTGATTCCAAGCGACTCCGTCCGGGGCTGTGCTCTCGGAGTGAGATGTGGTCGGGTTTTCGCCGGTGAACCCGGCGTGTGACTGGTCAGCCCCGCGATCGCATGCACGGAAGCCGGGCAGGCGCGCCGTGAGGTCGGGGCCCGATGGTCAGGCGCAACGATGCAGGACCGGGCTTGAAGCGCGGCTCGTTTTCGACCGCTGTGTCGATTCACTCATCCGGTGCCGAATCCAGGCTCAGGGCACCAGCATGCTGGCCGGGGTGGTTCGGGCCACGTCATTCCGATGGTTTCGTGTTACTGGAGACGAGTCTGTTGTGAGATTTGAGCTCCAGCCGTCTGCAACAGGTCTGCGAGACTTTCCAGCTTCGCAAGCACTTGCCTGGTGACGATCACCTCCACGAGAACGGCCTTGTGCGGGGGCGTGCAAATTCCGGCAGTCGCTGCGACGGCGTCACGCGTTACCAGTTTCCCCTGCGGCATGAGCGTCTTGAGAGTTTCCTCCCGGTCGGGGATTTCCAGTTTGCCGACGTCGAGGCCGAGTTTCTCGAGGACGGCATCGTCCTGTTCCCGGCACCTGATGATCGCCAACGCATGCGACTTCCGGATTTCGAATTGACGGTATGTCGCATCGTGAAAGGTCCGCACGGGCTCGACATCGTCAATACCCGCATGCTCGCATATCTTGGCGATGACAGTCTCGGGATCGAACTCCGTCCAAACGCTGGTCCTTTGTCCCGTAAACGTGTCGGTGAGGCCGTATTCCTGGCTGAACTGCACTGTTTCCGGCGGTGCCTGCAGTCCGTTGTAGTACGTGTTGGCGTGGTATCCGAGCCAGGAACCACTCCATGCCTTTCCCACCACTCCGACGGCAATTTCGAGCCGTTCGAGTGTGCCCAAAACACCTGCCGTCTCTTCGTGCCGGAGATACTGCCGCACGGATTCTGCAATCCGGAGAAGTTTCTCATGCGACGAAATCAGTTCCATGCCATCATGTCATCCGCGTTGCTGTTCGTGATCCCGCGGGACCGGTTGGTCGCGTTCGGTGTCTCGCCATGTCCTCAATGAACCGGATGCAATGCCTTGGTCCCGCGCCAGGCACTGACCTGAAACGCCTGGAGGCGGTCCCGGGTTCATGCACGCGGACCCCGAAACCGAAACGAGACGCTCGCGGAGACAGGTGCCACGTTCGATCATGCCTCCGCCCGGAGGGGGGGCGCTGCGGATTCCAACTTCGCCTTGCATGGCCTGCGCAGAACACGGCTGTCGAGGACACCGGACTCCCCTGCCTCCACGGGTCCGCATGCACATCCAGGCGACGATTGTCTGTTTGCGGTCCGGATTCCGGCGGTGAACAGTTTCGGGAACATGTTCCGCATTTCCGGGATTCCAGGTCGGCCTGGACGGGATGTGGCGGGACATTCGGGCAAACCACGGCCGTAGTCCCGCGACCCGTCACACATCGATGTCCTTTCGTCCGAAAGATGATTCGCCGCGTCTCCAGGCCGATTCGGAATTGTCGGTGAAAACTACGATACGTTCGCCGAGGACTTTACAGACAGATTCCGAATTCAATGCGTACAGGCAGGTATGCCTGCGTCGGTTCGTGGAGGTTGCGGAGTCCGTCCCTGCCGGACCCGATTCACCCCTGCCCGGCTGTCCGATCGATGGCTCGCGGTTACTCTGCCCCCGGAAACGGCCAGCGGTCTGCCCCTCGGGCACGTTTGGAGGGTTCGTCTTGCACCCGGTCATGGTGCCACAATGTGTCAGCAATGGACGAGACATGATTCCCCGCTCACCGTGCCGAGATCGCCGGGGACGGCAAGCCGCGTGTTCTCTCGCTTGTCCGGATTCGGAATTCCGATGCCTGTCGCGGGCGCACCCATACACAGTGATCCCCGTGCACGAAGATGAATGGATCAATCCCGTGCCAGCGAATCGGCCCCTTTCGCGAAAACCGGCGCGGGAGACGGAGGCTTCGGGCCCCGCGACCAGCGGGTTGCCGCCAGGCAAAATGCGCCGCCGGATTCGGCCGCACCGGGGCAGCGGCAGCCGGCATGTGTCGCATTCCGGTCATTTGCGAGACGACATAAAGAACTCGGGAAGACGCCTTCTTCGAACCCGGATGAACACCGAAAACACGAGCCGAACCGACGCCGGCATCCGGACGCCGCCGCGGTTCGGGAACCGGTTCCGTCGCCGATGGTTCGCGTAATCGGATCACTCGATGCCGAGCACGAGTCTCGGCAGTGCCAGGGACAGTTCCGGCACGAAGGTGACGATGAGCACCATGGGGAGATGGCCGAGGCAGAGCAGTTTCATCGTGGGCACGACGTACTTGTCGAGGGTGAGCTTGCTCACCCCGGCTGCCATGTAGAGCATCGGGGCACAGGGTGGGGACACGTTTCCGAGACCCAGGTTGGTGCCGACGATCGCCGCGAAGTGGATGGGATGCACGCCGACCTCCCTGGCCACTGGCAGCAGGATGATCGCTGCCAGCACGCTGCCCGACACGTCGTCGACGATCATGCCGATCAGCAACAGGATGACATTGATGATCAGCAACACGAGGACCCGGTTCTCGGTGAGCGCGACCAGTGCCTGGGCGACTTCCTTGGGTACCTGCTGAAGGATCATGGCGCGGCTCATGACGAACAGGAAGAACAGGACCGCGATGATCGAACCGGTGGTGATCGCGGCGCGTGCAATGGTCGACGGAAAGTTCCTTAACGTCAGCCCGCGGTAGGCCAGGAACCCGACGGGGATCGCGTACACCAGGGCGATCGCCGCCGCTTCGGTCGGCGTCGCGATGCCGGAGTAAATTGTTCCAAGGATGATGATCGGCATGAGCAGCGCCCAGAACGCCTCGGTCCCGGTCCTCGCGACGTTTCCCACCGCCTCCCTGAACGGGATCTTTTCCTCGACCTTGATGGTGTCGACGTTACGCAGGAACAGGAAATTCAGGCAGACGTAGACAAACGTCAGGATGGCGCCGGGGATCACCGTCGAGAGGAATGCCGCGCCCACCGACAGCCCGCCGGTCACCGCAAACACGATCATGGGGATCGATGGCGGAATCATCAGTGCCAGCACCGACGAGCACGCCACAAGTGCCGTGGCGTGGCCAGCGGGATAACCTTCCTTGATCATGCGCGGGATCATGATCTGTCCGATGGCGGCGATCGCCGCCGACGACGAGCCGGAAATCGCCCCGAACAGCGCGCAGGTCACCACGGTCACCGCGCCCAGCCCCCCCTTGAGGCGGCCGACGAAGGCGTTCACGAAGGCCAGGAGCCTGTCGGAAATGCCGCCTTCGGCCATCAGAGTCCCGGCCATGACAAAAAGCGGGAGCGCCAGAAGGGCGAAACTCGAGGTCGTCTGGTAGGCAAAGGGAATGAGGAATGACACATCCGATCCAGAGGCAGCGCCAAAGACCAGCGCGCCGATGCCAAACGCGAAGGCAATCGGCATCTCGGCCAGGAGCAGGACGACTATGAGTCCGAGGGAGGCAATGAAGATCAGCATGGTCTAGTCCTCCCTTTCCTTGCCGAGGTGGGCCAGCAGGTCGGCAAACTGGTTGACGGCCTGCAGCACCATGTAGACCGCCGTGCCGGTGAACCCGAAGATGAGTGAGGCCGACCACCACCCCTTCGGCCAGCGCATGTAGGAACTCAGGCGCCCGGTCTGGATCTCGAACAGCGCGTACCGGATCGCGTAGTATCCGAATACCGTGCACGCGATGATTCCGAGAACAGTCATCAGCAGCCGGACACCCCGCACCGCATGCGGGTTCTTCACGACCATGGTCAGGATCCCGCCGTGAATATGCTCGCCGTTGCGGGTGACATAGGCGACTCCGAGGAAGTAGAACCAGGCGCCGAACAACAGCGCGAGTTCCTCGATGCCGACGAATGGCGAGGCAAAGACGTAACGGAGAACGACCTGGACAAACATCAGGGTGGCGAGGCAGAGGCCGAATGCGATGATGAAGACGTAGAGGATCCGTTCGAAGACCGCCTCTGCCGCAACGATCCAGCGCAACCTCTCCGCCAGTGCCCCTTCCGGTATCGCGGTCAGGTGTTCGGGGGGTTCAGGGTCGCTGAGTTCGGGGTCGTAGATGAAAGACGCTGCACCCACGGGCGACCGGGGGCGCTGTTTGGATTCACGCTCCATGATCTCGTTCCGATTTCACGAACGGTCCGGGCGCCTGGGCGCCCGGACGGGATTTCGGGACAAAAGGGGCTGATCGCACTTAGTTGATGCCAACGACGTCCCGGATCTTGTCCATGATGTCCTTGCCGACGACGGACTCCATCATCGGCCATTCGTTGTCGTAGACGATCTGCTTTGCGGCGCTCATCTGGTCATCGGTGAGTTCGACGACGTTGATGCCGGCATCGCGGGCCTTTTGCAGGAACTCGTTGCTCTTGCGTTCGGCTTCATCCCAGGACCACGCGATCGTCGTGTCCGCCGCAGCTTGCAGATTGCCGCGAACGTCATCGGGCAGGCCGTCCCACCACGCCTTGTTCACGAGCCAGAACGCGACCTCGAAGTAATCGTTGGTGAGGATATTGGCTTCGAGGACGTCGCGGAGCGTGTAGGTCTCCACTGCGGTCGAGAACGATCGCGCGTCCACCGTTCCGAGCTGCAGGGCCGTGTGCACCTCGGACAGCGGAATGGGAACTGCGGCAAAGCCGAGATTGTTGAAGCGGTCGACAGCGATGGAAAGCCCGGGGACGCGGATCTTCATGCCACCCGGATCGCCGGGATAGTTGACCGGGAGTTCGCCCACACCCTTCCTGATGACCACGGATCCGAAATCGGTCGGGATGATCCCGACGGCGTGAATGCCGAGATCCGCCAGCATGTCATTGTAGACGTCCAGCATGCCGGCGCCGGGACCGTAGAGCTGCTTCGCTTCCTCCCAGTTCGAGACGATGTAGCCGAGATAAATGAGGTCCAGGCGCTTGTCGAAATCGGACGAAGCCCAGGTGAGCGTCATCGGGACGACGCCCTGCATGGACTGTTCGAACAACGACACCCAGTCCCCGAGGTCGCCGCCCGGATGATATGCGATCGAGACCCCGCTGGCGTCTCCCAGTTCCGCCATGAAGCGCTCGGAGATGGCATGGAACACATGGTCGGTGTTCATCGCGTGCGCGAGGATGAATTCTTCATCCGCGCTTGCAGCCGGAGCCCAGGCACCCGCTGCAATGGCCGCAGCGGCAACAACGGTCGTGTACGGTTTGCGAATACGTTTCTGCATGACTTTGTCCTCCTTCCGACAGTGGTTGTCAGCAACAATTCCCCGGGGGTTCTCTTCCCCGGGGCCTAGATCTTCACGTAGACCTGTCCGTTCTCCGTCTTGACCGGGTAGGTGTTGAGGCCGGTGCAGGGTGGCGGCGAGACCACCTTGCCTGACCGGATGTCGAACCGGCCCTGGTGAAGCGGGCATTCGATGACATGGCCCGTCAGGAGCCCGGCCTCGAGATGTTCATCCTCGTGCGTGCAGATGCCGTCGGTGCAATAGAAACCGTCCTCGGCGTTGTAGATCGCATATGTGCGTCCGCCATGATCCCAGCGGATGAGATCTTCCTCGTCGATGTCGTCGCAGGCGCAGGCGTGAATCCAGTCGGCCATTTCGATAATCCTCACGCGTGGAAGACCTGGCGGCGCGCGAGCGCCTCCAGGAGTTTTTCGTGCTCGTTCGGCAACATCGACACGGAAGTCTTTGCGTCGGGGTAGCTGCCATCGGTGACTGCGGACCTGTAGTCGCGAAGGGCACGCAGGCGTTCGGCGGCGAGATGGTTGCGGATCGATCGAATGTCCGCAAACGGGCGGGCATGCGCGGGTGCCGGGTCGGAATCTCCGCAGATGTCCACGAGAAACATGAAAATCACGTCGCCCGAGGATCCGGCGCCGATCGAATGGGTGACGAGTCCTGTCAAGGGACCGATCGCGGCCAGAGCTTCGGTTGCGACGCATTCGACCTCGGCGGCATAGGCGCCGGCGTCCTCGAGCCGGCGAAAGTCCTCTGCAAGTTCGAAAGCCTCGTCCGCCGTCTTTCCGATGATCCGGAGACCGCCGCGCCGGGTCGAGAGCCGCGGCACCAGTCCGAGATGGCCCTGCACACACAGCCCCTCGTCGGCCAGCATCTCGACCATGCTCAGGCTTCGCGGCGTATAGACGGCGTCGGCCCCCGATTCCGCCGCCTTGACGGCAGCGCGCAGGATGTCGTCCGGAGTGTGGTGTGCCGTCATCGGTAAATCGGCGATCGTGAAAGTCGACGGCGCGCCAGCCCTGACCGCCGGAAGGTCGCCATCGGACGTGTTCAACACGTCGATGCCTGCGTCCGCGCAGGCCGCAGCCTCCTCTTCCGTCGCCGGGCAGGTCTGGCAGAGCTTGCGCTGGCCTTTCAGGGCAATGACATCGGCCACCGTGAGATTGCGCTCGGCCGGTTTCCCGCCGTAGGTGTAGATGCGCCTGCGGTTCACTGCATCGTCGCCTTGGCGATCTTCTCGTAGGCGCCGCCATCGGTGACCATGTGCGGCGCCTGCCGAATCCAGGCAGACTTCGTGCCGTATCCGAGCGACCGCCTGGCGACCACCCAGAAGAGATCGATGTTGGTTCGCCAGAATCCCGGGTCCGGCACCGGGGTCTGGTCGACCACTGCCTTGCGCAGGTCGGGAAGGGCATAGAACGGAACCTGCGGGTAGAGGTGATGTTCCACGTGGTTGTTCATGTTGAGGTAAAGGAAGCGACCGATCCAGTTCGTCCGGAATGATCGCGTGCTCTCGATGATCGAGGGCGAGTTCTCCTGCAACTCAGCGTGCTGGATAATGTTGAACATCAGCATGATCGGGCCGCCGAGAAGGCGGGGCAGCACGTAGAACCACAGGGGCCAGGTTATTCCGGAAGCAATCAGGACGGCGATGCCGAGATAGGCGGCCGAGAAGATGCGCGCGTTTCGGGTCATTTTCGGAAGCTCCGCTTCCGGTGCCACGTCCCGCATCAGGTCCGTGTACTGCTTCGTTGCGAGTTGCCAGAGAACGCGTGCCTGGAAGACGTGCACTGACAATCCGCTGACGTCGTAGAGCCACCCCTTGAAATCGAGCGGCGTGTCGAATGGCATCTGGCTGTCACGGCCGACGTACCAGGTATAGGTGTGATGGTTTGTGTGCGTGTAGCGGCGGTGCAGCGGCTCTTCGCCATAGAGCAGGGACATGGACCAGAAGACCGTTTCATTGAGCCAGCGCGTGCGGAATGCCGTTCCGTGCGCCGTTTCGTGGCTGAGCGAGTAGGAGGGTACCGACATGATGACGCCGAAAACGAACATCGCCGGCCAGACGTAGAATGTTCCGAGTGCCAGCCAGACGCATGATCCCGTCGCAATCATCGCGCCAAACCAGGCGGCGAGGTAGGCAAGGCCCGGGCGGTCACTGCGGCGGGCCAGGGACTTCAAACGCCGGCGGTCGATCCGGATGCCCGTCGAGGCGGCATTCGTGATGACGCTACCGGCCGAGTCCTGGCGTGGGGCCGGCTCCACCCGCGGCATTTCCCGGGTAGCCTTGCGGTCCGGGCCGTCGATTTCCATTGAGAGATCCATCGTTCCCTCCGCGAGTTACCGAGGCATGACCGCACCTTCCGATGCGGGCGCCACGTGCTCCAGGTAGTGCTTGAGATAGCCGCGCGTTATCCGGGTCGGCATCGGCGGTCGTTCGACCCGGCGCGCGGACAACACCGAAGCTTCCACCTCGATGTCCAGCCTGCGACCGGCCAGGTCGATCCGGATCGGATCGCCATCCTTGACGAACGCGATCGGCCCGTCGCGTGCCGCCTCCGGCGTGACGTACCCGATTGCAGGGCCGTGCGTGGCCCCGGAAAACCGGCCATCGGTGACAAGGGCGCAGCTGTTGCCCAGGCCGGCTCCCATCAGCGCCGAAGTGGCACCGAGCATTTCGCGCATGCCGGGCCCGCCGCGTGGCCCCTCGTTCCGGATCACGATGCAGGTGCCCGGCGGGATGGCCGCACCGCGCACCGCGTCGATCGCACTTTCCTCATCTTCGAAGACGCGCGCCGGCAGGACGGCATCCCACATGTCCCGGGCAACGCCGGACGCCTTGACCACGGCACCGCCCGGGGCAAGGCTGCCCTTGAGAACGAAAATCGATCCTTCCGTGTTGACGGGGTTGTCCCGTCCGCGAATGCACGCGGAATTGCGGACTGCAGCTTCATTGACCAGGTCGCCGGTGGTCATTCCGCCGACCGTGCGGGTTTCCGGGTGGATCAGGTCCCCGAGGGCGCGCATGACCGCCGGCACGCCGCCGGCATCGCCGAGGTCCGTCACGCCCCACGGCCCCGATGGTGCGAGTTCGACGAGGGTCGGCGTGTCGCGGCTCAGCCGGTCCCAGGTTTGGAAATCCACCTCGACGCCGGCCTCTTTCGCCATGGCGATCATGTGCAGCACCATGTTGGTGGAGCCGCTGACGGCCATGCCGACCCGCATGGCGTTTTCGAAGGCCTCCGGCGTCAGGATCCCGGACGGGCGGAGATCGTCCCTGACCAGGTCCATGATACGCATGCCGGTGTATTTCGCTGCACGCAGCTGGTAGTTGCTTCCGGCAGGCAGGGTGGCGGTATTGGGCAGCGCGAGACCAAGGGCCTCAGTGTAGATGCCGGCGGTGTTACCGGACGTCGCAGTATCCGAGGCACCCGGGAACGGGAAGTGGTTGTCCTCGAGACCCTTCAGGTCTTCCCGGCTCAGTTTCCCGCACAGGTACTCGCCGACACCGTCGTAGACGGTCTCCAGAAATACCCTGCGTGTCTTGTGGACCCCGGCCTTGGTCGGCCCGCCGTAGAGCATGATGGCGGGCAGGTCCAGGCGCGCTGCCGCCATCACCATGCCTGGCACGACCTTGTCGCCCGAACCGATGAGGACCATGGCGTCGAAGCGGTGGCCCTCCACCATAAGTTCGATCATGTCGGCAACGAGATCGCGGCTCGGAAGTACGTAGCGCATGCCGACCGAGGCAAATGTTTCGCTGTCCGTGACGTGGAAGGTATTGAATTCGCAGGGTGTTCCTCCGGCCATGCGGATTCCGGACTTGACCGCGTCACCGACCTGCCTCAAGTGGACGTTTTCCGGCGAAAACTCCTGGTACGTGTTGACGACCGCAATCATTGGGCGTTCGAATTCCTCGTCGATCAGGCCGGCGCCCTTTGCCCAGGCGCGTTGCAGCGAACGCTCCACCCCGAGAAACTGCTGGCTGCTGCGTGTCGGCATGACCGGACCGCGCGGCGCGCGGCCTTTCTCTGGCAGGTCCGAATCCATGCAAGATCACCTACCGCCGTTCCGGAAACGCACCTACAGACAGTTTCGAAAAACCGTGAATACAGCCGCAGACTGCCAGGAATTCCGATGGTATCCATTCAAGACAGCAGGTCCGAGCGGACGGCGCAGTCCGGACTGGCCGAAAACCTGATCCAATCGATCTTGTGCGGGTCGATCCTGCCGCGTGTCACGCTTCGGTCGCAGAGGCCGCAATGTACGAAAACATGATCAGTATCGATCGTGACACTTCGGAGAGCTTTCAGATGCAGATCCGTCGGCAGATCGCGATCGGGATCGTCAACCGGCAGTTCGCGTTGCATCGGCCCTTGCCCTCGATTCGCCAGCTGGCGGCAGAATTGGGAGTCAGCGTGACAACCGTTGCGCTGGCCTACGACACCCTCAAACAGGACGGGTTCGTGGAGGCCCGGACGCGTTCGGGTTTCTACGTCAACCAGGACGTCCTTGCTGACCCTGCCCACGCGTTGCAGGCGGGTGTCGCGGACGAAATTGCCACCCTTCCGGACAGGATCGACTACAAGGAGTTCTTCAGCGGCCGCACGTTCAATCTGCGGCACGTCGCGAAGCCGGCCGATTGTCTCATCCGGTTTCGTTTTCCGTTCGTATGCGGCCTGATCGACCCGTCACTCTTCCCGATCGCGAGCTGGCGCGAGTGCGTCAGGGATTCCGTCAACGTGGTCGAGGTCAGGAACTGGGCAACGGACTATTCCGCCGTCGACGACGGCATGTTGATCGAACAGCTCATTCAGCGGGTGCTCGCCAAACGGGGGATCGTTGCGCATCCGGACGAGGTGCTCGTGACCGTCGGAGGCCAGCAGGCCCTGTATCTCGCGATCAAGCTCCTGTTGTCGCCGGGTGAAACCCTGGGGGTCGAAGATCCCGGATACCCTGATGTGATCAACATGGCCAGAATCGAGGGCATCGATGTCGAACGGCTTGCCATTGATCGGGACGGCCTGATCCTGTCCGGGAGGGCACGTCGCTGCAGGTGTCTTTTCGTGACCCCGAGCCACCAGTTTCCGACGACGGTCACGATGCCGCTCGACCGCAAGCTCGAATTGCTGAAACGCACGAAAGACATGGGTCAATTCATCATCGAGGATGACTACGAAGCCGATATCAGCTTCAACCTCGCGCAACCGCGGGCCCTCAAGAGCCTCGATGACTGGGGAAACGTCACCTATATCGGCAGCCTTTCGAAATCCCTCTTGCCCGGATTGCGCATTGGCTACCTGGTCGCGGACCGGGA
Source organism: Paracoccaceae bacterium (assembly GCA_965242975.1). Classification (GTDB taxonomy): domain Bacteria; phylum Pseudomonadota; class Alphaproteobacteria; order Rhodobacterales; family Rhodobacteraceae; genus JAPPHA01. Next base: position 3,138,246 of record CBDETS010000007.1, on the reverse strand, counting down.
GTTCATCCGGGAGGCAAGGGCCTTGCGGCACCACATTCTTCGCCACCCACCGGTGAACAACCAGCGCAGCGTGGCACTGTTCCTCCAGCGGGGATACTATGACCGCTTCGTCGCGAAGATCACCGGGATCTACCGGCGGCGGTGCGAGGTCATGCACGAGGCCCTGGAGGACCATTTCCCGGGTTACGCCGTTAAACCTGAGCATGGTGGAGGAAGCATCTGGCTCAGGCTTCCGGAAGGCGCAGACGCGCGCGTTCTCAGCGACCTGGTGCAGGAAGACGGCGTGTTCTTCGAAACCGGCGGATTCACGTTTTCCGACGAGAGGAACAACCGCAACCACATTCGCCTCGGGTACTCGGTGATCCAGCGATCCCTCATCCCCGAAGGTATCGGCAAGATCGCACGGGCACTCCCCCAAGCAGGCTGCGCCTGACCGGGACCGTGCCGTTCTCCGGAGGTGGCGCATCCAGCGCCTGGAGGTTTTACGTCACCGTTGCTGTCGGCGGTTTTTGCCGCCCGGGCTCGGGCGCCGGACGGCTGGATCGTGAGTTTCAAGCATTCGTGCGGCGTGGTCACCGACGGGGGCGGCGTCATTTCCGCAGAATACGGCCTGGAGATGGGCCCCTTCGATCCACTTCGGCATTGTTCCGGTGGCTCCGGCGGTGGAGATGACGATGTCGATCTGCGTCCTGTCGGTGTGGCTCCATGCCGAGAGGACGTCCCCGGTTGCGGCAGTCGCCGGCGCAGAATCTGCCAGGCCCGCGCGCCAGCCGCGGTGTGCATTACCGGCCCGATACTCCCTCCGTCCGCGGCCGCCCTACCAGCCGATGGTGCTGTGCAGGGTGACCGCGTGCTCGGGCGGTGCGGGGTCGTCGGCAGGCTCGCGCCGGGTGACGCCGAAACCGACCCGGAGGTCCAGCGCACCGGCCTCCCGCGCGGCCCCCGAAGCGCCGCCCTTCGGCAGTTCCTCGCGCCACAGTGCGCCTGTCCTGCCGAAGGTTTCGCCCCCGGTCGCCGCGTTACCCGTTCCCGCGCCCCGGCGGGGCGAGAGCGCCAGCGACAGCCCGCGCCCGCGGGCCGCAGGGTCGAGCCGCACCGTCACGCTCGCACCGCGCTCTTCCGTTTCGTCCCGGGTGTGCGCCGCCAGCCAACGAATCCGCGCCTCGACCGCGACGCCGGGAGACGCATGGCGCATTCCGTGAATATCGCGCACCACCACCGACGCCAGCGCCGCAGCGTCGTCACCGGAATGCCCAGGCGCTCGGAGACGGTCGTCAGCCGGAACCCGCCGCGCTGAACCAGGAAGCTCGCCGCAAGGAACACCGGAGCCACCCGGAACCGCCGGCCGAAAAAGCGAACCGACGACGGCGTCTCGCGGCGGCGGCAGGCCCGGCAACAGAAACTGAAACGCCGGACGCCCTCACGCAGGGATGCCGCAAGACCGTGCGGCTTGCGGGGATAGGACGCGCTGTCCAGGCAGCTCCCGCAACGCGGGCAACCTTCCGCGCGGACGCGCTCGGCTTCCGCCGCGTCAATCCACGTCAGGAAGGCCCAGATACGGGCGCAGGAAAGGATGGAACCGGGAAAGAAATCGTGTAACATTGGCCTCGTCTCAGATGATTTGAGCGTCACCGAGACAAAGCCCCTCAATCGACTTCTTGCAAGGAAATTGAGGGGCACCAAACCCCGAACATCAAATAATCCGGGCAAAAACGCCCGAAAACCCATCAGATTTTCTGAATACGTTCACCCTCCCGGCAGGCAACGCGCCCACACTCACGCCACTCCCGCGGCGCGGCGGCGTACGGAACGGATTCTACCCAAAAGCTTGCCGAATGGTATGCATCTAGTGTGAAATAAACCATGTAATTGTTGTCAATGTTAGCAGTAAATCCGTGTATATCGGCAAGTATTCCGCACCACGACCGCTGAAGGCAGCCAGCCCAACCGCGAATCGGGAGGCCTTTCGGACGGCACCGCGCGCCAGCCCGGTAAGCGAGGAAACGTGTGGGACCGCTTTCGGAAACACCGATGGGTTTCAGGGCGCCTTCGCCCGGATCATGTGACGTTCGGGGGCGGGCGCCCGCCGAACCTCCGATAACCTCCCAAATGGCAGGATTTACGCGACTCTTGGAGCATCATAGTGGCCCTGACCAGCTTGGTTCCTCCTCCCCCGAAGGAGGAGGTGCAGCGAGACTAGCTGCTGTGCTTGCGGGTGAAAGTCCCGCCGACGCAATTCTCAGTTTGGCGTCGTAGTGATATCCGGCAGGCGCACGGGGTGACCCGACGACCTGAAAGCCCGGAAGTAAAAGCCCTGGAAGGCCGGGAGGACGCTGAGCCTCTCAGGTCTGGTCAGCTCGGGGGGCAAGCAAACAGGAGGGCCGCAGCGAAAGCGAACGGATCAGACGCCGAAATCGGGTCCCGCACGAAGCTGATTCAAGCGGACATATCGGAGATGCCAAGGGTTTCTTTCCTCTACTCGATGGCCAGTGCCGATGCGGAAGAACTGAGGAGCACGCATCGGGTCTCCCGGCGTAAACTGAAGGTGGCAATCCTGGACAGTACAGCGGTGAAAGTCCGGAAGGTGAGGAGGGCAGACAGGATGACCCTACGAATGTCAAGGACCGGTCCTATAACCGGCGATGCCGGGAAATGGGCTGGAGCCTTCCTGACTGGCGGATGAGGTCGACAAGCGGTGAAGGGCGGGACAACATAACCCGCCTTGAGCGAGGACCTCTGGGCACAGGTGGCGTTGCCGCGGCCGGTGTTCCGCACATAGAGGCGGAATTGCACTACGGATTGCGGCCTCGTCGAAGGGCGGAGTAAACGTGGAACCTGAACGGGGTATGGCGGGGTTGGCCTTAACCTTGAGGGCGCTGCGGAAGGCTGCGCACTGAACTGCAAGGTGCCTGATGCTTGAAGCCGTACCGTGGGAAAACCCGACGTACGGAATTTCAGGGGGGGCGGCTGGAAACGTGGCCTATGGTGGAACTGTGAACCCACCTCGCAACCGAAAGGGCGGGGCTGGAAACCCTCCACCTACGGGTGCGCGCGCCAGTGCCCTACCCGACAGTGGGGTGGCCTACCTGACTTAGCCGCAGGAGCATCGGACCTTTACGACGGTCAGCCGGTAGCCGGGAACGGAACCGGACGACGTCCGACGGCATGGACAAGACTGACAGGAGAACGACAATGATGGATCGAACGCTATTTGACCGGCGTATTCCGGCATCGCACAAACCGAGGATGCTTGCGGCGGCGGCGTTGACCGCGCTGGCCCTGTCCGCCTGTGGCGGTGGCGGTGGCGGAACCGGAACCGGCACATCGGGTCCGAGCCTGACCGCCGGAGGGGTGACGGCAGGGGTGGAGTACGACACCACGAGCTCGGAACCCTCGCTCAGCATCAAGAAGGGCAGCACGGCCTGGGACGCAAGCCCGCCCGATGCCGATGTGCAGGCAGCGCCGAGCGGTTGGGCTTCGTCGACGAGAATCAATGCCGCCACAGGTTCGGAGACCGAACGCTTCCGCGTGGTGGCGAAAATCGCTTCGGCCAGCGATGAGGACTACCTTGCCTACGGGTACTGGAACAGGCATCCCCTCGACAACCTGGACGACTACCAGCCGTTCTACTACGGGAAGACGCCCTATACCGGCAATGTGGTGGAACAGACGGGGGGGCCCGTGACCTACACGGGCGGTGCCACAGGCGTCTATCAGACAGACACGAGCGACGACGCTACTGCGGTCGCCGGGCGTTTCACGGCGGATGTTTCAATATCCGCAAGTTTCGGCGGTAACTCCGAGGCAGCCTCATTACGGCTCGGCATGAGCAACATCGTGACGCGAACCTCCGCCGGGACCGCGGCGGGGCCCGAATTAAACGACATTTTAAATATAGTTGGTTTGAGAGCCACTAATGTGAAGGATGCCAGCTTCACCGGTATTGGGAACACCTCTGCCGTCCGCTGGGGCGGGTATTTCTACGGGCCGTCCGGCGCAAATCCGTCCGGCATCACGGGGTGGTTCGAAAAGCTATACACCACCTTCAGAGACGGCAGTTCCGGGGGTGTGTTCCTGAACGGCGCCTTCGGCGCGAAGAAGGAGTAGCGGCAGGACCGCCCGGATAGCCCTCAGGGTCTTGTGGCGCATCCCCGGCAGCGGAAACGTGCCGTATGAGTGGCAACTCTCGCGGGTAGAGGCAATGAACGATGGTGAATGACAATCGGTTCCTCCCCCGATGGAGGAGAGTGGGGGTGGCCTGTCTGCCTTAGCTACAGGAGCATCGGACCTTTACGACGGTCAGACGGTGGCCGGGAACGGAACCGGAAGACGTCCGACCCATGGACAAGACTGACAGGAGGGCGGCAACGATGGATCGAACGCTATTTGACCGGCGTATTCCGGCATCGCACAAACCGAGGATGCTTGCGGCGGCGGCGTCGACCGCGCTGGCCCTGTCCGCCTGTGGCGGTGGCGGTGGCGGTGGCGGTGGCGGAACCGGCACATCGGGTCCGAGCCTGACCGCAGGAGGGGTGACGGCAGGGGTGGAGTACGACACCACGAACTCGGAACCGTCGCTCAGCATCAAGAAGGGCAGCACGGTCTGGGACGAAAGCCCGCCCGATGCCGATGTGCAGGCAGCGCCGAGCGGTTGGGCTTCGTCGACGAGAATCGATAAGGCCACGGGTTCGGAGACCGAACGCTTCCGCGTGGTGGCGAAAATCGCTTCGGCCAGCGATGAGGATTACCTTGCCTACGGGTACTGGAACAGGGTTCCCCTCGAAAGCCTGGACGGCTACAGGCCGTTCTACTACGGGAAGACGCCCTATACCGGCAATGTGGTGGAGCGGACGGGGTTCGTGACCTACACGGGCGGCGCCACAGGCGTCTACCAGACATCAGAAAGAGGTTCCGCCGGGACTGCGGTCGCCGGGCGTTTCACGGCGGATGTCACACTAACCGCGAGTTTCGGCAATAGCTCCGATGTACCCAAATTGCTGTTCGGCATAACAAACATCGCGACGCGAACCTCCGACGGAATGGCGTCGGGGCCTGAATTAAGCGACATTGCATCCACTCAATTGTCCGCCACGGCTACGGCATCCAGCTTCACCGGAACCGGAGGCAACTCCGGCGCCCGCTGGGGAGGGCAATTCTACGGGCCGTCCAGCGGAGTTCCGACCGGCATCGCGGGGTGGTTCAAGACCGTAAGCGCCATCTACGCTGGCGAAACGGAAACTGCGCTCCTACACGGCACCTTCGGCGCGAAGAAGGAGTAGCGGCAGGACCGTCCGAAAAGCCCTCAGGGTCTTGTGACGTTCGGGGCTGGCGCCCGCCGAGCCTCCGATAACCTCCCAAACGGCAGGATTTACGCGACTCTTGTCTTGGAGCATCATAATGACCCTGACCAACTGGTTCCTCCCCCGATGGAGGAGAGTGGGGGGTGGCCTGCCTGACTTAGCCGCAGGGGCATCGGACCGTTACGACGGTCAGACGGTAGCCGGGAACGGAACCGGACGACGTCCGACGGCATGGACAAGACAGACAGGAGAACGGCAACGATGGATCGGACGATATTTGACCGGCGTATTCCGGCATCGCACAAACTGAGGATGCTTGCGGCGGCGGCGTTGACCGCGCTGGCCCTGTCCGCCTGTGGCGGTGGCGGTGGCGGTGGCGGAACCGGCACATCGGGTCCGAGCCTGACCGCCGGAGGGGTGACGGCAGGGGTGGAGTACGACACCGCGAGTTCGGCACCCTCGCTCAGCATCAAGAAGGGCAGCACGGCCTGGGAGGCAAGCCCGCCCGCTGCCGATGTGCAGGCAGCGCCGAGCGGTTGGGCTTCGTCGACGAGAATCAATGCCGACAGCGGTTCGGAGACCGAACGCTTCCGCGTGGTGGCGAAAATCGCTTCGGCCAGCGATGACGACTACCTTGCCTACGGGTACTGGAACAGGCATCCCCTCGACGACCTGGACGACTACAAGCCGTTCTACTACGGGAAGACGCCCTATACCGGCAATGTGGTGGAGCGGACGGGGTCCGTGACCTACACGGGCGGCGCCACAGGCGTCTATCAGACAGACGCGAACGTCGGCACTACTGCGGTCGCCGGGCGTTTCACGGCGGATGTCACACTAACCGTGAGTTTTGGCACTACGAGTTCCGAGGCACCCGGATTGCGGCTCGGCATGAGCAACATCGCGACGCGAACCTCCGCCGGGACGGCGACGGGGCCTGAATTAAGCGACATTGCATCCACTGATTTGACCGCCACGGCCACGGCCCCCAGCTTCACCGGAACCGGAGCCAACATCGGCGCCCGCTGGGGAGGGCAATTCTACGGGCCGTCCAGCGGAGTTCCGACCGGCATCGTGGGGTGGTTCAAGACCGTAAGCGCCGTCTACGCCGGCTCAACGAAAACTGCGGTCCTACACGGCACCTTCGGCGCGAAGAAGGAGTAGCGGCAAGGACCGTCCGAAAAGCCCTCAGGGTCTTGTGGCGCATCCCCGGCAGCGGATACGTGCCCGTAGCCAATCTCCAGCGTAATCCAGACGCTCACGCAATCCCTGCATTTTCTGGACGTCCATATTGCGCCGACGGGTAAAGCGCTGCAGTTCCCGAATAAAGCCGGTATCGAGCTTGTCGTTGTCGAGGCGACAGGCCGCCATTACCGAGGTGGATAACGAGCTCAAGGCGGGAGAGATCTCTCTCCACAGCGATCTGCTGCTGCACGGGTCGGGCCTCAACACGTCGGACCGCCGCCGTTGCGGCCTGACGCTCAGGTTCTGCGCCGCCTCGGTCCGCGCCGAACTCGACTGGAACAGGGAAGGCGTGATCGTCAGGGGAATCGATCCCACCGGTCACTGGTCCGATCAACCGCGCCCCGAAGTGGATAACGTGCAGCTCTTGTTGACTGCGATGCCCGCGTCGCCGCTCAGGAAACCTCGTCCCGACCAAACGTACCGCACGTGATCACGTCCGGCATTGCCCGGGCAGCCCTACGGGAATTCCCGGGGCGGACAGGGCTGCACTTCTGTAGCGAGTCGAAAACCTGGAGTCAAAAGCATCGATTTCCTAACAGATGTGTCGTTTTTTGCTATCTGACTCCAACGAATCGACTCACTGACTCCAATCATTTCGCCTCGCTACAGCCAGCTCTGACGACGATTCCGGGCACGGTCTTGTAGTGCCATAACCGGCGGTTCAGTCAACACAACCCACTGTAAAACAATCACCTTTTTTTATGCATGTAAAACTTGGTCAACCCGCCGGTAGATCGTCGCAGGATAACAACGGGATTTCGGAGATTGAAAAGCCGGCCCGAAAAACGCCGCGTGCCGTGCTTGCCGCGGAAGCGAATGTCCGGTATATGCCTGAGATATGCCTGAAGCTGTCTGCAAGGAGGTTTCCGTGGCTACAACAGCAAAGCTTTTCACCAATGGCCGAAGCCAGGCCGTGCGTATTCCCAAGGATCTGGCGTTCAAGGACACCAATGAGGTTTCGGTCCGCAAGGTAGGCAACAAGCTGATCCTGAAACCGGTTCGAAAGACGTGGACCAGTTTCGCACAGGAAGAGGCTGCCGATTCGGAACTCATGGCTGACCGCGTCGAACTTCTCGAAACCGGCCGGGTGACGTTTTGACCATCTTCATGCTCGATACTGACACCTGCAGTTACATCATGAGAGACCAGTCTCCCGCGCTCCTGCATTCGATGCAGGCCAGGGTAGACGCCGGCGATGACATCTGCATATCCGTGATCACGTATGCTGAACTTCGCCTTGGCGCCGCGCGGTCGCAGGCACGGAGAAAGTATGATCGTCTGATCGATGCGTTATCCGAACGGTTGGATTTCATTGCGGACTGGTCGACCAAGGAGGCTGATCTGTTCGCAACGTTGCAATCCGCGCTGGTGGGTCAGGGGATACCGATTGGAACCAATGACGCGATGATTGCGGCTCATGCCCGCTCATTGGATGCTGTTTTGGTCACCAACAACCATCGCCATTTCTCAAGGATTGAGGGTCTGGCTCTTGAAAACTGGTCGGAAATGTAAGGGGTTTGTTTCGATGAATTTACATACCCCGCGATGGACGGAATCCTGGTTACACCGGTCGATCCTGCAATTGGGAAGCTGGCCTGTCTTTCGCGGGCTCGCAGACCGGACGTCGGATCGGTCTGACGGGCGAGAGCGAGCGATTCCACTGTTGGTACCCACGGGTTTGATTTCGCGAATTCGATTTCGGAGATCGTGTCCATTCGCACATGCACCAGCCGGGCGAACTGCATCTGCGACAGGTTTTGCCGGACCCAGGGTGTTGGTCTGAAGGGAGTCTTCGGTACCGATCGTACCGATCAGGAATTACGCATGTTCGTTGAACACGGCAACGCGTCACGCTGTTCGACCATCGCGGACGGCGAAATGCCGGATGGTTCCGGCTCCGTCTTCGAAACGTTACGCTTGCGGGAAGAAAAGCAGAGACAAGTCAGGCGCTCTGGCGCGCACTCATGCATTCGACGGGAACGATAGGGCCCCATCGTGAAGTTTGTTCGTAGAAAACCACGCTAAGGAAGAACGGAGCAAGAACGGTCGCTACAGATACATATGCCTCGATTTCGGGCCACTGGGCCTCGACAGTGAGTTTCAGGCGCAAGACCGTGGCGGGTTTCGAGAGAAAAGTAACGGTCTTTGCCGTTGCAAGAAATCTGTTGATGAGGATCGGACTGGGGTTGGCGGCAAGGACTCCTCAATCATCATTCGAAAATCCGGGTGTCGCTTTTTCTCGTAAATCGAATTTCCGTGTCGCTCGACACGCCATCGGATTGCGCGCATTATTGCAACCCAAAGGCGTTCTCGCAAAACTCCGCGGCGGTATTCTTAGGAGTCTCGCCAAAATAACCTATCCAATCAGCTGCGCGGCGTGAAGGTGTAGTTCCACTCGCCATGGAAGCCCGTTCGCCTGATGGATAGCGCATTCATCTGGTCGTCGGTGACCTTGATGCCGGTGGTGTATTCGGCTTCGTCGATGTCGGAACGGATGGTCAGACCTGTCCTCGTGGTCGTCGCGGCAATCAGGTTGACGATCACCTCGTAGCTGACAAGCGGCTTCCCCCGCCAACTCTGGGTGATGTGGCAGAACATCCGGTGCTCGATCCTGTTCCATTTGCTGGTCCCAGGCGGAAAGTGACAGACCGAGATGGCCAGCCCCAGTTCGTCGGCGAGACGCTGGACTTCCAGTTTCCACAACCGGTTGCGGCTGCTGTTGGAGCCGCCGCCGTCGGCGGTGATCAACAATCGCCGGGCATCCGGGTAGAGCGGAGAACCCATCCGCTTCCACCAGCGCCGTATGGTCTCGACCGCGAATTCCGCCGTGTCGCTGGTGATGCCGACGCTGACCCAACCGGTGTTGGCGGTCATGTCGTAGACCCCGTAGGGAATGGCCTTGCCAAGCTCGGGATCCGGAAAATCATGCACGTTCACCGCCACCGGATGGCCCTTGGGGCGCCAGTCGCGGCCGCCATTGCGGAACCGGCCCACCAGTTCCTTCTTCTTCGTGTCCACCGACACCACAGGCTGGCCAAGCTTCTGGAACGCCCGGACCCGGCGGTTGATCCGCCGGAACTGCCCGTCACGGTCCGGATGCTGCCGCCCCTCGATGGTCTTGCGGTTCGCCTGGAGACTGTAGCCGAGTTCGTGCAGCAAACGGTTCACCGTGCGCTCGCTGACCCCGTGACCCTCCGCCCGCAGCCCCGCCGCAAGCGAGGCCGCGCTGTTGCAGGTCCAGCGCAACGGGCTCTCGGGACCACCGCAGGTCACCGGTTCAAGCCGGCGCTCAAGCGCAGGCACCAACTCCGGCGCAGTCTCCGTCAGGCGCTTGCGCCCGCCACCAGGCCGGCGCGTCCTCGTGCCCGTGACAGTCCCCTCAGCGGGCGCCACGTCACCGGACGCGATATCCTTGACACCCTGGCGAACCGTCGCACGCGACAATCCCGTCGCCTCGGCCACGCGCGAAATCCCGCCCCGTCCGATGGCACTGGCCTCAACACCGGCCCAGCGCCGACGCCCCCGTTCGTCCAGAACCGGCAGCATCATCTCGAACCTGTCTTTCAGCGTCTCGACCACACATGGCATGGTAGCATGGTACAGAACTCACACCAAATGGGCAAGTTATTTTGGCGAGTATCCTTACTGACTTCCGGATTCTGTGCCAGCTATGCAGGCTCCAATCGGAGATCGCCTGTGTAGTACGCCTTCAACGTTCCCGCGCCATCATCGTCTCGGTAGTAAACTATCGACTGCGCAAGGCCTGCATCGTCCAAATCGCCAATCGAGTCTGACCAGCTTTGTATCGAATCCAGCACCGGAATGAGGTCACTGGAGTACAATTCAGACGCCAGTGCGCGTGCGCTTTTCAGTTCATACTTTTCGTCGCGCCGAGAATACATTCTCTCCCACCAAACCATGTCCTCGAGCGATTGATTCAGTTCATTCTGGTACTGAACAAGCGGGTTGTCGTCGAGCAAATTGGCGAATCCCTTCCGCGTTCTCTGGACCTTCTGATGCAACTCCATCACCCTCCGAGCAACGTCGTCAGGGTTGTCCTGAAGCGCAAGCCTGAGTCGTTGGCGATCAACATAAACGCTGGCGACTCCTGACATCGCGTACAGATGCTGGTCCGTGGGCACCAACTTGGCACCCGTCTCTGTGCTCAAAGTCCTGCCAGTCAAGAGATCATACTTGTAGTGCACAGCATTCAGGTCTCTTTCGACCAACGCGAGACGGATTTTCATTTCATCCGTGAATCTCCTGCTCCCTTCGAATTCGGAAGAAATGTCCTGCAAGCGTGAGAGCGCACTTAAAACCTCACCGTAATCTTCGGCAACATCCCGCTTGAGAACCTCCTCGACCATCTGCGCAAGCCTATTCAAAGAAGCCTCCAGGCGGTCGAAACGAACAGACGTCATCATCGAATGCACGGTCATGAAAAACATGACCGGCAGCACGACAGGCACGATTGCAGTGCTGGCGGCTATGAAAGGTGCTTGTGCCACAATTCCGGTAGTCCCCATCACTGCCGATCCGACGCCGCCCTTTACGGCCATCAATGTCGCGGGATTCGCTGTCGCCAGGAAGACGTTGCCGGCGAACAACGAGGAAGCAGCGGCGGATCCAGCACCCAGAATTGGCTGGCATAAGGTACCCAAAACACCGCCGGACCGGAACGGAACGGTTCTCCATGAGTCAGGGTGTTCCTGTCAATCAGTGCTCTCACGTCGCGACTAATCGCAGTGCCCAGATCGACAATCGCAAGTTGTCGGTTGTCAATCGTCGCAACCTGTCCGACGGGCTTCTTCTGCCTTCTTCGCCAGTTAAACCATTTCATGCTCCAAATCTCCTGAAGTCTCACGCGGACGCCTGATACTTCCGATGGTGCGTCATAACCGTCAGACAGGTGCCGCCATCGTATTTCCTGTTCGCCCTGATCGCACCAGCAAACAAACAGGGTTTTCGGGCTTGGTTCTTTCACACTCGGCACCTTTTGCGAAGCTTGCCGAGTGGCTGGCAATTTTCAGAAGGAAGCCGTCGTCCCCGCCGGCCTTCTTCACCTTTCCGCTTATCGGGAACATCTCGCATGATGGTGTGACCAGCAACAGGTTCCGCCTGAACCTATCATTGGCAACGCCCCGCATCGAGCGCACTGTCCTCGTCCTGATTTTGCTCTCATCTGCTCGAGAACTGTCACCAGATCTTGCCGGGCCAACCGCAGAAACCAAAGGAAACCCGGGTGGAAAAAATTTCCTGAGGCTCTGTCAGCTCCTGCCAGGATATGCCCTTCCTTCGTTGACGGCCCCCGCCCCCAAACCCGTGACTCTCATCATGATCGTCGCGCGGCATCAGACCCCGGATCACTCGCAACGGGTGGCCCCGACGCACCCGCGCCACCAGATCCACGTAGCAAGAAATGCGTCATGAGATTTTCAACAGCCTGTAGGGTGGAGAGGCTCTCTATCTCACGGCCGCGCGAAGAAACCAGGAGAATTGCTTTACTTCCTCCTGTCCAGAGTCCGTCTGACCCGTCTCTTCCGGCGCCTTTTCCGGCGCGTTCATGAGACCGCGCCTGTCCCTGTGGCCCGCCACGCCGGCGATTTCGTCCAGGAGCTGATCCACGTCGCTCTGCATGTCTCCGATCATAGTCGCTTCGCCGTCGCTTCCGGGGCGCTCGGAAAGCCGGATCAGCTTCACATAGAGATTGGCGATGCTGAGGCGCACGCGATCGATGCCCATGGGTCTATTCATTCCGGACAGAAAGTCCGGTAAGGATACGGTGCCGAACATCTTGCCCCGACCCGCGTCCTGGGCCGACTCCCCGGTGATTTTCTTTAAGTAGTTCCAAGTCTCGTCCGGTATGACCCCCGTATCTGAGCGGTCGTCGACGAAAAACAGATGGTGGAGGTAGGTCGCGAGCATCGACAGGTAGCACCTGCGGGGGTCGAGGCGTCTGATCGCAAGACCGTCGTACCTGGTGCCGTTCGTTCCCAGCGAAAATCCATCGCCGGTTTTCCTCGGTTCCGCGGAGATGTTGAGCAATCCGCCGGACCGGTTCACGCGCGTGATCTCGAGCAGGCCGGGACGCCCCGACGAATCGGCGACCCTGAGAAAATCGCCTTCCGCACAACCTCTCCAGACAGGAAGGGATTCCGTATAGCTCACCTTTGCGTGGATGTTACCGCTGTCTCCGGGGCGCTTTTCCAGGTCAAGTCGAACGGCGCGGATGTTGAACCTCGTGAAGAGCGGGGTCAGGTTGTTCGTCGCGCCGCCCGCCTCGAGGCTCCATGCCGAGCCGGTCAACACCGCACCGAGATACTGGTCTTCGGTCCGGTATGTTGCGATGAGGGGGCGGATCTCGGTATCGTTGTTGTTCACCTGAAGGTTGTTGGGACCGATATCGACGTAGAAGTCGTTCTGCTGGCAAATGTTCGCGATGGCATTCGATATCCTGTCGAGGCGTCGTGCGGCCCATGCGAACCGTTCCTTGCCGGATCCCCATCCGTAGGCTCGTCTCATCCCCTCGACGAAGGAAGCACCGGAGTCGCTTCTGCCGTCGTCGACGGCTTCGCCGCTCCAGAGCGGGCTCTCAGTCGGAAAAGGTGGGAGGCCAACGGGAGAGGACAAAGACTCCGCATGGCCTCTCAACGAGGGCAGTCCTTTCAGGTCCTCCAGAATGCGGTCGAAGACGTTGTGCTCTGACGGCTCCTCCTCGGACCCAGAATCGGGCTCGTCGGGGTCCGCCGTGGCCGACTCCGGGTGCTTCGGCGGGTTCTGCCCGGATTCGAAATACGAACCCCTGCTGCGTGACATCATGCACCGGAAAACGATCGCCATGAATTCCGACGACGGGTAGTGCCCCAAGGCGTTGGTCCGAACCTGATCCAGAATGGACGCAAGCTCCGCCGAGGTCGTGTTGCCGTTGACAGCGGCGCGGTATTTCTCGACGAGCGCGTTTACGGCGGACGCTTCGCTACCTTCGGGGTTGTGGCGGTCGAGGGGGCGCAGGTAGTCGTAGAAACACTCGGGCGATTTCCCGAGAGTTAACATGTCGAACATCAACGCCCCGACACCGAAGAGATCCGTTCGCGCGGACGGTTTCTTGTAGAACAGCACCTGTGTCTTCTCGTCCGTGAAGCTCGTCTTGTAGGGATTATCGAGTATGATCGTGGATTTCTCGTCGCCGGGGACGACATCCTCGACCATGTACCCGGTTGAACGATCTGTCTCGCCGTGCTTGTCTTTGGAGAACTCCGCGATGTCGCCCCGTTCGATCAGGGTGTCGGTGAATTTCTTGTCGGTCGTTTCAAGAATGAGCCACTTCGTGCCCCCGTCGTCTCTGGGCGTAACGCTGACATCGCAGAGGTCGAAATAGTCCTTCTGTTCGGGCGACCTGTAGTGCCTGGTCCCGAGCGGCAGGGTACCGCCGTATCCGGATCCCGTCTGCTCGGGCAAATCTTCGAGGAAACCGAAGTCCGCGAGCGCCACCTGGACGTTGCCGCCGGTCGCGTGCATCATCACGTTGGCCGGCTTGATGTCGCGATGGAAGAGTTTCGCCGCATGCAGCGCCCGGAGCCCGGTGACGATCTGGTGCATGATGGCGGTGATCTGGCGCTCGCGCTCCGGCAGCGCCATTTTCCCGAGTATTTCGTATCCCGGAGCGCCCGGATTCTCTGCCGGGGCGCCGCGTACCAGTCGGCCCTCGGGCCCGCCGCACTCCAGCAGGTCCTTCAGAGTACATTCGAAATAGGGCATGACCAGTGCAAGGGGCGAGATCGAAAGCCCGAACCGGGCGAAAGCATCCTTGAGCGAATTGTGGGCAGCGCTCTTGTCGAACTCGGTCGTCCAGCCTTCGGAAAGAACGAGGTTCGCCAAAAGGGACTCCCGATTGACGGACCTCAGTTTTTTCGAACCTCGCTGCCGGCGCGCATTTCGTGGCGGTTGCGTGCATCCGTCACGCTCTCGTCTTCGGCGGGATAGAAAAGCTTCACCGCAGCCCTCTCCAATCCCGGGGAGATCACCTTGAAAACGGCCCCGAAGGTGCCGTCTCCCAGCTTCGTGGGGTGCCCGTCCTTGTTCACGACGAACTCGTAATTCAGCTGCTGGGCGTCGTCCCGATCGATGGCCTGGACCGAGAACAGGTATGACTTTTCGTCTTGCGGCATTGTGGTTCGTCCTCTTCTAAAGGCCGACCAGGATCAGGAAAGACGAATCCCGAACCCATCTCTGTGGATCCTTGCGTGTCAGCAGCCATGATGTCGCCCAGACGTTCCTGTCGACCGAGACGGCGATGGAGCCCAAGCCCTGGCCCGGGCCTGTGGCGGCGAGCCTCACCGGTTTCCCGGCGGGAAACTTCCGACGCGACCAGAGTTCGTTCGTGCCGAGTCTGGCCTGGCGCCGACTGTTGAATTCGACCCACTCGCGTGCGGTGTCGCGCCGGATGCGCACAGGCATACCGTCCTCGATACGGACATGCCGGGAGTTCTGGGCGGCGTCGAACTGCGAAAGAGTCACGTCGGCTTCAGGCGCGCGAACGACCGCGGTCCTTGTCCGCGGCGCAATCTCGAATTCGCTCAGACCGTCGTCCGACTGCGGAACATTGAACACGAGAAGAGGTTCCAGGCGATACGGGGCGGCTGCGCCTGTACGCGGGGGTGTCGACGAACCACGCCGCGACTCGACCACCGCTCCAGCCGCCGGCTGCGCGGCGGGCTCGGCAACGACCGTGGCGGCGCCCGGTGATTCTTCGCGCCCAGCACGGGGCGGGGGCATGACGACGGTCAGGTTGTCGAACCGATAGAGGTGGACGCCTCCGAGGTTCACAGGCGCAATTCCGAACTGCACGCGCGCTTCGCCTCTTCCGATCCTGCTCAGAAGCGAGGTCAGAAAATCGCCGAAATCCATTGTCTTCCCCCTGATCGAAAGTGTCGTCGGTCCGACCCAACCGTTTGGAACGAACGAAATACGAAACCCCGAGGCACTCGCGTCTTGCACCCGACCTCCCGCACCGCGGCGCCGATGTCGGCGAAGGCGTCAAGCCAGCGCTCGCTCTTCTTCCGCTTCTCGGCCTCCGGCGTGCGCTTCACCGCCGCATCGAACCCCAGGCGCAGCACGCCGAGAGGAAGGCCGGTGTCACTTACCGCCAGTGTCGCGTGCAGGTGCAGGCCCAGGGTCTTCGCGCTGGTCTGGTTCCGCCCGATCACCTCGAGACCGTCACAGCCCGGCCGGGTGGCGAAGTTCAGGTCGGTGCCGTCCTGGAGGGCCAGCACCGTGCGCTGGCCGCGGATGCGGCAGACGGTGCGCTCACGGTGCGGCGCCAGGATGTTCTCTACCGTGACCGCCGATTCCGCCGGCTTCTCGACCAGCCGGTAGAAGGCATTGATCGCCGTGCTGTCGCTGTGCGGACTGGCATTGATCTTGTGGCCCGGATACGCGGCCAGCAGGCCGGCACTCTTCACAAGCCGCGCAGACAGTCGCCGATCACCCAAGGGAGCCCCTCCGAATTCATTCTCCGTCCAGTCCGACGCCGACAGGCCTTCCCCCGGTTCGAGAACCGGCCTGAGCTCCACATGCGGGACCCCGAGTTCCTGCCGCCAGCGCCGGTCGAGCGGGAACATGAACACCGTCTTCACCGTCTTGGCGCGGCGCCTCTCGCGGTCCTGCCGGCCGCGGCCCGCCGTCCGGCCCACGCAGAGGAAATTGGCCGCCCTCAGGCAGGTGCCAGCACGGCCCTCATCGGCAAAACTCTCGACCAGGAACGGGCGGAAGCCGCGCAGAGAAGGAATCCAACGCCTCTCCCGGGCAGGTTTCCGCCGCGTCGTCCCGGCGGCGTATCACGCGCTTTTTCGTTTCCTCGTTCACGACGCTTCCAAACTCTTGCCTGGAGGACGTGATCGCCGCCACCTCCGAAAACCCTCGCGAGCTTTCCTTCATTCCGCCGTGAAAGCCGTCGCTCACCGGTAGTCCCTGTTCCGTCCTTACCTGACCAACCTGCATTTTCCCCTGACAGCCTTGATGGGATTGAAACCGCTGAATTCCGCCCGAGCTATGACGACGTTCGTGTTCGGAAAAAATGTGTACGTGACGGTGTTCAGGTTATTTTCGAATCTGTACTTCAGCTTCAGCGTGTCGCCGTATTCAGCCGTGCCGAACACATTTCCCCAGGTGATCAACCGGGTTCCCGGAAATTCGATAACGTGCACGGATTCTTCCGGAATCCAGCTTTTTGCGACTTTGCGGGATTTGGCCGAGGTGTAACCGGATTGACTGTAATCGGTCATTCTGCAGGTCAGTTCCCAGGACTCGCCGAATGCCTTTGAAAACGGAAGAATGAAGACAAGACACAAAGACAATTTGACCGCGAGACAGAGGCGCATCTTGATACCCCGATTCCAATCCACGTCGACAACCCCGACAAGACTGGTGCCGGGCCGTTGCTATCGTCCAAGGAAATGGAGTTCCCGCTTGTTCGCCGTGTGGCTGTTGTATTCAGCGAGCAACCCGGCATAGCGGGTTCCCTGGATCGATAGCGGGACCGAGCATCAGGTTAACTGAAAGAATGTCAAGTATTTATTGATAATATGTAGCTGATCGCCCCATTGTGAACTGCCGGCTTCCCGTCAGATGGGTTCTGTTCAGGCGTTTGCGCCATCTTGCGCCCTGACCTCCGGCAGTCCCACGGCTGACCCGCCGCCACCACGTTCGCCCCCGGCAAGGAGGCGAATGCCAGGTGTTGGGTCCCGGAATATTCGGGCTTGAAACGGCGGGTTTGTCCCACGTTCCCTGCCGACGTTTTTTTTCAGTGGTTCAGGGACAATCCGGGACGGATTTTCTTTCCCAAGCAGAGTTTCTCAAGTAGCCACCCTGTCAGTTTGAAACCATAACAAGCAGCCTTTTGACGTGGACCGGTGCGGTCCGGATGCGTGCGATTTCCCGGCGGTTCGACTGGCTGACTGCACGCCGCTGATTGCTTGAACAGAAGAGGGTGGCCCGCGCGATTGCCCCTCGCCGGGCCATGGGCGGCCCGTACAGCTAAGATTCGAAACAGAACTGACCGCCGAGCAATACGTTAGCCGGGAGGAGTGGAGGAACGCAAGCTTTCCTCCCTGCCTGAAAGGCCGGGACGCGTGCGATTGCGGGCTGATGCGTCACGGGACCTACGGGCGGAAGACGCCGATCCCGATGCGCGTTGCCCGCTTCGACTGCCGTGCCTGTCAGACCACGATCAGCCGTCTTCCGGATTTCGCTGCGGCGCGCCGGCGCGGTTCGCTGCAGGAGATCGAGGACGCCATGATTGCTCTTGCCGCCGCCCCGAGCCGTTGGGCGGCGGCCCGGTGCCTGTTTCCCGACCGCGACGAGTTGGCGAACGCGATCCGCGATCTTCCTGGTACATTCATGGCGGTTTCGGTCTTCCTGAAGGCCGTCGTCACGCTGCGCCCCGACCTGTTCAGGGGATAGCGTTAACAGGAATATTCCTGTTAACGCTACCTGCGGGACAGTTGCGACCGTGGCCGCGCAGACGTGGAACGGGAACTGGAATACTTCCGCAAGAACAGACTGCGCATGCGCTATCGGGCCCTGAAGGACCGCAATCTCCCCGTCGGGACCGGTGTGGTTGAGGCTGCGAACAAACAAGTGGGCACGAAAGGGAAAGGCCGCCACCGCAAGCTGAGCCAGCAACAACGCCAACATGAAACCGGCCTTCCGGTGCAGGACATTCCACGCCCTGACGAGTCAAAAGCACCGATTCCTTAAGTCAACGCCATTAGGCGTCCACGCCGAAGCGAAAGGGAAGCGTCTACCCGAATTCGGAGATGCGGGTCGTGTCGTCGTCGGAGGCGGAGTTGGGATTGCTGTCCGGGATGAGGGCAATGCCGAATTGCGGGCTCCGGTGCCGGCACGGGCAGCAGTATACGCACATCGCCGGCTGGACCTGCACCTCGGGCGGTCCCGCAGCTGCCGCTACTACCGCCTTGTGCCGAAGGTTCCGTGCAGGAGCGCAAAGTTCGACGGATCGCCGGTGATGCCAGCGCGTAATGTCTTGAACCACCCCGCGATGCCGGTCGGATCTGCGCCGGTCGGTCCGTAGAACTGTCCTCCCCACGTGGCGCCGGCATTGGTCCCGTCCCCGGTGAAGTTGCGGCCCGAAGCGGAGGCTCTCAGAGTACCGGATGTAACGTCATCTAATCCGGGGCCCATCGCTCCGGCGGAGGTCAACGTCTCAATGCCACTCATGGCGAACCGCAGCCCAGCCTTTTCGGTATTCATGCCGAAAGCCACGGTAATTACGACATTCGCTGAGAAACGCCCGTTGACCGTAGTCGAGCCTGTTGATGGCTTGAACTGATAGACGCCCGTGGCACCGCCCGAGTAGGTCACTTCTCCTGTCCGCTCCACCACATTGCCGGTGTAGGGCGTCTTCCCGTAGTAGAACGGCTCGTAGTCGTTCAGGGCAGCAAGGGGAAGCCTGTTCCAGTACCCGTAGACGAGGTAGTCCTCATCTTTTTCCGCAGCCTTGTACGCGACCGCTCGGAAGAGTTCGTTCTCCGCACTAGTCTTGGGTTTTTCCAGATATGTCACCGCCTTCCAACCGGTCGGTTCACCCTGCACCGTGTCCGGCCGGTGGACCCAAAAAACGCCGCCCTTTGTGACTCGAACAACAGGTGCGGTGGAAAAACTTATGGCGGCCGTCACCCCCCGGGCGCTCGGGCTCTGGCCCAATGTGCTCGTTTCGCCTCCACCGCCGCCGCCGCCGCAGGCGGACAGGGCCAGCGCGGCGAATGATGCCGCCGCAAGCATCCGTAGTTTGTGCGATGCGGGAATACGGCGGCGAAAAATCGATCGATCCATAGTTGTCGTTCTCCTGTTGGTCTCGCCCATGCCGTCGGGCCTTGTCCGGTGCCGTTCCAGGTAACCGTCGCAAAGGTCCGAAGCTCGCGGCCGCATCCGACGCTCCCGCGGCTTCATCAGGCAGGCCGCCTCCCACTCTCCTCCATCGGAGAATGAACCGAACACCGAACTGCCGTTCAACGCCTCTACCCGCGAAAATTACTGCTCATCACGCCACCACCACCGACCGGATCAAGGTCCGCGGCAACGATCCGCAACGATTCAGATCGGGTTTCTAATTTGAGCGTCAAGGTCCTGTAAATCCTGCCATTTGGGAGGTATCGGAGTCCCGCCGACCAAGGGCATTCGGATTGACCTGGATCTTCAATGATCTCTTTTCGGCTGGTAATGTTTTGATTTGACGACCTGAATCACCTGGTGAAACCTTTCTTGAAGTGTTGCACGCAATTTTCCACGTAGAAGTGCAGTTCGGGCAGACCGAACGTGACGCGGTACAGGATTCAGATCCCGTGCCGCGCACGGTGGCAGTTCAGCCCAAGACAGTCCGCGCTTCTCGTGAAGGTGGAACAGATAGTTCTGAACCTCTTGAACGAAGATCTTCTCCGGGCTGAGCCTGTCGTAACACGCGAGCCCGGAGTCCGAATTGAGACACAAACACTTCGTGTTCCCTGCCAGGCCGCGGATGGTCGTGGTGTCCACCATTCGCTTGCGCAGATGTGTCACGGTTGTCATGGGAATTCTCCCTTGTAGTGTCGCCAGTTGTAGACATCACCGGCACGTCCACGTCTGAATGTCACTAGACGAGAGAGAGGGATGGAAACGTCTCAATGGGTCGAAAGAAGACAATGAAACGCGCGAAAGCGGTTGTTCAGGGCACACGACACGTGCACGTGCAAATTCAAGTGCAGATTCCGACGGTACTTGAACGCGATTCCGACGTCATTTGAACGCCGTCTCTATCGACGGGACGTAAAACTGCTTTTTGGCGCTCGCTTGACCTTCGACGCCAGTTCGGCCGATAGTAACATTCCTAAACGATCATGATTTTCTGCGTTCACTTACCCCGGAGCATGAAACTCGCATGTGACTGACGGTTTCCGGGCGATGTCGTGTGGTGGCGCCGTTGCCGGGACTGGAGTATCTCGTGGCCCATGGAATGGGTGGCGGCAGAACAGGACGTCTATTTTTTGTGGCCCTGGAGCCCGTTCCTAAACTGTCCATTCGCCGTGGGGTCCGCGCCCCGGAGTGTTTCCGCCAGGCATGATGCCTGCCGAGAACGTGGAGAAAATCGAGACGCTGCAGGCGGCCTCCGGCCGCGTGCAAGCCAGTGTAAACCCCTCAGGCGTGCTTGCCGCCACCGCAAGCTGAGCCAGCAACGCCAACATGAAACCAGCCTTCCGGTACAGGACATTCCACGCCCTGACGAGTCAACAGCACCGATTCCTTAAGTCAACGCCATTAGGCGTCCACGCCGAAGCGAAAGGGAAGCGACTGCCCGAATTCGGAGATGCGGGTCGTGTCGTCGTCGGAGGCGGAGTTGGCGTTGCTGTCCGGGATGAGGGCGATGCCGAATTGCGGGCTCCTCCGGTGCCGGCACGGGCAGCAGTATACGCGCATCGCCGGCTGGCCCGGTACCTCGGGCGGTCCCGCAGCTGCCGCTACGGCCGCCTCGCGCCGAAGGTGCCGTGCAGAAGCGCAATGGCCGACGGATCGCCGGTGATGCCGACGCGTAATGTCTTGAACCACCCCGCGATGCCGGTCGGATCTGCGTCGGACGGTCCGTAGAACTGTCCTCCCCACTTGGCGCCGGCATTGGTCCCGTCTCCGGTGAAGCTGCGGCCCGAAGCGGAGGCTCTCAGAGTACCGTAAGCAACGTCATTTAATCCGGGGCCCGTCGCTCCGGCGGAGGTCACCGTCTCAATGGCGCTCATGGCGAACCGCAGCTCAGCCTCGTCGGTATTCATGCCGAAAGCCACGATAATATCGACATTCGCTGTGAAATGCCCGTCGGCCGTAGTCGAGCCTGTTGATGGCTTGAACTGATAGACGCCCGTGGCGCCGCCCGCGTAGGTCACTTCTCCTGTCCGCTCCACCACATTGCCGGTGTAGGGCGTCTCCCCGTAGTAGAACGGCTGGTAGTCGTTCAGTGCAGCAAGGGGAAGCCTGCTCCAGTACCCGTAG
Organism: Paracoccaceae bacterium; assembly: GCA_965242975.1. GTDB lineage: Bacteria > Pseudomonadota > Alphaproteobacteria > Rhodobacterales > Rhodobacteraceae > JAPPHA01. The sequence continues at coordinate 3,116,668 of CBDETS010000007.1, read as the reverse complement.
AGGAGGTAGTCCTCATCGGTTTCCGTTCTCTTGTACGCGACCGCCCGGAAAAGTTCGGTCGCCGTAGCCTCTGGGTCATTCAGAAGTGTCACCGCAACCCAATCGGAGCTCGGTGGTTGCTGCGCCGTGTCCGACGCGTGGGTCCACTCCGTGCCGCCCTTTGAGACTTTAATTACGGGTTGGGTGTCCCAAGCTATGGCGGCCGTCACCCCCCCCGCGCTCGGGCTCAGGCCTAATGTGCTCGTTTCGCCGCCGCCACCGCCGCCGCCGCAGGCGGACAAGGCTAGCGCGGCGAATGATGCCGCAGCAAGGATCCGTAGTTTGTGCGATGCCGGAATACGCCGGTGAAATGCCGATCGATCCATAGTCGTCGTTCTCCTGTTTGGCGTTGTCGTTCTCCTGCCGGGCGTTGTCGGGGGCCGTTCCCGGTAAACGTCGCAAGGGTCCGAAACTCACGGCCGTACGCCACGCTTGTGCGGCTTCATCAGGCAGGCCGCCTCCCACTCTCCTCCATCGGAGGAGGAACCGAACACCGAACTGCCGTTCATCGCCTCTTCCGGCGAAAAATACTGCTCATCACACCAGTATCGCCGGATGTCCTACATGACGCACCGCCGACCGGTTCAAGGTCCTCGGCAACGTCTCAGATCAAACTCTAATTTGAGCGTAAAGGCCCTGTAAATCCTGCCATTTGGGAGGTATCGGAGTCCCGTCGACCAATGGCATTCGGATTGACCTGGATCTTCAATGATCTCTTTTCGGCTGGTAGTGTTTTGATTTGACGACCTGAATCACCAGCTGAAACTTTTCTTGAAAGATCTTCTTGCAAAATTATTGAGTTGAACGGCTGATGAACAGGGCCGGATTTCCAGCGCGGTCAAAAGCGCGCCCCGGGCACTCATGATTCCCGGATTTTCAGCGTCCCCGCGAGATTTTCATGAACAAAAGACGGACAAACCCGGGCACCGGCCGAGCTTCGCCGCTCGCCGGCTTTTTCAGGGCGTTTCCAGAGGAGATCGAGGACGCCGGAACCGTCCCGAAGGACGGGGAGGCGCGTCAGGAAGGCATAGCGAGGCGCATCAACTGGTCAACCGTCAGCGCAAGCCCCCCGAACATCAAGTGGCAACAAACTTTCGCGTGTCCCCGGACACGCACATGGCGGGCGCCGAACTCGTCCTTGAGACGGGCATTGCTCCGCTCGACCCCGGAACGGATCCGGTAGCGAACTCTCTCAGGCATGACAAGGCCGCACACGCGCAGTGCCCGGGCCTCGCGTTTCAGTTCCTGCTTGAGTTCCGTGTCACGACGCGGGTTGATGTCGATGACCGGGACGTGGCCAAGGCGTTCGCTCATCTCGTGGATCTCTGTCGCGTCATAGGCCGCGTCCATGAGGTCATAGAGATTGGTCACGCGTCCGGCGCTCATCGTCGCAAGGGGGATCGCCACCTGGCTGTCATGGACCGATGCCGAGGTCAGGATGGCACTCACCGGCACGCCGCAATCGGCCGTGTCGAGGTGCAGCTTGTAACCTCTCCAACTGACCAGGAAGCCTTTTGCGTTCCTCTTGGCCCCATGGTCACACTCCTTCGGCAGGTCATCGAGCATCTCCTCGAGGCTCATGCCATTCGACTGACGTTCGAGACGCCCGGGTTCCTTCTCGACTTCCTCACCCTTGCGGGGACGACCGCGCCTGCGCTTCGGTTTCTCCACGGTTGCCGTTTTCTGCCCCTATGCCGATATCGGCATAGGGGCGGAGATCTGCTGCAATGTGTCTTTGAATGCAATGCACGGCGCATGTCACATGGAGCGATGTTCGGGAGAGGACCATCGCGAAGTGACGGCGTCGAGGATATAGGCAAGGGAATTCGCCAAATCTGGACCTTCTTTGCTGACACCCTCAAAGGCATGACAGGTCATGCGCTTCACCCGAATGTGTTCAGCGCCGTCTTCGCAATGGACAATTGGGGGGTCATGGGCCAAGCCTGCATCGACCGGTTCTTTACCGAAGCCGAAAGGCAGATGGCGGAACGCAAACTGGACGTGCGGCCCGAAGACCGCCGGCCAAGTCCTGGTTGTCCCCACACGATTGCTTGAGAGGGCGTTGGCAAGGGCCAACCAACAGAGTTTTCTTGAAGCACGCGCTCTTGCTCAGACTGCCAGTCATGAAGGCTGGTTGTTCGAACCCGTCCACCAGGAAACCGCGAGTTTGGACGCCACTCGTGAAGGGCATTACCCCTTCACTGTCCGCCTCGGCGAATTGTTGCCATGGTGGAAGGAATTCCAACATAGGGCTTCGCAAAGATCACGCTCAGACTTGTCCAATCCAGCGCAAAAAAGTTTCAAATCGAGAATGTGAAGTGGTTCGTAAAATCGGCAGTAAGAACACCCTTGAAAATCACATCCCGGCCGATCAGCTCCGAAGCCCGGGTCATTGCCGCAAACATCAGCTTGAGGTGTTCTTTTCGCCCCGGGCGTGACCTTCATCGGCGCGCCCGGCGGGCTTCCGGTGCCTCCCAGATGGCAGGATTTACAGGACACCTGGAGCTTCGTTAGGCCCTCAAAAGGACGCGTGTTGCGGTGCGGGCCTTGAGTTGGCTGGCTGCACGTCATGTTGGACATCGGGCGATTCCGGTGTGATGAGTAGCGACTCTCACGGGTAGGTGTAGAGGCGATGAGCGACAGTCGGTTCCTCCTCCGATTAACGAGAGTGGGAGGTGCCCTGCCTGAAGAAGCCGCAGGAGCGTCGGGCGCTACCGCGGGAATTGGACCTTTACGACGGTAACCGGGAACGGAACCGGACGAGGCCCGACCCGGCGGTATGGACCTGGACAAGACTGGCAGAAGAACGACAATGATGGATCGTACGATGTTTCGTTGGCTTTTTCCGGCATCGCTCAGACTGCGGATGCTTGCGGCGGCAGCGATCGCCACGCTGGGCCTGTCCGCCTGCGGCGGTGGCGGTGGCGGTGGCGGAACAGGCGCATTGGGTCCGAGCCTGACCGCCGGAGGGGTGACGGCCGCCATAGAGTATAGCGGCGGTTCCCCGGTGATCACGATCTCAAAGGGCGATACGGAGTGGACCGACAATCCGGGCGTTCCCGAGGCTGAGCCGACCGGTTGGGAGGCGGTAACAAAACTGAATGCCCCTGAGGCCATGGCGACCGAACGCTTCCGCGCGGTCGGGACAATCGCTTCGGCCACCGATAATGACTACCTACTCTTCGGGTACTGGAGCAGGTTGTCTCTCGACGGCATGGAGGATTACAAGCCGTTCTACTACGGAAAGACGCCCTATACCGGCAATGTGCGGGAGCAGACGGGGTCCGTGGATTACAACGGCGTCGCCACAGGCGTCGTGCAGGAGGAAAGTGCAACGAGCGGCGCGAATGAGGTCATCGGGCGTTTCAATGCGGTGGTTGCCAGAGTGCGCGTGAATTTCGGCTTAAACACCGACGCACCCCAGATTCAGTTGCACCTGGGCGCCTTCGAAATTATAAACTCCAACGGATCGATCGAATTACTCCCCCCAAGCGGCACAGATGGATTCGCGACAGCGAGCGCCACGGGCCCAAGCTTTTACGACCAGGGGGACCGCGACGGCTTCAAAGTTTGGGGAGGGCAATTCTACGGGCCGTCCGGCAGTGTTCCGACCGGCGTCGCGGGGTGGTTCAGGAATGTTCGCACCGTCGGCGGCTCCAAAACTTATCTCGTGCACGGCACCTTCGCCGCGAAGAAGGAGTAGCGGTGCCGGCGGGACCGCTCGATGCGCCTCCCCACCATGCTCGCGCTCCACATGCTGCTGGTCGGCGCAGACGCGGCGGCCAAGGTGCAGGAGCGTCCGCACGTCTTCGCCGACCCGGCTGTCAACCGCGCTCGCGCTTGTTGAGACCGGCAGCCACGAGACTGTACCGGGGACCCTGCGTCCGTTTGCGGCGCCGGCGTAAGGTTTGCCGAAGTCAGCAGAAGTTGAGGAGGGTCAGGTCTCCGATCGCCCGTCACGGTTCGCAGACCACCCGGATGGCATCCTCCCGGTCGAGCGCGGCCCTTCGCACGGTGTCGATGACACCGACGCCCTTGTGAAGGTTGGCAAAAATCACAGCCGGTGCGAAGGCGTTGAGGCGGGCGGGGTCAGCGGGCCGTTCCCGGTTCGGGCCGGGCCATGCGCATAATGTTGAGCCGCAATTCGCCGTATGCAGGCAGGCAGTGCCTGTGTAGTTTCCCGGATTAAACCGACGCTACCCAATTACCCGGCGATCGTCACGGGTGATTATCTGGAAATTGTCTGCACAAACTGCGGGTGGCAGATGAAACAGGCCGGGGAACTCGACATTCAGCAGTACTCCGAACTCATGGAGGACATAAAGCTCAAGGTCGATGCGATCCAACGGCTCATGGGGATGCCCGAAATCATTAACCAGACGCGGGTGGAGTCAGCTTGCCTTCAACTCCGCATGGTCCCGGAATTGATCACTTTTGCCTCGCTGGTTTCCAACAAGGATGCCTGGCGAAAATCCCAGGATGAACTCCGGAAGGACTGGAACACCAAGAAGATCATGAAAGACCTGAGAGGAATACACGCGAGATACTATCCCGAGCCCAAGGAGGAAGCAGGAGATTTTCTGACGGACGACAGACTGGTCACCGTGTACGACAAATTGAACAAGATAATCCATGCGGAGAATCCCCTGGGGACCGCGTTTGATCTCAGATACTACAAGGAGACCGTGCCCAAATGGCTTGATTGGATCATGGGTCTCCTGTCGGAGCACAAGGTCTTCCTGTATCACCATCCCAACGTTTCGTACTGGGTAAGGATGTTTGGAGGACCAGGGGGAGACGTGCTGTGCACCCCCATCAGGACGGATTCAGAGGGAAAAGAGGTTTGTCCCTGGCCCGAATGTGTGCAGGAGGGAAACCGGCGGTTCTGCGGGTACATCAACGACGCATGGAAAAATTGCCGGCTACAGGCACTGGAACCCGAACAGGTTGAGGGCAAGAGAATCGCGGAGACGTATGACCATTGAGATGCAACGATCTGGCCATGTACCGGTGCGGCGGAGAAAAGCTTCGGTTGGGATTGGCGAAAAAAGCTTGGGAGCGGTTCCGGGTGCTGAGGACAAGTTTCGGAACGAACTGGCTGAACCCTGAGGTGAACGACTCCCCATGTTGTCCGGCTACAGCAGGTGGGCTCCGCCAAGGTCCCGCCGAGCGCGCGTGTTAACAAGCAGTTTTCGAACCATCTTTATCCTCGCATAAAGTTTCGCTCCTGACGTTGGAGGGCGCTACTGCGGAACTGTATTCTGGCGAACGCTGCACTTCGGCGTAAAGAACGGTGTGCGAGAGAATTGAAACTGCGGTGCTCGGTACGGGAAAGGTGCTCATGCGCGGGACGTTGTTCTCCTGGTAACCATGGTGTCTATGCGAGGATGGTAGCGAGCCGAGCGAGCACGTCATCCATGATGGTATCGGGGACCGTTTCGAGATGCCTGCCATTCCGAGCTCCGAGGTCGAGGGCGCGGGGCTGGTCGCAACGGATGGCTCCGGTTGTCCGTGTGCCTGCGTCCTCCAGAGGAACAGCGAACCCCCGTCGGCGTGCGAAACTTCCGCCCGTGGTGATGGGCAGAACGACGGGCGTCCTCGTGACTGCGTTGAACGCAGCAGGGGAGACGATCAGTACCGGTCGCCTGCCTTGTTGCTCATGGCCGGCCGTAGGATCGAGGGTGACGAGCCAGATATCTCCGCGCTCCACTACAGGAGCTCTTCGCCGACCGGTTTGGCATCGATCCAGGCACGATCCTCAGCGGAGGGAGTATCGGCCTGGCTGCACTGCGCCAATAGCTGATCGAGGGTGTAGACAGGGCGTACTTTCGGTTGGACGATCAGACGACCGTACTCAACGCCGATTTCCACGGCGGCTCCGGCACCGAGCCTCAGGAGGTCGAGAAAGGCCGGAGGCACAGTCAGCATGACAGATCCTCCCACCTTGCGCAGCTTCGTGGTGTGCATGGTTGTCTCCAAATGTTATACGTGAATATAATCGGGCCGGAGGCGCGGTGCAAGGTTTAAGGTTTGGGAGAGCGCCTAAATGAGAAAGGCACGCGCTTGTTCTGCAGTCACGCGAGCAACTCCTCATAAGCCGAAGATGCCTGACCCCGTGGCGATGGTTTGGAGGCCGATCACTGGAGATCCGATTTCCTCTGAGGTTACGACAATTGCGCGGCCTGTACTCAACGCTCATCCGTTCACTTTTGCGCACCCGCATTATCATCCCGGACTTTTTTCCGTCTACAGCTGCACTGGCTGGGGGGGCCGGGTAGGAAGGGTCGTTTCCGAGCCCTTCCCCCGCAGTCGCGGTAGGAATGCGCATTGCTGCGCACCCCCCGCACAGATCCGTTATCCCGGATTCTTGATTATTCCGGATTCCACCTGATTGCTGTGCCTGTGCCGCACTTGCGAGCATAATTTCCGGAACAATCGCGATACGCATGCTCCAGTCGGCACTCCTGCCGACGACTGCAACGGAGAATGCAAGTGACATCAATTTTGGTTATTCCCCAACGTGAGGAACCATCGGCGGCATGTTGCCCCCTCGTGCCGAATCTGGACGATTTCGACTCCTGGCTCGCAGGCCAAGGCTACACGCCGAGCACGCGGCGAACCAAGCTGCGCCTGGTGAAGGCGTTCTACCTTTGGCTTGAGGAGAGGCAACTCGATCTTACGGACGCCGCGCTGATTGATGCGTGGTTTGGAGAGCGGGGCGCGCGGTCCTCGGGCATGCCGGCTACGGGGCGTCAGTTGCTGGATTGGCTGCGTGCAATCCACTATCTCGCTCCCGAAGAGGCCGATCAGGAAAGCAATGCCTCCCCGGTCGCGATGATCGAGAGCCGGTATGAGAGTTTCTTGCGTGATGACAAGGGATTGAGCCGAGTCACCGTCAAGGATCGCCTCTGGGTCGCACATGACTTTCTCGGCGGCCAATTTCCGACACACGCCCTCGACCTCGGAGCGCTGACGCTCGATTATGTCAATGGGTACATTCGGCGGTCCTGCAAAAAGGTCAGGCCCGGGCGGGCGAAGGTCGTGGTCGGCGCCCTGCGAAGCTTTCTCCGTCACCTCTACCTGCGCGGCGACATCGCCACGGATATCGCTGGCGCCATACCGGGGGTTCCGAACTGGCGCCTCTCCGGCCTTCCGAAAGCCCTTGCACCGAACGAGGTCGACGCGCTCCTGGAGAGTTGCGACCGCGGTTCCGCCGCCGGGCCGCAGCGCCCCAATGGCATTCGGGTAGACCTGGATCTTCGGCGAAATTTTCTTCGGCCGGTAACGTCTTGATTTGACGCCCGGAATCCCGGCGCACCATGGAGGTTCGGCCGACGGCGGCCTGTCGTCGACCTGATGGCAGGCTTGTCCGAGCGGATGAACCAGCCATGTGCCGGCCGGCTCTGGTACTCGGGGTGAACCGCATCGGCAAACACCACCGTCTCGTCCGGAAACATCCCGCACATCAGCTGCTCGTCATGCCGGATGAAGGCTTCCTGCGCCCCCCTGTCGGCCTGGCGTGGAAGCGATTCAGGCTTCACGTAGTCAAACCCCAAACGATGCATCAGCTTGATGGCGCCCGCACGGGAATAGTCGACGCCATGGAAGCGGAAGATGACCTCCCGGACTTCGTTGGTGTCGCGCGGAGGGTTGTCCCGGAACAGCGCCTTGAGCGCGGCTTCCTGATCCCGGTTCAGCTTGCCTTCCCGTTCCGGACACGCCGCAAGATCCACCGAGGCGAGACCCGTCGCGCGAAACTCCCGCAGCCAGACGCGGACCGTGTCGGGATCAAGAAAGAGGGCCCGTGCCACGAAGCCCGTCGACTTGCCGTCGTCCAGGAGCAGAAGGGCATGCGCACGGCGCGCCACCAGTGCCGCGGACTTTCGCTGGCGCAGGATCTTCAGAAGTTCCGCTCGTTGATCAGATGTCAGGAAGGACGCCGGTTTGCGCATGGTTCCGCGAAATCGACAACTGCTCATGTTGTTGTTGGACAACCGGATGCATCGACCAGCGAATCATGGCAACAGAAAACCGGCAGATTGGCGAATCCAAGTATACTTCGTGCACGGATTTCCTGGTTTCCGGAATAATCCGGGAAACAACACCACCGGGCCAGGCCAGGCCGAACGAGCACACAAACCAAGGCAGGGCGCAGGCAAGAACCGTTGTGAGCGGTAACGTCGAGACGGATTTCATGGCAAAATCGACACAAATACACGCGCGCGAAGAGCTTACCCCCGGTGGGCGCCTCGGGATGGGAACGTCGGGCTTACTGTACCCGCACCGCACCGAATCCGGCGACGAGGAGCGCCTGCTCCCGCCAGTCGGCGGCCGGATCCGCGCCCGCCGCCAGCGGCGTCCATAACCTCAGACGCCCGGCGACCTCCCCGGCGGACGGACCGTAGGCAGCAGCCCGCCAGTCGCCGCGGAAGGCGTCCGTCGGGGGCATGTTCCCGGGCGCTCCAGGGGGATTTCGCACGTCGACCCCCGCTGCACCCGACCAAGCGACCTCCTGTGCGGGCGCGGCGTGCAGAAGCAGGGACCGCCAGGGCAAAAGCGGACCCGCTTCGGGCTGCAAGGTCTCATGGTCGATTGGTGCAAGCACAATGTTGTCGACTCGACCGGCGAGGCGCGCGGCCCCGTCCGTATACTCGAGGGTCAGTACCACCTCGCCCGCCAGGGCGAAGCGGCGCGTGTCCGAAAACAGATGTCCGCTGAGGCGTCCGCGCCAGCTCGCCGGCGCCGCCGGAGGCAGGGGCGCGGGGTCCCCATAGGACAAGCCGGCCTTGGTGGCGACGACGCGTTCGGGGAACATTCCAACCGGCGCCACCGCCCACCAGCCGTAACCGGAGTGCGCAAGGCGGCTCCCGCCTCCGGCGTCGTCGGACAGGGCCAAAGCCACGTCGTGGGTGGCGTTGGGTCGATTCGGAGGTGGACAATCCTCCCGGTGCCACAACTCGGCCCGGGCCGCCGGGTGGCCGGCGTTGCCCCAGCCGGGCACCGCGTGCCGCGCCTCGAACACATAGTCCGCACCGAACGGATAGCTGGAGTGCAGCCGCAGTTCGCGGGCGCCACCCGGTCCGGTACGCAGCAACGCCTTGGTACCTGCCGCAGCCTGCGCCAGTATCGGTTCGAACGCGGTGCGGGCGATGACTTCTGCGACCTTTTCGGCGTCCGTCCCGGCTTTGGTCAGCGCCTCCTGAATGGACGCCGCATCCTCGCCGGCCCGGGCAGCCAAATCGGGCAGCGAAGGCGGTTCCGGCCAGTCCGGTGGAGCGGCAGCGTCACCGCCCGCAGACCAGCCGCGACCGGGATAGTGGGTCAGATGCGCGGCCGACACGATTTCGTCGAGGCGCCAGGGCGCGGGGGTGACCGTTTCGGTCGACCCATCGTCGCGTCCACAGCTCTCCACCAGCGGGCCGGCACCCGTGACTGCCCGCCCGGCGCCGGCCGGGCCTGCGAGGTCCTCGGTCACCGTGACCAGAACCCGCAGCGCCCGCAGAGACCAGGGAATTCTTTCACCGCCCGGCGCCTCTTCCGCGGTCAGTTCGAAATCGTAGTCGCCGTACTCCGGAAGCCCGGCGATGGCGCGCTCGCGCGCCTGCGCCGGAATGCGCCCGGGCCCGCACGTCACGACACCGTCGACGCCCAGTCTCAGGTGCGAAGGAGTACGGTACACGCAATGGAAGCCGGAGATGCGGTCGGCGCGAGTCTCGTCCACGGTCCAGGCGAGGGTGACGCCGCCGGGTCCGGCCTCTGCGGTCAACCCTGTCAGAAGTCGGGGACCCTCCTGGGCCGCCGCCCCGGCGAACGCAAGGACAGCCAGACCGGCCAGCGCCGCGGCGGCGGGAACGCATCGCGCAAAAAGGCGGAAAATCCCATGGGTAAGGTGGGCAGTTCGCTTCATAGGACAGGGGAGGCGCGAGGTCAGGCAGAAGGAACTGCGCCCTGGCGTGCGAAACGTGCGGACCATGGCGTCAATTATGCGGCAGAAGTTCTGTTGGGATCAGCGACCTGGGGCACGCGAACTTTACACCGGGCAGGCAGTCCGATGTTGGGCGCCGTGACGTTTCCGTGGAGCGTCCGTCCCTCGACAGTTCCTTGGGCGGTGGTCGACCTCCTGTTCCCGTCATGCTCCTGGACCAAATCCCCGGCCTGTGCCGCACCACTCGACCAGACCGGCGCAGGTGCACGTGTACGTGTGCGCATGCGACAGGCAGGTCACGATCCGGTTTCATCCGTAAGGCAAACGGCAGAGCCGTAGACTCCATCGACTCGCGAATCATTTACGACCCCAAAAAAACAGAACATACGGTCGACTGTCCCGCGAAACGCGAATTGTAGGCTGCGCGGAAATTCCGATTATCACGACTGTGGCCGCACCAGAAGAGACTTTATGTGAAATAAATGTGAAAATTTTCCGAAGCATGGTAGTATTTGGATAATGTTGGACCCAAGCATTTCGTTCGCCCCGCCATGGCATGAGCCTGTCTTCCACGGCAGGGAGACATGATCATGTTCGAAAAACGCTTCACTGATGGCCTCACCTGCCATCGAGAGATACCGCACGGTTCCGCTTCCCGGTGAGCGGCTTCGTTATCTGGAGGCTTGTGCCGAGACTGGCGTCCGGCCGTACACACTTCGCACAATCGCCGGCACTCAGGTCCATCTGGTCCATCTTCTCGACCTGCAGGCCGGCCGCGGAATCCGCCACGGCCTCCATACAGCGGCACGGTCACCGAGAGCCGCGAGATCCAGGTCCTCCGGAGCTGGTTTGCCGGCGAAGAGGATAATGCTCAGGAGCGCCGGTACTTCGGCGCCTGGAACCGGACCGGGCACACATGCTCCCGGGACCTCACCCGGACGGTCACCCGCCAGCGCCAGCGCAACTGTCCGGCATCATATCCCAAGGGCGACAGCTGGGAAGAGGAGATGGGTATCCAGACCTACCGGGATTTTCCGGACCGGGCGGACGCGATCGTTTCGGTCGCGTGGCAGGGTAACTGGACGGTCGTTGTGAACAACAGCCACAGGGCGTGGACGCAGGCAGGCACGCCCGTCACCCACACGCAGGGATGCAGCCGCTACAGCCGCCCCGTGACGCTCCATTACGCGGCATGGGAACGCATGGCGGCACACCCCTGCTTCAGCGCACCGAGCACGGTGCGTCAACCTATGTCGGCGCGGTTCCGAACTGTTACGTCAACAGCGGACACGGCGGTGGCGGTAACCACCACGAGGAACCCAACCACGGGATCGATACCGACGGAGATGGTGTTGCCGATTACGTAAGTCCGGAGCATGCGGCACAGGTCACGGGACAAAGGCCCGACGATTACCAGAACATTTACGACGGCTGCAGTAGTTCGACCTGTTCGGGCCCGACGAACAACGACCCGGACGACGACAACGGCGGCGGAGGGAGCCCCTGCTGGCTGACCACGGCCGTCGTGGAGATGCGTGGTGAGGCTGACAATGGCCCGACACTCACGGCGCTCCGGGAATTCCGCGACGATTGGCTGTCGTCCACTCCCGAGGGCCGGGAGCTGATCGCGGATTACTATGCCGTCGCGCCCCGGATCGTCTCGACCATTCCCGCGGGTCACGCGGATTGGGAATGGATCGCTCACCGGGTGGAAGCCGCCCGCGCCGAAATTGCCGCGGGCAACAATCAGGTCGCACTGACGATCTATGCCGGGATGGTCCGGGTACTTCAGGACCGATGGCTTTGAGGTGGTCAAGGCAAACGGGAATGTCACGGCTGCCCGGCCCGCAGGTTCCGACTCATTTCCGAAACCCGGGAGAATCCACCATGACAAAACACTGCACCATCAGGATCGTCACTCTCGTGCTCGGATTGTTGGGGGCCGAATGCGCGATCAGTACCTTGGCCCTAGCAGAAACCGCCGCCGCCACCAATTGCAATGGATGGTTACACCGGGTCTGGTGGAAGCCGGAAAACAACCGCACGCCCGCGGATGTCGTGCACTGCGCCGGGAACCACCAGGGGCAAGACCTCGCTCACCCGCTCCGGGAGGTGGTGAGTGACCGGTTTCCCGAGGACACCGGTGCATCGGCCACACGGGCGTTGCTGGCGGCCGGCGCCGATCCCAACCACCGGGATCGTTTCAAGTGGACGCCACTGACGTACTGGGCGCTGAATGGCCGCGGCGGATATGATCCCGACCAGCGTAACCGGACGGAGGCCGCGGACGAGGCGCAGGTCCGCGCACTGCTCGAGGCTGGAGCGGATCCCAACACGCCCCGCCGCGCGAACTTCCGCAGCAATCCCGCCTCCCTGATCCCTCACTTTCCGCCGGGCTTTTCGACGTGCGCCCGGGGGGACGGTTGTCCGCGGCGACCGGATACGCACTCGGAAGCATGGGGGTCGCTCCGAACCAAGGATGGCGGTCGTTGCACCTGGCCGCGCCTTTCCGAACTCCGCTCGGCTCGATCAGGGCTTTGCTCGAACACGGTGCCGACCCCAACCTGACCATCGCCAAGGGACAGGATTGGACCGCCCTGCACGCCGCCGGCTTTGCCGGACGTCCGGACGTCATCAGCCTCCTCCTCGACCATGGCGCCGACCCGTCAGCGGTGACCTCCCGGCGCGGCTGGAATCCAACCGACACGATTGAATCCGTGAAGCTGTTGCTCGCCGCCGGAGTCGATCCAGCGGTTCGGGACAGCCGGGGGCGCACGATGTGGCAGATCATCGTGACCCGCAACGGCGCGCGGCTGACGAGAATGCTGGGTGCCGGGCAGGTTTCCGATGAAAGCCGCGCGGTTCTTGCCAAGCTGCGGACGGCCGGGAGCTGAACCACTTTACATGAGGTTCCCGGCCGGCATCGTGAACCAGAAGTCGTGGAGTGTGTTCATGATCGCGGTGTCCCTGGCCGACATCGTTTCGGTCGGAATCGTCGTGGCGGGGCTCACCGGCTGACTGGTTTCGCCACTATCCGAGGTGCCGTCCGCTCCTTAGGGCCCGTCACGAAACAATCGAAACGATTTGCAGTCGTCAGGATTGCATCCGGGTTTGCCATCGTATTCAATTCACATGCGTCACTGCGTTGCCATCGCTTGTCCGAGGCTTCCGAAGAGCCGGGCCATGATGACGGGCGCAAGACTCTGCCGGACAGTCGATACGCAAGACCACGCCAGGAAGAACCGGAACGGAGCGGTCGGAGACGGTCGGATCAATGCCGGGTACGATCTCCGAACACCGCGTCGACGTCCTCTGCGGTGATCAGGGCATCGAGCCAGGCATCAAGCTGTTCGGGCGATGCGCCGCGGACCCGTTCAGCGTGCACCGGCGCCAGTTCTCCGAACTTCAGTCGCGCCTGACGCAGAAACGTCTCTGCCTTGCCCTCGGCGATCCCGGCGGCCTTGCCCTGTTCCATCCAGACCTGCGCGGCGGTACCCATCACGTCCTCCACCGTCTCCGGGTCCGCCCCCGTCCGCCGCAGCGCGGCCTCGATGCGCTCGGGCGGCAGGCTGACCTGCTCAATGATGTAAGCCAATATGTAGCGACCGAACTCCGTCTCCGCAACTCCGGCAACCAGAAGGTCGTCCTCATCCTCGGCGACATTCTCGCGGAACGCGCGGGCCAGCGCCAGCAGGGCCGCGCGCACATCGGCACTCCGCGATAGCTCCCGCGGCGTGATCTGCCCGAGATCGTGAACCACGTAGCGGCCGAAGGACTGCGCGAGGTGTTCCAGGCCCTCGGGAGCATTGATCATGTCCTGGATCGAACAGGGCACCGTCCACGGTTCCCGTCCGTGAAAAAATACCATCGCGATGACAGGTGGCAGGCCACCGTCCGGGATGGCGCCGTTGTTCAACTCCTTGCCCCAGATCCCGAGCACGTACCGGATGAGCTGAAGCGGCGTACGGTGATCGACGCTGCTTTTGTGCTCGAGCAACGTGTAGACAATCACCGCGCTGCCGTCCCCGAGGTGGAGGCGGAAAAGGGCGTCGGACTGCGTCGTGCCGCCCTCGCCGTCGATCATCGTACCCTCGACATGCACCGGAGGGCGCTCCGGATCGAGGCGGGCGACCACCTCCGACGGAAGATAGTCGTGCAGAAGCTGACCGGCGCGGCCGGGATCGGAGACGAGCAGGCGGAAGAGGGCGTCGTGCCGGGCGCGTGGCAAGGCCATGTCTGGTACCCATCATCGCTGAGACCGGTCCTGGCCCTGGCCACGACCGAGGTCACGGTCTTTACCCCGATCCCGGCCAATGTGCCACAACCCTTTCCGGTAGACCGCCATGTCTGCACTGATACGGCAAACGAAACGCGGGCAAGCGGACGCCGCACGAGGACGGGACAGAGACTCTCGAAACTCGGACACACGGATCGATTGTTTCGTGACAACCCCTTAGCGGGTCGCCCGATGCCGGCGAAAGTCGGCGCCGCCGCAATCCTGGCCGCGGCCATTGCAGCGGGAATTCTCACTTTTTTCGCCGGAGAGAGATCCGAATCCTCCCTGCCGGAAATCGCCGCACCCTGGACCGCGCCGTTACCGCCCGTCCGGCCGGAACAGTCCGAGTCCGCCAGGGACCTTGCACGATATCTCCGCATGTTGCCGGGCGATGGAAACCAGGGCCGTGTCCGGCAACTCACATGGACGAAATTCTGCCAGGATCGCCCGATCGGCAACCTCCACCAGCCGGCGCTCAGAAAGTTGCTCGGCGGCCATTGGTTCGTCCATTACACGGAGGCGGCGCACACGGAGTGGCAGTTCAAGTATTTCGGTCGGGACGGAACGTTATGGACGTGCCGGCCGACAGGATTTCCGCGCCGACCCTTCACGTTGCAGCGGTATCGCTACCGGATCGTTGACGACCTGGTTGGAGCGGCGACCTATGTCTCCGTGAAAGAGGAGAGCGGCTGGCCCGATGCTGCCAAGGCCCGCGATCTTGAATGGGCCACGCGCCCGATCGTCTTCGATCCGGTCACCGGCACGTTTGCCATCCACCATGCCGGGCCTTCCGGGCTATGGTACCGCCACACCGGCCACATGCAGCGTGCATACCACCCTGCCTTCTCCGCGCTCTGTCCCGGCATCCCGCGCTTCGGAAGGGCCGGCCGAATGGCCGAGACCGCCGCCGTACCATCAACCTACGAAGGGTTCCGGGATTCGATCGGCCGCCGCTGGATTGTCCGCAATGTTCGAACCCTGTTTCGCCAGGACCCGCGCGAGCCGCTGACCATGGGGGTTTATTTCGCGCTGTATCCGCCACCGCAGGCGCCGTAGTGGCGAATGCCTCCCAAGGAGGACATCACGTCACCGACCTTAAGCAACAGGGCAAAAAAGTTCGTGCGGCTTGGCCGGAGTCTAACAGGTCTTCGTTTTGGCTGCTCACTCCCAGTAATCGTCAAGTTCCGGCTATGGGTCCAGACCCAGGTTTCTCCATTGTCCCCGACCAGCCATGAGTTTCTTCAAGGTTGGCCTCAAACCTGCCGCAATATGCCCCAGCCGCGGGCCCGGCGACATGGAACATCCGGAGACAGATCCATCCGGACAAACCCGGAGTACTGACACACAGCAAGCACCACAACCCGCATGCCGACTTCCGCTACCTGCCGCACCCACCGAATTCTCTCACGACTGCCGTCGAGAAACTTTTGACGCCAAGTTCCGCGCGACGGCCAAGCCCCCCGGAAAACCCTGTCTTCACATTTTCTGCGTCATGCCGTGTGGGCCACAACCTTTGCCAGATATGCTCTGCCTTGATCGTCTTGAAGAAGATTTCGACTACCGGACGAGCGGGCCCTGGGCAAGCTGAGCATCGCGCACCACGTTCGATAGCCAGTATGATCGTTACGAGTTCGGTGGTCCTGAGGTGAGGCGTTTGAGGATAGCGTATCTCGCTCGTCTCGGATACGGAACTGTATTCCTGATGAGATCAAGGACAGATTTCTTCAGCTTTGCAGTTCCTTACATGAGGCACTATGTAATTGCTAGTGTGCATGAATTCTCAATGAAAAATCTTGCGTTCCGAACCGAAATGGACTATCGGGGAATCATGAGCGCATTAACCGAACTGAAGACGCATCTCCGCCCGGGGCAAGTCTATCGGCGTGCCGATCTCCTGCCGTGGTCAAATGCCGTGGATCGGCACTTGAACCAGCTTGTGAAAGACGGAACGCTCACCAGGCTGGCGGGCGGACTCTACCATTATCCCAAGCAGACAAGCTTTGGCGCAGCGCCTGCCGATGATGAGAAACTGGTCGAAGCATTCCTGAAAGACCATCGCTTCCTCCTGACTTCGCCCAATGCCTACAACGCACTCGGGGTCGGTTCGACCCAGCTCTACAACAAGACCGTGGTCTACAATCACAAGCGCCACGGACACTTCCGGCTTGGCAAGCGTGAGTATGATTTTCGGGTGAAGCCGCACTTTCCGAAAACACACTCCGTAGAGTTTCTTCTCGTTGATCTTGTGGACAACGTGGACCGCCTCGCCGAGCCGAAACCATCCCTGCTCGAAGGTGTGAAGACACGTGCTGCGCATGTGGATGCGAAGCTGCTGGCCAGAGCCGTCCGTAGATATGGCGGGGTAAAGGCGAGGAAGTTCTTTCAGCCTCTCCTGGCGGAGGGCACGCAAGCTCATGCCCAGTGATTTTCTTCACCGACACAAGGAGTTTTCGACACTGTTCCATCGCCGCCCTTTCGGCCACTTCTTCGCGGGGAAAGTTCCATGCCGCACCATCGCCTGCAGTTCAAAATACTGGGTTCAACGTTTCGAACTGGACCTGACAGAACGACGAGGCTGTCCGGACGCGGCAGGAGGTCCGATGTGCCGGTGTCATCCAGACCTTGATCGACCGGCCCCTGGATAGCAGGCAGACGGACGGATTCCGCATGCTTCTGCAGCGGCACATGCCGGAGTTGACCGGAGAGGCGATATCCTGCGGCGGGATTCCGGCAAGTTCGAACACCACGTCGTATCGGCAGCGCGCACAAGGCTTGAAGCGGCGGGTGCGGACACCTCCCAAGTCGGGAGTCATCCTTGACGTGATCAGTCCTCGTTCCGCCCGCATTGCGGGTCACTTCTCTCAGTTTCGTTGAAACAGGTCCGGCAGGCAGAGAAACCACTGCCATTGACGTGGACTCGTGGTCGGCCTTCATGAGCAGGATCCGCTCGGCGCGAGCGTCACGTTCGCTTGTGCAGGTTCCTTGCCGGTGAAAGAGGTTTGTCCCGTTTACGCGACCAGACACAGTTCCCGGCCTCGGACAACTTTTTGCCCTGATTTGCGACCGCGGTATCGTCCGCGCAGGTTTCCTGGACAGTCGGTGGACAGCGAATTCGAATTTCGAGCGGCATGTCCTCCGAATGTTCCGGTTTCGGCGGATGCCGGATACAGGAGCTACCGTCGACGCAAAACGCGCGAAACAAGCAAGCGCACGCGCGGGCAAACAGCGACACAGGCAACCGAAAAGAACATTGCCAAGGCCTGAGGCACCGGGACCTAAACCACCGAAAGATCGGGTTAAACCTGTAGTCCGCGAGAACACGGCCCGCAGGCTCAAACATTCGTTACCAAACGTTACGCCGAATCGTCGAACCGATGCAAAGAACGCCTTGCAAATCGTAAGAAATAATGAACACACTTGCCTTGCGACGACCCATTTCGGGACAACGCCCGGTGCATAACACCGGAACCCAGAAGGAGCGAAAACATGAATTACCGAAACTTTCGTAACTTCGTCATCGGACTCACCGTGCTAGGGGCATCCGCCGCAATTTCGACATCGGCATACGCCGGACTTTACGGTTGTGGTTGGTAACAACGCGGTCCGAATACAAGCGAGCGGCATCCGCCGCTCGCTTCCTCGGAGACCGCAGGCGGCAGGCGCCGGTCAAGTGTTCGCATCTCCAGGTAACCACCGCCGAGAAGCGATCGATGGCCCTGACCCAAACAGGCGCCGAAGGTCCCGCGAGGAATTTCACACTTTTCTGACATAGTTGACGCATTACCGTATTCGCGGCTCC
Source organism: Paracoccaceae bacterium (assembly GCA_965242975.1). Lineage (GTDB taxonomy): Bacteria > Pseudomonadota > Alphaproteobacteria > Rhodobacterales > Rhodobacteraceae > JAPPHA01. The sequence goes on along the minus strand of CBDETS010000007.1, from coordinate 3,098,629 downwards.
GAATGTTCCGGGATGATACCAAATGAGGAACGTGGGGGCCGGACACCCGTGTTGTTTCGAAGCCTGCCGGCAATCCCAAATGTTCAGGTCGCATTGGAATTCAGGGAATTCCTCGTCCCATTGATCAGTTGGCAGCCTTGCGGTGCGACGATTACCAACCTGGAGTCCCGAGGCGGAAATAGAACTCATGGAGTCGTATCAACATGATGTGTGAATCGGGACTGTCACTGCCTGCCTGCATACGGTGCCGAATTGGGGTTCAACTGTATGCGGGCATGGCCCGACCCGAACCGGGAACGGCCCGCTGAACCCCGCCCGCCTCAACGCCATCGCACTGGCCGCGATTTTCGCCAACCGTCACAAGGGCGCCGGCGTCATCGACACCGTGCGAAGGATCGCGCTCGACCGGGAGGATGCCATACAGGTGGTCTGAGAACCGCGGTGGGCGATCGAAGACCTGACTTTCCTCAACCTCTGCCGTCTTCGGCAAACTTTCCGCTGGCGCCGCAAACGGCCGCAGGACCCCCGGTACCTTCTCGTGGCTGCTGGTCTCAACCAGGGCGGGCGGGGCGCATCCCAATTTGTTTGTACAGGCGGAGACCCCAAAATGTGTCTTCCAACGCATGAAATCCGCTCAACGTTGTCAACGGTTTTCGGGAAGGGCGGGTTTTGGATGGTTTTGCGCGTTCACCGGTTTTGTTGGCTGTTCCGACGATCGAATCTGCGTCATCGAGGATGTTTTCGGTGTGCGGGGTTGGCCTGCGCCGGAGCAAGGCAAAATGAAATTGCGAATTCCAAACAATTGATCTGCCAAGCCGATACGTTCTTTTCCAGAAAGGCTCCTGAGTAAAGTGAACTGTATTGCGATATCCGCGGTGTTTTCCCCTTCCCTTCACCCTCGCCGCGCTCCGACCGGGGCGGAACCACGGCCAACGCTCAATCTCCTGAACGAGGTCACGGTCGAACCCGGCCATCAATGACACGGGCCGCTTGCGGTTCGGGCCACTCTCTTGAACGGGTGTCAAGGCACCCAACACCATCGGGCCTCCGCGGCCCCGGTCATGAGGCAGGACCAGCACGGCATCCTCTCTGACGGGGAAAATCCCCTTCCTTACTTTCGCGCCATGGCCCACGGCGCGCGGGGGCGGCGGCTCCTGACTTGGAATTCCTGCGTATCGAGCCGGCCAAGCGTTGTCGTGTGACATCAGGTGAATGTATTGAGCACCAGACAATTACTCAGAAAACAGTCCAGGCGAACACGGAGAGAATCAAACATTGTCGCTCTGTCCCCATAGTCTCAACGGAGCGGCGACACTGTCCCGGAATATCATTCGCGGATACGGGTCACGCGCTGATCGAGAAGAGCCGGGTTGCTCTGGCTGTTCCGTCGCGGTTGCTCATTCCCGTTCGGCCAGAAGCGTCAGGAGCAGCGGGTTGATGTAGAGGTTCTCGCGCCCCGCCCTAATCTGCTTGAGGACGCGTTCGGCTGCGAGTGCCTTCAGGTAGACGGCGGCCGTCTGGCGCTTGGCGATATCCGCTTTGACCACGTCGCTGATCCGGCAGTAGGGATGCACGAAGATCAGTTCCGTCAGTTCCCGGGAGTAGATCCTCGGCATCCGCTGTCGAATTGCGGCGCCCGTCTCGTCGAGAAGCTCCCGGATCGCGTGGATTTTCGCCGTTGTCCATTCCGCCGTCGTTCTGACAGCCTCCAGAATGAATAGTATCCATGCTTCCCAGTCCCGTTGGGTCGTCACCTGCAGCAGATGCCTGTAGTAGAGCGCCTTGTTGCGGATGATGTGCCGGCTGAGATAGAGGACGGGAACGTCGAGCAGGCCCTTGTCAACGAGATAGAGCAGGTTCAGCACGCGTCCGGTCCGGCCGTTTCCGTCGACGAACGGGTGGATCGCCTCGAACTGATAATGCATGACCGCGAGGCGGATCAGCGGGTCGGTCTCTTCGGTCTCGTGAATGTAACGCTCCCAGTTGTCCAGTTTGCTCCGGAGAACATCTTCTCCCTCCGGCGGCGTGTAGACGACCTCGTCAGTTGCATCGTTCACCAACGCCGTACCCGGCGTTTTGCGAATGTCCAGTTCCACTCCCTTGATCGTTTTGCAGACTTCGACGGCGATGGCGGTCGAAACCGGCCGTTGCTTGAGCATTTCGAAGCCGCGGTGCAAAGCGGTGCGGTAACGCAGAGCTTCCCTGGTGGCAGGGTCGGCCCGACCCGTCGCGTCGTTGGCATAGCGGAACAGCCGGTCGGCCGTCGTGACGATGTTCTCGATTTCGGAACTCGCCTGCGCTTCGAGCAGGGGGATCGAGTTGATCAGCATCGCCTGGTTCGGGATGAGATTCCCGGAAACGCGGAGCTCCGCCAGTGCCGCGCGCGCAGCAATGCAACTCCGAAGGGTGGCCTTTGTCTCGGTTTCCGAAGCCGGCGGCAGGTCTGGAAGGTCGTTGAAGGGTCGATTGGGGTCGAACGCCATGTCGATGTATCCTGCTCCCGTCGCCACGTGGTCCGAACATGTCGATTTCATCGACACTTCACTCCCACGTGTCGATGTAGGGAGCATATATCGACATATCGGGTCGTGGCAAGCAAGATGGGCCGGTAATGTTGACCGCTGTAACTCGGGTGTCTCGCACTCTGCCACCAGCGGAAGGAAAAGAACGCCGCACGTACGCGCGAGCCGGGGAGGTTGTGGTGATCTCCGATGCGGCGTCCTGGATCCGCAGTGTCTGCGGGGAACTGCTGTCTGGCCAGAAGGTCACCTTCATTCTCGATCTGTGGCACGCGGTCGAATATGCGAGTGCCGCCTTGCGGGTGCTCTGTCCCGACAAGGCGAAACGAAAGGAGCAACTGGAGGCGGTCAAGACGGAACTGAAGGCCGGAAGGGTCGACGCGGTCATTTCTGCGTTCGCGCCACATCGTCACAGGGATGAAGCCGTGGCGAAGTGCATTGACTACTTCACCGCCAACAAGGCATGCAAATCGGATCCGGTGTCGTCGACAGTGCCGGGCGGCAGATTGTCGGGCTGCGGATGAAACGGCCCGGAAGTCACTGGAGCGTCACAGGCGCCAATGCCGTGCCGGCGATCAAGTGCTGCCTCACGAACCATAGGTGGGTCGACTTCCTCCACTGGAAAGCTCAACAGGCCGTGGCCGCCTGAAACAAAGAGATTGGGATGCACCCGGGCGGGCGCGCGCGGTTGACAGCCGGGTCGGCGGAGAGGTGCGGACGCTCCTGCACCTTGGCCGCTGCGACTGAGCTGAGCAGCAGCGTGTGCAACGCCGGCATGGAGAGGTGCATCGAACGGTCCCGCCGCCGCTGCTAATCAATCTTCTTCGCGGCAAAGGTGCCGTGCAGGAGAAATCCTTTTGAGCCGCCGACAGTTCGAAGGTTCCTGAACCACCCCGCGACTCCGGTCGGAGCACTGCCGGACGGCCCGAAGAATTGCCCTCCCCAAACTTTGAAGCCACTGCTGTCTCCCGGGCTGTAAAAGCTTGGGCCCGTGGCCGTCGCTTCCGGAACGCCATCCATGCCGGATATATTTGGCCCACTCGATCCGTCGGTGTAATAAAGGTCGAAGGAGTCGGGGACGAAGCGCAACTCCAACTCGGGCGCTTCGGTGTTTGAGCCGAAATCCACGATCACTGCGGCATCTATACCGAAACGCCCGACGACTCTACTCCCATCGCCGGCTGTATCTGTTTCCTGCGCGACGCCTGTGGCGCCGCCCCTGTAAGTCACGCGCCCCGTCTGCCCCTGCACATTGCCGGTATAGGGCTTCTTTCCGTAGTAGAACGGCTTGTAGTCCCGCATATACAGGTGGTCATTGACGTTGGCGGGCTCCCTGGCCCAGTACCCGTAGAGAAGGTAGTCGTCATCGGTGGCCGAAGCGATTGTCCCGACCGCGCGGAAGCGTTCGGTCGCCGTAGCCGCAGGAGCATTCAGTTTTGTATCCGTCTCCCACACCCAACCGCCGTGGGACGTCGGCTCCTCCTCATCAAAGCCACTCGGATCGTCAGTCCAAACCGTGCCGCCCTTTGTGATCGTGATCTTCTGGAGACTGCCGGTATGCGTTATGGCGGCCGTCACCCCACCGGCGGTCAGGCTCGGAGCCAGTATACCCGTTCCGCCGCCACCGCCGCTGCCGCCGCAGGCGGAAAGGGCCAGTACGGCGACCGCCGCCGCTGCAAGCATCCGTAGTTGGTGCAAGCATCCGTAGTTGGTGCAAGCATCCGGATTAATAATGTCAAATCTCGTGCGTTCAAATCCAATCGATCCTTTGTTGTCGTTCCCCTGTCGGCCTTGCCCATGCCGTCTGCCGTCGTACCTCGTTCAGAAATGTTGCGCGCAACATTTGTCTGGCAGGCCGCACCGCAGCCCGCATACTCCGCGACTCGGCGATTTCCTGGCGAGTCAATAGAGATTTCCAAGGGCCCGGGAAATCCTGCCACTTGGGAGGTATCGGAACCTCGGCGTGAGTGCCGGCACCGCGCCGCTCTGTCTTTCGACCCCGATCCAGCACCTGTTCCGGACCACGGCCACCGCGTGGCGACCGCCGACGCTTCAGGCGTCAGATACCGTGCTCAAGCCCATCGCAAGCTCCCGACCCCGCAAAGCGAAACGGAAACGTCACTCGGACACGCACAAGAGGAACACCACAGGGACGCGGCGAAAGGACAGGTAACGCGAAGGCCGGCAACAACGACAACTGGGAAACAAGACACTCCCGCCTAAGCGCGGCGAATCGCCAGAATGCCGCGCCATTTCATAGCCACCGGCACCTCCTCGTCCGCGCAAGAAAATATGACGGCAACGCCAGAAAACAGACAACGAATCCAGCGGGCCCCTGAACCGCCACAGACCTGCTCGTGCCCGTCGCGCCGAGCCGAGCCGACAGGGACAGTGCAAAATGTCGCCATCTCACGACTCGATATTTCCGCCGGAGACGGAGCAGATAAACGCCGACCGCGGCATTCAGCCCCGAACCCCCCCGTCAAACGGGATCAACCGGCCAGGCTGAAATCCCGGAATCAACTTTCTAAAAGAAGGCGAGATCGCGCCGGGCGCGGCTTCGTTCAAACCGGCTTTGCTTACCGGGTGCCCGCCGCCGCCTTCGCCTACCATACTTTACGTCGCGACGATTCCGTTCACCTTAATTCGGGGTGGTTCGGGGATTCGCCATTACCTTTGTCTCCCGGCATCGGATGCCTCGCGATCAGCAGCTTTCCGGACACGCCTGCATGTGCGTTGATGTCCGGCGTGTCCATCCGTTCCCACCGACCGGCTGTCCGTGCCACTTCCTATTTCCCGGTTTCGGCATCGGTGCAGGAACACTGTGCGAGGGGCCGAGACAATCGCGCCTTTTCTGTTCGAATGCGATACGCCGGGTCGATCCGCCCGGGCGCACCGAGGTTCCTTTTTCCAGGAATCGATTCGCAGTCCGCGCCTGGCTCCGCCGGACGGAACTTCGGCACGGGAGCACGTGCAGGTCATCGGGGCGGCAGGCGCTTTGGCATCGACCGGACAGGCATCGGGCGAACGGAAAGCTCCACCTTTGACCCGTTCGGGATGTTCCGGCTGAACGGTCCGGTCGTAGGTGAAGATCCCGATCCAGTCGCGCAGCGCGACCACTGGACAAACCGTGCGATACGGGCTGCAGCCCCGGTTTGACTCGGTGAGACCCGGGGGCAGGTTCCGGCGACAGACAACCCGGTGAACCTTGGAGGTGCCCAAATCCCGAATTCCGGTTTCGGCCAATTCGGCTCTGATCGACATCTGCATCGTTCCGGCATCGCCGTCCTGATGGCAGGTCAATGGGGGCGGACATCTGCCCCGCGGGTTCGACCGGCTCCAGTGGACGGATGGAGAATCGGGGAGAGGCAGGAATTTGCACGGTGCAGTTCCTGCTCAGCTCACTGAACAACCGTGTTGCGCGTCCGATACTGTCTCCGGGACGGAATTTCATTGCCGAGTCCCGAACAACTCGATCTTCAGAAAGACAACAGCCGATTACAGTCGAGATGCGACCCGAAGCAGTCCCGGCCGGACTCGTCCCAGGAGGATTCCGTGAGCGTTGGCCTCCGGAATTTCGATGGCCCTGCCGTGAGGTGGCCACCCGAAAACGGGAAAGCGAAGGCCAGAAGTGAGTGGAACGTTAGCACTGCGCTCACCGTCAGTGCAGCCAAATCGGTGGCAAGCGAATTGTGTGCGCAGATTACCCTGAGCACCGGCCGACATTGCGGCGAATCGGCACGGGCTCGCCATCAACCTCATGCACATGGAGGAGAATGGAGGAATACCTGCCGGTCAGCGACGCCAGCTGCCCGCCCAGAAGGGAGTGCCGAGCCGCACGCTGCCTGCCGGGGCGCGTGATGCTCAGAGCGGGCGTTCGGACCCGCCAGGTGCTGGCGAACTCGCGGTTCGAGAGCGCCCACACCGCTTCGCGATGCGTCGGAGGCAGTCACTCCTCGCCCGGCCAGGGCATTCGGTATCCGATGCCGCGTTCATTGAGGACGTATGCCGGATCCGCCGCGTCGTCACCGAGCTTTCGGCGGAGACTCCTGATGAAGGCCCGCACGGTGTTGGTCTCGGTGTGGTCTTGCCTGTTCCAGACCCGCGACAGCAGTGTGTCGTAGGTCACGACCCTTCCTGCCGCGCGCGCGAGCTCGCACAAGAGGTCGTACTCCGTGACGGTAAGCGCGACGACGTTACCGGCGACGGACACACGGCGCTTGTGAAAGTGGATAGCGAGCTCACCCAGGGTGAACGGCTCGGGCTCCTCGTGGCGCCTCAGCGCCGCCCGGACCCGCGCAACCAGCTCGGTTGGCGAGAATGGCTTGACGATGTAGTCGATCGCGCCCGCCTCGAGCGCCCTGGCGACGGTATCGTCGCGGCCGTACGCGGAGATGAAGATAACCGGCAGGTCGGAGAGTTCATGGACCTGCCGCATCAGCTCGATGCCATCGGGTCCGGGCAGGATCAGGTCGAGCAGAACCAACCGAGGATTCTCGTTGCGAATGATGGCCGAAAGCTCCTTCGGCTGACCAGTAACCAGCGGAGCGTAACCGGCGGAGGTGAGCGCATCGCGCATCAGGCGCAGCATGCGTGGGTCGTCGTCGACCACAACGATGCGTACCGGTTCGTCTGCGTGACCTGCCGCGTGAGTCTCGGCGGTCGCCGCACCAACCTCGCCGTCTACCGGCAGCGTGAACGTGACCGTTGTGCCGAGCCCGGCACCTGGACTCGCGGCCCGGATGCGCCCGCCATGCGCCTCCACCAGCCCCTTGCAGATCGCCAGCCCCAGGCCGACGCCAGCCGGCGTTATGCCGCTTCCGGTGGCGCCGTGCTTGTTGAACAGACGCGGCAGCAGCTCCGGCGCGACCCCGCGGCCTTCGTCGGAAACGGCAATCGCGATGTGGGACTCCTCGCGCACCGCCGCGACCCGAATGGGCGCCGACACGGGCGCGTGACGGGCCGCGTTGGCGAACAGATTGTTGAGCACCTGCACGATGCGGCGGGGGTCGGCCATCACCGGGGGCAAGTCGGCGGGAAGGTCGAGGACGATGTCATGCTGGTGGCCGCCGCCGATGAAGGTGCTCCGTGCCCGCTCGACAAGTTCGCCAACCTCGGTGGATTCGAGTCCGACCGAAAGCGTGCCGGCGTCGATGCGCCCCGCGTCGAGCAGGTCGCCGATCAGGCCCCGCATGTGCTTGGCCTGCTGGTCGATCAGCCGAAGAAACTCGCGTACCTCGGCCGGATCCAACGTTTGCGATGCGTCCAGCACGGTGCCTGTGGAGCCCATGATGGCGGCGAGCGGCGTGCGCAGCTCGTGGCTCACCAAACTCAGGAACTCGGTCCGCATACGTTCGATCTCGTCGAACGGGGCAAGGTCCTGCATGGTCACGACCACCGACGCAACCGTGCCGTCTGCGGCGAGAATCGGCGTCGCGTTGATCAGCGTCCTGACGCTGCGCCCGTCGGGTAGCGAGAGAACCACCTCCTCGGCGCGCACCTTCTCGCACGTTCCGAGCTGCCCCGCGATCGGAAACTCCTTCAGGGAGATGTCGCGTCCGTCCGCTCGTCTGCAAGTGATCACTTCGAGGAGTTCCTCTGCCGACCGGCCCGGGGTCCGAAGGCCCTCCACGATCCGTCGCGCCTCGCGGTTGAATGAAACCGGCTGGCCGGTTTTCGCGTCGAAGACCACGACTCCGACCGGCGAGGTCTCGACCAGCGCCTCGAGATTGGCCCGTGCCTGGCGCTCATCGCGGTGGGCACGCGCGTTGGCGATCGCCGACGCGGCCTGGGACGCAAACAGGCTCAGCATCTCTTCGTCCTCGTCGGTGAACGCCTCGCCATCTGCCTTGTCGGCGAGGAAGAAACTGCCGACGTCGGCGCCGCGGTGGCGCATCGGCGTGCCCTGGAAGGAACGGGAAAACGACGGGGAGGGTTCGAAGCCGAGCCCGCGGACGTAATCCGAGAGATCGGCAACCCGCAGCGGCTTCTCGAGGCTGCGGAAGTGCGCGAACAGGCGCGCACTGTCGGGCCAGTTGAAAAGCTCGTGATGTTCCTCGGCCGTGAAGCCCGAGAACACGAAGTCCAGCGGCGCGCCCGCCTCGTTGATGGTGGCGACGACACCCCAGCGGGCGCCCGTGAGCGCTCGTGCGCTCTCCACCACCTCTTCGAGCACGGAATTGAGGTCGAGACTGCTGTTGATCCTCAGAACGGCTTCGGCCAGCACCGACCTGCGCGTACGCGGCGCCTGGTATTCGTGCTTCGTGTTTTCGGAATTCATGTGTTCTCCTCCATCTCCGACTCGGTGCGTTTCGTGGTCCGTCGCGCCGCTGGATTCGCGACCGTCGCAGGAGTCTGAGTAGCGCTGAACCGCTAACCCAGACCAAATTTTACTAAATTAATACCATACTACGAGAAATTTTCACAGTCAATTCACACAGTGGCACTTATGACGCCGACACGGTCTTGATATTAAGGTGATCAGTGCGGTTCGCATTTCACGTTTCGCGGGACGGTCATTTGTATGTTCAGTTTGTTGGGTCGTAAATGATTCGTGTGTCCGGTTCCTGGTCCCTGGTTCCTGGTTTGCCATTTGCTATCGGGAGAGTCCGAACGTGGCCTGCCTCCCGAGCGCGTACGATCGCACCTGCGCCGTTACTTAGGTCGCGTGGTGCGGCACAGACCGGGGTTTCGGTCCTGGAGCATGTATGGAAACAGTTAAGGTCGGCCGCCACCAAGGATCTGTTGCGGGACAGAAGCTTCACGGAAGCGTCGCGGCGCTCGACACCGGGTCACCTGCCCGGTGTGGAACCGCGCGTCCCGAGTCTCTGGCCCCGGCTGAAATTTCGGCGCACGTCTGACCAAATTGTCCGCACGTTTCGCATGAAACGTGTTGGGTCCGGCTGCCCGGCGTCTCGCTTTCGCTTACGGACTGAGCGATTTGCCTGTTTTCCCATAGTTGCCTTCCCCTTGCATTGGCGCGACCCGTTCGCGCCGCAACGCTGGCCGTTCTCACGATACCCGCGTTCGCCGGGGAGGTGGTCCAGGGGGGGCTTTGCCTCCTCACCGAGCCGACCACCGAGGTCGGTTCTGACTGCGTTGCCCTCGCCTGGACCGTGGACGAGACCCGCGCTGACAACACCGCGGACCTCGCGAGCCCGGTCGGCGCGGGGCGGGCGGTCACTGGCGCCGGGCCGCTTGCGGAGAGCTGCGGCCGGGACGATGAATCGGCTGAAACGGCGACCCCTGTCCCAGGCACCTCGACGATTTCAGGTCGGCTGCGCATCTGGCCTAACTTTCCCGGCCGCGGCTGGTCGGGGGACCCAGCACCGCCGCTCTGCCCGATTGGCTGGAACCGCCGTCGCTGCCCGAGGCGGCTGCCTGGCCGGCGAGGAACGGTCAGCCTATCGCGTGCCGGGACGGACGCCGAGAAGGCCGCGGGTGTCATCGCACGCACCGGGTTCGAGTCTGTGCTGGCCTGGGCTGTCAAGTCCAAGTTCAACACTGACCCAGGATTCGTGTTCAAAATTGACCCACCTGCTGGCCTTCCCTTTAGCCAAGGACACTCTTTTCTTTCGGGCATTCGGGTTCCGCTCAAGGAGAAGAGGAAGATGGGAATGTTTGGTCGAGCTGACTGAAATGGATTGGTGGCGGCAATCCGGTTCGCGGCCTGCTTGGTCCGACCCGCGCCAGGAAGACGCGGCGTGAACAACCCGGACGATACCTTCGAGCGCATCCTTGCGTTGTTGTACGAAGCTGCTCTCGACGATGCCCGTTGGCCTGCCGCCGCCGCCTTGATCGATGAGTCCTGCGGTGCTGTGGGCAATGCCTTGTTGATTGGCAAACTGCCCGACGACGTCTACGCCATCCGGCATCTCTACCGGGGCGAGGCGGACCATGACGTGGTGCGCGAGTTTTTCGAGGTCTACTACCCGTACGACGAAGTGCTGCACCGCCGCATGGCGCTGCCTGACGCCCGTCTGGCCCATGTTCCCGATCTTTACGCCGAAACGGAGTTGAATACGTCCGTCGTGTACAACGAGGGGCGACGCCTCCTGCGCGCGCAGTACGGCTTCAACGTGTCCTTCGAAGAACCGGATGGACTGCGCATCTTCTGGGGTGTCGGCGACCCCGTCGGCGGCGACGGCTGGCTGTCCGCTCAAGTCGATTTGCTTGAGTCCCTCCTGCCGCATGTCCGCCAAACGGTCCGGGTCCGCCAGGCACTGGCGGCGGTCGACGCGCTGGGATTGGGCTCGGCGGGCTTGGAGGGCCTGCTGGACAGCGAGCGCCTCGGCGTTGTGCAGCTTGACCGGGGCGGGCGGGTGCTGGAGGCCAACGGGTCGGCCCTCGACATCCTGCGCCGCGGCGACGGGTTGCGCGTCCGTGACGGCGCGCTGGACACTTGGCTGTCGGCCGATCGCAGCCGCCTGCAGAGGTTGGTGGCGCGCGCGCTGCCGGACCTGTGGGGTGAGGCGCCAAGGGGTGGCTCGATGACAATCCAGCGATCCTCGGGCCGGTCGCAGCAGGTGCTCCATGTCAACCCGGTGGGCGGACGGGTGGCGGACTTCGGGGCGCGCCAGGTGGGGGCGCTGGTGCTCGTGGTCGACCCGGCGCGGCGTTCGCGCATCGACGCGGCGCGGGTGGCGGTGACGCTCGGCCTGTCGCCGTCGGAAGGCCGGATGGCGGCGCTGCTGGCCGAGGGACTGAAGGTGAGCGATATCGCTGCGGGGACAGCATGGTCGGAAGACTATGTCCGCTGGCTGACCAAGCAGGCTTACCGGAAGCTGGGCGTGTCGGGGCAGGTCGAGTTGGTGCGGCAAGTCCTGGCGGTGGACGCCATGCCCCGGAACTGAAGGAGTGCCGACGGCGTAGCGGCAGCCGGCGCCGGCCGTGCTCGCACTGCCTTCATCGGCGCTCGGTGGGTTACCGATACCTCCCAAATGGCAGGATTTACAGGACACTTGGAGCTTCGTTAGTGGCTTGATCAGAATTGCGTTGCGGGCCTTGAACCGGCCTGTGGTGCGTCAGGTCGGGCGATGCTGGCGTGGTGAGTCGCAACTCTCGTGGGTGGTGGCGAAGAACGGCAGTTCGGTTCCTCCTCCGATGGAGGAGAGCGGGAGGTGGTCTGCGTGATGAAGCCGCAGGAGCACCGGTCGCCGCCGCGGGTGTTGGACCGTTACGACAGTAATCGGGAACGGAACGGGAACGGACGAGGCCCGACGGCATGGATATGGCCGACAGGAGAACGACAATGATGGATCTTACGATGTTTCGCTGGCGTATTCCGGCATCGCACAAACTGCGGATGCTTGCGACGGCAGCGATCGCCGCCCCGGCCTCATGCGGCTAGAACTGGCGCTGGCCCTTCACCGGGCGTGTCGAAAATCTGGCGTACGCCTCCCCGCGCTTGCACTGGGCGCCGGGCACGTGACGCACGTGGCCGGCGTGGATGACGCCAGGTCCGGTGCACTGATCCTTCAGGGCACTGGCCCTGCAAGCAGTCGGCGACGCAGCGGACGCGGCATTGGCCGGCTTCCCGGCCGCCGGCGCCTTTCGGGGCGACTGGCTGGCTGCGCGCCATGGCCCGGGCGGGGCGGAGGCCGCCTGCACCTGTGGACGCCGCTGCTGGCGGGCGCGGACCCGGTGAGCGAATGGCAGCGGCAGGCGGTGCCGGTCGCTGGCTTCGGCACCGTGCGGGGGATGGCGCAGTGAGGCCGTCGTTGCGGATGCCGGACCTGAAGACGGGCAGCTCCCGCCGCTGGCCCTTCCTTGCCTCCCTGGCAGCCGCACTGTCCCTGCTCGTCGCCGGGCTCGCCGTACCCGCCGTGCTGGTCAGCAACCTCGGTCAAAGTACTCACGACTTTTTTAGCGCAAACCTTGCACATGCCGACTTTGCACAGGCCTTCAATTCCGGCTCCGGCGGCGCAACCCTGGAAAGCGTCGAAGTGAAATTCAGCGTCGCGCCGACCAACTTGAGCGTGAAGATTGTCACTGGGATTACCATTGGGGGCAGGAGCCAGACGACGGTCGCGACACTCGCCAACCCGCCGTCCCTGTCCGCGGGCATCCTCACCTTCGTCGCACCCGCGGGTACGACGATCTCGGCGAACAGGTCTTACTGGGTGATGATTGAAGGAAGTAGCGGCGTGATGCCCTACACGTCTTCGGATTCGGAGGATACGGGCGGAGCGGACGGCTGGACAATAGATAACGGCGCATACCAAAAAGATAATCTTGGCAAGTGGGCGGGCTTAGGTGACAGTTTGTTGATCCGAGTCAACGATACGCGCAACGTCGCGCCGACGGTGGAGAACGCATTCCCGGACCTGAGGGCGAAGACGGGCAAGACGTTCAACTATACCTTCCCCGAGAACACCTTCTCCGACGCCAACTGCTGCGACACGCTGACCTACACGGCGACCAAGGGGGACGGCAGCGCGCTGCCGGACTGGCTGAGGTTCGCGGCGAGCATCCGCATCTTCTCGGGCATACCGGAGGCGGCGGACGTCGGCACGGTGGCGGTGAAGGTGACGGCGAGCGACGGCAAGGGCGGCACGGCGAGCGACAGCTTCGACATCGTCGTGGCGGCGACCAACGCGGTGCCGACGGTGGCGAACGTGATCCCGGACCAGGACGCGACGACGGGCAGGGCGTTCAGCTTCCAGTTCGCGGAGAACACCTTCGCCGACGCCGACGTCAACAGCGGCGACACGCTGACCTACACGGCGACCAAGGGCGACGGTAACGCGCTGCCGGGCTGGCTGAGCTTCGCGGCCGACACGCGGACCTTCTCGGGCACGCCGGGGCTGGCCGACCCCGGCACGGTGGCGGTGAAGGTGACGGCGGACGACGGCCACGGCGGCACGGTGAGCGCCACGTTCGACATCGCGGTGGCGGAGGCCAACGTGGCGCCGACGGTGGCGAACGAAATCCCGGACCAAGGGGCGAATGCGGGCAGGGCGTTCAGCTTCCAGTTCGCGGAGAACACCTTCAGCGACGCCAACAGCGGCGACACGCTGAGCTACACGGCGACCAAGGGCGACGGCACCGCGCTGCCGTCGTGGCTGAGCTTCGACGCAAGCACCCGCACCTTCTCGGGCACGCCGCAGGCGGCCAACATCGGCACCCTGTCGGTGAAAGTGACGGCGGACGACAGCAACGGCGGCACGGTGAGCGACAGCTTCGACATCGTGGTGGCGGCCAGCGACGCCCCAACGGTGGCGAACGCGATCCCGGACCAGAAGACGAAGACGAACAAGGCGTTCAGCTATACCTTCCCGGAGAACACCTTCTTCGAACCGGACGGTGACACGCTCACCTACACCGCGACCAAGGACGACGGCGGCGGGCTGCCGTCGTGGCTGAGTTTCACGGCCTCCTCACGGAATTTCTCGGGCACGCCGACGACGGCGGAAACGGTTTCGGTGAAGGTGACGGCGGACGACGGCAACGGCGGCACGGTGAGCGACAGCTTCGACATCGTGGTGGCGGTCAACGCCGTGCCGACGGTGGCGAACGCGATTGCGGACCAGGACGCGACGGCGGGCACGGCGTTCAGCTTCCAGTTCGCGGCCGACACCTTCGCCGACGCGGATACCGGCGACACGCTGAGCTACACGGCGACCATGGGCGACGGCAACGCGCTGCCGAACTGGCTGAGTTTCACCGCAAGCACCCGGACCTTCTCGGGCACGCCAGCGCTGGCGAACGCGGGCACGGTGACGGTGAAGGTGACGGCGGACGACGGCGACGGCGGCACGGTGAGCGATACGTTCGACATCGCGGTGCTGGTTCCGGGCAACAACGCGCCGACGGTGGCGAACGAGATTGCGAACCTGCGGGCGAAGACGGACAGGGCGTTCAGCTATACCTTCCCGGAGAACACCTTCGCCGACGCGGATACCGGCGACACGCTGACCTACACGGCGACCAAGGGCGACGGCAACGCGCTGCCGTCGTGGCTGACCTTCGACGCAAGCACCCGGACCTTCTCGGGCACACCGGAGTCCGACGACGTCGACACGGTCACGGTGAAGGTGACGGCGAACGACGGCCGGGGCGGCAGAGTGAGCGATACGTTCGACATCGTCGTCGCGGTGGAAAACTCCGTGCCGACAGTGGCGAACGAAATCCCGGACCAGGTCGCGATCGTGGACGCGGCCTTCACCTACACCTTCCCGGAGAACACCTTCACCGACGCCGACACCAGCGACACGCTGACCTACACCGCGGTCGAGCCCCCCTACTCCGACCTGGGGTACTGGCTGACCTTCGACGCAAGCACCCGGACCTTCTCGGGCACGCCGGATACGAACAACGCCTACTCGCTTACGGTGGAGGTGACGGCGGACGACGGCGACGGCGGCACGGTGAGCGACAGCTTCGACATCGAGGTGAACTACGCGCCGACGGTGGATCTCGAAATCCCGGACCAATCCGCGAAGCAGGGCGCGGCGTTCAGCTTCCAGTTCGCCGAGGAAACCTTCTACGACAATGATTTTGACACGCTGACCTATACCGCGACCAAGGGCGACGGCAGCGCGCTGCCGGACTGGCTCACCTTCGCGGCCGACACGCGGACCTTCTCGGGCACGCCGCAGGCGGCGAACGCCGGCACGGTGACGGTGAAGGTGACGGCGGACGACGGCCGGGGCGGCACGGTGAGCGCCAGTTTCGACATCGTGGCGGCGGCCAACAACGCGCCGACGGTGGCGAACCCGATTCCGGACCAGGAGGCGTCGGTGAGCGTGTCGTTCAGCTTCCAGTTCGCGGAGAACACCTTCGCCGACGCCGACACCAGCGACACGCTGACCTATACCGCGACCAAGGGCGACGGCAACGCGCTGCCGGACTGGCTCACCTTCGCGGCCGACACGCGGACCTTCTCGGGCAGGCCGAAGACGTCCGACGTCGGCACGGTGACAGTGACGGTGACGGCGGACGACGGCTACGGTGGCACGGTGAGCGACAGCTTCGACATCGTCGCGGCCGTCGACGAGACCGCCCCGACCTTCTCCTCGGCGACAGTTGACAAGACGAAGCTGCGGATCACGTTTGACGAGAATCTGGCCTCGCGCGGGTTTGTCCCCAATCTGGCGAACAGCGCGTTCACGGTGAAGAAGACGCCCAAGGACGGCACGGAGGCCAACGCGGCCCTGACCGGCCGGCCGTCGATCGACAGCAACGTGTTGACCCTGACGCTGGCGACCGCAGCGGTGGATACCGACGCCTTCACGGTAACCTACACCAAGCCCACCACGGGAAGCCTGAACAGGCTCAGGGACTTCGCCGGCAACGAGACGGCCAACTTCGGCCCCAAGAAGGTGAAGAACATCACCCCTCCCCCTCCCCCCCCCTTGCCGGCGGGCTGCGGGGCGAATGGCCCCCGGGATGTGACAGGGGGGTTGACACTTGCCGCCACAGCGACATCGATCACCGTCACTTTTGGCCGGGGAAATTACGGCTCCTTTGCCCTTTGCGGCCCCTTCGGGACGAACGGCGCTATCGCGGTTCAAAACATTGGGTCGCCGCTGGCCTTAACATTCACGATCACGCATTCCGGCCGCGGCGGCACTGAAGGCGACCCGCTGACGGCCGGGACGGACTACTGGATCCAGTTTGTGAGCTATTTCGGAAACAGCCCCTGGCATCACATCCGCACCAAGACGGTGAACGCCGCGCCGACAGTGGCGAACCCGATTCCAGACCAGGGGGCGAAGACGGGCAAGGCGTTCAGCTATACCTTCCCGGAGAACACCTTCAGCGACGCCAACAGCGGCGACACGCTGACCTACACGGCGACCAAGGGGGACGGCACGGGGCTGCCGTCGTGGCTGAGCTTCGACGCGGGCACCCGCACCTTCTCGGGCACCACCCCGGCGACGGCGGGCACGGTGACGGTGAAGGTGACGGCGGACGACAGCAAGGGCGGCACGGTGAGCGACACCTTCGACATCGTGGCGGCGGCCAACAACGTGCCGACGGTGGCGAAGGCAATCCCGGACCAGGCGGCGACGGCGGGCACGGCCTTCAGCTTCCAGTTCGCGGTCGACGCCTTCGCCGACGGCGACAGCGACACGCTGACCTACACGGCGACCAAGGGGGACGGCACGGGGCTGCCGGGCTGGCTGAGCTTCGACGCGGGCACCCGCACCTTCTCGGGCACCACCCCGGCGACGGCGGGCACGGTGACGGTGAAGGTGACGGCGGACGACGGCTACGACGGCACGGTGAGCGACAGCTTCGACATCGTGGTGGCGGAGGCCAACGTCGCGCCGACGGTGGCGAACCCGATCCCGAACCAGGGGGCGAAGACGGGCAAGGCGTTCAGCTATACCTTCCCGGAGAACACCTTCAGCGACGCCAACAGCGGCGACACGCTGACCTACACGGCGACCAAGGGGGACGGCACGGGGCTGCCGTCGTGGCTGAGCTTCGACGCGGGCACCCGCACCTTCTCGGGCACCACCCCGGCGACGGCGGGCACGGTGACGGTGAAGGTGACGGCGGACGACAGCAAGGGCGGCACGGTGAGCGACACCTTCGACATCGTGGCGGCGGCCAACAACGTGCCGACGGTGGCGAAGGCAATCCCGGACCAGGCGGCGACGGCGGGCACGGCCTTCAGCTTCCAGTTCGCGGCCGACGCCTTCGCCGACGGCGACAGCGACACGCTGACCTACACGGCGACCAAGGGGGACGGCACGGGGCTGCCGGGCTGGCTGAGCTTCGACGCGGGCAGCCGCACCTTCACGGGCACCCCGCAGGCGGCGAACGTCGGCACCCTGGCGGTGAAGGTGACGGCGGACGACGGCTACGACGGCACGGTGAGCGACAGCTTCGACATCGTGGTGGCGGAGGCCAACGTCGCGCCGACGGTGGCGAACCCGATCCCGAACCAGGGGGCGAAGACGGGCAAGGCGTTCAGCTATACCTTCCCGGAGAACACCTTCAGCGACGCCAACAGCGGCGACACGCTGACCTACACGGCGACCAAGGGGGACGGCACGGGGCTGCCGTCGTGGCTGAGCTTCGACGCGGGCACCCGCACCTTCTCGGGCACCACCCCGGCGACGGCGGGCACGGTGACGGTGAAGGTGACGGCGGACGACAGCAAGGGCGGCACGGTGAGCGACACCTTCGACATCGTGGCGGCGGCCAACAACGTGCCGACGGTGGCGAAGGCAATCCCGGACCAGGCGGCGACGGCGGGCACGGCCTTCAGCTTCCAGTTCGCGGCCGACGCCTTCGCCGACGGCGACAGCGACACGCTGACCTACACGGCGACCAAGGGGGACGGCACGGGGCTGCCGGGCTGGCTGAGCTTCGACGCGGGCAGCCGCACCTTCACGGGCACCCCGCAGGCGGCGAACGTCGGCACCCTGGCGGTGAAGGTGACGGCGGACGACGGCTACGACGGCACGGTGAGCGACAGCTTCGACATCGTGGTGGCGGAGGCCAACGTCGCGCCGACGGTGGCGAACCCGATCCCGAACCAGGGGGCGAAGACGGGCAAGGCGTTCAGCTATACCTTCCCGGAGAACACCTTCAGCGACGCCAACAGCGGCGACACGCTGACCTACACGGCGACCAAGGGGGACGGCACGGGGCTGCCGTCGTGGCTGAGCTTCGACGCGGGCACCCGCACCTTCTCGGGCACCACCCCGGCGACGGCGGGCACGGTGACGGTGAAGGTGACGGCGGACGACAGCAAGGGCGGCACGGTGAGCGACACCTTCGACATCGTGGCGGCGGCCAACAACGTGCCGACGGTGGCGAAGGCAATCCCGGACCAGGCGGCGACGGCGGGCACGGCCTTCAGCTTCCAGTTCGCGGCCGACGCCTTCGCCGACGGCGACAGCGACACGCTGACCTACACGGCGACCAAGGGGGACGGCACGGGGCTGCCGGGCTGGCTGAGCTTCGACGCGGGCAGCCGCACCTTCACGGGCACCCCGCAGGCGGCGAACGTCGGCACCCTGGCGGTGAAGGTGACGGCGGACGACGGCTACGACGGCACGGTGAGCGACAGCTTCGACATCGTGGTGGCGGAGGCCAACGTCGCGCCGACGGTGGCGAACCCGATCCCGAACCAGGGGGCGAAGACGGGCAAGGCGTTCAGCTATACCTTCCCGGAGAACACCTTCAGCGACGCCAACAGCGGCGACACGCTGACCTACACGGCGACCAAGGGGGACGGCACGGGGCTGCCGTCGTGGCTGAGCTTCGACGCGGGCACCCGCACCTTCTCGGGCACCACCCCGGCGACGGCGGGCACGGTGACGGTGAAGGTGACGGCGGACGACAGCAAGGGCGGCACGGTGAGCGACACCTTCGACATCGTGGCGGCGGCCAACAACGTGCCGACGGTGGCGAAGGCAATCCCGGACCAGGCGGCGACGGCGGGCACGGCCTTCAGCTTCCAGTTCGCGGCCGACGCCTTCGCCGACGGCGACAGCGACACGCTGACCTACACGGCGACCAAGGGGGACGGCACGGGGCTGCCGGGCTGGCTGAGCTTCGACGCGGGCAGCCGCACCTTCACGGGCACCCCGCAGGCGGCGAACGTCGGCACCCTGGCGGTGAAGGTGACGGCGGACGACGGCTACGACGGCACGGTGAGCGACAGCTTCGACATCGTGGTGGCGGAGGCCAACGTCGCGCCGACGGTGGCGAACCCGATCCCGAACCAGGGGGCGAAGACGGGCAAGGCGTTCAGCTATACCTTCCCGGAGAACACCTTCAGCGACGCCAACAGCGGCGACACGCTGACCTACACGGCGACCAAGGGGGACGGCACGGGGCTGCCGTCGTGGCTGAGCTTCGACGCGGGCACCCGCACCTTCTCGGGCACCACCCCGGCGACGGCGGGCACGGTGACGGTGAAGGTGACGGCGGACGACAGCAAGGGCGGCACGGTGAGCGACACCTTCGACATCGTGGCGGCGGCCAACAACGTGCCGACGGTGGCGAAGGCAATCCCGGACCAGGCGGCGACGGCGGGCACGGCCTTCAGCTTCCAGTTCGCGGCCGACGCCTTCGCCGACGGCGACAGCGACACGCTGACCTACACGGCGACCAAGGGGGACGGCACGGGGCTGCCGGGCTGGCTGAGCTTCGACGCGGGCAGCCGCACCTTCACGGGCACCCCGCAGGCGGCGAACGTCGGCACCCTGGCGGTGAAGGTGACGGCGGACGACGGCTACGACGGCACGGTGAGCGACAGCTTCGACATCGTGGTGGCGGAGGCCAACGTCGCGCCGACGGTGGCGAACCCGATCCCGAACCAGGGGGCGAAGACGGGCAAGGCGTTCAGCTATACCTTCCCGGAGAACACCTTCAGCGACGCCAACAGCGGCGACACGCTGACCTACACGGCGACCAAGGGGGACGGCACGGGGCTGCCGTCGTGGCTGAGCTTCGACGCGGGCACCCGCACCTTCTCGGGCACCACCCCGGCGACGGCGGGCACGGTGACGGTGAAGGTGACGGCGGACGACAGCAAGGGCGGCACGGTGAGCGACACCTTCGACATCGTGGCGGCGGCCAACAACGTGCCGACGGTGGCGAAGGCAATCCCGGACCAGGCGGCGACGGCGGGCACGGCCTTCAGCTTCCAGTTCGCGGCCGACGCCTTCGCCGACGGCGACAGCGACACGCTGACCTACACGGCGACCAAGGGGGACGGCACGGGGCTGCCGGGCTGGCTGAGCTTCGACGCGGGCAGCCGCACCTTCACGGGCACCCCGCAGGCGGCGAACGTCGGCACCCTGGCGGTGAAGGTGACGGCGGACGACGGCTACGACGGCACGGTGAGCGACAGCTTCGACATCGTGGTGGCGGAGGCCAACGTCGCGCCGACGGTGGCGAACCCGATCCCGAACCAGGGGGCGAAGACGGGCAAGGCGTTCAGCTATACCTTCCCGGAGAACACCTTCAGCGACGCCAACAGCGGCGACACGCTGACCTACACGGCGACCAAGGGGGACGGCACGGGGCTGCCGTCGTGGCTGAGCTTCGACGCGGGCACCCGCACCTTCTCGGGCACCACCCCGGCGACGGCGGGCACGGTGACGGTGAAGGTGACGGCGGACGACAGCAAGGGCGGCACGGTGAGCGACAGCTTCGACATCGTGGTGGCGGAGGCCAACGTCGCGCCGACGGTGGCGAACCCGATCCCGAACCAGGGGGCGAAGACGGGCAAGGCGTTCAGCTATACCTTCCCGGAGAACACCTTCAGCGACGCCAACAGCGGCGACACGCTGACCTACACGGCGACCAAGGGGGACGGCACGGGGCTGCCGTCGTGGCTGAGCTTCGACGCGGGCACCCGCACCTTCTCGGGCACCACCCCGGCGACGGCGGGCACGGTGACGGTGAAGGTGACGGCGGACGACAGCAAGGGCGGCACGGTGAGCGACACCTTCGACATCGTGGCGGCGGCCAACAACGTGCCGACGGTGGCGAAGGCAATCCCGGACCAGGCGGCGACGGCGGGCACGGCCTTCAGCTTCCAGTTCGCGGCCGACGCCTTCGCCGACGGCGACAGCGACACGCTGACCTACACGGCGACCAAGGGGGACGGCACGGGGCTGCCGGGCTGGCTGAGCTTCGACGCGGGCAGCCGCACCTTCACGGGCACCCCGCAGGCGGCGAACGTCGGCACCCTGGCGGTGAAGGTGACGGCGGACGACGGCTACGACGGCACGGTGAGCGACAGCTTCGACATCGTGGTGGCGGAGGCCAACGTCGCGCCGACGGTGGCGAACCCGATCCCGAACCAGGGGGCGAAGACGGGCAAGGCGTTCAGCTATACCTTCCCGGAGAACACCTTCAGCGACGCCAACAGCGGCGACACGCTGACCTACACGGCGACCAAGGGGGACGGCACGGGGCTGCCGTCGTGGCTGAGCTTCGACGCGGGCACCCGCACCTTCTCGGGCACCACCCCGGCGACGGCGGGCACGGTGACGGTGAAGGTGACGGCGGACGACAGCAAGGGCGGCACGGTGAGCGACACCTTCGACATCGTGGCGGCGGCCAACAACGTGCCGACGGTGGCGAAGGCAATCCCGGACCAGGCGGCGACGGCGGGCACGGCCTTCAGCTTCCAGTTCGCGGCCGACGCCTTCGCCGACGGCGACAGCGACACGCTGACCTACACGGCGACCAAGGGGGACGGCACGGGGCTGCCGGGCTGGCTGAGCTTCGACGCGGGCAGCCGCACCTTCACGGGCACCCCGCAGGCGGCGAACGTCGGCACCCTGGCGGTGAAGGTGACGGCGGACGACGGCTACGACGGCACGGTGAGCGACAGCTTCGACATCGTGGTGGCGGAGGCCAACGTCGCGCCGACGGTGGCGAACCCGATCCCGAACCAGGGGGCGAAGACGGGCAAGGCGTTCAGCTATACCTTCCCGGAGAACACCTTCAGCGACGCCAACAGCGGCGACACGCTGACCTACACGGCGACCAAGGGGGACGGCACGGGGCTGCCGTCGTGGCTGAGCTTCGACGCGGGCACCCGCACCTTCTCGGGCACCACCCCGGCGACGGCGGGCACGGTGACGGTGAAGGTGACGGCGGACGACAGCAAGGGCGGCACGGTGAGCGACACCTTCGACATCGTGGCGGCGGCCAACAACGTGCCGACGGTGGCGAAGGCAATCCCGGACCAGGCGGCGACGGCGGGCACGGCCTTCAGCTTCCAGTTCGCGGTCGACGCCTTCGCCGACGGCGACAGCGACACGCTGACCTACACGGCGACCAAGGGGGACGGCACGGGGCTGCCGGGCTGGCTGAGCTTCGACGCGGGCAGCCGCACCTTCACGGGCACCCCGCAGGCGGCGAACGTCGGCACCCTGGCGGTGAAGGTGACGGCGGACGACGGCTACGACGGCACGGTGAGCGACAGCTTCGACATCGTGGTGGCGGAGGCCAACGTCGCGCCGACGGTGGCGAACCCGATCCCGAACCAGGGGGCGAAGACGGGCAAGGCGTTCAGCTATACCTTCCCGGAGAACACCTTCAGCGACGCCAACAGCGGCGACACGCTGACCTACACGGCGACCAAGGGGGACGGCACGGGGCTGCCGTCGTGGCTGAGCTTCGACGCGGGCACCCGCACCTTCTCGGGCACCACCCCGGCGACGGCGGGCACGGTGACGGTGAAGGTGACGGCGGACGACAGCAAGGGCGGCACGGTGAGCGACACCTTCGACATCGTGGCGGCGGCCAACAACGTGCCGACGGTGGCGAAGGCAATCCCGGACCAGGCGGCGACGGCGGGCACGGCCTTCAGCTTCCAGTTCGCGGCCGACGCCTTCGCCGACGGCGACAGCGACACGCTGACCTACACGGCGACCAAGGGGGACGGCACGGGGCTGCCGGGCTGGCTGAGCTTCGACGCGGGCAGCCGCACCTTCACGGGCACCCCGCAGGCGGCGAACGTCGGCACCCTGGCGGTGAAGGTGACGGCGGACGACGGCTACGACGGCACGGTGAGCGACAGCTTCGACATCGTGGTGGCGGAGGCCAACGTCGCGCCGACGGTGGCGAACCCGATCCCGAACCAGGGGGCGAAGACGGGCAAGGCGTTCAGCTATACCTTCCCGGAGAACACCTTCAGCGACGCCAACAGCGGCGACACGCTGACCTACACGGCGACCAAGGGGGACGGCACGGGGCTGCCGTCGTGGCTGAGCTTCGACGCGGGCACCCGCACCTTCTCGGGCACCACCCCGGCGACGGCGGGCACGGTGACGGTGAAGGTGACGGCGGACGACAGCAAGGGCGGCACGGTGAGCGACACCTTCGACATCGTGGCGGCGGCCAACAACGTGCCGACGGTGGCGAAGGCAATCCCGGACCAGGCGGCGACGGCGGGCACGGCCTTCAGCTTCCAGTTCGCGGCCGACGCCTTCGCCGACGGCGACAGCGACACGCTGACCTACACGGCGACCAAGGGGGACGGCACGGGGCTGCCGGGCTGGCTGAGCTTCGACGCGGGCAGCCGCACCTTCACGGGCACCCCGCAGGCGGCGAACGTCGGCACCCTGGCGGTGAAGGTGACGGCGGACGACGGCTACGACGGCACGGTGAGCGACAGCTTCGACATCGTGGTGGCGGAGGCCAACGTCGCGCCGACGGTGGCGAACCCGATCCCGAACCAGGGGGCGAAGACGGGCAAGGCGTTCAGCTATACCTTCCCGGAGAACACCTTCAGCGACGCCAACAGCGGCGACACGCTGACCTACACGGCGACCAAGGGGGACGGCACGGGGCTGCCGTCGTGGCTGAGCTTCGACGCGGGCACCCGCACCTTCTCGGGCACCACCCCGGCGACGGCGGGCACGGTGACGGTGAAGGTGACGGCGGACGACAGCAAGGGCGGCACGGTGAGCGACACCTTCGACATCGTGGCGGCGGCCAACAACGTGCCGACGGTGGCGAAGGCAATCCCGGACCAGGCGGCGACGGCGGGCACGGCCTTCAGCTTCCAGTTCGCGGCCGACGCCTTCGCCGACGGCGACAGCGACACGCTGACCTACACGGCGACCAAGGGGGACGGCACGGGGCTGCCGGGCTGGCTGAGCTTCGACGCGGGCAGCCGCACCTTCACGGGCACCCCGCAGGCGGCGAACGTCGGCACCCTGGCGGTGAAGGTGACGGCGGACGACGGCTACGACGGCACGGTGAGCGACAGCTTCGACATCGTGGTGGCGGAGGCCAACGTCGCGCCGACGGTGGCGAACCCGATCCCGAACCAGGGGGCGAAGACGGGCAAGGCGTTCAGCTATACCTTCCCGGAGAACACCTTCAGCGACGCCAACAGCGGCGACACGCTGACCTACACGGCGACCAAGGGGGACGGCACGGGGCTGCCGTCGTGGCTGAGCTTCGACGCGGGCACCCGCACCTTCTCGGGCACCACCCCGGCGACGGCGGGCACGGTGACGGTGAAGGTGACGGCGGACGACAGCAAGGGCGGCACGGTGAGCGACACCTTCGACATCGTGGCGGCGGCCAACAACGTGCCGACGGTGGCGAAGGCAATCCCGGACCAGGCGGCGACGGCGGGCACGGCCTTCAGCTTCCAGTTCGCGGTCGACGCCTTCGCCGACGGCGACAGCGACACGCTGACCTACACGGCGACCAAGGGGGACGGCACGGGGCTGCCGGGCTGGCTGAGCTTCGACGCGGGCACCCGCACCTTCTCGGGCACCACCCCGGCGACGGCGGGCACGGTGACGGTGAAGGTGACGGCGGACGACGGCTACGACGGCACGGTGAGCGACAGCTTCGACATCGTGGTGGCGGAGGCCAACGTCGCGCCGACGGTGGCGAACCCGATCCCGAACCAGGGGGCGAAGACGGGCAAGGCGTTCAGCTATACCTTCCCGGAGAACACCTTCAGCGACGCCAACAGCGGCGACACGCTGACCTACACGGCGACCAAGGGGGACGGCACGGGGCTGCCGTCGTGGCTGAGCTTCGACGCGGGCACCCGCACCTTCTCGGGCACCACCCCGGCGACGGCGGGCACGGTGACGGTGAAGGTGACGGCGGACGACAGCAAGGGCGGCACGGTGAGCGACACCTTCGACATCGTGGCGGCGGCCAACAACGTGCCGACGGTGGCGAAGGCAATCCCGGACCAGGCGGCGACGGCGGGCACGGCCTTCAGCTTCCAGTTCGCGGCCGACGCCTTCGCCGACGGCGACAGCGACACGCTGACCTACACGGCGACCAAGGGGGACGGCACGGGGCTGCCGGGCTGGCTGAGCTTCGACGCGGGCAGCCGCACCTTCACGGGCACCCCGCAGGCGGCGAACGTCGGCACCCTGGCGGTGAAGGTGACGGCGGACGACGGCTACGACGGCACGGTGAGCGACAGCTTCGACATCGTGGTGGCGGAGGCCAACGTCGCGCCGACGGTGGCGAACCCGATCCCGAACCAGGGGGCGAAGACGGGCAAGGCGTTCAGCTATACCTTCCCGGAGAACACCTTCAGCGACGCCAACAGCGGCGACACGCTGACCTACACGGCGACCAAGGGGGACGGCACGGGGCTGCCGTCGTGGCTGAGCTTCGACGCGGGCACCCGCACCTTCTCGGGCACCACCCCGGCGACGGCGGGCACGGTGACGGTGAAGGTGACGGCGGACGACAGCAAGGGCGGCACGGTGAGCGACACCTTCGACATCGTGGCGGCGGCCAACAACGTGCCGACGGTGGCGAAGGCAATCCCGGACCAGGCGGCGACGGCGGGCACGGCCTTCAGCTTCCAGTTCGCGGCCGACGCCTTCGCCGACGGCGACAGCGACACGCTGACCTACACGGCGACCAAGGGGGACGGCACGGGGCTGCCGGGCTGGCTGAGCTTCGACGCGGGCAGCCGCACCTTCACGGGCACCCCGCAGGCGGCGAACGTCGGCACCCTGGCGGTGAAGGTGACGGCGGACGACGGCTACGACGGCACGGTGAGCGACAGCTTCGACATCGTGGTGGCGGAGGCCAACGTCGCGCCGACGGTGGCGAACCCGATCCCGAACCAGGGGGCGAAGACGGGCAAGGCGTTCAGCTATACCTTCCCGGAGAACACCTTCAGCGACGCCAACAGCGGCGACACGCTGACCTACACGGCGACCAAGGGGGACGGCACGGGGCTGCCGTCGTGGCTGAGCTTCGACGCGGGCACCCGCACCTTCTCGGGCACCACCCCGGCGACGGCGGGCACGGTGACGGTGAAGGTGACGGCGGACGACAGCAAGGGCGGCACGGTGAGCGACACCTTCGACATCGTGGCGGCGGCCAACAACGTGCCGACGGTGGCGAAGGCAATCCCGGACCAGGCGGCGACGGCGGGCACGGCCTTCAGCTTCCAGTTCGCGGCCGACGCCTTCGCCGACGGCGACAGCGACACGCTGACCTACACGGCGACCAAGGGGGACGGCACGGGGCTGCCGGGCTGGCTGAGCTTCGACGCGGGCAGCCGCACCTTCACGGGCACCCCGCAGGCGGCGAACGTCGGCACCCTGGCGGTGAAGGTGACGGCGGACGACGGCTACGACGGCACGGTGAGCGACAGCTTCGACATCGTGGTGGCGGAGGCCAACGTCGCGCCGACGGTGGCGAACCCGATCCCGAACCAGGGGGCGAAGACGGGCAAGGCGTTCAGCTATACCTTCCCGGAGAACACCTTCAGCGACGCCAACAGCGGCGACACGCTGACCTACACGGCGACCAAGGGGGACGGCACGGGGCTGCCGTCGTGGCTGAGCTTCGACGCGGGCACCCGCACCTTCTCGGGCACCACCCCGGCGACGGCGGGCACGGTGACGGTGAAGGTGACGGCGGAGTAAGCGGGTAAACGGCGACGTCCGATAAATCGGTTGCCTGTGCGGGGGGAGCATCGGGATAATTCCGGTCATTCAACAATGATCGGAGGTTTTGTCATGTCCAGTGATTTGAACGGTTCGGCTGGTTCCCGTCCTGCACGTGTGGTGCGCAGCGCGACGGAGTGGACCGCCATCATGGAGGACTTCGAGCGTTCGGGGCTGTCGCGTCGGGAGTTTTGCGAGTCCCGGGGTCTGTCGGTGAAGACCTTCGGGAACTGGCGGCACCGTCTCGGCGCCACGGGCGGGAAGGGTTCCTTCGTCGAGCTGGCGCCGCCGGTCATGTCCGGCTGGGACGTCGAGCTTGAACTGGGCGACGGGGTCGTCCTGCGTGTTCGGCGTTCGTGATGCTTGGCGGCTGGCCGCGTGGCGGCATCTGGCTGTCGACGGACCCGGCGGACATGCGGCGCAGTTTCGATGGGCTGTGCGCCCTGGTGGCGGGTCATCTCGGATGCAATCCGGCCGACGGGCGTTGGTACGTGTTCGTCAATCGGCGCCGGACGATCGTCAAGATCCTCGGCTTCGAGCAGGGCGGCTTCTTCATCTGGTCCAAGCGCCTGGAACAGGGCCTGTTCGCCCCGCCGCCGGCTTCCGGGCGGGCGGCGCTTGCATTGTCCTCGACCGAACTGATGGCGCTGATCGACGGCATCGACGTCACCGTCCGGCGCCGGCGCAAGCGTTACGGCGGTCCCCGGCTGGCGTCCGGGTGAGCCCGGACGACGGTCAAATCGATGCTGCCGGTCATCGGGGTGTCGGCGAAGAGTTCCTTCCACAGGCGCGGCGTCAGTTCGTGGATCCGGTCGGCCGGGTGGGTGTCGATGCGCTGGAGAACGTCGGTCAGATACACGCGGGGGCTGATTCCGAGCATGAAACAGGTGGCGACGAGGCTGTTGATGATCCCGACGTTGTGCCCACCCGCCTCTGTCCAACTGAAAAGCCAGTTCTTCTGTCCCAGCTTGACGCGACGCAGTGCGCGCTCGACACCATTCGAGTCGATCGGCACCAGCGGGTCGTCGAGGAACACTTCGAGGGACTGCTGGCGTTCGACGGCGTAGTTGACCGCCCGGCGGATCGGGTGCTTCGGCGTCAGCGCCGGATCCCCGAGCGTGCGCGCGCACCATTGCCAGAAGGCGTCGACCAGCGGGCGGGTGTGTGTGCGCCGCGCCTCCAGGAGCTCGGGCGGCGGCCGGGATCGGAATTTCTTCTCGATCCCGTACATGCCCCCGATCAGCACCAGCGCCTTCCCCGCCAACACCGGATGGTTGTCCAGCTGCTCCTCGAAATTGCGGCGCGTATGCGACCAGCAATTTTGTTGTTTCACCGCCGCCCCCCGCGCTTCGGCGTACGCCGCATAGGCACCGTAGCCGTCGCTGACCAGCGTGCCCTCGAAATCGCCGAGGAACCGCTCCACATGGTGGTGAGCACGGGAGGGCGCGAAGTGGAATACCACCTCGTCCCGGTCGCCGAGCACCGGCCAGTAGTAGCATTGTTTCATCTTGCCCGGCTTGCCGGGATCGCGCCCGACCCGCACGGGCGTCTCGTCCATGACGATGACGGAGCTTTCCAGAACCGAGCGGCACTGCGCCGCGAACACCGGCTCCAGCAGCGCGATCGCCCGGTTGACCCAGCCACTCAACGACTTGCGGTTGACGGTGATCCCGCTCTCGCCCAGCATCTGGTGCTGGCGGTAGAGGGGGAGATGCCAGGCGAACTTGTCGACCAGCATTCCGGCGATGAACGAGACATCCACGCAGGAATTCTTGAACACGCCCTCGACGGCCGGGGCGCAGACCAGGGCGCCGGAGGACATGATCTTCGCCTTCTTGTAATGGTAACGCAGCACCACGTGGCGGATCGGCACCGATGCCAGCTTGCAGCACACCCGCTCGGAGATGATCTCGAACTCATCCGCCGCCAGCCCTTCGATCTCCGGCGGCATCACATCGATGTCAATCACCGTCGCTCCGGGACCGAAGCGCAGCCCGGCGTCGTTGACGGCATCGCCGCGATCCTTCTTGCGCCCCGTCACGCCACCCCGCGGTTTCCCCTTGGCTTTCTGTTCGGCGTCGGGTTCATCCTTCCCGGCATCCGGCGATGCGGCCCCATCGGAGGCGCCGTCATCGGATCCGCCCGTGATGTCGGGATGCTTTTCCGAGCGCCGGCCGTACTGTTGACGCTCGTAGCGGGCGATCTGGTCGCGCAGCGCACTGTTCTTCGCCACTTCCTCGGTCAGCCTGTCCTGCAGCGACCCGACGAGCGCCGACAGCGTTCCGGCAAGCCCGAACAATTCCCTGAACAGGGCCGCGGCACCCCGCAGAAGACCACCGCCCGAGCCCAGCCCCGCGAACTCCGAATGGAGCCCGTCAAGCCGCCGGCGGACCGCATCCGGGTCGGACGGATCGATCCCGCTCATTCCTCCGCCTCCACCGCCATGATCGCCGCCAGGACCGCCAGCCGCTCGGACCGGGGCATCGCCGCGTAGCGCCGCCCCCAGCTCGCCGCCTTCCGCTTGACGACCTGGCGGTGGGTGAAGTTCCGCCCGGCGAAGGCCGCCCAGTGCACCCGGTCGGGCGCGAAGTTGAACCACAGCTTCTCGGTGACGATGCAGGACTGGTTGTTGACCTGGATCTCCAGCGAACGCCAGTCGGCCAGGTGCTCGTCATAGAGCCGGCTCGGATAGCCGGAGACCATCACCGAACAGGGCAGCGACTTCAGGATGCCGAGAAGCGCGACATGGTCGGCGTCCGTGTAGTCGAAGCGATAGCGGCGCTGCGACTTGCGCGCCGACTGCACGTAGGGCGGGTCGCTGTAGACCAGCTCGCGGCCGTCGAAGTCGAAATCGGACAGGAACGCGTGGGCGCAACCGTGGTGGAGCTCGACCGGATAGGCGCAGCGGAAGGTGTCGATGGCCCGGCGGTTGAGGTCGATGCCGATGTTGCGCAGCGCCGGCGGCTTGCGCTTCATGATGGCACCCCCACCCAAGTGCGTTTCCAAAAATACGTCATGCGGCGGACACATCGCGATGAGGGGCTGGCAGAGCCCTGTCGTCCCCTTGGATCCATACCATGATGCCATTGCCGCCACCGAAGTGATTCGCTTTACCGCGCCGGAAATAGCTCCGGCGCCCTATAGTGTCAAACGAAAAGAACGGCGCGGCGGAAAAAAAATCGGGGAATGTGCACGTCGCAGGATCCGGCACAACTGCAGCACAGAACACGAAACCAGGAAAATTCAACGGACGTCGCCGTTTACCCGCTTACACGGCGGACGACAGCAAGGGCGGCACGGTGAGCGACACCTTCGACATCGTGGCGGCGGCCAACAACGTGCCGACGGTGGCGAAGGCAATCCCGGACCAGGCGGCGACGGCGGGCACGGCCTTCAGCTTCCAGTTCGCGGCCGACGCCTTCGCCGACGGCGACAGCGACACGCTGACCTACACGGCGACCAAGGGGGACGGCACGGGGCTGCCGGGCTGGCTGAGCTTCGACGCGGGCAGCCGCACCTTCACGGGCACCCCGCAGGCGGCGAACGTCGGCACCCTGGCGGTGAAGGTGACGGCGGACGACGGCTACGACGGCACGGTGAGCGACAGCTTCGACATCGTGGTGGCGAACGCGATCCCGATGGCGCAGGCGGGCGCCGGCCGCACGGTCTACCCCGGAGAGGCGGTGACGCTGAACGGCTCGGGTACGGACTCCGACGGCACGATCCAGGGCTACGCCTGGAGCCAGGTCTCGGGCACGTCAGTGACTCTTCAGAACGCGAACACGGCGCGGGCCAGCTTCACGGCGCCCGACACGGCCGGCGCGCTGGTCTTCCGGCTGACGGTCACCGACAATCTCGGGGCCACGGCCACCGACGACGTGACGGTGACGGTGGACGACGCACCGCCGATCTTCAGAGGCAGCGTGCCAACGCTGCAGCTGGAGCCGGGCGAGGCGATGACGCCGGTCGTGCTGCCCGAGGCGACCGGCGGTAACGGCGGCCCCTACACCTACGGGCTGGACTCGGCCCCGGATGGGCTCATCGGGCTGGACTCGGCCACGGATGAGCTCGCCGGGCTGACCTTCGACGCGGCAACGCGGACGCTCTCGGGCACGCCGGATGTGGAGAAGGGGCGCTGGACCTTCACCTACTGGGCCCATGACGGGGACGACAACGTCACGACCGCCGACGCCGCGCAACTGACCGTCACGGTGCAGGTCGGTGCGGTGCCGGAGGTGCAACAGCTTGCGGTGAAGAGCACGGTGGCGGCGCTGGCGACGCGCACGGTGGCGTCCGCGCTCGACACGATCGGGGCCCGGCTGGGCGGAGCGGTCCCGGAGACCGACCTGATCCTGGCCGGTGAGTCCGTGCCGTTCGCCGCGTCTGGAGCGGCCGCGGGGTGGCGGGACAGTGGGGCTTGCCCGGCCACCGGGTTCGGGGCCGACGGTATCGGGCGGGGCGGCAACGGTGCCGAAGGCTGCGGCCGGCCACGGAGCCGGGGCGTCGATGCCGACGCGCTGCTGTCCACGAGCGCCTTCTCGCTGACGCTGGGCGCGGCCGAGGGCGAGCCGGGCTTCAACGCGAAGGCGTCGCGCTGGTCGGTGTGGGGCCGCGGCGATCTCGGGCATTTCGCGGGCCAGCCCGAGCCGGGGATGCACTACCGGGGCGAAACGCTGACCGGTTGGCTGGGCGTGGACGCCCGCGGGTCGATACGCGGACCGACGCGCCTGAAGAGCTGGGTCGCGGGTCTCGCGGTGTCGCACGGAACCAGCAAGTCGGACTACAGCTTCGAGGGCGGGGCCGATCCCGCGGATCGGGGCCGGCTGGAGACGGTGCTCAGCGCGCTCTGGCCCTACGGGAGCTGGACCTTCGAAAACGGGCTGGAGCTGCGTGGCATTCTGGGTGCGGGGACTGGCAGTCTGCGCCACTTCCCGGGCGGCGGCGATCCGGCGGAGAAGAGCAGACTGACGATGTGGACGGTTTCGCTCGGATTCAAGCGGAAGCTTCAGCCTCTGGCCAGTTTCGATCTGGCGGCGCGGGGCGATGCGAGCTTTGTCCGGAAGGAGACCGCGCGGGGCGAGCAGACGATCGACGGGCTTCGCGCCGACAGCTGGCGCGGCCGATTCGGCCTGGAGGGCTCGCGGCGCTTCGAGAAGGAGGGCGGCCGGTCGTTCACGCCGTTCCTGGAACTGGCCGCGCGGCAGGACGGCGGTGACGGGCTGACCGGGACCGGGCTGGAGGTGGCGGGCGGGCTGCGTCACAACGCGCCCGGCCTCGACATCGAGTTGCGCGGCCGCTGGCTGGCGGCACACACGAAGGGGGGCACGGAGGAACGCGGCGTGAGCCTGACGGCGCGGATGCTCCCGGGGGAACGCGGGCGCGGGCTATCGATGTCGCTCACGCCGCGCTGGGGCGCCGGCACGGGCGGGGCCGACGCGCTGTGGCACGACGAGATGCCGACGGGCGGGCCGGGCGCAGGAGCGGAGCGGGGGGCCCTCGAGCTGCGCACCGGCTACGGCTACGGCCTGTTCGGCGACCGCTTTACCGCGACGCCGAATGCCGCCTTTAGCCAAGCGGACGGCGGTGGCCGGGACTACCGCATCGGCTGGAACCTGACCTCGGCGGTGCGCGGCGACCCCGGCTTCGAGGTCAACCTCGGTGCCACCCGGCATGAAGGGTCCAACGGCGGCAAACCGCCAGAGCACGGAATCGAGTTGAAAAGCACGATCCGGTGGTAAGGCTGCAGCGCGTCAATCTGGATTGTCGCGCTGCAATTGATGAGAATTTCCTCAATCAGACGACCGAATTGGTGAATTGCCTGGTGCAGAGGGGGTTCCGACCCGTCGGGACTTACTGTCTCGACCGGGAATGAACGGATCCAGCAAGTTGTCACGGTGAATACCTTCAAGAACTGAATCCGCTGGTCGCGCGGCGTGACGGCTTTGTATTGGCCACTCAATGTCGCGACCTTGCATCGCCCTGACGCTCTTGGGTGCCGGATCATGGTCCGATTGTGTTGCGGAGCCGTCAGGGTGTTTCGACCTGTCTTGGGCTATTCCGGTTTTCCGGAAATCCGATGTCAGCCTAATCCGGGAAAACTACTGCGCTGACCGGCGACTTAGTTTGAGAAACAACATTTCCCATGGACAGCGAGACGCGGGATCACCGTCTCCGACAGTTTTCTCTTGCGCATGTAGTCGAGTGCATCGTCGTTGATGGTGTACGCCTCCTCTCCCGCACAGAGATGTTCGAGGAAGTCGAGGCGGCTTTTCGAACTGGTAGACCGGAAATGGGTAAAGGAATCGTTGCCAACCGCCGTGCAATAGCCGTTTCGGGCCTTGTGGCGGGCGCCGGTGTCGTCGACGTTGAGCCACAGGGCCGTCTCCATGCCGACCCTCAGCACCTGCTGCTGCTGCTCGACGATGCCCCCGGTGTCCGCATTCAGGAACCGCCCACCTGACGCTCGGAGATGTCCAGCCCGACCGCGTTCAGCATCGCCGCAATCCGTCCCACCGTCGACTGGCACTGGTGATACAGCATGATGGTCAAGGCCTTGACGCCGGGGCCGTACTGCTCGCGTCCCGCTGCCACCCCCGGCGGTAGCGGCGCCACTTGCCGGGAACTGCCAGACCTTGCAACGGTAGGTGACCTCCTCGCCGTGAAACACGATGTCGCGCACCGTTTGGTCCTGGTAGCCCTCGGGCACCGCGCCCGCGGGCACGCCCTCAAGACCCACCGTCACGTCACGCCGGTGCAGGTACGGGTTCCGACGCCGCGGACCGCGGCCCTTCCGGTCGGTCTTCTGCGACTGGCCGGACCCGGAGGAGCCCGATGACGGACCGTCCGTGTCTCCGCCCCCCGATGCGCCGAGGCCGTTCCGCTTCAGGTCCGGACGGCGCGGGAGCTTCTTCAGCCGCCTGATCTCGTCCTGAAGCTCCCGGATCAACTCGGCCTGCTCGACAAGCCGCTTGTCCTGTTCGGCGAGTTGTGCCTCCCGTTCGGAGAGTTGATCCGCAAGGTCGCTGAGTCGTGCGTTCCTTTCGGTGAGCCACAGCCCGAATGGACGAGGGTTCCGCCCTCAGGGCCACATGGCCGGCATCAGTGTGGCGAGCTTCCGAATCATCCATACCCCCCTTGAATCACAGAACGATTCAGGGGGGAATCCCCGAAATTACTCCTCCCGAACAGCGCCGGATGAAAGAACCAGAATCTCGAAATGCACGGCGAGAAATTTCACGCCAAACACACAGGAACACAACTCAAAGGCACACCTATTCCCGGAAAGTTGCCCCTATTACGGAAATGCAGATCAAGGTCTTGAAAATCCAACTGACTTTCCCCAAGATTGCCGTCTTGACATGACCTCTTTGAAAGAAGGAAACAAAGGATGCGAATTGAAGTGCTGGACCCTGAGTCGGGGAAAAGATTTTCCGAAGAAGCCGAAGATCTCGACGAAAGCACTATAACGGGCTTTTTTGATGACTTTAGTTTTTCAGATGAAGAAATCCGGCGGCAAATTGCCAGACTGAATATTTCCGCCGATGCCAAGTCGATTCTCTACAAGTTGGCCAAGACAACAATTCAGGCCGGAGAATTCGTCATCAGGATCGGTCGAAAGATCCTGGATGTCGCCTGTTTCCTTTTGCGTGAATATCCCAACACGACGTTTGGGATGATTCTCGGAGCAATACTCGGTTCTCTTGTAACAAGTGTTCCTGTTATCGGTTTTTTGATTGGGCCTCCCACCATGGCGCTTGGCATGACAACCGGGGCGTTTATGGGATTACTTGAGGACATCAAGGACAAAAGCCTGAAGCGCAATATACAAGAAGCAATGGTTTCTTTCGAAACGCTCAAGACGGCATGAGCTCATGACCTCCCAAGAGTTACAGACCGGCCACAATTCAGAACCCGGTACGAAACCTCGATCCGGGGAAAATTGGAAAGACGGGTTTGGCTCTCTCACGATTGATTCTCTCATCAAGGATGAACGGGCTTTCAAGGTGCAGTTGGGTATCGGCGATGATGTTTATCTGAGTTCCCGAATTTGGAAATTACTTCGTGAACAAATTGAGACAGGTTGTGTGATGGTGACAGGTGGCACGATAGCTGCATCGCCTGCCGTTGCGACCACTTATTTCGCTGGTGGCGGAATCCTCGGACTGATCGGGTTGGGCACGGCCGCGACGCCAATCGGATGGGTGATTGGAGCTGCTGTGGTGTCCGGGGTTGCTTGGAAATTCGGCAAGAGCAAGATCGATTCGGCGTTTTCTGGCCGGATCGAGGTCATCCCGGAATGGCTCAACACACCTATTGAGGTATTGGCTTTGGCGTTATTCGATCTCCTGGCCCCTCTTGCGTTAAGGGTTGCGGCAATTGACGGAGAAGTTCATGAGAAGGAGCGAAATAGGATCAACGAGTATTTCGTGAAATCATGGGGATATGACCCCAGGTTCGTTGAATTGGGCATCAGTTTTGTTGAAGATGATTTTTCCAGATTCAGGATTATGGAACTCTCAAAGACCTTGAAAGAATTCACACAGGAAAACCCCGATTGTGATTACCGGACAATAGCTGACAAGATCACAGAATTCCTTCAGGAACTGATTGAAGCCGATGGCAGGATTCAAGAAAGTGAGGAACTCGCACTTGATGAAGTGAAAAGAGCATTCAATCGTCGAATCAGCATACTCTGACAGGTTTTGGCGAGAGAACTGTGTCTGGTATTCTTAGATGGCAGCCGCATGATCCTAAGGTTTTTGGCGCTCCTTTATGGAATCCATGTGCGGAGGATTTTCGAGGTTGTTCAGAATGTAGAAGACGGCCTTTGCAGCTTCCTCCGGAACATTCGCCATAGTGAGATGACCGCAACCACGTTGCCGGATTGGACAGGTCTGATCTGCATTTGGCACCTTCGAAACAGGCACCGGCATTCGGACTGTCGTGTTTCGCCTTGCTGCAGCAGTGTTCCCCACTTGCGTCATCCGGCCCATTCCTGTCGGGGCTGGCAACAGTTCCGCTCAAGGAGATGTTAGAGAAACTGAAATCTCCTTCTTTGGTCTCGCGCCCCAGCCATACCGCTCTTTCCGGCGCTTCGAGAACGAGCACGGCAACTACGACTAATGACGTCCGGACATTTCGCCTTTTCGGCGATCCGGGACAAGGATTTCCTGACTTGATCCATGACGAAAGCTAAGTACGACACCTCTGCTCCTTGACTCACTGCGCGTATGGGCCTGGGCGTTCGGCGCCTGAGCGTCCTTCACTCAAGGTCGTTATAATCTGGTCGAACCGTTCGAGAAGCTCCCCGTAGTCGTGCACCCAAGCATGGATGGAGTTGGTTTTTTCTGGCGACAGCTTCATTCTCCCCGCCAACTCGGCAAGATGCTCTTCCTCTTCGGAGGACAGCGAACCGTCCGCCAACGTCAGCATGTAGGCATCACGATAGACCAGGATGCGCGTAGCCCAAGGCAGGTTCGACAGATCTTCCGGAACGTCCGGTAGAACATCCGAGTCGACGCCTAACCGAGACGCATGCTGCTCAATCAAC
This sequence comes from Paracoccaceae bacterium, assembly GCA_965242975.1. Classification (GTDB taxonomy): domain Bacteria; phylum Pseudomonadota; class Alphaproteobacteria; order Rhodobacterales; family Rhodobacteraceae; genus JAPPHA01. Next base: position 3,062,177 of record CBDETS010000007.1, on the reverse strand, counting down.
TCCCTTTCGTTGGGATGAAGTCCATCGGAATGTGCAACTTTGGATAATGTCGCAACATACAAATCGGGAGAAAACTCCTCGAGGGTCCTGTACAGAGAATCCATCGCTACTCCTCCATAAATGTGTCCAGGTCGTCATTTGAACGCAGGATCTGGTCGTCCGGAACTTCGACAGCCTCCGCCATCTGAACGCTCGCCGCCAACCTCAGTTCGGCGTTTACGGTCTCATCGAATGCGATTCGCGCCAAATCCGACAATCGCCCGAAATGGGCGTCGAGTTGGTCCATCACTGCGCGAAGCGCGTCGTCGAGCTTTCCGATAGCATCCGCCTCGTAGGCTTTGAGGCGGCTGATCAGTTCTGACTCAGCCTCCCCGAGGCCTTCCCTGATTGCCGACGCAACAATCTTTCCCGCGATGCTGCCGACAAAGGCACCAAGCATCGGAATGGGAATAAGCGTCTGTCCGGCAGCGGCAGATATGCCGACGATCGCGGCTTCAGCCGCGACCATGAGCGAGCAATCGACGAATTGTTCGCCATCTATCTCACCAGCATGGTACCGGCCGAGAAGGTCGCCGATGCCCATCAGACCGCTCACCAACGACCCCGCAAACGGTGCCGCCAGTTCGGTAGAGTTTGTCAACAGATACAGTGTACCGCCTGCGATGGCGCCGGTGCCTGCGCCTTTGGCCGTGTCCAGCCCGATGTCCTTCCAGTCTTCGGCAGAAAAGCCGCCCCGAAAGGGGTTCTTCCCTTCACGGTACTTGACCCAGACTGCCTGCGCCAAGCGCACGCCGCCTCCCGCCGCGGCCCCAATGGCCGTGGCGGTGACGGCCCCCGATAGGGACGGACCGTACTCTCCGCGCGCTTGATCCTTCATCTCCTTGTTCATGTCCGCGAGCCTGTCCTTACGATCATTGATCGTTTCGTGAACGCGCCCCTGTTGGACCTCGTCGTACCTTGACTCGCCCGACTCAACGAGATCGTCCACCGGTCGGCCGGTGGTCCGTTGAAGCTCCTCGAGCTCCCGCTCTAGCCGCTCGATACTCCGATTGGACAAGCCGTCGATCCTTCCAGATTCCCGGAGCTGCCGAATTTGAACGAACTGATCCTTGGGGATGTGGTACCGCCCACCGCTCAACGCGAAGTCCTTGTGTTGTTCAGCATGTGATCCAATCCCCTCGAGGGTGTTCTGCAAGCCGTTGTAGAACTTGGACTGTATGTTCACCCCGCTATCTACGTAGTCCACGGGATCGAGCCGATCCACGCCTTCGAAGCTGGCGCTTGGCGGCCGCTGATTCAGCACGTCGACGGCCCGGCGGACTCCCACATGAACCTGTTCCGCAATCTCGCCGTGCTTGGTATTGGCATTACCGAGGATGTGTTCGGGCGAACCGACGAAATCTCTAACGACCTGAAGCTCCCCGAGTGCCTCCAGGAACGCCCGGTCTTGTTTCGTCAAGGCTGCATCAAGCGCGTCGCCCCGGGCGGCTGCATCAAGCGCCGCCCATGAGGCCGCCGTCTGCGCCGCTACGTGCGGGCCTGTTCGGCTGATGTCAGGCCGATTCACAAGGTTACCTGCGCGACCAGAAGTTTGGCTAATGAACGGATATGGTTGATCAGCGCCGCAAGTCTTTCCTTCTGGTCGTCCCGGAAATATCGGTAGTTCGTGGGTGCATTTCCGGTTAGCCATTCGAGGCTGGCAACGCATCCATCCGCATGTTCCCTGGTTGTGCGTTTCAGGCCCTCGATCTCCGCCATGGCAGCCGCAAGTGAATGGATCTCTCCTTCCACTTTGACGCGGAGTTCCATCGCCTCCTTCGCGTACTCCCAATTTTGTGAACGCAGATACAGGCCGGATCCCAAGACAGCTATACCGGCCACGCTCCAACCGATCGGCCCCGCAAGGGCTAACAACGTACTGCCCGCCGCCATGCCACCGCCCCCGGCGACCAGCGCTCCGCCGCCGAGCCACGCCAGTGCGGCATTCGTCGCCGCCGCTCCGGAGAGAGCTGAAATCGCTGTGCCGGTGGAAGCTGTGCCGAAGGTCGTCGCTACCGCCATTGCGGCAGACGGCCCGAGCGCCGAGATTCCGACGCCCGCTATAGCTCCAGCCGCTCCCGTGGCGCCTCCAGCCATCGTGGTTTGTGCTGCCTCCGTCTCAAGACGCTCTACGTGATCATCGAAGCGACCAGCTGCAATTCGGTAATCCGCAACGGCCTTGTTGAATTCCTTGGGCGAATTTGCGAGGGAATTCACATACGTCTCCACCTGCTCGATCACCTCGTGTGCCGCCCGGCAACGTTGTTCGAACAGGCGCTCACTGGCGTGTGTCGTCTTCTCACGCACCTCCTCGTGTATCGCCACGGCCTTCTCGAGCGCTTCGACCGCTTCGCTTCTCACGGAATAGTTGAGCATTTCACCTCTGTCAGACTTCGATCGAAACTGGAGATCAGTTCGATTCGGTAAATGACCTTCTCGTTCCCCACGAAAACCGGTGGCAATTCGCTGGCACCCATCGCAACGGATTTCTGCAACCCCTCGATCTTTGGCAGTCTCATGCGCGTTCTCCGCAAAACCTCTCAGCGCCACGGATCAAGACCGAGTTTCCCGATCAGACCGTCGACTTCAAATGCTGAACTTCTCGATCTCGTTCAGCGAGATTGTCTCGGCTTGCCTGTCATGAAGGCGTGTTGTCTCCGTTTTCGCTTGACCCGCCAGGTGCCGCGAACACTCCACTCGAGCGTCAGGGTTTCTCAGGTATTCCAGGTACGCGGCGTTGCCGATGGCACGGGTCAACCCACGTATCCGTGAAATGCCGCAATTTGTAGTGACATCTACTGCTCGCCAATGATTCCAAAAATGCGTCGTTGTTGGTGGCGACCGTTCCTAAAGATCGTCCGCGAACGATCTGACTCGAGATCCACGGGACCGAATTCATCAACTCACGGAGTGACCAGCCGTAAAATTTGCCAATCTGAATTACCGAGTATTCTGATATCTCGATTGGAGGCGGAGCCAAAAAGAAGCGCGCAGCAACTCGAAGGAGTTGCTGCGCGCTGAAATGATGGCGCTAGCCGACAGGTACTGTGTCAGAAGCTGAAAGCCAGACCGGCGGACCAGCTGCTCTTCTTCGTGTTCGTGTCGGTACCGCCGGCAGCCAGGAAATCGACTTTTTCGTTGCCTGAACCAACGCCGACCTGGAAGGATACACCTGAACCGAGGCCGTAGACCACCGAGAGTCCAACACCTGTATCGGTCTCAGTACGCGTTGCGTAGGTCGCCACTGTCGTGGCTGTATCAGCACCGGAAATCTTCGCTTTCTTGGTGCCCGCGTTCACGGCGACGGTCAGGTCGCCCACCGAATACGCAAGTCCAGCGGCGGTGTGCGCGGTCTTCATCATGGTGTCATTGGCGTCCGCGGCGGGAGCGCCATTAATCGCCTCATCTTTCCTGCTGGAGAAATTGGCCACGACAGAAAAACCATTGCCCATGTCGGCCGATGCACTCATCCCGAGAATCGACGCTTTGTCGCTTGTGTCGTTGGTAGCATCGGCGTCTCCCATGTCGTCTGCCATTTTGCCACTCTGGAAGCCAAGCCCGATAACCATGCCGATACCGCCAACATCACCGGACCACGCGACGCCCACGCCGAGTGCGGAATTGCTCGATTCGGAAGATCCGAACTCTCCCGAAACAGAGGTGGTGACACCGCCGAGCGAGTAGTCGTAGCGGAGAATATTGCCGCTGTTGCCCGTGAAACCATCAAGACCGCCGTTGCCGTCGTATCCCGGGTGCCCGGTGTGATTGTCGGCGATTGCCCCACCTGACCCGACTTCCGTGAGCGCCTTGTCGAAGGCACCGTCAGTGTCGCCGAGCGTCAAGGTTCCGAATGCGCCGGAAATGAAGACATGGCCTTGCGCATCATATGTGGATTGCCCTTTATCCATGGTCGCGGTCGCATTGTCTTCAGCGGCGGCTTCATCGAGATCGATGGACGCACCGAATGACAGGCCGGTGTCGGTTGCACCCGACAGGCCGAAATTGACATCGATGTCCTTGTGCAGTTTGGCATCTGCGCCTTTCGCACCGGACACGCCGAGTTCGGCGGAGCCGGTAACCGAGACGTCTGCGGTCGCCATGCCACCGGCAACAACGAGTGACGTTGTTGCGAGAACCACTCTCTTCATGATTTCTTTTCCTTTTGAAGTTTGTCTTGTTGAAGGTTATCTTGCTTGCGAGACAGGATCGAAACCTCTTCGATCCATTTCCGATATTGATCCTTATCGGAAGTCATGCACCGTATTCATCGTGAAGAATTGGCGTTCAAACAACCTTGAACTTCTTGCTTTGCGCGTAACGGATAAGACTGTTGCAAATTTACCACTGTCAAATTCTTCCCCCAATCAAACAGATTTTGTCAAGAAAGAGCCAGTTCTTTCGAAATCTCTATTCTCAAATGCTGCGACCAACGATCGATGATCCTTGGAAGTCGGACCTTCGCGGCTGCTTTTGAATCTCAAATTATGCCGACATTTCGCGCTTTAAATCCCGATCATCTTGAATTGGTGCAATCCAATTCTCACATATTGAACTACCTGCCGTATCGGAGGCGGGCGACCGCATTGCGGGTCGCGAGCTGCCCGCGAGAATAATACCCGGGCATCGCCTGGGACTTCCATCGGCCGGCAGTCTGCATGTCCGCGATCGACGCGCCCGCGGCTGCCAACGACTGGGCGGCACCCACGCGCAACGAATGCCCGGACACCCGTCCGTGCACGGAGTCGATAGCCGCGGTTCGGTCCTTGATGATCTGACGAACGCTTCGGTCGGAAAGTGACTCCAGCAATTTGCCGGACTTCGTGAGGCCGCGAAACAGGAAACCTGTCTCAATCCCCGTCAGCTCCAGATAGCGGTGAACCCGATTAATTGTTGTGTCTCCAAGGAATGCCACTGATCCTGCGGCTTCCTGGTCGGTCTTGCTGCGACGGATCGTGAGTGTGTTTGGCGCTTCCGCCTCAACGTCTGAAACCTGCAGGGCAGCGACCTCCGATACCCGCAAGAGCGCATCCGAAGCGACGGAGATAATCGCCGCGTCCCGTAGCCCTCGCACGGACCCGTCACTCCTTTCGGCAATTGAAGCGACCGTGTCGGCAATGCGCCACGAAATCCCGACCACCTGACCTACGCCCCGGCCGGAGTGCTCACGCCGGAATCCTGCCAGCTGTTGTGCGGTGTGGATGCCCACGGGCGAGGGTTGGCCGGTAAGGCGCGCGCGAAACTTCACGGCGGCGACGGCCATGGCCGCGCTTGGTGGCGCGCGCCCGGCAGCAGCCACGCTCGCAATGTATGCGGCCAGGCTTTCATCGTTCAGCGGAACCGAGTTTTCCCGCAGCCATAGGGCAAGGCGCCGAAGTGCGCCCTCATAGGCCCGACGCGTGTTCGCGCTGACGCTTGCATCGGCGAGGCTTCGAGCCGTTTCCATTACCACATGCTGCGTAACAAGCTTGGATTGGGTCGGATCAGGCAAGGTTAAGGAAAAAGATGGATTACGCGAACGCGAGGTGAGTTTCATGGCAACTCCTTTCGTTCCGATAAGGATCAATATCGGAACCGGATCGAAGAGATTTCGATTTGGTTGCACAAACAAGATCAGCTGAAAAAGGAAAACAAATCATGAAACGAGTGGTTCTCGCGACGACTTCACTGGTTGTCGCAGGTGGCATGGCCGCCGCAGATGTTGCCGTAACCGGTTCGGCGGAGTTGGGTGTCGCCGGGGGTAAAGACATGGATGCACGGTTGCACAAGGACATCGATGTCAATTTCGGTCTGTCCGGCGCAACTGACACCGGTCTGTCATTCGGTGCGTCCATTGATCTGGATGAAGCCGCCGGTGACAATTTTGATGCGCAAGGCCATGTCTTCATCTCCGGTGTGTTCGGCACCGTGACACTTGGGGATACTGACGGTGCCTTCGACAAGGCGTTGACGGAAGTCGGGGCCGGCGGGGCAATCGCCGACAATCATACAAGCCACCCAGGCTACAATGGTAACTCGGGTGTTGATGGTGGACCGGGCAATCCGGGCAACATTCTGCGTTACGACTATTCGATTGGCGGTGTGACAGCGTCTGTTTCGGGTGAATTCAACGCAGAAAACTCCGACCAGTCCGCACTGGGAGCCGGCGTGGCTTGGTCAGGCGATATCGGTGGAATTGGGCTCGGCGTCGGCTTCGGCTTCCAGTCCGGGAAATTTGACAAAATGGTTGGAGCTGAAACAACAGATTCGGCCCCCAGGGCGTTTGCAGCTCATAGCCAAAGTCACAAGGTGTCGATCACTGGCGCGAGCGTGTCGGCCGATTTGGGCAATAATCTGTCCGTCACGGCCAACTTTTCCAGCAAGAGCCATGACGTCGACATCATGGGACACGCCACGGCCGCCTATAATGCAGACGATGTCATGATAAAGATCACGCATTCCGCCGTTGGCGTTGCCTACTCAGTGGGTGACCTTACGGTTGGCGTGAATGGTGGCAGCATGACAACGAAGACCACTTCCACCACTCCCGATGTTTCGAGCACTGCAGAATCTCTCAATCCCAATGGATTGGACGACGGCGAATTGAAAGAATCGGGCGTAGGCGCGTCTGTGGTTTACAATCTCGGTACCGGCGCTGCCTTTCAGGTTGGCATCGGCTCAGGCAAGATGGGCAATGACAAGAGCACCACTTGGTCTGCAGGACTGGCCTTCAGTTTCTGATGTAACCATCCCACAACTGTTCTGACCTCATGCTGCGGCGCACAACGCAACAACTCCTCTCAGAGTTTCGCGTTGTGCGCCGTCCTGATTCCTTCCCTTGTCAGCTTTGAAGAATAGAACAAAGAGGATTTTCCTGGCCATACCGCCGTGTTCGTCAACCGGGGCTTCATCGCCAGATTCGAATAATTTCCAATGATTTCCGAAAGGCCCCTGATATCCGGTCGCATTCGTACCGGGCACAGGTTTGATGAGTTGGATTCCCGCCAATTCAAATGTTCGGATCTGTAACGGCGGCGGCAATTCAGGTCTTGATGGGTGCACCGGCGACGTCGGTGACATCCTCCGCTTCGACTATTGGTTCGGTGGCTCACTGTTTCTGACTCCGGGGAATTTGACGTGGCGGATTCCCGCATCTCCTCGGCTGCCGTGGGTGTTTCGCGGTCCAGTGGCATCGGTTGGGTGTTTGGCCTGGGTTCCGGAGTAGCTCCAAGACATTCGGCGAAGCCGGGGGGGGCGCCAATTACGTTGATGACAATGCCGGGGCTTGCATGTCCCCGATTCTAAGTGTGGAGGTCTTCTTTTTTTGGGAAGTATTCCCAAATCGCACGTTGTGAGATTCAAGCGACGTTACCTGAACTTGTGCTAAGGAGTCCTTTTATGGCTGTCTACCACTTACCAGTTCCGCCGGGTGCATCCGGTGCCGGCGTTCCTCCTCCGCCCGGCGTATCTGGAAGCGCTTCTGGCGCTCCCGGTTCAGCCTCCGTCCCGTCTCGGTGTTCGCGTGCCGGCGGTTGGCCTCGCGACGGCGCGCGCGGCGGCCTTCCGCACTGCATGACTTCGAGCAGTACTGATGACCGTGATCGCAGCGCGCGCAGAGAATGACCTGGACGCGGCACCGCTTGCAGATGAAGACCCGACCCTGTGAACACATCCGCCGCCGTCAGAGCGGGGTGAACCCGGACACCGAACTGCCTGATAATGGGCAGGAACCCGGTCACCATGACCGGTTCTCCGGGTGCGGCGCCGGTGTTCTAGCCGAGAACAGGGCCGGTGCCGCATCGCTCTCTCCGACGCCGTTTCTGCACCCTTTGGCCGGAAACCGCGACCCCGGATCGCAGGACCCGTTACACGACAGGACTGACAACAGAGCCGCCCGGACCGGGCGGCGGCGGCATCACCCGTTCCCGGCGCACGGTGTCGTGGCCGATGTCAAAGCTATCCTGGAGAAAGCCAAGCCGTCATCGCAAACCAGCAGAACGGGACCCCGAAACAGTAGAATCGCTACGATAGGGTCGACACAACAGGATCGCCGCAAATGGGAAAAACGCGGCAAACCACCCAGAATGCCGCGCATCGGTTCAACTGCTAACATTGGTGGCCTTCTGCGTGTCTTTTCCGTCTTCCTCGATGGTCAGCACGGGTTTTCTTGAGCCAACGGCGTGGCAGTTCCATGGCTGCTGGCGCCGAGCACATGGGTCTTGCGGCCCTCGTCATCGACAGCGCCGCGGATGGTCTTGCCGTCGATGGCGATACCCGCACCCTGGTCCCAGCCATGGTCCCGGCAGAAGCGGGCCGTGGCCGTGGCAAGCTGGTCGGAATCGACCGTGACCATGATGTTGCGGATGCAATAGATGCTCGGGAGGTCATGGGTGCCATTCCCGGCCCTGAGCAGGCGGAAATGCCTCAGCATCCCCGGCCCGAGGTCCCGGATCCAGGCATGGATCGCCTTCCAGCCCGTGGCGCCACACAGGGTGGCCGCGGCGCAGAGCGACAGCATCGTCGGCAGATGGTAGCGGCGCCCGCGGCGTCCGCGGCGTCCGCGGGGATCGTCGATTTCGGTGAAGTAGTCGTACAGGCCAGCCATTTCGGCGGTGTTCATCTTGCGCATCTTCTCGGTTCCGTGAAGCTGGAGTTCCGGCGCCAGCACCGGGGCGGTGAGCCGGGCGCGGACATCAGGTGCGAGCGGGTGCACCAACACCTGCTTCGGTGTCGATCCCGCGACATGGCCGTTGCCGTGGCGGCGGTAGCCGCGGGTCCTGCCGACGGTGATCCAGTTGGCGGCGCGGTAGACCGTGCCGCTGTGGCGCTCCGGATCACAGAAGGTTTCCAGGAGCAGCAGCGGATGATGATAGCGGGCCTGCCAGTCGGCATTGATGCGCCGCGCACAGAGGCCGAGAAAGCGGGAGCCCAGGTTCGGCTGCCGTCCGCGCAGCAGCAGGCGCACATTGTTGGCAACCAGGTGCAACCGCCCGAACCTGTCCCGCGGGCTCCAGCCGATCCAGTCGTCACGCGCCGTGCATTTGAGCGTCGCGGCCGAGAGGCGCCACGCCGGCCATGCGCCACTGCCGTCGTCGGCTGCATACCAAATGGTTTCGCCGATCTTCGGTCCCGCGCCGAGACAATGATGTTCGTCCAGGAGATCGCGGAAGCGCTGTTCCTCGCGATGCGCGACCGGGGTTGCGGATAGTTTGGCAAGGTCGATCATGGCGCCTGATCCGTTCTCCGATTCGGCGCCAGTATGGACGGGCAGGAGGCAAGAGTTCAGCCCGCAACGTAAATCAATCAAAACAAACGAAAACTACCAATAAAAAAATTGGCCCTGTCGTTGTCCGCGCTGGACAGTTCGGCGCGGTCTGAAGTAGTTCCACCGTCATATCAGTCGTTTCTGCTGTCCCGTCCCGTCGTTCTGGTTCTCTCTGTCTGTAGAAGTACGGGGCGCGCCCGAATTCTCGTCATTCCTGAATCTAGCTCTCGGATGACGCTGATCGCCTCAAGTGTGTCGGTTTTCATCCGGTCGAGCACCGCAAGCAGTTCAAGTGCAGTAGATGCCCCGATCACACCACGCCTTGAACCCGCGCCTTCTCCGACCTTGACATGTCCGACAAACAGTCTGTCGAGGGCGGCATTGACGTCAGACTCCGGCTGAAACCCATGCTCGATGATACGGCGAGTCGGGGCAACGTCCCGATACAACATTATGCTCGATGCATCCCGGCGGATCGATCCGTTGAATTCCCTCATGACGCGCTCTGCTGCATGGCCCGCGAGGAACTCGTTCCACCGCCCGACAAGTCGGTACAGGCGAAACGAGAAAGCATTGCGCGTCTGGATATCCGGCAGACCACGCGGCAGTTGGTCCGGAACAACAACGCATCCTTCTTCGACCAGCGTCCACTCCGGTGCCATGGGCCAGAACTCTCCGAGCGTCTCAACGCAATGATCAATGATTGGAACAATGTCGAGCCGAGACACTTCCGCTTCCCGTTCATCGGTCTGCGCTACCTCAGCCGCCTTGCGGGTACGCAAGTTCTGGTCCTGAAAGAACCAGCCGACTGCAGCACCTGCACAAACAACGGTCATGATCGTGAAGCTCGCGAGGACGTATTTGTATCGATTTCGTTTCCGGACCGGGCGGATACCCGAAGGAGCCGACAACTCTTCCGCCGAAAACCAATAAACGTTTCCATTCGACTTCTCCGCCGTGTTCTGCCGACCGTTGTATTTCTCCGGCAGATATATTCGGTTGATGCTTGAATTCTGGATTGCCTCCTCGATTGCCAAATCCCACTTGGAACGGTCATCGTACGATTCCTCGGAGAATACCGTCGGCGCACCATCGGCAATCACGACCGTCAGGAGTCGGTCACCTGTGTCATTGGCCAGGGCGACAAAACAGACATCGGACGCATGTTCCGGGCGAATGACGGAAATGGCGAGCGCAGCCGCCGGTACGATTCCCTTTGGCGGAGGTCCCGCATCGAACTCGCAGTGACCAATTCGATTCCGTATGACCGAACGCCAAGTGCCGCGACGTAGGCCCCATGTGATGCCTGCGACAGCCTGGAATCCGCCGAAAACCTCTACAGTTGCCAGAACGAATACTCCTTCTTGTGAGAGTCGAGAGGCACCGGTCCGTAATGGCGGCCGTATTTCAATCGGCGATAGAGCACGTGAAAATACTCTGGATCCCATTCGGCGATGCGTCGAAGGACGACGATACCGACGACCGCGATCAACAACCCGGAAACGACAGTGGCCGGTGTCTGAAGCAACACGAACAGTCCTGCTACTAACAGCACGATGACCAGAGGCACCCGTTCCATTCCTCCAAGCAGGATCGGGCGGACCAGGGACTTATGAACCGGGTTCATGCCGGATGGATTCTGCCGGAGCCCGCCAGACTGTCCGGCCTGAAAGTCGCATTATCGATACCGGGCTCACCGGGTATACGCCCCCGTCGCCCGGAACATAGACGCGCGATACGCGAAGCGTTCGTCCGATCGAAGCCGTTGCCTGAAACTCGGACTCGCTTACGTATTCGAGTTCGATTTCGAACGTCGGTGACTTGCCCGCTTCATCAATCGCGAAGCCTGAACGTCGCAAGTAGTGAAGTGCGAAACGCTCGCAGGCCGTGCCCTGTTTGGGCGAAACGAGAACGTTTCCTCTGAGAGACACGTTTTCGGAGATCTTGCGTGCAAGATCATAGCCGACAGCACAGGTATGTACGTCATCGAGCGAAACGTCGCCTTTTTGTCCCAAGCCCAGGAAGGACGACGTGCATCCTGCAGGGAAAAGCAGCAACACAAGCAACCCTGCACCAATCAACGGCCTTGGCACTACTCTGGGTCCCGCTTGATCCTGATGGACCTCTTGCCAAGTCTGAGAGTGGCTTCATCGAAAACGCCGTCGATTTCGTATCTTCGTCCGTCGATCCTGTAGTTGACAACCTGGTCGGACTCGTTCGACCTGGCATGAAAGACCGGCAACTCTCCGTTCCAGGATTTAGGCAGCTCGATATAAGTCTTTCGCCCGTCGTCAAAGATGCGTTGGGGTGCAAACCGGGCGTTGCCCGCAATCAGATATCCGAAGTTCAGGTCGCCGGCTGCAACGAGACCCTTGCTCGTACGTACCCCCGTCCTTTCAATGATCGCCTGCTTTGCTGCCGAGGCAATCTCTTGCGACTCCTTGGCCCTGGCCCGTTGCGCATCAATCTTTGCCTGAACGGCTTTGAGCTCTTCATCCGGGTATCGGAACGATAACACGGGCGTGTAGCTATCCGGGTCCGGCACCAACCGAACAGAGTAGAACCTTTTGTTCGTGAACGCTGTCAGAATTGCGTCAACGGCGCTCTTCGTCGGCTTGAGGATCAGGTACTGCCGCCGCGAACCGAATGAATACCCCTCGCGTACTTCCATGTGCCAGCGAACCGAATCCGATATCGATGGGGTGTCGTGGAACTCTTCCCCTGGCCCGAATTCGATCGCGCAGATGTGAAGCGGCGCGCAGACGAGCGCGGCGGGCGATTCACCGTAGGTCATGACGACGCGGCCGGCATCACCGAGAACAGCGGTCGCGGGTTGCGCCCGCCACGTTTCCTGGATTTCCGTCTGGGCAGATACAGATGCAAGTACCGTGGCGGGGTCGGCCTTGGCACTGCCCACGACATCGACCAATGCCGCGAAAAGAGCGAGGAGGCTGATTGACCTCATGGTTCCGTCAGAAGTCCGAGTCGGAGGGCGGTGAATTGGTGGCGTCGATCACGTAGGAAGCGCCGCTGGCATTCGGAATGAGCGTGCGGAGAAGCCCTGCGCCTCCGGTAATCATTGCAACGGCAATGATGACATTGATGATGGAGCGGGCGAACTGACCAAACTGTTCGCCGAACAGTATCCGTACGGCCAAAACGACGAGGCCAAGAACTCCCACGGCAAGTGCGAACGGCCCGGTCAGATTGTCAACGATCCGGTCGAGTGGACCATCCCATGGCATTGCGACACCGGCTGCTGCGGCAGGCTGCATCATTCCGAGGATCGTGACGCTGGTCGCGACAAAACGAATGCGCGAACAATTGCGTACCGCGAACATTCGCGACTGAAAGAGTGAATTCATGATTTGACCTCCAGGATCTCGCGGACAACCGGGCGTCCGGCTCCCCGTTCAAGGTAAACAACAACATCGATCGTTGAACGGATCAGTTTCTCTTGGCTTGTCGCAGCCACCTCCGAACACAGCATGTCCAGACGAGAGACGACTTCCCCTGCAGCGTTTGCGTGAAGTGTCGTAATCCCGCCACGATGGCCGGTGTTCCAGGCCCGTAGCATTGTCAAAGCCGCGGCACCGTCTCTGCATTCGCCGACGATGATACGATCGGGTGCCAAACGGAGCGTGGAAACCAGCAACCGCTGTTGATCGACCGTATCGGATGTTCGAAGTGAAACCGTGTTCAACAGCTCCGACCTGAGCTCCGGTGTGTCCTCGATGATTACAACTCTTTCCCGGGGACGAACGCATGCAATCACTCTCAGGCAAGCATTCGCGAACGATGTCTTTCCGGATCCGGTCGCCCCGCAAACCACCATGTTCTTCCGCCCGCCGACGATGCACTTGATAATGGCCGACAACCTGGAGATCTCGCCCGGTTCGTCCGTCCCCCAGTCGAACATCTCGAGATCAATCGGGGATTCGTGATGACGTCGGATCGAAAACACCGGGGCCATTACGACCGGAGGAAGCAGGGCTTCGATTCGGTGAGCGAATCCGGGAACCATCACTGACACTATAGGCGAAGTTCTGTCGATGATTCGATCTTGTCCTGACGCGCACCAGCGAATCATGGACTCCGCGTCTCCGGAGCCGCACTTCCGCTCAATGACAGCCTCGGAGCCAAAGCGTTCGACAAACAGATTTCCGTCGGGATTCAATGATATTTCAACAACTTCCGGATCATGGAGCAGTCTTTTGACGGGATGGAGCATTGCGGGAATCGTCTCAGGCCGGGATAATGTTGTCACCTCGGACATGAATTCACCTTTTCGCCAGAAAATCGATTACGGGAGATTGACATCGAAATGTACACTATGCAAGAGTTAATGTCGTTTTTGAAAGCGGGAAGGAGAAAGGGTGAACGTTCGGGTGCACTCCGCACCCAGGCACTGGTTTACCAGGTTGTTTCCGAACTGGCCGCCGAGAGTGAAACGCCCGTGAAGATAGAATGCATCATGAAGATCCTGGATTTGTCACGAACCGCGGCAAATACGGCATTGAAAAGCCTGGCAGAAAAGCGATTTCTCGAACGCGTTGGCGAAGTCTATGCGGGCTCGGAACGGGGTTACTCGTACTATCCGTCCATGCGAACCCTACGTCCGGAGAATCCCTCGGCCCATTGATTCGGTGTCCTGACTGGAGCGATCCCGAAAAGATATTCAGGTTCGCGTCTCACCAGAACGATCGCTCTGCAGTTCCGAATTTAGCCGAAGTCCCGGGCAAGGGAAGTCACTCGAACGAGGGCGCAATCGCCGCGAGGAAGCAGCCGGGCTACAACGCCGCCAAACGATCCGGGCTTGCTGAGGGGAGTGAAGCAGGGGAATGTACGCGCCACAAGATCAAGGCGGGTGACACGCTTGGCGCAATCGCCAACCGATATCTGGGATCACCTGCGAGATTCCCTGAGATTGCCGCCGCCAACCCGGAGGCAACTGCAAATCCCGGGAATTTGAAGCTTGGCGACGTTCTCACGATACCTTGTGGAAATGCGGCCGCGGGCAATTCGAGACGGGTTAAGGACCCTGGAGGCGCATCTCGAAACGGATTGCTTTCGTGGCTCTTTGGCAAGGATCGGAAAGATCCCGTTGAATCACAGGAAGAGCCGCAGTCAACGCCCCCAACCTCTGCAGCAGTGCCAGTCTGGAATGCAAGCAAAGGTGAATTCCTGATCGACGTACTTGACCGCTGGGGACAGAAGGCAGGTTATCAGGTCGTCATAGAAGACCACGGAGACTGGCAATTCGACGTGGAGTTTTCGTTCGAAGGCACGTTTCAACTCGCCCTCAAGGAAGTCGCCAAGGGTTTCGGATCAGGTGCCCATGCTCCTCTCCTGGTCGTTTACGCCAACAAGGTCATACGTGTGGGAACCGCACAATGACCGGGTCCCGTTTCGGAAATGCAACCAGGGTCATAACGACCCTCGGGCTGCTTGTGAGCGTGACGGGGTGCGAAACTTTCGAAATGGCGGACCGCCGAGCTGACAGCCTGGCATCCGAAGCCGCGCGTCACCGTGGTTTGCTCGCCGCGCAACAATTGGGCGGAGTCGTCGACATCAATCGGCCATACTATGGAAACCGTGGACCTCTGTTCGACGATGAAACCGCGGACCGACCCGACCGTGGGTCACCGTTGCCCGGTGAACTCCAACAGGCCCTCGGGGTCGAGATTACCTCTTCAAAGCGAGTCGATATCAACGCCGTTCGGACCGTCATCACTGGCGCGACCGGGCTGGATGTTTCTCTCCGGACGACATACCCGACACAAACCGGCATCATCGAAGTTCCGGTCTCCGGGACAATGGTCGTCAGCCACCGCGGACCCTTGTCTGACCTGTTGGACAGGGTCGGTTCACGTTTCGACCTGTCGTGGTCTTTCGATGGATCATCGATTCGTTTCGATCGCATGGTCAACGTTTCCTACGATGTCCCGTTGCCGCCGACTTCGGGGACGCTCGGCACCGAGGTAACCGGGGTCCGTACCGGAACATCCAGCATCAGTTCCGGGAAGTCGGTGACGGTCGACCCCTGGACCGAAATCGCCGATGCCTTGAAGCAGGTGGTCCCGCCACCCGCATCCGTGACACTGTCCTCCAACGCGGGGAAGATCACCGTGTTCGGACCACCGAGCGTCCAGGAATCGGCTGGCGAACTCATCGATCAGTTCTCGGACGTGTACTCGAAGAGAATTGGCCTGGAGATCGCCACGTATTTTGTCGACGCTGATCGGAACAGCGGCGTTGGATTTGGAGCCATTCTTCAGGGCCTGTTCGACGACTACCAGGCCACGCTGGGCCAGCGTGTGCAAACCGGCGGCAACAATGGTGGTGTCGGAATCTCCGGCAGTATCGCAATTGTCGACGGCAAGTTCAGTGGCTCGGTCCTCGATTTTTCGGCGCTGGCCTCCGAAAGGGACGTTGTCGACCATCGTCTGACCAATACTGTCGGTCAGAGCGGTGTCATCGCACCCGTTTCGTTGCTGACGACGCAAAACTATGTCCGCGAATCGTCCACCAGGACAGATTCCGAAGGCGAGGTTTCGCACACGCTCAAGGTCGACAGCATCGATACGGGGCTGTCGATCTTTGCACTGCCCCGCCTCATCGAGAACAACAGGATTCAACTTAGCCTCTGGATCGTGCAGGCCAGTCTCAACAGCCTCGACGACTTCGGCACAATTCAATTGCCGAAGACCGACCATCGCGCGGTGGAATACACCGTTGTGCTGACCCCCGGCGAGACACTGATCATCGGGGGCTACGAGCAGGAAACCGTGCGGAAAGGCCGGACCGGTGCAGGCGTGGCGGGGTTTTTCGGCCTTGGCGGGTCCGCAAAGGCAGAGCTGATCCGAACGTCAATGGTCGTCCTCGTGCGTCCCACCCTGATCGGCGGCTGAACATGCTGATGCGCCCTCGGAAGACCTTTTCGGACCTCCTCAACTGGGGGGCCTCCGTCGCGCCCGGTGTCGTCGTTTGCAAGGATGGCTCGATGCTCGCAGCCTGGGAGGTGCAGGGCCGGGACAATGAGAGCCGCTCCCTTGAGGAACGGACTCACCAGACGACGCAGTTGAGCCAGGCACTCACCGGCTTTGGCGACGGATTTGCTTTCTGGGTCGACTTTCGCCGTCGTCCCGTCAAGGGAAATTTCGGTCACGAGGACGAATTCGCCACGGATGCTCTCAAGGTTCTACAGATGGAGCGGCGGAGCATACTGGAAACCGGTGGTGCCCTGTTTTCGAACATCATTCACCTGGCGTTTCAGTCGTCGAACCTTGAACGCACGGCGGAGGTGGCTTCACAGATCGAGGCGTTTGAAAGCCAGTGCACGTCCGTCGAAACACGGTTTTCCGGGGTGTATGACCTTCGGCGCCTTCGAAACCGAAAGATGCAACTTGCGAGTGGGCACGCCGGACTCATTGACGAGCTTGTCGGGCATCTTTCTTCCTGTGTCAGTGGCGCCGTTCGATCGCCATGGCAACCGATATCGGTCGGATGTCCTTACCTCGACGTCATGATCGCACCAGGCTTCGAACAGGACTCCATCCACGACATCATTCGGATCAACAAGCGGTGGACGGCCGTCATCGCAATCGATGGATATCCGCCGTACACCGAACCGGGTGCACTGGAGATTATCCAGGGCTTCGAATTCGAATACCAATGGTCGTCCCGTTTCGTTTGTTTCGGGAAAAACCAGAGCCGAACTGAACTGCACCGCAGGCGGCGATTCTGGTCTCAGGGAAAGCAGTCGCTCGCGGCACAGGCGTTTTCGGTTGAAAATGCCCCCATCGACTCCTTTGCCGTGTCAATGGAGGCCGACACCGAGGCCGCGATCGCGGAAGCCGGTTCCGGTGAACTGGCGTTCGGTGTTTTCAACGGTGTCGTCGTTCTGTTCGGCGAGACCGGAGGGACGAGGGAAAAGGTTGTTTCTGCGGCTCAAAGCGTTGCGGAGGTTTTGCTCGAGCGAGGTTTCGAGGCGCGTGTCGAAACCTGCAATGCGCTGGAAGCCTTCATCGGCCATTTGCCCGGGCATCCGAAGAACAATCCGCGACGCCCGATCCTTTCAAGTCTGAACTTTTCCGACCTGATTCCCCTGTCAACGATTTGGCAGGGCGATACGACGGTGAACTGTCGAGAGTTTCCCAAGAACTCGCCTCCTTTGGTTGTCGGCCGTGCGGTTTCGGGCGAACCCTACTTCTTCAACCTTCATTCATCGGGAGTTGGACATGCATTGGTGTTCGGGCCGACAGGCGCGGGAAAGTCGGTTCTTCTCGGTCTCTTTGCCGCAAGTTTCACCAAGTATCCCAACGCCCGCGTCGTGATCTTCGACAAAAAACGATCCATTCGGTACCTGACGGCAGCAGTCGGTGGGAACTTCATTCCGGTCGGCGATGGCGGAAAGGCGTTGTCACCCATCGGCGGGCTACTCCGGTGCGGACGGTCCCATGTCGAAGGCTGGATTTCCGCCCTGGTCAAGGAAGCCGGCTCAATTCCGACTCCGTCAATGCGTCGCGAAATCCGTGAAACGGTCAGGCTGCTCCAGCCCGGTCATTCGATCGCGGATGTGCTTTCACTGGTTCAGTCAGTCGAGGTGCGATCGGCGCTTGAATCGTTTTCCGGCGGCAACCGCGAGGGCATTTTTGACGGGACAGACGATGGAATCGAGATTTCGGACTGGACCGTATTCGAGACCGAAGACCTGTTTTCGGCCGGTCCGGATGTCGCGGTCCTGGCCTTGGATTACCTGTTTCGAATGGTCGAAATGAGTCTCGACGGCCGACCAACGCTGATCATTCTGGACGAAGCCTGGGCGTTCCTCGAACATGAATTGTTTTCCGCCCGGATCCGGAGCTGGCTCAAGGAACTCAGAAAGGCGAACGCGTCCGTCGTCATGGCAACACAATCGGTTGCAGACGCAACGACGAGCGAGATCACGCCGGTCCTGGTTGAGAACTGCCCGACGAAGATCTTCCTTCCCAATCCGGCGGCGTGGACCCGGGCAAGCCGCGACCAGTATGCCAACCTCGGTCTGACGGAGGAGATGATTTCGATCATCGCCGCGATGAAGCCAAAACAACACTACTACGTGGTCAAGCCTGAAGGACGGCGCATCGTCGACTTCCTGCTTGGACCGGCCGCCCTGCTGCTTCTCGGAAGTACCTCCGTGGAAGAAGCCGCGGCCGCCGAACGGGCAGCCGAAATCGATCCGGCATTCTGGAAACACGAACTGCGAAGGCAGCTTGATGCACCCGATGCGTAGAAAAACCTCCTGGCGCACTTTCCTTTTTCGTGGGCTCAATTCCGCACCTTTGCCTTGGATGGCTGCAAGAACGGCGAAAGGGGACACCTGGGCAACGCCACACGTTCCGCAAAGTTCAGGATCTCCGAGGCCGGAAGAGGCAGAAACGACAGTCCCGTTCCGCGGAAACAACGAACTCCGGCCTGCCGAACGACGATCGGATTCGACAGTTGGGGATCGGGCTCATGTTTCAGGTGTGACGTATGGCTCGAGCAACTGTTCGATCCGAATACGCGGCACCATCAGTCATTTGCCCTTATTGAAACACGAAGGATCCGAGTTGAATTCCCGAGTTCGGTCCGTTCGTGCCATCGCCACGGTCAAACCAACGCCTGATTTCGTTCAATCTGGTGCATCAAGGACTGCGCGGGGACTGTCGTTTGCCCTCGCCGCTTTTGCGATGGTTTTCGGAACTCCGAAGGAGGCACTGCCGGGTGGTGCGGCGGGAGTCGCAACCGAGTGGACGCAACTTCTGAACAATGCCGAACTCGCCCGGCTGACATCGCTGGAGGCGTCACATCTTTCGATAGCTGGCGACACCCTGGCCACCGAGGTCGAACAACTTCGGAACCTGGTTCTCGCGTATCGGAACATGGTGGCAAATACCGAAAGGTTGCCAGGAGATTTTTACCGCAGGGCACACGGCCCCATCGTTCAGCTTCGAAAGCTTTACATGAATACCGGCAGCCTTATCCATTCCGGGCGCGAACTGGATGAATTCCTCCTCTCCGGGCAGGTTTCCGACCCGTTGTTTGATCAGGACGGGTATTCGCGGAACTCGTTTTCCGAGCGTTACGACGCACTCCAGTCCCGCTGGAATTCTGCGCTTGAAACCAGTCTGGAAAAGGCCGGCATGACGACCGACGATGTCGAGACCGAATCCCGTTTCGTTGACCTGTTGTCGGAACGAGCAAGTTCGGCCACGGGCAATCTTGCGGCATTGCAGGTGGCGAACGAGTTGGCGGCCAGCCTTTCCAGGCAGGTTCTCGATCTCAGGTCATTGCAGGCCGCCCAGGCCGAGCAAACAGCCGTCGCGTGGTCCAGATCCTTGCTGGAAATGGACGGCCGCGAAGCGATTCAACGTCGATTTGAAGAGCAACTCGAGGCGGATCAGGGCGATCTCAGTCCCGGTGAAAGTATCCACGAATTGCTGGGGATAGGGCAATGAGAGCAACGAGGTTGAACCAACGTCCGTTTCCGGCAAGAGTACTTTCGACTGTAGCCGTTTGTGTGCCAGCCGTTTGTGCGCCCATTGGTGTTGACGCTCAGGACGCGCCCGCTCGACTCGACTCGCTTGTGCGCACGGTGGAGCAGATTTCTTCCGGCATGTCCGCAAATGTCGCCAGCGTTGCCGTCACCCTCCTGTACACCATGGCGGCAATCGAGTTTGCATGGACATTCGCGAAAGGTACGATTCAGGGTGAGGGCCTTTCGGCACTTCTCACGAAGCTGATCGTTCGACTGGTCACTGTCGGTGCTCTCGTTCTCTGTCTGAACTTCGGAGACCAATTGGTCCATCTCGTCATCGACAGCGCCGTTGCGGTGGCGCACGTGGGTGGAAGCACGACCGAGCCGTCTCCATCTGCAATCCTCTCGCAGGCACTCGGCATGGTCGGCAGGTTGTTGGGTGAGGTTTCCGTCCTGAGCCCCGGGCATTCGGTTGGGCTCGTCCTCGTGTCCTTGGCTGTCGCAATAACGGCTGCCGCAATGGCCGCATTTGTCGTTGTCGTCTACGCGGAGCTTTATCTTGCCGCTGTCGCAGGTCTCCTCGGTCTTGGGTTCGGTGGGCTGGAATCCACACGCGACATTGCGATGTCCTACCTCCGCATGTTGATCGGCATGGGATTCAAGCTTCTAACCTTGTTGATCGTCAATGGATTGGTCATGGCGACGCTGGAAACGACGTTCCAGGCGGATGGCGACCTGTTTTCAGCCATCCAGATCCTGATCATCCAGGTTGTCGGGTTGGTGCTCATTCTCCGCCTCCCGACGGTGGTCGAGAGAATTGTGTCCGGCACGGGATCCGGTTCTTCTGCCGCCATGGTCGGAGGCATGGCCGGAATGACCGCATGGCGCGCAACCAAAGCGGCGGGTCGCGCAGGAGGCGGGGCCGCGTACGGCGGAGCGAGAGGCGGAGTACGCGCCGCCCGCGCCGCGAACCTCGAAGCCTTGGCGGGTCGTGCCCTCGGCGTCAGCCCACCCGGTGGGTTGGCAGGCGCCGCTGCCAAGGCTGGACCTGTCATTAAGGGGACCGCAACCGGCGCCGCTCGCGGCGCCATAACCGGACTTTCCGGCGATACGCCGCATCGCAGGGCAAGTCGAGACATTCTCAACTGGTTGGATCAGTCAGAGCGTAAAGGCGAAAACTGAAACAACATGCGGGGTTCTCCTGGATGAGTATTCGAAAGTCCGAAATCGTTAACCAGAATCCGTATATTTCCGCCCAGCGGGAATGGGACGAAAGGTTTGCGTTTCACGCGGCAAATGCTCAGAGGTTTTTTTGGCTGGCAATCGCCGGTACGCTGGTCGGGGCCGTGGGACTCGGGTTCGGAATCTGGGCTGCCAGCCAGAGCGAGTACGTGCCTTATCTGGTGAAGGTCGACGACCTTGGCCGGGCAGAATCCTTGCCCCAGCCGCGCACAATCGGCGAATGGCCAACGAACGTTGTAAAACGCGAACTTCAGCGCTTCGTTGAACGGAGCCGGTCGATCCCTGCCGACCCGGCGATCGTGGAACGAAACCTCCGGCGCCTGTACCGTTTTTTGCCGGCCGAAAGCCAAGCCTATCGGGTACTGAGCGATGTCTATCAGGATGAGGAGACGAACCCGATAGTCCGTTGGGACCGCGAAACCGTCTTTGTTCACGTGACGTCGGTCAGTTTCGCTGGCGGGAAGTCCTGGCGCGTTGAATGGACCGAAACCGTCAACGATCGAGTGACTGGCGAGTTCCGGTCCGAAGACCGGTTTGTTGGAGTCCTTGTTTTGGGGCAGCAATCCACGGCTGAACGCGAAGCACTCGAGATCAACCCTCTGGGCCTGATGATCGAGAACATCGACATCCAAAGAGTACGGAGCCATGAGGGCGATTGATCCGAAAAGCGGAGCTGTCCTCAGAAAGAACGCAACCGCGGTCGCCACCGGTACCGTGGTGGTCTTGGTGATCATCGCGCTCGGGTGGGCTCTCAGCAAAACCAGGTGGCGAACTGCCGAGATAGTATCGGCAAGAGTCGTCGAAGAGAGAACGGAGTCAGATCAGGCGGAACGGGTGGTCGAACAGGGTAAACGCATATTGGCGAACCGGCGGTCGCGGAATTCCGACTTTCGGGTCACGGGGCGTGGCAACGAAACGGCCACTGACAATTCAAATGTGCCCCCGGACCCTGAATCCGAAAGACTGCTCCAGGAGACCCTACGACGAGTTGAGGAGGAACGTCGACGAATCGACGATCTGGCAAGAGAAGCCGACCTCTCTCCGCTTGGCCAGGGGTTGCATCAACTCGGCGAACGATCTGGAACGCGGGAGTCCGAAAACGGATTTCAGATTCAAGACGTCGCACAGGAACCCGGCGTCGATACCCGGGCATCGCCGGTTCCGAACGGGATCGGTAGAAACGCGCTTGAAACGGCCGATGGCCAACCAATTCCTTTACCAGCAGATCCACCTGATGTTTTATGGAATGGTGGTCGATTCGCGTTTGGCCAACCGGTGACAGACACTGGTACAACCGGCAGTCAACCGGAACGCCGAGACGACATGCATCGGCTGTTCGCGGGGACAGTCATTCCATCGATTCTGCTCACAAATGTTGATTCCGGTTTACGGGGAACGGTTCGAGCGCAGGTCGCTTCGGATGTTCGCGACAGCGCAACGGGCGTCCATGTCGTGATTCCGAAAGGCTCATTTCTCTTTGGTCGTTATGGCGAAGCGCACGGCGTTCATGCAAACCGACTCTTCATCGGATGGGACCGAATCCAGTTTCCGAATGGAGTTTCTGTTTCGCCCGGAAATGCGGTAACATCAGACCTGTCAGGAGTTGCCGGCGTCAAGGGGATAAGGGAGTCGCGTCTTTTGAAGGCGTTGGGATCCGCGTTCGCGATTAATCTACTGGCCAGTCTCGCGCGGCGGGAGGACGACAGTGCCGGTCAACTCGGAGACGCTGTTCGACGGGCGTTGGGAGATTCTGCTGAATCGATTTCCGAAAAACTGCTTGAGAGAGACCTGAACCGACTGCCGACATTCCGGGTTTCCGCAGGGGTTCCAATGAACATAACACTGGAAACGGACCTATGGTTGCCGGCGTACTGAGATTTTTGATCGTCGGTTGGCTTGCCCTTTTTGCGATTTCATCGCCGGTTGCCGCGTTGCCGGACCGATCCGCAATCCTCGACTTTATCGCCCGATTCGAGGCTCCCGACGGGTACGACGCGATCCATAATGCGACGCGAGAAGCGCCTCCCATGCCATTGACCCAAATGAGCTTGCATGAGGTCCTGTCCTGGCAGCGGCAAATCCGGCGACGAGTGGTTTCGACTGCGGTCGGGAGATATCAGTTCACCTACCAGACACTGACGAGACTGTCCCGGGATTATCACGTCGATTCAGACAGGTTGTTCGATGACGTCCTTCAGGACGAACTCGCAAACCGGCTCCTTGATGAATGCGGTTATGGCAAACGCCATCTCTCATCATTTGGAAATTGCCTTGCCATCGTTTGGGCAGCACTTCCTCGCGTATCCGGTAAGGGTGCCGGGCGATCAGCCTGGCACGGCGTTGCCGGAAACCGTGCATTGGTTTCCCGGGAAACGTTTATCCGGTTTCTGACGGCAGCAGATCAATCCGAGACGATCGATGGTATTGTCGCTGATCGCCTCGGACATCCGGGTATCGGCACCAGTGAAATCGCGGTGGCCTTGACTCGATCGAAGATCCATTTCCACGAAGTCAGGCATGCAATCGATCGGAGCATCAACCAGGCGCAGGGAACCGAATCCCTTGGCGAGTCAGTCGTGGTCAAGTTCAAGTTGGATCCGTATCGGATGCAGTGACGGCGTCGTTGCGTGCCTGGTGTTCGCCATTGCAGCGGCAGGGTTTTACGCACCAGGAATTCCTCTCATCGTCGGCGTGGCAGGACTTGCTTTCGTCACCTTGACGAGGAACCGTCACCGACGATTTGCCATCGCGTTCGGGTGGCATGCCGCGGCTTTCCTGCCGGTCTGGACGGGGTTCCTGAATCTGCAAATTGATTTTTCGATTCCGGTCGCGTTACTCTTGGCGTTTCCCGCTGTCGTTGCGCTTGCTTTTGCCTTCATGAATGCGGGAATTGCCGTCGCACTTGGCCTGACGTTCCCCTGGTATGTTGGTTCGCCTACGCTCATAGCCGGTGACCTGTGGCCCGGCACCGGTGTAGTCGGGATTCTCCTGGTCCCCCTGTTGTTGACAGGTTTGGACGTACGATCGCTGCGTGTGCAGACAGCAACCGCTGTCGGGGCATCAATCGCATCAATCTGTTGCTGGTTGGTCCATGAACCAGTCGAGGCCAAGGGGTTTTCCGAGGTTGAGATTTGGCCGTCGCCTGCGTTGACCACAGCGAGTCTTGAGCGTCACCTGTTCGATGCGCTTCCAAGCGCGAGGGTTGTCTTTCTTGGTGAAAATGTACTCGATCGCTCCAACTCGTTATCAATTGATCGTTGGTGTGAGTACGCAGCGGCACGTCAGACGGTGATCTACGCTGGCGTGATCGAGATGGATGGGCGTTCGACAATTTACAGATTCGACCACGACGGCGGCTGTCGTCCTGAACAGGTCCACGAAAGGACTTTTGCCATGCCGGCAGTCACCGGGGATTGGAACTTCGGTTGGAGCGTTGGAGCGGGAAGCCGCCGGGCTGTCTATTCCGGGCCTTACCGTGTTCGCTGGCTCATTTGTTTTTCGGTGTTTTCACCGATGGCGTGGATCCTTCATACGCCTGAGTCGAATGACGTGATCGTGGTTGCGGCAAACGACTATTGGACGCAGCCTGTGCCGATGGAGATTGCCAGGAGCAAAGTCGGTCAATCAATGGCTCGACTCTGGGATGTCACTGCTGTTTCGGCTGAGACGACGAGCCGCGTCGGGGTTTTTGGCTCGTAGACGTTTCGTTTTCCGACAATTCGCAGTGGCACCAAGACCATATGACTTCGAACAGCTAAGCGAAGGTGGCTGAACAGGAAAAACGTCTCTGGAAACAGTACTCAATACCTTTCAGCGCTGGCGCTAAGCCGTCGAATTTTCAGGAAGTTCCGTTCTGTCGGCAGACGCTCGAACCGATCAAAAGGCGCGCAGCGATTTCTCTCGGTTGCTGCGCGCCAGAATCTTGGGACCAACCAGTTGTTGTCTTGTCAGAAGCTGAAAGCCAAGCCAGCGGACCAGTTGCTCTTATCCACGGTCGTGTCGGTGCCACCGCTAGCCAGGAAATCGACTTTTTCTTTGCCTGAACCAACGCCGACCTGGAAGGCTACACCCGAACCGAGGCCGTAGACCATCGAGAGACCGGCACCAGATTTGGTCTCTGTACGCGTTGCGTGCGTGGCCTCCGTCGTGGCCGTATCGTGGCCCGAAACTTCCGTTTTCCTGGTACCCGCGTTCACGGCGACGGTCAGGTCGCCAACCGCATACGCAACTCCAATGCCGGAGTTCGTGATCTTCATCATGGTGTCATTGTTGCCCGCGCCGGGAGCACCAATAGTCACGTCATGTTTTTTGCTGGAGAAGTTGACCACGATAGAGAAACCGTTGCCCATGTCAGCCGAGGCACTCGCGCCGACAATCGATGCCTTATGGCGTTCGTCGTCGGTAGCTCCATCGGCGGCTCCCATGTTCATCCCTCTGCCACTCTGGAAGCCAAGTCCGACACCCATGCCGATGCCGCCAACATCGCCGGACCACGCAACACCCGCACCGAGTGCGGAGTCGCCTGAATTCGCTGCTCCGAATTCCCCGGAAACCGAAGCGGTGATACCACCGAGCGAGTAGTCGTAGCGGAGAATATTGCCGCTGTTGTTGGCAAATTTTTCACCGCCATCAAGCCCCGAGTTCCCCTCGTATCCTGGGTGCGACGTGTGGTCGCCGTCAAGCGCCCCGCCTGCGTCGGGTTCCGTGAGCGCCTTGTCGAAGGCACCATCGGTGTCGCCGAGTGTCAGGGTACCGAACACGCCGGAAATGAAGACATGGCCCTGCGCATCAAATGTCGACATTCCGTGCTTATCCTCGAGTGCGGCTTCATCGAGGTCGATGGACGCACCGAATGACAGGCCGGTGTCGGTTGCACCCGACAGGCCGAAATTGACATCGATTTCCTTGTGCAATTCTGCATCCATGCCCTTTTCGCCGACGACACCGAGTTCGGCGGAGCCGGAAAGCGAGACGTCGGCAGATGCCATGCCACCGGCAACAACCAGTGAAGTTGTCGCGAGAACCACTCGTTTCATGATTTTTTTCCTTTTGCAGTTTGTCTTGTTGAAGGTTATCTTGCTTACGAGACAGGATCGAAACCTCTTCGATCCATTTCCGATATTGATCCTTACCGGAGCCAAAGGTGGGCAAAGTGAGCCTCAAATCGACGGGGCCTTTTCGCGTCGATTTCAAGCCGCAACCTCGCGGTTTCGGGGGCAGAACTTCATCGGTCTCAGCGAAATCCGCGCGCTGTCAGTTGTGGGAAACGAAACCTTTTGTGGTCGGATCCGAACCGTTTCAACTTGGGCTCGGACTATACCCAGTAGCCTGACGTCCATGGATGGAAACTCAAACCGAGACAGGCTCAACCCGGTGTTTCTCAGATTTCGGACAGGTTGGAGTAACCACTCCGCGCGCTCGTGCTCAAACACCGTCAAGGCAGTATGCGTGCGTGGGTGCACGACAAAATTGTGACGATTTGTCCGAGCGTCCTGCGATGAGTTGATTTTTGTCTCCGTGTCTGGTATATGTGTTCTACCAGTTGCCGCGCCCCGGCTTCCGGGCCACACTCCAGACCCACGGAGGCGATCATGCCGGACATCGATGAATTGAAACGTTCCAGGGACGAGGCACAGGCCCGCTTCGCCACCCTCGGCGACCTGCGTCCCGGCACGCTGCACGAAAACTACCGCAAGTGCGGCAAGCCCAACTGCCACTGCGCCGGCGACGACAGCCCGGGGCACGGTCCGAGCTATGTGCTCAGCCGCTCGATCCGCGGGGACACCCGCTCGATCCGCATTCCGCCCGAGGAGTATGAGCGGACCCGGCGCCTTGTCGACGAGCACGAGCGCTTTCTCGACATCTCGGCGCACTATCTGGAGGCCAGCGAGGCGCTTGCCGATGCGGTGCGTGCCGAAGGGCGGGAGACGGACGGGGACGACAGCCCCGAAAAAGGGGGCTCTGCGCACAGGCGGTCGCGGCGGAAGTCTCGAAGGACATCGAGCGCCTGACCGGCGGCCCGGTCGACGGGCTGGATTTCGAGGTGCTGGAGCGTGAGGTGCGCAAGACCGCGATCTCGGCCGCGGCCGCGGTGGTTGCCGCGAGGCTGAACGCCGACCTGTCGGACGGGGAGGCCGCGGAGTTGCCGTGCGCCTGTGGCGCCGACGCCCGCAATGTCGGGCGGCGGCCCCGGACCTTCACCACGGCACTTGGCCCCCTGACCCTGGAGCGGGCGTGGTATCATTGCTCTTCCTGCGCGCACGGCTTCAGCCCGCGTGACCGCGCCCTCGCCCTGGATGGCACGTCGTTGTCTCCCGCGGTCACGCGCATGGTCGGGGTCACCGCTGCCGAGCTCAGTTTCGAGAAGAGCAGCACGATCTTGCGGGAACTGGCCGGCCTCGAGGTCATTCCCAGGCAGGTGGAACGCCATGCCGAGGCGCTGGGACGCGCGATCGCGCGCGATGAACGGGACATCATCGAGCCGGAGCCACCGGGAGCCCCCACGCTCTACCTCGGCCTTGACGGCACCGGGGTCCCGGTGCGCACGTCGGAGACCGAGGGCCGTGCCGGCAAGCAGCCTGACGGCTCGGCCAGGACCCGCGAGGTGAAGCTTGCCACCATATGGTCCGCCGAGAGCCGCGACACCGAGGGCCGGCCGGTTCGCGATACCGGATCCGTCACCTTCAATGCCGCCATCGAAACGATCGCGACCCGCGATACGGACACGGAACCGGCTCCCTTTGCCAAACGGGTCGTGCGTGAGATGGAGCGGCGCGACTTTTTCGCTGTCGACCGCCGGGTGGTGCTCGGCGATGGCGCTCCCTGGATATGGAACTTCGCCGACGAGCATGTGCCTGACGCCATCCAGATCGTGGATGTCTTCCATGCCAAACAGCATGTGTTCGATGTTGCCAGGGCTCTCTACGGAAAGGGGAGTGATCTCGCGGCACAGTGGGGCAAGACGCGACGCGACGAACTCGATCAGGGGCGCCTCGATCTCGTCATCGCCGCGATGCGCAAACACGCGAGCCGCTGTGACGAGGCGGCGCGGAACATCGCGTACTTCCAGACCAATCGCGCGCGCATGGACTATCCCCGGTTCCGGGAACTGGGGCTGTGCGTGTCGACCGGTGTTGTCGAGGGCGGTTGCAAATCACTGATCGGCGGACGGTTGAAACGGGGCGGGATGCACTGGAGCGTCAGTGGCGCCAATGCCATCATCGCGCTCCGGTGCGCGGTTCACAGCAACCGCTTCGACGACTACTGGGAGCGGCGGACCGGCTGATTCCAATCCAAAATCACAAAATTGTCGTGCACCCTGCGTGCGTGGAACGTCTGCCTGAACTTTGCAGCAGCAGTGTCGGCAGTCAGGTTGAGGTTCGCGCCGTACCGCATCAGGGGGCGGCCACATCACACGGTCCGCACCAACATCGAATGTCAGCGACTGTTGATGGTGACGGAAGTTGGTTGTGGCTATCGAGTACCTTGACACGCAAGAGGTCAACATTTCCCGGCCGTCAACTCAGCCCGTAGAACGGCTTAATTTTGACCACTCGGATCACATGGAAGGGCCTCGGGAACGTGGCAAAAACCGATGACGACGCATGTACGCCAACAGTGCCAGTGTCCGTGAATCAGCGACATTCCAAACATAGCGGTTTTCGGAATTACTGTATCAGTTCGTGGATGTGAGACTTCCCGTCACATTCAAATCTTTGGGTCAAACTGCGCGTTCCTGGCTGAGCCTGAGCACGCGGACGGTAGAAAACACGGTTTGAGGAAGTCCTTGTATGACCCTTTCCCTTCGGAACGTTGGGGTTTGGCTTATCAATCTTGAGGATTCGGTCGAACGCCGACGCGCGATGGAACGTCAACTCGACCAAATGGGACTTTCCTACACCCTGTTTGCTGCGGTTGTCGGTTCGAAAGGGATCGGAAGACTTGGGCCGCGGTCGACTTCAAGGCATTCCGCAGAAACATGGGACGGCCTTTGCTGTCAGGCGACATCGGCTGCTACTCTTCACATCTGGCCGTATGGCGCGAACTCATTGATTCCGGGTATCCGATCGGCTTGGTTCTTGAAGACGATGTCGTATTCCATGAAGAATTTCTGGATGCTGTTCGCGCCGCATTGTCAGTTAGCGACGATTCGGACCTGGTTCGATTTTGCGCGGTGCGTTCGAAGATACCGGTGACTCGAAAAAAGCTGCAAGCATTTCGCCTGAAGCCTATGTCGGGCCGTTCACGGGAGACGCCAGGTACATGGTTACGACCGAGTCCGCCAAGCGCTTGTTGCCACGGCTGATGTCGATGACCCGAACTTACGACCACAAATTGAACCGTTTCTATGTTCACAACTACCGTCTCATGGGGCTGGAGCCTTTTTCCTGTCATCAGGATGACGGAGGGAAGAGCACGATCACCGGGGAGCGGCTTGAATTCATTCGAAAGCCACCATGGTTTCGGCGGTTGCCATATTACGTTCAAAAAACCGGAAACTACTGGCACCGTTTGCGTTGGTTGGTGCAAAATGCTTCGTGAATTCGGGCTGAGTGCCTGACTTGAATTTCAAAGGAATCGAAGCAGCCGAAATAGGAGCAACCGTGATCTTTCACGGCTTTGAATTGGCGACATAAAACCTGATCCCCTTCGGCAGCGAATTCATGAGAACGTTCTCCTCGGTGACAACGGTGGTGTCGTTGATGCATTGGGAATGGAAGGTGTGACTTTAGGGCTCGTCACGAGATAAACGCTTCAATCGAAGGTTGAGGGAAAAGGAAATGTTTTGTGTCGCTGTCAAAGCCGTGCATCATTCACCAATTGCCTCCATATGGTCATCGGCCGCTGTCGTGCTCGTTTTTCATCGGTTTTCGTCGTATTCATGACGGTTCGGGAAATACGCCATATGAATGAGCCGAAACGAGAAGAACTGTCCAGGCTGGCTTACTCCGTCATGAAACTCCGTTTCACACAACTTTTGCGATCCGGGCGCGTCAACTACGGCTTCAAGGTCATCCCTGATCTGCGGTCATTGGGTGAACAAAAAAAGGGGAATTATATACTTGATGGAGCAGCCGAATCATGCTAAAAATCTGGCATGCAAAACAAAGAACATGATACACCTACCCAAAAAGGCCCCGGCAAGTTCTACCGAATTGGAATTAGCCTGATGAAAATATTCGAAATATTTCCAGACGAACAAGCTGCCCATGACTGGTTTGTTGAACAAAGATGGCCCAACGGAGTCCATTGCCCTCGTTGTGGTACATTCGAAACAAGCCATGGCAAAGACAACCGCTACTGGTGTGGGTCATGCCGTAGAAATTTCAGTGTCAAGACTGGCACGTGCATGGAAGAATCCAGACTTCCCCTCCGCAAATGGGTAATTGCAATCTACATCTGCATGACAAGCCTGAAATCAGTTTCCAGCATGAAACTTCATCGGGACCTGGAAATAACACAAAAGTCGGCATGGTTCATGTTGCATCGTTTGCGCGAGGCATGGCCAACCCAATTCATGGGCAACCCGTTTGAAGGTCCAGTTGAGGCCGATGAAACCTACATGGGCGGACTCGAAAAGAACAAACATGCAAACAAGAAACTGAATGCTGGCCGTGGTGCTGTAGGCAAGACGCCAGTTGCTGGCATCAAGGACAGGAAAACCGGAAAAGTCGTTGCCAGGGTCGTAAAAGACACCAAGGGTAAGACCCTGAAAGGTTTCGTTGAAGACCATACATTTGACAACACGCAAGTCTACACGGATGACGCCAAAGCCTATGTTGGCATCAACAGGCCACATGAGTCAGTATCCCATTCGGTCGGGGAATATGTCCGTGAACAAGCCCATACCAATGGCATGGAATCGTTCTGGTCAACATTGAAGCGGGCGCATGACGGGACATTCCATCATGTCAGTGCCAAGCACCTGCAGCGATATGTCAACGAATTTTCAGGTCGTCACAACATCCGTGATAATGACACAATGGAAATGATGAAAATCGTGGCCAAGGGAATGTTGGGGAAACGACTGACCTATGCGGAATTGATTGATAAATAGGTTCAAGGAGACAAAATTTGAATACAATTCATAGAATCGAAGTTCCAATAGATGAAAGCATACCGCTCGATACGCATATCGAAATTCTGGAACAAATATCAGAAGAATTTAAGGCACGACAACAAGACATTAAGACTTCGACTCAGCAATCATTTCCAAATAACGATTGACTGCCCAAGTCAATTCTTGGTGTGCTTCAAATTCGCTATCAAACCTTGCAATTTCGACCACCCTACCATCTGAAGTGGTGAATAGAGTTACTAATGGTGCAAATTGAGGTTGGTCGGTTTTGATCATTTCAATAAATTCGTCTGAAACTGGAACACCAGATTGTCCCGCCGCAATTTTGAGGCAAGGGTTTACAAAGTGGGTTTCAATTTCGTGCAAATAATCGGGCACGTCTTGTGTCTGGCCCATTGAACCAATCATCGTCGCTGCCGCTAATGTCACTACGAACTTTTTCATCTTCATCACTCCTGTTTTTGGCAATGACCAGACTGGTGCCGGGCCATGCCAACGAAACAAGAGTGTGAGTCGTCCTCGCCTATTCGCCATGATGACAGGGAGCTACCCCATCATTGGATACACGGCTGTTGTATTCAGCGAGTGACCCGACCTAAGCGGTCGAGTACTCTTGTTTCAATTGGCGGGAAGGTGATTAGTTGAATCGTTGGGTTCTGTAAATGGGTAAATAATTGCGAAGGAATATCGATATGAGATTAGCTGAAATCATTCCTGAAAAGGAAAAGACGGAAGAATCGAAAGACGAAAACAGCCAGTTATCGAAACTGGCTGGTATCGAGGAATTACCTGATTTTGAGGATCTCGTTGCGAAAGGTGGTGTCAAGGAATTGCCTCGGTCGGATGGCGGTGCTCCGTCAAGTATATAATTCCCAAAAAAAGGCAATGCAGTCGCCCGCAAAGCCTCCACATGTAGATATGGGGCGGAATTCTCGGCTTGTCTAGTGTCCATTCACCGGGCACCGGCAAGCTTGCAATTGCAGCCGGGATCGACTGAAGCACTGGCTTCCGTGCGTTGCCGCACAGCACTGCAGCTCATCGGCATGGACGCGGCCGGTTGCATTGAAGCCATTCAGGGTGTCTTTGGCCATCGAAACGCCGACACGGCAGGAGAGATGTTGGAAGCACTCAACTATCCGAATTCCGGTTGCGCCCTCCTGAACTCCCGAACCGCGGTGCAAGTAGACCTCGCAGATTTGGCGGCAGTGCCGCCGGGGTCGGTCAGTGCGGCCGACGTGGGCGCGAACATCCTCGGTTCGATCATTGCCAAGCCAGATCGCTGCCGATCCTCATCGGGGCAGCACCAGCACAGGAAACACCGCCGTTCGTAAGCGAAGGAGTGGACGCCCCTCCGAACGGGGGCACAATGCGCCAGAGAAATCGGCAAACGAGTTGCGCGCAAAAGCATGGTAGCGAGCGTCAATGGAACAGGTTTCCATCATCGGCCTTACCGGCTCCATCAGGACCGGGACGGGGCTGAATTCTACTGTGGCAGGGACATGAGCGACTGCCCGACCGGCATCAAGACCGGCAAATCGGAGATCAAAGCCCTGGACATCCGGCGCATCGACTTACACGGCGACCGGAGCCACATAGTACTTCCAACCTCAGAAAGTGCATCCGTTAGTTCGTGACAAACCCTTAGCTGGACAGTGTACCGGGCTGGCCGCAAGCATTGACGCCATCCAGTCCGTGCGAAACCGAAGAATAACTGTTGACTGACAAATCCGACCAAGGATGATGACCTCCCATCTTGTCTCCGCAAAACGGTGAATTGAGAAATGTCGAAACGACGGATCTTGGTGACCGGAATGGGCGGCTTCGTGGGGCGCCGGGTGGCGGTCGCGCTTCGAGCCCGGGGAGCCGAAGTCATAGACGCTCGACGTTCGGGTCCATGTGACCTCCTGACGGAAGATGGTCGGGCGTGTGCCCTTGGCGGAGCCTGCGCCGACACGCTCGTGCATCTCGCCTGGATCACCGAACACACGAATTTCTGGCATAGCAATCTCAATTGGCAGTGGGAACGTGCGACGGCCGACCTTGTTGACCGCTTTCTCGCCGACGGCGGCCGTCGTGTGGTCGCAACGGGCACGTGCGCAGAATACGATTGGGTTGGCGGAGGCACGTTCCCGGAAGACGCGCCGATTGCTCCTCACACGCCGTACGGTGGAGCTAAGGCCAGAACCGGCGAAGCGATGCTCTGTTCCGCAGAGAAGCACGGGGCAACCGCCGCATGGGCCCGCGTCTTTATTCCTTTCGGCGAAGGAGAAGCCCCGGCACGACTTGTTCCTTCAATATTACGGGCATGTCTGCGAGAAGAAATACTGTCGTGTGGGCCAGCCGACACCGTACGAGACTTCTGGGACGTGCGAAACGTGGCCGAAGCACTGGCGGCTATCGCTCTTTCGGAGCTAAACGGCCCGATCAATGTTGCCAGTGGAAAGGGAAACACGTTTGAAGAGATCGGCGTTCTTGCCCGCCGAATAACTGGTGCCGGCGACGTAATTCGCTTCGGTGAACGTTCGCTCGGTCCAGGTGAACCACCGGCAATCATCGCGGACACCGCGCGCCTCCGTTCGGAGGTCGACTTCAGGCCGTCAATTTCACTTGAAGCGGGAATTTCGGACTACTGCGATGCTCTCCGCCGATCTCGCGTCGGGATTTGATGCCCTCATTCTGAAATATCGATGAACTTCCATCGCCATCAGCGCCTCAGTCCTGGCCGCAGCCAAGACTCTTCGCCTGTGCCTGCAGGATCCGGCCAAGGTGAGTGGTCTCAGTGTATGGAATTAAGTTCGGTGCGCCACTGTTCACTTACGCGGTTCGCGCGTCGTAAGGCCGCCAACCATTTTGTCCAACGCATTCCACTATCCAGGTTATGCAAACCCAAGACCTCGTCGATTGCACGGGAGGCTTGGGACACTGTGGCCAGCCTGACCGGATCCGCCAGAATGATCCTGCCTGCCCCCAGTCTCGAGGTCTGTGGAGGACTCTGGTCAGTTGCTTCTTCCGGGCCGACAAATGGAGTTTTCCTCTCAACCGTGCGCAAAATGCCCGTCAAGCCTTTTTCGCGACAGTAATCATCCAGGGAAGCCGCACCATGCTCGAACTTGGGCCGCGGCATTCTTGCCAAGCGTTTCCTGATGCGCCGCAGCCACGCCTCCCGGTCGATTCGGTCACTTTCCGGTCTTCCGGCGAGCGCCAAGTCGAGCATGTCAAGAGTGAGCGCGTCAACAGACGGGATCGACACGTCGATCGACGCTGCATTTTCATCAGTCGAGGCTTCGTTTTTGAAATTGGAAATTTCCTCGAGTCCAGCCTTACCGACCTTTGAATGGCTCATCTGACCTGCACCGTTGGAACGGGGCGACACGCCTCCGAAAGTAGCGGGATGCCCAGCCCAGACCAGGGATTCCGACATTTCTCTCAAATTGGCCATCGAGGCATAGATGTCCGGAATTGCACCGCGGAAGTAAATGCCATCTTGATTTACTCGAACTCGCTCAATCAATTCACGTGAAACACACCCGTGATAGATATTGGCGGCATCCCTGTATGAGCGAAGTCGAGCAGCACAAACCCGCTTGAAAACTTCCGAACCCGGTTGGGATCTCGTCTTGCGGTAGGGCGCTGAAACTCTGATTCTCAGGTGGCCTCCGCCACATCCGGTCTCATCAGGAGGCCAGAAGTACTGGATGATCTTCCACCCGACTGCCTCAGGGCGGTGACATTCGAGAAGTTCACGCAGATGCACCATCCCGCCGGGAAGGACCCCATCATCATCACCGATGAATATCACATAGTCCCCGTTTGACGCCCGAAGGCCATTTTCGAAATTCGCTCGCATTGAGCAACGTTCTGAAGTCCTGGTGTAGACGAGGCGCGGATCGTTCTTCGCTGCAACGACATCCGCCGTGCCGTCACGGCTGTGATTGTCAGATACAATGATCTCAAGGTCCGGGTCGTCAACCGACAGAACCGTTTCAAGGCATCCTGCCAGGAATTGAGCACGCTCACGAGTTGGAATGACAAGGCTGATTAGCAAAACTCGTACGATCCCCAGGTTTCAGGCGCCATGCCGATGACCTCGAACTGTTTGAATCTACACTTCTTCTGGGAGCAAGTTCAAGAAAAGGGTTCCCCCGGCCGCAAAGGCGCGATGATCGCGACTTCGCAGGAATGAATGCCGGAAAACCAAGGCACTTGGAGCATTTGGTGCTTCTCGCGTCCGAAACAATCATCGAGTGGTTTCTCGAACCCCGGAAAGCCGGGCGCGGGGTCCCTACGTACACGAGTTCTGCAGAGGAGTGCGGCACGGGACTTCGCCCGTCCGACCAAAGTGAGCTGACTATGCAGAAGCTCAGCTACGCGCCAGTGACGACGCCGTCTTCGACAGCGACCATTCACACTCGTTCCAGTCGCAGTCATATCCGAAAGGGCCGATGGGTCCTTTGGCTCGCGAAAGCAACTCCGCTGAATCATCATGTTCACAGCGGCCACCTGGCTGTGGTAATTTGAGCAACAAGACTCTGCCCACGGGTAGCTACCTTTGACATCAAACTCCCTCGCGTCACCGGTGTGGCTCACGACACTCTTTCTCTTGCACAGGACACGCGTTCCATGAAAGCAGTCATCCTTGCAGGCGGTTTTGGTACCCGAATCGCCGAAGAGAGCCATCTGAAACCCAAGCCCATGATCGAAATCGGCGGCCGCCCTCTTCTCTGGCATGTAATGAAGATCTACGCAGCCAACGGCATATCGGATTTCATAATCTCGCTCGGTTACCGCGGGTACATGATCAAGGAGTTTTTCGCCAACTACTTTCTCCATTCATCGGACGTGACGATCGATGTGCGTTCAGGCGAGATTACCTATCATCAGACCATCGCTGAACCTTGGCGCGTAACCCTTGTCGACACCGGTCACGAGACCCAGACCGGCGGTCGAATAACAGGCGTACGCGACTATCTCGATGACGATGCCCCGTTTTGCATGACCTATGGAGACGGACTTGCAGATATCGATATCGGGAAGGAGATTTCGTTTCACAAGAGCCACGGCAAGCTAGCGACAATTGCAAGCGTTGTTCCTCCCGGACGATACGGCGCATTGGAAACGACAGGCTGCCGGGTCGATCGCTTCACCGAGAAACCCCCGGGTGACAATGCACGTATAAGCGGAGGGTTCTTTGTACTGGACCCGGGTGTACTGGATCTGATCGATGGCCCGCAGACGTCGTTCGAGGGTGCTCCGTTGAACACCATGGCTGCTCGTGGTGAGTTGATGGCCTGGCAGCATGATGGATTCTGGTATGCAATGGATACATTGCGCGACAAAAACTATCTGGAAGGGCTCTGGGAAGGCGGAAACGCACCCTGGAAGGTTTGGTAGTCCACATGCCGGCGCCGAACCTTGCATTTTGGCGCGGCCAGCGAGTTTTTCTGACTGGTCATACCGGTTTCAAAGGCTCATGGGCCGCGCTGTGGCTTAGGAGCCTTGGTGCATCCGTTACGGGCTTCGCACTTGCCCCCGAGGCCGAAGACAATCTCTTTACCTTGGCTCGAGTCGCTGAAGGGATTGAGAA
This sequence comes from Paracoccaceae bacterium, assembly GCA_965242975.1. GTDB lineage: Bacteria > Pseudomonadota > Alphaproteobacteria > Rhodobacterales > Rhodobacteraceae > JAPPHA01. The sequence continues at coordinate 3,025,492 of CBDETS010000007.1, read as the reverse complement.
CTGCATCTCCGACTTAGGAGATAGAGTCGCGCTCAAACGTGCCATGCGCGATTCAAGACCGGACATCATACTGCACATGGCCGCCCAGGCAATCGTGCGCCGATCCTATTCCGATCCGATCACAACCTGGCAGACAAACGTTACGGGCACCCTGAATCTTCTGAGCGTGTTGCGAGATCTGGATCTCACGCCCGTGGTTCTGGTGGTGACGTCCGACAAGGTCTATCGCAACGACGAAAGTGGTCGAGCATTCCGGGAGGACGACCCGCTTGGTGGGCATGATCCTTATTCTGCCTCCAAAGCCGCTACGGAAATTCTCGTATCGAGTTGGGCAGCGTCGTTTACGCGAGACGGGCCCCCTCGCATGGCCTCGGCCCGGGCGGGAAACGTTATCGGCGGCGGTGACTTTTCCGAAGACCGTATCGTGCCTGACATATGGCGGGCCGTGCAGAAACATCGTGCACCCGCGATACGAAATCCGGACATGGTGCGCCCGTGGCAGCACGTGCTCGATTGCCTGAACGGCTACTTCCTTTACGTGGAGGCGCTTGCAGCTGGACGCCGAGTCCCCGTGTCACTGAACTTTGGCCCGACGGAATCCGCGCGGAAGACAGTGCGTGAAATCGCAGACGGCATGTTGCAGATCCTGGCGCCCGGCGCGAGTTGGACTCACGACTCCACGAAAGGTCCGCGCGAGATGGAAAGGCTTGCGCTGGACGCGACCCGGGCCCGGGAAACGCTCGCATGGTGCGACAAACTCTCCGGAGACGCATCGCTGCGTTGGACAGCGGATTGGTACAAGGCCTGCGCCGCCCGCGAGGATATGCGTGCGTATTCCCTGAACCAAATCCGCAGTTTTACGAAATTGGTCGAGGTCGAACAGTGAATACGCCGTCTCCGGCATGCCGGTTTTGTGGAAGCCTTCTCGACACGACATTTGTGGACCTGGGGCAAATGCCTTTGTCCAACGCCCTGTTGACCCGTGAAGACGTCCGTTCCGGGCGGGAACCTGCCTTTCCGCTGATTGTTCGGGTTTGCAGTCATTGTCTTTTGGTTCAAACCGACGAAGTGGTACGGCACGATCAGATCTTCGGTGCCGACTACGTATACTATTCGTCATATTCGGACAGTTGGGTCTCGCATGCGCGACGCTATGCCGAGGCCATGAAGGCCCGGCTTGATCTCGGGTCCGGGTCCCAGGTCGTCGAGATTGCCAGCAACGACGGTTACCTTCTTCAACACTTTGTGAAAGACGGGATTCCTGTTCTGGGGATCGAACCTGCGGCCAATGTCGCCGAGGCGGCCGAGGCGAAGGGAGTGCCGACGCACATCGACTATTTCGGCCAGTTCTCCGGTCGACGGTTGGCCGAGAAAGGCGTGTCGGCCGATCTTCTGATTGCAAACAATGTTCTGGCCCATGTGCCGGACATACTTGATTTTGTTCTCGGGTTTCCCGAAGTTCTCAAGCTAGGTGGGATCGCAACTTTCGAGTTTCCGCACATTCTCAATCTTATCAAGCACACCCAGTTCGACACGATTTACCATGAACACTACTCCTACCTCAGTCTTTTTGTCGTAGAAAAAGTGTTCGCCAAGGCTGGATTACGTGTATTCGATGTCGAGAAACTTTCAACGCATGGTGGATCGCTCCGCGTCTTCGCTTGCCACGGAACAGCAAATCGCGCTGAAACTCCTGGCGTCGATGTGATCAGAGCTGCGGAAAATTCGGCATCTCTCCACGATCTCGATGGTTACCGCGGGTTTTCGAGCCGGATCGACGCATGCTGCGCGCGTTTCCGACAATTTCTCTCTGACGCCAGAGATTCAAAAAAGCGTGTTGCAGCTTACGGCGCTGCCGCAAAGGGAAACACGTTTCTCAACGTCTGCGGACTTGACAGCTCCGACATACCATTCGTTGCCGATCGCAACCGCACCAAACAAGGCAGGTTCTTGCCGGGCAGCCGCATCCCTGTCGTCACTCCCGATACGTTGATAAATTCGCAACCTGACTTCGTCGTGATTCTGGCTTGGAATTTGGCTGAAGAAGTCCGCGCGCAGTTGGGCACACTTGCAGAACAGGGAACACGGTTCGTAACAGCAATTCCGGATACGCGGATAATCTAGTGCTGGAGTTTTGTTCAACCGACATCTCTGGCGTTACGCTCGTCAAGACGGGTGCGTCCCATGATGAACGGGGCTGCTTTTCGCGGCTGTATTGTCCAAATGAATTCGCGGAAGCCGGTGCGACCTTCACATCAACACAGGTTAACCTGTCGTCGAACCACCTGAAGCACACATGTCGTGGAATGCACTTCCAACGCCCCCCGTTCGCAGAGGCAAAGTTTGTTCGTGTTCTCAATGGTGTGATTTTCGATGTTGTCGCGGACCTCCGGGTAGGGAGTTCGACCTTGGGCCGATGGCAGTCTTTCGAGTTGTCTCGGGAGAACCGCCATGGACTGATTATCCCGGAAGGATGTGCCCACGGGTTCCTGACACTTGAGGACGATTGCGACGTTCTTTACCAAATGGGACGCCCGCACGTACCCGGCCATGCGGATGGTTTTCGTTATGACGATCCGGCATTCGCGATTTCGTGGCCCGCCGAGCCAGTGTGCATTTCAGAGGCAGATTTGGCTTGGCCAACCTTGCAATCGCCCTTTGGCGTCGGAGCAGGATAAGGTGCGACAACCACATTTTTTCGGAATTGTGAGTCACTCGGCAGGTTTATGCAGGTCGGGAGACAGAACGGAGGGGATTAGCGTTCGCTCCGGATTCGTGCTGGCAGGGGACTGATTACCCAAGCGGTCCGTCCAAGTTTTGGCGACGCCAAAATTTGGTCACATACCGTCTCAATGTTCGTCGGTGCCTGACCGACTGTGTTGAGCCCTTCAGCCACTTGAGATTGGGAAATCACTCCCATATGGATTTCGAATTGTCATAAAGTCGATGGGTAGGCCTCACTTTTGGATGTATTCTATTTTTGGGAGTCAACACCCGGCACGTTGCGTCCTGGGTACCTTGAATTGTGCGTGGACACGTGGCGCCGCAATATTCCGGGCGCACGGGTCATCCTGATCAACCATGACAATTTGAAAGAATATTCCGGGGGAGCGGTCGAGGTTGAGCGCCTCAAGGCCTTTTCTCTACCAATTCAATCCGACGTGGCAGCAGTTTCCGTTTTGGCCGAAAGGCCCGGGCTGTTTCTGGACATGGACATGATCGTTTTTCCGGGCTTCGATCTGTCGCGATTTTCGGATTCCAGGCTGACAATGTTCGGTGACCCGATACACCGGCAAGGGAATTCGACAGCTTTCTTATACTCTCCGCAGGTTGGAAACCCGTTGTTGCTGGATTGGCTGCTGAATGTGAACCGACGCATTTTGACTCAAACACAAGGCACAAAGAAAATCGGATCGTGGCTCCGAAAGAAAGTCACCGGCAAGGCAGTACGTGTCCCCTGGGATTATCTTGGCAACGCAATTGTCGATCCGTTACTCCAAGACCAACGATTTGAATCGTCGATTTGCCTCAGGGATAGTACGAAGCGTGGTTATGTCCAAACTCAACATTTTTCTGAGCGCTATGATCGTATCAATACATACCACGATCTTTGGTTCGATACGGACATCCACCCGGCAGAGGTTCTTGAGACGGCCAAGGATCATGCCATTTGTTTGCAGCATTCCTGGACTCCCGCGTGGTATTCTGCACTTGGACCCGAAGAAGTCCTAACGGATCGGCACCTTGTCTCACGAGTTATCCGATTGGCATTGGGCCTCGAAAGCGAATAGTCCACACGACCGGAATTCGGCTGAAACCAAGCCGACCACGGAGCGATCACGTCACCCGATATCGCGGTCATGGGCACAAGCATTAAGTCGGTGCCCAAATGCAATTGTGGTTCGTAGATCAACGATCCGACAAACCTGACTCTAAGAAAATGTCTCGCAGATGCGCCGCCAGGTTCGTTTTGTTCCAACAAATCCGATTGCAATGTAGATCAGCAACAATACCGGCAGCCTTTCGCCAAACGGCCGGTAAGTGAGAAAAAATGCCTTGCTCTCACGAACCATTCCCCCTTTCAATCGGTACTTCAATGCTTGAAACGCAAGCCGTCGTCTGACCTTTCCGTGTCCAAGCAAGAAACCTGAATGCTTGTCGATGATTTTTTCGAAGCAAATCGCTCTCACGGCGGGGGTCGCAAGGTCGAAAGTGTTGCCTCTATCGGTCGCCATTCGCTCCCGATTTTCGGTAATGGTGACACCTGGGGCGCTGCTGTACCAACCCGCCACTCCGGCTTCGGCAAGCCTGATGCAGAACTCTGTATCTTCATTGCAGATCAGGCTCTCGTCGAGCCCGCCAAATTCAACAAATATGTTCCTTCTGACCCAAAACCCGCATCCCAGCCCCGCCATTCTATGAGAAAGCGCCGCGTGTGAGCCAACCTTCCTGTCGTATTTTGGACCCCCGCCTGTCGTGGTGGTTTTCTTACCTTCTGGACTTACTATGGTCTTGAAAACTCTTGAAAATCCAAACCCGACATCGTCATGGATCTCGAGAACCGTATCGAATATTCGCTGACAATAATCCGGGATGATCCTGTCATCGTCATCCAGAAAAAAGATGACTTGGTGCATCGCATTCTGAACACCGTGATTTCGGGCACCCGCTGGTCCAGGTGAATTTTCATTGGAATAGATCCTCAGTTGTTCACAAAAAAGGTCGTTGAGTGAATTGCTTGCCGAAATCCCGCTGTTGTCGTCGACGACAATGACCTCTCCTACCCCAATCCGCCGAATTGCATCCAAAGCCGACGTGACAGCACGTTTAAGGCTGATCGGGCGATCCTTCGTCGGAATGATGATTGAGCAGGACATCGGGTTTCTCTAAACGTCGGTCACTTCGAAGACAAATGAGGTGTTTGCCGGATCAGGCGCCCACAATAGCCTGTTACGGATCTGATGAAGGTTTCATACAATTTCATTTCGAATGATGGTGTCACATCCTGGTGGTCTTGTTGGCCACGGTGTCCAACATGTAGCGGCCTCCTGACATGAGGTGCAGCGCGAAGGCCATCATTCATCGAAACTCGGCCATGTCCAAGAGAAGTCGTTCTCGACGCCCGCACATTCAAAAAACCTTACAACTGAACCTTTATCACCGCACCGCTTTCGGCGTACTTTCCGCCTGATCTGAACGAGCAAGGCCCGCCATGATTAGACAATTCCTCCGGAGGCGCCGAAAAATCAGGCGTTTCGCGAAGGACGAAGCGCTTGACAGGCTTCTTTCCAGTGAAGCTGGCAGGGCAGAATACTGGAAGACCTTAGCTACTGAGTGCTTCGAAAACTCGCTGACAGCACTTCTCGAGAACGCGTTGCGTCATAGTGGTGATGTCGTGGAGTGCGGCGTCTACCGGGGAACCTCGCTCCGACAGATTGCAAGAACGGTAAAGGAATTTGCGCCCGAGCGTATGATTTATGGCCTCGACAGCTTTCAGGGCTTTCCCCCAAAAGGCATCTCTGAAGCCGACACCAAACTCTTCCGGCCCAAAAAACGGTTGAATGGAAAATTCAGGGATGCCGACGACGTCCCTCAACGCCTCGAACGATTTGCGCGGTATTTCGACATCAACCTCATACTGAAGCATGGCTATTTCGAACATACTCTTCCCGAACTGACGGACATTTCCATTGCGTTTCTGCATATCGATTGCGACAGCTACAACGGACACAAGGAGGTACTGGAGGCATTTTTCGACAAACTGGTACCCGGAGGTATTGTCGTGCTCGACGACTACCAAGCTGAAGCGTGGCCAGGCGCAACAAGAGCAGTCGACGAGTTTCTGGTTGGCCGGCCAGAAGAAGTACACTTTTCAACCGCACGCACGCTCCCTGCATGGTACATTGTCAAGTCATCTGACAAGAGAGTTCGTCATACTTCAGTTTGATTTGGCCGCCTTGACTGTTTTTCTATCCACCTCAGCCACGCTGGAATCCACCAAACGAAGCCGATAACTGGCTTTCGGCAGGTGCATCGCTCAAACCTGTACACGATCACGCGGACGATTTCGGGAAGTCCGCGGCGAAACGATCAGACGTGCAACTACATCGCTCATCGGTTGATGTGCGTCGCATCATCATCATTAGCCGCAACGCAATTCCGTCGACGGGACCGATGGACCCACCTTCTTGACCGTCCCGCGCCCGAAAAAATCCCACGGTTTTGAAGAGTGGCTCCCAAAGTCGACGGTTGAACAAGTTGGTTTCCCTCTTGCAGGTCGTTTTGTAGAAGTTCCCGTGGCCAAGAGAAATCGCAGACGTGGAACAGGTGATTTACTAAAGGTGGCTAAAGCCTGTCCGAAAAGCGTTCGATAGTCAGCCTCACGGCGGCAGCGACAATCAAGAAAAGATACCGACTCCAATCTCGCCGAGTGAACAATGAGGTAGCCCTAGACAAGCAGCACGTGTTCCGAACGACAGTGTTGAGGAAGCATTTATGAAATCAAGGTTACAGCGTAGTGCGACGAAACACTGGCTTCGCAGACTTGGACAAAGCGAATACAGACCTGCCGTGCGAGCAGTGTTACTTGGCGATGAAGTTTCGACAGCTGTCATATTGGATGGAACATACGAGGTCAGGCTGCTTGAAATCCTTGAGAGAGACGTGTTCCCCAAGATCTCTCGCGTTGAGACTGCGTTAGACATAGGTGCAAACATCGGCATTCACACCACGTGTTTTTCAAAGCATTTCGACCGGGTAATCGCATTCGAGCCGAATCCTCAAGTGGCGGCTGTTTTGCGGGCAAATGCCATGGGTCACCCAATCGAGGTCATCGAAAAGGGTTTGTCGAATGCGCCAGGAAAGCTGAATTTTCGAGTCAACTTCCAAAACCTCGGCAACTCGCAAATTGTGGAGGAGTCCACTGGCGTTTCCATTGAGGTCGAAACGCTTGATCGGTTGGTCGAGTCCCTTGGAGTCAAAAACGTCGGCTTCATAAAGATTGACGTCGAGGGACATGAAGCGCAGGTACTTGCCGGTGCGCAGGAAATGCTAAAACAACAGCGCCCCATTATTTTAATGGAAGTGCATTACTTTTCGGATTCGGATCCAGCCGTACGTATTTCGGCGCAGTTAGAACAAGCGGGCTATAGTCATTTTTACGCCCTTCTGCCTGTCAAGCGCCAAAGGGAGTTTTTGGGCGTGCCCCTCCGTAGGTTTCTTCCAAGACCGCTACGTCCGGTGCAAAACTTTAGGCTGAGTCCGATCGAACGCATCGCGGGACCTAATCTTACTCATGTTCTTGCCGCGACTGAGCCGTTAACCTGAATTCAATCCGAATGACGTCGAATGTGGCACAAACCGTTGGCGGGACTCGGTTTTTGGCGAGTGAGCGCCTTTTCGTGAGGTCTTGAAGTCGCCCTGTAACGCTTGCCCGTGGCTCTCAGCATCGGTACCGTCCCGATCGTATCCTTCCAGCCCGCAATCCACCTGGATTCGGCAATGCGAAATTTGCAGAGATTTCGCGGGAGAAATCGTCAACCTCTCCAAATTCACCCCGTACTCGTCAATGTTGCGCATGCCATGATCAAGGGCGAGGTTGCGTTCGCGCACCTCGGCGACGACGTCACCATGCGGAGGCCTTTGCCGCGGGGCCGTTTTGAGTATGTGGTGTCGAACGCGTGGAGGCCCCATGCATCTTGCACATCCTTTCCTCCGAAGCCAGCCCCGGTTCCGTTGATGACCTCACTCCCTGTGCTGCGCGACACTGAATCCAAAAAAAACATGTCCCTGTAGAGACAGGCCCTTGCGCCGATCACCGAATTCGTTTTCCCCTTTTCCTTAACGTCGCCGCAAAAATGCGCTCGGAAAGTGCGTAACGTTCTGGCTCAGGGTCGACTCATTGAATGGCCATGTCGGCTGCACGAGCTCAAATTCCGGGTGTTTTGGCAGCCACGCTTCTACGGCGTTCGCGGGATTGTCTGTCTCCCAACCAGGATTGGCACGTGGAACTCCAACCACGTCACGCATAACGCCGTCAGCCGCAACAATGTAGGACCCCGGCGTCACAAGATCGGCATAAGCGTTTAACTCGTCGATGACATGCGCCCGGCTATGATCGCTATCCAGAACGACCAGAACACTCTCCTCTTCTGCTGCCGACTTTCGAACCTGTAAAACGATCTCCTCGGAAGTGGATGATCCTTCCAGCAACTGAATACGCCGGAATAAGGGATGGGCCTCAATCGCCGCCCGGTTGTGGGGCCTAATGTCGATGTCAATTCCAAGCACACGGCCATGACCCATGGCTTCCATCAATGACGCATAAAACACCAGTGATCCGCCATGAGCTATGCCGGTCTCAATGATGAGACCTGGACGTACATCATAGAAAACTTCCTGAAGGCGTAGCAGGTCATCCGGAAACTGAATGATTGGGCGACCCATCCACGAAAAAGTGTAGGTGTGTTTCTGGTTCCAGCCTACGCGCACATATTGTCGAGCAATGGCTTCGAAAGCGGCATCCGAGTAAAGTGGCATGGTCTTTGTCATGTCACCCTGTTTCAGGAGCAAGGTCCCCTCAGCTTCGTCTATTTCCATCCTCACCGAACTTGACCTCCCTGCAATCAACCCACGGCTCATGCCTTTCCCTGGAACCGATCAATTAACCGATACACAAGTTGGCAAACCCAGTGCCCCAATCAGGTAGATTAGCGCCAAAAGGGAGTTGCAGACAGTCCGGTTCTTCTTTTTTTGGGCACGACCAGACCGGAGCACGCGCAGCTAGACGCGAAGATGACTGCTTGGGGGGCAACGGTGGCGGCACGATCTGTGCAATGGCAACAAGATCATTGTAAACGTGTTTCGGGACGGCAACTGTCAGCCAAAGTGAATCCGGTCGCTTGACAAGCGCGACGAGGTAGATTTCCACCGAGCCTACGACTGGGTTTGACCGCCGAGGTCCTGACCGCACCGGCTGATCACGATCCACAAATCCGTTAATCCGGCTCCGCGGGAATCACGCACTCGCAAAGTGGCAAAGAGTCTTGATGCCAAGCTGTAAAACACGGACGCGATCGGTGAAGCGAAAAGTGGAGATTGCACCCGCGTGCCACTTACCTGAGCGCCTTATTTGCTATCTTCGCGCAAGCCTTCGCGTCAGAAAACGAATCGTGGTGATTCAGTGGGATCCTCGAGTTTTTGCAGACCAGAGGGAGCTTCACCGACGGCAGGTTCCACTTGGCGCGGGCCATGCGTACGGTACATCGAAATTCGTGCGTCGGAGGAGCGACCCCCGCAGCTTCGCAACAAGTCAGACGAACATCTCTGTCAACAGGTGCATTTCGCGCGACAAGGAAGTCCGAACCTTCAATGAAATCCCGCAACTCCGGTCAAATTTGAGGAAACGTCGGTCTGTCTCGAACATCCTCCAGGTCAGACCGTGGATGTAGGTAAAGACGAACTCGTTCCGCGTCGGCCGTGTCAGCCGATGATCGGATTCTGCGATGCGCCCATTCTCGACGAGCGAAACGCCAACCGAGCAGGCGTTGTCGCGCTGGCGGTCGGCAGATTCGAAATCGATTGCGGCGAACATGTCAATCGCGGAACCTCCTGCGGAACCCGTCGGGTTAGCGCCTTCAGTACCTGCAGTGGACCCGAGTCCTGATCGTTGGATGTGATGAAGACCCAGAGGAGCTTGCGCCTCGAGCACCAGCACAGGAAATGGTCCGCATCGTGATTAGCCCGACCGCGTCGGCTGACCGGGTCCTGGCACGCGCCAGCGCCAAGGACGACACCCGCGATGCCCGCACCCTCGCCGACGCAATGCGCACCGACCGCGGAGGGCGGCTACCTGGGAGTGAGCGCGCTCTGAGTACGCCGTTTGGGCATCCCCTGGCTATCCACCGACTTGTTTAAGCATCACGGTGATCTCGATCACCGGAGCTTCATTGAACTTTGCGAGCTGGCGGAAAGGGCGGTGACCCTGACCAACAGTTCGGCGGTTCGTGCCTCCTGGAAACAGGGCGATGATCGCAAGTCGCCCGATTATCGCCCAATCCGCGCACGTCGGAACAGGAACATTTCAGGTGTCGCTCTCGCAGGACACATTTCCGTGGCTCGAAAGGCAGCGCCTCGCGGCGCAGTCGCGAATACGTGCGGCGCGCACCTCTTTGTGAATGTCGACCTCTGTGTGAACCTCGTACGGAACCATGACCTGCTCCATGTTCGGAGCACATGTCCGCCGGGTGGTGTATACGCTGCGGTGAGGGTCGGAAGTGTCGTGGATTACTTCCGTGGTGCACGTCTCGGTACCATCGGGGACTTCTTCCGTGCGGTAGCGGGTCGTGGTCAGGATCTCGTATTCAGGAGGGAGCCTGGAATTCCACTCGACTTTGCAAGCATCGCGTGCTGCGTAGAATTCCGGCGTCTCGCATCCGGCAAGGGCAAGAAATGTCGCTAACAGAATCAGGCGCGCCCTCGGCATTCCATTCTTACCGGAGGTCTGGCTAAGTTCTCGTTGCATTCAAGTTATGTCCTGTCTGTTGGTTTGTGAACTTTGCGAATTGCTTGGAGCCATTCTCAAAATTCCTTCCTCATTTTCCACCATACTCTCGTTCAAAGGTGGAATCGGCCCGGGCTGCAACTTGCTGCCAGCAAGACGTTCGTGATGTCGGAGCCCTCCCCACTCCATCCGGCGAAAACCATAAGTCTTCAATCCGCTTCCGGCAACTGTCAGAAAAATGTTGTATCGGGGTTTGCCCCTGACCGGAGCGACGGCCGATGGCGATACTGAAGGGCAACTCTCGGCCCGATTCCGATAGCAATGGGCCGCCTTGACCCTTGGCACGGGTGAAGTCGCGAACTGGCAGGGAGGGACCCCATGTCCGGAAACTGGCCTGCGGTGGTAGAACAGTCGACTGGAGGCAATGATTGACGGCCGGGTTGCGGGCGCGCTGAGAACGGCAAACACAATTCGGACAGTGAACCGATCCGTTGGACATTCCCTGCGACAGGTTCACAGTGCCGGCATCAACCAATACTCGTACCAACGCGCCGCCGGTCGGCCGCGGCGCGCGCAGCTATCAGTCCCTTCTCGACATCCTGTCCACCTTCGTCCGATCCACGGAAACGGTTCCATGCCCGGGCGTCAGAAACGGACTGGGTGTTTTGCACCCGATGGCGGACGAAGCTATGTCTGTCGTCCAGAACCTGGACCGGCATGACCTCGCGCATCTAGTCAGTATCGCCGAGGCGCCGTCCAGGAGCGTTGCCGGCCTGAGGATTCTGACCGCACAGGTCGCTGCGACCACGGCCTCAGGCCGGCATGGGTTCGGCATTTTGCCGCGCGTGCGGAATTCATGAGGGTGCGGATCTGCGAGCGAACGATTACCGGACTTTCTGCCGCTCGTGCCAGATGCCGCAAGGGCGGCCGGAAGTTCGCCCAGACAAGTGCCCGGGATCACCTCGCTCAGGCAGTCATGTTAATCCGCGACACTTTGGTCACGGAACCCCGCACGCAACTCCGTATCAATCCCGTGACGCTGTACAGATATGTCCGGTCCGACCGTGAACCGGGAAAGCACGGAATACAGGATCTCGGTGCTTGGCGTAGATTCCGCCCCATTCTTCAAACGACCCGACGAACGCGCTATCGACCAGGTGAACGGGCATCCACGGCGGGTGGAAACGTGCCTTCATTCTGCCCCCCTGATTGGACAGGTTGAATAGGCGATCCATCCAACACATGCCTCGTGACCGACTGGCCAACCCCGGAAATGACAGCCTGCCACACATTTACTGCTTTGCGGGGACCATGAAAGTCTTCCTGAACTACCCCCACGACGACGAAGCCCTTGCCGAACGCTTCCGCAAGGCGCTTGCGGACAGCGGTTTGGAGGTGTTCGGTCCCGGCCGCGACCATCTCCCCGGCGAGAACTGGGCCAGCGAGATCGCGCGCGCCCTGGAAGAGTCAGAAGCCATGGTCGTACTGCTCACTCCGGCAGCCACCAACTCGCCCCCACGTTAAGCGCAACATCGAGTACGCGCTCGGAGCGAAAATCTACAGCAACCGGTTGATTCCTGTTGTCGTCGGGAACATTGACCGGAATCCAGCCGCCGAGCTTCCGTGGATCGTGCGGCCCAAGCCGAGGTACGAACTGGATGACTCCGAGACCGAGCCCCCAAGAGTCAAGGTGATCGCGGCGGCGATACTCAGTCACGCCTGACGGTCCTCCCCGGAATCGGCGGTGCCCGTTCCCGGCGAAGTCTTCCTGTCCCACTCGAGTTCCGACCGGGCGTTCACGGCCAGGTTTGCCGAGGTAGTCCGCGACCACGGCGTTCCCGTGTGGTACAGCGACACCAACATCCTGGGCGGACGGCAATGGCACGACGAGATCGGGGCGGCGCTGTACCGCTGCGATTGGCTGGTGGTCGTTCTCACTCCCGACGCCGCGACATCGAGATGGGTCAAACGCGGATTCCTGTTCGCCATCCTGGAGGAGTGGTTCGACGGAAGGATCGCGCCGATCCTGTTCAGGTTGTGCAACCACGACGAACTTTCCTGGCATCGTTGCAGATGGTGGACTTCCGGGAGGACTTCGACCTGGGCTGCCGCAACCTGCTGCGGATCTGGGGCATCGGGTATGCGCCGGGGTGAGGCGCGGCGGGCCTGGTTCTCGCTGCCGTGTTTCTCTTGAGCGCAGTTCCCCACATCCGGTTTTCCATTCTGCATCGCAATGTGACCGACGCCGAAACCTGAACCAGATTTCGGACTGGCGCGACCGATGCCGGATATGGCGGTCGTGGCGCTGCTGAACTGGCAGGGACGGCGCGCTGGCAAGGGCAACAGCTGGAAAGAGGCAAGTGCCTGCGGTTTCCGCAACAGACGCGGCATCCTCCCCGTCGTGAACGCGGGCGTCAGGAGCGCGGCGAAATGACCTTGAGCGAGGCCGCCGCCACCATGCGGTCGATTACCGGAAAGCGCGCCGCCTGATCAGGGAGTGGCGTCTGCCCGCATATCAACCGTGCAAGTGGGCGCCCTGGATCTTCTTTGCGTCCGATGTCGAGCGCCAGCGTGCTGGCGGCGACCGGCATTGGCTCAACCGGCGCTGTCCGAAGACATGGGTCTGCTACGGTCAGGCCGCGGGGAGCCCGATGCCATTCGGGGTCATGCTGTCACACCCTTCGATCGAAAGCCCCGGGCCGTCGCCGGAATCCAACCTCCGGACTGAACCACCAGAGTAGCTCGGCCACAGGATCCATTGAAACCCAGCTGCTGTTGATAGCGATGACACGACAGTTTCACACGATGCCAATTTACAACAAAATGGTTGACAACCAGCGTGTTGTGAATTAGCGTACAACAAGTTTGTTGAATAGGATGTATGTAATGAGATCGTCTACGGGCCGCTGGGTTAGCGGTGAGGACTTCTTCGACCGCGAAGCTGACTTGGGAAACCTGAAAAGGCTGGTTCAAGATCGCAACCATGTGCTGTTGACCGGGCAAAGGCGCATGGGAAAGACCAGTGTCGTGCGAGAACTCGGCCGCCAGCTTGCGGATGAGAAGTGGACTTTTCTTTTCGGTGACGTCGAGGGAGCAACCTGTCCGGAGGATGTAGTTGCCGAAATCGCTCGTGCAGCGCATTCGGTTCAATCGATTGCCACCCGCTTCGCCGCTGGCCTAGGACGTTTTTTCAAGGGTAACGTCGAGGAAATCAGTGCATTCGACTTCCGCGTCAGGATTCGTGCCGAGCTGGATACGAAAAACTGGCGGCGTCACGGCGAGAAACTGCTCCGTGACTGCGCTTCACAGAAACAACCGGCACTCCTGGTCATTGACGAACTGCCGATCTTCCTCAAGCGAATTCTGTCCCGGGACAATGGTGCACAACAGGTTGAAGAGTTCCTGAGTTGGTTGCGCGGAGTGCTTCAGGATATCGACAAGGACTCACTTGTCCTCATCGTATCAGGCAGTGTCGGCCTCGAACCACTCGTGCGCAGACTCGGCATATCCGACCGTATCAACCACTTCTATCCCTATCGTCTGAAGCCGTGGGACCGTGACACCAGCATCGGATGTTTCGAACTCCTCGCCAAAAGTCGCGAGTTGTCTGTAGAGGACGGCGTCGCGCAGGCGGTTTACGATGCACTCGGCTTGGGAGTCCCTCATCACGTTCAATCCTACTTCGCGCGACTTTGCGATTTTGCTGCAATGCAGGCGCGGGACCGGGTGACCGTGAGAGATGTCGAAAATGTTTATCGTACAGAACTTCTCGGTCCTTCGGGCCAGAGTGATCTCGTGCACTACGAGAGTCGGCTCAAGGAAGCGCTGGAAGGGGAAAGCTATAACTTGGCCATGCAAATCCTCGCAGAAGCTGCGACCCAGGGAGTATTCACACCGGCAGCCCGGCAGCGCCTCGAGTTGAAGAGCGCCCCGATTATGGAGGATGCGCCAAAGTGCATTATCGAGGCCGTGGAAGTTCTGGAATACGACGGTTATCTCGAATCCGGTGATGAAGGTCATCGCTTTTCATCTCATTTGCTGAAGGATTGGTGGGCCGCGCGTTTCCGCAATCATCACACCCCCCTCGATAGCCATGCCGGTGGAGACGAATCGGAGGAACAGGTGTGACGGCTTCGGCTACGGATCGCCCGATCCGAAAGTTCAACCCGGGGACGTTCCAGTCGGACGAAGAGGTGACGGAACAGTTCGTGGTTCGGAACAACGAACTCCGCACTGTGCTCGACGTCCTTCGCGGGAATATAGAACCACCGTCGTGCCAACATGCGCTGATTGTCGCTCCTCGCGGCCAGGGAAAGACCATGTTGCTGGCTCGAGTGGCAGCGGAACTGCGCATCAACGACGCGTTTTCCAGGCATTTTTTGCCTGTCCGGTTCATGGAAGAGAACCTTGAAGTCTTCAACCTGGCTGACTTCTGGCTCGAAACCCTGTTTCATCTCTCCCGGGAAATTGAAGCGCACAATCCTGCTTTGGCACAGGAATTGCGTGACAGGCATGCAGCCCTTGGTGAACGCTGGCGGGAGCAGATGCTGGAAGAGCATGCCCGCGCAGCGGTTCTGGACGTGGCGGACCGACTCGACCGCAAGCTTGTCTTCATGGTTGAGAACCTTCAGGCACTCTGCAAGGACGTGGACGAGGATTTCGGTTGGAAACTTCGTGAGGTTCTACAAACAGAACCCAAGGTCACATTGCTCGCCTCAGCCACCAGTCGTTTTGGGGAGCTTGATGATGCGGAACAGCCGTTCTTCGAGATGTTCAGGATCATCAGTCTGAAGCCGCTGGCCACAGAGGAATGCCGTCGTTTGTGGCAGGTCGTCAGCAGCGACAAGGTAAGCGGGCGTGAGATGAGGCCACTTGAGATCCTGACCGGCGGCAGCCCGAGGCTCCTGGTCATTGTTGCCGACTTTGCGCGGCACAAGTCCCTGCGCCAGTTGATGGAAGGACTCGTAACGCTGATCGACGGGCGCACCGAGTATTTCCGTGGGCATTTGGAGGTCCTGGGCAAGACCGAACGGCGCGTCTATGTAGCTGTACTTGATCTCTGGCAGCGGTCGACACCGGGAGAAATCTCATCCCGGGCGCGCATGGACATTCGGGTTGTGTCGACCATGCTCGGGCGATTGGTCAATCGTGGTGCGGTCATCGCGGAAGGAAGCGGGAGAAAGCGGCGGTATGTCGCTGCCGAACGGCTTTACTGCATCTACTACAAACTGAGGCGCGCACGTGACGAGGCCGCCGTCGTTGAAAGCCTGATCCGCTTCATGGCAGCGTTCTATAGCGAAGCGGAACAAGCTGAAATGTTTCCCGGACTGATTTTGGAAGCAACGGAATCTTCGATTATTCGGCAGGGCCTCGCCAGGGCAAGAGCCGGAATACCGGTGCTCGAAAACCTCTTCACCCAGATGCAGCTGCCGATCGAGACTGAACTTCGCCACGTGGATTCGGAAAAACTCAGGTCTCGTGTTGTGGGAATTGCGTCAGAACTCACGCTGGCCTTGCGATTTCTCAAGGAGATCACCTCAGCGTTCGAGGAAAAGGCATACGAGAAGGTTATTGGGGTCGCGGACCAGGCCTTGGCTTCTCTGGAACCGTCTCCAATTGTCGCTCGGGTATTGTTCAAGAAAGCGGAAGCGCACGAGCAGTTGGGCGATTCGAATTCAGCGTTGTCAGCCTGCGGGGAGGCCGTGGACCGCTTCGGCACCAGCGACGATCCGGATGTGCAAAAGCTTGTTGCCATGACGCTGAACAGGAAGGCGGAGATACACCTCGAGCTTGGCGACCCGGCGTTGGCTTTGTCGGCCTACGAGGAGGCAGCGGATTGCTTCGGCGCCAGCGACGATCCGGACGTGCAGAAGTTTGTCGCCATGATGCTGAACAGGAAGGCGGAGATACACGGCGAGCTTGGCGACCCGGCCTTGGCGTTGTCAACCTATGGGGAGGCCGTGGATCGCTTCGGCACCGGCGATGATCCGATGTTACGGATGGTTGTCGCCTTCGCGCTGTACGGCAAGGCGGAGCTACAGACCAAGCTTGGGTGCGCGGAGGATGCTCTGCAGTCCTGTGATGAGTTCGAGCGAGTTCTCGGTTTTCCGGGCGTCGATAGAAAGAACGAACTAACGTATTTGGTAATGTGCGTGCGGATACGGGCATTGATGGTTCAGGGAAATCTCCAGGTTGCCATGGATGTATTCCAATCACTGTATGGAACGTTCGTGCCCGGTGATGATACGATGCTGCACGGAGTGTTGCGAATTGTGCTCGACTTGATCGCGGCCGGTTCGTCAACCCGTGACCTTATCGACATCCTCTCGGGAGATGATGCCAAGGCCGCTACCTTGACACCGCTTCTCGTTGCCCTGCGCCAGCATGTTGGCGAGCCGGTTCGCGCACCGGACGAAGTTCTCGAGGTCGCGAAAGATATCCGCAAACGCATCAAGGCAAACAGTGGCGACGGGACCGGATCAGCTGGGCGTAGCGTAGCGTCTTAGTGTCACAAATAAACGCGGGCGTTGGCTTCGCGCGAGTTCGGGTTGAGGACTTCTCGTCAGAACGTCCATTTCTGCGCCATCGGTGCCCCCAACGGCTGGGGGGCAACGCCGCCCACTCCGAAGATCCGATCCACGAGTCGGCCATAAGCGCCCGGGATCTCAAACCACTCCGCACCTCGTAGCACACGCGGAATGTCTTCACGTGTCGAATCCGGCAGAAGGATTGGAATGAACTTCCGGTGGCGCATTCCCTCATCGTGAAGCTCTTGGAGAATCAGGTTCCCTTCGAACGTCGCACCAAGTCCCTTGCCACGTTTCTCGATGCCGTCAAACCGGCGGCGGTAGGTCTGGGTACAGATGATTAAAAAAAGTCGGAACAATCGATTTGGCGAACCATCCACCGCGGAAACCCTTCGGCAGGACCCTGCTCGAACTGATCGATCCAACAGTCAACGCAGTCTGCCCGCAGCCTTTGCGCGAGTTCACCTAACATGTTCATCATCAAGGAATCCAATTACTTCCTGTTGTGTGGCGGTACCAAGGGTACCCAATCGCGCGACATTGGTCGCGCCCGCAGATTGGCGAAGGAGCTGCAGGATGACAAAGAAACCGACCGGGCGTGAGAAATTCCGTCCGTTTGATGCCGCCAGGCATCTGACCACGCCAAAGCGGCAGGCCGCTTATCTCGCGGCCGCCCTGGAAACCGAAGACGAAGCCTACATCAAGTTGGCTCTCTTGACGCTTGCCCGAGCGCAGGGAATGAGCAAGACTGCACGGGCTGCCAATGTATCGTGCCAGGGACTGTACAAGAGTTTGTCAGCGAACAGCGATCCGAAGCTTTCCACGGTTCTCGCTGTCTTCCAGGCCCTGGGCGTTCAACTGACTGTACGGCGCACGGGCGACAGCGGAGTGGCGGACGACCCTGTGACAGGTTGAGGCGGGCGCAATTCCGCCTCCCTGACCACGAAGTGTCAGGCAGTTTTCAGCGGACGGCCAAGTTCCCGGTTGGCGGCGTGGAACCGGTTCGAATTCGGGAATCGGTTCAGCCGCTGACGTGCGGTTGTTGACCAGCGGGGAACACCGCATGAAACTGGCCGATCCGATCACCGGGACCGGTGCAGAAGACGGGAACATGCGGCATCACGACATTCCACAATGGCTGTTGCGGAACATCCAGGATTCAAGCGGGAAGATCTACGATCTCAGTTTTCAAGATGCATCGAACTCTTGACCGAGCCGGGCGAGTTCATCGAGCGCAGCACGGCGCGCGGCGTTGCGACGGTCCATGTAGGCCATCAGATCGGCGTGTACGACGCGCCGGTGCGCACCGACCGAAACGAACGGGATCTTGCCCGACTTGAGCAGCTTGCTGAGGTGGGGGCGCGAAACGCTCAGGATGTCGGCCGCCTGCTGCGTAGTCAACATCGAGCCGGTCGGCACCAGCGTGACCGTATGACCCGACGCGACACCGTCCAGGAGATCGATTACCAGGTCGGCGACCGCCGGCGTCAGGCGAACGGACTCGCCGTCCTCGCGACGTATGGCGAGGACGCCGTTCCCGTCCCGTGCGTTGGAAAGTGCCATTACCGCTTGCCGAGCGCACGCGGTCTCTTCCGGCGTCGGAAGACGGTGTCCCAGGTCCACCGCGTCGGAAGTGTCATTCATCCTGATCCTCCTGTACCGCAACGTACAGGGGCCTCGATAGCTGTACGCGGGCCTGTCATCAAGTGTAATATTGAATATAACAGAATTAAGTGTAACGACAAGGTCACTTCCCACCTCTCGATGTTGCTGAGCCAGTCGTTGGGGGCGCCGCCCACGGGCGTGATGGACGCGCTGTTCGCGCGCGAGACGCCGGAAGGGCTTGCGGCCGACGGCGATGACACCGAGGCCGGGTACAGATTCCGACGGAAATGAACGCGATTCCGCCCATCGAAAAGTTGAACCGAAACCCGCGCCTCGTGCTCGACGATCTCCGACTCAGCCAGAACATGCGGCCACGCTCAATGCCTGCAGCATAAGCCCGCAACGGGTCATCACCCATCAAGGCCACAAGTCCTGCCCGGCGACACCAGGCAGGCCGATCATACGCGACCGGAATTGCCCGCCAGAGGCAAAATGTCGACGCCGATCACCCACCGCCGTCCAAAACACCCGAAAAACCCGATGACCCCGACCGATGAGCCGAAACGGAAACATATGCATACCGCCAACAAAGATCGGCTCTGGGGCGTTCTGGACATCAGCTTGTCGATTTGACAACCGAGGTCTACGTTGCCGTAACTGCTCGGATAGCCACCATGATCATCAAGTCGATTGAACTCCGAGACTTCAGGGGAATTTCAACGCTCGATCTTCCGATTGACGAAAACCTCACCGTCATTGTCGGCAAGAATGGAGTCGGAAAAACTTCCGTCCTCGACGCGATTTCGTACCTCTTGAAGCCTCTGCGCCATTCATGGGTCGACGAAGGTCGCTCCGGTTATCGGCCCGGCATCATGATACACAAGTCGACCGATGTTGCGTTGGCAAGGTCCGGTTTCTCGATACGGGCGGTGGTATCAACAAGTGACAAGAATGGAGATCAGGTTGAAGGCCGTATCGAACTCGCGCACGACAAAAAAAGCTCCACGTCTGACCTAAGCCTCCACCGGATCGGATCGGAAGAATTCTCTCCATCCGAACATCCCCTGTTCGTTTACTATCGCCAAAACAGGGGCTTCGAACCCGGCGCGCGGCCGGAAAACCCAAATGCGCTCACGGAGTCGTCCGTGCGCGATCAGTCACTGACTGAAGATCTTTCCGCTATACCTGATCTTGCAGATTGGTGGGACGCCCGGGACGCCGAAGAGGCTCGACGCGTTCGCGATTCGGACCGTGAATTTCGTGACCCCCATCTGGAAGCGGTACGGAAACTGGTTGCAGAAGTGGATGAATTCGAGGGCATTGGATACGAAGCCACGTCAAGCCCACCCGGCCTGTATTTTCGAAAACCGCCAAACAGGAAAGTCCACATTGGCCAGCTATCCAGTGGAGAACGGGTCTACCTTGTGTTGTTGGCAGACCTCGCCCGTCGCCTTCAGATCATTCAACCAGGCGCGAGTCTTGCCGAGATCCCCGGAGTTGTCTTGATCGATGAAATCGAACTCCATCTTCATCCGGAATGGCAACGACAAATTATTGCAACTTTGACAAGGGTCTTCAGGCGCTGCCAGTTCATCGTCACGACCAACTCCCCGCACCTTCTCGGCGAGATGAAAAGTGACAGCATTCGCATTTTGAAGACAACCCAGGACCACGAGGTCGAATATTACACGTATCACAAAGAAACTTTCGGGCGCGACAGCAATGAAATCCTGGTGGGTGTGTTGGAGGCAACCGAAAGAAACAAGAATACAAAAATAGACCTTCGGGAACTTGATACTCTGATCGGCAACGCTGAACTCGAAGAGGCGAGGAAGCTATTGGATGACCTCAGGTCAGGAGTTGGAGGGGACCTGGTCGAATTGGACATCGCAGAACAGAGATTGCGACGTCGTGAGAGGATCAAGAAGAATTGAAACGTCCTTACAAGAGTGCTGCTCCGCGGAGTTTCGAACAATGGAAACGCACGCATGAAGAAAGTGCAGGATTACGGCCAACATTTCGCGATCTGCAACAGCCGGAACGAAACGATGTCCGGGACGCCCTCCTGATGGAGCAGAACTTTCTTTGTGCGTATCGTGGCCGCCGTCTGAAGCCTGATCATTCCGACAGTCATATCGATCATTTCTGGCCGCAACGTCACTTTAGTGGAAACCCGGACCCCGAAGGGGTTACCCGGGACGACCTTCGTCTTGACCACGGCAACTTTTTCCTGAGTTGCGGACCCGCATCACTTCCGTCCAAACCGTCATTGCCATGTACGTGCGGCGATGCGAAAGGACACTGGTTTGATGAACGTCTTCACGTGATACCATCAGACCCGGATTGTGAAACGAGATTTGTATATGGCAACGCTGGTGGTATTGAACCCAAGAATCCTGATGACGTTGCCGCGCACAACATGATCGACAATCTGAACCTGAGAGATGAAGTATTGGCCCTTGATCGAAAGAAAGTAATTCAGGAAATCGAACAGGAAATCCTTCAGTCTGACGCCCAACCCCATGACAAGGCCGATCAAATCAACCGTTGGTGCAACCCAGACCGAACAGGGAAGATGACGAATTTTGCACAGGTCGTGAGGCGGTATTTCGAGGAGGAATCCGAGCTGGCCGACTAACCGATTGCCTCCTTCAATGGAGAGGCTCCATGAAGGAATCGCGGCCCTGCCCGACTTCGATCGTTGCCCGTACGGAGTAACCGGCGGTGGGGGCAGGAAGTCGGAATCGGCAAACCAGGCAACCGAAACGATGGCCAGCTGCGGTCATCCGCACAAAGTAGCCGTGACTTCTTGAAGACAGCTACTTTGTCACGCACCCTCTTTTCCCGGCCTCTCAGCCATGCCTTGCGCCTGTTGCATTGGACGGTTTTCTGTAGCCGAATGAATTACACGATTGATACAGAATCCGTCCCATGATTGAATCCCCCAGAATGAAAGACGAGGCACTGCCGCGTCATCAAGCGTGGGATTCCCGTGCGAAGTTTGGGCGGTCCACAACCACGTGCGCCATTTACCCGGCATTGGTTCGGGAGGCCAATTGCCCGACCGAAGCGGTCTTCATCCTTGCCGAGGAGATGAACTGTCCATGGCTGAAACGATCGACTGGCCTGCCGCATCTGGGAGAACGTACACGTACTGGTTCGTCGATCAGATGCAAAACCCCTCCATGAAACAAGTTGGTGGCAACTACGTGTTCGTCACTCTGAAAACTGATGGGTGGTATCCTGTTTACATAGGGGAAACCGGAAATCTGAATGACCGCCTCACGAATCATCCGGAATTGCAGGGCATTGGCTTCAGCCACGATCTCGGCGGCGGAGCCTCGCTGGTTGCCGGTTTCGCGAAGGTGTCGAAGAAGACTGTCAAGGATCTGACTTGGAGAGAAATCGCACAGGCGCCGTCGCATGCTCGAAGAGAGGACCTCATGCCTTTCACCGCCGAAAGGAACGTGGCGAACGTGGGGCTGTCCTTCTCGTTCTGAACCGGAAGTTCATCGCCATACGGAAGGGAGCGGTCTCGGCCGCTCCTTGCGTTTGCACGAAGCGGCAACCGGGATTCCGTCGCCGGAATTCTTCCGGTTTCCTGGGTCGCGGAACCTGTGCAGGCAATCGGCCAAGGGCTCGTTGCGATGCGGGCGAATCGTTTTTTCGCTGAGGGAATCCCCCTGGAATCGATATGTGATTCACTCGCGGCATGGGCACGATCGAGAGCATCCGGCGCCGGTTCGCGGCGCTGTCGCCGCCGCATCTTGTTGTTTTTCGATTTGGATTGGCGCGGATTTCCCGGTTTATTCTGCTCGGTTTGGGACGATTCTTCCCACTTTACGCTGATCTGAGTGGAGGGTTTTCCGGACCCGTCCCTGGTTTTGGTCCGTGCCGGGTTCGTGATCGTTTTTCCGCTTGGTCAGGATATCGTTCCAGTCCGTGACGTCACCGTCGCCGGCCGGCCGCATGCGCCAGACTGCGGGATCTTGCATCTCGAGCATTGCGGCGGCGTGGTCTCCGGCCTGGTCGGCGTCATATCCGCAGAAGACGGCCTGGAGATGGAAGCCTTCGATCCACTTCGGCATTGTTCCGGTGGCTCCTGCGGTGGAGATGACGATGTCGATCTGGGTCCTGTCGGCGAGTGTCCATGCCGAGAGGGCGTCGATGGCTCCCTCGACGAGGAGGGCGGTTTTGGGGGCCGTCTGCCGCGCGATCCAGAAGCCGCCGTCGGCCTTGCGGCTGAACGTATTCAGAAAATCTGATGGGTTTTCGGGCGTTTTTGCCCGGATTATTTGATGTTCGGGGTTTGGTGCCCCTCAATTTCCTTGCAAGAAGTCGATTGAGGGGCTTTGTCTCGGTGACGCTCAAATCATCTGAGACGAGGCCAATGTTACACGATTTCTTTCCCGGTTCCATCCTTTCCTGCGCCCGTATCTGGGCCTTCCTGACGTGGATTGACGCGGCGGAAGCCGAGCGCGTCCGCGCGGAAGGTTGCCCGCGTTGCGGGAGCTGCCTGGACAGCGCGTCCTATCCCCGCAAGCCGCACGGTCTTGCGGCATCCCTGCGTGAGGGCATCCGGCGTTTCAGTTTCTGTTGCCGGGCCTGCCGCCGCCGCGAGACGCCGTCGTCGGTTCGCTTTTTCGGCCGGCGGTTCCGGGTGGCTCCGGTGTTCCTTGCGGCGAGCTTCCTGGTTCAGCGCGGCGGGTTCCGGCTGACGACCGTCTCCGAGCGCCTGGGCATTCCGGTGACGACGCTGCGGCGCTGGCGTCGGTGGTGGTGCGCGATATTCCCGGAAACACGGGCGTGGCGTCTGAAGCGGGGCGAACTGGCACCGCCGCCCGGGGAGGCGCCTCTGGTCTGGCTGATGCGGACGATACGGGGGCGTTCGCGGCGTTCGCGGCTGTTGCGGAGCCTTGTCTGGCTGCGTCCGTGGACCGGATCCTTCAGTCTCGGTGGTGGCTGAGGGCGCATCCGCAGAGGATGGAACTGTCACGATAATCCGGGGCCGAATAGCACTGACCTCCCACGGACCGACACAGGGAGGACAGCGTCATGGGCAAGAGAGACGAACCCGGCGACCCCGACGGCTGGGCACGCTTGCGCTTTGCGGTGGTCGGACCGCTGCTGGCGGCGCCGCCGCCGAAGGGCCGGCTGCGGGGCGAACTCGAGAGGTTGGCGAGCCAGGTCTGGCAGCGTCCCGGCGGCGGCGAGGTCCGCTTCTCGGTATCCACCATCGAACGCTGGTACTACCAGGCCCGGGCACAGGACCGGGATCCGGTGGGTGCGCTCCGGCGGCAACGGCGCAGCGATGCCGGCCGCGAGCGGGCGCTGTCTCCGGCCCTGCTCGACGTCCTGCGGGAGCAGTACAGGGCCCACCCGTCGTGGAGCGTGCAACTGCATTACGGCAACCTCGAGGCGCGCGTGGAAGACGAGCCATGGCTCGGGCCGATGCCGTCCTATTCGACGCTGAGACGTGCGATGCGGCGCCGTGGGCTGGTCCGCCGCCGCCGCCGCCGCGGCACTGACCAAAAGCAGGTGCCGGCCGAAGCGCGCGAGGTTCTGAGCTACGAGGTCTCGCGCTCGCATGCCCTATGGCACTGCGATTATCACCACGCATCTGTCCGGGTGCTGACGCCGGGCGGCGAGTGGCGGACGCCCTTCCTGTTCGGGGTCCTCGACGATCATTCCCGTCTCGGCTGCCACTTGCAGTGGTACCTGGAGGAGACGACCGAGACCTTCACCCACGGGCTCAGCCAGGCGTTCATGAAGCGCGGGCTGCCCAGGGCCCTGATGTCGGACAACGGTTCACCGATGATCGCCGGCGAGGTCGAGGCCGGCCTGTTCAGACTGGGCATCCAGCATGTCCGGACACTCGCTTACTCACCTCATCAGAACGGCAAGATGGAGGTCCTGTGGGGTTCGGTCGAAGGCCGTCTGATGGCCATGCTCGAAGGGATCGGGGAACCGCTCACCCTGCAGATGCTGAACGACGCGACCATCGCCTGGCTCGAGCATGACTACCATTGCCGGGTCCATCGCGAGCTCGGGGTCACGCCTCTTGAGCGCCTGAAGCAGAGCGACAATGCCGCGCGGGACTGTCCGGACAGTGCCGCGCTCAGGTCGGCGTTCCGGATTGCGGTCACGCGGACCATCCGGCGCTCCGACGGAACCCTGTCGCTCGACAGCGTCCGTTTCCAGGTGCCGAAACCCTGGCGCCACCTGCTCGAAGCCCGGGTGCGCTATGCCCGCTGGGACCTGACGGTCGCAGAACTGGTCACCGAGAACGACGACTGCCTGTGCCTGCTCCATCCGCTCGACAAGCGCGCGCATGCCAATGCCGCGCGCAGGCCGGTCGGACCCGGCGACGCCGCCGATGCCGAACCCGGCACCGGAAAGGCGGAGGTGCCGCCGCTTCTCAGGAAGATCCTGAACAAACAGGCGGCAACCGGCCTGCCGCCGGCCTGGATGCCCTTCCGGGGCGATTCCGACAAGACCGACAACGCCGGCGACGAGGAGGATCATTCGTCATGAACCGTGAGACACTGAGCCTGTATGGCCTCAAATGGAACCCGTTTGCCCCCGACCTGCCGGCCGGGGAGCTGTTCACCACTCCCGCCGTCGAGAGCTTCTGCCTCAGGGTCGAGAACCATCTCCTGGGCCAGGGCGGCTTCGCCCTCGTCGTCGGCGATCCCGGGACCGGCAAGAGCGCCGTCCTGCGCCAGCTCGCCCTGCGTCTCGACACGATCGAGGGACTGCGCATCGCGGCGCTCTCCCACCCGTCCTCGCGGCTCGCCGACTTCTACCGCGAAATGGGCGAACTGTTCGGCATCGCACTGGTCCACAACAATCGCTGGAACGGCTTCAAGCTGCTGCGCGACCGGTGGCGCTCCCATCTCCACGACACCCGCATGCGGCCGCTGCTGCTCATCGACGAGGCCCAGGAACTGCAGACTTCCGTGCTGACGGAGATCCGCCTCCTCGCCTCCACCGAGTTCGACTCCCGCACCATTCTCTCCGTCGTCCTCGCCGGCGACAGCCGACTGCTCGACAAGTTCAGGACCCAGGAACTCGCGCCGCTGGCCTCGCGCATCCGCCATCGCCTGACACTGGACGCCGCCGACCCCGACGGGCTGGCGAAACTGCTCGACCACCTGCTCAGGGCAGCCGGCAATCCGGCGCTGATGACCGCCGAACTGAAGACGGCCCTCACCACCCATGCCGGCGGCAACCCGAGGAGCCTCGCCATCATGGCCGACAGCCTGCTCGCCGCCGCCGCCGAAAGCGAGCGCACGCAACTCGACGAAAGCCTCTTCTTCGAGGTCTTCGGAACCGCCCTGCCGGGCAGGAGGACACGCCGATGACCGCATTCCCCACACGCAGGCCGCGCGAACTCGAGGACCGCCCGCGCCAGCAGGACTGGCTGGTCGACACCCTGTGGGGCGAACAGGCCGTCGGCATCCTCGGGGGAGAACCCAAATGCGGCAAGACCTTCCTCGCCCTCGACATCGCCGTCGCCGTCGCCAGTGCCGCTCCCTGCCTGCGGCGCTTCCCGGTCGAATGCCCCGGCCCGGGGTGCTGCTCTATGCCGCCGAGGACGCCGGCCATGTCGTCCGCCAGCGCCTCCAGGGGATCGCCGCCGCCGCCGATGTCCACTTCGATGATCTCGACATCGCCGTCATCGATACCCCGGTCCTGCGCCTCGACCGCAAGGCGGACCAGGCGAAGCTCGCCGCCACCGTCGACCAGGCCCGGCCCCGCATCCTGATCCTCGACCCACTGGTCCGGCTGCATGGCGTCGACGAGAATGCGGTCGGCGAGATCGCGCCCATCCTCGCTTATGGGAACCAAATGTTTATGTGAATCTTGAATCCCAAGTGCCTGTCACGACGCACGTTTTCCACCGATTCGGTTCCCATAAAAATCCGGCTCAGACGTTCGACAGCATCGCCATCAGCGCGTCCTTCACGCCCGTGAACCGTCCCTTGCCAAGGCCCGGGGAATGCCACTCCGAGAGCATGTCCAGCTTTTCGGCAGGATCCGTACGAAGGTAAATCTCCGTGGTCTGGAGGCTCTGGTGCCCCAGCCACAGCGAGACCTTGCGGATGTCGCCGGTCGCCTCGAGAATCATCAAGGCGCTGGCATGTCGAATGGAATGGGGCGTTACCTTCCGGCGTGCGATCGACGGTTGCGTCTGCGCCGCCGTCGTGACGTGCAGCTCGAGCCGCTTGGCGAAGCCGCGCCGGGTCATCCCCCGTCCCATCGCATTCAGGAACAGGTGGCGGTCGGGAACTTCGGGACGGACAGACAGCCATGCACCGAGCGCACATCCCGTTTCCTTCCACAGCGGCAGGACGCGGGCCCTTCGTCCCTTGCCCATGACCCGGATCTCGTCGAGCTGCGGCATCCGGACATCGTCGAGGCCGAGGCCGACCAGTTCGGAGACCCGGAGCCCGGCGTTGTAGGCAAGACACAGCATCGCCCGGTCCCGGGTTCCGGTCCGTGTGGCGGTGTCCGGCGCCTTGAGCAGCGCATCCACTTCGTCCCGGTCGAGATAGTCGAGCGCGGGAACGTCGCCCTTCTTCTGCGGGATCGCATGCACCCGTGCCGCCAGTTCGAGATGGTCCGGGTACCGGTACTCGAGGAAACGGCCAAAACTCTTGATTGCGGCCAAACGGGTGTTGCGGGTGTGAACCCCGTTTCCACGCTCGTTTTCGAGATGGTCGAGGAAGGCGAGAATGGTGTCGACCTCGAGATGGCCGACCTCGAGCGCGCAGGGACGGACGCCGTGCCTGTCCGCGGCGAAGACCGCGAGCAGCCTGAAGCTCGTGGTGTAGCTCTCGATGGTGTGCCGGCTGGCTCCCCGGTCACGGGGGAGATACTCCTGCAGGAAGGTGGATAGCGGGGGTGCGAGTTTGGTCATGTCTTTTCCTTTCCTGTCATGTGCAGTTTCTCGGTCGCCTCCGACACCTGGCGCATGAGGACGGGTGTCGCCTCCAGGTACCAGTACGTGTCCACAGGTCGCGCGTGTCCTAGGGTGGTCGAGAGCGCGAGCATGTGTCGGCCGACATCCTTCCGGCTGGAAGAGATGCAGCCTTCCAGTGCGCGAACGGCGAATCCGTGCCTCAGGTCGTGAAGCCTGGGGCCGGGTTCCCCGGCTTTGCCGCGAACCCCTGCCTTGCGAGCGAGCAGGATGAAGGTCTCGGTCAGATAATCCGGGCGCACCGGCCGGCCGGATGCGAGCACGAACAGGTGTTCGCAGGGTCCGCCCTGCCGTTTCCGCGCCACGAGGTAGTCGTCGAGGGCGCGGCGGGTGCTCTCGTGCAGGGGGACAAGGCGGTCACGGCGGTTCTTGGTATTCCTGACCAGGAGCCCGTCCGGTCCGAGGTCGCCCAGCAGCAGGCCGGTTGCTTCCGAGCGTCTCAGCCCGGTGCATGCGATGAGACCGATGATGGTGTGGAAGGTCCGCGGGGTGAGCGACCCTGCCGGCGGCAGGGACAGCGCTTCCGTCATGATCAACCGGATCTCCTCCGGTGACGGAATGCACGGCGGTGGGCGGTACCGTCTCCGCTTGCCGAGAGCGTCCCGGTGGGGCACCTCGTGACGGTCATCCCCGACATGGAGGAAGACGGCCAACCCGCGGACGATGCGCAGTCGTCTTTGTGCCTCGCCGACCGATATCGCCGTACGGGCCCAGTCCAGGACACTGTTTATACGCACGAATTCGTCGCCCCCGGCGTCGGCATGTTCTGCGTAACGCATCAGGACCCGCTCTTCTTCCCTGAACGACAGGCCCAGTGCTTTCCTGCTTGCGACGTAATCCTTCACGTGATCCGTCATGGTCATCGGTCGTCTCCCTCGAAGGGCCAGGGCTGCACCAGTTCACGGAGCATCCGGACATCGACGCGGGCATAGATCGCAGTGACGTCGGGAGAGCTGTGCCTGAGCAGGGTGCCGATGGCTTCCAGGGGGGCGCCGTCGCGCAGGAGATTGGTCGCCGCCGAGCGCCTGAACAGGTGTGACGCTGTCGGGCCGACGCCCCGGATACCGGCCCGCTCGACCGCACGGCATACGATGGAAGTGCTGATGCTGTTATTCGCCAAGGGCCGGTGCGGCGCCATGCAGCGGAGAAACACCTTCTTCTCGTCGCTGCGTGGCCGGGCCTCCAGGATGTAATCCCGCAGCGCGTCGCCCACATCCTGCGGCAGCGGCAGTTCCGTCTCCCGCCGCGACTTGCCTTTGACCCGGATGACGGCCCTGTCCCAGTCGATATCGTCGAGATTCAACCCGGCGACGTCGCCGGCCCGCAACGCAAGCCGGGCGAGCAGCAGCAGGGCTGCCCGGTCGCGCATCCCCATCGGCGTCGTCACGTCGCAGGTCGCGATCATGCGTTCGATATCGTCCTGCCCGACATGCCGGGGCAGGCTTTCGCCCCGGAGTCTCGGGACCGTCGGAACCGCGTGGACGAGTTCCGGCCGGCAGAGGCCGTTCGACCCGAGAAAGCGCAGGTACATCCGAAGCGCGCTCGCCTGGTCGCCGACCTGCCCGCGAGACGCGGTTTCGAGACGGTCCAGGATCGTGTTCCGGACACGGGCGGCGTCATACGCCCCCGGGTCGTCGCCGAGAGCCGGAAGCAGCGCGCGCATGTGCCTTTCGTATTGTTCGATGGTCGTGTCCCTGAGGCCGCGATGCTGCCGAAGCCAGTGGAGGAACGCATCGAGATGTTCACCGTGTTCCGCATGGCGTTGCGGGACCACCGGCGCCGGGATAACGTTCCTGTCCACCAGGAACGCGGCAAAGAGCCGGAGCGTTGATCCGGAGGTTCTGGAACCGGCAAACCCTGTGGGCCTGTCGAGGAACCCCGGATGAACACAGGTGCAGTCGTGGGCAAGAAAGCGACGCTGAACGCGTTCGTCGGCTTCCGCCAGGGGAATGTCCGACAGGTAGAGCCAGACGATGAAGTGGCGGCACAGGGTCCCGCTCGATCTGATCGTCGAGCTTGCGTATCCCTGCTCTTCCAGGGAGTCCCGGAACCGTGTCGCAAGATGTCCGCCGGCCTCGATCTCCGGGGGCACCTCTGCCCGCCCGGTCTCGAGCAGGTACCGGAGGAACCTGAGCGCAAATCGCCTGCAGTGCTGCCCGGGCTTCCTGCCGTTCCGATGCCGTCCCGGACAGTGGCATTCATGGCGCATGAAACGATCAAGAAGGTGGACGTCGAGCTTGTCGAGACCCGCCCCGTTGAGCGCCAGCCAGACCGCGACGTGCCTGGCCGTACTGATCAATAAGCTGGTCTTCCTGTCTGAAAGACCAAGGCCTTCCAGGTGCTCCGCATAGCACCGGACAACACGGGTATCCCGTTCCGGAACCACATCGAGCAGTGGAAGACCGAATTGTTTCGAAGGCACGATCTCTCTCCTGTCAGTGTCGAAATCGACAGGAGTAGAGCAGATTTTTATGTGAACCCAATCAGCGGATAAGGCGTGTCATGACAGGCACTTGGGATTCAAGATTCACATAAACATTTGGTTCCCATAAGCGAGGTGATGGGAACATTCCCATCACCTCGCTTTCCTCCGCAGCCTCCAGCGCCGGTTCGAAACCGCCGTCCTCGTCGTCCACCACGCCCGCAAGAGCGGCGCAGCACGGGCAGGACAGGCGCTGCGCGGCTCCGGCGAACTCTTCGCATGGTGCGACAGCATGGCCTACCTGCGCCGTCGCCGTCAGCAGATCTTCATGAGTGTCGAGCACCGCGCCGCCCCCGCCCGGGACGACATCGAACTCGACCTCGCGACCGAGGGGCACGGCACCTTCCTGCGCCTCAAGGAAACCCCGGCCCGCCAGCAGGCCGAACCCGACGGCGACCCCGGAACCCGGATCGTGAAACTGCTCGACGATGCGGCACGACCGCTCTCCCAGCGCCAGCTTCGCCAACGCGCCAGATTGCGCAACGAAACCGTCAGCACCACCCTCAGGCAGCTGTGCGGTGCCGGAACCGTGATCCGCTCCCGGGACGGCTACAGCCTCGGGCGCACCACACCGGCACTGTTCACCGACGACATGCTGTCCGATGGGCAAAACTGAACACTTCCCCGTCCAGGCACCCGGCAGAATCCGCTGCGCCGGCAACGAATCACAGTCCACACAGAACGGTAAACAGACCGTCCGCGACCACAGCCCGCGATGGCGGTTCCCGGTTCCCGCATACGCAAATCGACGGAACCGGTTCCCGGAACCACCCAACTCAACCCAGGCGCATCAACTCAACAACCGAAAACCACCAAAAACCGGGATCAACCCGCCATCAAAAATCGTGCGCACTCTCAGCGGCTTCCAGTGGCCATGGCCCTGAAGGGCCGGTCGGGTCGGGTACCGACCAGCTCGGCACCGGTTTTCCTGCGCTCCCGGTCGCGGCAGGTGAAGACGGCGTTGGCGCGGTTGTCGGCGCCGAGGATGCCGATACGCCTGCAGTGTTCGACCAGGCGTGGATCGAGCCCCCGGTTTTGGCACAGGTAGCGGCGCACCCGTGCCCATGCCCGGTCTTCGGAGAGGACCGGGGTTCGGTCTCCGGTACATGGGTTGCGGGACGGGAAGCCTTCGAGGTGCCGGAGAGCCTGAAGGAAGCTGCATCCCTCGGCCTGGATGACCAGGTCGATTGCACCGCCACCGCCGCGGCCCGTGATATGGTCGAAGAAACAAGTCCCGTTGATGCTGATCACGGAGCCCGGGCGTTTCCAGCGGGCCCTGTCCGTGGGGTCTTTCCGGTACCCGAGCCCGGCGGCGACGACCGTCAGCGGGATTGCCCGGACCGCGTCGGCCCGAGCCCTGCGTTTGCTCACAGCACGACTTCGTCGGCGGCCCGGTTGACGTGACTGTCGGTGACGGTGCGCGCCCTGTCGGCGGCGGCGGCGATCAGCGCATGATGAGCAATGCGGTTGATCTGCCGCGGGATGCGGTTGCTTGCCAGCGTCACCGCCTCGATTGCCGCCGGCTCGAAGACCGGCACATCGGCGCCGGCCAGGCGCATGCGGTGTTCGATGTAGGCGCCGACCTCCTCGTGGCGGAGCGCGGGAATGTGGCAGTTGACGATGATTCTCTGGGCCAGGGGTTCGTGCACCGCCATCCTGAGCCGGTTGCGCAACTCGGTCAGCCCGACCAGCAGCAGGCAGAGCCGGTTGCTGGAATCCATCCGGTAGTTGGTGAGCATCTTGAACTCGGCAAGGACATCGTTGCCGAGATGGTGCGCTTCGTCGAAGACCAGCACCGGCAGCTTCCCGGACTCGGCGACGAGGCGGCTCATCTCCGCGCGGATCGCCCGGCAGACCGCGGCGCGGGACTGGCTCTCCGCCAGGCCGAAGGCGGTGGCGATGGCGTTGTAGGTGTCGCGGACGTTTCCGGTCGCGAAGGCGACGTAGCGAACCTGGTGGAGGCCCTCGTGCAGGGTGTCGAGCACCTGTCGGCAGAGCGCGGTCTTGCCGACGCCGGATTCGCCGGTGAGCAGGCCGATGCCGCGCATCTCGATGAGATGACCGATACGGGCGCGTGCCTCGGCCTGTGTCTCGGTGCCGAGAAGCTCGTCGGATTTGAGCGTCTTCTCGAAGGGATAGTTCCTGAACCCGAAGTGTGACAGGTACATGGTCAGTCCTCCTCTTTCCTGCTGTTGCGGAGAAACGCCCGGAAAGCCACGGACGCTTGCCCGGCGGGGCGCTTGATCCGGGCATTGGCGTACAGGTCGAGCAGACGCGCGAAGCCGCGCGGCTTGCCCTCGTGCACCACCTTGATCGGACGGTCCGGCGGGGCGGCCGGATCGTAGCGGAGCGTGACCTTCGCACCGTTCATCCCCGCCTCGACCTCGTAGATGCGGCCGTCGAGGCTGACGGTTCGGGCCCTGGAGACCCGCCGGGTCGCCTCGAACAGGAACATGTCGTCGAGATCGACACCGGGGTCGGGCCGGCGGACCCTGTCACAGGTGAGGGCCCACTGGTCGAGAGGGGTGCGTTGTCCTTCGAGGCCGCGGTGAACGGCCATGTGGTACTCGCCCTCCGTCCAGGCGCGGAACCGTCGGTTGAGGGTCTCCAGGTCGGGAATGTCCTGCGGGTCGAGCGGGGCGAGGAACTGCCCGCGAACGGTCCGGAACCAGCGTTCTATCTTTCCCCGTCCCGCGGGATGGTATGGCCGTGCATGCAGCAGCGAGATACCCAGCCGGCCGCAGACCATCATCAGTTGCCGGGAGCGGAAATTCGCACCGTTGTCGCAAATACGTGCCCAGTTCAGTTATGTGCCCAGTCGCCCGCAACCCATTGAATCCACGGGCGGTGCCCGGATTTGTCGCCACATAATTTTTTACAGGGATTTGAGCCAATTCAGCAGTGACGGATCATCTTTCCACCGATGATGGTTCCGGGCTCCCTCATCGGCATGTAAAGGTGCTGAGCTGGAAGCCAGTGCCTTTTCCTTCATGGCGACGGTGATCTCCGCATAGTGATTGGTGGTCGTCAGGCTGACATGACCAAGCCAATTCCGGATTACATTCGGCTCAACACCGGATTCGAGGAGGTGCACAGCGGTGCTGTGACGAATCTGGTGAGGAGATACGATCGGTGCCGCGTCGTGCCGATGCAGGTCAAGGTCCCGGGTATGCCGACGGACAATCTTGTAAATGCCGAAACGGGTCAACGCCTGGCCGCGCTGGGACATGAATACCGGTCCGTTTTGCTCCGCGCCCACAATGAGCGCCCGCAACAGGTCGATGGTTTCGTCCCATAACGGGCAAACCCGCCATTTGTCTCCCTTGCCATGCAGGTGAACCCGTTTCCGGCCAAGATCAAGATTACCCACCCGAAGGTCGGCGACCTCCTGGACCCGGGCACCGGTGTTGTACAGGAACAGCAACAGTGCACGGTCCCGCCGTACCAGGGCGCCGGATACCGGCAAGTCGGCGAACAGGGCCTCGACCTCGTCACGTTCGAGGTAGGATGCACGTGCGGGCGGCACGCGCTTTGCCGGAATTGCAACCACCTGCTCGGCTTCGGACCAGATCTCCGGCACCTGTCCGGCCACCCAGTCGAAAAATGTTAAGTAAATAGTAATGTTGAGTCGCGTGCGTCCGGCCCTGCGCTGACGGGCTTCAGGGCCGGAATCGCTCAACATTATTATATGCTCCTCCTTTCACTTTATCCAACTGGAAGGAGAGCAAACCATGAACCATCTGACCGTCACGACAGCGCGTTCGGAGACCGGCTCCGGCCTGCTGAGTGACATCCTTGGCGCCTTCACCGGGTACCTGTGTGCTGCGTGTCTCTCTGCGAATCATATCTCCATGCTCCGGCTTGGAGCGCGGCACTTCCTGACGTGGCTGGACCTTTGCGGCATAGCTTTCGAGTCCATCGACGACGCCGTGCTGTGCGCTTTCCGTCGACACGATTGCCATTGCCCCGGCATGGAGGGGGAACGGCAGAAGATGCTTGCCTCGGGCAATCGGGGCTTCATGACCGGAGCGCTGAAGCTCGTTCAGTTCCTGGAAGACCAGGGGCGCATCCCCCATCCCGGAGAGCTTGATGCCAACCTGCACCATCTGGAAGGCTTCATTGCGCGCTGCAAAGAGCAAGGTTACGGGGCGAACCCGCTTCAAAAATACCGGAGTTCCTGCCAGCACATCCTGATCTGGCTGCATCGATCGCGCATCTCGATCACGGAGGTCGATGCGGAGACGCTGGAACGCTTCCTGCGTCATGATTGCGTCTGCCCGGGGAACCGTAAGCGTCGATGCCCGCGAGATTCCGGCGCACGCTATGAGTATCCGTTCCGGCGTTTCCTTCAACATCTCGACGAGACGGGCACGGTGCCGGTTCCGGTCATGACACCCGAACCGGAAACGGACCTGGCGATGGCACCGTTCGAAGCATGGCTCCGGCGTCACCGCGGGATCAGTGAGAAGTCGGCCCACCAGCATTGCCATCAGGCTGCCATGCTGGTTGCGGATCTTGGTCCGGATCCCCGCTCGTATGATGCGGCAGGAATCCGCGAGGTGCTCTTGCAGCACTATGCCGGGGTCTCGAGGAGTTTTGCCGGCAAGCTGGCAGGTTCCATGCGCATGTATTTGCGTTACCTCGCGTCGACGGACAGGTGTTCAGCGTCGCTGGTTGATGCCGTTCCGACCGCGACCACCTGGCGGCTGGCCTCCCTGCCGCGCTACATCAGCCCCGAAGAGATCGAGCATGTGATCGCCTGCTGCGACGTGAATTCGCCTGCGGGCTTGCGGGACAAGGCAGTCCTGCTGCTGCTTGCCCGGCTCGCCCTCCGAGCAGGTGACATTGTCGCGCTGCGGCTGGAGGATATCGACTGGCGGGGTGCCCTTGTCCGGGTTTGCGGCAAATCGAAACGGCAGGAATGCCTGCCGTTGCCACAGGACGCCGGCGATGCCGTTCTGGATTATATCGAGAAGACACGCCCCCGGATTGCGGAGACCAGGATCTTCCTGAAGGTAAAGGCGCCGTATGGTCCGCTGGCATCCAGGCAATCCATCGCCAACATTGTGGTTTCCGCGCTGAAGCGTGCCGGTCTGGAAGAGGTGCGCCCGCAAGGCGCCCATCTCTTCAGGCACTCCACCGCAACCGCCATGCTGCGGTCCGGACAATCCATGGAGACCATCAGTGCCCTGCTTCGGCACAAGTCGATGGAAACGACCGCGATCTATGCGAAGACGAACACGTCCATGTTGCTCGAAATCGCACAACCCTGGATCGGAGATCCGTCATGAGCATGAAGGACCATGTGGTGCGCTTTGTCGCGCACAAGCGCAGTCTCGGATGCAAGTATGCGGATGAGGAACGTCTGCTGCTTTCCTGGGCGGATGCCGCCATGGCCTCCGGAGACGACGTCATCCGTGCCGATGCAATGGTCCAATGGGCCCGGCAGACATCGTCGAACAAGGAGGCGCGGAAACGGTTGGC
This sequence comes from Paracoccaceae bacterium, assembly GCA_965242975.1. Classification (GTDB taxonomy): domain Bacteria; phylum Pseudomonadota; class Alphaproteobacteria; order Rhodobacterales; family Rhodobacteraceae; genus JAPPHA01. The sequence goes on along the minus strand of CBDETS010000007.1, from coordinate 2,989,910 downwards.
TGCCGGACGGCGGTTGGCGCTGTGGCTCCATGCCGGGGACGAGCGCCATGAGATCCCGCACCTGGAGTGTCTCGGCCGCACCCGGAGGGAGCAACGTGCGCCCATTCTGCTGAGCGATGACCAAATCCTGATGCTGATAGAGGCAGCCTTGCAGCTGCCTCCCGCCGGATCAATCACACCCCACACGATGCATTGCATCATCGGGTTGATCGCCGTCACCGGGCTCAGGCGCACGGAAGCCTGTTCCCTCCGGCTTTCCGATCTCACCTCGGACGGACTGGTGGTCCGCAAGACCAAGTTCGGGAAGTCAAGACTCGTGCCCCTTTCCGGCAGCACCCGCGATGCACTGCATCGTTATCTCGGGCGCCGCAAGAAACTCGGCGCAGCCAGTGACCACCTGTTCGTGGTCTCGACCGGCAAGCCGGTCAGTCCCAACTGTCTGACCCGCACGTTCATCAAGCTCGCGCGTACCACAGGGCTTCGCGGCGGCAAGGGCGAGGCCGGCGTCACGCTCCGTGACTTGCGCCATCGCTTCGCGGTCAGGTCTCTCGAGCAGGCGATCGATACTGATCGTGACAACATCAGTCGGCATATCCTCGCCCTCTCGACCTATTTAGGCCATGCCGGTGTTTCCTCGACGTACTGGTACCTTCACGCGACGCCGGTCCTGCTGCGGGGAATTGCCGACAAGGCCGAGGCGCTGCACGCGGGGAGGGCCACGTCATGACCGATCTCGCTCCCCATGTCAGTGGCTTCCTTCGCGAGCACATGCCGCGCCAGCGCAATGCCAGCCGGCATACCATCGCGAGTTACGCCAACAGCCTCATGCTGCTGGTCTGCCATGTCGCCGGACATCTCAAGGTCAGGCCCAGCGCCATCACGATCGAGCAGCTGACGGCGGATCTGATCTTCGACTTCCTCGACCATCTGGAGGCAGACCGCGGAAACAGTGTCAGTACCCGCAATGTCCGTTTGGCTGCGATCAAGTCCTTTCTCCGCTATCTCGAGTACCGCCTGCCGTCGTGTCTCGAACTTGCGAGGCAGGTTCATGCCATTCCGATGAAGAAGCATGAACAGGCGGTCGTCCGGTATCTGGATCGCGAGGAAATCCACGCCCTGCTGGAGGCGCCCGATCCCGATACGCCGGCCGGACTGCGGGACCGGGCCATGCTCCATCTCGGCTATGCCGCGGGCCTGCGGGTGTCCGAACTGGTCGGCGTGACGCTGGAAGACCTCGGACGGCCCGGTCTCGATACCGTGCGCATCATGGGCAAGGGACGAAGAGAACGGATCCTCCCGCTCTGGAAGGAAACCACCCGGATGATCCGTGACTGGATCCGGGTCCGCCCAGAGGTCGAGGAGCCTCACCTGTTCCTGAACGCCCGGGGAAAGCCGATGAGCCGGCATGGATTTGCCCATCGCCTGGCACTTCATGCCAGAACCGCAGAAACGGCGGCACCGTCCTTGGCCGACAAGCGGATCCACCCACATTTGTTGCGGCACAGCACCGCTATTCATACCCTGGAAGCCTCCGGCGATATCCGAAAGGTCTCCCTCTGGCTCGGCCATGCCAGCACCCAGAGTACGGAAATCTACCTGCGGGCGGACCCTGTTGGCAAGCTTGACATCCTGTCCGGCACCCAACCTCCGGCGATCGCCAAGGGTACGTTCAGGGACGCCCCTGACCGGTTGCTCGCGATTCTGCAGGACGCGCGCACGCCATAATAATGTTGAGCGATTCCGGCCCTGAAGCCCGTCAGCGCAGGGCCGGACGCACGCGACTCAACATTACTATTTACTTAACATTTATCCGTAAATGTTGAGCTCAACATTTGCGAAAGAACGCCTTGAGCGCGGTCAGCCGCTGGTTGCGCGTCCGGATATGATTGTGTCGCTGCTGTTCGAGGTGCTCGAGGAATGCGCGAACCCTTGCCACTGTCAGGTCGGCGGCCACCACTCGGGTGAGCTTGCAACGGCGGTCTTCCGCCACGAACTTCAAGAACAGCACGAGGGTGTCCCGATAGCTGCGAATGGTGGCAGGACGCAGGCCTTTCTGCGCCTTGAGATGATTCTCGAAATACCCGTGGAGTAGACGGCCCAGATCAGGTCGTGTCATCGTCGCACCTCCTTCAATATCGGCGCCGCATAGCGCTCGAAACGCCGGTTGGCCTGTGTCAACAGGGCGTCGGTGATCGTGAGGTAGACAGCCGTGGAGGAAGGATTGGCGTGCCCGAGAAAGGTCGACAGATGCAGCAGACGCGAATTCGGATCGATGCCTGCGCGATACCATCCGAGAAGCGTCGAGACGGCAAAACTGTGCCTCAGGCAATGCAATCGCGGCGGCGCAACGCCGACGGGAACCGTCAGTTCCAACCCGGGAACGAGCTTCTGGAACGTCCGGCTGGCGGCCCGGCTCTCAATTGGCCGCCGACCGTTGGCGGCCAGTGAGAACAGGGGATCGTCGGCTGCAGGATGCAGACAGTTCCAGCGTACATGCAGGTAATCCCCAAGTGCGGCGTCCATCCGTGGTCCGAAGGGCACGAAACGGCTCTTCAGGAATTTGGTTTCCCGGATGTGGAAACAACGGCGTTCGCGATCGAGATCCCCATGCACCAACCGGGTCACCTCGCCGACCCGAAGGCCCAGCCCGTACATCAGGGCAAAGATCATCCGGTAGGTTGTTCCCCGACAAACGTAGCGTCGGGTGTCCCGCAGTTTGGCAGCGTTGGCTAGCAGGCGTTCGACGTCGGCGGGTTCGAACAGGAACGGCATCGGTTGCACACCGGGCCGACGGGGCCGGGCCCGCATCGGCGAAGAGGACAGCACATCCTGAACAACCAGCCAGCGAAACAGCCTCTGCACCACATTGAGCAGATGATTGTAACTGCGTGGCCGGGTTCGCGGCCGGGAGGCGAGAAAGGCGTCCAGCCGGTCGGGCGTGATGTCGGCAATTGCGTTCAACTCGTGCGTGTACAGGAAACGGTCGAGCAGCTTGAGGGTGTACTCCTCGCTGTCGAAACTCTTGCCGAGAGCCCGATGGTGCGCCAGGAAGCGGCGCATGTCATCGGCCAATACGCTGCGAAAGTTGTCCGACGTGTTCATAGCACGGCCTCCCCTTCGCCGAGTGCCAACTCTCGGAGGGCCTCGATTTCGATCTTGGTGTAGATCTGCGTGGAGTCGGGACTGCGATGGCCGATGTAATCTCCGATGGTCTTGAGCGGGAACCGGGCATCGATCAGACGTTGAACACAACTGTGCCGCAACGTGTGCGAACCGGCACGGGGCACCGCGACCCCCGCCTTGCGCAGGTATTTGCCGACCTGTTGGGAGACCAGTGCGAAACGGATCGGCCTGAACGGCGGATTGGAACACAGGAACAGGGCGCGGTCCGCACTGTCGGGACGCCCGAGGCGCAGGTAGTCGATGATTGCTTCGGCGACGACACCGGCCAGGGGGAAGGCGGTGTTGTGTCCCGCCTTGCGGTCGGCCACCAGCAGCCGTTCGCGCTCCCAGTCGATGGCATCGAGGGTCAGCGATGCAACTTCACGGGCGCGCAACCCGTAGACAACCAGCAACAGCAGAATCGCGTAGTCACGCTTGCCGACCGGCGTACGCCGGTCGACGCATTCCAGAACCCGCTCGATCTCCGGCCAGGTGATCGAACGTGGAACAGTCGCCAGGCGATAGACGCGCGGGCTGTCCACCGCGGCACTGAGATCGCGGTCGTGCAGACCGCTCCGATGGAGATAGCGAAGAAAGACGCGCAGGTCGCCGCACAGCACGTGCATTGCCGACTTGCTGAGGTCGCGTCCGCTCTCGACCGTGAATGTGCTCAGGACGGTCGGAGACAGGTGTCCGAGGTCCACCAACCCGATGCGCCCGAGGAATCGCTCGAGACGTCGCAAGACTACCGCATAGTGAGACACGGTGGTTTCCTGCAGACCACGCTCCAGCCGCAGATGATCGTGGAACCCGGGAACGACATCCTGAAACGGAAAGGGAAGCCGCCGCGGATGGATGATGGGCAGGTCGGGCAGCAGAAGTCGCAGCATTTGCTCGACAGGAACCCGGACGTCACAGGTGAACCACCGCGGTGCCGCCGTCTTTCCATTGCGCCGACGATAGATGCGCTCCATGTGCGCAACAAACCCCTCCACCAGGTCAGGCAGGTCCTCAATTCGAGCTCCCCCGCAACTGCAGGAATAGTCCGCGAAATGCATGAGTGCGGTTACGTGGCGGCGAACGGTCGTTGCCGAATATCCTTGTGTGGAGAGCCGGCCCACATAGTCCTCGATCGGCTGGCCGAGCCATGACGCCCGGATCCGATCCCATGTCTTGGGCTGCACGAAGTACTGTTCTAACATGACAATCTCCCTGTCGGTTTGAAATCGGGGAGAACTATCCTCAAAAAATTATGTGGCGACAAATCCGGGCACCGCCCGTGGATTCAATGGGTTGCGGGCGACTGGGCACATAACTGAACTGGGCACGTATTGCCGACAAGGAACGCGGCAAGGCGATCCCCTACGGGGTCCATGACGTGATCAACAACGTGGGCTGAGTCAATGTCGGGGTCAGTTCCGACACGGCCGCATTCGCGGTCGAGAGCACCCGTCACGAGCAAGTGGACAAGATCGAGCGCAGGCTCTTCTCCTTCATATCCCATGTTGACATGTTGACTTTCGATCTGGTTTGGCGTGGATTTTCCGGGTTCATTGGCTTGGTTTGCGACAACTCTTCCCACCTTGCTTTGATTTGGCTGGTGAAGTTCGGGAATCGCCTGCCTTGTCAGGATTTCATTTCAATCGTTGACACCACCGTCGCTGCCAAGCCGCATACGGAGGACCAGGAATTCTGCGCTTCGAGTATTTTCGCCACGTGCGCCCCGACACGGTCGGTGTCATGTCTGCACGAGACGGTTTCGCGTTGGAACCACTCCAGCCAACGGGGATGTTCCTGCATTCCGGCGTTTTACCGGAAGCTCCGGCAGCGATGATGGCGATGGCGACCCACGTCCCGTCGGCGAGGGTTGCTGCCGATCGATCAGTGCAGGAAAGTTGGCGTCGGGCCTGGGGACGAGTGTTGCAGCCAGTCGCCGATGGCTGCATCACTATCGTGCGGAAAGTCCCTGGCGCAGCCAAGTGTTTTCTGCGCGACGTGACCGGCAATCCCTCGGTCAGGGACGAGGAGTCCGTGAAGGACGCTCTGGACGGGACGCCGCCTTGATCGCGGTCGACACCAGCGTTCTGCGCCAGCATCTGCTGTACGACGACGAGAATATCAGGCGGAGCGTTCTGAGGCCGTCATCGATGCCGCGGAAACCGTTCCGATTACCGATCTGGTTCTGGTCGAGACTGTATGGACGGTCTCGGGTCGCAAGTACCGGTTGACCGGAACCCGGTTGGTTGCCGTCCTCAAGCGGCCGTTTGGCGAGCCGAACATTCGTTTCGGGAACGATCAGGTCGTCTGGCGTGCGTTGCAGGCATGCAGGAAGACCGCGTCGACGGATGAAGCCGGGACTGTGAAGGGTGGCGGTTTTGCCGACGCATTGATCGTGTTCAAGGCACGGCATACCGCGTCTGACGCGGGCGATGTGGTGATCGGTGTCGACGCCTTCGATACGGCCACGCAGGAACTTCCGCACACCGTACCGCCTTGAAACGATGCTGGCCAAAATCGGCCGTTGCGCCGAAGCGATCGGCAAGACGTGCCGAATCATTCCGTACAACATCCACGGAAACGACAACGCGGGATTTCGACGGTGCTTCGACCCGTCCAGATTGGTGTCTCGAATTCTCCGGCCTTGATTGCCCATGGAGGTCGATGTAAGTTCCGCCGCCATGAGCCCGGGGACCCGAAAACGCGTTTCACGCCGCCCTGCCACCTTGTAGGCGGTCGCAGGCTCGTTCACCAGCACCACGATTCAACCAGCCACGACCGTCGCCGAGAGGCGAGGTCACGGTTGCCGTCCTTGTCCTCGACGACCCAGTCAGAAAGGACGAGACAATGACATCGACGACGGAGCCGCAGCCGAACTGCGCGACGCATGATTCCTACCGGACCCTGATGGAAATCACCCGGCGTCCCCCGATCACGTTCACGCGCGGGCAGGGCGGCAGGCTGTGGGACAGCAAGGGCAAATGCTACCTGGATTTCGTCCAGGGCTGGGCGGTGAATTGCCTCGGGCATTGCCCGCCGGTTGTTGCCCGAACGCTGGCCGAACAGTCGACCAGGCTTCTGACGTGCAGCCCCGCCTACCACAACGATCCGATGACGCGGTATGCAGATGCGTTGACGGCTGCAGCGGGCCTGGACCGGGTTTACCTTGCCAATAGCGGGGCCGAGGCCAATGAGGGCGCCATCAAGCTCGCGCGGAAGTGGGGCGCCCGCCACCGTGGCGGTGCGTACGAGATCATAACGACTCTTCACGGCTTTCATGGTCGAACCCTTGCAACCATGTCTGCGTCGGGAAAGGCAGCCTGGGCCGACCTGTTCGAGCCCAAGGTGGCGGGGTTTCCGAAAGTTCCATTGAATGACCTGGGGGCCGTCGAAGCGGCGATCTCGGACAAGACCGTCGCCATCATGCTGGAGCCGATCCAGGGCGAGTCCGGCGTCTGGCCTGCCGACGAAGGCTATTTGAGATCTCTACGCTCAGTGGCCGACCGGAAGGGACTATTGCTGATTCTGGACGAGATCCAGACCGGCATGGGAAGGACCGGCGACCTGTTCTGCTTCGAGCACACCGGCGTTCGCCCGGATATCCTTACGCTGGGCAAGGGGATCGGCGCCGGAACGCCCCTGGCGGCCTTGCTCGCACGGGAAGAGGTCTGTTGCTTCGAACCCGGCGACCAGGGCGGCACGTACAACGGAAACGCGCTGATGGCTGCCGTCGGCCTGGCCGTCCTCGAACGTCTCACTGCGGAGGGTTTTCTCGAGCGGGTTCGCGTCGCTGCGTCATCGCTGAGGAGCGGCCTTGAGGACCTCAGCAAGAGACACGGACTTGGCGGAGTGCGCGGCCGTGGTTTGCTCCTCGCTCTCGACCTGGGGCCGCGGGCCGACGGTCTTGACCTCGTCGAGAACGCGTTGGCACAGGGATTGTTGCTCAATGCCCCCGCGCCCGACGTACTCCGCTTCATGCCGGCCCTGAACGTGTCCGACGCGGAGATTGGCGAGATGCTCGACCTGTTGAACGGGTTGTTGAAAGTCCAAATGGCCCGGGGGCAGGAACAACGGGAATGACATCGGACCTGGCAACCGGAACTCAAGTTCGGCCATGGAGTTTCCGCCTCTGGCGGCCGCCTCACCCGGTTGCCGACGCCGGGCTCGACGTCTTTGGAATGCCGTACGGCACTCCGCCGGGACGCTGATCGAGGGGTTAACTTGACCCGTCGAGCATCTTTCGTTTGGGCATTCACGATCCGATCCCGAAAAATGGAAGGGGAACCCGCATGACAATACGAACCAGCTATGATGTCGGGGAGTTCGACTTCGACGTGATTGTTCCGGCGACCCAAACAAGTTACTGGGGAAATGGACGCGAAAGGAACGATGTAATCAAGTCGTTCAGGAATTCATTCCCGGTCGGTCTCTTCCATGGGCTGGAAGGCCAGGTCGGCTGGGCACGTGCAATCTCGGACACGGTTTATCACGCGCACATCTATGATCTTCAGGTCCTGCCCGCCCACCGTGGAAATGGCCTTGGGAAACGCCTGGTGACCGAGTTGATGGGTCATCCCGAACTCAAGGACGTCATCGGGTGGATGCTGTCCACGCGCTGCCATCATGACTTCTACAGACCTTTCGGATTCACGGACGCCGAACAGGGTCGATACATGGTGTTGACAAAGGAAAAGGCAGGGCCGGGATCTCGCCAGGCCGACCCGTAGCCCCTTGGTTCCAGGCAAATCGTCGCGTTGTCTCAATGGGGGCGAAATGGAATATCGCGGGGCTCGGCCGGAATCGGTGCTTTCGGTGACCGTACTGCCCGTTCCCTCGCGGCCCAAATCGCTCCCGTCGGGAAGCGACTCAGCTTCGCACTACTTTGGCACGGCCGTCTTCATCCCAATCGTCCCACCCCTGGAACACCAGGGGCGGATCCTGGTCCTGTTGCCGCAGCCGTTCCTTCCGCGTCTCACGACAGTGAATCACATTGCGTTTGTTGCCGCCTTCATCCGCGTAGGCAAGACCATGCCCCTGGATTCCGAAGGCCATGGAGGGCGGCAAGACGTGGAAGCCCATGTCGTGAAGCGAATCATGGGTCGGCCGGAGAATCGGCTCGACATCCCCTCCGCGGGGACCGGGTCCGAACGCGATTTCAGGGGCGCCGGTCGCAACGGAGCACACCGCCTTCCGGCCGCGAAAGCAACCCCGGTCATGACGCATCGAGCTGGAGTCGAGGCCTCCATTGACAAAAACCCTGTCAAACCAACCCTTGAAAACAGCCGGTCGGCCGTGCCACCAGATCGAAAACTGTGTCACCACCAGGTCCGCACGCTCCAGCCGCGCTCTTTCTCTCCGGACGTCGTCGGGCAGTGCGCTCGTGCCCAAGGCGTGACGCTGCTCACCCAAGGGTGAGAAAAAGGCGCAGTTATCGCGATTTGCGTAATGCTCCGGACGTTCGCACGGATCGAGAATCTCGCGATGGAGATCGGAAACGTCGACGGAATACCCCTCTGCAGCAATGCCATTCGGTGAAGCTGCAAGGAGATATTGAAAAAATGTACAACCTGCTGTCCTGGGACGAGTTGTGCGTGGTGCATGCCATCGCGGACTTGGGAACGCTCTCCGGCGCTACGCGCGCGCTTCATGTCAGCCATCCCACCCCGTTTCGGAGATTGAACAGGCTCGAAATGAAGATGGGGGTGCATTTCTTCGATCGGGCCGTCTCGGCACGAGGCCCCGCCCGAACCTGGTCCCGGAACCGGCAGGCCCTTGGTCCCCGATTCGTCCTGGTCATGTGGAAATGCTGGCAGAGACGTCCTCGCTTCGGACGACAGCACGTTCTGATCAGAAATCGTTAACCCTGTTCGCAATGAAAACCGCCCGTTCCCGGCACACGTGCACGAATGACATCGCCGTTGGCACGCTGGCGCCGGATCATCTATGATGTCCAGCGTTCCCGCGAACGATGGTCTCAGCACAGGCAAGGAAAGGTCGGAGCCAAAAATGAACGAAACCAGTGAAGCCCAACATCACGCTCGGAAGATGGCAAAGAAGAAAGCAGCGCGGGACAAGATCATGGCAACCAAGACCGGCAGGAAGGGGCTGATCATGGTCCATACCGGCAAGGGGAAGGGCAAATCGACGGCTGCGTTCGGCATGATCATCCGGCACATCGCGCATGGAATGAAATGCGCGGTCGTCCAGTTCATCAAGGGCGGTATGGCGACCGGCGAACGTGACCTGATCGTCGGTAAGTTCAGCGATCTCTGTGCGTTTCACACGATGGGCGAAGGGTTTACCTGGGAAACCCAGGACAAGATCCGTGATACGGAAATGGCCCAGGCCGCCTGGGAAAAGGCAAAGTCGCTCATTCGCGATGCATCGAACTCGATGGTCCTGCTTGACGAAATCAACATAGCGATCCGCTACGGCTATCTCGATGTCGGGGACGTCGTCCGGTTCCTTGAACAGGAAAAACCGGAGATGACCCATGTGGTCCTTACCGGCCGCAACGCGCGGGATGAAGTCGTGGAAGTTGCCGATCTCGTGACCGAAATGGAACTTGTGAAGCATCCCTTCCGTTCCGGGATCAAGGCGCAACAAGGGGTCGAATTCTGATTGGTGGTGCCGTCATTGACCTGCCGGTCCTGGCCGCGGTCAACAATCCCCTCGGATTCGGGTAGGGAACGATCTGCGGCAGGGGCAGCGGCCCCGGGCTCCGCAGCATGTCCACGAGCAAGGACCGATCGACACGCCAACGCGATGTGCGTGCCGAACGTTGGAAGGACGAGTTTGAACCGGACTCCGTGAAAAACGCCATGCCCCAGTCAATCGTTGCGACATTCTACAAGTTCGTCCGGATTTCCGACCCCGCGGCCGTACGTGACGCCATTCGGCGCTCGGCGGCAGAAGCGGGAACCCGGGGGACCGTGCTGATCGCCGAAGAGGGAATTAACGGAACCGTGTCAGGTTGCCGCGCTGCGATTGACCGGGTTCTTTCGGAGGTCCGTTCTCTGCCCGGGTGTGCCGGGATCAGGCATCGGGAGAGCACCGCGGAAGAAGACCCGTTCCGGAGGATGAAAGTCAGGCTCAAACGTGAAATCGTGACGATGGGCCGGCCGGACGTGGAGCCGCTCGCGGCGACCGGACGGCGGGTCTCTCCTCGCGACTGGAACAAGGTCATCGAGGATGACAAGGTGGTAATCGTCGACACGCGAAACAGCTACGAAGTGGAGGTCGGGACTTTTCCCGGTGCGGTCAACCCGGGAATCGAGAGTTTCAGCGAGTTTCCCGCGTGGTGGACGGCCAATCGGGACCGTTTCGAGGGCAAACGTATCGCGATGTTCTGCACCGGGGGAATCCGGTGCGAGAAGTCGACCAGCCTTGCCCTGAAAGACGGCTTCCGTAATGTCTGCCAACTTGATGGAGGCATTCTCAACTACCTTGAGACGACCCCTCCCGAGGAAAACCTCTGGCGCGGAGAATGTTTCGTTTTCGATCACCGCGTATCGGTGGGTCCCGGACTGGAGCGCGGGTCCTATGAGCTCTGTTTTTCCTGTCGCCGCCCGTTGTCGGCGGTCGAGCGCTCCGGTCCGCATTACGAAGAAGGGGTGTCCTGTTCAGCGTGCATTGGAAGCAGCGACGGCGACCGTCTTCGGGGACTCCGTGAACGCCAGCGCCAGGTCGAACTCGCGCAGGCTCGGGGGTACCTCCACTTCGGATCCGAATCGCAAACCCGGCGATTGACCGGGGCAGATTAGGCAGGCAGTTCGGCAACGGCCTCCGCACTCATGCACAGGCGGCCGTCAGGGCCACGTATCCACAAGGAAAACCGGTCTGAATCCTCCCGGGCGCATGCCTCCACCACTTCGCCCTGTGCCACCGGTGACGTCGCCCGGAAGGTGAAACCGGAGAGCGTGCCCAGGATTTCTTCTGCGAGTTGCGTCAGCAGCAGCGCGAGCAGGGGACCATGAACGACAAGCCCGGGATAGCCCTCGTGGTTTCGGGCGAAGTCGGGATCGTAGTGAATGCGGTGCCCGTTGAATGTGACCGCCGAGTAGCGGAACAGCATGACGGTCGAAAACCTGTGGGACCTCGAGCGGGTCTCGTTGGAGGGCGCCGGTTCCGGCTCGTGCCGCCGCCGCATCCTTTCTGCCCGGTAGACCAGATCCTGCGTCTCGGAAATGCACGTGCGGCCGTTCTGACGGATCTCGTGCCTGAGCGTGACAATTGCGAACGCACCGGACCGGCCGACCTTGTTTTCGCACCGTACGACCGTCGAGAATTTTTCGGCTTCGAGGCCGATAATTGCAGGCGCGCGCCAGCGGACGGTTCCACCGGCCCACATCCGGTGCGGGAACCCGGTGTCCGGAATGAGCCCGCCAATCCGTGGATGTCCGTCCCGTCCGAGTCCCTGTTCAGGTACGCAGTCCCAGAAATAGATGTGATGCCAGAACGGCGGCAGATGCATCCCTGCCCGAGGAACCTCTCCACCGGTACCCAGAGTCGCATGCAAGGCTGCTGCACGTGCGGGGTCAAGGACGTCACGCACATGTCGTGCAGATCCGGATTCCGATTCCATTGGAGGCAACTCCCCGGCTCCCCGCGATTCAACCTGCGGTAACGTGAACGCGATATTATCGGCAATCGCCCGGAACTGCATCTCCGTATGACCGGGCCGGGCCGGTCGGCAACGCGGTTGCCCGGGCCTTCCCGACCCTCAATTCAAGAGGCGGAATGTGTTCGGGTGTGGCAAGGTGACGAGACCGCCAGCCCCCGCGACATTTGACGTTGAGAGGCTACCATACCCGGTTTAGACTGTGTCTCCCTGGGACCGACTTCTGGCCGTCCCTGCACGTGCCGTACAGGAAGGACACCACGACACCCGCTTCGATTTGCACGACCAGGTGCGCGTTTCCGTCCCGTGGCAAGGGAATTGGGCCATGAATGGCGGGAATTCGGTCACTTCGCGCAACGCGAGGTTTGAACACGCAGGAAGTTTCCGATGATGCATCCCGACGATACCGCGCTGATCATGATCGACATCCAGAACGATTTTTGCCCCGGCGGTGCACTCGCCGTTCCTGACGGCGCATCCATCGTTGAACGGGTGAACGCGCTGCTGGAGGAATTTCCGCTCAGGGTGCTGACCCAGGACTGGCATCCGCCAAACCATAGCTCGTTTGCTTCGAATCACGTCTCCGCCGAGGCGTTTTCGAAAATCGAGATGCCGTATGGTCCCCAGGTTCTTTGGCCTGATCATTGCGTTGCGGGTTCGGAAGGCGCGCGCTTTCACCCGAAACTGAATACCGACACGGCCGACCTCGTCATACGCAAGGGGTTTCGCCCCGCCATCGACAGCTATTCCGCCTTTTTTGAAAACGATCACGAGACCAGGACCGGTTTGGAAGGATACCTTCGGGAACGGGGCGTGTCGCGCCTGGTACTTGTCGGCCTCGCGTTCGACTTTTGCGTTCGGTTTTCGGCCGTCGATGCCTCCGGGTTGGGGTTTGACGTGACCGTCATGGAAACAGCCTGCCGGGCAATCGATCTCAATGGTTCGCTCGACGAAGCCCGGGCGGACATGGAATCGCACGGGGTCAGGATCGTTCCCTGACCGATGGAGCGGATTCCCGCCGCGCAATTCTCAGCGGCCGTCAGTCTCTACGCGGAAGTTTGATTCATGGTCGACATCGCAACTCGAGTCCATAATCACAAGTGGAAGATCGATCCGATCGTCCGTTCCCTGATCGACACGGATTTCTACAAGCTGCTCATGTGCCAGTTCGTGTTCAGGCGAAGTCCCGGGACCAGGGTAACCTACAAACTGATCAACAGGTCGACGGCAATTCCCCTGGCGGATCTTGTCGATGAAGGCGAACTCAGGGAACAACTCGACCATATTCGCTCGCTGTCACTCTCGCGCGGTGAAAGCACCTGGCTCCGGGGCAACACCTTTTACGGAAAGAGGCAAATGTTCAGCCACGCCTTTCTCGAGTGGTTCGAGCAATTGAAACTCCCGGACTACAGTCTCGAGAGGCGCGGTGACCAGTACGAATTGACCTTCGAAGGCCACTGGCCGGACGTCATGCTTTGGGAGATCCCGGCCTTGTCCGTCATCATGGAATTGCGGTCCCGCGCAGTGCTTGAGAGGCTCGGGAAATTCGAACTGCAGGTTCTGTACGCGCGCGCCATGACCAAGATCTGGGAAAAGATCGACCGGTTGCGTGCGATAGAGCCCTTGGCCGTGGCTGACTTCGGAACCCGGAGGCGCCATTCGTTCCTTTGGCAGGACTGGTGCGTTCAGGCCATGATCGAGGGACTGGGCGACAAGTTCCCGGGAACGTCAAACTGCCTGATCGCAATGCGGCGAGAAGTCGAAGCCATCGGGACCAACGCCCATGAAATCCCCATGGCCTACGCTGCGCTCGCGGAATCGGACGCCGAGCTCGAACGAGCTCCCTATTCCGTGCTCTCCGACTGGCAGCAGGAGCACGATGGAAACCTCCTCATCATGCTCCCGGACACGTTCGGGAGCGAAGGGTTCTTCAGGAATGCCCCCGGATGGTCGGCGAAATGGACCGGTGTCCGCGTGGATAGCGGATTACCCGAAAATTGTGCCGAGAACGCAGTGCGATGGTGGCGCGAGCACGGCGAGGACCCTGGCGAGAAACGGATCATTTTTTCGGATGGTCTGGATGTTGGCGACATCGAGCGCCTGGCACACCGGTTCTCGGGACGAACCAACGTGGCCTTCGGTTGGGGCACGCTCTTGACCAACGATTTCAGGGGGCTGGTTCCCGATGGCTCCCTGGATCCATTTTCCCTCGTGTGCAAACTTGTCCGGGTCGAAGGGAAACCCACCGTCAAGCTGAGCGACGACGCAAACAAGGCCATAGGGCCGGACCACGAGGTCTCGAGGTACCGAAGGGTCTTTGGCGCTGCCCCGTCCCGGTACCGCGACGTCATCGTCTGACCCGTTCGGCGGATCAGGCCAGGTACTGACCCCCGTTGGCCGACAGGGTCGATCCGGTGATGAATGCGGCATCATCAGATGCGAGAAACACAACGCAGCGCGCGACCTCGTCAGCTTCGCCCAGGCGCCCGACCGGTATCTGCGCGATAATGGCATCACGGATCTTTTCGGAAACTGCCATGACCATTTCGGTCGCGATGTATCCTGGACAGATCGCGTTCACCGTAATGCCCTTGAATGCACCCTCCTGTGCCAGCGCCTTGGTGAAGCCGATGTCTCCCGCCTTGGCCGCGGAATAGTTGGCCTGGCCCATCTGGCCCTTTTGGCCGTTAACGGACGAGATGTTGATGACACGGCCAAACCCACGGCTTCGCATCCCGTTCCAGATCGGATGGGTCATGTTGAACAGTCCCGAGAGATTGGTATCGATCACCGCGTTCCACGATTCCCGGGTCATTTTGTGGAACATGCCGTCCCGGGCAATCCCGGCGTTGTTGACCAGGACTTCCACGGGTCCAAGGTCGGCTTCGACCCGTCCGATCCCTTCGACGCAGGCGTCGTAGTCGGCGACGGACCACTTGTAGGCAGCAATACCGGTCTCAGCGGTAAATGCCGCCGCCGCCTCTTCGTTTCCGGCGTAGTTGGCAGCAACGGAATAACCGTTTTCCCGCAACGCGATGGATATCGCCTTGCCGATTCCCCGGGTTCCGCCTGTCACGAGCGCAATTCGTCCCACCGTCTGTCTCCTTCCGATTTCAGTTCTGGTGCGTGTTCGGTTACGCGTGACCCTTCAATCCCTTTCGACGCACATGGCCACGCCCATGCCGCCGCCAATGCACAGCGTTGCAAGTCCACGATGGGCGCCGCGCCGTTTCATCTCGAACAGCAACGTGTTCAGGATTCGACACCCGGACGCACCGATCGGGTGGCCGATAGCAATGGCGCCACCATTGACGTTGACGATCTCAGGATCCCATCCCATGTCCTTGTTGACCGCACAGGCCTGGGCGGCGAATGCCTCGTTCGCCTCGACGAGATCAAGCTGATCAACCGACCAACCGGCCTTTTCGAGGGCCTTTCTGGATGCGCCGATGGGGCCGACACCCATGATGCTGGGGTCAAGGCCGATGGTTGCATAAGACACGATGCGCGCGAGAGGCTCGATGCCCCGGCGCTCGGCATCGTCGGCACGCATGAGAACGACAGCGGCGGCGCCATCGTTGATGCCGGAAGCATTCCCCGCCGTTACCGATCCGTCACGGGAGAATGCCGGCCTTAGTTTCTGAAGGGATTCGACGCTGGCTCCCTTGCGGATGTATTCGTCGGACTCGACGATGACATCACCCTTGCGGTGGCGGACAGTCACCGGGGTGATTTCATCGACGAACTTGCCGGCTTCCTGGGCCGCCTCTGCCTTGTTTTGCGACCTGACCGCGAATTCGTCCTGCGCATCGCGCGAAATCTGCCACTTCTCGGCAACGTTTTCGGCGGTTATCCCCATGTGGTAGCCATTGAACGCATCGAGCAGCCCGTCCTTGATCATGGAGTCCTCGAATTTCGCGGTCCCCATCTTCGTGCCCGACCTCAGGTGGGAAACATGGGGGCTGAGGGTCATGTTTTCCTGGCCGCCGGCAACCACGACATCGGCATCGGCCAGCTGGATATGCTGCGCGCCAATCGCGACGGAACGCAGTCCCGATCCGCAGACCTGGTTGACGGTCCAGGCGGCGCTTTCCCTTGGCAGTCCTGCGTTGATGTGGGCCTGACGGGCCGGATTCTGGCCCTGCCCGGCAGGGAGGACCTGCCCGAAAATCGTTTCGGAAATCTCCGACTTGTCGACGCCCGCTCTCTCGACCACGGCTTCGATTGCGGCTGCCCCCAGGTCATGGGCCGGTGTATTTGCGAAACTGCCATTGAAACTGCCCACGGCAGTTCGCGCCGCCGATGCAATCACGACATTCGTCATTCTTTTTCCTCTTTTGCTGGTCAGGATTCGATTCTGGACCGGTTCTTACATCAACTGTTGCCCGGCCATAACCGGGAAAACGCATTCCGTCGGCGTGATTCCGACCATGTTTCCCGCCAGGCGCGCCCGTCCGTCTGGAGCGAACAGGCGCACATGGCCTGAACCGGCGTGCCCGGGCGCGGTGCCTGGCTTACGCGTTGAGCCTCTCGCCGGTTTTACCCGCACGAATCATCGCGTGCGTCGGCGAATTCGCCTCTCGCGTTATCCCCGGACTCAGGATGCAGGTCGCATGTCGATGATTGCCTGAACAATGGCCCGTGCGCTGTCGGTGTTCCAGTCCGCATCACCGGACAGTCGTGCGATGACGGACCCTGTCCGGTCAAGGAAGAGTGTCGTCGGAATTCCGAATACGCCGAAGCTGCCCGCGACGTCCATGCCCGGATCCCGCAATACCGGGAGATTGGACACCTCGATGTCCTCGAAGAACGCCACGATGTCGTCGACTGAATTCTTTCCGGTCGCAACAGGAAGAACCGCGAAGTCCTGACTCGGGAATGAGGTAGCCAGGGCATCGAGCGACGGCATCTCCTTGCGGCAGGGTGCGCACCAGGTGGCCCAGAAGTTGATCAGTACCGGTCGGTCGTCCACCAGCGCCGCGAACGGGATTTCATTGCCGTGTTCATCGAGCACGATCTTGTCGCCAAGATCGGTCGGGAAGGCGGTGCCGCCGGTAAAGACCAGCTTTTTCATGTCGCCGGCGCGCAGTGACTCGAGGTGGGAGGTGTCGTTCTCACCGGCCTCCGCGTGATTTGCGCCGATTGCGATCGCGGTATATAGCAGTGCCGCCGTGAATGCCGCGACGATGTTCATGCGATCAACCTTTCCTGAATCCGGGTGTGCCAATGCCAGATCGTCCCGCCTTTAACGCCATGTGGGGCGGACGGTTTCGAACCAACCCGGACGCCCTGATGGAAGAAATCAATGCGTCGATCACATTTGACCGACGCCTGGCACGACAGGATATCGCCGCGTCGAGGGCGCATGCGGCCATGTTGGCCGCTACCGGCATCATCGACAATAAGGATGCCGAGGCCATCAGGGAAGGGCTGCTCACGGTAATGTCAGAGATCGAAAACGACAGTTTCGGTTTTTCGACCGCGCTCGAAGACATCCACATGAATGTGGAAGCCCGGCTGCGTGAACTTGTCGGCGAAGCCGCGGGCCGGCTGCATACGGCACGCTCCCGAAACGATCAGGTTGCCACCGATTTCCGCATGTGGGTGCGGGATGCGATCGATGAGCAAATTGCGGCTCTCCACGGTCTGATCGAGTCCCTCGTGGGACAGGCGGAAGCAGGCGCCGAGTGGACCATGCCGGGTTTTACCCACCTGCAGGCGGCCCAGCCCGTAACCTGGGGTCATCACATGTTGGCCCACGTCGAGATGCTGGCCCGGGACCTTGGGCGTTTCGGTGACGCGCGGCGGCGATTGAACGAGTGCCCCCTTGGTGCGGCCGCGCTTGCAGGAACATCATTTCCCATCGATCGCGACATGACCGCCGACGCTCTGGGGTTTGACCGCCCGGCAGCAAATTCCATGGACACGGTCAGTGACCGCGACTTCGCGCTGGAATTCCTTGCATCGGTTTCGATTTGCGCCATGCATTTGAGCAGGCTGGCCGAAGAGATCGTCATCTGGGCGTCGCCGGGGTACGGTTTCGTCGCCCTGTCGGACCGGTTTTCGACCGGGTCGTCGATCATGCCGCAGAAACGGAACCCTGATGCGGCCGAACTGGTCAGGGCGAAGACCGGTCGCATCGCGGGTGCGTTTGTCGCACTGTCAATGGTCATGAAAGGCCTGCCGCTCGCCTATTCGAAGGACATGCAGGAAGACAAGGAACAGGTCTTCGATGCAGCCGACAGCTTGATGCTGGCGACCACCGCGACCGCTGCCATGGTTTCGACCATGATACCGAACCGCGAGAGGATGCGGGAAATGGCGATCCAGGGATTTCCGACCGCAACCGATCTTGCGGACTGGCTGGTCCGCGAGCTTGGCGTGTCGTTTCGGGACGCCCACCACATGACCGGGCGACTCGTCAAGCAGGCGGAGGACCGTGAATGTGAGCTGGACGAATTGTCGCTCGAAGACATGCGCGCGGTTTGCGGCCAGCACGTGAATGCGGACGTGTTTTCAGCCCTTTCGGTTGAGGAATCCGTTGCACGTCGGAGGAGCTATGGTGGAACGGCACCTGAGCGCGTTCGGGAACAGGTCCTGCGATGGCGGAAGCAGTTGGCGTTGATGAAGGAACAGAGCTTATGATGCGTCGCGTCTGCATAGTGGCCGGTCTTGTCCTGATGCTTGTTGGCACCATGTCGTGCGGAAGGAAAGCGCCTCTGTTGCCTGTTCCCGACGACATAGGAGGGAACCAGGCAGCCGCGTTTTCCGGGCAGTACACCGACAACTGAACAATTGAAATTCTTCCAGCGACGGCGTTCGCCAGAGTTCGACACTCACACGGAGTAATTCTCAGGGTCCGTCTGATTGTATTTTGCCAACGTTTCACGAAGATGGTTCAGGTCGATCGAAATTGTTCAGATTTGTTGAGGGCATAGAAAGAAAGGGCTGTCTGGCCGTCCGATTCCCCCAGATCATGTCCGGTCCTTTCATGCGTGTGCGGCGAGGCCGTTGATTGTAGTCTCCTTTGGCCGGACCCGAATTTCAGGTTGCGGCTTCTGTGTTTGCATGCCGTACGCAATACTGGTTGCTCCCGGTGCGCCGGATGATCTTCGTGCTATTTGGCGCAAATCTGCGCCAGTAGTACGCGAGAGATTCGGGACAAGTCGGTCGACGCCATTCAGTTCTTTCAGCAATTTGTGCGGGAATGCCTCCCTTCGGCTCGGTTCGCGATGATCATCCTTGCCGTATGCCAAGTCGAGAGCGGACTTGAGATGTTCGCCAGAGGAAAACCAAGCCGATGTCGGCATATGTTTCCTTACCACGTATGCTCGTTATGCTCAGTTTCCGGAAAGGCCATCCACAACTTTGAAGTTCGGGTCGAAGGCTCATTCCCAGAGGTACAGCCCGTCCAATCGTCGATCAATTTCTTCAGAATCCGCAGGGTCAACTCTCGAAGTTTGCGGAAATCCCGTTGGGAGCGATATTTCCCTTGAAACGCTTTGGGCGGTTGCCTATCGAGCGCGTTGGGCACATAAGGTCGGGCATAGGCACGGATTTTGGAAAGACTTGGAAGCCCCGCCACGAAGCCCACGCAATTGAGCGTGTCAGGATTTCGTTTCCGTTCAAGGATCCTCTTACAACAAAAATTCTTCGCCAAGCATCCGCCGAAGTCATTGATAACGCGGATGTCTTAGGCTTTGATTCAGTGCTTCCTGCTGAAAGTTTTTTTGCCAACATTGACATACCAGTTCTTGGAAACTCGGGGATTCCGCACTCTCTCAGAAGGTCTCCGGAAAGATGAATGGAACGGTCCTTCGAAGACACTCGGATGGACATGTTGTCGAGGAAGTTGGTTTCCGCGATGGTGCATTTGGCTGTAACTACAACCTATGGCCGGTGGGAGAACCTGTTGGGTCGGCTACGGAAGGTCGTCTTAAGTTCGCTCTACCAGGTCGAACAAGCCGCCGACCTTGATTCATTGAAGCTGGAGCATTGGGATAGTTTCACACTCGACAGTGAGGCAACCGATGCCGACGCAACACAACTTTTGGAGCAGATCGACAACTCCGTGCCGACCGCAGTGATCCAAGGAGCATCCCAGTGGCATTCTCACATAGGGTGGTTTGAGAGGAGTGGGGAGCACCAAATTCTCATCAATCGGAACATTGACGTCGCGGACCGAGCTGGTGAAGATGAGTTGTTTCGGGTTCTTTCAATTTACACGATGGTCGAAATGCGCGGTGGGAATGATGGCCGGCAAATTGCCAAAACGGAAGACGCTTTGGACCTGATCCACATGCGGTCATTGCGATTGTTCGGTGAGACACTATCTGAAGAATATCGAGAAATGATTGGATTAAATTTGGACAGTTACCAATGAGTACGGCAACTGCACTTCGAGATCGCTATGGTTTCCATCTTGGCCGAATTGGTTGGGAGGATGTCATCAATTCAACATCGAACCCTTTTGTGCCGTTCATGAGTGACGAGCCGGTTCACGATCCTGTTGACGATTGGTGGTCCACCAGCGCGGATTTCGGAAGCCGGTGTTTTCCTCCACCGGAGGACAATGAGGTCGAGGTGATCGGTGCTACGGCGGTTGCCAAAAGAGAGGTCGATTTGAGCGGATCGATCCAGAATCCTGAGCTGGACGACGCGCTTTCGATCGTACGTGAGTTCGGACGCCTGAATGAAGGTTGGAACGAGCCCGGATCTTCGGTACCAGGTCCGGACCTGATTAAAGATGCGCTCGTAGTCCTTCAGAACTGGCTCGTGAGTGGCCTGGTTCCCGAGCCGTCAGTTGGCCCTGATGGACGCATTGCTCTGGAACTGTACGACCCTGAAGGATTTACTCTTGGTGGGGTTGAAGTTACCGGCGGGCGAAATGCAATTTACTCGATTATTGACCGAACTGAAGTCCTGTTTACTGGAAGTTTCGACACAACTTCTCAGACAGAAATTATCGGGGTTATGTCGAAATTCAGGCATTGTCTGGAATAAAGAAATCAAGTGTACCGAAATCCGGAGAGCCGCACTGGACGCGTTCTGTGAAGAGGAAGATCGACGTCGGGGAGCTTGCCCGGTGGCACCCTGTCTGCGCTTTCGAAGCCGCAGCGTCTCCCGAAGGTAGCCCAGGGCCAGTGCAGGGCTGCGAGGTTGTTCGTCTCTTTCTGACGTCGCCTTCAGACATTGATGGAGAGAGGAGGGCACAACGCGAAAGACGTCCGTTCAAGGCAGGCTCCCTTCAGAAGGCATTTACCAAAGGCCTGTCGGTCGTACGGTTGTCGCACGCTGGCGAGGTCGAGTTGGAATGCAGCGCCTCGATCTTGCACGCATGTCAATCTGACCGGAACGCGGTGCATGGCGGATTGCTTTCCGTCGTCGATTTTCCCGTCAAGGCTGTTCGCGAATGTGCCGATCAGGAGGCTCGGATGTGCGTATTCGAAACCCCGCTGGAGAGGGATGGAAAAGCGACATTCAAGCGACCAAGCCACGCGGATGCTGCGCACTCTCTTGATGGTCTTGCTGAACACAAGAAAAAAGCCAAGCGAGAAATCATCTACAATCAGATTATCGAACAGGGAACGCAGCGAAACGTCGAGGATGTCGAAGACTGCGGTCTGGGCCAGTTTCTTCCTCGAGTAGTTCATGATGACGGACGGGCAACCACTTGAGGGTACACGCACTGTTCAAGGCATGTCGAAGGCGCAGTGTTGGTGCTCGACTGCCCGTTTCACTAGAATGGCGACCGTATCGACGCCAGTTGTCTGGTGGCCGGAATTGAGGAGATCGGATTCTGCGTTTTGTTCGCCGTTCCGGGAAAAACGTGCATTGAACACAATGCGCCAACACGGTCGCACCCCTGGAAACAATTCAAGCCGATCGTCGCGACGGGTGCAGAGCAGCCCGGCCTGGCCTGAAAGAACCAAATCCGCAAAGTGTTATGAGTGGATCAAAATGAAACACCCAAGGTCCACGGCGTCTTGCGTAGAAGTCACCGAAATCGGAAGAGGGGGCCGTTGTGAACGACGAATTCCAGTATCGTGATGGAGTCCTCCATGCCGAGGGCGTTCCGATGCCTGAAATCGCGAACGCGATCGGCACTCCCTTCTACGTGTATTCGTCCAGAATGTTTGCGGCGAACCTGGAGGCATTCCAGTCTGCGCTCTCCGGCATCGATCACCTGGTGTGCTATTCGGTCAAGGCCAATTCGAACGTTGCGGTATTGCGGCTCCTGGGAAATCTCGGTGCGGGCATGGACGTGGTATCGGGCGGCGAATATTTGAGGGCCAGGGCCGCCGGAATTCCCGGGGATCGCATCGTTTTTTCTGGCGTGGGAAAGACGCGCGACGAAATGTCCGCTGCGCTCAAGGGCGGGATTCGTCATTTCAACGTCGAATCCGAACCCGAACTCAGGTTGCTTTCCGAAGTTGCCGGGAGCGTCGGAACCGAGGCCCCCGTCGCGATCCGGATCAATCCGGATGTCGATCCGGGCACGCACGAAAAGATCTCCACGGGAAAATCGGGAGACAAGTTCGGCATACCGGTGCCGCGGGTTCGGGACGCTTACAGGGAAGCCGGGCGACTACCGGGCATCAGGGTCGTCGGGGTCGACGTCCATATCGGATCCCAGGTCATGGACCTCGCGCCGTTTCGACGTGTGTTCCGACTCCTGGCAGAGATGACGCAGGTCCTGCGTGACGACGGCCATGACATCCGGCGTATCGACGTCGGGGGCGGCCTCGGGATCAACTACCATCCGGCGGAAGCTCCTGCGCCATCACCCGGAGACTATTGCGCCCTGCTCGCTGATACCCTCGGTCACCTCGGTGCCGAAGTTGACGTCGAGCCCGGCAGGTTCATTGCCGGAAACGCCGGACTCATGATCAGTTCCGTTCTCTTCCGCAAGGCGGGAGAGGTCAGGGACATTCTGGTACTCGACAGTGCGATGAACGATCTCCTTCGCCCGGCGATGTATGGTGCCTATCACAGGATTGATCCCGTCGTCGCACCCGCGGGAGATGCCCTTCGCGAGGCTGTCGATGTCGTCGGCCCGATATGCGAGAGTGGTGACACGTTCGCGCGGGCGCGGGAGTTGCCGCGGCTGTCCGGCGGTGACCTCCTGGCGTTCCGTTCGGCCGGTGCCTACGGCGCGGTCATGGCATCCGGGTACAACACGCGTCCTCTGATTCCCGAGGTTCTGGTGAACGGAGGCCTTTATTCCGTGATTCGCTCACGGGTTCCGGTTGAAGATCTTGTCAAACGGGATATTGTTCCGGAATGGTTGACAGCGTCATGAATGACACTGGAGACATGGGAAAGGAAAAGGCGCCGTCAGCGGCGGAATGATCCGTGACCAAGAACCGACAGGCCGAGGACGTTCGCTCAAGAGCCCTTGACGCGTTGCGCCGGCCGCTCAGACTCACTTTTGCTGCCATGTTGCTCGAACAGGTCCTGAGGGGGTTCTGGCCGTTGGCGAGCCTGGGCCTGGTTGTTTTTGCGGCCTGGCGATGGGGAGTCATGGCCGTCATTCCTCCGGACGTCGCGTCCGTGGTCGGGCCCGTCTTGCTTCTCGTCATCGTGCTCCTGTTCTGGCGCGGGCTGCGGAGGGTTTCATGGCCCGACGTCAACGCCGTGACCGACCGGCTTGACCATTCGGTTTCCGGGCAACCCATCGCCACTCTCAAGGACCGGATTTCGCTCGGGCGGGGTCAACCGGAGGCGGAAGAACTCTGGGCGATCCACATGGAGGAGATGGCCAACCGCAGCAGGCACGTCCGGGTGAGGGGTCCCGACATGCGCCTCGCCCGTTTTGATCCCTGGGGCCTGCGCCTTATCGCGCTCCTGGCGTTTACGTCCGCTCTCCTGTTTGCGGGTGGTAACGAACCCGACTGGGTCTCGGCCGAACCATCCGACGAGCCGGACGTTGCGATTCCCGTGTTTGAAGGGTGGGCGGAACCACCGATCTATACAGGCCGGCCAACAGTCTACCTCGGCACTCATGAGAGCGGGGACGAACTGCAACTTCCGGTCGGAACCGTATTGACGCTCCGGGTATACGGTTCGGCAGGCGACGTCGGGCTGACCGAGAGCGTCTCGGGGGATACGGCTACGCAGCTTCCTGACGAAATGGATGATACCTGGCAGACGCAGCTGGTCGTCCGGCGAAGCGGGACGGTTGCGCTTGCGTCGACCGATCGGGAAATCTGGAGCCGGTCCGTCAGGACAATCCCGGACGAGCCGCCGTTCGTTGAACTGCTGGGCGGAATCGAGACGACCGTCAATGGCGGCCTGTCGCTGACGTATCGCGCGGGAGACGATTACGGGGTCACATCCGGCCATGCAGGAATCGCCCTGGACCCGGAACGTGTCGAGCGACGGTTCGGACTGGCCGTCGAACCCGAGCCGCGCGAGGTCTTGACGCTGGATCTGCCGTTGCCGTTCTTCGGAGGAACAGACGAATTTGAAGAAGAATTGACCGAGAACCTGGCGGATCATCCATTCGCCGGATTGCCGGTTACCATTACGCTCGAAGTACGGGATGCAGCGGGAAATTCCGGCACGACGGAAACGTTCCGGACCAGGATGCCAAGCAGGCGTTTCTTCAATCGGCTTGCCGCGAGCCTGGTCGAACAGAAACAGGACCTGGACTGGTCGCGTGAAAACGCGTCCCGGGTGTCACGGGTCCTTCGCGCATTGACCTATCAGCCGGCTGAACTTTTCGAAGACGCGTCGGTGTATTTGCTCACGCGGACCGCGCTCAGGCGCCTTGACCGAAGCCGGTCGGAGCCAGCCGGCCTGACGCCTGGCGGACGGGACGAGGTAGCCTCGATTCTCTGGCGGACTGCACTCTCGATTGAAGATGGTGACCTCGCAAATGCCCGCGAGCGGCTGGAACGGGCACGGGACAGGCTTGAGGCGGCGATCGAGCAGAACGCATCACCAAGCGAGATCGCCGAACTGATGCAGGAATTGCGCAATGCCTTGAATGATTACCTCAGGGAATTGGCCGAAAACGCGCTCGAGAACGCCGACCAGCAGTTCGCGGACCGTCCTCAAGGCGAAATGATCACCACTGATGACTTGCATGAGATGCTCGACCGCCTCCAGGAACTGATGGAACAGGGACGGATGGCGGAGGCCCAGGACTTGTTGCGGCAGTTGGAAGGCCTGATGGAAAACATGCAGGCGTCACTCGAGGGCGGCGTTCTGCGTCCGGGATCTGGTGGAGACCCGACGCTCGACGGGCTTCGGGACACGCTTCAGCAACAGCAAGGCCTCGCGGACGATACGTTTCGCCAGTTGCAGGGGAATCCGGGGCCCGGCACGATCGGGCCGGAAGGTTTGCGCCCCCCGCCAGACGGTATGTCGTCGAGGCAGGACAGGGGTGATCCTTACGGCGGATCCGGTCAGAGCGGTCCTCCGGGGACCGGTAGCCAGCTGTCGGAGCAGGACCTCGCCGCACGGCAGGAAGCGTTGCGCGAGATGCTGGCCCGGCAACGGCAGAACCTGCCCTTCGATGACGGCGCTGCCGGCAGCGCGCCACTCGAAGAGGCGGAGGAGGCAATGTCGAGCGCACGGGAAAACCTCGAACGCGGTGACAACAACAAGGCGCTGGATGACCAGGCGCGGGCAATCGAGGCGCTCCGCCACGGAATGCGCGAAATCCAGGAAGCCAGGCGCAGCCGTGCCCAGGGCGAGACCGTTGGCGACAGTGGCGGACCGCAGAACGGCGGCGACTTTCGGGCCAGAGATCCATTGGGGCGCCAGACCGGGGCCGACGGATCGGCCGTGTCTGGCGGCAGGGCATTGCCTGATGGCGAGTACTATGACCGGTCCCGCGAGGTTCTTGAGGAAATCCGGCGCCGTTCGAACGATCGAACCCGACCGGAGTCCGAGCTCGATTATCTCCGGCGCCTGCTCAACCGTTACTGAGCTACTCGAGTCCGGCAATGATCGCGCGGAGACAATCGATCCCGTAACCCGTAACCGCCGATGTCGGGACGACTTCGGGAAAGGCCGCCGGATGATGTTCGAGAACCCGGGCGGTTTTGCCGAACGCGGCCTCCCGCGCTTCCGGTTTGATCTTGTCAACCTTGGTCAGGACGACCTGGAACGTCACGGCCGTTCGATCGAGAAGGTCCATGATCTCGACGTCCGGCGGTTTGGGGCCATGCCGGGAATCGATCAGGAGGAAAACGCGCCGCAGGGACGCGCGTCCTGCGAGGTAGGCCCTGAGCAGACTCTGCCATTTCTTCACAGAGCGCAGAGGAGCACGCGCGAATCCGTACCCGGGCACATCAACCAGGTAGTGCCTGTTCCCGAGGGAAAAGAAGTTGATCTGCTGGGTTCGCCCTGGTGTGCCTGAAATCCGGGCGAGTGATTTTCTCGAGGTCAGCGCATTGACAAGACGTGACTTCCCGACGTTTGAACGCCCGGCGAAACAGACCTCGATCCTGTCGGCGGCGGGAAATCCGTCACGGTCGGCCGCACCGGTCAGGAATGTCACGGGTCCGGAAAACAGTCGTGTTCCGCGTTTCCGTTCGTCGCCGGCAGGTTCGGATGCAAGCCTGAACCTCATGTCCGGACCGGCCATTACCCGGAGATCGCAACCGTATCGCCGATCGAGACACGCCCGGTCCGGGTGACCCGTGCGTAGACACCGAAGTCCCTGTGCCCCCAGTTGCGCTCGAGCAGATCCAGCGTGGCAAGGTTTCTTTTCCCGGTCTCGGGATCGGCGGCCGTGGCTTCGCACCGCTGAATGGTATCGACGACCTCGAGTTCCGCCGTTCCGACCCCGATCGTCTTGCCGACCCAGGTGAACTCCTCACGGGGCGCGAATCCCTCGACCCAGATGTTGCCGCGCCAGCGATGCAACGAGATGTCCTGACCGGCAATGCCGGAAAGTTCCGACAGCGAAGCGCGCGAATTGATGGAAACCGAGGGGAACTCGGTGTCGGTCAAGCCCCGGTCGCCGGACCGGTAGACACCGACCGGTTGTGCGCGGCCAACCGGCACCAGCGGTCTGATCCAGTCGACCAGCCGTTTTCCGTCGAGTTCGTCATCGGGGTCGATGTCCAGTTTTCCGAGTTCGCGATGACTGAGGGTGACCCGGCCACTCGATGCATCCACCGAGGCTTCGATTGCGGCAAGTCCCGGTGTTCTCGCTGTTACCGTGAAATTCTGGACGGGGCGCCAGCCGCGTGTCTCCCGGCAGATTCCCGATGCTTCGTGGACGATGGCCCAGGTCCGGTCCCAGGGCATCGTTCGGCCCTCCTCAAGCTTCACCGACGGCAGCAATTCCCGCCCGATGGACTTGATGGGATGACGAACGAGCTCCGTGACCGTTCCGGTCATCGGGAGACCGGGTCCTGCTTTTCTGCCTTGTTACGCCGGAATCCCGCGATGATGTTGCCGAAAACGTCCGGTTTGACGCCCTGGCTGCGCATGATGGCGTATTGCTGGACAAAGGTGATGATGTTGTTGGCAACCCAGTAGATGACCAGCCCGCTGGCGAAACTCCCGAGCAGGAACATGAACATCCACGGCATCCATGCGAAGACCATTGCCTGGGTCTTGTCGGTTGGCGCCGGGTTGAGCTTTTGCTGCATCCACATGCTGACCCCCATCAGGACCGGGTAAACACCGATCGACACGAGGTAGAAGATGCTTTCGGGTCCGGGCGTTCCCCAAGGCAGCAGCCCGAACAGGTTCAGGATTGATGTCGGGTCGGGAGCGGACAGGTCCTTGATCCAGCCGATGAACGGCGCATGGCGGATTTCGATCGTGACGAAGAGCACCTTGTAGAGAGAGAAAAAGATCGGAATCTGGGGCAGGATCGGCAGGCATCCGGAAGCCGGATTCACCTTCTTGTCCCGATACAACGCCATCATTTCCTTTTGCATCTTTTGCCGGTCATCGCCGACGCGTTCCTTGATCTTTTCCATTTCCGGCTGGAGTTCCTTCATCCGCGCGAGCGAGACATAGGACTTGTAGGCCAACGGGAACAGGAGCGCCTTGATGACGAATGTCAGGCAGATGATCGACCAGCCCATGTTGCCGACTATTCCGTTCAACCAGAGCAGCAGCTGGAAAATCGGCTTGGTCAGGAAGAAGAACCATCCCCAGTCAATGGAATCGATGAACTGGTTGATCCCGATTTCCCGTTCATACGAGAGTATCGTCGTGTACTCCTTGGCACCTGCGAACAACATTGTCGTGGTTTGGGCCGTCGTGCCGACCGGGATGTCCTGTGCCGGCAATCGCATGTCGGTCTGGTAGGTATCGGATCTGGCAGTGTATTTCGACACGGACGTGAATGACTGGCCCGGTTGCGGGATCAGCGTCGTCATCCAGTACTTGTCGGTGAACCCGACCCACCCGTTTTCCTCGACGGCGATGCTGTCGACTGCGGCCGCCTCTCGGCGATCGATTTCCTGGTCAGGCATGTCGTCGTAGTCGATCTCCTGGATCGTTCCATCGGATGACCGCACGACGCCTTCATGCAGGATATAGAAACCGATGACTTCCGGTTCTCCATGGCGGGCGACGATCCCGTAAGGTGCCAACCGAACGGCATGGTTCCCCAAGTTCTCGACCGATTGCGTGATGGTGAACAGGTAGTTCTCATCCACCGCGATCTGGCGGCGGAAAACGAGCCCCCGACCATTGTCCCAGCGAAGAACGATCGGAGTGGATTCGCTCAGACTGGTTCCGGACTCGATCTCCCAACGCGTATTCGCCCCGGGAACATCTTCAAAACCGAGGTCACCGCCGGGAGACCAGCCATAGAGGACATAGTAGGGGTCAACGCTGTTGGCCGGGCTCAACAGGACGACCTTTTCGGTCGGGTCGTTGAGGCGCACATTGTAATCGGAGAGTGCGAGATCGTCGATTCGGCCGCCAACGATGGACATTGATCCGTTCAGGCGTCCGGTCCGGATCGGGATGCGGGCGGCCTGGTCCACGTCGGGAGTGGCGATGGTGCCCGGTAGCGCGTCGTCCGCCGGCGGGGCGGTTGCCGTGCCGGCCCCGGTTTCGGTCGAGGTTGCCGACGTGTCAGCCACCTGTTGGTCGGGTTCAGGCTCGGGTTCGTAAGGTTCGGGCGGAAACAGTAGGAACCAGGCAAAAATGACCAGAAAACTGAGCGCCGTCGCAAGGAGAAGGTTCTTGTTGTTGTCCTGCATGGCGTATGCTGCCCACTGTCCTGTCAACCCGGAGGGTTCAATAGAATCAACCCTGAAAGGTCAAGGTGCAGTACACGCAATTTGCCGTTATCGGCCGATTCCCGTGCCCTTCGAAGTGATCGGCAGTCGAGGGTGCCCGCGGGCCGGACGCCGTGCGACGCAGACCGAAACGCGACCGCGCAACACTGTATTTCCGGCCGACAGAAGAAAGCTGCCCATGCGGGCGGCCTTTCCGACCGCACGAATGCAGGCAGTTGGACGGTTTCCACGTACGCGTTCCGTGCGAACGGACACCATGACTTTCGCCGCACCGTCGCTCGCCTCGGGCGGCGCCCACGCTGTTTCGTCGCATGCAATTCCAGCGGTCTGACCTGTTGACCTGATCAATCCAGCGGTCGATAAGCCTTCACCGGCGCAGGCAGGCAGGAACCGCAACATGAAAAACCCCGACTTCACGCCACGTGTGTTTTCTGGAATCCAGCCAAGCGGCAATCTGACGCTCGGGAATTACCTGGGTGCGGTCAAACGATTCGTCGAGATGCAAGATGACGGGATCGAGACCGTCTATTGCATGGTGGACTTGCACGCCATTACCGTTTGGCAGAACCCCGCCGAACTGGCGCACAACACGCGGGAACTGGCCGCGGCCTTCATGGCGTGCGGTCTCGACCCCGAGCGTTCGATCCTGTTCAACCAGAGCCAGGTGTCGGCCCATGCCGAACTCGGCTGGATCTTCAATTGCGTTGCCCGTCTTGGCTGGATGAACCGGATGACGCAATTCAAGGACAAGGCGGGCAAGAACGCCGAACGGGTGAGCCTCGGACTCTTTGCCTATCCGTCCCTGATGGCGGCAGACATACTCGTGTACCACGCGACCCATGTCCCGGTCGGGGAAGATCAGAAGCAGCATGTAGAACTCGCCCGCGACATTGCGGCCAAGTTCAACCATGATTTCGAGGTTGCGTTCTTTCCCGAGACAGAACCGGTGATCGAAGGATCGGCGACCCGGATCATGAGCCTCAGGGATGGGACGCGGAAAATGTCAAAGTCGGATCCATCCGACATGAGCCGCATCAATCTCACCGACGACGCCGACACGATCAGCCGGAAATTCCGCAAGGCACGGACTGACCCGTTTCCGCTTCCCGAAACGCCCGGAGAACTGGACGGTCGGCCGGAGGCGGGAAACCTCGTTCGAATCTACGCCTCACTGGCCGAAATCACGGAAACGGAAGCGCTTCGGCGGTTTGCCGGCAAGCCGTTTTCCCAATTCAAGCCTGAATTGGCCGAACTGGCCGTCTCACGCCTGAGACCGATCTCGGAAAGCATGGGCCGGATGCTTGGCGATCCGGGCGAGGTTGACCGGATTCTGGCCGATGGTGCCGACCGGGCTGCCGCCGTCGCTGACCCGATTCTTGAACGGACATTCGAAATCGTGGGGATGATACGGAGCCGGTCTCGGGACCGGTGACGAAGCGCGGGGACGCCTTTCCTGGCGTAAGGCCGTATACCGGGCCATGTCCGGGCAAGCCCGTTCCTCCAGGCAACCGGAATCTGCCGGGTGACGTCTACGGTGCCGCGGAGACGATCCGAAATCGCCGGTGCCGGACAGTTCCGTGGGCGCGCTTAGCCACTCGGACCTTGGTTGCGGGCCCCCACATCACCGCCGGGACTTCTCGGGAGCAGCACACGAAATACAGAACCGTTTTCACCGGTCTCGAGAAGTTCGAGCACGCCACCGTGCCCGCGCACCAGTTCCCGCGAGATTGCCAACCCGAGACCTGTGCCGTCCTTGGCGCGGCCCCTGCTGCTGAACGGAACAAACAGCCTGTCCTTGACAGAAGGGGAAATTCCAGGGCCATCATCCGCGAAATCCAGCGACCACGATTCAGACTGTTCCGTCACGTTGATCGTGATGCATCCCGGGCGTCCGGCTGCGGCAAGTGCCTCGCGGGCGTTTCGGATCAGATTGGCCGCCACCCGATGAATCTGCTCCTTGTCGATTCGGGCGGTCGCTGACTCCGGACCGTCAAGAACGATTGTAACCAAGGCTGTGCCAGCCGCGAGCCGCTCCCCGTCCACCACGTCTTCCAGAAGATCCATGAGATTGACGTTCCGCATTTGAAGAGGCGGCTCTCCGCCCTTGGCATACTGAAGCATGCTCTCGCAGAATCTTTCCGCACGCGAAAGCGAGCGCACGAGCCTCGGCGCGTTCCTGCTGACATCGGGGTCCGAGCTCTCTTTCAGCGGGTCGACGAGCAAGGTTGCGATCCCCAGGATTCCACGCAGATCGTGGTTGATGTCCGAAACGGCCTGCCCGAGATTCGCCAGCCGGTCCTTATGAAGCAGGGAGTCGATCAGTTGGGTCTGCATGGACTGCAGTGCGCGCTCCGCTTCATAGAGTTCGGTTACGTCCTCCCGTGGCGTAATGACACGGCTGGCGTCTTCCGGCTGTTGCGCATAGTGGAGCATGCCCCGCGTCAATCGGTTGATCGGGCGAACCATCAGGTACTGGACCGCGAGGAAGAGAAGTACCGATGTCGCCAGTGAAATCACCGCCGACAAAACCAGGATGTTGCGGCCGAAACTGAGCATCGCACTGCGCAGCGTTGCCTCGTCCATCACGACGTCGATCATTTCACCGGCGTTCCTGACCGGTTCTCCGACGACCCGAATGATTCTCGTTCCGTCCATCCAGAGGACTTCCATTGCGTCCCAGGTGAGCTGCGGCCACGAACTGCTTCGCATGTCGAAGGTTTCCTCTATCGGCCCAGGAACCGGGCTCGAGAGGAAAAGCTCGCGCGTTTGGTCTCGCTTGAGGGCGATGTTCAGGACCCCTGCGTTCGCGAGCAACTCGGCTTCGAGGTTGTCATCGATCATGACCGAAGGCGTTGTCAGCAATGCGAGCGACGCCATTTGCGAGCGCTCCAGCCTGTCCTGAAGGAAATCCACGCGAAACCGGGCCAGTGACGGAACGAGGATCAGCATTTCGGCCAAGACGACGAACGCAAGGGTCAGAAGCAGAAACCGCCCTGAAAGAGTCCGGAAGTTCATCAACGGCTCTTTGCCGTGCGACCTGGCGTCACGATAAGGTGGCTGCACGTCGGCCCGGGTGCTGAAAACATACTCGACACATCCGTCATGTCGCTACCCGAAGCGTTGGACGGTCCGAACAACCCGTTTGACCAGCGCGCTTTCGAACAGCCGGGGGGCAAAGTACTGCCCGGCGGCCCGCTTGTTGATTTCCCCCAGGGTCGGATACGGAGAAATCATTCCCGCAACCGCGGACATCTTGAGCTGGTTTGCGATGGCAAGCGCCCAGACCTGGATCAATTCACCTGCCTGTTTCCCGACAATGGATGCTCCGACAGGTCGTCCTCGGTGCACGACGACCTTGATCAAGCCGTCGGTTGCGCGTTCCGTTCGGGCGCGATCATTGTCCTGGTACGGAAACCGGACGACCTCGACTCCTGTCCCGAATCGTTTCGTGGCCTCGGCCTCGGCGAGACCGACATGAGCAAGTTCCGGATCCGTATAGGTCACCCAGGGAATGTGGTTCGTGCGGGCCCGTGACGGCAGCCCGAACAGGGCCGACCTGATGATGACGGTGGCGTGGTAGGAAGCGACGTGCGTGAACTGGAAACCACCCGCGACATCGCCGATGGCATAGACTCGCTTGTTGCTGGTTCGTAGCGACGCATCGACCCGAATCGCGTTTCCGGACATACCGATGCCTGCCTTTTCGAGATCAAGGCGCTCCGTGTTCGGCTTCCGGCCAACGGCAACCAGGAGATGGGAACCCTCGAAAACCGTGCCATCGCCCGACTTGACCCGGATGTCGCCTTCGGTTCCGTCAACTTCGGAAACAAAGGAGCCTTCATGAAGATCGACGCCTTCACCCCGGACACGGTCGATCACCGTTGATGTCAACTCGGGGTCGTCATTGCCAAGTGCGACCAGGCCTTCGAGCACCGTGACGCGGCAACCCAGGCGGCGGTGCGCCTGGGCCAGCTCCAGGCCAATCGGACCTGCGCCAATAACGATCAGATGCCCAGGTTTCTCGCGATTGGAGAAAACGGTTTCATTTGTCATGTACGGGATATCGCTCAACCCGGGAACGGGAGGGACAAACGGGGATGACCCCGTGGCAATCACGAAGCGGCGCGCCCGAATTCGATGGTCACCTGCCACGACTTCACGGGGAGAGACGAAGCGGCCATACTCCGTAATGACGTCGACGCCCAGTCCCCGGAATCGCTCGACACTGTCATGTGGCTCTATCCCCCTGATCACGTCAGCGACGTGATCCATGACGGCCGCGAAATCGACCTCCGGTACGGATGTGCCGATACCGAAGGGATCTCCGGTCGTCATCTCGTGGGCATGTTTCGCTGCAGCAATCAGCGCCTTGGACGGCACGCATCCGTAGTTGAGGCAATCGCCTCCCATCCTGTGGCCTTCCAGGAGCACGACCCGGGCACCCATCTGGGCTGCGCCTGCGGCGAACGACAGTCCGCCGGAACCTCCGCCGATGACACACAGGTCGGTCTTGATCGTCCCGGTCACGACGCCTTTCCCTCAGGCTCGTTGCGACCGCGGATGTAATTGATCACGATCGGCATCGCCGCGAGGGCACAGAGGCCGAGGATCGGCCCCAGGATATGCCATTCGAAGATGATGCCGAGATTCGGGGTTTCGCCGCGGGCGAACACCTCTCCGAGTCCGGCGCCGACTGAACTGTAGACCACGGTTCCGGGAATGATGCCGAAGAATGTCGTCAGAACGAAGTTCCGAAGCTTCACGCCGAGGAAAGCCGGAGCGATATTCGCCAAAAAGAACGGAATTGCCGGGACCAGCCGCATGAGCAGCAAGTAGCTGACTTCGTTTTTGCGAAGTCCGTCCTCGATCTTGTTCAGCATCCCCGGGTCGTCCGCCTTTTTCTGGAGTCGTGCATAGAGGATGTCTCCGAGTCCGGTCTTGGCGGCAAGAAAAATCGCAGTTGCACCCAGGGTGGCTGCGATGACGGTCAGGGGCGCGCCGATGACGATGCCGAAAATGAACCCGCCGGCGAGTGTCATGATGGCTCCGCCGGGAAGGGAAAACGCGACGACAACAGCATAAACCAGGACATAGGTCGCCGCGGCGAGCGCATAGTTCGAATCCCTCCACGACGTCAAGCGCTCGCTGTTGTCGCGAAGTGTCTCGAACGTCAGGATGTCGCCGAGCGTAAAGAAGCCGACAATCGCGACCACCGCGATCACCGCAAGCGGGATCAGTTTGCCCGGCTGCAATCCGCCCTTTGGTTTTTCTTCCGTCATCGTTTTCTCCGTCACATGTGCTCCACGTACCGGTTGGACCGCACCGCCTTGCCCATTGGGTCCGCGCCGTTACAATATCTCCCCGTGCCTTTCATTTATACCCCATTTCGAATTCTGGTGCGGTCGGAGCGCCACCAGAGGATTCACCGGGTTCGGGGCATTCCCGGCCATGCCGACTCAATACGTAACGGACCGACAGATTCAACGATATGAGCGACCGATTTGAACGAAGGTCTTACTTTCGTGACACCATCAGTTTCCTTCGGGCGGAAAACAGGATGGCAAATTGGCATTGATCGAGAGAATCACGGTACGCAGCTTTGATGTTCCGCTCGAGGAGGCGCTTGTTGACTCCCTGCACGGCGAACACACGCATTTCGAGTTGATCACGGCTACCCTGGTCATTGGCGGCGGTCCGATCGGAATGCTTGTCGCACTGGCGGCGCGGCAAAAGCGTGCCCGGGTGACGATAACGGAAATCGACCGGCAACGGCTCGAACTGGCGCGCGAACTGGGCTTCGATGTTCTCGACCCGGCCGAGGTTGACGTGCGGGCGGAGGTGGAATCCGCGACGGGGACGAAGGGTTGTGACGTCGTGTTCGAGGTTTCCGGAACCCAGGCGGGCATTGACCTGATGACCGCGGCGGCAGCGGCGCGCGGGTGAATCTGCATGGTCGCGATTCATGCCAGCAAGCCGCGGATCGATCTGTTCGCGTTTTTCTGGCGCGAGCTTGGGATGGTCGGGGCACGGGTCTAGGAGCGAGCAGACCTTGACCGGGCGATCGGCTGGCTGGCCACCGGAATCGGCGCGGAACGGTTGATCACAGGCGTCCGGCCACTGCCAGAGATTTCCGACGCGTTCCGCGAGCTCTCCGAGTTTCCCGGTTCGATGAAAACGCTGATCAGGCTGAACTGACATGGGCGACGTCGCCAAACTGTTCAACCTTTCCGGGAAGACCGCGCTCGTCACGGGAGCCCGTCGCGGCATCGGCCGCGGCATGGCGGAAGCGCTTGCCGGAGCCGGCGCGGACATCATCGGTGTGAGCGCGTCGATGGAGGACGATGGCGGGCACGCCGGGGATGCAGTCAGAAGCTCCGGACGGCGGTTTTTCGCCTATCGCTGCGATTTCGCCGATCGAAACGCCGTTCATGCATTCGCGAAACAAATGTGCGCCGACCACCCGGTCATCGATATCCTTATCAACACTACAGGCATGATCCGGCGTCACCCGGCTGCCGAGCATACCGACGAATTCTGGGACGAAGTGATCGAGGTCAATCTTTCGTCCCAATTCGTCCTGACCAGGGAAATCGGAGGGTCCATGGTCAGGAGAGGATCCGGAAAGGTAACTGCTTGCCCCCTTGCGATTGGTGAACTTCCTGCACGACGGCAGTCGATCACGGCGTACGAGTGCGCCTGTGGCTTTGGCCGCTTCCCTGTCATGGGCGTTGCCCGAGACGCGGAATTCAAGCGGTATTCGACAGAAGAGTGCGGACCACGGATGAACCAGGCGGCCGTGCCACCCGGGTCTCGGTCCTCCCGGTCCCTGCGGAGCGCCCCCCCGCGAAATCAGTGCCGGTCGCTCTTGCCAAGCACCGCGTCCAAGCTGTCGGCATCCAGTACCCGGTCCAGCCAGGAGTCGAGTTCACCAGGGCCGGCCGCAGCGATACGGTCCCGGGCCGTCGCGGGCAAGGGGCCAAACCGGCGCTCCAGAAGCCGCGTCAACCCCTCGGCCTTGCCTCGTTCCAACCCCTCGGCCTTGCCTCGTTCCAACCCCTCGGCCTTGCCTCGTTCCAGGCCCCGTGCTTCGCCCCGTTCCAGGCCCCGCGCTTCACCCTGTTCCAAGCCCTGTTCCAGGCCCCGTTTCAGGCCCCGTGCTTCACCCCGTTCCATCAATGCTTCCGCGATCGTGCCCACCAGGCCCTCCATTTCGTCGAAACCCGCCGCGCGCAGGTTCGCGCGCAGCGCATCCATCTCCGCCTCCGGATAGGTCAGCAGGATATATTCGAACACCTGCCGCCGCAATGTGCCTTCTCCGGCCAGACCCTCGACGATCAATTCCAGATCCTCGATCCCGCGGCGCGTGAGCGCGATCAGCCCGGCCCTGAGCGCGGCGTCGCGCGAAAGCTCCTCCGTCGGCAGTGCCGTGAGCACACGCAGGATGAAGCGTTCGCCGGGCAGGAACACCAGTTCCGGATCCTCGGCCGCGATCATCGCTCCAAGCCCCTCCGCAACCGACCAGCGGGCCGCTCCATGGCTGAACACGACCGGAATAATCGGTGGAAGGGCACGGAGCCGATCCGCCCGGCCCTGTGCATGGCGCATCCAGATCTGAACCATGTATTTGGCCAACTGCAACGGAGTCCCGGGATCCGCGTAGCTCTTGTGTTCGACAAGCACATACACCAATGCGGGGCCGCCGGAAGCAAGCTCCACCTTGAACAGCATGTCGGACTGGCTGTTGCGCAAAGTCTCGTCCACAAAGCTGCCGTCGAGCGGCACGGGCGGCGCATCCGCGAGAAGCCCGACGATCCGCTCCGGCAGGTGATCGCGGATGAGCGCCGCGGCGCGCCCCGGATCGGAGACCAGTGCCCGGAACAGCCCGTCGTGAGGGGTGGCGGAAATGCCGCGGGGTCCGCTCTTCTCCCCGCGTGCCGCGCCTTGCCCTGCCCGGACGGGTGGCCCGGGCTCTTCCTGTTCGTCGGTCTCGTCTTCGGCCATGGGACCGGCGTTAACAGCCGGGCCTCGCGGCGTCCAGAGCGGGATCCGCCGGCCGCCGGCCTTTCGGGATGCAACTGTTCCGTGATGCTTTGGGTGGCCTGGCATTCGCCTTCTTGCCGGGAGCGAAGGTGGCGGCGGCGGGTCAGCCGTGGGACTGCCGGAGGTCAGGGCGCAAGATGGCGCAAACGCCTGAACAGCACCCATCTGACGGGAAGCCGGCAGTTTGCAATGGGGCGAGCAGTTACCCGGAAAGATCATTTTCACGGCGTTGCTGCTGATGTTCCAGGGTGGGATCAATGTCCCGGGGTACTCGGCGTCAAAGGGCGGGATCGGTCAATTGACCATGGCGTTCGCGAATGAATGGGCAGGCATAGGCGTCAACGTGAATGCCGTTGCTCCGGGGTACGTTGCCACGGACAATACCGAGGCGCTCCGAAACGACACGGATCGCTACGAGGCGATTCTCGACCGCATTCCCGCAAAGCGTTGGGGAACGCCCGACGACTTCGGAGGACCCGCGGTGTTTCTGGCCTCAGCGGCATCGGACTACGTCCATGGAACCATCCTGACCGTGGATGGCGGATGGATGGGCCGCTGATGGGCGATCGACGTGGCGGGTTTGCATCGGCCTGAAATCGGGACCTGGATTTACATGTTTTCATTGGGGCGGATTTGATCGATCACGTGCGTCCGGCCCGGCTTGACCGGGTCTCCGATAACCGCAACCGGGTTGGAGCGCGAGCGCTCGCATCAATGAACGCAAGGCATCGACACGCTTTTGGTAAAGGCCATTCAGGGCGCCAGGGGTTTGACAGGAAAGTCAGGGGGGATTACGGTCCGTTGTCACGAGGAAATCTGGTACACTTGCTGATTTACCCTTTTTTATCAAAGGCGTATGATACGTTTCCTTGCCACGAAAGGTCGGCTCCGAAACTCTCGAAGCCAGGATTGGTTGCAGGATGCCCGAAATCGAACCGAAAGACCGGACGCTCAAGTCACTCAAGGGGATACACCTTTGGCACGCGCCGATGTCCAGTTGTTCCCAACGCGTTCGCATAGCGCTGGCCGAAAGCGGAAAAGACTTTGTAAGTCATCTCATTAACTTGGAAAAGGATGAACACGCGACGCCGGAATATCAGCGCATCCACCCCAAGGGACTGGTTCCTGCGCTGCTCGATGAAGGACGGCTCTACATCGAGTCGATTGACATCATTAGCCACATCGCCGGGAACGAAGGCCCGTTGGCAGAGACCGGCTCGAAACAATTGCTGGCCTTGGCAGATGCCGCACAAATTGATCTGAAGCTGCTGACGTTCGAGTTTCTGTTCCGCATCGGCCCGCCTCCGCCGTCCGAGGCCGCCGAGGCATTCCAGAAGTCACATCAGAACGAATGGCTGCGCCAGTTCCGGATCGATTTCGCGAACGGATTTGACCGTGGTCGGCTTAACGATGCGATTGCCAGAACCGACGAAGGGTTTCGGCATCTCGACCGGCTCCTGTCCGACGGTCGCACCTACCTGGAAGGCCCGGAGTTCACGCTGAGCGACATTGCGTGGATGCCCAATGTCCACCGGTTCAGGCTGATGGACTGGCCGTTTGAATCGACACGGCATCTTCAGGCCTGGTTCCAGCGGATTTCCGAACGGCCGAGCTACCGCCTTGCACTCCTGGACTGGCAGCCTGCGCAGGTCGCTGAAACCTTCGGGGAGTACACGAAACGGCGCCAGGCCAAAGGCACCGACGTCCGATCATTTCCACACTTTCAAGCAGGGAATCCAAACAAGGTGTGAACTCGGCCAACGAGTTCGTTTTCATTAATGCAAAGCGGTTCACTTTGGCGTCATGTCTTGGCCTGTCCTTGAGATCGTGGTCCAAGTTCAGGGTTGGGAACCTGAAAACCTCAAGGACAGAGCGCACGTCATAAGGACCGGTCATGTCAAATCATGGCGCACATGATGGTTCCGATGTTCATGGGTATACGACTTCGGTGGCCGTTACGTGGCCGGGACGCGAAGAACGGGGCTGTTATGGATCGAGCTCGTCAAGTCTCATGACCCACTCACATCATTCTCACCCTCCTTACGCGACCTCGCTCGGCTTCAGGTCAACACTTTACTCCGAATGACTTCGCATGGCGGGGCAGGTCGTCGGCGATTTCGAGCCAGCGGAGGCGTTCGCCGTGGAAGACGTGGAAGGTGGGTTGGAGCGACTGCGGGTCGTCGAAAGTGCTGATGTAAAAATGGACCTCGCCGGGGAAGCGATCCGATTCGTAGGTGAGCGGAGTTCCGCAGGCCGAACAGAATCCGCGTTCGACGCCGGGTGAGGACGTGAACACGGTTCGCTCGCCTTTTACCCAGGTAACCGAGTCGGCGGCCGCGCCGACGAACAACGTGACCGGCGCGCCCGTGCTCCGCCGGCACGTGGTGCAGTGGCAATAACCGGTCCAGAGCGGTGGCGCATCAATCCGGTAGCGCACGGCGCCGCACAGGCAGCCGCCTTCGAGCCGTGGATCGGCCACGGCGTTCAGGCCGCCGCTTCGTGGACGGCGGGCCGTCCGTGCGCGCTGACCCGCAGGTGGAGGTGCGCAACATGCTTCGAGGTGGCGATGCTGATGGCGGTTGCGGCAATCATGGTCTGTAGCGTGTCCCACGCGACAAGCTTTCCGGCGGCTGTTCTACTGAGGTGGATACATCGCTCTTCAAGCGCGTGGCCGTCGAGTTCGTCGAGTCGTGCTTCGGCCTCATCGTTCCGGTTTTCCCCTGATCGGCCAGGTCCCGTGGCCCAATGCACAGGGTGCGGGGCGGCGCGTGAACGGGTAGGGCAAGACCGCCGGGTGACAGGTCGCAGGCCCGTCCGCGTACCGCGTGGCGCATACGTATCCGTGCGCAACCGCGATGGCGAAAACACGAAGCCGGGCGGCATCCCGGTCCGCGGGCCGGTAAGCACGTTGCCCTCGAACTCTTCCCAGTGGTTA
The DNA here is from genome assembly GCA_965242975.1 of Paracoccaceae bacterium. Lineage (GTDB taxonomy): Bacteria > Pseudomonadota > Alphaproteobacteria > Rhodobacterales > Rhodobacteraceae > JAPPHA01. The sequence continues at coordinate 2,949,928 of CBDETS010000007.1, read as the reverse complement.
TGCACCACCTGCGAACTGCCACACGGTCGACGCCCGAACACGCTTGCCAATTCCGGCGTATCGACCATACCGATTGGTTCCTTCCGAGAGGCGATAGTGACAGGAGACCAGATAGGGCATTGTCGCATGGTTGGCTATGGGTTCAAAGCCCAGGATCAGCTGCGACGCGTAAATGAATGCCCAAATGAACCACTTCCCGCGCTGATCGGTCTCAGCCCAAACCGGAAGGCCTACAACGTTGCAAAGCGCCTTAGTCAGGGAAAGCCAAGGGATTTGCGATCCACCCTTGAAACGATCGGGAGAGAACATGACAGAAGCCGGAAGCGATCCGAGGTCTGTAGGGGCGGTGACGTTGTTGGTCCCCGACTACGAGGATGCAATCGACTACTTCGTCGGAACGCTGGGTTTCGTGCTCATCGAGGACACGAAGTTTTCGGAAGAAAAGCGATGGGTCCGGGTCTCGCCCGGGACCGGCACAAGTCTCCTGCTGGCCGAGGCAAAGAGCGAACGCCAAAGGGCAGCAATCGGCAACCAGTCGGGTGGACGCGTCTTCCTGTTTCTGACAACGGACGATTTCTGGCGTGACTACAGGACGTACGTGACGCGGGGTGTCGAGTTTCAGGAGGAACCGAGACACGAAGAGTATGGTACGGTGGCGGTATTCAAGGACAAGTTTGGCAACAAATGGGATCTCATTGAAAGGGGCTGACGGAAACGCGCAAACGTCGACGTCTGATCCCGATGTTACCAGGTACCCCGCCCACGTCCGGCAAACGTAACGGCAGTAACGGGATGATCGACTCCAAACGACTCTGGTGGGCGGGCAAGCGACCGGAATGCGCCTGCGATGTCACGTGTTCGTGGTCGAGTATGGCAGTCTTCACTGGTCGTGATTCTGACCGGGTACCGAACTCCGGTCCGGAAGTGATCGGAGAGTCACATTATCCCAGGCGAACGTTGGCGAACCATGCCGATCGTCAGCGGGCCGATTGACGCAGGACCGTTGACGGCCGCGCCATTCGCGGCGCGTGCCGAAGTTTTGCCTTGGAGCGGCAAGACTTGTAGTTCGGTCCCGATCGGCAAGAATCGCCGAGGCGGTCCGTAAACCGGATTCGCGATTCTTGACCCGAACCGTTCGGGGATCAACGATGAGCGTTCCTCGGAACCGTGAACTTGTCGGTCGATCCCTGTCGCGGAATCACCGTACCGGCGAGACCATCAGTTGCGTGCACAATGTCGTGATTGTTGCTGCGCTGAAGGTTTCAGCGATCAACGTAGAGGAGCATTTCAGGCATGGCGCCGCCAGCAGAAAACCCACCGTCAACGGCTTTGCCGGCCCGCACGTCGATTCTCTGGATGTCGCCGTTAGCCAGGGCAACCAGTACATGCCTGCCGTCAGGTTCGGGCAGTGCATGGAACGGCTCTGCGGGAACATCGACAACTCCGGCGGACGCCATGTCGCGCGCATTCAGAAGTTCGACGTAACCAAGACCTTTCTGCTCATGATAGGTTGTAACGATCACCAGCCCGCCGTCGTGGCTGTTGAACGGCCAGCCGGGAACACCGGCCAGGCCAACGGTTTCCACGACGTTCCGTGTCGCCAGATCAATTACGTGCAACAGCGGTCTGTGAAGGTCGCCGACATAGAGCTTCCTGCCGTCGGGGGACACGCGAACCGCCTGTGCCCCAACCGGAACCGGAATGCGTGAGACCGCTTTCCGCGTCGCGATGTCCACGCCGACGATCACCGGATACTCCTTGGCCGAAAACCAGACCGTCGACCCATCCGGTGCAGCGGCCAGGAAATGGCAGGGAACCTCCAGCCAAATCGCGTGTTCGATTTCACGAGAGCCCGGGTCAACGATCAGGACACAGTGATTGCGTTCAACGGTGACCCAGATCTTGCCCTCATGATCGGTCATCATGGCATGGGGTGCGCGATAGAGACCCAGGTCGACATGTCCGTCGAACGTCAAGGTTTCCAGGTCGACAACACCCAACCGGTTGTCCGGGGTATTTTGCCCGTAGTCCCTGTCGCCGTAGAGCGAAACGAATGCGTGGCAACCATCAGCCGTTACAGCGACTTCGTGCGGTTTGGCGATGTCCTTGTTTCCGACCGGCACGGCCGCGAGCAGCTCTTTTGAAACGGCATCAAAGACCGTGAGGCTGACATTTTCCTTCACTGTCGCAAGGATGAGTCCTCGCTTTTCTGACATCGTTGAAACACTCACCATGAGCTGGGTTCTTCGTTTCTCCCGGCCGTCATATCTCGTTAGACAACAAAGGCGGACAGCGTGGATTTCGAATTCGTGGGTCGTCCCATTTCCCGTCCGTATTCAGGAGATTGACCAAAATGCGCAGCCACGCGAAACTTGCAACCGTTCGGCGACGGTGCGATACACTCTTTTTCCGGCACTTGGAAACTGATTTTCCGGGTTCCGTTTTTCCCGATTACATTGCCGGACACCTGTTAATCCGGCCGCATGTTGAATTCTGGAGGTCTCGATTGCGACTCAGTCATTCCATCGATCCAGCTGCCGGAGGAGTGGAAACGTCTGTATGAACGGGAGCATGCGCGTGCTAAGAGCTTGACCTAAAAGTGCGCGGCCCCGCAAGATGTGGTATTCCGAGTCAGTTTTCCACGACAGACGAGGAGGTCCACATGTCCTGGAACAAGGCCGCGCAGAAGACATATAAACGAAATGGCGAACGCTTTGAAACTGATTTGACCGACGCGGAATGGGAACTGATCGAGCCACTTCTTCCGCCGCCCTCGCGGATGGGGCGTCAGCGCACGACTGATCTGAGCGAGGTTTTCAACGCCATCCAGTACATGTTGGGAACCGGATGCCAGTGGCGCGCGATTCCGAAGTGTTTTCCGCCGTTTACGACGGTTCAGAACTATTACTACTCCTGGCGGGACAGCGGTGTTTTCGACCGGATGATGGACGTACTGCGCGGGCACGCACGGGAGTTGGCGCAACGCTCCGAAGAGCCGACGGCGGCCGCGATCGACAGCCAGTCGGTGAAGACGACGGAGAGCGGCGGCCCTGCCGGCTATGATGCGGGCAAGAAGGTCAAGGGCCGCAAACGCCACATTGCCGTCGACGTCGAAGGGTTGCCGATCGTGATCGCGGTTCATGCGGCCGACGTGCAGGACCGGGATGGTGCTCCCGCGGTGATACTGCGGATGCTTGAGAAGGCGTCCGCGGTGACGAAACTGTGGGCCGACGGCGGCTACCAGGGTCCGAAGCTTGTCTCGAAGCTGGGGGAGCATGGCCTTGGCGGTCTGCTTGAGATTGTGGAAAAACCGAAGGATATCAAACGCTTCACGGTGCTGTACCGTCGCTGGGTCGTGGAGCGGACGTTTGCCTGGATGTCCCGGTGTCGGCGTCTTGCGAAGGATTACGAGCGGAGCCTGGCGAGTTCGCTGGCGTGGTGTCAGCTGGCGGCTTGCCGGTTCATGATGCGGCGGGTGGCACGGGAGACATCCCATTGAAACGAAACGGAAAAAGCGAGAAAGCGAGATATGATTCAAGCTCTAAGGGTCCGTCACAATAAAACGCTTTATTCCAAGGCTGAGAACAAAGAAAGTGTCCTTTTTCTCGGTTGAACCTGCACGCCATTCATTCAACGCATCCATCTGGTCACTGGGTGAATTCGCACTCGTTTCAAATCAGGTCTCGTCAACTTCACGGCAATTCGTGAAGCTGACCTCACCGAGTCCCTGATCATCATCAAGGAATCCGGCATAACCCCGGTTCTGTCAAAACTGCGCCGGAGCCCACATGCTCCGTGATTTGGTTACGTCCTGACCAACCCTAAGCCGCAGCGCTCACATCGAATTCGAAGTGAATGCGGGCATAGGGGAACTCGACCCCCTTGCCGGTGCGGTCGATGACCCCTGCGTTGATGAGCGTGGTCACGTCGCGAAGCACGGCCAGAACATCACGACCGGCACGCCGGGCAACCTCCCGGATCGACAAGGCTCCCTGCGCGGCCAACGCCTTCACGATGGTGAGGCGGGACGGGGCCAGAACCCGGTGCATGTCGTCGTAGCTGCCGAAATTCAGCGTGGGGTTGGCCTCGTCAGCCTTCCCGGCCCGGGCGCGTTTCCCCGCCGCGACAAAGGGGGCTTTGCCGCCGGCGACAGTGCTCAGGCGAACGGTCAGGGTGTTCTTTCCAGCATCCTTTCCATGTCGGCCTGGAAGGCATCACAGGACGCTTCCAGTGATGTGCACGTGACGGGTTCCTCGATGCTCCCAATGTGCCGGTGATCGCCCTTCCTCCGTTCGTTGTCGTAACGCAGGACACATTCACCGTTCACCACGAGGGCCAGTCTGTATTTGAAGGGGTGCTGACTGCCGGGAACCGGAGTGGGCAGGTGCCACAGCACGACCTCGAAGAACGTCTGGTCATCGATCACCGTGCGGGATTTCTCGATCAGTCCGGCCTTCATGTTGTCAATCAGAACAACGCGCGCCTGACCAACTCTCCGATGAAGATGCACGCCCTGCACGCCCTGCGTGGCAACATCGCAACGGTCATTGACCTTTCTCCGGGTGCTGGAAGTAACATCAATCGAGCCTGAACCGCCGGAATGCCGCGCATTATTCGAGCCGCCAACACTGGTCGGAATCTTTAACCATTCGAATACCGGAACACGACCGTCGATGCTGTCCTTGGTAATCCGCCTCCTCGCACCATGTTGCGTGCAACACTTCAGCCGGAACTGGCGTGGCAAACCCCTGTAAAACCCTACAATCTTCATCAGCCAGATCGGCTTCACAAAAACCGTCACGAGGATGAATGTCTACCGTGACCGGGACACGAACGACCACCTGACCGGCATCAAGATCAGCAAATCGGAGATTGAGGCCTTGCATATCCGGCGAGTCGACTTCCATGGCGAGTGGACCCATACCTTGCTTTCACCCCCTGAGAACGTTTCGGTTATTTCGCGACAAACCCCAAGGCGGCAGGGGTCGAAATCACGGTCTGGAAGACAGGCTCGGGGAAGCGGAAGCCGTGCCAGTGAATGGATGCAAGCGCCGTCGGAATCTGCAGACTGCCGCTGAACGGAGTGGGTCTGCACTGACATGAGCAGGGACACCGACGCAGCACATCGCTTCAGGCCTGTCCTTCCATTCCGGACCCGGATTGACCTGCGATGTCCGTTGACAAGGACGATCCCAAAAGCTAGAGGCGGGGCCTTGTAGCGACGGGCTCGGGCTTTTCCGCTTGACGGCCTGGCTGATCGGGGAATTGCAATGAAACGGACATTTCAACCGAGCAACCGTGTTCGTAAGCGCCGTCATGGATTTCGGTCACGCATGGCGACCCGGGCAGGTCGTCACATCATCAACAGGCGACGGGCAAAGGGCCGTCGAAAAGTCTCCGCATGACCCGGGGTGGCGATCGTAGCGATTGTTCCCGGGAATTGTCTCATTGCCCTTCCTGATTCATTCCCGGACCGGTCTGTCGCTTTCTGGCAGGAGAGCCGGTGCCTTCATTGATTGCCATCCGCCATCGACGTGACTTTCGGGCCGCGAGTCGGGCCCGGCGATACCGGGCAGCAAGCGTTATCGTCCAGGCACGAAACCGACGTGACGGGCAGTTGGGCGTCAGGTTCGGCCTTACGTGTTCACGCAAGGTCGGCAACGCTGTCGTGAGGAATCGTTCGCGGCGGCGACTGCGGGAAGCCGCGCGGATTGTTCTCGGGGACGTCGGCCAGTCCGGCTGGGACTATGTCCTGATCGGCAAGCCCGGGATAACTGCGACCTGCCGCTTCGAACAATTGCTTGCAGACCTGCGCCATGCCCTCGACAGCGTGCACCATTGCCGGGGGCGGCCGCAGTGAGTCCCCTCGCCAGGTTACTGTCCCTTCCAATCCATGCCTATCGCCTCGTGCTCAGCCCTTACGTCGGCTGGCATTGCCGGTTTCAGCCGAGTTGCTCTGTCTATGCCCTCGAAGCTCTCAGAAAACACGGGGGTATTCGTGGCAGCTGGCTGGCTTTGCGGCGCATACTGCGGTGCCATCCCTTTGGCGGAAGCGGCGTCGATGACGTTCCCTGACTGACCCCGTCGAAAAGCGAGGCTCCGGGAATGTCACGCGACCGGATCGTGTCAGCGCGCAACCGGGAACGGATTTCGGAATCCTCCTGGGGCGACTTTCCCGCGACGCCGTTTCCACCGAAACATGTGCTTGTTTCGTTCTCAACTTGTCTGGGACAAGAGGCTGGCGTTCCCGCCCGCAGCGGTCGTGTCGATACAAACGTGCCGCTCAAGGCAAAACTGCTCGGCCGTGGTTCCGGCGATCAGCGGGACAAGCGGACCCGGCCGTGCGGCGAGATGCATTCGGGCGACTCGTTGGAGTCGCGTGTCACCCGAAAGCGCAACCGCGTCGATACCAGAAAGCCGTTCGAGTGCCGACAGATCCAAAACTCCGTTGAGTCCGAGCTTTTCACCCGCGCCGGGTGCCACGACGACGGCGGCACATCCATTGTCCCTGGCGGCTTGAGCCTGCTGCCTCGCCATCGATTCCGTTGGCCCGAGACAAAGGACAACGCCTCGTCCCATTACGGACAGGCGATTGGATTCTCCGGTTGGGCCGGGGAGGAGCATCGAGTCCAGTTCGGGTTCCGGGACCCTGGCGCGGGCGGCATGGATGAGTCCCTGTACGGCTTCCGTGCGAATAGCTGTTCCCGCCGCCGAAACCATGCGGGGAGACCGCGGTTTCGTGAGTCGGCGAACATAGGCGGGTCCTCCGGCCTTGGGTCCGGTTCCCGAGAGCCCGTGCCCGCCGAACGGTTGTGATCCGACAACGGCACCGATCTGGTTTCGGTTGACATAGATGTTGCCGACTTTCACCCGCGAGAGGACCCGGTTGATCCTGGCGTCGATCCGCGAGTGGATCCCGAACGTCAGCCCGTAACCGGTCGAATTGATGTCGTCGACGATGGAATCGAGTTCGTCGAGTTCGAAAATGGCGTAGTGCAGGACAGGGCCGAAAACTTCCTCTTCAAGATCGAGAATCCCGTCGACCTCGATCAATGCCGGCCCAACGAAGGTGCCGATGTCCGGCGTTGGCAGCGACTTCCGAACACGTCCGGCAGTCCGTGCTTCATCGATATAGGCCAGAATCCGTGTTCGTGCCTGAAGGTCGATGACGGGACCGACGTCCGTGCTGAAGTCCCACGGGTCGCCCACGACGAGTTCGTCCATAGCACCGTGGAGCATTTCGAGAAATGGTTCGGAAATTTCCCTTTGGAAGTAAACCATCCGCAAGGCAGAGCACCGCTGGCCCGCAGACTGGAAGGCCGACGTCACGATGTCACGAACCGCCTGCTCGGGAAGGGCCGTGCTGTCGACGATCATCGCGTTCAATCCGCCTGTTTCCGCGATCAACGGCGCTTCAGGATCAAGGAACATGCTCATCTGCCGGTTTATGGCCTGAGCGGTCGCCGTAGACCCGGTGAAACAGACCCCATCGATTCCGGGTGCCGAACACAACCTGGTGCCGACCGTGGCTCCGTCGCCGGGGAGCAATTGAAGGACGTTTCGGGGAACGCCGGCCGTATGCATCAGGTTCACTGCACGGGTCGCGATGATCCCGGTTGCTTCCGCGGGCTTGGCGAGGACACCGTTGCCGGCCGCAAGCGCCGCGGCGATCTGGCCCGTGAATATGGCAAGGGGAAAATTCCAGGGCGAGATACAGGCGATGAGACCGCGGGGCGGGTTGACCAGTTCAAGGCTTCGTGCCGCATAATAGCGCAGGAAATCGACGGACTCCCTCACTTCTGCGACGGCGTCGAGAGGTGTCTTCCCGGCTTCCCGCGCCAGGATCGAAAATAACTCCCCGAAGTTCTCTTCGTACAGTTCGGAGGCCCGAACCAGGGCCCGCGCACGTTTTTCAGCGGGAACATCCCAGGTTGTCGCCGCGGCCAGGGCCGTGTCCACATCCATTTCCGTGCTCATCAGGACGTGTCCGACGGCGTCATCCGGACGGGACGGGTTCCGGACTTCGCGCCACCTGTTGCCCGTGGGACCACCAGCCAGTAACTGCCCCGCGTTCCAGGTTGTTTTCATGAACGGATCTCGCCGGTCCGAGACACGGGCCAGCTCGCCGAAATCGGACAGATCCCAACCCTTTGAATTCGATCGTTCGGGTGCGTAAATCTCCGGGGGGTCGATCACGGCCTCCTGCCTGACGGCAAAGTCGAGATCCAGGAACGGGTCAGACGCGATCGTCGTCGATGCGACGGTCTGGTCGACGATCTGATTGACAAAGGAACTGTTGGCGCCGTTCTCGAGCAGGCGCCGGACGAGATAGGCAAGGAGGTCCCGGTGCTTGCCGACCGGTGCGTAAATCCGGCAGCGCGTACCTTCGCGTGAACGAACGAGATCATGCAATGCCTCTCCCATCCCGTGGAGACGCTGGAACTCGAAGGTGCCGGTATCTGTCGCCAACTCCAGAATTGCAGCGATTGTGCCTGCGTTGTGGGTGGCGAACTGCGGGTAGATCCGATCGGTCAACCTCAACAATCGTGCAGCGCAACACAGATAGCTGACATCGGTCGCCGCTTTGCGGGTGAAGACCGGGAAGCTTGACAGGCCGTCGACCTGGGCGCGCTTGATTTCCGTGTCCCAGTAGGCGCCCTTGACCAGCCGAACCATCAGTTTGCGATCTAGTTCGCGCGCGCGCTCGGCGAGCCAGTCGATCACGGGACCAGCCCGCTTGCCGTATGCCTGGACGACCAGCCCGAACCCGTCCCAACCGCTGAAATACGGCTCTCTCAGCACGGCTTCGGCTACATCGAGGGTCAACTCGAGGCGATCGGCCTCTTCGGCATCGATGTTCAACCCCATCCCAGCGTCGCAGGCCTGGCGGGCAAGCGACGCGACCGTATCCACGAGTTCGTCCATGACCCGATCGTACTGGGAGACCTCGAACCTTGGGTGCAGTGCCGAGAGCTTGATGGAGATTCCCGGATTGCGGGCAGGGTGGGAGTGGTGGCAGGCGGAAGCGATGCGCGAAATCGCGCTGGAGTACGACGTGAAATATCTTTCGGCATCGGAAGTGGTCAGTGCGGCTTCGCCGAGCATGTCGAAGGAGTAGGTAAATCCCTGGCCGGTTCGTGCCTTGCCGCGTGCCAAGGCGAGATCTATGTCCTGCCCAAGGACGAACTGGCGGCCCATTTCCCGCATGGCTTGCCTGATCGCGGAGCGTATGACCGGTTCGCCCAGGCGCTTCAGCACGGCCCTCAACGTGGCCGCGATGCCATGTCCATCGTCCGCGAGCGTCTTGCCGGTGAGCATCAGTGCCCAGGTGGAGGCATTGACAAGCGACGAACTGGATTTGCCGAGATGTTCGCTCCACCTCGACGGCGCGATCTTGTCTTCGATCAACGCGTCAACCGTTGCCGCGTCCGGAACACGAAGCATGGCTTCCGCAAGGCACATCAAGGCGATGCCCTCGTCGGTTGAGAGCCCGTACTCGGCGAGGAATTCGTCCATGAATCCGTGCTGGGCGGTGCTCCGGATCGACTCGATGAAATCGACAGCGCGTTCGAACGCCCGGGCGCGCAGGCCTTCGGGTATGCCGGCGTCTTCGACGAGAGCCTCGATGACCGTAATTTCCGGTTGGTGCCGGCTGCGACGGATGGACTCGCGGATGGGATCAGGTGTCGGCATTGTGCGCATTTTCACTGGAGCGGGGAAAACCTGGCAACGTTGCGACCCCCGGTCGGCAGATTCCCCGACCGCGGGTAGCGCACTCTTGCAGCAAGCCATGTTGATGTCAAAACCCTCGGATTTCCGGGACGAACGGCATTTGCCGGGGAGTGTGTTCTGCCATGCTGCGACTCTGGGCCAGGGATGTCGCGCGGTCGTTCCGAATCGAGTCGACTGCACTGCACATGACGACGCGCATGATGACGCGGTCGCGGCCGGGTTCTTGCAGAAAAGGGAGGCCCCGCAAAAGATTCCAACTGCCGCTGGGTCCCTTGGGGAGATGGGCGTACACTCGGTCAAAGGCCGTGCACAGCCTTGTCCAGTCCGGAATTCGATCAGCCTGGACCGTGTCCAGTGGCGGTGAAACGCACTATGCGTTCTTCAGGGGCGAAAGAATGGCGAGTTTTCCGCATTGCTCCACTGACCATCGACGGCGCCTTCCACAGCCATGCGGACCATGTGTTCGAGATCGGGAAAACCAGTTCGCGTGCGCCCGGATTCGCGCTCAAGCACACCGGATTCCGTGCAAAGTAAACGGAAAGGGAGTGGTCTGCGATCAAGCCGGGCCCCGGTTCCCGGATATTTCCGTGATACGCCAAAGCGCATATTGTCAATATTTACTAATTGGCGTATATTTCACTTTTGCACGCTTTAGCGTATAGGAGATCAGAAGTGGACATTGTTGCCCGTACACCCCGGCAAGTGGGGGACGCCCTACGGCGGATTCGGAAGCTCAAGCGACTGACCCAAAGAGACATCAGCGGGCAAGTTGGATTGCGTCAGGCCACCATTTCCTCGGTGGAGAATGGTGATCCGGGTATCCGGCTGAAGACATTGACAGAGATCATGAAGGCACTGAACCTGGAACTCGTGCTGCGGGAACGTGGACGAACACGAGACATCGATCTTGAGGATATCTTCCCGTGAATCCGAGACGAAAAAACCCTCCGATGAACGTTCTGCTGAACGGACGGCTCGTGGGAAACCTGCGCATGGGGCGCGACGGCGCGATCTCATTTGCCTATGCCCCGGATTGGCTGGCATGGGATTATGCTGTGCCGGTCTCACTGTCGCTCCCCCTCCGTGAACAAGCCCATCTGGGGGAGTCAGTCGTTGCCTACCTGGAAAACCTGCTGCCCGAAAGTCATGAGTTCCGGTATCGAATAGCCGCCAAACTTCAGGCCAAAGGCACGGGCGCCTACCACCTGTTACAGAAACTGGGACGTGACTGCGTCGGAGCACTTCAGTTTGTTGTCGACGGCCATGACGCCGACGCGGGAAAGCCCGGGGAAATACATGCCGACCCGATGACCGACGCTGAAATCGCGGACATGCTCGGCAACCTTCCGACTTCTCCCCTCGGGATCAGGGCCGACGCCGACTTTCGTATATCAATTGCCGGAGTACAGGAGAAAACCGCCCTTCTCCAGGTTAACGGGAAGTGGTTTCGGCCGCGGGGCATGACACCAACGTCACACATCCTCAAAACACAGATCGGTAGGCTGCCAAACGGGATCGACTTTTCGGATAGCGTCGAGAACGAGTTCTTGTGCATGCGGTTTTGCGCGGCCATGGGATCAGAAGTTGCACGGGCAGGAATCGTGGATTTCGAAAACGTTCGGGTTTTGGCGATTGAACGTTTTGATCGGCAGTGGACCCGGGACTCCCGGTTGCTTCGAATTCCCCAGGAGGATTTCTGCCAGGCCTTGGGATTCCCACCAACCCTGAAATACCAGTCCGACGGCGGCCCGGGTGTACGAGATGGGCTTGAGCTATTGGCGGCCAGTGATGACCCGCCGAAGGATCAACTGGCCTTTCTGGAAGCTCAGGTCCTGTTCTGGTTACTCGGAGCAACAGACGGCCATGGAAAAAACTTCAGCATCCAGTTGAAATTTGGCGGCGGGTTCAAGATGACGCCGCTCTACGATGTGCTTTCAGCCCAAAAGGCAGTTGATGATGGGCAAATCCGGTACGGGCAATATAAACTTGCGATGTCGCTCGGGCGAAGAAACCACTACCGGCTTGATCAGATCATGGCACGACATTTCACAGAGACCGCCAGGGCCGGAGGAATCGGCGAATCTCCGGTTACGGAGCTTTTGCATGAAATGGCGGCTCGTGTTGAAGGCGCACTGGCACAAACGCTGGGCCAGTTACCGGAGGGATTTCCGGAGCAGTTCGCTGATTCGGTCTCCGATGGCATCACCCGTCGCGCTCGCCTGCTCTTCCGCTGAATGCCGCTCTTCGGGCCATGAACGGCATGGTTCGGCGGGTCAAGGCCTCAAGGAGTCGGACCAAAGACCGTGCGGTCTTCCGAACGGGAGGTTGAATCTTGCCGGTTTCAATACACGGCAGGAATACCCGTATTGCCTGGAACGAGATCGCCCGGGGTTATCATGATCGCCATTCAGATCGGTTTGGAACAGTTCTGAAGACCGCGAAATTGGTTGGTGATCGGGCCTCGTCGTCGCCTGCTCTCGAATCAGGACACTCGCGGCACCGTCCTTCAGGAGAGCTTCAACACGATCGGGTACATGTCCTGGACCGTCAGCCGGACGGTCCTTCGGCGATCCGGGCACCTTCAGCCAGCGACCGCAGTTTGGCATAGGCGATATCTGGGTCGACGGCACCGAAACCTGCAAAGGTTCCAAACCCGCAATCGGATCCGGCAATCACCCGTTCGGAGCCGACTATATTCGCAAATCGGGTGATCCGTTGGGCTACGAGCCGGGGGTGTTCAACGAAATTCGTGGTGCTGTCGATGACGCCGGGGACAAGAACCTTGTCATCGGGAATCTCCGACTTTCGCTCGACGAAAACTTCCCATTCGTGGGCATGCCTGGGATTCGACGTCTCGAAAAGGACAAACCGCGACCGGGTCTTCATCAGCGTCGAAAAGACGGCGTCCATCGAAATGTCGCAGACATGGGGTCCCTCGTAATTGCCCCAGCAAATGTGGACGCGGATTTGCTCCTTGGGCAAGTCGGCAAGCGCGTGGTTGAGGGCCTCGACATTGGCTTCCGCGACGCGCACGAACTCTTCGTCCGAGAGGTCCTGGAACTGCATGTGCCGCGACAGTGCGAGATCAGGACAGTCCAGTTGAAGCGACAACCCGGACTCGATGATGATCCGGTATTCTTCGCGCATGGCGTCAGCCAGGGCCGAAAGATACGCGTCACGACTCGGATAATGGTCATTCGGCAGGAACAGGGACACGACACCCGGCGAGGCCGCGTTCATGAAGCCGCCACGGGCACCGTGCGCGGACATTGCGGTCTTCAGATTGGCAATGTCCTTGTGCAGGTCTGAGTGGTCTCCGGGAACGACCGGGCCAGTACACCGCGGTCTCGAGTATTTCGCTGTTCCTCCGGATTCCGCCAGGCGTTTGAGAAACTGCGGAAACCGCCTGAGATCCTCGGGTGGCTGGCGCGGACTGTCGCCTGAAAAACCGGAGTAGCGGTCCTTTACGTAGGTGGAGTAGGAGATCTTCGAGGTTTCTCCATCGGATACAATGTCGATTCCTGCCTCGACCTGCCGACGAACCGTTTCCGAGCACGCTGCCGCCATGCATCGATCGAACGCTAGATTGTCGATCTCTTCGCCGTTTTCGCGTGCAAACAGATAGTCGACCACATCCTGTGATCGAGGAAGCGAGCCGACGTGAGTCGTCAGGATCGAAGGCATGACAAGGTCTCCTCAACGCGGTGAATAGTCGAAAATCCGTGTTTGCTCACAGCCAGTGTGTGGGTCCGGCCGGATCATCCGTCGTTCTGACCCTGAACAGGCTGGAGTCTCCGGACATTGACGGCGCGAACCCCCGCGTGACGCCTGGTGGCACCGCGCAGGTATCACCCGGCGCAAGGACGGTCTCCGAATCATCCCAGGACAGGCGCCAGTGTCCGCGCATGATCATCAGGATTTCGTGGCGGTCGGTCATCGAGGGCGCAACATTCCCGGATTGACCGGCAAGAAAGTCGACCTCGAAGCCCGGCCGGTCCCGAAGCATGGCGTCCGGGCCAATGACCCTGGCCGGTTCACGGTCGGCGAGCGCGACCATGTCCCAGTACCTGGCGACAAAACGCGGAACGACGTCCCTGGTCGAGTACTCCGGAAAACCCGACAACTCGCTGTCAGTCAGGAGCTTCATCGGCTCGACGCCGTCCGGCAGGGATTCACCTTTCCTCGTGTCGTACAGGCGACCGGTTTCGGCCAGGACCAGGCCGTGGTTGGCCGCGTCCTCGATAACCTGGGGCGCCCAGATCACGCCCCCGCCCGCGTCGTCGCCGCCGAGTATCGCCATGAGCATCCCGTAATCGGTTCCGATGTTCTCGAAGCCCCGAAATATCCCGGTCGGAATGTTGATGATGTCCCCTTCCTCGAGCGTGACTTCACCGGCAGTTCCCCAGCGTCCCCAGAAAAACCGCCAGCGTCCCCTGAGGACAAAGAACACCTCTGCCGTTCGGTGGGAATGGAGTGAATTCCGGCACTTCGGCGGTTGCCCGGCAGCGCCGATGTTGAAGCCCGGCGTGTCGACGATATGCACATGCTGGTCGGGGCTCTCCGATACACCGCCGCCCACGATGGCGAAATTCTCCTTCCTGTCGGAGCCCGGCGTGTGCGCATCGATGAACGCCGTCCGGCATGGTTTGAGCGTCCCGTACCGAACAGTTCGGGTTTCAACGTCGGCTGATCTCATGGTGTCTCCCGTCATTGTCATGTCTTGGTCCTTCAGGGTGTTCGGGTCGGAGAACCAACAGCCGAAAGGTGTCCTGTTCCCTCGTCCCGTCCGTTCGGACGATGATATCTGCTTCGTGTCCTGCGTGGGTCGAGAATTCAAGCCTCACGATGTGCCGGATTTACGGAACGTCCCGTTTCTCCCGGACTGACCGGTGTTCCATCCAGGATGGAGATTGTCCACGAACACATGCGCGCATCATGTCCAGGTCGTAGATTTGTTTCTGAATCACGACCCGATCAATTCGGGCCGCGTGCCGCGAGGCTGCGTCCTTACCAGCCGAGACGCCGATTCGCACCCACCGGAAATTTTCCTTTTCGTGTCGGCATAGTAGAACGTGTGATGTGGCTCGTCGACACCCACGTGCTCTCGATTGAGGTTCCGGTATGGCGGGGAGTGCCCACGGATATCGTCGATCGGATGGACAGGCGTTCCGGCACGCTGATCCCGTCGGCAAGGAAACTCGAGCAGCTTGGTTGGTTGTGCACAATCTTCCGGATTTCGCCGCGACGGCCCCTGCAACCTGTTCGAGGGTGAGGCAGACGGCAGGCACGACGCTCTTGGTTCGACAACGCGTACTCGATCATTGGCGATCGAGTACGGACCGCCTGTTCTTCCCGACATGGATATCGATACTGTACACTCCCGCCACTGGCATTCCCCGTCCGATTAAGGGAGAGGTCGCGTCTTCGTGAGCGCGCGGAGATCCGATTCCACGCCGCAATTTCGGACAAGCCGGAATCAGGAGACAAAAGACGAATCAGGGACAATGAGGATTTCCACTGACCGAATTCCGTGGATGTGTAATCCTGTCGTGGTGTGGTATGGTATGCATCGCGTTCCTGACAATTGGCGTTGAAAGCTCACGCGATGATTGAAACTCGGAAATCTTCCAGACCAGAATCCAGGAATCCCGGACAAACTGCAAAGACGAATCGCCATGGTTCGAAAGCGCAAACTGTTTCCCGGCCCGGGAAAGAGCTCCGTGTGACTCCGACTTCGGAGCGGATTATCAAGGAAACTTCCGTGAAACGCAAAAAAGCCATGCAGGTGCTGGCAAATCGCTAAGCACTATCGAGTCACTTGGGCTGACGCGCTTCGGGGCCACGAAGAAGCGCTTCAAGAAGGTGGCGCACAAGGAATCCTGAGCGAAAACGATATTCAGTCGGCGCTGGCTCGTCCATACCATGGGTACCACCGGTTTATCCATCAAAAGGCGGCTGCACTGGTCCACGGGATCGTTTCGAATCATGGGTTTGTGGACGGAAACGAGCGAACGGCCCTTCATTTGGTGGAGTTGCCGGCTCGGAGAAGCGGCTACGAGTTCCAGGAAGATGATGAGATCGTGGCGGATGTGATAACGAGTGTTGCATGTGGTCACATGGAATACGATGATCTCGCGGATTGGTTTCGTCCACGGTTGATCCGATCCGGCATGCAATAGCGACCTTGACCAAGCCGGCGTGATCCGCATGCCAGGCAAAGTTTGAACATCTCGTGTTCGACGTAATTTCGCGGGGGAGGGGTGGCGTACCTGGATCCGCTCACTCCCGTTCCGAAGAAATGAGGATTTGCTTCCAGATCGACACTTCGTCTATGAGCACAAATTCCCTGCGGAGGCCCCACGGGCCGAATTCCGCATGGCATGCGCCCATGACGTGAACGGTTACGCCTGTCGGGCGTCCGAATGCACCGGTGCCGCTGTGGGTGCCGACCAGGCTCCACCGCAGCGCTGCCCGGGGCGGCATGTTGTCATCGTGCCGCCCGATCCGGTGCTCAATACGAAATACCGCGTCCGGAAAACTGCTTCGGATTCCCAACCAGAATCGGTCGGCATCTCCGTGGGAGTGGCCGGTTATTCCGCCGGCATATTCGAGGTGGCATGCGCGGTCGTACTCCCTGGGGATGACCGCAAAGCTGCCGTCCATGATCTCACCCAGGATGTCCGCGTAGTGTTCACCGAAGGGGTTGTCGTTTCCCTTGCCGCGGTACTCGGTGCCAAGGGTGTCCTCATGCCGGACCGGGAGGGTAGCCCTGCCCGGACCACCTTCCAGAACGATCTGCTCCTGCGCGAAATCCTTCGGCGTCGTGCCGAGTTGACGAACGACCGACCCATGGTCGCGTATAAGCCATTCCTCGTCAATGCACCACTTTCCGGCCATGACATGGCAATCTGCGATGACTCGATAGGCGAACCGGCGCCCGGTCGGTTGCCCGTAGATTCCCTCGCCAAGATGCGTGGCGGTGGACAACAGCCGGTGCGATGACAGAAAGCCTGACTGGCGGTCCCCGCTCCAGATCACGTCCTCCCCGAGAAGAGTCCGGTCCGGAAACTCGGCAAGGGTTGCCATGGTCGCGTTGATGACCGACTCGTTTCCGGAAACGATCGAATCCGGTGAACGCATGATCACATCGGGCGCGTACACTTCGCGAAGAGAGGAAATGTTCCGATTCTCCCAGATGTCCCGGGTGATTCCGATGATGAAGTCGGGAAGGTCCTGGTACTCTCGTCCGCGAGGGTTCACTGCATGTGTCCTTTCCGTGCGGTTCGTCTGAACAGGGAATGCCGCCGTCAGTGACCGGTCCCCGAAGTCACCGGGCCGGGATAAATCCCGGAGCATGCGCCCGGATGCTTTCGGTTCGTTGCAATCACCCGGCCGTCCATCCGCCGTCGACCGTAAGCGCGGAGCCGGTAACCAGTGCCGATGCGTCCGACGCCAGGAAAACGACCGCCCCCATGATGTCCTCGACCTGCCCGACGCGGCCAAGCTTGATCTTGTCCTCAATCCACGAAACCCGGTTCGGGTCCAGGAACGTCGACTCGGTCAACGGCGTCCTGACGAACGTCGGGCAAATCGTGTTCACCCTGATTCCGTGTTTCCCCCACTCGATCGCCATGGACTTGGTAAAGCCTTCGACCGCATGTTTCGAAGCGCAGTACACCGATCGGTCGACACCTCCGACGTGACCCATCTGGGACGAAATCGTGATCAGGGAACCGGAACGCTCTGCCTCGATCAGCCCCTTCGCGACGGATTGGGCAAGAAAGAAAGCCCCCCTTAGATTGACCGCCATGACCTGGTCGAAGCTCTCGGCAGTTACGTTGATCGCTGAAGCGTGGCGGGCAATTCCTGCCGAATTGACCAGGATGTCGAAAGGCCCGGCTTCACTGATCCTGCTCTCGATCGCTTCGACGTCGGCAAGGTCAAGCTCCATGGTTCTCACGGCAAGTCCGTGCTTGACCAGTGCGTCGTGGGTTTCCGCAAGTCCGGCAGGCGACCGAGCGGCCACGGTCACGTCGGCGCCGAACTCCGCCAACGCGGACGCGGCGCCCCGACCGATCCCGGACGTTCCACCGGCGACGAGCGCGGTTCTGCCGTCGAGGCGAAATGATGGAGTTTTCGAAATACCGTTCATGGACATGGATCCGTCGGTTCGATGTGTCTGCGGGCCCGGTTGTGTGCCCGGGCAAGCCCCTGAATCCCGGTGAAGCCATCGACCCTGATCCGGGAGTAGAGGTCCAGAATGTCGACGAGGACCCGGACTTTACGAATCAGCCCCGCCCGTCCGCGCAAAAATGCGAGACTGCGCATCGTAATTCATTGCCCCGAAGGTGCAAAGCCCCGTCCGGGTTTCCGAACGGTGCCGGTGACGGACCCGACGCGCCCGACCCGGTCATCACGCCATGTGTCAGAACCGCCGGCGCCGGCGGTTTCCCACCGGTCGATTCCGGGAACTGCCGTTTGCTGCCGGTGACGGACCACGTCGCAGAACTCTCCGTCGCTCATTCGTGTCGGGAATTGATGGCAGTGATGGCCCTGCGCATTCGGGAAGAACGGCAGGCCGATGTCGCCACCGGCCTTCCACGCCGGAGCCGGTCCGGAAGGCAATCCGACGCCTGTTCCCGGAATCCACCGGTGGGCACAATTCCGGTTGCGCGTGCTCCTGGATTCATTCGGCAGCGGCCCCATAGGGAATGTTGCGTCCGCCGTAGCGTCGAACGCGGACATTGGCCTGTTCGGCGTGGCCGATGAATCCTTCGAGAATGCACAGGCGGGAACAGACGGTGCCGATATCCGCTGCTGCGGCGTCCGTCATGATCTTCTGGTAGCTGTGCGTTTTCAGGAACTTGCCGACCCAGAGTCCG
Source organism: Paracoccaceae bacterium (assembly GCA_965242975.1). Taxonomy (GTDB): domain Bacteria; phylum Pseudomonadota; class Alphaproteobacteria; order Rhodobacterales; family Rhodobacteraceae; genus JAPPHA01. The sequence goes on along the minus strand of CBDETS010000007.1, from coordinate 2,931,314 downwards.
CCTGTGTAACGCCCGGCTCGACGGGTCGGGAGCGTATGATTGGTACCGATCACCTTGTCGCCGTTGGATACGTTGGTGCGTGGACCGAGGAACAGCGCCCCGTAACACGTCAGGTGTTCCAGGAACCATTGGTCGCGGTCCGTCATGACCTGGACATGTTCGAATGCCAGGTCATTGGCGACCTTGAGCATCTCTTCATAGTGGTCGCAGACGATAACCTGACCGTACTCGCGCCAGCTGACCGAGGCGGTGTCTGCCGTCGGCAGCATGCCCAGGATACGATCGACGTCAACCATTGTCCGTAGCGCGAGATTCCGGTCATTCGTGATCAGGACGGCGGGGGAGTCGTAACCGTGTTCCGCTTGTCCAAGGAGATCGGTCGCGCAGAGTTCCGCATCGACGGTCCCGTCGGCAATGATCATGGTCTCGGTGGGGCCTGCGAAGAGATCGATCCCCACGCGGCCGAACAATTGGCGCTTGGCTTCGGCAACGAAAGCGTTTCCCGGACCGACCAGCATGTGAACCGGGTCGATGCTCTCCGTACCGAGCGCCATTGCTCCGACGGCCTGGATCCCGCCGAGGCAATAGATTTCGTGGGCTCCGCCGAGATGCATTGCGGCCACGATGGCGGGATGCGGACTGCCATCGCGGGGCGGTGCCGACGCGATGATCCTCGGTACACCCGCGACGCTTGCCGTCAGCACGGACATGTGGGCCGACGCCACCATCGGGAACTTTCCTCCAGGCACGTAACAGCCGACGGACTGGACGGGAATATTGCGGTGGCCGAGGATGACGCCGGGAAGGGTTTCGACTTCGATATCGGCAATTGACTCGCGTTGCGCCTCTGCGAATCGACGGATCTGCGTCTGTGCAAAGCGGATGTCATCCATGTCCCTGGCGGAGACCTTCTGCACCGCCGCCTCGATATCGGACGGTGACAGCCGGAACGAATCCGGCGCGTAGTTGTCGAATTTCGTGCTGAGTTCCCTGACAGCTGCGTCTCCACGAATTTCGATGTCCCTGAGCGTGTCTTCAACGACGGCCCTCACACGGGAGTCGTCTTCCGATCGCTGTTTCTCGCTACGTCCGGTCTTGAGATATTCAATTGCCATTGATCTGGTCCCTTCGAGGTGGAACGCGGTCGCCCGTGTCGAACGCCTCCCAGCCTTCCCCATTGAAAACGTCGACCCCGAGCTGTGCGAGCACATGCGGAAAGTCGACCATCACCCAGTTGTCCACGATCTTTCCGTCAACGACCTTCCAGAAATCCATGTACCGGATCTCGACCCGCTTGCCTGTTGGAGCCACGCCCATGAAATCACCACTGTGGGTGGCTTCCTGTCGGCCGAAAGCGGCCGCCCATTCCCCCATGAACAGCCTGGCTTCGTCGATGCACACCTTGTCCGAAAAGGCCGACTGGAAAGGATGTTGCCAGTTGTTCTGGAACTCCTTGACCCCACGTTTCGTTCCACATCCGCGGTTCCCGTACCACCGGAAGTCGGTGGCGAAAAACTCACCGATGTCATCGATCCGGTGGTCGTTCAGTCCGTCGATCATTTCTTCGATGACACGCCGCGTGCTCCCGGTCTGCGTCATGTCGGTGTCCCGGGTTAGTGCCGCCTGTTCCGGTCGTGATCCCTTCATCGTTCAGGATCCGGGCGACCGGGATGTCCATACCGGCAGTGGTGCCGACCGGTGCTTCCGGGTTGACGACGCGGATCAGCCGCACCGCGAACCGGACGGCAACGAACTTTCCGATCCTGCCCTGGCACGGGAACTTTCAGGCGATAGTACCTCGCAGTCATGAGGATCCTCTTCCGGCACTGGAGTGAAATGGGAAGGACAGGGCGGGCCGAACGTCTAGTCGGGTTGTAACGATTCCCTACGCGTTGCAAAGACGATGATCAGTCGTTCAACCGAATGCCCGAATCCTTGTCGAAAAGATGGCAAATCGTGGCAGGAATTGAAACCGAAACGGTGTCGCCGATCTCGATGCGGTAGTCCTTTGCCGCCTTGACCGATACCAGTGATTTGCCGGCCCTGAGTGTGATCATGGTGGCGTCGCCCAGAAGTTCCTGGGTGTATGCGGGTGCCTTGATCTGGTGCTGTTCGTCCTGACCGATGACAGACGCGTCCTCCGCGCGAAACCCGAGCACGACGTTTCCATCCGGTCCACTCAGCCCGTCGATGCTTACGTACTCGGCCTCGAACCGGCCGTTTTCGAGTTCACCGTCGAGCAAGTTCATTGCGGGCGAACCAATGAATCCGGCGACAAAGGTGTTGGCCGGACGGTCGTAGATTTCAGTTGGCGTTCCGACCTGTTGGACGACCCCGGCATTCATGACGACAACGCGATCCGCCAAGGTCATTGCCTCGATCTGGTCATGGGTGACGTAGATCGTGGTTACCTTGAGTTCATGGCTCAGGTTCTTGATCTGCGCACGCGTGGAGACGCGGAGTTTCGCGTCCAGGTTCGACAGCGGCTCGTCCATGAGAAAGACATTGGGCTCGCGAACGATGGCACGCGCGAGTGCGACCCGTTGCCGTTGCCCCCCCGAGAGTTCCGCAGGCCTCCTGTGAAGAAATTCGGTGAGTTCGACCATTTCCGCGGCCCGCGTGACGCGGTCATGGTGCGTCGCTGAATCCACCTTTCTGACCTTGAGTGGAAACCGGATATTCTCGAACGCATCCATGTTCGGGTACAGGGCGTAGGATTGAAAGACCATGGCGACGTCCCGGTCCTTGGGATCGAGTTCGTTCACCCGTTTCCCGTCAATCGAGATCTCGCCTTCGGTTACCTCTTCGAGGCCGGCAATCATGCGCATTGTCGTTGTCTTGCCGCAGCCGGACGGGCCAAGTAGTACCAGGAATTCCTGATCCCGAATTGTCAGGTTGAGATCGCTGACGCCGACGAATGACCCCCAGCGCTTGGAGAGGTTCTCGAGTCGGATTTCAGCCATATCGGAATTCCACTACACAGGTGACCAAAGACGTTGCAATGAGCTACACGGTTGAGACAGGGTTTGGCAAGTATTCCCTGTCTTCGGTCTTCGACCGCTGTCCACGGTGCGTATTGCCCATTCGCAGACTGATGCCAGGAGTGCGTCGTTCCAACGACATCCGCATCTGCGTTCACCTTGTTCCCGCGCAGGGGTTGGCCCAACGTCTTCCCGGATGTCCGGTGTGTCGGGTTTCCGCTCGGACACGCTGACCACAGGGCCGCCGCACGGGAAACCCGGGCGGCGCAGGGGACCAGGGACAGCCCTTCACCCCGACAGTCACGTCAGTGTCAAGGATGACGCAATCCATCCTTTTCGGGCGATGCACGCCGAAAGTCCAGGAATCAACGGTACAAGAACAAAGTCCGTCGGAAACGGAACGGGCGCGGCCGTGCAGGGTTCGGTGGTCCACGGAGCATTCGAGCCCCGGGCAAACGTCCGGAAATCGAACCCGTTGAACAGTTTGCTTGTCCGTGACGCGAGAGGACGGCGGAATTCGCAGGTGCAGCTGTCTCGCGGTTCATCGATATCGGACGAAAGTGGATTGACCGGCACGGGCACGGTCTCTTGGGGCTTGCACGAACCGTGAGTTTAGCTTAGTTCATAGACTAAGGGAGGTCTCGGATGAAAACCGTAAACATGCACGAGGCCAAGACAAATCTGTCGAGATTGGTGGCTGCAGCCGCAGAGGGTGAGGGGTTCATCATTGCGCGCGCCGGCAAGCCACTGGTGAAAGTCGAGTCAATCGCACCCGAGAAACCGTGCCGCCTCGGTTTCCTGGCCGGGCAGGGGGCCATTCCCGACGATTTTGATCGAATGGGGGCAGACGAAATCACCGACGCATTCCTGCGGTGAGTCTCCTCGTCGACACCCATCTGGTGCTATGGGCAGCGTACGCGCCCGAACGATTGAGCCCGGTCGCGCGCGCGCGCCTGACCGATGAAGAGCAGCGTCCTCATGTTTCGGCGGCGAGCATTTGGGAGGTTGTGATCAAGGCGGGTCTCGGACGGTTGGATTTCCAGGTGGATCCCGTGGCGTTGCGTGTGGGCCTTGCGGGGAATGGCTGGGCGGAGTTGCCTGTCACGGCCGGGCACGCGTTGGAAGTTGCGGAACTGCCGCGGCTTCATGCTGACCCCTTCGATCGAATTCTGATCGCGCAGGCCCGGCGCGAGGGTTGGCCACTGCTCACGTGCGACCGCGCGCTGGAGAGCTATGGCAAGATTGTGGAGCTGGTGTGAGGAATTGTCGCGGCCGGTGAGCTGAAACGGATGGTTCCGTCAAGTTCTGCCGGTGATCTGGTGAAGGTTGCGATTCGTGCGTCCTCCGGGTGTTTGCCTTGCCTGTTGTCACTTATCGAGCATTCCTGTCCAGTCCGACCGGAGCGGAAAGAGCCAGAAGGGTTGTCCGGGCCTTGAAATTTTCCTTCCTTCGAGTTCTCGCCTTCTCCGGCCTTTCCGAAGTGGGTCCCACCGGAGGCCCCGCAAGCTGTCCGGTGAAGCGCGTGATCTCGATAAGGGTTTCCGCCAGGACCTGCGTCACCCTGTACTCCGGTAAAGGTCCTGCCGCGGCTGTCGCCGTTCCTCCAGACGGATGCACGAGACGAGGTTCGGGATACGGTCCATGGGATGATCAGGTGTCGTGTCTGTATCGATTCGGAGCCATCCGGAGCGGGTATACGGTCGTCGCAACCGCATGATTCCGGCCGGGGCATGATCCGGGCCGGGTCGGTTGCGGTCCCCGTTGCCGCCGTCCGCGAGGAACGCGGCATGGCGTTGGCAGAGACCGGGAACTGCAGTCGTGGACGGATTTCCGTGATTCAAGTTTCCTGCTCCCAGAGCACTGGTGCGAAACACCGGCAGCGTCAGGTTCAGCCTTTGGAAAACGTGAAGTCGGGTAGTGAGTCGAAAGCCAGTTCGATCGCATCGCTCCAGCCACGGGAGATCGTCCGGTAGTATTCATTGCGCTCGTCGAACCGCAAGGAGTGACCGAGGCGCAACGCGTCGGTGACGTGGATCTGGAGATCGAGCGGCATGCCGACCGACAGGTTCGACTTGATCGTCGAGTCGAACGAAACGATCAAGAGCTTGACGGCATCTTCGAAACTCAACCCTGGTTTGTATGCCCTGGAAAGAATGGGTTTGCCGTATTTCGTCTCGCCGAGCTGGAAGAACGGTGTGTCCGAGCTTGCTTCAACGAAATTGCCCTCCGGGTAAACCATGAACAACCCGGGCGGCTCCCCCCTGATCTGACCGCCAATGATCATGCTGGCTTGAAACCGGGACACGCTCCCTTTGGCGTCCGCGTCTCCGGGCACCACGGCGGGCGCGGAACTTGCGGAGATCGTATCCCGAAGCGTGCGGCCAACGAATTGTGCTACGCGAAACATCGACGGTGCATTGAGGATGGATGAGGCGTCCGTATCCGCGCGAGCGCTCTCTTCGAGCATCGAAACAGTCGATTGGCTTGTTGCCAGGTTGCCTGCGGTCATCACCGTCAGGATTCTCTCGCCCGGAACCTCCCAGTTGAAAAGCTTGCGGTATACCGAGACATTGTCGACACCAGCGTTGGTGCGGGTGTCGGCCATAAAGACAATCCCGCGGTCCAGTTTCATTCCGACGCAGTACGTCATCCGTCACCGGACCCGGGAAGTCCCCGGGATCCCAAACCGGGTTTGGACAGGAAGGTCACTGCTGGACCTGGAGCTTCACGTGCATGGTTTCGCCTCCGTCACCCTGCCGTATGCCATTGATCGGGGCGGCGTCGCCAGCGTCGAGGCCACGTGCGACACGGACGTATCGTTCATCGGGCGAAATCCCGTTCGAGACATCGAATCCGACCCATCCCAAACCCGGAACATGGGCTTCGGCCCAGGCATGGCCGGCACCGTGGTCATCTCCGGATTCGGTAAACAGGTAACCGCTTACGTACCGGGCCGGGATTCCCAGGCTGCGGGTCACCGCGAGAAATACGTGGGAGTGGTCCTGGCAAACGCCGTGTCCCGATGACAACGCATCTTCTCCGGTGGTTGATGTATCGGTCCGTCCGGGTTCGTAGGCGATTCGATCCCGAATCCGTGCTGAAACCTGATGCAGGAGAGTAACGCTGTCACGGTCGTTCCCCTGCACATCGCCGTATTCACTCAGTTCCTGGACCAGTTCACGAATTCCCGGACCCGGGGTCGTTCTGTCGGTTGGGCGAGTGAACAGCCACAGGGGGACAAGGCCGTAATGTTCGCCGACAACCCCGGCAGTGTCGGACGTCCTGACGAGACCAACGCTTTTGATGATCACGGAATCCGCGTCCTCGGACAGCCTGACCAGGTCCACCGCGTTTCCGAAATGATCCCTGCTCGTCGTTTCCTTCTTTCCGCCGGTAATTTCGGTCTCCCATTCCCTGATTTCCTGACCACGTCCGTTCGACGGGGTCAGGCGGAGTTGCAGGAGACCGTACCGTACGGGTGCATCGTATGTGTAGGATGTTTCGTGCAGAACCTTGAGCAACATTCGACCGTGTCCGTCTGAGTCTACGCGGAAAACCGGTAATCCCTCTCGATCTGGCAACTGAGGCTGCCAAGCCCATTGAGGAATTCCTGGATAAACTGATGGAGTCCGTCCTCGAAAACGACACCGACGTCACGGGCTTGCAACCGCGAAAACAGGTCCTCCGCCATGTGAAGGCTTGGCGGTGACGATCCGTAGTCGGAGTCGAGGTAACGGAGGTTGTCGAGGATCTTTTCACAACAGAACGCGATGGACCGGGGCATTCGCCTGTCCAGAATCAGGAATCGGGCAATGCTCGCCGGATCGGGCTCGCCTTCGTTCAGCCAGCTGTACACATGGTCTGCCGACACGGACCTCAGGATGGTTTCCCATTGAACGTTGTCGATCGGAGCTCCGACATGAACAACCGAAGGCAGCAGGACATAATACTTGACGTCGAGGATCCGGGCCGTGTTGTCGGCGCGTTCAAGGAATGTGCCGAGCCGGGCAAAATCGAACATGTCGTTCCTGAGCATGGTTCCGTGGAGAGTGCCGCGGACGTAGGCGCTTTGCCGGCGCACGAGTCCGAGGATGTGCGGCAGGTTCCTCGATGTGACCGGTTCCGAAAGAACGTCCTTGAGAGACAGCCAGGTCTCATTGGTCGCTTCCCAGACTTCGCGCGTCAGCGCGGTCCGCACGACACGGGCATTGTTTCTCGCTGATTCGACCAGCGAAATCACGCTCGAAGGGTTCGAGCGATCCCGCAGCATGAAGTCGATCACGCTGTCCGCGTCGAATTGCTCGTGCTTGGAAAGAAAGGCATCTCGTGCGCCGACCGTGCTGATGATCGAAACCCATTCGTCCGTGCCGGAGCGCCAGCGGGTCAGGGCGATTCGAAACCCGGCTTCCACCAGCCTGGCCGTGTTTTCGCTCCGCTCGAGGTAGCGAAACATCCAGTAAAGCCCGCCGGCGGTTTTTCCGAGAAGCGGCATGAACCTATACCCCCAGGACCCAGGTATCCTTCGTGCCGCCGCCCTGGCTGGAATTGACGACGAGCGATCCTTCTGTCAGGGCGACCCGTGTCAGCCCGCCCGGGGAGATGTGGATCCTGTCGGGGGAAACCAGCACGAACGGACGCAGATCCACGTGGCGTGGTGCCAAGCCTGCCTCGGTAAAGATCGGGACTGTCGACAGGGCCATCGTCGGTTGCGCGATGTACTTGTCCGGAGTGGCGACAAGCTGGTCCCGGAAGTCCGCCAGCTCCTGCTTGCTCGCGGCAGGTCCGACCAGCATGCCGTAACCGCCCGATCCGTGGATCTCCTTGACGACCAGTTCGGCCAGGTGGTCCAGGACGTAGCCGAGGGACTCCTTTTCCGAGCAGCGCCATGTCGGAACATTTTCGAGCAGGGGTGCTTCGCCCGTGTAGAACCGGATGATCTCGGGAATGTACGAATAAATGGCCTTGTCGTCGGCAATGCCCGTCCCGGGAGCGTTGACGACCGTGATGCCCCCGGCCCGGTAGACGTCCATGATCCCGGCAACCCCGAGCATCGAATCCGGCCGGAAACTCAGCGGGTCGAGAAAGGAATCGTCGACGCGCCGGTAGAGGATGTCCACCGGCAGGAACCCCTGGGTCGTCCGCATGGCAACCCGGCCGTCGGTCACCTTGAGGTCATGGCCCTCGACGAGTTCGGCCCCCATCTCCTCCGCGAGGAAGGCATGTTCGAAATACGCGGAGTTGTGGATTCCCGGCGTCAGTACCGCAATGACCGGCCGCCCTTCACAATGCGGGGGTGGGCTATCCATCAGGCATCGCCGCAGGTGCTTCGGGTAGTCGCTGACCGGCCGCACACGAACCTTCGAAAAGAGATCCGGAAACATCTGCAGCATGGTTTCCCGGTTTTGCAGCATGTAGGAGACACCCGATGGAGTCCGGGCGTTGTCTTCCAGGACGAGGAACTCTTCCTCACCGGTGCGAATGATATCCGTACCCACAATGTGCGTGTAGACGTTGCCGGGCGGAGACAACCCGATCATCTGGGGCAGGAATGCCTCGTTTCCCGAAATGAGCCTCACGGGTATCCGTCCGGCGCGGATGATCTCCTGCCGGTGATAGAGGTCATAGAGAAACGCGTTGATCGCCCTGATGCGCTGCTCGATCCCGCGGGTGAGCCGGGACCATTCGGACGACGAGAGAATCCTCGGGACAATGTCGAACGGGATCAACCGTTCATCGGCGTCGTCGTCCCCGTAGACATTGAACGTCACGCCGACGCTGCGAAACAGTGCTTCGGCTTCCGCGGACTTGCTCTGGAGCCGTCCCGAACTCTCGCCGTCGAGCCACTCACGGTACGCCGCATAGCATTCACGGACGCGATCATCACGGCCGAGCATTTCGTCGTAATGGCGATCAGTTGAAACCATTATCGCCTTAAGCCGAGAACCAGTTGTAATCCGTCCTCGACTCGCGTGAGGACGGCATCGGAAACCTTGCCTATGCCTTCCGCGAGAAATCGCTTGTCCAGCGTGATGATCTGCGAGACGTTGATGACAGAGTCCTTTGTCAAGCCGGTCCGGCCGCGCGTGAGGGAAACATTTCCGGGCGCCGTCGCCAGCCGCATGTTTGATGTAATGACAAGCACGATTACCGTTTGAATTCGACTCCGGTTGAATGCATCGGCCTGGACGATCAAAACCGGGTGCCGGCGGCCTGGTCCCGACCCCAGAGGTTCAGGCAAGTCGGCCCACCAGATTTGTCCACGTGTCACCATGTGTCATCGGTTGGCACGGACAGGAACTGAAGGTGTTCGAGCTTGCTGTCGAGCGCAGATTCGGATTCGACGCCGTCATAAACGGAGTTGAGTTCTTCCGTCACACGTTCACCGGAGCGGCGCGAAATGAACTCTTCAACGGCCTTGCTGTAGAGTTCGCTTCGGGAAATACCCATAACCGATGCGGTGTGGTCTGCAGCCTTGAAGAGATCGTCTCGGATGGAAATAGCAGTTTTCATGACGGTAGTATAACCACGGTTATACCGTTGTACAACAGGCCTAGGCTCAGCGATCGGACTTGATTGACCGTCACTGATTGGCGCCGTTACTTCGTCAGGCCTCAAACCCGATTTCGCCTTTTGCGGGTTCACGATAGGCGAGACTCTTGATACGTGGAACGTGGCCACCAAAGACGGTCGGCCGTCGGCGATGTCAGGATCGCCATGACTGAAGCCCGGGCATGAAGTCACCGAGACCTGAATTGACACATTGTCTTGATCTGATCCGTCGTGTTCTTCTCCCTTACGTACGGGCTCGCGATGTGACGCAACAGTGTTCGCCGGGACCGTCCGGGAACCAGGAGTCGTTATCAAGGCCGCTGTTGCGGCATACTTGCGGTTACCGCTGCCACCCAGCCCGGAAGACGCTCCGCGGTCCGACTCGCCACTCCTTCGAACACGGCCAATTCCTGGTAGGCCGGTCGGGTTCGGTGCTGTCGAAGAGACGGGTCCCGTCGACGCGCGCGATTCCCGCCGGCAGCTTGGCGAGTGAGCGGGCGAAGCGCCGCCATGCGTCCGTTTTGGGCACACTGTGGCCGCCCAACGCAACGCGGGTCCGGATTCGGTCGAGTGCCTGGTCGACCGATTCCACGGACATGTCGTACGGTTCGATTCTGTAGCCGCCTGTCCGCGTGACGCCCCATGAGTCGGAGAACGCCGGAACCGGCCCGGGTGGTTCCAGCGCGTGCGTCCGGCCGGCACGGAGCATGGCGCAACGCCGCGGCACGGTTTCGGGCGCAGCTTGCACGGGGCTGACCGGCGTGCGGTGCGCAATTGCATCGGGGTCAATGATTGCCAACCCACTGAGCCATGAAATGCGCGTCAACGTGGACTTGCCGCACCCATTCGGGTCGGCCATGGCATGCAGCATCGGCATGGCGGGAAACGCGGGGTGAGCGGATCAGGTGGAATTCCGGTTAGGGCTCGTCAGGAAACAATCGACACCATTTGCATTCGTCAGAATTGCATCCGAGTTTGCCATCGTATTCAATTCACATGCGTCACTGCATTACGTGGCAGTTCTCGGTACCGGTTTTGACCACCTCCCCACGTCAGGTTGAGCACTGCCATCGCCTGTCCGCGGCTTCCGAAGAGCCGGGCCATGATGACGGGCGCAAGACTCTGCGGGACAGGCCATACGCAAAACCATGCCAGGAAGAACCGGAACGGAGCGGTCGAAGACGGTCGGATCAATGCCGGGTTCGATCTCCGAACACCGTGTCGATGTCCTCTGCGGTGATCAGGGCATCGAGCCAGGCATCGAGCTGTTCGGGCGAAGCGCTGCGGACCCGTTCAGCGTGCACCGGCGCCAGATCTCCGAACTTCAGTCGCGCCTGACGCAGAAACGTGTCAACTTTCCCGGCGGCCCTGCCTTCGACGATGCCCGCGGCCTTGCCTTCGACGATCCCGGCAGCCTTGCCCTGTTCCATCCAGATCTGTGCGGCGGTTCCCATGATTTCCTCCACCGTCTCCGGGTCCGTCCCCGTCCTTCGCAGCGCAGCCTCGATGCGCTCGGGCGGCAGGCTGACCTGTTCGATGATGTAGGTCAATATGTAGCGTCCGAACTCCGTCTCCGCAACCGCGGCCACAAGCAGGTCGTCCTCTTCGTCGCTGACACTCTCGCGGAACGCGCGGGCCAGCGCCAGCAGTGCCGCGCGCACTTCGGCGCTCCGCGACAGCTCCCGGGGCGCGATCCGGCCGAGATCGTGAACCACGTAACGGCCGAAGGACTGCGCAAGGTGTTCCAGACCCTCGGGCGCACGGATCATCTCCTGGATCGAGCAGGGCACCGTCCACGGCTCCCGTCCGTGAAAAAACACGATCGGGATCACAGGTGCCAAGCCGTCGTCCAGCTCCCGGCCCCAGATCTTCAGTACGTACCGGATGAGCTGGAGCGGCGTGCGGTGATCAAGCTGGCTTTTGTGCTCGAGCAATGCGTAGACCATGACCTCGCTGCCATCCCCGAGGTGGAGCCGAAAGAGGGCGTCGGACTGCGTCGTGCTGCCCTCGCCGTCGATGACCGTACCCTCGACATGCACCGGCGGCCGCTCCGGATCGAGGCGGGCGACCACATCCGACGGAAGATAGTCGTGCAGAAGCTGACCGGCTCGGGCGGGGTCGGAGACGAGCAGACGGAAGAGGGCGTCGTGCCGGGCACGCGGCAAGGCCATGTCAGTGTCTCCTGTCGCTGAACTCGCTGAGCGCGGTCCTGCCTCCGATCACGGTCGAGGCACGGTCTATACCGGGGGCCCGGCATGCACGCCATCGCCCTTTCCGACGCACAGGCCACATCTGCACGGATACGGAAAATGAAACACGTGCACACGGACGTCACACGGGGACAAGCCAGGGGCTCTCGAATTGTCGAACAATTGGAGCAATCGTTTCGTGACAAACCCCAAGACCGCGGGACAACCCTGTCTCCGGACTTTGTCCGCGCGACATAGGCACCGTCGGACCGGATGCCGTAAAGCGTTGCTCCAGCCTCGATCCGGGCTGCGGGGTCACTCTTGATCTGGTCGCGCCAGTCCTTTGGTCGCCCAGTCTTCTCTGGCGGCGCCGATGCGTTCTTGTTCTCTCCCATGCCGTCGACCATACTTCCAGCGTCGCGGCATTCAACCTGCCTTCGTGAAATGCCTGCGATGACAGGGTTCTTCAGCAAGACTTGCCAGCATTACCGAGCCTGAACTCCTGCAAAGACGACAACAGTTGCCGACGCACACGCCCACGGGAACCCGGGCGCCTCGGCCCGAACGGTGTCAATTCGCCCGGACTCTGCACCTGACTTTAGGCCGAATTTGCGCGCTCGCCGTTGTCGCCTTGCTGCCAGACGTGGACGTAGACCCTGTTTGCAATCGCCGTTTTCTCGTCCTGTTTTGAATGGTGGAGAAGGCGGTCTGGCGCGGGTACCTCTATGAATGAAGGCGTCGGTTTTCGCCTTGGTTCGTTCTTTTCCCAAGAATTCGGTCGAACTTTAGGCCTTCAGCATTGTCTCCGCCAGGTTCCTGCGTGCGGGTTGAATGGTTGACGATCCGGTGCAACTCCCTGACGAGTGCCGTCACGTCGGCTTTGTCGTGTTGCACTCCGTGAAACCCGCCGCACGGCCGCATTTGAACGGGAGCGTTACCAGATCCGTTCTGCGGCCTTCACCACGAGATCGAGTTTTCGGCGCTGGTCGTCGACCGAAATCGCATTGCCCTCTTCGGTTGAGGCAAAACCGCACTGTGGTGCAATTCCCAGCTGGTCCGGATCGGCAAAGCGGGAGGCCTTGTCGACCAGTCTTTTGAGGTCGTCGAGATCTTCGAGTTCTCCGGACTTGGTCGTGATGAATCCCAGCATGACCCTTTGCTTGCCCGGGTTCAGGAACCGGAGAGGATCGAGGCCGCCGGCGCGGTCCGTGTCATATTCCATGAAGAAGATGTCGACGCCTGTCTGGTTGAAAACCGTATCGGCCACCGGATCGTACGCGCCCTCGGCGGCATGGGTCGACTTGAAATTTCCGCGGCACATATGCATCCCGATGGTCAGGTCGTCCGGGCGGTCCTTGATGGCCTCGCGCATCATCCATGCGTAACGGTCGATCAGCATGTCGGGGTCCTGGCCGATGCGTTCCTTGTCCGCCCGGTGCCGGGGGTCGCAGAGGTAGGCGAAGAAGATATCGTCAAGCTGCAGATAGCGGCAGCCGGCGTCATAAAACCCGCTGACCGCTTTCCGGTACGTCGCGGCAATGTCCGAAAACAACGCATCGGGCTCTTTGTAGGCGTTCGGAACGATGTCGTCGGGATCGACGCGAAAGTGGCAGCAACTCGGGCCGGGAATGCTGATCTTCGGCATCTGGTCCGTGTGTTCCGCAACGAAGCGAAAGTGATCCAGCATGGGGTGATCGCCGGGGAAATCCAGTTTTCCCGTTATTGTCGGGAAGATCGGAGGCAACATGGCGCCGGAAAACGCCACGCCTTCGTCGCGCTCCACGAGGTCGAGGCCTTCCAGCATTCCCATGAAGTCGTAATGCCAGAATGAACGACGAGCTTCTCCGTCGGTAATGGATTCGAGCCCCGCCTCGACCTGCATCTTGATGAGCCCGGGAATCTCGGCGTCCTCGACGGCCTTCAGTTCGTCATCGTCGATCGCACCCTGCCCATGGCGTTGCCGCGCACGCGCGACCGCCGGTGGTCTGAGCAAACTTCCGACGTGGTCGGCACGAAAGGGAGGTACGGGACGTGTCATGGCGACCTCTGTGGTTCAATTCGATGCCGGCATGTTCGTACGAGCCCGATGCCGTGTCAATCAGGCGGGTTTCACTTTGGAGTTCCGGACTCGATGTCACCCGGTCGCGGGGCGTTAACTGAAAGCAACGACCCGGATTGACGGGAGGACACTGCGTCGCCGCGATGTTCTCGTGGCTCCGCGGGATCGTCTGGGTCACCCCGAAACCGATTTATTCAGGGATTCGGTTGACCATGAATGGCGATTTTCGGAAAACGCGCATGCGTGCTATCGATGTATCGGCAAGAATATGTGCGGGAGGGGTACATCTGTGTGGAAGTCGATTTTCAGGTCTGTTGCCGAACGTATTGTTCGCTCGGGAACGCTCAGGGTTGTTTTCCCGGACACGTCTTCATTCGAGGTCGGTGATGCGACCGGTCCGCCCGTGACGATCCGAATTCACGCACCGAACGTCGTTCGGAAATGCGTACTCAATGCCGAACTGGCCCTTGGCGAAGCCTACATGGATGAGACCATGACGGTCGATGGCGACGACATTTACGGACTGCTCGACCTCGTTACCCGGAATCTCGATGACGCCGACGGTCCGCTCTACCGGCGAATCCTCTACCGCTTCCGGGTTCTCGCCAGGAAGCTGACCCAGTCCAACTCTGTCGGCAGGGCACGCCGGAATGTCGCCCACCACTATGACCTGTCGAACGATTTCTACACCCTGTTTCTCGATCAGGACAAACAGTACAGCTGCGCGTACTTTCCTCGGCCCGGCATGACTCTCGAAGAGGCACAGGCCGCCAAGAAACGGCACATCGCCAAGAAACTGCTGCTGGAGCCGGGAATGAAGGTTCTGGATATCGGCTGTGGATGGGGGGGCATGGGGATCACGCTGGCAGAAGACCACGGCGCGTCGGTGGAAGGCATTACGCTTTCGACAGAACAGCAGGCGCTGGCAATGAGCAGGGTCAGGGACCGAGACCTGGAAGACAGGGTCGCTTTTCGGATTTGCGATTATCGGGAGGTTGAGGGCCAGTTCGACCGGATCGTGTCGGTCGGGATGTTCGAGCATGTCGGCGTGCCGCACTACCGGCAGTTTTTCCGGGACGTGCGGCGTCTGCTCAGCCGGGACGGTGTCGCACTCCTGCACACGATCGGACGCCTTGACGTGCCGGGAACGACGAATCCCTGGATCCAGAAGTACATCTTTCCCGGAGGATACGTGCCTGCGCTTTCCGAGGTGATCGAGGCGATCGAAAAGGAGGGGCTCTCGGTCACCGACATCGAGATCTGGCAACTCCATTACGCGGAAACCCTTCGGTACTGGCGGCAGAGATTCGAAGACAACCTGAAGGCCGTACGGGAGATGTTCGACGACCGTTTCTGCCGGATGTGGAGGTTTTACCTGGCGGCTTGCGAGGTGACGTTCAGGAACCGGACACAGGCCGTGTTCCAGATCCAGATCACGCGTGACAAGAATCTCCCGCCTGCGAGCAGAGAGTACATGTACGCGAACGGTAACCAGGCATAGGCTTCAGGCGAGGCTCTCGTTCACGACGCCAGCTCAGGTCGAATCCGGGGTTCATGGGTGTGTTATCCTGCAGTCAGGTGCTGCCGGCCGCAAGAAGGCGGCGTTTCCGACCTCCCGACGTGGGCGATCCCGACTTCACACTGACATTTTGCATTGCGTCAGGCGGATGGATCGTTCGGGCAATCGAAAATGCCCGGGCATTCAACGGAGTGGTCCATGATCGGACTACCAGCAGGTCGGCTTGCGAGGCCGATGGCGCGTCCGAAAGTCGACACGGACCGGGACAGGGCCGTGGCTGACGCGGTCGCGGACGGCCGGGTTTCCAGACCTGTTCGCTTGCAACGGTGCCGCGGGCCAGGAGAGGGAAATCCTGACGCAATTCCTCGCCGCCTACCGTCCGATTCCGTTCCAAGGTTTTGACTGACGCGGCCGAGGCAATCACGGAGGAGGCCATGCGGCTCGGGACTACCCGGTGCGTGCCCAGCGAGCGGATTCGGACAGTCCGTCAACGACCGGCCGGCAGATCACTGCGAAACTCGGCACGGATCGAGTTTGATGTAGCGAGTTGAAATGCTGGAATCAAAAGCGTCGTTTTCTTACTAAATGCATCGTTTTTCGCTATCTGACTCCAGCGAAGCGATTCACTGGCTTCAGTCATTTCGACACGCTACATGGGCGCGAAGCCGTGCTGGTGGCGGCCACAAGAACGGAAGCGGGAGCGATGCCATGATCAGGCTCGTCGGAAATGGAACCCTGCGTCTGACCCTCGATCCGCAACATGGCGCATCCGTGCGGGATTTCGACTTCCTGAACGCGAAAGGAGACTGGGTTCCGGTTCTTCGGCCCACCGATCCGGCGAACCCGGCGGTCGAGGGCGCAGCCATGTTCCCGATGGTTCCTTTCGCAAATCGGGCCCGGGGAAACTTCCTGGAAATCGGGTCCGCCAAAATTCATCTGTTGCGCAACACCGCCGACCCCCTTGCGATCCACGGCTTCGGGTGGCAGCGTGCCTGGTGCGTCGTGCAACAAGACACCTGCAGCTGCACGTTGGTCCTGGATGTCGGTCGGGACATGCCACTCCGCTTCGAAGCACGCATCACCGTCAAGCTCGATCGGGAAGGAGCTGAGTTCACGCTCGAAATGACCAATCCCAATCCGGACCCGATCCCGGCCGGCCTTGGCTGGCATCCCTATTTTCCGCAGTCGCCCCGAACGACGCTTCAATTCGACTGCGAGACGTTTTGGCTCCAGGGTCCGGACGACCTGCCGACTTTTCCGTTACGCGTACCGCCTGAACTCGACTTTGCGGCCGCCCGGGCCGTACCGGAAAGCTGGCGCGACAACTGCTATGAAGCGTGGTCCGGGCACGCCGTCATCGAGCAGCCGGATCTTGGTTATCGTCTCGAAATGTCTGCCGATCCTCCCCTCAACCACCTGATGTTCTACGCGCCGCAGACCGGTGTCTTCGCGCTCGAACCGCAGAGCCATGTCTCTGGGCGAACATGTTTGGGCGTGGGCGGCCTGCAGGAAATCCATCCGGGCGGGACGCTTGCCGCGCGGATGCGCCTCGGTGTCATACCGGTCTCCAACGATCCGGTCCGCCGTTCCGAAACGCCGCCGTCCCGACGGTCTGTCGCCCGGTGATGGCGCGATGCTTCTTTGCCCGATCCGTCCGCAGCGTTGGAGGTACAGGGATCACCGGCAGATTCGCACTTGAAACACACCGTGCCTATTCACGGGTCGTGGATTGTCCGCCCCTTGTCTCGACGGTTAGGTAAATCCGTTGGCGTCTCGCAATGGTGCGTAATCTTGACGGTTGGACGCGCATTCGTTTCAGTATCGGGAGAGTGTTCGGTTTTGACAGGGCATCGCAACGTCGGCCGTATTTCCGCGCAGCGCGATTCGCGGCCTTGCCCTGCCGCCGACACGGGGGAGGAACCCGGCTGTTCGTCGGCGACCCGAACCTCGCTTCCCGGGTTCTGATTCCGAGCTATCGCCTCTGCGGAGGCATGGCTTCGCAAACGCGTGTCCGCATTCAACGCTCACTGGATTCCACCGCCGGGGGCTGCCTGTCCGTTCTGCCGGCTTCCGTGGCGAATGAAGCCGGTGACCACGAGCGCGAGAACGACTGAATTCAGGATATGCCAGGCGAAATGCGTACCGATCGCGATCGTGCCGCAAACGGGTTCGTCCAGAATCCGGAACGTGAGAGAAAGAACGAAAACACCGGATCCGGCGGCAAGCCACGGAGCAATCGCGTGATGCCTGATTGTGAGAATGACCGCGTTCACGAACAGCAGCAGCAGCGCCGCCACATAACCCGCGTTGGCGCCGCCAAGCAGAGTGTCCTGAAGCACGACTTGTGTCCCTGCCGCCAGGGGAAGAAACGTGAACGCGCCGATGACAGAAACAGCACGGCCAAGGCCGTGCACGTGATGGAGAATCACGCCGAAGTAGAGGACAATGAAAAGCTGGATCGGAATGACGTCGCTGGCCAACGCCCAGTTGGTCGCAAAGGTGTGAAACAGGAAAGAGCCCGTGCCGATGCAGAAAACGAGGAATGTCAGAGCGATGACGCCTGAATCGAAGCGTTTCCTTTTCCGGGCTTCAGCGAACAGCCAGTATGCAGCAGCAAAAAAGGCGAGATTGGTTACCGCATTGACCGGTTCGCCCCAGAAGTTCGGTTCGGTGCCAAGCCGCTCGCAATACCAGTCATGGATATGAATCACGTCCATCGATTCCGTTCCATACGGCCCAGGCCGGACATGATGCCGGGTCTTGGAAATCGAGGTGTCCGCCCGAACGGGAGGTACGGTCGGGGCCCCTCGGCATCATCGTGGATCAATTCGAAGAGGGCGTCAAACACGGTCACAGTCACGTCTTCGCTCCGGTGGTGGGGTTCTCCGGCTACGTGCTTCCCGGGAGATGCGCAATGGGCGAGTGCGTCGATCGCACTGAAGGATGTCGAGACGGCGGCCATAGAACTCGCGCAGGGGACTGTCGCGTTCAGGCGACAGGTGAATGCGCGTCCCTTGTTGTAATAGGCGTGTAATAGGCGTCTTCCGCCTGTGTATCGCTCTCATGGCTGGCAGGTATGCCAAGAACGCATGTGCGGTCTTCACGCTCAGGTATCACGTGGCCTGGTGTCCGAAGTGTCGCCGGAAGGTGCTTTCCGGCCAGAGAGCAGTTCGGCTGAGACAGCTCCTCGCCGAGGTTGCGGACGAGAAGGGCATGACGTTCCACGCAATGGAGATCATGCCGGACCGCGTTCACCTGTTCGTCGAAAGCGACCCGACGCTTAGCGCGGAGATCGTCAACAGGCTGAAGGGTCGGTCGAGCCGGGTTCTGCGACAGGAGTTCCCGACACTGAGGTCGCGGCTTCCCACACTGTGGTCGCGGAGCTACTACGCAGGCACCGTGGGGCCGTCAGCCAGGCGACCGTCAAGCGGTACATACACGACCAGAAAGGCAAGTAGTTGATCAGGAGCAACAAGTACCGGCGTTACCCAAACGGGGTGCAGGAAGCGGCCCTGGCGGACATGTTCGGACACTTCTGCGACCTCTACAACGCGGGCCTTCAGCAGCGGATTGAGGCATGGAACCGGCAGGGCGTCAGCCTTCGCTACACGGACCAGGCGAACGAGCTGAAGGCCGTCCGGGACGCGGTTCCGGAACGGGCCGGATACAGCTTCAGCGCCGGGCAGCAGGTCCTGCGCCGGCTCGACACGGCCTTCGCCGCTTCTTCCGCCGCGTGAAGGCGCGGGAGAGACACCGGGCTTTCCGCGCTTCCGCGCTTCCGCGCTTCCGCGCGAAGTCCCGCTTCCGCAGTGCAGCCTTTCGCGTCGGCGACGGGCTGGTCTGCAGGGACGGGAGGCTGCGGCTCGTCGGGATCCCGGGCCTGGTCAAGGTCCGGTGGCATCGCGAGCTGCCCGCGAAGCCGTCGCACGTGATCGTCAGCTGCTCGAACGGGAAATGGTTCGTGACGCTCCAGCTCAAGGTGCGGGCGCTGAGGACTCCGGGCGAAGAAGACACGCGCCCGGACGTCGGGATCGACGTCGGCCTGAACAGCATCGTCGCGACCAGCAACGGGGTGAGCGTTCCGGCGCCGAAACATGCGCGGAAGGCGCAGAGGAAGACGCAACGGCTGCAGCGGGCGCTGGCCCGGAAGGAACGGAGATCGAAGCGGCGCGCCAAGGCACGCAGGAACCTCGCCCGCCGCCACGCACGCGTCGCCGCGGAGCGGCGCGACTTCCTGCACAAGCTCTCGCACGGCCTGGCCTCCCGGCATCGCGTGATCGCGATGGAGGACCTGGGAATGAACGCGCTGAAGCGTTCCTTCCTGGCCAGGTCGGTTCACGACGCCGCGTGGACGCAGTTGCGGGACATGCCGACGTACAAGGCTGAAAGCGCCGGTGGGTCCGTGATCCTGGTCGACCCGCGCGGCACATCACAGCGATGCAGCGGATGCGGGCGTGAGCCCGACAGGGCGAAGACGCTCGCGGACCGGGTGCACGACTGCGACGGCTGCGGTCTCGTCCTCGACCGCGACGTCAACGCTGCCCGCGACGTACTGCAACGCGTCCAACGGCCGGGAACCGGCCTTCGGTCGCGAAGCGTGCGGGTTGCCGCGTAGCTTGGCAGAGAAGCCGTTGCATTCATGCGATGGAGTGTTCACTGTCCTCAGACGTCACCTCTCCCCGACGTGATCACCGGGTAGTTTCCGGCGCAGAAATACCTGACGCAGTTCCGTCAGGGAAATTGCCTTAAGGGCAACGGCGGCACCAAAGTAGGCGATTGCTCCTGTCGTCACGATGACGGCAAGAGCAGCATACCTGATTCCACCTGTCACGAGCCATGGGAGCAGGAATTCCGCCAGACCAAAGACCAAGGCTGCCATGAATACGGAAGCCAGAACGGCGCGTGGCATGAACGACCGTAGCCTGTCGTCGATCTGCGCCATCTCGCCGAGGCGCCGGCGCCCGACCCAGAGGAGAAAAACCATGAGCCACGACGACACGGTGGTTCCGATCGCCGCCGCGAGATATCCGGCAAGGGGTACGAGGCCGACCGCAAGAACGGCGTTGGCCAGCATGGCGACGACCGCGTAGCGAAACGGTGTCCTCGTGTCCTCTTCGGAGAAGTAGAGAGGCTGTAACGTCTTCTGGAGGACGAACGCCGGTAGACCGATTCCGTATATCGTCAGGGCTGCCGCCGTCGCATGGCTGTCACTTGTCGTGAATGCGCCCCGTTCGAACAGTACCGACACCAGCGGAAAAGGGACGACGGCAAGCGCGAACGCCGCGGGAATCGTCAGCATCAAGGCAAATTCCGTCGCCCTGTTGAAGGCGTCCCTGCTGCCGGCACGGTCTCCACTTGCCAGTCTCTTTGTGAGTTCGGGAAGCAGGACGACTCCGACCGCGATTCCGACGACGCCAAGAGGCAGCTGGTACAAACGGTCCGCCACGGCCAGCCACTGGATCGCGCCATCGAAGTAACTGGCAACCTGTCGCCCGACAAGGATGTTGACCTGAACGACACCCCCGGCGAGAACCGCAGGAACCGCGACAACAGCAAGTCTCCGGATCTTGGGAGTTAACCTCGGTACATGCAACGCCACCCGGAATCCGGCACGTTGGCAGGCGAACCACATGAGCACAAGTTGAGCAACGCCCGCGACGGGCACACCCCAGACCAATGCCGGGCCGGGATCGATTCCGGATACCGATGCCATCCCCATCGCCCCGAGGAGAATCACGTTGAGCAAGACAGGCGCCGCCGCACCTGCCGCAAATCTTCCAAATGAATTCAGGATACCGCTCAGAAGGGACGCAAGGGCGATAAACAGGATGTACGGAAAGCAGATTCGCCCGAAATCCACGGCGAGGTCGAACCGGCCGTCGTCGCGAAATCCGCTTGCCATCGCCAGGACGAACCACGGCATCGCAACCTGTGCCACGGCAGTCAGAACGATCAGTGCCGTCGTCAGCCACGACAAGGTATTTCGTGCGAATTCCGCTGCTTCGTTCCTGTCGGCAAGCGACCTGGAGAAGATCGGAACAAAGGCCGCGTTTATGGTGCCTTCCGCGAAGAGCCGCCTGAACAGGTTGGGCAATGAAAAGGCAACCTGAAACGCTTCCGCGATTGGGCCCGAGCCGAAAAGCGCCGCTATGGCGACGTCGCGAAAAAAGCCGGTCAGGCGGCTGAGCAGGGTCCAGCTGCCGACTGTAAACGCGCTCCGGTAGAGCCTCGAACCGGGAGTCATCTGGTGGCCTGCTCGGCTCCACGATCGATGGCCTCCCTGAGACGGCGTTTTATGACATCCTGCTTGGACGTCGACCTGATCTTGAGTCCGAACATGTCCTTGACGTAAAATACGTCGACGGCCTGTGCCCCGTATGTTGCGATCACGGCAGACGAAATCCTGATGTTCAATTGGCTGAGCGTGCGCGTCAGGTCGTACAGCAGGCCGGGCCTGTCGCGCGTGTCGACTTCGATGATCGTGTGGACCGCCGAGCCATCGTTGTCGAAAGCGATCGCGGTCGGAACCCGGAATTCCCGTTCGGTCTTCTTGATCTTGTCACGTGCCTTGAGGCCGCCCCGGGCCGGCGTCTGGTTGATCAAGGCCTTGGCGACGCGCGTGTGCAGCCGGGGCAAGCCGTCCTCGCTGAAGTGGCCGCCCGCAATGTCCAGGATCCAGAAAACGGAGGTCGCGTACCCGTCTGAACTCGTATAGGTGCGCGCATCGATGACATTGGCGCCGGCCATCGCCAATGCACCGGTGATGCTGGCGAACACACCGGGGTGGTCGACCGTCACGACGCAAACGCGCGTCGCGTCGCGCCTGGTGTCCTCTCCGAGATCGATGTTGAATGCCTGGTTGTCGAATGGCTCCCCGATCCTGCGCAACAGTTCCGCAATGATGAAATGGGAGTCGTTGTCGAGACCGATCCAGTACGGATCGAAATGCCGGGCCAGTTCGGTTCGCCGTTTTTCTTCCGGCCAGTCGGAAAGCCGTTCGGCCAGTGCTGCCTTTGCGTCCTCGATCCGATCATGAGCCGTAATCGTGTCGGATCCCTCCCGGAGCGCCTGTTGGGTGAATGCGTGAAGCTCCCGTATCTGTTGGGCCTTCCACGACGTCCATGTGCCCGGGCCGACCCCCCGGATGTCGCAAACCGTCAAGACAGTCAGGAGATTCAAACGGGCCGTGCTTTGAACCTTTCTCGCAAAGTCCCGAACCGTCTGCGGATCTGAAATGTCGCGCTTCTGAACGACGTCCGACATCAGCAAGTGGTTGCGCACAAGCCAGACAACCGTTTCGGATTCCTTTTCGTCGAGACCCAACCTTGGGGCGACGGCTTCGGCGACCCTGGCGCCGGCGATTGAATGGTGTTCGGACCGTCCCTTGCCGATATCGTGCAACAGGAGTGCGACGTAGAGCACACGGCGGTTGACTCCGGCCCTGAGAATGCCCGTCGCGACCGGAAGACTCTCGACGAGGTCTCCGTGTTCGATCTGGTTGAGGTTCGAAATGCACTGAATCGTATGCTCGTCGACGGTGAACTTGTGGTAGAGGCTGAACTCCGACATTGCGACGATATGCTGGAATTCGGGAATGAAGGCCCCGAGAACCCCGAGTTCGTTCATCCTGCGGAGCGCGCGTTCGGGGTTGCCGTATTTCAGCATCAGGTCGATGAAAATCCTGCATGCCTCGGGGTGGCTCCGGACTTCTTCGTCGATCAGGTGAAGGTTGGCGGTGACCAGGCGCATGGCATCCGGATGAATCAGGATTTCCGATCGCAGTCCTTCCTCGAATATCCTGAGGATATTCAGGGGGTCGGCAAGGAAGTGGATTTCGTCGACAACCGCCAACCGCCCATGAACGATCTGGTAGCCGGCGGGCGCGGCCGGTGAGTCCAGGCCGAAACGGCCGATACGCAGCCGAAAGCGGGACGGCGGCTTCTTGACGTGTTGCGCTTCGAGCTTGGTCAGGAAGATGCGGGTCAGTTCCCCGACATGCGTCGCGTGCCGGAAATAGGTTTGCATGAACCGCTCGACGCCGCGCAGACCGTCGCCGTCCCGGAAGTCGAGAATCCGGGCGATTTCCACCTGCGCATCGTAGGTCAGCTTGTCGCTCGCCCGATTGGTCAGCAGGTGGAGATGGCACCTGACGGTCCAGAGGAATTGCTCGGCTTCATGAAAGCGGCTGTATTCTGTTTGCGTGAAGAACCCCCGGGCGACCATTTCTTCGGGTCGTTGTGCGCGGTTGATGTACTTGGTTATCCAATAAAGGGATTGCAGGTCGCGGAGGCCTCCCTTTCCCTCCTTGACATTCGGCTCCAGCATGTAACGCTGGCCGCCTTGGCGGAGGTGGCGGTCGGCGCGCTCAACCAACTTGTTCTCGACGAATTCCGAGGCGGACTTGCTGAACAGTTCGCGCCAAAGGCGGTTTTCGAGGCGGGATGACATCTTCCTGTCGCCGCAAATGTGGCGGCATTCCAGCATTGATGTTCTTATGGTCTGGTCCGCCTTACCGAGACTCAGGCACTCGTTGATCGTGCGGGTCGCCTGGCCGATCTTCAGGCCGGTATCCCACAGCACGTACAGCATGAATTCCACGACGGATTCGATCAGCGCTGGCGATTTCCTGTTGACGAGAAACAGGAGGTCGACATCGGAGAACGGTGCCATTTCGGCACGGCCGTAGCCTCCGACGGCCATGATTGAAAGACGCCCGACCATCTTGTCATCTTCCGGCAATTCAAGGGTTCGGGCCGCCGCCGAATATGCGGCCTTGACGATCTCGTCGATCAGCCAGGTGTAGGATCGTATCGCCCGGGAAGTGTGGTACGGGTTGGCAAGGTACGCATCCCTGATTGCGGCACGGCCGGCCTTGTTGGCTTCGACCAGGACACCGGCGACAGCCTTCCGGACGTCAGCCTCGCTGGCCGCCCCGTTGGCTGCCGTTCGAATCCTGGCTTCGATCTGCTCGGGGTGAAAGATGCTTCCTGGTTCCGCGACAAGCAAGGGTCTCTCGACCATGCCGGTCTCGGACCAGTGTTCACTACGAACCTGCACGGGTGGCACCACCGGACTGAAGGTCCGCTGGATCAATGATTTCTATCCACCCGTCGCGAACCTCGGCGATTGCGAGACGGCGCGCGACGGTTCCATCCGTGCGCAGGCGGAATGAGCCATTGACGCCGATGAAACCCTCGGCTCGGGTCAGCCGCCGCGCGGACAGCGGGTCGGAGACAGAGGATCGTGCAAGCGTCCCGATGAGCAGGATGCCGTCGTACGCGAGCCCCGCGAGAATGTGCGGCCGCTTCCCGTAGGAATCGTGGAAGCGCACGACAAACGGGTCGTACAGACCCGGGTCCGGGAGCGCGAACCATCCGCCCTGAAGGCCCTCGTGCCGGAGCGTTGCCTTCGGGACATCCCAACGGGTCAATCCGATGTACTGGATGTCCTCGGGCATCGTGATTTCATCCGATCCGGGGTCAGGCAGCATTTCCGCAAAGATCGGGAGCGCGCCCGCGGAATCTGCGTCGATGACGACGGCATCCGGCAGGGACTCGGCAACCGTGCGCCTGATGATAGGCATGGCATCGATTGCGCCCGTTGCCGTGCGTTCATATGTTGCCACGCTCACGACTCGCGCCCCGTTGATCACGGCCGCTGTCTCGACGGCGCCGGCGGCCAGTCTTCCAGCCTGGTTTTGCGCGGCGACGACGGCAATTCTCGACATGCCCTGACTCGCGGCATGGGCGATCAGTTGGCTGGCAGTATTCTGGAACGAAATGCCAAGCACATACACGTTGCCGCCCGCGACGCCCGGGTTGTTCGAGAAGCTCAGGACCTTCAGGCCGTAGCTTGCCGCTTCCTGACTGACAGCGGTCGTCGTATTCGAAAACAGCGGTCCGAGAACGATATCGGCATTGTCTTCCGCCGCTTGGCGAATGGCGTGTACCGCGGTCTCCGGATCACCTGCAGTGGGATAGACCCGAAGGTCAATCTGCGCATTGTCCCCGAGTTCAGCGATTGCCAGCTGCGCCGCCTGAACCAGGCTCTCTGCCAGCATGTCCTGCCGCCTGTCCCCGGATTCCGATGGAACCAAAAGTGCGACGTTGACCGGAGTTACGGACCCCGTTTCTGGTCCCAGCGTCGACGGCGGTTGCTGAACGCAGCCAGCAAGCAACGCGAGAAAAACCGCGAATAACGCAAATGGAAGAAATCCTGCCCTCGGATTGCAGCCTGCCATGTGATCGACCCCGACTATTTTGGAAAAACATATCCCAATCGGACACCGGATTAAAGCTCATTCGATTTTGGCTTGCCCGGCGCCGTGCCGTGTCGGCAATCCCGAGACCCGGGTAGAACGGGCACGAGGGTCCCCGGGTACGCGTCCGCTCTTCGGCAATGACGGAGACGTCCGGAACGCGGCCGATTCCCGGACTTTCGGATCGCCACGGAACGGGGCGGGAGCCGGCACCGCCGGCTTTCGATCGGGCAGGTCGGGGAGACCGGCCGGGCGGACCCCGCACTCGTTCGGAGCCGTGGCGATTGCCCGCCGCGCGGTGGCGTTCAACCTTCCAGTGCGGGTGTTTCGCGTGCGGGCGGCACAAAGCGGGCCGTCGCAACGGACGGCAGGCCGGCTGCGCAGCTCATGTTTGTAACAGCCCCTCGATCTCGGACATCCGCAGGACGAGCATGAGCGGTTCGCGGTCCGAGAACAGACGGAAACCGAACTTTTCGTAAAAGGCCCTGGCTTGTTCGTCGATGGCCTGCACGATCACGTCGCGGGCGCCGACCATGCCGGCGGCCGCCATGGCGCGCCTCGCCGCGTCGATCAGGAGGTCCGAACCGAGGCGTCGGCCCCGGTAGGCGTCGTCCACCGCGAGCTGCCCCAGAAGAATGACTGGGTCCAGCATGTTGCGGCCGACCCTCGTCTCGTTTAGCCTTGCCTTGCCCCGGAGCCAGGCGTCGAGAGTCAGGACACCCGAGGAGAACTGCGAGATTTTGTGGCGTGGCGCGAACGGCTCGAGTGGGCTTAACGGACCCACTGGGCTGCGCGCGCGTAACGCGCCTTCACGGCGGGTTCGATCTCCACCGGCGCGTCGAGCGCGGCAACGAAGTCGTCCCAGGCCTCGTCGTCGAGAGCGATGACCGGGCGCTCGTTCAGGGTCTCGATCGCGGC
This sequence comes from Paracoccaceae bacterium, assembly GCA_965242975.1. GTDB lineage: Bacteria > Pseudomonadota > Alphaproteobacteria > Rhodobacterales > Rhodobacteraceae > JAPPHA01. Next base: position 2,904,841 of record CBDETS010000007.1, on the reverse strand, counting down.
CGCCTCGCTCGAGCGGAGCACGAACTCGGTCCGGCTGACGTCCCGGGTCGCGGCGGCGCGGTCGATGACGGCCAGGCGTTCGCTGGATGTGCGGAAGTTCACCTGGGGCATGTTCGTCTCCTCCAGGCGGATTGCGCGGGAGTGCAGGGTTGGTTCAGGATACAGTAATTGTATCGATGATCGGCAATCCGGCCGGTGCCGGGCGGTCGGCGGAGCAAGATGGCTGCGCGGGGGACGCGAGAGTGACACTCGTTCGATGTGTGACGGGCGTGCCCTGGGTGAAGTTCGGCCGGACTGGTGTCGCTTCAACCGGCCGCGGCAGGCTCCAGATCGACATGGGGCCACGCCCACAGGCAAAGTCTCGATGAGCGCCTCCAGGTCGGCGCGGTGGACGCGCGCGTTGGCGATGGCGGCCTGCGCGGCGGACAGCGTCAGCACCTTTTCGTCCTCGCCGGTGAACGCCTCGCCGTCCGCCTTGTCGGCAAGAACGAAGCTACCGATCTCGGCATCGCGGTGGCGCATCGGCGTGTCCTGAAAGGTGTGCGAGAAGGTCGGGCGAGAAGGCCGGGGGCGGCTCGATGCCGAGCGCGCGGACATAGCCCGCGAGGGCGTCGACCCTGAGCGGACCCGGCAGCGCGCGGAAGTGGCCGAAGGTGAGAGCGTGCTGTTGGGCCAGGCGTTGAGCTGTTTCCGCTCCTTCGCGGTGAAGCCCGAGAAACGGACACGCACTGCCCGAGCATGGCGTCATGCCGGGGTGCACCGTGCAATGGTAGGCCGAACCGAACGGCCACCAAAGTCCGCCACTACGGCGACCATGAAGCTGAAAGTGCCGGTATCCTGCGACGCTGACGACGAAGAACGAACGGCTGCGGCGCGGGTTCACTTGGCGTGAAGACGCTCAACGGGAGTCAGATCACGCCTTCGAATGAACTCAAGCCGCCATTGCCCGGCGTGGTTCCGGAGCGGGACTTCCGTTGTTCGGCACGACGCCGGCGCAGAAGTCCACCATCACTATTTGGCGACTGATGGGTTCGTGGACTTACGTGTCCGGCTCCCGGTGTTGTTGCGTCACAGGGCGAAACTCTTCGGGTCGGGACGAGACCAGATCCCAGTCCGGAACGATGCCTTGCCGCAACAGGTGTGCGGCAAAGGCGGGCGTTCCGATAACAAGGTGATGGCCAGGTGCTGGAATCACGAACATGTCATCGCGATCGAACTCCAGCACTTTCCCACGCCGGAAATCCTGCATGTTTCCCGTACCCAGGATGTCAGCCTTTCCAGCAATTGCTGTCAGCAGGACGTGGCGGTCATCCTCGATTTCGTCGAAAATCCTCTCTGTTCTGCTGCCACCTGCGCGCGACTGCTCACTCATCATGACGGCCTCCGTTTCCTGCTCTGAGGCAAACGGATCGAACCCGGAGCCAACGACAAGAAACGTCGAGAATGGAAGCGGCCCTTCTCTGGCTGCGTCATCAAACAGCCAGGCTATTCTTGAGGCGAGGGAGCGTTCGTAACCGAAATGCCTTTGGAGGAAGCTTTCCCACTGCTCGATCATCGGCACTGAAATGATCAACTGCGCCACTCCACCCGGAAAGGCGCCCGCAACTGGGTAGCTGACCAGGTCTGAGCATGCCGTGGGGCGCAATCGTTGTTTCCCGCCACGAAGATCTACGGCGAAGACGTTGATGTCCAGGCAAAGCCTTAACGTCACGTCGCACACAGGCGGACGGCTTCCGCCTCAATCTCCTCTTCGGAAAGAAGATCGGTGTTCGTTCCAGTGTGCGCATCTGCCTCATGAAAAGGCATGTTCCGTTCTTCAAGAATTGTCCGGTAGGCCACGAGCGCCGCACGGCTGATGTGCCGGAGCAGGAAATCGCGCTCGGCTGGCGTGCTGTCCCCTTCCATCGCTATCGCGATCCGTCTTGCAGGAGGGGACATCGAGAGAAAAATTCTCGCACCCGTGCTCACGAGGCGTGACGGCGCACGGCCATCCGCCTTGGCCACGTCCTCGAGCAGGGAAACCAAGTCCACGTCAAAATGGGATGAAACCGTTTTTCCAGGCATGTCGCCACCTCCTTTAGAAACTATAGGAAGTCTGGCTGTTCGGGTCGGGACCGATGCACGGAAGCTTCACGACCGGTTGTTCGGGCGCGCGTGAAACCGTGGCTTGTCGTTCCGTCGCATCGGCCAATGCATGTCCGCCTTCCCGCAACGGTCCATTCCATGTGCGCTTCCCGCTCTTCGCATGATGACCAATCGTCCGGCGCAAGGTACGACGCCGGCCACCCCCGCCAGCGACAGCGATTGCGTCCAGGCCTGGATCCGCCTGCGGTGGCAATGGCGGTGTAGTTCAGTTTCCGGATTCGGTCCGATCGGGCTGGCACGTTCCTTCCCGGCACGGATTGCTTCACGCGCGGATGGCCGGGTTTCAGGGACAATTCGGGAAGCCGGTGAGACACGCGGTGGTTCCTGATGCTTCCGTCGGTCGAGCGCCTGAAGTACTCGTTGTCCAGGCCGACGAGCCGTTGTTGGCCTTGCGGCCAAGCGACCCGCTAGGACCGCCGCACATGCCTGCAGTCCATTCGCGAGCCTCCGACCGCCCGCAGGAGCAGCGCGACAAGCAATACGGATTGCCGTCCAGATTGACGCGCTATAGTCCACGCGTCCGCATCGAACAGCAGCGCAGCCGGGGACCGCCCGACCCAGTCAGGAACGAACCGGCGGATGTACGGACCAAAGGTCCGAGGATGTCTCAATACAATGGTATCGCTCAACGAGCGCGTTCCATGGGACGATGTCCTCGGATGATGTCACCTCCTCCGGGACGAGGGGCTCCAGACCAGCAAAATCGCAGGCAATCTCGGGCCTGGGGGCGGACGCCTGGACATGGACGATCGGCGTGCATGCCAACTTCGTGGCCACCGCGTTCGACGACGTGGGCCGACTCCTCCCGTTGTGAACGATGGCGCCATACCCGATTCACTCGCGTCGCAAGAGTACTTTACGAGCCCAAAACAGTTCCTGAACAATTTCGCGGATCGCCGTTGGCATGCTTCATGTGGCGACGAAGAAACCGAGAACGTACTTCAGGAGCAAGCCAGAACCTGTCCGAAGACAAAGAGAATGTATTCGACCCAGCCAGCCTTCCCTCGCTTCAGACCGGGAACCAAATGCATGGCTTCGCTGTTCTCAAGATCCGATTCCCGAATTCGGATCGGAATTCGAATTGCATTGATCCGTCTCACCGCTTCGCGAAGACTTCCCAATGGCGTCAACGGTGACCAATGCCGTGCCCTTGTTCTCTCCGACCGACCAGAAATACGGAAACGCCCACCATCTGCCTGGCATCAGCCCCGAGACGGCATCGTTGACATACAGATAGAGCGGGCCGGTCGACCGTGCGGTGTGGCAGACCCGGGAGCCGATGGTGAACACTTCTCCGCCCGATTGGCCCATGCGTCCGGTCAACTCGAACCAGGGCCGCGAGAGGTGCCTGCGAAAGGGTGCCGAAGCCTTCAGCGCAAGCGGCACGGTTGCGGCCAGGCCGTCCGGCCCGGCCTCAAGACGCCCGTCCGTCCACTCGGAGGTAACGTCGACTTCGAACCTGTAGGTTGTCCCGGAAACCAGTTCCAACTCGGTTGGCATGCAAGGATCGTCCGCGTTGAACACGACCGTTTCCGTGCCTGTTTCCAGCGTCCGGGCGTCTGACGGCCGGCAAATGCAGTCAACGCAGTCACGAATGTAGAACACCGTTCGGTCCGCCGCCACGACGACCGCGACAAGGAACATCGCGAATATCAGCCAACACGAGACACAGCGCAACCGGGACGCTGCTGTCGCTTCCGACGCATTGGGCACGACGCCGGTCTGCTGGTGACTGCTTCGACTCCACTTCTTGAGACGGGCCCATGCCGCAGCCGCTCGTTCGAAAAGCCGTGCGGACGTTCTCTTCTTGGCCGTGACGAGTATCGCGTAGAGGCCCAAGGCCGCGATCAATACCGGAATCGCCGGGCACGGGTCCTCCGACCACCACAAGCCAACGAGCGAGGCCGCCACCGCCAGCGTCGTCACCAGGAATGCCCAGTAGATGCACTGCTGCAGGTGGATGATGCCGAGAGTGCGGTTCATGGCCGAATGCCGTTCCTGTGCTTCATCCGCGGTCTCGAATTTCGGTGACGGACCTTTCGTTGTGACGACACTGTATCGTGCGGGGAGCCCGGTCGGCGCGTAAGGCACGGCCTGTGCCTTGATGCGCTCGAACGCGCCTTGGTGGATCCTGGGCGGCCAGCCCGCTCCGGCTTCGCTGCACAATGTCTCGATGTTTCTGGGCTTGTAGCGGTAGAAGGCGCGCAACCCGGCGCGGGAATCGTACTGAGTACCGTTCCAGTCACAGCGTTGGCGGTATTCTTCCCGCAGATCGGTCCTGAACTTCAGGCGGCCCGTCTCTGAATTACGTCTTTGTTCGACTTTCGAAATCATCCAGTCGAGCGAAACCAGCGCAAGTTCATGACGGGGATATCCGCCACCGACGTCGCTGTGAGCCCCCGGAAACCAGACCTGCTCGATCCCACCCTTTCTGGATCGCTCGTCCCATATCACGGGATGGAAGGTCTGCCGTTCGTCGTCTATCGAAAGGGCATGGCAGGCCCTGCGAACCTTGTCGCTCAGCTTCCTGTCATTGAACCGCAACGGGAAGATGTACCTGTCCCAGAGGTCCCTGAGCTTGAATCCGTTCGGAATGCCATAAGCGTTGACCGTATCCCAAACCCCGATGAATTCGATCTTGATATCGGTATCGACCCCGGACGCGTAATCCTTGCCCCGCGTGCAGTTCAGGCAATCCCATATCCAGGCAAGCAGCGTCGAGAGCCGCCATTGCTCGTGTTTCTCCTTCCGGTAGATCGCATAGCTTCGGCGTGCAAATTCATTCAGGTCGTGTTCCGATTCGAATTCGGTAAATAACCCGCACGTGTCGATCAGCCCGGCAAGTACGCGAACCGTGAAAGCGCCGCGGCTGAAGCCGAAGAGGAAGATCTTGTCATTCCTGACGTAGTTGCGGCACAGGAATTTGTAGAGTTCGATGACGTTGCGCTTGAGACCCCAGCCGAACAAACCTCCCAGCAACTTGAACAGGAGAAATTCCTGCGAGCCCACGCCATCGTCGTACATGGCGACCTGGTCCCGGGAATGCAGGTCCAGGGCCTTGTACAGCCGCCAGACATTGGTCTTGTGCTGCTTCGCCGCGCTGTTGCCTGTTCCGTCGGACAGCAGGATGATTTTTTTCATGTCAAATCGTTCTCTCTCCGCGACACGGCCGGCGGTCACGCGTGATTTCGGTCCGAAGCAAGCCGATTCCGGTAGGGTGCCGGATCGTAAGTCAAGCGGTTTTCCGTCCGCGTCGCGACGCATTTGTTGCGCAGGGGCGCCTCCCGGACTATAGCGTCCGTAATCTCGTCGTTTAGCGTTCAATCGAATTTTCAATCAGGAATTGAAAACGCCCAATCGTTAAGGAAACAATCCGAAGCGCAGAATTGTACCGCAAGATGAAGTTGACCGGAGCGTTCTGCAGGGCTGATTTTGTTGGCGGTTGCTTGCGCGTTCGCTTGGCCTGTCGGTTGCTGGCATTGGGTTTTCTGGCAGGTGGTTTTGGCGCCGCCGCGTGGTTTGCGGCGATATAATGCCCCTGGCGGTCGATTCCGGCCGCGCCCGATCGGCCTCCCTGGCGTTGCCGGGCAGGATGTTTGGCCGTGATGTGGTGGTGACCCCTTGCGGGTATATGCGGCGGACATTGCGCGTGGCAGCGTGTTCTGGCAGAGCCGGAGATAGTCGAGCACGAGGCGCGGGTTCCGGTTCAACTTCTCGATGGTCGGCCTGACCGGCTTGTTGCGTCCGAGGATGAGGCCGATGGCCCGTCTTCGGAGGCAACTGAAGTTCTCCGGGCCATGGCCGCTCCGGACCCGGCACTTGTCTTCGTTCCATGTTCCGGCGTCATCGAGGATCCAATGCACACGAATTCCGCAGGACCAGTGGCCGCGATTGAAGCCCAGGATCGCCTCGTCATCGGCGCTCTGCGGCGTGTGGCTGGTGATGCCGTAGACCAACTCGACCTTGGGCTCGCCGATCCGTGCCGGCTTTCCATTGCGCCCACAGCGGCAGGACCGTGTGGTTCGCTTGATCAGGAACACCTGTTCGATCCAGGGGAAGCTGATGCCTGCGACCGGTTCGGTCGCGGTCCATATCTCCCGCTTCTCGATGCGTCCGTGCGCCGGTTGCGGTGATTGTGCGGCAAAGTCGGGCTCCCGGGGCGGCTGAGAGGTGAAGAAGGCCTTGATGTCATTGGAGAGGGTCTTCTGGTTGCCCTTGGCGACGAAGAGGAAATCTGCGCCGCGGTCGTGCAGGTAAGTCGCGATCGCTGTCTGGGTGAGCAGGGCATCGACGGTGACTGTTCGACCTCTGATGTCGGGGATCAGGTCCATGGTCGGGATGAAGACGCCGATCTCATTGGTGGCCTTCTTCTGCGTGTCTTTTCCGTCTTCCTCGATGGTCAGCACGGTTTTTCTTGAGCCAAAGGCGTGGCAGTGCCATGGCTGCTGGCGCCGAGCACATGGGTCTTGCGGCCCTCGTCATCGACAGCACCGCGGATGGTCTTGCCGTCGATGGCGATACCCGCACCCTGGTCCCAGCCATGGTCCCGGCAGAAGCGGGCCGTGGCCGTGGCAAGCTGGTCGGAATCGACCGTGACCATGATGTTGCGGATGCAATAGGTGCTCGGGAGGTCATGGGTGCCATTCCCGGCCCTGGGCAGGCGGAAATGCCTCAGCATCCCTGGCCCGAGGTCCCGGATCCAGGCATGGATCGCCTTCCAGCCCGTGGCGCCACACAGGGTGGCCGCGGCGCAGAGCAACAGCATCGTCGGCCGATGGTAGCGGCGTCCGCGGGGATCGTCGACTTCGGTGAAATAGTCGTACAGGCGAGCCATTTCGGCGGTGTTCATCTTGCGCATCTTCTCGGTTCCGTGAAGCTGGAGTTCCGGCGCCAGGACCGGGGCGGTGAGCCGGGCGCGGACATCAGGTGCGAGCGGGTGCACCAACACCTGCTTCGGTGTCGATCCCGCGACATGGCCGTTGCCGTGGCGGCGGTAGCCGCGGGTCCTGCCGACGGTGATCCAGTTGGCGGCGCGGTAGACCGTGCCGCTGTGGCGCTCCGGATCACAGAAGGTTTCCAGGAGCAGCAGCGGATGATGATAGCGGGCCTGCCAGTCGGCATTGATGCGCCGCACACAGAGGCCGAGAAAGCGGGAGCCCAGGTTCGGCTGCCGTCCGCGCAGCAGCAGGCGCACATTGTTGGCAACCAGGTGCAACCGCCCGAACCTGTCCCGCGGGCTCCAGCCGATCCAGTCGTCACGCGCCGTGCATTTGAGCGTCGCGGCCGAGAAGGCGCCACGCCGGCCATGCGCCACTGCCGTCGTCGGCTGCATACCAAATGGTTTCGCCGATCTTCGGTCCCACACCGAGATAATGATGTTCGTCCAGGAGATCGCGGAAGCGCTGTTCCTCGCGATGCGCGACCGGGGTTGCGGATAGTTTGGCAAGGTCGATCATGGCGCCTGATCCGTTCTCCGATTCGGCGCCAGTATGGACGGGCAGGAGGCAAGAGTTCAGCCCGCAACGTAAATCAATCAAAGCAAACGAAAATTGACGCTACAAGAACTGACCCTGCGCGAAAACATGGTTGTCCTTGATGCGGATCTCCGCCAAGGCTCTTGTGAATTCCCTGACCAGGGTTCTCGCCATTGAGACCTGCCGACGGGTGCCGGGACGGATGGCGAGCGGACAACGGGGCGTGTCGGGTATGGAGATGGCGGTGTGCTTGGGACATTGATCAGGAAACTGAAGTACTCTCTCAATGGATTGCGTGACACATGGGTCTCGGAGACGAGTTTCCGCCAGTGGTGTTTCGTCGTCACTGTGTCGGACGGGCTGGCCCTGTACCTGTTTTCCGGTTCGTTCGTGACGGGAGTGATCGTATTTGCCGGGTTCGTGTTGCTTGCCGCGGAACTTTCCAACACCGCGATCGAAGCGGTTGTCGACAGAGTGGAAACGCAATGGCACGCACTGGCCCAAAAGGCCAAGGACGCGGGGAGCGCCATGGTTTTCCTGACATTTCTCGGGCTCGTCACCGTTTGGGCATTCGCCTTGCTCGACCGCGCGGGTTGAGCCGGGTGCGAACCGAACTGCCCCTCCGCGACCCACGCGTGAAAAACGGAACGCGCAACTGCCCGGGACGCCCTGGTTAGGGTCGAGGGCTGGTCGTTCGGACTTCTTGGCAATTCCTTCTCTCCGGATCGCGGCGCTTTGGCCGTCTGCTCAGGGGCCAGGGAAAATCCTGACAGGCCGGCGTCTTGCCGGAAGCGTTTGGCGGTGAGCGCAATTTTCGTATAGGGTTCGAGAATGTGTCGCGAAACTCAGGGTTGCCAAGCACGGGTCCGGTCTCCATGGCCGATTTGCCGTCGCGGCATTTCGGACCTGGCGACCGTGAACGCCACGCGACACATTTGCGAACGGATAACGGCAACGGCGGGTTGATCATGAACAAGGGAACGCGGCTGACGCCACAGGAAAGCCTCCAATATCACCGGGAGCCCACGCCCGGGAAACTTGAGATCAACGCTTCATGTCCGATGACGACCCAGCGCGACCTGTCTCTCGCCTACTCCCCGGGGGTGGCGGTTCCCGTCGAGGCCATTGCCCGTGATCCCGAACTTGCATTCGACTACACGACCAAGGGCAACATGGTCGCGGTCGTTTCCAACGGGACGGCAATCCTGGGCCTGGGGAACCTGGGTGCGCTGGCATCGAAACCGGTCATGGAGGGAAAGGCGGCGCTGTTCAAGAGATTTGCCGACATCAATTCCATCGACATCGAACTCGCGACCGAAGATCCCAAAGAGTTCATCAGCGCGGTCAGGCTGCTCGGAACGGGCTTCGGCGGGATCAATCTCGAAGACATCAAGGCTCCGGAATGCTTCATAATCGAGCAAAGGCTCAAGGATGAAATGGATATCCCGGTGTTTCACGATGACCAGCACGGAACGGCGGTGATTTGCGCCGCGGGTCTGATCAACGCACTGAAATTGTCCGGAAAATCGCTGGAAAGCTGCCGGATTGTACTGAATGGGGCCGGGGCTGCTGGAATCGCGTCCCTGGAGCTCATCAAGGCGATGGGTGCGCGGGCAGAGAACTGTATCGCTTGTGACTCGAAGGGTGTGATCTACAAGGGCCGCACCGAGGGCATGAACCAGTGGAAGTCGGGCCATGCGGTTGAAACTGACGCCCGGACGCTCGACGACGCCATGGTTGGCGCAGACGTGTTTCTGGGCGTGTCGGTCAAGGGCGCCGTCTCCGAGTCGATGCTCCGGTCGATGGCAAGTAATCCGGTCATATTTGCCATGGCCAATCCCGACCCCGAAATCACGCCGGAGGACGCGCGTGCCGTACGGGAGGACGCGATTATCGCGACCGGCAGATCCGACTATCCCAATCAGGTCAACAATGTTCTCGGGTTCCCGTACCTGTTCCGCGGGGCGCTCGATATCCATGCCCGCGCGATCAATGACGAGATGAAGATCGCCTGTGCGGAAGCGCTGGCGACACTGGCGCGCCTCGATGTTCCCGACGAGGTGGCCTTGGCCTATGGAGCCAACCTCAAGTTTGGCCCGGATTACATCATTCCAACGCCTTTCGACCCAAGGTTGATCCACGTTGTTCCTCCTGCAGTCGCGAAAGCCGGAATGCAAACAGGTGTCGCGCGTCGACCCATTCCGGACATCGAGGCGTATGAACTCGCCCTCAAGTCGCGACTCGACCCGACGGCTTCGATGCTGCAGGCCCTGTACGCGCGCGCCAGAAACAAGCAGGCCCGCATGATTTTTGCCGAGGGAAACGACGACCGGGTCATTCGTGCCGCGGTCGTGTACGCCCGGCAGGAGATGGGACAGGCCATCGTCGTCGGTCGCGAGGATGACGTCGTCCGGCGCATGAACGCGCAAGGGCTCGCGGACGCAATTGACGAGATCACAATCACCAATGCCGCAAAGACCGAACATCTCGAGCTCTACGAGGAGTTCCTGTACCGGCGGCTACAGCGGAAGGGCCTGGACCAGAAGGACTGTCACCGCCTCGCATCGCGCGACCGCCACGTTTTTTCCGCACTCATGGTTGCACATGGCCATGCCGACGGAATGGTTACTGGCGCGACGAGAAAGTCTGCCAATATCCTCAAGCTCATTAACCATGTTTTCGACGCCGAACCCGGAGATGGCGCGGTCGGGATCTCGGTCTTGTTGATGCGCGGCCGAATAATCCTGATTGCGGACACGCTGGTTCACGAGTGGCCGGAGCCAACGGATCTGGCGGACATAGCGGAACGGGCGGCAGGTGTCGCGCGGAGCATTGGAATCGAACCGAGAGTCGCGTTCGTGAGTTTCTCGAATTTCGGATATCCGGTCTCCGAACGCGCCGAAAAAATGCTCCTCGCGCCAAAGGTGCTGGATGAGCGGGGCGTGGATTTCGAGTACGATGGCGAGATGACCGTTGATGTGGCACTGAATCGGGATGTCATGAAGCAATATCCCTTCTGCCGATTGTCCGGACCGGCCAACATCCTTGTTGTCCCGGCACGACACTCGGCATCGATTTCCACAAAGCTGATGCAGGAAATGGGTGGTGCAACGGTGATCGGTCCGATCCTGTCCGGCATCGACAAGCCGGTTAAATTGTGCCCCGTGACATCCACGGTCAACGACATCATGAACATGGCCGTTTTCGCATCATGCGACGTCGGGTAGGAAGACCCGGGTCCATCGGCGCCAACCGATGGCAGGGCCGGCAAGAACGTGATTCCAGTTCAATCCGCGACCACGGGGGCAGGAAGCCCGGGGTGATGCTCAACCCTGGGTCACTCTGTCCCAGAACTGCCTGATTGTCTTCGAGAACCCGGTAATTTCCGGATTGTTGCTGTCTTCGCTGGCCTGATCGAACTGCCTGAGAAGTTCTTGCTGCCGGGACGTAAGGTCGACCGGGGTTTCAACGGCAACCTCCAGATAGAGGTCTCCCTGGCGGTTGTCCCTGAGGCCAGGCATTCCCTTGTTCCGAAGCCGCAACCTCTTGCCGGTCTGGGTGCCGGGCGGAATTCCGACGCGGCTCTTTCCGCCATCAATGGTTGGCACTTCGATATCGCCTCCGAGAGCGGCTTGCGCGAACGAAACAGGTATCCGGCAGAGCAAGTCCATGCCGTCTCTTTTGAAAATCGGATGATTGGCGACTTCCATGAACAGGTACAGGTCGCCGGGAGGACCGCCGCGCAATCCGGCTTCCCCTTCACCGGCCACCCGGATTCGCGTGCCGGTTTCGACGCCGGCAGGCACGCGAACGCTGAGTTGCCTTTCGCGTTCCTGACGACCTGAACCGCTGCAGAACCTGCACGGGTCGGAAATCACGCTACCTTGTCCGCGACAGGTCGGGCAGGTGCGCTCCACGGTGAAAAATCCTTGCTGCGCCCGAACTTTTCCGCGCCCGTTGCATGTCGGACATCCCGAAGGTTCCGAACCGCCCCTGGAACCTGTCCCGCTGCATTGCTGGCAGGTTGCCGACCCCCTGATCGACAACTTTTCTTCCTTTCCGGTATAGGCGGTTTCAAGGGAGATACGAAGGTCATAGCGGAGATCGGAGCCACGCGCGGCGCGGCGCCCCCGTTGTCCGCCACCTGTGAAATCGCCAAAAAAATCGTCGAAAATGTTCGAAAATGCAGACGCGAAGTCCGCCGTGGAACCCGGTCCGCCGGCTGTATTTCCTTCGAAGGCTGCGTGACCGAAACGGTCGTAGGCGGCCTTCTTTTCCGGATCCTTCAGGATGTCATTGGCTTCATTGACTTCCTTGAACAACTGCTCGGCATCCGGATTGTCCTTGTTCCGGTCCGGATGGTATTCCCGGGCCTTTTTACGAAAGGCCTTCTTGATCTCCGCATCACTAGCACCACGCTGGACCTCGAGAATATCGTAATAGTCGCGCTTGGCCATGTGTGACTGCCCTTAGGGGACCCGGGCGTGCGAGACAGGACGCCTGGGAACGGCGTCCTCCTCGGGGTTCAGGTCATGATTTCTTGTTGTCGAGATCCTCGAATTCAGCGTCAACAACATCGTCCGTGCCGGAATCCACGGCTTCTGCGTCGGGGTCGTCCGACGCGTCGGAACCTTCCGATTCTTCCTGGGCCTTGTAAATCGCTTCGCCAAGCTTCATCGAGGCTTCGATCAAATCCTTGGTTCGCGCCTCGACCGCTGATGCGTCGTCTCCTTCAAGGGTTTCCTTCAACGCCTTGATCGAAAGCTCGATGGCTTCGACCGTTGCCGGGTCCACCTTGTCAGAGTGTTCAGCCAGCGACTTTTCGGTTCCGTGAATCAGGGACTCGGCCTGATTCTTCGCTTCGACCAGTTCCCGACGTTCCTTGTCCGCCTCGGCATTGTCTTCGGCGTCCTTGACCATGCGTTCAATGTCCTCTTCGGACAGGCCACCGGACGCCTGGATGGTGATTTTCTGTTCCTTGTCTGTTCCCTTGTCCTTTGCCGAAACGGAAACAATTCCATTGGCGTCGATGTCGAACGTGACCTCGATTTGTGGAACTCCGCGCGGCGCGGACGGGATTTCCTCAAGGTTGAACTGGCCGAGCAGCTTGTTGTCGTTCGCCATCTCGCGTTCGCCTTGAAACACCCGGATCGTGACCGCACTCTGGTTGTCTTCGGCGGTCGAGAAGACCTGGGACTTCTTGGTCGGAATTGTCGTGTTTCTCTCGATGAGCCTCGTGAAGACTCCACCGAGCGTCTCGATTCCGAGCGACAGCGGAGTTACGTCCAGCAGGATCACGTCCTTGACGTCCCCTTGCAGGACGCCGGCCTGGATGGCTGCACCCATCGCGACAACCTCATCGGGATTGACGCCCTTGTGGGGTTCCTTGCCGAAGAACCTTGTCACTTCCTCAATGACCTTGGGCATGCGGGTCATGCCTCCGACGAGAACGATCTCGTCAATCTCGGATTTCGAGATTCCGGCATCCTTGAGCGCGGCCTGGCAGGGTTTCATCGAGCGTGCGATCAGGTCTTCGACCAGCGACTCGAGCTTCGCGCGTGTCAGCTTGATCACGAGGTGGAGCGGCTGGCCGGTCGACGGGTCCATCGAAATGAACGGTTGATTGACTTCTGTCTGTTGCGATGACGACAGTTCGATCTTCGCCTTTTCCGCGGCCTCCTTCAGTCTCTGGAGCGCCATCTTGTCTTTCTTGAGATCGACGCCGTTTTCCTTCTTGAACTCACCAGCGAGGTAATCGACGATTCTGAGGTCGAAATCTTCTCCGCCCAGCGCCGTATCACCGTTGGTTGACTTGACTTCGAAAAGTCCGTCATCGATCTCGAGGACCGAAATGTCGAACGTACCGCCGCCAAGGTCGTAGACCGCGATGGTCTTGTCGCCTTCCTTTTCCAGTCCGTACGCGAGAGCCGCGGCGGTCGGCTCGTTGATGATGCGGCGGACCTCGAGGCCGGCAATCTTGCCAGCGTCCTTGGTGGCCTGGCGTTGCGCGTCGTTGAAGTAGGCGGGAACGGTGATGACGGCATTGGTGACCGGTTCACCGAGATAGGCCTCGGCCGTTTCCTTCATCTTGTGAAGAATGAATGCCGAAACCTGCGAAGGAGAGAACTTCTCTCCCTTAACTTCGACCCAGGCGTCCCCGTTTCCGCCGTCAACGATCTCGTAGGGCAGTGTCTTGACGTCCCGCTTGATGACGGGGTCGCTGATTTGGCGGCCGATCAGTCGCTTGATGGCGAACAGTGTTCTCTCGGGATTGGTTACGGCCTGACGTTTCGCGGCCTGTCCCACAAGTCTTTCATCATCGGTGAACCCGACGATCGACGGCGTCGTACGGGACCCTTCCGAGTTTTCGACGACTTTCGGCTGCGACCCGTCCATGACGGCGACGCAGGAGTTGGTCGTTCCGAGGTCGATACCAATAACTCTAGACATCTGGAATCCTTTCAGCGGTGAGCGTGGACAACGGCTTTCGCAGAGGAGCCGAAATCATTTCACTTCGTGGAGGTATCCACGGGATTTGGCTGGTTAACACCGGGCTATATAGGTACGCTTCGTTGACCCTTCAAGCGCATGGAGCCGATTTTGCCCGCAGCGTACGCATCTGTTCCGTTCATAGGTCGTTTCGCCACCGGGTCCCGGTCGCCGGTTCCCGGAGTCGCGGAACCCGGTCTTCCCGTCGTTGCCGGTCCGGGCCCGGGCCGGCGTGAAAAACCGAAACAGGAGCGTCGAGGCAGGAGATGACCGGGAATGTCATCGTTATACGCGGGGTTGAAATCCACAAGCGGGCGCTGGCCCCGGAATGCCAGGAAAGGGTGCTCGATGATCTGCGCGCCGTTGTCAAGTCTGCGCCACTGTTCTCGCCCACGACCCGTCGCGGACACAAGATGTCGGTTCGCATGACGTCGGCCGGCAGGTGTGGGTGGGTTTCGGACCGGCTCGGATATCGCTACGAACCTGTCCATCCTGACGGACTTTCCTGGCCCGACATTCCCGAGTCCATCCTTTCGCTTTGGTCGAGGTACGGAAGTTCTTCGCGGATGCCGGATTGCTGCCTTGTCAACCACTACGGAAAAGGCGCGCGTATGGGCATGCACCAGGACAATGACGAAAGGGACAGGTCCTGGCCGGTCGTATCGATTTCGCTCGGTGATTCCGCGCTGTTCCGGATCGGAAACAATGAACGCGGTGGTCCGACCGAATCGGTCTGGCTGGACTCGGGCGACGTCGCTGTCATGGGCGGGGCCGCGCGGATGCTGTACCACGGGATCGATCGCATTCGGTTCGGAAGTTCACGGTTGTTGTCGCGAGGCGGACGCATCAATGTTACCCTGAGGGTAGTCGACTGAAACGGCATCGCCCGGCTCCAGCCACGAATCCCTGACGCCGAACGGATCAGGCCATCCGGCCGTGCAGGTGGCCCGGACCACGGCAACAACACGCCACGCGCCGCATTCGAGGAAAGGACACAGTCATGGATGGCGAGAAGGTTTGCCGAACGATGATTGATCTCGCCGTCGAGGCAGGAGCGAGAATACTCGAACACTTCAAGTCGCATCAAACGATGGCGTGGACCAAGGCGGACGCGAGCCCGGTCACCGAAGCCGACATCGAAGCTGACCGGATGATCCAGAAGGGGTTGGGAACGGCGTTCCCGGGCGTTGCGGTTGTCTCCGAGGAACAGGCGGACTCGCACAGGCTTCAGTTGGCTGACCGCCGTTTCTTCATTGTCGACCCCCTGGACGGGACGCGCAGTTTCATGTCGGGAAAGTCGGATTTCACGGTCAACATCGGTTATGTTGTCGGTTCGAAACCCGTGTTCGGTGTCGTTTATGTTCCGGTTGACGGACGGATGTTCTTTACCCGTCCGGACGGCTCATCGGCGGAGTCCGAGGTCATCAGTGCCACGGGCAGGATGCCGGACATCAACGGAACGACGCTGACGGTTTCTCGTCCGGACAACGAGGCGCTTGTCGTCATCGCTTCCCGGTCGCATGTGAACGCGGCCACGGAGGCATACATTTCCCGGTACCGGATCGCCAGGAAGCGAGCGGCCGGTTCGTCACTGAAGTTCTGCCTCGTGGCGGCGGGAGAGGCGGATTTCTATCCGCGGTTTGGCCGAACCATGGAGTGGGACACCGCTGCGGGCCACGCCGTCCTGTCAGGTGCGGGCGGTTATGTTGTCCGGGCGGACGACGGGTCCCACCTCGCCTACGGAAAACCGGGTTACGTCAATCCCGATTTCGTCGCCCTGTCTCCCGGGGTCGTGCTCAGGTAGGCCCGGCCAGGCGCCCCTGAATCCCTCGTCAAGCCGCGTCGCGAAAGGAAGTCTGGGACAGAACCGCGAAGAGCTTTTGCGGCAAGTGATTGGTGCGAAGTTTCTTGCAGACACCGTCGTCCCGCAAGGTCCGAGAAACCATCGCGAGCGCCTTCAGGTGTTCGGCCCCCCCATGGACCGGGGCAAGCAGCGTGAACACCAGGTCCACGGGAAGATGATCAATCGAGCCGAACTCGATCGGATTCGAGATTCTGGTAAACAGGCCCACCACCTGCGTGAGGTCGTCCAATCGCGCGTGGGGAATGGCAATGCCACGCCCCACGCCGGTCGAGCCGAGTTTCTCGCGCGTGACGAGCGCATCATACACGACTTTGGAATCGAGGCCGTAGACGAGGGCAGCCTGGTCGCTGATCAATTGAAGCAGGCGCGCCTTGTTGGGAACGCCGGCAAGCGACCGAACCGCGCGGTTGTCGAGAATCTTGGTCAGGTCCATTCGATCACCCGGCGCGTGGGTCCCCCGTGCGGGGCATCAGGACACTCATCCGGAGATTCCGGGATCAATCCAGCCGAAATTTCCGTCATTTCTCCGATAGACCACATTGAATCCCTGGTGGGTTTCATTTCGGAACACGAGTACTGGCTCACCAGTCAATTCCATCTGCATAACAGCTTCGCCGACGGACAGTGACTTAATGTCGGTCTCCATTTCGGCAATGATGACAGGTTGAAGTGAATCGGTCTCTGTTGATTCATCTTCATTGTTCTGCGCGGAAAGAATATACTTTGGAGCACCCGTGGTTTCAATCGGGGACGTTCGTTTTCGGTGGTGATCCTTCAACCTGCGTTTGTGGCGCCGGAGTTGTTTTTCCATCCGGTCCGCGGCGAGGTCGAACGACGCATAGATTTCCGTTGCGCGCCCGTTGGCGGCAGCCGTCAATCCGGTCGACAGATGAACGGCGGATTCGCAGACGAACTCATGCCTGTTGCGGGAAAAAGTGACCAGGGCCTGAACCGGACGAATCGCGAACTTTTTCAGAATGGTTCCCAATTCTTTCTGAACGTGATCTTTCAAGGAATCACCAACATCAAGGTGTTTTCCACTGATCTGGAAGTGCATGATTTTTCTCCGTTGACGGCGCAGGCCGGATGCGGCGCGGACGCCGTTTGCCAATCCCGGCGGCTAATCCGGACCTGGCGACCTTGCACGCGAGTCGCGACGTTCCCCTATATGCGAGTTCGCATGACTTGGAAACGGGGCACGGTCCACGTCCACGTTTCCGGCATGCAAGCCGCGTGAACCCTTCATCGACCGGGAGGCTCGATTTCGAAGAAACGATTCGACGACCGTGGGTTCCGGCCCCGCGCGCCAATGGGCGTCCAAGTCCGTCTGGCCCAACCTCCAGGCTCTAACGGATTTCGAACTCGTCCCCGAGATAGATCTTTCTGACATCATCGTGCGCCGCAACTTGCTCGGGTGTTCCGGACATCAGGACATTTCCGGAATGCAGGATATAGGCCCGGTCCACAATCTCCAGTGTCTCCCGAACGTTGTGATCGGTGATCAGGACTCCGATATCACGTTCTTTCAGGTTGAGGATCAGGTTGCGGATATCGGCGACTGCGATCGGATCAACGCCGGCAAACGGTTCGTCCAGAAGTATGTATCTGGGGCCACTGGCCAGGCAGCGGGCGATTTCGACGCGGCGACGCTCTCCGCCCGACAGGACGATCGCGGGCGATTTCCTGACATGGTTGATCGAGAACTCTTCGAGCAGTTCCGTGACGCGGGAGTCCTGGTCGGCGCGGCCGGCAACCCAGAACTCCACGACCGCGCGAATGTTGTCTTCGGCGGACAGTCCCCTGAACACGCTCGGTTCCTGCGGGAGGTATCCGAGGCCAAGACGAGCCCGCCGGTACATGGGCAGGTCGGTGACCGTCACTCCATCGATGTGAACCGAACCCGTATCCGGCGAGATGAGGCCCGCGATGACATGAAAGCAGGTTGTCTTTCCGGCGCCGTTCGGACCCAGCAGCGCAACGATTTCGCCGCGGACGAGGGCCACGCTGACGTCTCTGAGAATGGGCTTACGGCGTATCGCCTTGCCTATTCCCTCGACAACCAGACCGTTTCCCGGGTGTGGTTCGCCAATGGGTTCTGTCTGATCATTCACCGGACACCGGATTGATGGCCGATCGTACGTTGCCTGCGAAGGTAACGGTTTCGTCCTGCAGGTTGATCGTCACCTGATCCGCGGCCACGGTGGATCCTTCGCGCCTCAGGATGACATTTCCTTCGAGAACGAGCACCCGCGTCTCGACATCGAAATGTGCGGCATCGCTCGTGGCATGATCCAATCCCCTGAAGAACGAGACGTCCTTGAAGGCCGACATCGTTACAAGTTCGCCGGTTTCCCGAGTATAGGTTGCCAATATCCTGCTGGCGGTCAGGCACAGGTTCCCCCGTGTCAATACGGGGGCACCATTCAGTTCGACCGTGTTCCGGGCACCGGTCACCGTGACGATTTCCGCCGAAACCTTGATCAATTCCGACTGTTCGCCCGCATTCGCCATATATGGCTGGCACCTCGATGGATCAGCAAAACTTGCGTGTGCGCCAAGACCGAGCGCGAACGCCATCACCGGGGCCGCCCTGAAAATCGGGTTCATTCGCCTTGTCATTCGGGATCTAGTCTCTTCGGTCTTGAGGATCAAACGTTATCATCACGCCATTTGCAAAGGTCAACGTACCGTCGACACCGCCGCCATTGACAGGATTCCCCGGATCGCCCGGAACATCCAGCGATACCACCATCATTCCTGCCTCGATGATGCCGAACGGACCACGTGCATACACCTTATTTTGACTTAAACCACGCCTTTCGCGAAAGTCCACAAGAATTTCTGAAGTTTCGGCTATGGTGCCGCCCGAGGTCTCGATTCTGACTCCGCCTGTCAGGAGCGCGGTTTCGTCGCCGAAGTCCAGTTCCGCCAAACTGGATGTCGTCAGCAAGCTTTCGCTGTTGCGAAAGCGGATTTCGAACGTCGGATCTTCGGCCACGAACGAGTCGGGGCCGGGTCCGCAAAGCCTTGCGACTTCGGCATAAATGGAAAAGGCATCCCCCCGCCTTGTCACATCGGCATATCGGGAATTCGACATGACCGAACAATCGATGTCTTCCTGTACCGTCGATCCGTGACTTCCGGCCACACCGGCAGGATCCGGCGGCATCCGGGTCTCGGTTTTCGTCCCGAATCCCGGAGGAGTCTGATGGGAGCCCGGTACGAATCCGCCGCCTGACCGGACGACGCCGATCACCACCATGGCCACCAGCAGGCCGGCGGCTCCAAACAGCAGCCCGGACCGGAGAATCCGGACGATACGCGAATATCCGGTCATTTCGGACGACGCCGGCATCACCGGTTCCCGGGGCGTGCCGTTCCGGACGCGAACCGTTTAATGGGCAAAGACATCCTGATCGCTCCAGCCGGACGTGTCGATGTTCGCAAGATCCGGAAGAAACCGAAAACAAGCCTCGGCCAGATGCGCTCGTTCTTCACGAGCGAGCATGGCGTTCAATTCGTCGCGGAGGCGATGCAGATACAGCACGTCGCCAGCCGCGTATCCAAGTTGATCTTGAGACAGGTCGCTGCGTCCCCAGTCGGAACTCTGTTGCTGTTTCGAGATTTCGATCCCAAGCAGTTCCCTGACAAGGTCCCTGAGCCCGTGGCGGTCTGTATAGGTTCGTGCGAACCGGGACGCGATCTTGGTGCAATAAACCGGCGAGACTGACACGCCGAACCGGGTTTGAAGAACGGCGATGTCGAATCGACCGAAGTGAAACAGTTTCAGAACCCGCGGATCGGTCAGGATCTTCTCGAGTCGCGGGGCCGGGCGACGTTCAGCGGTGATCCGAACGATGTGCGCATCGCCGTCGCCGGCGGAGAGCTGAACCAGGCACAACCGGTCCCTGTTCATTTTGAGTCCCATGGTCTCGGTGTCGATCGCGACGGTTTCACCAAGGTCAAGATCAGCCGGGAGATCGTCGGTGTGCTGGAGAACGGTCATGGATTCATTTAACAGTTTCGGCCGTGTCGTCGAGGCGGATTCGGCGTTGCGTGATCTGGTGCCCAGGAGAAGACTCGAACTTCCACGCCCATAAGGGCACTAGCACCTGAAGCTAGCGCGTCTACCAATTCCGCCACCTGGGCCCTGGCCGCCAATACTCCCCGCCTTGTCGGGTGTCAATGAATCCTTGCCTTGCGTCGTCAGCGCCCCGTCATCGGACATGCGCGAACGTCCATCGATGCCGGCCTGACGCGAATCCGGCACCGATGATGAACGCGGGACCGGGACCGTGGTGCCCCGGATCGTCGTCGTGGCGTGACAGGAGATCGAACGTGGACACATCGCGGTTCGGTACCACAGGCACCGGAGCGCCTTGCCGTGCCAACCCGAGTTCCCGAAGAGGCCGGCCAGACGCTCCGGCCCATCCGGCACCAAAACCAGGGCGACCGCGCCCACCGGCAGGCCGCCGCCGAAAGCGATGGCGAATTGACGGAATGCCCGATCGGGCCACTGTCGACGAATGCGACCGATGCGTGCCAGGCTGGCGCCGACCGGGATGCAGGTGCCCGCAAGCCCGGTCCGCACGAGCATTTCGGAGAACAGGTTCATCGCCCACTAAGTCATGACGGCCGGCCCGCGGGAAATCCCGGGTTCTCGGGTTCGCCCCGTCATCTCGCGGTTGTCTCCCGCTCCAAGCGGTACCACTCTCCGGGATTTTGCCCGAACGGAACCATGACGTGCTCCGCAAAGGC
The DNA here is from genome assembly GCA_965242975.1 of Paracoccaceae bacterium. Taxonomy (GTDB): domain Bacteria; phylum Pseudomonadota; class Alphaproteobacteria; order Rhodobacterales; family Rhodobacteraceae; genus JAPPHA01. The sequence goes on along the minus strand of CBDETS010000007.1, from coordinate 2,884,111 downwards.
CGGCCGTTCCGCCAGCCGCCGGTACCACGTGTCGATATGCGGAAAGGGTCTTCGTTCGATCTCCAGATTCCGGTATCGATGGACCAGGGTGCCGAGGGGGATGTCCGCCATCGTGATGCGGTCCCCCGCAACATGGCTCGACCGCGCCAGCTGTCCTTCCAGAACGGCCAGGGAATTCTCGGTTATCGCCAGCAGGTCCGCGATCCTTCGCGCGTCCCGAACTGCAGGCTCCGTCCTGACAAGAGCCCAGATGAGGTCGATGCAGGGCGGGTACAGCGTCGTCTTGTGCCAATCCATCCACTGGTCCGCCAACGCATAGCCTTCCTCGGTTTCCGGAAGAAGGACATCGCGCTTGTCATGGCGCCTGCAGAGATAGCGGACGATGGCGTTGGATTCCCAAAGAACGAAATCCCCGTCCCTCATGGTGGGAATGAGCCCGGTCGGGTTCATTGCCAGGTAATCAGCGGTATCGTTCCCCCCGAATGAACCCCCGACATCGTGGCGAACATAGGGGAGTCCCAATTCCCCGACCGTCCACATGACCGGCAGAACGTTGCTGGCGTTGCGGCGCGAAAAAATCTCGATCTTCCGTTCCATGTTCATCCTGGCGCCGAAGACCCGCAGAATTCGGAACCTCAATTCCCGGGACCGCCGACACTTACAACCTGTACACGGATTCGATCAAGATGACGGCGGCCGCGGGAGCGAGACGCCCCGACTTTCCCGGGGAACGACCGGATGCCCGGTCCGGAGGTGGTGAGCCACTGTCGGTCGTATTCGCAATGTTCCGGAGAGGGAGGCCCTCGGCCTCATTGATCATGGCATGCCGGTGATCGCGACCTCGGCACTGGAGGCTTCGGATTCACGGGCATGTGGCGCAAGCAACCGAACCCTCCCACGTTGAGCGTCAGACAACGTTCACCCTCATGGAGCCGAGGCCGTCGATCTCGACTTCCATGATGTCTCCCCTGTTGACCGGGCCTACTCCTGCCGGGGTGCCCGAGAGGATGACGTCGCCACCGGCGAGTTCGAAGTATTCCGAGAGGTACGCGATCATTTCGGGCACTTTCCAGATCATCTGGTTGAGGTCGCCTTCCTGGCGGAGCGCTCCGTCAACCTTCAACGTGATCCTGCCGGAGGACAGGTGCCCGACGATCGAGGCCGGATGGACAGGGCCGACGGGCGCGGACCGTTCGAATGCCTTGCCGATTTCCCATGGCCGGCCGAGCTTCTTTTGCTCACCCTGGAGGTCGCGGCGGGTCATGTCGAGCGACAAGGCGTATCCGTATACGTGGCTGAGGGCGTCTTCGACGGGGATCTCCGACCCGCCTGACTTCAACATCACGGCGAGTTCGGCTTCATGGTGTACGTCCGAGGAATGCGGCGGATACGGAAACGCGCCCGAGGGATCCAGATTGTCAGGATTCTTCTGGAAAAAGAAGGGAGGTTCCCGATCCGGATCGTGTCCCATCTCGATGGCGTGCGCAGCGTAATTTCGTCCGATGCAGTAGACGCGGCGGACCGGAAAGACCACTTCGCTACCGACGACAGGAAGCCGGGCTGCCGGCGGATGTGGAAACGCGAATAAAGTCATGCGTGCCTCCGTTCATGATCGGGAGCGGGATCGCAAGCCCGTGAATGGACGCCGGATCTATCCCAAAGAATCCCGGAACGCCAATCGCCCCTTGCAAATCTCGCCTGGTCGATCTACGGTAAATCAATCAAACTTATTGATCAACCAATTCCCGGACTGCCGCAGTGTTTGCCAAACCGGAAACGAAAGACCGTGACGATGCCCTCGCGACACTCAAGGCGTTCATAGCGGCCGGGAAATACAATCCAGGCGACCGGTTGCCGCCTGAGCGTGATCTGACCGTCAACCTTGGCATGACCCGCACGAGACTGCGCCAGGCGCTCGAGGCCCTGGAGTACGAAGGAAGAATCTGGCGCCATGTCGGGAAGGGCACGTTCCTGGCGGTCAACGGAGCCGATCGCCTGGTGGACCTCAGCAGAAAGGTGACGCCCGTGCAAATGATGCGGGCGAGGCTGTCGCTCGAGCCGGCGCTGGCGCAGGAGGCGGCGATCAATGCGTCCGGTGAGGCCCTTGCGACGATCAGGCGGAGCCAGGCACGGGCAGAAGTGGCGGCGAGCTGGGAGGAATACGAGGCGCGTGACGACCTGTTCCACCGTTCCGTGGCGGAAGCCACGGGAAACGTGTTGCTGCTTTCGCTTTTCGACAGGCTCAACCAGGTTCGCCGCGCCGTCGCCTGGAGCACGGTCATCAGGGATTCCGAACGACCATCATCCAATCATTCAAGTTTCGGGGAACATGACCGGATTGCTTCCGCAATCGAGTCACGCGATCCGACGTCGGCTTACTCCGCGATGCGCGATCATCTGGGCTCGGTCTCGGCCCGTTTGTTCGGCGAGGTGTGATGGCGGTACACTGAACCAGACCGCCGGGCCGTTGAAAAAAGCGGCAAAACGTAGCATGACAACAACGAGGAGATGTCGAAATGATGAAATTCCTGAAAAAGGCGGGCCTGGCGACGATCCTGCCGGTTTCGGTCGCGCTTTCCGCGTCGACCGCGCAGGCGGATACGATCCGCATCGCGCTGGGCGAGACGCCGTCGGACGAGCTCGCGGCCTTTTTTGTCGCGCTCGACCGGGCAAAGGCGAATGGCCTCGACTACGAGTGGACTGCCTTCTCGGACGAGGAGTTGGCCATCCAGGCGGTGCTGAGCGGTCAGATGGATATCGGTTTCGGTACGCCGTACGCAGCAATGCAGCGGGCGAAGGCGCCGGTACGGATCATCTTCCAGCTCTCGAAGCTGAAATTCTTCCCGGTAACGACCATGAAGTACAGCAAGCTTGAGGACCTGGACGGTGAGCCAATCCTGTTGCACTCCAGAGGCGGCGGTACGGATTCGATTGCCAATGTCATCGAGGACAAGACGGGTATCAAGTTCGGTGAACGCTCCTACGTTCCGGGTTCGGCGAATCGCGTCGTCGCGCTCGTGGCAGGCCAGGCGGACGCGACCATCATCGATCTTTCGAACAAGAACAAGGTGATGCGTCAGCACGGCGACAAGTTCAACGTGTTGCCCATGTTCGACGTCGAAGCTTCGGACGAGGCCCTTTTTGCCAATCTCGACTGGATCAAGGCCAACGAAGACCAGGTCCAGATCTTTGTCGATGCACTCCTCAGCGTCTGGCAGGAAATGAATTCCGATCCGACGATGGTCCGGCGGGAGACGGACCCGGATGGGCCGATCGGTCAATTGCCGGCAGAAATTCTCGACAGTCTTGACAATTTCTATGCCGAGGCAGTCGCGGGCGGGTTGTACGACCCGAACGGCGGCGGCCGCAAGGCAGCGATGGCCGACCTGGAATGGTACAGCAATGCCGGTCAGCTTGAGGGTGATCCATCAACCCTCAAGATCGAGGAATTCTGGTACATGGCGCCGCTGGACGCTGCCATGAACTGAACAGGAAGGGGCGGTGTCCGCGAGGGCACCGCCTTCAGTGGATTTTGCAGATGACGATGATGATGAACAGGTCCCTGTCACTCAAGCTTCTCTCCGGAGTCATTGTCTTCGGCGCCTGGGAAATCGCCGGGCATATTCCTGTCAGTTACGGTTTCCCGACCTTCTTCGAGTCGATGGCGGCGCTTGCCGCCATGGCAATCGACGGCTCGCTTTTTCACGCCTACATCGACACGCTCCGGCCGCTTGCCGTCGGATTGCTGATCTCCGCCTTTCTCGGGATTGCCCTTGGCCTCTGGATCGGGCTCAGTTCATGGTTCGACTGGCTGTTCCTGCCGATCTTCATCGTCATGCAGGCCGCGCCGCTCGCTGCCCTTATCCCGCTCCTTGTGATGGTGTACGGAATCGGGCTGACGTCGAAGGTATTCGTTGTCTGCATCATGGCGATGCCCGTCATCGTCCTGAACACCGCGGGCGCGGTACGCAATACGCCGACGAACCTGAAGGAAATGGGCTACTCGTTTCTCGGCTCGGAGAGGGACATTATCCTGAAGGTCATCATTCCGTCCGCTTCGCCGATCATTTTCTCCGGCCTGCGCCTTGGCACTTCCGCCGGATTCATCGGTGCGATCCTGTCCGAGCTCAAGATCACGCCAACCGGGATCGGAGACATCATCACGTACAGTCGCTCGATTGCCGACTATGCGAGCATGTACGCCGCCATCTTTTCCATCATCCTGCTCGCCGTGTGTTTCCTGAATCTCCTGGAACGGATCGAGCACGTACTTTTCGAAGGGAACGACCGTGGATACGCGTCAGACTAGTGTCGGGGTCGAGCTGACCGACGTGCCGATGACGGCGGTCTCGGCGCGCAACATCTCGAAGACCTACGGCGAAGTGGAAGCGCTCAGGGACCTGACGCTGGAATTTCCGCACGGACAACTCACGTCCCTGCTCGGACCGTCGGGATGCGGCAAGACGACGCTCCTGAAGATCATAGCGGGGCTCCTGGAGCCCACGTCGGGTGAGGTTGAGGTCAACGGCATGCCCGTGACCGGACCGGGCCCGGACCGGGCCTTCGTGTTTCAGGATTTTGCCCTCTTGCCATGGGCCAACGTGCTGAGGAACGTTGCTTTCGGGCTTGAACTTCGGGGTGTGGGCGTGTCGGAACGTGAAGGGATCGCGGAAAAATACATCCGGAATGTCGGTCTGGCAGGATTCGAAAAGAGCTATCCGCACGAATTGTCGGGCGGCATGCGTCAACGTGTGGGACTCGCACGGGCGCTTGCCGTGGACAGCGAGGTTCTCCTGATGGACGAGCCGTTCTCGGCCGTCGACGAACAGACCCGCCGCAAGTTTCAGGAGGATCTGCTCGAGCTTGTCGCGGGGGAAAACAAGACATTCCTCTTCGTTACCCACTCCATCGAGGAGGCGGTCTACGTCTCCGACCAGATTGCCATTCTCCTGCCGCGCCCGAGCCGCGTATCGGAGGTTATCCGGCCACGAGGCCTTCGTGCCAAGGATGTCGCCGATATCCGGCGCGACCCTGAATACCTGGATATCGTCGACCAGATCTGGGCGTCGCTCCGGAATTACGTGGAGTAGGCGATGATCGTCCTTGGTTATCGACTTCCGGGCATGTCGTCGCTCATCCTCTGGGGTTTGCTCTGGGAGGCCGTCGGGCAGAGTGGGCTGACGTTCTTCCTGCCGCCGCTGTCGGAGGTTTTCGCGACGCTCTTCGAGATATTCGGAACACCGGCATTCCAGAAGGCGTTGTCGGAAACGGCGCAGGCCTTTCTCGCGGGCGTGTTCTCTGCGGTCGTGATCGGAATCCCGGTGGGAATTCTCATGGGCAAGAACCGGCTGATCGACGAGTTGCTGCTGCCCTGGGTCAATATCTTTCTCAGCGCGCCGCTAACCGCCCTGGTGCCGGTCCTGATGGTTCTGTTCGGTTTCGGCATGAAGTCGATCATCATCACGACGGCATTGTTCGGAATCTGGATCATCATCCTGAACGCGCGCGCCGGCGTGAAACAGATCAACCGTTCGCTGGTGGACATGGCGCTCAGTTTTGGCGCATCGCCGTGGGACGCGTTCACCAAGATCTATTTTTGGGCTGCACTTCCGGAAATCCTTGGCGGTGTGCGCATCGGCGTGATTCGCGCCGTGAAGGGCGTGATCATCGGCCAACTCCTGATTTCCATCGTTGGTTTCGGAGCCCTGTTCGAACTGTATTCGGCCAACTTCCTGATGTCGCATTTCTGGGCGGTGCTGGTCGTGCTGTTCGCACTCGCCTTCACGATTTCCGAGGTGCTTGCCGCTCTGGAACGGCGCGTGTCCTATTACGCCGCCAAGCGTTAGGCCGGACCGGCCGTCGGCAGGCCCCGTCAGGCGGCCTGAGTTTTCCGCTCGAGATTTCGGTGCGTGTCATGTAACGTGGCGGCAGGTAGATCAGTCTCCGGTCATCGGTATGGCCGGACGGACATCTTTCCCGGCTTCGTCGCGGGCCGCCCGAATGAACGCGTCTATCTTCTTGGATTCATGCTCCCGGAGACGGAGCCCGAGGCGGGTGCGACGCCAAAGGAAGTCCTCGGCACATTGAACCCATTCCCGCTGCACCGCCCAGAGAAGTTCGGCGGCGGTGATGGTAGCGCCGAATTCCTGGCCGAGGTCACCGGCGCATTGGGCCTGCCCGAGAATGCGGCGCGCATCGGTTCCATAGGTACGCGCCAGGCGGCGCGCCCAGTATGGGTCCAGAAACCCGTAGTCGCGGTGCAGGTCGTTGACGAGCGTGTCGGCGCCATCAACGGGAAAGTCTCCACCCGGCAGGTGCGCGTCGGCCGTCCAGGGTCCCGCGGCGGTCTCCAACCTCGGGGCGATCTCGTCGAGAGCGGCTTCCGCGAGTTTCCGGTAGGTGCTGATCTTGCCACCGATGACCGTGAGCAACGGCACGCCACCGGCATCGTCGGTTTTCAGTACATAGTCCCGCGTTGCCGCGGTCGCGGACCGGGCGCCGTCGTCATAGAGCGGGCGCAGGCCGGAATAGCTCGAGACTATGTCGTCATCCGTCACCGGACGTCCAAGGTACTGCGACGCGAAGCCAAGCAGGTATTCCTTCTCGTCCTCCGTGCACACCGGTGGATCTCCCGGCGTGACGTGCTCCTCTTCGGTGGTGCCGATCAAGGTGAATTCGTCCTCGTAGGGGATCAGGAAAATGATCCGTCCATCGCTGCCCTGGCAGAAATAACACCGCTCGTGAGCGTAAAGCCTGCGGGTCACGATGTGGCTGCCACGAACCAGCCGCACGGCCTTGCAGCTGTCCGACTTGAGCATCTCGCGATTGATCTCGCCGACCCAGGGCCCTCCGGCATTCACCAGCATCCGGGCCTGAACCTGCCACTGGCGACGTCCGGATTCGAGCCCGATCTGCCAGCAATCGCCCTTGCGCCGTGCGCTGGTAACGCGGGTCCGCGGCATGATCGTCGCCCCACGGTCTGCGGCGTCGCGAGCATTCAGAACCACCAGCCGTGCGTCTTCCACCCAGCAGTCCGAGTATTCATAGGCTTTCCTGAAACCCTCCCTGAGCGGAGCACCGGCGGGATCCCGGGTCAGGTCGAGCGTCCTGGTAGCAGGCAGGATTCTGCGGCCTCCGAGGTGATCGTAGAGGAACAGTCCCAACCGGATCATCCAGTCCGGCCGACGGTGACGCATCCATGGCATGACGGCGCCCAGCAGCCGCGCCGCCGGAGTGCCGCCCGCAAAACGCATGTCGTTTCGACACGGAAGCACGAACCGCATGGGCCGGGCGATGTGCGGACTCATCCGGAGCAGAACCTCTCGTTCACGCAGGGATTCGCGTACCAACCGGAACTCGAAATACTCGAGGTAGCGGAGGCCACCGTGAATCAGCTTTGTCGAAGCGCTGGATGTGCCCGATGCCAGGTCATTCATCTCGGCAAGGCCGACCGAAAGGCCACGACCTGCAGCGTCTCTCGCGATCCCGCAGCCGTTGATTCCGCCACCGATGACGAACAGGTCAAAGCCTGGGGGGTTGCCTGCCATCATCGTCACCCGCATCGTCAACTCCAGGCACGATTATCCGTTCCTTTGATCACGTCAAGATCGCTCTCGTAAGATTCGATCCGGGTTCGGAGTCAGCGATGGATTCTCCAGGGACCGGATATCCAGGTGGAAAGGTCTGTCGGAAGCGACGGGCACAAGGTAGCAAGCGCTCTGTCGGACGCAGCGGACGCGATGCTGCTGCATTCCAATGCCTCTCGGTCGAACTCGAAGCCGATCCCTGAAACTGGCCGGACTTGCAACCTCGCCGCGAGTCATCCAGCAGCAACCGAACCCTGCGCTATTCGGGAATCGACTGCCGGAAAGGCACTCTGCCTGGAAAAGAAAAAAGCCGCGGGCTTCCCGGGACATTCCGCTCTTCAGGAAGTTCGAAATCGGATCAAACCGAAAACCCGAGCCGCTCTCCGGCGATCAATTCAGAAAAACACGCTTTGTCATGCATTCCGTGCTCATCGCGTTGGCCGAAAGTGACCGGGGATCTCGAGGAGTTGAGGCAACAGCTGAACGGGATTGTCGCGCGGCCCGCGGCGCGGGCGGAGCAACTGTGGGCACTGATCTGTTTTTCGGGGACCGGGGTGTTGGCGGATGATGGACATGTTTTCGGTGGAGAGGGCAGACGGCATGCGCGTTCTGACCTGGGTGGATGCCGGTCCGGAGGAGGCCGAAAAGCACAAGGCTCGTCGTAACAAGGCTTGGGGTAGCGGTGAGCACCAGGAATGCTTGGTTGTGTTCAAGCCAAGGAGCGGCGGGTAGGCATCGTCAGGCGTGGGTCATGATGCATAAACTGCAATACACACGAAATCCGAATAGGTCCTGAAAGATTGGATTACCATCGACCGGTCTCAATATCCGGCTTCTGCGTTCTGGACTTCTGGATATCGGTTCAGCACCCGCTGGATACGGTTCACCAGGTTTCCGCCGGCATTCGCGGAGGTAAGCGCATAGTCGAGGCATTCGATCTGGGCTTTCAGGGTCGGCGGCGGCGCGACGGGAATAGACGCACGCCGAAGACGTTGCGGCTGCTTTTGGAAGCGGCGATTGAAGAGCCGGTCATGATGGGCACAGACATTGCGTAGATCGACAAAGCAGTGGACCCAGGAGTTGAAGACAGGGAGGATGGTGACGCCAAAATGCGCAGCGACTTCTGTTCGGACCGAGTTAGCCAGGGCGGCATAGAGGCGGACCGAAGTGCCGAAGGTCAGGAACTCCTTGAGCATCCAGATCGGGGGCAAGGGCGGCTCTGTATAGGTGTTGCGGTAGTGCTCAGCGCGCTGATCCTTCGATTGGTTGAAGACCTGCAGCACTTTTTGTAGTGCTTCATTGTGCCGTTTGCTGCTCGCAAACGCTTCGTTCTGAAAGTACGGATGGCTGCCGAACCGGGCACTCAAGACTTCAGAAAGGCGGTTCCGGAACACCAACTCAAAGCGGCCGACCCCCATGAAGCAAATGTCACGCAACTCGATGTCGCATTCATAGAGGCGGAGAATGTGATCGTAGGTCGTGTCGGGCAGGAAAGGTTTGCCGGGTTGCGTGTGATCGCGGCGGCTGAGAAAATAAATCCTCAGACGCTCATAGCCGATCTCGTCGATCTTGCGGGCGGTGATGTTTGGCCGGTCGACCTGCAATCCTCGGTCGCGAAGATGGGCGACGAGTTCCTCGGCTGTGGCATGGGGCTTATCGTAAGGATTTGGCAGCATCAGAAAATAAGAAGGGTCACCCTTTTGCACCTCTTTCGAGCGTGTGGCGACCCGTGGCAAGGAGTAAATACCGATTTCGACCGACTTTTTCAACCCTTGAAGTTAAGAAGGACTCGTGAGGACCGTCCAGCCCCCCGGAATGTCGTACCCGCACGGCAAGCGGTATTGGGGTTTGCAACGGCTTGAGGCCTTACGGCGACCGGATGAGAGGCGGGTGCGCGACAATCGCGGTCGAGCGGGATCGCGCAGAGGCCTGCCCGGCTCCGGAGCGAATTTACCGGATTTCAGTCCTCCGCCCATGCGTTTAGCGCATATGCCGCGGCGATCCCGGCCGCAGCGGCCAATCTTCGGATGTGGCGTTGTTTGTGCCGCGGCACACAGACCCCCCTGAATTCGCAGATCTCAGCTGGAATCAGGGCTGTTGAAACGCCCTCTCGTGCTGCTCAGCCCCAAATGGATGGGCTTTTTTACCCGCGAAGGGCACGAGAAAGGCCCATATGATCTCTGCGGACTTCTTTTCGGCCGGATCCGCGACAACGGGCGCTCGGGCGATTGGCGGCGGAGTGCCTCGGTGCTGGCTTGATGGAGGTGGTTTTTTCTTGTCTTGTCGGTCGCCCACACACCTCCAAATTTCTCGGCATGCCCAAGTGTGATTAGGCCGTGGACTATTAATTCCCATTTCCCTTGAAAATACGACTGGAAACCCACGCCACGATACTACCTGAGACCAAGAGAAACGGCAGCAGGAGCTTCGTTGCCGCTTCCAGCCCGCGTGATTCACTTGAAATACCGAGCAGCAGCCACACGAGGAAGTGACACCATCCTGCAAGCACAATTCCCCAGGCAACGTGCCGGACGATTCGGGAAATCCAACCATGCCCTACGGCCGAACCGTCCCGCCGAACCCGGGCAAGCACCCAAAGATAACATGACCCCGATCGCCTTCGCCATGCCGCATTCGAGCTGATCTTCGATCCAGAGAAACAAGTGCGGGCCACCCGGTACACGAAATGCGTGTGTTGGGGTTACAGACGTGAGAAGCGAAGATCTCGACTCTAGCGTGGCATGCGTTTTCGCCGAAGAGGGCAACCGCGGCGGGAACGGGAAAGATTCTGCTACTCACTTGGTTTTCATGGGTGGCAAGGAGAAAAGAAATCCGAATTTGCCCGCTGGTGAAGATCAAACTATTCAGGGGATTCCAGAATTGATTTCAGGGTTGTCTCAGTTTTTCTTATTCAGCGTATGGAACAGCGTCTCAAACGGGTCGAGGCGAATAGGTGAGAAACATTTCCAACTAACGAACGTGTGGAAATGGCGAGAAGTTGGGAACCCGTGCGGCCCGGTACTATAGGAGCTCAAACTATGAGCGACAATCATGCCAGTTGGAGGATTGTAGGATTCGATTCTCCTCGGTGATCCACGCGACCAAAAAATGGCCGACACGTGTGAATTCTGCACCGCAGACATCAATCAGGCCTCGGCGTATCCCGAGGTACAGAATACACCTGCAGTGCGAACGAACACTACCAAAAATCGATTCGAGAAATCGCAAACATCAACTGTTTTTCAAAGTTTGAGCTCTCGTAGAAACCGAAATTCCGACCATGATGACATTCCCTGCAACCCGAGTTTCGAAGTAGCGGGGAGTATCGGTTCCGTTTTCATCTCCGAGAATTATCACGGCGTTCCTCCGTAATTCCCTCACCCGAAAACAGGGACGTCAGGCATACGCACGAAGGTCTCTTTGCTCGCGCAGGCACCCTGTCACTCAGGGTCGTAAACATACCTCAAGCTGGACTATGGACAAAACTGCACGGGCGCGGGTCATGGCGACATAGTGTTTCGGAAGTTCGCCGTCGATCCGATCCGGGGCTGGAAGGTCGACGACGATTATTGCTTCGTTCTCAAGTCCCTTGAATTCGTCGATTCGAGCAAATCCGACCTTGTCGACCGGCATTTTACGAACCGAATACTCATCCAATCGTCGAACCATTTTTCCGATATCAACGGGCATATCGGAAATGGAGGAATCAAAGTAGTCAAATGGGGAAAGAACTGTCACTGATCCAGGCGTGAGCCCTCCGACTTCGACGAGTTCCACGATCTCTCGCGATATCATCTTGGCAGACTCCTGCCGGTTGGAAACCGTGCAATACCGAACATCCGGACCTGTTCCGGCCCCACGTGTGCCAACGTCCGCCCCCAATTTGTCTTGTACGTACCTGAGGATATTCCTCGTGTTCCGACAATTTATTCTCAAAGGCACGCAAACAGGGCTGACCGCTTCAAGGTATGCCTTGGCTCGTGAGTCGAAGTTATTTGAGAGCGCTTGATTGTTGAGATCGTAAAACCAGCACCAGCGCCCACTCTCCAGTCCACCAGCCAAGATCTGGTCCAGGATTTCGATACTGGCCATGTCAAACAGGTCCTGCCCCTCGTCAACGATCAACGCATCAAAGTGATCCAATCCCGCCCGGCCACAATCGAGGCGAACACTATCGACGAGCGAAACCGAGAGATTTGGGACCGCCAACCTTGATGCGAGATGATGCCTTAACCAAGGTGAACGGCACACGAGAGCCACCCACATTCCTTGTTCCGTCCATGTATTGGCCAACCTCTCAGCGAGAAACGTCTTTCCGGTTCCGGCACCGCCCGTGCAAAGTACGCGCGGATTGGCCTGTGCGACATCCGCCATGCGCATCTGATCTGCAGTCAAGCGTTCGATGCGCTGTTCAACCTGTATCACGTGTTGATGCAAGGGCGTGTGAAGATCAACGGGATCAATTGCAGCATCCACATCTGGACGAATGAACTGTCGGATGGTCTTCACTGCTTCATCGTCCAAGAGTTCCCGAGACTTGCCACGTTGTCTCCAATACGCAAACAGCCGGCTAAGCCAGTTTCCAAGATCACGACTACGCCGTCTGTCGGCGATCATTTCCCGGTCCCATTCGGAGCTGTGAGTGTCCCAACTACAATCCGGAAAAATGACTCCGTAACCCGTGGCCATACGATCAAGGATGTGACGAGGCAGGTTTCTTCTCAATTCCACCGTCAACCCATGCATGGCCGACTCCGCCTGACGAAACGGATCCTGCATTCGAGACGTTTCGCTGTTATGTCTGTCCTGATAGTGCCAGTTCCCGTTCTCCACTTTGACTTGGCCGCCCTTCACTTCCAGTACGAACAGCCCTTCCGGGCCTAAAACGACAAAATCGATCTCGGGAAACTGTTTGTATGGATGCGCTGTTGGTTTCAGTGAGTGAAAGGCGAAATAGCCATTGTCAAATGCGAGGCTGAGCCGTTCGAAAATCCGTTTTTCTGCGTGACTACCCGTGTCGAACGACGTGCCAGGGACCATTCTCATTCTGGGTATCAGCTAGAGTATCTTGCGAATGGGCGCCGAAGATTCGTCATCAAGGCGCGATTCAGCAAGCATTTTGAAGAAGTTGTTCTTGTCGATTTCGGGGGTGACTTTTGGTTCGCCGGGCAACTCGATTCGAACTGACGTGCCCTTGACGGATAGTTTGTATTCGCCCGTGCGCAATGTCACGCTGGTACTGATGCAGTTCCAATTTTCATTCCGGGCCAGTGCCAGTGCCGCTTTTTTCTCTTTGGATCGCCAATCAGAGTCTTCTCCAAAGAGCTCGCGTAACGGACGGGGTCTCGGCGGGGCTTTCCCCAGTTCCAATCCGGTGTTGGCAATCTGGTGCGAAAGACGGGCCATACGATGCGACACCGCATCGATTAGGTCTCGGCCATACCGAAGCCGATTCGGGAGTTTGAGCCAGCCGTCTCGTACTCCGAAAAGGATTGCGGCTGCCAACCAGTCCCGCTCATTGAGGCGGTCGTTTTCGTAGTCAAGAAGATCGTCACATTTCTCGCGCAAGTAAAACAGGATAAAGGCGCGGTCCAGAGTTTCCAGATGGCGATCAAACAGTTCATTGGGTGTGAATTCCGGAAGCCCCTCCAAGGATGTGAGCGTTTCACTGAGCTTCACTATCTGCTCACACTGTTCCGAATCCAGTTCCGAGCTAACCTCGGAGAGGAACTCGATAATCGTCGGCCCGGCTTTACCTGTTGCCGTGGGTCCACTCAACTTGGCCAATCGCTCAACGGCTCCCCAAAACAACCGGACTTGAACAACATCCGGATGTTCGCCAGTGTTCACTCCCGGGTTGGAGTATTCTGGCGGCGTGGCCCTTCCGGTGTTGATCCATGGCTTCAGCCCGAAAAGAATCGGCTCAAGGAATCCGCGCGATCGCGACAAGTCGTCAGGACTGAAAGCGATCCGGCACGCTTGAACAGCCTGGTCGCCGAGATTTCCGAAATTCAAAAGCATTGCCATCACACCTCCAGCTGCGAAGGCGGCATTCAGAGGTGGAGAAAGTGATTCTGGCCCATTGGGCAAAGGCCATGGAGTACTGGAGGCACTCGAGGTAAACAAACGCTTCCCGGTCTTGGTTTTGAAACTCGTCAGCCGAACGTTGTTGTAATCTCGCGCACTTGTCTCGACTGCCCTTTTCTCGTCACTCGATCGAAAAACAATTGATTCAATCCGGGATACCGGCAGCGGTCCCGGGAGCAACAATACATTGTGTGATTCCTTGAACCCTCCCGGGAAGCGAATTTCCTCCAGCCCAACGTTCCCGAATGCCAGTGCCTGACCTGATAGTCCCGACAATTTGATCTCAACGATACAAGGAACGAGGAAATTCTCTTCAGTAGCAGAGTCGTCGATCGCTTGTTTGAAGGCTTTTTTTATGAACACGGGAATCCAACCCGGGAAGTCTCCCAACGTGTCCTTGTAGTACTTCTCTCCAAAGCCAGCGGGCGGCATAATCAAGCCTGAGGAAATCATGAACATCATGTTCATGTGATTGGTAACCAGCAGTCCTGTCTCCGGTTCCATTCCTCGATCAGCTGGATTGGCCCCGCCTCGTAAGGGCAGCTCCGCCATTAAAATTCCTTTCGTTGCAGGACGTCTGTGTCTGAAGGCAAAATGTGCTCGATCGCCTTGTTGCCATCGCGTTTCATCAACATGAAAACCTTTTCCTTGGCTCTCGCGACCATGACATAGAAGCGGCGTCTTGCTTCGTCCGGATCATTGCGGTGGATAAAGTGCTCATCGATGTCAGCCAGAAAAACGATGTCGAACTCCAGGCCTTTGCATGCCTGCGCGTTGATGATGAGAATACCGCCTTGGTCGAAGGCAACCTCTGTACGGTTCTGGCTGTCGTAGGTGTTGATGGAAGGTCGTGCGTTGACGAGTTTTGCGTCCGTGGACCGGACCGCATTGACGTAGCGCTCCCTGACTTGGTTGTTCGGCGCAATAATGCCGATCAGCTTTCGCGGGTCGCGTTCAGCGAGCTGCAGGATTGCATTTGCAACGATCGTCAACTTGTCCCGGTCGTAAGTATAGAGGATTGGTACAGGTCCAGATGACTGATCAGGAAGGTTCGGGGGCGGACTTGCAGGATTACCGGTGAAAAACTCATTTGCCAATTTCGCGACCCGATAGCCGTTCCGGTAGTTTCGGTTGAGTTCGAGGACGTCGTTCGCGTCAATCGCCAGACCGTCCTCTATGTCTTTCCGGCTGCTGTTGGACTCCGTAATCTGCTGATTCTGGTCGGCAAGGACAAAGAAGCGCTCAAAACCGAGATTGACCAGAGCGCCGTAAAATTCGGGCGGCATGTCCTGACCCTCGTCGATCACGAGAAACGGCCTTTTTTTGTTTCTCGCAGCGGGTAGCGCACCAATGATGTCTTCAACGGTGTTCCAGTCAACTGCCCGGAACCCGTCGTTGTCTGGACTGCAGCGTGGAGTACGCTGACCCGTAAATTCCTCGAAGATTGCGAAGAACCATGCCATCCATGTCCGGGACGCGAGCTTGGTGCCGAACAACTGCCTGCTCGCATCATTGAGCAGGTGGTTGTAGACCAAAAAGACGTAATCGTCGTTATCGGCGTGGTAGTAACGGGATCGGATCAGCGCAAGCACGGATTTTCCTGTACCCGGTCCTCCGACGATTAGGTGCTGTCCGTCTTTGGGGAGCGCGCGTACCCTTTCCTGTTCCTTGCTGAGATCATGGATGCCAGGCAGTTCGAATTTGCGCTTGGGCATCAGCCGGCCGACTCGGCAAAGTCCAGAAAAGCCGGGATATTCTGTTTGGATCCCGTGACAAAGACTCGATCGAGTAGCGCGTTGCCAAAGTCGCAACTCGGTTCAGGAATCAAAGCACATGCGTGGCACGCGGCCCGGTTGAGCAAGTCTGGTCCGTGCCCCTCCTGCTCACAGCATACCGGGTCGAGTGAGCACCTGGCTGCGGACTCGAATGCTCTGGTGAGGACACGCAGGAACCGATGTGGCTTGGCAAGTTCCATAAGGCCACCGAGTGAGCCTTCCTCGTCCGGAACCGCAACATAGATCAAAATTCCCGCCATCGGGTCGTCGCCAGTGGCGCAGTAGATACGTTCCTTAAGTGATGCAGCGGGATATCCGGACCCTGCATCGAGTTCACGAATCACGAGATGAGCCAACGTGTGGCACAGGAGGAATCGCGGAGAGACATTGATCTCTCTCCCTGTCGTACTCTGCCCGGTTCGCGACTGGTATCGCTTGCTGAAGTCTTCCGCCCGGGTCCGAATCGCGTCGCAACTCTGCCAACTCTGCAACATTGCCTCATCAAGCGTGAAAAATATGCCTTCACCATACATTTCGAGGGCCGGAAGCCAATCGGCCTCACCTGTCACGTCGGGGGGCACAATCTTGTCCCCTCCTTCACGCTGGAATCCACACAGCACCAATATTTCCTTCAACCTGTTTACGGAAACGAGAGTGGAAACGGTCCGGACAACGCGTCGTGCAAAGTCGTTGCTCAACGTGCTTTCGAGTTGCCGCCAGCCGTCCGTCTGGTGATCGGTGACGAAATCCTCATCTTCCCTGAGTTCCGGGATTTCCTCCATAAGTGCCTTGAATTCATCGACCAATAGATCGGACCTCGTGACTGATTCGCCGTACAACGGATAGCCATCATTAATGTCCTTGAGCGCCTTCTCGATTGCCTCGACAGTACACCTGTATTTGCTGGCAAGCTGTTTGAGAGACGCCTTCAGCGCCAAGGGGTTTTTGGCGTTCCGAACTTTCTGTTGGTCCCTTGTATTCCCGTAGAGACGGTCCGAGACTGATCCATTGAGAATTCTCGACTCAGGTGGAATGACCAACCCGGAGCGGGATACAGGATAGTGGACCCGGACATCGTTGATCTCAACGACCTTGGCCATGGCTTCAGGCGGTGGGTCAGGAAATTGCCTCACCCAGGGCTGTATCCATGTTCCACTTGGAAAATGAACATGCTCTTCGTTTCGGAAATCTTCAGTTGACCCACATTGCGTGCAGCGAAGTTGACGTCCTTGATCCGTCTCGCGCAAGGTAAGGTAAGCCTTGGACCAGTCGCGCCTGCATTGACTCTGGTTCGGACTTCGACTGTTACGGTGGACCAAGTCATGCCATGGCACGTCAGCAAGATAGCCATCTTCGTGTATCAGCACCCATGGAACCTGTTCCAGTCGTCCGTTGCAGTTGTTGCTGTTGCAGATTGCGTGTTTGCTTTCAGCCGCTCCATCTGCGTTCGAACCATCTTCGTTTCGTCGACGATCCAATCTCCAGGGTGCCGGGTGCAAAAGCCCGCAATCGTTTCTTGAACAACGCATCCAGGTCGGAAACCTCAAGGCGGGAATCCACCCGGTCACCTCTCCGTTGCGCTCAATAGCGCGTGGTGGTGTGCATAATACCTTCTCGATGCCAAGTGCGCTTCGTACCCGATCCACATAACGGATCTGGCGATCTTTAGGATCGTGTCCCGGCGGAGTCCACGTCCGTGTGTCTTGAACGACCATCAGGCTATGGCTGTCTGGATCACGAACGATAGCTCCCACCGAGCAATCACGAAAGAGGTGTGAAAGCCGAACCGAAATGTGACGTTCAGTCATTTCGTGTTGCCATTTTCGGACAAACGTTCAAAATTGCCGACTTGATTCGATACCAGACGCATTTGGTGGCCAGTCTCGTACTTTCAAAGCACCGGTTCCTTCTACGTTTCGCATTGAATTCAAGGTCGGCCAAAGGCCCGGCCGAGATTCTCCGCGCGAATAGAGTAGGCGGTCAGAGTTCTTGTCTTTTGCCGCATAACAGAGCCCCCGTTTCTCTCTCTCGCAGCGCCTCGCTTCATCGTGCCATTCTTCCACAAGACGATCGATGTTCGAAAGGGTAGCACGATACTTACTTTCTTCTGTCTCTGCCATTTTGCAGCGTCGTTTGAATTCTTCAATCACGGCTTTGACCTGTCTCGATTCCTTGTCAAACTTTCCGGCCGAATTATTGTCATGCAGATTTTCACGAGCGTGCCGAATGGCAATCACAAGGGCAGCGTGTAGCGCACGAGATCGCACAGCCAAGGTTTGAGGGGTAACGCTGCTGGGCTCCACAAATCGGTTGAAGGCTTCATGGTAGGGGCGGAAACTCTCATAATGCGAGAGGCTGCGGGCCTGATGCCGGAAGAAATTAACGACAACCAACCCCGGAACGTCCGCTCGACCGACGCGGCTGGTGGCCTGAATGTACTCGGCGGTCGTCAGCGGCTGGCCCACGACAATCATGAGAGCCAGGCGAGCAACATCAAGGCCCACCGACACCATGTTGGTTGCTAGGACGGCATCAAGGCAGGATTCATCGCGCCTTGGATCGCCCAAGCGTTGAAAGGTCTCGGCATTTTCCTTCGGGTTTCGACGGCTCGTCAATTGGGCAATTTTGGGATTTTGGAATCGAACGCGATCGCCAGTTGAGTTGCTACCCTTGGCATGCTGCGTCGTGTTCGCCAACCAGCGGCCAAAATCACGAACGTCCGTGTCGAACGCATTGTGGCTGTTGCCTAGACTTCTGAGACTGCCGTGGTAAATGACCTGCGTCCACCACGCATCGAGCAGTGCGTCGCGGTCCGTTTCTTCGCTGAATAGTTCCTGTGGTCCGGCAAGTAGCGTCGCAGCCAATGGACCCAGGCAATGCCGCTGGTCGAGCATGGGAGCCAAGAATCCGACATAAAGGCGTCCCGGACGCTCTTTGTCAGATCGCGCAAAATATGAATCGTCGTGTGACAACCCGGGTGGGGGAAATACTGCCAGGTCGCGAGCAAACAGCCGTTTTACCTGGTCCTTTGCCATGCGAATTGTCGCCGTAGACGCAATGTACTTTGGCCGTACGCCTCGTTGAACAAGCAAGGTGTCGAGTCCGGCTTCGTAAAGCCCGGCCACCGAACCCAGAGGACCAGTGATGAGATGCAGTTCATCCTGGATGATCAGCTCGGGTGGACGACGCGACCCGGTGCAGACACCGAAAAAGGCTCCGGTACGCTCATCCCAAGCGAGGCGGGCAAATTTGTCGATCGTGCCAATGAGCAATGACGGTGGCTGGTCATAGAGTGTCTCGTCCACGGTGTTGCAAGGCAGAGGAAGGCTGTCTGCGTTGAAGTCGCACGTATCGTTGGTGCATCGGAACTGAAATCGCCCGTTTTTAACGACATATCCATCCACAGCGTCGAACGGCGTATCGCACCAGGGGCAACGCTCGAGAAGGAGCTCATATCTCGCATCGTTTTGCCCCGACCTTATCTTCCTTACGATCTCGTTGGCCTTGGAATTACTGTTGGGGCTGACCTCACTGCCGACCCAAATACCAATTTCGATAGGAGAATTACCCAAACGTTCAGGATTTCGGCGACGTATCAGTTCCAGAGCACAAATCATGCGTGCGGCGCGTGCAAATTGCTGCCGAGTCAACAAACGCAAGGTATAACGCATCAAAACGCACGTACCCTCGCCCGCGCCGGGATATTTCAGCCGTCGCCAAACGATCAGGTATGCAATCAGGCCCAGATATGCCTCGGTCTTCCCGCCTCCAGTCGGAAACCAGATCAAATCCAAGACATCTCTGAATTCGTCATTTTCCCGAATCGTCGACGCGATTACGGTCAACAGGAAGGCCAGTTGAAAGGGCCGCCACTTGTAATCTTCGGGGGCCCTGGTTTCTTTGCGCGAGACAAGATCGGCCTGTTGCATCTGATTCAGCATCGCCCGATTTGCGAGCTGAAACGACTCGACCGCGAGTCGGTCCGTGCGCAGCATGTTGATGCATTCATGCATCCGGCGGAGAGCAACCTCCATTCTACTGCAAATTCGGACTGCGGTCTTCTCTTCGTCCGGCTTTGCCAAGCCCGAACAAATGCGTCTTTGCTTGATGATCCAGTCGGCATAACCATTTACGAAGTGCTCCAAACCGTCGGGATCAACCACGCTGGCGAGGTTCTTGAGTCTGAGGGCGGCCTCGTCGCTGCCGATATTGACGGTCATCAAGGGAACTTCAGCTTCCGGCATGAATTCGGACCAAATATGCGGTTTTTGACCCGGCTTGGCGTCCCAGTTGGCTGCAGCACCGTGACCAATGGCATAGATACACCGTTCCCGGTACTGAAGCTCGATTTCCTGTTCCTCCTCCGTCAGCATGCTCGCGTCGACACGAGGGTACTCGACGAGCTCACCATATTCGATGCCGCATTCAAACCGAGTCTCAAACAACGCGTTGCGGATGCGTTCCCTTTTCCTGCGATTCTGAGACACGTCTGCGCTAACCTTTCCTCGGTTGCACAGGGTAACTGTAAGTATCTTGCCGTCACCGTGTGCACGCGTCCGGACATCGATGCACGCGCGGCCTTGGAATATTTCGGTAACCGAATCGGCAGCGGACCCGAAAGCCGGCCACGTTACACGTTCTTCTGCCAACTCCTCGCGTGCGTATCCCCTCCTGTTTCCCCCTTTCTCAGTCTTGTAGATTGCAG
The DNA here is from genome assembly GCA_965242975.1 of Paracoccaceae bacterium. Taxonomy (GTDB): domain Bacteria; phylum Pseudomonadota; class Alphaproteobacteria; order Rhodobacterales; family Rhodobacteraceae; genus JAPPHA01. The sequence continues at coordinate 2,863,958 of CBDETS010000007.1, read as the reverse complement.
CGGAAGCCGTGATTGAGAGGCGTACTTCACCGCGAACAAAGAACGAGAACCCCACAGAGGACGGCGGAACGTACCTTCTTCGCCGAACGGATTGGGCGAATGTCTGGCTTTCCGTGTCAACGTCTTCTTCGGTCCCATCGTCCTGAACTTTCTGAAGTGAAGAATCCTCGATTCCATGCGTCGCGGAAACAGGGTCGATTCCGTGCATGTCATCAACGATTGGGTGCAATACTCCGGTTGGAAAACGGTCTAACGGAGAAACTCTCATGCTGTCGTGGACAGGAGGCCCGATCAACTGCTCGCGTAGCCAATTGACGAGGAGTTTCCTGGGTTCAACGTACATGATGCGCGGTCAGATAGTGAAACTCAGGAAAAGTCCAGAGGCTCGCGAATTGGCGTGGATAGGAAAGGCCTGGACTTGGCTCTGACTGTATGGAGATTCATTTCGGAGACTCCTTCTCCTGAGTTGCCGAAGGCGGATCAATTGTCATTGTGGCACTTAGCCAGACGAACGTTGATCCTTTTATCAACGAAAGCCTTAGACTCGTGGTCGCGACGGCGCATGCAAACATTCGCCTTGTGAACAGGGATGGGGGTCGTATGCATCGCCACTTGATGTTCTCAACCGAGCCTTGAAGTCGTGCCAGCTATCATAAGGAAAAAACGCGCGCAAATCTGGAAGGCGATCGGGGTCGGATCGCACCTGCCGTCTACGGCCCGGCGGTTTTGATCCTTTCGCCTTTTTACGGCAATTTCCAGGCTACGGCGGTACCAGTCCAGGGGCGTCATCACGACCCCATTTTGTCAGCCGGTCCCGGAATGACGGAAAGGGACATGCCAGGCGGCCTCCCTCGTTGCGTTGCAAATCGCCTTGGTGAACGAGGCGATCCAGGAAACCGGTGGCCGTCACTCCTTCCGGCAGGCAATGACCGGGACGCCCTTCCATTCCTTGTCCCGGTCAGCCAGAAATCCAATGATAGTCCCGTTGGCGCTGCCTTCCACTGGTATTCTCTCCATCAGGAATCCGACCAGGCAATTTGCCTTGTTCATCGCGGGGCTTACGCGGGCATTGTAGGACGCTTCTCGAAGACGGCGCCCCCTTTCGAAAACGGCCTTTGAATCGACTTGATCGAGTCGACCCCCGGCCACGATCAGTTCCTCGGCGAACCCTTGCATCGAGGTGTGCAAGTGTTGGGGCGATGAATCAGACCGCAGGGCCAGTTGCTCGCTCCACCACTCCGCGGCCTCGTTGGATGTGGAAACACGAAAATGTGCCAGGAATCGCCTGACGGCGGTGGCGGCATTGTCCGGCGAAGGTGCACTCATGGTGAACTCGTGGTCATGGCTGAAACGCGTAAGCCCACATTCCGCTAGCTTGGCGCGTGAATCCCCGAGGCCAACTTAAACCGGTACGATGGGCAGACCATGAAGGCCGCCATGGAGGTTGAGAAGCGCCCGACCATGGATCAATGGATCGACCACCTGTATTTCGTCGACCATCAGGCACAGTGACCTGCACCACTCCGTTGACGGATACCTCACTGCTAGCGCAGCCAGTGACGGGATAGGCAGCCAGTGACGGGATAGGAGGAGTGGTCACCGTTTCGTGGCCACGCTTTTTGGACGCCATGTAAGCTTCACCACCATACTCGGTTTTGATCGTTCGAGTTTGGCGGAACATGTCGTCTGTCTTTTCGCCGACGGCCTTTGCTACCTACCGTCCTGGCAAGTTCGTCCGGACTCGCAAGTGCGTCCTGATCAATCCTAAGTCCCACGACAGGCGCATCACGCCGCCTCCAGCGGTTGGTCAAGTGGGTCAACAGTGAAGTCTTTCCGACTCCGGGCGCACCCTGAAACAGTAGTGTCATGCTGGACGCCGGCATGCCCTTTTGGACTTCCGCGAACGCATAGGCGGCGGTCATTTCGACCGCAGCAATCTCGAGTTCACGCCCGACAAAAAAGACTGCTTTATCGCGGTCGCGTACCTGGAGGAAGGATTGAAGTCCGTCCAGGTCCGGTCCCGCCGAAACCGCTTTGCGATCTGCCATGGACAAAATCCCAACGAAGTATCGGTTTCAACGGAAGGAGGCGACCTGACTGGCGACCGGAAGATGACATGGCAAACGAGGCCAAATTTCGCCGGCACCTCACTGTTATGACCGGCCTCCGCCGACAGCTTTGGCAGGAGCGTTAGGCAGATTCGGTTAACTTGCGGTCTTCAGGAAACAGTCAGGCAAAACTGGGTCTCACTTGAGAGCACCCACCAGCGCACGGCGCCGGCCCTGTCGCGAAAGTAATAATCGTGTTTGCTTGTGCCGTCCTGAGATGTGGGCCAGGCCGTCTCGAAGTCCGGTTGGCGTTCCGGAAAACTCGTCTGCCAGGTGGTCAGAGCAGTCGAAATCGGGAATCTGTGAAACTTCGTGGAATCAACGAGATAGAGTTTTTTTACTCAAGAGGTATCAGATTGCAACCGGCAAGGAAGTGCGTAGCCATCGCGACCCCACGTGCAACTGAGTGCGTAAAGGGTGCCCCGGCGTATTTGGTTCCGGGCGAAGTGATACGATGACATCCACGATTCACAATGCGAACATTTCGCAAATTTCGCCATCGGACTGACACATCCGCGATCCGTCAGCGGCTCTCGATGCCGTTACCCTCGACCAATGTTCTTGGTGTCGGAACGAACACCGGCCGCTCGAGCGCGGTTAGGGCGTCGAGGATCTTCTGACGTTCGCCCAGAAGATGGTTGTATTGGGAATCGCAACCGGCGACAGGTGTCGGATAGCTGCGCAACTCATCTCTGAGAAGAGCGAGGGCATGCCTCAAATTTGTCTGTGCGGCATCGACGCAACTGAAAACCTGATCTTCCATGACACGTTCTTTTCCGGGGATACGCCTATCGCGTTCCGACAACCTCGCCACGGCCTTGGCCCCGCCCCCAAACCGACCCGGGCACCATGACCTCACCGCGTGCCAACAGCCGCGCGGTACGGACCAGGCCCGATGAATTCAGTCTTAACCCTTCGTCGGTCCGCTCGAAGTCCACCGTCACATTCAACGACCCGGACGCATGCTCCAGAATAATGATCGCAGGACTTTCGTCCGGCCTGATTGCCAGGCCGTCAGCCACCGTTCCTGGCGTCAGGACGCAAGCCGACAGGCACTGCGCGCCGGTAACGGCCATTGCCGGGTGCGTCGTCCACGGCATGAAATACCGGGCCGCGACCGTGCCCCCGAGGCGGGATGGAGCCAGAAGCCCGAACTTGGGCATGACGGAACCCGCGACGTTTCTCAGTCCCATCGCTTCCCCGGCCAGGATCCGCACCGACTCCATGCGTGCGAAGAACTCCCGGTCTTCCTCCAGGTCGACGACATTCTCATGGCCCGAGAGCCCGAAACTCTCGGCCCTCGCTATGACCATCGGCATTGCCACGTCCATGCAGGTGACGTCGATGCCCTCGAACCGGTCCCGAGGACGACCGGTCGGCAGGAGCGATCCGGTGGTTCCGCCAACCGTGTCCAGGAACTCCAGGGCGACCGGAGACGCCGTTCCGGGAACCCCATCGATCCGGGTCTGGCCGTCGTAAACCACGCTGGCTTCTTCCGTAATGACGGTGGCGGAAACCCGTGCCCCGGTGTTGACGGCGCGAATCCTGACCACCTGCGGACCATCAACCGCTGAAACCAGCCCCATCTCGATGGCTGCCGGCCCGACACCCACAAGGATATTGCCGCAGGTCGGTCCGTAATCGACGGTTTCCCCGTCCACGCTGACCTGGGCGAAGAAATAATCGATGTCGGCCCATGGATCATCGGAAAGCGACAGCATTGCGACCTTGGTGGTGACCGGGTTCCCACCGCCGATCCCGTCAATGTTCAAGTGATGACCGGATCCCGTGACCGCAACCAGAACCCGTGACAGGGTCTCCTCTTCGTCCGGCAGATCGGACCGCCGGAAGTAGGGGCCACGCGACGTTCCTCCCCTCATGAATACGAACGGGATCGCCGTCTGCCTCATGTCAGTGGCCAGGGCAGCGCGACATAATGCTGGAGCAGACCCGCCGGAAAGTCGCGATTCAACAGGTTCGCGAGGAAACACATGAAGGCGATCCCGGCGATCGTGTACAGAGCGGCCTGCGGGAAACGCTTCCCGGCGCGCACCATGACGAAGGCCAGGAGGAAGATGGCAAGCGCCAGGATGAACCCCAGCAGGGCCGTGACGGCAAGCAATCCCGTGAACCAGGCCAGGGTTGGCCAGAGGCCGTGAACATTGATTTCCGCCTCCTGGCGCTCGCGGTCCGCAAACAACACGCTGGTCTCGGGGCTGATGATCATCCGGACCAGCAGCCAGATGCCTCCAAGGATGCCGACAAGGGCAACGAATGCCGGAAAGACGCGGTCAGTTGCCGAGTGATCGGGGATCAGCGACGCGTTCCAGTACGCCGCGGCCATGTAACCAAGCACGCACAGCAGGAAGGCCATCGGCGCCGTCTTCGAACCGGAGCGGATCTCTCCTTCCGGAAGTATGGTCTTCGCGTGCCGGAGCCCGACGATGACCGAGATCAGCGTAATCACGATCAGGACGATCACGATCGGGCTGAATATGTAGTCGAGGCCTTCTTCGAATCCCTTGCGGAAACGCGAACTGGCGATCTGGACGGCCTGGTTGGCGTAGTTCTCGGCCGGGTTCGACAGGACGAACCCGATCAGGAAGGCGGGACGCGACCAGTCGAACCGGCGCATCATGATCCCGAGGAAGCCGATTCCGAACAGTGCCACGAGGTCCAGCAGGTCCTGGTTGGACTGGAAGGCCGCGAAGCTGATGACCATGAACAGAAACGGGGCCAGGAGCACGAACCTGATCGAGGTCAGCCGCGCGATCCCCCCCGAGGCCGCGATACACAGCACCGTTCCCACGACGTTGGCGAACGCGAGCAGCCAGACGATCGCGTAGGTGAAATCCAGGTTGTTCCTGAGCATGGACGGGCCGACCTCGATCTGGCCGCTGCCAAGAAGCGCCACTGCCGAGATGAAAATCGCCATGGATCCCGAGCCGGGAATTCCGAACAACAGGGTCGGCACCAGGCCGCCACCCTCCTTGGCATTGTTCGAACTCTCCGGGCCGACAACTCCGCGCACGTCTCCCGAGCCGAAACCCGACTTGTCCCGGGCCGTCTGGACAGTGTGACCGTAGGCAATCCAGTCGACAACGGATCCGCCGAGTCCGGGAATCACACCGACCATGACGCCGATGAGGGAACACCTGATCGACAGCCACTTGTTGAGCCACCAGTCCCGGATCCCCTGCGCCCAGCCACCTCCGATGAGCGCACGATCGGAAATCGACCGGTCCTGCCTCAGCAGCGCGACGATTTCGGGAACGGCAAAGATGCCCAGGCCGACGATGACCAGCTTCAGCCCGTCCGTCAGGTAGGGAACGTCATAGCTGGACATTCTGAGGGCACCGGCAAACGCCCCCTCGCCAATGGTGCCGACGAGCAGGCCGAGACAGGCGGCCACGATCCCCTTGATTGCGACCCGGCCCGCCAGGATCCCGACCATCGACAGGCCGAAAACCGTGATCATCAACAATTCGGGTGTCCTGAAGAGAAGTACGATCGGCCGTGCGGCAAGGCAGAACAACGTCAGAAACGCCGCTCCGACGAGGCCGCCGAACAACGACGACGCAAAAGCAGCAGACAAGGCCCGGGCCGCTTCGCCGCGCTTGGCCATCGGGAATCCGTCAAGCACGGTTGCCTGCGAGGCGCTCGACCCCGGAATTCCCATGAGTACCGATGCAAAGGTATCCGAGGTCGGAACGACCGCAATCATTCCCACCATCAGCGCGAGACCTGCAAGCGGCTCCATACCGAACATGAACGGCAGGAGCAGCGAGAGTCCCGCGATTCCGCCCAACCCCGGCAGGACGCCAACAGCGAGACCCATGCAAACGCCAAGCGCAAGATATCCGATGACGAACGGCTGCAAAATCATGCCGAACGCATCGCTGAGCGCGGGCAGTGCTATGGAAAATGTGTCCATGACGGACCAGCCTCGAGACGGGACGTGCGGCGCCGCCCGATGACGTGCGGCGCCGCTGGAATGGTCAGTTCAGGGTAACGCCGAAACGATCGCTGAGCCAATTGACGACGAATTCCTTGGCCTCTGCGGGAACCTGGGTCGCGCTCGCCAACGCGCCCATGGCCTCGGCGCCTGTCATCTGCGGGTAAACACCGAGACGCTTGGCCGAGATCTCGGCAAAGTCGGCGCGGTTCTTGACGGCTTCGAACGCCGCCGTGTAGGTCGCGATCGCCTCGTCCGGCGCACCGTTCGGCAGAAACACCATCTTCTGGGCCGGGAAACCGGCGACGAAGAACGCCTTCCACGCTTCCCATTTCGTACCGGAGGTATCGCAGCCTTCGGTTGCTTCGCAAACCTCCTTGAAGGACGGCAGGTCGGGGAAGGTCGGATCCCTCACGATGTTGCCATCCGCGTCAAGCGCGCCGAAAGCAAACCATGGGACCGCCGAGCCGGCCTCGACCAGCGGAACCACCCCGGAAAGAAACGATGAGGACGTCTGGTAGTCGATGTTGGCTTCCCCGCGTTCGAACATCAGCCGTCCGTCGCCGCGGCCCTTGATTCCGAATACGGGTTCGACCGAAAGACCGAGCATCTCCCAGGCCAGAATTGGCACGAGATCAAGACGCGTGGCCCCTTGCGAGCCATAGATGAAGTCGACGTCACTGATTGCCGCGACGCCTCCGTCGGCCAGTTTCTGACCGAGGTCCGGCGGCAGGTAGGCAACGCCTCCGGTTCCCGAGGCCAGAACCACGTTCCAGTCACCGTATTCGTATTTTACCCGCGGGTCACCCAGCAGGTAGGGGAACTGGGTTGATCCGGACGAGCCGAAAATCAGCGTGCCGTCATCATAGGTCTGTTCCTGGAAGTGATTCGCGCCCTTGGTCGAGCCGGCGCCAGGCATGAACTTCACCACCACGGTCGGGTTGCCCGGCAGGGCTTCGGACAGAAGTGGCGCGTAGAAGTTCGCCCATTTGGCAGATCCACCGGTCTCGGAAAACGGGATGATCCATTCAACCGTCTTGCCTTCGAGGTCGAGTTCGGCGTTTCCGGCCGAGGCGAATGCCACCGCTGCGAGTGCTGTCATGACTGTCGCCGCCGTGCGGCGGACACTTTGTGTTATGGACATGTGTTGCTCCTCAATATCGTGTCATCGGACAGGCTTGGTCCGCTTGATCTCTCGATTGTTGCCCGTCAAACTTGCATGAACCTTTCATCGAGACGGGAAATGCACGATGCGAATCGTCATCGTCGAGGACAACGACTCCGTCGCCAGGGGAATCGCCTTCGTGCTTCGGGATTCCGGCCATGCGGTCGACTTGATTCACGACGGGAACGCGGCAGACGAATTCCTGCGGCGTGACGGAGCCGACCTGATCGTACTGGACGTCAACCTGCCGGGGATGAGCGGGATCGACGTTCTCAGGAATTTGCGAAGGCGGCGGGATGAACGTCCGGTGTTGATCCTGACGGCACATGGTGAAACAGACGAACGCATCAAGGGGCTCGACGCAGGCGCAGACGACTATCTGGTCAAGCCTTTCGAAATGGCGGAACTCGAGGCCCGCATCAGGGCGCTCGCGCGCCGACGCAATGTGCCGGTTGTCAAGCCGATCAGGATTGGATCGCTCGTGCTCGACGTGAATGCCCGCCGGATTACGGGACCCGACGGGCACATAGACATCCCGAGGCGGGAACTGTCCGTTTTCGAAGCGTTGGCCCAAGCCCGGGGAAGAATCCTTTCGAAGACGAACCTGCTCGATGCTGTCTACGGGGTCGGTGCCGATGTCGACGAACAGGTCATTGAAGTCCATGTGTCCCGGCTGCGGAAAAGACTGAACCCGTTCGGTGTCGAAATCAGGGTGCAGAGGGGGTTGGGATATTTGATTCAGACAGGCGAATCATGAACCCGTCCCTGCGGCTGCGGCTTGTCCTGATCATACTCCTGCCGTTGCTGTTGATCGCAACCGTGGTCGGGGGCTGGGCCGTCCATGATGCGCAGCAACGGGCAACCGACCGTTTCGATCGCTCGCTCCTGTCGACAGCCCTCGCGATTTCCAGGGATGTCGCGGTGTCGGGAGGAGATGCCCTCAGCCCGGAAACCGATGCTCTGTTGCGGGATACGTCCGGCGGGAAGGTTTTCTACCACGTCTATGCGCCAGACGGGGTCTTTGTCACGGGTTACGCCACGCCTCCGGTCCCGGTCCCAAGCCCTGACATGGTCGAGAGCGGGCACGCATACTTCGATGCCACCTACATGGATCGAAGCGTTCGCGTTCTCCGATTCGTGGACGCCATGCAGATCGAAGGGCTGAGCGGCCTGTTCACGTTCACGGTTTGGCAAAACACGGGGCTTCGGGATGCGTTCGTGCAAGACCTGTCGTGGCGAACGTTCCGGATTATTGCGTCCCTCATCGTGGCCGTCGCATTCGTGGTCTGGTTTGGCGTTCGACTGGGACTAAGGCCCCTGAATGATCTCGAGGCAGCCATCGGACGCCGGACATCGAACGAGTTGAACCCGATTACGCGTTCCGTCCCCCATGAAACGAAAGGCATCGTCGACACGTTGAACGGCCTCCTGCGGCAAGTCTCACGGTCGATGAAGGAAAAGGACGAATTCATCTCGAATGCCGCACATCAGATCCGCAATCCCATCGCCGGCATTGTCGCAATGTCGGAAGCCGTCCAGTCCGCCAGTTCGATCGAGGACGTCCGGGACAGGACCACGGAACTCCGGGTTGCGTCCCTCAGGGCCAGTGACCTCGTCGACAAGCTGATCGCGCTTGAGCGGATATCCGGCACAGGATCGCCTTCGGAAGTCCGGCAGACCGATCTGAATGCGCTGGTTCGGGACCTGTTCACCGCGCGCGGGGCATCACATCCAGCCAGTGCCGGGCTCGGCGTCGACATTCAAATGTCCCTGCCGAGAGAACCATGTTCGGTTCTCGGCGATCCAACCATGATCTGCGAAGCGATCGCAAATCTTGTCGACAACGCGGTTGTTCACGGTGGACCTCGCCTGAGCAAGGTCAAGGTTTCCGTTCGGAAACAACCGGGCGGTGCCGAAGTCGTCGTCGAAGACGACGGCGTGGGTATCGCGGAAGAACATGTCGAACGGGCCCGGGCCAGGTTTGGACAGGTCAGCCCGTCCTCGGGCAGCGGCCTCGGACTCGCGATCGCCGACGCCGTCGCCGCCCGCCATGGCGGGCGCCTCGTCATGTCCCCGCTTTCAACCGGTCTCCGCGTCGCGCTTGTCTTGCCCGATGGGCAACACTGATGTGAATGCCTGCATGCCGCATCCGGAACCGCGGGCGTTGGCTTCCACTGCGACGGACCGGTACGAGGTTTCGCACAACGCAGGTTGTCCGTCGTTCGGAGAGGCGAGACCGGATGATGAACGGCGGCCAGAGCGGCACAATGGCGAGACCTGCAAGCCCTGGTGTCAGCGCGACGGAATCCACACGGGCACCGCCGGGTGCCGTCCCGCTCCTGCCAGAGGCGCGCGTCCCGGAATGGCGCTGATACGGATTCCCTCCGTGCTCACAAGGGATCGTCGATTCCCTTTCCGTACGTCCTCTAGGTCACGGTCGTGTCGTCCGACCGGAACGTGACCGTTGCCGCACCAGGCCGGGCACCCGGAGACGGGTTACCGACACCGTGCTTGCGGCGCATCTCGTGAATGTCGAATTCGCCGCGATTTTCCATCGACCGAATCCCGTGTCTCTCAGGTGGTCTGGTTTCGGTTGACGCCGAGCAGCATGCACAGCCGAAATTCGGAGACGACCTTGCCATGGTCCGGAAACTCGAACCCTTCAGAGGCCTGTCCCGGCTCGGTCCGACGGCATGGCCCCGAGCACGTTATGTATGCTCCCCGGGACCAGGCACGTCGCGGTTCAGCGGGCGTGTCTTCTCGCGCAGGATATTCGCAAACGTCTGGCTGACCAGCGTCAGGGGCGCACCCCGGCGGATCACCAGTTCGATCTTCGTATTGAGGCGGAAGGTCCCGGGCAGGACGGCGCGCATGCGCCCGGCGTTCACCCACCGTTCGGCATACGAGACCGGCAGGTAACCCAGGTGCCAGCCCGACAGGATGAGGAACGCAACGCCCTCGATCTGCCGGGCCGACGCGGTCGATTGCAGGTCGGCGGTCAGCGGTGCGACCTGTTGTTCGGACAGGTAGGCGCGGTGAACGAGATCAGCCGTGTCCAGGTCTTTGCGGTCGAGTTCGCCGGGGTCCCGGCCGAACAGCGGATGACCCGAACCGCAGTAGAGTTCGACCGGATCGTCGTAAAGCGCCTCGTACAGCAACCCCGGACGGTGCTGGTGGAAGACGCCGATCCCCAGGTTGATCCGGTTGTCCAGGACCGCGTGCTCGATCTCGTCCGGCGCCATCGTGTGAAAATGAATGCGAACGGACCGGGCAATGACCCTGAAGGCCCGAAGCACCTCCGCCAGTGGATAGCAACTCTCGGTCGCCCAGTTGTCGATCACGCCGATCGAAAGCTCCCCGATCAGTTCACCGCGCAGCGCACCGACCTTCGTCCGGAAGTCTTCGAGTGCCGTCGAGAGGTGCTGGCATGCCTCGTAAACGGCCCTGCCCTTGTCGGTCAGCCGGAAGCCGACCCGCCCGCGTTGGCAAAGGCGCATGCCGAAACGCCGTTCGAGATCGCCGATCTGCCGGCTGATGGTCGACTGACTGACGTTCAGGGTGACCTGTGCGGCGGCGAAGCCGCCACATTCCGCTACCGTCATGAAGACCGCGAGCAGGTGAAGATCAGCCTTGTGGAGACGCGGAGTGGTTGTCGTGCCCTTCTGGGCCATGCTTGATCGTTTCTGCATGTTAACATTCGATGTTTGATATTTTTTCTAACCGGGAAATGCCTAGGGTCAAGCCAAGGGCACCGGAATCGCTGGCGCACGCCAAGATCCTGCCCGCAACCGGAGTTGGTGTACCGGCTACGGCAGCAGTTCGAGAAACGGCTATTCAGCGTTCGCCGGTGAGCAGTTGCCCCAGCCACCCGAACAAGGGAGTAAAGAGATGATACAGCAACCGAACCGCCGCGCAGTCCTGAAAACGGGCGCGGCAACTGTCGCGGCGACCGCGTTGACATCCCTGTCCGCGAGTGCCGCGAGTGCTCCCGGCCGGGGAGGAACGCTCCGCATGGGCGTGGCAGGGGCGAATACGTCGGACAGTTGGGACGGGCGCACGCATTCGGACAGCTTCATGATCGTTCACGGTCACGGAGTCGTCTTCGATTGTCTCACCGAGGTGACGGCCAAAGGTGAACTCATCGGCGAACTGGCGGAAAGCTGGACGTCAAGTCCCGATGCCCGGGTCTGGACCTTCGACCTCCGCAAGGACGTGACCTTTCACAACGGCAAGCCGTTCGGTGCCGACGATGTGCTCGCATCCCTGAAGATGCACACGGCCGAAGGCGCGAAATCGGCGGCAAGACCGATCGTCGAACCGATCGTCGAGATGAAGAAGCTGGGCGAGCACCAAGTGGAATTCACCCTGGCCTCCGGAAACGCCGACTTCCCGTACCTGATGTCGGACTATCACATCCTGATGTATCCGGCAGGCATGATCGAACAGGCGATTGCAGAGGGCATCGGCACCGGTCTCTACCGCGTCGAGAGCTTCGATCCGGGTGTCCGGTTCGTCGGTTCGCGCGTGGAGGGCCACTACAAGGACGGCAGGGCAGGGTGGTTCGACGGGATCGAGTCGATCGCGATCAACGACTCGTCGGCGCGGATGAACGCGCTGTTGACCGGAGAGGTCGACGTCGTGAACAGGGTCGACTTCAAGATCGAGGCGCTTCTCAGGGCCAATCCCGGCGTCGAGATCTTCGAGGTCACGGGCAACCAGCACTTCACCTTCGCCATGCGGACGGATACGGATCCCTTTTCCGACATCAACATCCGCAAGGCGTTGAAGCACGCCATCGACCGTCAGGAAATGGTCGACAAGATCCTGCTCGGCCACGGTGCGATCGGCAACGATCACCCGATCGGACCCGCCAACCAGTATTACCATGCCCAATTGGAACAGCTTGAATACGATCCCGACAAGGCGAAGTTCTACCTGGAAAAGGCGGGCATGGCGTCACTGGATGTCGATCTTTCGGCGTCCGAGGCGGCGTTCCCGGGAGCCGTGGACGCGGCACAACTCTACCAGGCGTCGGCAAGGTCCGCCGGGATCAACATCAACGTGGTCCAGGAGTCGGCGGATGGCTACTGGTCGAATGTATGGCTGAAGAAGCCATGGTCCGCCGTCTACTGGAGTGGCCGGGCCACCGAGGACTGGATGTTCTCGACCAACTACGAACTGGGCGTGCCGTGGAATGACACCTTCTGGGAAAACGCGCGGTTCCAGGAACTGCTTCTGCTGGGGCGCGCGGAACTCGACAGCGACAGGCGCCGGAGCATCTACCACGAGATGCAGGCGATCGTGTCGGCCGAAGGCGGCACCATTGTTCCGATGTACGCCAACTACGTGGATGCCAATTCGACGCGGGTGACCCATGGTCCTGACATCGGAAACCTGTGGCAACTCGACGGTTCACGCATCGCCGAACGCTGGTGGATTGCATAGGGGACAGGCAGGTCGGCAGTCCTGGGTGCCGGAGGCTGGAGGCAGGGGTGAAGCGGTGCGGACAGGTCGGAAACGGGTCGACGTGAACGCCCGCGGCAGAGAAACCCTGGCCTCCGGCACGTGGGGGATCGACAACGATTACGCGCCGCTGCGGGACGTGCTCCTGGGGCGGCCCGAGTACTACCGTTGGGTCGACGCCGGACCGATCACCCGGCGGACATTGGAGAACCAGGCGAAAACCGGCGTCGCGTTCAACCACCAGACCGCGATGGCTCAACACGCCGAGATGGTTCGGATCTACGAGGACGCAGGCGTCACATGCCATTACCTGGCGTCGGACGAGGTGCTGCACCGCAACTTTTTTGCCAGGGATTCCAGCGTGATGACGCCCTGGGGTGCGCTGATCTGCCACATGCAGCTGAAATGCCGCCGCGCGGACTACGTATCGGCGATCCGCTTCTACCAGGAGAGTCGCATTCCGATCTGGAGATACGCGACCGCCGGCCATTTCGAAGGCGGAGACTTTGTCATACTGGAACCGGGCAAAGTCCTCATCGGGTACTGCGGGGAACGTTCCGAGGAAGCCGGCGCAGAGCAGGTCGCGGCCTGGGTTCGCGAAGAGGGCTGGGAGGTGCAGGTGGCGCCGATTTCCCGGGAATTCGTTCATATGGACGGCCTCGTTGTGCCCGTGGCGCCAAGGTTGGTGGTTGCGAGTCTGGATGCATTGGAGTCCTGGCTCGTCGACTGGTTGCGGGATGGAGGCTTCGACTTCATCGATGTGGGCTACGCCGAGGCGAAAAACCTTGGCGTCAACCTCGTCGCCCTGGGCAATGACCGGGTTTTGTCCATGAAGGGCAGCCGGGTTTTGAACGGGAAATTGCGCGCACTGGGGTTTGAAGTTCACGATCCCGACATGTCCATGTTTACGCTCGGTGGCGGAGGCGTGCATTGTCTCTGCCAGGCCTTGCGGCGGGACTCGGCGGCGCCGGTTCGCCCGTAGCTTGCTTGATGGCCGTCGCCCAAGGCATGCGGGTTCTCAAGGGGGATTATGTCGATTACGTGACAACGTATCACGCTGCCGGTTTCCGATCGATTTCACGGGTCATGGCGGTTTCCGACACTTGATCGTGACCCTGGACGATTCCTTGCCAATTCAGGCAGATCGTGTAGAGAGCGTGTGACGGGAAAATGCAGTTTCCCGTCACCAAACGAACCTTGTGCCGAAGGCCCGACCGCGTGAGCGAGACTACCACATACCGTAACATAATCTACCGGCTTCTGCCCGGCTCCATTGCCAACGCGCGGAGCCTGGCCGGACAGGCAGGCGCCTGCCGCTTCGTCTGGAACGCGATACTGGGGCAGCACAATGACGCCCATGAGGCGGCGAAGGCCAACGGGGAGAAACCTCCGTCGGTTTTGTTCTTCTCGCTCGGCACGGAGTTCACCGGGCTGCGCAGCGATACGCCGTGGCTTTCGGAATACTCCTTTGCAATCACCCGGTACGTACTCAAGTATCAGGCCGATGCGTGGAAGGCGTTCTTCGGGGGCGATGCGGGACATCCACGTTTCAAGTCGTGTTACGGGTCGAGCCCATCCTTCACCATTCCCTGTGATGTCCGCATTGACGGGGACAGGATCGCCATTCCGAGGATCGGGCACATGCGGATCCGGCGGAAGGGCGGGAACCCGTATCCCGAGGGCAAGCCGGTGCACGCCGTGATCAAGACGATCGCCGGCACGTGGTCCGTCACCGTCTGCTACGCGGTCGAGGCCGGGGAACGTCCCGACACCGGGGTCTTGGCGGGCGTGGACATGAACGTCGGCCGGGTGGCGGTGGTGGACACGACGGGAGAGGCGGAGATCATCCCCGCGCCCGATACGGGCCCGCTTGATGCGAAGATCAGGCGCAACCAGCAGAGGCTTGCGCGCCAGCGCAAGGGACCACGGCGGCGCATGAAGATCACACTCAGGTTGCAGAGGCTCCAGAGGAAGCGGGCCAACAGGCGCAAGAATTGGCGACATCAGGTCAGCCGCCGGATCGCCAACCGGGCGGGCACGGTAATTGTCGAGAAACTCGACACAGCGGGCATGACCCGCTCGGCCAGGGGTACGATTGACAACCCCGGCAGGAACGTGAAGGCCAAGTCCGGCCTCAACCGGGAGGATCCTCAACACCGGCGGGCACTCTGTAAAGCAGATGCTCGGTTACAAGCGCGTTGTGGTGGAGATCGACCCCGCCTTCACATCACAGACCTGCAATGCGTGCGGACATTCGGACAAGGCTTCCCGCTCGTCGCAGGCTGAATTCACGTGCGTGGCCTGTGGCCACGCGGACAATGCGGCCCTGAATGCGGCCCGCAACGCATTGGCGTTCGGGATTGGTGCGTCTGCACGGCGAGGGGCGTTTGCATCGGCAACCCCAATGACCCGTGAATTCGATCGAAAGCTGGCAGCGTGATACGTTGTCAAGTCATCGATAAAATTCCCTTCTCAAGGATCGCGATCACCGTGCGCCCGACTCCCCGATGCGCATGGGTCATGGCGCCGCCGTTGTCGCCGCCTGGATCTGATCGTCGCGTCGAGATGGCACCCGGGCGCGCAGGCCCGGACGGGCGTCACGGAATTCGGCGGCGCGGTCACGGATGAGCCCGGTGTGGGTCTCAACACGAGCGAGGATGCGACCTGTGGCGCATACGTCGAACGAAACGACCGTGGCATGTTGAGTCGGGTCACCTGGTCACAACCATCGTTCCTGTAGACTTCGAACCATGCCGACGTAGATCGCAAGCGCCCGGTCATTCGATTCCGCCAGGATCGCGTCACGGGCGGAATCGACCTGTTCCGCGATCCAAGACCAGTCCGCGTGACCTGGGGGGATGGCGGAAACGATCCGGGGAGCCAGGGCCTGGTATTCGGCGATCAAGGCACGGCCCCCTGCCGTCTCTGCCAGCCAACCGTCGCGGAACCGTCTCAAGGCGGTCAACGTCGGCCCGTCGTCCGCTTCGTTGCGCACCGAGGTGACCGCGGTGGTCAGGAAACACCAACCGCCGCCGTCATCGTCATTCCCGCCACCGCCGTCATTTCCTCCGGTCGGGTTGGTGTTCGTCGGACCCCGGCATCCGCCTCCGCAGCCGTCGGCAATCGGTTTCGGGTTTCCGGCGAGGCCCAGGTCCGTCATGTGGTTTTCAGCCTCTCTCCAATTGGCGAAATCCGCCTGACCGTCGCCATCGACATCCCAGCCATTGTTCGGTTCCTCGCGGTCGTTGTCCGCGTCGTTCCGACATCCCGGAATCATGCCGACATGCACCCACTTGCCTGTGTCCACGCGTTCAAGGCGCGGCTTCCGGTCCCGTTCGAATTCGCTCCAGTGCTCGGTTGACGAACGCTGCAACCGGTCGCATCCATCCGTTGAATCTTCGGGACTGCCCGGAGCCGTCCAGGTCTTGTGACAGGTGTTGGCCGTCTCCTGCCAATCCTGGTTCCAGACGGTTCCCAGGGTCACGTCATCCCCTGTCAGGAAGTCGGTATATCGTTCGATGCCGGTTTTCGTGCGATAGCGGATTCCTGAAGGGTGACTCGCGGGGCACGGCAAGGTCTCCTGCCTGCGCACCTGACGGGCCATGATCCGGGAACAATCCTCCGAAACCTCCCGCCACAGGGCGTCGATCGGGTAGCTGTTTGAAACTCCTCCGTCTTCGTCTCCCGCAAACGAACTGGTCGCCACGCGAAACCTGCGTTCATAAGTGACGGTTCCGGAATAGTCTGGTTCTGACGGCGACAGCTTCGCAGGCGTATAGACCTGGTCGCACGCCAGGGTTTTCCGGCGAGTCTCGATTGTGGTTTGGCTCAGGAGTCGCTTTCCGATACCGGAACAATTCCGGGCGACTTCGTTGTCGGGGCCTGTCTCATCGCGAATGATCCTGAAGCCGAAGGGGTGATCAGGATGCTTCACGACCTGCTGATCGACGCGGTAGGTGATCCAGCCGGAATCGGGGCTCGGGCAGGCTTCCGTGACGAGAACCGTCCATGCGTCCTCGGGGTGGCAGTCGGACGAGATCTCGATCCACTCCCCGGTCCATTCCGTCGCCGGCTCGCCGGTTCCGACAACCGTCCGACGAAACGCGCGTTCCTCGCGCAGACCAAACCCGTAGCTTCGGTCAGGACAGGGCCGCCGCCGCTGCGCGACACCGGCAGATTCCTCGAGCGGATCCGCAGGAGAACGGGCGGTGACGATGATGCCGATCGCGTCGGGCGGAAGAAGGGACAACAGATCTGGAGAAATCGCTGTCGGGGAGACCCCGTCCCGGCGGAATTCGCCGCCGCGTATTCGCCCGATCATTCCGAGGGAAAGACGGTCTGCCGCCAGAGCGATGTCCACTGATTTCACGTTGCCGCGGAGGTGCCCGGGAACGACCCAGGCGGCAAGCTGCCCGCCAGCGGCGGCAACCCGGATTCCAAGAGCATCGAACCTGAGCCGGTCAGGTTCGGGCAAGCCGCCCTGCATGTCCGGCAGCGAAGTGCCGCCGGCGCCGAGACGATCACGAAGGATTCCCGTGACGTCCTCCGAGATCAGGTCGAGGAACTCGCTGGCAACGAGCTGAAGGGCCGAGACATACAACTCGGCCGCGCGTTCCCTCGAACGGGCGGTTTCGCCGGAATGATCGCCGCCAGGGTCAAATCCGGCCGCATGCAGCTGGGGGTGGCCGGGCGCCACGACCGCCGAGGTCAATATAGCCAGCCAGATTCCTGCCCTGGTTCCGGATTGCAGTCCGCCGCTCCGATGTTTCCTGCACCAGCGTCGGTCACGGTGGATAAATCGTCGTTTCATCGTGATTCCCGAAAATTCGATTACGTCTGGTTGACAAGGGAACAAAAAGAGAACATCTTTGCGGAATGAATTCAAGAACAAAAATCGGGAATTGCTGTTCGGCGTGGATCGCGATCGCCCTGTCGTGTGGTCCGGTGCTGGCCGAAGAACGGAACGGCCTTGTTTTTCTCTGTCCTTTCGAGGTGTTACAGGAGGCCTATGCGGACCTGACCAATCCAACAGACGCACTTTCCCTTCTTGCGATCGAGCGTCACGTCTTGGCCATCTGCCGCGAATCACAGACGGCTCTTCTGGAAATCTACGAAAACAATCGACGGCTGAACGAGCTATTTGCACCCGGTATAGGCGAAGAACGAATCAGTACACCGAAGCGTCCGGACATTTCTGGGGCAACCGAGTCCCGCACGGGGATACCTGTTGCGGGTTCGGCGAAAAGTCCCGTTTTCGAACTGGTCGCGGTAACCAGGCAAGCCGGTGGAGATCCTGTGGCAATCCTGAAGGCGGATGGCGTGATCGGTTCGGTTCGCACGGCGGACGAGCTGGAATCCGGGCACCGTGTAACCGAGGTGCGCGACGACGGTGTTGTCTTGTCCGCGCCTGACGGGACCGACGTCAGGGTGGAGTAGGGTGGGGCGATGGTGAGGATTCCACAGGTCCAGGTGCTCGCGAAAGCGGGACAATACCCGGTCCGGGCCAACGGGCTGATCGAGATTCCGGCGGAACTTCGCGACAGGTGCGCCGCATTCGAGACCGGGCGAATCATCGTACGCACCGGCATGCAGTTCGACCCTGAAATAGGGGGGGTGCAGGAATACGTCGCGTCGGTGTTCCATGTCGAGCCGATGGTGGAGCAGGCGGCACCTCAACAGATCGCCGATGTCTACCTGCAATCGGATCCGGGAGAGGCCGGCGACGGTGAGGCTTCGTACAAGAGATTCGTGGCACGCCTGTTGAAGGACGCCGCCGAAATGAATGCGAGCGACCTCAAGATCATCCGGAGATCGCGGCGGTCCGATATCAGGGTCGCCGTCGCCGGGCGTGAAGTGGACTACCGCGAAGACATCTCGGTCAGCGAAGGCCGTGCAATCATCGCCTATCTGTTCGATGCCCGCGACGAAGGCAGCGGCCACACGACGAAACAGCAGTACTCGTTCCAGTCCTTTTCGATTACGCCCGGCCATTCGATCCCGCTGCCCGAGCCCATCCAGAAGATCCGCGGGCAAAAGGGATTCCACGAGGGCGACGCCGGCATCCAGGAGCACATGGTTCTGCGGATCGTCTATGCCGACAACCACGACGTGGCCCGGCTCGAAGATCTTGGATTCGATCCCCTGGTCCTTCGCGACATATCGCTCGCCCGCGAACGGATGAAAGGCGCGGTCATCGTCGGGGGTGAGACCGGCGATGGAAAGTCCACGACGATCATCCGGTCGGTCGAGCGGCTCTATGACGAGCTGGACGGCCAGATTTCCGTCGTCACTATCGAGGACCCCGTCGAGACCCGCATGCGCAAGAGCGGAATCATCCAGATTCCCATTCAGTCGGCCGGCACCCCGGACGAACGCGCCGCAAACTACCGGAGGGCGCTCATGCATTTCGTCCGTATCAACCCTCATGTCGGAGTCGTGTCCGAGGTCCGTGATGCCGAGGGCGCCCGCCAGATGATCCAGTTCATCGAAACCGGGCACCAGGTCTGGACCACGATTCACATTGGTTCGGTCAATTCGATCCTGTTCCGGATGATCGACATGGGCATTCATCCCTCGGAGTTGGCGAAACCCGGCTCGATCACCCTTTTGGCGAAACAGTCCCTGGTCCCGTTGCTGTGCGACTGTGCGGTTCGGCAAGCAGGCGGGGTATTCCGGCATCGAAACGCGAACGGGTGTGCACGATGCCAGGCCGGGCGTGGTGGAGGAGAAGCCTCCGGTGCCTGGGCGGGATACCGGCGATTGATCGCTGTCGGTGAGACCATCGTCCCTGACGACGGGTACCTGGACTGTGTTCGCAGGAACGACGCGGTGGCGGCGTGGCGCCACTGGACCGGGTCATGCGACCGGGGCGGCCTCGGAGGCCTGACGCTTTCCGACAAGCTGAACCTGCTGGTCAACGCCGGGCTCGTTGCCCCTCCGGACGCACGAAAAAAGGGCGCGGACATTTCCCGCATGAACGCCGACCGAAATGAAATCCTCAAAACGTGGGTCGAAGACCTTGCGCGATAGCTGCGCCTGCCGTCGGCCAAGATGGATGCCGCGGGGTGTTCCGGCACGCCGGGACCGGTTTCCGGCCGGACGGGTGCACGAACGGGCCTGCCGCCGGCAAGGGATTTCCGTTTCGGGCCGTGCAGGACCGGAACCGGGGCTGGCGACCACGGGCCTCTTCCGCAGAAGAGCAAAAGCCGTGGGCGAAATGACCAGCCGGGACGGCGTCGGACGGGGGTTTGCCATTCGTCCACGAAGACCGGGCGATTGCCGCCGTTCGCGTGCGGCACGGGGGAGCCATGTTTCCTGACCTGGAACGCATTCACGCGCGCCTTGTCTTTCGCCGGTCCGTGAGGGCCCGGACCTGGAGGATGATCAGCGACCTCCTTGACAGCGGCATGGAACTCAACCGGGCGCTTCCGCTTGTGGCCGACATGAACGGTTCCGGGAATCGAAAGCTCCAGGATATTCTGGGCAGACTCCGGGCCGCGCTGAGGACGGACAGTTTCGCCCGGGTGGTTTCCGGCTATGTCCCCGAATCCGAAGCGATGCTGTTCTCGCGCTTCGGGTCGGCGTCGGATGCCAGCGTCTTCCGGGCCGCAGCCCGCTTGTCGAGCGTGGACGAGAAAATCGCGAAGGCGATCAGGCAGGCCCTGATGTGGCCGGCTTTCCTGTTCCTTCTGGTGTTCGTCCTTCTCTATTCGCTCGGGTCCAACCTGTTTCCGACCATGGCCACTCTCGCGCCCGTTTCCGACTGGCCGCCTGTTTCGCGGCTGGTCGCGGCAACAGCCATCTGGATCGCGAACAATGTCCATATCGTGGCCGCGTCGGTCCTGGCTGCCGGAGTGCTCTGGAAATGGGCGGAGAGGAACCATACCGGTCCCGGGCGAGCCTGGCTGGACAGGATTCCACCGTTCTCGCTCCATCGCCTCCGGACCGGCGCGACCTTCACCTTCGTCCTCATCGAAAACGCCCGGGTCGGCCACGAAATCAACCGGGCCTTCCTGTTGAACCTGGCCAACTCCCTTCCGCCTTATTCGCGATCCCGGATCCTCGCGATCGCCGAATGGTCGGACCGTACGAACATCGGCAGCGCAGCCATCGCGGCGGGTCACGGATTCCCGGATCCCGAGTTGAACGCGGTTCTCCGCGCCTATGCCGGCCAAAGGGACTGGGTACCGCGTTTCAGCCGTTACGCCGGCACCTGGCTCGAGCGCCTGGAAGAAAAGGTCGAGACGATGGTGAAACTGCTCCGCATCGGTCTGCTGATCATGGCCGCCAGCATCATCGGTTCCTCCGCTTTCGTCATGGTGAACATGACGTCACTCATCCAGTGAAATTTTGTTGGGAGACCAAATATGACGACCACCACTTCAAGGACCTGGCGTGCCGCCTGTCCGGCCATGCGTTCCGTACAACGGAGGCGCGGCGTAAGCCTTGTCGACTTCCTTCTCTACCTGACGCTCGCCGCGGTCATCATGGCCGGGGCGGTTCTCGCCTACAACAATGTCGACAACAGGCAGAAGCGCCTTCAAACGGCGCAACTCGTCAACGAGGTCTTCGCTGCGGTGTCGGACCTGCACCGAAACGGGGCATCCTATGGAAGCGGAGGCCTGATCGAGACGCTCGAGGACGCCAAGATGATCCCGTCCAAGGGACGGCGGTCCGCGACGGACGAGGATGACAACACGACCATCAGCATCGTCACGCCGTTTGGCGACAACGTTTCGGTTGACGGAGACAGCAACACGTTCGACATCACGGTCGAGGCAATGTCGGAAGCCAACTGCATCGACCTGGTGTCGAATTACGCGGACCAGGATTCGGAGGAGTCTTCACTGGCGGAGATCACGATCGGCAGTTCCGCACTGGCGATGCCTGCGTCGATTTCGGACATTTCCGCCGCATGCGACGACGATGAGGACGTCGCATTGACCTTCCGGTGACGGGGCGTGGAACCACGCTCCCGTCTCGCCCCGCGGGTCGACGCAGCGATCGGACGAGGATGGGAATCCGCGTTCGCCCGGCAAGGCGGACCGGTCTCGCGTTGCTGACAATGCTGCTTGCCCTGCTGGTCGCTGCATTCGTCATGGACAGGCTGGTCGCCGCAATCGAACGAGACCGTTCGGATGCAACCGGTTCGGCCATATACCGGCAGGTCAGGATGATCGCGGAAGCGGCTTCGGTGACAGGGTCCGATCCGGTCGCCGGCGGCTTGCTGCCGCATGTGACCGTCCGACGCCGGGTCGACTACGAATACAGGGTTGTCACAAACGGCGACGATGTCCTGATCTTCTCCTGGCCGTCCTTGCCGTCAGGTGCGGCAACGGCACTCGGAAACCGGATCGGTGAATGGCTGGGCAGGGACCGCGTGGTCTCACCGCTCATCCTCGCCCTCGGAGAGGTTCCGGTTGTGCGGGCGGAACTGGTGCGCAGGAGCGCACCGGACATCCATACCGACCTCGAGGCCGCCGGGTTGCGGGACGTCGGAACGGCGATTGCGGTCTCGGGTCGATGGATGCGCGTACGTACGGAATCCGCTGCCAAAATCGAATCGGCAGCGGCAGGCGAAGTCTCGGTCCAGGGAACGGCGGTCGGTCGAGCCGGCAGCATTTCGGGGCAGATCGGTGGTGCCGAATCCCCGGTCTCGATTGCTGTCACGGTTCCGTCCGGAGCGCCGACACAGGCGACCGGCACGTTGCGTGCCGGACAGCTCGACGTATCGCTCACCCTGGCTGCCGAAGATCTGGCCGGGGGGCAGGTGACTATGGGGGCCGGTCTCGGGGCGCGCATCCTGGTTCCGGTAGCGGACGAACTGATCGGCCTTGGCCGGGCTTCGGTCTCAGATGCCTTCGCCCGTTCGGCGAGGGCTCACGGGAAGGTGTCGGTCGAAGAGCTGACGATCAGACAGGAGTGCGTCGGATGTGCTCCGTGATCTTCGCCTGGAAGAGCCGTCGTCGCGGCACCAACCTGGTTGAAACGGTTCTCATGCTGGTCGTCCTCGGGGCGTTGTTTTCGGCCGGTTCACGGGTTGTCGCCGGTTTCATGGAGCGGCAGGCGGTCCAGCGGACGGCGGGCCAACTCTCGCGCCTTGCCGACGACGTCGGCGAGTGGGCCGAAGTCGAATTCCTCCGGCTGCACCCCAGGGTTGCCGCGACCACCGCACGGGTCGAGGAACTGAGTTGGGTCGACATGATTTCCGATGGCGACGTATCGCAGCCGGGGATTCCGACGACGCCGCTGCGCCAGACAATCCGCGTGTTTCTGCACGCGCCGACGGGAAACGACCTGTTCGTGATACTGCTGACGAGTTCGCCGACAGGAGGGATCGTGCGATCGGTCCCGCGGCCGGACGCATATGCGCAACTGGTCGGTCGAGTCGATGTGCACGCGCCCGAAGAACTCCGTGGCTGGGAGTTCACCTATGGCATCGAGGACATCATTGATGCGACCGGGGACGGGTTTCGCGGAGAGCTTGGAGCTGTCCGGCACATTTCAGATCGCCTCCACATATCTCCGTATCTGCACCGGTTCGCCGTCACCGGGCGCCCCGAACTCAACAGGTTGGAGGCGCCGCTCGAGATGAACGGCAACGGAATAACGGGCATCGCGAGCCTTGAAGCGGTCCAGGTTGACCTGGCCGGGAACCTGACGGTGGAAGGAACCCTTGAAGCCGATGTCCTTGAAGTGAACGGCGACCTGTCGGTGAACGGAATCCTGACGGCCGAGCGCGTTGAGGCGATGGAGGTCAGCGCGACGACTGTCTTTGCGGATACGGTTTCGGCGGATTCGGCTGTCATCGAAACGGCCACCACGGCAAACCTGGTCGTGTCCGGAGCGGCCGACGTCATGACGCTGGTGGTCGACCAGGAGTTGTCCGCAGATTCCCTGAACCTCGGCGAGGTGGTGATGGATCATGCGGTTTTCAACGGCTCGCTGACGGTTCCGAGCCTCATCGCTGACACGGTGGCAACCAACTCGTGCACCGGTTGTTGAGCGCCACGCTTGCGGTTGCACTTGCCTCGGGTGCCCTGTGCGACCCGCCTCCGGTCGTTGACGGGGACGGCCTGATTTCAACCGCACCGGTCGAGTTCGTACCGGGACTGGAACGCATTGCTACCCCGGACGGCCTGACGTTACCGGGTCGTCGCGGATTTCCGGAGCTCGCCGCCATCCTGGAAGACCGGGTTTCGGTCCTGGCCGAGATCACGCGCATCCAGGAGGAACTTATCGGCTTTGCCCGCCGCGATCCATTGGCGGCTCACGCGCTGAGGCTTCCCGTGTCGATCTGCGAAATGGTGCTTCCGGCGCCCTGGTGCGCGCAGCTGACGGCAACCTTTCGCCCCGTGCCTGAGCAATGACCGAGTCGGTCGCGTATGTTGTCCTCGCCGGAGTCGCGTTGCGCCTTTCCTGGGTCGACTGCCGGAGTTTCATCGTCGAATACGAAACACTGGCGGTCATGGGGTTGGTCGTCGCGTTGTTGATCTGGTTGAAAGACGGATCACCGGCGGTTCTCGTGGCCGCAGCCGTTTCGGCGACGATAACGCTCTCGATGGCGTGCCTGGTCTGGTTGCGCTGGCTTCGAAAGCCGGGGGCGGGGGATTGGGCGCTGATGTTCGTCTGCGTGCTTGCCGGCTCACGAAACCTGCCGGTCTTCGCAATGACCTTGTTGGTGTGCGGCGCGGTGATTGCCGTGACCTACGCGGTTCGCCGAAACCGTCCGGTGTTCCGGTCCAGGTTCCCGCTGGCGCCGCCGATCGTCGTTGCCGCGGTGATCGGACTCACCTCGCCGGACTTCGATACCGATTGGTTCCGGCACCTGGGCGACCTCTGGCGTGGCGAATGACGGCGTGGCGGACCGGGTGCGTGCAGCGACGGGGCGCTTGCGGTCACGATTTTCCGGCGATTGCTTGAATCGGGCCGCCCGGGCGCTCGTTCGGGGGGCTGTCGCCACTCTGGTGCTCGTCGGTGCGCCATACGCAGGGTTTACGGCCCTGGTGCACCATGCGTCGTGGCCGGCCCATTGGGTTGAGCCGGTCGTTCTTGCCGTTCTTCCCGCCACCTGTATTCCCGTGCTTGCCGGTTACCCGGACCTGTGCCCGCGTACCCGGAGGTGGGCATGGCTTCTCCTGGCCTGGGCCGCGGGAGTCCTGTTGTCTCCGCACACGGATCTGGCCGGCGGCGTGTCCGTCGGCCACAATCTCCGAACATTCGCCAATGAAATCGCATTGATTCCGTACGGCGGGTTCGAACCGACACCCTACCGTGTCGCGCGGTTTTCCATGTCGGCCCTGGCGATGACAACGCTCGTTTCGATCTTCACCTACCAGCTCATGGCTGCTTTGCAGCGGCTGCACGACCTCGCCCGGTCGAAGGCGCGGGTGCGGTCGGTCCGGGTGCTGTCAGACGCCGAATGGGCAGCACCCGACGACGTCCGGCGCCGGTTTTCGAACGACGGCGGGATCATCCTCGGGGAGTTGACCGATCCGCGGAGCGGCCGGCACTTTGACGCGGAAGACCGGGAGAGCTGGGGCAGGCAGGGTACGGGCCGGTTGATTGCGCTCGATCCCCGCAAGGGCAATGCCCACAGCCTGGTTTTCTCTGGATCGGGGAGTTTCAAGTCGGCCGGCATTGCCATTCCCAATGCGCTTACCTACGCCGGGCCCTTGATCGTCATTGATCCGAAAGGCGAGATTTACGACCGGACGGCCGAAGTCCGGCGCGTTTCCGGGAGGCGCCCCTGGCTGATCACTGCCGAGTCGGGGCTCGACCCGATCAAGCTCCTGACCACGATCAGCCCGGGAGACGGGACCGTGTTCTCCAACCTGGCCGAGTTCATGCTGATCACCTCGGGCGAGGACCGATCGGACGCTGCGGCATTTTTCCACCGCAAGGCGCTTCGGTTGCTCACCGCGCTCCTGGCGTATTTCCGCGATCTCGGATGCGACCGCAACATCCCGGCCGCGGCGTACCGCTGCCTTGCCCGTCCTCCGGACGTCATTCGGGCGGAGTTCCTGGAAGCGGCGGAAGAATACAGAAAAGGGGGCTCGGGCGAGGATTACATTCCCGTCGGGCTTTCCGAGATGGCGCACACGGAAGATCGGCAGTTCTCGAGTATCGTCGCAACGGTCGTCAACGGCCTCGAGTGGGCCGGAAAGACAACGACGCGCGGCTTTGTCGAATCGCCGGAGGTGTCGGGCGAGGAACTCGTCACGCGTGTCCTTGACCCGAAGACCGACATTTACATTCGGATTTCGACCGATGTCAGCCAGAGCTCGCCGGAAATCGCGCGCGTGCTCATCGGCAGCCTCGTTCGGGCCATCAGGGACTCTGTCCCTGGAGCAACCGACGGCACGTTCGACCACCGACTGTTCATCATCGACGAGGCCCGGGCGCTTCGAAGGATGGACCACCTGGTTTCGGTACGTGACGAAGCCCGTGCGTACGGTATCCACCTGATGCAGATTTTCCAGTCCTATCAGCAACTGGTTGAGTGCTATGGCCCGCACGGCGCCGGCGCGTGGGAAAACTCGGTCGACGCGGTCGTGATCGGGCCCGTTCAAAACGCGGTCCAGGCCCAGGCACTCAGCCGCATGATCGGGCGCCGGACGGTCGAGACGGCGTCGTCGTCGCACCAGAGAAGCAGCCAGATATTCATGCCGTTTTCCGGAAGCGCGGGGTCGTCGGTTTCGAACCAGTTGCGGGAGACCGAGCTCATTCAACCGTCGGAACTTCGGAAACTACCGCCGGAGTCGGCGATCATCCTGGCCACGGGAATGGCTCCGATATGCGCGTCGAAGGCCATCTGGTTCACCCGGAATGACATGCTGGAGCTTGTCACGAACGCGAACAGCTTGAAGGAGAGGGAAGGCGTTCACCGTGTTTCGGACACGGCGCGTACGGGAGACGAGGAAATCGTGCTCGGGGAGTCCCGTTCCAGTCCGGGGCCGGGGTCCCGGCTGGAACCGGATCAGCCGAACCACCCCGGGTCGACCGAGCCGTCCGCGGCACGGAGCGTGCCGGGTTCCGACGAACAGGCTGAAACCGGGGAAACGGCAGGGGAGAAGCCTTCACCCGGGGATGCCGCCGACAGAACGGGTCGGCGGGGCCCTTGTCAGCGGCCTCCGCCCGGTGCCGTGCCCGGCGGATGCGATGAGGCACATGGTCGCGGCGTATGTTCCCCAGCGGCCGGGCAAAGTGATGAGTCCGACGTCCCGCGATCAACCGGCGCCGCCGGGAAGCCGATACCGAAGACAGATGTCGTCGGCGATCATGGAGGGGGCGCACTCGCGTGCGACCTGCCGGAAGACCTGGGCCCGATCGAAGAGGACATGGCAAGGCTGCTGCCCGGTCCTGAGCGGAAGTCGAAGCAGAAGCGGAAGGCAATTACGGATCCTCAGCCGGACCTCGCCGGAACCGGTCTCGGGGCCCAGGAGCGTGAAGCCGTTGCCGCCAATTCCGGAACTGCCGGTTCGGCACGTCAGACAGTGCAGGAGGAAGGTAACTGTTCCGATGCACGTGGAACGGCACCGGTGCCTGCCGCAAACGACAGCGCCAGGGCTGGCAGGACGAACCCGTGTCCGACTTCGGCAACGAAAAGGGAACAGGAAGGCCGCCTTGCCGAACAATCAAACGGATCCGTTGCCGAAGCGACAGAGGACGGAGAACTCGTGTCAACCAGAGCGTGCTCGGTTCGCGCGTTACCCGAAGAAGGCCATCTCTGGCGACCTCTTCGGCGTGTCGTCCAGGCCGGTGCCGGGATCTTGTCGGTGTTTCGTTTCCGAGGCGCCTGTCGGGCGGGTCGCGGTCGATCGGTAACGGGACGACAGTTGGGTGCAGGCCTGGTTCCCGGTGCGGAATTCGAACATGTCGAAACGGCTTGGGGACATGACGGGTATGGCGGTGAATTCGGCCACTCCGGAAACGGACATGAGCGTGAAACGGGTTCCGCGGATGCACCTGGCGACCAGTGCGATGGCGACCGGGACGACAGCGACCTGCGCGGGCTTGGGGCCGCGATACACCGAAACATCGTCTATGACAGCTTGATTGAGAGATCGATCGCTCTCGACGCCAACATGAACGCGATGGCCAGGCAGGTTCTATCCGAGCCGTTTCTCAGGCAACCGCGGGGCACTTCGGTCGGAGTCCTTTTGCCCGGTGCGCTCGGCCCGGGAATCGATTACCCGGATTGCCTGTCAATCGTGTTTATCCCGGATGACCGCTCATCTCCGATACACCGGATTCTCGTGGACGGACGTGGAAAGATCTCCGGAACGGCCGGCCCTTATCGCCGTGACTCGTGAAAACCGTCATTGCACGTCACACGTTGAGTGGTTTCCCAGGCGTGGAACGGTCTTCGTTTCCGCGGCTCTCATGCTGGTCTGCGCCTGCATCGCCGCCATGGCGCTCGGCCGGGATCGACTTCTGATCAATACATCACAAAGCGTGCCGCCCGGCCTCTATGTCAGGGCAGACCCTTCGGCCGCCGGGTTCGTGACCTTTTGCCTGCCGGAATTACCTGCTTGGGTCAAACACGATCGGTCCCTGTGCGGTGTGGACAATCCACCAGGCACGCCGGTCATCAAACGTATCATCGCGGAGGTTGATCAAGGGGTGATCTTGAGAGGTGGCGGAACGTTCGCGCTCGACAGCCGGGTATTCGGACCACTGCCGCGTGATCGAATCGTGGGTTTCTGGCGCTTGGTCGTGACGCCGTCGTTTTGTCGTGAAAAGACATTCGAGACCCGAATGGAAACGCTTTGCCGAATCCGTGAAAAGTCCCCTGTCATCAGTGCGATAGCTGATTTCTTACGGGGCTCAACATGTGTAAGCGCCCGGAGTTGGCAGCAAAGGAAGCCGCCAAAGAAAGCCTTGCCTCGGCGTTAGCCGCATGACTGGCGTTTTCAACCAGGATCACCGAAAAGACCGCGCCATGCGGAAATTACGCGTCGCGTATCCCGTTCCTTCGACACTCTTTTGCCAATGGTCTTGCCCGAGGACTTCGAGAACGAAGTTGAGGCGGGGGACGGGAACGAACGTCAGGCCAAGTTCCGCGGCACCAGCGTCAACTGGCCTCGTCGCAAACTGTCCTGCCCCGTTTCCGCGGCGGTTCAATGATGGTGCGCTCCCGAATGTCTTGCTTCAACTTGCTGCAGTTCGAGCGGAAATGCCCCACCGGCCTTCGCGGTACCCCCACGAACCTCGACATTCCGCGGGAGGGTCCGGGCGGTGAAATCGGTATCGAGTCCGAGTGTTGGGTCCCGTAGTGGTCAGGCCTGAAACGGCGGATTTGTCCCACGTTGACTTCCGACAGTCCTTTCGGTGATTCACGGACAAGCCGGGACAGGAAATTTCCTCCCGGTCAAGGTTTGCTCAAGAGGCACCCTGCCCGGCCAAGAACGATATGAACCAGCAGTTTTTTGGGCGCAGGCTGGGTTCGGCCGACCGCTCCCGGAACGTGGTGTCACCCCAAAGGGATCACCCGCAAATGCCAATGGCCGCCTTTTCACGTCCTGGCCCGGAACGGCGGCCCGAATCCCGCGGACATGATGAAATCCGTAAAACTGTTGCGTGAAGCCGGCGCTGACCGGTCAGTTCGGGGCAATCGAGGGCGCGCGATGTGGCAGATCGTCATGAAGCGCCAAGGCAAGCGACCTCAGAAGATTTCGGATGCCGGTCAGGTTTCAAATGAAGGGCGCCGCATCCTTGCCCGCCTGTAGACGGGGAAGCCGATGTCATCGCGGCGGGGCTCGCCAACCGGCACGTTCGGGCACCAGGCCGTGCCGTGATTCCGGTTGGGATTCTCCTCATTCGGTGACGCGCCGTTGCCCGTGGCAGGCGATCGGTCAGCCCCGGCCGGCCTCTATCGCGCGGCCGCAGTACGGGGAATCCAGAACGTGGCCACGGAGACAGCACGGCCGGAACAGATTTGCGCAAACCCGGATGATCCCGTTGCGCAACGCGATCGATGCGCGTGTTTCCGGACATGTCCGAGGTCGGCGGGTCCGGACCACGATGCTACGTGTCCGGGCAAAGGGTCGTTTTGCTGGCTCTCGGGTCAGTGGTTTCGGCCCCGGCATCCCGAAGGTAGCTGAGGGCGACGATCAGGGATTGTGCCAGGCCGATCGGGGCGGCGAGCGGACGGAACCTGTGTACGTCGGCGTCGCGCACGACAAAACTGAGGCTCGAGTTGCGGGAAAGCGGGCTTGCCAGTGAGTCCGTGATTGCGAGAACCGGAATGTTTCGAATGTGAGCATCCGATACGACGTCGACGACCGGTTGCGCGTATTCGGCAAAACTCACGGCGCACAGCAGGTCATCGGCGTCCATGGTTGCGACCTGCTGCGGCACCATTCCGCCGACCGAATCCAGGAGGTGGCAGCGGTATTCCAGCCTTGTCAGGCCATAGGCCAGGTACGCAGCCACAGGAAACGCCCGCCGTTGTCCGATCACGTAGATGGCGTTTGCCCTGTCCATCATCTTTACGGCGTCGCTGAGTGTTTCACTGTCGATGTCGGTCTTCAGGCTCTCGAGTGCGAGCTTCGAAGCGTCCACGAACTCGCTCAGGATGGCCGACGGATTATCTGTGGCAGCCTCCACGAGTTTGTCGCGGTGCGCATAGATCCCTTCCCGGAAAGATGGTGAGCCCTCGATCAGGCGGAGGCGAAAGACCCGCTGCATTTCGGAAAATCCGGAAAATCCGAACGCTTTGGCAAATCGGATCAGCGTTGACGGTTGGACCGTTGTCTCCCGGGCCGTTTGGGCGACCGTGTTCAGAGCGAACCGGTTGGGGTCCTCGAGTGCATACTTGGCGATGCGCCTCAGGTGCGGGCTCAGGTTTTCGAACCGATGCTGGAATGCTTCGCGCAACCTGTCAAAATCCTGCAGTGCATCTGTTTTCAATTTCCTGGCTCCATCCAAGGCTTCCGGGCAATCCAATACGCCCGGCATTCTCGTGAGTTGAACAAAAATTTCAACAATTGAATATTTTTTCTTGACATCGGGCCTGTACCGAAGAAAATAGAATAAATATTCTGTTTCATAGAAAAGGGAAATGAATATTCAAAACATGGATCGAGGTGCATGAAGGAGAAAGTGGGATTTGCGGGCACCGGGCTGATGGGTCACGGGATGGCGAAGAACCTGAAAGCATCAGGATTTCCGCTGTTTCTCGTTGCACACCGAAACAGGAAACCGGTCGAGGAATTGGTCGAAGCGGGCGCCGAAGAACTCGAAAACTACCGTGAACTGGCGGCCACGTCCGACATTGTCGTGATCTGCGTCACGGGAACTCCGGAGGTCGAGAGCATCATCCATCGTGAAGGCGGCCTCTTGGCAGGAGCCCACCGCGGCCTCGTCGTGGTCGACTGTTCCACGTGCGAACCCGCATCCAGCGAGCGGATCGCGGATGCCCTCGCCAGGAAAGGGGCCTCTTTCGTGGATGCTCCGCTTGCGCGCACCCCGGCGGACGCCGAGGCCGGACGCCTCAACGCCATGGTCGGCGCAGAACAGGATGTCTTCAACCGTGTCCAGCCCGTCCTGGAGGCATTCTGCGAGAACATCTTTCACATGGGGCCGGTCGGTTCGGGTCACAAGACGAAGCTCATCTACAACTTCATGACAATGGGATATGCGGCGCTCATTTCAGAGGCCCTGTGCGCGTGTGCGGCCACCGGGGTCGACATGAAGCGTTTTGCGGGCGTCGTATCCGCCGGCGGGGCCAACAGCGGGATCTTCCAGTTGATTGCACCCAAGGCGATCGAGACCGGGGACTGTTCGGGCCTGAATTTCAGTCTGGCGAACGCCGAAAAGGACATTCGCTACTACAACCGGATGACGGACGATGTTCCTCTGTGCGGCAACCTTGGCCGCGCCGTCCAGCATGCTCTCATCCAGGGACTTAACCTCGGTCACAGGGATGGCCTTGTCGGTGAACTGCTCCATGTTCAGGAAAAACTGAATGGAATCAGTATATTGAATACTGAACGTCGCCGCAGTGCGGGAGATGGCCTGTCTGGAGAAAACGCGGACAGGAGTTCATCAGGGAAATGAAGTCGATGTCAAGGAAGGAGATGTAACGATGCCAAGCGAGAAATTCACGCGACGGTCCCTGTTGGAGGGGGCCGGCTTTCTTTCGGTCGGAGCTGCTGCGGGATTCATGGGCCCCTGGTACCATAACCGTGTCTATGCGTCGGCGGCCGAAAAACCCATACTGATCGGCCTGACGTCGGATGCATCCGGGCAATACGCGAATTCGGGTGCGTCCGACCGGCGCGGCATGCAGATGGCGATTGCGGAAGTCAACGCGGGTGGCGGCGTTCTCGGGCGCACGGTGGACACGATTCACATCGATACCGAGACGACCCCCGCGACGGGAAGCCGTGCCGCCGAGCGCCTGATCACGCGCCATGAATGTGCATTCCTGATTGGCGCAGTCAGCTCGGGCGTGGCCAACGCCATTTCGCAGGTCGCCCAGAAATACGGCACGGTGTACCTGAACACGAACTCGAGTTCACCGACCGAATCCGGAAAGAACTGTCACCGCGTCAAGTTTGTCTGGGACGGCAACGGCAAGAACTTCGCCAATGCCGCGGTGAAGAATGCGATCGGTGAATACGGAACGAAGTGGTTGCTGATGACCAACGACTACGTCTGGGGACACAACACGTCGGCAGCGACCAGGCAGTTGGTTGACCAGTATGGCGGCGAGATCATTGACGAGATACTGGTGCCGCAAGGTACCCGCGACTTCAGTTCCATGCTGCTGAAGGTCCAGCAGGCTGCCCCCGAAGTGGTCGCGGCGGCTGTCGGAGGCGATGACCAGAAGGCGATGCGCCAGCAGGTCGCACAGCTTGGTCTCGGACAGGACATTGCCTGGATCAACAACCAGCAGGACTGGCCTGACGTCTACGGCCTGCCGCTCGAAAACCTGTTCGGCGTGTTCGGGACGACATGGTACTGGAAATTGGACCTGCCCGGTGTTCCCGAATTCGTGCAGCGCTACCAGGCTGCGTATCCGGATACCCGCATGCGCGTGCCGGGGAATGTGTTCTACAACGGTTACATGGCAACGCGCGAACTGTTGGGTGCCGTCGAACGCGCTGGCACAACGAACAACAGGAAGGTAATCCAGCAGTTGGAATCCCTCCAGGTTTCGGCCGCAGACCGGATGCGGCATTTCGATGCGTACATGAATCCCGACACGCACCAGATGCAGCAGACCGTTTATCTGGCGACGGCGAATCACGGTACCGGCGAACCCGATGACATGTTCAGGATTGTCAGCCAGGCCGGTCCCGAGGAGATCAGGGATCTTGACGCGGACGCCGCATGCATGATGGAATCACTTGACGACACGCCGACCTACGAAATGTGAGGCGGCGCTGTCCCGCCGCCTGACCTCCGCCTGGAGCGGGGTTGCGGCACCACTGTCCTGTAACGGGAAGTGAGGGCCGGCGTGTCGAGGGTCCTTTACTGATGTCCCATGTCGTTCCGCACCTTCTCAACGGGTTGAGCCTCGGCCTCCTTTTCGCCCTGATCGCGCTTGGCTTCATGCTGATCGTCGGCGTCATGGAATTGATCAATCTCGCCCACGGGTCGTTGTTCGCGCTTGGAGGTTACTTCGCCATCGTGGTCATTGCGCCGGACCTTGAAACGTTCGGAACGCTGGGCGCCGGTTACGAAGCGCTTCCCCTGGCCGTGCGGTACGGATTGGCAATCGTGCTTGCTCCGGTTCTCGTGGCGTTCGTGGGCATGGGACTCGAGTTTTGCATGCGCCGGACCTACGGGAAGAAAGCCGAGTACGGCCTGTTGCTGACTTTTGGCGCGGCCCTCGTGATCGAGGAGGTCATCCGGCTTGTCTGGGGCCCGGCCGAGCAGTTTCTTCCCGTCCCGGAAGCCGTGTCCGGCGCCGTGGTGATCGGAGGCCTGATCTATTCGAAGTACAAGCTGTTCGCCGCCCTCATGGCGATCGGCGCAATCATCCTGGTCTGGCTGTTTCTGGAACGTACGCCGTACGGGGCCATCATCAAGGCCGGCGCCCATGACGATGAAATGGTGCGGGCGCTCGGGATCAACCTGACCAGTTTGCGGTTCTTCGTATTCGGGCTGGGAGCCGGCCTGGCCGGTTTCGCGGGAATAGTGCTGTCGCCGATTTGGGGTCTGCGGCCGCATGTGGGCGTCGATGCGGTCATCCCGGCATTTCTCATCATTGTCCTCGGAGGCATCGGCAGTTTCTGGGGTGCGGTCATCGGCGGTATAATGGTCGGAATGGCAGTCGGGATCACGGGTGCGTACGCCTCGGAATGGTCCCTGATGTCGATGTACGTGATCCTCGTTGCCGTCGTAACGGTTCGCGCACGCGGCCTGATGGGAAAGAAAAGCTCGCTGGAGGCATGAGCGATGGTCGCCCGCGAGCTTGTTCCATTTCGACCGGTCTCGGGGGCAATGGTGGTGCTGTTGGTCGCCATGGCAACGCTCCCGCTCTGGATCGGGCGAATTGGCCTCTACCAGTATCTCGGCGTCGAGATCGCGATCTGGATGATCTACGGCCTCGGTTTCAATCTGCTTCTCGGGTACTCCGGTCTGCCGAGCTTTGGGCACGGCGCGTTCTTCGGGATTGGTGCCTACGCGTTCGGACTGTTCCAGGTATGGGCCTTCGAGAGCTTGATCCTGGGAATGGGATTCGCGGTCGTCGCTGCATTCGTGGCAGGCGCCGTCGTGGCGTGTTTCGTGTCGCACCGCCGGGGCATCTATTTCGCGTTGATGACGATCGCGTTCGGACAGATGTTCTGGTTCGTGGCGATCAAGCTTCACTGGTTGACGGGCGGGGAAGACGGGTTGCTGAACATTCCGCGCCCGGCGCTCGAACTCGGCTTCCACACGGTCACGCTCGGTTCGAACACGGTATTCTTTTATTTCGTTGTCGCCATCCTGGCGGTTCTGGTCGCAGCCTTGTGGCGGCTCGTTCATTCGCCTTTCGGAAAGGTGTTGCAGGCAATCAGGCAAAACGAAACGCGGGCGCGCTTCGTCGGGTACAATGTCTGGCTTTTCAAGTGGGCGGTGTTTTCACTTTCCGCCGCAATAGCGGGACTGGCCGGTTCACTCTTTTCGATGGCTCAGCAGAGCGCCTACCCCGACGTCATGAGTCTGCATGCATCCGGCGTGATCGTCATGATGACGTTGATCGGCGGCGGATTCGTGAGTTTCTGGGGCCCTGTCATCGGCGTTTCCGTCTATTTCCTGGCGCGTGACGTGCTCGGAATCGTGACCGAAGCGTGGCTGCTGTGGTTCGGACTGCTTTTTGTTCTGGCCGTCGTGTTCAAACCTGAAGGCATAGCCGGGGCCTGGCAGGAGTTCGTGGGCGCGCGGAGTGTCCGTCCGGGTCGCGAACGATGACCATCGTTCCGTCGAACCCCGGGGCGTGAACATGGCCCTGTTTGAAGCGCGAGGAATTCACAAGAGGTTCGGACATCTCGTGGTCCTCGAAAATGTCGACCTTCGCGTCGAATCCGGCCGCCTGACCGGGATCATGGGTCCGAACGGGGCGGGGAAGACCACCTGTTTCAACGTGCTTACCGGCAGGTACAAACCGGACCGGGGAAAGGTGATTTTCGACGGCAGGGACATCACGGGAAATCCTCCGGACGCGATTGCGCGAATGGGCATTTCACGATCGTTCCAGATCATGAACCTGTTCGACGAGTATTCTGCGCTGGAAAACGTCCTGATGGCCCTGCCGGACGTGCGGCGACGCGGTTTCGACATGTTTCGGGCACTGGAACCAACCGGCGTGCCCGCGGAAAAGGCAGCAGCCATCCTCGAGCGGATTGGCCTCTCCGGGCAGGAGTGGCAGCGCGCGGGGGACTTGTCGTACGGCGAGCGGCGGGCCCTTGAAATCGGGGTTGCATTGGCTGCCGGGCCGCGACTGCTGTTCCTTGACGAACCCACGTCAGGCCTGGGCATGGAGGCGACCGCAAGGCTCGGTCACCTGGTGCGCGATCTGAAACGCGATCACACGATCGTCATGATCGAACATGACATGCGGTTCCTTTTCGCCCTGGCCGACACGGTCTCCGTCATCCACTGGGGCCAGGTGATTGCCAGTGGAACGCCGGACGAATTGAGAGGTAACGAATGGGTTGCCAGGTCCAGCCTGGGACAACGGGCATGATGCTCGAGGTTTCCGGCATCAAGACGTTCTACGGCGAGACACAGGCTTTGTTCGGCGTATCCCTGGGTGTCGGTCTTGGTGAAGTCGTGGCGTTGTTGGGGCCAAGCGGTGCGGGAAGAACAACGATTCTCCGGTCCATCCTGGGGCTGACACCGGCGAGGGCGGGAACGATCAGGTTCGACGGTCGTGACATTACGCGGCTTCCGACCTACGAGATCGCACGGCTGGGAATTGGCTGGGTTCCGGATGACCGCCGTATCTTCCCGACGTTGAGTGTTGCGCGAAACCTGGCCGTCGCCCGGAAGTCGTCCCGGTATCGGTCCTGGTCGCTCGGCGACGTATTCGAGGTCTTCCCGGCACTCGAGCATCTCATGGAACGGGAATGCGAGAACCTGTCCGGCGGTGAAATGCAGATGGTGGCCATCGGCCGCGCGTTGGTCGGGGCGCCCGGGCTGCTTTTGCTTGACGAGCCGTCACAGGGTCTTGCGCCCAAGGTCGTTCACGACGTCATGGCGGTCGTGGGGCGGCTCAGGGCGGCCGGCATATCGGTCCTCATGGTCGAGCAGAACGCGGTCACCGCTCTTGGGGCCTGCGATCGCGCATACGTATTGGATCACGGGCGGATCGTCCATGAAGGGACCGCGGCCGGTCTCCTTGCGGACGAAAAGCTGCGAAACCGACTCCTGGGAACCTGATCGAATGACGACGGCAATTCTCGAGGTACGGCAGTTGGTCAAGTCCTATTCCGCAGGACTGTTTCCGCGGAAAGAGACATTCCGGCTGGAGGCCGACCTTGAGTTTCACGCTCCGGAGATCGTTGGCGTCATGGGGCCGAACGGCTCGGGAAAGACGACGTTGTTCGAGTTGATCACCGGGTCGAACGCGCCGACATCCGGGTCCGTTCTCGTCTCGGGATACGACATCCACAACGTCAGGCACCGGGACCGGGACCGGCTGGCCATACACCATCATCAGTCGTACCAGGTTCGCCGTTTTCGCCATGTCCGTCCGTCGTTCCTGATGCGGCATGCCGCGCGCGACTGTCCCGCCGTGCACCTGTTCGACGAACCCCAGTTCAACATGAGCGATGGTTATATCGGGTTCATGCTGGATTTCTTCCGCAGGCTGCGCGCCGACGGAAGGCTCGTTTTCGTCTGCCTGCACCCGAACGAACCGTTTCACATCGAACTGATGCAGGAGGTCTGCGAGCGCTTCGTTTTTGTACTGTCCGGAAACGTCCGGACATACCGCGATTTGCCGTCGATGCTCGAGGTACCGGAAATCCGGACCTACCTCGGAGACCTTGCGGCATGTGTTGCAGAGTGACAGTTGGGCGCGGGGAACGAATGGCCGCCGAACCAGACCGGATCGGCGGTTCCTGGCGGGAACGATTCCGGACAACGGACGCGGCTGCCGATCGGACCGGGGGGCTCGAGGGTCGGGAACCCATGACACGAGAAGAGAGTTTCCTTGCTGCGGTTCCGAAATTGTTCGACGTGCACGGAAAGGTCGTGTTCATTCCCGGAGGATACGGAGGGATCGGGCGGTCCATCGCCTCGGCGCTTGCCGTTGCCGGCGCGCGCATCGTTGTCGGCGGGCGGCGGAAGGAACATGTCGACCAACTCGTGACGGAGCTTTCGGGCCACGGTTATTCCGCCGTGGGCGTTACGGTCGACGCGGAATCCGTATCGTCGGTCTGCGACGCCGTTGACCGGGTTGCCGGGTTGTACGGACGCATCGACGTGCTCGTGAACTGTATCGGGATTCAGCGCGAGGAACCGATACTCCAGGTTACCGAAGAAGCGTTCGACGAGGTGTACCGAACGAACTTGAGGGCGGCGATGTTCCTGGCCAGAGAGACGGCCAGGCACCAGGTCGCCGCCGGCAACGGGGGAAGGCAGGTTCATCTCCTGTCCGTACGGTCGCAGCTCGGGCTTCGCGGCCGTGGATACTCGGCCTACTGCAGCACGAAAGGAGGGCTGGCGATGCTGGTCAAACAGCATGCCGCCGAGCTCGGCCCGGTCGGCATTACGGTCAACGGAGTTGCGCCGACGTTCGTATACACCGAATTGATCCGTTACGTGGTGGAGGATCCGGATTACCACGCTCAGCTGGTGGATCGTATTCCTCTCGGGAGAATTGCGGATCCCCTGGACGTAGTCGGGCCGGTCCTGTTTTTTTGCGCCGATGCATCGGGTTTCGTGACCGGGCAGATCCTCTACGTGGACGGGGGCGTGACCGCGACCCAATGATCGCGCCTTGCGGGTCCGGACGCATGATCCGTAACGGTTTTTCTTCGTCGGCACCGCGCCGCTCTGTCTTTCGATGCCGCTGCAGGACCTGTTCCGGGCCAACAACGGCCACGGCGTGGCAGCTGCCGACCTTTCAGGCGTCAAACCCCATGCCCGAACCCGGTGCGAGCTCCCGGAAACGGTCCGTCCGGTACATCGTCCCCGGTCCGGCAGGGCGCAACGGAAACGTCACTCGGACGCGCACGAAAGGATCGACACGGGGCCGCGGCGCAAGGACAGGCAACGCAGGACCGACCACAGAGACGATCGGAGTCCGACACCTGGAACGCGACAAAAGGGACAGGACAGAATCCCGCCAAAGCGCGGCGAGTTGCCACAATCACGTGCATTTCCATCGCCACCGACAGGCCGCCGGGTCACGGAAAACACCCCTCAAGATCCGGTGCCGGGACGGAACTGGAGGTCGATGAATCGCTTCGGGTCAACTGAACCCGTTCACGCGCCGGCGGGAAGTTCAGTTCCCGCACGTCTCAAGAGCCCTCAAGGCGGCGGCAAAGGGTCCCGCAGGCATGTCATAGATTCCGCCGCCCAGGCGGCCCGCATTCCCCTGTTTGTCGAGGATGCCCAGCCCGATCACCGGCCCCGCCCTCTGTGCCACGACCGCTCGTGCCGTACTGCCCAACCGGACTCCCAGGGCACGGAAACGGGGATGGATTCCAACCGACAGGCTCGAACTCCGCGCTTCCGCGTCATTGGGCAGATACGAACCGAGGCGTTCCTGCTGCTCGGGAGAAAACGCGATCGCCATGGCGCCAAGTCCGAAAGCCTCGATCACGGCGCTGTCGCCAATGGCTCCAAGGGCGCGGTCACGTGGCATGTCCACATCGAACTTGCCGACGGGAGGAGAGGCCGCCGTGATGAACCACTGACCCGGCAGACCGGAGACCTGGATACCCACGTCGCGTCCGTTGCCACCCGCTGCAGTGACGAAGCTCGAGCTGTCGATACCCTCGGCCGTCTTCATCATGATCTTGGTGGCGGCCATCCAAAGATTGAGAAAGAGCGAGGGCGACGAGGCCATGAATTCCAACGCGTCGGTATCCGTTATGCCGGTTGGCGTGCGGTCCTTCAGTTCCGCAACCAGTTCCGAGGTCGAGACCGGGGTGTGCCCATGGCAATCGTCGCCACCGGCCAAACCGGCCGCGGCGAGCGGCACCAGCGCGATGCCTTCCGCCAACCCCGTCTCAAGCACGTCCAGGAAGCGCGTGTTGAGCCAGCGTATGTGCTCGAGCACTGCCGCTGACCGAAGCCCGAGCCGCATCGAGGGCCGCGACCCGCCGTTGATTGGCGTGAACACCCGGTGCCGGCCGTGCCAGGCATCATAGACGGCGTGCAGCGGCATCGACGCGGAAACCACCGCGGCCAAAGGAGTCACGACATCATGGTCCTGTGCAGGCTCGAGCATGATCTCACCCGCCATGATCATCGCTTCAGCCTGGTCGAAATCGCGGGCAACCCCCTCGTACACTCCGGCGACGCAGGCGGAATTGAGGATCGGCGCGGTGATGTGTTCCGGTGCGGCAAACGCCGGGCCCGCGTGGAGAAGCACGTTCTCGGCCAGCCCCAGCGCGTCCTGTCCGGTGTTGAACCGGTTCCAGACCGGCTGGGCCACCACGGCCCTGTCGAATGCCAACCGGTCGGCGGGGTGCGGCATCATGCGCCCTCTGGCGGGATGACCCAGGTCTCCGAAAAATAGAGGAACGCGGTCGTCGTCTCGAAACCGGCCTGCACCCTGCTTCCCGGCGCGCCGGGCAAGGCGTGCCCGTTGACGATGATCTGCGCCCTTCGGGCCGGCACAAGCAGGGTGAACATGGTGTGTTCCGCGGTGCCGACCTGGTCCGGGGTGAGTTCCAGTGCCCGCGGGGGCTCCAAGTCCTCCCAGACCAGTTCGACCGTCAGGTTGCCTCCTGCGATCGTCTCGGTATATCGGTGCCCCATCGGATCGCCGGACGAACGGACCGCCTGCGCATGCACTTCTGGAAGGGTTGCGAAGGCGGGGGCGTTGGCGAAGGCGGCCAGCTTGGCGATGAAATTCTTCTTCAGAAACGCGGTAAGCGCGGAGTTGTCCGACAGGATCACGTTGGGCGCCCCCGGCGTTCCCTCGGCCGCGCCCGGTGTGCCATAAAGCAAGAGCACCTGTCCCTGGCCGGCGGGCGACCAGGCGACGCGAAAGAACAACGCCATGGCCGAGAAATCGCCGTGGGCATCCGTGAGCAGGATGCCGGGATTCTCGCCTGTCCAGTCCACGGTTCCGGGCGTGACGGGTTCATTGAGAGGCATCAGCTTTCCTCCTGCGGTGTGACCCAGGTTTCGGAAAAGGCCAGAAAGGCGGTGGACATCGTGCGGCCGAAGAACTGCCGGTCGGCGACCCGGCCGCTCAATCTCGAGCCATTGATCGCGATTTCGGCTGCCTTCGCCTCCAGAAAAACCGAATACATCTCGTGCTCCCTGGTGGCGGAGTTCTCTTTCGTGACCTCGACCGGCAATGGCGGCCCCATGTCGCGCCAGGTCAGCTCAAGCGTCACGCCCGAACCTCTCAAGGTTTCGGAGTAACGGCTTTTCAGGTCGCCCGGGCGCTTCTCGACACTGTCGCAATCGAGCCAGGCCATGGCGCCAAGTCCTGCCTTGCCGATGAATGTGGGCATCTTGGTCACCCACCCATCGACGATCCAGCGCATCAGGCTCTGGTTGTCGGTCATGATCAGGTTCGGCGCCTCGGGCCAGCCCCTTTCATCGTCCGGGGCGCCAAGCACCAACCCGGCATGGCCGCGCCCATGGGGCGACAGGACCACGCGGAAGAACAGGGCCAAGACATCATACCGTGTGCTGGCAGGGTCTTTCTTGAGATAGATGCCTGGATTCTCTCCCGACCATTCAACCCGGCCTGGATTGATCGATACCCGCTTCATGCCCAGCTCTCCTCGTACTCTTTTAACGCCGTTTCGATGTGAGACCGCCGTTCACCGCCAGTCAAGTGATCGCCGGATCTAAGGATGTCGGCAACCTTGAAGGAGACTTCCTTCAGCAGCGCGCCGTCGTCGCGGCCCTCCTGCGCCGGAATACGCAGGACGGTGTCGCCGGCATAGGTCGGGATGACTCCCTTGAAATTGTCCGTCGGCTGCGATGGCCGCTCGCCGTTTTGCAGCGCCCGGATCGCGTTTCGCACCATGCGCCTCGCCTTGGCCACGCCGCGATCGGTGAACGACAGGTTCTCGCGCGCATGAACATTGATCGGACCCTGGCTGACCCACGCGTCGTAGTCCCCGGGATCGCGCTGGCGCATCTCGTACGGACGGTCCGGCCCCTGCCCATAGAAATCGGTCTTGCCGAAACCGACCTCGCTGCGGTCGGTCAGTCCGCGCGGGTCGTCGTTGAACGACGCGTCACGAAAATGGCGCCACGCGATGACCATGGTGTTGGTGTCGTCGATCGGCGTGATCCATCTGGTCAGCCCGCAACGCCCGAAGTAGCGCGACCGGTCCGGCACGGGGAAATGGGCGCCGTTCTGAGTGAAGGACGGCAGCATGTGATCGTGCACACGTACCCAGACGAAGTCGCCGTCCCGGCGGACATTGGTGTAGAAATCGCCCGTCTTGCTTTCGTGGAACTCGATCATCGGCATATGTGCGAAGAACTCGTTGAACTGAGCGCGTGCGGCAAGCGTGTGCAGGTAGACCACATGGAACGGATCCCAGGCGTTTTCCATCACCTGGAGCCAGTTGCAGGGTGACGCGATGAGATAAGGCGCAAGTTCGTCCCCTTGGTCATCGAAGGTGTCCATGACTGGAAACGGGGGTCGTTCCGCATGCGGGCCCATGTATGAAAATGCCAGTCCTTTGTATTCGATCACCGGGTAGGCCCCCAGGCAGGCCCTTTTCCGGACCTGGCTCGCAGGAGGTTCGCAGGGAGTCTCCAGCACAGTGCCGTCCAGCCCGTATTTCCAGCCGTGATAGGAGCAGCGGATACCGCCCTCTTCGACTATGCCGAACTCCAGGCTCATGTTCCGGTGGCGACAATGCAGATGGGTCAAGCCCAGCTTGCCTTCCCCTTTCTCGCGGAACAGCACGAGATCCTCGCCGAGAATGCGAATGCGGCAGGGCAGGTCGCCAACCTGATCCGTCATCGCGATCGGCATCCAGTACCTCCGCAAATATTCTCCGCAAGGTGTACCGGGGCCGACCTCGGTCAGTTCGGGGTCGTGTCTCCGGGACCAGACGGCCTGCTGATCGTGGCCGCGGAATTTTCCTTCGGGAGGTTGGAGGAGGTCGGTCATTTTTCGTGAATCCTGTTGCATGTGTTACGACTGGACCCGGGCGGCCAGGGGAACGGGTCGGGCACCGCATGCGTTCCGGTCCAGACCGACTTGCCCTGGAGGAACTCGTGAACCGCGCGGGGGCCCAGTTCCCGTCCATAACCGGACGACTTGACGCCACCGATCGGGCTGCCCGGATCGACACTGCGGTAGTGATTCAGATAGACGGTGCCGGCCTCGATCAGATCAGCGATTCGGGCTGCCCGGTCCGGGTCGGTGGTCCACACGCCCGCCGCAAGACCATAGGCGCTGTCATTGGCCTGTGCGACGGCATCCTCCTCGCCCTCGAATGTCGAGATGGCGAGAACCGGTCCGAACACCTCGTTACGCCAGATCCTCATGTCTCGCGTGACACGGTCAAAGACCGTGGGACCGACAAAGTACCCGGTTCTGCCTTTTGCGCTCTCCATTCCATCGAGAAGGCAGCGTGCGCCGTCGGCCTTGGCTTGCTCGATCATCGTGCGCACCCTTTCCAGCTGCGGTGCGTTAGCCAGCGGTCCGACCTGCGTGGCCCTGTTCATCGGATCGCCCAATTTCAGGCGGCGTGCACGATCCAGGACCTGCTCGGTCACCGCGTCCTTGATCGAGACCTCGACGATGAGGCGCGACCCGGCAACGCAGGATTGTCCGTTGGACAGGAA
The DNA here is from genome assembly GCA_965242975.1 of Paracoccaceae bacterium. GTDB lineage: Bacteria > Pseudomonadota > Alphaproteobacteria > Rhodobacterales > Rhodobacteraceae > JAPPHA01. Next base: position 2,820,820 of record CBDETS010000007.1, on the reverse strand, counting down.
TATTCCCGACAGGATGCCGTTGACCGCATTGTCCAGATCGCAATCGGCAAACACCAACTGTGGCGATTTGCCGCCCAGTTCCAGCGTGGTTGGTACAACCCGTCTGGCGGCTGCCTCGGCAACCCTGGCCCCACCTGCCTCGGAACCCGTGAAGGTCACCTTGCGCGTCAGGGGATGGCGCACCAATGCGGCCCCCACCTCGTGTCCGTACCCCGTCACCACGTTCAACAGGCCGGACGGAAGTCCCGCGGCATGAGCCAGGCTGGCGAAATGCAGGGTTGATGCCGACGCCATCTCCGAAGGTTTGACGACCACTGAATTGCCCGCTGCCAGCGCAGGTGCGAGTTTCCAGGCGAGAATCATCAATGGTGAATTCCATGGAGTGATTGCCACGACCACGCCAAAGGGCATGAAATGTGTTGCGCATTCGACCCCGGGAACCGAAACGTCCTGTCTTTCCGGCATCAGGCGGCGGGCCTGATCGGAAAAGTACCGATACCAGCTGTGCAGGCCGGCGAACTGTCCACGTATTTCCGCGACCCGTTTGCCATTGTCGCGTATTTCAGGGTCGACAAGATCTTCCCAACCCGCCTCGATCGAATCGGCGAGCCGATCCAGCATGTCCGCACGCGCGCTGGCGGAACATCGCGACCATCGACCGAATGCCGCATGTGCCGAGCGCATGGCGTGGTCCGCCTCGTCCCCGCCGCATCGGGCGATTCTGCACCATGCTTCCCCCGATGTGGGGTCGATGCTTTCGATGAATGGACCGTTCCAGGGCAGGAAACCGCCGTCGATGAATGGCGCGAATGCCTTCATCCATCGACCCCATCCCCGGCCCGCGATGCGGAGTCACAGGCTGGTTTGGGCGAAAACGGGACGGTAAACTCGCTGTTGACAGGTCCGACGAGGATCGATCGCCGGCCAATTTTGACTGCGAAGATCATGCAGAACCCCATGTATGGCACCGGGCGTCACGTGACCGCCATCACATAATATTTTTAAAATCCACTTGTCAAGTTCTCACAAAATGTAATGTATGAATGAAATTGAACGTGGATTCGGTTGAGAATGCTTCACGCAAAGGCAGGGATCGCGAAGATTCGACCGCACATGCGGGGCGGTCATGACGAAACGCTGCCACCGATCAAGACGGCGTTGCATTCGAACGAAAACGCCTATGGTCCGAGTGCGACTGCCCTTGCGGCGGCGCGTGCGGCGGTCAGCGGCCTTGAGCGCTATCTCGAGAATCCCGGGCAAACCCTGACCTCCGCGTTGGCGGAGCGGTTCGATCTGGACGCCCGGAGGATTGCGGTCGGTCATGGTTCCGACGACCTGCTGGCACGGCTTGCCCGTGCCTATCTCGGGCCTGGAACCGAACTTGTCCGTAGCGCCAACGGCTACCTCAAGGTTCCGAACTATGCATACGCCAACGATGCCGACGTGGTTTCGGTGGATGACGATTGCCTGAGGCCCTCCGTTGACAATATGATCGCGGCGCTGAGCGAACGGACGCGCATCGTCTACCTGGCAAATCCCGAGAACCCGGCCGGCACTTACGTTAGCGGGAAAGACATCCGCCGCCTGCACGTCGCCCTGCCTGACGATGTGCTCATGGTGATCGATTGCGCCTACGAGGAGTACTGCGACGCGCCGGACTACGAACCCGCCAAAAAGCTGGTGGAAGAGGCGGACAATGTGGTCATGTGCCGGACGTTCTCGAAGATTTTCGGTCTGGCCGGCGCGCGCGTCGGCTGGCTCTACGGCCCCGAGCACGTGGTCGAAACCGTGCTCCGCATCGGCCTGACATTTCCGGTGGCCTCGCCATCCGTCGCGGCCGCTGTCGCGGCACTGGATGACACGGGCCACACCGAATTTGTCGCCCGGGCGAATGTGCAGGAACGGCGATGGCTGACGGCCGAGATGGAGGCCCTGGGTCTCTCGGTGGTTCCGAGCCAGACGAACTTCATCCTCGTTCATTTCAAGGACAGGAAGAAAACGGCCGAAGCGGCGACCGCGACATTGCGGCGCCGGGGCATCGCGCTCCGTCGGCTTGCCACGCGCGCATACAGCGAACATGTCCGTATAACGCTCGGGCATCATCATGAATTGAAGGCGGCTCGGGATGCGATTGCCGACTTTCTCGATGGAGGCATTTGAGGGTGGCCAGTTCGGGCCCCGATACGCCTTGTGTTGCCCATCCGGCCGGCGCAAGGATCATTGCCCAGATAAAAATGGCCGGTGTGCGGGAAATCGTGGCGTTGCCCGATGTCATGACGAGCGACGGGTTGCTTTGGCCCATCGCCGGGGATCCCGAATTTCGGCTGACGCGCGTGTGCAAGGAAGATGAGGGCGTCAGTATTTGCGGCGCCATGTCCTACAACGGTACCCGCGCCTTGCTCCTGATGCAGCAGACCGGTTTGATGGATTCGCTGAATGCGGTCCGCGCGATCGGTGTCGACTACGAACTGCCCGTCGTCATGATGGTCGGCCTGCAGGGGAAGGAACCTCATCTGCACCCTGACGCGTCGTCGGCTTATGGCGTGCGAATCGTCATCCCGGTGCTGGATGCGATGGAGCTGTCTCATTCGCTGATCGAGGACCCCGGCGACGAGACCCACGTTGCGCGGACCATCGACGCGGCGTACGCAGCGTCGCGGCCACACGTGTTTCTGGTTGGCCGCTCACCGGAGGCACCATGACTCTGCGCCGTGACGACGCCCTGCGGGCCCTGATTCCACATGTCGACGATGACGACATCGTCGTCGCCGTTTATCAAAGCTGCTTTGACTGGCTTGCCCTGTGTCCGCGCCCGCTGAACTATGTCGCCGTCGGGGCGATGGGGCAGGCTTCGTCCCACGGCCTCGGTCTTGCCTTGGCCAATCCCGGCCGGAAAGTGATCGTTCTGGATGGCGACGGCAGTCTTCTCATGAACCTTGGCTCGCTGGTAACGATTTCCAGCGCCGGGGTGACCAACTTCTATCATTTCCTGTCTGCAAACCGTACCTACGAGGTGAACGGAGAACATCCGGTGCCCGGGGCCGACACGGTCAACTTCGAAGGCATGGCGCGCGCAGCCGGCTACGCCGGTGCGCAGAGCTTTGATGATCTGCATGGTCTTGCAGCCGCCGTGCCCGAGGTGCTGCGCACCCCCGGCCCCCAAATGTCCGTGCTGAAGATCGTCCCGGGTGACGCGTATCCGCGCGACTACGCGTATATTCACAGCAGAGAGGCGCGCGATACCTTCAGAGAGGCCCTCAACAGACACTGACCGCAGCCGGCGCCGTTTCCTACTGGCCGGCAGGCTGCGTCAGATGGAGGACAACACGGACGGGACCCGCCTTATTCTGACGACGAAGAGGTCGGATACAGCAACAATGAAAATTACGTTCAAGCAGGTTGACGCCTTTCGTGCTGTCGTTTCCGCCGGCTCCGTAACTGCGGCAGCGGAAATACTGGGGACATCTCAACCCGCGGTCAGCCGGTTGGTATCCGATCTTGAAAAGGAAGTGGGTTATCGGCTTTTTCTCAGGGTCGGGAGGCAGCTCGAGCCGACGGAGGAAGCGCGGCTCCTCGTGAAGGAGGTACAGCAGGCAGTCACCGGGATGAGCCACATAAAGGATGCCGCGGCGGAGATCGGTACATTCGGCCATGCACGCCTGAGCATCATCACATCGCCGTCCTTCTCCTCCCACATCACGCCCGAGCTGATTGCAGAATTCGCGCGCGCCTTTCCGAAATCGAAAGTGACGTTCGACATCGGCCAGGACGATGCCACTGTCGAGTGGATGGTCACCCAGAGCTTTGACTTCGGAATCAGACTGTCGAAGCCGACGAACCCGACGATCGAGAGCCGCCTGATCGACGTCAACCCGCTGTTCTGCATCGTTCCCAAGGGTCACGGGTTCGCGAATCGCGACATCGTCCGGCCCGGTGAACTGGCTGGGGAGCGGCTGATTTCATATATGGCGGACTCGCACCTTCAGTTCCAATTGGATGAACTTTTCCGGCGGCACGGGATCAAGAACGACCGAAAATATGAACTCAGAACGACCAGCGCAATTCGTGGACTGGTCGCGTGTGGCCTGGGCGTCGCGGTTATCGGCAGTTGGTTTGAGCCCGAACAGTTTCTGCCCGAATGCGTCGCGATTCCATTCGAGTCGGCGCTCGAAATCCAGGCGTTCCTGTTCTGGTCGAGCCGGCGCCCGCTCTCACCGGTGGCGGAAGAGTTCAGGAAAATCGCGGAAAAACGCTTCACTCCCTGACAGGTCTCGACGTTCGAAGGCGACCGCGCCGTCAAGGTTGCGCAACACCGTCAGGTAGATCGCCTGCGCGGCCAGCCGCGGCATCGCGGTTGCGGCCTGTTGCCAAGGACGCCCGGCGATCGCGGAGCTTCACTCAAGATACGTCCACCTGTCCTTGGCGGCCGATACCGTATCCGGATGTTCCTGGATCGAACCTGGTCATCGCCGGCAACCTTCGCACGGGACTGAAGATTGGTTCATGGAGCGTTTTCTCCGCAAATGCGATGGTCGTGCATCGGCTCAATCGGCCGTGAACTGCAGGCACGAAAGTACGGATCCCGACCATTGCGCGTGTTCCTCCTCGCGGGGTCAGCTGCCCGCGAGAACGGGTGCATGAATGCGCCGCAACGCCGCGAGTATGGAAGGCCCCACGATACGGCTCGTGCGGTTGTTGCGTCGGGAAGGGAAATTTGATGCCGTCATCTCGAGTGTCACGTCGGATGACCTGACGTGAACCGTGTGCCGCACTCCGGGTAGTCGACCATCGGCCGAGATATCGACCATCGTGCGGTCAAGCCCGATTCCGGCCAGGCTGAGTGCAACGGCGACGTTGAAGTGCCGGGGAAAGTGCCGGGCCGCATTTCGGGCCGTACCCTGGAATATCGGTACTCTTCGCCGTTCGGCCTGCTCGAGATCGATGCCGCGGTCATGGACAAATCGTTCGTGTGCGAGCGATCGTGGCAATACGCTCGATACCAGGCGCACCTCGTCGATGCCGGACTCCCTGGCCGCGCGCAGGATGTCGAGCCCGGGAAGCGTTCCATTGGCAATCTGAAGTGTCGCGCACTTCTCGTCCGCCAGGTCGACCAGGTCGAGGTTGGTGGCAAGTGCGCCGGCACTGACCACGATCACATGGATGCCGGCCTGCAACCCCGGCTCGACGATTTCGCGAAAACTGTCGTGGGTGCCAGCCTCGACAATGACCGACGCGTGACCAGGTGCTTCGGCTGCGTCGACCAGAGGAACGTCGAGGCCCAGTTCCCGCGCGGCGGCCCGTGCCCTGGTACGGTCACGGGCGACGATCGCCGCAATTTCGAGTTGCCGACTTTCATCCCGAACCACATGTTCCGCGACCTGCTGTCCGACATTGCCGAACCCGGCGATGACGAAACGGGTCGTGCGGCTCACGTCAGAAGCTCTTTCCGAAAACGCGCCAGTTTGTCCGGATCCGGTCGAACGCCGAGACCCGGACCCCGGGGAACATGTACGTTTCCGCCCTTCACCGGAAAAGGCGTGTCAGCCAGATCGGCCTTGGCGAAGTAGGTCGACATGTAGAACTCGCAGCCCAGATGCGGCTCCGGCACCGCCGCCATGAGGTGGGTACCGGCTGCGTGGGCGATGGATGTCTCGAACATGCAGCCCCCGTAAACGCCGATTCCTGCCGCACGGGCAATCGCGGCAATTTCCAGGCAACGGCGTATGCCGCCTGCCTTGTTGGTTTTCAGCGAAAAGATATCCGCGATACGTCCGGCAGCGGCTTCAAGCGCTTCCTGGGGATTGAAAACGGATTCGTCGGCCATGATCGGGACATCAACCGCTCGGGTGATCTCGGCCAGTGCAGCGCGTTCATTCCTCTTCACGGGTTGTTCGACGAAGTCGGGACGGAACGCCTCGAGGTCACGAATCCGGCGAACCGCGTCATACGCGGGCAGCCCCTGATTGTAGTCGATGCGAAGGCTGATCTCGTCACCGAACAATTCACGGAGCCTTTCCAGACGCATCAGGTCGAAGCCGTGATCGAGGAAACCGGTCTTGAGCTTGAAGAGCCTGACGCCGTCGTTCCAGAGTTCCCTCACGCATTCGAGGTCGTGGTCGAAATCCCGGTTTGCAACCGAAAAGCTGAGCGGGATCGTCTCGCGTTGCCTGCCGCCGACGAGTTCCGCGACCGAAAGGCCCGAGATCTGACCCGTTAGGTCCAAGAGCGCGCATTCGAGCGCACCTTTTGCCTCCGGGTGACCGACGAGGACGCGGTCAGCCCGAGCCATCGTCAACTCGACCTGCACCGGGTCCGCATGCAAGGCGCAGGGTCGAAGATAGACATGGAGTGCCGCCGCATTGCTCTCGACCGTGCCGGTGAACACGGGCCAGGGAGCTGCCTCGCCCCAGCCAGTCAAACCGGTATCGGTCGTCAGCTCGAGCAGAACCGCATCGATGCCCGAAACGTCACCCGAGCCTTGCGAGTGCTCCGCGTTTCCCGGGATGCTGACAACGTGGACTCGGATGGCGGTTATCCGATGGACAGACATTCAGGCAATCCATTCACTGACCGGTGCCGCGGCTTCATCGAGCGGTTGGCTGATGACGTCCACGAGCGTCGGACCGGGATGGTCCACGGCCAATTTCAGCACTGATTCCAGGGCTTCAGGGTCCTCGACGCGCCAGGCATTCAGCCCGAATGCCTCGGCTACCGACTTGTGATCGGTCCGGTCGAAGTCGACCGAGAAATAACGCCCACCGAAGCGAGCTTTCTGGCCGGCCTTGATCCAGCCGTAGGACGCGTTCGAAAAGACGACGAAGGTGATCGGCATTTTCCTGCGTACGGCGGTTTCCAGTTCGCCGCACGCGAACCCGAAGCTGCCGTCGCCCATCAGGGACACGACCTTTTTCCCTGGCGCTCCAACGGAGACACCCATTGATGCCGGGAGAGCGTAGCCGAGTGCACCGTGGGCGCGGTTCGAGAACAACTGCCGTCCTGACCGCCGCAACTCGTAATACGCCGAGATATAGGGGCAAGGCGTTCCGGCGTCGCCGACAACGATCGCATCATCGTCAAGCACGGAGCGAAGCGCGGCGATTGTCCGCTCCGGCAGGATCGGCCGTTCGATGCTGCCTGCAAGATCGTGAAATGCACGCCACTTTCGTTCTTTCAGCGGTGCCACGACCGTGGCGCCCCCGAAGCAGGGGCCCTGACCGCGCGACCCGAGTTCCCGGTTCAATGCCTCCAGCGCGAGACGTGCATCGGAAACAACGGCCACCTCCGTCTTGTAGGACGCCCCGATGACTTCGGGGTCGCAGTCGACATGGACCACCCGGGTGCCCTTCGCCGGGAATCGCCAGAGTTCCGTCGTAACCGAGCCGGCGCGGCAACCGATGAAGACGACGAGATCAGCTGACTGAACCAGTTCCCGGGTGGCCGGCACACCGCCGTTCGAACCGACAACGCCAACACAGTTCGGATGCGTCTCCGGAATCGAACCCTGGCCGGAAATCGTTGTTCCGACCGCGACGTCAAGGGTTTCCACGAAGGTCCTGAACGCGGCTTCGGCACCCGAAGACACGATGCCGCCCCCGCAGACAATCAGTGGAAAGGAGGCCGAAAGAATGGCTTCCAGGGCCGCGTCAAGTGCGGCGGTGTCGGGGCCGAAGGGGTGCGCAGGAAACATCGCATGGGCCGGGTCCGCCCAGATGTCTTCCGGATTTGTCTGATCACGCTGGACGTCGAACGGTAATCCCAGGTGCGCGGCGCCAGGTCGGCCGGTCGTCATTTTGCGAAAAGCGGTTCGCACCATGTCGGGTATCGTATCGGCATGCTGGATGACCGCACTGAACTTGGTCAAAGGACGCATCAGCCCCTCTTGATCGAGTTCCGTCAGGGGGTAGTGGCCCTTCGACCGCGTCCCGACATCCGACGTGATGGCGAGGACCGGAATCGAACTCTCGTTCGATTCCACCAGCCCAGGGAGAATGTAGGTTGCCCCGCCGCCCGAGGGTCCTTCGCACACACCTACCTTCCCGGTCACCTTGGCATAGCCATCGGCCATGTAGGCGGCGTTACGTTCGTCGCGGGTCAGAATGTGTTCGATCTGGTGATCAAGCCGATAGAGGGAATCATAAAATGGCAAGGTCGTGTCGCCGCACAGTCCGAAGACATGGCGAACTTCATGTGCATCGAGCATGCGGACCATAACGTCTGCCCCAGACATCGTGTTGGGTGTGGAAGTTTCGGGCACAATTCACCTTCCGCGGCTCGCCGAAGTGTTGTATTGACATCGTTGTTCAATTCTGTATTCAGGATAAAATACTTCGTCAAGCGGTGATGCAACAACGGTCTTGCCATATGCGACGGAAGCCCACGCCTTGGTGACCCGTGGACCGATCACGGATTGTCTCGCTTCCCTGGCCGCAGGTCTCAAGTGCGACAGGGTGCCTGTCAACGTCAGGGACCATGCCCGGCGGGTGGTCTTCGACACGATCGGAGTCCTGGCAGCTGCCAGCCATCCTTCCGTGACATCGGCGTCGCGCATCTGTGCCTTCGTCGAAACCCATGCAGGAGCAGGCCCGGCAACGCTCGTCGGGCGCAATCGAAAGGTGGACGTCGTCAGTGCGGTCCTCGCCAACGGGACGCTCGGATATGCCATAGATTTCGAGCCCCATCATCCCAGGGCCATTCTGCATCCGGCTGCCGTCGTCGTACCTGTCGCGCTGGCGCTGTCGGAGGATTGCGGCAGGAGCGGGAGCGAAGCGGTCACTGCGGTGATCCTCGGTTGCGAGGTGGCCTACCGGGTTTCCATGGCCCTCGATCCCCGTGAGCTCTATGCTCTGGGTTTTCATCCATCTGCAGTGGCAGGTGCATTCGGCGCAGCGGCCGCATCCGCCTACCTCCTCAAACTCGACGGGGAAGAATGCGTGCGTTCGCTCGGACTCGCAGCGCTGCAGGCTTCCGGGCTCCTGGCCTGGCAGGATGACCCCTGCGAGGACGCGCGTCCGTTCCAGATGGGAATGGCAGCGCGCAACGGGGTGACGGCCTCCCTGCTTGCAAGTCAGGACTTTGGTGCGCCCGACCGTGTTTTCGACGACGGACACACGGTTCTGCGGGCGTTCAGCCGTGCAGCAGACCCTGCACCGCTTACCGACCAGTTGGGTGAATCGTGGAACGGAGTCATGGAGCTGGCAATCAAGCCATATCCCTGCGTGTCGTTCCTTCACCCGGCGCTTGATGCACTCGGAAGACTCATGGACCAGGAACAGATCGCACCCGATGATATCGTGAGCATGGATCTTCGTTTTGCCGAGTCAGGGGCACACTGCGTCGACGACAACCCGCTCAAAGGGCACAGCGCGCAATATGTCCTTCCGGTCCGTGCGGCGACAGGCCGTTTGACGTTTCTGGATCTCTTCAAGGATCTCCGTCGCAGCGACCCCGGGGTTGCCCGGTTGGCAGCGGTGACAACGGTCACCCGTGACCAAGGCGACTTCGATGAAATCTTTCCTGCTTCCTACGTCGGCGAAGTAACGCTTCGGCTGGCTGACGGCCGAAAACTTACGGAGCGCCGCGACTTTGCGCGCGGTTATCCCGAGGCGCCACTGTCCGACGATGACATAGTCGAAAAATTCAGATCCGTGGTGTCGTGTGTTGCCGACACGGAGCGAACTGCAAGGCTGAGAAATGCCGCGTGGGATGTCGGCGATGCGGCCGACGTCCTGTCACTCACTGCGCTTCTTGGAGAAGAGCCGGTGGCATGAGCCGATGGTGAGCAGGGACCCATCCATCGGAAAATCAATGACGGAGGAAAAGATGAAACAAATTTTGAAAAGACTAGCAGTCGCCGCGGGTGCGGCACTGATGGCGTTCGGTTCGGCGAACGGCGCCATTGCGCAGCAGGATGAAAGTACTTGGGAACGCATCCAGCGCACCGGCGAGATTCGTTTCGCCGTGTTCAACTATCCACCTTATTTCGTCAAGGACCTGTCCACCGGCGAATGGGACGGATCGTTGGTCGAAATGGCGCGCGACGCGGCGGCCGAACTGAAAGTCGAACTGGTGCCGACCGAAGTCGGCGGCTGGGGTGAACTGGTTCTCGCGCTGACAACAAGCAAGATCGACCTTGCCGCCGGCATGCAGGCTACGCCTGTTCGGGCAACGGCAATCGATTTTGCCGGGCCGATCTACTGGATCGAGTGGGTGACGGTCAACAATCCGAACTTCGGTGGTGGCGAGAACTGGTCGGACTACGACAATCCAGATGTCAAGATGGCCGTCATGACCGGAACGTCCGACCAACTCCTGTTGTCGCAGAACGCTCCGAACGCCACGCAGCTTCAGTTCAAGGAACTGAGCCAGATCATCCTTGCCGTGTCTTCGGGTCGTGCCGATGCTTTTACCACCACGGTGCTTTCCAGCATGATCGCGAAGGAAAAGAACCCTGGTCTTGGCACGATCAGTTCGCCAAAACCGCGAACGGCATTGCCCGGGTACTTTGGCATACGGGCCGATGTCGACCAGCGATTCAAGAACTACCTGAACTGGTGGGCCGAGTGGAACAACAAGCTTGGACACAACGAACGCCGGATGAGGGAAGCGATGCTGGCGTACAGCGGTATCACAAGCATTCCGGAGTCAATCTCCTTCAAGGAATGAGAACTTGGGGAGCACGGTGTTGTTGACCGCCGTGCTCCCCGCCAATTCGAGCGTCCAAGTTCGCTGACGCTGACGCGGCTTGGCGTCGGGTCAACCTGAATCCATCCATGTACGCGAGCGAAGAACGGCAATCCGGCGTGAATCCAAACAGCAACCGCATTGCGGTCGTTGGTGCCGGAATGGTTGGTACATGCACGGCGCTGTACCTCCAACAGGAAGGTTTTGCCGTCGTGTTGCTCGACCGAAAGGAACCGGGCGAGGAAGCCTCGTTCGGCAACCTGGCTTGCTTCGGCATCGCCTCCTGTGCGCCTCCCGGAATGCCGGGCATCGTCAGGAAGGTTCCGGGCATGTTGCTGTCCCGGGAAGCACCTCTGAAACTCAAGTGGCGGCACTTGCCCGGGCTTGCGACCTGGTTTCTGCGCTACGTGGCCAACACCACTCCCGGGCGGGTGGAAGTCATAGCTGCCGCACGGCAGTCACTCCTCGACAGGGTTCATGAGACGCTTGATCCGCTTGTGGCGGAAGCAGGCGCACGGGACTTGATGAACACGCGTGGAGGCCTCCTTTACACGTTCGAAAGCCGGCAGGCATTCGAGGACGCATCCTACGCGTTCGATCTGCGCCGGCGGAACGGGGTGGAGTTCGATGTACTCGACGGCAACGAGGCAAGGCAGATCGAGCCGGCTCTGACCGACAAGGTCGTCCGTGCCATTCGGGTTCCTGACCTCACGCACACGTACAACCCCGGGCAACTTGTCAAGCGACTGGCCGGCCTTGTGGAGGCGCGGGGCGGAACGGTGTTGCGACGTGACGTCCGTGGGTTCGATATCGGGCCGGACGGGGTTCGTTCGCTCAGGACGGATCAGGGAGCGATGCCCGTCGACGGAGTCGTCATTGCGGCTGGAATTTGGTCCCGCCGGCTCGCACGGATGCTCGGGACGAGGGTGCCACTGGCGGCGGAACGCGGTTATCATGCGATGTTCGAGGGTACGGGCGTCCACGTGAAGAGCGCGATCTTGTCGGTCGACCACTACGTGTCCGTCACACCGATGGACTATGGACTGCGCGTGGGCGGCTTTGCAGAGTTCGCTCCGGAAGATGCGCCGCCGGACCCGCACGTTTCCGCGATGATCCGACGTTTGGGTGAGCACATGATACCTGGTCTCGTGAATGACCCGGGCACAAGGATCACGGAATGGGTCGGTTCACGGCCGTCGCATCCTGACAGCAAGGCTTCCATTGGACGTGCGCCGAAACACGGGAATGCGTGGTTCGCGTTCGGTCACGATCACCTGGGCCTGACCATGGGTTCGATAACGGGAAAGCTGATTTCGGAACTTGTCGCGGGCAAACCGCCAAGCGTTGATCTGGCGCCGTTTCGTCCTGATCGTTTTTGAAAGGAGACAAGGGTGTACGACTGGAATTGGAACATGGTCATAATCGGTTACGTACCGCTGTGGCTGAACGGACTGCTTACGACACTCGCCTATGCCGTCGGAACCGTAATTTGCGGCCTGATCATTGGCGTCCTGTGCGGCCTCGGGTTGCTGGCGAAACGATGGTACATTACGGCTCCGATCCATGCCTACGTCGAATTGTTCCGGTGCACGCCGGTACTTGTCCAGATCGTTTGGTTTTTCTTCGCGTTGCCAATCGTCATCGGGGTCGAAATCCCTGCGTGGCTTGCCGCCGGAATTGGTTTGACGCTGTACATGGGCTGCTTCGCCACCGAGATCTTTCGGGGCGGCATCATTTCGATCGACAAGGGACAGTGGCAGGCTGCGCGCGCAGTCGGCATGACCTACGTACAGATGATGTGGCATGTCGTCTTGCCCCAGGCCATCCGCCGGATGATACCGCCGTTCGTCAACCAGTCGGTGATCCAATTCAAGAATACCGCGCTTCTTTACGTCGTTGCCGTCCCCGATCTCATGTACACGGGGTACCTTGTCGTGTCAGAGACTTACCGGCCACTGGAAGTCTACACGGGAGTTGCCGTGGCATACTTCATCCTGCTTTATCCCATCACCCAATGGGCAAAACGCCTGGAGGCGAAGAGCGATGTCTGAGAATGACAGGCCGATCCTGGAACTCCGGAATGTCCGGAAAAAGTACGGTGAATTCGAAGCGGTTCGCGGCGTCTCACTCAATGTGCACAGGGGACAGGTTGTCGCCATCATCGGTCCGTCCGGTTGTGGGAAGTCCACCCTTTTGCGTTGCATCAATGCACTGGAGGAACCGTCTGCCGGAAGCGTCCGGCTCGGCGGCCAGGTCATGGATTTCGACAACCCGGGTTCGCTGCCAAAAGGTCGTGCTCTCGCGCTCTTCAGGGCGCGCTTCGGCATGGTCTTTCAGCAATTCGACCTGTTTCAGAACAAGAATGTCCTTGAAAACGTCATGCTGGGGCAGGTTGTCGTCCAGGGCAAGCCGCACGACGAGGCTGCGAAGGTAGCCCGCCGTTACCTGAAGCGCGTGGGTTTGTCCGATTTCGAGACTCGGATGCCAAAGGCGCTATCCGGTGGCCAGCAGCAGCGTGTCGCAATAGCCCGGGCGCTGGCCCTCAACCCGGAGGTGCTGCTGTTCGACGAAGTCACGTCGGCACTGGATCCGGAACTTGTCGGCGAAGTGCTGGTCGTCATGCAGAACCTGGCGCAGGAAGGTGCAACAATGGTTCTCGTCACGCACGAAATGGCATTCGCCCGCGATGTTGCGGATCATGTTGCCTTCATGGATGCCGGAGAGGTGATCGTCGAAGGGCCGCCTTCGGAGTTGCTTGTAGATCCTGAAAATGACAGGCTGAAAGCGTTCCTTTCGCGTTTCCACGGCGAAAGACAGAAGGCCGGACAAAACGCTGCGGGAACGAAGAAGACGAGGGCCTGAAGCATGGCCAGCGAACAGAGTGTTGTTGACCGGGTCTATCTCGAAGTTCGGGGAATGGCCGTTGGTTTCGAGTTCAAGCCCGATGAGCGCATCAACGAAATCCATCTTTCGCGGGAAGTCGGAGTCAGCCGCACGCCGCTGCGCGAAGCCCTGAACAGACTCGTCGCGGAAGGATTCCTGACCTACAGAACTGGACAAGGTTTCTTTTGCCGCTCGCTGGATCCCGCCGGCATTCTGAATCTTTACGAGGCTCGCCAGGCCGTCGAGTGCGAGGGCATTCGCCTCGCATGCAGGCGCGCAACCGAATCCGACATTGCCAGGATCACGGCTTTTCTGCTCGAAATCGAGCCGATCTATCAGGGTGACGCGGAAGTCCGGACCCTCGTGGACCTGGACGAGGAGTATCATATGCAGGTCGTTCGTTTGTCGGCAAATGCCGAGTTGGAGCGTATATTGTCGAACCTCAATGCACGGTCGCGATATGTCCGCTGGATCGACATGGAGACTCGACGGTCGATCACACCAGCCGATCACATGCGGATCGTCGAGGCACTTGAACTTCGGGACGCTGACGAAGCGGCAACGCGGATGAGAGAACACATTTCACGCCGCCAGGAAGAAGCCATGGAAGCCGCACGGCGCGCCTTTTCCCGCCTGTATGTTGGCGACAGTTTCACGAGGAAGAGCACTTCGGGTTCCGTTCGTGTAAACCCACCAGTTTAAAAAGTCCCCTTGCATAGGTCAACGCCTAGCGTCTGTCAATCCTCCCTTTCGTCCAGTGTTTACAACATGTTATGACAGAGTGCACGCAAATTCCCGACCAGGCATACATGTCCCAATCGCGACGAATTCAGTAACTGCAGTTGCATTTCCGGGAAAGTCGGTGCATAGATGAACAACCGCGACCGAGCGTTACCAATGTGCTTTTTTCGCCGCAATGATGACGGCCATCACATGGATTACGGTACACATACACAACGATGCACATGTATATTCCATGCAAGTTTCGATGCGATTAATCTCATCTTTCTTCAAAGTACATATCCCGGCATCATGACTATGCAAGCCGAAGGAAATGAATCCGATCCCCGCAAGCGACTGCGGTCCGTCATAGCAACGGACAGCCAGTAGAGGCCGCAGGAATGTCGGCCTCCAGCTTCATCTACCTGCGTTCGGCGGATCCTGAGCTCAAGCCGCCGCCTGGCCCGACAAGCCAGAGGCTTATCGCGAAGCTCGCAAGAATCGAGACTGCCATCTTCAAGCTTGCAGAAGTCGAGGCGCGTTCTGCAATCTAAATGCGAAGAAGTTCATGAATTGTTATCCACGTGCGTGCCGATGCACCCGTCAGGTAGTTAATTTGATGCCTCCCTCGGCTTCGGTGGCTAGGTTCTCGCAAGATCTTTGGAACACTCTGGTCAACCAAAAAAAGATGCTGGGATGGAGTAGAAAAGGACCTGATCAAGGTCGATGCTGTCGCGAAAATTGCACTACTTATGTAGGCCAAGAGAATGAAAAGTAAAATATATATCCTCCCATGGCTCGGCGTTACGTGTGCCCCCTGCTCTGTTCCTTCTCAACACTCACGGGCTCGTTGCTTTTTGAATGCCGGGTCTCGGCAAACAACGATGCGTTCCCTGTCGAATTCGGACGCGAACTGAAAGGTGCCCGGCCGCATCGCTTCCTCTTTGCGACGAACGAAATCGTGTGGGCGCAGATAGACGGAATTTGCCTTGACGGCTATATGGATGCTGCCGAAACGCGAGTAATTCGTCCCGGCAACCGGAAATTGTGGAGAACGCGTGGTATTCATGAACATTCAGGACGGCCGGTCGAAACTGCGATCGCTTGTTGACGCCCTGACTGATTGCGACCGTCGACGCTTGTACTACCTTTCGGTGGCGACCTGTTACTGCAACGTGAAAGCCGTTCGGGAATTGATCGAAGCCGTCGGGCAACAACTAAAGGTTAAAGAGGTTTTTCTGTATCTGGACCGCAGGACCGCCTTATCAATCGGCCATGCAGAATTGGAAGAATTGGCGAACGACTACAGGGAAGTGGTTTCGATTTATACGAACAGGACAGGACGGCTGTTTCACACAAAAGGTTACTGCTTGGCAGCTTATTCCGGAGAAGAACTCGTCGAGGGCCGTCTGGCGATAGGGTCCGCCAACCTCACCAAATCAGGTTTGACAACGAGCAACGGCAACATCGAATCAATCGCAGTGCACTCGGACTTGTCGACGATCAATGGATTTCTCGATTTCTTTGACGATGAAGAAAATCTGATCACCCTTAACGAATTGAGTGAGTTCTTGCCGGAGGACACTACGGACTTCCAGTACGCCGTGCTGAAATGTGGGTTGTTTTCACATAAGTGGTCGGCGAAACTCGCAGAGTATTTTCCGTGCGGTTTCAATTGAATGAAGAAGGCCGGCAACGGGCACAGCGAGGATTTGAGGAACTGGGCTTTCAGACGGATGCAGTAAGCATCGCGAAAACATATTTCGACTTCGATGTGTCACGCTGGCAAACTAATGATAAAAACCTCGTGAAAAAATACGGCATTGAGTGTTTCCTTGGGCACTGGATTCCCAGGTTGGCCGTGGACAATTGCAATGATGAAAACGTGCGGTTCAACCAGTTCAAGACGGCGTTGTTCGATAAGCTTGCGGAGGAGAAGGATTCGATGCTTGAGAATATCTTGCTGGATTATGACTTGTTAACCAAAGCGCGCGTGATCGATGCGCCGGAAGCCGATCCGACGTGCACCTTTCTTTACCGCATTGACGCGCTGAGGAAGGATGACGTTCAACTCTATCGAATCAGGTCCGATCGGCATGTTTTCGAATTCCCATATGATCTCGCTGACACGGAAGCGATTCGGGAAACCTATGACGACCTCTTGCATAGCGCCGAGCGGCGCAGGAAAAGAAACATGGCAATGCACGCCCTACTTGAGGCGGACGCTGAGCGATCCTTGGAGCCACTGCATGTGTTGGCGGCTGCCGAAGGATGAGATTCCCCAGAGAGGATTCGTTTTCACCAGATTGCGCCTTTCCGGACAGGGCCGTCCTCACGCATGGCGGCAGGAAACGCGATGAGCGTCACTGAAAGGTTCCTTGAAGCTAAACGCGGCGCATGGCCTACAGGACGAATGCCATGCGTATTGCGACCAACAGCCAAGAGTTCTCCAGACGGAGGCTGCTTTCATGTCGCTGGCATGTCATCGACGTGGATGATCATGTATGCGTAGGAATGGGCTAGCCGAAGACGCGGGGCTTGAAGTTTCTACGGTGATGGCGGGCAGACTGCGCGGGCCGGTTGCTCATGCCATGACGCCTGCAGACGACGCTCGGCGGGTTATCGAAAAGATCGCAGCAAACAGACTACGTGTATTCAAGGCGACGATCGACCCGACGACCGGCGTATATCTCGACGACCCACACGCACAGATCAAGAGCGTGTCGGAGCACGTTGCCGCAGACTACCACGGGCGCTGCCTGATCGAGCTTATCCAAAACGGCAACGACGCCCACCCGCGAGAACAGAGCGATGGCGAAATCGAAGTGCTGCTTGCCGACGAGGGCAAGTTCGGCACTGTCTATGTGGCTAACCGCGGCTTTCCCTTCTTGGAGAAACAGGCGGAGACTTTGTCGGGGATCGGCAAGTCGAGCAAACCCCCTGGCGAAGCAATCGGGAACAAGGGTCTCGGTTTCCGAAGCGTCAGCCACGTGTGTGACGCGCCCGAGGTTTACTCCCAATGTGCTCCGGCATTCGCGGGTCCAGCATTTGGCGGTTTCTGCTTCACTCTGGAGCATGGGAGATCTCTTGCAGGCTACTTTGATGACCCGCGCGTTGGCAAGCTTGCGGAAAGAGACCTTCCGATGTTCTCGATTCCAAGGTGGCTGGGTGAGCAACCTGGGCGAGTCAGAAACTTCGCGAGGCGGGGATTCGCAACGGTTGTTCGCATGGTCCTGCGCGACGAAGAGGCACGCTTGGATACGCTAGGGCAGTTCCGCCTACTAATGAACCAATCCGTGCCTACGCTACTGTTCATGGAGCGGCTGTGCCGTTTGACCGTTTTGGTCGAGGGTACAGACGCGCCGTCTCCCCACCGGATCGTTCTGACACGCTCCGAAACGCCGCTTCACACCCTGCCACACAGAGTGTCGATCATCGATCTCGGGCAGCATGGCCATTTCCTCCTGACCAAGGCACTTGTGCCGGAACCCGCCTTAACTACGGCCATTCGTTCCGGAATTGCGGCCAAACACCTGCATAGCAGCTGGAAAGAGTGGACGGGTGATGGCGAGGTTGCGTTGGCCGTGCGAACAGACAACGGGCCAGTGGCACCAAGGCTCTACACCTTCCTGCCCATGAGTGAGGGGGCAGCAGCGCCGTTCCACGGGTACCTTAATGGCTCCTTTTTTCCTACATCCAGCCGAAAGGCCATCGACTCGGCCGTCGAATTAAACCGGTTGCTACTGGAGGAAGCAGCGTCCCTCGCAGCAGCAACCGTCCGTTGGCTGGCAGGGAACACCGCAACCGAGCGGTCGGGAGACGCGATCGATGCAGGCACAGCGGCCCGCGCGGCTGTGGATCTGCTCGCCTGGAGCAAGGTGTCGAGCCTCGACGGAGATAACGACGACGAATCTGCGCACGAACAAGACGGGCACATTGACCTGCCGGCGGCAGTCGCGCAACGGGTTGCGGATTCGGCTGGCGAGTTTGCAGATACAGCGATTGTACCGTGCCTGGATGCCGCCAAGTGTGCCACGCACAGCATCGAGCCGATAGTTTGGTGCCCGCCACGTTCAGCGCGTTCCTGGATTGACGCATCGGAGACCTTTACCGTCGCGTGCCTTGCTGATCACGGTCGCCGCATCGGCATCGCACCAATCTGGCCCGGCTTGGGGAAAGAACGAACCAATAGGTTGGTTGGATTTCTCGATACGCACGCGCAGCATGAGTTCCTGGAACATCCGACGCTTTCTGAGCGCGCGGGAATCGCTGAATCGCTCGCGCTGTCCCTTCCGAAAGGGCGCAAGAAGTCAATCGCACTGTGGAGTGCATTTTATCGCGACCTCGTCGAATTCATGGATAGATCCCCTTCACCGCTTGCAGGACGTCAAATCATCCTCTGCGCTGACGGTTTGATCAGGTCCGGACGTTCTGTCGAGGCTGTGGACGAAGAAACCGGCCTGAAGCCGCGACGGCGGCGACGGCGCGGAGAGAGAGTCGAGCCGTCGCTCTTTTTCCCGCCGGCCCCGCGCCAAACGGATGGCGCAGAGGATGAGTCGGACGTCTTCAAGGTGCCGTCCCCGCTCAAGGAATACTTCGCCTTCGCGGCGGATGTGCTGCCGTGGCACAAGGAGCTAAAACCCGCGCGCGAGTTTCTTGAGGGTGGCCTCGTTTCTGCCTACGATGGCGAGACGATTCTGACGCGCATTTCGCAGGTCGTGAACAACGGTGCAACAAAACAGGAAGCCGTGGCCGGACTCCGGTGGGCCTTCGCAATCTGGCGCCGTGCGGGCGGACGGCTTTTTGGCGGCAGTCGAAATTACCGACTAAGCGTCCCAACCGCCGAAGGAGAATTGATTCCCGCTGCCGATGCAGTTTTCTCGGAATCGTGGCCAGACGAGACCCTCGGCAAACTCCTAAAGCGGTTCCTGGACGTCGCGCCGCGAGGTATCGACGACATCGTTGAACTGAGCCAGCGGCGGCTTGCCCGCATAGCACACCGGGCGTTTCGCAATGCACGTATTGCTCAGTGGGTAGAGTTTCTCACCGCGCTCGGCGTCAATCGCGGGCTATTCGCGGTTGAGAAGACCGCAAGTCGCCCTTTCATGGCGCACGAATTGACAAGTTTCACTTTTTGTGGCGAGGTTTCGATTCCGAAGGTGGCCGCCAAAAGCTGGAAGAACGACGTAGAACGATTTGTACCAGGTGGAACGTCGCTCGGGTACAGCACCGAATACTTCATCAAGGGAGCACTGTGGTGGCTCCCGGGGCAGGCAGACCACGAGAACTTCTCAAACGACTGTCGCGAGCAGTACGCAGCACTCGTCGTCGAGTGGCTGGAGCAAGCATCTGGTCCCGTTTTCAGTGTTGAGATTGCCCACCATCACTTCACTTCGGAGACACGGCGATGGCCGACCCCGGTCGCATCGTTCCTGCGCAGTGGGAAATGGATGCCAGCCGATGACCCTCAGAAATCAGGGGAGTCAGTCCGAGGTCACTTTGCACCATGTGACGTCTGGATTTCCGGCGCGTCGGGGGAACGCTTCCCCTATTTTCTGCGGCAACCGGCGGTCGTACTTGCGAAGGCGATCGCGCGGGTCGGCGAGTCAGGCAGGGAATATCTGACCAAGCATGCTCGCCTGCGCGTTCTCTGGGAACCAACAACGCTCCTTGAACAAGCCCGCTTCCTAGCCGAACAGTTCGGGAGCGGTACAGTGGACCGTCATTACGAGCCACAGTTCATTAACGTCTACAGTGCGACTTGGAAGGCAATCGCCGACTCTTTTGCTACCAATCCGAATGCTTTCGCCACAGCCAAGGCACCGGAGTATCTGGTTGTACGGCGAGGCAGTGAGCTGTCCGTGGCGGCACCTGGTACGGCTAATACACCGCCGATCTGCGTACGTGATAACGATGACGAGGTCGCTCCCGGCCTCATAAGTGCGGCCGGCTACGCAATCCTGCACGTGAAAGGCGCCGACCCCGCCCGTATCGGCGTATTGTTTGTAGAACTTTATGGAGACCGCATCCATCTCTTCTCTAGGCTCCGCTATAACGTACGCGCTGACAATATATCTATCAACAAGCTGCCGCACGACCCGATGGCCCTTGATGTGTGCGCTTGGCTTCGTCCGATGACTGCGTTCGTGATCGAATCGCTCACGGGTACCGCAGCGGGTCAGCTCCCCACCGACCGTTCACCGCTTCTCGCCAGGCTAAGCAACGTCGGACTCCAATTCGCTAACAACATCGATTTCGAATTGGACGGGAATGTCATCTCACCCGCTGACGGGAGACGAGCCTTTTTCTTCCGGCGCGACGATGCGACGCCGCTTGTCGTGGCGTTTGATGTCGGAACGATCAGCTGGGACGTTGTCGAGGATTGCCTGCCGGCGATCTGCGACGCCGTCGACCTGCCGCAGATTGCGACAAGAATGCGCCTGCTCGCCCACAAACTTGCTGCCAGCGGTGCCGAGGTGGGGGAAAGAAAGATCGAACATGCGGATCTCGAGCTGCTGGGCGAGACGCTGTACCTCGATGAACAAGCATTAGCAGCTGCCCACCATCTCCTCGGAGAACAGGTCGACGTGAACCTGTCTTGGATCAGAGCCGTCGTTCACCTTGCCGGCGGGGAGGATGCACTTGATACTTTCGATCACGTGGAAATTGAAAATGACGGTGATCCCAACCAGCTGAGCATTGTACTTGCGCCGCTACTCGAACCTGCAGGAATGTCGTCGGATACAGTTATCGACGCATGCCGACGTTCGTTCAGCACGGAGAATCTCCGCGAGCACTTGGGGTTCACTCTAGCCGCCTTCAACGAGAGCCTAATCGCGACTGGGAGCGAGACCGTGACATACCCAGAACTACATGCAAACCAGGTTCTCCAGTTCGTTACCGATCACGAAATCGACATCATCCAGGCGTTGCGAAACAAAGTGGCAATGAAACTCGATAGGCGTGAGCCTGCTCCAGAGTATGTGCGACTGCGCCACGAGATCCGCTTGATCGAGCCCGATCCGGCTTGGCTGCCGCTATACAAAAATGTGCCGGATGAAATGGTTGCCTCCTACGTAGGGGCTTGGCTTGCCAATGCCGGTGCTCCTCCTCTTGGCGAGAATCCAAGCGGACTTCCGTTGCTCCAGGCAGTAAGGAAGGCGAACCTTGCCAAGGTTGCCAAATTTGCTGCAGTTGCAGCGCCGCTCGTTCGAACCTGGTGCGATCAGCGCGTCCGAGAAACGCCGGAGGTCTGGGTCGATCAAGATGAGCCGGACGCGAAGCTCCGCGTTACACTTGAGGCTAATGGAATCATGGACTTTCGCGAAGTTCACGATGATGGTTTGCTTGACTGGTGTGTTGTTCTCGGGCTTTGGCCAAAGGGAATGAATGAGACACTCGACCGCGTTGCTCTCGGGATCGAGACCACAGACGTTGAGGCTGCAGATGCCAAGGTTCGTGAAGAGGCCGAAATGCAGGAGTCTAAAAGGCGTTCAGTTGAATTCGACGGACGCGATGTGGATCCGAAGACTGCCGACTGGACGACGATTTCGGATGTTATTGGTGAGAAACTTTCGCGAACGATTAAGGGTACGGCACTGGGTTCACTGGCAAACCTAGCGCCGGTCACCAACCGCACAAGTAGCGTAAGTCTGGGATCTCCCGGACGGCCATACAACCCGACCCGGCGGATTCCGCAGGCCAAGAAAGACATGATCGGGCGCCTCGGCGAACTTGTCGTCTACCATTGGCTCAAGGAACTGTTACCAAAACAAGATATTGATGCGGCTTGGGTCTCGAAGAACGGAAATGATCAGTTGGGCCGCTCCCAAGGGTCGGATGACTTGGGCTTCGATTTCAGGGTATGGTACCGGAAGCGAACTTGGCAAATCGAGGTGAAAGCAAGCGTCGGCGACCAACAGCGCTTCGAAATGGGGGAGACTGAGGTGCGGGCAGCGCGAGAGGCGGCCCGACCGCGATCAAAAACTCGCTATGTGGTCGTGTACGTCGCGAATCCGCACGATCTGGCAAATACGCATATCGACGTTCTTCCGAATCCGATGAGTCCGGAAGCCGACGATGTACTTGACATTCTCGGTGAGGGTGTACGCTTCGGGTTCAAACGCAGATAAGGAGTAAGCCTCACGCGAGGTCAGTCATTGCAATTCAATGTGGTCAAGCAAGACGGGCGTGATTCCGGTATTCCGGTATGGCGTGACTTTTCGGAGATCGGGGTTGTCGTACCGAATCACGCGGCGAGTCCTGCCAAGGCCTGATTGCCGTTTGCGGGTGCTGGCAGCTTCCATTACTGGCAACTCTTGGAAAGCGTGGAACATGCCCGGTCGAAGCGACCTGACATGGGCAATGCCCGAATGGCAGGACGCCCCCAGCGCTGGCCGCGACCTTCAAATGTGGGGCCGAGTGCAAGGAATGCAATTGATCGGCCAGCGTCAACAAGCACCGGAAATCTCTGACATCACAGCATCGAAATCGAACTGATAGTCGTCCGGACGGAGCGGCTCGAACCTACCTTCCTGGTCATCGAAAACAAAGGTTGCACATTCGCAATCATTCTCGGATTCGCCACAGTTGGCACATGGCGGATTGCAGTGCTCGATCATCTGGTCGATCGGGTCCTCAGAATCAATTTCGGGCTCTTCCTGCCATACCCATTCGCCTGTCGCGAAGTCGACTACATCCGTTTCGCACGAAAATGTGAGCCTGGCGAACGGATTCAGGACTGAACGGAGAACTACCCGGCCAAAATCAAATCGGTACTTCTGAAGAAGACAGTAGACTCTTCCATTCTCCTCGGTGAGTGCGCGGAACCTGATCGGGCCATAGTGGTGGAGCGCTTCCTGATTTGCATGCCTGTTATCCAGTTCCACATGCTTGAGCGAATTGTTGAGCAAATTGACGAGTTCAAACTTTTGATTGGCTAGTGTTGTGATTCTTTTTCACGATGCCGATTCTTGCAGCTTCTGGTGGCCCTTCTTCCATGCCTCCACGAGATCTTCGGGCGCCTTGCTCCAGCGAAACGGCCGGGCGTCATTGGAATTGTGATGCTCGATGTAACCCTCGATCGCCGCGATGCACTCGTCGAGCGAGTTGAAAATCGCGTGCCTGAGTCTCTGCCTCGAGAGCTTGGAGAAGAACCCCTCGACGGCATTCATCCACGAGGCCGAGGTCGGGGTGAAGTGGAACGTCCAATTGGGGTTGTTCTTCAGCCATTCGTTGACCTCGGCCGACTTGTGAGAGGAGACGTTGTCGAGGATGACGTGAACCTGGGTTTCGGGCTCGATCCCCTCGGAGACGAGCTCGAGGAAGGCGAGGAATTCCTCCGAGCGGTGACGTGCGACCATCCGGCCGGTGACCGTGCCGGTGGCGACGTCGAGGGCCGCCATCAGGCAGGTGGTGCCGTTGCGCTTGTCGTCGTGGGTGCGGGTCTCGGGATGGCCGGGCTTCATCGGCAGGGGCGCCTGCGTCCGTCCCAGCGCCTGGATCTGTGTCTTCTCGTCCACCGAGATGACGACAGCGTGGTCGGGCGGGTTGACGTAGAGGCCGACGACGTCGCGGACCTTCAGCTCGAACCTCGGATCGCGGGAGACCTTGAATGTCTTGACCCTGTGGGGCTTGAGGCCATGGCTCTTCAGGATGCCGAATACCGTCGAGACGGCGATCCCCACCCTCGTCGCCAGCGCCCGCAGCGTCCAGTGACTGGCGTGCTCCGGCGGCGGCGACATCGCAAGCGCGATCAGTTCGCTGACCTTGTCCTCGGAAATCGGCTTGCGCCCCCGTCTCCGTGGGATGTCGTACAGCAGGCCGTCAACACCCTCGGCAAGGAAGCGGTCCCACCAGCGCCAGACCGTCGGCTTCGACATGCCGGTGGCCCTCATCGTCTGCGTCAGGGTGAGGCCGTCGCCGAGGTGAAGGATGATGGTTGCCCTCAGGACATGCTTGAGGATCGAATGGGGATCGGTTTTGATCTTCTCGAGACGCTTCCGGTCTTGCTCGCTGAGGACGATCCGGGTTCTCCTGCTCTTTGCCATCCTGGTTCTGCTCCCGTATGAAAACTGCGCGGCTTTCGCCGGGAGCGGTTGAATCACACTCTGTAGGAAAACGGAATCCCCAAAATCGAACATAACACTAGCGCGGCACCGTCCTCCTCGTAAAGCTCGTCGAATTGCTTCAGCAACTCAGACCTGCCAATTGCCTCTCCATTTGCAGTACGTATTGCGTGCAGATAGTCCATTGCATGAGCAGCGAGCATATTGACTGCAAAGGCCCGATGCAGAGTCAAACGATTCTGTTCCAGTTCGGAAAAGAACTCGTCAGCTGCCGGGTAGAGAATTCCTTTGTGATAGCTCAGGAAATCCTCACAGGCTTCGGAAAGTCTTGTCGTCTGTGTTTGCATTGACGGGTGCCTGCCAGATGATTTCCAGCAATACATGCGCTGTTGCGCGGCTCTTGTACAGGCAAAAAAACGTGCGCCGTTTTTCCAGACTTCGGCAGACCAGCTTGGCACTGCACTAAACCTGATGTCGGACAAGGATTATGCGTTCTTTGGGGCGTGAATCCGGCACGGCGACACGACAGGCTAAGGGGAACCATTTGGCGAGGCTGCGCGGGGCGAACTTGGAAGGCTCCAGGTGCATCTCGACCTCGTGCAGGATCAAATCGACGTGGTCGAAGAGCAGCGGGACAAGATTGTTCACCAAGGCAAATTGGTTGCTGGTGCATGCGCAGACGATTGTGACAGCCCTGTCCGCACGGTGGCCCGGATCGCCTTGCTGACGGACTTGAAGGGGATCGGCCCGAACGACGCGACATTGCTTGTGAACGAAGTGTTCTATCGCAAGTTCGAGAACAGGCGGGAGCTTGCGAGCTGGGTTGGCCTGACGCCGACACCCTGGGCGTCTGGTGCGGTCGAACGTGATCAGGGCATCGGCAGGGACGGACCGGGCTGGATTCGTGCCATGCTGGTCCAGATGGCCTGGCGCTGGTTACGCCAACAGCCCGACAGCGCACTGAGCAAGTGGTTCAATGATCGGTGCGGTGGGGCGAAGGGCAGGATCCGCCGCGTGATGATCGTCGTCCTGGCGCGCAAGCTTGTGATTGCCCTCTGGAGATTTGTCAAAACGGGCCTCGTGCCGGCGGGTTCAGACTGCACCTGATCAGCACGAAGCCTTGAATCGGGGCCGGTCGGACGCGGCCGGAACTGGAGCCGGGTGGCGTGTGACCGATCGTGTACCTGGGCTGAAAAACGCCGAAATAAAGAAGGGTCCTGCCACGCGGAACGTCGCACCCGCACAGCAAACGGGATTGGGGTTTGCAAACGGCTTGAGGCCGTAAGGCGACCGGATGAAAGGTGGGTGCGCGACGATCGCGACCGAATGCTGAGACGTTCCGAACCTAGCAGCCAAGAAAAGCCGGGAGAACAGACATGATCTGACAGGCGAAATCCACACTTGACAGAACACGCCTCATGAAAGGTACGTAAATTAACATTGCCTTTTCCGTATCCCGCTGGTGTTCCTTCCTTTTCATCTGGCTGGCGGCTCCCAATTCCCGGGGGCGATCCCGGGGGCTGATTTGGGGGGCAGCACGCCGGTATTGTCCTGAAGCTTCTCGTTGGAAAAGTCATATTCCCCGAGCAGGTTGAAATGCCCCTATGACTGGGGTGAATGAACTGCGATCATGCTGAGAAGCCTGTACCGCTCTTCCGGAGATCCGGCGGCTCTCAGCCGCAATCAGCAGCATTTGCATGGGCAATTACCCGTCAACGGCCTCTGAGAGCTCCGGTTCCTGCCGGAACCGATCCGCTGTGGGATTTTTGGCATTTATGATGGGTTTAGGCCGACAAAGTATGAACTTTATGTATGGTTGCGACGATAGAATTTACAAATTCAGACTGCGAGCATCGTACATGTACAGTAACAAGAAGAACGGGTTTTACAAAATTGCAGCGTATTGATTCGTTACATTGTTGGGGCTTCTTTACAATCAATACCTCATTGCATGGTTTTACTCGTTATCCCAGCAATGGTAACGTGGTTGTTTGGCGTCAATTGTATGGCCGAAAAAATGTGAAGAGTGAGTGCCATCTTGACCGAGACTTCAGAAATTGAGGAGTTGATAACTCTGGCAGCAGAAAACGGACTGTTGGTCTGCCTGTCGGAGCAATACTCCGTTGAATTAGTCAATTGCAGAAAACAATTCATCGGGGGTTTGGTTGAAGCTCTGAATTCCGGTCGTGTCCGTCTATTCGGTGAACTCGATGCGACCTACCTGAAAGGTATGGATGGCACGGTATTTTTTGTGCTTCAGGGCTTTCTCTGCAAACTGATTCCGGAGCTGGAAGTGCCGCTTAGCGAACTCATGCAGTTCGTTCGCATACTTGTTGTCCAAGGCGGTGATGATATGGCCGCCGGGGCTCCCAATGCGGCGTTCAAAAAGTGGTGTGCAATGAAACCGGAGAGGTCGCAGGCCGTCTTGGGCGCCGCGAAAGCGGGAGACGGGACGGCATCAAGTTTGCTGTGCTTCGCATTGGAGGCTGCAAGGGATGCGAAAACGTCAATAGAGTTGCTTTCTGAAGAAAATACAGTGGAAGTGCAGATCGGCGCAGTTATTGCACTAAGCCGAATTGAGATCGCAGACAGCGTTGCGGACAACGCAGTTTCTGCGCTTTCTCAAAGCGCAATTGATCATCCCGCGCAACAGGTCAGAAACGAAGCGTTGGTATCAACATTTGCGGTTCTTGCTAAACACGCCGACCTAGATCGGGAGTTTGGACGCAGGGCAATTGAAAGCGCGGCCAAACGGCCGACAGCTGAGACACTTCATGCCATCGCTACTGTCCTCTGGCTGCATGGCAAAAGTTTGAATGAGGATGAACTGGAAATCGCCTTCGATGCACTTGCTGAGGTCAATCCCAACCATAGCGGGACATTGACCAGGATTGACATGGCATCAGATCGTCTCATTAAGGCAGGGCACTTTGATCAACTTAGGCTGTTCATCGAGAGGTTCATCAAGCGAGTGCGGGATCACAATGTGCTAAGGTCTTTTGATCGGTTCCGATCTGAGATCGCGAATAGTCCCGAAAGATTCAACAAGGTGATTGTTGAATGGTTCTTGGATGGCAATCCATCCCTATGCTCTAGTCTCGCCGAAATGCAAATGCGTGGACGAGACGAAGCGTTAGTGTTGAATCTGAAGAAGGACGAATTGCCGGATGCGGCGATCGAACAACTTATGTTGTGCAGGAGGGTTGTTGGTTATCTGATCCTCGAGCCGGTAACTGCGGCATCAGTCATAGTATCGGTTCTTGAGCACGGAGATCCAATAGTTGCAGATGAACTAGCCGTTCTTTTGTTTGACCCTTTGTTGCTATGCTACGGAGGTGAACTTCGTGAGTTCTTGGTGCAAGCAAGTAACCGGATGTCGGGTCATGGAAAGGGTGGGCTCAAGGAAGTCCTGAAACGAAATGATGACATGTTTGACGCTCTGAATGGGATTGAGAATCTCAAAGAACTTCACCCCAGCGAAAACCACAGGCATTTGCAAAGATTGAACTGGAAACGCCAGATGGAACAGGCTGTTACGAAAGGAATGCAAAGTTCGGTTCTATTGCCGCTCGTTTCGAAGCAAACACTTCTCTACGGCACAAAATCATCCGTCTACATTTCGGGGCCGGGTGGAAAACTCGAGAAAACTGACATTCCGATGGGGAGGCATTCTGTAGCAAGGGAATTGCCCCGCCTCGAATTCCTGGACCCGGAGGGTCTGCAATTGCGACTCTATGAATTGAAATTTGGGAAGCTGATAGGAAATGAAACTGATACTTAAGCAGTATGTTGAAGGCCTTAAGGAGCGTGGCGAGTTGGATGCTATCCTTCCGGCGCTTCTCAGCGAACTTGGGTTTCATGTATTGTCCCATCCAGGAATTGGGACGCGTCAGGCCGGTGTGGATGTCGCGGCTGTCGGATTGGATGATAGGGATGGGAACAAGGAAAAACTGTTTCTGTTCGTAATCAAACCGGGCGACATGAAACGGAGCGATTGGGACAGCCATTCTCCACAATCGGTACGCCCCACCATTAACGAAATCCTCGACAGTTACATTCCGACACGAATTCCGGAGGAATACAATAACCATGAAATCGTGATTTGCCTATGTCTGGGTGGTGAAACAAAGGAGAATGTTGCCACCCAGTGGACGAATTTTCAGAGAACCAGCGCAGAAAGGAATGGAGTCTGTTTCAGGGAATGGAACGGCGATAAGTTGGCAAATCTCTTGTTGGCCGGTGTGTTGAAGCAGGATCTGCTGCCGGAAAACTTTAGTAATGCGTTTCAGAAATCTGTGGCAATGGTCGACCAACCCGATGTGTCGTACCGGTTCTTTGCGGAATTGGTCTCCGTTCTCGGTAACCATGAGGACAGCGAACGAATTGCACTTACGCGCCTGAGGCAACTCTACGTCTGCCTTTGGGTTCTGTACGTCTGGGGACGAGAGGCCGGCAACCTTGATGCACCCTATAGAGCCAGTGAGTTGGCGCTTCTGACAGTTTGGGATTCGTGCCGGAAATTGGTTGGCAAGAAAGATGCTCAATCAACTGCCTGCTATACTGTATTTGAACAGACGCTCAAGCTTCATGTGATCCTTGCCGCAGACCTTTTGGATTGTAAAATCGCTCCGTTTACTGACAAGCACTTCGCGTTGTCGATGGCGATCAATTCGCATTCTTCGGTCGATGTGAATTTGGCACTCTATGATCTTCTGGGCAGGGTCAGTCTTCATGGAATCTGGAAACACTTGGGTTCAGCAAGTCAGACTTCCTGCAAGGAAAGGGAAGAGGTTATCCGTTCACGCAATCAATCGCTGGATCTGGCAATTCGAATGATAAACTCGAACCCAGGACTGTTGTCTCCGATTAGAGATGATTTCGCAATCGAGATCGCGCTATTCATGCTGCTTGCACATGTCAGCGGCCGGGTCGGAGATGTCTCTGGATTTCTGATCGATTTGGCTCATCGCCTGAGCTTCGCGATAAAAAGACGTGGTGCGTTTCCTATCACAAGCCAGAGCTATCACGATCTGATGGAACACCCTGTTGATCGGTCGGATGAATATTTGAAGAAAAACACCGAGGGGAGCACCCTCTATCCTTTACTAATTGCATGGCTTGATGTGATCGGGGAAGTTGAGGCGAGGGACCAAATTGCTAAAGTGCTGAAGGAGAATCTTCCGCACTGCACCCAACAGGTTTGGCTACCCGACGCTGATACTGAGGAGGTTTTGTGGTCTGGAAATCGAGAGCACGGAGTCACAATTCCGGCACTGGACCTTAGTGACGAAAACCATGCTTATTCAGAAGTGTTGAGGAAGGCATGCGAAGATCATTCGGCTATTGATGACATCTCTGCAATTCGCGTTGGTCTGTGGCCAATATTCCTGCTGGCGTGTCGGCATTACCGTATGCCAGTGCCACCTCAGCTTTGGTTCTATGGAGGCACACAGGATGAAGCTGACAATGCGAGTGAATCTTAAGATTTCTTCAAAGTCGCTGCCGGGCCATTTCAATCACTTGCCAAAGATCCGCTATGCCACACTGGGTTGTGATCTCCCCGAGCCGTGCCAGGCCCATGCTCTTCTGCCCGGAAGGCAGGTCGCTTTCCGCCATGAGGTCAAGGAACTGCCACTGTTCGGCGTTGCGGTGGTCGGCATGTTCGTCACAGGGCCCTTGCTAGGCAAAGACGTAGAGGTGTGTAAAGCGACCCGGCGCCTCGATCCACGGACCTCTGTCCCGCGGCCAGTAGCCCTAACGAGAGGCGATGTCGAAAACCAGTCGCCGCCGGACCGCGGAGGATTCATGATCCCATGACTGTCTTGCCGCGGCCTGTTTGATTTCCAGCCGGGCATCAGTTGGCGTGTGTTCGCAGTCCCAAGGCACCCAATCCCGTAAGCGTCTGAACCGACGGTAGTTATTGATTTCAGGGGGAATTGGAATGAGCGGAGAATTCTGGCGTGTCGGTCATGAATATCGTGACAAAGCGGGCGTCAAGTTCGTCGACGATGAGTTATTACGTTGGTTGAGAACATCGGCAGGCACCATCGCGAACTCTGGCGGCATCCGCTTCAAGGATCCAGCATCGAGTGGTCCCAAGGACCCGGAAACTGGCCGTGCAGTACCGGCATACTTTGTCTTGATAACCCGTGACATGTCCGCTCAGCACCACAATCCCTGGGATGACATGATCGATGAGATCAACGGCAACATTTACTATTGGGGAGATGCGAAGTTCTCTTACCGCGAGAAGTTGTATAACCAGTTTCCGGGCAATGCGCGAATCGAGGCAACAAACAATCTGAGGCTCACCGGCCACCTCGATGAACTGCCACCCATTCTCCATTTCTCAAAGCAAAGACAGGGCTATCTGACATTCAATGGGCTCTGCGCCTTGTCAGATGTCCGACACGCTTGGTTTGAGGACAATGGAAAACCGATCAAGAATCTCAGGATTCTGCTCTCGATTCTGGACACGGAGACCGTGCGAGCGGAATGGTTGAGGCAGCGTGTGGTTTCTAAAGATGTCCGTGAGGCTGATCACAGGCTTGCACCCGACGTCTGGCTGAAAGCAGGAAAAGGGAAACTCGAACGAAGGCAGGTCTGGTCATCGAAAGTGCGGTCGAAGCAGCAGCAAGTGCCAGAAACCGGTTCCGACGACGAAAGGGTGCTTGCTGAAGTATCCAAATTGTCTCCGCCTGAGTTCGAAGCCTTTATTGTTGCTCTCATCGACAAGCTCCCGGAGATAGTTCCAGGCCTTCAGCACCGGGTTACGAGAACCAGGCGTACCGGTGATCACGGGCTTGACTTCTTTGGCACGTTCAAGATGCCATACCCTATCGACTACGAGATCGAATTCCTTGGCGAAGCGAAGAGGCACAGAACGGCAATCACACCTGATAAGGTATCCCGCCTTGTAGCACGTCTCGGAAGAGGCCAGTATGGCCTGTACTTCACGATTTCATGGTACTCGGTGCAAACACAAAAGGAAATCGAAGCAGACAGATACCCCGTTCGGCTCTTTTGCGGCCAAGACATTGTGAACATCCTTCGGGCAGGTGATTGTGTTTCCGGGGGCTACATTCGTAGCGAATGGAAGCGGCTTGCACTGGCGGACAGCGAAAAAGCAACCGAAAGCGGGTTGAAGCCGACTTCTATCTGGTAGACCATAGGTCTACCGTTCAGACAGATCCCCCACAAAATCCGCCAAGGATTGGAGCCAGACCTGCTGCCTTTCAGAATAGCTGTCGTGGATCGGCAGCGGAATGATAAGCTGTAGATCAACAGCTTGCATCTGGTTCGTCTGCGGCTCGGAGATCCCGGGCTCGAGGGTCAACAGGTGTTTCTGCGGGATCTTCGCCGCCTCGGCCAGAACCTGGCGCCAACGCTCCTTGCAGGTGGATTTAACCCCCAGCATCTTCAGGCCGGGATCGCCGGCCTGTGCCGCCCAGTAGGCTGCCGCCGAAGGAAACAGGAAGTCCGGCCTGTGCATGTTCTCGGTCATAGCCTGACGTTCATAGGCAATGTTCCAGGCATCAAGGACTGCTGCGACATGGTGCTCAAGCGAGAAACCCATGCGGGATTTGCGGCGGTTCTGTATGCTTAGAGAATAGGAGATAAAGCCGTCAACGTCGGCGCCGTCCGGCGTCATGAATCCTTGCTCGAGACGCTCGGCCACGATCCGCCGTTCAAGGCGGCGGAACAGCGCCTCCTCCCGCACAAGCCAAGCGAGCAGTGCACCATCCGGATCGTCCCTAGGCGAAACCTCCGGCAACGAGCGGCGAGCAAGGTCTGAAAACTCTGCTGTGGGTGGAAGGGCAATCCCGAGCGGATCAATAATGGCATCAAGATTGTCTACTTCCGGTCCTTCGACCTCGATTCCGATCTCCTCAAGGATGAAACGGGCTGCAAACCCGAGTTCCTTTTCGTCATCGGCAATCCCGCGGGATACAAATGACCAGCCCTTCGGGTGCAAGTCAAAGAGCCAAGAGAGCTGCTGTTCGCTGGTGGATCCTTCCTGCGCAATTATAAACCAAAGGCGGGTCCAGTCATTGGTTATTGCAAGGAACAGGGTATCCCCTTCCTTCATCATTTCCGTGACAGGATTGGAAGGATAGTAAAGGCGCCATTCCGGCGATCTGTGTGCTTTCGTTGCGCGGGTATCGTAATGGGTCGCGGTTCCTTCAACCGTCAATCCGTCCTGGTTCTCTCCCAGCCAGACATATGTCACCGGAAACTTCCGGCGCTGGTCCTCGCCAAGGAACTGTTCCCGCATGGCGCGGGTGGTTCCCACTTCGTGCTGGTTGGACTTCCCTGGTTCGGCATCAACACCACTCAGGCGCTTGACACCCACTCCCGAGAAACAGTCACGCAGGTATCCGCGTTTCATTACCTCTCAACTCCAGTTCGGTTTCACCCGAATTCAGCCATTCTGCACAATTCCCGATGACTATCGGTATCGGAATGCGTTCCTTGCCCTTCAGGGCACATTCCCAGATCGTCGCCACCCGCCAGCCAGCGTTGAGCAGTTCCACAAGCTGCCTGTGGTCGCGCTCCCTGTTCGAGGTGATCTTGTTTCTCCAGAATTCTTCGCGGGTCCCGGGCCACCTGAACAGATGGCAGTCATGACCATGCCAGAAGCATCCATGCACCAGAATGACAGCCCTGTATTTCGGAAACACAAGATCGGGCCTGCCCGGAAGATCCTGGCGGTGCAGGCGGAACCGGAAACCGCATCTGTGCAGGGCTGACCGGATCTGCATCTCCGGTCTGGTGTCCCTCCCCCGGATTCCGGCCATCATCCGGCTACGGACTTCAGGTATCACGATGTCGGCAGGCATGGTTCAGAGAGAAATGCCGGGTTCGGCCAAGAGAAATTCCCTTTGTCGCGCGGCTGGCAGATTCCGGCCTTCCCGGGCCAGGAGTTCTGAAATGTGCGGTTTCATCAACCTGGCTACGGCACGGACGACAGGCACGACCACAGCATTCCCGAACTGGCGGTAGGCCTGGGTATCGGACACCGGAATCCTGAACTCTGCTTCACCCGGCTTTTCGAAACCCATGAGCCTTGCGCATTCCCGCGGCGTCAGACGGCGCGGTCTTTTTTTTTCCTGTCGGATGAGGATCTCCGATCCATCCTTGTAGTAGCGAGCGGAAAGTGTACGGGCAACATCATCCGGGCCGAACAAAGAATAACCGAACCCGTTCCCCGCTTTTCTGTGTTTTTGCCTGTAGTTCTGCAGGTAGTTCCACAAATGCTCCGTGAGCGTGTACTTCGGGTCGACTTCGGTATCCAGGATGGCCCGAAGGAGAGGCCCCTGCCCCGCTGGAATTGCCAGTTCGCTGAAATCAAAGGTTGTCTTTTCCCTGAATCCGACCATGAAAATGCGCTGGCGTTTCTGCGGCACCCATGGAGATGAGTCCACAACGCGGCAACTGACGCTGTAGCCGAGCTCGTTCTCCAGGACATTCATGATTGTCGCAAAGGTCCGGCCCCCATCATGGCGCTCCAGGTTTTTTACGTTCTCGAGCAGAAAGGCCGGAGGCCTGTGATGATCGATAATCTTTGCCAGATCGTAGAAAAGCGTCCCCTGCGTATCGCACAGAAACCCGTGAGGCTGGCCCAGCGCATTCTTTTTCGATACGCCGGCAATCGAGAACGGCTGACACGGAAAACCGGCCAGAAGGACATCGTGGGCCGGCACTGATTCCGGATCTTCCGCACAGGGGCGTATATCCCCGTCAAAAATGTGTTCGCTTTCAGCCGGTTCGGGAAAGTTCGCGGTATAGGTTTCCTTGCAGAACCGGTCCCATTCCGACGTGAATACACAACGCCCGCCGATTTCCTCGAACGGCAGGCGCAGTCCGCCAATGCCCGCGAAGAGATCGATGAAGCGAAAGATTTCCTGTCTGTTATCGGGGCAGCGGGCATTGGCGATCTCGCGAAGCCTTTCGAGCTTCAGGGGATCGCTCCGGCCGGTCTCGCCCTTGATGTAACGCCGCACAGTTCTGGAACTTATGCCCAGCAGTCCGGACGTCTCATCGATACCCAGTCCTGCACGGGTCATGAGGTCGGAGAATTCGGTTTTTCCGTCCGATTCCATGCCGTTATCCCTGTGTCATTTTTTGACAGAATGTCACAGAACGACACAGCCGGCAACCGCAACATACAGATAACGCGGCCCCGGGCCGTCATCACACGGACAAACCGCCACATACGCACTCCGAGGCCCAGGAATTACCTTGCTTCTTTTGTTGCCGGTTGGCGTTGGCGGCCACGGATAATGTTCAGAAACCGTCCGATACCCCGTGCTCCGGTTTCTTCCGGGGCCGGGTTCACCGTGTTTTCTCTCTCGAAGTGAGCCCTCGCCCGTTCCACGCAAGCGTCCATGATGTCATCCACATCCTTGTCTGACATCGTCTCGAACAGGATGCCACCTCCTTTCCGGTTGAGGACAATCATGAATTCCCGGAAGGCGCGCTCGGTCGATGTGATCCATGGGTCCCGCCGCATGACCCGGATGACGGCTCTCGCCAGCGGCGGCCGCGCCGCCGTATTCGTGCGTTCGACGAAGTTGCTGCGGATGTCCGCCGTTTTCAGGATCAGCTCCAGCACACCTTCCGGATCGTCCGGATCTGCTATTGCAGCGATATGCATGTTCCACCAGAGGCGGGCCAACGCATTGTCGTCGCGGATCCTGGTAAGTCTGTCGCCGAACAGGTGCCGGTCAACCTGGCGGTCCAGCGTTGTTCCGTCGCGTCCGGCAAGCCACCGGGCACGAGCGTAATCGAGACACTCGATATGGGTCAGGCGAACCCAGACGCGCTCCTCGCGCGCGAGCGCCGGCGTCATGCCCGGCAGGGCCCTGTAAAGCGTTGCCGACGCTGCCCTGTCACCTGCGGCCGTTCTGGCCGAGCCGTCGAGGCTGCCCAGAAGATCGCGGTCGATGGTGACGTCATCTGCCTCGATTGCCCAACCGTTATCCGGTTCGAGATCTGCGAAATCACCTGTCGCGTATCGCTCGCGATTCAGACTGATATCCCCACGCAACTCCTTCAACTTCGCCTCAGACAGATAGCACAGCGGGTCCAGTTGCATCATTCTTTGTCCGCTACCAGGTTCACAAGCACGCTGGCCGGTCTGTCAAGCAGTATCTGGGCGCTATCGAGGATCGACGAATCCGCCGAGGGATCGATGCCCTTTGCATCGCATTTCGCGAGGAAGGTGTCATACCAGCGATGTCTACTGTACGCGTCACCGGTCATGCGCAGTGCGTCCAGAACCTCCATAACCGCCGGCAGGTACACGGCGTTTATCACCACCGGGCGTCCCCCTGCCTGTTCCCTCAGAAGGCAAATCGTTTCATATGTTTCGGGGCCGGCAAGGATCGTGATCCTGTCGCGATCAGGATCGACCTGTAATGTACCCTCGGACACATCCGGAGAACGGTCGAGTTCAAAGATGCTCTCGATCGGCTTGAGTTTCGCCTTGCCCACGGAAATGATATGTTCCGCGCCCACCGCAATGATATCGCCCCGGTCCAGTGTGACCGGAGGTACGAACTCCGGATTGATCGTGCCGGGATTCCAGTCAGGAAGATCCTTGGCCAGCCAGACGATCGGACGCAGCGACACCCTGTTCAGCAGTTTCCCTGCAGTGAAGTCAGAGCGGCCCTCCGGCCAGGACATGGGGCGCAGCTCCGCAAAAAAGGTATCGGCGCACCGGACAAAGCAACCAGCTGCCGCTTTGTCTGTTTCCACCAGCTGCCTGATTTCCGGTTCCGTCAGGGAAATCGTGTGCTGAAGTGAAAACGCACCGGACCGTGTGTTCTCGACCAGTGTGAATTCCACGTCGAACCGGCCAGCAATGAAATCGCCGGTTTTCAGCCCGAGAACCGGGTGAGGGAAGCGGGTTTGCTCGGAAAGCCTCAAATCCCTGCCTCCGCGGCAGCACTGTTGACAGCAAGCAATTCAATCGGTCCGCCATAGGGTTCGTCGAACGATACGATGACCGAACAGCGTTCTTTCTCTACGACATCAATTGAAACTGCGCCCGAACGCGTTACCCCCTTGTTTGTCTCAACGATTCGGAGTTCTTCCGCATCGTTGACGCCTGTTGCCAATACAGTGACATCAATGCGACCGCCTGTCCCCGGGGTGAAATGCAGTTGACGTGAAACCGGTGTGCCGTCGTCGCCTGTCCGGATACGGTTGCGGACATCCCGCAGTGCAACTGTCTCACGGTCTCCTCGTGTACCCCGCCCACCGGATCCCGTTCCGGTTCCTCTTCCCGTCCCGCCACCATGTTCTCCGCCGGACCCCGTCCCTGTCCCGCTGTTTCCTCCCTGCTGACCACCCGAAGGAGTGGGTGCCTGCGGCGGCCGCGGCGGCCGTGTGTGGGAGGTATAGATGTACGTCTCGGGATCTGGCTCGGCCGCGGGATCTGGCTCGGCGTCCGCTCTTCCGGGTAGGGCGAAGTACCGTCCCAGCTCATCGAGGACCACCGCACCCTCGTGCCTGACACTCGCGGCTCCGCGGATAGCCTCGCGGATTTCCCTGCCCAGTCGCCTCATTGCCGCCGTCGCCGTGGCACGTCTTTCGGAGTCCGGGATTCGCTCCGCCGAAAACCCGTCATGGGCCGGGTTCTCCAAATGTTTCAGCAGCACTCCGGCATCTGTATCTTCCGGTTCGACCAATGCCACGAAGTCGCGCGAACCAGGAAACCGAGCCAGTGGTTGCCCGAAGTGCCGGAGATTGTCGGTAATCAGCATCCCGTTACGAATAAAACCGATCCGGCGGGGCATTCCCTCCCCGACAAGAATGCGGACACGGATTTGACCAAGACAGGAGGAAAGTGTGAGAGTCTTCTCTTCTGCATTTTCGGAGACGAGGCAGCGATAGAGTTGACTTGCGAACTCCAGGTCAGCGAGATGGCCTATGTTCTCCGCAGCACGCTTGATATCCGCCCGCTCCAGCAAATTCTCCAGCGTGTTTCCGTTGATACGGATTCTTCCGTTGTCCACTTCGAAAACCATCTCCTGGCGGTGGACCGCACAGAAGAAATTCGAGACCAGCGAATACGTCATCCTCTCGGCCCAGTCCTTCGATTCCCTGAAACCCATGCAGAAGATCGTCGTACCGACGGTGTCATGACCCATCCAGTCGGGCACGAGCGATCGCTCGGTAACCGCCCCGAACCGTTCGGGATTGCCCCAGTAACCGGTGGCGCGGCGAGGTTCATTGTCAGGACCGGTATGGGAGACAAGCTTGACCTTTCCCTGGGTTGCGAACTCCCTTTCCCCCGTTTTCGGATCCTCATAGATGGACGAGTAGAAGATGGTTTGCAGGTCGGAGACCGCAAATGACGCATTCTTGCCAATGCCGAACGATCCACCGGCGGCGGCATCGGACTTGACTGTGACACCCGAAGCCTTGACCAGCGAATGAAACGGCGTGCCATAAGCGTCGGGAGGTCCTGTCAGTCCCGTTGTATTGTTGTCGGCAATCTCCAGCACCGGAATGCGGGGCTTGCTGATGACCTCGGCCGCGTTGTCGAAGAAAGCCGTTTCCCGGTCCTGGGAAGCCTCTGCCCTGCACGCGGCGATCGCGTCTCTCAGTTCTGAGTGCGACGGAAATTCCTCATGGCCAAGCCGCCGGATATCGAAGGTCATTCGTACCGGCAACTCTTTTGCAGCATCCCGGCTGTTCTGCCCCGCCTCCCGTGCGCAACTTGCGTAGGGGGTGTCGCGGAAAGTCTCGATCCCGGCGTCGCCGAGCCCTTCCTTCTCCCAGGCCTCGTTGGGAAGGAACCTCAGTACAGGATTCGTCATATTCCTCTTTCATGAAGCAGATTCGCCGCGGGCCTCGGTATATGGGAGGGTTCTTCAAATCAACCACCACCAACTTCGGGGTCTTTGGTGGCCCAATTCGAAAGCTGGAAAATCTGGTGCGAATTTGGATCTTTGATTGAAGGACCCTTGTCAAAGTGCAAACCTGGGAACCTGGGTAAAGGCAACACAACTATCGGTACCGGTGAGCGACAATGTCGAGGTTATCGATTTCCTGACAAAATGGCGCAATCAAATGAATGGTGTAAGAACCGGCAAAGTTAGCCAAGGAGATCGGCAATACGTCCCCTCAATGCATTCAATCCTGGATGTGTCGAAGCGACCGATTTCATAATTTTACGCAAACAATCCTCGCGGTCGAAACCGGTACGCATACTAAGTGTTTGGGCCATTCTATGGTGGTCAAGATTCACGCGCATGGCCTCAATGTGGGCACACGCTTCTGCAAGGTCGCATCCCAACTGCCCCGAAAAGGCGTTCCTGTAATCTTCATGAGCGAGCTGCTCCAATACCCAGCGCTCGGGGGGAAGTCCATCTCCGGGCAGCGGTTCGATCGGCGGCGACATATCCTGACTGCCGTTCGTCTCCGATTGAATCCATCCGTCTATCTGCGCTTCGGTAGTATCGCCGTCCGGAACGCACAAACATATTCCGGGGAAGGCACCTCGAAGATGGCTGACGCCCTGCCTGATAACGGTCGCATCACTGCCGACAGCCATAATCTTGAGGCGCCGTCGGTAATCATTCTGTATGGCTTCTTCGATTAACACCGATGCCAAACGATCTTCACAATAGACGGTCAGTTCCGACTG
The DNA here is from genome assembly GCA_965242975.1 of Paracoccaceae bacterium. Classification (GTDB taxonomy): domain Bacteria; phylum Pseudomonadota; class Alphaproteobacteria; order Rhodobacterales; family Rhodobacteraceae; genus JAPPHA01. Next base: position 2,781,811 of record CBDETS010000007.1, on the reverse strand, counting down.
AACCTCACCTTTCATCTCGTAGATGGCAAATCTTGTACTCGGCTCCTCAATGACCGGATTAGTGTCATCGTGCTTGCGCAGGAGAATCCGTGCTTGACGTGGCAATGCATCCAAAAACACCTCGGAGTGAGTTGAGCATACGATCTGTATTTTCTTCCGATCACATATTTCGATGAGTACCTCGGCCAACCTGATCTGGGCCTCCGGATGAAGGCACGATTCAATCTCTTCCACCACGAACAGACCTCCCGTTGGAAGTCTGTGGAGCAGGTTCAAAAGGTGGGCGACGCAATTTTCGCCGCCGCCCATGTTGAAGCCGGAGTACGGGATGCCGGTTCGACACTCCGCAAAGGCCAACCGGTCGGTCTTTAATATCCTCGCCTCATTGTACTCCGCGCCCATGATGTACGAGAGATAACGGAGGTATCTGTTGTCAAACGGCTCGAGGGTTGTTTGACGATCGGCGCGGGAGAATGCGCTTCTCACTGCATTGAGTTCAATGGCGGGGAGAACCCTCGAAAGCGGTGCGTAGTCCACTTCCCGTTCAGGTCGTCGGTTGTATCTTCCCCATCGATTTGGTGATTTATTGAAGGTTTCTGCGGATTCTGCACCGTTTGAATAATATCGCCATGTTATGCCGACGCCGTTCGGAATCGGCTCGTCAGGTCCGTAACAGAAGAAATCCGGAAAGACATAGTACGAGCGGTTCTCCGTCGCATTCGAGGACCGGTATCGCGTGTTGGTCCAGTGAACATGCCAATCCTCTGGAGAGTGATGGGCTAACGCCGCAAGCGCCAAGACAGTCGATTTTCCCGAGCCGTTCTTGCCGCATATCGCCGTGATCGGATAGCGAAACCGCACAATTACTCTATCTAGCCCCCGCAGGCCGTTACCGCCGGATACTTCGACTGAACGCAGCAGGTGGCGGCGAAAATTGTCGGGAGGATTTTCCCAAAAATCGCGCAAGCGTCGCTCCGGATCACTCAGGTGACGGCCCGGCATCCGTATCCTCTGCAATCTGTCGGATTTCAAGTTCCCGACCCACTTCGGGATCGGGAGGTCTCGGCGAGGTGCGGTCCGTTGCCTCCCATTTCCGATAGCCTGGGCAAAACGAGCGAAAATCACAGCGCGGGCAATGTCCGCTTTCGCATCCCCTGAGTTCAAATGCCTTCTTCCTGATGTCCTCCCTGATGCTGCTCACCGTGTCTTGCACTTTCGCACGGGTTTCAGAAAGCCGTTCGGGGGAAATATCGATTTCGACCCTTTCCTTAACGCCCTCCTTGCGAAGGTCTTCCGGTGGCGCTTTCGGGACGAGAAAATGCACATGGGCGGAATGCGGCTCCATGTGGAGCGCTTCGTGAACCGCAATGGCATAAAGGCGCAATTGCGCAACCGCTTCTTCACGGCTCCGGAAAAAGTCGGATGCCTTCTTCCAACCATGAGTCTTGAAATCGACAACTCCGACGGGCGTCAGGATCTGCTCTCCCGTCGGAGTCGTCTCAACCTTCTGCAGAAGATCGATCATTCCGGTAATCAGGGCGCCGCTTTCTGCATCGACAAACTCGAACGGTTTTTCTGCTGCGAGTACATACTCCGCGTGATCGGGATATTCGCCGACGAAACGTTTGAGGGAATCCTTGGCGGCACCCTTCAATATCCTAAGTGGCTCGGCTCGAGTGTAACGCAAGTGAAAACGTTCATCGGCAAGTTCTGCCACCTCGTCCGCGGAAAGAATTTCACCGTCAAGCGCCTTCATGTGGATTTCGGTGAGAATGTTGTGAATCTGCTGGCCGTATCCATACGATTCCGTAACACCGGGGTTGAAACCCATCAGGGCACGCAACTGGTATTCGAATGGGCAGCGCCAGAAATAGCTAAGATCGGTATATGTCGTCGGCAAAAGGTCCGCATTGAGGGGTGCACTCGGCTCGCACTTCGGTCGGTCCGCAATTTCACCGCCTTCCTGAACATAATCATGTTCGATCTCCTTGTGGTAGTCGGTCCGGCGCTTTCTCGGACGATCCTGGCTCGTTACATGCAGATATTTTCGGCAGCGGGTCAACGCGACATACCAGAGGCGCCGTTCACCGATATCGCCTCCGGCATAGTCCTTCGGGTTGAACAACCGTTCATTCAGGAAAACTTCCGGTCCCTGGTTTCTCTTGCTGCTCGGGAAACTGTAACTGGAAATGCGAGGCAAAAAGACCACCGGCCATTCAAGTCCCTTGGCCCCGTGGACCGTCAATACCTGCACCGCATTCGGCGTCCCGCTTTCATCAAACCCGCCTTCATCGACGGCGCTTGATGCCCACCCGCCCAGATACATGCACAGGGACTTGAGACCGCGCGGCGTGACCCACTGGTGCACGGCCTCGAATTGCGTGATGAGATCGCTCAATCGCCCGAGATTGAAGAGAATCTCCTGAGGCCAAGGTTCCGCGTGTTCGGCGGAACCCAGTTCCTTGAGCAGTTCCTGAAAGATATCCTGTGGGTAGATTCGCCGCGCAAGTCGCGGACCTCGAACTTCCTTCTCCAGTCCCCGGCGGTCGAGTTCGTGGCGTTTCCTGGCTATCCAACGAAGAAAGGCCTCCTCGTCCGCGGCAGGCATATGTCCGCCTTCGCGCAAAATGGTGATCCTGTCCCGCACGAACTCCCGAATTTCACGTTCCCCCAGGCGTTCGTATTCACCCTCGCTGCGATGGATCAGATCCGAACGCGCCAGGAGGCAAAACGCCGCCTGCACGAGAAGCACTTCGTCGTGATCGAACAGTCCACCCGTTCCCTTGACAACAAACGGGATCCCGGCATCCCTGAGAGCGTCTGCAAAGACGTGACCGCTCGAGCGCACGCTTCGGAGCAAAATTGCCATGTCGGCATAGTCCAGACCGCGTTCGCTGCCGTCTTCCTCCTTTACAATGGTGCCCCGTAATTGCATCACTCGCCGGGCAACCCACTTCGCCTCGGCTTCATCGGATTCAAAAACCCGCAACTGAACGTCGTTGTGTTCAGCCATGGTTTCCGGCCACGATTCGTTCTCTTCATCCCAATGGCGAGCGAGCATTTGCTTTTCCGCCCGAGCACCTGCCGGTAGTTTGCGAATGGCCCCGTTGGCAATATCGACGATTGCGTGGGTGCTTCGAAAATTGAAGGTCAGTCTTTCCGTCCTCACGTCGGGATAACGGTGACTGAAACTCAGAATGTTCTCGATGCGCGCGCCTCTCCATCCGTAGATAGCCTGATCGTCGTCGCCGACCGCCGTAACCCAAACGGCCCTGCCCTCATCCGAAATCAGCCGGATCAGATCTTCCTGGCGGTCGTCGATATCCTGATACTCGTCAACGACAAGGTATCGGAAACGGTCACGGACTTTCTCAAGGACCTCGGTCGATTGTCTCAGGCACGAGATCAATTGGTCAATTATGTGGTTAAAATCGAAGAAGTAGTTGGGATAGCCGTGAGCAATTTTCCCGTAGTTCTCAAGCGCGAACTTCACCCACTTATCTTCAATTTCGCCGATGTCGATTTGTTTTTGATGTACGACGTTCAACGTATTCAAAAACACGGCGACCGTGTCCCAGTAACCGCCCGAACGTGTTCTTTCCCTCAAGTGATTCAAAGCGAGTCCCGGATTCTCGCTGTTCGGGAAATGGTGGAAGTTCGTCATGATGAGCGCGGCCTGCCTTGCCTCGTCCATGACTTCGAACTTGCGGTAGTCGGGATCGATTTCCTTGAGCAGTTGCAGGCAGAAACTGTGGATGGTTCCCACGTACATGTCGCCGAGCGCCGGGTCGGTCGGTATCTCCTGCTCCAGATGGGTCCTTATGCGAAGTTTGAGTTCCCGCGCAGCCCGCTCGGTGAACGTGAATGCAATAATGGAATTTTTCGGGACGCCCTCGCTGACCAGCAGCGCAATCCGGCGGGAGATTACTTCCGTCTTGCCGCTGCCGGCGCAGGCAAGAACTAGCAAATTGCCGCAGCGATGAGAAATTGCACTCTCCTGTTCAGGAGTGTACTTTCTCATGCCTAACTCCGCAGTCCCAGGCGCAAAGTCGGGCTGAGTTCTTCGATTAATCTTACAGGAACGGCATTCCCGATTTGGGTCGCAACCTGGCTGGGATTCCCTTCGAATTCATAATCATCATCGAATGTCTGCAATCGCGCCGCTTCACGCAGTGAGATGGCGCGATGATCTTCCGGATGCGCAAACCTGCCTTTGGTAATGTCGGTACATCCGGTCGTCAGCGTCGGCGATACGTCATCCCACATCATTCGCCCGTACACGTCCGGATGCCCGGTATAGCCTTCGTGGCAGGGCAAGACCAAGTCATCCGGAAGCGAGAACCGACTGCCTCCGTTCAGGGGAATTCTTGACAGCCTCTTGAGGGCGATCACCTGATGGTTGCGGGCAAAGTGCATCGGATCAGACGGGTCGTGTTCTCCGTTGCTCAAGTGCCTGAGCCGTCCAATAGCATGACGAACCGTCTTGCGGGCGCCTTCGGGCGTTACCGGCCCGGGAAATCGCGGCGGCATCCCGCCGCGTTTGGCAAGAAGAATGCATCGCCGCCGTCTTTGTGGAACCCCATAGTCAGCCGCATCGACCATCTCAGGAAATCCCATTGCATAACCGATATCCTCGAGTCCGCTCCTTAACCCATTCAGTATGCCGTTAAACCTGGACGTGGCGAGGCCGGGCACATTCTCGAACAATATCAATGCGGGTTTCAGGATTTCTGCGAAACGAACGGCTCTCAATATAAGGGATCCTCGTTTGTCCTTCTGGTCCTTCCGACCCTGACTGCTGAAAGGCTGGCACGGAGCGCAAACAATCAGCAGGTCCAAATCTAGATCATCCAAAAGATCGCTGCGGATTGCCGAGGGTGACACGTCTGCGATATCGGCCTCATAGAGGCGTACTGTGGGGTGGTTCTTCTGGTAAGTCCGACAAGCTACCGGATCGTTATCGACGGCAGCAACAACGCGGAAATGTCTTTTCTTGAGGGCCTCGGTAACACCACCGCAGCCCGAAAACAGATCAACAACGGTCGGCCAGCGTGTTTTGTATCTGCTCATGGCGCTACTAGAAATATGGTCCATTCCTACGATTCCCTCAAAATATTGGATTGTTGACAGGATTTCAATTGCCTCCCACACGCTAACATTTGCCCGCCTAGTGCTGTGATCTTTTGAGTGTAAGTTCGCGATGGAAACGTTTTTCCCATATGTTCAAATCTGGGTTGTTCCGGCATTGTTGTTTCATGTCGTTTGGAATGCAACGTTTGCAGAACCCGTGACGTTTTCCATAAACGGGAACCCTCGGCCGCATGTGAATGCGCATCCGTGCGCGCTTCTCAAAATCACGTCGGCCGCTTCTGGACCGGTGAGAAGAAGCGGCCTTCTCTCCCTCCTTCGCACCTCACCGGTTAACTCGATGTGATCGTGCCCCCACTGCTCAGCACCGACTCGTTGAAAGTAACGGAACGGAATCCTCGTGTTGCGGTACACGTCCTCGGCAGCCTCGAGCCGGACTCATGACTTGGTGAAACATCCAAGGTGTTCCGAGATTGTGGCTCCGACCCGCTCCGCCGCAGCTTCGATGTCCTGATCGCAGGTGTGGGCGTAACGAAGGGTCATCGTTACGTCCTGGTGCCCGAGCAACCGCGCCACGATGGGCAGGGGAATGCCGTGCATGACAGCCAGACTGGCGTACGTGTGACGACAGTCATGAAGCCGGACATCCTCGATCCCGGCTTCCCTGCGCACGGTGTGCCAAAGGGACAGTTCGTCCGAAATCGGCCTGGCCGGGTCTTTCGGAGAAGGAAACAGGAACTCACCGGAAGTCGTTGCCAAATGGCGTTCAATGATGTTCCTTGCCCTCCGGTTCAGCAAGACCGTTCGTGGACCCGTCTTGCTGTCCTCCAGTTTCAGGCAACCGTATTCCACTTCTCGCCGCCTCAGGCGGACGACCTCGTTCTTGCGACATCCGGTCAGGAGCAGCAGGCGAATGATGTCAACTTGGTGGCCACGCCGTCCACCGGCATGGCGGTCGAGGACTTCGTGCAGGTGCTCGACCTCCGCAAGGGACAGGAATCGCACGCGTTTCGGGCGTGGGTTCGGCCTGACGCCCTTGGCCGGATTGACTGTGATGAATTCCAGCTTGATGGCGTGGTTGAAGCCGTGACGCAGAATTTTCAGCGCATGATTGGCCGCCCCTGGCGATGTCCGGCTGTAGTCGTCGAACCATTGGTGGATCTCAGACGGCGTGATCCTGTCCATGCGGAGATTGCCGAAGGCTGGAAGGAGTTGCGCCTCTAGGATCCTCTCCCGCCCGCGAATCGTCGAGGGTTTGCAGCGTGGGAACCAGGATTCACGCCACTCTCCGTTGGCAAAGTCTGCAAACACCGGCGCTCGGGTTGTCCGGTCCCTGGCTTCGGACTGCAACCTCAGGCATTCCTGGCGTGCCTCGTCGATCGTCAGCAGCGTGGCCGGACCGAGTGATTGCTTCCATTCCCCGAACTGGTAGACGAAGGTCCGGGTGCCGGAAGGGTACACCCGGACACGCAACGATGGAACCAGAGTGTCGCGAACAGTGTACTCGCGGGCACCGGGCCTAAGCCAGCGAACGCCTGCATCGGTGAGACGAATCCTTTTCATTTCCCCACCTCCCAGAGAATTGCTCCCATGGTGTCCGCCGCATCGCGCACCACGGTCTCGGTAAGGTGCGTGTACTTGAGCGTTGTGGCTGAATTGTTGTGACCGAGCAGGCGTCCGACGACGGGAACGGTCTCGCCCTGCATGATGGCGATGCTGGCATACGTGTGACGACCGTCATGCAACCGCGCGTTCTCCAGTCCCGCGTCGGACCGTACGCGCCGCCAGAAACGTTGGATCAGATTCGTGGATACGGGCTTGTCGGCATGGGACGACGGAAAGATCCAGCGTGATGTCTTCGGCAGCCCTGTCAGCACATCCCGGGCCGGCGATGACAGCCACACGGTTCGGGGCCCCGTCTTGCTGTCGCGAAGATACAGTCTCCCGTCCCGGAAATCCCGCCACTGGAGGGTTCGGATCTCGCTGACCCGGCAACCGGTCAGGAACAGCAGCTTGACGACCGCCGTCGACAACGGCCGGTCCCTCTCATATCGCGCGAGAACTCCGCCAAGGTGCCGGAGCTCGGTTTCGGACAGGAAACGCTCACGGCCCTTCCGCCGATAGCGTTTGATTCCTGTGCACGGGTTGGTGTTTTCGGGACGGTAACCATAAACCTCCGCCTGGGTCATGATGACGGACAGGACCGGTGCCGAACGGTCTGCGGCTACCGGCGTTGCGTAGAGGGACTTGAACCAGTCACGAACATCCTTGCGGGTGATTTCGGCAACCTGCCGTCCGCTGAACCAGGGGAGGATATGATTGCGGAGATACCCCCTGTTGACCTTTTGGGTCGAAGCTTTCCAGTGGCGGGAGTAACGGCGAAAGACTTCCTCCGCGATGACTTCGAAAAGGGTTTCGTCCTGCGATGCCACTGGCGGCTGGCCCTTCCGAACGGCGGCGAGGGCAGCCTTTGCCGCATCGCGCGCTTCCGCAAGGCTCATGTTGTCCGGATCACCAATGAGTTTCCAGGTACGCTTTCCTTCAGACTGTGTGTGGATGAAGAACCGTTTCCGGCCTGAGGGCATGACCCGTACGCCGAAGCCTTTCAGGGCCGCGTCACGGACATCCCGGGCTGCCTTTCCGGGTTTGAGCGCCTTGATTCGTGTGTCTGTAAGCCGTGCTGTCGCCAAGGTTTCCTCCCCGCATTCAGTTGCAGATGCGGGAAAAACAGGTTTGAAACCCGACCGCATCTGCAGGTTGAGGAGGAAAAAAAGGACGCTATATCATAGCATTAGCACCGAAGGTGCGCCCGATCGTGTCTGACCCGCCGCCGACCCGGCTACCTGTTCCCCGCGTTTCCACTTGGGGGACCCGCTCCGTGCAATTGCCAAAACCCCACGCGTGCGATGCACTTCGCGTTTGGCTCTGCCCAAGCACCTGTTTGGGTCTCGCGGGCGGTGGCGGGACGGGCGGCCGTGCTGGATGATGCGCCTTTTGCGTAGCAACATTCTCGAGCCGCCCCTTCCTGGAGGTAAGGCTCCGCAGCGTCGCGTCTCATGCCGGATACACGGGAGAAGACCACCGTCTGCGACCGCAGATGGTGAACCGACTACCGTGGCTCAAATGCCGTGCCGACGAGTTGCGGATGCGGAGTCCTTCACGCGTACCTCTGCGCAACAACCGTGGAAAACTTCATTACTTGTCGTCAATGACCCGTTCGCGGACCCGGGTGCGGATTCCGGTGCACCTGACCGGGAATCCCGTGACAGCTGAAGCCGCACTTCGGAGAGGATGTGCCCGGTCGAGTTCGGGACGGGAGTCCATGGCACGAGTCCAAGCAGACCCGCCCGGAGCCCGAAGTCGGAACAACGCCCTCCAAATTTTCCGGATTTCGGGTTTGACCCCTGATTGTCGGCGAAGCCGTAACCGGGAACGGGTAAACCCACACTTTCGCGCAATTCGAAGGGGTGATGCATGATCTCGGACCGCCCTGACCAACTACCTGCTGCAGGCAGTTCGTTGCACGACCTTCTTCTACGGCCATAGTCTTGGCTGATTCGGGTCCGTGGATCGCGCGGGGCAGGTTTGGGGTGTCGATGGCTGAGTAAAAGCGCGCAATCCTCGCCGGATCACAGGACGTCTCCGCGATCAACACGCGATGGCCATGCGTCAACACCTCCCTCCGGAGGTGGTTGCCCGCCTCGATCCGGAGCGCGCCCCGGTTCATGTCGAGGGCACGATGATCGACGGCGAGGGCAGCACGACGCAGTCCGATGCCATCTTCCGCCTCCACCTCGGGGGCGGCAGCGCGGTGATTGTCTACGCCCTGTTCGAGCACAAGAGCCAGATCGATCACGGCACGCCCCTCCAACTCATCCGGTACGTGCTCGGGATCTGGGCAGACACATCCTTCCGCGAATCGAGCTTTACTGTAACGCGAGATGGAAGGCTCGTCACGGCGCGCGGCGAGGCGACCGCCTTTCGTCGCTGCCTGAGCGACCTCTTGCCGGTAGAGGCATCGAGAGCTGTGCCGTTCAGAGGGCAGGAGCCGAAAGTCCTCCCACATTCCATCGTTGTCTGAGATAACACCTGACGTCGCGCAACTTGATGATGGTGTTCGCGTCCAACGGCAGGGCTTCGACAGATGGATAATTTGAATCCGAATTTCGTGCGCGGGCCACTCATGCCCACAATGCGAATTTGAGAAGCCGGAGGAACGGGGCGGCCAACACGGTCGGACCTTCTTGTGGCGCGGACTTCGTGGTCTGCGCGGCCGCGTTGCACGTATCACGGCGCTGCAGCAAGGCGGCAGTCGAATCTCTCACGGACGTGCGGAGCAGAAACATTGGATCGGTCCGGTGTACGAGAGCGAACGATTCAACCGTCGAAGTTCGTTTCCCGGACTACGTGAGTTCGGTTTTCGGGACTGTGGCTGCCTCTTCCGACGTGGGCAAAATCTATCCCGCGATTTCCTGCGTCTCCACGACCAACCGTTTTCCGATGGCACCGAGCGCCCTGTCCATCCGGTCAAGCCGCGAGTGATGCTCCACATCCAGTGCCCGGTCCACCTGTGGCAGATGCCAACCAAGTCGCCGCGCCAACTCGGCCTTGCCGATTCTCTGTTCCCGCATGCCCTGATACAGAATCACCTTCACCGCCGTGAGCGTGGGCAATGCCACACACACATCACCCGCTGAAGGAACCGGCACATCCTGGTTGCCGTGCATGCGCGCGGCTACGGCTTCCTCAAGAGCCGATACAGATCGGGCCAGCGCTTCACGCCGGTCATCGCCGAAGGTCGTGAGTTCCGGAAAGTCGGGCGACGTCGCCAAGATCTTGCCGTCATCTTCCTGCAGATCGATCGGAAAGGACAACACGGCATCACTCCAGTTTCAGGTCTTTCTTGATCTTGGCGATTAGCCCACGGCCAAGTTCTTTTCTCGAGCCGTGCATGGGTAATTGCGAGACTTGGTTCCCCCGCCGGACGGTGAGGTGGCCGCTTCCTTTCTTATGCGTCTCAAACGAGCATCCTTGGCGTTTCAGCCACCTCTTGAATTGGTTTGCGTTCATCGGTCACTCCCTTGAACCGCAATACTTGTTCAGCAAATCCATACATCTCTGATTTTCCAGCTAATCTTTTTTCAATTTGAATGACCGATGACGACATGACTCCGATGAGTCGGCAGCATCTGCACGAAAGGCAGGTAAGGCATCACCGCAGAGAAGTCAACACTTCTGTTGTGCTGTCGCGGAGGACCAACAAGGGTCGGGTTTGAAGTGCGCGCCGGCCGGCACAGCTTTGGCATCCAGATGTACGAGTCCGAGTCGACGGGCCTGCCATCGAACGTCAGCCGTCAGCCCCAGTATCTTGTGGTTCTGGACGTTTCCGGTTCAGCCCTTCCGCCAGGGGCGGCCGTGATCTGGGACGGCACTGGCCGCATCGAAAGGATCGTCAGTCCGCTGGTCAACAGCGGTGAATTGGACAGTCAGGGTGTCGTGGTCAGGGCAGGAACCAGCTGGAAAACGAAGTTGGCGGACATGGAGCTTGATGCCCGCATCCATCGTCAGAACAAATTCGAATTCAGGGTGGCAGGGGCTATCCAGCCGGGGGATTTCCCGCCCAACCGGGCCCATGCGACACTGAAGGCAAGCCGGAGAGATTTGACGGCAAGTTGGAACGCCTACCACGTGTCCGGTTTCTGGAACGCTGCACGAACAGGCCGCTACGGCAGTTGGACAGGGCACGACCAGGCGCTGCACTGGCAGGATGTATTCGATGTCGACGGACTAGCGTTCGCAGGTGGTATTCTCAATGTGGGAAACAGCGGACCTGCCCTCAATCCGGCCTCCCCCAACAACCCGTACATCACGACCGATTCCCTCCGGGGACGGACGTTCTTCCTGCGCGCCGGAATGTCATTTTGAGATTGCGCTGATCCAGTTATCCGACGCAAGCCATACGGTCCCGGGCCGGACGATTCGGAAGACTCGTCAGACTCAGCGGGCAGTTCCGACCTTGCTGACGACGAATCTGTCGCTTCCGCGAAATCGCCACGGCAGGACCGTGCCGCGAATACGGCGGGGGAGGACGACTCGCCTGATCCCGGCGCATCTCCCGACAACAGGGCTTTGTCAGATTCGGAGGTTTTCACGGAACAAGGATGTGATCCGGACGCGGGGGATCAATCCGAAGTGGAGATTGACACTGTCGCGGAGGGCGAGGCGAAATCTCCAGGCAAACGCGCACTGCCAAAGCCTGAATCCGGGCCACAGGATGAACGTGTTTCTTCTGATGAGCCCGCGACCGTGGAACCTGCGGCCTCGCAGCTGTCGAATGCGCCCGATGCTGCGGGCAAGAATCCGGAGGCACGTTCATTGACGCAGGGCCAGCGTGTTGGGCCGGTCGATGCCTCTGTTCGAGCCGGTGATTCCGATCACGGGGTCATTCCCTCCGACGAAGACGCGAGGGCCTCTGCCGACGACGAATCTGGTACGTTTACCGCTCCCGAAGTCGATTGGGGTCTTAGGGCCGCGATCGTCAACCGGGTGATCTGTGACAGCATTGTGGCCCGTGCGGTTTCCACGAAATCCTGTCCGGTCGTCGAAATAGTTCTGGCCGATCCATCTGTCGAGGTTCCTGCGGGCACCCAGGCGCGCGTCATTCCTCCCGGGACGCTGGGATCGGGGGTCGATCACGCCGATACCTGATCGCTTGTTTTCGTGCCGGATGACGGCCGTTCTCCGGTCCACCGGATCCTTTTTGACAAGGACGGAGCCATCGTCGGATGGGTTGGCCCATGACGCAGCACGTAAGCCGGCGCACGACTCAGCCCTGTTCCCGTGCTGCGCGAAGGACTTCCGTCGCCACTTCCTTCATTTGGTCGATAGTGAGTCCGGCCAAGTGCGCGTTGTTCTAGATCGGTACGAATTGGCCCACACTGACTGATGCGTCTCTGGTGAAACGAGATTCTCGCAAGTGCTGCCGCGACAGTGTCACAGTTGCTCGTCGACTTCCCTAAGAAATTGTCCCGAGAAACCTCTCCACATCATCAACGACCACTTGCGCCTCAGTCCGATCGGAGTCGAACAATTTCTTGAAATTACGGGCGCAATTGGCGTGTCGAGCGGCCGACGATACCATCCTCTGGATTTGTTTTTTGCCTCGGTATTCTTGTCATCTTCGGCCTTTACAAGCCAATAATTGAGAAGAAGGAGAACCTCGGCTCGTCCACGCATCAGGTCCTTTCAGGCAATTACGTCGTCCAATGCGAAAAAGACGATCGTCGCGAGCCCGCGCAGCCGCGTCGTCGAGTCGACAGACAGGCTTTGCCGCGCGATCCCCCGGAACGAAATTGCTTTTTTGGGATCAATGTCCAAACTCCCGATTGGAAAGCGGAGCAACGGATCCTCGGCCCCCAATTTTTCTCGGGTTCATTCCTGTTAGATCGTACCTGCCAAAGATTGGAAAATAGTTCTTCTTGAGTCCCGAATTGCACGGTTTGCATGCCGCGGAATAGTTCTGCAGTTGGTAGGAATGCAGGTAGTACCCGTTGTTCGCAACGGGAGGTGTACTCGGCGATATTCCTTGATTGTCCGTACGGTCTTCAGGGCGCCAGAGACGTCCCCGGCCTGAGTCTGGATTGTTGCAATAGTCCAAAAAACCGATTCGCGACTACGGGTATTTGCGACTGTCCGCGCGATGCGCAAAACCGTCGATAATGTCGCCAAGGCCGCAGGCACTGCGCCGCCGTCCAATGGCATTTCCTTAAGGTTGCGTAGCTGTTTCGGGGCCATTTCGCCCCTTTTTCGGATCAGTTCGTGTTCACGCGGTCTGTTGTCTCTTGCGGCTCCACTTTCCGACGGGTTTCCGTGAGCGGCGCGGGAACGACCGTCCCGGCCGCAACCGTGCCCTGACCGCGAGGATCGATTCCGCCATGCGCCCGACGGTGTCGGCCAAGGCCGCGGTCTGGGTCAGGATCATCTCCTCGAGGTTGACGGCGAGCATGGCCAGTGCGTTGGAGAAGTTTGTCCGCATTCCCGGTCTGTCGCTTTCACCCATGTCGTCAAGGATGCTGTCGCCCTGGTTGGAGAACAGGCGTGTCATGGCGATGAGGTTGAAATGGGCGTAGAGTTCCTGGCGGACGCCGCGTTCGGTCTTGCCGTGGAATTCGTCCACCGCGATGACCTTCTTGGAGACCTTGTACAGTTCCTCGATCGACCGGCGGCCGTGGTAGAGGTCGCAGAGGTCGGCCGTTGTGTACCGGTCCGGGTCGGAGAGGGTTGTGGCGAGCACGTATCGTTCATCGGCGCGATCGTAGCGGACCATGCGCAGGACGACCGGAGGGACCGGGGTTGCGAAGCCTGCGGCCTTCAGCTTGCGCAGGGCCTCCTTTCCCGGGGTGATCCTGATGCGGGCATCATCGCGGTCCCCGTCGCGGAAGGCATCGAAGACGGGGACGGTGTTTCGCTGGATGCGGAACACCGGATGCAGGCCGCGGACGGTCATGGCATGCAGCATGAGGAAGGAGAAGTATCCCCGGTCGAAGACCACGACATCGCCGGGCGCGAGTGCGTCGAGATGGGTGAGCGCGGCGGTGCGTTCGTTGGCATCGGAAGAGAGGATGAAGTCGACGGGCATGCGGTTGTCGAGCCTGTAGAGGCAGGACAGCAGCCCCTGGGGGTACCATGCATCGGGATTGGGGGTCCGGTATCCGGCCTCGACGAGCGGGCGCGGCAGGTTGAGCTTTGAGCCGTCGACGGCGAAGGTCCGGTGTCCGTTCCAGTTCGGGTCGTGGATGCCGTGTGAGAGGATTTCGCGGTGCAGGTCCCGGAACAGGTTCTCGTGCACGCGGGCGCGCGCCTTGCAGATCGAGGAGGCGGCGACCGGTTTCGGCTGCGGCAGCGTGATGCCGGATCGCCGGCACTGCTCCCAGAGTTCGGCCGTCACGGTGGCGTAGCCTTTCTGTCCGCGCGCCAGCACCAGGCGGAAGACGAACAGCATGACGATGAGGCTGTTGAGCACCCGGCGTCTCTGCATCCATTCCCGGTCGTGGCGGGCGGCGATGTCGGCGGCCGCGTCGGCGACCCGGGACTACATGGCGATGAAGCGGTCGTCGGAGGCGGACGCAGGAGACTTGCTGCGGCGCTTCGGCCGTGGCCGGGGTTTGCTCTCTCCCTTCAGGATCTCGCGGAACGCCGGGTCGAGCGCCCTGACCAGGACCTGCTTGGCCGGCTTGGCGCCGCGCCCGCTGCGCTTGCCGGCCGTCATGCCGATCTGCTGCCAGTTGGCGGCCCTGTAGCAGGCACCGTCGAAACGGGTCGGGTCGATGAAGGTCTCGCACAGGACCGGGCGGCAGGCGTGCCGCTCCTCCCATCTGTCGGGCAGTTGGCGCAGCGCCATCGACAACACTTTCGACGCCAGGTTGTCGACACGCACCCATGGAACCACGAGAAAGCGACTGTTCGACACCGCAAGGTGCAGCCGACGCTCACGGTCGGTCCCGCTCCACCCGATCCAGTCGTCCCGGACCGGCAGCATCCGTGCCGCCGCCTCGAACAGCAGAACCGCGAGAGGGCGCCCGTGGCGGTCCCGGACGAACCAGCGGATGGACGGACCGAAGGGTCGCGGGCATCCCAGGTAGTGGTAGCGGTCCACCAGCGCATTCCACAGGGCGACATCCTCGGGCGATTCCGCCGCCTCGAGTTCCAGGGGCTCCAGGACATCGAGACCGCAGGCGATCTCGGGCTGAGGGTCGGATGCCCGCACATGGACGATCGGCTTGCGTTCCCACTTCGGCGCCGTGGTGCGCTTCTCCGGAAGGGTCAGGATCCCGCATTCCTCAAGGTGTTCGAGAAGCCGCAGGCCGGCAGCAACCCGGTAGTCGCCTTTCGGCGTGGTCCAGTTCAGGTTCTCGCAGATGGTCTTCGACAGTTCGTTGCGGCTGTCGTTCGGGAACAGTTCAACCGTTTCCTGGATGTCGGCAATCTGGCGCCGTGTGAGGCGCCGGCCCAGAAAGGTGGTGGACTCGAGGGCCGCGATTCGCGGGTCCATGGCTGAAAGCTCCCGAACAACGGTTCGATCCAGACATAACATGCCATGGCCCGGGGGACTTGTCAACCCCCGGGAACCAAAAAAACCGCAGCGCAGAAAAGAGACGTGAATTCAGATGCCTGACTCCACACGAAAATCAGACCCAACGTGCCGAGCGCACAAGAAAATACCATTGGTTGGGCAACGGCGCCATCCCGGACGGTGGCCTGCCACCTGTAATCCCGCTCCTGTTCTATCACGGGAGAGACCCGTGGACGGTGCCCTGCTCGATCCAGGACATGATCCGGGCACCCGAGGGTCTGGAACACCTCGCCGAGTCCTTCGGCCGCTACGTGGTTCACGATCTCGGCCGGATCGCTCCGCGGGAGCTATCGCGGAGCGCCGAGGTGCGCGCGGCACTGCTGGCGCTGGCCCGCGCGTTCCGCGAGAATGTCAGCGACGCCGAGGCCGACCTGCTGGTTGCCGGAGTTGCGGAGACCGAGCTCGGGCGCTACATATTGACCTATATCATCTATCACCGAACAGGTCAGCCTGCCGCCCGAGCGCATCGAGGCTGCGCTGAGGCGGACAGGTGCGGACGCTGAAACGGTGTCTCATCGAGGTGATCAAGGTCCCTGCATCCGAGCCAGACAAGCCGGTTGTCGACCGCTTCCGGTATCGCAACAAGATCGGACTCGACATCGCGCCGGTCGGACTTCGCAAAGGACCCGGCGGCGAGCGTTTCACCCGGCCAACATTGTGAATTCGCCCGAATGGGGCGTGTGTGGTCCGTGATGCGGCCCAATGTGGAGGCGGTGGTCGCCGATGGCAGGTAAACTTCGAAATGCCGGTGCCTCCGCGCGTCCGACTGCTCGCACGCACGTCGTCCTCCACCATGGGGGAAGTCCCGGGTTCGTCGTGCCCGGGGGGTCTGATCCCGGGACGTTTATGCCTCAAGTACACATTCCGGCACGCGTGATCGATCGATACACATGCACGTCGGCCTCATGATCGCCCGTAGGTCGGTACATGCTGCGCGCTGCTTCTGACGGAATCGCGGGCTGCTCATGACGTGGCGGAGAATTCGATTTCCTGCCCGCAGGTCTACTTCCGGCGCACCAGGTCGCCTGACGACGGTGGGGAGGACGGTTCCATGCTTCACGAGCTTCGGTTCGAGAGACACCTGGGAAGGCGTCGGGAGTCCGACTGGATTCCGACCGAATTTACACCGAGCGATCCGCTCTCATTTGACCCGCGTCCAGGTTTGGTTCTTGCAGAAAATCAACACGCAGCCTGAGACGTTCAGTGTATTTTCGTCCTTCAATTCAAATTTGGAACGATAGGTTTGGCCGTCCTCGGGATTGTAGATTCGTCCCTTTGTCCACTCTCCGTCGCCTGTTTTTGTGAATCCCGACATCATCACAAGCCCGAGAAGAGGACGTGTCCGCAACGCCGCGTTCTTGTTCTTTTCGTCGAGTTTCAGCGTGCCATCAGCGGTGCGCGGTTCAGTGAACCAGGCGAGCCTTCCGCAGAGCTTCTCGCCGCAGGCCCGAATCTCGATATGCGAGTCGCCATTCGGGGTCAGCCAAACACCCGTCGGGTCGGCGCTGCCGACACCGGCGAGGAAAACCGTCGTCCCAAGCCCCGCGAGAATTGCCTTCGATAACCTCTTGATCATGATTTCCACCGTCAGAACCTTCAATGGATTCTCACCAATACCGCCGCGCGGACGATCGCAGCCATGTATCGCTGTGCCGCAGCAAGCCGCGGATCCTGGATGCCTGGTGGCGGCAATCGGCGCGGAGCGGGCGGTTGTTCCGAAGCCTGTGCTTGGGTTCTGTCTCCTGTTACTGGTACCGGATGGCTGGCCCATGGCCGGTTACGTGCGAACGTATGCGAGCCGTTCCCGATTTTCAACACGCCGTTGAACGCGTTGACTGGCGCCTCGAAATTGGTACCGCCCCGCGTATTTGGTTATTCCGGGTTGGCCTCCCGGCACCACGGGGGGCCACGCGCGCGAAGGTGCGATGGTATCGATTCAGCGAACCGGGCTCGTAGACTACAGGTGATGTGGCAGGTTTCCGAAGACTCCGAAGCATCATGAGACAATACCGGCTTCCCTGAAGTGGTATCGAAGTCTGGTCCGACACTTGCCGGAATTTTACCGCGCCCGGGGCGGTATTCCGTTTCGCGCGCGGAAGAGCACGAGTCACCTGATCCGCCGCGCACCGTATTTCCGCCTCACCAGCTTGCCATTGCGACAAGTCCTCCTTTCGTCAATACGTCGAAGTGACGTGCTGACGGAATCGGCATGTTCGGAAGACGTGTCGATCGGGACAGGATGCATCGACATGATCGGCGACTCCGGTCGTTTTTTTGCTGACAATCCGAAACGGCCACCGGCTTCGTCGGGCATCGTGACAAGGCCTGTACTCTGCAATTGCATTGCTTCACACGTGGCATTGGCAGAGCCCGGACTCTCCGTGCGCTGGTCCCGAACCTGGCGATGCTGACCAACCCGATCCCTCTGCGCGAAGCACGAGCCAGTTCCGAAATCGAGAACGTCGTCACGGCGGCGGATCGACTCCGTTCCGTAAATCCAGCGATGCGGCAGTTCGGACTGACCGCCCACCAAGGAAGCTCAGCGCAACTGCACTGTCTCGCACCTTGGTTCCGAAATGCCGAAACAACGGTCGGTTTTGACCTCCTTTGCGCTTGTAGTCTGTCGAACGATCATGGGAATGGAGCCGGACATTCGCAACACGATGGGAACGGCGTTGGTGAGCGGCGCAACCGATGAGGTCTTCTACACACGGCCAGGAAGAGAAAGAGTGTTCCAGACCAGGCCGGCCAACCGGGGCACAACGTTCACGAGGCCGAAGACTTCGACCTGGCTGTCCGGCTTGCATTCATGCATTGTCGATTTGAAGCGATTCACCCGGTCATCGGTGGAAACGGCCGCACCGGGCGAACTTCTCCGGCGCGAAGGATTCAGGTGGGATGCAGGCGGTCGGAACGTCCGTGCGGCGTCGAGGGCCCAGAGGACGTCAACGGGCCCTCCGAGATGATGACAAGAGGACGCAATCCCGAGAAGTCGCGGAGTTTGGGCAGTTGTTTACGCAAGGCGGCGTATCCCGCCGCTCCGGACGGAGTGGTGGCGGTGCCCGAGGCAGACAGGGCACGCGCTGCGGCATCGCCTTCTGCATCAGAAATCGTTTCGTAGCTGACGTCGCAACGTTCCAGAGTGTGCCAGGCGACGATCGAAGGTTCCTTGCAATCCAACCGGCCCATGATTGAATCCGGCCCGTCGGAACGCGCTGGTTTTCCCGCGAGATGGCTCGTTTTCAGACAGGCAGCTGCCGCGGGCTCGACGATGACGAGATCAGGCTGCTCAACCCAGTTCAGCCGGATCATGTGGGCCATCGCCGCGGCCAGGCCACCGACGCCCGCTTGAAGGTAGACGTGTGTTGGCCACCTGCCCGACGCCGAAAACGCCCGGCGCAATTCTTCGGCGATGACGCAATAGCCTTCCATGACCAACTTCGGGACTTCAGTGTAGCCTGACCAGGTACTGTCCGCGAGAAGAATGGCGCCCGTGCGGTCGGCATCGGAAAGGGCCGCCGTCATGCTGGCTTCGTAGTCGTCGCCCGAAATGACGATTTCGGCACCGAGACCCTCGAGACGATCGGCAAAGGCGGCGGGGACCGTCCTGGAGAGATAAATCCGCGAGTTGGAGCCGAACGCTCGTGCTCCCGCGGCGACGCCCATGCCGTGGTTGCCGGCGCTGGCGCAGACAAACGTCAGCCGGGACGCGAATTCACGCACGCTGGCGTTGTTTGAACACGCCAGCGGCAGCTCTTTGCCGGTGTGAGCAAGCCACTTGCGGCCGATAAGCCGCGACATCGCGTATGGTGCGCCGAGCGCCTTGAAGGCACCAAGCCCCATGCGGTTGGTTTCGTCCTTGGCCAGGACCGTCTGTCCGCCCGGTCCTTCGATTTCGATAAGCGGCGAAACCGAATAGTCGTCCTGCGCCTGACAATACCCCATCGCGCGGGCGAAATCGGGTGCGAACTCCAGTGTGTCCGAACAATTCATTGAGAAAAGACCGACACGATTCGGAAATACATGGCAACTCGATCCGTGGTGGGCTTGACGAACGGTTTGACCCGGATCACGCCCGTTTGGCACACAAGCTAGTGTTATGTTCGGATTTGGGAAATCCGTTTTCCTGCGAAGTATGATTCAACCGCTCCCGGCGATTGCCGCACAGTTTTCTTACGGGAGCAGAACCAGGATGGCAAAGAGCAGGAGAACCCGGATCGTCCTCAGCGAGCAAGACCGGAAGCGTCTCGAGAAGATCAAAACCGATCCCCATTCGATCCTCAAGCATGTCCTGAGGGCAACCATCATCCTTCACCTCGGCGACGGCCTCACCCTGACGCAGACGATGAGGGCCACCGGCATGTCGAAGCCGACGGTCTGGCGCTGGTGGGACCGCTTCCTTGCCGAGGGTGTTGACGGCCTGCTGTACGACATCCCACGGAGACGGGGGCGCAAGCCGATTTCCGAGGACAAGGTCAGCGAACTGATCGCGCTTGCGATGTCGCCGCCGCCGGAGCACGCCAGTCACTGGACGCTGCGGGCGCTGGCGACGAGGGTGGGGATCGCCGTCTCGACGGTATTCGGCATCCTGAAGAGCCATGGCCTCAAGCCCCACAGGGTCAAGACATTCAAGGTCTCCCGAGATCCGAGGTTCGAACTGAAGGTCCGCGACGTCGTCGGCCTCTACGTCAACCCGCCCGACCACGCCGTGGTCATCTCGGTGGACGAGAAGACACAGATCCAGGCGCTGGGACGGACGCAGGCGCCCCTGCCGATGAAGCCCGGTCATCCCGAGACCCGCACCCACGACGACACGCGCAACGGCACCACCTGCCTGATGGCGGCCCTCGATGTCGCCACCGGCAAGGTCACCGGCCGGATGGTCGCACGTCACCGCTCGGAGGAATTCCTCGCCTTCCTCGAGCTTGTCTCCGAGGGGATCGAGCCCGAAACCCAGGTTCACGGCATCCTGGACAACGTCTCCTCTCACAAGTCGGCCGAGGTCAACGAATGGCTGAAAGGCAACGCCAATTGGACGTTCCATTTCACTCCGACCTCGGCCTCGTGGATGAATGCGGTCGAGGGGTTCTTCTCCAAGCTCTCGCGGCAGAGACTCGAGCACGCGATTTTCAACTCGCTCGACGAGTGCATCGCGGCGATTGAGGGCTACATCGAGCACCGCAACGCCAATAATGCCCGGCCGTTCCGCTGGAGCAAGGTGCCCGAAGACCTCGTGGAGGCATGGAAGAAGGGCCACCAGAAGCTGCAGGAATCGGCATCGTGAATTAGAATCACAGCACTGGACAATCGAAATCGATTCTGACAACGGCCAGTGCCGTGTCTGGAAGTACAGACCGGAAAGGGACTGAACGCCAAACGTTCCGCTCTGGGACCGCCGGTTTTTCCGATGCCCGAGACCGATCCTGGAATGGATTCGATTCCATGAAAGATCGAAAGCAAGGACGGCGGGTTTTCGGTGGCAGACAGCAGGATTCGAAGCATCCTTGTCCGGAAATCGCGGCAAGATCGTTACCGGGACATCTGTTATGTTTGAGCGCAACAGCTCTTGCCTCATTCGCCCTGCCTGGCAGATCCATGATACAGACTTTTCCCGGAGCCCCACACATGTCCGATTTTGCAGCCAGACTGACCGAACTTCGGCGCGAACTCCACCGCCATCCCGAACTCGGATTCGAGGAAATTCAGACCAAGTCGAAAATTGCCGCGCGCCTTCGGGAGCTGGGACTGGAGGTGCATGACGGCGTTGGGGTCGTCGGTGTACTTAGGGTCGGCCGGCGCAACCGGGCCGTCGGGCTGCGTGCCGACATGGATGCGTTGCCGATTACCGAGACGTCGACCCATGATTACCCCTCCGAGAATGCCGGGGTCATGCATGCATGCGGCCACGACGGCCATACGACGATGCTTCTTGGCGCGGCCGAAAGGCTGGCGAATGAACGGGACTTCGACGGCACGGTGGTTTTCCTGTTTCAGCCGAACGAAGAGCACACGGTCGGAGCCAAGGCCATGATCGATGAAGGCGTCCTGGAGCGGTTCCCGGTCGACGAGGTCTATGCGATTCACAACATGCCCGGCGAACCGGTGGGCCTTGTTTCCACCCGCGCGGGTGTCATTTGCGCGAGCGAAACCCTGTTCGAGATCAGTATACAGGGGCAGGGCGGACATTCATCGATGCCACAGGTAGGAGTGGATGCGATTACGGTTGGATCCGAGCTGGTCCTGGCGCTGCAGACCATCGTGGCGCGCAAGCTGGCTCCCGGGGCCGGGGCCGCAGTTTCGGTAACCGAGTTTCTGACCGATGGACAACGCAATGTTCTGCCGGGTCACGCGTTGCTGAAAGGCGATTTTCGGGCTCGCTCTTCCGAAAGTCGCCGCGGGATCGAGCGCTTCATCGAGCAAATTGCCAACGGCATCGCGACGGCACACGGAATCAGGGCGTCGGTGTCGTTCAGTACGGAATGTATCGAAGCGATCAATTCAGAGGCGCAGACCGACGCGGTCTATCGTGCAGGTGAATCGGCGGGTTGCACGGTTCGAAGAGAACGTCCGCCCGTGAGTTTTTCCGAGGATTTTGCGTACTTCAGCGAGGCGGTCCCAGGTTGCTTGCTGATGTTGGGCAACGGTGAAAGCGGGCCGAACGGCCAGCCACTGCATTCGTCGGACTACGACTTTAACGACGCATTGCTGCCGATCGGTGCGGAACTCTGGATGCGGCTTGTTCGCGACCGTCTTCCTGTCCGAAGGGGGTGAGCGTGTCCGAAGTCCCTGAGCGCGGATTCCCCGACCGGGAGTTCGCCGAACGTAATTCGAGGGCGCAGGCTGCAATGGCAGAGTCCGGGCTGAGTGGCCTCTTGTTGTTCACCGAACCCGAAGTGCGTTACTTCAGCGGATTTCACACGCTTTTCTGGCAGAGTCCGACCCGTCCGTGGTTTCTGTTTGTGCCCGCATCGGGCAAACCCGTCGCGGTCATCCCCGATATAGGCGCCAACCTGATGCGCCGTACCTGGCTTGACGATGTCCGTACATGGAGCGCGCCTGCGCCTGAAGACGACGGCCTCAGCCTGCTGGCGGAACTCTTGTCGCCGTTGGCCCGGAAGGGCGGAGTTCTCGGGATTTTGAAGGGCCACGAGACATCGCTCCGCATGCCACTGGCCGACTACGAGAAGTTGGTCCGGGCGCTTCCCGGACTGCAGATCGGCGATGCGACGGGTTTGGTCCGCTCATTGCGGATGGTGAAGTCCGAGCTGGAAATTGCGAAAATCGCGCACGTTTGCGCAATCGGGTCACGCACGTTTGCCCGGGTTCCCGAGATTGCGAGAGCAGGCGAGTCGCTGGAGGACCTGTTTCGCGCCTTTCGTTGCGAAGGGCTTGCACAAGGAGCCGACGACATTCCTTACCTGGTCGGTGGCGCTGATCGGAGAGGGTACCACGACATCATTTCACCTCCCACCCGGCGTCCGTTGAAACGGGGTGACATCCTGATGCTCGACACCGGCGCCAACTGGGATGGCTATTTCTGCGATTTCGATCGGAATTTTGCTGTCGGCGTCGCCGACGATGCGTCACGTCGCATCTACGACATTTTGTGGCGTGCGACCGAGGCCGGCATCGGCGCCGCACGGCCCGGAGTGACCTGCCGCGAACTGTTCCGGGCGATGCAGCGCGTGGTCTCCGGATTTCCCGGCCAAGGCGGTGACGTTGGCCGATTTGGCCACGGGTTGGGGATGCAGTTGACCGAATGGCCTTCGCTCGCTGCCTTCGACGATACCGTAATCGCCGAGAATATGGTCCTGACGCTGGAGCCTTCGCTTGGTTACGGCGGTGGCCGCATCATGGTACACGAGGAAAACATCGTGGTACGGTCTGACGGTGCTCAGCTCCTGTCTGATCGCGCCGCACCAGAACTCCCGGTCATCTGACGGACGGCGATGAAACTGGACTTCAATACTGATGACGGCATCGGAACTCGCGCCAGACTGGGTGTCGTCGTCCTGGAAACCGACGAAACCCTCGAGCCCGAGTTCTCCAGGATGATGGCACTGAGCGGGGTTGCCCTTTATCACAGCCGAATCCCGATGGCACCGGAGGTCCGTCCGGACACATTGGTGCGGATGGAGCGCGATCTTCCTGCGTCAGTGCGGCTTTTGCCGACGTCACTGCAATTCGATGTGATCGGATTTGGCTGCACCTCGGCATCGACCCTCATTGGCTCCGAACGAGTTGCGCGCGCGATTCAAAGCGTGTTCCCGAATGCCCGGGTGACCGATCCGCTTGCCGCGATTATTGCTGCCGGGAATGCGCTCGGGACCCGGCGCCTCGGGTTCATTACGCCGTACGTGCCCGAAGTTTCGGCGAGAATGGTGGAGAGACTTGAAGAGGCAGGCTTTGAACTCTCGGCATTCGGATCCTTCGAGGAAGAAGATGACCGGGTCGTCGCACGGATCACGGAACATGCGATCAGGTCGGCGGCCGAACGCATTGCCGAGTCGGCGTCTTGCGACGCCGTCGTGATTTCATGCACGAACCTCCGGTGTGTGGCCGTGATCAATGACTTTGAAGCGAAAACCGGCATTCCATTGATCACCAGCAACCAGGCGCTTGGTTGGCACATGCTCCGTCTCGCCGGACTGGACGATTCCTTGCCTGGGTTCGGTCGACTCTGTCGGTAAGGGTTCGTCACGAAACGATCGATCCGTTTGTTCGGTGTTTCGAGAGCTCCAGATGTGTGCTCGTGCAACGCCTGATTGCCCGTATTTCGTTTGCCTTAACCATGCAGATGAGGCCGGTGCGCGGGAAAGGGCGATGGTGTAGGTGCCGGGATTCAGGTAAAGACCGCGCCTCGTGCGTGACCGAAGCCGGCACTGCGCCGCTCTGTCTTTCGACGCCGATCCAGCACCTGTTCCGGCCCCCGGCCCCCGCGTGGCCGCCGCCGGTACCTCAGGCGTCAGGTGCCGTGCTCAAGCCCATCGCAAGCTCCCGGGAACGCCGCATCCAGCGCATCGCCCCCGTCCGGCGAAGCGCAACGGAAACGTCACTCCGACACGCACAAAAGGATCAGCACAGGGCCGCGGCAACAGGACAGGCAACGCATAAACCGATCACAGCGACAACAGGATTCCGACAATAGGAGCGCGACAATAAGGAAAGAATACAATCTCGCCAAAGCGCGGCAAATCGCCAGGATTCCGCGCTTTTCCCAGCCATCGACATGCGGGCAGGTGTTGCCTGTCAGTTTCAGCATGTCCAGGATCCGTCGCGGTTTTCGGGCCAGTCTGCGCGTGGTCTCGGCGACATTGTCGCTGGACGTCTTGGTGAGACCGATGGCGAAGCGCCGGAGCAGCGTGGCGCTCGCCGGGCCGTGGCCGGTGCGGACGCAGCTTCGGTCCTCGTCAAAAATCATGTCGAGGAAGTGGTGGTTGGCCTCGATTCATCCATCGTACTGCACCCACTCCGTTGCGCTGCACACCACGCGTGCAGGGTGGGAACCAGCCGAACCATTCAGATCACTGGACATGACAAAAAACCTCCGATCATTGATTTATGATCGGAATTATCCCGATGCTCCCCCCGCACGGGCGATCGAATTGTCCAACGTCGCCATTTACCCGTCGCTTACGCTCACGCATGCACGTCAGGTTTTGACCAGCAAATTGAGCCAGCGCTCGCCCGAATACCCACTCATGCGGATGCGGCGGCACGATAACTCGATACACGTACGCAGGACTACATTGAGCGATTCTTGTCTCAACTGAATGTTCACCCTGACTTCGAAGACCTGAATCCGGAAGCCCTTTCAATAGCCCGGGACATCGTAGAGCGCCAACCGTCGAAGTCAGGAAGACCGATCGGCGGAATCGGCCGGGTCAAGCCGTCCGGGAACCGGACTCACGTCATCTGCCTTTCTGCAAGATTTCGGAAGACACCGTCGGCCTCAAGCAACTCCTCGAAGTTACCCTGCTGGACGATCCGGCCGGATTGCATGACATAGATTCTGTCGGCCTCGCGAACGGTTGACAGTCGATGAGCGATGGCAATGCGGGTCGCCACCGACGCCGTGATGCCTGCCATCGTCTCGGCCTGGCTGCGCGTGTCAAGCCAACTCGTGGCTTCGTCAAGGAACAGGATGCGCGGGTTGCGCACGAGCGCGGCGGCGATGCGAATGCGCTGAATCTGGCCGCCCGAGAACGTCGACGCGGTTTCCCCGACCGGCGTAAACATTCCCATCGGCATGGCAGCGATGTCGTCCGCCACAGCCGCCTGGCGGGCGGCGCGCCAGGCATCGTCGAGGGTAAGATCCGGTGACTCGCCGATAATGTTGCCGCGCACGTCTCCGACAAGCAGCACGCCGTCCTGCACGACCACACCGATCTGCCGCCGTACCGAGTTGACATCGAGGTCCTTGAGATTGCGGCCATCGTAGTAAACGGCACCGGTGATCGGATTTTCCAGCCCCAATGCGAGCTGGATCAAGGTGCTCTTGCCGGCACCGGATTCACCCACGATCGCAACCAGCTCGCCCGGTCTGGCGTGGAAGGAGACATCGTGCAGGATCCGTGGTCCGTCTTCGGAATACCGAAAGCTCACCCGGTCAAAGCGGATCTCCCCAACGAGCGTGATGGGCATGCGGTTGCCCGACACGTCCTCGGTCTCGGCCGCGACGATGGGAAGCACTTGCTCGCAGCCGGGCACGATGGCCGAAATGCCCTGGAAGGACAGGCCGAGCGACACAAGGGATGAATACAGCACGATCGATGCCGCGTAGACGGTCAGGAATTCGGCCAGCTTGAGTTCTTCCTGGGTCAATGCGACTGCGAACACCAGAGCGCTCGCCAGCGCGGGAACCGCGGCGGCAAACGACGCGAGATGCTCGCTTAAGGCGGCGATCTTGATCTCCGCCTGCTTTTTCTTCCGGTACTGACGAGCCCAGAATGCCAACGCCGCATCCTCGGCCTGGGCCGTTCGCAACTTGCTGATTCCGTTGATGAGCTGAAGCAGATCGCCGGAAACCCGCCGCGATGCCGCAAAATACTGCCGCTGCGGTTCAAGTTGAGCGATGCCGAAGGCTGCGGTCGCCACCAACACGATGATGCCCACAGCCAGGTTCAGCCAACCGAGCGCCGTGTTGTAGAAGAACAGGAACCCGATCGAGGGGAGCGCGAAAAGCATTGACAGCGCGGCTTCGGTCGTTGGTCCCGCAGTGCGATCGCGCAGGACCATCAACGCGGTCGCCCTCTCGGCGACATCACCGGCCGTGAACCGGCGGAAAAAGCCGACAGGCAGGGAAAAAAGCCGGTCCCAAAGCGCCGCGCTCAATCGTGTCGAAATCCGGCCCTCAAGGCGCAGGAGAGCCATTCCCCGGAACATGTGGAGCAATCCGGTGGCCAGGGCAAGAATCACGAGCACGAACGTGAACCACAACAGGTCCGCGGCGTCGCCGAACGGCACGATGGTCTCGATCAGGATCCCCAGGGCGGCCGCTGGCGTCAGCATCAGCAGGCCGGCGGCAACGCCCGCCGTCATCAGGCGCAACAGGTCAGCCCGGAGATGACCGCGGGCAATCCCGAACAGAGACGACATGTCGGCCGACGTGTCGTGGCGGATCGGCCGGTACGGAAACCAGGCGTGGTCATCGAGTTCGCCGACATTGTCTTTCCGGGCGCGGGTCGATTTACCCGTCGCCGGGTCGAGGATCCGATAGCCTCCGGTCGATCCGGGAAGCAGCGCCATCGGCTGACCGTCATCACGGCGAAAGGCCAGCATTGCACCGCTGTCGCCGAACCACCATTGGTCTCTTCTCTCCAAACGAACCTTGCGGACCCGGACCCGCGACGTCTCCAGGATGTCTTTCAGAGAAGGGTCCTGACCGCGTGCATCCGCCTGCATCTGAAACGTGATGCCCTCGTGGTTTCCGACTGCCTGCAACGCCGCGAACAGCGGGGACACATCTTCCGGTGTCGTGCCAGGGGGCCGACCCAGGTTGAGCAGGCTCCGTTCCGCCACCGTTCTTTGATGGCCGCGGTGGCTTGCCGTGTCAGCCTGCATATTGGCGATGTCTGCCAACGCCAGTTGCCGGTTGAAGCCCTCCGCGCCGAGGCACAGCCTGTGGAATTCAGGCAGCGCTTCCAACAGGAGCCGTTCGAGGCCGAGGTTTTCGGAAGTTGCGCATTCGATCTCGACCGGACTCATTGCCGTTATCCAGGCGAGCGGCGTTACGGCGATCCAGCCGGGCCCGCCGGGTGCTGCCGTTTCGCTTCCAAGAAAGGCGATCTGTTCCGCACCGCCGATCCAGACCACACCTCGGTCCGCCGTCAGCACGCCGTCGACCTCCAGCGACCCCGTCGGGGGCAGGCAGCGGTCAACGCGCGGCCGTGGCTTGATCTCACGGGAAACGGCAGCGCCGAGGTCCTCGATCCATGCGTCGACGGCATCGATCAAAGAGGCCGTGGCCGAATCCGATTCCGGATGTGACGCCACGAGTTGGAGAAGACCGCGGACCGGCACCCGCAGAAGCACGGTATCGGGAAGACCCTTTCCAATCAGTCGAAGCGGTCTGTCATGACCCGTTGTTCCGAACGCCCAGCGTCCGTTTCCGGTTCGAACGGCGTGTTTGAAAGCCGAAGCCACGTCACCTCCGGCGTGTTCGGCGACGAATATGTCTAGGGTTCCGCTCTGGACGAGCCAGGCAACATCGGGGTCGTCGAGAATGACTGGCCGGTTTCCCGCGGCCGGCACGATTTCGCCGACCGCAGCCGCCATGGCCGCCAGCGCCTCGATCCCGGAGTCCCGGGCCGAACTGTCACGAAAGTCAGTAGGCATCGACAAGCACCCGGTAAAGACCGTCCTCGGCAACAAGTTCGTCGTGAACACCCTGTTGAACCACCCGGCCCTGGTCGAGCACGACAATCCGGTCGGCATCGCGAATCGTGCTGAGCCGATGCGCGACGATGAGACAGGCGCAGCCACGACGGCGCAGCGCATCGTCGACGCGTGCTTCGTTCACGGTATCAAGCGAACTGGTCGCCTCGTCGAGGACCAGAATCGAGGGATTGGAAACCAGGGCGCGCGCAATTTCCAGCCGCAGACGCTGCCCGCCACTGAAATTGCGCCCACCTTCCTCTACCTTCGATTCGTAACCCTGCGGCCGAGTGATTATGTCATCATGAATGGCGGCATCTATTGCAGCGGCGACAACGAGTTCGTCGGGCACGGAAGGATTCCACAACGTGAGGTTGTCGCGAATCGTCGCCTGGAACAGGACCGGTTGCTGCGGAACGATGGCCACCGAGGCGGACAGGATCTCGCGCGGTATTTCGTCGCGACGGCGGCCGTCAAAGAGCACGTCGCCATGCCACGGCTGATACATTCCGGCCGCGAGCAGAACCAGTGTTGATTTCCCGGATCCGCTGAAGCCGACCACGGCGACCCGCTGCCCCGGCTCGATAACCAGGTTGAAGTCCTCGATCAGGGGATTCCGATTGCGCCGAAACCCAAATGTGACGTTGCGCATCTCCATGCTTCCGGCAAGACGCAGACGCCCGTCGACGGTCTCGATCGTGCGCCGCCCACCGTTCGCCGGAACATCCGGAATCGTCTCGTCAAGGGGGCCCGTGAAGACGTCATCCAGCCGCTGCAGGTCTGCTTCCAGGGTGTGGAGGAGATCGGCGAACTGGACGAAACGACCGATGGGATGCATGAAATTCGTAGCCACCAGGTAGAATCCCAGCAGGGAGCCGATGGTCATCTCCCCTGTCATCACCCGCAAGCCGCCAACGCCGCACACGACCGCCAGGCCGAGTGCCAGGAACAGCGACGGAAACGCCTCGGTGACATGGCCCAGTTCGGAAAAGGCCTGGCGGGCGTTCAGTTCGCGTGCCTGCCGACCGCTCCAACGCGCAAAAAAGTCATCGTCGGATGCGGTTGCCCGGATCATTCCGATTTGGCGAAGCCCGGCCATGCCCAATCCCAGCAGCAGGCCCTGTTCGCGGCGTTGCCGGTGGTTGTGGTCGGTGCGCAGGCGCGTCACGATGCGCATCAGCACGACGCACGCCAGGCCCAGGCCAGCCACGGAGAGTGCGAGCGGAACGTCGAGAATGAGCATGAGGGCCAGGAAAGCCAGACTCATGACAAGTTCGATGACGATGCCCACGAGTTGTCCGGAGCCGACAGTGGCGACTTGGTCGATGAGTTGCATACGCGAAGCCAGGTCGCCCGCGAGGCGCTGGGAGAAGAACTGCGTCGACATATGGAACAGGCGCGTCATGTAGCGGATTGACTGTCTGACGGACAGGTGGACGGCCAATTTGCGAAGCGACCGCATCTGGAGAAGGTTGAGGATGTAGGCGAGGCCCCCGGCCGCAGCGACGGCCCAGATCAGGCCTCCGCTCCAGCCTGATTGTCCGGCACCCAACACATCGTCGACGAAAACCGACAGCAGGATCGGCAATGCGAGACCGGGAAATGCGAGGAGCAACCCGCATGCGGCCGCGAACGCCAATGAATGCCGAAAGTCGCGCAACCAGGACCACAACCGCTCGAGAACACCGGCCGGTGTGCCGCCAGGTTTGAAGTCTTCGGTCGGCTCAAGCACCAGAACGACGCCGGTGAAGTCACGGTCGAACGTGTCCTCGTCGACGCGGACATGACCGTAGGTCGGGTCATTGATGTGGTACCAACCCTCGCTGATGCGTTCCAATACGACGAAGTGATTGAATCGCCAGAACACGATCGCCGGCATGGGCAGGTCGCGAAGCTGCGCGATCTCGCGGCGCCATCCGGTTGCCCGCAAGCCGTAGGCGCTGGCGGCCTTGACCAGGTCCTCCGCGGTACAGCCGTCGCGACCGACGTCGCACGAAACGTGCAACTCGGCCAACGACACCCAACGGCCATGGTGGGCAAGGATAATACCGAGGCATGCCGCGCCACACTCCGCGGCCTCCATTTGAAGGAGCAGCGGCGTGCGCGGACGACGCCCGAAAGATTTGAATAAGCCGGACAGGCCTGGAATCTTGCGGGTGTTCACTGCGGTCTCCGGGCGTTTCGATGGCGAGGTAAAGGCAGCCAAATCAGCCAGGACGACCGGCAGCAAACAGAAGGCCCAGCGGCGGATACTCTCCCAGGACGATCTCCACCCGGCACGGTGTGCCATCCGGCACAGGTACGTCCGGTTCGTCCGCCAGCGCAAGTCGCACGAGATAGCGCCCCCCGCCATCACCGATCGATGCTATCCCGAGTCGGGCAAGCCATCGAGCGGGCGTCACCGGTCCGGAAGAAACTTCCGCCACCCTGGCGGCCACCACATGTGTGCCTTCGCGGTCCCGGGTCGCAAGAGCGACCCGGGCCGGCATGCCTACCCGAACTCTCTGGACTAGTGCAGGGTCAAGCACTGTTACGGCCTCCAGCACCGCATCACCACCCGTGCGGATTTCCGCCACCGGTGTTCCGGCCGTTATGGCCTGTCCCCGTTCAAGGTGGAGGGCGGTCAACACTCCGGAATAAGGGCTGATCACCAGTCCTCCTTCCGCATCCAGCGCCGTGAACTCCGCCAATTCCGCACGCGCCGCTGCCAGACCCTCGCGTTGGTGAACCGGGACAGGACCGGCTGATGCCGCTGCTTCCTCTTCGAGGCTTGCGAGGCGGGCGCGGGCGACGCGCACCCGCCACTCGATTTCAGGAACCCGGACCCGTGCTATCGTCGACTCTTCTTCCAACGTGTTGCCGACATTCACAAAGACTTCGGAGACGTTGCCCGAAACACCCGACAGGACCGAAAAACGCTTCCCCGAAATCACCAACGCTCCGTCGCCGGACAATTTCCGTTCCACCGAGCCGAAAACCGACCACAAGACGGCGCCGGCAAGGATCACGGCGAGTGCAACCAGCAACATCCACTCGTGGGGAGCCGTCACCTGTGCCGGGTCGTCGAGCGGTTCCGGTTCGACGCTGCGGACGAGGGCCCTTTCCCGAAAAATGCGGTATTGGAGCATGTTGCGTACCCGAAAATCGCGAGTCGTAAATCAATTGGTGCCATTTTCTGTGCAGTAATTCCAATCTTGAGTCCACTGAAACCAAAGCAAACCGGCGGATTTCCGGTTTGCTGAACGACTGGACTGTTCTTGTGCCGCTTCGGTCACTCCCCGGGGCAGGATCACCCGTATTGCAGCGAGGAAACTCGGGAGTGCGTGCCCACCGTCACAGTTCATGACCGATGGCCGATCGGCCGGCGATCGATCGATCGCGATCGCACGATGGTGTGTTGCCAGGCCCCGGACATCGCGCGTTCATCCTGCCGATGGTTCTCGA
Organism: Paracoccaceae bacterium; assembly: GCA_965242975.1. GTDB lineage: Bacteria > Pseudomonadota > Alphaproteobacteria > Rhodobacterales > Rhodobacteraceae > JAPPHA01. The sequence continues at coordinate 2,750,271 of CBDETS010000007.1, read as the reverse complement.
GCGGCGGGCGTTTCCCGCAGCGTCATGTCCGGATTGAAAGAGCGGCCATTCGCGATCGCGGTGAAACCGTTACGGCGAGAGGCACTCGGCAAGTTCAAGACCCGCGACCTCCCCGGCAAAGCCCGGAAGACCCGCCGGAGCCGGAACTCCGCCCTCGAGGCGGGCAACCCGGCCGCAAACGCCGCCGCGGCGCGGCGCAGGAAGCTTGATCTTTCCGTCCCGTTCAGAACAGCGAAGGGTGGCGAGGCAACCGGTGACCTGCGGCTTGCCAGGTGGGTCGACAGAACCGAACGCGCCGCATTCCCGGTGACCGATCTCGGCCCACGACGCACCGCTGGACGCGGCCAGAATCGCCGTTGCAGGCCTTCCGGCGAAGACAGGGCACCGGGTATCGAAACAGGACCATCCATGCCCTCCCGTTGCACAACGGAATGAGCGGGTTGCGCACGAAATGTGTCCCATGGGTACGGCGCGCCCAGCAGGCTTCCGATACCTCCCAAATGGCAGGATTTACAGGGCCCTAGGAGCTTCGTTAGGGAACTGACGGGATCGCGTTGCGGCCCTTTGACGAGCCTTCCGTGCGTCAGGTCGGTAGTGGGGCGATGTCGCGGGCAGAGCTCCCGTTTCCGAGGCCGCAATTCCGAAACCGTTCGAGCGCGTTCCCGACCACCGTGTCTCCGGAGATGTCGAGTTTTCCGGTTGAGCATTCCGCGTTCCCGTGAACGTACCGGTCGCCTGAAGCATTGATTCGACCCGATGACCAGCCTGCCTGTCTCCTTTTCCGGCAAAGCGTTCGAATGTCCACGCGCGTCCTTCGAACGGATGAACGGTTCCCATGGGCGATCCGCGCCGGATTCCTGCCCGCGGAGGTGGTCGTCCGGTGTTGCTGAGTTCTGGCAGCGACAGGCTGCACCCGGCGGTCGACGGCGTGGACGTAAAACCCGGATTCGGACACCGGAAAGGCGCCGTTCCGTGAAGACGGCGATCAGAGCGAACCCGTGGACCCCTGGATTCGGCCTCCTGGACGCTACCGAGCTCATGACGACTCCGCGTGGACCGTGAAAGCATGCGCGGCATGAAACCGGACCCGCGCAAGGCCGGAGGGAGGTCTGGCATACTTGCCCGTTATACCGCCGCCGACCGCGGTCTTGTGGAGGTGCCGGTGCTCGTGCCGCACATGCGGTTTCACGTTCTGGACGACCGGACAGTCATCTTGCGGTCCGGAACCTTCGACACGGCTCTTCATGGTGACTGTTATCCCGATCTCATGCCGCTACTTGACGGCAAGAGGACGAGCCGCGAAATCGCGGCACGGTTATCGGAAAGACACTTCGAGAGCGACATTCGAACCGCGCTCGTCTCACTCGCATTGCGTGGGTATGTCGTTTCGGCCGAACATGACATGAGCCGCGGAGCAGCGGCTTTTTGGGCGGCTCTGGGCGCATCGCCGCGATGGGCCGAAGAGCGGCTCGCCACGATTTCGATCTCGGTTTCCGGCGATGCCGGTCAATTCGCCACGAGACTCCAGGAAATGGGCCTGCGCATCGACTCGAACGATCCGACACTCTCGGTCGTTGTCTGTTCGGACTATCTGGACATGAAGCACGCGGAAATGAACCGGCGCCACCTTCACTCCGCCATGCCGTGGACACTTGTCTGTCCCAGTGGAGTTCTTCCCCTGTTCGGGCCGGTTTTCCGCCCGGGAGAAGACGGGCCATGTTGGGAATGCCTCGCGTTTCGGTTGCGCACCAACCGGACAGTGGAAAGGTTTGTGGGAAACACGATCGGTGGCGACACGGCCCTGCCGGTTGTCGACGGTCCCGCGTTCACGCATGCGGTTCACGGATTGGCTGCGGCAGAAATCGCGAAATGGATCGTTCTTGGGGATCTCGCTCCGCTTTGTGAGCAGGCGATTTCACTGATGCCGTCCGACCTGACGATCGAGAAATGCTGGGTTGGGCGCCGTCCCCAGTGCATCGCATGTGGCGATAGATCCATGTTTCGTCCCGATCGACCGGCCTCTCCGGTGCACCTGCGCCCAAGTCCGAAACGGGTGCGTAACTGCGGTGGTTTGAGGGCGATTCCGCCCGAGGAGACCGTCGAACGATTCCGGCACCTGGTCAACCCGATCACTGGTGTGGTTACCCAGATACGGCGCCTCTCGGACATTTCCGTTCCATGGCACCACGTTCATGCGGCGCAGACCAACTCGATCGCCGCCACGGGGAGTTTTCAAGAGCTTGTCGGAAACGTCCGCGGCGGGAGTATCGGCAAGGGAAGCACGCCGCAACAGTCCGAGGCGAGCGCGCTCTGCGAAGCCCTGGAGCTGTTCTCGGGAATATTCAGCGGCGACGAGATAAGATGCAAAAGGCGACTTGTCGACTTCATCCGCTCCGGAACGGACGAAGCGATTCATCCGAATGAAATCGAGCTGTTCAGCGACCGCCAGTTCGACGGAGCGGGCAAAGTGAAACCGGAAGAGAACGGCATGGCCTGTTGGGTTCCCGCCCGTTTCGATCCCAAGGCGGCGATTAGCTGGTCCCCGGTCTGGTCACTCACCCGAGGCTGCAATCGGTACCTGCCGACAGCATTACTCTACTATGGGGTCCCGCGGGAGCACGGAGGTGTTGAGTTCTGCAAGGCCAGGTCAAACGGATGTTCCGCCGGAAATACCCTTGAGGAGGCAATACTGCAGGGGTTTCTCGAACTCGTGGAACGCGATTGCGTGGCGGTCTGGTGGTATAACCGGTTGAAACGCCCCGGAGTCGATCTGGACAGTTTCGACGATGAATACCTCGCGGCGGCGCGGGCCAATTACAAATCCTGGAATCGCGACATATGGGTCCTGGATGTGACCGGAGATTTGAGAATCCCCGTGTTCGTCGCGATTTCTCGCCGGACGGACTGCGAGGAAGAGCGAATTCTGTTCGGTTTCGGCGCACACTTCGACCCGCGAATCGCGGCGTTCCGAGCGATTTGCGAAATGAACCAGGTGCTTGTTCCGTTACACGGGCAAGCCTCGGCGGATCCCGGAATTGAGGGAGTCGGGCTCCGCCGGTGGCTGCAGAGTGCCAGGATCGCCGATCATCCATACTTGGAGCCGGATCCCGGAGTTCGCTTGCGCAGCGTGACGGACTATCCGGTTTTGGGCGGCGATGACATCAGGGACGATATTGAACATTGTCGAAATCTGGTTGAAAGCAGGGGGCTCGAGTTGCTGGTCCTTGACCAGACCCGACCCGATATAGGAATGCCGGTAGCAAGAGTGATCGTTCCGGGCTTGCGCCATTACTGGCGACGTCTTGCACCTGGGCGCTTGTACGACGTGCCAGTAGACTTGGGGTGGAAAGGAAACCCATTGACGGAGGCCGAACTGAACCCCTTTGCGATCTTGCTTTGACGGATTAACGTGAAAGAAAATGCTAGTGCTGAACCGTAAAACGGCGCCTGGCCAGAGGCGCAACCGGAAACACTTGCGATGGCACGCGGACTTCCGGACAAGCGACAAACAGGCGTCTGCGCATATGGCCAACTGTGCCCGCACGGCCACCAGAAATCGCACGCCCGGGTGGTGATGCGACACCTCCCCAAGGAACAGTCGATAACCCGGGAAAGACCGCTCTTCCGGCCTGAAAACAGTCGGCAAGGCAAGTGCTCTAGTATCCTGACATCATTGAATTGAGGCCACCTGGGTCGGCGCGAGATACGCGATGTGATAATTCCTCTTTCGGGTTATGGGTAGACGTCCTCCCGTTCCTCGCTGTAGTCGCCGACGACCCAGATGAAACTCTGGATGTCGATACGGTCGTGCGGGTCGAGGTCCGACAATCGGTTCGCGGTCTGCTCCGTGAGATCGAGAAGGGACGCATAGACTTCAAAGTTGAGCTGCGCCTCGTAGACGGATGCGAGCGGATGGCCCACCCGCGCGGCGAAATCTTTCGTCGCTTCCGGCTTCAGATACATGTGCACTTCGGGTCGCCAAAGGAACGGCAGGTAAGTCGCCACGGTCCACTTGGCGCAGTCATGGGGCTTAAGCACGCTCTTGAGTTCGCGCAACGCAGGCTCGGTCCCGTCGTGGGCAAACCTAGCCGCGGCCTGGACGAAGGCATCGGCGTCCCGACCGCGCATAAGTTCCGCGATTCGTGCCTTCTCGAACGGGGACAGCATGTTCGTCGCGTGGAACACCGAAAGCACCGCTTCGCCGAATCCGAGTCCAATCAGTGCGTCAGACAGCGGTGCACTCTGGTCCAGTTTCCTCTTCGCTGCGACCTTATAGTCGCGCTCCATTGACGAAAAACCGTCGGAACGGAAACCGTTGGGGAAGAACTTGAGGAACCGGGCCCGCGCACCGTCAAAGCCGCAATATCGCGGGTCGGCCTTGCCCGCGTCGTCGTGAAGGCGCCGCCAGACATCATCGGCGTCCGATCCTTCGACGCATCGCTGGTCATCGACAAGGCCGTAGAAATGGCGGTCCTTCTCGACGAGGCGAAGATTGTGCTTTCCAAGCCTGCCTCGTCGGATCGTTCGAGCGCTTGCAACCATACCCCGTCCTCATCACTTCTACGCAGTCAGGATACTGGTCAAATGAACTGAGTTGTTCGTGAAACCGGTCCCAACACGATCTGCCGAACGTGTCGATGCCAGCCACGGCTACGTGACATGGGAACTTCGATTCGGGAACTCGCAGCCGAAAATTGCGGAGTTCGGAGTCCTGACCGTCAATAGTACTGCGAAGTGAAATTAATGCTCTTCCTCCCACCCGCCACGTGCGAAAGTTGCGTTTCGCTCAATTTGGGGTAGGGTGGAAGAACAAGGTGCGTTGTCTCGGCGCTTTCCTCGTGCACCTGAATTTCCAGGCCCTCAGGAAGCTTCACGTCCAGTTCCTTTTCGATCGTGCCATGTGGATCAGATAACAATTGCCTGCGAAATGCTTCGTCGCTTTCCGCCTTTTCGATGAGTTGCCTACGCATTCCATCCGATGAATTCATAGTGCCATCTTCCCTTCCCTGACAGGTTTCCTTGACGCGAACAGTGTCGTTTGACCACAGAAAATAGTCAACAACATTTTCGACTTTTGTGTGATTTATGTGTGTTGATGTTGAGTTTTTACGTACGTTTTTCGTGTCACAGGCATATTGTCTTGAGCAACATACAGATTTCTATACGCAAAGCCCTGCCTAAGTTTGTGGTCTCCGGCAGCTATATCAATGCCGAATTTCACCAACGTACCACCCGAATTTCATCCAACGTAGCACCCACCCCCGCGCGGCGACGGTCCCGAAGGTGTGATCTGTCAGTGGATCGTGGCAGTCGAGGCCCAAAATTGACAAAATGCACATATTTCTTGCAAGAGCGGAAATGCAAGGAACGTAATATTGGGGATTCGAGTGACGAACCGGCTTATCGGAAAACGGCTGAAGGCGCTACGCGAGGAACGTGGGCTTTCCCAGGAGGAGTTGGCAGGGGTATTCGGATTCAATGATCGCCAGACCGTGTCGGCTATCGAGACCGGCAAAAGGCACGTGACGGCTGAGGAACTGGTGCTTGCGGTCGAAAGTCTGGACAGTTCGCTGGAATACTTCACCGATCCCTTCCTGCTCGCCGGAGAAGGCCGGTTTTCCTGGCGGATGACCGATATAGGCCCGGACCAGCTTGAAGCATACGAACGCAAGGCAGGTCGCTGGGTGGCCGCGTTCCGGACCCTGGCGCCGCAGGTCGGGCGCGAACCGCCGCTCATGCGCCGAACGCTCAATCTCGTTCCGGGTTCCCGCTATGAGGATGCCATGCGGGCCGGTGAGCGCTTCGTTGTGGAGTATGATCTTGGCGATACGCCTGCCGCAAGGCTGACGGCCGTCATGGAAAGGCAACTGGGCATCCTGGTCCTCATGGTTGACGCGGACCGGGGAATCTCCGGTGCGGCGTGCCGTCTGCCGGAGTTGGATTCCGTCCTGATTGCACGTCGGGAGGTTGCAGGCAGGCGTCACTTCGATCTCGCGCACGAGCTGTTTCATGTCCTGACCTGGGACGCGATGCCTCCCGAGCGTTTCGAGGACGTGCTGGAAACGGGCGGCAACCGCGTCGAGAAGCTCGCCGACAATTTTGCGGCGGCGGTGTTAATGCCGACAAGTGCCCTGGAGCGGTACGGAGATTGGCGGGGACATGCGCAGGGTGCGTTGGTTGCGCGGTTGAACGGAGTGGCGAATGAACTGCATGTGTCAGCCTCGGCGCTGAAGTGGCGGCTGGTGGCGCTTGGATTCATCAGCAAGGCAACGGCGCATGCGGTTCCCGATGCGGCACTGCGGCACAACGAACGCGAAGACGCGCAGGATGTTCCACCGGTGGCGTTTTCGAGGCCGTTCATGGAGGTTATCGGCCTTGCTATCGGAAGCGGCCTGATCTCGGTGCGGCGCGTCTCGGCTTTGCTCGACACGAATGTAGACGATCTGTCGGGTCTGTTCAGGGCGCACGGCGTTGCTTGTCCGGCTGATCTCTGAGTCGTCATGCCCAGGCATCGTGGTCGGCTTTGGCAGGCGGCTACGACGTAGAGACTGTCGAGGCTTGTGTGACCGAAACTCAGACCGGATACCAGCGACGCCGGCCCGAGCGACAGATCGACGTCGCCGGGTTGCGGGAGAGTCTGGCGGCGGTGCGTGGTGTCAGCCGTCTCGACCGCGCGCGCCTGGCGGTTCGGGCCGGTCACATCATTCTGGACGAAGGCGAAGCAGCGCTTTGGGCGCACGCATTGAGTCGGCAAGATGATGAATGGGTTCTCTGCGGACCTGACAAAGCCAGTCTTCGTTGCGGGGTGACCCTGGGTTCTCGCGACAGACTCGTGTCGCTTGAAGGGCTGCTGCTCGACGATGTCGGATTTCGACCGCGATTCGATCTTCGCGAGGCGTATGGCAAGCATTGGCACGAGAGAACGGTTGGAGAGCTGGTTCTTGCGGAAAGAAACGGATTTCGGTGACGAATGCGCGGTAACGAACTGCCGCCTTCGGCAGGCAGATCGAGGAGGAACGCGTTGCGTGGTGAACGTGTCGCGACATCCCATCCTCTCACCCGCCGAACCACCTTTCCTTCCACCTCGCAAGGGAAGTTGTTAACTGGTGATCATCTATTTCCGAACGACCTGATGCGCATAAATTTTCCGGGCCATAATTGCCCCTTACCCCTCTCACAAAATCGCCGTTTCCAGGCCGTTTTGCGCCGAAACCTCCTTACATTTTGCAAAACTTTTTTTCGGCGCCGCCATCGTTTTCACGCACCTTCCGATCCGCGGCAAACCCCCACGATGCAAAGGAAACAAGGGCATCGCGGCGATTTGTTCACCGTCATTTAGGGTAGTTCAGGGTTTTCGCCATTACTTTTGTCTCCCTATAACTCCTCCAGACGGTGATGGCACGGAGTGTCCAGGACCTTGCCAGCCTTCTCGTGCAGGCGGATGTGCCAGCGCCCGTCGCGGTCGGAAACATCTCCCACGTTCATCGCCACTGCCGCCGAGACCCATCTGTATCGACAGTGCCGTCTGTTGCGGCAGACCATGTTTCGCCACGGTCATACGCCTTGCCCGGTGTCCCCGGCAAGCCCCGTCGGACCTTTCAACGGCCCACACTTATATAGGCGCTGCTATTCCAGCTTTTTCTCGCCGAGTGCGTCGCGGACCTGGACCGCCCAGTTCAACCGTTCGAGCCCCTGCCAGATCTTTTTCGTTCCCGGCAGCGGCTGCCGCATGGAGGGATGGGAGCCGACGAGGCGCCCGAGGTCGATGACGACCGTCCGGATGTCGGGCACCTGCCCGGCGGGCATCCTCACGACATCCCGGTGCCCCTGCGCTTCCAGCATCGTGTGGAGCAGGTCGACGTCCTCTTGTGGAAACACCTGTGTCGCGGGGGTCTCGGGTTGTTATCGCGCGAGGACGGTGAGGTCGGCGACATGGACGGCGGTGACCGCGTCAAACGCGAGGCACTTGCGCAGGTCGTCGGCCTCGTCCAGTCGGCGGTCCTTGATCCGGGTTTCGGTCTTCAGCGTCCGGAACCAGGTCTCGATCGTCCATCTCCTGCGGTACCAGTCCAGCACGGTTGCGGCGTGCACGGCGGTGGCCTCCCCCGCGGCCGGGCGCTCGGTGGTCAGCAGCAGCCAGTGCAGCGGGTCGGCGCCGCGTGCACAGCACGGCGGCACAAGCTCGACCTCCGCCGTGCGGATCTCCAGGCGGGCGACGCGCTCCTTGCGGGCGCGTGGACCGCCGGCGGCCGGGATCGTCAGTTCCGTCACCGCGACAGGCGGCCGGGCCGCGACATGCCCCACAGGCACTCCTTCCCTCCGTCGGGTGTCCGTGTGCTCACTCTTCACCGCCCCCAGCGCCTGCTTTTTCTCCGCCTCCAGAACGTCCTGGAGATACCCGCGCATACCCTCGCGGATGAACATGTCGTCCTGGCCCAACAGCCGCTTGATCTCACCAACGGCGGCTTTAATCTTGCGCTTGGTCATGGTGGGCTCCTTTCTTCGCACGAAAGGTTAATCATTCTCAGGTATGCCATGATCACTCCGATCAAATTTTTTCAGATGAATCTGTACACAACCACGAAGTGACAAAGGAAGAGATGTTCAGGTACCGCGGAAAGCCCTCTCTTTTGCAGATCGCCACTGGCATCAATCCTGTTCTTGGGAAGCACCTATTTGATCGTGGCATTATGAGATGGTGGTGGCGATGGGTCCCGGGCCATGGAGTGATTTTCGGGTGTCGGAATTCCCGACCTGCCGGCTTCACCGTTGCGTTGCTGCTTGCGGCCTGCGCACCCCCGCTCGCTCCGGACGACAGCGCAGAAGCCCGAGGTTACTTCTCAGCGGTCAAGCCGGCCATAGACGTACACCAGTTGGAAAACCGACTGCACGAGCTTGTCAATGCCGAACGCGTCAGGCGTGGACTGCCTCCGCTGAAACATATGGAGGCGCTCAGACTGATAGCACGTTCACACAGCAAAGATATGGCGGCACGCACTTACTTTGCGCATACGAGTCCCGAAGGACGTAATCCCACAGACAGAGGCAACTTGGCGGGATACAAGTGCCGAAAGGACAACGAATCGAATTACAATTTCGGACTTGCGGAAAACATTCATCAGGCTTGGCTGTACAAGTCCTACAATACGAAAAACGGCAGAATAGTGTCATATGTCTGGTTTACACCTGAAGGACTTGCCCAAACGGTGGTGACCGGCTGGATGAAGAGCAATGGTCACAAGAAGAATATTCTGACGGCTTCGTATGACAGGTCAGGCGCGGGTATAGCCATCGCACGGGACGGCAAAGTCTATTCCACGCAGAACTATTGCTGATAAAGAGAAGGGATAGGACAATCGATTCAGCCAATCTTTGATCAGGCGGGGAAAACCGACATCTCCCGCGTTCGGAGATTCGCAGTGCCCGTATGACCTGGACCGCGGAATCTAACGGTACGGGTTTATGCCGTCGAAAAGCCGGATCAACGTGCTTCACGAGAAGTCAACGCGTCGCCCTTGTGAAACATGCCCTTCGCCCCGCAGCTCCCTCAGGCGCTGCAGCGCCGGTGGCACGGGAATCGGCGTGTTGACGGCTGTCGCGCCCTTCGAAATCCCGCCTTTGCAATTCTCGGCAAATCTCACCCTCTTGGGCAGCACGTTCATTCACCGACACTCCGCTGGGCGATGCATCTATTCCAGCTGGTCAACGTTGAGCGCCGTGACTGCGACCTCGACACGAAACTGGGTGGAGCAGCTCATGCCCGCACGCCGCGCCGATTCCTCCTGGTCCATCTTCCCTTTTTGCCACCTCCTGACGATCAAGCGGCTGGACACCGTCAATACGGCCGTCAGGGATTTCGTCGGGAACATGAACTCAACCGATCATGATGCCTTTGCATTGCCTGGATGCTTTTGTTCGGTCCGCCATTCGATTGTATGAACAATCCGCGAACCTGCGCCTTGAGCCACTGCTTCAACATCCGGCGTTCGTAGGCACGTTCAAGCCACGGATCATATTCTTCGAGAAGGCCACCATGCCTGTACAGCATGGCCCTGAACCAGACATACGCCTGCTGATTACGGTTCCGCGGAAAATGCTCCGACTCCTTGGCGTCGGTGTCATTCGCAATGAATCCGGGCTCGACGTCGAACCACGCGTTGCCGGTCGTGACAAGGCGGATGCACAACTCGCCGTCCTCGCCGAACCGCATGGCCTCGTTGAACCCGCCAATCTTGAAAAGTACGCCCCGCCGTACCCACAGGCCGGTTGCTCGCGCAAACTTGTGCCTGAGCGGAATGGTTGAATCTAGCTTTCCCGTACGGACAATGTGCTTCAATCGTGGCAAGCGCCTGTCCCGGCGCCCGGTCCTCTGCTGGACATAGGACGTCCATCCGTACGTCACGTCCGGATGATCGCCCGCAACGCGCAGCACCCGTCGGCAGTAGTTGGAAATCAGCAGATCGTCATCGTCCAGAAACAGGACGATCGGATGAATGGCCCGATTCAAACCGGCATTCCTTGCCGCGGAAGGCCCCCACGGTCCAAGGTTGTCGATTACTGTGGTTTCCGCCCCAATATGACTGGCAAGAGCCTCGCCTGCCGGAATCTCGCTTCTGTCATCAACTACGATGATTTCTCCGCCATCAGGAAGTACCGCCCGCGCCGACGTCACAGCAGCGACAAGACTCCTCGGCCTGTTCTTTGTCGGAATGACAATTGAAATCGGCAAACGCCCCCTCCGCAATCAGCCCGTCGGCCACAGGCCCGCGGTAGGTTCAAGAACCCCCGTTTCGCCAGCGTGAACGGGCGGCAGCTTTCCTCGAAATTATAGGAGCAATTGAATAAATAGTGTATGTTTATATCGGCATTAACAATAAATTTTTAATAAAAATTTATTGAATCTCAGAATTTTTCGGTTTGGTTGGCGCGGAATTCCCGGGCTGTTTCGGTCGGTTCAGGATGAATCTTCCCACTACGGCAAACTGACTGGAGAACTCTCGGAAACCATCACCGGTCTTTCACCTGGTCAGGTTGGCCGTGACTGTTGACGCGCTGGAGGTTTTGAATAACGGAAGTCAAAGTCCCGACGAATTCGGAAGCCGGCTCATTCACGTGGAGAACCTTCCGGAAACCGGGCCGGGCCGGAGGACAAACAGGTGCGCGCCACCACCACCACGGGTTCGGAGGCAAGATTGAATGAACCTCCGGGGAAGGCCCGCAGGCTTATCGCCACCCGCGATCGGGGATCAAGGCGATGAAGGCCGGGAGAATCCCGGCCGGACAGGAAGCCGTGTTCAAGGCGCGCAGCCCGATTTCGATCCGGGGGATTACGGGTGTGCGAACATGGGTACGCCGGTGGATTGGTCAGGCGGGTTCGGGTTCCGGAACGACGTATCGAGACGGGCCTGCCGGGCCATAACCGCGAGGCGGCGAAATGACCGATCTTTCAGACCTGCGCGTGGCGCGCGGCAACCTGTTGCTGTTGCTCGTTGTCGGCCTGTACGTGGCTAAAATCTCGTCGCAGGAACGGATGACCTGCTGCTGAAACGGGGGGAGATTGCATTGCCGCTCGTGCAGGTCGGAATTCCGGTCGAACTGTTCTACGCCGCTGCTCCGGCCATACTGTTGCTCCTGCACTTCAACCTGTTCCTGCGACTCGGCCAGTTGTCTCTCCGGGCAGGAATGTTTTGAGCCCGAATCAAAGAGTTTGAACGGGTTGAACGGAGAAAACGCGAAACCGCACTGCTGTTGTTGTTCGAATTCCTCCAGCTGCTGATCTACCGCACCTGTCCGCGGGACGGACAAACCGGAACCGCCAATCCGCCGGCCCTGGCTCGACGGGCCCACGAGAACGAGAAATTCGGCAACAACATCGTGACCCTGCCGGCGCTTGTCGGACTGGTTGTCTTCATAGTGCCATCGGGACTGTTGATCGCGATGCAGGTCCGTTTCCTGCCGTACCAGAGTGAGTTCATCACACGTTTCCGGCAGATTGTCGTCACACCGGATGTCGTCATCCAGGGCGTTTTTCTCGGTTACGCACCGGTTTTCTCCGCAATCGGATTTCCGAATTGAAACGGGGACCTCCATTCGAACAGGTGGTGCGCCCCGAGATGAATGTAGCGCACAAGCCGTTCGACGACATGGTGGTGCTTCCCAACCCGAAGCCGGCCTGGTCGTCTGCTACGACTACTTCCGGACACATGGGGCCGCCATCGGTTGTGACCGGGGGCTCGATGGCAAGCAGGGGAGTTACGGCCGGGGGCACGATCGTCGCAACCTTGCACGACGTAGCTGACATACAACAGAATCGTAGTATAGGATTTATCACGACTGTTTCGTTGTACAACAAAATGAAGCTGAAAATGGAAAACGCGCCCGAATTCTACACCGGCGTTCCCGTCGATCCGGTCGATCTTCGATTCCGCGGAGAATTCGTGGAGGAACTGTGGCAGAGGTTGCGCACTGGACACGTGGTGCTCACCGCACCTCGGCGAACGGGCAAGACCAGCGTCATGGACTACCTGCGTGACCATCCCGAGAACGGGTTCAAGGTGGTGTGAATCAACGTTCAGGACTTGGCCCATCCGGCCGGTTTCTTCCAGGTGCTGCTCGACGAACTCCATGATTCCCATCCGGATTTCGTGCGCGACGAACTTGCCGCGGGTCGGACGCTCCTCGGTGGCGTTCTGGAAAAAGTCGACGAGATCGGTGTCAGCGGCTTCAGGGTTGCGCTGTGCGGAGGCGACCCCGACAGGCGGGCGAACCGGCGTCAGCACGGCGACACGTTTCTCTCACAGGCCCGTGCCACAGGCATCCCGATTCTGCTTATCTTCGACGAATTTCCGGACTTGCTGATCAACCTGTCCCGGGCAGACGAAGCGCTGCTGCGTGAGTTCCTTGCCTGGTTTCGCACCCAACGACAAAGTCCAGCGCCGGCAAGGGACTCGATCCGCTGGCTCGTTGGCGGCTCCGTCAACCTGGCGGGCACACTCGACGCTTTCGGACTGGTGGATCGGATCAACGACCTCGAAGACGTTTCCCTGCCTCCACTCACCAACGCTGACATCGAAACCTTCGTGAAAGAGATGCTGTGCGGGCGGGACGTCGCCTTCGACGACGACGTTCCGCAACGCCTTGTTAGCCGGCTGGGCCGTCCCATTCCGCTCTTCATGCAAATGGCGACTCATGATCTCTACCGAATGTGGAAACGCGAGAGGCGCAAGATCGTCGCGGAAGATGTCGATGGCGTTTTCGATGCGATAATCGTCGGTTCCGCCGCCCGTACCCGGTTGCAGCACCTTCAATCGAGGGTCGATCAATACTATGCGGATCCGAATCGCTCGATCGCCCACGTCTTGCTGGGACAGATCAGCATGAGCGAGTCGGGGTTGGGACGCGCGACCCTCTTCCAGGAAACCGAACGAATACTGGCGGATCTCGGCGTCACGCCTCCGGTTCACGAACGCAGACAGGTATTCAACCGGTTGCTGCTCGACCTGGAGAATGATTTCTACATTGTCGAGGTGGACAACGAAATCTACGACTTTGCCAGTGGCGTGCTGAAATCGTGGTGGAGGAAATACCATGCCTGAACCGGCCCTCACTTCGAACATCGGCCTGTACCGAACCGGCGTGACCAGCCCGGAGCGCTTGCGCTGCACCAGCGTCGCACGCGAACATCTACTCGACAACGCCATCGAGTCCCTGCGCGGTTCCGTGGGCAGAAAGTCAAAGAACCACCTGCTGTTCATCGGCCCGCGCGGAATCGGCAAGACCCACCTGCTCTCGCTTATCGAAGACGCCGTTCAATCGGACGAATCGCTTTCTGCAACTGTCGTGATCGTCCGCTTTCCGGAGGAATCAAACCGGACGCTGTCCTTCGCCGACTTCCTGATCGGCACGTGCGGGATATTGAAGGAGGTCCTCGAAGACGAGCCGCTGTGGTCGGAGTTGTACACCAAGGTATGGACCGAGGAGGACGATGCCAGGGTCGTCGACACGCTGGTACCTGCAATGCGCGAAGAGAATCGCAGGCGTGGCAGGACATTGCTGGTCATGCTCGAGAACCTGGGCGAGATACTTGGCCGGCAGATCCGCGACAAGAACGACACGGCATCTCTGCGCAAATTCCTGATGGCCGACAACGGTTGCCTGCTGTTGGCCACCGCACCCCTACACTTTGACGGAATTACCGACATCGGACAGCCGTTCTACGACTTTTTCGACATTCAGATCCTGGAGAGCCTGAGCTTCGACGAAACGGTTGAAGTCATCCGTCGGAACCTCGAATGGGAAGGACGCACGGACGTTCTGGAATCCCTGGATGAATTCCGTCCTCGACTACAGGCGCTCTACCGGATGACGGGGGGAAATCCCCGGTTGACGATGATGCTCTATGAACTGATTGCCCACGAGTCCGTCACCGGCGTACAGAATCAATTCCATCTGCTGCTTGACCGAATCTCGCCGTTCTATCAGGGCCGGTTGAACGACCTCCCGCCGGGGCAGCGCGCATTGCTGGAGTGCCTTGCGAGCATGCGCGACCGGGAGAAGACCCCGACCGCCGTCGCCGCACGAATGCGCATGAGCCAGCAGGAAACGTCGTCACTTCTCAAGCGTCTCACCGACTCCCACTACCTGCGCGCCACCCGGCACCCACGTGACAAGCGTTCCCGCCTTTACACGATCCGCGAAGGATTCTTCGACATCTGGCTCGCAATGAATCTCTCCCGCGGAGCTCGCAGGCGCATGCCGTTCCTGCTCGATTTCTTCAGTCTCTTCTACCCGAGCTACGCAGCCCGTGAGGAAAAGCGCCGCCAGTTGCACGCGAACCTTAGGGATGGGGGAAGCACCGACGCGGAAAAGGCACTGGACTACCTGAGTGAAATCGGCGGCAAAGCGGAGCGAGCGACCGCAAAATTCGGCATCGCCAGAATCTTCGCCCGCCGCGGCGAAGCGGAGCAGGTGGCGAACTATGTGCTCGAAGCCGCGCCCCTGGCCGGAGACACGGTGAGCCGGTCGATCGCCCGCACCGTTACCCACGCTCCCCCGGCTTCCGACTATCTTTCCGAGATCGACGAAATGATTGCGGCATGGGAGATGCACCGAAGCGGCGACCTCGAGAATTTTGCCCACCGGCTCGCGGAGATGGGAAATGGACTGACGCTGCGAACGTTCTCCGAGACCAGGCTGGCCTTCCTGCGCGATGCGCTGGAGAGCGTGGAGAAACCCGAGAAGCGGATTGCGCAACGCTTGAGAATTGCGTCGGTGCTGATGGAGTTCGCACGTTGGGATGAATGCGAGGAGCAGCAGCGCCGCGCGCTTGCAGAGGCAAAGGAACTCGCCGATGCGAATCTGGTCGCATGGACGTCGAGCCAACTGGCGCAAACTTTTCAGCGCATGGGTCGTCTCGGAGAGGCCGAGCCCCTGATGCGCCGTGCGCTGGAACTCTGCGAGACCGCCTACAGCGTTCAACACACAACCGTCGCAATTTGCCTAAACAACCTGGCGTCTTTGCTGCACGCGACCAACCGCCTCGACGAGGCCGAAACTCTGATGCGGAGGGCCCTCAAGATCGACGTGGCCGCATTCGGCGAGCAGCACCCGAACGTGGCGATTCGTCTGAGCGGCCTGGCACGGGTTCTATGGGATATCAACCGCATCGAGGAAGCCGAAGCACTGATGCGGAAGGCACTCGAGATCAACGAAGCCGCCCTTGGAAAGTGGCATCCGAATGTGGCGATTTGCCTGAACAACCTTGCGATTCTGCTCGGGGACACCAAACGCTTCGAGGAAGCCGAAACGCTGATGCGGAAGGCACTCAAGATCGACGAAGCCGCCTTCGGTGAACGGCACCCGAACGTGGCGATTTGCTCGAGCAACCTTACGATTCTCTTGAAAGAAACCAACCGTTTCGAGGAAGCCGAAACGCTGATGCGGAAGGCACTCAAGATCGACGAGACCGCCTTCGGCGAGCAGCACCCGAAAGTAGCGGTGGATCTCGGCAACTTGGCGACTCTACTGATAGACACCAACCGCATCGAGGAAGCCGAAACCCCGCTGCGGCGCGCACTGGAAATCAACGAGGCGGTCTACGGCGAACAACACCCAAACGTGGCGATTTGCATGAACAATTTGGCGATCTTCCTAAAAAACACCAACCGCATTGACCAAGCCGAGCCGCTGATGCGCCGGTCCATTGACATCCTCAATTCCTTTGGTCGGCAGACCGGACGCGAGCACGGGTACTTTCAGATCGTGAATTCAAACTACGAGTCGCTTGAACGGGCTACGGGATCGGATGAGCCGGATTGATCCTCAGAGGCATACTGGCCCGGCGGGCGTATCGGTTTCCGCTGATGTCGGAGCCGAAGCCGCTGCAGACACGGGCATTTCAGCTGGTGGAGATCGATCCGACCAGATTTGTTCCCAGTACGAGTCCAGCCTGATATCAGGTACCTCTCTGATATAATTGGATAATTTTTAAACCTGGCCGTGAAGCTCCACCTCATGATTGAGCTGCAGAGTTGACGACGAACTTCAACATCGATCAGGAAGATCGCGAATTGAATGCATGGCATGTGAAGTCATTCTGGTTGGTTGGAAACAGCTCGTTTGAAACACGTCATCAACTTAACAATTCGAAATTCCAATACCAGTTTGGCAGTAGCCGATGCTTTGGTCTATTTGCAAAGCCGTAAAGGCAGGTGGCACGGATTTGATCGTTACATCTCCACCGAATTTCTTTGGAAAGGAGCATGACTACCTGGAATCGGGCACTCTTCCATGCCCATACGGAGATCAACCGTTTGTCCCATCGAAGCCAGCGTACGTGGTTGCTTTGGCGTCACCCCGCCAACCGCGCGCGAGATGGTCCTCAATCTCGCCGTACCTGGTTGATCGATAGCATCCTCAGACGACCCGTAAGTATCCGGGTGTTCGCCGGTCCTGACTGACTGCCGACGCCGAAATGACAGCGCCCCGAACCACCAAAGTCACTTTGACAAGACACCAACATGGTGCCGGCTCAATTGCATCAACTCGGTTCCACGGCATCTCCGTAGCGTGGTGCCGTTACCGTACGGACAATTGAAATGCACCCGGATATCATCCGTTCACGTGGGGACGGACAGCCTTTGCGCCACTCTGTCGAATACGGCCGCGAGCTGCTTACCTGAGTGCCTCTATGGCTATCTTCGCGCAAGCTTTCGCATCGGACAGGGCATCATGGTGATTCAAGGGAATCCCCAGGTGCCGGCAGACAATCGGGAGTTTTGCCGACGCCAGGCTCCACTTGGCGCGGGCCATGCGCACGGTACACCGAAATTCGTGCATCGGAGGCTCGACCCCCGCGGCTTCGCAGCAGGCCTGCAGAACTCCCTTGTCGAAGGGTGCATTGTGCGCGACAAGGAAGTCCGCCTCGTCAATGAAATCCCGCAACTCGGGCCACAGGAGCGGAAACGTCGGGCTGTCTCGAACGTCGCTCCAGGTCAGACCGTGAATGTAGGTAAAGACAAACTCCTTTCGCGGCGGCCGTATCAGCCGGTGACAGGTTTTCGTGATGCGCCCTCTCTCGACGAGCACAACGCCAACCGAACAGGCGCTGTCACGCCGGTGGTCGGCCGTCTCGAAGTCGATTGCGGCGAATGTTTTCATGGCCGGGTCTTTCACAGTCCCAACAGGTCAGCGGGCTCTTGCTTGAAAATGCCAAGCGTCTCGCGTCGGCGATAAATCGTAGTGCCCGTCTTGACCAGAGACATCCAGGCCAGCCCTGCGCCAACAGATTCCCAGTCATGAACCTGTTTACCTGGCCAACTTTCGAACTGAACGAAAAGTTCGTCGGAGATGTCCTTGCGGGAGCGGCAACCCCTCAACTGATCATGATGTGAATGCCCGCGAACCCGTGGCGGGAATGTCCTGGTTCACTCAGTGGATTCCTCCCAGTTCTGTCCGGTCACCCAGTCGCAAAAACGTGCAATCCCGCTGACCCGACGGTGCGCGCGCGGCAGAACCAGAAAGAAACCCGGCACCTGGTCGCGTGGCATGTCACGCAGCACATCAACGCCAAATGGCGCAACCAGGTCGCCGGCGCGAATGTCGTGTTCCGCATCGACTCGAGAGACCAGACCAATTCCCAAGCCGGAGAGCGTCGCGCGGCGCATGGTCGCCGCATCATGAAAGGCCATTTCCGACGCGTCAACCGGAGCCGGGACATCCAGGAATTCCAGAATGTCGGGCCACAACGAGTTTTTCAGCACCGGATGCAGAAGTTGCTGGCTCGACAGGTCCTGCCGCGAATCCATCCGGGCGGCCAGTTCCGGAGTGCAGCAAATAACCTTGGGATCCTTGAGCAGCAAAGTCGCCTCCAGGTCGCCCCAGTGGCCGTATCCCCATTGCACGGCTACATCTATGTTGTCCCGCCGGAAGTCCGGAGTTTCAACCATGGTCGTCATTCGCAGATCAAACTGCGGCTGGAACCCGCTGAAATCGGACAGCCGGGACAGCAGATAGCGGGTCGCAAAATATGGCGAGACGTTCAGGTTGATACGATTCCGGGATTTCCGCTTGGTGACCCGGCGAATCCCCTCTGACAATTCGTTGAATCCTGCTTCCACATACTTTGCAAGCAAAACGCCCGACTCCGTGGACTCAATCGATCGACCACGCCTTTCGAACAACGCGATCTGCAGTGTATCTTCCAACAACTTGACCTGCTGGCTGACAGCCTGGGGCGTCACCGACAATTCATTTGCCGCGCTACAGATTGAGCCATGGCGGGCCGCCGCATGGAATGCCTTGAGCGCATTCAGTGAAGGAAGTCTGAAACGGTTAGAGTCCATTGCTGCCCGGGGTTCAGCCCCGCGAATTGTCGAACAGACCGCCGCGTCCGACCCTGTCGTTGCCGAATTTCCGACTTCGGAGGCCGATGGTTTGCGGACTGTCGTAACGAATTGATTTTCAAGAGCGCTCATTATGAATCAGGCATGGCATCCGGCACCGGCAGGCACTTCATGCTCATGCGGATTTCGTCCCCTTTCCATTGGAGGTCAGCCCGCGCCGGTGGTGGCGGGAGACCCGGTTCGAAGGCAGCGTAGATCGCCTTGGATCGCCGTCACCGTGTTTGGTCTCATGGAAATGACATGGTAGTATGTCATTCCGCGGATCGATGGGAGCTGGCCGCACGACGTTTGCCTCAAGCAGCGTCGGCACCCTAAAGGCATTCTACCGCGCCGAAACCGCAGGTGCAGGTGCAGGATTGAACCATCATCCGGCTTCGCCGTTGCGCCCCGCGCCAGCTCCCACAGACAACTATAAGGGAAATTGTATAAATTGTGTGTGTTGATTTGGAATTTTTTTATGTTATTTTAGTAAAAAATCGCACAGCTTGGCCGAAACTTGTATCTTCTGGCCGCCTGCAGGTTTCACCGAGGTGCCTCCGTGGTCCCGACAGGTCCGACCACAATCCCCGTGAGTTCCAGTGATGATCCGATGCTCCTCGCGCACGCGGTCCCTCTCCGTGTGTTATCGAAACAACCTCCGCTCCGCTGCCGGCCTGGCCACATGCGCCGGACTTTCGGGGCTTGGAGTCAATACCGAATCAAGATCCTGCGCGCCGCCAATCGGCATGATCATCGATGGCCTCCGGTCCGGCGCACGACCGTTGCGCGGTGAACTTCAGGACGTCGCACCGCCCGTTTCTGACCAGCCCTGAAACCCACGAACACACCTCGAAGACAGGTAAACCGAAATGATCACCCACACGGACAGCACCGGCACTCTCGGTCTGCACGAACTCCTGGCCCATAGGTGCGACGCCACTGCCTCCGAATCGCCGGAAGACCTCATCACACACAAGGCGCAGGAGCGATGCGGCCGCAGCTTCGAACGGCCACCCGCCGCCGCACGATTCCTGGACTAAGCCCTGCTGTCCGGCGTCGACGTTCAGCGGTCGAAATCGAACCGCGTCCGCCAGGTCACTACCCCCCGGTCGGCTCTTCCGGCCATCACGCGTCGTCCGGTACATTTCCTGCGAACAAAGGCTGCCGGGAAAGGAAAGCGGGAAGAAGCGGGTCAATTTTGGACTCTCATGGCGATCCGATTTCGACGCCAATCGCCACGTGCTCCTCAGAACACCGATTCACTCATGGTCAACCCTGGGCGAAATGGCACCTTTTGCACTGGTGATGGCGAGAGTCGCGAAGTTCAGTCCCGAGGTCAGCAAACCTGCGGCTCGAGACATGTCGACATCCCGAAGCGCGGCAAACTGCCGTCGTGCGCCATCACCGCCTGTTGGAAATCCTTGTCTGCAGTCGCCGAAAGAGGGGCGGCGGCAGACGTTACCGTGCGTGCGTTGGCCGTTTGTTCAATCGTGCCCGCATGCCCGGGTGAGCGACGACTGAATGGCACCGTCCGCAGTATGTTCAGGTTCACCGACAAGTCCGCACCGAATCCGTCGGAAACGCGACTGAACCGGGAGACCCTGTTTTTCGCGTGAAAAACCTGCGGTCGCCTCACGCCCGAATCCAGTCCGCGCACGTTGACCGGCTCCAACGGCAGAATTCCCGCCGAGGTCACGGATTCTCATTGATGTTCTCTTTTTGTTCCGATATTTGATCGAATCATTTTCCGTGAAACGAGCTTTGTTGTGACGCAAGACTTTGAAACCCCAACCGGCACCGGTTCATCGATTTTGCGGAACGATCATTTCCGCCCAGGTTCGCTCCGGTCGATTTGGCATTCACCGCCGGTATGCCACTCAACGAATTCATCCTGTCCAGTGGGAAGCGAATCCGCTCGGATTCAACCTCGTCGATTACCACGTTCCTGAATGCGGCCCTGCCCAACCCGCTTTCACAAGTTGAATTTCCGTCGAGGCCACCACGCCACTTTTTACACGTTGTCCATCTTTCCACTCAACTCTTGAAACAGGGAGCTTCAATGTTTGACGAGACCTCAGACCTGGTCACGAAAGCCGGCCATCCGTTTCCCCCGATAACGAACAAGGCCGCAGAGATTTCCTACTCGCTTGCGTATCGCTCACTTGACGCAGACGCCCGATGCGTCCTTGTCGCCGCCCTTCCGAAGCTGGCCGCCAACAACCTCGGCGAGAGATCGACCGGATTATCAGACCCAATCAGGGTGTCCGCCTGTGAGTTCGCCGCGATGTGGAAAATGGAAAACCCCGCGCAGGCGTTTGTCAGGCTGGTGCGAGGCTGCGAAACTCTGAAACGCTCAACGGTCAGGTTCAGGTGGTATCCGGACCCCGGCGTCCAGTGTGTCCACGACTCGTCCTGGCTCATCAGCAATTACTGCCTGGAGATTCCTGCCGAAATCGGCCTGTGCTTTGCCCCGCTCTCGACCGGATCACTACGGCGACTGCTTCAGGAAATCCGTACCGATGACGAGCTGGCCTTCGTCTGAGGACCAAATCCAACCGAAGCAATCGGACAGACGTGAAATCCGGTCGACAGCCAGCTGCACAAGTCAGGATCAGGCGTTGACGGGGTTTCCAGGCCGCAATTGTCACCTTGAACCGGGATCGACTTCCTCATGCCGGTATCCCGTCTGCATTCGAAGTCCGCGATTCCAAATGCCGCAACATTGCGGAATGCGTAACGCCGACCTTGAATTCCGACAACCGGTTGCACCGGTCAGGCTACCTCCGGAACTTGGCGTCCCCCGGTGTGAGCTGACACTTGGGGGCTGCTGTACCGATGTACTGATCGACCTGTTCGGGCGCCGAGGGCGGTGGTTTTCTCATGGCCGGTACCGCGCTCTCGCACGAAACTCGCGCCAAGAATGACCGATCACGTCGAACCGGGGCGCACATGCTGGTGTGAATGACCACGACAGGGGGCACGAATTCTGTCGCGTCGGCAAATCCAGTACGGAACGATCCTGCGCATCAAGGGGCGCAACCCGACTTCCCGTGGTGAACCCGACCTGCGTTTCCTCGAGCCGCCGTGCTCAGGAACCGAAGGCGACCGAAACATACGCCACTGAAGAAACTGCGCGCCGGTCCCGCGCACGTTTCAGCGGTTGTGGATCGGGTCACCGGCAATTGCCCCGCCGACCAATGAATTGTTTTCGAGCTAACGAAGTGCGTTGCAGACCACGATACGCAACGCGGTTTCTCCTGACCAATGGCGGAAATGTCGCGTCCTGACTGTCGCACCATGCCATGTCGCATGCACTCGTCAGAAGGCGCGGCGCACCGACAGCCGGATGCTGTGGCTCTTGTACCTCGCCTTCATCGGCGCGAGGTCGAGCGGAATGGGCTCACGACTTCCGTCACGCCAGACCACGCTTCCTGGTCCCCGTTCCGTTTTGACCTCGCCCAGGTCGCTGTACCGCCATGCGATGTCGAGGGTCACCCGGTCATGCAGCTCCTTTTCGACTCCGACCGTCGCCATCCATGCCAGCCCCGTCCGGCTTCCGCCAGGCGCGGTCGTTGTCGTCCCGGGGAAGTCTATGGTTGTCTTCCCGATCCGAGTTCTCGCAACGCCGAAGCCCACTCCTGCGAACGGCATGAACGAACCCGCAATCGGGAAGCCCGGGTCGGGCAAATCAACGAAACCAGCCACCATTCCCGACACGGACGACAGGGCCACCGAGGTCTCCTGCCGACGGTCCGATGCCAGGAAGTTGGCGCGGCCCTTGAACGTGAAGTGCGGACGATACTCGATCATCACCTCGAACCGGCCCGCCCCGGCTGCATGGCCGAGACCGAACTCGACAACCGGCACCGTTCCGAATCCCCCGGCCGACCGGCGGGTCGCGCCGTCCGGGCCGGTACCGCAACCGTAGAGCGCCGCACCCGCGGTGCTTAAACAGTCGACATCGGTGAACGCCGCTCCGCCCGGAAAGTCGAAACCGATGCCTCCGCGCAGGTAATATTCGTCGGCGACCGCAATACGGAATGCCAGAAGAATCCCAACCGCAACCGCAGGTGCGACCAGACGGACCACGAATCGATTTCGTCTCGCTGGGCTCACCTCAACCCTTCATCCGGTGGCCACGGATATACTCTCCAAAATGGTGCATCTGGACGTATTCCACTAGGCTTGTCCTGCCCATCCATCGCCGGTTGCGCACGGTCGTGAAGCGCCTCAAACTCCGGATGTTCGGCTTTCACAAAGAAGTGTCGGTCTCGCTAATGGTCCCTCGTAAAATTGGCAATCCCCCGAACAATTTTGTCAACACTCAACCGAACGCCAATCGTCGTGCCAGGGCAGGTGCCACTCATCGGCACCGATGACCGAAGTGTCAAAGTCATCTGCGAACTTCGTGATCGGAGACAGGCTGACGTGCAGCCTTCCGGAATTGATTCGGTGATGTGTCTTGATGGCGCCGGTTTCAACATCATGACCAGTCGGGACGCGGCGAACTTCAACGTACCGGTCGGCACGGGCAGCACCGGCCTGAGCCTTGCGCGGACGAATTTCAATGAAACCATCACTCCGGGGCGTGTCAAACGTGCGAAACATCTGCGGCAGCCAGTCCGGGTTGTGTGTCAGGGGCAGGAACGAGGTGGTCCGGTCGCGGAGACCCTTCCGCACCGGGAACCCGCAAGCACGCCGTTGACGGGGGTCAAACCGGGAACTGACGACGCGTCGTCGCGGGCAAGCGGACCTTGGCGACATTACCAAGGAACGGGGGGCATTGTGATCAGGGCCACGTCCAGGAGAGGCCTCCTCGCTGACATTTCGAATCTGACTGGCTCATTCCGACCGGGAAAGACGAGCCTCTTAGAAGGCTGGAACCTGGCCAAGGCAACCCTGAATTCGAACTTGGATTATTCAAGACCGTGGGGGCTTGATCGAGCACCCGCCAGGGCGCCGCGAACCACGGTCGGAGCGGAATGTGACGTCTCGACGCATGTGGGCTCGGTGGCCCAGCTCACAGAATTCGTCTCAAATCCCTGATGTGTTCAACGCCCATACCGCAGCAGCAGCCGATTATATTGACACCACGCTCAAGCCAGGACCTCGCATGAGCCGTGTACTCGGCGGGTTTTATCGTGTTGTCGAAGATGCAGACCTGACCCTCCCACTGGGCAGAATGAGCGTAAACACCGAGCGGTCCCGGCCAATGATCGTCGGCGATATCGAGGCACGTGTCGATATCCTCCACTTCCGTGTGCATCATGCTCACAACCGGAACCCCGCGTTCATTGAGCACATCCAGCGCTTCGGCCAATGCGCCGCCGCGCATCAGTTCCACATTGCCGGATTCGTCGCGCGCAGATGACAGTCCGACCCAAACCGGCAATCCGCTTGTCTCGGCCGCATCAAGCGTAACCAGCATGCAATCCAAATCGACCATCATCTCCAGCATGAGAAGATCGGCGCCAGCTCGCGCCATGATGACCGCCTGCTCTTCCGCGCTGTTCGCCAGGTCTTTCGGTTCGAGCCAGTTTCCCGACCACGACCAGTAGGAGATGCCCCCCGCGACAAGGACCTCTGGTGCATCCATGCGGCACCGCGCCTCGATCGCGAGTTCCACTCCGCGACGATTCAGGAACTCGAACTGATGCACCTCACCGGCGTCGCTCAACGCATGCCGATGCGTGGCAAACGTATTGGAAATCACGATTTCGGCACCTTCACGAATGTAGTCCTCGTGCACCGCGCACACGACTTCCGGATGGCTTGACGCGCCGCCGCCGTTCCACGCATTGTCGAGCTGCGGAACCCCGCGCCGTTCGATCTCCGTTCCCGTCGCGCCGTCAATCAGGATCCGTTCACCGCCCGCGATCCGATCCATCAGTCGATCATATCTGCCCATCGTGACCTCTCCTGTCGTGATCGGAAGGCTACCAAAGCAATGGCGTGAAGACCATCGGGACACAGGAAGTCGTCGGCGAAACAAGCGCAGGTCATCCGAAGAGGAACCATCTGCGCCTCGCGGCAATGCAGGCAGTGGGCAACACGTCGTTTTTTTGGCACTGCCGCGACGGCTATGGCCGGATCCGGCACAGAAGCACGGCCGCCGGGATCCAGCAAACCACCGCCAGGCAATACAGCACGTAGGTCACGAACAGCCGGCTTTCCAGCAAATCGAACCTGGCCATCGCGGCGAAAGCGTGGCCGGGTATCGGCCGGACGACGACCTCCGGGGCAACAGACAGCCGGTCGGCGATGACGACGTTGCGTGACGTGTTGGCAATCGCCAAAACTCCCCCAAAGACGGCTCGCGAACATGTGAAACGCCGTTCCGATCCCTGCGCCGAACAACAGCGTGGGGCTCAATATGTGTATCCACACAATCCAGGGGAAAGGTCGCTCACCGTTCCTCATCCCGGATCCGGTGAACCAGTACAAGGCCGAGGACCGGACGACAGTCGGTGACGGCATCCGCGATGCTCGCGGCTCCGGCACTCGCCATCGTTGCCTGGCAGACGATCTACATCATTTGAGTCCACGCCGTGCGTTTGAGCTTCCACCCATTCAGGAGTCCGAGTCCGACAACCACGTTCACAATGCCGATCGTGGTCGCCTCGGGCATTTCGGGAGACGACAAGAAAACACGGGCTCGTAATCCGGTAGTCCGCTCGACGGCCGCCGAATTGCCGGCAAGCTTGGCCTGAAATCGGGCAAGCATTGTCGCCGCAACCAGGTGCATCCGGGTCAGGTCGCCGAACCCTGTCACAAAAGCGGAGACCCGAATCGGCACCGGAACGACCCGAATCGGCCGCAAGCCGAGCCATGCCCGGTAGCCTCCAACGAGCTGCGCGATGGGCAGACGGTCCGGCCCCGCCAGTTCAAGAACAACCTGTCGGCCCGGTCCCGTCCGCAGCAAATCGACGATTCCCGCAGCAAGATCATCGACATGAACGGTTTCGACATGCGTCTCGCCTTCGCCGACGACAGGCATGATGAGCAGCACGGCGGCCATCGCGCGCAACCGGTGTACCGCCGATTGTACCGTCCACCGCCTCCAAGGCGGTTCGCAGTATGGTCCAAGCAAGGTCCCGCACCGCCATGGACTGCTCGTCGGCGAGCTTGGACTTGGGAAGACGGTCTCGCTCTCGACCGAACCGACGGAGGAAAAGTGGATGATCCGGCGGACACCTCACCGTACAGAGGCACGGTACAACGCGTCCGGTGCACGATGTTGCACGGCCCATGCTTCCACGTTCGCGTTGGTTGCAACACACCCGCGCCGGGGTCGACTGCATCCATGCCGACCAGCAACCCGGCCCTGCCATCGGTGTTCTGAGCCGGCTTCGGAATCAGGTCAAACACCCGGGTGTCGGCCCTTGGAAACCGGGGCGAAAGCGGGCTTGATCACGGACAACGCTTCCCACGTCCGATCCCGTACGCATGATCGCCGCAGTGATGGCGGTTCCAATGAAAGCGCTGGCAACGATCACCAGCGCGCGGTCGATCTCTGATGGCTCCGCAATCGTTCCGGTCATCGCCGTGTTCGGCTTTTCTCGGTCACTCGCACCGTTCTCATGGCGTTTGATCCGATGCCACGCTCTTTGGCCGCACGAACTGGCGATCCTGAGCACTTGGTTCCACGGCGGTCGACAAATACGAACTCCGGGCAATCGCGGGAGCAGGACTTCCGCATTCTCCCGAAAGCCGGATCCGTTCGCGACCGTCGAAGAATGCGCGCGGATTTCGTTCCACGCACCGGATTTGTGACTGATGCCACAACTGTCACTTGGGGAAAAATATTTCGTATATAGGCGATATTCTGCTTGAAATTCGTGCCTGAATCACGGATGTTCCCGATATGTTCTCATCTTTCACACCGAACAGACGAACGAGACCCGGGAATTTGGCCGAGATCATTGCTCCGGAAGTCCGGGCACTCGGGCTACCGAAGCCCGGTTTCGACACCTGAAACGGATTTCGGAAACCTGGATCACCCACGCCGGGAATCGGGCAGGAGGGTCGTGTCGAGTGACATGAAAACCGTGATCGTCAGTGCTGGCAGAAGGCAGGACGGGACATGGCGATAACGTTCACGCTCGTGCGCCCCTTGCGGTTTTCAGACGGTCGGTCGGCCGTCCGGTTTTCGGCCTATTGCCGAAAGACGGTCTTCATGCGTGACCTGACCGGCGAGCGGTGTGACACGTTTTCAACTTCCGACGTCGTGCACGAAGAACTCGTCATCCCTCCGTGGTCGGCCGGTTGGGCCCTCGAGAAATACCCGTCATCATCCGAAGGCGCTCTCCGGCTCTGGAACGATATCGAGATTCACGAGGAGTTCCACAATCCCCATCCGAACAGGATATGCGCACTAGAATACATGGTTGCGCTGCCCACGGAGCTGACGCTCGACGAAAATGCGCGTCTGGCCGGAACCTTTGCCCGGGAGTCGCTGACACGGCGCGGGTATCCGCTCGACCTGATTGTCCATGACAAGCCGGGGAATCCACATGCTCACATCATCTTCACCGAAAGGCCTGCGCTTCGGGGCGGTTGGGGAAACAAGAACCGGTACGTGCATTTCGCGAGATTGAACAAGGATCTCCGCGAGGAGTTCGTGCAAGCCGCAAACGTGTTCCTGTCAGGTGCTGGCGAAAGCAGGCGTCTGGACCCGAGAAGCTACACCGATCGCGGGCTCCGATTGGCCCGGGTAAACAAGCTCGGCCCGCCTCCGGCGAATCCGTCAACCCATGTGGTTTACTCGGCCCGCCTGGCTCGAAATGAGGCAGCCCTGGAAGAGAACTCCAGCCTGTTGTCTTCCGATATTGAGGAACTCGTGAAACTTGCGGGGACGACAACGCGACGCGTGAACCGCCAGTCACTCGCAGAGGAGGCCAGGAGATGGATCAGGTTTCCCTCGGAAACCGAGTTTCACGCGTACATGCAACGGGTCGAGAACAGCCCGTCGCTCGTTCCTGTCGGGACAGACCCGGTAACCCGGGATCCGGTGTTCGCCTCCAGGTACCTGATTGCCGTCGAACACAGGCTGATCGCTGCGGCACGATCCTTGCTTGATCCGGATCCGCTGTTCAAAAGCGTCGAAATTCCGGAATCGGCCGATCAATCGGACAACGGCTGCGAGCCGGACCAGGTCGCTGCCGCTGTCAGAGCCGTCGCCGATCCGGGTCGCCTCGTCCTGCTTTCGGGATTCTCCGACACAGAACGGGATCGGATCGTGCGCGAAGTCCAGTCGCGCGCCGCGTTCGAAGGAGCCGAAACGGTAACGGTTAGTCCATACGTTGGGGTAAAGGTCCCGGCCGCCGGAAACTCGTCGACCGTCAGGACGGTTTCCGCGATGATCTACGGCCTGAGGCGCAAACCGGAATCGTTGCCGTCGCCATTTGTCGCCTTGCTCGACGGCGCTGGCCTTCTCGAATCCTGGGAACTGGCGGATCTTCTGGAACTCATGCGACGTGCTCCTGGCAAGCTTGTTCTCATGGATGACGTCGCACGGCGCGAACCGATTCCGGCCCGCCCGGCCTTTAGCATGCTTTGGGAGACCTTTGGCGGAATCGCTTCGACCACGTTCGCTCATCAGGAAAGCGAAGAGGTTGGACGCGTTTCACGATTGATGGCCGCTGGCCGGCCACGTGGGGCGCTTGCCAATCTTGTTTCTCGCGACATGGTTGCCTTTGCGCGGGACTTCGGCAACGCTTGCGAAGAAATCGCCCGGGAATTCTGGGCCGGTTCGGCACTCACCGTGGCCATTGCACCGTCCAGGACTTCGGTCGGTGCGCTCAACAGAGCCATTCGTGCGGAAGGGATCCGTTGCGGACGGATCAGCGGGTTCCGGCAGCTTCCCGCCGAAAACGGATTCCTTGACCTTGGCTGCGGAGATCGTGTCGTCACGCGTTGTTCCGTACCGGAACTTCGGGTTCGATCGGGCATGCTTGGAACGGTCATTGCCGAGAGCGGTGCAAGCCCCGGGGCAGTCGACATTCTCTTTGACGAAACGGATGCGCCGGTCGGGTTTTTCGGTCCTGCGACGGCATGTCTCGCGCCGGGTTTTGCCCTCGATCCGACGCGAGCGCGCAACCAGGTCCCGGAGCGGGTGCTGTTCCTTGCGACGGGTCACATCGACCGAACCATTGCTCTGACAACGTTTTCACGACACCGGAGCCAACTCCGGGTCGTCATCGACCGGTCACGTTTCGCTTCGATCGATGAGCTCGCGGTTTGCCTGAACTGGGGTCCGCCCCGGTCACCGCGCATGAACGAACGGAGCGTTCATGCCCTACAGCCTGGCTGTCCGGCGCAGCCAGTTGACCGGAAGGCCAGTTCTCCCGATGCGCTCCTGACCTCGCACGCATCAGCCCGGCGCGTCGGGTCCGTCTTCGAAGGAGGAACAAACGGGTCCGACGATCACGCGACCGGCGGAACTCAATCCCCAGGCGCCACTTCCGCACTTCGCCGAGTGGTACTGACCCGGGGGCCGGCGACCGTTGGTGAACTACTCGCTGAAGCTGCCCGGTATTCCAGTGATCCGAACCGCGTTCGTCGATGCGTTGATGAATTCCTTGACCACGATGAAACCGTGGTGCTTGTCCCGGGCACTCGTGAATGTCCGGACCCTCTTCTGACCACGGCGGAACGAATGCGCCTTGAGAAGGCCATCGTTACCACGGCAAGCCGAGTTCGCCGGCGCCGGATCACGGATTGCCTGCACCGGGAATCCGGAACTTCCGCCATGGGTTACCCGGACGACCTCGTTGACGACATCCTTTCCGGAGCGGCTCTTGCGATCATCGATGGTCCGGAATGTTCTGGCAAGACCGAGGCGGCGTGCAACCTTGCTCGACGATTGTCGGAACTGGGGCCGCACGGCGTGTCCCTGTTGGTCGACGGAGACCGGGCAGCGCCGGTCCGACACCGACTCCCTGACGACGTGCCGACTTGCGAGCCCGGAGACATCCGAGGCCTGGCGCCCGCTGACTGCTACGTGGTCGATGCTGCAGAGGAAGTCGGGGCGGTTGACATGGCAAACATGCTCAGGCGTGCAGATCGTGACGGGTCGGCTGTGGTGCTGTTCGGGAATTCCCGCTCGGCCGAGCGTCGGCGCGGATCGCCCTGGCAGCTGCTCACCGACAGGTTTCCCGTGCGCAACCTGTTCGTCCCCCTCTCCCCGGCGCGTTCGGGTGGCAGGGATTGCCTGGGTCGTTTCATCTCCGAGCACGCAACGCTTGAATCGGTTTTCAACACCGTCGTTTCCGCCGATACCAGGGTACGAGGTGCGCAATCGATGGACTCCCTGATCCAAAACGCGGCGAAGGATTTCGTTGAGGACCCGGCCAGGGGGAAGATCGTTTTGGCCGCGACCCGCGCTCAAGCCGCGGCAATCAATCGGGAAGTCCTGACCGTGATGGGCAACCGGCGGGACACCACCGAGATCAAGCTTGCCGATGGGTCGTCGATCCCGCTTGCCGGGGGTGATCCGGTTCGGGTCGTCGCAGCGGAGCCCGAGGTCGGACTTCGGGACAACGTATTGGCAGAAGTTGTCGCCGCGAGCGCAGACGAAGTTCTCCTGGACCTCGATCCCTTCAGCAGGAATGAGACGGCAAGCGGCGGGCAACGGTTTGTGCTCTTGTCGGCCGAACATATCGTCCTCGATCACGCTTTCGCCGACACGTTCTGGAATTCGATCGACGTTCCCGGCTCACGTCACCTCGTGTTCAACTCCGCCAGCCGGGGCCAGTCAATCCGGTCCGCGCTGTTCTCCGGGAGACCTGCAACCCACATCCACGTTCAGGACGAAGACCCGAGCAGGTTCCTGGCCAGAACAATCAACACCACCGGCTGGACGAACCCGGCCGCGGATCTCGCTCCCATTCGCAGCGATGCCTGGCGGCCGCGTCTTCAAACCCTCACCCCGCAACAGCTGGACGGGATCGATCCGGTCACGGGCGGCTGGCGGCAGGAAACCGCAAATCCCGCCGCTACGCTTCCGGACGGCATTAGAATCATGGAAGGGTCAGGCATTGAGCGGGCACTCAACGCCTGGATCCGGTTGACGGCGACAGAAATGGCGATGGACTTCGGTTCGGCGCTCGAGGAGTGGTCCATCCGCTGCGGTGAAGACCAACCTGTCAGTGAAGGACGGCAAGGTCCCACCGGTTGTTTCCATGGCCGAGGCAACCGGTTCGTCATCGAGGCGATGGACACGATGCGGGCGCAACCCGCCCCGTGCTTCGATGACCGTCCGGATCTGATTTCGGCCGGGCATTCGCGGATCGCACTGGTCCTTGCGGTTGCGTTCACGGAATCCGCCCCTCCCGGACATATCGGACACAAGCTCGACATTCATGCCAAGATTCTTGGAATGATGGCAAAAATCGCCTGGCCTGAAGGGAACTGGTTCGAACGGGCAATCGCAGACCTGCATGTGTTCAGAATCATGCGACATTTGCGGAAAAAGTACATCCGGGCCGGGCATGGAGAGCCCGGCGAACGTGCCCGGACACCTACCCTGGCGCCGGCCGGTTCAGGAACAGTCGATGCCACGGAAATCGTAGCGCGCCTCCTCGTTGCGATTTCCCCGTCTGGAAGCATTGTCGAGAGTGACATCGTCCGAACGCTCAATGACGCCATGGAGGCCGATGCCATCAGGAAACCAGACGAACTCATTGCGGCCCGTTCGGAACGTCTCGGCTCGATGATGCGCCCGCAGTGGGAATCCCTGGAGGACAGGTTCATCCGAGCTGATCCGGGCGTCGGACGCCCGTTGTTTACCACCCATGAAATACGCGCGCTTTTGAACCCCGGCACGGCTCTTCCCCGGACACTGCCGGATCTTTCGGTTGAAAACCGGCGCCATATCGCCAGGAATGGCAGAAGCTCGCGGACGCTGACGGTCGACGCGGGACGCCGGCCGAATTCAGGCCTTGCCCCTCCTATTCGTGAAGGATTCAGTTGGTGAGTAAACGGGACGCGAGTGTTGCCGCACTGGAAAAGGCTCGTGATCGCCGCAGGATCCAGGAGATTGCAGCAATTCTCGATGCAGCGTCTTTGTCCGGGCTGTTGGACGTTGCCCTGGACAAGGCCGACATCGTCGCGTCGTTTCGCGAGATCGCCGAGAGTGCTTCCACGGGACCTTCAAAGTCATGCCAGCTCGCCACCGCCGTGCGGCACAGGATGAAACGGGACTGCGTCAGGGAAAATCGCCTGGAAGCGCGCATTTTGCCCGTCCTTGGCCAGTTTCTGATTGCCCTGTTTGACCGGTATCCCGACTTCCGGAGCCGCGTGATGCCAACACTCGAGCAGTTCGTAGACAATGTTGACTGGGAGCATGAAACCGATCGGGACGCCGCAGCGAGGCTGATTGGCCGGTGGAAAGGGACCTGAGATAAATTCACTGACAAGTCCGGTCTGAACGAGGTAGCACGAAAAAAGCCGTCAGGAGAGCATCGGGGTTGGCGATCCTGTTCAATGCACTTGCATCACTGGACATACGGTCAGGATCCGGTCCCGGTTTGAAGCCTTGCCCCACGTCAGGATGAGCAATGCCCGTGTTCCTCGGCGGCTTCCGAAGAACCGGGATGGAACGGCCGATGACGGCCGGATCAATGCCTGGTACGATCTCCGAACACCGCGTTGATGTCATCTGCGGTCATCAGGACATCAAGCCAGGCATCGAGCTGCTCGGACGAAGCGCTGCGGACCTCGTCGACACGCTCCGCAGACAGGTCGCCGAACTTCAAACGTGCCTGACGCAGAAACGTCTCGGCCTTGCCGGCGGTGATGCCGGCGGCCTTGCCCCGTTCCATCCAGATCTGTGCGGCCGTCCCCATCACGTCCTCCACCGTTTCAGCGTCCGCCCCTGTCCGCCTCAGCGCAGCCTCGATGCGCTCGAGCGGCAGGCTGACCTGTTCGATGATAGATGATATAGGTCAATATGTAGCGCCCGAGCTTGGTCTCCGTAACTCCGGCAACCAGCAGGTCGGCCTCGGCGTCGCTGACATTCTCCCGGAACGCGCGGGCCAGCGCCAGCAGTGCCACGCGCACCTCGGCGCTCCGCGACAGCTCCCGCGGAGCGATCTCGCCGCCCCCGCCGGGGACTGGCGCCGGATCACCCTCACCAACATCGGACGCATCTACCGGAAACCCCGCGTCCTCGACCAGGCCATCACCCTCAAGACCTATTCCGGCGAACTCCGGCAGATCACCATCACCGAACTCGGCCACGAAAAGCCCACCCTGCTCATCACCAACCAGATGGAGGTCCCGGCCCGCGAACTCGTCGACCGCTACGCGCGCCGCATGGTGATCGAAAACACCATCGCCGACGCCATCGACTTCTTCCACATGGATGCGCTCTCTGCCGCCGTGCCGCTCAAGGTCCACCTCGACCTGCAGATCACCCTGATGGCCAGCGCCCTCTATCGCATCCTCGCGCGCCGGCTCGGAAACGGCATGGACAACGCGCGCGCCAGAACCCTGTTCCGAAAGGTCGTCAACGCAAGCGCGACCATCGAAATCAAGCCCGACGAAATCACCGTCTCACTCGGACGCCGCGCCAACAACCCGCTCCTGATCGCCGCCGGCTTCGCCGACCGGCAACAAACCATCCCATGGCTCGGAAACCGGCGCTTGCGGATCCGATTCTTCTGATGACAAACGTGTCACATCATCTCCGGCGGTTGGAATTTCAGGCTAGTATCCTGACATCATTGAATTGATGGATACAGTGACTTCAGCTTGATGAACGGAACGGTTGATCCGATACTGGATGACTACCAGCAATGAACGTATTTGCAGTTCCGCCTTAAGGATAGCAGGAATGTTCGGCGATCGTGCTCCTGCCGTGTCTCCCAATGTGAACTCCGGATGTTGGATCAAGAAATGGTTCGAAAACGAACAGGCCTATGGATTGCGACTTGCGGCGGAGAGATTTCTGGACACTTGGGCAGTGGACGAAGATATCCCGGCAGTACAAGAAGTTCGCCAAGGAGAGTCGGGGCTTCAAGCTGCGAGTTTGGATTGCAAAATTGTGGGGGTCGGATTGCGGCAATCTCTGGCCGAGGGCTTCGCGGAGTTGCGTAAACGAAATCCCGAGCAGATATCTGCGGAACTACAAGGCGTCTTGCCACCTTGATTCCAGGCTTGACGACGGTTGAGCTGGAACAACTGGCCGGACTTAAGGCCGAGTACCTGAGGCTGGCTTGCATCAGGGAACTCGTACACCGAAACGCCCTGAGCACTGAATTGGCACAGGAGCTGAGCGGCGATCACTCGATTGACGTACGGCTGGTGGCAACAATGGCGCTGTCCGAACGGGGAGTTGGAGTATCAGAGCAACGAGCAAAGGAAGCGTTGGTATTCAAGACGACTACCGCTGCTCCGGCGTAAAGCGCATCAGGTTTTCGTAGAGCGCCGCACGTTTGTTTGGTGCCTTGAAACACGTGCTCGCGTGGGGAATGTACGCATCATACTCCACCGCATAAGCCGACGTGGCTTCGACGAATTTCGCGCCGGATAGGCCATTCTCGGGACCGCCGGGCATATCGGCGGCGAAGCGAATGTATTGACGAGGGAATTTGTCGGCGAACATGCTCAAGCTCGCGCCGCCTTCTCAGGATCCAGGCGAAAACCCGGATAAGCGAAGGCGCCGTTGATCATCGAGCAGTCGGCTTCGGTGACGCCTTCGCCGCGGGCGATATTATACCAGCTGGCCTTGACCTGGTCTTCCATCGTATCAATGATCGCGGCGGCTTCGTCCGACTTCAGGTGGAAACGGGCGCATTGCGATACCATGTTCTGCGCGTTGGCGTAGCGGCCGATGTCACCACAGGTCATGGCGAGGTCGCGGCGCTCCAGGCTCACCGGCGTCGACGGCGTCAGGTCGTAGGCCGGGGAGAGGTTCCAGTCGGCGCCAATTGCAATGGCGGCATGATTACGCGGGTGATCATCGGTGTTCGAGATCAGCGCATTGAAAACCATGCGGCGGAAAAGTTCCGCGGCGTCGTTCTTCGGTTGCCCCGAAACGCGACGCAGCTCTTCGGCAAGCAAAACGTAGGACCAGCGGTCTCTACGCTGGTGCGTGTCTTCGGTGCGCAGGATTGTCAGGCCGCTCATCATCCGCGCACGCATATAGCCGTCACTTGTTTTTTGACGGTCGAAGCGCTTGACGAGCAGCACGTCGCGGCCTGCAATATGCTCAATGCGGCTTCGGGCGGTGTGGACGCCACAGGTGCGGGCGAGCCTAAGCATGGCGTTCTCGACCCGTGCGTGGTTCCACCTGTCATCGCCGCGATTGAATTTTGCGAGCCAAAGCCCGTCCGAGTCCTCGACGACGGCCTTCGGGCGCGCGCCGCCCATCGAGGTGCCGACCAGCATACAGTCTTCGACCTGTCCGACCTCCGGCCCGCCCGAGACGTCTTCGCCGGAGATGACGGCATCGGCAAGTGCGATCAGCCTTTCGAGATTGAGCGTCTTGTTGAACCTTTTCAACGGCGCAGGTGGCTTCGGGCCGAGGCCAAATCCGAGCGCGCCAGCGCTGTCATCGGGCGCGTTGAGCAGATAATCGATCTCGCCGAGCTGTGGCAGGCCGAAATATTTTTCAATGACGCAACGGCCCCAGTAGTCAGGACCGGCGTCGCGTAGCGCGCCGAACACCCCCTTTAGCGCCGTCGTGCGGTAGGTCGTACTGGCCAGCTTGAGATCGA
Organism: Paracoccaceae bacterium; assembly: GCA_965242975.1. GTDB lineage: Bacteria > Pseudomonadota > Alphaproteobacteria > Rhodobacterales > Rhodobacteraceae > JAPPHA01. Next base: position 2,714,669 of record CBDETS010000007.1, on the reverse strand, counting down.
TCGGGTCGATGGGTACTGCGTCTGGATTAGCAAGGTAGCTCCTGCCGTATACGAAGCGCCCGACCGGAACCCCGATACGATCCGGTTCGAGCACGAAACGGCCCGCGGTCACGAACGCGCTCGCGCCGGGCAGCGTGATATAGACAAAGCAATGGGTGGCACCCGGTTCAGAAGTCATTGTCGAGCCCCTTGCCGCTGCGCGCACGCTCACGGCCGGAAAGGTTATCGAGGACAAAACCTTCGCTGTCAGCAAGCGGGTCAGCAAGCGCGCTGAATGGGCGCAGCAGATCGTAGGTCCAGAGCAGGGCCGTATAGACCGCGATTCCGGTGCTCGGCTTGCCCTTTTCCGCGTCCATGACAGCGCGTCGACCAGTGCCGATTTTGTTTGCGACATCATTGATCGTCAGGTTACGGCGCAGGCGCGCGATGCGCAGGTCCCGACCCAGGCGCGCGATCGCCTGTTCTACCTCGTATGGCGGTGCAGCTGTGAGCAGATTTTGTGCCGTCATGTGCTTTTAAGATACCTTTGTCGCTCTTATTGTGCTTTTAAGCGCATATCAAATGTTTTTTCTTTGTCAAACCTTGTTCTCTTGAGGGTGCCGTAAGTCCTTTAAGCTGATGCAGATTCCGACAGCACTTGAACGGGATTCCGACCGGACTTGAACGCGATTCCGATCGGACTTGAACGCGATTCCGACGTCATTTGAACGCCGCCTCCACGGCTCGCAAGAGCCGGTTTCGTGATCGAATGAACCCCAGGCATCGCCCGGCCGTTGGCTGGCGATGCGGTGGTTCTCCCGCATGGGTTCGGGACATATTCCTCTTCCACTCTCAACACCGGAAGAGGAGCCCGATCCATGGGGCGAACCGACATGAAGACTATCAGATCCATCCTGCAGTTTCGATTCGACCATCAGTTGTCGATGGCCGAGATCGCCCGGGCCAGCCGGGTCAGCCAGGGAACCGTCCACAACATTCTGTCGCGTGCCCGGGGGGCCGGGCTCGACCGGTGGCCCCTGCCGGAGGGTCTCGACGACGCGGCGCTGCGCCGGGCGCTGTATCCGCCGGTCCCGGTGTCGGACCCGGATGACCGCCTGGAGCCGGACTGGTCGGACGCGGTCAAGGAGCTGACCCGGAAGCGGAAGCCCCGGGAACCGAAGCCGACCCGCCTGGTGCTGTGGGAACGCTATTGCGACGCTGCCCGGAAGGCCGGAATGCCGGCCTACAGCTATTCCCGGTATTGCGAACGGCTGGCACCGCAGCTGCCGGGATCGCGGTCGCAGGCGTCGATGCGGTTCACCTACGCGCCGGGAGAATGCCTGTTCACCGATTTCGCCGGCCGCACCCTGCGTCTGGCCGACGGGACCGCGGTGGAGATCTTTGTCGGCATCCTGGCCTGGTCCCGATACACCTACGCCGAGGCCGTGCCGTCCCAGAAGGCCGAACACTGGTGCATGGCCCACAGCCGGATGTTCACCGCGCTCGGTGGCGTGATCACGCGGTTGATCTTTGACAATCTCAAGTCCGCGGTTACCCGCAACGACGGTCGGGGCGAGGTGGTGCTCGCAGAGGAATTCGACAGTCTCTGCAGGCACTACAACGTCGCCGGCCTGCCGACGGGTCAAGCCGCCCAGAAGCAAAGGTCTCTTGTTTCATGATGCACCTTGTTGCGCATTTGGAATTTCCGCTGTCGATTGTGAGATCATGCCGTCTTCTCCCGGTACCCCGCAAGCCGATTCGTCGTGGCCGTTAGCTCTGTACATGCAATATGTCCGCCCTTCCGTGTGAATGACGGCTCGCTCCACGCGCGGATCGTCCGCGGTCTTGCCCATTTTCCGGACGCTTCCCTCGTGGAGGCCGAGTCGATCAGCCATTTCTGCGGCATCCATGAAGCCCTGGTCACGAAGCCGTTTACTTTCCCGCTCGCGATAGCTGGGCAATCCATATGTCTGTCGTGTGCTGCGGACGCGTTTGGCGGTGTAGCACTCACCTTTCCAGTTCCGGTACCCCATCCGGTTGAGCTCCTCTGCAGTTCGCTCATCGGTGTGCATTCCCAACAGGCGGTCGAGTTCGGCGATGGTTTCGGGAGGCGTCTTGCGGATCAGTGCGATCGGCCTCGGCAGCTGCGTTTCGAGTGTCAGGCACTTGCCTCCGCGCATGCGAAGACCGACCGTGACCTCGTAGCCGTTCCGGGTCAGCGTCGCATCTTCGATCAGAAGCCCGAGCAACCGTTTTCGGTCAGCGTTGCCGGTCTCGGGAGCATGCCAGACCTGCTCGAAGTCCCGGATCAGTTCCCTGATGCGCTCGACCTGGCGCTCGGAGAGTTCGGCATCACGGGCTGCGGCGCGCGTTTCGCGCTCCTGGCAGGCCTCCTCCAGAACACGCAGCCGATCGTTCCATTCAGCTTCGAGCGCAGCCGCGACGAGCCGGTTGGCGGGATCGACCTCGAAGAACCTGCGGCGCGCCATGTCGGCCTCGTAGCGCATGGCCTCGATTCGCCGGGCGCGCTGGGCATCGGCGCTGGCAAACTCCGCACGGACCTGTTCCTCGACCGCAAGAGCCAGGCCGATGTTCTTTCGGTTCATCACGTCAATCACGAAGCGGGACATTTCGGCATCGACAAGATCGCCGCGCATGCTCTGGCAGGTCTTTCGACCGTAGCGAACGAGGTCTTCCTTGCCAGCGCCGTCTGAGCGGTGGCCGACACCAGTCCCGGCGTGGCGGACATCTTCCGCCAGGCCGGGCCCGCATTCCGCGCGCGCCTCGCGGGCACGCTCGACGCTGTCGCGCTGAAGATCATGGACTGTATCGAGCGCTGCCGGACGGCGGTGCTCGGCGGCACCGTGTACCAGTGCACCGGTTGTGGCCATGTCCATGCCGTCTGGAAGTCCTGCGGCAACCGCCACTGTCCGTCCTGGCAGGGTGCCGCGGCGCGCACGTGGATGGAGAAACAGGCGGGCTGCGTCCTGCCGGTTCCCTATTTCCACATCGTCTTCACCCTGCCACGGCCGCTCGCCCGGATCGCGATGCAGAACCGCACGACGGAGTTCAACATCCTGTTCCGCACCGCCGCCGAGACCCTGAAGACCATCAGTGCCGATCCCCGCCGCTTCGCCGCCAGGATCGGAGGCACCGCGGTCCTGCATACCTGGAACCAGAAGATGGAGTGGCACCCGCACCTGCACTGCCTGGTGCCCAATGGCGGCTTCGATACAGCCACCGATCAGTGGAAGGTCGGAAGCGACAGCTTCATCGCTCCCGTCAAGGTGCTCGCAAGCTTCTTCCGCCGACGCGTTCTCGAGGAATTCGCAAAAGCCCATGCCAGACAGGAACTGGAGTTCCACGGCTCAGTCGCCCACCTCGCCTGTCCCCGCGCCTTCGCCCGCGTGCTGAAGCAGGCCCGAAAGGTCAATTGGAACGTCCATGCCCGAAGTCCGTTCAACGGACCCGCGGCAGTGATCCGATACCTCTCGCGATACACCCACCGCATCGCAATCTCCGATGCCCGGATCCTGTCCCTCGACGACGACACCGTCACCTTCCGCTGCCGCAAGCCGACAGCGAAAGCCGGCGACAGGCCGACATACGGCACCATGACCCTGAACGTCGATCAGTTCATCCGGCGCTTCCTGATGCACCGCATCCCGGCAGGCTTCCACCGCATCCGGCACTTCGGCATCCTCGCCAACTCCTGCCGGGCCAGGACCCTCGAGGCCGTCCCGGAAGCCGACCACCGCGAAGCCCCGCGTGCAGCCGGTGACGAAACCGGATCCGGAGTGACGGCCAGCACGGAAGCCCCGGCCTGTCCGAATTGCGGCAAACCCTCCAGGCCCGTCCTGACCATCGAACGACACCCCACCGACAAGGCGGTGGCCCGGGCAATGGAGATCATCCGAAAACGCGGATCTCCCCATTCTTGCGGGATGACATGAAGACAGACAGCACGCGGAAAATCCAGCGGCCCCGGGACCGCCACGGGCCGGTCGTGCCCGCTTCGCCGAGCCGACACAAACAGCGCGAAATGGCGCCGTCTCCGGACCCGATTCTGCCGCTGGAGACAGACCGGTGACACCGTTCGGGACATGCAGCAACCGAAGATCCCCCGCATCAAGCGGGATAACCGCCCAGGCCGATAACCAGAAATCAACTTTCTACCAGAGGCGCGGTCGTGCCAGGCGCGGCTTCGTTCAAACCGGCTTAGTGTCGGCGTTCCAGCCGACACTAACCAAGATATTTCAATCAAAATTTTTCCGGGCCATAAACGCCCCTTAAACCCCTCACAAAGTCGCCGTTTCTGAAGGGGTTTTGCGCCGAAACCCCTTCACATTTTGCAAAACTTTTTTTGTCTCCCCATACTGATCGATGCGCTTCCATGAATCGTAGTAGCACGAGCGCGCGCCTGAAACGCTCCGTGTGATTCAGGCCGCGGGTTCCCCGGCAGGGAAAGTCTCCAGGGATACTTCGATCACGATCCGGCAATGATCGCTCGGACCCCGCTGTTCCGGTTCATTGAGCGCGTGCGCTCGCACGTTCCGGTGACCCTCCCGCTGTCAAGTCCAGTTCGAAATGTTGAGCTCAACATTTCGAACTGGACTTGACAAATCGGGCGACTAGATGAGCGCGAGGCGGATGCAACGTGCCATGGCGGTATGATCGCCCGCGTTGGACCGGCGCGAGGCGTATAGCCAAGCGGCCCGGTCGATCCGCGTGAGGTCGAAGGCGTGCCCGGCGCGCGGCGAGCTGCTTCAAGTATTGGAACTGCGTGCGGCCGTTGCCCTCGCGGAACGGGTGGACATGGTTCACGTCGCCCAACACCGATCCCACGCCCTCGGCGAATCCAACCGGCTCAAGTCCTCGGAAGTATCCCGCCGCCACGATGCGGCGGTGGATGTCCGACATGCCGGTTTCGATGAACCGCTGCGGCTGGAAACGACTCCCGCCTTTGGCGATTTCGACGGCGCGGACCTCGCCCGCCCAAGCGTAGACGTTCTGGAACAGATGGCGGTGGATCGCCTTCAGGTGGGTGAGGTCGAAATCGCCCGTTGGCACGGGCTCAAGCAGGCGCAAGGCGACAAGCTCGCGCTCCGCCTCGTCCAGTGCGCGGGCGTCCCGGATGTCCAGCCTGTTGCGGAGAACGGTGTAGTCAGGTGGATAGCAGTAGTCGCGGTCGCTCATTCCGCCGCGGTGACGCAACCGCGATCCTCGATCCGGCGCAGGATATGGGCGCGGCGCCGCTCGGGCGACCATCCCTCGCGTTCGAACATCTCGAACATGGCAATCTCTTCCGCCGTCAGGGGATTGCCCTCGATCGCCTGCAAGTGCACGGCTTCGGCCAGCAGCCGGTCGGCGACGTCATTCGCGGCGGAACTGGATTCATGTTGCGTCCTGGACATGGTGGGACCCTATCACGTTGCTCTGGCGAAGGCGACAGGCACGGCGGACAGGGTGAGATCGGCGTTGTTCTTGTGTGATGTCCCGTCCTGCCGCCGAATGCAGTGATCGGCTGACGGTCCATCGCCATGCCACGAAGTCGTCCTTATGACGATTCAAAACGCTTGTCTTTTCGCCCCGTACCGGAATCGACCCGCTTTTGTTACTTTTCGATCTTTGTTGGATTGAGGTCGGTTTCGGGTATCGTTTGGCGGCTGCACCCGTACGGTAGTTTATGCATGACCATTTTTGGGATTACACTTCCGACGAAGTAAGCCAGCCCTTGCGTTGTTAGTCCGTCTTGACCCAAAGGCGCGGCGAGATCAAACCGGGATGACTCGCGCTAATCTGACAATGAATCTACATCAGGCAAGCCGCCGGATCGCGAACCGGGCGAGCAGGGTTTTTGTCGAGAGGCTCAACCACGCTCAACGAACATGGGGAACTTGACCTTGAAATGACCATGACTCAAAGCACGAACTCGACCGGAGTCGGCACTTTTTCCAGATGGAGGGGCCCCAATGTCCAATGAGGATAAGTTGCTTCGCAGCGTTTCCGTCGCCGCGTTTTTGACCGTGCCGACATTTGCATTCGCTTTGGAGCCCATGCAGCGATGGATACTCGAAACCGGATTCGAACCTGATCCAAGGTACGCGGAAGTGGCGGCGGGTGGACAGCCCCAAGGCGAATGCGGGTACCTGCCGTCCAGGCCGCAGCTTGTCGTCGATTACAGGAGCGGCGACTACGCCTTGGGTATTGGCACTGAAGGCTTTGGCCTGGACACCACGCTGCAGGTTACAACGCCGTCCGGCGATGTCTTCTGCGACGATGACAGCGGCGAGAACGACGGTGACGCGTTGATCACGCTGGATGGCCCGGAAAGTGGTCGCTATGAAATCCGGGTCGGGACCTACTCAACCGATGAGATCGGGACAAACGCCGATGTGTTCGTCACGGAGATTGATGCCGGAACCATTGGAACGGGCTTCTTTGTCACGGACAATCACATCGTCACGAACTGGCATGTCATCGATGGAGCCGCCGGCCCGGTGACCGGACGTGCCCTCGGTCAGCCGGAATTCGAGGCCGAGGTCGTGGTGTATAACGAAGAGGACGATATCGCGCTGCTTTACGCCAAAGACAGGCCCGAGAGCTTGGGCACGGTTGAATTTCGTGCTTATCCAATGGCCTCCATCGGCGAGACGGTCTTTGCTTTCGGATTTCCGACCGATGGCGGCAACTTTACCCGGGGCGAAATCTCGGCACTGACCGGCGACGATGGCAACCTTGCGGAATTCCAGTTCACGGCGCCGATCCAGCCGGGCAACTCCGGGTCGCCATTGTTCGACAACGAAGGACGCGTCGTAGGTATGGTAACCTCATCTCAGGAAGATGGACAATTGGCCAATTTTGCGTTGCGTGGAACCTTGATCAGAGTCTTCCTTGACAGCAACAACGTGGGGTACAGGCTCAAGGATTCCGGCGGCGGTCAGCCCGATGCAGAGATCGAAGCCATGGCACGAAATGCCGTGGTATTGTTGGATGTCGCCACCCGATGAGCGATTTCGGGTGATTACATGTGATCCTGGTCGGTTCCATGCCTTGACGCGAAACGAATTGATTGGAGGCCGACCTGGACAGATACCATTGCCGCTGCCCGGATCATCCCTGAAAACGGCCTGCCCTTCATTGCAATCTCGCTCTACGCCCGGTGGGAGAAACCGCATCCTGCCGCGCCCGCCTCCCGGGGCGTCGGCTATGCCGACACCATGGCCCACCATGCCGTTTCGGATCTGAGCGCATTCATCGGCGACAAGGACCCGGCCACACACCGGATCCTTGTCGCCGGCGACTTCAACTTCATCCACGGGGCGACCGAACAAAATCACCTGGCACTCCCGGAGGGGGACGGAAGCGTGTTCGCACGCCTGCAATCGCTCGGGTTCGAGGTCATGGGACCGCGACATCCGAACGGATGGATGGCTTCTCCGACGCCGGGAGGCCTTCCGGCGGACACGAAGAACGTTTCGACGTACCATGCCACACGCCAGCAGCCGGGCACGGCAGCAAACCATCTCGACTACGTAATTGCATCGCGGGGGGTTCACCGGAACGTGCGGACGCACGCGCCCAATGAACCGAAACAACGGGGCCCGAGCGATCATTGCCGAATCGTGATCGAAGTGTCCCCGGAAACCCGCAACCTGAATCATACGGAGCGTCTCGGGCGCGCGCTCGTGCTGCCGACGGACAATGACACGGGTTTCTGGTGCCCAGGAGCACGAGAGGGGTCATTTTGGCCATCCTCCAGACCCGGAAACAGGGCGAATTCGGCGGTTTGCGGCCCGGATCACAAACAATGACCTGCCCGCTCGGAAACTTCAGGTTCGAATGAACCTAGTTGACCAGGCCGTCGATTCCAAGCTCCTGGACCTCGACGGTGAATTTCTTCTGGCCCTCACGGTCTCGCGCCTGACAGCTAGCGGACACGGAATCCGATAATCTGCGTCGTGTCAAATCCAGCGGCCCCGAAACATCGCCGTGGGCGGATTATTCAGTCGGCCGGTCCCTGACCCACGCCAACCGAAGGCGGACCCCTTCGCACTTCTGTTCCGCAGAGACCTGATTCACGGACTGAACAGGTACTCCCATGGCCTTGGCGAATGCCTGGAAGTCGCAGAACGAAGTGTTCTTCATACTGAAGGAATGCACCAGCATGACTGCCCGCGTGGTCCTTTACCGCTGGGCTTCGTAGATGGCCGAGACCGTACGGTGGAGCAACTGGTAACGGATGTCCCCCACGTCGGCCACCCGAAGTCCGAGAGCCGCGCACAGGGCCGCCAGACGACGCTCCTTTCCGGGGCTGCGATCGTTCCAAGCGGACACCCGACGGTCGAACGGCTCATCGACCTTCCCCTCCACCGCAATAACCGCGTTGCCGCGACTAAGCTTCACGAAGGCGAGCAAGTCGGTCTGGCTGGGATGTCCCGGCGTCCGAAGATCCACGTCACGCTCGAACAAGCCCTCCACGAAGGCAGCTCCGGCATAGTCGGGGCAAGTGTCCAGCACGGACCGGACCGAGGCTGGGATGCCTTTGGCTCTGATCCAGGAAGGGCGAGTTCATAAGCCGAGTAGCCATTCTTCCAGTGACGCACCTGCTTGGCAAGGTACGGGATCACATCCTCGGGCTGGGCAATCTCGTTGGCATGGAAGAAGCGACTCATCGGCTCCGTCCCCTTGCTTCGAAATCACTTGAACGGTTCCCACGGGAACCTTCAACCACGAGAAGCTGCAGTGTTCGCAAATCAAGCCCAATTGAGCAATCAGGATTTTTCGTTTTTGCGTGCGGGATTTTCCGAATCCGGAAGGAGGCACTTATACATCAAATTTCGATGCGACCGTGCTGCCCGTTCAATTGAGGTGATTTTTCATTTCTTGGGGTGCGCGCCAAAAGGCATGCAATTTCTCCACAAACTCCGGCGATCAGCCGGATTCCGGGCCTCTCAGCCGCAATCGGGACCGATTGCTCCTGCCATTGCCCGCGAGCGGCCTCTCAGTTCAGGAACGGCGCGGCAGACAGGTTCAGCCTTCCATGCTGCTCCGAAGTTTTCAGAAAACGGACCTTGCGGTCGCCTCGTGTCCAGTTCTCAGCACAGTCTGATCTTCTTGCAGCGTCGCTTCGGGAACACTCTGCGGCATTCTCGCGCGTACTTCATTGTCGGGGACATCGGGATCAAGCAAGGCCGAACTTAGGTCCCGAAAGCAATACACAATCCGGTCGACGGACTGGCGTTGCGACTTCAGCATCTCGTCAAGTCGATGCTCGACCAGAGATCGTACGCTAATTTGTTAGAACTCATAGCTGAAATCCCACGTGGGTTAACTGCCTGGGTCCGTCCGCAAGCGAAAATCGGTTTTCGTTTCCGATCAGAGCCGGAATTGTACCGTTCAGGCCGTCTGCTACACCTATACCCACTTGTTTCGCTGTTTCCTTTCCTTTTCGGCATAACCAGCGCATAACGGCGTTTATGCGCTGTACTAGAATTGCCGAAACGACCCCGGAATGAACTCCATTTCGCCCGAAAATGGCCGAATTTCGTCCACCGGTGGCTCCAGCCTCCTGATCGCCGCGTCGGCACCGGCAACCGCGCGAGTCACGGAATCCACGCTCGTTCCCGCCCCGATTGCTCTCCTCGGCGACGATGCGTGTCACGCTTGGGTCGAATTCTTCGCCTCGCACATCCGCAACCCCAACACGCGTGCTTCCTACGCCCGGGCGGCTCACGCCCTGTTCCGCTGGCTCGGCGATCGCGGCATCGAGGACGTCCGCGACATCCGGGGAGTTCACATCTCTGCCTGGATCGAGGACCGGCTCCTCTCCGGCATGGCAAATGCGACCGTGAAACTGGAACTCGCGGCCGTCCGGAAACTGTTTGCCTGGCTGGCGCTCCACCGGATCGTCCCCGAATCGCCGGCTGTGGCAGTTCGCGGACCGAAGCACGTGGTGCGGACCGGCCTGACACCGGTGCTCACGACAACCGAGGCCCGCCGGTTCATGCGCTGGCTCCCGTCCGGGACGATCACGGAGCTTCGCGACCGGGCGTTCATCGCGACCCTGACGTATAGTTTCGCCCGGGTCTCGGCGGCAGTGGCGATGAACGTGGGGGATGTCTCGGTCCGCGACGGGCGCTGGCACGTCCGGCTGCACGAAAAGGCCGGCAAGGTCCTGGACATTCCGTGTCATCACCGTCTGGAGAAGTACCTCCGGGACTACCTGGAAGCCGGCGGGCTCATGGAGCGCGAACCGCGTGCCACGCCGCTCTTTCGTGCGGTGGATCGCCGCAAGGGTTCCGTCACGCTGTTGTCGGACCGCAGGTGGAGCCGCCACCGGGCACGGGAGGCGGTCGAGCGCCGGGCCATTCGTGCGGGTGACGAGGGCATCATCAGTTCGGGTTTCATCGGCTGTCACAGTCTCCGGGCGACCGGGATCACGGCGTACCTGGAGCATCCCGACGCACGCGTCGAGGTGGCGCAGTACCTTGCCGGGCACGCCCGCACGGAGACGACGCGTCGCTACGACCGCCGCGAGGAGCAGGTTTCGCTTGATGAAGTCGAGCGGATCGGCATTTAATGGGGTAGGGGAAGGAGCCGGGACCATGACGGCACGGGCCAGACACAAGGAGACCCGCCGGGCGACATATCAGGACGTTCTCGACGCGCCGCCCCACAAGGTTGCCGAGGTGATCGCCGGAACCCTCCACACCCATCCGAGGCCGGCCATGCGGCATGCGCGGGCGAGTTCGGGTATGGGCGCCAAGATCGCTCCGCCGTTTGATTTCGGTGATGACGGCCCCGGCGGCTGGTGGATCATCGACGAGCCTGAACTTCACCTGGGCGAAGACATCGTGGTTCCGGATCTCGCCGGCTGGCGACGCGAGACGATGCCCGAATACCCCGATGCGGCGTATTGCACGATCGCGCCGGACTGGGTCTGCGAGGTGCTCTCGCCCTCCACGCGGCGGCTGGACCAAATTGAAAAGCGGGAACTCTACGCCCGAGAAGGCGGCGGCCATCTCTGGTTCGTCGATCCCGACGCACGGACGCTTGAGGCTTTCGCATTGCGCGAGGGGCAGTGGCTGCTCCTGGCGATGCTCGCCGATGACGCGCCGGTCTCGCTTCCTCCCTTCGATGCCATCACCTTCCCGCTCGACGCCCTCTGGCCCGAGGTGATCACAGGAGCGGGAAAGGCGGAATAACAAGATTCGCCGAATCAACTGCCCCGCGACCGGACATCCGAGGCCCGGCATTTCCGGAGTGCCGGGCAGCAGGGCTCAATCTCCTTCCGTCCACCATCATCTATGGGCACGAATCAATTCGGGCGCACAGTGCAGGAACGCGAATTGGCTGGCCTTGCCGTGGCACTGGGATCTGTCAGACAATTCTCACCGTCTGAGGAGCGCCCGGTACGCCCCGCTGTGAACACGGTCGTGCAGGTCAAGCAGGCACACTTCCAGTCCGTTCCCGAATTCCTCCCACGTCACCACGTCCATGCCTGCCGCCGTTGACTGCTTTGCTCCCTTTCGGCGGCAGCTCAATAATATTTCGCTTCCGGGGAATCCAAGTTTCGACACTCTGCGGTTCGAGCGGAAATGCCACACCGGCCTCCGTGGCAATCCCCCGAACCTCGACGTTCTGCTGGAGGGTCCGGACGGCGTTGTCGGTATCGAATCCAAGATGACGGAACACCTTACTCGGCACCGTGCAAGGTTCTCGCCCGCCCACGCGGATAAAATCGACGACGCGCGCCGGGAACAGGGGTATTTCTCCGAAATGCTTCGATTGATGGAGCGGCCGGATAGTCACGCCTGGCTGGATGCGGCGCAGTTGATCAAGCACGCATTTGGCTTGAAGCATTCTTTCCGCGATCGGCCGGTCACGCTCCTCGATCTGTTCTGGGAACTTGCGAACCCGGATGCCAGTCCTGAATTCGCAGTACATCGGGAGGAGATCAAGGCACTTTCAACGCGGATGACGCGACAATCGCCAACCTTCAGGGCGATGAGCTATCCTGAACTCTGGCTGTCATGGGCGTGTGACAGCGCACGTGTGCCAGGGTGGTTGCATCAGCACCTCGAAAACCTTCAGAATCGTTATCTGGTCAGGATTTAACTGTTGCGCCGCGCGCCCGTCAGGCAGTTTGGTCCTGCATCTCCAAGGGGAGTTCACGGGTCGTCTGGAAGAGGACCGCCTATCGAACGATGAACAGGCGGAAAATCCTCGGAGTGTCATTTTGCATTCATTCGGCACCCCCTACATCGATGTTTTCCCACGTCAGAAGGCGCGGCGACAACGCGCCTCCAGACGGCACGCTCCTGAGATACGATGCTCGTGCTCTTCACCGATGTCCTTCGCGTCGGCGAAGAGCACGAGCGTGTATCGCCGGCCGCTGTATCGTCCCTGCGTGTTTTGAACTCGAGCGTCAATCAAGGTCCGTCAGGACCTTACTTTGGCGTACATCAAGCAATCCCGCGGCTCTGAGGAGACGTTTGGGAAGACTTCATAACGACGGAGAACTCCTTCGAACTCCATTCCCGCCTTCCGCATGACTTTGGTCGAAGCGGAATTGTCAGAGTCGCAATACGCCGAGGCGCGCCAACAGCCCGGTTGAATTAGCCGGAACTTCATGCGGAACAAAACGGAATCGAATGCTCGCAAGTCGTTGATTTAGAGTCGTTTTTTGGAGCTCGGCGGATGCGAATTTGGGGATTCATGTTACATGTAATTTGACAGAAGGCCCGATCTTGTGCCAATTTAACCCGCAAACACAAGATAACCGGGTTCCATGTCCTTCCATTTCGAGTCCATCCCAAACCGCCAGAGCAGGCCCACAATCCTCATCAGAAAGGCATGGCGAGAGAACGGACGCCTCAAGAAGAAGACCCTCGCCAACCTCACACAGCTCCCGCCCCACATCACCAACGGGATCAAGGCCCTGTTCGAAGGCGGCGTCACCGTCGCCCGCCCCGAGGACATTTTCACCATCCGCCGCTCCCGGCCCCATGGCCACGTCGCCGCCGTCCTCGGCACCCTGCGCCGGATCGGCCTGGTCCGCATCCTCGACCGCACGGCGAACCGCATGCGGGATCTCGCCGTCGCCGCCATCGTCGCGCGCATCGTCGATCCCGCCTCCAAGCTCGCCACCGCCCGGGCGCTGTCGCCCGAGACCGCATCGACCAGCCTCGGGGCCGTGCTCGATCTCGGCCCCGTCACCGGCAACGAGATGCTGGCCATGCTCGACTGGCTGCTGAAGCGCCAGCCCTGGATCGAGAAGAGCCTCGCCAACCGCCACCTCGGGGGCGGCAATACTCTTGTTCTCTACGATGTTTCGTCCAGTTTCCTGGAAGGACGGTGCTGCCCCCTGGCGGCCTTCGGCCACAACCGTGACGGCAAGACGGGCAAGCAGCAGATCACCTACGGACTGCTCTGTGCCGCAAACGGCTGTCCGGTGGCGGTGGAGGTCTTTGCCGGCAATACCGGGGACCCGTCCACGGTGGCGTCACAGGTGGATCGGGTGCGTTCCCGCTTCGGCATCGACCATGTGGCGCTGGTGGGCGACCGGGGGATGATCACCGCGGCCCGCATCCGCGAGGATCTCGAGCCGGCGAACCTCGACTGGATCTCGGCCCTCAAGACCGAGGACATTCGCAAGCTCCTGCGTCCGGCGGATGCGGGCGAGCCGCCGCCGCTCGTCCCCGAGGCCCTGGTTCCCGACGCGGTGGCGGAGGTCACCGGCCCGGACTTTCCCGGCGAGCGGCTGATGGTCTGCCTGAACCCGCGGTTGCGGGAGGAACGGGCCCGCAAGCGGGAGGACCTGCTGCGGGCGACGGAGGAGACGCTGGAGACGATTGCGGCGTCGGTGCGTTCGGGCCGGCTGAAGGGCCGGCAGGCCATCAACCGCCGGGTGGGACGGGATGCCAACCGCCGGAAAGTGGAGAAGCATTTCGAGATCACCGTCACCGACGACGCCATCGCCTGGAGCCGCAGGCAGGAACGGATTGCCGCCGAGGGCCGGCTTGACGGGGTCTACGTGATCCGCACCAATCTGAAACCGAAAGCCATCGGGCCGGAGGCGGCAGTGGAGGCGTACAAGTCCCTCGCGCAAGTCGAGCGCGCATTTCGAATACTCAAGGCATCCCGGCTGGAGATCCGGCCGGTCCACGTCTATTCCGAGGACCATGTCCGGGCGCATGTGTTCCTGTGCGTGCTGGCCTTCTACGTTGAATGGCATCTCCGCCGTCGCCTGGCGCCGCTTTTGTTCGAGGATGACGACCGCGAGGGCGCCCGGGCACAACGCACGTCACCGGTGGCGCCCGCAAAGGTCTCGGAGAGCGCCAAGCTCAAGGCCGACACCAAACTGACCTCCGACGGGCTGCCGGTTCACAGCCTGACAACGCTTCTCGCCGACCTGGCCACGCTGACGCTGAATGAGGCGACGGTTCCAACCAATCCCCACCACCATTTTCCGGTGTTTACGCAGCCGACGCCGTTGCAGAGCCGGGCCTTCAAACTTCTGGAGATCGAACCCGCAAAATCCCACTCGTGACCAAGCCCGCTGGGGCTGTTACATGTCGAGTCCCGCCCAAAATCGTCTATCCCGCTGACGACAAAAGATTTTTCTAAAATCCCGCGATGAAGTTCCGATTAGCGACCAGTCCACCAGTGAAGACAGGGCTTCCGTCATGTAGCCGCGTCCCCAACTGGGTCGGGCGAGAACGTAGCCGAACGCGACCTGAGGGCCTTCCGGTCGCGCATCAATCATACCGATCGGGTTGCCGGGGCTATCCTGGAGTTCAATGACGTATGCGAAGGTGGTTCCTTTGGACCATGCCTCAAGGCAGCGCTGGAGGAACCCTTCCGTATCCTCAACCCGTTGGTGAGCCTGCCAACTCAGGAAACGCACCACCTCGGGATCGGTCGCATAGGTCGTGAAAATCGGTTTCGCATCTTTGAGTTCCGGTTTCCTCAAGCGTAGACGAGCGGTTGAGAGCGGGAATGGCGCATCAAAGGGTTCAGGCATCGGGTCGGACTGTCGCTACGAGTGATGATGGTTGTTCGGTGTCGCCGGTTTTGTGGGTTCAAACGGAACCGGACGGGGTGTCATGTTTTCGTCGGTCCAGTGGGCGCGGTGTGGCCCGTTGCAGGTTCCTTCGTTCAGTGACGGCGATTCCCGGAAAACTTGACCAAGATCTGGCCTGTCTGAACCAGGCAAGGAAGCGCTTTTCTTTCACGGGTTTTCGGTATTGGTTCTCCCTTGATGGACGACGGGGCAGGCCATGGTCCAGACGACCATGTGCGTAAGCGAGCCCTGAACACAATGCAATGCGGTGCCGGGTGTTTGGCCGGAACGTGAGGAACCGGGGTTACCTGGGGTGATGGCGAACACCAGGACGTCATTGGTCCAACATAAGTACAAAGTTTCCCACACGGAAGTTTGACCGAAATTGCGCCCAATTCAGGTGTACGGTGATTGATGGGCCGACGTTCGGAATCACGGCTGTATCGACTGCGTGTCGAAGGCGGGTCGGGATTGCGGTTCTGCCTTCCCACTCGCAGCTTGTCAGGTCGGTTCCGGCTGAGTGCAGAAAAGTGCACCAAGCTCGTGCTGTTATCGAGCCAGGCGTCCTAATCCCTGCTACCCGTAAAGTCGGTCGAAAAGTGCCCCAAACGGATCCCCCCGTTGTTCAAGCCTTCAGTGCAGGGTACTCCCGCTTGAAATTCGCCGGTTGAGTTCGATGATCCCCGGCATGCTTGCGCGTGGTCGCTTTCGGTTCTCTTGCGGGTCGAGGTGGTACGCATCCGTGCGGTTGCGGTACAGCATCGATTTGCATCGTAGATGTTCCTCAGGCCGATGTTTTCGAACAACGCGTGTCGTACCCCTGCCGTGTCACTGAGGAATCGGATGAAGTCTCCTGCATTCATCCATTGGTCCTCGAGGTTCCTTCCCGCTTGCGCCATTGCGTCAGCGTTACTGTTGAAGAACAACTTGGGTTCCGTCCAGGTTTCCCGCTTGTACAGCGTGTATCGCGCCCCGCGAGGAGTGGGCTGTTCGACTCCACGGGCATTCAGGATTTGGTGCGCATGTGCTGGCCTGAACTCGTAACATCGTTGTCCCGGCGGCCACACGCACTGTATGACCGATGAGGTGAGAAAGACATCCTCCACGTTCATGGCGAGTGCTGCGGAGACCCTTTCAAAGCATTATACGTCATGGTTGCGGTCAAGGCGCGGTCAAGGCGCGGTCGAGAAGGCTTCCGATGGTCTCCATCGGGATGGACCGCAGGAAGCTGCGGCACTCGGCGGTGGAAAGAACCGGCGTCGTACCGCGGTGAATGGTGTGCTTAGGACCGCGCACTGCGGCTGCCGACGACGACGGTACAACCTGGCGGACCTTCAGCCTGTCGAAGAACCGCCGGGTCCCGGTCAACTCCTGCTCGACCGTCGGGCGCGAGGCTTCGCGCATGCGTTCCTCCGGCCACACGGCGATATGGACCGGCTCGAAATCGACGACGTCGTGGATTCCGTATTCTGCCAGCCAGTCGAAAGGACGATACGCGGCGCGTGCGTAGCCTGGCGGGTATTCCGGTTCCGGATCTGCGCGGCGAAGAAATCCAGCCAGGGCCGGCGGCCGGTTTTGCCGGCACTGGAGAATGCGGCAGGTACGACACCGACCACGACGGCGGCGGATCCGGCCACACCCAATGTGCCGGTATTTCGTACGATGGTCATCTTTCTGGTGCCGTCTGCTGGCTGATCAAATGTCGTCGCAATGACAACGGACGTCGCTCCAGCCGCAAATCAGACATGCGCGCCAGGCGTCGGTACTCCTGCGTGGCAACTGCGCTTGTCGGCCTCAAATACATCGGCTGCAAATCCGCAGTGCGTGCGCTGAGCCCGGGACGGAATAAAGGTTTTCCCGTGGGCCCGACTCGGCGCGTGGAATGGCGAGCAGGTGCCGGCCGCGTGCCTCTGCTCCACATTGATCGCATTTCATGGTCTTTGACTGTCCCGTAACGAGGGGTACATTAACGCTGGCGTGAACGTCTCATTTCATGCCGCCCGGAGCCGAACGTCCGTGTCGTCATCGATTGCCGCCTGCCGTTCCACCAAACTTGCAGCCGTGACCCTTTTTCGGGAAACCGATACCCGCCACGGCGACCGTTCGGCCGTAGCATTGATCGAATTCTTCACCGCTCGCATCCGGAACCTTAACGCGCGAATGGCTCGCGGCCGAAAGCACACCGCCTCGATCCACTGGTTGGGCGAACTGGGGAGTTGACGACGTGCGTTTCTTCTTCCGATTTGTCGCTTGTGAATTGAAAGCTGGTCGCGATCAGTGTTTCACTTGTTCCGGCGCCGACTTAACCGCTCCGGTGTTTGCTCGAGGAACTTATCGTGTCCGTTGACGCACTGGAGGCGCAAGAGATCGACCTGATCAGCCCGGAGAGATGTCGACATAACTTCAGCAGTCGGGGAACTGGTGTGTTCACCATGTTCATCGCAATTACGCATTTCGAGTGTTGTATTCTTCGAAATCCGGAGTTTCACGCTTTCCATGCGGGAGGCCGCCGCGGCGTTCCGCACGGACTGGGCGAAGCGCGGGACGGTGCTTGCGCGCCGCGGACGCGACCGTCGATTTCGTAGCTGGACACAACTGGTATCTGCGCTCCCCACTCGCGGATCCGGCTTCCCGGCAGCGTCGCAAAGGACGCTACGGGGAGCTGTGTCCGCAGCACACGAAAGGATCCGCACGGAATCCGGGGACATGACTTCGCGCTTGAAATGGTGCGCGGAAACCGGGTTTGACCGGGCCGGAACCCGGACGAGAACCGCGCTCAGCGCATCATCGTGGGCACCAGCCGTGAAACTATCGCAAAACAGAACTCGCTACGGGTTCGGTGAGCTATTCGGGCTGGTCCCGGAACCAGGCGAACCACCGGGGAGTTTTCGATGCTCTCGGTCGCAATCAGCGGCGTTTTCCCGGGGACATTTGCCCGTCTGCGTCCTCAGAGAGCTCCGTTGATGTTTCGGAAACAGCAAGAATTCGCCTCTCTGCCGGAACCGACTCGTTGTGCAAATGTTGGTACCTGTTTCGGTAAGGGCCAAAGCTGTTGATGGAGGCAATGGGCTCGCATGATGCAAAACGCACGTGAAACCTCGTCATTGACACGGTAATTTTACGAAAAAATGCTACTTGTGAGACCAAGTTTACGGTATTGTGCCTGACCTCGATGACGCTTCGCCTCGAGATGGATCAAATACTGGCCACAAATTGAGAACACAGCAGACCACCCAAATGTCCGCGCGGCTCGCGGCTCGCCTCGGCACCTTCCCGGGCGGACGCCTGACGCTACGGACCGTGCCTCGCTCGGCGGGCACGGGCCCGGTGGCATGGGGGTCAGTGACAAGGCCGCCGGTGAACAGTTCGCGGGCAGCATCGGACGTCGGGCTGGTTGGCGCCAGTTCCCGGATTCCATGACTGCCATGACCTTTGTTCATGGCCAGGAGACCCGATTGTTGGACAGTCCGACCAAGGATCCGGCAAACGCTTCGCCGGCCGGCAGGAGAGAATCGTTGGCAGCATAGGACGTCAGGATGTCCGGGGAACTGAGAATGTCGCGTGAGCAAATGCCCGACCTCGGGCGCAAGGCATCCGAGCTCGTGGCGGAGCGGATTGGGAGTTCGCCTCGCGAAAGAGCCAGGGACGGCGAGTTCCGGCACCTTCATGAAGACGACCTGCTGGAGGTCCCTCCCAAGGATGGACGGCCTGCCGATGACGCGGGCGGGGGAGTCACGCGCGACGTTTCCCCGCTCACGGCGCGTCCCGGTCATCCGGTTTGCTCCAGGTTCATCCCGACATCGCCCACCTGGCTCGGTGCGATGGCCGACATCATGGCCGCGGATTACAACATCAATCGGCGCAGGTGGCCGTTCGCAAGCGGTCCAAGCCAGTTGGATTTGGTTGTCTCTGACCGGATCAGGCGTTGGTTTGGCTATCCGGAATGCGCGGACGGATTCATCACCAGCGGCTGGTCAGATACCAGTGTCAATGCCGTTGTCGCGGCGCGCGACGCGGCAGGTCGTCCCGAGCGTGCCACCACCGTCTACACGAGCGACCAAAGTCGCAGTGCGCCTGCTCGCGCAGCGACGATCGTCGGGATCTGTTGCGGGCTCATTCGCAAGACCCGCGAACGAATCCACCGCCAGGCGAGGGAACAGCTTCAGTTGGCGGTGTACTGGAGAGAGCATCATGGCATTTCCGAAGAAGGCTGAAGACGATGTCACGACAAGCAGGGTGCTGGTTGCAGGAGGCTCAGGCATGTTAGCCAGGTTTTGCCTCAATCTTTCCAAAATGGGCTACGGTCTTTCGATGCTGTGCCGCAAAGCCGCGAGATCTGGGCGCAACGTCATGCGAACTTCGACGGCGCCCGTTCACCCCGTTCTTGTCGATTTTCGCATTTCAAAATAATGAATTCGGCGCTTTCACGGAATGCAGGACTTATGGACTATTTGACGTGACTGTGGCCTGGATTCACGAGGAACAAGGCAGGGAAGCACCGTTCATCGTGGTAAATTACACGGCAAGTCGTTTCCTGGACGTCCTTGGATGCAACACGGACATGCAAGGGCACTGACGTGAATTCGAGCGGCGTATGAGTGGCGTAGATCCGAAACCCGAGATTTCCTATGCTGTTCCGGGCTTCGTGAAACGAAGGTCGGCAGGATGTCGTTGGCTGACAAACCAGGAAATTTCAGAAGGGGTTACACACGCGTTTTTCTCAAACGAAATTGTACGTGTTGTGGGTGAACTGGCGTTATGATCAGGTCGACCATAGCCGCGGGGTTTGGGAAAGACGCACCGTCGTCGAGCGGTGCGCCCGACCGAAGGTATGGTTCGTTGCGGGACCATCAAAGTCTCGAGGGTCAGCGCGAATCGGCGAAGTGGCTCGGGTTGTCCGATGCCCCTCGCCGTCGTTTTCTGGAAGGAGATCAAAAATGGACCAGTTAAACTCATTCATCAATTCGGTGAACGCATTCGCCTGGGGTCCGCCGATGCTGGGCATTCTGGGCGTCACCGGCGTCCTGTTGACCCTTGGTCTCGTCTTCATGCCGTGGCGGAAGGTCGGCTACGGGTTCCGCCTGCTGTTCGACAAGGATGCCGTCGCCGGCGAGGGTGAGGTCAAGCCGTTCAACGCCCTGATGACGGCGTTGTCGGCGACCGTGGGGACCGGAAACATTGCGGGCGTCGCGACCGCGATCGCCCTCGGTGGCCCGGGGGCTATCTTCTACATGTGGCTGATCGCCCTGTTCGGAATGGCCACAAAATACGCCGAAGCAGTGTGCGCCGTGACGTATCGTGAAGTCGACGCCTCCGGCAAGTACGTCGGCGGTCCGATGTACTATCTTCGCAATGGCGTCGGGGAATTCGCTCCCGAACTCGGGAAATGGCTTGGACTGCTCTTCGCGATATTCGGAGCCGTCGCCGCCTTCGGGATCGGAAACGCGGTCCAGGTCAACTCGATGGCCGCTGCCCTCGGCAGCAGCTTCGGAATGCCGACCTGGATCACGGGAGTCGTTGTCGCGGCCCTCGTTGCCGTCGTGATCATCGGCGGCATCCGCCGGATCGGTGACGTTGCCGGCAAGCTTGTCCCGGCCATGATCGTACTCTACCTCGGTGCGGCTCTCCTGATCATCATCATCAACATCGCCGAGGTCCCGTCAGCGATCGGGATGATCTTCACCTACGCGTTTACGCCAGCCGCCGCGACCGGCGGGTTTGCCGGTGCGGCCGTTGCAGCCGCCATACGGTTCGGCGTCGCGCGGGGCGTCTTTTCCAACGAATCGGGTTTGGGGTCCGCCGCGATCGCCCATGCGGCTGCGCAAACCAACAGCCCTGTTCGGCAAGGCATCATCGCCATGCTTGGAACCTTCATCGACACGATCATCGTGTGCACGATGACGGCGCTCGTCATCCTGACATCCGGTGCCTGGACCATGACGGGAGCGGACGGCGGCGGTCTCACCGGTGCGGTCCTGACATCCACGGGCTTCCAGGAGTCCATTGCGGGAGGCCAGTACATCGTCACCATCGCGTTGGCCGTCTTTGCCTTCACCACCATTCTCGGCTGGTCGTACTACGGCGAACGGTGCTGGCAGTACCTGTTCTCCGAGAAGAGCCTGTACGTCTACCGCGCATTGTGGGTGCTCGCGGCCTTGTCATTCGCCAATGTCAAGGTCGACCTCGTGTGGAACCTGTCCGACACGCTGAACGGGTTGATGGCCGTGCCCAACCTGATCGGGCTCCTGCTGCTCGCGCCGATGGTGTTCAAGGTCACGCGCCAGTACTTCGAGGATATGGGTCAGCCGTTGTCCCCCACGCCGATGGTCAAGGCATAACGCGCTTTCCCGATGGCGAGAGGCGGCAGAACAACGTCGCCGGAAGTCTCAAGGGGCGGTCGAGAACGCGACCGCCCCGCTCTCGTTGCAACAGGCCCGCTGCCCATGGCATCTCTCTTGGTGGTGACCTTGCTTCCAGGTGCCCGCAAACGGAATCCGCCGCGGTGCGAAGTCCGGGTGTCGCGGCGAGAGACCTCACTCCGTATTCGACGTCTGAGATCGCGCCGGGGATTTCGCGAGTGACAAGTTTCAACCCGCGCAACAATTCCATCCAATTGCGGAACCCCTCCATGTCATGATCCGGGAAGACTTCCCGGGGACGCCGCAAGCGCCCACAAGACCGGTCAAGGTGGCATCGCGAGGCGTGGGGATGTCGCCGGAGAACAGCGCGCCGCGAAGGCGCAGCCGGATGTCCCGCTCGGCCACGTGATCGACGACGGGAAATCGCCGGATGCCGTGAGGCCGGTTGAAGCTGTCATCCGGGAACCCAGCGACGCCACGACGGGCAAGGCTCGATGTTGTCAACGCGCGGGAGGCCTGTGCCTCCTTTTTTGACAACGTACAGATCCTGCCACGTGCGTCCTCCGCCTTCTCCGTCTCGGCTGTCGTCGCCAGCACGCGATCGAGCACGGGACAGCCAGTCGTGGCCCGGTCGACGACAGACCGGGTCGCGGGATCGGTATTGACCCGGGTCGGCGCAGGCGAGATCCAACAACACCGCACCGGCGAACACGCTTGCGAGCCGGTGCGGCAGTCCCGCCTTCCTCACTCGGCAGAAGAAGCAAGATGCCTTCGGCTCAGCTCAACACTTCAGGCCGGTTCCGGTGGCTTTGCGCCGATGAAATTCTCTGATCGGCGTTTTTCACATCAAGAGCGCCAGGCGCTTGGTACTGGGCCACCTCGACCCGCGCCTCCGGGTTCTCGAGGTAGGCGGTAATGCCCGTCGCCCGGAACGAGTGATTGCAGACGGGCGTCGTGATCCCTGCGCTCCGGGCGCGTCGCGCGAGCGTCTCCCAGGCGCTGTGCCCGTTGAAGCGGCGCTCCGATAGCGAGGCGTCGCGGTTGAGCGGGCGGAAGAGGGGACCCTCGCGGTCGCCGTGGATCCCGGCTTCCGCCACATAGGCCGAGAGATACGATTCCAGGTTGTGGTGGCAGGGATATATCGAGCTTTTTTCCGCCCTTCTCGTACTGGCGCAGCCAGAGCCGGTCCTCCATGCGGAAGACGTCCTTCACGTTCATGGCGAGCACAGCGGAGATCCGCACAATACTATAGGTCATGACCGCGACGAGCGTCCGGTCCCGGAGGTCTCCGAAGGTGTCTGTCGGGGTCCCGCGCAGGAAGCGCCGGCACTCGGCGGTGGCGAGAACCGGCGTCTTGCCGCGCCGGACGGAATGCTTCGGCCCGCGCACCGCGGCCGCCGGCGAGCCCGGCACCACCTGGCGGACGGTCAGCCAGTCGAAGAGGCGCCGGATGGCGGCGAGCTCCTGCTTGACGGTCGGGCGCGAGGCGTCGCGCATGCGGGATTCCAGCCAGGCGGCGATGTGGACCGGCCGGATTTCCCGGACGTCCAGGATCACGTGTTCGGCGAGTCAGTCGAACAGCCGGTAGGCGGCCCGGGCGTAGGTCGCGCGGGTGTTCGGGTTGCGGATCTGCGCGGCGAAGAACTCGAGCCAGGTTTCCCGTGCTTCGGGTCCGCGGCCAGCAATCTGCGTCGGCACCGCCGCTGCGGTTACCGGGATGGAAGAAGCTGGCGTTGCCGGGATTCCAGATCTGCGAACGATGTCCATGGATGTCGTATCCTGCTGCCCTGGCATGGCATCCGCGAAAATGACTTCGCGCCTGGATTGCCGCACGAAAACCGGGTTCGATCCGGCCGGAACCCCGACGAAAGGCGCCTTCAGCGCGTCATCGTGGCCGCCAGCCGCGAAAATACCGCAAAACGGATCTCACCTTGGGTTTGGTGAGCTATTCGGGCTAGTCCCGACCGACAAATACCAGTGGGCGATCGATGCCTGGCTCGATGTTCGCAGCGAAGGCCCGCTCCTCACACGGGTCCCGCAAACCGGCGTGGTCAGCCTCCTGCCCATGACCGCCCAGTCGCTGATGGCGCGGCTCTGGAAACGCGGCCGGGAAGCGCGGGTCGCCCCCTGCTCGTCGCACGATCTCCGCCGATCCTTCGTGTCCGCCGGCCCTTGAGGCCGACGCCGATCTCGCCATGGTCCAGACGCTTGTCGGAAACGCCAACCCAGTAACGACGGCACGTTGACCTCGAACCGACTCATTTCAGCATGGGCGTGATTACCGTGATCAATTGAGCATTCCCCGGAACGCTTACGCGCCCCGGGGGATGTGGATCTGACTATTGTTCGCCCTCGGCGATATAGTCTTGGTAGAACTTGACCATGTCGGCAGGCACGTCCGCGACGCTCGCGGCAGCATTCTTTGCCACCTCGTAATCGACGAAGTTAACGGGTTTGCCAAAAACCTGCTCATGCACTGCTTGGAACTCCGGATCATTCGGCAGGGCGTCCCAACCGGCCTTCAGAGCGTCGAAAGCCTCGTCCGGGGTGCCTTCCGGAACCCAGACCGAAAGTCCCATCGCAGTCAGCGAATTCAAGACCTTGTAGGCTTCCCAGTAATCGCCTGACGGCTGGCTGCCATGCATCTGCTCGTGCAAGTCGTTGAGCGTTGGAACGCCAAGGTCCGCCAGTTGCTGGGAACCCGTGGCATTGCCTTCATCGTCGACAAGCGGATAGTCGACCCAGAGCATTCCAGGCCCCTGATCCACCAGCGCGCTCTTCATCGCGGAAACATATGTGCCATAGTTCATGCCCAACAGGCTCACCTCCCCCGAAATGAAGGCCGGGATCTGTTTGGCCGAACCGCGATAGCCTGGGATGTAGACATAGTCGACGTCCAGGATGTCGAGCCCAAGGCGCTGGCGCAGGTCAAGCGTGGACGACGGGCTCAGGCCGGCAACGACAAGGCGCTGGCTGCCCTGACCGATGGTGGTCCTGTCACCATCTATCAGGACATCCTTGTTGATGACGGCAGTGTTGATTGCCTTTTCTCCGCCCACAACCCGCATTTTCGAATAGTCGAAGCGGACGCCTGCGCGGCGAGTCATTTGCGCGACCGAGAGCCAAGGGGCGCAGAGCATCTCCGAGCCATCATTAGGCATTTCGTTGCTGGCATAATTGTTGGCCTTCATCCCCCCGGCACCCGCCATGTTGTTGATAATGATGTTCGGCTGGCCGGGGATCAGGCGCGCCAGATGTTGTACCACGACCCGGAAAAAGCTGTCGGTGCCACCGCCGGGGTTGTAGGGAACGACGCAGGTGATCGTCTCGTCGGCATAGAAGTCCTCGGCCTGCGCCGGGGCTGCCAGCATCGCCGCCGCGGCGGCAATTATCATTGCCAGTGTCTTGATCTGTCTCATGATGACCCTCCATTTTTGATGTGAATTCTTGGTTTCTTCCCAGCCCCGATCAGTAGCCCAGAAGCCCTTGCAACCAGGGTCGTTGAAGTGGAATGTGCATAGTCCAGTCGTAGAAGAACGTGATGAAGGCATAGCCGCCAACGGCGAATACAGCGGCTTGCCAAAGCGGCTTTTTCCCCCAGGTTATCATGTAAGCGAAGATGAAAGCGGCTATCGAGAGCTTCTGGCCGATGATCCAACAGCCTAAAACCGCCACGGCGACCCAGGCAATGAACCTGATCCCGACACCTAGCGAGGCCTTTTCGGAGGCCGCGCGCCATGCCAAGCCAAGCCCGCCTGCCGTCGTCACCTCGCCACGCGCATCCCGGAATTCGTTGAACAGGATTATGGCCAGTAGCCCCAGTGCGAACACGCTCACCGCCACCGGGTATTGTCTGTTCGTGGGGTGAAAGTCTCGAGCGAAATAGATCGCGGCAGTAAAGAAAGTCACCAGAAGCAGGGCCAGCAGGATTCCGACAAGGGCATTTCGTTCGCCACCTTCGACCGAAAGCTTGCCGTCGATCGCATTGGCGGCCGTCGGTTTCGCCCGGCTCTTCTTCAGCAAGCCCGAGGCGGTGGCCGCGATGGTCAGCACGATCACCAGCCCGATCACGATCGAGGGCGTACGCTCCAGCCAGCCCAGCGTACCGTAAATCCGGTTCGAGATGACCAGCGAGTTTTCCATATTGGGACCGAGTACGAGCGCGATGATCAGGGGCGGACGGGGCCATCCCGAGCGCTTCATGAAAAGCCCGAGCGCCCCCATGCTCAACATCAGGATCAGATCGCCCATGGATTGTGCACCGAGCCAGGAGCCCATGAAAACGAAGAGAATTACCACCGGCACCATGTAATGACCGTCGATAAAGACCGCCTTGGCTACCTGCCGCCCGATGATCAGCAGAAGAAACGCGGAGGCGATGTTTGCGATGATCAGCGTCCAGATCATCGCGAAAGTGATATCGAGATTTGTTGTAAGCATCTCCATGCCGGGACGAATCCCCTGCACCAGCAGCGCGCCGAGCAAGATCGACATCGCGAAATCGCCGGGAATTCCGAAGGTCAATGTTGGAATCAGCGCTCCACCGCGCTGTGCATTGTTGGCACTTTCCGGCGCGATCACGCCGCGTATATCGCCTCGACCGAATTCGTTCTTGCCCTTGGTCGTCTGCACCGCCATCCCGTAGGCCGCCCAGTCAACGATGGACGCACCCAACCCAGGCAACATGCCGATGTACACGCCAAGGGTGGAACTCTTCAGGACCAGCCACCAGTTCCTGAAAACATCCCGTATGCCCTGCAACATGCCGCCACCCTGGGACTGATCCTGATCGACGCGGCTGATCGAGGTGTTGCGCGTAGCCATTTCCAGAAGCTCGGGGATTGCGAACAACCCGAGCACCACTCCCACCAGGGGCGGCGTGTTCAACAGGTACTCGACGCCGAAATAGTATCGCGCCTCCCCGTTGAAACTTCCTTCCCCGATAACCCCCAGAAGCATGCCCAGTGCGCCGATCACCAGGCCCTTGGTCATCGAATTGCCGGAGAGTGCGCCGACCATGCAGATGCCGAGTAGCGACAGCATGAAATACTCGGGCGTCGAAAAGAGTGTCAGGATCGGCTTGATCAAGGGCACCGAAAGTGTCAGCACGAAGGCCCCGATAATCCCACCAATCGCCGAACAGGTATAGGCCGCTCCGAGCGCCCGGTCCGCCTGCCCTTTCTGGGCCAGGGGATAACCGTCCATCACCGTCGCTTGGCTGGCTGCCGTGCCCGGGATCCCCAACATCACGGACGCAATGGTGTCGCTGGTTGTTGTCACCGCGAACATCCCCAACATCAGCGCGAAGGCCGAAACCGGGTCCATGGTGTAGGTAAACGGCAAGAGCAGGATCAGCCCGGTCACCCCTCCGACGCCCGGCAGGGCGCCCAGCCAGATACCGAGGACAATACCCAGGCCCAGGAACCCGATGGCTGGCCAGCTGAAGACCTGAACGAGGCCGGAGAGAAGCGGCTCAAGCATGGGAAACGCCCGGGCTGGAAAAGCTTGCCCTGTTTGTCATGCGCGCCACCTCCAGTCCCTCAAGACCTCCCGCTCCGCGTTGTGCCCGGGCACGGCCAAAACGGCTCCACCCGAATGCGTCGACGCGTGCGCCGGATCCACCATGCACCCAGCTGATCATCGAAATGGTTTCATCGGTCGTCTTCACATCGCCAAAGCTCTGATGAAAGGACGGTGAGCCTAGCCAGGTGGTTGTCGTCGTGCCGTGCCGTGTTCGCATCGTCGCATCACGTGCTGTCGACTCGCTGCACATGTTTGTCGCGGTGCCTGCCAAAATCAGGTTCTCGACACCCATCTCCTGCAGGATGTCGCGCAAGTCGGATGCGCCCACGACAAACGGTGAAAACCGTCGTTTCGTGGCCACCCTGTCAGCCACGTACACGTCGAGTTCGGGATTGAGATCATATCCCGGATTGCCAGATGAAGGATTGGCCAGGTGGTGCGGCATAGCGTTCCCCCAGTTGACGGCAAGGACTGGCTCGTCCCACTATCTGCCCACTTGTTGCCCATTATGTGCCCACTAGTAAAAATTTGCAACTTCTTTTTTGCACGGCTAGTCGATCAGTCTGTCCCGAGTGGAATCGGTACAGAATCCCGTCACCACCGATCGGGTTAGGCATGTTGGGGTTCAGGGCTGAGAGAAACGGTAGACCGTCATAAGGACCGAGATTCGTTGATGTACCGGTATATTGTCACGGGGTGGACGTTGAATGTCCTTGCGACAGCAGAGATTGATTTGCCGGTGTTGGCGGGTTCCAGGACAAGATTCTTCTGATCATTCTTGAGCTTCGAAGGCCGCCCGAACGCAACCCCGCGAGCTTTGGCCGCCTCTCGTCCTTCCTGCGTCCGTGCCAGAATGAGGGATCGCTCGAACTCGGCAATACCGCCGAAGACGGTCATGATCATCTTTCCCGACGGGCTGGTTGAATCGGCCCAGAGTTCGTCAAGCGACTGTATACCAGCGCTTTTCTCATTCAGAACTTCGGTTATGCGAAGCAACTCGATCGTTGAGCGCGCCAGGCGGTCGAGTTTCGTGACAACGACCACGTCATCCTTGCGGAGCTGTTCAAGCATGGCCTCGAGCCTGGGGCGCCGTCCTGATCGCGCAGGCCTGCAATATCGGTTTCGAACCTCTCGTCCGGGACGATTACCCCGCACTTCGGCAAAGCCGGCTGTCCTGGCTGAACCAGAATTTCATTCGTCCGGAGACGCTTGATGCAGCCAACGCAATGATCGTCTCCGCCCACCGGAGGCTTTCCGTCACGGCCCATTGGGGCCCCATCGGAATTCCCCTGAACAGGTTGGGGCGCAGTGTGGCGACGGCCTCCAGGAAGGCCGAAACCGCCATGAATGCACCAGGAAGATCGCGGATCGCGTTCGCCAACTCGTCGCGGTCGGGAAACAGGCACCGGGCCGCCGCCCAACGGCTCGGGGCGGCGGCAAGAGCAATCATGGCGTCCTCGATCTCCTGCAGCGAACCGCGCCGGCGCGCCGCGGCGAAATCCGGAAGACGGCTGATCGTGGTCTGGCAGGCACGGCAGTCGAAGCGGGCAACGCGCATCGGGATCGGCGTCTTCCGCCCGTAGGTCCCGTGACGCATCAGCCCGCAATCGCACGCGTCCCGGCCTTTCAGGCAGGGAGGAAAGCTTGCGTTCCTCCACTCCTCCCGGCTAACGTATTCCTCGACGGTCAGTTCCATTAGAAATCGTAGTTGTACGGGCCGTCCATGGCCCGGCGAACGGCCATTCGCGCGGGCCACCCTTTTCTGTCTCAGGCCCTCCGGCCAATCAGGCCGGAGGGCAACCGGACCGCAACGGCCCGCGCCAGAAGGCTGCTTGATATGGTTTCAAACTGACAGGGTGGCTACGTGAAAAGCTCTGCTTGGGGAAGAAAATCCGTCCCGGATTGTCCCTGAACCACTGAAAAAAACGTCCGCAGGGAACGTGGGACAAACCCGCCGTTTCAAGCCCGAATATTCCGGGACCCAACACCTGGCCTTGGTTCTAGCCTCGTTTACCAAGTGCGCCGTGGAACGGCGCGTCAACCTAGTGGGAATCACCATCCTCAAACGCTGCTTCCAGACACGCCACGACATTGCCCACTTCTCCCAGGTGTTCCGCCGGGTACCACGGCCGCGTTCTCACGGCGTCTTCCTGCTTTTCGGGTCCGTCCATCACCCGCCTCCATTTTTCAACTTCTGTGCAAGATCGCGGGCCTCTACGAGAACTGCCGGTCCGCGAACTGAAGTCTTTGGACTCCGTTTGCCTGGAACGGAAAGCCTCGGACGGTGGATCCGAAAAACGGCTTGCGTCCGGACTCCGCAAGCTGGAGCGACGGGAGAAAGGACCCGCCGGAAGAATCTTCGCCGTTTGGTTCGCCGTCAACGCGGCCAGAGGCGCGCGCGTTCCAGCAAAGCTTCGATCTCGGCGTCCGTCAGCTCGACATGGTACCAAAGGCGGTAGAAACGCTCGGTTTCGGCACGAAGGTCTCCGTTCCAGGCTTCCGGATAGAACAGTCCTGCCAGCCATTTCAGACCCATGATCCGATTGACCGATGGCAGATGGCCCATCCAGTTGAAGGAATCCGCGGGAGAGAGATAGACCTGCCGGTCACGGACTGCCGGAACGTCTGCCCACAGCGGGTTCTGCCAGACCGAGTCGTAGAAGTCCCTGTCCCTGGTGATGATGATCTCGGGTTTCACGTCGAATGCGAGCCTCGAGCCCGTCTGGCGTGGCATCCCCTCAACATGACATCCGCCGGCCAGCTCGATCAGTTCCAGGAAGCTTCCGCGTCTGCGCTCCTCTTCAAGGCCGGTCACGCCCTCCGCAAAATAGATTTGTGGGCACGCGTGCCTCGGAAGTGAAGTAAGGCGGGACAGTGTCATCTCGATATCGAGCGCCAGTGCGTCGCCCCGTGCCCCGACTCCCAGCGCCTCGGACACGAGGCGTGTCGACTCGGCCATGCGGGCAAAACTGCTGTCGGCCAGGATATATGGAATGCCCGTTTGAGCCTGGATTCTCTCGGCAAGTTTCACGTACTTGTCACGGACCGAACCGAAGTCGACGATCAGGTCCGGTGTCAGTCCCTGTACCCGTTCAAGAAGGGCATCACCATCACTCCCGGTCAACCGTCCGGTAACGGGCAGGTCCCGGTACTTGGCAGAGATGTATGCCGCCTCCCGGTTCCTGAACGCACTCGGCCAACCGAGGAGTGCCTCCGGCTTAAGCGCGTAGACAAGCACAGACGCGGGCCGACCGGCCGCAAGGACCCGGTTCACAGTATCGGGTATCCCGACTGTCCGGCCGGCGGAATCAGTCAGGGTTTCCGCGTCGGACGACGCATACATCAAGACCGCCGCGATGAGAGGGGATATTCGTGTCAGCACTGCGTTAACCAAGACTTCCGGCCTCCCGTCCCGATACCCGTCAGCACAGGCCAAGATACCTGTGGACCCCGTCCCGACGTTGACCAGAAGGCTGAACGAATCCCGCCCGCGGATCAAGGCTCACTCCCTAATCCGGAAAAAATACCGGCATATTTCGTCAAAAGTGCAGTTTAGGAACAGGGTGCAATGCCCCTTGTTCTGATGAAGTGATCGTGGGTTTGCCTGGAGATGCCGAGGAATCCGGCGATCGCGTTCTTGGATTTCTTTGACGAAAGTCCATTCTGCACGTTTATTGTTCAACCTGTGCGCCGACTTAGGGAATTCGCCCCTTGAAACGGGGTTCCTGAAACACCGATTCCCGATGACTGGATTGAGAGTTCGAAGACTTGACAATCCTGCGAAACGGTTGCGGAGCGACTTCGGGCGTTCCCGGGCGGTGCGAAGGGCGTGTTTCAAGCACGGCCCAAAATCGTAACGGCAGGATCTTGACGTATTTTTTCACTCATCCGGGACAGAGCCCGAGTAGCCGCACGGAACCGTTGCTGCTGTTCCGTTGCACTCCTCTGTAGTGCAATTACAACACGAACCCTTCGATCACAGACAAACAACCGGGACTGTCTCGACACAAACCACGCAGCGGCAACTTGTCGATCTGACGTCGCCGGTCACCCGTTTACGCGTCCCCGGGTTTCACAGTAGGATACGCCGCCGGTTCGACCATGGGGCATCGGCAGTAGACGATTGGCCGATTGGCCACACTGCCGGGCTAATCGTGCGGCTCCGGCCGCGCCGGCTCGGTGCAGCCGCTCCGAATATCCTTTGGGACGCTGCGAAAGAACTGATTGTTGGAGGCGTTACCAGACTCCATGATTTGGCAGTTGTCACTCGTCAACACTTGATCGCGGACAGAAAACTCCAGGCGACCCACTGTGCCGTCACGTCCGGTGTTGCAAGTCCCGGCGGCCGGAAAATCCTTCGGTACGCACCCATTGCAGGAACATGCTCTCCTGGCCATTTTTCAACCTGGTGGGTCCCACCGACAGCAACCGGCGAATGAGTTGATGCCGCCGGATTCTTCCGCGTCGCAGTCCGACCGTCTCGATACCGAAATCCTTCGCTGCGAAGGGAATTTTCCGGCGCGTAGTTTCTGCGAATGCTATGCAACGAACTCTATGCGGATTGGTGTGCCTCCTTTTTTACGTTCATCTGCCGGTGAATGGCGGCTAATCCGCGGGACGGGACGAGACGTCTGGACAATCCGGGCGTTTTCACGATTACAGTCTGTCGCAGTCCTGGTTTTTCCGAAACGCCCCGGATCCCCGGATTGCCAATGACATCTGGAGATTGCACATGACGATATGCGATTCCGAAAGTTCCATGCCATCATTCCGCCAGGTCGATGTTCGATGATGTTCGCTCCAAGGGTCGCGTGTGTCGCCTTGATGGCTCTGGCCATTGATCAGTTCAGCAAATGGCTGGTTGTTTTTGGTTTCAACCTCCGGGACACACACGTACTCGACGTGGTTCCGCCATTCCTCAGATTTCGGATGGCCTGGAACGAAGGAATCAACTTTGGTCTTTTCTCGGATGGGTCTCAGGTACTTCGTTGGGTCCTTGTCGCGGCTTCCCTGGCGGTGGCCGGGGTGATTCTGTTCTGGTCCCGTCGCTATATGGGTTGGCTCGGGCCCGTATGTGCCGGCGGGCTCGTCGGAGGTGTACTCGGAAACGGAGTCGACCGGGTTGTCCATGGTGCCGTTGCCGACTTTCTCAACATGTCGTGCTGCGGTGTCAGCAACCCTTTCAGTTTCAACCTCGCTGATGTATTCATTTTCTCGGGCGCATTCGGAGTGATCCTGCTACATCAATGGTTTCGAGTTCAGTCCTGATGCGTGTCGAACGAGAGTTGATAGAACCGATAAGCTGCAGTTTGCTTTACGGGAGAGGATATTTGAGACGTTCGCTTTCCGCGATTGTTGTTGTTGCCGTCGCCCAAATGCTGGTTTCGGGCTGCAGCAACAACGGAACGGGGTTTTTCGGTCGCGAAGGGCCAAACGAGTTCTCTGTCGTTCCAACCGAGCAACTCGAGGTTCCGGAGTCTATTCCGCAACAGGTTTCCGAGTTGCCGAGACCTGTGCCAGGGGCCACGAACCGTGTTGACGTTTCGCCAGTTGCAGACGTTACGTCGGCACTTGGTGGTACGGTTGGAAGCCAGGAGGACAACGAAGTCCCTGGCGGCGATCAACACTTCGTACGTGCCGTAGCCCGATTGGGAATGGATGAGAATATCCGGCGAGAACTCCTGGCTGCCGATCGCGTGCGCCGAAGTGCATTCCGTGCACGACCACTCGAAATCGTCTTGGGCACGAGCATATATTATCGGATTTACGAAGACGTGACGCTTGATGCCTACGTTGAACTGGCACGCCTGAGAAACGCTGGAGTGAACACGCCGGTGGCGCCACCGAGAACGGAAGAGAGTGACGAGAACAGTCCTTTCGTTTTCCGAAACTGATTGATCAACGTGACCGAAATGCGACTGGTCACCTCGGTCAGGGTCAGGTCCCGCAGATATGGGCATCATAAGGTGCATTCCAAGGCCCGGATGTTGCACGGCGCCGACATCTGCTCCTGTCTTGTCGATCGGTTGACGCGAAATTTCGGACGGTCCGCGAAGCGGAACAGAGAACCGGACGGTCGTTCACAGCACCTTGGCCGCCGAAATTTCGAGTAGGCAGTTCAAATGCTATCGAGGCCGGATTATCCCACGCTGAATGTATCGGCGCATTGATGGCTCACGTGCACGTTTTCGTTGAAATTTGCAGGCCGACGCCGGTTTTGCCGCGGGCCAGCCGAATCACTTCATGATTTGGCGTCTTTCCGCAGCGCGGCCGGTGATTCCGAGGTTCCGGACACTGTGGAGGATGCCCGGACGAATCGCAGGGGTAAGGACGGAGTGAAGTGGGTCGGGCCTCGGGTGCCGGTGGCGGTTTGCGGACCACCCGGTTCGCATCGTCCCCGCCGAACCCGAGTTCTCGCGTGGTGCCGATTGCGCAGCCAGCCGCCTTTGTGTGCCGGACGGCGAAGATCACGGTCGGCACGATCTGGAAGACACGTACGACCTTTCAGGTGACCGGCGAGTGGTGATGGGCCTGGCGTCTTTCTCCAGGTTGTTTCCTGCAGGCGGACAGGGTCGAGGATGAGGTCGTCCCACCCGACCATGATTTCGACACGGCCAGTCCCAACTCCGCATTGTCTTTGAAGCCGGCCAGTCAGTCGCCCCTCGATGTACCTTGCCGTGACGGTGAGGGTGGGCAGTCCGGGGCTTCGGTCATGGCACAAGCGCTGGCACATGCTTGCGGGAACGAACTTCCCCGCTTATCAATTTGAGCAGGAAATCTCGAAGTTGGGGTGAAGCAAGATGTCCACAACCAGAGTGATGGCCGTTGCGCTGGCCTCCGTGGTCGGGGTTCTGGGCACGACACCGACCCTGGCTGTGGGCGAAAGCGGCACATTCAGCGTCCTCCGAAGCTACGTGCGCGACTACGCGACGTTGGAGCACGCCGCGGGGACGATCAGTACCGGCGTCCTGGAGGGAACCGTCACCACCCTGACGAGCAGCGGCGAACCGTTCACCCAAGGAGAGCACAGTCTCATCAGGTGCCTGTTTTATGCAATTAGCACTGCAGACGGCGTGAACCTTGAGGCACCGTGCACAACGACGGATAGATCAGGCGAACGGTGGTTCACCCTGTCGCAGCGAAACGCAGGCGACACCGCAACGGGCGGTGGTGGCGAAGGCCGCTGGGAACTCATGGGAGGGACCGGCAAGTACGTCGGCGTGACTGGCACCTGCAGCTACAAGACTTTTTACCTGACGCAGGATCGGGTGGTGACGGAGGGCAGGTGCGCTTGGGAGAGGCGTTGAGTCGCACGCGGCCAGAAGTCGGTAAAGAATCGCCTTTGCCGGCCGGAGGCAGGTGAACGGTCGGAGGGAACCTGCCCGGAGTTCACGCCGGGAATATCGAACAGCCCTCCGCTGCCAATCCGCATGCCTCCACCAACTCGAATCCGACCTGGCGCAGACGCGCGTCGACCTTCGGTTGCTGCGGAATGTCCGGTACATGGCTGCCATACTCCAGACAGGTCTTGATCGACACCATTCGGCACCACGTCCGGCGGTACGGCGAGAAACTGACGCAGCGGCGAGTGCCAGGGCGGTTTGCTGACACGGAGGGGGTGAGGAGATTCAGGCCTCGGGTACCGGCGGAGGTTCAGAGTCCACCCGGACCACGGGATCGGAAATTTCAAAAAAATGCGTGGGACGATCCTGACCTATCAGGTACGAGCGGTTGCCTCGGATATCTGGCGGCACTATCATCGGTTTCAGGTGAGTCAGGGCAGGGGTCCTGGACGGTTTCATTTGTGTTTCGGGCGGGGAGCAGCATGAATTCGGTTCGGATTGTGGAGCATTGCAAATTCCGTTTGGCCACGGGACTGGGTCTTGCCGGCGCCCTCATCGTCCTTTTGAATCCTGTGAGTACCGCCGCTCAGGAGACCGATTCTGAAAGGTGGGAACAAATCCGCGAATGCGGAGATCTTGTCTCAGTCGAGATGTTCCTGATGGAGTTTCCCGACAGTGAACACGCGGACGACGCCAGAAATTGTCTCGCCGGGATTCCGCCTCCCGATGTCGAGGAAGAAGATCCATTGGATGTCGTTCTTCGTCGGTGTCGTGAGCATCTGGCTGCCAATCGGCTGACGTCAGGGCAAGGCGGTACTGCATTCGACTGCTACACCGATGTCCTGTCCGAAGACCCGGAAAATCAGGAGGCCCAGGAAGGGCTCGGGAAGATCGCCGACAAGTACGCAGGCTGGGCAAATTCAGCGATCGGTTCGTGCGACAAGTTAGACAAGGCGGAAAGCTATGTTGACCGATTGGTTCGTGTGAATCCGGGGGATGTGCGGATATCCGGCATCCGAATAACCCTCGCCGACAAGCGGGAAGCGTGCCAAGCCAGTGCTGAGGTCCCCGATACCGAAAACGAAGAAGGGAACGCCAGCCCACCGGTAGATGAAACAGTGTTGCAGGAACGCCTCAAGCAGGTTCTTGGCCGAGGATTCCTTGTGCAGCGCAAGGATGAGAATGGCTGGACGGACTTGCATTTTGCAGCGGTACTTGACCTTTCGAGACTCGCTTCCGCCCTTCTGGAAAACGGGGCCAATGCTGCTGCGCAGCTGAATCGAGGCGATGAACCGTTCAGTGATCGGCTTCAGAACAGGCTTTTCGCCCTCGACGCTGGCGAAGTCGGCCGATGGCGGCTGAGAGGTCAGACACCGCTCATGGTCGCCGCGTACGCAAACAGTCGGAGTGTCGCGGAGGTGCTCCTGGCACGCGGTGCAAGCGTTCGCGAAAGAGACACCAACCGGCAGACGCCGCTCCACTATGCGGCCTCGGGTGGCGCCAACGATGTCATCGAGTTGTTGCTGTCACGCGGTGCGAACGTGAACGCGGTCGATCTGCGGCGTCAGACGCCCCTCCACCTCGGAGCTCGTTCGCCTGAAGTCGTCACCATGCTGATACAACGAGGTGCGAACTACGAAGCTGCCGCCGAAAAGGACAGGCGGCCAATGCACTACGCCACGAACCAGCCCGATTCCATGGCAGTTCTATTGGAGAACGGGGCCAACATCGAGGTCATGGACAACAAGCAGCGAACTCCCTTGCACTACGCCGCGATGGCAAACTCCGCTGCAGGAGCCGCGTTCCTTCTCGACCGTGGGGCCGTACTCAATGCGAAGGACTATAAATCGCGCACACCCCTGTTCTTCGCCGCGAGTAACAACAACCTTGCAACAGCCGAAGTCCTGCTGGACCGTGGGGCGTCGGTACATACAAAGGCGTTCCTGAGTCAAACTCCGTTGTCGGTGGCCAAGGTCAAGAATTTCCGGAGGATGACAGAATTGCTCGAACGTTACCGTTAGGGACGGTCACGAAACGATCGCTCCGATTACTTGATATTGCGAGGGCTCCTGTCTTGCCCCGCGCGGTTCCCGCTTGCTCGTGGTTCGGTTGCCGTATCGGTGCAGACATGGCCGGCGGGCCGGACAGGGTAATGGCGTACATGCCGGGATTCCGGTAAAGACCGAGCCTCGACCGTGACCGGAGTCGGAACCGCGCCCAGCAGTTGGAGACACAGACACGGCCTTGCCACGTGCCCGGCAGACGCCCTTTTCTCCGCCTGCTCGTCTCCGACCCCGCCCGCGCCGGTCAGCTGCTGCACGACTACTTCGACATGGGTATCATGGGAGGATTCATACGAGACGGACACGTTGTCCGCTGCAGCCTGAGAAGCAGGAAGCCCCGTCCTTCAGGGCGGGGAGCAGTCACCGAAAACAGAACGAGACGGCTGGCACCTGTGTTCAGGCCTCACGATGCAGGTTCCCAAAGCTCGATCGGGTTGCCTTCAGGGTCGTGAACTCGGGCGAAGCGGCCGATACCCTCCATTTCGCTTTCGTGGCTGACCTCAATGCCTGCGGACCTCAACTGCGAGATCATCGCATCCAGGTCGGCAACCCGAAAGTTCAGCATGAAGGTCTTGTCCGCAGGAAAATAATCCGTGTGTTCATCGAAGGGCGAAAAGACCGTGACCCCGGACTCGGTCATCCAGGGAACCATATCCATGTCCGTCGGGGCAGGATTGATTCCAAGGTGATCCTGATACCATTTCGTAAGTCCTTTCGGGTCTTTGGCCCGAAAGAAGAATCCGCCGAATCCCTGAACTTTTTGCATGAAGTGCCCTCCCGTCTGTGCTGAGGTTATCACAGATGGAGGAGACTGCACACTGTCCGGGATCAAGTTGCGCACGGCGTTCGGGCAGGCCGTGGGCGGCCGTCGGAATGCAGACGATCGAACTTTGGTTGTAACTGGATCGGTTCAGTAGACTGGGACGCGTTTACCGAAGTTCAGTCCTAAGATTGCCGTTCGAACAACCGTCGCAGCGCCGATCTTCGATTGCAAGCGTTCGGTACAGGCAGTGACGTTGCTGCGTTATCTCGACGCAGTCGTCGGGGCGTATGACCGGGTGACAAGCTTTGGCCCGTTCGCCCTTGGCCTGTTTCGGTTCGATTGCCACGACCCAGGCACGTACGGCGCCGCTTTACATGCACCGACCGTTCCTCAGATGCCGATTTCGTGCACAACGGAAGAGTTCAGGAAATCTCGCTCGTCCGCACCTATCATTGCCTGAATCTCCGGCCTGTCCAGGAAAGTGAACCTCCCGCGATCCCACAAGGTCTGCCCGTCAAAGGAAATGGTCATATCCAACAGGTGAATGGCCGCATCCCCGGGATCATGGCCGGCCGCATGCATATGGGTGTAGCGGGGCGAGCCATATGCGACGGTACCCCAGAGTTCGAGATCCGCATTTGGGTCGCCATTGAAGAAAGTGTTCGGGTTGATCCCGGTGTGCCAGGAATTGATCCGATACGCATCCCCGCCGGTCAGCGCCGCCGCACGCTCGAACTGGGCTCTCAATCGCGCCACCAGGTCCGGCGGGCCGTCAAAGGCGGTCATCCGCGAATTCTCGACGTGCGCAAGGATTGGCCGGTCCAGTACCAGCGTGCTTCCGCTGAATTCGCGCGTAGAAGTCGACGTGACAAAATGCCGGATCGAAAGTGTTCCGGCCATCCTGTCACAGTTTATCGGAGGAAAGATCATCACCGGAAACAACTCGACCGCAAACTCGGAGACCGGGTCTTCCCGCGTGGGCTTGATCACGCCAGTCAGGTCCGTGCCGCAGTTCCCTGTGATCCGGTAGCTGCGCGAATTCAGGACGAGTTCAAGCAGTGCATCATGCATCCGCTTCATCACCCGGAAATCGACCGATGCAAAGGGTGCCGCCAAATAGTCGAGCCCCAGCGTGTAGGTCATCACCGGCCGGGACTTGCCTTTCGGCAGGCAGAACCTGACTTGATCGCCGAGGCGCGAGAAAAAGACCGTGTGGTCCATCCGGTCCATCGCCTCACGCACTTTTCGCGGGAAACGAGATGCATCGGACACGGGAGCTGCCATGATCACTTCGGGCCGCATCCCCATCTGTTCGGCGACATGTGCCACGGTACCGCACAGATCTGGGGTGAAGTAGAGATTCTCGCCCTCTTCGCCGACCAGCAGAATCCGGTCGCCAGCACGCGCACCCGCGCAATTGCACAACAGATTGAATGCGCCGCGCTCAAGTTGCGACGATGCGAATCTTGTCATTCTTCGCCCTGGAGAACTGCTGGATTTCAATGGAGCCATGACGCATGCGTGATCGCAGAGCAACAGGATTCCACTATTGCTCTGGAATCCTGACATCTTGGAAATGATGAGATTTCGATTGTAGCCTGCGACGGTTTCCCTGCCAGGCGTGCCGTGTACATTGTCCGCAACAATGACATGCAACGATCCTTCCAGGCAGGCGGGCAGCCGCCGCGAACGGTGGTTCAGCGGGAAATGCGGTGCTGGTGCCGGAAGCATTACAGAGGCGGCAGACAGCGAATTCGACACAGGAAAATCGACAGGGCCCGGTTCGAGAAAGATGAACGCAAGCACTTGAAGGAGACATTGAGCGGCGGCGAGGGTTCCAAGGAGCGCCGCCGCCGGGCGCACATTCTGTTTCTGTCTGACGAGAGCCGCCCTGACGGCGGCCTCAGCGACAGGAAGTCTCAGAGGCTCCAGAGGCCTGAGTCATTGAGCCGGCGCCGCGTAGGGCGGTTTCAAGGTGTCGGCGAACAAAGACCTCAGGCTGGCA
Organism: Paracoccaceae bacterium; assembly: GCA_965242975.1. GTDB lineage: Bacteria > Pseudomonadota > Alphaproteobacteria > Rhodobacterales > Rhodobacteraceae > JAPPHA01. Next base: position 2,675,567 of record CBDETS010000007.1, on the reverse strand, counting down.
AGAGGCAGGAAAACATGCCCGGATGACGGGCAAAGTCGGGTCAGTCCGGTGTGTGTTCAAGCGCGCCGGGACGGATCGGCCAGGTAGGATCGGGTCGCAGGGCACACATCGAGGCCTCGTAACCCGCGGCATCAAAGGAACCGGCAATCCTATGGATTGGGAACGATGCCGAGAGATTGGAAGTCCAGAATTCCTGCTTGCGTTGGGACACCCGATCATGAATGCGGGGCCTTGTTGGGGAGGTGATGGAATTCATACGAACGGAGATGGACGGGATGACGTTGCAAGACGCAAAGTTGAGCAAAGGTGTCATCGCCAAGGATGGGAAACGGTTGAGGACCTTGGAGGATTGGCAGTGCCTGGCGAGCCCGAACAGTCCAATACACTGGAAGGACGATCGCAGCGCAAAGGAGAATGCTCTCCGGTGGCTGGAAACGGCACCCCATTTGCCATCCGAAATTGCCGGGTTGCTGCTATCCTGCGGGATGATGGGAACGGTTGGTCCGCGGAACCCGAGGCAAGAGTGAGTTTCGATGAATTCAGAGGTGAACCGGCCAACATCGACATGTTGGTGAAAGCCGAAGACGACGATGGGACCGTCGTGATCCGTGTCGAAGCCAAGGTAGACGAGACATTCGGGGAAACAGTTGAAAGGACGTTGTTGAAGGCGAAAAAACGGTTGGAGACGTCACCGAAATCGAAAGGTTTTGAGAGGCTTGAACGTCTCGCGAAAACTTTCCGGCTTGACCTGTCCCGGAGCGAGGTTCTGGATCTCAGGTACCAGTTGTTGACGCTCACGGCAACGACCATTGCGGAAGCTCACAGGCAATCGGCAAAATGCGCAATGGCAATCGTTCACGAATTCACAACGCCCTTGGCGCGGGAGGAGCACCGTGACCGCAACGCCAGCGACTTGGATGACTTCCTGCGGATCGTACTGGGCATCGCGATGGCCGGGAGGTTCGGGACAAGGAGCACGGAGGCGAGGTTCTTCTCTCCATGCCCTATGTTCCGGTCGAGATTGCAGTCGCGTTTTCGGCGGGTCCGTCGACGGCTTGAATGTCTCTCTCCGATTCGACTTCAGGCTGAACGCCGACCGGATCCTGTGCACGGTCGTGTGCGACACGCCCGTCGTCTCGGCCATGCTCTGGACCGATCAGTGCGTCGCGTCCTTGGGCATCGTGATCAGCTTCCGCTCGACTACCTCCGGGATCGCGACAGTAGAGAGGGTGCGCAGGCCGTACGTGTAACTGGAACATTCCAGTTACACGCATCGCATGAATGGCGGTGACCGCGAGAGACAGTAATCTGATACCTTCCCAGAGCTTCTGCGTGCCAGGCAGCACCTGGCGCTTCGAGGGAAGAAAGCCAGCCAGACCACCGGTCAGCACGACGAATCCTGCAATGGTCATCTCAGGCGGTCCTCCGGGAACCTTGAAGCCATAGCGGGAAGCGAGGGCACAGAGTGCCCGAATGTCGTCCCCGCTAACGCGTCGCCCGGTCGGGTCGTCCCGCCTCGCACGGGCCAGGATTGGAATGTCCCACACCCTGAACGCGGTGATTGCGTCGAAGGGGAGGCACTTGCGCAGGTCGCCGGCCAGTTCGAGGCGGCTACCAAACTTCAGCGCATGGAAGAATCGTTCGATTCGCCGACGCAGTTCGTACCAGCGGAGCACCATGCAGGCGGTATCGAGGTCGATCTCGCCCTGGGCGTCAGCAGCACCCAGTGCAGCGGCCGGTTCTTCAGATTTTTCAATGCCGACAACGCAGACGTTAGACACAGCTTGCCAACATGGATGTTCCAGTACTCCCTCTCACATAACTCGTTGGCAGGTGCCGTCCGTGAGAGTTCCCCGATGTTGCAGGCTGTCCTGAACGACTCCATCGTTTCCGAACGAACCAGTCGCATGCCAGTCGGCATGCTTGGGCGAATCGCACGAAATCACCTCGAAATTCATTGCGGGATGTTGATTGGCCCGGAGCCGGGAAAAAGCCGGTCGGTCGCCTTCAAATCAACATTTGGGCACTTGGCTCCCAGCGCCTTGCGCAATCGGTCCGAGTCAGCAGGCGGTTTTCGCCCTTTCTGCTATTGTGCCAAGGACCTCGTCGGCGTCTCGACGCCACCAATCGTTCGCAGAGAAAATTTCGACTTCGCTGAGGCCCGTGAACCCGCATCGCTCGACCATGTGCCGCAGACGCGGAATGTCGATCACCCCGTCGCCCATCATTCCGCGGTCGGTGAGCATGTCGCGTGTTGGCACGAGCCAGTCGCAGATGTGGAACGCAAGGAGTCGATCACGACCTGCTCGGGCAATCTGGTCGTCAAGCTCGCTGTCCCACCACACGTGGTATACATCTACTGCGCAACCAATTCCCTCGCCCAGCCTGTCGCAGATGTCGAGGGCTTGGCGCATCGTGTTGACGCACGCGCGGTCTGCAGCGTACATCGGGTGGAGCGGTTCGATGGCAATTTTCACTTCCGCCGTTCGCGCATACTCCAGCGTTGCGGCAAGCCCGTCTTCGACCAGGCGCCACGCCGCAGGAAGATCTCGGCTGTCAGCGCTCAGACCGCCAACAACCATCACCAGGCAAGCCGCTCCAATTTCCTCCGCCTCGTCCACAGCACGGCGGTTGTCGTCGAGCACCTCGGAATCAAGGACTCCACTTTCGGTGAACCATCCGCCACGACAGACTCCCGTGACTTGGAGACCGGCGTCCCGGATAGAACGCGCCGCAGCTGATGTGCCCATTTCCTGCAGCTTGTCTCGCCAGGGTGCGATACCGCCAAAGCCATGCCGGACGCAGCCGTCGATGCACTGGGAGAGATTCCACTGCTCCCTCACGGTTGCAGTGTTGAGCGATAGCCGCTCCGGCCCGAGTCCGCTCACTGTTCCACCCCCCTAACCGCCAATGCGGCGCGCACCCTCGCCGCCGTTCGTTCCGGGTCGGCAAACAAAAGCGCATCGTTGGCCAATCTGACGATGTCTGCGAGGTGGCAAGTGGACCGGGCGCTCTCCTGCCCGCCCACCATTGTGAAATGATCCTGGTGCCCGTCGAGGTAGGCGAGAAACACGACCCCAGTTTTGTAGAACCGCGTGGGCGCCCTGAATATGTGCTTCGATAGGGGAACGGTCGGTGCCAACGTTTCGTGATACGCTGTGAGATCTTCCGCACCGAGTTGCGACAACGCCCGCGCCGCTGCCGCCGCGATCGGATCGAAAATCCCGAGCAAAGCGTCCGAATAGCCGCGATCATCCCCGGCAATTAAATCGGGATAATTGAAATCGTCGCCGGTGTACATTTTGACGCCCTCCGGCAGGCACCTGCGCATCGCGATTTCTTTTTCGGCGGAAAGAAGCGAGATCTTTATGCCGTCAACCTTGCTGGAGTTGCTGGACACGACATCAAGGCAAGTCTTCATCGCGGTCATGTGATCGCGTGAACCCCAGTAACCCGCGAGCGCCGGATCGAACATCTCTCCCAGCCAATGCAGAATCGCGGGCTGGGACAGTCCGCCAATGACGCGAGAATACACTCTCTCGTAGTCGTCGGGACCTCCGGCAACCTTCGCGAGCGCGCGCGAAGCCATGAGAATGACACGCGAACCCGTCTTTTCGACAGCCTCGCATTGCATTTCGTAGGCGGCTATCACGTCATCAACAGTAGTGGTTGAGTCGGGAATCAGGTGGTCGGTTCCGGCACCGGAAGCAATTAGGTGGCCGCCTCGCCGGGCGACTTCCGTGGATCTTCCGATTAGTTCCAGCGATGTTTTCCAGTCCAGTCCCATGCCGCGTTGCGCAGTATCCATGGCTTCGGCAACTCCCAACCCCAGAGACCAAAGATGCTCGCGAAACGCCAGTGTTCGGTCCCAGTCGAGCGTCGTGTCCAACCAGGGATCGTTGTTCGCCAGTGGGTCTGCGACAACATGCGCTGCGGCAAAGGCCGTCCTGGTCCAGCGACCCACGCTTTCGGTGCGTGGAGCGGCTGCCAGCGTGACGGATTCGACCCCTCCACCGGCAACTGGAAGCGAAACGGTAGCGGTCATCTCAGATCTCCAACGGTGGAACGTCGAACCAGCGACGTTCTTTCCAGCTTTGCATGCCGAGTTCGGCAAGTTGGACGCCTTTTGCGCCTTCTTCCAGGGTATAGCGCCAGGGACCGTCCTCAACGACGTGGCGCAGGAATGCTTCCCACTGAATCTTGAAGCCGTTATCGAACTCTGTGTTGTTCGGGACGGACTCCCACGAGTCGTAGAAATCCATTGTCTTTGGCTGGTCGGGATTCCAGACAGGCTTCGGTGTGTTCATGCGGTGCTGCGTCACGCAAGAATGCAAACCTGCGACAGCGCTTCCATGCGTCCCGTCGACCTGGAAGGTCACGAGGTCATCTCGGCGCACCCGCACGCACCAGCTCGAATTGATCTGCGCGACGATGCCGCCGTCGAGTTCGAATGTCGCGTAAGCCGCGTCATCGGCCGTGACGTCGTATGGGTTTCCGGATTCGTCCCAACGCCTGGCGATGTGCACAGCCCCGGTACAGCTGACGGCTCTGACCGGTGCCACGACATTGTCCAGAACATACCGCCAATGGCACAGCATGTCGTATATGATTCCACCGCCGTCTTCGGCCCGGTAATTCCAGCTCGGGCGCTGTGCGGGCACATGGTCTCCTTCGAAAACCCAATATCCGAATTCGCCTCTCACTGACAGGATCCGGCCGAAGAAACCGGTGTCACGAAGCCTTTTCAGCTTCAGCAATCCGGGGAGATCGAGTTTGTCGTGAACGACACCATGCTTAATGCCGGATTCCTTTGCGAACGCGGCGATCTCGACCGCCTTGTCCAGACGCTCGGCAACCGGTTTTTCGCAGTAGACATGTTTACCTGCCTCAATCGCCCTGCGCAGCAGCGCGGGACGCATTGCGGTCGTTGCCGCGTCGAAAAAGATTTCGTCATTGGGATCGGCAAGTACGGCATCGAGGTCGGTCGAATACCTTTCGATGCCGTGCGCAATGGCCAATGCCTTGACCTTGTCGGCGTCGCGTCCGACCAGGACGGGATCCGGCTCAAGGCGGCTGCCGTCTGACAGCCGCAACCCGCCTTGATCCCGGATCGCGAGCACGGAGCGTATCAAGTGCTGGTTCGTCCCCATCCGACCCGTCACTCCATGCATGACGATTCCGATCCGTCTGCTATTCATCTGATCGTCTCCCGAATAACCTCTCATGGTCCCCCGCGCGGGCCGAAAATGCTTCTTTTCCGCGTCGTGATCATTGCGCTGGTCGCCGAAATTGGCTCGATCGTACTGTATTCTATGGTCTGCCGTCACACAACAATCTGCCGTTAGGGCGGCGTCAACGATGCTGCCAGGCTGTCGACCGACTCAAGGTAGATTCCGACTGTATCTCGCCTCGTCAGGCCGATGCCAAATCGTCATTTTCGTCGATGTCGAAACTGTATTCGTTGTACGGAATCGCCGCCCCGGATCAATAACCGATCCATTCCCGGATTGACACCACCGCCAGGTCCGAGCAGCAGCGTCCGAATCCCGGCACCGGGCAACTATTGGACAACCCGGGGCATTCCCGCATTTGGCAGTACCGTCATTGCGACTCGACCAACAGAACAACTGTTCGGAACCAAAGGGAAAAACGCGAGAAACCGCCGAGACGCACAGTTTTTCCGACGCCTCATGACCCGTCGCGCGATGCCCTAGGCTGCGGAGGTTTCCCTGCGGATCTGCATTCCTGTCGTCATCCGGGGACGCCTCGGCATCTTCATTCATCAACTGTTGCAAGGCCTTCGTCGTCAGGAGCAGATCAGTAAGGACCGTAACAGCCAGGCGAGCCTGCCGGAGCAATCCAAAGTGGCCACAGCAACACGCGCCGTGCATGACGTTTTCGCAGAACGCGCCGAGGGATGCCGACATGTCGAAATGACGGTCGGCTCGGAATTTTCCGTGTACCGCGGAGTCGGGAGGCAACGTCTCGGAACGGCACCTCAAACCGGTTTCGGGGCCGCTACGCTTCCGCGTTCGACCGACGTAACCGGGAGAATGGTTGTTCTCGGAACAATTGCGCCCTGGTCGGTCATCATCCTGACCAGGAGTTCGGCGCTAAGCCTGCCGACTCCGAACTGCTGCACACGCACAGTCGTCAATCCGGGAGGAACGAGATCAAGAAACGGAATGTCGTTGAATCCTGTGACCGACACGTCGTCGGGGCACGTCAATCCCTGCAATCCCAATGCGGCGATTGCGCCTAGCGCGAGCCGGTCGTTCGCGCAGGCAATGGCCGTAAACGGGAAAGGACCACCAAGAAGCAACTCGACGCACCGGCGCCCCTCCGCTTCGTCGTAGCGCGTGGCTTCCGCGATGGCGCCGTCAGGCAATCCAAGACCGAGTTCGCTCGTCACCTGGCGAAACGCGCTTGCCCGTTTCCTCCCGGTCGACGTTGTCGCCGGTCCCGCCACATGCGCGATTCGGCGATGGCCGCGATCGTGGAGATGCTGAACCATGAGGCGAATGCCCTCGGCATCGTCATTGACGACGCTCGGAATCGATGATCTTTCGATCTCCCTGTTGGCGGTCACGACCGGCACATCCGCATATCCCGGAACTTTGCTTCCGGGACTCTCACGCCGCACAGCGACGTCGAGGATCCCGTCAACGCCTCGTTCAAGCAAGACATTGAACAGTGCGCCTTCCCGGCGCGGGTCGTCGTCAGTATTGACGATGATCGGGGCATACCCGTGAGGCTCGAATACACTCTCGGCGCCGCGCACGATCGCCGCGAACACTGTGTTCGTAATATCAGGCAGCAAAATGCCGACGATCATCGAGCGTCTTGTTCTCAAACCGCGCGCAATCTGATTCTTTCTGTAGCCCATCCTGCGGGCCGCGTTGCAAACCCTGACCACAACTTCGCTGGTCAGCTTTGCGCGCGCTCGCGGGTCAAGGGCGCGCGACACTGTCGACACATCGACCTGTGTCTCGCGCGCGATGTCCTTGAGAGTAACCGGCATGTTCATCCGCCGTCTTCAGCCTGTTTGGCCACATCGTTCGGGCACAGGATAGCGAAACGCGAAATCTTGTGCAATCGATTGCAGAATTTTGTGTTTACATGCTTCATTGAAACTTATATAATTGGTGCAATCGATTGCGCATAATTCGGCCGAATTGACCAAACTGGAAGGACAGGCGATGACGAATGCGGTCGACCCTGTCGATTTCCCCATACCAATCGTGCACAGGAAATCGGTTTCTGCGGCGAGTTGCGACCGTCTGGCGACCCCGATCCATTTCGGCGATGCCGGTGCCTCCACATTCGCCGAACCTGCAGCACACGGAGGAGGAGATCCTGGCCCTCCACCTTTGCAAGGAGTTGCAGGGGCGCTCTGCGCCTGCATATCGGCGGCACCCGCACGCACCGGACGGGAACGAGATAACGCTTCGCAGGCATCGACCTCGACGCCGCATTCACGATTGATGTTCGCTGCCGATGCGAAATTCGTGGGGTAGATCCCCACATGCGCACCGTGACACTGAAAACCCAAATCGTTACTAACGAAAGTCCGGAGCGCCTCCGCGAGGCGGGCGGTGAGACTGAAACGAGATGCCCGCTCTGCGACAAGGCCAAGGAAGTCAAAGTCAGAATCGGAACTGTTTCGCTGCCGAGAGCTGCACTTCATTGCCGGACCGTGTGAAAACAAAAGGAATTCGAAATGAGCGATTTGAGAATAGGCTGGATCGGCATCGGCCGCATGGGATTTCCAATGGTCGAGCGCCTGTTGGAGGCCGGCAACGAAGTGCGGATCTGGAATCGGACACGGTCGAAGGCAGAGCCGCTGGCGGCAAAAGGGGCGACGCTTGTGGACAGCCCGCGCCACCTTGCCTCCGCCGACGTTCTCGGGACCATGGTCTCGACGGGAGAGGATGTCGAGCAAGTCTGTTTCGGCGAAAACGGCGTGCTGTCTGGAGACGAAACACCCGGCATCTTTCTCGACTGCTCGTCAATCGGTGTGCAGCAGTCAGCCCAACTTCGAGCCAGGCTTGCCCGACGCGGGGCGGATCTGGTCGCTTCGCCGGTAAGCGGCAATGCGAAATGCATCAAGGCCGGCAAGATGAGCGCGGTCGTTTCCGGGCCGCGCGACGCCTTTGAAAAGGTCGAACCCATCATCGCAGCCATGGCCGCCAAGGGCGTCTCCTACGTCGGCGAAGGCGAACTGGCGAGATTCTGCAAGATTGCACATAACGTCTTTCTCGGCGTCGTGACCCAGAATCTTGCCGAGATCACGATCCTCGCGGAAAAGGCCGGTGTGCCGCGCCACGCCCTGCTGGACTTCATGAACAACTCGGTCATGGGATCGATTTTCACTCGCTACAAGACCAACGCGCTGGTAAACCTCGACTGGACGACAACTTTCACGCCCTCGCTGCTGCGCAAGGATCTGGACCTCGGTTTGACTGCAGGCCGCGAACTCGACGTGCACATGCCTGTGACCGCGGCAACGCGAGAGGCGTTGCAGGCCCATTTCGGTGCGGCGCGCCTTCGTGATGACCCCGATTTCTACCTGCAGCAGGATTTCGCCGCATTGCTTGAAACCGTCGCTCTTGCCTCCGGCCTTGAACTCGAGAGCGAGAACACCCACTATCCGACCGGGCTTGAACTTCCGTAGGCCATGTGATGACGGTTTCAAGAAGGCCGTGCGCCGTTATCGTCACCGCGAACGCAGCGGCGTGCATAGGGTTCAGGATGCATTTCTTGCGCAGGGACCCTTCACCAATAACATAGGAGTCTGAAAATGAAGACATCAAAAGCAATTGCAGTGGCGGTTGCCGTGACGCTTGTGGCGGCGGAATCGTCAGCAGAGATCAAGATCGGTGCGTCATTGCCGCTGACGGGATCTTTCTCGATCGCAGGGTCCAAGCACGAACAGGGTTACGAACTTTGCGTCGACTTGATCAACGAGCGCGGTGGCATTCTCGGCGAACAAGTTGAACTGATCATCTCCGACAACAGATCGGATCCGGCCACGGCGATCAACCAGTTCGAGAGATTCATCAATGTCGACCAAGTTGACGCGGTTTTCGGAACATTCTCGTCCCGCCTGAGCTTCCCGGTTGCGAACATTCTGGAGAAGAACGGTTACGTTCACCCGCTTCCTGCGGGCGGCGCGCTGAGGATTTACACGCAGGGGCACGAGAGGGTCTTTTACTTCCAGCCCAACGCCGCCGAATATGTCGGTGCCACGCTGCAGGGCGTCATCGAGGACCTGGTCCCCGCCGACAACAGGCCCGCAACCGCGGCCGTGGTCGCCGCTGACGATTTCTTCGCGAACGCGATCGAAGCCGGACTGCTCGGAACCAAGGTTACCGACCCCGGGGACGGCAGCCTCGTCGAGGATATGGCACCGGGTTTCCTTGTCGATACCGGAATCGAAATCGTCTATTCCGAAAAGTGGCCGGAGGAAGGCTTCAACGACTGGATCAACCTCGCGAATTCGATCAAGCGTTCCGGCGCTGAACTCATCGTGGCGCTAACCGCGTCCGCGGAAGAGACCGTGCAGATTACGCGTGCCCTGAAGACCGTCCGGGCTGAACCCAAGATGGTCTATTACAGCCAGGGGACGCAGTCAGAGTTCTATGAGGGAACCGGTGACGCATCGGAGTCCGTCATGACACACACGTCTTGGCACCCCGAGGTTCCCTTTGTCGGCGTCCTCGGTGGTGAGGAATTCACGAACGGGGAGTTCGTCGATGCTTTCAAGGCGAAATTCGACGAGATGCCCGACGAGGACAGTGCGATTCCATTTGCGGTTTGCCAAGGAATCGAACAGGCTATCCTCGGTGCTGGATCGACCGACAACGGCGAAATGGCCGCGTGGCTCAAGGCGCGTACCAATGACGATCCGGTTCGCACGATCCTCGGCCGGTTCTCCTGGGACTCGCGAGGACTTGCGATCGACAAGCCATTCCTGATGGCTCAGTGGAACGGCGGCGAACTGCAGTTCATCTACCCGACGGACGAGTTCCCGGGCGTCGCGATGATGTCCTATCCAAAGCAGGGATTCTGATCGAAACCGGGCCCGTCTCCGAAACGTCGGGGACGGGCGCAACCTCCGAAGTCGAAATTCGGGTGGAGCGAATGCTGGAAGTCAAAGGCCTCAGCAAGAATTTCGGAGGAATCAAGGCAGTCGACAATTGCAGTTTCGTTGCCAGAGCCGGATTGATCACTGCGGTGATCGGGCCGAACGGTGCTGGCAAGACAACCGCATTCAACTGCATCAGCCGAACCATGGTACCGACCCTCGGCGAGGTTTGGCTAGACGGTGAGCGCATAGACCACTTGCGTCCGCATCAGATTACGGCGCGCGGACTGTCTCGCACGTTTCAGATCTCGCGAAACCTCGCCGACATGAGCGTCTTGGAAAACGTCATTTGCCAGTCCAGGATTCGGGGTTGGCGTGACCTGTTCAAGCCGGCGATGAGCACGGACGAAATCGACAAGGCGCTTGGCATTCTTGAATTCCTCGGCATCACCCGGATCGCGCACGAGGATGGGTCCAATCTGAGCTACGGCCAGAAGAAACTGATGGACCTTGCTGCGCTGCTGATGAGCGATCCCAAGATCATACTTCTCGACGAGCCTGCCGGCGGCGTGAATCCAACTCTGCTCGAGGAAATCGTAGGGCACATTCGAAAACTCAACGAACAAGGCCTGACCGTGCTGATCGTGGAACACAACATGGAACTGATCATGCGGCTTTCCCATTGGATCGTCGTCATGGCCCAAGGCCAGGTTATCGCGGAAGGAACGCCGGAAGAAGTGCAAAACGACGCGAAAGTTCTCGACGCCTATCTTGGTCGAGAACAAGAGAACGGCAATGGCTGAACTTCTCGAAGTCAGGGACGTCGTCGCTGGATACGGGAACGGACCGGCGATTCTGAATGGAGCGAGCCTTTCGGTCCAAGCAGGCAAGGTCCACTGCATTATCGGCCCGAACGGAGCCGGAAAATCGACGCTGTTGAAGGCGATCGTAGGCATGCTGAGGCTCCGGGAAGGTGATGTTCTCTTCAAGGGCAAGTCTCTGAAAGGTCTTCGACCTGACCAGGTTTTGCGCATGGGAGTCTGTTTTGTGCCCCAGGAGCGAGCCTTGTTCCCCAGGATGACAGTGCGCGAGAATTTGCGCATGGGCGGGTTTTCCATGGCCGACAAATCGGAGCTCGAGAGCCGGATCGACATGATCGAGGAGCGGTTTCCGATATTGAAGGAGCGCAGGGACCTATCGGCCGGAACCCTTTCAGGCGGTCAGCAACAGACACTGGCGATGGCGCGCACGATGATCTTGCAACCGGAAATCGTGATGCTCGACGAGCCGTCGCTCGGACTTGCGCCAAAGATCGTGCAGGAGGTCTTCAAGATCATGCAAATCATGTCCGAAGAAGGCATCACCATTCTTCTCGTCGAGCAAAATGCATCGATGGGACTCAAGTACGCCGATTTGGGTGTTGTGCTTGACCTCGGCCAAACGCTGTTTGAGGGGCCCGCTGACACGGTGCTTGGTGACCCGCGCATCCAGGAATTGTACCTCGGTGGCAAAAGGGCTGCATGATGGCCGACATTATCCAGATCCTCGCGCTCGGCATATCTCTTGGTGGCGTCTACGCACTGATGGGATCGGGTCTGAGCCTCGTGTTTGGCGTCATGCGGATTGTGAACCTCGCGCATCCAGCAATGATTATGGGCGGAGCCTACGTTGCCTATTGGGCCTTTCGTCTTGCCGGCGCAGATCCAATTGCGATGTTGCCGGTTGCAGTGCTGATCCTCGCCACGACCGGTGTCGTGCTTTACAAGCTCGTATTCGAACGTGAGGCGCGATCGGCGCGATATTCCGAAATGACCGTTCTGCTGACATTCGCCCTGGCGATGGTGGTCGAAGGACTGCTTGGCGCGATGTTCACCAACACGCAGCGCATCACATCTCCGGACTACGCCACGGAAGCGTATTTCGTGGGCGACGTGTTCATACCCAAGGGACAATTGTTCGCGGCAGTCACGTCGGTCGCAATCATCTCCTCCCTGGCACTTTTCCTGAAATACTCGCGGTTAGGCAACGCGATTCGTGCGACCACTCAAAATCGGGAAGCGGCCGAACTGCTGGGCGTCAACGTGAACCAGGTTAGCCTCGTGAGTTTCGCCATCGGCATCGGCCTCGCCGGCGCTGCTGGAGCCCTGGTGTCGTTCGTGTTCTCGTTCTTTCCATCGAAACACTGGGAGTGGATCGTGATCTTGATGTCACTCGTTGTCCTCGGCGGGATGGGTTCGGTGCTCGGTACCGTGCTGGCGGCGTTCGTTCTGGCCACGGTGTCGGTTTTTGTCGGCTTCTACCTCGGCGCAACATGGTCAACGCTCACGTTTTTTGTTGCGCTTTTCGTGGTTTTGCTCGTCCGGCCCCAGGGCATCTTTGGCGAAAAACCGGAAATGGCATGATGAGTTATCTGGACTCTCGGGACATTGTCACGGCACGGAAGACCTACAACGAGGGCCTGGCCCAGTCGGTCGACAGCAGACGTGCGGCATGGTTTCCGCCGGCACTGCTCGCGGCGCTGCTCGCGTTACCGGCACTGCAGTTTGTTGGCAACTACAACTACGTCATTCACTTGATCCTGTACACGGCATGTTATGTTGTCATGGCGGCGGGCTGGAACATACTGGGCGGATTCGCGGGCTACGTTTCGCTGGGCCACAACGTTTTCTTTGCCATCGGCGGCTACGTCGCGGGCATGACTCTTGCCCGATACGGCATCTCTACAATCGCGATGGCACCGCTGGCGGGTCTCATCGCGGGTATTGCGGGTTACCTGATCGGACTCATAACATTGCGCGTACGCGGTCCGTCGTTCATTATCTCGTCGCTCGCTCTCGTCATGATTTTTCGAATTCTGTTTGAGAACTGGCACTTCATTGGAGGTGCCGCAGGTGTGGCGCTGCCCGCGAACGAAATCTCGGTCAAGTGGACGAAGTTGCCGTACTATTACGCCTTCGTCGTCATGGCCGCCTTCGCCGTTTGGGTAACATACAAGATCAAGCACTCCAAGTTCGGCCTTGGGTTGCGGGCGATTTCGAAAGATGAAATCAAGGCTGAGAGCGCAGGGATCGATACCAGGTTCTACAAGGTGTTGGCGTTCGCAATTTCGGCGTTCTTCGTGGGAATGGCTGGAGCAGTGTGGGGTGAGTACCTGACCTACATCCGTCCCAACATATTCCTGGTCATCCTGGTTTCAGTAAACATGGTCCTGATGTGCATCATCGGCGGCAAGGGAACAATCGCCGGACCTGTCGTTGGCGCTGTCCTGATCATCGCGTTCAACGAGGTTTTCGTGGCCACTCTCGGTGCGTCGGAAATCAATGTTCTGGCAACAGGGCTTATCATGATGCTCACGCTGATCTTTTTTCCGCTTGGCGTCGTAGGCACGCTGGCCAAACACAACCGGCTGCCCCGTATCCTGAACTGGGACTGACCCGGTGCCCGAATTCACCCTGTACAACGCGCCGCAGTCCACGTGCAGCCAACGCGTGCGGTACGCGATGCATGCCAAGGGCATTGCGTTCGAGGAGCGCAAGCTCGACCTGTTCTCCGGCGACCAGTTGACGCCGGAATACCTGGCGATCAATCCGAACGGCGTCGTGCCGGCGCTGGTTCACGACGGTGAGCCGATCATAGACAGCGCGGTGATCCTGGAATACCTGGAAGACATTCTTCCCGATGTCGCGCCGTTCCGGCCGAAGGATCCTGTCGAAATCGCCAGGCTTCGGGCAAAGATGAGGTTCATCGACGAGGTGCCGACGCCAGCGGTCCGCGTTCCCTCCTACAACCTTGCGTTCCTGCCGCATTTCCAGGCGATGAGCGAAGCTGAGTTCCGGGATCTTTGCGACTCCAAGCCGCTTCGCCGAGAATTCCTTATGAAGATGGGTCGAACCGGGTTTTCCGAGGCCGAAATGAACGACGCCAAGTCGCGGCTGCACCGGGGAATCGATCGTATGGCCAGTTGGCTCGAGGAAAGCGGAGGTCCCTGGATCGCGGGCGAGGCGATGTCGCTCGCTGATCTGGCCATCATGCCTGTGATTGTCCGTATGGATGACATCAACCTGAACGGCCTCTGGGAGAGCCGTCCACGGATTGGAACGTGGCTGCGCCGAATTCGAGCCACGCGACATTTCGGGACGACCTACTACTCCGGATCGTTGCTTACCGAGAAATACCCGCATCTCAGGAGTCTCAGGAAAATGCGGAAACAATCCGGAGCGTAACATGCAGACATTCCCTTACGCGCTAACGGCCGTGATCGTCGGAGCGGCATTGGCAATTCAACCGGCGATGAATGCGATGCTCGCGCGATCGGTCGGTAGTTCCAACGGAGCTGCAACTTTATCGATTGCGGTTGCGCTTCTAACGATGCTGGTGCTGATCGCGTTCACAGGTGCCGGCGATATCTCTTTGAAACGGCTGGCCGAAGTTCCATGGTGGATCTTCCTCGCCGGTACAGCTGGGGCACTGTTCGTCGCTGGCGGCACCTACATTGCTCCGGTCACGGGGACACTTGTGTTCTTCGTCTGCGTTGTTGCGGGTCAGTTGACGGCGTCGACAATTGCCGACCATTACGGAGTGTTCGGTCTCGAAGTCCGCGAAGTTTCTCCCATGCGCCTTGCTGGTGTCGGACTGGCACTTGCCGGTGCTGTCCTGGTCGGTAACGGGTAACCTCGGTCGCTCCAAGATCACTCGAATCCGATCCGAACCCGCTTGGCGGACGCCACCACGGCATCGCCAGCCTTGCAAGCGGAGGTTGGACGGGAACCCGGCTCTCGCCGCTGGCCCGGGCGGATCCGCTCCGCGATGCCGTCGACGAACAGGTAGGCGATGTCGGAGCTGCCAAGGTCGCGAGTGGCGAACGCCTGGTAGTCCTGCCACAGCCGCTCTCCGATCTCGAAGACCGCGGTGCGGGAGACAAGAAATGAGCCGTCATCATTGCGGAATGCGTGCTCGATGTCGTGCACGCCGAGGCCGCGGGCCAGCATCTCCACCGCAAGATCCTCCAGGGCCTCGCTCCGGCCCTTCAGTTGTGGCCGGACCTCCGAGCGGAACGACTCGTCGCGGCCCGCGATCTGCGGCGCCGTGTAGTCCACCGCCCCTTCAGCAGTCTTCAGCAGTCTTCAGCCGTCCGGTCCGGTTGCCGTTTCGGTAACCACGCTCGGGGTCGCCGCCGTGCTCGTAGTAGCCACGTCCGAGCGCATCGCGGCTCTCCGCTTCCAGCGTCTCCCCGATGACGTGAGCATCCCCTCGGCACAGCCCCTCGATCGATTTCGTGCGGAAAACCGAGGAAAACCGACCCTGAACGTCACATGATCCGGGCGAAGGCGGCCGGAGACCCATCGGTCTTTCCGAATGCGGTCACGCACGTTTCCCCGCTTACTGGCCGGCGCGCGGTGCCACCCGAAAGGCCGCCCGATTCGCGGTTGGTCCGGTTGCCCTCGACGGTCGTGGTGCGGCATTCTTGGCAATATTCACGATATTAATACTAAGATCGACAACAATTTCATGATTATTTCACACTAAGCACATACCATTCGGCAAGCTTTTGGGTAGAATCCGTTCCGTGCGTCACCGCGTCGCGGGAGTGGCGTGAAACGTGTGCGTTGTCCGTCGGGAGGGGACCCATAACATTGGAGCGGGAGTGCGAAAACAGCTTGACGCGGCGGATTCGCATTATTAAGAGCGCCGAGCGCCGAGCGCCGAGCGCCGAGCGCCGAGCGCCGAGCGCCGAGCGCCGAGCGCCCCCCGTGTGTCCGCTCCGGTCTAGGTCGTACCTCCGGCGGGTCATCCCCGCCATCAGCACCTTCCGCATCCTGTCGGCCGAACCAGGCGTGGCCTGTGTGCCTGCCCTGCGGGGACGGGCGCCGTCCTCCCCCGCCCTCTTCCCTTGTCCGGTTCATCGGCGCGTGGCGCGCGGCGGCCTGCGTGCTCATCGCTGCCTTTGCCCTGCTGCTCGCCGTCGGGACGGCGCAGGCACAGACCTCGGTCGAGCTGGTGAGCAACTTCGCGGAAATTCCTCACGACAGTTCCCATTTTGACATAGATCGCGCACAGCCGTTCACGACAGGCAGCAACGCCGCAGGCTACAAGCTGACCAGCGTACGGTTTGCTGGGACTGGTTCTGGCGTCGATACCACCAAAACGCAGATGCGTATCGAATCGTCGAATGCGGACAACAAGCCGGGCGGCAGCCTGGGTGCACTGACGCTGTCCAAGAATGTCAATCTTTATACCGGCTCGACCACGGGCATCGATCTGGACCCCGATACGACGTATTTCGTGGTGCTCGAATCGACCGGTGCCGATATCTCCGCCACTTACTCCCGGACGAACTCGGACGAGGATGAGGGCGAGACGGGTTGGAGCATCGGCGACGGGAGCCTGTTCGATACCGACACTACTCTCGATTGGAACAGCACGTCCGCCACATCCTGGCTAATCGCCATCGACGGCTACGCCAAAATCACGCCCGCGATCTCGTCGGTGGCCATCGTCTCGAAGCCGCGCCTGGACGCGAACAACGACGGTACGAAGGAGACCTACGGCGCCGGCCAGAACATCGTGGTGGACGTGACCTGGGACCATGCCGTGACCTGGGACACCTCGGCGACGAATGCGGGCATCGGGGTGCGGTTGCAGATCGGCAGTACCAACCGGCGGGCGGAGTTGGTGACGGGCGGGGCGACCAGCGGCACGGCGAAGACGCTGCGCTTCCGATATGCGGTGGTGGCCGCCGACGCGGACACCGACGGTGTGGCGGTGGTACCGAACAGCGCGGGCAAGCTGGCGCTGCTGCGCAACGGGGCGACCCTGAAAAGCGCCGCCGACGGGAGCATCGATGCGTCGGTGACGCATGCGGGACTGGGCGCGCAGTCGGGCCACCTGGTGAACGGCGGCTCCACCGCGCCGACGAACAGCGCCCCGACCTTCGGCGGCGAAGATCCGGGCACCGTCAACGCCCCTGTCCTAACTCAAGTCAGCCTGCCAGTGGACGAAGACGATTTCAGTGACGCGGACGGCGACCCGCTGACCTTCAGATTTAGCTTGAACCGCGACGACGTGTACGTACCCGGTTCATTTAAGTGGATTCATGGTCATGTCTTTTTCATGGCAAGGCCGACTTGCGCACTGGCAAACCTCTCGCCGCCGGTGACCGGCAATCCGGAAATGACCTTCACCTTTACCGCGACCGACCCCGACGGCGCGTCGGGTTCGGTCACGGGAGTGTTCAATGTGGGACTTCCCACTTCCGGCTGTCCATCGTTCTCAAGCGCCGGGGTGAGCGGCACGACCCTGGCAATCGCCCTGGACGGCAACGCGATTGGCGGCACGCCGGGCGCGGACGAGTTCGAGGTCAAGGTGGGTGGGACCGCGGTGGCCCTGGCGGCCACCAACCCGGTCGCGGTGAGCGGCAGGACCGTCACCCTGACCCTCGCCGTGGCCCCGGCCGCCGGCCAGACGGTCACCGTCAGCTACACCCCCGACGAGGACTCCATGACGACGGATTCGCGGGCGAGTGCCCCGATGGCGGTTGCCTTCACCGACCGGGCCGTCGGAACCGGACCGACGGTGGCGAACCCGATTCCGGACACGACGGCTGTGGTGGGCACGGCCTTCAGCTACCAGTTCCCGGCCAACACCTTCAATGACGCCGACGGCGACACCCTGACCTACACGGCGACGAAGGGGGACGGCACAGCGCTGCCGGGCTGGCTGAGCTTCGCGGCGGACACCCGCACCTTCTCGGGCACGCCGACCGCAGCGAATGCCGGTACGGTGTCGGTCAAGGTGACCGCGACCGACGGCACGAATTCAGTCAGCGACACCTTCGACATCGCGGTATCGAACGCACCGACGGTCGCGAACGCCATCCCGGACCAGACGGCGACGGTGAACGCGGCCTTCAGCTTCCAGTTCGCGGCCAACGCCTTCAATGACGCCGACGGCGACACCCTGACCTATACGGCGACGCAGGCGGACGGCACAGCGCTGCCGGGCTGGCTGAGCTTCGACGCGGACACCCGCACCTTCTCGGGCACGCCGACCGCGGCGAATGTCGGCACGGTGTCGGTCAAGGTGACCGCGACCGACGGCACCCATTCGGTGAGCGACACCTTCGACATCGCCGTGGTAACCACGATCGCCCCGACGGCGCAGGCAGGCGCCGACCGCACGGCCGATCCCGGCGCGACGGTGACGCTGAGCGGCTCGGGCACGGACTCCGACGGCACGATCCAGGGCTACGCCTGGAGCCAGGTCTCGGGCACGTCGGTGACGCTGCAGAACGCCAACACGGCGCAGGCCTCCTTCACCGCGCCCGACACGGCCGGGCCGCTGGTCTTCCGGCTGACGGTCACCGACAACCTCGGGGCCACGGACACCGACGACGTGACGGTGACGGTGAACGACGTGCCGCCGCGCTTCACAGGCAGCGTGCCGGCGCTGCGGCTGGAGCCGGGCGCGGCGATGACGCCGGTGACGCTGCCCGAGGCCACCGGCGGCAACGGCGGCCCCTACACCTACGGGCTGAGCTCGGAGCCGACGGGCCGCGCGGGGCTGTCCTTCGACGCGGCGACGCGGACGCTCTCGGGCACGCCGGATGTGGAGAGGGGGCGCTGGACCTTCACCTACTGGGCGCATGACGGGGACGACAACTTCACGACCGCCGATGCCGCGCAACTGACCTTCACGGTGCAGGTCGGTGCGGCGCCGGAGATGCAGAGGCGTGCGGTGACACGCACCGTGGCGGCGCTGGCGACGCGCACGGTGGCGTCTGCGCTCGACACGATCGGGGCCCGGCTGGGCGGAGCGGTCCCGGAGACCGACCTGATCCTGGCCGGTGAGTCCGTGCCGTTCGCCGCGTCTGGAGCGGCCGCGGGGTGGCAGGACAGTGCGGCTTGCCCGGCCACCGGGTTCGGGGCCGACGGTATCGGGCGGGGCGGCAACGGTGCCGAAGGCTGCGGCCGGCCACGGAGCCGGGGCGTCGATGCTGACGCGCTGCTGTCCACGAGCGCCTTCTCGCTGACGCTGGGCGCGGCCGAGGGCGAGCCGGGCTTCAACGCGAAGGCGTCGCGCTGGTCGGTGTGGGGCCGCGGCGATCTCGGGTATTTCGCGGGCCAGCCCGAGCCGGGGATGCACTACCGGGGCGAAACGCTGACCGGTTGGCTGGGCGTGGACGCCCGCGGGTCGATACGCGGACCGACACGCCTGAAGAGCTGGGTCGCGGGTCTCGCGGTGTCGCACGGAACCAGCAAGTCGGACTACAGCTTCGAGGGCGGGGCCGATCCCGCGGATCGGGGCCGGCTGGAGACGGTGCTCAGCGCGCTCTGGCCCTACGGGA
This sequence comes from Paracoccaceae bacterium, assembly GCA_965242975.1. Taxonomy (GTDB): domain Bacteria; phylum Pseudomonadota; class Alphaproteobacteria; order Rhodobacterales; family Rhodobacteraceae; genus JAPPHA01. The sequence continues at coordinate 2,656,137 of CBDETS010000007.1, read as the reverse complement.
GCTGGACCTTCGAAAACGGGCTGGAGCTGCGTGGCATTCTGGGTGCGGGGACTGGCAGTCTGCGCCACTTCCCGGGCGGCGGCGATCCGGCGGAGAAGAGCAGGCTGACGATGTGGACGGTTTCGCTCGGATTCAAGCGGAAGCTTCAGCCTCTGGCCAGTTTCGATCTGGCGGCGCGGGGTGATGCGAGCTTTGTCCGGAAGGAGACCGCGCGGGGCGAGCAGACGATCGACGGGCTTCGCGCCGACAGCTGGCGCGGCCGATTCGGCCTGGAGGGCTCGCGGCGCTTCGAGAAGGAGGGCGGCCGGTCGTTCACGCCGTTCCTGGAACTGGCCGCGCGGCAGGACGGCGGTGACGGGCTGACCGGGACCGGGCTGGAGGTGGCGGGCGGGCTGCGCCATGGCGCGCCCGGCCTCGACATCGAGTTGCGCGGCCGCTGGCTGGCGGCGCACACGAAGGGGGGCACGGAGGAACGCGGCGTGAGCCTGACGGCGCGGATGCTCCCGAAGGACCGCGGGCGGGGTCTATCGCTGTCGCTCACGCCGCGCTGGGGCGCCGGCACGGGCGGGGCCGACGCGCTGTGGCACGACGAGATGCCGAAGGGCGGGCCGGGTGCTGGAACGGAGCGGGGGGCCCTCGACCTGCGCGTCGGCTACGGCTACGGCCTGTTCGGCGACCGCTTCACCGCGACGCCGAATCTCGGCTTCGGGCTCTCGGACAGTGGCGGGCGGGATGTCCGCGTCGGCTGGCGGCTGACCTCTGCCGTGCGCGGAGCCCCCGGCTTCGAGGCCAACCTCGACGCCACCCGCCGCGAGGCGGTCAGCGACATCGGGCCGGCCAGGCACGGCATCATGCTGGGTGCTTCGATCAGGTGGTGACGCGGGCGCAGCCAGCGACGAGTCCGGGTGCGGCCATCGGCGGCCGGGGCGGGCACCTCCGGTCGGAGGGCGGGAAGGACTGGTAATCGGAACGTTCTGATTATGAATAGGCTTTTATGGATCGTGCGAAGCACGTTCTATAAAATCATTGAGCTGAGCCGCGCTCCCTGACGGTGAGTTTCTATGGGGGTTCTATTCGCCGACGCGAGCTTTATCGCGCCGGTCTGAAGCGCTTCGCTCCAGGCATCGATGCTGCCGTGATGGTCCTGGCACGGCCCAAGAGGGATAATTCGTCGAAATTGCCACCCGCCAAGGCATCTTTCGCCACTTCGGGAACGATGCGCACAGCAGGAGCCTGCCCGGGTCGAGCATCGAACCGGGCCCGGGTCCGGATCATCTGGTGAGACTGCATCGTCATGGCGGCGGCCGTGGCCTGGGGACTTGCCACGCGGTCTCGGGCGGCACCTTGGAAATGGGGATCTGCCGTAGCGGGCCGTGCCCGCAGTGTTCGCAGACGGTGATGTCCTTCCCGGTCAGGCGCAGCATCATCGCCTCGGTGTTCTCCGGTACGAACGGTTCGGGTTCCGGCTGGCCGAGCAGTTCCCGGCAGCGGGCAAGCTTGCTGGCGCGGAAGCGATTGGCGAGCAATCCATAGTGGCGCAGCCGGGTGAAGCCGTGCCGCAGCACATGCAGGAGAAACCGGCGGATGAACTCGTCGGCATCAAGCTTCATGACCTTGACCGTGTTGCCGTGCGCGTAATCGCGCCAGCGGAAGCGGACGTTCTCGCCGTCGAAACCGACGAGACGGTGATTGGATTGGAGATCGCCGTCTTGTGCGAGTAGCCGTCCGAGATAGCTCAGCACCTTTCCCGTGTCCGCAAATGGTGCTTTGGTGTAGACGACCCAGTCCCTTGATCTCAGCGTGGCTTTCAGGCGCGCGAAAGCGTGATCGTCGTCATTGTCGGGATCGATGCGGAGCTCGCCCTTGCGGCGCGCCGTGTCGAGAAAGTCGAGATACTTTCCCCGGAAGATCTTCGAGAGTGCCCGGGTGGGGAAGAGGAAGCCTTTCGGGGCCGGGGAGAGCCAGCGTTCCTTGTCCGGGCTCAGGACGCGGTCGGTGACGATGCAATGAACATGGATGTGCTGTCCGAGGTTCTGTCCCCAGGTGTGCAGCGGGATCGCAATTCCAACGGAACCACGCCCCTCTCAAATAATCCAGATTTTAGACTTCACCTCTCCCGTCGCAGAAACAGGTTCTGGCTCCGATCACGGTCGCGGCGAGGTCTTTACCGGGATCCCGCCATGTACGCCATCGTCTTTTCCGGCGCACCGGTTACGTCCGCACGGATACGGCAAACGAAACACGAGCAATCAGACGTCACACAGAGACAAGCCAAAGGCTCAAGAATTATCGAACGATCGGAGCGATCGTTTCGTGACAAACCCTAAATCTCGGCCATGACGCAGAAACCAGCTGTTCCCGAATTACCGATCCGGGTCGAGAAGCTGCGAAACCGGCGAGTTTCTGAGGCTGTCGTTTCTCTGAACCAGGTCCCAGGGTTTGAACCCGACCACGGTCAGCGACGCGGTATCCGCGCATTCCCTGACCAGCGAAGAGATGATCCCGGGGGACTTGCCTCCATTCGCTGCGAAATGAAGTGGCGTCCACCCCGAGTCAGTCTTGACATTCGGAGAAACACCCGAGTCAACGATGACCGAAATGATCTCTGGATCGGTTGCGTGGCGCGCCGCCAGATGGAGTGGCGTCCAGCCGCTTTCGGAAACCGATTCAGGATTCGCTCCGGCGTCGACAAGCATTTTGACAATTCGCGGCGAGTCGCTGAAACCGGCAGCGAGATGGAGCGGCGTCCAGCCCGTTGCCGACTTAGCGTTCGGGTCCATGCCGTCGTCCAGGCAGCGGCCAACATCTCCAGGTGAAGCGAAACGAAAGAACTGAACGGTCAGCCAGTCGTTACAACTTCGTGTGCGAAGTCTTTCAGCCAAGCCAGAGTCCTCGGAGAGGGCCGCATTTTTTTGGGCGAGTTCGAGAGGTGTCTCTCCGGCGGACGTTCGCGCCGTAATGTCGGCATTGCTGTCGATCAGAGTTCTCACCAACTCCGGCGATTTGCTCCGTTCGGCCGCAACATGAAGCGGAGTACGACCAGCATCCGACGTGGCATTCATGTCGGCGCCCAGGTCAAGAATGGTCTCGACGACCGCAGGGTTCCGATTGTGACGGGCGGCCATGTGGAGGGGCAGCATTGCCCTTTCGGCCCGCGACTGCGTGTCAGCTCCGGCATCGGCGAGCGTCTTCAAGACACGGGGGTCGGAACTGAACCCGGCCGCGAGGTGGAATGGCGTCCAACCGCTCTGCGACCGTGCGTTGACGTCGGCACCCGTTTCCAGGCACGCCGTGACCTCTCTGGCCGACGCGCGGGCAAAAAACCTGAGGGACATCCAGTCCGAACAGTCGACCGGGTGGAGACGGGACAAGACACCGGATCCCTCGATGGCCTGGTTCTTTTCTCCGAGGTTCAGGGGAAGCAGTCCGGATTCGGTTTGAGCGCTCTTGTCCGTTCCGGCCTGGAGAAGTGCGTCGATGACTTCCGGGTGTTTGGAGAACGCGGCGGCAAAGTGAAGGGGCGTCCATCCGGAGGTCAACCTCGCCTCGATGTCCACGCCCGATTGCATGCACAGGGCCACGGTTTCCGGGTCTGCACTTTTGAAAAACCCGGGTGTGCCCCAGCCCGAGCAGGGCTCGCTGCCCAGGTCAACAGTGCAACCGGCCGGCCGGAGGCGTTCAAGCGCAGCCGTTCCCTGCAAATCCCGGTTCGGTTTCGCCAATTGCCAGGCAGACTTGCCGGACTGATCGACCTGCGCCACGTCCGCGCCGAAGGCGAGCAGGATGTGGATGATCTCGGGGTTCTCGTTGAGAGCGGCCGCCCAGTGCAGTGGGCTGGCCCCTGACGAATCCAGTGCTGAAATGTCGGCACCGTGATCGATCAAGACCCGGATAACGTCGGTTCGGGAACTGAATCCGGCGGCCACGTGAAGCGGCGTCGCGTTTCGGCCCTGCCCACCCGGTACCCTGGAATCCGGCTGATCAGCCGGCGGGCCTGGCAGGAACGCGGGCAAGCTGAATTCGAACTGGTCGTTAACGCCAACACCTCCACTTTCGAGGCAATCTTCAACATCTTGTCCTACGGCCGATTCATAGTAGTCTGGAAGTTCCCATTCGATACAGTCCGGAGACGCGCCAGCGTGAAACGCCAGTGAGATGCTAAACACAATTCCCGAGAAACTGGTCCTGATTGCGGTGTGAGCCATAGTCAATCGTTTACATCGACCAACGAAAGAAATGTGTGAACTGGGTATGTCGGGTGCTGCCATCGTGTTGTTGCAGTCGTAATCGGGGTTATGCTCCGATGCAACCTGACCGATGTCGTCAAACGCGGCTCATGTCTTGGAACCAGTCACGGAGGCAGTGCCGGAGGCCATCGACAGGAAAGACAACAGCTGTTTGGGCCGCGAGGGCCGGGTTGCCTGACGGTTGGGGAAAACTGCTGACCGTGCATAGCGGCCGAGTTACCAGCGGCCAGTCGAGATCATTGGGCCGAGTTGCAATGTCAAACTCGTGCTAGATGTTCGTCCGGTTTCAAGGTCAGAATTCACGGAGAAAAAGGCCGCTGAGTGCCGTTCAGGCGGCGGTTCCCAGCGTAACTCCGGAAGGTCGACGTGTGCACCGGTCCGGTCAGGATCGTGCGCCGCATGGTGTTGTTGAGAAGTCGGAGGTGACGCCGAACGATGGCGAGGTGCGCCGCCCGGTATCGACACCCGGCGCGCCTTCGCCCGCCACCAGTCGTTTCGCCGGGGTTCGCGTTCGTGACGGGCGGCTCAAGACAGAGGTCCGGCCGGCACCTCGCCCGGACCATAGGGGTGAACGCCGATAACCGGATTATGCCACGTTTGTGGCCCGGGGCAACTGGGGGAGCGGTCAGGCGGGTTCGGCGGCGGCGATGCGCAGCCTTGCGCCGTCGGCAGAGCGGGGCTCGCGGATGACGATGTCGATGTCGCGCCCGAGCGCGTTGAGCAGGCGGAACAGGCGATCCAGCGAATACTCGCGGAAGTCGCCCCGAAGCAGCCGCGACACGTCGGGCTGCGAAAGGCCCATCAGTCGTCCGGCCTCGGTCTGGGTCAGGCCGCGACCGCGCACAATGTCGTCGATGCGGCTGACGAGATCGGCCTTGACGAGGTGGGCGTCGGCGTGGGGAAAGCCGAGATCGGCGAAGACGTTGCCGCTGCCGCGCTCCACGGCGGTGTCGTCTGGTTTCATGGCGTCAGTCCCCACTATGGTCCCGTCACGAAACAATCGAAACGATTTGCAGTCGTCAGGATTGCATCCGAGTTTGCCATCGTGTTCAATTCACATGCGTCACTGCGTTGCCATCGCTTGTCCGAGGCTTCCGAAGAGCCGGGCCATGATGACGGGCGCAAGACTCTGCCGGACAGTCGATACGCAAGACCACGCCAGGAAGAACCGGAACGGAGCAGTCGGAGACGGTCGGATCAATGCCGGGTACGATCTCCGAACACCGCGTCGACGTCCTCTGCGGTGATCAGGGCATCGAGCCAGGCATCAAGCTGTTCGGGCGAAGCGCCGCGGACCCGTTCAGCGTGCACCGGCGCCAGTTCTCCGAACTTCAGTCGCGCCTGACGCAGAAACGTCTCTGCCTTGCCCTCGGCGATCCCGGCGGCCTTGCCCTCGGCGATCCCGACGGCCTTGCCCTGTTCCATCCAGACCTGCGCGGCGGTACCCATCACGTCCTCCACCGTCTCCGGGTCCGCCCCCGTCCGCCGCAGCGCGGCCTCGATGCGCTCGGGCGGCAGGCTGACCTGCTCAATGATGTAAGCCAATATGTAGCGACCGAACTCCGTCTCCGCAACTCCGGCAACCAGAAGGTCGTCCTCATCCTCGGCGACATTCTCGCGGAACGCGCGGGCCAGCGCCAGCAGGGCCGCGCGCACATCGGCACTCCGCGATAGCTCCCGCGGCGTGATCTGCCCGAGATCGTGAACCACGTAGCGGCCGAAGGACTGCGCGAGGTGTTCCAGGCCCTCGGGAGCATTGATCATGTCCTGGATCGAACAGGGCACTGTCCACGGTTCCCGTCCGTGAAAAAATACCATCGCGATGACAGGTGGCAGGCCACCGTCCGGGATGGCGCCGTTGTTCAACTCCTTGCCCCAGATCCCGAGCACGTACCGGATGAGCTGGAGCGGCGTACGGTGATCGACGCTGCTTTTGTGCTCGAGCAACGTGTAGACAATCACCGCGCTGCCGTCCCCGAGGTGGAGGCGGAAAAGGGCGTCGGACTGCGTCGTGCCGCCCTCGCCGTCGATCATCGTACCCTCGACATGCACCGGAGGGCGCTCCGGATCGAGGCGGGCGACCACCTCCGAAGGAAGATATTCGCCGAGCAGCTGACCGGCGCGGCCGGGATCGGAGACGAGCAGGCGGAAGAGGGCGTCGTGCCGGGCGCGTGGCAAGGCCATGTCTGGTACCCATCATCGCTGAGACCGGTCCTGACCCTGGCCACGACCGAGGTCACGGTCTTTACCCCGATCCCGGCCAATGTGCCACAACCCTTTCCGGTAGACCGCCATGTCTGCACTGATACGGCAAACGAAACGCGGGCAAGCGGACGCCGCACGAGGACGGGACAGAGACTCTCGAAACTCGGACACACGGATCGATTGTTTCGTGACAACCCCTAAGCGCGTCACGGTAGTGCCGCGCGGCGGCTGCCAGGCGGCGGCGGACGAGGTCGAGCTCCTGCTTCGGGGTCGCAATGCCGACGTCCGAGCTGGGCGCGGTAGATCGCAAACCCCATGCGTCCCTGCACCGGGTTGGGGAAGCGCTTCAGATCCGCCTTGCTCGAACCCATCCATGCGACTGGCTTCAACATGTCATTGTCGATTCGGCGCTACAGGGAATTCACCATAGGTGGGCAAGGCGGGTGGTGCCGCAACCCGAGGTGGACGCCGGCGGGCCGGCTGCGCGGCGGAGAAACCGACTCGGCCCGTGGAGTCAGCGGCCGAAGACGATGTCCTTCCAGATGGGATCCTGCCCGGAGCGGAGCCGCTTCAGGATGGCCAGCCTGCAAATTTCCTGTCCGTCCGTCAGCAGCGTTTCGGCGGGTTTCTTGACGCGACCGGAATGAACCGCGCCGGACGCGGCGGCATAGACATTCTTGAGCGTGTCGAATCGCTGCCGGCTTTCTGCCGGGTTGCGACCCGTATACCAGGCGCCGTTGGTCGCCAGGCGGTAGGCCAGCTCCGCATTGTTGCCGTGGTCGAGGAAAAGTGCTTCGAGTGCGGTCCTGAGGAATACCAGGCGGTCCGCAAGGTCGATACTGCGCGCCTTAGACTTCAGCCCGTACTCGAAGGCAGTAGGTACATTTCTGGGCATGTTGCGCAACTGAGGTTGAAGCCGGAATGCTTCCTTCAGGTCATCTGCCGTCAATGCGGAATCCGTGTCGGTTCGGGGAGGCAGCTCACGGCTGCCGATGCCGTGCGAAGAGCGGTCCAATCGCAGCCCGAAGTGAGCATGCTCGCTGTAGTCGAGCCAGATGTGGGACATCTCGACCGCTGCGTCGCACACGAGGGACAGGGCGCGTCCGAGCCCGTGGATATCACCGGGCGGCAATGGTCAGGATGATTCGATGGTGGCTGTCGTTCCCATGACTGAGTGGGAGTGCCGACAGGTCGCTTGGTGATCTTGGTGGGCTTGGACAGGACAGGCGAGATTTTGCACGTGATGCGGAGCATCGTGCGATCCAGATAGTCCGACAGCGCGACGCCGGAGCCGGTGCGAAACCAGCCTTCGAGCCGGTCATTCCTGCGCGGCAGCCGCTCGACGGCAAGACCACTTGCGAGGGTGAAGCTGGAGGCTGCGTTCAACCGGCCGAGGAGGACGCGCGTTTCAAAGTTGAGCGGGGCGCCCCGCACCCAGCGGAGCACCTTGTTCGCGGTGCGTCGGGGCGTGGTGAGGCAGGCGTCGACGAGAAGATAGCTCCATAGATCCGTTGCGGCGGAGACGCTGAAGGACTTCTCCGGGGAATAGGCCGGGGACCTGGGACGACGTGAAGTAGTGGGAAATAACCGAGCCAAGGGCGTGTGCGACGCAGCCTTCGGACAGGGACGCCGATGTCATCGAGCAGGCGCTCGAACTCGTGGACGCGTGCAGCGCTCTTGGAGCTTCGGGAGAGCGCCTTCACTTGGATGTCGGACTGAAACGACTCCCGCTTCCAGACGCCTTCCTGGTGCAGGGCCTTGAGTCCGCGAGCGTCAAGTTCCTCCTTGAAGGTCTCTTCGATATCGCTGCTGGTGCCGCCGCCGAACTCGCTCGGACGGAATTCGGTGTTGGTGGGTGCGAGGTGGGTCACTGAAAAGCGGGCGTCGCGGAGCTCGGCGCGCAGGAGCTTGGTTAATGCGGAAGCTCGGTTCCTGTCCTCGGCTGAATTCATGCTGCGACCTCGCGACGAATGCAGAGTGCGTTGAACTGGAGTGCGGTCGAGACCGTCTCTCTATGCCAGGCGTCGGCGTCGGGACCGCCGTCCTCGGCGTGCATCGAGGCGGCCGCCATGGCGGTCCAGGTTTCTCCCAGTCGTAACCGAGCTTGTGGTTCAGCTTGTCGCAGATCGAATGCGCGTCGTCGAGGTCGAGCGCGATGAGGGCGGTCGAAACATGGCCGGCGAGGCCCTCGATGACGATGCGGATCTGCAGTACGTCGGTCTCGACATCGTATGCGGGTACGAAGCAGAAGTTGGGTTCGTCGGGGAGCGTCTGCGCGGTCACGGGAGCGGTCTCCATGCGCGGTTGGCGGTGGTGTTGGCCGGCGGGCCGGCGGAGTGGGGCATGGTAGCGGACGCAACGGCGGTGCCGGAGGGCGCCGGGCCTATCACTTTGTCACACCGAACTCCGGGTTCTCGTCTCCTTTTCGGTTTTTCCTGTCCCATTCTTCCTTGGCCTTGATGCCGATGACGGCATGAGACAGAACGGTAGGGGAAGTCCGACGCGGGACGGGCATGAGGATCGAATTCCAGCGCTTCCGCTTCCGGAAGACGCACACCCAGTTTCTCCGCAAGTGCCGGCAGAATCTTGCGCGCCGACGCCAGGCAAAGATTGCCAACACGGTTGTACCAGTTCTCCAGCTCACAGAACTCGTGGGCCAGCGCCGTCCGCGACAACGCACCGCCGTTGCAGGCCGTCCCGAACCACTCTGACGTCTCCGACGAAACCTGTCCCATGCCATTCTGAGTGCCCGGGCGAATCGTACGAAATCAACCCGGAGTTATGTATGTGTGCTTGACAGCTGCGGGATCGCGTTGGCCGCGATCCCGCCCCGGCGCCCATGATCACGGTCGGATGTGTCTCGCCCTGGACACATGCGCCGGGACGAACGCCGCCGCCCAGGTGCATGTCTCCCCTGTCCGGGGTGCTCCTCTCGACCCGCAGGGCCACGATGGTCGTCACCGTACGGGTGCTCTGATCGGGGGAGCGTCGGAAATAAAGGAATCGCTGTCCTCAGATCGCCGTGCGCATACACGCTGCGAATCGTACGGGCAGAATAGCGGACGTTGCAACACCCGTACGAGAATCATCTCCCCGCCGGTCCTGACAAGTTGACACTGTCTCGCATTGGCTGGCATAGTCGACAGCCGCATTCTTGAGGATTTACGTGGCGATGATTCCGACAAGCGTTCCGGTCCGACAGATCTGCGACTGGAAAGAAGACATCACCATCATCCCTTACTCTGGAATCCAGATTCTTGATTTCGGGTTCGCGCTCGAGGAGCTTACGGCGCTGCGCCCGACGCGCTTCGTCGAGAGAGCGGGACAAGTTGACGGGGACCTCGAGGAACGAACGTTGATCCCTTTTTCGGGGAACGAGGCACGTGACGAGTGGATCGAGGCGGAACAGCGCGACGACGACGATGAATACGCCATTCGTCCGCTTGCTGCCATTGAGCCGTTTCTCGGCAAGTGGATTCCTGTTCCGGTTCTCCGCCTGAAAAACGTTGGTGGCGTGACCGGCAAGGAGCGTTACGACCCGGGGCCGTCGACCTGGGCACGGATGCGGATCGTGGAGTTGCCCGAGACGATCGCAGGTCACACGCACCACGTCCAGCTCGCACTCGATACGACCCTGTTACAGGACGAGGCCGCCCAGGCTGTGCGCTACCTCGCACCGACCCATGCGGACTCGGCCGCCCGGCGTGAATTCCGGTTCGTCAGTGACCCCACCGACATGGGGTGGTTCTTGCGGAGACTTGAAGCGCCCGAAAACGGGCAGCCGCATCAGGATCTGCAGAAGTGGGTGTCAGACTGGGTCGAAGACTGTTTTCTGCGGTTCAAGCGCGCTCAGAGGCCGGGGCGGCCGTTTGACAGGAAGAGCCTTCCACATTTTCTCGAACACTGGGCGAGGTACCTGGCCTGCATCGGGAGTGTTCAGAAAGTCATACGGGTCCCGAAGATCCGGCTGGCGGACACCGTGTCCCGGGACGATGCGCCGCGGCCCGTTGACGTGGATTTTGTCCTCGATGTCGGAAATTGCCGAACCTGTGGAATTCTGATCGAGAGTTTTCCGGATCAGCATGGGATCGACCTGGCGAAATCGTTCCCCCTCGAGTTGCGGGATCTGGGGCGGCCTGAACTGCAATATTCGGGTCTGTTCGAAAGCCGTGTCGAGTTTTGCCAGACCGACTTCGGTCCCGACCAGTTCTCGCGGGCCTCGGGACGCAACAAGTCGTTTTTCTGGCCGAGCCTTGTGAGGATCGGACCGGAAGCGATGCGTCTCATCGGCGACGAAGAGGGTACTGAGACCACCTCGGGCCTGTCATCGCCCAAACGCTACCTTTGGGACGATTCCGAAGCGGAACAAAACTGGCGTTTCCACAACCATGAAATCCAGAACGAACTCCCGGGGATCGCGCGGGCTGCAATGGTTCGATTGAACGAGGCCGGGGATGTGATCGCCCAGGTGCAGGCCGAGGTGAAGGCAAACCTGCGAAAAAAGAGAAAAACCCCGAACCTGCCGGCAATCAGACCCCGATTCTCGCGATCGTCGCTGTTCGGGTTCATGTTCGGTGAACTCGTCGCTCATGCCCTTGTACAGATCAACGATCCGGCATCCCGGGCCGGGCGGGCGCAATCCGATCTGCCCAGGCGTCTCAGGCGCGTTATTCTCACTCTGCCAACCGCGACCCTGGTGCAGGAGCAGGCCATCATCCGGTCCCGGGCACAAGGAGCGATCCAGTTGCTCTGGTCCATGACCGGGCAACCGGAAACTGCATCCCACACGACCGGAAAACCTGATCTCGTCGTCGAGTGGGACGAGGCGAGTTGCACCCATCTCGTCTATCTCTACTCCGAGATCGTGCACAGGTTCCAGGGTCAGATAGACAGCTACCTTGGGCTCAAGGGACGGGAACGGCCAAGAAAGGAAGGGGCCGTGCCCGAGCCCTCGATCCGGATTGCCTGTGTCGACATCGGGGGCGGTACCACCGATCTCATGATCACCACGTATTATGGCAAGGATGGGAGGGTTCTGCACCCGGTCCAGGTTTTTCGGGAAGGGTTCAGGATCGCCGGAGACGACCTGGTCAAGGCCGTTGTCGAGGATATCATTGTTCCGCAGATCCAGGAGTCGGTCCAGGACGCAGGCGGGACAGGCGTCAGGGAGCGGCTGAAGGAGCTCTTCGGAGCAGATGTCGGCGGAATCGACCAGCAGACGATTCAACGACGCCGACAGTTCGGAATTCGCGTCCTCGCTCCGCTTGCAACGGCGATCCTCGAGAGATCGGAACGGACCGACGACCGTGAGACCGGAGACCTGGAGATGTCCGACGTTTTCGGGGTCGCGGCATCCGGGCCTGACGCGTCCGGGGACCAGGGGGAAGTGCCTGGGCTGAACCTGTCGCAGCAGTTGCTGAGTTACCTCGAGGATCCGATGCGGCAACTCGGTGCCTCGAACTGGCACGTCGCCGACCTCACACTCAAGGTCACCCAGGCTGCGATTGACCGGGTCGTCAGAAACGTCTTCGCCGACGCGGTCGGCAACCTGACGGAGGTGATCGCGCATCTGGACTGCGACATCGTGTTGCTGACCGGCCGGCCTTCACGACTCCCGGAACTCAGATCGCTCGTGGAGGAACGGCTGGCGATCGCTCCTGACCGGCTGGTTGCAATGCACGAATACCGGGCGGGCAGCTGGTACCCCTATCGCGATCCCGCAACCGACAGGATCGGAGATCCGAAGAGTACGGTTGCGGTCGGCGGAATGCTGACAATGCTTGCAAAAAGCAGCATAGCAAATTTCCGGATCATGACCGACGACCTCAGAATGCGTTCGACCGCCCGATATATCGGCGAAATGGAGCGAAACGGCAAGATTATGAAGTCACGCGTCATCTTTCGTGATGTTGACCTCGACTCGTCGCAGCGATCCGATCAGGAGGCTACCGTCAAGCTTTATTCGCCGATCCACATCGGCTCGCGGCAGCTGCCGCTCGAGCGATGGATCACGACGCCACTCTACCACCTCAAGTTCGCCAACGCCGCTGCGGAAAACCAGGCACCGCCTGTTTCCGTCACGCTTGAGCGAACGGAAGTCGATGATGACGAGGGAACCAGGGCGGAGGACGTGCTGCGCCGGGAAGCGGCGCATGAGGCATTCGAAGTCACCTATGTGGAAGCGGCGGACAACACGCCTATGAAAACCTCGGATGTCCGATTGTGTTTGCACACGCTCGGATTCGAAAACGACTATTGGCTCGATTCAGGCGTGTTCGTGTTGCCGTGATGGTGCAATGGCAGTGATGGTACGGAAACCTAATGGCCTGGAGCAACGGGCCAACGACGTTGTTCGCCTGATCGGCGATGCGTTGGCATGGACGGCGGACGGAGAGAATGCTTCCCTGGTCGGCGAAGAACGCGTGTCGCTGACACGGGCCCTCCGCCAGAATCAACGGAGGGCACGAAGACTTGCCAGGGCCGCCGGGTCCAAGATGTGCGTCAGCGTTTTCGGACCGAGCCAGGCCGGAAAATCATATCTCGTCTCGGTCCTCGCCCGTCCCGAACGCGGGCAGCTGGTTGCCGATTACGCCGGAGACGACGGCCAGCTCGACTACATCAGCCAGATCAACCCCGAGGGCGAGGGGGAATCGACCGGTCTCGTCACCCGCTTCACGATGTCGAACGTCGCGACGCCGGAGGGCTTCCCGATTCCGTTGCGTCTTCTGGATGAAGCCGACATCGTGCGGATTATCCTCAACAGTTTTTTCATGGACGGTGACCGCAAGGACCGGCCACCCGAGCCGGCAGAGATCGATGCAGTGCTCAAGGCTTGCCAGGGCAGGGGTACCGGTGCCCAGGCTGGCGGAATCACCGAAGACGATGTCTGGGAAATCCGTGATTACATCGAGGCGAACTTCTCGGATGCTGCGTACGCCCAGGCGGTTGCGCCGTTTTGGGAGGGTGCTGCCGACATCGTGCCGCGGCTCGCCCCGACGGACCGCGCGGAATGCCTGTCCATTCTCTGGGCGGGGCATGACGCTCTCACTGATCTCTACGTGGCGCTTTCGGAGGCACGCAGGCGCTGCGGTGATGGGGAGTTCGTCTTTGCGCCCCGGTCGGCCCTGGTCCCCCGGGGAAAGTCGATTATCGATGTCAAGACTCTGCAGGGACTCTGTGTCGGAAACGAACAGGAACCGCTGGAGCTCCAGCTCGAGTCCGGCAAAAGGGTGTCCCTGTCCCGTCCGCTGGCGTGCGCGCTCGCCGCCGAACTCGTCCTGCCGATGCGGGACAAGCCCTCGGATCTTTTCGACCACACCGATCTCCTCGACTTCCCGGGCGCACGAAACCGTTTCAAGGGTCCGTTGGCCCAAACCTTGAGGGAAGCGGAAAGTACCGTGCCGCAGCTGTTTCTGCGCGGCAAGGTTGCGTATCTGTTCGACCGGTATGTCACCGACCAGGAGATCACGTCGATGCTCCTGTGCATTCCGGACAGCAACATGGAGGCGATCGACCTCCCGGGGCTCGTTGACAACTGGATTTCCCTGACCCATGGCGCGACTCCCGAAGAACGCAGGTTTGCGGAGTGCATTCTGTTTTTCGTGCTGACCAAGTTCGACAAGCACCTGATTGATGCCGGTGGATCGGACATGAATGCGGCTGAACGATTCCAGCGGCGGCTATTGGCGTCATTCGAAAAGTTCGGGCAGATGGAGGACAGCTGGCCCCAGAGATGGACTCCCGATGCGCCGTTCCAGAACTGTTTCTGGCTTCGGAACCCGATCTTTTATGCCGAGGCCATCATTCGCTACGATCGAAGCCGCGAGCCGTGGCGCGAGGTCGAGCTCCTGGAGGACAAGCGGGCCCGGATCGAGGAGCTTGGCCGCGGACACGACTCGGCGCCCATGGTGCGCAGGCATTTCTCCGACCGTGCCGCCGCATGGGAAGCGGCGCTCGCGTTGAACGACGGCGGCGTGTCGTACCTTCTGTCCCGGCTTGCGCGGGTCTGTGTTCCGGGCACCAAGGAAAGCCAGGTCTCGGCGCAGCTCTCGGTTGTCGTTCGCGACCTGGAAGAACGCCTGCAACCGTACTTCGTTTCCGAGGATCAGAAAAAGAGGCTCGACGAGAAGATCGTACTCGCGGACCGGGTCGTTGATGCCATCCACGATGCACTTGACCGGGGGAAGTTCGGATCGCTCCTCGGCGCATTGATGGTCAACGCGGACGCGATCGCTGACCGGGTTTCACATGTGCCCGACACCGTTCGCATCGGGTCGAAACCGTCCGATGGCGGCCGGGTAATGTCTCCCCGGCAAACGGACGACGGGCCCGCCTCAACCGCACGACCACACCCGCGAAGACGGCCGCGGCCCCGTCCGAGAGCACACATGAACGAGGGCCCCCAACGATCGGAATCGCCCGTCGCGAAGCCGAAAGGTGAAGACGTATCCCGGGAATCGGAAATCAAGGTTGTGACACGCGAAGAGTTCCAGGCCGGGGTGGCAGTCCGGCACTGGATCGAATCCATGCGGCGGGTCAGCAATGATCCACGGTCCATGGAGCGTCTCGGAATTTCACGCGCCGATGCAAACATTATCGTCAGCGAACTGATCCACGCCGCGCGCCGAACCGGTCTGAAGAAGAAAATGATGGCAACGCTCGAGCCGGTCAATTATGCACTGTCGCAGCGAGCGCAGTCCATTCCGGCAGGATTGGTATGCGCGGAGGAAATCAATCGTTTCGTCGAGGCGCTCGGGCAGTACGAAATCGATCCCGGGGATCGCCCGACCGTCGAGTCGGATGACGGTGAATCCAGGCCGGTGTTCATGCAGAAACAGGTTCGGTTCTCTGCCGCCGACCTTCCGGAAATCCCGGTTAACCACGCAGAGGATTTCGGTGACGACTGGGTGTTTGCCCTGGACGAGATGTTCAAGGAAAATGCGCTGCATGGAGACGATGGCACCGTGAATCTGGAACAGAACCTTCGTCTGGGCGAAATCCTGGCCGGGCTTCGCGAACGGAAGTCCCAGTGAGATGAGCATGGAAATCGACATTGGTCCTGATCCGAGGCATCCCACGGGGGGATTCGCCATTCTCAAGTTCAGGACAGCCGCACCTCGGTCTGAAGTCGAACTCGCGATCCGCGATCTTCGAAAGGACATTTGGCTCGCACGCGGCGGTTGGCAGAACGAATCCACGTCGCTTGGCCTGCACGAAGTCAGTGACGCGGGAAACGGATGGTCCCAAATCGGACTCGGACCCGGTATCGTGGACCAGGTTCCCGAGGATTCCTACCTCGAATTCTGCATTGGAGCGGAGAAAGGCCAGGCAATCTGGCCTGACAGCATCCACTGTTCGCCGTCAGCGGCCGGGCGCGGCACAATCGGGACCGGTGATCCCGAACCGGAACCGGACTTGAGTGATGACAGGCGCATGTTCCGGAACCCGGCCCCTCCGCCTCCATCCGAACCCGGGGTAACCGAAGTTCCTGACGACAAACCGGCGGTCGTGGAAACCGAATCGGCGACCGAACGGAAATCTTCGCCGGTTCTTTGGGTCCTTGCCCTGCTGTTGCTGGCGGCCGTTGCGCTCGGCGCTTATTACGTGATGCGAATGGACCCCGAGCCCGAACCACCTGAATCCCAGTCGACAGACTGCACCGACGCGGGATTTACCGGCCGCTTGGGTGAGCCGAATGAAGCCCAGTTCGCCGCGTTCGTGGAATGCAGCGAGTCCATTAGCGAGGCGATGGCCTACCGGACCCTCGACAGGTTGGTTGCGTCTGGTTTCGGGCCTGCGCTGTTCACGTACGGTCGGTTGTACGACAGCGAGGAGACTGTCGACCTTCCGTTCGACTTCAACCCCAGTCCGACGATTGCAGCCGAGTACTATTCGAGGGCGTTGGCTGCCGGCCATGCCGAGGCCCGCGAGTACCTGGAACGGACCTGCGCAGGTCTCTCGCTGGATGACGAACTGCATGCGATGGCCCACGAGACGCACTGCCCATAGGAGGAACCAAAGTGGTACGAGATCTCAGGCGCCGATTCTTGTCGGTCACGACCGTGGTCTTCGTCCTGGCCGTTTCCCTCGCTGAATCCACCGTAAAACCGGCTGATGCCTCGGAACGTCCCCTGCTCAGGGAAGGCACCAACTCGCTCTACCAGAGGGTGCTGACCCGTCCGGGAACGCGCAAGTACCCCGAACCCGGAGCGAGTTCGAGCGGTCACTTCGAACCTTTTCAACCGCTGTACGTGTTTGAACGGCAGGGCGAATGGATTCGTGTCGGGTTTTCGCCAACCCGGCCTTCCGAAGGATGGATCGAATCCGCTCAATCCATCGAGTGGAAGCAGAACATCGTCACGTCCTTTACCAATCCCACCAACCGGAATCGCCAGGTACTGTTCGACTCGCGCGAAAACCTCGAATGGTTGCTCAACCACGAGGGAATCCGCGCCATGCAGGAAAAGCTCGTGGAAGATTCCGACAACAATCGTCTCGATCCGGAGTTCGGCGTTCTTTCGGTTGAACCCAGCGAGTTTGTCGACATTCGCGAGCGGTTTTACCTCATGCCGATCCTGGATTTCGCCGAAGACTTCCACCCGGTCGACTACACGCCGATCCTCATGATGCACGTTGCCTCCCTGCCGCTGGACCAGGGTCCTGATTCAGCGCAGAGGCCGGCCGAATTTGACGCGGGCGTCGTGTTCGTGATTGACACCACGCAGTCGATGGAGCCGTACATCAGGTCCACGCGGCGGGCGATCGAGGACATCATGTCGGGCGTGGCCGACTCCGAAATCGGGGAAAAAATCCATTTCGGGGCGATCGGGTTCAGGGACAATCCCGACGTCGCGGCCGGAGTCGACTACCGCACCAGGGAGATCGCCCCGTTGCGGCGTGATTCCGGCACAGACGTCATCATCCGGTCGCTTTCCGAGACGGACGTCTCCCCGGTAAGCACGCGCGGCTTCAATGAAGACAGCCTCGCGGGCGTTGAAGATGCCATCATCAAGTCTGATTGGGAACAGGACGGCACGCCGTTCGCCGGCCGCTACATCATTCTGGTCACGGATGCCGGCCCGAAGTCTCCGGTTGATCCGAACGCGCGGACGAACATCAGCGCCCATGAGATCCAGACACTTGCCGAGAACGAAGGCATCGCGATTCTGACGCTTCACCTGCAGACGCCGGAGGGCGCGGCAAACCATCGGTATGCGGAAGAGCAGTACCGGATGCTCTCCAGGTTCGACCAGGGGACGTACTATTTTCCTGTTGAGGATGGATCGGAGGAATCTTTCGAACGCAAGGTTCGCGAAACCGTCAGCGCGTTGCTCGATCATGTTCGAATTGCCATGGATCAGGAGCCTGTGTCGGAAAACATCGACCCGGCACTCTTGAGTCTCGGCCACGCCATGCGACTCAGATTCCTCGGAGGATGGCGCGGAACCGAGGCTCCCGATGTCCTGTCGACCTGGGTAACGGACCGGGCAGCCGAAAAACCGGAGGCAGAAGCGTTGACGCCCCGTCTACTGATTACGAAGAACGAGCTTTCGACGATCACGAACATACTCGAGAGAATCGTTGAACTCGCAGAATCCGCGGAGTTCAGCAATTCGCAGAACCAGTTGTTGAGGCAGGTACGGGACGCAGTTTCGCGCCTCGCAGTCAATCCCGACCTGGTCGTGAACACCGATTTCGAGACCCTCGGCGGGGCGGTGGGCGAGTTCCTCGAAAATCTGCCTTACCAGAGCCGCATCATGAGTATCACCGATGAACGCTGGATCGAGATGGGCACGCTTAGGCGGGAAATCATCGATGATCTGCGGCAGAAGACCGCGTTGTACCGGCGTTTTCACGACAACCCGGAAAACTGGACCGCACTCTACGCAGAAGCGCCCGATGGCGAACATGTGTTCGCGATCCCGCTCGGCAGCCTTCCCTGAACTCGTGCAGATCGTTCTTGAGAATGTCACTGCCACGCTCCGTGAACCCGGGCGCGAATTCCGGATCTCGATCGATGACGGGTTGAGCCTGTCCGCCGGAGAGGCCTATGCCGTGACCGGCAAAAGCGGCACCGGAAAGACCCTGTTCCTCGAATTGCTTGGCCTCCTGGTTCGCCCCGACCCGGGCGGTGTCTACAGGCTGGCTCATTCCGACGGCTCCCGTGAGGACCTGGCAATGTTGTGGGACGGCGCGCTGGCGGCCCTGTCCGACTGCCGTGCCCGGGTCTTCGGATTCGTTCTCCAGACGGGCGGGCTGTTCCCGTTTCTGTCGGTTCGCGAGAACGTCGCCCTGTCCCAACGGGTCACGGGGCGAACCGATGACGCCCGCGTGGACGAACTGATCGATTTGCTCGAACTCGGTGACATAAGCGACTATAAACCGGACCGGATTTCGGTTGGGCAGCGCCAGCGAACGGCGGTGGCGCGGGCCCTGGCGCATCGGCCAGCATTTGTCATTGCGGATGAGCCCACGTCAGCACTTGATCCGGAATTGAGCGAAACCGTGATCGAGCTGCTGTTCGAGGCGTCGCGCGAAGACGGTGCGGGGGTCGTCATCTCGACCCATGATTCCGGGTTTCTCAGGACATTTCCGGTTACGCAGATTTCCGTGGCGCTCGACCCGGTGTCCGGCTCAAGCGAGAGGACGGCCAGCAGGGTGACACGGATCGCGGCATGATCCTGGCTTCCAGGCTCGCGCTCTCCTCGTTGTGGCACGAACGGGTGCATCTGTTCTGCAATGTGGCGATGCTGGCCGGGGCGCTTGTCCCGCTGCTTGTCCTGTTCGGTGTCAAGACGGGAATCTACCGTGCCCTTCTGGACGAGCTTCTGAGCGACCCCAATCTCCTGTACGTGACCACCCTGGGAGACAACGAATTTTCGGAAGCCGACCTGGCGGAGATTGTCGGCTGGCCCGAAGCGGCTTTTGCCGCTCTCAAGACGCGTGCAATCGCGGACGACGCGCTCATCCAGCCACGGGACGGCGGACGGGTTGGCCAGGCGACGCTGGTCCCGAGTGGTCCCGGTGATCCCTTGTTGCCTGAGGACATACGGATTTCGGAAGGCCGGATTGCTGTCTCGCAAAGACTCGCGGATCGGCTGTCGATCGAGGCCGGATCTGATGTCCGGGTCATCGGACGTACCGAGTTGCGTCCCCCACTGGTCATTGAGGCCACTGTCGTGACTGTCCTTGCGCCCGGCAGTTCCGCAGGAAACATGATCCTGATGACCTCCGGGGAAATGGACCTGTTCGAAGCATATTTCGATGGCTACTCGGTCCCGCAGTTCGGGCTGGCGGATGGAAGGCCGATCGAGGAGCGGGTCAGCAGTTTCGAAGGTCTTCGCCTGTATGCCGATCGACTCGAGAACGTGTTGCGCCTCGAACACAGGGTGCAGGACCGATTTGGCGTCCGCACGCACTCGCGGGCGCCGGAAATCGAAGGCGTGCTCGCCCTTGGTCGTAACCTCGACCTGGCGTTCCTGTTGATCGCAAGCACGGCGGTTGCCGGGTTGGGTGCAGCGTTGCTTTTCAGTTTCTGGGCGGAAGTCGATCGAAAGCGGCGGGTTTTCGCGACACTGATGCTCGTCGGGTTTCGCCGCAGTGAAGTCGCCATGGTCCCGGTCGTTCAGGCCGTCGCCGTCGGAGCGGCGGGCGTCATCGTCGCGTTTATCCTTTTTGGCCTGGCGGCGGTCGGTGCCGACGTCATGTTTGCAGACCGAATGCCGGCGGGACGGGGCGTGGTGGCCCTGTCGGCTCTCGCGGCCATTCTTGCGGTCGTGCTCCCGCTCGTGATCGTGCTGGCCGCCTCGCTCCTGGCCGTTCGTACAGTTCTCGGGATTGATCCGGCCATCACCTTGAGGGCGACTTGAACGAAACGATGTGCCGATTGGCGATTTTCACGGTTTTCCTGGTCGTTCAGGCACTTCCTGTCGCGCCGAACCCCATCGTGCCTGACTGGCCGATCAAGTATTATGACCCCGAGGCGGAAGTGGGAGACCCGGCCGACCTGGTTCTTCCGCTGCCGTGTGGCGGTGGCATGGCATTTCAAAGGGTCGATGTGCCGACCGACCCGGATAACCCGTTGTCCGATCAGCCCTTGCGGTTGGGGGCATCCGACCCTGAGAGCGGGTACCTGGACTATTTCGTGAGGACATATCTTCGCGGTGCATTCGAGGAAGGTGACGCCGGGAATACGCATTATTTTATTGCACGTTATGAACTGACCGGCGACCAGTTCGCAGCCATCATGAACGATTGCAAGGAACCGACGCGCGATGGCCGGATTCCAAAGTCCGGGCTGAGTTGGTTCGATGCGGTGGACTTGAGCCGGATATACACGGAGTGGTTGCGCGCTCATGCGGAAACCATCCTTCCATCCCGGTACGGAATCCCTGCCTTCGTGCGGTTGCCGACCGAGACCGAGTGGGAATATGCAGCACGAGGAGGTTCTCGCGTCGATGCGCTGACTTTCGGTGCGCGTCGTTTCTTCGAACGCGGGCAAAGAATTAATTCATTTGCCTGGTACCACGGGACGTCGCGCAACAAGGCGCAACAGATCGGTAGACGGAAAGCCAACCCGCTCGGACTCTTCGACATCTACGGGAACGTGGAAGAGCTTGTTCTCGAACCTTACCGCATGAATGCGGTCGGCCGGCCTCACGGCCAGGCGGGCGGAGTCGTCACCCGGGGAGGATCCTTCAGATCGATTCCTGATGACCTGTACAGCGCCCGGCGCACCGAGTGGCCACTGTTCAGTAATGAGACCGGCCGCCCTTTGGCCCTGACAACTTTTGGCATCAGGTTCGTCCTGTCCACACATGTCAGCGTATCTGACAGTCACGTTGCAAGCATCCAGGACAAATGGATGAACATTTTTCTGAACCCGGCCGATGACGTCGACGATCCGGTCGCTGAAATCACGAGCTTGATTCAAAGCGAAACGGACGCGCGACGAAAGGCGCAACTCGAGGTGATCGGCGAACTGATCAATGTCGAACGCAGGATACAGGTCGAAGCCGACGATCGATTTCGCAATTCACTGGTTCGGAATGGTGCCTTGATGATTCGGGTGATCAGGGAGTCCAACGGCGAGACGGGGAAGCTGAGTTTGCGTCGGGCACGTCTGAAGGTCAGGTTGAGGCGGGAAACGGATTCTCAAGAGAGGCAAGCACTTGAAGGACGCCTCGCGGAAACGGAAGACGAATTGGCGCGGCGACGACCGGTTCTTCTGGACTCGCTCCAGAGCTATGCGGAAATCCTGGAGATCATAGCGTCATCAACGGAGTTGGAACAATACGACGAGGCAATCGACCTGTTGAAACGGGAACTGTTGCCTCTGGGGCGGGTTCAGTTGATGGGGCTGGTCGACGAGTTTCGCCGCGACCTTGAGTTGTACATCGAAAGGCGGGACATGTCGGTCAAGGAACTGCTCGACCTCGCGGTCGAGTCCTGAATCCGTGCGATCCGCTCAATGAGAGCAGCGTCAATTCCTTTCATATGTATGTCTCCAGGTAACTACTCACCCGTTCACGATTGAGATCGGGATTCTGTGTTTACTTGACCATCTCTGCGGCCCGTCCTGCGAGCGCGATCTGGATGGCGACGAGTGGATTGTAACCCATCGCAGCCATTGATTGCAGGTAGCTTGAGATTCGGCACCAGTACTCGGCATAGATGCGGGTTCGGAAGCATCCGGAGACCTTCATCTTGACCTTTGCCATCCTGAGGCCCCTTTCTCCCGCATTGTTCGTAAAGCTGACATCGGGGTCGTGTATGAAGCGCAGCACGGCGTCTTCGTGTTTCTTGAGCCGCTCGTGCAGGTTGTGTGCATCGGACTTTGCGATGCGTCCGCGCTGGCCTTTCTTGCGCTTGGGGATTTCGGGCAGTTCCCCGGCTCCCCGTGTGAGGATGGTTCGGTATCGCTTGCGGATGGCGCGGTATTCGGCCTCGCTCAGGGTCCTGGTTTCGCTTGTGTTGACCCTGTGGCAGGCCTCGCACAGCAGTTTCTTCATCAGGCGTGCCCAGCGGTAACCGTTGGACTCGATAATGAAAGCCAGTTCACGCAGCAAGTGAGCGCCACAGAGGCCGTGCCTGCATTTGTCGTAGGAGAAGTATGACGCCCAGCAGTCGTGGATCAGTGTGCCGGTGAATCTGGGAATGATGCCGATGTCATCGATCGCTTCCGCCCCGCGCTTTCGATGCAGGAACTTCAGGGTCAGCGAT
Organism: Paracoccaceae bacterium; assembly: GCA_965242975.1. Classification (GTDB taxonomy): domain Bacteria; phylum Pseudomonadota; class Alphaproteobacteria; order Rhodobacterales; family Rhodobacteraceae; genus JAPPHA01. The sequence goes on along the minus strand of CBDETS010000007.1, from coordinate 2,633,464 downwards.
CCGTCGGTGATGATATGCAGCCAGTGGTTCTTCCCATCGACCCGCATGCCGGTTTCGTCGGCATGCAGGGCCGGGCGCGTCAGCAGGCGCTCGATGGCGGCCTGTTCCCACGCCTCAAGCGCATCATGGAGGCGCCGGATGTAATTGAGGCAGGTGGCTTCGGATATCTTGAGGCCGGAGATCGCCTGCACCAGCGCGACAGTGCGCCGCAGCGAGAGCATGTGGGCGACCAGCAGGTTGATGATGAAGGCCATGAAGCCGATGCCGTATTGCCGCGGCCCCGGCATGGTGTCGGGGAACTGTCCCCGGGTTCGGGCCCGGCACTCGGGGCAGTCCTTGATCTCGGCATCGACCTTGTGCTCGACGACCTCGAAGATGATATCGAAGCTGATGCGCCGTTCGTGTGCCGTGGGCGTGACGCCGGACAGATCGGCGCCGCAGGCTTCGCAGGTCTCGACGGTGATCGTCTCCCTGGTGGTGACTTTCCGGAGATTGGCTCCGGTCTCATGGCCTGGTTCCTTCGCGTTGGCTCTGCGCCTGGAACGCGCTGCGGTCTCGTCCTTGTCATCCATCTGCGATGGAGGGATGCCGGAGTTCCGGCTGGTTTTCGGGGTGGTCCTTTCCAGCAGGATGGAGATCAGGATGCTCAGCAGGGTCATCAGGACCCGGATCACGGCGTCGACTTCGCCGGACAGCTTGCTGGCCGCACGCAGAGCCTCGACGTCGGCCCGCGCGGCCTCGAACTCGTCGCGCAGCGACTTCCCGTTCACCGTCGCCATGACCCGGCCTCGACCGCCATGACCGCCGCCAGCACAGCCAGGCGCTCGCCCGGGGGCATCGCCGCATAGCGCCGCGCCCAGTTCTCGGCCTTGCGCTTGACCGTCTGGCGATGGGTGAAGTTCCGTCCGGCGAACCGGGCCCAGTGAACCCGGTCGGGCGCGAAGTTGAACCAGATCGACTCGGTGACCACCGCCGCATGGTTGTTGACCTGCAGCGACAGGGACCGCCAGTCGCGCAAGTGCTCGTCGTAGAGCCGGCACGGGTAGCCGGAGATCATGACCTGGCAGTCCAGCGACTTCAGCAAGTCCAGCAGCGCCACATGCGACGCGTCGTCAAGATCGTGACGGTACCGGCGTTCGGAGCGTCGGGTTGCCTGAAGGTAGGGTGGATCGCAGTAAACCAGTTCGCGGCCCTGGAAGGGGAAGGCTTCAAGGAAACTGAACGCGCACCCCTGATGCAACTCGACCGGGTAGTCGCAGGTGAAGCCGTCAATGGCGCGCTGATCAAGATCGATGCCGATGTTGCGCTGTGCGGGAAGCTTCCGCTTCATGATCGCGCCGCCCCCAAGGAATGGCTCGATATACACATCATGAGGCGGCTGGGATGCTACAATCGCCTGGCAAAGACCAGAGGTCCCCTTCGAACCAAACCACTTTGCCATCGACCAAACCGACCCCGCATCAAAACCGGATGCAGCCTCGATAGGACGTCAAACCTATGTTGTCAACAACGAAAAACCGAAAGTGATCAAAAGGGGTGAGTAGTTACGTCTCCAGACTTCAAACTGTCTCGATAGCCTCCCTTGGACTTCCTGTATCGCCCTGCCATCCTGGATCCTGAGGGTGAAGTCATGCACGTTGGTGTCCCGCTTTTTGAAGAGTTTGACCTCGATATGGTATCGCCCGTTCCCCGCACGGGAGAAAAAGACGTTCTCGACGGGCTCCGAGGTGATTGAATTCGAGGAGAAGTTCGCATCCACGTCGAGCTCGCCGGTGCAGGAACTGTTGTTTTGAGATCTTTTGTCATAGTAGATCTTCAAACCGTTCGGACAGGTCACGTGGAGGTCAATGTCCGAACGGTTGTTCCACACGAGCGTGAACGAGAGTTCGCCCTGCTGGGCGTTCTCGCGTTCGAGGCGCCGGTCGATTTCGTCGGGGGGCTGTTCGATGTCTTCCGGAGAAACTGCCGCAACGGGTTGCGCCCGGCATTGACCTTCAAGGATGGCCAGTTCGAGTTCCAGGCGGTCGACCTCGCTTTCCAGTTGAGCCTGCCGCGCCGCCGCGCCGTCAACTTCGGCGACAGCGGCCGGACAGTGGTGCAGCGTGCCGCCGAAGGGCAAACGAACCCCGCACGGCAAAACCAGAAGCCACAGCAGGTAGGCGGTCGCGACGCCAAGGACCAGCCAGCCGAGCCACCAGATTATCCACCACGGGAACTCGGATCGTACGACAGGTTCTGGCGCGGGGCGGACGACCACGGAAGGTTCGGGCGCCACGGCACGAGGTTGACGCGGAACCATCGTGCTGAGGACGCTGACGGCCTTTGACTGGTCGGTTCTTCGGTGCGACCAGTTGACGAGAACCGGTTGAAACTGACGTTCGGACGACGAATCAACGTGTCGTACGTAAATGCACGTCTCGTCCGGAATCTCGAGGGTGTTGCGGAGTGCGGCCGAAAGTCGCTGGTTGTCGGAACCTCCCCGGGCGCGAACGCGCCGCGCGAGATCCTCGATGTCCGTCATGATGCGGCCGAGTTCGGCCTTGGCGGCAACCTGATCGGTCTCGGCGAGATCCGCCAGCATTGTCGCCGCGCCATCGGAATACCAGTCTGTCCGACGCCCGTCCGATGATGTCACGGGCTCTGCCAGCAGGTTGGCATGCCGTTCCGAGAGATTGTCAAGCAGAACGCCCCTCAGGAGGTCAAACGAACGTTGCCCCGGATTCCCGAGGGGTTCGAACTCGTCAGAAATCGTCGATGCAATATGCATGTTCGCCATCAGAGGATCCCGGGACAGCTATTCTTCCTGTTCGGCTTCATCAGGTGCCTGGGTGACGACGGTCGGGTCGTGCGGGACCGCCATTGCCGTGCAATCACCCCCGTCTTCCGAAACCGCGTATCCGTTCACCCCGAGAAACCGAAGCAGGTCGCCGGACGCGATCGAAAAATTCAGGAAACGATCGTCCGACGTTCGTCCAAAAGTGTTGACCCCGACAACCCGCCCGCACGTATCCACGAGAGGCCCCCCGGAGTTGCCCGGAGAAATCCTGGCCGTATGAATGAGCACGTTCGCCAGTCCCGCGAAATTCTGCTCCGTGTTCACGATGCCCTCAGTGACGCTCATTTCGGGAATTGCCGTAAGGTCACCCGAGATCAGAGCCTGGTATGCAGGGTCGGTCTCGATAATCGCGCCCGGGAATCCCGATGCGATGACCCTTTGAAGCTTCAAGGTCGAATCGGCGTTTCGGACCTTGAAAAATGGCCTGTTGATGCCGTGTATGCGGAGAAGTGCAAAGTCGGCTCCCGTCAATTCGAACGGTCCTGCCGCGGCAAGAACTTCCGCGGGGTGCAGGCGCGCGAGCTCCTGATTCGTGACGACGATTTCCGAGGCATTTTCGACGACGTGATGGTTCGTCACGACCAAGTCTGGCCCTACAAAGAATCCGCTTCCGTTTACAAGGTCACCAGTCACGTTCGCCAGGATCAGCACGGTTTGCTGTTCCAAGAGGTTGAGGAGATCCGTTTGCCCTCCGGTAACGGTTCCGTCGTCGCCCGAAATGCTTTGCTCCACTGCGACACGTTCCGGGCCGATCGGCAGGAGGGATTCTCCCTGTACGGCAACCGGTGTGTCCGGGTCCTGAATTTCGCCATCCGCGATGACGGGCGGCATGGATCCATCCGGGAGATGTCCGTCTTCCAGGACGAGTTGACCTTCGTCCGTACAGGTCGCTCCGGCAATTGCCGCCTCAAGTGCCGCCGCCCGTTCTTCGAGAGTTCGGTTGACCTCCTTGGTTACCTCCGCGGCACGGTTCTCGTCGATCAGCGTTTGGGCCGGTGGCGGCGGATAAATCAGGGTGCCGGGAACGAGCAGCCAAGCGAGCGTGGCACCGGCAAGCAGAAGGAGGAGAACGAGCGGAATCCAGTGAATCCAGCCGCTTCGCCGTTCGTGTACTGTCGCGACCGGAACAACGGGGTCTCCTGGCCCCCCGCCCGTGGACTGGACTGGAACGGGGCTTCCCGATACCTGGTCTCCGGTCATCGGCTTGGACGCAGAAGCGTCCGGACTTGCATCGTCGGCCCCGTCGGCGGCCGAAACAGGCGACGCGGGCGCAAGGCTTGCGCGTTCCTGCATCTCCGACGAAGTCAGTGGAGGTGCCGCGAGCATGGGGAGGAATCGCCCGAGCGTACTTGCGAAGTGTTGGTCCCTGCGCGGTCTTGACTGGGCGATGCCCGGCGGGACCGTTCCCCAGTTGACCAGAACCGGATTGCCGTCGACGACCCAGACGTCGTCGTTTGACCCGATATGGAGCGCGGCACCGACCAGCGTTCCGTAATCCGGATCATTGACCAGGGAACCCAGCGCCAGGAGTCTTTCCGTCAGAAGGGACTCGGCCTGGCTTCGTTGCTCCTCGCCAAGAGCTGAAAGTCTCTTTCCTTCACCCTGCCAGGGGACGTACCAGGAAACGGTGGGAGGCGTTTCATCGTTGCCACGGCTGAGAACCGGTTCCGCCAACACGGACGCGACCTCATCCGAGACACGTGTCGCGATCAATTCTCTCAGTGCCCGGTAACTTTCAAGCGCGCTGCGCCCGGAGACTTCAACGATACCTTCCCGATCCAGCGTCGTCTTGGTCAGAAAATTCTCTGCCATCTCGCCAAACTCCTATTGTCTCCAGGGACGGATAGCGGTCGACCACGCGTATTCGGTTTCAGAACCATTAGAACGTTCGCCGTTGGCTTTATGGGCGGGAAACGGAACCTATCGAAGGGCAGTTCACACAACTCATTGCCAGAACAGCGCATCTCTTTGCAATCACGAGACCACGCTCTCGTGTATCGGTCCGCCTGGATAACCTGCGTCATCTCTAAGAAGTTGTTTACGTATCCGGGTCCGTACAGGATAAGAGGAACTGTCACATCTGTTGGTGCTAAACAAGACGCATTTTGATCGGATCAAAGTCGCGGGCCATGAGTGTCTGTAGGTGTATACAACCAGTCCGAACAGATGACATCGAAATCATTCCCAATCTCCAGGCGATTGGCGAAATTTAATCGTGCGGTGTTTCCATCCGCGCCCGCGCCTGGCACCAATCTGGCACACTGTCTTGGCGATGCGGTCGAAGAAGCGGCGAATCCTGGGCCGGTATACCTTGCGCGTGGTCTCGGCCAGATTGGTCATCGTCATTTGGTGTCCGGCATGCTTCAGGGGCGCAAAAATCGTCAGACTTGTCCCCATGGTCATGGTTATCTCCATTCCCGCGGCAGTATGCATCTGAAACATCTAGGCGCCGGCCACCAACATGGTAGGAACGTCACTCTTAAAGGGAGGAAACAAAACATCCTGCCTTGCACCGCCGATTCATGTGAAAGGTCCAATCGCAACCCGCAAAGCCGGGAAGAGAGAGACAAGCAAATGCACGTACTTCCCCCCCGAACCGCTTCGTTCACATTTTCAAAGTCGAACTTATCTCTTGCTCATTGTGAAACGGCCCTGCGAATGCTCAGGATAATTCGGTGCCACAATTTCGCAATCTGCTGATCCACTACCGTCCTCGACACAGGTCATAACACGGCGATAAAACCAAAATTCCCCATCACAGTGTATATTCCCGGTAGTGTTTATGACAAGTTGGCCGTCGGAATCGAACATCGCAGCCGCTCCGCTTGTGCATTGCTTTTGTCCTAGATCGAACCACAAATCGCCGTTTCCGTTTTCGTCAAAACACATGGTCCAATCATCGAAGCTTATAGCATGTCCTTGGATATTTCGGATATTCCGTGTTGGTTCGAGGATCCAACAGCCATCAAGCATACGAATATCCTGCGCCGCCCACCTGCGCGGATCGAATCCGTTGATTTCGGGCGCCGGCGCGGGGCATTTCAACCGGGCAAGCCGAAACTCAAGTGAAGCTACCCGCGCTTCGAGTATCGCATTTCGCCCGACTGCTTGCTCCAGAACCTGATCTTGATCGGCAACGCGGACAGGACAGGACGTGAGCAGCCAGGGTCGTGTCGGAATAACCACACCGCATGCTGCGAGAGTTAGCCAGGCTGCAACCATGAACACAAGGAGTAGAGCCACTGTCAGCACAACTGCCACAGGACCCGTGGTTGGGGGGTATCGAAAAAAACTGCGCATCAGGACCGGGTTACGCCAACCGGCCCCTGAACGGGTAACCGTCAGCCAGAATGACCGCGACAACGGGCCGCTTCGAGCAAGTTTCTTGAGATTCGATCATCGCCGCTTACAACCGGCCGTACTGCAAGCATCCTGCCCCGTCAACCAACCCGACATCTGTCGATTCGCCTCGACGGACACCGCTTTCCAGATACCCAGCAACGCCGCGTTGTGGGAAGCCGGGAATGTGCGCATAGGTGGCCGGACACGATCGAAAATTTCAGGAAATGCTCATCCGACGTTCGTCCAAAGGTGTTGACCCCGACGACCCGTCCGCACGCTAATGGCATTCGGATAAGAACTTTTGTCGTTCGGATCAAGGAAGCCCCCGTGCTTCGGGTGTTTTCCGGAAGCCGGCGGCTTGATTGTGATCTGGTTCTGTCAGGCTGTTCTTCGGTTCTGCCAATTGCTCCGTGGTAGCCGTGATTACCGGTTGTAGCTTCGCCCTGACTTCTCGCGCTGGATGTATCGCGAGAGGCCTGCCATGATCATCCTGACGGGCAGGGCGACCATCTGGCTCTGCCTGAGAAACATGGCCTCGATCTCGTTCTCAGCGCTCTCTTCCCGTTCCTGAAGTTGGCGCGCATGGCTGTCAGGTCGTCGTAGGAACCGTCCGAACGCAGTCACTAACGTGCCCGGATCCTAACATGGCTTGAGCCGCCTCCACGTTCGGGTTGGGTACTTTGACAAGACGCCGTTCCGTCAGGCAGAAGGTCACAGGTCATGACTCTCCGGTAAATGTACGACTGATCCGAACAGTCGACGTTAGCGTCGTCACGAACTTCCAGTTGACCGGAGGAATTGAATCGTGCCGTGGTTCCCTCTCGACATGTTGTCCCATCATCAAACCTGAGGGTCTGGTTGCCGACTCCGTTGGCATCGAAGCACATGTTCCAACTGGCAACTGTTGAAACGGCGCCGGTTATTACATCTTGAGCTTGATAGTGGGAATCGAGTGCCCAACAACCTTCGAGTATCTGTATGTCCTGATCTTCCCATTGTTCGGCATCCAATCCACCGGTTGGCTCCGGTTCGGGCGGCGGCGGTGGCGATTCCGGTGGAAGGCATTCAAGTCGAGCGAGCCGCATTTCGAGGTCCGTGACTTGAGACTCCAGCACAGCCTGTCGGCCAAGCGCTGCCTCAAGACGGGCATCCGGTACGCTCGCAACGGCGATCGGGCAGCCTGGAATCCCCCAGGTCAGAAATGGCGAAAGGACACCGCATGCGCCGAGGATCAGGAATGCAGTGATCCCAACCAAGCCCAACAGCAAAGACGCCAGGAACCAGTGGAATAAGCGTGTCCGGGGTGGATATCCGAACCAACGCATCACTGGTCAACGACTTGGGTGACGGCTGCGTCTCCGCATCGCGATGCCGGCGGCAAGATCAAAGACCTGCTTGGCGAGGACTTCACCGAGATGTCGGCACGCAAGATCAAGCTGGCAACAGGGTCCGTCATCATGTGTTCGCCTGAGTCGTCGACCGCGCAACAAGAACGCGTTTGTGGAAACGGGGCCATGATGAACACGTTACTCGCCTGGTAATCAAGTCTGATTTCTGCCGATTGGCCTTGAGTCGTATGTATTTGCGTTCACTTGCGGATAGGGAAGTCCACCATATTTTTGTGATCGTCATCTTCCTGCCCGCGCGTTTTCATCTGCTGGCACTTGAAGTCCATCACGCAGATCGACCCACTGATCCGACGTTCAAGCCGTCACACCGAACACCAGCTCTGGCGAGGCGCCTCACCCGAGGGATTGGGAGTGAACTTCAGTTGCCCACGTACCTCGACGAATGTCCGCTCGACGAGGGTCGCGCGGCCAAATTCGATGCCGCGGGCACGTCACCACCCAAACCCGCATCGATTTCCGGTGCCAAGACTCCAACGGGTATCTCAGGCAGCGCGAAGGCAGCCGCGCCAAAAGAACCTGAACCAATTGCCAGATACGGGTCGTGGGCGGTTGTTTCGGCTCGGCAAGAGAATCCCTGCCAGAAAAAATGTTACTTTACGGAACAGATTCGCCGTTGGGCTTAACATCTGTACGTGTTGGCATGACAATGCAAATGCATTACCTGCCGACGATTCCAAGTGATCCACGCGTTCAGGAGTCTGTCGTGGCGGCAATTTCCGAGGAACTCTCGAAGATCACCAGTCGCTATCAAACGACGGTGCCAAGCAGAGTACGCAAACAGCTGAAGCTCGGTAAGGGCGATCAGATTCGATATCGCGCCGAACCGGGCGGTCGAATCTATATTAAACCGGTTCGCGCCTCGGAAGATGAACCCGGGCTCCGTGCCTTTGTCGATTCTATCGAAGCCGATATCAGGACGCATCCCGAGCGCCTTCAGGTGTTCAACGGCGGCTTGTATGACAGACTCAAGGCGCTGATCGGCGAAGTCGCCGTAGACCTCGATAAACCACTGTCGTCCGATGATGAATGACAATGGCAATCGCGCCGGTACAAGCGCCGCTTGTCGTTAACGGGTGGTCGATCTACGACATCCGGTCTTTCTTGATCAGATCGTCCGGCTGATCAAGGAGGTTGAAGCGCGCAAGGCACGCGCTCCGAAGACTTGGAAGAAGAATTGCGCGAAGCGGCTCGCTTCGATTTTCAAGCTGGTGGCGGAAGCGATCCCCACAGTTCCGGGAGCCCCGAAGTTTCGACAAGGAGATACGTTCGATGACGATCGGAAGCGCTGGTTCCGGGCAAGATTTTTCCAACAGTACCGCCTGTTCTTCCGGTTCGACGGCGCCGCCAAGATTGTTGTGCTCGTCTGGGTGGGCGACGAGAGGAGTTTGCGGGCTTGCGGTAGCAGGAAGGACGCCTACACGACTTTCGAGAAGACATTGGGCGGCGGCAACCCGCCTGACAGCTTCGAGACTCTGATGAAAGATGCCGTGACGGCAACGACGCGTTTCGAAAACAGCCTTGCAACGGAAAAATTCGGTCAGATTGAGTGTGTGACTCGCGTCGGTAAGAAGCCTCTGCGTCATTTGGGGGCATGCCCTGAGCCACATCCTAGCAGAGTGTCGTCCGGATTGGATTGATGTACAGGTGGAACAACAGTGAAAGCTGGCGCGTGTCTTCCGAAAACAGAGCCGGTCAGCCCCTGATCAACGCTGATTCCCGGAATCAAATGAGTGCAAGGGATTTTTGTACAGCGCGGTTGCCCGAACCTTTGTCGAGCACTGCCCAACTCCAGTCGGTTGGCTGCGCCCGCTCCTCAACAGGGCGTTGCTCCAAGCGGATAACCGGATTACACACCGACTCCATGGGACTTTAGCCGTTCCCGGCGCGGAATGTCGGGAGTAAGGAGCCAACAACTCCCATCACATTCCGATTTTCTTCACTCGGGAGTCACCTTCGGTTCGGAAATGGCATGTGTTGGACCTGGGACGGGGACCGGGTGGTATGACCGTGGAGATACTGAATGAACGCTTGGTTGTACTTGACCGTTGCAATTGGCCTTGAAGTCACGGGTACGTTTCTTCTCAAGTTGTCGGATGGCTTCTCGAAGTGGCAGTGGGGTTCGCTTTCAATCCTCTGTTATTCCCTTTGTTTCTGGGTGCTTGCACCTGCTCTGCGAGATTTACCCGTTGGCATCGTGTATTCGGTATGGGCCGGAGTCGGAATTGTCGGCGCGACCGCTCTAGGTATGTTTGTATTTGGAGATCGGCTCGCCGTTTATCATTATGGCTTTATCGCGCTGATCTTGGTGGGTGCAGTTGGCCTTAGGCTGACAACAAACGGGTAGGATGGTTTCTTCTAAATTCCCGAATGGTGGTCGCTTCATAGGAATAACGCGCCGACGGTTGCGACCTGCATTCATTGGCCCTAGACCACTTTCGGTCGCGTCTATGCCTTTTTTTGTCGCACTGACGTCCGACGTCGCGGGCATGCGCGTGTAGCCGCGCTCCATGATTTCCGGCCGGCGTGAATTCCCCCGCCCGTCTGGCCGAGGAGTTCGGTCCTCGAACACAATCGCCTACGGTAACGCCAGCGTTTTCGCGACCAGGTCCGGTTCCCGGTCGATCAGCGGCAGGAGAACAACAACGGACCTGTCCGGCGCCCGCCGTTCCTGTTTCCAGTCGCGAAGGGTGCGCCATATCGCTGTGCGAACGCGGCCTGGGACAACCTCTGCTTCCTGCGGATTGCGGCGACGTTCACTATCTCCGGAAGGATTACGCCGGCCAGTCCCTCGGCCAGAACGGAGACATCAACACCCGGGTACCCGAACCCGCATGAAACCGCGCGCGCCGCACATTCACGTGCCGTCGGAACCACGTTCAAGTCCGGTCGGAATCTGTAAGGCACCGGCGAGACAAAGCACTGATCTCAATTGTCGAAACATCATTATTTCTTTGTTGTCAGGATGCCAGGTTCATCCAGGTTCCTGAATTGCAATCCGAATTTTTTTCAGCTTACGACTGTTCCGTGCCTTCGATATATGATAGCATATCGAGTTCTCGAGATGATATAGAAATCTGCCTCAATAATTGAAGTGAGTTTGAATGTTTGATCGGCTTATATATATCATGGAACATAGGTGATGTGGAAAGATAGATCATGGGTTATGCAACGGAGCACATCGCAGAGTCGCTGAAAGCCGCACGGGAACGCAAGGGGCTCTCTCAGCGTGCGCTTAGCGCGAAGGCGGGGATTCCACAGAGCCACATCTCCAAGATCGAGAACGGAGTGGTCGATCTGAGGCTTTCCAGCCTGGTCGAGCTTGCACGTGTCCTTGACCTGGAGCTGACGCTGATCCCGCGCAAGAAGCTGTCTGCCGTTCGGGCGATCATCCGCGGTGATGATGATGGCCGGCGTGACATTCGGAGCGCGCGCAAGGCCGCGAACATGTTGCGGCGCCTTGAAGACCAGATAGCGGAGCTTCCCAGTGAAACGCTCTCCGAGATTCCCGTTCAGGAGTTTCAGCGCCGGGCACGCGAGTTGATGCATTTCAGGCTGTCAGCTGATGATCTTGTTCATGTGCAGGAAGTGTCGGCGAAGATGCGGGAGTTCCTGGGCGATCCGCGCAATCTGGAAGCGGTCAAGCAGGCGCAGAGTCAGTTGCGCTTGTTGCGCAACGCATTGGCGCATCGGGCGGGAGCATCTGCGCCGTCCTTGCCACGTCCCGCCTACCGCCTGGATGGTGACGATCATGGCTGATGTCAGTGTCCTTGAAGTCCTGCTCCATGGAGAGCCGATAGGAACGCTGACGCGGGTCAGTGGTGATGTCACTCTCTTTGCCCTTTCCGAGGCGTATGTTGCGGATGCGGGCAGGCCAGTTTTGAGCCTCGGCTTCAAAAGCGAGCTTGGTGAACTGACGACCGACTTTGGTACGCAGAACATGCACCTGCTGCCGTTCTTCTCCAATCTCCTGCCCGAAGGGCGTATGCGGGACTATCTGGCTGAGCGCGCGGGCGTGAAGCCCGTCCGTGAATTCTTCCTTCTCTGGGTTCTCGGCGAGGACCTTCCAGGTGCGGTCACCGTTCGGCCTGCCGACGGTGAGGCATGGCCTCCTGACGCTGATGATGGCGACGATCATCATGACGAGCATCGCGAGCACGCGCTGCGGTTCTCGCTGGCAGGTGTTCAGTTGAAGTTCTCGGCCTTTGGGGACAGGCAAGGCGGCCTCGCAATACCGGCCAAGGGGGTTGGCGGCTCCTGGATTGTCAAGCTGCCGGCGCAACGGTTCGATACCGTCCCCGAGAACGAGTTCTCGATGATGACGCTCGCCCGTCTGTGCGGCATGGATGTCCCGCCAATCAGGCTCATCGATGTTTCCGACATCAGCAACCTGCCCGAGGGCATGAACAAGGTTGGAGGTCAGGCGCTGGCCGTCGAACGCTTTGATCGGCTCGAGGACGGCACCACTGTCCACATCGAGGATTTTGCGCAGGTCTTTCGTGTCTATCCAGATGACAAGTACAAGAAGGCAATCCAGCGCAACATCGCGCAGGTCCTGGCCGCAGAGTGCGGCGAGAACGACATTGCGGAGTTTGTCCGGCGCCTGACCTTCAATGCGCTGATCGGCAATGCCGACATGCACCTCAAGAACTGGTCGCTGATCTATCCTGATCGCAGGCAGGCGGCGCTCGCGCCTTGCTACGATTTCGTCTCGACGATTGCCTATATCGAGGACGACAAAGCGGCACTCACTTTTAGCCGCACCAAGAAATTCTCCGGGTTCTCGGAGGACGAGTTGTCGCACCTGGCCGCGAAAGCCGGTCTTTCCGAGAGGCTGGTTCTGCGAACGGCACGCGACACCGTCACGCGCTTCCACGAGCACTGGCAGGCAGAGAAGGAGAACCTGCCGCTGACCGCGGATGCGATCAACGCGATCGAAGCGCATGTGCGGACTGTGCCGATCGCGTAGGGAACAGGCTGAAGGGCCGATCGATATTCAGACCGGCATGGCTGCCGCGGCGCGGGTGCGGAGATCACCGGTCAGGAGGACGCGCCCGACGACTTGCGCCACGCGACCCCGTTGATCGGAGAGGACGTCGGCATGTGTCCGTCCACCATACGTGGGATTATCCGTCGGGTCTTGCTCGTTCCGCCTGACCAGAACAATTGGTCCGAGCATCCCAACATATGGGACGAAATTGTCGGGCTTGTTTCCGACTGTCCTTGGTACAAGGTCTATGACGTGTAGGGTCCCGGTACCTCGGGGCTTACTTGATATAACACCAAGTGTTTGTCTGCGTATGAGGAATGATGCACTCGGGAAGCGGATTGCGTTCGTTCAAAACCAAGGCTTTTGCCCGTTTCGCACGTCGCGAGAGGATCGGGAATCGCGCGCAAGGGCGGTGGCCGCTCTGGTGGGTTCCACACGATCGTGCTGCTTCACCAAGGAGAACTGGCGGTCTTCGTTTACGGATTCGCCAAGAGCGGACGGGACAACCTGCGTCGGAAAGAGTCGGAGACCTTTCGGCTGCTGGCAGACGAATTCCTGAGGCTGGACCCGTCGAGCCTCGCTGCGATGCTGGCAACCGGGACGATTATCGAGGTGACATGCGATGACCAAGCAGTACAAGAGCGAAGCGCTGGCGGCCGCCCACGAGGCGGCGATGGACATGGTCGAAGCGGGCGTGATGTCGAAGCAAACGATGAAGGTCTTCGACGAGATGTGCCTGACGCCGGTTGAGGACATGGCGCCGGAGGATATTCGCGCGCTTCGGCTGCGCGAGAATGCAAGCCAAGCGGTGTTTGCCCGTTACCTCAACGTCACTACGGGTCTGGTGAGCCAGTGGGAGCGCGGTGAGAAGCGCCCGCGCGATCCCTCGCTAAAGCTGCTGACGCTGGCGGCGAAGAACGGTCTCGGCGCGACGGCGTGAGATTCGCTGCTTGCTGCCAAGTTCTCCCATGTTTCCAAGGCGTCATTGCCGCCCGCAGCCTATCGGACAGATGAGCACTTCACCGCAGATGAGGCGATGAGTTCGCTGACCCACCGGACCGCTTGGGATCCCAAGGGCCGTTCGAAATGACAGCGTGCGCACGGAAAAACGATGACGCCTCCGACCTCATGGAAGCTCGACAGTCCCTTGTGGCTCCTGGGAATATCGAATTGCACGCCACGAAACTCTCTTTGCGGAGACCGCTATCTCGGGCGCAAGTGGCAGAGGTACGCGAATTCCGAATCCTGAACTCCCTACGCCTTTGACGTGTTGAGGCACGACTCGGGCAATCCTCGATCGCAAGATTCCCGAACGGGAGACATCCCCGCATGAAGGACCATCCGCCTTCCAAAGGCTCCATTGCACGAGCGCGCGGGCAAATCCTTTCCTGGCCGGTCACGTTGGCGTGGGAAGCATTCGATCGTGCCGCGGACCGAACTTCCCGGGTTACGCAGGCCATGCCGATTCTGTTCTTTGGCGACCTCGACGCATATCAAGTTTCGCCGCTCCGCGCGGTGACGGTCGGGTTGAACCCCTCGCTGAACGAGTTCCCCGATGGTGAACCGTTCCGGCATTTTCCTTTCGCGGCGAACGGCCACTGCCGTGAACCGCCCCGCTATCTCGCCGCGATGTCTGCCTACTATCGCACCGAACCGTACCGCCGGTGGTTCAACGCCTTCGAGCCACTGCCCAGCAGCATGGGGGCGAGCTACTATGAAGGCAGTGCCTCGATGGCGCTCCATACGGACATCGGCTCGCCCGTGGCGACGGATCCGACGTGGAGTCAGCTGAGCGATTCCGATCGTGGGGCTCTCGAAGCCGACGGCGGTCCGCTCTGGCACGTACTCCTGGAAGAGTTGCGGCCGCAGGTCGTGGCGCTGTCGGTGGCAAGGGCCCACCTTGCGCGCATCGAGTTCGCACCGGTCACCGATTGGAGTGTGATGCACGCCTTCCAGCGGACAGGTGACGGCCGTTTTCGTTCCCGGCCGTATGAAATTCGCGTACGGTGGTACGAAGTGGGTGGGGAACTGTCGCTGCTTGTCTTTGGAGCCGCGGCTCAAATACCTTTCGGGACGCTCGCTGCCAGCCAGAAGCGAGAGGCAGGCGAACTGGTGCTGGAGGTATATCGGGATGGCCGATAAGCGCTGCTTCGTTCAGTTTTCGCATCCGGGATATGAGCACGAACCAGACCGTAACGGCAGGATCGGTCGGCACAGGTTCCGTGACAGCCACAGGCGGAAATTCATGCAGTTCTTTGGCGAGTGGGGATCGACAGGGATGGCAGCAGGCATTCCGGCAAGCTGCGCGCGTGGGGCAAATGGGAAGCGGAATCGCGAGTCATTCCCTCCTTTGAACCACCGAACCGCGGTCCATACGATCCCCGTTACCTGTGGGAGCTTACCGGTTTCCGAAGAACACCTACCGGGGCCTGCACAACACGGATCCGTTCATCTTCGGCGATTGCTTCATTTATTCGAACTGCAGCCAGCTTGCGCGCAACAAACGCGGTCTGATGCATCTTGATGTCGGTTCCGTGATCGCGTTCGGCAGCGGCCAGAAGATTCACAACGAACGAAAGTGGGTGCTCGACACCGTGATCGTGGTTGCGGACAGCTTCCGGTACGACCCTCTTGATCCGCGTGAGGCGCTTGACGGCAAAGTTCCGGGGGCTTTTCTGAGTGTCACCGGCGGGCCGCTGGCCGAAGACCCGCAACTCAAGGAGCGGAACAACACGGGAGAAACACAGGAGTTTCGACTTTATCGTGGTGCTACACTCGACGATGCGGTCCACGGAATGTTCAGTTACTTTCCTGCAATCTCCGCCAACAGCGAAGCCTCCTTTCCTCGTCCTGTCGTTTGCCTTGACGACAGGTACTTCAACCCCGCCGGTTGGCGAGTTCTGAAATGGGCCGGGCGCCATTTTTCCCGCGACACGATTCGCGACCTGTGGGATTCGCCGGTCGCTCAGGTTCGCAAGGCTGGCCTTGCCCTCGGCACCCATGCCGAGATGCCGGAACATCGAGCGGGATTGCGCATTCGCGCCCTCGATGGCGCGAACCCCACCATCCCACCAGGTCCCGGCGTTGCATTTCGAGAAATCTGGACTTCAAGGCGGCAATTTGGTGGGCGGAGCTCAGTAGATGTCAAACGTAATTCAAGTCGGATCTCTCCGTCATCCAGCACTGACGTTTCCTGACGTTACCGTAGATTTTGCCGGCTCCACCCTGGCCGCGGAAAATTTGAACTCCGGAATCTTGCCGAACGGATCGAGCGCAGGGTTGGTCAGGACATTGGCCGCCGCTTCAACATAGGCGAAGGGAACGAAAACCATGTCTTCGGAAACCGCCCGATCTTCCCGTGCCATGATCGTGATCGACCCGCGCTTGGTCGAAATCCTGACATGGTCGCCCGCCGCGACTCCCAGCTGCCTGAGCGTTCTCGGGTTAAGCGAGCAACTTGCTTCCGGCTCGATCGCGTCGAGAACCCGGGCGCGGCGTGTCATCGAGCCCGTGTGCCAGTGCTCGAGTTGCCGCCCGGTGGTCAGGATCATCGGGTAGTCCTCGTCGGGAAGATCGTCGGGAGGCACGATTCCGGCCGGCGTGAACTTTCCCCGACCTTCCGGTCGGGGGAATCCGTCCCCGAACACGATCGGCTGACCCGGGTCGTCGAACGACTCGGTCGGATAAGTCACCGCGTTCTGCTGCTCAAGCCGTTCCCAGGTGATGTTGTCGAGCGAACGCATGTTCCGCTTCATTTCCGCAAACACCTCCGAGGGGTGCGCGTACGTCCAGGGAAGACCCAGTCCCTTGGCCAGGTCAACGATGATCGCCCAGTCCTCCCGAGCCTCGCCTGGAGGCGCAACGGCTGGACGCCCCATCTGGATCTGGCGGTTTGTGTTGGTGACAGTTCCGGATTTTTCCACGAAAGCCGAAGCCGGGAGAATGACATCCGCAAAGTTCGCGGTTTCCGTGAGGAAAATATCCTGAACCACGAGATGATCCAGCTTGGCCAGTGCGGCGCGCGCATGTTCGAGGTCGGGATCGGACATCGCCGGATTCTCGCCGAGGACATACATTCCGCGGATGTCTCCGGCATGCACGGCGTCCATGATCTCCACGACGGTCAGACCCGGCTCGTTCGAAAAATCCCCGGAATTCCAGGTGTCGGTGAAACTCTTCCTGACGTCGTCGATCGCAACGCTCTGGTAATCCGGGAGGAACATCGGGATCAACCCGGCGTCGGACGCCCCCTGCACGTTGTTCTGGCCTCTAAGGGGATGAAGCCCGGTCCCGGGACGCCCGACCTGGCCGGTCATGAGAGCGAGCGAGATCAGGCAACGTGAATTGTCGGTGCCGTGAACATGCTGGGAGATTCCCATGCCCCAGAAGATCATCGCGGCCTGTGCACGTGCAAAGGTCCGGGCGACGTCTCTCAGGACGTCTGCAGGTATGCCGCAGGTCTTCTCCATCTTCTCCGGCGGGAATCCGGCCAGATGTGCTTTCTGCGCCTCCCAGTTCTCTGTGTAAGCGCTGATATATTGGCGATCGTACAATTCTTCCTCGACGATCACGTTCATGATCGCGTTCAACATCGAGACATCCGTACCCGGACGGAACTGAAGCATGTGTGATGCGTGACGCTTCAGTGCCTGACCTCGGGGATCCATCACGATCAGTTTGCCGCCGCGCTTGGAAAACTGCTTGAAATATGTCGCCGCGACCGGATGGTTTTCGACCGGGTTGGCACCGATTACGATCGCGACATCCGCGTTTTCGATTTCATTGAACGTCGCCGTAACTGCCCCGGAGCCGATGTTTTCCATGAGGGCCGCAACCGAGGACGCATGGCACAGGCGCGTACAGTGGTCGACATTGTTGTGACCGAATCCCTGACGGATCAGCTTCTGGAACAGGTAGGCCTCTTCATTCGTGCACTTTGCCGATCCGAATCCGGCGACCGCCCGTCCGCCATGCTTGTCTCGAATTCCAGCCAGCCCCCCGGCCGCGGCATCCAGGGCTTCCTCCCAACTGGCCTCGCGAAAGTGCTTCAAGGGATTCGCCGGGTCGACATCGAGACGTTTCGGAATGCCGGGACGACGAATGAGAGGACGGGTAAGCCGGTGCTCATGGTTCACGTAGTCGAAGCCGAAACGTCCCTTCACGCAGAGGCGCTGTTCATTGGCGGGCCCGTGGGCCCCGTCGACCCAGAGGATTTTTTCGTCCTTGACCTTCAGGCTGATCTGGCACCCGACACCGCAGTACGGGCAGACCGAGTCCACGGCCCGGTCAAAATCACGGCTGTCACCAGCCTGTCTGGCGTCGACAACGGAGGCAGGCATCAGGGCTCCGGTCGGGCAGGCCTGAACACATTCGCCGCAAGCGACGCAGGTCGAAGCACCCATCGGGTCGTTCATGTCGAACACGATCTGGCTGTCGTGTCCACGCCACGACATTCCAATGACGTCGTTCACCTGAACTTCCCGGCAAGCACGTACACACAGGTTGCAATGTATGCATGCATCGAGATTGACCTTCATGGCCACATGGCTGTCGTCGAGCAGGGGAACGCGGCTCGATTCGACGGCCGGGAACCGGGATTCCGAAACGCTCTGAAGATCGGCCATGTCCCAGAAATGGGACGACCGGTCATGAGCAACTTCGCGATCGGGTTGATCGGCCATGAGCAGTTCGGCAACCAACCTGCGCGCCTTTTTGGCCCGGTCGGTTGCGGTCCGTACGACCATGCCCTCAGTTGGCGTTCTGATGCACGAAGCTGCCAGCGTCCGTTCACCTTCGATTTCAACCATGCACGCGCGGCAGTTTCCGTCGGATCGGTAGCCGGGCTGGTCGGCATGGCAGAGATGCGGGATCAGCGTGCCTTGACCCTTGGCCACATCCCAGATGGTCTCACCGGCTTTGGCGGTGACGGCAACGTCATCGAGAATGAACTTGGTGTCCGGCATGGTGTCCCTGCAATTCTCTGTCGTTCGGTGCGATTCCGGGAATCTCCTACAACGAATTGTCAACGGGGCGCAATTCGCATGTACCGATCCCATGCGCTCGGGAAACATGGGTACCCTGCACCGTCTTGCCGCGGCGCCTCAATCGAACGGCCCGTCGACGAGACGAGACGGTGTTTTCGCATCTCCAACAATGTTTCAGACGGATTTCATGGCAACGTACAGCCCGTCTCAATCCTGTTGATCGTTCATCCCGCGATTCTCCGCCCTTCAACGAAGACGACGTGGAGCAGTGAATTGTCGTTCAGTCCGATTCGTTACCGGTCGGTTTCAAAAGTACAAATGTGCGTGAACCTGCTCCCGTTCTCATCGGCAAGCTCATGCCAATGCTTGAGGATTGACGGAAAAGGTCATGAAATCCCGGCATTCCTGGCCCACGTCAGAACATGTGGCAGCGTTCCCATCGTTGTCCCGGCGGCCACCGCGGTGTTGGCGCGGAATGTCGTCCAGGCTTGTCATTCCGGTTCTGTTCTTCGGCATGGACCCACACCCACGTTTACTGATCGAAGGACGAGCGTTTGGCCTACTCGGTGGAAACCGTCAATGGCGGTCGAGGGCGGTCGAAAGCGCTCGGAAAACCGCTGCCCGGACCTTCAGAAAGGAAATTTCGGTCACTCCCTTTCGGTCAACAGCGCAGCAAGCACGATCACGATACAGCCCGGCCAGAAAAGCCAGCTCGGCACTTCACTGAACACAAGCCATCCGGCGATAACCCCGAAGGGGACCGAAACGGAGAAAAACGGAGTGAGCACCATGGCGTCGGCATAGCGAAATGCCTGCACAATCAATGCCTGCGTCACGAGCAGGCAAACAGTCATGACCGTTATGACCGCGAAGGCGGGAGCAGAGACTGATTGCCAATTCAAGAGTGCCGGAAAACAGAACATCACACTTCCGACGATGGACGAATAGAACAGGAACTCCAGAAGTTCGTCCTTATTCGCCATCGATTTCAGGATTACGGAGATTACGGCTCCGAGAAACGCCGCGCCAAGGGCCGCGATCCATCCCTTGGGTGACAGTTGCAACTGTCCTGTAAAGTCCTGAAACAGTATGCATGTCGTTCCAGACAACATAAGAACGATGACCCAAATCCTCGAACGCGTCAGCGTTTCGCCCAGGAAATATGCAGCCAACGGTATGATAAAAAGCGACTCTGTCAAAAGAAGCACGCTCACATCCGCGAGGGGCGCTGAATAGAGAGCGACAAACATCAGGTAAACCGAAAGGCACCAAATGATCGATCGGATAACGTGAAGCTTTATCTGACCGAAATTCACGAGTGCGGTTCGCTTTCTTGTGTGCCGAACCGACATCAAGGCAAACACCAAAACAAGGCCCGACACGCTCCTCAGGAACATCAACTGCGCCTCGGAGACCGACACGGACATCGATTTCACAAGAACGTCGGCAAGCGTCGCGACCAACATTGCCAAAAAAATCAGGGAGACACCCGTTAATGCATGATTACTCGGTTTGGTCGGCATTCTTGGTTGAGCCCGGCCCATTTCCACAATTTACAACCAATCGTTCGCGAGCTGACACTTTTGCACTCTACCGTTTCTCAATGACAAGACCGTAGCCAAAAACGCCGACAGTGCATGTGCCCGACCGCTCATAACACAACGCGACCGGACCGGTTGGATGTATTTGCTCTGAAGACAGCGATGGATTGTCGTGCATTGTGCCGCGCCGCGTCCGTTACACGCATCTGGGGGAACCATGTGCGACGGAGTGGCGTGTCCTCCATTTCCGCCATTTCGGCGCCTGAACAGACCGGCGTCTCGAACGGGTTCCCGGTTGAGTCACGGGCCGGCATGGAGGTCTCCGCCTATCGTTGCAAGGATCGCCGTGGCGCGGGTTCGAACGAGGACACCGGTTTGACAGGTAGGCCCGTTCGACCTAGTGTCTGTTCCCGTCAACATGCGCCAGGATTTTTTTTGAGTCGCTCTGAGTGTCTGTGACTGCCGCATTTCGCATATGGACGCCTGCCGGCGTCGTGTTCACGGCGACCGCCTTGCTTTTCTGCCCGTTTCTTGACGGCGGGAAGGGTACGGCGCAGGCCAGTGAGTTCTTCAAGCTCGCCGGGCATGGCGGGCCCGTAAAGGGGATCGACGTTTCTCAGAACAGCGACGCGATTCTCACCGCCAGTTTCGACTATTCGGTAGGGTCCTGGAACGATGCCGGGCCGGAATGGTTCGAGGGTCACAATGCGGCTGTCAACGTGGTCAAGTACATTGACGCCCAAACGGCCGTGTCGGGAGGTGACGACTCCGAGTTGAGGATCTGGGATCTCGAGTCCGGCACGTCCCAGAGGCTTTCCGGCCATCGCGGCAAGATCATGGGGCTCGACGTCTCTTCGGACGGGCAGCACGTCGCGTCGGCGAGTTGGGACGGCACGATCGGAATATGGAACCTCGACGGAGCACTCCCCCCGAGATTCCTTGCAGACTCCGGAACGGCGGTAAACGACGTCGCGTTTTCGGCTGACGGCTCCACGGTCTATTCGGCGTCCAGGGACGGAAAAATCCGGCAATGGAACGTACGTGCCGGAACGGTCATTCGAAAGATGACCCGCCACGGTTTCGGAATCAACATGTTGATTGTCAACGAGACCGAAGGCTGGCTGGCATACGGAGCCGTGGATGGAGGGACCAGGGTCATTGACCTTGAAACTGCGGAAGTCCTGGCCGACCTGACCCTGGATCGGCGGCCGATTCTGGCGATGGCGCTGTCGCCGGACCGAAGCCGCCTCGCCGTCGGAGATGGCGATGGCTTCATCATGGTTGTGGACACGTTCGACTGGACGATCGTCAAGGATTTTCGGGCCGCAAAACGCGGTCCCGTTTGGGCACTCGAATTCTCGCTGGACGGCGGAAGCATATACGCTGGAGGGATCGACGACGCCATGTTCGCGTGGCCGCTCGATTCGGTTGATCAGATTGAACTCATGGCGGAAGGCGAGCGGACGTTCCTGATTGATCCCGAGCAAATGAACAACGGAGAACGGCAGTTCAATCGAAAGTGCTCGATTTGCCATACTTTGACTGGCGGTAGTGCAAGGAGGGCGGGACCAACGCTTGCCGAGGTCTTCGGACGGAAAGCCGGCGCCGTCGAAGGATACAACTACACCGCAGCGCTTGAGTCGTTGGGAATTACCTGGTCGGAGGAAACGATCGGCGCACTGTTTGACCTTGGCCCGGATGTATTCGTCCCGGGAACCAAGATGCCGATGCAGCGCATCACAAGGAAACAGGACCGCGACGACTTGATTGCCTTTCTGAAAGTCGCGACCGCGACGGGCAGCGACAGGTGAGCGCGGCAGAAACGCATCGGTTCGACTTCACGCCTCCTCCCGAAGACAATCGACCGGGCGGCGAATCAGGTGTTTCGAATCGGAAATCATCAATCGGGCCAGCCTGACATTCGAGCGTCCTGTTGAAACCCTGATCCGATCACGACCGCGGGTGGCCGGGCACGGATGACGCCCGGGAATGTCTACCCGGCCCGAAGCCGATGGAGTGTCATTGGCGACCAGTGGATCTTCAGATTCGAGATGCCTGAATCGACTCCTGCATGGTCCGGGATCTCAACCCGAGCGAAACTGGTGAGAAACTCCAGGAATCCGGGTGTTCAAGGAAAACGAGCTGGATCAGCGACGCCCGAACAGCTTTTCGATGTCGGTAAGTTTCAGTTTCACGTATGTCGGTCTGCCGTGATTGCACTGACCTGAAAAGGGGTTCCCCTCCATCTCGCGAAGAAGCGCGTTCATCTCGACAGTGGACAACTGCCGGCCTGCGCGAATCGACCGATGGCAGGACATGACCGACAGCAGTCGGTCGATCCTGTCGGCGAGTGCACGGCTCTGCCCCCCGTCGGCGATCTCGTCACAGATATCCTTGATCATCGCCGAGACATCGAATTCGCCGAGAATGGCAGGAACTTCCCGGACGCAGACCGCGGAACCGCCGAAGGCCTCGATTTTCAGCCGGAGTTTCGCAAGGTCATCGGCGACGGCCAGAATGTTCTCCCGGTCCTGATCGTCAAGTTCGACGATCTCGGGAATCAGGAGTGGCTGACCATTGATCGAATTCTCCGACAACTGCGCCTTGAACCTTTCGTAGACGAGGCGTTCGTGCGCGGCGTGCTGGTCGACGATGATCATGCCATCATGGGTTTCGGAGACGATATACGTGCTGTGGAGCTGCGCACGTGCGGAACCGAAAGGAGTGTCCTCGAAGAGTCCGCTGACGTTTTCACCGCTGGTCTCGGTGTCGACCGGGTGCCCGGTTTCGGTCGTATGCGTTGATCTCCCGTCCGACTCGATCGGCCAGGGGCGTGACCCCGGCGGCCCGTCGGGATGTTGCATGTCAAAGCTGGCGGAAATGGCTTGCCGGTTCGGACGGCCCCGGTTCAGAACATGCAGGTCGGATCGAGGTTCCGGTCGGGCGGCATCAATGAATTCAGAGGAAACCCGGACCGATGTCTGCCGTCCTTCGGACGTGAGTACCTCGCGCACGCCCGAAAAGATCAGCTTTCGCACGATCCCGGGTTCCCGAAATCGTACCTCGGCCTTGGCGGGATGAACGTTGACATCGACACGGTCCGGGTCGCAATCGAGAAAAAGAGCCACGGCCGGGTGCCTGTCTTTGCTCAACAAGTCGGAATACGCGGCACGGATCGTGCCGGCGAAGAGCCTGTCTTTCACCGAGCGCCCGTTGACGAACAGGAACTGCGAAATCGCGGCACCCCTGGAATAGGTTGGAAGCGCGACATAACCTCGGACCGCATACCCGTCCGTCGTGGCTTCGATCGGAAAGGCGCTTTCCACGAAATCCTCTCCTATGATGTTCCTCAATCGACCGCGCAGGGCTTGAGCGGGTTCTCCCGTTTCCCGGTCAGCCCGGAATCGCCGGCGGCCGGCACCTCCGCCCGATACATCGTGAAGCGTGAAGGCCACTTGTGGAGCCGCCATGGCCAGTCTCTTGACCGTAGAACCGATTTCACGCGCTTCGGCTGTATCGCTTCGCAGGAACTTGAGCCGAGCGGGAATCGCACGAAAGAGCCCCGTGAGTTCGACCACGGTTCCGGACGACAGTGCGGCGGGTGCCGCCTCCTGTGCCACCCCTCCTTCGACGACGATCGAGGCTGCTGCCGGGCTGTCGGCCGCGCGAGACCTGACGGTCAGGCGCCCGGTGGCGCCCATGGCGGCAAGCGCTTCTCCGCGAAACCCGAAACTATGGATATTGACGAGGTCGGATCCATCGATCTTCGAGGTCGCATGGTTCCGGACCGCGAGGGTCAGTTGGTCAGGCGGAATTCCGTGGCCGTCATCGGCGACGCGAATGAGAGTCTTGCCGCCGTCGGCGTAGGCGA
The DNA here is from genome assembly GCA_965242975.1 of Paracoccaceae bacterium. Classification (GTDB taxonomy): domain Bacteria; phylum Pseudomonadota; class Alphaproteobacteria; order Rhodobacterales; family Rhodobacteraceae; genus JAPPHA01. Next base: position 2,609,494 of record CBDETS010000007.1, on the reverse strand, counting down.
CGTTGATCGTGGTTGCTCCCGCGTCGAGCGAGTTTTCGACCAGTTCCTTGATCACCGACGACGGGCGCTCCACGACTTCGCCAGCAGCAATGCGGTGAACCGCCGCGTCGTCCAGTTGGCGGATTTTCCGGATCGATTGTTCAGATCGGGTTTCAACAACGCCCATGGTTCAACGATAGCATGACGAATCGTCCAGTTGAATCACAATTGACGAAAGTGAGGCCGGTCGTTGTGCGAACCCGGGTCGTCCACATATCGGCTGGTTGATCCTGCAAGACCCGGATGTCGAAAGATCACGTGATCGCACCAGATGATTTCGTGGATTCGGCCCTGCCGAACGCGGTCGCACCGCAGGTCGCAGGGGGGAACATGGCTTCGATCGGTTGCAGCTACCGCGCGCGGCGTTGTTGGACGATCCCGGTAACGGCCGGGACCAGCCCCAGATACAGTATTTCCAGGGTGATGCAGTACGATTCGCGGTTTTGGTCATCGGACATCGTTCGGAGAAAGGTACGTAAGCTGGATTGCGTTGTCTTCCTCGGCGTCGCGACGGGAACCCGTTCATCGGGCATGTCCCGCGTCAATGACGGACGGGCAATCGGCTACGTCGATGAGCCTGATCGCGGCCGTGCGGAATTCACAACCCGGATCCGACATCGTAAACGCTGTGCATCCCGAATACAGGGCCGGTTGAGTTTTCGTTCCGGGCCTTCCGGAACTCGAATGGAGTGTAACACGATGATTGTTCGTACTGTGGAAGATCTGAAGGTCCTCGGGACGTTTCGCGAGAATCCTGGCGTTTGGAGCAGTGCCCGTTACCTGCTGAGCGGCGACAACATGGGATTTACGCTGACGGAGACCAGGGTCGCGGCGGGCTCGTCGGAAATCATGCAATACAAGAATCACGTCGAGGCCAACCTGATCATCGAAGGAAACGGTCTGCTTACCGAAATTGCAACGGGCGCTGTCCACGAGTTGGAACCGGGCACCATGTACGCTCTGGACCAGCATGAGCGTCACCGGATCGATGCCCGGACCGACATGCGGATCGTGTGCGTATTCCTGCCTGCGCTGGTGGGGCCGGAAATGCATGACGAGGACGGGTCTTACCCTGTGCTGGACCATTAGCACGAGGCTGTCCATTCCTGTCCCCGCGTTGCGTCAGCTTTCTCCCTGAAGTGCAAGACCATGCGATGACGTCGAGGATTCGCCCGATGCAACCTGTTCTGACGGCCAACGTGGCCGTGATCGCTTCGATGTGATTGAAACCGGGCCATCCATGCATGGATCGTCGAGAGTTCGTCCCGTGAATTGACTTGTTCCAACGCTCGAATTCACACGCGATCGCGTGGCGGGGCCTCGGACGCGCATGCTGTTTCGCCTGCGATAACGGCTTGAATCGTCGCGGGAGCAATGCGAAGGCCTTGGCGACCCGATGCGAAGCGCGGAATCGTCCGAAGCGGCGCGAAGGTGCGCAATGCCCGGAAAGACAACGAAGGCGGATGTGGGATGGCGGAACTCGAGAAAGCCAAGTCGGAACTGCACTCCAGGCTGCATCAAATCGCTGAAGGCGCCGATGCGGGAATAGCCTACCATCCAGGCGCCGACTGGTGGGGTAGCCATCCGCTCAACGAGCTGAAGGGTATCGAAGCCATATCCAATGTCTGGTCTCGGGTGCGTGCAGCAATGCCAGATCTGGAACGACGCGATTCCATATTCATCGCCGGCTACAGTGCTTCGGACACACGGCCGAAACGCGATCCTTCTGGCGATCTCATCGTGACGTCCATGGGGCACTTTCAGGGAACTTTTCGGCGCGATCTTCTCGGAATCCCGGCGACCTCGGGAGTCGTGCATCTGAGATGTTGCGAGGCTCATAGGGTCGTGCACGGAAAGATCGACCGGTCCTACGTACTTTTCGACTTCCTGGACTTGATGCGCCAGGCGGGCGTGTGGCCGATTGCAACGTCACTGGGGTCGGAGTGCATGTGGCCGGGTCCGCAGGGCAGTGGCGGCGTCAGACCTGACATCACGAGGGAAAATGTTGGCCGGGAATCCCTCTCGACGATTCTTGCCATGCATTCGGCCTTGCAGCAGTTCGATGGGCACAGCCTCGAGTCAATGCCGCACGGCGATTACTGGACTCGGCAGTTTCTCTGGTACGGGCCGGCAGGGATCGGAATCACCCGCGGGTTGGAAGGCTTTCGCGCGCACCACCAGGTTCCGTTTCTGACCGGGTTTCCGGACCGAAAGGGCAGCGGTCACTACATGCGGATCGGCGACGGTGACTTTGCGGCGACAGGTGGATGGCCCTCCGTGGTCGCCACCCACACGGGCGAATGGCTGGGCCTCCCGCCGACCGGGCGAAGGGTTGGGATGCGGGTCATGGACTTTTATCGATTGGACGGCGATCTCATCGCGGAAAACTGGGTTCCGATCGACATCATCCACGTGTTGTGTCAACTTGGCGTCGATGTGTTTGCCCGAATGCGGCACCTCGCGGGACACCCGGATCCAGGTCTACTGAGGTGAGTGGGCCCGGCGCCGGCGAAGCCCTGCCAGCGGCACGCGGCCCGAGTTTTTTTCAAGGGAGGCACGTCGACGCAATGTGGTTCAAGGCCACCGGGTCCGAGCCGGTATCGGAGCCGGGGATCCGGCACACCGACCAATGAAGGGGGTCCACGGAACTGGGAATGCGACGACCGCGCGGCCCGTGTTTCCCGGAACAGGAGGTAGCTGCCATGCGGGTTGATGCGCACCATCACCTGTGGGACCTCGGCGCTGTCAGTTATCCTTGGCTCGAAGCGCGCGACCAGCCACGATTCTTCGGTGACCCGGCGCCTATCCAAAGAGATTTCCTGGTCGACGAGTTCCGCGGTATGGCGTCCAGGAATGGAATCGACGCGTCCGTCCACATTCAGGTCGGCGCCGAAGACGGACTCGCGGAAGCGCGTTGGGTGGACTCGGTCGCGTCCGCCAACCCGGGTTGGCCTGCCGTACAGGTTGCGTTCGCCGATCTGACCGATGACGCGATCGATGCCCGGCTCGCATCGCTTGGCGCGCTGCCGACTGTGCGCGGCGTTCGACAGATCGTCGGGCGTGCACCAGCCGAAGATCGGATGTCGGGGACCGACAAGCTTCTCGATTGTCCAGGTTTTACGACCGGTTTGCGGAAGATTGCGCGAGCGGGTTTCTCGTTCGACCTGCAGCTGCATACTGAACTCATGGACCGGGCGGCCCGTGTGTTTGGCCAGGTTCCCGAACTCGACGTTGTACTGTGCCACGCCGGGTCCCCGATCGACCGTACGCGAAACGGGCTGCGCACGTGGACGCGCGAACTGCGAAAACTGTCCGAGTTGCCCAATATGCGCTGCAAGTTGTCGGGTCTCGGGATGTTTGATCACGACTGGACAGCCGAATCGATCAGCCCCTTCGTCGAGACGTGCCTCGAGCAGTTCGGTCCCGAGCGCTGCATGTTCGGCTCGAATTTTCCGGTCGACAGCCTGACGTCGGACTATTCGACACTGGTCGACGCGTATTCGGCATTGATCCCGCTTCAACATCACGAACCGGTCTTCGGAGGGACGGCACGCAACTTCTACCGGATCACCTGAGCCTCGACCTGCCGGATCCTGTCTTGCCGCCTTGGCGCCCAGCCCGGTTGGGTCTCGAATCCGGTTTTCGCGAACGTTTCCCCCACGGCCCCGAGGAGTTCATGTCGCGTCGATTCGTGGAATCGGAAGCCTGAACATCACCTCGTGAATCTGCCGGCGTGGCATCGTCAACCGGATCATTGCGGGAAGCGGGCTTGCCCCAAGGGCCGGTTCGCGGTCTTCGGGGCTGACGGGGGTGGCTCCACGGGCCAAATGGGACCCGCTCGAGGTGGCGCAACGGAAGTTCGGGTTTCCGCATGGGAATGACGAGGAGCGCTCCGGCCACGAACCCCCCGATATGGGCGTACCAGGCAATTCCTCCGCCACCCGAACCGAACGAGAGCGCATGAATCAATTGGCCGCCGATCCAGACTCCGAGAACGCTCCACGCGGGGAATCTGACCGGCATGACGTAAACCAGGACCCAGACACCTCTTTTCGGATAAAGCATGAAATACGCACCAAGGACGCCGGATACGGCACCGCTCGCGCCAATGGTCGGGGTCACCGACGACGGACCGGCAACCGCGTGGGTGATACCCGCTGCCGCCCCGCACAACAGGTAGAAGCACGCGAATCGCCAATGCCCCATCGAGTCTTCGACGTTGTCGCCGAAGACCCAGAGGTAGACCATGTTTCCGAAGAGGTGCAAGAAACCTCCGTGCAGAAACATCGACGTGAACAGGGTCAGCCAAGGTGTCGCCAGCGCCATCTCAGGGTCACGCCTGCGATCGCCAAGAATCGTTTCAGGGATCAGACCGAAACGGAAAACCAGCCTGGCGTCGAAAGCCTCGCCTCCTTGGGCCTGGACAAGCCAGACGAGAACGCACGCCGCGATCAGGGATACCGTGACAAACTGAAATCCGATGCGGTGCAGCGGGTTCTCGTCTTTGAGCGGGAGAAACATCTTGTCGTCGACACGTGTTGACCTGGAGGGCTGCGGCTGGATCGTATTCTGCAATTTTCCGGTGAGCGCTCAACCCGGCGTTGCGAAAACCTCCGAATGATGTACCGGTATCGAGCCCGCGAGGTGTCTGGAGCCCGGGAGGCCAGGTCGTGCCGTATTTTTGGTGCGAACAGGTCGCCGTCACCAACATGCGTCGTTTGCGGGCCGGACCCGGACATTTGAGCTTTTTCCGGGTTTCCGATCATGCCAATAGTTGTGCTACGGAAGGTCCGGCACGACATACGAAGAAAGTGCCTCGACGGCTCAGGCGGTTCGATGGTTCGGAAGGAGGTTGTACATGACCGATTACGTTGAACAAATGGACGCTGCAATTCCTTCCAGGGAATCCATGAGGGAGACACGCGAACGTCTCGAGAGTGAAGGCGTCAAGTATCTTCTGCCCGCGTGGATAGACCTGTTCGGAATTCCAAAGACGAAACCTGTGCCAATCAGTGATTTCGAGGATCTCTGCATCGGGAAAGGTCCGCAGTTTGCCGTCCATTCGGTTTCCTACGTGCCTGAACTGACCCCGGCAGACCCAGACCAGATCATCATCCCGGACCTCGACGCCGTTTACGTCTGCCCGTGGGACCGGTCCATGGCGATGATTTTCTGTGATCTGTTCTGGGAGGGGCGTCCCTACAACGTTTGTCCCAGGCAGGCGCTGAAACGTGGAATCCGCGACGCCAGGGAAGCAGGATTCATCGGAAGTGCCGGGATCGAACCGGAATTCATCGCACTCAAGTTCGACGCTGACGGCAATCCGGTCAAGGCGGTGGAAAACGATCCGCCCAACGCGATCACCCCCCGCCGCCAGGCATTCGGCTACGACCTGGAGTATTCGATCGAGTCCATGCCGTTCTTCAAGGACATGATCGACATCTTGGAAGAACTGGGCTGGAACCTGCATGACGTTGTCGCGGAAGGCGCCTATTCCCAGTTCGAGCTGGACTTCCACTACACGCATGTTCTCGAGATGGCCGACAGGCTGGTCTTCCTTCGTATTCTCCTGAAGGAAGTTGCAAAGCGACACGGATGGTTCATCACCTTCATGCCGAAACCGACCGTCGGTGACTGGAGATCCGGTGCCCACATCAACTTTTCGCTCCAGTCAGTTGATCGACCTGGCGCGAACCTTTTTGGAGCGGGTGATTCGGGATGGACGGATACGGCCCTGCATGCCGTGGGCGGACTGATTTCCCATTCGGAAGCGCTGACGGCGCTGACCTGTCCAACGGTCAATTCCTACAACGGCCTGGTTCCGAGAGTCGGTGGCCTGGAAGGAGGAACGGTGACCTGGGCGCCGACAAACATCACGTACGGTCACAACAATCGATCCGCACAGTTCAGATTGCCGCAAAGCCGGTATTGTATCGAAAACCGTGCCGCCGACATGTGCATGAACATATACCTGGCTTTGGCGATGACGCAGGCTGCAGCCATCGAAGGAATCACGAAACAGGTCGATCCGGGTCCTCCGACCGACCGTGACCTCTATGCGATGACTGACGAAGAGTTTCGCGAACTCGGAATTCGCAGGCTTCCGCGAAACTTGTGGTCGGCCGTCGAGTCCCTTGGCCAGGATGCGCTCGCGGAGTCGGTTATGGGGCATGTCATGCGGAATTCCTACATCAGCTACAAGGTCGACGAGTGGGAGCGGTACAGCCAGGCCGTCACCGACTGGGAGGTCAAGGAGTATCTCAGACTGTATTGATGCGACGGGGAGCGGGACTTGGATACGGATTACAAGACGTTCGAACTTGGTGACGTTTGCCTCGAATCCGGTGCGTCTCTCCGTTCAGCCGCTCTTGCGTACAAGACCTATGGCCGTTTGAACGAGAACGGGGACAACGCCGTACTCCTGCCGACATTCTATACGGGCACCCATCTCCGTAACGAGGGGTATTTCGGCCCGGGACGCGCGCTGGACCCATCGCGGCATTTTATCGTGTCGATCAACATGTTCGGAAACGGCCTTTCGACGTCACCCAGCAACGCGGTGACGTCGTGTCGGGGCGCGTCATTTCCCGTGGTCCGGCTCTCCGACAACGTGGCATGCCAGCATCGGTTGCTCACCGGGGAACTGGGGGTCCGGAGGCTTCGGCTGGTTATGGGCTGGTCCATGGCCGGATGTCAGGCGTACTCGTGGGCGATCCGGTATCCTGACCTGGTCGACGCGATTCTGCCCTTTTGCGCGTCGGCGCGAACATCGCCACACAACTGGGTGTTCCTCGAAGGCGTCAAGGCGTCATTGCTGGCCGATCCGCTTTGGAACGGAGGTGAGTATCGCGAACCGCCGAAAGAAGGACTGAGGGCATTCGGAACTGTCTACGCCGGCTGGGCATACTCCCAGACTTTTTTCCGTAACGGCCTCTACCGGAAGCTCGGCTTCAACAATCCAGGTGAACTCCTCGACGAGTGGGCGCGGGAGCACGCGGAGGAATGGGACGCCAACGACCTTCTGGCAATGTTAACGAGTTGGCAGCTCGCCGATGTAAGCGACAGTGCGGAATTTGGCGGCGACTTCGAGAAAGCGCTGCGTTCGATCCGGGCCCGTGCCATTCTTCTGCCCTGTGCCCAGGACCTGTATTTTCCTCCGGAAGACAACGAGATCGAAGCCGGATACATGCCCAATGCCGAGTTGCGTGTGTACGATTCTCCGTGGGGTCATTGTGTCGGCAGTCCGGGCAACGACCCGGAATTCGAGGCCTTCCTGGATTCATGCGTCAACGACTTGCTGTGATCGGCACACCGGTGCCTTTTGACGACCTCCGCGTCGCGCATGTTCCCGGACGGCCATGCGAAACCTGAGATTACGGTCTCGCCGGATACACGTTTGTCAGGCCGATCGCGCTTGACTGGGACGCATGTTTTCAGGAAATATCAACGACAGAGAGTCTGAGTCCGTGACCGCACGTCGGGTTCACCTGCATGCGCGTTCGGCGAGCTTGAAATCTCTTGGGCACGAATGGACCGCCGGTATTGGAAAACACGCCACTTCTTGACGAGATTCAGATTCCTGATGACCTCAGACGTCTGAATTCTGCGCGCCTGAAACAGGTTGTCCGGGAATTGAGGTCGGAAACGATCGATGTGGTCTCGGAGACCGGTGGACACCTTGGCGCCAGTCTTGGGGTTGTCGAGCTTACGGTCGTGTTACACTATTTGTTTGACACGCCCAGGGACAAGATCATTTGGGATGTCGGGCACCAGGTGTATCCCCACAAGATTCTGACCGGCCGTCGTGGCCGTATTCGGACTTTGAGGCAGGGGGGAGGGCTGTCGGGATTCACGAAGAGGTCTGAAAGCGAGTATGATCCGTTTGGAGCCGCCCATGCATCGACATCGGTTTCAGCCGCCCTGGGATTTGCCGTTTCACGCGATCTCCAGGGCAGAGAGAACCATGTAGTCGCCGTCATTGGCGACGGGGCCATGACCGGAGGCATGGCCTTCGAGGCGTTCAACAATGCCGGCGCCATGGACAACAAGCTCATCATTATTCTCAACGATAATGAAATGTCGATCGCGCGTCCTGTCGGCGCATTGTCCGGGTACCTGTCGCAGTTGATTTCATCGAGATCCTTCTTGTCGATCAGGGATTTTGGTCTCAACCTGAGCGACCGAATACCCAAGCCTGTCCGCTCCGCGGCGCGTCGGGCGGAGGGAATTGCCCGGGGCGTATTGGCCGGTGGTGTCCTTTTCGAAGAGTTGGGGCTCTATTACGTCGGTCCGATCGATGGCCACAATCTGGATCACTTGTTGCCTGTAATCCGCAATGTCCGCGACAGCGATGTTGCCGGTCCGATACTGATCCATGCAGTTACACAAAAGGGAAAGGGCTATCCGCCTGCCGAGCGGTCCAGTGACAAGTATCATGGCGTCAGCCGCTTCGATGTCGCGACCGGCAAGATGGCCAAGGCGAAGCCAAATGCACCCAGCTACACACGGGTGTTTTCCGATGCCTTGATCCGGGAAGCCAAGGCCGACAACAGGATCGTCGCGATTACGGCGGCCATGCCATCCGGTACCGGCGTCGACAGATTTGCGGAGGTTTTCCCGGATCGGAGTTTCGATGTCGGACTCGCCGAACAACACGCCGTGACGTTCGCCGCTGGCCTGGCTGCCGACGGAATGAAGCCGTTTGCAGCGATTTATTCAACGTTTCTTCAGCGTGCATATGATCAGATCGTTCATGATGTCGCGCTTCAGGGCATTCCGGTTCGATTTGCGCTCGATCGAGCGGGCTACGTCGGAGCTGACGGCCAGACGCATTGCGGAGCGTTTGACATTGCCTACATGGGTTGCGTGCCCGGAATGGTCCTGATGGCCGCTGCGGACGAGGCCGAGTTGGTGCACATGGTCGCAACCGCGGCCGCCTTCGACGACGGTCCCGTGGCGTTTCGCTATCCACGCGGAAGCGGGACAGGAGCCGACCTTCCGGGCGAGCCCGAAATTCTCAGTCCGGGCACGGGCCGTGTTCTCAGGGAAGGGACCAGTGTGGCGCTGCTTTCCTACGGGGCCAGGCTGTCCGATTGTCTCGCGGCCGCAGAAGAACTTGACGAAAGCGGAGTTTCGGCAACGGTGGCTGACGCCCGCTTCGCGAAGCCGATCGATCAGGATCTTGTAATGCAATTGGCCCGGAATCACGAGGTTTTCGTGACCGTGGAAGAAGGCTCTCTCGGCGGATTCTCGACCCAGGTTGTTCACGTTCTGGCAGCGAATGGAGTACTGGATCGGGGAATTCGGTTTCGTCCGATGGTCATGCCTGACGAATTCCTGGATCAGGATACGCCGCGGCGCGAGGTCGTCCAGGCCGGGTTGGACGAGGCCAGCATTGTGAAGACCGTATGCACGGCCCTTGGAAAGACCACGTGAGGGTCGGGAAGGCGTCGGATCCGGACCGGGGAGATTTCTCCAGGTGCCTCGGGATAGATGGTGACCTGGCATCTTTCCGGAGAACCGGCACGTCATTGACAATGTGTCTTTCCTTGCGGGGCGAACGGACAATGACCCGATGTGCCGTATGCGCAGGAAACTGACCAAAGAGGAATTCTCATGTTCACACACGCACGTTCAAGCATTCTCGCGGCAATTGCGGTTGCCTGTGGCGTTTCAGGACCGCTGGCTCCGGCGGTCGCGGCGGATTACAGGATCGATCACGCGCACTCTTTTGTTCAGTTCAAGACCCTGCACATCGGCTTCAGCTGGCTTGTTGGTCGATTCAACCAGTTCGACGGAAAAATGACCTACGACCCGGAGGCGGGCCCGGAGGCGCAATCGATCGAATTTGAAATCGATATGGCGAGTATTGACTCAAATCATGCGGAGCGTGACAGGCATCTGCGCGGCAGCAGGTATCTGAATGTCGGCGAGTATCCGACGGCGACATTCGTCAGTACAGGTTTTGAAGGCGACAGGTCGGGGGGGGTTCTTTCAGGCGACCTCACGTTTCTCGGCACGACCCGAAGTATCTCGTTCGACGTCGCGCTGATCGGCGAGGGTGGCGACCCGTGGGGCGGTTACCGGGTTGGTTTTGAAGGCCGGTATGCGCTCGATCCGACCGAATTCACCGGCGGGCGCAGAATGGGTCCGGTTGACGGAGAAGTCATCATGGACCTTTATATCGAAGCAATCAGGCAATAAGCGCCCGGCGAGGCCCCGGGGGCGCAGTGATCGGGAATTCAGCCACCCGCTACGGTCTGTTCAGCAAGCTTCTGCACTGGCTGCTCGCGTTCACGATGATCGGCCTGATTTGGCTCGGCTGGTGGATGGTCGGGCTGGATTACTATGACCCGCTCTACGGTTTGGCGCTGACGCTGCACAGATCGTTCGGCATGGTGACGGTCGGTCTCGCGCTTGCTTTTCTGATCTGGAAGGTTGTGTCGCCGTCGCCGCCGATCCAGGCAGAGATCCCTCGTTGGCAACGACAGGCAGCCCACGCGATGCATTTCATGCTTTTGTGCATGATGGTCGCGATTCCAGTCTCTGGCTATCTTTTCACGACATCGGCTGGATCGGGTTTCGAGATCTTCGGCGGCGTGAACATTCCGGCCATGGTCCCAGTTGACGATTCCACGCGCGATTGGGCGGAGCTGGTACATTACTACGCAAGTTACGGGGTGCTCCTCCTTGTCGCCGGGCATGCCGGCGCGGCTGTGAAGCACCAGTTGTGGGACGGAATCGGTACGTTGCGGCGAATGATGTGAGGTCAAGCTGTTTCCAACCGGGCTGTCCGATATGGTTCCTCCACGCCATGTGCGCCGAAGAACCGTTCATCAGATCCGGGATCATTCCCAGTGTCAGGGACAGGCTGATCGAGCTTCCCGGCGGCAAGTAAACCCGGACTTGGCGTCAGGTCAATGTGGCAGCGCCCTTTGATTCCGATGTCGGATACGGCTTGGGAATCACGAAATGATTTGGAGAGGTATCTCCGAGGCCCTGTCTCTCTATTTGGGTCGGAGGGATTGGTGATGATCAATATGCTCAGGCATGGGCTTCAAGCCATAGGCGCAGGAACACTTCCTCAACGGCAAATCAAGTCCCGGCAGGTTGCCCCGACTTCGCGATCGCGACGATTGCACAGGTTAGCGGGTCGTTGTCTCCAAAAAAACTCGAAATCATCGCTTCCATGAATGCCTCGGGGTCGAGGCGACCTACATCCATCTCGATACCTGCCCGTTCCATCAAGACATTGAGGAGCGTCAGTTGGCACCGGCCGTTTCCGTCTCGAAACGGATGAACCGCGTTGATTTCGGCAATATAGTGGCTGGAACGCTTGGCAAAGTCGTTGACGTTACCAATCTGCGAGAGGAGATCTTCATCTGCCAGTTCCGCAAAGAGCCTATTCATTTCGCCGTCGACATACTCAGGACAGCAAAACCAGTTGCCAGCTTTGCCTGTCCGAATCTCACGTGCCTGGCCTGCCCAATCATACACGTCCTGGAAGAAGTGATGGTGGATCGCCTTATCGTGTGTGTAGTCGAGGTCTCCCGCGGGTAGCGGTTCCTCTGAGCGGGTCAGGAACATCAGCTGCTCGAATTGGTCGAGTCGGTTCTGGTCCGTCAAACCGGCTTTGTTCCTGAGAACTTGGGTGCCGGGATAGCAAAGAGGGTCGTCTGTCGCGCGGTAGCGACTCACTTCCTGCTCTTCTTGATGAAAGATCCGTTGATGGCCGAGCGCAATGCATCGCCCTTCAGGCCGCGCCCTTCAAAGTCCGAGAGCGTCTTTGCCGATTTTCGACTGATCGTCATACCTTCAACTTTCGAGAATTTCTCTGCCTTGGCTTTTCCCAATGGCTTTGGGACAAAGCGACCGACTTTAGCTGAATGCTTGATGGCTATCTTCTTCATGCCGTGATGTTACCATAATCATGTGAAGATGTGTACGATCCGGTACCCGGGCGTGCCGAATTTGTATGTGATGGCGTTTTCGGACAATCGGGCATGTGCAGAAATTCGCTCCTGTTCTTCCCCGGCCGCACAAAGTGCCGCGTTCTTGCTCGACACGGGGCGAAAGGTCACGAGCACTACCCAGTTCCTGCAGCGGGAAAGGCCGCAACATAGATCCGGATTATGCCGAGGTTTCGCCCAGGAGAGGCAAGCAGTTGCCATTCTTGTCAAATACTGAAACTTGGTGGGCCCGACAGGATTCGAACCTGTGACCTACTGATTAAGAGTCAGCTGCTCTACCAACTGAGCTACGGGCCCGACCGGGTTTCAGGCTATGGTCAGGGATGGGGAATGTCAAACCACCAACGGGTTCAGGTCGGTCAATAGACTTGTTTACGTAGGCCCGAAAGGTTACTAGACAGCTTAAAATATGCTTCCGGAACTTGGGACAGGCGATGCAAAGGCAGCTGACATTGGTGGTGCTCTGCGCGGCAATTCTTGCCGGTTGCGGGTCAGGTGGCGAACGGAGCAAGGCGCAGTCTCGTGAAGCGGCAGCGGCTCAACGTCAGAATGCTCCTGAAGGTTTCCGTGGAGAAGAGCGCGAAACGATCTGGGATCTCTTTGAACCTCAGGGACCGGAGACCGGTGTTGCGGTCAACAAGTACATCTGGCACGCCGCACTGGAAACCTTCGGTTTTCTGCCCCTGGAGTCGGCCGACCCGTTTTTCGGTACAATGATCTACGATTGGGGACGGGCGCCGGGCGCGACCAAGGATTACAAGGTGACGGTCCTGGTATCCGACGCCGCCCTGGACGCGCGTTCGCTGAAAGTTGCAATCCAGACCCGGCAAGGGTCGGCCAGTGCGGCCACCGTTCGCGAAGTCGAAAATGCAATACTCACCCGCGCGCGCCAGCTATGGCGGGAAGATCCGGCGCGCGCGACCTGAACACCTGACTGTCGACCGCGGACTCGCCGACTCGCCGACTCGCCGAACTCCGGAATTTGGTTCAGGCGGATTCTGGCACTGGAGTCCGGGTCAGGGCGCGGCGTTTCCTTTCTCGATGACCTGCACCCGCATCAATGGTCATCACTCGTAACTGGAAAAAACCATGTCGCGGTACAATCCTGGTGAAATCGAGACCAAGTGGCAGTCGACCTGGAATGATTCGGGTGTCTTCGAGGCCCGTCCCCGGCCTGGATGCCCCAAATATTACGTCCTGGAGATGTTTCCCTATCCGTCCGGCCGGATTCACATGGGGCATGTCCGAAACTACACGATGGGCGATGTCGTAGCCCGCTACAAGTTCGTGACAGGGCACTCCGTTCTTCACCCGATGGGGTGGGACGCCTTCGGGTTGCCCGCGGAGAACGCCGCAATGGAGCATGGGGTGCACCCCGGTGAATGGACATATCAGAACATCGACGACATGCGGGCGCAGTTGAAGCCGCTCGGGCTCTCGATCGACTGGTCCCGGGAATTTGCCACCTGCGACCCGGAATACTACGGAAAGCAGCAGTCCATGTTCATCGACATGATGGAAAGAGGGCTCGCGTACCGCAAGAGCGCCACCGTGAACTGGGACCCGGTCGAAGAGACGGTCCTTGCGAATGAACAAGTCGAAAGCGGAAGAGGCTGGCGGTCCGGAGCGTTGGTTGAACGCCGGGAACTCACCCAGTGGTTTTTCAGGATTTCCGACTTTGCCGACGAGTTGCTTGCGTCGATCGACAACCTTGTCGACTGGCCCGAGAAGGTACGGATCATGCAGCAAAACTGGATAGGCAAGAGTTCGGGCCTCCAGTTTCGCTTCAAGACTGTCGGTGCTCCTGACGGATTCGAACATCTGGAGGTTTTTACGACGCGTCAGGACACCCTGTTCGGTGCGAGTTTTGCCGCGGTTTCCTTTGACCACCCTCTGGCCAAGGCTCTCGAGCCCGATCCCGAAGTGGCTGCATTCAACGAGGAGTGCCGGCGCGTAGCGGTTTCGGAAGAGGACATCGAAAGGGCTGAAAAGAGAGGATTCGACACCGGAATTCGGGTCGTCCACCCGTTTCTCGAGGATGTGGAACTGCCTGTATTCATAACGAATTTCGTACTCATGGGCTATGGTACCGGTGCGATATTCGGCTGTCCCGCCCACGATCAACGCGACCTTGAGTTCGCGCGGAAGTACGGTCTTGGGGTGGTTGCGGTCGTGTGTCCGCCGGAAGGCAATCCGGCCACGTACGAAATCGGGGATGAACCCTACCTGGGACCAGGGAGAATGATCAATTCCGGGTTCCTGGATGGCCTCGAGATCGAGGACGCGAAAGCAGAGGTCATCCGGAGATTTGAAGAGTCCGGATCAGGCGAGGGAAAGACCATGTACCGCCTGAGGGACTGGGGTGTGTCCCGGCAAAGATACTGGGGATGCCCGATCCCCGTCATCCATTGCGAAGAATGCGGTGCGGTCGCGGAGAAAAAGGAGAATCTCCCCGTCACACTGCCCAATGATGTGCGTTTCGACGGGCGGGGGAATCCTCTCGAAAGGCATGACGGATGGCGGTGCGTCCCGTGTCCTGCCTGCGGCAGGATGGCGCAACGTGAGACGGATACGATGGACACGTTCGTCGATTCAAGCTGGTACTTCGTCCGTTTCACGGCGCCCCGGGCCCAAACGCCGACGAGCCGGGAGGACGTCGAGTACTGGATGAATGTCGATCAGTACATAGGTGGCGTCGAACACGCGATCCTGCACCTTCTCTATTCGCGTTTTTTTACCCGTGCGATGCATCTGACCGGTCATCTGCCAAAGTCCGCAGGAGAGCCGTTCACGGCGCTTTTTACCCAGGGAATGGTTTGCCACGAGACGTACAAGGACGACGAGGGTCGCTGGGTGTCCCCGGACGATGTTCGCCCGCGCAAGGGGGGTGGTCTTGAAACGCGGGACGGCGGGTCGGTCACGGTTGGCCCTTCGGTAAAGATGTCGAAGTCCAAGAAGAACGTTGTTGATCCCGAGGATATCATCGAAAGGTTCGGTGCGGACACCGCGCGCTGGTTCATGCTTTCCGACAGCCCTCCCGATCGGGACGTTGAATGGACCGCAAGTGGCATTGAAGCCGCCTCCCGACACTTGCAACGCGTGTGGCGTCTGGTCAGTTCCTTGGTGGAGCAACCGCGTTCGACAGAAACAGGTGCACGGCAGACAGAGGACAACGCCAAACTCTTCAGGGCGATGCACCGGACAATCGACAGTGTTACGAATGGCCTAGAAGGATTTTCGTTCAACAAGTCCGTCGCGGCGCTCTACGAGTTCACGTCGACACTGACGCGGTCAGCAGCGGACCCTGCCAGCAAGGTCGAGGCGATCAAGGTCATGGCCCGGTTGATGCAACCGATCACGCCTCATCTCGCGGAAGAGATCTGGGAGATGGCCGGCGGCGAGGGACTGGTGGTGTCGAGTCCGTGGCCCGTGGCCGACCCGGAAATGCTTGCCGAGGACACCGTTGTACTGCCCGTCCAGGTGAACGGAAAACGGCGCGCCGAGATCCGGGTAGCCAAGGGATTGGAACGGGACAAGGTCGAAGCATTGGTCTTGGCGCTTGTGCCGGTCCGGAATGCTCTGGGCGGCCAGGATCCCAAGCGCCTGGTCGTTGTTCCAGACAGGATTGTCAATGTGGTTGTCTGACGTTCGGCTCATCGTGCTATCGGCGTCGCTCCTTCTTCTTGGAGGTTGCGGGTTTCAACCCATCTATGGCCCGGGACCCGACACGCCGGGATTCCAGCGGCAGGTATGGGTCGAGCCTGGCCTGGTTCGACGCGACTTCGAGTTGCGTGAACGACTGGTGGAAAGGATCGGTTACGCGCCGAGGGAAGCGAGATACACATTGAATTTCGAGATTGATGTGCAGGAGACACGTCTGGCGCTCGAAGTCGGGGGACAATTTTCTCGAAACAGCCTTTTGGGCACGGCGAAATACAGTGTCGTCGACAACACCTCCGGGAAAACGGTTCACACCGGAGAAGTCAGGTCCAGAGCGGCGTACAGTGCCACGGCAGAGACCTATCCGACGCAGGTCGCGGCGGACGATGCCGAATTCCGGGTCGCGCGGTCGTTGGCTGATCTGATCGCCAATCGAATCGAGTTGACCTACCCACGTTGGCCGGAATGAAACTTGCAGGCGCGCAAGCCCGTGCGTATCTGGCGAACCCGGGGGAACGGTTCGGTTGCATTCTCCTGTACGGCCCCAACATCATTCGTGTTTCCGACAAGCGGATTGACCTGGCAAAACGCCTGGTGGGCCCGGACGGAGCGCGCGAACTGCGGCTGACAGTGTTGCAGGCGGCACAGGTCGTCAAACAGGCTGGAGCCGTTGCCGACAACCTCAAGGCCGTCGGCTTTTTTCCCGGGCCGCGTTTGGTGATTGTCGAGGGTGCAACCGATGCCATTTTTAAACAGCTGTCCTCAGCGGTGTCCGTGCGAAATGCCGGAGATGCATTTCTGATCGTGACTGCCGGTGCGCTTTCAACCCGATCGAAGATCAGGATGCTGTTCGAAGAGGAAAAGACCGCTGCCGCAATCGGGGTCTACGATGAACCGCTTGACAAGGTAGCCATCCAGGCCATGGCATCCGAGGTTGGGCTTACGACGTTAACTCCCGAGAGTCTCGAGCATTTGGCCCAGTATTCCGCCTATCAGACCGCATCGGAGTTGCGAAACACGCTCGAGAAGCTCGCGTTATACACGGTGAAGCGGCAACAACCTGTTACTCCGCACGACATCGAAATGCTCGCGCCGGATTCACGAATCGCGGGGATGGAAGACGTGCTGTTCGCGGTTGCCGAGGGCAGGCCGTCGGATGTGGTCGTTCCGCTTCAGCGCCTGTATTCCCAGGGAGTTTCGGCGGATTCGGTTTGTCAATCTGCGTATGCATACTTCCGGTCGCTTCAGAGAGTCGCCGTGCACGGCGGGCGTCTGGACGCGGCCTTCATGAAACTGCGTCCCCCGGTGTACCGTCCGGCACGGGACCGAATGGCGAGCCAGGTCCGTCGCTGGGGACGGGAGCGACTTGAGGCGCCGTTGCATGAGCTGTTCAAGGTTGGCCTTGCGCTCAGATCAACCAATCAGGCGCCCGCGGCGGCCGTTGTGGAACGGACGCTCCTGCGCATTGCCTGGATGGCACCAAAACCGGAATTCGGGCGGGCGCGGTGACACGACAGGGCGCAAGGTCCGATGCCGGGGCAAGGACCGGCACGGGTTGAGGACAGACTGATCGGCGTTACATGGAATCGTCATCCAGCGATCGATCCGGTTCGGACCCGCCGCGGTGCGGCTGCACGCGTTTCCGGCAGCTTGTCGAGCTGATATTCAGGCAGCACGCGCGCACCTGCACCTAGAGACGAACGGGAAGGGCACACGGCCTGCTGCCTGTGGAGTCATTGACCAACAATGCAGGCACGGCCATGACGAAGAACTTGAGGGCATGCGGAGCTGCGGTAGCAGGGAGAAGACATGGGAATACGCGTGTATTTCAACGAGCATTGCCCCGATTGCGTGCGGCGAGCTGCTCGGACCAATCGGCTGGACTGGCTGAATCGCATCGACCTGCGGACGGACGAGTCTCCGCTGGGCGAGGTTCCGGTTGGAGACATCGTTGTGGTCGATGAAGGGAGCAAGAAGGTATTCACCGGAGTTTTTGCCACACGGAAAGTGTGTCTCAATGTTCCCATGCTGTACCTGTTCGGCCTGGTTCTGTACGTGCCACTTGTCCGGAGCATCGTTGGGCACAACAAGGCCGGGTGCAACGGCGATGAATGTGAAATCCGAAAGGACCGCTTCGCATGATCGCGGAACATGGCGGCCCCTTTTGGTTCTGCGGCACCCCGTGCCCTTCCGGAGTTCCGTGGGTTCGTGCTTTGACTGTTTGCCCGTCACGGGATCCGGTGAGCTGGTCAAGGAGCCCTTCGAAAGCCGTTTGATCACAAAGAAAAAAATGCCTCTTTCTTTCAGAACGGTTCGGACACAATCTCCGGCAACGGGGCGCGGGGTGATTCCTGAAAAGCCAACAGATTGATCCACGAGAGGTGGGGGGACATGAATGTGAAGGCAGACGGGAACGCGATACCGGCGAAGATGTCGGTCAGGTGATCGTTGCCACATGGACAAACTCGATACAGCCTTTGTTTTCGATGTCGACGGGACCCTCGTTGCCAGCAGCCTGCAATTGACAAGCGAGCATCGCGACGTCCTGCAGAGGTTCAGTGAGCGCATGCCGACATATTTGATTTCGGGATCCGAATTCGAGAAGACGAGTTGGCAGATAGGCGACCTCGTTTTCAAGCCGATCAAAGGGGTCTTCAATTGCAACGGGAACAGCTTTCGTGTCGGTGGGTCGCGTGTATTCCAATCCTCTTTCGACCTGACATGTGAGCTGGCCGATTTTCTGAACGATCTCCTTGCCCGGAGCGAGTTCCACGTGAGAACCGGGCGTCATATCGACCGCCGTTCCGGACTGGTGAATTTTTCGGTTGTGGGCAGAAACGCGGATCTTCCCGCGCGCCGGATGTACGTGGAGTGGGATCGGAAAAACAGCGAGCGGGAGCGATTTGCGGCATTGATCAACCGTCAATTCGGTGAGGTCGTCACCGCACAGGTCGCTGGCGAGACAGGCATAGATCTGGTCGAGCCCGGGAGCGACAAGGGGCGTGCCTATCGGTTCCTGAAGAATCCGTTCCGGTGTCAACGAACCGGGTATTCTCATGCCGGGTTTGCAAGAATCGTTTTTTTTGGTGACAATTGCGACCCGGGTGGCAATGACTACCCCTTGGCGGCGCGGCTCGATCAGAGAGTCGATACGTGCCACCAGGTCACATCCATCCAAGACACGTACCGAGCGCTGGAGAAGATTCTGTCCGATGAGTATTGACGTGACCGCTTCTGGCAGAGGGCATCTCCACGCAGGTGCGGGGCTCGCACATGAACTTGATGCTGACGATGAGTTTGCGTCACGCGGCGACCGCCAGGCTTGTGCGGCACGTCCGGGATGTTTGACAGCCCGCCTGGTGGCAACCGAAGCCGTGAACCGATGAGCCTCGAGACAACTTATGCGGCGATCAATGCCGCCGAGAAACGGGCCGGTCTCCCGGAGAACTCCGTTCAACTCGTCGCGGTGTCAAAACTGCAGACAACGAAGAGAGTCGAAGCGACACTTGCCGCTGGCCACCGGCTTTTCGGAGAAAACAGGGTGCAGGAGGCGATGGAGCGGTGGCCGCCGCTCATGGAACGGCATGGTGACATCTCGCTCCACATGGTTGGACCGTTGCAGACGAACAAGGTCCGGCATGCACTGCGCCTGTTCGATGCGATCCATTCGGTTGACCGGGTCAGCCTGGCCGACCGGCTTGCACGCGGCATCCAGGCACTGGGCCAGGCGCCGGAGCTGTTCGTGCAGGTCAATACCGGTGAAGAACCGCAAAAGTCAGGGATTGTACCGGCGGAAGCCGATGAGTTCATTCGTTACTGCCGGGGCGTCGATTTGCCTGTATCCGGATTGATGGTCATTCCGCCCGCCTGGGAAGAGCCGTCGCTTCACTTCGCATTGCTCGGAAAAATCGCACGTCGCAACGGGCTGAAAAACCTCTCGATGGGGATGAGCAATGACTTCGAGACCGCGATCGCTTTCGGAGCGACCCATGTCAGGGTCGGATCCGCAGTCTTCGGAGAGCGCCTTTATCGATGAATGAACACCAGTGAGTGTGGCGACCACCAAGCGATGATTTCCGCGAGGATTTCTTTGGGAAACGCGATACATCCTGCAGTCGGATAGCGCGGACCTCGCCAGGCATGGAGAAAGATCGCGCTTCCCCGACCCGGTACGGGATTCCGCAAATTGAAGTCAAGAACGGCAACCAGGTCGTACATCGGGTCGGCACGCCGAAGCCGCTCGTGACGGTATGCATATTCCACGCTGCCAACCGCTGAAACGTGACGATTGTACGCCGGGTCCGAGGGATCGTCCGACCAGACGTCACTCGGTCCGATCTTTCGAAACCGGGCCGTCGTGCCTGTCGAACGGGGCACGCCAACGGACCACTGCGGGACCGGCGGCCGGGAGCAGCGCATGGAATGGCCGGGAACATGCAGTTGAACCCGGTCGGGCCGGTACATGATGGCGACGATGCGGAAGCAACCGGCGGGACTCAACCCGTCGCCTTCGCGGGTCTTTTCTCCGATACCCGCAATGCCCGTCGCACAGGGCAGGCGGCAGCCGCGGAACCGCGCACCCCATGGAGTAACCACGAGGTCCGTAGACCTTGGTCTCATAACAGGTGGCCGCTCCTGCGTGCCTTGGTGTCAAGATAGTCGGCGTTGAAGATGGTCCTTCCGACCACAAGCGGAACTCTCGTCTCGACCGTAATTCCGTGTTTGCGCATGAACTCAACTTTCGCCGGGTTATTGGTCATCAGGCGAACCGATTCGAAACCGAGCGATCGCAGTATTTCGGCGCCCAGGCCGAAGTCCCGTTCGTCGTCCTCGAAACCGAGCCTGTGGTTCGCATCGACCGTGTCGTAACCCTGGTCCTGCAGCGTATACGCCCGGAGCTTGTTGGCGAGTCCGATTCCGCGGCCTTCCTGGTTCAGGTACAGCAGGACACCTGCCCCGAGTCTGCCCATTTCGCCGAGCGCAATACGTAGCTGGTCCCCGCAGTCGCACTTCAGGGAGTCGAGAAGGTCTCCGGTAAAACAGGCAGAATGGATCCGCGTGAGAACGGGCTCGCCCCGATCCGGAGTTCCTATCTCGATCGCATAGTGCTCTTCTCCGCCATCCGATGGCCGATAGACATGGACTCTCGACCGCGATGAGACTTTCAGGGGGACATTCCCGCGCGCGACAGCTTGCAGTTGAAAGGCGCGGTCCTCGTCGTGGCACAGGAGGTCGCAGGACTGAGTGGTGATTTCATCCGGTAGCGAAATGTGCTCCTGGACCGGCGAAATGACCGCCGCCGGCAATAGGCGCGACCGCTTGCATTGATGGATCGCGACCCTGGCGATGACGGGCGATCCTCCCCTGAGGCTCCTGAACGGCCCTTTCATGGGGGTTTCAAGATCCCGGGAGGGGTCGGCGATCGAGCGAATCCAGCCGGTATCCGCGTCGGCCGGGACGATCAGGCGGGCCACGTCGCCGTCGTAAGCCCGCGCGGCAAGGGTTCGGGCTCGCCGGGCCGTAACTGCAACGTAGATGATTCCATTCCGGGCCACGGCGCGAAACTGGCTCGTCAACTCCGGGCCTGCCGTTTCCACGGCTGCGACAAGATGGGCAACCCCGCCTTCGCGAATGACGATTGGCGCACCCATTCTCAGGTCGGCGTGGACACGTGCGATTCTCTGGCCGGTTGTCAGACCGAGACGTGCAGCATTCGCGTGTTCTGGAACTGTTACCATTTGGGGCAGGAATATAGCTTGTGGGCGCCAAAGTTGAAACAAATCCCCGAACGACGACACATCTCCGTGACCGGATCTTTTTCGACGCGCCAATCGTGCCAATATGTCAAAAAACAGAAACGCACCAGGAGAGCAAGGGCCATGAAAGGTGACAGACTGATACTTCTCGTCGATGACGAAGCGGACTTCCGCGATGTCCTGTCGGAACAACTGATCGCGACCGGAGACTATGAGGTCATTGAAGCCGAAAACAGCGCCCAGGCTCGCGCACGGGCGGAGCATTCCACGATCGATCTCGCGATTCTCGATGTCGACCTGCCGGACGGCGACGGGCGGGACCTCTGCCGGACACTTCGAAAACAGGGGATGACGTGCCCGATCATCATGATGACCGGCAAACACATAACCGATGATGCCACGATCGTCGGGCTGGATGCCGGCGCCAATGACTACGTGATGAAACCGTTCAAGATTTCCGTTCTGCTGGCCCGAATTCGGGCACAGCTTCGTCAGCACGAGTTTTCCGATGATGCCGTTTTCACGATCGGCCATTACTCGTTCAAGCCGTCGCAGAAAACGCTGTCGGACAACGACGACCGGCGGGTCTACCTGACGGAAAAGGAGACCAGCATTCTGAAGCGGTTGTATCGTGCGGATGGGAGTGTCGTCTCCCGGGATGCACTGCTCTCCGATGTATGGAAATACAAGACGAAGTCGACCCACACGCTCGAGACGCACATCTACAGGTTGCGCCAGAAAATCGAGGTCGATCCGAGAAATCCCGGCCTGTTGATCACCGAGGCCGGGGGATACCGATTGGCCAGTTGAACGTCGGTTGTCCTGACCGGTTCCCTCGGCACCGGTCAGGACGACCCGGGACTTCGCCTGGTGATTCCGGCAAGGTTCTCTGCCCGGCCGGTCAGGCGTCAACATGAAGCCGGGAACCTTGAGGCGGACGAGCGTCCCGTACTCCCGTCAGCAATCACATGGACCTATTGACGTCCAGGTAACGCCGAGATTCAACCCGCGCAGTCTCCAGGTACCGATGAAGGCGTTCCCGGCTTCCCTGGAGATCCTGGCGCGGTTCGACCCAGCCGAGGCACGCAAGGCTCCGAAGCAGGTGGAACAGAGGCAGCGTTTCCCAGTGCTCGTCGGGCAATTCGCGGTGTTCCCGATAACCGGAAACGAGGCACTCCGAATGTCGCCCGACTCCGGGTTCGTCAATGCGCCGGTACGATGCAACGGCGAGGTCATACATGCGGAATCCGTACCCGGAGTCGTCGTAGTCGATGATCACGGGTCCGGATTCCGACAGGAGTATGTTGTCCAGAAGAGGGTCCGCATGGATTAGGCCAACGTCGGCACCGCTCTGGAAGAACCTCTCCAGGTCCTCGCGTGCGGCTTCCCGAACGTCATGCATCAAGCTGGTGTCGGCAGAACTCAAGCCCGAGTTCTCCCAGAACCGGCCCCAGAGTGGCTCCTCACCGAGAAATCCGTCGACGTCCCAGGAGGGGCGAAGGAAACCGGCAGGTGGCCGAAACCGGTCCGTCACGTTGTGCAGCTGTGCCAACGCGGCACCGATCTCCCTGTAACGCTGACCGATCGGCGCCGTGTCTCCGGGTGACCCCGGGTGATGTCCCGAGACCCACGCCAGCAGGGTCGCGTGACGGCCCGTTGCGGTCGTGGACACCAGGCGGTCGCCTTCGGCCGGAAACGGGGAGGGTGCAGGGAATCGCTGGTCGTAGAGAAACTGCAACCAGAGCATTTCCGAATTGATCGACTGGGCATCCTGGTAACCCGCCCGGTGCAACCTCAGCACGCCCCGTCGCGAGGGGGTTCCGTGAACCTCGAAAATCGCGTTCTCGCGGACCGACAGGAGTCGCTCGACCCGATTCCAATTCGGAAAGCCCAGCAGGGCCTCCCGGGCTTCCGCCCATAGCGCCGAGATGTCCTGGAAGCCGGGGTCAGCCACGATCAGGTCAATTCGTCGAGGACCCGAATGAGGGTATCGCAAAGAACATCGATTCCCGACTTGCCGATCGACATCGGGGGTCGGATCTTGAGGATGTTCCGGTGGCGCCCGGTAACATTCAAGAGAACGCCGTTCCGTTTCATTGCGTCCGGCAGCAACCCGGCGAGCGTCCTGTCGGGTGCGCCGTGAACGTCCACGAGTTCAGCCCCCAAGAAGAGTCCGGCTCCGCGCGTGGCTCGGAGTGCGCCGCAGGATGCCTCGATTGCGCGGAGTCGATCCAATGCGTAACGGCCGGTCTCCTGTGCCCGCGGTACGAGATCTTCCTGATCGAGAACATCGAGGGTCGCGGCCGCGGCTGCAACCGCGACCGGGTTGCCCCCGAACGTATTGAAGTACGGAATCGCGCTCCTGAAATTCGCCATGATTTCCGAGCTTGTCACGACGCCTGCAACCGGGTGTCCGTTCGCCATCGGCTTTCCAAGTGTCACGATGTCCGGCTGGAAACCAAGACGCTGATGCCCCCAGAAATCGCTGCCAAGACGGCCGAATCCGGGTTGGACTTCGTCCGCGATGACAAGACCGCCAGCTTGGCGGACCTGCGCGACGGTTTCGTCCAGAAACCCCTTTTCGAGGGACGGGAACCCCTCGTTCGCAAAAAATGGACAAACGATCAGGGCAGAAACGCCGTGGCCATCCCGTTCGAGGCTCTTGATCGCCGACAGGACGGAATCGGCAAATCGCGAGGATTCGCCGGCATCGACCTCACCACTGGCCGTCCGTACTCCGACCGGGCTCGGCACATGACGCACCCAAGGGGCGTACCCTCCGATCGGCGCCGTTCGTGACCCGAGGTTACTGACGAGGTCGGTGTTCCCGTGGTAGGTGTTGTCTGTCGCGATGATGCCCGTCTTGCCCGTCGTTGCACGCGACATGCGGAGCGCGACGTCGTTCGCTTCCGATCCACTGCAGACAAGCATCGCGGTGGCAAGCGGATCAGCGAATCTCTCGGTCAGACGCTCGACGTAGTCGAGAATGCCCGTGTGAAGGTAGCGCGTATGCGTGTTCAGGCGTGCGGCCTGCTCGGCGATGGCCGCGACAACCCTCGGGTGGCAGTGCCCAACGTGCGGAACATTGTTGTAGCAATCGAGATAACGGTTTCCCTCCTGATCCCAGAGCCAGGCACCGCGACCGCGTACGATGTGTACGGGTTCGCCGTAGAATGTCGGAATGTTGGGACCCAGAAACCGATGGCGCCGCTTCAGAAGATCTTCCGTGGATTCCATGTCGAGGACTCCTGAGTTGTCCAGGCGGTGTCCGGCCCCGGCCGGCCCGGGCTACGTGCCTGACGCGGGGCTTCTATGTCTCAATTCCCGGAGTTCGGCGCAGAGCCTTGAGTTGACCCCGCTTCGTTTTCGTGTCGAGCCTGCGGGCGACCGAAGCGCGCGATGGCCGTGTTCGCCGTCTCGGCCTCGGTTCAACCAACGCCTTTTGGACGAGTGCCGCGAGTCTTTTGCGGACAAGTTTCCTGTTCATAGCCTGCGAACGATGCGTGTCGGCCGTCAGAACAACGATCCCCGACTTGTTCCATCTGTGTCCCGCGATTCCGCGCAAACGGTGTTTTTGACCATGCGTCAATACCCGAGACGCACCTGCGTGGAAGCGCAGTTCCACCGCTGTCGAGACCTTGTTGACGTTTTGCCCGCCGGGTCCGGATGAGCGATGAAATGTCTCGTCGATCTCCGACTCCGGAAGCACGAGTTGATCGTTGATCCTGATCATGGATGTCTCCGGCCGTCCGGGATGATGTCAAAGATTTCCGTTACCGTGAACCGGTGCGTCGGCGGGCGCAAGGCCCGCGACTTTCTCTCAGGCTGCCTGAGGACTTCGGTGATGTCAAACTGCCGGATTCGCCAGCCTACCGGCGATGAGGCGAAACGGAATGAGTGCGGCCATGGCAATCGAGAGTTTGACCATGAGGTCGGCAGTCGCGAGAGAAACCCAGAGCGGAACAATTGGCCCGATTCCGATCAAGGGCAAAAGCTCGCCCGCCCATGACACGTCATTGCCGGGCTCCAGGAAGATGAGGCTTGCCGAGAAAGCGATCGAAAAGAACAGCGCGGTGTCAAGTGTTGAGCCTATCAGCGACGACAGCAGCGGTGCATGCCACCAGCGACCGTGGCGCAACCGGTCAAACACCAGGACATCGAGCATTTGGGCAGACAGGAACGCGATACCGGATCCAAGCGCGATCCTGCGGGTTACCAGCGGACCGAATTCGCCTTCGATCATTGTTCCGGCAATGGAGCAGGCAATGCCGACCATGAATCCCGCGAATACGACTGTTCGCGCACTGCGGGGACCGTAGATCCGATTGGTCAGGTCGGTCACCAGGAACGCGACAGGGTAGGTGAAAGCGCCCCATGTCAGCCAATCGCCAAACAGGAATTGAACGAGGATGTTCGAGGCGACGACGACCATTGCCATTGCGGCGATGCCAATCATGATCCCGAGTCGCATGGGTGCGCCCTTTCGGTAGTTGCACCTTGTCATCAAAGCCCGCGCATAAGCGCGGATCCGGTTGTGTACAAGTCCTTGTGCCTGCCCCACCTCTCCCCGCAAACTGCGAGTCCGAGCCGAGTTCCGTTCGGTGTGTTCGGGTTCATCCCGCCCAGCTTCAAGCCATTCACCGCCCTCGCCGATGCAAAGGGCGTTGAAAGGGTCACGACGGAACTGCTCCTGCGCCGGAAGGACATGTTCGTCAGTACGCCAAATGCAAGCAACACGCGGTATTCGGTCGCGCGCTGTGTCGCCAACTGGTTGCACGAGCCCGACGAACGCAACGACGGCCTGCCGGAGGGATTGATTCCGCGCGGCACATGCTGTGCCAACCCGTATTGCGACTCAGACGGACTTGGGTCTGTTGACCTGCATCTTGACCAGCGCGTCCGTGCGTCGGGGGGTGGTCGGGGGCGACGAAGACGAACCAGTCAAACCGGATCGGGCCGTGCGGCAGATTCAGCACCCGGAAAGGCGCAAACGCGTGGAGCCTGTTTCTCGATCAGGAAAGCGCCGGGCAGCCATGCCACGAAGTTGGGGGGAACGGCACGTCGGTTGTTCGCAAACACGTCGAAAGCCAGCGCGCGACCGGGAAGCGGCGTCAGCGCGTCTGCGCCTTGCAATCCCTCCCTGAAGCATCCGCGTCTGAATTCAGTTCCCCGAACGGGTTTCCCCTCCTTTTCTCCCTCGTAACGTCCGTTTGATCGACAGGCCACACACGCGTCCGTACCGCTCGGCGCGGCCAGCAACATCGAACTCGGCAACCTGCCGGTCGATGGCCTCCGTCCAGCTGCGCTGACGCCTGCGGGCGCATGATGTTGCCCGTAGCGGGGAACTCGGCCGCGTCGATTCGGCCTGAAACGGGCCGTCCACGATTCCGCACCGGCTTCACGCCGGACCGGTGTTGCAGCGCATTCAGCACCTGCCTCCAACCCCGAGGTCGTGCTTCTTCGGATCATGCGTCCATAGCGCCATCCCAGTCGTAAACGACGACCGCGTCCGTCTCTCTCGCATCAAGCCCGCGGAAGAGCGCGCGTGCGGCGACATTGTCTTCCTCCGTGGCAAGCCAAATGCCTTTACACCCGCGATCTCGCGCCACGCCGATCAACATCGTGCAAAGCGCTGTTGCGACGCCCTGGCGCTGATATGTCGGCGCAACATCGATCTCGTTGACGAAGAAAGCGGGCGCCTTGTCGGGATGCAACAATATTGAACCCGAGGCGAAGCCAATCGTCGTCTTGCCTGACATCGCAAAGACCAGTTCGTGCCCGTCATCTGCGAGAAATTCGGCTAGTTGTTCAGGGTCGACAGGGTTGTCGAATACATTTGCCTGGCCAAGCAATTGGGCGTTGTTGTGGCCAAGCCGATGATATGTCACCACATCATTCATGACTTTATGCCGCTCGGCAGTTCGAACTCAGCGATCATCGTCCCGCAGGTCATGAGTCTGCCGATCATTTCGGCCGTGCTCAGCAGCACGTCCAATTCATCCCGGAGCAAATTCCGGATATTCGGAAAATAACCGGGATTCAACGTCCCCGTACCCATCACGGCATGTCCAGTGTGGCGGGATAGTGTGTGTAGTTGAGCTTTGGAACAATATCTTGGTTAGTGTCTTCGTCATTTCCATGTGCAGTGTGGTAATCCGATCCTGACAACGGCACGGCCGCTACCACACGACACGATTCCGGAAACCGTTGATCACAATCGAGTTCCACGCACTGGGGGTGAATGACCCGGAAAACCACAAAGGATTAATCGCAGGGGCACCGAACGCATCATCCAGGATGCCAAGCCCGTGGCCTCGATTGTATCAGGGATACCGACAACACCGATCCGGCCGAACTGGCGACCTTTCACGGCATCGTCGCCATTAACGTGACATGGGCGCACCGCTGCGCGACACGCATGATGGGGGCAGACCAATACGCCGATGAGATTCCGGGACAGCTGAGGCAGTGTGACGAGGCAATCCTGAACTCGTTTCCCGGCGTCGACAAGATCGTCCTTGCCACGCTGCTCGCAGAAGCGCATGATTCTCTGCGACGGCGAGACTACCAGGCCCTGCGCTGCCTGTCCGCCGACTGGCCGCCCACAACCGCCTCCAGAACGCCGTCTACCATTGTGCCATCGTCGCCCTCCAGCACGACACCGCAAGCAGAACCAAGTACGCCAAACCGCGATTTCGCGGCCACGGTTATGCCCGAGCCCTGCGCTCCGTTGCTGACCGCCTGCTTGTCGTTGCCTGTACAATGCTCAAACGCCAGATCATACTCAATCCCAACTTTCGGAGCCAGCGCCATAGAGCCTGGTCCGCTCCCCTTGCACAAAATCCAACCCCTCGGTGCGGGTACGATACCGACAAGTAGCGGTGTTTGCCTGAATACCGGCCGAAATCGGATCGGCAGGCTGGAAAGACGAAGCGATTCACCCAATTCGAGGTGCAGATACCCTAGTCATCCCTAGATGTCGTGGGATCGATCATTTTCGAGATCGCGGTGACCTTCGTTGCCGGAAATCCGCTGATTTCCGCGTGTTTGTGGATCGTGTCTTCATCCTTCGCAAGATAGACACAGAATGTCTTGTTGGCGGCGACAAAGCTCTCCACCCACTGGATGTCCGGCGACAGTTCGGCCAAGGCCCCGTTTGACTTTGCGGCAGCCGCTCGCAATTCGTCGCGTTCCAGCGTTCCGACATCCGGAATGTCCCGCTCGATGATGTATCTCTGAATTGTCAACGTTTTCTCCTCCTCCGATGACCCTGGGGGGCATCACTGCCTGCCCTGGACGGGTCCGTGGCACGGTCCACGATCTGGTCATGTCTACACGTCCGGGTTCAGGCCGGCAAATGATGTGACGATGAGAGGGCACACCCGCCATCAGGGGACGTGAATTCCGACTCATGCACCAGCCGGCAACTCTTCCGGAAGTTTCGCTGTGTTTCGTTCCATAGCCTGGAGCGTGGTTCCGGGTGCCGTCGCGGAGGATATGAGATGCCATCCGGCCCGCTAAGGCACGAGCAAGGCGCCCGGTGGGGCGCCATGTCGAAATGCCGGTCGCCCGAGCAACGGGACCGCAGCTTCGCAATCTCCGCAGATTCCGGGAAAGGCCATCGCGTAGACGGGAGAGTAGGATCTCGGGTGCGGGTTGGGGGCCAGCTGGACTTGCCGCGGGATACAATTGCTGCGTTCCCTGGGAACACCGGTGACGTGGATCGGTTCAGATGCGCATGAAACGCGTTCGGAACGGACGCGGGCCGCCGTCGCTGGCAGGAAAAGAACCTTCTTCGAGGTAACGCTCGTGGCAACGTCTCAACGCGGTCCTGTCGAGAGTAACGCCGAGCCCGGGCGAATCCGGAACCGGAACGACGCCGTTCTTGGGAAGCGGCGTGCCCTCATTCACGACATCATCGGCATACCAGCGGAACAAGGTCTGGCTCGGTTCGCGGATGTGTTCCATTGCCGCGGATACGTGGAGGTAGGCGGCGCTCGCCACGCCCGTTTCACCGCTGTGAAAACGGAAACCGACATCGAAGTGTTCGCATGCACGGACGAAATCCATTGTACGGCGGATGCCGCCCAGTTCGACGAGATTGGTCACCATCGTGTCCGGGCAGTCCAGCCGTACGGCCTTGGGCAAGTCCATGACGTGCGTCGAGAAATTTGCCCGCGTAAATGCCCGCAGCCTGGCCATTTCCTCGTAAGTCTGACAGGGTTCTTCGTAGTAACGGATGTCGTAGTCGTCCATGCGCCTGACGGCCTCGCGTGCCGTCTGTACTGTCCAGGCACCGTTGGCATCAAGCTTGAGTGGCCGCTCACCGATAGCTTCCCGGACCAGACGAACCATGAGGACTTCCTCGTCGAGCCCAACCGTACCGACTTTGCCTTCGAAGTTTGTCGCCCCGTGCTCGTCGATCATGCGGAGGCAATATTCGGCAATTGCCTCCGGTGAATGTTCGCCCGTTTCGACAGGTCCCGGGACTCGGTAGCCGAAGTACTCGGAGAACTCGATCTCGGTCCGGACTGCACCGCCGAGGAGCACGTAAAGCGGCACTCCCTCAATTCGCGCCCGTGCATCCCACATCGCCATTTCGATCCCGCCAAATGCGCGGGTCATTCCCGCGACGTTTCCCCAGGGGGTGTAACGGTATCCCGGAAGGCACCTGCGTTCAGCAGTTCCGATCTCACGAATGTCAACGCCTTCCAGCGTTTCGCCCATCTTCACGACGTCGTCGGAACGATCACCGTCGGCAACTTCGCCAAGCCCGGTTTCGCCTTCGTCAGTGTCGAGTTCCACGATAGTCTTGGTGAGCGACTTCATCGATCCGTGGCTAAACACGTAGGGGGCCGTGAACGGGACATTCACCGGCGTGGCTCGGATACCGGTAATCTTCATCCGTCGAATCCGGCGATGCGTCCGGCACTCTTGGACATGTCCCGGTGACGCGCCAATGTGCATTCCCCCATGTGGACGAGATGGCTTCCGTTACAGTGTTTCACATCAGAGGATCCTTTTCTCCAGGAATTTGCAATCCGTCGCCCATGACTTGCGTAGGGGGCCGGTACCGAGGGCAACCTGCCACTGCGGCACGCCTGGTGACACTTTACATCAGACGGTGCGATTTTCTTGGCCGCGAGCTTCGGCCTCCCCTTCGCGTAATCGACGTATTCTTGCATGTACACGAGGTCCATTACAGGTCTCGTCCGACTTTCGCCGGTGCAGGTGCCCGTTCCTGCTGCCAATCGAGAGACCGCGCGACGGCCGAAGCCCGCGATTTCCGAATCCTGCGTGTGGATGTGCCACTTTGAGGCCGGAGCAACGGGCTGCGATCTGGATGCGGGAATCGCGCGGGTACTGCGCAGAACGGCGAACCCCCCGTTCGGCGACACGGACGAGGTTCCCGGCTCAGAGTCTCATGAGAACGACTCCAACTACGATGAACCCGATGGAAATCCACCGCCAGACACCGACCGGTTCGCGGATCAGTAACGCGGCAATGACAGTTGCAAAGAGAATGCTGGTTTCCCTCAATGCTGCGACCAGTGCGATGGGTGCGACCGTAAACGCCCAGACCGCGATCCAGTATGAGCCGAGTGACATCGCGCCTGATCCGAGTCCGATCCGCCAAACCGGAAAGAGGGACGGGACCACAGAGCGTCCCTTGACAAGGACGGCGAATGCCAACATCCCGACCGCGTCGCCAATCACCATCCACATGATGTAACCCGAAGGCGTCCCGGCGACCCGCGCACCCACGCCGTCGACGACCGTGTAGCTGGCGATCAATATGGCTGTGCCGGTCACATATCCTATGGACCTGCGACTCATGGGCCGTCCGTACTGTCCCTTGAATGCCATGAGGACGACGCCGGTCGAAATGGACAGGACGGCCACGGTCTCGACATGGCTGAACACCGCGCCAAACAAGAGGGCGGTCACGAGGAATACGGCAATGGGCGCGGTCCCACGTGCCAGGGGATAGGCCTGGCTTAGATCGGCATTGTCGTAGGCGTTGGCCAGGAACACCTTGTAACCCGTATGGATAACGGCCGACGCCACGATCCAGGGAATTGCATCCGCGGCCGGAGCGGGCACGAGAACGAGAACAGGCACCGCAATTGCCGCCTGCGTCAACGTGGCGACGCATATCGTCGAGAACGGGTCGGATCCGACCTTTATCAGGCTGTTCCAGGCCGCATGCAGCAGAGCCGCCACGAGCACTGCAAGAAACACGTTCGTATCCAAGGTTACGGTCCCCGGAATGTTCCACGCGCAACCCGGGAGCATTCGGGGCCCCGCCGTTCCCAAGGTCTTGCATGGCGTTTCTTCCTGCATGCGGCCTTGCGAAGATCCGAGATCGTGCCGGTATCGGCACTATCGGTGGAAACGACGCACGTCCGCCCGCGAGCAGGCCACCACATCACGAAAAAGGCCATGGAGAAGTCCGATCGGAATTTGGGACGCTCCCTGATCGAGCCCGGACCCGCACAATCGCGCCAGTTGCCCCCGCCGAGTTCTTCAGGAACACTCATGATGACGGCGAAAGCCTGGCTGTCGGTTGCGTCGACAGGTGATTCCGTTCCGCCAGGTCACCCGGTTTCGATCGGCACTTCGGAGGACATGCCCCACTCAGCCCAGGAGCCGTCGTACAACGAGTGGTTACGGTGGCCGAGTTTTTCGAGGGCAAGCGAAACAACCGCTGCAGTGATTCCTGACCCGCAGGTCGTGATGACCGGACAGGACAAGTCCACCCCACCGTCAACGAAAACCTTTCGAAGTTCGCTCTCGGGTTTAAGCGTACGGTCGGGATTCAGCAGATCGTTGAAGTAGACGTTTCGGGAGCCGGGAATGTGGCCATGCCTGAGGCCAGGCCGGGGTTCGGGGACCTCGCCGCGAAAACGGTTAGGCGACCGGGCATCGACGATCTGGGCTGCGCCGGTCTTGAATGTGGCAAGGACGTGCGGCAGGTCGCTGACCAGTGCGGCGTTTCGTCGTGCCGTCATGTGGCGGCTCTGGATCTGGGGAGCCAGGTTTTCGACGGGAAGTCCTTCCGCGACCCATTTGGGGAACCCGCCGTCGAGAACGGCAACATCGGTTTTGCCCATATGCCTGAACAGCCACCAGACCCGCGCCGCCGAAAACAACCCGGCGCCATCGTAAACAACGACCTGGTGCCCGTCGCCGACCCCCATTGACCGCGCCCGTGAAGCGAATTTTTCAGGTTGCGGCGCCATGTGGGGAAGTGACGAATCCGAGTCCGAGATCTCGTCGATGTCAAAAAAACGCGCCCCGGGAATATGCGAAGCCTCGTACTCGGCACGTGGATCGCGCCCGTCCGTAGGCATGTACCACGACGCATCCAAAATCCGGATGTCCGGCGAATGCAGACGGTGCTTCAACCAGTCGGTTGAAACCAGTATCGTGTTGTCGTCATCTGGCATGTTACCCTCCGTCGGACGGAAACAACTGTCCCGGGCTATCCCCGTTCCCTCAACAATCGCGCCTTCTGGCGACTCCAGTCACGGGATTTCTGGTTTTCCCTCTTGTCGACGAGTTTTCGTCCCCGCGCGACGGCGATGAGGATTTTCGCCTTTCCACCAGAGTTGAAATACAGGCGAAGGGGAACAAGCGTCATTCCCTGTCGCTCGGTTTCCTGCCGCAATTTCGCAAGTTGCTTCTTGCTGACCAGGAGCTTTCGCCTGCGGCGCTCTTCGTGACCAAAGCGCCCGGCCATCTCGTAACGCGCGATGTGCCCGTTGATCAGGAAGAGTTCGCCGTTTTCGACGCTGGCGTAGCTCTCGGCGATATTGGCCTGTCCATTCCTGAGTGACTTGACCTCCGACCCGTCAAGAACCAGCCCGCATTCCAGCGTGTCCTCGATCGAGTAGTTGAATCGGGCCCGGCGATTTTCCGCGATGAGGCCGGCCCGGTTTTCCTTTTTCTTTCGCGGAGAGGCCATTCATTCAGTTGGTCACGCCGGCATTCCGCATGGCGTCATCGATCCGGGCACGCGTCGCAGGTAAAGCGGGCGTCAAGGGCAGGCGAACCTCGTCGCTGCACTTTCCGAGCACCGAAAGGCCGTACTTTGCGCCGACCAAACCAGGCTCAATGAATAAAGCCGTGTGAAGCGGCATCAGGATGTCATGGAGTTCAAGTGCCCTTGAGGTGTCTCCGGCAAGGGAAGCCTCCTGGAATTCCGAGCAGAGACCCGGCGCGACATTGGCCGTGACCGAAATGCAACCGGTCCCGCCATGGGCATTGAAGCCGAGCGCCGAGGCGTCCTCGCCGGAAAGCTGGATGAAATCGTCACCGCAGGTGGTACGCTGCTGGCTGACGCGAACAACGTCTCCGGTTGCGTCCTTGACACCGACGATGGTTGGCAGCTTCGACAACTCTCCCATGGTGTCGGGGCTCATGTCGATCACCGAACGACCAGGAATGTTGTAGATGAAGACAGGAAGATCGCTACATGCGGAGAGGGCCCGGTAATGTTCGATCAAGCCGCGTTGGGTCGGTTTGTTGTAGTAGGGCGTGACAACCAGGCCAGCATCGGCACCGGCCCGTTCGGCGAACTGCAGCAACCGAACGGCCTCGGCCGTTGAATTCGAGCCGGCCCCGGCGATAACCGGCAGCCTTCCCGCAGCTGCCCGCACGACCACGTCAATGACGTGTTCGTGTTCTTCGTGACTGAGGGTCGGGCTTTCGCCGGTCGTGCCGACCGGCACGAGGCCGTGGGTCCCCTCGTCGATGTGCCATTCAACCAGCGACTTCAAGGCTTCGTCGTCAACTGCGCCGTCGCGCAACGGAGTGACCAACGCCGGAATCGATCCCCTGAACATGAGCGTGCTCCCGATTCTCCCGATTTATTCGCTAATACCCGACGATGGCCAGAATGTAAGCCCGCGAATACACGACGAATTCAGGTCAATTGAATTCCCGGGCTGTTTTTTCCTGCGCTGTTGCGTTAGAGCATGGTCACAAGAATCAAAGAAAAACCAAAGAGCAGAGACCGGCCTTGTGAGTACTATCGTTGCCCGCCTCGCCCTGGCGGCACTTTTGGCCATGCCAATTGCCACGGTGGCTCAATCACAGATCACGTCCGAAGAAGCCGACAAAGTCATCGCGGCGGCGGTAGAGGCCGCCTACAGGGAAGACTGGCCAAAAGCGGAACGACTCGCGCGCGAGTTCGCAGACCCGGACGCGCTCGACATGATCGCATGGTGGAGACTGAGAGCAGGTGACGGAACCTGGCCGCAGTACCAAGGGTTTCTTGAACGCAATGGGGATTGGCCTGGCCTGAAACGGTTACGACGGAGAGGAGAGGAACACATTCCCGAATCTGCCGACCCGCGTGCCGTAACGCGGTATTTCGAAATACAGCTTCCGCAAACCGGTACAGGCGCCCTGCGGTTTGCGACGGCGCTGAGACAACTGGGCCGGCCCGGCGAGGCCAGGGCGGAAGCGCGAAGGGCCTGGGTCGAACTCAATATGGACCGGAGTGTCCACGACGCGTTTGTTTCCGATTTCCGCGACGCCATATCCGACCTCCACGTCCGCCGTCTCGACCACCTGCTCTGGAAGGGCTGGATCGAGTCGGCACGGTTGATGCTGGGTCTTGTCCCCTCC
This sequence comes from Paracoccaceae bacterium, assembly GCA_965242975.1. Lineage (GTDB taxonomy): Bacteria > Pseudomonadota > Alphaproteobacteria > Rhodobacterales > Rhodobacteraceae > JAPPHA01. The sequence goes on along the minus strand of CBDETS010000007.1, from coordinate 2,574,435 downwards.
GACTGGAGGGCGCTGGCGAAGACCCGGATTGCCCTGAAAAAAAAGGCTTCGGGCGTCGACGCCATGATCCGCGGGCTTTCGAATTCGCTGAAGCTTAACGGAGGACTGGCCTACGACCGGTTTATCTGGCGGCTGAATTCCGGATTCGACGAATCAGCCAGGAAATTGATTCTCGAGGTGTCGAGATCGGCGGAAGCTCTGGGTCGACCCGAGGCTTGGTCATACCGGCGCCGCGTAATGGCACGGGACGCAATGGAGGCCGGGGAGAACGGGGTAGCCTACGAACTTGCCAGTCAACACTGGCTGTCCGAAGGTTCCGACTATGCCCAACTCGAGTGGTTCGCCGGATACATTGCGCTTCGAAAGCTGAACGACCCGGAACGGGCGCTGCGGCATTTTTTGCGATTTCGCGACGTCGTGCGGTCTCCGATCAGTTTGGGGCGTGCGAACTACTGGCTGGGCCGCGCCCACGAGGCGCTCAAGGACCGCGCGACCGCCAACGAATTCTACTTGATCGGCGCCAGGTACCAGACAACCTTTTACGGTCAACTGGCCGCCCAGAAGGTGGGCGCCAGGCCTGATTCCGCACTTTTCGGGACCGAACAATCGCCTGACTGGCGAAATGCCGAATTCGCGAATTCCGGTTCCATTCGAGCGGCCAGGCTGTTTTTGCGTGCCGGGTGGGAACCCCATGCGCGGTGGTTCTTCGCCCATGTTGCGGAAGAACTCGACCGAACTGACCTGATTCGCCTTGGAGACATGGCGCTGGACCTTGGTTCACCGTTTGTCGCGATGGGCGTGGCCAAGGAAGGGGCCAAGTCCGGTGTGGTTCTCCCCCGCTCGTATTACCCGGTAACCGATCTTGTTCGGCATTCCGGGCCGGTGCCTCCGGAAATGGCCCTGGCGATCGCGAGGACTGAAAGCGAATTCCGAATTGATGCGATCAGCCGGGCCGGTGCGCGCGGGCTCATGCAGGTCATGCCTTCGACCGCGCAAGAGATCTCGGAGCGATTCGGCGATCAGTATTCGAATTGGCGTCTGACGCATGATTGGCAATTCAACGCGAAGATGGGAACCACCTACCTGGAAGAACTTCTTGAAATGTACAACGGCTCCCATGTCCTGACTTTCGCGGCCTACAATGCCGGGCTTGGAAGAACGCAGAATTGGATCGAACGAATCGGGCATCCGCATCGGGACTGGAGCGACCCTGTCGACTGGATCGAACACATTCCGTACCGGGAAACCAGAAACTACGTGATGCGGGTCATGGAATCACTCCACGTCTACCGTATGCGGGTCACGGGACAGGTGAGCCGCATCCGCATTTTCGAGGACATCGGGCGCAGCTCTTAGATCGTGCCGGCGCGGGCACCCTGGCAAGCGCCATAAGGCTGGCTCCGTCCACGTGAGCGGATCGTACATTCCCGAAACGCCGAACGGAGAATTGACGGCACGTAATGGCTCGAGGACCTTTTCGGAAGGACACCGGGGCCGGGCACGTTGTGCAGTCGCGTAGATCAAGGCCTGCGCCACAACCGCTCGCGCCAGATCAAGTAGAGGCCGGACGAGATGATGATGACGGACCCAGCTGCGACCGGAATCCCCAGTTCATCTCCGAAGAATGCGATACCCAGGATCGAGGCAAAAACCGGATGCAGATAGGAGAACGGTTGCAGGCTCCCGGCGTCCGACACTTCATAACTTCGGATGACCAGGTAGTGTCCGAGAGTCCCGGTTGCACACAATGCCGACATCCAGCCCCAGTCCGGCAGCGTCATGGGCTCCCAGAAGAAGACGCCCGCACAGGTGGTCACGAAGACACCGGGAATTCCGGTCCAGAAAAAGCTCGTCGCGACACTGTCGGTTCTCGCAGCCATGCGGGTGAGCAGGATGTAAAACGCAAACAGCACGGCACCCGAGAGCGGGATCAGGGAGGCAACGCTGAAGAACGTCAGCCCCGGCCGCAGAATGACGAAGACCCCGAGAAATCCAACCAAGACAGCGGCCCTCCGATGCCAGCCCGAGCGTTCGCCGAGAACCGGTTCTGCGAGCAGTGCAACGAGCAACGGGTAACACGCGAAGACGGCGTGCGATTCGACCAGACCCAGGAGAACAAACCCGGAAACCATGATGAGGATCTGGATTGACAGCAACACTCCCCTGGCGATCTGGACCAGGGGTTGCCGCGTTCTGGCCACCTCCCGAAGGCTGGTCCGTGAACGCACGGATTGCCCCACGATGAACAGGCCAAAAAACCAGTATCGGACCATAACGATCATGACGACGTTATAGGTTGCTGCAAGATGACGGGAGAAACCGTCCTGGGCGGCGAAAACGAACATGGCCGCGACAGCGAGGGGAATGCCGAGTCTCAAGTTGCTGGACGCGTCATTCATGGGTTTCGGCACCCAACCCGCCTTTCCACCCGTGCGTCATGTGCCGTTTGCGGCCGAAACCCGGCGCCCGGCGAACCGTGAAGCCTGACGCAGCAAGTTCACGACGGACATGGCCGGCGGACGTGTAAGTGGCGAAGGTGCCGGTCGGATGCGTGCGAACCGCAACCGAGCGAAGGAGACTGGCCTCCCAGAGTTCAGGGTTACAGGACGGGCTGAAACCGTCGAGGAACCAGGCATCAGCTGCGTCATCCCAGTTTTCGACCGTTTCGCGGGCGTCTCCGATGACGATTTCGGCGTCGAGTGAATCGGTTTCCAGCCTGGTCCGGCCAGCCGCCCAACAGTCAATCATCTGGCGCGACAGTTCCGAGAGTTCGGGCCACTGCGCGAAAACCCGCTCCATTGCGGAGGGAGATACCGGGAAGGCTTCGAATCCGATATAGGACAAACGGCCACTCTGCCCTGAAGTCAACCACTCATTCCATGCGGCCAGCAGGTTGAGGCCGGTTCCGAATCCGAGTTCGGCGATTCGAAAACCGGGACGGAACCGCTCGGGAAGGCGGTTTCCACGGAGAAAGACATGATGCGCTTCGGCCAACCCACCGGAAGAAGAAAAATAGGTGTCGCCGAACTGCTTCGAAACGGGCAGGCTGTTGCCTCGCCAATCCAGTTGCGCGAACTGTCCGGTCTCCGACTGGAGCCACCTGCCCATTCGGCCTACACCTTTCCGTGGAAAACAGCAGACCATAGGACATTTCCGGTCAATGGCAACGCTCGGTGAATGGGATGTCGCGATCGTCGGTGGCGGGGTCTTCGGACTCGCTTGCGCCTGTGCATGTTCCCGTGGGGGATGCACGTCCGTCGTGGTGGAACGCGACGTTGTTGGATCGGGTGCGAGCGGCGGACCCGTCGGAGCCATGGCGCCGTTCTTTCCGCATCCCTGGACGCCCCTGAAACAGTTTCAGTTCGACGGTTTGGTTTCGGCAGAGGAGTATTGGAAAAGCGTCGAGTGCGAGTCGGGAACAGATTCCGGCTATGGTCGCGTCGGGCGTGTCAGTCCCATTTCGACCGAACGCTCGCGCGAACGCGCGCTTATCGGCGCGGCCGCCGCTGAAAGTCATTGGGGTGGACGGTTTTCCGTGGCGGTCGAGCCTGACGACAGAAGGCTGTTCGGACCCGGTTACGGACATTTCGGTGTCGTGCGGGATACGCTGTCCGCCCGGATTCGGCCAACGGCGGCGTGTGTCGCCCTGCGACAGGTCGCCCGAAACCTCGGGATCGAAATCCTGGAACGTTGCGGAGTCTCGCGCGTGGAGCCAGGACGACTCTTCACCGATGCGGGCGAGGTCAGGTCCGGAACGACCGTCCTTGCCGCGGGTGCGGACACGTTTCGGCTGCTCGACAGCGCCGCCCCCGAACTCGCGGGCGGTGGCGTCAAGGGTCAGGCCGCGCAGGTGGAATGCGACCTGCCCGGAGCGCCGGTAATTCAGTCCGGGCGCACCTTTGTCGTTCCGCACTCCAACGGAACCGCCGGAATCGGCTCCACACGGGAGACGGAATGGGACAACCCGTTCAGTACGGACAGCCGGTTGGACAACGTCATCGGTGAGGCCAGTTCGATCGTTCCTGCCCTCAAAGACGCGAGGCTGTTGCACCGCTGGGCAGGCCTGAGGCCGCGGGCGGTCCGGTCGAATCCCCTGCTCGGACCGGTCCCGGGTCGATGCGGCCTCCTTGTTGCAACCGGAGGATACGGGATCGGATTCTCGATTGCCCACCTGGTTGGAGAAGTCGTCGCGGCGATGGTTCTTGGCCGCCCGCATGGCTTCCCTCCAGAGTTCATGCCCTGATCCTGTCCGTGAACGCCCGCCTCGATACAAACGATTGGCGGCACATTCGCTCCAACCACTGAAAGTGCGTGGGGTCTCAGGCCGGGACATGAATGCATGACATTGCAGATTGCGGCCCGTGCATGAAAGCTGCGAGGAAGAGGCCCGGCGGCCTCAAGCTGTTCCTGACGGCGGCTGGCAAGGGCTTCCACACGGGACGGCCGGTCCATTGGAGCGGACAACGGTCGAGATCGACGATGTTCCGCGTCTCAGCCTGCCCGTGCCAGGCGGGATTGCAGCGGCGATTCCCTGACGGGCAGGTGAATTGCGGCCGAAAACGCCGCGACGGCGATTCCAACCCACCATACCGTGCTGTAGCTGCCGTAAATGTCATGCATTACTCCGCCCAGCCAGACACCAAGAAACCCTCCAATCTGGTGGCTGAGAAAAACGATTCCATACAGTGTTCCCATGTACCGGATTCCATAGATGGCGGCGATCAGCCCTGACGTAAGGGGTACGGTCGCCAGCCAGAGAAACCCCATTGCCAGGGAAAAAAGCACGACGGAAAGTGGAGTTATCGGAAACAAAATGAACAGGATCGAGATGATCGTACGCGATGTGTAGATGAAAACCAGCAGGTGTTTCTTGAGGTAGTTTCTTCCGAGTGCGCCCGCGACCACGGTTCCGATCACGTTGGTAAATCCGATCAGTCCGATCGACACGGCACCGAGCGTCGCGGTCGTCGTGATGCCGATGTTGGCGAGAAATCCGTCCGGAACGACCGGGCCGGACATCTCGGTTACCATGGCGGGAAAGTGGGCAGTGAAGAACGCGATCTGGAATCCACAGGAAAAGAACCCAAGGAAAACCATCGTGTAAGAGGGATCCCTGAACGCCAGGATCAGGATCTGGGACAATGACTCCTCGATATCTTCCGTGGCGACCTGGTCCCGGCCGCCGAGCATCGGCAGAACGAGCAGGACCGACAGGATCAGTACCGAAAATACGACAAACACCATGGACCAGTCCATGTAGGCGAGCAACACCGCGGCGAATGGTGGTCCGATGATCTGGCCGACAGAGCCTGCCGCGGTGGCGATACCGAGCGCCAGCGAGCGGTTGGATTCGGACGTTGCGCGTCCGACGACCGCAAGGATGACTCCGAATCCCGTTCCGGCGATGCCGAAACCGACCAGCACCTCGAGCAGTTGATGTCCCAGGGGGGTCGCCGACAGGCTTGAAAGGGCGAGCCCAGCAGAATAGAGCAGGGCGCCGATCACGATTGCCAGGCGGGTCCCGAATTTTTCGGCGATGGCGGCAAAAATCGGCTGACCGATGCCCCAGGAAAGATTCTGAATCGCGATCGCGATCGAGAAATCGGCCCGGGGCCACCCGAATTCATCGGCGATCGGTATCTGGAAAACGCCGAAGGATGCCCGAATTCCGAATCCGACCAGAAGAATGACACTGCCTGCAACGAGTACAGGCGTGAAGACTGAAGGTGAACGTGCCTGCATCACCGCCCGGTTCCGATTTGTTGCCGGTACGTGGATGAATTGTTATTGCTCGTCAAGCCGTGGCTCGCCATCTGGAGGATCAATTGACGCTGACTCAACGCTACAGGAGGCTGGTTGAGTCGGGCGAAATCCAGGATGACCCGGCGCAATCCGATGCGCTGCAGAAGCTGGAACGACTTCGCCGTGAATTCGAGACTTCAATTGGACGGACGACCTTTCTTGAACGGCTCTTCGGCAACCCGACCCGATCCCGGTCTCGAGGCATCTATTTGTTCGGCGGCGTCGGGACCGGGAAGTCGATGCTCATGGACCTGTTTTTCAAGTCGGCCGGCCCATTGCCGAAACGGCGCGTCCATTTCCACGCCTTCATGCAGGAAATCCAGGAAGCCCTGCATGAGCGGAGGAAATCGGGAAGCAAATTCGTGCTCGAACCGGTTGCGGCTGAGATCACCCGGTCCGTGGACCTCCTCTGCCTGGATGAAATGCAGATCACGGACATCGCCGATGCAATGATCGTCGGCCGGTTGTTCGAGCAATTCTTCAAGGCCGGGATGATCATTGTTACGACGTCAAACCTGCATCCTGACCAACTGTATGCGAACGGGCTGAACCGCCAACTGTTCGTGCCGTTCATCGCACTGCTTACGGATCATCTCGACGTCGTGCACATGGACGGAGACATCGATCACCGGAAACAGCAATTGATCGGGGAGCGCCGGTATTTCTGGCCGGATGACGAAGCCGCGTCGCGGGCGGTCGAAGCCGTTTGGGACAAGTTGACGGGAGGAGTGTCAAGCCCCCTGATTCTCAGGAACAAGGGCCGCGACATCCGGATCCCCGAGTTCTGTAACGGAATTGCGAAAGCGGGTTTCTCCGATCTGTGCCGCCGTGCATTGGGGCCGGGAGACTTGCTGCTGGTCGCCAACTCGATCCGGTTGCTGCTGCTGTCCGGTATTCCGTTGATGAGCGACGAAGACCGTGATCCGGCCCGGCGGTTCGTGACGTTGATCGATGCCCTTTACGAAGCGCGAATTCCGCTTGTGGCGTCGGCTGCCGCTGCGCCGGAGGATCTGTATCCTTCCGGAAAGGGGGCATTCGAGTTCCGAAGAACGGCTTCCCGACTGGTTGAAATGCAATCGGAAGATTGGTGCGCAGAGTGCAGCAGGTAGCGCGGTGACACGGGTTCAAATCAGGTGCTCGAGGATCACGTTCGAGACGTGTCCGTCGGGAACAAGTCCCGCGGATTCTTGAAATGCGCGGACCGCAGCACGTGTATCCGGCCCGACAAGTCCGTCGATCCCCCCGGGATCGAAACCGAGATCGCGCAGTTTTTCCTGCAACGCCCTGACATCTTTCAATGACAGCGGGCGAACATTTGCCGGCCACTCGGCCTGAATGAACCCGGCACCGTCAATCCGGTCTCCGAGCAGGCCGACTGCGAGTGCGTAGATTTCCGACGCGTTGTATTTCTGGATTACCGTGAAGTTCCGGAAGACGAGGAACGCGGGTCCGGTTGCACCAGCCGGGAGAAAAACCGTTGCTTCGTCCTGGCCCTGCAATCCCGCACCGTCCGCGTCGGTGAGGCCTTGATTTCCCCAGGCGCCGACGGGTTTCGATCGCCCCGAACCGGCTTGGAGAAAGTCGAAATCGTCGGGCAGGCGAACCTCGATCCCCCACGGGGAACCTTTCTGCCATCCGGATTGCGCCAGGTAGTTGGCGGTTGAAGCCAGCGCGTCGACAGGGTTGGAGGGATTCCAGATGTCCCGCCGTCCGTCACCGTCGTGATCGACTGCGAAATCCAGGAAGCTGGAGGGCATGAATTGCGTATGGCCCATGGCGCCTGCCCACGAGCCGAGCATTTCGTCCAGCCGGACTTCCCTGTTTTCGAGGATCGTAAGGGCGGCAATTAATTCGCGTTCGGCCAGCTCCCGGCGGCGCCCGTCGCACGCCAGGGTGGCGAGGGCCTCGACAACGAGATAGTCGCCGGTCCTGGATCCGAAATCCGATTCAACGCCCCAGATGGCCAGAACGACCCGGCGGTCGACCCCGTATGTTTTCTCAACCCGGACAAGCTCGGTGTCCAGGAGGGTCTGTTTTTCAATGCCTCTCGCGATGCGGCCGGACGGCATGGCACGGCGAAGGTAATCGTCGGCGGTGATGACCGTTTCCGGTTGGTTCCGGTCTGCGGAAACGACCGACGCGTTCGGACGAACCTGGTCCAGTGATGAACGAATGACAGATCTGTCGATACCACTGGACCCGGCCCGTCCAGCAAAGTCGCTGGCCCAGGACTCGAACCGCTGTTCCGAAATATTGGCCTGAAGACTCATTCCATCCTGATCGAGCTTGTGTTTGATCAACGCGTAGACGTGACACGGACACGCGATCATTATCGGCTCGAGTATGCGAATTGCAAACCCGGAGCCGCGCGGAACGATCCGGTCATTCGGTTCGATCGGAGCGGTGACCCTCGGGTTTTCCGCGGTGATATGCGACAGGGCCCGAATATGTCGGTGCCTGGATTTTCTTTTGCGTTCAGTGGGCTGCCATGAGATCCGTATTCCGGGTCCCATGTGTCTGTTGGCCGATTTCGACCCGCACGTCACGGCTGGACAACCGCGCGGATCGGAACGCCGTAGCTGGTTGTCGAATCCGAAACCGGATTGTATGGCGCTTCGATCCGTGGTTGATGTGAGCGTTCCAATGTCTGCTGATCCCGTGTCTCTCGCCGCCGAACTGGTCCGTTGTCCGTCCGTTACACCGGATGAAGCAGGTGCATTGGACGTCATTCAGCGTGAATTGGCCGCCGCGGGCTTTGAATGTACCCGCATTGACCGGAACGGCGTGTCGAACCTGTTTTGCCGGTGGGGACAGGCCGAATCCGGCAGGACGTTCGGATTCAACGGCCATGTTGATGTTGTTCCGCCCGGAGATGATTCGCTATGGTCCGTTCCGCCTTTCGGCGGCGAAATACGTCAAGGAAAGCTCTACGGCCGTGGGGCCGCGGACATGAAGTCCGGCGTCGCGGCTTTTGCCGCGGCCGCCATCGACACGGTTTCGGCGCGACCGATCAAGGGTTCGATCGCCATCCTGATCACCAGTGACGAAGAAGGTCCGGCCGTGGATGGGACCCGGGCAATTCTGTCGTGGATGGACGCGCACGGGGAACGAATGGATCATTGTCTCGTCGGGGAACCGACGTGCCTTGAGCGGTTTGGCGAAAGGATCAAGATCGGCCGCAGAGGTTCACTCACGGTCCGGTTCACCGCGACGGGAGTCCAGGGACACTCGGCGTACCCGGAGCGAGCCGTCAACCCGGTACCGGCGATTGCCGCATTGGCGGGTGAGCTCGCCCGATGTCCGCTCGATGGCGGCACGACGCATTTCGGTCCGTCGACGCTCTCTCTGACGTCCATTGATACCGGAAACCCGGCAAGCAATGTCATCCCTGCCACCTGCACGGCGGTTGCCAACATCCGCTTCAACGACGTGCATACGATCGACGGACTCGTGGCGCTGATGCAGGGGCACGCGGAGCGGGCGACGCGGTTGACCGGCGTCAGCATTGATGTCGAATGCGACAAGTTCCCGACGGACTGGTTCTTGACGCCTCCCGGCGAGTTGTCGGAACTCGTTGCATCCGCGGTCGAATCGGAAACGGGGATGCGGCCGGAGTATTCGACTTCGGGTGGAACGTCGGATGCTCGATTCATCAGACATCATTGTCCGGTGGTCGAGTTCGGGCTTTGCGGAAAGACCATGCATCAGTCGGATGAATTCGCCGAGGTCGACGAGATCCACCACCTCAAGGCGGTCTACGAACGGGTTCTCTCGGACTACTTTGCGTGAGCCGCCAACTGGTCATCATGGCAAAGGCGCCCCAATGCGGTCGCGTCAAGACGCGCCTGGGGCAAGACATCGGCATGGTCGGCGCGCTCTGGTGGTACAGGCACCAGTTGAACGGACTTGTCAGGAGGGTCGGATATGACCCGCGCTGGGAAACCGTGCTTGCGGTCAGTCCCGACGGGACCGCGGCGAATCCAAAGTGCTGGCCTTCGGAACTCGCACTTTGGCCGCAGGGAAGTGGAAATCTTGGAGATCGCCTGGAACGGGTCTTCCGAGTGCCGTCCTGCGGACCGGTTCTCGTCATCGGGACGGACGTTCCGGACATTTTGCCACGCCATGTTGAACGTGCCTTTCGAGTTCTGAGTCACCATGATGCCGTGTTCGGACCATCCGTCGACGGCGGTTTCTGGGCGATCGGACTGCATCGACGGCAGGGTACGCCGAAGGGATTGTTCGCGGGAGTACGGTGGTCAACGTCGCACGCGCTTGAGGACACCAGAGATGCGCTTGCGAGTCGACTGTTGCGTGTCCGGATCGGTTTCGCCGATTCTCTCGCCGACGTCGATACCGCTGATGACCTCAGGCAGCGCCCGGCAACTCCGGTTGGCTGGGGTTCGAACCGGTAGTGATCGGGCCCGGTGAGGAAAAGATGTCGGACGAAACCCGTCACCGAATACAGCTCGTCGTCGGCGAAACGCCGGTCTACCAGCTGCGCAATCTCTCGAACGACCTGGGTGTCGATCTCTTCATCAAACGCGATGACCTTGCCGGGGCGCCTTTCGGCGGCAACAAGGCAAGGCAGCTGGAGTACTACCTGGGCGCTGCACTGGCACACCGGGCCGACACCATCCTCATCACCGGGGCGGTTCAATCAAATTTCGTTCGAACGGCGGCTGCGGCCGCCTGTTCCCTCGGAATGAAACCGATCGTCCAGCTGGAGGACCGGGTGCCGGGCATGAGCGGTGCGTACCATGCCTCGGGGAATGTGCTCCTGCTTCGAGTTTTCGGCGCGGAAATCACCCGCTTCCCCGAAGGAGAAAACGAGGAAGGCGCGGATGCGGCGCTGCGTTTGCGGGCGGAACGACTGCGAGACGAGGGATTCCGCCCATACGTCATCCCGCTTTCGGCGGACAATCCACCCGTCGGTGCGCTGGGCTACGTGCGGGCTGCTCGAGAGATCGTCACCCAGGCATCCGATTTTGATTTCGTCGTCGTTCCGTCGGGAAGTGGCTTGACGCACGCAGGGATTCTCGCCGGACTGCGTGATGCCGGCAGCCGGGCGCAGGTGATCGGAAGTTGTGTTCGGAGGCCCAGGTCGCGTCAGCGAGAACGGCTGAAGGTTGTGCTGAATGGTTTGGCTCGCCTGATCGGTGACGCGCCGCTCACGGCGGAATTGCCCGTAGTCCTGTGGGACGGGGCGCTGGCACCCGGCTACGGGAGGGTCGGTGCGGCGGTCGTCGACTCCATGAAGATGCTGGCTCGCCGCGAAGGAATTCTCCTCGATCCGGTCTATTCGGCCAAGGCCTTTGCCGCGGTTCCGGAGTTGATTTCCGCAGGAACCATTCCGAGTGGAAGCAGGGTGCTCTTTGTTCACACAGGCGGACTCGCCGCGACTTTCGGTTACCGGGAAGACCTTGAGACGATGTTTTGAGCGTGTGCATCGCGGCCGATCGGCACAGCCCGGATTGACACCGGGTGCTCAGAACGGGGTAGGACACGAAAACGTCATCCACGCCCCGCCGTCGGGGTGCCGGAACCTGAGGCTTGACGCATGGAGTTGCAGCCTGCCGACGGACTCGATCGAGGCGGGTTCACCATAAAGGGGGTCGCCGAGAACCGGGTGACCGATTGCCTGCATGTGCAGACGCAGCTGATGGCTTCGCCCGGTCTTCGGATACAAGAGGACGCGCGTGGCGTTTTCTTCGAGATACTCCACCAGCCACGTGGTCACGGCCGAACGACCGGTCTCCATGCAGACTTTCTGGAGAGGCCTGTTGGGCCAGTCAGCGGTGATCGGGAGGTTGATCGAGCCGTTCGGGACCGGCATTCGGCCCCGTACCCGGGCCACGTAGGTCTTGCAGACCACGCGCTTTTCGAATTGCCGGCCAAGGTGGCGCTGCGCAGGGGATGTCAGGGCGAAAACCGTGATCCCGGACGTGTCCCGGTCAAGGCGATGAACGAGCAGCGCAGCGGGATACTCTGCCTGGATACGTGTGAGGAGGCAGTCCCTCAACGCGTGTCCTTTTCCGGGCACCGACAACAACCCTGACGGTTTGTTGACGACCAGTATGTGATCGTCGGCATGGACGATGTCCAGGGGCGAGTCCGGAGGATCATATTTCGACCCGGCCGGAGGAACGGGCGGCATGTCCGGCGCAGGCGCCGCATCCGGCAGACCACGGATGACCGCCTGCCTCGTGACCTGATCCATGGGTGTCACGCGTCGATGAGATCGTTGGCTTCCGGCATGCCGACCCTACATCCTCACTCGGGCCGCTTCAGGGTCGTAGAGCGGGCGAACCGATGCCGTCGCCGGGACGCGGGTCCCGGCGACATCGATTTCGTAGGATGACGCCAGCATTTCGGCTACGGATTCTCCCCGGCTCGGAATATAACCGAGGCCGACGGCCCCGCCGAGCGTGTGTCCGTAATTGCCCGACGACAGGTACCCGACGATTTCCCCGTCACGAATAACGGGTTCGTTGTGGTAGAGAAGCGGCTCGGGGTCGTTGAGCCTGAACTGGACCAGCCGGTTGTCCAGGCCTGCGTCTCTTTTCCTGAGGACAGCTGAGCGACCGATGAACTCGGGTTTTGATGTCCTGACCGCGAAACCAAGTCCAGCCTCAAGGACATGGTCTTCACTGGTGATGTCGTGGCCGAAGTGTCGGAACGCCTTTTCGATCCGGCAACTGTCCATCATGTGCATGCCGCACAACTTCAAGCCGAAGTCGGCTCCTGCCTCCCGGAGGGTTTCAAACAGGTGTCCGGCCAAATCGGCCGAGACATAGATTTCCCAGCCGAGCTCCCCGACATAGGAGACACGATGGACGCGGGCCAGCCCCATCCCGATCTCGATGGTCTGGGCGGTTCCGAACGGGTTGTGTCCATTCGAAAAGTCACCGGGCGAAACGGATCTCATGAGTTCCCTGGAGCGGGGGCCCATGACCGCGAGGACGGCTTCACCAGCCGTGACGTCCGTCAAAACCACGCGGTAGGCATCGCTATGGCGGGAGAGCCAGGTCTGGTCCGCGAGCCTGGTGGCTGCCGGGGTGACGACCAGGTAAAGCGTCTCCGACAGCCGTGTGACCGTGACATCGGCTTCGATTCCTCCCCTGTCATTCAGGAATTGCGTGTAGACGATCTTGCCGTCCGGCACGCTCAGGTCCGCGCCACAGACATGGTCGAGAAAAGCCTCCGCATCAGGCCCTTCGACCCTAATTTTCCCGAACGACGACATGTCGTACATGCCGACGCCCTCCCGAATCGCCCGGTGTTCGTCGGCAGAATTTTCGAACCAGTTCTGTCGTCCCCAACTGTACCGGTATTCCTGCTCCTGGCCGTTCCGTGCGAACCAGTTCGGGCGTTCCCAGCCGGCGATTTCGCCCATGACGGCGCCGCAGTCCAGAAGCTCGCGATGGAATGGCGAACGGCGAACCCCCCTGGCGGTTGCTTTCTGGCGATAGGGATAGTGATCGGCATAAAGCAGGCCGAGCGCTTCCCGGGATCGCTCGAACAGATAGCGCCGGTTGCCCTGGAACGGCTGCATTCTGCTTATGTCCACGTCGCCAAGGTCGAACGGCCTGGATCCGTCTTCCATCCACTGGGCAAGAGCCATTCCGGCACCGCCCGCCGACTGAATTCCGACCGAATTGAATCCCGCCGCAACCCAGACGTTGTCCCGTTCGGGCGCCAACCCGAGGTGATAGCCGTTGTCGGGCGTAAAGCTCTCCGGTCCATTGAAAAAGGTCTGAATCCCCGCATTGGCCAGGACCGGCATGCGCAGGCAAGCCTTTTCGAGAATCGGTTCGAAATGCTCGAAATCCTCCGGCAACTGGTCGAATTCGAAATCGTCAGGGATTCCATTCATGCCCCAAGGCCTGGATTCGGGTTCAAATGCACCGAGCAACAGTTTACCGGCATCTTCCTTGTAATAGGCACACTCGTCCGGGACACGCAGGACCGGCAACCGGGAAAGGCCGTCGATTGGCTCGGTCACGATGTAGAAATGCTCGCACGCATGCAGCGGGACGTTGACGCCGGCGAGTTTGCCGACCTGGTGCCCCCACATCCCGGCGCAGTTGACCACGGCCTCGACGCTCATGTTGCGTGTTTCGCCCTCGGACTCCCAGGTGATCCCGGAAACCCGGCGACCCCGGACGGTCATTCCGGTCACCTCGGCATGCTCCTGGATGGTGACACCACGGTCTTGAGCGCCTCGTGCCAGCGCCAGGGCGATGTTCGCCGGATCTCCCTGGCCATCAAGCGGGAGCCAGACTCCGGCAACAACGTCGTCGGTGTTCAGGTGCTCGTATTTTGTCGCGATCTCCCGGGGCGTAACTTCGTCGACTTCCACGCCAAAAGCCCTGGCCATGGCCGCTTGCCGGAAGATCTCTTCCCTTCGATTTTCGGTCAGCGCGACCGTGATCGAGCCGCAGCGGCGAAGGCCCGTCGCGACCCCCGTCTCGGCTTCAAGGCTGCCGTAGAGTTCCTGCGAGTACTTGGCGAGGCGTGTCATGTTTGCCGTCGCGCGCAACTGCGCGATCAGGCCGGCCGCGTGCCAGGTCGTCCCGCAGGTCAGCCGTTTGCGCTCGAAAAGGACAATGTCGGTCCAGCCCAGTTTCGCCAGGTGGTAGGCGACCGAACATCCGACGACACCGCCGCCGATGATCGCGACTCTGGCGTGTTTGCGAGTTTCAGCCATTTGCTTGATTCCTTCCGCTTGTCCTGGATCAACCCTGTTTCTTGCACGCGGGCTTCCAAGAAATCCGTGTACGAGACGCGCCAGGTCAAAGCGCTGCGATCCGGTTCTTCCAGTGATTCCGGAGCTCGGCCTCGACGCCCCCGACTTCGTAGATCGGACTGGTCAACAGGCGGATTTCCCGAATCGGAACACGAACCGCAAGATTGAACAGTGCCTGGAATTCGGGCCAGTGTTCCATGAACAAGGGTTCGAGTTCGGTGTAGGATTCCGAGTCCTTTTCGTGAATTTCCGCACGTCCCCGGATCCTGATTCCCCGCCGGATGAGAATGTCGACAAAGTTGATCTCCACCTCCGGATTGATCCGGATGTTCGCGACTGTGACCGGCGAACGCATCTCGGCGAACGCGATCGACGCATCATCGACGACGACGAATGTTCCCTTGGGAGACAGGTTTGGCAGGCTGCCGGGGCCGACCGTCGCAACGAAGCCGAGCCGCCATGTCTCGATCGTTCGTCTGGCAAAATTTGTCAGCTTCATCCCGAGCTCCCGAATCGTTCGGCCAGAGTGCGGATATATGGCGGACCTATCTCGCAACAGCCGCCGACGATTTCGGCACCGAGTTCGATCCACTCCGCCGCAAAGTCAGCATATCGTTGGGGACCGAGATCCGTGCGCATGTCAAGCTGGTCTACCGTGCCTTCGACGGTCTTGAATTCGTGGGCAATTCCCGCGAAGCCGTTCGCGTAGGCGCCGAGGCGGGTCGCATCCGACACGGGGGCGAGTTTTCCGATGGCCTCGGTTGTCGCTTCGGGTGTCGAGCAGTTGACCAAAAGGGCCTCGGGGGCGAATGTCTCGATGAGACCGACGATTTCGGTGACCGCTTCGCCCGACCGAAGACAGGACCCGTCGTCGTCGTCGACGGTTACCCCGAGCCAGACCGGTTTCCCGGAAATCGCGGTCGCCGCCAGCGCACCCCGGGCCTGGTCGACCGACGACATGGTTTCGATCAGGAACAGGTCGACAATCGGGTTATGCAGGCGAACGATTTCCTCGTAGATTTCCGCCGCGACATCCCAGGGTGGAGCCAGGTCGGGCATGTATGACCAGCCGATCGGGCCGAGAGACCCGGCAACGAGGCCGTTCCCATGAGCGTCGCGCGCGGAAACCGCCATCTGGCAGGCAAGAACATGCAGTTCCCGGAACCTGTGGTCCAGGCCGGCAGGAAGCAGCCGGTCGTGGAGTACTGAATACGTGTTCGTCGTCGCGATTTCCGCGCCGGCCGAGAAATAGTCGCCGTGAATTTCGGAGACGACTTCAGGATGTTCGATCATGACCCGTGCAGACCACAGCGGAGTCGGCTTGGATTGCGTCCGGGCAAGAAGCTCCTGCCCCATGCCACCGTCAAGTATCGTGATTCGGGCCAAGGTTCATCAACTCAACTGCGGAGGCGTTCGTTGCCCGGATCCCAGAGGGGTTGGTCCTTTTCCACCCGGGCCGGGAACCGCTCGCCGTAAACCTCGATCTCGAGCTCCGTCCCCGGTCGTGTCAGTCCGGTTCGGACGATCCCCAGCGCAATTGAGCGGTTGACGCGGTAACCCCAACCTCCGGAGGTCGTTTCGCCGACAACCTCCCCGTTGTGCCAGACCGTCGACATGTATGGAGCATCGCAATCTCCGGCTTCGACCGTCATGGTCACGAACCTTTTCAGGGAACCGGTGCGTCGTTCTTCGACAAGGGCGGTCCGGCCGGGAAAATTCTCGTTCTTGTCAAAGTTGATGAAGCGGTCGAGCCCGCCCTCGAGAAGCGAGTAGTCGGTGGAAAGATCGCCTTTCCACGCACGGTACCCTTTTTCGATTCTCAGCGAATTCAGGGCCCACATTCCGAATGGCCTTGCACCTGCCGCGGAAACCGCCCGGAAAAGTTCGGGGACGTGTTCATTCGCGGAGTGGATCTCCCATCCAAGTTCACCGGCGTAACTGACCCGGAGGAGGGTTACAGGACAGCCTGCGACGGTTGCCGGCTGATGGGAAAGCCAGGGAAGAGAGAGATCAGCGTCACTCAACCCGCCAAACAAGGTCCGGGACTCCGGTCCGGTGACGATCAGGGTTGAGATTTCGGCCGTGTGATTGGCGAGTGACAGGCCGTCGGCGAGGTGGCGTTTCAGGTATTCGTAATCGTGCCACTCCGCGGCCGCGGCCGTAATCAGCGTGAAATCGTCCTCGTCGTGGCGGACGAGCGACATCTCGGTCAGGATTCGTCCACGCGAATCCGGGAAATACGCGAGATTCATCCGCCCGACTTTCGGAAGTCCACCAGCAATCAGGGTGCGTAGCCAGGAAGCGGCGCCGACGCCCGTCAGGCGAAACCGGGAAAACCCGGGCAAGTCCAGGACGCCGACACTGTCTCGGACGGCCTCGCACTCCCCGCGTATCCTGGGTTCCCACGGGCCGTCGCGCTGCCACGTGCGGGCAGTCTCCGCCGACGTGTCGTCACCGGGCCCGGCAAACCAGTTCGCCCGTTCCCAGCCGCCGTAGGCGGCCATCTGCCCGCCCATCTCCACGATCCTGTCGTGTACCGGCGAGAGCTTTCGGTCCGCGCCGGCGGGCCAGCGATACCACGGGAAATGCATCGCGTATTCGTGGCCGTAGACCTCGACGGCCTTGGAAACGCAGAAGTCGTGATCGGTGTAGTCCGTGTAGCGTCGCGGATCGACCGACCACATGTCCCACTCGGTTTCGCCCTCGGTTACCCATTCGGCAAGAACCTTGCCCGCGCCGCCAGCCTGCGCAATTCCGAACGTGAACACGCAGGCCTCAAAGGCGTTCGGAACGCCCGGCATGGGACCGATCAGCGGATTTCCGTCGGGCGCGTACGGTATCGGGCCATTGATGACCCGCGAGATTCCGACGGAACCGAGAAGTGGCACCCGTGCCATTGCGTCTTCAAGGTACCATTCGAGGCGGTCAAGATCATCCGGATAGAGCTGAAAGCTGAAATCCTGTGGCAACGGGTCTGCAGGGGTTACCCAGTGCGCCTTGCAATTCCGCTCGTACGGGCCGAGGTTCAGGCCGTTCTTTTCCTGCCGGAGATAATACGAGGAGTCGACGTCCCGAAGAAGCGGGAGCTTGCGCCCGTGTTCGCGGGTCCATTCCGTAAGCTCCGGGATTTCTTCCGAAATCATGTACTGGTGGCTCATGACAGCCATGGGGACTCTGCGCCCCCCGAACTTGACGAACCATTCTCCCACGCGTTGGGCGTAGTAACCGGCAGCGTTTACGACGACTTCGCAGCGTATGTCGCCCGCATCCGTGTGAACGACCCATTCCCCGTTGCTCCGGCTGACGCCGGTCGCGGGCATCATACGAAAAATGCGTGCGCCCATGTCCCGTGCGCCCTTTGCAAGCGCCTGGGTCAGCTGTGCGGGATCAATGTCACCATCATAGGGATCATAGAGAGAACCTTCGAGGTCGTGGGTTTCGAGAAAAGGATATTGTGTCCGGGTTTCGTCCGGAGACAGGATCCGGATGTCCATGCCCTGGTAGCGGCCCATCCCCTTGGCACGTTCGAACTCCTGCATACGCTCGCGTGAGTGGGCGAGTCGAATCGACCCGGTGACGTGGTAGTTCATCGGGTAATCGACGGCCCGTGCGAGACCCCGGTACAGCTCGGCCGAATACCTCTGCATGTTCATGATCGACCAACTCGTCGAGAAGGTCGGTACGTTCCCCGCTGCGTGCCAGGTTGAACCGGCGGTCAGCTCGTTCTTTTCAAGGAGCACGCAGTCCGTCCAGCCGGACGTGCACAGGTGGTACAACGACGACGCGCCAACCGCGCCGCCCCCGATGATGACCACCCTTGTTGTCGTCGGAAGTTCCGCCATCGTCTGTTTTCCCTTTCAGGTTGGTCAGGTCGACCTGTTCGAGGCCTGCGCAGAATGCCGAGGCGGTTTTCGCTCCTGAGGCACGCCGTCCCCGATCTCGTGGTAGTCGCCCTTGTCGGCGACAAAAATATGTTTCTGCGGGCGAAGGCCGGTGGCATGATCGAGCGCGCCCGCCATCACTGCAATGTACCGGCCGTGGCCAGGTTTCCGGAAGAGGCTTGAGCCGCATGTCGAACAAAACCCGCGGGTCGCGATGTCCGATGCCCGATACCATGAGAGGCATTCGCCGGACAAAGTGACCAGCTGGTCCGTCCTGACCTCGACGCTGGCCAGATAGTGGCCGGAGGACTTGCGGCACTGGCTGCAGTGACAGGCAATGACTCCGTCCGTTGATCCCCGGATTTCAAATGAAACACCCTTGCACAGGCACGTGCCGGTCAACCTGTTCTCTTCGGCGGCAGTGTCCACGGTCCTTCTCCCAATCGGGCAATCTCCATCGACGCACGGGGACTGCATTCAATACACGGGCGGTGCGACGACCCAGATAGCGGTCGCGGATTCGGGGTACGGATTCGACCATCTGTACGCTTCACGACGGAACCGGAAACTGTCGCCCGGTTGCAGCGTGAATCTCCTGCTGTCGCCGATCTCGATGTCGAGACGACCGGAAATCAGATAGGCAACCTCGGTTGTCGGCCTGAGGATGGGACGTTTCATGCATGCCCCTGCTTCAAAAACAGAGTGGACGACCTCGAAGTCGTCGGTCAGGTCGGGAGACAGCAATTCTTCGACCAGACCAGCATCCGGGCGCCCCAGCCGGCGCCGGTTCCGGCGGCGCACGACATAACCCGACTCTTCAGGCACTGCCTCTGCCTGTCCAAAGAAGATTGAAACCGAGGCCGAGAGAGCGTCGGCAATTTGACGAAGTTCGTCTATCGATGGCTGAGAAATATCTCGTTCGACCTGGCTCATCCAGCCGACGGACCGTCCGACCCGTGATGACAACGCCGTGAGGGTCATCCGCCTGGACTTCCGCAACGCCCGCAGGTCAGCGCCAAGGGAGGGAAGCCTGTCAACTGTTGGTTCCGGCAGCACAGCGATTCCGTTATGAAATTCCGGCCCAGATTTTCACGGACCGGCCGGTCCTGCTGTCTTGATTGCGACAAGAGTCTGTTCCGTATGCGACCGGAATACACCGTCAGCGGGGTTTCGGTAACGCGAATCTCAAGGGTTGCGCGGCGTTGCCCTGTGGTTGACAAAGGATGACCGCCTCGTCTTTTCCGGACGTGGCACGGGAAGAGAGTTCAAGCAAAACCGAGTATCCGGAAATACCGTGTTCGATCGGGGGGAGGGCATCTCCGGTGAAACAGGCACCCACGGACAGGAGAAACCGATTTCCATGAAAAACCCGTTCTGGATTGGCGTCGACTGGGGAACCACGAATCTCAGGATTTGGGGAATGTCGCAGGACTTGACAGTGCTTTCCGAGGTGAACACGGGCCAGGGCATGAACGGCCTTCGTTCAGAGGACTTCGAGCCGATTCTCCTGAGTAACGTCGACGGATGGTTGTCGGGGTCTGACTCCGTACCGGTGATCGTTTGTGGCATGGCCGGCGCCAGCGGTGGCTGGGAAACCTCGCCGTACCGGAAGGTGCCCTGCCTGCCGCTTTCGGCGGAAAATTCCGTCAGGCCGCGAACAGTTGATCGCCGGCTTTCGGTCCGAATTCTTCCCGGGATCAGCCAGTTCGCACCTGCTCATGACGTCATGCGCGGCGAGGAAACCCAGATCGCCGGATTCCTGTCGGAGAATCCGGGGTTCGATGGTGTCGTCTGCCTTCCGGGCACGCACACCAAGTGGGTTCATTTGAGCGCGGGCGAGATCGTCAGTTTCCGCACCTTCATGACCGGCGAGTTGTTCGGACTTCTTCAGGAGCATTCGGTTCTGCGGGGGACTCTGGACAGGTCGAACTGGGATGAAGCCGAGTTCGTCTCGTCGGTCGAGACGCAGATTTCGCGTCCGGAATCCCTCGCGGCACGGATGTTCACGGTCCGGGCGGAAGCTCTGCTTTCGGGTCTGGAACCGGCGAAAGCGACCGGCCGATTGTCCGGCGCCTTGATCGGGGCCGAACTCGCGGCAGCGCGCACCTATTGGCTTGGGCGGGACCTGGTGCTGATAGGTCCTGACCGACTCGTCAGTGCCTACGCCGGGGCTCTGGCGGTTGTCGGGCAATCCCCGCGTGTCGAAAAGGCCGCACGCATGACTGTACTCGGGTTGAGTGCTGCATTCGCGATGTTTCAGGCCAGGGGATTTCCCGGGTGACGCGGGTTCCGTCGTGGTCAATTCACACGGTTTTTCCGTTCCCTGTCGAGAGAATCCGTTTCCGTCGCGCCTTGGCCAGCTGATCACCCTCGCTTGTACCGTCGTGGAACGTGCCGAACCATGTGTCCCACGGGGTTTCCCAGGTGGGTGCACGACAATTTTGTGATTTTGGATTGGAATCAGCCGGTCCGCCGCTCCCAGTAGTCGTCGAAGCGGTTGCTGTGAACCGCGCACCGGAGCGCGATGATGGCATTGGCGCCACTGACGCTCCAGTGCATCCCGCCCCGTTTCAACCGTCCGCCGATCAGTGATTTGCAACCGCCCTCGACAACACCGGTCGACACGCACAGCCCCAGTTCCCGGAACCGGGGATAGTCCATGCGCGCGCGATTGGTCTGGAAGTACGCGATGTTCCGCGCCGCCTCGTCACAGCGGCTCGCGTGTTTGCGCATCGCGGCGATGACGAGATCGAGGCGCCCCTGATCGAGTTCGTCGCGTCGCGCCTTGCCCCACTGTGCCGCGAGATCACTCCCCTTTCCGTAGAGAGCCCTGGCAACATCGAACACATGCTGTTTGGCATGGAAGACATCCACGATCTGGATGGCGTCAGGCACATGCTCGTCGGCGAAGTTCCATATCCAGGGAGCGCCATCGCCGAGCACCACCCGGCGGTCGACAGCGAAAAAGTCGCGCCGCTCCATCTCACGCACGACCCGTTTGGCAAAGGGAGCCGGTTCCGTGTCCGTATCGCGGGTCGCGATCGTTTCGATGGCGGCATTGAAGGTGACGGATCCGGTATCGCGAACCGGCCGGCCCTCGGTGTCGCGGCTCTCGGCGGACCATATGGTGGCAAGCTTCACCTCGCGGGTCCTGGCCGAGCCGTCAGGCTGCTTGCCGGCACGGCCCTCGGTCTCCGACGTGCGCACCGGGACCCCGGTGCCGTCAAGGCCGAGGTAGAGCGTGGGGGCTCCCGGCGGCTCCGGCTCGATGATGTCCCGTTCATCGCGCGCGATCGCGCGTCCCAGCGCCTCGGCATGGCGTTCCACCTGCCTGGGAATGACCTCGAGGCCGGCCAGTTCCCGCAAGATCGTGCTGCTCTTCTCGAAACTGAGCTCGGCAGCGGTGACCCCGACCATGCGCGTGACCGCGGGAGACAACGACGTGCCATCCAGGGCGAGGGCGCGGTCACGCGGGCTGAAGCCGTGCGCGCAGGAAGAGCAATGATACCACGCCCGCTCCAGGGTCAGGGGGCCAAGTGCCGTGGTGAAGGTCCGGGGCCGCCGCCCGACATTGCGGGCGTCGGCGCCACAGGCGCACGGCAACTCCGCGGCCTCCCCGTCCGACAGGTCGGCGTTCAGCCTCGCGGCAACCACCGCGGCCGCGGCCGAGATCGCGGTCTTGCGCACCTCACGCTCCAGCACCTCGAAATCCAGCCCGTCGACCGGGCCGCCGGTCAGGCGCTCGATGTCCTTCGAGACTTCCGCCGCGACCGCCTGTGCGCAGAGCCCCCTTTTTCGGGGCTGTCGTCCCCGTCCGTCTCCCGCCCTTCGGCACGCACCGCATCGGCAAGCGCCTCGCTGGCCTCCAGATAGTGCGCCGAGATGTCGAGAAAGCGCTCGTGCTCGTCGACAAGGCGCCGGGTCTGCTCATACTCCTCGGGCGGAATGCGGATCGAGCGGGTGTCCCCGCGGATCGAGCGGCTGAGCACATAGCTCGGACCGTGCCCCGGGCTGTCGTCGCCGGCGCAGTGGCAGTTGGGCTTGCCGCACTTGCGGTAGTTTTCGTGCAGCGTGCCGGGACGCAGGTCGCCGAGGGTGGCGAAGCGGGCCTGTGCCTCGTCCCTGGAACGTTTCAATTCATCGATGTCCGGCATGATCGCCTCCGTGGGTCTGGAGTGTGGCCCGGAAGCCGGGGCGCGGCAACTGGTAGAACACATATACCAGACACGGAGACAAAAATCAACTCATCGCAGGACGCTCGGACAAATCGTCACAATTTTGTCGTGCACCCTTCCCAGGTCCCGTAGTTGCAATCGAAGAACCTGTGGTGCAACTGGTGAAAGAAGTCCCCGACCTCGACTCCGGAAGTCCCTCCGACTTTCAGTCTTTCAAAGCCCGCGTGGGATGTGGGAGCTCCGACACCGTGGTGGAACAACAGGAAAATGACATGGATCGGATGTGCCGGGATCAGGATGAACAACAGAGTGTCCGACATCAGAATGAAGCTCTCGACCGGATGCATCGCGAGGCCTGACCACGGACCTGTATTGACGTTCTTGTGGTGCCAGGAATGCACGTGGCGGTAGAGAAAGCCTGTGTGCAGCAACCGGTGATGGGCATAGAAGTAAAATCCGGCCCAGATCGGGATCAACACGATCAGAACAGCGAACCACACCGGATTTGATTCAGGGGTGATCATCATCGCGAGGCCGTTCGCGTAGGCGTACCAGATGAAACACTCCCAGAATGTCCAGAACTGCAGGGCAACGCAGGACCAGAGCATGTTGTCCCAGACCTGGTCCTTGAACCAGAACGTTCGTGTCCTTGTCATCATGGGGCGCATGTCGTAGCGGAATTCGTCCTCTTGAACGTGAAAGGACCAGAACAGGAGGTGCAGACCGCCCGCGACGGAAAAAAGGATTAGCGTGTTGCGCACCCAGACTTCGGCGATCCAGCCGAATGCCAATGTCTCCGCACGGCTGATCTCCGGCGTGAAGAACACCCATGTAATGACCGCGCCGAACAGGAACAGGAAACGCATCCCGACCGGATTCCAGCTGCGCAACAGGTAGACCGCGGCCGCGATCGGACGGGCGGGCCAGTCCCAATACGGAGCGACCCGGATCGGCAGTCGTGGCGTGTAGTTCCAGACCTGCCGGTGTGGAGGTGTTGGCGTCTCGGTCATCGTTCCTCCTGATTATTTGAAACACCCGGTCCGGGCGCACCGGACGGGAGTTCTATTCATGCCTGCGCCATCCGTTTGGCCATATGCTGATGGCGCCCGGCCTGAACGGGTATTCGGGAGTCCTCTGGCCTCCGGTACATGGATCCGGTTGTGGAGCGCCGAGTCCCGCATTCTCGAAACGGTTGAAATGGACTCTGCCACGGCCTGGGCCCTTCGGGCATCGAGCCCCCGGGATCCGGGCAATCGGCAAATTCGGGAGAACCGCGCTCCGGCCAAAGCCGAATTCATGGACCGTCGCGGAGACGGGATTCGTCGCAGATGCCTCCATTCATCAGGGCCGCACGCAGCGCCTGATACGTGAACAGCGAATCCTGGGTGTCGGTAGACCGGACTTCCGCGATTCTCGTTGATCGGGGTCGGTTACCCTGGTCTCTTCCACGCTCAATTCACCGGACTTATTTCGGTTTCCATGCGTGTACTCCGGATCTATTCGGGTTTTTCTGTCCTGATTGCGACATGAGCAACGCATGAGCGCCGATTCACGTGTTTCCCGAACATCCGGCCGGGTTTCATCCTTGCGACATTTGTGAATCTGGCAGAGCCTGTGGGACGTCCGCGCCGGGGCGCCGGACCAGACGTCCAACCGGCAGTCGCGTGCAACAACAGGATTTGCCGGGCACGAAGTGCAGGATTCCTTTCTTGCGTCCGGCGGCGAACAGGTCCCGTTGATTCACCCTATGCTGGTCAAGGGCACTTCCCACGGCCACGCTTCACTCGAATCAGTTCGGCGCCATCCACAGGGTTGCGGAAGGGTCTCGGAAGTCTTCGGAACCTGGACGGGCTCGCGTGGCTCAGGCGAACGTGCATACTCCCCGGGGCACCGGCACGAGACTCGGCGTTCTTCGGAAACGGACCGTTTCAGGGAAACTCGGACGGAACCAGGGTCTGGTCGGAAAACGGTGGGCGCACGTACGCACCGGCGTCTTCGCGCGTCGGAAGCTGGACCGGTTCCGGCGTCAGGTCTTCGTACGGAACCATGTCCAGGAGATGATTGATGCAGTTGAGCCGCGCGTGTTTCTTCACGTCCGCGTCCACGACATACCAGGGTGCCTGCTTGATGTCGGTGTGCGCAAACATCACGTCCTTTGCCTTGGAGTAATCGACCCACCTGCGCCGCGATTCCAGGTCCATCGGACTCAGTTTCCAGCGCTTGTGGCCCTGTTCAAGCCGGCTCTGAAACCTGCGCTCCTGCTCCTCGTCGGAGACGGAGAACCAGTACTTGATGAGCTTGATACCGGATCGCACGAGCATGCGCTCGAATTCGGGGCAGGTGCGCATGAACTCGCGGTACTCCTCGTTGGTGCAGAATCCCATGACGTGTTCAACGCCGGCACGGTTGTACCAACTGCGATCGAACAGGACGATCTCGCCTGCCGCGGGCAGGTGCGGTACATAGCGCTGGAAATACCACTGCGTCTTTTCACGCTCGGTGGGAGCGGGCAGTGCGACGACCCGGCAGATGCGGGGACTCAGGTGTTGGGTGATCCGCTTGATGACGCCACCCTTGCCGGCCGCATCACGTCCCTCGAAGATGACGACAACCTTGAGCCCTTCGTGCTTGATCCACTCCACCATCTTCACGAGTTCAAGCTGAAGTCTGAACAGTTCCTTCTCGTAGCGGCGGTTCTTGATCTTTTTCGGATTCGCGCGTTCGCTGTCGTGGCCCGGGTCTGATTCCCCGTGCTCCGTAGCGACCGCGAGTCGCCGATCATGCTCGGTACGCGACTCTTTCGACGTGTGGTCAGACGTTTCCGTTTTCTTAGATGTGTCCATTTCTCTCTCCCTGGGCGCGAATGCACCCGCCGATCCAGGTTGAAGGATATGGCTGAATCAGAGCACGAGTCCACCTTCCGTTTCCCGTTGTTCCTGTCAAAGGGGCAAACGGAACACGAACACCTGTTCGGGCGCTCCTTCAACCACTCGAAAAATGTGCTGCCCGCCTCCGGAACGGCAAATGTGGCTCCCCGGTCGAAACCGCATTGTGGCGGCATGCCGTATGCAGGCGCAAGGCCCCCCATGCGTGAATCCTCGTCCGGGGGATGAATTTCCGCTTTCGGAAGGCGGTATTTGAACGGGTGTGTAAAAGAGCCGCGCCTTTGTCTGGTGGCGCGGGAAATGAGCCCGTGGGTCTCCTGACCGGTACGTCATGCAGCCGATCAATGCTGGCAGGGTCAACGCGCCCCGGCATGTGAAAGGATCTCCGGGCAGAGGAGGTGATGTCCGGGCCTGCCGGTCATCAACGGGGGCCACACATGCCCGGAATACCCTTCCGGTCTGCTCGCCCCTGAAACAGCATGGCCGGCAGTCGCCCCGAATGCCGGATCAACATCGTTTTGGGTTACGCGGGTGCCGGTTTTCCCCTTGATACAGGAACGCCGCCAGAACGCTCGGCAGAAATCACTGCCGAGGCGTTCATGGCAACGTCAGGACCGTGTCCCGGGATCAGGCAAACCACCAGCGGTGCGCGGACCTTGCGCCATCGCATTCCCAGCTTGCGGCCAGGCTTTCTCCCCTGCGAACGTTCGACCGCCGGGCGTACACGAAGTTGACGAAGAGCGGAATGATCGTGCCCCCGTCGTCCCGAGCGATCTGGCACATCTCGCGGTACATCTCGGCTCTCAGGGTCTCGTCGAGTTCCGCCTTGGCGAGCAGCAGCAGTTCGTTGAAGCGGTCGTTTTTCCAGTGCGCTTCGTTCCATGCGGCATCTGCCGAGTAGGCCAGGGTAAACATGTTGTCGGGAGTCGGGCGTGCGCCCCATTTCACGAAGACAAACGGTTTCTTCAGCCAGACATCCGCCCAGTAGCTGTCGTTCGGTTCGCGAACGGGCTTGATATTGATGCCCGCCTTCTTTGCCTGCTCGCTGTAGAGCACCACCATGTCGACCGCTCCCGGAAGCACGCTGTCAGCCGCCGAGAGCTCCACGTTGAGCTCGTCCATGCCCGCTTGCTTCAGATGGAACTTTGCCTGGTCGGGATCGTATTTCCGCTGCTCGATGTCCGGCCAGTAGGGCATGTTCGGAGAAACATGGAAATCATTGCCGGGAGTTCCGGTCCCGAACAGGATCTTTTCGACGATTTCCTCGCGGTCGATCGCATGCTTCAGCGCCAGACGCACATCCACGTTGTCATACGGCGGATGGTCGCAGAACATGGGAAGCGTGATCGCCGACCCGCTCGGCACGTTCTCAACGTCGACGTCCCGACTTCGGCTCAACAGCGCGAGGGTCTTGAGGTCGACCGAGGAGATTGCGTCGACAGCGCCCGTAACAAGTGCTGTCTGCCGTGCGTTCGGGTCATTGAGAATGGTGATTTCAACCTCGTCAAAATAAGCCCCTTCCCGATGCCATCCGTCATGCCGGGCGACCGTGGTTGAAACTCCCGGTTCGTGGCCCTCGATCCGGTAGGGTCCGGCACCGATGCCGGTTTCCCACTCGATGGTGCCGTCTTCCATCGCGGGCAACATGGTCAGGTGATAGTCGGTCATCACCCAGGGCAGGTCGGCAAAGCCCTGGTTCAGCTCGATGATGATCGTGTGATCGCCATCGGCCCGAATATCCGTCACGCTCTCGAGCAGGGGTTTCGCCGCCGACGTGGTGTCGTCCCCGCGGTGATGGTTCAGCGACGCGATCGCATCCTTGGCCGTGAACTTCCTGCCATCGTGGAACGATGCGTCCTTGTTCAATTCGAAAGTCCAGACCTTCGCGTCGGGGGTCGCGCTCCATGAATCGGCCATGTCTCCACCGAGGCCATTGTCGGCCGTGATTTCCGTCAGGTAGCTGCGATGGGTATGGGCAAGCTGGATTTCGCCGACGCTCTGGTACCTGCCCGGGTCCATCTGGTCGGCCGTGTTCCCGTCATGCAGGCCAAGCCGGTACGTTCCGCCCTGTTTCGGAGTTTCCGCCGCTGCGTTGCTTGCCCAAAGGGACGATGCGGCGGCAATGGTCATACCGGCGGCAGTGGCCTCGACCATGAACTCGCGGCGGGAAATCCGGTTCCGCCGGCCAGCGGCCGTTATGCGTCTCACGACATTGGAAAGTTCTGCATTCGACATTGGCATGGTGCTCCTGTGTCCTGAACAAAAAGGGTACTGCTCCGAGAATATAGAAAATCCACTTGCGAACAAACCTTTTTTGACCATATTCGACGTCATCGCGCCGGTGCTGATCTGTCACCGGCCCTAAGGGGGGGGCTCGCTTGCGGCGCAATGTGAAATCATGTGGTTGTCGGTCGGGAAATCGACATGCACGCCCGGTTTCCGGATCTGCGCAAGCATCTGTATCGCGAACGATCGAACACAAACCTCCGCGAATTCTGATAGCCAGGGCATACGGAGGACATGATGGCTGACGTAGGTCGAATCATACTGTTACGGCTTGGCCTTGGCCTCGTGACACTGCTTGTAATCTCGGCCCTGATCTTCGGTGCGGTCGAACTTTTGCCGGGCGACATCGCGCAGGCGGTTCTCGGCCAGGGTGCGACCGACGAGACGCTGGCCGCCTTGCGCGCGGAACTCGGCCTCGACCGTCCGGCGCCGGTCCGCTACATGAGTTGGCTCGGCGGTGCCGTTGTCGGTGACTTCGGTGTCTCGCTTCTCAACCAGCAACCGGTTGCCGAAGTGATCGGCGCGCGATTCGCGAACACCCTGTTCCTTGCGGCTTACGCCGCAGTCATTGCGGTGCCCGTCGCGATCATTCTCGGAATCATCGTTGCGTTGCTCCGAAACTCCATTTTCGATCGGGTTGCGAATGTGGTGACGCTGACGTCGATCTCGTCGCCGGAGTTCTTCCTCGGCTACATTCTGATTCTCTATTTTTCGGTCAAGACAGGTTGGTTCCCCTCCATTGCCAGGCTAAGCGACGGCATCAGTTTTCTCGAGCTCCTGGAGCGAACGTTTCTGCCCGCGCTGACCATGGTTCTGGTTGTTGTCGCACACATGATGCGGATGACCCGTGCCGCGATCATCAATCTGCTCGCGTCGCCTTATATCGAGATGGCACGCCTCAAGGGAGCGCCGGGCTGGAAGGTGATCACGCTGCACGCACTTCCCAATGCCTGGGCTCCGATCATAAACGTCGTGGCCCTCAACCTGGCCTATCTCATCACGGGGGTTGTCCTCGTGGAGGTCGTTTTCGTCTACCCGGGGATCGGCCAGCTACTGGTGGACGCGGTGACGAAGAGGGACTTCCCGGTGGTGCAGGCCTGCTGCCTGATATTCGCGGCGACGTTCATCCTCCTCAACCTGGCCGCGGATGTGGGAGCAATCCTCACGAATCCGCGCCTGCGCCATCCGAAGTAGGGAGCAGTTGCCATGAATTATTTCGTCATTGGTTATTACGCCCTGCTTATCAGCGGATCGTGCCTCGCAGCCCACTACAAGCTGCGTGGGGCGTTCCTGATCCTCTTCTCCCTTACCCTTGCGTCATTCGTCATGGGGATCGTCGGAGGCGAGGATGCGCTTTGGACCGTAACCATCGCCGCTGGGCTTCTGGCTCTTGCGGCCGGGACCGCCTATTCGTTCCGTGAATTCCTGATCATCATCGCCAGGCCGCACACGGCGCGGGCGCTGCGGACAGCGCCGCTGACCGCGGCCTTCGGGATGTTCGTGATCTTCACCTACGCTGTCCTTGGAATCTTTGCGCCGGTGATTGCGCCATACGGCGAGGCCGAGGTCATCTCCCAGTCTTTCGCACCTGCCGACGAACAGATGCTGCTCGGCGCCGATCAGCTTGGCCGCGACATGTTCAGCAGGCTTGTTTACGGCGCGCGGAATACGGTCGGCCTGGCACTTGTCGCCACGTCGATCGCGTTCTTCCTCGGCGCTCTTCTCGGTATGATTGCTGCCGTCAAGCAGGGCTGGTTCGACCAGATCATGGGTCGGGTGATCGACGTGGTCATGTCGATTCCGTCGCTCATCTTCGCTCTGCTCCTGCTCAGCATCTTCGGTACGAACCTCGTTATCCTGGTGATCATCATTGGCGTGATCTACGCGCCGCGGGTCTATCGCCTGACGCGGGCCGTTGCCGGAAACGTCGTCGTGATGGATTACATCGAGGCCGCAAAGCTGCGGGGTGAAGGCATGTGGTACCTGATCCGGAGGGAAATCCTTCCGAATTCGACCGCACCTCTGATTGCCGAGTTCGGGCTCGAATTCTGTTTCGTATTCCTGCTTGTCGCGGGACTGTCTTTCCTCGGGTTGGGCATCCAACCCCCGACCGCCGACTGGGGATCGATGGTGCGCGAGAACGCGACGCTCATCTCGTTCGGTGAACTCACTCCGCTGATCCCCGCAGGCGCAATCGCCTTGCTGACGGTTGCGGTCAACATGGTTGTCGACTGGATGCTGTTCCGCTCGACAGGCCTGAAGGAGTAATCGACATGGCGGAAAAGGGTAACGTCCTTCTCAAGGTCGAGGATCTCAGGATCGAGGCCTACGCTGACGAGAAGTGGTTTGAAATCGTTCACGGGGTGGACCTCGTCCTGCGGCGTGGCGAAGTTATGGGGCTGATCGGCGAATCCGGCGCCGGAAAATCGACCATCGGGCTGGCTGCCATGGGATTCGCGCGCGACGGGTGCCGGATTTCCGGAGGTTCGGTCGAATTCGATGGCCTGGAACTGACGACGACATCGGAGACGGACCGAAGGCGGTTGCGCGGGTCACGGATCGCCTATGTCGCTCAGTCCGCGGCAGCCTCTTTCAATCCTGCCCACAAGCTGATCGACCAGCATACCGAAGCGCCTGTGCATTACCGCATCCGGAAGCGCCTGGAGAGCCAGGACGATGCGATGGAACTGTACGAACGCTTGCGTCTTCCCAATCCGCGGGAGATCGGTTTCCGATATCCGCACCAGGTTTCCGGAGGGCAATTGCAACGGGCGATGACCGCGATGGCCATGGCCTGCCGGCCGGACCTGATCATATTCGACGAACCCACAACCGCTTTGGACGTGACCACGCAGATCGAAGTCCTTGCGGCGATTCGCGATATCGTCGACCAATTCAACACGGCCGCGATCTACATTACCCACGATCTCGCCGTGGTGGCGCAGATGGCAGACGTGATCAAGGTGCTGCTGAAGGGCGACGAGGTCGAGGAGTCCGACACCAAGTCGATGCTCGCGAACCCGCAAGAAGACTACACCAAGAGCCTGTGGGCCGTTCGCAGCTTCCAGAGGGCGCAAAAGAAGCGGCCAAGCGGCGACTCCGTGCCGGTTGTAACGGTTGAGAACATCGACGCGGCCTATGGGCCGGTGAAGGTTCTCGAAGACGTGTCCTTTGACGTCCACGCGGGCATGACGGTCGCTGTGGTGGGTGAATCCGGCTCGGGCAAGTCTACGGCCGCCCGGTGCATCACGGGCCTCCTGCCGCCCTTGAGCGGCCGAATCCTGTTCCAGGGCGAGGAGCTTCCCGCAAATTACATTTCCCGCTCAAAGGATCAGCTGCGGCAAGCCCAGATGATTTACCAGATGGCCGACACGGCGCTCAATCCCAAGGTTCGCATCGGTGACATCATTGGCAGGCCGGCGGAGTTCTACGCTGGCCTGAAAGGAACTGACCTGAAGAACCGTGTGGACGAGTTGCTCGACATGATCGAGCTGGATCCGTCGAAATTCTATGGCCGCTATCCGCCCGAACTCTCCGGCGGCCAAAAGCAGCGGGTTGGAATTGCCCGGTCACTTGCGGCAGAGCCGACCTTCATTATCTGCGACGAGGTGACAAGCGCTTTGGATCAGTTGGTTGCGGAAGGCATCCTGAGGCTGCTCGACCGGCTGCAGGAGGAACTCAACCTGGCGTACATGTTCATTACCCATGACCTCGCCACGGTGCGTTCTATCGCAGACGAGGTCGTGGTGATGAAGCAGGGCCGGGTCGTCGAGCAGGGTCCGAAGGATGAAATGTTCAAACCGCCCCACCATCCCTACACGGACCTTTTGCTGTCATCGGTACCGGAAATGGATCCGGACTGGCTCACCACCCTGCTTGAGGAACGCGGCGTTGACAATGTTGGCGAGGCTGCGACAACCTGACGGCGCAAATCGGGAAGTGACGGGCAACCGGGGCCGAAGGAACCCGGGCACCTGCCGCCATTGTGGGCGACAATCTGCCATCGTTCCGGGCTGGATTGGGGCGTGACCGTCGAGGGCCGTCGCGTTCAACGGTTCGGCTTCGCAATATCTGCACGCGGGATATTGATGTCGTTGCCTGGTTGCGTTTCGCGTGCAGGCCTTCCCTCCGGAGTGCGGCAACCCGGCACAGGCGCGTCCGGACCAGTGCCCGTCCGAGACGAACCACCTTGCCACCTGGTCGGCCGAGCCAATCTCGCCACATGTTCCTCATTGTCTCGGTTCCTCCCCGCCCGGTCCGAATTCCCATGTTCGGATCGAGTCGGATTGTGCCGTTTTGGATTCCAGTCCGGTTGAAGGCGTCCACGGGCGGGATCGTCGGCCCGTTCTGAGCGACTTCATTCCGGTATTCGCCGACGTCAAGGCCGGCGAGTGTTGAACTCGAGTCGATGCCGAAACAGAATTCGGCAGATACGCGCGAATCACCTGCCGCCGGTTTGCCGATACGTGCGGGGATCGTGCCGGGCCAAGCCGTGCCGGGGTTCATGGTGTTCGGCGAACAACCGAAAGATCCGGCAAGTCCGCCGAATGGCCGGGAGGAAATCCATGCCTGGTGACGACTTCGGCGCCGACGCCGGACAGGATCGAATGAAACCGCCACTCGGGCGCAAGGTGCCTCCCGTCCAGACGTGGTTTCGGTGCGTTCGTGAGCCGCCCATCGGGCATCCGGGACGGGCCTCTTTGCCCGACCGTTTCAGCGAGATAGAACGGTTGTTCAACGCGTGCGGCGTGGTGCCCGACATTTCCCCGGCGAAAGGGTGGTCGGCGTCGGTTGATGTTCCACGCCGTTCCGGTGTGGCGATTGACAGTTCGATCGAATTGCAATGAACGTCGTGTGCGAAAGAGGGAGAACGAACATGCTCAGAATCGCGGTTCTCGGCTGCGGCAGGATTGGTCGGATGCATGCTGCGAACATCGCGGCCCACCCGCGTGCTTGCCTCGCGACCGTATATGATATCCACGCACCATCAGCGACCGAAGTCGCGGAACTTCACGGGGTTTCCGTTGCGGGAAACTCGGAAGCCGTATTTTCGTCCGACGATGTGGACGCGGTGTTGATCGCGACGGCAACACCGACCCATGCGGACTACATCGAAGCCGCTGTAGCTGCCGGCAAGCCGGTCTTGTGCGAGAAACCGATCGACCTATCGCTTGCGCGCGTGAATGCCTGTGCCGAACGGGTCGTTGGCAAGGGCGTACCCATACAGATCGGTTTCAACCGCCGTTTTGACCCGGGCCATCGGGCTGCCCGAGACGCGGTGGCGGCGGGAGAGATCGGTGACCTGCACCAGGTCATAATCACGTCGCGTGACCCGGGTATGCCGCCCAGGTCCTACTGCGAGGAAGCCGGGGGCGTGTTTCGTGACATGGTGATCCACGACTTCGACCTTGCACGTTTCATGCTTGGTGAAGAACCGGTCGAGGTGTTTGCCGTCGGAGGGAGATTGATCGATCCAGCCCTGATGGAGGAACTCGATGACTATGACACGTCGATGGTCACAATGCGCACGGCCAGCGGAAAGCAGTGCCACATCAACACATCGCGGATGTCGACGTACGGTTATGATCAGCGCGTTGAACTTCTCGGCGCAAACGGGATGATCCAGAGCCTGAATCGAAAGCCGAACGAAATGCGCAAGTTTTCTGCAGATCAGGTCGAAGCGGCCGACCCGTACCTGGACTTCTTTATCGAACGTTATCGTGAGGCATTCGATGCCGAAATCGGTGCTTTCGTCGAATCAATCGAAAACAACCGGCAGGTCCAGGTGGATTTCGAGGATGGCCGGCGAGCGCTGGTACTGGCGGAGGCAGCGTTGAAGTCGGTTGCCGAAGGCCGGATTGTCAGGGTGGGCGAAATTGGCTGAAGCGCCCAAGTCCGGACGGGTCATCACCGGGATCATTCGATAGCGGTTCAGCGTGCATTGATCTGCCTGACCCGGTTGGCAATTTTCTGCCGCCAACCCGACCCGGCTCGGGACCCGAACTGATTTGCCTGTCCGGCTCCGTCATGGCGCCATTCGATCCAGGCGAACCGGAATTGCCGGGGCGGCGCTCATTTCTCGGGAGAAGTCTCGAGTCTTCGATCATTGGTGACCGTAACCCGGTGCATGATTCTTCGTTGCGGCGCATAGTCGCCAAGCGCGTAATGCATCGTGCATCTGTTGTCCCAGATCGCCACGGCATCGCGCGTCCATCGAAAACGAACCTGGTATTCCGGCCGAATGATGTGGTCGAACAGGAAGTTGAGCAGGTGCCGCGAGTCGGAAGCTGTCATTCCCTCGACGTGAACGGTGAAACCCGGGTTGCAGTACAGGTAATTTCGGCCGGTTACCGGGTGCGCGCGAACAAGTGGATGGATTGCGCTTCCCATTCGGGAATGCGCGTCCGTGAGTTTCGACGCCTCTCCGTCAGGCTCGCCACTGGTGAAATTGTTCCGGAAGTCCCCCATTTCGTGAACGCACCGGACAGAGGAAAGGTCGGACTTGAGGCCGGGAGATAGCCCATCGTAGGCGGCAGTCATCGAAAGCCACAGGGTGTCGCCACCGACAGGCGGAATCGTGCGGCCATGAAGTATCGATGCAAAAGGTGGCGAGCCCCGGTACGTGACATCCGTGTGCCAGACATCAGTGTCCGGCACGGCGTCTCCACCGAAATCGAGCAGCATGATTGACGGGTAGCCTTCGAGATGAGGATAGACTGGATGTGGCGGTTCCGGTTCACCAAAGTTCTCTGCGAGCGCCACGTGTGCTGCCGGACTCATGGATTGGTCCCTGAGAAACACGACCTG
The DNA here is from genome assembly GCA_965242975.1 of Paracoccaceae bacterium. Classification (GTDB taxonomy): domain Bacteria; phylum Pseudomonadota; class Alphaproteobacteria; order Rhodobacterales; family Rhodobacteraceae; genus JAPPHA01. Next base: position 2,539,853 of record CBDETS010000007.1, on the reverse strand, counting down.
GTGCTCCATCAAGAGCCCGTAGAGTACGTCACAGGTCTCGTCGTCAGGTGGATCGGCGAGATCAATTCCGGTGATTCCCGCGCCGATCGAAGGGGTCAGCCTCGCTGCAACGAGTTCAGTCATTGATTTCTCTCCCTGCTTGCCGGAACCTCGAATCGCTTGCGCCGCGTTTGGAACAATTCTGTCGACATCCGACCTCTCCGGGACGGCGGCCACGTGCACCGGCATCCATTACACTGATTCACAAGGCTGGGAAACGCACGTGACATGCATCCCCCCCCGGGACATGGCTGGGTGGCGGGGCTGAGCGGAAACGGACATCGAAAGGGATTGCGAATCCGATTGCGTGGACGCGGTGACAACTGCACCTGGGCGCGGGTACATGAACCGCGGGGGTGGTCGAACGGGATTTGGCGGCGGGTTCGCGACTTGTCACGAAAGACTGCGGAGTGGGGCGGTCGCGTTCTCGACCGCCCCCTTGAGGCTTCCGGCGACGTTGTTCTGCCGCCTCTCGCCATCGGGAAAGCGCGTTATGCCTTGACCATCGGCGTGGGGGACAACGGCTGACCCATATCCTCGAAGTACTGGCGCGTGACCTTGAACACCATCGGCGCGAGCAGCAGGAGCCCGATCAGGTTGGGCACGGCCATCAACCCGTTCAGCGTGTCGGACAGGTTCCACACGAGGTCGACCTTGACATTGGCGAATGACAAGGCCGCGAGCACCCACAATGCGCGGTAGACGTACAGGCTCTTCTCGGAGAACAGGTATTGCCAGCACCGTTCGCCGTAGTACGACCAGCCGAGAATGGTGGTGAAGGCAAAGACGGCCAACGCGATGGTGACGATGTACTGGCCTCCCGCAATGGACTCCTGGAAGCCCGTGGATGTCAGGACCGCACCGGTGAGACCGCCGCCGTCCGCTCCCGTCATGGTCCAGGCACCGGATGTCAGGATGACGAGCGCCGTCATCGTGCACACGATGATCGTGTCGATGAACGTTCCAAGCATGGCGATGATGCCTTGCCGAACAGGGCTGTTGGTCTGCGCAGCCGCATGGGCGACCGCGGCGGACCCCAGGCGAATGCGTTCACCGATTTGATGAATGAGATTGACTGGCCCGAATTGATCTCCCTCCCGAAACCGGGCTGCCACAGCGAGGCGAGATCCTGCCGCGGCCTTTGGCCTCCCGACACCGGGAAAAGTGCAATGTCGGTCAAACCAAGGTAAGTTTCGGCACTGCGGCGGCGACCGGAGGGGTAGACAGGGTTGATTGCCGGTCCACATCGTAACAGGAATGGGGTTTACTGGAGACGGGCACACGTGCCCCGGAAACCGGGTCTGATCATGGTGCGATGAAATCTGGGTATGACAAATCGAACCTGGAGCCGGGGCTGTATATCGTCGCGACGCCGATCGGTGCCGCGAGGGACATCACGCTGAGGTCGCTTGATATCCTCAACGAGGCGGACATCCTCGCCGCGGAGGATACGCGGAGGATCCGGCATCTGCTGGGCATCCATGGCATTCCTCTCAAGGGTCGAAAACTGGTTCGTTACGACGACCGGAGCGACACGAAAAAACGGCAGCGCCTTGTTTCCGCCGTGTCCGGGGGAGCTCGCGTCGCATTGACGTCTGATGCCGGCACGCCGCTCGTAGCCGATCCGGGGTTCCGGCTGGTTCAGGAATTCCGTCGGGCTGCTCTGAACGTATTCCACGCGCCTGGAGCATCAGCTGTCCTGGCAGCGCTGGCGGTGGCAGGCCAACCGACAGACAGGTTCCTGTTTGCCGGATTTGCGCCCGCCCGTTCGGGTGCCCGCAGAGCGTTCCTCCGGAAAATTTCGACCGTGCAGGCGACCGTGGTCCTGTTCGAATCACCTGTCCGTCTTTGTGCTGCGCTGGATGATCTCGTCACGGAGTTCGGCAAGAACCGTCCGGCATCGATTTGCCGGGAGTTGACCAAGGTCCATGAGGAGGTGTTGACGGGCAGTTTGCATGAACTCGCCGATCAGCTCGCGAGCAGAGTGTCAGGCGAATCCCGATCAATCCGCGGCGAGGTGGTCATCGTCGTCGGCCCCCCGGCAGGAGACCGGATGACATCGGATGCGGAGATCGATCGGTTTCTTCTTCTCGTTCTTGACAAGCTGTCATCACGGGATGCGTCTGTGCTCGCTGCGCGATGTCTGAACGTGCCCCGCAAGCGCACATATGCTCGAGCCAATGCACTGAAGCCGAAAGCTGGCTGACGGCGGGACAGGGGTGCGTGCGCAGTGCGGATACCGCCCGTTTTTCCGCTGCCTGACCGGGCCCCTTCACCGAATGCGATCATGTGTGAAGCCAGATGCCGTTGACTGTTGCCGGGACGCTCGCCAAATGATTCGTGAATGGATTCGGAGAAGTCGCGATTCGCCGCGCGGTGACATGGTTCGCCACTCACCGCCAGGCCGATCGCCGGATTTGGCCGCGGCCTTGCAGGCCGCTTGAACAGGATGAAGGTCGTGAATTGGTCACCGGACAGGTCGCAGGTCAACAGTTGGAACGAATGGGACCCGCTCAAGCATGTCATTGTCGGATACGCGACGGATTGTCACATTCCTCCACCTGAACCGGCCCTTGATGCAAAGGTCCCGGAGAATTCCGACATGAGGGGACATTGGGGGAAACGACCCCAGGAAATGATTGATCAAGGCAACGAACTGCTTGACGCGTTTGCAGACATGCTCCGTGGTCGCGGCATCAGGGTTGACCGCCCGACACCGATCGACTTTTCGCAGCCTGTCGTGACGCCAGATTTCGAAACCGGCAGCGGGTTCGGATGCATGCCGCCTCGCGATGTCCTGTTGACTGTCGGGAATGAAATCTTGGAAGCGACCATGTCCTATCGTTGCCGGTGGTTCGAATATCTGTGCTACCGCCCGTTGATGAAGAGATACTGGGAAGAGGATCCGAACTTTCGGCACGAGGCTGCACCCAAACCGAGGTTGACCGACGGCGACTATCGCCCCGACTACCTCTCCGGAAACATCAGTATCGAAACCCGGTTGGAGTGGACCGCTGACAGGTTTTTCGTGACGACGGAGGAAGAACCGCTGTTCGATGCCGCGGATGTCTTGCGATTCGGAAAGGACCTGGTTGTGCAGCACGGGTTCACGACCAACCTGAAGGGCATCGAATGGATTCGGCGTCACTTCCCGGAACACAGGGTTCATTCGGCCAACTTTCCGGGAGATCCGTACCCGATTCACATTGATGCGACCTTTACGCCGATCAGGCCGGGACTCATCCTGAACAATCCCGAACGCCGTTTGCCGGACGAACAGAGAGCGCTGTTCACGAAGAACGACTGGAAAATCGTTGACGCTGCGCGCCCAGCCCACAATTCGCCGCCACCACTGTGCTATTCGTCGACATGGCTGTCGATGAATGTTCTCGTACTTGATCCGAAGACCGTGTGCGTGGAGAAGTCGGAGATTCACCAGGCGGAGCAACTCGACCGTCTCGGAATGGAAGTTGTTGAAGTTGATCTTCGTGACGCATATGCGTTCGGGGGCGGTTTGCACTGCTGCACGGCGGACGTATACCGGGAAGGCGGATGCGAGGACTACTTCCCAAACCAGCCTGAAGTCGCCGGGGGGTATCGACGCGGTAGCTGATGGCTTTGGGTGCGTTGCTCCAGGTTGGGAATGCCGCCTTGTTCCTACCCGATGGCACCTGAATTGACGACCAAACAGAGGAAAGAACAATGTCACAAAGCTCAAGGATATCCGTCGGCGACGCTGACGTCATTGCCTTGCAGGACGGAGCGACCGAGTTCGGCAAGGACGTGTTTCCGAACACGGATCCAGACAAGATCGACTCCATCCTGTCCCGCGGAGGGGCCTCGGCGATCGAAACGAGTTTCAATGCCTTTGTCGTGCGTCGGGGTCAGACGAATGTTCTGGTCGACAGCGGGGTACGCGACCTGTTCGGCCCGGTGGCAGGCCGTCTCCCGAAGGCCTTGGGGGATGTCGGTGTTTCCCCCGGCGATGTTTCGCATCTCGTCTTGACGCATCTGCATCCTGACCACATCGCCGGAGCCATTGATTCAGATGGCAATGCAGTGTTCGGGAATGCCGAGGTATTCGTGACGGCGGCCGAGCACGCTTTCTGGACGGACGACGGGAACTTTGCCGGGGCCGACGGAACGGCGACCGACATGCAGGCTTTGGCGAAGTCGGTACTTTCGGCCTATGGGGACCGGGTTACCCTGGTGCGTAGCGACGCAGAACTCGCTGGATGCGTGACCTTGATTGACCTGCCCGGCCATACTCCGGGGCACGTCGGATTCCGGGTGGATTCCGGCACCGACAGTTTCGTCAGTGTCTGTGACGTGGTGCACAGCCAGGTCTTGCAACTGGCCGATCCGGAAATCTGTGCTGCTTTCGACGGCGACCGCTCCGCCGCGATTCAATCGCGAAAGCGCGCGCTCGACATGGTGGCAGCCGATCGTCTTCCGTTCAGCGGCGGACATGTTCTTGGCGCGGAAATCCTTTATCTTGAACGGTCCGGCTCCGGGTATCGCCTGGCGTGAGGCCCGGTTCCTTGCTTTCGTCAGGCGTGGCGAGGGCGGCTCGGCAGGAAAAATTCGAACGAAGGAATGTACCCTCAGAACGCTGGGAGGCGCGACAGAGACATGAATGATGCGGCACGATTTCGCCGCCCGGGCAAACGCTTCCACAGCTTGGTCAGGGGCTTGAATCCATTTGCGTCCATTCGTGGACCCGTCGAATCCACGATGGAGGAGTTGGTAACGGCTTGGCCGAACCCCTTCAGGCCAGGAGGACGATGCCGTGCGTGAATGCCAGGACCTGGCCGAGTTGTTGCTGAAGTCAGCCGTGGACGCCGGGGCCGATGCAGCGGACGCATTGGTCAACTCGGGACGTAGCATGTCGGTTGAAGTCAGAAACGGGAAACTGGAACAGGCGGACCGCGCGGAAGAAACGGAAATCGGCCTGCGGGTGCTTGTTGGGCTTCGGCAGGCAGTCGTGTCCGGATCGGACACGTCGGTCGGCGCCGTCAGTGGAATGGCGGAAAGGGCCGTTGCGATGGCGCGCGAAGCGCCGGAAGACCCGACCTGCGGATTGGCAGACGAAAGCCAGTTGGCCAGTCTCGGTGAGAATGACGACCTGGACCTTGTGAGTTCGGACCGGCCGCCGACACCCGGGGAATTGCAAATGTGGGCGCTCGAAGTCGAGGCGGCGGCGCAGGGAGTCAGCGGAGTGGCGAAGATCGATTCCACCGGGGCGTCCTGGGGCACCGGCGAGAGCATCATCGCGGCGACCAACGGGTTTCGCGGGAAGAGAGCCCGGACCTCCTACTCGCTCGGCTGCGTCGCGATTTCCGGAACCGGCCTGGAAATGGAGCGGGACTACTGTTTCGAACGCCGCGTTCATCGTGAAGACATGCCCGATGCGGGTGAAGTCGGACGCATAGCGGGTGAACGAGCCGTGGCTCGAAAGGGCGCCAGGAAGCCGGAGTCCGGCACCTATCCGGTTCTGTTCGATGAGCGGGTGTCCGGTTCCCTTCTCGGCCACCTCCTCTCGGCGATCAATGGAGCGATGGTCGTCCGGCGCTCGAGCTGGTTGATCGACTCCATGGATACGAGCGTTCTGCCCAGGGACTATTCACTTGTCGAGCGGCCACATCGGCGGAGGATATTCGGCTCAAGCAGGTTTGATGCGGAGGGGCTTGCAACACAGGAGCGAAGCATTGTGGACGCCGGGGTTCTGAGAAGCTGGACCCTGGACCTCCGTACGGCCCGAAAACTGGGCTGCGAGAGCACTGCGAATGCTGCACGGGGCGTTGGTGCCCCTCCGGCACCTTCTGCGGGCAATGTCGCGCTGGATGGTCCCGGGCATCCACGAAATTCCTTGGTGGAACAAATGGGAACAGGTCTTGTGGTGACATCGCTGATGGGACAGGCGATCAATCCGACCACGGGCGACTACTCGCGGGGAGCATCCGGATTCTGGGTTGAAAACGGTGAGATCACCGTACCCGTCCATGAGTGTACGATAGCGGGGAATCTGAAGCAGATGCTGCTTTCCATCGTGGCCGCCGATGATGCCCGACCGCATCGTTCGAATTTGGTGCCCAGCCTTCTGGTCGAAGGATTGACGATTGCGGGAGATTGACGTGGATACGAGGAAAGTTGCCCTGGTTACCGGTGCAGGCACCGGCATCGGAAAAGCGGCGGCCCGGGCACTGGCCCGTGACGGTTACAGTCTTGTGCTTGCCGGGAGGAGACGCTCCCCGCTCGAGAAAACCGCCCGGTTGTGTCGTGAGACCGGTTCGGACGACCCGCAGATTGTCGTCGTTCCCACCGACGTCAGTGTCTTGGCTGAAGTCGACCATCTTTTCAGTCGGCTAATGGCTGAGTTCGCCCGACTCGACGTTCTGTTCAACAATGCCGGCACGGCTGCCCTGGCTGCGCCTGTTGACGAACTGGAGTTCGACGAGTGGAAGCGAAGCGTGGACGTCAATCTCACCGGTGCGTTTCTGTGTGCTCAGCGGGCGTTCCGGATCATGATGGCCCAGGATCCGAAAGGCGGCCGGATCATAAATAATGGTTCGATTTCGGCTCATGTGCCCCGACCGAACAGTGTCGCCTATACCGCGACAAAGCACGCGATCACCGGCCTTACGCGCAGCATCTCGCTTGACGGGCGAACACATGACATCGCCTGTAGTCAGATCGACATAGGCAACGCCGCGACACCGATGACGCGGAAAATGCAGGAGGGCGTCGTCCAGGCTGATGGCAGCGTAAAGTCAGAGCCGACATTCGACGTGGAAAACTGTGGCGACGCCATTTCGTTCATGGCGTCGCTTCCACTTTCGGCGAATGTGCCCTTCATGACGATCATGGCGAACAGGATGCCATACATCGGGCGAGGGTAACGACACAGCGTACAGGCGACTGGACGCGGGGCAACGTGACGTTCAACCCAGATCTGTACCTTCGGGCCAAACTGCCCGCCACGCTTTTGTTCCCTGAGGACAGGCCGTCGCGCGTACCCTTTGCGTAAGCGCCGGTACCTGCGGCCAACCCCAGATTGGAGGCACAAGGGGGCTGTGCCTTTCACAAGTTACGGACGTTCGAACGGGGACGCGCTTCCATTCGCCGGTTGCCCGTCACGGCGCCGGGAGCCCGACGGGCACGTCATTCAACCGGAAGAACGTGCCCACCCACCTGCTTGCACCGGGAGGCATGTGCACCTTCCTGAAAGCCTCATTCTGGGGAGGAGACCCAGGACGGCAACTGCCTGGTGTCTGCCGCGTCAAGCAACATCGCCGCCAGGACGGGGAACATGGACCGCCCGGCGCGGGAAACCGGATTGAGCCGACCCAATGCTGCCGGAGTGACATGTTCGCAAGAAAACGGTACGGCAGCAGAGACTATGCCTTTCGTATTGCCCGGGGCCGCCTTCCTGTTGTGGGCAGATTGCAGGGTCAGCCTGAGGCATGCCCCGGTTCACGTACTTCCGGCGGCAAGGGCAGGTACGGGGATCAGTATGTATGTGCTCCACGGCACATTGATCACATCGACAAAAAAAGGAGAGTACGATGGGACGGCGCTTGCATCTGGTGTTTGGCGGCGAATTGGCAGATCCGGAGCGGATGATTTTCAGGGATCTCGCGGAAATCGACATCGTCGGCATATTTCCCGACTATGAATCCGCACGCGACGCGTGGCGAAGTAACGCCCAGCGGACCGTTGACAATGCGAGGACCCGGTACTTCATCGCCGACCTCCACCGTTTACGCGAAGATGTCGACGATGGTGCCGGGAGTTCAGGCGCGTCCGACTGAGTGCCGCCGCCGAAACGGCGGCCGAATCCCATCGTATCGAGACCTCGCCGTGCGTACATGCGATCCTGCCCTGCTCGAGTCTAGTGATCCGGGCGAATTCACTCTCGGTTTCTCGCGCTTGGGCACGCCGGGCATGCGAGCCCGACTGCTGACGTTGCGATGCCCGCCTTGAAGCCGCCTGGATTCTGGTTCCACCCGCCGGACCGACCCGGTTGGACGTCAGCGGCCCTTTCCCCGTTGGCTTGGGCCTGGCACGCCGCTGTCAGGCGACGCCTTCGACGAGGAATTCGAGCAACCATTGGCGTGCCGGTCGTTTGTGTCGGAAATGTCAATGCCGGTGGCAGCGGCAAGACCCCGACCGTGATCGAGATCGTCTCGAGGCTGCGCGATTCGGGTCAACGCCCGCATGTTCTTTCGAAAGGGTATGGCGGGTCGTTGCGAGGTCCCGTGTTGGTCGATCCTGCCGCGCACACCGCCGATCAGGTTGGTGACGAGCCATTGCTCCACGCTGCCTTCGCTCCGACCTGGGTAGCACGGAACCGGCTGCATGCAGGTCAGGCCGCGGCGGCGGCCGGTGCAACGGTTGTCGTGATGGATGACGGGTTTCAAAACTCCGAACTGAGCCATGACTTGTCCATCATCGTCGTCAATTCCGTGACCGGATTCGGTAACGGCCGGGTCATCCCCGCCGGGCCTCTGAGGGAACCTGTCGGCGACGCAGTATCGCGCGCGGACATGGTCGTAACGATCGGGCCACGGACGGAGCACGAATCCTTGATGAACGAATGGCCTCAACTTCGGCGTGTTCCCGGAGTTCAAGGAACGGTCGAAGTGCTCCCTACGGGCATGGACTGGGCCGGGCAAAGAGTTCTTGCATTCGCAGGAATCGCGAATCCTCGGCGGTTCATCGACACGTTACGAAGTCTTGGAACGGATGTCGTGGAGGCCAGGTACTTTCCGGATCACCAGGCGTACGGTCCGGCTCTACTGAAGCGGCTGGAACGTGAAGCGGCAGGGATCAACGCGCAGCTTGTGACGACTGAAAAGGATGCCGTGCGTTTGCCCCCCTTGTTTCGCAAACGTGTGCTGACCTTGCCGATACGGCTGGTTGTTCGCGACGACGCAGTCTTGAGAAGGAAGCTCGGTGACGTCCTGACCGATGGCCCGAGCCCACCGTAACGTCGCCCGGTTCTCTCGATTTCTTGTCCGGGGATGCACCGCGAATCGAATATCGCCAGTGCCGAGGTCAGCCACCCAACTCGTCGTCGATGAGTGCCTTCAGTTTTTCGTAGCCCAGAGTCCCGTGATTGACACCGTTTATGACGAGATTGGGCGTCGAATTGACGTTGTCCTCCTGTCTTTCCGCGTCGGACTTTTCGATCATCGCCAGGGCGAGGTCGCGATCGGCCATGCACGCCCTGATGGTCTCGTCGGTCATTCCCGCTATGCGTCCGATGCGTTGGAGTTGCTCGGTAACCTTGATCGGACTACTCTGACGGGACCAATCGTCCTGCCGTTCAAACAGAAGGTCGATGACGCCGAAGTAACGGGTCGGTCCTGCACACCGCGCCAGCATGGATGCCCAGAGGCCGGAACGGTCAAAATAGACCTCACGAAAGACAAAACGAATCTTGCCGGTGTCAATGTAGTTGGCCTTCAGATCGGGATAGACGCTATCGTGAAACCTGGCGCAATGCGGGCAGGTCATTGATGCGTACTCCCGCACTTCCACCACTGCATCGTCCGAACCCAGCCACATCTCGATCACTTCGATGTCCGTGGCGGCCTGCGCCCGCCCGGCATCCTGCGCACCGAGGAGAAGACCGAGCGAAACCAGCAGGGCCAGAACGGCTTTCTTCGCCGGCTTGACCGCCAAATCAGATCGAGTGTGAATCATGTTTTGTCTCCCGTAGTTTTCCGATCCAAATGACCGTCGTGCTGGTGGCGGTGAAAGACGTTTTCCCCGAGAGCGGTGACGGCCCGCCTCAAGTCGGGGTCTTCAAGACCGTCGATCTCATTTTGAACGTCTTCAGGCAGGGGTTGCAGGGCGTTTCCCGAAATCGCGGACTCATCAGGAACCTGCTTTGCCGGGATGCCGGGTTCCGCCGATGAGGTCTGTGTGAGTGAAATCCCGGTGATCGCCGGGTAACCGTAGTATGCGTTGATCCGCCGCATGATCTCGGGAGTTTGCATCTGGAGGATTGGCGCAAGAGCTCCATTGACCTGGATCGTCAATGTCGAACCGTGACCACGTCTTGAGCGGCCCACTTTGACCGGCAACGTGGATTTGGCGAATGCTTCGCCAACGATTTCCGGCCAGTGTGTGATGAGCCGCATTTCGGCGAAACCGCGCTTGCCGAAGACTTCACGAAATTGGTCCTTGAGCACATCGGCGATTCTGACAGCGCCGCGCATGGACCGACTTCGTGGATTGCTGACGTGTCTTGCGCTCATTGGACTCGGTTCTTTTCGCGGCGTCACGCCGTCGCATTACGGCGGGAGTTTGATACTGCCACAGTGTTTGCGGGGGAGACAATCAAGGTTGTGTGATCGAAATTCTGCCGCTGGTCACACGCTTTCCAAATTCCGGCGGGCTGCGTCCTTGGATATCGGTGACGGTTGCTCCAGGGGTTTGCCGACCCAGTTCGCGAACAGGAGGACCCCAATGCACGTTTCTCCTGGCTTGCCCGGTTACGTAATCGGAGACGCCAACATCAAGAAGCCACGCAATCCATCATCCCGGAGCACGGCTGTTACCGACAGGAAGGACGCGGTTCGGCGATTGCGGACGGTCAATGAACTTTACCTCCCAGTCCGGGCAGATCTCTCGGGAAACCGCGGCGCCATCCTGCACCCGGATCGCGGTTGCCGCGGACAAAGTCGCGAAACGTCATTTCGAGAGATTCGGTTTCGCACCTTTCCTTGACGAACCGATGCGCCGGTTCCGTCCGCTCGACCTTTGCGCCCGGCAACGCACAAAGTGGCAGGCAAAGCCGGCCCAGGTCCGGCCGTGCACTCCGTCGTTCGCGCTGAAGGTTTCCGCGCCACGTTTGCGCACGGGAAATTTCAGCGCGTCCGCCACGGGCATTGGGAAACGTCACCGGCTCGCCAAAGATCCGTTTCCAGAATGCAGACCGTGCCCGGGACGCAAAATTCATCCCGGGACCTGACACAGATTTCGTCCGCGCCGTACCCGTCGTTCAGCAGATCGCTGCTGAACTCACCGTTGCACGACATCCATCTTGCCCGTCGCCGGCAACCGGGTAGGCCGCCAGGCGGGAGCGCGTGGAGTTATTCAACAAGCGCGATGTTTTCGGCGGACATCTTTCCGTTCCGTCCGGGCACCAGTTCGAAGGATACTTTCTGGCCTTCGTTCAACGTGGATAGACCGGCTCTCTCGACGGCGCTTATGTGGACAAACGCGTCCTTGGAGCCATCCTCCGGCTGAATGAACCCGTATCCCTTGGTCTGGTTGAACCACTTGACTGTACCGGTAGACATGATCGCTTCCTTTCACGACACTTTGGGTGGGACGCCGTACCATGCGGCATTCCTTGGAGACGTTTACAATGTCGGGGAAGAAACCTGACCGGCCGCTCGCGCGAACACTTACGTCAGGTACAACGACTTGGTAACGCGGTCGCGTAAATACACGAAACATCCGCGTGTGCAAATGGCAACTTCGAATATTCGAATATCGGGAGTATTGCTGACTCGACCGCGGCCACGGCCTCCGGACGCCCGCATCGCCTTCTACCGGTAGTGCGGGTTGATTCGCCACATGTTCGCGGATGGTTGCATCTGGAGGATCAGCGCACGTGCTCCGTAGACCGGTGATGTCGATGTCGAACCGTGGCCGCCTTTTGTACGGTTCGCTTTACCGGTGATGAGGAAACGGCGAACGCTCCACCAGTGCCTCCCGGCCCGCGAGCGATCATCCGCGAGCCGTCGAAACCGTGCCACCCGAAGTTTCGACGAAACCGGTCCGTGAAGTCGTCGGCGATCCCTGGGTTCCTTGTATGAACCGTCTCCCCGGATTCCCGGCATTCCTTGCGTTCATCGGACTCGACTCCTTTCGCGATGCCATGCCATCACGTCGCGGTGGGAATTCGAACTGCCAATGCCCGTGGAGGAGAAGACAAAGCTTGTGCGATCGCGAATGGTTTTCAAGAACACTGCTTGATTGGTACGACCGGAACGCCCGGACCATGCCTTGGCGAATCGGTCCATCGGGCCGCGCGATCGGGAAACTACCCGACCCGTACCACGTCTGGCTCTCTGAAATCATGCTGCAGCAAACAACCGTCCGGGTCGTGGATCGGTACTTCAGGCGGTTTGTCTCGCGCTGGCCAACCGTTCACGACCTGGCGTTGGCAAATGACGAGGACATCATGGAGGCCTGGGCGGGGCTTGGTTACTATGCCAGGGCTCGAAACCTGGTGAAATCGGCCAGGATCGTGAGCCGGGACTTCGGGGGCAACTTTCCGCGGGACGAAGCCGAACTCAGGGAGTTGCCGGGGATCGGCCCCTATACGGCTGCCGCAATTTCCGCGATTGCATTCGACAAGCCCGCCGCTGTCGTCGACGGCAATGTCAAACGGGTTCTCGCCAGGTTGGGAGGGTCACGATCCATTCCATCCGGGACCGGCGACCTGCGGCGATTGGCGTCGGATATGACGCCGGGCGTCCGCGCGGGCGACTACGCTCAGGCCATCATGGATCTCGGAGCGACGGTGTGCAGGCCCCGCGCGCCGCGTTGCGACATGTGCCCATGGACGAGCCGGTGTGCCGCATTCGCCACGGGTCAACCCGAGAGATTTGCTGTTCGGGTTCCGCCGCGACGAGGCCAGGAGCGGCAGGGAGTCGCCTTCGTCGCCATTCGGGAAGACGGCGCGGTCTTGCTGGAACGCCGACCCTCCCATGGTCTGCTTGGGGGCACCTTGGGCTGGCCCGGGAGCCCCTGGAGCGATTCCGGCGTCACGCAGGCTCCTCCCTGCTGCGCGAACTGGAGAACGTTGGAAGGTCGAGTCCGCCACAGGTTTTCCCATTTCGACTTGAGCGTCAAGGTGATGAGGGCGGACGTACCCATTGGCTGCAGTCCGGACCGGGGATTCTTCATGGATCGTTCTTCGTTCAGTTCGGCGAAACTTCCAACCGTCATGCGGAAAATCTGGGACCTGGCAGCACCGCCTGCCGGAGACCCGTTCCCGGTTTCGGTCGGCCGATCCGGGTAACGGAGTCGAGTGGCGACTTGAGAAAACACCGACGCGGGAATTCCGTGATTCGCCGCAACCTGGGAACAGTTGGGGAATTTTGACCGATGATGACATGCACGACACCGGACTCCTGGCGGCCAGAGGGTGATGAGGCGCGGCAACCGGCAGGATTTGCGCCGTTGAACGGAATCCGTGTGGTTGAGTTAAGTCATATGATTTTCGGACCAGCTTGCGGGATGTTCCTCGCATTCCTGGGCGCCGAGGTCATCAAGGTCGAACCGGTAGGTGGTGACAAGACCCGTCACCTGACCGGCATGGGCGCGTCGTTCTTCGCCTTGTTCAATCGGGGAAAGAAGTCCGTCACGCTCGACTTCGACCGGGCCGAGGGACGTGAAGCCCTGGACCGTATTCTGTCGTCGTCGGACATCCTGGTCGAAAACTTCCGGGACGGCACCCTTGCCAGAATGGGACTTGATCTGACGCAGGTTCGAACCAGGTTTCCCGGGCTGATCACGGTCTCCTGCAAGGGATTTCTCGATGGGCCGTATGCCAACCGGCCTGCGCTGGATGAAACCGTGCAGATGATGACGGGCCTCGCCCACATGACCGGTCCGACAGGTATGCCGCTCCGAATTGGTTCTTCGGCGAACGATATAATGGCAGGTCTTGCTGGTGCCTACGCGGCCGTTGCGGCGTTGCGGGAACGGGAAACAACCGGTATCGGCCGGGAAATTCGCGCGGGGTTGTTTGAGAACAGCCTTCTGCTCGTTGCGCAGCACATGGTTCAATTTGCTCTGACCGGACTTGAGCCCGCGCCAATGCCTGAACGTGAGTTCACCTGGCCGGTCTATGACATTTTCGTGACCCGCGACGGTCGAAAACTGTTCGTCGGAGCCGTGACATCAGGGCACTGGACGGCGCTCTGCACCCTGCTGGGACTGGAGGAGTTTCTCGAAAACCCAGCGCTTGAAGACCGGATGGATCGAATCCGGTCGCGTGACTGGACACTTCCGAAGTTTCGGGCCGCGGTCGCCCGGTGGCAGTCGCCGGACCTGATGCATGAACTTGAAGAGAGGATGGTTCCGTTTGCCCCGGTTACAACTCCCTCCGAGATGTTTTCCGACCCGCAGGCGGGGCCGGGCCTCTACGAGAGTGTGCTCGCAAATGGGACGAAGTTTCGCGCGCCTGGGCTCCCGGTCCAGGTGGACTCTTCCAGGATCGTCCCGCGCCTGGAGGTGCCGGGGCTTGGAGTCGACAGCGTCAATGTCCTGTCAGGCCTTGGCTTCGACGAGCGTTTTGTTGGCCGTGCAACCAAGGTGAAAGGCGGTGAAACGCAATGAACGCCCTGACACTGTATCCGGACGACCGGGTCACCCTGAGGGAACTTGGCCTCCGGGACGGTCTGCAAATGACCTCGTCCTGGCCCGGTACCGCGGCAAAGAAGGAATGGATCGAACGAGCCTGCCGGGCAGGTGTCAGGAACATCGAGGTCGGCTCGTTTCTGCCCGATGACCGGTTTCCGCAGTTCGCCGACATCCGTCAGCTGATCGAGTGCGTTGACCGGATACCGGATGCATTTTCGTCTGCCCTGACGCTCAACGAACGTTCGATCGACGATGCACTCGTGACAACGGTCTCGGAGATCGTCGTCGTCGTCTCTGCGACCGAAGCACACAGCCGTTCCAACGTGAATCGATCACGGGATTCCGCCATCGAACTGTTGCGTTATGCACGGGCTCGTCGCCGGGTGCACGGGCCGGGACCCGTCGTGTCAGCGGCCGTATCGGTTGCCTTCGGCTGCCCGTTCGAAGGAAGGGTCGTGCCGGAGTCAGTGTTGCGCGTGGTTGGTCGCTGCCTTGATGCAGGTGCCGAGGCCATTTCGCTGGCGGACACGATCGGTGTCGCCGGACCGCGCCAGATTACCGACCTGCTTGGTCTCGTGATTCCGCGGGTCGGGGACGTCCCGGTCGTGATTCACTTGCATGACACGAGGGGAACTGGAATCGCCAATGCCTACGCCGCGCTTGATGCCGGCGTCCGTGTCCTGGACGGAACAATCGGCGGACTCGGCGGGTGCCCGTTCGCGCCGGGGGCGACCGGCAACGTCGTGTTCGAGGATCTTGTCTACCTGTGCGAACGGTCCGGGTTCTCGACCGGTATCGACCTCGACCGCCTGCTCGACATTCGCTCGATACTTGAGCGTGAAATGCCGGGCGAGGATCTGTTCGGAGCGGTTGCACGCGCTGGAACCCCGGAATCCGTCCCCTGGAAGGCCTGAGCAGGGAGGAAATGGTTCCGCAAGCATCGAATACAGGGTGCCGCCGGAAGGAACGCCCGCCAAATCGTCCCCGAGTGCAATCACGAGACGAGTTCGGCCCGTAGTTTTTCCCTCAGAGTGTCGATCGGAACGTGTTCGCCACGTTTCAGGTAGCACCAGTATGTCCAGCCGTTGCACGACGGAGCCCCTTCGAGAATGGCTCCGATCTTGTGGATCGATCCCCTTTGATTGTTTGCAATGAGCGTTCCATCAGCACAAACGACGGCAGAGTGGCGGCCGTTCACGGAACGCAGCCTGTTCCCCGGCTCAAGGAGTCCCCGTTCGACCAGGTGTCCGAACGGGACACGGGGTGCTGCGCGGGCGTCGGGGCTCACTTTCAACGAGTTTGTATCGGCGGGATCGATGCCGTCTATCCGGGCCTGGGCAATTCTGGCGTATCTGGTTTCACGCTCGATTCCGATGAAATGCCGGCCGAGCTTTTTGGCGACGGCACCCGTTGTGCCGGTACCAAAGAACGGGTCGAGAACGACATTGCCCTGTTTGGTCGTTCCAACGATGATCCGGTGCAGCAGGGACTCGGGTTTTTGAGTAGGATGCGCTTTCTTTCCGGCGTCGTCCTGCAACCGCTCACCTCCCGCGCACACCGGCAACCTCCAGTCGGAACGCATCTGCAGATCGTCGTTGAGGGCCTTGAGGGCGGCGTAATTGAACGTGTAACGGGATTTTTTCGACTTGGCGGCCCAGATCAGGGTTTCATGGGCATTGGTCAACCTCCGGCCCCTGAAATTCGGCATGGGATTGGACTTTCGCCAGATCACGTCGTTCAAGATCCAGTATTCAAGGTCCTGAATTGCAACGCCCAGCCTGAAGATGTTGTGGTAGCTGCCGATGACCCAGACGGCGCCGTCTGGCTTCAGGATTCGTCGTACGGCCGACAACCAGGCCTTCGAAAAGCGGTCGTAACTCGTGAAAGAGGAAAACCGGTCCCAGTCTTCGTCCACGCCGGCGACCCGCGAATTGTTCGGCCGGTGAAGATCGCCTTTCAGTTGTAGATTGTACGGCGGATCGGCGAATACGAGATCCACCGATTCCGTCGGCAACGAGTCCAAGATTTCCAAACAATCGCCCGCCAGAATCCTGTCGAGCGGCAACGCGGCGACATCAGCCGCTGCCGGGTTTCCTGCCATTTTACTGCCTCTGAGCGCATTTTTTGCGTCTTGTTGATTGAATCTAAATGGAAATCGCAAAGGTGGTCAAGAGTCTGCGGAAAAATTTTCCGGTCAATCGCATTCGGCAATCTCTGTCTGCCGGGCTCGAGGCCAGCGGAATGACAAGCCGGCCGGACCTGGCAGTGAGCGAAATTCGGGCGCCATGCACTGCCGACCGCGGCCCGAACGCAGCAACGAATGCCATGACCGCGACAGACGGCTGCCGTGACGATGCGAGAATTTGTTGGATCCGCCTCTTCGGACACGCGCCGGAACCGGCCATGGCAGCATGACGGCTGGCAGGGTCCGAGCTACGCCACTTCCACCCATGTCTTCATGCCGGACGCCTGGTGTCCGAGTGTGTGGCAATGAACGAGCCATTTGCCGGGATTGTCGAACACGCAGAGAATGTCGCGACTCGCTTGGCGATCGACCAGCGTCGTGTCCCTGTAATGGCCAAGGGTGCCGTTGCTCCCGATCTCGTGAAAATGGTGACCATGTATGTGGATCCCGTGCGGGAAGGCTGTTTCATTGCGCAGCGTGATGCGGGCGGCCTCGCCGCGCGCGAACCGGAGCCACGGTGCCTCGGGCACACCCGAATGGTCGTTGAAGGCCCAGAAGTCGCTACCGCCGTGCCTGGCGCCCATGGCACCACCCTGCATGACGAGGATATGACGTGTTGCCCCATTCGTGTCGGGCCGGGGAACCTGGGCCGGTGGCAAGGGCCGGATCGGTGCAGCAATCGGGCCGGGGTTCGTGTCGCGGACAGTGATGGTCCCAAGCGGATAGGGGTCGTCGCGGGTCAGCAGTGCGAATGAGACCGGCCCGGTCACGTCCAGAATGAGGTCGGTACGCTGTGCTGGGGCCAATACCAGGTCGCCCAGGGGCACGGGTTCGGCGAGCGGCATGCCGTCATGGGCCACGATCGCGCCAACTCCTCCCGAGATCGTCATGCCAAATGTCCTCGCGGTTGCGGCATTGATCAACCGCAGGCGTACCCTGTCACCGAACCGGACGGTCTCCTGCGAAAACAGCGCTTTGGCGAAGTTCCCCATCCTGCCCGCATGGGAGAGGTCATGCGCATTGTCGAAACTCTCGTGCAGCTGACCGTTGCGATCCAGCCGCCAGTCGTCGAGAACCACGGTGATGTCTTGGTCGACTGCAGGCGGCTCCGACTCTTCGACGATCAACGGCCCGTAAAGCCCCTTCGCGACCTGTTCCCAG
This sequence comes from Paracoccaceae bacterium, assembly GCA_965242975.1. Lineage (GTDB taxonomy): Bacteria > Pseudomonadota > Alphaproteobacteria > Rhodobacterales > Rhodobacteraceae > JAPPHA01. The sequence continues at coordinate 2,522,077 of CBDETS010000007.1, read as the reverse complement.
GAGCGGTGATGGGCATGGTACCAGTATGTGCCGGCATGAGGCACGTTGAACACGTAGTGAAAGGATTCGCCCGGTTGGACCGCCGCCTGGGTCAGGTCCGGCACTCCGTCCATCGCGTTGTCGAGATGGATGCCATGCCAGTGGATGGCGGAAGGCTGGCTCAGTCCGTTCTCGAAGGCAACCGACACCCGATCCCCTTGGCGCAGGCGGAGTTCGGGCCCCGGGGTCGATCCGTTGAAGCCCAGCATGTGGGTTCGGCTTTCGGATCCGGGCACGATCCGGGCGTCGACAGGCTCAGCCATCAATTGCAGCGGTGCGGAGGTCCACCCGGACGTGGGGAGCAGGATCGCTGCAAACGAGGCCGTGAGGAGCTCCCGTCGGTTCATGGATGACCTCCGGATGGCGGTTCCAGCGCCCTGGTCAGCACGACGGCCGCCAAAAAAACAAAAAAGATCCGGGCTCACTCGAAAGCGTCGGAACTTCAGAGCGCACAGCGCACGGGCGCCACCACGGACGTCCTCTTTCAATGCTCAAGCGAAACGAAGCGTGCCCGGTGCGGCGGCGGCGAACGGAAGAGTTGGTGTACGGACGTGTGCAAACGGGGTCACGCTGCCTCCGGTCTTGACCGGGGCGGAGAATCCCCGGAGCAGGACGCTTTATGCCGGGACAGCCCCCTCGGCGGTCCGGAATGGTGCCGCCGCCGCCATGGGCAAACCCAACAGGCGACCCACGGACGATGCGGGAACGGCAAAGGCCCGGGCCAGGCCGGCACGTACAGGCGCCTCGGGATTGAACACGGACCGCGCGAAGGCCGAAGCCAGCTACCGGGTGTCGGGCAAGGATCATTGCACCCTGAATGTGAAGGCGTCGCGCATCGCGTGTCCGTCAAGAGAAAGACCGCGCCACTCAATGCGGTAAAGGCCGCTGCCCCTGTCGGCAAGCGGGACCAAAAAGCGGGTCGCAAACTCGGTCTGGTCACCGAGGTCGAGTTCAACCGCACGAGTGCCGTCGTACGTCAATCGGACGCGCGTGAGGCGGATGCCGCTGGCAAAGGTGAGGACGATGTGGGGCGGTGCGTCCGTCAGCACGGCGCCATTTTCCGGCGTGGTCGTCTCAAGGCCCGAATGGGCCAGTGCCGCCGCCGCCGCAAGGGCCAGGAATCCGCTGACGAGGAGCGCTTTCATGGTGAATCCCTCTTTGTTTGTCGCCGGCCTGCCGGGAGTTCGCGGACATAGGCGGCGATCACTTCCATCTTTCGGTTCATCAACTCGTGGATCGGTGGCGTGGTGCAGGAGATACTGCCGCGGCGATCGAAGATGGGGAAGCCCGCGAGGGATGGAGCACCGGCCGGAACCACCGACATCGCTGCCTGGCTCAGTGACACGCCCGCCCAAGTGCCTTCAGCCGCCAGTAGTTGTACGGAAGCGGGGTGACGAAGCCGGCCGCCAGCATGATCGGCACAACCCACCACGTCAGTTTGGCTCCGCCTGTCAGTGTCCAGTCCACGGCATTCATCATCGCCTCCATGGCGATCATCGAGATGAAGGACATCCCGATGGCCGTCCTGAAAGCAATCCGGAGTTCCATCTGGCGAACAAGGATCGCGGTCTCCAGGGCGATCGAAGTCGCCAATCCGTTCACGATCGCGAGGGTCATGATTGCCAGTGTCGGCCATGGAATGCCGGTGAACTGGAAATAGGCGATGGTGCCGAAATCGCCGATTGCGCAACCGAGCAGGCACCATGCCGTGTTCTTCGATGCCCGGCGCCAGGTGTGGCGGCATCGCCAGTCAATAGCAGTCCTGTCAGTGAAGGCGGCCATGCAAATACCTCTTGATTCGTTTCGATTCGGAGCCTAGGGCTTCCAGTTACTGGAAGGTCAAGGGGGCCGCTGATGAATATATCCGCCACTTCGAAGGCAGTGGGTCTGCCGGTGAAGACGGTTCGATACTACGCGGACATCGGCCTGGTGGTGGCGCCGTCCCGATCGGAGACTGGGTACAGAATCTATGACGAGGGCGCCGTGCGGAAGCTCGTGTTCGTGCGTCGCGCGCGCGAGTTCGGCTTCTCGATCAAGGAGTGCAGGGAGCTGTTGAGCCTCTATGAGGACCAGCAGCGTTCAAGCGCAGACGTGAAGCGAATTGCGATGAAGAGGCTCGAGGAGATTGCGGACAAGCAGCGGGAGCTGCAGTCGCTCCACGACGAACTTGCCCACCTGGTTGATGCATGCAGGGGCGACGAAAGGCCTGATTGTCCGATCGTCGACGGGTTGGGCAGCCGGTATGCCGGAGTTTGACCTCCCTTGACGTGGGTCATGCCGACTCCTGGCGGGAGAGAGCGTCCGCAACGGGCCGGAATGTACGGCGATGATGGCGTGTTACCCCGAATTCCTCCAGTGCGGACACGTGGAACTTGGTTGGATAGCCGGCATTCCGTTCCCAACCGTAGTGCGGGAACTCCAGCGCGATGGATCGCATGTACCGATCGCGTGCAACCTTCGCCAGAATTGAAGCGGCGCCTATGCTTGGAATCCGCGCATCTCCACGAATGATTGCGTCGGCGCGCACCGGCAGGTCGGGCGGGACATTCGGACCGTCGACGAGGGCGAGGTCCGGCCGCGGAGAAAGTTGTTCGACGGCGATTCGCATAGCCAGCATGGAAGCGGCAAGTATGTTGATGCGGTCGATCGTGGCGACATCGACAAATGCTATGGAGCACGCAAACGAATCCAGGATCTGGCCGTAAAGGAATTCGCGTTGTTTTCGGGATAGCGTCTTGGAATCTGCAATACCGTCGGGGAAGCTGTTTCCCGACGGGACAACCGCAGCGGCAACGACGGGTCCGGCAATCGGACCGCGCCCAGCCTCGTCGACGCCTGCCGTCAGCACTTCCGCATGCGGTCGGTCGCAAGGCTGCCGCTCACTGGTCTCGCCGGACGTCTTGGGTTGCGTGGGCTCTCGAGATGAAACGCGCGAGAACCTCTGGCTCGAGTGCACCGTGTGGCCTGAGTCCGGAGCAGACATCCACGCCATACGGTCGAGTCGAGCGGATCGCATCCTCGACGTTTTCTGGCGTCAGCCCGCCGGCCAGCCAGACCGGAATCGGACAATCCCGAATGATCCTTGCGGAACGCGGCCAGTCGTGGACGCGGCCCGTGCCACCAAGCTGACGACCGTCGGTCGCGTCGGGGTTTCCGCTGTCAAGGAGGAGCATGTGGGCATGGGGCACGGCTTCCACGAGCCTTGGCGACGGGTTTTCGCCCTGAACATGTACGACCTGGATCAGGGCGAGATCAGGAAACTCGACCTTCAGTTGCTTCCGGACACCCGGGGAAACACGATCGACCAGTTGCAATGCGGCCGGTCGACAATACTTCACCTGCTTGCGGAGGGCACCGTAGGACGTTTGGCTGCTCAACAATACCGACATGCTCCCGGGAAACGCACTGATCACTTTTCGAATTCGCGATTCGGGAATCGGACCAGGTCCTGAAGGCATGCTGGAGACAAGACCGACGGCATCGGCACCGGCAGCAAACGCCAGTTTCGCCTCGTCGGTGGATTGAATGCAGCAGATCTTGGTTCTGACTCTCATTGGGTATCGGATGGCATTCCGGCTTGCTTTGGCTGGCCTCGCGAAAGCCGGTGATGCGGCGGGCTTCCAGGTGCGGACAGGTACGAACTGCGTACATGTACATGGCAGCCCCGAGTGGATTCGAACCACTGACCTACCGCTTAGGAGGCGGTTGCTCTATCCTGCTGAGCTACGGGGCCGTTGCTGCGCATTATGGTCCAAACGGTCAGGTAATCCACCGCAAATGTGAGATGTGAGATCGACGGAACCCACGGCACGGCAGATCGGTTCGCGTTGCGCCGATTCAAAATAACTTCGGCGGCAGCCACCTCAAGTCCGGACGCCGCGTATCATGGCGGGGCCGTGAGCCGCTCGGCGATGTTCGAATTTGAAAGAGCCACGCGATTCGACGGGTTCCGGTTCTCCCTGCGGTTCAGGAACCACTCGTGAATGGTCCGCACGCAACGACGTAGTGACAGAGTTCTGCCGTGAACCCCGACAACCGATATCGATTCGGACGGGAGTGCGAACTTGGTTTCCCCAGGGGAGTGCGACGTACCGGAACGGAGTCTGAAGGAGGCCGTCGTTCAAGGCGGGCTGGTCCAGGGTGATTCCAGATGGACGCTCTTGTCCGGCGGCAGGACAAGCCATGTCTGGCGGGTTCAGCCAGGTGCGGACGACCTGGTGTGCAGGTATCGGATTGAGAACCGGGAGAACCCTCTCTTTCCTGGTCTGCCAGGCAACGAAATCCGTTGCCTTGAATGGCTGGGTCGAGCGGGATGTGCGCCGGGCTTGCCGGATGCAGTCAGCGTCGGAAACGGGGTGGTTCTCATAAGCGAGTACGTCCCGGGCAAGCCCTGGAGCCTGCCGGCATCGACAGCGGCCAGGGAACGTGACCTCGCCGAGGTTGCGTTGTTGCTCGGCCGCATTCACGATGCTCGTCCATTTCCCGACCCTGAGGTCCGACCCGCCGGGAGTACGGAACCGAGGCGGCATGCCCACCGCAGTCTTTCGATGTGCACGGGTAACGAGGCACGAGACTCCGCCGTCTTGAACCCCGGCACGATTCGGTCGTCCACCGTGATCATGCCTTCGTCCACGGAGACGTTGTTCCGGGCAATCTCATCCGTTCGGACGACGGGCTGGTCCTGAAGGATTGGCAACGTCCCGGATTAGGTGATCCGGCTGACGATATCGCCTGTTTCCTGACCCCGGGCAAGCAGATGACCAACGGTGGGACAGTCATCGATGTGCGATTGGTCGAGCGTTTCATGGACGCTTACCCCTGTCAGGACACGGTAGACCGGTACCTGCAACTGAGGCCGCTCTCGCGCAGGTGGATGGCGGTGTATTGCCCGCGCCGCACGCAGTTTCGGGGTCCTCGCTATCCGGAATACCGGAAGGCGATGGAGGCCGAAATCACCGCCATCGAGTGAAACGATGTCGCGGCGAAACTAGATCAGGTCTGCCAGCAACACGACCGACACCGCGGCAATGACACCGATTGAGAACCAGGTTATGGCGACATCCGTGTTCGACCGGGGAGCCTGATCTTGCTGCGGTCCGTCCCTGCCACGGTTAAGGCCCTCCTCGATTATCATCGGAACTCTCGGGCCGAAGCGCGAGAGGATTTCCAGTGTTCTTGCAGCGTCCCGCACGATCGCCTTCGGGCCGACGTTATCCTTGATGTACTGCTCGACCACCGGTTTGGCGGTTTCCCAGATGTTCAGATTCGGGTTGAATGATCGGGCAACTCCTTCGACCACGACCATCGTTTTCTGCAGGAGAAGCAGTTCCGTCCGCGTTTCCATTCCGAATCTCTCCGTAACGTCGAAAAGGTGCCGGAGCAGGCGCCCCATGGAAATGCGCGTGGCATCCTGCCCGAAGATCGGCTCTCCGACCGAACGCAGGGCCTGGGAAAACGCGTCGATGTCCTGGCCGCGAGGGACATACCCGGCTTCGAAATGCACGCGTGCAACCCGATCATAGTCGCGCCGGATGAATCCGAACAGGATTTCCGCGTAGACACGCCGGGTGTAATCGTCGATTCGGCCAGTAATGCCGTAGTCGAGCGCGAGCAGCGATCCATCGGGAGTGACCATAAGGTTTCCTGGATGCAGATCCGCGTGAAAGAATCCGTCCCGAAGTGCGTGGCGGAGAAAGCTCTGCACGACCCGCTTGGCAAGATCATCGAAGTCAACGCCCTGCCTGCGGAGCGCGTCCGGATCGCTGAGCGGAATGCCTTCGATCCAGTCGAGGGTCATGACCCGCCTGGCCGAGAGTTCCCACACAAGGGCAGGAACCGAGAATCCCTTTTCACCGGACGTGTTGGCGGAGTGCTCGGCAACGGCCGAGGCTTCCAGGCGCAGATCGATCTCCGCGAGAATGATCTTTTCAAAGTAGCGGATGACATCGGTGGGATGCAGTCTGCGCGCGGCCGGCAGGAAGAACTCGATGAACCTGGCCGTAAAATAGAAGGCGTCAATGTCGCGCCGGATGACGCGCTCGATTCCCGGGCGAAGGATCTTGACTGCGACCTCCTGGCCTGACGAACGAACGCGGGCGCGATGAACTTGAGCGACCGAGGCGGCGGCGACCGGGGGGCTGAACTCCGAAAAAAGAACGTCGACCTCGTGGCCGAGCTCCTTTCGTATCGTGCGTTTGGCTTCCTCGTCGGAAAACGGGGGAAGCCGATCAAGCAGAACCTTCAATTCAGCCGAGAAATCGTCGCCGACGATGTCCGGACGCGTCGAAAGGTTCTGACCCAGCTTGATGTAGGCCGGGCCCAGAGATGTCAGGGCGCGCGCAACGGGCGGGAGGTCGGGTTCTCCCTTGAGACCAAGCCATTTGAACGGCCATCCGACAATCCGTAGGGCGACACGAATTGAAAGGGGGGCCTCGAGCTTTTCCAAGGCGTAATTCATCGCGCCGGTGCGTTCGAAGGTCGCACCGGCACGGACAAGCCGGAACAGATTGTGCGGGCCGCGCATCGATCAGATTTTCCAGCCGGAGTGGATGGCGACTACGCCCATTGTCAGCCTTCGGAATACGACGCGTTCAAAGCCGCATCCGCGAAGCATGTCGGCAAATCTGTCCGGGTCCGGAAACCGGCGTATGCTTTCGACGAGATACTGGTAGCTGTCCCGATCATTTGCGATCATCGATCCGAGCCGGGGAATGACCTGAAATGAGTAGAGATCATAGATTCTCCGCAGAATCGGAACAGGCACATGGCTGAATTCGAGCACCAGTAGCCGTCCGCCAAACCGAAGAACGCGAAATGCTTCCCGTATGGCTTCCTTTTTTTTGTCAACGTTCCTAATTCCAAATGACATTGTGCAGGCGTCGAACCGGTTGGATTCGAATGGAAGTCGGGTCGCGTCGCCAAGTACCCACTCGACCCGGTCATCGAGCGACAGTCCCCGCACCCTGCGCCTGCCGATTTCCAGCATGTCCTCGGTCAGATCGAGTACGGTTGCGCGCGTGTTTTCGGCACGCGACAAAAAGCGGATGGTAATGTCTCCGGTTCCCCCGGCGATGTCGAGAAGTTCCTGTCCGGATTTCGGTGCCAGCCAGTCGACCAACGCGTCCTTCCACAGCCTGTGGATGCCGAAGGACATCGCGTCATTCATGACGTCGTAACGCGGAGCAACGTTCGAGAACACGTCGCGCACGAGTCCTTGCTTTTCGGTCCGGGCTACCGTCCGGAAGCCAAAGTCAGTTGTGTGGCCCGAGTCGTTCAATCGCCCGAAGTCCTTTTTTTGCCTGTCCCCAGGCTCTGGTTTCGTGATGAAACCTCATTATATGGTTACCCACTGAAGCGAAATGCGCCAAGCACAGATCGGAACATTGCCCGAACTTCCTGAAGTCGAGACGATATGCAGGGGTCTCCAGACCGCAATTGCCGGCAGGACGATTGTGGGGGTGGTGGTTCGCAGACCGGACCTGCGACGTCCGTTGCAAAGGGACTTGGCCAAAAAACTGGTTGGCGCGGCGGTTGCCAGCCTTCACCGGCGATCGAAATACATCCTGTGCACGCTGTCAACCGGTCAAACATTGATGCTGCACCTGGGCATGTCCGGTCGTGTCCGCGTCGAGACTGCGCCTGCCCGCCACATGGAAGACAACGGAATTGCCGGGCCGTCGTACGAGAAGCACGATCACGTCATCCTTCAGTTTGACGATGGTGCGACCCTGACTTTCACGGATCACCGACGATTCGGAATGGTCGAGCTGATTCCGGCACATGCGCTTGATTCGCACGCATCGCTGGCATCGCTCGGCCCCGAGCCCCTCGGAAACGAATTTTCGCCCGGTCTGCTCGAGAACCAGCTTCGTAAGCGGACGGCACCGATCAAGAATGTCTTGCTTGATCAGAAGGTCGTTGCCGGAATCGGAAATATCTATGCGTCCGAAGCATTGTGGCGGTCCGGAATCGCCCCGGAGTCGAAAGCCCGGGAGATATCGACACCACGGATCGAGCGGCTGCATCGTGCAATCCGCGAGGTCCTCCACGATGCGATAGCGGCTGGAGGTTCGTCACTTCGAGACTACCGTCAGTCAGACGGCGAGCTCGGATACTTCCAGCACCTGTTTTCGGTCTATGGCAGGGAGGGACTCCGGTGTCCTAAGGAGTCATGCGGCGGCACGATCCTGCGAATTCGGCAGTCCGGCCGTTCAACATTCTGGTGCCCGGAATGCCAGGAGTGATCCGGGGACTTCCGGAAAGAGTTGCCGGCACGTGTTCGGCCGGGCAGAACCCGACGGCGGTCGGGGTCCCCACGTGATACGTCGGTTTTAATAACGTGCCCGGTTTGCTAAATAACGTGCCCGGTTTGCTATTGGAATCAGGGAACGGATAGCCGGAGGCGGCACATGGCCTATGAAACACTCATTGTCGACACCAAGGACCACGTCGGAATCATCAAACTGAACCGCCCGGAGGTCCTGAACGCATTAAGTTTCAAATTGCTGGGTGAACTCGGGGATGCGCTCGGCGCAATGGAGAAAAACAACGAGGTTCGCGCTGTCATCCTGACCGGCAACGAGCGGGCATTCGCGGCTGGAGCCGACATCAAGGACATGGCGGATCGGAGCTTTGTGGACATGTATCGCGACGACTGCTTTGCCGGTGAGGCGGAGGCGATTCGGCGGTGCAGGAAACCGATCATTGCCGCTGTTTCGGGATATGCCCTTGGAGGAGGGTGCGAGTTGGCGATGATGTGTGATTTCATCATTTGCTCGGAGTCCGCCAAGTTCGGGCAACCGGAGATCAATCTCGGCGTCATCGCCGGTATCGGTGGCACGCAGCGACTGACACGTTTTGTCGGGAAGTCGAAATCAATGGAAATGCATATGACCGGGCGTTTCATGGACGCGGAAGAAGCAGAGCGGTCCGGGCTGGTCAGCCGGGTTGTCCCCGACCGGCAGTTGATGGACGAGGTGTTGGCCACCGCGCAAAAGATCGCAGAGAAGTCACCGATTGCGGTTATGGCAGTCAAGGAAGCGGTGCACCGTGCCTACGAAACCACGTTGTACGAAGGCACTTTGTTTGAGCGAAGGGTATTTCATTCGCTGTTTGCGACAGAGGATCAGGCCGAAGGGATGGCGGCGTTTTCGGAAAAGCGAACACCGCAGTTTCGGGGGAAATGACGATCTGGAGACTGCGATGACGGGTTCGAAAGGCGCGCGCCTGACGATACGCGAGCATTTGATGCCCCCACGACCGGCACAAGGGACAGGTTGACGCCGGGACGCGCGTTGGCGGTTGACTTGACCGGGTTGCCGCCCTAAATGGCATCGCTTCAGTCACTTCAGTTCGTGTTGTTGCCGAATTGAAGGGTACATGATTCAGAGAGACTGGCGATGGCGAACTCACGACAGGCAATCAAGCGGGTCAAGCAAACGAGGCAGCGCACCGAAGTCAATCGGGCGCGGCGGTCGCGAATCCGGACTTTCCTGAAATCAGTCGACGAGGCGATTTCGTCTGGAGACAAGCAGGCCGCGGCCGCGGCACTGGTTGCGGCTCAACCTGAGATCATGCGAGGCGTGACCAAAGGCGTGTTGCACAAGAATACGGCCAGTCGACGAATCTCTCGCCTTTCCGCTCGAGTCAAATCAATGGACACCTGACGGCGAAGCCTTCCGTCCCGGACGCCGCGCCGGATTGCAGAATTTTCGGGCCTTCATGACGGTGCGAAGCTCCCGGCATTTTTGATCGTGCGTCCCGGAGCGGGTAATGGCGCAGAATTATGTGCGGTCGTCTCGCGCGCGGTGTGGAATTTTCCGCAATCGTTCTTCCGGGTTGTTCAGACCTGCTCCTGAAGCGGCAGCCCGAAATCACCGTTCTGAACGAATCGGACCGCTCGCGTGGAATGCGACCGGGAAGACTCCGAGAACGAAAACGAAACTTGCAGAGACTTCGGCCCTGACGGCGTGTCAGGAAAACGGGGGACTCCTCACTTTTTCGTGATCGCTGGTATGATCGTCCGAATCGGGCTGGCTGTCGATGGCGCCGATTTCGTGAAATGGCATGCGGCAAATTGTGGATCATTTAAGGCACGACACGCCATGATGGGGACAACCGGAAACCCGGTTGCCCGGTCGTCCGCGAACATGGATTCAGTCGCGAGTCGTCTGCGCCTCGGGATGACGGAATTGACGGCCGAAGTCCGGTCGGACCGGCCGAACGGGCAAAATGGCGTTGAATTGGGTTCACGCCATCGGTACCTTTTTCGGACGAACAGAATCACTCTGGGGGGAGCGTGGTGTTCGGTTCGCCGCCCGAAAAAATTCACCAGGTTACACCGGACGAAGTTTGGCGTGACCTTGAGTCCAGTCAGGGCTCCGTTCTCGTCGATGTTCGCACGAAACCTGAATGGCAGTTCGTCGGAGTTCCTGACCTTTCCGCTCTGGGGAAAGGTGTCGTGACCCTGGAGTGGAATCGTTATCCTGACATGTCGGTGGATCAGGACTTTGCTGACGAGTTGTTCAGGATCGTCGGTGAGGACGGGCCAGATCGCATCTACTTCATCTGTCGATCAGGTCAGAGATCCATGGCGGCGGCCCAATGCGTTGCGTCAGCTGCGCGGCGGTTAGGCCGGGTCGTCGAATGCATCAACGTTTCGGAAGGGTTTGAAGGGGACCGGAATCAGGAGGGCCGAAGGGGATTGGTCAACGGTTGGAAGTTCCGGGGCCTGGACTGGGTGCAGTCCTGATCAGAGGTAAATTATTGCGCGCCATGAATTGAGGCGCGTCAATTGGAGAGATCATGAACGATGAAAAATGGCTTCGCGTATGTGGCGAATTACAAAGAATCATTGGCCGAAATAGTTTCAAGAACTGGATCGAGCGCATTGAATTTCAGGGAATTGACGACGGGATAGCGTCGTTTTCGGTCCCGACGAGGTTTTTCGGTGACTGGGTGAATCGGAATTACGGCGACAAGATTCGCTCTTGTTTCGAGTCCGAAGGAGTCATCCTTGAGGATCTCCTGTTTCACGCCCAGGATTCACCTGTGGCAGGAATCCCGGTCGATGGCGGGGGAGCGGATCGGTTGCGAAGACATGCAACCGTGAGCGAACTTGATTCCTCTGCAGCCGCTGGTCTTCCCGGCGCCCCACTCAATTCCAGGTTCACGTTCGACCAGTTCGTCGTCGGCAAGCCGAACGAACTTGCACAGGCCGCTGCTCGAAACGTCGCACTTCATGACACCGTGAATTTCAACCCGCTGTTCCTTTACGGAGGCGTTGGCCTCGGGAAGACCCATTTGATGCACGCGATCGCCTGGCAGGTCCTGGAACGGAACCCCGGAAGCGCCATCTTGTACCTGTCGGCCGAACAGTTCATGTATCGTTTCGTTCAGGCCTTGCGTGACAACGAAACAATGAGTTTCAAGGAGTTGTTTCGCTCCGTTGATGTCCTCCTCGTCGACGACGTGCAATTCATTGCTGACAAGGACAGCACGCAGGAAGAGTTCTTTCACACGTTTAATTCGCTGGTGGACCAGAAAAGAAAGATCGTTATTTCCGCCGACCGGTCGCCCGGGAAAATCCGGGGTCTCGAAGAGCGCATCAAGTCGCGATTGCAGTCTGGGCTGGTTGTCGACATCCACCCTCCCGATTACGAGTTGCGGTTGAATGTCCTGAGGGCGAAGGCGGAGGCACAGGCCGGCGTTTTTCCGAACATTCGGATTGAAGACGGAGTTCTTGAGTTTCTCGCTCAGCGAATTTCCGGCAGCGTCAGGGTTCTTGAAGGAGGTCTCAACCGGCTCTTTGCATTTGCAGACTGCCTGGGGCAAAACGACGACCTGATGATCGACCAAAAGCTGGCTCAGGAATGCCTCTCCGAGGTGCTGAGGGCATCGGCGAGCAAGGTTACGGTCGATGAAATTACACGAAAGGTCGCCGATCACTACAGCGTCAGGATTTCCGATATTCTGAGTCATCGGCGAGCCCGCTCGATTGTCAGGCCGCGGCAGATCGCCATGTACTTTTCGAAAAACCTGACGACGCGCTCTCTGCCCGAGATCGGCCGATACTTCGGCGGTCGCGATCACACCACCGTTCTTCACGCGGTCAGGAAAGTCTCGGAGCTCGAGCGTGATGACGTGCAATTCGCGGAAGACCTGGAAATCCTGAGACGAACGCTCGAAGGTTGAGGGAGTAGCCCGTCCGCCTCAGGGCCAGCGACCGGAGGAAATATGAGATTTTCGATCGAACGCGGTGACTTGCTGAAATCGATGACCGTCGCAAACGGCGTCGCCGAAAGGAACCCGGCGAAACCTGTCCTTGCCAACGTGTTGATCGAGGCATCCGAAGACAAGGTGTTCTTCCGCGCATCAGACGCGAGACTGGAAGTCATTTCGATGGCCGTCGCGGATGTCGAACAGACGGGCCACACCACGGTTGGTGCATATTTGCTGCACGAAATTGCGAGAAAACTGCCTCCGGGAGCCAAGGTCGAGATCGATTCGGATGCGAACGTCGGCCGTCTGACGGTCTCGGCCGGCCGGGTGGTCTTCAAGCTTGCCACCCTGCCCGGGGAAGACTTTCCGCTCATGCAGCGCCATGAGTTCGAATGCAGCTTTTCCGTGCCTGTCGGGTCCTTTCGCCCCCTCGTCGGGAAGACCCGGTTTTCCATGTCCCAGGACGACTCGCGAAAATATCTCAACGGAGTCTTCTTGCACATCATTCCGGGCGATGAGTCCGAGCCAGGTGCGCTTCGTTGCGTTGCGACCGACGGTCATCGGCTCGCGCTCGCAAGCATGGATGTTCCGGAAGGCGCGCAAGACATGCCCGGCATTATTGTGCCCCAAAAAACGGTTGGTGAGCTGTTGAAGGTTCTCGAAGATCAGGAAGAACAACTGGATGTTTCGGTAACGGACAAGATTGTCCAGTTCGAGTTGCCGTCGATCACGATGACATCGAATGTCGTTGAAGGTACGTTCCCGCAATACGAAAATGTCATTCCGAAAAACAACGAAAACCGTCTGGAGATCGACCGGAGCGCTTTCGTTGAAGCGGTCGACCGAGTCACGACGGTCGGCACGCAGCGTGATACCGAGGCCGTGACCATGGCGATCGAAACGGACCTGATCAAGCTGAACCTGAATACGGTCGACAAGGGGACGGCAGACGAGGAAGTTGTCGCCGCGTACTCGGGCACACCGATGAAGATGGGCTTCAATGGTTCCTATCTCAAGGACGTCTCACAACACATCGACCAGAGTAGCGTCGTGTTTTGGCTCAACTCCCCGGAGGACCCGGCGCTGGTCCGCGATGGAGACGACTCAAACAGTCTTTTTGTCGTGATGCCGATGCGGATCTGACATTGGCCCGCCTCGCGGTCCGAAGCCTGACGGTTACGTGTTTCCGATCACTTCAACGTGTCCGTGTCGAGACCCTTGGCGAATCGGTCATTCTGCTCGGCGAGAATGGCGCCGGAAAGACCAACGTTCTCGAGGCGGTTTCCATTCTGACACCCGGGCGAGGTCTCAGGCGGTCGACATCAGCGGAAATGATCAGGACTCCCGGCTGTTCAGGCTGGAAAGTATCCGCTGTCATTGATCGCCCTGACTGCCCCAGCGAAATCGAAACGTCCTTCGGTGGAACCGGCGCACGCGGTGTTCGCCTCGACGGCAAGCCTGTTCCCCAAACTGCGCTGAGTCGGGTCGTTCCGGTCATGTGGTTGGTGCCGGTGATGGACAGGCTGTGGCTCGAAGGTTCCGACGGCCGCCGCAGATTCCTGGATCGGCTGGCTTTGAATTTCAGGCCTGGGCACGCCCGTGTCAGCCTTGCCTACGACAAGGTCCTTCGCCAACGAAACCGCATGCTTAAGGAAGGAGTACGGGATTCGGGTTGGTTCGATGCCGTCGAGCGACAGATGGCGGACGCCGGAGCGATGGTAGAAGCCAATCGTCAGGTCGTCGTTGCAAGGCTCGACGATGCGCTGTCGGGAAGCACGTCCGGATTTCCCGTCGCGCGACTGTCATTGCGCGGGCCCGAAAGACCCGTGAAAGACGTGACCTCCGACGAGCTCATTGAGGAATTCAGGACGTCCCGGCCTGGAGACATGAGTGCGGGTCGAACCCGCTCCGGGCCGCACAGGACCGACCTGTTCGCCGTGCATGCGGGAAAGGGAATTCCCGTGCGCCAGTGCTCGACGGGTGAGCAAAAGGCGTTGCTCTTGTCGCTCGTGCTGTCGGGCGCACGGGCATTGATCGCGGATACCGGCATTCCGCCCGTCCTGTTGCTCGACGAGGTTGCGGCACATCTCGACGAAGCGCGCCGGGGCCAGTTGTACAGCGAACTGGCGGAAATTCCGGCCCAGACCTGGATGACCGGAACGGATCCACAGGTCTTTGAAACCGTCGACCGCAAGTTCCTCCGGCTGATCGTGACGGCAGCGGGTGGGGGGACCCAGGTTACGGAGAGCGCTCGCCCGGGGCGGGGAATCAACTGAAGCGACGGAAAAGTGTCACCTCGGGCCCGGTTCGGGTGCGCGTATTACCTGGACGGCTCGGGAACGCCGGGTGTTGATGGTTGCCCGGTCGTGGCGATTGGCCAGAATTGGTCGGGATCTCCGTCAGCCATCCGCACGAATTCGGGCGTTTTTAGGGTCATACGGGCTGTCGGCGGCGACATCGACGCTCCAAAGCCGGTTCAACATGCGGACCTTGAGCTCATTTCCCGGATTTGCGGCTTCGGGCTTTACGTAACCCATCCCGATCGACGTGCCTAAGTGCACCGAATACCCGCCGGACGTCAGCCGACCCACCCGTTTGCCGTGCAGGTCGTAAAGTGCCTCGCGCCCCCACGGGTCGGCGTCTCCGGGCCCGTCGACCAGGCAGGTCACGCACTGAACCCTGATGCCGGTATCTTCCATGGCCTTTCGACCCTGGAAAGACTTCGACATGTCGACGAAACGGGACAGGCCTCCCTCCAGAGGCGTCGCGTCGCGCCCGAGTTCGGTGCCGAACGCCCGGTAACTCTTTTCCTGGCGCAGCCAGTTTTGCGCCCTGGCTCCGACCAGTTTCAACCCGTGCTGCTCTCCTGCCTCCACTATCCGGTCAAAAACGTAATTTTGCATTTCGATCGGATGGTGAAACTCCCAGCCCAACTCGCCCGTATAGGCGACCCTCGCGGCCAGCAGTCGGCACATTCCGATTTCGATCCAGCGGGCGGCCAGCCAGGGGAAGCGCCGATTCGACAAGGCGGTTGCCGGGTCGGCGTCCCGGACGAGCGGCCCCAGGACTTCCCGGGCAAGGGGACCGGCAACGGCAAAGACTCCCCACTGGGAGGTGACATCCTGAATCTCGATGCGGCCGAACCGGCCCTCGCAGTCTTCGGCGCACTTCCGCAAGAAGTCTCCATCGTAGTCCGCCCATGCCCCGGCGGAAACAAGGTAGTAACAGTCTTCATCCAGGCGAACGATGGTGTATTCGGTTCGGGTCGTTCCAGCCGGGGTGAGCGCATAGGTCAGATTGACTCGCCCGACCGACGGCAAACGGTTGCAGGTCAGCCAGTCCAGAAACGCAGTCGCACCGGCACCCTTGACAATGTGCTTGGCAAAAGCCGTTGCGTCGATCAGGCCAACGCCGTTCCTGATTGCCCGAGCCTCTTCGGCCGCGAATTGCCACCACCCCCCGCGGCGAAAACTGCGGGATTCCCGGTCATTGAAACCGTCGGTGGCAAAGTAGTTGGGTCGTTCCCAGCCATTGACCTGGCCGAATCGGGCGCCGCGAGCCTTCATCCGGTCATAACAGGGTGCGGTTCGCAGTGGCCGGCACGCTTCGCGTTCCTCATCGGGGTGATGAAGGATGTAGACGTGTTCGTAACACTCCTCGTTCTTGCGTTCCGCGTATTCGGTCGTCATCCACCGGCCGTAGCGTTTGGGGTCGAGGCTTGCCATGTCGATTTCGGCTTCACCCTCGACCATCATTTGGGCCATGTAGTGTCCAATGCCTCCCGCAGCCGTGATTCCAAAGCTGAATCCTTCCGCCAGCCACAAGTTTCTCAATCCGGGAGCCGGCCCGACCAGCGGGTTTCCGTCCGGCGTGTAACAGATCGGGCCATTGAAATCGTCCTTGATTCCAAGAGGTTCCGTCGACGGAATCCGGTGAATCAGCGACATGTACTCTTCTTCGATCCGGTCGAGATCGAGCGGGAAGAGATCCGCACGGAAGGTCTCCGGTACTCCGTGCCCGAACCGGGCCGGCGCGCCGCGTTCGTACGGACCGAGAATCCAGCCGCCGCGTTCCTCCCGGACGTACCAGCGGGCGTCAGCGTCCCGCAGGACGGGGTGCTGTGGCTGGCCTTTCCGAAAATCAAGCAAGGCAGGATCCGGTTCGGTTACGATGTACTGATGTTCGACGGGAATCGCGGGAATCCTGATCTTGAGGAGACCGGCGGTCCTCTGGGCGTGATTGCCTGTTGCCGTGACCACATGTTCCGCGTGGATGACGAACTCCTCATCGCCGGGAACCAGGTTGCCGCCGACTTCGATCATGCGAGATCCCCGAATGATCCATTCGGAACCGGTCCACTCGAATCCGTCCACCTGAGTTCGCCGGCGGATGTCGACACCGCGCTGCCGGGCGCCTTTCGCCATGGCCTGGGTGACGTCCGCGGGGTTGATGTATCCGTCGGTCGGGTGGAACAGCGCGCCCCTGAGGTCGTCGGTCCGGACCAGGGGCCATCGGTCGCCGATGTCCTCGGGAGACAGCCACTCATGCGGAATCCCGACGGTTTCCGCCGTTGATGCGTAGACCATGTATTCGTCCATCCGTGCCCGTGTCTGGGCCATACGAAGATTTCCGACGACAAAAAATCCGGGGTCGAGCCCGGTTTCATCCTCAAGAGTCTTGTAGAACTTGACCGAATAATCGTGGATATGGCTGGTTGCGTACGACATGTTGAACAGCGGGAGCAATCCGGCCGCATGCCAGGTCGACCCTGACGTCAACTCGTCTCTTTCGAGCAGCATGACATCCGCCCAGCCGGCTTTGGCAAGATGATACGCGATAGAGGTGCCGACGACCCCGCCGCCGACGATGCAGGCCCTGACGTGTGTTTTCATGTCTCTCCCCGAAATTGAAGGATTTCGTCTTGCAAGGAGGTTGTGGCAAAACTGCAAACAAAGGGAAAGGGCACGCTCCGTCAAGCGTCCTCAACCGCCGCCGAGTGGAATCATTCGGATTCATGGCCGGACCGGGACATCCCATCCCGGTTAGGATTGAAGCTCGTCACGGGATAAACGCTTCAATCCAAGGCTGAAAACAAAGGAATTTTACGTTGTCGCATTTGTGGATGTGCGTCATTCGTTCAACATATCCAAATGGTCGTTGATTACGTTGTACTCGCTTCGCATCGCGCTTCGTCAAGTTCATTGTAATTCGGGAAGCCGACCGCCCCGATCCCGTGATCATCAGGGATTCCGACATAATCCTGTTGCACCAAGTCCGAACTGGAGCCCACGTACTTCTTGAAACGGTCTTGTGCTGGCGGAACCTTGCCGCAATATTCTGCCCCTGGAGTCGATCCGAAACTGGATGGAGAAGAACAACATCAATAAACCCAAGGCGCAAAAACCGTATGGTGGGATCGGTACTTCGGATTAGGGCCAAGCTTAAGCAACAACGTGGTTGATTGAGGAACTGTGCTGGAATTCCTGTGGGATAGATGACGCCAAGTATTGTCAGTTCCTGAAGTTGATGATCCTGTGCAAGACTGTAATAAACTGCGCATATGATGCATTATAATGGCTAAAAATGCAAAAATTAGTTGAAAAAAAGATTATATACCGTATTCTGGGGGATATTCGCAGGAGAACGACATGCTGTACAAGGTCGAAATCGATAACTTTTTCTCAATCTCCGAACCCCAGGTCATTGACCTGCGCGCCAGAAGATCAGTTGAGGACATTCAGGGCAGGTTGCCGGCAATTTATGAGGGTTCCAGAATTCGTGGCCCCAATGTCGTAGCACTGTACGGACCAAACGCTTCCGGAAAATCAAATGTGCTGAGGGCAATTGCCTTCGGTTCCTGGTTCGTCGTCCACAGTTTTGACCAAAAGGCCGGGCAGTTTCTACCGTATGAAAAATTTGGGAAACACGAACGAATTGCTGCACCGACGCGACTTGCCTTTTCCTTCACCGGACCGGTTGATTTCCTGCGTCAACCCGGCGATGGGCAACAGTGTCCCTACAAATTTGAATTCGTCCTTTCTCCGAGAGGACATGATTCGGATTCTGTTGTTCACGAGAGACTCAGCTACCGTCCAAAAGGTTATGGGAAAGCAATAACGTTGATTGAGCGGCAGCAAGACAAAGCTGTTCGGTACGCCAGGGGCTTCATGACCCCGGGTCACGCCACGGCGCTCAAGGCCGTATTGCGTCCTGACGCAAGCGCTATTTCCACGCTCGCACAACTTGAGAATGAGCCTGCGATGAACATGGTACTTTGGATGCTCAAGATCCAAACCAACATCCTGATCGACAGAATTGAAAGTGACGAAGTCGTGGCGACACGTTGGTATGCCGTTAACCAACCTGCTCTCGACCAACTCCGTGCCATCGGGCGAAGCATCGATCTCGGCATCGACCAGATCGATGTCGATCTGTCGGTTGCTGAACCGCGGTTAAGGTTCCGACATTCCGGGCTTGATCAAGTTATCGACCTTTACAGGGAAAGCCGTGGGACCCGCCAATTCATCAAGCTGTTCCCATGGATCCAATCCGCACTCGGAGAGGGCAGCATCGCCATGATCGACGATATCGATTCGGCGATTCACCCGCATCTGCTTCCCGAAATTGCACGATGGTTCACCGAGAAGGAAAGTAATCCGAACGGCGCGCAACTCTGGATGACGTGCCATTCGCCAAGCCTGATGAATGAACTGACGAAAGAAGGAATACTTTTTTGCGAGAAGGATTCACAAGGGCGCTCGTCAGTCTACAGATTGGCAGAAGTCGAGGGGGTTCGCCGAAGCGAGAATTTCTACGGCAAGTACATGGGCGGTGAGTACGGTGCGGTGCCGAGATTTGGGTAATGGATAACAGACGAAGAATACATCGAAAGAAGCGCATATTCATCGGTTGCGAAGGAAGCAGCGAAAGGGGCAACGTCGCATTGCTCCAGCGGATTGCAGATGAACAATGTCGTGCCGTACACCTCGACGCCAGGAAATTGACCGGTGCGGGTGACCCTCTGGCGCTTGTTCAAAGGGCTATGGCGGAGATCTCGTTTGGCGAGCAGCAGCCTAAACGAAAATACGCGCGGCGATTCCTGCTGTTCGACACAGACCGATTCGGCCAAAATCCGGGTCGTGATGAAATGATTCATCGGCTTGTCGTTCGGGCACGATTGATCCTCGTGCGTCAGGACGTATGTTTCGAGTCCCTGTTGTTGCGTCACTTTGCCGGTCACGAATACGACCAGCCGCCGACGAGTTCGGACGCACTAAAACGTTTGAAGAGAATCTGGCCTGAGTACAGAAAAGGTATGCCCGCCCTGGACCTGGTCAAGCGGATTGGTTTGGTTGACGTGCGAAGAGCCGCCGACAGCCCATTCAATTCAGATCTGCGAAAGCTCCTCGTCGCAGTCGAACTGATAAGTGATCGAAGCATTGGGGCCGTTAGGAAACGATCAAATCACGGAGTCCGTTGGCTGCAGTACGGCTCGAATCGAACAGGTTTATGTCGGAATCCCTGATGATCGGGAAATCGGAGCAGTCGGCTTCCCGAACTGCTATGCGTTTGACGAAAACTGATGCAAGACCAGTAGGAAAGCGGCCTAAGACCAAATTGAGGTGTTGAGTGGTGCACCGCTTCTAACGAGATCAGGGACATTACGTTTGTCCTCAGCCTCGGAATGAAACATTTATTTTGTGTCGATCCTTTAGGCGGTTATGCGGGTATGCGGTGTTGCCGTCTTTATGGAGTTCCGTCACAGGCTGCGGGCGGCCGTCACCATGTTGCGCAGTTTCGTCAACGCGAGTTCGCGCCCGAGAAACCCGAGCCCGCAGTCGGGAGCGGCGACAACACGTTCCGGCGGCAGGCGCGTCAGGACTTTCTCGAGTCGCTGCCTGATTTCAGCGACCGACTCGATCCGGCTGGAGGCAATCCGAACAACGCCGACGATCACGGTCGACGCGCGGAATCGATCGAACAGGGCCAGTGGGTTGTCGCAGTGAGCATCCTCGATTGAAATCTGTTCAACACGTCCGTCAAGCGCGTCAATGAGTTCTCCGTAAACCCCGTGGTCCGCCTTCGGATAGGCCGGATTGTCAATCCGGTCCGGGTATCCGCAGCACATGTGGACAACACGGGTGACCCCTGTGGGCAACCCGCGCAGGCACCGGACAAGCGACTCGACACCGTAGTCGAGAGCGGCCCCGGGATTCCGGGCGAAGACGGGTTCATCAATCTGTATGTACGTGCACCCGCTGGCGGCGAGCGCCCGAACCTCCTGGTTGAGCGCGTCGGCGAGGTCCCGGGCGAGTCGTGAGTCGTCGCGGTAGTGGCAATCGGCCGTGCTGTCGATGATCGTGAGGGGGCCCGGCAGCGTCATCTTGACCGGTGCCCGGCTTACCGCCTGGGCTTCCTTGAAGTCACGGACAAGGATCGGGTGCCGGCCCGGATTGACGTCCCCCCGGATCGCGGGCAAGGCGCAGTCGTACGCTCCGTTCCGGAGGACTCGGCGTTCGAGATTGACGAAGTCGAACCCTGAAAAGAACCGGCACTGATAATGTACGTAGTTCTCGCGCCGCTGTTCGCCGTCAGTCGGGATATCGACACCGCACTCAAGCTGGTGCCGAACAGCTGCCTCCGTCGCACGCCGAAAGACAGGATCATGCTCAGGGTCCGCCGTCCACGCGCCGATGACATCGTCTGCGTAGCGATCTTCACCGAGATCGATCTCGAACCAGTCCCTGATCGGAAGCCAGTCCGGCTTCGGGAAGGCTCCGATGCATGTCGTTTGCAATGCCATGACCGACCTGTCCCGCAACGGAGCGCCAATGAGCCCGTTCATGCATCAATTCCGGACGTCGTCAAGCATGGTGGCTCCCGACAGCGTGCATCGGTGAGGTGGCGGCGGGGTTGCATCGCTCTTGAGCCTGTACTTGTATGCCCCGGCCCGACGGGTCGCGGTGCGACGCGATTCGGAGACGTCCGATATTTCGACTGGGAATAGTCATGTCTGATAACCCCTTACTCAGGGAGGCCTGGGACCGTGCGTTTGCGCTGCCTCCGTTTGACGAGATCACGGAAGATGATTTCGCGCCCGCCTACGAACACGCGCTGGAGATGGCGCGCATGGACATCCGGGCAATTGCCGAGAACCCGGACCCGCCTGACTTTGCCAACACGATCGAGGCCATGGAACGTGCAGACAGGCTTCTCGACCGCATTGGCGGTGTATTCTGGAATCTGTCCGGCACCGACAGCACGCCCGGGATCGAGGAACTGGAACGTGAACTGTCCCCGCGGCTTACGGCGTTCGAGTCGGAAGTCCTGATGAATCCGGGGCTGTTTGCCCGCGTCCGGGAACTGGCGGAGAACAGTGACTCCCTCGATCTTTCGGATGAGCAGCGCCGTGTACTGGATCTCTATTTCAGGATGTTCGTTCGTGCCGGCGCCGCATTGGACGCCGGGGGCCGCGAGCGGCTGGCGGCCGTCATGGAGAGGTTGGCAGAACTCGGTACGGCCTTCTCGCAGAATTTGCTTGCCGACGAGCGTGACTGGACCATGCCGTTGTCGGAGGCTGACCTGAAAGACAGTCCCGATTTCGTCAAGTCGGCGGCGGAACAGGCGGCTCGGGAGCGCGACCGGGATGGATTCGTCATGACCCTGTCGCGCTCCCAGATCGTGCCTTTCCTCCAGAATTGTCCCCGTAGGGACCTGAGGAAGCGGGCATACGAGGCGTGGACCGCACGCGGCCGGAATGGCGGAGACACGGACAACCGCGCGATCATCAGGGAGTCACTCGCTCTTCGTGAGGAACGGGCGCGGTTGCTGGGATATGACAGCTATGCAGACTATCGGCTCGAGCCGGAAATGGCGAAGTCACCGTCGGCGGTTCGCGAGTTGCTGATGGCAGTCTGGAAACCCGCCCGGGCGGCAGCCCTGAGCGATGCGGAAAGGCTTGAAATCCTGATGCGTGGCGATGGAACCGATGGCGAGTTGCAGGCATGGGACTGGCATTTCTATTCGGAGCTTTTGCGCAGAAAGGACCACGATTTTGACGAAGCTGCCCTGAAGCCCTTCCTTGAGCTTGAACGCATGATCGAGGCGTGTTTCGACTGCGCCAGTCGGCTGTTCGGCCTGACCTTCACACCTGTCGACGTCCCGCTCTACCACCCTGACGTCCGGGCCTGGGATGTACGCAGGCATGGCAGGCACATGGCGGTGTTCCTGGGGGACTACCTTGCCCGGCCGTCGAAACGGTCGGGAGCCTGGTGCTCGCGGTTCCGCCCGCAGTCCAGGCTCGACGGCGACGTTCGGCCGATTGTCGTCAACGTCTGCAACTTTTCCAAGGCCAGGGATGGAGAACCGTGCCTGTTGAACGTCGATGACGTGAGGACTCTCTTTCACGAGTTCGGACACGCGCTGCACTCGATGCTGTCGGATGTCACCTACGCGTTCATCTCGGGAACCAATGTCGCGCTTGATTTCGTGGAGCTTCCGAGTCAGCTGTTCGAGAACTGGTTTTTCGTGCCGGAAGTGATCGAACGATTCGCCCGGCACGTCGAAACCGATGAGCCGATGCCGGGCGAACTGGTCGAACGATTGCTCGCGGCGCAGAATTTCGACCAGGGATTTCGATCTGTCGAGTACACGGCGTCAGCACTTGTCGATCTCGCCTTTCACGAGGGGAACGCACCTGCTGATCCGATGGAGGCAGAAGCCAGGGTGCTGAGTGACATCGGTATGCCGGACGCGATTTCCATGCGTCACGCGTCGCCGCACTTCGCGCATGTATTCTCGGGGGGCGGATACGCCAGCGGATACTATTCGTACATGTGGTCGGAAGTCATGGACGCTGACGCATTCGCGGCGTTCAAGGAAGCGGGCTCCCCGTTCGATCCCGACGTTGCACGAAAACTGCATGATCATATCCTTTCGGCCGGTGGGTCCAGGGAAGCTGGCGAACTCTACACGGCGTTTCGCGGCAAGTTGCCCGGCGTCGACGCATTGCTCAAAAAACGGGGATTTACCCCGGAAGATACGCAGGGCCACGATCGATGAAGGCGGTCTGGTACGAATCCCAGGGCAGCGCCGAGGACGTTCTCGTATTCGGTGACACTGCCGACCCGGCGGTTCGACCTGGCGAGGTTCTGGTTCGCCTGCGCACGTCCGGATGCAATCCGTCGGATGTCAAGCTTCGGGGCGGCGCCCGTCCGATGGGTTTCGAACGGATCATTCCGCATTCAGATGGAGCCGGCTTGGTCGAAGATGTTGGAGCCGGCGTTGATCCCGGGCGGATCGGTCAGCGCGTCTGGTTGTGGAACGGGCAGTGGCGGCGCCCGTTCGGAACGTGTGCCGAGTTCATTGCCCTGCCGGCGTCACAGGCTGTCGTTTTGCCGGACGGCGTGGGATTTGCCGAAGGCGCCTGCCTTGGCATACCGGCGATGACGGCCCATCGCTGTGTGTTCTCGGACGGGCCGGTCGAGGGAAAGACCGTTCTCGTAACGGGCGGGGCCGGCACCGTCGCGCGCTACGCCATCCAGTTGGCGGCACTGCACGGCGCGACGGTCATCGCGACGGTAAGCAACTCCACGAAGGCTGCGTATGCACACGCGGCGGGGGCGCACCATGTCCTGAATTACCGGCAAGACGATGTCGCGTCCGCAATCACGGACCTGACCGGCGGCGTCGACCGGATCATCGAGCTCGAGTTCGGCGCAAATCTGCCGGTGACGGAACAGATCATCCGGCCGAACGGCGTGATTGCCGCATACGGGTCCGCGCGCGCGATGACGCCGACTCTGCCGTTCTATCCTCTCATGTTCAAGGATGTGACCGTGAGGATGGTGCTGGTGTACCTGCTGAGCGATGAGGTGAGGCGAACCACGCTGTCCGGCCTGACCTCGATACTGGAGTCGGGACATTTGACTCATTCCGTTGCGCGCCGGTTCGATCTTGAGGATGCCGCCAAGGCCCATCGCGCCGTCGAACACGCGGACAAGATGGGCTCGGTGGTCATCGTCGTTCCATAGCCCCGCGGCGTGGGCATCGGACGCTGGCGTGAGACGACGTCAATCGGTGACCTCCCCGGCGAAAGCGCCGAATACACCGGGCTTTTGGACCCACCCCGAGTACCCCTTGCCGGACACCCGGCACCAGTCCAGGGTGCACTTCTCGAGAAACGCGATCACTCCCTTGTCGGCGAAGGCGATGACGAGACCTCCGACGTCAGGTTGGTCAAAGATCGCCGTACCGCTTTCGCGAAAGACGACGGTTCGCACGCCGGAGAGAAGGCGGAAATGCATCCAACCCCCTTCTCCGTCAACGTCCTGAACGCGGCGCCAGAGGTCGTGTTCGCCGGTAATCATCAGTGGCGTGTGCACGTGATTGAAGACCCAGTCGATCCGGTGGGCGAATCCGGGACCCCGGCGCGCGTAGCCGACGGACGTCTTCATCGACACGAAGCGGGGCAATGGGAAACCTGTGACCTTGCCGACGTCGCGGGCCAAGACCTGCGTCGTGCCGGTTGTTCCCAACACCAACATGACCAGCCAGGCCAGTAGAGTTCGCTTCATTCGACTTCAGTGCCCAAACAGATCCGGGATTCCCCAATTGGTCCTTGCCGAGTTTTCCGGTTTCTTGTCAGAATGGGCGGGCCAATTGAAGATGCAGGTGGTAGCGAATGCGAAAGCACAGGCTCAAGGTTGTTCTGACACGAAAACTTCCCGATGCCGTCGAAAACCGGCTCGGCGAACTGTTCGATGTCGAGCCCAATTCTTCCGATCAGTTGTTCACCAGGGACCAACTGGCCACAGCCGTTCGGCGGGCCGATGTGCTGGTGCCGACGCTGAACGACACGATCGACGCCGGAATCCTTGCCCAGGCCGGCGACAATCTGAAGTTGATCGCCAACTATGGATCCGGCTTTGATCATATAGATGTGCATACAGCGCGACAGCGAGGAATCATTGTCACCAATACCCCTGACGTGCTGGCTGACGACACCGCGGACATGACGATGGCGCTCATTCTCAGCGTTTTGCGTCGTATCCGGGAAGGTTCGCTTCATATGCAGTCAGGCGATTGGAAAGGCTGGTCCCCACAGGCGTTCCAAGGGATCCGCGTCGGCGGGAAGGCGCTCGGAATTCTCGGCATGGGCCGAGTCGGGCAAGCCGTGGCGCGTCGGGCGCGCGCGTTCAACATGACGATCCATTATCACAACCGAAAGCGGCTCCGCGAGGAAACGGAAACCGAACTGCAAGCGACGTACTGGGAAAGCCTGGACCAGATGGTCGCCCGGATGGACGTGTTGTCGATCAACTGTCCGCACACTCCGTCAACCTTCCACCTCATGAACGCGCGACGTCTGCGCCTGATGAAACCGGCAAGCATCGTTGTCAACACGTCACGCGGCGAGGTTATCGACGAAAACGCGCTGACGCGGCTGTTGCGGTCGGGAGAGCTGGCCGGCGCGGGCCTGGATGTCTTTGAGCATGGAGCCGAGGTCAATCCGCGGCTTCGTGGGCTCAACAACGTCGTGCTGCTGCCGCACATGGCCTCCGCGACCAGTGAAGGACGTCACGAGATGGGCGAGAAGGTCATCATCAACATCAAGACGTTCGATGACGGACACCGTCCTCCCGACCAAATCGTTCCCAGCATGCTTTAGGCAGGCGGTCACGGATGATGGCGGCTCCCCTTTAGGGGTTTTCGGCTTGGCTCGAATGTCGGTGCCTGGCTGGATGTTGTCGTAATGGCGGATATCCCGGGGTAAATCTGTTCTGATTTTTGACGGCACGCGGGTCTGACGCGATTGTCTTTCGCATTTCACCGTTGCGCCTTTTGCCGTGTGAGGTGACATCACATCGACCCCGGACAAGGCCCCACGGCACATGATTCCGCGCCCAGGGCTGTTTCCCGGTGGCGTTTCCGGCGATTTGGCGATTGCCGGACATGCCTGTTCACCCCCGTCTTCGAGGGTGGAGACAGGATTGGCAACTCAGGTACGGGTGTGGTGGGTCTTCAGCCAAACGCCGTGCGCGGGCGGGTGTTGCCTGTCAATTTCAGCATGTCCAGGACCTATCAAGCACACACACTTGACTCCGGGTTGATTTCGTGCGATTCGCCCCGGCATGCAGATTGGCATGCGACAGGTTTCGTCGGAGACGATAGATTGGTTCGGGACGGCCTGCAACGGCGGTGGGTTGTCACGAACGGCGCTGGCCCACGAGTTCTGCGAGCGGGAGAACTGGTACAACCGTGTCGGCAAGCTGTGCCTTGCGTCGGCGCGCAAGCTTCTGCCGGCACTTGCGGAGAATCTGGGTGTGCGTCTTCCGGAAGCGGAAGCGCTGGAATTCGATCCCCATGCCCGTCCTGCGTCGGACTTCCCCGACCGTTCTGTCTCGTGCCCGCTTCGGGACCTCGGTGCCCTGTCGCTTGAGTTGGTGACGGCACCGGAGGACCGCCGCCGCTGGGAGGCGATGATCGAGAGCTGGCATCCGGAGGGATGGCGCCGCCCGCCGGGCGGGCAGGTCCGATACTGGGTTCGTTCGGAGCACGACGGGGTGCTGGGGGGCATCGGCTTCACCGCGGCCGGGATCCAGCTTGGTCCGCGCGACGGCGTCATCGGCTGGTCGGCTGATGCCCGCGTGGCCAACATCGCCAAGGTCGTGTGCAACCATCGCTTCCTGCTGCTTCCCGGTGTCCGTGTGAAGGGTCTTGCCTCCCGGGTCCTGCGCCTGGCTGCGGGCCGGATTGCCGATGACTGGGCGGCGGCCTACGGCGAGCGTCCGGTGCTTGTGCAGAGTTTCACCGGGCCGGGACAGTCCGGCCTGAGCTACCGGGCGGCGGGGTGGAAGTGCTGCCCGGAACTGACGTCGGGGCGGCGTTCGGGTGTGCGGCGCGCGGTCTGGCTCCGGCCGCTGGTGGCGGGTTGGCACCAGGTTCTGTGCGCGGGTCCGGAACGGGTTCTCGGCTGGTCCGGATCGCTCTATTGTGCGGGGGGATGGGCTGCCCGGGAATACGGTCGCAGCACCCATCCCGACGGCCGGGTCCGGCGCCGGATTGCGCTGATGGGTGCGGCCTGGATCAATCGCCTTGGGGAACATCTGCCGTCGATCTTCCCGGGGCGTGCGGAGCAGACGGCGGCCTACCGGTTGCTGTCCAATGACGCGGTGACGATGGAGCACATTCTGGATTCGCATTTCGAGCAGACGGTTGAGCGCTGCGGCGCGGAGCGGCTTGTGCTTGCGGTACAGGACACGACGACGCTGAATTATGACGACCTGTCACAGACTTCGGGGCTCGACGATCTTGGCGGGGGCGGCACGGGCACCTCGGGCATCCTGGCCCATTTCGGTGTTGCGGTGAACGCGGTGGGCCGGCCCCTGGGGATGTACACGGTGGACACGGACTTCCGTCAGGACGCGGCGAAGGACAGCGTCCGCTGGGTGGACGGCCTTGACCGCGCGCAGGAACTCGCGCGCGCCTGCCCGGACAGCCGGGTGGTGACGGTCTGCGACCGCGAGGGCGACTTCTGGGAGCTGATCGCGCGGGCGGAGCAGACCGGGGCGCCATTGCTGGTCCGGGCCAGCCGGGGGACGCAACGGCGGGTGGCCCTGGCTTCGGGCGGGGACGCGAACCTGTGGGATCATGTGCTGGGAACGGAACCGGTGGGCGGGCGCAGGATCGAGGTTCCGGCCTGCGGGGGACCGAACCGCAGGAAGGCCCGCACGGCGAAGCTGACATTGCGCTGCACGCCGGTGGAACTGCTTGCCCCGAAGGACCGTGGGGACGAACCGCCGATCCGCATGATCGCGGTCTCGGCCCGTGAGGAGGATCCTCCCCGCCGCCCGTCGCTGCCGGCATCGAAGACAGGGAAGAAGAAGAAGAAGAACCAACCGCTGCACTGGATGCTGCTGACCACCGAGGGCGAGGGCGATCTCGACACCGCCTGCACGGTGCTGCACTGGTACGAACTGCGCTGGCGGATCGAACGGTTCTTCCATGCGCTGAAGGTCGGCACCCGCATCGAAGATCGCCGCCTCGACGAGGCCGACGACCTGAAGAAGTGTCTCGCCTTCGATGCAATCACCGCATTCAGGGTTTGGGATCTTTCACTTCTCGCCCGCGAGAGGCCGGAAGACCCGGCTAATCGCCACGTCACCGAGGACGACATCCGGGCGCTCTGCGCTCTCGCCTCCCACCATGGTTTCAAGGTCCCCCGGGGACCGCCGGAGATGACCATCGCGGGCTTCGTCGTGCTGACGGGCGGCCTGGCGGGCTTTCATCCCTCGAAGCGCCAGCCGTTACCCGGCACGCAGAAGCTCTGGGAGGGGGTGAAGTTCCTGTCTCATGCCGTCATCGCCATCCAGGCCAAGGAAGAATGGGACCGGAAAAACTGAAAAGGAGACGAGAACCCGGAGTTAAGTGTGATAGATTGATAGGTCCAGGACCCGCCCGGGTTTTCGGGCCAGTCTGCGCGTGGTCTCGGCGACATTGTCGCTGGACATCTTGATGAGGCCGATGGCGAAGCGCCGGAGCAGCGTGGCGTTCGCCGGGCCGTGGCCGGTGCGGATGCGACTTCGGTCCTCGTCGAAGGTCATGTCGAGGATGTGGTGGTTGGCCTCGATCCCCCAGTGCCCGCGATTGAGGGCCAGCAGGCGCTCGGGTGTTGCCCTGTCCTCGGTCAGGCTGGTGATGCAGTAGGCCGTCTCCTTTGACTTTTTCCCGGTCTTGACGTCGAGGGTTTCGCGGTGGAGCGCGAAGACCTGGCCTGTGCCGGGGAAGTCGGCGTAACCGTTCAATTCACTGGAGACCCATATGGAGCGTTTCTCCTTGCGCCCGTGGTCGGGCTTGCATTCGGGCTCGACGAAGTCCGGCGCGCGGCTGGCCATGACCTCATCGAGCGTCAGGCTGATATCGCAGAGCAGGGTCTTCTGGTTGCCCTTGTGAAGACATAGTCTGCGCCGCGGTCGAGGAGGTAGGTGGCCAGTTTCCGCTGCGTCAGCATGGCATCGGCGGTGACGATGCGGCCGCTGATGTCGGGCAGCATGTCGAGCAGGGGGATGACCGTGCCGATTTCGTTGGTGCGTTTCTCCTCGTCGTCCGCCCCCGGCCTCATTCCGACTTTTTTTTTGGCGTAGGATTTCCTGCTGTCGTGGCCGACAACACCCATGACATGGGTCTGTACGCCATCGGCATCGACGGCGCCGCGCATGGTCTTGCCGTCGATGGCCAGGGCACTGTCCGGGCCGCCGTGGTCTTCGTTCCACTGCCGCAGGGCGGCGTCGAACTCGTCCGGGCACACCCGGACCAGCACGTCGCGGATGATCGTCCTGCTCGGCGGGATGTACCGGCCCTGGTCGAAGCGCGGCCTGAAATACGCCAGAACCGCCTGGCTCTGGTCCTGG
Organism: Paracoccaceae bacterium; assembly: GCA_965242975.1. Lineage (GTDB taxonomy): Bacteria > Pseudomonadota > Alphaproteobacteria > Rhodobacterales > Rhodobacteraceae > JAPPHA01. Next base: position 2,492,408 of record CBDETS010000007.1, on the reverse strand, counting down.
ACCCACTCCGAGATCTCCTTGTAGCCGCGCATGCCGGCAAGGGTCGCGGCGGTGGCGAGCGAGAGCACCGATGGCAGGTTGTGCCGCCGCCCCTGCCGGCGTCGCGGATCCTCCACCTGCTTGAAGTAATCAGGCAGGGAGCGCATCTGCGCAGCGGTGAGTGTCATCTTCGGAACTCCCTTGTGCAGGCCGGGATCAAGGTGGGCCGTCCGCAGCCGGCGGCGCGCATCCCGGCGCAGTGGATGGAGAAAGACAAGCTTGGGTCGGTCATGGGTGATGTAGCCGCTGCCCCGGCGGCCGAAGCCCCGGGTGTGCCCGACACAGAGCCAGTTGGCCGCGCGGTAGACCGTGCCCCGATGGCGCGCAGGATCCACGAACGTCTCAAGGAGCAGGATCTCGTGGCCAAAGCGGCACGGCCAGTCCCGCACCAGGCGCCGTGCGCACAGCGACAGCACCCGTGAGCCGAGGTTCGGCACCCCGCCGGGCAGAACCAGGAACCGCGAATTGTTGGTGACAAGGTGAAGGCGGCTGAACTGGCTGCCACGCTCCCAGCCGATCCAGTCATCGCGCGCCGCGCAGAGCAAGGCAGATGCCGAAAACATCGCCAGCGCCAGCCAGCGTCCTCCACAGTGCGCGACATAGCGTATGGTCTCGCCTCTCGGCTGGGCGTCGCCGAGGAAATGATGCTCCTGCATCAAGGCGCGAAAGCGGGCCTCGTCCACCTTCGTCACCATGTCCAATGACACTTGGGAAAGATCCACCACGCTTTCGATCCATACCGCCTTGCCGCGAATCACCCAAGGCTGACTGTAGACCGGTGCTGCGGGAGAGTCCGCCTCCAATAGTCATGTCAATGCAGGAAAAGAGAAAATTCCGGAGAACGGATTTGCCTTGCGTTCAACCCGAAAGAATTGACTCTGTGACGATCGGGTGTTAACTGAACGATGGTTTCGCGTGGATATTGAGGCTTCAACCGGAAGTGGATGTTCCCTAGCGGAGTTCGTCGGCTTTGGCCAAGGATGTGCCAACCGGGGAATGCGGTCGGGAAGCTAGAACAAGGACTTGGACCGGCCAGTTCTCTCCTTGTTGGCTGTCCTGGCTTAAAGGCGTGGAGATGGGCACGTGCGTAGTTTAGAAAGCTTATTTTGATAACGCTTGCTCATCGCTGACCTATACATCCTAAGAATTCAAAATGGACCGCAGAATACTTGCGGTCCATTACCTACCTTACATGGTCGTTTGGGGAGACATTCAGATGGCTTTGGCCCTTCGGAATTTTTTTGTATCTATGACAGTTGGGAAAACAACCGTGCTGTTTGCCGGATAAATCACAATCGAAGTGAAATCCTCGGTCATAAACCGTTCCAAAACGCAACATGCCACGGATAGTGCACGAGATCTGGTGTCCTTCGGTGTCCCATCGGGCAAAGCCGTGACGCGGGCCTGATTTGCTCGGGCTCTTGAATACGAGCCTGCGGCGGCCAACGAAATAAGTCCTTTTGTTTTCGCGTTTTGTTTTCAGCTGGCCAGAGATCGAGTTCAAGCTTTTCTTGAATTCCTGTCCGTCCTGACCGTTTCGGGTGGCACGATGGACACACTTGGAGATCTTTTCGAAATTCTTGCCGTAGTTCTTCGGGGGAAGGAGTAAACATGTCCTGTTTTCTCGCTTGTGAATCTCTTCATCGATTTCGAAAAGCAGCGCATTTGCCCGTTTCATTTCTTTTTTCGAGCTGGCGATCAACGCGTTGACGGCCCCGTTAATCTGGTTCTTGGTCTCAAGGGCGACGTCCAAAATGCCATCTCTTCGCAAGGGCAATAACAAGACTTCAATGCCGAAAAATTCGTGGAGGAGATTTACGCTGTCCTCGTCCAAATCGACATACAAAAGCACCAGATTTGTTCGAACCATGTTTTTGCCGGCGCTCTGAAGGTCACGTTTACTCAAGTTGGCAGCAAACCGGGAATACAGGCGCTCGCAATATTTTCGTGTGTACTGAAAAGTCTCGTCCAGCGGTTCGAAAGCAACGATTTCGAGTTTGCCGCTGGTCTTTTTTTGCCAAACCCTCGTGCAACTCTTGAGTAAAATCCCTCTACGCCATTGATTCTGCGGGATTCGCCACACCTGCATCTTCGACGACCTTGACCAGTTGGTAGCCGAGCTGCCTGGCGCGTCGGCCGAGGTTGGAGACGGTCCGGTTGACGCGGCGCTGCTCATAGGTCTCGATCCCGCGCTCCACATATTCCTCACCGCGGGTGACCAGCGTGTAGATCAGGCAGGCAAGCTCCCGCGCGGTTGCGGTGATCGCGACGGGTGCGTCCTTTCGAGCGAGGCGCCCACGGTGCCTGGCACCGATGAATGTCTGGCTCCTGCGGGCCGTCATGGCCGCCATGCGCAGGGATTGCGCAACCTTGTTGACCACCTTCGGCGCGCGTCCCGGCAGGGCCTTGCCACCACTGATGCGGGTTCCCGGCGCCAATCCCAGCCACGAACAGAAGTGCTGTGCGGACGGGAAGGCGGAGAAGTCCGGACCGATCTCCGAGGCAATCGTGAGCGCGGTGTTCACGCCGATGGTCGGGATCGCAGTGAGGTCGACGCCCATCATCCCGTGCAATGCCGCGGCCGTCGCCCTTTCCCGGGCAGTCCGGCTGGCATGCTTGCCCAAGCGGGGCTTCGATGTGCTGCGCCCGGAACGCGAAGCATCCGGGGACCCGGGCGGCAGATCGTCGTCCGAACCACCTTCCGGAGGTGTCAGGCTGTCGATCTGTGCCGCGATCTGTTTCTCGCACGTCTCAATCTGTTCAGTGAGGAAGTCGAAGCGTTGCATCGCCTGCGTCAGCGCGAACAGGTGCTCCGCGCGCCAGGTGCCCTGAAGCGCCGCCACGATCCTGTCGACGCCGGCCCTGATCCGCCCGTCGCGAAGTTCCGCAAGGCGGTGCGGATCACGCTCGCCGTCGATGATCGCCCGCAGGATCCTCAGTCCCGTCACCCCGGTGATGTCGGCGATCACCGAGTCGAGCCGCACGTTCATTTCGGTCAGAGCCTTCTGCATATGGAGCACACAGCGCGCGCGGTCCTCGATCAGCCGCTTCGTCTGACGCACGTACGAGCGCAGCGGGCAGACCGCATCGCCGGGACGAAAAGCGCCGCGCAGAAGCCCGTACGACAGAAGCTGACGGATCCACTGGCAATCGAGCACATCGCTCTTGCGCCCGGCGATCTGCTTCGTCATCCGCGGCGGCACCAGCATCACCTCGAAACCAGCACGATCCAGAACCTCGTAGACCGGAATCCAGTACACCGAGGTCGATTCCATCGCCACCGTCTCAACCCCGCAGGACGACAGCCACGACGCCATCTCCTCGAGGTCCCGCGTGAAGGCATCGAACGACCGGACCGGGTCGGCACACCGGTCCGGATCGACCGCGACGTAGTGAACGTCCTTGCCGATGTCGATCCCGGCACAGTCCCGGTTCACCACCTCCAGGCTCTCGGTCTTTCGTCTTCGCTTGCGTGGCATGGACATTCCTCCCCTGACCGTCTGTTTTCACTCAGGTCAGGGAGGAACCACAGCGAAACTTCAATCTCTTGAACGAGGTCACGGCAGAACCGTGCCATCAGTGACAGACGCCGATCATGGTTCGGGCCAAGCTCTTGTACGGGTGACAGAGCACGCCATTGCTCATCGGACCTCGACTGCCCCGACCTGCAGACAGATCACACCTTCGGTACCGTCGCCGCAAGCACCATTTACTTTCGCGACAGGGCCGGCGCCGCGCGGGGGTGGTGGCTCTTGAGGTATACCAGCAAATGAAACCAATACCCGCGGCTTCATACCTGTTCGTTTCTCAATGTGAACACGATGTCCAAAGGTAATGAAACCCTGCTGCGGTCTTTGGGGTCAATGGACTGCAACATTCGACCCAAAAGGTCATTGCTCGGAAAACCGATCGGAATCGCAGTCAGACTCATATTCGGGTGTGCGACGCCTCGTCAACAAGCAGACCCGTTTACCCAAGGCAATTGCCTTGTTGTCCAATCAGGACAATTCTGACCTGTCTATTTCGGCACGCCGACAGCAGGTTTGACGGTTGAGGCAGGGAGCGAATCTGCGTGGCGGTGCGTGTTATCTTCTGAACTCCGTTGGGTCTGGATCAAGGCGTGCCGTCCCCAGCCGGGACCGGGCAGCGGGAGAGTTCACCGTCAATGGTCAAATCAATGCAGGAAAAGAGAAAAACCTGGAGAACAGATTTGCCTTGGCGGACATCCCGACAAGACTTGACGGCATGCGACCGGCCAGGGTTCACCCGGGCAAAAACTCAAGGCGTACCGGGGATCTCGTGCGCGTGAATTGTCGACATCGATGTGGGGACAGTTGCAACGTCGTCCCGCCGCAATCGGGTCCGGCGCTGCCGTGCCGGTGACGAGTTCGTGTCGAAACTGGGGACGCTTCTGTCTCACGACATGAAACCGGCTGCACGCCCGAGTGCCGTCGTCAGGCCGGTCTTCCGGCGGGTTCGATTCGCTTGATCGTGGTGCGGGGCCGAGCGCCCCTGTTCGGGCTTGGCCACGGTTACGGCGCGAACTTGGTGGCGAGCGGGCAACGTGTTCATCGGCTGCGCCAGTCCGATCCGAGTTCGCATCACCCGGATCCCGACATCGAGTCAGTCTCCGATGGGTTTCGGTCCTGTATCGCGAGACAGGAGAACGAGTGAAGTTCTGATCCGCCGGAGATACTCCTTGGCCCGTTCCGGACGGCGGCGGGCCGTGCCCGCCGCCAAGACGTCCACGATGGCCATAAACACCAGCCGCGACGCCGAGGGCTTGTAGATGTCCTGGTCTTCGGGAACATCGATTTCAATCGATACATCGGCCAGATCGGCAAGAGAGGAGTCCGGCTTGGTGAGGCAAATTGCTTTAGCTCCGTACTGTCGAGCGATCGTGACACTGTCGAGCAGTTCTTCGGGTTCGCCACTGGCAGAAATGGCGAAAACAATGTCGCCCTCCGAGAGCGTTGATGCCAACATGCGCTGAAAGTAGCCATCCGAGTGCGCCTCTGCCGGGATCCCGAGGCGAAAGAACCGGTTTGCTCCCTCCTTCGCCACGTTGGCAGAACCCCCACCAACACCAATGAAGGAAACCCTCCGTGCACTTGCCAAGAGCGCCGTGGCTTCGGTGATCGCGTTTCCGTCAAGCTGGGACCGCGCTGTATTCAGCGTATCGACGAGGGCCCCAAATACCTGGGTGACAAGTTGATCGACTTCGGAATTCTGATCACTGGGTCCTCCCAAGTACTGCAGGCTGACGGCGACCCTTTGGGCAAGTATGATCTTGAAGTCGCGAAAGCCGTCGCATCCCATGGACTGGCAAAACCTGTTGACGGTGGCAACCGAAACGTTGGAGGCCTCCGCGATGTCGCTCTGGGTCAGGTGCGCAGTCCGTTCCAGGTTCGACAGAATGAAGTCCGCGACACGTTGCTCCCCGGTCGGAAAACTGCCTTCGAGGGACCGCATGTGCGAGATTATGTCGATGACCTTGTGCATGGGTAACTTCCACGTTTACTCGGGCTTGTAGGCAACTGCATCCATTTCCACCTTGGCGTCCACCATCAGCTCAGACCTGACCGTGGATCGTGCTGGGGGTGCCTTGGAAAAGTGGCGTTCGAAGACCGAATTGAAGCTGGTGAAATCGCGGGGATCATCGAGCCAGCAGTTGACCTTGACCACGTGTTCTATACCGCATCCGGCTGAGCGAAGCACATCTTTAATGTTCTGAATGACCTGCTCGGTCTGGGCAACGATCCCGCCCGAGACTATCTCTCCGTCAACAGTCGGAACCTGACCAGAGACGTAGACGAAATCCCCGGCTCGAACGGCTTTGGCGAACGGCCTGCGGGTGCCGCCCGCGGCATCGTCTGCCGTGTCAAATCGTACAATTTTCGTTGGCACTTCATGACCTCTTGTAAGTTTATTACGTTAAATCGGCCAAAAGAAAGCAATTTGCAACAATTTATTGACAGAAATCGAATCAAAATGTAAAAAACTTACATTAGGCGATTGGAAAGCAACCAAGAGAGGAGAGAGACATGAACCTTCGAATCTGGATGAAATCAGCAGCCGTGGGCGCATTTCTGTTGGCCGCCGGGCCAGGCGTGGCCGAGGGGACACTGCGCTACGCAACCGTTGGAGAGCCGCCGAGCCTGGATCAACATGTCATCACCTCGGATCTGGCGACGACGATCGCACACCACATGTTCGAGGGGCTCTACACGTTCGACGCATCGAATTCTCCTGCTCCGCTCCTGGCCGCCGGAGAGACGGTGTCCGAAGATGGAAAAGTGATCACGATCACCCTGCGTCAGGGCGTGAAGTTTCACAACGGTCAGGACATGACATCCGCTGATGTCGTCGCGTCGCTTGTCCGTTGGGGCGAGTTCGGTTCGCGTGGTGGACTCCTGTTCGGTAATGTCGAAGTCGTTGAGGCGACGGGTGACTACGAAGTCACCATTGTTCTCAGCCAGCCGTTCGGTCCGTGGAAAAACCTGATGGCATTCATCAACGGTGGCCCGGCGATCTATCCGGCCTCCGTGGTGGAAGGCGTCGGCAAGGAACCGATTGCGCCGGAAAACTACATCGGGACCGGGCCTTACAAGTTCAGCGAGTGGGAAGCAAACCGCCACGTCGAATTGGTCCGGTTTGACGATTACGCGTCACCGTCTGGCGATGCAGACGGATACGCAGGAGCCCGTGCCGCGGAGTTGGATACTCTGCGCTTTGTTCCGGTTCCGGACGTCGGAACCCGAGTGTCGGGCCTGAAGGCGGGCGACTACGACTACGCGGAGGTCATTCCCGGCGACCTGTATGCCGATCTCGACGCCGATCCTGGCGTGGTCACGATCCTGAACGGCGGGCCTATTTTCGGTCTCGTCTTCATGAACTCCAGTGACGGGCCGCTCCGGGAGAACTTTGCCCTGCGACGTGCGATACAGGCAGCCTTGAACAAGACCCCGGCCCTGCAGGTTGCCATAGGGCCCGAGGGGCTGTGGAGGGCAAATGGGTCGTTCCTCCCCGAGGGGAACGTCTGGTACACGGCAGCGGGGACGGACAATTTCAGCCGTGGCGATGCCGACGGCGCCCGCTCGATGGCAGAAGCGGCAGGATATTCCGGCGAGCCCATCAAGTTCATGGTCTCGACGAACTATCCGTTCCACTACGATACGGCCATCATCTACACCAGGCAACTTGCACAGGCCGGTTTCAACATCGACCTCCAGGTGTATGACTGGGCGACGTTGATCGAAAAGCGGGCACAACCGGATCAGTGGGACCTGTTCTTCACCCACCACGGGTTTGTTCCCGATCCGATCCTGATCTCGGTCATGAACGAAAACTATCCCGGCTGGTGGTCAAGCCCCGAGATCGAGGAACTTCGCACCAGTTTCGCGGGAAGCTCGGATCCGGCGGAGCGTCAGCGAATTTGGTCAGACATCCAGGCACTGATCTACGAACAGGTGCCAACGATGAAGACGGGCGACATATACACCTACAATATCGCATCGCCTGAACTTGCGGGCCTGGGAGAGGCCACTCTCATCTGGCCGCACTTCTGGAACGTCTCGAAATAACGTATTCTCTTCGGGCCCTGTCCGTCTCCGTGGCGGGCGGGGCCCAAGAAAGCAGCGAAATATTCATGCTCGTCTATACCTTGAACAGGCTCTTGACCCTGATCCCCACACTGCTTGCAGCCTCGGTCCTGGTCTTTCTCTTTGTCCACCTCATTCCGGGCGAACCGGCTGCGATTCTCTTGGGCGATACGGCAACGCCCGAAGAAATTGCTGCCCTTACCCGGGAACTGGGCCTCGATAAGCCGCTCTCGACCCAATACCTGATTTGGCTCGGGAACGTCATGCAGGGCGATCTCGGCACATCGGTTTTCTTCCGGGAACCCGTCCTGGGCGTGATCGCGAGTGGCGCCGAAACCTCGGTTCTCCTGGCGATCATGACGATGTTCTGGATCATTCTCTTCGGTGTTCCCGCGGGAATCGTGTCCGCCGTGCGGCACGGAACCTGGGTGGATCAGGTTACGTCGGGCGGTGCGATGTTCTTTGCCTCAGTTCCGACATTCTGGCTGGGCCTTTATTTCATTCTGATCTTTTCCGTAGGCCTGGGGTGGTTTCCGTCGTCCGGCTTCCCCTCCGTCTCCGACGACGGCGGCTGGTCAAACCTGAGGTACCTTGTCCTTCCGAGCCTGACCCTTGCGGCTCCAAACGCGGCCCTGATCATTCGTCTCGTCCGTGCGTCGATGCTCGATGTGGCACGGGAGGACCATGTCCGGACCGCGCGGTCGAAGGGACTTCACCCAGCGCGCGTTGCCATCAGGCACATCTTTCGCAACGCGCTGATTTCGGTCGCCGCAGCCTTCGGGTTTACCTTTGCGGCGCTGGTCAGCGAAGCGGTCGTGACCGAAACGGTTTTCTCGTTGCCTGGGATCGGGCGCCTGGTCGTGCAATCTATCCTGCGGCGGGACTATCCCGTCATCCAGGGGGTCATTCTGGTCATCGTCGTGTTTTACATGATCGTCAACTTGCTGGTCGACCTCGCGTATGCGCGGCTCGACCCGAGAGTGTCTCTCAAGTGAGTGGACTGGTGCCGATACTCATTGCATTCCGAGGCCGCCATCTTGCCGGTCTGGGGTTCGTTTGGCTCATGTTGGTTGCGTTTGCGGCCATCGCCGCGCCCCTCATCGCACCGTTCGATCCATTGGATTTCGACCCGCTCGTGCGACTCTCCGAGCCCGGCCTTCCTCATGTCTTCGGCACGGATCACTTTGGCCGCGATAGTTTTTCCCGTGCCGTGTACGGAGCCCGAATGGCCGTACTCATCGGCCTCGGCAGCGTCGTGGTTGCCCTGATCGTCGGCGGACTGACCGGCATGATTTCCGCCTATTTTACCCGGGCGGGTCACATCCTGATGCGCATTGTCGATGTTCTGATGGCCTTCCCGGCCTTGCTGTTGGCGCTTGTCTTGATGACGCTGTTGGAGCGCAGCGTGTTCAACACCATCTTGGTTATCGGGATTGTCTACGCCACGACCACGGCCCGTATCCTTTTCGGGATGACGCACAAGCTGAAGGGTGAAGTCTTCGTGGACGCCGCGGTGTGCTCGGGAGTCGGGAATGCCTCGATTCTCTTTCGCCACATTCTTCCGAATCTGGTGTCGCCACTGTTGGTTCAGGCAAGTTTCATCTTTGCCTTCGCACAACTCCAGGCCGCTGCGCTGGACTTTCTCGGCCTCGGCCTTCCTCCGGAAATACCGAGTTGGGGCAACATGCTGAGCGAAGAGCGAATCTACGTCACCAGGGCCCCGTGGCTGCTCATCTTTCCCGGTGCGTTGATCATATTGTCGGTGTTTTCGATGAACCTCGTTGGAGACGCCATGCGCGACACCATCGATCCACGCTTCAAAGACGACATAACCGGGGTCTAGTCCGTGGCGCTCCTGGAGATCAGGGATCTCGAGATCGGTGTTGCACAGGGAGGTGTGTCCCTGCCGGTCGTGCGCGGAGTCTCCCTCGATGTCGACGACGCGGAAACACTTGGCATCGTGGGGGAAAGCGGCTGCGGAAAGAGTCTGACCGCGCTCGCGATCATGGGACTTCTCGAAGGCACGCCCGTGCGTGTGACGGGCGGAAGCATCAGTTTTGAGGGACGGGATGTTCTGCGCCTGTCACCATTGGAACGTCGCAGGATCATGGGCAATCAAATGGCGATGATCTTCCAGGAGCCCATGACGTCACTGAACCCGGTCTATCGCATCGGCGACCAGATTGCGGAGATGCTGCTCCAACACAGGCACCTGAGCAGGCGAGAGGCACGGAACCGTGTGGAGGAGTTGCTTGACCTCGTTCGCATTCCGGAGCCGGCGATCCGGATCGACAGCTTTCCGCATCAATTGTCCGGCGGTCAAAGGCAGCGCGTCATGATCGCAATGGCATTGTCATGCGACCCGAAGCTCCTGATTGCCGACGAGCCGACGACCGCCCTGGATGTCACCGTTCAAAAGGACATTCTGCAACTCTTGAAAGATCTGCAACGCCGTACGGGAACTGCGGTTGTCCTAATTTCCCACGATCTTGGTGTCATATCGGAGACCTGCGACCAGGTTGCCGTGATGTATCGCGGGGCGATTGTCGAGCGTGCACGAACGCGCGACCTGTTCTCCGGTATGAGCCATCCCTACACCCTGGGTCTGCTTGCTTCCATCCCGGTTGTTGACCGCGATGTCGAATGGCTCAATGCCATTCCGGGACGTGTTCCGACAATCGACGAGACGCTTGCAGGATGTGCGTTCCATCCCCGTTGCGGATTCGCTCGTGAGATCTGTCAAACGAGTTCCCCCGCAGAAACAGGGCGTGGGAACAGGCACAGCTTCAGGTGTCATTTCCCGCAGGGAGCAGCACGATGACGAAACCGTTGCTCAGGCTCAAAGGGTTGAGGACGTATTTCACGGTGGGCAGGCGCGGACTTTTTCGGCCCGGCTCGATACTGAAGGCCGTAGACGACGTCAGCTTTGACATTTACGCGGGAGAGGTGCTGGGTCTGGTCGGTGAAAGTGGCTGCGGTAAATCCACGGTTGGACGAACCCTGACGCATCTGGAGGTTGCAACAGGCGGGCAGGCACTGTTCGAGGGTTGCGACATCACAAGGATGTCCAGGTCCGAGTTCCGCCCCCTCAGGCGCGACATCCAGATGATCTTTCAGGACCCGTTCGCATCGCTTAATCCGCGTCTGAAGATCGAACGAACCCTCGCGGAGCCACTCTTCATTCATGGGCTCGCAAGAAACCGTTCCGAGGCGCGGCTGCTCATAGCCGAAACCCTCGAAAGTGTCGGGATGGACGCGGGAGTCATGCAGCGATATCCGCATGAGTTCTCAGGTGGGCAGCGCCAACGGATCGGAATTGCGCGCGCCATGATGCTCAAGCCGAAGCTGGTCATTGCCGATGAAGCCGTCTCGGCACTTGATGTTTCCATTCAGGCGCAGGTTCTCAACCTCTTGAAAAAGCTGCAGCAGGACAGTGGGGTTTCGATGCTGTTCATCAGCCACGACCTGGGGGTCGTTCGCCATATCTGCGACCGGGTCGCGGTCATGCTCGACGGTCGGATTGTCGAGATCGGACCGAAAACCCGGATTTTCGATGCACCGCAGCATGATTACACCATGCGCCTCCTCTCCTCGACTCCGCGAATCCCGGCACAGGTGGCGTGATGGCGGAGAAGCGGGTCTTCCTGGCGTCGTTGGCCACAGAAACGAATACGTTCTCTCCGCTCCGAACGGACCTGAACGATTTCAAGGACGGTTTCTACGCACCTGCCGGCGAGCATCCGAAAACGCCGACGTTGTGCAGTGCGATCTTTCCGGTGGCACGACGTCGGGCCAAGAGTCTCGGCTGGCACCTCATCGAGGGGACGGCCACCTGGGCCGAACCGGGCGGGACCGTCAACCAGAAGGCTTGGGAATTCCTTCGCGATCAGTTGCTAGGGGAACTGAAACGTTCCGCCCCGGTCGACATCGTCCTCCTGGGTCTGCATGGTGCCATGGTCGCTCGGGATTGCCTGGACTGCGAGGGTGATCTCCTGGAACGGGTTCGAGGCGAAATCGGCCCGGACGCCACGATCGGAGTCACATTCGACCCCCACAGTCACCTTTCCGAGAGGCGCATTCGTCACGCCGATCTCATCGCGGCTTTCAAGGAATTCCCGCATACCGACTTTGTCGAAACTGCCGAGCACCTGGTCGACCTTGTGCACAAGAAGTCTACCGGTCAAATTGCTCCGGAAATGTCGGTGTTCGATTGCCGGATGATCGAGATACTACCGACCAGCCGGGAACCGATGCGCGGATTCGTGGATAAAATGAAACACCTTGAACAGAACGGCGAGGTCCTGTCGGTGTCAGCGATTCACGGCTTCATGGCAGGCGACGTACCCGACCTGGGCGCAAAGGTCCTCGTGACCACCAATGCCGACAAGGCCCTTGGGGACGCCGTTGCCGAAGAGCTCGGCAAGGAGCTTTTTTCGTTCCGCGGGAAAACGCGCCCGGAATTCCTGTCGCCCGACTGCGCGTTGAATTTGGCGACCGCCGTGCCGGCCGGGACGGTCGTGATTGCGGATGTTTGGGACAATCCGGGAGGCGGAGTGCCAGGTGACAGCACCATCATTCTTTCCAAAATGCTTGAACGGCGTGTTTCGAATGCGGCGCTCGCAACCATCTGGGACCCTGTGGCCGTACGTACGTGCTTTTCGGCCGGGGAAGGAGCGCGACTGACGCTTCGATTCGGGGGCAAGATTTCGGCGAACGGCGGGGCACCGCTCGATGTGGAGGTCGGGGTACGGAGAACCGTTCGCGATGCGGTACAGTCGTTCGGCGACAGCATCGTTCCTCTGGGGGACAGCGTGTGGATCGATGTTCATGGAATCGATGTCATCCTGAATACCGTTCGCAGCCAGGTTTTCAGTCCCGACGCATTCACGTGCCTCGGAATCGATCCGACACGGAAGTCGCTGCTGGTCGTGAAGTCCACGAACCACTTCCACGACGCGTTCTCCGGGATTGCGTCCGAAATACTCTACGCCGCGGTCGATGGGCTTTACCCGAATGATCCGAAATCTAACGGCTACAAGAACCTGACACGCAAGCTCTGGCCCATCGTGGAGGCGCCGCATGATTGATCTGGCCGGCGTCCCGGACACGCCCGCGCTCGTGATCGACGAGGCTGTAGCCCTTCGGAACGTCGAGCGGTTTCAGGTGCATTGCGACCGCGTCGGGATCAGGGTTCGCCCCCACGTCAAGACCCACAAGAGCGTCCATTTTGCAAAAGCTCAGATCGCGGCAGGTGCGGTTGGAATAACCTGCCAGAAAATCGGCGAGGCGGAAGTGATGGCCGAAGCGGGGATCGACGACATCCTGATTGCCTACAACATCTGCGGGCTTTCGAAACTGGATCGCCTGAGGAAACTCTGCAAGCGTGTCGGCAGATTGGCGGTCGTTGCAGACAGTGCCCGGATTGTTGACGGTCTCTCCGATGCGTTCCGGAACGCGGATCGATCTCTCCGGGTACTCGTCGAATGCGACACGGGCGGAGGCAGGTGCGGCGTTGGCAAACCCGAAGAAGCCGCGACTCTCGCGGAAATCATTTGCGATTCCGACGGAATGGAGTTTGACGGATTGATGACGTATCCGGCGGTTGGAGGGCAGCAGGACGTGACGCTTTTCATGAAGTCGGCGAAGTCCGAATTGGCCGAAAGGGGCATCGACTGTCCGGTGATAACGAGCGGCGGCACACCGGACATGTGGTCGTGCGAAAGCGGTGGCGTCGTTACCGAATACCGGCCGGGCACATACATTTTCAATGACCGGTCGCTGTTGGAAAACGGGACTTCGAAGTTTGAGGATTGCGCCGCACTTTTGGTTGCTACCGTCGTCAGTACGCCGACGGCGACAAGGGCCGTTATCGATGCAGGCTCAAAGTCTCTGACGTCAGACCTGTTCGGGATGGACGGTTACGGCGCTGTTGTCGGACACCCGACCTTCAGGATAGAAACCCTGAGCGAGGAACACGGAGTCCTCAGTTCGTCCGGGCAACTCGGCTTGAGTGTGGGCGACCGGCTGGCCGTCCTTCCGAACCACATTTGCGTTACGGTCAACATGTTCAACAAGGCATGGATCACTCGGGGCACCAACCTGGCTGAAGAAATCGAGATTGATGCCCGCGGAATGGTGACATAGGCCAATCGTGTCAAATCCTTCTGAGAACGTCACCAACCGAGACGACCCCGTCACCAATAATCTTGCAGAGAATGCCGCGGAGGCGAAGATGCCTGTACTCGGGGCGGTTGAGCCACAGATAGGATTCATCTCCGTACCGGACTTTCCATTTGGCACAGGCATCGTTGAACAGATCTGACACCTCCAGGACCGCTGTTCCGGCAGAAATCCGGCTGCCGACCGGAAAACTGCTCTCCGAAAGATCGATGTCCGCAATCATCGTGTCACCCGGATGGATGACATTGTCCCGATCCGTCCAGACGGAATCGAGGACGCGTTTCGACAGAATGCTGACCTGAATCCTCGGGTCGGGGCTTCCGTCGGGCAGCTTGACCCAGGGATGCTCAAGCCACCGTTCGCCTTCGATCCCGCCAGCTACCGTCAGGGTCAGGGTGTCCGGGAAACTGCGCTGGGAAAACCCGGGGCGGTGACACAGCAGTTCCACTGGAGCTTCCCGGGGCGCCGAGGTGATCCAGTCTAGCTTGCTGTCGAGTTCAGCGCCGGTTGCAAATCTCACCGGTTCTGCCCTCCCGGGTTTGTTGGCGAGCATGTGTCCGCCGATTCAGGTGCATCGCCGCACACCTCGCAATCATGTCGGCGCGCAAGCCTGATCTTGCGGAATTCGCCCTGAAGTGCGTCAAACATGAGCAGGTGTCCCATCAGGGTTTCGCCTGCGCCGGTGATGACCTTGATTGCCTCTGATGCCATCATCGATCCGATAATCCCAGGCAATGCGCCGATCACCCCTGCCTCGGCGCAACTTGGAGCGACGCCGGGCGCAGGTTCGTGCGGAAACACGCAGGCATAGCAGGGCGTGCCGTCTGCCACCGAAAACACCGTAACCTGTCCCTCCCATTGACTGATCGCACCCGAAACCAAAGGAACTCCAAGCAACACCGTGGCGCGATTGACGATCTGCCGGACATCAAAACTGTCCGTTCCGTCAAGAATCAGGTCATGGCAACGAAGCAAGTCTTCGGCATTGGAGCTGTTCAGGCGCGTCTGAACAGGGAGAACCGAAACCCCGGGATTCAGTCGGTGGAGGCGTTCCCGTGCCGCGACGACTTTCGCCCGGCCCAGGTGCTGGTCATCGAAAAGGACCTGGCGCTGGAGATTCGACAGGCTGACGACATCATGGTCAACGATGCTGATCGTCCCGACGCCAGCCGCGGCAAGATACTCGAGTACCGGCGAGCCCAAACCGCCGGCACCGACGACGAGGACCTTAGCCGCGCGGAGCCTGTTTTGCCCGGCACCGCCGATCTCGCGAAGCACGATGTGGCGTGCGTATCGTTCGAGTTCGGAATCGGTCATCGGGGCGGGGCGCACGACGTCCTTGGGTATTGCCGAGCGATCGGGCACGTTCGGCGTCTGCGTCACTGCGTTGCCATGGAACAGACGGCGGTACCGACGAACCTGCACGGCGGAGGAAACTGCGTGCCGTACGCGATCATGCACGAAGACGATCGCTGCTCCCTTTTGTGTCCGCGCCCGGTTCCGCGGTCTATGTGTTCACCAGTCACGATGTTCCCGTCGAACCGAAGCCGCGGCGTCCGCGCCCGGTTCCTTCTCCCGGTTCCGTCACATCCCACTGCAGCGAAGTCACGGGCGCGACGACCATCTGGGCAATCCGGTCGCCGTGGCGGACATGAAACGGCTGGTCGCCGTGGTTGATCAGAATGACGTTGATTTCGCCACGGTAGTCGGAGTCGATCGTGCCCGGCCCGTTCAGAATTGAAACCCCATGTTTGCCGGCGAGCCCCGACCGTGGCCGGACCTGCGCCTCGAAACCCCTCGGTAACGCGATCCGGATTCCGCAGGGGATTATCCGGTATTCGCCCTTATCCAGCGTGATCCCGACGCGGCGGATTTCGTCCCGCAGATTTGCCCTGAGATCGAGGCCGGCCGCCCCGTCTGTCGCCGGTGCCGGCAAGCCAAGTTCCGCGTCCGCGCCTTTCGAAAACGAGATCTTGACGGTGACCGTGGACATGTCAACCTGTCAGGGCCTCGGTCAATCGTTTGGCGAGGTGTCGGGCGACGTCAATCTTCGACATCCTCGGCCATTCCTCGACTTCGGTCTCGGTTACCAGGACGACCTGGTTCTCGGAGCCGCCCATGATCCCGGTACGCGCACTCACGTCGTTGGCGACAATCCAGTCGCACCCTTTCCTCTTTCGTTTCGCCCTGGCCCGTTCGACCACATCATGCGTTTCCGCTGCGAATCCGACAACGATTCGCGGTCTGTGATCGGGCGAATTCGCGACCATCGCAAGAATGTCCGGGTTTTCGACGAACTCGAGTTCAAGGCTCTTCCCTCCGCCCGGCTTTCCCGCTGGCGCCGCGCCGCCTGTCTTGCTGATCTTCGCGCTGGAAACCTCCCGGACGCGCCAGTCCGCTACCGCGGCAACCATGACCGCGGCGTCTGCCGGCAGCGCGTTCTCGACGGCTTCCTTCATTTCGAGTGCGGTCTCGACCCGAACAACGTCGCATCCGCCGGGCATGGGGCTTGCCGCCGGTCCGGTGACGAAGGTCACGCGCGCGCCAGCGGCGCTCAATGCGCCGGCTATCGCGGTCCCCTGGTTGCCCGAGGACCGGTTGCCCAGATAGCGCACGGGATCGATCGGTTCATGGGTCGGACCTGACGTGACGACGACATGCATGCCGCTCAAGGGGCCAGTCCTCAGGGCAGCTTCGATCGCCGAGATGATCTGATCGGGTTCGGCCATCCGGCCCGGGCCGTACTCGCCACATGCCATGTCGCCCTCGTTCGGCCCAACGGTGCGTATCCCGTCGTCTGCGAGGGTCTTGAGGTTTCGCGAGGTCGACGGGTGATTCCACATCCGGACGTTCATCGCGGGTGCGATCAGAACGTCCGTGTCGGTTGCAAGAAGAATCGTCGACGCCAGGTCTGTGGCCATTCCGCCGGCCATTCTTGCGACGAGATTGGCGGTGGCCGGAGCGACAACGACGAGGTCGGAGGTTCGGGACAACTGGATGTGGCCCATCTCGGCTTCGTCGCCGAGGTCGAACAGGTCCCGATAGACGCGATGACCGGCGAGGGCCGAGACCGACAGCGGAGTGACGAATTCCTCGGCCGCCTCCGTCATGACCGGAAGAATCTCGGTTCCGTTTTCCCTGAGGCGCCTGATCAGTTCGAGTGACTTGTAGGCGGCGATCCCTCCGCCGATGATCAGGAGAATACGGCGGCCAGCGAGCATCGGAGTATCCCGGGTGTCAAAGCGTCCGCTCGTGATGTAAAGACCGGGAGAACGCCTGACAAGGTGTTCCCTTTTTTCTTCGGTCCGGGCGCATAGACTTGGGCTGGCCGCCGGAGTGCAGGGGGCGTGGTCACGGTCGGGTGCGCCAGATACTGTCATTCTGCCTGATTGGACCTGACCTGCCGAACCTGAGCCGATGACAACGCGATTGCCAAGACTCACGCTCGTACTCGGCGGCGGTGCTTCCGGTAAGTCCCGATTTGCCGAACGTCTGGTGCTGATGTCGGGCCTGGATCCCGTCTACGTTGCGACGGCTTCGCCGCGGGACGAGGAGATGCGTCTGCGGATTGAACGGCACCGGTCGCGGCGGGGACCCGAGTGGACGACGATCGAAACGGCGGAAGGAGATCTTCAGAAGGCATTGTTCGGGCTCGCAGGAAAACGTCGTGACCGGGTGGTCCTTGTCGATTCCCTGACCATGTGGACGACCGACTGTCTCCTCAGCGGCGCACGGGACGGGGAAGTCGGGTCGGCCATCGTCTCGCTGAATGACGTTTGGGCGACCCATCCGGGCCCGCTGGTCTGTGTTTCGGATGATGTCAGCGGGGGAATTGTACCGGCCGACCCGCTCGGTCGAAGGTTTCGGGACATTCATGGCGAACTGAACCAGGTCATCGCCGCGCACTCCGATCTGGTGGTTCATGTAACCGCGGGAATTCCGTTGGTATTGAAAGGCGAGTTGAAGGATTTCGGTGAGGAAACATGACAACATGGTGGTGGGTGCGTCACGGGCCGACGCATGTGAAAACTCTGTATGGCTGGACTGATTACCCGGCTGATCTGTCGGACAGGGAAGCCCTTGATCGCCTGTGCGGATACTTGCCCGCAGACGCGATTGTCGTCGCGTCGACCCTGCGGCGCGCGTCGGCGACGGCCGACGCAATACAGGGCGGCCGGGTGCGCCTGCGGGATGAGCCTGACTTGCGGGAAGCGAATTTCGGGCGCTGGGAGGGGCTGGCCCCGGACGACCTCGAGGGTGCCGACCGGGAGTTGGCGATGGAATACTGGCAGTCACCGGGGGATGCCGCTCCACCCGCGGGAGAGAGCTGGAACCAGGTTCGCGCGCGGTCCGCGGACGTTGTTCGTCGCCTCAGCCGGGCTCACGAAGGGAAGGATGTTGTCGCGGTGGCGCATTTCGGCGTTATCGTCGCCCAGTTGCAGCACACCACGGGAATGAGTCCTTCCGTCGCGACGAAATTCCAGATCGGCACCCTTTCCGTCACTTGTCTTGAGCACTTGGGAAACGGGCATCCCGGGTTCGGACGATGGAAAGTTCGCTGCGTCAACCATCGGCCGTGATCTGTTTGAACGGGGATTGAATCATCTTGCCAGCAATGCTTCGGTCGTGTCCCAGATCAGGGCGGCGGCATTGATTGCCTCGAACTGCTCCAGTTGAGGAATTCCGGTTGGCGACGTGAGATTGATCTCTGTCAGCCATCCTCCAATGACATCTATTCCCACGAAAACCTGTCCGTGCTCCCTGAGCATGGGTCCGATGGTTGCGCAGATCTCCCGGTCCCGATCGTTGAGACTCGCGGGTACCGGCGTACCGCCGACGTGGAGGTTGGACCTGGCCTCTCCTTGTGCAGGAATCCGGTTGATCGCACCTGCGGGCTCCCCGCCAATGATGAAGATTCTCTTGTCGCCTTCCGTGACTTCCGGAAGAAACTTCTGAACGATCAGTGGCTCCCGCGATGCGTCGAGGAACATTTCGCATAGCGAGCTCAGATTCGGGTCTTCCGGAGTCAGGTGAAACACGCCGGCCCCCCCGTTTCCAAAGAGCGGTTTCACGACAATGTCGCGGTATTTTTCCCGGAAAGAGCGAATGCTTGCGGTATCGCGCGTGATCAGTGTTGGCGGAGTCAGCTCCGGGAAGCGTAGTACCAGCAGTTTTTCGGGAAAATTCCGCACCCACTTGGGGTCGTTGACAACCAGGGTACTGTCGGAGACCAGTTCGAGCAGATGTGTGGTCGTCACGTAGGACATGTCGAAAGGGGGGTCCTGGCGCAGCCAGACAACGTCCATCGACCTGAGGTCGATCAACTGTTGCTGGTCCGCGGTGAAGCGTTCATTCCGCTCCCGGTCAACCGAAACGAAACTGCCGAACGCCTCGGTTCTGCCATCGCGGTACCGCAATTGTTCCGGCAAATAATGGAATACACCGTAGCCCCTGTCCCGGGCTTCCTCCATCAGCCGGAACGTCGTGTCGCTGGCGATGTCCATGGATTCGATCGGATCGGCCTGAAAGGCGACGTTGAGTGAGCTTCGCTTGATCTGCTTCATCGGTCTGGACTCCACTGTCGCCCCAACTGCCTGCTGACGGCTTTGCCTGTTACCACGAACGTGGGAATTGACCCTGCCGCCGTCAAGATCAATGCCCCCGTTCGCGCCTTCCCGTCGCGTGAAGGCGGGCTTCGGTCATGGTGAGTCCGAGCGTGCGTGCTTCAACCAGTACGGTTCCGGTCTTTCCCGTTGATTCCAGCCAGAAAACGGCAGACCCGCCCCGAAACGGGAGAATCCGGGGTCCGACCAGTCGCGCGGCTCCCGTGATCTGAACAGACAAGGCCTCGTGGTAGTGAACCAGGATATTGCCGGCCTGATCAAGTATGCGAACCGCGACCCGAACCATGTCTTTTTCCGACGCCAGCAATTCATCGGAATCCGGGCTGATCTCGAGGCAGGCGGGCAGCGGGTTGGCCGCCATGTGAAGTTTACAAACCGGCCGATTATCCAGGATGCCCCTCAGGAAGAGATCGTACCAGGCCTTGCCCCAGATACTGAGATCATCTGGGGAAACGTACCTGTGATCAATGATCACCGGAGGATGCGGCAAGTGCGGGAACCGGGATCGATCGGGAAACGCCGTTCGGACAGGGCCGTCTCCGAAGCGAAACTCCACCGCGTCACAGTTGGTCAATACGACCAGCGGGATGGAACCGCCGACACTGCGTTCACCCCGCGCCCAGCACGTAACCGGCTTCATGACGACCCCGTCGCCGGGGTCGCCCTGGCTGGCATAGGCGAACGCGGCGGGTTTCGGTTCGCGAAACATGTCGAGTACTCCGTGATGACAGATTCGCTCACCTGACCCGAAATCCTTGTGGGTGTTGTAATCCGCCATGCACCAACCAATGCACCCGCTGATCGCAGCCGACCCGTAGGCCGCATCCAGGACCTCGAGATGGCGCAGGGCGTGCTCGACCTGGCGCTCTTCGGGGTCCGTTCGCTTGGTCGGGAACATATGGCCGTTGAACTCGGTCACGAGGTACGGCACGTCCCGATCGAGTCCGGTCACGTCCCTCGGAGACCGCAACGCCGTTCGGGGTCGGTTAACGCCGGGCGCCGGCGCGGCCAAATTTTGTTCCGAACCAAGAACGAAGTCGTTCATCGTGTAAACGTCTTCCAGGAACTCGCCGCACGTGAATTTCCTGACGCCGCCGGTCTGGCGCGACGGGTCGAGCGCGCGGGCGAGACCGCTGGACCGTACATAAAACTCATGGTCGTCGGGCGACTCGTTGATCCGTGTTCCCCACAAGACGATCGATGGATGATTCCAGTCTCTCTGAATCATGGCCCTGAGGTTTTCGAGCGACCGGCGCTTCCAGTCTGCTCCGCCAATGTGCTGCCAGCCCGGGATTTCCTCGAATACGAGCAAACCGATTCGATCACAGTGATCGAGGAACCACGGCGACTGGGGATAGTGCGCGGTTCGCACCAGATTGCATTTCAACTCATGTTTCAGGATTTCCGCGTCGCGTTCCTGCGCGCGCCTTCCAGTGGCGTACCCGACGTAGGGCAACGACTGGTGACGATTGAGGCCTCGAATCGTTACCCTCCGGCCATTGAGAAAAAACCCTTCAGGCCTGAACTCCGCCGACCGGAATCCGAATCGGGTGCTCAATTGGTCGCAACGGCCCATGCATTCAAGGCTGGTATCGATCGAGTACAGAACCGGCGTTCGGAGGTCCCAGCGTGAAATCTCGTGAAATTCCCCGAACGACAGGGTCACGGATTCCTCCCCGGAGGTCGCATCGGCCGCACACCGCGCAATCACTGTTCCGTCCGGCGACCGCAACGTCGCGGTCATCTTGATCTTCTCGTCGACCCGTTCACTGTTTCGGATGTCGCAACGGACAGAAACAGAAAACCCCGAGGCCGGTTGCTCACGGGTCTCGACCCGGACCCGTTCAATGGAAACCGGCGCAACGCATTTCAGCCAGACATCACGGTATATCCCTGCATAGGCGAGATAGTCGATCTGGCCGCCAAAAGGCGGGATTTCCGGGTTTTCGAACCCGTCAATCGTGACACACAGCAGGTTTTCGCCGCGTCGAAGACCATTGGTGAGTCCGACCTCGAACGGCGTGTATCCATCCGGATGCGCATGGACTTCCTTTCCGTTCAGAAAGACGACGGAATCGGCCATGACGCCATCGAAAACCAGCGAGACCTGGCTGTCTTCGAATTCTGGCCTCCATTCAAACGATTTCTGGTACGTGAACGGCCTCTGGAAACTGGTTTCGTCCAGGTAGGCGTAAGGCAGATCGACCGCATTGTGCGGAAGCTCAACTCCTTTTCCCGGTTTCAGCCCGGACTGCAGGGACCGGTCATTCCCGTCGTGAAACACCCAGCCCGAGTTGAAAGGAACCACGATTCGCATGTCATGGGTCTCCGCAAACGGGTCCATCCGAGGCAGGTGCGGCCGTGTTCTGGTCGGATCCGGCCTCGCCTTCACCCGCCTTGGAGTTGAACCAACGAAGCAGGTGGATGTGACAACCACCGTATTTCCGTATTTCCAGGACCTTGAAACCCCGCGGAGGGTCTTGGCGTTCTGCTTCTTCCCAGACGAGAACCGCGCCATCGGCCAACCAGCCGTTCCGTGAGGAATGGCAGAGCATTCGGGCACCCAGATCATGACGGTACGGCGGATCAAGAAACACGAGGTCAAACGGATGCCAGGGGCAGGGGCCGAGCCTGAGGACGTCTTCCGGGAGGCAATGGGTCACGGAAGTCGCCCGGAGACGCTCGATGTTCCGGCGGATCACCGAACAGGCTCCGGGGTCGCGATCAATGAAATGGGCCGAAGCCGCCCCTCGGGACAACGCTTCGAGTCCGAGCGCACCCGACCCGGCAAAGGCGTCCAGAACGCGGCTTCCGGCAACGCAATCCCCGAGACGGCTGTTCAGCAACAGGTTGAATATGTTCTCCCGGATTCTGCCGGTGGTTGGCCTGATCCCTGTTCGGCGGGCGCCAGCGCCCGTCGGCGGCAGGCTCACCAACTGCGTTCCACGGAATCGTCCGCCGGAGATTTTCATTTCAGCAAGGCCTTGAGGTTGCTGTCAGGGTCTGAAATGGTCTCCCGATTCGGGGATTTCCCGGCCTCGATGAGACGCTTCCCAACCATGTACGCCCTGGGATCATTCATTGCGTCCACAGCCAGAAACCGGTTTTCTCCGAAATACCAGAAAGATGCCCGGGACCCGTCGCTACTGACCCGTGAGACGATGTCCGTGTACCCCGTGTTCAATCCGGCGATCTGCAATTTGAGATCGTACTGGTCTGACCAGAACCACGGTGTCGGATCATAGGGTGTTTCATGGCCAAGCATGTTGATGGCGACCGTTTCCGCCTGGTCGATCGCATTCTGAACGCTCTCCAGCCTGATCCGCCTGCCACGATAAGGTAACGAGGCACAGTCTCCGGCGGCCCAGATACCCGGCACGGATGTCCGGCCCAGGATGTCGGTCTTGATTCCGTTGTCGATTTCGAGTCCGGCCGCCGCTGCCAACTCGGTGTTCGGCGCGATGCCGACGCCGACGATGACAAAGTCGACCCGAACGCGCGACCCGTCCGTGAGTTCTGCATGTTCGACTCGTGCGTTGCCGGTCAGGCGCCGAATGCCGATTCGTTCACGAATGTCCACTCCATGGGCCTGATGAAGTCTGCCGATGTAGTTCGATGTCTCCTGGGCGGCAACGCGCTGAAGAATACGATCGGCGACCTCGACGACCGTGACCTCGAGCCCGAGTTTGGCCGCCGCCGCCGCAACCTCAAGACCGATATAACCGCCACCGATCACGAGCGCCGCGGCGCCTCTCACGAACTTCGATGCCATCGCATCGACGTCCGAAAGCGTCCTGACCGGATAGACGCCGTCCAGAAGACCTCCTGCAGATTCCGGGAACATCCGGGGAGTCGACCCGGTCGTCAGTGCCAGTTGGTCATAGCTGATCGATCCGGTACCGAACGCAACGGTCTTCGCCACCGGATCGATCGCCGAAACCCGCGTGTTGGTCAGCAGTCGGATGTCCTGTTGGGCGTAGTATGACTCGGGGCGCAGGAACAGGCGTTCGAGCGGCATGTCACCGAGCAAGTATGCCTTTGACAACGGTGGACGCTGGTATGGAGGAACCGGCTCCTCGCCGATCAGCGTGATGCCACCATCAAATCCGGCTCCTCGAAGCCGTGCTACAAGAGCGGATCCGGCTTGCCCGGCGCCCACGACGACAATTTGTGGCATAAATGACTCTCCGCCGGTTGATTCCAAGCGCAACTGATGCCACGAAACCGATCAGAGTTCATCTTAATTGTTGCGGAACGGAATCCGGAAAGACAGGGAGGCAGACGCATGACATCACCCGAAAACACCAGCATTGCCGAAATTGACGTGTTTGTCATGGGCGGCGACGGCCCGGAGACCGTACGTCTCGGAGACTTGATCCTCGGCAAGCGGGTCGTCATTTTCACGGTCCCAGGGGCGTTTACTCCAACCTGTCACAATGATCACATGCCGGGGTTTGTCCGAAACTCCGATGCTATCCGCGCGCAGGGCATCGACGAAATCCTGTGCATAACGGTCAATGATCCGTTTGTCGTGAACGCCTGGGAAAAGGCGACCGGCGCCGAATCAGCAGGGATTCGCGTTCTGGCCGATCCCGGAGCTGAACTGACCCGCGCGTTGGGGATCGAGTTCGATGCGCCGGCTGCCGGCCTTTACAGCCGAGCACATCGGTGCAGCATACTTGTCGAAGACGGCCGGGTTCGCCGCGTAAATCGCGAAGACAACCCCGGCGCTTGTAGCATTTCGTCCGGCGATTCCCTTTTGGATCAACTGTCTGCCGGCACTCCCTGATCCGACTTGTACACGGTCATTGCCGGGAACGGGATCTCGATCCCGTTGCTGGCGAACGCGTCCTTAACGGCACGCGTCAAGTCGTGTTTCAAGGTCCAGAAGTCCCCGCTGTCACACCAGACGCGGACAACGAAATCGATCGAACTGGTGTTCAGGTTGGCGACCCTGATGTACGGTTCCGGATTGGCGTGAACCCGATCGTCGGCGGTGATTGCCTCGAGCAGGACGGATTCGACTTGTTTGAGATCAGAACTGTAGTCGACGCCGAACGTCAGGCTGATCCGACGTGTTGCATAGAAACTGTGGTTGATGATCGAAGATGCCCAGACCTCACCGTTCGGGACGATGATCTGGGCGTTGTCCGGTGTCGACAGTTCGGTCGTGAACAGCGTGATTTCCCGGACCGTGCCCCCCTTTCCACCTATTTCCACATAGTCATTAACCTTGACCGGTCGGAAAACGACCAGCATGACACCCGCGGCGAAATGCGAGAGCGTTCCCTGTAACGCCAGGCCGACCGCAATGCCGGCAGCACCGAGCATGGCAATGAGCGAAGTTGTCTCGATCCCGAAACGGCTGAGGACGAAAAGAAACGCGATGGCGAGAATCGAGTAGCGCAGAATTTGGCCGAGAAACCCGAACAGCGTTGGGTCGATCTGCTCATACTTTTCTGCGCTCGCCACCAGCCGCGAGCGGGCCCACCCGCTGACCAGGTAAGCCACGGCGAAGATGATGATGGCGTAGAAGACGTTGAGCGTGATCCCGATGGCGTAATCCATGTTCAATCCTCCCCTATCCCCGATAGATCAAGCCGTGCGATGATACCGCCTGTCGCGTGTTCGGCAATGGATTTACGCCGGATTTCGGTGTGCCAGAGCATTCATTTTTGCCGCAAGCTTGACATCCTTATCCGTCAATCCGCCGGCATAGTGCGTTGTCAGCGTCACCTCGACCCGATTGTAGACGTTGGACCACTCGGGGTGGTGGTTCATTTTTTCGGCATGAAACGAGACCTGGACCATCCAGCCGATCGCTTCGCCGAATGAACCAAACCTGAAGACCCTTTCGACCGCATCGCGTCCGGTAACGGCCGACCATCCCGATTGCACGAGTTCTTTCAGTGCGGCCTCGCGATCATGGCCGTGCAGCAGTTCTGTCATGAAACGTCCTTTCAGTCTGAATGGCTGGACCGGCACGGCCCCGCCGCCAGCATCGGCAATCCGATGAATTTCTTCAGGCCGCGGGCCTGGGCCGGCAGCGCAAATCGGAGTATCCTGCCCGCGGCCGGCAAGGGCGGACGAAGGGATGACCTTTAACTGTCGGTCCTGGCCCCCTTGAATTCAATACGGCATGTCCACTCTGTTCGCCTGACTATTCCCATCCGGCGGAAGTTTCCGGAAGATAGCCCTCGAACGTGATGTTCACCGCGTTTCTTCGTGCCACCGCCTCCTCGTCCGGTGAGCGGACGGTCCAGCAAATGATGTCGATTCCACGTTGCCGGACGGGCTTGAGCTTCACCGTTTCCAAATCCCGCCAGTCATGGGACACGAATGACGCACCTGTACGGTCGAGGGATGACAACGATCCGAGTTCGGTGAGTCGGCCTTGGGATACACCAGGCCAATCATTTCCGCAAAAACTGCAGGTCACGAGTCCTCGCGGGATATCGGGCGCAAGGGAAGCGCAACGGGCCACTGATTCCGGATGAAATGACATCAGTGCAACCGGGCCGGCGTATTTCGTGACCAGATGGCAAACCGCCGATTCAAGTCTGCCGTCGATTGGATTGAACATCTCGTCGATGTCCTTGATTTCGATCAGGATCGGTGCACGTCCGGCTACCAGTTCGAGAATATCTGACAGGCGTGGTATCGTTTCGTTTGAGTCAAGCAGTCGGGTTTCGACAAGCGAATCCGTCGAAGTCTCGCACGTCAGCCCGGCCCTCCCGGTTAGTCGAGACAGCGCCCGGTCATGGAAGACGATCGCCTCGCCATCGCTGCTGGGTTGCACGTCGATCTCGATCCCGTACCCGGACCTTATCGCCGCGAGGACGGCTGACCTGGAATTCTCGGGGCGACTGCGACTTGAATCATGCAATCCCCTGTGGGCCAGTGGAATTTCAAGGAATTCCCGGGGCGGTGCCATCAGTGAATCTGAAAGATTCCGTCAACTTCGACGGCGACTCCGAGCGGCAATGATCCACAGCCTACGGCGGTTCGTGCGTGGCGACCGCGATCCTCGAAGACATCAACGATCAGGTCCGAGGCGCCGTTGACGACGGCTGGCTGGTTTGTGAATTCGCGGGTGCAGTTCACGAACCCGCCCAGCCTGATGACCTGCTCCACCCGGTCAAGGTTGCCTCCGCAAGCCGTCCTGAGTTGAGCCAGGAGATTCATTGCACAGGCCCGCGCCGCGAGGCGACCCTGTTCGACCGACATGTCTTCACCGAGTCGACCGCAAATCAACCCTGACGAATCAGCCGAGACCTGGCCCGAAACGAACACCAAAGCGCCCGAAATTACGAAAGGCACGTAATTGGCTGCCGGTGCGGGGGCCTCCGGGAGTTCAATTCCCAATTCCTTCAAACGGCCGTCTATTCTGTTCGACATGTTAACCTCCGGTCCGCCGTATCCTGATCGAATCCGTATTTACGCGTATGGCCGTGAACACAGGCCGTGAAAATCCGCTGGTGCCCGTGCCAGCTACCGCCACACATAGTCTCGCGCTGCCGGCACGACAAGGACTTGTCTGCGCTCAGACATTGGCGTTGAGACATTTGACTGAGGGCGCGGTTTGACCTGACGGACGTCGCGAGAAATGACGGATCCGCTCGTGCCGGAGACGGTCGGTGCCCCGCCGTGACCGAACACCTCACCAAAGGGGCCACCGACAGCCACGCCCGGGCACACGCTGCTCTCGTTTTCCGATGCGACGAAGTCCACCCCGCTTCGGGGGACGGAGACCGTCGTGGTCATTGCGCGCGTGCGAAATGACGGACGATGACCACCGGAAAGATCGCCGACTTGGCCTTCAGGGCGCGCAGTAGTTCGGGTCAGGCACGACTCTTTTCCGGGAATCAAGGCAACTCGACCGCAGTTTTCTCTCGCGAAAAAATTGTGCCACGCACGAAAATATCCTGAATCACTGCTCCTGCGAACCGTGAGACGTACATGCGCGTACGAGACCCGGAGCATGCGAATCCCTCCGGCCGGGGTGTATTGCCTGTCCCGTCGTCCGGAATGGCCGCGTGAGTGGTACTCGCGGCCGTCGTGAGTTCGGCACGGGCTTTTGTGACCAGGTAGTGGTGCGAAGGACGCCGCGGCTCCGTTCGTCGGTGTTGTCTTCGCCATCGCGGCGACAGCATTGATCCGATCGTCAGGCCCCGTTATGTCCATCACCGTCGTCCACGGTGGTCGGTGAAGCCGAGTCGATGCCGCGTTCGATCCGGATCTTGGCTGGCGATCCTTGCTCTTTGCATCGCGCATCGGGCGGGTTAATTTGCCCCGGAAAAGGGGGGGTGTTTCGGGAATTCAATGTCTGTTTGTACCGCCCGGCTAGCTATAACGGTTTTTCTGGCAGGCATCATGATGGTGTCTGTGATGACTCGGGGGCTTGCCGACAGCTGGAGCCTTGCCGATCCCTACGAACAGTCCAACAGGCAAACCCATGAGTTCAACAAGGGCTTTGATCGAGGATTCTATCGCCCGACATCACGGGCCTACGGGGCTATCGTACCTGGCCCGATCGACGTGTTTATCGGCAACTTTTCGAGAAATCTCGGTCTTCCCGGGCGCGCGGTCAATTTCCTGTTGCAAGCTGACGTCAAAGCCAGCGTCCTGGCGATTGGCAGATTCACTGCCAACACGATCATTGGTTTCGGAGGGATCGCAGACCCGGCGACAGACATGGGTTTCCCGGATGAACAAACCGACTTCGGGGTAACTTTGCATGCGTGGGGCGCGGGGGAGGGGAACTACCTTGAACTCCCATTCCTTGGCCCACGAACGGCACGTCACGCGACGGGGATGGTCGTGGACATTTTTCTCGACCCGGTATCCCGGGTTATACCTGGACGCTATGACAAGGCCGTATTCACGGTTTCGTTTCTTGATCTCCTGTCACGGCGGCAACGATCGGGTGACATTCTGGACCAGATGTTGCATGAGTCCGTGGACAGCTACGCCGCTACCCGGAGTGCTTATCTTGACAGCCGGGGGAGGCTGCTCAACCGAGGCTTGCTCGAAGACGATTTGGAAGACCCGTATGCTGAGTGAATTCAACCGCGTTCGCCGGAAGTTAGTGTTCATCGTTGCGGCCGTGATGATTGCCGGTGCCGCCCTGTTACCTCCGGAACCGACACATGCCCTGGAGGTCTCCGAGGTCGAAGCCCTTATTGTAACCATCACCGACGAAGTCCGAACGGCGATCGACGAAAGTGAATCCGAAGAGGAAATGTTCAAACGCTTCGAATCTGTTCTTGCATCCTACGCGGATCTTCCGATCATTGCCCGGAGCAGTTTGGGGGTTGAATGGCGGAGAGCGACGGAGAAACAGAGACGCGCGTACACGACCGCATTCTCGCGTTATCTGACGTTGAAGTATGGAAAACACTTCCGGTCGTTTCAAGATTCCAAGGTCGAGATCAAGCGTTCGAGAGTCGTCAAGAGCGGTGTTCTGGTCGAGACCGTTGTCACCAGGTCCGGTTCAAAACCTTTGGCAATGGACTGGCAGGTTTCGGACAAGAGCGGCGAAACCCGGATCTTTAACCTCTACATAGAAGGTGTCAGCGTGCTTTCCGTCGAACGTCGGGAGATCGGAATGTTACTCGATCAGGCTGGTGGTGACATAGATGCGCTGGTTGCCGACCTGCAATCACGAGGCTGACAATGCATTCGGCCCTGTGGAGAGATCGCATTGGCCAAGTCCTCCCCGCCGGGCATGCCGAAGGCGAGTTCCCGGATTTGCCGACGCTTCGTGATGCTCGCGCCTCCGGATTTTTATCGGCGGTTTGTTCCGAATAGACTGTCGAGGAACCTGGTCAGGATTGATGTTGCCGGGCCCGAAGGCGACGTCGAACCCGCAACGAGGATGTCCCGGTTGTCACGTACAGGTCCCCGATCGATCGTCGGCAACGGTGCGGCCGGACGGTCCCCGTGGACTCGGACCATGGCTTCGCGCCAAATGTCCGCCGGCAAACCTCCGCCCGTGACCCCTGTCAGCCGCGTGTTGTCATCGTACCCCATCCAGACGCCCGCGACGTAGTCGGCCGTGAAACCGATGAACCAGGCGTCCCTTCCTCCTTGCGTGGTCCCGGTCTTGCCCGCCGCCGGGCGGCGTTCAAGTCGGGCGCGGGCACCGGTCCCGTTTTCGATGACTTCGTGCAGCATGTGAACAAGCTGTCGTGCGGAGTTGTCACTGATCACCCGGTCTCCCGAAGTGTCGATGCTCTCCATGAGTGCGACGGGATCACCCTGGAGGCTGATCCCGCGAATTCCTCGTGGCGTTATCGATCGCCCGAGATTCAGAAATCCGGCGTAGGCGGCGGTCATTTCGAGAAGGGTTGCCTCGGAGGCACCGAGGGCAACCGCGGGACCGGGCGCGAGAGTGCCCGAGACTCCGAATCCGCGTGCAATGTCCCGCACCTTTTGCCTGCCAACCGACTCGGATATTCTGACGGCTGCAGCGTTTGCGGAGTTCGCCAGCGCCTTGGAGAAACTGGTGAGTCCGAGGTAACGGCCCTCATAGTTTCTCGGCTTCCACGGACCGGAACCCGGAACATTCACGGTCAGTGGGGAGTCCTGGACTTTGGATGTGAAACGGTACCCGCTTTCGAGAGCCGCGGCATAGACGAAGGGCTTGAACGCCGATCCGGTCTGGCGAATTGCCTGCGTTGCCCTGTTGAACACGCCGGGTGTGCCGGTGCTGCGACCACCGACGATTGCCCGCACGCTTCCATCGGGTGACATCACGACGATGGCAGCCTCTGCGCGTGAGCCTGTCCGTACCTTTGCCGAAAATACCTGCTCGAGGGCTGCTTCGGCCGCGTCCTGGATGTCGTTGTCGAACGTTGTTCTGATGACGACATCTTCGTTCGTGTCCTTCAGAAGAAAACTCGGTCCCGTTTCGATAATCCAGTCCGCGAAATAGCCCCCGGCTTGACGGGCTGCTGCCGGGGACAGGCTGGCCGGGTTGTTCCTGGCGTACGACGCATCCGCTTGCGAGAGAAATTTCTCGGCTTCCATCATGGTGATGATCAGCCGTGCGCGACTTCGGGCTCCTTCGAGGTTGCGCGTCGGGGCGTACCTGGATGGCGCCTTGAGGAGCCCGGCGAGCATGGCCGCTTCTGCGGGATTGACGTGCCTTGCCGACTTTCCGAAATACCTCTGGCTTGCGGCTTCGAACCCGAAGGTCCCCGCGCCGAGGTAGACCCGGTTCAGGTAAATGTTGAAGATCTCGTCCTTGCTGTACTTGATCTCCATGGCCATGGCCATCGGGACCTCACGGACCTTGCGATTGAACGACCGCAGATCCGGGAAGAAAACGCGCTTGGCCACCTGTTGGGTAATCGTGGACCCTCCATGACCACTGAACGGCGAACGGCCTTCGCGGAGATTGATAAAGACCGCTCCAGCGACACCCTGGAGCGAAATTCCGAAATGGCGGTAGAACCGCTTGTCCTCTGCGACGAGAATGGCGTTTTTCAGGTGAGGGGATACCGTACGTGACGTGACGAGTCCGCCGAACTGGTCACCTCGCCAGGCAAATACCTCGTCATTACGATCAAGCAGGGTGATGGCCCCCTTGGACCGGTCATCCATAAGCTCGACGGGAGGCGGAAGCGAACTGAAGTAGTGAAGTGTCCACGGGCCGAAAACGAGAAGGAAAACGACCGCGAGGCGGATCGAGATCCAGACGGTTCCCCTGATTGCCAGACGAACGCACCACCCGACGAATGCTCGAATCGGGCCCTTGCCGCGACGCTTCCTCGCGGCCGGGTTTCCCGGCGCCAATTCCGGATTCCGCTGCCCTCGGACGGAACTGCCCGCCCGTTCAGCCTGCTCGCCTGCCATGCCCGCTCACTTTTTTTCGCGAGCGTAAACCGGCGTGTGCGGCCGGTCAATACCGGGCGGACGGACCGATCCCGGCTGTTCGGGGCGTGTTCGGCCCGGGGCAACCCTGCCGCAGGCGGCCGCCAGATGAACGCGTTTCCACGCCGGATCCACGAACTGACGCCGCGCCTGTGGAAGGAACTCTTCGCCGACACCCCGATGACCGGCAGCATCGAGTTGACCGTCGTAACGCTTGCGCCGGCGCCGGACGGTGACGTCGATGCCGTCGATCAGCGCCATCAGTTCGGTCGAGGACAATGCAAGCGCCGCATGGCCGGAAGCCGGCGGCGGGGCGAACAGGCCCTGTTCCAGGCGCTTGGACCAGATGAAGAAGCCGCCCTGCTCGAAGCCGAGGATCTTGACGATCGTCCGGCGCCGATTGACGAACACGTACCAGCGCCCATCGGCCGGATTGCATCCGAGATGACCCGCCACCAGGGCGCACAGCCCATCGAAACTGCGCCGCATGTCCGCCGGGTCCGTCGACAGCCAGATGCCGCCCCGCGGCCAGCCGCCAAGCATCACGAACGCCGAACACACAGGACGACCCCGTCGCCCAGTTCAAGCTCGGCGTCCCAGCCGGACATGACCGGCGGCGCCAGCTCGACGAAGGAACCCTTCCCGCCCGTGGCGCCGAGACGGTGCCGCCAGTTCCCGAAGGTCTTCACCGACAGACCCCGGGACTCGCAAAACTCCCGACGCGACAGCCCCGAACGCTCGAAGTCCTCCATGATGGCGGTCCACTCCGTCGCGCTGCACACCACACGTGCAGGACGGGAACCCGCCGAACCGTTCACATCACTGGACAAAACCTCCGATCATTGATGAATGACCGGAATTATCCCGATGCTCCCCCCGCACAGGCAACCGATTTATCGGACGTCGCCGTTTACCCGCTTACGGACATCCCCTGAACAGGTTGGGGCGCAGTGTGGCGACGGCCTTCAGGAAGGCCGAAACCGCCATGAATGCACCAGGAAGATCGCGGATCGCGTTCGCCAACTCGTCGCGGTCGGGAAACAGGCACCGGGCCGCCGCCCAACGGCTCGGGGCGGCGGCAAGAGCAATCATGGCGTCCTCGATCTCCTGCAGCGAACCGCGCCGGCGCGCCGCGGCGAAATCCAGAAGACGGCTGATCGTGGTCTGGCAGGCACGGCAGTCGAAGCGGGCAACGCGCATCGGGATCGGCGTCTTCCGCCCATAGGTCCCGTGACGCATCAGCCCGCAATCGCACGCGTCCCGGCCTTTCAGGCAGGGAGGAAAGCTTGCGTTCCTCCACTCCTCCCGGCTAACGTATTCCTCGACGGTCAGTTCTGTTTGAAATCGTATTGTACGGGCCGTCCATGGCCCGGCGAACGGCCATTCGCGCGGGCCACCCTTTTCTGTCTCGGGCCATTGGCGGCAGGCCCTCCGGCCAATCAAGCCGGAGGGTAACCGGACCGCAACGGCCCGCGCCAGAAGGCTGCTCGACATGGTTTCAAACTGACAGGGTGGCTACGTGAAAAGCTCTGCTTGGGGAAGAATCCCTGTCCCGGATTGTCCCTGAACCACTGAAAAAAAACGTCGGCAGGGAACGTGGGACAAACCCGCCGTTTCAAGCCCGAATATTCCGGGACCC
Source organism: Paracoccaceae bacterium (assembly GCA_965242975.1). Taxonomy (GTDB): domain Bacteria; phylum Pseudomonadota; class Alphaproteobacteria; order Rhodobacterales; family Rhodobacteraceae; genus JAPPHA01. The sequence goes on along the minus strand of CBDETS010000007.1, from coordinate 2,459,448 downwards.
AACATCTGTGTCTTCTCGTCCACCGAGATGAATCTCTTGCTTCTCGATCTGATCGCGTATGCTCGCGAACCGGGCTGAACCTTGGCAATACCTGCAGGACGTGCCATCCCCGAGCATGTCCGCGTTTGACGTCCTGGGGGACTCGCCGACATTTGTTCCGAAGTCTGGATCGGTCACGATTCCGTCCCGTATCCCGACGGCCACCTCCTCAATGATCGATCGCCGCCAGTGTCGGGTGTCGACGTCTTGGTGACCCACCAGGACTGCCACCATGTCACCAGGCGATTACCAATGGCTGGCCGCTCGCGAGGACTTTTCGATCTGCCGATTCAGGAGTCTGAATCCCGAAACCAGCAAACGGTCGATAGCGTCACCGGTATACCAGGCGGAATGGGGCGTCAGGGTCACATTTTCCATCGCGAGGAGCGGACTTGCCGGGTCGGGAGGCTCATCATGAAAAACATCAAGCGCACAATGCGACAGTCGGCCACTCTTCAGCGCTTCAACCAGCGCGTTTTCATTGACCAGCGCACCACGGGCAGTATTTACAAGAATGGCCCCGGGCTTGGCCTTCGCAAGTTCATTCTCCCCAAGAAAACCATCGGTTTCTGGTGTGAGTGCAAGATGGAGGGATAGGATATCGGCCCGCGCGAGTACCGTATCCAGTGAACACCCGGTTAAGAAACCGCTGCCGCCCGTCCCCGACCTGGACCAGCCGATGACATCAGCACCGAGCGCGGCAGCGATCCGGGCAACCTGCCTGCCGATGCCACCGAGGCCGATCACGCCAAAGGTCCGGCCGGCGAATTCCTCGGTGCGCACGAGTTCCCACCGGCCTTGCCTGACCCGACGATCGGATTCGGCAATTCGCTTGAGTGCCGCAAAAGCCAGTGCAATGGCGTGTTCTGCAACCGCCAGGTCGCCATAGTTCCGGACGCCGCGAATCTCGATTTCAAGCCGTTTGGCCTCGTCCATATCGGCGTGCGTCGCGAGTCCCGACGACAGATATGCAACGGTCTTCAGATCCGGACAAGCACGCAGAACGGCTGCCGAGAGATAACCCATGTAGACGATCGCATGTCGGCGCCGCTGCAGGCGGTTAATCAGTTCGGATTCGGATTCCGGCCTTGAACGGAAGACCTTCACTCCGGGACAGATTTCGAGCATTTGCGGCGTCAAGCGGTTGGCAAGCTCGCCGTAACAGTCGACAAAGGCCGGGGCTCCGGCGGCCGATTTCCCGTCGCCGGTCATTGCCGTGCCTGCCGGGAATTCTGAGCCATCATTCGCGCCAGCGACTCTTCAGGTCGTCCGGGATCTCGTCTCCGCGGTCTTCCATGGCAAAGAGGATGTAATCCATGGGCGGTGGGTACACTCCAACCTGGGTGAGCATGTTGTGTACCTGTCCACGATGGTGAACCTGGTGCTGAAAGAGATTGCTCAGGCAGGTTCCGAGGGTTTCGTTGACGTGAACCGGATCATCGTCAAAGCTCGTGAATGGCCAATTTGCGTCGAGTTGCTCCCGGGTCACGGTCTTTGTGAACTCCACATACCATGCGTCGATTTCGAATTGGGCAGCAGTAAGCTCATCAATCCCTGAAAAGATCTGCTGGATCGGCCACTCAAGGCTGAGCGGCTGTTTCAGGAGGCGGTCGCGGTAAATGCGATCAGCGGCATGGATGTGCTCCAGCGTCAGATAGATCGATGACTGGAAAGCACTCCGATCCTGCATCAGGGCGCGGATGGTCATGCGTGCGCAAGTCTTGTGCATCCGACGATTGGACCATGCATTGTAACGTGCGAGCCGGGTAAACGAAGCGAACATCGAGGTCTCCCTTTATGGTTGTCTGTTGAAGAGTGCGTCCGGCAGCCAGAGCGCGATTTCGGGAAAGGCAGTAATGATCACCGCGGCAACGCAGAGCAGCAGGAAAAAAGGAAAGGCGGCGCGGGCGATGAACCCCAACTTGTGGCCAGTCATGACCTGCAGGACAAACAGGTTGAACCCGATGGGCGGCGTGACGAGACCGAGTTCGATCATTATGACGATGAACACGCCGAACCAGACCGGATCAAAGCCGACTGAGACAACCAGCGGCAGCGTGATCGGCAAGGTCATGACCATGATCGACAGGCCGTCGAGAAACAGGCCAAGAATGACGTAAAAGGCGGCCACCAGCAGGATCAGGACGTATGGAGACAGGCCGAGGCTGACAATGAACTTGGCGATCTCCTGGGGAACATGCAGATATGCCATCGCGGACGACATGAAATTGGCGGCAACCAGGATGCTGATACCCATGGTCGTTATCCGGATCGTGCCGGCGATGGATTCCACGAAAATCTTCCAGGTCAGCTGCCCGGTAAACAGGACCATCAGTAATGCACCCAGGAATCCGACAACCGCCGCTTCGGACGGTGTGGCAATTCCGCTGTAAAGGCTGCCAAGGACGACGATCACGAGCACTGTCACCGGCATGAGGTCCAGCAATCCCTTGAGACGATCAATGGCCGTGAACTCGTCGGTTCCGCGAGGAGCCAGTGCAGGGTTCATGGTGGCGCGCAAACCGATGTATCCGGAATAGAGCCCCGCAATCAGAAGACCGGGCAACACGCCCGCCGCGAACAGCCGTGCAATGGAAGTCTCGGACAACACACCGTAGATGATGAAGGAAATGGATGGCGGAATCATCAGCCCGAGGCTGCCGGCTCCTGCAAGCGATCCCACCGCGAGACTCTGATCGTAATTCCTTTCGGCAAGTGCCGCCGTCGTGATTTTCCCGACCGTTGCGGTGGTCGCGGTGGTCGATCCGCTGACGGCCGCGAAGACGGTGCATCCTGCGATGTTCGTATGCAGCAAACCGCCCGGCACGCGCGCGACCCAAGGCGACAGCCCACGGAACAGTCGCTCCGACATGTCACTCCGAAACATGAGTTCCCCCATCATGACGAAGATCGGGACGGCTGACAGCTCCCAGGTACTGGCCGAACGCCACATCGTTCCCCGCATGATCGCGCCGATTCGGTCAATGTCGAAACCAAGGAGAAAATGCAGTGCCGTCAGACCGACGAGGCCGACCGCTGCAAACACCCAGATTCCGAGGGTCAGATAAAGGGCAAGCAGGCCCAATGTCGCCATTGCGACTTCGAGCGGTCCCAAGGCTCAGTTTTCCGAAATCGGTCTGGACACGGGACTATTCCTGTTCTCGCCCAGCGGGGGCGAACGACACGTCGCCCGCGAGCACCCGCAGCAGGTACGCCAGCAACTGGATGATGAATACAAGCATGCCAAAAAGCATGATCGACGGCGGTAGCCAGAGTGGTGTCTCCGAAAGGGTTTCACTCACATGGCCGCGCATGAAATCCCGTACCGCGTTGACGTAGAAGTACCAGGCGGCGATGCCGGTGAATATCCCCGCCGAGACGATGCAGATCACTTCCATGATACGCCGGATCAGCCCGTCTCCGAGCTTGTCGAGAACGAGGTTCATCCTGATCAGCGCCCCCGTGTTGAGTGCAAATCCCAGTCCGAGGAAAGACATGGCAGCAACGCCGTAACCGATCATTTCCTCGAGCACGAAGGTCGAGCGGAGGAACAGTGTCCTAAGGACGATTTCAGCGAGAATATGGAGCGACATCGCCAACAGGATGATCCCGGCACCGACCGCCCCGACGGCCGACAGGAATCGGGCGAACCTGTCGAATGAACGGATAAATCGTGCGCTTGACGAGTTCATTCCCGGGTGTCGGGGTAGGCAGAGCCTACCCCGACGTCATTCCTTGTCAGTTCATCGCTCCAAGGCGGTCCGAAAAGTTCGCCATGATCTCGTCAGCCGCACCTTCGGGCATCTTGCCGCGCCATTCATTGAACACGACGGTCGAGGCTTCGCGCAGGGATGCAAGGAAGCCGTCCTGCATGTCCGACTCGGTCAGAATCGTTACTCCTGCATCCCGCATCCTGACATAGGATGCGTCGACCCGGTCCTTGATGGCCTCCCATGCTTCGTCTTCGGTTTCGCCGGCAACCTCAAGGATCGTTTCCTGGAGTTCGGGTGAAAGGCTGTCGAAGACATCGCGGTTCATATGGAACATCTGGGTTCCCGCGACATAGTTGATGGCGTTGAAATGATCCATGTGCTCGTAGAAACTGGACAGAACGCCGCCCTCCCCTGCGGTCAGAACCGAGTCGATCGTACCGGTCGTAAGTGCGGGAATGATGTCTGCCCAACTCAACTGGACCGCATTTGCGCCGGCAGCATTCAGCGCGACGGTGCTCGTCTTGTCGTAGGTTCGGATCCGGATTTGCCCCAGTTCCTCCAGGTTTGTCACCGGCTGCCTGGCCCAGATTCCAACCGGTGGGAATGGCACTGCCAGCACCAACATCTGGTTGCCCTTCTCGAATGCTGCTGCATACCACGGACGCGCCGCCTCGTAGAGAGCACGGGACTCGTTGATGTTGCGGGCCAGAAACGGCATGGAAACAAGGAGAAAGATCGGATCGATCCCTGCAAACACCCCGGTATACGTGCTTGCGATCTGCGCAGCGCCGTCTTCAACGACCTTCCAGTGGTCCTTTGACTTGTAACCAAGTGCTCCGCCATAGTGATTCGTGATGTCGATGGCGCCACCGGTGGCTTCTCGCAGTTTTTCGGCAAAGATCTCGTCATAGTAGTGACCGGATGCCTTTGCGTATTCGTTCGGCATGTCCCAACGATGCATCTGCGCTGCAGCTGGATTCATCACCGCCAAGGACGCCACAACTGCCGCCGCCAGCATCGTCAGTGCCGTCGTCAGTATTCTTTTCATGTGCCGATTCCCCCTTTCTGAACGGGTAAGGGCCTGTCGACTCCCGGTATCGTCCTGCTCGGCAAGGCCATTCCATTCGCAGCAGGCCCACTGGATTCTGGTTGCCGGCCGCAAGGCCTCGCAACCGACCGCGCCTGCCATGTGCGTTCGCCCGGACAAGGCGCCTCCCCGACCTTACCCCGCGCATGGTCGGCAAGTTGCGCCTGACCGACCGTTTATTGAACTGAACGGACGGAAGACCTGCGCAATTCTGTCCCGGTGCCAGCGGTTGCACTTCACAATTCTCTCATGGTGAAGCCCTCCCCGTTTCGCTGGAACCGGTCCGGGTCCAAACGCTTTCCTGGAATTGTTCAAGGAGCGAGCCGTCGGCGCTTCGGACGGCAACCCGCGCAAGACGCAACACAACGAAATCCAGGATCAGGATGCGGAACGCAGTTTGATTGCCCGCCTGCGGCGGTCGCAACGGAAGACCGAAATGACAGGCTTGAAATCCGTGTGGTGCAGCGTGCCAAAACGGGAGATTTCGTGTTGGTGGTGGCCGGGACTTCGCCAGTCATGGTGACTCGCCCATCTTGTTGGCAGTCGTATGGGTCCAGGCTAACATTTTCCGGCCTTGAAGGGCCAAGGTTCACGAATGGTTGTCACTGACACACGCAAGACATCGCGATCCCGGCAGCGGCCTGCGGATCAGCCAGAGAATCGAAGCCAGGCGAGTATCCGGAACCGTTCGCATGGCCGAGATCGCGGCGGCTGCGTGCGCAGGGTCGCAACATCATCGATCTCAGTGAAGGGGAACCGGACTTCCCGACTCCGCCGCATGCAATCGCGGCGGCTCACGCTGCGGCACTGGCCGGGAAGACGAAATTTACACCGGTTTCGGATACTCCGGAGTTGCGTGCGGCCGTCACGTGAAAGTTTCACAAGGAGAACAGTGTGGATTTCGAACCGGACGAGATGGTCGTCGGAACCGGCGCCAGGCAACTGGTCTTCAATGCACTGATGTCCACCCTCGAGTCGGGCGATGAGGTCATCATTCCGGCACCCAATTGGGCCAGCTACCCGGAAATGGTTGAAATTGCGGGAGGGAAACCGGTCATTGTCCGGACAGCAGAGCACGACGGTTTCAAATTGCGCCCCGAAGCGCTGGAAGCCGCGATCAACGAAAAAACCCGCTGGCTGATCCTCAACTCCCCCGGAAATCCCACTGGCGCAGTCTATTCGATTGAGGAACTCGGGCAGTTCGCCGATGCGGTGCGGCAACACCCAGGACCCGGTATCCTGATCGACGAGATCTACGAGAAGATCGTCTTCGACGGCAATTCATTCCACTCCTTCGGCGCCGTGGCGAAGGACCTTCGGGAGCGAACCCTGACCGTCAAAGGCGTATCAAAGACCTATGCAATGACAGGCTGGCGCATCGGTTATGCAGGCGGACCCCGAAACCTGATCGCAGCCATGGTCAAATTGCAGGGCCAATCGACGCCGAATGTCTCGTCAATCAGCCAGGCTGCGGCCTGGCTGCGCTAACCGGGCCCCAGGATTCCTTCTTGGCTGGCAGGAGCAGTACTTGCGGCGACGGAACTCGTGGAGCGGCAGCTCTCGGAAATCCCCGGATTGAGAGTCTTCGGACCGGAGGGCGCGTTTTACCATTTTCTCGACTGCCACCAACTCCTCACCAGGCAGGGCATCACCCGGGACACGGAACTTGCCGAAGTCCTGATCGAACAGGCCGGTGTCGTTACAGTCCCGGGTTCGGAATTTGGCACTCCCGGCTATATCCGGATTTGTTTTTCCCGACCCGAGGCAGTCCTGGAAGCTGCCTGCTCCCGGATCTCCGATTTCTTGAACCCGATCGCGGCGCGGACCGCAACGTAACGAACCGCTGTGAAGTGTTTTGTCTTTTCGGATCAAGTCAACGGCCAAACACATCATATTGGAACGTCATGCCTGCTCCATTCTCGACCCCGAGGGACCCATGTGTTGATCTGAGACCGGCCATTTCCCTTTTGACGGCTGATAATGGTGTGAATGTCAGGGGCACGCGGGGACGGCGGATCCGGCAACCGGGGACAGTGCCAAATGGACAAAGTTACAAAGCGGGAGGGGTCATCGACCTCGGACTCCCGCTCCAGCGTGCCGCAGTTCACCTGCACGCCCGGCTGTTTGCGAAGTCGGGGGCACTCCTTCCATGGTGGAGGTCCGCGAGGGGCCGGCATCCCGACTTGGCGGCAGAACAGCATGGAATGCGATGATGTACATTCGAACCTCCCACTGGCGGTGCAAGGCTGAGTTTGCGGAGGAATCCGTCAAGCTTTTCAAGGACCTCGTCTTCAGGACCATGGAGCACGAACCGGATTGCCTCGCCATGCAGCTGATGGGGGAAGGCGAGGCGCGAATCGCGGTGACGGTTTTTTCTTCCGAGAGCGCCTACCGCGCCTGGAAAGACCGTACTTCCGATATCCAGGGTATCACGGATGCATTTGCACCTATGTACGTCGATGGTGAACCACCGTGCCCGTTCGACTATCCGCTTCTGGCGTCACGGGAATTCGAGCGGCATCGCGACGACAACGGGAAACCCGATCATTGTTGAAACATGACGAAGTGGACCAGCCTGTCCGCGTCGGGTTCTTCCTCGACGAACGCTTTTCACTCGTGCCTTTCGTGTCCTTTGTCGAAGTGATGCGTATCGCAAACCGCGTCGCGGATCGGAATCTTTTCGAATGGACGTTGCTTTCGATAGACGGTGGGCCCGTGACGTCGAACAGCGAAATGGAATTCAAGATTGATCTTTCGATCCGGGATTGCAGCACCCTGACCAATGTTGTTCTCGTCACCGGAAACGATCCCCAATATGACGTACACCTTGCGCTGGCGAACTGGATTCGCCGACTCTACCGAAGCGGCAGTGTATTGACGGCGCTCGGCTCAGCGAGCCTGATCCTTGCCAAGCTCGGCATGCTCGACGGCCGGCGTGCAACCATCCATTGGGAGTATCTCGACACATTGCGCGAGTTGTATCCGAGAATCAACATTTGCAGCACACTGTTCGAAGTCGACCGGGGAATCATCACCTGTGCCGGAGGCGCCGCAGTCGTCGACCTCGCTCTGCATCTGGTCTTCGCGCATTTCGGCGCATCGATAGCCATCGCCGTTTCGGACCAGTACATTCTCGAAAAGGTTCGTCCGTCCATGAGCCCGCAACCCATGGGTTCAAGGTATCCGCGTGTAGCGCATTCAGCGTTGGCCAAAGCGATCGACATGATGGAGTCCAACCTCGAGGAACCGGTGCCGCTGAGCGACCTGACCAATTCAATCGGCATTTCCGGCAAGCAGATGCAGCGGTTGTTCAAGACCTACCTCAACACGTCTCCCACCCAGTATTACGTCCGCGCACGTCTGAAGCTGGCGCGCAGGCTCCTGGTCCAGTCGGACATGAGCATTACCGAGGTCGCAGTGGCTTCGGGCTTCGGGTCTCTCGCACACTTTTCGCGTTCCTACCGCAACGAGTTCGGGATGCCTCCCACCAGGCATCGGCGTCAGAGTCGACTGGAATGCGGTACGGTGTCGCATACCCACGTCCACAAGTTCCACGACAGCGGCGAGAGACACACGACGATGGAGTAGCGCCTCCTGGGCCTGCCGAATTCCGGAGCAACATCATGTACCGTTATTGGGAAGAGGCCGCCATCTACCCCGTTGATCCCGACCGCACCGATCTGGCGCGGGAATTTCGCGCCAGGATTCGGGGGCCGCATAGCGAGGAACTCCGCCGTCTCCTGCACCGGATGAGGGCCACGCCGATACGCGGCAAGTATGTCATCGTAATCGTCGAACCGTTCCGGACATGGAGAATCGGCCGAATCAACGAACGCAACCAACCGGTCGAAGCAGTCGACAACCGCATTTTCGATAATCTCGACGAGGCTGAATGGGCAGTGTTCGAACTGCGCTGGCGGGATCTGACCGGGACCGTACTGGAATTGTAGCATGAAAAAACTCTCGTCAGGGATTCGCATGCTCGGCTATTGCGACAACTGGCACGCCTCCCCCGGATCCACGATTGCCTTCAAGGTCAGCTGCGACGGCGTTGACAGTTACCGCGCCCGCATTGGACGCGTGATTTGCGCGGACCTTGATCCCCTCGGTCCCGGCTATCGTGTTGAACCCGTCGAGTGCATTCGTCCTGACCCGATCAAGGGAAGGTTCCAGCCCCTCTATCCGGGATCCTATGCCAGGATCGACGATTCGGACCGTCTGTCCCTTGGGCGAAGATTCACGGTTGCCGTCCTCGTCTGGCCGACGCTTCCGGGGCGGAGGGACCAGACGATTCTGAGCCACCGGGACGATGCCACGGCATATGGGTGGCAGTTGGGTCTGGGCGCGGATGGTTCGCTGACTTTGGAGATCGGCGGATGTGGAAAGGTCAGCAGCAGCGTGCCATTGCTGCGTCGGCGTTGGTACCTCGTAACGGCGTACGTGGACTTCGATGCCGGCACCGCTGGCATCGGCCAGGTCGCGATGCGTGCGATTCCGGGAATCCCCCGTGTCGCGAGTGCCTCGATGGCTTTGTACGGGGACCCGGCAGTTCCCGCCGCCGGAATCCCATTTCTCATCGCCGCCACCAGCACCAGCGCAACCGGCGCCTGCAGGTTCTTCGACGGGAAGATCGAACGGCCGACCGTTTTCGGAAACGTCCTGGAAATCGATGAAATCGAAGCCTGGTTCCGATCGTCCGGCGGTTCCCCGGTCCCGGCCAGGACTCACGCAAGCTGGGATTTCTCCAGGCAGATGGCCTCCGACCGGATCGAGGACGTTTCCGGCAATGGTGCCCATGGTCGCACGATCAACATGCCAACACGGGCAATGACCGGACACGGCTGGGACTCGTCGGTCCTGAGCTGGAAAAGCGCGCCGGAACAGTACGGTGCCATTCACTTTCATTCGGACGACATCTACGATTGCGGCTGGGAAACCGACTTCACATGGAGCGTACCGCACGACTGCCGGAGCGGTTTCTACGCCGCCATCCTGGAAACGGATGACGGCGACCGGGACCACATCCCGTTCTTCGTGCGACCGCGTGCTGGTGAACGGACTGCGGATGTGGCGGTGATCGCCTGCACCGCGACCTATCTTGCCTACGCCAATACCCATGTGAAGGTCGACATGGTCGGCTCAGAGGTGATGTCCGAGAGCGTCAACCAGATCAGCCCGTACGAACTTCACCTCCATGAGAATCGCGACCTGGGTCATTCGACCTATGACCATCACCTGGACGGCAGCGGTGTCTGCTACAGCAGCCGCCTGCGGCCCATGCTTACCATGCGACCGGGACCCTATACGTTCAATTACATCAACGACACCCATCTGCTGGCGTGGCTCGAGCATATCGGCCAACCGTACGACATCATCACGGACGAGGATATTCATGCGAGGGGCATCGACACGATTTCGGGCTACAGGGCGATCATCACCCTTTCCCATCCCGAATACACGTCAACGAAAATGTGGGACGCCATCGACAGCTACCAGCAGAATGGCGGTCGACACCTCTATCTCGGCGGTAACGGGTTTTATTGGCGCGCCGCATTTCATGACAGCTTCCCAGGCATCCTGGAATGCCGCAAGGGCGCAACGGGCGTGCGCGCCTGGGAAGGTGAACCCGGAGAGGATCACATGCTGTTCACGGGCGAGCCCGGCGGCCTGTGGCGCACCTGTGGCCGGGCGCCGCAGAGGCTTGTCGGTGTCGGGTATTCGTCGACCATGTTCGCCCGGTCAACATACTACAGAAGGACTTCGGCAAGCCGTGACCCGAAGTTCGCCTTTATTTTTGAAGGAGTCGAGCCAGACGAGGTGATCGGGAATTTCGGCCGCCGTGGTGGTGGTGCAGCGGGGATCGAAATCGATCGCTGGGACCCCGATCTCGGATCTCCGCCCAACAGCGTCGTCCTTGCTTCATCCGAAAACGTGGGAATCGACGGAATCCTGAGCTGCGAGGAGTACCCGATTGCAACCCGGGGAACCGATGGCTCCCAACACGGTTTCGTTCGCGCCGACATGGTGTATTTCGAAACGCCTGACGGCGGGGCAGTGTTTTCCGTGGGTTCGATCACATGGATCACGTCACTCTCCCATGACGGATTCGACAACAATGTCGCCCGGATTACCGGCAATATCCTGCGGCAATTCCTGAAACCACATCCGGAAACCGAGTGATGGTTGCCCGCTACTTCCCGATCGAGGAATATCAGTTGAGATGGTCTCGCGTCGAAAACGAAATGAAGCGCCGTGGTATCGAGGTCGCGGTTGTGTGGGGCAAGACCAGCGCGTCCTTCGACCGCGCCGGAGATATCATCTACCTGACAAACTATTTCTCACACACAACGGGCCAGGGCGTTGACACCGGCCCACACCGGGCACGGACATTCTGCGCCGTCCTCCTGCAGCCCGGCGAGCCGCCGGAACTGCATGTCGACGATCCCGAGCTGCGCCCCGAACTGCTGGCAACCGATTGCATCCGCAACCACCCCGATCCGGTCACCAGCATCATCACGTCCCTCAAGGACCGCAAGGTCGTCGACCCGGTCGCGTTTTCGGGTTCGGACTTCTTTCCGGTTGCGCAATGGCAGCGTCTCACGGCTGCGAACCCGCGATTCACCTGGCAGATCGTCGACGATCTCGTACGGTCGATAAGATTCATCAAGACCAACCGGGAATTGGACTGTTTCAGGGAGGCCGCCGCCATCGTCAATCCCGCAATGAACATACTGATGGAACGGCTGATTGCCGGGGACAGCGAAGCCGAAGCTGCCGGGAAAGCGGTCGCCGAACTGGTCCGCAGGGGCGGGACCTACCACAAGATCGTCTGCTGTCACGGGAAGCTGACAGCATATACGTGCAGCGATCCCTTCACGGGATATTCCACCCTGGTCCCGAAGCGCGGCGACCTCGTACGAGCGTTCATCATCGGACCCATCTTTCAGGGATACTATTTCGACCCCGGCCGGACCGCCGTCGTCGGCAACCAGCCCAGCCCCGAACAAAGAACACTGATCGAAGATTGTGTGGCCGTCGTCGAATCACTGTGTGAGGCCGTGCGTCCCGGGCTTTCGTATAGGGAGATCGCGGAACTCGGCGACCGCCTCGTGTCGGAAATCGGATCGGATGGCGGTGGCGCCTCGGCACAATATCCGTTCTACGGGCACCCGAACGGACTCTATTTCGAGACGCCCCCCTACCTGAGCACCGTCCATGATCACCTTGGAGCGGTGATCGCGGCGAACACCGTACTTGGCATCGAGGCGTTCATCGCTAAGGACGGCATCGGAACCGCAGGCTTCGAACAGAACGTGATCGTTGGCCGGGACGGAATTGAACTCCTGACCACAACACCGATGATTCCGTTCTGATTACCCTGGCTACCAGCAACGGGGACAAGCGCGGAGTACTGCCCTCTTGAATCTCCGCTGATGCCTGGCCTCGTTGTTGGAAGAGCCGGCTGCGATCGCGAATGCGTCCCGGCCGAACGTCAATGGATTCCGTAGTGTCGCTTCATGAACTCCGGAGTGAACTTTCCACTGTCGAGATCCTCACGGCAACGATCGGCACCGCGCTTCTCCGGAGTACCATAGCCTCCGCCACCGGCGGTCTGCGCAGAAATGTTCACGCCGGGTGGAATTTCGACCGACATCGGTTTTCCCGAAAGGCGCGACTCCGTGCCATCGCCCCGGACAAGTGCAAAGCGCCCGGTTCTTCCCGGCGAGCCTCCAAAGAGCCCCCACGGCGCGTGCCGGAATCTTTCCCCCTGTCCGCTGAACGTGCAGACATGGCCGATCGGCGCCACGTCCCGCCGGATTGCCAAGCCACCCCGGTTCTCACCGGCACCGCCAGAATCCTGCACGAGTTCATAGCGGCTGACCCTCAGGGGATATTCGGTCTCCAGGACCTCTATTGGCAGGTTCGACGTGTTGGTGGAATGGACCTGTACGCCATCGGTTCCGTCCTTGGCGGCACGACCGCCGAACCCGCCACCAATGGTCTCCAGGTAGACATACGGTTCCCCCGAATCCGGACGGGTACCCGAATAGACGGCAGCGGTATTGGCGCCGTTGGACGCCGCGACCACCGCCTCCGGCATGGCATCTTTCAGCGCACCGATGACAACGTCGACAACGCGCTGGCAGGTGTTCGCGCGCGCCGCACAGGGCGCAGGGGCTATGCAGTTCACAAGAGTCCCGGGTTCGGCGACCATTTCGCAAACGTTGAGCACACCTTCGTTGTTCGGCACATCCGGATCGACAAGCGCCTTCAGGACATAACACAGTGTCGCATGGCTGGCATTGAAAGGTGCGTTGATGTTGCCTGCGGTTTGTGGGGCGGTCCCGGCGAAGTCGAACGAGATCCTGCTGCCCTCGATCCGAACCGTGACACGGATGACGATATCGTAGTTCTCGCAACCGTCATCATCCATCATGTCCTCGAAACTGTAGGTTCCATCCGGCATCTCGCTGATCGCGCGACGCAATCTATTTTCTGTTCGCAGGATTATTTCGCCAAACGCTGCTTCGAGGGATTCGGGGCCGTGACGGGCGGCGAGTTCCTGCATTCTCCGTTCGCCCAGCCTGCATGCCGCAATCTGGGCGTTGTAATCGCCCCGACGTTCGTCGGGAACGCGAACATTCAGCAACAGGATTTCGAAAATGTCGCGGACCAGCACTCCCCGGTCGAAGAGCTTGACCGCAGGTATGCGCAGCCCTTCCTGATAGATCTCCGTCATCCCGCCCGCCACGGATCCCGGGACCATGCCGCCAACATCCGCATGGTGGGCGATATTGCAAACGAAGGCGAGACATCGACCGTTCACGAATACCGGCATTGCCAGATTGATGTCAGGCAGGTGCGAGCCCCCGGCGACATGGGGGTCGTTCGATACAAATATGTCACCCTCGCGAATCTCTCCGGCAGGATACTTGTCGAGCAGTGCCCGCATGAGACCGGCCATGGATGACAGGTGAATGGGAAGGGAGTTTTCGGCTTGTGCGACAAGTCGGCCGCTGGCGTCCATGACCGCCGTGGAATGATCCTTCCGTTCCTTGATGTTCGTTGAATATGCACTGCGTGTCAGCGCATTGTATGTTTCGTCGGCAACCGACCGCAGGGCATTCAACATGATCTCGAGGGAGATCGGATCGATTGTCAGATCGGTCACGGGCGGCGTCTCCCCAGTTGCAAAACGTCAATGACCAGGTTCCGATGCTCATCGACCTTGAGCGAGTCGCCGTGTCCGAGAAGCGTGGTCGAATCCAGTTGCCGGATGACGGCCGGCCCCGTGAATCCCTGACCCGGTGCAAGCGTCTCGCGGTCGAATATTGGCGTATCCACCGGCGACCCAGCCGCCGCATCAAAGTAAATCGGCCGCACTGTCGCCGGGCGCGGGCGTTCCGGCTCGCGCCTCGACCGATCTCTTTCTCCGGCGAAATGCCGGCGTCTCCGGCCGAGACCGGTAAGCCGGACGTTGATGATCTCAACCTGGTCATCTGCATTGGCGTAACCGTAGCAACGTCGGTGTTCTGAAACGAACATGTCCTTCAGCCGAGGTGTGGACGGAAGGGAATTGGCGGATGTGTCGGGTAGCGGAACACGGAGTTCGTGATTCTGGCCGACAAAGCGCATATCAAGGGCAACCCGACGGTCCCGGTCACAAACCGGGATTCTCTCGGTTTCGAACCAGGCTGCGAGATCGTTCGCAAGTTCCTTCAGAACGGGTCGCAGCATTCTGCGACAGTCATCCACGACGCGAATCCTGGTAGACCGGACAAGGTCTTCCTTCATGTCGGCCACGACAAGGCCCGTTGCGCAAAGAATGCCCGGAGCATGAGGGACGACGACCCTGCGGATCCCCAGCATGCGTCCCACCTCGGCGGCATGGAGGCCGCCAGCTCCACCGAAGGACATCAGCGTGTAGTCCCGTGGGTCATAGCCCCGTTCCACCGAGATACGCCGCACGGCGCGAACCATGTTCGCAACAACGATATCCGTAATGCCAAGTGCGGTGTTCTCGATGGTGTGGCCGATCGCCTCCGCAACCGAACTGATCGCTTTTCTTGCCGAGGCAAGATCGATTTTCATTTTTCCGCCCAACAGCCCCGAAGGGTCCAGGCGGCCCAGAACTGCATTTGCATCGGAAACCGTCGGATCGACCCCTCCCCGGCCGTAGCAGGCGGGGCCCGGGTCTGCGCCTGCGCTCACTGGGCCGACCTTCAGCAAACCGTCCCGATCAATCCATGCCACTGAACCTCCACCGGCACCGATGGTGTGTATGTCGATCATCGGCAACTTCACAGGGAATCCGGCCACATCCCGACTGGTGCTCAGATCGGCTTCGCCTTCGCGGACCAGCCCGACATCCGCACTCGTTCCACCCATGTCCAGAGTGATGACGTTACTGAGGGACGACGCGCGGGCGACGTGGATCGACCCGAGAACACCAGCGGCGGGGCCGGAAAGGACTGTACGGACCGGGTAATCGCGTCCCGTGCCGATCGACGTCAGTCCTCCGTTCGACTGATTGATGCCGACAACCGCTGAAGGAACCAACTCGCCAAGAACAGTCTCGAGTGTCGTCAGGTATTCATCGAAAACAGGTTGCAGATAGGCATTCAGAACCGTTGTCGAGAACCGTTCGAACTCGCGGATTTCGGGATAGATGTCCGAAGACAGGGACAGATAAAGACCCGGAATCTTCTCCCGCAACGCAGCAGAAAACCGTCTTTCGTTCGCGTCCGAAGCAAATGAGAACAGGAAGCAGACCGCGCAGGCATCGACCTCACTCGTGCGCACGCGGTCAATCGTCTCGAGGATGCCGGCATCACTCGGCGGCTTGATGTTCTCTCCTCCCGGACCAGTCCTCTCATCCAACTCGAAGCAGAGTTTACGGGGCGCAAGCGGCGGCGGATAGTCGAGTTGAAGACTGAAAATGCTCGGCCGGGTCTGGCGTCCGATTTCAAGGAGGTCCCGAAAGCCGCTCGTCGTGACCACGGCGACCCGTGCCCCCTTGCGCTGAATGAGAGCATTGGTTCCGACAGTCGTCCCGTGGGAAAAACGCGAAACGGCGTCGGTCGCGATTCCGTGATCGTCACACATTTCCCGGAGGCCCTGGATGACGGCCTGTGCCGGGTTGTGCGGAGTCGACAACACCTTGTGGACTGCAGTTCTTCCGTCATGTTCATTGACGGCAAAGAAATCGGTAAAGGATCCCCCGACATCGACGCCAACTGTCCAGGTCAACGCAACTTACCTCCCTTTGACAAGCTGATCTGTAATCCGTTTCAGCCTGATCCTTCGCGAAAATCTTTCCACCGGTAGAATCCGGAAAGGAAGGGACGAAACCAGGGGCGACCCGTGTAGAACGGGTGAATTTGCCGGAACTCCTGGCCGTCGTATGCATTGTCGCCGTCAGACGATCCAAGGACCTTTTGGGCGGCCAGGTACCCGAGGTAAGGCAGCAGCGCGACGCCGGAGCCATTGCAGGCGAGTGCGTAGTGCCTGCCGTCGATTTCACCGACATGGGGAAGAAAGTCCCGTGCGAAACCAAGCTTTCCGGTCCAGCAATGGGTAACGGGGACATCGGCCAGATCCGGAAAAATCCCGATCATCAGTCCACGGAGAATCGCGGCGGCGCGATCAAGGCGAATTCGGCCCAGGGACGCCCGTGCTCCGAAGAGGATTCGCCGGCCGTCCGGCGATGGTCGATAATAACAATGGCGCCATCGGGTTTCCACGACCATGCGGAGATTGGGAATCAGTTGCCGAACCCGGGCCTCACCCAGCGGTTTCGTGGCGATCATGTAGGTCTGAACCGGAATGAGGCGACTGGCGAACGGCCGAAGCTTGGGTAGCGTGTAACCGTTGGTTGCCACAATCACGTCCCCGGCGCTGACCGAACCCCGCACGGTGTCGACGCGGTGACCGGCGGTCTCTCTCTCCATGCCGACCACCCGCGCCCGCGACATGACCTTCACCCCGCACTGCTCGGCGCGGTCCAAAAGACCGGCATGGAATTTTGCGGGATGAAGGCCGCCGTGCCGGTTGTAGATGCAGCCTCCCGAGTAACATTCGGTCCGGATCTCATTTTCCAGTTGAGCCTTCGAAATGATGGTGACGTCATAGCCGAAATGACGGGTTACACTGTCAACATCGCGTCGGATCATGTCGAAGTCCCGCGGCCGCCAGGCGGCGCGGAGCCTGCCAACCTGCCTGAAGTCGCATTCTATCCCTTCGGACCGGATCAGGTTCGTGGTGAACTCGAACGCGTTCACCCCTTCCTTCAGTATCGCCGCGGCGCGGGACTCGCCGAACCTCTTCGCCAACAGTTCGAACGGCATGACATGACCACCGCCAATCATCCCACCGGCGCGGCTGGAGGCGCCGAAACCCGGGACATCTGCCTCCAGCACGACAACTTCCCGGCCAGCGCGGGCGAGGGTCAAGGCGGCGGTCAGGCCGGCATAGCCGGATCCGACGACGGCGACGCTGGCCGCCTTTGGCAGCGGTTCGCTCCCGGCATCCGGCCTCGGTGCGTCCTCCCACCAGAACGGGCGGTCTTGTTCGTCGAACGATCCGTGCGAAGGCGCGTCCCCGGTAGCAGTAACCGGCTCCGGTCGACGGAGGTTTTGTTGAATCGCTGTCATCGTCACCGTGATCCCAGGTTTCGGCGCACATGCTCGACGACGTGCCGCGCATCGCCCGCAGCCCCGAGAATAATGCCGGACTTGCGCGTATGCAGCCAGTTGAGACCAAGAAAGTACAGCCCGTCCACTTCCGTTACGCCGCGGCGCGTGTAGGGGTATCCAAATTCGTCGAAGATCGAAAAGTCGACCCATGAAAAATCGAACGCGAACCCGGTCGCCCAAATGATCGTCCTGATCCCTGCGTCCTTCAGGACAACATCGCGAGGCGTCGCAGGGTAATTCCCGATTCCACCACCAAGATCCGAGTTTTCGTCGTCGGGAGGCGGCACCTCAATGCCGTTGTCCCGGACGAAACCGTCAACCGACCGGCAGAAGGCATCGGCAAAGGTATCGGCAGCACGCATGTTCGCTTCAAGATTGTCCGCAAGGCCAATCGTACCGTTGGAAACTTGTTCGAGGGAACCAAGGAGCCGAATGCCATCGCGCAGGAACTGGTGGAGATTCAGCGTGCGCCCGCCGTTGAGCCCGCTGACGTGGGGATCGCCCCGAAACCTGTGGGCCGGGGATTCCAACTGGTCAGGCGTCCGGTCGAGGTAACCCATGTCGAACTGCCAGCGCGACAGGTCCCGGCCCCGGTAACGGCGCGGTATGCGGCCGGCTCGCCCGACGCTTAGGTAAACTTCGCGTCCGGCACTGCGCACCTCTTCTGCAACCTGTGCGCCTGACTGTCCGCTGCCAACGATCAGGACCGAACCGTCTGCCAGTTCGCCGGGGTTACGGTAGGAACAGACATCGATCTGGTTGATGTCTGCCGGAATATGGCAGGCGATGGGCGGACGGCGAATCGTCTGGTACATGCCGCAACAGATGATAAGAACGTCACAGGATCGGATTCCGCGGCTGGTCTCGACTTCAAACCGCGCGCCGCCCCTACCGCGTCTAATTGCCGAGACTTTCGTCGATGTCTCCACGGGTGCCGAGAATGAACCGGCAAACCCTTCCATGAACGCCACAAACTCCCTGCACGGCATGAACCCGTCGGGGTCGCCATGCGGCGGCATCCCGGGCAGTTTTACGGTCCAGTTCGGTGTCACGAGGCAGAAGCTGTCCCATCGCTGGGAACGCCAGGACTCGCCTATCCGGCCAGCCTCCAGGACAACGTGCTCGATGCCGTGACCTGACAGGAAACAGCTTGCACAAAGCCCGGCCTGACCTGCGCCGATGACTATGACGTCGTCTTTCGCAATCCTGCCCATTTCACGCACGTCCCGGGACCGAAACGCCGCAGATACCATCGTGCCGCAACGCGCATCAGGTATGGGACGCCTCCGGATGTTGTCCCCGCATGACAGGCCCGTTGTCCGGACTCCGGGAACTGTCGCGAGGATGGAACATGATATCCCGATCATTTTGACTTGATCTGCCCGACTCATGACGCCATCCGACAAGGGAACAACCGTCGCGCCTGAAAGGGGCGTTTCTGTCCGGCAACCGCACGGTTGCCAACGCGGTTGCCTGCCTGTCCGGTCCCGTTTCGGATTTTGTCAGCAATACACCGGTTCCAACATGCGTGTTGGAATCCTGCCCGGCAAGCGGGAGACCACCGAGGCCCGCAACCGACGCCAGCTGAAACCGCGTTGCCCGGCACGGCTCCGGTCCGCCTCAGGAAACCGCCTGGTCGCGGGTGGCGAACATCTTGAAACCGTTCCCGGCCGCAAAGACCGCGGAGTCGTGGCACGACCGTTCGGGACCCGCCCGAAACCGCTTCCGACTTTCCTCCTGAAACCTGAGCCGGAAAATCCTACCAATGCACTTGCGAACCGTGCGTCCCGCCGAGTCATCGGCCTCCGACCCAACCGTGCCGCCCCGCCCGGATTGACTCCGGTCACGTATGAAGCCCACGTTGCCGAAGTCCCCTGATCCCGCCACGTCGTCCAAATTTGGCAGCCGTGCAACTTCCGAATGCCGCGGCCGGGGATTCTGTTGGGAAGTTCGTTTCATACTCCAGCCCCGGTCACGACGGTTACCTTGTCGGGTCGGGCCGGCCTTCCGTCCCGGCAGGGCAATTCATCCACCCGCTATCCCGCGAACGACATGAACGATTCGTGCAAAACGTTGTCTCTTTGCCGCAACTTCGGTCGCGGACAGAGGACTACGATCACACCGCATACTGGGGATTTCGCATGGACGCCGCCGTATCGGACCCGCAGGGCGAAGTCACAAGCCTGATTAGCCTGACCCATCTCCGCAAGTCTTTCGGGGAGACCGTCGTGCTGGACGACATCAGTCTCTCGGTCGGTCAAGGCGAAGTCCTGGCGCTCATCGGTCCGAGCGGTTCTGGGAAAAGCACGCTTCTTCGCTGCATCAACCTCCTTGAGGTGCCCGATAGTGGAACACTCGTGCTGGACGGAGAACAAATCCGCTACAGTTTCACAGGCTCCGCCTGGCGAACCGCCCGGGAACTGGCCCGGTTTCGGGCCTCTGTCGGCATGGTTTTCCAGGATTTCAACCTGTGGCCCCACAAGACCGTTCTCGAGAATATCACTGAAGCGCCGATCCGCGTCCGGCGAATCAAGCCGGCGGTCGCGCGCGAACACGCGGCCGAATTGCTGGAAATGATCGGGCTTCCCGAAAAACGTGACTCGTTTCCGCGCCAATTGTCGGGGGGCCAGCAACAACGCGTCGCCATTGCCCGTGCCCTGGCCATGGAACCAAAACTCATGCTTTTCGACGAGGTCACTTCGGCGCTTGATCCGGAACTGGTCGGAGAGGTCCTCGACATCATGGGCGAACTCGCGAGGAGTGGCATGACGATGATCGTGGTCACGCACGAGATGGGCTTTGCCCGACACGTGAGCCACCGAACGGCCTTCCTGTACAACGGTCGAATCGAGGAAATCGGACTATCGCCGGACGTTCTGGGCACGCCGGGAAACCCCCACACACGACAGTTTCTAAACCGTGTCCTGCACCACCATTAGGCGAAAGGGTTCCGACAGTGGCAAGCAGTATCATTGACTACATTTACTGGTTCGCGCCCTACACGGTCGGGTTCATTCATGCAGCTGTAATTGCGCTGGAGATCTCGTTTCTCGCGATCGTCATCAGCTGGATAATCGGGCTCGCAACGACACTCGGAAAGTCCTCTCAAAACCGGTGTCTTCGCTGGCCGGCAGAATTTTACATCTGGTTCGTGCGAGGGACACCGAGTCTGATTCAGATATTCATCATCTACTTCGGGATCCCCCACATTTCGGGATTCCGTCTGTCCCCGTTTGTCGCCGGTGTCGTGGCGCTGGCGATCAGCAGCGGTGCGTATGTCGCCGAGGTATTTCGTTCTGGATTCCTTGCCATCCCACGCGGCCAGACGGAATCGGCGCTGGCACTGGGCATGAGTCCGGCATTGATGATGCGTCACATCATCCTTCCCCAGGTGATCCGTATCGTGGTGCCTGCCATGACGAACGAAGCGATCAACACGCTGAAGAACACCTCGCTCCTGTCGACGATCACCATCATCGAGGTCACCATGTTCGCCCAGCTCGCCCTGGCAGAGACGTTCCGGCCGTTCGATTTTCTGATCGCCGCAGCCATCATCTATCTGATTATGAACACAATTCTGAGCCAGTTCGCGTCATGGTACGAACGGAAGTACTCCCTGATAATCTGATGACCGAACACGAAACCAGGAGCGTGAAACCCAAGAACTTGGAAAGGAGACGACCATGAGAAGACGAGAATTCCTCGGAACGGCAGGTGCTGCCGTCACTGCGACAGCCGCTGGTCCTTTCGCCGGCTGGGCCGCATCAGGTCTGGAGCTGCTCAGCCCCGGCGTGCTGACGTCCGCCACTGAGGGCACCTATCCACCATTCAGCATGCGAAAACCGAACGGAGAACTGGACGGTCTGGAAATGAGAATCATGGGCGAGATCTGCAATCGCCTCGAGCTCGAGTACCAGCCGGTTATCGTAAAATGGGATTCGATGCTCGTTGGTCTCCAGGCCGACCATTTCGACATCGTCGGCAATGCCATGGGCATAACCGCGGAACGGCAAAAGGCGGTTACGTTCTGCGACGGATGGATCGAAACCGGTGCCCGCGTCGTCGTTCACAAGGACTCCGACTATAACTCGCCGGACGAACTTCGGGGGAAGGACATTGGCGCCATCGCTGCCTCGACATTCATTCCCATCGTCGAACAGCTTGGCGGCAATCTGAAGGCGTACAAGGCTGACGTCGACGGCATGCAGGACCTGGTGAACGGCAACATCGAAGCGGTCATTCTGGAGAGCATCGCGGCGAACTACGCGATCACCAGGTCGAAATTGCCGTTGCGATCACTTCCAGGATTGATCGATCCGGCACAACTCGGATGGGCAGTCAAGAAGGGCAAGCCGAACCTGGTCCGTGCCATCAACGCCACAAGGGCCGAAATGGTTGCCGAAGGAAAGGTCGCCGAACTCTTTGACGACATCCTCGGTTACGACCCGTCCCCGAGTGACCCGATTCGCAGCATTCTCTGATCTGCTGGTCCCGCCCGGTCAGCAACCGGGCGGGCCACTGCCCGTACCGACTGGTCCCTTCCTTGGCGATCGTTCGATAGGGCTCGCCTACAACGCCGGGCTCCGCAGCTCCGAACTGGTCGGCCTCGGCCTCGACGATGTCAGGATGCCGCGGCTCGACGAGATCCGGGTCATGGGCAAGGGACGGCGGGCCCGCGTCCTGCCGCTGTGGAAGCAAACGGGACGTGCGCTCGGAGCGTGGCTCTCCATCCGCCCCGAAGTTCCCGACCGCCACCTGTTCCTGAATGCAATGGGACGGGGGATGACCCGACGCGGCTTCGCCAAGCGGCTCGAACTGCACGTCACGACCGCAGCGCGGACCCAACCGTCGATCGCGCGCCGGAAGGCAACCCCCCATGTGCTGAGGCACGTTTGTGCCTTGATGATTCTCGAGGCCACCGGCGACATCCGCAAGGTCTCGCTGTGGCTGGGGCACCAGAGCCTCCCTCCAGACCATGGAGATTTACCTGCGCACGGATCCTGCCGAGAAGCTGGACATGCTCTCGGAGTGG
Organism: Paracoccaceae bacterium; assembly: GCA_965242975.1. Lineage (GTDB taxonomy): Bacteria > Pseudomonadota > Alphaproteobacteria > Rhodobacterales > Rhodobacteraceae > JAPPHA01. Next base: position 2,436,882 of record CBDETS010000007.1, on the reverse strand, counting down.
TGTTCCCCGGGTCTCGGGAAGGGGCGGTTCACGGCGGCGGTCAACAGCACGTTTCCCGGCGCATCCGCCCAACGAAGGTTGCTCGTGAGCGGGATGCAGACTGCCTCGGCCAGGAGGCTCCGGTTCAGCGCATCCCTCTGGACGGCGACCACCGGGCGGCGAAAGCCCGGCCCCGAACCCGTTGGCTCCGGCAATTCGGCCCAGCACACATCGCCCTGGGAGATCACCATTCGGCGGCGGCGAGGAAGGCGTCATCGTTCCCTCCGACCTCGCCGCATACCCGGTTCATCGAGTCGGTGACCTCGTCCTGCGCATGGCGCGCGAGATATTCGTCGAGCGCGGCGGCGTAAACTTCGCTTCGGGACCGCCGTCCCTGCAAGACAAGTCGTTCGGCGCGTTCGAATATGTCGTCGGGGATGGATACGGCTGTTTTCATCCCCGCGGTATAACCTCCTCCCGTGGCGGACGGTCAAGGGAAATAAATCGATAATTTGACGGCGCATCATGCCGCACTCGCTGCTCGTGGACTGTGAGCGGATTATCGTAGACGGGTTAGACAAGATCTCTTCGGCCGTGCCAGGCAGTGCGGTCGATTCGGATCTCGAAAAGTTGTCGGCATTGGGCAAGCCATCCTTCATTCTTTCCTGCCGCGAAGTGGACTGGATGGGCGCCGCGGACCGCATCAAGATCGAGGACGATTGTGGCGCATGCCCGGTTCTGCTTCGTCTGCGGCCATTTTCGCGGGAGGACGCGGTGATCTTTCTTTCGAGTGAACTTCCTGATGTCGATGCGGAAGTAGTGTTGGATGACCTTACGGGTCGTGGGATCAAGGCTTTCTACGAGAATCCGCTAACGCTTCGCTTGCTCGGCGAAGTAGTGCAGGCAGAAGGCCAGCTTCCCGAAACCCGGGCTCGGCTTTTCGATCGTGCATGCCGGGTTATGCTTGAGGAACAAAATCCCCGCCACCACATTTTTTCACACGTCCAGAAATCTGAAGAAGAATTGTTGCTTGCCCGTTTCCCATAGGGACTTCAGTTGCTTGTTCGCGAACGTCTTTGTCATGCCGATATGTAGCTTAAATGATGACATATGTAAGCCAACGGCTTACAATGGTTAGGCGTAGTATTCCGCCTCCTTTGTATGACAACATCCAAGAAAAACAATCACGCAATTCGCAATATCACGTGCAGCCCACGACACTATGACAAATGGCGGCAAATGATCAAAGGCTGCACTTCGCGCGTAACGGCAACGCTTGATCCCGCAAAGGGATTGGACCTATGGTTTTTGACTTCCGCCGAGGAATGCCGCAAAAATCGACCCCTCAGTTCTGGCTCTCTCGGGTGTGCCTTCGTAAACCTTTCTGCCCGAGGACAGCACGCAAACGTGATCTGCGACGTCGAGCGCATAGGCAGTATTCTGCTCGACCAGCATTACGGTAAGACCCTGCTGCCTTAGCTGCGTGAGCACATCCAGGCACAGATCGGCGATTTTAGGCATCAGCCCGAGAGATAGCTCGTCGACAAGTAACAGCCTCGGTTCAGCCATCAGTGCACGGCCAATGGCAAGCATCTGCTGTTCGCCACCGGACAGGGAGCCGGCTAGTTGGCCACGCCGTTCATGAAGCCTCGGGAAATAGCTGAATACACGATCTCGGTTGAAAGCATCGCGATCAGCGGGGCGCGCGTAACCGCCAACCGTCAGGTTTTCACCCACGGTAAGATCGCTGAACAATTGACGGCCCTCCGGTACCAGGGAAATCCCAAGGCCGACCCGATCGACCGGGCGACGTCGGGCGATATCCTCGGACTCGTAGAGAATGCGACCGCCGTAGATGTCGACATGCCCCATAATGGCCATGATGGTCGAAGTCTTTCCGGCGCTGTTCGGCCCGAGCAGAGCAAGTATCGAGCCAGCGGGCAAATCCAGGCTGAGGTCGTTGACGGCTTCCGCACCATTGTAGCCGCAAGTCAGTCCTTCAAGTTCCAGCATGGTCCACCCTCGCGCCGCCAACATATGCTTCGTGGACCGCCTGATCGGCCATGACCACGTGCGGTTCTCCGTCACCTATCACCTGCCCGTTGTTGAGGACGACGAGTCGTTCGCACGTGCGCATGACCTGTTCCAGATTGTGTTCGACGAGGACCACGGTAATACCGTCAGCGTGAACTCTTGAAATAGTCTCGATCTGGCCCGGAGCTTCGATGTGGTTGAGGCCCGCAAGCGGTTCGTCGAGCAGAATGACGCGCGGGTCGACCGCGAGCGCGCGCGCCACCTCGAGCCGTTTCATCTGGCCAAGAGGCAACGAACCGGCGAGTTTCTTTTCCGAACCGTTCATCCCGACCTGGGCGAGAATGCCCGTGGCCCGCTCGATTTCGGGGCCGCGACCCACCTGCGTCACTGCGCGAAACGGGTTCGAAGTCCGGCGATAGCCTGCCGCAAGAACGACATTGTCAAGGACCGTCATTTCGCGAAACGGCCGCACGATCTGGTGGGTGAGAACCAGGCCGCCACGCACGCGTGCCGCCGTCGCCTCCCGGGTAATATCGACGCCGTTAAGCATGACTTGGCCGCGGTCGGGTTTTATCAACCCAGCAAGGACGCGGATCAACGTGGTCTTGCCAGCGCCATTCGGTCCGATCAGTCCGACGAACTCGTCCGGCATCACCTTCAGTGACACGCCATCCACCGCACGCACGCCGCCAAACTGCACCGCGACGTCGTCGATTTGCAGGGCCGGAGTCATTTCCGTTTTCCATATAGGAGCAAGCGATTGACAAATCCCGCCAATCCTCCCGGTGCCAGCCGCACGACCAGTATCAGCATCCCGCCGAAAACCAGCAAACGGTAGTCGTCAACGAAACGGATGACTTCGGGCAACAACGTCAAGCCGATGGCGGCGACGACGACGCCCCAGGTCGACCCGGTGCCACCGACGACGACCATTGCCATCAACATCACCGAAGAGATGAAATCGAACGCGTCGACCGTTATGAACTGGGTGAAGAACGTGTAAAGGCTACCGGCGAGGCCGGCGAGCGCCGTGCCGATTCCAAACGCTGCAACCTTGTAGGCAGCCACGTTGACGCCGAGAACGGAAGCGGCTTCTTCATCCTCGCCGACAGCGCGAAATGTAAAACCCATCCAGGATCGGCTGATATGAAGGCTCAGCACTATTGTCGCGCAGGCAAACGCCAAGATCATTATGACATTGCCGACATCACCAAGACCGGTTGCGGGAATTCCGCTGATGCCCATCTCGCCACCGAGCCAGGCCTGCTTACGTACAAAGCCGATAAACAGAAAATTCACACCAATCGTGGTCACCGCGAGAAAATCGGCGCGAACGCGCAACGAGGCCAAACCCACGATGATGCCGAACAACCCGCCGGTGACGGTGGCCGCCAGCATCGCAAGCGGAAAATAACTCCCACCGGCTCCCGCCATCACCAGTGCCGCCGCGTATGCTCCGGCACCCTGGAATGCACTGTGGCCGAGGCTGAATTGCTTGCAAAACCCGCTGATCATGTTCAAGCTGACCGCGAGGATCACGTTTATCCCAACAACCGAGATAACACTGATTTCATACGCGCTCACGGGGTTCTCGCTCCGGTGAAGCCTTGCGGACGGAACATCAGCACGATGATGAGGGCAAGGAACGCGATCGCATCGCGATCGAGCCAGGATCCGATGAAGATGGTACCGTAAGCCTCCACGAATCCGAGGATCAGACTGGCGATAAGCGTACCACGAACGCTGCCCAGGCCACCAAGCACGATGATTGCGAGCGCCTTGTAGCTCACGACGTAGCCAATCACCGGATCGACGAAGTTGTTCAGCAGCGCAATCAAGCTGCCGCCGAGCCCTGCGAGCACCGAACCGATGGCAAAATTCAGGTAGCGTACCTTGTTCGCATCAACTCCGAAGCTGGCCGCGATCTGCGGTCGCGATACAGTCGCGCGCCACGCGACGCCGATACGCGTTCGGGTTGTAAAAAAATGCAGGCCGACGAAAACGATCACGGCTGCGGCCACAATGGCCAATTGCACTGCATTCACGGTAATGCCGGCAACGTTGAAAATCATGAATGCATATTCGTTTCTGTCAAAGGTGATGCCTTGCTCGCCAAACATGATGCGGAAGGCATCCTGCATCAAGATGAGCAGTCCGACAGATGCGATCATTGGCACGTCCGGCGGGTATTTCAGGAGTGGTTCGTAGAGAAACCGGCAAATGGCGATGCCAAACAATGGCGCTACCGTCATGGCCGCGAGAATGCCAACCGGAACGCTGCCTGTCGCGTTGGCGACCAGGACGCAAACATATGCACCAAGCGCGTAAACAGTAGCATGAGCGATGTGCAGGATACGCAGCAATCCATAGACCAGCGTCAAGCCAACGGCAATCATCGCGTACATTGCGCCAAAGCTGATGCCCGTCACGGCCAGATCGAGATAGTACATGCGTTCATTCCCTCCCGGCACAGTCGTGCGTTATCGGCACGGTCCAATCGGACGCCTTCCTAGTGACCACGATGTTGCTTCAATCTTGCCCTGGAGCCCGAACTCGCAAGGCAAGGCGGCCCCTATGCGTGGTCCCTCCCCTCTTCGTCACACGGCCAGCGGGATTCCGGCGGCGTGCATGGCCTTCATCTGTTCCCAGGTTGCGCGGATCCACCGCGCGCAGGCCACGTTGTGCTCAAAAAGCGAGTATCTTGCATTCATGCCGTAATCGGGCAGGTTGATCATTTCCGTCGTGACAAAACGCAACGGGCTTTCTTCGTGCGTCAGATGATAGCGGAAAACCTTGCGCAAGGCTTCCTTGCTCGGTTCCCCCTTGAATCCATGCCAAGTGGAATGCCATTCACCGGGACGCGGTTTCGAAAATGGATATTGGATACCACGTCCCGGATTTCCGTTCTCGTCGGTCGCCCAGACATTGGGCGGTCCGTTCGGTGCAGCCGGCCGGAATTGCACGAACGGAACGATATTCATCTCGAGCCATTCATCGCACAGGCTTCCGCTCTCAAAGGGATCCAGAACAATCCGTCCAGCGTCCACATCGGCCCGGATACCCGAGATGTCCTGCTCGGCCGGATTCTCAATCTTGAAAATGCAGTGGCTGTAATCCATCGTGAAATTGAACGGAATGCCGGCACCCTGGACCAATTTGGCCACCCTGCGCACACGCGGAAATGCTTCGGACCACATGTTGACGTGCACCTCGAAGGATGGGTGCACCCCGAGCGGGTCACCCAAGTCCCAGGTGCGAAGGTAGCAATCCGCAATTTCATCATCGCTCGCCACGTGCCCGTCGTTCCTGTGCGTGTAAATCATGATATTGTGTAGCTTCACCCCGGCACGCGCTGCGATACGCATGTTTTGATCGAGCAGACTCTCATCGCGCCCGAGCATGTATTGGTAGGTGCATGTGCAGATCGGAATGTTGAACTCTTCCGAGTAGCGCAGGTATTCGTCCAGAACATCCGGCAGCGGTAGCCGGTCCAGGTAGTCGAAACATCCGGAATCGCGGATCATCTCGAACTGTGTCTTGACCGGAATGTCGCGGAAATGCTGAACGCCGCGCCAACTGCAACCAAGGAGAAACTCTTTTGTCAAAGCATCACTTTTCTACGGTTCCCGTCTTGGCAAACTCGAGTTTCCGGTGCCGATGCGCACCGGAAGTCGTTGGCTTGTAGCGTGGTTGTTCGCCCTGGTGCAGGCAAGTGGGTATGCATTCGATCACTGCGTCGTAGTTGGGCTGCTGAAAGAACGCGATCGACAAACGGTCGGACCTGTCGTCGGTTTCTGGGTTGCATACCCTGTGCAAGGTCGACACGAAGCGGTCGTTGGTCCATTGTGCCATGAGATCGCCGATATTCACCACGAACCGGCCAGACCGGCTTGGAATGTCGATCCATTCATTGTTGAGATCGCGAACCTGGAGCCCGGCCGAGCCTTTTTCAGTCAGCAGGATGGTCAGGCTGCCAAAGTCCGTGTGGGCGCCGGCCCGCAACTCTCCTGGATTCGGAGGTTGATCCTGGGCAGGATAGTAGTTGAGGCGGATATTGCTTATCGAGCGGTCAATCTTGTCGTCGAACCAATCTTCGGGCAGGTCCAGCGCAAGCGCAAATCCACCCATCAGTCGCGCCGACAGCCGGGTCATCGCATCGTAGTATTCCTCCATCACAGCGCGAAACCCGGCCGGATGCTCTGGCCAGCGATTGGGCTCGAAGTGCCTCTTCCCCTCCGGTGAGGTGTAGTAAGCGGTGTCAAGCACATCGATCGGGCCCATTGCGAACGCTTCTTTCAGGTCAGCTGCGCCGCTGCCCGCCACGCGCCCCAATCCCTCGGTGCTAATGCCGACATAGCCGCGGTAGCATTGCGGGGGCTTACGGGCAATGCGCACTTTCTCTTCGAGCGGTAGACGGAAGAACTCCCGCCCCACCTGCTGTACGTTGTCGATCAGCTTCTCGTCGATCCCATGCCCGTTGATGGAAAAAAATCCGATGTTCTCGCACGCCTCGCCGATTTCGACGGCGACGTTTCGGCGAGTCGAACAATCTTCAAACAGACCGGATATGTCGATCTCTGGAACCGTGCTCATGCATGTCCTGCCGGATTTCGTTTACGGCGCTCGGAGACGTTTCCCGGGGTACCCGGCAACGGACCGACGCCGGTTTTGCAAAGCGACATGCTAATCTGCCGATGCTTCGAGCAGTTCCAGATCGTCAATCGACGAATGCGCCACGAAGTCACCATCTTTGACCACAGTCACAGCCATCGGCATGTTGATCTCGCGGTCTGGGCTGAAACCGGTAAGAGTGCCGCCAAGCATCTGGAAATTCACCGTTTCCGCGAGCGCATCGCGCACTTCCAACGGATCAGTGCTGCCGGCGCGCTCTATCGCGTCTGCCAGGAGATGGAAGGCCGAGTACACCTGTGCCGTGGAGTTCACGGGAGCATAGCCTGCACGCTTCTCGAACTCCTCGAAGAAACGTTTGAGAACACTGTTCGCGTCGTCGTCGGCAAGTCCACCGACAATGAACAGGCCTTCGGCTGCCGGGCCGGCAATCTCCAGGAATTTTTTCGAATCGAAGGCTTGCGAAGCGATGATCGGCACCGTGACTCCTGCCGCCCGAAGCTGTGACACCAATGGTCCGCCGGTGAAGAAATATCCGGTTACGTAGATCGCATCCGGGGCATCCCGTTTGACGCTGGCGACGATCGAACCAAATTGCCGGTCCTGCAGCGAGTACGTGTACTTGTTCACCAGGGTAATCCCGAACCGTTCCGCCGCGTCCAGAAAGCCGGAAACGGTCGCCTCGCCGTAGTCGTTGTCCATGGTGATGACCGTGACGCGCTTTTCCCCGAGATCCAGACTCTCGCCGACGAATTTTGCGCCGGCGCGTCCCTGCGGAGGACCAAGATGAATGAGCCGGAATACGAAATCGCCGGCCCGGGTGATGTCGGGATGTACGCCGTAAGCGCAAATGAACACTGCCTGGGCTTTCTGAAAGATAGGTGCGGAGGCGCGCCCGCTTGCCGAATAGCTGCCGTTGATCGCCAGCCTGACGCCGTCTTCGCCGATCAGTTTGTTTGCCGTGAAGATGGCTTGGTCGGCCATCGCCTGGTCGTCATAAGAAACGAGTACGAGTTCTTCACCCAGCACGCCGCCGGCGGCATTGATATCATCGATCGCCAATTCGGCGGCAACCTTTGCCGCGTGGCCGTCGCTGGCCGCGAATCCTGTCATCGGCGCCTGAAAGCCGATTTTGATTTCCGCACTCGCCGGCAATGCCACAAAGCCATGCAAAATCAGTGCAAGGGCGGCCGAAACACTCACTAGACTTGGATGTCGTTCCCACATGAAATTTCTCCCGATAGCGTTGTTACGGGTTTCAGTTGTGCCAGTGTGGATGAACGATCAAGTTTGCCGTTTGTGTATCCGACCCGGCACAGTTGATGAGAAAGAATGGTAGCTTGGCCCTTTTTGGCTGTCATTATTGATTTGTCGAAGTGGGCAATAGGTTTTCTCGAACGGTAGGACGATCCCGTCTCCCGGCTTCGTTGTTCGTTATCATGCGCTTCGGCGAAAGTGATTTTCCCAAAGGACGGGTTTCGTCGATCCTGAACTTTGGATTGCGACCCTTAAGGAGCAATGATGAGCGAGTTTGATCTGGTCGTAACCGGCCGTGTCGTGGGGACCGACAGGATACGCGACGATGGCTATGTCGCCATTCGTGGCGGCCTGGTCGAACGCGTCGGAGACGGTACGCCGCCGGCCAGCCGGGAAAGGCATGACTTTGGAGTAGCCTACGTCCTGCCCGGCGCGATCGATTCACAGGTTCACTCGAGATCACAGAAAGCCCAGGAGGATTTCGTGTGGTCGACTCGCTCGGCTGCGGCGGGCGGTGTCACGACGATCGTCGACATGCCCTATGACGACGGCATGTTGATCTGCAGCGGCGATCGCCTCGCACGCAAGGCCCGCGAGGCAGGCGAGCAGGCGCGGGTCGATTTCGCTCTTTACGGTACCGTGTTTCCGGAAGAGGGGCCTATGCGTATCGCGGAGATGGTGGATGCCGGCGCCGTGGGTTTCAAGTTCTCCACGTTCGGGACCCATCCGCACCGCTTCCCGCGCATTCCCCCGCAAACGCTGTTCGCGTGTTGCTCGGAAATTTCCAGCCACGGCTTGATCGCCGGCGTCCACAACGAGGATGAGGAAACCGTGCGTGCCGCCGAAGCCGCTGTCATGAGCTCCGGCATCACGGATTACCGGGCCCACTGTCTGTCGCGACCGACCCTAGCGGAGGCGCTCGCAACCGTTGGCATCTACGAGATCGGTGCGGCGGCAGGATGTTCCACGCACATCGTGCACTGTTCAATCGGCCGCGGTTACGAGATATGCCGGAACTACCGCGGGCACGGTTTCGACACGACCATTGAAGCCTGCATTCACTTCCTCATACTTGATGAGGAAACTGACGTTGCCAAGCTTGGCGGCATGGCGAAAACAAATCCTCCAATCCGTTCGCGCAGCGAGGTTGAGTCGTTGTGGCGGCATCTGGCCAGTGGCAACATCACGGTTGTTTCGACCGATCACGTCAGCTGGTCCGAAGATCGAAAATCTGACCCGGACATGCTGAAGAACGCATCGGGCCTTCCCGGGCTCGAAGTCCTTCCATCCCTGCTTCTCAAGGGACTGCTCGAACGCCGCCTGAGCCCGGTTTGGGCCGCCCGTCTGCTTACCGCCAACCCGGCACGATTGTTCCGCATCGGCCATCGCAAAGGCGCTTTTGCGATCGGCCGTGATGCCGACTTCGTGGTCATGGCACACGATCCGCACCGTTATTGCGCAGCAGCCAGTGGTAACAATTTTGTCGGTTGGAGCCCCTATGATGGCATCGAATTGCCCTATCGGCCATTGGCGACCTTCCAGCGCGGCGAGTTGATATTTGACGGCGCGCGGGTGACCGCGAAGCCGGGCCGGGGCCGGTTCGTCTGCCCAGTGCGCGCCATGTAACCGACATAACCAGGATGTGTTGCGATTTCCCGATCAATGGCGACCGTCTCTGGGCCGACTTGATCGCGCTAGGCAGGATCACGGACCCTGTCAGGCCCTATACCAGGCGTTCGTTTTCGTCGCTTTTTCTCGAAGGCCGCAAGTGGCTGAGGCAGCGCGCCGACGAGCCTGGGCTTGCTGTGCGCTTCGATGCCGGCGGCAACATGATCGGCCGCATGGAGGGGCGGGAACCTTCGATCGGAACGATCCTGATCGGGTCACACAGCGATACCGTTTGTTCTGGCGGCCGCTTCGACGGAGTTGCCGGTGTCATTTCGGCACTGGAAGTGCTGCGGTCGCTGCGAGAGGAAGGCCGGACGCTTCGCCACGCGATCGAAATCGTCGACTTCCTCGCGGAGGAACCCAGCGAGTATGGTCTTTCCTGCATCGGAAGTCGCGCGATGGCAGGCGAATTGTCGCCAGACATGCTTGGCTATCGCGACTCCAAGGGCGAGAATTTGGGCGACGCAATTGACCGGGTCGGCGGGGAGGCTGCAAGGCTCGAAACGGCAAAGCGTAGAGACGTGGCTGCCTTTTTCGAGCTACATATCGAGCAGGGAGCCGTCCTCGAAACAAGCGGGGTCGACCTGGGGATCGTGACCTCCGTCGTTGGCATTATGCGGATCAAGGTCGGGTATTCCGGACGGGCCGACCATGCCGGCACAACCCCGATGGCACTGCGTCACGATGCCGGACTGGCGGTGGCACGGACGATTGCATTCGTGGCCGAACGGGCAGAGGCTTGCGCGGCCGCCGGGCGGGGACACTTCGTCGGTACCGTCGGCACCGTGGAATTTAAACCTAATGCGGCCAATGTGGTGCCTGGCGAGGCGCACGTCGTGATCGATGCGCGCGGAGAGGACCACATGTTGATGCGGGAGTTCATGGCGGACCTGAAAAGACGGACGGCGTCAATCGCTTCCGATTGCAATGTGCAAAGGACCACGTGGAACGTTCTGTCGGACACAAAGCCGGTCGAATTCGACCCCGGATTGCGAGATCTACTCCAGGAAAGTGCCAGTGATCTGGGTTTCTCGACGCTCGCCATGGCGTCCGGCGCTGGTCACGACGCAGCCTTCATGTCCCGCGTCGCGCCGAGTGCAATGGTATTTGTCCCATGCCGGGGAGGCCGCAGCCACACGCCGGAAGAGTGGGCGGAACCCAAAGCGATTGCCGCCGGCACAGCAGCAATCTATGAAGCGGTTCTACGGTTTGACAATTTTGCGCCGTGCTCGGTCAGAAACCGATAACCGTATTCTTCCGGATGGAAAAATCTCCCGAAACCGTTGCGAAGGCGCCTGCGGGGGAATACTCGAAACGCGGGTGCGCGCGCATGCCCGGCATTTGCGACTCCCGTCACTGTGAGGAACGATGATGGAGAAAGACCTGACAGACCAGAGCATGCGCGGCATTCTGGCTGCGCTCGAGGAAGCCGGCGATTTGCACAAGGTTGCCCGGAGCGCCGATCCCCACTTTGAAATCGCTTCGGTGCTGTCGTTGCGCGACGGTGGGCCCGCGCAGCTTTTCCAACGCGTCAAAGGGCATTCGATGCCGGTCATTGGCAATATCTTCAACAGTCGGGGTCGCTTTGCCTCAGCGTTCGGCATCCAGCGTGAAGAACTGGACGCCTTCTGTGTCTCTGCGTTGCGCAAACCAATCAAGCCCGTAATGGTCGATGCCGCACCAGCGCAACAGGTCGTACATGCCGGCACAATAGACATCGGGCAGCTACTGCCCGTGCCGCGATGGTTCGAACGCGAGTCGGCACCTTACATTACGGCCGGCGTAATCGTAGCCAAGGATCTGCAGACCGGTCGTCGCAATGTCTCGATCGCGCGGCTACGACTGGAAGGTGGCAACCGTTTGATGGCAGGAATCGCCAAAAACCACCACTTGGCGCTATTGGCGGAAAAGTCGCAAGCAAGCGGCCATGACCTCGAAATCGCGGTCGCCATCGGCAACCACGCTGCCGTCCTGCTCGGCTCCCAAATGTACGTCGAATTGGGCGATGACGAGTTCGACATTGCCGGCGGACTCCTTGGTTGCGCCGTCGAACTTGTCAAGTGCAAGACCGTCGACCTCGAAGTTCCGGCCCATGCCGAAATCATACTCGAAGGCCGACTGCTACCGAACGAGCTGATCGATGAGGGGCCGGTTTCCGAGTTCCCCGGATTCTATGTCGATTACGGTGCCGGCCTTGCTGCCGAAATCAGCCTCGTCAGCCATCGCACTGACGCCATTTACCAGGCAATCCTGCCGGGCTACGCAAATGAGCACTGTCTGCTTGGGGCAGTTGCGATTGGAACCACGCTGACGCGTGACCTCCAACGCTCGATCCCGGCGGTGCGACGCGTGTTCGTAACGGGCGGCGGCATGGGGCGGTTACATGCGGTCATCGTGATGAACCGACCTCGCCTCGGTGAAGGCAAGCGGGCGGTCATACTCGCAATGGGTCTTGTCAATTTGCTGAAGCTTGTCGTCGTGGTCGAGGACGACATCGATCCCGAAGACCCGCAACAGGTAGAATGGTCGCTCGCTGCTCGCTTTCGAGGTCACGAGGACCTCATCGTGTTGCCGGACGTCAAGGCGGACCGTTGCGATCCGGTACACGTCAATCAGGTGGTCACCAAGCTCGGGATGGTCGCTGCCACGCGGCCCGGCGACGGCGAAACCGGTAGCCGCTCGGAATTTGCCAGGCCGCCAAGGGAAATCCTTGAACGCATCCGGCGGGATTTGCATCTATACTGATCTCGCGATTGACTTTGTGAGGAAACCTCCATGAAAAAACAGCGGTTCGTCGTCGCAATTACCGGCGCCTCAGGGCATCCATACGGTATCCGTCTGCTCGAGACGCTGCGCAAACTCGATTTCGAGACACATCTCGTCATGTCGCGGTCAGCCGTGGTGACGCTTGCCTACGAAAGCGACCTCAAACTGAAGGACGTCCATTTGCTCGCCGACCATGTTTACGCCAATGACGATGTCGCCGCGCCGATTTCGAGCGGCTCGTTCCGTACGCGCGGCATGATCGTCGCACCGTGTTCCACCAAGACGCTGGGCGAAATTGCTTCGGGCGCCTGCGGAACATTGGTCTCCCGCGCTGCCGACGTAACGCTGAAAGAACGCAGGCGTCTGGTCCTCATGTTGCGCGAAACGCCGCTTCACCTCGCCCACTGCCGCAACATGGCCACAGTCTCCGAAATCGGGGCAATCGTCATGCCGCCCGTTCCGGCGTTCTATCCCAAGCCAACCAGCATCGATGAAATGATTGATCACACGGTTGGGCGGTGCCTGGATCTCTTCGATGTCGACACGGGACGGGTCAGGCGCTGGAAGGAACCGGCGGACTCGTAGTGGAATCCGGCAATATTCGGGACACTTCATGTCCCGGCCACTCTCGAGCGAGGCGCACTTGAAATCCAGTGAGGTTCTCCCCTCGAAGAAATCTGCTTGCGGGCCGATGGATATCAACGGTCGCATTGGATACTATGGCGGTATCAGGCAATCCGCGGATTGTGGTTTGCCAAGCGATTGGTGGGCTGAATGGAAACAAGGCAGCTCGCATATTTCATATTGGCCTGTCAGTGTCGAAATCACGCTGAGGCGGCGGCCCGGGCTGGGATTTCTGCATCGACATTGAGCGAGAACCTGTATCAACTTGAACAGGAACTCGGCTTGTCACTCTTCCGGCGCGGTCCGATTGGTCACTTTCCAACTGGAGAGGCACGCTGGCTGTTTCAACAGGTCGAACCCGTACTGCAGCTTGTGGAAGCTGCCGAAACCGCGCTGCAGAGCGAGGAAGCGGGTGAATATGTGCGGCTGGATGTCACATCGCCGCTGCAATTCATGCTCGGGCGGCTTTCTCGGGCTGCCAATCTCGCCGTTCGAGCCCTTCGCAAGGACTATCCGGATGTCATTGCCCAGGTGCGATTTCTCGACGGCAAGTTGAGAGAGGAGTCTGTTGGAGAGCAAGCAGGCGTTGGGGCTCCGAGATGCGACAGTCCGGCAGCCGGTGTGCAGCAAGTTGTTCTCGACTATGCCGCGAAAAACATTGCACAGCAGCAGACATTTCTGTTCACCGATCGCTGGATTGGCGTTACCAATTTGATTGGAAGCCCGGAACCTGGCAAGATCGTCGACATCGACACATTGCGCCGTCTTCCGCTGCTTTTGCCTCAACTGTTGCCCGCCCAGACGCGCCATGCCCGCGACTATTGCGTGCAACACGATCTGCCCGAGCCAACTGTCGTTGACGAGGATGTCGGCACGTTTCCGCGCCTGTCGCGCACTGCAAGCACATTCGTCTTGCTGGCACCGCAAAGCTTTGTTGCCGGAGGACTTCTTCATCTCAAATTGAATCATGTTCTCCTTCCCGCCGAATTGGCAAGCCCGGTTGTGGGCCGCGTCACCAACGGTGGTGCCATTGCTGACGCCTATGTCCGCCTCCTGAAGGAGACTATCGCAGATGCCGATCCCCTGGTGATCCATCGTCCGCAAATTACACTCCGGCAAATGCGGTATTTCCTGGCGTTGCGCGACAAGTTGAACATGACATTGGCGGCGCGCCACCTGCACGTGGTCCAACCGGCTGTTTCCAACCAGCTACGAAAGTTGGAGCACATCGTCGGCAAGCCCCTTTTCAGGCGCCAGACTACCGGTTTGCAATTGAAACCAGAAGCGGAACGCATGGCGCATCTGGTCGGAGACGCAGTCAAGCGGTGCGATAATGTCTTGTTTCGGGCGCGGCACATCGCTGCCGAGCAACAACACCGTCTTTCGATTGGCTTGTTTCCGATTCTCAATCACGACGGTCCACTCGTCGAGGCGCTGTCAGCTGCGCTTGACGAATGGACGCAGGCGTTTCCAGGCGTAAAGCTGCAGGTGCGCGAAGCACCGGCCGCAAAGCTCCACAGATGGGTGGAGGCCGGCATGATCAACTTTGGCCTCGTGGAGGCGCACGTCTCGCGCTCGGCGCAACTCGATCTTCAATGTCGGGACAATTTGGGGGCAGTATCCGCCGTCGGAAGCGGACTTCTTGCCGCCGGCGACGTCTCCCTCAAGACTATCGCTGATCTGCCCTTGGTCTTGCCGAACAAGGACTTTGGATTGCGCCAACTGCTTGATCGGTCGGCCGAGCGTGTCGAAATCCGGCTTGCCCCGCGGATAGAGATAAATTCTCTGACCATGATCATGGCCATGGTTCGCCGCATGCGGCTCATAACGATCATGCCAGCAGCTTCGGTGCAGCCATTTGTTTCTTCTGGTGCGTTCCAATTCAATCCGATCACGGACCCGCCAATTGTCCGTCGCCTGTCGATCGTGTTTTCGCCGGCTCGCAGCTTGACAGATATCGAACACGCTCTTGTGAGGACTATCCGCGATCGCCTCAGGGCAGTCGGGTTCAACAGGCTTGCGACAATGGGGTCGATTCCGGAGGCGAAATGACAGAGCACCGAACTCACTTGCGCCGGTTACCCCAGCGTCAGTTCACTCGGCGCTCCTCATCTTGATTGTCGCGCTGCAGTTCATCCCCGCGTGTGCGGGGAACGTAAGCCGGTAAACGGTGACGTCCGATAAATCGGTTGCCGGTGCGGGGGGGCATCGGGATAATTCCGATCATTGATCAATGATCGGAGGTTTTGTCATGTCCAGTGATGTGAACGGTTCGGCGGGTTCCCGTCCTGCACGTGTGGTGCGCAGCGCAACGGAGTGGGCCGCCATCATGGAGGACTTCGAGCGTTCGGGGATGTCGCGGCGGAGTTTTTGCGAATCCTGTCAATGGTTGAGTAAAAGCGCGCAATCCCGTCGAAGATCGCCGACAAGCCGCTGATCGACTGGCTCGGACAGACCGAGATCCAGGCCATCCTGGATGCGCCCGATCCCTCAACCCGTCCCGGTCTGCGCGACCGCGCGATGCTGCATCTGTGCTATGCGGCCGGGCTGAGGGTGTCGGAACTGACCACGCTCACACTCGACAGCCTGTCCGGCCCCGGACTCGAAACCATCCGCATCATGGGCAAGGGACGGCGCGAACGGGAATTGCCGCTCTGGAAGGAGACCAGGACCATTCTCGACCAGTGGCTCAATGTCCGGCCGGCACTCAACAGCCGCACCCTGTTCCTCAATGCACGCGGAGGGGCGACGAGCACGGACGGTTTCTCCTACATCCTCAGGCGGCATGCCGCCACCGCGGCCGAAACCGTTCCCTCGATCCGGGACAAGCGGGTGACCCCGCACGCGCTGAGACATTCAGCGGCCATGGCGATCCTGCATGCCACCGGCGACATCCGAAAGGTCTTACTCTGGCTTGGCCACGCAACGCTCGCGAGCACCGAGATGTATCTCCATGCGAGCCTGGTCGAGAAGCTGGAGATCCTCAATGCAACCGCACCCCCGTCGATCAGGCCCGGTGGCAGCGACAGCCTGATGGAACTGCTGAACGGCAAGTGAAGCCAAAAATTAATGCCGCGTAAAATCGACCTCAAATCCCGTTGATTCAACACTCTGCCACGGCGCACTCGGCATTACTGAGTTGTCGGCATTATTTCTGGTACCTTGAAGCAACGTCGACCATCATGCAGGGGATCGCCGACGATGCCGAGAGAATGCACCTTGGGGGTCTCCCCCTTGCCGCCGCCCGTGCGTGGAATCGCGTGGGTAGAACCCAATTATTGACCGGATTTGGCGCAATACCTCGTGAGGCGAAAGCGGTATCGCAAAACATAAACACATGGCCCCGACCATGCGCGCGCAAAAGGCCACATACAAGATTTTTACGAACTTCAACGCAAATTTGGGGAGGAGGGCCTTTGGATCGTTCTCGATTTCATCAAAAGAATGGACAAACCAACATGGGATCGGTTTATCCAACTCTACCGTCAGCGCCATGGGTCGTCAGCTGCGGACTATGCAGAAAAGACACGGGATAAATGGTTTTCCGGCGAAATACAGATGAGCGGCGAAGTGGCAAAACGTTTCGTCGAACTTGCGCCAAAATTCATGTCAACGGATGAACGGATTCAGACCGCGCTCGCGATCAGGGATACTCACCTCAAGGCAAACACTTTCCGCAAGAGATTTGAGCTTCGTGTTTCACGAAATATGTCATCAGAGTCGATCAAAAAAGCAACTCAGCGCGCAATCAACAAAGCGCTTAAGAACAGAATCCGACACCACTATGACACTTGGAAAGATCTCGCGGCGTGGCTTGCTGACGGGGATATTTCTGTCATGGAACAAATTCGGCAGGAATTCGAACAGGCGGAGATACGTATCGACAAAGTGGTGGCGGCGCGCAAGCTGATGTCTTTAGCCGCAGAAGCTCAACGGCGAGTGCCGGACCTTCGAACTTGGCGAGCCAAAACGGTCTTTGAAGCACCTGGCTTGCATTGCTCTTTGCGAATGGCCGGGGTCGAGCCGGAAATGGACAGAAAAGAAGAGAGGGAACGTAAAGAAAAGGCGGCCGTTACGGCAGTCGTTTGCTTGTTCGTTGCTTTTGTGGCCGTGATCTTCATCTCCTGAATGGATCTATGTTGCGTTTGGTGACCTCCGTTACCAAGGTTATTTCAGACATGTGCGGGTCGAATTCCTGCAGGCGACAGATCTGCCGGTGACTATTCTCGATGGCATTCCACCCCACAGGATCACGCGTCTGCGCCGTCAGGTTGAGCGGTACTTCACAGGCGGGCTCCTTGATATCTCCGGTGACCGCCGCCTGGCCATCCTAGTAGTCTGTGTCGTCGAGTGGGGTGCCGTCATTGCGGACACCGTCGTAGAGACCCATGACCGGATCGTCGGCACGATCTTTCGGGAGGCAAGTCCTACCCCCCATGCGCCGGCGGTTCGGTCAGCACGATGTCGTAGTCGTCCAGAGCCTCCAGGAATTCCGCGTGTCGAACGAGCTCGACGATGCCGGCCGCACGCAGCCTGGCGAACGACCGCTCGAATACTGCCACACAGCGATCGCCGGTGAACCGCGAGAGGAACATGAATCCGTCCGCCTCGGGCACCGCGCCGTGGACTGCGCCCGACAGGGCGCGCCCGGCCGCATGGTTGCCGTCGTGGGCTACCGCGCTTGGCGCCCCGATGCGCACCGGCCCGTCTCCGCGAAGGTCGATGAGCGCCAGCGGATCGTCGCAGGCGACCGACACGACCAGCGTCGACTCCGCATCGGCGCGCGGCAACTCGCGTCGGCGCCGTCGCGCGAAACGATTTCGCCCCAGGGTCTCCCAGAATGCGCAACGCACCGTCTCTGCCGCATACAACACCGCATAGCGCGCATGGGGGTCACTGAACCGGCTCGGCGCCGGCACCGCCACCAATGGCGTGCCGCGATGGGCGCAATGGATGACACGGAACACCCGCTCGATGCGGACCACGCGCAGCCCCGCCCGCAGGCGCTTCGGGTCGTAGCCGCGGGTCACGCAAAGTCGCCCTGCCGGTCTCCCCTCGCGGCCTGCGTCACGCGCTCGACTTCGCCCCGCGCGAGCAGCGCGAGCGGCGGCACCCCCTCGAGCGACGGCCGAGGCGTCGTCAGCCAAACCCAGGCCGCATAGCCGTCAGCGAACAGTCCGGCCACGCGCTCCAGACCCGCAATTGGCCGGTTCCGCTCGTCGAGCTGCTCCGCAGGGAACACGTAGCCGCGTCTCGCGTTCTGCCAGCCGAGGACCCTGTGCTTGCGTCGCCAGTCATGCACCGACTGGCGGGTCTTCAGCCCGACCCTCGCCGCCAACTCCTCGGAAGTCAGCAGGGTTTCCGATGCGCCGACGCGCGTGCGCGCGAACATCCGCCGCTCAGCTTTCGCGACATCGACCGCCGGCAGTGCAGGACCCGCGATCGTCTCCACCGTCGCCGACTGCCCGCGATCGTCAGCCGCCAGCGCATCGGCCGCCGCCGCCAGTGCCGAGCATACCGCCTTCGGATGCGCGACCAGCGCCGCCACATGCGCCGGACTGAGACGCCCGGCGGCCTCGTGCAGCATGTCTTCCAGCTCGTTCCGTTCTTCTTCCTCGTCGTCGTCCAGTTTGTCTTGGTATTCCAGCTCGTCCTGATCGTGCATTGGACCAATCTCCATCGAGGTCATCGCCCTTGTCGGAAGCATTGACGCCATAATTCGAAATTTGTCCATCTTGTCTGTTTCGTCAAGATGTCAGAGACCGACAACGATGCCCCCGTTCGTCTGCCGAGACGATCCCGCGTTGCGTTGTGGCACTGGGGTATGCTGACGGGTCGAAGGGCGGTCGTCCGCAGTATGATCTGGTGGTACCGCAACACCGTTATCGCGATCAGCTTTGGCCAGCAGGAACCCCATCCCTCACGCGCATGATGGTCTGGCAGCCTCCGGACCGGTTAACGTAATGGTAAGAAATCAGCCTCTGGAATCTCGGGATTCCAGAGGCTTAAGCCCACGTACTCAACATTAAAATTTAGCTCAGATTAAGTTCAAAATGTTGAGCTCAACATTTTGAACTGGACTTGACAGACAGGTGTTCGTGGCTTCGCCGGCGTCGGCAGCGCCGTTCCCACCTGTTCCGAGACGGCGAAACGACGCAACAGCTTCGGACCCAGGTGAGGCAAGATGGCCGTCGTTGCATTTTTGCCACAGGATTTGGGTTTCAAGTGCAGGTTCGCACAGCGGCGAGATATTTGTTCGTGTTTTGTTCTCCCACTTGCTAAACGCGTACCCTTTTCAAAACAACAGGGAGCTAAATGTGACGACGACCCCAAACAGTGCCTACACCGACATCACGCTGCAAATCATCAAGGCACTGGAAGAGGGTCGACAACCCTGGAATCCCGAATGGGTGAAAAACACGGCGCCCTTGTCGCTTCCGAGGCGATGGACCGGTGAGTCGTACCAGGGCATCAATGTTCTCATGTTATGGCTGGCGGCGGCTGAAAGGGGATTTACATCATCCCGGTGGTTTACCTACCGTCAGGCTAGGAAGGTGGGTGGACAGGTCAGACGCGGCGAACGGTCCACCCGGGTGGTCTATTTCGAAACCAAGACCCGTCGGAACGATGAAGACGAAGAGGTCCATCGCCGGATCCTGAAGAGATACTCGGTGTTCAACGCCGATCAGATCGACAATCTTCCTCCCGAACTCCAGAGCGACGACTCCAGGGAAATTCCCGGTGAAATCCGTGGCAGCATCGACCGGATGATCGCGCAAACCGGCGCGAACATCACCGAAAGGCAAAGTGAAAGTGACGCCTATTATCTCGTCAGCGCCGACCGTGTCGTCGTGCCGCACCGTGACAGTTTCGACCCGATCGAACAGTTTTACGGGGTCCTCATGCACGAGCTCGTGCACTGGACGGGCAACCGGAGTCGCCTGGGTCGATTGAGCCGGGACGATACGGACAAGGACTACGCATTCGAGGAACTCGTGGCGGAGATCGGCGCCTGTTTCGTTTGCTCCAGTCTCGGGCTGGCCCCGGACCTGCGAAATTCGGCGGCGTACATCAAGAATTGGGCGGTACGGCTGAAGGCAGACCACCGAATGATCTTCCGGGCGGCCGGCGCGGCCCAGAAAGCGGCAGACTATTTGCTGGCATTGATGGATCAGGCGTGTTGCGCGAACCGCAGGGGCCGCGTTGACCCGATGATGGCGGCATCGGAACCGGATTCCATCACCCGGCTCGCGTCCGCCGCGGCCGCCACGAGGCCTGTCGGCAGAAAATCGGCCGTTCAAATCCGATGGCTACGGTCGAGGTCGGGCACGTCCGTCAGCCGCACGCAGGGACAGCCAATGGTTGAAATCTCAATTTGATGTTGACCGCTCCGTTCCCAAGCCATGTATATGAACGTGGACTTTCGTGAACGGTGCAAGTGGACGGATGCAACGATGGATTATCGCCAGGCTGCCCATGAGGCGAAAGCTCCCCGTTTCGGCGTGAACATCGAGTTCTGGCAAGAGCGCGTCGACCTGGCCGCGGCATTTCGCTGGGCCGAACGGCTTGATCTTCATGAAGGTGTGGCAAATCACTTTTCCCTGGCTGTCGGTAACGGCAATACTCAGGTCTTGATCAATCCGAACCAGATGCACTTTTCGCGCATCCGCGCGTCCGACCTGCTGTTGCTGGATGTCAACGACCCGGATGTACTTGACGGACCCGACGCCCCTGATCCGACTGCCTGGGGTCTGCACGGCTCACTCCATCGACTGTGCGGGCACGCCCGATGCGCCATGCATGTTCATTCCGTGCATGCGACCGTGCTGGCCTGTCTGGAAGACGGCGTGCTTCCGCCAATAGATCAGAATACGGCCATGTTTCATGACCGGGTGGTCGTCGACGATTGTTACGGCGGCCTTGCGTTCGAAGAGGAGGGCGTGCGCTGCGCTGCTCTTTTCGACGATCCGAAAACGTCCGTCATGATCATGGGCAATCACGGAATACTCGTGATTGGTGAAACGGTCGCCGAGGCGTTCAACCGGTTGTACTATTTCGAGAGGGCGGCCCGGACATACGTTCTGGCCTTGCAGACCGGCCGCGAGCTTCGAGTCCTTCCCGACGAAATCGCCAGCAAGACGGCGAATGAAATCGAGTCCTACCCCGGGCAGGCTGAAAGACACCTTTCGGAGATCAGGTCAATTCTCGACCGCGACGGGTCGGATTACGCCAGTTGACAGCCGGAAAAGCCGCCCAGCCAAGGAGCAGCCGGATGTCCCGAACGGGAGAACAGGCGATAGAGACTACCGAATCAGGCTCGGCGGCATTGCGGAACCGAAATCCCGACTGGAACTTTCATCCCGATCTCCCGATTCCGACATCGCCGCTCTTCGCCTGGCCGCCTCGGCCCCGAGACGCGGTTCGCTGGCTCGCGGCGTCGTGGCTCGCCGTCAGCATGATCCTGTTCGAGTTCGGGCTGGCAGTCCTCGTTTACCTGGTGTTCCTGCCGGACCTCGGGACGATGCGGACGCTTTCTGTTGGCTGGGTGATCCAGATCTGGCTGCGCAACCTGTGTTTGCTCGTCCTTGTTGCGCACGGCCTTCATCTCTATTTCCATCAGTTGAGGCAGCAAGGTACGACCCTCAAGTTCGATCAAAGGGAAATTGGCGGCAAGCACGGCCGGTTCACGTTCCGGAGTCAGGTGCTGGACAATATGTTCTGGTCGTTGGCAAGCGGCGTCACGGTCTGGACTGCGTATGAGGTCTCGTATTTTCTGGCCGCAGCCAACGGCCTGGTTCCGGTCATCTCGCTCGCCGGCAATCCTGTCTGGTTCGTAATCTGGCTGCTCCTGGTCCCGATCTGGTCGTCGCTTCATTTTTACTGGATCCACCGCCTGCTTCACTGGCCGCCACTGTATCGAATCGCCCATTCGCTCCATCACAGGAACATCAATGTCGGGCCGTGGTCGGGAATCTCGATGCATCCGGTCGAACACCTTCTCTATTTTTCGTCGTTTGTGATCCACGTCATTGTCCCGTCCCACCCCATCCACTTCCTGTTTCATGCATTCGTCAACGGATTGAATCCGGCGGCTTCGCATTCCGGATTCGATGGTTTGGTCGTTCGCGACGAAAAACGTGTCGAACTCGGCGATTTTTTCCACCAGCTGCATCATCGCTATTTCGAGTGCAATTACGGTACCGCCGAGATGCCCTGGGACGTCTGGTTCGGTTCATTCCACGACGGGACTGATACGGCAACCGTTGAAACCCGGCGGCGCAGAAGCCGGATGCACGCGAAACGGGTATTCCCGTCAGATGGTCAAGGAACGTGAAGCTTGCGCACGGTTACCTGGGCGCGTTGCTCGATTCCACCGTTCTTGATGATCATCTACCGGTCTCGGTGAACGGCACGGGCCGATTTCCTTGCATGAAGTGCTCCGCTTAAACTGTTGCAGAAAGCGGTTCTGGAACGACACCATCGTCTGGTTGCGCCAGAAACCAGTGACGGTTGCAGGGGAACAATGCGAGATTCCCGGCGGTTCTCCGCATATTTCTCCCTGTTGGGCCGGTCCGGTGGTGTTACGCGTCCCCGATCCGGAGTCACGGTTTGCGGATCAAGAGTACAACGGCGGTATAGGAGAGAGCGATTCGGCACTGGCCCAGATCAGTGAAAAACACCGTGGCGTATCCGAATAACCGGTCATGGAGACGGGTTTCTGCCAACTTTCAGTCAGTTTGGCACCCGGGTCTACCCCGGTTTGAAGGCGGCGGATGTGTTGGCGGGATCGGGTCTTCATCTGCAAGCCATGCTGTACAAAGTGAATCGTTCAGACCGGGCACGAAATGATGTTGCCCGGTTATCCCTCGAACGATCCGGACCTCGTCGGTGCGCCGCCGAACGCCATCGCCTGGATTCCGTCATTCTGCAGAAGGGGCAGACATCCACACGCAGGTGGCGGATTGCCCCTTCATGATCGTTACTTTGCGGGGGGCAAGAGAAAAATGTCCTGTCCGGGACTCACGATGCGAACTCCAGGGCGGTTGCCCGGATTCCCGACCGAAATGGCGAGGGTCCGTGATACGGCAACTCTCCGCGATCAGTTCTTGCGTCCGAAAGACGATGCCGCGACAGCCGCAATTACGGTCGCGCCGATCAGCATTTCTCGGATGTAGCTGTCGACTTTCATTTGCGTGAGCCCGTTGTCGAGGACGCCAAGGATGAGGACTCCGACGAGCGTCGCGAGGACACGTGGTTCGCCTTCCTTTCCCATGGTCATTCCAAGAAACACCGCGGCAATCGCATCGAGCATCAGTCCTGCACCCTGGGTCGGATTGGCCGAGGCGACGCGACTTGCGTACATGAGTCCGGCAAAGGCGGCTCCCAGGCCAGTAACGGCAAAAGCGCTGAGCCGAAGAGCGCGCACGCGAATTCCTGCGAGACGCGCGGCCTCGATATTTCCGCCGATCGCATAAAGACGGCGGCCGAAATTGGTTTGTTCCAACGTCAGCCAAATCACGGCCAACACGGCAAAGGCGGCAATGGTGAGAGAGGGCAGCTTGAGACCCTCGAGCCCGAAGCTGTCCAAGGGGATGCCGGACCGGGACAGCCCTGAAAACTCTCCGGGAATGTCACGACCGAAAATCGTTCGCCCATCGCTGACATAGAATGCCAGGCCGCTGAAGATCGTGAGCGTACCGAGAGTTGCAACGAACGGCAGAATACCGATCAAGGAAACCAGGATTCCATTGAAAACTCCTCCCAACAGCCCCACCGCCAAGGCTCCTGCTATACCGGCCCAGACGGGAAATCCGGCGGCAAACATCGTGGCCGCAACGATTCCCGACAGGCTGGCCATCGATCCGACCGAGAGGTCAAAATCGTTCATCACCATTACGACCGTCATGGAAAACGCGACCACGGCCAGCATCGAGATTTGCTGGCTGACATTGAGAAGATTGCGCGGCGTCAGGAAGGTCTCGGGCAATTGCACCGTAAAGAAAAGCAGGATCAGGAACAGGCCTATCGGCGTGCCGGTCTGGCGAAGCGTCGTTTTCATGCGGTCATGTATTCCTGATGGTGGTAAATCTTGTTGAGGAGCGCTTCGGGGGTCAGCCCATTTGCGCACTGGATTCCGGTCTGTCGTCCGGCATCGAGTACGAGGACACGATCGCTCAAACCCACAAGTTCCGGCAAATCACTGGAGGCGACCAGGACGCTGCACCCATCGGACACGAGCGCCCGGATCAGCCCGTAGATCTCAAACCGGGCACCGATATCGACACCGCGGGTCGGTTCGTCGAGCAACAGGAGCCGTGGCCGACCTCCCACGGCTCGAGCGAAGACGACCTTTTGCTGGTTGCCGCCCGAGAGTTGCCAGACCGATTGCTCGCTGCCCTCGGCCTTGAGTTTGACTTGCTCGGACAGCTCCCGGGTGCGCTGCCGTTCGCTCCTGATGCCAGCCGGAATTCCAAGCAGGTGGGGCAAAAGCACGTTGGGCCGCACGCTCATCCGCATCATGAGCCCTTCCGAGCGTCGCTCTTGCGGGACATAGGCAATGCCGTTCGCCCAGGCGGCGCTTGGTGAAGCCGGCACGGACCGGTTCAGGTAGCTGGCTTCGCCCGAATGTATTTTCTCCAGCCCCAGAAACAGGCGCAGCAGTTCGGTCTGCCCGGCGCCTGCGAGACCCACGATGCCGACGACTTCGCCCTGTGCAATGTCGAGGTTGATTTCCTTGAGGTGGGCACTTGTCACGCCCCGCAGGCGTGCCACGGACACGGTACCGACCGCCGAGATCCTGGGAGGAACCGTGTTGCCCAGGTCCTTGCCTGTCATGTCCTGCACCAACCGGTCCGTGTCGGTCTCCTGGATCTTGCAGGTCCTGATGAGTTTGCCATTACGCAAGACCGAAACGTCATCGCAGAGTTCGGTGATCTCAGAGATCCTGTGGGAGACATAGAGAATGGCGGCGCCGTCGTCGCGCAACCCTCGAATCACGGAAAACAGTTTCGTGACCTCGGAATCCTTCAACGCCGCCGTCGGTTCGTCCAGAACATAAAGGCAGGGGGCGGCAACTTCGTCGGCCACCAGTGACGAGGCAAGCCGGATCAGCATCCGGTCTCCGGTGCCAAAATCGCCGGCATGACTGCGTACATCGATGTGGTCCACGCCAAGCCGGCCCAGCGCATCCCGGGCGCGCAAAGCCATCTCACGCCAATTCACGAATATCCCGAACCGTCCGGGAGTCCGGTGCCCCAGCAGGATATTCTCGGCGACCGACAGTTGGGGTACGATGTTGAGTTCCTGATGGATAAAACGAAACCCGGCGGCGGCGGAGTCTGCGGCAGAGTGCAGCGGAATTGCCACAGACCCCTTGTGCAGCCTCATCGAGTCGGCGGATTCAACACCCGCAATCAGCTTGATGAAGGTGGATTTGCCTGCTCCGTTTTCGCCCATGAGCGCGTGGATACGGCCAGGCTCCAGTGTAACCGACACATTGTCCAGCACGGTGACTGCGCCGTAGCGCTTGGTCATGCCTTCAAATACGAGGGGCTCGTTCATGCCGGAGGCGGGGGCAGGGGCCGCCGACGCGACGGCCCCTGCCGAGTGCAGTTACTCGTTCACGTTGGCGATTGTGATGAGTTGCGTCGGTACATAAGTCACCGCGGCGGAACTGGGTTCACCGGCAAGGGCGCGTGCCGTGGCGGCGGCCACCGCGCTGCCTATGCCCTGAAAATCCTGCGCCATGGAGGCCTTGAAATTACCTCCCGCGGCAATCGCATCGCGCGCTTGCGGATTGGCGTCCATCCCCACGATCACGATGCCTTCATCGGCACGTCCCGCTTCTTCGATGGCCTGCATCGCGCCCAGTGCGGGCTGATCCCAGGCAGCCCAAACGGCGGCGATGCTGCCCGGATCGGGGTTGGCTGCGAGCACGGCCTCCATCTTGGTACGGCTATCGGCGATCCCGCCGTCCTGAACATCTGGAGTGATACGATCGATCACGTCAATATCGGGAAAATTGTCAAAGACCGCTTTGGCGATCACGCCGCGGATTTGTACCGGCGGAAAGGCGTCAAACACGAACATGACGACATTGCCAGTGCCTCCGATCTGGTCCGCGACAAAGACCGAGGTTTCGGCCGCCATGGCGTAGCCGTTCGAGGTGACGTTCGTGTAGAGTAACGGATCTGTGCCCGAGTCCATGCCGACGACCGGGATGCCCGCATCTGCGGCTGCCTGCAGCCCGACTGCGATCTGAGCCGGATCGACATTGATAATGATAGCGTCCACGTTCTGCGTTACGGCGTCTTCGATGCGCGAGATCACGGCAGCCACATCGCCCGCCGTGTCGATTACATTGACGTCCCACCCCGCGGCGTTTGCATCCTTTTCGAACCCTTCCAAATACATCTGTGTGCCCGGCTGGGCCAAATAGGGGGTGACGACTGTCACGTCCTGTGCCTGGGCCGATGCCGCGGCAAAAGACACAGCCACCACAGTCAATATTGTTTTGATCATGAGCTTTCTCTCCCTGTTCGAGTTTGATTCGAATGCGTGAATGGTTTCTCGCGAACATGGAAAATTCCTTATCACCTCGTACAGGGAACAAGGACATCCACACCTCTTTGAATGAAACCACCCGGGATCAGTATAAGCGTCCGTTGCTTTGGTTTGAAACCAATTTGACGGATGTGGAATGGCCCGATATCGAGCCGTGTCCCCGCACGCGAAGAAGGCATCTCCTCGCGGTCCGACCTTCGGTTCAATGCAACAAAATTCCGGTCCATGGTCGGAACCGGGCGCCGGGGGCAACTCCAATTCCCATTTGATCGTGGTCAATTGCCAAAGTTCGGAACAATTCCTGTTCATGGAGTGGCAGCAGGGCTCGTAACCGCATGGCTGACGTCCTTCGTACGTGCGCGAAGTGGCGTGCGGCGCATCGTTTTGCCCGGTGCTGCCGCGATTGACGGTCGATCGGCGACGAAGACGGAGACGGTGCAATACCAGAGCGTTCCGCAGCGTGTGTCCTGACGGTGAGGGGAACAGGCAGGATGTCGTGGCCATTGAAGGCGAAGGTCGGTGTCCAAAACGGAGTTAGGGAAAGGACGAGGAGTATTCCCGACCGGTGGCCGAAGCCGATCAAGTGGCAAGGGGCAGGGCAGCACAACCCTCCCGCGACGAGCGCCTACGGGCTCACGTGGCGAAGGCAGAAGGTCATGTCCGGGCGCAGAATCCGGCCCCGACCGAGAAATACCGTCCGGACATTGGGCGACGCTACCGCAGCGGAGGACGGAGCAAACGCGGGAAATCGCGACGGGAATCGCGCGGACAGCCTTTACCTTGAAGGATGTCGCGGAACGCGCCGCGCCGAACTCCCGGTGGGGTGATCGGAGGCGCAGAGTTTCAGGGGAACACGGGAAACGCGACCCATTGTGCGCGCCGGCGTCCTGCACGACCACGTTGCCGGGGTATTGGTGCGGATAGGGCCACGATCGGATTCAAGATTGGCGTTGCCTCGATACGGAACCGGAATCGGGCTCCTGACATGCCTTTAGGGATGTTGGAGCAGGGGCGGCATTTTGCGCAATTCCGGGCATTTCAGCATTGGCAAACCAGGTTGGCATCACTGCCTGGATCCGTTCCTGGAGTCGTCGACACACCCGAAAACGTCAAGGGATACACGGGTCGTGTTTTCGCCGTGCCGAGGAGCGGGCGTTTGCCCGGATGTCGCCCGTCGATGTCTGACGCAAGTCCACGAGCACGGCCTTGTCATTCCGGTGGCAATGGTGCGGTTTGCATTTTGACGCAACAAGACGTGTCACGAGGTGCGGGATACAAGTTCAAGAGACAGGAGCTTTTTCTTCAATCATGATTCAAGTTCACAGTTCTGCCGCGATCTCGAAGGGACTGCAGGTCTGTACGGATGAAGATAATGCAACACCTGCAGGCCTGGAAAAGGGCTCAAGGCTTCAATTCAACCAGCCGCTTTCCGAGAGTTTCATTGGTTCCGATGGCCTCCTTGTAGATTCCGAACAGATCTTCGTGAAAACCGAATGTGTTCGGATCGGGTTCCCAAACCTGATCGAACCGTTCGAATGGCCTGTATGCCTCCTCCAGTGATGAAGCCATGCCGTTTGCTGCCGCTGCGAGGCAGACCGCGCCGACAACTCCGGTTTCTTGCATCGCCAGACGTTCGAGGCGCTTGCGCAGGATGTCGGCGCGGATCTGCCCCCAGGGGTCCGAACGAAAGCCGCCTCCGCCGCAAGTGACCGTCTCGGGCACGGCGGCCGAGGAAGCTTCCAGAGCGTCAAGAACGTGACGGGCGGACAGCGCCACGCCTTCATAAATTGCGCGGGCGAAGTCGGAGATCTGCATGCCCGATTCGATTCCAAGAAAAACTCCGCGAAGATCGACGTTCCAAAGTGGCGCACGTTCTCCTGCCAGGTGCGGCAAAAAGAGCGGGGTCGGATGACGGCGCCGCGTGCCAGCCACCAATTCGATCATCTCCGGGATACTCAGCCCGGTCAGATTACAGAACCATTGCTGCGAGGCACCGCCCGATTGGGTAGGACCGGCGTGGAGCTTGAGCCCTTCTGCCTCGGCAAAAACCACGACACCCGGTTCATTGGTCACTTCATGCGAGGCCACGCCAAGAATCTCGCTGGTGCCGCTCAGATAGGCAAAGGCGCCTTCCCGGCAGGCTCCCGTTCCAAGTAGCCCCACCCAGCCATCCATGGTGGCTGTAACAAAGGACGTACCATCAGGCGATTTTCCAATGATCTCGGTTAAGCCGCGGATTGGCGGCATCCGATCCGCTGCACCTGGTACGAGATCAAGGATTTGCGGCACAAAATGCCCGCAAGGTCCCACCAGACCGATATTCGACAACGGATCAGTTGCCAGTTCTCCGGTCAGGCCGTGATTCGCGAAATCCTTGGGTAACAGTACGAATCGGGTCTTGTCCCAGATCTCGGGCGCATGGCGTTGCACCCAGAGCATTCGCGCGAGTGGGTGCGAGGCATCGACGGGAATAGGCGCGCCCAGCCACGCGATCTTGTCTTCTTCTTTCAGCTGATCGTCGAGTTCTGCCGCCTCGTACGCCGCACGCGTATCCTGCCACGTAATCGCGGGCATCAGTGGACGCCCGTTGCGGTCCACAAACACATGGGTGTTGACCTGGCTGGTCAGCGCTGCTCCGGCAATTTGCCCACGCAACCCTGCCGCCGTAAACCGTTTGAGCGCACCGTCAATCAACCGGGTCCAGTGCCGGGGGTCTTGTTCACAGACCCCCCCGTCTTTGCGTGTGGTGGGGTAGCTTTCGCCAAATGTCTCCAGTACGCTGCCGTCAGGCGTGAACACGCCTGCCTTGACCGAAGTCGTGCCAAGGTCAATTCCCATGAGATAGTCAGCCACAGCTAATGTCTTTCCGCATCTGTCCCGGATGCATCGCCAAAGCATCGAGCCTATTCGGCCAGCTTCACCAACTTGGAGGCAATGACAACCCCACATGCAGTTTGGCATCAAGGAACATCAGGAGTTGATCGCTTCGACCGTCAGGTCGTTCGTCGAGAACGAGATCATACCCCACGAAGAAACAGTCGAAGCGACGGGCGAAGTTTCGCCGGAAATCGCGGCCGGAATCAGGCGGAAGACGATCGATCTTGGATTTTACGCCTGCAACTTTCCCGAGGATGTTGGCGGCGCGGGACTGAATCACCTCGAGTTTGCCCTGGTGGAACGGGAATTGGGGCGCGGATCGATGGCGCTGACCCATTTCTTCGGCCGTCCGCAGAACATCCTGATGGCGTGTACGGGAGACCAGCGGGAGAGATATCTCCTGCCAGCCGTACGGGGCGAACGCATGGATGCGCTCGCGATGACGGAACCCGGTGCAGGATCCGACATTCGCGGAATGCTTTCGACCGCGGTCCGAAAGGACGGGGACTGGATCCTGAATGGAACCAAGCATTTCATATCGGGCGCGGACCACGCGGACTTTGTCATCGTGTTTGTCGCGACCGGTGTGGACGAAACGCCTCGCGGCGCCAAGAAAAGGATCACGGCGTTCCTGGTTGATCGCGGAATGCCGGGATTCACGATTCGCGACGGCTACAAGTCCGTCAGCCATCGTGGCTACAAGAACATGATTCTTGAGTTCGACGACTGCCGCATCCCGGACAACCAGGTCCTCGGTGAAGTCGATGGCGGGTTTGCCGTGATGAACACCTGGCTCTACGCAACCAGGATCACCGTTGCCGCGAACTGCGTCGGAAGAGCGCGTAGAGTGTTCGACTATGCGCTTGGCCATGCCTCCGAACGCGAACAGTTCGGGCGGAAAATCGGAAAGTTCCAGGGCGTCGGGTTCCAGTTGGCTGACATGATTACTCAAATCGATGCGGCCGACTACCTGACGCTGGCGTGTGCGGACCGACTTGACCAGGGTTTGCAGGCCAATCGCGAAATTGCGAGCGCCAAGCTGTTCGCGTCCGAAATGCTTGCAATGGTCACCGACGCGGCGATCCAGATCCATGGCGGTATGGGACTGATGTCAGATTATCCGTTGGAGCGGTTTTGGCGAGATGCGCGCGTGGAGCGAATCTGGGATGGAACGTCCGAAATCCAGCGGCACATAATCAGCCGCGAACTTCTGCGCCCGCTTGGTGCGTGATCAGGTGGCTGAATCCCGAAGGTCAGGGCTCCTGGTTCCGCTCGAGCATGCTGTCGGCGCTCGTGATTCCGTGCGCATCCCGTGCCCTCGGCAAGCCGTGCAAGTGGGAGTTCAGGTTTCATGCCCGGCGCGTACCTCGCCTTGGGCGCTGCCGATTCACGGCGTCTCCCTCGACGACCCGGTTCATCTCGAGGTTGCGTGCGGGATGCAAGTGACGTCATCCAGATGACATGTTTCATGGCTGGCCGATGGAACCGACCGGTGGCCGGTGAGAAAGTCCCGGGAGCTCGCGGCATCCTGGCGGGCCGCCTGCCTCAATGCCGACGCGAGGCAACAAAGGGGTCCCACGCGACCGTGCCATCCTCACGGTCATCTCCTGGCATTTCCGAACTGGTGGAAGACCCCGGGGTAATGGCCTCATGAGACAGCTCGGACGACTGTTTCATCCATCTTCGATTGCCGTCGTCGGTGGGGGTGCCTGGTGTCGATCCGTCATTGAGCAGTGTCGGGCGTTCGGTTTCCCGGGCGGAATCTGGCCGGTTCACCCGACGGCCAAGACATTTGCCGGCATGCATGCCTACCGATCAGTCGATGAGCTTCCGGACGCTCCTGATGCGACATTCATCGGCGTCAACCGAACGATAACGGTCGGAATTGTCAGGAAACTCGCCGAACGTGGCGCCGGTGGAGCCGTTTGTTTTGCATCCGGATTTCGGGAGGCCGAAGAGGAGCTACCAGGTAGTGCGGGGCTGGAGGACGAACTTCTCGCAGCGGCTGGCGATATGCCTGTCCTCGGGCCGAATTGCTACGGTTTCATCAATGGACTCGACGGTGCACTGCTCTGGCCGGATCAACACGGTCTCGAAGTGGTCCGGTCGGGTGTCGGGATTGTTACCCAGTCATCGAACATCGGTATCAACATCACCATGCAGTGCCGGGCGGTTCCCGTCGCATTCGTGGTCGCGGCGGGGAATCAGGCACAAACCGGCATAGCAGCCATCGGCAGATCGCTGCTTGAAGATGATCGAGTGACCGCGCTCGGCCTTCATGCCGAGGGATTTGGAGACCTCGGTGCTCTTGAACAACTTTCGAGTTTCGCCGAGAGCCTGGGAAAACCGGTTGTTGTCCTGAAGGTGGGCCGCTCGGAGGAGTCCCGACGGTTGACGGTTTCACACACGGCGTCTCTCGCTGGCAGCCATGCCGGGGCGGAGGCCTTGATGGCGCGGCTCGGGTTCGCAACGGTCACCTCGCTCACCGCGTTCCTCGAGACGCTCAAGTTGTTGCATGTTTGCGGCAAAATTCCGTCAAATTGCGTCGCGTCGGTCAGTTGTTCGGGTGGTGAGGCGAGTCTTGTGGCCGACACTGGCAAGGCCCACGGAATCAGGTTTCCGGCTCTCAACAAGCGCCAGCTGAAAGACCTGCGGGCAGCTCTGGGTCCACGCGTCGCGTTGTCCAATCCCCTCGATTACCACACCTACATCTGGCGGGACACCGAGGCGATGGTGCGTGCGTGGTCAGCTGTCGTGGACCCGTCTCTCGCCATGACCCTTCTGGTCGTGGACTTCCCGAGAACCGACCGTTGTGACCCGGGAGACTGGCGTTCCGCAATCGATGCAGCCATTGAGACTCGACGCCGTACAGGCGGCCCGATAGCCATGGTGGCGACACTGCCGGAACTCATGCCCGAGCATGTCGCAAAGGAACTCATGAAGGGCGGCGTGGTCCCGCTGAACGGCCTCGACGACGCGCTCTCTTCGGTGGCAGCAGTCGGCGCCATGAGGGCGAGGCACCCTCTCGGTTTGCTGGTGCCTGCCGGTGAAACGGCAGATCGCAAAGTTCGCACCGTTTCGGTGAGCGAAACCGACACGAAGAAGGCTCTTGCGGAGTTCGGTCTCGACATTCCCCGTGCACGGAGGGTCGCGTCAAGAGATTCGGTTGTTGATGCCGCGGAGGAAATCGGCTTTCCGGTCGCTCTCAAGGCGGAAGGACATGCCCACAAGACGGAGTCCGGCGCAGTCGCCCTCGACCTTGCAACCGGTTCGGCCTTGAAATCGGCCGCTGCTGACATGGGGGCCGAGAGTTTTCTGGTTGAGGAAATGATTTCCGGGGTTGTCGCGGAACTTCTGGTTGGCGTCGTGCGTGACCCGGCACATGGGTTCGTCCTGACGGTTGCGGCAGGCGGGACTCTGGCCGAAATCATGCGTGACCGCCAATCTCTCCTGGTGCCGTGTACAGGGGAGGAAATCGGAGATGCCATCGATCGACTTGGCATTTCCCGGCTGCTCGCGGGCTGGCGCGGCGGGCCGGCAGCCGATCGTTGCGCAATCATTCGAAGTGTTCTTTCCATGCAGGACTACGTGCTTGCCAACAGCCGTGGCTTGGAAGAGATCGAAATCAACCCGCTGCTGTGCGGTCCTGACCGGGCGGTTGCTGCTGACGCATTCATGAGGAGGGTGGCATGACCGATTCACCGGTAAGGATTCGAGAGGATGGCCATGTCCTGGAGGTCGTGCTTGACAGGCCGAAGGCGAACGCCATTGACCTGGAAACCAGCAGGGTCATGGGCAGCATATTTGCCGGGTTTCGGGACAACCCAGAGCACCGCGTCGCAATTGTCACGGGTGGCGGAGAAAAGTTCTTTTGTGCCGGTTGGGACCTCAAGTCGGCGGCGGATGGAGAGGCTGTTGACGGAGATTACGGCGTTGGCGGATTCGGCGGATTGCAGGAACTTCGCGATTTGAACAAACCCGTGATCGCGGCGGTCAACGGAATTTGCTGCGGGGGCGGTCTCGAGCTGGCACTTTCCGCGGACATCATCCTTGCGGCAGAACATGCTCGTTTCGCTTTGCCCGAAATTCGTTCCGGTACAGTCGCCGACGCAGCTTCCGTCAAGCTTCCGAAGCGAATCCCGTACCACATCGCCATGGAGATGCTCCTGACCGGTCGCTGGCTCGATGCGGACGAGGCGAACAGGTGGGGGCTGGTCAACAGGGTCTGTCCGGAGAACCGATTGATGGACGAAGCCCGTGAACTGGCCCGGTTGCTCGCGTCGGGCCCGCCGCTTGTCTATGCGGCGATCAAGGAAATCGTACGTGACGCGGAAAACAGCCGGTTTCAGGATTCGATGAACAGGATAACCGGCCGTCAGTTGCGCACGGTTGACTACCTGTATTCATCGGAAGACCAAAAAGAAGGCGCATTGGCTTTCGCGGAAAAACGTGACCCCGTCTGGAGGGGCCGGTGAGTTCGGGGCGCCTTCCTGGAACGTGCGACTGGGTCCTGATACGTGAGTCGGCAACGCGACAATCTCCGTAGTGCCACCCTGATGTGCGTGTCCATGGCCGGGTTTTCGGCGAACGACGCCATAATCAAGCTGGTCGGAACCGAATTCGGACTGGCTCAGTCCGTTTTCATGCGCGGCGCCATTCTCTGCATTCTGTTTGGCACGTACGCGTGTTTTCGTGGCACGTTCCGGACGATGCCCGGACGCCGGGACCAAGCCGTCATCGTGGTTCGGACGGTCGGGGAGATCGGGATCACGGCGTGTTTCCTGACCGCCGTGTTGAACATGCCGATCGCCAACGCCACGGCGATCCTGCAGTTCGTCCCGTTGGCCATCGTCGTCGCAGCACATTTCGTTTTCGGAATTCGTGCCGGGCCAATGAGATTCGTGGCGACGTTAATTGGCCTCTGCGGTGTTCTGATCATCATTCGCCCGGGAACTGACGGGTTCAACTCCTACAGCCTCCTGGCGTTGCTGGCCGTCCTGTTTGTCGTGCTGCGTGACCTTGCGTCCCGAAAGCTGTCGTCTGCCGCGGATTCGCTGTTTGTCACATTGGCATCCGCGTTGGTGGTAACGATGGTCTTTGGCTTGGCCACGGTTGTCGATGCCAGGTGGATTCCTCCGACCCGAACCGAATTCGGACTTCTCGTCATGTCGGCCATGTTTCTGTTCGCCGGATACTATTTCGGTATCGTGACGATGCGCACGGGGGACATTTTCTTCGTGTCGCCATTTCGGTATTCGATCATGATCTTTTCGGTCGTCTTCGGATCTCTCCTGTTTGCGGAATTCCCGGACGTCTGGACGATATTCGGCATTCTGATTCTCATCAGTGCCGGGGTTTTTACGATTAGGCGCGAAAAAGCCGCTCTCTCGAGGTAGATACGCCGTTGTCCCGTGGAACCGGCGCCAAGGAGGAGGGCGTTCGGCGGTCTCAAACGGACGAGGGAAGGCTGGCTTTCGTGATCCCGCCAACCAGGCTGGAAAAGAGGGCATTCGAACTCCTGGACGTCGACCCTGTGGAAACCGTTTTCGCGAGCGCGCCGGGTTGAAATCGGGGATCATTCAGCGACTGTTCCCGAACTGATGATCTCGGCCTGAGTGCATTTCACAGACGGAATACACAGGATCGTGACCTGGACGTCGAGTTCCGGCGGGAAACGCTTGCGGTGAGCGAATGCGAGAACGTAATCACGTCGAGCGGACTGTTGATGCAGTTCGGACCAAGACTGCCGTATCCCGATGTTTCGGGGATAAGGGGTACGCGATACGATCACATGCGGGAGCTTCGCATTTGGAGGATCGGAATGTCCATTCGCCTACATTAGGCCTTTCACTCGAGGCTCGAGGCGCATCACAACTCTGCTGATTGGCGGCGACAAGACAAGCGACGACCGGTTCTAAATGCGGTTCGTGCCGCGTGCGGACCGGTTCCATGACGAACAACCGAAAGAATTCGAGGAAGAAGGAGCGATCTGATGGTCCGCCATCATCCCTTTGTCAAATTTACGGAAAAATTAACTCAAGCATGTCGGGCACCGATCGAGGCTGATCCGTTTCCGTATGCTGCGCGACCGTAGCCCTGCCGCCACGAATCCGGCCGGGGAGATTGACGATGAAGACCACGAAGTCTGATCCGGCGAAATACCTTACTTTCCCTGAGGCGCTGACAGAACGTGTCTCCGAAGCGTTCCGGTCCGGCAACCCGAAATCCATCGCCCAGGCGCCCGGCACAGTTGCTCGCGCTCGCTGAGCGACCGACGTGTCCAGGGAGATGGGAGTGCCGGGGCCCATCGCGGTGCCCTGATGGGCATGCGTTGATCTGTGCGGAGGCGGGAACGGGCACCCGACGTTTCGGTCGCGACCTTGGCCCTATGACGACGAGTACCTTCAAGAGGTCCTGGAATCTGAAAAAAGGGTCAGGATGGTCGGAGCCAGTCGGGACGTGACCAGGTTCAGTTAAGGTGTGCTGCGCGTCCTGCCGGAGAAGGGCAACGACCGGGTCCCGGTCAATCCGCGACGGAGCCCCAGGGACGTCAGGGGGCTCAGGGCCTGCCCGTCACTGGCATCGATCAACTGTCCGGTGGACGTGGTTAAGGCCTTTCGCCGACCCGATGACCTGACGGGTATTGCGAAGGAGGCGATTTCGATTGACGTAGAAATGACGTGGGGGCAGATCGGGGTGGTTGACCACGATGCCGCGAGGCTGGCCGGAGCGGCGGGTTTGAACGCCGTGATGGAGGGCCGTTGGCCGAAATTCGAGTTGGTCCGCCCTCTCAGGAAACCCGGGTTGGACGTATGAGTACGAATTCCCTGTCAAAAAGCTGTGCAATTGTTGGCGCAGGAGAAGGATTGGGTGCGGCATTGGCCGCGAGGTTTGCGCGCGGAGGCTATGACATCGGGCTCGTCTCCCGCAGCAAGGCGGGAAGTGCGGCGGCATTCGCGGCGGCCCGGTCTGCACGCGAGGAAACGTGCGTCCTGTTTCGAATGGGCGATGCGGACCGCCCGGAGACCATCGAAAAGGCCTTGGCCGCGCTCGGGCAGGAGATGGGGGATTTCGAAATCTTGATCTACAATGTCAGAGGTACGTTTACACGGTGCGCACCTCTTGAGATGACCACCGATTCGCTCGAAGCCGCGTTTCGCGTTGAAGTTGTCGGCGCGTTCTCGGCGGCAAAGGCGGTGTTGCCTGCCATGCGGGCGCAAAACCGGGGAACGATTTTCTTCTCCAGCGCGACTGCGGCATTTCGCGGGTCTGCGAGTTACCCGCTGTACTCGATTTCCAAGTTCGGCCTCAGGGCATTGTCTCAAAGCCTTTCCAGGGCTTACGCCGCGGACGGAGTTCACTTTGTTCATGTCAGATTGGACTGCGATCTTGACGTACCGATCATGCGCAGGCTCTACGGGGAGGCGCATCGCTCGGCAAGTCTGGCGAA
This sequence comes from Paracoccaceae bacterium, assembly GCA_965242975.1. Taxonomy (GTDB): domain Bacteria; phylum Pseudomonadota; class Alphaproteobacteria; order Rhodobacterales; family Rhodobacteraceae; genus JAPPHA01. The sequence continues at coordinate 2,400,035 of CBDETS010000007.1, read as the reverse complement.
CCCGGAGGACGTCGCCGAATCCTATTGGCTGATTCACCAGCAACCAAAAGGGGGGTGGAGCAACGAGGTCGAAGTCCGACCGTACACGGAAACCTGGACCTGTTAGGGGAATTCGCGAATGTACAAGCTTTTTTACGCACTGGGGAGCGCGTCCATGGGCGTCCGGGTTCTGTTGGAAGAAATCGGCGCGCCGTATGAACTGATTCCAACCGGGATTGGCATGGATGAACCACGCCCGCCCGATCTTTTGGCGATCAATCCCAACGGGTGGGTCCCGGTGCTGTCATGGGACGAAGGAGCGATGTACGAATGCGCCGCGATCACGGTGTTCCTGTGTGACCGGCATCCGGAAGCAGGACTGGCTCCCGGATCGGATGACGCGGATCGAGCGCGGTACCTGCAGACGCTTGTCTACTTTTCGAGTTCCGTTCAAAACGCGTTTCAGTTGACATATTATCCGGACCGTTTTGCCAATTCTCCAGCGGACGAAGTCAGTGCGCAGCGGCGCGGCGTTCGGCGGCTCAGAGAAACCTGGCGGGTCATAGATCAGCAGATCGGAGATGGCGTATGGGTTCTTGGCGACCGCTTCAGCGCCGCCGACATTTATCTTTTCATGCTCACAACCTGGATGCGGTCGACACAGGGCCATCCTGCGATTGACGAGTTTTCGAATGTCAAACGCATCGCGGACCTGGTCGTGCGGAGGCCGAGCGTCCAGTGCGTTTACGAATCGTGGATCGCGAACCCGGGGAGATAGTGGCAACGATGGTTTTCACGGCCCGTCGACGCCTGTTGATGCCTGGTCGACTCAGTCGTCCCGGCCCTGACTCGGATTGCTTGTCATGTCGACCATGTATCTGTTCGGCGGATGCGACCTCGGCGTTGCGACGATGCGCCGGGCGTTTTCTTTGTGATTCCCGCTCTGGCCCCTGGCCGTTTCCGGGCTCAGGCCGATCCGGTAGGCGGCCGGCATCCGTCGGACGTACGTGAGTGTCCACACCCCGGGAGGGTTCCATGACGTGCCTGTCAAAACTTTTCCCGGTCTGTTGCCGCGTGGCGGATTCCTTCGGCACACTCCCGGCGAACGGTAGCCAGAAGAGTGCGACTCCGAAAAATCCTGTTTCCAGTCACACGGCTGGCACGACCGTGCCTAATTCCAACGAAGACCGGCGATCACACGAGTCCCGCCGGGGGCGGTCAGGAACGTCACGTCATCAGCCGATTCCCCGTTTTCAGCAGGGGTTGGCGGACGAATTTCCGGGAACAGCCTCGTCAAGAAACGCATCCGCATCAACAAAAGGCTGCGGACTGGCACGAGTCTTGCTTGCCTGATTGCCTCAACGCACCTACGATCCGTCACATGCGCACGGTTGGAGGCAGATGCGCGTTCGGGCAGAGATTCAGGAAAACAGATGGGAGATTCCACCATGAAAAAATCGAAGTCGACACACATGATCGCTGGTGCGGTCGCCGCCATACTTGCGTCGACGCCCGCGGCAATGGCGCAGACAGAAATCCACTGGTGGCATGCGTTCACCGGCCGCCTTGGTGATCTGCTTGCGGAACAGGTCGAGAAGTTCAATGCCTCGCAAGGCGAGTACGTCGTGGTCGCCAGCCACAAGGGAAATTACTCTGAAACCCTGAACGCGGGGATCGCGGCATTCCGCGCCGGCGAGCAACCGCACATTCTCATGGTGTTCGAGGTTGGAACAGCGACCATGATGGCTGCCCGGGGTGCGATCAAGCCTGTGTACGAAGTCATGGCAGAGGCCGGGGCGGATTTTGACCCTGATGGCTACCTCGGAGCCGTCAAGGGCTACTACACGACCACGACAGGTGAGATGCTGTCCTTGCCTTATAATTCGTCGACTCCGGTGATTTACGTAAACCGCGACTTGTTCTCCGAAGCAGGCCTCGACCCGGACATGGACCTGTCCACGTGGCAGCAGGTCGACACGGCGCTGACGGCCCTCAAGGAAGGAGGGGTGGATTGTCCTTTGACCACAGCCTGGCAGAGCTGGGTCCATCTGGAGAACTTCTCGGCCTATCACAACGTGGCCTTCGCCACGAAGGAAAACGGCTTTGCCGGGCTTGACACGGAACTGGCATTCAATGGTCCGGTCCAGGTCAAGCACATAGAGACCATGGGAGCGTGGGCGTCAGACGGAAGGTTCATCTACGCCGGGCGACGAAACGAGGGTGGTGCGAATTTCCGCGGGGGTGAGTGTGCCCTGTTTACGGAGAGTTCGGCCGGATACGCTGGCGTCAAGGCCCAGGCAGAGTTTGACTTCCAGATCAGGTCGCTCCCCTATTGGGACGGCGTGGAAGGCGCGCCGCAAAACACGATCATCGGCGGTTCTTCGCTTTGGGTCCTTGCGGGTCACGAAGCCGGAGAATACGAAGGTGTAGCGGAGTTTCTGAGCTTCCTCTCAACCTCGGACATTCAGGCCAAGTGGCATCAGGATACCGGCTATCTTCCGATTACTCTCGCTGCGGCTGCCCAGACAAAGGATGAAGGATTTTACGAAGCCAACCCGGGCACTGAAATCGCAGGAATTCAGATGACCGCGAAGGATCCGACGCCTAACTCCAAGGGATTGCGGCTTGGCAATTTCGACCAGATTCGCGGAATTATCGACGAAGAGCTGGAAGCAGTATGGGCCGGGGACAAGGCGGCCCAAGCTGCGCTCGACAGTGCCGTTGAACGTGGCAACGCCTTGCTGCGGCGTTTCGAGCAAGCGAACCGCTGACCGGCGGACCTGTTGACGTCAAAAGCCTGGAGCCGCCATCTCGAGCGGCTCCAGGCGAGAACGGCGGTGGCAGGCGGCAGCGATTGACGACACCCGCACATGTGATTGCCTGCCGGAGGTCCCATGCTTATGTTGTTCCGGCACAAAGCGATCACGTGCCGGTCTCAAGCCGCCGGCAGAAAGGAAATTTGTCGCGGCGCGACGGTGTTTCCTCAACTAATGGTATTCCTGCCGGCAATCTGATGCACAGGCCAGGCTAAGCCCATGGACAAGCGAGTTACATTTCGTGGTTGGCTTTTGCCGGCCGCGCTTGTGTTACCTCAACTCGCCGTTACCGCCGTTTTCTTTTTCTATCCGGCAGGACAAGCGGTTTGGCAATCCCTGTTCATTCCGGACCCGTTCGGTTTGAAATCCCAGTTTGTCGGCTTCGGGAACTTCGAGTTCCTCCTGAACGACCCGTTCTACCGCGCGAGTTTTGTCACGACCGCTGTCTTTTCGTCGCTTGTAACGCTTGTCTCGATGGGCGTGGCACTTTGGCTGGCCGTTCTCGCGGACCGCCTGATCAAGAGCTCCGGCACGTATCGAACCTTGCTGATTTGGCCGTACGCGGTCGCCCCCGCAGTGGCGGGCGTGCTGTGGCTGTTCATGTTCAACACGCGAGTCGGTCTCGTGTCCTGGTATCTCGGTCTTCTCGGTTACGATTGGAACCATGTGCTGAACGGTGAGGAGGCCATGGCCCTCGTCGTGATTGCCTCAAGTTGGGGAAGGATAAGTTACAACTTTCTGTTCTTCCTGGCCGGGCTCCAGGCGATTCCTGCGTCCGTCATCGAGGCGGCGGCGATTGACGGGGCGCGTTTCTGGAAACGATTCTGGACAATCGTGTTTCCCCTCCTGTCGCCCACGACGTTTTTTCTGCTGGTGGTAAATGTCGTTTACGCCTTCTTCGAAACGTTCGGTGTAATCCACACGATTACGAGCGGCGGACCGCAGCAAGCGACGACAATTCTCGTCTACAAGGTTTATGCCGACGGATTCGTCGGTCAGGACCAGGGTTCGTCCGCCGCACAGTCGGTGATCCTCCTGGTGGTCGTGGGGCTGCTGACGATCGTGCAGTTCAAGTATATCGAGCGAAAGGTCCACTACTGATGTCCGGGATGGTCGAGAAACGCGGACTGTCATACTGGATGATCCATGCCGGGCTGATTCTCGGCGTTGCGCTGATTTTCTTCCCCATCTGGTTGGCATTCGTTGCCTCGACGGTTTCGCAGGCTGACATCGTGAAACCGCCAATGCCCCTCTGGCCAGGCGATCAGTTCTTCGAGAATTACCGTCGTGCACTCGTCTCCGGAGTCAACGCGCCGGTTGCAAGAATGCTCCTGAATTCCGCCGTGATGGCAATCGGAATCGCCTTCGGGAAGATCGTCATCTCGCTTCTGTCGGCTTTTGCCATCGTCTATTTCCGGTTTCCCTGCCGCCTGCTCGTCTTTTGGCTGATCTTCCTGACTCTGATGCTGCCGGTGGAAGTGCGGATCGTGCCCACCTACGAGGTTGCCGCCCGTTTCGGGATGCTGAATTCGTACCCGGGACTGATCTTTCCACTGATCGCCTCGGCAACGGCTACATTCCTGTTCAGGCAGTTCTTCATGACCGTTCCGGACGAATTGGCCGAAGCGGCCCGTGTCGACGGGTCGCGCCCGATGCGCTTCTTCGTGGACATCCTGCTGCCTATGAGCCGGACCAATATCGCTGCCCTTTTCGTGATCCTCTTCATTTATGGCTGGAACCAGTATCTCTGGCCGCTCCTGATCACCACCGATCCGCAGATGAATACGATCGTGATGGGAATCAAGCAAATGTTCCCGTCCGGGGACGACTATGCGGAATGGCCCATCATCATGGCGACCTCGTTGCTCGCCATGATTCCGCCAGTGCTCGTGGTGATCCTGATGCAAAAACTGTTTGTTCGCGGTCTGATGGAAAGCGAGAAGTAGAAATGGCGACGATCGCACTCGATAATGTCCACAAGAGCTTTGGGAACACCGAAGTCATACATGGGGTGTCGGTTGATATTGCCGAAGGGGAATTCATCGTCATTGTCGGCCCTTCGGGATGCGGGAAGTCCACGCTCCTCAGGATGGTGGCCGGCCTGGAAACGGTGTCCGCCGGCGAAGTGCGGATCGGTGGGGTGCGGGTCAATGAATCCGAGCCCATGGATCGCGACATCGCGATGGTGTTTCAGAACTACGCGCTCTATCCGCACATGTCCGTGTTTGACAACATGGCGTACGGTTTGAAGATCGCCCGCGTTCCGAAGCTCGAGATCAGGAGCCGAGTCACGGCAACTGCCCAAATGCTGCAGCTCGAGGAGTTCCTGGACCGGAAGCCACGGGAGTTGTCGGGCGGTCAGAGGCAACGTGTCGCAATGGGGCGTGCCATTGTTCGCAAGCCCAGGGCGTTCCTGTTCGATGAACCTCTGAGCAACCTTGACGCGAAACTGCGCGTGCAGATGCGGCTGGAAATCAAGGACCTCCAGAAGGAACTTGGAATAACCTCGCTCTACGTTACCCACGATCAGGTGGAAGCCATGACGCTTGCGGATCGGATGATCGTGATGAATGCGGGCATAGCCGACCAGGTCGGTGCGCCGCTTGATGTATATTCGGACCCGAGAACCGAATTCGTTGCCGGGTTCATCGGGTCCCCGGCCACGAACTTCTTGCCTGCGGGGGTTGCGGGCAAATCCGGTAGCGGTGCATCGAGACTGGGCATCAGGCCCGAGCACGCACGGCTCTGCGAACCGGAGGGAGGCCTCGTCCAGGGTCGCATGACATACGCGGAAGCGCTGGGGGCCGAAACCCTTCTCCATCTCCGCCTGCGGGACGGAACACTTTTCACACTGCGGCAAGGCGGTACCGATCCCATTCCGCATGAGGGCGAAGACTGCGGAATAACCTGGGAGGAACACAGCCAACTCCTGTTTCTGCCGGATGGCCGCCGCCTGTGAAGCAACCAGCTTCAAGTGCCGGAACTCAACGCTTCGGCAACGGACCCGTCTCACGGCTCGCGGACCGAAGGCTCCCGCCGAATTTCGGATGAAGGGGCTGAATGCCAGGCACCGGGTGTATCCGTGTTTCCGGGCTCCGGAACTCCGGAATTTGCTTGGGAAGGAATGGCATGAGCCGGCGCCTGGCCTCCCGCGCGGGTGGCCCTTGATTTGCCGGACCTTGCGCGCGTTCCTGTCCTGGACTTCTGCACTTCATCCCATTCTACCGACTGCACGACAGATGGCGGCACACGCCCGGCTTCGGGGAACAATGAGCTGCGGACGCGGTCCGTCGTTTGTGCGATCGTTTTCGGCACGGCAAGGATTCCGGAAAGCCGCGGTGCGGCCCTCCGGCATTGACATCCATGACCGATCCATATCCTTCGCGAAGCAGATGTTCGGCATGGTCCGCGTGTCCGCAGCGGAGAAAACGTCCATTCAGGAGCCATGCGGCGGGTACAGGACACGGTCAGGTTGGACGACAAGTCGACAAAATCGGAGTGTCACGTGATGAAGGCAGACTTCAACTACGCAGGCAGCAACGTCTTCGTTGCGGGAGGAACGAGCGGAATCAATCTCGGGATTGCCGAGGCCTTTGCCCGCGCCGGGTCAACCATCGGCGTCGGAAGCCGAAATCAGGAGAAGATCAGCCGAGCAATTGCCGGGTTGTCGAAACTGACCGGCGAGGCTTTCGGATACCGATTTGATGTTCGGGACGCGAAAGCGGTGGAAACTGCGATCGCCAGCTTTGCTGAAGAGGTTGGCAAGATCGATGTGCTCGTATCCGGTGCGGCCGGGAACTTTCCGGCATTGGCCCACGACATCAGTGTCAACGGGTTCAAGGCAGTGGTCGATATCGATCTCCTCGGAACCTATCACGTGATGAAAGCCGCGTACCCCCACATGACGAAACCCGGGGGAAGCATCATCAACATTTCGGCGCCTCAGTCGGTTGTGCCCATGTCGCACCAGGTCCATGTTTGCGCGGCGAAAGCGGGAGTCGACATGGTCACGCGATGCCTCGCGATCGAGTGGGGCCGCGAGGGACTTCGTGTCAACGGGGTCATTCCCGGGCCGATTGATGGGACGGAAGGTATGGCCAGGCTGGCTCCAACACCCGCAATGCGCGAACGGGTCACGGAGACGGTGCCGATGAGGCGATTTGGCGTGCCCGAGGACGTTGCGCGCGCCTGCCTTTTCCTCGGCTCGGAGGCGGCAGGGTTCGTGAACGGAACCATCATGACGGCAGACGGGGGCTGGACCCAGGCGGGGGCTGCGCTTGAATTGGGTGTGGCCACCTGAATCGAGAAATACAGCGGTTCCCAAGTGCTTTTCCGACAACCGAGGCGTGCAGGCCAGGCCCGGAGAGCATCACCTGGCCGGAATCGAGGCGTCACGGTTTGGGCGGAAGAGGAATTCAGTAGTCCAGATTTGCGACGCTGAGCGCGTTTTCCTGGATGAAATTCCGTCTTGGTTCAACTTCGTCGCCCATGAGTTTCGCAAAGAGGTCTTCGGCATCCACGCGGTCGGCGACCCTGACCTGCAGCAGGCTTCGGTGCTCGGGGCTGAGCGTCGTTTCCCAGAGCTGTTCAGGGTTCATTTCGCCGAGACCCTTGTAGCGTTGCAATGTTGAGCCCTTCTCTCCCTCCTCCATCACGACATCGAGCAATCCGGACGGAGCATAGATGTCGCAGGTCCGGTCCTTGCGGCAAAACCGGGCCGGCAAGGTGTAGGTCTTGCCGAGCGGGTCCGCGAGGTCAGCGAGCAGCCTGGACTCCGCGGACCGCAGGCAAGTCCCGTCAAGCGTGTGACTTTCGTCGACTCCACGCACGACCCGGCTGATGCGGATTCCGGAATCCTGGGTCGGCCGTCCAATCCAGCCACGCTCGTACTCTTTCGAAATCAGGTCCATTCTTCCGGCGAGTCGATCGGCATGGTCTTGCAACGACGGGCCCGGTCGCGGCGGATACAGTATGTCGGCGATGGCGGCCTGCTCCAGGACCCTGCGGCTGTACCGGGTCGGAAAGGCGTCGAGTATGCCACGCACGGTACGCGCCTGCAGGACGATCCGATGGAGGTCCGCTCCCGCCAGTTCGTGGCCGTTTCCGAGAATCAGCACCGCATCTTCCGTTCCGTGCTTGACCAGGAGGTCGTCGAGTTCCTGTTTGTCCTTGAGGTAGGATTCGGACTTCCCTCGTGTCAGTTTGAACAAGGGAGGCTGGGCTATGTAGAGATGACCGGCCCGGATGATCTCGGGCATCTGCCTGAAGAAAAACGTCAGCAGAAGAGTCCTTATGTGAGCGCCGTCGACGTCGGCGTCCGTCATGATGATCACCTTGTGGTAGCGAAGCTTTTCCAGGTCGAAGTCTTCCTTGCCAAGGCCGGTTCCGAGTGCGGCGGCAAGATTCTTGATTTGCTCGCTGTCCCAGATCTTGTGGGGCCGGGCCCGTTCGATGTTCAGGATCTTTCCTCGAAGCGGCAGCACGGCCTGGTTCTCCCGCGAACGTCCCTGTTTCGCCGAACCACCCGCAGAATCGCCTTCAACGAGGAAGACCTCAGCCTTGGCCGGATCCCGTTCCTGGCAGTCCGCGAGCTTGCCGGGAAGCGTTGCCGACCCGAATGACGACTTTGCCTTCAGCTCTTCTTTCTTTTTTCGAAGAATTTCGCGTTGCCGTGCGGCTTCCACGATCTTTTCGACGATCATCCTTGCCTGGTCAGGGTTTTCTTCCAGCCATTCGGAGATCTTTTCCTGTACCAGGGATTCGACGACGGGGCGAACTTCAGAAGATACCAGCTTGTCCTTGGTCTGGCTGGCGAATTTCGGATCTGGGACCATGACCGAAAGCGCGCAGGTCAATCCTTCCCGGGAGTCCTCCCCGGACAGGCTGACCTTTGTTTTTTTCGTCACCCCGCTGTTGGCAGCATACGTGTTGATCGTGCGGGTTAGCGCCGACTTGAACCCCTGAACGTGAGTCCCTCCATCCTGTTGCGGGATGTTGTTTGTGAAAGGGAGCACGACTTCGTGGTAGCTGTCGGTCCACCACATCGCAAATTCAATTCTGACGGCTTCCCGTTCACCAACAGCATGAATCGGCTCAAGGAGCAGGCTGGTCTTCGATCTGTCCAGGAAGCGGACGTACTCGCTCAATCCACCTTCAAAATGAAATTCAACCGATCGCGGGCGTCCGGAGCGTTCGTCCCTGAGCGTGATCTGAACACCGGAATTGAGAAACGCCAACTCCCTCAGGCGGTTCTCAAGCGTGTGATAGCGGTATTTGCGATCAGAGAAGGTCTTGACAGATGCGAGGAACCTGACGCTCGTCCCGGTCCGTCCCCCGGAATCGCCAACCTCGCGAATCTCGTCGACGGCCTCGCCGTCTTCAAAGCGCGCGGCGTAGTGCTTCCCGTCTCGCCACACCTGAAGTTCAAGCCATTCGGACAGCGCGTTGACGACCGAAACCCCGACGCCGTGAAGGCCGCCCGAAACCTTGTATCCGTTGGACCCGAACTTGCCGCCGGCATGGAGCGTGGTCATGATAACCTCCGCGGCAGACCGGCCTTCCTCCTCAAGGATACCAACCGGAATCCCGCGTCCATTGTCGACGACGGAGACACTCTCGTCCGCGTGCAACGTTACCGATATGCTGCCGGCAAATCCTGCCATGACTTCGTCAACGCTGTTGTCGACGACCTCATAGACCATGTGGTGGAGACCGGATCCATCATCCGTGTCGCCAATGTACATCCCCGGTCTCCGCCTGACGGGCTCGAGACCTTTCAGCACCTCGATGTCGTCGACACCGTAATCGTCTGCGCCAGCGGGAGTTTCGTGCATATCGATCATCTTCCAGACTGCCTACACATCATATAGTTGATTGTCCGTGAAATGTCACGGTGCGGAAGTCAGGTTCCTTCATCGCGGTCGTGAGGCCCCGGGGGTGAAAATCCGGCGAGACCTCCGCCTTCACACCGTGTCGGCTAGGTTCAGCCGTTTTCGGGATTTTCGGCTGTTTCCGCGAGGAATCCGTCATCGTCGAGAGGCCAGAACGGGTTGAACGCCAACTCCCAGACATGACCGTCGGGATCGGAAAAGTAGCCTGAATATCCGCCCCAAAATACCTTTTCCGGTGCCTTCAAAGATGAGGCGCCGGCGGCGAGCGCCGCTGCAAATGCCTTGTCAACTTCCTGCTCCGACGAAAAGTTCTGGGCAAGCGTGATCGCCCCTGTACCCAGCGGTGCGCCCGGGCGCCCCTGGTCCTTTGCAAGAGCTTCCTTTCCGAACAAGCCGAGCATGCACCCGCGCATGCGGTAGAAGGTCACTTCCGGAAGATCTTCCGCCGGAACCCAGCCAAGCCGACCATAGAACTCGCGGGAAGTGGCGAGGTCTTCAACTCCGAGTGTAATCAGGTTGACGCGTTCGGATTTCGGATGAGGCATGTGAAGCTCCGCTGGCAAGTCGTTGGTGGGCAATCATGGGCGATCACTTCCGGATTACGTCCGACAACGTTGCCGGACGCCGGACCGAGCTGACTTCAGCTGCTGGTCCCGAATTCATGTGGGACGTTTCTGGCACATCCTGATCTCCGGTTGAAGTGCCTGCCGAAGAGATCCGGAAACCAGGCTGCCCGCGACCCGGGATTGTATCGAACCAACCGCCAACGGTCCGGCCAGGCCTCGGGTTGGGAAACTGGTCCCCATACACTCTGCAAGGTGCGAACCCCCGATTGTCCATGGACGGGCATTCGACGCGTTGAACACCGACAACCCACTCCGAACCACTAGCCTTGACAATTCAAATAAACAATACAATAGAGATATTCAAGGCTAATTTCAAAAATCAAGGTCAAATTTAATTGTCAAAGCTTGACATGAAAACGGCAACGTCCACCATCACGACCCGATACCAGACGTCGATTCCGAAAACGGTCCGCACGGCCCTCGGCGTCGGCCCCGGGGACCGGATACGCTACATCATCGAGGGAGGAGCTGTGCGGCTCGTCGCCCTCAAGCCGGTCGGGCGGCTTTATGGCGTACTGAAACACGATGCGCGGCCGCTGTCACTGCAGGGTATGGATCGAGGCATCGCCGACGGGGTGTCCCGGAAGTGATCGCACTCGACACCAATGTGCTCGTACGATTCCTGGTGGCCGATGATCGACGCCAGGCGGAAGCCGCGCGGCGCTTGCTGGAGAGCCTGTCAACCGACCAGCCGGGTTTTATCTGCCGTGAGGTGGCCGTGGAACTGGCTTGGGTGCTGGAGCGGGGATATGGGTTAGACCGGACCCGTGTCGCTGGGGCTTTCAGCGCGCTGACAGAAACTGCCGGTATCCGGTTTGAGGAAAGAGAGGATGTCGCGACCGCAGCTGCGGCTGTCACCGGGGACGGTCCGGGCCTCCCCGAACGGCTGATCGTGGCTGCCAGCCGCCGTGCCGAAGCCACGGCGCTACATACGTTTGACCGGCAGGTTGCGGCACTCGACGGCACCGCCCTTGTGGACGAGACTCGGTTGCGCGGACAGGAGCCGAAGGAATGACCCGCGGTGAATTCCGGGAAGAGGTAACGAAACGCACGCTGCCTCTGACCGTCACCGATCAACTGGAGGATACAAGGTGGCTGCATGGATCAGGATGATTTCCGACTGCGAGGCAGGTCCGGAGTTGCGCAAGGCGTTGGACATGGCGCGTACGCCACATGGTACCGTCGACAACGTGATGCGCGTTCACTCACTGCGCCCGAATACGATGCAAGGTCACGTCATGCTCTACCGCGCGGCTTTGCACGATGATGACAACACGTTGCCGTTGTGGCTGCAGGAAACCATCGGAAGCTATGTCTCCCTGCTGAACCGGTGTGACTACTCGTACGCAAATCACTGGACGAACGCGCGAACGCTGATCGGCGATGAACGACGGGCCGGATTGATTAGCGAGGCCCTGAGGAGCCGACGGCTGGACCTGGCGTTTGACGGCGGTGACCTGGCCGTTCTCGAATATGCGGAAAAGCTGACGATTTCACCGGGCGATGTGGTCGAAAGCGACGTGATCAGGCTTCGTGACGCCGGACTGGATGACGGGGAAATCCTCGAGGCCAACCAGATCATCGCCTATTTCAACTACGTCAATCGCCACCTCAACGGTCTCGGCGTCACGACGAGCGGAGATGTGGTCGGATACTATACCGACGGCGCAGCATGAGCGACGACGACAATGAATTCACCTCGGTTGGGCAGAGATGAAGACCCGCGGTTTTCCGACTGCAGCCAGGACTCGGCCGGGATCACAGTTCGCCCAGCACGCGACGCATGCAGGACAGGTACGATCGGGTTAACTCATCGTGGCGGACATGGCGTCCATTACGGACGATGTGTCTGCCGGCCGACCAGACGTCGGAAACCATCCTGTGGTCTCCACAAAAGATGAACCCGTCCAGAACGGTGTCTCCGCTTCGGTACGAAAGGTCGGGGCCGGACCCGTCAAGTGCCAGCAGATCGGCCAGGTGACCGATCCCGATCTTTCCGCTGTTCCGGCCCGCAGCCGTGCTCCCGCCAAACGCCGCGGAGTCGAACAGGACGCGGCCGGTTGACCGGGCGGGGTCCCCGATTACCGATCGGGATCTGTCTCTCAATCTTTGCGAGTACTCGAGCGCCCGGAGTTCGCCGGCCAGGGAAATGCGAATGTTCGAGTCTGTTCCGATTCCGAAGTGGCCGTTGTCATCAAGCAGTGATGTGATCTCGAAAATTCCGTCTCCCAGGTTCGCTTCCGTTACCGGGCACAAACCGACAACCGCCCCGGTCCGGGCAAGCCGCCTGATTTCGTCCGGCAGCAAATGCGTGCAGTGAATCAGGCACCAGTTCGGGCCGACTTCCGAATTGTCGAACAGCCATTCCGCTGGCCGAAGTCCGGTATGCATGATTGACTCGTCGACTTCCGCCGTCTGCTCGGCGAGATGCATATGTAGCGGCGCCCCCGAGGCCAGGTCGGCTGCGAACGTCAGCCCTGCCGCATCTACTGCTCTCAGAGAATGGGCAGCCACGCCCAGCCTGGCGTCGTCGGGGAGGTGTTTCACCGCAGATCCGGCCTTTTCAAACAACCGTTCGAACTGAACCAGGTCGTTGCCGAACCTGCGCTGGCCTTCGACAAGGACGCGCTGGTCGAAACCACCGTATTGGTAGAGGACAGGCAGCAGCGTGAGCCCCACGCCGGTCAAGGCCGCGGCAGCCGCGATCCGCTCGGACATCTCGGCGAGATTTGCGTAGGCCGCCCCGTCCGGCCCGTGATGCAGGTAGTGGAATTCCACGACTGCCGCGAACCCGGCTTCCGCCATCTGCATTTGGGCAAACGCAGTGATCGTCTCGATGTCTTCCGGACCGAGAAATTCCAGGAACCGGTACATGGACCGGCGCCATGTCCAGAAGCTCTCCCGTTCCCGGGGACCACGTCTTTCGGTCAGCCCCGCGAGGGCCCTCTGAAAACCGTGGCTGTGGAGATTTGCCGGTGCGGGCAGAAGAATGTCGACGTGGTGATCGCCGCTACCGTTACCTGACTCGATCGCCGCGATGTGGCCGTCGGCTTCAATGCCGACGCGAACGTCGGTCTCCCAACCGGTTTCCAACAACGCGTTTCGTGCCCGAAGTGTCGTTGTTCTGACTTCCATGGCGAGTGCTCCGGTTTCAGGTGGTCGCGCCATTCACGCCACCGGTACATCCAGGATGCCCTTGAGGTGGCGGGCAGTTCGCCCGACAGGAGAGGCATCCTTTTCGCTGCGGACTTATGCGGGCTCAGGTGAAGCCACACGGAACTGAAACTCGGAAACGGCGCGTTTCATGACCGGAAGGCGTTAAGCCTCCGTGTGTCGCGGCAGCAATCAAGGAATCGTTGACAACCGAACGATCGCGGACTTATCTCTGAATTTCACTCCAAAGGCAAAACCTGAACCAAAGGAGGAGACGGTTTTGTGACCGAGTCGATCTCAGAGGTATGGACCAACGCATGCATCGCCACGATGGATGGCTCAGAGCCATTCGGGCTCATTGCCGACGGAGCGATCGCTCTCGGGAACGACAAAATCCAATGGGTCGGCAAACATTCGGAACTGCCGCCCCGATTTGATCGTTGGCCCAAAAAAGACCTTCAAGGCAGACTTCTCACCCCTGGCCTGATCGACTGCCATACACATCTCGTTCATGGTGGCAATCGCGCGCGCGAATTCGAAATGAGGCTGACGGGGTCCACTTATGCCGAGATCGCCCGGGAAGGTGGCGGGATCATGTCCACCGTCCGAGCGACCCGGGAGGAATCAGTGGAAAGCCTGTTCAGATCAGCCCTGCCGCGTCTTGATGCGCTTATCGCCGAAGGCGTCACGACCGTGGAGATCAAGTCGGGTTACGGTCTGGATTTCGAAACCGAAACCACGATGCTCCGGGCGGCCCGCGCGCTCGGTTCACTGAGACCGATATCTGTCCTGACGAGTTTTCTTGGAGCTCATGCCGTTCCCGAAGACTATCGTCACGACCCGGACCATTACATCGACGAAATTTGCCTCCCGACGCTCGATAACGCCCACGAAGACGGATTGATCGACGCGGTCGACGGGTTTTGCGAAACGATCGCCTTCACGCCAGCCCAGATCAAACGTGTCCTTGCGTGGGCACGACAACGCGACCTTCCCGTGAAATTGCACGCCGACCAGTTGTCCGACCTCGGCGGCGCGGAACTCGCGGCCGGATTCGGTGCGCTGTCGGCCGATCATCTCGAGTACACGAACGAATCCGGTGTACGGGCAATGGCTGCATCGGGCACCGTGGCGACGCTTCTGCCTGGAGCTTACTACATGCTGCGTGAGACCAGGATGCCTCCGGTAGACGTGTTCCGAAGTCACGGAGTTCCCATCGCGGTCGCAACCGATGCCAACCCGGGATCATCGCCGATAACATCGTTGCTGACGGTCATGAACATGGCATGTACCCTGTTTCGATTGACACCCGAGGAGGCGTTCGTCGGAGTGACGAGAAACGCCGCCCTGGCATTGGGTCTTCACGATCGCGGAATCATCAGGGAAGGATATCGGGCAGATCTCGCCGTCTGGGACGTGGACCATCCCCGGGAGCTTCCGAGCCGAATTGGACCGAATCCGCTTGTCGAGCGGAATTTCAGTGGTGCCACATGAACGAGGTCGTTTTATCCGGCAACAGGGCATCGCTCTCGGATCTTGAGGAAATTTACGCAGGCCGGGCGACGGTCAGGATCGATGATGATGCCAGGGTGATCGTTGATGCGTCATCTGCCATCGTTGGCGCCGCTGCCGCGGGCGATGAACCCGTGTATGGCGTCAATACCGGCTTCGGAAAGCTGGCATCCGTGCGCGTTGAGAGGGAAGACACCGAAAAACTGCAACGAAACCTGATCCTGTCTCACTGTGCAGGAATCGGTTCTCCGGTGGAACCGCGCATTGTTCGACTCATGATTGTTCTCAAGCTCCTGTCGTTCCTTCGCGGTGGGTCCGGAGTGCGTTGGGAACTCGTCCGGTTGCTCGAATCCCTGGTCACCAGGGACGTGATTCCTGTTGTTCCGTCCCAGGGGTCAGTCGGCGCTTCGGGCGACCTTGTGCCACTCGCGCATATGTCGGCGGTCCTTGTCGGTGAAGGAAAGGCCGTCAGCCAGGGTCGGCAAATGATGGGCAGGGATGCACTGGAATCGGCCGGACTCGAGCCAATCACGCTTGGCCCGAAAGAGGGCCTGGCCCTGATCAACGGGACCCAGTTCTCAAGTGCCCTCGCACTGGCCTCATTGTTCGACACCTGGCAAATACTTCGGAGCTCGATCGTGACCGCGGCCATGACGACTGACGCCGTCATGGGCTCGACCGCGCACCTGAATCCGGAGACTCACAGACTCAGGGGTCACGCCGGACAGTTCGAGGTCGCAATGACGTCGCGCAAGCTCCTCGAAGGGTCGGAAATCCGGGAAAGCCATCGCCGGGACGACACACGTGTACAGGATCCGTACTGCGTTCGCTGCCAGCCGCAGGTTACCGGCGCCGCGCTTGACCTGATGCGTTTCGTGACACGAACCCTGCTGATCGAAACGAACGCCGTGACTGACAATCCGGTCGTGCTTGTCCAGCAGAAAGAGATCGTCTCCGGAGGCAATTTCCACGGCGAACCGGTTGCCTTTGCCGCGGATCTTATGGCCATCGCCATCGCGGAGGCAGGCTCAATTTCCCAGAGACGGGTTGCGGTCCTGGTCGACCCTTCGATGTCATACGGCCTTTCGCCGTTTCTCGCGGCCGACCCGGGGCTCAACTCGGGATTCATGGCTGCTGAAATCGCGGCGGCTTCGCTGATGAGCGAGAACAGGCACCTGGCAAATCCGTGCAGCACGGATTCGACTCCGACGAGCGCCAACCAGGAAGATCATGTGGCCATGTCTGCTCACGGCGCATTCAGGCTGTCGCGAATGAATGCAAATCTGACCGGAATTGTGGCTGTTGAGGCAATGTGCGCCGCCCAGGGCATCGAGAGTCGTGCGCCACTTCGTACCAGTCGTCCACTACAACTGGCTGTCGAACTCCTGAGGGAGCATGTCTCTCCCTTGAACAGGGACCGCGAACTCGCGTCGGATATCGATGCGGTGTCCCGGCTCGTTCGATCGGGTGAAATACACGCGGCAACCGGGCATGATATCCTTCCATTTGACGAATTCCGTTTGTCATAGCCGGGAGTCACGGGCGGAAAGCGTGGGCCGGAATGAATCATTGACCGAACCGCGGTTTCGGATTCCGCGTTGAGACAAAGGGCGAGGGTCGCGCAAATGGAGAATTCACGAAGGAACGTTCGAGTTGTCGAACCTCCGACCGGACCGGAACGGGTAGCGCGGAGTTGGGCCACCGAGGCGCCGCTGCGAATGCTCATGAACAACCTTCACCCGGACGTCGCAGAGAACCCGCAGGAACTCGTCGTCTACGGAGGGATCGGGAAGGCCGCCCGGAACTGGGAAGCGTTCGACCGTATCGTCGATGAATTGAAAAGGCTGGGCGATGCGGAAACGCTTCTTGTTCAATCCGGGAAACCCGTGGGGGTCTTTCAGACGCACCGGGACGCCCCGCGCGTCATTATCGCCAATTCGAACCTGGTTCCTGCCTGGTCCAGTTGGGAACACTTCAGGGAACTCGATCGCAAGGGTCTCATGATGTACGGCCAGATGACGGCCGGATCGTGGATCTACATTGGCACCCAGGGAATCGTACAGGGAACGTACGAAACATTCTGTGAGGCCGGGCGGCGGCACTACGGCGGAAACCTTGCGGGCCGCTGGATTCTGACGGCGGGACTTGGCGGCATGGGTGGCGCTCAGCCGCTTGCCGCGGTGATGTCTGGTGCGAGTTGCCTGGCCGTTGAATGCGATCCCGATCGAATCGATTTCCGGTTGCGGACCGGGTACCTTGACGAGTCCGCGAATACACTGGACGAGGCCCTCGACATGATCCGGGTCTGGAACGAGACGGGCCAGGCGAAGTCGGTCGGGTTGCTTGGCAATGCGGCAGCGGTTCTTCCGGAAATCGTAAAGAGAAAGGTCATGCCGGATGTCGTGACCGACCAGACATCGGCCCATGATCCGGTGAATGGCTACCTTCCCCTTGGGTGGACGCTGGCGCAATGGAGGGACATGCGGCGTTCGAATCCGGACGCCGTCGCGAGCGCGGCACGAGAGTCGATGCGGATACATGTCGAAGCGATGGTAGCCCTCTGGCGACAGGGAATACCGACGGTCGACTACGGGAACAATATCCGCCAGATGGCCAAGGATGAAGGATTCGAGGATGCGTTCGCGTTTCCCGGATTCGTTCCGGCCTATATCCGGCCTCTGTTTTGCCGCGGGGTTGGCCCGTTCCGTTGGTGCGCACTCTCGGGAGATCCCGAGGACATTTTTCGAACTGACGACAAGGTCCGTGAGTTGCTGCCGAATGACGATCACCTCCACAATTGGCTGGACAACGCGCGGAAACGGATACGGTTCCAGGGCCTGCCTGCACGCATTTGCTGGGTCGGCCTGGGCGACCGCCACCGAATAGGCCTTGCGTTCAACGAAATGGTTGCCCGGGGAGAACTCATGGCTCCGGTCGTCATTGGACGCGATCACCTGGACAGCGGATCGGTCGCGAGTCCCAACCGCGAAACCGAGGGGATGAAGGACGGCTCGGACGCAGTCAGCGACTGGCCGATTCTGAATGCCCTTCTCAACTGTGCTTCAGGTGCGACGTGGGTCAGCGTGCATCACGGCGGCGGCGTTGGAATGGGCTATTCCCAGCATGCCGGGATGGCGGTTGTATGTGACGGAACCGCCGACGCTGCCCGGAGAATCGAAAGAGTTCTCTGGAACGACCCGGCGACTGGAGTCATGCGTCACGCCGATGCCGGTTACGAAGATGCCGTCGAATGCGCACGCAGCCACGGCCTGGTGCTTCCGGGTGTTACGGCAGAGCGTTGACGAGAGTTCGACAATGCCGCTCCATTTACCAGCGAACAGGCTGCGTGACCGGGGGGGGCACGAAAAAGCGGTTACCGTGATCCTAATTGGCACAAGTCTTGAATCCCATCGAACTATGCACATATTATAGCATGATAAGCCGTAATTTGCATAAATTGCACGAATAGTGCTATAACTCTGCCGAAAGGCAGACAAAAAAGGTTCACACTGATGCTATTGCGTTTCGCCGTCGAAAACCATCTTTCTATCCGTGAGAGGCAAGAACTGTCTTTCGCGGCGTCATCACTAAAAGATCAAGCCGACGGTTTAATCAAATGTGATGCCGTGGGCAGCAGGTCGGTTGTGCCAGCCGTCTTGATCTATGGTGCCAACGCGTCTGGCAAGACGAACTTCGTCGATGCTGCATCAGTCATGAAGAGGATGGTACTTTGGTCGCAGACCAAGGGCAAACCTGGTGGCGGAGTGCCACGCCGTGAATTTTTGTTAGACTCGAATTACTCTGAGAAGCCATCGTGTTTTGAAATCGATTTTTTTCATGGTGGCGTCCGTTACCACTATGGATTCGAGACGACTAGCGACGAGTTTAAGTCAGAGTGGTTGTACGAGATTCCGAAGGGGCATCGCAGGAAACTGTTTGAACGCAAAGAACAGAACTTTGATTTTGGGCGTCGGTTAAAGGGCCAGAATCACATTATTGCTGATCTCACACGTTCGAACAGCCTGTTTATTTCTGCTGCTGCACAAAACGGCCATGCCCTTCTTTCCCGGATCTATAGTTATTTTGAGGACATCGCATTTTTGAGATCAACTTCAGTGCAAGGAACCGAAGCTTCCTTGTGGGTCAAGAAGGACGGACTAGATGATCGCGTAATCGATTTTCTAAAGGCGATCAACACAGGCGTAATCGGTTACCAAAAGAAGGAAACCGAAGTTTCGGAAGAATCCCGTACGATTCGTCGTGAACTCAACGCGGTGTTTAGAAGGGTCTCCGGTGGTGCCATCGAAATCCCGCCGGACGAAGACGATAAATTGGTAGAAATTGAACTAGCGCATCGTGGAAAAGGCGGGGAGAGGGTGCATCTCGATTTAGACTTGGAAAGTGCAGGAACGCGAAGGTTGCTGATAATTCTAAGTCAAGCATTCAAGGCGATAGATGAAGGATTGCCGATCTTCATTGATGAACTGGATGCCAGTCTGCACACCTATGCAAGTGAGGCGATACTGAGGCTGTTTTGTTCTCCGAATGTGAATCGAAAAGGCGCGCAACTTGTAGCAACGACCCACGATACAAATCTGATGAAGCTCAATCCGCTCCGACGGGACCAACTTTGGTTTGCAGAAAAAAATATTGAAGGAGCTACTGAAATTTACGCGTTAACGGATTTTCAAACGCGGAAGGGGGACAACTTGGAGTTGGGATACCGGCAGGGTCGGTACGGAGCAGTGCCGAATAGTGATCCAATAGACGCATTGTTTGAGTCTTGTTGAGATGGCGAAGCGCCGATTTGGCAAGATTGCGCGGCGCAGGCCGCGAAGAAAACCCAAAGTTCGTTTTTATCTGTTTTGTGAAGGGCGAAATACGGAACCCGCATATTTTTCTGCGATAAAGAAAATATGGACGGGGGCGCTTGTTTCAATCAAATGTGATCCTGGTATTGGGGTTCCGATTACCGTAGCCGAAAAGGCCGTGGAATTTGCCAAGAAGGAGGGTTTGGCACCACGTAGCAGACGACGAAAAAATTCGTTTGAAAAAAGGGATAGGGTTTGGGCAGTTTTTGATCGAGACGATCATGATCGGTTTGATGGAGCCGTACGTCTTTGCGAAGACAATGGGGTCGCTGTTGCCAGATCGAATCCGTGCTTTGAGGTTTGGTTGATCTTGCACGAACAGGATTTTAATCGGCCGGACGATCGCCACCAGGTCCAACGTGAACTGCAACGTCTACGGCCGGAATACGGCAGACTAGGAGCAAAGGTGCCAGACTGCGAGGAGTTGGTGGTTCGGGTTAAGGATGCGGAAGAACGTGGTGAGGCGTTGTGTCGGCTACGGGAAGACGAAATGGACCCACACGGACGACCCTCTACGACTGTGGGCGAATTGACGAATGCAATTAGGGAAGCAAATAAAAGGATGTGAAAGTGACTGCCTGGACATTCTCCGTGGGTGCACGACAATTTTGTGATTTTGGATTGGAATCAGCCGGTCCGCCGCTCCCAGTAGTCGTCGAAGCGGTTGCTGTGAACCGCGCACCGGAGCGCGATGATGGCATTGGCGCCACTGACGCTCCAGTGCATCCCGCCCCGTTTCAACCGTCCGCCGATCAGTGATTTGCAACCGCCCTCGACAACACCGGTCGACACGCACAGCCCCAGTTCCCGGAACCGGGGATAGTCCATGCGCGCGCGATTGGTCTGGAAGTACGCGATGTTCCGCGCCGCCTCGTCACAGCGGCTCGCGTGTTTGCGCATCGCGGCGATGACGAGATCGAGGCGCCCCTGGTCGAGTTCGTCGCGTCGCGTCTTGCCCCACTGTGCCGCGAGATCACTCCCCTTTCCGTAGAGAGCCCTGGCAACATCGAACACATGCTGTTTGGCATGGAAGACATCCACGATCTGGATGGCGTCAGGCACATGCTCGTCGGCGAAGTTCCATATCCAGGGAGCGCCATCGCCGAGCACCACCCGGCGGTCGACAGCGAAAAAGTCGCGCCGCTCCATCTCACGCACGACCCGTTTGGCAAAGGGAGCCGGTTCCGTGTCCGTATCGCGGGTCGCGATCGTTTCGATGGCGGCATTGAAGGTGACGGATCCGGTATCGCGAACCGGCCGGCCCTCGGTGTCGCGGCTCTCGGCGGACCATATGGTGGCAAGCTTCACCTCGCGGGTCCTGGCCGAGCCGTCAGGCTGCTTGCCGGCACGGCCCTCGGTCTCCGACGTGCGCACCGGGACCCCGGTGCCGTCAAGGCCGAGGTAGAGCGTGGGGGCTCCCGGTGGCTCCGGCTCGATGATGTCCCGTTCATCGCGCGCGATCGCGCGTCCCAGCGCCTCGGCATGGCGTTCCACCTGCCTGGGAATGACCTCGAGGCCGGCCAGTTCCCGCAAGATCGTGCTGCTCTTCTCGAAACTGAGCTCGGCAGCGGTGACCCCGACCATGCGCGTGACCGCGGGAGACAACGACGTGCCATCCAGGGCGAGGGCGCGGTCACGCGGGCTGAAGCCGTGCGCGCAGGAAGAGCAATGATACCACGCCCGCTCCAGGGTCAGGGGGCCAAGTGCCGTGGTGAAGGTCCGGGGCCGCCGCCCGACATTGCGGGCGTCGGCGCCACAGGCGCACGGCAACTCCGCGGCCTCCCCGTCCGACAGGTCGGCGTTCAGCCTCGCGGCAACCACCGCGGCCGCGGCCGAGATCGCGGTCTTGCGCACCTCACGCTCCAGCACCTCGAAATCCAGCCCGTCGACCGGGCCGCCGGTCAGGCGCTCGATGTCCTTCGAGACTTCCGCCGCGACCGCCTGTGCGCAGAGCCCCCTTTTTCGGGGCTGTCGTCCCCGTCCGTCTCCCGCCCTTCGGCACGCACCGCATCGGCAAGCGCCTCGCTGGCCTCCAGATAGTGCGCCGAGATGTCGAGAAAGCGCTCGTGCTCGTCGACAAGGCGCCGGGTCCGCTCATACTCCTCGGGCGGAATGCGGATCGAGCGGGTGTCCCCGCGGATCGAGCGGCTGAGCACATAGCTCGGACCGTGCCCCGGGCTGTCGTCGCCGGCGCAGTGGCAGTTGGGCTTGCCGCACTTGCGGTAGTTTTCGTGCAGCGTGCCGGGACGCAGGTCGCCGAGGGTGGCGAAGCGGGCCTGTGCCTCGTCCCTGGAACGTTTCAATTCATCGATGTCCGGCATGATCGCCTCCGTGGGTCTGGAGTGTGGCCCGGAAGCCGGGGCGCGGCAACTGGTAGAACACATATACCAGACACGGAGACAAAAATCAACTCATCGCAGGACGCTCGGACAAATCGTCACAATTTTGTCGTGCACCCATTCTCCGTCTGCGGGTTGCGTTGCCGTGCGTGTTTCGGTTAGGTAACGGAACGACCGATTTCAACTCGTCGAACGGAGCGCTGCTTGGCGATAGCCGCCGATTCAATGTCCCGGTACCAGCCTTCGGGTGATGGTAGCAGCCTCGAGTTCCCGGACAACCGCCTGCTTGTCAGTCTGTGCGGCGAATACGATCGGAACCTGGCGCTAATCGAAGCCGAGACCGGTGTCCTGATCACACGCCGGGGCAATCTGCTGCATGTCCACGGCGAAAGCGATGCGACACGCTCGGCCCTCAGGATTCTCGGATCTCTTTACGAACGGCTTGAAAGCGGGCGTTCCGTCGACGCTCAGGACGTCGATGCCGCCATTCGATTCGAGGGCGGTTTCTGGCCCACGGCGCCGGATTCTCCGGCGCGCGCGGTCGGCGGGGACATGCATTCCGGGGCGGGAGACACTGAACGACTCGAAATCCGGACCCGGAAGAAGATTGTCGAGCCCCGGACGCCGACCCAGATGGAATATGTCCGGCGGCTGCTTCGCGACGACATGGTCTTCGGGATCGGTCCGGCCGGCACTGGAAAGACTTACCTGGCGGTTGCCGTCGCGGTGTCCATGTATCTGTCCGGTCGCGTCGACCGCATTATCCTGTCCCGGCCAGCTGTCGAGGCCGGGGAACGTCTTGGGTTCCTTCCAGGGGACATGAAGGAAAAGGTCGATCCCTACATGCAGCCATTGCATGCGGCGCTCAACGATTTTCTTCCCGGCAAGCAGCTCGGGCGCCTGATCGAAGAAAACCAGATCGAGGTCGCTCCCCTGGCCTTCATGCGAGGACGGACGCTTGAGAACGCCTTTGCCGTGCTGGACGAGGCACAAAATGCGACATCGATGCAGATGAAGATGTTCCTGACGCGTATGGGCCACGGTTCGCGCATGGCGATCACTGGCGACATCAGCCAGATCGACCTGCCACGCGGACACGTGTCCGGACTGGTTGAGGCAGACGAACTGCTCCGTGGTATCGATGGAATCGGCTTTGTTCGATTTGGCGCAGGGGACGTGGTTCGGCACGGAATCGTTCGAAAGATCATCGAGGCCTACGACAGTGGACAGTCTGACGTCACTCGAACCGATTGAAGTGCTGGTGGAAGACTGCCGCTGGAAGGAAATTGACCTGCAGCAACTTGCGACCCGGGCATTGTTGGCCGTGTGCGCCGAGTTGGGGCGTGAGACATCGATACCGGGGTTCACCGTCATGGCTTCCGACGATGCCCGAATAGCCGAGCTCAACAGGATCTTTCGCAGCGAGCCGTCCGCGACCAACGTCCTGACGTGGCCAGCGTTCGATGCCGGTCCCTGCGCTCCAGTTGTCCCGATTCCCGCAGATGCCGCACTTCCCCCGCCGATGATCTCCAGTGATGAGAAGTGGCACTGGAGCGGGAGTCTCGGCGACATTGCGCTCGCTTACGACACCTGTGAATCCGAAGCCAAGATGCAGGGCAAGTCGCTCGGCGACCACGTGACGCACCTTTTGGTCCACGGCGTCCTGCATCTCCTGGGGTATCGCCACGAAACCGATGCGGAAGCGGGAGCCATGCAGGCGATCGAAATTTCGGCCCTTGCCAAACTGGGTATCGGTAACCCATATTAAAGCCGCAGCTATATGGGATGACGCGTCAAGGCCATCACCAGAAACACATGAACGAGTCGATTGAAGGTTCCCCTGGCGCGGCGCGTAGCGCGCGAACGAGATACGGGCAAACCCTCTTACACTTTCTTGCGAGTCTGTTGCGACCGGCTTCACCGTCGGCCGTGCCTCCGGAGGTTTCCGGCCAGTCGTTGCCGGAAGGGGGGGTTGGCAACCTGTTGTCCTTGCGGGTCGACGACGTCGCCGTTCCACGGGCGGACATTGTCGCCGTTCCTCATGATCTCGGGCGGGAGGAACTTGTCCAGGTCTTCAGCGACAGCGGCTGCTCCCGGCTTCCCGTCTACAGGAGCACGCTCGACAATCCGATCGGAATGGTCCACCTGAAAGACTTGGCGCTGGCTTACGGGTTCAACGGCAGGTCCAAGAAGTTCGACCTGAAGACGTTGATCAGGCCCTTGCTCTTTGCTCCGCCGTCAATGCCCATCGGCGTTTTGTTCCAGAAAATGCAGAGCGAACGCAAGCACATGGCGCTCGTCATCGACGAGTATGGCGGTGTCGACGGACTCGTGACCACGGAGGACCTGATCGAACAGGTTGTCGGTGAAATCGTCGACGAACACGACGCCGAGGCAGATGTACCATGGGTCGAGGAGCGGCCGGGCGTCTATCTTTTTCAGGCAAGGGCTCCGCTGGACACGTTCCAGGAAACGGTTGGCGAAGTCTTCCTGGACCAGGCAGACAACGAGGAAATCGATTCACTTGGGGGCCTTGTGTTCATGGCCTGTGGCCGTGTTCCCGTGCGCGGTGAAGTCATTCCTCTCGGCAAGGGTTACGAGGTCGAGATCGTCGAAGCGGATCCAAGACGAATCCGGCGATTGCGGGTACGCAAGACCGCGATCAATGCGTGAATGATTCCCGCAGGCTGAAACATCGGGTCATGGGCGGGAATTCGAACTCCGGTTGGATCAATTCAACAACGCGGCTGCCGGGTCTCGATCTGGCGGCATGTGCGGTACTTGGAGCGGTCATGGGCTTGGGGCATGCGCCCGTGTCGTTTCCGTACGGAATATTGTTGGCCACTCCGGCTCTGGGATGGCTGTTCCTGCGGACTCGCGGGTCCCGGCAGGCTTTCTTCATGGGCTTGCTCGCGGGAACCGGATACTTCGGCGCGACCATGTTCTGGATCGTCGAACCGTTCCTGGTTCAGCCGGAGGTCCACGGATGGATGGCGCCGTTCGCGCTTGTCCTGATGGCGGCCGGAATGTCGCTGTTTTGGGCGGTTCCGTTCTATCTCGCCCGACGTTTTTTCGGTCAGGGAGCTTTTGCCATTCTTGCCCTGGCCGCTCTGTGGAGCCTTGCCGAATTCACCAGCTCGGTCCTGTTCACGGGATTCCCCTGGGGACTGATCGGGTATGTCTGGAGCGAACTCCCGCTTTTCCAGCTCGTTGCGGTTACGGGGCCTTTCGGACTTGGCTTCGCGACCTTCCTTGCGTGTCTGGTTCCGGCCATGCGGGAAGTGTCGTGGTTCGTCCGTGTCGGCGTCCCGATCTCGATTCTTGCCATGGCGTTTTCCTACGGCTGGGTTCGTCTGGACGGTGCAGGCGAGGCCCGAACTGACAGCGGATTCAGGGTCAGGGTCGTGCAGCCCAACGCTGAACAGCAACTCAAATGGAAACCGGGAATGGTTGAAGTCTTTTTCGAACGCCTGCTCCGGTTTAGCGCTGATCGCCCGGATGGAGCCCGTTCTCCGGATGTTGTGGTTTGGCCGGAAACCGCATTCGCCTTTTCGCGAGACCGGAATCCTCTGGTTTTCGAGGGAATTGCCGATGCCGCTGGCTCCGAACCCTTGGTAATCACGGGTGTACAGCGACGGGAGGGGGGCAGGGTCTTCAACAGCGTTGCGTTCATCGACGGATCCGGGCAATTGCTCGATGTGTACGACAAGCACCACCTGGTGCCGTTCGGAGAGTACGTTCCGCTTGCCGGTTTTCTGGGATTCGCGGGCCTGGAAGGAATTGCGGGCGGGGGATCGACGGGGTTTTCGGCGGGTCCGGGCCCACGCATCATCAGTTTGCCCGAACTCCCATCGGTATTGCCGCTGATCTGCTATGAAGCCGTCTTTCCGGCCAACATCAGGACCGAAGGAGACCGGCCGGGCTGGCTGCTTCACGTAACCAACGATGCCTGGTTCGGCAAGATTTCGGGTCCCTACCAGCATCTGGTTCAGGCCCGGGCGCGTGCCATTGAACAAGGATTGCCACTCGTCAGGGCCGCGAACACCGGGGTCTCGGCCGTTGTCGATGCATACGGTCGCGTTGCGTCGAGCATCCCTCTTGGAACGGCGGCCTACCTGGACCACGACCTCCCGGCCCCGATCCCTCCGACGCTTTACGTACGCGGCGGTGAATGGCCGTGGATGGTCATTGCGTTCTTGACCCTGGTCATCGCGCGCGCGATGGCCAATGCCGGGGCCGGGAAGGTCCGGCCCTGAATGCGGGTGTTCAGATGATGCCTACTGATGTAATCGACTGCGATACGCGCCTGGAACGGGCTGCGAACAGGTACGCCTTGCCCCGCGTGCATGCCGTGCGCGTGCCGTAGGGGCGCGGCCCTTTGCCCCTGTCGTCACGAGCAGGTGCCCGCCGTGACCAGGACCGAGCGACCATGAAGCATGATGTTGAACACAGAAAGATATACGGACGACGTCGGGGACGTCGGCTGGGGAATCGCCAGCTTCTCAATCTCGGGGAACGTTTAACGGACTACCAGATTCAGGGCGTTGGCCGGATCGAAAACCCGGAAAGATCGCCCATCGATCTCGCGGGTTGCGGAATCCGGCTGGAGGATCGGCCGGTATGGCTTGAAATCGGATTCGGATACGGCGAGCACCTGAGTCACCTCGCCAGAACCTATCCCGACGTGGGATTCATCGGTTGCGAACACTACGTCGACGGTGTGGCACGACTGGTCGGAGACCTGTTCGAATCCGGCATCGGAAACGTTCGAATTCATAATGGCGACGTGAGGGACCTTTTGGACGTCTTGCCGCCGGAATCGATCGACAGGACCTATTTGCTCTATCCCGATCCGTGGCCCAAACGGCGTCACTTCGGCCGACGAATCGTAACGCCTCAATACCTCGATCCGTTGGACCGGACACTGAAGTCGGGTGCCGAACTTCGGATCGCGACCGACATCGGGAGTTTTGTGGCTCAGGCCTTGGAGCAGATCCTGTTTCGAATGAAATACGAATGGCGCGCTTGCGGACCGAAAGATTGGCGTGAACGGTGGACAGACGGCGTGCCGACGCGATACGAACAAAAGGCCGTCCGGGAGTCACGGGTCCCGACATATCTCACATTTGTCAAACCGTGAAACATGTGCCGGAATGATGGTGCCAAACCCGCGTTTCCAGGACCAGTGACGATCGAAACCATAGGGGGGTATGTACTTGACTGAGCGGCGAGACAACCTAACGGGCTCCGCAATTTCGTGGTTCCGATCGCGCGGAGGGTTCGCACCCAGTAGGCCGATAGCGTCAGGGACAGGTGCATCCGCATGGCGAGGGGCCTTGGCATTGGTCACTCCAATGACCTGTGCTATCGACCTGACGGCTGAAACGCGATCGTTTCAGTCGACGGTTCAATTCCCGACACGAGCACCTCGACAGGCATGGCGGAAAACGAAGAACCTCTAACGTTGATTGCGGGACGTTCAGGTCCGTTACGGGGAATCGCTTTGGTCCCCGGAGACAAATCGGTTTCGCACCGGGCGCTGATCCTCGGGACGCTTGCCGTCGGCAAGACGACCATCCGGGGTTTGCTCGAAAGCCAGGACGTCCTGCACACCGAAAGCGCCATGTACGCATTCGGTGCGAAGGTTTCCCGGGGTGAAGACGGTTGCAGGGTCGTGCACGGTGTCGGTACGGGAGCCTTCGCTGAGCCCCCGGATGTGATCGATTGCGGGAATTCCGGAACCGGGGTGCGCCTGATCATGGGAGCCGCCGCGACCCAGTCGATTTCGGTGACATACACCGGAGACCGATCTCTGCGCTCGAGGCCGATGGCGCGGGTAACCGAACCGTTGGCCCTGTTCGGTGCCCGGGCGTTCGGTCGGTCAAACGGTTGCCTGCCCTTGACGCTCGTAGGCACGTCGAACCCTGTCCCGGTCGAGTTTGAATCCCCGGTTCCATCTGCGCAGGTCAAGTCCGCGATTCTCCTTGCCGGCCTCAATGCGCCGGGAGTCTCCCGTGTTTTCGAGCCTGTTCCGACACGGGATCACACGGAACGCCTTCTCAGGTCATTCGGCGCCGAAATTGCGACAGACGTCACGAACCGAGGACACATGATTTCCGTGACCGGACATGCAGAACTGTCCGGCTGCTGCATTGTCGTACCGCGTGATCCGTCTTCTGCCGCGTTTCCCGTATGTGCCGCGTTGATTACCGAAGGTTCCGACATTCAAATTCCGGGAATCAGCCGGAATCCGACCAGGAACGGGTTGTACACGACGCTCCTTGAGATGGGTGCGCGCATGGAATTCCGCGATGAGCGTGAAAACGGCGGCGAGCCGGTCTCCGATCTCAGGGTTCGCTTCAGCGAACTGAAAGGCGTTGATGTGCCGCCGGAACGGGCGCCGTCAATGATTGATGAATACCCGGTCCTTGCGGCTGTTGCGGCGTGCGCGGAGGGCCGGACGGTCCTGAGGGGAATCGGCGAATTGCGCGTCAAGGAATGCGATCGAATCGACGCGACGGCCCGCGGACTGCAAGCGAATGGGGTCACGGTTGACGAGACAGGGGATTCACTGGTGATCCACGGCAGGGGACCTGGCGGCGTCCCGGGTGGAGGAATGGTCAGGACTTGCCTCGATCATCGGATCGCGATGGCATTCCTCTGCCTCGGGCTGGCATCTCGAGACGAGATTTCGGTCGATGATGGAAGAGTCATTGATACCAGTTTTCCGGGGTTCGTTCCACTCTTGCGGAGCCTCGGGGCACGTCTCGAAACCATGGACGACCGCGTGTGAGCTTCACGGTCGCGATTGACGGTCCCGCGGCCGCAGGCAAGGGAACGATAGCTCGGGCGGTCGCCGCACGGTTCGGATTCCATCACCTGGACACCGGCTTGCTGTACAGGGTCGTGAGCTTGAAGTTACTCGAGTCCGGGCCGTTGTCGGACGTCGAGACTCGCGCCCCGGCAGTCGCCGAACGGGTCACCGAGTCGGATCTCACGCTTGAACGATTGCGTGATGAAAAGGTTTCGGCCGTCGCATCGACCGTAGCGGCAATTCCTGAAGTTCGTGAGGTACTGATCGGATTTCAACGCCAATTCGCCGGGCGTGAAGGAGGTGCCGTGCTGGATGGACGCGATATCGGAACGGTCGTCTGCCCCGATGCAGAGGTCAAGCTGTATGTCACGGCTCACGAGGCTGTTCGGGCTGAACGAAGGCTTGCCGAGATGCGCGACCGCGCAGGCGCTCCTGACCTAGAGACCGTTCTCGAGGCAATACGTGTCCGTGACTCGCTCGATTCAGGCCGACCTGTTGCGCCGCTTCGCAGGGCGAAGGATGCAGTGTTGCTTGACACGAGCGAAATGTCTATAGAGACCGCAGTTGCGACGGCGGTGGCTGTTGTTGAGGCAAAGTATGGGCCGGGTCGGTAGACAACCGGCCCTTCTCTTGTTTTCTGACAGCTCCACTCGTTACATGACCGAAACGAAAACACAAAGCTCTGTGCAAAGACCCGTGCCGATCGTCGCGTGGTCAAACCAGCGAATTCCGGGAAGACTACTTCAATGACAATGCCTGCCAGCGCCTCGATGCAGGAATTCGAGGCCCTCCTGAACGAAAGCTTCGAAATCGATACCCCGACGGAAGGATCCGTCGTCAAGGGACGCGTGATCGCGGTTGAGGCCGAAAAGGCGATCATCGATATCGGTTACAAGATGGAAGGCCGGGTCGATCTCAAGGAGTTCGCGCGACACGGAGAGGCGCCGGAGATTACCGAGGGCGACAGCGTGGAGGTTTATCTGGAGCGGGTCGAGAATGCCCGTGGCGAGGCCGTCATAAGCCGGGACAAGGCTCGGCGCGAAGAGGCCTGGGACCGGCTTGAGAAAGCCTATGCTGCAGGCGAAAAGGTTGACGGCAAGATCTTCAATCGGGTCAAGGGCGGGTTCACGGTTGACCTGGGCGGGGCCGTGGCGTTTCTTCCTGGATCGCAGGTTGATGTTCGCCCGGTTCGCGACGTGACTCCGCTCATGGAAATCCCGCAACCTTTTCAGATTTTGAAGCTCGACCGCAACAAGGGCAATATCGTGGTGTCACGTCGGGCGATTCTTGAGGAGTCACGTGCCGAACAGCGCGCAGAGGTTGTCGGTCGCCTGAATGATGGCGATGTGGTCGAAGGTCTGGTCAAGAACGTTCTTGACTATGGCGCCTTCGTGGATCTTGGCGGTGTGGATGGATTGCTTCATGTCACGGACATGGCTTGGCATCGGGTTCGCCATCCTTCTGAAGTGGTCACGGTCGGCGAGACCGTCAAGGTTCAGGTCGTCAAGATCAACCGGGAGAACCAGCGGATTAGCCTGGGAATCAAGCAACTCCAGGAGGATCCTTGGCAGTCCGTCCGGGAATCGTACCCGATCGACACGATCCATACTGGACGCGTCACCAACATCACGGATTACGGTGCCTTCGTCGAGTTGGAACCGGGTGTCGAAGGACTGGTCCACGTGTCCGAGATGTCGTGGACGAAGAAAAATGTTCATCCGGGTCGCATTGTGTCGACGTCCCAGGAAGTTCAGGTCATGGTTCTGGATGTTGACACCAACAAGCGGCGGGTATCGCTCGGGCTGAAGCAGGTCCAGGGTAATCCGTGGGAGAACTTCGCCACGAACTTCCCCGCGGGCAGCCAGATTTCCGGAGAGGTCAAGAACATTACCGAATTCGGCCTGTTCGTGGGACTCGAAGGTGGCATTGACGGCATGGTGCACCTCTCCGATCTGGACTGGGACCTCCCTGGAGATCAGGCGATCAAGGAATACCGCAAGGGGGATACGGTTAACGTACTCGTTCTTGACGTCGATCCGGGAAAGGAGAGGATTTCATTGTCGGTGAAGGCGCTGAACGATCCGTTCGTGAAGGCTGTCTCGGGACTGAAGCGCGGAGAAGTGGTAACGGTAACCGTGGCCACGATCGAGGATGGCGGAATCGGCGTGGATTATCAGGGCGCGAAATCCTTTGTTCGTCGCGCGGATCTCAGCCGCGATCGATCGGAGCAACGCCCCGACCGTTACTCGGTCGGTGACAAGGTTGACGTACTCGTCACCGGGATCGAACGGGGAGGACGCAAGCTGAAGCTCTCGATCAAGGCGCGTGAAATCGCCGAAGAGCAGGAGGCTGTTGCTCAGTACGGGTCTACCGATTCGGGGGCGTCGCTCGGGGACATTCTTGGTGCGGCCCTGCAGAAAAAGGAAGACGATTAGCGCGTGTGCCTCTTGCGCCGTCATCGACAGTGAGATCCTCCGGGGCGTACCACGACCCGTTCCGGGTGTCATTTTCAGCCGGCTGTTTGCACGTACCTCGGCTTGAAGACGATTCCGCGTATGATGTTGGCACCGAAATCCTTTACGGGGTAGGGGCTGCCGTGTAGTCTGTTGCTCGGCTCCTGTATGGATTTCAGTCGGAGAGGGGAGGATTCCATGGTGCGGTCCGAACTGGTCGCGATGATCGCCAAAGACTTCGGTCTCAAGAGGGTTTATGCAGAACGCGCAGTAACGACAGTGTTCGATGAAGTCGCCGCTGGATTGACCGACGGGAATCGTGTCGAATTACGTGGATTTGGAACGTTTGCCGTTCGGCAGAGACGCGAACGCAGGGCCCGAAATCCACGGACCGGCGAACCTGTCGATGTCTGCGAAAAACACGTACCTGTATTCGCGACAGGAAAGCGGCTCAGGGATCGTCTGAACGGTCGGGAGTAGACGCCCCGATTTCCGGTTGCCGGTCAAATTTGGATGATCCAGTTCTTTCGAATTATCGCCCTGGTCGTCCTCGCAGCATTCCTTGTCATGCTTTGCCTGGTCAACCGCGACATTGTTTCGTTTCGGTTGTTCCCACAAGGCGTCGGAGATGTCCTGGGTTTCTCGGGCACCTACCTGGTTCCGCAATTCCTGATCATGTTCGGTGCGGTCGTTGTCGGGCTGATTGCGGGAGCGACCCGCGAGTATTTTCGCGGTCACCGGCATCGGCGACAGGCGAGTGAACGCGGGCGTGAAATCCGGCGCCTGGAGCGGGAGGTCGAAGATCTCAAGTCGAGGTCCGGGGAAGTTCGCGGACAAGACGACGTACTTGAACTTCTGGAAAAGAACGGATGATGAGGGTCAAGATCTGCGGACTGTCGGATGCGGCAACGCTGGATGCCAGCGTTGCCGCGGGTGCTGCCTACGTCGGGTTCGTGTTCTTTCCCAGATCTCCGCGTTACGTGTCGATTGAGCAGGCACGTGATCTTGCGGCCAGGGTGCCACAGGATGTTTGCCGCACCGGGCTGTTTGTCGATTCGGACGATGGGCATATCGGGCGTGTCCTTGATTCCGTAGCTCTGGACATGATCCAGCTGCACGGCTCCGAGTCACGGGAGCGCGCGCGCGCGATCAGGAAGACCTTTGGGCTTCCGGTCATGAAATCGTTCGGAATTTCGGAGAAGTCCGATGTCGACGCGACCGATTGTTGGGAGGGCTACGCAGATCAGCTCCTTGTCGACGCGCCCACGGCAGGACACATGGACCGGCCGGGGGGGCAAGGAATCGTCTTCGACTGGAGTCTTTTGGCGAATCGGGAGTGGCGCTTGCCGTGGATGCTGGCCGGAGGATTGACCGGGGACAATATCGCCGACGCTGTTCGGCTGACCGGCGCGACGCAACTCGATGTTTCATCAGGGGTTGAATCATCTCCCGGAATAAAGGATTGCGACCGGATCAGGGCCTTTCTTCGTGCCGCCGGCGCAGTGTCTGATCCGGGCGCAGTGCCGCAACGAAAGACGGCAGACGTCGTCGTCGGCAATGAACGGATATCAGGATGAGTGAGAACCGGACGATGGCAGCCGAAGGATTGAACACGTACCGGAGTGGTCCGGATGAACGCGGCCGGTTCGGGACGTATGGCGGCCGTTTCGTTTCAGAAACATTGATGCCGCTCATTCTGCAACTCGAGGCAGAGTACGCCCGGGCGCGCACTGATCCGGAGTTTCTGGACGAGATGGAGCGATTTCGCACCCACTACGTCGGCAGGCCTTCACCCTTGTACTTTGCCGAACGGTTGACAGGTCATTTCGGTGGTGCGCGCATTTACATGAAGCGCGATGAACTCAATCACACCGGCGCACACAAGATCAACAACGTACTTGGGCAGGTGTTGCTGGCCCGGCGCATGGGCAAGACCCGGATCATTGCCGAAACCGGGGCAGGTCAGCACGGCGTCGCGACCGCGACCGCCTGTGCGCGGTTCGGGCTTCAATGCGTGGTGTATATGGGTTCGCACGACGTCGAGCGTCAGGCTCCGAACGTTTTCCGCATGAAGCTTCTCGGTGCCGAGGTTGTTCCGGTCACCGCGGGGAGGGGAACCCTCAAGGACGCGATGAACGAAGCACTTCGGGACTGGGTGACGTATGTAAAGAACACTTTCTATTGCATCGGGACGGTTGCCGGCCCTCATCCTTACCCGGCAATGGTCCGTGATTTTCAGTGTGTCATCGGCGACGAAACGCGCAGGCAGATGCAGGAGCAGGAAGGCCGGCTCCCGGATACGTTGGTTGCCTGTATCGGTGGGGGATCCAATGCCATGGGCCTGTTCCATCCGTTTCTGGATGATCCTTCCGTGAGAATCATAGGAGTCGAGGCCGGAGGCAAGGGGGTCGACGAGAGGATGGAGCACTGCGCGTCGTTGACGGGTGGCCGGCCCGGCGTACTTCACGGGAACCGGACCTATCTGCTGCAGGACCCGAATGGGCAGATTCTGGACGGCTATTCGATCTCGGCCGGGCTGGATTATCCGGGAATCGGCCCCGAGCATTCCTGGCTTCGTGACACCGGGCGCGTCGAATACGTGTCGGTGACCGATGCGGAAGCACTTGAAGCGTTTCAGTTGTGTTGCCGGTGCGAGGGAATCATTCCCGCTCTGGAGCCGTCACATGCCCTCGCGCACGTCGCACGAATCGCGGGCGATCTTCCGTCTGACCATCTCCTGGTGATGAATATGTGTGGCCGGGGCGACAAGGATGTCTTTGCGGTTTCGAGAATTCTCGGTGAGGAATTCGAGGAAGAGTGATGTCCGGCGGCGACAGCCGCGGACCCGGTCGCTGATGCGTGCTACCAGGAACCGGCAGAGTTCCGAAAAGCCTGGTCGTTGACGTTGATCATGACAGGGTGCTGGAGGACCCGGAGCGATTCGAACGCCCGACCTTTTGATTCGTAGTCAAATGCTCTATCCAGCTGAGCTACGGGTCCTCGAACTTCCTGAAACCGCCAACACGGTCTCGCCAAAGCCGGAATCGTATAGAGCGTGTGCTATGCCAATGCAACAACCGGCATGCTCGACCGGCGATTCTCAATTTGGCGCCGCAGCATTTGCGGCAGGCAAAGGCAGCCGGCGACCTGAAAGTCCGGAAGCAACGGGCCTTGGGAGGGGCGGTGACCGACACTGATCGACACGTGTCCGTTCAACCCGGCGGCAAGGCTCCGAAAGGTCTGGATCACGAACGGCATACTCCCTGAACGTCACGAACCTGCTTGGTAACCGGCGGTCGTGCGGGGACATGTGCGGCGGCGGCTTCCGGATCAGCAGGTGACGTGGTCAAGCGATCATGGCCGGGCAACTCTACCCGGTCGGAGCGAGCAGTGCGGCAACCGGGGGAGCGCACTCCAGTCCGGGATGTCGCGTTCATGCGAAGGTGAAAATTCCAAGAGTCACGTGATTTTCGAACCGTTGCAACCCAGTGGGAAGCTGTCGAGCCGCTCATGCCCCGTCGGCGTTACGAGGACCTGAATCTCCAGTTTAACGCCTTCGGAACCTTCCTCCGCTATCAGGCTTTCGATGCAAACAACCATGCCGGGCTCAAATCGTCCGGACATTGCGTCTGGCCCCCAGTCGACATGCAGAGGTATGACCGGCCACTCGTCGGCCATGCCGACTCCGTGTAGCGCGAGCGAGTATCGATAAGGAACATGTGCATCCGGGATGCGCCAGCTCTTTTCGTTGAATTCCGCGAAGCTGACCCCTGGACGTATCAATTCCAGATTGTGATGAATCTGGGAAAGCGCGGTGTCATGGAGACGCTGCTGCCTGGCATTGAATGGCGTATGGCCACAGGTCCAGGACCGCGACAGGTCGGCACAGTAGCCATAGGGTCCAATCATGTCCGTATCGAACGAGATCATCTCGCCACTCTGGCAAACCCTGTCCGAGCATTCCTGGTACCAGGGGTTGGTGTTTGGACCGCACGTCAGCAATTTCGTTTCCAGCCAGTCACCGCCGGAACGGGCGTTCTCGAAATGCAGATGCGCCCAGAGCTCGCGTTCCGTCACCCCGGGTATGGAATGCCCATGGATTCGTGCCATTCCGGCCTCGCATACGTGGATGGTCCAGCGCATGAGGGCGATTTCTTCGGCGGACTTGATGGAACGTGCGATCTCGGTCACCTGTGCGCCTTCGACATAAGTCAGGCCGCGGTCCTGGAGAGCGTGGACGCCGCTACCGTCAAGCCTGTCACAGGCAATTCTCGGATTGCCGCCGCCGTATTCGCGGACGATCTCGGCGATTTCATCGGCCCACGATGCGGTGGCCTCCTCGACCTTGTCCCCGGCCGCCATGAACATCCATGTCCGTGCGACCCGGATCTCGTCGATTCCAGGCAACCCTGCACTCAGATGCAGGCAACCCTTGAACTCGAACATTATGGATGGGCCATCGGCCAGTATCAGCGCGTAG
Organism: Paracoccaceae bacterium; assembly: GCA_965242975.1. Lineage (GTDB taxonomy): Bacteria > Pseudomonadota > Alphaproteobacteria > Rhodobacterales > Rhodobacteraceae > JAPPHA01. The sequence goes on along the minus strand of CBDETS010000007.1, from coordinate 2,364,102 downwards.
CGAATCGGGTTGTGCAGGGTCCAGACCTGCATGTTGGAGCAGTCGAACGCGTACCTGATGTTGCATGGATCGTAGAGCAGCAACGCGCTGCAGTCGGCTTCGAACAACTGGTCACGCAACCGCTGAAGCCGGTACTGCCGGGCACGATTCAGGACATCGGTCGAAACCGGGCTTTTCAACGGCCTGTCGGCACCTTCGGCGTTCAGATGGGTGACCTTGCGGTCGTCGGTGAAAGCCGTGTTCATGCCTGCTGCGCCCTCCCGTAGAATCCGATCCGATCCTCATCGGAAAACACGACGTCGGGCCGGTCGAAGTAGGAAAATACGGCGATGATACGGTCGAGCTCCCCCCGAACGGCCGTGACGCGATGCGCCGTGTTCTTGCCCTTGAAGATGTTCAGCGTGCCGGGCTCCAATCGCACGCGTGCGGGCATTCGGCGGCCTTCGAGAAGGTCGGCCACGCCGGCGTAATTCGGATCGGCGTCGCTGCGCAGATCCCGGACGTACTCGAATTCGCCGCCGTCCGCGGGAGCCTGCAGCAGAAGCGTGGTGGTGAACTCGGACCGGTCGAAGTGCCAGTTGAGCGCCTGCCCCTCGGAGTAACCCATGACATTCACCCGCGCGAGAGGGTCGGCCATGGTGAAGAGTTCCGTCTTGTTCATGGCAGCGGCAAGAAACACCGCAAAAGGCCGCCACTCGTAGAGCTGAATGACCACGGCGTACCCCATCTGGTCAGCGCAGATCGTGTGGTTGGAGGTTTCGAATTCCTGCATTGCCGGATGGAGGGCACCAAGGTCCCCAACCGAATTCTTGAAATAGATGTTGTGACGGCGCGTGTGGCAGAACGCGTCCGTTGCAAGGATGGGCCTCAGCTCGTCAACCGCACGGGTGAGGGCATCTTCCTGCAGAAATCCGGGTAGATTGAACAGCCCGTCTTCGGCCAGCCTGGCCCTGCACTCGACGACCATGGCGGTCCAGGCAGCCGTACCCGGCTTGTCAAGCGGATACCGTTCAAGATCTATGATGTCGTTCATCGTTCGCTTCCCGGCTTCCCTGATCCCATCTTGTTTCAGGGAGCATATTCCATCAATATGTATTTTTATTGTGATCAATTAGAAAATCTGTCGAACACGGCATGGTCAAGCGAACGGCACCTCTCAACGCGCTACGTGCTTTCGAGGCAACCGCACGAACGGGTTCGTTCGCAAATGCCGCACGCGAGCTTGGCGTGAGCCCTGCTGCCGTTAGCCAGCAGGTTCGGCTGCTCGAGGATTTTTGGGGCAAGACACTCTTTGTCAGGCAGGGGAATCGAATCTCTCTCACCGATTCCGGTTTGACCGCGTATCCGTCGCTCGGCGAGGCGATGAGCAGCATTGGTGAGCTTTCCGACAAGATGCGGCGGATTCCGCATCGAAAACGCCTCGTTCTCAGCGCTCCGCAATCCGTCGCCGAGACCTGGCTTGCCTCCAGGCTGGCCGTACTCGACATGTCTGGCTTGCGCCTGCCACTGGATATTCGCGTCGACGATGACCCGATCGACTTCGTGCGGGACAACGTGGACATGCGTATTTTCTACGGACATGACCTTTATGGAGACTACCAGGTCGAGCTTCTCTTGTCGGACGTTCTGGTGGTGGTGGCGTCGCCGGAATTTGCCGCACGCCACGGGTCCGTTCCCAGGCACATCGAAGATTGCCATCTGATCCACACGGATTGGGGCCAGGCCTATGCGACTTCGCCGAGTTGGAACCGGTTCTTTGCGGACGACCGCATCGTAAACCAGAATACCGGATTGCGGGTGCATTCGAGCAGCACAGCATTGAATTTTGCGCGACAGGGCTGTGGGGTCGCCCTGGTTCCACGAAAAATCGCAGAGGATGATCTGTCATCGGGCCGGGTCGTGCGGCTTGATGCATCACCTGTGCCCATGATGCAGAGCTATTGGGTCGCCTTTCCCAAAAGGCTTGCACGCAACCCGGTCATTCGATCAGTGATCCAGGCACTGATCGCCTAGGAGTCGCGTGGCCCTCTCTTCGCGACGGGGACGTTTGTCGGATTCGGCCCGGCCCGGACGTTCACCGTTCCAGGTTCGAATCGCCGGCGAGGACGTCGGTTTCAGCTTGTCCCGCATCCGTCACGAGTTGTGCGGTGAAGATCGTTTTCGGGCGATCGACAGCGATCGGCATCGGGATTCCGACGCAGGGCTCCGACGTAATCTGCCTTCGATCATGGTGCCGTGATGGGAAGAGGGGGGCGTGACCGACGACCGGGGGCATGGCTTCAACCCCGTCCGGCGGTCCCGGACACGGATGCGCCCGGGACCGTCGTGTCTAAGTTCAGGTGGTAAACTCGGGGTAGGCCTCAATGCCGAGTTCCGTCATGTCGAGCCCCGTGATTTCGCTTTCTTCGTCGACCCGGATTCCAACCGTCTGCTTGAGGACAAACCAGATGATCCAGGACGTGGCGGACACGAATGCACCCACGACGATGATGGACGCGACCTGCCCCAACAGCGTGGCGTCGGGATTCGTGAACCAGACCGCAAGCGTTCCCCATATCCCTGCGAAGAGGTGCACGGGAATTGCCCCCACGACGTCATCGATCCTCAACCTGTCAAGGAGCGGTACGCCGTAGACCACGATGGCACCGCCGACGCCTCCAATGAGCAGCGATCCGAAGAGCGACGGATAGAGGGGTTCTGCCGTTATTGCCACCAGACCCGCAAGGGCTCCGTTCAGCACCATGGTCAAGTCGGCCTTTCCGTACAGCAACTGGGTCAGGATCATTGCAACCATCGCACCGGAAGCTGCGGCCATGTTGGTGTTCGCGAAAATCCGGCTTACGTCCGCCGCGTCGCCTATGCTTCCCATGGCCAGCTGGGATCCGCCGTTGAACCCGAACCAGCCGATCCAGAGGATAAACGTGCCCAATGTCGCCAGGGGCATATTCGACCCGCGTATCGGATTTACCTGGCCGTTCTGGTACTTCCCCTTTCGTGCGCCGAGCAGAATGGCGCCGATCAGCGCCGCCCATCCTCCGACCGAATGCACGACCGTCGAACCGGCGAAATCCAGGAAACCGAACTGGGAATCCAAAAATCCGCCTCCCCACTTCCATGACGCCTGCACGGGATAGATCACCCCGGTCAGCAGGGCCGTGAACAGGAGGAATGGCCACAACTTGATGCGCTCCGCGAGCGTGCCCGAGACAATCGATGCCGCGGTGGCGCAGAACATAAGCTGGAAGAAAAAGTCCGAACCCGTTGATGCGTAGGACAGATCATCCGCGCCATCAGGCCCGATACCCACGGCTTCCAGGACCGCAAGCCCGAACGCACCGAGGTACCCCCCGGTGTCGTCAGTCCCGATCGACCAGTTTCCGAGCGGATACATGAGATTGTAGCCGATCAGCCAGTACATGATCGCGGCAATGGAAAACAGGCCGAAATTCTTGGTCAACTGGGTTGTGACGTTCTTTGATCTCACCAGGCCGGCTTCGAGCATCGCGAACCCGGCGGCCATCCAGAACACGAGAAAGCCACTGACGAGAAACAGAAACGTGTTGAGCACGAAAACGGTGTGAACCGCGACTTCGGTTCCCGCCGCGTCCTGTGCCGTTGCGGGTGACGCGGCCAGCCCGACGGTCAGCAGGCCGGGCAGGTATCTGGCGTGTTTTGACATCATCTCTTCTTCCATTGATTCGGACCGGGAGTTGGTCGCTTGATTTCATCGCGACGCGGCGGCAGTCACGGATGGTCTGCCTCCGGCATCGCCGGGTACGCCGGTTCCCGAACACGGGAGTGTTCGCGACGTCCAGAAGGCGCCACGGTGTGTCCGCCATGGAGGCAGGGAAATTCGAGGTATTGATCAAATATTAAACAGTAAATGCAGGTATGATTAATTTCTGGTCATATTCCTTTCCGGTCGGCGTGTGGACGAGTTTGGACTGGCCCGAGATGTACCGGTAGCTTGTCAGGTTGCACGCGGGCACGAAATGACCGCAACGCGCGTGGTTCCACCGTTTCATGGCGTCCGGAGTTCGCGATCGAATTCCGAAGGCGACCGAAGTGTTGGCCGGCCGGCCGCGGATGGTGCGGACGAACGAGGCCAAAACGCAGTTGCGCGTGATTCCCGTGGGCGTGCGATTCCGGCCGTGCCGGGAAGGGATTCGTTTGCAAGCCAGAGGCCAATGGCGCAGGTTGCGGTCATGGCAAGGGCTCCCGTCTTCAACATCGATCCCGGGGAATTCAACCGTGACCCGTACCCCGCGCTCGCGAAAATGCGGGCCGATGCTCCGATCTGTCTGGTTCCGCAGCTCAATGCCACGCTCTTTACCAGGCACGAAGCCATATTCGTGCAGGAGAAACGCGTGGGCACATTCTCCAGCTATCAGCCGGATGGCCTGATGAGCATTTTGATGGGTGAGAACATGATGCGGAAGGACGGCAAGGCCCATGCCTTCGAAAGACGGGCGACGTTTCCGGCCTTCAGCCCGAAGACGGTGCGTGATCACTGGATCGGGGAATTCCGGCGCCATACCGGGAATGTGCTCGACGGTCTCGCAGGAAGGAGCGCGTGTGATCTTGTCGCGGACTACGCAATGCCGGTCTCGGGCAATGCACTGCGGGTGATCACCGGTCTTCGCAACATGGGTTGGCGGGAGATCGACCGGGTGAGCCAGGGCATGATCGACGGGGTCGCCAACTACGCCGGCGACCCGGAAGTCGAGGCGCACTGCAATGACTGCACGGCCTCGATTGACGTCCATATCGACGGCAGATTGCCGGCTGTCGCGGCAAAGCCTGATTTGTCGCTGCTGTCGGTGCAGATGCGGGCAGGACTTCCCATGTCGTCAGTGCGCGCAAACGTGAAACTTGCGATCTCAGGTGGTCAGAACGAGCCGCGTGATGCGATTGCCGGCACGGCCTGGGCCCTACTGACCCACCCGGATCAGCTGACAATGATCTTGGAGGGTCGGGCGAGTTGGCGGAACGCGTTCGAAGAGTACGCACGCTGGATTTCACCGATCGGCATGTCGCCCCGGCGGGTCGCGCGAAAGGACAAGGTCAATGGCGTGGACTTCGAACCCGGGAGCCGTGTATTTTTCATGTTCGGCTCGGGCAATCGGGACGAGGGCGTGTTCGAGTGTCCCGAGATCTACGATATCTCCCGCGATACTGGCAGCAGCCTTGCCTTCGGGGCCGGCCCGCATTTCTGTGCCGGCGCCGCCGCAAGCAGGGCCCTCGTTGCCGAGGTCGCGCTCCCGATGCTGTTCGAGCGTTTTCCCGATCTCCGCCTTTCGGGAGAGGTCGAATTCGCAGGATGGGCGTTCCGCGGTCCATTGAAAGTGCCGGTAGCCTGGGCTTGTTGAATCGACTCGGCGGGCGGCTTGGCGATGTTCTTTACTCGGAACCGCCCCATCGCCCCGAGATGCGGAAGGTCAAGCGCTGCAACCGTGTGCCACGACTGGCTGATGCAAGACAGGTCATTCATCCGGCGACATGTGCATCCGTGTCCCGGTTCGTTTACCGGGCACGTCCAACCTGACCCGGAAACAAGCGATGATCGAGCTTGGGTTTTCCTGGCAAACGCTCAGGGATCGTTGTCCGCTTGTGGGCGATGTGCTAATCGGCGGCGAAGGCGGCGAAGAGGCGCTCGGCATGGCGTTTTCGAATTTCAAAAAGAGATTTGAGCAACTTCTTGCGGTTGCGGACATTCGGATCAATGGCGACCGTCCCTGGGACATGCAGGTGCTCAGGGAAGAGACATACCCGAGGATTTTTGCCTTTGGATCCCTGGGCATGGGCGAGAGCTACATGGATGGCTGGTGGGACTGCGAGCGACTGGACGAATTGGTCTGTCGTGCCAGCCGCCTGGACATGAAATCGCTGTTTCGTCCAAGTGATCTCGTCCGTCTGGTCCATGCGAGACTGATCAACCCGAAAGGCGACACGCCGCGCTTCGCAGCTGGAGAAGCCCACTACGAGGTCGGACGGGATCTGTATCGGGGCATGCTCGACAGGCGCATGATCTACAGCTGTGCATATTGGGCGGACGCCGGGACACTCGAAGAGGCACAGGAGAACAAGCTTGATCTGATCGCCCGGAAACTGGGCCTCGAACCCGGCATGAAGATACTCGACATTGGTTGCGGCTGGGGCGGTGCAATACATTTCTTCGCCGAGCGCTACGGAGTCTCCGGCGTTGCCGTCACGATATCGCCGGACCAGTTCGACGCCGCGCGGGAGTTGTGCGCTGGCCTGCCGGTCGACGTGCGCCTTCAGGACTATCGCGATGTCGACGAGGAATTCGACCGCAGCTACTCCATCGACATGCTTGGCCATGTCGGGCGCAGGAACTACCGGAACTACATGGAAACCGTGAAACGCTGCCTGCGTTCCGGGGGTCTGCATCTTGCGCAGACCGCCGGCAGCGAAAGGAGTGCCGTCAAGGCAGACCCGTGGGTTGACCGGTACATCTTTCCCGGCGGGCACATTCCATCACCGAAGCAAATCGTCACGGCCGCCGAGGGCGTGCTTGGACTGGAAGACTGGCACAGCTTCACCCGGGATTACGACCGAACTTTCATGTGCTGGCACGAAAACTTGCGTGCCGTATGGGATCAGCTCGAAGTTCGCGACGATCGGCAGCTGTTCCGAATGTGGCAATATTACCTTCTGAGTTTCGCCGGTGTCTTCCGGTCCGGTGCCAGCCAACTCTGGCAGGTCGTGTTGTCCGATTCGGGCGCCGACGGAGACTATGTCCGTTAGCACGCCTCGCCCGCAAATATGTTCTCCAGGATACTCAGAAAAACCGCGGCCGATTCCTCGTTGATCGAAAAGCCGGAACTCGCACCGCAATTCGGGTTTCGTCCGATCGACGATCGGCAAGTATTCCTCGTTTCAGAGAACTTCAACACGTTGCTTCACGGCCGCATCCATCCCGACCTGTTGCCGCTTCTCGACGGACGCCACACGGTCAGGGAAATTGTCAGTGCGCTGAAGGGCGTGCATTCGGAGGCCGACGTCACGTCTGCGATCCTCTCGCTTTCAAGGAAGGGTTATGTCGTATCGGGCGAGTATAAGATGGACCGCGGGCGGGCGGCGTTTTTTTCGTCGTTGGGCGTCTCTCCGCGCTGGGCAGAGGAACGCCTGGCGGCAGCGACCGTAACCGTATCGGACAACGGCTCGCGACTTTCCGCGCGCCTGGAGGCGATGGGCGTGGACGTGGACGCGGAAGCGGAACAATCCCAGCCTGCGCTCTCGGTCATTGTTTGTGATGACTACCTGGATGATCGCCATGCGGAGTCGAACGAGCGCTTTCTCGCGTCCGGCACGCCCTGGATGCTGGTCAGGGCAGGCGGCGTGCAGCCTCTCTTCGGGCCGGTCTTTCGTCCCGCGGAACAGGGGCCGTGCTGGGCATGTCTTGCCTATCGCCTCCGCGGCCACCAGGAGGTCCACAATTTCCTGCGAAACCTCAACGGCGACCGGGCTTTTCCAGTGCCGCGGGCGGTGGAGCCAGCCGTTCTGGACGCAACTCTCGGTTTGGCGGTGGTGGAAATCATCAAGTGGCTGGTGCTCGGGAGGCGCGCGCCGGTCCACGGGCATTCGATCTCGCTGGATGCGGCAGACATGACTGTTGGCCGCCACCCGGTCGTGCGCCGCCCCCAGTGTCGCGCCTGTGGCGATGAGATGCTGTACCGTGCGGACAGGGAGCCGGTTCCGGTGCGCCTGGGCTCCAGTCCGAAAAACATTCGCAACAGCGGCGGCGTGCGTTCCGTTTCGCCGGAAGCGACGCTTGCGAAATACCGCCATATTGTTGGCCCGGTCAGTGGTGCGGTGACGTGGCTGCGGCGTACGACCGGCGAGACCGACCCTTGGCTGAACGTTCATTGGGCCGGCAGCAATATCGCGCTCAGGAACAGGAGCATGAGCGTGCTTCGACTCAGTCTGCGGACAAAGAGCGCGGGCAAGGGCAGTACGCCGCCGCAGTCCGAGGCAAGTGCGCTTTGCGAGGCGTTGGAAAGATATTCCGGTGCGTTCCATGGCGACGAGATCCGCTGCCGGAAACGTTTCTCGGATTTCGCAGGGGCGGAAAACCCGGACGCGGTTCACCCGAATGACATACAGCTTTTCAGCGAAGTGCAGCTGGATGACGCGGCGCGCATCAACGCCCAGGGCCACCCCTACAACGTGGTTCCTCCCCGCTTCGACCCCGATGTCGTGACCGACTGGTCGCCGGTGTGGTCGCTCACGCGTGGCCGGCACCTCTATCTGCCGACATCCCTGCTTTACTACGGCAAGTCGGCCGATCAGCGGGGCCTCGGGGACTTCGTCGCCGATTCAAACGGATGTGCAGCCGGGAATACGCTGGAGGAAGCGATCCTTCAGGGGTTTTTCGAATTGGTGGAACGCGATGCCTTTGCCGTTTGGTGGTACAACCGCTTGCATCGGCCCGCCGTGGACCTGGGCAGTTTCGGTGACGACTATCTTACGACCGCGTACGAATACTACGGCGGCCTGAACCGTGACCTGTGGGTTCTTGATGTCACCGGTGACTTCGGCATTCCGGTTTTCGTCGCCATATCGCGCCGGACCGACAAGGAAGCGGAGGACATCATCTATGGAGCCGGAGCCCATACGGACCCGCACGTCGCAGCGTTACGTGCCGTGTGCGAGTTGAACCAGTTCCTGAACTGGGTTCAAGGTACTGGACCTGGCGGCGCCGGTTACCAGGTCGACGATCCGCAGTGCCTGTGGTGGTGGCGAAATGCGACGCTTGCCGACCATCCCTATCTTGCGCCAGCAGAAGGTGCCGCGATGCGTGGCAAGTCCGACTACCCCGTTCCGGAGACGACCGACCAGCGGGAAGACGTCGAGAGATGCAGGGCGCTGGTCGAAGCAAAGGGGATGGAGTTCCTTGTGCTCGACCAAACCCGCCCCGACATCAAGCTTCCCGTGGCACGGGTGATCGTTCCTGGCATGCGTCATTACTGGCAACGCTTCGCACCTGGGCGCCTGTTCGACGTGCCGGTCGAGATGGGGTGGCGCAAATGCCCGCTACGGGAGGCGGAACTGAACCCGGACCCCGTCATCGGTTGAAACAGATTGATCGTGACGGGGAGCCGTGGCAGTATGACGGGCCGCGGGCCGTCATCTTCCTTGCCGTGCGAATTCCGAACACAAGGGTTCGTGAGAATGAAAGAGGACTGGGCTTATACGGAGGAACGGCTTGAAATCGCCGCAGGCTCAATGGGGCATTTGCTGGCGCAAATCAGGCCGCAGGTTTCCTCCAGACTTGTTGGCGGCGTGGGATGGGAGCGCATTCTTGAGCGGGCGACGGAATTGCCGGCGACGATGGGCGCCTTTCCGTTCGGGTTCGAGATTCCGTTGCACGACGCCAGGCCGATCGCGGATTTCGGTGTCACCCTTGTCGGCGGCAGCCGAACGGCAGCCGGATACCAACGAAGGGTCCGTGCGGACGGCACAGACAGGTCGGCGGCGGTGCTTGCCGAACTGCTGGACGAGACCGACCGCACGGACTCGCTGCTTCGCCATGTTGTGGGAAGAAAGATGTTGCTCGAATACGACATCGATCCGGAACCCGACAGCGCGTGGCCCGAACCGGGCATCTTCCTCTATCCGGTCGACGACGTTCTGTCCGGCGGCGGCGAGCGGCTTGAAGAACTTGGCGCCGTTCATGACGCGGTCGTGCAGGTGGGTGGCTGGAACCAGGATCCTGCCGAACGACGTGAGCTTGAGCGCCTTTACCGGACTTTGCAGCCCGACACGCTTATCAGGGCCTTCGGCACGTTTCCGTCGCGGGATCGAACGATGCGGATCGCCGCAACGGGTTTCAGAACCGCCCGTGACGTGGAAGCGTTACTCAAGAACGGCGGCTGGCCCGGGCAGGCTAAGGTTGTCCGGGCCATTGTGTCGTACTTCGAGGAACAAGACGCCTTCGCCTATCTCGGTCTGCACTTCGACATAACCGGCAACGGAGTCGGTCCGACGCTGGGCCTGAGTTTCTTCGCCCGAGAACAGGAGTGGCTGAAACACATTCGGTTCTGGGCCGCGCTGATCGACGGAATCCGCGAACTGGGAATCGGCCTTCCGGAAAAAATGGAGGAACTTGCCGGACGTTCGACGGGCTCAACAACGCTCATCTCCAGATCTGGTCCGGTCATGTTGGTGAAGGGAATTCACCACATCAAGCTCACCATATCGGGGGAAAGGATTGAAAAGGCCAAGGCTTATGTCTTTTTCCTGATGATGTGCCGCCGGCCAAAGGGTGGTATCGGGTCGGGATAGATGAAGGAACCCACCGGAAGGACGTACGCACCAGGAGGAGGGATTGGCAGTGACTGCACACGAGGATCGGGATGTCTTGGCCCACGGCCGGAAGACCGTCAAATTTAATGACGAGTTGACTGTCGACTTCCTGATGGCGCTTTGGAGCCCCGAGGTTTTCCATTGCGGACTGTTCGGGGAGGGTGAAGTCCCCGAGGATGACTGAAGCTGGTCTCGATCACGTCATTGACTGCAGGCACGCTGATTGCACCCGCAAGCTTCCCTGTGCACGTGATTCGTTCGACATTGTCGTCAATGTCGAGAGCGCGTGTCACCACCCTGATCGTGGACAGTTCCTGCGTGAGGTTCACAGGATACTCAAGCCCGGCGGGCGAGTTGTTGCGATGGATTTGCTGATGTCCGACGATGTAACGGCCAGGCAGCACGAAACGCTCATCGAACCCATGTTCGAACACTGGGCAGTGACAGGGCTCGAGAGCCTGTCGGGCTACTCGAGGCGTTCGCGGGGTGCAAACCTGACAGTCCTGGAATGTACAGGATTCAATGGGAAGGATCTCGGCAATCCGAGGTTCGGCGAGAAATACTCCCGCACCCTCAGAGGACTGCACGTCGTTGGCCTTCTGCCGTCCAGGTATCGATCGATGATGGAGCGAAATCCGGTCGCTGGAAATGACGTGGCAAGCCGGGTGCTTCGAACTCGCGCGCAATCGCGCGACCAGGCCAGGCGGCAGTTGACCGCGTGACCGGGTTCGAGATCCCTTCGGCGTATCGGGACGGGTACGAACGAGCCGTCGTGTTCGACCCGACTCTCGCCCAGGACTATGTAGAGCAGACGATTGTTGGCGACCCACCTGCCGACGCCGCTATAGATTCACTGGTGCGGCTCGACGGACGCGAAATCGCGCGCTTCATGAATGCCGGCGTGGACCGCGATACGCAGGTTCTTGCCGAAGCTCCACGTGCAGTGGGCGATTTCTTCGATTATCTCGACTCCCCTCCGCCATGGTTGGATCACGACGCGTTTCTCCCCGGGCGCCACGTCGTACGCGAATACCTGGATCTGTTCATTATCGGCTTCATTGTCGTCAGCCTGCGCAACTTCAACAGCTTGATGAGCAAGGTGTTCTTCATGACGGGTCAGTTCACGACTGAGCAAGGCCTGCGGACGATCCGAAACAACATACGGTATCTTACAGAGATGCTCATGGACGAGGGATCCCTCGACCGACAGGGGCTGGGCTGGAAATTCTCTATTCGCATCCGGTTGGTACACGCACGTATCAGACGACAGTTGCTTAGATCAGGCCGATGGGATCAAACGGTCTTCGGAACGCCGATCAGCGCTGCAAACATGGGCCTCGCATCCGCAAACTTTTCCGCGTCGCTGATCAGGGACGTGGAACGCCTGGGAGTTGATATGAATGCCGATTCGCGTTGCGCCCTGATGCAGATCTGGCGCTATGCTTCCTGGCTGATGGGGACTCCCGAGGTCCTGCTGCGTGACGGTTGCGAGGTCGAGACAGCCAGGGTTTCCCAAATCGCGCATCTGTGCGAACCGCCGCCGAACGCGATAACGGTGGAGATAACGAACGCGACGGTCCGGGCGTTGCCCGAAGTCGCAATGCTGACCGACATCGCTGCTAAGCAGGCCATGGTCGACCACGGGTACCGCGTCGCCCGTGCACTTCTCGGTGGCGAACTTTCCAATCAGTTCGGGTTCCCCCCGCAATGGGTCGCAGGATTTCTACCGTGGATGCGCTGCAAGTACCGACTGCGGAAGGTCGCCCGCAGGCTGACTCCAGGCGTTGAGCGGATTTGGAAGGACGACCCTTTCGTGCTGCTTCTCGATGCTGCCGACTTGGATGACCATCGCGCCCGGCCCCCCACGAACCGAGAGGAGGCCAGCCCCTCCGGCGCTGCTTCCCAGAAGTGAGCGTGAAATAATCTGGGCCAGCGGCGCCGAACGCCTGAGGTCCGTCCGGATCGACTGCGCCGGTAAGCTTACGGCACTCTCCCGGCTTTAGGGGTATCGCTACAGGATGTCAGGTTTGACCTTTGAGGATGAATGGGTCGCCAATGAGGGCTGTCTGATGCAGGAAGCCGGATCCCTCGGCGCACTTCTTGAAAGGATGAGGAGCACCTTTTCCCCGTTGCTGATCGGCGACCCGGAATGGGAGTGTCTGACGGCGCACGCCCGGCATTTGCCTCCGACATTGATCGGCTTCCCGTTCTGGCTTGGTTTTCCGCTCAGCGGCTCGGGGCCGGCGGTCAGCCTCGACGTGTCGTTGCTGGGCGGAACCAGATCGGCGGAGTTTGTCGCGGAAGCGGCGCTCTCCTTCGATTCAGACCCAGTAACAGGCATTGCCGCTTCCCTCCTCAAACAGGCGGGAACGGCAGATTCTCCCTTGCGGCACGTGGTAGGCGACCGGGTGATACTGCATCACAGCATCGACACATCGCGTCGGACGCAGGTCGAATCCACTGCCTTGCTCTATCCCGTCAGGCCCACACTCGCGGCGAATGGACCGAGCCGGCGCCTTCGGGACTTCCGGGTCGCCTTGGACGCCGTGGCCGTCGCCACTGCCAGAGAACCGGACCCGGCTGAACATCGGTGTCTGGAACGTGTGTATTCAGCCATGGAACCTGGCGTGCGCATCGGCGCCATTGGCGCCTCTCCAACGGAAACGGGTGCACACCGTCTGGCCGCGCTTGGATTTTCCACCACAGAGGCCGCTCTTGCATTTCTCGACCGAGCCGGCTGGCACGGGCGGACTTCATCAGCCGTCGAGATGCTAAAGCGCCTCGAGGCCTGCGGCGCCCTCGCCGGGATGCAACTTGGAGTCCAGTTCGACGTCACCGCAACAGGCGTACAGCCGGCGCTGGAACTCCAGATCTTTTCGGCACGGACGATTTATGATGACACGGGATGGTTCAAGGAAAGGGAATGCTGGAAGGATCTGATGGTCGGTCTGTCCGAGGAAGGCCTTGCCGATCCCGAAAAGCTGCCGGAACTTGAAAAATGGTCGTTTGCGGCAAAACCGTTCTTCGGCCGATCAGGACTTCTCTTGCTCCTCCAGAGGATTCACCACTTTACCATTGCGGCGGACGACGGCGACATGAGCCGTGTCCACGCCCATGTGTTCCTGCTGCTGTCTCGCTGGCCACGCCGGGCAGCCGAGACCGGTTAACACCCTTCCGGCGGAGACGCCTCGATCGGCCTTACACCCGAAACCAGGCGGTAGGTGAAGAAACCAACCCTATATCCCAGACCAAAGTCGACAGCCGTCAGCGCGAGTTCATGGAAGGAGGGTTCCTCCGGCCTTGGCGGCAGGGTCAGTAACACCAAAAGGGTTCCAGCGCTTCGCGAGGCTCTCTATGGCCTTTGAAACGTCCTCACCGAGGGCCCGTTGCCAGGTGTTTTCGTACCTCGCGCGTTCGAGCATCGCCAGCCAGACCAACCGAACCGCAGCGACGGCAAGGACGCAACCCGCATCCAGAACCTGCTTTCCGTGGCCAGGGCCGCATCCTTGAACCAAGGTATGAACGGAACGCATCTGAGCGTCTACTTCGGTTTCGATGCCAGGTCACCGGTGGGCGAAATGAACCATGCGCGATTCGCCACTGACTCTCAGAAGCCGGTCCGTCATGTCAGTGTAGTAGGCGGGGACGGAGGTATCACGTGCTGGCTTGACGTTCTTCTCGAGAGTCATCCGTCTGCGTTTCGCTGTCTGTCCACCGTCAACAGGAGAGGTGGGAGAAACAGATAGTCGCACACCAGGGCAAGTGCGATGACAATTGCCGTGAGTTGCCCCATCTGCGCGGTCGGAAGGAAGTCGGAAAGACCGAGTACTGAAAATCCGGCCACCAGTATGACCGTTGTCATGAATAATGCCCCACCGACGGTCCGAAAGGCGTAGCGTACCGCGTCTTCTGGCGAATGGCCGAGTTCACGCCGTGCGCGGAGATACTTGCTGAGAAAATGGACCGTATCGTCCACCACGATACCGATCGTCATCGCCATAACGACCGAGAGTGCGAGGCCGACCTCGGCCACGGCCAGGCCCCAAAGTCCGAATGCCATCAATCCGGGAACAAAATTGGGCACGAGGCTGACCAATCCGATGCGAAGCGAACGGAATGCTGCGATGAGAAGAAGTGCTACGACGAGAAAGGCGACCGCCGTCCCGACCAGCATCGCGCGAATGTTGCGCTGACCCATGTGCGCAAACATCAGCGATGCTCCCGTGCTTTCGACCCGGGATATGTTCGGCACATTGTCCGCCAGCCATGCCGTTGCGCGCGCATCCAGCTTCAATGTTTCTTTTGTGGAAAGTGTTCGGGTGGTCACCGTCATCCGTGTTGCCGACTTGGAGACGTCGATGCGGTTGTTGAGGTCGAGACCGAAGGGAAGCGAGAGTTCGTAGAGAAGCAGGTACTGTGACGCGAGTGTGCGGCTTTCAGGAAGCCGATATGCGTTCGGATCACCGCCGTTCATGCTCATGTTGATCTGCCGGAACGTATCGCTGATGACCAGGACATGACGCGTTTCCGGTTGCGCCCGATACCAATCGGCAAAGTCAGACACAGCCTTGATAAAGGTGGGCTCAGCGATCCCGTCCGGCCCGTTCGATACGATCGAGTACTCGAGCACCGTGTTGCCGCTCAGGTTTTCGTCGAGAAAGTCCGTATCGCTGCGTATCTGAACCTTTTCGTCAAAGAAATTCGTCAACACGTCGTTCAACTCGTTGCGCGGAATACCGGCTGAGAGGCCGAGAACCACGGCAACCGAACCCCAAAGCAGCATGCGCCTTCGGCGAATCGTGAACTCTGCAACGGCGGCAACTCCAACGAGCGCCCGCTGCGGCAGGGGTTTTCGCATGGGGAAAATGGCAAGCATCGCCGGAAGGAACGTAACCGAGAGGACAAACGAGACCCCCGTGCCGACGGCAACGAGCGTTCCAAGGTCTCGGTAAGGAGGCACCTCGGAAAAGTTCATCATCAGGAAACCGACTGCAGTCGTCGCGCTCGCGAGAAAAATCGGATTCAAGTTTATCGTGATGGCTTCGGCCACGGCCTTGCGACTCCGACACCCGGTTCCGATGCGTTCCTGCACGGTTGCAAGCACGTGCATGCAACTGGCCACGGTTAGGGTCAACACGATGATTGGCGTTGCGGATGTCGCTGTCGAGAACGGAATTCCGATCCAGCCTGCGAGCCCCATGGTCGCGAGAATGGAGATAACCGTGACGGACCCGGTCGCCGCCAGTCCCGCGAAGCCGCGCGTCAGGATGCCGATGATCAGGGCCATTGCGGCCAGGGATGCGGGCAGCACCGTGGTCATGGTGCCTACCGTCGCTTCATTGAAGGACTGGTTTAGGATGACCAAGCCGACGAGGCGGACGTCGACACCGGAAAAACGTTCCTCTGCCTCCACTGCGGTTTCGCGCACGAACTCCGCGACTTCCGCTGTATTGGCCGCACTGTCGCCTTCAGGGAGTTTAACCGTGATGTTGATGGCACTGACACCGCCGTCTCGCGCCAGGAGATTGCCCGCAAGCCGCGGATCAGCGAGCGCAGTTTTCCGGATCCAGGCGCGTTCCTGGGCGTCACCGATCTTGCCGGGGTCGACCAGGTCGCGCACATACAGGTCGTCTTCCTCAGCCGTCATGAGCGGAAAGTTGGTGATCGAGTCGACACGTGACGCGTACGGCGTCTTCCACAGGTGCTCAACCAGCCAGAGCGTCGATGCGAGAGCTTGCTCTGATGTCGCATCCCCGTCGTCAGGTACGATCATCACGAGGACATTGTCACTTCTCTCGTACGTATTTTCGAACGACTCAAACTCGATGAGTTCGGGATTGTCTTTGCTGAAGAAGGTTCGGTAATCCGTTGATGGTTTGAGGTGCAACACACCGCTCGCCGCCAATGCGGCGAGCGTCAGGGTCGCGGCGACGATCCACCAACGGGCCGCGACGGTCCACTCCCCGAACCGAACCCGGATGTCCCGCGCTTCGGCGCCTGGCTCATTTGTCACTGCTGTCCCCTTCGCGAATGTCCAACGGCTCTCACGTCGTCGTGGTCGCGTCGTTCACTTGGTTGCCTCGGCGGTAACGCACCAGGTTCCCGCAACGTTTGCAGGAGGTCTGGTCCGGCAAGGACGGATGCCGGATGGGGTGCCCGGCCCGAGGCCCTTTGGTCGCAAGGCCCGAGGGACGACATTCGATGCCCCGCCAGGCAATTCGTTATCCGCGCTGTGCCACATGAAGGACTGGTTTGCTCTCCAGTGTTCGGCCCGGCAAAGCCGGGACGATGCATGAGGTCGACGAGCACAACCGTGCTGCGCCACAAGCAGAACTTCCCTGCCGCCGCTTCCACCCGGAAGCAAGCCGGCTGACTTCGGAACATGGTTGAAAATCGATTTGCGAGAGCGGTTATGCAAAGTGGGTCGAAGACGGTTTCGTTACGGATTGTCCGTTCAGTTGAACGATACCCGCAACAGCCACATCAAAAGCAGTCCTCAAGTTTTCCTCAACACTGCAGCTCTCCCGGGCGCGACGCACGGGCCTTCGCCCGGAGCGGCCCAAAGCCTGGAGTATTCCGTGCACCGTGAAAAATGTCACGGTGCACGGTGGGGTCGCCCCTTCAGCAGCAGCAGCGGCCGGCGGCGATCGCCTCCAGCTGCTCCTCGCCGAGTTCCGTTGCCGGCAAGGCCAGATGAAGCGTACTCTCGTCACTCACGTGGACTTTGATCTGGACGTCGTCAGGAAGGTCGAGGCCCAATTCCTTTGAGATCGTTTCCTTCGGCTCCGTGATCAGCGCAGCCCGAAACGAGTCGTCGGTGATCGCCTTGTCGGTTATCTGGCGCCGCATGTCTTCGGCCGACTGTAACGGCGTTTCTGCAATAGTTTGCCATTCCATTTCTGTTCTCCTGACCGGAACTGGAGTTTCCTGAAGTTGAGGCCGCAATCTCATTTTGCCTCAAGCACATTGGTTACATAAACATAAATCAGAAATTTACAAAGAAAAAAATCTTGAGACAAGTTGTCGTCAATACGATAATCCTCCGAATTGATATCGGCCCGGTATCAATCGGTCGTGTGCTTCGATAACTGTGGGCGATGTCAATGGCGAACTGTCTGCGAGCCGGAAATCGCGGTGAGTCCAGGATACATGGTCAATGTTGAACAGGCTGGGACTGAACGAGACTGTTGCGAGCAGAAGAAAGCGCCATCAACTCGACCATCTTTTGACCGTAACTGCGCCACATGAACTCATTGTGCTGGCAGGCATCGCCCTCCTCACCTTTTCCCTGCTTGCCTGGTCACTCTTCGGCAGCATCGAGGATGGGTTAACGACCGACTGCGTTTTGATCAGGTCGGGAGTCCGAAACCACGTGGTCGCGACCGAAGCCGGTCACTTGCTTGAATACCTGGTTGCCCCTGGAGATCACGTGGATGAGGGCACGCCGGTTGCCCGGCAGAGCATGCCGAAACTGGCGCGCGAGGTCGCCGTCTTGCGCGACCGGGTGGGTCTCCTTGAGCAGGAGGCATTGCGGGCGGAGGACAGCGGTGGCGCACTGGCCTTGACGTTGGCTTCGGCACGGGCGGAGGCGCTGAAATTGGAGGCACTCCGTACCGCGCGTGAGATGATCGTCGCGGGGAGCAGCGGAGAGGTCGCGGCGCTGAATTCGGAGCCAGGAAATCATCTCTTCGCCGGTGCGCCGATTGCCCTCATCCTTGGCGAAGCCGGCGCGGGTGATGGGTCGGTGAGCGCGGCAGCCCAGCTCAGTCCTGGCATGGCGCGACGCGTCAAGCCGGGTCTGGCAGCCACCGTTGAGGTGCCGACGCGTGAAGGAAGGATACTTACAGTCCCCGGGGTGGTGACGTCCGTGACCGCAGGACCTCTGCCGGGATGGCTGGTGGAACTCATGCCAGCGGTCGACGGTGCGTCACACCGGGTCGATTTTGCACTCGAGGCCGCGACGAACCCGTCAATGGTGGAAGGTACTTCCTGCCGTGCACGGGTCGCCTTGGGCCGGATCTCTCCCGCTGCCCTTCTCGATGCCGGACGTTTCTGAATGCTGCCCCGCCGTTTCAGGGAGTTGATGCGTCCCAAAAGGACATCTTCGCGAGCCACCAGGCAGCAGGTCGTTACTCCCCTGGTGATGCAAATGCACATCACCGAGTGCGGGGCCGCGTGTCTCGGCAGCATTCTCGCTTGGTTCGGACGATGGGTGCATCTGAACGAGCTGCGCGACCTTTGCGAGGTCAGCAGGGACGGTTCGACGGCCGCGGGAATCTCGCGCGCCGCCAGACATTACGGCCTCAAGTGCACCGGCCGAAGCGTGAATGCCGGACATCTCCGGAGCATGCCCCTGCCGCAAGTACTGTTCTGGGACCTGAATCACTTCCTCATCCTTGAAGGGTTCGACGGAAATTCGGTATTGGTGAACGACCCGGCGATCGGGCGCCGTAGACTGTCCTGGCAAGAGCTCGTCGAGGGCTTTTCGGGAATCGCGCTGTATTTCAGCCCAACGCCGGAGTTTCGACCGGGCGGCATTCCTCCGAGCATTCTCGAACGCATCCGACCCTGGTTCGAAGGCGCCGGTCTGGCGTTGGCCTTTACGATCGCATGCGGGCTGATGATGGCTGTCCTGGCACTTAGCCTGCCAATATCGCTGAATCTGTTTGTTGACCGCGCTTTTGCGGGGGAGGAGTCATACGGCGGGTACGCGGCAGGCGTGTTGGCCGTCGCCGGACTTCTCGTCCTTTGGCTGAGCTGGATCATGCAGCGGTGCATGCGGCGACTTGCCGTCCGTATGTCGATCATTGCCGGCGATCGCTTCCTGACAAGACTCCTGAGACTGCCGCTGACTTTCTTCAACCATCGGCTCGTCGGTGAATTGACCGATCGTATCCTGTCCGTTGACAGGGTTGCGAAGGGGCTGGCGAACGGCTTTCTGAACCTTTTGGTCGAAGTCGCGATGGGAGCGGTCTTTCTCGTGGCCTTGTTCACGTACGACGTCAAGTTGGCCTTGGTCGTTCTGGCGCTCGCGCTTCCGAATGTCGCGCTCGCCCACTTGATCTCCCGTATGCGGGTTGACGAGCACTCCATGCTGCGGCGGGAGCAGAGTCTGCTGTTCGGACTGGGCATGCTGATGTTGCGTCAGAGCGACACGTTGCGGATGACCGCTGCGGATGATGGGTTTTTCTCCCGCTGGAGTGGACATCAGGCACGTGAAGTCGCAGTGCGTCGGCGCTTCAATGAACTTGGCCACATCAACGCGGCTCTGCCGGGCCTGTTCACACTGCTGGCCCAAATGGCAGTACTCGCTATCGGGGCGGGCGAGGTCATGGCCGGCGACATGACGCTCGGTGCGCTTGTGGCAAGCTTTGTCCTGGCGTCCATGTTCCTGGCCCCGGTTGGACGCCTGGTCGACTTTGCCAGTCAAAGGCAGGCTCTCCTGATCGGCCTGCAGCGCCTGGATGACATCTCGAATACCGAGGAAGACGCGCGATTTTCGCGCAGCGGCACGGAAACGGGGTCCAGGGCGGCAGTGAATGGACGCTTGCGGTTGGCTGGCGGCGTGGAACTGAGGAACGTGACCTTCGGATACGATCGCGGTCGTCCGCCACTCATCACGGACTTCAGTCTCGTCATCGAACCGGGACAGAGGGTTGCCGTGGTCGGCGCCAGCGGGTCGGGGAAGTCGACATTGGCCAGCCTCGTCAGCGGTGCCAACGAACTCTGGTCGGGCGAAATCCTGTTCGACGGCTGTCCGCGGCACGAATTCCCTGATGCAATGATGGCACGCTCTCTGTCGGTCGTGGATCAGAGTCCGGTCCTTTTTTCCGGGACCGTGCGCGAAAACGTCACCCTTTGGAATTCTGGTGTTCCCGACGAAATCCTGGTCGCGGCCGCCCGCGACGCCTGCATCCATGACCGGATCGTGGACCGGCCGCTTGGCTATGCGACACAGGTCGAAGAGGAGGGGAGCAACTTCAGCGGCGGCGAGCGGCAGCGACTGGAGATTGCCCGGGCGCTGGTGGGCAACCCGACAGTGCTGATTCTCGACGAAGCGACCAGTGCGCTCGACTCCAAGACCGAAAGGGCCGTCGACGATGCGCTACGGCGCCGGGGAATTAGCTGCCTGATTGTCGCGCACCGGCTGAGCACGATCCGCGACTGCGATCAGATTGTCGCTCTCGATCGGGGCAAGGAAGTACAAAGAGGCACGCACGACGAGCTCATGGCCGATCCGGACGGTTTGTACCACCGGCTCCTGCGGGAGGACTGAGCGTGCACGCCGGAAAGTCTTCGCGAGGACTCGTTCGGCCCGGGCGGCACATGGCGGAAAGGACGATACCATGGGTCCGGACCGCGCCGCATGGTACCGGGGCTTGCCGGTGGCCGTTGTTCCCCGTCGCCCGCGGGAGGTGTTCCGGGAGGAGTCGAGTGAGCTTTCGACCGGGACACCGGTTCGCAATGGCACCGTATTCGGAGCGGGACAAGATCAATGCCTGACCAGGAAGGACAAACGTTTGCCGAATTTGCGGTGGAATCCGGGGAGCGGATACCATGCGCCGGAAACCTGCCACTGGATCTGGACGATCGTGAATCCGTCTGGTTCGTTGAGCAAGGGGCAGTCGATGTGTTCTTGGTCGAACTGCCGAAAGGGGACGAGCGATCGGCCCCTCAACACTTGATGCGGGTCGAAGCGGGGCGCCTCCTGCCGGGGGTAACGCCACATGCGGGCACGACGACGCTTGGCCTGACAGCCAAGGGGCTGTGGGGAACGGTATTGCGTCGCGTGCCGATTGCGCGGCTGGCCGAAGTCCGCCCGAAGGACATTGCCGAGCTGATCGATTCGTGGGTCGTCGATATCGGTGCCATGCTGGCGCGGGACGTCATTTTTCGCCCGCAACCGGACGTGTTCGTCGAAGCCGGTGAACCCAGGCGATCCGAAGTGGGACGGCTTTCGGTGAGACGAGGAGTGGCATGGCTGCAACCGTCTGCGCCTGACACTGCCCTGTTCATGGATCTGGTCGACGTTGCGGCACACTCGGGGACCGACAGGCTGGGCGCGATTCCTGTCACGTCCGCAAGCTGGATTAGGTTGTCGTCCCCGCAACAGGTTTCCGCCGTATCTTCCGAGACCCTGTGGGCCTCCGGACAGCTGCTGCGTTCCCTTGAGGATTTCCACAAGCTCGCGCTGTCCCTGGAACGGCTCAACCGGAGCCTGGCGATCGCGGACCAGTACAACCTGGACCGCGCTGACGTGATGGACCGTCGCATCGATGAGGACAGGGCACGGTCCCGCCTTTTCGATCCCTACGATCGTGCCGGGCAGGAGCGGGAGATCGGGGAAAATTCTGCACTTGGCGAGGTCATGCGCCTGATCGGCGAGCATGAAGGGATCGACTTCGAGTGGCCGGCGAAGTCAGTTGCACCGGACTTCGTGCCGTCCCTGGACGAAACCCTGGATGTGTCCGGCGCCCGGCGACGACAGGTGCGGCTCACCGAGGAAGATCGTTGGTGGATCGGCGACAGTGGCGCGATGCTGGGATTCAGGGCGGACGACAATCGACCCGTGGCATTGCTTCCCGGTACGCTTGGACGTTACCGGATTGTCGACCCCGCGACCGGGCAGACGACCTCGGTCACATCCGGAAACGCTGCAACGCTGAGGGGTGAAGCCTGGTCCTTTTGCCGCCCCTTGACGTCGGCCCGTGCGGGGTGGCGGGATCTGCTGCAGATCGCCAGGAAAGGAATGTTTGCTGGCGTTGCACGCTTCGCCGCGGCCGGGCTTCTGGGCGGTCTGATCATGATACTGCCCGCTGCAATACTCGGATACGTCGCGGATTGGGTCATCCCGACCGGCGAAATCGGACTGCTCTACACGGTTTCCGCGGCGCTCGCGTTTTTCGCTTTCATCTGGGCGCTGACGCATGTGTTCCAGGGAATGGCATTGATGCGAATCGAGGGACGTGCCGCGGCCCGAATTGAAGCGGCGTTCTGGGATCGTATGTTGCGGTTGCCGCTACGCTTCCTGCATCGGTACCCGACCGGTGATCGTGCAATGAGGGGCATGACATTCCAGCGAGTTCGCGACGCCGTTCAGGGTCAGGTCGCGAATGACGTGCTGTCCATCGTCTTTCTGGTTCCTGCGCTGGCGGTCATCTTCCTGTACGACGCTGTACTCGGAGGCGTGGCGGCTGCCTTTGGTTTTCTGGGCTTGTTGGCGACGGTGCTGCTTGGTCTGTTTCAGGCACCTCCCCATGGCAGGGCGGCTCGCGCCGTCAACCGCCTGACTGGCCGGCTGTTTCAGATCTTCAACGGTATCGCCAAACTTCGTGTCGCAGGCGCGGAGGGATCGGCTTTCGCTGCCTGGGCGCGCGACTTCAGTGAACAACAACGCGCTGAACTGGAACTTGGTGCCCGCAGGGCGTTCTTGCGCGCATTCGGCTCCGCACTGCCTTTGTTCGCAGGGGCCGTTCTGCTGCTGGCGGTTACACTGCGCGGCGCCGGGACGCTAACGGTCGGAGAGTTCCTCTTCATCTACATCGCGTTCACGGTTTTCGTTACGGGACTTGTCCGCCTGGGCGCTTCGTTCGGAGCGGTTGCGACCATTGTGTCCGAGTACAGTTATGTCCGGCCGTTCCTTGCCGAGACGCCGGAAACGAGCATCGGCGGAGAACCGGTCGAACACCTTGGCGGCGATGTTGTGTTCGACCGTGTCTCCTTCAGATATGTCCCTGATGGTCCCTTGATTCTGGACAATGTCTCGATCCAGGCCCACCCCGGAGAATTCATCGCGATTGCCGGCGAGTCCGGTGCCGGCAAGAGCACGCTATTCCGGCTTGCCCTCGGCGTGAATCAACCGACGTCGGGAGCGATTTACTTTGATCGACGCGATTTGAGGCAATTGAACGTGAAACAGTTGCGCCGGAAGATCGGTGCGGTTCCCCAGGAAGTGCAACTGCATCCGCAGGATATCTGGGACAACATCGTTGGCGAACAGGACGACGCATCCGCCGATGCCGTGTGGCAGGCGGCGCGAACCGCGGCGATCGACGAAGAGATAACCGCAATGCCGATGGGCATGCTGACCTGCGTGGGCGACAGCAGCAGCGTCACATCGGGCGGAGAAAGCCAACGGATCATGATCGCCCGCGCGCTGATGCGCAATCCCCGCATCCTGCTGTTCGACGAAGCGACCAACTGGCTGGACAACGAAACCCAGGCCAGGGTCATGGAAAACCTCACGCAGATGACCTCCACGCGGATCGTGATTGCTCACCGCCTTTCCACCTTACGCCAGGCGGACCGCATCTATGTATTGGATGCCGGCAAGGTCGTGCAGGAAGGCACCTTTGCCGAGTTGACGGCGGTCGAAGGTGTCTTTCGAGGCCTGGTCCGACACCAGGAAGCATGAGTGACGCGCAGGCCGAGTCCAGGACGGCGCGTCATGATTTCCACGACTCCCGGTGCTGTCCCCGGCGGGTTTTGGTCCCGTTTTCCGCACGATATACGCACGCCCATCGATCCGCGTGCAAGTCCGCAGGGACCGTTCCGGGTTCACGGATTCACTCGTTGCCCTGCGGCGAAACGCATTCGATTACGGTGCTGGCGGCGTCCAGGCCGCTTCGCAACGCGGCGTTGACCGATGGGACCCCGAAATAGTCGCCTGCGAGGTACAGCCCCCTGACATCCTCGAAATTCCGCCGTCGCAGGCGATCAAGCGCCGTCATGGTGCCCCCGGGCGCCAGACTCAGGGCTTCTCGCCATTTATGCACGACGGTGAACACGGGTTCGTGCGTCATTTCAGGAAAGTAGCTGTGGATTTCGGACAATACCCGGTTCCGGATTTGATCATCATCCAGCGTGAACAGTCCATCTGCCTGCCTTTCGATCACGAGCGCGTCGACAATCGCCTTCCCGTGCGGCGCCGTTTCCGGTGCCAACACCGTGGCATTGCTCATCCCGGTCATGAGAGTTCCTGTCTGCCGCGGGAACGCGACCGCATACCAGTCCCTGGGGAACGGGCTGGAGTCAACGCCGAAGAATACGCGGCAGCATCTCGAATAGGTGACCCCGCGCAGGACATCGCCAATGGCAGGAGGGAGGTCCGGTGCGATTTCAATGACCGCAGGGGCGGTCGTCGCGCAGACGACTGCGTCGCACTCCGTGAAACCCGCGTCGGTGACAACGCCTTTCGCGACGGCTCCCTCGATCACGATGCGGCGTACGGGGGTCGAGAGCCTGATGCTCCCGCCGCAGGCATCGACCAACGCGTCCACGAAGGTGCCGATGCCGCCTTCAGGAAGACAGGGCCATGCAACCCCGTTCAATCCGGTTTGCCAGGCAACCGCCATTGCACAGGCTGCGCCCACCTGCTCCGGATACGCAAACGTATAGCCGCTCAAGCCCGGACCAAACAGCCGTTCAAGGGCCTCGGTTCCGACCCTTGATTCAAAGAATTCCGTGGCGCTTTCACCAGTATCGAGATCCAGCATTCCGGAAATGTCTTCGAAATTGAGGTCGCGGCTGCGCGCCCTCAGCATTCTGGCAAACCTGGCGACCTGCCAGAGCCCCTTTGGTGACAACAGCCGAAACGACAGTAACGTGCCCGCCGTTTTCCAGGCGTTGATCGGGCGATTGTCGCCGTAGAGACCGTGGAACCTGCCGTTGCGGTAAATGCCGCTGTGAATCGGGACACGCGTCCGCCTCAGTGGAACGTCGAGTTCTTCCGCGATCCGTCTCGTGGTTTCATACGTCTCGAAGAAGAAATTGGCACCGAGATCGACGCGAAAGCCTTCGACGTCCTTCCGGATGACGCGACCACCCGGGTGCGGTTCGGCCTCGAACAGCGTGACATCGATCCCATGCTTGCGAAGAGCATGGGTGGCAGCCAGTCCTGCCATTCCGGCGCCGACGACGACGACCTTTCGCTTCATCGTGTTTCCCTGTCGATTCGGGGTTCAGACCATCATTGCGTCTGGCCGGAAAAGCGGTGCCTGAACCCATGCTCCTGCATGCGATGGCCTGGCCTCCTTCAATGGTTCAGCCACCTCGGACTGCCCATCGGCGACGTCCCCGCCGGTCCGCCGGGTCGGCCACCGTCATGATCGTGGTCAGTTGGTCGCGCAACGTTGCATTCAGCGATCGATCGCTTCTTCGATTGAGGCCGTCGCGCGGGTCGCCATCGAGCGGACCGCGTCGGCCAACTCGTCGAATTCGTTCAATCCGCATGATCGCGCAATGGCGGCCTTTGCCGCTGGGGTCGCCGCCTGCGGCGAACCCCTGTCTTCCCCGGTCATACGGACGATTCCGCGCAGGTTTTTCCACATGGTGGCGGCCTCTGCCAGGTGTTCGGCGGTGCCGGCGGCAATCGATCCGTGCGCACCGGCGGACCGAAAGACGTTGAGCGAGTCGGGAGCGAGAATTCCGGGGACGTCGGCTGCGTGGAGCAGTTGCAGGTAGCGAGCGGTGCGCTCGACGTCCCTGTGCCCCCCCCGAACGTCATCGATCGCAAGTGGTTGCGGTTCACCCGCACAGGTGTGCGCCTCGCGAAGTTCGGACATCAGTGCGTCACGCGACGCCCCGCGGGTCAACGCATCGCATCGTTCCGTTTCGAACCGCTCGCCGGTTCGGTTATCGCCGTATATCTGCACGAGCCGCACCCTGGTAAGGTCCAGGATTTCGGCAGCGGTGGCAGACGCCTGGTGATATTCGGAGAATTCGTCCAGAGAGCGGGCGGGCCGCATTTTCCTGTCACGTGGAATCGGAGTGAACAGCAGGCTGTTGCGCGTCAGCTCACGCAGCGCGGTGTCGATCTGGCGACAGTGCGCAGAGCGGTGTCTCGTATGGTCGGACTCGTGCACCAGCATGAACTCCAACTCGGTGCCCGGCATTGCGTCACCGCTGGCGAGGTCGCCCAGGATCGCGACCGCGAGCCCGCCGCCGCCGCGCCCGTGGGACGATCCATGATCGATAGCCCACAGCACGGAGGCTATCGACGCTTCCGCGACATTGGCCAACGCCACGCTCGCTTCGACCGGTACGAGATTGCCGCGCAGCGTATGCATGCAGATCTGAAAGACCTTTTCGTTCGACCAGGTCCGCGCGGTGTCCACGGCCTCGCGCGCGTTCGAAACCGGTATCGCTCCGATCCTGGCCAGCATTTCGGCTGAATCCAACTCGTGCGTCCAGTACACCCGCACGAGGCCGCGTTGCGCGATGGAATCGAATTCCGGTTCCGTCTTGAATTCCTTTGGCAGATCGAGATCGGTGAATTCGCGGCTTCGGATGCTGTCCAGAAGTTCCGGGTAACGGTTTACCTGCGCCGAAAGAAAGGGCGATGCGTCGAAAATTTCGGCAATCGTCTCGAAGTCGTCCGGCCGCGACCAGTACGCTTCGCTGTCGTAGACGGTCCAGTCGCCGACCTCGGGATAGCAGCGCGCTCGCCATTGATCGACCAGTGGGTCCATCTTCGCGAACCAGCGCCGCGGCCACATGAGGAGGCTGCCCATGGCGCCGTAACTTCCGGGCAATTGCGGTGAATCCTCTGCGCCGCAATGCTGCAGGACCGGGTACAGCCGTGATGCCGTGAGGTGATGGTCCGCATGGCGCTGGGAATTGTAGTAGAGCCAATTCGACAGTTTGAACGCCGCGGTCCAGGAGTGCCGTGCCCGGACCCGTTCGAACCTGCCTTCGGGTGTGCGGATACGTTGCAATCCGTAGTGCTGGATGTAGTCGGCCATTCTGAGTTGAAGAATTCCCATTGCGCACACGAAGATGAGAACGAGAATCCCCCAGGCGCCGCCGATCCAGTACGCCAGCGCGTACCACAACGCAGTCTCAAGGATGTAACGCCAAATCGGGTTCGTGTAGTGCCAGACCGGCAGGCGACGACGGGCCATCCGGTTGCGTTCGTAACTCCAGGCGTCCGCGTAGCTGCGAGCCACAGAACGGGGCAGGTACCGCCAGAAGCTCAGACCCTTGGCCGGGGTCAGGGAGTCCTTGGGCGTGCCCACGTAGGCATGATGGACATAGATATGCTCTGTAACCTCCTGTGCAAAGGATACGGATGCCATCAGGAGTTCACCGACGCAGCGTTCCCACATCTTGCGCCGGTGCATCATGTCATGGCCGGCGTTGAGCGTCATTCGGGCCATGGCGCCAAGCGCCAGAACGATCAGTACCATCTCCCATATGGCAAGGTGGCCGACGACGAAAATCTGCCAGAACACGTAGACAAAGGTGACAGGATAGAGCGCCACCCAGATCCACACGGCCAGTTTGTACCATACCAACCGGCCGCTGTTTGCCTGCCCCGGACTCATGTTTGACTCGTCGGTGCCGAGGGCCGTGTCGAAATGGTCGCACAACCAAAAGAAGGCAAACGGACCGACCAGCCACCAATTGCCGTAACTGGCTGCGCATGCCAGCAGCGGAAAAATCGCTATTGCGGCAAAGTAGGGGAGCGCATGGCCGATCGACGGTTCAAGTGCCGCCCCCAGATCGTCGGCCACGGGAATGTTCAACGCAGTTTTCTGCATGGTGTCTCCGGCCACCTCGACCTCCCTCAATCCCGTCATGTCTGCATTGTACTCTTTACATATTCCCTCTCTCTTCTGTCTAGATTTATCTGTTATTTCAACTTGGTACCCGGGTCGGTTTCAAATGCTGCCATCAGGTGGGAACCTTCACATGCTCCGGGTGGTGCTCATTCAGATGGCTCACGCCCGGACGAATGCCGCGTGCGCCCGGCCTCCTTGAACGGTGTGACGCTGCACGGTCGAGACTGAGGTCCCCTCCATCGAAGGCGTACGCGGGAAGCGCGACAGATGGGGAGATTTTCATCGATTCCCGTTTCCCGCGCGCAGGGAATCACCCGGAGGTCTCCCTGCTCGGCCAATCTGGACATGGATGACCGGATTCATGGCCGCGGGCACCGAACGGTGTCGGGTCGGATAATTTCTTGCGATTGAGCACCATTGGATTTACCACTCCTCAAAAGGGAGTTGCCAGGAGGATAGCTTTATGCACGAACTCAGAAACAAGACGACATCGGCATGTGCCGGCATTTTGCTGGCCGCGGTAACCGGAACGTCCGGAATGGCCGCCGACGAGGGCCTGATCATCCTTGACTGGGCCGGTTACGATGACCCCGGGTTTTTCCAAGGGTATGTCGACCAGCACGGAGATTCACCGACATTTGCATTTTTCGGCGATGAGGAAGAGGCGTTTCAGAAGCTTCGTTCCGGTTTCAAGGCGGATGTATCACACCCCTGTTCCCAGTCCGTGACGAAGTGGCATGAGGCCGGTTTGATCGAACCGCTTGATACCTCGCGGATCGACCGTTGGGATGATGTCAATTCGGTCATGAAGGAAGCCTACAATTTTGACGGTGGGTACTACCTGTTGCCCATGGACTGGGGTACGACCGCGCTCACCTACAGGGCGGACCTGGTCGACGCAGCCGATGTCGCCAGTCTGGGGGTCTTTCTGGATCCGAAGTACGCCGGGCGCACATCTATCGGTGACAATGTGGACGATGCGTACGCCCTGGCCTACCTCGCGACGGGGACCACTGACTGGTCGAAAGCCACGGAAGACGACTTTCAGCGTGCATCCGACTGGTTGCGCCAGGCCCACATGAACGTGCGGGCCTACTGGATCGACGGGGCGGAATTGTCGCAACTGATGTCAAGCGGCGAAGTCTTGATCTCATGGGCCTGGAATGAGACCCCGACGACCATGCAGTCTGAAGGTCACGACGTTGTCGCCAACCGGGAAACCGTTGAAGGATCATCGACCTGGTTTTGCGGATATGTGAATCTGGCCGATGGTCCCAACGATGAAGCCAAGGTTTATGACTATTTCAATGCCTGGCTCGATCCGTCTTCAACCGACTATCTTGTCAACGCTTGGGGATATGGACACGGCAACCAGGCCGCGATGGAGGACCTGGGCGCCGACGTTCTCGAAACGGTGGGACTCGGACCCGTTGACGTGCCCTTGTTGGCCCAGATTCCGATGGACAATGCCTTGAGAGAGCGAATGATCGCGGAATTCGAAAAGATCAAGGCTGGTTTCTGAGCGTTTTCGAACATGTCGAGCCCTGAAATCGGGCTCGACGACCCACCCTTCGGGCGGACCTCGTTCGTGACCTTGCGGTCAGGGTTCCGATGTAATGGCGTGCGTTCACGCGATCTGACTCCGCGTTACGGCCTCGCGCACGCACCGGCTTGACGGTCACCGCGACCGGTGACGGGGTTGCCCGCCAGATTCCAGGGGATACTTTCCATGGTCGATTCCGCAGACATATGGAAGGCGGACAGGGACCATAACCTCCACCCGTGGACTCACTTCGAGAGTTTTCGTGATGATGGTCCGCAGTTGGTTCTGTCAGAGGGCACCGGCTGCCGCCTGACGGATTCGAAGGGCAATTCATACCTGGATGCCGTCGGAGGGCTCTGGTGCACGAACATCGGCCTCGGTCGCGAAGAAATGGCCGATACGATCGCGGAACAGGTCCGCAAGCTCGCCTACGCGTCAACGTTCGTCGATATGGCCAACGAACCTGCGGCCCTGCTTGCGGCGCGGCTCTCTGAACTGGCGCCGCCAGGGCTCGACCATGTTCAGTTTACGACGGGCGGGTCGACCGCGATCGACAGTGCCTACCGGTTGGTCCAGTTTTACCAATCCTGTGCCGGGAGGCCGGAAAAGACCCACGTGGTTTCACGGGAGGATTCGTATCACGGCTCGACCTTCGCCGCGATGTCGATCGGCAAACGATCAGGCGACCGGTCGCCGGAGTTTCGCTACATCAACGACAGCATCCATCACCTGACGTCTCCGAACAGGTACAGGCTCCCCGACGGCGTCTCTGAGGATGGCCTGACAGACCACTTGGTTAAGGAATTCGAGGACCTGATCGCGAATGTCGGGCACGAGCGGATCGGGGGCTTTTTCGCCGAACCGATCATGGGTTCGGGCGGAGTCATTGTCCCGCCGCCCGATTACCTTGAGCGCATGATGGACATCTGTCGCCGTCACGAAATCCTGTTCGTAGCAGACGAGGTCGTCACGGCATTTGGGCGGATCGGACACTGGTTCGCGTCACAGGGCGAGTTTGGCATCGTCCCGGACATCACGTGCTGCGCCAAGGGCCTTTCGTCAGGATATCTGCCTATCGGCGCCGTCATTTACTCAAACCGGGTTCACGACACCATCTCGACCGGGGATCCAGAGAGATGGTTTACACATGGATTCACCTACTCAGGGCATCCCGTCTGTTGTGCCGCCGCCCTCAAGAACATTGAAATCATCGAGCGGGAGAACCTTCTGGAGAATGCGCGAAAGATCGGTGGATACTTTGAGCAGAGGCTTCGCGAACTTCGGACGCTACCTACGGTTGGAGATGTCCGGGGGCGTAACCTGATGATGTGTATCGAGAACGTCAGGGACAAGAAAACACGGGAACTGTTTCCTGATTCAGTTGACATCGGCAGGCGGATTGCCCTGGCAGCGGAACGGCTCGGCCTGATCGTACGGCCGATCGGGCACCTGAACGTAATGTCTCCCCCACTCGTCATCACGCGCGACGAGGTGGACTTTGTCGTCGATGCCCTTGGCCAGTCCATCCGGGACGTTTCCGATGACCTGACCCGGGAGGCCTTGTGGTGAGACGAAGGACATGCGGATGATCGAGGCACCGTCCGAGCCATCATTCCGCCAGGGAAGGATACCGGACGACTGGGACCGGGGCGGGTTGCCGGGCTGGACATACTTTTCCGAAGAACTCCATCAGCTTGAGCGCAGAAGGATTTTTCGCAACCACTGGCAGTATGTGTGTCACATCAGTGAGGTCGCGCAACCGGGGCAGTTCGTCACGTTGGACATCGCCGGCGAACGCGGGCTCGTTGTGAGAGGGCACGATGACGTGCTTCGCGCATTCCATAATCTCTGCCGGCACAGGGGGTCCCGAGTGCTTGCCGGCGAACGCGGAACATGCACGCGGTCCATCGTCTGCCCGTATCACGGCTGGATCTACAACACGGACGGCAGCTTGAGGGGTATCCCGCGCGCCGAGAGTTTCCCCGATCTCCCCGCCGCAAAGTGGGGCCTGAAACCCATTGAACTCGAAGTCTGGCTCGGTTTCGTCTTCATCCGCTTTTGTCCCGGGCCTCAACCCGGTGTCCATGACATCATGCGACCACATCTGGATGAGGTCGTACAGTACAGGACGAACGAGCTTGTCCCGGCCGAAGAGGGAATGATTTCCGAAGACATGCCCGTGAACTGGAAATCCGTCCGCGATGTCGACAACGAAGGCTACCACGTCCGACAGGCCCATCCGGGCCTCCACGATCTGTACGGAGAAAACTATGTTGACGAACCGCAGGCCGGTTGGACATCCCGCTCTGTTGGCAGGTTCAATACGCATCCAGGGACGATCTGGAGTGTTCGGCACTACCGCAGGATTCTCCCGGAGACGGCTTGGCTCGACGACGCTCACCGGAACGCGTGGGTCTACATCGGGATTTTCCCGAACTTCGTCCTCGGGCTCTATCCCGACAGTGTCATGTTCTATCAGGAGATCCCGTTGTCGGCGACGCGGACCGTTCAGCGTGGTTCCGTTTACCGGTACCCAGACGAATCCCGGGCCTTGCGCATCGCCAGGTATTTGAGCAGCCGCATAGATCGCATCGCTTCCGACGAGGACAGGATGCTGGCGATCTGGTCGTCAGAGGCCGTGAAGTCGTCCGGATTTAGCGGGGTCATCTATTCCGATCTCGAGTATGGTCTGCGCAGCTTTCATGACCACCTCCGCTCGATCATTCCTGAAATGTGTCACGAGAGCGAGCCGGTACCCGGATCCCTCTCGCACCACGACGTGCATATGGCCACTGCGGACGGATAAGGGAACACGACGAGGTCTCGCCCATGGCAATTGCTGCGCCAACAGCGACACGAAGGATCTTTCGAGGCGAGGCAGCCAACGGCCTGTTGCTCATTGGCCCCACGTTCACCTATGCGCTGCTTCTGCTTGCCGCTCCGCTCGTCATGGTGGTCGCACTGAGTTTCTGGACCCAGGATTTCCTGGAACTTCACCGTGACATGACTCTCGAGAACTACCGGGTTGCCTGGACGGAGCCGATCTACCGGGCGTTGATGGTGCGCTCGCTGAAGATCTCTGCCCTCGTCACGATGATGACGGTCGTTCTGGCCTTCCCGATCGCGTATTTCATTTCATTTCACGTCTCGCAAAGGCGCAAGCCTCTCTGGATCTTCATGATCACGATCCCGTTCTGGACGAGTTACCTGGTTCGTATCTTTCTCTGGAAGGTCATCCTGGGCTTTAACGGTGTCGTCAACGGGTCGCTGCTGGGGCTGGGAATCATCGAGCAACCGTTGAGTTTCATCCTTTACAACCAGAATGCCGTGGTTCTGACGCTTAGCCACGCGTGGGTGCCATTTGCGATCCTGCCGATCTACGTTGCCCTTGAAAGGATCGACCGATCGTATCTCGAGGCCGCCGAAGACCTGGGGGACGGACCGGTGCGAAGGTTCCTGCGAATCACCTTGCCGCTGGCAATGCCGGGAGTCATTGCGGCGACCCTGATCGTGTTCATACCAACCATCGGGGACTACGTGACTCCGCGTCTTGTCGGTGGGCCCAACGGGCTGATGATCGCAAACATGATCGAACTGCAGTTCAAGAAAGCAAACAACGCCCCTCTCGGCGCGGCACTGGCGATTTCGGCCATGTTCATCGTGACCATCATTTCGGTTGCGTTCCTGTGGTTGAACCGGCGTTACTTGCAGGGAGGGAGCCGGTGAGAGCGACACGCGGCTTGTCCTGGCTGTACGTCTATACGGCGTTTTTCCTCGTGTTTCTGTACGCGCCCGCGGTCCTACTGCCGGTTTTCGCGTTCAACTCGAGCAAGATTGTCGCGTTCCCGCTCAGCGGATTCACCTTTGACTGGTTTCTGCTGCTGTGGAGCACGGACGCGCTTTTTGACGCGACGGGGAACAGCCTGCTGATCGCCGTAACCACGGCGGTCCTCTCGACCTTCCTGGGAACATTCGCCGCCCGGGCGTCCACGAGGTATCGTTTCCCGGGCAAGCGGGGCATCATGGGATTTGTCATGTTGCCCTTGGTGTTGCCGGAAATCATCGTCGGTGTTTCCCTGCTCGTCGTCATCCTTCAAATTGGATTGAGCCTGTCTCTTTGGAGCATTGTTCTCGGGCATGTGCTGATTTGCACGCCTTTTTGCATCGCCATTCTGAGTGCGTCCTTCCAGGGACTCGACAAGAGCCTCGAGGAGGCGTCGCTGGATCTCGGGCGTAGCAGGTTGGCAACATTCCTGCTGATCACCTTGCCGCTGGTAACCCCTGGAATCATTTCCAGCCTGCTGGTTTCATTCACGATTTCGCTGGACGAATTCATCATCGCGTTCTTCCTGTCGGGGACGGAGGCAACATTGCCGGTCTACATCTGGGGACTGCTGAGGTTCCCGCAGAGGCTGCCAAGCGTGATGGCACTCGGGACCATACTTCTTCTGGTGTCGCTGACGCTGCTGATAACGGCGGAATACTTCCGGCGGCGGGGCGCACGGCGCACGGGAATCGAGAATTCGGGAGGATTTCTTTGACTGAGCCGATCATCAGGCTGACGGCCGTCGAGAAGTATTTCGGGAACGTCAGGGCCCTGGAGGGTATAACCGCCGACGTGCATGCCGGGGAATTCTTTTCGCTGCTGGGTCCGTCCGGTTGTGGCAAGACGACCCTGCTGCGGGTGATCGCGGGATTCGAGGATCCGACGGGCGGTGAAATCCTGATCGACGGGAACCCGATGGATGGAGTTCCGGCCAATCGGCGTCCGACAAACATGGTCTTTCAGAACTACGCCGTGTTCCCGCACATGAACGTCGTCGAGAATGTCTCATACGGACTGCGGGTCAAGAAACTGGACCGTCAGGAGATCGAGCGGCGCGTTGGCGAGGCCCTGGAAATGGTCGGACTTGGGGGTTACGGCGTCCGTCACGCCCACGAATTGTCGGGCGGACAGCGTCAAAGAGTTGCGCTCGCCCGTGCGCTTGTGCTCAAGCCGAAGGTCCTGTTGCTCGACGAACCTCTTTCTGCG
This sequence comes from Paracoccaceae bacterium, assembly GCA_965242975.1. GTDB lineage: Bacteria > Pseudomonadota > Alphaproteobacteria > Rhodobacterales > Rhodobacteraceae > JAPPHA01. The sequence goes on along the minus strand of CBDETS010000007.1, from coordinate 2,329,637 downwards.
CTTGACAAGAAACTGCGGGAACAGATGCAGTCGGAAATCAGGCATCTCCAGCGAGCCATCGGGATCACCTTCGTTCTGGTCACCCACGACCAGGAAGAGGCGCTGACCATGTCCGACCGAATTGCGGTCATGTTTGACGGGAAAATTGCCCAGCTGGCTGCTCCGCAGGAACTGTATTGTCGACCGGTCAATCGGAACGTCGCGGGCTTCATCGGTGTTATGAGTTTCCTTGATGCCCGGATCTTGGCTGAGCGCTCCGATGGTTACGAGATCGACGTTTCCGGTCTGGGCAGGGCCGTGGTGCCGGAAGCCCAGGCACCGGGAGGGTTTCGCTCCCACATGACCGCGGGTGTACGTCCCGAAATGCTGACCATCCTGTTTGATGATGATGCAGGAGCCGAAAGGGAAGCCGTCGGGACGGTCGAGGAGGTCGAGTATTTCGGAGACATGACTCACTATGGCGTGAGGCTCGATGGCACCGAAAGGCAGGTTTCGATTTCGATGCGGAATACAGCGGGCCGGAAGGTGCTGGAGCCAGGAGCACGCGCCCGAATTGGTTGGAGCGCCGACTCCATTCTGTTGCTCGGATAGCCGGCGATCGGGTTGCAGGAGCACGACCGGCCAACGCCGGGCGGGACTCCGGAAAGGACACTGACGGGCGCGCGACCCAACTTTGGCGAGTTCAATCTTCCTCACCTTTGATGCGTGACCGCTCCGGCATGCGGACAGAGAATTGAGGGACTGTCTGCGGATTGCGGCAGACGGAGGTGGGCCTTGTTGCAGCGCCTTTGCGCGTCTATCTGTTTGGCGTGCGGCTCCCAAAAAAGAACAACGCACATTGTGAACACTGTTCTGGCTTGGTCCTTGAACCCGAATGCTCAATCCCTGCTCAGTTCGAACCGACGGTGCATGTCCAGGATCTTTGGTACCGGTAACCTCGAGCCGGGAACAGAAGAGGAGATCTGCTTGCCGAATTCAGCTTGATCGCTTCGCTTCGCTCCGGGTGGCTACTTTGGATGAAATTCGGGTGGTACGTTGGTGAAATCCGGCACTCGAAGCGCAGAGTTCCCGGTCCTCCGTATGCGGCTTGGCAGCGAAGTGATGTCAACGATTGAAATGAAATCCTGACAAGGCAGGCAATTCCCGAACTTCACCAGCCAAATCAAAGCAAGGTGGGAAGAGTTGTCGCAAACCAAGCCAATGAACCCGGAAAATCCACGCCAAACCAGATCGAAAGTCAACATGTCAACATGGGATATGAAGGAGAAGAGCCTGCGCTCGATCTTGTCCACTTGCTCGTGACGGGTGCTCTCGACCGCGAATGCGGCCGTGTCGGAACTGACCCCGACATTGACTCAGCCCACGTTGTTGATCACGTCATGGACCCCGTAGGGGATCGCCTTGCCGCGTTCCTTGTCGGCAAAGTCATGGACGCGGACCTCGTCGGACCCTTTCGGACGCCACGCACGGCCTGAATTCCTGGAATCCCCCACCAGTTCCTTCTTTCTGGTATCCACGGAGATCACCGGCTGTCCGGCCTCCGCAAATGTCGCAACCTGATCGTTGATGTGGTGGAACTGCGCATCCCGGTCCGGATGGTCCCGTGCCCTCCCGGGTCTTCACGTTGCCCTGGAGCGTGTAGCCCTGCCGCTTCAGCAGCCGGCCCACAAGGGTATGGGACACCGGGAAACCCTGGTCGGAGAGCGCATCGGAAATGTGACGCAGGCTCTTCGACACCCACCGCAGCGGACGCTCGGGGGCTCCGCGCGCCGCCGGCTCCACCAGCGCATCGAGCGCCTCCTCAAGGCCGTCCCGGATCTTGACCGCAGGCTTGCGGCCCCCGCCGGGACGCCGAACACGACCCGAGGGCTCCGGTTACTCCCCGAGTTCAGAAAGACCGCGGTAAATGGTCGAGCGCGCAACCCCCGTCGCTGTCGAGACCAGCGTCACACCGCCATGGCCAAGGGGCAGGGTCTCGAAAGCAACAAGCAGACGGAGGCTCTTTTCATCCAGATGCGGCGGCGACAGCGCCGCGAACCGGCGCCGGATGCTCTCGATCGTGCCCATGCCGCGAGTGAATCACATATCGATTCCAGGGGGATTCCCTCAGCGAAAAAACGATTCGCCCGCATCGCAACGAGCCCTTGGCCGATTGCCTGCACAGGTTCCGCGACCCAGGAAACCGGAAGAATTCCGGCGACGGAATCCCGGTTGCCGCTTCGTGCAAACGCAAGGAGCGGCCGAGACCGCTCCCTTCCGTATGGCGATGAACTTCCGGTTCAGAACGAGAAGGACAGCCCCACGTTCGCCACGTTCCTTTCGGCGGTGAAAGGCATGAGATCCTCTCGTCGAGCGGCCGACGGCGCCTGTCCGATTTCTACCCAAGTCAAATCCTTGACAGTCTTCTTCGACACCTTCGCGAAACCGGCAACCAGCGAGGCTCCGCCGCCGAGATCGTGGCTGAAGCCAATGCCCTTGCCCCTGAAGGTGGCGCTTGTGAAATAAATGCGGCTCAAGAAAAAGTTTGGCTGGATGTTGTCCACTTCGGTCTTGGCGTAGACCATCGTCAGCGTCGATGCGCCCATCGTGTAGGACAGGTCGAAGCCGCGCCCGGAGTAGCCCGCATAGAGCGTGATATCATCTTCGTTTCCGCCTGCACCGCCCGGTTGCCAACCGTTGCCATAGTTGAAGTAGGGTTGGGTTCGTTTTGCTTGGAAGGCGTTCGCCGAGAACTGACCAGAGCTGTAGCCGATGCCGACGCTGGTTGTCTTCTTACTGTCGTGGCCAAGACCTAACGTCACACCGGAGGCGCTGAAACTCGCCCCGATCGCGTAGGAGTTCTTCTTGACCTCAAGTTGCCCGTATGTCCGTGGAACAAGCATGCCCGCCGTGGCAGGCCTGGGCTCCCTTCTTCCAGCCGAAATCGCCAGGGCGAAGTTGCCGACGCTCAGGTCATAACGGGCCTGGTTCGCCGTCGTGCCCCGGATGTCCTCGACAACGTCGTCAACGCCCAGGCCGTTCAGGCCGACATCGGCGATCCCGCCGGCAAGAGCATCGGCCGCATCGTCGTGACCGTAGGTGACCGTGCCGAAGGCGCCGCTGACAAAGACCGTTCCCGTGTCCACACCGTCGATGGTGTCGAACCCGACCTTCCCGCCGAAGCTCAGGCCGCCGTCGGTGGTGCCGGAGCCGATGAAGTCGACGCCAATCTCACGCGTGAACATGAGCTTCGACTTGACAGGACTTCCGTTTTCATCCGTGGGCGCGGAGTTGTACTTCACGCCGAACTTGGCATCGCCGGAGATGGTGACATCGGCGAAGGCCGCCCCGCCGACAAGGGCAAGGGTAAGAGCGGTTGCGGTCGTTGCAGCAAGAACCTTTTTCATCTGCTCATCCTCAAAACTTGTGTCGTTCAACCCACCGGAAAGGAACCCCGATCCAGGTTTCCCAGAACACCGGAGATACGCCCAACCGATCCACACAACTGTCGAATATCCGTGTTCGATGCCAAAAAAAGACCGACGCAAGGGCGAGGGGTCATGACGACTTCTTACATCCCGGCAATGATCAATGTCGAAAATGGGACTGACAGGATTCAGTCCGACCCAACAATGAAGATAAACTTCAAAACAGAAATGAATCATGAAACGAGTGTTCCTCGCGACAACTTCACCGGTGGTTCCAGGTGGCATGACGGCTGCTGACGTTCCGGTTTCCGGTTCCGCCGAATTCGACACGTCCGGTGCGAAAGACGGAAATGCGCAAGGACGTCGGCGCCAACTACAGTTTTGGATGAAATTCGGGTGGTACGTTGGTGAAATCCGGCACTCGAAGCGCAGAGTTCCCGGTCCTCCGTATGCGGCTTGGCAGCGACGGTGGTGTCAACGATTGAAATGAAATCCTGACAAGGCAGGCAAACTCCGAACCTCGCCAGCCAGATCAGAGCAAGGTGGGAAGAGTTGTCGCAAATCAAGCCAATGAACCCGGGAAATCCACGCCAAACCAGATCGAAAGTCAACATGTCAACATGGAATATGAAGGAGAAGAGCCTGCGCTCGATCTTGTCCACTGCTCGTGCCGGGCAGCAGGTGGCACACGCTGATCTCGATGCCGAGTTCGCGTACGAGCTTCTGAGCTCGACCTTCCACAACCGGGCGCGATGCCCGTTGGAGCCGCCACAGTCGGCAGTGATGAGCAACCTGCGGGCCTCGGGGTAGCGTTCCGTCCCCAGGTGGCGCCACCAGCGCCGGATGCTCTCGATCGTGCCCATGCCGCGAGTGAATCACATATCGATTCCAGGGGGATTCCCTCAGCGAAAAAACGATTCGCCCGCATCGCAACGAGCCCTTGGCCGATTGCCTGTACAGGTTCCGCGACCCAGGAAACCGGAAAAATTCCGGCGACGGAATCCCGGTTGCCGCCTCGTGCAAATGCAAGGAGCGGCCGAGACCGCTCCCTTCCGTATGGCGATGAACTTCCGGTTCAGAACGAGAAGGACAGCCCCACGTTCGCCACGTTCCTTTCGGCGGTGAAAGGCGTGAGATCCTCTCGTCGAGCGGCTGTTGGCGCCTGTCCGATTTCTCTCCAGGTCAGATCCTTGACCGTCTTCTTCGACGCCTTCGCGAAACCGGCAACCAGCGAGGCTCCGCCGCCGAGATCGTGACTGAAGCCAATGCCCTTGCCCCTGAAGGTGGTGCCAATGAAACGAGTTGGTATGCGAAATTCTGGCTGGATGTTGTCCACATCGGTCTTGGCGTAGACCATCGTCAGCGTCGATGCGCCCATTGTGTAGGACACGTCGAAGCCGCGCCCGGAGTAGCGCGCGATGTACGTGGCGTTGCCAAGACCCGGATTCCAAGAGCCGCCATAGTTGAAGTAGGGTTGGCCTCGTCTTGCGTGGAAGGCGTTCGCCGAGAACTGACCGGTGCTGTAGCCGATGCCGGCGCTGACCGTCTTTTCGCTGTCGTAGCCTATGCCGAACGTCGCACCGGAGGCGCTGAAGTTCATGCCGACCGCGTAGGAGTTCTTCTTGACCTCAAATTGCCCGTATGTCCGTGGAACAAGAGTACCCGCCGTGGCAGGCCTGGGCTCCCTTCTTCCAGCCGAAATCGCCAGGGCGAAGTTGCCGGCGCTCAGGTCGTAGCGGGCCTGGTTCGCCGTCGTGCCCCGGATGTCCTCGACAACGTCGTCAACGCCCAGGCCGTTCAGGCCGACATCGGCGATCCCGCCGGCAAGAGCATCGGCCGCATCGTCGTGACCGTAGGTGACCGTGCCGAAGGCGCCGCTGACAAAGACCGTTCCCGTGTCCACACCGTCGATGGTGTCGAACCCGACCTTCCCGCCGAAGCTCAGGCCGCCGTCGGTGGTGCCGGAGCCGATGAAATCGACGCCAATCTCACGCGTGAACATGAGCTTCGACTTGACAGGACTTCCGTTTTCATCCGTGGGCGCGGAGTTGTACTTGATACCGAACTTGGCATCGCCGGAGATGGTGACGTCGGCAGAGGCCGCCCCGTCGACAAGGGCAAGGGCAATCGTTGCTGCAAGTATCTTTTTCATCTGCTCATCTTTCAAACTTGTGTCGTTCAACCCACCGGAAAGGAACCCCGATCCAGGTTTCCCAGAACACCGGAGATACGCCAACCGATCCACACAACTGTCGAATATCCGTGTTCGATGCCAAAAAAAGACCGACGCAAGGGCGAGGGGTCATGACAACTTCTTACAGCCCGGCAATGATCAATGTCGAAAATGGAACTGAAGGATTCAGTCCGACCCAACAATGAAGATAAACTTCAAAACAGAAATAATTCCTGAAACGAGTGTTCCTCGCGACAACTTCACCGGTGGTTCCAGGTGGCATGACGGCTGTTGACGTCTCGGTTTCCGGTTCCGCCGAATTTGGCACGTCCGGTGCGAAAGACGGAAATGCGCAAGGACGCCGGTACCAACTACAGCTTGCATGGTGCGGCACACGCCCATCCACAGGATTGTCACTGTCCTCGACGCAGAGGACCGTCCCGCCAGCCTGTCGACCGTGGCCAAGGGAATCCGCGAGGCCGGGCTCGTGCGGGCGCCCGGCGCTTGGCGGCGATTCTGGCGGACATCGTCGGCCCGGACGTTGCGCCGGTCGCCGGTCATCGTGCCGTCCGCATCGACGGTGGCGCTTTCTGCGACCTCTGCCTGGCGTGAGGGGGTCTGGTGACGAGAGCCCCGGGACGCGGCAACCGCCGCCGCCGCCGTGCGCGGTCCCCGTTTCGGGAGACGATACCTCATCAGGATGAGGCGACCAATGAGTGAATTCGGGATCGGTACCGGGACCTCGCCGTCACGCTCGACGATGCGACATCCGAGCACGACTTGATGTTTGGTGTCGTTGCCTCGTTCGGCGGTCTCGTGGAAATCGCGCCGCTGTTCACGATCGAAAACACCGTTGAGAAGGTCGAAGGCATGCGGCCCTACACCCCGCTCGAACTGGCCGGGCGCGGCATCTACATGCGCGAAGGGTGCTACGCCTGCCACAGCCAGATGATCCGCACGCTGAAATCCGACGTCGACCGTTATGGCCATTTCAGCCTGGCCGCCGAAAGCATGTACGATCACCCGTTCCTCTGGGGGTCGAAACGGACCGGGCCCGACCTCGCCCGCGTCGGCGGCAAGTATTCGGATGCCTGGCATGTCGCCCACCTCAGGGACCCGCGCTCGATCGTTGGGGGTTCGATCATGCCCGGCTACGCCTTCCTGGCGGACCGACTGCTGGAGACCCGCCAGATGCCGCAGGCGCTCCGGGCACTCGCCGTTGCCGGTGTGCCTTCACATGTTGCGCGCAACATGTGAAGGCACACGTGTATTGCCACTTGCAATGCCGGTATCGGCACAACAAGTGCTTCACGGGGCGGTGGTCGCGGGAAGAAAACCGGAACGCGGTTTGCGTTCATGCCGGACGACGGCTGAAGCGCGGCCGGAGCGATTTCTTGTGGACGGCCGACCATTGTTCCGACTGGGCATCGCGAGACAATCAGTCTGAACAAAGGAACGGTTTCCCGGAGCCAGCGATTCAACGCATTTGGACGTCAATTTGCGGCTGTTGGAAGGTGAAGATACTTGATATCACCCTCGACAAAATTGCACGGTCCACCGGTGGTCGACCGCTTTGTAACCGCTGGCGGGGGGGGATACGAAAATCAGGGATCCGGTTCAAATTCTCGAAAAGCTCGTTGGGTTCCCAACCGTTTCAAGTGAAAGCAACCTGTCACTGGTTGCCTATGTCGAGGAATTTCTGGGAAGTTTCGGCATCGAGAGTTTTCGCGACTACAATTCCGATCGAACGAAAGCCAACCTGTACGCCCAGATCGGGCCGGATGTTCCGGGGGGTGTCATCCTTTCGGCCCATACGGATGTCGTCCCCGTGAAGGGCCAGAACTGGTCCGGCGATCCTTTTCGATTGAGTGAACGGGGAGGCCGCATCTACGGTCGGGGAACCGCGGATATGAAAGGTTTCCTCGCGGTCGCATTGGCAAACGTCTCCGATTGGGTCGACGCCGGTCTGAAGCGACCGGTTCAGCTTGCGTTCTCATACGATGAAGAAGTGGGTTGCCTCGGCGCACCGTCGATGATCGGCAAACTCTCGAAACAGTTTCCGCGAGCCGAATCCGTGATTGTCGGCGAACCAACGATGATGAAGATGGTGAACGGGCACAAGTCCTCCGCCAATTTCAACGTTCGTGTACGCGGTCACGAGGTTCATTCGTGCCAGGTACATCGCGGCGTTTCGGCCGTCATGACCGCTGCGCGGCTGATCGGCTGGTTGGAAGACAGAACCGGCGAAAACCGCGCGGGCGCGGCCAAGGAATCTGCCGGATTCGATCCGCCCTACACGACGCTGCACGCGGGCATGGTATCAGGTGGGACGGCGTGCAACATAACTGCGCGGGACTGCTGGTTCTCGACGGACATCAGGTGTGTTCCGTCCGAGTCTTCGGCCGACTGGATCAACAGGTTTGAGCAGTACGCCGCGGGAATCGAGGAGCAGATGCAAGGCGTGAATCGCGAGACAGGTATTCGGCTGAGCGACCTGAATATCGTTCCCGGGTTGAAACCGGAGAGTCGGGGTGCGGCTGAGGCACTGGTCCGAAAGCTGACCGGCGACAATGACTCCAATGTCGTATCTTATGGAACCGAGGCGGGTCAGTTCCAGGAGGAGGGGTATTCAGCGGTAATATGCGGCCCCGGCTCGATTGATCAGGCCCACCAACCGGATGAATTCGTGTCGCGTCAACAACTCGAAGAGTGCAATCGATTCATGCGCCGCCTGACGACCGACCTGGCGGCCTGAGAGAAGGACGATCAAGCCATGCCCATCAAGAACCGCCTCGCCGATCTTCATGAAGAAATCACAGGCTGGCGCCGGGACATTCACCAGAACCCGGAATTGTTGTTCGATACCCACAGGACATCCGCGCTTGTTGCCGACAAGTTGTCGGAATTCGGTTGCGACGAGGTCGCTACGGGCATCGGAAAAACCGGCGTGGTCGGCGTCATCAAGGGCAAAACCGACGGAAACGGGCTGGTTGTCGGGCTCAGGGCCGACATGGACGCGCTGCCGATGCAGGAAACGACCGGGCTGGAATATGCATCCCGGACCGACGATAGCATGCATGCGTGCGGACACGACGGACACACGGCAATGCTGTTGGGCGCCGCGAAATACCTTGCGGAAACCAGGAATTTCGACGGCACCGCGGTGGTCATTTTTCAGCCGGCCGAAGAAGGCGGCGGCGGTGGCCAGGTAATGGTCGACGACGGCCTCATGGATCGTTTCAACATCCAGGAAGTTTACGGCCTGCATAACATGCCAGGGCTGGAGACGGGCAAATTCGCTATTCGAAGTGGAGCCTTCTTCGCGGCCGCCGACCAATTCACCATTGTCGTCAAGGGCAGGGGCGGGCATGCCGCGCAACCGCACAAGGGAGTTGATACGACGGTTGTTGCCGCGCATACTGTCCTGGCATTGCAATCCATCGCATCTCGGAATGTCGATCCGCTTCACTCGGTTGTCGTTTCGGTATGCAGTTTTCGAACCGGGAGTGATGCCTACAACGTCATTCCTCAGGAGGTGGTCCTGAAAGGAACGGTTCGTTCGTTGATCGAAGAGGTCAGGGACCTTGCCGAGAAGCGGATTGGAGAGATTGCTTCGCGGACCGCCGAGGCGTTCGGTGCGGAAGCGGTGACCGAATACGAGCGTGGTTATCCGGTTATGGTGAATTCCGTGGAGGAAACGGAATTTGCCGCCAGGATCGCGGAAAAAATTACGGGTCAGGCCACGAAAGAAAATCCTCCGATAATGGGAGCCGAAGACTTCTCGTACATGCTGGAGGCCCGACCCGGGTCGTATATACTGATCGGAAACGGCGACACGGCACCGGTTCACAATCCGAATTACAACTTCAATGACGAAATCATTCCCAGCGGATCATCCTACTGGGCCGAACTGGTCGAGACGCGGATGCCTGCTGCCTGATCCGGTTGAAGCGCCTCGGCATGATGTCTTGTTCAACTGGTGCCTCGATAAGAATCCGTTCCCCATGATTCGGCAACTGATCGCTGATGCCGGTTCCCGCACAGGGTTGAATCGGTAACAGGCGTCCGATCCCAAATGAGCGATTCCGGACCGTGACTCTCCGGTGTGAACGTTTCTTCAGACGAGCGAATGAACAGGCGAGCTTGTGAAACAGGCGGCCAGAATCGCCTAATCGGACGCACCGGCTTCAACGCGCAGATCAATCGCCGCCGCCATGAGTGACTTCGTGTAGTCGGTTTCCGGGTGATCGAAGATCTTGTCGACGGAGCCGGTTTCGACAACGTCGCCGCGGTACATGACCAGGACCCGGTGACTGAGCGAGCGAACGACCTTCAGATCATGGCTGATGAACAGGTACGCGATACCGTGTTTCCGCTGAAAATCCCGAAGCAACTCGATGATCTGGACCTGGACCGTACGATCAAGCGCAGAGGTTGGCTCGTCGAGAACCACCAGGGAGGGCTGCAGCACCATTGCGCGTGCAACCGCGATGCGTTGCCGTTGTCCGCCGGAGAATTCGTGCGGATAGCGATCCGCCATGGACGGGTCAAGCCCGACTTCAAGCAGAATTTCCGAGACCTTTTCGTCGATCACGTCGTCGCTCCAGGAACCGTGAACCAGAAGCCCTTCTGACACGATCTGCCGGATGGTCATCCTCGGGCTGAGAGATCCGTACGGGTCCTGGAACACGATCTGCATTGCCGCGCGCAACGGCCTGAGGGTCTTGTTCCGCATTCCCTGGATGTTACGGCCCATGAATGTCACCGGGCCGTCTGAAGAGATGAGCCGCATGATCGCCAGTGCCAGCGTCGTCTTCCCGGACCCGCTTTCTCCGACAATACCGATCGTCTCGCCCGCGCGAATTCTGATGGTCGCGCCGTTTACCGCCTTTATGTGACCCACGGTTCGCTTCAGCAGGCCACGCGTTACCGGAAACCAGACGCGAAGGCTTTCGGTTGTGACGATCGTTTTTGCGTCGGGAGCGACTGGCGGTGGTGATCCGGTGGGTTCTGCCGAGAGAAGCTGCTGCGTGTACGGGTGTTCAGGTCGTTCGAAGATTTTGCGTGTCTCTCCCTGTTCCACGATGCGGCCCGCCTGCATGACACAGACACGGTCGGAGAATTTCTCGACGATCGTCAGGTCATGGGTGATGAAGAGGAGACTCATGTGCTCGGACTTCTGGACCTCGGCAAGAAGGTCCAGAATCTGCGCCTGTATCGTCACATCAAGCGCCGTCGTCGGTTCATCGGCAATCAGGAGTGCGGGCTGGTTGGCCAGTGACATGGCAATCATGACACGTTGACGCTGCCCCCCGGAAAGTTGGTGCGGGTAGTCGTTTAGGCGACTTTCAGGATCCTGGATGCCGACCCGGTTCAGCAATGCCACGATCCGGTCACGCGCGCTCTTTCCGGTGAGACCCTGGTGCACGGCAAGACTCTCGCCAATCTGCCGGCTGATGGTGTGAAGAGGATTGAGCGACGTCATCGGTTCCTGGAAAATGAAACTGATCGCGTTCCCGCGGATCCGGCGAAGCGTTCGTTCATCGGCGGCAATGAGATCAGTCTCGCGAAACATCACCGCGCCTGACCGGAAGGCATTTTCGGGAAGAAGGCCGACGGTCGACAGCGCGGTCACGGACTTGCCGGAGCCGCTCTCGCCGACGATCGCCAGGGTTTCGCCGGGGAAAATGTCGAACGATACCCTGTCGACTACGGGCGGGTTCGGTCCGAAACAGACGGAAAGGTCATTGACCGAGAGAAGGGGTATGCTCACTCGAACGTCTTTCTTGGATCGAATGCGTCCCGTACGCCCTCGAAGATAAAGACCAGCAATGACAACATGACCGCGAAAGTGAAAAATGCCGCGAACCCGAGCCAGGGCGCCTGAAGGTTCTGCTTGGCTTGCAAGGCCAGTTCACCGAGCGACGGGTAGGAAGGCGGCAGGCCGAATCCGAGAAAATCGAGCGAAGCGAGACCGCCAATTGCTCCCGTCACGAGAAATGGCAGCAAGGTCAGGGTTGCGACCATCGCGTTCGGCAGCAGATGGCGAAACATGATAATCCAGTCGTTGACCCCCAGTGCCCGGGCTGCCCTCGTGTATTCGAAGTTGCGAGCCCGGAGAAACTCGGCTCGAACGACACCGACGAGTGATGTCCAGCTGAACAGTGCGATCAGCAGTGTCAGGAGGGTGAAGTTCATCGTGAAGAGGGCGGATACGATGATGATGATGTACAGGCTCGGAATGTTCGCCCAGATCTCGACGATCCGTTGAAACAGGAGGTCCACCCAACCGCCGAAGTAACCCATCGAAGCGCCCGCAATTATCCCCGCAACCGACGACACGACGACAACGACAAACGCGAACAGGGTCGAAATACGAAATCCATAGATGATGCGCGCAACCACGTCCCGGGTTTGGTCGTCGGTTCCGAGGATGTGGTTGTCGTCAGGGGGGGACGGCGCCGTTTCCACGTCGTAATTGATGGTGTTGAAACTGTAGGGAATGAGCGGCCAGAGAATCCAGCCTGATTCAACGGCCGTACCGCCGACGAAACCGTCTTCTGCGTCAAGCAGTATTCCCTCCGGGTCATCGATGCATGCGTCGATTCCGCCGGTCCTGATCAGGCACTGGACCTCGGGCGACGGGTATTCGGCCTCCGTCTCGAACTCTCCGCCAAAATCCGTTTCCGCATAGAACCGGAACGCGGGCACGTAGAAATCGCCACGATACGAAACGAGCAACGGCCGGTCGTTGGCGAACAATTCTGCGAACAGGCAGACGGCAAAGAGGATCCCGAATATCCAGAGAGACCAGAAGGCACGGCGGTTGGAACGGAAATTCTGCCACCTGCGCCTGGCCAGCGGAGTGTTGAGCACACCCATCGTCAGGTTTCCCGGGTTTCGAAGTCGATCCGCGGATCGACCCAGACGTAAGTCAGATCGGAAAGGAGATTGACCAGCAAACCGATCAGGCCAAAGACGTAAAGGGTTGCGAAGAGCACCGGATAATCCCGGTTTACGGCGGCCTCGAACCCGAGGCGGCCGAGGCCGTCGAGTGAGAACACGATCTCGATGATCAGGGATCCGGAAAAGAAAATCCCTATGAACAGCGCGGGAAAGCCGGAAATGATGATCAGCATCGCGTTGCGGAAGACATGGCCGTAGAGCACCCGGCCGTCGGTCAGCCCCTTGGCTCGGGCCGTCATCACGTACTGCTTCCTGATCTCCTCCAGAAAACTGTTCTTGGTCAGGAGGGTGAGCGTTGCAAAGGCGCTGATCGTCGAGGCGACGACCGGAAGCGTTATGTGCCAGAAATAGTCCGCAACCTTGCCAATCAGAGACAGCTCGGAAAAGTTGTCGGACGTCAGGCCGCGTAAAGGAAAGATCTGGTAGTAAGAGCCGCCTGCAAGCAGAACCAGCAGGAGGATGGCAAACAGGAATCCGGGAATCGCGTAGGCGAAGATGATCGCACCGGACGTCCAGGTGTCAAAGCGTGTTCCGTCCCGAACCGCTTTTCGAATGCCAAGGGGAATCGAGACAAGATAGGAGAGCAGGGTCGACCAGAGGCCGAGGGAAATGGAGACAGGCATCTTTTCGAGAACAAGGTCGACAACCGTGATGGACCGGAAGTAGCTCTCGCCGAAATCGAAGCGCAGGTAGTTCCCCATCATGAGGAAGAACCGCTCAACAGGCGGTTTGTCAAAGCCGAATTGTTTTTCGAGGTCCTTGATAAAGTCTTCCGGCAGGCCGCGGGCACCCTGGTAACCCGAATCTTCACGCCCGCCGGCTTCGAACGCACCACCGGCTATCCTGTCGGTCGCCTGCGACTCTTCTTCAAGCTGCGAAAGGATCTGCTCGATTGGCCCTCCGGGGAGGAACTGAACCAGAGCGAAGTTGATGACCATGATCCCGAACAGGGTCGGGATCATGAGGAAGAGCCGCCTCAGGACGTATGCGCCCATACTCCTAGAGCGCGCCGTCTGCCTTCAGTTTCTCGAACTTTTCGGCGTTGAACCACCAGAAGTCCGCCTCACCGAGTCCGTAAGGCGGCAGGGTCTCGGGATGTTCATAGTAATCGAAGAACGCGAGATTGTGTGAGCCCTTGTACCACTGGGGAATCCAGATGTGCATTGCGCGGAGACTGCGGTCGAACGCGCGAACCGCGGTATTGAGCGATTCCCGGTCATTGGCGCCTTCGATGATGTCGAGAAGTGCATCGATTGCGGGGTTGGCAACGCCGGAGAGGTTCGACGAGTCGTCCGTGACGGCAGATTCACTGCTGAAAATCGACCGCAGTTCGATTCCCGGCGTCAGTGACATGACGAAACGGGCAACCGTGACGTCGAAGTCGAACACCTTGGTCAACTCGGTTGCCTGCGCCGCATCGACCATTCGGTGATCGGCGTCCACTCCCAGTTTCTTGAGGTTTTCGATCCAGGGGTTGATGATTCTCTCGAAGGAGGGAGAATCATTGAGAACCGTTATGCCGAGAACTTCGCCGGCCGCATTCGTGCGGACGCCATCCTGGAGTGTCCATCCGGCCTCGTCCAGGAGTTTACCGGCCTTGCGCACTGCGGACCGGTCCAACTGGTCCGGCCGGGACACATGCGGAGTCCACGCCGGTTCGGTAAAGACCGATTCCGGAAGGTGTTCCCGCAACGGTTCGAGAATTGCCAATTCATCTTCTGACGGCATTCCCTCAGCCTGAAGATGCGAGTTTTCCCAGAAGCTGTCCGTCCGGTCGTACAGACCGTAGAACAGGGTCTTGTTTGACCATTCGAAGTTGAACATCAGCCCGAGCGCTTCCCGTACCCTCGGATCCTTGAGCTTGTCCCTTCGCATGTTGAGCCAGAAGCCCTGGGTTCCCGACGGGCGGCCATCGGGAAGGGTCGCGCGGACGACCCAGCCGTTTTCAATCGCCGGGAAGTCATAGGACGTTGCCCAGAGCTTGGAAAAATACTCCTCCCTGAAGTGGTAGACGCCTCCCTTGAAGGCTTCGAATGCGGACGTGTAGTCGGCAAACATCTCGACGCGAATGTATTCGAAGTTCTCGCGGCCGATGTTGATGTTGAGGTCCTTGCCCCAGTAATCGTCCCTGCGTTTGTAGACGACGGTTTTGCCCGGAATCACCCGATCGAGCACGTACCGGCTTGAACCCAACGGGGGATCAAGCGTGCTTTCCGCGAAGTCCCGGTCCGCATAGTAAGCCTTCGAGAATACGGGAAGTCCTGCCGCGGCCTGAGGCAGTTCGCGCGTGTTGACCCCGTCCTTGAAGGTGAACTTCACTTTCAATGGACCCAGTGCTTCGACGTTCTCGAAATCACTGAACGTCGTCTTGTAGATCGGACGGCCCTTTTCGATCAGCGTGTCGAAGGAAAAGACGACGTCGTCGGCCGTCACCGGGGTTCCATCGGAGAACTTCGCTTCAGGACGAAGGTTGAAAACCGCCCACTGACGGTTTTCGGGGTACTCGATACTCTCGGCGAGCAGCCCGTAGAGGGAGTCCGGTTCGTCTGCCG
This sequence comes from Paracoccaceae bacterium, assembly GCA_965242975.1. Taxonomy (GTDB): domain Bacteria; phylum Pseudomonadota; class Alphaproteobacteria; order Rhodobacterales; family Rhodobacteraceae; genus JAPPHA01. The sequence goes on along the minus strand of CBDETS010000007.1, from coordinate 2,314,539 downwards.
TTCCGGTCATGAGGGATTCAAAGAATACCGAGGACAATGGTGCTGCCTGCCCCTTGAGAATGTAGGAGCTGAGGCTGTCAAACGTTCCGAAACCCCAGGTCGAAAACGTTCCCCCCACAGGTGCGTCAGGGTTGACGTAATCGAGGTGGGGAAACCCCTCCTCGTACTTGAGTTCACCGAATGTCGAAATTCCGTGCGACTTGATCACGGTTTCCTCGGCGTTCGCCGCTACGGCCGCCGCGAGGGCGAGTACGGCGCCGGCAACCGAAGCAAGGCGGGCGGTCGAGGCCGGACTTCTGGCGCGACTGCCGGGTCCGGGGGAGCCCGGTTGCATGGTTCTTTCTGCCGATTGCAACGTCACATCGGATCTCTGCGCCCTGACCATGATCTGCCATCCTTTTGTCCGACAATAAAATTTCGACCCGTTGGGCCTACCCGAAGATGCTAGTCATTTAACCGAAAAGGATCAACGCGCAGTTTGGTCAATTCGGGACAATCAATCGTTATTTCGGGGGATTCAGACGTTTGCCGTGCCAAGGCAGGTCGTTCGCCCAAATCGAGGTCGCAGGGTGGGGCACTTCGTCGACAGCGTGTCACGAAACCGTTCACCGGCTTACCGGTGCGTGCGCGAGACTGGGCAGGCTTGTGGGTGACCGCGGTCGCCAGGACGTGGCCGCGTTGACGAGCATTCGAACTACGGTCCATGGCGGTCGTCCGCCAAATTTCCTTGATGAATGTACTGGAGTCTCGAGTCCCGTGCGGTTCTCGAAAGAGCGGCCCCTACTGATTCAGGCTTTCAAGATAGGCAATGACGTTGGCCCGGTCCTTTGGCTTTTTGAGACCTACGAAACTCATATTGGTTCCTGGAACGAAACTTGACGGTTTCGCGAGGAACTTGTCGAGCTCCTCGTATCCCCAATCCCCACTCAACGTCTTGAGTGCGCCCGAGTATGCAAACTCGCCTACGCTTGCGACAGGCCTGCCGACAATGTTGTACAGATGCGGGCCCGTACTGATTGCGCCTTCTTCGAGCTTGTGGCACGCCTTGCACTTCGTGAACACTTTCTTGCCACGTCCCACATCGGCTGCCGCGATCAGTGCGAGGAAATCCGGCTCCTCCTCGCCGGCGACAACGGTTTCCTCCTCTTCGACCTCGATGACGTACGCCGCCTCGAGGCTGCCGTCGCCATGGCCGCCGCCGGGCTCATAAATGGCTCCACTGGCCCAACTGACGAGGAGGAGGAAGAGAAGTGATCCACACAAGGCACCGAAGATCTTGGTCAGATCCATTGTATCCATGACACGACTTACCCTGGCGGTGGTTCGTTGATGTATCCGGAGATTCCGGCAGCGGACTTCTACCGCCTTTCGCTCATGGCTTGCAAGGAGTAGAAACCGCCAACCTTGTTCCGACGAGCATTTCTTTGGGGTTCCGCATGCAACACATGCCAAAGCCGAATTCAATCGCCTACCAGGGTGTACCCGGTGCGTATTCCCACAAGGCCTGCCTTGAACTGGGGGAGGGAATCACGGCCATCGGATGCAATACGTTCGAAGGAGCGATTGCGGCCGTGGTCGATCACAAGGCGGATCTCACGATGCTGCCCGTGGAGAACTCGACCTACGGACGGGTCGCCGACATCCACCGACTGCTTCCCGAGTCTGGACTTCACATCGTCGGCGAGCATTTTCTCCGGGTCAACATCAACCTGCTCGGCGTCAAGGGTGCCCGGCTGACCGATATACGTGTGGCGCACAGCCACAGCGTCCTTCTCGGACAATGCCGTGACTTTTTGATTCGAAACGACATAAAACCGGTTCCCGCTGCGGACACGGCCGGGTCGGCCGAACATGTCCTGGCCGAAAACGACCGGGCAACCGCGGCGCTTGCTTCGGACCTCGCCGCGGACATCTACGGTCTCGATATCCTCGCCCCGAATGTCGAGGACCGGGAGCACAACACGACCCGTTTTCTGGTGATGGCGCGCGAACCCTACCGAAGCGAGCCGGAGGAAGGTGCCGTTTTGACAACCTTCGTGTTTACGGTCCGAAATCTTCCGGCGGCCCTCTACAAGGCGCTCGGGGGGTTTGCGACGAACGGAGTCAACATGGTCAAGCTGGAAAGCTACATGATCGACGGCTCATTCACGGCTACCCAGTTCTACGCCGACGTCGTCGGACATCCCGACGAACCGCAACTGGCCCGCGCACTTGAGGAGTTGAGGTATTTCACCTCGCACACGAAGGTTCTTGGCGTCTACCCGATCGGACTCCGACGGTAAGACGCCGGGATCATCGCGCATTTGGGAACGGGTTCCGGGACGAGGCCGGTCTCGTCCGAGTGCAGTCGAATTGGCGGTTCAGAGCCGTCCGGACAGCCACTGGAACATGAGGAATTGAGCGATCGAGCCCGCACGCGGAGGAGAGATGTCGTCCGACCGGCCATCAAAGACCAGGGCCAGTTCTTCGCGCCCTATCCAACGCGCGTCCGCCAGTTCCGCCGAGTCGACGCTGAGTTCCGTCGTGAGAGCTTCTCCCCGGCATCCGATCATGAGTGACGCCGGGAACGGCCATGGTTGCGACGCGAGATAGCGGACACGGCCCACATGGACTCCCGCTTCTTCGAAGGATTCTCGTTGCACGGCCTGTTCGATTGTCTCGCCGGGTTCCATGAAACCCGCGAGAAGCGAATACATCCGCGGTGGCCATTGCGGAGAGCGGCCGATCAGCAATCTGTTGCCGTGAGTGACAAGCATGATGACAACGGGATCGGTTCTCGGAAAGTGGATTCGCTGACAGCTGCCACATTGGCGCTGCCATCCTGCTGCCATTGGAATACTGGGCTTGCCGCAAGCCGAACAGAAACTGTGTGACCGGTGCCAACTCGAGAGCGCGCGCGAAACGGCGGCGGATTCAGCGTCAACACCCTCGAGGAGGCACATTGCGGATCGAAGATCAGTGAATCCGTGATTGGAGTCCAGCAACCTGTGGCCGAACACGCCGTCATCGATCGGGTAACGGGAATCGGGCGGTTCGGAATCCAGGGGAAAAAGATCGTCCCGGGCAGAAATGTCCACGGAAAACCGGCCCGTGGTACCGACATGACCGACCAGGATCGGCTGCTCGGCCGGGCCCTCGAAGATCGGGTGCCCGGTCGGAAGCCAGACCAGACGGGCCCGTTCTGGTTGAAGGTCCAGGTCCATGAGGTTTCTCGAGCGCCAGATCGGGGTCGCCCTGGATCGGTCTTCGGACCACAGGGCCGTGACGGCCTCGTGATCGTTTCGCAAGGCGTCGTTCCTTGGCAAAAGGCCGCCGGTGAACGCCGGCATGGTCGAGATTTCCATTGCTAAAACTCCGGGATGCCCGTCTCGCAGTATTGGTTCTTGCCTTGGTTCCCGCAAGCCTCTAGTCACTTGGCTCGAGAGGTTGTGTGGGCGAGCGTCTCGCCAACCCGGTCAGGTCCGGAAGGAAGCAGCCGTAACGAGCTCCGCTTGGGCCACGTGCCAACCTCTCACCCTTCCCGGTCTTCATCGGGTCGATGCGGTTGTGGCCCCGATGCGGCGCGGACAGCCGTTCCGGCAGGCAATTCCCGGGACCGGGTGGAGGGGCTCCTGCTTGCCGTGACGACCGGGTCGGAGCACTGGGACTGGCGGAGGGAAGACCAGGGGTCAATGAAAACCAGTTCCGATATCGGTTACCGCGTCCTGGCACGCGTCTACCGGCCGCAAAAGCTTTCGGACCTGATTGGGCAGGACGCGACCGTTGAAACCATCCGGAACGCGTTCGAGTCCGACCGTATCGCCCACGCGTTCCTGATGACCGGAGTCCGCGGTGTTGGCAAGACAACGATCGCCCGAATCATTGCAAAGGGACTGAACTGCATAGGCCCGGATGAGAAAGGCGGACCGACCGTCGAACCATGCGGGCAGTGTGATCCGTGCAGGTCCATTGCCGAGAGCCGGCACATGGATGTCATCGAGGTCGACGCCGCCAGTCGCACGGGGATTGCGGACGTGAGATCGATCATAGAGTCGGTCCAGTTCCGGCCGACTACGGCACGCTACAAGGTCTACATAATCGACGAAATCCACATGATGTCCGTGGCTGCCTTCAACGCGCTGCTGAAAACCCTGGAAGAGCCACCGGACCACGTCAAGTTCATCTTCGCGACGACCGAGGTCAGGAAAGTCCCGGTTACGGTCATGTCCCGGTGCCAGCGATACGATCTCAGGAGAATTGAACCCGACGTCATGGCCGCTCACCTGAAGTGGGTGTCCGAACGGGAAGGGGCCGATGTAGCCGATGACGCCCTGGCGTTGATCACGAGGGCTGCGGAGGGGTCCGTGCGCGATGCCCAGTCCATTCTCGACCAGGTGATTTCGCGAAGAACGGGGCAGGTGACCTCCGCGGAAGTTCGCACCATGCTGGGGCTCGCCGATCGATCCCGCGCGATGGACCTCTTTGATCACGTCGTCCGCGGCGACGCCGCGAAAGCTCTCGCAGAGGTGGGTGAACAGTACACGGACGGCGCCGACCCGTTCGCGATACTCAGGGAAATGGCGGACGTCGTTCACTGGATTTCGGTTGTCAAGATCACGCCCGGCGCCGCAAACGATCCATCGGTATCTCCCGATGTTCGGGACCGGGGCAAGGCGGCGGCGGAAAAGCTGTCTCTACGCGTCCTGACGCGAATGTGGCAGATGCTTCTGAAAGCCCTGAGCGAAGTTTCGGCTGCGCCAAATCCACGGATGGCCACCGAAATGGCAATAATCCGCATGACGCATGCGGCCGATCTGCCAACGCCGGAGGATGTGATTCGGAAGTTGCGCAGGGAAGAGGGCCGGCAAGATCAATCGGCACCCTCTGCGGCAAGCGAGAGCACTGCTCCGACGTCGGAGCACGATCGTGCGGAACAGGGCAACGGGATACGGATGGAAGTTCAGGGGCCGACCGAGGATTCATCTGACGGCCGTCGGACCTTGGAAAGCGAATCTTCGCCAGTATCGGAACAACTCCGCGACCTGTCCGATGTGGTGGACCTGATTCACGACCGGACGCGGAACGTGGAGCTTGCAGTCGAGATCGAGAATTCCGTTCGCCCGGTCAATTTCCAGAGAGGATTGATCGAGATTGAACTGGTTGCCGATGCGCGCCCGGACCTGCCGGCACGTCTTGTCCAACACCTCATGGATTTGACGAACGAACGCTGGAGCGTTGTTCTTGCCAAGGGCGGTGGCCCGACAATCGGGGAAACACTCGCGAGGCGCGAACAGGAACTTCATGACCGGGCCGCACGGAGTCCGATCGTTCAGGACATATTCCGGGCGTTTCCCGATGCGCGGATTGTATCGGTTGCCGCTTCGGGGTCACGTGTCCAGAGTCAATGAAAGGTGGTTGACTCGCCCGTTGGGCATCCGGACAAGGCAGCGGCGGAACGTCACTTGCAACACGTGTGAAGGAAAGAACTCATGATCAAGGATTTCATGAATCTTGGCGGTATGGCAAACCTGATGAAGTCGGCGGAAGAACTTCAGTCACGGATGGAGTCCGCCCGGGAATCCATGGAAAACGTCGAAGTGACCGGAGAGGCGGGAGCGGGTCTGGTCAAGGCGCGTGTCAACGGACGCGGCACGCTTGTCGGCCTGGAGATCGATCCTGACATTTTCAAGGCGGAAGACAAGGTCGTGGTCGAAGACCTGATCGTCGCTGCCGTCGGCGACGGGGTGAGCAAGGCAAACGAGAAGAGCCGAAACGAGATGATGAAGTTGATGGGCGTGCAGGAATTGCCGCCGTGGATGAAAGGACAGATCTGATCACGGCGGCACTTGCCTGGTCCAGGTTGACAGGGGAATCGCGGTGGAGGGCAGGGACCGGGAACTCGAGACCTTGATCCAGCTCATGGCGAAACTGCCGGGACTTGGGCCGAGGTCGGCGCCGCGTGCGGTTCTCCACCTTCTGAAGAAACGCACCCAGTTACTGAATCCGCTTGCGACCGCCCTGGAACGGGTCGCGAACCGCGTCAGGTTTTGCGAAATCTGCGGCAACATCGGGACGGTGACGCCGTGTGACATCTGTACCAATCCCAAGCGTGCCAATGGGCAGGTCTGCGTTGTTGAGGATGTGCCTGACCTCTGGGCGATCGAGCGAACCTCGGTCTATCGCGGCCGTTACCATGTGTTGGGTGGCGTGCTGTCGATCCTGGACGGAGCCGGACCTGACGAACTGCGGATACCCGGGTTACTTCTGCGTGTTGCCGAGACGAATGTCACCGAGGTCATCCTTGCGTTGGGTTCAACGGTCGAAGGTCAGACGACTGCACACTACATTGCAGATGAGCTTGAAAACACGGACGTCCGGGTCACGTCGCTCGCGAGGGGTGTTCCGATGGGCGGGGAGTTGAACTACCTGGATGACGGCACCATAAGCACGGCACTTCATGCTCGGAAAGTCCTTTAGGAATTCTCTTGCTTCCGATTTTGATGAGTCGTGCAGCCTGAATCTGCATCGTGTTTTTTCAACCTGATGTAGCGAGGCACCCAATCCTGCGCTCGCGAAATCACTGGTTTCGGAGGCGGGCTAATTCGCGCATCCGGGCGTTCGTGTTTCGTGACCGTGCGGAAGGCCTCAAGTGAGATGTGTGAGTGTCCAGCGCCGGGGAGCCGGTTCATTTTTTCCTGTTGAGATCACTCACATGCGGCGTTGATCGGGTCAGCCCCATCCGGGTGTAGGGTTGCAGCGATTGCGACGCCTGCGAATCCGTGTCAGTTTTCATCTGTTGGCAACAGTGAACGGAGATGGGAGGGAGTTTTGGCAGAAGCCTTGAAGACTGCCGAGAATGATGGCGATGTCGGCGAGTTCCTGAATTCTGTCGAGGGCGCCCGGCGCAGAGAGGATGCATGGACCGTACTGCGCATGATGGAAAGGGTGACCGGTGAGAAGCCCAGGATGTGGGGCACGAGCATCGTCGGATTCGGCCGATACACCTACAGGCGGTCTGACCGTTCCGAACATACATTCATGCTAACCGGATTCTCGCCGAGAAAGGCTGCCCTTGTCGTGTACATCATGCCCGGGTTTTCGAAATACGGTGATCTGATGGCTGCCCTTGGGAAGCACCGGCATTCGGTGTCGTGCTTGTACGTGACGCGACTGGCAAACGTCGACTTCGACGTTCTGACAGAATTGGTCGGCCGCTCGGTAGCCGATATGCGGGAGAAACATCCCGGGTAGTCGGTGTGCTCGTCGGACAGCATGGGACCAAGGCCCACGCCGCAGAAGTGCCCGGGAAAGAGTGTGAGCGGTTGTTCCCTGAAGTGCAAGGTTACGAGTACGCGGTTCGGCCTGAAAGTATCGGGTGTCACGCCTGATTGATGTATGCCCCGGATTCAGTCTCATGTCATGCATCCGAGCGTTTGGTCGCGATCAGCAGGCCGGTGCTCCAATCGACACAAACCGAAACGAGGTCCTCCCGCATGTCCATGAAGGCCAGGAATTCCTGGACTTTATCTGCGTGTCCGTCCGGCCAGTTTGGCTGTGGGGAGAGGTCGTCGACGACGTAGAAACCGCCGGGCTGCAAGGCCGCGAGCGCTTCATCCAGCTCGCTGAACTTTCCGGACCAGCTGTCGGCAAAGATCAGGTCGAAAGAACTTCCTCCCGCGTTGCGCAGGTAGTCGGCTGCATCGGTTACGATCAGTGTCAGACGGGGGTCGTTTCCCAAGACATCATGGGCGACACGGGACAGATCTTTGTCAATGTCGATGCTCACAAGGGACGAGGCGCTGTCCATCCCGTCCAGAAGCCACGCTGTTGCATGGCCGACACCGGTGCCGATCTCAAGAAACCGACCGCCGGGTTTGGATGCAGCAAGGCAACGCAGGAACGCGCATGCTTCATTGTCCGACGCCATGTCGAAACCGAAAGCGCGTGCACGTGCCGACGTGTCGACTGTGGATCCGGGCTGCCTGCCATTGTTGAACCTGTGAAAGTCCGCACGCTGGTGAATGCCGTCTGCGTGGTTGGTGTCCGAACGCGATACCATTGCACTGCACTTCATGTTTTTCGTAAGCCGGAATAGATCAGGGACGCCTTTACATCCCCGGGGTCAAGATGATCGGACCCCATGTCACCCTGCCCGGGACGGCGGTCCGATGGTTTGTCTTTCTTTGTGTTTAATGTTGACTCGGAAGGAGTTGCAAACCATTCGGCGAGACGCGCACCCTCAGAGCCTTTCGCTCGGGCAGGATCGTTGAGCGTTGGCGTGGACCCGCCGTCATCCGTCACCGTGCAAGTTGGTCGTAATTTCAGTTGCCGATGGACGTGATCTCCGATGAGCCAGTTTCACTTCCCTCCATGGATATGCGCTCTTCACTGGTTCCTGGCAGTTGCTCTGGTGGGCACTGTAGGAGTTTCCACCTTCGTGTCCCTTGGTGCCTGCGGAGTTCTCTCGCCGGTGTTCGATTGGAAAATTGCGAATTGCCCGTTCGTCGCGGTGCGCGGACTGCACACGCGTCTCGAAGCTGCGCGTGGTCGGCGGGCTTTTTTGGAAGAACGGCTCGCTGGTCTTGAGCGGCAACTTGCCAGACTTGAGTGTCCCCCGAATCTTTGGCGCGATCCGGTTTCTTCGGAAACAGTTGAGCACGTGCCCACGTGAGGAATGGACGCTGAGCAATGGCAAGAACAGGATGTCGGGTTGCTCGACGGATGCTGGGATCTCGATTCCGAACTTAGGACGCAAAATCGCAGAACTGGCGTCGTAAGTTACGTTACCAGATGGAATATGTGCTTCGACGCAGATGGTGTCGGCAACCAGACCCTTTGGTTTGACAACGGAAAGATATGTCAATCAGGGATCACAGCGCGGTTCAACTCTGTTGACCAGCTGGAAATTCTTGGCAGTTCAGACGCAACATGTTCTGACATATCCGGCAGTTTCAATTGGGATTGGGTCACAACGTGCAACCTTGAGCCAGATGAAACTGCATCATGCGTTATCACTCAGCTAAGCGATCCTGACGTCAATTATCCCGTGAGGATTCGGGCACGATGAATTCACCGCATTATTCTACGGTCAATATTTTGAGTTCCCAGCGTTTGCCTCAAGGGGAACTGTTTCGGTGAGTTGAACACCTTCGACATCTGTAGCATTCTGCCTTAATGAAGGTTTCGTTCCGTAAACCTAGGTTGGCGGGATGTGCGGGCGTGGCGGAATAGGTAGACGCAACGGACTTGAGACATCTTGGGTGCCTCCGGGGAAACCCGGGGAGTAGAACCGCTCAAATTCGGGGAAGGCTTCCGGTGCGGCCGATGCTGATCCCGAGCCAATCCCGGCAACGGGCAGGTGTAGAGACTAGACGGGCGGCACCTGGGGCTGCGGCTACGGTGAAGGGATAGTCCAGACCGTCAAACGCCCTGAACGGGGCGGCAGGGAAACCTGTAGCGGTACGAAAATCCGTTTTCCGAAAGGAAGTGGGGGTTCAAGTCCCCCCGCCCGCACCAGGTCAACGATCCCTCGGGGTGCCGCAATCAGACAAGGTGGCGAGGGAACGACCTCTTCCAATCCTGTTCATGAACGACTTTGTCCCCAAGCCAGGCCTTGAGGCTTGCCTCCAGGTGAAAATGCGTAGCTGAAGAAGTCACGATCGTCCGGGTGCATGACGACACGTTCCAGTCCGCGCGGGAAAACCTTTCGGTCCAGGTAATGTCACATGTTGCCGAGTTCGGATCATCAGGGTGAATCGTGAAAATCTCCTCGTGGGTCGATTCCACGTTCCAGCCGTCATACTCGTCGTACGTAATCGCTCCTTCATCGAACCACTGCCGGGAAACAAGGACTCCGGTCGTCTGATCCTCCGTGGTCGTCCACTCGAACGACGGTTTCCTGGTTGCGGTTTTCTTCAAGGGAGGGGCCGACTCGGGAGACTCGAATTCCGGCAGGCGATGGTCGGATGTCCGCCCGGCCCGGGTCGGCAGGTTCAGGACCGCCGTTCCGGCGGTCACGCTCAGGGCTGACTTCTCGGGCGATGGCCAGACGACCGGCCAGTATGCGGTCGAGAGCGACAACCGAATCCGATTCCCGGCTGCAAACCGATGCGCGATTTCGTTCAACTGGATACGGACCCGGTAGGTGTCGCCGGGAACAAGCGGTTCAGGGCGTTCGTGGCCGTTGCGGTGCGTAAGGTTCAGGATTCCGTAGCTGATCCTGGTGATGGCGCCGTCCGGAAGGATTTCGTTCAGACAGGCAATGACCTGGCCGGTTCCCCGTCGACTGGATACATCCAGTTCGACAACCGGGGCGCCAAGGATCTCCAGATCGGCATCAAGGGTTCCGGAGTCGAAGTTCAGGGACCCGCCAGCTTCCTTTCGCTGGTCCGACGGCTGATCAGGGTCTCCACCGTGCGGGCACCAGACCCCTCCGGCAACCCCGACGGTTTCGGGCGACGAAACCTCCATGATCGTCGGGCGCTCGCCCGAGTCATCGAGTCCGGTCCTGTTGATGAAAAATTGCCGGTCGACGATGCGGCTTGACGGCCATGTGTCTTCGGCGACCCACCGCCCCGGCCGGCGAGCATAGTAGGTCCTTGGTGGGACCGGATCCTGCATCCAGCAACGCAGGAGCGGTTCGTCCATGATGCCGGTGTCGATGCCCTTGAGCCAGTGATCCCACCAACGCAGGCACTCCTGAAGAAATCCGATGGAAGGCTCGGGGCCGGCGAAATGCGGATACTTGTGCGCCCAGGGGCCAACGAGTCCCTTGGCCGGAGACTTGAGGTTGGAGAGCAGGCGAAAGACCGCGTTCGAATACCCGTCGGCCCATCCGCCAACGGCGTAAACGGCGCATTTGATGTCATCGTAGTTTTCGCACACCGAACCGTGCTTGTAGAATTCGTCCCGATGCTGGTGTGCGAGCCAGTCAGATAGCCAGAGTCCGCTGCCTTTGAGCCGCTTTGACCAGACCGTTTCCCAATTGTTTCCATGAAGTCGAGGGTCAGGAGGAGTCGTGTTGATGGAAAACATGTAGGTTGACCAGGCGATGTTGTCGCACAGCATGGATCCGCCCATGTAGTGGATGTCATCGGCGTAACGGTCGTCGGTCGAACAGATCGAAACGATCGCCTTCAGGGCATCCGGTTGCCGGGCAGCGATTTGAAGACCGTTGAATCCGCCCCACGAGATTCCGATGATTCCGACCGAACCTGAACACCAGGTCTGGCTGGTGATCCAATCGATGATCTCGAGAGCGTCATCCTGCTCCTGTTTCAGGTATTCACCGAGCAATACGCCTTCCGAATTGCCTGCACCGCGCATGTCCACGCGAACGCACGCGTAACCATGGCCGGCGAAATAAGGATGCGTCAGCGCGTCCCGGTCCGCTGTTCCATCCTGGTAACGGTACGGCAAGTATTCGAGGATGGCCGGTACCGGGTCCGATTCGGCGTCCTCGGGCAGCCAGATCTTTGTGGACAAACGCACTCCGTCCGAGAGTTCTATCCAGGTCCCTTCGACAGTTCGGACCTCTCTTGGAAATTCTTCAACAATTCTCATGGTATTCTCTCGCTTCAGGGAGTGCGTCGCGCTCCGGTCGACAATTCCGAACCATTGCGCCGGAAATTCGGGCTGTCAATTCAATTGGACAGGAAACCGATGACTTGAGCATCCCCGCGGCACAGTCCCTCGATCGATTTCGTGCGGGAAACCGAGGAAAACCGACCCTGAACGTCATATGATCCGGGCGAAGGCGGCCGGAAACCCGTCGGTCTTTCCGAACGCGGTCACGCACGTTTCCCCGCTTACTGGCCGGCGCGCGATGCCACCCGAAAGGTCGCCCGATTCGCGGTTGGGCCGGTTGCCCTCGACGGTCATGGTGCGGCATTCTTGGCAATATTCACGATATTAATACTAAGATCGACAACAATTTCATGATTATTTCACACTAAGCACATACCATTCGGCAAACTTTTGGGTAGACTGCGTTCCGTGCGTCACCGCGTCGCGGGAGTGCCGTGAAACGTGTGCGTTGTCCGTCGGGAGGGGGCCCATAACATTGGAGCGGGAGTGCGAAAACAGCTTGACGCGGCGGATTCGCATTATTAAGAGCGCCGAGCGCCGAGCGCCGAGCGCCGAGCGCCGAGCGCCGAGCGCCGAGCGCCCCCCGTGTGTGTGTCCGCTAAGGTGCAGCGGAAGGCCGCCGATCCGGGTCATGCCGATCCGTCTGAACAGGCCCGGGAAGGCGTTCCGGCACGCCTCGCCACAACTTCGTGAGACGTGCCATGAAAACGGCAGCGGCGGTGGCCTTGGTCGCGCTGTCGCTGCTCGCCGCCGCGTATGCACAGGCGCAAACCGCTACGACGCTGGTCTCCACCCTCGGCCAAACTACGAGTACTGATAAAGGCAGTAGTGACCACGACCACGCGCAGGAATTCACCACGGGAAGCAGCGCCGACGGCTACACGCTGACCGAAGTGAAAGTTGACTTTGAAGTAACGGGAACCGCGTTGCCGACATTGGTTGCCGAGATTTGGACTGCTCACACCACCCACGGCAACGAAATGGTCAGCAAGATCGCCACGCTGACCAATCCTGCATCCCTGACGAACGGCACCAACAGCTTCACCAGTTCCTCGGGTGTCGACCTGGATCCCTCCACCCGCTACTTCGTCATGTTCGACCTGAGCACCGCGGGCGCCAATTGGCGTATCCTGAACACCGACTCGGACGCCGAGGACTCAGGCGGGGCCGCGGGCTTCAGCATCGGTGACAGAGGGACATGGAGAATTAGGAGCGATACTCAAATTGCCCTGTCTCCGTTCAATTCAACCCGGAAGATGGCCATAGTCGGCAAAGTCAAGCAGCCGGTGGTCTCGTCGGTGGCGATCGTCTCGAAGCCGCGCATCGACGCGAACAACGACGGCACGAAGGAGACCTACGGGGCGGGCCAGAAGATCGCGGTGGACGTGACCTGGAGCGAGGACGTTGCCTGGGACACCTCGGCGACGGGCGCGGGGATCCGGGTGCAGTTGGGGATCGGGAGCAACACAAGGCCGGCTGAACTGGTGACGGGCGGGGCGACCAGCGGCACGGCCCGCACGCTGCGCTTCGCCTACACGGTGGTGGCCGCTGACACGGACACCGACGGCGTGACGGTGAACGCGAACAGCCAGGGCGAAGTGGTGCGGCTGCGCGGCGGCGCGACCGTGAAGAGAGCCGCTGGCTCGATTGACGCGAAGTTGACACATGCGGGGTTGGGCGCGCAGTCGGACCACCTGGTGGCCGGCGGCTCCACTGCTCCGACGAACAGCGCCCCGACCTTCGGCGGCGAAGATCCGGGCACCGTCAACGCCCCTGTCCTGACTCTTGTCAGCCTGCCAGTGGACGAAGACGATTTCAGTGACGCGGACGGCGACCCGCTGACCTTCAAGTTGAGCTTGAACCGCGACGACGTGTACGTACCCGGCGAATTCAAGTGGTTTAATGATCATGTCTGGTTCATGGCAAGGCCGACTTGCGCACTGGCAAACCTCTCGCCGCCGGTGACCGGCAATCCGGAAATGACCTTCACCTTTACCGCGACCGACCCCGACGGCGCGTCGGGTTCGGTCACGGGAGTGTTCAATGTGGGACTTCCCACTGCCGGCTGTCCATCGTTCTCAAGCGCCGAGGTGAGCGGCACGACCCTGACAATCACCCTGGACGGCAACGCGATTGGCGGCACGCCGGGCGCGGACGAGTTCGAGGTCAAGGTGGCCGGGACTGCAGTGGCCCTGTGGGCCACCAGCCCGCCCGCGGTGAGCGGCAGGACCGTTACCCTGACCCTCGCCACGGCCCCGGCCGCCGGCCAGACGGTCACCGTCAGCTACACCCCCGACGAGGACTCCATGACGACGGATTCGCGGGCGAGTGCCCCGATGGCGGTTGCTTTCACCGACCGGACCGTCGGAACCATGCCGACCTTGGCGAACCCGATTCCGGACACGACGGCTGTGGTGGGGACGGCCTTCAGCTTCCAGTTCCCGGCCAACACCTTCAACGACCCCGACGGCGACACCCTGAGCTACACCGCGACCAAGTCCGACGACAACGCGCTGCCGGGGTGGCTGAGCTTCACCGCAAACACCCGCACCTTCTCGGGCACACCAGAAGCAAGCGACACCGGCACGGTGTCGGTCAAGGTGACCGCGACCGACGGCACGAATTCAGTCAGCGACACCTTCGACATCGCGGTAACGGCCGCACCGACGGTCGCGAACGCCATCCCGGACCAGACGGCGACGGTGAACGCGGCCTTCAGCTTCCAGTTCGCGGCCAACACCTTCAATGACGCCGACGGCGACACCCTGACCTACACGGCGACGAAGGGGGACGGCACAGCGCTGCCGGACTGGCTGAGCTTCGCGGCGGACACCCGCACCTTCTCGGGCACGCCGCAGGCGGCGAATGTCGGCACGGTGTCGGTCAAGGTGACCGCGACCGACGGCACCCATTCGGTCAGCGACACCTTCGACATCGCCGTGGTAACCACGATCGCCCCGACGGCGCAGGCGGGCGCCGACCGCACGGCCGATCCCGGCGCGACGGTGACGCTGAGCGGCTCGGGCACGGACTCCGACGGCACGATCCAGGGCTACGCCTGGAGCCAGGTCTCGGGCACGTCGGTGACTCTGCAGAACGCCAACACGGCGCAGGCCTCCTTCACCGCGCCCGACACGGCCGGGCCGCTGGTCTTCCGGCTGACGGTCACCGACAACCTCGGGGCCACGGACACCGACGACGTGACGGTGACGGTGAACGACGTGCCGCCGCGCTTCACAGGCAGCGTGCCGGCGCTGCGGCTGGAGCCGGGCGCGGCGATGACGCCGGTCGTGCTGCCGGAGGCGACCGGCGGCAACGGCGGCCCCTACACCTACGGGCTGGACTCGGAGCCGACGGGTCTGGCGGGGCTGTCCTTCGACGCGGCCACGCGGACGCTCTCGGGCACGCCGGATGTGGAGAGGGGGCGCTGGACCTTCACCTACTGGGCCCATGACGGGGACGACAACGTCACGACCGCCGATGCCGCGCAACTGACCTTCACGGTGCAGGTCGGTGCGGCGCCGGAGATGCAGAGGCGTGCGGTGAAGAGCACGGTGGCGGCGCTGGCGACGCGCACGGTGGCGTCTGCGCTCGACACGATCGGGGCCCGGCTGGGCGGAGCGGTCCCGGAGACCGACCTGATCCTGGCCGGTGAGTCCGTGCCGTTCGCCGCGTCTGGAGCGGCCGCGGGGTGGCGGGACAATGGGGCTTGCCCGGCCACCGGGTTCGGGGCCGACGGTATCGGGCGGGGCGGCAACGGTGCCGAAGGCTGCGGCCGGCCACGGAGCCGGGGCGTCGATGCTGACGCGCTGCTGTCCACGAGCGCCTTCTCGCTGACGCTGGGCGCGGCCGAGGGTGAGCCGGGCTTCAACGCGAAGGCGTCGCGCTGGTCGGTGTGGGGCCGCGGCGATCTCGGGCATTTCGCGGGCCGGCCCGAGCCGGGGATGCACTACCGGGGCGAGACGCTGACCGGTTGGCTGGGCGTGGACGCCCGCGGGTCGATACGCGGACCGACGCGCCTGAAGAGCTGGGTCGCGGGTCTCGCGGTGTCGCACGGAACCAGCAAGTCGGACTACAGCTTCGAGGGCGGGGCCGATCCCGCGGATCGGGGTCGGCTGGAGACGGTGCTCAGCGCGCTCTGGCCCTACGGGAGCTGGACCTTCGAAAACGGGCTGGAGCTGCGTGGCATTCTGGGTGCGGGGACTGGCAGTCTGCGCCACTTCCCGGGCGGCGGCGATCCGGCGGAGAAGAGCAGACTGACGATGTGGACGGTTTCGCTCGGATTCAAGCGGAAGCTTCAGCCTCTGGCCAGTTTCGATCTGGCGGCGCGGGGCGATGCGAGCTTTGTCCGGAAGGAGACCGCGCGGGGCGAGCAGACGATCGACGGGCTTCGCGCCGACAGCTGGCGCGGCCGATTCGGCCTGGAGGGCTCGCGGCGCTTCGAGAAGGAGGGTGGCCGGTCGTTCACGCCGTTCCTGGAACTGGCCGCGCGGCAGGACGGCGGTGACGGGCTGACCGGGACCGGGCTGGAGGTGGCGGGCGGGCTGCGCCATGGCGCGCCCGGCCTCGACATCGAGTTGCGCGGCCGCTGGCTGGCGGCACACACGAAGGGGGGCACGGAGGAACGCGGCGTGAGCCTGACGGCGCGGATGCTCCCGGGGGAACGCGGGCGCGGGCTGTCGCTGTCGCTCACGCCGCGCTGGGGCGCCGGCACGGGCGGGGCCGACGCGCTGTGGCACGACGAGATGCCGACGGGCGGGCCGGGTGCTGGAACGGAGCGGGGGGCCCTCGACCTGCGCGTCGGCTACGGCTACGGCCTGTTCGGCGACCGCTTCACCGCGACGCCGAATGCCACCTTTAGCCAAGCGGACGGCGGTGGCCGGGAGTACCGGATCGGCTGGCAGCTGACCTCGGCGATGCGGGACAACCCCGGCTTCCGGGTCGATTTCGGCGTCACCCGGCGCGAGCCCGTCGGCGGCCCCGCACCGCCCGAGCACGCCGTCACCCTGCACAGCACCTTCCTCTGGTAGGGCGGCCGCAGACGGAGGGAGTATCGGGCCGGAAATGTGCACCGCGCACCGCGCACGGGCCTGACGGATTCTGTGGCGGCGACTGCTGCAACCGGGAACGCCCATTGGACATGGACCCTCGCCGACAGGACAAAACGGAAACGGGCACGGGACATGCACGAAGTGGCTGCGCAAGCTTGGAGTGCCAACCGGCGCGAAGTGGTACGAACGATGCGCCGTGCGGAACCGTAAACGTCGGGGCACTATAGAAACCGGACGCCGTCCCGAAGTCGTGAATACGGAATCTCATCCAACTGGCACGGGTTGTAGCCAGGTGCTTTCACCGGGATGATCTGGGCAGCGAGTCCTTCGAAATCCGCCCTGAAGTGTACCGTGCTCTTGACGACCAGGAGGGCCATTTCGGACGGTTCGATCCCGAGGTGGCTGAACAGGGCACGGTCGAGGCATTGGACCCTTTGCCCGGTCACGACAACCTGGATGTCGGATCGGTCATCGACAAGGCGAACCGCGGCAGTGGGCCCAAGATTTGCGCGAACGCCCTTCATCATTTCGCCCCGCCAGTCAAATGCGCCGTCA
The DNA here is from genome assembly GCA_965242975.1 of Paracoccaceae bacterium. Lineage (GTDB taxonomy): Bacteria > Pseudomonadota > Alphaproteobacteria > Rhodobacterales > Rhodobacteraceae > JAPPHA01. The sequence goes on along the minus strand of CBDETS010000007.1, from coordinate 2,297,368 downwards.
CTGAGCGATGTGGCGACAAACCAGCCGTCGAAGGGCGGATTCTCCGGGCCACCCATCGTACCGCCAAGAGATGCATGGAATTCGGTTCCGGCTCCCGCTTCGTGCGCCGTCTTGACGAACTCGGGGTCACAGATGGCACCCACGGCGGCCTGCTGCACTCCGTAAGCAACGAGTTCGTAGAGAAGGCCCGTGGTGTCCGAACTAGCGCCAGCGCCGGAGTTGTCCTGAACATCAGCCAGCACGACGGGACGTCCTGGCCGGCCGGTCTCCATCGCCTTCTCTATTGCCGTGGAGGGTGGCGTCAGTTCGACCGGGAATTTCGTTTCAACCGCGAGAAAGCGGCGTTCCAGGTCGTCAACCGCTGACTTTGCCATTTGCTGCGAGTTATTCGTGGCAACGAGTGCTGGCCCGCACATCGCGATGTCTCCGGGGGGAAACCCCATCGCGATTTCGGCATTCCCTGATTCGCAGGAACCGTTGCGTGGAAGGCTGCCATAAAGCGTTCGGACCGGTTCCGACTTCGTGTGCTGAGCCTGCAGCGGAATCATGTACGGCAGCTTTCGGAAAACGGTGTGCGGCTTTCGCTCACTTTTGATGATTTCCAGAAGGAGATCGGCGGCACGGGCTCCGGTCTCCGCCATGTCGAGATGGGGATACGTTCTGAAAATGGTGGTCGCATCGGCGTGGGCGGCCATTTCAGATGTGACATTGGCGTGCAGGTCAAGACTGATGGCGATGGGTATATCGGGTCCAAGGAGTTCCCGGACACGCGTCAGGAGTTCGCCTTCGCCATCCTCATGATCTTCGGTGATCATCGCACCGTGAAGGTCCAGATAGATTCCGTCGAGAGGCATCGCGGCAGCCAACCCGTCGAGGATTTTGCCCGAAATCGTCTCGAATGCTTCAGTCTCGACAAGGTGGCCCGGTTCGGCGCTGGCCCAGAGAACGGGTGCGATCTCGGCCCTGTCCCGGATGCGATCGATGCATCCCCCGATCGGAATGTTGACGCCGGAGAAGGTGCCGATCACGGCCGAAGACTCGGTGAGACCCGGCCATCCGCCCGGTCTTTTGAAATCTTCGAGTGAAGTCGGGGCAGGCGAAAAACTGTTGGTTTCGTGCTGAAATCCCGCGACGGCGACTCTTGGTCTTGCTCGATTCTCGTTAAGGCTGACGTGCGTCATGCTCGTTTCCGTCACATTGAGGATGGGATGGATGCCAGCGTCCGGCATTTCGAAAGCGACCATACCCGACACGGCTGAACGACGCCACCACCGGCGACAAGCCGTAGCCAATTCAGTTGACAGGAACATGATGTCAATTTCGATCTGGTTTTCGAGTCCCTGTCTCAGCAAGCCATCGCCCACGTCTCAACGGAATTCGTTCGTCACGAGTACCCGGATGCGGTCCCTTTCTGCCTCGCGACACAAACGACATGGGTTTCGGTTGGCGATGACCTGCCGAGGCCCAGGGACGAGAATAGTGTTTCCCGTGACTGCTCCCCGTCCTGAAGGACGGGGAGCAGTCACTCCAAAACGCCAGGCCAGTTGTCGTCGCCTTTTCGAATGTTGCCTTTGATGTCGCCAGACCAGAAGGTCCGTACGATCTTGTTGTAGTTGAGATACAGCTTGTCGCCGTAAATCGTCCAGGCATCCGGATCCGAGGGCGCGGTATGGTTATGCGAAACGGCGTAGGCGCAATATCCGCCGTATTGTGGTGCGTAGGTCTCGGGGTCTGCCTCAAACGTCGCCAGGTTTTCCGCGCTGGCAAACCTCCAGATCGCATCGTTCCAGGTCAACGTATGGTCGTCGCTCCCCTCGACGGGCTTGCGTTCGGTAAAGTAGGCCACCGGGTCGTACCCATTGATGGCAAACCCACCGTTTGAAAATACCAACGGTTGGGAAGCCGCTGCCGGGTTGCCAACGGCCAACGCCACGCCTGCAGCGGTGGCGAAAAAGAGAATGTGCCGGCGCGTCAACATGAGGATGCCTTCGTCTTGACCTGATTGGTTCGGCTAACGTGGTTCTAATTCGATTTCGTCGGAATTCCAGCGAGATTGCGAAAACGCGATGAGCCTTCGGCCTTCGAGGTGCCGGAGACGGACGTCGCCACGAATTGCGAGTCTTACTGCTTCACGGGCCGGCGCCGGTACTCCGGTCCTGGAGCTTGACCCAAAGGTGCACGGCCCCGCGAAATGTGGAATTCCGCGTCGGGTTTCAACGACAGACGAGGAGGTCCACATGTCCTGGAACATGGCAGCGCAGGAGACATGTGAACGAAATGGCGAGCGCTTTGAACCGATTTGACGGACAAGGAATGGGCGCTGATCGAGCCGCTCTTCCACCGTCGCCGCGGACGGGACGTCAGCGCAAGACTGATCGGCCTGAAGCGCCTGGACTCCACCTCCGACTGCCACGTCACCCGGTACCGGTCCGGGACTGCTTAGCCTGGGACTGAGAGAGAGCATTGCCGGGCCGGTCGCGGAAACCTTTTCCTCACGCTTCGGCTTCGATCCCGAGATAACTGCGAAGTTCGGGCGAATCGGGGCAGTCCAAGATCGTTTCGGTTGGCCCGAAGGATTGCACACTTCCCTCGTGCATGAAGGCCGTGAACCTGGCGATGCGTCTCGCGTCTTCAGGGTCGTGGGTCACCATGACGACCGTCATGCCGGTGTCCACGCAGAGCGCGGCGACGAGGTCGAGCATGGCTCGCCTGAGCGCCGGCCCGAGGCCCGCGAACGGTTCATCGAGCAGAAGAACCGGTCTTCGCATGACCAGGGCCCGGGCTATGGCAACCCTCTGGCGTTCTCCGCCCGAAAGGTCCTTTGGCAGACGCTCGTGCATCCCGCCAAGGCCGACTCGTTTCAACGCGTCGACCACATCGTCCCGCTGATCGGGTGTCAACCGCAGGCCCGGATCAAGCCCCAGGCCTATGTTCTGAAATGCAGTCAGGTGAGGAAACAGGTTATGGTCCTGGAACAGGATGGTGATTGGCCGCTTGGCCGGGGGAAGATCGGTTACCGGACGACCGTCGACCAGGATCTGACCGGAGGCAGGCTGTTCGAATCCGCAGGCGAGTGCCAGGAGCGTGCTCTTCCCGGCGCCGCTGGCCCCGAGAATCGCCGTCACCGAGCCGGATGGAGCCTCGAAACCGGTTCGGATGGCGAATCCACCGATCTCGGAACGAAGATCCCGAAATTCAAGTCCGGCGGCCAATGCGACCTGCTCCCTCGACGACGACGAAGACGGCCAAACATGTCACGGTGAGCAACATGGCGAGTACCGCCGCGTCTCCCATTCTGTATGTCCCGAGTGCATTGTACAGCAACTTGGCGAGCGTGTCGGACTGGCCGGAGCCAAACAGGACGATTGCCGTCAGGTCCCCGGTCGCCAGCGCGGCAGAAATCGCCATGGCTGTCGTTGCGGTACCGGCCAGGGCCGGCCATTCCACAAGCACGAACCGGTTCAGTCCTGCAAGCCCCAGGCTTGCACACAATCGATCAGAGTGTTCTGCATTTCGCCTGAGAACCGGGCCGACAAGGCGAATCACGTACGGGATCGCGATCAACCCGTTGAGCACGATGGCAAGGGGTAGCGCCCAGTCATAGACGGCAACATGCGGAACGAGCAGAACGAACAGGCCCGCCCCGAGAACAACCGGCGAGACGATCAGGGTCTGGCTGCCGAGGATCTCGACCCAGTCGGCAAGCCCGGTCCGTTGCGCCCGGATTGCAAGATCACGTGCCGTCACCGCCAGCATGGTTCCGAAAACCAGTGCAAGGAACCCCGCTGAGAGGCCGATGACCACACTGCGTGCCGCCGCCGCCCAAACCTCCTTCCGGCCAAGGACATCGAGTAACGGCCCCGACATTCCGGCTGCGACGGCAGCGGCCAGCGGCGCCCCGATCCAGATGGTTCCAGCTGACAACAACAGAAGATCTCCGAACTTGCTCGCGGTCGAAGACGTGTCGGGGCGCCGAATTCGACGCCCCTCCGTCGGCTCCGAAACCGTTGGCTTCGCCATGCGGTAGAACGCGATTCCGGCGACCAGGCACGCGCCAACCTGAAGCCCCGCAAGCGCCACGGCACGGTCGATTTCGAATTCGAGCCGAAGTGCCTGCCATATGGCGACCTCAAGCGTGGTTGCTCGAGGACCTCCCCCGAGGACAAGAACGACGGAAAAGCTGGAAAAGCAGAGCAGGAAAATCAGCATCGCAATTCCAGGTATGACAGGAGCAATCCTGGGGATTTCGATCAGGCGAAAAATCTGCCAACTGGACATGTCGAGTTGGCTTGCAAGCCTCCACGTTTCGCCGGGAATCGAATCCCACACCGGGAGAAGCAACCGAACGGCCAGGGGCATGTTGAAAAACGTATGGGCGATCAGGATGCCGGAAAGCCCGTACAGAGGTTCGAATCCAGGCAGTCCGGCCGCGACAAGGGTGCGACTGATTGCGCCGTTGTGCCCCCACACGGCGACGATGCCAAAGACAGCAACGATTACCGGCAAGACCAGGGGCAGTCCGAACAACCTGACGAGCAGTGTTCGGCCCGGGAATCGAGGACGCCTTGCCAGTGCACGTGCCACGGGCAGAGCAAACACGAGCGCCAGGATCGTCGACAGTGCTGCCTGGTAAACCGTGAAACGCAGAACATGCCAACTGTACTCGTCAAGTACGGTCCCGGTCTCGTTTCGGGTGGCTGCTCCGAGAAGTGCCAATATGGCGACGATAGCGAGGCCCGGCGAAGCAAGGAGCGCAACCGCGCCGGGCCAAAGAAGCAACCTTTGGCCGGCGATCATTTCGTGCCGACGGCCTCGAGCCACTCACGGATCCAGTCCTTGCGGTTGGCAGCGACGTCGCCGGGCGCGAGCAGAAGCGTCACGTCCGGCTTGTCAAGGTTCCGGAAGACCTCGGGGAGGGCATCTCCCGCATCCGTTGCGGGGTACATCCAGTTGGTCGTCGGAATGATTTCGGCAAATTCCCGTGAACCGACGAATGACAGGAACTGGCGGGCGAGTTCCGGCTGGTCGGTGGACGCCGCGACCGCGGCAACTTCAATCTGCATGTAGTGGCCTTCCGGAAAGATCACGGCCCTGTACCGGGACTCGTTTTCGGCCAGCTGGTGATACGCTGGCGACGTCGTGTAGCTCAGGACCATCGGCGCTTCGCCCGCGAGAAACAGGCCATAGGCCTCGCTCCACCCCTGGGTGACCGTCAGAAGACGTTCCGACAGGTCGCTCCAGGCGTCGGCCGCGTCGTTTCCGTAGATGGCCTTGATCCAGAGCAGAAGGCCAAGTCCCGGAGTGCTTGTCCGCGGGTCCTGAATGATCAGGTCCCGGCCGGAGCTTTCCGATGCAAGTTCGGCGAGCGATGCGGGTGGGTCCGCCAGGGTTGCGCTGTCGTAGATTATGGCGAAGTAACCGTAGTCAAACGGCACGAAAACCGGATCGTTCCATTCGACGGGCAGGTCAAACTCGAGTTGGCCGAGATCGTGCTCCAGTACGACGCCAGCCTGGACAGCTTCCGCCATCAGGTTGGTGTCAAGCCCGAGCACGACATCCGCCCGGCCTGCGCTGCCTTCGAGTCGAAGCGCCGTCAGAAGGGTTGCGGCATCTCCTTCTGCAACCCACTCGATCGTGCAGTCGCATTGGCTTTCGAATTTCCGCTGGACTTCCGGTCCGGGCCCCCAGTCACTGACAAATGACTCGTAAGTATAGATTGTCAGGGTTTCGGCCCAGGCGGCCTGTACGGAGAATGCGGCCGCAAGACAGGTGACGTAAATGCTCTTCATGGATTCCCTCCTTTCGGTGCGAGGGAATCGAAATGGCAATCTGTACAATGTGGCCCATCTTCTCATTCCCTACGCCGGCATGATCCGGATCAGGTTCGACGGGTCAGCGCACGTTGCGCTTCTCAGTTCCGGTGGAACTCCCCGTGAGTGACAACTGCACAAATACAACCGAGGAACCGGATGCGCAATCCGTCCGGTATTCGAATCATGACTTTTTTGCGCTGAATGACCGGCAGCAGCCCGACTCGTTCAGATGGAGAGCGGAAAGTGACAGGACACGCGCCGGCCGTTGCCAACTTGTCTCGGCAGTGGCGCCGACGTACGGCACAAGTCCTGCGCGTACGGGCAACGCGGGTGAAACTCGCAGCCACTCGGGCGGTTGGTCAGGCTCGGCACCTCTCCCTCGATCGAGACCAATTGCCTGCGTCGTGTGGGGTCCGGGCGCGGTGCGCCCCGGACGAGCGCTTCGCTGTACGGGTGAGCAGGGGATTCGAAAACTCTTGAACAGTCGCCGCTCTCGACGATCCGGCCAAGATACATGATGGCGAGCGTGTCGCTGATTTGCCGAATGACGGGGAGGTTGTGGCTGATGACAAGATATGCCAGGCCGTGGCGCGCCTGAATGTCCATCATCAGGTTGAGGATCTCCCCTTGTACCGAGACGTCCAGACCAGCGGTCGGTTCATCAGCGATGACCAGTGCCGGGTTCAAGGCAAGCGCGCGGGCAACGCCGACGCGACGGGCTTGGCCTCCCGAGAGTTCGTGCGGGTAACGCGGGAGAAAGTTCTGTGGAAGACTGACCATGTCGCAGAGACGATTGGCCTCTTCGTGCAGGGCTGCGTCGCGTTCTCCATGGACGATCAGCGGTTCCGTCAACAGTTGTTCGACGGTTTGCCGCGGACTGAGCGAACCGACCGGGTCCTGAAACATCATGCCGATGTCGCGCCTCCGCTTCCTGTAGTTGGCTTGAGAAAGGCCTACGAGATCCGTGCCCTGGAACCTGATGGTTCCTGAGTGGACGTGGTTCAAGCCCAGAACAGCGCGCCCCAGAGTCGTTTTTCCGGAGCCGCTTTCTCCGACGAGGCCCAGGGTTTCGCCGGCCCGAATCGCGAGGGAAACCTCCGCAACGGCATCGACAAACGGGTCCCGCGTGCCGGTCATGAGTGCGCGGGCCCTGTTCATCACCCTGAAGCGGACACGCAGGTCGTCGATCACGAGCAAGGGTTCGGACCCGGGCCTCGTGTCGGTCCCGGCCCGTATCGAGTCGCTGGTCGGTACAGCCCTGCCGGACTCAACCGCCGAAGGCCGCAGTCGGGAGGCAGGATCATGAAGATGGCAACGAACCGCATGGGGCCGCTCCGAACCGCCTCGTGTCGTGTTGACCTCGATCTGCAGTGGACGCTCGTTTCGGCAAACCTCGCCGGCGTGCGTACAGCGCGGTGCGAACACGCATCCCCGGGGAGGGCGGTGGAGATCCGGAACGTCGCCCGGGATCGTCGGAAAGAAACGGGTTTGATTGATGTCGTGCGACGGGTCGCATTCGAGAAGTGCCCGGGTGTACGGGTGCCGCGCTTCGAAGAAGATGCTCTCGACGTCGCCGTGCTCGACAACTTCGCCCGCGTACATCACGACGACCTCATCGCAGAGTTCGGCAATGAGCCCCAGGTTGTGTGACACGACCATGACTGTGCACCCGTGTTCTGCCTGCACCTCCCTGATCAGGTGGATGATCTGGGCCTCCATGGTCACGTCGAGCGCGGTCGTGGGTTCGTCGGCGATCAGAAGTGCCGGATCGGTCAGGAGAGCCATTGCGATGCTTGCCCGCTGCCTCATCCCGCCGCTGAATTGATGCGGGAAGTTCCGAACCCGTTCATCGGCGTCAGGTATTCCGACGCGGTGCATGAACCGGGTTGCCAACTTGACCTTTCCCGAATGCGACAACCTGGTCCGTCGATACAGGACATCGGTCATTTGGCGCCTGTAGTTGAGAACCGGAATCTGGGCGGTCATCGGATCCTGGAAGATCATCGCAATGTCTTCGCCGCGAATTCGTCGGCACGCAGGCCCGTCGAGGCGCAAGATGTCCTGGCCCTTGAAGGTGATGGTCCCGGACGTGATCGTTCCATTCCCCGCGAGCAACCGCATGACGGCCCAGACCAACGTGCTCTTCCCGGAACCGCTTTCGCCGACGATACCGATGACCTTTCCCCGGGGAACCCGGACATTGACGTCGCGCAATGCATGAACCCGGCCACGCACGGTCTGGAAATCGACGCTGAGCTCGCGAATGTCGACCAGCACGTCGTTCGTCGAATCCATGATCTACCGGTTGCCTCGGAGCTTGGGGTCGAAAATGTCCCGGAGCGTCTCCCCAAGGAGCGTGAATCCGAGGGTCGTCAGGACCAGAGGAACGCCCCCAGCGATGACCGGCCAGGGTGACGTGCGAATGACGAGGTACCCCTCGTTGAGGATTGTCCCCCAACTTGCCGTCGGCGGCAGGACCCCGAGACCAAGGAAACTGAGTCCGGCCTCGATGGTCACGACCACCGGAACATCCATGGCCGCGAGAATCAGCAAGGGCCCGATGATGTTGGGCATGACGTGGAGGAACAGAACCCTGCGCGCGCGCGCACCGATCGCGCGTTCGGCAAGAATGAACTCGGTGTTCTTGAGCGCCAGCGTGCTGGTCCTGGCAAGGCGCGCATAACCGGGGATACTCGTGATGATGACGATCGAGAGAACCAGATTGAGGCTGGGGCCAAGCAGGGAAACCGCTGCCAAGGCGAGGACGATCGTCGGAAATGACCGAATCGTGTCGAAGACCAGCAACAGGGCATTGTCCAGCCAGCGGGGACCGTAACCTGCGATCATCCCGAGAATGAGTCCGATCGTCAGCGATGCCGTCACACCGATCGCGGCGACTTTCAGCGCGACCCGGCCCCCGTACAGTATTCGGGAATACGTGTCCCTTCCGAGTTGGTCGGCGCCGAGCCAGTGGTCCGCGCTTGGACCTGACAACCGGGCGGGAATGTCCAGCTGGTTCGGATCGTGGGTCGCGAGCAAGGGAGCGCACAATGCGCTGATGAAGAACATGGCGACGAGCACGAATCCGAGTACTCCCAGCTTGTTCCCGAGGAAAAGAAGGAGCTTTTCCCGTCGCCGGATGAAATTCCCGATCGAGGCTGGAGACATGACCGCCGCCACCGTCACAGTGTGTCGCGGACGCGTGGATCGAGGTACGCGACCATGAGATCGGAGATCAACGTGACGACGACATACAGGGCGACCGTGACCATAACGGCTCCCTGGACAACCGGGAAGTTCCGATTCAGCACCATGTCGTAAATGATCTTGCCGATCCCGGGCCGTGCAAAGATGATCTCGGCGAACACGGTTCCCGAGAGCAATCCTCCGAATCCGACGCCCATCAGGGTTATCGTAGGCAGGATGGCGACCCTGAGCGCGTAGCGGTATATGATCTTGCGTTCAGGCAGGCCGAACGCATGCGCGGAACGGATGTAGTTCTCGCCCATGACCTCAAGCATCGAGGCCCGAACCATGCGTGCGAGGTAACCGACCCATCCAAGTCCGACCGCAAAGGACGGCAAGACGAGATGCAGTGCCTGGTCCGCCAGGTCGCCTTCGTCACCGGCTCCGATAACGGGAAACAGCTTGAGATGGATCGCGAACAGAAGAATGGCCCAGATCGACACGAGAAACGACGGAATGGCAATGGTTCCGATCGACACGATCCCGGTCAACCGGTCAACCCAGCTGCCGCGCCGGGTCGCCGACAGGCAACCGATCGGGATGCCGATGAACGCGGCCCAGCCCAGGGACGCAACGGCGAGCGTGATCGTGTAGGGCAGTTGTTCGATCAGGATCGTCGTGACACTGCGGTTGCTGAACACGTCGGTCCCGAGATCTCCCCTCAGCACGTTCCCGAAAAAGATCAGGAGTTGCGTGGCCAACGGTTTGTCGAGATGCATCTTGGCGGCGTAAGCCGCCTGGATCTCCGGGGTGGCCCTGGGTCCGAGAGCGATGCTGACGGGATCCCCCGGAATCGCATGCAGCATCACGAAGAGCGAAAAAACAGCGACAAGGATGATCAGGATCGCGAGTCCGATCCGCTTGGCGAGGTAAATCAGCATGCCGGAAACGGGTGGTGCCGCCGGGTCGATCAACCCGGCGGCACGGCGGCGTCAGGCCGCGGTGAAATAGGCCATCTGCATTTCGCCTGATGGCGCGAATCGAGTTGCAACATCATCACGATGAATGAACACCTCAGGTTCATGCGTGAGCCAGACATAGGCGCCTGTCTCCTCCATGATTTCCTGCATTCGGGTGTAGATTTCGGCGCGTTTGCCGGGATCAACTTCCTCGATCCCCCGGGCAAAAAGGTCTTCGAATTCATCCGAGGACCAGCGCTCCCAGTTCCAGATTCCGACCTGGTCCCGAACAAACCACTGGAACGGTTCGTAGGGATCAGGTCCGGACCCGTAACGCATGATCCAGATTTCAAGATCCTTCCAGGTGTCGCCCTTGCTTTCCTGGCCCATTTCCCAAAACGGTCCCGCGTCGAGCGGCATGACCGTCACGTTGATGCCGATCTCGGCAAGATTCGCCTGGATGATCGTTGCGGCAAGGACACGCTCCTGGTTGTTGAGCGTTCTCAGCGTGAGATTCAAGCCCGACGCTCCGGCTTCATCGATCAGGCTCTTGGCCGCGGCGGGATCGTAGGAATAACCTGCGCTGGCCCGTTTGCCGACCAATCCCGGGCTGACGACACCGAAGGAAGGTTCTGCCGTTCCGGCGTAGGCCGCTTCGATAATGCTGGCTTGGTCCACGGCTCTCTGAATTGCCTGGCGCACCCGTACGTCATTCAACTTCGGGTGCTCGGTGTTCATCCCGAGCCACATGTACTGGAGGGCTCCTGCGACGGTCAGTGTGCTACCGGCGGGCGGGTCCTTGCGGTACCGCGCCAGGGCTTCCGATGAAATCTGCGCGCAGTCGAGTTCACCGGCTTCGAAAGCCAGGGCAGCCGTGTCATCCTCGGTCACGATAATTCCTTCGATCGTGTCGAAATACGGCATGTCACCGGTCCATTCCGGGTTCCTCGTCAGGACGACTCTCTGCCCCGGGGTCCATTCATACACATACGGGCCGCATGTCGCCGGGACTTCGGTCGTGTAGGTCCCTCCAACGCTCTCCGTTGCCTTTCTCGAGAGAATGATCCCGGTTCCGGAGGCAAGCGTCGTGTTCATGAAGGGTGAAAACGGCTGGTTCAGGACGACGGTCCCGGTGTGCGTTCCGGTGACGTCGACCCTGTCGAACGCCACGTAGTCGTTTTTCCATTCACTGGTGGTCATGCGCTCGTAGCTGAACGCGACATCGTCGGCCGTCAGCTCGCCAAATCCGTTCGACCACATCAAACCGGGCTTTAGCTCGAAGTCGATATGAATGGAATCTCGAACGACGACGCTCTCTACGAATGGGGACGGTACCCAGCCCCCTGGACCGTAGTGCACCAGTGCGGGCATACAGCACCAGTTGACGTCGCTGTTGGGATGGCCGCCCACGTAGAAACCTGGGTCAAGGCTGTCGAAATCCCGATTGAACCTCACGGACAGTTTTCTGTCATCGGCGGCGAAGGAAATGCCAGGCAGGACCCCCGGCAATGCCGATGTGCCGGCAAAGGCCGCTGCTTGCAGGAACCTCCGTCTCGATAGAGCGTATGTCATTTGTTACCTCGTGTCTTGCGTTAAAACGGTGCCGCAGGGTCTGGCCGCGACTACGCAACGGACCAGCCTCCCGGCAACCAGGAGAACACGGCAAAAAATGCCCGCATGATCGGGGCTTGGCAAGGGAATTCGTGGCGGGTGGCGGGAAGATCGGCCCGAACCTTGGGCCGAACCGCGCGGCGAACCTGACCGGATCGAGACTAATCGGGTACAACCCGTGCCGGTTCCCCGGGGGAACTTCGATAGCTGTTGACGCAGGGCCGAATTTTAGCGACGAATGTCAGGCAAAAATACGACCAGTGGTTCGTGGAGTGACCGGCAATGGATGACGTTATCGGCTTCAAGAATCCCGCAAGCGAGTTGGCGGAGTGCGTTGCGGTGCCTTTTGAACGGGCACGGTCCATGCCGAAGAGCGTTTATGTATCGGAGGAATTCCTCGATCTGGAAATCCAGAACATCTTCCGGAAGGAGTGGTTCTGCATCGGGCGTTCGGACGGGCTTCGCAATCCGGGCGACTATTTCACTTCCGAACTGGCCGGCCAACCGATCATGGTGGTTCGCGAAACCAATGGCAATCTCCGGGCTCAGGCCAACGTCTGCCGGCATCGGATGTCCGTTCTGCTGACGGGCAAGGGGAACACACGAACGATCGTCTGCCCTTACCACGGCTGGACCTACGGGCTGGACGGACGGCTTAGGGGAGCTCCCGGGATGTCCAGGAACCAGGGGTTCGACCGGTCATGTTACCGGTTGCCGGAGATCCGCTGCGAGGAGTGGTTGGGCTGGGTGCTCGTCTCGCTCAACCCGGATGTCCCTCCGGCACGGAAAGTTCTCGGCGAAATCGAGGACATGGTCGGCGACTACGAGATGGAGAACTACGCTCAGGCCTTTTTTGAAGTCCACGAATGGAACACGAACTGGAAGATCCTCGCCGAGAACTTCATGGAGAGCTATCATCTTCCGGTCTGCCATGCCGCGACTATCGGCGGCATGTCGAAAGTTGATGACATCGAATGCCTGGAAGGGCGAACGGCATTCAACTACCACACTTTGCAGAAGGTGGAGGAATTCTACCTCTCCGTGGCACATCCAGACAACGCACGGCTCTCGGGCGAACGGCGGTTCACGACCTACCTGTTTGCCATTTATCCCAGCATGCTCGTGACGCTCACACCGGGATACTTCTGGTACCTGTCCCTGTATCCGACGGCTCCGGGAAAGGTGCGGATCTACTTCGGCGGCGGGCTGGCCAAGGAGTTCGTCGATGACCCTCAAGGCAAGGAGAACTTTGCGGAACTGAAACGCCTGCTTGACGATGTCAATGAAGAGGACCGGGGATGTACCGAGCGTGTATTTGCTGGAGTGCGTTCCGACCTCGCCACGCCTGGACACCTGTCACATCTCGAGCGACCGAATTTCGAGTTCGCCTCCTACATCTCGAAAAGAATTTCGTATTGACAGCCTTCTGATGCCTGGCTGAGCGGGGCGGGTGGCGGCATCGCCGTTGCCGCGTTGCGCCCGCCCCATGTGGGTCCGGTGCCAACACCGTGACCGGGGAAGGGTGGACGCGGTCACTCGGGCGGGTTCCGGACCCCCGAAACCCGAGCGACTCCGGGACAGTCCGACTCATGCCTCGTGGATGACGTCCGCCGCGAAGGCTCCGCCCTGGTAGACCGCGCGTGCGTCATCTGCGTCCGGAGGATCCATTCGTTCGTCCAGTTGATTCCTGAATACCTCGGAATTGTCCCGAGGCCGCCAGCCCAGATACGCGACTTTCCGGTTGTCCCACCAGGTCGCGTCGTTGTCCGAGACCCCGTAGATGATCGGGCATCCCAGCCGTGGTACCGTGAATATCCGTTCGATCAGGCGAATGAAATCGTCGTGGCTCATCCAGGTACACAGCATGCGGTGGTCGGCCGGTTCGGGAAAGCAGGACCCGATTCGAACACAGGCCGTCTCGATTCCGAACTTGTCATGGTACATCGAAGCAAGGGCTTCGCCGAAAACCTTCGATACCCCGTACAGGCCGTCCGGCCGGGTCGGGGAGTCGGCATCGAGCGACTGAGTCTGCCGGTAGAAACCGATCGCATGGTTGGAACTGGCGAATACAATGCGCTTGACCCCGTGTTTTCGTGCCGCTTCATAGAGGTTGAACATGCCGTCGATGTTTGCCCTGCGCACGACCTCCCACGGCGCCTCGATCGATTGCCCCCCCATGTGAACGATCCCGTTGCAGCCGTTCACAAGGGCGTCGACCTCGGACTTGTCGCCGAGGTCGCACCGCATGATTTCTTCGTGGGGTTTCGGCTCTCCCAGACTACCCCGGCATGACAGGCGGAGAATTTCCGCCATGTGGGTAAGTCTCTCCCTGCAGACGACGCCCAGATTGCCTGAAGCTCCGGTGATGAGTAACCGTTTCATTGAAGATCCTTTCATTGGCCGCGGATCGCAGGATGCCGCGACGACCGCCCGCCCGCCGGGGCGATCGGGGCATCCGTAACCTCGGAGGCTGAGCGCGCAGATTCATGGCTGGATGGTTGAGGCCACGATCAGGAGGTGAATGTCCGTGTCATCCGGCGAAACGCGTTTGCCGGACACCTCGAATTCCGAGACCGGTAACGGCAAACAGGCTTCCCGCTTCTGCCTGGCGGGATTCGGTGCCGTGCGCCAGTCCGACACCGAGCGAAGTGACAAAGAGAACATCGAGGTTCCTGCCTCCGAACATCGGCTTGCTCGGTCTTTCGATGGGCATGTCGATGGTCATGAGAACATCGCCCTCCGGCGAGATACGGTAAACTTGCCAACCGTCGATTCCCGCCTGCCAGTAGCACCCGTCGGAATCGACCGTGCCGCCGTCCGGTCTGCCCGCGACCGATCGCGTGTCGAAAAAGACCTCCGGACTTCCGGGCTCGCCCGTGGCCACGTCATAGTCGCACTGCCAGATCGTTCGCACGCCCTTGTTGCTGTCCGAGAAGTACATGCGGTCTCCACCCGGCGAGAACGCGATTCCATTGGTTGTATGGATCCCTCCGGGACCAGGCGTGACTCTGTGGTCAGGGTCGAGGCGATAAAAGCGGCCTATGGGCTCGGGTTGACCGCCGTCCTTCATGGTCCCTGCCCAGAAACGGCCAGCCGTGTCCGTGGCGCCGTCATTGAAGCGGTTCATTTTGAGATGGGGCTCCGGGTCGTGGATTGCCTCGCGTTTTCCGGTCCCGGGATCGAACAGCCAGAACCCCGACTTCGTGGCGAGGACCAGGCCTCCCTTTTCCCGTACGGCAAGGCAACCGACCGGTTCACCGTAGTCGATCGTGCGGTTGGCCCCGGTCGCAGGATCGAAACAGTGAATCAGCCCGGCCGGAATATCCACCCACCACAACACTTCGTCGCGGTCATCCCAGACCGCGCCTTCACCGACCCTGCTTTTCGTCGGTGCCACGCATTCAATCTTCACGTCGGTTTCCTCTGTTCGTTTCAAACGTCCGGCGCGGTCATTGCCGGCTCATGATCATTGACAAGGCGGTGACCAGGAATCGCACCGGAGGAGTATTGCACCGGTCGATCTTTGCCTGTCCCTTCTCTCGAACGGCTCCCACAAGCACCGGGCGTCGACGGGATCGGAACGAATTGGCGGTCGCCCCGGACAATCGCCTGGCGGACTCCGCCGACAAGTCTTTGCTCTCGTCCAGAGACATCATCGAAACCGTCAGGTCGGATACCGCCATTGACTCTGGTAGGCAATGCCCGAAGGATCGTCCTGATCGACAGGACAGTCGTCGTCCATGTTCCACGCGGCAGGTGCAGGTTGACTCGGGCCGGACCGGCGTGATCCCGGGATTCGGAGCCCGGTATCTTCAAAGGAATCACGATGTCGGATACACGAATTGCCGAAGCACGGGTCACGCCCATCGCTTTTGCAGATCCTCCATTGTTGAACAACGCAGGATGTCATCAGCCGTACGCCCTTCGCTCGATCATTGAAGTCGAAACAGAAAGTGGAATCATCGGACTTGGCGAAAGCTACGGGTCGACGGCGGTTCTCGACGGGTGCGCTGGTCTGGCGGCTGATCTGGAAGGCATGGAGATCACGAATCTGAACGCTCTCCGGGCCCGCACGGTGGCGGCAGTTCAGGACACGGCGGAAGGATACAACACCGGAGCCGGACGCCTGATTCCGCGCGTGGTCGGCGCGTTCGAGGTCGCGATGTGGGACGCATTCGGAAAGGCCACCGGTCGAAGGGTCTGCGATCTTTTGGGTGGGCCGGTCCGAGAGCGAATCCCGTTTTCTGCATACCTGTTCTACAAATTCGCCAAGCACCACGGTGACGACCGAGCGGACGCATGGGGCGAAGCCCTGTCACCGGAAGGCCTCGTGGAGCAGGCCCGGCGCATGATCGACCTCTATGGATTCGGGGCAATCAAGCTGAAGGCAGGAGTTCTCTCTCCGGAAGACGAGCTTGCCGGTCTCGAGGCGCTCGCTTCGGCATTCCCGAACGCACCGCTCAGGATTGACCCGAACGGGGGCTGGAGCGTTGACACGACCTTGCGCCTGGTCCCGCGCCTTGAGGGGCTGATCGAATACCTGGAAGACCCGACTCCCGGACTCCCGGGAATGGCCCGCGTTCAGGTGGCGACCGATATCCCGTTGGCGACGAACATGTATGTTGTCGTTCCCGAACACATCCCTCAGGGAATCGCCGAAGATGCCGTCCGCGTGATCCTGTCGGATCACCACTACTGGGGCGGACTTCAGGCCAGCAGGGAATTGGCCCGGATCTGCGACATCTGGGGGCTCGGGCTGTCGATGCACTCGAATTCGCACCTGGGGATCAGTCTTGCGGCCATGGTTCATCTCGCCGCTGCGACCCCGAACCTGACGTACGACTGCGACACGCACTATCCTTGGCAGACAGACGAAGTGATCGAGGGCGGCAAGCTGAAAATCGAAGGTGGGGCCGTTGCCGTTCCTGAGGGTCCCGGGCTTGGCGTCTCCCTGGACCGGACGGAACTGAAGCGCCTACATCAAAACTATCTCGACTGCGGAATAACGAACCGGGATGATGCGGGCGAGATGAAGAAGCACTGGCCTGACTGGGAATTCGGGAGGCCGAAGTTCTGACGCCCGCGAGACCCAATGAGTCACGATTGCGGGGAGAACCGGTGCCCGCCTTACGTTGATCCTTCGGTTCGGATCGAAGATGACAATCGATCGGCTTTCGTCTGGTCAACTCCTGTCCGCCGGCCTGGCGAGGACGTGATCATCGAGTCCCTGCTTGTCCAGGTTTTCGATGTTTCCTTCGGCATGTGAGGCGTCCGGCCGCCATCACGGCTCCGTTTCTGACCTTGCGCAAATTCCGCGGGCACCGGATCAATGGCGGCGGTGATGGCTCGAGTTCGTTATCCGGATCGCGGGGCATCACCACCGCTGCGAGACGAATTCCGCCACCGAATTCCGCGATGCCTCAGATATTGCGAGCAAGATTCTTCGCGGTGCCCCCGAAGACCGTGGTGAAGCCCAGCGCTGCGGCAGCGAGTGCGAAAGTGGCGGCGAGGCCGAACATGTACGGCCACGAGAACCCCGCCGCGATGCCGGCGAACACTGCACCAAGCGCACCAATGCCGTCCAGCAGCGAGAAGGCAAGACCAAGGGTCGTCCCCTCGCTGCGGCCGGTATGGTCGACTGCTCCGGCAAGAACGGCAGCGCGGATCGATTCCAGAGCAGCGACCGCAACGGTCATGGCTGCAATCATGGTCCAGAGCGAAGGTTGAAACATCAGCAACCCGATTGCCAGTGCAGCCGAGAAATTGCCGAACACCACAACAGGCCGGCGTCCGGCCATGTCGGAGATCTTGCCAACCCAGGGCTGCGCCAGCGCACCGGCGATCAGCATGGTCGAGAACGCGATGCCTGCGGCCTCTGGACCGAACCCGTGCCGGTCGGCGAGATAGAGCGGGATCATGCTGAGGAGTGCCATCAGCGCCATGTTGTAGAGGCAGATCATCGCCACCATGCGGAGGCCGTTGCCCCGCCGCCACATGTTCAGAAGGGCAAGCATGTCGCGTTTGCTGACCGACTTCCTCTCCACACGCGGAACCGCGCGCGCCACCCAGAAGAAACACAAACCCACGATCGCCGCAGGAAGCGCCGAGGCCGCCAGCGCCCCGCGCCAGTCGACATACGCAAGAAGAAAGCCGACAGCGAGTGGCGACATCACCTCCGCCAGCGAACCGCCAATGGCGTGAATGCCCAGCACGTGCGCGCGCCGTTCCCTGATTTCACGCGTGAGCACGCCCGTGGCGATCGGGTGCCAGGCCGCGTCGCCCATGCCGGCGACGGCGAGCAGCAACGCGAGACTCCAGAATCCCGGTGCCAAGGAGGCCAGAAAATAACCGATGGCGACCCACCAGAACGTGGCGACCAACAGCCGGCCACGGTTCGAGACGTGATCGGCGAGTATGCCGGCTGGCAGATAGGCGAGCGCGCCTCCGACGTTGCAAATCGTAAACAGAAGGCCAACTTCGGCAGGCGAAAGATCCATGGTGATGCCGATTGCCGGCACGATCAGCCACAGCGAACAAACCGACCAGTCGTTGGCAAAGTGGCCCAGCGCGAGCCATGTCAGGAGCGTGCGGTTTTTCATGACGGAGGCAAACTCCGATCCTGAGGGGTGGGCATCGTGCCCGAATCGCTCGTGTTCGCCAGGTCAGACCGGCATTTTGTTCACGTGACCGGAGTCCCGTTTCGGATTCGCGTGTTACGTATCTGCAGGGACGGGCACATCGGGCGAGTGATGAATCCGGATCAGCGGATGAATTTTCGGTATTTTACCCGTTTGGGCACGAGTGCGTCGGTTCCCAGACGCCGTTTCTTGTCCTTTTCGTAATCTTCAAAGTTGCCTTCGAACGTTTCGACGTGACTGTCGCCTTCAAAGGCCAGGATATGTGTGCAGATCCGGTCGAGAAAAAAGCGGTCGTGAGAAATGATTACCGCACATCCCGCAAAGTCGATGATGGCGTCTTCGAGAACCCGAAGAGTTTCGACGTCGAGGTCGTTCGTAGGTTCGTCCAGCAAAAGCACGTTGCCGCCCCGGCGGAGGAGTTTCGCCATATGAACGCGGTTTCGCTCCCCGCCCGACAGCAGCGACACCGCCTTTTGCTGGTCGCTTCCCCGAAAGTTGAACGCGGAACAGTACGCTCGCGAATTCATTTCGGCATCACCCAGGCGGACGACCTCGAGGCCGTCGGAAATCTCCTCCCAGACGGTGCGGTTGTCGTCGAGGTGGTCCCTCGACTGGTCGAGGTACGACAGCTGAACCGTTTCTCCGAATTCGACTGAACCGGAGTCGGGGTTTTCCAGGCCGGCCAACAACCGGAAGAGCGTGGTTTTTCCTGCTCCGTTCGGGCCGATGACCCCGGTGATGGCGCCGGCCGGGAGACTGAAGTTGACATTGTCAAACAACAGGGTGTCGCCGTAGCCCTTTCGAAGGTCCTTGACGTCGACGACCCTGGTTCCCAGCCGGGGACCGTTCGGAATGACGATCTGGGCATTCCGGATTCGTTGGCGTTCAGTCTGGGATGCGAGGGTGTTGTACGCATCGATCCTGGCCTTCTGCTTGGCCTGCCGGGCCCGGGGACTCTGGCGTATCCACTCGAGCTCCCGCTCGAGGACCTTCCTTTTCGACCTCTGGTCACGGCTTTCCTGTTCGAGGCGGATGGCTTTCTGTTCGATCCAGGACGAGTAGTTTCCCTCGTAAGGAATCCCGCGTCCGCGATCGAGTTCGAGAATCCACCCCGTGATATTGTCCAGGAAATACCTGTCGTGGGTGATGATCAGGCAGGTACCCCGGTAGTCGATGAGGTGTTGCTGAAGCCAGGCGACCGTTTCCGCGTCGAGGTGATTGGTCGGTTCGTCGAGCAGAAGCATGTCCGGCGCTTCGAGTAGCAGGCGGCACAGTACGACCCTGCGTTTTTCGCCTCCCGAGAGCGTTGCGACCTCAGCGTGGTCAGGAGGGCAACGCAAGGCGTCCATGGCGATGTCGACGCGGGAATCGAGAGACCACAGGTCATCCGCGTCTATCTTGTCCTGCAGCTGCGTCATTTCGTCGGCGATGTCGTCGGAGTAATTCATCGCGAGAAAATTGAACCTCTCGACGATCTCCTGCTTTTCCTTGACGCCCAACATTATGTTTCCACGGACATCGAGGTGTGCATCGAGTTCGGGCTCCTGTGGCAGGTATCCGACTTTCACGCCGTCCGCGGCCCACGCTTCGCCGCCAAAATCCGTTTCAATGCCAGCCATGATGCGCATCAGCGTCGATTTACCGGAACCGTTGACTCCGACGACACCGATCTTGACTCCGGGCAAGAATGAAAGCCGGATGTTCTCGAAGCACGTCTTCCCTCCGGGGTACGACTTGGAAAGCCCGTTCATGTGAAAGACATACTGGTGTTGCGCCATCGTCGTTTCCCACCTTGCGTCTTGGTAGTGCGCCGTCTATCGACTTTGCGGTTGGGCGACAATCTTGGATAGGATCAGGAGCATGCTGCGAAATCGTGGAGCAGCTGCTGTTTCCCGAGCGTGTTCACGTTGAAGATTCCCGGAACTGCGAAGGTCCGGAGCGTTCGACGGACCCGACCTGGACCCACGGTGTTCCTTACAGGCATGGAGTGGCATTGACTTGGTGAGATTCCGAATGCCGTTCGCGATGCCCGGAATGCGCATCGGGCTGTTCGGGGGGTCATTCGATCCGCCGCACTCCGGCCATCTTCACGTTTCGTTGGAGGCACTGAAACGGTGCCGGCTCGATCGGGTCTGGTGGCTGGTCTCTCCGGGAAATCCGCTCAAGCAGGATGCGCCGGCGCCGATTTCGAAGAGGCTGGAGGCCGCGCGACGGTGTGCCCGACATCCCCGATTGCTGGTGTCCGACATCGAGGTCGGCCTGGGAACCAGATTCACGTCCGAAACCCTGAACACGTTGAGATCGGTGTATCCCGGGGTCGGGTTCGTCTGGATTATGGGCTCTGACAACCTTGCCGGGTTTCACCTGTGGAACGACTGGCGCTGGATTTTCGAAAACTATCCTGTCGCCGTGCTCGGGCGCCCGAACCAGAAACTGAGGGCCGCGCGGTCGGTCGCTGCGCGAACATACCGGCAATTTATGCTGGCACCGGCGGATGCGGGCAATCTGGCTTTGTCGGAGACGCCTTGCTGGACCCTGCTGGACGGACCTACGCTCGAAATATCATCAAGCGGAATCCGCAACCGTACTCCCTGCGGAATTGACGGGAATGCTTGAGTCGTGGATGAAAAGGCGTTTACGCGACGTGATTCGAAACCGAATTTTCTTCGGATTGGCAGGCACCGGTGCAAAGGATCGGTACTCCGAGAACAGGTAACGGAATGATGGCGAAGCACGAATCCGGTAATGCCTTGCGTTCCTACGCCGAATCGTCCCGTGCCTGGCCGTTTGAAGAGGCAAGAAAGCTCCTCAAGCGGCTTTCCGGAACGGCCCCTTCCAAGGGGTACGTCCTGTTCCAGACCGGTTACGGGCCGTCCGGCCTTCCCCATATCGGAACCTTTGGCGAAGTTGTCAGGACGACGATGGTGCGGCAGGCTTTTGGCGTGCTTTCCGATATACCGACGCGCCTGATCTGTTTTTCCGATGACATGGATGGGCTCCGCAAGGTTCCATCGAATGTGCCCCGGCAGGAGGAACTGAAAGAAGACCTCAATCTTCCGTTGACCAGGGTTCGTGACCCTTTCGGGACGCACGACGGTTTCGCGCAGCACAACAACGCCAGGCTGCGTGAGTTCCTTGACGGTTTCGGCTTTGACTACGAATTCGCGTCGTCGAGCGAATATTATCGAAATGGCAAATTCGACGACATGCTGCTGGTTGCGCTCGAGCAATTCGACAAGATCATGGAAATCATGTTGCCGACACTCGGCCCGGCCCGGCGGGAAACATATTCACCGTTCCTGCCGATCAGCCCGCGCTCCGGCCATGTGCTTCAGGTGCCGACCCTGGAGAGACACCCCGGACGGGGTACCATTGTCTACGCTGAACCTGATGGCGAAAAGATCGAAATTCCCGTCACGGGCGGAAACGTCAAGATGCAGTGGAAGCCCGACTGGGCGCTTCGCTGGGCGGCGCTAGGGGTAGACTACGAGATGTCGGGAAAGGACCTGATCGAATCGGTGGTTCAGTCGAGCAGGATTTGCCGTGCGCTCGGGAAGCGCCCGCCGCTGAGCCTCAGCTTTGAGATGTTCAACGACGAGCACGGGCAAAAGATCTCCAAGTCGAAGGGAAACGGACTGTCTGTCGAAGAGTGGCTTCGCTACGCGTCCCCTGAAAGCCTGGCCTATTTCATGTACCCGAAGCCGCGTGTCGCCAAGAGGCTGCACTTTCGGGTCATTCCCAAGGCATTTGACGAATACCATCAACACCTCGGCGCGTACCCGCAACAATCGCCCGAGCAAAGACTCAACAATCCGGTCTGGCATGTTCACAACGGACTGCCACCGAAGTCCGACATGGTCCTGTCCTACTCCATGCTGCTCAATCTCGCGTCCGCGGCTGCGGCCAGCGACAAAT
This sequence comes from Paracoccaceae bacterium, assembly GCA_965242975.1. GTDB lineage: Bacteria > Pseudomonadota > Alphaproteobacteria > Rhodobacterales > Rhodobacteraceae > JAPPHA01. The sequence continues at coordinate 2,275,246 of CBDETS010000007.1, read as the reverse complement.
CGACGCTCTGGAAATTCATCTGCAAGTATGCGCCGGACGCGAGCCCGGAAAATCACCCCGGTCTGGACAGGGCGGCAGGAGGCGTTGTCAGGTATTTCGAAGACATCGAGCGGCCGGGAAAGTCATTTCGCGAACCGACTGCCAAGGAGAGATCCGCGCTTCTGGATCTCATAGATCGCCTGGAATCATGGGAAGGTGCAACGGACCCCGAGTCACTGCAAGGAATCGTGTATGCCGTCGGGCGCGACCATCAGTTCGAGCCGCTGCGGGACTGGTTCAAGGCAATCTATGAAGTGCTGCTTGGTGCGTCGCAAGGACCAAGGTTTGGCGGCTTTGTCGCCGCGTATGGTATCCCCGAGACATGTGATTTGGTCAGATCCAGGGTGAAGAACACGGCGTCATGACACTTGGTTCGGAGCACGAGTCGCTGGATTGGAAATCCTGAAAAGGGTCCGTCCCGCGAAACGGTCACCACCCTTCGTTTCGTTCGGATTCGATAGACAGAAGCGGGTAGTTTTCCAAGCGACGGTTCGGGTCGGGCGGAAGGGACATGACCTGGTGTCACCAGGTCTACACCTCGTCAGGCAAGGGCGTCGCCTTTGCTTCCTGTCCGCACACCCGGCATGTGGTTGGGAGGTCAACCAACCTCGGGTCCGGCAAGAAACAGGGGTTCAGTGTGTCCAGGACTCCTTGCGATCATGGGCGAAGTTCTCGCCGTATCCTCGCTTGCGAAGAACCGGCTTGCGCACGTTCGGACTGGACTCCCGAAACGCAATCCCCTTGCTCCGCGCATAGGAAACCGCGTCTTCCCGACTGCCGAACTCCAGCCGCACCTGGTTTCTCATGTCGGATGACCCGGTCCAGCCCATCAGGGGATCGATTGATCCTGAAGATTCGGGCTCAAACTCGAGAATCCAGTTTTTCGAGCGTGCGGTGCCAGACTGCATGGCGCTGGGCGCGGGTTGGTAAATTCGTGCACGCATGTGACGACCTCCGACTTCGTGGATTGAATATTCAGCCTGCGGTCACTTGGCAAGGTGTTGGTTTTTTTACCGGCAGGGCTAAGGGAAACAACGGTGTCCGGCCCGCCTTGGCGCGGCTGATTCCGAGTTGACCGGAAGGCCGTTCCCGACGATCCAGGAGGTGGCCGCGCCTTCGGCAAGGATCCCGTCCTTGCCGTCACGGGCACGTCGACGACGCCCTACCGACCCATCCCTCTGGCTGCAGACTTCAGCCGGGGAAGCCTGTCAATCGGATTTGTGGCCGGCAAGACCTGGTGCCTTCCAAGTTTCCGTAACGAAATGCCCCGGCGCGCCGAGGACTGGCGCCTCAACGTCGCGGCATCGGGGTAAAATGCGCATGGCTCACGGCGACCGTCGTCAACCCGTTTCGCGGTCTTCGAGCTTACAGGAGCGCAGTGTCTTGACCGGGATCGTTTACATGCGGAGACTGATCCTTTGCTGGGCCCTTGCGCTTGTGTCGGGTGACTACGGGCCGAGGCGGAAAGCTGCTGAAACTGCGCAATGATCCGGATGCGGTCCGCCGCGCGGCCACTCCCGGAAAGACCCATTCACAAGCATTGTCTCGGCGCCACCGCCCGCCGCAATGTGGTCAATAAACGCCGCGTAGCGTGGATCGCAGCCGAATTGTACGCCTTCGGTCAACAGGTGTAACGGTGCCGGGGCAGGCGACAGCAGCGCCCAGCCCCAGTCCCCAGGCAATGCAAGACGGCGATTGAAGTCTCCGAGGATGAGAAAGGCCGTGCCTTCGGCACGCCGTGCATCCGCCCAGGCCCTGAGATTCTCGATCTGGCTACGCAACGTCATACACGTCTCTCGCCTTTTGTTGTCACGGTCCTGTGGCTCACCCCAGCACCCGCTCTTGAGATGCACCGACAACAGGCGCAATTCCCTGCTTCCCGCCGTGATTGTGATGTCGGTGCCCCAGCGTTGAAAAGCACCGTCTCCACCGAGAACGCTGAGGTCGGCGTTGCGGCGGTATGCGAGGCCTCGCCTGACCGCAAATCCCGTTCCAAGATGTCCGACCTGCGCCTCCGGCCGGTCCCAGCAGGCCCTGCTTCGTTGCATTGGCGGTCGCCCCGACATCTCGACATGCCACCCCGACATCGAGAACACGCGGTGTGCCGCCTCCTTGTTTTCCACCTCCTGGAACGCGATCACATCCGCGTCCATCCCCTCAATGCGTTCTGCGAGCGCGGCGTAATCGGCAGCGCTCCGCCCGATGCACCCGCCGTCTTCGGTGTCGTCCAGGTGCTCGAGGTTCCACGCCGCGACATGCAGTTCGCCGGCGATACCCGCCGAAGTTGTCACGGACACCAGTAGCAGCGCCAGCAGAGTCCGGCCCAATCCGAGTGTCGTCATCTCTTCCGCCAACCGGGCAATTGTTTTTTGCATCATATGCTCCTTTTGCAGGGCCTTCCTTCACGGGTGGCCGGGCCGCCCTCCGCCACGCGTACGTGAAGTGTCCCAACTGGCACACGGGGTTCCGAGCCGAAAGAGCGGCACGTCCGTGTCGCTGGTGATTGCTGCGGTCTCCAACGCCCCGCGAACTCGGACGCCGCCGCCGTGGCCGGGCCGAACACGATCCGCTCCGGCGGGTTTCCCTTCTTGTTGCTGCAGTGGTTCCGAAAACATGAACCCGCTTTGCACGCGATCCTGCCCGGCCCTCAGCGGCGTACGAACGCACAGGACGTGCCGCCAAGTCGACCGAGTCCGAGGCATGCCCACAGGCGGCGGGGGGAAGAATGCGGGCAACGGGCCGTGACGATTCCGACCGTGTTCGACGCCGGCCGAATCCTGCATCTCGAATTCCTCGACGATCGCATCCATTCCGGCTACCGGCAGGAACAGGGCCGGGTTCTGGTCGATGACGTGAGCGAAGCACAACACATCAGGTAATCGGGTCTCGCCGCGGGCGCAAATTCCTGATCGCGGGTTCATGTGATCGTTTGTGCTAATCGATCAAGCTGGTTTGCGGCCGCCAGCCATCCCTTCTCAAAGCCCATGTCGAGATGTTGCAGCATCGCTTCTTCGCTGGCGTGGCGCGCTCCCCAGACCATGCGGGTCGTTCCGTGCGTGGTCTCCGAAAGTTCGACGAAGCCAGTCATGAACGCATTGGGTCGCGGCATGTAGTTCTCGGAAAAGGCGTCGGTAAAGACCAGCCGTGACTGCGGTACGATTTCCAGCCAGATCCCGACGTTGTCAGTCCGTTCGCCCTGAGGTCCGACCATGACGCTGTTCATTCTTCCGCCGGGGCGCAGGTCGAATTCGGCCTCCGGAACCGTCCAGGGTGCCGGGCAGAACCATTGGCGAAACAGTTCGGTCTCGGTCCAGCACCGCCAAACCGAGGCGCGCGGCGCGTGCAATGCCCGGGCGATCTTCAGTGTGTATCTGTCGGTGTCGTGTGGCGTCTCGCTCATGTCGGGTGATCCTTGTTGACCTGGAGTCCGCAACGGCAGTTCGTCGACCCGTCGATACGAGCCGGCCGAAAATGCGCAAAGGCAACCCCAGCCGGCGAACCGTACCTCCACGAATGTCCTTCAGGTCGGGAGCTCCTGAAGTACCGCGGTGCTCGTACTGCGGCGTCTCGAATACCGCAACAAGATTCGGAATGACCAACCCGGCTACATTCTGTAGTCGTGCCCCGTGATCGTGGCGACCGCAAGGCCAGGAGTTTGCATGGACGAACCCAAGACCATGAACGGCACGGAGTGGGGGCTGCTTGTTCTGCTTTCGGTCTTGTGGGGAGGCGCATTCTTCTGTGTCGGCGTTGCACTGGAGGAACTGCCGCCCCTGACCATTGCACTGGCCCGTGTGGGCATCGCGGCGATGTTTCTTCTCGTGCTGTCGTGGTCTCTCGGTCACTCGTTGCCGCGCACGGTGTCTGCATGGATGCCCTTCTTCGTGATGGGCATGCTCAACAATGCTCTGCCGTTCTGCCTCCTGAATGCCGGGCAGACCATGGTCAGCGTCGGGTTGGCGTCCATCATGAACGCGATGACGCCGTTGTTTACCGCCCTGGTGATGGCGTCATTCCGGGAGGAACGGCTGACGACGAGCCGAGTGATCGGCGTACTGCTGGGAGTCGCTGGCGTGGCCGTTATCGCGCGACCGGACACGTTTTCGCCGGACGGGCGAATTCTGGGCATGGGCTTGTGCCTTTCGGGAGCTCTTAGCTACGGCTTCGCCGTGCTTTGGGGGCGCCGACACCTGAACGACGTTGCACCGCTCAAGTCCGCAACCTGTCAACTGGTGTCGTCAACACTCATCATTGCGGCTGCGGTGGTGATCGTGGAGCGCCCCTGGACACTGCCGCTTCCGGGCTCCGGGACCTGGCTCGCCCTGGTGGCCCTGGCCCTGTTCGGAACCGCTCTCGCGTATGTCGTCTTTTTCGAGATCCTCGTCCGCGCCGGTGGCAGCAATGTCATGCTGGTAACGCTGTTGATTCCCGTGTCCGCGCTGATGCTCGGGAACCTGTTCCTCTCGGAACCGATCCTCTTGTTCGAAATCGCGGGTGCCGCGATCATCGGGTTGGGTTTGCTGTTCTTTGATGGCAGACTTTCCCGCAGGATAACCCGCCTTGCTGCTCGTAGTGCATGGGTCCGCCGCCGCAGATGAATTTAGGTGGAAAGATTGACCTTGGTGGCAGTTCTCTTGCGTCAGATTCCGGGGACCGCGGGCACACGGCGGTTGATCGTTTGCGAAAGCGTCCCGAACTCGACCACGGGAGAGTTGGACTCAGGCAAGCGCCGCAGGTCACGGTTTCCTGAAACACGGGTTCCGGACCCTGGAATCCGTTCGCGCCGATTCCGGTCTGTCACAACCGATTCGGGAACGGCATGGCCGTGCTCGACCCGGCCACCTCACGGCCATTTTCTTCGACCCAAAACCGGACTTTAGGACCATCCTGACATGCGGGATGCAGCCCGACGAAATCAGTGCCGCGACCCCGCCGCACCTGGCAATCCCTTCGCCGACTCGTTGCCTGATGACAAGGCGTTTTGACCAAGCCTGCTTGGGACCTGTCATAAAGAGTGGTAAGGGAGCAGCGATTCCGTTGCCGGCAAAACATGGTGATCCGTCGCCCGGGACAAGGAGCATTTCACGTGAGTCGGACGGGAAGCCTCATCCCCGGGGTCTCCCGGAGGTCTGAGGCAGACGAAACCAGGCGGACGAAGAGCGATGCCCCTGGGAAAACACTTCGTGACGTCTTGCCAGAGCGTCAACCCACGGGCATTTTCGTGATGGGTTCCGGGTTGCCCGTTCAAGCAAGACCCGTCCAGAGAATCAGGTAGAGGGGCCACAAGGTGGAATCAAGTCCGAGTACGACGTCCGGCGAGGCCGAAGAAAACGAAACCGTCGACCGGCGCAAGCTTGAGGGTGGCCGCAAGATCGTCATGCACACCACGTTCAAGGCCGCCGGCGATCAGCCGACGGCCATTCGGGAGCTCGTTGACGGTGTCAACGGCGGAGAACGAAACCAGGTGCTGCTGGGTGCGACCGGCACCGGAAAGACATTCACCATGGCCAAGGTGATCGAAACCAGCCAAAGGCCTGCGCTGATTCTTGCACCCAACAAGACGCTTGCCGCCCAACTGTACGGCGAATTTTCATCGTTCTTTCCGGACAACGCCGTTGAGTACTTCGTCAGCTACTATGACTATTACCAACCGGAAGCATATGTTCCGAGGACCGACACCTATATCGAGAAAGAAGCCCAGATTAACGATCGGATCGATCGCTTGCGCCACTCGGCGACCCGGTCGCTGCTTGAGAGGGACGACGTAATCATCGTTGCGTCGGTCAGCTGTATCTATGGAATCGGTGCGCTCGAGACATATGGCGCGATGGTCCAGGATCTTCAGACCGGCAGGAACTATGTTCTTCAGCAGGTATTGCAGCGCCTCGTGAGTCAGCAATACCGGCGCAATGATGTCGCATTTCAGAGGGGCACGTTCAGGGTCAGGGGCGACTCGCTCGAAGTTTGGCCTGCGCACCTTGAGGACAGGGCCTGGCGGTTGTCATTTTTCGGAGATGAGCTCGAAAAAATCACCGAGTTCGACACGTTGACCGGAGAGCGCACCGATGTTCTGGAGCGCATACGTGTCTATGCGAATTCTCATTACGTGACTCCTCGGCCAACCCTTCAGCAGGCGATCAAGGGAATCAAGTTGGAACTGGCTCACCACCTTAAACACCTCGAATCGAAGCGACTCCTGCTCGAGGCCCAAAGACTTGAGCAACGTACGAACTTCGACTTGGAAATGATCGAGACAACCGGAAGCTGCTCCGGAATCGAAAACTATTCCAGGTACTTGACGGGCCGGGCGCCCGGTGAACCTCCGCCCACGCTATTTGAGTACATTCCCGACAATGCCCTCGTTTTCGTCGATGAGAGCCACGTTTGTGTCCCGCAACTCAACGGCATGTACCGGGGAGATTTCCGCAGGAAGTCGACCCTCGCGAAACATGGCTTCCGTTTGCCCAGTTGTGTCGACAACCGTCCACTGAAGTTCGACGAATGGGATGCGATGCGTCCGAGAACGGTGTTTGTATCGGCAACACCGGGAACGTGGGAACTGGAACAGACTGAGGGCGTGTTCGCCGAACAGGTGATCAGACCTACCGGGCTCCTGGACCCGGGGATCCACATCAGACCGGTCGAGTCCCAGGTTGATGACCTGTTGGCTGAAGTCCGGGAGGTCGCCACGAGGGGTGCCCGAACCCTTGTCACGACCTTGACAAAACGCATGGCGGAAGACCTCACCGAGTACCTGTTCGAGCAGGGCATCAGGGTTCGCTACATGCATTCGGACGTTGACACGCTCGAGAGGGTGGAGATCTTGCGTGACCTCAGACTTGGTGCCTTCGATGTTCTGGTTGGCATTAACCTGTTGCGCGAAGGTCTCGACATTCCCGAATGCGAACTGGTTGCCATTCTGGACGCGGACAAGGAAGGATTCCTTCGTTCCGAGGTGTCGCTGATCCAGACAATTGGCAGGGCGGCCAGAAACGCGGACGGGCGCGTTATCATGTACGCCGACAGGAAAACCGGCTCCATGGCACGCGCGATCGATGAAACCGAACGTCGGCGAAAAAAGCAGCACGACTACAACGTCCGCTACAACATAACCCCGGAAACCATCCGGAGAAATGTTGGTGATGCGCTGGCCGGGCTGTTCGAAGCCGATACGGATCAGGTCCGGATAACCGCATCCATTGAGGCTCCGATGGTCGGTTCGAATCTGCACGCCCATCTCGATGCCCTGAGGCAACAGATGATGGAGAAGGCCGGAAACCTCGAATTCGAGGAAGCCGCGCGAATCCGTGATGAAATCAAGCGCCTGGAAACGACCGACATGATGATATCTGACGATCCGTTCGCGCGACAGTCAGCAATCGATGCCGAAGTCAATACGTCGACGTGACGCGACCCTTACGTTTCGACCCGCACGGACCAACGAATCCAAACCCATCTGGGGCTGCTCAGATCTTTTCCCACGTACTTCCCGACGCGTGCGAACGGACTGCGGCAACAATGAATCGAACGCCGTCGACCCCGTCCTCAACCTGGGGCAACTCGAGCCAGCCTTCCGGAATCCCGCATTCGTCGCGCCGCGCTGCGACGGCCAGTGCAAATTCCGTGTAGAGATTTGCCCAGGCTTCGATCAGCCCTTCCGGGAAACCTCGCGCAGTTCGAACGAGACGTTCCGTCTTCGGCGAAACACCATGACCGTGTCCCCGACTGATGATCCGGTCAGGCTCCCCGAAGCGGTTGAGTCTGACCTGTTCGCACGCTTCCATGTCCCATTCGAGGCCGGCATCCGAGCCGAAAACCCGCAATCGAAGTCCCCCCCGGTTGCCGGGAGCCAGGCGTGTTGCCAAAAGCGTGCCGGGAACCGAACCCTCGTACCGGGTTGCCATGAACACCGTGTCTTCAAGCGTTTTCTGCGCACCGCAGACGTGAAAGTCGGCCCTGACGTGGCTCAAGGTCAGACCTGAGACGAAGCTGGCAAGGTGCGCGGCATGGGTGCCGATGTCGCCAGTACAACTCGAAGGCCCTGCGGACTTCGGGTCAAGTCGCCATTTGACGTGCGGTGCATCGGTGGCTCCTTCGGGAATCATCCAGTCCTGCATGAATTCGACATGAATCTGCTGAATCCGGCCGAGAGCGCCGGACACGGCGATTTCGCGGGCTTGCCGGACCATTGGATAGCACGACATGACGTAGCACACGCCAAGGATACAGCCGGACGATTTTGTCAGCTTGGCCAAATCTTCCGCTTCCGCGACCGAATTTGTGAGCGGCTTTTCGCAGAGAACGTCGATTCCGGATTCCAGGAACGCGCGTGCTGCCGCGTGGTGGAGATGGTTCGGCGTGGTGATCATGACGGCATCGACCCCGTCGGAGCGATGGGCCTCGGTCACGGCCATCTCTTCGAACGAGACGTACGAACGATCGGGATCGAGATACGAACTTTCCCCCCGCACACGCGCCTGTTCGGGGTCCGACGAGAGTGCGCCGGCCACAACCTCCCACCGGTCGCTGAGACGCGCTGCCGCCGCCTGCGTTCCGGCGATACGTCCTCCCCCGACAATGCCAAGCCGCAGTCGCCGCGAAAGACGCGGAAAAGGACCATCCGGATCCCACTCTGGAGGAAGCAGTCTCTCGGCCATGTCAACTCCTCAGGCTGGGGGTGTCACGCCCTCCGGCAACATCTCTACCGCCAGGAAGATCGACGGCGTGATCGTTTCGTACTGATGCCACGGGTAATTTCCATGTTCATCATACATCGGGCGGTGAGTCGCTCCCGGGGCCATAGGCTCTTCCAGGAACAGCGTCGACAGGTCGTTCTCACGGAATTGCTGCATCTTGCCGAATCCGACGATTTGCGTGTGAACCTCGCGAAACCCGGGAACTGGACAGAATGCATGGTCGCGGTGCAGGCCCACGTTAAGCGGAACCGATCCGGAATGATACATCGTGAACCCGAAACGACCGGCCCACACTTTTGGCGACATATAGTGCGCGACTCCGCGCAGGCGCTCCTCCTTTCTGACGTCGAACGCCGATGGCCATGTCGCCTTCACGTTTCCGAACAACGCGTCTTCGTCGGAATGATCGGCAAATCTTTCGATGATGATCGCATGGGCAACGTTCCGGATTTCGATGTTGACGACGACAGTTGATTGCAGTGGTCCGAGCGACTGGTCCTGGATTCCGATGGCCGTTTCGGACAGATTCAGGAGGATGACCTTCCCCGTCAAATGAAACTCTGGCTCGTCCTGGACGAGGCGAAGACCAAAGAATGGCTCGGCGAGTTCAAGGGTTTGAACAGACATGGTTACGGAATTCGCTTTCCGGAAATTTCTCTGGCAGTGGCCCCGGTCATACGCGACGGAAGGGCGGGTCGATGAAACAACCGCTCACCGGCGGTACAAACGTCCGCACCGTCGCGTCGCAGACTTGGGCACTTTCTCAATGCCGGTGCGTGACGGGCTACGAAAACCATCATACGGGGCAGACCCGGCAAACCGGGGCCGTCATCGCGTCGGTCAATCCGCCGGATGTTCTCCTTAGCGCGTGTCATGCCATTCGAAAGGACTTTCGGAAATGAACCCATGTTCGTCCGCTGACACGGCTCGACGGCTGATCGTTGTGCGGACGTTCCAGGTCGCCGGATCGCGAATGCGGTCAAACAAGGGATGGGCGACCTCGTCTCGGGAAGGCCGGACCCACGCACGGGTGAGTTGTCGCGATCACATGCTGTCAAGCTCATCACGGTTCATCCGAAGATCGCCTTGAATCGATCAATACAAAGCCGGAAGCCCGCTTCGAAATCGCCGTTCCCTGGATGATAGACGCTTTCCAGGCTGATCACTCCGTCGTATCCGTCATCTCGAAGCGCGCCGGCAATCGGCGCGAACTGGTCTGCAAGCTGGCCTTCCCCCAGGCGCCGCACCTCAAGAGTCGCGCGTGGCGTGTCCACGTGAATGTCCTTGATGTGGACATGTCCCAGGTATCCGTCGCGCACGTCATCGTAACCTTCCGGCCACGCGCGTTCATGGCACCAGCAGTTGTTGGCGGGGTCCCAGAGGACCTTGAGTACATCCTTGGCATCCAGGTCGTCGATCAGCTTCCTGGCCGTGTAGTTCGAGTTGACCATCGTCCCGTTTCCCGTCTCGACGACCAGCTTCGTGCCCGATTCTCGCGCCACATCGCAGGCGGGAGCGATCAACGGCAATGTCTTCTCCCAGGCGCCATGGGCGACATTCCATTTTTCGGCACCGTTCCGGCCCCAGAGAATCTGCTCCTTCTTGTTGGTCATGATTCGGACAAGCGGACTGCCGACCCGGTTTGCCATGTCGATGACACGTTTCAGCGCATCCATATGTCTCGTGTGATCATCGTCTCCCGGGACGTTCGCTGTCGTCAGGCCGGCGAAGATGTGCCGTGACAGGCAGGATACCGGCTTGCCGCGGTCGCGCAGGAGGCGGTCGATCTCGGTGATCTCGGCAGACGAATGATCTCCGACCTCCTTGTCCCCGACGAACTGAAGTTCCGCGTACTCGAGTCCGTATTCATCCATGACATCGACCGTGTGGCCGAGGTCGCGGCTGATGCCGTCGCAAATGACACCGAGTTTCATTCGGAACGTTTCCGGTGGAGTTCCGCGCCGACAATGTCCTCGATGACTTTCGTGCACGCCCAATTGTCGCCATCGGGGAACTTGCTCTTTCCGGCGTGAAAGATCTGCATGGCAGTCGTCGCCATGTACATGGGAACTTCCAGTTCCTCGGCAAGATCAAGCGAGATGGTGAGATCCTTGTGCATGGTTCCGATCCCACTGCCCGTGTTGCTGAACTTGCGGTCAATGATTGCTTCAAGTGCCGTGTTCGTGCAGCCGCACCCTGCGCTGGAGGTGGAAAACACGTTGAACAGGGCGTCTCCTTCGACTCCGGCCTTGGCGGCCAGTACGGACGCCTCGAACGTGGCGGAGAAGATAGATCCGATCAGGGTCTGCAGACAGGCCTTGACTGTCTGGCCCATCCCGGGTTCGGTGCCGACGCGGTGAATGAATGCCGAAACCGCCTGCATGTACGGCTCGAACGTGTCCAGCACGGTGTCGGGTGCGGACGCCATCATGGTCAGGGTTCCGGCCTGCGCGCCGGGGAAACCTCCCGACACGGGACTGTCGACCAGGTGTACGCCGGTTTCCTCGAGCGCCTTGCCGATTTCCCGGGCCTCGCGCGGTTTGATGGTCGCGGTCAGGATAATCGCTCCACCCCGTGGCATACGTGCGGCCGCGCCTTCTTCGCCGCAGATCACGGCCTTTGCCTGATCTCCGTTCATCACCATGACGAAGACCGCTTCGGCGTTCGCGCCGACCTGGCTGGCCGATTGGGCCGTCTTGCCCCCCATCTCTGCCAAGGCGTCCATTCGGGCTTGGCTAATGTCCAGTCCGGTGGTTTCGAACCCGTTTGCAATCAGGTTTCTGGCCAGACCACTGCCCATGTCGCCCAATCCGATCACACCCGCTCGCTTCATTTGAGATTCCTCGCTTTCTCCAGGCCAACCACCTTGCCACAGGCGCATAACCGGTAGATGCCTGCGACTTCCCACCGATCACCAGGACCGGTGACCTTGCCGACCATTGCGCCCTGCCGTTCAGTCGTCTTTGAGTCAAGCTCATAGTCTGAAAATCACTTGTGGGATTCACGAGACCGATTGTGGAAACTCGATGACACGTACCAGGATGGCAATGTTCACCGTGAGAAAAAGGAAGCACCTGCTACGATCAAATCGCTTTCTTTCCGGTGCACCCCGTCAGCCGGCTAGCTCTGCCGAGTCATGATAAGTTTGCATTGCAACGGGTCAATCTTCCTGGCGCAATGCGTGCCTCTGGCCGGCCAGGAAGCCGATCCGATGGCCGAGTGCGGCGCTCGAGAGCCGGGTCTGGCCGTGCCACATGATCTGGTTCCCGGGTTCCGGATCGTGCTTGCGGTCCCGGTAGCCGCCGAGATGGGCAACCAGGCACACGGCGTCGCCGAGCCGCTGCGGTGGCGTCATGTCGTGCTCCCGCGCATAGTCGCGCAGGAAGTCGATTTCGTTGTCGGTGAACATCAGGCTCGGGTCGCAGTCGGGGACCTGCCGGCCGAGAAGGGTCATGACCATGATGCGCCAGGCGATCACCGCATTGATCGCGATCGCCCGCTGCAGCCGGTCGGCGGTGCGGAACAGCAGGAACTCCGTCCGGCAGCCGGATTTCAGGACACGGAAATAATCTTCGATCCGCCAGCGCTGGAGGTAGAACCCCACGACCTCCGCCGCCTCCTTCGCCGAGCGAACCCTGAGCGTGCTCAACAGGTACCACTGCACCGGGTCCTCGCCCTCGGGCGGCGCGCTCTCCACGACGTGGACCGCCGATACCGTCACCGGTTCGCCATCCTTCACCGCAGCGGTCGGCGGCAGGGTCACACGACGGAAGCGCAATTCGCAGCAGGCCAGCCGCTTGACGCGGGCCGGCCGGGCCGCCTTTCGGCTCGATTTCGCCCGCGCCGTCAACCCCTCGACCTCCACATCGATCCGGCCATCGGGGGCGCCACCGCCCATGACCTCGAACAGTTTCGGTTTCCCGCGGCGCAGAACCCGGTCATGCTTCGCGCGCACCAGCAACTCCACCCGGGGACGCCGGCGCTGCGCATCGAACAACTCGAAGCAGTCTCCCTCCCTGTCGCACACCGAGATCACCCGCGTCTTGCGGCTCACGTCGCGCACGGCCTTCACGATGTCGTTGAAGCCGTCGATCCAGCGCCGGGTCTTCCGGCGCGCCTCGGCGGCCTCGGCCCGGGGCTTCACCGCGTCGAAGCCCAGCCTGAGCACCCCGAGAGGGAGCCCGGTATCACTCACCGCCAGCGTGGCATGCAGGTGCAGCCCGCGGCTCTTCGCCCCGGTCTGGTTCCGCCCGATCACCTGCAACCCGTCACACCCCGGACGGCGCGCGAAGTTCAGGTCCGTGCCATCCTGGATCGCAAGCACCGTATGCTGGCTGCGGATCCGCCGGATGCTGCGCTCCCGGTGGGGCGCCAGGATGTTTCGGGCCGTCACCTCCGACTCCACAGGCATCTCGATCATCCGGTAGAAGGCACTGATTGCCGTGCTGTCGGCGGCGCTGTTGGCGTTGATCTTCTGGCCCGGGTAGGCCGCCAGCAGACCCGCGCTCTTCACCAGACGTGCCGAAAGACGCTTGTCTCCCAAGGGGGCTCCTCCGAACTCGTTCGCGGCCCACTCCGCCGCACTCAGCCCCGCGCCCGGCTCAAGTGCCGGCGCATGATCCACCCAGCCAACCCCGAGCTTGCGCCGCCAGGCGCGTTCCATCGCATACATCAGGACCGTCTTTCGGGTCTTCGCACGCCGCCGGGCCCGGTCCTGCCGCCCGCGGCCCGTGGTCTCTCCGACACACAGGAAGTTGGCCGCGCGCAGGCATGTGCCGTCATAGCCGTCATCGGCGAAGCTCTCCACAAGGAATGGCCGGTACCCGTAGCGTTCCTCGAAGTCCCGCGGCAGCCGGCGAAGGATGCGGGCGAGGACATGGCTTGCCAGGTGCGGGCAGCGCACGGAGGGCCGGACCAGGAACCGGCTCAGGCAGGTCACGCGGTGGAGATGGTCCCGGCGCCCGGCATCGTCCCACCCGATCCAGCGGTCCCGGGCCGAAACACGCAGGGCGGCGGCGGAGAACCCCGCGGCACCCAGCCAGCCATGGGACGAGCCCACGAGGTAGCGGAGCTGGCAGCCGGCGAAGGTCGTCATGCCGTGCGGATGCTCGCGCGCGATCAGCGTGTTCCACAGGGCGCGATCCGGGGTCGTGGCGACCACCTGGACAGTCAGATCGCCAATCCCGGCAAGGTGCGACGGGACCCCGGCCGGTTCCGGAACATCGGCGTCAAGCTGGCGCGGCCTGTTGGTCACCGGCGGCGACCGGGGCGGGGGCAAGACGATGCACGGGACCGTGTCCGCCAGTGTCGTCAGCGCCTTCATGCAGCCGGCAACCTGGAGGCGACCGGTCGCGTCGACAAAGGAGAATTCCGTGCAAATGCGTCGGCCAAGGGCGCTGCGGCTGTCGAACGTCTCCTGAGACAGGATCGCGGCTATGCGTGAAATTGCCGCCTCGTCCCGCAGGGTGCGGCTGATCTGGGATTGTGCCATGGTGGGGGCGACATAACGCAGCGAAATCGCATTGTCCAGTCAAAACCGTCATGACATGGTAGGGCTAGCTTGGCTCTTACGATTTTCCTCGTTCCGGGCGTTGCTCTCTTCGAACGTGTCGGGACTCAGGTAACCGAATTTTCGGTGCAGGCTCGGGTCGTGGCCGGGAAAACCGCTCCTCTCGCCTCGGTGCACGGTGTGGTTTGGAATTTGGAATCCACGAGGCTCAACTGTCGGGCTGGCGGTGCTTGTCGCGAGCCGGCGACCCGGTCCTGTCGGAGGTCGATGAGGATGTCGAATGTGCGATGCCGGCGGCCCGTGCCGGTTGGCGGTTGCGACGAGGCCCGCGGACACAAGCAAGGGTCGAGACGGTCTGGCGGAGATTGCGAAACGTGTGCGACGCCGCGATTTGTTGAACGACAGCGAAGTCCGCCTCGGCGAGCCCTTGATCGCCATCGAACGCGTGCACCCCGGCGACGTGTCCCTTAGGATCGTCGCGATTCCCGGAGCCAGGAACGAGGCACATGCCAAACGAACACACCTACGTGGCGACGGTCACATGGACCGGCAATTGGGGCGACGGAACGTGCAGTTACGGGAGCTATGGGCGGGATCATCACATCGCCTGCCCAGGCAAACCGCTCCTCCAGGGCTCTGCCGATCCCGTCTACCGGGGTGATGCCGATCGGCACAATCCGGAGGACCTTCTGGTGGCGGCGCTTTCGGCCTGCCACATGCTCTGGTATTTGCATCTGTGCGCGAGCGCCGGCGTCGTCGTCACGGCCTATGAAGACCGTGCCGAAGGCAGGATGCGGATCGGGGCGGACGGCACCGGCGAATTCACAGGGGTGACGCTCCGGCCACGGGTCACGATTGCTGGCAAGAGCGTCGCGGCAACCGCGGAACGGTTGCACGAACAGGCCAATACCATGTGCTTCATCGCCCGCTCGGTCAACTTTCCGGTCGACCATGTGCCGGAGATTCTTCGGGACTAGAGGGGTTTCCAGCTAATGCCTCCGGCTCAAGGGGCAGGGATGTCTCGACCGACAGAGGGTTCGCGCCCGAGAACGCAGCAAGACCCACTGTCTGTCCGAGGGCGTGTCGCGGCTGCATGCCGGCGGCGCTGCCGGGAATCGGTTTCACCATGATTGACTTCAATGGGACGTTCGCTTTCGGCGAAATGTGACGTGGCCCGCAGGCTTGAACCCAAGAGATACGTTAACAACGTGTTGAACATTGTTTGGGGCCGGTTTGCTCAACCGTAAGGAAGAGCATGACGTGGATCGGTTTCTCCACGCGCCTGTCCGCTCCAACCGCCGAGCCATCCTCCGTCATCTGGCTGCAGGTAAGACGACTGTCAGCCATCTTGCCCGGCCTTTCGGTCTGTCGTTCACCGCGGGTGTCAAAGCATCTCGGCGAGTTGGAACGAGGTGGCCTTGTGACCCGCGAGGCGCGGGGACGGGAACGAGTGTACCGGATCAATCCGGACACACGTGCCGACGCTTGCGACCGGCTCGGGTCCCTCGAACGTTTCCGAACCGGGTGCCTGGAGACGCTTGAGGTGTTCGTCGGGACCACCCCGGAAAGTTCCAACAAGAAGATGATTGATTTCATGCCACGGGTTGCCCGCCTTTACCATCTTGGTGTGTAACATGTTGATTTCAAACGCCTAAAAATTCGAGTGGCGCGACAAACCGGAGGGGCGGTCATTCCGGACCGCTGCCCTGAATTGCCGGCGCGAATTCGGACCATGGTCCTGGCGAGGATTCTGGAAGATGGCGGGAGGCCCATTTCCCGGCGGATCTGCTGCCGGTCGGCTGGCGCCCCGGTGGGTCTCCCTCGTGGGTTCGGTACAAACCTCTACATTGACGACACGGGAAGACGGGTTCGACCGAATACGAGAGCCGCCGCGGCGACTTTGCGGTCCCGGGTCACCTCGGCCGGCCGGTACGGAAATAGTTGCGGAAAACGGAAGTACTTTTCGTGCAAGACTTGCAGTGACCATCAGGTTGGTTCTAGAGTTGCACAATCGTTGCGCACGACGACATGGCACATAGTCAGGCCTCGTTGTGCGCAAAGAAGATGGGAGGAAAAACTATGTCTGCCAACAATCCAAACGCACACCTGGTTGCGAAGTCCGGCTTTTTTACCGGGCTGCATCCCGGGATGGGAATCGCTGCCAAGGGAATGGTGGTCGCATTCGTTTTGTTCACCGTGCTGAATGTCGAGTTTGCGGGAGGAGTTTACGGCACCATCCGGGGTTGGATCGAAACCGGCCTGAGTTGGTACTACATCTCGGCAGTCATGGTCCTGTTCGCATTGTGCATTTTTCTAATGTGTTCGAAATGGGGCACGGTGAAACTCGGTGATGACGACAGTCAGCCGGAATTCAGCAACTTCTCGTGGTTCGCAATGCTGTTTTCAGCCGGTGTCGGGATCGGGATCCTGTTTTTCGGGGTCGCTGAACCGATCTTCTACTTCGACAACTCCGGTGCATTCGGTTATCCGAACAATCCGCACGCCGACATGCAGGGGAATGCGGAGATGACCGTTCTCCGTGCCGTGGACGCGATGCGCGTGACCTACTTCCATTGGGGGTTCCATGGTTGGGCCGTCTACGTCATCGTCGGCCTGTGCCTCGCCTACTTCGGCTTCCGGAAAAAACTTCCGCTGACCCTCCGTTCGTCACTCTATCCGCTCATCGGGGATCGGATCTACGGCCCGATCGGACATGCAGTCGACCTTCTGGCCGTCTTCGGGACAGTCTTCGGAGTTGCGACGTCACTCGGTCTCGGAGTGAGCCAGATGGCTGCAGGCCTGAATGTGCTCTTCGGAATCAGTGACGGTATCGTGACAAAACTCACGCTGATCCTGGCGATTTCCGTCATTGCGACGATTTCCGCAGTTTCGGGTGTCGGCAAGGGAATCCGAATACTTTCCGAGTGGAACATCTGGCTTTCCATCGTGCTCCTCGCGGCGTTCGTGGCGGTCGGGCCATTCAAGTGGCTCATGAGCTTCTTCGTTACGTCGCTTGGAGACTACCTGTGGAACGTGATCCCGATGGGATTCTGGACAGCAAATGATCCCGGCCATGCGGCCTGGCAAGGCGGGTGGACGATCTTCTACTGGGGTTGGTGGATTTCCTGGGCACCATTCGTCGGGATGTTCATCGCACGGATTTCCCGTGGCCGAACCATCAGGGAATTCATGGTCGGCGTGATGTTCGTTCCAACGACGATCGCCTTCTTCTGGCTGTGCATGTTTGGCGGGAACGCCATCTGGCAGGAACTCAATTCCGTTGGTGGTCCGGCCGCCGCAGGTGGTGCTGGAATCATTGAGACGGTTCGCCAGTGGGACTTGCCGTCGGCACTCTACGGCGCAATCGCGAACTTGGGCACAATGTCCTGGATGGGTGATGTCGGATGGATCAGCTGGCCGCTTTCGGCGCTGGCGACGCTGCTCCTGGCGTCCTGGTTCATCACGTCATCAGACTCTGGAACGCTGGTGATCACGACAATGTTGTCGATGGGCGATGACAATCCGCCAAAGGTATTCCGGGTCATTTGGGGCCTGGGCGAGGGGTTCGTTGCCGCCGTCCTGTTGTTGGCCGGTGGGCTTGGTGCGCTCCAGACGGCATCAATCGCGGCTGCCTTTCCGATCTCGTTTGTCCTTTTGGCCATGGCCTGGGGGCTTCTCAAGTCGCTGGCCGATGATCCCGGGGCCGTCAGCATTCCACAGGAGGCCGTCGCGCCTGATGGCACGCGAATGAGCCAGGAACTGCACGGCTGATACGCGCGAATTGCTTGTCCCGTTACTGGCGGGGCAAACAAGATCTTTTGCGGCGGTTGGGCCGTGCCTGCATTGCGGCCCAACCGATCTCTCGTTCACACACAGGGCAGGTCAAGAACGGGCCGTCGATCTCGTCAATTGTTTCAGCCTTGCTCCCCGCGACTTTCCCGGGAATGTCCTCAAGCAGCAGAAATTAACGCAGACCGAAGTTGCCACTGCGGACATACGCGCCGTTCAGTTGAAACAGGAAGCCACGTCCCGATACCCAGATTCGTCAATTCATCCCACGTGAGCCTTTGCACCATCGTGACCGGGAATTGCTTCGAGACGGGTTGAATCGACAAACTGGGAAAAACAGAGGCATTGGACTCCTGCCGGGAACTAATATGGTGTTCCGTCCTTGTGCGTGAATTGCCATCTCCCGTCTTTGCCCATAACCGCACGGAGATCGTCCCGTGGATAGCGTGCCTCGTCGCCCTTGGTCCGATCGCCGATTTCGAGGATGACCGCGTTCCGGTCGGAGTGATTGACCACGTGGTGTGCCTCACCACCCGCAGGGAAACCCGCGCACATTCCTGGCGCGAGCGTTGTTTCACCCGATTCCGCGACGAGTGTAGGGTTGCCCTGAACGACGAAGATCATTTCATCCTGCTTGCTGTGGGCATGCATCAGCGCCGTCTCTCCGCCAGGCTCAATCGTCGTAAGATTCACCCCGAAATTCCCCAGGCCGAAATAGTCTCCGAGAGGTTTCCGAGTTCTTCTGGTCATCCGGCTGAAGAACGGTTCGGGGTAAACGGACAATTGTGCTCGCGGTGGTACTTCAGCCGCGGAAGCGGCCAGGGGTCTCTTGACTTCGGTCATCGGGTTTTTCTCTCTGCGATTGGGGGTTGACTGAGTTTGCCTCGGCGGCGTTCATCGAAGCGGATCAAGCCGTTGTGCTCGAAAACGGGCGCCAAACCAACCGAAACCGTGATGAGTGTGCTTCAGAGTACGGCTGCCGTGATCGGAAATTCTTCAACCTGGCCACAATAGGTGATCGGTATCACAGGCGCCATTCTCAGCGTCGCGATTCCTGCCTTTTCTTCGTTCCGGAAAAACCCGTCGCCGACAAGTACATTAGGTCATTGCGTACCGAACCAGCCGACATGGCGAAGTTGGCGCGAGTCGGCAAAAGGAATGGTCAATCCCGCCTCCATCGCAGTCCGAGTGTGGTCTGTCGCGACAATACCGATTGAACTGTTCGACCCCGGGGCGGGGCGCAGATTAGTAAATGTTCTCCGAGGTATAGATTTCAAATTCAAGGTGGGTTTGCGTCACGGGCCGACCGAGAATCGCCGTGCGCATGCATTCTACCGCGTGTTTCGCAACCTCTTCGACGGGTGTCGACAGAATGAGGTCGATCAGGCCATCCCGCAGTGCATTTCTCGCGACCGGGGTGATTTCGTGACAAATGTAGACCGTGTCCTTCCCCGACTCGCGGAGTGCACGTACGACGCCGCTGACTCCTCCACCGCAATGGTAGATGCCTGCGAGGTCCGGAACTGCGTCGATTATTTCCGAGGCGGCCTCGTAAGCGACGTGCGCGTCGTCAAGGTAGACGAACGAGTCGCGCAACCTCCGGTCCGGAGCATGCTCGCGCATGTAACTGCGAAACCCGGTTTCACGGTCCTCCTGGCCAATGTAGCGGTGCGAGCCGATCAGGATTCCGATCTGGCCGGGCTCCCTTACGCACCGCGCCATCATCCACCCGGCCGTACGGCCGGCCGCCCGCCCGTCGATACCGATATAGCCAGCGATGTCCGGAGAATTGATGCGGGAGAGCATCGAAAACACCGGAACGCTGTTGCGGGCGCTGTCGGAAATCGCTCGGTGGACCAGGGGGTGATCGATCGCGACCACGCCGACCGCATCGACACGCCCACGCAGACCGGCAATCGCTGAGGCCAGGTCATCGGGAGAGAGGCGCTTGACGAATTCGATTTCGACGGTGGCCTGTATATCACGCAGTTCGGCCGCCCTTTCGCTGAGAGCGGCGCCGAGCGTCCGATAAAACCACTTTTCCTGGTTTTGCAGGACAAATCCCAGCTTTCGTACTGGCGCCATCTCCTCTATTCGGCGGCGAAGAAGACCCTGTGCGTGATAATCGACCCGCTCTGCCGCTTTCAGAACGCGAAGCGCGCGTTTCTCGGAAACCGGCGCCCGGTTGTTCAGGACGCGATCAACCGTGGCGATGCCGACTCCTGCCACCCGTGCGACGTCTGCCATGGTTGCGCGCTTCATGCGGTCTCCTGATAGAAACCATCAGAAAATTGCCGGTAATGATGACAGTTTTGATAAAATCTATCAACTCATTGTTGACGTCTTCGCATCAATCGAAAACAGTCTCCGAGCAGCAAATGCACGGAGGCTTGCAATGCCCTCGCCGCGTGATTACAGCCTGACCGGAATGAATGCAGGCACGGGTTTCGAGTTTTCGGACTACTACACGACACCCGTCCCGCGAAAACGGCTGAAGGAATTGATGAGGCGACGCGACAAGCCGCCGCTGATCAACTTTGGCGTCTGGGTCGGATGCATGGCTGTGCTCGGCTCCCTCATGGTGGGCCTGTGGGGCAGCGTTTGGGCCGTGCCGACCGTCATCCTGTACGGTGTTTTTTACGGTTCCGGTGGTGACAGCCGCTGGCACGAACTGGGCCACGGGACGGTATTCAGGACCCGATGGCTCAACGAGGCCTTTTACCAAATCGCTGCGTTCATGTCGTTTCGCAATCCCTTCCTGTGGCGTTGGAGCCACACGCGGCACCATACCGAGACGGTCGTCGTCGGCAGGGATCCCGAAATCGCCTTCCCCCGTCCACCGGGGATCAGGCAGTGGATCCTGAATCTCCTGTACGTACCGGCGCTCCTGACGGAATTGGGCAAGATGATCAGGTTGTCATTCGGGTGTCTGACCAGAGACGAAATGACGTTTCTTCCGGCTTCCGAGTGGCGTAGGACCTTTTGGGCGTCCCGCGTCCAACTGTCGGCCTATGTACTCGTCGTCTTGACCTCGCTGGTTTTTGCGTCGTGGATCCCGGCGATGCTGATTGGTTTGCCGACCTTCTACGGTTCCTGGGTGCATCACGTGCTTGCGACGACACAGCACGCGGGACTGGCCGAAGACATCCCGGACCACCGGGTCAATTCCCGCACCATCTACCTGAACCCTTTTTTCAGGTTTATCTATTCCAACATGAACTATCACGTTGAACACCATATGTTTCCCATGGTGCCCTATTACGCGCTTCCGGCCCTGCATGAAGAAATCAAAGGAGATTGTCCACCCGCGTATCCGTCGCTCTGGGCAGCCTATCGAGAAATCATTCCCGCAATTTTCAAGCAGCAATCGGACTACCGCTACTTCGTGGAACGCAAGCTGCCGCCGGGCGCAATGCCAACGCCTCGTACTGAACGCCACGCATTGAGCCTAGCGGCGTAACGAAAGGAAATCGAGATGGCCAACTGGGTAAAGGCGTGCGCGTGTGACGACGTGGAAATCGAAGACTTGATCCGTTTTGACTATGGTGCAGGAAGCTACGCCATTTACCGCAGCCCCGACGACCGTTTCTACTGCACCGACGGTCATTGCACCCATGAAAGGATCCATCTGTCGGACGGCCTCGTCATGGACAACATCATCGAATGCCCCGGTCATAACGGCCAGTTCGATTACCGAACCGGGGAAGCCAAACGATCGCCGGCCTGCAATGCCCTGAAAACCTATAACGTCGAAATCCGGAATGGCGATGTCTACATCGACATCGGCGACTGATCACGGGCGCAGGGGCGCCTTTCCTGTCATGAGCTGCACCTGAACGCCACGATCGATCTCGGGTCGATTTGGGTAGGAGGCAGGATCGTGTTAAGCACTTGGAGTCGCCTTTGTTCGCCACAGGTATTCGCCCGCGAGCAGGATGTGAGGTCATGTTGCGCGCAACATTTGTGAGCCACCTGAGTGGCGAGATGTGTCTGAGCAGATCCAGTGGCGTTGCACGTCCAGCCAGTTCGCGGTCCTGCACCGCGCACCCGAGTTGCTCGGTGTTCCAGTAGATTGTGATCGCTGCGGGAAGGTTGAGCCCCGCAATTCGGAAGTGCCGGGTTTCGTGCCCGGTCGCGGATTTCTCCCTGTCGTCCGATCCGTATTGCTCTCGTTAGCGCATGGTGCGCCTTGCCCTTGTTCAGGCCGAAATTGCGCGTTGCTGCATGTCGATATCGAGCGCCCAATAGGTCATGAACAGTGTGTCCGTTTGACTCGTCCGATTTCCCGGAACGCAACGGTCATGTCACGCTGACGCGGAAATGACGCGAGTTTCCGCAGGAGCTCGCTTGGCGGTCATCCCGGACGCCGTCGTGGCCGCGCCGCGCAGGACATCGGGCCAGTCGGTGGAGATCGTGTTCCTCCGGATCTTGTTATCGATCAGCTCGCCTCTGAACGGCCTCATGGCCGTATCGGCAGGTCATGCAAAACGACAAGATTAGTTGATCGTGGCCCAAATCGACTTCATGAAACGTTATAATATTGGTAACTGCTTTCCCCCTTGCGATTGGTGAACTTCCTGCACGACGGCAGTCGATCACGGCGAACGAGTGCGCGCGCCTATGGCTTTGGTCGCTTCCCTGTCATGGGCGTTGCCCGAGACGCGGAATTCGAGCGGTATTCGACAGAAAAATGCGGACCGCGGATGAACCAGGCGGCCACGCCGCCCGGGTCTCGGTCCTCCCGGTCCCTCCGGAGCGGCCCCCGCGAAATCAGTGCCGGTCGCTCTTGCCAAGCACCGCGTCCAGGCTGTCGGCATCCAGTACCCGGTCCAGCCAGGCGTCGAGTTCACCAGGGCCGGCCGCAGCGATACGGTCCCGGGCCGTCGCGGGCAAGGGGCCAAACCGGCGCTCCAGAAGCCGCGTCAACCCCTCGGCCTTTCCTTGTTCCAACCCCTCGGCCTTGCCTCGTTCCAGGCCCCGTGCTTCGCCCCGTTCCAGGCCCTGTTCCAGGCCCCGTTCCAGGCCCCGTTTCAGGCCCCGTGCTTCACCCCGTTCCATCAATGCTTCCGCGATCGTGCCCACCAGGCCCTCCATTTCGTCGAAACCCGCCGCGCGCAGGTTCGCGCGCAGCGCATCCATCTCCGCCTCCGGATAGGTCAGCAGGATATATTCGAACACCTGCCGCCGCAATGTGCCTTCTCCGGCCAGACCCTCGACGATCAATTCCAGATCCTCGATCCCGCGGCGCGTGAGCGCGATCAGCCCGGCCCTGAGCGCGGCGTCGCGCGAAAGCTCCTCCGTCGGCAGTGCCGTGAGCACACGCAGGATGAAGCGTTCGCCGGGCAGGAACACCAGTTCCGGATCCTCGGCCGCGATCATCGCTCCAAGCCCCTCCGCAACCGACCAGCGGGCCGCTCCATGGCTGAACACGACCGGAATGATCGGTGGAAGGGCACGGAGCCGATCCGCCCGGCCCTGTGCATGGCGCATCCAGATCTGAACCATGTATTTGGCCAACTGCAACGGAGTCCCGGGATCCGCGTAGCTCTTGTGTTCGACAAGCACATACACCAATGCGGGGCCGCCGGAAGCAAGCTCCACCTTGAACAGCATGTCGGACTGGCTGCTGCGCAAAGTCTCGTCCACGAAGCTGCCGTCGAGCGGCACGGGCGGCGCATCCGCCAGAAGCCCGACGATCCGCTCCGGCAGGTGATCGCGGATGAGCGCCGCGGCGCGCCCCGGATCGGAGACCAGTGCCCGGAACAGCCCGTCGTGAGGGGTGGCGGAAATGCCGCGGGGTCCGCTCTTCTCCCCGCGTGCCGCGCCTTGCCCTGCCCGGACGGGTGGCCCGGGCTCTTCCTGTTCGTCGGTCTCGTCTTCGGCCATGGGACCGGCGTTAACAGCCGGGCCTCGCGGCGTCCAGAGCGGGATCCGCCGGCCGCCGGCCTTTCGGGATGCAACTGTTCCGTGATGCTTTGGGTGGCCTGGCATTCGCCTTCTTGCCGGGAGCGAACGTGGCGGCGGCGGGTCAGCCGTGGGACTGCCGGAGGTCAGGGCGCAAGATGGCGCAAATGCCTGAACAGAACCCATCTGACGGGAAGCCGGCAGTTTGCAATGGGGCGAGCAGTTACTAATATTGAAAAGAATCCTCATCGACTACCATCGTCAAGAGTGGCGACGACACGGAGGTACCAAAAGACGCAGAGGATGGAATTCCTCGTGCTCGACCAGACGCGCCCCGACATCAGACTGCCCGTCGCGCGGGTGGTCGTGCCGGGCATGCACCACTTTTGGCAGTATTTCGCGCCGGGGCGCCTTTCGACGTGCCGATGGAAATGGAATGGCGCGCGCGCCCTCACGCGGAAGCGGAACTGAACCTCGCCCCAGTCATCGGCTGACGGACGGCTGCACATTCGCAGGTCGCGGTGGGAGGACGATGCGAGAAAAAGCGCGGAAGGATACTTCCAGCGCTGCGGGTATGCGTGTAGTTAACATCCATGACCATAAATGAAGACTGGGTCTTTACGGAGGAACGCCTCGAGCTCGTCGCGAGCTCGAAGGGGCAGCTTCTGGCGCACAGGCCGTGGATTTTCGACCGCCTTGTCGGCGGCAACGGGTGGGACCGGCCGCTGGAGCGGGCGGCGGAAACGCCGGCAATGATTGGCGCGTGTCCGTTCGGGTTTGGGAATCCCCTGCCGGATGCGAGGCCCGTCGCGGATTTCGGCGTCACATTTCTCGGCGGCAGTCGGCTTGATCCGGAGGTGTTCCTCTATCCCGTCGACAATGTGCTGGCGGGAGGCGGCGATAGGCTGCGGGAGCTGAACGCGGTCCACGAGGCGGTCGTGCGCGCGGGCGCGCGGGCGGTTGGACGCCCGCCTCTAACGAATGACGGGAAGTGGATCGTTTCTGCCGGACGTTGCGGCCGGACACACAGATCAGGGCCTTCGGCACGTTCCCGTCGCGGGACAGGCAGATGCGAATCGCGGTGACAGGCTTCAGGACCACGCGCGGTGTGGAGGCGTTTATCGAACGCGTGGGCTGGCCGGGGGAGGTGCAAGCCGTAGGTGCCGTCCTGTCGTTTTTCGAGGAGCGGGGCACCTTCGCCTATCTGGGCGTCCATAACGACATCGCGGCAATCGGCGTCGGCCCTAGGCTGGGCCTGAGTTTCTTTGCCCGGGAACAGGAATGGTTGAAGGATATACGCTTCAGGAAGGCACATATCGACGGCATCGGCGAGCGGGTATACGGACTTTGCGGCAAATTGGTAGCGCTGTCCGAATGGTCCACAGGTTGGACGGTCCTGATGTTCCGGTCGAGCCCGATCATGCTGGTGCAGGGCATACACCACATCAAGCTCGGAATGACCGGGGAGTGGGTGGAAGAGGCGAAGGCCTACCTCTTCTTTCCGATGATGTGCTATCGGCCAAAATGTAGCGTCGCGAAAGGATGAACTGCGGCGCTTCGAATTCGGACTCGGGCGAGAAGAGGGCGCCCGCCGCAAGCGAAGAACGCGATGCGAATCTCGCCTCGGGTCTGGAACGAACGGCCGTCCGGCACTATGACGACATGACGGCCGACCTCTATATGCATTTCTGGAATGACAAGCACATCCACTTCGGATTGTTCGACGCCGGGGAATATCCGGAGAAGGGAGGCGCCCTCGAGGGGCCGGTGAGCCTGCAGGGGCTGGAGCGGATGATCGAGGCCATTGTAGCACCGGTCGGGATCGGGGAAGACAGCGTCGTAGTGGATGCAGGCTGCGGGATTGGCGGGACCTGCATCTATCTTGCGCTAACCCGGGGGTGCCAGGTAACGGGCGTTAACGTGAGTCGGGAGCAGATGAAGATTGCCGCAGGCAAGGCGGCAGCGGCGGGCGTGGACCGTCTTGTGGATTTCAAATACGGGAACTGCTCTGTCCGGTTGCCGTTCGACGACGATTCAATCGACGCCGTAGTCAACATCGAGAGCGCATGCCACTATGACAACCGCGGGCAATTCTTGCGCGAGGTCTTTAGGATACTCAGGCCCGGGGGGCAGGTTGTGGCGATGGACTGGCTGGTTGTCGAAGGCGCGAGCGCAGAGCAGCGCGATACTTTCATTCGTCCGCTGTGCGAGGTTTGGGCCTCGCCCGGGCTGGAAACCAGATCTTCCTACGCCGGGTTGTTGCGCGATGCGGGCCTGACAGTCCTTGAGTGCAAGGGTTTCGACGGTCGGGACGTCGGTAATATTCGGCTCGTCGAGTATTATGTCCGGACCCTGAAGGGACTGGCTTTCCTCAACATGCTTCCCGCCAGGTTGAAGCCGGTGCTGCCCATGTTTGCGGCGCTGGAGGCCGCTTGGCACGGCGGTTGTTTCGAACTCGGGCGATACTGGGCGGCAAAACCCGGCAACGGTTAACGGCATGGGCGGATTTATTATTCCTTCGGCGTACCGGAACGGGTACGCAAAGGTGGCCGCGCTCAACCCGGACCTTGCCGCGCTCTATATCGAAAACACGGTCTTCGACGACCCGCTGGCCGATTACGCCGTCGAGCCGTTGGCGCCGCTCAGGCTGCGGGACATCGAGTGCCTCATGAACGCTGGCTTGGAGCGGGACGCGAACGGTCTGGCCGAAGCGCCAAAGGCTGTATGCGACTTCTTCGAATCTATCGAAACGCCACCGGCATGGTTCGATCGCGACTCGGTTCTTCCGGACTGCCATGCCTTCCATGAGCATCCGGACTTGTTCATCGCCGGGTTCATCGTCGTCAGCCTGCGAAACTTCGACAGCCTGATGAGCAGGGTGTTCTTTATGACGGGACGGGACCGCAAGTACAATCCGGACCCCAGGAACCAGATCAATTAGCACGGCCAGACCCGGCTCTCGAGCGCCGCACAGGGCCATCGGATCGGGTTCCTGGCCGGTCAGAGGCACGCATTGCGGCCCGTTGCAATGCAACTTGTCATGGCTCGGTAGGGTTTAGCCGCCGACCGCCGCCGCGATCCGCGCTTGCCACCGAAGGCTTGCTATCCTGGCTTCGCAGCGGATATCAGGTTGTAGGCGAAAAAACCTTCCTGAAGCCCCTGGTCGAAGTCGACGGCTGCCTGCATGAATTCATGATAGACGATCTCGTCCGGCCGCGGCGGCGGGGTCAGCAGCACGAACAGCTTCCACCGCTTGCTGAGACTCTCGGCGGCCGGCGCTACCTCCGTGTCCAGGTTCCGCTCGCAAATCCTCTCGAATCCTGCCTGTTCGACCGTGGCCAGCAGTTCGCTTAATGACGACAAGGGACGCAGCATTCGGAAGCCGCGCTGCAAGCTGGCATGGACGGCTTCCTGGGCCCCGGTCATCGGCTTGCCGCTTAGCGTGGCTTCCAGCATCCGCAAATGTCCGCCCGGTTTCAGCACCCGGAGCGCGCCCCGCAAGTAGGCGAGCCCGTCAGGCGCGTAATAATACGTTTCCTGATTCGTCACCATGTCAAAAGAGGCGTCGGGGAAGAGCATGTCCATGAAGTCGCCGTGGCGGAATTCCACCAGGTGGCCGACACCCCGCTGTTGCGCAAAATCCGTCGCCAACGCTACATGCGGCTCGACAATGGTCAACCCGGTGACGTGTGCGCCGAATTCCTGCGCAAGGGCGACGGCTGGTCCGCCCAGCCCGCAGCCGGCATCCAGAACCCGCTTGTCAGGTCCGAGGCCACACCCACCCGCCAGCGTATGCATGGAGCGCATCAGGGAGTCCCGTTCGGTCTCGGTGTCCGGCCCCCAAAGCCCGTAGTGCACCATCCGAAGGTCTCCGGAGACTTTCAGCAAACGGTCCGTCATTATCTCGTAATTTGTGAGGCCCTGTGCGTCCGGCGCCGGTCCGCAGTGATCTTCGCGATTCATGGTGTTGCCTTCCATCGTCGGACCGCCGCCATCAGGAGCGGTGCCGGGAACAGATAGTGGCATACCAGGGCAAGCGCAATGACGACCGCTGTCAGTTGCCCCATTTGCGCGGTTGGAAAGAAGCCCGAAAGCCCCGGCGCCGCGATTCCGGCCACCAGAATGACCGTGGTCATGAACAGCGCTCTGCCGACCGTCCGGAACGCATGCATGGCGCACCGCATCTTCTGGCGTGTAGCCGAGTTCGCACCTCGCGCGGATACTCGCTGAGGAAATGCACAGCGTCGCCCACCGCGATGCCAATCGTCATGGTTATAGCCACCGATAACGCGATGCCGACCTCGGACACGACCAGGCTCCGGAGTCCGAAGGCTATGATTCCGGGAGCGAAATTGGGCACAAGGCTGATCAGGCCGATCCGAGGCAAGAGGAAGGCCGCGGCCAGAAGAACGGCGATGACGAGGAAGGCGGCAGCCGTACCGACCAGCATCGCACTAATGTTCCGCTCGCCGATGTGCGCGAACATCAGCGCCGCGCCCGTGCCGTCGACCCGGGAGAATTTCGCCGCGTTGTGTCGCCATCCGGCAGCTTGACCGTGATGTTGACGGCGCTGACGCCGCCGTACCGCGCTTGCCTGAATACCCAAGTGCGCCGTGGAAAGGCACGTCATCCTTGTGGGTGTGAATCCAGCAATTCTCAATATGACATTTCTGTTTTACTGACCTCTGGATTGTCGGGTTTTCGAGGGTTTTCGGGAGGCCGCGACGGGCACGGCTGAACGGGGCAAGGAAGCCCGGCTCAGGGAGGGATTTCGACTTCTCCGGCGAGCACCTGCATCAGGCGCTTCCAGTCGTCGAACACGAACCTGGCTGCCAGGACCTGCAGGTTCCGGAACATCCAGTCGCGTGTGCCGCAGACCGTCCGGGCCTTCTGCCAGTGCTTTTCCGCGAGGTCGCAGGCGGTGTGCATTGCGAAGGCCAGGAGGTTCAGGACAAGGAGCACGGAGGCAAGGTTCTTCTCTCCATGGCCGAAGTTCCGGTCGAGATTGTACCCGAGTTTTTTTAAAACGTTGAACTCGGCGTTTTCCACCCGCCATCGAGAGCGTCCGCAGGCGACGATGTCGGCGACATTGGTCCTGCTGACCGGCAGGTCGGTGACGAAGGCGGTTCTGTAGGTCACCTTTTTCGCGGCCATGTCGTGGATCTCGAGGCAGACCCATGTCACCGGCATGGCCGCGTCGCCGCCACGGATCCGGAGGTCGGGCTGCCAACTGTACCTGTACCTGTACTTCTTCGGCTTCCTGATGCCGCGCGTCACCCTCGTGTCGAGAGTTTCCGGATGGCAGCGGTCGAGCTCTTCATACAAGGTCTTGTGGCTCGACCTCATGGCCGTCAAGATGAAGTTGCCGCCCGCCGCCCGGATGGCCTCGCAGATCGGTTGACAGGCGTAGAGATCGTCGCCGAGATACACGGGGGCGAGGTCTTTCAGACGCGGACCGATGCGCCGCAACCAGCGCTTGACGGCATTGCGTTCGCAGTCCTGCTTCTTCGACCCGTCCTGCGGCCTGATGATCTCCACCGGCAACGGCACCGCCGCGACCTGTCCGGGGCCGACGATGGCGGCACCGAGGACCATGTGGTAGTTCTCGACCATCTCATCGTCGGTTCCCTTGGCGGTTGTAGAGCATGTGGTGCGAAGCTCGAGACAGGTAGAGCCTGAAGGTTTTGGCATCGTACAGGTTGCGTGAGCAGTGCGCGGCAAAGAGGTAGAGCCTGACGTTTTTCACACGGTTGGTGTCGATTCCGGTACGGCGCGAAATGACAGAGCGCCGAGCGAACTGGCGCTGGGGTAGCTGGCGCAAGTCCGGCAGGAAGGAAAGGCTAACGTGCCGCGAATCCAGCTGTTGAACTTGCGGGTGGAAGTTCCGCCGGCGCAATTCTCAGTACGGTGCCCCCTCCATCCGGTACATCTTGGACCTGTCGAAGAACCACGGTTTTTTGGGAAGCGAGGAGGCCAGCAAGGCACCCGCGGACGCGGCAGGCGAGGTCACGGTCGACCCCTGCCTTATTTTCATAGACGAGGTGCATGCGGTTGCAAACCCGGTTTCGACCGTGTTGCTCAGCGCGCTGGACGAACGGCGCAGCACCACGATCGGAAATGTGGTCTAAAATTTCGAAGACGTGGTATTCCTGCTGGCAACCACGGATCCGGGCAGGCTTTCGGAGGCGTTTCAGAGCCGGCCGGACAAGACGGTCCTGTGGTTCTACGCGCTTGAAGAAATGGCCGGGATCGTCTGGCTCCGCTCCGTGGAAACACTCGGGCAGACGGGTCTCAACCGCGAGACCTGCATCGAGATTGCGGCACGCAAGCAGCGCAGCCCGCGGCCGAGCGTCAACGTTGTCGAGCCGCTGGTGGCGAGTTTCTACGGCGCGGCGGAGCATGACTTGGAGCGGGTGCCGACCAGGGAAGAAGTGGCTGGCCCGATGAATGCGACCGCCGTGGCGCAGTGGTTCGAAGATACGCAGGGCACCGACCGGAACGGCCTTACCTCGGAACATGTGGAATACCTCAAGCTGCTACGCACCCGCGGCGCCTCGGCAGAGGAGGAGATTCGCCGGGCACTGGGTATCTCGAACCGGGGCGATTTTGTGATCGTGTCGGAGTATCTGACCCGTCTCGACCTGATCCGCGTCGGACCCGGCGGACGGAGCCTTACTTCCGACGGCAGGCGTTATCTTACCGCGAGCGACTTCGGGAGCACCGTCCTGGAGATTCCGGAACAAGACAGCATCGAAGAGTATCTGCGCAGGAACCGGCGGCGACCCGGGCAGGGTGGGGCGGGACCGCGCGTTCCTCGTGGACGGCACCTCGAAACCCGGTGCCGGACGCCGTGCAAGAGAAACCCGAGGTCACGAAATCGACCGGCTCCCCGCTCTCGTCCATCGTCGCGATGGCGGCGTAGCGCGCGCCGGTGAGCGCGCGGGCGCTCTCGGCAATCTCGCGCAACGCGGAGTCGTGATCAAGATTGGAGCCGATGCGCAGGCTCGCGGCGCTCAGCTACGAAATGCGTCCGCGTGGCGTCGCGATCTCCCGGCCCTGATCGTTCGCTTGGCTCAACGGGGTCTCCAGGATCCGCGGCGGCGGCGAATTGCCGTGCCGTAACCCGGTGCCGAATGGCGTGTGCGGGGCGAATCGGCGTGAACAGCACCCGCAGCGATTGTTCCGGGAGGGCGAAAAAGCGGTGAAACTCACTATATCCATGCCTAATTGACAAAAAAACTCACATACACCACATACAATATCGTTTAAGTTTGCAACCTGTTTGTGCGTGCGCAGCGGTGGTGGCGGGAAACGCTTCGCGACCGTCTCCCGAGTATGGTGGATCCGGTGCCGATGCAAGGCGCGCATTCAGTTGCGCCCGGCCGAGCGGGCAGCGAGGTGAATCATGCAGACTCCGACCGTGAAACCGTTGCAGGCGTTGCCGGCGCCGGAACCTCCCTGCAGCCTGACGGTGTTCACGGCCCGGCCGATTCCCGCGCCCGCCACCAGTTTCGTACCTGGCGGTGAGCTGGGGCCCCGCTTGCTGATGCCGGCACGGCCGCATCCTTCTGGCGTATCTCGGAATGGTACTGTTCTGTGCCGCCGGGTTGTCCGCACCCGCCTGTGCGCGGACCGACTGCCCCGCGCCCAGCCACGCGGCGGGGGAGAGGGAATTCTGGGACGGAAAGGCAACCGTCCGAGCAGATACCTCCAGGGTTTCTTCCTCCAGTGAGAACCACTGGAGGTGCCCGTCGCTGCATGAAGGTGATCGTCATCGGAGCTGGCGCGGCCGGGCTTTCGGCTGCCTATTCGTTGCATCGACGCGGTATCGATCCCTTGGTGCTGGAGGCCGCCGATCATGTGGGTGGCCGAATCGCCGCCGAGGAAGTGGAAGGCTGCCTCATCGACACAGGCGCCCAGCTGTTGACCGATTCGTACGACACCACAATTCAGCTCTGCCAAGAGCTCGGCATGCCTTTGAGGAGGTGTAACCGGCGGGCCGGCATCTACAGCAGGGGCAAGTTTCGGGTTCTCGACCAGAACGATCCGCTGGCCAATCTTCGGACTCTGCTTGCCTTCAAACTCCTTTCAGCTCGCGGGCTGCGGCAATTTTTCAGGCTTGCATGGAAACTTCGGTCCCACCGGCACCAGTTGGGGATCACCGACTTGTCGCGCGCCCTGACGCTCGATACGAACGCGAGCATTGCCGACTGGATCCGGACCCATGCCGGCTCCGAGTTTCTGGAAGAGGCGGGGCAGGCCGTGATCAGTGTTCTGACACTCGCACAGCCCGAGGAAGTCGGTGCAGCCTACGGAAAGGCGCTACTTTGGGGTTTCGTCTTCGAGCCTGCGGACTTCCTTGTACCCGAAACAGGGGGGATCGGATCGCTCGCCCGGACCCTCGCCGACACCATTGCAGACCGGGTCCGGCTGCGTACGCCTGTGAAGCAGGTGATCGTTCGCGACGGCGCGGTGATCGGAGTGTCGACCGCAGAAGGCTTCATCGGGGCCGACGCAGTAATCTGTGCCACTACTGCCACAGAGGCACGGCGCCTCCTGCCCGACCTGCCAGCAGAATTGGCCAGTGCGCTCAGGCGCGTGACGTACTCGTCCAACTGCCGCGTGGTATTCGGTGTCAATCGGCCTGTGTTGCCCGACAGTTGTTACTCGGTCATGTTCCCGCGCAGACTGGGGTCGTTTCTCGTCGGCTACAGCGACCCGGCCGTCCGATTTCCAGGTGTTACCCCTTCCGGTACGAACCCGGTCCACGCCGGGTCGACCGACCTTCAGGCTGCACCTCTTTCGGACCTTTCCGACGCGGACATCCAATCGCGTTTTCTCGCCGAGATCCGCCGCTACGTGCCCGCCATGCCGGAACCGCGGTTCGGGCGGGTGTACCGCTGGAAGGAAGCGGTCTGCCTGACCTCTGGCGGCCCCCTGACGGCTCTTTACCGGATGCGAAGGGATCTGCACAAGCGGGTACGGGGACTGGCCCTCGCAGGCGAGTACATGCACATGCCCTCGGTGAACGGTGCGCTCGCCAGCGGTATCGTTGCGGTTGAGGACCTGCTGAGGGCTCATCCGCAGGGTAGGGAGAACGGCATCGACGTGGTCGGTTCCATGGAGAGGAAGAAGCACAAGGGACGAGACGTCCGTGATGGCATGAAGTCGTTCGAAACTGAATTCGCCTGGTGGTGCCCCCTCCGCGCTCCGAGGCCCCCACGAGGCGCATCGCCTCGCTGCAACCTCAGCTTTGGAACAACACCTCAGCCACAACACTATCCCGCCGCACAGGACGTGCTGGGATGGGTACAGGGGAGGGGGTCATAAGAGCATATTAAGGACTTGCCTGAAATTTTGACCGATGTTGGGTTAAGGCCAAAGCAGTAATTTCAAACGATCAACGAAAGAGGATCAAACAATGGTGCACTTCGATCAACGCGTGAACGACCTTGGGATTGCTTTGCCTGAGGAGCAGGCTCTGCTCGGTAATTACGTTCCCTACCGTATCATCCGCAATCAGGTTTTCATCGCGGGCCAGGCATCGATCACCGACAACGAGCGTGTTGTCGGCAAAGTCGGCAAAGACCTTTCCGTCGAAGACGGATACAAGGGTGCACGACTTTGCGCTCTCAACATCCTGATGCAACTCAGGGCGGCGCTGAAGGATGACATTGACCGGGCGAAGGCCATCGAGTTGATCGGGTTCGTGAATGCGGTGCCGGATTTCACGCAGGTCTCCGCGGTGATGAACGGCGCGTCCGACCTCTTGATCGAAGTCCTGGGCGAGGAAAAGGGCAGTCATGTCAGATCCTCCGCCGGGGTCTCGGCGCTTCCCGCCGGCGCGGCCGTCGGAGTCAAGGCCATGTTCGAAGTCGAGTAGGAAAATGTCTCAACCATCGCTGAACATCGAAGAGTGGCGGACTCCACGAGAGTCGCCGCAGTATACCATGGGTCACAGCGAAGCGGAAACAAAACGCCTGATCGCAAACGCGCGACTTTATGACGAAATGACGCGGCATTTTCTACTGAGAAGCGGTATTACGAAAGGGATGAGAGTGCTCGACGTCGGGAGCGGTGCTGGAGACGTGGCCCTCACCCTCGCCGAATTTGTCGGCCCCGACGGTTCTGTCGTCGGGGTGGATGTCAACGCCAATATTCTCGAAACGGCACGAGTTCGAGCAAATGCGGCAGGTTTCTTGAATGTCCAATTCGTTGCAGGCGATGCCACATCTCTTGAATTCTTGGACACCTTCGATGCCATTGTCGGCAGGTTGGTGCTGATGTATATCGCAGATCCTGCGGATGCGCTCGAAAAGTTGGCGACGCACCTGCGCCCCGGCGGCATCGTTGCGTTCCAAGAGGTCGATCTCGCGCTCCACAAGGCACTTACCGGTCCGGAGACGCCTCTTCTCAGAAAGCTGATTGACTGGGAATGCACGGTATTCGAGCATACCGGAGCACACGTTGACATGGGCGTAAGGATGTATCGCGCCTTCGTTGAAGCAGGGTTGCCCGAACCTGCTTTACATCTGGAGACACCGACAGGCATAGCCGCCGCATGGCCAGGTTACGAGCAACGGGTTGCCACGTTCAGGAATCTTCTTCCGCTGATTGAAAAACATGGAATTGCAACGGCTGAAGAATTGGACATAAAAACCTTGGCAGAACGGTTAAGGGCTGAAGCCGTCGCCGCGAAACGGCCGGTTACTTTGCCGCCACATATCACAGCGCATACAGCAAGAGAGGAGCACGGTTTGGGCGGTATGGTTTCTTGATGGCCTGCCCGAAAAGAGTCATTGCGGAAGGACGTCAACAGCCATCCCGGACCATGTTCTTGTTGACAAGGGTTCAGAGCATGGCCGTCATCAACTCGCGCAACGACGCGCGGTCTCCAAGTCACACCTCAGGTCACCCGTCATGATTTTCGACACTTGGACGGGTTCCGCCGTCCAATGCCCTGAAAACAGGAGAAACTATCGTTGACAACAACACGTGCGTCTCGGAGCCCGCGTTACGAGCCGCATGAAAGCCCATCCCTGCCAGGTTCTCTGGGCCTGGGCGCGCAGCCATGCTTCATTTATGCAGCCGGAGTCTTGATAACACCGGTTGTCGTGGTCAAGGCATCGGGAGGGGCAGATTCCTATCTGGCCTGGATGATTTTCGCCACGCTGGCGACCATCGGGATGACCACCCTGCTTCAGGTAGCCAGGATTGGACGCATGGGGACGGGACTGGTTCTTCCCATGCGTACATCCTTTATTTCCATCCCGTTCTGCATCATGGCGCTGGTGGACGGGGGACCGGCGACGCTTACGGCCCTTGTGCTCGTCACGGCGGCATTCCAGATCCTCATCTCCAGGTGGCTGTTCATCCTGAGGAAGATCGTCACACCGCTCGTAGGCGGCACGGTATTGATGATAGTAACACTCTCCCTGGCCTCTATAGTTTTTAACCTGCTAAACACGGAAGCAGCGTCTGGACGTGGGGACGCGTTTGTGGTCGCCTTGGCGACCGGCATTGTGATTGTAGTCCTCACCCTCCGCGGCTCGGCCGCATTGCGACTGTGGGCGCCTATCATCTGTATCGCCATCGGCTGCGTAGTCGCCGTGGTTCTGGGCATTTACAACTTCGAGAGGGTGACGCAGGCCAACTGGGTGGGGTTTCCGGCCAGTGGTTGGCCGGGGCCAGGACTTGCATTCGGCTCTGCATTCTGGACGCTTCTCCCGGCATTTTTGTTTATCGGCGCGATTATCTCGATTCAGGTGAATGGAGATGTGATCGCCGTGCAACAGGTTTCATGGCGTCAAGCTCGGGCGATCGACTTCCGGAGGATACAGGGAGCGATTCTCAGCACCGGCGTGGGTAACTTGATTTGCGGCATCGCCGGGACAGTACCCAATGTCACCACCGGGGGCATTGTCTCATTCATCCAGATCACTGGAGCAGCTTCCCGCAAGGTCGGATATTGCATCGGCGGTATATTTCTCGCGCTCGCGTTTCTGCCCAAGGTATCGGGCCTTTTCAGCAGCCTTCCCGGCCCCGTCATAGCGGGATACTTTGTCGTGGTGATTGGGTTCATGTTTGTCGAGGGCGCGCGTACCGTCATCCAGTACGGAACCGACAGGTCGAAAATTCTGATTGCGGGCGTCTCTTTCTGGGTTGGTGCTGCATTTGAGTACAAACTGTTCATCCCGCCGGACTTCGGCCCGTTGTGGGGAACGATGTTCCAGAGCGGCGTAACTACCGGAGGACTCACCGCAATCGTTCTGACTTTGTTCATGGAACTCACAAACCCGCGGCGAATGCGCTTTCGGTCCCAGCTAGACATCAAAGCCCTGCCTGAACTCACGGCGTTTATCGCGATGTTCTCCGATCGCAATCGCTGGGGCTCAGACATGACTCAGCGGTTGAGCATGGTTGCGGAAGAAGCTCTCCTGACGCTGGCCCCGATGGATGACGGCGCGAGTTTCGGGAGTCGACAGCGGCTGGTGGTCATGGCGTCCAGTGATGGCCCGCAGGCGGAACTGGAATTCATTGTCGCGACGAGCGAAGAGAACCTGGAGGACCGGATCCAACATCATCAGCAATACAACCTGGAAACTCCAGGGGAGAGCGAGGTCTCGCTCCGGTTGTTGCAACACTACGCTTCGTCTGTACGGCATCAGCAGTATCACGAAATGGAAATCGTAACGATCCGAGTCGATTCAATTTGAAAGGCGATTGCGGAACCGTATGTCGCCCGCACTATGCCGTTAACGGCATAGTGTGGCGGAAAGATCCGTTCGCATGTCCAAGGTCAAGCAGAAGATCTCCGGTTGCTTCCGCTCGCCCAAGTTTGCCGAGGCCTACTGCCGGATCTCCAGCTACATCAAGACAACAGGCCATCAGGGAATCAACCCGCTCGTCGCCATCGGGATGGCCCTCACGGGCAAGGCGGTCGAGACCCTCGAAATCAGGTAATGGGAACCTCCCGGCCAAACTGCCCGTCAGAAACACCGTGAACGCCGGAAATCCCGCTCCCGGAACCGGCATCCGCGATCCATCGCAAACCGCCAGAGTTCCGGATGCACGTCCGACCACCGCACAATGGCTCGATCAAAATCAGCAAATCCGCCGTCACAGACCAAGCGCAACAAACCCGCCTTCTCGAGTGATCTCGCCAGACTGAAAAGGCTGGAAGTGACGAACAGAAAATCAATGGTTAAACAAGAGGGGGCGAGTAGTTACAATGTTTCTTAATCCATGTTTTACACGGTAAAAAAAAGTTGATTGTTTTTCAGAGGCTTGTGCTGACTGAAGTGGCGGTTATGGCACTACAAGACCGTACCCGGACATGATGTCAACCACCCGTCATGCAACCATCCTCCGCTTCTTCCCGGGCTCGGGGTCAAGACCGAGCGCCCTGTAGATCTCCCGTTGCCGGGGCTCCGCCCGGGTCGCCTTGCGGATGTGGATAATGCGTCCGTCGGCACGACGGAAACAGGCGGTGACCTGGATCTGGCCCGAAAGAATGTCCCGCAGCGTTTTCCAGCTCGCCGTCTCGCCATGAGCCCGAAGACGGCTGCGAATGACCTGGAGCAGCTGGTGGGCCAGGACACTGATGAACAGGTGACCGTCGGACCGGACCTGCTTGCGGTGATACACGGGACGCAGGCCCAGTTCCGACTTGAGCGACCGGAACATGAATTCCACATCCGTCAACATGGAATAGGTCCGCCACAGGGTCTCCGCATCCCAGTCCAACTGGTTTGTGCGCAGGCAGTAGACCTAACAGGACCGGCCCTGTTAGGTCTACTGCCTGCGCAGCAATATCCTTGATTGGCCGGCCGAGACCATGTGGCAGACCTACGCCACCCTCACCGATGCCGAAGCCGTGTTCCGCTCGTTGAAATCCGAGCTCGGCCTGCGTCCGATCTTCCATCACAAACAGGGGCGCGCCGACGCCCACCTGTTCATCTCGGTCCTCGCCTACCAGGCAGTCCAGACACTGCGCAAACCGGTGAAAGCGGCAAACCTCCACGACAGTTGGACAGCGCTGCGCCAGGCGCTTGCGCCCGTGCAGTGCACGACGACCAGTTTCAGGCGCCGCGACGGCAGGACCCTGCATGTGCGCAAGACCGCATCCGCCTCCCCCGAGCAGGTGGAGATCTACCGGGCCATGGGCCTCGCGCCACCGCCGAGGAACCTCGCAAAGACCATCGTCTGAACCGGAGTCGGCAATTCGGGACGGCGGCCCAAAATGGCCGCCCCTCCGGTTTGTAGTGCCATTCGAAAATTTTACCCGTTTGAAATCAATGAGTTGCGCACTACAGTGTTAAAGATGTCGGCGGTTTTTTCAAAGCGCGTGATTTTGGCGGTAAACCGCGCTTTTGAGGTTGATTGAGGCCTTTTTGAGTGCGTGCTTGTGGTCTGTGCGTTTCGCTGGTTTGCGGTATTTGCTGGAAATTTAGGTGGCGCGCGAGCGCATTTTCTTCCCATTGTGGTGGTTCATCGGGAGCATTTTGCCTGTTGTTCGGGGTGCAGAACCGCGTGTTTGCATTTCCGGGCATCCGGCAAGATCCGCCGCAACGGGATCGATTCCCAGAGCAAACGGGACGGCAACCAGCCCGTCCGCGACAAGACCCCGCGATGGCGGTTCCCGGTTCCCACATGCGCGCATCGACGGAACCGGTTCCCGGAACCGCTCAACGCACCTCGGCACTGCCAACTCGACAAGCGGGTACCACCAGGACCGGGATTGACCGGCTATCAACTACCGTGCGCACTCCTGGACTGCCCGGTCGGTGTTGACGATGTCGTTCCAGTCGGTGTTTTCGGGCGGGCGGTGTCTGTGGAAGGCGACGTGGGTCGGGAGGTGCACCTTTTCGCGCAGGGTCTCGGCCTGGCGTTCTCCGGCCTCGTCGTGATCCTGCGCCAGGATGACGGTCTTGAGGTTAGGGAGGCGATGTGCGGCGCGGGTGATCTGTCTGCACTGTCGTGACGACGGCGCGCCGGCGGTGGAGAGGAAGGCCTGACGGGTCGGACACTGGTTGATCTGTGCGAGGCTGAGGGCGTTGACGGCGCCTTCGGTGATGACGAGGGCGTTGAGGTTTTCGGCGTCGGCGCAGAGGGCAAACAGGCTGCGCGTTCCGCCGGTTGCGAAGCGCCGCACCCCGTCCGGCGGGCCGATTTCGAAGCCGGTCAGCGTGCGGTGTTGATCGCGGTGGGCGAACAGGACCCGGCCCTTGCGGTCGCATCGGATCAGCGGGCGATAGGTGTCGAGTGTTTCCCGGGTGATCCCGCGTCCGATGAGCCATTTCGGTGCGGGGTGCGGCGTTGCCTGGTGCCAGAGGGCGCGGAAGTCGGTCGCGGCGTGTGCGGGACCTCCGAACCTGTCACGGATGTCGGCGAAGGAGAGGCCGCGCCGGAGCATGAAGTCGATTGCGGTTCCGTTGTCGTCGCTGTCGCGTGTGTTGAAGTAGACCCAGTGGCCATTGTCGCGGCGCCTGGTGACGAGCTTGGGCAGGCCGGGCGCGCGCAGCACGGGGTTTGCGCTGCTCGAGGCTTCGGGGTCGCGGACATATCCCCATGCTGCGGCGATGGTCGCGAACGGCATGCGCTTGATGGCGTCGAAGTCGACGCGGTATGGCCTATTCCGTTTCACGCCTGATGCGCCAGGAGTCGCTGTCGATGGTGATGAGTGTGGCGTTGTGGACCAGGCGGTCGACGGTTCCTGCGATACCCGACGCGCTCGGGAAGACGCGGTCCCACTGGGCGAAGCCGAGGGAGGTGGTGACCAGTGTCGAGCGGTGCCGGTAGCGCCGCGAGACGATGGCGTAGAGGATGTCGGCATGGCGGCTTTCGAGCGTGACGTATCCGATTTCATCGAGGACCAACAGGCGGGGCCGGGCGAGGATTCCCAGGCGGCGGCGCAGTTCGCTCCTCGAGGCGATCTCGGCGAGGGTTTCGAGCAACTCCGTCGCCTTCTCGAAGCGGACGGTATGGCCGTTGAGGAGGGCCTGGTGGGCGGCATTGGCGGCGATCATTGTCTTACCGGTGCCTTGTCCGCCAACGAGCACGGCGTTGTCTGCGTGTTCGATGAAGGCGAGGCTCATCAGCGCCTCGACATTGGCGCGGCTGATCGCGCGCGGCCATGTCCAGTCGAAGTCCGCCAGCGGCTTGAAGGCCGGCAGCCGCGCCTCGGCACGGCGGCGTTCGTAGCTGCGGGTCCTGCGCACCTGTTCTTCGCTGACGATGAGCTCCTCGAGCCAGTCGGCATTGGCGACGTCGTCCCAGCGATCGATCAGGCCATGGAGGCCGAGCGCCCGGGCACGGTCCCTGAGTCCGGTCATGTCGTGTCGTCCTCCTTTTTCGCGGCCGCGGCTCTGTCATAGGCGGCGGGATCGGTTCCCCGCGGGGTCGTGGTGCGGCTGCTGTCGGTGATGCTGACGTTCGGCAGGCCCCGGGCGCGGCGCCGCGTCTCGATGATGCTCCGCACCGTGTTCGGGTGGCACGAGCCCCGCTCCAGCGCGGCGGCAATGGCGCGGTCGAGTTCATCGGCGCCGTGGCTGTCGAGCAGGCGGTTCAGCGTCCGGGCG
Organism: Paracoccaceae bacterium; assembly: GCA_965242975.1. Lineage (GTDB taxonomy): Bacteria > Pseudomonadota > Alphaproteobacteria > Rhodobacterales > Rhodobacteraceae > JAPPHA01. The sequence continues at coordinate 2,234,729 of CBDETS010000007.1, read as the reverse complement.
CATGTGGCGACGTTCAGCTTCCGGCATCCGGCAAGCGTGAGCATCTCCTCTGCCCGCGGCACGGCGCGCAGCAGCATGTCGCGGACACTCATGGACCTGCCGTAGCGCTTGCGGGCGACGAGCGCCTTGACGTGCTCGGGATCGCTGATCTGCTGCTGCCTGCCATAGGCGCGGGCATGGGCCGCGACCTCGCGCACACTGTCGAGGATGCGGACCCCGTAACGGGAGGCGACGAGGGTCAGGCTTGCCGTGGCGTAATCGGGCGGAACGCTGTAATCGTTGGTGTCGAAGCGGGCGTAACAGGTCTTGTCGATCTGCACCGCGCGGACCTCGTCGGTCGGGAATGGCGCGTCCGGCAAGGGGATCAGTTTCTCCCTTTCGCGGGCAAAGGCATCCCGGACCAGCAGGCTGTCGTCGTCCGGCCAGGGACGCCGGGCGGCCCGGCCGAAGCACCACTCCCGGGCCGCGGCGTTGAGTTCGTCGAGCGGGACGGAGATGTCGCGCCCGGCGAAGAAGCTCGTGCGGGCAAAGGCGACCCGGCGTTCCACGCGTCCCTTTTCTTCCGGACTCCGGGGCCAGGCGGCGGTGGGCTTGAAGGCGTAATGGCCCGCCAGGGCGAGCACTGTGGGATGGAAGGTGATGGCGTTGCCGCGCCGCGTGACCACGGCGCTTTTCAGATTGTCGTAGATGAGCCTGCGGGGGACGCCGCCGAACGCTTCGAAGGCCTCGACATGGCCATGGAGGAAGCTGCTCATCCGCGCGTTGTAGAAGAGGCTCAGGAAAGTCTGGCGCGAGTAGCTCAGAGTGACGAGGAGCCCCATCAGCTTGCGCTCCGCCCGACCGATCCGGACACGCCCGAACTCGGCCCAGTCGACCTGGGCCTGCTCGGCGGCGAGGAAGCGGAGCCGCATCGACGGCTCGGGCCTCTTGACCGGCCTGAGACCGAGGGCGCGCAGGGTGTGGCGGAAATGGTCTTCCCCGCCGCGGTAGCCCCGTGCCTCGACCTGCCCGTACAGCGTGCTGGCCGGCAGGTCCGGAGCTTCCTTGAGTTGCTCCTTGATGAACGGGATGAAGGGATCGATCAGTTTTGGCCGCGCCCGGCGCTCCTGTCCCTGCGCGCGCACGGCCCGTGTCACCGTGCTGTGATGGATGCCGAGATGCCTGGCTATGGTTCCGACCGGCCAGCCCTCGGCCCGCGACAGCCGCACGATCGTGGCGCGCATGTCCTCGTCGATCGCCATGAGATCACCTCCGTCATCACCCCGAACGCCGCGCTCAGGGGTCGTGCACCACCACATGGGTGCAGATCCGGCCGCATCCGACACAGCGCAGCGGCGATTCGCGCCGGAATTGCGCCGGAAACACCGCCCTTAGGCGGCGGAGGGGCAGCCCGGAAGTATGGTCCGTAACGGTTTTTTCATCATCGGTGCCGCGCGGCGCAGAAGACACGACAGCGACAGGGGCGATGCCGGCCGTCTCCGGCGCGGCCCGACCCGCAGCACGCGCCCGGTCCGCCTGGCGTACCCGGTAGCGCCGCTGGCGGTCCCGGCCCGTCTCGCGCCCCCTCCCGGTACGCCTGTAACGCCGCCGCGCCTCGCGGCGGTTCTCGATGCGGGACTGTTCGCTGCAGGCCCGGGAACAGTACTGGTGCCCGCGGTCGCACGACGCGCAGATCACAACCTGTCGATGGCACCGGTTGCAGGTGAACAGGCGTCCCGTCTCACACACCCGCCTCTCTCAAGAGCGGGGTAGACCCGGACGGGAAATTGCCTGATAGTACACAGGAGTTCGGTCCCCGTGACCAACTCGTCCAGGTGCGGTGCCGGGGCTCGTTCTGGCTTTGAGCCGGCACCGCGCCGCTCTGTCTTTCGACGCCGATCTAGCACCTGTTCCGGCCCCCGGCCACCGCGTGGCCGCCGCGGCGGTACCTCAGGCGTCAGATGCCGTGCTCAAGCCCACCGCAAGCTCCCGGGAACGCCGCATCCAGGACATCGCCTCCGACCGGCGAAGCGCAAGGGAAACGTCACCCGGACACGGACAAAGGGATCTGCACGGGGCCGCGGCAACAGGACAGGTAATGCAAAGACCGATCAAAGCGGCAATAGGATTCCGACAATAGGGAAAGAGTTCAATCCCGCCAAAGCGCGGCGAATCGCCAGAATTCCGCGCTTTTCCGTAGCCACCGACAAAAGACGGGCTAAGGCATTTTTTCACGCCTGTTCGACCAGCCACACGGCGAAAGCGCGCGCGCATTCTGATGTCGAACCACTGTCGTCCGGCACGATCATCAAGACCGTAGCGTACGCTTCGCTCCCTTGTATGGCATCATTCATGAAAAGAATTGAATCAAGTCCACAGCCGTTGTTGGCGCGGGTCTCAGGTCGTTTGCTCGAACAACCCCAGTATCAGCCATTCCCCGATCAGGGCCGGCTTCCGCCTTCCCTTGACTTCGACTGTGAGCCCGAGGGTGCGGAGAAGGCCGCTCCCGCGATGGACCCGAACTGATTTCAGGAGGAAATGACCGCGAACCAGATCGCCGGAATGGACGGGGCTGACGAACCTCACCTTGTCCAGGCCATAGTTCAGACCAGCGACCTGGCCTGGAATCGGCGAGAGGGCTTCACGGGACAGGCGGCTCGCCAGCGACAGGGTCAGGAAGCCGTGTGCGATGGTTCCGGAATACGGGGAACAGCGCCTCGCCTTGTCGGGATCGACATGTATGTACTGGCGGTCGCCCGTCGACTCCGCGAAGAGATCGATCATCTCTTGGTTAACGCAGATCCACCTCGAGATTCCAACGGTCTGACCGACCAGCTGCTTCTGGGCGTGAAATGCCGCGTCAACCCCGACGGCCCCGGGGCACATCAGGCGCTCATTGAATGCGAACGGTGGATTCCGACTGTCAGGCTCGGGTCGTCGCCGTCCGGCTGCCCCTCAATCAAGCCGGACTGCATCGCCTGAGGTGCGATCCTCGGTTGAAAACCCGGAGAACTCCAGCGCGTAATCCGCACCGACTGCGATGACAAAGACGGCGACGAAAGCAATAATCATTGTTTTCATTTCAACGTCCTCTCAGGAATGGTTTACTTGGCCGTCGCGGCTTTCCCTGCTTCTCCCGGCTGTGCTCCACCCGCGGCCTTTGCGTCGAGTTCCTGCACCCAGATTCCGTGATGCTCCTTTGCCCACTGGCGGTCAACCTCGCCCGTGGACATGGCGTCGAACGCACCCTGCATGCCGACCGAACCGAGGTAGATGTGGGCAAGAATAACGGCCATGAATGCAAATGCCACAATCGAATGCCAGAGATGGGCATACTGCATCTCTTCATGCGGAGTGAGTTCTTCCGGCAAGGTTCCCATGCCAACGGCCTGCGGAATACCGGTTTCGTTCAGATGATGGAATGTCGAGGCAAACATTGGCATCTCGAAAGGGAACAGCAGCGACAGTCCCGACGCCGAAATCGATGCCCCGAAAATGATGACGATCCAGAAGATGATCTTCTGGCCCGCGTTGAATTTCCGGGCCGGAGGGTGAACACCTTTCGAGAACAGCCCACCACCCTGAAGCAGCCACTTGACGTCGTGGCGGTTCGGGAAGTTCTCGATGACCCAAAACAGGAAAACGATGACCAAACCGAGCATGAACGCCCAAGCCACGTTGTTGTGGACCCACTTGCTCGCAAGGGCAACCGGAGCAAAAGCGTCCTTGCCGATCAACGGAATGATTGCCGTTCGACCGAACAGGGTCAGGAGCCCCGTGAGCCCGAGAAGTATGAATGAACCGGCCAACAGCCAGTGGCCGAACCGTTCGAGTGCAGAGAATCTGACGATCTTGATGCCGGTCAACCCGCCGTCGATACGAATCTTTTCCCGCAATACGTAAAACACGGCGAGAACGATCAGGGTGACAATGAGCAGGTTGCCGCCGTACTCACTGAGTTCGTCGCGGCGCAACTGGAGCCACCGCATGCCGCCGTCCTGGATAACCACTTCGGCGGCGGGGCCTGCCGACGATACGGTTATCGATGACTGCCCGTAGCGCAAGGCCCTGAAGATCTCGGAGTTCGATACTCCACCGAGAGTTCCGAGCTGTGACGTAATGTCCCGGGCAGCGTCGGGATTCCCGAGGGCGCCACGGCGGAACTGGTCGTCAACGTTCTGCCCCTGTTGCCGCGCCAGGATGTCTTCGAGAGTCTGAGCACCTCCCGTAACCGAACGATCGGTCGCAACCTGTCCGATGGCGCCATTCCATCCGATAGACAGGCAGATGAGGCTTGTCAGGAGAATTGAAACTAAGCTTGCTGGTCGTACGGCCATAAGTTTACCCCTCGACACACAGACTAACAGATTACCGGTCAATCCAGCATGATTAAACAGGGCAGTTCAGTCGGACCGCCCTGTTTTTTGATCAATGATCGGGCCGGGACCAGTTGCGGCCCCGGCCTGCGGCATCAGCCGCCCTTTTGTCCGTACGCTGTACCCCAGCCCCAAGCGCCAGAGCCGAACCCGCGCGCGACAACACGTTCACGATAGATATCGGAAACGATGTCGCCGTCGCCAGCCAGCAGTGCCTTGGTTGCGCACATCTCGGCGCAAAGTGGCAGCTTGCCTTCTGCGATCCGGTTTCTTCCATACTTGGAAAATTCCGTCAGCGAGTGGGTCTCTTCAGGCCCACCTGCGCAGAAGGTGCACTTGTCCATCTTGCCGCGGCTGCCAAAGTTCCCGGCCTGCGGGAATTGTGGCGCGCCAAACGGACAGGCATAGAAGCAGTAACCGCAGCCTATGCACAAGTCCTTGGAGTGCAGCACGATACCGTCGTCTGTCTGGTAGAAACAGTCGACTGGGCATACCGCCATGCATGGTGCGTCCGAGCAATGCATGCACGCAACCGAGATTGACCGCTCGCCGGGTGAGCCGTCACCAATGGTGACAACACGTCGACGATTGATCCCCCAGGGAACCTCGTGCTCGTTCTTGCACGCGGTCACGCAGGCGTTGCACTCAATGCAGCGTTCGGCATCACAGAGAAATTTAGCTCGTGCCATTTCTCAAGCCTCCTTATGCGTTGTAGATCTTGCAGAGAGTGGTCTTGGTCTCCTGCATCTGGGTAACGGAGTCGTATCCGTAGGTCTGGGCCGTGTTGGACGCCTCGCCAAGCACATAAGGGTCCGCGCCATCAGGATACTTGTGCCTGAGGTCGGCTCCCTCGAAATGCCCGCCGAAGTGGAATGGCATGAACGCCACGCCGGCTCCGACACGTTCGGTGACCATGGCCATGACCTTGACCCGTGCGCCTTCAGGACCTTCCACCCAGACCTGCGACCCGTTCCGAACACCGAGATCATTCGCGTCACGCGGATTGATTTCGACGAACATGTCCTGCTGAAGTTCAGCAAGCCACGGGTTGGACCGGGTTTCATCGCCGCCGCCTTCATACTCGACCAAGCGACCGGACGTCAGGATCAACGGATAATCCTTGGAGAAGTCCTGTTTCTGGATCGAGGCATACAAGGTTGGCAGACGATAGAACTTGCGGTCATCGTAAGTCGGGTAGTCAGCAACGAGCTGGCGATCAGGAGCGTACAAGGGCTCACGATGCAACGGGATCGGATCCGGGAAGTTCCAGACCACGGCCCGGGCTTTCGCGTTACCGAAAGGAGCGCATTCGTGGCTGATTGCCACGCGCTGGATACCACCTGAAAGATCCGTCTTCCAGTTGGTCTTCGGTCCCGCGACAGCATCGATTGCCGCACGTTCAGCATCCGTCAGTTCGCCATCCCAGCCGAGATCCATCAGCATCTGCATGGTGAATTCCGGATAGCCATCCTGGATATCCGATCCCACCGAGTAGACGCCTTCGGCAAGCAGGTTCTCGCCATCCCTTTCGACGCCAAATCGGGCTCGGAAGGTGAGGCCACCTTCAGATACCGGTTTTGACATGTCGTAAAGATTTGGCGTGCCCGGATGCCCCATCTCGGCCGTCCCCCAGCATGGCCAGGGCATTCCGTAGAAGTCCCCGTCTGCCGGGCCCCCGATCGCCTGCAATGTCGTGCGATCGAAAGTGTGCTGGTTGGCCATATGGAGCTTGATGCGTTCCGGGCTCTGGCCGGTGTAGCCGACCGTCCACATGCCGCGGTTGAACTCCCGGGTGATGCTTTCGACACTCGGTGTTTCCGCATCTTCCATTTCGATGTTGCGGAAGAACCGATCTGCCCATCCGAACTTGTTCGCGAACTTGGCCATGATGACATGGTCAGGCAGGCTCTCGAACACCGGATCGACGATCTTGTCGCGCCACTGCAGCGAACGGTTCGAAGCGGTTACGGAACCGCGGGTTTCGAACTGGGTTGCCGCCGGAAGCAGATAGACCCCGTCCTGCTTGTCACTGAGGACTGCCGAAAAAGTCGGATATGGGTCGATGACGACCAACATGTCCAGCTTCTCCATTGCCGTCTTCATTTCCTTGAGACGGGTCTGGGAGTTCGGGGCGTGGCCCCAGAACACCATGGCACGAACCGTGTCCGGATTATCCATATTGGCTGGGTCTTCCAGAACACCGTCGATCCAGCGGCTGACGGGGATCCCCGAAAGGTTCATCAGCGCTTTATCCTTGCCGTCGGCACCCGTCGTCGTCGCGAACTGGCCTTTCAACCAATCAAGGTCTTCTTCCCATACACGCGCCCAATGGGCCCATGCACCGGCAGACAAGCCGTAGTACCCCGGAAGGGTATGGCTGAGGACACCGAGATCGGTTGCACCCTGGACATTGTCATGACCGCGGAAAATGTTGGTTCCGCCGCCGGTCGTGCCCATGTTGCCAAGCGCGAGTTGAAGCACGCAATAGGCGCGGGTGTTGTTGTTGCCGTTGGTGTGTTGGGTTCCGCCCATGCACCAGATCACGGTTCCCGGCCGGTTGTTGGCCATGGTCCGTGCGACCCGACGCAATTGGCTGCCCGGTACACCGGTGACCCTTTCGGTTTCCTCAGGGGTCCACTTGGCGACTTCGGTTCGGATCTGGTCCATTCCCCAGACGCGGGTCCGGATGAACTCCTTGTCCTCCCAGCCGTTGTCGAAGATGTGCCAGAGTATGCCCCAGATCAGCCCGACATCCGAGCCCGGACGGAAACGAACATATTCGTCCGCATGGGCAGCGGTCCGCGTGAACCGCGGGTCGCAGACAATCAGCGGCGCGTTGTTCTGCTCCTTTGCACGAAGGATGTGCAGGAGCGAAACCGGGTGCGCCTCGGCGGGGTTCCCGCCGATAAGGAAGATTGCCCGGGAGTTGTGGATGTCATTGTAGGAGTTGGTCATGGCGCCGTAGCCCCATGTATTGGCAACCCCTGCAACCGTCGTCGAGTGACAGATCCGGGCCTGGTGATCGACGTTGTTCGTTCCCCAGTAGGCAGCAAACTTGCGGAACAGGTACGCCTGTTCGTTGTTGTGCTTTGCCGACCCGAGCCAGTACACCGAGTCCGGACCGCTTTCTGCTCGGATCTTCATCATGCCATCGCCGATTTCATTGATGGCATCTTCCCAGGAGATCCGAATCCACTCTCCGCCGACTTTTTTCATCGGGTACTTGAGACGGCGTTCGCCATGCGCATGTTCACGGACGGAAGCACCCTTGGAGCAGTGCGCCCCAAGGCTGAACGGGCTGTCCCAGCCCGGCTCCTGTCCGATCCAGACACCGTTGTCGACTTCGGCAATAACCGAACAACCGACAGAACAGTGCGTGCAGACGGACTTGACGGTCTCCACGGCACCCATTCCGGCACCGGTGGCTGCTTGCGCGACCGTGCCGCCTGTAACCCCGACCGCTGCGAGGCCGCCGATGGCGAGCCCGGAGCTCCGAAGGAATGAACGGCGGTCGACCGTTGTCTCAGAGATACTGGAAAGGAGTCCTGTCCGTTGGGGGCGTCTCGCTACCCCGTTGGTCTTTTTCCTTAACATTACCTTTGTCTCCTTGCTTCAACCGGCCACAGGGCCGGCCTTGCTTGGTTTGATGGATATTCCCGACCCGGTGGGCGTCTCGCAACCGGTGGGCCGGAAACAGTGTGAAACCGTCCGGTCAGAACCGGGCGGTCTCGAAGTAGGCACGGGTGTGTGCCGTGTCGCGCAGGCGTTCGCCTGCCGGGTCAGGGGTTTCTGCCACCGCCTCCTGGCCGCTCACGGCAACGGCAACCGCCGCTGGAGCGGACACGGACGCAAGTTTCAGGAAATCCCGGCGGCTGGATTCAGTCGCCTGGTTTTCTTGACTCATGGCCGATCTCCTTCTGTTTGTGATCGGCACGATGTGCCGACCGGTGGATGCGGGTTACCCCGCGTTCATTCGGAACGCTTCGCGTTCGATGTTCATGAACAGCCGGCCGGTTGTCCCGACCGGAGCAAAGAACACCGCGTTTTTCGCGCGTTCCAAATCCGAAAAGAAATGTTCTGCCCAGGTTCCGATGTGCCGGTTGAAAAACTCGCCCTGACGCGCAAGGCTGACCGGCTGTCCAAACCGCCCCGTGATCAGGACAGCCATCACCTCGCACAAGCTGGCAATCTGGTCCTCGGGCTCGAAGATGTCCGGAGCCCGGGCAATCCTGAACTCGGGCAACTGCTGGCGCAGTGTGGCCAGCGGTTTCTCGTTCAGGAAACCCGTCATGTAGTAACTCGCGTACGGCAGAAGTTCGCCGCGACCGAGTCCGATGAACAGGGCGTGGAACTCCCGCTCCACTGAGGCAGCGGTGGTGGAACGGGCAATTCGGGCAAGAATATTGATCGCCTTGCCGAGTTCGGTTTCGTCCCCTTTCAGATCTCCGACCTTTTCCAGCAACTTCGCATCGGGTGGCCGGGCAAGAAGTGAGGCGAGAAAGTCGTAGAGTTCTGCCCGCATCCTGTCTTCGGGCTCAATGTCGAATCCCGCGTCGTCGCCATTGCCCTGGACGTTGCCGTCAGCAAGTTCCGTGTTGGTCAGGACATCTTCGATCATGCCGTTACCCTGAACCTCATTCTCCGGGGCAGCGGGACACTGTGACCGTTCGGGACATCCACGGTCTCCGATTCTGCCTGCATGTTCGGACTGTCACCGCCGTTGTGCAAACTCCCGTGCCGGGACTCCGTCGGCGTTTCCACTTCCGGTTCCGCCTTGGCGGCAACCGGGACATTGTCCTCGCGTTCGTCGCCAGGGTTTTCGTCCGGCAGAGTTTCCGTCTCCGTCTTCGTCTCTGCCTCATCACCTTCCATGACATGGCGCAGCATGCCTCTCCCGACCTGGTACGCGGTCTGGAGGTTGTCGACGACGGTCGCCGCGTCCGTGAAATCCTCGCCATAGTCGACCAGTTCGTCGAGATTGGCCAGGACCGGATTGCTCAGCCAGAGCTTCCGCAGCGCACGCCGGCGAATGGTTTCGGGAACGGCCGACTTCATGAAGACCGAAAAATCGTCTCCCTGTCTGAGACTGTCCGGATCGGGAAGGTCGAGTTGCCGGAGAATTTCGGCCTCCGATCGTTCATCGGAGGATTGATCGAGTGCCTCCGACTCCGCGTCCAATTCAGCCCGTTGAGTCCGCTCTGCCTCTTGAGCACTTTCCAAGGCGACGGCGGCCTTTCGGCGGGTCCAGAAATCTGTTGTTTCCTGGTGTTTCAATGGACCGTCTCACCGGTCATGGACGACAGGGTTCCTCTCGGAATTCTCCCGGGTGCACGATAGACATCGGTCGTCTGGCGGATGCGGGAATCACCGATGCCATCCTGTTTGAGGTCGACGCGCACCTTGTCGCGTTGACGTTTGTAGAAAACCTCTTCCTTGTGGTGAAACTCGGAAAAGTCCCGAATCCAGGCAACAACTGCCGGGGGCATCGGAACGGGTTCGACGATTTCTTCGCCGCTGTCCATGTAGTCCTGCGCCTCGAATGGAGACGCAGTCACGAGAATCAGGTCCAGATCGGGGGTGTCGTCGTTTCTCTCGGAAAGACCCTGACGCATAACGACAAAGAGTGACGGGGTGCGGGCGGACAGGCCGTGCAGGTAGGCCTCCGTATCCGAGCGGTAGATTTCCAGCGGAAGGGTTCCGGCGTGATAATCCGCGACATCGCCGTCACGACGGATTTCTTTCCAGTGCGCATCTCCGCAACCGGGCAATACGCCAACTACCTTGTGGTTCCATCTCGCCCAGCGCGTGACTCCGGGTGATACCCTGATGACCACTCCCATCGGCATTACGGCCTGCCGTTCGGGCTCTGGATCCCGTGTCGATTTGCGGCGAGAGGCAAGAGAACTCTCGTGTCGAAGCTTCATGCTCCAAATCTAGCGGAACTTGGCGAAAGGAAGCAACAAAAACAAACGGCTGTGCTGTCGATTCCCGAGGCCTTTAGTCGGTTATCCGGGAATGGCGGGAATCGGCCAGTGAACCCGAAACAGATGGCGCGCCGATGCCTTGGTTGGACATGATGCGCGCGGCGTTTCCCTTTCCGTCTGAGTCCGGCGGAATGAGCGTCTTCGAGACCCGCGGGGAGGTCGCTCCATTGCAATGCTTCGCAATCCCGAATGGAGCCGTACCGTTGGGATCGATTGGACCGCCATCATGGTGCCCATGCCGTCGGTTTTCGATCGACTGGCACGCCGGCAAACACTACGCCCGTCGTGCGAGCCACCACGTCAACGCCCATAACGGAAGGCTCAATACGATTGCACACACCGCGATCGCGATCGGTCCGAGCAGCCCCGCAAGGAGGGTCGCCACGGCCGTCGCCGATCCGATGACGGCAGCAGATAGCCATGCAGTGCGGCGGTAGCCCAGGTGCAGCAGCCGCCGACATCCGAGTGCAAGTGGAAGGCCGCATGGCGCGACCGGTACAAGCGAAGCCGCAATCATTGCAAGCCCTGACAGTCCCGTACCGGACCCGGTTACCGACCCGGTAGGCGCCCCGAAACGCACCACCGAGGTTGCCACCACCCCCGCGGGAAGCCAGAGCAGTGCCAAAATCCAGAATCGCCACCGTCGCGCCATTCCTTGCTCCATTTCCAGATCCAGCGGAACTGTTACCCGGTCGTTCCGCAATGGACATCGAAGATGGGTACTCTCGTTACCCCCTGTACATCCGCGCGGCAACGGGTTGACTTGGTTCCGGAAGCGTTTGGAGGAACCGTCCCCAACGGCAACCCGGAGCGGTTCGAATGCGGAAACCGGCAAATTGAACCGTCAAGAGGTGGCCTTTCCCAGATTCCTGTTCACCTTTACTGGAAACGAAAAACGTGAGAGCATCGCTGGGTCAGATTCGAGTGGCAGGTTGACCCGGACGTGCCGTTTCACCTCGATCCCAGTGTGCAGATGCGGAAATGCCTCGAAAACTAGTTCTCTGTGATTGCGAAGGTACGCAGACGGTCGATCGGAAACTTCTCGACAGCACGTGCGGCGTTTCGTGTTCGCGAGTCCACACGGCGTTGTGTACCCGGGAGATTTCCATGGCCGCGGAACTCATGGGCGATGGGGACACAATCATTGCCTGCCAGCAGGAGCGAGCGGTCTTCGACGAGTTGGCGGCGGAACTCGGTGTGGAGTCGCCTCGTTACGTTGACATTCGGGACCGGGCCGGCTGGACGGACGACACGTCACCAGCCGGACCAAAGATGGCGGCGGTCGTGGCCGATACGCTGCTGGAGATGCCGCCCGTCAAGTCCATGGACATCCAGTCGGAGGGTCTCTGTTTGATCCTGGGATCGCCTGACGTGGCTTTCCCCGCGGCTCGGCAACTGTGCGAGGTTCTCGGGGTGACCGTGCTGGTCGACGAAGATGCGGACATTCCGCCGGACCGACGGTTCGAGGTCATTCGAGGCGAGCTCTCCCGCGCCACCGGAAGCCTGGGGAACTTCAAGGTCAGCATTCGCAATCTTCAACAGCTGCAGCCGGGCGGTCGAGGAGAGTTCGTATTGGGTGAACCGGCAGAAAGCGGTGATTCCGAATGCGACCTGATCCTGGACCTGAGAGGGGGTTCGCCCTTGTTCCCCGCCCCGCAAAAACGCGAAGGTTACTTGAGGGCAGACCCGGGCGACCCGCTCGCCGTTCAGCGCGTTGTCTTCGAGACGTCGCATCTGACCGGGACATTCGAACAACCTCTCTACGTAAGCTTTGATCCGCACATCTGTGCGCACTCACGTGCACAAAAGACTGCCTGTACACGGTGCCTGGACACCTGCCCGACCGGAGCGATCTCGCCGGCCGGCGATCACGTGGCGATTGATCCGATGATCTGTGCCGGTTGTGGCGCCTGTTCTTCGGTCTGTCCGTCCGGGGCGGTTTCCTACGAACTCCCCTCGGCGGAGTTCCTGTTCCGACGGCTTGAGACCCTGGCGCGCGTATACCGCGATTCTGGCGGCCGGCAGCCCCGTTTGCTCGTTCACGACGAAGATCATGGCTCGGAGATGATCGCGCTCTGCGCACGGTACGGACGTGGGCTTCCCTCTTCCGTCATCCCGCTGGCCCTCGAATCGATTACGTGTTTCGGTCATGCGGAACTGTTGGCGGCCGTAGCGACGGGATTTGCGTCGGTTGACCTGCTGGTATCTCCGCGCACGGACCGGGGTGTACTGGAGCGTGAATGTGCGCTCGCTCTCGCGATCATGGATCAGCCAAGGGTTCGACTGCTCGACGTTGACGATCCCGAGGCATTGTCGGAGTCCCTTTTCGGATTCGAGACGGCGGCGCCCATCGCGGGAACGGTGCATCCGCTCGGCGGGCGTCGCGAGGTCACCCGAATCTCTGCGAAGGCGTTGAATCCGGAAACAGACGAACCGCTCGCGCTTCCCCCCGGAGCGCCATACGGCGCGATTGTCGTGGACACCGAAGCCTGTACCTTGTGCCTGTCGTGTGCGTCGCTATGTCCTTCCGGGGCGATTGGCGACAACCCGGAACTCCCGCAACTCCGATTTCAGGAGGACGCCTGTCTTCAGTGTGGATTGTGTGCGAATATTTGTCCGGAGAGCGCCATTACGCTTCGGCCTCAACTCGACCTTTCCGACGCTGCGCTGGAACACAGGATTCTGAACGAGGAAGAGCCGTATTCGTGCATCGAGTGCGGCGCTCCGTTTGGCGTCAAGTCCACGGTTGAACGGATCGTCTCGAGGCTGGAAGGCAAACATTCGATGTTTGCAGCCTCTGATGCGGGCCGCCTGATCCGGATGTGCGATGATTGCCGCATCAAGGCGCAGTACCACTCTCGGGACAACCCGATGCGTGGAGGCGAACGCCCCATTGTCCGGACGACGGCAGATTACATGAATGGAAAAGGAAAAAGTTGATTCGATCGCGGCGTCGATGCGTCACTGCATTCGCACGGGCGCGCCGAGATCTGCCGGTTTCATTCGACTTACATAGGCCAGGATCGCTTCCAGGTCCTCAAGCGTTATTTCGACCGGAACGATTGGCGGTGGCCGGGAGACATCGAAAGGCTCCGTTATCCCTTCGACTTGAGTGAAGGACGGGTGGGGGTTTCGGGCGAAGAAAGACTGGAATCTCTCGAGCCAGCTTTCGTTTGCCCTGAGAGCGCCGAACGACGGCGTCGAACCCAACCCTGCCATGCGATTCGACTTGTTGATGACGTGGCAACGGCCGCAATGGGCGAGCGAGAGTTTTTCGCCGAGAAGCGCGTCGCCGGGCAGGACCTCGGCGGCCACCTCTTCGAACGCTGCCTCCGCCGGGGTAAAGGCCTGGTCGCCTTCGGGCTGAAATGCCGCGATTGTTCGTCGCCCGGTTTCCGAAACCAGCCAGTCGACGAACGTCTGCACATGTCCCGTCCTGCCATCGGTGAGAACCACCGCGATATAATCGAAGGTGCTCGTACCTGTCCTGTGGTGAAACACCGAGGTCCGTTCCATCGCCGGCCTGAAATTGCCCGCACCACGTTCGCCACCGGAATCGACAATGAACCAGACTTCGTCGGGTGCCGGAGCGGACAGGTCGGCCATTGGATCGGCGACGGGCAAATGCGTAACCACGATACCGGTCTTGAGCTTGAACCGCGGCAGAACATGCCCGAGCAATCCCGAATCGGCCAGGGACACCGGCGACAGCAGCCTGACGGCTTTCTCCTCGGCCAACCCGGGGCCAGACGGTGTCACGGAAAACACGATTGAGAAAACCCCCGCCGCAGCCACGACCGACGTTCGGCTGAGATTGTGGAGAAGCGTTCGACTGACGTGTCTCAGAGCGTGATCCCGGTCTGGCTATCCGTCAAAATGACGGTTGGCTGTCCAGATTTTCAGGAATCAGTAAGTCACCGCGTGCGGTCCGTCAACATCCCCGCGCTCGATCCGGATTCGCCGGCTGCGGGTGAGCCCTTGCCGGTAACGTTTCGGATCGGCCCCGAATTCGGAAAATCCGGGATTCGACGGAGTTGAATTCTTCTGAACTGCCCCGGTTACGGCTGTTGTGTCTCGACTTTCGCGAGGTCGGCACTATGTTGGCAATTTGTCCATCGGCATCGGGAGGGCCCAATGAGTGAAGAATTCAACATGACCATGCGCAAGTATCTCAAGCGGGTAGGCGTCACATCGCAACAGGCGATCGAAGCTGCCATGAGGGATGCGGGATCGGAGCAGACATCGGGCCGGGAGTTTTCCGCACGTGTTGTGCTCACGATTGACGACCTCGAGCTTGAACATGTGGTAGAAGGGCAAATCGTCGGACCTGACTGATTATGGCCACAGATCGAAAAACCGTCATCGAGGCGCTGTCCCGGATTGTCGATCCGGCGGTTGGGAAGGACATCTGGAATCTCGGCCTGGTCCGTGCCCTGAGCGTGGAAGGCGGCGCGGTTCGGTTCGTGCTCGAGGTTGAGCCGGACCGGGCAAAGGATCTCGAGCAGGTTCGACAGGAGGCCGAAAAGGCGGTTGGCGACCTACCAGGCGTCGAGAGTGTTTCGGCGGTCATGACCGCCCATTCCAGTCGTCCCCCGCCGCCCGACCTCGGGTCCCGCGGCGCAGCGCAGCAGCAGGGACCGGCGCGGATCGCCGGAGTCGACAGGATCCTGGCGATTGCTTCGGGCAAGGGCGGAGTCGGAAAATCGACCGTTGCAGCTAACCTCGCGGTGGCACTCGCGGTTTCCGGCCGCCGGGTGGGCCTGCTCGACGCCGACGTCTATGGACCTTCTCAGCCGAGGATGCTCGGCGTATCGGGTCGGCCGGCATCTCCCGACGGGAAAATCATCCTGCCGCTTCGCAACCACGGCGTTACCTTGATGTCGATCGGACTGATGGTTCGCGAAGACGAGGCAGTCGTCTGGAGAGGGCCAATGCTGATGGGAGCTTTACAGCAAATGCTGAACCAGGTTCAGTGGGGGCAACTCGACGTGCTTATCGTCGATCTGCCGCCCGGGACGGGCGATGTTCAGATGACGCTGACGCAAAAGGCCGAAGTCACGGGCGCCATCGTAGTCTCGACACCCCAGGACGTTGCTCTGATTGACGCTCGCAAGGCATTGAATATGTTCGCAAAAATGAACACACCTATTGCCGGACTGATCGAAAACATGTCCACTCACATTTGTTCGAAATGTGGCCACGAAGAGCATGTTTTTGGCCACGGTGGTGTCCGTGCGGAGGCCGAACGACTGGGGCTGCCGCTGCTGGCCGAGATTCCCTTGCACCTTGGTATCCGCCGCGCCTCTGACGGTGGAACACCTTTCGTGATCTCCAGTCCGGAATCACCGCAGGCACATGCATTCCGCGACCTTGCGAACACGCTCGTCGGCCAGGGACTAGGTTGATGAACCCCGATCCGGGTCCGGTCCTGCCGCCGCTCCTGACTCCGGTGGCTGTTTCCGCTGCGGTTGATCCCTTCGAGAAAGCAATTTCGTTGGCATCACTCGGTTGCGACGCCGGTACCGTTGTTCACGGCGTCTTTGTCGACCGCTTCCGCGCATCGATCATCTTTGGACCGGAACAGGTGCTGGAGGATGCGATGGCGATGTGGTGTGCGTGTGGTGTCGGATTCAGCAACGCGCTCGGCGCACTCGCACCACCGGAGGTTGCCGTACACCTGGAATGGAGCGGAGGAATTCGGGTTAACGGAGCGTCCTGTGGACGACTTCGGGCCGGCTCATCGACGAGGGACCCTTCGCACGAGCCGGACTGGCTCGTGATCGGAATTGAAGTCCCGTTTATCATGGTCGCCGAGGCTCCCGGGACCACACCTGACCAGACTGCACTATATATGGAGGGATGCGGCGACATTGACCCGACCGCTTTGCTCGAATCCTGGGCGCGGCACACCCTGTCCTGGGTCAACAGGTGGATGGAGGACGGCAATGCCCCGCTCCATGCGGAGTGGCGGTCCATGGCTCATGGCATGGGGGAGACCACTTTGCTCGCCTATCGTGGGGAAGAAATCTCAGGGATCTTTGTCGGAATCGACGAGCGGTTCGGAATGCTGGTCCGGACGGCAGGAGAAACGCGCCTGCTGCCGCTCTCCGGACTTCTGGAATAGGCAGGGTGCTGAATTGAATCTTGCCCGTACAATTCGATTTGATGAAAGCGACGACAATGTCTTCCATCGCGCAGCCCAACCAGGCGAGTGGGCCATCAGTGGCGGGTTCGAGTTTTCGAACTGGACCGATGACGACCTGTCGGGAAAGTTCAGGCAGGCATTTACCAACGGGTGGCTTGGCCTTGACAGCTTTGGCAGGGCGTCGGTCGTTTCGGTGACCCGGATCGAGCCAGCCGAATTCGAAGCCATCGTGCACCGCCTTGCCGAGCATTTCGTCGAGATTTACGGCGCGCCGTCGATTGAGGCGGCATTGCCTGTTGCCAGGGAAGAGCTGGGTCACATGCAGGACCTCTGCGATGATCAGTCGCCGAATGATGTCCTGGTCGTCTACCGCGAGTTGACCGACTCCGGCGTGCGCGAACAGTTTCGGTCCATCCGGGCGACCGAGGCGGACTTGATCCAGGTTGCCGTTCACGGATCGATCGAGTGAATGGCTTGTGTGGACTTCGGCTCCGGGCCGCGCGTGTCGCCATGACGCTCGGCTGCGAGAAGTTGGCGGGCAGTCTTCTGCCGCTGCGCGAAAAGTGGAACTGGAACCTCCGACCAGGTGTTCGGTTACGACCCGGAGATTGTCCAGGGCTGGGGCGGAGGGTTCTGAAACCCGGTGCGCGCTGGTCTCGAGCGGGAACAGGCGCAGGCGTTCACGCCGTTGTCGCCGTGTTTCACGGCAATTCGAGTCCGGAACGGTGACTTCCGAAGGGCCGGGCTGAGCAGATGGGTGCCGGTATCGTTCTGCTCGGCACGTTCGAGACCAAGGCCGAAGAACTCCTTGACCTCGAGAGGGCACTCGCGGCCGAAGGTCTCAACGTGACGATGATGGATCTGTCGCTCGAATCCGGTGGCACGGCGATGGCCCCAGATGCGAAACTGGCCCGAATGAAGGAGAGGGCGGACGATGCGGCGCAGGCGATGTCCGGGGATTTGCCGGCGGCCGTGGTCGGAATCGGAGGGGGTACGGGCAGCGAGATGGTGTTGCGCGCGATGCGGCCGCTCCCGTTGGACCTGCCGAAGTTCCTGATCACGACCTTGCCGTTCGACCCGCGCGGCAATCTCGCGGACTGTCCGGTCAACCTGATTCCATCGCCTTGTGACATACAGGGAATGAACTCGGCACTTCGACAGATTTTCGTCCGGTCGGCGGCGATGGTCGCCGGCGTAACCGATGAACGGGCCCGCCGAATCGAACGTCGCAGGGGAATCGCGGTGTCGCTGCTCGGTGTAACGCAGTTGGCCGGGGAGAAAACCATACAATTGCTGCAGGCCGCCGGACACGAAACACTGGCGTTCCATGCGTCGGGATACGGCGGTGCGGCGCTGGTGCGACTCGCGCACGACGGAATGTTCACGGGCATGGTCGACCTGACCGTCAACGAAGTTGTTCGCATGCATGTCGCGGGCAGTCATGCTCCGATGCCCGAGCGTTTCAGTTGTGGCCGCGATCTTCCCCGGATCATCATTCCCGGTGCGCTCAATTTCCTGGATGCGGGCCCGTTCGAGACACTGCCGCGGTCGTGGCGCAGTCGCGATCATTACCGCCACTCGAGCCATTTTACTCACGTCAAGCTGGACGAGAGCGAAATCATGAGGGCCGCGAGGGCGCTGGTGTCCGACCTGAATGGCTCGAAGGCGTATTGCGAGGTCCTGCTGCCAATGGGCGGGTTTTCCAGCGAAGATCGCCCCGGAGGTGCAATTGAAGACCCGGGACTGCGAGAGTGCGCGGCGGAGGTATTCGAGGAAGCGGCACGTTCATTCGAAGTCACGCGTTTGCCTGACCATATCAATTCGCCAGAAGTGGCAAAAAAAGCGGTTGCCCGACTCCTGGCGAAACTGCCATCACGAGATCCGGCTCCATGACTGATTCACTCGACCCCGACGACATCACGGCCAGGAAGGATGAACTCGTCGCGGCCGCAACGCGGTGTTTTGACCTCAGGTTGCAGACGAATGCCGGAGGAAATCTGTCGGTTCGCCTGGCATCGCGGGACGCCATCGTGATCAAGCCGTCTGGTGTGGGATTCCGCGAGTGTGCCCGGGACAACCTCCAGGTGGTGATGCTCGACGGCACCGTTCAGTCGTCGTCACCGCTCCTGAAACCGTCGAAGGACCTTGAATTCCATCTCGAGATCTATCGACGCCGGGGTGACGTCAATGCAATCGTTCATTGCCACAGTCCCTGGGCGACCGGATACGCAAGTTCAGGCATGGAAATACCATGCCTGACGGTTCAGTCAGTCGAGAAAGTCGGCAGGTTGCCGTTGATTCCGTTGTCCGAAAATCTCGGCCCGCAAACGGCGGCGATGATCGGCCCTGTTTTCGACGACCCTGCAATCAGGGGAGCGGTCCTTGCCAATCATGGAACCGTGGGGGTAGGCGCGACGCTTATGGAAGCGCAATACCGCGCAGAGATCATCGAGGAGACCGCACACATCGCCTTCGTCCGGGACACGTTGCTGCTGGCTCGGGGCGGTCGTGCCTCCAGCGAGCCAAGGTTTGGAACAGCCGGCGATGAACAAGCCGGATCGATTGCCGAGGCGCACGAACGGTAGGGACCGGAACTGGGGTGTTCGTCAATATCATGGGGTAGCCGGACGTCCGGGCGATCACGGCGCGCTCATGTGCAACGACCGAAATCATTGGCAGTGAAAGCATGACGACAGAGGAACAGAACTTGCGGTTGGCGATTGTCGAAGGCTGCCGCTGGATGAACGCACACGACATCAACCAGGGGACTTCGGGCAACATCTCGGCCCGGTACGGGGACAGGATGCTGATTTCGCCGTCTGCGATTCCCTACGACCGGATGACTCCCGAGATGGTCGCCTCGATCCAGGTAGGCGATCCGTCAGGCCGCTGGGATGGACCGTTGAAACCATCGACCGAGTGGCGCATGCACCAGGTGCTGTTGCAGGGACGAGCAGAGATGCATGCGGTCGTTCATGCCCATCCGGCGTTTTGCACTGCTTTCGCAATGGCCCGGAAACCGATTCCGCCGTGCCATTACATGATTGCCGCGTTCGGCGGGAACGATGTTCGGTGTGCAGACTACGCTACCTTCGGATCGAGGAAACTCGCGGACGCCGCTTTGGCGGCGTTGGATGGGCGCACCGCCTGCCTCCTTGCCAATCATGGCGTGATCACGGTCGGAATGTCCGTAGACGAGGCGATGTGGCGCGCGGCGGAACTCGAGACCATCGCCCGACAATACCACCATTCCTTGCAGATTGGTGGACCCGCCATGTTGAGCGATGACGAGGTCAGCGAAACCATCGCGGCATTTGAGGACTACGGGAACGACGCCGGCGAACGCTGAGCCCGGATGGGTCATGTCAATGTGCGAACCGGGATGAACGTTTGGGCATCGCCGATTCAGGCGAAACGAGATATCGGTGTCCAGGGCAGCCTTCCGCTGGAACCCGACAGGCCAGGACCGGTGCGGCCGGACTGGGCTGGCTTTTGGGTGCGGTACAGAGTCGTCGGACTCCAGAGAAACTGAAATGAAAGGAATCGTTCATGAGCAAGGCGGGCACGCGAATTTATCCGATCAATACAGGTTGGCTCGAGGCCGACCTGGGGACATATGTTTTCTGGAAGGGACCTGCAGGGAAGAAGATCTGGAATCCGGTTTACTGCTTCTATGTCGATACCGGTGACCACAAGATCATGGTGGATACCGGTCTTTGCGACGAGGAACGGGCGACCCGATACCACCACAAGTGCCAGAAACGCGGATGCCTCGAAGCCCACGACCATTTGCGCGACAAACTGGGAATCGACCCTGGTGACATTGACATCGTGATCTTCACCCATCTGCATTGGGATCACGTGCAGAACATGAAGGAATTCCGGAACGCGCGCTACATTTGCCCGGAAATCGAAATCAAGTGGGCCTACAACCCGCTGCCGCTGTACTACAGGACCTACGAATCCCCGATCCTCGGGATCGAACCGGCCTACAATGGGTGCAGCTTCGAACTCGTGCACGGCAACACGACAGTCGTGCCCGGGGTTTCCATGTTTGAAACGCCCGGTCACTCTCCCGGCCACATGTCTGTCACTGTATCAACAGCAGCTGGTGACATCGTCATCGCCGGCGACGCTATTTTCCAGGGACGCAACATGGAACCGAACGAAGAGGAAAAGTGGCGGTATTGGGTGCCCGCCCGCTTCGTGAACTCGATCGAGGGCTGGAGGTCCGTGGAGGAAATCGACAAGCGGGCCGACTATATTCTTGCCTGTCACGACGAAGCCGTCGGAGAGCATCCTGTCTATCCCTTTGAAGGCATGGAGCCGAGGGTACGCAGGCGGGTTGTTCCCGGCCATTCGTTCTATTTCGCCGATATGCCCGATACGGCGTGAGTTGACCGTCCTGATTCACAGCCTGAAGGAGGTGGCAGGCCGCTTCGACGTTGCCGTTCTGGATCAGTTTGGCGTCCTTCATGACGGGAGACGGCCATTCCCGGAAGTCGGTCACGCCCTGGAGTGGTTGCGGCAGGAGAACAAGGGCGTTGTTGTCCTGTCCAATTCGGGCAAACGGGCCGATCTGAATCGTGCCCGAATCAAGAGTCTGGGAATCGACCTGCGGCGAGACGAACATGTCGTGACATCCGGTGAGGCGTGCTGGCGAGACCTTGATCGCGGGATGCCCCTGGTTTCGAAGAGCAGCCCCCAGAGGCTTTTGGCGATTTCCGGGAGTGAAAAGGATGCCGAAGCCTGGGCGAACGGAAATCGAGGAGTGGAGCTTGTCTTTGATTTGCGGTCCGCCGATGCCGTACTCCTGATGGGCATGCCGGGTGAGGAATTGATCGGGAACACAGAAAACCTCCTGCGTCAGGCGCGTGACCGCGGAATCCCTCTCATCTGTTCCAATCCTGACCGGTCGCGTTATCTCAACGGCAGGATTGTCCCGGCAACCGGGTCGCTCGCGGATGCTTTTTCGAAGCGCGGAGGGCGTGTGTTGTGGTACGGCAAACCGTTTGGCGCCGTATTCGAGGCGGTTTGTTCGCTTTATCCCGACGTCGGAAGGCGACGGATTCTGATGATCGGTGATTCCCTCGAACACGACGTCGGAGGTGCGCGGAATGCTGGACTGGCGACGGCGTTCGTGTACGGGGGTATTCATGCCGCGGAGTTCGAGAAATTGACCGAGGACGATTCGATCGCCCAACGACTGCGCAAACTCGCGAACGCTTTCGAAGGGTCCCGGCCGGACTATGCGATGCCGGCATTCACATGAGTCCCGGGAGTCAGGATTCGGAGATGCCTGGTCCTCCGCCCGAGGATTTCCTCAGCTTGTCCAGGCGCATCGGTTCCGATCCGATGCTCGTCCAGGGTCCCGGCGGGAATACTTCCGTGAAATCCGGTGGGTCCATGTGGATCAAGGCATCGGGAACCCGGTTGTTGGATTCGGGCGTACACGAAGTGTTCCTTCCCGTCGATATCGACCGCGTGATTTCCGAGTTCAACGGAGGCGGGGACGGGTCGTGCACTCGGGCAGTGATCGGACCGTCGCGAGGATTGCGCCCATCCATCGAAACAACGTTTCATGCCGTGCTGCCCCGGCGTTTCGTGTTCCACTACCATTCCGTCCTGGCGCTTTGCCATTTGATATCACCCGAGGGCATCGCGGCACTTCCACGTAAACTTGATGGACTTGACTGGATCCTGGTCGATTACAGGAAACCCGGGATTCCGTTGACCGTGGAGATCACGGCTTCGCTAGGTGCCGGAGACCCCGAAGTCATTCTCTTGAAGAATCACGGTGTCATTGTTGCTGCCGACCGGGTTTCCAGGATCGCTTCGATCATCGAGTCGGTTGAAGAGCGGCTGGAACTTCCGGTTGAGATTCGGCGGGATCTGCCGACACCGATTGTGCAGCCCGGCGGGCGGGCAGAAGTGGTGTCAACCTGGGAGGTGTTTCCCGGAACGGGATCCGTTTCCGAACAGCCGGAACTGCGGCGACGGCTGTCGTCGGGATGTTACTTCCCGGACCAGGCTGTGTTCCTCGGGCCGAAGGTGCCGCTCGTATCCCGAAGGGAGATTGAAGAAGGGGTAGCCCCCGGCGTTCCCGCGGTCATTGCTGATGGCGTCGGCATGCTCGTGCGTCGTGACTGTCTCCCGGAAGTCAGGGACATGGTGCATTGCCTCGTCGGCGTTTTCGGCCGTGTTCCGCGCGAATGGTCCGTGACTACGCTGGCTCCGGGCGACGTCGACGAGTTGATCGACTGGGATGCCGAGCGATTCCGCCGGCAAGCGGCACGGAATCGAGGTTAGGCGTGTCCCTGTTTCTCGGGGTCGATTTTGGTACATCCGGGGTTCGTACGGACGTAATCGATGAGACTGGCGCTCGCGTTGCTTCGTGTTCCGTTCCCATGCCTGTCCCGACGTCCCGGAATGGCCGACCGTCCCAAGATCCGAAAATCTGGTGGAACGCTTTCGGGGCCTGCGTGGATCGGCTTTCGGTCGAGCTTGGTGCGGTCAAACGGCACGTTTCGGAAATCACGGCACTTTCGGTCGACGGAACGTCGGGAACACTGCTTCTGGCCGATTCCGGCCTTCGGCCCGTCACGCCCGCGCTGATGTACAACTCTGGCGGCTTCGACGTGGAGTCGGAAGCCATCGCGCGGTATGCACCGCCGGATTCCATTGTCCGAAGCGCGTCGTCTGCGCTGGCCCGGCTGATTTTTCTCCAGAAACTCCCGGACGCACGAAACGCGGCCTTTGCGATGCACCAGGCCGACTGGGTCGCGGCCCGGTTGGCGGGCACGGGCGGATTCTCGGACGAAAACAATGTCCTGAAACTCGGATATGATCTTGTCGCGAATTCCTGGCCAAGGGATCTGTATGATCGGCTGGCGGTCAGGGTCGAGCTCCTTCCCGAAGTGCTTCCGGTCGGGCATCCAACGGGTACCGTCTGTAGCACGATGGGCGCAAGGTTCGGATTCGGATCGGGAACACGCATCGTATCCGGCACGACCGACAGCATCGCGTCCTTCGTGGCCTCGGGCGCCACTCGAGTTGGCGAGGGTGTGACGTCGCTCGGCACGACGATCGTTCTGAAGCTCCTGTCAGACAGTCCGGTCAGCGACGCGCGACACGGTGTCTACAGTCATCGGGTCTTTGGCAAATGGCTTGCCGGTGGAGCTTCGAATGCTGGCGGAGGCGTGCTTCTTGATCACTTTTCCCTGGAACAGATGGCCTTGCTTGGCACAGGCATGGATACTGATTCGGAAACCGGTCTCGATTACTATCCGCTGTCCGCCCCCGGGGAGCGGTTTCCAGTGTCCGATCCTTCGTTACAGCCGAGGCTGACGCCGCGGCCGCTGAGCGACGCGTCGTTTCTGCAGGGAATGCTTGAGGGACTCACCAGAATTGAACGGACGGGTTACGAGGTCTTGCGCGAGCTTGGCGCTCCCGAAGTCAGGACGATTCGAACTACCGGTGGCGGAGCGAAAAACGAAGCCTGGTTGCGGATTCGGAGGCGAATGATCGCGTGTCCGATTTCGGTTGCTCCTGCCGACGCGGCGACGGGAAGTGCGATGATTGCACTTCGTTCGGCTTCCGAAGCAATTTCGCGCTCCACCGGTCGGGCGAACCTGCCTGGAGGAACGACGGTGCGACCCCGGTCTACCGCTTAGGGTTTGTCACAAAATAGGCGCTTCATGCTGGAGTCGGGAGGCAAAGGTAAAGGTCGTTTCACCGTTGATGCTGCGCCACCGTGCCACCAACGCCTCCAACAGTTAATTGGCTACTGTCGCGGTCGTTTCGATCTATTTTTTCAAGTTCATGACATTTCGGGACGCTTCCGACCCCGATTTCCTAATCGTCATTGAATCCTGATACAATCCGGTTCCATCGAAAACACAACGGAGGTCTCAAACTCCGCAATTCGATTGATTGTTGCCGGACCCTAAGAGCGATACCTTACGAAATGGCCAAACCACGCGTGTATGTTGAAACCACGGTACCCAGCTTCTACCACGAAGAGCGCACCGCTCCCGGCATCGTGGCACGCCGAGAATGGACCCAGCGGTGGTGGGACGGCGCGCCTGAGCGCTACGAATTGATCACCAGCCCCGCGGTGCTCGACGAGTTGGCTGGCGGCATTCCGGAACGCAGTGCAAAACGACTGGCTCTGATTCGTGATCTACCGCTTCTGCCCGTCGAGCCGGCCATCGCCGAGATCGTACAGGGATATATCCGGCACAAGGTAATGCCGGCTGATCCCGGTGGTGACGCGCTGCACCTGGCGCTTGCACCTTATCACAAATGCGACTTTCTGGTCACCTGGAATTGCCTGCACCTTGCAAACGCGAACAAGTTCGGACACATCCGACGTGTGAACACCTTACTCGGTCTCTTCGTGCCGGCGTTGGTGACGCCCTTGGAACTAATTGGAGACAGCGATGAAACAGAATCTGAGTGATCCGGTCATCGACGAGATCCGGGAAGTGCGACACCGAATTTCGGCCCGCTTTGGTCATGATCCCGCACAGATGGTGGCCTTTTACATGGAGATGCAAAAGCAGTACCAGGACCGGCTGGTCGAGACCACTGAGAGCGCTGAGTTTCGCCGCTAAGATCCGGCCGCCTGAGCCGGCGCTCCAGCCGACGGCCGACCCGCTGCGCGGTTTGCCCGCGGCTTGGCTTGGCCATCATCCCGTTTGACGGCCGTTCACGGCACCTTGACGCCTCATTGTAATCTGTCGTTGCACCGCCTCGAGGTCGAAACGGAAGTGACTTCGCTCGATCATTGGCAGAAATGAACAAAAAATGGAGAAGTGAGGTCAGTGAACACGCAAGGTCATTGTTTGTGCCGAGAAACGGGCTGGGATTTTCAGGGCGAGGTAACGTGGGCCTGCTAATGCCATTGCGATGACTGCCGCCGCAACTGTTCGGCACCCGTCGTGGCATGGCTTGGGGTGCCGCTCAGGAACTTCAGGTGGATAGGACTGGCACCGAGAACGTATGAGAGCTCGAAGGGTGTTCGGAGACACTTCTGTGAGAGGTGTGGCTCGCCCCTGGGATTTGAGGCAGATCATTACTCGGGTGGTATGCACCTTTATGCTGCATCATTGGATGTGCCGTGGCAGTTTGAGCCAGAATTTCATGTCAATTTTGAAAGCAAGCTCCCTCGGCTGGATATGAACGATGATCTTCCGAAGTGCGAAGGGACCCTTCTAAACGCACCTGTAGAACTGGGCGACTATCAATGAGCGGGCAATTCAGATCCTCAGATGAGCCACGTTTAGGCTCGTTCCGGAACAGGCGAATTGATTTGTCGCCGAGGGATTCCCCCTGGAATCGAAATGTGATTCACTCGCGGCATGGATACGATCGAGAACATCCGGCGCCGGTTCGAGGCCCTGTCGCCGCATCTGGATGAAAAGAGCCTCCGCCTGTTTGTTGCGTCCGAGACCCTGCCCCTTGGCCATGGCGGCGTGACGCTGGTCTCGACAGCGACGGGGATTGCGCGCTCGACCATTTACCGCGGTCTTTCTGAACTCGGGGAGGAACCGGAGCCCTCGGGCCGTGTTCGGCGTCCCGGCGGGGGCCGCAAGCCTGCGGTGGAGGTCCAGGACGGTCTTGAAGAGGCGCTCGATGCGCTCGTGGAGCCGACGGCGCGCGGAGACCCCGAGCGTCCGCTGCGGTGGGTGTCGAAGAGCCTGCGTCACATTTCCGATGCGCTCTCCGACCAGGGTTTCCCCGTGTCCCATACCCTTGTGGGCCGGCTGCTGAAGCGGCAGGGCTACACGCTCCAGGGCAACGTGAAGACCCGGGAGGGCTCGGGCCATCCGGACCGGGATGCACAGTTCCACCACATCAGCGATCAGGTCATGGCGTTCGCGGAGGCCGGACAGCCGGTGATCTCCGTGGATACCAGGAAGAAGGAACTGGTGGGGGATTCCAGGAATTCAGGCCGCGCGTGGCGTCCGAAAGGCTCCCCCGAGGAGGTCCGTGTCCATGACTTCGCCGACAAGGAACGCGGCAAGGCGATCCCCTACGGGGTCCATGACGTGATCAACAACGTGGGCTGGGTCAATGTCGGGGTCAGTTCCGACACGGCCGCGTTCGCGGTCGAGAGCATCCGGCGCTGGTGGCGCCACCTGGGGACGGAACGCTACCCCGAGGCCCGCAGGTTGCTCATCACCGCCGACTGTGGCGGCTCCAACGGGCATCGCGTCCGGTTGTGGAAGGTGGAGTTGCAGAAGTTCGCACGCGAACTCGGCATCGAGATCAGCGTGTGCCACCTGCCGCCCGGCACCAGCAAGTGGAACAAAATCGAACATCGGCTCTTTTCCTTCATCAGCCGGAACTGGCGCGGCAAACCCCTGTACAGCCTCACAACCGTCATCAGCCTGATCGGCTCCACCACGACCGGCACGGGACCGAAGGTCTACTGTGACCGGGACACGAACGAGTACCCGAGCGATATCAAGATCAGCAAATCGGAGATCGAGGCCCTGGATATCCGGCGCGCCGACTTCCGTGGCGACTGGAACTACACGTTGCTCACGAATCCCGATAATGTATCGGTTATTTCGTGACGAACCCTTAGTCACGGAGGCATGAACGTGACCGATATCCCAACCGGGTGCGAAAAACACCGGGGAAAGAAACGGCAAGCTGTTATGTCTTGCAAACGCCCCTCGCGCGGGTTGTCCCTGAATTTGCGGAAATCGGCATGATTCGCCGCTCCGCTCCTTCGTTGAATTGAACTCATGAACTGGAATCACAAAACGGCCCCGGACATTTCGGACATTGAGTCGATGGCGCTGGCAACGGTGGCGGCGTTACCGGATGCGTTTCGCGGCGCGGCGGAAGCGGTCGTGATCCAGGTTGACGAATTCCCGAACGACGAGGTTCTCGACAGTCTTGAAATAGAGGATTCATTCGAACTTACCGGGCTCTATGACGGCACGCCACTGACCGGCAAGTCGGTGTCGGACCTGGCGCCGGAACCGGATACGATCTGGCTGTTTCGGCGCGCAATTCTGGATGAGTGGGTCGCGCGCGGGAATGTGACACTCGCGGAACTCGTTGCCCATGTGGTGATCCACGAACTTGCGCATCATTTCGGCTGGACGGATGCGGACATTGCGTCAATCGACACGTGGTGGGACTGATCCGTCCGGGCCGGACGGGCCAGCGTGCCGTCGGTATGCGAACCGACTCCGGAACCTGACTGACGCTTGGTAGTGAGCGTGTCGCGGCATTCCGGTCGCTGTCCGCGGCACCAGTGTCGAGTTGGCCTGTCTCCGTCCTGACCGTGCCGCGGCGCAGCGCCCGGCTCGAGAAAACGACTCGCCGAATAGTCGGGAAGTGCAAGTTCCGCTTGAACACGCTGTCCGTATTGGCAAGTTGGACGTGGGTAACGGGAGGTTGGAAGTCGAACCCGGAAGACGAATCAGACTCGTGGGTTGCTGCCGACGTGTGCTGGCCGTTCGTTGACGGGTCCTCGATTCTACAGACGACATGTGCAGGAATTCGGATTGGCATTTGCGACGATGAACGTGCTCGTATCACGCCTTGAAGGAATGGGTCGTGCAACGGATCCTGCATCTGGTTACCGAAGGGATCGTTCGACGGAATGACAAACAGGTCGAAAGGGCGGAGTCTGCGTGATCCCGGGACGAGTTCTCCGGGCCGGACAAGGCGCTCGCGGCGACGGCCGCAGGGAAAAGGATCTTCGACCAGGCCCGCGGCCCGGATCGTGAACTACAGGGTGTTGCGAAACCCGTTTACCCCGGCGACCGTGTTTTCCGAAGACCGGGTTGATGCGATCCACGGGACAGCGCTGGACGTCCTTGAAAACCTCGGGATGAAGATTCTCCTGCCTGAAGCGCGGACGAGGTTTCGTGCGGCAGGCGCGCTCGTGGACGACGAGTCCGAAATTGTTCGCATCGGGAGGGAGATAGTCGCGGAGGCGATCGCGACGGCGCCGCGTTCGATCCCGGTCCGCGCCGGATCGCGCCATCGGGACCTGGTCATCGAGCCGGGTGCGCTGGCAATCCAGACCGGGGCAGGGGCTCCGAACGCCACGGACCTGAAACGCGGACGGCGGCCGGGACACCTCGACGACTTCATTGAACTGACGAAACTGACCCAGGCGTTCGATGTCTTGCATATGCTCAACCCCGTGGTTGAGCCGCAAGACGTGGCGCCACACATCCGGCACTACGAAGTCACCCGAATCCAGCTCGAATTGAGCGACAAACTGCCGTTCGCATTCAGTCGGGGGACACAGCAGGTCGAGGACTGTTTCGAAATGATCCGCCTGGCACGAGGCATCTCGGAAGACGAATTTCGCCGGCATCCCCACTGCCACTCAATCGTCAATACGAATTCGCCGCGCCAGTTGGACGTTCCGATGGCCCAGGGACTGATCGATTTCGCGCGGTGGAAACAACTGATGGTCGTGACGCCGTTCTGCCTCATGGGTGCGATGGCCCCGATCACGGTGGCAGGCGCATTGACCCTCAGCCACGCCGAGGCGCTCGCGGCGATTGCCCTCACTCAGATCACCAATCCCGGAGCGCCGGTCTGCTACGGGGCCTTTGCCTCCAATGTGGACATGAAGTCCGGCGCACCCGCGTTCGGAACGCCCGAACAGGTCAAGGCGAATCTCGGCGCCGGGCAGCTGGCGCGCCTGATCGGATTGCCGTGGCGAGGCTCAACCGGAGCATCGGGCAACGTCAACGATGCGCAGGCGGCGAACGAAACGCAAATGGGTGCTTGGGGTGCCTTTCTCGCAGGGGCAACGATATTGATCCATGGCGCCGGCTGGATCGAGGGCGGCCTGACGATTTCTTTCGAGAAACTGATCACCGATCTCGAGGTGATGCAGTCATTTGCCGAACTCTGCACCGAAACGCCGGCGGACGACTCGTCGCTTGCGATGGACGCACTGGCCGAAGTCAGTCCTGGCGGCCACTTCTTTGGCGCTACGCACACCCTGGAGCGTTACAACACCGAGTTCTACGAGCCGCTGGTGGCCGACCTGTCAAATTTCGGCACCTGGACCGAACGGGGCGCCAAGGACGCGAGTGTCCGGGCCGCCGAAATCTGGCAGGATGTACTCAACGGATTTCAGCCACCCGAGATCGACGATGTCCGACTTGCCGCCTCCATCGCGTTCGCGGAAAAACGCATTCAGGAGGGTGGTGCGCCTCCACCCGGGTGACCCGTTCGCAGTACGGGAGAACCTGCGGTGTTGGTAACCGGTGAGTTCAGGCTAACGGACATGTCCAGATAGGAAAACGGGGTCCTGAATCATGGCGCTACGAAAATGACTCGGTTGGAACGTGGATTTGGGAATGCCGCACGAACGATCACCGTTCATGCCGGTGAAGTCTCCACGCGGGTTGTTCAACAGGGGTCCGGCCCGGACATTCTCTGGATCCCGGGAGGTGATGCGGCTGCTGAATACTGGGTTGAGCTGTTCCCGTACTTTACGGACAGTTTTCGGTGCACCTCCTACGACCCGAGGGGAGTCGGGAAGACGGTTGCGCCTGCGCCGCCATGGTCGATCGGGGATTTCGCTCGGGACTGTGCCGCGATCATCGAATCGGCTTGCGAGCCCCCTGTCGATCTGATCGGTCTGTCGATGGGAGGACTGATTGCCCAGCAGGTTGCAATTTCGTTTCCCCATCTTGTGCGCCTGATCATTCCGATGGGCACCGCGGCACGGATAACCGGCTTCACCCGAGACTGGATGGAGGCAGAAATCGAGTTCAGGAAAATGGGATTCCGCATGCCTGCCCGATTTGCGGCATGTCACTATGCGGCCTTCGCCTACCCGGCCGCGGCGCTTGGCGAGATCGGAACCTGGGAAAGGATCCGGGACGCATACGAGTTGCGTTTCGGGAACAGGGATCCGGAACGACTCGTGGCGCAATGGCAGGCCTGTCTCGACTTTGATTGCCGGATGCAGCTGGCGACCTGCACGGTGCCTGTTCACGCGGTTGCGTTTTCCGAGGACGTTCAAACCCAGCCCAAAATGGTGCGGGAGGTCGCTGAAATCAGTCCGAACGGCGTCTACCACGAGATTCCCGGACTCGGTCACGTTTCATTCGCCCGCCATCGCCCTGACGTCGTTGCGGACCTGTTGCGGCAGATCCTGACGGCGGAAATCTCGTGAGCGGTTCAAGAAGAGCCCGTATCCCCGGCGAAACGCCGCTTGGTACCATGCATCCGGACACTCCGCCGGAAGCGTCCCGTGGACGACGAGGAATTCGGTCCGCATGGAAAGATCCGGGACCCGGAGTTATTTGGTGACCTGGAATTCAGGGTAAACCGCGGTTCGACTTCGATCTGGACGTAAAGCTGAAGCCTGGGATGCCGCAGGTGCCGATCATCGGGCGACACGACATGCTCAGATGAACCTTCACGTTATTCCCGGTTATCGTGTTCGTACACCGGCGTAATCGGAACTTATCTGAGCCGAAAAACATGAGGTTTCCGTCAATTCGCGCGTTTGTTCGTGTGCGCGGCCGACCAACGATCCGGGAAACAACAAATGGGAGTGAACCCGTTACGGTTGCCTCCCGTAGCCATGCAGTCCGAGACGTGCCCGCATTTCGGCGGTCGCGGCGCCACCGGGACGAAGGTGCCCGATCGCCCCGGACCTGTTCGCGGGAGGAACTCTCGGGAGCGCCGGAAGGACCCGGTGCGGGGCGCGAGAAGCGATGCGAAGCCCTGTCTGCGCCACGGCAAAGTCCGCGACCCGCACTGCTGGTACAGGGTCAACAACTTTCAGACCCCGCTGCTGTCACCCGTCAAAGTCCACCTCTTCGACGAGCCTGAGAGAAGCAGGACGCAGTTTTGCGATATCGATCAGGTCCAACTTGTCCGACTCGAATTTGCCCCAGCTGGTGACCAGTTCGCTGGCCGGGATACCCGGTGTGATCGGGTACTCGTTGTTGATTTCGGCATAGATTTCCTGACCCCGCGCAGATGCCAGAAATTCCATAAGCTTGAGGGCGTCGTCACGGTTTGGCGCCGCTTTCGTCATGGAAACACCCGACAGGTTCACATGCGTGCCTCCGTTCTCGAACCTGGGGAACACGATCCGGACGCTGTCGGCCCAGGCTTTCTGTTCCTCGTCCTTGAGCATCAGGCCCATGTAGTAGGTGTTGCCTACGGAAATGTCGCATTCCCCTGCATGTATCGCCTTGACCTGGGCACGGTCGTTGCCCTGCGGCTTGCGGGCCAGGTTCGCCTTCAGCCCTTCGAGCCACATCCGCGCCTTGTCTTCGCCGTGATGGGCGATGACCGCCGATGTCAGGGCCAGGTTGTATGCGTTGGTGCCGGACCGGATGCAGATGCGTCCGCGCCATGCACCCGATGCCAGGTCTTCGTAGGTCGTGACTTCGCCATCAGCGACGCGGTCCCGCGACGCGTAGACGATACGGGCTCGTGCGGTCAGGCCGAACCAGTGACCATCGGGATCGCGGAATTCCGCCGGAATGGCGTCGTTCAGCGCATTCGAGTCGACCGCCTGGGTGACGCCAGCCTCGACGACTTCGTTCAACCGTGAAATATCCACGGTGAACACGAGGTCCGCGGGCGAGCGTTCGCCCTCGGCCTGCAGCCGTTCAACGAGGCCCTTGTTCAGGAACACCACATTGACAGCGATGCCTGTCTCGTCCGTGAACGCATTGAACAACGGCGCGACAAGTTCCGGTTGCCGGTACGAGTAGACGTTGACCTCCTGGGCCGGAGCCAGTGCTGGAATCGTGAGCGCGGCCAGGACTGCCGTGACCGCAGCGGATTTGAGATGGAATTGCATGAACGTGTTCCCTTGTCTGGTTTGGACAAAATACCTGAGTTAATCGCTCGGGATAATTGGAATATACTTGAGTAATTTACTTGGTCAATGGGTGGTGGAACTTTTTTTAGATTTTGTTCAGCCTTTCCCATCGACTCGACAATTTGAGGCAAGTGCCACGCCGAGATCCGAATAGGCGGGCCTTTGGCTCGATTTTCGAATGACTCATTCGAAAATCGAGAATTGTCCAGGTCCAGTCTATTCTGCCGCGTCCATTTCCGTAGCGTTGAGTTGGGCGTATTGCTCTTCGCCGATTCTGTCGATGTGATCGGGTTGCGTTTCGAGGAAATCAATATGCCCTTCTTCATTGTCAAGGAGTTCCTCGAAGATGATCGTCATCGCCACGTAGTCCCCAACTCAAGAGCGACATTCTTGAGCTGGGGCTTAGGAAGCTCGTGCATCCAGTTCCACGGCAAGGTCGCAGTCACACGCACACGCATGCCGAGTTTCACCAACGTCCCAACCGCATCTCAACCAATGTAACCACCTGATTTCACGAAGGTAGCCACCTGGCGAGAGGCCTTGAACGGCAACGGGTCCGCCGGACACGGCGTCGCGCTCACCGGTACGGTCCGCTGGTAGGGCAGGGGAGCGGCGCAGCCCAATCACCGGCCACCTGCACGGTGCCGACTCACGCGGCGGTGTCTTTCCAAGACGTCCGAACGCAGCCCGGAAAGGTGCGGGAGGTCGCCGAAATCTGCTCGACCGGTGTCTACCACGAGGTTTCCGAACTCGTGCAAGTGTCGTCTGCACGCCATCCCGCCGACGCCGTTGCAGCTCTGCTGCATCGGGTCCTGAATCTGAACTTTCGGGCGGTCGACGGAGAAACTTGTTTCCTGGACATGCCTCACTTGGCAGCCCGACGTTCAGTCGGGAGCATTTCGAAAGCCGTGGCAACCTCGACGACCGGCACGGAGAGATCACGCGACAAGCGTTTGATCTCGGTCGACCGCGTGGCGACGGGAACGTGATGCAGTCGCGTTTCCGGAAGGCCGAATCCATGGGCGGAATACGACATCAGTGTCGGAATTCGAGAAGATATCCCGGTTCATTCGGGATTCGTTGCGCATGCTAAGTCGAAGTCGATCGCGTGGGGCGCAATGGTGATTCGGGATCGGGCACAGCTGAGCGTCCTCTGCGCGCTCGGTTCGTCGGTAGCGTTTTCGTTGAACGATGTATCGGTCAAGTGGTTGAGCGCGGATTACCCGTTGCATCAGTTGGTCCTGATGCGGGCGATGGTCGCGCTGTGCATTACTCTATGCGTGGTTGTTCCGCTGGAAGGAGGCCTGGAGAGGCTGAAGACGCGGCGACCGTTCCTCCATATCATGCGCGGTCTGTGTGTTGTCGTTGCAAACATGGCGTTTTTTTCCGGCATCGCGGTAATTTCCTTGGCAGAGGCAACGGCAATCTTCTTTGTCGCACCTCTGCTGATAACTGCGTTTTCAGCTGTGTTCCTGAAGGAGCCCGTGGGGATACGGAGGTGGTCCGCACTTTCGATCGGGTTTGTCGGTGTCGTTGTCATTGTTAGGCCTGGCGGCCTCAGCTTTGAGTGGGCATTCCTGCTGCCTTTGCTCGCCGCCGTTGCCTACGCCACGCTTCATACCTTGACGAGAAACATGGGGCTTTCCGAACGCGCATCGACGATGGCATTCTATATCCAGGTGACGTTCATCGTCGTGTGCACGGGCATGGGAATCGTTTTCGGAGACGGCCGCTACGCCGGTTCAGGCCATCCGGCAATCGAGTTCCTGCTGCGGGCGTGGCACTGGCCCGATCCATCCGACTGGTTGATCATCGCCGGCATGGGACTGTTCAGCGCCTCGGCCGGATACTTGATTTCCCAGGCCTACCGGATGACCCAGGCAGGACTCGTTGCGCCATTTGAATATGCGACGCTCGTTCTTGCTGTCCTTTGGGGCTACGTCATCTGGGACGAGTTCCCGGCCTCCCTGTCCGTGATTGGGATATTCCTGATCCTCGGGTCGGGAATCTTCGTTGCAGTCAGAGAGATGCACTTCGGCGTCGGCCAAAGCACGAGGTGGTTTTCGAGGCGCCGTTGACCTTGGCGCGATGCAGTCTTGCCAAGGCGCGAAGGAGTTACCGCAGCGCGGCTTTCGGACTGATCGTCGAACAGTATCCTTTCTTCATCGAAAGCGACACTTCCCTGCCGCAACGCCGAATCCAACAGGAAACCGCACGCGCGTTCGCCCGCAATGACCGAAGTATCACGCCGAAGATCGACCGTGTGCCCCGGTCTACTCTCCTTCCGAGATGAGCAGGTAACCCCGGTTCTCGATCGTATCAAAGGTCCGCATGGCAGCGATCAGATCAGCCGCCTCGACCCAAACCCAGGGCGCGCGATTGGGGTTCACATCCATGATGAGGAACGAGTCGCTCGCATGGTCGTAAGCCCCAAGTGGCGAGATATGTCCGCCGCCGGTCTGTCCGAGCGCCTTTCGGGAGTAGTTGACCAGAACGTAGTCGTCCCGGGTGGCAAGGTTTCCGGCCAGTTCGTCGAGAAACGGTTCCGGCACAGCGTCGTCCTCCACAACCCGGACTGTCACAGACAGGCCGTGCGCGCGAAGCATCTGCGCGAGTTGATGCAGTTGAAGGCCGAAGTCTTTCCTCTGCTCGCCCTCGATCTCGATGGGTTTGCCCAGAACCTCGGCCACGGTTTTCACGCCTTCGACCAGCACGTTGTTCGGCGTGTACTTGTCGAGGAACGGGTCGAATCCCACGGGTATCCATGCCAAGTCCCCGGCAGCGATCGGGCGGCGGTCCTGCGGCAGCCCCTCGCGCTTGCCGAGACGTAACGCGTTCAGCACGATCGCGGACGATGCAGGGCCACAGTAGATCTTGTTGTCCTGGCTGACGAAATGGTTGCTGAGTGGGAAGAAGTCGGCCCTGTGCGATGCACGCGAAAAACGCTCCACGCTCTCTTCAGAGCTCCATTTAACCAATGGGGCGCCGTCTGCCGGCATGGCGAGCAGGACGGTGACGGCAAGAACAATCGGGAAGTTCTTCATGGCGCGTCTCCTTCTTTAGCCTGTGCCGCGTCGCCTTTCCCACCAGATCGGACGTGAGACCCGGTTTGGCGACTCGGTTCCGACGTAGGATACCGGTGCGTGCATCTCAACCCCGCCGGCTCGCCGTCGACGCTGTGCCGGAAGCCGGTTGATCGGAGTTGAGGCAGGTGGCACGAAAGCCAATGTCCTATCGCTCACATCCACACTTCGCAGTCGATTGGCCCTACACCGATTTCATCGGCATTTCCAAACTCCAAGCCCATATCACGTCCTGGAGACACGTCCAGACCTTTTCGGCATTTTGACCTGCGCATTTCGGTCATGACAGAAGTTGCCACGGGCGGATGCCCCCCGGCGGTCTTCAATCTCGCCGAGCTTCAGGAGCAGATTCGCGAATTTCTCTTTTATTTCAGATGACTGGCGGAAATCCGACCGACCCCGACCCGTAATGGACTTCGTGTGGAGACCTCCGGCGGTATGCGCAGCCTTATCGACGCTCGGAGCCAAGTATCCTTGGCCTTTGGGACGGATCGTTCCGTCGAAGACGTTCATGCGACCGTGCCTGTCTCTGTCACTGCAGAATGCAAGACCCGTGCACGGCATAGAACTGAGGCACGTGGAACCCGACGGGCAGGGATTTGTTCAACAGCGCGTCAATCAACGGGAAGATCGACTCTGGACGAGGACCGCGATGCGCGTTGAATTGCGTCAACTACCTGCAATGTGCGTAACCCGTCTCGACCCGATACGAACGGTGCTTCTTCCCCCCGGATCACGGCCGCAAAGTGCTCGATTTGTTTCGTCAGCGGATCTGAAAAGTCCCTCGGCACCGTAGTTGCCGAGATCGGTGACCACCAGTCGCGAGAATCCGGGTGGGTCCAGATCTTCAGGTCAGGAATCGACAGCGATCCGTGAGAGCCCCCGATCAGATAGCAGCTTTGGTTTGTCGGTGGATAGATCGGATACTCGCTTGACGTATGTTCCCAACTCCACGGAGCAACAATACTGTCGGAAACCGCCATTGTCCCGATTGCGCCATTGGTGAACCGCAACAACGACGCTGCGACATCTTCGTTTTCATATCTCCGCCTCGATGGGACAGAAGCTGCCTGAACAGACGTGATCTCTCCGCACAGGTGACGGATCAGGTCGATATCGTGCACGAGGTTGACCGAAACCGGACCGGCTCCGCGGAGTTTTCGCCAGGGGGAGATGTCGAAATACCGATCGGGCTTGTAGAACCAGCAGGTTGCATGGACGGCTCGAATTTCACCGATCCGTCCCTCGACGATCAGCTCCCGTGCTTTGCTGATCAGCGGATTGAATCTTCTATGGTGCCCGACCAGCAGGGCTACCTGCGCACGTTCTGACGTGTCAACGAGATCTCTCGCACTCCCGACATCCGTTGCGAGCGGTTTTTCGATCAGGACCGGGCACTGGGACTCAATGCATGCACGCCCCTGATCCGCGTGCAGTCGGGTCGGAGTCGACAGAACCACTCCGTCAGCGATATCTGCCGCGAGCATGTCCTTGAGTTCTTCAAAAACTGTCAGACCTTGGCCTGCCGCGAAGCGCCGGATCTCGGGATCGGGATCGGCAACCGCGGCATGGGACACGTTCTCGACATGCCGCATGGCCTTGGCGT
Source organism: Paracoccaceae bacterium (assembly GCA_965242975.1). Taxonomy (GTDB): domain Bacteria; phylum Pseudomonadota; class Alphaproteobacteria; order Rhodobacterales; family Rhodobacteraceae; genus JAPPHA01. The sequence continues at coordinate 2,197,709 of CBDETS010000007.1, read as the reverse complement.
GACGTTGTCCCGCCAGCCCGAATCCGGCGATCGCCAGCCTGACGGGTCGGGTTTCAGAAGGCACTTGCGATCAATCCTCCGAAATAAACACCGGTAAAGATCGTTCAATTCAAGGGGTGCATGAATTTCCGGGTCAAAAAAGGTTCCTATCACCCGGACTCGTCTTTGTCCTCGCGGAAAATCCTGTTCGAGAAGGAGGGATTGAACCGTCGGCGCGGCGGCGTCAAACACCTTCGGGAGCGTGTTTCCGTGGCAGTGTCATGGCGCTGTGCACAGGTTTCGGCGACCAATAAGCTGCGATCTCGATACGCGCGTCAATTTGCCATTTTCCGGTCCTCTCCTGCAAGCGACAATTGTAAAAGGATTTGTCATTTGTACCTAAAGGTGTGTAGTTGCAGGACATCATTTGTCTTGACAGCGTCAGGTATGGAGCACCGGAAATGGCCGAGACAGTTATGCCGCATCACGGCGCAAGTCCAATTGACAAATGCGGCATTTCGGAATTCAGGGACGGCTTCCGTTGGAACGCTGTAGATTTGCTGGTTTACAAGGACGAAGGCGATGCTCCGTTCGAAGGCGTCACGCGGCAAATCCTGCATCATGACAGCAGTCTGGCCTGTGAACTGCGGTTCTTTGACATTGAGGAAGGCGGTTACTCCACCCTGGAGCGCCACGAACATGTTCATGGCGTCATGATTTTGAGGGGTCGCGGGGAGTGCATGGTCGGAAGCAACGTGAGTCCGGTCAATTCCTACGACCTGGTCACAATTCCGCCGATGGTCTGGCACCAGTTCCGTGCGAATGCCGGGTCGCCGCTCGGCTTCTTGTGCATGGTCAACAAGGACCGGGACAGACCCCAGCTGCCGACCGACGCCGATTTGGCGCTTATGAGGGCAAACCCGCGGATCTGTGCATTTCTGGAATCCTGACGTGCAGGAGGCCGGCGCGTTCCTGGTGCACCACGCCGGCGCGAAACTCCGTCGGTAGACTCCAATTGGTCGCCAAGCCGGCGAAATGGAAAAACGGATTGACGCCGTTGATGTCCTCGGTCGCGTTTTCGAAACGACCGCCATGTTTCAAGTCACCAAGTGCGGCAACTGCGCAATTGTACTTGCTCTGGCTGACATCGCTCCTTGGCCGGCAGCTTCCGGTAGGCCAAAGTGCGGCGGAAAAGCCGGCGCCAAGCGCGCCGTCGTGATCCTCCGTTCCCGGGCGGTGCCTTGTCCCGGTTGATTGGAGCGCCACGCCGCCCTTGTCAAACATCTTCAGATATTCTCCGGTTTTCCGCCCACCTCGGTCAATGGGACAATGACCGCGAGTGAATCGAGGTCCTGAGCATTCAAAGGACCGCCGCGTTCGGGGATGGCAGGCCCTTCGTTTCCGGCCTCGGTTTTGATGCTCCGGGAATTCAGCCTGCGGTGTCGATGGCTTTGGGAAAGCGCGGAATTCTGGCGATTCGCCGCGCTTTTGCCGGGATCGTTTCCTTCCCCTATTGTACCGCTCCTGTCGGCGCCGTCGCCCGGTCCAACGTCGCTTGTCCTGAGAGCGCGGTGGTGGCGCCGATCCGGCCTTCGCGTCTGCGGCCACCGGTACTTTTCGAACTTTTTTATGCCGGCCGGCTGGCCGAAGACCATCCCGATGCGAGCGTATGCGAGCCCTTCGCGGCCGGGACACCGACCCTCTGCAACAAACCGTTCGGATGAAAGCCACGTCCGGGTCCGACCGGGCTGGCGCGGGGCGTCAGGAGACTTGCCGCTTGTGGCCGTCGCACGGGCACACGGCCTCGGGTGCGGTCTGAGAACTTGTTTCTGCGCGGGAATGGCGTCGGCCCGGCGACCGTCTTCAACATGGAGGAGATCGTCCATGATTCGGGGGAAATGGACAAATCGATCATGGTCGTCGGTAACGGCCTAGTCGTCCGATAAAGACGATACAGGCAATGTCGGGGCTCCGAGTGTCAATAGGCGTCCAATTTTGACCCGCTCGACAGCTCCGAGGATAGATTGCGGGAAAATGCGCCGCGGGCGGTCATTCCTCTTCCGGCCTTCAACGAATCAATTCCGGTGACAGGATCGTACGCCAATGGACTTGGCGATCCCGCGTGCTGGCGTTCATGTGATGCGTGCGCACCGTTCTTGCGTTCCGTCTTGATTTCCAATTTCGTACGTCTACGTTGACGTACGTCAAAATTGGCGTATAATAATCGAAAAGGAGAAACGTAACATGCGAATCAACCCTGGCGGTCGTCTGAACATCAAGGACGTCGTGGGCCGAGACAACGAGATTGCCAGATACTGGCACGTTCTGAAACGCCAGGGACTCGTCATCTCGGCAGAGAGGCGAATTGGCAAGACACACATTGTCCTGAAAATGCGGGACGAGTGCCAGGACGGTTTCCTGCCTTTCTACCAGGACCTCGAATCCGTTCATTCGACCGCGGCACTCATCCGCTCGATCTACGGCACGGTTCACCAGTCGTTGAACACGTTGCCCGGTCTCAGAGCCCATGTCGCCAAATGGTCTTCCCTGCTTCCTGACAGGATTGGCAGTGTCGACATGCCCTCGGGCGCCGACGCCTGGCAGGTTCTTCTTTCCCAGGCTTTCGAAGATCTTATCGGTATTTCGGACGACAAACTTATCCTGATGTTGTGGGACGAATTCCCGCTCATGTTGCACAACCTTCAGCGCAGGGAAGGAGACGATGCGGCCATCCAGCTCCTCGACTTTCTGCGAGGTCTTCGTCTTGCCCGTTCCGACCGCCTGCGTTTCCTGTTCACTGGGTCCATCGGCCTCCACCTTGTGCTTCGATCCTTACGCAATGCAGGAAACACCAACGATCCCGTCAACGACATGCTGTCGCTCACCGTCCCGCCGATGGCCGAGGGCGACACACGCGGCCTCGCCGCTGCCCTGCTCGAAGAAACCTGCGCCGTTCCGGTCGAGATTCCCGACCTGGCATCGCGGGTCGCCGGTGAGGTCGGCGGCTTTCCGTACTACATCCACCACGTCGTCGACCAGCTCGACCAACTGCGGCGCCCGCCTACGCTAGAGGACGTGTCATCAGCCGTGGACACTCTCGTCTACGACGCCCACGATCCAGCAAACCTCAACTACTACGTGACCCGTCTGTCTTCGTACTACGCCAAAGATGAGCGGTCACTGGCCCTAGTCGTACTTGATACCATGGCAAGTCGATCGTCGCCGACACCTGTCCTAGAACTCATCAATCTGTGCAAGCACCGTGACCCATCGCTTTCGGAGGAGGAGCTTCGCGAGATTCTGACAATGCTGGCCGAGGACCACTACATCGAGCCAACAAAGTGCGCCAGCGGTGCGGCGTACGACTTCCGGTGGCTGCTCGTCAAGAAATGGTGGAAGGAGCGGCGGTCATGAGACAGGGCCTCTTGCGCAGTTCCCGCTACAGCCCGGGAAACATGGATCGCGAGTCCCTGGAAAGCCTTTTCGTCGGGCGCCAAGATATCATGGAAGACGTGCTGTCGCGCGTCACCAGGTCGATTCAAAGCCCGGAGAAACACTACATTCTCCTGGTGGGGCCAAGGGGGTCGGGAAAGACCCACTTTCTGGCCTTCGCCTACCATCGCTTGATCGATCATGTCGAAGCAGCCGACGCCCGCGATACCGTTGCGGTGGCCTGGCTCAACGAGGAAGAGCGGGGCGTCGCATCGTTTCTTGACCTCGTTGTCCGAATCCTGAGGGCACTTGTACGTCAGGCGCCGGAGCTGGAAGCCGAAATCGCTGCGATTTACGACAGGTTCTCGAAAGACCCCGCCGATGCCGAGAATTTCGCGGTTACCCGGCTGCGGGAACATACCCGGGGCAAGACGCTCCTGCTCCTGTGCGAAAACCTTGTGGACCTGTTCCAGGGGCTGGCCGAGGAAGGACAGAAGCGGTGGCGCTCCGTCATTCAGGAGGACGGCAATTGGACCATCGTGGCATCCACTCCGTCACTGTTCGCCGATGTCAAGTTGCAAGACAACCCCTTCTACGGTTTCTTTACCATCCGGGCGCTGGAGAAAATAGACTTCGATACGGGACTCGAGCTGCTGTCCAAAAAGGCCGTCCACGAGGGCAAGATGGAACTGGCTGAATTCCTCCGTATGCCGCTCGGTCGCGCGCGGGCACGGGCCATCCACCATCTCGCTGCCGGCAACCACCGGGCCTACGTCGTCCTGTTCGATTTTCTCGACAAGGAGTCCCTTGACGACCTCGTCGGTCCATTCATGCACATGGTCGACGACCTGACTCCATACTATCAGGACAGAATGCGCGTACTTCCGCCCGCCCAGCGAAAGATCGTCGAATTCCTTTGTTCGAAGGGCAGGCCAATCACCATCAAGGACATATCCACGCCTTGCCTGATGTCGCACCAGTCAGCCGCAAAGCAGATTGGTGAGCTTGAGGCCTCCGGGTTCGTAAGCCGAATGCGTTTCGGACGTAATACATTCTGCGAACTCTCCGAGCCATTGATGAGAATCTGCATAGAGGTAAAGGACAACCAGACCCGGCACTTCCGCCTGTTCGTCGAGTTTCTTCGCCACTGGTTCACCACCCGTGAACTGGTACGACAGCATGTGGCGTTTCAGCACGATGACCACTCCGCCTATGTCGATCGTATTCACGTTGAAGAGGCAATCAGGTGTTCTCTTGCAGATAAACACGAACCGTTCGTCGTGGCGCTTCGCGACGAGGCAGAACAGTATTGGGATGCAGGCGATTATGAAAGCCTCGCGGCAATACAGGAGAGGCTGGCGCGGGATGGCGGCAGCGTCCGTGACTATGGCACTTGGGTGCTCGCTCTATTTGAGGCGGGCGACACTCAGTCTGCAATCGCGGCGGGACGGGAAGCCACCGCGAAATTCCCCGACGACGCGGACCTCCAATACTGGCTAACCCATGCGTATTACGAGGAGGAACGATTCGCTGAAGCCCTCTCTGCCATTGATCGAGCGATCACCCTGGACGGCACTGACCCCACGTACATCTGCCTCCGGGCCAATGTGCTGCTGGGGCTGGAGCGGTTCGAAGCAGCAATCCGGGATGCACGAGCCGTGCTCGACATGGAGCCCGATCACTGGCACAGCTTCATACAGATGATTGACGCCGCAGTCGGTCTGAACCGCCTTGAGGATGCTGAAGCGTACGCGAGCGAACTTGTTCGGATGGCACCCGGCGAGCGGAAAGCACTGATCGCGGCGGCTGAATTCCATTTGTCCCGAGACCGCCTGAATCAAGCCCTCCAACTTTTCGATAGAGTTCTGGACATGGATGCCGATGACAAGCAGGCGCGCCGCATGCGCGGTTTTGTTTTCTTCAAGATGGAGAACTACCGCCGAGCAGCCGACGACCTGCGGCAGTCCGCTTCCGATGACCCAAAGTCTGTATCAACGCACTGCTGGTTGGCCGACACGTTGCTCAATACCGGTGACTTTGAGGAGGCCATTGATGTAGCGGATCACCTTATCGAATTGGACCCGGAACACTTCCACGCGCACTGCGTGCGTGGCTTGGCCCTGATTGAGTTGAAACGACCTGCTGATGCCGTTGCCGTACTGAACAAACTCTTGCGAACCGACGATTGGTATTCATTGCTGATCGCTGCCTCAGCTGTTCGTGGAACTGAAGACTACAAGTCGGCACGCAGATATCTCGACCGGGTCGCCGAACTTCAGCCCGACAATCGGGAGCTTTGGATAGAACGCACACGTCTTTACATTGATGAGGGCACCATCGACGTTGCGGCCGATTGCGCCGCCGAGGTCGAGGCACGAGCCGGTGGCTTGCTCCTGGGTCGCCTGCTTGCGGCACAGGTGGCCGCTGCTACGGAGCCGCTGTCGGCAGCCTTCGATATGCTGGGAGGCATCCTCGATCGGGATGACTTTGAGAGCGACGAAGAACAGCACCTCGAAGCGATTGTGGGAATCCTGACAGTTTCGGTCCGTACTTTCGGTCCGCAGTACCTTTCCGAAGGATTGACGAAGCTCCTGGATCTGTTGAAGGAACGGCTGGACAGTGGTGTCGCCGGTCGAATACTGACAGAGTTTCTGAAGGCGAACATCAAGAGCGGCTTTTCCGGAGCACTGCCGTACTGGGAGGGGGCCCTGGAGAGGCTCACGCCGTCCCTCGCCGATCTCTCTGACTGCCAAATCCCCCTCGAGATGCTCCGGGCGGCAGTGACGTACACCAAGACCGGTGACGAGAAACGCCTGCTGAGCCTGCCTCTGGAACAGCGACAACTGCTGGAGGATGCCCTGATACCAGCCACCGGCGAGCCCTCGGGCTTGGGACCGTAAACCGAGGAGGCAATCCGGTTCGTAAGGGAAGAAGGGTATTGGCAAGGTTCGTGTTGGAATACACTCCAACGACCCAGGGCAATCGCATTCAAGAAAATCCTCTTGGCTTCCGCAGGATCGCGTGATGCCCTTTTGAAAAACAAACACCCGTGAGGCAGGGAAATGAAATACTCCGCGCGAGTCTTCAGCGGTGAGGAAATTCCCCGGACCTGCAAAGCGACCCGTCACAATCTCCATGATACGCCGATGATCGCAAAATTATTCGTGATTTTCGGAGTCCGGCCATGCACCGACATGAAACTTTTCGGGCGCTCGAAAGAAGAATTCCTTCGCCGCGTCGTGACTCTCGGCGATGGTATCCCGTGCCAACATGCCTTCTCGACCCTGACCGCCTGGGGAGGGCGGCCCGGTCGTGACGCGATCGACGGAAAGACGCTGCGACGCTCATTCTGTGACCCCGAGAAGCGCTTGTCTTTGTACATCGTCAGCGCCTTCGCCACGGTTCAGCGCCTGACGCTCGGACGGGTCAAGTTGGAAGGGAAATCGAACGAGGTCACGGCGATGCTGGCGCTTCCGGAACATATCGACATCGAGGCCCCCACGTTGACCGTCGACGCCATGCACACGCACCGGGCGCCCGCAGGGGCGGTTACGGCGAAGGGCAGCGACTACGTCCAGGCAAAGTCAGTTGGTGGCGGCGGATTGGTTTCAGCTGTTGCTGCAGGAAAGCTGTCCCCTGGCGGTCACGCCGATTGATCCGGGGGCGGCCCTCTGACCGCAGAACTGCAGATAGTTGGCAAACATTGTAGGATTCGGAAGGGGAATTGAATGCCGCAGGGCTCGCAGAAGGTTGAGAGGCGTACTGTGAGGAATCGTGGGTGTAGTCTGAATGAATGGACAGTTGCATTGGTTCTTCCCAACGTCGCATTGGGACAGCCTGCGGCACGCCACCATGAAGTTCGGGAATCATTGCTGACGTCGAACACGACTTCGATCTCGTCTTCATAAAGCCGCACACGTGCTTCGACGGTGGTACTTTGCCCCTCTGTTTGGGTCAGGGCGCCAGAATGCATTTCGGCGGTTCCCGAGGCCGACGTCTTCGGTCGTCCGTCCGTTCCTCGAAGCATTTCCTGAAATCCGCAAAAAGACATTTGTCGTCACATGTGAAGGTCGCGTTGTTCGAGGGCGGAACGACGGACCGGAACAGGACATGCATTCACTGTGTCCCATGGGGGTGCGTATCAGCTCGACTGAGCTGAAGGGATCATGCCCTTCGAGGACGATCCCTTTTCGTCCCGCGTTGGACGTGGCTGAGTCCCGGCGGCGTAGACGTGGCGTACACGTTGGCAGACAGGTTCCGTGTTGCCCGGCCGCAATCTCGCGAGAGCATGCTGACCGTGCGCTGGTAATTCTCCTGCGTCGCCGGTGACAGATCCTTCAAGGTCACCACCTCGATCATCCTGCGGCGGGCGGGCGATTTCGTGACTCTCATCTTCATCTCCCTCGTTTGAAACGCCGCCCGAACATCCGAAGCACCAGGGAGATTGAGCACCAACCCAAGGTCACGGGAAACCCACAACCTGTGCAACGAGACAGAAAAAGGAGCCGAGAAAGGGAGCCTAAAGACAAAATAACCGGGGCAGCATCACAACTGGCCGCATAAACGGCCTTCGTTCAAATCAACACCGACCCCGGGCATGAACCGCGACCTAAAGGTCAGGACAGGCCACTCCCAAATGCCTGGGTTTCGGCCCGCTCCATCATTGATTTCGCCGTTCGTTCGTCCGTGATGAAGACGTTGGGCCGGATGAGACGCAGACAGCCCAGCAGAACACCAACTTTTTCCGGACCTCCGGAAATCAAGACTTTGGTTCTCGCGTTTCGCAGACGTTCGAGGCCCACGGATATACCGCGTTCATTCACGCCGTGCGCGACAACTGTGCCGGTTTCCGAGATGAAGTTGTACAGAATGTCGCCAACAGCTCCTGCCTCGATCAGGCTAAGCCGGTCCGCCTCCGAAACGTGCCCAAGCCTGTAAGAGGTCGTGATTCCTTCGATGCCGCCAGCACTCAGCAACGCCATGTCCAGATTGTCCGCCAGTTCAAAAATCTGGCTGATCCCGCAACGTTCCAGAAGGGCGTGCTTGGTTTCAGGGCTGTCCACAAGTGCGGGTGCCGGGACGAGGTATCCTTCACCCCGAAAGAGTTCCGCGAATTGCCAGGCAAATTCGGCCGGGTTGAACCGCCTTGCCTGCGAAATCCCGCCCAGAAGCGAAATCACCTTCACGTCCTGAAGGTCGCGACCACGAATATGGGGCAAGGCCGTACAAAGTGTACGCCCCCAGCCCACGCCGATCCTCATTCCGGATCGGACGTTTTCGGTAATGTACCGACCGGCAAGCGCGGCAATTGCCTTTGTCGGATCAGCGGTGTCCGTTGGTGACGGCGCAACGATTGTCTTGTCAATGCCGAAGCTCCTTTGCAGACCTCTCTCGGCTTCAATGATCGCTGAAATATCCGTATTCAAGCTGATGTGTACTTCACCGCGCTGGCGGGCATCCGCCAGCAAGCGAGTCACCTGCACACGGTTTATGCCGAGCTCTTTTGCAGTATCTTGCTGCGTAAGTCCCTCGACGTAATAGAGCCAAGCCGCCCGAACCCGAGTGTCTTTCATTGGGTCGGAATCGCCCGCGGGCTTCTCGATCACAGGACGATCAGCTTCATGCCCCAAGTAGGCAGTGTTGACCTGCGCCATGAACCATGTCCGCCAATAATTGCAGTACCATTCTATCTACGGACTTGGAGAAGTCTCGTCCAGCGCTGCACTGGACGTGTGCATGTCGCGCCCGCGCGATACACGGAGGTCCGGTGTGTTCGCCCCGACTGGCCCCCGCATTGGCGCAAGCGCTTGCCTCTCCAGCTGGCACGAATGGCCAGATGCGGACCGCCTCGTCCTCTGCGTCCAGAGATGCCTCGCGAGCCATCCCCGCCCCTTACATCAGGACGATTTCCAGCGGTTTCTCGACGATGGATTTGAACACTTGCAGCCAGGTCGCGCCGATGGTGCCGTCCACGACGCGGTGATCGCAGGAGAGAGTCACGCTCATGACCGTGGCGAGCCTCGGGTTGCCAATTTCGTCCGGCACGAATTGCTTGATGCCCTGGCCGACCGCCAGGATCATGCTTTCCGGTGGATTGATGATGGCGTTGAACGACTTGACTCCATACATGCCCAGGTTCGAGATGGTGAACGACCCGCCCTTCAATTCGTCCGGGCCGACCTTTCCTGCCTTCGCCCGACCGGCAAGATCAGCGATTTCCCCCGAGACGATACGCAATCCCTTGGTATCGGCTTCACGTACGACCGGGGTGACAAGTCCGCCGTCGATGGCGACGGCAACCGAGATATGCGCATGTCGATACCGGACGATCTGGTCGCCATCCCACGATGCATTTGCTTCAGGCACCTTCATGAGCGCGAGTGCACAGGCCCTGACCAGAATGTCGTTGATCGAGACCTTTGTCTCGCCGGTCTTTGCGCCCGCGGCGTTCACCTTGCCGCGAAGTTCCAGAAGCGCATCAAGTCGGATGTCGGCGTTCAGATAGAAATGCGGAACCTTGGATTTCGCTTCAGTGAGACGCGCGGCGATGACCGAGCGCATCCTGTCAACCGGAATCAGGTCGTACTCAAGACCAAGGTCATCTGCAGTCTTCCGCGCGCCGGTCTTCGTATTCCCGTCCGCCATGGCGACCGGAACGGCCGCTGCGGTCCCTTCCGCTTCGGGGGCACCCACATGGCCCTCGATATCGGCCCGCGTTATGCGCCCGCGCGGGCCAGTACCGGCCACGGCCGACAACGCGACCCCGCGGTCCCTTGCGATCCGCCGCGCATGCGGCGTTGCGCGCACGCCTTCGTGGAATGTTGGCGCGGTGACACCCTTGTCTTCACCGGTTTGGACAGCTGCGGGTTGTTCCTTGGACGTGGTTTCGACCGGAGATGCAGTACCGGCAGGGCTGACCACCTCTTCACCGTCGGCAAATAGCCACGCAATGACCTGGCCAATAGGGACTTCGTCGCCCTTGCCCGCGGACACAAAATGCAATGTCCCTGTGCCAGGGCTTTCGACTTCCATCGCCGCCTTGTCGGTCTCGATGTCAAAAAGCGGTTCGCCTTTTTCTACGAGTTCGCCTTCGGCCTTGTGCCAGTCAGCTATTGTCCCGGATGCCATGTCCATGTCGACCTTGGGGAAGATCACCTCGACTGGCATGTCAGGTCGCGCCTTCGACCAAGTCCCGCACACCTGTAACTATCCCTTTGACCTGCGGGACAGAGGCCATTTCCAGCACCGGGTTGTAGGGGATGGGATTTTCAGTTCCGCCCAACCGCAAAATGGGTGCATCAAGAAAGTCGAACGCGTCACTCTCAGCGACCATCGCACTGACCTCGGCTCCGATTCCAAGCGTTTTCACTGCCTCGTGGACGCATACAAGGCGACCTGTTTTGCGAACGCTGGCCAGAACCGTCTCGCGGTCGATTGGCCGAACGCTGCGCAGGTCGATGACCTCGGCAGAAATGCCGCATTCTGCCAGGTCTTCCGCGGCTGCCAGTGCTCTGTGCAACATGACAGATGTTGCTACGATGGCCACGTCTGTGCCTTCGCGCCGGACTTCGGCCTTGCCGAGAGGCACCGTGTAATACCCATATGGCACTTCGCCTTTCATCTTGTAGAGGATCTTGTGCTCGAAGATCATCACGGGATCAGGATCTTCAAGCGCCGCCAGAAGCGTACCCTTTGCGTCATGAGGTGTTGCCGGCTGGACGACCTTCAGGCCGGGAACGTGGGCGAGCCAGGCTTCAAGAGACTGCGAGTGCTGCGCAGCAGCGCCCGTACCGGAACCTGCGGGAAAACGCATGACGAGAGGTACCGAAACCGCACCGCCAAGCATATACCGCACTTTTGCAGCCTGGTTCGCGATCTGCTCCAGTGCGAGCGCGGCAAAATCGGAGAATTGAAACTCGAAAATCGGCCGCAAACCGGTAAGGGCTGCACCGACCGCGACGCCGGCTCCGCCCAGCTCCGAGATCGGAGTGTCAATCACGCGCTCCGTGCCATATTTGTGCACGAGATCACCGGTGACCTGAAAGGCTCCACCATAGACACCGATGTCTTCACCCATCAGCACGACCCGTTCGTCCGATCCAAGCGCGATGTCCATCGCGTCCCTGATCGCCTCGGAATAGGACATTTCCACGGTTTCACTTTCGGCAGAAAACATCGGAGCATTCATCACCGCACCTCCGTGTAAACGTCGCGCGAGACGTCGCTGACCACTGGATCGGGACTTGATTTTGCAAACTCGATCCCCTGGCTGATTTCTTCCTCAACGTCATTTTCGATCGCTTCGACCCCTGCGGCGTCGAGAACGCCGTGTGCGACCAGAGAGTCCGCAAAACGTGAAATCGGGTCTTTCTCGATCCACTCCGAGATCTCTTCACTGGTGCGATAGCGGTTTCGGTCCGACCGGGAATGACCACGCCAACGATATGTGACGTTTTCAACAAGACTGGGCCCCTCGCCAGCGCGTGCGCGCTCAATGGCCGCGTCGACGGCCTCGGCAACCGCGTCGAAATCGTTCCCGTCGACGGTCGTGCCCGGCATCGAGTAGCTGGCCGCCCGGTCGGCAATGTTGGCCACTGAAGTCGACCGTGCAATTGACGTCGACATGCCGTATTTATTGTTCTCACAGACGAAGACCACGGGCAGTTTCCAGACCGACGCAATGTTGAGCGCCTCGTGAAACGCCCCTTCATTGTTGGCACCATCCCCAAAGAAGCAGAGAACGACCTTGCCGGTCTTCAATTGCTTCGATGTCAGCGCGGCACCAACGGCAATCGGAATACCGGCGGCAACGATTCCGTTCGCACCGAGATTGCCCTTTTCGACATCGGCAATGTGCATCGAGCCACCTCGACCCTTGCAGTAGCCGGTTTCCTTTCCGAAAAATTCGGCAAACATTTTCGAAACCTCGGCGCCTTTGGCCACGCAATGCCCGTGGCCGCGGTGCGTAGACGTAATCTGGTCGTCATCTGCCAGGGACATGCACGACGCAACCGCGCTGGCCTCTTGCCCGATCGACAGATGCATCGTCCCGTGAATGAGTCCGCGGGTGTAGCTGTCTTCAGCGGTCTCCTCGAACCTTCGAATGAGGTACATTTTTCGCAGTGCTTCCTTCAACTCTGCATGTGAATAGCGCTTGAGAAAAAATGGTTCGTTCATGTTCGGTGATCCAGCCATGTGCCAATGCTCATGAATTTAGCCGCCCCAGATCATCTGATCTTGCAACGCCCTGAGTTGAACGATTTTGGAATCCGTGGCCGGTGCAGCGTTCACGTACGTAATGAGATCGCCTTTTCGGACGGGTTGGATGACGGTTGCATTCGATAGCAGCCCGGCTGGAATGGCAGATGCCTTGCGAGCTTCGCCCGCGTCCATGATCCAGGCCCGGTAACAGTATTCGCCGATTTCATCCAGGCTGTCTCCGACCGCGAGATCCTTCTTCGCGACCGCACAAACCTCGGCGACAGGCTTGTCCAGCGGGGTCATGTCGGCCTTGCCGTGGAGCACGGCCCTGGCGCAGGTCAACGGCACTTCAAGCGATGTCAGGTGATATGGGCGAATGAAGCTGAAATAGGGACCATCGCCCATTTTCAAGTCCTTCATACGTTCCAGGATCCGGGGGTGCTCCGCTTCCACCACGACGAACACGCCCGGCGCGACGCCTTTGCCGACGGAATAGTCCACGCGGCCAATGTCTGAAAGCACGCCGCCATCGTTCTTGGGAATGAGTTTTTGCGCCAATTCCCGAGGGGTCGCCGCCGGACCGTGCATTCCCGGAACATCCGGAATGAGTCCTGTTGCATTCGCAACGGCAGCCATTTCCACCATCGTCTTGGAGCCGTCCACAAATTCCACGAGCAGTCGCGGGTTCATGTTCCGCAGGCGGGCCTGTACTTCATACTCACTTGGAACTGCGTCATAATCGAGGGGATTGTTCTTGCCTTTGCCCGCCGAGACCACCTTGTGCCCCATGGCAGCGGCAAATTCGATCAATTCCATGCAGGATGAAGGCTCGTCTCCCGCGCCCAATGAATAGACCACACCCAGCTTTTCGGCCTGAGATTTCAGATAGGCTCCAACGGTGATGTCTGCCTCAACGTTCATTGTCACCAGGTGCTTCCCCTGGCTCATGGCTTTCAGGCCAAATTCCGCGCCCAGTCCTGGCAGACCGGTTGCCTCGACAATCACATCAATGAGGCCGCTTTCCATGAGTTTGTGCGCATCGTCGACGACGCCGACCTTGCCGCCTTCGATGGCCGTGTTAAGTGCGTCCGTCGTCGTCACAACATGCGAATGTCCGGGTTCCCGACGTGCGATCTCCACCGCCTCGGAGGCTCTTTCGACGCAGATGTCGGCAACGGCAGCAATGTCAACGCCGTCCATCATGGACGTGCGGGTCACGACATCGGTGCCCATCACACCCGATCCAATCAACCCGATCCTAATCGGCCGATCGCTTTCGGCACGCGCTGCCAGTTCGGCACCTAACCCTGTCGATGCGACATTTGAGACCATGGGGCACTCCAGCACTTGGAGGTTCAATGATAGAACATTCGCAACAAAGTCAATAAAATTGTTCTCACATTGGCGGCCAAATTAACCAAGCCAACTTGACAGGCTAAAAATTTGCACTTTTATTCGAGTTCACCAACATTTGTTCCAGTTATTCTTGCGGTCGGGAGGAGCCATGAATGCCGGTTGTGCTGCGGATGCTGCCCACCTTGAGACCGATCGTGTATGTAACTCGAATCTTGGACAATCCGACGTTGCCTTGTCAGAAATGTCTCCATTGCGCTTCTCGAGTCCCAACACGGAAAATCGCGTGAAACAGCCATGACATTTGACTACACCTCTATCGGGTTCTTTACGTTTGACTGTTTGGGGCGTCCGGTAAATGGCATTCCGCCCGGTGGCGACACCTTCTTCATCGATGAAATGACGCTTGCCGTCTCGGGTGCCGCGGGAAGCGCGGCCATATTGGCCGCCAAGCACGGCCTTTCGGTGCAAGCCGTCGGCGGCGTAGGAAACGACTTGATGGGCGAATGGGTAATCCAAAGACTCGACCGCTTCGAGGTCGATACTAAGAACATGGAAGTGATCAGCGACATGCCGACCTCTTCCTCAATTGTGACCACCCGCCCGAACGGTATGCGCCCCGCTTTGCATCGCAAGGGCGCGACCGGTGGATTTTTCGTAACGGACGAGCAACTCGATTCGGTTCTGGATACCAGGATTCTGCATTTTGGCGGCGTCGGATTGATGGACGCGATGGACAATGGCCGCAATCTGGAACTCATGAAGGAAGGAAAGGCTCGCGGGTGCACAACCACGCTCGATGTCTTTGCAGCGACACAAGAAGACTTCAGACTAATCGAACCGCTGTTGCCGTACACGGACTATTTCATGCCTTCTGAAGAAGAAGCGATGGCTCTTTCCGGACTGACTGACTTTGAACGTGTTTGCGATCTGTTTTTGAACAAGGGTGCCAAGGCGGTGGTCCTGACTCTTGGCTCCGACGGCGCCTTGTATCGTGATCAGGAAGGCTTGTCGTTCGCAGCGCCCGCCTTCGAAATCGAAGTGGTCTGCACCTGCGGATGCGGGGATTGCTTCAATGCGGGGTTTGCTACCGGATTGCACCTTGATTTAACCCCTCAGGAATGTGTGGAATTTGCCCAGGCTTCATCGGCCCAGAATGCAATGGGTCTTGGATCTCAAGCGGTCGTGCGAGATCTTGAAGCCACACTGAAATTCATGGAATCAACGCCGATGAAGTGATAAGCCTAGGTAAATTGGAGTGAGGACGCCATGCCTCTGCCTAGCCCGCCAGACCCGAGCATAGCTACTAGGGACGCCTTTCGTGGCCTTCGTCTCGTACTCAAACACGGCGCAAAGCTGTCTGTTGAAAAGGCTCGGGTCGCGGTCCCAGGGCAGTTTGAAGGTGTTTCCGAAGAGATTTTCGCGCAAGCGACCAAGGTCACCAACGCGGCTGACAACCTCGTTCAACAAATGCTTGGTCTTGATTTTCACGAGGATCGTTTCGCTGCGCCCAGCACGCTTCGCCGGTCCCCGAGTGATGTTGCGCGTTTTGAACGGAAGCTCGATGCCTCGAATCTCTACTTCGCGCTTTCGCTCTCCTTGCGGTATTTCGGCCTGGGCCAACTGTTTGTATGCGAGACAGTTTGCGCGCTGATCATTTCGGCCGCGCGACCGGACGAACGAGCGAGGGAGGACTCCTGTGTCTGGCTGTTTCGTCAACTCGTGGACAGCAAGGCCGTTGAAAGTCCGTCGGCTCTGGTTCGTCGTCAGACTCCTGAGGAATACAGTCAGATAGCAATGGTCGCATTTGCCGTCAGTCTTTGGTCCTTCGTGGACCGAGACGCTTTTGACGACCCCGAACTTGAGCTTCTGGAAATTTGCTGCGATGTTGCGGCGTTAAAGGTGCCGGAGATCGACGTGAAACTGGCCGACGAACATGAGCTCTCGGTCGCTTTCAATTCGGCGCTGGAAATAGTGTAAGCCGAACAAGGGCGATGAACCCGAGCGTCATCCCACCAGTCCTCGACACCCTGCCTCTCCTCAAGTCGGCGCGGCGTTTGAGATGGTTCAAGGGAACATTCAACCGTCAGTCCACGGTGCTTTCCGGGCAGACCGGCATTACTTTTGAAGTGGATGGCAAGGCATTGCGGGGTGCATTTTTCAGTTGGCTGACTGCGTTTGAGGCGCAACTGCCAACCCGGGAACGAGACAGGCCCGACTACGTGAATTTTGCCGCAGGATTGATGTTGCGGGAATTGGTCAAGGCCAAACCGGCCAGAGTCACGAGTCTGCCGTCAGATGCCGACATGGCGAACCCGGCGTATTATTGGCCTGAAGGGTACCTCTACGTTTCACTGTGCCTCAACATTCGTGCGGCTATTCTGGAACAGGACTTCGACTTCGAAAGTGAATCGTCACCTGACCCGGACGACTTACGCACCTGGTGGTCGTTCAAAGAAAACGTGGGCGAGGACGCCAATCTCGCAATTGGATTCCTTGATCATTTTGCCGGCGTCGAGCCAATTTGGTCGGCTCCGTCAATCTTCAGCGCCCGGAAAGCGAACCGCTTCGGCGAAATGTACCTTCAACGTCGTTCCGAGGCCAAGCTTTCACATCAGTAGCTCCCCGATCGCTTCTTTCTTCAAGAAACGCCTTGGCGAAAAGTCCGGTGGCGCATCACTACAGTCCCAATGTCAACCGAATGAATTCGACAGGTTATATATGGGGAGGGGTGTGTTCTTTTCTGTTGGCGACGAGGTCAAAAAACTGATTTGAACGGTGTTTTCTCGAAGGGCATCACGCTCAGAATCCGTAGAATGGTGTGGAGACTCGCGTACAGTTTGAGGCGCTTTCGGATGTTTGACACCAAGACATAGACGAAAACGGCGAACCAGATCCGGCGTTTGAACGTAGTAAGCGAAAGGCGAAGAAACACTTCCACATCGACATCACCGGGACCAGCTTCTGCCGCAAGCGGGAGTCCATCGAAACCCAAGCCACCCTCGACGGAATCGATATCATCCGCACATCGCTCGGCTCCGGCGACATTGCCACCGCCGGGTGCGCCCCCAAACCCGTGCCTCCCTTCCTGATTGTCGCGCTGCCGGACTGCCCGGCAGAAAAGATTCTCCGGGAGAAGAGAAGGCCGGCAGGTGGATCAATTTTGAACGCGAATCCTGGGTCAGGAATTGGACTTGACAGCTTTGGACATGAAGTCCGGCGCACCGGCGTTCGGAACGCCCGAACAGGTCAAGGCGAATCTCGGCGCCGGGCAGCTGGCGCGCCTGATCGGATTGCCGTGGCGAGGCTCAACCGGAGCATCGGGCAACGTCAACGATACTCGCTTGAGGTAAGTTCCCAACTCCACGGAGCGACAATTCCGTCGGAAACGGTCATCGTCCCGATTGTTCCATTGGAAAACCGCAACAAGGTCGCCGCGACATCCTCACTTTCAAATCCTCGACTTGATGGGACCGACGCTGCCTGAACGGATGTGACCTCTCCGCAAAGGTGACGGATCAGGTCGACATCGTGCACGAGGTTGACCGAAACCGGACCGGCTCCGCGGAGTTTTCGCCAAGAGGAAACATCGAAACACCGATCGGGCTTATAGAACCAGCAGGTAGCATGGACAGCTCGAATCTCGCCGATTCTGCCCTCGACGTTCAGTTCCCATGCCTTGCCGGTCAGCGGATTGAATCTCCTGTGATGTCCGACCAACAATGGAACCTGCACATGTTCTTCCGCTTCAACAAGCTTTCGTGCACATCCGACATCCGTTGCGAGCGGTTTTCGATCAGAACAGGGCATCGGTACTCAATACATGCATCCCCTTGAGCCGCGTGCAATCGGGTCGGAGTCGAGAGAATCACTCCGTCGTGCAGATCTGCCGTCAGCATTTCGTCGAGGTCTTTGAACGTTGCAACACCATGGCCTTCAGCGAGCTGGCGGAATGCGGGATCAGGGTCGGCAACGGCGGAAAGCGACACGTTTTCGGCGTACCTCATGGCTTCGCCGTGGCGTTGTCCCGCCAGCCCGAATCCAGCGATTGCCAGCCTTTCAGGTCGGGCCACGGAAGGCACGTCAGATCAAACTTCCAAAAAATCCACCTGGAAAGTTCATTCATTTCAATGGGCATCAATGCTTGGCCGCCAAAAACGAATCTTGTCGCATTGCACTGCCTCTGTCCGCAAGACGAGTCCTGTTCGAGAGGGAGGATTCGAACAGCTCGTGCGCTGGCGTCAAACACTTTCAATAGTCTTTCCCGGCGAAATCATGGATGGCGTCACGCATTTCCGTTTGGCCTTGGCAGGACTGGCACGGGTACGCCCGAGAAGCCGAGAATTACCGTCTCCGGGTCCACACGTAAACTGCCGCCAGGCCTTGACCTGGAATGGACCTCCCTGCAACTGACGAAAGATTGCCTGCGCACGGCGGAGCAAGATAGGAGCGACAAGGTTTTTCAAACCGCCGTCACTCGAAGGCGTCCGTGCAACGAAAACGGCAATGTCCACTTGCCCACTCGTCGGAACCACTCCCGCGTGCCCATGCCAATATTGATGTGTCCGCATTGAACCCTTGAAAGCCGACTGAACCTGCTCTACTCCCCCCTCCGTCAAAAACGGAGCGGTTAAGGATACCTGCCGACAACCACGTGGTTGGAAATGGGTTTGACAAATCAATACTTACAAAAACGTGCGTACTTGCCCTTATGCGGGTAATCGGGCGAAATACTCGATCACGGCCCGTGCACCCGAAGTGCAACAGCAAAGCTTGATCAACCTGCCAATGAACTCCGTGTTGCCAGCGGGTTCAATTGGAAACGCCGGTAACATAACGATGGGAGGAACTCGATGGGTTTGTTTGAGGTGCGTCAATATTTTGTTCGGGATGGAAAAATGGACGAGTGGGTAGAGTTCATGGAAACCAGGATTGTACCCTTTGTGGAATCGAAGGGAATGGAGCCAATCGCCTTGTTTCGTGCGGAAGATGACTCGAACAAATTCATCTGGATCAGGAGGTTCGAGAGCGAGGGTCACCGGGAGGACCTGTACCGTGACGTCTATGAAAGCGAAGAATGGCAGGTTGACTTCAAGCCGATAGTCCGAAGTTTGATCGACGTTGAAAAGGCGGTCGTGCATCGCGTGGTGCCCACTCGCCGCTCTCCAACGCAATGAGAGATGACCGGACAATGTTTGAAGGAAGAAAGCCGAATATCCTGTTGATCGAGGCCGATCAAATGGCGGCTTTCCCTTTGTCATTCTGCAATGTCGATGGTCAAGCGATAACACCTCATCTAGACGCGTTGGCCCGGGACGGAGTCGTGTTCGAGAACGCGTATTGCAACTCTCCTCTGTGCGCACCGTCACGGGCGTCAAAGTTTACCGGGCGCCTGCCGACATCGCACGAGGTTTGGGGTAACGGGTCCGAGCTTCATTCCGACATTCCGACGATGATGCACTTCCTGCGCTCCGCGGGATATCGAACGAATTGTTCAGGCAAATGCCATTTTGTAGGTGCGGACCAATTGCACGGGTTTGACCGGCGATTGACGACCGAAATGTACCCATCGAACTTTGACTGGTCGATCGACTGGGAACCGGCAGTGGATCACCGGCCGGGCACTTCGGTCAAGAAACTGGAAGTTTCGGGTCCGTGCAGAACCAACAATCAGATCCTCTACGACTCGGAGGTCCAGTTCCGAGCGATCGAATTCCTGCGGTATGAAGCTCTGGAGTCACGAGAAGGCCCGTTTTTTCTGCATGTCTCATACACGCAACCGCACGATTCTTACCAATCGATTCCCAAATACCTGAATCGCTACGAAGGTGCCGCAATCTCGCCTCCTCGGCTGCGACAGGAACCGGTACGCAATCCAGTGACTGACTGGCTCGCAGTACATCACGGGATTGACCGATACCCTCCGAGCGAAGAGCGTGTGCGAGCGTCCCGGCGCGCCTACTACGCCATGATCAGCCACCTTGACGAGTTCGTCGGCGAAATCGTTGCCGAACTGAAGTTGTTGGACCTTTACGACAACACGATCATTGTTTTCACGAGCGACCATGGCGACATGATGGGTGAGCGCAACATGTGGTTCAAACGCAGCTGGCATGAGCATTCGGTCAAGGTTCCACTGATCATTCACGCGCCCTTGTTTTTTGAAAACTGTCGAAGAAAAGAAATAGTCACGCTCGCGGACCTTTGCCCGACCTTGTCGGAAATCGGGGGCGCAAAAGAGACGGTCGACAGGTGGGGTAGCGCCGACAGCGACAGCTTCTTGAACCTTCTGATCGCCGCGGCATCCGAGTGGAGAGATACGGCGTTGATCGAATACTTCGGACCCGGTGTCGAGGCGCCATGGTTTTCAATTCGCAAGGGTGACTTCAAATTCGTTCATATCCACGGGTGGGGCGGCTTGCTTTTCAATCTGGCAGAAGACCCGGACGAGACTCTGGACCTCTCTGGCGGCGATGAGCATGCAGCAATCGTCAAGGAACTCCGACGTGAAATCTTGCGCGGAATTGATCTGAAAGCTCTGGTGAAACGTGTTGTTGAAAGCAAGAAAACCAGACGCTTTCTCCATCAAAGCCTGTCGGGAAGCGATGGCTACGTTTGGGACTATCAGCCAAGATTTGATGCGAGCAAGCGTTATGTTCGTGGTGGCGTGAACAGGCCGATGACATGTTGAAAGCCGGGCAGTTTGACAAAATTCTGTTCCCTGCAAGCCTGATCCAAGTTTGGAGCGCTTCCCCATGCCTGCGCATGTCGTACGTGCACGAACGCGGGGATTTTCGAATGTCCTGTGCCCGGGCAACCGTTCCTGCTAGGTATCCGGCATGCGGTTGATCGTTGAAGTGAACCGCAGGGGAACCAAATGAAATTCCTCGAAGCAGCCATCAGTCTGTTGGACCGTATTGGCGGGAAAGTTCTTTGGACGTGTCGGTGGCTAACGATCCTTTTGGTTGCGGCCATTGCAGCGGACATATTTCTCGGAGTTTTTTTCAGGTATGTGCTGAACAACTCGCTTGCCTGGTACGAGGAATCGGCAAAGTACATGATGTTCTGGCTGGTTTTCTCGGGTGCGCCGATCGTGTTGAAGCAGCGCGGTCATATCGCGCTCGACATTTTGCCGAGGCAGCTTGCACCAAGGCTGCGGAATTTCAACTATCTCGTCATTTACTCGGTGGTTTTTGCGCTGATGTGCGTTTTTGTTTGGTACGGATATGATCTGGCGTGGAAGGCCCGGAACCAATCTGCAACCACAATACCGATCACGTTCTTTTGGGTGTATTTGCCTATTCCCTTGGGCTGCGCCGTTATGGCTGTCATTTCACTGGAATTCTGCCTGATCGCACTGAAGGGAATGTTCCGCCCGGATGAAAAGGACCCAGGACCTGGTGATACGGTCGATAGCGCGCTTTCCTGATACAGGGTTCGGCCGAAATGACACGCGTCCTTAAGTGTATCGACGTCGCACGGGAGTCCGGCCGTGACGCGCGGTAACGGCAGCATTTCGTGACACTTTCTCATTACTTACAAAAATGTAGGTACTTGTCAATTTGCATGTGAACAAGCATTAATTGCACCCAACCACGCCTGAAGGGTGACTCTTCACATGCTGCTCGCGTTCTTTTGGGTCTTTCTCATCTCCATGGCAGTTGGAGTGCCCATTGTGTTCGCGTTGGCGCTCGGGCCGATGGCGGGCTTCCTCATCGAGGACAAGGTGATTTTCATGTCGATGTTGCCGCAACGGATGTTCGGTGGCATTGCTCAGTTCCCGATACTGGCCATACCTTTGTTCATTCTCGCGGGCGAGTTGATGAACACGGGCGGGATCACCCAGAAACTGGTGAACTTCGCCAATGTCCTGATCGGGCACATCCGTGCGGGACTTGCACAAACCAACATTCTTGCAAGCATGCTGTTCGCCGGGTTGAGCGGGTCTGCCGTTGCAGACACTTCGGCAATCGGATCGATCCTGATTCCGGCGATGGAACGCGACGGTTATTCGAAACAGTTTGCAGCCGCAGTAACGGCCGCATCGTCGGTTATCGGGCCGATCATCCCGCCAAGTATCATCATGGTCATTTACGCATACGTGATGCGTGTCCCGATTGCTTCGCTCTTTCTGGCAGGAGTCGTGCCCGGGTTCATTGTCGGCGCGGGCTTGATGCTCGTCACAAACCACATCGGGAAGAGGCGGAACTATCCGAAAGCACACAAACGTGCATCCGCAGGTGAACTTTGGGGCGCCTTCAAACCTGCGTTTCTCCCGATGCTCACGCCGCTGATCATTCTTGGGGGGATTGTTACGGGAGTTGTTACTCCAACCGAGGCGGCCGGAGCTGCTGTATTTTATTCGCTTTTTCTCAGCATGTTCGTTTTGCGGACCGTAAGTCCGGCGGACCTCATCGGGATTCTCTACCGCACTGGTCTGTTGTCCTCGACGATCCTGCTCATTGTTGGCGCGGCCACAATTTTTGGCTGGACCGCGACTGTGTCGGGCGTCCCCCAAACGCTTGGCCGATTCTTGCTGACGATTACCGACAATCCAGTTCTGCTGCTTTTGCTTGTTAACGTTCTTCTCCTCATTACCGGAATGTTTCTCGACGCCGTTCCGGCAATTCTGATCCTTGGTCCGATATTCGCGCCGGCGTTGATCCCACTGGGGGTGGATCCGGTCCATTTCGCCATCATCATGTGCATTAACGTGACAGTCGGATTGGCAACGCCACCTATGGGTATGATCCTTTTCGTGGCTTCCGGCCTGACCAAGACCGGAATCGAGACCATCTCCAAGGAACTTTGGCCGTACCTGGCAGTTCACCTGACGGTCATTGTGCTTGTCAGCATGTTCCCTGCGATCGCGCTGACTTTGCCTCGAATGCTCGGATTCATGTGATGTCGACATCGGGCTCATTGAAGACCAAACGCCCCAAACGGGAGCGAAATCTAACCAAAGGGAGGAACTAACCAGATGAGAATATTCGACAAAATCTTGTCAGCGGCAGCTGCAAGCGTGTTGGCGCTAAGCGTCACCACGACAGTTTCGGCCCAAGAGTACACGATGAAGATCGGCCATGTCGCCGCGGTCACGCAGCCGCTCTTCACCTGCGCGGAAGTTCTGAAGTCCCACGTCGAAACCGCATCGGGAGGGCGCATTGCGGTTGAACATTTCCCCGCAGGTCAGCTTGGAAACTTCCGCCAGAACATCGAGCAGCTTCAACTCGAAACACTCGAGGTAACGCTGACATCGGGCGGTGGCATCTCCAACGTGTTCCCTCCGATTCAGGCTTTCGATATCCCGTATCTCTTCAGCGGCGATCGGGTGATCGAGAACGTGATGAACGATCCCGACTTGAATGCACGGCTGCGGGCGGATGTATTGGCGGCATCGGACAATGTCCGTCTTCTGGGCATGACTGGAGGCGTGGGCTGGCGCGACTTCTTCTCGACCAAACCGGTGAAAACCGCCGCTGACCTCGAGGGTGTCAAGATGCGGACCATCGAATCGCCGGTTGCCATTGAATTGGTGCGGACGCTCGGCATGAATCCGACACCGGTTGCTTGGCCTGAGCTCTACACTTCGCTTGCGACTGGCGTGGTTGAGGGCACCAAGAACTCGCTGTCCGATGTTGTCGATACCAACTTGCACGATTTCGTGAAATACACCGTACAGGACCATCACACGCACACCATTGTGTTCTGGTGGATTGCGGACAAATGGCTCCAGAATTTGCCTGACGACCTGCAAGTCGTCGTGCTCGACGGTTTCCACGCCCTGAAGACGACATGCAACGGGATGCCCGGCGCGCTGAACCTGGAAAAGCAAAAGAAGTTCCTGGATTCGGGTGGAGTCATCCACGTTCCGTCCGAAGACGAAATGGCGACATTTCTGCCTGGCCAGAGTCCGGTGGTTGATTGGTTTGTCGGCGAGTTCGGATCTGAGTACTACGATCTCGTTAAGGCCGCTGCCGACCGCGCCGCGGCCGCCGTTGCCGCTGACAGGGCAGCCGTGTCCGGAAACTGATCCAGGCAAGTCCGAGATTGCGCCGGCCTGAGTTCGGGTCGGCGCTTTCCGTCAGCAGTGTGCCGCAAATTCATGTACCTGGTTTTCTGACGTTGGCTTTCAAAATCCCAATGCCGACAAGCAACACCCAATTACGGAAATGACGACAAACCTAACACCAACTGTAGAACAGTGTCTCGGTCTCCTCCGAACGATGCACACGATCCGATATGCAGAAGAGCAGCTTGCCAGAGACTTTGCTGCCGGGAAGACCCCGGGAGGGGTACACCTGTCGGTCGGCCAAGAGGCCGTAGCTGCTGGCGTATGCGCACATTTGACCGATCAAGACCAGCTAGCGAGCAATCACCGAGGTCACGGTCACTTCATCGCAAAGGGGGGTAACCCGCGTCATCTCTTTGCAGAAATCTACGGCAAGGCCGAAGGAATTTGCAAGGGAATGGGTGGTTCGATGCACGTGGCAGACTTTTCCAAGGGTATCATCGGAGCCAACGGCATAGTCGGCGCCGGCCTGCCCATTTCGACCGGAGCGGCGCTCGCAGATTTGCTGGATGACGATGGCAGCATCACGGTCTGCATTTTTGGGGACGGCGCTTCCAACCAGGGGGTTCTCCAGGAATCCATGAACTTTGCGGCACTTTGGAATCTGCCTTTGCTCTATGTCTGCGAGCACAACGGGTTTTGCCAGTTTTCGCCAGCTGAAACGGTGACAGCGGGTACCATCAGCGATCGTGCCAAACCCTTTGGCATTCCGGTCGAGGTAGTCGACGGCAACGACGTTCACGCGGTGTGGAAGTCCATGGCGTGGGCGACGGACCATGTGCGGTCCGGAAATGGGCCGGCCTTTGTCGAGGCTAGGACATACCGCATCAACAATCACTTCGAAAGAGAGCACCTCGTCGTTCAGACGCCCTACCGAACTCAGGAGGAAGTGGAGAGAATGCGCCGCGAGCGCGACCCGATTGTGCTGCTTCGCGAATGGTTGCGCAGTGAGAACCTGGCGGACGACGCGACACTTGAAAAAATCGACAAGGAAGCATCCGAAACCATTGAGGATGCCGTTGCTTTTGGCGAGGCCGGAAGTCCGCCGCCCGAAGACACTGGTGCACAGTACATGTTTGCGGGGACGTACAGCTAATGGCACGGATCAGGTTTATACAGGCAATCAACGACGCCATCCGCGAGGAGATGGAGCGCGACGAAAAAGTCATTCTCATTGGCGAAGACGTCGAGGCGAGTATCTTTGGTGACACGCGCGGGTTGATTGACGTGTTCGGTCCAAGGCGAGTCCGGAATACCCCGATCTCGGAGAACACGCTCACCGCAATGACGGTGGGCACCGCGGCGAGCGGTTACCGCGTCATTCTGCACCTGATGTTTGCGAATTTCGTTTACACCGGTATGGATGGCATAGCCAACCAGATTGCACGTGCGCGCCTGATGTCAGGCGGCCAGATTGATCTGCCGATCACGATAATCGCGAGCTATGGCGGTGGGCGGGCAAATGCTGCACAGCACAGCGACACGCCCTTTTCGCCGGTGATGGGCGTCGGTGGCGTGCATGTCGTCGCGCCATCGAACCCGGCGGACGCAAAGGGACTTTTGAAGTCGGCGATTCGCTGCAACGACCCTGTAGTCTATTTCGAACCGGGCGGACGTGGTGGAGAATTCGGCGAGGTACCGGACTATGAATACTTGACACCGATAGGCGAGGCCGCCGTTGTCCGCGATGGCGGCGATGTAACGTTGATCGGAATGGGCTCGACAATGCGGATGACTCTGCAAGCGGCAGAGACGCTCAGCGAAGCGGGCATAGAAGCCGAAGTCGTGGATGTGCGTACGCTGGCTCCGCTCGACGAGGTGACATTCTGCAAAGCCGCGTCGCGCACCGGGCGTGTCGTCGTGGTGGATGAATCCCGCGATCGGTGCAGTGCGGCCAGTCAGATTGCGGCAGTATTGGCGGATCGGGCGTTTCCCGATCTCCGTGCTCCTGTCAAGCGCGTCACGACACCGGATGTTTCCTTCCCCTATGCGCCAGCCAGCGAAAAGTACCTCCTGCCGAGCGCAGAAAAAATCGTCGCGGCAGCAACTGAAATTTTCCGGGTATCGGAGGCACCCCAATGAAAGTAACCTTGAAGCTCACACGAGTTGGCATGACGATGGAAGAAGCGACCATTGTGCGCTGGTGCGTGCAACCCGGCGAACGGTTCAATGAGGGCGACGTCCTGTACGAAATCGAAACCGAGAAAGTGACGCAAGAGGTCGAGGCGCCTGGAGTTGGTACAATGGTTGAAATTCTGGTTCCTGAAGGGACCGAGGTGTCGGTCGGTGCGAACGTCTGCGTCGTCGAGGACGCGGCGTGAAACTATCGCCAGAGGCAGAAGCTATGCTGGCAGGAGAGTTCGGTCCGGCCAGGCGATGGGCGGTCGAGCACCAGGTACAGATCGGCCGGATGTTCGATGCCCGGGACATGGTTGAGGTTAGCCAGTCGCATATGATGGCCGATCCCGAATCTACGGGCGTCGCGGGAGTCGAACTGATTGAATCCTTTGCTGCGCTGCCAGACGACCAACGACGGGTCGCGATCCCGATGATTACCGATCCACGCGGAGTGGACCTCGATTACTACGACCCACTTGGGCAGACCGAAGAAATGGCGGACCTGGAACGGCGCTTCATCGCCGCGTGCCGGTCCATGGATATCGTGATGACCAACACCTGCATCAACTATCAGACAATCATGCCACCAGTTCGTGGCGATCACGTAGCGTACGGAGACACGGGCGTCGTCATCTATTCCAACAGTATCTGTGGTGCGCGTTCTAATTTCGAAGGCGGACCATCTGCGCTGGCCGCGGGACTGACGGGAATGACACCGCGATACGGTTTGCACCTTGACGAAAATCGTCAGGCGACGAGGCGGTATCGAGTCTCGATACAGCCGGTGGATCTCACTGATTGGGGGGTTTTGGGCGCAGTCATCGGACGTCGGACAGGTTCCTACTGGGAGGTCCCCGTTATCGAGGGCATCGAACGGATTCCGACTTCCGATCAGGCAAAGCATTTCGGCGCGGCGATGGCGAGTTATGGTTCGACTCCGTTGTTTCACATTGTGGGTATCACACCTGAATGCGATACGCTGGCGGACGTCGGGGGAACCGACTTGTCCGTCGAGACGATTGCCGAGGCAGATCTCTCTGAGTTCAGGGGGACGTTCGGGGGGCGGGGCGAAAAGGTTGACGTGGTCGTTTTCGCGGCTCCGCAGCTTTCAATTGTTGAAATGCAGAAAGTTGCAGCATTGTGCGCCGGACGCAGACGACATCCTGATACAGCGCTGATTGTTTGCACCCCGACCAGCGTCTACTCGGATGCCGAATACGCCGGGTTCGTCGAAGCAATTGAAGAGTTCGGCGGGCGCGTGCTGCGCGGAACCTGTTTTTATCAGCAATATGCGCGTGAAATCGGCAACGCCAATGGCTGGACGCGGCTCTTGTCGAATTCGGCCAAGATCGTCAACATCCTGGGCGGTTATGGCTACAAACCGGCGCTTGCTTCGATGGAAGCCTGCGTGGATTCTGCTGTCGCCGGGGAAGTTGTTTGATGGCTTCAGTATACAGGTGCCATCCGGGTATCGGCCAGAGCGTGGAGGGTGAGGCCCTCGTCGCCAATGACAATTTCTCGGCACGTTACGACCTGGACCGCATCAGGGGGGTTTTCTCCCGTCCCCAACACGCGCTGGCCGGCCAAAGCTATGTAGACAGGATTCTCGTTCTGAACACCGCAAAAGGCGGAGTCGCGACCGCCTGGATGCTCTACGAGATGAAGTCCAGGGGAATGGCTCCCCTCGGTATTCTGTTCAATGCCGCGAACACAATTCTGGCGCAAGGCGCAGCACTCGCGGGGATGGCAATGTGTGACCGGTTCGAGGCTGGCGACGTCACAGAGTTGTTCCGGACGGGCGATATACTTTTTGTAGACCCGGAAATCGGTGAAGTTACGATCAGGAACCGTTAGTCAAGTGTCCGGAAATACCCAGACCTGCGGACATCAGGCGGCGGCCTCGGTGTCCTCATGCCCGACCTCTTCTTCCCGCTTAATGGCCTTGAAGTCGCTGCCCCACGCCTGCATGGACCGGATGATCGGCTCGAGGGACCGACCGAGGTCAGTTACTTCGTACTCGACCTTGGGCGGAACTTCCGCGTATACGTGGCGTGCAATGATGCCGTCGGCTTCGAGTTCACGAAGTTGCAACGTAATCATGCGTTGCGTTGCATTTGGAGCCAGTCGGCACAGCTCACCAAAACGCTTGCGTCCGCCAAGAAGACGGCACACGAGGATCGGCTTCCAACGCCCACCGATCACGCTCAGGGTCGCCTCGACGTCGCAGCCGGTTTTCCAGTTATATTTTCTTGCCATTTCAGGTTCCCGTATCCAGATTGATTTCATTACTTACAAAAATGTAGGTACTTGTCAATTTGGATGTCCAACTCCAGTCTTCACCACAACAAATTATCACCAAAGGGGAGCAAAATGAAGGCCTTAGGATATTCAGCAAGAGGTCCGGTTACCGCGGACGCCTCGGTCGTGGAATTTGAAACGGATAAACCCCAACCGGGACCGAATGACCTCCTGGTTGGGATCCGTGGCGTCTCCGTCAATCCGGTTGACTTCAAGGTTCGAGCGAACCGCGAACCTCCAGAGGGCGAGCCGCGAATTCTTGGATTCGATGCTGCGGGAGTCGTCGACGCCGTGGGACCCTTGGTCACACGATTCAAGCCGGGGGACGAAGTTTTCTATGCGGGTGAGTTCACCCGCCCCGGTTCGAACGCGGAATTCCAGTTGGTTGATGAACGGCTCGTGGGGCGAAAACCATCCTCCCTGGGTTTCGCGGCTGCCGCCGCACTGCCCCTGACCAGCATTACCGCCTGGGAAATCCTGTTTGACAGCTTCGGACTGTGTGAAGGCGATGGAGCCGGTGACGCCTTGCTGGTTATTGGTGGTGCCGGCGGTGTCGGGTCAATCCTCGTTCAGCTTGCAAAACAGCTGACAAACCTGACGGTTGTGGCCACGGCATCGCGCCCGGAAACGATCGATTGGGTGAAGAAAATGGGTGCGGATCACGTTGTCAACCACCGCAATCCCCTCAACGACGAAATGGGTGTGCTGGGTATTGTACCGCGCTACGTCGCCACATTGACCAATACTGATGATCACTTTGACGCGATTGTCGACCTGATCAAGCCACGCGGGCACATAGTAATGATCGACGATCCTCAGGACCTGAACATTGGAGCGATCAAGCTCAAGGCTCTGACATTCAGCTGGGAGTTCATGTTTGCCCGATCGATGTTCCAGACCGAAGATATGGATGTTCAGCACAGGCAATTGAACAGGGTTTCCGAGCTGGTTGATGCCGGGAGGGTCATCTCGACGGCCAGGAAGGACGCGGGCTCGATGAATGTTGAAAGTCTTCGCGGAGCATTGAAGCACCAGGCGAGTGGTGCGGCGGTCGGCAAGACGGTGTTAGGGGGCATGGATTAGTCCGAACGCCCGGCTTTCGTGCAGTTCGGAGTACGGGTGTGGCCGTACCGGACTATGACGTTTCCATAGTCGGTGCGGGGTTTTCCGGCCTGTACCTCTTATACAGGTGCGGGCAGTTGGGACTGGACGCAAGGGTCTGGGAAAAAGGCGCAGGTGTCGGCGGGACATGGTATTGGAACCGTTATCCCGGCGCACGTTGCGATATCGAAAGCGTCCAGTACTCATACCAGTTCGACGATGCCCTGCAGCAAGACTGGATCTGGTCGGAGCGCTATGCGTCGCAACCCGAAATATTGGCATACATCGAACATGTCGCCGATCGTTTCGGGTTGTACGAGAGTATCGACTTCCTGCACGAGACGGGCGGCGCGTCTTACGGAGACGAATCCAGGACATGGACGCTCAGAGCGACATCCGGCGAGGCGATCACGTCTCGCTACTGCGTAATGGCGACCGGATGCCTGTCTTGTCCGAACTGGCCGAAGATACCTGGGCTGGACACATTTGAAGGCAAGGTGTTCCACACGGCACTGTGGCCCAATGACGGAGTCGATTTCGCTGACAAAAAGGTTGCAGTGATCGGAACCGGATCCTCGGGAATCCAATCAATTCCGCGCATTGCGGAACAGGCGGATCATCTGACCGTTTTCCAACGCACACCAAACTATTCGGTTCCGGCTCACAACAGGCGGATGAGCAAATCCGAGTTCGACATGGTCAAGGCGAACTATCCTGAGATCCGTGCGCGTGCGCGGCAGACGCCTTCGGGTATTGACGGTGACTACAATCCGGGATCGGCAATGGACGTGCCAGACACCGAACGCCAGGCGGAATACGAGAGGCGCTGGCAGCGTGGCGGTTTGCCCTTTATGCACGCCTACGGAGATTACCTGAGTAGTGCGGTGGTCAACGAAAACGTCGCGGAATTTGTGCGGAACAAGATCCGGCAGAAAGTTCCGGATCCAGGAATTGCAGACATCCTGTGCCCCACGGGGGTTATTGGCGCAAAACGGCTGTGCGTGGACATTGACTATTTCGAGACCTTCAATCGTTCGAACGTCGACTTGGTCGACATCCGGGCAACGCCGATCGAGCGCATCGACCCGCACGGGCTTTGGTTTGGTTCGGTCCACGTCGCCGTTGACGTGATCGTCGTTGCCACGGGGTTTGATGCAATGACCGGCGCATTGAATGCGATCGATGTCAGAGGACGTGACGGCGTCTCTCTCCGTGACCGGTGGCGTAACGGGCCGCGCACGTACCTTGGTGTCGCCATGGCCGGTTTTCCGAATCTCTTCACCGTAACAGGGCCGGGCAGTCCGTCGGTCCTCACGAACATGATCCCGACGCTCGAGCAGAGCGTGGAATGGATTACTGACCTCATCGCACACGCGGTGCGCGCAGGGGTCACGGAAATCGAAGCGACGGAAGAGGCGGAAAGGGCCTGGTGGCGGCACGTACAGGACGTGGGATTCCAGGGGCTCAAGACGGCGACGGACAGCTGGTACGTGGGTGCCAACATCGAGGGGAAACCGCGGACTTTCCTGCCTTACAACGGAGGATTCCCGGAATATTGTGAAAAATGCGAACAGGTCGCGGAAAATGACTACGAAGGATTCATCCTGACGTGTTCCGACAGATCCTGAAACGAGATGCTGAGTGAACAGGCTCGACGACAAGGTTGCAATCATTACTGGCGGCGCACCTGGGCAAGGTGCTTTGGAGGCCGAACTGTTCCTCCAGGCCGGTGCTGATGTCTTCATCACTGATGTCGACGCAAAATGCGGGCGCGGCACTGCCGATCGATTGGGATCGAAGCGCCGCTTCGTTGAACAAGACGTTGCATCCGAGGATTCCAGGACCTTCCTGGTCGACAGTGTGTTGGAATGCCACGGGCGTATTGACGTGCTGGTGAACAATGCTGGCTTGTTCCGCGTGGCGGGCTTGCAACAAACCTCGCTCCTGCTGTGGGACCAAATCATCGCCGTAAATCAAACCGGCGTATTCCTGGGGATGCGTGCGGTCGCGCCCACCATGAAAAAGAATGGACCAGGGAGCATGATCAACATTTCTTCGTCGGCAGGTCTGTCGGCAGCGCCGGAGTGCACGCACATTCCGCTGCAAAATGGGCCGTGCGCGGAATGTTGAAGTCTGCCGCAGTCGAGTTGGGCTCCTTTGGAATTCGCGTAAACTCGGATTATCCCGGTTTCATTGAAACCCGGATGCTTGATGAGTTTGAAACTCCGCGGGAAGAACTCGCCGCGCGGTCCCTCTCGGCAGGACGGCTGGCGTATCCGAAGTTGCGCGGCTGGTTCGCCTTTTTTGAGTCTGACGATGCGAGCCACAGCTCCTGTCACGAATTTGTCATTGACCGGGCAATGAAGGCTTGAGGGAGCAGACAGATCCTTGCGTTTGCAATCCGGGAGAATGGGAACATGAGCAAGAAATACAGGGTATTGTTTTTGGGCGCATCATATGGATCTTTGCTGGCAACGCGGATGGTAATGGCAGGCCACGACGCGACGATGGTGTGCCTGCCAAATGAAGCGGAAGCTTTCAACGCGCACGGTGCGATCGTGCGATTCCCGGTGCGCGGCCGTGAAGAATTGATCGAGGTGAATACCGACGAACTGAAGGGCACCCTCGACGCGATTCCTCCACAAGATACGGATCCCTCGCGATTCGATCTCGTGTGCCTCGCGATGCAGGAACCCCAGTATCGGTCTGATGAAATTCGCGATCTTCTCAGATCGATAGGGGAAGCGGGCAGGCCGTGCATGTCCATCATGAACATGCCGCCACTTGCATACTTGCGGAGGCTCGAGTCGATCGATCCGAAATCCGTCGAGAGGTGCTTCACGGATCCGTCGGTTTGGGATCCGATCGATCCGAAACTAATCACCCTATGCAGTCCCGATCCACAGGCATTCCGGCCACCTGAGGAAACTGCCAACATATTGCAGGTGACGCTCCCGACCAACTTCAAGGCCGCGCGTTTCGACTCGGATGCTGACACGGCGATGTTGAACCAGATCCAGTCGGACATAGAGCTCTGCCGGTACCGGGTCGGTGACGACGAGGTTGCACTGCCCGTCAAACTCAAGGTCCACGAGAGCCTGTTCGTACCGCTGGCAAAGTGGGCAATGCTCTTGACAGGGAACTACAGATGTATCGGCGACGGTCCTGTGCGTTCGATCAGCGATGCCGTGCATTCAGACTTGAGTGCGTCGAAAGACGTCTACACCTGGGTGGTGAACATTTGTGAGCTGCTTGGGGCTGATCCCGAGGACCTTGTGCCTTTCGAAAAATATGCAAACGCCGCAATTGGTCTGCTCAAGCCGTCGTCCGCCGCCAGGGCTCTGTACGCCGGCGCGCCTTACATTGAGCGCGTAGATTGCCTTGTCGAGACCTTGGGAAAATACTTCGGGCAAGAGTCGAGAGAAGTCGCACGAACCGTTGCCATTGTTGACCGACGGCTGCGCGACAACCGCATTGTTACGAATTCAGGTGCCGCCCGCGGGTGAACGGAAACGTCTGATTTCAATTACGCGGCAACGCCGAATTCGATCAGACTGCGAAGGATCCGGCCCTCTCTCATCGCCGTGAAGCCCTCGTTGATGTCCTCAAGTCGGATTTTTTGAGAGACGAACTCGTCCAGGTGCATCCGGCCCTGCATGTAAAGTTCAATGATCCTGGGCATGTCGACGCGGAAACGGTTTGAACCCATGAGGGAGCCCTGAATTCGCCGTTCGCGCAGAAACTCCCAACCGTGCAGTTCGATTTTTTCCCCAACTGGAATCAATCCCACGACGGTTGCCGTGCCGCCGAAACCGAGCATTTGAAAAGACTGCTCTGCGGTTCTTTTTGAACCGAGGCATTCAAGCGCGTGATCAACTCCCCCTCCCGTCAGTTCCCTGACCTGCTCGACCGGGTCTCCTTCCCGAGGATTGACCGCGTTCGTTGCGCCGAGCTTCCTTGCCATCTCCAATTTGGCCGGTTGCATGTCTATCGCGATGATGCGTCCGGCACCGGCAATGAACGCACTGTTGACCGCAGCCATTCCGACGCCTCCACAGCCGATCACCGCTACGGTCTCTCCGGGTTGGACCCTGGCGGTGTTTACGACCGACCCGTAACCTGTCATGACCGCGCAGCCGACCAGCGCTGCACGGTCCAGTGGCATATCGTTCCTGATTTTTACGATCGCGTTTTCGTGGACAAGCATCTGCTCGGCAAATGACGACAGGTTCATGAATGTGTGAATCCGCCCCGGTTTGTTCCATGTGTGCCGTTCAGACACCCCGGGGGGGTATTTCACATCGGTATTGAAGCAGAGCGCGGGCCTCCCGGTGGTGCAGTACTTGCAGGTTCCGCAGAAAACGGAGAGGCAGGTCACCACGTGGTCGCCGGGCCTCACATAGGTTACGTCTCGCCCGACTTCTTCAACAATTCCGGAAGACTCGTGACCGAGAACTGCCGGGACAGGATGGGAGTTTAGCCCAAGCATGAAGTGAAGGTCCGTGTGGCAAAGACCCGCATGGGAGGTCCGGAGCAGTACTTCCCGCGAACCCGGTTTTTTGACGTCGACGTCTTCGATCTGAAGGGGCGCGTTGGGCTCGTAAAAGACGGCGGCTCTCATGAATTCCCTAATCCAGCTGGTTTAGAACGGCCGGCGTCCGAGCGAGAACGTCTGTCCGGTTGGGCCACCGACCGGACGTGTTGCCATGTAAAGCGCGAGCTCGGCGACTTCATCCGGATGCTTGATTCGTTCCTGCGGCGGGAATCCGGGTGGCAGTTCATTTTCAAAGCGCTTGAGGATTTCTTCCGGGGTGTATCGGACGCCTCGCGTGCCGCGGTTAAATATATCAGTCGCAACGGGGCCCGGGATCAGATTGTTGACATCAATCTTTCTTGGCCAGAGTTCGTTTGCCAACGCCTCGGTGAAAATGTGGAGACCCGCTTTGGAAACGGTGTACGAACTGTTCCAATCCGCCGCGCGAAGCCCGAGGCCGGATGAAATGTTGATAATCTTCGCGCCTTCCGCCATTCCCTCGAGAAAAAAACGGGTGGCAAGGTAGACCCCCCGAACGTTGACCTCGACGGTCCTCCACCACCGGTCCGGATCCGAGTCCGCAACCTGGCTGGTTTCCATCTCAACGCCGGCGTTGTTGACAAGAATGTCGATTTGGTCGAACGCGTCGATTGCAGATTCGCAAAATTCTTCGGTCGCTTTCGGGTCCGTCAGGTCTGCAACTCCCACATGGCATTTTGCGCCAAGTTCCTCGGCGACCCTTTTGACGTCTTCAAGTTCGCCGATGGAGCGGGAACAAATAGCCAGATTTGCCCCGGCTTTGGCAAAAGCCAGTGCAATTGCTCGACCAATACCGCGTCCCCCGCCGGTTACTGCGGCAGCCTTGCCTGAAAGTGTTCGTTTACTCATGTCGCATTCCCTGCTGTTGCTGCGCGTCGGAAGTCCGGCAGATCGAGGCCGTAGCTGTCCGACAATCTGGACCGTCCGGGGCACGTTGTGGGGCTGTATCGGAAAATACAAGTACATACATTTTTGTAAGTAACTTGGGCTGGCTTCGACATTCGTGATGCAGCGTGGACCGGCCGACTTTGCGGAACCTCCGCCTGCGCGTTTCGACGTTGCCACAAACAACAGACGACTGACCGAATACATTCCCGGCAGCGGGCAAGCATGGAAAGAGAACCGTGTCTGCGAGTTCTTGCGGGCCAACCGAGTGGTGCTGCGCGACGGTTTTCACGTACTTCGCCCGCGTTTTCTTGACTTCACACGGGCGCAGGACGTTACCCCGTTCCCATCAGTTTACGACAGTCCGTTCAGAGAAGCTTCAGCCATTGGTCGTGAGCCCCGATCGTCCATGAACGCCGCAAGCCGTTCAATAATTGGCGGTATTACCAGGCCCGGATCGGACGGCAGGTTTACGCGGCCATTCTTGACTGCGATGACGTCACCGCAGAGATCGGTTCGCAGGGCATTCTCGTTGACGTCCACTTCGCAGGACGAGGTTTCACCAAGAACCGCCGTGATCGACAGGGCCGCGATTTGGCCGACGGCGGTGCCCATGAAGTGTGGCCAGAGGTATGTTCCCTCGGGCATCGCACCGGCCAAGTCCAAGGCGCCCGTCACACCTCCCCATTTTGTGACGTCCGGTTGCAAAATCCTCAGCCCGGCATTCGCCATCGCGCAGAAGTTCTCGACTCCATAGATGTTCTCGCCACCGGCAAGCGGGATTGCCGTGGACGAGGCAAGGTTTTCCCAATCGGCCAGCGGCGCATTCGCGGGCAGCGACTCCTCCGCGAAATAAGGTGCGAGGTCCTCCAGGCTGCCAAGCGTCTCCTTGGCGGTCTCAAGTGTCCACGACTGGTTGCTGTCAACCATGATCCGCGAACCTCTCGGACACAATCTTGCGGCCCGTTCCACCAGTTCACGGTTGCCGTGCTCCGCAAAACCGATCTTCAGCTTGAAATGGGTCTGCCCGAGTGACGCGTGATGCGGGATCAGACGCTCCAAATCGTCCGCGTTGATCGACGTCGCGTAGCATTGAGCGGACAAGTCGGAAAGCCCCAAGAATTCAACAAAGGATCGGCCGGCCTTGCGCAGCGCGAGGTCCCAAAGGGCGGTGTCGACGCCGGCCAGTATATGCTCGAACACCTTGAGTTGCCCGATGTGGACGAAGTAGATCGAGAACTGTTTGCGAAGGAGCGTGCCAATCTCTCGAGGTTCGACAAACCGTGCACCTTGCAGGTGCGGTGCCATGACGTCCTCGATGATGTGCGCCTTGTGAAGATTGGCGCGTGGCGGGAAATTCGCCCAGACCTCGCCCCAGCCAAAGCAGCCGTCGGTGTCCTCGATCCGAATCAATAAGGCTGGTCGCGTGGGCATTGAGCCGAGCGCCATCTCGGGCGACACGCCGGTCTTTGCCCTGATCGGGAAGACGCCGGTGCTGGCGAGGGTTATGTCATGCCGAAATGCCAACGCCTACCAGGTCACGCAGGCCGAATGCTCGGTGGTGTAGAAATTCACCGCCGTCGGCCCCACCGAATAGGCCCCGACACCGGAATTCTTGATCCCGCCAAACGGCATGTTGTTGTCCGGTACCGTACCGTGGTTGACATGGATCATGCCGTTCTGGCTCTCGGCCAGGAAGCGCTGGACCAGGTCGTTGCGGTTGGAGAAGAGCGCGGATGTCAGGCCGAATTCGGTACCGTTCAGCATTTCCATCGCCTGATCGAAAGTGCCGTATTCGAGAACCGACAGGACAGGGCCGAAGATTTCCTCCTGACCCGCGATGGATTCGTGCTGCACGTCGCCAAGGATGGTCGGGCGATAGAAGTAGCCGTCTTCGGGCCGATTCGGTGCGGACCCGCCGGCCAGGGGGGTGGCGCCCTCGCCAATGGCACGCTGGGTCGTGGCGCAGACATCCGTCCAATGTGGAAGGTTGCAGAGTGGGCCGAGGTCGCTGCCGGATTCGAGCCCGGGCCCCAATCGCATTGCGTTCGCCTTTTCCGTCAGGATG
Organism: Paracoccaceae bacterium; assembly: GCA_965242975.1. GTDB lineage: Bacteria > Pseudomonadota > Alphaproteobacteria > Rhodobacterales > Rhodobacteraceae > JAPPHA01. The sequence goes on along the minus strand of CBDETS010000007.1, from coordinate 2,160,629 downwards.
CCCTTGGTCTCGGCAGCCAGATCCTTGCGAACGAGGACCCGGCTGATCGCCGTACAGCGCTGACCGGACGTCATGAAAGCCGCGCCCATGATCTGCGTGATTGCGCCATCCAGGTCGTCGGTGTCGTTCAGGATCGCCCCGTTCTTTCCGCCCAGCTCCAATTGAACCGGGATGAGATTCCGAGCCGCCGCCGCGTAGACCAGTTTGCCGGTCGGCACCGACCCCGTGAAGCTGACGCCATGCACATCGCCTTTCGAAACAACCTCGCTCGCTGCACGGCCCGAGACCATGGCGACCTGAACGAGGTTGTCGGGGAAGAAATCTTCGGAAATCTCGGCGAGGAGGAAATTGGCCGCCGGCGTGAACTGCGAGGGCTTCATCACAACGGCATTCCCAAACGCCAGTGCCGGGCAGATCTTGCGCATTGGCGTGGAAATCGGGAAGTTCCAAGGGCTTATACAGAAGATCACGCCACGCGGGCGCCGTAGGATCTGGTTGGAGAAGCCGGCGCGACCCGACGCAATGGCCATCGCGCCCATGCGGGCCGCTTCTCCCACCGAGAACCGCCCTTCGGCGCATGATTTCAGCGCTTCGCCCGTCGATTCGCGAAGGAGCTTTCCCTGTTCGAGAGTGCCCGCGGTCGCCAGATCGTCAGCGCGCGCTTCGACCGCGTCGATGAAAGCACTCAGGCGTTGCGAGCGTTCCAGCCCGGGCACGCGCGCCCACTCGCGTTGAGCCTCGTTCGCCCGCTCAATCACTGCGCCCAGTTCATCCGGGCCCATGATCGCGTAACGCCCGATCTTCTCCCGGGGATTGGCCGGGTTGACGGTTTCATAAGCGTCCTCGCCGGATCCGAATTCGTACCTGAAGGCCATGCTCATCCCTTCCGTCTTGCAACATCGCGGGCTGCTTCCGCGATGGCCGGGGCGTCGAGCCCGAACTTGTTCATCAGATACGGCGTTGTGCCGCCCTCGCAGAACTGATCGCGGACACCCACGCGCCGGAAGTGCAAGCCGATCCCTGCCTCGGTCAGGATTTCGGCAACGGCGGAACCGAGACCACCAATGATGTTGTGGTTTTCTGCCGTGACGATGGCGCCCGTGGTGTTTGCGCGTTCGATGATCAGTGCGTCATCAATCGGTTTGAGCGACGCCATGTCGACGACGCCCGCCTCGATCCCTTCTCCCGAAAGAGTGTCCGATGCCCTCAGTGCTTCGGTCACGCAAAGTCCCGCGGAAATGATCGTGAGATCGCCGCCCTCGCGACGGACAACGCCCTTGCCGATCTCCAGCGATTTTGGCTCGAAGGGTGGCGGAGTCGACTCCGGCCGTTTCATTCGCAGGTAGGCCGGACCCTCCCAATCCAGCGCCATCTTGATCATGGCCGCGTGGTACTCGGGTCCGGAGGGCTCGAAAATCGCCATGTTGGGCACCGCGCGCAGAATCGCAACGTCCTCGATGGCCTGGTGCGAGACGCCCAGGAGCGTCGCCACCCCTGGTAGGAACCCGACGATTTTCACGGGCAAGTTCGGATAGGCCACCTGCATCGTGATTTGGTCGAGCACGCGCTTGGTGATGAAGGCGCAGAACGAGTGGCAGAAGGGGATTTCTCCCGAGCGCGCCATGCCGCCGGCCATGCCGATCATGTTCGCTTCCGCGATTCCGACGTTGTGGAACCGCCCGGGCAACTCGTCGCGGAAGCGGTCGGTTTCGGTTGGCGGAACAAGATCGGCGCAAAGTGCGACAATGCGCTTGTCGGCCCTGGCGGCTTCGACAAGCGCATCGCCATAGGATCGAGGCAGAGGCTTGAAGGACCGGTTGATGAAATCCGCGGCTTCAAGCTTGGTCAGGGTCCCGGTCATGGCCGTTCAATCGTTTTTCTCGATTCTGCAGACATTGTCGCCGACCGGAACATCGTCCCCTTCGGCGGCGAGGTGTTCCAGCATCGTGCCGCTGCAGGGTGCTTCATATTCACTCGTGACCTTCTCGGTTTCGAATTCGTAGAGGATGTCGCCTTCACTGAAGTTCTCGTCCGGTTGGACGTGCCACGCGACGATGGTGCCCTCCTCCATGTTCATGCCCACTCGCGGCATCTTCAGCGCTACTCTCATGTGTCAGGCATCCTTGGTGTCGGCTTTGCCGAGAAGACTGCGTACTGCGTCCGAAATGCGGACCTCGTTTGGCAAGAGCGCTTTCTCCAGCGGCGGCGAATAAGGCAGCGCCACATCCGGAACCGTGACGCGCCGGATTGGCGCCTTGAGGGCATCGAAACACTGGTCGGCACAAATCGCCGCAATTTGAGATGCTGCAGAACACATGTCACGCGCCTCGTCCACGACGACCAGTCGACCGGTCTTGCGGACGGACTTGAAAATCGTCTCGCTGTCCAGGGGAACGACCGTGCGGGGATCGATCAGGTCGACACCGATCCCCTCCTTTGCCAATTTTTGCGCAGACCGCATTGCCGGCCGCACCATGGCACCAATCGCCACGACCGTTATGTCTTCTCCTTCCCGAACGGTCGAAGCCTCGCCGAGTTCGATGAAATGATCGTCATCCGGGACCTCGCCCTGTTCACCTCCGCGTCCGGCCGCCTGCAGGAACACGACCGGATTCGGGTCATGAATTGCCGATCGCAGCAGGCCCATTGCATCCGCGGGTGTCGCGGGCAGGGCAACCTTGATCCCACCCAGATTCATGAACATCGGATGCATCGCGTCGGAGTGCTGTGCCGCAGCCGACCGACCGCCACCGAAAACCCCCATGTAGACAATCGGCAAGGCGATCTGTCCGGCCGTCATGTAACGAAGCTTGCTGGCCTGGTTCGCGATGCTGTCGAAGCCGGTGTACATGAAGTTTCCGAACATCATGTGGCAGACAACCTTGTACCCCGCCGCCGCCGCGCCCACGGCCATGCCGCTCATCACCGTCTCGGAGATCGGCATATTCCGGACGCGGTGGGCTCCGTGCTTGTCCTTTAACCCGCGCGTGTCGCCAAACAGGCTGATCTCGACATCCTCGCCGAACACCACGACCTTCGGGTCTCTGGCCATCTCACGGTCAAGCGTTTCATTGATGGCCTGAATCATGCGTTTCCTTGCCATGTCCCGGACCCCCCTAAGCGAACATGTAATTGGTGCCCTGCGTGGCAGGGTCGGGATAAGGTGAGCCTTCGGCGAACCGCACCGCTTCGGTCACTTCGGCTGCGATGTCCGCTTCGACCTGGTCGAGATCGGCCTGACCTGCCTGCCCGGCGTCCATGATACGCTTGGCAAAGGCAGGGATCGGATCACGGGCAATCCATTCGGCAAGTTCTTCGTCCGATCGGTACTTCGACCCGAGGAACGACGCCTCTGCCTCGACGTGGCCGCGCTGCCGATAGGTGCGGGCTTCGATCAGGGAAGGCCCGTTGCCGGATCGCGCATGTTTGATGGCACGCGCCGCGCACTGGTGGACGGCGATCAGATCGTTGCCATCCACTGCTTCGTGGACGGCGCCATAGGGCTTGGCGCGGTCGACGATATTTCCCGCGGTCACGGTCGAAGATGGCGAGAACTCGGAAAATCCATTGTTTTCGCATACGAAAATAACCGGAAGCTTCCAGAGCACGGCCACATTCAGAGCTTCGCCCAAAACACCTTGGTTTGCAGCGCCGTCACCGAAAAAAGCAACACCGACGGCTCCATTGCCGTCCATCTGTGCGGCCCAGGCTGCGCCCGTGATGATCGAGATTCCGGCACCGACGATACCATTCGCGCCGATAATCCCCTTTGAGAAATCTGCCACATGCATGGACCCGCCATGTCCCTTGCACATACCTGTTTCACGACCGTAGATCTCGGCCATCAACAATTTGCTGTCTCCGCCTTTGGCAAGGTAGTGGCCGTGTCCACGATGGGTCGAGGCAATCCAGTCGTTGTCGGTGAGTTGGGAACATACCCCGACGCCGACCGCCTCTTGCCCGATATAGAGGTGCACGGCACCAGGGATGTTACCGGCCTTGGCATCATTGCCGATCTGCTCTTCCACCCGACGAATTCGCAGCATTTCCCGGTAGAACTTGAGCATCTGTTCGTCCGAAAAATTCACGTCCGAAGGAGAAGCGCTCATCTCGACAATTCCTTGTTTCCATTCTGTCCCGAATCCGGGGCACGGGTAGTCAACGGTTTCACCTGCGTTGTGCGGCGGAAGCCCGGACACCCACGCCGTGGGCATTCCGGAGTTAGAGTATCAGGCATTGATTATTCCTCCATCGACATTGATCACCTGACCGGTGACGTAAGACGCATCGTCGGACAAAAGAAATGCGATCACCCCGGCGACTTCCTCGGGCCGACCCAACCGGCCGAGCGGGATCGTTGAAAGAAGAGCGGCGCGCCCGCGTCGATCGAGCAGGTGATCCGACATCCGAGTTTCGATGATCCCGGGTGCCACGGCGTTGACGCAGATCCCCCGGTCTCCGGTTCGTCGCGACAATGCGCGGGTCAACCCGACTATTGCTCCCTTTGCCATGGAATAGGCAGGATGGTCGGGTACGCCTCGATTGAATCCAAGCGATGAGGTAAGTGCGATGCGACCGCCATCGACCATGCGCGGCAGGACTGCACCGGCAAGGTCAAAGGCATTCGATGCATTGTGCTGCATCGTTTGGTCATGGATTTCGCGGCCGTCAGGGTCAAGGTCGTGCGGCACGAAGACGCCCGCCAGATGTACCAGCGCGTCGATTTGGTCGGGCGCATCAAGCAGCGCCGTCACGCAGGCTGCCGGATCTTCCAACCCGCTTTCTGAAGTCGTGGTGCCTTCGGGCAACGCATGTTGCAGTGCTTCCAGCCGTGGAGCATCGATATCGATGAGGTGCAACCGCCAACCTTCGGCAGCCAGGCGATGAGCAAGCACAGAACCAATTCCGCCGGCCGCCCCGGTGATTACCGCAACTGGTGCCTTCATGTCGTGCTTTCCGGTTCTTGCGCGGAACCACGTCGCGCGGCGCCGGCGGTTGAGGTGCTTTCGAAGCTGGTTTTCAGTTCCATTGCGCCGGTCCGTCGAAGATCGATCGCCCGTTCGGGATGAACGTCACGGTTGCGCCTCCAATTCGGCACGGGCCGAGGCAGCAACCTCGGGTGGGAAGCGCAGCTGGTGGAACATCAAACCTTCGAGGGAAGCGACACCCTTTCCCATCAATGTGTTGGCCTTGATGAAGCTCGGTTTGCCCCTGGTCTCGCGAGCTTGATCATAGGCGCTCAACAACGCACTGATGTCGTTGCCGTCGACCTCCTGGCAGAAGAAGCCGAAACTCTCCATCTTGTCCATCAACGGCTCCAGCGACATGACGAGGTCCATCCGCCCCTCGGACTGTACGAAGTTGTAGTCTGCGATCAGGCATAGGTTGTCGAGACCACTGGCGCCCGCGAACATCGTGGCCTCCCAGATCTGGCCCTCCTGCATTTCGCCATCGCCGACGATGGCATAGAAGCGGCTGGTGCGCCCCTGCCGCTTCGCCGCCAAAGCGCAGCCGACGGCGACCGACAGGCCCTGACCGAGCGAGCCGCAGGTCGCTTCGACAAAAGGACCCATGCGTTCGGACGAGTTAATTTCCAGCGCCGAGCCGTCGGTGACATAGGTGGCGAGTCGTTCGGTATCGAATAAGCCCCGCTCGGCCAAAGCGGCATAGAAAATTGCCGTGTTGTGGGCGGTGGTCAGAAAGATCCGGTCCCGGTCCGGCCACGTCGGGTTCTCCGGGTCCATCATTGCCTCGGCGAAATAGAGCGACGTGAAAATGTCCGCTGCGCCGAGGCCTTGCTGCACGTAGCCCTGACCCGATGGTGCGACCATGTCCACCACGTGCATGCGAAGCCGCCGCGCGATCCGTTCAAGCTCTTCCAGATTGTGCCGTGCTTGCATCGAATTCCCGGATTGGTATAAAATGCTCTGGACCTTTGTACCTTTAGTTCAGGGGATAATGTCAAGATGAATCTTCAATCCATGAAGCGAAAGGCGGTCCCGTTGCACGCCGAAGTGGCCGGAGTTTTGCGACATCAGATCATGTCCGGGGACCTGCCCCAGGGCGCACGCGTTCCCGCGCTTCGGGAATTGGCCGAAGAACTCGGTGTCGCGCGCATGACGGTGGTGCACGCGATGAACACGCTGGAAGAAGAAGGGCTCATCGAAAAACACTCGGGCCGCGGAACGTTCGTGCGAGAAGTTCAGATTCCCGACCGTGTTTCACTTCAGGTCCGGGCCGAGATTTCCGAGATCTATGCGATGGTGGACCAGCTCGAAGTCTCGGTACGCAAAGGCGACGCAACCATAGAGAAGTCCAAGGATGGACGGTATTTTCGCTGCATGCGCCGTATTCATACGCGGGGTGGCAAGCCATTCTGCCAGGCCGACATCCAGCTCGATGACAAGGTCTATGAACGCGCACCTGATCGTTTCAAGCGGGAGATCGTCGTCGCGGTTCTGCGAGACCTCGGCGTAGACATCGCGAATGCGCACCAGAGAATTACGATCGCCTACGCCGATTTTGGCCTCGCGAAAGCGCTCGGGATCAAGGTGAATTCAGCTGTCTTCAAGGTGTTCAGGGAGTTTTTCGACAAGCATGGAGTCCTGATCTACTCGGCAAAGCTGCTCTACCCCTGTGACTTGCTTGAACTCGAGATCGAGTTTTCGACTGACGAACCGGCCAAGACAATATGAACGCGCGGGCGGACATGCGGCTTGACATTTCGTGCGGGCGCACCATAGGTACGTACATCTAGACCAACCAGACACTTGATAGAAGCAAGGGAGACTTCAACATGAACCTTTTCAAGATTGCCGCCACCGCCATAGCCGCGTTGGGCCTCGGCGTTGGCGTCGCAGTGGCGGAATACCCCGATAAGCCGATTACGCTGGTCGTGTCGTTTGCGGCGGGAGGAAACGCGGACATCGGCGCGCGCCTGACGGCCGAGGCCGTCAGCGCGGAGCTCGGCGTACCGATCAATGTCGTCAACAAGCCCGGTGGTGCGCATATTCCCGCAACCATGAGCGTGCTTGAAGAGGAGGCGGACGGCTACACCATCTTTCAGTGGTCTCCCCCAAGTTTCATGGTCGTTCCGCTGACCCGAGCAGTGCCATACAGCCCGAGGGAGGACTTCATTCCGTTCTATGCGGGTCCAACGGCATCCAATGCGCTCTATGTGCGTGCTGACAGCCCGCTTCAGACGTTCGAGGACTTCCTTGAAGCCGCGAAGAGTGAAAAACTCAGCATGGGTGTCAACAACCTCGGAGCGCCACCAAACCTGAGTGCCGTACAACTGGCGTCCGAGTTCGGTCTGGAATTCAAGACCATCGCATTGAAGACCGTTCCGGCGACCATGACGGGTCTGATTGGCGGACAGGTTGAAGTCGGCGTCGGACAGATCGCGACGATCAACGCGTTCAAGAACGAAATTCGTCCGCTGATCATCCTGGACAACAACCGTCAGCCGTACTTTGAGCAGCATCTTCCCGGCGTCCGGACCATCGGCGAAGCGTTTCCAGGCAAGGAAGCCGGTGTCTGGGTTCATGGTGGTTGGGCTGTAAAGGCCGGAACATCACAGGAGATCGTCGACAGGCTGATCGAAGCGACCGCCGTGCTGGGCACCGAAGAGTTCATCGCCACCCTGCCACCTGGGATCGACTGGCAGTTCGTGCATGGCCCCGACAATGTTGGGCAACTGCTGCAATCCGGTATCGACCTGTATTCGCCGATTCTTGACGGCCTTGGACTGCTTCACAAGTAGCGTGCGCTGAGCGAACCCGTTTGGGCGCCGCCTTTGTGCGGCGCCCGTTCCCTGATCTGCGTGCCTGAGAGCTTGACCTAAAAGTGCGCGGCCCCGCAAGATGTGGTATTCCGAGTCAGTTTTCCACGACAGACGAGGAGGTCCACATGTCCTGGAACAAGGCCGCGCAGAAGACATATAAACGAAATGGCGAACGCTTTGAAACTGATTTGACCGACGCGGAATGGGAACTGATCGAGCCACTTCTTCCGCCGCCCTCGCGGATGGGGCGTCAGCGCACGACTGATCTGAGCGAGGTTTTCAACGCCATCCAGTACATGTTGGGAACCGGATGCCAGTGGCGCGCGATTCCGAAGTGTTTTCCGCCGTTTACGACGGTTCAGAACTATTACTACTCCTGGCGGGACAGCGGTGTTTTCGACCGGATGATGGACGTACTGCGCGGGCACGCACGGGAGTTGGCGCAACGCTCCGAAGAGCCGACGGCGGCCGCGATCGACAGCCAGTCGGTGAAGACGACGGAGAGCGGCGGCCCTGCCGGCTATGATGCGGGCAAGAAGGTCAAGGGCCGCAAACGCCACATTGCCGTCGACGTCGAAGGGTTGCCGATCGTGATCGCGGTTCATGCGGCCGACGTGCAGGACCGGGATGGTGCTCCCGCGGTGATACTGCGGATGCTTGAGAAGGCGTCCGCGGTGACGAAACTGTGGGCCGACGGCGGCTACCAGGGTCCGAAGCTTGTCTCGAAGCTGGGGGAGCATGGCCTTGGCGGTCTGCTTGAGATTGTGGAAAAACCGAAGGATATCAAACGCTTCACGGTGCTGTACCGTCGCTGGGTCGTGGAGCGGACGTTTGCCTGGATGTCCCGGTGTCGGCGTCTTGCGAAGGATTACGAGCGGAGCCTGGCGAGTTCGCTGGCGTGGTGTCAGCTGGCGGCTTGCCGGTTCATGATGCGGCGGGTGGCACGGGAGACATCCCATTGAAACGAAACGGAAAAAGCGAGAAAGCGAGATATGATTCAAGCTCTGAGAAATCGAATCCATGCTGACCCAGCGATTGGCAAACATCGTCTTCACGATCCTGGTCATTGTCGCATGCGCCTATTTTGCCTTTGTTGCGCAGGGCTTCGAGGCTGCCGGACTCCTGGCTAGTTCCGGGCTTCCATCGAGGTTCTTTCCACAACTCTTGCTGGGATTCACGGCAATTTGCGCGGCAATCGTACTCTATGTCTACGTCACGAAAGGTGAGGCAGGCGACGAAGGTCAAACCGTTTTCGCCTCCTCCGCCGAGGCCCGACGCGGTCTGCTGGCGCTGGCTGCTGCGGTTGTCAGCTATGTCGTCTGGAACAACTTCGGCTACATCGTGATGGCGCTGGTGTCCGGGCCGTTGCTCTGTGCGGCGATGGGCGTGCGCAACCCTGTCATCTACGGCGTCGTCCTGGCGTTGGCGGCCGGTGTCTACCTGGTCTTCACCCAATTGCTGGGGACGCAATTCTAATGTTCGACGTCGCGGCAGCAGGGGTCGCCTTTGCGAACCTGTTTGATTCGTTCACGATGTTCTTGCTCGTGGCCGGAATCGTTCTCGGATTGGTCATCGGAATTCTTCCCGGCCTGGGGCCGCCCATCGCGATCGCGTTGGCATTGCCCTTTACATTCTACATGGAAGCGGTTCCGTCGCTGATCCTGCTTCTCGCCATTTACAACGCAGCGATTTACGGGGGGTCGATTTCGGCAATTGCCGTCGGTATTCCGGGAACCGGGGCCGCGATTGCGACCGTCATGGACGGACACGCCATGTACAAACAGGGCCGGGGAGGCGAGGCGTTGGGCCTGTCGCTCACCGGCAGCATCATTGGCGGGCTTGTAAGCGTTGTCTGCCTTACCTTCATTGCGCCCATACTTGCTCAGGTCGCGATCAAGTTCGGACCCCGGGAGTTCCTGGCCATCTCCGTTTTCGGATTGGTCGTCGTTGTCCGCGTGGCGGGTGCAAATCTCTTCAAGGGACTGCTTGTCGGTGGCCTGGGCATCTTTCTGACGACCTGGGGACTGGATGAACTCAATGGCGCAGAGCGCTACACGTTCGGGACCTATCACTTGTATGAAGGCATACCGCTGGTTCCGTTTCTCGTCGGCATTTTCGCAGTGTCCGAGGTCCTGATCGGTTCGGAAAGGGCGCTGAAACGCATAGAATTTGACAAGACAAGCCTGACCGTGAAGATTCCGGGCCTGAAGACCTTGGCTGAACTCAAGAACAACCTGGCGCGGTCTTCTATCATTGGCACGATTATCGGGATAATCCCGGGAGAGGGTGCCGCGGTCGGTGCGTTCTTCGCCTATTCGGAAGAAAAACGTCGCTCAAGGCAGCCAGAGAAATTTGGCACAGGTATCCCTGAAGGCATCGTTGCCCCTGAAACAGCGAACAACGCGACCGTCGGTGGAGCGCTGGTGCCGACGCTGACACTCGGCGTACCGGGCAGTCCGGCGGCAGCGGTTCTGCTGGGCGCGTTCCTGATTCAGGGCCTGGCGCCGGGACCGACGCTCTTTGATGAGCGCCCGGACATCATGTACTCGCTGTTCCTTGGCCTCTTTCTCATCAACATCTTGTTGCTGTTCGTCGGCCTGCTCGTGATCCGCTTTGCCGCGATGCTCATCAGGGTTCCGATGACCGTGATCGTGCCGATCGTGCTCTTGCTGAGCTTCACCGGCATCTACGCGGTTTCAAACAGTCTCTTCAACGTGGGTGTATTGCTCGCTTCGGGGGTGCTCGGATACATCGTCAGGAAACTGGGCTACTCCATTGCGCCGCTGTCCATTGGCTTTGTGCTTGGTCCGATCCTGGAAAACTCTCTGCGTCAATCCATCACGATTGCCGATGGCAGTACGGCGGAGTTCTTTAACACCCCCATCGGTCTCGGGATCTATGCAGCCCTTGCACTGACAATTCTGTGGGGACCAATCTCGGCCTGGGTGAAAGGCCGCATGTCGGGAAAGGTCGACGGCTCATGAGGAAGAGACCGAACATCCTTCTGATCTATGCCGACCAGATGCGGTATGACGCGATGGGTTGTGCCGGCAATCCGACAATTAAGACTCCGCATATCGACAGGTTGGCCAGCGAAGGGGTCCAGTTTACCGAGGCTTATACGTCGTATCCGCTCTGCTGCCCGTTCCGCGCCTCCGTTATGACGGGAAAATATGCCCAGGGGCACGGGATGATTCAGAACCATTTCCCGCTACGTGGTGACCAGGTCTTTCTTGCCGATCTCATGAAAGAGGCCGGCTATCGGACCGGGTATGTCGGAAAATGGCATCTCGAAGGCGGACCCAAGCCCGGATTCGTACCACCCGATCGCCGATTTGGCTGGGATCACTTCATAGGTTTCAACCGCGGCCACGAATATATGTCGTCAATTTACTATGACGACGATGGTCAGGCCTATCACTCGAAACGTTATGAACCGGACTACCAGACTGATCAGCTGATCGACTTCATCGCTGACGCATCGACCGCCGAAGACGGTAAGCCGTGGATCGGGTACGTAAGTTATGGCCCCCCGCATTTCCCGATGGATATGCCGGACTATCTGCGCAAGATATATGAGCCCGAAGAAATCCCCCTGCCGGCGGGTGTTCCGGACATGGAGCTTCAACGCAGGTTTCAGAGAATTCGAAACGACGTTTGGTGCGGCGGCGATCCGAGGTCGGGGCACGCGAGCCACGCGGCCTACGACACCAAGCCCGTTGGAGAGCCGGAAACAGAAGCCGAAATTCGCCAGTTCATCGCAGAATACTATGGCATGATCCACAATATCGACTGGAATGTCGGGCGGATCCTGAACGAACTCGACCGTCAGGGAGTCGCGGATGACACAGTGGTGCTGTTCTTCAGCGATCACGGCGACATGTGCGGACAGCACGGTCACTACTGCGGGATCAAGAACACGGCATACAGGGGTGCTATGCACGTGCCGTTGATCGTTCGCTATTCCGCACGGTTCAAGCCACGGAAATCCGAGGCGCTCATTGATGTTGGCCCAGACATGATGCCGACGGTCCTCGGCATCGTCGGGGCAGTCATACCCGACGGTCTCGATGGCCAAAGCTACCTTCCCGTACTCGATGGCGACGAAATCGGGGCACGCGACGCGATCTGGTACCAGGTTTTTACCCAGACAGGCGGCAACCCGCACGAGTTTGCCCCTTTTGCCGAGCGCGGAATACGCACCAGGGACTGGCTCTACATGCGTCACAGGGACGAACGCATGCTGTTGTTTGATGAGCGCGCAGACTACCTCGAGCAAAACAATCTGGTGGATGATCCGGCGTATCTGACGTTGATGGACGAGTTTGATGCCCGGATCACTGCTCATATGGACGCGACCGGCGATGACTGGGAAATGGCAGCGGACTTCCCGCCACCAGATTGGACAACCCACGCCGAGGCGAAAGAGCATCTCGAGAGAGAACTCTTGCCGAACGCGATCGAGGTTGCCTGAACAGCACAGATCCACATTGCGGTCACAGGACGGGGAGCTTGCCGGCCACTGGGCATGCATGGGCCAAACCGAGTCGATTGCAAGCACCCGTCGAATATCAAAGGAGGTCACGTCTGATCTCCGGCGGCCACGAAGATATCGGACTGAAAGTCGCATGCGGTTCCGGAACAAGGCAAAGCAGATCACATTGATCGACCTGACCGCGGTGCCAGGTACGGTGCCCGCCGCCGAGGTCGAGCATAAATTCTCCATCGAGCCTGAACTCACCGGCATCGATGCCGTCGAGGCGCGGCCGAAGTCCCCCGGGCGCAAGCACGCGCCGCGCCGGTTTTTTGGCGTCACGGCTGGACGCCCAAGTCAAGCCCCGAGGGCAAGCGGCGGGCGGCCCGGAACTTGCCTGTGGAGCTTTTCGTTCACGTCGTGGCGGTCAATCTCGTCGACGACGAGGGCACACATGGCCAGATTGGCTCTGGCCTTGGCAATTGCCTGCGCCGCGCCCTGGGCACGTCTTTGCCGCAGTTCGCCCGAATGTGGCCTTTCTTGACGTCGAGTTTCCGTCTGAGGCCACGGGTTGGAGGTCCGGCAAATCGAGGCCAGGGGCGACGACGACCCGGATCGACGGTGACGCGTCGTGGGGTCAAATCGAGTAATTCAGGTACATACATTGTATGTGACACGGGCTGACTTCGGCATTTTCGCCGCGGGCTTGCAGCGTTGCGGGAGGTTCCTGCTCATAGTGTTTCGACGTTGCCACATACACTCAAGGACTGGCCGGATACGTTCCTGCCGGCGGGTGAGCACAGAAAGAGGACCATGCCCGCGATGTCCTGCGGACCAACCATGCGGCGCAGCGAGATGGTTTCCAGGTAAAGCGCCCGCGTTTCCTCGAACGTTGTTCCGGTCGCACGGGCCCTCGCCGCGATCACGCCATCCATTCGCGGTCCCTCGACGATGCCCGGAAGGATCGCATTCACACGTATCCCGTCAGGCCCCAGTTCCTTGGCGAGACTCTGTGTAAGGCCGACAATACCCCATTTCGTGGCAGCGTACGGCGTTCGAAATGCGTATCCCAAACGGCCCGCTACCGAGGCCATGTTTATGATGGCGGCGTTGTCGGACTCGCGAAGATGTCGAACTGCGACCCGGGCACAGTAGAACACACCACTCAAGTTGACCGCAACTGTCCGATCCCATTCTGAGGGTTCGATCTCGTCGACACGAGCCGTTGGTCCGGCAATGCCTGCGTTGTTTACCAACACGTCAAGGCCCCCGAGCGCCGCGACAGCCTCCGAAAAGTATTGATCGACCTGTACAGAGTCCGACACGTCGGCCTGGCTGGACCCGATCTCGGGGCGCGCCCTCCCCAATGCATCCAGCGCATCTTCGGAAACGTCACACACGTGGACCGAGGCTCCGTGCGAGGCCAGGGTCTCCGCGACCGTGCGACCGATGCCCGCGCCGCCCGCGGTAACGATGGCTTTCGTCCCCCGTGCAACCCCTTGATGAAATGGTGTGTGCGGTGACGTCACGGGCTAGCCGATGCCTCCTGTCAGGTCATTGATACGGGCGGTTATTTCCGCGATTCCGGCGTCCCAGTCGGCGCTCGTCCTGGCCACGTAGTGCGCCATTGGCAGCGCCTCCTGCAGGCAGTTGATCCCGTCGAAAAGCCGTGTATCGCACACCATGGCGTAGGGTTTGTCCGTCGTGTTTCGCGCCTCGTCGAATGTATCAAGGATCTCGTGGATGCATGTCCCGTTGATTCGGCGTGCAGCAAAGCCGAATGCCTCGAATTTCTCGGGGACCGGTTCGACGCCCAGCACGTCTTTCGCGTGGCCCGTGGCCTGCATGTCGTTGTTGTCGATGATGTAGACGAGGTTCGAAAGTTCCTGGTGCCCGGCGAACATGGCGGCTTCCCAGACATTGCCCTCCTGCAGCTCGCCGTCGGAAAGCAGGCAGTAGACGCGTTTGTCCGTACCTCTGTTACGCTCCGCCCAGGCTATTCCGGCGGCTTGGCTCGGACCCTGGCCAAGTGAACCTGCCGTAATTTCAAACCCCAGTTGTCCCTCGATCGGGCTTTGGTCGATCCTGGTGCCGTCCGCGTTGTAGGTCTTCAGCTCATTCATTGTGTATGAGCCGTGCTCGGCCAACGCACCGTACGTCATGATTGCGTCGTGCCCGTTGGACAGAACAAATCGGTCATGGAACCAACCGCTGCCGTCGGCGCGCATTTCATCGAAGTACAGGCATGCGGCAATGTCCGCGAGCGCAACGCCCTGCGCTGCATAGCCGCCGCGTTGACGGCAAATCTCAAGAACATTTCGGCGTATCCTGGCGGCGATGATTTCCAGGTCATGGATACGGCTGGCGGAGTTCGATCTCATGTCACGAGTCCCTCGATGCGGTTGGCCAGCCCTTCGCCGTCCAGTTCAAGCTCGGTGCGAATGTAGGGCAGGGTACCCCCCGGTGCCCATGCATTGGGCAGGCCAAACCTCGTGACCCGTGGCCCGCCGCCAATGTCCGAAATGACCTCGGCCACCATTGACCCCAGCCCGGTGACAACCTGATGGTTTTCCACGGTGACGATCTGGTCGTGTGCATAGGCAAACTCGGCGATCTCGGCTTCGTTGACCGGCTTGATCGTCGGAACATGCAGCAGTGAATGGTCAAAACCTCGTGAGGCAAGAAGGCCCGATGCCTCCAATGCCCATTGGGTGCCGTGGCCCGACGCGACAATGCCGATCCCGGTTCCCTCTCTTAACGTGTACGTCCGCCCCAGTTTGAATGAAAATTTCTCTGGATCCAGAATGTTGGGTGTGTCCCCCCGGTGACCGCGGAGATAGACCAGACCCGGCAGATCGACGGCGACATCCAGTGCCTGGCGGAAGTCGGTCGGGTCCACGGGATCGATCACGGTGGCATTCGGAATCGCGCGTACCATGCCGAGATCCTCTGCGGCCTGGTGGTGAATGCGGGCCGGATTGGCGATGCCCGGCGTGAAGCCGATCACGATCGAGGTGTTCGGTCCGGTTCCCATGCAGATCATCATCTGGTCATAGGCGCGCCGCGTGGCGTAACAGGCAAAGGTCGTCGCGATCGGTACGAGGCCGGCCTTGGCGACGCCCGCGGCGACAGAAATCAGGTTCTGTTCCGCCATGCCCACGTCAAGGTGTTGTTCCGGAAGTTCGACCTTCACGCGATTGACCTGGCAGTACGTGCTCAGGTCTGCACTCATGATCACGACGTCCTTGCGGCGGGTGCAGAGATCGAAGCTGATCGCGTCAAATGGGGAGGGATCGAACGTGCGTTCGCCGGTCAACAGCATCGTGAGTTCCCGGCGCCATCAATTGTCGTCTCGCCACTCATGGAACTCCATCTTTTTGCTGTCGTGGTTTCAACGCGGGACGGCATCTGGCGTCAGGCTCACGAGCGAACGTGCGGCATTTTGACGAAAATGAAAAGCACCCAAATCAAGTAAGTCTGGCACCGTATTCCTGAGTTCGCATCCCTTGGTGGTGAAACTCGTGCACTTAAGCGGAAATCCGGCACAAGACCAATCGGAATCCGCTCTGGGAGCTGCCGGATCATGGAGAACGTTATGGGACCGAAGTTTGTCCTGAGCATGTTGGCATGATTTCAGAATGGAGGTCGAGTAAAAACGTCAATATCTCGAAGACGTTATGGTAGCGGAGGAGGGACTTGAACCCCCGACACGCGGATTATGATTCCGCTGCTCTAACCAACTGAGCTACTCCGCCACAGCCGCGTGACTAGGTGACAACAAGGAATCCGTCAAGACTGAGTCGTGTCGGAACGGCAGGGACAGGCCAGCATATGCCGAAAGCCAGGCGAAAATTACGGGGTTCATTTGGTACATGCCTTCGGGGTTCACGTCCGGCTTCTGTCCGCGATATCCATTGGCAAATTCCGAGGACGGCAGTAATGGACTGCCGAGCCACCGGAAATTCCGGGTTCCTAGACGGTGAGGCGTGTTCATGAGGTTGCTTGTCCAGAGGGTTGCGTCGGCGGAAGTCAAGGTGAACGGTGAGGTTGCCGGGCGGATTTCTGATGGTCTCCTCGGGTTTTTCTGTTCAATGACGGGCGATCGGGATGAACAGGTCGGCAAACTTGCACGGAAGTTTGTCAATCTGAGGGTATTTCGCGACGACGCCGGGCGTATGAATCGGTCCTTGTTGCAGGTTGGTGGAGAAGCCTTGATTGTCAGCCAGTTCACCCTGGCGGCAGACACATCGCGGGGGAACCGTCCGGGGTTCACCGGGGCAGCCTCGCCCGACGTTGGCGAGAGACAGTACGAAGTTTTCTGCGAATCCGTACGAAATCTCGGTGTTGGCGTGGCAACGGGGGTTTTCGGTGCCGAGATGGAAGTCATGCTCACGAATGACGGCCCTGTCACGATCCTGCTCGAATGCTAGGTATTCTGACCTCGAAACCGGCACGGACTCGGCTGGACTGGATCGGACGACATCACTTTACGGCAGCAGAATGACTCATTGCAGGGCACAACCTGGAAAGGACTGACGGATGGAATCGCGAAACAGTGACGAAGCCATCACCCGGGAGGGTTATCGGGGCCATACAAGCGAAGCAACCTATTCGGGGGTCGTCAGCTTCCTGCGGCGAACGTATTCCAGGGAACTCGAGCACGTCGACCTCGCCGTTACCGGGGTACCGTTTGACTGCGCAACCAGCAATCGACCGGGAACGCGTTTCGGCCCGCGGGCGATACGCGAGGCTTCGGTGCTCCAGGGATACGATGCGCCGTACGGTTGGGATGTCGATCCCCTGACGGAGTTGAATATTGCAGATTATGGTGATTTCGGGTTCGACTATGCCAGGATCAGTGAATTTCCGCGCCGGCTCACGGACTTCATAGCCGGCATCATCAAGACTGATACGATGGTTCTTGTTCTTGGAGGCGATCACTACATCACGTACCCGATACTCAGGGCTCATGCAGAGGCTTTCGGTCCGTTGGCGCTGCTGCAATTCGATGCCCACTCCGATACTTGGCCAGACTCGAACCCGGAACGGATCGATCACGGAACGATGTTCTACCATGCCGTTCATCAAGGCCTCGTGAAGCCCGGACTCTCGGTTCAGGTCGGTATCAGGACGAGCAATTCGGACACGCTTGGCGTCAATATTCTTGATGCACGATGGGTTCACCGGAACGGACCTGAAAGGACGGCCAGGCGGATTCGCGAGATCATCGGGAATCATCCGGTTTACTTGACCTTTGACATTGACGCGCTGGACCCAGCTTTCGCGCCGGGGACAGGAACTCCGGTATGGGGCGGCCTGACATCCGCTCAGGCATCGGTAATCCTGAGAGACATTGCAGGAATAAACCTGGTCGGCATGGATGTCGTCGAGGTCTCGCCCCAGTACGACGTCTCCGGAGCAACGGCCGTGGCAGGCGCGCATGTCGCGACCGACCTGATCTGCTTGTGGGCAACCGGACGACAAGTGAACGGCGAGAACGACTGAACCGGGACAAATCGAGTCGGCGGAATCGAAAGCCATGAAAGGAAACGCAGTATGAAGGCAGCCGTTTGCCGGGAATTCGGAAGACCTCTGGAGATTGTCGACGTCGACCTTCGACCTCCGGGCCCTGGTGAAGTCGAGGTCGGCATCGCCGCATGTGCCGTCTGTCATTCGGACATTCATTACATGGATGGAGCATGGGGCGGGGAGTTGCCGGCGGTTTACGGTCATGAAGCGGCCGGACACGTCAAGGCGCTCGGACCCGGGGTCTCGGGAATAGCCGCGGGTGACCCTGTGCTTGTTACCCTGATCCGTGCGTGCGGATCATGCAGGTCCTGTTGCGACGGGAACCCGGTAACCTGCGAGACTCCGTTCGACCGCGTGAAAGCCAGCCCTTTGCGGATGCGTAACGGCGAACGGACGCCAATAGAACAGGGTGTCAGCACGGCGGCATTTGCGGAGCGGGTGGTTGTCGACTTAAGCCAGGTCCAGAAGATCCCGTCCGACATCGAGATGGACGTGGCCTGTTTGCTGTCCTGTGGCGTCATTACCGGGTTCGGGGCGGCAACCAATACCGCGAAGGTAAGGCCGGGCAGTACCGTCGTGGTCATCGGGGCCGGTGGCGTCGGGCTGAACAGTATCCAGGGCGCGCGAGTCGCCGGTGCTGCACGGGTGATCGCGGTCGATGTCGTTCCGGAAAAACTCGAAGGCGCGTGCGAATTCGGCGCGACCGACACGGTCCTTGCCGACAGTCGCAATGCCCATCGCGAGGTCAGGCGTCTGAACGGCGGAAAAGGCGCAGACTATGTGTTTGTGACGGTCGGTGCAGGCCGCGTGTATGAACAGGCGCCCAAATTTCTCGGAACACGTGGTGAGTTGATCGCCGTGGGAATGCCGGCATCGGAAGACCTGGCCAAATGGTCTCCGCTGGTCTTAGCCTTTCTGGGGCAGAGCATTCGAGGCTCGCGCATGGGTGACGCGGTGTTGTCGCGTGACATTCCCTGGCTCGTTGACTTGTACAGGCAGGGCCGAGTCAAACTCGATGAACTGGTCTCAAATCGTTATCCGCTCGAACGGATCAACGAAGCGATCGCCGATACCCGCGCGGGAACGGCCCGCCGAAATGTCGTCGTCTTCGGTGTGAAAAAGCGATGAAGCTCGCCGATCTGGAGATCTTCACTGTCGAAAATCCGCCACCCGGGTGGGGAGGACGGTATTTTCTTTTCGTCAAGGTAACGACGGCTTGCGGCATCGTCGGGTTCGGCGAAGTCTATGCCGCCGCCGTCGGCCCCACGGCAATGGAGTCCGTCATCCGGGATGTCTTTGAGCGGCATATGGAAGGTGAAACGCCCGCAAACATCGAGCTGATGTTTCGCCGTGTCTATTCTTCCGGATTTACCCAACGCCCCGACCCTACCGTCATCGGGGCCTTTTCAGGACTTGAGATGGCGTGTTGGGACATCCGGGGGAAGGCCCTTGATCAGCCGGTCCACGCTCTTCTCGGAGGCAGGATCAATGATCGCATCCGCTCGTACACGTACCTTTACCCGCTCCCGCACCATGATCTGAACGATTTCTGGGCGGATGCGGAAATGGCGGCTGAATGCGCCCGCGAAATGATTGACCTCGGGTTCACCGCGGTAAAATTCGATCCGGCAGGTCCCTATACAATCCGCGGAGGCCACCAGCCGTCACTGTATGATATCGAGCGCTCCACCCGGTTCTGCAGGCAGATCCGGTCCGCTGTCGGACATGACGCGGATCTCCTGATCGGGACACACGGACAATTCACGACGTCAGGCGCCATTCGCTTGGGCAGACGCCTTGAGGCGTTCGATCCGCTCTGGTTCGAAGAGCCCGTCCCACCGGACAATCCGGATGAATTCGCGCGGGTTGCGGCGGCAGTCCGGATTCCGGTTGCGACGGGGGAACGACTGACGACGAAGTCGGAGTTTGCGGCCGTGCTCAAGACGGGCGGGGCGTCAATTGTTCAGCCGGCGCTGGGTCGCGCAGGCGGAATACTTGAAGCGAAGAAGATCGCGGCAATCGCAGAGGTCTTCAATGCCCAGGTCGCTCCGCACCTTTATGCCGGTCCAGTCGAATGGGCGGCAAACATCCAGTTCGCAGCTTCGATTCCCAATCTCCTGATGGCCGAAACCATTCAGACCGGAGGGGACTTTCATCGTCGTCTGATCGGCGATACCTTTCGGTGGGACGGTGGTTTCATTCAATTGCCCAAGGGGCCCGGGCTTGGTATAGAATTTGATGAAACGCTTGCCCGCAAGCACCCGTTCGATGGCACCGGCCTGCATCTGGAGATGCAGGAAGCGCCCTGCAACTATGATCGCCCGAACGCGTTTCTGGGAGGCGCACCGCCGCGCCAATGACACCTCGGCGAACTATCGACGGACGGGTTGCCCCGGACTGGTGAAACTCGCTTCATGATTTGACCGGGCATGGTTCGCGGCCGTGTGAAAATGTGGCCCCGTGCCCTGTTTGCTGCCGTCCGGGCGGGTGTGCATCTGGACGTCTGAGTCAGGGCTTGAGGGAGTGAGTGATGAAGACCGATGCAGACTTTTGGAAACTGAGCGCAGTTGAGCTTGCGGCGCTCGTCCGCACGCGCGAAGCGTCATGTGTCGAAATCATGGAATCAATCCTCGGCCGAATTGCCGAGCATAACGGGGAGCTCAACGCGATTGTCCTGGAATGCGGAGACACGGCGCTTCAGGATGCCAGGACAAAGGACAGGGAACTGGAGAGCGGTGCCTGCACCGGCCCTCTTCATGGAATCCCAGTCACGATCAAAGTCAACGTTGATGTCGCAGGTCAGGCAACGACCAATGGGTTGCCGGCCAGTTCCGGGGTGATTGCATCGGAGAATTCTCCTGTCGTCGAAAATTTTCTCAAGGCGGGCGCGATCATCGTGGGTCGCACGAATACTCCCGAATTCTCGATGCGGTTGACTACCGACAACCCGCTGCACGGGCGAACGTTCAATCCGTGGGACAAGGATGTTTCGCCGGGAGGATCGTCCGGAGGGGCCGCCGCAGCGGCCGCGATGGGATTCGGTCCGATCCACCACGGAAATGATATCGGAGGTTCATTGCGGGTCCCGTCATTTGCTTGCGGTGTTGCCACGGTAAAGCCGACGTTCGGGCGCGTCCCTGCCCATGTTCCAAGCGCCATCGGGGAGCGCGGGATACTGGCGCAGTTGATTGCAGTTCAGGGGGTAATTTGCCGCGAAGTGCGCGACGTGCGACTTGCAACACGAGAACTTGCTCGGGGCGACCCTCGGGATCCCTGGTGGGTGCCGGTTCCTTTCGACGGGCCCCGACTCGATGAACCTGTTCAGGTGGCGGTCACATCCGAGACGTACGGCTACCCTGTGCATCCAGACATCATTAGCGCGATCGACCAGGCGGCGGGTATCCTCGACGATGCGGGCTACCGGGTCGAGCGCGTTACGACCCCGCCAATGAGTGAACCGGCACAGGCCTGGTTCGACGTGCTCATCAGTGAACTCTCCTGGCACTATGGCCGCTCGATCCGGGAAGCGGGAAGCAAGACAATCAGGCAGATCTTCAGCCACTACGAGCAAATCGGAAATCCAGTGGACGCGGTTGGCTACCGGCGCTTGATCGGCGCGCGGACAGCATTTCTGCGCGACTGGAACCTGTTCCTTGATCGATACCCGCTGGTTCTTTGCCCGTTCCTCCTGCGCCCGACCCACCCCTGGGACCGTGATGCACAGGGATTCGAGGAAGTGAGGGATCTCTTTTCATCGGCGCTCTACAGTACCGGAGTGAACTATTTGAGCCTCCCTGCAGGTGTCGTCCCGATCGGTTATGCAGGAGGACTGCCGGCTGGAGTTCAAGTCATAGGGAGGCGGTTTCGTGAGGATCTGATCCTTGACGCGATGGAGACGATAGAGAGATCGGTTGGCGTCCTCTCGCGTGAGTTGTGGGCACGGCAGGGTGGATCGGGTCCAGTTGAGGCGGGATTGTAATTCGGCCTGCGAACGGTCTGCAAATCCGGACCACAGAAATTTCAATCTGGCATCGGCGAATTTACCGAGGTTCACGAAGCTTGTTAATCCGGCGTTGAGGTATGCCGTCAGGTCGAATGGTGAGGTCCGTTGTACGGCCCGTTGGCCACGTTCAAGGTATTCGTTTCGGCGTCCCTGACCACGGTGGGCGAAAAGCTGACGGAGTTTCTGATCCACGATCGGTTTGGCGGTCGACGATCCCTCCGTTTCCGCCATCAACGCGTCGGGCTCCACGCGGACCTCGACAGCCTGCGCCAGCCCCTGAAAATACGTGAATGTAGCGAGTCGAAATGATTGGCGCCCGAATCGAAACGTTGGCGCAATTTCGGGCTTTTGCGACATCTAGCGTCGTTTTTGTTACAGGTGAATCGAAACGTTGGCGCGGTTTTAAACGCTGGACAAGCATCGTTTAAATGCGGCGAAAAACCACGTTTCGGTAAGTTTCGGACGCCCTTCGCTGTTGCGCAAAGCCGAAGCTTTCCAACTGCTCAAATATAGCTGCCCTTCGGTGTGGTTTAATGCCATCCAGAACCTCGACGATTACAGCCTGAACACTCTCGGACGAAAACGTCTTTCGCCCGCCACGCAAGATTTCAGGCTCAAGGCCGTCCACATCTATCTTCACATGCGTTGGGAAGGGAGGAGCAAAAAAGTCCATGAATTCGTCGACAGAAAAGCCGACAGCACCTTGGCGAAATCCGACGTTCAGGGAATCGCCAAAAGGGTCCACATCCCTGCCGAACTGAACGCTTACATCTCCACCCACGAGACGCTCCATGTTCAGCTTCTGTAAGCTCGTCTTTTCACCAAATGCGATTGGAAAGGCCGAAATTCGATCTGACAGGTTATTGATCTCGATATTTTTGTTCAGCTCCACGATGCTCATCGTGTTCGGTTCAAACGCCATCACTCGTATGTCCTCTCGAAGGGCTGCAAAAACACTATAAAGACCAACGTTAGCGCCAATGTCCCAGAAGCAGGAATTTTTGGGAAGCCGCTCAATGAATTCACTTAGGTCAGGCTCATGCTTGTGAAACCCGAACAAATACCTGCTCTCGTATGACTGCGGCGCAAGCCTGAGTCGGCCGTGACTGGTTTCGATCGAAAAGCACGGACGAATTTTCTGCTTTACCATCGAAAGGGTTTTCGCGCGGCGCTTTGGAATCAACCAGGATAGCAAATGTGCCGCCGCCACGATGATTTCAACAAGCGCTTTTCTGATCATTATACCGTCCCCGTTTTCGTGGCTGTGATCGCGAAATAACGCCGAGGGATCTCATTGTAAATTCAATTACCCGGTCAACGTCACCTCCAACTTGCTAGCCTGAAATTCCAACCGCCGGAGATGATGTGACACGTTTGTCATCAGAAGAATCGGATCCGCAAGCGCCGGTTTCCGAGCCATGGGATGGTTTGTTGCTGGTCGGCGAAGCCGGCGGCGATCAGGAGCGGGTTGTTGGCGCGGCGTCCGAGTGAGACGGTGATTTCGTCGGGCTTGATTTCGATGGTCGCGCTTGCGTTGACGACCTTTCGGAACAGGGTTCTGGCGCGCGCGTTGTCCATGCCGTTTCCGAGCCGGCGCGCGAGGATGCGATAGAGGGCGCTGGCCATCAGGGTGATCTGCAGGTCGAGGTGGACCTTGAGCGGCACGGCGGCAGAGAGCGCATCCATGTGGAAGAAGTCGATGGCGTCGGCGATGGTGTTTTCGATCACCATGCGGCGCGCGTAGCGGTCGACGAGTTCGCGGGCCGGGACCTCCATCTGGTTGGTGATGAGCAGGGTGGGCTTTTCGTGGCCGAGTTCGGTGATGGTGATCTGCCGGAGTTCGCCGGAATAGGTCTTGAGGGTGATGGCCTGGTCGAGGACGCGGGGTTTCCGGTAGATGCGTCCGATGTTGGTGAGGGTGATCCGGCGCCAGTCCCCGGCGGGGGCGGCGAGGAGCTCGGCAACCAGCTTCGGGGTGCGCCGGCGCAGGGTGAGGAAGGCGATGCCGAGGTGATTGAGCCGATCGAGATTGGCATAGGTGGTGAGGCGGCTGTCGAACACGAGTTCGCGGGGCGGGCTCCCGGTTCGCGCCCGCCAGGCCTCGACGAAGCGGAGGATCTCATCGTTCTGGTCCTTCTTGCGGAGGTTGGCATTGGCGTAGGCGAAGAACCGTGCATCGGCGTCCCGGACGAGGAAGGCGAGGACGCCGCGCTGGCGCCGGCTGCGCTTTGAGACGTAGTGCTTCTGGATGAGCGCGTCGTCGCCGTGGTAGGGGATCGTGTGGAAGTCGAGGTCGAACGATCCGCGTTCGCCGAGATCGACGCCGAGGCCGCGGACGGCATCATGCCAGCGGTCCATCAGTTCCGGCCCGAGGCGGGGGTCGACGCGGCAGGAATATTCGCTCAGCGTCGCCCGCTTGGGGATCGCGTTCAGCCCGGCGAACAGCGCCAGGCCCTCGTCGAGGGTTTCCTCCATCACCTGGGACGGCCGTCCGATGCCCCAGAGCTTGAGGGCGAGCAGTGAGCGGAAGGCGCATCCGGCCGGGATCATGGCACTGCCGGGCATGCCGGCCTGCGCGAGCATTCCGTCGAGGTCGCAGCGGGCGAGATCGGCCGCGAACAGGAACAGTCCGCCGAAAGCGGTGCGCAGGCGCCGGGGCGTGAGATCGAGGGCGTCGCGGTCGGCGACCGGTGCCCGCTCGGGGCGGGCCTCCGCGCGCTGTTCGGGGGTTCGGCGCCAGAGCTTCGGCAGCCCGGCCTCGCGCAGCATGCGGTTCACGGCGGTGACACTGGTCGGCATCCCCTCCTGGGCCAGGATGACGCTGATCTCCTCGACGGAGAGGTTGCGCTGCTTGCGCAGCGCCACCGCGCGGTCCCGGCGCTCGGCGTGACCGGGCAGCTCGGCCTTGGGCCTGGGGCCCGGCTTGCGGGTCTCGAAGAAGGCGCGGTCCGGGTTCTTGCGGAAGGCGGTGCAGAGATTGCGGAAGGTGCCGAGCTGGTAGCCGAAGCGGTCGGCGGCCTCGCGCATGGAGAGGTTGTCGACGAAATGGGCGCGCAGGGCCTCGTACTGCCGATGGACGGGATTGGCGGGCCGGAGAAAGCGTTGTGCGAGGTTGTTCATTCTGACTCTACCGGTTAGGTAACGTATACCACTATATCATGTCGTGATTCCCCTGGCAAACCCCTGACCTTGGGTGCCTGCGGGTGACGCCGGTTCACTGCTTGTAGTCCTGAAAGAGTTGGAAAAACCCGGCCACGATCCGGAGATCGTCGGTCTTTCGCCGAGGGTTGGGTGCCGATCTTGGTCTTTATATAATAGTGGCATGTGTTGGCTAATACATATAGATAAAGTGATTATCTCGCCCGCAAACGGCGCTATGGCTGGTAGTTCATGCTAACTCTTCGCCTGAACGAGTCACATCAATCCCGGTGGTTGGACATCGAGGCTAGGGCCGCAGAGGTTCCACGCATCGAGAGTGAACTCGAGCGGGAACTTCGCATCGGCCGCAACCATGACGTGAAATTGGTGTGTCCCGGGCGCGCCAACCGGTCGCACGAACCGGGTGGAAAGCTTCGGCGGCTTCTTGGTTCCCGGCGCGTACTTCACCGCCCACGACCGAATAACGACGTCGCCGGCCTCGGTGCCCGCCGGGCTGGCTGCTCGCACGGTCAGCGATTTCCCGGCGACGCTGATCGGCCTGACCGATGTCACGGGTGTGCCGTTGACCTGCCATTCAGGAACATGCGCCGCGCTCACCGCATCGATCTTCCCTTTTGCAGTCGTGAACGCCACCGCCGCCTCCTGAGCGCCCGTGAGCTGGCGATAGAACTCGCCGTCGGCCCCAGAGCCGGCCGCGGGCTCGTCGGTGCCCTCATGCCGTATTGTGGCCGGCATCGGATCGTCGTCCGCAAGTTTGGTCCAGTTGCCGCCCGCTCGGCTCCAGAGATCGTCGTCGGCGCGGCCGATAGCGATCACTCCAAGCGCACACTCGCGCGCCACGGCAGCCAAGGCCTTGTCCTGGTCTATACATGAAGCCCAGTTGTCGATTGCCTGCTGGGTCAAAGCGCCCTTGATGTGTTGCTGACGACCGGTGGCCGCAGCCTCCAGTCGCTCGATGTAGACTTCCTTTAGAACGTCCAGATCGGACGGCAGAGCGTCCGGGTCATAAGCGGCCAGTTCCTTCTTCAATTCGGCCTCGTAGTTCATGGCGAGGGCAAGCATCTTACTGGCAGCGTTTTCCCGGTCGTCCAGCGATTCCGTTTCGTCATCCTTGATGCGCTCCAGAGCATGATAGCGGGCAAGCACAGCGTTGTGAGCGCTCTCTACGACGTTCTCGCGGCGAGCGGTGGCCTCAAGGATCGTTCGAATTTCTGATTGCCGGTGAACCGATCGCTTCAGCTGATCGCCGTCCCGCAGCACGATGTGAGGCAGCGTCGATCCCGCGGCCGTCGCCTGTTCCGCCATTTGCAGAAGTCCGGTCATATGATCGAGACCGTCTCCGACGTGAACGGACCTGCCCCCAACATCGAGCTTCGCTTGGTCGGTTATCTGCCGGCGAGTCGGATCTGCCGCCACACGCAAGTAGTGTACGGAGTCCCCGTATTTCGCATCGATCTTGCTGACCCGCCACCACTTGACGAGATCGGGCCAGCCGGGCTTCGGGCTGGCGTCAGGGTCGGGAGCAATGTAGCGATCGGCATACAGGGGGGGCGGGTTCCATTGATACTTTCCCCACCCCTCCTCCGTCATTGATGTTTCTGGCGTAAGTATGCGGTGCTCGCCGTACGGAACCTTGAGCCCGTACACATTTATCCCTGTCCACAGAGCGGTGCTGATATCGTTGTAGTCAAGTGTCGTCATGGATTCCGAATTCCCCAAATTGATCTGATGTACTGAGTCCCGCCGGTTGCGTCGGTGGTCCGCGATATCCGAATTCCGTCTGCATGCTTCCAGATGGCGAACTCGAATTCCGTGTGGATGGAATTGACGCCAAACCGGCTGTACCCATTCGGCCTGACATTACTGTTAGTGCCAACGGTCACGTCTTCGAGATCGAACTCCAGACTAACCAGGACGTCGTTCGCCAAATCTCGTCGCATCCGTACAGATAAAGAGTCGAACTGGCTCGTATCAAATAAAACCGACAGCGTCTCGTTTGGACTCATCTGCTCATCGCCGTTATAGAGTCTCGCTGTCTCCCGCGGCCCTGTCCGCAGCCGAACGCCGGTGCTTTCCCAGTCGGAATTCTCGTCGTTCCGCCGGACCAAGTTACCGTCGGAATCGATGTTCATATCCCCGGGAATCTCCTCCGACGTTGGCCGATTCCCGGCCGTCAACAATGTTCCGCGCCGACCCTGGGGCCCCGTAGCATCGAACTGGAACTGCCAGTGGGTTTTTTCCCAAAGCTCGCCGGTCGAGGGGCGGTAGAACCAGTCGCCCGCCGCGCCGTCGCCGGAGGCCGGCGCGGCCGTACCGACCCACCACTGCGCGCCTTCGCCGACAGAGAGGTCCGCCACCTCCGTCCAGCCGGATGAGGCCTTGCGCCAGATCGTCGAGGAGGCCTCGTCGACGTAGGCGTCGCCGACGATCCCCAGCGAGGTGTCGGGGCTGCCATCGCCCGCGCTCCAGTTATTGGCCGGGCCAAAGCCAAACGTTGCCGTCGAACCCCTTGTTTCCCAGGCCACATCCGCGGTGCGCTCGTAGACGTGGCCGTTGGAGGTCTGGAACCAGTGGTCTCCGAGGCGGCCCGAAGCGGCGTCGGGATAGCCGGAGCCGCTCAGCCAGGTCGCCCCGTCCTCGCCGTCCTGGCCCTGGTCGATGTCGACAAGCCTGCCCCATCCGTCCGCGGCCTTCCTCCAGATCTCCGCCGCGCGCGCTCCTGTGCCGGTCCTGAAATACCAGTCGCCTGCAACGCCGAGCGTGGCGGACGGCTCGCCGTTGCCGCTGTACCACTGGGCGCCGTCGGCGCCGGAAAGGTCGGCGAACTGCGCCCAGGCGCCGGCGGTCTTCCGCCAGAGCGTGTTGCTGGACTGGTTGACGTAGATGTCGCCGTCGTTGCCGAGGTTTGCCGCTGGATTGGCCGTGCCCACGTGCCACTCGATTCCGCGCGACCGCGTCCGCCCGAGGACGACGCTCCGGAGGCGCGTCTCTGCCGAGAAATACCCCGCGGTGTTCTTCGTGCGCGCCACGAACGTCCAGGTGCCGGCGGCGGGCACCAGCGTCTCGTAGGGCGCCGCGGTGAGGATGCCGTCGTGCAGCCGCGTCATGTTGTCCCAGAGCGTGTTCGGCTGCCGTGCGTAGCGGATGACGACGCCGGCGAGATCGGGGATCGCGGGCGGATCGAAATCGACCACCCGGGTCCCGTCGGCGCTGACGGTGACGGCGAGGCTCGAAGGCGGTGGTGGCAGGGGGCCGGTCGTCACCCGCCACGTGCCCCGCCACGTCGGCCCCGCCGAGAACGAAGCCGTGCCGGGCGCGATCTCCACCGCCTGCCCGGTACCGGGCGGGATGATCCAGCGCGCCTCGGTGTCGCCGTCGACAAGCCGGTCGACGACCGAAAGGCTGTTGAAGTCCGGACCTGCGCGGACGATGCCGCCGCGCCAGTCGCCCCTGACGTTGAGCGCGGCCCTGAGCTCGACGGCATAGCCCGATCCCACGCGGATGTCCGTCGCGGAGAACTGGACGTTCAGCACCTCGGGCGTGCGCGGCCTGATGGTGGGCAGCGGCACCGAGAGGTCGGAGGTCGCGGCGTCGAAATACTCCGGCACCTCGTCGATGGCGGTGAACTCGAACAGGCGCTCGGACCTCGGCCTGACGCTTGTGATCCTGGCCTTCCTGGGCGGCCGCGCCTGGTCGTATATGCGCCAGGACCAGTCGAGCGCCGCGTCGGCGTCTCCGGGCGCCTGGACGAGCGCGGAGACAAGCTCGACCTCGCGACTCTCGCCGGCGGTCCGCCTGAGTCGCGACTGGCGGAGCGTGCCCTGCGGCGAGCGCACGAGGATCCACGTGCGATCGTCGTCGATCGTCACCGCGCGATCGAGGGTGAGGCGCTCCATCGTGCCGCCCCGGAGGCGTCCCGCGATCCCGCCGTCGATCAGCGAGTGGGTGATCCAGACGACGGAGCCCCGCGGGAAATAGCGCCCCTCGCGGCCCATCCGCCACCGGAGAACGCGGCGGTGGTAGGTCTGGTGGGCGGCGGTGAGGTTCGCCTCGATCGCCGCGTTCCGCCTGCTCGTCACGCCCTGCGCGCGGACGGTGACGGTGGATTTCGGGGACCCGGCAAGGCCGGGGCGGCGGCGCTTGACGGTGTTGACCTGCCAGTCGAGGTCCGGCTCCACGTACTGGACGACGATCTCGTCGGCGGCGGTGCCCCCGGCGTAGCTGTATCCGAAGGATCCCGCGATGATGTTCTGGGGGCTCACCAGCCCCGTCGGCAGCACGTTCTCGTCCTCGTAGACGACGCCCAGCCTGCCGCCCTGCCAGGACGGCGCCGCACGTCCGGCCTGGGCGATCATGGTGAGCACGGCGTCGTGGGTTGCCGCCGACGCCAGCACGAAATCGAACGTATAGCCCTTGACCCGGCACCATTCGTGCCAGGCGCCGAGCTTCGCGTCGTCGATCCGCGACGCGGCGAGGCCGACGCCGGCGACGATATCGCCGTCCACGTCGACGCCCCGGCAATACCAGCGGTAGATCGCGGCCGGGTTCGAGGTCGCGACGTTGGCGCTGCCCCACGTCCGCGACGCCTGGTTCCAGGCGGGCACCTTCTGGCTGTAGAGCGCGCTGACGCGATCGAGGCGGTGCTGCCACTGCCCCGACGCGCGGATGCGCATCGCCATGCGGTTCTCGCCCGCGTAGGTGGCCGTGTCCTCCTGGTAGGAACTGAGCGCCGCCCAGGTGAGGTCGTCGGCGATACGGGAGCTGTCGGACGGACCGAGCGTCCTCCTGACGCTGATCCGCCACTTGCCTGCCCGGGCGAAGGTTTTCGTCCAGGTCTCGCGCAAGGGCGTCTGCGTGCCCCTGGTGATGTCCAGCGTCGCGGTCTCGGCCGCGCCCGAGGGTTGCCCGTTCACGAGCGCCTGCGTCCGGATCTGGACCTGGACGGTGTGGTCGACGAGCTCGCCCGAGCTTTCGTCCTGGGCGAAGATGCGGCCGGTGAGATCGACGCCCACGGATTTCGTCATGTCCGGCGTGTCGCGGACGACGAAGTCGGTATCGGCGAGATCGCCTCCGGCGACCGAATCGACGTTGCCGGCGACGAGCTCGATCGAGGCCCCGTTCGGCGCGAATTCGGTCTGGACCTCCTCGTAGTTGGCGGACGGGCTCTCGCCGATCCGGAGATCGGTGATGGCGAGATCGCCGAAGCCGGCGTTGAAGATGGCGTTCAGGTACTGCTCGCCGTTCACGAATTCGGTGTACTCCTTCGCACCGAGGTCCGGGAACATGCGGTGGCGGCCCATGACCAGCGGCAGCGGCTGGTTGATGCGCGCGCGGTTCTGCCCGCCCGAGAGGCTGAAGACCGGATCGGCCGCTTCAGGGTCGGCACCGCCCGCGAGGTTGATGCCGGGCGGCCTCATCGGGAAGGCTGCGTTGATCAGCATTCCGCCGACGACGAGGGCCGCGGCGGACGCGATCGCGGCGCCCACCTTGCTCGTGATGCCGAGCAGGCCGGGGACGAAGGGAACAAACGCGAGCAGCGCGATGGTGGCGACGACCCGTGCCACCGACTTCTCCGCATAGGCCGTCACCGTGACGATCTCGCCGCCGGTGGCGTGGCGAATTTGCAGTTCTTCGTGCGGCACCCGGCGCCCGTCGATCATCACCGCCCAATCGCCGGGGCCGGCCTCACGCGCAACGAGATCGCCGAGGCTCAGCCCGGACGGATCCAGCCGGCGGACGGACCTGCCCTCGTCGGTGACCGGGTGCGGCCAGTGGTCGATGGTGACCTGGCGGCTCATGCGAAGGCCGCCCACTTGTAGGTTCCCTCGACGGCGAGCCCGAGACGGCCGAGCTCGTCAAGCGGCGTCACGATCGAGAGGGCGTCGCCGGGAAGGTGCAGGACGCCGGCGCCGTGGTGGATGCGGACGTAGAGGCCCATGTGCCAGCCGCCCGAACGAATCCGCGCGGCGTCGCGCATCAGCACGCCGTCGCCGTCATCGGGCGCGATCGTGGGGATCCCGAAGGCCTGGCGGCGTTGCGCGATCTCGCGGTCCCAGGCGCGGCGTCCTCCGGAGACGCGGGGGAACCCGACCCGACGGCCGAACTCCTTCTCGAGCACTTCCTGGACGAAATCCGCGCAGGTGAAGTCCTCATGCGCGAAGAACCCGATCCACCTGTCGGTCCAGTGCATCAGGACGGCCCCACGGAGCGCACGGGGGCGCCCAAGGCGCGCGAAACGGTTTCGGACGGGGTAACATGCCACCGGGCAGAAAGGAGCGCTGGGAGCGCGCGAAACGGCCTCGTACGGGGCAAGCCACGTCCCATCAGAACAGCCCCGGCGCGTGCTCGGGATCGTAGCGCCTGCTCACCGCCTGCCGCCCGAGGAGCGTGTCGAAGCCGAGCGTCACCTGGATGACGTCGTCCCCGTCGATCGCGTGAATGTCGAAGGTGATCTCCCACTCGGCCTCCCCGGCGCCTTCCAGGATCTCGAAGATCCGCACCGTGCCGCCCGTGCCGCCATCGGTCAGTTCGACCCACTGGTTGATCTCGCGCCCGACGTTGTCGATCGACAGCTGCGCGCGGGGCGCCTGGCGCTCGGCATCGTCCGCGAGCGTCACCTCGAAGCCGGCAGCCGTGTAGGTCTCGCCATCGATCTCCCGGTCCTCGGTGTCGTTGATCAGGCGGACCGGCATCGCCACGAGCGGGTGCCGGAACTCGATACCGGCGCGGATGCCCTTCTCCGGCGCGGCGCTGGCGGCCGCGGTCCTGAAGCCCTCCGCGACCGATAGGAAGCCGCCGGCTGCAAGCGCAACGCCGGCCCTGAGCGCCGGGGCGTCGAGCGGGGGAAAGGGCAGCCGCGGCCCGGGCAGCAGGACGGCGACCTCGATGGCCGCCGCCGTGACGGGCGTGAAGAGCCGCGGCCTGGCAGGCGTGACGCCCACGCCGAGATCGCGGGGGTGCAGCGAAAACAGCCGCGGCCGGGGCAGCTCGACGGCGATCCGGGCGTCCCGGGGGTGCAGCTTGTCGAACACCACCGGCGCCGGCAGTTCGGCGGCGATCCCGATCGGCGGGGCTGAGAAATTGGTATAGAGCCGCGCTCTCGGCAGGCTTGCGCCGACCTCGAGGTCGGTCCCGTGGATGCCGCGATAGACCGACGGCCGCGGCAGGGTGACGCCGGTCCCGACCGGCGATGCCTCGAGCCGGGGCGGAAGGGGTCGGGGCAGTGCGGCGGCGGCCGCGAGCGCCGGGGCGCCAAGCGGCGGGACCAGGTGCGGCCGGGGCAACGCCGCGGCGATCTCGAGCGGGACGTCGCCCACGAGCAGGTTGAAGTCGAGATACGAACTCGATCCCGTCGGCATCGCGTCGTACGCGTCGTCGGTGATCGGCAGCACGTACGGATCGGCATCGTCGCCCCCGAAGCCGCCGTCGTAGACCGTCACGCCGGCGCTGGTGACGATCCTCATGACCGCGCGCCGCTCGATGTCCTCCGGAAAGTCCAGGCGCTGGTTGCTGGTGATGGTGTCGCCGACGCCGACCGTGAGCGTACGCGCGCCGGCCGTGCCCCCGGGGACGAGGCGCAGCGCGACACGGCCGCCCGAACCGCCGAAAAGGCTGCGGGCGAACGCGGATGCGTTCTGGTAGCCGTGTTCGGGGAACCCGCCGACGTAGATGGTCGCGCGGGCCCAGACCGGCAGCTGGTCGAGCGCCATGGGCGTTGCCTGCGCGGGCCGGGATCAGGTCTTCAGCGAGAACACCAGCGCGACCGAGTCGGCGTCGATCGGGAAGACCTCGTCCGCGACCGTCTGGCGCGAGGCCGCCGCCTGGACCCAGCCGACGAAATTGTTGCCGAACCAGTAGGACAGGTGCGTGATCGTCTGGCCCGCTGAAGTGGCGTTCGGCGTGAAGACGTTCACGACGTCGTCGTTGTCGGCCCTCGCGCCGTCGGCACTGATGTCGGCGGCGGCGATGGTCGTGGTCACGCCGGGCGAGCCGTTGTTGGCGGTCGCGCGGTTCGCCGTGCCGGCGTTGCCGGGCACGCCGGTGTGGAGGCCCACGGTGATCGCCTGCCCGGCGACCCGCGTTGCGAGCCAGTTGAGGAAATAGTCGCTCAGGTACATGTCAAACTCCTTTCAAATGCCGTTTGAACGCTCATTGCCAGCCCTCGAGAACGAGGGAGATTTCCCACCTGCGGCGGTTGCGGACCACGCGCGCGGTATAGGTGATGCCGCCCGATCCCTCGCGGACGCGCACCCGCTTCTCCTGCCCGTCGTCGGGATCGTGAAAGGCGAACCACGCGCTCGCGTGCTCGTCCGCCCAGGTCTCGAAGCGCTTGCGGTCCGCATCGGAGTGGACCAGCGCGGTCGTCTGCCGCGTCCGGAGCGCCGCCGTGAAGCGCTTCTCCTGGCGGACGAGGCCGTCCTCGAAAGCCGTGCGCTCCACGTCCCTGTCGCGCCCGAAGCGGAAATTGTTCGCCACCACGTCGGCGTAGGAGGGCCAGGTGCTCACAGCTGCATCCCCGGGATCTTCGACTGGAGCAGGCGGCCGAAATCCCCCCCGCCGTCGACGTTATCGGTCATGATCCGGACCACCATCCCCTCGAAATCAAAATACGCCTCGGCGCCGGTGACTTCCTTCTCCGTGCCCGAATTGACCACCTCGACGCGGACCGGGCCTGAGCCTCCGGCAGGGCCGAGCGCAGCCAGCTGCTCCGGCGTGAAGACGCCCTCGCCCCTCTGGAGGATCGTCGGGACCTCGTCGGAGCGGAGGCCGGAGATGCCGCCGCCGTGCATCCTGCGCGCGCCGATGAAGGCGGCAGGGCTGATGTTACGGGAGCGCCCGCCAAGCTGGCCGGCGATGGCGCCCGAGTGGGCGACGGCAAACGGGTTCCCGAGGCCGAGCACCTCGGCCAGCGGCCCGGTGATCTGCTGGCGGATGACGATGCGCGCGAGATCCGCGATGATGCTGTCGGCGAGGTCGGAAAACGAAAGCTTGCCGGTGCGGACGAAATCGACGAGCGCGTCCTCCATGCCGCGGAAGGCGTTGAGCGTGGCGTCGCGAACCTGGCCGAATGTGTCGGCGGCGTCCCGCGCGTAGTCCTTGAGCCCCTCGCGGAGCCCGCCGAGCGCGGTTGTCTGGTCCCTGGCCTCCTCAGCCTGTAGGCGGGCTTCCTCCATCACCTGTCGCGCGAGCTCGCCTCGCGCGAGCCCGACTTCCGCGAGTGCCCGGAGGTTCTCGTCCCGCCACCGGATGATGGCGATGATCTCCTGCTCGTAGGCGCTGACGAGCCCGCGGTCGGCGCGGGCGTCCTGGAGCGCCTCGGTGACCTGGCGGCGCGCG
The DNA here is from genome assembly GCA_965242975.1 of Paracoccaceae bacterium. Classification (GTDB taxonomy): domain Bacteria; phylum Pseudomonadota; class Alphaproteobacteria; order Rhodobacterales; family Rhodobacteraceae; genus JAPPHA01. The sequence goes on along the minus strand of CBDETS010000007.1, from coordinate 2,126,345 downwards.
TCGAGTTCGCGCCTGGCAGCCTGATCCGCCGCCCTGGCTTCGCGTTCGGCGGTGCGCTCGGCGACCTCGGCCTGGCGCTCGCGGAACGCCTCGAGCTCCTTCTGCTGGTTGATGGCCAGCTGGATTTCCGCGTTCTTGTTCTCTTCGAACAGCTTCAGCGAGAGCTCGTCGTTGTCGCCGACGGCCGCGGCCGCGGCCTCGTATTGCTCACGCAGTTCCTCTGCCGTCCTGCGATACGCCTCGCGGATCTTCTCCTCGCCGTCGAGCGCGCGGAGCGAGTACCGGTCGTAGAGACCCTCGATCACGCCGAAGGCCTTCTCGAATGCGTCGACGTCGGGCGCCACCGGCCCCGGCTCGATGTCACCGCGGCGGGTGGTGAACAGGCTTGCGTTTTCGTCGCGCTGCCGGCGTTCCCTTTCGAGCTCTTCCTCCCTCTGCGCCCTGCGCCGCTCCAGGGTCTGCCGGCCCGTCGCCGTGCTGTCCGTAAGCGGGTCGTTTTCGAGGAAGCGTATCTGCTCGTCAAAATACGCCAGGCGCGCGCCCTGGAGCCCCTGCGCCGCCTCCAGAAGCGACTCCTCGATCCCCAGGCCCTGTGCGCGAATGCTCGCCGCAAGCTCGTCGGAAATCCGCCCGTTGTCGTCGATCAGCTTGCGCAATGCGGTGTCGACTTCGTCACGGCCGAATCCTCGGCCGAACAGGTCCCCGACGCTGAATCCTTCGCCGGCGCCGGCCTCACGGCCGCGGATGACCCGTTCCAGTTCCGCCGTCGCGGATTCCGCCGGCGTCCGTCCCGAGAGGTCGATGATCTCGCGGAGCGCGTCGGACACCTGCGCCAGGAACTGCAGCAGCGACGAGTTCCGGATCGCGCGCTCGAGACGCCGCTCGATCGAGTTGCCGAGCCGCGCGAAGCTGGCGGCGGCGCTGTCGGCCGCTGTCGGCACGCCCTCGGCGAACTCGCGCCTGAGCTGGGCGGCAAAACGGGGCAGGAAGTCGTCGGCGAGGACCTCGCCGAGCTCGAGCATCTTGTTGAGTTCGGCCGTCGTCACGCCCATGGCTCGGGCCGCGATCTGGAATGCGCCGGGGATCCGCTCGCCGAGCTGGCCGCGGAGCTCCTCCGCCTGGACCGTGCCTTTCGACGCCACCTGCTCGATCGCGCGGTACGCGCCCTCGACCTGGTCGGCGGAGAGGCGCAAGACCGACGAGGCTTCGGCTATCCCGAGGAAGATCTCCCGCGTCTGTGCCGTGTCGATGTTCGTCCCCCGGACGGCTGCAGCCAGTTTGGAATAACTGCTTGCCGAAGCCAGGAACGAGATCCCGAGCCGGTCCGCCTCCTCGCGGACGAACGCCATCTCCCGGGCGCCCTCGGCGACCGATCCGGTGGCGAAGGTGAAGCGCTGGTTGAGTGCCTCGAAGGTGAGCCCGAGATCCTTGAGGCTGTCGACGGCCCGAACAGTCTGCCGGGCAAAATACGCGAAGGTGAAACCGGCGACAGCGCTCCTGAGAAGATTGGCGCCGCGCGAGGCCCGTTCGGCGGTCGTGCCGAAGCGTTCGATCCCGGCCGCGCCCGCACGGGCGCCCTGCCCGGCCGCGCGCCCGGCGGGGCCGAGCTGGCGGAGTTCCTTCTCGGCCCGGTCGAGTTGCCGGATCGCCTGGCGGAGATCGGCGCGGAGGCGAAGGACAAGGTTCAGGTCAGCCATTCGATCCTCCCGTCATCCGCGCAGTCAGCAGCGCCGCGATCTCCTGCGCCCGCATTTCCTGGCCGGCCTCCCAGAACAGCCTGATCTGCCGCCAGGTCAGGCGTTTGCTCAGGTCTTCGTGCCCGCGCCCGTGCCCGGCCCGGACGAGTTCGTGGAGGACTGCTGCGAGCCGGACCGGCTCGCCTTCTCCCTTCGCGCCGCGACTTCGGTCACGACGCGGCGGAGCAAAAAATCCCGGTTCGCGCTCCACATCGCCTCGGCGAGAGCATCGCCATCCACATCCCTCATCCGCGCGATCCACTCCGGCTTCATGCCGCAGGCGCGGGAGACGAGCGCGATCCACGCCTCCGCGTTCTCGGCGAGCGCCGCGTCGACCAGGGCGAACTCGAGATCGGTGGAGGAGCCGACCACGTCCGCGAGCGCCTCGATGATCGGGCGCGCGATGCTGCGGGCCTCGAGGCCCTCCAGGAAGCGGAACTCCCTGACGGTGAGGTCAACCGGGTGGCCCGTGTCCGGATCCCGGACGGTGATCTCGACGTCGGGAAAGAGGATCTCCAGCTCTGCGGCCGGATCCTTCGCGGCCTTCGTCATGCCGGCACCCCGTCGATGTAGACCTGCGCGAGGCCGGTGTCGGGCTTCTCGATCGCGAGCGTGATCGGGAAGGTCTGCGGCGTGTCACGCGACTTGAGGGCCGCCTCGCCTGCCGGCGAGACCGAGGCCTGCGGGATGTAGATGTTGCGCCCCTCGACGCCCTCGTCGGCGTCTTCCACGTAGCGGACCGCCACGCGGACCTGCTTCGTTTCATCGGTCACGGAGACCCGCTCGAACGCCGGCAGCGACGATACGGACGCGGAGGGAACCGTCACCTTGATTTTCCCGGCGACGCCTGCCGCGTTGATCTTGGACGGACCTTCGCCGATGAAGCGGATCCGCCCGGTCGTGCGGTCGGTCTCGATCATCGCGTCGGTGAGGCCGGTCACCGCAGTGTTCCGCGAGTCGCCGCCCTTGACCATGGTGGCTGACACGTCAGCGCTGAGCGTGACCTTCGGGCGCGCCGCCGGGGCCGCCTGGCTGGAGCCGAGCTGGAAATAGTCCCGTTCGGTCACGTCCGCGGTGAGGTCGAAATCCGTCGCGAGGTCCACGCTCGCGTCGCCGGCCGCGATCGTCGCCGGCCGCGAGGCGATCATGAACAGCGCCATGTTGTCGAGCGTCGCGTCCTGGGGCGTGATGCCGAGCGTGCGGTCGACCTGCGTCACCTTGTCGATGAGCTTGGTCGCTACCGCGCCGTCGCCGGAAAAGATCGTCGTGCGCTCGGTCGTCGCTGAAAGCGTCGCGCCGGTAGTGTCCCCGATATAGGTCTCGATTCCGCGCTTCTTGCCGTTCTCCTCGTAGCGGTCGATGAAAAACCGTCCCGCTCCGAGAACGACGTTCTGTCTGCTGTAGGTGAGAGGCATCGTGTCTGCTCCTTTGTCAGTTCGATTGGGTTCTGTGCGCGCGCCAGGACACGCTGTATTCGTCCTGCCAGACGGCGCGGGCGTTCGCGATGTTGACGAGACGCCCGCGCCGGAGTGCAAGCGCGTCGGGGCGGAACGTCAGGCCCGCCGGGATCCACCCGTTGAGCACCGCGCGCGTACGCCCGGCGATGAGGGACAGCGGATCCACGACCGGGCCGCCGGCGCCGCGCGGCGTATTGCGTGCCGCGATCACGTGGACGACGGCGAGCGTCGCCGTCACCCTCTGGTAGGAGCCCGCCGTTGGCGCCGCGCTTTCGGTCGCGTCATCGCCGACCAGGAACACCACGATCGCCGGCAGGCCAGCCGGCGTGCTGTCGCCGAGCCGCAGCGCCGCCTCGACCACCGGGATGGTTTCGCGGTCGGTGTTCTCGATGAGGCGCGCGACGGCGCGCCCGACGAGGTCGAGCTCGAGCGCCTTCTCCATCAGAAGTTCCTCAGCGCGTCGGCCGTGAAGACCTGGTCGCGGGTGAGCACGGCGCCCTGCGTCCGCCTTGGCGCCTCGGTACCGCCCGCATCGACGAGCGCGAGGTCTCCGGACTGGATTTCCTTCATCCGCGCGATCGCCATCGACGCGCGCTTGCTGACCTCCTCGGGCGGATCCTCGTCGTAGAGTTTCCGCCTGGCGAGGTCGCAGGCGATCGACGTCAGCATCGGCCAGGGACCGGCGGAGAGCGGCAGCGCGTAGCGCGCGCCGATCCGCGCGTCGATCACGGCCGAGGCATCGGCGAGCGCGGCGGCGATGGCGGCAGGCTCGAAGCCGGGCACCGGCTGGCCGCCGACCGTGCCCCCGTTCATCTCGGCCTCGCCGAAGCGGTCGACCATGTCGGGCGCCGACGCGTAGGTCATGTTTCCAGTTTCTCGACGGCGTCGCGCACCTTCATCCACAGGTCGTAAAACCTGCCTCCGGGCCTGGCGCCCGCCGCCGCGCGCCGGACCCGGGCCTTCAGCTCTTCCGACGCCTTGCCCGAGACGATGGCATCGCGGATCGCGTTCCACTGGTCGATGTTGCGCTGGAGCCGGGTCTTCCTGCGGTGAAACTCGATGGCGCCGGCGATGCCCTCCAGTATGCGGTCGGTTTCCGGATCGGCGTCCGTCTCGATCTCGTTCCCGTCCTCATCGAACGACTGGTCGCCGCCCGGGCCGACGATACGGAGCGTCCCGGCCCACTTGCCCTTGTTCAGGTGCTCCTTCGCGGCGTTCACGATGACGTCGTGCAAGGATTGATCGGGGACGTCGACCACGATGTCGGCCTGCGACTGCGCACCGTGAACCGGAGGCAACACCGACGGGTCGTTCCCCTGGGCGATCCAGCGCGCGCGGGCGTTGCGTTCAGCCGCTTCCTGGCGTGCCCTCTCGCTGGCTTCCGCCGCCCTCCGCGCGCGGTCCGCCTCGATCAGCCGCTCGCGCTCGGCCTCGTATTCCTCCGAGTTCTGGAAGTTGTCCATGCGGTAATGCTTCACGCACTCCGCGATCTGGATGTCCATGTCCTCCGGCCCCCAGAGCTCGTTCACGCGGAGCGTCGCCGCGCGCTGGAAATAGCCGTCGATCATGAACCTGGCGCAGGCTTGCTGCTCTTCCGGCGTCATGTTCCGGATGCGCTCCAGACGTGCGGCGTGGAGCCTGCGGGCCTCGGCCGCGAACTCCTCGACGGTTGCTGTCCTTGAATCAAACGTGTTCATGTTTCTCTCTCCTTAGTTGACCTGGGCGGCGCCGACATATTCGCGGACGCGAAGCCGGCTACCGATGTATGTGCGGACGATGTCGCGCCCGCCGAGCTTCAGCTTGTCGTGGTCGAACGGGTTGGCGCCCACCCCGTCCCACAGCGTCAGGACGGCGGTGCCGTCATCGGCAGCCGGCGCGTCTGCGACCATGTTGTCGATGGCGTGGTGATCGCCAACCGCCCAGAGGTATGGCTCGGACGAGTCGTAGCCGCTGCCGGCGAACTGGATCAGCTCCGGGAGGTGCAGGATGCGGCTGGCGAATTCGAGCCACACCTGGCCGTCCCGTTCCATCCGGTTGCGCAGATCGCCGCCGGTGGTGGCGAGCTCGAAATACGCCTCCGAGCCCGAACGGTTTATCTCCACCTGCTCGATGCGGTTGTTGCCGGATCGCGACACCGCGCTCGGGATGGCCGGATAGCCTCTGTCCCATTCCCAGATCAGCCGCGAGACCCGGTTTGTCAGCGTCGGCGTCTCCCGCGTGTAGGTCCCGGCGCCGGCGAGCGTGATGCGTGCGAGGGCCATCGGTCAGCCCGCCACGATGTTGTAGCGGGTATTCTCGTCCGGGTGGACGAGCGCGTCGTATTCCGCCTGCGTCAGCACCACGTCCTGGTGGATGTCGCTGGAGCGGATGCGCGAGGCCAGCCCCCCGGAAAGCGAGATGTCCAGGTCCATCATCTGGATCTTCACCAGCGCGTAGCCGGCGATCTGGTTGGCGTAGTGCCGGAACACCAGGCGGTCCCCGTCCTCGAGATCGAAGTCGTCGAAGTCGAGCCATTCCTCGTCGATCGCCTGCGTGAAATCAGGCGTGTCGCTGTAGACCGGCTGGTTGTTCACCCGCGCATATTGCTCGTTGAAATGGGTCAGGAGCGTGCGGAAACTGTCCAGCTCCCGGATATCGCGCAGGGCCTCGCCGTCTCGCTGGACCGACAGGAAAGTCGCCACCGACGGCACGTAGCCCGACGTAGTGCTGGTCGGAACGCTCTTGCGCAGGAAGTACCCGATGTTGCCCTGGATGCGGAACGCGCGGCGGAGGCCGTAATCCTCGGTTGCCTTGAGCGCGGTGACCAGCGCCCGGTCGGTGTCGAGGGTGTCGGCGACCAGCTCATGCGTCGTGCGAATATCGGTTGCCCCGCGGCTGCCGACCTCGGTGAAGCCGATGCCGCCCGCCGGCTCGACCCATTCCCAGGGCTGGATGATCCGCGCGAAGGTCCGCGCCTCGGCGGCCTGGTCGCGCGCCGTCTGGTCGACCGCCCTGATGGGATACTCGTTGAAGTGCGCCGTCTCGGCGTCGTGCTCGAACAGCGGCGTCGACGTGCCCTGCTCGCTGTCGTAGGCCGACAGCACGCGCAGGAACCAGCTCTGGCCCTCGCTCAAATCGTGCAGCACGCAGTCGGCGTCCCGGGCGATGAACGCCAGGTAATCCGTGCCGCCGCCGCTCTCCGTCCGCACATAGGTCAGCTCGGTGACCGAAATGTTGTGGCCGTCGCTCAGGTCCGCCCAGACCGTGTCGCCGTCGGCCACCGCCGAGCCCTTGGCGGTCTCGTAGGCCGCCTTGTTGAGCCGCAGGCCGACCGTGTCGGGATTGTCGCCACCGGCGGTGAGCGCGCCGACCTTGCTGTCCGGGTTGGAAATGAACCGGCCCCTCGATCCGTAGCGCGACGCGGCCAGCGACGTGCCGATCCAGTCGGCCGAGCCGTCGAGCCAGCTTTCCAGTTCGCCGGCGAACCCGTCCTCGGTCACCTCGTCCGCCGCCGCGCGCTGGTAGAAGGCATGGTCGGAGAGCACGACGTCGCCATCATCCGCCTCGGCCGTGTCCAGCGGCTCCAGCGGCTCGATCACGTGCGGGTGGATATGCTCTTGCGCGTTGAGCTGGGCGAACCGCATGACGACGTTGCGCACGCCGCTCGACCGGCCGAACCGCTCCAGGAGGACGTTGACCTCGATGGCCTCGGCCGGGTGCCAGTAGCCGGTAGAGGTGAAGGCCTGGTACTGCCCGTTGGTGTTGTAGGCCGACTTCTCCTGCGGGCCGACGATTATGGAGTCGTCGGCAGCATCGCGAATGTCGAACCCGAAGCGCAGGACCGCGTCCGCATCGACCTCGCCGTCTATGCGGAGCAGGTAGAGTCCTGCCGCGACGGTGAAGTCGTTGCCGGTGAGGCCCGTGATGATCTCGGGATCGCCCTCGCCGTGGAGGACGGTGACGGGATCCGTGGCGATCGGGGACAGCTCGACGTCGGTGCTGGCGTTTGCCGCCGCCTGAAACGCGATGGACTCCGTGCGCACGCCGAGCGTGGCTTCGCCGCCGACCTGGTCATCCACATATGCCTTCGTGGCGGCATGGAGATTGGCTGTCGGCGGGCCGTCGAGCGTGAGGTCGCCCGTCATGGTCCCGCCCGCCCTTTCCAGCGCCGCATCGGCGCGGGTGCGGGCGTAATCGTCGACCGCCTTGATCGGGTATTCGGTGAAATGGCTGTCGTCGATCGCGTGCGTCAGCAGGACGCTGCCGTCTTGGCTGACGATCAGGGACCAGCCGTCGGCGTGCGTGCCGATGCGCTTGGGGACGGAGTTGGGAGCTTGCCCCTCGAAGGAAAGCCACGTCTTGTCGCCGACGGTGAAGGACCGGACGTAGGGAAGCGCGTGGGTCGTCGTGGTGGACGAGCCGCCCACGGTGCCCGTGAAGGCGGCGCTGATCTCGTCGCCGCTCGCGACTGCCGCCCCCTTGGCCGCCTCGTAGACGGCCCTGTCGATGTGCACCTCCATGAGGTTGTTGGCGCCCTGGCCGACCAGGACGGCGCCGATGGCGTTGTCGTGGTTGTCGGTGAAGCGGCCGTGAGCGCCGAAGTGGCTGTTGGAAAGCGAAGTCACGAGATAGTAGGTCTGCTGCTCGCGATAGGTTCCGAGCACTCCGGCGAACGCGTTGGCTTCGCCCGGATTTGCGTAGCGGTGGAAACTCCTGTCCGAGAGGACGACATCACCTACCGTCAAGTCGGTTCCGTCCAGCGGCTCCAGCGGCTCGATGACGTGGTCGTTGCCACCGTCGCCACCGGCGTTGTCATCGACATATTTCTTCGTGGCCGGATGCAGGTCTTCCGTCGGCGCACCGTCGAGCACGATCTTGCCGGTCATCGTCCCACCGGCTTTCGGCAAGGCCGCATCGGCCTTGGCCTGGGCGGCGGCGGCGGCGGCGCGGGCCATGGCGTCGGCCAGGCCGGCGTTCTGGAGCGCGGTGCGGAGTGCCCCGAGGTCGTCGACCTTCCAGATCACCACCGCCTTGTCGGCAGACGCGGAGCCGATGCGGAGCGAGCCGTCGGCGAGCGTCCAGAAGCGCACGCCGTCGACGGTGACGGCCGAGTTGGACGCGGCGGCGAAGAGCGCCGAGCCCAGCGTGAACTCGGAGGCGGTTGCCACGCGGATGTAATACGCCTGGTTGGCGTCGTTCGTGATCGTGACGCCTTCGACGCTGAATATGGCGGCACCGCCCGCGACCGTGTCGTCGTAGAGCTTCTCGATCAGGCTGTCGTCGGCAGCTTCCGGTTCCTCGTTGATCTTGGCCGCCAGCGCCGCGTCGAGCGCCGCCTCGGGGATGATGCCCGCCTTGAAGGTGCCCGCGACTTCCCCGTGGAAGTGGGAGGCGTCGGCCTCGCCGGTGATCTTTTCGAGCCGCGCCGACGTGGCGGTGGCCGGAAGCTGGTGCAGCAGGCGGAGATAATGATTCTCATCCGACTCGGCGCCGCCGAGGGTGTCGCCGGGATAGTTGGCGAATTCGCCGTTGGAAAACCCGATGCGCAACCGGACATTGCGAGGGTGGAGCGCGCCGACGGCGAGGTCGAACCGCACCGCAATAAAGCCGTTGGCGATGCCGCCGTCGAACTCATTCACCCAGGTGTGGCTCTGCGCGAGTTCCCCCGATATTCCCCAGGCGGTCGCCTTGACCGCCATGTCCACCTCGTCGGCCTGGCTGTCGACGAGCGCCCAGCCGGTCTCCTCGTCGGCGGGCTGGAGATCGGCGGTGCGCCGTGCCAGCCCGTAGAGGGTGTGCCGGATATCGGAGGCATCGAAGCCCGCGCGGTTCAGCTTGGCGATCACCGCGGCGGCGAGCGCGGCCTCGACGACCAGGCCGTCCTCGATTTCGCCCGTGAGCTTGCCGGCGAACGTGGTCGTGCCGTGATGGCTCGCCGAGCCGGTGGCTTGCAGGGTGAAGCGGAGGGTGTTCTGAAGCGGCCAGGGAGCGGCGTAAAAGTCCCAGGTCGCCGGGTCGCCGGCGTCCGAGCCGAGGCGCGTCATCTGGGAGAGGGTCTTGGCGCCGTCATAGGTGCCGGCCTGCATGCGCACCCGCACCTGCCTGGGGTCGGTGCCCGCCGGCACCCGCACCGCGAGATAGTCGGGCGAGCCGGGCGGCCGCGTCAGTTCCCAGGCGGCGTCCGCCAGGCCGCGCGCGGTGGCCAGCGACCAGGCGCCGGCCCTCATCGCAATCCCGCCGTCGCTCTGCACCGCGTCGGCCCAGCCGGTTGCCGCCTGGCCGCCGTGCAGGTCGGCGGTCACATGGACCAGGGCGTCGATAATGGCCTCGTCGATATCGAGCGCATCGGCGAGCTTCTTCAGCGTGTTCCGGGAGGCGGCGAGGCCGTCGCCCTTGAGCGCGTCAATCCCGGCCGTGACGGCGGCGGCCACCTCGGTGTCCCGGGCGATCTCGCCGGCGATTCGCTCCTCGGGCACGAGGACTTCGGGCGCCGCGTCCGCCTCGGCCCAGGGCGCGACGCCCGCCGCTTCGGCGGCGCCGGTCCCCGCGCCGATCTTGCGGCGGATCTCGGCCTTCGCATCGTCGGAGAGTTCGTCGTCCAGGTTCGACATGTCGTCGCGCATGAATCCGAGCGAGGCGTGCGGGTCCATGACCGCATCGCCCTCGTACTCGGGGAGCTGCCAGAGGTAGGCGGTCTTCAGCGGAAAACCGGCCTCCTGGCTGTCGGCATCGTCATCGTAGCCAGACTCGTCATCCGGCATCCAGATCGTGCGGCGGTAGGCGCCCACGGTGATGCGGTAGGGACCGGCGAGCCTGGAGGGCAGGAGGGAAAAGCGCGCCACGCCATTGGCATCGGTCCGCGCCTGGTGCCGCGTCGGGTAGAGGGTCTCGTGCGTCTCGTCGCCGATCGGGTAGACGAGCTCGCCCTTCGCCTTCTCGGCCGCCACGAAGACACCGGGAGCGCCCGGGCTGCCGATTTCGGCGAGATCGACCGTGAGGGTGAAGCGGTCCGCCATGGCGGGCTACCGCGCAGGAATCGCGTGAGAGCGCTCAGGACGCGCGAAATGGGGTCGAGATGGGTTCAGGTACATTTGAAGCGATTAACCCGTTTAATTTTCAACGAGACCCCGTTTAATTTTGATCCTGGGGCTTCCGGGGATCCTCGGAATCCGGATTGCTCGCGGATTCCGGCTATTTCCCGGCTTTCGGCAGGGTCGCCGCGATGCCGTTCACCGCGAACATCTTGCCGGACTCGATCTGCGTCAGGGCCGTCGCGAAATTCCGCATGGCGTCCCTGTGCCGGTCGACCTCGGCCACGGTCGGACGCTCGATCTGCGCGAACCGCCCCTCTTCGGTCTCCCGTGCGCGGATGACCGCCTGCATCAGGGCGGCGGTGAATCCCTTCACCGCATCGATGTGGCCGTCACCGGCCGGGTTGAAGCTGATCCCGGCGCGCCGGCCGGCCTCGCCGTCCGATGCCGCGCCGACGTAGTGCTTGTTGCCGTCGCCGTGGTCATAGCTTGCCGCAAAGCTCATTCGCCGTTCTCCTTCTTCTGCGCTTCCTGGTAGTCCTCCCACCAGGCGTCGCGCTGATCGGAGCTGACCGGGCGGTCGAGCAGCGCCTCGAGCGTATCGGTCCGCGGTGCTCCCGATTGCGTGAAGTGCTCCGGGTTGTCCGGGTCGAGATTGCCGATGGCGATGAAGGCCTGTGCGGTCTCGTCCATCGCGTGCTCGATCCTCTCCTGGAGTTCCGGGTCCTCGCCGACCGCCTTGAAGAAGGCGCGGATCTCGCCGGTCTCGGCCGTCCTCAGCGCGTCGATGGCGGCCGCGAGCGGCGCGCTGAACGGCTGGAGCTGGGATGATTGCCCGGTGGCGTGCGCAATACCGCCGACCTCGAGGAGCGGCAAAGCCACGTCCGGATCGAGTTCGACGGACTCGCCCTCGGCGACGACCTTGCCGTCGCCGAGGTGCAGTTCGGTCAGCGCGATGAACCGTGCCATGTCACGCCACCGCCGCTTTCCAGAGATAGCCGGCCGTCTTCCAGCTGACGATCTCGTTGCAGCTCTCGGAGATCTTGATCGCCCGGGATCCGCGCCCGACGCCGCGCGTCGGTTCCTCGGACATCGCGATCTCGCGGGACATCGCCTGGGCGGTAAAGCCCCAGGTCGGCATCGCGTCCTGGGAGGACGACGGACGCCGGATGTGGAGAGCCGCGCAGAACTTGCCCCAGAGCCGGGAGTAGCTTGCGGTCTGGCCGCGGTTGGCCGACTGGTACCAGGTCGAGCCGACCCAGAGGTTCTCGAGCTCGAAAAGCTCGGCGACGGCGCGCTTCATGACGATGCCCGAAGCCTGCGCTCCCCTGCCACCGCCTTCAGCGGTCGTCCTCGCGACGGCCCCGGCTCCAGCTCCGGTCGAGAGGACCGATTCGACGACATGAGGATGGCGGCGCAGCTTGGTCCAGACGTCCTGGCCCATGACAAGGGAATTCGGACGCGTGATGCACTTGTCCATCGCTTCGAGGATCGCGGTCACCGGGTCGGATTCCGCGTGCGACCATTGGGCGTTGCCGGCAAGCGTGGCGCTGAGGCCGGTGCCGTAGTTGTTCGCATTGGCGACGATATCGGCGACGCGCCTCTCGCGCCGGAGCGACATCATCTGCCCGAGTCCCATGGAGGCTTGCGCCAGCGGGTCCCAGGCGCTCTGCTGCTGCTGCGCCTCCGCGATGTCGCGGTAGGGCACATAGGCGATGAAGCCGCGGTCCTCGGTCGAGCCGGTGGCAAGCTCCGCGCCGAACTCGATCTCGGTGAGGCGCCCCGAACGGCTGGCCCGGTCCTCGGGCATCGAGAACTGGTCGTCGTTCTCGCCCAGCGTGTACTTGAACTTGTAGGCGGTGTTGACGATCGGCATCACCATGTCGGCGATGAAGTCCTTCGGCTTCTCCGCCATGGCGATCTGCGTCATCCGCTCGTGGGTCTCGAAGGGCGCAGAAGCCAGTTCGCGCGGCGCCTCCGAAAGGTTGATGACCTCGTAGTCCATTACTTCCTCCTTAGACACTGCCCGGCGAAATCAGCACGAGGCCGATGTCGTTATCGACGCCGGAATTGATGGCGATACCCACGATGCGCTTGCCGGCCGCCGTCGTCGAAACCGCCTTGCCGTCGGAGTCGGCCGTGAGCAGGGCGCCCCGCGCGATTGTGCCGCCGTATTCGACCTCGACGATGCCGGCGACCGCCACCTCGACGGTCTCGTTCGCGGCGACGGCGCGGGATCCGCTGACGCCGATGATCGCGTCGTCGTTTGCCGCCGCCTGGCTGACGTTGCCGTCAGAGGTCAGGACCTCGACGATGCGCCGGGCGGCGATGGCGGCGTTCGCCTTGAACGGCGCCCAGTGTGTGACCTGCTGGCCCATGTTGCTCTCCTCAGTTCAGGCCGCGTTTCGCGCGGACGCGATCGACAGCGTCGATTGGAGTGATGGTCTCGCCCCGGTCCGAGGCCTCGCTCATCAGCGTGCGCGCCTCGGCGGCGATCGCCTCGTTGTCGACGGACGCCCTGCCGGAGATCGGCGGCACCGGACCGCCGGCGAGCTCGTTGTACTCGACCCGCTTCGGCAGCGCGGCGAAGAAAGTCTCCAGGACTTCCCGCGGCTTCTTGCTGACCTCGCCATCGGACGAGGCGAAGGTGACGACCTCATTGTCGCCGGCCGGCAGCGATGCCAGGAGCGCAGCCAGCGGCGCCTTCTCGGCGGGCAGGATGCGCCCTGCCGTGACGTGCGGCTCGAGCGCCGCCTCGGCCGACGCGAGCCTCGCGACGTTCGCATTGGCCTGCTCGCTCGCGGCGATCCGCTGTTCGCGGGCGTCGAGATCCGCGGCGCGGGCGGCCAGGGCAGCCTCGTCGAGCTGCGCGCCGGATCCGTTGCCGTTATCGTTGGTGTTGGTGCCGGTCATGGGCTCCTCCCTGTTTTGAGGGTTGTCGGGGTTTCCATCAGTCGAAAAATTGTGGGGGTCCGGATCGCGGAGGTCCTCTGCGGTGCTCCGGAGATAGTCTATTTCCCAGCCGGGCAGCGCCTGGTCGGCGGCCTCCACCCCGTCGCTGGCGATCATGCGCTCGCGCATTCCGGTGACGAGCCTCGCCAGGACCATCGCGATCCGGCTGACGCCTTCGGCGGGCGTCAGCGCGGCCTCGGCGAGCGCGACCACGGTCGCGGGCGCTTCGGCGAACTGCGTCGGCGCAAGACCGGGGACGGCTGGCGCGCGGCCGCCCAGGAAGCCGAGGTGCTTGAGCGAGGTGCCGGTGAACGCGATCGAGCGGCCGGTGTAGCGGCCGGACTCCACGGCGTCCCTGAACGCGGGCATGACGTCGCGGAGCTTCGCCTGGAGGCGGTCGCCCGTGCGGCGGATCGCCTCGACATGGCCGTAGGCCGGCGCGTCGGTCGACGGATGGCCGACGACCACCGGGACGGGATCCGCATTGGCATAGGCGGAAACCAGGCCGTCGAAATCGGCCTCGGTCACCGTCACCTCGCGGTTCGCGGCGTCACGCCACGTCCCGGTCCGGCAGACATCGATCCATCCGTCAAGAGCACTCATGGACGCGACAATAGCAGGGTGCGAATCACGTGTTCAGGGAAGCATGGTTCCCTGAAAGGTTTTTCAAATTGCGTTTGAAAAGGGCTTAATCGCCGCGGACGTATTGACGCGCGGTCTTGATTGAGACCCCCAGGCGTGCGGCGATCGCAGCCTTCGGGGTGCCCTTGGCGTGCAGGTGGCGGGCGAGCGCGCGTCGCGCCTTCGGGACGTAAAGACTCTCGCCGGCGAACCTGCCGGAAACCAGGACGGCCGCGGGCGCGCCGATCGCCCCGGCGAGCGGATGGCCGGCCTTCACGTTGTCCGGCCGCGGCACGTGGATCTGCTCGCCGCCCATCGCGAGCGCCAGTTTCAGCGCCGCCTCGCGCCCGGCGAGCTCGGCGATCTCCGCGAGCACGCCGGGGAGCTCAGGGAGCCCGCTCATCGCTCACCCCCCCCGCAATCAGGGCATTCCGTGACACCGTGGGCCGAGCAGACGCAGAAATCTCCGCCGCAATAGCATTCGACCTCGCCCGATCCACCGCAATACTCGCACCAGTTGCCGTAGCAAAGCTCCAGATCCTCGGGGCTCATGTCGGCGATGATTGCCGCCATCTCCTGGTTCACTTCGGGTTTTCGGTTTTCTTCAGCCATTTCCCCAATTCACCGATGAGTTGATTCTGCGTCCTGAGCGGCAGCGTCATGTAGTGATCCGACGCCCGCCTGAAACCCTGGCACCAGACCTGAAGGCCGCCCGCGTCGCCCGCCGGTACCGCCCCCGCGAGATGGAGCTTTCGCCAGAGCGCCTCCATGATCCTGGCGCCCGGGCGGTGGATCCGTTTTCGAAGATCCCCCGGCTGCCGGTATGGCGACCAGTCGACACCGCCGTCCCTGGCAAGCCAGTCCTTCAGCGCCTCGATCGCGGCGGCGCCGTGCATCGGCGTCATCCAGCGCGCGGTGCCGAGGCCGGTCTGGCGGCAGATCCAGGCGGCGAGCGCGGCGTCGGATTCGTCCGTGATGACGCTGAGCCAGTGGCCGCTCCGCCAGAGAGCGCGGAGCTTGCCCGCGTGCGGTCCGGTGCCGAGGACGTCCGTCTCGCGCTCCGGGCTGCCCTCGGCGGGCTTCCTGGATTTCACGCGAGAGCTGTTGAGGTCGCGCAGGACCGCGCGCATGTCGCCGAGGTCCATCGCCGTCATCGACGCCTTGCCGGTGACGCGCTGCTGGATCGCGTGGCGCTCCTCGTCACCGAGGCCCTTGCGGCGGCAGGCTGCGAAGATGGCCTTGCGCAGGCGGAGCATCTTGGCGGCGTTGTGCGAGGCGGTCATTGATTCTCCTCCAGCCATTGCCTGTACTCGCGCCGGATCTCGCGCTTCCAACCTGTCAGGTCCGTCGGCGGCCAGTTGACGTTGAGAAAGTCATGACCGTAATCGTTGCTGCACAACATCCACACCCTGCCTGATTTCATCAGGGTGCCGATTTCATCGCCGTCCAGGTAGATGTGAACGTAAGAAATCGGATCGCTGTCGAGTATTGTGGTCGGAGTGCTGACCTCGCTGAAGGCGATCCCTGGCAGCGGCTCATCTATCATCGGTCAGAACTCCATCTCGATCTGTTCATTCCGGTATGCTCGCGGGGGGGGGGGGCAACGACGACTCCACCAGCCCGATCTCGTCGAGCGGGAACGGCGGCACTGCGGAGCCCACGTCGGGCGGCGCGTGCTCGTCCTCCAGGTACCGGAAACCGCGCATGCGCAGTGGACGCCGCTCGACGTCGATGGCGCAGGGCCGGCAGACGATCGCGGTGTGATCGGCGAACCGCGAACTCGCCAGGTCCGGCCTGAATGCGACGACAGGGACGATCCGCCTCAGCGTCAGGCGAAACCGGATCTCTCCCTTCCAGACGCAGTAGACCGAGCCGCCCTTGAGCTCGTCGGCGCGCCGCGGCGCGTGCCTTGTCCACATGCCGAACTCGATGTTCCCGGCGCCGCACCACCGGGCGAGCGTCCGGCGCACCGAGCGGTAGTCCTCCAGGCGCCCGCCAATGTACGGAACGAAGACCTTGAGCAGGTGCAGCTGCGCGGTCATTTCCACAACCTTTTCCACAGGCGCACCAGGATACCGGGCGTCTCGACGGCCGTAACGACGGCAAGCGAGAAAACGATCGCGACGGCGGCGCCGGCAACGGCAACAACCATGATCCCGCCGAACATCGCGGGAAAGAACATCGCGAGGCCGAGTATGATCTGGATCGCGACGGGGATCTCGTTGAGCCACTCGATCATTGGCTTTCCTCCTCCAGCCCCGGATGATTGCCCCAGGACTTCCAGCCCTCGCGCTGGTGGCGCGCGAAGAGCTCGATGTAGGGGCCGGCGACCAGGCGCTCGATGCGCTCGTAGGCGGCCTTCGGTTTCTGGCTGTGCTCGAAGCGGGGCGCCCAGATGCCCTCGTCGACGTCGGCGTTCTGCCGCTTCGGATTGCCGCGTGTCCCGAGCAGGCAGATCTCCGAGCGCTTCCGCGTCCAGTAGCCAAGCCCGGGCGCGCCGTCCTTCAGCCACACGAAGGCCGTGGTCTTGAAGGTGAAGCCCCACGCCTGGATGACCGCGAGCGCGTCCGGGATCATGTTCGACGTTGTCCACAGGAAAAGCACGGCGTCATCGTGGGCGAGATCGGGCACGGTGCGGCCGTCGACCTTGAGCGACGCGATCTCGTGCGTCGTCATCGTCGGGTAGTGGTTTTCCGCGGCGCGTCCCTGGCCGCCAGGACCGCGGACCTCGAACTTCCATGGCGGGTCCGCGAGGATGACGCCGTACTTGCCGACGGGCGGGATGCTGGCCGTGGCCCGGGCGGGCGGCTTGTGGTCCGCCGCGACCTTCGCACGTTTGATGTCACCGCGCTTCATGTCGGCGTGGATGACGCCGTCCTCGACATGGGCGTCGAATTCGTCCTCGGTGAGGACGCAGATCTCGGCGAGTATGGTTTTGTCGGGCGGTAACAAACCCGCAGCATGCTGCGGATTTGCGAGCCATCTGTTTACTCCCGGATGTCGTGCGATCTGCATCAGTTGCTGCGCGGAGCGTTCCGAGATGCCGAGATCCTGGGTTAAAAACGGATACCAGAAACCGTGTGGCAGCTCGCCCTTCGCCTCGATCAGGATCAACCCGGATTCGACGATCTGGCGGACGCCACCCCTGAACGTATCATCGAACCGTGCCTTGAAGCCCGGCGCCAGTTTCCGGTACCGAGCATGAGCGTCCTGATACTCCGAAATGCTGTATCCCCGGTCCGTCATCCCTCGCCTCCGAACCTGGCGTCCGTCGGTTCGAGCCCGGCGTCCGCGTCCTCGTCTTCCTTCGCGCCGCCCGCGATCAGCTTGCGGCGGATGTCGCGGATCCACTTGACCTGCTTGACGCTGACGGTGGTGCGCTCCGCGTACTTCCTCCGCCGGTCGTTGACCGAGTCCAGGAAGTCGAGATCCAT
Organism: Paracoccaceae bacterium; assembly: GCA_965242975.1. Lineage (GTDB taxonomy): Bacteria > Pseudomonadota > Alphaproteobacteria > Rhodobacterales > Rhodobacteraceae > JAPPHA01. Next base: position 2,109,135 of record CBDETS010000007.1, on the reverse strand, counting down.
GTCGTCGAGCAGCTCGCCGTGCTCTCCGGCCATCCTGACGATGGCGTCGAACTCCGCGAGCATGTCGCCCATCGGGCCGCTGTTGTTCTGGCTCATAGTTTCTCCTCGTGAAAATAACTGGAAGGCGCGCGCCAGGGCATCGCGCCAATGTCAACCGGGGGGGGGTAAATCATGCCGGGGCGCGGGTTCGGTTGTTGTTGTTTTCGGCTGACGCCGCGCCCCGGCTCCACCACAGTCTCTCCCCTGCGGCAGCTCGGAGGCGATCCCGGGGATCGCCCGTATGTCATCGACGTCGCAGCGCATCTGGCGCGCGATGTCGGCAAGTGTGTCTCCGCGCGCGAGGAATTGTATCACGCGCCTTTTTTCGATTTCGGAGAAGGCCCGCGCGGGGCGGGCCTTCGTCTCTTCGGCGGGCTGATCCTCGTCGGTGAAGGTGAAGACCGGGCCTTCGTCCCCATCCTGGGGTTTCACGCCCCGCCTCTTCTGGCCCAGCGGTACCGGGCGCCTGATCTTCAGCTTCGCCGCCATCTCGTAAACTGCCCGCGGGCCGGTCTCGCGCTCGAGCGCGGCGGCGATCTCTGTCGCCGGGGCGCCGCCCGGGTACATCGTCCTGAGCGTCTCGATGTCGCGCTCGGACCACGGGGTTGCCCGGGCGATCCGGGCTGTCCATCCGTGCTCATTGCAGGCGGCCTGGACCGCGCGCCATGGCAGGCCGCGCCTGCGCGCGATCTTTTCGATCGAGAGTTTGTCAACCACGCGCAGGCCCTTGATCGCGACGAGCTCCTCCTTCGAGAGCCGCATCAGGTGTTTCCCACCCAGTAGTCCGCCGGCAGCGGCGGGAGCGCGAACGGGCCGTTGATGCTGACGCCGATCTCGGCGAGGAGGGCGACGTAGTCGGCGAGCTCTGCGTCCATGTCAGTGATTATCTCGCGCTCTCCTTCCGTCTGGTCCTCCGGCGCGGGCATGCACTCGATCTCGCCGCGCAAATTGATCGCGGCCCGATGAACGGCGCGGGCGAGGCGGATCTCGCGATCGCTGAGCGCGGTCATGACGAGCGCTCCTCGATCAGATCGCAGGCGGGCTGTTTCGCCCAGGCCGCGCTCTTGCGGTTCTCGGGGTACATCCGGTCCAGGACCTCACGGGCCGCGCAGGTGAGCACCCAGAACGTCGTCCAGGTGCAGACCTCACGATCCCGGGTCCTGACCAGGTTGCGCGCCCGCAGCCGCTTGAGGACCGCTGCGGCCTGCTCCGGCCGCATTTCGCAGCCGGAGAGATCAGACGCCTTCGCAGGCGCGTTCAGTTCGCCGAGGCGTGTCAGCAGGTACATCTGGCGGGCGCCCAGCCTCATGGCGCGGCTTCCAGCTGCTCGTCCTTGTATTCGGAGAGCAGCGCGTCTGCGAGTTTGTCGAGATCGGTCGCCGCCAGCGTGACCACGATCTGGTCGGTGTCCTCGCCGAGCGTCGCGCCGACCGAGGCAAGCTCCCGGACCGTCAGCTTCTTGAGCGCGTTCTTGTCGACCCGCGCCTTCGTCACGATCAGGGTGTCGGCCTGGCCGGGCAGTTTCTTCCGGATCAGCCTGATCGTGTTCTCCTCGTCGGAGACCTCGATCCTGCCCGGCTTCTTCTGGTAGCCGACCTTGACGCCGTCGATGGCGCGGGTGCGCGGCTTCTCGAACATGTCCGGGTGCTCGGCGATCAGGGCAACCAGCGCCTCCTTGTGCGTCGCCATCCTGGCGGAGGCGTCGCGGAGCTTCCGGAGGTTCTGCCGGACCGCGGTCCGGGTCTCGCCCTTGATGATGTCCGCGACCTTGTCGCGCGCGTCGCGCGCATCGACATACAGGCGGCAGAGCCTGGTTATTTCATTGAGTGTTTCCATGCGGTTTTCTCCCCCTTGGTTGATGGATGCGGTGGCGGAGCCGCCAGACCCTCACGCCCGACTTGACGGGCGATCCGTAGACCATCCCGTCGTGCTCCAGTGCGCGGAGCATGCGGTGCCCGAGGTCCGGCGCCATCTCGGCGGCGAGCGTCAGCATCAGCGTCGTGCGCTGCCACGGCGGCTCGTTCATGCGATCCGCGAGCACACGATAGATGCGCTCGCGGTAATGGGCGTCCCGGCTGTTCCAGGCGGTCGCGGTCAAGACGCGGCCTCCTGCCGGACCGGGCGCCAGACGGTGACCTGGCGGCGGTAGGCGTTTGTCATTTCCCGCCTCTCCACCTCGCCTTCGGCCTCCATGGCCTCAAGCATCCTGAGGGTCGCGCGCGGCCCGATCCCCGTCGCTATCGCAAGCGCGGTCGTCGTGCACATGACCACCGGGACCGGGTCGTCGGCTCTTTCCGCGAGCTCGCGGACCAGGATCGCGCGGGCGCTCATGCCGCGTCCCCGCCGAACGGGCCGCTGGAGACGTGCGGACGTAGCCGGGTCACGTTGGCGGCCGTGGCGATGATCGCCGGGACGCTGTTCGACATCTCGTTCGCCTGAATTTCGAGTATGGCGGCAAGCAGCGCGATCGACGGACCCGACGCGCGGGACGCTTCGATCAACGCCTCCAGGAAGTCGAGGCAGCCCCGGACCGATACCAGGCGCTCGTGGATGAGCTCATGGGCGCAGCGCGCATAGAGGCGCTCCAGCTGCACATGCAGGCCGCGGAGCGTCTCCGCGTGGCCCGCGAGCCCGGTGTAGTCGATGCCGCCGTCGACCATCTGGTCGAGATCGGCGGCGACGGCCCGCAGGATCGCGGGCGCCGAGTTTTCGTATGACATCAATTCCCCCCTTGGTTTGGTCAGGCGGCCGCCCGTGCGCCCGCCTCCGTGGATTCGGCACTGGTTATGTGAAGCGCGGCGGATTCGAGATCGCCCGCGGTGACGGCGTCGCGGCCGTCGAACCGGGCGAGGCGCCAGGCGCGTTCCATGACGCGGGCAAGCGCATGGAATCCCTTTTTCCCGCCGGCAACGCCGGCGGCGATATCGACCTCGCGCCGGGCGGCGGGACGCTCCAGGAAGTTGGAGACCATCGCGTCGACATCGGCGCGCGCCGGATGCTTGCGGGTCACGTTGCCGCCGGTCCGCCCGCCGATCGCCGGGCGCTGCGCGAGGCTCATCTTGAGCCGTTCCTCGCCCGCGAGCACGAGGCCGCACCTGGCGCCGTCGCGGATGCTGCGCAAGGCTTCGAGCATGCCGGGCGTCAGGAACTGGGCCTCGTCGATCACGAGGACGGCGCGCCGCTCGGCCAGCTCGTCGATGATATCGGCCTCCAGGGCGGCGGCCGAGGCGCGGGTTTGCGCGACGCCGACGGCGCGCCCGACGACGCCGAGCATGCCGTGGAGCGTTCGGGCCGCCGCGTAGCGCATGAGCGCGTAGTAGGCGGACGATCGCTTCGTGCAGTATCTCTCCGCCGCCCATGTCTTGCCCATGCCGGACGGCCCGATGACCGTGACGATGTCGCCGGTCGCGTGGGCGTAGGCAATCGTGGCGGAGATCTCTTCGGTGATCCCGAGGGGCACGTGGCGCCCGAGCGGCGCGTCGGCAAGCGAGTTCGCCTCGACTTCCTCCTCGGTTTCCAGCCAGCGGCGGACCTTGGCTTCGACCGCCGGGACGTTGCCGGGGTATTTCCCGTTGATCCACTGGTTGAGCGTCGGACCGGAGACGCCGATCCGTTTCGCCGCCCTGACCTGGGCCAGCCCGAGGCGGGCGATTTCGGCCTCGCAGCGGCGCGCCAGCGCCGGGCGAAGCTCGTGAATGTTATCGGTTGAGGTCTGCAATGTTCTCTCCTCCGTACAGCTGCTTGATCAGTTCGACCTCCGAGAGGCGCCGCCTCTCGCGGTCCTCGAGTGCCGCGCCGGCCTCCTCGGCCTCCGCGGCGGCGTCGAGCGCGCCCGTGCGGTGCTCGACGGTTTTCTGCGGGAACGGGAGGACGGTCTCGGCGTCCGTCTTCGCGGCGCCGAGCACCTCGTCCATGGTGTCCTCTGGCCGGTGCTCGCGCTCGAGCTTTCGCGCGCGCGCGCGTGCCTGTTTGTTCCGCTCCCGCCAGTTGCGGTTCGCCGCGTTCGCGACCTCCTCGCGGTCGATGCCGGTCCGGGCGGGATCCTCGGCGATGCAGATGAAGTGGTGGACGCCGTCGGCGTCGGGCTCGGTGAAGACGTAGATGCGGCCCCAGTCGGCCGGGTCCTGGCGGACATGGGTCCACTCGCCCATGTGCGAGCCGAGTTCGCCGGCGATGTATTCGCCGCTGCCCACGCGGATCCCGCCCTTGCCGACCTTGCGGCGGCCGTCGCCCGCGGCGGGCGCCAGCAGGATGTCAAGGCCGCGCTCGTCGACGGTCTTGCGCTCACCCGTCCAGGAAACGGCGCGCTCGAAGGGTGAAATGCCGTCGAGTCCGGAATGCGGGCGGCGGTTGTACTTGTTCTCAATCCAGAGATCGATGCGCTCCTGGAGCTCCTCGGCGCTGAGCGCGGTATCGAAGAATCTCTTCTTCTTCCCGTCGGGATCGCCGTAGCGCTCGGCGAAGGACTTCTTCGCGCGGATCCGCGCGGCGTCGGCGACGTTGTGGCCGGCAAAGCCCGGCAGCTGCGTCAGCAGGCCGCGGGACATGGTGCCGATGAACCGCTCCACGAACGGTTTCAGCCACGGGCTGAAGGGCGGCAGGATCTCGTGGTCGACCCTGAGATCGGCGAGCACGCGCGCGAGGTGCTTCGAGGTGTAGTCCTTGCCCTCGTCGGTCCTGACCATCCCCGGCACACCCCAGTCCACGAGGCCGCGCCGGATCAGCGTGCCGATCGCGAAGGAGTTCGAGCGGGGCGTTACCGTCGCCTTCGCGCGCCTCGACCAGACATCGAAGGCGACCACGACATCGTGGCGGCGCCCGTCGGCGCAGATGATGTCGAGCTTCGTGGAGTCGAGCTCCCACAGCTCGTTGAGCGCCGTGACCTCATGAGCCTTCTTTCCGAAGGCCGGTTTCGTCCGCGAGAGGTGGCCGTCGGGATCGCTGGTGGCGGAGATGTCGAAACCGTTCTCGGCCCGCCAGCGCTTCGCGAAACGGTGCATGGTCGAGATGCTGGGCGGCTCGAGGCCGGGCCAGCGCGCCTCGACCGCCTCGATGATGTGGCGGGCGGTGACGTGGTACGGGTTCGCGATCAGCATGGATTCGACGAGGCCGCGGACCTCGGGCGCGGTGTCGATACCGCCCCTGCGGCCGCCGCGGCCCGGCATGAGCGCGGCGACACCGGCGACCTGGCGTGATTTCGCCCAGCGCTGGAGCGTGCGGGCCGATACGGTGGCGACCGCCGCGCGGGTCTCGGTGGAGACCTGCGTCTCGCCGGAATTGTAGGATTCGGCGAAAGCGCCGATGGTGCCGTGCCAGCCTCTCAGGGCGCGAACGATTTCCGCGCGGGCGTCCATCACGGCGACCGGGCCGGTATCGGCCGTGAGCGGGATTCCGGAGGGCGGGGCGCCGGATCCCTGGGAAGACGATCCGGGCTGCACTGTCCCGCCCTCCGGTGCGGGAGCGTCCTTCGGGGAGCTGCAGGCACCCGACGCTCGACCGCCATCGTCACCGCGCGCCTGGCGCAGGGCTTCCTGCGTCTCGTTGGGCAGTGACGATTCCAGCCACTCCTTAATTTTGCGTTTTCCCCAGGGAACCTCGCGGAAGATCCAGCCGCGGCCGGGGCCGTGGTACCGGATTGGACGCTGATCCTTCGGCATGCCGGGCAGGCCGACCAGGTCAAGCGTCCGGTGCCAGCGCTCCGTCATGCGTCAAACCGGGGGGGGGTGTGACAAACAAAAGGAGAACGTGTAAGCAGGCCCTGTCCGGGTTGGAGCCGGACAGGGCCTTGAGCCCATCGACATCAAGGAAAAACTATCGATGGACTTTCTGAAACTATTGGCGGACTCCCTCCGGGGGTTCGTGAGCCAGTGGGGCTTCGTTATCGAGATCTTCGGAATCGCGGTATTCTTGAATGACGCCTGGCGTCGCACTTTCCGGCGCCGGAAACCGGAACCTGTGCGGCAGCCGCCGCTCCGGGCGAAGCCGCTGGCCGTCCAATTGAAGTTAGGGCGGCCGCGCCTGTCCTGAGCCGGCGCCACGATCAAGGATCCGTCCTCATCGGGTTCGGCATCCGGTAGAGCCAGAGGCGCTGACCGGTCGCCGGATTCCTGACCTGGCGGCACTCGATGTAGTAGCCGTTCGCGCGGAGCTCCGAGATCACGCTGTTCACGGCGCAGACCCCGGCGCCGGTGATGATCTCGAGGGTGGATCGCTCGCGACCGTCGGAAAGCAGCGCGTGGGCACGCTGGAGCCGGGGCGATCGGTCGATCCTGGCGGCGCGCATCAGGCAGCGTCCTTTCGGGGTGCTGGCCGTGGAATGTCGGCGGGCCATTCGAGATCGTCGGGCCAGCGGTCAGAAAACCATTGCGTCATTCTCGCCGCTCGGCGCGTCGTGAGGTCATGACCTCGCTCCAACCGCGCGATAAACGCCCCGTGATTTGCTGCGTACGTCGACACCGTTGCGACGGACAATCCTCGATAATGTGCGAATCGTTTCGCCAGATTGACAATAGATTTGGAATCCATACCGGTTTATTAGGTAAATTTACCCAAAAACGCAACAAAATTCGGAAAACTTACCAAAGGATTGCACTCTTCTCGGAGTTCGGTATTTTTACCGCATGAACGCAACCGACATCAGGGACGTCGTCTTATCGGGTCTTGAGGCCTCTGGATTGAACAAACACAAGGCCGCCGTCGAGGCAGGCCTGCCCGCTGACGCAATCCGCTCAATAATCGATGGGCATGAGCCTAAAGCATCGAGGCTGTTTGATGTTTGCAGGGCGTTAGGAATGGAATGTTACATCGGCCCGCGGCGCTCGCTCGAAGCCAGGGGACTGGACGCTGTTGCTGAAGCTGCCGACCCGAGTCCATCTGACTCGGGACGCTTCGGCATCGTTGCCTATCCGGTGCCGCGGGCCGAAATCCTGGGCGGAGCGTCGCCGTCGGGCTGCATGCTGTTCACCGCTACATTCCTGCGCGAGTTCGGGCTGGACCCCACGCACCTCCTGGCAATCGAAATCAGGGACGACGAAATGGCGCCGCTCCTTATGACAAACGGGTGCGCAGTCGCCGACCTGAAACGCCGCGAGTTCGAGAACGGCGGGATCTTCGCATTTCAGAGCCCGGCAAGGGCACGACCGCTGCTCCGCCGGACAGTCCGCTCAGGTGATTCCTGGCGCCTGAAGCGCGACATCCCTGCGGCAGGCCGCGGTCGCGCGTTTAAGGGCGAAACCGTCCTCGGCCAGGTCGTCTGGGCGTCGCGGATGGATTTCGGGCCGTATCCGGTTGTGGGCTGATTGGAAAAACAGCCGCTCGACCGATGACCAGTAACGCACAGTTTGTTGGGCGGCCCATGATCACCGAGCAGGTCGAAACCGGGTCGATAGACGATGCGATAATAATGCTGACGAAGTTGAGGGGTGCCTCTGACAACCCGGGCGCAATCAATCCCCGTATACTGCTCTTGCTCGGGAGGTTTTCGATCAACGCGAAAGTCGAGCGCATCTCAATAAACGTCACCTATGAGTGTTGGGAACACAAATGAGCAGGAAAAAGGGAAGACAGAAAATCATGAAGAGAGTTTCAAGGATTTTGGTACTGGCGGCAACACTGACGTCAGCAGGCGCGGCCGTGGCCGACGGCACGTATATTACGGACAAGGACGGCTGGGTGTGGTACTGCGAAAAGGAAAAGTGCTCGCGAACATCTGTCCAAAAAAAGCCGCCGGCCAGCGACGATTGACCTGCCGCTCTCCCCTCCTCACCCACTGATCAGCAACTCCGTCACCCGCTTCGCCGCCAGCTGGTTCGCGGTGTACCGCGTCGTCACCTCCTCGACCTCGAATCCCGCGAACGTCGCGCGCACCTCGGGCCGGTCGTTGATGGAAAGGATGAACCGCCCCTTGATCTCGCGCAGGATCTCCGCCATGCGCGCGAAGTCCTCGCGCGCGAACAGGCCCTTCCCGTAATCGGTCTCGTGGCCCCAGTAGGGCGGGTCGATGTAGAACAGGGTGAACGGTCGGTCGTAGCGCCGGATGAACACGTCCCAATCCATGCGCTCGACGTGGACGCCCCGCAACCGCGTATGAACGGCAGCGATTAGCTTCTTCATGCTCGCCAGCTTCAGGCGCGCGGACCCGTGAACGTCCGTCGATACCTGACCAGGTGTGACATTCGCTGCCGGTGTGCCTCCGAATGACATCTTTTGCAGGTAGGCAAAACGCGCGGCGCGCTGGATGTCGGTCAGGACTTCGGCTGGAGTCGAGCGCAAGCGCAGGAAATCGTTTCGCGATGCCAAAACCCACTCGAACTGCCTGACAAGCTCGTCCGGGTGCTCGCGCATGATGCGGAAAAGGTTCACGACATCGGCGTTGATATCGTTGATGATCTCGCTCTTCGGGCGGTTGGCGCGGCGGAGGACGACCCCGCCCATGCCGACGAAGGGCTCCGCATAGCACTTGTGAGGGACCGCATCGATGCGCGCAATGATGCGTTTGGCGAGCAATCTCTTTCCGCCGAACCATGGCGCGACGGGCTCCGCCGGGGCGACCGGCGTGAAATCGGGGTTTGACAAGGTGTGGACGCTCCCACGATAACGTCCCTGCCCTTGCGAGGGTGGCGGGACGGTGGCGCTTGGCCGACGTTCATCGTGGGAGGCTGCTCTCCCGGTTCGGGATGTTGCCTGCATCCCGGCCCCCGCCCGGTCTGAGTCGGGCGTCGGCAATCCTCTTCTGCCTGATTCCCGGCCGCCTGTTCAGGGAACCATGCTTCCCTGAACAGGCCACTCCGAATCCTCCATAAAGACGCAGTCAACAGCGTTTCAACGCGCGTTTAACCGTCTTTCAAAGGAGGGCCCTGCATGATCAGGATTCGACACACACCAAACCAATTCGCGGTAGTCGCCGCGGCCGTACTCGCCACGGCCTTCGGCCTCGCGGGTTTCTCGGCCGTCGCTCAACCGGAGCCCGTTCTCACCTTCAATGCCGGGGGCGAGGACCCGGAGATCTTCCTCGACCAGGTCCTCGCCGATCCGATCAACGAGGTTTTCGTGGTTGCCGCCAGCTTCGACCCGGCGCCAGCCGATCCGGTCGTCGTCCGCGACCTGCCCCTGGTGTTCCAGCCCGCGGAGCTCGAGCCCATGAAGCTCGCCCACGCGGGACAGCTGTCGCCAAAGGACGACTGCCACAACCACAGGGCCGAGAACGAGCGCCACTGGCACGTCAAGGGCACCAGCGACAGGGGAGGCCCCTGCGTGAAGCAGAACGGCGAAACCTTCCGTCTAACCAATCACGCGATCTGCGCGGATGAGCGGATCCTCCTGGTTCGCGAGAACAAGGAATGGCTACCCGACTACGAATCCGTCGCGGAGGCGCTGAAGAACTGCGTCCTCCGGCTTCCATCCCCCCCGGACTGACCGGGGACTGCAGCATGAACCGGGCCAGGCTGATACGCGACGAGACGAGCGACCACGGTACAGTTGGCGTCCTTTCCGCGCGCGGACTGCCTGGCCCGGTTCACATCATGGAGCCGCCCTGGCGGGACAACCGCCGCAACGTCTCCTGCATTCCCACTGGCACCTACATGGTGGTGCTCCACGTATCTCCCCGGTTCGGTCGATGCCTGCTTGTCACCGGCGTCCCGAACCGAAGCCACATCCTCTTTCACGCCGGCAACGTCGGCGGCGACACGGAAAAGGGTCTCAGGACCCACACCCACGGATGCCTGTTGCCGGGCCTCCGGCGCGGACGCCTCTTATATAAAGGTGTCAGCCAGCGCGCCGTCGTCGCCTCGCGTACCGCGTTCCGCCACGTGCTCGCCTGGGCGGGCGAACCCTTTGAACTGACCATCCACGGAGGCTGACATGTTCGGATTCCTCGCAGACTTCATTCCGACCGTCGCCGCTGGCGGGCTGACCGCGATTCTCGGCACCGTCGTCAGCAGCGGGGCGAAGATCATCAACGACCGCCAGAACTTCAGGCACGAACTCGCGCTCCGCAAGCTCGACATCGAGCACACGAAGATCGAGGCGTCGATGAACGCACGCGCCGCGGCGATCGAGGCCGAGGGCGCCAGCGAACAGGCCGCCTGGGGCGCGTTCGAGGAGTCCTTCCGCGAGGCCGCCACGCGCTGGAGCCGCGGCGACAGCAAATGGCTGGTCGCCGTCGATATCGTGCGGGGGCTCATGCGGCCGTCCGGAGCGTTCCTGTTCCTGGCGGCGACGATCGTGATCTACTTCTATCTCTCGGAGGACGATGCCGCGGTCCGCGAGCGGATCATTCACAGCGTCGTGTACCTCACCGAGACCAGCTGGCTCTGGTGGTACGGCACCCGGCAGATGGACAAGAGGTCGGGGAAATGAAACGGCTCGCTGTCCTCTTCATCATCGCGCCGGGCCTGGCGGTCGCCTGGCTGCTCGGCAAGGCACTCGGGCGCAAGGGAGGGCTCGGCGCCGACGGGGTCGATGACTGGACCACGGTCGTCATTCTCCTGACGCTCGCGGCCGAGGTGATCGCGGGCCTCTTTGCGATCTGGCGGTTCCTCGCATGAGCAGCGAGGTCGCCGCCTGGATCGTCGGGGGTCTCGTCACGGTGGTGATGGCGATCCTCGGACAGGCCGTCAGAACGGCATTCGTCCGGCTCCGCGAGCTCGAGGCCCGCGAGGGCAGGGATCTCGCGGAGTTCAAGCTCCACGTGACCCAGACCTACATCGCCCGCGACGACTGGGTGCCGATGACCAGCCGGATCATCGGCATGCTCGAGGATCACGGTAAATCGCTTTCCTCTCACGGCGAGAGGCTCGCGCGCATCGACGAGCGCGTCAACGGCTGCAAGGACCTCCACGATGTTTGACCCTGTCCTTCTTCCCAGCCTCCGCTGGACGATCATGCGCACCATCATGGTCGGCGGCCACCTGGGCGCAACGGACCGCATGTGCAAGGAGGTCGCGGCGGCCGAATTCATGGGCGTGACCCGCCAGCTGGTCAGGAACGAGATCAAGTATCTCGAGGACCGCGGTCTCACCGACGTGACCCGCTCCGAGGTCTCCGCCTGGCGCATGACGCTCAACCGGCACGGCCGCGACATCGTCGACTACACGGTGCCGTGCCTGCCCGGGATCGCACGGCCCGAACGCGCCCAGCCCGAGGACTGACATGCCTGCGCGGTCCAAGGTGATGACCTTGCCGGCCGAGGTTCGCAAGCGACTCGACGCGCTCCTGATCGAGCGCGGCTTTTCAGGTTACGCGGAGCTCGCGGACTGGCTGACCGACCAGGGCCATCCCATGTCACACATGGCGGTTCACCGTTACGGCGCCAAGCTCGAGCGGCAGATCGCAAAGGTCCGGGCCTCGACCGAGATGGCGGCAGCGTTCGTCGAGGCCACGCCGGACGACGCGGGCAATGGCCGACGCCTCGATCCGCCTGGTACAGGACCGGATGTTCGAGTTCCTGCTCGAGGCCGAGGGCGACGACCTGAAGGCGCTTTCCGACGCCGCCAAGGCGGTCGCCGCTGCCGCACACGCCTCCGCCAGGATCCGGACCGAGCGCCGGAAGACCATCGACGACGCCACGAAGCGCCAGGAGAAGGTCATCAAGCGCCGCGGGATCGACGGCGCGACCGCCGCGGAGCTCCGGCGCGCTCTCTCGGAGGTGTGATGCTCGATCACGTCCAGGGCGGACCATACGGCGATGGCCTCCCGCTTCTGCTCGATTACCAGTCACGCTGGAACGACGAGGCAGCCGACGTCGCCATCTGCGAGAAGGCGCGGCGCATCGGGCTGTCGTGGGGCGACGCTGCCGAGCGCGTGATCCACGCGGGCGAGGGCAAGGGCAACGTCTATTACATCTCCTACGACAAGGACATGACGGAGGGCTACATCTCCGATTGCGCCGACTGGGCGCGCAAGTTCAACCACGCCTGCAGCGAAGTGCTCGAGGAGACCGAGATGGTCGACGAGCGCGAGATGAAGAAGTTCCGGATCGACTTCGAATCCGGCAAGACCATCAACGCGCTCTCGAGCAGGCCGCGCGGCATGCGCTCGAAAGGCAAGCCCGGCGACATCGTGATCGTCGACGAGGCGGCGTTCTGTGACGATCTCGAGGAGCTCCTCAAGGCCGCGCTGGCGTTCAGGAACTGGGGCGGAAAGGTCCGGATCATCTCGACCCACAACGGGGACGAGAACCCGTTCAACGAGATGATCAACGACGTCCGGGCCGGCAAGCGGAATTTCGCGCTCCACCGCATCACGCTCGACGATGCGATCTCCTGTGGCCTGGCGCGCCGGATCTCCACGGTCAAGGACGACGCCTGGCATGACGGCTACAGCGCCGACTGGCGCCGGGGCATCCTGTCAGGGTACCGGAACAGCGAGGACGCCGACGAGGAGCTCATGTGCGTTCCGCGCCAGGGCGGTGGCGTCTGGCTCAGCCGCGTGTTGATCGAGAGCCGCATGATCGAGGCCCCGATCGTGCGCTTCCACGGCACGAAGGAATTCAACGCCTGGCCGGAGCCCGCGCGCGCGGCCGAGATGGCCGACTGGCTCGACGCCGAGCTCGGGCCGCTGCTCCGCAAGCTGGATCCCGCCAGGCGGCACGTCATCGGCGGCGACTTCGCCCGATCGGGCGACATGTCGTCCTACGCGCCGCTCGAGATCGGCGAGACGCTCAGGCGGTCAAGCCCGTTCCTGCTCGAGATGCGGAACACGCCGCACCAGCAGCAGGTCCAGGCGGTCAAGTACGTCTGCGACCGCCTCCCGAAATTCGGAGGCGGCGCCTTCGATGCCCGCGGCAACGGCTCCTACCTTGCCGAGGCCATGGTCGACGAATACGGCTCGATGGTCGAGCCGGTCATGTCGACGGAGGCCTGGTACCGGGAACACATGCCGCCCTTCAAGGCGGCGTTCGAGGACGACAGGATCGCGGTACCGCGGCACGAGGACGTGCTCGACGATCTCCGCGCCTTCCGCCTGGTCAGGGGCGTGCCGCGCCTCCCCGAGGGCAAGACCGACAAGAAGGGCGAGAGGCACGGCGACTCCGGCATGGCGCTCGCGCTCGCCTGGTACGCGAGCGAGTATTGCGGCGGCGAGGTCCGGGGCGAAGCCGGGCCACCGCTCCGCTCGGCGGGATTCGACCGCCGCGGCCTTGCGAACCGGGACCTGGAGCCCGACTACGAGCTCGGGGTGATCCCGATGGCAAGCGCGGCATTCAGGGGGATGTGACATGCTGAAAAGATTCGCGTCGATGATCCGGCGCAAGCCTGCACGTGCGCGAATTGGCGAGGTTGCGGGCGCGGGCGTGCGCGACATGCTGGCGCCCTATATCGGCGAGTTGCCGATCAACCCGGACGCGCCCGCGCGCGATGCGCTCTCCGGTTTCGAGCAGTCCAGCCAGCTGCAGATCTATCGCCAGACGCTCCGCGACGAGCGCTGCGCTGCGGCGCTCGACCAGCGGCTCAACGCGGCGGTCTCGACGCCATGGGAGGTCGAGCCGGGCGGCGATGCGGAGATCGACAAGGCGGCGGCCGAGGATCTGCAAGAGCAGCTCGGCGAACTCGATTTCCCGCGCATCTGCCGCCAACTGCTCCACGGCGTCTGGTACGGCTGGGCGGTCGGCGAGGTGATGTGGATGCGCGACGGCGGCCGGATCCGCGTCGGCGACATCAAGGTCCGATCTCCCGACAGGTTCTGGTGGTCCGTCGACGGCCAGCTGCTGCTCCGCACATACAGCCATCCCGAGGGCGAGCCTGTACCGGAGCGGAAGTTCACCGTCCTCGCGCGCCCGGGCGAGCACGACGACCTTCCCTGGGCTCCGGGCCTGGCGCGCTGGTGTTACTGGCCTGTATGGCTCAAGCGTCACGGCATGCAGTTCTGGTCCGTCGCGCTCGAGCGCTTCGGCACGCCGATCATCATCGGCAAGTTCCATCCTAACGCGTCGGCCGACGAACAGAAGAAGGTCCTCTCGCTGGTACAGGCCGCCGCGAGCGGCTCCGGCGTGTCGATTTCCGAGAACCAGGCCATCGAGGCGCTCCAGACGTACATGCGGACCGGCGACAGCTTCGAGCAGTTCTGCCGCTACTGCGACCAGCTGATCACGAACACGATCCTCGGCCAGTCGTCGACGACCGACCAGGGCGCGTGGCGTGGTACCGCCGAGGTCCAGCGCGATATTCGCGACGAAACCGTCGCGTCCGATGCACGGCTGCTTGACGGCGCGCTCAACAGCACCGTGGCGCTCTGGCTCACCGAATGGAACTTCCCGGGAGCTGCAACGCCCGTGATCCGCCATGACGCGGAGCCCGCGGACGATCTCGACGCCCGCGCGAAGCGCGAGCAGATCATCTCCCAGACCACGGGCTGGCGCCCGACAATGGAGCACGTCGTTGACGTCTTCGGCGGTGAGTGGGAGGAAAAGCCGACGCCCGAACCCATGCCGGGCGAAGATCCGGACGATAGTAATGCGGATGATGTCGTTGACGGCCTCGCCGCGCCCCCTTTTCGGGCGCCGGCGGGTGTTACCACGCACTGAACGAAGCCGACGAAGACACTCCCGTCCCGGACCTGACCGCGCGCCTCGCGCGCGAGCTCGGCCCCGTCATCGACGGATGGTGGGAGCGGATCAGCGCGGGCCTCGGCCGCGTCCCGTCGCTCGAAGCCTTCCGTATCTACCTTGACGAACTGAACGCCTGGACGCGATCGCCGCGGGCTCCGGTACCGGACGTCGGCGCCGCCGTGGAAATGCTTGGTCCTGCGCTCGCTGCCGCCGATCTCGCCGGGCGCTACGACGTCATGGAATCGCCTGTCCAGTTCGTCACGGCCTCCGAGGAGCATGCCCGCCTTCCGTTTAACGAGCAGATCGACTTCTTCCGCTCAAAGCTCAACATGCCGACGCAGGCATGGACCGACATCTGGCACGACCAGCACGACCGCGCCTTCGTCGTCGCGGGCGCCGCGCACGCGGACCTGGTCAAGGATCTCCGGGCCGCGGTCGACAGCGCCATCGCCGACGGCACGACGCTCGCGACATTCCGCAAGTCTTTCGACGATATCGTCGCGAAGCATGGCTGGAGCTACAAGGGCGGACGCAACTGGCGGACGCAGGTGATCTACTCCACCAACGTGCGAACGTCCTACGCGGCGGGCCGCTACCGGCAGATGAAGGACATCTCCAGCCGCCGTCCATACTGGCGCTATCGCCACAGCCACGCCTCGGATGACCCCCGCGAGCAGCATCTCGCCTGGGACGGCATGATCCTCATGCACGACGATCCCTGGTGGGACACGAACTATCCGCCGGGCGGCTGGGGCTGCAAATGCTACGTCGAGGCGCTGAGCGCGCGCGACCTCGAGCGGCTCAACAAGTCGGGACCGGATACGGCGCCACCGTTAAAAATGCGAACCGTCACCGTCGGCGCCCACGGGCCGAGCCCGCGTGTCGTCGAGGTGCCGGAAGGGATCGATCCCGGCTGGGCCTATGCGCCGGGGCAGTCGGTATACCGCGCAGCAGACGTCGATCCCTGGGCGATCGGCGAGCTCTCCCGAGCCGACGCCACCGCGAAGCAGCTCGGCGGACAGGGCGGCAGCAACCCGGGCGGCCTGTTCCAGGGCGCCGACGGCACGCTGCGCTACGTCAAGTTCTACAACGACGCCGCGCAAGCCTACGGAGAGGCGGTGGCGAACCGCGCCTACCGCGAGCTCGGTCTCGAGGCGCCGGTCTCGACGCTTGTGCGCGACGGCGACCAGGTTGTCGGCATCGCCAACGAGATCATCGACCACGTCGGGATCATCGGCGCCAGGCTCGGACCCGGCGGGCAGAACTGGCAGCCGCATGCCAGGAGCAAGGCCCCGCCGAAGGGCCGGTCCAAAGAGGTGCTGAAGGGCTTCTCCGCCGACGCGTGGCTGATGAACTGGGACGTGCTCGGGCGCGACATGGACAACATCGTCAAGACCCGCACGGCGTGGAATTCGGTGGCCCGCATCGACCAGGGCGGCGCGCTGCTGATGCGCGGCCTGCAAGGTCGAAAACGCGTCCAGGGGTTCGGAACCATCTCCGAGTGGGACGGGTTCGCCGACAGGCGGACCAATGCCTCCTATGCCGAGGTTCTGCGCACCGCCGGCTACCGGTCAGCCGACGAACTCGGGCGCCAGGCGCTCAACCAGATCAAGGCGATCCGGGATCTCGGCCGGCGGACCGACGGCTTCAAGCGGCTCGCGCCCGCGGTCAAGGGCGTGTCCGAGGCCGACCAGGCCGCCGTCCGCGAGGTGCTTGCAAGGCGCGCCCAGCTGCTCGATACCCAGATCAGGCCGCGGGTGCTCGCGGCCATGCGCGCGGCCAGGGGTATGCCGGACTACCAGGCGCGGACGAAGACCGCGATGGGTTCGTGGTACGGCGAGGCGCTTCGCGGCGGACAGCGCAAGATCAACTCGGGAGCGCCGCGGAGGGGTTTGACCGATCCGGAACTGGCGACCACTTACGCTTACACCACCGAGCACGGCGGCTGGAGCCATTACAGGCCGCTCAACAAGGAACTCCGCGACGCAGTCGAGGAAGGCCGGGCGGCGGCACGGCGGGTCGACGACTACGCGCGGACACTCAACGACGCGCTCGACCGCCTGCCGGACATGCAGGGTACATTTTACCGCGGCGTCCAGCTCACCCGGGCCGAGCAGGCGACCTACACGACGGGCAGCGTTTTCACCTGGGCGGACTTCTCCTCATCGTCCGCGAGACGGGGCGGGGCGTTTTCCAGGAACACGCGATTCATTATCCACGGCAAGCACGGAAAGGACATCCGGCGCTACTCCGCCATCCGCTCGGAGGACGAGGTCTTGTTCAAGGCGGGCTCAACGTTTAGGGTATTGAACCGCAGGATGGATGGAAACGTCCTGGAATTCGAGGTTGAGGAAGTCGATGGTCAAGGTTGAGACCTGGGACAAGGCGACGCAGTCCGTCGTCGTCAGGGACCTGAGCAGGGAGGAATACCTCGCCGAGTTCGGCGACGATGCCACGCTGTTCGATCCGGTCGTGCCCGAGTCCGAGCTGACGGAGAGCGAGCGGAGCCTCATGAACAGGATGCAGGCCGAGCAGGGGGTCAACGAAGCCGGCCGACGGGCCGGTCTCGACTCCATCTTCGACCTGCCGCAGCATGACGACGACGAGGCGTCTTGAAGGAGGTTATGCCATGAAGCGCCACCGATCCCTGATGTTGAAACTCCTGCTCTGGCTGCGAGACCGAGCCGATGGCCGCAAGCGTTTCGAACCTCCCGAATGTCGTGAGTATGAGCCGAACATTGTCACCTACCATGCTGAGCTGCTCCTTGAGGAAGGGCTTGCCGACGGTCTGGTTATCGAGTTGGTCGATGGATCGAACAAGGTCCGGTTAAGGCAGGTGACATCTAGGGGTCACGATTTCATCGAGGCCAACTCGGAGTAACATGCCCGCATCCCTCCATGTAGAGATCTCCGGCCTGGTCGAGGCCGGCAGGCGGCTCAGCAATCTTACGGACTCGGGTCATGACCTGACGCCGCTGTTCCAAGACATCGGCGAATATCTCGTCCGGTCGACGAAGGAGAGGTTCAATACGCAGACGGATCCCACGGGCAAGCCCTGGGCGCCGCTTTCCGAGGAGTACGGGGCGCGGAAGAAGCAGAACCGCGACAAGATCCTGACGCTCAGCCGGGATCTCGGCGGAAGCGTCGCCTTTCGCGCTGCACGCGACCACGTCGATGTCGGGGTTCGGCCGATCTACTCCGGCACCCACCAGTTCGGAGCACCGAAGGGATCCTTCGGCTCGACGTCGAAGGGGAGCCCGATCCCCTGGGGCGACATCCCCGCGCGGCCCTTTCTCGGGCTCTCGGACGAGGACGGGAGGGAGATCCTGTTCATCGTGGAGGATTACCTCAATCGGGTGTTCGATGGGTCGGTTTGAGCGGCGGAATCGGGTGAATCTGCGGACTCGCGGCGTATTTTTCATGAGTCCGCAGATGAGTCCGCAGATGAGTCCGCAGATGAGTCCGCACTCGGCGCAAACCGCGCCAACGTTTCGATTCGGTGCGGACTTCGCTTATTCCTGTAACTCATTCATTTTTTCATTATTACTCAACGTCGTAACGGCACTGCACGAATAATAACGCCTCATCACTAGAGTCCGGACCTGCGCCAACCTTTTCGTTAGGTTACAGTGAATCAGGCCGTTTTCGTTGGCCTTGCATTTCCGGACAGGTTTTTCCCTGCATCAAACCTGCTGCACGGCAGTCAAGTGACGGCGCGCATTTCCTGGACCGAAAATGACCCTGGGTTGAACCTTTGCCTTTTCAGGAGTGTTTCCAAGGAATGTCGAGAGAGTGTGTATCGGCAGGATGCGGCCCACCTCGAACACATGGGCCAACTCGTGGCCGAGCGCACTGGTGATCACGTTCGGGTCGGGGAAGGACTTGGCGGCTCGTCGGTGATGATTACCATTCCTCACGGCAGAGCAAAGGCGTTGAGCCCGGCGGCCGGAATGTGGCGGAAAACCAGCCCGTAGTCAGACAAACGCGGAGACGGCGCTGCGGAATTCTATCGTGCGAAAACCGACGCGACCCGGTCACTTTACTTGAGGCTTGTCCGGAAAATCAATTCCAAGGCATTGCTTGGGGACAAAGGCAGAGTTCATTGCGCCATCGAAGCCGTGGCACCTGCATTTACCTTTCCCACATGCAGATTCCGACAGGAGGCAAAACGTTCCTGCCTGGGGCTGCGACTACTTGATTTCGCCTGCAAGACGTTCGATTTCCGCGATTCGGTCCTGATGGCTCGGATGGGTCGAGAGCCAGCCCGGACCGGAAAATCCCGAGTCGTCGTCAAGCTGCCTGAAGAACTGGGCCAGGGCCGCAGGGTCGTAGCCGGCCTGTGCCGCCAGAGTTAATCCGATGCGGTCGGCCTCGGATTCGTGTTCGCGGCTGTAGGCGAGCGAGAACAACAGCCCGCCCTCCAGGAGAAGGTCGTTGAGCACCGGACCGACATCTCCGAAGACAATGGCGACCGCCAGATAGGTACCGAGGCTCCGGTAAACCTGCTTCAGGCCGTGAGTCTCGGATACATGGGCCAACTCGTGGCCAAGCACACCCGCGATCACGTCCGGGTCGGGGAAGGCCCTGACAAGCTCGTCGGTGATGATCACCGTACCTCCCGGCAAGGCGAAGGCGTTGGGCCCGGCAGCCGGAATGTCGCGGAAGGTCAATCTGTAGTCGGAGAATCGCGGAGGTGGCGCCACGGCTTTCAACCTGTCGAAAACCAGCGCGATCCTTTCTCTTTCCGTTGTTCCCAGACGTGACGGGCTGGCCCATGTCTGGTCGCTGAAGGCCAGGTGACCGTCATCGATGGCGCGGGGCATGCCTTCAGGGGTCAGGAAAATTGCGGTGGCGACCAGGATGCCGAGACCCCAACGCCAGGCGGAAAACGCGGCCATGAGTGTAAACGCGACCACGAGGACCAACCTCGGACGGAACGCTTCCCAGTAGTGGAGTCGATCGGATCTCCTCAAGCCGAGTATCGCGTCGACCTCCTCATGGTCACGGCAATGAAAGCTCCAGCCGTCGGGGAACTTCAGGATCGTCGGAAGGCTTCCAAGCCTTTGTTCCCGAACGATCCGAGAGGTCGGCGCGTCGGTCAGCAAGGAGCCGCTGTCGAACTCTACAAGGCTGATCGTGTCGGCCACACCCGCAAAAAGCTGTGCCCGGACGATCCGGGAGGAGCCGGGAGCATAGGCATCGCCTTTCGGGGCCGCCTCTTGCAATTCAGACAGCCGCCCCGATGTCAACGGATTCGATGTCCATGTAGGCATCACCGATTGCGGTTGGAGATCGTTGAAGATCTCCGACGAAGTCGTCTAGTGAACCGTTAGGGGCAACCCAGGAATGCGCGCACAAGTATCTTGCCATCCTGACCCGGGTCCATGGCAGCAACAGGCCGAGCGAAAACACGACCGCACCCGCGTTGCTGACTGCGATCCAGATCAATGTCACCGGTGAAATCGTCGATCTGAACCTGTGCCCGTCCTCCAGAACGATGCCCCGGTAAATGGCGTTGCGGGTGAACGCCGAGTAGATTGTCACCAGTGGAGTCAAAACCAGAACGATGATTATCGCCGAAACCAGGATCAGGGCGGTCGAGATGTCCGCATTGGGACCTGACAACAGGCCGGAAAACCCGTCCGGGGACAGCGCGTACGACACCAGGGTCGCGGCAGAAACCAGAACAAACCCGAGCACCGTCCAGAGGAATGTCAGGAATAACGCGATGTAAAATGGCTTGATCGGACTGTCGAAGGCAAACTCGTGATCCCCAAGGCTGTGGTGCCTGATCGTGTATCGCGTCATCGCCCTCGAAAGGAACGGGAACGCAAGGTAGAGACTCAGGACCGTCAGTATCGGGTAGAGGACAAAGACCAGCAAGGCCTTCCAGTAATTGCCCCGAAAACGAAACCGAACGTTCGACCAACTCGTCATCGCCGCATTGAATTTCAGTCCGCGGTTTATCAGCCACGGAAAGGCGCCAATGATGAAAACGGTGACGACGATATTGGCCGCGAGAGAAATCGAGGATGACACCGACAGTACTATCATGGCCACAACGACGATGATCCTGCCAATCAGGATCTGGATTCCCTTCGCATGGTAGTCGAAAGCGCGTCCGCCAATCGATGTATTCCGCAGAAAGTACTTTTTGTTGCGGACCTTGGCCCAGGCCGAATAGATCCCGAGCGTGATGATCGACAGGCAGAGATTGACAATCCAAATGCCGAAATACTCGCGGGCATTTCCGGAAAATCGCACCAGAATCAGATCTTCCGAACTCTCCATGCCGGTTTTCCCAGGAATCGCCGTGCCAACATTAATGCCGGGAGCGATGCAGGGATTGCAACCACATTCCGTTCATTGCCGGAACGACGTGCTCAAGGGGAATCCGTTTCCGCCATTGCGGTGACGAATGCGGATTGTCTTGACGCTCAGTTCGGGAGGACCAGATCGGCGTGACAGCGGGATTTCTCGATCCTTTCGGCGTTGACAAGGTCATTGCCATGGATCTTCGCACTCGTCGTGCTCGAATCCAGGCCGTAGGAATGCCAGCGATCCTTGAGCCTCAGTTCAAGGGTTCTCATCGAAACGGAAAGAAAAACCGAAAAGGTCCAGAACTCGGAAAGCCTGTTCCAGGGTTCTTCGCTGAGTAACAGGTAGTTGCCTTCGATCAGAACAAAACGGGTCTCGAGGCCGACTTCCAGTGAGCCGGCAATGGCAATTTCCCGTGTGCGGTCAAAATCCGGGAGAATGACCGATGGTTCGGTCTGGACCCGGCGAACTGCCGTCAGGAATCCATCAAAGTCGAAGGTCTCCGGAGCGCCCTTCTGCGGGAGAAGGCCCCGTTTTTCGAGAAGCCTGTCATCGAGGTGAAAACCGTCCATCGGCATGACTGCGACGGCATGGTTTCGCCGGGTGAGTTCTGCCGCGGTGGCCAGGGCAAGTGATGACTTGCCGGATGCCGGCGGTCCGGCAATCGCGATCAGTGCCCGGCGAGAGGGAACCTCGAGTTCCTCGATCTTGCCGGCGATCAGGCTGGTGTTTTGTGTGAACTTGGCCAACGGTTCATGCCACTTCCGGTGGGTTTTGACCGGGGCCTGAGCGACCTTGAGAAGGATTCAGCAGCCCGGACACCTCGGGCAGTTTCGAATTGTCTGCCCCCAACGCGTTTGAACAATGTGTCTTGTTGTGTCGACGGTGGACCATCCGCAACGTCGAAAACGTCACCGTATCAAGCGGGCCGGTCAAGCGGTTGTCCGTTGCGGCGCGACCACGTCACCATGAGCGGCGTCGGTTCGTTTGCACGCAAGGCGATTTCCTGATCGCCGGGGCGGCGATGAACGTGCGCGATCAGGCCAGGTCTATCGGGTGGCTCCCGCGCGCCCCCGTGTTAAGAATCCGGGGAAGCCGCGCAGGAGCCTTCCGCTCAGTTGGGGATTTCTCCCTCCACACCCTCGACATAGAAGTCCATGGAAACGAGCGTACCGTCATCTGCCGTTTCGCCCTCCGCAAGCCAGGCCGACCCGTCTTGCCGATTGATCGGTCCGGTGAATGAATGCATCGTGCCTGCGGCAATCGCGTCCCGAATGGCGGCAGCCGATTCCCGAACCTCGGCGGGAATCCTGTCGGAAAACTCGCCGATCTCGACCATTCCGGGCGCAATGCCATCCCACGTGTCGATCGATTCCCAGGTCCCGTCAAGGACGGCCTGGGTACGCGCCACGTAGTACGGTGCCCAGTTGTCAATGATCGACGACAGCCTTGCCGTGGGCCCGAACTCCATCATGTCCGAAGCTTGACCAAAGGCGTAGACACCCTTTTCTTCGGCAATCGTCATTGCTGCCGGTGAATCGGTGTGCTGCATGATGACATCAGCACCCTGCTCGATCAGGGCGGTCGCCGCGTCGGCTTCCTTGGCCGGATCAAACCAGGTGAACACCCAGACGATCTTGAACTGAACGTCGGGATTGACCGCCTTGGCCGCGAGGTATGCGGAGTTGATTCCCCGGACGACTTCCGGAATCGGGAACGACGCGATGTATCCAATGACGTTTGATTCCGTCATGTGACCCGCGATGTGGCCGATCACGGTGCGGCCCTCGTAGAAGCGGGCCGAATAAGTCGAGACATTGTCCGCGCGCTTGTATCCTGTCGCATGCTCGAATTTCACGTCGGGAAACTTTGCGGCAACGTTGATCGTAGGATCCATGTAGCCGAAAGATGTCGTGAATATCAGCTTGTGGCCGGACAATGCCATTTGGGTCATGACCCTCTCGGCATCGGCGCCTTCGGGTACGCTCTCGACGTAGGACGTCTCGACCCGATCCCCCAGCGCCTCGTCAACCGCAAGCCTGCCCTGGTCGTGCTCATAACTCCAGCCGAAGTCACCGATTGGTCCGACGTAGACGAACCCGACCTTGAGTTTTTCGTCTGATGCCAATGCCGCACCGGCGAACCCGAAAGCGAGCGCCGCGGCGCAGGCAAGACAACGCCAAAATTGTTTCATTATGATTCCCCTCCTCAAATGAACCTGAAAGGTACAGCGCGCCGTTAGGGGCGGTCACTTTCAGGAAATGGTGTCAGCCCCGTCTCCCGTCAGGCCGAGGCGTGAAAAGCCCGGCCAAGACAGGCCGGAGCGTTCAAGCTGGTCCGCCTTCGGTCGGAGGACATGACAACCAGTACGAGTATTGTAACGAGATACGGAGCCATTGACAGATACGCAACCCCAATCCCGGCGCCCGCGGCCTGCAGGTTCAGTTGCAAAACCGTGACCCCCCCGAAGAGATAGGCTCCAAGAAGAATCCGCCATGGCTTCCAGGAAGAAAAAACGACAATCGCGAGTGCAATCCACCCGGCGCCAGCCGTCATCCCTTCCGTCCACTGCGGAACCCTGATCAGCGAAAGATAGGCGCCACCGAGACCCGCCATGGCCCCTCCGAACAGGATCGCCGTCAGGCGCACACGGACGACCTTGTATCCGAGTGCGTGGGCCGCATCGTGATTGTCTCCGACGGCACGGAGGACAAGTCCGGCACGGGTGTACCGCAGGACGAACCAGACGGCAAAGACCAGGAAAAGAGACAGATAAAGGACACCGTCGTGAGAAAAAAGCACCGGCCCCAGGAACGGAATTTCCGACAGGATCGGTATGTCGAGCCTGGGAGTCGGGGGCGGTTTGATCCCGGCGTAGCTTTGTCCCATCAATGCCGCCAGTCCAAGGCCGAACAGCGTCAACGCGAGTCCGGTAGCAACTTGGTTTGACAGCAGAAACTGTGTCAAGACGGCAAATATCAGGGACAGCAGGATTCCGCCCGCGACAGCCGCCAGGAGGCCCGCGAGGGGAGAGCCGGTTTCGACGGCGCCGATGAAACCGCAAATGGCACCGATGATCATCATGCCTTCAACCCCGAGATTGAGAACGCCCGATTTTTCAACAACCAACTCGCCGGCTGCGGCGAGGAGAATCGGCGTCGCCGCGACCATCAGGCTCGCAACCAGTGCAGCCGGTGAGACCCCGGCAAGATCGATCATGGCCGCCTCTCTTTCCCGTCACGCACCCGTTCATTCACCCGGGAACGGGGCGCGGCATCGGCAAACACGGGCTCCGAACCTGGTTGCTCGCCAGACGGAACCTTCCATCGAACCCGGAAATTGACCAGGACGTCAACGGCCAGAAGAAAAAAGAGCAGCATTCCCTGAAAGACCTGGACCGCTGCGGCGGGAATGTTCAGCATGAACTGGGCCAGCTCCCCTCCGATGTAGGTTAACGCCATGAGCAGCCCGGCGAGAAGGATGCCGACCGGGTGCAACCGCCCGAGGAATGCCACGATTATGGCAGTGAACCCGTACCCGAGTGGGAAGTTGGTCGAGAGCTTTCCGGCCGGCCCGGTGACCTCGAACAGCCCCGCCATGCCTGCAAGTGCGCCGGAGAGGCCCAGGCAGAGAGCGGTCAGGACCGCTGCATCGACGCCAGCGAACCGCGCCGCCCGTTGCGATTGCCCGGCCAGGCGTACCTGGAATCCGAATATGTGGTTGCGAAGTATCAGAAAGCACAGGACGACGAGCGCGAACATGACGATGACGCCGAAGTGGACGCCGGTGCCGCCCAGCAGTTCCGAGTTGTGCGCGCTCGGATAATCCTGGAAATGCCGGCTCTCGGGCCAGTTGAATCCCTCCGGGTTTCTCAGCGGGCCCGTGACCATTTCGGCAAGAACGTTGAAAGCCACGTAAACCAGCATCAAGGAGACAAGGATTTCGTTCGCATGGAATCGAATCTTCAGGATTGCGGGGATCATCGCCCAGAGAAAGCCGCCGAGAGCGCCCGCCAGGACCATCATCGGAAATACCCAGAAACCCTCGGCAGGGTAGACGGCAAGCCCGAACCCCCCGCCGGTTACGGCGCCCATGATGAACTGGCCTTCGGCACCGATGTTCCAGATGCCGGCCCGAAAACCGAAGGAAAGCCCGAGCGCAATGATGATCAGCGGTGCGGCCTTCACGAACAGTTGCGGACGGGTGTAACTCGCGACGGTCGAGTCAAACAGGGGATCCCAGAAAAACACCCTGATTGCGTCCAGAGGATTCGTTCCGAGAAACGCGAACAGAACGGCTCCTGCCGCCATGGTCAGGAGGACGGCGACGAACGGAGTCACCGCGCGCATCACCCGGGAAGGTTCCGGCCTTGGCTCAAGCAGCAGCACGTGCGTCTCCGGTCTGTCCCATCAGAAGCCCGATCTCCTCGGCCTTGACTCCGGTGGTCGGGCGAGGTTCCGAAAGGTGGCCGCCGGCGATTACGGCCAATCTGTCGGAAATCTCGATCAATTCATCAAGATCCTGGCTGATCACCAGCACGCCCGCTCCACGCTCCGCGAGTTCGACAAGAGTCACGCGAATGAACGAGGCAGCCGCTGCGTCGACGCCCCAGGTCGGTTGGTTGATCACCAGTACGCGCGGGTCCTGCTGTATCTCGCGTCCGACGACGAATTTCTGGAGGTTTCCGCCCGAAAGGGATCTGGCGGCGCTGTCCACACCCGTCGTCCGGACGTCGAACCGCTCGACGACATCGCCAGCAAATTCAGCCGCCGCCGCCCAGTCGAGAACGCCGCGACGAGCGAGGGAGCGCCGAATGTGTGCGGTCATCATCGCGTTTTCGCTCAGCGACATGTCGGGCGCAGCCGCGTGCCCCAACCGCTGCTCAGGCGCGGCCAGCATCCCGAGCCGCCGCCTCGTGTTGGGTCCTGACGGACCGACATCGTTGTCGCCCAGTCTAATCACGCCGCGAGGAGACCGTTCCTCTCCGGACAACGCCAGGAGCAACTCGTCCTGGCCGTTCCCTGCGACACCGGCGATGCCGAGTATTTCGCCGGCCCGTAGAACGAATTCGATGTCTTTCAGGCTCGTACCGAAATGGCTCCGGGACCGGAGCGAGAGGCCGGACACCCTCAGCAGGTCCTTGCCCGGCGTATGATCGCGTCGTGTCGGAACCGCGAGGTTCGTTCCGACCATCATGGCGGCAAGGCTTCTTGCCGTTTCATTGGTGGGCGTACAGGTGGTCACGACCTTTCCCCCTCGAAGGATCGTTGCCCGGTGGCAGAGGGTGCGGATCTCCTCGAGCTTGTGCGAAATGTAGAGGATCGACGTGCCCTCGGATGCCAGTTTCCGCAATGTGTCGAAAAGCAGTTCCACCTCCTGCGGAGTCAACACCGAGGTCGGTTCGTCCATGATCAGGAGTTTCGGCGACTGCAACAGGCACCGCACGATTTCGACTCTCTGGCGTTCTCCTGCCGAAAGGTCCCCCACGATGCGATCCGGATTGATGGCGAGGCCGTAGCCGGCGGATACCTGGCGGATCCGGGCCGCGAGGTCTGAACGAGACAGGTGAATTTCCATTCCCAGGGCAATGTTGTCGGCAACGCTCAGGGCTTCGAAAAGCGAAAAGTGCTGGAACACCATCGCAATGCCGTCACCGCGCGCTGCTCTCGGTTCCCGCGGGGCAAACGGCATTCCCTCGAGGTTCATGTTGCCGGAATCCGGACGAACAAGTCCGTAAATCATCTTGACAAGCGTGGATTTCCCGGCGCCGTTCTCTCCGAGGAGGGCGTGAATTTCTCCGGTCGCGATCTCCATCGAAATGCCGTCGCAGGCAAGCACGCCCGGATAGGCCTTGGTCATGGCGCTGATGTCGAGCAGATTCGTCAACCCGGGACGTCTCCGATCCTGAATGTTCCGATCTCGTTCGGGGCGTCGAACAGGTATCCGGCAGCGACACCGACGGCAATGGCGCGCGGATGCTTACCGAGGCCAGTTATGCCGATCGGGCAGGTCAGGCGTGAAAGCACCTCGTCCGAATGACCGAGGGAACGCAGCCGCCGGACAAAGCGCTGACGTTTTGTTTTGGACCCGATCAGGCCGAGCGACCGGAATTGCCGCCTGAGAACACGATCACAGATATCAAGGTCAATGCTGTGCGTGTGCGTCATCACCAGGTGATCGGCATCGTCGGGGGCCAGCTCGATTCCGTGCAGCGAGTCCGGGTCTGTCACCAGCGGACGGGCAGTGGACGGAACTTCAGCCGGGAATCGGGAGGCGTCGAAATCCACCCACGTGACCGCGAACGGGAGGCCCGACAGGACCTCGACCACCGATCGCCCCACGTGGCCGGCTCCGTAGACCCAGATATTCCGTTCCGGATGCGCACTCGGCTCGATGAACCATCCGTCGACGACACAGGTCGACGGCGTTGCCTCCCCGCTGCGCATGGCCTCGATGATGCGCCGCACCCGGAGTGGCGGTCCGTTCGGGGAATCAGGGGTGCCTCGGGAAGGTCGAACCCTGCGCACCCGGATGGATTCGTCTCCAGGTTCGTCGCGCGGCACCTCGTCAAGATTCTCGATGACCAGGTTGACCGCACCGCCGCAGCATTGTCCGATCCTGGGGCCAAGCGGTATGTTCAGCGTTGTAATCCCCGGACCGGACTCGAGGCCTTTCCTGGCGTGGTCGACCGCTGCCAGTTCGAGAGCTCCTCCTCCGATCGTTCCGGACAGGCCGTCCGCCCAGACCAGCATAGACGCCCCGGATTCCCGCGGAGTCGATCCCTTGACGCCGGCAACGACGACCCGCGCGACCAAACCGTGGTGCCGAACGGCCTCCCGCAACTCGGTTCGGTCGAAACCGTTCACCAGCCCTGCCCCCGAAGTTGCATGACGGCGCGGAGCACCCGTTCGGGGGTCGCCGGAGTGTCGATGCCATCGAAGCCGTCGCCACACGATGATACGGCGTCCGAGATTGCCATGAATGCCGAAATTCCCAGCATGAACGGTGGTTCGCCGACCGCTTTGGAACGGTGGATCGTGTTCTCCGAGTTGGCATTTTCGAACAAACTGACATTCAGGATCGTCGGCCGGTCCGAGCATGCGGGGATCTTGTACGTTGAAGGTGCGTGGGTCAGAAGGTGCCCGCGATCGTTCCAAACCAGTTCTTCGGTCGTCAGCCAGCCGGCGCCCTGGACGAACCCGCCTTCGATCTGCCCGATGTCAATCGCGGTATTCAGCGATTCCCCGACGTCATGAACGATGTCGGTGCGGAGAATTCTCGATTCGCCGGACAGCGTGTCGATCACCGCCTCGGTGACCGCTGCACCGTAGGCGAAATAGTAGAATGGCCGACCTCGGCCGGAACTCCGTTCCCAATGAATGTCCGGTGTCGCATAGAATCCGGTCGCGGACAGCGAGACACGCCCCTCATGGCAACGACGTGCCGCCTCGCTGAACGGAATGGATACATCTCCGATCAGGACATTTCCGCCTTCGAAACGCACATTCGCGGGTTTTTGCTGCCACTGTTCAGCAAGATACGTCGCCATGCGGACACGAATCGTCTCGCAGGCGGCACTTGCCGCCATTCCATTCAGGTCCGAGCCGGAAGAGGCCGCCGTTGCCGAGGTATTCGGCACCTTGTCGGTGTCGGTGGCCGAGACCGTGACGGAATCAGGTTGTAATCCGAGAGCCGAAGAGGCGATCTGCATGACCTTGGTCATGAGCCCCTGGCCCATCTCGGTTCCGCCGTGGTTTACGTGAACGGAGCCGTCCCGGTAGACATGTGCCAACGCGCCGGCCTGGTTGTAATGGGTCAGTGTAAACGAAATCCCGAACTTGACCGGCGTCAGCGCGATTCCACGCCTGAGAACAGTGTTGCGGGCATTGAACCGGGCGATGGACCGGCGCCTTTCGTGATATCCCGAACGTTCGACGAGGCGTGTCGTGATTTCCCGAATGACCGAGTCGCGGACCTCCATGTGATAGGGAGTTGTCTGTACGGCCGTGGATACCCCGGGCTTGCCGGCGGGACATGATTCATTCGATGATCGCTGCATTACCGGCGATGTCTCCCCGGAATCTCTCGATCGATAATAATTGACCATCCGCACGTCCAACGGATCCCGGTCGAGGGCCCAGGCGATTCGTTCGATCGCATGCTCGATTCCGACCATCCCCTGGGGACCGCCGAACCCGCGAAATGCCGTCGCGGAAACCGTGTTTGTCCGCAGTCGGTACGATGTGATCCGGACATTCTCGAGGTGGTAGGCATTGTCGGCATGCAGCATTGCCCGGTCGGCGACTGCGAGAGACAGGTCCTGTGACCAACCGCACCGGACATGGTGATCGAAGACGATCCCGAGGATGCGGCCGTCGTCGTCGAAACCGACGCTGTAGTCGATCCGGAATTCGTGCCGCTTTCCGGTGATGAGCATGTCGTCATCGCGGTCGTACCGCATTCGACAGGGCCGACCCGTCACAGATGCCGTCACCGCGCAGGCCATTGCCGGGGCATTGCACTGGCTTTCCTTCCCGCCGAATCCTCCCCCCATGCGGCGGACTTCGACCCGCACGCGTCCAAGGTCGGTCCCGAGAACCTCGGAGACCTTCTCCTGAATCTCGCTCGGATGCTGCGAGGAACTGAATACCAGCATACCCCCGTCCTCCCTGGGCACGGCCATTGCGGCCTGTCCTTCGAGATAGAAATGCTCCTGTCCGCCGGTCTCGACCCGACCCGACAGCGAATTGGGTGCGTCGGCGATGGCGGCATCGGGATCTCCCTTCAGGTAAACCACCGGGCTCTCGAGAAGGTCGTGCGCGGCGATTGCCTCGTCAATGGTCAATACCGGCGTGCGCTCGACGACCTCGACGTGTCCGAGGCGGGCCGCGTGACGGGCGATGCGGTGGCTCTCGGCCGCAACAATAAACACGGGCTGTCCGAAGAAATGCACGTCATCAGCCGCCAGAAGAGGTTCGTCATGAGCGGTCGGAGAGGTATCCGCGGTCCGGGGGAGATCTGATGCGGTCAGTACGGCCGCGACACCGCCGGTGTCGCGGACTGCCCTGACATCGAGCCGTGCGATCGATCCGCATGCCGCCCTCGCCTGGCCAAAGGCAAGGTGCAGGCAGTGCGGCGGAGTCGGAATGTCGTCGAGATAGGTTGCCCCGCCCGTGACGTGGAGCCGCGCCGACTCGTGGGGGATTTCGGATTTCGCGCTCATGGCACCACGTCGAGCACGCGCGTCTCGCCGGAGGAATCCTCGAGAAAACACCGGAGCAGCATGTGCTGCGCCGAGGTCGCGCGGTAGCCTGCGCTCGCGCGCAAGTCCGAGATCGGAGTAAAGTCGGACTCGAAGGCCCGGGCGGCTGATTCTACCGTCTTCTCGTTCCAACGCCGTCCGACGAGGCGATCTTCCACCGCACGCGCACGCTTCGGAGTTCCCGCCATGCCTCCGAACGCAATCCGTGCCGTCTCGACGATTCCGCTTTCGCCAACGACGATATTGAAGCAGCCGAGGACGGCGGAAATGTCCTGATCGAATCTCTTGGACAGCTTGAAACATCGAAGCCGGTCGGGGGCGTCGGGGATGTGCAGGGACTCGATGAATTCACCGGGTTGAAGGTCCTGGTGACCATACGCGATGAAGAAATCCTCGGTGTTGAGGGTTCGGCGGTCATTCCCGTGGCGAAGCGTCAGTGTCGCACCGAGCGCGATCAATGGCGGCGCTCCGTCGCCGACCGGTGAGCCGTTGGCGATGTTGCCGCCAACGGTTGCGACATTCCGGACCTGTTCTGAGCCGAATCTACGGAGAAGCTCACCGAAATCCGGATAGCGATTCCTGACACGGTCGCGCAGCTCGGAAATCGTCGCCGTTGCTCCCACCGTGAGCCCCCCGTTCACCGGCGCTATGTCGCTCAGGTCGCGAACCTGCGAGACAAAGCACATCGGCGAGATCGACTTCATGTCCTTGTTGACGACCAGCCCGAGATCAGTGGCGCCGCCGACAAGCGTTCCATCCGGATTGGCAAGCTTCCAGTCAGCGAGATCATCGGCTGTCCTCGGCATGAAACACGTGCCCGATCGACAGGCCGGATTCGGGGATTTTCCTGCGGAAACAAGCGAACGCAGGCTGTGGACATCGTTGTCGAGCCAGGGCGCAACGGCATCATCTTCCGCGGCCTGGGCCGCGCGAACGATCGGTGCATAACCCGTACACCGGCACAGATTGCCGGCGAGAACGTCGTCGTGATCCTTCCGTCCGGATCCGTGGACCGCAACCATGGACATGACAAATCCGGGTGTGCAGAAACCGCATTGGCTTCCATGGTGTTCGATCATTCGTTTCTGGACCGGATGCAGAGTTCCGGTTTCATCGGCGACGCCTTCAACGGTCCTGAGTGACTTGCCATCGAGTTGGGGCAGGAACAGCAGGCAGGAATTGACGGCCGAATGAACTGCCGTGCCATCATTCGCAATCGAGGTCAGCATCACCGTGCAGGCTCCGCAATCCCCCTCGTTGCAGCCTTCCTTGGTGCCGGTGAGATGACGCCGGACTCGAAGCCAGTCGAGAACGGTCTCGGCCGGATCCGGATCCTCGAGCCGGAGGCTTTTTCCGTTCAGCAGGAAACGAACTGCGGTCATCAACTTCCCCTGTAGGTCGTGTAGCCGTAAGGAGAGAGCAGGAGGGGGACGTGATAGTGTCCGTCGTCCACGATGGTGAAACGAATCGGAATCAGGTCAAGAAAAGAGCCAGCCGGCCGGACAGCTTCGGTTTGATGGTGGTACGCGCCTGCGTGGAAGACGAGCTCATATGTGCCGGGCTTGCACTCCGCACCTTCCAGCAACGGCCGATTCACACGGCCATCCGGATTGGTTGCGGCGGTCGTGAGTTTCCGACGTCTGGTCCCGATCGCGTACAGATCGATCACCATCCCTGCGGCCGGCCGGCCGCGAGCCGTATCCAGAACATGTGTGGTCAACCGTGCCATGACTCCAGATCCTCCTTCCAGTCGAAGTTTCCTGCCTTCCGTCCGGGCGGGGTCAGCGCAGAGTGTACCGGGTGCATCCGGTTCCGGAGAAATGTGAAATGCCTGTGCATCAGATGCAAGCACGATGTTGATCCGGCCGTGGCACTTTCGCGAAACTGATTGGCGGGATATGGTGATCCAATGGCGGTCGAACCCCGATTCATCCATTTGCGCGTCCACACGGTCTATTCCCTGCTTGAAGGGACCATTCACGTCGATCAGTTGATTGACATGTGCCGGAAGCAGGGAGCCCCCGCAGTCGCTGTGACCGACACGGGCAACCTCTTCGCCGCCCTTGAGTTTTCCGAAACAGCCGCGTCGAACGGAGTTCAGCCCATCATCGGCTGCCAGATGGATGTGGCGGCTGGACTGTCGGCAGATTCGCCGAACATGCAGTCACGGGTGCCTACCGTGAGCCCTTTGGTTCTGCTCGCAAAGAACGAGCGCGGCTACGGCAATTTGGTCAAGCTGAATTCTTATGCGTTCCTGGAGTCGGGGTCGGGAGTTCCCCATGTCGGTCTCAGCCAGCTCGAAGGCGGGTCGGACGGGCTTGTATGCCTGACCGGCGGCGCGTCCGGTCCGGTTGGACAACTGATTCTCGAGGGGAAGATCGAACAAGCACGTGATCTTGTTCACGCACTCGCGCGGATCTTCGGCGACCGTCTCTACGTGGAGATCCAGCGTCACCCCTCAGCAAGACACACGGCGACCGACGAGGAACGCGCGACCGAACCCGCGTTTCTCGATATCGCCTACGATACGGGTTTGCCCCTGGTTGCGACAAACGATGTCTACTTCGACAGGCAAGAGATGTATGCGGCCCATGACGCCCTGATCTGCATCAAGGAAGGGAGTTACGTTGACCAGAAAGAGCCACGACGCCGGCTGACGGAACATCACTTCTTCAAGTCTGCCGAGGAAATGGCGGCCTTGTTCAGCGACCTGCCTGAAGCGGTCGCAAGTACCGTCGAAATCGCGCAGCGCTGTGCGTTTCGGGTTTCCGCGCGTGACCCGATCCTGCCGAAACTGGCAGAACAGGAAATGGATGAACTTCGACGTCAGGCTCAGGAAGGCCTGGAACAACGCCTTGCTTCCATCCCCCTCGCCGTTTCCGAACAGGAATATCACCAACGCCTCGATTTCGAGCTTGGCGTTATCGACGCCATGGGATTTGCCGGGTATTTCCTGATTGTCGCGGACGTTGTGCAATGGGCGAAGAGGCAGGGGATCCCGGTTGGTCCCGGACGTGGTTCCGGTGCCGGTTCCCTGGTCGCCTATGCCCTGACGATCACCGATCTCGACCCGCTCCGGTACTCACTCCTGTTCGAACGGTTCATGAATCCGGAACGGGTGTCGATGCCTGACTTCGACATCGATTTCTGTGTGGACCGCCGTGAGGAGGTGATCAACTACGTTCAGGAGCGTTACGGGCGGGACCAGGTTGCCCAGATCATCACTTTTGGCGCGTTGTTGTCCCGTGCGGCCATTCGGGATATCGGGCGTGTTCTGCAAATTCCGTACAGCCGGGTTGACCGCCTTGCGAAAATGATACCTGTCGACGGGGTCAAGCCGGTCTCGCTGAAAGAGGCAATGACACAGCGGCAGGAGTTCGCGGAGGCGGCGGATGCCGAACCGGTCGTCGCCAGGCTGCTGGAGTACGCCTCCCAGCTCGAAGGTGTCTACCGGAATGCATCGACCCATGCCGCCGGTCTTGTCGTGGGTGACCGCCCTCTCGACGAACTGATACCGATATACAAGGACCCGCGTTCCTCGATGCCGGTTTCCCAGTTCAGCATGAAGTGGGTCGAACGCGCCGGGTTGGTCAAGCTGGATTTCCTTGGACTGAAAACCCTGACCATCATCCAGGAAACGCTTGACCTCCTGAAACAAGGTGGAGTCGAGGTCGAAATGGCAACGATCCCGCTGGATGACCCGGATACGTTCGAGTTGTACGCGTCCGCCCAGACGGTTGCGTTGTTCCAGGTCGAAGGCGCGGGCATGAAAGATGCCCTGAGGCGCATGCGCCCGACCGAAATCGCCGATATCGTCGCATTGGTGGCGCTGTACCGGCCCGGGCCGATGGAAAGCATTCCGACGTACTGCAATGTCAAGAACGGAATCGAACCGAGAAAATTCCTGCACGATTCGATTGATCCCATCCTCGACGAGACCCAGGGAATAATCATCTACCAGGAACAGGTGATGCAGGTAGTCCGGGCGATGGCCGGTTACTCGCTTGGAGGTGCCGACGTGGTCCGCCGGGCGATGGGGAAGAAGATCCAGGCGGCAATGGACGCGGAAAAGCCCAAGTTCCTCGCGGGCGCCAAGGCCAACGGTGTAGACCGAACGAAGGCCATGGAGGTCTGGGACCTGCTCAACAAGTTTGCCAATTACGGATTCAACAAGTCACATGCCGTCGCGTATGGAGTCGTCAGCTATCAGACAGCCTGGTTGAAGGCGCACCATCCGGTCGAATTCATGGCCGCCGTGATGAATGCCGACCTGGTCAACACTGACAAGCTGAATGTCTACCGGCAGGAGGTCGAGCGGCTCGGAATCGAGTTGAGGTCGCCGTGCGTAAACCGGTCCTGTGCACGGTTCGTCGTTCGGAATGGCCGTATACACTATGCACTGGGCGGGTTGAAAAGCGCGGGTGCCGAGGGAATGAAACTGATCGAGGTGGCACGGGACGAGGGCGGACCCTTCACGGATCTCCTCGACTTTGCGCGCAGGGTTGATCTCAAGAAACTGGGCCGCCGCCCCCTTGAAACCCTGGCGCGGGCCGGTGCGTTCGATGGTTTGGAAAACAACCGGGCGAGGGTTCTCTCGGCAATCGACATCCTGACGGACTTTTCCGCATCCGCTCACGACGAACGAAACAGCACCCAGATCGGTCTGTTTGGCAAGGAAAGCGAGGAACTGCCGCCTCCTCAATTGCCGACGACTGAAGAATGGGAACCTATGGAGCGGCTGCAAAACGAACATGAAGCTGTCGGCTTTTACCTGTCCGGGCACCCCCTGGACGAGATGCGGGAGGAACTTTCCCGGCTGGGGGTCGTTCGAATCACGGATCTGGAACAGCGAATGGAACAAATCGGTGAACGGGAACAACTGAGCGTCAGTGTGGCGGGTACGGTCATTGGCCGTCAGGAGCGGCGTTCGAACAAGGGAAACAACTTGACGTTTGTCCAGTTGAGCGACCCGAGCGGCGGTTGCGAAGTCACGTTGTTTTCCGACGTGGTCGACAAGTCGCGCGGCATGCTTGATCCCGGCAACAATATCGTGGTGTCCGTTGACGCAGGTGGAGACACGGGAAACCGGAGGTTGCTGGGACGCAGGGTCGAATCCGCGGATGAGGTAGTGGCCAGGATTGCGCCATCCGGAATCAGGGTGTTCATTGAAGGAGAGGATGCAATTCGCTCGGTTGTGCGGCAGGTCGCCGGTCACGAGAAGGTCGGGTCCAACGGAAGGCTCGGTTCAGTTCACCTGGTGATTTCGGATCGAGAGCTGCCGGGAGACGTGGAGGTCGCCGTTCCGCTGCGTTGCCGAGTGACGCCTCAGGTCAGGGGGGCCATTTCGAGGATTGAAGGCGTTCTCAGGATCGATGACCTCGACGGCTGACCGTTCGCGGGAGGACGGAAGGCGTATCGTGGTGGGCAAGTGCCGAGATGCCCGGGCGCTTCATTGTGCATGAGGAGGCGGGGACGGAAATTGAAGATGTAAGTGGGAATGAACGGGAAACGACGGGACGAGGACGGAACCAAGTCCATTTCCGGGCACTTTCACAAGGTGTGAACGGTTCTTGAGCAACACGAAAGTGGAAAACGCCCTGCGATCCCTGATGGGCGAAGACCGGAAGCGGTCAATCGCGCCTTGCGCAGAAGAAATGTCGCTTTTCACCTCAAGTTCAGTGCATCGTGCAAAGGGATCACAGTCGGTGACATGGCATTTCTCTCGTAGAGATACGAAGGCATTCGCGAAATCTTCCATATCCCTTTGAGACTTCTTGATTGCATCTTGGTTCTTGCAACCATTCCTGGCGAAGCCATGTTCAAGGGCACGATGTCTTGACACCACGCCAGCTTGCTTCGATCAGCGCCGCGACTTTTCACAAGCGTATCTGCGCATCACTACGCGAGGCAATGATACATGGCGCAACAAGCCATACTCACTGCCCTGCGCAGACTGGATTGCCGTGGTTTCCTGCCGTTTTGTCGAGATCAGTTCGTCCGCCACACTCGGCAGATCGTCAGGGCGAATCCTGAGCCTCGTGCATCTGGTCGCCGGGAAGGCGGGAGATGATCGGGAATGCTTGTTGGCCGGTCTCGGCACGGCGGGGACGCATGTGTCGTACTACACGGGGTAGCCTTTCGCGCATCAAGCTGATCTTCAGTGCCGTCAAACTCAACCGTGACCGGCAATGTTTCATCGCCATCCTCATCGTAGGCCGGGGCAACGAATACGTCACCAATTCGGGCGTTGCCAAGTGTCTCTTTCACGATCGATTGGACAAGCTCTTCCAACTCCCGTTTTTCGGCCATGATCACAACCCGTCAATCAGAACGCGATTGCGTGCGCATAGCCGGTGTCAATGATGGCGCGATTTCACGTTTGCCTGGCCAACTCGCAACTTCATAATGTGGCGTTAAGTCCCAGCCAATCAAGGATCAACACCATTTCGCCCTTCAATTCCTGTCCGGGTCTCAGTATTCGGCAGCATTTCAAAGTGAAGTGCTGCCGAATGCTGGTTCCAATGACAATCCCGGTATAGCACTTTATACGGCCACCGGAATCATCATCCATGCGATCGTGTTCGCATGAATTCCCTGCGGTATCCTGGCGGAATGAAGGAATGGAAAAACCAAAGGTTCAGCGAAATCGACGGCCCCGGGCGCGCCTGCCGAAGGGGTTTCGGGACTACTTCGGTCCGGAAGTCACCGGCCGCGAGGAGATGCTGGCGACAATCCGGGAAGTTTACCATCGTTACGGTTTCGAACCCCTGGAGTCCCCGGCCATTGAGACCGTCGAAGCGTTGGGCAAGTTTTTGCCCGATGTCGACATGCCCAATGAAGGTGTGTTCGCGTGGAAAGAAGACGAGAATGATTGGCTGGCGCTTCGATACGACCTGACTGCGCCACTCGCGCGGGTCTATGCCCAGTTCAGAAACAAGTTGCCGTTGCCATACCGACGCTATGCCGTCGGAACTGTCTGGCGAAACGAAAAGCCGGGCCCGGGCCGGTTCCGCCAGTTCTACCAGTGCGACGCGGATACGGTCGGTTCGAAGAGCCCAGCGGCCGATGCGGAAATGTGCATGATGCTGGCCCAGGTCCTGGAGGCAGCGGGAGTTAGGCGCGGGGATTACAGGGTTCGGCTGAACAGCAGGGCGGCTCTTGATGGAATGCTGGAGAAGGTCGGCGCAGTGGGCCCGGACATGTCGCAGGAGTCCGAACGGTGCCGGGATTCGGTCTTTCGGGCCGTAGACAAGCTCGACCGGCTGGGTGCGCAGGGCGTACGCGCCTTGCTTGGTCCGGGCCGGGAGGATGAGAGCGGGGACTTCACCAAGGGTGCGGGCCTCGGTGAAGACCAGATTGAACAGATCATGGAAATCGTCGCGCCGAGCGACGGGAACGAAGACATGTTGGCCTGGGTCCGGCTTCGTCTCCCTGATTCAGCGGTCGAAGACTTGATCGCAATCGAACGCCTTGTTCGCGCGCAGGGTTTCGGTCCGGATCGAATCTGCATCGACACGTCGGTCGTCCGGGGGCTCGGGTACTATACGGGTGCGGTGTTTGAAGCTGACCTGACGTTCGAGATCACCGACGCTAAAGGGAGGCGGCAACAATTCGGATCGGTCGCGGGAGGCGGGCGTTACGACGGTCTCGTGCGGCGATTTACTGGCCAGGATGTCGCGGCAACCGGCGTATCGGTTGGTGTTGACCGCCTCCTCGCTGCCGTTTCCGCTCGGCACGGTCACGTTTCTGACGTTCAGGGTGGAACGGGCCCTGTCGTGGTTACCGTCATGGACCGCGATCGACTGGATTCGTACGTGGGGATGGCCTCGGAACTTCGTGCAGCCGGAATCCGGTCCGAGATGTATCTCGGGAATCCGAAGAATTTCGGAGGTCAACTTCGCTACGCGGACCAGCGCGAAAGTCCTGTTGCCGTCATTGAGGGGTCGGAAGAATGGAAACAGGATGTCGTTCAACTCAAGGATCTTGTCGTCGGGCGCATGATCGCGGCGGATCTGGAAACCAGTGATGCCTGGAGAGATCAGCCGGCCCAGATCACCGTTCCGCGTGGTCGCCTCGTCGAAGAGGTTCGCCGTCTCGTGGCGGTTTTCGAATTGCCGCCCGAGGATCAAAAGGCTGAATTCGCACGCCGGCGCACGCGCTACCTCGATCGGGCCTGATCCTGTGACCCGGCAGTTTCAGTGATGGAACATCCGGACATGCGGTCGACGTTTGCAAATGAGAGGGACGGGCCGGCGGCGGTGGAGTCTTCCGAACCCGGCGGAGTTCGGGAAGCCCGCGACGTCGCGCGTGAAATTCTCGCGACCTTTCGACGATCCGGTGCGATCCTGACAGACACCGTAGTCCTGCAGCCAGCGGATCTTTTGCTTGATCTGTACGGCGAAGACATCCGCGCGCGCGCCTTCATCACGCGTGACCCGGCCCGGGGCGAGTTCATCCTTCGGCCCGACTTTACGGTCCCGGTGGCACGGATGTACATGGCGGGCGACCCCGGCGAGACTCGGTTCACCTACCTGGGTCCGGTCTGGCGAATTCAACCTCCGGACTCGACGCGCATGTCAGAGACCGTGCAGGTCGGTTACGAGATCTTCGGTTCAGAAGATCGGGCCGGAACCGACGCTGAGGTGTTCGGGTTCTTTCACGAGATCTTGGCTGCAGACATGCTCGATGTCGTTGTTGGCGACATGGGTGTATTGCTTGCGGCAGTCGCGGGCCTGGAGACCTCGGAACGCAGAAAGGAAATGCTGCGCAGGCACCTGTGGCGTCCGGGCCGCTTTCGGAAACTCCTGGATCGATTCTCCTGCGCTCGGGATGAACACGGTCACGGAAACGAGACAAGCGCGGAGGCACGTGGCCTCGGCCCGGCCCGGCCCGGAGGCATGGGCGGCGAGGCGCCGGTGCACGTCGGACTTCGAGAGCCCGCAGATGTCGCTGCGCGCCACCGGGAACTCGAAGAGGAGGCCCGGACGCCGCCCATCGGGCAGCGCGATGTCGCGACGATTGAAGCCGTTCTCGATCTTGGCGGCACGGTAACGTCCGCGCTCGCCGAACTCGAACGGCTGCTGAAGGGCATGCCGTCGCTCGAGCCTGCGGTGGACGCATTCTCCGAAAGGAGGGATGCGCTGCAGTCGGTTTCGGTAGATGTCGACAGTCTCCGGTTTGCATCCGGCCATGGCCGCAGAACGATGGAGTACTACGACGGTTTTGTTTTCGGTTTCGCTGCGAGAGACCGGCATTTGTGGCCGGAAATTGCCAGCGGAGGCCGCTTTGACGCGTTGACCGGTCGCCTTGGGCATGGGCGATCAGTTCCGGCGGTCGGCGGGGTCATTCGACCTGAAACGCTTGCCGCCGTCAGGGCGAGTCCGAAATGAGCCGTCTCAAGATCGGACTTCCCGCCAAGGGACGGCTCCGTTCAGCCGCGACCGACTGGCTGGGTCAACACGGCGCCCGGGTGATTCCGCTGGAATCCGAACGTGCCTATTCCGGAAGCGTGGAAGGGTTGAACGGTATCGAGCCGATCTTTCTGCCAGCGGGTGAGATTCCCGCGGAACTGCAGCAGGGTCGAATTCACCTTGGCATAACCGGGCAGGACCTGATTCGTGAAAAACTGCCCTTTCGCCATGCGCATGTTGACGAGGTCTGCACGCTCGGATTGGGCCATGCCGATCTTGTCGTTGCAGTCCCCACATGCTGGACAGATGTCCGGACACTCGACGATCTCGACGAGGTCGCAGGCCAGTTTCGGGACCGTCATGGCCGCCCGCTTCGAATCGCGACAAAATACCATAATCTCGTCCGGGAGTTCTTGGCCGGACATGAGTTGGCGGATTACCGGCTGGTAGACAGTCAAGGGGCGACCGAGGCGACCGTCAGGAATCTGGCGGCTGAAGTCGTCGCCGATATCACGGCGACGGGCCAGACACTCGACGCCAACCACCTCAAGGTACTTGACGACGGAATTATCCTGTCGTCACAGGCCGCGTTGTTTGCTTGCCGTCGCAGGCCATGGACCAAGGCCGAGACAGATGTCCTCGCATCGTTCGGGGCGCGGGCCGGGTTTGATGTTTCCGAGCGAGTCGGGGATATGGAGTGACGGGATTTCGAGGTCTCGGCGACGGGCAGAACGTCAGAAAATTCCAATCTCGCCCAACCTGCGTTCGAGTTCGGGCGGCAGTTCATCGCCTGTGCCTGTGGGCAGGTCGTCGGGGCTGTCTTCGGCGGTGAGGTAACGCCAGCCCTGAAAAGGCCGGCGGGGAACTCGGACTGTCCGCGTCAGGGTCGGATCCATGACGATGCGGCAGCGCCGGATCGCGTCGTCGCCAATGCAGGAATCCAGGTCGAGAATGGTCTGCCGGACTTGAATTTCTCCTCTGATCACCCAATACAGAGATCCTCCGGACAGAACTTCCGACTTCCGCCTCGGAAACATCCTGGTGACATGGGAAGGCAAGTACGATTCGCCCCGGGCGTCGGCTTCCGCCATCCTGCGGTTCTGATACATCGCGAGCTCGTCAACGCTGGAGACCCCGACGCACAATTTCACGAGATTGACGAATCGACCGGTCACAAGAGTTATATGATTCCGGAATCCGGAAGAAATTTCGGACAAAGCGCGGCAGAAGGCAATTTCGACCGGTGGAAGAAGGAGATTCGGTCGCATTGCTGCATCGTACGCGTCATTCGGGTTCCTTGAACTGGAGTGACGTGGCTGGACGCACAGAATGCGCTTTGGTGCCTGTGCGCGGCACGAAACGCCTCGACTGATCGCCGTGACGGCCGGCCGGGTGACGCTGGTGAGAGTCTGTCTGCCAGAGTGTCTTGACCAGTGGTTTGCGATCCGCATACTCGGATGACGGACGGCCCGCAAGGACGAAGCTCAGGCGGTTCGCCACCCCCAGTTGAACTGCCGTTCCGATTCGGATGGCAGCAAATGTCATTGACATGCAGATTAGTGGTTGCCATATAATGTTCCTCTTTTGTTCCAGACAGGATGTTCCATGAACGTATTCACCGTGCCAATTGCCGAACAGATCTGGGACATGAAATACCGGTTGAAGGATGCGTCCGGTGTCCCGCTCGACGGAACCGTCGAGGACAGCTGGCGGCGCGTGGCCCGGGCACTGGCGACAGGCGAGGCGGATCCGGAGCGATGGGAGCCCGAATTCTACCATGCGCTCGATGGATTCCGCTTCCTGCCGGCCGGGCGCATCCTGGCCGGTGCCGGCACCGGGCGGTCGGTCACCCTGTTCAACTGCTTTGTCATGGGAACGATCCCCGACAGCATGGACGGGATCTTCGCCATGCTGAAGGAAGCTGCCGTCACCATGCAGCAGGGCGGCGGGATCGGGTACGATTTCTCCACGATCCGGCCGAAAGGCGCACCGGTCGTCGGCGTTGCGGCCGACGCTTCGGGACCGCTCTCGTTCATGGATGTGTGGGATTCGATGTGCCGGACCATCATGTCGGCCGGGTCGCGGCGGGGCGCGATGATGGCGACGATGCGCTGCGACCACCCGGACATCGAGGACTTCATCTCCGCCAAGTCGGACCCTGCCCGGTTGAGGATGTTCAACCTGTCGGTTCTGGCCACCGATCCGTTCATGGAAGCGGTGAAGGCGGACCGCGGCTGGGACCTCGTGTTCGGAGGCAGGGTCTGGAAGACGGTTCGCGCCCGGGACCTGTGGAACCGGATCATGGAGTCGACCTTCGACTATGCCGAACCCGGCGTCATCTTCATCGACCGGATCAACGAACGCAACAATCTGCACTACTGCGAGACGATTTCCGCGACCAATCCCTGCGGGGAGCAACCCTTGCCGCCTTACGGCGCCTGCCTCCTGGGCTCGATCAACCTGGCCCGCCTGGTCCAGGACCCGTTCGGGCCGAATGCGGGAATCGACACGGATGAACTCGACCGCCTGGTGGCTGTCGCCGTGCGCATGATGGACAATGTGATCGACGTGTCCCGGTTCCCGCTCGCGGCCCAGCGGCAGGAGGCCCAGGCCAAGCGGCGGATTGGCCTGGGCGTGACCGGTCTTGCCGACGCGCTGCTGATGACCGGAGAGCGCTACGGGAGCACCGGGGCCGCGCGGGTCACCGAGGACTGGATGCGCCGGATCGCCCGTTCATCCTACCTGGCGTCGGCCGGGCTGGCGGTGGAAAAGGGCGCGTTCCCGCTGTTCGACCGCGACGCCTTCCTGGCGGGGCGAACCATGCGGACAATGGACGAAGAGGTCAGGGAGGCGGTTTCGGCCAACGGAATCCGCAATGCCCTCCTGACATCGATCGCGCCGACGGGGACGATTTCGCTGTATGCGGGCAATGTGTCCTCGGGGATCGAGCCCGTGTTCGCGTTTTCGTACACCCGCAAGGTGCTGCAGCCCGACGGCTCGCAAGTCGAGGAAGAGGTTGTCGACTACGCGGTGCGGCTCTGGCGCGACATGTTCGGCGACCGGCCCCTGCCCGGGCATTTCGTCGATGCCCAGTCGTTGAGTCCGGAAGACCACGTCCGCATGCAGGCGGCGGCCCAGAAGTGGGTCGACAGTTCGATTTCCAAGACGATCAACTGTCCCGGCGATATCGCGTTCGAGGACTTCCGGGCCGTGTACATGTCCGCCTGGGACCAGGGGTGCAAGGGATGCACGACCTACCGCCCGAACGAGGTCACGGGATCGGTGCTGAGCGTCGCGGAAACGGAAGAGGCGACCCCGGAAGCCGATCAGGGCGCCGAGGTGATCTACATCGCCAAGCCACTGGACCGGCCGGAGGCGCTGGAAGGGCGCACGTACAAGATCAAATGGCCGGAGAGCGAGCACGCAATCTACATCACGGTCAATGACACGTTGCAAAATGGAGTTCGCCGACCGTTCGAGGTGTTCATCAACTCGAAGAACATGGAGCACTATGCCTGGACGCTCGCACTCACGCGGATGATTTCTGCGGTGTTCCGCCGGGGAGGGGACGTTCGGTTCGTGGCAGAAGAATTGAAGGCCGTGTTTGACCCGAGAGGGGGCGCCTGGATGGAAGGCCGATACGTCCCGTCGATTCTGGCCGCGATTGGCGGTGTCATTGAGCGTCACTTGGCCGAAACCGGCTTCGGTGCCGATCCCGTGCTGCACTCGGCGGCGGAGGGAGGAACCCAGCCTTCGGGGCGTGGCGATGCCGAGGCCCGTCCGTCTGGCGTTGTTTCGCTGAATCGGAACAAGCCGGGTCCGTCGTGTGCCAATTGCGGCGGCTTCGACGTACGGATGGTCGAAGGTTGTGTCGATTGTCTGGATTGCGGGCACTCGAAATGCGGGTGACGTAACGGTCTGAATGCCGATTCCTGCCCACTCGCATAAACACCCTTGGCGATCCGGGTGTTGCTTCCAACTTCTGCCCGCGTGCTGCCAGCGGCACAAATGAGGGACAAATCGGGTCTGGCCGACAAGTCGAGCGCGTTGAGCCTCCTCAGAAAGGCGTTGAACGATCAATCGGTCGAGTTTCGGCCGGGCCAGTGGGAGGCCATTGATGCCTTGGTGAACAGGCAGGAACGTCGGCTCGTCGTGGAGCGGACCGGATGGGGCAAGAGTTCGGTTTATTTTGTTGCAACGCGGATTCTCAGGGGCCGAGGCCGAGGACCGACGATTGTCGTGTCACCGCTCCTCTCCCTTATGCGCAACCAGATCGAGGCTGCCAACCAGCTGGGAATCAATGCACTGGCGGTCAATTCAACGAATCGAGAACGCTGGCCCGAACTTGAGCGGTCTTTACTTGAGGATGAAGCGGACGTCCTTTTGATTTCGCCGGAAAGGCTGGCAAACGATGAATTCGTTAGCAGGGTCTTGCGTCCGATTTCGCAGAAAACAGGTTTGTTAGTGGTCGATGAGGCGCACTGCATTTCTGATTGGGGCACGACTTTCGACCAGACTATCGGCGTCTGACAAACGTCGTGCAACGAATGCCCGAGAATGTGCCAATGCTCTGTACGACGGTAACGGCCAATGATCGCGTAATCAGGGACATTCGGGAGCAGCTCGGCGAAATCGGTGTCCAGCGTGGCTCGCTCACGCGCGATTCACTTTTTCTGCAGACAGTGCGACTGCCGTCGCAGTCCGCGCGACTCGCATGGCTTGCAGATTACATCGAGTCGTTCCCCGGCACCGGCATAATCTACGTGCTCACGAAGCGCGACGCATCCCTGGTCGCCCGCTGGCTTGACCAACGCGGCATTCGTTCCAACGCCTACTATAGTGGTGTTGAGCAAGATGGATTTGAGGACTCGAATGCGTATCGCCAGCACCTTGAGAGTCAACTCCTGCGAAACGAGATCAAGGTACTGGTTTCAACAACGGCTCTCGGTATGGGATTTGACAAGCCGGACCTCGGATTCGTAATCCACTTCCAGGCGCCAAGTTCGGTCATTGCGTACTACCAGCAGGTTGGCCGCGCCGGCCGTGGAATCGACCATGCTGTCGGTATATTGATGTCGGGCCACGAGGACGACGCCATTCACGAGTATTTTCGTAGAACCGCCTTCCCAGAGGAGAAATGGGTAAGCGCGATACTGGAGGCATTGGATGAAAGTGATGGCATGAGCGTCAACCAACTCGAAGAGACGGTGAACTTGCGCAAAAGCCAGATCGAGAAAGTGCTCAGGTTCCTGTCCGTTGAAAACCCATCTCCTGCGATCAAGATCGACGGGAAGTGGCGGAGGACGGCCGAACGTTATCAGATGGATCACGAAAAGATTCGGCGACT
The DNA here is from genome assembly GCA_965242975.1 of Paracoccaceae bacterium. GTDB lineage: Bacteria > Pseudomonadota > Alphaproteobacteria > Rhodobacterales > Rhodobacteraceae > JAPPHA01. The sequence continues at coordinate 2,064,214 of CBDETS010000007.1, read as the reverse complement.
GACCCGACAGCGCGAGTCCGAATGGGAGGAAGTTAAGGAATACATCGACAAAAAGGGATGCCTGATGGAGTTCCTCGCCAAGGTACTCGATGACGCCAATCCGCGACCTTGTGGGCGGTGTGCCTCCTGCCAAGGCCGTCCCATCGTCGGGACCGACTTCGGGCAAGAATCCGCCAGAAATGCAGTCCGATTTTTGCGCCGCTCGGAAATTCCCCTGAAATGCAAGATTCAAGTCGCGGCTCGTGCTTTCCCCGCGTATGGATTCAATGGAAATCTTCCTGTCCAACTCCGTGCCGAAACGGGAAGGGTTCTTTCTCGATGGGGCGATGCCGGGTGGGGACAACAGGTTGCCAACGAAAAACAACACGGAAATTTTTCTGATGATCTTGTTGATGCTGTCGTTGAAATGCTGAACGAGCGTTGGCATCCGGAGCCTGCTCCTGAATGGGTCACGTGCATCCCGTCCAGAAATCACCGTTTCCTTGTGCCCGACTATGCCAAGCGGTTGGCTGAAGCATTGGAATTGCCATTCATGCCAGTCGTAAGGAAGGTCTTAGAAAACAATCCCCAGAAACATCAGCAGAACAGATTCCATCAGTGCCGGAATCTTGACGGCGTTTTTGCGGTCGAAAGGCCTGTTCCCGACAGTCCGGTGCTTCTGGTCGATGACATCTTCGATTCAGGATGGACTTTGACAATCGCGTCCGCGCTGCTTCGACAAGCTGGCAGCGGGACCGTTTGGCCTTTTGCCCTAGCAACTTCAAGCTTGGGTCGGTGAAATGAATTTAGGACGACATACGGAAGTGGTGATGCTCCTCACGGTTTCACTGGGAAAGTCCGATCGATCGGTAGTAAAGTCGCTTTCCCGGGCGGAATGGACACGGTTTTCCAAGTGGCTAAAGGAACACGATCTTGTTCCCTCCGACCTCCTGAAAGGTGATTTGAAGGACCGGTTGTCGGGATGGACGGACCGTTCAATAGCATTAACTCGGATTGAGGGACTTCTGGACCGAGCGACAGCGCTCGGATTTGCACTTGAGAAATGGGAACGGGCTGGACTTTGGGTCATTTCGCGATCGGACGCAGAATATCCAAAACGTGTCAAACGCCGGTTAGGAGGCGCGTCGCCACCGGTGCTGTTCGGCTGCGGCAGAAAGACACTTCTCGGTCATGGTGGTATCGCGGTCGTTGGTTCTAGGGAAGCTGATGACGAAGACGTTGCGTTTGCCAAGAGACTTGGCGAAGACGCCGCGCAACAGGGATTCTCAATAGTCTCCGGAGGCGCACGCGGCGTGGATGAAAGTGCAATGTCCGGGGCGCTTGAGAAAGAGGGGACCGCAATAGGCGTCGTGGCGAACAGTTTGATGCACGCGGCAACCTCCGCAAAGTACCGGAAATACCTTCGTTCGGACAACCTGGTCTTGATATCCCCGTATAATCCGGAGGCAGGCTTCAACGTGGGTAACGCGATGGCCCGAAACCGCGACATTTATTGCCTGGCCGATGTGGCGGTCGCTGTCGCCAGTGCTGAAAACAAGGGCGGGACCTGGAACGGGGCAACGGACAACCTCAGGAAGTCTTGGGTGCCCTTGTGGGTCAGACAGACCAATTGTCCGAAGTCCGGTAATCACGCTCTCGTTAGGATGGGAGCAAAGTATATCCCTGATGACTTCGGTTCACTCAAGTTTCTGATCAATGGACTGCCTGAGAAGGCTGTCGAACGCGGCAGGTCGGAACTTCCCGCTGGTCCCGATGGTGAAACACATGACACAACAACGAAACAAGCGGTCGGGTTTGTGGAAGCGCAAACCTCCCATGGCGCGTCGCCTGAAAACCAATTGGAAACAACAGGTGCCGATGCGGTCGCTTCGGAGGAGACGTTAAATCCTGCCGGCGATTTTTACGGACTTTTCCTGGAAAAAATGTGCGAAGTTGCGGGAGAACGGCCTTTGACTTCCCGTGACATTGCATCGGAACTGAATCTAAAGAAGTCGCAAGTCGACGCTTGGCTGAAACAGGGCGTTTGCGACGGACAGATCACTAGATCGACACGACCCGTCAGATACAGATCGTCGAAAGGCGAACAACAGAAATCGTTTTCCTTCAATGTATCGGTTGATTGAAGTTGATTTGGCTATGCAGGGACTTCAATCATGTCTTTATCGCCAGGTCCGGGATGTGACCGAGGCTGTTTTTCTCTTGCGTTGACTTAGCGAATTATTCACTCCGACACCGTTGCGGGTATTTCTCTTCGCAGGTTTGGTCAAAATGCGGTTGAAGCTGTTCGACCAGATCGCCGAAATCCTTGACGACCTCTTTCCGAGTGTAGTCTTCGTCCCGCTGAGCGAGTCATGGCCAGCCGCCACAATTCAGTGATCGGCGCCCAACGGATCTGACAACTGTCGACTGTGAGTCCACCCCGGACGACATTCCAGTCCCTCATGCCCAGATGTAACGTCCACGATCACGTTTGCAGCTTGATGTCGCACGTGACCGGAAAATCACTGCCTCGAAATTACAACTCAAGATTGACTATGGGAGAAAATGTCCCCCACACGACTCGACACCGGGAATGCCGCGGGCAGCTAACAGCGCCAAATCACGTGGATGTACACATCGATGAACGGAAAGTGCGGCCTCAATTGGCCTATGTTTCGATCACGACCGTATCGCGCTTCAGTATTCGTCGGTTGTCGCCGTCGAGTATGTCGCGCGCGGCGCAGTAGCCGGAAAAAATGGCGGATTGAATCGTTCCGGGAGCCAGGCAGTCTCCGACCAGGCGCAATCTATTTGATCCTGAAATCGCCTTGCCGACACCTTTAATCTCGACGGGAAGCCTTGCTCCGACAAATACGAAGTTTCGTTTGCAGATCTCCATCGTTTCACCGGTGAAATCGTCGACGAGCAACGGTCCGCTCCTTAGCGATGTATTCAACCGGATCGCAATTCGCAATTCGCGGAACCGCTCGATGATGCGGGATTGTTCGAGCGTGTATTCGGTCCATGTCGCAACAGCGGGCAGTGGTGTCACGTACGTGACCGACTGCCCGAACGCGCAAAGCCGTTCAGCGATCGCGCTGGCCATGTAAAAGTGATCGTCGTCGTAAACGACGGTAGCCCGATGCGGCAATTGCTGCCCACAACCCGACATGATGTCGTCGGGGGTAAGGACAGGTACTTCGTCGAAGTCGATGGCTTCAAAACTCGTGGAACCCACGCCGTCCGCACGCCACTTCGAGCCGGTCGCAAGAACGACCGAATCGCAGTCGAATTCGGCGATGCCCTGCGCGTCCATGGTACTGTCGAAATAGAGCCCGCATTGCGCGCTCTGCATGATCGACCCGAGCCGATAGTCCATCACGCGCTTCCAGCTCCCGAGTCCGGGAAGACGGCATTCCCGTGCTACCCTTCCTCCTGGTTCCGTGGCGGAATCCGCGATTGTCACGGTATCGCCAGCGGCGAGCAGTGCGCGCGCGCACTCGAGCCCGGCGGGTCCGGCCCCGACAATCAGGTGCGATCGTCGTTTCCGCGCGGACGGCAACGATTCGGGATGCCAACCCCGGCGCCACTCTTCGGAAACGGTCGGATTCTGGGTGCACCGTATGGGTAGGCCGTAGGCGTCCATGCTGACGCAGACGTTACAGCCAATGCATTCGCGGATATCTTCGATCCGTCCCTGGCGGATCTTGGATGGCAGAAACGGATCGGCGATGGAGGGCCGTGCGCCTCCGATGAGGTCCAGCTTCCCGCCTTTGATCAACGAGGCCATGAAGTCGGGTGATGTGAAGCGCCCGACGCCGACGACCGGTTTCGATGTTGCCGACTTCACGAAGTCGGTGAACGGCAACTGAAATCCTTCTTCTGCAAATCGGGCGGTCGCGCTGTCGTTCGGCCATCCGGAAATGTTGACGTCCCAGAGATCCGGGAGTTCGGCCAACGCCTCGACAACGTCCCGGCCTTCACTGTCGCTGGCAGGTGCGGTCAGGGATTCGGGCTTCGCGACGGAAAAGCGCAATGCCACAGCGCTTTTTCCCGATGCGACATCGAGCGTGTCTTCCAGCACTTCCCTCAGTAGACGCACCCTGTTTGTCAGTGATCCGCCGTATTCGTCAGTACGCCGGTTCGCGGAAACCGAAAGGAAGTGACTGAGGATCGACAGGCCGTGCGCCGCGTAGACATAGATGATGTCGTAGCCTGCCGTCAGTGCCCGTTGGGCCGCTGCCCTGTGGGTCTGGCGAAACTCGCGGATATCCGCCAGGTCCAGTGCCCGCGCCTGGCGGGGAACCTCGGGCCGCATGACGGGCAGGTCGCTGGGTCCGGAAACCGTGAGCCCGGTAATCATGTTACGTGCCCGCATGCCGCCGTGGGCAATCTCGATCGCCGCAAGACTTCCGTGCTTCTTGATGGCGTCAACCTGCGCGCGGTGGCGAGGGATGTCGCTGTCGTCCCAGATCCGCTCCATCGGGTGATTCCCCATGTCGGAGTCGGGGCTGATTTCGGTGATCTGTACGGCGACGGTCCCCCAACCTCCCTCGGCTTTCATGGCGCGCAACGCGATCGCGCCATTGGGCTGATTCCAGCCGTGGCCCGTGGCGTGAGGAACGGCGTAAAACCGGTTTGGAGCCGTGACCGGCCCGAGCCGGACCGGTTCGAACAGAACCTCGAATTTTCCGGTGGTCATGTAACGCCCTTGCTGACGACTCCGGATTCGACCCAGTGATCAAAGATGTCGAGCGCCGTTTCTGCAAACAGCGGATCGTTTATGTGGGCGTTGATCTCCGTAAATTGGACCGGTGCCTGGACGACCTTTCGGGCTTCGTCGAGAAACGCCGCCAACCCGACAGGGTCGTGCGCAGGTTCACCCGGTTTGTCCCATTCCTCGATCCCCCGAGACGGAAGAATGAAATGAACGGGCGCCCGTGATCCCCGCAGTCGCCGCGCGACCTCGCGTGCGGTTTCGCGCCTCTCCTCATCGTTCAATGCAGATGACTTGATCAGTCGATTGTGGGCATGGAACGGCCGGTCGCTGTACTGTGCCGGGACTTCCTGCCATCCGGCAAAGTCAATCAGGTCCAGGCATCCGGGTGCGACCAATTGGGGGATTCCCTCCCGCCCGGCGTTGGTCATCCGGTCGGCCCCGGCATTGACGACGGATCCGGCGAGAAGGTTGCCAATTTCCGGAAGGGCGAAATCCATGACGCATGCGAATCCTTTTTGCGACGCAATCCGTTCGTAAGCCATCCCGCCCATCCCGGTTGCGTGGAAGATTGCCACCTCGAAGCCGCGGGCCTCGAGTTCGGGTTTGAGCAATTTCATGTACGAGAGGCAGGACGACCCAAGCGATGTCATCCCCACGATCGGTCGTTTTCGGGTCGGGAGGTCAACGGCCCTGGCCGCGCCGAGCACAGCGCCTGCCGCCTGGCTGAGTGATGATCTGCAGTACGTGTTGAGCCCGTAGAGGCCCCCGGCCCAGAGGATCATCTGGATGTCGGGAGACAGGCGATCGGCCGGAATCAACGGAGAAAAGGCGACCGTCGACACGACGTACTTCGGAACGCCCAAAGGCAGGGCCTGGCATACGTCCAGAGCAAGGTCCGTGCCCATCGTTCCGCCGAGAATGATCGCACCATCAATTTGTCCGGTCGACTGGAGGTCTACGGCCAGCATCGATGCGCCTTTGGCCATGATCTGCATGGCCAAGTTCTCGTCACCAGAGGAGGCAGCGGTCTCGATCGAGCTTCCGGCAGCCGCCGCGACCTCGTGTTTGGAGACGCTACACGTTACCGGCGGCTCCCCGATGACGCTGACATCCATGGTTGTGACATTTCCGCCCTGGCCGCGGATGCAATCGGACAGGAAGAGGAGTTCGTCCGCCTTCGTGTCGTACGTCCCGATGACGAGAATTGTCTTGTTGGCCATGACCACAGTTTTCCTCTGGATATACCGGTATTTGCCCGCGATGCACCGCACGCCGCCGCACCGGGAACGACTCTTCGGTTACCCCTTTACCGCGCCCGCGGTCATGCCTGCGATGATCTGCCGTGCCGCGAAGAAGGTGAATATGAGCGGGGGGATCACGATCAACGTTCCCATGGCCATGATCCGGCCCCACTCGACGCCCGTGTCGGTTATGAAGCCGGCCGCACCGACAGGAAGCGTCCGGGTTTTTCGCCCGGTCAGCAGCAAGGCGAGGATGAACTCGTTCCACGCGATGCGAAAGGTGAATATTCCCGCAACGGCGTAACCGGACTTCATCAACGGCATCAGGACCCGGAAGAACACTTGCAGGGGCGTGGCCCCGTCGATGATCGCGGCCTCTTCCAACTCGACCGGAATCTGCTTGTAGAATCCGAAAAGAAGCCAGACCGCGAACGGAAGGTTGAGCGCGACATAAAAGAACGTCAGTACCGCCAGGTCATTGTCGAGGCCGAAATTGACCACCATTGCGAAGGCCGGCACGGCGAGCACCGCCGGTGGAACCATGCGAACGAGCAGGGTCGAATTGGCGACGAGAATCCGTCCGCGGAATTCCGTGCGCGCGAGTGCGTACGCGCAAAAACCACCAAACAGGAGCGTAAAAAAGGTCGAGATCGTCCCGACGATGATCGAATTCCACAAGTAGCGGTCAAACTTGCCGCGGGTCATGATGTGTTCGTAGTTGTCGAGCGTCGGGACGAAGAAGAACCACACCGGTTCCTTTTGCTGGACCAGAACGTCATTCTTGAACCCGGTCGAAATCATCACCCAGATCGGCATGAGAGTTATCAGGGCGAGAATGGCGAGGCACAGGTAGTGAATCGCGACCGTGCGCCTGCTCCCGATTCCCCCAGCGATCAGATTAGACATCCGAACGTTCCTTGAGAGGGTTCCCCATGATGAGGATGGCAAAACTCAATCCGAAAACGATCAGGATCAACAGGACCGAAATCGCCGATGCGTATCCCAGTTGCTGGGTGTCAAATGCGCGGTTGTAGATGTGAAGGGAGAGCAATTCGGTCGCCCGGCCCGGCCCGCCTCCGGTCAGGATGTACATGACCTCGAGTGCCCGGAACACGTCGATCAGCCGAAGCAACAGGGCGATCAGCAGGATTGACCGGATCATCGGAAGCTTGACGAACAGGATGTGCTGCCACCAGTTCGCGCCGTCGATCTTGCTGGCCTCCAAGATCTCCGAGGGCAGGGCCTGCAAGCCGGCAATCACGATAATGAAAATGAACGGCGTCCATTGCCAAATGTCCGTGAAGACAATGGCGAAGAACGCGAGCTCAGGGTCGCCCAGCCAGACCTGTGCTTCGATTCCGACTTTCCCGAGGTAGTAGTTGATCCACCCGATCCGTGCGTCAAAAAGGTAACGCCAGATCAATCCGACGACGACCGGCGAGATCATCAGTGGGAGGATGAAGATGGTCCTGAATACCGATGCCCCCCGGATCGGTTTCTCCAGGAGGAGAGCGAGCGATACTCCCAGGATCATTTCGATCAGAATGGTCCAGAAACCGAACCTGAGTGTGACCCAGATCGACTCATGGACGTCGGAATCGAAGATCATGCGCGCAAAGTGCCGAAACCCGACGTATGGGGCGTCGTCGAACGAGGTCCCGATCTTCCAGTCGAAGAAGCTGAGATAGAACGCCTGGATTACCGGATAAACCAGCCCGCCGACCATGATCGCAACCGCGGGCAGGATGAAGAAGTACGGCCCAAGCGCTTGCATGATCGGAACGCTCCGCGCCGGCGGGGCTTCCGGGTCTGTCACGATACCGGTCATCGCGTGATCAGGCAGTCAATCTGGCCAGAGGAAACCGGGGCGAGAAGCGATTCCCGCCCCGGACGTCAATCCGTCAGTTTTCACGATAACGTGCCCAGGAATAATATCCTTCCCGTTCCATGATCGCGCGGGCCTTTTCATTGGCCTCGTCCATGATCGGCTGGATGGGCTCGTCGGTCGTGATGACCTGGGTCAGAGCCTGTCCAAGAACATCAATGTTGAGTTCGTTCCACTCGGGAATGAGCGGACGCCAGTCCGGGTCGGCGCAGGGCAATTGGTCTGCGACGACCGGATAGTCCTCAAAGGAATCGGCGTTGTTCATCAACGTGGAAATCCGGACCGGGTCTCCTCCGAGTTCAACCATCCTCTGATCGCCTGCCTTGTTGGTCAGGTATTGAATCAGGAGGAATGCCGCTTCCTTGTTCTGGGAATTCGCCGGAATGCCCATCGCAAATCCACCAGTTTCGGACCCGCACCGCACGTCAGTTGGGTGAAGCGCGAAGCCAACCTTGCCGTCGATGGTCGAAAGTTTGGGGTTTCTCGACATTGCAGCGATCTTGAGGGTGTCAAGATAGAGAGCCGCATCGCCCTGCAGAAACGCCGCGGAGGCTTCGCCGAAACCGAATGTCTCGATTCCCTTCGGCCCGGTCTTGACGGTATGGCGCATGAACTCGGCCGCCTTGACGGATTCGGGCGAATTGATCACCGGGTTCCATTCGTCGTCGAAAATCTTTCCGCCCATGGGAGCCAGGTGCAAGAGCCACCCGGCGGTGACCTGGTGACCTGTCTTTCCCCTTGACGTCAGTGCCGGGACCCCGGCTTCATGCAACTTGGTCATCACGTCGCGCAATTCGTCGTAGTTCGTCGGAACTTCGAGCCCCTGCTCTTCAAGGACGTCCTTCCGGTAGGCGAGGATCGAGGTTTCGGCCCCGAACGGAAGGCCGTACAGCGCCCCGGATTTTCCGGGCATGTATCCCTTCTTGCCACCGACGACACCGCCGTTCTGCAAGTAGGCGTCCGCGACATCGTCAATGTCATAGAGCGGGTCCACCAGTGCACCATTGGTAAAGAACTGGGACAGCGGCGTCAGCAAGCCCTTTGACACGTACTCGCCCTTCCACATCACGACCCAGGATACGATGTCGTACTCACCCTCGTCCTTGGACATCTCCAACAACTGGCGATCGCGCAATTTCAGATACTGGAGCGCGTCAACTTCGACGTCGATCCCGGTTTCTTCGGTAAACTCTTCAAGCAGGGTTTCTGCAGCGTTGAAATGCGCAAGTGCCGGCCAACTGACGACCAGTGTCGTACCTTCATACTTTTCGTATGGGTTGGCATTGGCCGCAACAGCCCAGCTCAGGGCGGCCAGAACACACGCCCCTCCCAATAAGCCAGTAGCAAAACGTTGAATTACCATGAATTTTTCTCCTTTCCTGGTAATTGGTGTCAGGCGATTGACTCGCCAGTTTCCGGATCGAACAGGTACATCCGCTCCGTATTGAAAAGGTATTCCCCCGTCTCCAGAGTTTCACTGTCGGGGCCGACTTCGATCGATGCCGTCGCGGGTATGTCGCCGATCCGGGCAGCCAGATACTGGCTGGAACCGATGTATTCCGCGACCTCGACGGTGAGATGGATTGGTGCATACTCCGGAGGAGGAGCCGCATGAGTCCCGTGCGAATCAAAGTGCTCGGGACGCAATCCGACAACGACGTGTCTGCCCTTGCGCGATCGTGTTGCCGCCTGCAGCCTGGAGCCGAGGGGGAGATCGAACCCCTTGCCGTGCACCCGGGTCGTATCGGTTCCGGACAGTTCGCCGGCCAGGAAATTCATTGATGGCGATCCGATGAACCCGGCGACGAACCTGTTCGTCGGATGATTGTAGACGTCGCGCGGCGAACCGATTTGCTGAACGATTCCCTTGTCCATGATGACAATCCGGTCTGCCATGGTCATTGCCTCGATCTGGTCGTGGGTGACGTAGATCATGGTCCGGTTCAGTTTCTTGTGCAGGATGGCCAACTCCGTACGCATCGTTGAGCGGAGTTTGGCGTCAAGATTGGAAAGGGGCTCGTCAAACAGGAAACAGTAGGCGTCCCTGACAATGGCCCGCCCGACCGCGACACGCTGCCGCTGGCCACCGGACAGGTCCTTTGGCCTCCGATCGAGGTACTCGGTCAACTCCAGCAATTCGGCGGCTTCACGGACACGGCGGTTGACCTCGTTACGTGGGCGACCTGCAAGCCGCAACGCAAACGACATGTTCCCGGCAACATTCATATGGGGATAAAGCGCGTAGGACTGGAACACCATCGCAATGTCGCGCTCCTTCGGGGCCGCCCACGTCACGTCCTTTCCGGCAATGATCACGGAACCGCTTGATACGGGTTCAAGTCCCGCGATCATGCGCAACGTCGTGGATTTCCCGCAACCCGAAGGGCCAACGATCACGACGAACTCGCCTTCGTCGCAACTCAGGTCCATCGTGGGTATGACATTAATTGCGCCGAACGACTTGGTGACGCGGGAAAGTTGGACTCCGCTCACGAAATTAATTCCCCCCGGGATGGGTCGATCTGCGCGGGCAACTCTGACACCGGCAAGGCGACTTGCCGTGCCGGGTCACGCCGCCTAGGGCAATTCGACCGGATTGCTGACATTCCGGACCTTATCACAACCGCATGATCCATCAAAGTTTCGAATTTTCGACGATCGGGACCGTGACGTTGTTCTCTGCGCCGATCAAGTTTCAATTGCGGTGCCTCCGGTTCAAGTTCATTTTGCCGTGGTTCTTCCCCCGGTAGACTCATCGCATGGATCTTTGGCATTTCCGCATTCGGATCTTCAATAATTTTGGAAGAGTCGAAACATGCAGGCGGCCGCCGGATCACCCCCCGCACACCAGACGGCCGTCCTGATTGTCGCGCTGCAACCGCCGGCGAGTCTGAATCCGGACGGAGTCGTCTGTCTCGCCGATGACATTGGAGCGCCAGTCGCACTGACCGCAGGCCGTCTCGTGCCATACGAGGTGTGCTTCGCCGGTTTGCGAGCCAGGCTCCTCGAGAAACCTGCGAAAGGGCGCGACATCGCTGCGTCCGCGAGGGTCATGCCGGGATTGGCGACAGAGGACGGCACGAACATCACCCAGGTAGTTGGAATCTCCGCTTGACCGAATGCGATTCGCCGAAGATCTGTTCCGGCATGGGCAATCTCGTCGCGAGTGGGCCTGATGCCGCTGACGAGCTCCGGGCTGGCGGCGGGCAGGTTGCGGTGTTCATTTCAGGAATTCCGCGGCCAAACGAAATTTTCAGCGTGCCATGCGCCCTATGTTCCGTTCTTTCTGTCGATGTCTTTCGGGCACTTGATGAGATCGGTTACACTTGGAATTATGTGACCGAGTTGAGGATAGACGGCGAGAAGGATGCACGGGCCATGGCCGAGAACGCGAGGAACACGATACCCGGTTGGGCGTCCGGATCTGGCTTGTCCAAGTTGTTCGCGAGGCCTTTGAATGCGTGAAACGGGAACACATGCTTCTCGTTTCGACGTCACCACATTCGGCGAAGCGCTTGTTCGCCTGAGTGTTCCTGCGGGTCGACGCATGGAAACCACGTCCCGGTTCGACGTCGATGTTTCCGGTGCCGAGGCCAATGTCGTCGGCGCGCTGTCCCGACTGGGCTGGAGATGCGGTTGGGTCAGTGCGTTACCCGAATCTCCGCTCGGCCGTTGCGTTCAGAACAAGTTTCGCGGGCACGGGATCGACCTGTCCGCTGTCGCCTGGCGGGCGGAAGGCCGTATTGCAACCTATTTCGTTGAATTTGCACACGAACCGCGCCCGGTCAGGATCTACTATGACCGCAAGGGTTCATGTTTTTCGCAAATGCGGTCCAAGGACATCGACTGGGACTACCTGTTAAACACGCGGCACCTGCACTTGACTGGTCTGACCGTTCCGTTGGGGCCAAGCACCGGGGAAATCATCGAAAGTGCCATCCGGCGGGCGAAGAGCCGAGGGGCCACGACAAGTATTGACGTCAACTACCGGTCACTGCTCTGGACGGCAGAGGAGGCGCGCACGAGGCTTGGGTCAATCGTCGAAGGTGTCGACCTGCTGTTGTGCAGCTTGAGAGACGCGAAGTCGGTCTTCGGATGCGAGGAACCGGTCGAGAGTTCCATTCGACAGTTGGCCGACATGACCGGTGCCGCCAATGTTGTCCTGACCCTGGGAGAAGAGGGTGTTATCGCGTTCGACGGTTCCGGATTGCATCGGGAGGCTGCGAAACCGGTGAAAATCATTGACCGGATCGGCGCGGGTGACGCCATGGCTGCCGGTGTTCTCCACGGGTGGCTGCAAGGCTCGCTTCAGGCGGGTCTCCGCTTTGGAACTTTCATGGCAGCCCTTGCTCTCAGCCAGTTCGGAGATACGGTCGTCACGCATTCCCGTGAACTCGATCGCATTCGTGACGACTCCGCGACGGAAATCCGGCGTTGAACGACGAAATCGGTCACGTGGAAGTGGAATTTGACAACCGGAAAATTCGGTGTGTCCTTGATCACCGGTTCACGGGTAGTGACACGACGATCTTGGTCAATCGGTTGGCGGCTTCGCCGAAGGTGCCCGGGACTCTGGTACTCGTCAGTGATTTCGGACAGGTCTCATTGACGATGACCCATCCGGCGTTTGGGGGTTCGGTGGTCGAACCGAGGAACGGATGTGGCAGACCGGCCAGTATGTGCCGGTGCCTCGGCGTGTGCGGGCGCCCGGACGGGGAAAGCATGGCGATACCCACGTTCCCCACGGTTCAAGGACACCGATTCGACTCCATCCGTCACGTTCGCTCTCGTTCGAAGTGGTGTTGGGCGAAGAATTATTCGTAACGTGAGACGTCCTGTATCAGAGAGGAAACGAACGACGACGGGAGGCGGCGCCGAACGGGTTTGCCTCGAAGTCTCGAAAAGATGCCCGGCGTTCGCTCTGCGAACTGTCGTCGGGGGGCGGGCACTGGTTGGCACCGATTCGCCCGTCATTCGTGTCGACGGGGAGAGCCCGTGCCGAACTCGGCGCGTGCGCACCGTTCAGGTCATGGAAACGACCGTCACAAACCAGATGTTTGAAGCGTTTGTGGCCGAGACTTCGTACACGACCGAGGCCGAACGATTCGGCTGGTCGTTCGTATTCGCCGGAGATGCTCGCAGCAACTCGATTGAAATGAGGGCGAAGGGCGCTGAGTGGTGGTGCCGGATCGATGGTGCCTGCTGGAACAACGTGAACGGCCCCGGAACCGGAGGTGAATTGAACCCGGATCATCCCGTTGTACATGTTTCCTGGAACGACGCCTGCGAATTTGCGAAGTGGGCTGGCGGACGACTGCCTTCCGAGGCCGAGTGGGAACACGCGGCACGCGGGGGGCTGGGCGATGTACCTTTCCCGTGGGGCGTGAGGGAACCCGATGACGAGTTCCTGCCGTGCAACATATGGCAAGGCCGGTTTCCAGAACACAATTCGGGTCTCGACGGTTACCTTTCGACTGCGCCGGCCCGGTCGTTTCAGCCAAATGGATACGGCCTGTACAACATGTGCGGAAATGTCTGGGAATGGACCCTCGACCCATACTCGAACCGGTCGCTATCGAAAGGTGGACGAATTCACGTAAGGAAAATGCGGAGAACCAAGGTGATGAAAGGAGGATCCTTCCTGTGTCACCGCAGCTATTGCCACCGGTACCGAATCGCAGCACGGACCGGGACCACGCCCGACTCCACGACGTCTCACCAGGGATTCAGGCTCGTGTTCGATTTGTGTTCATGAGCTTCTCCCGCCTGAACACCGGGGTGTGGCAAGCCTCGATCAGACTGTCCGGCGTTCGCGCGGCGCGGCGCAACGTGCGCTGTGCGACGTGTTTCCAGGACCGCCCTCCCCGGGCGTGGGTTCCGATGAAATCGACGAATTCACGACACCGGGTTGACGGGCGCAACCACCAGAAAATATTGTTGAGTCATGGGTTATGACAAACATGGTGCGGAACCGAACCGCCGGATGCTGTTGAAACTGGCATTGGCTGCCGTGACGACGTCAGTGGTTGTGCGGAATTCCTCCCGGTCCGCGTTGGCGTCAAATGGAATCGATCAGGCGATACTCGACTTCACCGGCGGGGTCATTCCGCGTGATGGCGAGGTGGTCCTGGATGCCCCCGAGATCGCCGACAACGGAGGTTCGGTTCAAATTCGCGTCGCCGCCGCCGGTGCCCGGAAGATCGCGCTCTTCTCGGAAGGAAATCCCAATCCCGGAGTCGTCGTTTTCACCTTCGGCAAGAATGTTGTACCCGCCGCCACGACGCGCATTCGGCTGGCTGGAAGCCAGAACCTGGTCGCCGTTGCGGAAATGCCGGACAGAACCTTCATTCACGTTACACGGCCGATTACCGTCACGGTCGGCGGTTGCGGGTAAGTGCGATGACGAGGCCGTCAATGCGCGTCAAACTGCCGAAGTCGGTCGCGGCTGGCGTCCCGTTTGTTGTCAGGACCCGAATCACGCATCCGATGCACACCGGACTGCGCCGCGACAGTGATGGCAAACTGGTTCCACGCCAGATCATCAACCGGTTCAGCGTGCGATTCAACGGGGCGGAAGTGTTTTCGGCCATGCTGGAGCCTGCGATTTCGGCCGATCCCTATATCCAGTTCGAAATGGTCGTCCACGAGAACGGTGAACTGGATTTCGAGTGGATCGACGATGACGGTGTGAGTTACAGCCTCCAAAGACGGGTTGATGTCTTGTAGCGCGCTACGCCGAGACCGGCTCGGTTTCGAGCCTGCTTCGTTGGTTTTGACCAGTATGCTGTTTGTGGCGGCGGTTCACGTGTCACTCTTCGCGGACCGCACCTGGGCATCGGGTTCGAGTGCCCCGGAATCGGCATTCAAAGAGTGCAGGCGGTGCCATCAGGTAGGACTCGGGGCGGAAAACCGGATCGGTCCCCATCTCAATGATGTTTTCGGACGTGCCGCAGGCTCGCTTTCCGGCTTCCGGTATTCGCGGTCGATGAGAACAGCCGGAGAAAACGGACTGGTTTGGGACGAACAGACGCTCGATGCGTTTCTGGCGGATCCGGGTTCATTCGTTCCCCGAACCCGGATGAATGTTGTCGGGATACCGGATGGCGATACGCGTGCGCTGATAATGGCGCTGTTGCGCGGCTTTTCCAGCGATAACCCGGCACTCCCTGCTGCAGAGCCGACGCTGACACCTGAGGAATACGGGCTGGACCCGGAACTGCTGAACATAACCGGAGACGTGGAGTACGGTGCCTATCTGGCTGGCGAATGCGTCGCCTGCCATCAGGCAACCGGCGCGAATGGCAGCATTCCGTCAATAGCGGGATGGCCCACCGAGGACTTTGTGATAACCTTGCACGCGTACAAGCGCGGAATGAGGGTGCATCCTGTCATGCAGTTGGTGGCGGGTCGCCTGTCGGATGAAGAGATCGCTTCCCTCGCAGTGTATTTTCGCGATGTTGACGATACGCAATGAAACAGGAGAACTCAGTTATGGACAAACCAAGTGAAATCAAAGGTTCGGGCGGACTCAACCGGATCGACCGGCGCAGGTTCCTTTCGTCTGCTCTGGTGTCATCCACTGCGGTATCAATGTTGTCCGCGCCGATGGTGCTGGCCCAGGGCCGTCCGCGGGCGGTTGTCGTCGGAGGCGGCGCGGGCGGCGCGACGGTGGCCCGGTATATTGCCAAGGATTCGGGCGGTTCGGTCGATGTGACGCTCGTTGAACCGACACGAACATACTACTCGTGCTTCTTCTCGAACCTGTACATCGGCGGATTCAGGGACTTTTCGTCGCTTGGTCACACGTATGGTTCACTCGCGGCCGATTTCGGAATCAATGTTGTCCACGACTGGGCCATCGCGGTTGACCGCGGCGCAAAGAGCATCGGGCTCGCCGGCGGGGGCACGCTCGGGTATGACCGCCTCGTCCTGTCGCCGGGCATCGATTTTCGACAGGGTTCAGTTGCCGGTTGGGACCTATCGCAGCAGAACAGGATGCCGCACGCCTACAAGGCGGGGTCGCAGACCCAGCTTCTCAAGGCCCAGATCGACGCGATGCCTGAAGGCGGTGTCTACTGCATGGTCGCACCACCCAACCCGTTCCGTTGCCCCCCGGGTCCCTATGAGCGGATTTCGATGGTTGCACATGTCCTCAAGGGCAGCAATCCGACGGCCAAGATCCTGATCGTTGACCCCAAGGAGAAGTTTTCGAAACAGGGGCTGTTCGAAGAAGGGTGGCAGAAGCACTACCCCGGGATGATCGAAAGGATCGGACCGGATTTCGGTGGTGACAAGGTTGAGGTCAGGCCGGAAACCATGGAAGTCGTGGTCGACGGCGAGATCATGAAAGTCGACGTCTGCAACGTGATTCCCGCGCAGATGGCCGGACGAATAGCCGCAGAAGCCGGAATCACGAACGACGCCGGCTGGGCTCCAGTGGTACCGCACACGATGCAAAGCCGGATAGATGAACACATCCACGTGGTCGGAGACGCGTCGCAACAGGGCGACATGCCGAAGTCCGGGTTCTCGGCCAACAGTCAGGCGAAAGTCTGTGCAATGGCGGTCCGCGGGGCACTTACGGGTTCAAACATGTTTCCAGGGCGGTTTTCAAACACATGCTGGTCGCTCATCGGCACCGATGATGGCGTCAAGGTCGGAGCTTCCTACGAAGCGACCGATGAGAAGATTGCGAAAGTTGACGGCTTTATCTCCCAGACCGGGGAGGCTGCCGACGTCCGAAAAGCGACCTACGACGAATCTCTCGCCTGGTACGCTGCAATCACCAAAGATGTTTTCGGCTGATCCTGCCGAAAATGTCGGGACTGAATCGGTACCGGTGCCTCCCCTGGCACCGGTACCTCCCGTCAGGAATCGGCGAGCGAATTGCCGACGGCTTTCGCGGTCAGGGACATCGCGAGAACGGCGAGGACTGCGGCGAGGCTGGCGGTCGAAATTCCTGAAAGACCTGCGCCGACGCTGCAGCCACCCGCCAGGACTCCGCCCACTCCCATCATGACGGCGCCTGCAAGTCGCCTTAGTGCTCGAGTCGGGTCGTCAAGGGTTTGAAGTCGAAACTCGCCGAATGCCACTGACGCAGCCATGCTTCCGAAGAGAACGCCCGCGACCAGTCCGGTTCCGAAGCCGACCGGAATCGAGGTTGCAGCTATGAACCAGAACAGTGCGCCCGCGGTTGGGCCGGTGAATCCAAGTGATTCGACGGGAAGGGGATCGAAGTCGTCCTGGAGGAGGAAACCGGTTCCGACCCAGCTGAGCGGAATCAGCAGCCCGATGACCGCGGCCATCAAGAGGTGGCTTTTCGGGGCACCCGAGCGCAGCGCGAAAACGATGGCGAAGGCGGCAATGGCGAAAAGCCAGATTTCGCCGCCTGGCAACGAGGTGATTGCGACCAGGTCACCTCCCTGAATGGTCGGACCTCCGAGGACGTGCCGTGCGGGTGCCAGCGCTCCTTTCATCGTCGCGTGGGCGGTCGCGGCGACGATGATCAAGGCGAACAGCGAACGAAGATTCCCCGTTCCGGCCAAGACCGTCAACCTGGACACGCAACCGCCAGCCATGACCATGCCGGCGCCGAACAGAGCTCCGCCGACCACCAATGAGACAACCGCCAGGTCCGGTGCGAGAAACCTGTGGTCGGAGAACGAAATCAGACCGGAAATGACAGCGAGCCTGGTTCCGGCAATGGCCGTCGCCATCGCCATCGCCCAGGCACCGAGCGCGGGCCGCCGCTCTTTTTTTGGCCCGGCAAGGCTGCGGCGCAGACAGAGTCCGGAACGTTGCGCCAACGCTCCGAAAGCGCAGCCGACCATCAGCCCGAAAATTGCCGCGGCCAGAACTGGCGTCAGGGATTCGAACCCAAGTGTTTCGAACATGTCATGACTCCCTCAGAGGTTGTCTGCCTTGCGCAGGCACCCGTGTTGCCGTTGGTCGTGGAACCGGTGTCTGCGTCAGGGCGGTCAGGAAACGAACGGGGCGGCATCGGTGTCTCCTTGTTCAGGGAATCCCGGCGAATGACAAGGAAACAGCTTGATCGTATGTACTCCATTCGGCCCGACAGCTGTCATACGGTATGAGGTGGTATGACGCGAATGTTGACAGTGCTCAAATCGAAACTATAAGCCGCCTTTCCGGAACTCGGGATCATCTTGGTGTTTGTGGCCCCTGTGAGGGGACGCCTGTCGCCTGATTCAATTCCAGGATCAGGAAAGGAAAGCACCTTTCACATTTCTGAAAGGAACCAGCCGTGACCAAACGCACCGCTGCCAAGTACAAGATTGACCGGCGCATGGGCGAAAACATATGGGGACGCCCGAAATCGCCAGTCAACCGCAGGGAATCAGGCCCAGGCCAACATGGCATGCGCCGCAGGAGCAAGTTGTCTGACTTCGGCATCCAGCTCCGGGCCAAGCAAAAGCTGAAAGGCTATTATGGCGATTTGACCGAACGCCAGTTTCGGAGGATTTATGCGGAAGCCGAACGCGTGAGGGGCGACACGGGCGAAAACCTGGTCGGCCTGCTGGAACGGCGACTTGACGCCGTCGTGTACCGTGCAAAGTTCGTTCCGACAGTTTTTGCGGCCCGGCAATTCGTCAATCACGGCCACGTTCTGGTCAACGGAAAACGCGTCAACATTCCGTCCTACAGGGTTCGTGTCGGCGATGTCATCGAGGTTCGCGAAAAGTCCCGGCAGCTTCCTCTCGTGCTCGAGGCGATCGGTTCGCCGGAACGCGATTTCCCCGACTACCTGAATGTTGATCACTCCAGCATGAAAGCGGAATTCACCCGTGTTCCCGGACTTGCGGACGTGCCTTACCCGGTGATGATGGAACCCAACCTCGTGGTGGAGTATTACGCAAAGAACTGACGGACTTGGTCCCTGGGGCCAATGAAACCACCGTGCTGCCGTTTCCGGATCAACGGACTTTTTCGTGGACGTCCCGATTCGATACGGGCGTTGCCTGGATTGGGCATCGGTGATTGCGCGGTACGGCCCCGAACTTGACCAGACATGGACGCGTGTCTCGCCCTCTCGGGAGGCGGTTACATGTGCGCTGATTTCGCGGTCGTGCACTCGGCGGTCGGCGAATCGATGGAACCGAAGATTTCCGGTCACGTCGGAAATCCCTGTGCTTCGATGCTTCCAACGACGGACCGGGGTCGTGCGCGTGTACACACAACGTCCCGTCGCCCGTTCAACTCATGCGTGAGTTCACAAAATTTTCCCGGCGCGATTTGACTTGATGAATGGAAGGCTTATGGTCGCCGGAACGGGTCGTTCGTGGGAGACATGATGGTTTTTTTGAAAGGTATGTTCGGCGGGAATGTCGAGGAAGCCTCAGTTATCGCGGGACGGGCCACGCCCCTGCCGACAGCGGAACAACATGCAGTATTCGGACGTCCTCTCCGGGAACCGGGGCCCGAAGGCATGGACAATGCCATGTTCGGCATGGGCTGTTTTTGGGGCGTCGAGCGGATTTTCTGGCAGCTGGACGGCGTATGGAACACTGCGGCGGGTTATGCGGGCGGGACGACGCAGAACCCGACCTACCGGGAAGTGTGCACGGGCAGGACCGGGCATAACGAAGTCGTCAGGGTGGTTTTTGACCCTGAAGTTGTTTCCTACGATGATTTGCTCCGCCGTTTCTGGGAAGGGCATGACCCGACACAGGGAATGCGGCAAGGCGCCGACGTTGGGACCCAGTATCGATCCGGGATTTACACGTACTCGGCTTCGCAGAAGCGCGCGGCGGAGGAGTCTCTTGCCGTTTATCAGCGCCATTTGCGCGCAGCCGGTTTCGGTGCGATCACGACCGAGATCTTGGAGGCACCCGAATTCTATTTTGCCGAAGACTACCACCAGCAGTATCTTGTCAAGAATCCGTCCGGTTATTGCGGAGTAGGCGGGACAGGCGTCAACTGCACCGCAGGTTCGATGGCCTGACAACCCTGGACAACCCTCAGGACCGGTACGGGCCCGAACATCATGCCGACCTTCATGGCGGTTACGACGATACCGGGCGAGTACAAGGCGGTCGGGCTTGCGTCACGTATCGAGAGCCACCTGTTGGAGGTGTCCGGTGTCGCGATTTGTGAGATCGAGGACGGGTCAGGCCTC
Source organism: Paracoccaceae bacterium (assembly GCA_965242975.1). Taxonomy (GTDB): domain Bacteria; phylum Pseudomonadota; class Alphaproteobacteria; order Rhodobacterales; family Rhodobacteraceae; genus JAPPHA01. The sequence continues at coordinate 2,044,253 of CBDETS010000007.1, read as the reverse complement.
TGGGAAGTAGCTGGCTACTTCAGTGACAGGCCCGATGACGTCCGCCTCGCCCTTCTCGCCACCACATGTGGTGCGCATCCGTTCCTGGTTTCCGAACTTCAGGAAACCGGATGGGTGGAAAAAGCCCAACGGCACCTCGCGCCCGTCGTATCGGGCAGGTTTTTTGTCCATGGCAGGCATGATGCGGACAAGATTCCCGCCGGAATGATTCCGCTTGCGATCGAAGCCGCCTTGGCTTTCGGAACCGGGCATCACGGAACCACGCGCGGCTGCCTGCAGGCGATCGAAATGTTGGCCGAATCGGGTCGCGTGGCCGGACGTGTCATCGACATCGGATGTGGAACGGCGATCCTCGCAATGGCCGTAGCCAGGATCTCCGATGCGCGTATTGTGGCGTCGGACGTCGATCAGGTCGCGGTTGAAACGGCGCTGGCCAATGTTGCGTCCAACGGTCTCTCCGATCGTATTCGGGTGGTACACGGCACCGGATTTCGTCACCCGGAGGTTCGCGCGTCTTCGCCGTATGACCTGTTGCTGGCAAATCTGCTTGAAACGCCGCTGGTCCAAATGGCAGACGATTTCGCGACGCATTGCACGCCGGGCGGTTTTGTCGTTCTTTCAGGAGTTCTCGACAGGCGCCGCCATACTGTAGCCGGGCGATTCCGCGCAGCAGGATTCCGCGTATACGAAACGATCGTCCTAGGCGAATGGGCGACGATGGTTGTCAGGAGGCGGAGGAAGCTGGCGTGAAGCGGAGCGCGGGAAGGGCACTCGAGTCAGGGGCATTTGCGGTGCATCAATTGGGAACCCGGCAATCGTGGTTGCGCCATGATGTGCAGAGGGCCTTATCGGGCGCGGACCAAAGAAACTGTCCAAAGGCGCTTTACAGATCGAGTCCGGAGGTTCGCTTCAAGCGATCGATGACATCATCTGTGCTCCGGGAATCGAAGGCCACCGAAACCTGGCGGCCTTCAGAATCAATCGACGTTCGGCGATCAAAACCGGTCCGGAAGATGCTGGATTTCGGCGCGAGTGAGACCGATGTCGTCGAGTTCGTGGTCGGACAGCCGGGACAGAACTCTCCGGGTTTGTCGCTCTGAGTACCGGCGCCTGACCGACGTTACTGCGTTTTCGAAAAGGCTGGTCAGGACGTATATGGATCGTGCGCCTGTGGGGATGGTACGGGTTTGATGTATGACTGACATTGTCTTGACCTCCTCCTTGCCTGGCATTTGAGCCGTTTTGGTTGTTTGGACTGTCCTGGACGTAATCGCGGTTTCCGGCAGGAACAAACGTTATTTTTGCATACCCGCCCTGCATGATTCGCATGACCCGTATGTGGCTGATGACAAGATTTTTTTGCCGTCCAAACAGTATCGAATTACGACGACGGAAGTGTTCGCGGTCTCACCCGAAGCCCTGGTATCCGAACCCAAGCAGCCCTGTGGCATCGACAAGATCAGCGCCGTGTCAAGGCGTGGCACGGACAAGTCGCAGAAAACCTTCAGGACCGACCCGAAGCCTCCGTCACACCTTTCGGACTGTCTGAGCGAACGTTCCCGACCGGAAGTCCCCACGCCTCCGTGCCGGTCTGGATTTCCGGGAACCCGGACACTCGATTCGTCACCGTTGTCGTTGAGTCGAACGGACATGCGCCGGGTGAGGCTTCACAACCTCGGGTATCACTGGTTTCAGTGATGGTTCCGGGTTTCAGCTGCCGGCAGTGGGACGCAGCCCGCAGCCCTTCGACCGGATCCTTCAGGTTTACCCGCCCGCCTTCGCCGCTTTCTCGTGTCCGGCAGGCACGCGTGTTCGCTTGGAGCGACCTGAAAACCAGCGCCCGTATGGCATGTGTCTGGTCCCGTTCTTTCTGGAGCTTGACGATGGCATTCCGGGAGTGCTGGCCACCGAAGTGCACATTCCGGCGTTTCTACTCGCGGATCGTGGTTTCCCATGCGAAGTCGGTACGGACATTTTTGCCATGGCCGAAAGAGATTCCCGTGTCGTCCGGAAGCGTCGGGATCATCCGAAATCGAAGGCATCCCCCGCATGACTTTCGGTGAAGTCGACGCACGTTGAACAAAAGTCCGGCACGAACATGGTTTCTCCGACAAAGGCGGCATCATCCCCGAAGACATGAACCAGGCAAACCGGTGGGTTGACGGGTTCCTCCAGAACGTGACCAACCGGCCTGTCGGTCCGGGTTCGGCCGCCGGCGCGGGTTCAACCGATAGAACTGGCTCCCGTCCCGCAGGAAACGCGTGCGTTCTTTGAAGACCTCCCAGAAGAAGTTCTCAATTACGGTGACAACGTCGGCGATCCCGATCCGCCTGCCCGGTTGTTCCTGAACAGGATGAGCCCCATTCTTCAACTTCAGGTTGTCAATTGCCGTGAACAGTGGGTAGCCGAACCGTTTGGCGTGTCGGTGGACGTTCGGAATTTCGAGACCGTGCGGTTGCCGCCATTCGGTTTACGGGCACCGAATCCGCGCCCGACGCAAGCGGGCGTGCCTTTCGGCGCCGACGAATTGCGCGGCGATGCATCCCGGGCTCACTTCAGGCCGGACAAAGAATTCAGGTTACACTGCCTAGCTGTTCCTGGTGGGTGAAAGTTGCGACCTTGACATGCCATCGATCGGGACACGCACCCTCCGCGACGATCTCGACAATCTGAAATCAGAAATGGTGCCTGCACAAATCGGCCAAATCACCGGGCTCAGTAGGGTTGGGACAAATGCCAGCCCAAAGTGCAAGGTCAAGTACGGCACGCTCTTCATCTGCGAAGATTTCGGAAGACTCAAAGCTCCACGGATGAGGTCCCATCTGCCGCCAAGTCGACTACGCTGCACCTGAGGCGGCCGAACTGGCCAAAGGCCTTCAGAAGCGCATGTTGACCGTGAGGAAGAAAGTGCGCCCCCAGCCGGCCACCGAGGGTCCATCCGCGCTGCTGGGATCGGCCGTGTCAATGGTGAGACCGGCATCGGTGAGGTTGAATACGCCGACCGCAGCCCGCAAGTTCTTAATTTCCAGGGGCTCCTTCCAGTCCAGTACCAAATCATGGCCGGTCCAGGAATTGAAACTGCCTGACTGGGTAACGAAGCCTGCGCGGTAGTTTGTTGTCCAGATCGTGCTCAAGCCACGGCGCTGAAGGTGAAACCTGAGGAGGGCCATGTTCTTCGAAAGGGTATAAAAGCGCTCGTTTCTGTTCGTGCGCCGTTTGGCGTCGAGCACGTGCCGCCACGCTCCGGTGATCCCGAACTCGCCCAGGCGCGTATCGAAGCCCCCCGAACCGAACCGGGTCGTGACGCCCGTGATCTCGGTTTCGCCGACATTCGCAAAACTGTCGTAAATGGTGATGTCGCCGCCTGTTTGCTCAACGCAATCCGACACTTCCCCGTCCGCGCATTCTACAAAATTTCGTAAGGCCCAATCTGCATCATTCAATTCCACCAGGTTGTCACGGGACAGCCGATACCATTCCACACTGAGGAGGTTTCGCGACGTGCGTGCCTTAGCGCCGATGGCGAACCGTGTGGTGTCCGAGGGCCCGAGGTTCGGGTTGCCCGTGGACTCGCGTGTCACCTGCCGGGAGTTCTGGCCAAGACAGTCGCGGGGCGGAGGGTCGTTCCAGTCGGGTACGCATTCGACATAGGGATGGCCCTGGGACTCGGTGCTGTAGAGGTGGCGCATTGACGGAGCAGACTGTCCCACGCTCAATGAACTCCGCAGTGCAACGATTTCATGCGGACGGTATTCGGCTGCAAGGTTCCAGGATTTCAGTGTACCCACATCACTGTACTCATCCGCGCGACCAGCAACCCTGAATTCAAGGGTTTCATTCAGCGGCAGCGACATCTCCGTGAACAGCCCGACTGTCTCGCGCTTTCCGGCGTAGCTGACGCCTCCCGAGCCCAGCGCCTGTGTGACGTCGTGGGTCATGTTGTCTTTGTCGCGAAAGCGGAGGATTGAGCGTACCGTGGACTTGCCCGCAGCAAAACCCGCGGTCCATGCACCAATGTGCCTGCCGACCGCCAATGTGTTCCCTTCCAGTGCCAGTCGGGCGCCAAGGTAATCTCCGCTGGCATCCCTTTCCTCCCGCAGACCTGAACGTTCTATGGCATCAAGGTGATCCTGATCGGTGGAAGACGGGTCTGCGAGGTCATAGTTTCCTGTATTGATTTCCTCCCTGATCCTGCCTTCATGGACGAACGTGTCGCCTGTCAGGGAACCTCTAATCCGATAGGTTTCGATGCGCGCATCGTAACCCAGCCCCTTCCCCAGCTTACCGTCGATGCTCAAGGCGAGGTCGTATGCGTCGTACGTCGATTTCCAGTCCCGGTTACCGTGCCCGACAAAGCGGTGCCCGACGACGAAATAGTCGTTGGCATCTGCTCCTATACTTGAACCTGCGGAGTTGATTGCGTTTATTAACGCCACGTTGGGGGTAAAGCCGAAAAAGCCGACAGAAGGCGCGTAGCGGAATGCCCAATTGCCTTGTCCGATATTTGCATCCAGATGGAACTCTGACCTCTCCCCAAGTGGATGGTCAAGGTTCAGGATCATCGTCCTCTGCTGTAAGCGTTCAGAGTCCCACGCGATGTTGCCGTAGGCGAAGCCGCAGCCTCTGTCTGTGCTGCCGCGCCCGGACGGGTCGGTGAGCGGGCCGGTATAGCCTTTCTCCGGGTCGCATTCACCCAGTGAAACCGTCCGCACGTCTTCGACGTCACCCATAGAAGAAAGATTGACAACCCACACCGTATTTCCGCCGAGGCTGACGTTTTTTGTTTCGCTGAACGTGCCGCCTTCCTTCCAGGCGGAACGGCTGTGCTCCCTGAATCTTGCAGGGATTTCCTGGCGGTTGAGGACATCAACACCAACGACCATGCGGCCCTCGCCGACCTCGCCGCCCCAGAAAACGCTGCCTTGAAGACCATCGCCGCCCTCTCGGTCGGGCAACCGCGTGAGACCGCGCGTCTCGAAGCCGTTCAGGTCCTTCCGCAGGACAATGTTGATCGCGCCGCGTATGCCAGCACTACCGAGAGTGCCCAGGCTGTCACCGCTCAGAAGCTCGATCCGTTCGATTGTCGAAATCGGCAAGGTATCAAGGTCGGAGGCGGAATTCGCGTAGGGACTGCCGTCGACCAGAACGAGCAGTGGCTGCCCTCCGGTGAAAAAATAACGGACGATGCCTGTATCCAGGAGTTCTTCGAGTGTCTGAGCACCGGACCGTTCCAGATAGTCCCTGTCCCGGTCCGTGATAACATGTGGGGCAGGAGCAAGAGGTCCGGCTTCGACCTCTGCCACTGAAAAAAGGGCAAGTGCCGCAAATAGGGCCGGGCGCCAAACGAGCGCCCTTGAGACTGTTGGAAAGTGTCGCCCGATGCGCGGTAAAAGCTGTCGAATCGGCTCAATATTACCGTTCGGGTCCCGACTCCCCACAGTCATTGGCGAACTCTCCCCTACATCAGACAAAGGCGGCCGAAGGCTCGTTGCGGAAGCCGAAAACTAAGCCTCGACGGTGTCCGCCAGCGGTGGCTTCAGCCGGCGATTATAAAGGAATTTGTGTAATGAGTGTGTGATATTATTGGTAATTTAGGTGAAATTATCGTGAAAAAGCGATGAATTTTATTGCTGTCGACTTGTTTGGGCGCGAATTTTCTGAGTTGATTCGCGTGGGTTGGGGCAGTTCTTCCCGCGCAGTTCTGATCTGAACGGACGGCTTCGGGACCCGTCCTGGTACTGCTCGGTTCAGATTCGTGATCTTTTTCCCGCTTGGTCTGGATGTCATTCCTGCCTTGACGTTACCGTCTTCCCCTGGCCGCAAGTCCGGACAGTAGGATCGTGCGTTTCGAGCATTCGGGCGGCCCGGTCTTCGGCAGGAGGGGTGTCATGCCCGCGGGAGGTTGCCCGCAGGCTGAACCTTTCGGCCCACTTCGGTAATTTGACGGTGGGTCCGGCGTGGAGATGACGATACCGAACTGCATCCTGAGGGGGAGGGTCCATGCCGAGAGTGCGTCGAAGGTCACCTCGACGTTGAGCACGGTGCCGGGTCCGCGATGGAGCCGCCCTGTTTGGCCGCGGAGGTCGGGTATTCCGACCTTTCCGGCTTGGGAAACACCTGGTATCGCCAATACAGATCAAGTCGGCAGTTCCGTGGACCATGTCCCGCAGTTCGGCGGGTTGCCGAACGTGCGCCATCTCGCCCCGGGGCAACGACCCCATTGGCGCGTGCGGTCCGGCGACCGTTTTGTGCTTTCGCCCGATTTTCCTTGTGTGCCAGCGAAATCAGCGGTTGAGGCCGAGAGGCGTTTTCGGACAAGTCAGGCCGAGCGGCGGCCCTGTCCGCGCAGCAGGATGGTGGCTGTTTGTTCCTTGCAGATTTCCTGGAGGCGTGCGGTCAGGTTGGACGGGCCAGTCTCCCGTCTGGCGACGTGCGCACGGAGTGATACCAAAACCGGAAAATAACCACACACCCGGCGAGGCGTGCTGGCGGGATGAGCCGTCGGTGTGCTGAACAGTCTTGCCCAGCTTCGCTTGGCCGGTGAAGCGACCCGGCCGGGCGTGCGGGCGAAGTCATTCCAAACCTTCTCGACCCTGTCTTTCATCTCGGCTGTGGCGAAGACCCGGTTGGCAAAATTGCCCTGCTTGAGGAACTGGAACACGGTCTCGACCGGGTTCAGTTCCGGACTGTACGGCGGCAGACGCAACAGCGAATCGTTGTCCGGTATCTCAAGGCTCTTCAAACGATGCCAGCCGGCGCCGTCGAGAACCACCAGCGCGTGGCGGCCCTGGGGCACGGCGGCGGCAATGTCGACAAGATGGCGGTTCACCTCATCGGTTTTCGCCTTGTCGCAAACATGGCCGGCCGAGATGCCGCTTTCCGGGCAGATCGCGCTGAACAGGTAGCAATATCCGTAGTGATAGTCCCTCGGCACCCGGGGACGGCTTCCCCGGCGCGCCCACACCCGGGTCAGAATCCCCTTCTGGCCCAGAGGTGCGCCTCGTCTTGAAACCACACGTCCACGCGGGCTGGGTCCGTGCCCTCCGGCAGTGAGGAGGCTGCAATGGTATTGAAATCACTGCGGAACTTCTCCTGGGCCTCCGGATCGGCCCTGGGATGAAGGGGCCGCGGCGAAAGCCGACGGAAGCCCAGCGCCCGCATCAGGCGGCGAACCGCCTCACCGGACATCACAATGTAAACGACTTCCTTGATCCTGCCCCGGGTCAACCCGACCGTCCACGCCGGAACACCGGTCTCCGGACCCTCCTCAAGCCAGCGCCCAACCTCGGCGCGCTGGGCCTCGTTCAGCCTCGACGGGCGACCACGACCCGGCTTGGTATTCAGGCCAACCGGCCCCTCGGCATTGTAGCGGTTGGCCCAGTCGCACAGCGTCTGCCTGTCGACCTTCGCCCACCGTGCAATCTCCGTTCGGCTCTCCACGCCTTCCATCACCCGCGCAATCGTCTCCTGGCGTCGAGCCTCCACCCGGTTCTTTCACTTTCGGGCCAATGCCTTGATCTCAGCCACCGTGTGGTCGGTGTTCGTGATCTCGATGCCAGCCGGCATGGCTTCCTCCTGTGATTTGTTTGCTTAACCACAAGATACAGGAAGCCGGCACCGGCCACACCCCACATGATGTTCATGTTTTGTTCATGAGTCATTAAATTCCGGTTTTGGTACAAGCACGCGGGAGTCGGCATCGAGTTGGACGCCCGAGGGAATCGGGATGTGGGCGTTGTTGTCCGCCGCGTGCGGATAATGAAACTATTCACCATTGCTGCAGACGAACCGGTAGTTGCGCGCGCCACACGTCAGCGCCAGGCAGTGACGCGGGTCGTGGGCAAGACGGCGAGTGATCCCCTCCTTGCCAGGCACGGCGTCTTGTTAGTGATGCGCATTCATCCGTTCGCCGAAACGTGTCCTGTCATCCGGCACCACGATGTCAGCCGAAGGCACAACGACAGGCACGGCCGAGAAAACCTGTTACGATCAACTTCAACAGGTCGTTTAATGCAGTTCGTTCCCGGCAGGAGAATCCGTGTCGGACAAGACTACGCGCGGCAGGCAGACTCACCATGCCGAAGCGTGGAGCCAGGACTTTCCCACGCTGAGCGAATTGATGCGATATTGGCGTTGTCGGGCATGATTTCGTGGGTTTTCGCGCTCCTGCGCCCCCTGCTCCTGTGGCGGGCCGCCCGAATCACCGCATGATTCGGCGCCTAATTGCCGCGTTTCTGGCCGAACGGCGAGAGCCGGACACCGCGGTGGGCGTCCGAACGGTTTTGCTGAAATGAGGAGGGGTGAGGAGGGTCAGGCCTCGGATGCCTGCGGCGGTTCGCAGACCACCCGGATCGCATCGTCCCGGTCGAGCGCGAACCTTCGCATGGTGTCGATGACGCCGGCACCCTTGTGACGGTTGGCGAAGATCACGGCCAGTGCGATGGTGTTGAGGCAGGCGCGGTTCAGCGGGCCGTTCCCGGTACGGGCCAGGCAGGCGTCTTCCCCGAAGTTGCAATCGCGCTGGCGATGGTTGTTGTTTTCCACTTCCCAATGTCCGCGATTCAATGCCAGCAGGTCGGCGGCGGAGGCGGTTGCACTGTCAAGCGAGGTGATGAGATAGACGGTCTCGTTGCCTGGCTCCTTGCCGTCCTTCAGGACCTCCCTGTAGCGCGTCACCCGCGCGACCTGGCGGACGCCGGGGAAATTGACCATGCCCTTGAGCGGGGTCAGGACATCGATGCCGCGCTGTTCGATCCGCCCGTGCTGTTTTTCGTACTCCCTCATATACGCGTGGTCGCGGTCACGTTCCCAGTCGATGCTGTCGAGCAGCGCGAAGGTCTCCGAGGCATTTCACGTTCAACACGTAGTCGGCGCCGCAACGTTCGGTGATCAGACGCGCCGTTTCCCGCGCCGTGTGCAGCGCGTCGACGGTGATGATCCGGCCACGGATGTCGCAGCGCAGCAGGAGATCGTTGAGGGCGGCGATTTCGCCGCCGTCGTCGGTGTATCCGAGGATGGCGAAGGGCGCGCCGGTCACATGATCGACCAGGGTCACGGTCTCGTGGTGGCCGTCGCCGTTGCGGTTGGCGCCCCTGATGCGCTTGCCGTCGGCCGCGATCGCCCGGGCAAGCGGCAGGCGGGGGTGAGACCAGCGATGAAGCACGTCCTCCAACGCCTCGGGATCAAGGGACTGGACAACCCTGTGCAGCGTCGACTTGGCGACCGGCTCATGCAGGCCGGTCTTCGGGTTCTTCCAGGCGCCGATGGCCGCGAGTTGCTCCTGCGACAAGGCCTTGGCGAACTGTGCCGCGGCAAGGCATCCCCTCATGTTGGCCATGGCGGCAAGAATGTGCACGCTGAGCACGCAGGCGACCGTGTGCTTGCGTCCCTGAGCCCGGCGATAGTCGGGAACGGCGGCCAGTTCGTCATGGAGCGAGCGCATGACCTCGGGATCGCGGGGCGCCAGTTCGGGGCCAACCGGGGGCATCACCGACAGCGGCAAGGGTTCCGGGCGGGCCAGGAGCTGATGCGCGTCCCGGTGCAGGCTCCGGACCAGGATCAGCTTCGGTTCGTCGTGCGGGTCGGTGTATTTGCCATTGCAGCGGGCGAAGCCCCGGGTCCTGCCCAACGCCTGCCAACCGGCAGCCGTGTACATGGTTCCCGCAAACCTCGCCGGATCACAGAACGTCTCCGCGATCAACACGCGATGGCCATACGTCGACAGCCAGTCGTCGGCAATCCGGCGGGTCATCCCGGCAAGGAAGAAAGAGGCAAGGTTGGGGAACACGCCGGGTGCGGCCAGCACGAGGAACCGGGTATTGTTGGCGATCATGCCGAGGCGGTCGAAATGCTGCGCCGGCTTCCACCCGATCCAGAGGTCGCGCGGCCGGCACTTGAAGGCGCCGCCCTGCCAGCCCGCCAGCGCCAGCCACCGGCCTTGCCAGGTCGCGGCATAACGCAACCCCCGGCCCGCGAAGCGGCGGAACCCGAGGTAGTGATGGGTGTCCATCAGGTAGTCCCACAACGGGCGCTCGGTGGGCTCCACAAGGCGAACCTCGACATCGCCAAGGCAGAAGCCCGCCGGCATTTCCTGCCAGATGGGCTCTCGCGAGAGCGGTTTGATGCACATGCAAACCGTATCGCACATCCAGCGCGGGAAAGCCAGCGAAAAACGCACCGGCCAAAATCGGCGCGCACCCGATCACAGAGTCGGAAAATGTCAAAAAAAATAGCGTGGGAAGACCCTGAGCGTGGAGCAGCCCCCCCCTTTGCCAGTGTGTTCGTTTCGTGATAGTCGAGCGCATGGTACATCTTGGCCGCCGGGACCCAACGGGTTGTTTCTTGGCAAAGGAGCTGGTGTGCGAATAATCGGGTTGGACCCGGGACTGCGGTCCACAGGCTGGGGCGTGGTAGATGTTCACGGTTCGCGACTGGCACATGTCGCGAACGGGTGTTGTTCTTCTGGAGGTGACGATCTATCGATCCGCCTTGCCAGCCTGTTTCGCCAGCTGGATTCAGTCTTGTCGTGCCACGACCCCGAAGGGGCAGCTGTCGAGAGCGTGTTTGTCAACAAGGACCCGGTTGCGACACTGAAGCTGGGTCAGGCAAGGGGCCTGTGCCTGCTTGTTCCCGCGCTGAGGGGTATCGCCGTGCATGAATACGCGCCAAATTCGGTAAAGAAGTCCGTTGTCGGCGTCGGGCATGCCGACAAGGTCCAGGTGGAGCTGATGGTGAAGATGCTTCTTCCCGGCGCAAAATTCACGAGTCCGCACGCGGCTGATGCGCTTGCGGTTGCGATTTGCCATGCCCACACCTCCCAGGGCTCCGCGCGTTTGGGCGCCGCCTTGGGAAAGTACGCCAGTTCTTCAGGTTAGTCCGGTCTGAGAACAGTGCTCGGCAAGATTTCAGGAAGGATCGACGACAGGGGAACGGACCACCTTCTCGTCGATGTCGGAGGCGTCGGATTCGTGGTTCATTGTTCGGAACGAACCCTCGACGCCCTTCCTGGTCAAGGTTACATGATCTCGCTGTATACCGAACTCGTAGTCCGCGAAGACCTGTTGCAACTTATCGGATTTCGCACACGGGCAGAGCGGGAGTGGCACCGGTTGCTGACCCGAATTCAGGGCGTCGGTCACAAGGCGGCTCTCGCGATCGTCGGTACGCTGGGAACGGACGGATTGTTTCGCGCAATATCCCTGAAGGACGTTACCGCAGTCCGGGCGGCACCTGGGGTTGGTCCCAAGCTTGCGCAGCGGATCATCGGTGAACTCAAAGAGGACTCGGTCAGGCTCATCGGCCTGGGTGCGGACGGTGACGATCTGGAACAACCGGGCCTAGGGAGCGGTGGTCCAGTTGGCCCGAACGGCCGGGCAGCAACTCAATCAGGACCGGTTGGCCCGGCTGCGGTATCTGCCCAATCCCGGAAGGATGCAATGTCTGCCTTGATCAATCTCGGTTACGCCCATGGCGAAGCGGCGGAAGCCGTTGCGTCCGTGTCGGCCGAACAGCCCGAACTCGACACTTCCGGCCTGATTCGCGTGTCTCTCAGGTTCTTGGCCCCGAAGGACTGATGCGACTGACTCAACAACACGACCCGGACTTGCGCCCACGTGAGCGGCCGGACGATGTCGACGTTGCACTCAGGCCGGATTCTCTCGACGAGTTCATCGGTCAGGAAAAGGCGCGGGCCAATCTCCGGATTTTCATCGAAAGTGCCAACCGGCGACGGAAGCCGATGGATCACACCCTCTTTTTTGGTCCGCCGGGCCTTGGGAAGACGACTCTTGCCCGAATCATCAGCCGGGAACTCGGTGTCGGGTTCCGTACGTCGTCGGGCCCGATTCTGGTCAGGGCAGGCGATCTTGCCGCGATACTGACCAATCTGGACGCGGGAGATGTCCTGTTCATCGACGAAATCCACCGTCTCAATCCGGCTGTCGAGGAGGTTCTCTACCCCGCGCTCGAAGACTATGAACTCGATCTGGTCATAGGGCAGGGACCCGCCGCGAGGTCCGTCCGGATCGAACTGCAGCCGTTTACGCTGGTAGGCGCAACAACCCGGCTGGGTCTGTTGACCACACCTCTCCGGGATCGGTTCGGGATTCCGGTCCGCCTGGAGTTTTATACGGATGAGGAATTGGCGGAGGTCGTGTTACGCGCGGCCCGCTTGATGCAAACAGAGACCGATCCGGACGGCGCCAGGGAGATCGCCAGCCGCGCCCGCGGCACGCCTCGAATTGCCGGGCGGCTGTTGCGGAGGGTTCTTGATTTCGCTGTTGTGGAAGGGGACGGGCGCATTACGCGTGCGGTTGCCGATCGTGCCTTGACCCAACTCGCGGTTGACAGGCTCGGGCTCGACTCCGCGGACCGCAGGTATCTCCGGTTGCTGGCTCAGGAGTTCGGTGGAGGACCGGTCGGCATCGATACGATCGCGGCGGCGCTATCGGAGTCCCGTGACGCGATCGAAGAAGTCGTCGAACCGTTCTTGTTGCAGCAGGGCCTCGTGCAACGCACGCCGCGCGGAAGAATGCTCGGACAGAAATCCTGGCGCCACCTGGGGCTCGAGATTCCAGCCGGTTTCCGCCAGATCGACCCTGCGCAGAACCCGTTGCCGTTTGAATCGTCGGGGACAGCCAAATCGGCTTGATTTCATTGCTCGCACTTTGGATTTGGCGTTTGCGTGCGCCCACTACGAAGGAGTCGACAGGCCTGGCCGCCGGTTGAACCCCTGCGGGAAGCAACCGACGGGAATCGATGAACGCTGACTACCGCATAGCACGCAGGTTGCACCGAGGCGTTGCCGACTCTCCGACGCCGGTCATGACAGGTGCCACGGAAGTCAGGTCCAGTATGTGTTCGTGCCAAAACATACCGTGGAGATCTTCGGCAGCATACGGACCGCTGGCGGCGGACCGTCTCCGGTCCACGGAAGCGCGCCAATCGATGCTTGAACGCAACCGAATCAGGCAATAATGCAGTGCGGGTCGGTAAAACCGAACTGCCGGGAGCATTGGGATTGGTTTCGGTGGTGGCGCAATGCTGGCTCGCGCACGAATTCGGGATGACTTCATGGTCAAAGTGGTGACGGCGCGGGAATCTCTGACGGTACAGGCGGGCCGGCCGTTCGGCGGGCGCCGAAATTCCTGGTGCCGACACGGTGACCAAACAGTGGGTTTGAAGGGGTAACGAGGCATGTCCAGACGCTACATCATCACTTCGGAGTCCGTGGGGGAAGGACATCCGGACAAGGTCGCGGACGCAATCTCGGACGCTGTCTTGGACGCTGTTCTGGCCGAGGACCCAAATGGCCGCGTCGCCTGCGAAGTTCTGGTCAAGACCGGAGTCGCAATTCTCGCCGGAGAAATCACGACGACGGCGCAGGTCGATTATGTCGATATCGCGCGGAAATCGATCTGTACGGCCGGATACGACGACCCGGGCCTCGGTTTCGACGGAAATTCCTGTTCGGTGTTTCTCGCGCTTGACCGGCAGTCTCCCGACATAGCTCAGGGTGTTAACGAAGGCGATGGACTCGACGTAGACCAAGGTGCCGGAGATCAGGGGTTGATGTACGGTTATGCCTGCCGGGAGAACGAGCAGCTGATGCCGTTGCCGATCCATCTCGCGCATTCGTTGATGCGAAGCCATGCGCGGCTGAGACGGAGTGGAGATCTACCCTGGCTGAGACCGGATTCAAAATCCCAGGTTTCGGTAGTTTATGAGGGCGGCCGGCCGGTCGGAATCGACACGATTGTCTTGTCGACACAGCATGATCCGGACGTCAACCATGACGACATCAAGGATGCGGTCATTGAACAGATCATTCGCCCGGTGCTTCCAGAGTCGCTGTCCGATGGAAACATACGGTATCTGATCAACCCGACTGGGCGATTCGTTATCGGAGGACCGGTAGGGGATTGCGGCCTAACGGGGCGCAAAATCGTCGTAGACACTTATGGCGGCGTCGGACGCCATGGCGGAGGAGCGTTTTCCGGCAAGGATCCGTCGAAGGTCGATCGGTCAGGGGCCTACATGGCGCGCCATGTTGCCAAGAACGTCGTGGCTGCCAACCTCGCCGACCGCTGCGAAGTGCAGATCGCTTACGCGATTGGTATTGCCAGGCCCGTGTCCGTGCATGTCAACACATTTGGGACCGCGCGACATGACGAGGATCGGATCGAGGATGCGATCAGCCAGGTATTCGATCTTCGACCAAAGGCCATCATCAGGGACCTGGACTTGTTGCGGCCAATCTACAGCAAGACGGCTAATGGGGGCCACTTCGGACGGTCGGAACCCGAGTTCACGTGGGAGTCAGTGTGTAAAAGGGACGAGCTGATTGAGGCAATCGCGTAGAAGCTGTCCCTGGCCTGAGAAAATCGTCTGTCGAGACCCTCGGTCTATCAGGTCCGCCCCGACATTCAGGTCCTGACCCGGCATGGCGAGAGTCTGACATGTGAGTCTCGTCGCGAGATGATCGATTTCCGCCCGGATTGACAAGAATCAATCCCGCCTAGAGATTGAAAAGGGGTCCGGCTCGAAGGCGCCCGGCCCGGCGGCGCAGGAGTAAGCAAGGTGGACGACAAACACGCACGGTCGAACAGAGCCCGAATGCCTGTTGCACTCGTAACGGGCGGTGCGCAAGGGATCGGTTTGGCCTCCGCGGAGGCTCTCGTGCGAGATGGCTTCGACGTCGTTCTCGCCGACATTCAAACCGAGAGGGCCGAAGCCGAGGCGCGGCGGATCGGTGCCACCGCGGTTCATTGCGACCTAGGCGATCCGGAGAGCATTCAAGCAATGTTCGAAAGGGTCGAGTCCGAGCTGGGTCCGGCGAGGACTTTGATCAACAACGCGGGGATCGCTTTGCCGGGCGAGTTCTTGAGTTACGATCTGAACGATTTCCAGCGCGTGCTTTCGGTCAATCTGGTTGGAACATTCGTTGCGCTCCAACGGGCGGCCCGGGCGATGATCGAAAACGGGATCAAAGGCGTGATCATCAACATGTCCTCAATCAATGCCCAGGTCGCGATTCCGGCAATCCCGGCCTATTGTGCATCGAAGGGCGGTGTCATGCAGTTAACCAGGTCGGCGGCCTTGGCGCTGGCGCCATTCGGGATCCGGGTCAATGCCGTCGGACCGGGGTCGATCGACACCGAGATGATGGCGGCGGTGAATGCAGATCCTGGTGCCATGAAAACCGCCATGTCGCGAACACCACTCAAGCGGGTGGGTACGGCCGCAGAAATTGGCGAAGTTGTGGCGTTCCTGGTCTCAGAACGGGCAAGTTACATAACGGGTGAAACCATCTACGCAGATGGAGGACGGTTGGCGTTAAATTATACCTGCTGAGGCGCCGCGTCTCCGGTCAAGTGCGCAGGTTTCCAGTTGTGGCCACAACGTGGAGCCGGCCGGCCCAGCGGGTTGGCTCTGGACGCGGCGCGCCGCTCGGGTTTGCCGGGACCCGATCGGCTGACGTCAAAATTCACGTGTCACCGGATCACGAACTGAACCACCGCTCCCGAGGCAGAAGATAGTCGTGCGTGCATTTCACCATCCGGGCGCGAATACAGTGGCCAACGGGACGGGTGCCAAAAGGCGTTGAGAATTGACCCCCCATTGAAATCCAAAATTGACCCGCCTTTTCCCGCCTTCTTTCCCGGTAGCCTTTTCTCGTCGGATATCGGCGGGAGGCGCGAGACGGCGGGAAGAGGACAACAGGAGCTTCGGGACCTGGCGGATTCGGTTCGATTGCGACCACTGGAAGAAGTGGTGCCGTTTCCTGGTTGTGTCAGGGATTCGACCGATCGCTTGCGCTGGCACGGTGACGGACGACAAGGTTGCGGAGGTGAGCGAGCGGATGCTGAGCACGATGCGGAAGGACGCGACGCACTGGTCGGTCCGGAGCATAGCTGAGACGACCTGCGTGTCGCACACGACCGTGCACCGGATCTGATCGGCGTTCTGCCTGAAGCTGCACCGGGGCGAGACGTTCAAGCTATTGACGGGCCCACTGTAGTCGACAAGGTGCAGGACATCGTGGGGTTCTACATGGCCCCGCCGGACCGTGCGGTTGTCCTGTGGGTGGGCGAGAAGTCGCAGTTCCAGGTCCTGGACCGGACCCAGCCGGTCCTGCCGATGGAACCGGGGCGGCCGAGCGGAGAGCCCATGACGCCGCCCGCCACGCATGATGATGCTCTTCGCCGTGCTCGACGTCGCCACTGGCGCGGCGATCAGGACGTGCCGCAGGCGCCACCACGCTACAGTGTTTCCTGGCTTGTTCATGGAGGTCGAGGCGGCGGTGCCCGAAGCGCTGGACGTGCATCTGGTGATGGGCAACGACGCGACACACAAGTCGGAGAAGGTCAGGAAGTGGCTTGTTCGCCGCAGGCGCTGGCATACCTACGTCATGCCGACTTCGGCGTCGTGACTCAACCAAGTCGAGCGCTGGTTCGTGGAACTGACCAGGAAAAAGCAGCGGAGAGGCGTGCACCGTTCGGTCGCCGAACTCAACGCCGACAAAATCATGTCCTTCATCAATGCGCACAACCAGAAGCCGAAGCCCTACAAGTGGGTCAAGTCCACCAATGAGACCCTCGCGTCCGTCAGGAAGTTTTGCCCCGAGGCGAACGAACTCGGCACGAACGAAGAGATCTGACACGAACTCTGGATTCAGGAAACCAGCACGCCCATTTTCCGAGGCCGGGCGTGCGGCCAAAGTGTCGACAAATGAAAAATCGACGGCTCGTGCGAGGACTTTTCGCTAAATTTGCGAAAGCCGGGATCATTGCCGAACAGGCAACAAACAATGCCGAAGTTGCAACGCGTTTGATACGCGCAATCCGTCGTGCGGGCAACCATCCGCGGCGGCGGATCGATCAGTTCGGACGCCAGTGTCGGTGCTACTGCGCGACCTCAAGACCTGCCTTGGCACCGTCTCGCGTCTCGAAGCGGCTGATCCGACTGCAGATTCTGACTGCGGTTGGCGAAAACGATCTCCGGTCAGCGCGACACTGCTGAGCGGAACCGAGCGAATCGCGCCTGAGCTTGACAGGTTAAGCAAGCCGATACCATATCGGGTCGCGGATGTTGCACTGTACGCGGAGGCGCAAAATGGCGCAATTCCTGTTCAGACGCACCTTGAACGCGGCCATAACCGTGTTCTTGATTTTGGTGCTGGTCTTCGTTGCCGCGCGGATTGGTGGTGATCCGGTTTCGATCATGTTCCCTGACGGAATCGATGCAGAGACACAGGCAGCGTTCGAGGCGCAGCTAGGTCTCGACAAGCCCATCCCTGTGCAATTCTCCTATTACCTGCTCGATCTTGCTCGGGGCGAGTTCGGCAATTCCATCCATTCGCGGGAATCTGTCATTGACATGTATCTGAATCGCCTGCCTGCAACGCTGACGCTGGCGGCGCTGGCCTTCGTGCTGTCAGTCTTCATGGGTATCGGTCTGGGGCTGATCGGCGCTTTGCGGCGAAACGCACCCTCAGGCCGGCTTGCCATGACGGTGGCCTTCCTGGGCTATTCGGTGCCGCATTTCGTGCTGGCGATCCTGCTGATCTTCCTTTTTGGCTATGTACTCCGCACCCTGCCGACTGTCGGTAATTCCACCCCTTACCACTACGTTTTGCCGGCCATTGTGCTGGCTGCCGGACTCACCGCTGCGATCGCGCGCTACACCCGTTCTGTTCTGCTCGATGTGCTGAGCGAAGATTATGTCCGCACCGCCCGCTCCAAAGGCCTAAGCGACCAACTTGTTCACTTCAAACATGCGCTGCCCAACGCATTGATCCCTGTGGTCACGGTGCTTGGGTTGCAGCTCACAAGCCTCGTCTCAGGCTCGCTGATCGTCGAAGAGGTTTTTGCCTTCCGCGGAGTCGGCCAGCTTCTCGTTGGATCGGTGCGCGATGCCGATTTTCCGGTTCTGCAATGCGGCGTGATCTTTTTCGGGCTCACTGTCATTCTGATCAACCTGTTGGTCGACGTGCTTTATGCTGTGCTTGACCCAAGGGTGCGGGTGGCAAGCTGACCGTGACCACGAACCTGAACCCGTCCAGCGACACCGCGTCCATCCGCGCCCGCACCGAGCGGTTGCGCCTGTTTTACACGATCCGGGCAGCGCCATTTGTCGTCAAGCTGTCTCTGCTTGGCATGTTTACGGTGTTTGCCTTGGCAATCTTTGCACCTTTGATCGCGCCTTACGATCCGAACGATACGAACATCATGAACTCGCTGAAGGCGCCTAGCTGGATCGCGGGCGGCGATCCCGACCACCTCATGGGCACAGACAAGCTTGGGCGGGACATGTTCTCGCGCCTGATCTATGGCATACGGGTGAGCGTCGGCTTGTCGGTGCTGGGCGTGGTGATCGGCGGTGTTCTGGGCACGGCACTCGGCATGCTGGCGGGCTTTGTCGGCGGATTCTGGGACCGGCTGGTGTCGAGCATGATCGATATCCAGATCGCTATTCCGTTCCTTCTCATGACGCTGGTGGCGATCGCCGCGCTGGGGACTGACATTTGGGTGCTGATCGCGCTTCTGGGCATTGCGGGCTGGGAAACCTATGCCCGCGTTGTCCGCGCCCAGGTAATCGCCATCCGGGCGCGCCCTTTCGTGGAGGCCGCCTACGCCGTGGGCGCGACCCATATGCGGGTTGCGGTGCGCGAGGTCCTGCCCAACCTCGTTGCAATCCTCACCGTACTGTTTACGCTGAATTTTCCGGGCATCGTACTGCTCGAAGCGTCGCTATCCTTCCTCGGACTGGGGGTGCAGCCACCGACGCCGTCTCTGGGGCGCATGGTGAGCGATAACCGAAACGATCTCGCGCTGGTCTGGTGGACAGCGCTGAGCCCCGTGTTCGTCATCATGATCATGACGCTGATGATCCAGTTGATCGGTGACTGGCTGCGCGACGTGTTTGATGTGCGCCTGCGAGAGGGACGCCGGCAATGACAATGCTTTTGTCGGTTGAAAACCTGCAGGTTGGTTTCGGGGGCGGCCCTGATCCGAAGCTGGCGGTGCGCGACATGAGCTTCGGGATCGCGCCGGGCGAGGTCCTGGCGCTTGTGGGCGAAAGCGGGTCGGGCAAGTCGGTAACCGCGCTGAGCATCATGCGGCTGGTGGAGTACGACGGAGGACGCATCCTGAACGGACGGTTGATGTTCGATTCCGGCGAAGGGCCCGAGGACCTGGCGGCTTTGGACAGCAGCGCCATGACAAAACTGCGCGGCAACGCGATGGCCATGATTTTCCAAGAGCCGATGACCTCGCTCAACCCGATATACTCGGTTGGCGAGCAAATCATGGAATCATTGCGCCTGCATCGGGGCGTGTCTGGTGCAGAAGCGCGCGAACGGGCCGAGACTTTGCTGGAAAAGGTCCTTCTGCCGGATCCGGCACGACAGATCCAGCGCTATCCCCATGAATTGTCGGGAGGGCAGCGCCAACGCGTCATGCTCGCCATGGCCCTGGCCTGTGCGCCGAAACTCTTGATCGCGGACGAGCCGACAACGGCGCTCGATGTGACGATCCAGGCGCAGATCCTGGACCTTTTGCGTGAGATGCAGCGCGAGATAGGTGCGGCACTGTTGTTCATCACCCATGACATGGCGGTCGTTGCCGAGATCGCCGACCGGGTCGTCGTGATGAAAGCGGGCGAAAAGGTCGAGGACGGGTCTGTTGAAGCGATCTTTGCCGCCCCGCGCCATCCGTACAGCCAAGCCCTCCTGGCCGCAGTTCCGCGCCTGGGTACACTGACGGGGACGGATGGCCCGCGGCGTTTTGCAGCGGCCAACCAAGGCGCGCCGTGTCGCGCCGAAGGCCAGGAGAAACTGCTGATCAATGTCCGCGACCTTGTCACGAGGTTCCCGGTGCGGACGGGCCTGTTGCGGCGCAAGACTGCGGAGGTGCATGCCGTCGACATGGTTTCCTTCGATATCGCGGCCGGACAGACGCTGGCCCTCGTGGGCGAAAGCGGGTCCGGCAAGTCGACGCTGGCGCGGTCGGTCCTGCGATTGGTCGAGCCGGTCTCCGGTACCGTGTCTCTTGACGGCACCGAACTGACCGCGCTCGAGCCTGGCGAACTGCGAAAAATGCGCACCAAGATGCAGATCGTTTTCCAGGACCCTTACGCCTCGATGAATCCAAGGCGCCGTATCTTCGACCAGATCGCAGACCCGGTTCGGATCCACGATACTCCCGACGAAACTGAACTCCGCGCGCGGCTGGAAAACCTGATCCGCGAGGTCGATTTGCCCGCCGACAGCCTCGAGCGTTATCCGCACGAGTTTTCCGGCGGGCAGCGACAGCGCCTGTGCATTGCGCGCGCGATGTCGCTCACGCCCGCGCTGATCGTCGCCGATGAGCCGGTCTCGGCCCTCGACGTCTCGATCCAAGCGCAGGTCGTCGACCTTTTGCTCGACCTGCAAGAGCGGCAGGGGGTCACCTACCTTTTCATTTCACATGACATGGCGATCGTCGAGCGCGTCGCCCACTGCATCGCCGTGATGAAGCAAGGTCGAGTTGTGGAAATCGGGCCGCGCCGGGCAGTGTTGGAGAACCCTCAGCATCCGTATACACGGCAATTGCTGGAGGCTGTGCCGATCGCCGATCCTTCATGCCGCGCGGAACGGAGGCAGCGGGTTGTTGCGCATTCCATGAAAAGCCCGGTGCATCCTTTGGGGACCGCGCCATGCGCGCCGAACTACGTGGAAGCGGGCCCTGGTCATCTCGTGGAGCAGACCGCGGATGTGTGACGCGCGTTCTCCGGTCGCGGTCTCGACGGCCAATGACGGTAATGCGGTCCTGCTCCGGGGCCGCGTCGTCCACCCGCCCGAAGTTCTGACCGCAGCCAAGGGCCAGTCGCGCATGCGTAGTCCTGAGACGGCTGCGTTTTAAGCAATCAAGGAGTTCACGCATGTCCAAACTACCCACGCTCGGCGCCGCCTTGCGCCCCGAAGAATTGCCCCCCCATGTCGACTGGCTGGTCGATGGCGCCCGCGACCTGGAGCTTCAGGGTTTTCACTATCCCGACGTGCTGGTTGCCGGCGATTGGAAACCTCGCGCCGCCGAGGTGCGCAAGCTCCTGGAAAACCACAAGGGCCGCCAGGGCATGCATGGCCCGCACTCGGTGCCGCTGGCCTCGAAAGATCCGGGGATGCGCGCTTTGGCACAAGAGCGCCTGGGCCAGTGTCTCGATGTGTGTGAAGAGCTGGGGCTGACGCAGATGGTCATCCACAGCCCCTACATCCACTGGGACCAGGAGAACCTCTATCGCCTGCCCGGACGTCGCGCGGAAAAGCTTGCCGACTTCATCGCCACGATTGAGCCCGTGATGCCACGCGTTGAGGCCCTTGGCGTGGAGATGGTGATCGAAAACGTCGAAGACCGCGACCCGGCGATCCGCCGCGACATCGTCCGCCATTTCAGGAGCGCGGCGCTCAGGCTCTCCGTCGATACCGGCCACGCGTATTACGCGAACCGGATGGGCGCTGCGCCGTCGGTGGAATTGTTCGTGCGCGCGGCGGGCGAAGACCTGGCGCATCTGCATCTACAAGACGCAGACGGGCTCGCAGACCGGCACTGGGCAATTGGCGACGGCACCGTGCCGTGGCGTGCCGTCTTCGAAGAGTTGGGCCGGTTGTCGTTCAATCCCCGCCTGATCATCGAGATCCGCGACAGGACCGATGTGCTCCGCTCGGCCGAGTATCTGGCCCAACTGGGCCTTGCCGAGTGAGGACCTTACCCGACAGCAAAAAAGTTCGAAGTGTCGTGGGTGGTTTGTCAAACACATTGTCGCGAACGAGTTCATTCGAGGACTAAACACAAAGGTGTCGCTCGAAGCTAGACCGGGATTATGGATCTCTTTTCTGATATTGAGGCGTGGTCGGAACTGCACCTGTGTCAAACACGCGTGCGCGGGCAAGGATCGCGACCTGGTGGCGTTTGACCAGGGTTGGCGACACACCCGCTCCACTGATTTGCCGGAAGGTCATAACGTGGTCTGCCACAAAATCATTGGCGTGCTCAGCGTGCCCTAAACTGGCGAGGCCTGGGGCGGTTCTCGAATACACACGAAATTTCCGGTGTAGCAGGGCCGCCGGGATCTTCTTGAGCGAGTTTCGCCAACCTGATCCTTTTTTGTACGGGTTTGCCGGTGGCTTTTGCACGTCAAATGCACCCGCTGGCTCCGGGAGGGAGCAGCCGGTCAACCCCATCGGCGGACATGCCATCCACCGGGGCCTTGTCCTCGATGATGCGTGGCGGGCTCAGAGGGAATGAAGGGCCGGTGATCCTGTCAGCCAAGTCGTGGCTCACGATCGCAGTATTGATTTAATGACAGTTTGCATTGAGTCAATCGATTGGAGAAATTTCGAAGAAATAGTTAGCCTTTCTTGGACGTCGAATCTTGTCCGCGAGAACAACTTCCGGGCCCATTGCCTCCTCGTGAAGCACAGGCCTGTCAGACCCAGGTATCAGGACAAGGCGGCTGGCCCTTTTAGCGAGCAACGACTTGTCGAGGGTTTAGCCACTGGACGCAACTAGTCAACGTGGAGAAATGAACCCATGAGGAAACTTGGAAAAATATCAACTGGCGCACTGGTTGCGCTGGTTATGGCCGCCCCGCTGCCAGTCGCCGCCGCAGAGATCGTGATCGGCGTTGCGTCGGTTCGAAAAGGGCACGACAACCGCACCGAAACGTCGAACGCGTCCACTGGCATCTTTTATGCCATCCACGAGGCGCTGATCGAACGTGATGCGTTCCAACCGGGCGTGTTCATCCCCGGTCTGGCGACCGAATGGAAGATGATTGACGACGACACCATGGAGCTGAAGCTGCGGGAAGGCGTGACCTTCCACAATGGCGACACCATGGATGCCTACGACGTCGAAGCCTCACTCGATCCGATCATCAAGCTGGAAAACAAGCGCTACCGCAACCCGCACGGCAAAATGTTCTACAACTTCGAGGATGTTGAAGTGGTGGACGACATGACCGTTCGCATCCACACCAAGCGCCCCGACGCGCTGATGGAGACGCTTCTGTCCGTGCGCAATGCCGGCATCCGATCGTTGGACCGGATCAATGACGGCCAGGAAGATCAGCATGGCCTGCATCCGATCGGCGCTGGCCCTTACAAGGTCGCCAGCATCGTGCCGGGCGAGAGCGTGATTCTCGAGCGCTTTGACGATTACTGGGGCGAGCCGGCACCCTTCGACAAGGTGACCTTCACGCGCATCCCGGAAGTCTCGACCCGCATCACCGCGCTGGTGAACGGCGAAGTGGACATTGTCTCGGAAATCCCTCCGGATCAGTACGCGCTGATCGACAACGAAACGGGGCTTAAGCGCGTTGAAGTCACCTATCCGATGTACCACGTGTACCTCTTCAACAACGCCCACCCGGTGACCTCGGACGTGAAACTGCGCCAGGCGCTCACCCACGCGATCGACTATGACGGCCTGGTCGAGGCGCTGTTTAGCGGTCAGGGCATGGCCCCGGGGGGAATGCAGTACAAGCAGGTGGGCGAGACGTACAACCCCGATCTCGACATCTTCAACTACGATCTCGAACGCGCTCGCGAACTGCTGGCCGAGTCGGACTACAACGGCGAGGATGTCGAAATCACCATCTACCCCAACTACTATCTCTACGGTGAGCTTGCTGCCCAGGCTATCCAGGATATGTGGCAGGACATCGGCGTCAACGTAAAGCTCGTTCATATCCCGGTCGGTGGGCTTACAGTCGACAAGGACCCCGGCACCATGGTGCGCAATTGGTCGATACCGATGTTGTACGGCGACATCATGGGTGTGATGGACAATGCGCTGACGGAAGACGGCTGGGCCTCGAAGCGCGGGTATTTCGACCCCTATGCCGATCCGCGCTGGCTGGAATATTACGAGGTCGCCCGCTTCGGCCAGACCGTAGAAGAGCGCAAAGAGGCCTACGCCAAGCTGCACGACGTCTTCAGCGACCTCGCGCCGCTCATCGCGCTCTACCAGCCTGCGGACTCTTACGCGATGCGTGCGGATATCGACTTTGAGATCCCAACCGCGTTGCGCCCGTTCACGCTGCCGCTGCGCGCGGGTCAAATCACTGTCGGTGAGTAAGGCTGCAATGGCTAGGGCGGGTCCCTCGACCCGCCCGGCTGCCTTTGCCAACGCGATACTCGGAACGGGCCTTTCAGATGATCATTGGATCATGCCCTTCAATCCGCACACGTCGGGCAACCTGAGCTCGATGGGCGTGGCGTGCCGGATTGCGGGCGGCGATCCCGATCATTTCGTGTACGGCGACAAGCTTGTGCAGGAAAATTTCTCGTGCCTGATCCATGGCATGCAAGTGAATGCCGCCTTGTCGGTGCTGGGCGTGGCGATAACGGGGCCGGAGATGATGCGCTCGCGTAACATTTTGACGTGCCGGCGAAGGCAGGCGCCAAAGTGGTTGTGGTCACCGCCACGGACAAGCTGTGCAAACAGTTCGGCAACGACCTCGACATTTCCAAGTGCCATGTGTGCTTCTCGTCCCAAAATGCCGACAGGTGCACGATGGAGAAGAACGGGATTGAAGACGGGCTGGATTTCCGCGGCCAGCCGCTGTTTGACATGTAATTCGAAGAGCTGTCGCTGTTCGTACCCGACGAAGACATTGGGTTTTTCGAACAGGACGACCGCCACGGGGCGGCTCTATCCTTTGCCCGGCGAACATGTGCAGCACAAATGTGCGGTGGAACTGGACGCGTTCGTAAAAACGCTTCGTTCACAGGAACCATCGACGCCGAGCTTCGCGGATGGACGGCGGGGGCTCTGCATTTGGCCGATGCATCCCGCCAGTCGCACAAGAACAACGCTCAGGGTTCGAGCATGTTGCCTTGGGTCAGGAAACCTCCTCTAAACAGTCTGGTTACACAGCAGGATCAGTGATGGAAGAAAGAAACTTTTTCGAACGGCTGGTAGACATCAGCCCGGGGATGGAAATCTGGTGGGATTCTTCTCCCGTCGTTTTCGAGAAGTGGTGCAAGAAAATGCTCGACAAGGCAGATCCGGCCGACCGTGATCTGCTGCAAACGCAATTCAGCCGAATGTACGACAAAGACAATCCCCAAGATCAGTTGTTTCGTGGTGTGACCACCAATCCGCCACTTTCGCTGCAGGCGATTCAAACCAATCCTGCATATTGGATAGGGGTCGCCAAGGATATCGTATCCGAGAATCCGGGACTGGACAGTGAAGGCCTTTTTTGGAAGCTCTACAAAACGGTCGTGAAAGCTGGCTCGGAGATGTACCTGCCGCTGTTTGAGGCCAGTGGGTACAAGGAAGGCTACCTTTCCGGGCAGGTCGATCCGCGCAGTGTGTTTGACAAGGATGCGATGATCAGGCAGGCCGAAGAAATCGCGGCTATCAATCCAAACGTGATGGTAAAAATCCCTGGCTCCAGGCAGGGTTATGAAGTGATCGAGTATCTGACGTCCAAAGGCATTCCCACCAATAATACCCTGAGCTTTGTCCTGCCCCAGTTGGTTGACTGTACCGACAGCGTCGAACGCGGTCTGGAAACCGCCAGGAGAAACGGTGTGGACCTGAGCCGGTGGCGGTCGGTCATCACCCACATGGAGGGGAGATTCGGGAATCTCGGCGGACTCAAAGACCTTGCCCAAGAAGAAGGCGTGGAACTGACCGATGGCGAAATCCGATTGGCGGAACTGGCGGTTTTCAAGAAGGCTTACAAGTATTTGCTGGACAATGATCGATCGAGCAAAATGCTTGCATGCTCTCTAATCGTTGGGCCGACCGTAGACGGGGAAAACCGTGTCTGGCACCTCGAAGAAAAGGCCGGCGCCAATGTTGTCGTAACATGTCCGCCCACGTTTATTGACAAGGTTCTTTTTTTGCCCGGCGTTGAAAAGATATCGTTCAAAAAAGACCGAATTCTTGAAGACATCCCGGGCAAACTCATGGAAAAGCTCATGCGGGTACCGTATTTTGAACGAGGATATGCCGAAGATGGCTATACCCGCGATGAATACAATACTATTCCCGCACTTCAGCGAACCGCCGAGCAATTCTCAAAAGCGACCGACGAAATGGTGGATTTTGCAGGCAAATGCCTTGGATGATGTATGATTCTAACCAAAGGCAAAGGCCACTTCGAGGCAACGTTCAACATTGTTCAAATGGTTTCTCATTGAGCATGACTAGCGTATCGCGGTACCGAGGCGGATGCCGTTTACTGGGATCTGGGCGATCCGCCGGCGGTTCACGGGACGCGCGAAGAGATGTTTGTGGCCGAAGACCTCAGTTGCCTGAACCGGCGGTCGTCGGTCGGGAAAGCTCAGATTGTGAGACAGAGGTGCCAGCGGCGATCGAGGACATCCATGCTCGTCTGGCACACGGCGAGAAGCCGTGATGTCCAGGTCGCAATCGGCTCAGCGATGGGTGTACAGCCTGGCTGGATATGGGGTGCGTTGTGACTGAAGGCTCGAACAGCCGGCCGGTCGTCGGTGCCGCGGTTTGGGCGGACGATTTGGAGCGTATCGACGGTCTGCCAGCATTTCTCATGGACAGCGACCGTGACGTGGAAATCCGGGATTTCTACCTGGTTGACGCCCTGCGCACCGATTGGTCGCAGCTCGTCGAGACGGTGCGGGTTAAGCTTGATGGTCATCGCGGCCGTGTCGGCATCCACGGACCGGGCAAGGGATTCCAACTGGACGCCCACGATCCCGACATTCGCGCTATCGCCCAGGCGCGCCTTCATGCGGGTCTCGATGCATGCCTGGCGGTTACGGGGAGCCCCGGGACCGGCCATATGGTGGTCCACAGTCCTTACAGGACGTGGGATTGGCACAATTTGGACCGCGGCCCGGGTGAACGTGCGAACAAGGTCGAGCGCGTTCACGAAACGCTGAGGGAGGTTGTCAAGCGGGCCGAAGACGAAGGCGTCGTGATCGTGATCGAGAATGTTGAAGACAAGGATCCGCGCGACCGCGTTGCGCTGGCCCGCTCATTCGATAGCCCGGCCGTCAAAGTGTCACTGGACACCGGCCATGCCCACTATGCTCACGGTGCAACTGGAGCGCCGCCGGTGGATCACTATGTTCGGGCCGCTGGCGCGATGCTGTCCCATGTGCACCTTCAGGACAGCGACGGTTTCGCCGACCGGCACTGGCAGATTGGCCGCGGTTCCATCATGTGGCACTCGGTTTTCGGTGCCCTGGTGGAGTTGCCGGACATGCCAAGGCTTCTGCTGGAGCTTAGGGAGGCGGCGGATTTATTGCCATCCGCAAAATGGTTGGCGGAGGTCGGGCTTGCCGATTAGGAGTGACGTTCGGAAAAATCGTTTCACTTTTCTGGTGGTTAACCTGGCCGCTTCATCGGCTGTACACGCAATTGACATCCGGAATATGAGCGGTTTTTTCGGCAATAATCTGACTGGTGAGACATGGAATACGAACCCCTTTCCGAAGTTCGGGAAAACCTGAAAGTTCAATGGTACCGCTCCAGGTTGGCGCCAGCGCGGTTTCGCGAGCTTTCCAAGCGTAGCGACCGGAAAGGCTGGATGCAGGCCGGCGGGCACTTTGGCCTCTTCTGCCTCACGGGTGCGGCGGTCTATCTGACCTGGGCGCAGGGCATCTGGATCGCCTTTCTGGTGGCGCTGTTCGCCCACGGTACGGTCGCAAGCTTCTTCAGCGGTACCGCTGTCCACGAACTCGGCCACGGAACGGTGTTCAAAACCAAGCGGCTCAACGGGTTTTTCCTGTATCTCTTCAGCCTGATCAGCTGGTGGAACCCGTTCGACTATGCGGCCAGTCACACCTATCATCACCGCTACACGTTGCACCCGGAGGGCGACCGTGAAGTCCTGCTGCCGCTGCACCCTAACGTGGGCCGCACCTTCCTTCTGCAGCTTTTCACGGTCAACCTGCTGACCCAGCCGGGACGCACATTCAGCAAGGGCGGGATTCTGTCGGCGATCTGGGTCACGATTCTCGATGCGTTCGGCAAGGTCGGTTCGACCGAGATCCCGGCCAACGAGTGGCGGCAGGCGCTCCACGACGACCAGCCGGAGCAGCACCGCCGCTCAAGGTGGTGGTCGCGCACGCTATTGGCGTTCCACGGCGCGGTGCTCGTCGTGTCGATCCCGACCGGCCTCTGGGTCGTGCCGCTCATTATCACCATTCCCAGCTTTATCGCGATTTGGCTCAGTTACTTCGTCGGCCTCCCCCAGCATTGCGGGCTGATGGAGCACACGACCGACTTCCGCAAGAGCACGCGGTCGATGCACCTGCCCAGGTTCGTGGAGTTCCTCTACTGGCACATGAACTGGCACACCGAGCATCACATGTATGCCGGCATCCCCTGCTACAATCTTCCCGCACTGGCAGCCGAGATCAAGGACGACATGCCCGAACCGCGCAGTCTGCGTGGAGCCTGGCGCGAGATGCTCGACACATGGGAGCGCCAGAAGTCCGATCCGGATTACACTTTCGACACGCCCCTGCCGGCCACGGCGCAGACCGAGAGGCGCGGGAGGGCGGAGGCCGGAGAATCCTCGATTGGTGACCTGGCACCCAGGGAACTGGCTTCGGACAAAGCGCAAGCCTGACTTTCAACCGATCTTCAAGGTGACGGGCTGGACAATGGGCCGTGATACGGAACCCGGCCTTCAATACAGCACGCCTTACGACACGACAGAACTGGTCTTCGTGGCCTTCACCAACCCGGCCGTCATTTTTGGCACGGGGGTATGGAGTAAATCCGGGCGGTGGCACGACGTGCCGCGCGACCGTGTCCCGGCGGCGGCGGGAACGCTGATGTGAGCTGCAGATCCCCGGTTCGCGGAATTCCCCAGCCAGCGTCGCATCGCGCGTGTGAGGCCGGGCCTGGCCGTCTTGCCACGGCCAGCCGGGTGGCAACCGGCCGGGAAAGCCGTCATGGGCAGCCATGTCCTGGCAGGCAAGGCCAATGACAATTCGCGCGCGATATGTCGCGTTTTCGTCGACGGGCAAACCGGGTATGACCGACGTGGACGGAACAGTTGAACGGGCGCTCATATCGAGCCATTGGGGAATCGGGCTCGTCACAACTGTCAACGGCCGGGTGACGTCAGTGCGAGGACATCCGTCCGACCCGGATCCGTCCCCTCTAAACGACAACATAGCAGGCAGCCTGAACGGGACCGCTCGGATACTCAACCCGGAGGTCCGTGCCGGTTGGCTCGAAGGCCGGGGTGGAGAGCGCGGATGCGACCCTTTCGTCGAGGTATCGTGGGACGAAGTCATTGACCTGATTGCCGCAGAGCTGGAACGGGTCAGGTCGCAGCACGGCAACGAGGCCATCTTCGCGGGCTCGTACGGATGGGCGAGCGCCGGACAGTTTCATCATGCCCAGTCCCAGCTCAAGCGATTCCTGAATGTCCAGGGCGGATTCTTCAACTCGAAAGGAAACTACAGCTTCAATGCAGCGCTGGTCGCTCTTCCGCACATCGTCGGCGACGGTTTTCGGCAGCATGTTTCCGACGCCACCCGGTGGTCGGTGTCGGTGATCTCCAGGCATTGCGACCTCGTGGTGCTGTTCGGTGGCCTGCCGATGCGAAACATGCAGATTTGCGACGGGGGCGCGTCGAGGCACAGGATGGCGGGCAATCTCGACGACTGCGTCGGGAATGGTGTCCGGTTCGTCAACGTCAGCCCGCTCAGGAGCGATGTCGATTCCCGGCTTGAAGCCAAGTGGCTTCCTCCACGCCCGGGCACTGATACCGCGATCATGATGGGAGTCGCGCATACCCTGGTCACCGAAGGCCTGCACGATCAGGAGTTCCTCGATCGCTGCACGGTCGGATTCGAGAAGGTTTCAGCCTATCTGCGCGGGGAGTCCGATAGCGTGCCCAAGGATGCCGAATGGGCCTCGCGGCTGTCGGGGCTCGGTGCCGAAAGGATCCGTCGACTGGCCCGGGAAGTGGTTGGCGGGCGCACGATGATCGGTTGTGCCGCCGGCCTTCAACGCGCCGACCATGGCGAGCAACCGTTGAGGATGACCGTGACCGTCGTGGCGATCCCGGGCCAAATCGGGCTTCCCGGAAGCGGGTACACGGTTGCCTATGGTGTCAATGGGCACATCGGCAATATCGGCCGACCTTTTCGATGGGGATCGTTCCCCGGGGCAAGAACCGGATCGAGTCCTTCATTCCGGTCGCAATGATCTCGGAGATGCTGCTCAACCGTCTGGCCAGTTATCGCTACGAAGGCAGGACACTCCGGTTTCCGGACATTCGCATGGTCTGGTGGGCTGGCGGCAATCCGTTCCACCATCACCAGGATCTGAATCGCCTGCGCCGGGCGTTCCAGAAACCGGGGACCATCATCGTCAACGAGGTCAACTGGACCGCGACCGCCCGGCACGCGGACATCGTCCTGCCCGTCGCGGCCCCGCTCGAGCGGTCCGATTTCGGTGCCGGACAGTCCGACAACATCCTCGTTCCGATGCCCCGAATTACCCGGCCTCCCGGAAACGCGCGGGTTGAATTCGAGATCTACGCCGAGTTGTCGGAACGGCTCGGTTCGCGGGACGAATTCACCGACGGACTGTCGGCCGATGGCTGGCTCGGGCGTCTTTGGGAGGAGACCCGCGATGCGGGAAGGAACGCGGGAATCGAACTTCCGGACTGGAAAGCCTTCATGGCCGGCGACATCGTCGAACTGCCCGATCCTTCGCCGGACAGGGTCTTTCTCTCGGAATTCAGGGCGGATCCCGAGACCTGCCCGCGTCCGACGCCGAGCGGCAGGATCGAGTTTTTTTCGGAGACCGTCGCTGGATTCGACTTTCCGGATTGCCCCGGGCACGCATTCTGGAACCAGCCGTGCTCCCGGGGGTCCGTGACGGCCAGGGATGCGTTCCCGCTGGCCTTGATCTCCGGTCAACCAGGCACCAGGCTTCACAGCCAGCATGACAACGGTGCTCTCAGCATGTCTCAAAAGATTGCCGGGCGGGAGCCTGTCCTGGTCCTTCCGGACGATGCAGGAGAACGCGGGATCGCTGACGGGGACGTCGTCGAGCTTTTCAACGATCGTGGCCGCTGCCTCGCGGGTGCCCGCGTAAGCGGGGACGTCAGGAAAGGGGTCGTGTTTCTGTGGACCGGACCGGTGCCTGGTGCGACCCGGATCTCGATCACCCCGAACATCGTGACCGGCATGGAAATCCCAATGTCCTGACCCATGATCTCCGGACATCCGAGTTCAGCCAGAGCCCGGCAGCTCATTCAGCGATGGTGGATATGCGGAAGTTTGAAGGGGAACTGCCCGGAGTCGAGGCGCACCTGCCGCCACCGTTTGTCATGCGGTCAAGGCGTCGTCGGTATTCCAGTGACCAAAATCCGTGAAGACAAAGACAAGACCGCACAGGTTGATTCAACCCTGTCGAATGGCCTTCGAATCCTCGAAACCAATCCGGAATCATCGTCGAGGCAGGGATTCCCGGGACTGTCCCGCGATCTCGGCATGACGGGTTGGAATTTTCACCGCCTGCTGCAGGTGCTGACGAAACCTGGTTGCGCGAGACGGACTCCGAACAGCGTCTGCGGTGCCATGCTCCGGACCTGGCTGGTCGGGCAGGTGAGAAATCGCCCTGCGTGTTCAACCGAGATGACGATCACCTCGGTTGCCCGGTTGGAGGAAGACATGGAAAGGACCAGCCGACGTGGTCATGCGGTCGATCGGGGAGAATTTCGCGAACTTGTCTACCGTCTCTGGAGCGGCATCATGCTGCCGATCGGCGAGATCAACGGCGCGCTGGGGTGTCGGTGCCGGATATCAATCTCGGGAAAGCGGGTTCGAACGGGATCGGCACCCGCCTTCGGAACACTCTTTGCTCGGGATCGAATCAGTTGCGTTAGCAGGGCGCGTCCGCCTTGACGGGCCGGTGCCGTCCTTTCGGGATGAGGGTGGTCCGTCATGCTGGCCTTCAGCCGTTTTCCCGAACTGTCCTGCCTTCCGCGCCTTTGTCATGTTCCCCGTCTTCGACATGCTCGACCGGAGCGTCTATTCGAACCCAGTCGGAGTACCCATCCGTCAAATGCGCGGCTTCGAATCCCATGTCCTGCAGTGTCGCCACCGTGAGCGATGACCTCCAGCCGCTCGCGCAGTGGAAGATGAACTTGCGATCTTCTCCGAAGATCGGCGTGAAGTACGGACTACCGGGATCAATCCAGAACTCGACCATGCCACGCGGTGCATGGAAACTGCCCGGAATCCACCCGCCCCGCTGGCGTTCGCGTATGTCGCGGATGTTGCCAAACGACCACTTCGGGGTCGTCGTAAATCGACAAGAGCGCTTCTGTATCGATTTCCTCGAACCTGGTGCGCGCGTCAGCGACCATCTCCGCAACAGTCTTCTTGAGGCTTCATCCTTATTGTCACCGGATGGACAGGAGATGGGCCTAACCTATGTGTGGTGGCTTGAAACCGGCGCTCCGCAAATGGCGGCTACGGTATCAACAGGCGGGTATCGCAGGCCCGCGGGATCGCGGCCGTCGCCTTTACCGATCGCATGGATGGAATGTACGTGAGGCCGAGGAGGAGCAGATTGTCACGCTCCGACAAAGCCGGAAATGCGGGATCAAGCGGTTGCGAAACGGGTGACAGATCTCCTCCGTCTGCCGGAGAACGGGGCGCCACCGGCGCCCCGGCCCTACCAGCGAATCGTGCCCGTCAGCGCGATGCCATGCCTTGGCGGTTCGTTGCCGTTGGCGGGCTCACGGCGGGTCACATCGAGACTGGCATCGATGTCCAGTCCGGCGTTGGCCTCCGGGCTCAGGTGCCAGCCGACGCGGACATCCCGCCCGCCGCCGTCCGGGATCCCGACGCCGAGGTTCGCCGTGCCGGTGAACCGGTCGCCGAACACGCCCAGGCCGTAGCTGATCTCGCCGCTCAGCTGGCCGGCGTCACCGGTGTCGCCGAACCCGTTGTCGTTGGCCGAAAGTCCCGCCATGGTCTCGCGCGCAAACAGCGCGTCCATGCCGCCCGAGGGCGATGCGCCCCAGCTCCGGGTCAGCGACAGCGACAGGCCCCGATCGGTTTCGGGTTTCGGGTCCCAGGCGAAGGCCATGCTCGCGCCCCATTCCCGGAAACCGGACACCTTGTGGACCACGAGACCGCGGGCCAACATGCTGAAGCTGATCCCGTTCGCGGGATCCGAGAAGGCGAGACCGCCGCCCATGTCGGCGCCGGTGCCGCGCTCCGCATCGCCGCCGTCAAGGCGCAGCCCGATCTCGAAGGACGGGGTCGCGCGCGCGCCGCCGCCGAGCGCGAAGGGCCGCGATCCCTCGATCCCGGCCCGGACCTGCCAGACGCGGGCGCGCGACGCCACCAGGCCTTGCGTGGCGTCCGACCTCGTGGCCGTGACCCGCGCATCGGTCTCGAAGGCCAGGGCGAAGCCGTCGCCACCCGATGGTTTCAGCACCTCGCTCCGCAGCCCGGCCGCGCCCATGCTCATCCCGAGACCGGCGGTCAGTGCCGGGCTCCCGTCCGGCGTCACCGTCACCCGGCCCGAAGCGACACCGGCCGCCGCCCAGACCGACAGGCGCTCGCCCAGAACCGCCCCGGCCCAGGGGTAGAGGCCCCCGAGCGTCGCCGCGACCGTGCCGCCGCAGCCGCCCTGGATGTCCCCGGCATCCTGCGTGGTGCAACTCCCCACGCGGTAGCTGCCGGACCCGGAGGAGCGGCCGAGCACCAGCCCCGCCGTCCAGCGGCCGGACCCGGGTTCCGGGGACCAGTCGGCGCCGATCATCCCGGTGGTCACCTGCCCGTCCAGCGTGAGGCCGCTTTCGCGGCCGTCGAAGCCCGAGATCGCCCCCCGGCCCCAGAGCGCGGCGAAGCTGGCTCCGCCGGTCCGCGTCGTCAGGGCGAAGGAGGTCCCGGCCCTGACGTCCCGTTCCGTGAGCGCGCGGGTCTCGATGCCCGGGCCGCTGTCGTCACCGAACATGCCGAAGCCCGGTCCCGGGCCGTCCTCCGGCCCGGTGCCGGCCATCCAGCGGCGCAGCAACGTGGCGGTGTCCGCGTCCGCGTACAGTGCCTCGCCGGTGGTGCCGTTCACGGCGCCCGGAACCGTTCCGCCGCCCGGCGACCACGACGGCAGCGCATGTCCCGCGAGCGTCGCCTCGACCCCGGCCGCGCGCGGTTCCGACAGCCGCACCGTTACCGCGTCCACCACATGGTCGGCCACCGTGCGCCCGAAGCGCGCCAGCCACGCCTTCGGGATCGGGTCCGTGTTGACGATCGTCCCCGTCGCCTCGCCGTCGCCGATCCGCGCGCCCGTGGCGTTCGAGAGCCTCAGCGTGAACGTCTCCTCGCCCTCGTCGTGGCTGTCGTCGATGATCGGCACGTTCACTGTCTTCGAAGTCTCGCCCGCGGCGAAGGTGAGCGTTCCGCTCGTCGCGGTGTAGTCCGCGCCCGCCTTCGCCGTGCCGTCGGCGGTGGCGTAGTCCACCGTCACCCGGTGCGCCGCGTTGGTGAAGGCCCGGCTCAGGGAGACCTGGAACGCGACCTTTGCGCCCGCGGCCTCGTTCGCCCGCGCGTCCGCCACCGAGACCGACGGGCGCCAGTCCACCTTGTGGCCGGAATCGTGCCCGAGACCGGTGTGGGCGAGCGCCGCGTTCGCGTTCGCCGCCGCCGACGAGCGGATGGTGCCGCCGTTGAGCGCCAGCGAGTTCGCGAGCACCGCAATGCCCTGCGACGAGAAGTTCGGCTCCGCCACCGTGTGGACGAAGGTGAGGCTGCTCGTGCCGCCGCCGCTCGCATAGGCCGCCTGTTTCGTGCCCCACGCCGCCGGGTCCATGTCGATGGAGAGCCGCGGGCTGCCGGTCACCGCCACCGCCTCGCTGAAGCTCGCCCGGATGCGGATCGTCTCGCCCAGCATGTAGGTGTCGTCGTCCCCCGGGTCCGAGATCACCTGCACGCCGGTCACCGTCGGAGGCCCGCTGTCCGCGTTTGCGTCGTCTTCCACCACAACCGGGGCCTGGCAGTCGTCGCACAGGGGATCGTCGACGTCGGTGCCGCTCACGCCGCCGTCCGACGCCGTCTGCCAGTTCACCTTGTGGTTCGCGTCGTGGTCGAGCCCGTCATGCGCGAGGTTCGCGTCCGCGCCGCCCGCGCGGATCGTCCCGCCGTTCAGCGCCAGCGAGTTCGCGAGCACCGCGATGCCCTGCGTCGAGTAGTTGGGCTCCACCACCGTGTGGGCGAAGATCAGGGTGCGCGTGCCGCTGCCGCTCTCGTAGGCCGCCCACTTCTCGCCCCAGTGCGCCGGGTCCATGTCGATCTTGAGCCGCGGCGTCCCCGTCACCTCGACCGCCTCGACGAAGTCCACCTGCACCCGGATGGTGTCGCCCAAGCCGTAGGTCTTGTCCGCTCCCGCGCCCGAGGCCACGGACACGTCGGTCACCCAGGGCGGGTCGCCGGCGATGAGGGCGCTGGTATCCCCCTCCGCATCGCTCTCAGTACTGCTGCTTGAGGGGCAGGGGTTGGCGCTGCCGGAGTCGGAGCTGCCGATCGTCAGGCACACCGAGACCTGCTGGCCGTCCGTCCAGTCGAAATTGACGTTGCTCCACTTCGCGACAGTGCTACCGGGCGCGAACACTACCTTCGCGACAGGAAATCGATGGCCATCGACATGCAGGGTCCAGTCCCGGGGAGTCGCTCTATCCAATTGGAAATTGAGTGATGTCTGGCTGTGGTTCCGGCTGAAAGAGCGGACCTCATAGCTCGTGCCCCCGCTCATGAAGGAGGACTGCGTCAGCTGGTCCCGGCATGTCTTGTCCTCAATGCCAGGAAAGCATCCATGATAGGTGTTACCTCCCGACATCACCTCCGCCACCGTGAGCGTGGCCGACCAGATGACCCGCGGGTTGTCGGCCGTCTGGTATTCGAAGGTGTCCACCATGAGGCCGTTGACGCCCTTCAGCGTGCGGTTGGACGTCCTGGTGTTGGAAAAGTTGGTGTAGCGCACCGTGACCGCCTCGCCGGCGGCCACCGCTGAGGCCAGGGTCAGCGTCACCGTCTTGCCGGCTACGGCAACGCCGCCGCCGGCGACGTGGCGCTGCGCGCCGTTCACGGTGACGTCGAAGGCCCGGCGCAACGGCCGCGAGGCCGGGTCCAGCGGCCGGTCAAAGGTCAGGGTCAGCGTCGACCCGTCCACCGTCGGAGGCGGGACCAGCCGCGGCTTCAGCCCGGTCACCGTCTGGTCGGTGAAGCTCGCCACGACGCTGCCGTCGGTGCCCCTGAGCCTGGTGCTCGGCCCGGGGCTGCCGCGAGGAGGGTGGAACAGCGGCGTGGACCGTTCCGCCGCCGCGGCACGCCCCCGGCTGTAGCTCACCGTGACACTGCGCGCGGCCTCGACCGCCGGCCGGGTCGTCAAGGCGGCCAGGACAAGCAGCACCGCCCGGTCCTCGCAGCGGACCGACTGGGGATATCTTTCCCCGCCGTCCACCTTGATGCTCCAGGCGTATCGGTCGGCGCAGCCGAGGAAGGGGCCGGTGAACTCGACCGTGATGCCGCCGCGGGGATACGAATACGACGCGCCGGAGAAGGTGGGCGCCGGAGAGCCGGGCGAGTTGTTGGTCACCGGCCCGCCGCTGAAGGGATTCACAAATAAGGTGTTCGTGCCCCGCAGCTTGTTCGTCGTCGGAATGGCGTAGCGCACCGTCACGCTCTCGCCGCGTTCGACCTCGTCGGCCAGGGGCACCGTCACGGTGCTGCCGGAGATGGCGACATTGCCGGTAGAGCCGGAGATGGTCCGGGCCGTGCCGTAGGGGGGCTTCGCAGTCACCGCGAAGGCACTCCTCGGCGGCGTATGAGGCGGCGTGGTTTGCAGGGGAAGGTCGAAGGTCACGGTCAGCGTGTTCCCGTTCACCGCCGCGCGGGAGAACTCGGGCCCCGCAGGGGCGGGCGTGTTGTTGGTCACGCTCCGCGCCTGGAAGCTCGGCACCGGGAGCTCCCAGTTGTCGTCGTCTCTCAACCTCCCGCCCGTGCCGGGGTCGGTATAGGCCACCGTCACCGTGTCGGTGCGCACCACCGCCTCGGCCAGCGACAGCGTCACCTGCGTCCCGCTCACCGCCACCGGGTTCGTTGCGAGCAGGCTCACGGTGGTCTGGGTTCCCGAGCGCGTGCGCTTCACCGTGAAGGCGCTCCCCTGCGGGACCAGCTCCCGGTCCTCCTCCAGGCCCCCGTCGAAGGTCAGCACCAGCGTCGCCCTGTTCACCGACGCCGACGAGAACTCCGGCGGCGTCCGGTTGTCGATGTCCGCCCATTGCGCAATGGCATCGGCCTGGTTCCCCGACCGGTCCTGGATACGATTCGCCGCGTTGGAGTTGGGGGTGTACGAGAACCGGACCGTCTCGCCATGCCTGATCGGCGTGAGCGGATTGGTCAATGGTATGGTCACGACATTGCCGGTGACCGAGGGGTTCCCGGCGGGCTGCTGCGCCCCGCCGCTGCCACGCCGATACGAAAAGTCGGAGCGACTCGGGACCGCGCTCGCCTTCAGCCGGTCGTCGAAGTACAGGATGAGCTCCGTACCGTTCAACTCCGCAAAGGCGAGGGTCGGCTTCGCTGCCTCGACCGCCACGGCGCCGAGCAGCAGCGCGAAGGCCGTGGCGAGCGCGCAGGCGGCCGCTCGCCAGTCGACGAGA
This sequence comes from Paracoccaceae bacterium, assembly GCA_965242975.1. Lineage (GTDB taxonomy): Bacteria > Pseudomonadota > Alphaproteobacteria > Rhodobacterales > Rhodobacteraceae > JAPPHA01. The sequence goes on along the minus strand of CBDETS010000007.1, from coordinate 2,006,570 downwards.
CCGGAGGCGAGTTCCGAGACTAAGGAACGGGAAGGAGGCGAGAAAGACGGGGCGGACGCATCCGCCGGGAGGCGCTCAGGCGGACGGCAGCTCGGTCGGCAAGGCGCGGAGGACGGCGAGGTCATGCCCACGCCTCGGCGCTCTTAATTATGCGATTCCGCCGTGTCAAGCCGTTTTCGTGCACCAATATCATGAGCCTCCTCCCGGCCACAGACAACGCACCCGAATTCACGCCAACCCTGCGGCACATACAGGACGGAGTTTACCCACAAAGTCCGCCGATAGATACGCGCTTTGTGTGATCTTTGCGTGCCGATTACCCTTAGTTACGTAGTATTTTAGTGAAGATTGTCCGGATTTCACCCGCGACCGTCGAGGACAGCCGGCCCGACCGCGAATCGCGCGGCACCGCGCGCCGACCCTGTGAGCGCTGAGACATGTGGGACCGTTCCCGGAAAGATCGATGGATTTTCAGGCGCCCAATACGCGGATCATTTGACGTTCGGGCTCGGGTGCCCCTCGTTTTCCCCGCATGCCGCAGGTCGAGGGGCCTTGTCCCGGCGACACCGACGGTTCGGATTGCGTTTCGCGGATGACACGATCCACATGGTTCTCTGCCGCCATGGGCTCCGTCGCCTGAAACGGCATGGACTCGTTTTCATGAAATGCGGGAAGGGGTAATCACGGCCTGTGCCCGGCGACCGAATGCGATCCTCGAAGATGCACATGGCAATGTCACGTGATCACCGCGTGGTGGACGGGGACGGGGCCGATCGAAGGCAACCCTGCTCTCAATCGTTGACCTGGCCCGGATTGACGAAGGCGTATCGGTCTGGACGCGAGCCGCAGTTGCCAAGCCCAAATGGGCACGGACGCCGCGCGGCTACTTCCCCCAACCCTCTATGATCGAAGTGGCAAGCTGCAGAAAATCCTGGATCAGTGGCCGGTTGCGGCGCGATTTCAGGCAGATGACATAGGCGCGCGTGAACATCTCGGAATCCGTGACCAATAGCGGTCGCAGTTCTGGATGCGGCGCGAATTCCGCCTCGGAAATGACGCCGATGCCGAGCCCGCGGATGATCGCTTCACGGAGACCCGCGCGGCTCTCGATCTCAAAGACCGGTTCCCGCGCCACGCCCGCGTGGTCGCGGCGCTGTTGAAGGCCGCCCTGGGTGGTGGAAGCAGAAGCCCTCTCAGAGACGGTTGATTTTCCCGCCGATCTCTGGAAGCGAGGAGACGCTTCCCAAGAGGTCGCGCGTATAAGGATGCCTCGGCGCTTCAAACAGTTGCTCGGTCTGCCCGGTTTCGACGATCTCCCCGTCTTTCATGACGGCGACGCGTTCACAAAGCTCCCGCACCACCCAGAGGTCATGGGAGATGAACACCATCGTCAAACCGAGGTCGTCGTGCAGCGCATTCAACAGATCGAGGATTTGCGCCTGAATGGAAACATCCAGCGCCGAAACAGGTTCGTCGGCGATGAGAATCTCAGGTTCAATCACGAGGCTGCGCGCGATGTTGACGCGCTGGCGCTCGCCACCCGACAGCATGTGCGGAAAGCGACTTGCGAACTCGGGATTCAGACCCACCTGCTCGAGTGCCGCGCGCACGCGCGCATCGCGGTCATCGGGTTCGCCAATGCGATGGACGTCCAGTCCTTCCCACACCGACCGTCCGACGGCCATGCGCGGATCGAGCGAAGCAGCGGTATCCTGAAACACCACCTGTACTTTACGCCGGAACCGTATGGCCTCGTCACGGTTGAGCCGAAACGGGTTCCGACCACCAACGCGCAGTGTCCCCGCGGTCGGGCTCTGCAGCCCGAGGATCACACGGCCAAGGGTTGTCTTGCCCGAACCCGACTCCCCAACGATGCCAAGCCGCTCTCCCGGATATACGGAAAGATCGACCGACCGGAGCGCGTACACGGGTGGGGTTTTGCGGAACATGGCGCCGCCGAACGTCACGGAGATACCGCAGGCCCGGATGAGGGGATCATCCGATAGTCGCGCAGCCTTCGGCCCGCGCGCGGGGCGCAGACGGCGGCCGGGGAGGCTTGCAAGCAGGTGTTTCGTGTAATCGTGTTGGGGCGCGCCAAAGATTTCGCGGGTTGGCGCGATTTCGACGATTTGTCCCTGATGCATGACCGCCACCCGGTCGGCGATTTCCGCGACAATGGTGAGATCGTGGGTGATAAACAGCATCGCCATGCGGGATTCGACCTGAATGTCCTTCAGGATCCGCAGCAGCCGAGCCTGTACCGTAACGTCAAGGGCCGTGGTGGGTTCGTCGGCAATCAGCAGTTGCGGCGATCGAATGGCCGCGATGGCGATCATAACCCGCTGGCGCTGTCCGCCGGACAACTGGTGGGGATAGGCGCGCGACCTCGTCCCGGCGTCTGGAATGCCAACCCGGTCGAGGATGTCGACCGCCATCGCATTCGCCTCTTTGGGGCGGATGTCGGGTTTCGCCTCGCCCAGCGCTTCTGCAATTTGCTCGCCGACGCGCTTCGTCGGATTCAGTGCAGACAAAGCGTCCTGAAAAATGATGCCGATATCGCGGGCCCGCGCTGTTCGCATCTCAGCGTCGCTGAGCGCGATCAGATCAATGGGCCCGTCGGGTCGACTCAGCACGATCGTGCCCTCAATATGCGTGCGTGGCGTTGTGAATGGCGGCTGGTGCAGGCGAAGAAAGCTCTTGGCGAACGCCGATTTGCCGCTGCCGCTCTCGCCGACCAGGGCAACCGTCTCGCTGGCGTGAATGTCCAGGTCGACGCCGCGTACCGCGTGAATCGGCCCGGCCGCGGTGTCGAAACGGACGTGGACACCGCGTGCGGCAAGGATCGGTTCAGCCATCGGCTCTGACATCGATGTGATCGCGCAGGCTGTCGCCGATGAGCTGGAACAACAATGTGATCGTGGCGATGACGATCGAGGGCACGCCGGAGACCCACCACGCGTTGACCAGGTAATCGCGGCCGTCCCCGATCATGCGCCCGATCGACGGTGTTGGTGGCTGGACGCCGACCCCGAGGAAGGAAAGCCCCGCCTCCATCAGCAATACGCCCGGAAAACTCAGGGTGAGGATCACGACCAGCGGTGAAGCCAGATTGGGCAGAATGTGCTCCAGCGCGATCCGCATCCGGCTGCTACCTAGGGCCCGGCTCGCCTCGACATAGCCCTGTTCGCGAAGGGTCAGGACCTGGCCGCGCACCAGCCGCGCGTAAGCCTCCCAGCGGACGAGGCCGATCATCAGGACCAAGACCCAGATTTCCGTGCCAAGCAGGGTAATGCCGCAAAGCAGGAGCAGCAGATTCGGCAGGGTGATGAACACATCTGTAACGGTCATCACGGAGCGGTCGACCCACCTGCCGCCGAGGCCGGACAGGAGACCAAGCGCCACGCCAAGGACCGCGCTGAAGATCAACCCGAAGACGGCGATTCCAAAGCTGGTTCGGACGCCATAGAGGCAGCGGGTAAGAAGGTCTCGGCCGATACTGTCGGTGCCCAACGGATGTGCCCAGCTCCCGCCGTCAAGCCAGACCGGCGGCTTCAGGCGGTTGAGCAGGTTGACCGCGTTCGGATCGTACGGTGCGATGAGCGGCGCCATGAAACCAAGCGCGATGATGAGTGCCAAAGCGAGGCCTGATAGGTGCAAAACGCCGAAGGACCAGCGGCCTGTACCGCGATGAACGAGGGCTGTGTCCGTCACGACTTACTTCTCCAGCCGAACGCGAGGGTCAGCGACGACATAGGCAAGGTCAACGAGCAGATTGACCGAAACGACTATGGCGGCATAGGCAATGACGCCGAACTGCAACACGGGATAGTCGCGCCCCTGGACTGCATCGATCAGGACCCGGCCAACGCCGGGGAGCGAGAAGACCGCCTCGACGAAAATCGAACCATTGAGCAGTCCGGCAATCTCCAGACCCAACACGGTGATCAGCGGGATCATCGCGTTGCGAAGAATGTGGATGCGGGCAATGCGCCGGTCGGTCAGCCCCTTCGAAAGGGCGGTGGTCACGTAGTCGTGGCCGATGGCATCGAGCATGGCGGCACGCATGAAGCGGGCAATCGCCGCGATCATTGGAATAGCCAACGTCACCACTGGCAGGATGTAATGGTTCGGCGTTTCGAGACCCGTTGCCGGCAGCAGCGCCAAATAGTAGCCGAAGAACAGGATCAGGCCGATGCCGATAACAAAATGTGGCACGGCATAACCGAGAAATGCGAGCCCCATACCCGCGCTCGTCGATGCCCGGCCACGATAGAGCGCCGCGGCCGCACCAAGCGGTATGCCAATGGCAATCGCGAGAAGCAGCGCAAGCCCGCCGACCATAAGGGTAGCGGGCATGCGCACCGCATACATCATCCACACAGGTTGCGAGGTGTAGAGCGAACGCCCGAAATTTCCGGAGGCGATGTCGCCCAGATAGACAATGAACTGCTCCCAAATCGGACGGTCGAAGCCGTATTTCGCCTCCAGAGCCGCCTGGTGCTCGTCGGTGATCCCCTCGGGGAACATCATTGCGAAGGGCGTGCCCGATAAGCGCAGGGTGATAAAGGCAATCACCAGCACCATGAACATCGTGATAAGCGCACGGCCAAATCGGATCGCCATGAAACGCAGCATGCAATGTTCTCACACACTAGCGTGGGGTATTCAACATGCCCCGCGCGGTTTGTACCGTTGGTCCGGTGTCAGTGGTTTGTTACCGAAGGCTACTTCGCTGGCGGGGTATCTCTATTCTTGGATTGAACCATGGCGGGTTGGCCAGGGCCTGTTTCGGAATGGCGTCGCGGGCAGCGAAACGACGGGACGGGTCCCCGGAGAGTTCCGGGGACCCGTCCCGACCTAGAAATTCGCATCGATCGTGACTTCACCCGCCCGGAGCCGGGCTGGGTTCACTGGTCAACCTGGATTTCACCACCGCGAAGCGGAATCACATAGGGCCGCTGTGCGATCGGAATGTCGAAGGAAACGCCGTCGCGCATACCGTAAAGCTCGTGCGGCTTGTAAAGCAGGAGCCAGCCCGACTCCTCCTCCGACAGTTCCAGCAGGCGCTGGTAGGCGTCGCGGCGCTCTGTCGGGTCGGTTGCATAACGCGCCTGTTCGTAGGTGGAATCCCATTCGGGATGCGAGGGGACCCAGAGATTGCGCTGTGCCGCCCACGATTTTGGCGACCAGTGGGTGTCAAACGCGCCCATCGGGTCCGGGTAGTACATGGGGTTCGACCAGGCGCGGAAGTTGACGTCGTCGTGGTCGGGCTTCTTCGAGTGGAAGGTGGCCCAATCCTCCTCCTGCAGGCGCAGGTTCAAGCCGCACGCGGCCCACTGCTGCTGGATCACCTGCGCGGCGAGATCGCCATACAGGTAGTAATTGCCGGGATGCGAAATCACCATCTCCTCGCCGTCATAGCCCGCCTCCGCGAGCAATCGGCGCGCTTCGTCAGGGTCGTGCCTGATGTGCTCAAACCCCTCGATGTAGAGCGGTGCGCCGTACTCGGGGAACTGGTGGGCGGTTGGGCGCCCGGCCAGGCCGCCCCACAAGCCGTCGACCAGCGCCTGACGGTCAGTGCAGAGGCGAACTGCCTTGCGGACCAGTGGGTTGTCGGTGGGCGGATTGGTCTGGTGGATGAGCCACACGTGGAACATGGGCCAGGTAACGCCCTGGGTGCGGAAGCCCTCGTCGGGGATCGCCGACGCCTGGTCGGGTGGAATTTGGGCGATAATGTCGAATTCGCCGTTCACGAGACCAGTAACGCGGCTGGCCACTTCGGGCACATGGAGCATGGTGACCTTTTCCAGCGCGGACGGTTCACCCCAATGGTCGTCGAAGCGTTCGAGGACCAAGCTTCGGCCCGGATCAAACTCAGTCACTTGATAAGGGCCGGTTCCGACCGGGTTGAGTCTGGCCTCGTCGAAGCCCACTTTCTCATGGTACTCTTTCGAGGCGATGCCGGCCGAGCGGGCCGAGATCAAGGTCAGAAAGGCGGGCTCTTCACGAAGAGTGTGGATGCGAACCGTATGGTTGTCGACCACTTCCACGTTCGAGAAATTGTAATGCCAGCGGCCCCAGGCACTGAAGAACTCAGGGTCCTCATGATGATACATACGGTTGAGCGAGAACGCGACGTCATCCGCGTCTAATGTATCGCCGTTGTGGAACACCACGCCTTCACGCAGTTTCAGTTCCCACACGGTTGGCTCAAGCTGGGTCCACTCTGTGGCAAGGCCAGCCTTGAACGATAACGGGGTGGAAAAGCTTTCGCGCTCGATCAGCGTGTCATAGATCTGGTAGAGCATCGGCGCCCCGGAGTTGCCCGTGTTGTCTTGGGGGTCCAGGCCCTTTTCGAAGGAGGGAAACGCGATGCGCAGTTCCTGCGCCCCAGCGCCAAAAGCGGTTATCGCTGCCAGTGCAACGGTGACGAGTAATTTCTTCATGTCGTCTCTTTTCCTTTCTGTGCCAAGTAGATTAGGCACCAAATGAAATCTAGTTGTTCCTTCAGTATTTCACCAATCGATTGATTCAATGCAAACTGTCACTTTATCAATGCGGGCATCGTGAGCCGCGAACTGGCTGACAGGATCGCCGGCCCTACATTCCCTCGGAGCCTGCCACGCATCATCGGAAGACAATACCCCGGTGGATGCCGCCGCTGGTATTGACCGGCTGCTCCCCTGGGCCAGCGGGTTAGGCTGTGTCCGTTTGACGCGCAATGGCCACCGGCAAACACGTTCAAATGCAGGCCAGGTTAGAGAAACTCGCTCTCAATTTTCTTCGGCGACTCCGCCAAATTGGAAAATTAATTGTCTTCCATACCTCGAGACCGCCCGCCGCCCAATGGTTTTGTTCTTTTTCACGATGCCGATTCCTGCAGCCACTGGTGTCCCTTTCTCCTGGCCTCCACGAGATCTCCGGGCTGCTTGCTCCAGCGGAACGCGCGGGCCTCATTGGTGTTGTGGTGCTGTGGTGCTCGGTGCAGGTTTCGACCCCCGCGGCGACGCGGTCGAGGAAGGCGAGGAATTCCGCCGAGCGATGGTGCTCGTGCACTTGGCCGGTGACCTTTGCGGTCGCGACATCGACGGCCGCCATCAGGCAGGTGGTGCCGTTGCGCTTGTGACATTGGGTGCGGGCCTCGGGACGGCCGGGCTTCATCGACAAGGGTTTCCGCGTCTGCCCCAGCGCCTGGATCCGCGTCTTCGCCTCCACCGAGATGACCACAGCGTGGTCGGGCGGTTTGACGTAGAGGCCGGCGACGTCGCAGCGCCTTGGCGCGAACCGGGGGCGCGAGGGAAACCTTGAATGTCCTGACCCTGTGCGGTTTCTGGCCGTTGTGCTTCTGTGCTTCAGGACGTGGAACATCGTCAAGACGGCAATCCCCGGTTTCTTCGCCACCGCCCACATCGTCCGGTGACTGGCGTGCGCCGTCGGCTTCGACATGCCGGTGACCCGCAATGTTTGCGACAGGGTGAAGCCGGCACCGAGGTGAAGGATGATGGTCGCCCCCTGCACATGCTTGCAGACCGATGCGGATCGGTCCTGATCCGCCCCGAGACGCGCCAAGTCTTACTCGCTCGGAACGATCCGGGGTCTCCTTCTCTTTCTTGCCACTCCGGTTCCGCTCCCACCTTGAAAATGCGCGGCTTTCGCAGGCAGCGGTTGAATTATTCGCCACAGGAAAATGGAGTCCCCGAAAGCGATCATAACACGAGCAGGACCTGACGAGACTATAGGGGGAAGGTTCTCCGACGTGCGGGAAGGGCTCATGGTTCCTCGGAAGCAGGAGAAGAAGGGGCGGCTCTGGCTCAATGACGGATCATGTGTCCGGCTCAGACCGGAGCGGGTGAACCATGTCAGGTCCTACGACTTCGTCCATGATCGCACCCATGATGGGCGAGCTTTTCGAACGCTCAATGTCATTGATGAGTTTACCAGGGAGGCGCTGGTGATCCGCTTGGATCGGAACTGAACTCGACTGACGTGGTGGACGACCGCCAGCTGCGTTCGTCAAGGTCGCGCAAGCGATCATGGCCTCCGTCAGCGCGTCATTCCGAAGGTGTTACGGCCCCGAGTTCATCGCTCGAAATGTTCGAGACTGGATTAGCGCCATCGGTGCAAAGACAGACAACATCGAGCCAGGCTCACCCTGGGAAATCGGCTACCGCGAAAGCTTCAACGCCCGCTTCCGGGACGTATTCCTCAACGATGAGATCTTCTACTCCCTGAAAGAGGCCCAGATCATCATCGAAGAATGGCGGCGCCATGACAACACCGTCAGGCCACATAGCGCCCCGGGATACCGACCGCCCGGCCCAGAAAGCTTTGCCGACCGACCGCAGGCCGTTCATCCACTAACGATCAAACTGGACCACCTGCCGAAGGCCGATCAAAGGCGATCCTGCTCTCCATCGTTGACGTGGCCCGGATTGCCGAAGGCGTATCCGCCCGGACGCGAGCCGTGGGTTGCCGAGCCCAAAAAGGCACGGACGCCGCGCGGCTACATCTCCCAACCGTCTACGATCGAAGTGGCAAGCTGCAGGAAATCCTGGATCAGTGGCCGGTTGCGACGCGATTTCAGGCAGATGATAAAGGCACGTGTGAACATCTCGGAATCCGTGACTAATAGCGGTTGCAGTTCCGGGTGCGGCGCGAATTCCGTCTCGGAAATGACGCCGATGCCGAGCCCGCGTATGATCGCTTCACGCAGACCCTCGCGGCTCTCGATCTCAAAGACCGGTTCCGGCGTCACGCGCCGCGCGGTTGCGGCGCTGTTGAAGGCCGCCTGGGTGGTCGAACTGGCGGTGCGGACGATCATGTCCTCGCCCTCCAGTTCCTCCAGGCGAATACTGCGTCTCCGCGCCAGCCTGTGTCGCCGGTTCACGACCACAAATATCCTGTGCCGGTTGTAGAACACCGAATGAATGGTGTCGCTGGCGCAGTCGCGTCCGACAAATCCGATGTCGGCCGTGAACTCCTCCAGATCGTTCAAGACGTCCTCGATCAGCCCAAGGCGAACGGAGCACTTGATGCTGGGGCGTTGCTCGCGAAAGGCAACGAGAAGTTCCATGACGTCATAGGGACCGACCGCACTGAATCTGAGTTCGCCAATCTCGAGATTCTTGGCCGCATCGAGAAAGGCGATGGCTTCCTGTGTGTGGCCGTGGAGGTCGTGGGTGATGCGATGCAGGGTCCGACCCGCCGAAGTCAGCCTGATGGATCGGCCCTTACGGTGGAACAGTTCGACGCCGAACCGCGCTTCCAGGTTGCCCACGTGCGATGAAATGGTCGGCTGCCCCACGCTAAGTTTCTGCGCCGCACGGGTAAAGCTGCCCTCGGTCGCGACATAATGGAACGCTTCAAGCCACTTTTGATACATTGATCAGATCGATGGATTGCTCACGTTTTCCAATTTTACCAGATACCATGCCAAATGCTAGTCTAATTGAACTCGAGACCTGCAACGACATTGAACTGGTGGCGTGAAAATGGGCAGCAACCAAGCCGAACTGAACGGTATCATCTTGCTGCACAAAACAATGCACCGGACTGGCGCTGACAATCCGCACAATCCGGTTGTCCGATTCTCCGGTAACGTTCACCGATAACGACGGGTCCGGTTGTTATCATGCCACTGACAGGTATGAAGCAGGTCCTGCCGCATGCGGTCGCCGGCGGTTATGGTGTGGCAGCGTTCAATCCGGTTGACTACAATTCCGCAAGGGCCATGGTTGACGCCGCAACGGCGCTGAACGCACCGGTGATTCTGCAGACCTCGGTGAAGACCGTCAAGTACTGGGGCCACGCAGCCTGCGCCGGTTGGATCAGGGAACTGGCTGCCGACGCGAGCGTGCCGATTTCATTGCACCTCGACCACTGTCAGGATCTCGACGTCATTCGCGGCTGCATCGATCATGGCTGGACCGACGTGATGATCGATGCCTCGGCCCTGCCTTTCGAAGAGAACCTGGCCATGTCCTGCGAAGTCGTGACAATGGCGGCGGCGGCCGGGATGGGCGTGGAGGCGGAACTGGGCCGGATCGTCGGCGTTGAGGACGACATTTTCGTGGATGCGCGCGATGCCCATCTCACGGAAGTCGATGAGGCCGTGCGTTTTTGCCGCGATCTCGACCTGGCGGCGTTCGCGCCCGCCATCGGCACCGCACACGGCTACTACTCGGGTGAACCGAACGTTGCATTTGACCGGATCGAGGAAATTCATCGGCGCACGGGCAAGCCGCTGGCCTTGCATGGAGGCACCGGGCTGACCAACGACGTTTTCGCGAAATCGATCGAACGCGGCTGTGCCAAGATCAATATTTCAACCCAGCTCAAACACGCCTTCATCGACGGGTTCGCCGGGTACCACCGGGACAACCCGGACGACTACGAACCGCTCCGGGTTATCGAGGCGCAGTACGAGGCACTTCTGGCTGTTTTCATGGACCGGATCAAGCAGTTCGGCGGCGGCGGGCAGGGCTCGTTGATACTGGCCGCGTGATGCTGGCGGCCAAGCGGTTTTTGGGGAGCGACTCATAATCAAGGCACTTCTATTCGACTGCGACGGCGTTCTCGTCGACACCGAACGCGACGGCCACCGTGTGGCGTTCAATCGCGCGTTCGCCGCTAAAGACCTGGGGGTCGAGTGGTGTATCGAGTCGTATGGTGAGCTGTTGAAGGTCGCGGGCGGCAAGGAGCGCATGCGCCACTACTTCGACAATACGGACTGGCCTGTTGGCATTGATGACCGCGATTCGTTCATCAGGGATCTGCACAGGTCCAAAACCGACATCTTCATGCGGATTGTCAGGGACGGACAGTTGCCGTTGCGGTCCGGAGTTGCCCGGCTGGTCGATGAAACAATTGCGACGGGACTGACACTGGCCGTCTGCTCCACTTCGAATGAACGCTCGGTAACGCTGATCGTCGAGCGCTTGCTCGGTGAAGCGCGTCACAGACGGTTCGCCGCAATCTTCGCCGGTGACGTCGTATCACGAAAGAAGCCGGACCCCGAGATTTACGAACTCGCGGCGCGACGATTGGGACTGGCCGCCGCAGAATGCGTGGTGATCGAAGACAGCCGCAACGGGCTGCTGGCAGCGAAGGGGGCCGGGATGCGTTGCGTCATCACGATCAGCGGATATACTGGCGACGAGGATTTTTCCGAGGCAGACGCCGTTTACCCGGAGCTGGGGGATCCGCCGGCCGTACACGTGACGCTGGAAGATGTACTGCGGTCTCGACTTGTGATACCAGGTCGACCTGCCGAGTCGGTGCACATTCCATGATTTCCGCGAAAACAACTCGTGCCAACAGCCACGAGGCCATTGGCCCGGTCGCGGCCTCCGCCCGTCACCCGCTGCCGGGCGCGGTCAGGGCGCGTTCGCCACTCCGAACGCCACTCCAACTCGTGCGCAGAACGGAGACGTGAGTTAGGTGAAATCGGAGTTTCGATCCACAAAAGGCAGTGCCGCTTCCGCGCCATGAGCCGGCGTCGTGAACGAGCGGACGGAATTGGAGGCAGGATGTCACCACGAACAGGTAAGGTTGTGCTCTTTATGGGCGTTGGCGTACCACTGGAGGAAGCAGAGTTCCCGTTACCGGGAGAACTGGAGCCGGGTGCGATCCTTGTCCGCACCAGTATCGCTACCGTGTGCGGTTCGGACATGCACAGCTGGCGCGGGCGCAGGCCTTTTCCGACCCCATCCGTGCTCGGTCATGAAGGGCTCGGCATCATTGAGCGGCTCGGGCGCGATATCTCCAGAGATGCCACCGGCAACTTGCTGTCCGTCGGAGACCGTGTCACCTGGTCCATCATGGCCAACTGCGGCAACTGCTATTACTGCAGGATGACGGAACTGCCGCAAAAGTGCCAGAATCTCTTCAAGTACGGACACGACAAGAGCGACGTGCCCCCGTATTTCCTGGGCACATTTGGTGAGTACGTCTATCTCAAGCCGGGCACCGGTGTGTTCAAGGTCCCGGACGACATGACGGATGAGGAAGCCTCTCCCTTGATGTGCGCGGCAGCGACGGTAACCGGCGGCCTTGACAGAGTCGACATGCAAACCGGCGACACCGTAGTCATCCAGGGGGCCGGAATGCTCGGCCTTTACGCTGCCGCATTTGCCAAGGAACAGGGCGCCGGACAGGTCGTTATGATCGACATCCTGGACAAGCGCCTCGAACTGGCAAAGGAATTCGGCGCCGATGTGTGCATCAACGCCGACGGGTGCACGGACGAGGCGTTGATTGAAAACGTCCATGACCTCACCCGTGGCATCGGTGCCGACCTCGTGGTCGAGGTCAGTGGCTTTGCCAAGGTGGTGCCGCTGGGCGCAAAATTGCTGCGTACCGGTGGCAAGTATCTGATGCAGGGGGCGGTTTATCCGAACGACAGTTTCACCCTTGAATCGTATGACGTGATCATCAAATGTCTGACAATCACGGGGCTTCACAACTATCATTCGAAATATCTCGGACGTGCGATGGACCTGGTTCACAAGAGCCGATCGAGGTACCCTTATGAGAAACTCTCAGGCCCCAGTTTTCCGCTGACGGCCGAGGGCGTGACATCCGCGCTCGAGGCGTTGGAGAACCGTACTGCCATACGGCCGATAGTAAGACCTTAAGCTGCGAAAGGAGACCCCCGATGGGCAAAGTAAGCATGGCGATGTTCGATCTTTCCGGTACGACCGTCCACGATGATACCGGTGTGCGGGATTGCCTGTACAAGGCAGCCGTGGAGTTCAACCTGAACACCACGCCCGAAGAGATACTGCTCAATATGGGCACCAATAAGATTCATCTCTATCAGTTCCTGATTTCCAGGGCTCAGGGCAAGGACCTCAAGATAGAGGATTTCGAAAAGACCAAAGATCCCGAAACGCTTGAGGAAGCCACGACGATTTTCGACCGGTATACGGAAATCATGATCGATCACTACCGCAACGAGGTCAGAGAGGTGCCCGGGGCTGTCGATACGTTCAAGTGGTGTCACGACCACGGCATCAAGGTCGCCACCGACACCGGCTTTCATCGTGACGTCACGACTGCCATCATGGACGGGCTGGGCTGGGTGAAGGACGGGCTTGTCGATGTTGCCGTCGATGTCGAACATGTGCCCGGCGAACGAGGCCGGCCGGCACCATTCATGATCTACTACGCCATGAGCGTGTTGGATGTACAGAATGTGCACGAAGTGATTAAAATCGGGGACACGCCGGCAGATATGCTGGAAGGCTACAACGCAGGCTGTCGCGGCATCATTGGTGTGCTCAGCGGGCCGAGACCCGTCGAGGCTTGGGGACGGTACTGGCATACACACGTAATCCCCAGCGTGGCAGATCTGCCGGAACTCGTTGAGCGCGAATTTCTCTAGGAAGTGGATTCAATTGACTGGTCCGCGATCCTCCGGAGCAGGAACCGGCTGATGGCCAGACGCACGGCGGACAGGAAGTTGCGGGCAGTCTTGTCATAACGCGTGGCGACCCTGCGGAACTCCTTGATTGGTCCAAAGAAACGCGCGACAAGATTGCGCGTCTTGTAGGTCTCGCGATCAAGCGAGCGCGGTGACTTCCGGTTGGACTTCGACGGAATGACCGCGGTCGCTCCCGCCGTCTCGATCAGGTCGAGAATGGCATCGGTGTCGTAAGCCTTGTCGGCGATCACCGTCTCGTCCTTCCCGGGGTCGGCAAGAAGCGCCTCGGCCTGCGTGCAGTCGGCTGCCTGACCCGGGGTCAGAAACACGGTCCTCACCGTCGCGTTGCCATTGATGCCGAGATGGACCTTCGTCGTTCGTCCGCCGCGGCTCGACCCGATCTGGGGAGGCCCACCGTCGCGACGCGCTCCGGCACCGTGCCTGTGGACACGTATCGACGAGGAGTCCGCCATCCGCAGGCGAACCGAACCGGCCGAGCCGTCGTCGCTCCCGCCGTCATCGCCTGCAAGCCTGTGAAGTTCCTCCATAATCGACGCCCAGATGCCGTTCTTGCTCCACCGGTTGTAGCGGTTGTAGCAGGTCGTGTACGGGCCGTAACGCTTTGGAAGGTCACGCCACGGCGTGCCGGTGCGCGGCACGAAGAAGATCCGGTTCATCACCCTTCGATCATGCACCCGTTCCGGGCCCTGGTGCTTGTGAGGAAGGACCGAGTGGAGGATTTTCCACTCCGCCTCGCTCATGTCATGCCGGTCTCCGCTCATGCCTCAAACTCCTTGTGGATTGTTTTCGACAAAAATGACAGATGACGCCAACAAGATCAGTAATTTGAGCACATGCCCTAACATGCCAATGACAGGCATGAGGCAGATCCTGCCGCATGCCGTCGCCGGCGGCGACAGTGTGGCAGTGTGGCAGCGTTCAATCCGGTTGCCTGCAATTCCGCGAAGGCCATGCCCCGGATCATCGGGGCTTCGCGGGTGAATTCATCGAGGATTTTGAGCGTACGGTAGGCACATCCATCGCAGGTACGGTCTCGGGCTAAGTCACGGGGCCAGACATGGTTGGACCGTTCGCTTCTGGCGAATCTCGTGCCCAACTCCCCGAACGGGTCCAGAATGTGGTCGGCCAGTCGGAGCCGGCGCCATCGGTCCGGCGAAGGACGCGCGATGGGAGCGCGAAGCTTCCCGGAAAAGATCGGCAAGCCTGCTGCCAAGCTCATTTTTTACGGTCGTTTCCCGCTTCGGGTCGGGCCGCCGTGGAATCCAAGGGAACTCGGTCGCGCTCCCATGGGAAGAATCGACAAGAATAGCGCGACCGTTACGATCCTCCGAGACGCAGGTCGGCGAGGCTGTCAACCTCGAAGTCGGCCGCTTTGCCGGGTTCCGGGCGGTTGAGTACCCCGGTCTTGACGAGGACCGTCGTCAGGCCGGCATTTCGGCCAGCCGCAACATCGGTCTCGAGCTGGTCACCGATCATGATCGTGCGCTCGGCGTCCGTGCCCAGCTTCCGGCACGCGATCTCGACCAGCGCCGGCTCCGGCTTCCCGACAACGGCGTGCGGCGAATCGAGACCTGCGGCCGCGGTGACCGCGGCAAGGAGGCTGCCAGCACCAGGGATGAAGCCTCCGTGAACCGGGTACGTACGGTCGGGATTGGTGCCGATCAGAAACGCGCCGGAGCGGACTGCGTCGGCCGCTTTCGCCAGCTTGTCGTAGTGGAAGTCTCGGTCCAGGCCGACAACGACGGCGTCCGCCTCACCCGTCGTCACTTTGCAGCCGACCCCACGCAGCGTATCGCGCAGCGCGTCCGACCCCACCACGTGCACCGTGGCACCGTTCGGCCAGCGACCACGCACGAAGTCGGCCGCTGCCTCCCCGCTCGTGACCACATCTTCAGCCGCGGCGGGAATGCCCATGCGCCCCAGCTTGGCGGCGAAGTGCGCGCTCGTGCCGGTGGAGTTGTTGGTGACATAGGCCACCCGCAGGCCGTGCTCCATCCAGCCGCAAATTGCCGTGACCGCGTCGTCGATCGGCGTGTCCCCGCGATAGACGACGCCGTCCAGGTCGGAGACGACACCGCGAATATCGGGCAAGGTTACAGCTTCGTTACTCACTGGTTGTGGACCAGGAAGATTGCCGCAGCGACAAGGGGATTGCTCCATGCTCCACGGCCGGCCGCGCCAACGAAGACTGCTCTGCACGATCCGAATTCGAACTGGTCCAGCGGCTCCACGGCTCCAGTCAGCGCGTGCCCATGGACAAACTGATTGCGAGACGCCGTTCCCAAAGGCATGATCGAGCGAGCCGCGGAACAAGCTATGCACAGGTTGGGCTCGCCACGCTGAATGTCGCAAGTCTCCAGATTTTGCGAGGAAAAATGTATCTCGGATTGCACCATGAAATATTCAGTGTTGATTGTTTCGGGTGTTGCTTCGCCTGTAAAGTGCGCCAAGAAGGCGCCGCTGTCGAGTCTCCAGCTCGGCAGATTGTGCGAAGAGGTTTTCCCGGCATCATGAATGTCATCACCGGTGTTGGCACCACTGGCTCAACCCTTGTGCGCCGCAAGGACGTTTCCCGCACAGGGTTCGTCGGCTCTGTGAAAACAGGACGCATCCTCGCGCGCGGAGCGGCGGAAGAATTCAAGGGGTCAATACCGGAACTCGGTGAAGAGAAGCCAATGGGACTTACATCGATTGGACGAAGTTGCTTCGCAGCCGTTCAGTACCTTCCGATCGATAGTCGAGAAATCGCATGAAATAACCGGATTTGGAATATGAGATCCTCTTGCAAAATTATTGAGTTGAACGGCCGATGAACAGGGCCGGATTTCCAGCGCGGTCAAAAGCGCGCCCCGGGCACTCATGATTCACGGATTTTCAGCGTCCCCGCGAGGTTTTCATGAACAAAAGACGGACAAACCCGGGCACCGGCCGAACTTCGCCGCTCGCCGGCTTTTTCAGGGCGTTTCCAGAGGAGATCGAGGACGCCGGAACCGTCCCGAAGGACGGGGAGGCGCGTCAGGAAGGCATAGCGAGGCGCATCAACTGGTCAACCGTCAGCGCAAGCACCCCGAACATCAAGTGGAACAAACTTTCGCGTGTCCCCGGACACGCACGTGGCGGGCGCCGAACTCGTCCTTGAGGCGGGCATTGCTCCGCTCGACCCCGGAACGGATCCGGTAGCGAACACTCTCAGGCATGACAAGGCCGCACACGCGCAGTGCCCGGGCCTCGCGTTTCAGTTCCTGCTTGAGTTCCGTGTCACGACGCGGGTTGACGTCGATGACCGGGACGTGGCCAAGGCGTTCGCTCATCTCGTGGATCTCTGTCGCGTCATAGGCCGCGTCCATGAGGTCATAGAGATTGGTCACGCGTCCGGCGCTCATCGTCGCAAGGGGGATCGCCACCTGGCTGTCATGGACCGATGCCGAGGTCAGGATGGCACTCACCGGCACGCCGCAATCGGCCGTGTCGAGGTGCAGCTTGTAACCTCTCCAGCTGACCAGGAAGCCTTTTGCGTTCCTCTTGGCCCCATGGTCACACTCCTTCGGCAGGTCATCGAGCATCTCCTCGAGGCTCATGCCATTCGACTGACGTTCGAGACGCCCGGGTTCCTTCTCGACTTCCTCACCCTTGCGGGGACGCCCGCGCCCGCGCTTCGGCTTCTTCACCGGTTGCCGGTTTCGGCGCCGGCTTCTCCCGCCCCTCGATCGCCGTCGAATCCCGCGAGACATGGCCGATCAGTCCCGCCCTCAGGGCATCCTTCACCAGGGCTTCGTGCATGCGCTCCGCAAGGCGGGCCTCGGAAAACGCGGCAAACGCGCGCGAAAAGGTCGCCTCGCTCGGGATCGCGCTGACACGCGACCAACCACACAGCCGGCGTAGCGGCGCGTCAACCATGAGCCTGTCAATCAAATCTCGGGTTGTCGGCAAATCCCAAATCGCCTTGGCAATGAAGGCCCGCGCCCGGGCCCGACGATTCTGTTGCGGCCGTCCGGGGCTGCGCCAGTACTTGTCGACGAAGCGCTCGACCTCGACCAGGTCGAGGACCTGGACCAGATGTTTGTGCTTCTCCAATGGGGCCGACTTCTTCGGCAAGTTCGGGAAAAAGTTCCCCTTGAAACCGGGTCCAGAGATTGGATAGAGTGGATTTCAAGGACATCGGGGTCGCCTCCCTTGGTAGTGTTTTTGGACAACTACACTATACCTTGTGGCGGCTCCGATTTCCAGGATCGTCCGAGCAAAATCGTCGAAATCGGCGGGAAATTCACCCGTCTAAGGGATTTTGCAAGAGGCTCTTCAGAAAGACATAAATGCGACTTTGATCTAAGTCAGCCATGACCTGCACGTAATTCGGTCAATGTGCCAACGGATTCTGGTCGTGAAGGACGGCGAGATCGTCGAAGAAGGCGCGTCCGACGAGATTTTCCACAATCCCCAGTCCGGATACTGCAAATCCCTGGTCAGCGCCATTCCCCGGATCGAGGCCACCAGCCCGCCGGCCCCTCACGTTCCCAACCCTTCGATTTACTTGTCGATGAATGACCTGAGCTTTTCCTATTCCGCGCACTCGGGCATGTTTGGCAAGCGAAAGCGCGGTACAGCGGCGCTGAACAAGGTGAGCCTTGCCATAACACACGGCCATACGCTGGGCGTTGTCGGTGAAAGCGGATCGGGAAAATCGACCCTGGCCGGACTTGTTTCCGGCTTGATCTCCGGGCATGACGGCAAGATCATTGTGGATGGCGAGCCAGTTGTCGGCGTCGCGCGACGACGGCGCAAGGACATGCGCCGCCGAATTCAAATGGTGTTTCAGGACCCTTTGTCGTCGCTCAATCCCACCCATACCGTAGTGGACATCCTGACCCGTCCCATGAGACTTTATTTTGGGTTGACAGCGTTCGAAGCCCGTTCCCGAGCGGTCGCCCTCCTGGCCGACCTTGAATTGGAGCCGGAGCTTTTGCCGCGCCGGCCATTACAACTGTCGGGGGGACAACAGCAGCGGGTGGCGATTGCGCGAGCACTGGCGGCGGAACCTGACCTGTTGATATGCGATGAAATCACATCGGCGCTGGATGTTACAATTCAGGCAAGTGTTCTGGACTTGTTACTGCGCTTGCAAGACATGCGGGGAACCAGCTTCGTTTTCATTTCCCATGATCTCGCGGTCATTGCCTGCGTATCACATCAAATTGCCGTGCTGGAGAACGGCATCATGCGGGAATTCGGCACTCGAGATGCTGTGCTCACCGCTCCCGGACATCCGTATACGCGACGCCTGCTTGAAGCCTCTGATACGGAAGTAGATGAGACTTGAAATTTTCAATGGACAGACCATGTGCCAGACCAAGGACACCGACAATACACCGCCCGTCACCGAATTGGGCCGCAAGGCGCACCTACTGATTGAGGACGGCTTCTGTGTCCTTGAAGACATGCTCAATGCCGACATCCTTCAGCATACACGTTCGGTCGCAAAGAAGGCCGTCTGCAATCTGTCTGCGAGGCAGTTCGAGGCCACCCGCGCGCCGGGGACATTGATCGACTCGGACAACCATCCGGGCCTGGCTGAGTGCATCGGCAATCCCAAAGCGTTGGCTGCGCTGGACGCAATGGGGTTCGGCGGCAGCAGGTTCTGGAAAGCGGTCATAATCAGCAAACCCGGGCCCAGTCCGCGACTCTACTGGCACCAGGACTGCATGTGGTGGGACGACCCGCGCGCCTACAGTGACACTCCCCGATGATTTTCCTGATGTATTATCTCGACGACACGTCACGCAAAAACGGATGCCTGCGGCTGCTGCCGGGTACCCACCGCAGGTGGCACCCGCTCCACGAGATGGGGGACGCGCACACGAGGGACATTAACCGGATGGACAATGAGCACGATCGGCGCTTCGCCGATTTTCCGGGCGAGATCGACGTGCCGGTCCGGGCGGGAGACCTGGTTGTGGGTGACGCCCTGTTGTTTCACGCCACGCACGCAAACACGACCCGTGAGTTTCGGACGTTGATCACGATCTGGTTTCACCCGCTGTTCGACGAATTGCAGGAACCGACGAAAAGCTGGATCCATCACGCATTTCACCGCCGCCACGCGCAGTGGCCGCCGGAGGCGTTGGACAAGATTCGGACCTTGATCCCGGACTGTCGGGGAACCGTCAAGCCACCTGACTTCAATCGCCAGCCTGACCGGCTCAAGATCGGGCAGAGCGTGGGCCCGGCCAAACAGCAGGCGCGAGGAACAGGCTAGCGTTTGCGAAAATACCGTTTCCTTATTGATTTTATGGGATAAATCTTGATATCATTACTGCGAGGGCCGAGACCAAAAAAGCCGTTTTCGGCCTGTTTGGGCTCAATGCGGGCCGATTTGCGCACGTTTTCGCGAGGCAAGGATAAGACAGGCACGCTATCCGCAGATGGAATTCGGCGAGGTTCACGTCGAAGACATCGAAATGAACCCCACCACGGGGACGACATCCTGGCCCTGCTGCTGTGACTCCAGCATCTCTACGCCCACGAGCGTTTCTTTTCCGCTCCCGACGGTCCGCACGTTTGGACGAGAACATCCTTCCCGGCATCGACAGGAAGTTCGGTTGGCGGGCACGGGGATATGGGGGTCCCCCTGACAGCAGTGATCAAGCAGGGTCTCGGTTGCGAATTAGACCGTCTCTACGAGCCGGTACACGAACGCAAGGCATCGCTCGCGCCGTTTCCTTGGCAATGCGGATGTCTGGGACGACTATCGCTACAGCTACAAGAGGGTGGCGGACAATGTGGCCTTCTGGGTCCGGAGCTTCTCGCGGAGATCAATCATTTGATCGTGAAGAGCGGCCGTGCGGTTTTGTTTCTCAAACCAAGTCACCGGGCAGCGCGGTAGCTTGCGATCGCGTTCGTGCCGACCCCGGGTTGGCAGATGACCCGCTTGGTGACGAACTTCTGCACCAGTGGCACCAAGCACCCGTGGTGTCGGTACCGGTACGGTTTCGCCACGGTTTGGGTCATGACGCGGCTTCATCCCCGAGGGTTCACAAAACACGTCCGCTCGTCGTGGCCAGCAACTCGGGCACGGCATAGATGACCCGGCCGCCCGCAGTTCGTCGATCGTACCGCATTGAACAGGATTCCGATGGTTGCCGAACCCAATCGTGAATCGGCGTTTACAGGATTCCAGGTTCAGCATAACATTCGCGAGTCTGCCAAATCACAGCATGGAACGACAATGGCACTGCCACCGGACTACACTGAGCGGGTCTACGCCGGTATCCTCGGCAAGCTGATCGGTGTCTACCTCGGCCGCCCGTTCGAAGGCTGGACGTATGAGCGGATCATGCGCGAACTCGGGGAAATCGAATACTATGTCCACGATCGGCTTGGCGATCCGCTCGTAGTGACCGACGACGATGTCTCGGGAACATTCACCTTCGTCCGCGCCCTCGAGGGCTGCCCCCGTCCGGCCGACATTTCGTCGGAAACGATCGGAAAGACCTGGCTGAACTACATCGTCGAGAGACGTGCCATCCTCTGTTGGGGCGGGTACGGCGTATACTCCGAACACACGGCATGGCGTAACCTGAAAAACGGCATCGCCGCACCGGAAAGCGGTTCGGTCGAGACCAACGGGAAAACCGTCGCCGAACAGATTGGCGCGCAAATTTTCATAGACGGATGGGCGATGGTTGCGCCGGGGAATCCGGAGCTTGCGGCCAGACTCGCGCACGAAGCCGCTCGCGTCAGCCACGACGGAGAAGCCGTCCACGCGGCGATGCTCTGGGCAGCGATGGAAGCAAAGGCTTTCCAGACGACGGACATCGATACCCTGATCGATACCGGATTGTCAGTCATCCCGGACGACTGCCAGGTCGCGCGACTCATCGCGGAAATCCGGGGCTGGCACCGGGCATACGCGGACTGGCGGGATACACGCAGGAAAATCGCGGAGTTCCACGGTTATGACAAGTATCCCGGGAATTGCCATGTGATGCCCAATCACGCGTTGATGATCATGGCCGTCCTGTACGCACCGGACGACTTCAGCCGCGCGCAGAAAATTGTGAACACCTCCGGCTGGGATACCGACTGCAATGCCGGGAATGTCGGTTGCCTCCTCGGACTCATGCACGGGCTTGACGGCTTGGCCGCAGGTCCGGACTGGCGCGGTCCGCTCGCTGACCGCATGCTGGTTTCGTCTGCGGATGGCGGCTTCGCGATCAACGACGCCGCAAGAATGGCGGGCTACATTGCCGGTCTCGGCCACGCGGTAGAAGGCACACCGCCGCCCGCAGCACCCAAGGACGGCGCGCAGTTTCACTTCTCGTTGCCGGGGTCAACACAAGGATTCCGCATTGCCAACGGGTCTGATCCGTCCGCCGGCGCCACGGTCGCGGGTGCAACGCATGACGGAAATCACGTGCTGTCCGTCGACTTCGAATCCCTGGGGGGTGACCGGTCCGTGGTGGTGACATCGCCGACCTTTGCATCCAGGGATGTCGTTCGCATGCGAACCTACGACCTTATGGCATCGCCTCTCGTCTACCCCGGTCAGGTCCTGACGGCTGCCTTCCTGAGCGCCGCGGAGAGTTCCGGAGAGGTCGCGGTCCGTTTGCTCATTCGCCGATATGGGGACGCGGATGGTCTCGTCGATGTCGGCGGGCCTGCAAGGACGCTCGCTCCCGGACAATCCGGTGAGCTCTCCTGGATCCTCCCTGATTGCGAGTCCCAGCCAATCGCCGAGGTCGGCTTCTCCGTCACCGCTACCGGGACCGATATCGGCGGCAGGATCCTGCTTGACCGCATGGGCTGGACCGGTGTTCCCGATCTGGTCCTGCGCCCGCCAAAAGAGCGTGGCGAATTCTGGCAGCGCGCGTGGGTGAATTCGGCTGACAACTTCAAGGGATACGAGGCCGGAATCCGCATTTCCCAGGACCGCGGCGAGGGCTTGATCATTCATGGGACGCAGCAATGGACGGACTACAGGGTTGACGGCGGCGTGACTGTTCACCTCGGCCGGTACGCCGGGTTGGCGGCTCGTGTTGGCGGGCTCCGCCGATTCTATGCCGCACGGTTGTGTCGCGACGGGCAATTCCAGATTCTCCGTGTCCGCGACGACGAGCGTGCGGTTCTCGCCGCGACGAGATTCCCGTGGTGCCTTGACCAAACCGTTCCCCTGTCCATGTCGGTGCGCGGCAACTGCGTTTCCGCCAGCGCCGGCGACACGGTTCTTACCACCGAAGATGGCCCGGAATCCGGCATTGCCGCGGGCGGGATCGGTCTTCTTGTCGCTGACGGTTCGGTCTCGGTGGATAGGATTCGCGTTTCCCCGGGATAAGCGGGTCTACGCACAGGCGACCCGTCCATCCGGTCAAAAGCACTTGCCGCACGCACGCCCGTCCGCCGTTTCGCCCGGCGTGGGCCGTCAGTCTTGCCTTCAGGAGGATGCGGCGTGCGGAGGGTATCCCGGCGGGACGGCGAGACTGTTGCGAGCGGCCACATCCCGGAACCAGTAAGCATTATCCTTCGGAATGCGCGTCTTGAATCGCGCCCCGCCCATCAATCGCCAGATGCCGGAGACATCCTTGTCAATAATCGGAACGCAGACGTTCGACGGGGGCATCACGATCGGACGTCGAGTCAGCGATTGAACGTACCTTTCCGACTTTTCCGGTGCGGGCAGAGCTCGATGTCCTTCCCTGGTTTTCCGTAGACCCAGTTCGCGTCGTAGCCTCCGCATCCCTGCGTTGTTCCGACGTGAATCCAGCCGGATGTTGGCGGTTGGCACTGGGGGCCGATCTGGGGCGTACTTGGTCGCATGAGGTTCCCGTCGCCGTATTGCCGCAAACTGTGATGGCGAACGCCGGGAACGGAATGAACTGGTCCGTTCAGAGGTTGCTGCACGGCAGGAAGTCGATCCCTCGGTCGTGCGTCGCCTGATCACAGTCGGGCCTCTTCCCGCGCGGCAGACATGCAAGGGCGCACCGTGGATCATCGACGCCGGGGTTCTCGACAGACCCCGGATTGCCGCGGCCTTGGCCGGATGCCGGATCCGGGGTTAAAACCCGCGTCGGGCACTGTTCGCGTTCTGGCGGACGAAGGACCGGGACTTCACCATGTACGGATCGAAACACACGGGTACGGTGATGCTGCCACCCCCTCGGGATCATGGATCACCGGGTCGACCCGGGCGATCTCCCGAACACCGATCGTCTTTCGGCGGGTTCCCTGCTGCCTCGGGCCGGAGAAAAAATATCGTTATTAATCAACGCTGAATCGAGGTGGCGATCATGCGTGCATTCTTGGACGGATGAGGAAGCGGGAATTGCCGACCATGCGATACAGGTTCGTCTCCCGGGTCACGGTCGACCAACCGATGAAGGCTTCGCGGGGCGCGATATTCCGGAACGCGATCGGGAATTCGCCCGTCGCGGTCATGCACCGCGTAACGCATCTGGGCACCACCCCGGGTCTCGTGGCCGAGGCAGTGGAAGCGTGCGATGGACTCGTTCCAGAACTGGCTGGCTGCACGCCCGGCACTGGTGACCTGGTTTTGAGTTATCTGGTGAAAAGCATGGAGAAGGCTGCCATTCCGGCATCGGTCATGGAGTATCGACAACTCTTCACGCTGTGCGGGTCGAGGACGTTGGCGCAGCATTCCCGCAGGCGGGCGAGACACCTGCCGAGCAGCTTCATGGGGAGGGAGGAATAACGGAATTGTCACGAGGTGAATCTCCGGGGAGGCGGAATTCCGGAGAAAATCGTTGAAAATCATAGAGTGTTGCGTTCTCGAATCACTTCCGGCCCTCCGGGAGGGCTGGCACGATGCGATGGAATACAATGCACCGCATGAAATAAAAAACACGATTACAATTCTTTATACGTCAGAAAATCCAAATTGAGAATCGCTGAAGAGCGCTGTTCGGAGCTCCGTTGCGCCCGTATGGCGGGACTTTCGGTCAAGGTGGGAGCATCGCCGCAGTCGGCAAAAAAGTGATGTGTTCACGTCCACGGCGTCCGTCCGTTCGGCGGGTGCCCGCGGTAAAAAACGTCGCCGTGTAAACCCATCTTTTTCGGTGGAGATTTAATTCAACACTGACTATATGAGCCGGGAGGCATGAAATTCTAACCATCGAACAGCCTTGGGCTCAGGCAGGAAAAACGACTAGATGGAGACCGAAACGCTTGCGGCCGCAGGAGACATCGATTTCTCCATGCTGGCGCTGTTTCTGCGTGCGACGATCACTGTCAAGATTGTCATCGTTGTCCTGGGACTGGCATCTTTCTGGTCCTGGTCGATCATTATCCAGAAACTGCTGAACTTCCGGACGGCCCGCCGCGATGCTGAATCTTTTCAGCAGGACTTCTGGTCCGGAACCCCGCTCGACGAGCTATTTGAGAGAATTCGCAAGGATCCGACCGGCATCGCGGAGAGGGTATTCGTCGCCGGCATGATCGAATGGCGAAGATCCCATCGGCATGGAGGCGGATTCATGCCGGGCGCACAGGCGCGAATTGAACGGGCAATGGAAGTCTCGATCGCGCAGTCGGCCGAGTCACTGACGAGCGGGTTGACTTTCCTTGCAACGGTCGGGTCAATTGCGCCCTTCGTCGGGTTGTTCGGCACGGTCTGGGGAATCAAGAATGCGTTCGAAGAAATCGCCATCCAGCAAAACACCAACTTGGCCGTCGTGGCACCCGGAATCGCCGAAGCGCTGGTCGCTACCGCCCTCGGCCTGCTGGCAGCAATTCCGGCGGTCGTTTTCTACAACAAGCTTTCGGCGGATGCGAACCGGCTGTTGAGCGGATATGACAGCTTTGCGTCGGAGTTCGCGGCCATCCTGTCCCGCCACCTCGAATCCGGAAACTGAGACAGGACGACGGCACCCAGCCGGAAACAGGTAAATTCGCGGGCAGTCATGGAACAGGGACGCAGCAGAGTGGTCAACCAAGGCGGCAAAATGCGTTTCCGCCCCATGGCGGAGATCAACGTGACGCCATTCGTTGACGTAATGCTGGTCTTGCTGGTCATATTCATGGTTGCGGCGCCATTGCTGAGCGTCGGTGTCGTTGTCGATCTGCCGGACACCGCTGCCAGTCCCCTTTCGGCTCCGGATGACAGCGAGGAACCGCTCAGCGTCACGATCGATCAAGATGGACGCATTTACATCCTTGACAACGAAATCGAGCGTTCGGCACTCGTCGGTTCGCTTCGTGGAATCGCGGGCGAGCGAACCGGAGGCACAATCTACGTCCGGGCGGACGGCTCGATCCCGTACGTTCGTGTCATGGAAGTTCTCGGAGCGCTGGATGCGGGCGGTTTCGACAACGTCAGCCTGGTTACCGATGGTGGGGGTCCGACGCTCGACGGACGGGAGAATGGGAGTTGACGGGTCCGGAACATGCAGACCGGAACCAAAATATCAGGTGCTGTCCACGGTGCCGTCGTGTTGGCCGCGATTTTTGGCGGCCCGTTTTTCAGAAGCGATCGCACGGACGCCATCCAGGTGACTGAGGTGTCAGTCATTTCGCATTCCGAATTTCTGGCGCTCGCGGCTCCGGCGCCGGAACTGATCGAATTCGTCGATCCCGTTGACGAACCCGTGTTGCCGAAACCGGAACCGCAGGAACCCGAACCTGCCACGGTCGCGGCGCGCCCGGAACCGGGGCAGCCGGAAGACCCCCCGGCGATCCACGAGAGCGAACCCGAATTGATTCCGGTCACAACGGCAGAACCTTCTGGCGACGACCAACCAGAATCCGACACGACAGTCGAAACAGCGGCTGAAACGGAGACAAGCCCCGTGGAGGCCGACCTGGTCGCGGACCCGGAAGTCACGAGAGGCGCTGATCCGATTCCCGATGCTCCGAAACGGGAAGTTCCATTGCCGGAAACCGAGACCGCCATTGCGTCGCAACCTGACCCTCCTGAACAGCCGTCGGTGGTTCTGCCCCGCCCGATGCCGGTATTGGATCCTGAGCCGGTGCGCGAACCTGAACAGGAACCCGGGGAGGTCGAGACGGTTGTTGCCGCGCTGCTGGAGGAGCTGGAACTGGATCAGGTCCAACCGCCACAAGCTGTCCGGGACCCGGCTGTTCAAACCCCCACGGCTACTCCCCCACGATTGACGACTGAGGAGTCCGAAGGCCTGAGACTGGCCATCGAGAGGTGCTGGATCGTGCCGGTCGGTATCCAAAACGATTCGGATTTGAAGGTCACACTTTTCGTTGAGTTGGACCGCGACGGGAATGTCAAAGGGGAGCCACGGCTTATCGAGCCAGATTCGCTCGCGACACGTGAAATCGAGCATGCGTTCAACGCTGCCCGGCGCGCCGTGATGCGATGTGATCCTTATGACTTGCCAGCAGACAAGTACGAACACTGGAAAAACATGGAAGTTGTGTTTAACCCGGAGAGAATGGTGTTCCGATGAAACCTGGACGACTACTCGCATCCGCAGCAAGCCTGCTCGTGCTGATTTTGGCAAGCTGGACCAGCGACCTGATTGCTCAGGAAAGCACGCTCAGGATTGAAATCACCGAAGGTGTCATCACACCCTTGCCTATTGCAATTCCGGAGTTCACGGCCGAGCAGGCAAACGGCCGGACTCTCGCAAAAGACGTCACGGCTGTCGTGACGGCGGATCTGGTGGGCTCCGGAATATTTCGGGAGATTCCCGAGAACGCCCATCTGGCGACAATCCGGAATTTCGATGATCCGATTCAGTTCAACGACTGGAGGGTGATCAATGCCGAAGCGCTCGTGATCGGTTCTGTCCGACTTCTGGACGGCGGCCGTATCGACGTCTCTTTTCGCCTGTATGACGTGTTCGTGGGGGTCGAACTTGGAGACGGGATGCGCCTGGGCGGACGTCAGTCGCAGTGGCGGCGGATTGCCCACAGGATTGCTGACGTTATCTATTCGCGCCTCACGGGTGAGACGGGTTATTTCGACAGCCGTGTCGCGTATGTCGCCGAGAGCGGACCGAAGGACGCCCGTGTCAAGCGCCTGGCCGTGATGGACTACGATGGAGCCAACCACGAGTTCCTGACCGAAGGCGGAGACATCGTGCTCGCGCCGCGATTTTCGCCTTCAGGCGAAGAACTGATCTTCACCAGCTACAGCAGGGGTGAGCCTGAGGTTTTTGTCATGAATCTTGGAAGCGGCGAGTCGCGGTTGCTCATCGATAACGGTCACGGCATGAGCTTCGCACCCCGGTTCTCACCTGACGGACGCTCGGTCGTGCTGTCTTTGACGTCGGCGGGGAATACGGACATCCACGTCATCGACCTGGACACCGGGCAAAGACGGCAGCTAACGACGTCCTTCGCGATCGATACCGCGCCAAGCTTTTCACCGGACGGCCAGAACATTGTTTTCGAATCTGACCGGGGCGGTCGGAAACAACTCTATGTCATGCCTGCAACCGGAGGAAGACCGGCCCGAATCAGCCGCGGCCGGGGGCAATACGGAACTCCGGTCTGGTCGCCGCGGGGTGATCAGATCGCGTTTACAAAGATTGACCGGAGTCGGTTTCACATCGGCGTCATGCGTACGGATGGCACCAGGGAAAAACTATTGACCGAATCCTTTCTGGATGAAGGTCCGACGTGGTCCCCCAATGGCCGTGTCCTCATGTTTTTCAGGGAATCCCAGGGGCGGGATGGCGCACCGTCCCTGTTCTCGGTGGACCTGACCGGGCGAAATTTGCAAACCGTGGCCACTCCGGGGTTCGGTTCGGACCCGGCCTGGTCCCGTCTCCGGGAACCTTGAGAGTGCGGTGACCAGGAAGGAAAGCCGCCTGATTCACATTTGACTACGGGTCTGCTATTGGTGTGAGGGAACAAACGGTTCTACGCAGCGCAGTGCAATCCAGGTTGCCCTCAAAGTGATCGGCGAATCCGGGACAGCAACAAGAGTTACGAGGCAATTGACATGATCAGGATCATCGCATGTGTCATGATCGCAGTGGCGTTGGCGGGTTGCGGAAACCAAAGTGGCCCCGGGCCGGGGGCGGGTGCCGACAGCGGTGCCATTTCGACCGGGGCGCTCGGCAGTTCGAATCCGGGCTCGATTGCGTACTTTGAGAATTTGACCGGTGATCGGGTGTACTTTGAGGTCGACCAAAGCACCTTGACCGGGGAAGCGATCGCTACTCTCGATGCGCAGGCCGAATGGCTGATGACTTATCAGCAGTTCACCGCCACGATCGAAGGCCACGCCGATGAGCGGGGAACCCGGGAATACAATCTCGCCCTGGGGGTTCGACGCGCTGTCGCGGTCAGGGACTACCTGATCAGCCAGGGCGTGACCGCCGATCGAATCCGGACCCTGACATACGGAAAGGAACGGCCGGCAGAAACCTGTTCGAACGAATTCTGCTGGTCCGTGAACCGGCGGGCGGTCACGGTTCTTGAAGGTGCAGCCACGAGTTAGGCGCCGCCATGACAGGTACTCGATTCCGGCTTTCAGGTACTCGCGTCGGAGCGGTCGTTTTTGTCATTGCCGTTGCCGGTATCTGGACCGGTCCGGCATTGGCTCAGGATTCCGCGACAGAGGCAACGCTTGCCGACATCAGGCAGGAACTCAATTTCCTACTGGCCGAGATCCAGTACCTCAAGTCGCAATTGGTAACGACAGGACCGCCTCAAAGTGGTTCGGCTCGAACCGGCGGTACCGTCGCATTGCGCATTGATGCGATCGAATCGGAGTTGCGTCAGTTGACCGGCGCTGTTGAGGAACTGCAGTTCCGGGTGGATTCGATCGTCGAAGACGGAACCCGGCGTATCGGGGACCTGGAGTTCAGGCTGGTCGAACTGGAAGGGGGCGATCTGGCTTCCGTCGGAAGGGTCCCGACCCTCGGGACCGTTGAATCGAATACCGCAGAGGCTGACGAGCCTGTAGCCGCTGGCTCCGGGGAGTCGACGGGCGACGACGCGCAGACCGAGACCGTTGCGCCAACGGATCCGGTCTATACCGGCGAGAACGCTTTCGAAGGGGCAATGGCCGCCTTTCAGGCGGGGAACTACGTGGATGCGCTCGGATACCTTGAGGCGTCCCTGGATCCCGAAGCCGAGGTCGAAACGGTTGCGGAAGTACGCTTTTGGCAGGGAGAAACCCACTTTGCTCTGCGAGACTGGCAATCGGCTGCGTCGTCGTACCTCGACAGTTTCAGCAAATCTCCCAAGGGTCCGAATGCGCCCGGCGCCATCCTGGGGCTGGGAGTCAGCCTCGGAGAACTCGGTCATGGCGAAGAGGCATGCCTGATGCTGTCGGAGGCCGCCGTTCGCTCCCAGAGCGATCCCGAGATCACCGAACGGTCCGAACGGGAGCGAATCCGGTTTGGCTGCAACTGAACAGGTTAACGGAGATTCCCTTCGTGACGTGCTTTCCCGGGCTCTCGACGCGGCTGGATGCCAGGGAACGAACCTTGGCGTTGCGGTTTCCGGCGGGGGTGATTCCATTGCTCTCCTGTTCCTGTCCCATGCGTGGTCGAAGAACAGGGGGTGCGCGTTGCGGTGCGTCACGGTCAATCACAGGCTCCGCGCCGCGGCCGAGACCGAAGCGCGGTTCGTCGCATCGTGCTGCAGGGAACTGGGCATTGAGCACGAAACTCTGGCATGGGACTCCGGCTCGACGAAAGGGAACCTTCAGAACGCCGCCCGCGACGCCAGGCGTGACCTGATAGGCTCCTGGGCGCACCGGCACGGGCTTGGTGCGATCCTGCTTGGCCATACCCGCGACGATCAGGCGGAAACCTTTCTGATGCGGCTTGCACGGGGATCGGGAGTCGATGGCCTGGCATCGATGTATCCGGTCGAATACGACCGGGGAGTTGCCTGGGTTCGACCGCTTCTTGAGGTTTCGCGGGAACGCTTGAGGGAATTCCTGACGTCGGCAGGTATCGGGTGGTGTGAGGACCCTGGGAACAAGGACGACCGCTTTCTTCGGTCCCGGGTCCGGAAGGCACGGCGGCACCTGGACGAATTGGGTCTCGACCCGGAAACGCTGATTGCGACCGCCGATCGAATGAAGCGGGCGAGGTTGGGATTGGAGGCTGCGACGCAGGATTTGGCGTACAAGGTGGCCCGACCGACATGCATGGGGTCGGTCCTGATCGATCGTGAGACATGCGGCGGTGCCCCCGAGGAGATCCGGTTGCGGTTGCTGGCGCACGCACTCAAGTGGGTCTCGGGCTCACGCTACCGGCCAAGGCTGATGGCACTGTTGCGGTTTGAGGAAGCGCTGAGTTCCGGCTCCAGCACGACTTTGGCAGGATGCGTGGTCGTTCACGGAAGCAAGTACACGGCAGAAGTATGCCGGGAAGTGTCCGCGATGAAACCATTGCCCGCCAGGCGTGGGGTTTTTGATGGCCGCTGGCGGGTGACGACGCCGGAAGAACTGCGTGACTCGGAAGTCCGACCGCTTGGAGAACGTGGCCTCAGCTTCTTTCCCGGCTGGCGGAGCCGGGACGCCAGCAAGATGGCCGTCATGTCGACCCCGTCGTTCTGGGTAGCGAATGAATTGATCTCTGCGCCGCTTGCCGGTATGAGGCGCGGGTGTGACTGTTATCTGGAAAACGGCGTCAATTCCTTCTTCGGGTCGATCGTGACGCATTGAATTCTGCGGCCCGGAGATTATCTGTAGATGGATGCAGCCTGGCGAAACCGGTCGTGATCGGCGCCAGCAATCCAGAATTCGGGGAGGCAAGTCGTGGGCAACGCCAGAAACCTGGCCATTTGGGTCGTGTTGTTCCTCCTGGTCGTGGTTCTTTTTCGTCTTTTCGATGGCAACCAGATTGCCAGTTCCGGAACGACCATCAGCTTTTCCGACATGATCTCCCGAATCGAGAACAGCGACGTCGAAAGCGTCGTGATTGACGGAGAAACGGTTCATCTTCGAAGCGGAAATGGTGCCGAATTCAGGGCAATCGTGCCTCAGGGCGTTGACGTCACGCCGGTGCTGCTCGAGTCGGGCGTCGAGATCATTGCCAAGCCGCAGGAGCAATCATTCATTGCGTCGGCTCTGTCAGTCTGGCTGCCGTTCCTGGTGCTGATCGGGGTCTGGATCTTCATCATGAACCGGATGCAGGGCGGCCGGGGCGGCGCAATGGGCTTTGGAAAGTCCAAGGCCAAGCTGCTGACCGAACGGCAGGGAAGGGTTACGTTCGATGACGTGGCCGGAATTGACGAGGCCAAGGAAGAACTCGAGGAAATCGTCGAATTCCTGCGAAATCCGACCATGTTTTCGCGCCTTGGCGGCAAGATTCCGAAAGGTGCGGTTCTTGTCGGACCTCCGGGGACCGGCAAGACCCTGCTCGCACGCGCAATCGCCGGCGAGGCCGACGTACCGTTCTTCAGCATTTCGGGTTCCGATTTCGTCGAGATGTTTGTGGGCGTCGGCGCAAGCCGCGTTCGCGACATGTTTGACCAGGCAAAGAAAAATGCTCCTTGCATCGTTTTCGTGGATGAAATCGATGCGGTCGGCCGGCACCGGGGCGTTGGTTACGGCGGCGGGAACGACGAACGGGAGCAGACCCTGAACCAGCTGCTGGTCGAAATGGATGGATTCGAAGCAAACGAAGGCGTCATCCTGATTGCGGCAACCAATCGTCCGGACGTGCTTGACCCGGCGCTTCTTCGGCCGGGTCGTTTTGACCGGCAGGTTCAGGTTCCAAATCCGGACATCAAGGGACGCGAAAAGATACTGGAAGTCCACGCCCGAAAGACTCCGCTTGCCCCCGATGTCGACCTCAGGATCATTGCCCGTGGAACCCCGGGCTTTTCAGGGGCCGACCTTGCGAACCTGGTGAATGAAGCCGCACTGGCCGCCGCGCGCGCCGGCAAGCGGGCGATCACCATGGAGGACTTCGAAAACGCCAAGGACAAGGTCATGATGGGGGCGGAAAGACGGTCGCTTGTCATGACCGATGAAGAAAAGAAACTGACCGCCTTTCACGAGGCGGGTCATGCAATAGTCGGACTGAATTCGCCCCAGCATGATCCCATCCACAAGGCGACGATCATCCCGCGGGGCCGCGCTCTCGGCCTTGTCCTTGCCCTGCCGGAGCGTGACCAGCTCTCGATCACGAAG
This sequence comes from Paracoccaceae bacterium, assembly GCA_965242975.1. Lineage (GTDB taxonomy): Bacteria > Pseudomonadota > Alphaproteobacteria > Rhodobacterales > Rhodobacteraceae > JAPPHA01. Next base: position 1,974,045 of record CBDETS010000007.1, on the reverse strand, counting down.
CGCAAACTGAAATCAAAGATTGCGATGGCGATGGGAGGCAAGGCGGCGGAGGTCCTGGTCTTCGGCGAGGACAACGTCACGTCCGGTGCCGCTTCAGATATCCAGCAGGTTACGCGAATGGCCAAGGCGATGGTCACGCAGATGGGCATGTCGGACGTGCTCGGGAACATCGACTACGCCAATCGCGAGGAGACCTTTCTCGGTCCCTATCAGGGCATGTCGAACAATGGCCCGAACACCCTGGAGAATATCGACACGGAAGTGAGGGCTCTTGTTGACGAGGGCTTCGAAACCGCGATGAAGATCCTGACTGAGAAACGGCAGGACCTCGAACGCCTGGCCCAGGGCCTTCTCGAATACGAAACCCTGACAGGTGATGAAATCACGACCGTCATCAGTGGACAACCGCTTCACCGGGACGACGATGAGCCAGGCGAAGACAAGGAGTTGCACAAGAGTATCGTTGCGATACCGAAAACGAAAAAGCCGCAAGCTTCCAGGGGGCGGTCCGGGTTCAAGCCAAACCCGTCGACGTGACGCGGCGCGACCGGGTTGCGGTTTTCCAACCGGGAGCATTCGCCTGTCGGCTCGGGAGTTTTGCGGCCCATCGGCTGTGTAACAGTCCTCGTGCGGTTCGGATGAGGCGGCGTGTCGCAATTGGTGTGGCAAGTGCCGCGATCCGCAGATAAATTCCTAAAATCTCAAGACAGGTGATGACAGTGTGGTTCCCCTGACATAGTGAACCGGGGTTTGAACAAGGGAATTCAATCAACCATGGCATCTTTCAGATCAGACATCGAGATTGCGCGTGCCGCTGACAAGCGACCGATCCAGGACATTGGAGCCTCGCTTGGAATCCCTCCGGATAGTCTCGTGCCATTCGGTCACGACAAGGCGAAGGTCTCGTCGGAGTTCATCAGGTCGATGGCAGGGAGGAAAGACGGACGCCTGATCCTGGTGACCGCAATCAACCCGACGCCGGCCGGAGAAGGCAAGACGACAACGACGGTCGGCCTCGGAGATGGTCTGTGCAAGATCGGAAGGAAGGCCGCGATCTGCATTCGTGAAGCCTCCCTTGGACCGTGTTTCGGAATGAAAGGCGGGGCTGCAGGCGGTGGCCTCGCGCAGGTCGTTCCAATGGACGACATGAACCTGCACTTTACGGGTGATTTCCACGCGATTACTTCGGCGCACAATCTTCTGAGCGCCATGATCGACAACCACATATACTGGGGGAATTCTCTGGAAATCGACCAACGTCGCGTGACCTGGCGCAGGGTACTGGACATGAACGACCGGGCGCTGCGCGACATCGTGGCATCGCTAGGCGGAGTGGCGAATGGATTTCCGCGTCAGACCGGGTTCGACATCACGGTCGCCTCCGAGGTCATGGCGATCCTGTGCCTGGCAACGGATCTTGATGATCTGCAGGAGCGACTCGGCAGGATCATCATCGGCTATCGACGTGATCGTTCGCCGGTGTATTGCCGCGAAATCAAGGCCGACGGCGCAATGACGGTTCTCCTGCAGCAGGCGATACAGCCAAACCTGGTGCAGACGCTCGAGAACAACCCTGCCTTCGTACATGGCGGGCCTTTTGCAAATATTGCCCATGGCTGCAATTCCGTTACCGCAACGACGACGGCGCTGAAGCTCGCCGACTATGTCGTGACTGAAGCGGGTTTTGGCGCCGACCTGGGCGCAGAGAAATTCTTGAACATCAAGTGCAGGATGGCGGGGCTCGCACCATCGGCCGTTGTGATCGTTGCCACCGTTCGCGCGATGAAAATGAATGGAGGCGTCGCAAGAGCCGATCTCGACGCCGAAAACGTCCAGGCCGTCCGGGACGGGTGCTCGAACCTTGGCCGCCATGTCGAAAACGTCAAGTCCTTCGGCGTTCCGGTTGTCGTCGCGATCAACAATTTCGTTTCGGACACGGACGCCGAGGTCGACGCCGTGCGGGATTTCTGCAACGCGCTCGGTACCGAAGCCATTCTCTGCAGGCATTGGGAATTGGGTTCCGAGGGAACGATCGATCTGGCCACCCGTGTTGCGGAGATTGCCGATTCGGAAAGCGCCCGGTTTGCGCCGATTTATCCGGACGACATGCCGCTCATGGACAAGATCGAGACGATCGCCCGAAAGATCTACCGGGCGGACGAGGTCATTGCCGATGGAAAAATCAGGGACCAGCTTCGCCTGTGGGAAGAACAGGGATACGGAAACCTGCCTGTCTGCATGGCGAAGACCCAGTACAGTTTCTCGACCGATCCGAATCTGCGTGGCGCGCCGACCGGCCATTCGATCCCGATTCGGGAGGTTCGCCTGTCGGCGGGCGCCGGATTTGTCGTCGCAATTTGTGGTGAAATCATGACCATGCCAGGGCTGCCAAGGGTCCCGGCCGCCGAGTCGATCTGCCTGAACGCAGAGGGCGAAATCGACGGATTGTTCTGATCGGACCGCCAGCACGAAACGTACCGATTCTGGAAGGGCGCACGTCTTGACGGCACGCGTGATCGACGGAAAACTGATCGCCGGACGGGTCCGGGCGAGGGTTGCACGCAACGCGGCGGCGTTGGTGGAGGCGGGATATCATCCGAAGCTGGCGGTGGTTCTTGTCGGGGGTGACCCGGCCAGCACGGTTTACGTAAGAAACAAGCACAGGGCCGCGGTCGAGGCCGGGGTCATTTCATCCGTACGGCAACTTCCTGCGTCGACAACCGAGGCGGAGCTCATCGGGTGCCTTCAGGAATTGAATGATGATCCGGACGTTCACGGGATCCTTTGCCAGTTGCCGCTTCCCCGTGACTTGCGGGAAGACCTGGTCATCAACTCGATCAGGCCGGACAAGGATGTTGACGGATTCAACGTTTCCAATGTCGGCCTGCTGGCGACCGGGCAGGCGTCGATGATTCCCTGCACGCCTTCGGGCTGCCTCTTCCTCCTGCGCGAGCAGCACGACTCGCTCGCGGGAATGCGGGCCGTGGTTGTCGGCCGTTCCAACATCGTCGGCAAACCGATGGCCAGTCTTTTGCTGCAGAATCACTGCACGGTGACCATTGCCCACAGCCGAACCCGGGACATCGAGGCCCTTTGCCGAGAGGCTGACATCTTGGTCGCGGCCGTGGGGAGGCCGGAAATGGTCACGGGTTCCTGGATCAAGGAAGGGGCCACCGTCATCGATGTCGGGATCAACCGGGTTCCTGCTCCCGAGAGGGGAGAGGGCAAGTTCAAACTGGTCGGCGATGTGCATTTTGCAAGTGTCGCCGAACGGGCGGGCGCAGTGACCCCGGTCCCCGGAGGCGTGGGGCCTATGACAATTGCCTTCCTGTTGGCCAATACGATCACCGCATGTTGTCGGATCAACGGAATACCTGAACCGAATGACGTGCTGCCCTGATCGGCCCCGGGGGCCGAGCGGACTCAGTTGTTGCGACGAGCGGGAACCGCGATTGCCCAGGTGCCGGTCAGCACGGCGACGGCCGAGGGTTCCATCAGATCCGACAACGGACGTTCGTGGCAGTGCAGGCCACCGGTGTAGTGGCCGAAAGCGGGCAGAATGATCCGCTTGCGGTCAATGAGGAAACACGCCCTGGTCACGCTCCTGCCGCGACCGGCAACGCGGCATTTCGGATGGTAGTGCGCGGAGACCTCGCCAGTTTCCGCGGGGGCCGCGACGTGACGGAATGTCAGCGGTCCGGCCGTGTATTCGTCCATACGGCCATCACGGCGACCCGGCAGTCCGCCACCGCACGGCCGGGTCGGCATACCGCCAGAGACCAGCTCAGGATCGTGATTGCCCGAAATCCAGATCCAGTCGCGGCCATGTGCCATGGCCGAGAGAGAGGTTTGGTCTTCCGCCGAGAGTTCGTCAACGGCCTCGACGTCGTCAAAGCTGTCACCAAGGCAGACGACGGTCGCCGGGTCGGCGATCCGAATGAGGCCGGCAAGCCGGGCCAGGGTCTCGCGCGTTTCGTAGGGAGGCAGGAGGGTTCCAGACGAGCGGGCGAGCCGCCCGGACTTCCCCAGGTGCAGGTCGGCGACACCGAGGAGCTTTCGGTCGGGCCACCAGAGTGCCCGGCCTGGCAGGGCACAAAGCGATGCGCCGCAGAATTCGAAGCGGAATGAGCGTTCCGACTCGAAACCGATCTCGTCACGGGTTGACCGCCGGGACGTCATTGTTGAGCGATCGTGGACTGATCAAGGCCCGCCTTTTTCATCAGTTCGCTGGCGGTTTCAAAAAGCAGTTCCTCCTCGCCGCTCGCGGAAATCGGAACTCGTCCGACCTCGAGCAGGAGCGGCGCGGCAAGTGGCGTGACATGGGGGGGCAGGACATGGTCGATTCGGTCCCCGACCCGACTGAACATGTCCTCGATTCGTGAAAAATCGACGATCCCGCGCATGGCTTCCTGGCGCGTCAGGCGGAGCAGGAGATGGTCGGGTTCGTACTTTCTCAGTGTATCGTAGAGAATATCGGAGGAAACGACGGTCTGGCGGCCGGTCTTCCGGGTGCTTTCGGGGATGTTGCGCTCGATCAATCCCGAGATGGTTGCCACCGTCTTGAACGTTCGTTTCATGACGGCGTTTCCGGAAAGCCAGTCTTCGAAGCCGGCGCGGATACCCTCTGGCGACATCAGCGAGTGTGCATCCGTGACCCTGTTCAGGCTCCACAACAGAACCGCGTAGTCGGTCGTGACGAATCCGACAGGACGGAGATCATGCGTTTCCATTCGACGGGTCAACAGGAGTCCGAGCGTCTGGTGCGCGTTTTTTCCGGCAAATCCATAAATGCATGTGCATTCAAGGTTTCTGTGGGGGAAACTCTCGACCAGCAAACGGCCAGACACCGGCACCCTGGATATTTCGCGCTGTCGACGGATCCAATTGACGGCATGACCGGGAACATTGGGCGGTGACTCCGGTTGAAGGAGTTCGATGACGCGGTTGCACAACAGAGTCGACGTTGCGAACTTTGTCCCGCTGAACACCGCGATCCGGGGGCGCCTGGCCTGAGATTTCGAGACTTCGACGGTCATTTCCCGCAACCGGTCGAAACGCACGATCTTTCCGCCCATCAGGAAGGTGTCGCCTGCCGACAGAGTCGCGGCGAAGGCTTCCTCGACCCGACCAAGTGGCCGCCCGCCCCGCCGGCCCAACCGGACGCCCATCATGTCCTCCTCGATAATCGTTCCCACGTTCATGCGTATGGACCGGGCCCGCCGCGGGTCCCGGAGTTCCCACGTTCCGTCCGGCCGCTGCTTCAGGCGCTGCCACCGATCATAGGCCTGAAACGCGTATCCTCCGGTCGCGCAGTACTCCAGGCACGCGTCGAATTCCTGCCTTGTAATGGTGCTGAACGGTCCGGCGGCGCCGACTTCCCGAAAGAGTTCGTTGGAATCAAACGGCCCGGCTGCAGCGCGAATGAGGATGTGCTGGCACAGGACATCCCCGGCACCGACACCGCGCGGTTCGCCATCGAGGTCATGCGCCGCCGCCGCTTCGAGGGCCGCCCGGCATTCGAAGATCTCGAATCTGTTGGCGGGGACCAGGATTGCCCGGGAAGGTGCGTTGTACCGGTGGTTCGACCGTCCGATTCGCTGGACCAACCTCTGAACATTCTTGGGCGTTCCGATCTGGATCACCAGGTCGACATCGCCCCAATCGATCCCGAGGTCGAGAGTTCCCGTGCACACGATTGCGCGCAGTCGACCTTCGACCATCGCCGACTCCACCTTGTCCCGGGCCTCTCGCGAAAGGGCGCCATGATGAAGGGCGATCGGCAGGTTGTCGTGATTCGCTTGCCAGAGAGCGTGGAAATAGATTTCGGACTGGGCCCTCGTATTGATGAAAACCAGCGTCGTGCGGGAATTGCGAATCTCGTCAATGACGGCAGGAACCGAATACAGGGCCCCGGCGCCAGCCCACGGCGGAGCTTTGTCGGTCATCAAGACGGAAATGTCCGGGGGCGGGCCTCCGTCGGCGTGAATGATCGTGCACGGCTCCGGTACGGCCGAAAGGAAATGACCAAGCGCCGTAGGATCCTTGACCGTTGCCGACAGGCCGACGCGCTTCATGGATGGTGCCAGCGACCGGAGCCTGGACAGGCACAACGCGAGTTGGTCCCCCCGGCGGCTTTCGGCGAGCGCGTGAATTTCATCGACGACGACCCTCTGAAGAGATCCGAAGACACGTTCCGAGTCCGGATGGGAAAGCATGAGCGCGAGGGACTCCGGAGTGGTCAGAAGCATGTGCGGTGGATCAACCCGTTGCCTGCCTCGACGTGATTGCGACGTATCGCCGGTTCGAACCTCGATCCGCACCGGCAGCCGAAGGTCATCGACGGGTTGCTGCAGATTTCGGAGGATATCGGACGCGAGCGCTTTGAGCGGCGACACATACAGCGTGTGAAGTCCGTTGAAATCGCCGGACTCGAGCGCAATGAGCGACGGAAGGAATCCGGCCAGTGTCTTTCCGCCCCCGGTTGGTGCGACCAGAAGAACGGACGACTCCTCTGTGAGTTCAATCAGTCTTCGTTGATGCGTGTGCAGTTCCCACCCTCTCGAGTGGAACCATTTCGCAAGGCCGTCTGGCAAGGAAAAGGGGTGGCGGCCGCCGCCATTCTGCCTTTGTGACCTGCGTGGATCGCCCGTGGAAGGCGATTCCACCGCAGGATGGTCCGGGCGTTCGAAGTGTGCCTCGTCCGTTCCCTTTCGAGGAGTTGTTCCGGCCAGTTTCATCCCGGAAACCGGCACGAGCATGCCCGGCTTGGTCGCCAATAGGTGCAGGCACCGCCGCAATGCTTGGGAGGCCCGCCCGGGTGAGCCCGGCCGGGGTCCGGTGTTCGGGAAGTGCTGTGGGCATCAACGCTCGGACCAAACGTCGGAACACGTGTATCTCGAGTTGCAAAACGGATGCCGCTTCGGTTGGAGCAAATTCGATGATGGGTAGGGCGGCCCGCGCGGGCGTGATCATGGGCGCTGCATCCCGGCCACGGGTTATCTGAACCGGCTTCCGTTGCGGCTAGAACAACATTGGCGGCAGGCCTGCGGGCGCAGCAAACCCGCCGGGTGGGCACTCCGTGGTTGGACGGATGCCTAAACGAGGGCCGCTTCGGTCGCAGCCTCGATGTCTGAGCGGGTGACGCCCGGAGCGTTCTCAACAATTGTCAGGCCATTTTCGACGACGTCAAACACGCCGAGGTCCGTGATGAGGCGATCAACGACGCCTTTTCCGGTCAGGGGCAGGGTGCAACGCTTGAGCACCTTTGACTCGCCTTTCTTGTTGGTGTGACTCATGATGACCACGACACGGCGCACGCCCGCAACGAGGTCCATGGCACCGCCCATACCCTTCACCAGTTTCCCGGGAATCATCCAGTTCGCGAGATCGCCGTTTTCCGCGACTTCCATGGCTCCGAGAATGGCGAGCGCAATATGCCCGCCGCGAATCATCGCGAAGCTGTCCGCAGATGAAAAGTAGGACGTTCGGTCGAGTTCGGTAATGGTCTGCTTGCCGGCATTGATCAGGTCGGCATCGACCTCGCCAGCCGTCGGGAACGGCCCCATTCCCAGCATGCCGTTTTCCGACTGGAGCGTGACGTCGATCCCGTCTGGAATAAAGTTGGAGACGAGTGTCGGGATGCCGATTCCGAGATTGACGTACGTGCCGTCCTCAAGTTCCTGCGCCGCGCGCCTGGCCATCTGGTTCCTGTCCCAAGGCATTGTCTCATCCCTCCCGCGTGGTGATCTGTTCGATGCGTTTTTCGTGCTGGCAATGAACAATGCGTTGAACAAAGATTCCCGGAGTGTGGATCTGGTCCGGGTCCAGATCTCCGACATCGACCAGTTCCTCGACTTCGGCAACGCAGGTACGACCGCAGGTCGCGACCATCGGATTGAAGTTTCGCGCGGTCTTTCGATAAAGGAGATTGCCCTGCCTGTCGCCTTTCCACGCCTTGACGATTGCAAGATCCGTCACGATCCCTTTTTCGAGGATGTAGGTTTCCCCGTCGAAAATCTTGTGTTCCTTGCCTTCGGCGATCACTGTTCCTACGCCGGTCTTCGTGTAGAATCCCGGGATTCCGGCGCCTCCGGCCCTCATTCTCTCGGCCAGCGTGCCTTGGGGATTGAACTCGAGTTCAAGCTCGCCCGCGAGGAACTGCCGCATGAACTCATTGTTTTCGCCGACGTAGGATGAAATCATTTTCCTGACCTGGCGAGTCTGCAGCAGAACGCCGAGCCCAAAATCATCGACCCCCGCGTTGTTGGATGCGACGGTAAGGTTCCTGGTTCCGGCGTCTCGAATTGCGGCAATCAGGTTTTCGGGAATCCCGCACAGCCCGAAACCGCCCGCCGCAATGAACATGTTGTCGAAGAGCAGCCCGTCAAGCGCCTCGTCGGTAGTCGAATAAACTTTTTCCATACGTTCCTCTCGCCGTCGGTTCGGAGATGGTCAGGATTCCGCCTTGCCTCGCCGGGAGGAAATTCGAAGCCGTTGACGAGAGGCCTTTTGCCGATGGGTCCGATGAGTGTCAAGTTTGGGTGTGCCGGGCCTTGACGCATACCCGGCCGAACGTGCCGTGATGAGTGTGCTCGAACTCCGAATTGGCAAGGAGCCGCGTTCTACTGTCAGTCCCGGGACCCCGAGTCGTGCGCTGCATGAGCACGATTTCGAAGACAGTATCCGACGACCGGTATTGGCGGATTCGCTGGATGTAAGATAATGCGATCAAAAAGCCGACGGACAAAGACTTGGATCAGGCAGAGACGGAGACAGGGCCGGGTCCGGGTCCGGACATCACGTGACGGAGCTTGCGGTGAACACGGCGAATGACAACACGCTTCCACTTCGATTGGGAATTGACACGGGCGGCACGTACACGGACGCAGCACTGATCGATTCCGACGACAAGGTTGTCACCGTGGCAAAGGCTTTGACCACGTATGAAGACCTGTCGGTCGGAATTGGAACTGCCATTGACGCGGTCCTTGCCAAGGGCGACTGCGCAACCGCAGACATCGCGACCGTCGCACTTTCAACCACTCTTGCCACCAATTCCATCGTGGAAAGGAAGTGGGACCGGGTCGCGCTCATCGCGGTCGGGTTCGAACCCCGTGACCTGGACCGGGAGCGACTGAGAGAGGCGCTGTCAGGTGATCCCGTCGTCATGACCAGGGGTGGGCATGATCATCATGGCACGGAAATCGAAACACCGGACCTTGGCGGTCTCGTTGGGCACGTGAAGAGGCTTGGCCCCACGGTGTCGGCATTAGCCGTGGTTTCCCGTTTCGCCACCCGTAATCCGGAGCACGAAATCAGGATCAGGGATTGCTTGCGCAAAGCGACGGGGAGGCCGGTAACGTGTTCCCACGAGCTGAGTTCGCGCCTGAACGGTCCGAGACGGGCGGTGACGGCGGTCCTGAACGCGCGACTCGTGGGAATCATCGACAAGCTTGTCTATGCCGCCGAATCGCTGCTGGAACATCGGGGAATCAAGGCGCCACTCATGATTGTCCGGGGTGATGGATCACTGATCTCGGCGGCACAGGCGAAGGCCAGGCCGGTCGAAACCATTCTCTCCGGACCGGCTGCTTCGGTCGTTGCCGCCAGTTGGTTTACCGGCGGGCATGATGCGATCGTCACCGACATCGGTGGGACGACGACTGATGTTGCTGCCTTGAACAACGGCCGCCCGGGGATCGACCCTGACGGGGCCGTCGTCGGCGGGTTTCGAACAATGGTCGAGGCGGTCGCCGTTAGGACAACGGGTCTGGGAGGGGACTCGGAAACGATGCTCCGGGAAGACGGAACACGACTCCGGCTCGTGCTCGGTCCGCGCCGCGCAATCCCCGTATCCCTTCTCGCGAGGGAGTCGAGCGAACTGGTTCACGGGCTGATGGACCGTCAGCTCGAAAGGGATCATCCGGACGAGCATGCCGCCCGGTTCGTTTTGCCGGTTCCTGGTGCGGCAGGTGAACGCCGCGAGTTGAATCGAATGGAAATGAAGGTGTTCGATCGTGTCCAGCGGCCTGTTTCCGGGCTGGGAACCATCATCCGCACGAGGATGGACCTGGCCATTGTCGACAGGCTGATTTCCCAGGGTTACCTGAAGCTTTCGTGCGTGACGCCATCGGATGCCTGGCATGTCACGGGCATCCAGAACACCTGGGACGCGGCTGCTGCCCGGAAGGCCCTCGAGCTTCTCGCGCGGAGAGTGGGGCCGGATGGACGTCCCTTTTCCGGGTCTGCACATCACGCAGCGGAACAGGTTCTTGCTCGATTGACTGACCAGTCGGCGACCTTCCTGATGGCGTGCGCCTTTGCGTGGGACGAACGGGATTTCGGGCTTCCGCCCGATCGACTTGCAAGCCATGCCCTGACCATCGCGGGGCTCGACCACCACCGCGGACATGTTCGGATCGAAGCCGGCCTCGACAAACAACTTGTCGCGTTAGGCGGGCCTGCGGCGACCTTTTACCCGGGAATCGGAAAACGATTGTCCGTTTCGGTTGACGTGCCGGAATTCTCTCGCGTGGCAAACGCGATTGGTGCAATCGTCGGGCACGTTGCAGTACGGGCTCGCGGACACGTGACCACGCTCGGAAAGGGCCAATTCAGGCTCCACTCGGCAAGTGGCATGGAAGAGGCTGCGACTGAGGAAAAGGCTCTTGAACTCCTCGAGTCCCGATTAACCGAACAGGCCTGTGGAACCGCTGCTGAATCGGGCATTTTTGAGCCGGTCATCAGGGTAGAGAAGGACCTTGTCCGATCAGGCGCGGGAATCGAGGATGACTTGCTCCAGGCCGATCTTGTTGTTGAGGCAACAGGCCGGCCCGGCGTCGGGGGCGGGGTAAGCTAAAGCGGGGCGTCTCTTTTTTTGCCCGGGCCGGCCTGCTTTCGTACGTGGAGGCTGCCCCGCCGGGTCGTAACTTCTCAGGCAGCGGCCTTCACGGAATCCCTGTAGAACTATTCCCTGGCCGTCAAAGCCAAGCGATGCGCGCCACCTGGTGTTATGATCGGTTTTCGAGATTCCGTTTTCCTGTGGCGTATGATTCAACCGCTCCCGGCGAAAGCCGCGTAGTTTCAAGGAGGGAGCGGAACCGCAATGGCAAAGAGCAGGAGACCCCGGATCGTTCCGAGCGAGGAAGACCGGGCGTGTCTTGAGAGGATCAGGACCAATCCTCATTCGACCCACAAGCATGTGCGGAGGGAAACCATCATCCTTCACCTCGGCTCCGGCCTCTGCAGCGGGACAATCAAGGTGGTGAGCGCCGAACCAACTGGCGCTGGGGTAGCCGGTGCAAGTCCGGCAGGAAGGAGGTTAACCACCACTTCCACCGCGAACCGTGCGCGTGCACTCGCGAGGGTGTAGGTGAAGCGTCGGTAGCGGCGCGTGGCCGGGACGATTGAGCAGCGAAAACAACAACATCCGGAGTGCCGAGGTTCTTACGATGACCGAAGGCAACACCTGCGGGGCCGCAATGGTGCGGGACCGCTGGGCTCTGCGGTGTCGAAGAATCCAGGGACGCACGTACACCCCACGCCGGGACTCGGGAGGGCTTCAATCTGCCCCGGCAGTCGTGCCGGGGCCGCGGAAGAAAGGAGAAATTCTGAATCGATGACGAACGGACTGAAGCAGTCGGATCCGGCCATAGTACCGGTGAAGTCGGCGAACAAGGGAACGGAAGTTCCTGCGGAGCCGATGGAGGGAAGGGCCGGAACCAAGGGGAATCCGCGAGGCCAAAGCACGCACCGGACACAGGGCCGGGATCGCGTGTCACAGGCGGCGAAGCGGATACGACAGGCAGCCACGAGGAAACCGAAGGAAAGGCTTACTGCGCTCCTGCACCACATCACGACGTAGTTGCTCGAAGCATCCTACTTCATATTGAAGAAGGACGCGGCGGCGGCATGCCGGACTTCCATGTCATCATGTTTCGGTGTACCGCTCATGATCCAACTCCTGTTGAATTGTGATTGACTGGAGACGGGTGGCGGCAAGCACGCCTGTGGGGTTGACACTGGCGTGCACGCGGCCGGAGGCCGCCTGTGGCGTCTCGACTTTCTCCAAGTTCTCGGCAGTCATCATGCCTCGCAGAAACACTCCGGGGCGCGGACCCCACGACGAACGGACAGTTTTAGGACGAGCCCCAGGGCCGCAAAAGTAAACGTCCCGTACTGCCGCCATCCATTCCACGGACCACCGAATACTCCGGTCCCGGCAACGGCGCCACCACACGACATCGTCCCGGAAACCGTCAGTCACATGCGAGTTTCATGCTCCGGGGCAAGCAAACACAGAAAATCATGAAGGTTTTTAAGTAATTAGCTTGACTAACTGGAATAACAAAGCTCTCTTGGAGAGGAGAACTGAATCAAACACCGGAGAGGAAACGATTATGACGAAGGTGCCAAGTGATGGGCGGGATCCGTTGGGTGGCACGGCGCTGACGAATATCATCGATACGTCGCGACGCCCACGCCGTGTGGTCTTCGTGGGAGTGGATGCAGGTCGCTACGACTACCTCGAACGCTTTAATGTTCCCAACATCAATCGAATAATCGAACGAGGTGTGAGTTTCCGAAATTCCGTATGCGGGAGCTTCATCTCTGAGACTGCGCCTGGCTTCTCCTCCCTTTCGACGGGGGTTTACCCGAAATCGCACGGTGTGTGCACCAGTCGACAATGGTTTGATCACAAGTCTGGGGAAATTCAATACTTCTACGACGAAAAGACTGGCGAGGTGCGGCTTGAAGCGCCGACGTTAGCGGATACTTGGAAATCGTCCAATCCGAAGATCAAGGTGTCTGCCGTTTCGACGAAGGATCGTCCGAGCATACTCCTGGCGGGGCGCGAGGCGGATGTCGTCGCGTATTGCTACAACGAACTGGTGACGATGCGGGCGTTGGGTGTGCCATACGTCGGTCCGGGCGTACACGAAGAATACTTCGCATGGACGGAGCGGCCCGGTCGAACAACCCCGGCCTATCTCGACGGTATCCGAATTCCAAGAAAGACGGACTGGATCGGAGACGGAATTCGGCATCTCGGCGTGGACATTGCCGACACTCCAGAGATTGACGGCCACATCATGGATGCCGCCTTGGCGATGTTCGATGCCGAGCAACCCGACTTGTTCTTCATCACCTTGGTCAGCGTCAACATAGTGGCGCATCTGTACGGCACGAATTCGCCGGAAATTCGTGAATCCGTTGAGGAAACGGATCGGCAGATTGGCCGCCTCCTGGAGTATCTTGAATCCCGTGGTTGGCAGGATGACACGCTCATCGTCATCGCGAGCGATCACGGAATGACAGATCGTCCGAATTCGGTCGACGTGATGTCTCATTTGGCGAATTCGCCGGATGTAGAGGCAAATGTCGCCTATTACCTGTCGGGCTCTTCGGGGGGGATTTATCTGCACGACACTTCGACAAAAGCCGTCGAGAGCGCCGTTGCGGCTGTCCGGGAGATTCCCAACATTCGAGGCGCTTGGTACCGCGATGATGCCGCTGCACCTTGGTTCATAAGGCGCTTCGCGCACCCGCGCTGTCCGGACATCCTCATTCTCGCTGACTACAGTTATGGCTTGGTCGAGAAAGGTTGGACCGAGCCATCCGTCCCGGCCCATCATGGCCCGCCGTATCTCTCTGACATCAATGTCTGGTCCATATTTTCGGGGCCGGGCGTCAAGCCTCTTGGCGTGATCGGCGATCACCTCGACCTTACCTCTCACGAGGTGCTCGACGAAGAATTCGAGGCACAGCTTCCGAAGCAAGTAGACGTTCACCACACGATTCGCGCCATCTGCGGATTTTAGTGAATGATGGCGCGCACACGAGAAATGCATGTCTGAGACAATCGATCTTGCTCAAATATTGCCTCCCGAGTCCGGCGTGATGATCGGCCATCCGATGGCCTGAATTCGGAGGGTGGTCGCATTCAGATGGCGGCGAACATCCGCTCCCCCCATCACGCGTAATGACCGCTAAGGGTCATGAGCAGACATACAGAGGCCACCTGCCCGACATCCGCTGTGTACGCGTGAGAACCGAGGTCGCTACGCGCGCAGGGGCGAGCGATTTGAGCGATGCCGAGTGGGCGCTGATCCCGTCGGGCGGCGGCGCCAGGTGGATGTGCGCGAAGTGATGAACGGGCTTCTCTACGTTCTGGAAAACGGTTGCCAGTGGCGCGCCTTGCCGAAAGACCTGCAGCCGAAGTCCACGGTGCGCGATTGTCCCATGCCGTAGGATTGGGACGGCATGCTGGAGCGTGTCCATCACGTGCTTTACCTTATGGTCCGGGATCCGGAAGGCCGCGAGACCTCGTCCAGCGCCGGGGTGATCGACAGCCAGAGCGTGAAAGGCGCGGAAAAAGGGGCACGCATCGACCGGCCGGGCTATGACGCGGGCAATAAGGTCAAAGGCAAGAAGCGCCATCTTCTCGTCGACACCCTCAGCCTGATCCTCGCCTTTGCCGTCGGGTCCCGAAAGCCTCCGGTCAGGTCAGCGCAACGTGGAAAGAACCTTCCCAGACCGGACGAAACAAATCAGGAATTCCTCGTCAACCTATCCTAGAAATACAACAATCGCCTTCATGGCCCATGCCTGTGTGTGCCATCTTGCCGGGCGGGTGGTGCTGAAAAAGCGGCCCATGTCGCCACGGATCATTCGCGAAGCGCTCAATGACCGGCAGTGCTCGGTGCTGCATGATCCGGAGACCTGCAAGCGTTATGTCATTATCGGTTCCGGATCGATGGGGAGGACACGATAAAGACGCTGCGAGTTCTTGCATCGCCCATGCCGGGATCTCAAGGCTCCGAAAGCATATCCAAAGCTACGTCGCCTACGGAACGTGATTCAAGGCAAGATCGTAAATGTCAAAGTTCCGTAGATGCGCACTGTCGGGAAGATCGATCTTGCGATTCATCAGCAACGGGACCTTCTGCTCTGTCAAGCCGCCATGACTTCGAAGTGGCTCGTTGAGAACCGAAAGATCATGCCGCTCGCGTGTGGTTCCAATCACTTTGTTCCTTGTCGATATGACAATGATGTCACCTACCCGATCCTCATGCAGCTCGAAACGTTCGCACCCGGTGGCGCGATCAAGAGCGCAATCGACCCACTCCATCGCCTGGAGTTGGCCCAGGAGAGCAGTTTGGTCGACACTGTCAACAAGATAGGCAGCGGCGAAGGACCCAAAAGACCCGTGATGTACCACATAGGGATCCGTGATCGGAAGAATGACGTGAGCCTTGCCCTCGCCCAACATTTCGTCCAGCAATTCCTGGAGATAGACGACATCGGGCAGCTTGTCGGAACCATGCTTGGCATTCATGCCGTGATCGGCGGTTATCGCGATGATACAGCCCATCTCGTCGAGTTGTGCCAGGTAACCGTCCATCATCTCATAAAACGCATTGGCCACGGGTGTCCCCGGTGCGCACATGTGTTGAATGAAATCAGTTGTCGAGAGGTACATGATATCCGGACGGTCCCGCGCCATGGTCTTGACGCCGGCGGCCAAGACGAACTCGGACAGGCCGGCGGAATAGACGTCCGGTACCGGCAGGCCGACGAGGTCCAGGACTCCGTCAATTCCATGGTCGTCAATTGTCGCCGTTTCGGGGGTTTCGGCAGAAAAGCTGATCGCCGTTCCGTCGCCGAAGACCAGGCCCTTTCCCAACAGTTTGCGAAGCTTGTCCTTGGCTGTGATCGCGCAAACCTTGGCGCCACGAACGTGGAACGCTTTCAAGATCGTCTCGACCCAAAGGAACTTCGGATCGTTCATCATCACTTCGGAATCGGTTTCCCGGTCGTAGAAGAAATTTCCGCAAATGCCATGCACGACCGGCGGGCAGCCGGTAACAATCGAGATGTTGTTCGGATTGGTGAACGACGGAATGACGCAATGGGCAATTCTATTGGTGCCTTCATTGAGTATTCGTTCGAAGTACGGCGCGACGCCCGCCTTGACGGCTTCTTCGATGTAACCCGGCTCAGAGCCATCAATACAGACGCCGACGACGGGGACCTTGGGCCATCCATAGGATCGCCCGTTTAGTTCAACTGCGGATTTCGACATTGTCTTGGTCTCCTTTCACGGATTCGAGTTTCGAGAGCGTCATTCAGTCACGCGGCAGTGGTCCGAATGGCGACGGATGAGCGCAATTGCAGGGCAAATGGCAGAGTGAAGAGAACAAGGAGGGACGCGATCGCCAAGGTGGCCTCGATACCGATCCGGTCACCCAACATGCCGTAAGCCAGCGGTGTGACAACGCCAAATACCGTACCCAGCGTGTAAATGAGGCCAAACGCTCTCGATTGGCGGTCGCTTTCCACGAGATCGCCTACGGTACCGTACACCACCGACGATGTTCCGTTCAGTGCCGCACCAAGTAGGGGAAGAAGAGCAAAGGCAGCGACATTTGGGAGCACCAAGACCAAAAGCATACCGGCAGCCGTCGCCACCTCGGTGACAACCACGGTGCGAATCACGCCGATGTATTCAGCCAAGTAGCCGCACGCCAGTTTTCCGGCCATCCCGCCTATGAGCAGCGCCGGAATGGCCTGAAGTGCCCAGCCTTCGGGCACGCCTTTCGTTAACATTAGAAAGACGACGAAGGTGAGGAAACCGGTTCGCGTGCCGTTATCGATTGCCGCGATCGCGCACAGGGAGGCAAAACCTCTTCGACGGACAATGTCCCAGTTCTTGGCCGCCGCCATTTCGGTCGTCTGTAATGCTGTTGGTACGCCGCCTGCATTCAGTCTTGTGAGGACGACCATCAGCATTATGGCGACCAGCACCATGACCACGCCGTATCCGATGGCCGGCACCTGCCAGGCTACTCCGGCAGCCAGCAGCAGGCTGCACGAACCAGCGACTGTGAATTTGCCAACGTCGCCGGCGAAATTATAGGTGCCGAAGGCGACGCGGTGGCCGCCGCCACGGTAGGCAGTACCGAGAATGGAAGAGCAGAGAGGGTGCTGCACGGCTTGGCCGAGTCCAACCAGAAACAGCAGGATCAATAGAGCATAGAAACCGGAGGACATGCCTGCGAGAATGAAAAATATTCCGGTCAGAGCCGTGCCGGCGATCAACAAGATCCGTGCCCCCAGCCGCTCGGCAAGCAGGGCGGCGAGAATCTGAAAGAGCGACATGGCAGTGCGGTGTGCGCCGCGGATCATTCCAATTTGCGCCAGTGACAGGCCGAATTGCTCCACGAGGACAGGCAGAATCACGTACAGCATGTCGCTCAGCCCGTCGTGGGCAGCGTGGGCTGAACAACAGGTCCCGAGCACCCGCCGCTTCTTCGGGCGTTCTGGCAGATTCATCGAGGCGTCCACAATGTTTCAAGTCACCTGTAACCGCACTTTCAATCTCGCCGACGCAACATCTTGGAACTGGCCGTTTCCTTGTTCGCGCAGTCGGCGCCTATCCACAGCAACCCGACAGCAGCGAGTCCTACCGCTGCAACAACGATTCACGTACCGTTGGAACCTCTTGGAATTAGTCTCCGCCAATTATCTTGGCGCGAAGGCGATTGCTGACCTGCTCCACCGAAACCACGAGCGAGAAAATGAGCAGGATGATCAGTGCTGCTGTCTCGTACTTGAACAGATCAATCGCGACCTTGAGCTCGATTCCAATTCCGCCTGCACCGACCAGTCCCAGGATCACGGATGCCCGCACGGCCTTCTCCATGGCAAACAAGGCATCGCTGGTGAAGGCCGGCATTGCGCTCGGCAATACAACCGACATTGCGACATCGAGACGGCTACCGCCCATCGCCCTGACGGCTTCCTGGGGGCCGGGATCCTGTTCTTCAGATGCTTCGGAAAAGAACTTCCCGAGGAAACCGATGCTGTCCATCATGATCGCCAAGGCCCCCGCGACCGGACCAAGCCCGACCACGATCACGAAGATCAAGGCCCAGATCAGGTCCGGCACCGTGCGGCAGAGCGCGATGAAAGCGCGAACGACAAATCTGATGTATGGATGAGGCGTAAGGTTGCGAGCCGCGAACAGGACCAAGGGAAGACTGACGGCGATACCGAGCGTCGTGCCGCAGATCGCCATCAGAAAGGTTATCCAGAGCGAGTTTAACAGTCGCGGCAGGGCCTCAAGGTTCAGGGGCCACATCTGTCCGAGCAATCGGGTTAACCGGGGCCCGCCTTCGATGATCGTGAGAATATCGAAGTCGATGCCGTTGAAGGCCGTGATGATTAAGGCCAGGCCGGCTACGGCGAAGGCGAATCCGGGTGGATTGAAGGCATGGAGGCGGGCGGGGGTGCTAGACATCGTCATCGTCTCCATAAATGCTCGCAAGTTCATCGATCGACTTCGCATCGGCGCTGCAATCCAGGTCTATGCGCCCGTCGCGAACGCCGAGTATGCGGTCCGCGTAGCGCACCGCATGGGACAGATCGTGAGAGACAAAAATGAGGGTCGCGTCTTGCTCGGCCACCAACCGCGAAAACAGTTCCATGATTTCTTCGCCAGCAACTGGATCCAGACTGGCGACAGGCTCATCGGCAATCACGAGTTTCGGCCGTTGCATGAGCGCCCGTGCGATCGCGACTCGCTGCGACTGCCCTCCTGACAATTCGCTGGCCCTGTTGAGGGCGCGGTCGGCCAAGCCGACCCGCTCCAGCAGGTCCATGGCCTCCTCGCGCAAATGGCCAGGCGCCAAGGCCTGGTTCCAAACCCGGATGCTCGGTCGATAGCGGACGATGGCGCCGTGGACAACATTGGTCAGCGCCGTCGCCCGGGGCACCAGGTTGTGCCGCTGGTGTACGAACCCGACCTGGCGGAGGAGCTGGCGCCTCTTGCGTCCGCTGATGTTCTGCATCGGCTCGCCGTAGAGCCACTCTCCCTCGCTCTTCGATTGCGGGAACATCCCGAGAGACGCGCGCAATAGCGTCGACTTTCCGGCCCCGTTACGACCAATAATCGCAACGCGCTCGCCGTCGTCTACGGAAAAATCGATCCTATCGAAAATCTTGAGTCCATTGGCGAAAGTCAACGAGAGGGACTTCACCTTCAGGGCGCAATTGTCGACCTTCACCCCCGAGAACTCACCTCTGCGGGCGGACCCGCAGAGGTGCCTCGATTTGGCCGCCGGCAGGCGGCGGCATCAAGATGGCTCATCATTCATCGATGAACTTGGCAAGGTTCTCCGCACCCACGGTTATGTAGGCTTGGCGCACGTATTCGTAGTCGGAGTCTTCGACTGTCGGAATGAACTGGCCTCCGATGTACTTCTTGTTATCCTCGCTCGTGAGCGCCGCCTCCATGAGCATCGTTGCGTTCTCCACGAAAGCCGAGCGAATTTTCTCCACATTTTCGGTGGGGACGTGGGCTCCGGCGACCAGGACATCGTTCGGCAGATCCGGGCCACGGGCAGCGACACGTATACCAACGTCGGGGTACGCCATACGAATGTTGATCACATGCGATGAACCGACAGCAATGGAATCGACATCGCCTTGCAGCATGGCTTCAATGGACACGCCGCGATGGATATTCAGCGCCGTATAGTCCCTGTCTGGCATGAGGCCGATGCTGGCAAGCAGCTGGGCCGGTGCCAAATGGGTCGATGTGGACCCCACGTCACCAAAGGCAATGGTCTTGCCCTTCATGTCAGCCAGCGTCTTGATCGGCGATTCGTTGGTGACCAACAGTGTTGTGAAGTAGTCAAGGCGCTGCCAGGCAACCACGGGTACGGCATTGGCACGTGCCCGGAATACGATGTATTCGGCCGGTCCCGTGAGAATGTAGTCGACATGACCGTTGGCCATCGCTTCGACGGCCGCCGTACGGCTGTTGACCGGAAAGTACTCGATTGTGTCGCCGGTTACTTCTTCCAGCGCAGCGACAAAATCCCCGTAATTGGTTTGCAGCTCTTCAAGACCGGTGAGGTCGGTCACGCCGAACTTTATCGTGTCAGCCTGTACCGCACTTGCCATCAGCAACAAGGCAACCGCGCCAGCCAAAAACTTCTTGACGTTTGACATTAGGTATCCTCCCCCAAAATGAAATACAAAGATGCGGGGAATTCCCATCTCGCTCCGATCAATCCCACGTGCGCGACTTTTTGAGCAAATGTCCGCAACGGCATGACGAAATCGGACCGGGGAGCCGTATCCTTACCATTTGAATAGGCCCTTTAGGTCGATTCGGCTAATACCAATTGCAAATAAAATCATGCAATTATTTAATAATATGGCGTGGTGACATCTTCCAGATGATCTTTAATTTTTTGTTTTTGCGATACTAATTGAAATTAATTTTGGTCACAGATTTCAAATCTGGCAATTTTCATGCGATTTTTCGATTGTCGACCGGGAGGCAAAATGCTGAACTCAACATTGTCAAGGCCGATCTGCACCCGGCTGCGATTATTGTCGTTCTGTCAAGTCATCGGGACGTGGCGGACTTCATGGAGTTGC
Organism: Paracoccaceae bacterium; assembly: GCA_965242975.1. Taxonomy (GTDB): domain Bacteria; phylum Pseudomonadota; class Alphaproteobacteria; order Rhodobacterales; family Rhodobacteraceae; genus JAPPHA01. Next base: position 1,953,594 of record CBDETS010000007.1, on the reverse strand, counting down.
GACAGGGTGGGGGCATAATGAAGATCGCTTGGTTCGAAGACTTCCTGGCGCTGGCGGAGGCGGGTAGTTTTTCCCGGGCCGCCAATCGCCGGAACGTGGCGCAACCGGCATTCAGCCGCCGGATTCGGTTGCTTGAAGAGTGGGTTGGCGTCACCCTTTTTGATCGGAACAACCGACCTGTCCGACTCACGGACGGTGGCCGCCAACTCGTGCCGATTGCCGAAAACATCACCCACCAGATCCATCAGGGGCTGGAGAATATTCGGCAGACGGCGAAAGGCGCGAACACCATGAAGTTCGCGGCGACGCACACCATTTCAATCCTCTTCTTTCCCGACTGGTATCAGTCGATTCCCGGCAACACGACGGATGTCCCCTTGAGCCTGGAATCCAACCATATGAACACCTGCGCCAGGTATCTTACCCACGGTCTGTGTCACTTCATGCTCTGCATTTGGCACCCGGACGCGGACCTGGGATTCGATCAGTCGCTTTTCGAGTCCACGGTAGTTGGTTTGGACCGTTTGATCCCGGTGTCCGCCCCTGATGCGGAGGGATTGCCGATCCATGCGCTTCCCGGAACAAGGCAAGCACCGGTTGAGTACCTTTTCTTCTCTGAAGCATCGGCGCTCGGCCAGATCGTTGACGCCATGCTGGCACGTCATGACGGCCCTGTGTTCGTCAAGAAGAGCTCGTCCTCGCCTCTCGCCGGTGCCTTGAAGTCGATGGCGGAGAGCGGATTGGGCGTCACGTGGATCAACGAGATGTTGGCAAGGATTTCCATCGGCGATGGTTCTCTTGTGCTGGCGGGCGATCAGAGCTGGTGTATTCCGGTCGAAGTTCGAATTTTCCGTGTCAGAGGCCCGCTCCCTCACATGGCCGAAAACTTCTGGAGCCTGATAACCGACAAGAGCAATTGTTGAACTCGATTTTACTCCTGGATCGAACCCGGTGCCGCGAACACCGGGAACAGCAACGGTATGTTCGGCACCTGCTGGATGCAGGATGTCGATCCCTTGCCTGACTGATCGACGTTCTGCTGCACAACGACATCTCTACTGGCCGCCTGGGTCGATGAACTGATACCGAAGTGGTGGAAGACGCAGTTCTCTGGCGGCCCGATGACCCACGATGTCGCAACCGCCATGGCGGCCGGGTGGCCGTTGCGGTGGTACCGGGAGGTGATGTTGTTCCCCCCCGAAGCGCCGAAAACCCGGTCAGTGACAGTGCCGCCCGTCCCGGATGCCGTCGCAATTTCGCCAAAATCGCCGAACTTGCTTGTGACCGCTTCGGCGGTGTGGCCGAACCCGTGGCGCCAGCCCAGGAACGCCTTCACCGGCCCTCCCCCGGGCCATTCGGAAGTTCAGCGAGCCGTCCCGGCGCTCGAATTCGCCCACCAAGGCACGCTCGGTTTCGCCGTGGACCGTTGAGGAAGAGCTGTCTACGGCGTTGGCGACGCGTCCTTCGCCATGGAAGTCCTCCGAAAAAATGTATGGATCGGAAGGATCTCCCGCATGAAAGCAGACCGGATCAAGACGCATGCGGAACGCACCGCTTTGACGCCTGCGAGGCGGATGCCGGGTCGATGTTACATCCAGAAAGCGTCACGAATCACGGCTTCGCGTTCTCCGTCCGGTGCATGAACGACGACTCGACGACCTGGCAGGTTGGCGTGACGATCGACCATTCCGATCGCGACATTGGTCTTGAACTCGGGTGACCAGACTGTCGAGGAAATGGAGCCCGCCGGTTTCCCTCTTTCATCCGTCACCATCCAACGCTCCCTGATTTCCGGGACCGGGTCACCCAGGATTTCAACAGGGCGTATCATCCGCAACGACTCCTGTTGCTCCACGAGCGCGCGGTGACCTAGGCAGAGGGGTGTTTCCAGGTTGCAGAACTTTGCAAGGCCTGCCTCGAAGGGCGTGTGCTCATCGGTCACGTCACTTCCGTAGGACAGCAACCCGCTCGAAATCCTCTCGATATAGTTCGGGCATCCTGCACGGATGTCGAGATCCTGCCCGGCCTCGAACAGGAGGTCCCAAAGCGCTTCACCGTTTTCCGAACCTTCGAGATATATTTCGAACCCGCCCTGGTGAGACCATCCCGAGCGCGCGATCACCATGTCGGTCCCGGCGACGGAAACGCGCCGGTGCCGGAAGTGCTTCAGCTTGACGGTGTCTTCTCCGAATACACGCCCGATCAGTTCGTCGGACAACGGACCCTGAACTGCCAGCGGTGAAACATCCGGTTCGAACACAGAAACGTTGAATCCAAGTCCGCTTGCGAGGCCCTTGAAGTACAGCAACAGATCGCTATCCGCGAGAGAGACCCTGAATCGTGTTGCGGCAAGGCGCACGAGAACGGGATCGTTCAGAAGTCGGCCGCAGTCATCGACCACGGGGATGTAGCAGCATTGATCGTTCTGCATGCGGGACAGGTCGCGGGGCGTCGTCAACTGGATCAGTCGAGATGCGTCAGGGCCTTCGATCTCGACCTGGCGTTCCGCAGATACGTCCCAGAGCTGGACTGCGGACCGAAGGTGCCAGTAGTCCTCTTCCAAAGATCGAAAGGCCGAAGGAAGGAGCATATGGTTGTAAACGGAATAGGAGGTCACGCCCGAGGTCTCCACACGATGCGAAAATGGAGTTCGTCTCAGGCGGGTCGCCATGGAAAGCTGGAATGCCTTCATCGTCCATTCATACCTCGCACCTTGAGGGGAAAGCCCGTGACGTTTTCACAATTGCAGATGTCGCGCCGCTCAAATTTCCGGGTGGCTATCAGGTTCACGCGCATTGAACAATCTGCGGCGAATGTACACGACTGCACATCCGGAAACGGAGTCACGGAAGTCGTTTCGCAACCGGAACCGACGTACTGCCCACGCAGTAGCGGCGGATTCGCTGTTTCTCGCCATGTCGAATGATTCTATCTCCCGCCAATGGCGGCGATACGTGGCCTGTATCTGAAGCAGGTTCAGCTGCGGCTGGATGAGGGGCACGACGGGAACCGGAGAGATCATGAGTCGAATGCGGACAGTGGCAATCCTGACTTCTGTCATCGATGCCTTGCTCGAGGAAGGCGGTACGAGCAGTTGGGATCATCTCCAGTGCGCCGTGTACCTGCTCATTCACGCGGCGGGAGTTGAAATGGATTTTCGATTTGAACGCGTTGGTGTCGACGACATCCGCTCGGCCGCAATGCGAGAGGAGGTTACGTCGTTGTGCGCTGATGGCTTGCTCGAAAGAAAGTTTTCACTGAAGTTCGGGCCTGTCCTCGTTCCCACTTCGGCAGGGCGAACAATCACCCAATCCTTTCCGAAGACTGTCGGGCGCGCCTCTGAACGGATTCACGCTGTCGCACGCGCGGTCGCGGGAATTCCCAGAAGAGAAGCTCTGAACGTTGTCCTGGCCTGGCAGCGTCTGTCGGAAGACGGTCATGGCCCGTCCGTGGATTGTGGAAACGGCTCGGGTTCGAATGGAAAGCGGGAGCCGGAAAAGGCTTCACGGAATTCCTCGAGAGCAACCGCGCGGGCAAAGGATCTGATCGAGGCGCTCGCGGGAATAAGGGCAAGACGGCGGGCGGGTCCGTACGTCTGAAACCGAGCCGTCGAAGTTAAGCTTATGGGAATTTGGGACGGGGTAAAACGATTGTCCCGGCGGCGCACCCTCTTCCTTGGAGGGGTAGAGGAAGAGGGTGCGTTCCACCGGGGCCTACGTCAAGCTTCGGCGTTCGTGCTGGGCTTGTTTCTCTCCGCCAGAAACTGCTCGAATTCGGCTTTGTCCTTGGCTTCGCGGAGTCGATCGAGGAATTTCCTGAAAGCCTTCTGTTCGTCTTCGAGACGCTTGAGGGTTTCTGCCTTGTAGGCATCAAAGGCAGAGTTGCCGCTGCCGCGCCCGAAACGGGTGCTCGACTTGCAGGCGAAAAAAGAACGGGTCATTCGTTTGCTCCAGATCATGTAGAAGAGAATGGCAAGACCAATTGGCCATGCGACGATGAAACCCACGATCATGACCGCAAGCCAAGCGATCCTTCCGTGTTCATCCAGCCAGCGTTCGGCTTTAGAAAACCAGTGGGCGGCCGTTGACATTGGGCGACTTCCTTTCATGGTTGCGTTGCTTCCTTCTATGTAAATGTGATTTACATTAACATAGATGGGATGTCGAGCACAATCGTCAAGAGCTAGACCGGCAATTTTTTTTTGTGAATGACACCGCGCCGATTGCGGTCTCAATTTGAGAAAAATATTTCATGTTTACAAAGTGGAACGCGAAATTTTTGAATCGCCATTCACAAGTAGACGTTCGGGGGTCGGGTGATTTCCACTTGTGAGGGTTCCTTTCCAGTCGTTCCCGGGCGAGCAGAGCCAGACGTCCTCTTTCGGTTTGTCGTGCGTGTAATACGGGTCGCAGCATCCCGTCCCTTTGTGATTCGGACAAGGACATGGGCCGCCAGGTTCGGGATGTGTTTCCACGGAAGGACAAGGAATCGTGGCAGACTGCCGGATGGCGGGCATCATCTCCAAACGAGGCATCGTACGCGGAGTCGCTGGCCGGTGTGCCGAGGTTATTGCGGATTCCGTCTCGGTCCTCATGGCGCGCGAGGTCTGGCCCTGAACGCCCGACTCGTCGGTCGATCAGGTCTCGGAGCAGATGCTCGCTGACGTATCCGCCATCTCCGGGTCGTGGATCAGGGCGCGCTCGTGGGTATCGTCAGCGTCGGCAACGTCGTCAAGCAGGGGCGTGCCGAGGTGCTGGCGGTCGGGGATACGTTCTGCCGGCGCATTCGCGAGGCTTCGGCCTGGGCCAACGATTACGACTGAGCCGGTCCCGTCGCCGGCCCGGTGTTCAGGGTGCCACCAGCCCGGCAAGGCGGCGGCTGAGGCGAAAGATCCGGGTAAGGTTCGCGATCAGCTCCATCTCTCTCGTATAGGCCGTCAACCGGGTTGGTTCGTCCGCCACCAGGTGATCGAGCGCGTCGCGGAGCGTGTCCTGAGCCATCTCCGCCATCTCCGGCTTCATCCTCCTCACCTTGCGGGCGAGCTTCGTGTCGGTCTCGCGCAACGCATCGGTCGACCCGCGCAGCGCATCGCCGACCTTTCCGTGGTAGTCGCGGATGGTGTCTGCAGTCACCTTGCTGACGGCAACGCCGTCTTCGGCCAGCTTCTGCCCGAGTCCGACCAGGTTGGTCTCGATGAGATCGCCGACATGCTCGATCTGGTTGGCCGCCTGCAACAACCGGAGCAGCGCATCGGTCTCGTTGCGGGCCAGTTCTCCTGAGCTGATCCGCCCCAGGTAGGTGACAATTCGGGCATGCAGCATGTCGACGTCAACATCCATCTCGGCGACTTCCTTCAACCGGGTGGTGTCGTGGGCGAACGTGGGTTCGAGGAACGCGTCGTACATGTCGTTGACCCGGTCTCCAAGCCGACCGATCTCCAGTTGAGCGCGTTCCAGCGCCAGGGCGGGCGTGTTCAGAAGCACCTCGTCCAGGTATTTCGGCTCGTACCGGGCGTCGAGTTCTTCTGCCTCGGTGAGCGGCCGGTCGGGCACCACCCACTCGCAGAACCTCGCGAACATGTCCGCAAACGGCAGGAACAGGAAGGCGATGCCCACGTTGAACAGGGTGTGGGCGTTGGCGACCTGGCGCGGCGTATCGGCGGCCAGCCGGTCCATGCCGGTCAGGTGCTCTGCGGCTGGCGAGACCTTGCGCACCAATTCGGCGAACGGTGGAATGAACCAGACGATGAGCAGCACTCCGACGATCTTGAATGTGACATGGGCCACGGCCACGCGGACCGCTTCGCGAGGCTTGCCGATGGCCGCCAGTCCGGCGGTGGCACAGGTGCCGATATTTGCGCCGAGGGCAAGCGCGATGCCGCCTTCCAGGGAGATCAGGCCCTGCGATGCGAGCACGATGACGATGCCCATGGTCGCAGACGATGACTGGACGAGGGCAGTGAACGCGGTCGAGACGAGGATCCCCACCAGGGGGTTGGAGACGTTCTGCATGAGGGCGATGAAGGGCTCGTAGCTTCTGAGCGGCGTCATCGCGCCGCTCATGACCGCCATGCCGAAGAAGATCAGGCCGAGACCCATGACCAGGACCCCGTACTGCCTGATGTCCTCCTTTTTGCTCGTGAAGGACATCAGGAATCCGGCCGCGACCAGCAGCAGCGCGTACTTCTTGACCGGAAACGCGACGATTTGCGCGGTGATTGTGGTCCCGATGTCGGCACCGAGGATCACGCCGATAGCCTGCGTCAGCGACATCAGGTTCGCAGTCACGAACCCCACCAGCATCACAGTGGTGACCGAGGACGACTGGATGATGGCAGTGACCACGGTCCCCGTGACCAGCCCCATGAGCCTGTTGGTCGTCAGCTTGCCGAGAATCTGGCGCATCCTTTCGCCGGCGACGACCCGGAGGGATTCTCCCATCTGTTCCATTCCGAACAGGAACAGGGCCAGCCCCCCGGTGAGCGGGATGAGCATCTGGGTCCAGTCGAGACCCGCACCACCGGTGGCGGCGGAACCCGGCGTCGCGAGCATCCAGAGCGCGATGCCGAGCCCCATCCCGAGCGTGACGCGCACGCCCGTTCGTCGGCATCCTGCCAGCATGCGACCGGTCATGGTCTCATTCCCCCGGTGCCTGTCCGCAGCAGTCGATGCCAAAAAGGTGTTGCCGCCCTTCGAAGTCATCTCTCTCAGTGCCCTCTGGCCGGAGGTCGTGACGGCCGGTATCGGGGATGGTGAGGATACGCGATTGTCCAGAAGTGATAGATATTCTTCAAGTTGTCCGTTCTTGCGGCTTCGGTCCGTTCAGGCCAACTTTGCAATGCAACCGCCAGAAAGACACCCGCGTCGACAGTCCGGGTGGAGTTCCCGCGGTTTCTGGGCGCGAGGCGCCGAAACGGTGACCCCGGCGATTTCTCGACTCCGCAGCGCACCAAGTGAACACCGAAGTGCAGAAGCATCACCACGCCGGCAAGACTCAGCGCAATTGAAATCATGCTCATGAGTTTTCCGGCACCGATGGACCTGTCCCTTATCCGACCGTACCGAGAGAAGTCCCGACTCGGCTCACCCGTCCATCGTCGGACGCGACGATCACTTCGGTTCCCCACCGGTTCAGGACTTCGGAAACCGGATTTGGCAGGTCTGCATCCGTCACCAGGAAGTCGGCGTTTCCGGGGCCTCCCGAAATCATTGGCGCGGTCAGGGAGAACTTGGTCTGGTCGACGACGAAAACCGTCTTTCGGGCTCTTCTGATGACGGCGTTGGCCACCTCTGCCTCCGAACGGTCCTGCAGCAAAAACCCGTGTTCCATGTCGAACGCGTCGGCACTCAGTATCGCGACATCAAAAAAGAAACGATCAATGAAGCTGAGGGTTTCGCGCCCGAAAGTTCCGCACTTGTCCATCTGCAGCTCGCCGCCCGCGAAGTGCACACGGTTGCCATTCTGTTGCATCAGGGATTTCGCGACATTTACCGAGTTGGTGACGACCTGTATCCCGGACAGCGATGCCAGCGCGGCCGCCACGAAGTTTGTTGTCGACCCAACATCCAGAAAAAGTGAATTCCCGTCCTCAACGAGCGATGCGGCTGCCTTGGCGATCCGCCGTTTTTCCCGGGATTGCTTGCCGATGCGGTGAAAGAAGCTCGGTACTTGTACCTCTCCTGTTAGGTACACGCCTCCGTGCACGCGGGCAACGATCCCTTTCTTCGACAGTTTCTTGACCGTCCTGCGGACAGTCTCCTCCGACACCCCCATCGCGTCTGCGAGATGGGCGGTCCGTGCGGAGCCGTTAAGCCGGTGAAGGATTTCAAGGATCTCTATCGCACGATGAGTCGTGTCATCTCGACCGGTGCTTTCCACCATTTCACTATTTTTTCATACATTTTCCAACACGATAAAGACGATATCGGGAAAGTCTAGTCCTTTTTTGGATGTTTATGTGTGAATTTCACACATAAACAGACACTGCGTTCAACCTCGCCGTTTCGAAGCGCATCCGGTCACCGGCGCTGAAGCACCGGCCCCGGTGATACCCGGCTATCCGGACCACCGAATTGCCATGTGCAGGAAAGGTGCGTTTTCCTCGTGGGTGCGCACACTTTGCCGCGATGGCTCGAAAGTGTCAGACTCGATGGTGACACCGCTGGTCATGACGAGCGTACCGGCATCGTCGGCCTGTCGGATTGAACGGCTCAGTGCATCAGTTCAGGTTAAACATTCTCGACGAAAGGCGAAATCATGGTGCCAACTCCGCCGCTCCTGGAAAACGTATATCGTGGCCTTCAGGCCAGACCGGGAAACAGTTCTCGTCGGAGAATTGGGTGGATTTTCGTTCGCTTGTATTCCGGCGGCCAGTTTGCCGGATCGGAGAGGATCCTGATATCAGGCACCGGCAGCGCGCCTGGCGATCTGGTCGATCCTGAATTCCTCAGCAATTTCGTTGCCAACTGCGAAATCACGGAGAAGCCTCCATGTTGGTTGAAGGACCTCCCGGCCATCACGTAGCGTTCGAGTCGACCATTTCGGGCTGCAGGAAGGCGTGTAGGTCATTGGTGATCTCGACGAGTGAAATGGGTGTAGCTTTGAGCCCGTCACGCGCGGGGAAAGCCTGCCACCGCGCGCCGCTCTCAAGGGCAAGATTTTCGCTGAGACCGGCGGGCGCTTTTCCCCCAAGTAGGATTTGTGTCGCTCGAAGGCTCGCTGTTGTCGGTCAGGTCGGCAAATTCGTTGGAAAATGTTTGCGCGATAGACCGAAGGTCATGGAAATCCTTCATGCGGCAGTTCGCGACACCGGGCGAGACGATCACTTCCGTCCTCCCGGCTACGACGGTTTCCGGCGCGTAAGCGAGCAGGATTGGCTCGGGCGAATCAAGGAAGGCAGGGTACTCGATACCGATTGCTTCGGGCGTGATTACTTCCCAAAAAGCGGGCGTTCTCCAGAAGCCGCAACCGGAGAAATGGCTGTCTGAATCTAACGTTCTTCGCGACTCCAGGGAGACGTGATGTTGGTTACCTCCGGCCCTCCCGGGCGAATGCCAGAAAAATGGGGCAGACTGAAGCGGTCATAGTAATCCCGCAGTCGGTTCAGCATGCCTTCGCAACGGTTTGCATATTCCGGCAATCTTGCGAGATCACGTTCCTCCCGCGGATCACTGCGCAAATCGAAAAGCCGGTGTTTACCCGTATCATGCCAAATGACCAACTTGTAGCGGCTGTCGCGGACCATTTGCACATTGCCGTACTCGCAGAATTGCATTTTCCTCCAGGTTTCCGCGCCGCCACCGGCGAGAATTTGCCGAAATGACGTGCCAGCGTATTCGATGTCGCGGGGAAATTGTAGCTCAGCCAAGTCGACGATCGTCGAAAACAGGTCCAGATGGTCGACGAACTCATCGCGTAGCTGTCCATTCCTGATGCCGGGACCATTGAGAATCATGGGAATCCTGATGCTCTCTTCCACCATGTTCAGGGGCAACGTTCCGTTGCCCTTTCCCCAGATCCCATGATGGCCGCAATTCAACCCGTGATCCGAAGTGTAAATGATGACCGTCTCGTCACCAAGACCTTCCGCATCGAGTGTATCCATCAGCCGCCCGACTCCTTCATCAATCGCCGTCACCGATGCGTAGTATTGCGCGAGAGCGGCGCGCGGATTGGCGCGATCGATGAGATGTCTTGATTCCAGGTTCTGTTCTCCAAACGGGTATGTTTCGTGCTGCGGAACCTCGGCAAAGTCATGCGTTGCGTAGCGCGCGACCAACCTCTTTGGATGGCCTTCCCAGGGGCTGTGCGTGGAAACATGGCCGACAAGAAGAAAAAAAGGGCGATCCTTGTCGCGATTCTTCAGAAATCTGACCGCTCCATCGGTAATGATCGACGCCTTGGACCCCGCGATCGTCCGTACCTTGCCGTTGACGCAATAGCGTGCCGGACCGGTCGCGTCGATCGGGTAGTCGCCCGCGAGCGCTCCCCAGGAATCGAACCCCCTTGCACTCTTGTCGTCGTTGCCCAAGTGCCACTTGCCGACGAGTCCGGTTCCATAGCCCGCGTCGTGCAGCAGTTCCGGAAGCGTCACTTTTTCATCAAGCCAGTCGCGTTGAAAGCGAACTGGCAGATTGTCGAGATAGTCGTGGACTCCGTGCTGCGATGCCGTGCGTCCCGTCAGCAAGCAGGCTCGGGCCGGAGAGCACACAGGTGTCGGCGTGAAGGCGTTTCCCATGACCGTGCCGGTATCGGCGAGGTAATCGAGGTTCGGCGTCTGGATGCGATCGTTTCCCGACGAACCGAGCGCCCATTGTCCATGATCATCTGTGAGGAAAAGGAGTACATTATTTGGCATGTCAGTAGTCTGCGCTTTCCCGGACAAAGCGCCTGATCACGTGACGGCCGAGCATCTTCCAGAGGTAGTCCGCCAACAGTCCCAAGGCGCCCAGGAAGAATATACCCACAAACATCCAGTCGATTTTGAAATAGACTTTGGATGTCCAGATCAGGTAGCCAAGGCCCGATTCGGCGGCAAGCATTTCAACCGCGACTATGACCATGAACGACCCTGCCAGAGCCAACCGCATTCCGACGTAAATTGACGGAATACAGGCCGGTATCGTCACGAGCCAGAATATCTGCCAGGGGGACGCGCCAAGTGTTTGCGCCGCGAGAATCTTGTTTTCATGCGTCGTTACGACACCCGTAGCCGTATTTACAATGACGATGAACGCAGTCGCATACATCACTTGCAGTATCTTTGCGACTTCGCCGACACCGAACCAAACAAGAAACAGGGACGTAAGCGCCAAGGCTGGGATAAAACGCAAGAAGTGTACATAGGGATCAAATATGGCCCGAGCGGTAATCGAGATGCCAACGATCAATCCGATTGGAATTGCGACGATGCTCCCCAAGAGGAAACCCGCCAATATTCGGTACAGGCTGATTCCAATGGTGCCGAAGAGCAGACCCCTCTCTATCAATTCGATGATGCCCAGAAAAACGGTGCTTACCGGGGGCAGGAAAAAGGGATCTATCCAAAGCCGCGCGGCGATTTCCCAAGCAAAAAGCCCGCAGCTGATCGAGACCGTCGAAATCCAAAAACTGCGGCCGATCCGACCGCCAAGAATCGTTTTGTTGAACGGCGAACGGCTCATGACCAAACCTTTGTCACTTCTTCTTCGATGTCTTTCGAGATGGTCTGGAGAAGATCGATATAGACCTGGTCCGATTGGTTTCTCGGATATTCGAGGGGGACAGCATATTCACGCTTGATGCCGGCTTCCGGTCCTGCGGTCATCAGTACGATACGCTGGCCCAGATTGATCGCCTCGCGAATGTCGTGCGTAACGTATATGGCCGTGCGTTTGACCTCGGACCATATGGATACGAGTTGTCTCTGAAGCATCTGCCGGGTTTGGGCATCAAGCGCCGCAAAGGGCTCATCCATCAACATGATATTGGGACGCATGGCGAGCATTCGGGCGATTTGGACTCGTTGCTTCATCCCACCCGACAGGGCATCTGGAAACTTATGGTCGTGATCCGTCAGGTTCACCATTCGCAAGGCGTCGTTCGCGCGGTTTTTTCTTTCCCCTGCCTCGATGCGGTTAACCTTGAGACCGAACTCGACATTCTGCCGAACGGTCAGCCATTGAAAGAGCGAACTGTCCAGGTCTTGGAACACCATGCCTCGGTCTCTGCCAGGCCCGTCAATTGGGGACCCGTCCACCTCCGCGCTTCCCATGGTCGCATGATCGAACCCGGCAATGAGCCGTAACAAAGTGGACTTTCCACAACCGCTGGGCCCCAACAGGATAAGGAACTCGCCATTGTCGATTGTAAGATCGACATGCTTGAGGACGAGTGGATCATCCGAAGCCGGCGTGTAGGAAAAACAAATGTCTTTAAGTTGAATACCCAATCGTCGGCTCGGTCAAGATGCGGGGACGGGCGGGGCAACCTCCAGGCCATCGGCCGCCCCGCCCGTCACGGTGTTGCTACTCAAGTGAAGCGTCGATCTCCGCCGAGGAGTCGGCCTCGGCCAAAGCCTTGGAATAAAGCAGCGGCGTCAGGTCGTATGGTTCAATCATTCCGGCATTGAGCAGGAATTCGTGCTGGGCTCTCATGTTGTCCACCAGACTGGGAGTGAAGCTCAGTTCGTACCGGGCCTGGTCGATCGCCCGTTTCACCAATTCACTGTCGGCGCCAAGCTTGTTGGCAACGATGGTCGCGACTGCGCCGCTGTCAGCGGCGACATCGTCGGTTGCCCTGCCTAATGCCTTTAGCGTCCTGACGATCGCATCGTGATTGGCACCGGCGTATTCCTTTGTGGTCACCAGCAGCGCGGTCGCTCCTTCGGATACGATACTGTCGTCCGAAATGAAGGCGAAATTCGCATCCTCTCCCATGGTTTTCGCGCCTTCGCCCCAAACCCATGCGGCATCAATTCGGTTGGTTTTGAGTGCGCCGACAATGCTGAACAGATCGCTGAAATCGACGAGTTCAACGTCCGTTTCCGGGTCAAGTCCCAGCAACCTGATATAGTTTCGAGTCACGAATTCCTGGGCGGTGCCTGTCGCCACCGCGAAGGATTTGCCCTCGAATTCATCCGCGTCCTTGAGTTCTGTCCGTGTATAGAGCTTGTGCCAGCCCGGAACGAAGTTTCCGATAATCGATGGCGAAACCAGCTTGCCCGACTGGAAACGGATCAGCAGCGGGAATCCGATCACCACCCCGAAATCCGCCTGTCCGGCCAGTACGGCATCTATCGTGTCGACTCCGTAGGCATAGGTCTGGATAACCGGGTTTATGCCTTCATCCATCAGATATCCCTTTTCCGATGCAAGGACGATTGTTGCACCCATCCCGTAGCCATCGGTTGCGTACCGGACGGTCGTCTGCGCGTATGCGAATACCGTGGAGGCCACCAGGACAATGGACGCCGCGAGAATTCGCCTGGTCAGAGTGTTGAACATTGTTTCTTTCCTTCTCCCTGTTACAAATTTGCATTCCCGAGACTTGCCGACACCTGCGATGCTCCCGGAAGCTGACTAGCCGCTTCGGAAGCGGCAATCGTTGCCTGGGTCAGGATTTCTTCGACATCTACGGAGCTGGTGTTCAGGGCGGCGACAGACATCACGTCCCTGACCTGTCTGGTGACCGGATTTGAAATACCGACGGAGAATCTCGTGACAGGGCCCTCGCGCCGGACAAGATGCCCCTGGTCCCGGATTCGCTGGAACCTCTCGAGGTGGGTTTCCGGAAGTTCGATTCCGTACTGCCGGTGATATATTGCCTTTGCGACTCCATCGGGCAGGTAGGCCAGGAGGACCTGGCCCATACCGTTGTCTATCCAATCTGTATTCGGCGCAAAAACGTCGATGAAATGATAGCCGTAGTGAATCTCGGTCTTTGCAGTGATGACGAAATAGTCGCCTTGGTGAGAGGCCAAACAGGCAGAGTGACCGACATAATATGCCAGGCTGGCAACGGTACCCTGAACCTGGGCGTTATGCAGCCCGAAATCTCGCAGCGCGTGTCCGAATCGCTGCGCTCGAAATCCCAACGTGTAGCGGTTGCTTGTTTGCCGCTGACGAATCCAGTCCTCATCGACCAGCATCTTGAGTAGCCGGGTTAGCGAGGCACCGGACAGGTCCATTTCTTCAGCGAGATCCGAAAAGCTCCTTTCATGCGGCGGCCGGGCCAGGATTTCCAACAATCGCAATGATCTGCGCCCGGTCGATAATGCGTTTGGCTTGATTTGCCCAAGCGTTGCGCACACTTGACTTTCATTATTGAAAGTAATTGCTTTCATTATTGACAGGTTAGCCAAACGGGTTTTCTCCGTCAATAGGATTGGAAAAGACACAGTCGGAACGGCGACATGCGACAGCGTCCGAACATCTTGATTATCTGCACCGACCAGCAACGGACGGACACCCTTGGCTGCTATGGCAACCCGATTGTCTCTACACCCAACATTGACCGCCTTGCCGAACAGGGCGTCTTGTTCGAAAACGCCTTTGTCCAGAGCCCGGTCTGCTCGCCGAGCAGGGGAAGTTTTCTGACCGGGCGGTATCCGAGAACGACTCGACTGCGGCAGAACGGCCAGATCATGCCGCCGACCGAGAAGCCGATCTCTCGATTGGTGGCCGATGCGGGATACGTTGCCGGATTGGTCGGAAAATTCCATCTCGCGCCCGGAGCCCCGGAAATCGCCACGACCACGGAACCGAGGATTGATGACGGTTTCGGCGAATTCAATTGGGCGCAGGCGCCATCCGACTATTGGGGAATGAACTCCGACTACACCCGCTTTCTCTCCGACAAGGGTTTGGAGTATCGAACCACACCGCACGAATTGTCACCATGGGTGCAAAACGGCATGCCGGAGGATTCGACCGAGGCGGCATGGTGCGCTACGCGTGCAACCGAATTCATCTCGAAACACGCATCACGTGGCGCCCCCTGGTTCTACATGGCGAACATGTTTGCACCGCACCATCCGTTTGACCCGCCGCCTTCCTTTTTGGCGCCATATCTCAATCGGTTGGACGAAATTCCAATGCCCGAGGCCATGGATGATGATCTCGGCCGCAAGCCGGTTTTCCAGCAAACGGATTCGGAAGGCGCGTACGGTCAGGTCAAAGGCCTCATCGGCGGTTTTGGACGCCAACAGATGAGCAATTTGGACCACAGGATGGTCAAGGCAGCCTATTGGGCGATGTGCGAACATGTCGACCAACAGGTTGGCCGCATCCTCGACGCATTGAACGAGACCGGTCAAGCGGAAAGCACCCTGGTCGTCTTCATGTCCGACCATGGAGAGATGATGGGTGACCACAACATCTATCTGAAGGGCCCCTATTTTTATGATCCGCTCATTCGTGTTCCGCTGATCGTCAGGTTCCCGGGTAAATTCGTACCCCGACGCTTCGATGGTCTCTTCGAACTGGTCCATCTGGCGCCGACGCTGCTGGAGGCAGCCAGTCAGCAGCCGCACCCCGGAATGCAAGGGCGGTCGGTTCATGACTGGCTCAGGGATCGGAAAGTGCCCTTCGAGGGAGATCAATCGATCTATTGCGAGTACTACAATGCAATGCCCTATCATGTCGGGCCGTCGGCCCAGTTGACGATGCTGCGAACCGAAACCCACAAAATCGTAGTGGATCATGCCCATGACGACGGCGAACTATACGACCTTGTCAGCGATCCGTTGGAGATGAATAACCTTTGGCTGGATCCGGATTCGCTGCCGCGAAAGGCGGAACTCCTCTCGCAGCTTACCCACCGCATGGCCTTTACCTCGGATCCTCTGCCACTCCGGCTCTGCGAATGGTGACGCCACAACGATGCCCATGAAGGAAACTGCCAGTCTTGGCCGTCTGCCGGCCCGCTCCACTGATCCCGCTTCGAACATAGCGCAATGCCATGAACCAAACAGTGGCGCGTTTTCCCTGTCAGGTGAACGCGTCGGCGCCACGCGAATCATACTACCGGGCAAGGGCCCCGGACTCCGGCGATTAGCCTTTCGTCTGCGAATCGGAAGGAATGATGCCGAGTCCGCGAAGGTAGATCCCCACGCCCGCTTCCAGCAGTTCTTCCGGTGAAAACGACGAGCGGGCCCCGGGGGCGCCGCGGGCGAACAGCTCTACGACACCGTGGCTCATTGCCCAGATATGCTGGCTGACCATCGAACCCGGAGGCCTTCGGTTTCGTGGAAGCCTGCGGGAAAGTTCATCGGCAGAACGGGCGATGACGCTCATCGCACGATTGGCAACCGCTGCCAGTTCCGGATTTGCATTGATTGAAATGCCACTCTCGAACATTGCGATATAGTGGCCCGGGTTCTTTTGTGCGAAGGTCAGATAAGCCCGGCCGACGTTTTCGAACGACGCCAGTGCCGACGGGCCGCCCTTTGCGTGAGCGAATTCGAGAAGGTCGGCGAAGATTTCGAATCCCTGTCGCGCGACTTCGGCAATGAGTTCGTCCCGGCCGCTGAAATGCCTGTACGGCGCCGCGGGTGACACGCCTGCCAGCCGTGCTGCCTCGGAAAGCGTAAATCCGAGCGGACCCCTCGACTCGATCAGTTCCAGCGTCGCGTTGACCAGCGCTTCCCTGAGATTGCCGTGGTGATATCCCTTTCGGCTGCTAGGCATCAAACATCCGGGTTCCTGCGGAGACTTCCGGGGTTAGAACCATGGGAAAACGGCACGTCCTTGTCCGGATAATGTTCCCTGCCGAGAACCGACTGGACCGCGGCGACCCGGGCCCGGCGCCTGTCGTCGCCCGATTTGACCCGCCACGGAGCCCACGAACTGTCCGAACGCTCAAAGGTCTTTCGAATTGCGGCAGTAAACTCGCCCTGCTTGCACAGCCCCGCAACGCCGACCCTCGAGAGCTTCCAGTGTTTCAGCCGGTCCGAATCCCGGTCGAGAAACCTGCGCAGTTTCGCCGGCGTTCGGCAAGAGAAGAACGTAACGCGGGAAATACTGCCGGGCTCGTTCCTGGCCCGAGGGCCTTCCAAGCGCCACGACCCTGGCTCTTGGTGGTGCATGAACCCGCTAGACCCCTTGAAGGTGCCGCCATTTCCTGCCACGCCGCGACCTTCGATGACGACGACGACACGCGCTCCTTTTGCCTTGACCCTGGTCTGGTGTTTACCGGGTTCGACTTTCAGGCCATTGGGCACAGTGTTGTACTTTTTTCGCGACCAGCGTTTCTTATACGAACAGGACGGGTTCGGGATGTTGTCGCGGAAAGCATTCGTGATCGCGCTCCGGACTTCCTCCGGTGCAAATTGCTGGTGAAATCTTGTTATGCCGCCATCGAACGGTTTGGGACAGGATTCGTCAGCCACGACTACCCTCCCTGCATTATTTCACGTTGGAACGTACATCACGCCGACGCAAAATGACACACTGCCTTTTTTTCGTGTGCGTCCGGTCCGGTATGACCTCCCGCCCGGGCGGAAGTCGCTCACGTGCCCAATCACGAGTGCCTGACCTCCAAAGCGGCCGAACATGCCGAGCATGCCGTTTGCCGGATGGTTCGATTCTCCGTGGGTCAGACTGAATCCGCACATGCGCCGAAACCAACCTGCGCGATATCGAAAGGTACGGTCTGGTAAATCTGGTTGATCCAGTTCCCGTAAAGCAGGTGGCCATGGGCCCTCCAGCGGTTTTGCGGCGGACTGGAGGCGTTGTCGCCGGGAAAGTAGTCGACCGGAACCTCGATTGGGGAGCCTGAACTGACGTCGCGTTCGTACTCCTGCTTGAGCGTGTCGCTGTCATATTCGAGATGATTGAACATGTAGAGCGATCGGTGCACCTTGTCCTCGATCAGGCACGGTCCGGCGACAGGAGATTCGATGAGTACCTCAAGCTCGGGGATTGCCCCGATCTCGCGCGGACACATTTCGGTCCAGCGGCTGACGGGGACAACAAGGTCATCGGAAAAACCACGAAGATAGGGCGACGACGGCGCCCGCGTGCTGTGGCGAAAACAGCCGAATAGTTTTTCACCGAGCATGTGCTTAGTCACGCCGTAGCGGTAATTGAGCATGGCCATTCCGGCCCAGCAAATTCCAAACGTCGAGTGCACATGAGTCCGGGTCCAGTTGACCAGTTCGACAAACTCCCCCCAATAAGTGACGTCCGTGAACTCAAGGTGCTCAATGGGAGCGCCGGTCACGATCAGCCCGTCAAACTTCCGTGTCTTCACCTCCTGAAATGTACGGTAAAATGCCTCCATATGGCCAATTGGCGCGTTCTTTGAACGGTGGTGTGACATGCGAATGAGGGTCAGTTCGATTTGCAGGGGAGTCGCGCCAATCACCCTGGCGAACTGCGTCTCTGTCTGGATCTTTTTCGGCATCAGGTTGACCAACCCGATCTGAAGCGGTCGAATATCCTGGCGGACAGCCCGTCCTTCGGACATGACCATGACTCCCTCGCTCCGAAGGATGTCGAATGCCGGAAGCTCGCCAGGTATCGTGATCGGCATCGGTGTACGGCCTGATTATGAGCCCGGTCGTGCGGGCTGGACTCGCCGGTCAATTGCATCGGCGATGATATCTACGAAGTCGTCCGAATGTCGAATACGGCTGATGTCGTCTGCCGAAATGATCACTCCCCAGTTCTTGGCCAGTGCCTTGTATTTGGGAATTCGGTACTCCAGCAGACGTTCATACCCCCACCTGACGAATTGATCCGGATTGGCGGACTCGGGTGAACACTTCTCCCGTGCCAGGAACTCACTCCAGAGCGCGCGTGCGAATTCAGGTTGATAATACATCGGTTTCGGGTCGCGGCAAAACCTTTCGATCAACATCTGGATGTGTGTGTCGCTTCCCTTGATCCAGACCGGCAGCATGACACGGAACAACTTTCCGATCACCGGGTCGTCCGTGTCGTGCGGATCCACGACTTCGATCAGGGACCCCGAGGTGTCGCAGACGAAGCAGTCGTAGTCGTAAATTTCCTTAGCGCGCTCGGCAAAGTACTCGGTCTCGTGCATGGCATCGATTTCGGCCCGTAGGTGTTGCTCCTGACGGGTCATGAACTCGTCGAACGGAATCCCCCCCTTTGCGGGATCGCCCGGTTTCCCGATGTAGGTGGACAGTGGTTCCAGATTGTCAAATCGGATATTCGAGGCGATATCGATACTGTCGGACCGGAGGAGCTCCGCGAGAAACGGAACCTTCATCGCCTTCTTCTTGAAGTTGTCGACGATGAACTCGCCCATGTACCGGGTGCCGATCCGGTAATCGACGGAGTAGTGGAACCAGGCCCCGGACTTCCGGAGAATGTTCGAAACATGGGTCTTTCCAAGGCCCGACATCCCGTAAACGACAACCCTCTTCCGGCGTGCTGACCGCCAGGCGTCGCCAGAGGCATGGATCAGGTGAGGCTGTCGGTTCAGGTTGCTCATGAGACACGCTGCTACCCCGAAATCGCGGAAAAAATCAAGAAACTGTCGATTTTTTCGCCAGAGAGCGGTGTTCGGCGCGGACATTCAGGTAGTTGGCGCCGAACACGACGAGGGCGCCGACGAACACCAGCAACTCAACGGGCTCGTCGTACAGGAGATACCCAACCACCGCGATCAAGGGAAGGCGAAGGAAATCGAGCGGCCCGACGACGGTTGCGGGCGCAAGCGTCAAGGCCTTCGTGATGCAGAAGTGGGCGGCAAGTCCGCATAGTCCGATGAGGAAGACCCAGATCAGATCGTCCGTTCGCGGCAACCTCATCTTTAGGTCCATTCCGGCTGCAACCAGACCAAAGACGGCTTGAATGGAGACGAGCCAGAACAGGATCGAAGCGATGCTCTCGGTTCGCGAAAGCAGCTTGGTCGCGACGACGGCCCCTGCAAACCCGACGGCGCAAAGGCCTGCCGCAACCACCCCAGGCGTGATCGGTGCCGTCCCTGGTCGCGCGATCATGAGGATGCCTGCGAACCCCAATCCCGCGGCAAGAAGCCGCGTGGCTGTCAGACGTTCCGCCAGGAAGAGTGGCGCGAACAAGGCGACCCAGAGCGGTGTGGAAAACTCGAACGCGAACAGTTGTGACAACGGAATGACCGTTACCGCGTAGAGCCAGAGGTTCTGCCCGAGGAAGTGAAAGGCGTTGCGAATCACGTGCAGCCCGAACCGTCTGGACGTTATCCGGTCGAGCGTTCCCGACCAGGCACACGCACCGACGACGATCACGATTCCGATTAGCGAGCGGAAGAACATGATTTCGAAGGTATCGAGCCGTCCGGCGAGTTCCCGTCCTGAAATGGCCATGAGCGTGAACGAAACCATGGCACCCGACATCCATATCGCGGAGCGAACGGGCGCGGACAAGGTCATGCCGCCGGACCCGGCCGGCTATGGCATTGGCCGACACCGGACGTCGTCCCGCGTGCGATCGGCAACGACGTTCCTATTCCCATTCAATCGTCCCTGGTGGCTTCGACGTCACGTCGTAAGTCACGCGGTTGACGCCCCGAACTTCATTGATGATGCGGTTGGCGGTTTGCGACAGGAAGTCATGGGAGAAAGGGTAGGATTCTGCCGTCATGCCATCGACGGAGGTAACGGCACGAAGGGCACAGGCATGGTCGTAGCTTCGTGAATCGCCCATGACTCCAACGGTCTTGACGGGCAGCATGACGGCAAATGCCTGCCAGATTGCATCGTAGAGGCCAGACTTGCGGATCTGGTCGATGAATATGGCGTCGATCTGCTGCAGGACATCCAGCTTTTCGCGCGTCACTTCGCCGGGGCAACGGATAGCCAGGCCTGGGCCCGGAAACGGATGTCGGCCAACTATGGCGTCGGGGAGCCCCAACTCACGCCCGAGCGCCCGAACTTCGTCCTTGAACAGGTTGCGTAACGGCTCCAGCAACTTCAGGTTCATGCGCTCGGGAAGCCCGCCGACGTTATGGTGGGACTTGATCGTTTCCGATGGGCCGCCGAGGGCGCTGATACTCTCGATGACGTCCGGGTAAAGCGTTCCCTGGGCCAGGAACTGCGCACGATCGACGGTTCTGGCGTGGCGTTCGAATACATCGACAAATAGCCGGCCGATCACCTTCCGCTTGGCCTCCGGGTCTGTCACGCCCTTGAGACCGTTGAGGAACAGGGATTGCTCGTCGGCACGTATCAACGGTACGTTGAAGTGGTCCCGGAATGCCCGAACTACGTCGGATGCCTCGCTCCGGCGAAGCAGTCCGGTATCGACGAAGATGCAGGTCAACTGGTCTCCGATGGCTTCGTGGATCAGCTTGGCGGCCACCGCGCTGTCTACTCCCCCGGACAACCCGCAAATGACATGACCACCACCGACCCTGGACTTTATGTCGCGTACGGCCGTGTCCCGGTATGCCCTCATGGTCCAGGTGGGCCGGCAACCCGAGATCGCCGCGAAATTCGACAACAAGCGCGAACCGTTCGGCGTGTGGTGGACCTCCGGATGGAACTGCACCGCGTACAGCTTTCGTGTCGGGTCAGCGACCACGGCGAAGGGCGCGTTGGGGGACGAGCAGTACACCCTGAATCCTGGAGCCAGCCGGGTAACCCGGTCGCCATGACTCATCCACACCTGTTCGGTCCCTTCGCTGAACCAACCATCGAGCAGGTCCAACGGCTCGACAGGATGGGAGAGCTCGGCCCTTCCGAATTCGGCGTTATGCCCACCTTCGACCGCTCCGCCCAGTTGGGCGACCATCAACTGTTGGCCATAACAGATTCCGAGAACCGGGATTCCCCTTTCGTACAGGTCGTCGGAAATCCGGGGACTGTTCGAACCGGTCACGCTCGCCGGACTGCCGGACAGAATGATTGCCCCCGGTGCCAGTTTGTCGATGAATCCACCGTCGGCCTGGTGAAACGGCGAAATCAGGCAGTGATACCTGGCTTCCCTGAGGCGACGGGCTATCAACTGGGTCACTTGTGACCCAAAATCGACGACAAGGATCGTATCACTGCTAGAGACTGACATGACCGCCGTGTATGGTTCTGGTCAGGCAACCGCAAGGACGGTATCGGTGAATCGTCCGAGAAGTGCGGGGGGGGAAAATGGGCGGAATTCGCCGATACTCGACGAGGCAAGAATGAACGAATCATCGACGCGTCAGGGCAGGAACCGGCGACGTGCGAAGGGCGGGGGAGCTGCCCGGCGCGCGGAACGGACCGCAACCAAAATCGAGTTTGCGCGATTCATTGAGCGAAAAATTCCGGACTTCGAAGTTCTGGACACTGAAGCTCTTGAGATCATCGAAGACAATGCGGAGACAGTGCTGGAAGAGATCGGTGTCCGATTCGTTGACAACGCGAATGCGCTCAAGCGCTGGAAACAGGTTGGCGCGGATGTTGATGGCGACCGCGTCCGGATGCCCAAGGGGCTTGCGCGAAGCCTGGTGGCGACGGCACCGCCCAAGTTTACCCAGCACGCACGAAATCCGGAGCGAAGCGTCGCTATCGGGGGCAGGGGGCTCGTCCTTGCGCCAGTCTACGGACCGCCATTCGTTCGGACCTTGGAAGGCGGCCGCAGGTACGCGACCATAGATGATTTCAAGACGCTGGTGCGCCTTGTGTACATGTCAAAGTGGCTTCACCACTCCGGGGGGACGCTCTGCGAGCCGACGGATGTCGCCGTAAACAAACGCCATCTCGACATGCTGCTTGCCCACATGACCCTCAGCGACAAGCCCTTCATGGGCTCAGTGACCGCACCTGAACGGGCTGACGATTCGGTGACGATGGCCCGAATCCTGTTTGGTTCGGAGTTTGTTGATAACCACACGGTCATGACGTCGCTGATCAACATCAACTCACCGCTTTCGTTTGATTCGATAATGGTTGGAGCGATGGAATCCTATGCGCGCGCCAATCAGGCCTGCATAATTTCCCCCTTCATCGTCGGTGGCGCGATGTCTCCGGTCAGTGCCGCTGGGACGCTTGTTCAGGTTCTCGCCGAGGTCTTGGCCGGTGTGGCGTACAACCAGCTCATACGAAAGGGTGCCCCTGTCGTGATGGGAACGTTCGTGACGTCGATCGACATGAATTCCGGAGCGCCGACATTCGGGACCCCCGAGGCAGCCAAGATCCTTTTCGGAGCGGGGCAGCTCGCACGGAGGTTGAGCCTTCCTTTCCGATCCGGCGGCGCGTTGTGCGGTTCGAAGATCCCTGACGCGCAGGCTGCGTTCGAGGCAGCCAACACCTTGAATGCGACGCTATTCGGCGGCGTTAATTTTGCCTTGCATTCAGCAGGTTGGTTGGAAGGAGGACTGGTGACCTCCTTCGAGAAGCTCATCATGGACGCCGACCAGCTCGGTACGTTGCACTCACTTGCGAAGGGCATTGACCTGACGGCGAACGGGCTGGCACTCGATGCCATTCGAGAGGTCGGGCCAGGGGGGCACTTCCTCGGTTGCCAGCACACCCAAAACAATTTCAAGGACGCGTTCTGGAGGTCCGATGTGCTGGACTACCGTCCGTTCGAGTCCTGGTCCGAAGACGGGGCGCCGGATACGGTTTCTCTCGCGAACGCACGATACAAGAGCCTGTTGAACGAGTATGAAAAGCCCGCGCTTGATCCGGGTGTGGAAGAAGCGCTCAACGACTATGTCTCCACGCGGAAAGCGAGTGAACGGGACTCGTTTGTCTGATCGTAGGGTGATCCAGGGCAATCCCTGGGGCTTGTCACGGTTGTCGCCCTTGAGAGGTCGGGAACCAACCCCTGCAGGCGGTGCGTGGATCGGCCCGAAAGAGGCGCGAGACGTGGGTCACGCCTGTTCGAGAAGCTGGCAAATGGGAAGAAAATCGCCCGCCCGTAGCGACGCGCCACCAACGAGACCTCCGTCAACGTTGGCCGCCGAGAAAATTGCTTCGGCGTTCTTTGCGGTTACTGATCCTCCGTAGAGAATCGCCACGTGCCTGCCGCCACGGGTGCCAGGAATTTTCTCGATCAGCAGGTGCCGGATATGCGTGTGCATGTCTGCAATGTCGCCGAGAGAAGGGATCCGTCCAGTACCAATGGCCCAGACTGGTTCATAGGCAATGACTACAGATCCGGTTTCCGGAACCTCTGGCAGTGATTCCCGGATCTGTCCCGAGACGACTTCAAGGGCATTGCCGGCGTCGCGGTCGCATCGTGTTTCGCCGACGCAAACGATTGGGACCAGACCTGCGTCAATTGCGGCAGATGCCTTGGCTTTGACCAGTGCATTGGTCTCGCGATGGTTCTGCCTTCGTTCCGAATGCCCGGTGATGACATGCGTGGCTCCGATTTCGGCCAGCATTCTTGCCGAAACGTCGCCGGTGTGAGGACCATTCGCCTCCTGGTGACAGTTCTGGCCTCCGATTGTGACCCTTGAGCCCCGAACATGGGTCACCGCCCTGTCGATCAGCGTGAACGGCATGCAGATCAGAATCTCCGTGCGAAATTCCGATGTGGTTTCGACAACGGGTGTGATCTCGCCGAGCGAGGCCGGGGATCCATTCATTTTCCAGTTCCCGGCAATCAGTCGCTTCTGCATGCCAAAGCCGTTTCTTTCGGGTTGGGGGCGGAGCTAATGCGGTTCAAGGACTGGATTTCCGGACGGTTTGAACTGTGCAACGGGCCTGTCTCCGGGTTAACGGCCGGAAATCGCCGGAACTGCCGGCCGGACCGCAGAACGATGCCGTGTCACGGCCCTTGAATCGAATGGTTTGGAGACGGCAAGAAGCGCATTCAGGCCGATTCCCGAAACTTGATGGACTCGCCGCAACCGCACGATTCGACGACGTTCGGATTTCGGAACTTGAACCCTGATTCAAGCAAACCGGTTTCGTAGTCGATTTCGGTCCCGAACAGGAACATCTGCGCCATCGGTGCAATCAGGACCCGTGCGCCGTCCTGCTCGACAACCTCATCGTGCTCGTCAACGGCGTCGACGTATTCCAGCGTGTACTCCATTCCGGCGCAACCGCCCTTCTTCACGCCGATGCGCAGGCCCTGTTTGGACCCGTCCTTCATCAAGTGGCAGATGCGGTCCGCAGCGGTCTTCGTCAGGGAGACCGGCGGTTTTCCTGGAATTCCGAACATTAACCTCTTTCCCGTTAAAGGTCCTCGAGGATTCCCGGTAGGATCGGGTCATCCGAGGCCGTGTTTGCCGTGGCGGTGCCGTCACGTTCAACTGTGGTCCAAAACACCATGTGATTCAAGGACGGCAAGCCAAGTTCTTTGTATCCGGCACGAGGAATGACCTGCGTCCCACCTGCATCGCTGACGAATCCAGGTGAATGGAAATCCGTATGCATGCATTCGGGAAAGCGCCGCGGGACCGGTCGTTCACATGAATCCAAGCTCAAGACGGGCTTCGTCTGACATCATGTCCATTCCCCAAAGCGGTTCCCAAACCAGTTCGACGTTAGCAACCTGGACACCGGGTACCGCTTCCACGACTTCCTGTACCCAGCCTGGCATTTCGCCAGCAACGGGACACCCCGGTGCCGTCAGGGTCATCGTCACGTCGACAATTCCGTCGTCATTGATCTCTATCGTGTAGATGAGCCCGAGGTCGTAGATATTGACCGGAATCTCCGGATCGTGCACGGTTCGGCAAGCTTCCACGATCGGTTCATAAAGAAGGTGATCCGTCGTCGATGGCTTGATCAGGGGAGCACCTTCCATCATTTGATCAAGTCCCACGGCCAGTTCCTCCGGTTTATCTGACTGATCGAATAAGGTATTGCGCCGTGGTTGTCCACAATTCAGGCGGAGAAAGCGTCCCGGGAGCGGATGAACGTAATGTCAGGAGCCGTATGAACGACAGGTTTTCGTTTCGGGTTCTCCGCGAGGACGGTCGGGCCAGGCTGGGCCGCATCCAGACGGAAAGGGGCGTCGTCAGGACGCCCGCGTTCATGCCGGTGGGAACGGCCGCGTCGGTCAAGGCGATGTTGCCCGAAAACGTTCGCGAGACCGGCGCTGATGTCCTGTTGTGCAACACGTACCACTTGATGTTGAGGCCCGGGGCGGACGTCGTCTCCAGGCTTGGGGGTCTTCACCGCTTCATGAACTGGAGTCGGCCGATACTGACAGATTCCGGCGGTTTCCAGGTCATGAGCCTGGCAGGTTTGAGGAAGCTGGATGAAAAAGGCGTCGAGTTCCGGTCTCATATCGACGGGTCGCGGCACGTTCTTTCGCCTGAGAGGTCAATGGAAATCCAGGACCTGCTCGGTTCCGACATCGTCATGTGCCTGGATGAATGCACGTCCTTCCCGGCGAACCGGAAAGACGCCGAGGCCAGCATGCGGCTGTCGATGCGTTGGGCGTTGCGGTCCCGGGAGGCTTTCGGAGACAAGCCGGGCCGAGCACTGTTCGGAATCCAGCAGGGAAGCGTGTACGACGACGTGCGCGCTGAGAGCATCGAGGCGTTGATCCGGGTTGGTTTTGACGGGTATGCCGTCGGAGGACTGGCCGTCGGGGAATCGCAACGCCAGATGTTCGATGTACTCGAAGGACTGTCACAACAGTTTCCGGACACTCATCCCCGCTACCTTATGGGTGTCGGGAAACCCGGAGACATCGTTGGTGCGGTTGAGCGGGGCGTCGACATGTTCGACTGTGTTCTCCCGACCCGTTCGGGCCGAACCGGACAGGCCCTGACCCGGCGCGGCACGGTCAATCTTCGCAATGCGCGGCATAGGCAGGATCCGCGTCCGCTCGATGAAAACTGCCAATGCCCGGCATGTCGACGGTATTGCCGAGGCTATCTCCACCACGTGGTTCGGTCACGGGAGATCATTTCATCCATGCTTCTAACCTGGCACAATCTGCATTACTACCAAACCTTGATGAGCGGCATCCGCTCCGCAATCGAGTCGGGGACCATGGCGGACTTTTCAGCTGAATTCCATCAGGACTGGAACTCGGGCGACCTGGAGCCTCTTTGAGGGACCTGAAACGCGATACGGAAACGGGGTCGTGCCGACGCCGGTAGCTGATGCGCCAGTGATGGCAAGACCTGCCGTTTCACACTCTTCACGTTGCCGGTCTTCGTATCCGCGATCAGGACGCGGAGGGTCCCCGGTGTTCGGTGGGCCAGCCATCCTTGACAAATCCGGATTGCAATTCCAGATAATTGGCGTGAACCGTCGCCGGGAGATTGCCTTGACCGCTGGTCTTTCCGCGCGGCAAGGTACGGAGGCCACGAAGAGCCGGATCCGGTTTCGGGGAAGTGGCGTCACCAGTTTCAGGATTGACAGGACAAAACCATGACTAAGAGAACCAGGAACAGGTGCCCGGTCTTGCCTCTGCGGGATATCGTGGTTTTCCCGCACATGGTCGTACCGTTGTTCGTCGGGCGCGAAAAATCGATTCGTGCCCTGGAACTCGTGATGAATGAGAACACCCCGATCCTCCTGGTTGCCCAGAAGGATTCATCGGACGACGACCCTGATCCGTCGGGCATTTACTCGATCGGCGTGCTCGCTTCGGTAGTTCAGCTCCTCAAGTTGCCGGACGGAACCGTCAAGGTCATCGTCGAAGGCAAGGAGCGTGTACGGATTCTCGACTATGTTCGGGAGGAGGGTTTCTACGAGGTCGATGTTGAACCGTTTCCAGACGTCGAGTCCGATCGCGGGTTTTCCAAGCCCCTGTTCAAGGCCGTCATCAAGGCGTTCGGGACCTATGCCAAGGCCAGCAAACAGGTCTCGGACGATGCCCTGTCGGCCGTTTCCGACGAAACGGAGCCGTCGACTCTGGCAGACATTGTTGCAAGTCATCTCGCCATACCGCTGAACAAGAAACAGGAATTGCTGGAAACGGTTGATTTGGGCGAACGGCTGGAAGCCATTTGGGTTCACCTCGAGAGTGAACTGTCGGTCTTGAGAGTGGAGAAAAAGATCAAGCGTCGCGTCAAGACGCAGATGGAGCGGACCCAAAAGGAATATTATCTGAACGAACAGATGAAGGCGATCCAGAAGGAACTCGGCGACGGAGAGGGAAGCATTGACGAGGCTGGCGAGATCGAAGAACGGATTTCCAAAACGAAGCTGTCGAAGGAGGCACGTGAGAGGGCAGAGGGCGAACTGAAAAAGTTCCGGCAAATGCCGCCGATGTCGGCGGAGGCGACCGTCGTTCGGAACTATCTCGAATGGATACTCTCGATCCCCTGGGGGAAGAAGAGCCGTGTTCGCAAGGACCTGAATGGCGCCCAGGAAGTGCTGGATGCAGATCACTATGGTCTGGAAAAGGTCAAGGAACGCATCGTCGAGTACCTCGCGGTGCAGCAGAGGTCCACGAAGTTGCGTGGACCGATCCTGTGCCTGGTTGGACCGCCGGGGGTCGGAAAGACATCGCTGGGAAAATCCGTCGCACGGGCGACGGGACGGGAATTTATTCGAATATCGCTGGGTGGCGTCCGCGACGAGGCCGAGATCCGTGGTCACAGGCGCACGTACATTGGTTCGATGCCCGGCAAGATCATCTATTCGATGAAGAAAGGGAAGACGGTCAATCCGCTGATTCTCCTGGACGAAATCGACAAGATGGGCCGTGATTTTCGCGGTGACCCAGCGTCGGCGATGCTGGAGGTTCTCGATCCTGAACAGAATTCGACGTTCACGGATCACTATCTCGAATTCGAGTACGACCTTTCCAATGTCATGTTCCTGACGACGGCAAACACGTACAACATGCCCGATCCCTTGCTCGACCGGATGGAGACGATCGCGCTCCCCGGCTACACGGAGGACGAGAAACTCGAGATCGCGCGCCGGCACCTGTTCCCGAAGCAGTTGTCCCGCCATGGACTCAAGGAGCACGAGTTTGGCATGTCCGACGATGCGCTTGTCCAGATCATCAGGACCTACACCCGTGAAGCCGGCGTGCGAAACCTGGAACGCGAGATCGCCAAGCTTGCGCGAAAGTCGGTAACGGAGATCGTACGCGGAAATTCGGAATCCGTTTCGGTCGATCTCGACAATCTCGAGGATTTTCTCGGTGTTCGCCGCTTCAAGTACGGCTTGGCAGAGGAACAGGACCAGGTCGGTGTTGCAACCGGACTGGCCTGGACCCAGGCGGGAGGCGACCTGCTCTCGATCGAGGCCCTGAAGATGCCCGGCAAGGGTCAAATGAAGACAACCGGAAAACTCGGCGACGTCATGAAGGAATCGATTGACGCGGCGTCTTCGCTCGTCCGCTCGATGTCACCAGGTATCGGTGTGAAGCCCACCCAGTTCGCGCGCATGGATATCCATGTTCATGTCCCTGAAGGGGCGACGCCCAAGGATGGCCCGTCGGCAGGAATAGCCATGGTGACCGCAATCGTGTCCGTGTTGACGGGTATTCCGGTCTACAAGAACGTGGCGATGACCGGGGAAATCACGCTTCGCGGCAATGTGCTTCCGATCGGAGGCCTGAAAGAGAAACTGTTGGCTGCCCTTCGGGGCGGAATCAGCACCGTCATCATCCCGAAAGACAACGAAAAGGACTTGCGCGAGATCGACGAAGGGGTCGTGAAAAATCTCACGATCGTGCCTGTCGGCTCGGTCGAAGACGTTCTCAAGATGGCACTGGTGCGCCAGCCGGAACCGGTAGAATGGGACGAAGCGGAGTTCGAAGCGGAGTTTGCTGCAATTGCGGCGAGAACCGACCGCGACGTATCCACCGCCACGCACTGACGCAGGGTACTTACGGATCACGTGTGTCACTTCGGCAACGGTGCCTGACCATATCGTTGCCGAGCGGACCGTGCACGGGTCCCATGTTGGATGGAAGTCGGTGAATCAGGTGCCGTGAAGGTGCCTTGCAGAACACCAGTTATGCCATTATTGAGCGCACCGGAGGGTGATTAGCTCAGTTGGTAGAGCGCTTCGTTTACACCGAAGATGTCGGGAGTTCGAGTCTCTCATCACCCACCAAATCAAACGCATGATGTCATTGTGTTTGCCGGCGGCCTGCGCGCCGCGTGAACAGTGGCGGGACAGGCATGGGGAAATGTGCGGCCCGAGTCTTGACGTCAATCGTAGCGGTGCCTAAAGGGAAGACCGCGCGGTTGTAGCTCAGTCGGTTAGAGTGTCGGCCTGTCACGCCGAAGGTCGCGGGTTCGAGCCCCGTCAACCGCGCCACCATGCCCCGAAAGTCATGCGGTTCCCGGCAGTCCTGCGGTCGCCTTCAGTCGGCGAGATCTTTGCCGCGAAAATTCATGGGGGTCGAACTCGGCAATCCGGGTGATCCTGCCACGAGTGATTTTTCTTCGCCAGTTGTTTCGAGGACGTTCCTCGCCGGAATGCTCGACGGCGCCACCGGCCGCTGGCCGAATCCGCGCTCAGTCGGCATCGCGTCCGCCCGTAGTCGCATCAATCAGGGATGGCGTTAACAGGTGAGTCCACCCTGAGGTTACCGAGCAGTTCTTCCTGCTTTTTTCTCGCCTTTTCAACGTTTTCTGCCTTGATGTGGCCAAAACCCCGGATGAGTTCCGGCAGCCGGGCGAGATCGACTGCGACATCGTAGTTCAGTGCCGGGCCAATCTCAGCCATGTGGTGTACCAGTTTCTCATAGTCTGAAATCAAGCGTCGCTCCATTCGTCGTTCCCGGGTATGCCCGAATGGATCGAAAGGCGTCCCGCGTATCGTTCTCAACTTGCTCAGCAGCCTGAGAGCCGAGAATATCCACGGTCCGTACTCCTGCTTTTTCAACCGGCCAGTCGAGCGTTCGCGCCGCGCGATGAGCGGCGGCGCCAGATGAAGGCGCAGCCGGCTGTAGGATTTGAACTTCTGCCCGAGTGCGGTCTTGAACGACGGGTCGGAGTACAACCGGGCGATTTCGTACTCGTCCTTGTATGCCAGCAGCTTGAAGTACGAGCGCACGACCGCGCTTGTCAGTCTGTTTCCCCCATGATGACGGCCGCGATCGATTCCGGCGGCCGTGTCAACCAGTCGGCGGTACCTGTCGGCATACGCCAAGTTCTGGTATGCCGCCAACTCTTCGGCGCGGCGCTTGACCTGGGCTTCGATGCTGATGTCGTTTGCAGGAACACCTGAATCCCGGTTTTCGCCCGCGGAAGAGGAAGCACCGGATACCTCATCCGGAGAGTGGACCCACTGTCGGCCGGTTTCGAACGCCAGCAAATTGTTCTCAACGGCGGTTCCGTTGATGCGGATGGCCTCACGCAGCGACTGCGCGGAGACCGGAACCATTCCCTTTTGAAACGCGACCCCCAGCATGAACAGATTCGCGGCAATGGCGTCGCCAATTTGCTCGGACGCAATCCTCGTTGCGTTGACAAATGTCGTCATGCCGTCGCCGGCCATTTCGGCAATTGATCGGGAGATATCGGCAGCGGGCAAACGGAAATCAGAATTCCGGACAAAATCGCCAGTCATGAGTTCGTTGCTGTTGACGACGACACCGGTGTGGCCCGGTCGAATCAGGGACATGATGTCGCGACCGCCCGAGACGACGAGGTCGCAACCAATGACAAGATCCGCACCTTGTGACGCGATTCGAATGGCGCCGATGTCGGACGGTGACCGTGCGATTCGAACGTGGGACACGACGGCGCCGCCTTTCTGGGCCAATCCGGCCATGTCGACGATTCCACAGCCGTGCCCGTCGACATGTGCGGCCATTCCAAGCAGTGCGGCGACCGTGACAACGCCGGTCCCGCCGACGCCGGCGACCGCGATCGACCAGGGTCTATCCGGCACTTCCATCTCGGGTTCCGGAACGGCAACGGTGACTGCGTGGACAGGTCGACACCCATCGAGCAGGACTGGATCTTCGACCGTCACGAAACTGGGGCAAAACCCCCGAGCGCACGAAAAGTCCTTGTTGCACGAGTACTGATCGATTTGGCGCTTTCGCCCGAATTCGGTTTCGACCGGGAGAATCGCCACACAGTTCGACTGGATCCCGCAGTCGCCGCATCCTTCGCAGACGCCTTCGTGGATGAAGACGCGCTTGGGTGGCTCGGGCAGGGTTCCGCGTTTTCTTCGGCGCCGCTTTTCTGCTGCGCACGTCTGTTCATAGATCAGGACCGTCACGCCCTCGGTTTCGGACAACCCAGTCTGGACGTCCATCAGTCGGTTCCTGTGGTGGACTCTCATTTTACCGGGCAATTCGCTTCTGCGGTATGACCTGGGACTGTCCGTTACGAGTTCCACGCGCGCCACGCCGAGGGCAGTGACGTCCCTGGCGATCTGAAGAGGAGTCAGGTTCCCTTCGTGGCCTTGGCCTCCGGTCATGGCGACGGCGTCGTTGTACAGGATCTTGAAGGTCATGTTCGTCCCGGCAGCGAGCGCGGCACGTATCGCCAGCAGGCCGGAGTGGTTGTATGTGCCGTCACCCATGTTCTGGAACACGTGCCCGCGCTTCGAAAATCGTGCTTCGCCGATCCAGTTGGCGCCTTCGCCTCCCATGTGCGTATAGCCGAGAGTGCGGCGATCCATGAACTGAACCAGCCAATGACAACCGATGCCGGCGTAAGCGCGCGAATCCTCAGGTACGTGGGTCGAACTGTTGTGGGGACAACCGGCGCAAAAATAGGGTTTTCGTTCAATAAGTTGCGAGCTGTGTTCCTCGGCCAGGACCGCAGCGATCCCATTGCTTCGATCCCTGAGTTTTCGGTTGGCCGTTCGGGATCCGATCACGGCGGCTATGTGCAGCGGATTGAGGGCCGATTCCGACGGAAAGAGAACATCGCCGTTCTCATCTTCTTTTCCGATGATCGGCGGAGCATTGGCGTGCCCGTAGAGAATAGACCGTGCCTGCTGCTCAATGAGACCGCGTTTTTCTTCGACGAAGATCAGCAGGTCGAGTCCCGTTGCGAATTCGGTCAGATTCTCCGGCTCGAGTGGCCAAGGCATTGCGACCTTGTAGAGCCCGATTCCCGCCGCGCATGCCGTACGCGTATCGAGGCCGAGTTCGTCAATTGCCTGGATAACGTCCGTCCACGACTTTCCTGTGCTGACAATCCCGATCGACGGCTTTTCCTCGGGGCGGGTTACGATACGATCAAGGTTGTTGGCACGGGCATACGCCCTGGCTGCGGCGATCTTGTGGCGATGAAGCCGGGCTTCCTGCGCGTGCGGGGTGTCATTGATGCGGATGTTGAGCCCGCCGTCCGGCCGGGCGTCTTCTTCCGGAAGGCAGGCCTGGAACCGCGCCGTGGCGGCATCGACGACGGAAGTGGACTCGATGATTTCCTTGACGCATTTCAGTCCGCACCAGGTGCCAGCATAACGGGACAGCGCCCAGCCGTGCAGGCCGAATGAGAGCAGGTCCGCGATGTTCGCCGGGTTGAGTATCGGAATCATCGCATCAACGAGGGCGAACTCGCTTTGATGGGCCGTGGTTGAACTCTCGCATGTGTGATCATCGCCCATCAGGACGACGACACCACCATTTCGCGAACTTCCGGCGAGGTTCCCATGCCGGAAGACATCCCCGGAACGGTCGACGCCGGGCCCTTTGCCGTACCACATTCCGAACACCCCATCATGGGTGCCTTCACCATGGAGTTCAGCCTGCTGTGTGCCCCAGATCGCGGTTGCCGCGAGATCTTCATTGAGGCCGGGTTCGAACACGACACCGGCCGCGGCCAGTTCCTCTCCCGCGCGGTGAAATTGCAGGTCAACTCCACCGAGCGGCGAACCTCTGTACCCGGAAACGTAGCCGCCTGTCTTCAGCCCGGCCTGCCGGTCACGTTCTGCCTGGAGCAGACATAACCTGACCAGAGCCTGCGAGCCGTTCAGAATGATGCGATCCTTCGACAGACTGAATTTGTCATCAAGCCGGACCGGCGAGTCGTTCATCGATTATCCCGCGAATTCAGTTCGTGCCTCCGACGGAGGAATTCAGGCGTTTCCGCTGATCGCGGATGAGCACCGAACATGAACAGTATGAACATTTCATTGGCATTGGCCAGTGTTTGATGGTTGGACGGTTTGTCCGCAGGGCCCCGATCGTTCCCCTCTAATGACTTGCACAAATGATACAAGTTACTCCGATCTCCGACATTCGCTACCGTGATCGCCAGCGGACGACGCCAACACCACCCAAAGGGCGGTCAGCCAGTCAAAGAGGCGCCGGATGGCAGCAAGTTCCTCCTTGAGGACCGGGCGCGAGGACTCGCGCATGCGGACCTCGCGCCGGGCGGCGATATGCGCCGACCGGGTCTCCGGGATGTCGTCAATGCCGGGCTCGGCGTGCAAGTCGAACAGCCCGTTTGCTGGCGGCGCAAAAACGTCGCGTGTATTGGGTTGCGGATCAGCGCGGCGAGGTTTCCGGCCAGGCGGGATGCGTTCAGGAGCCGCGACCGCCAATGTATGACGCACGGCCGCCCCGGCTGCGGGAACGCCGGGAAAAGTGTTGTCAGCATTCAGGGTTTGCGAATGATGGCAGATTGGTATGCTTTCCTGTCGCTCCGCCGCCGGTCTTGGCATTCTCCAGACGCCGTTAAGTTGGGTTTGAGGTGGAAGGAAAGGGATGACTGGAAATCCAGTTCAGACCGATGAGTTTGCCGTGTGAAAGCGGAACGATCCAAACGGAAGTCTCCCGTCCCGAAGCTACCCGTCAAGGCGGTCAAACCCATCTCTTGACATACGGCAGGCCGGGCAAAATGCAACACCACTATCGCCCGGCACACCTCGTTTTCTGACGGATGTCAGTTGCTCATGCATCTGGCGCGGGCACACGGTCCCTGCGCGCCCGCGCTTCCCGGGTATCGGGTCAGCCGTCGTCGTCAAGATACCACTGGGTGCCCCGCCACGGGTAGTTCGCAGCTCTGTAACCATATACCGAGAAAGGTATGTAGTTTTTTCAGGGCATTGCGGCGATAGATCGGTCCAGGCGCCACGACCGTACCGATGAAGAACAGGTTGGAGACCATGTTTTCCATCAGGCGTGATCCTGGCATACCGAATTTTTCGGATCCAATCTCAGGCGAATGGAACGCAGCAATGTCTTCCACCATCAGTTTCACATTGTCCGGCGGTTCGACACCCGCGCTGCCGCCGTACTCGACCCATTCGCGCTTTCAGCAGGTTTTGCAAGAGGCTCATTGCGCTTTCCTCAAAATACTGCGCCGGATACGCGGGTCGATCAGTGCGAGCAAAACGTCAGTGGTGAAGTTCAGGCTGATGATGCTGGCGGTGAGCAGAAAGATTATGGCGCCTGCCAATTGCTGGTCGTTCGATCTGGCCAGCGCGTCGATCAAGAGCGCTCCTGACTCTGTCAGCGTCATGATCAAGGCGACGACTGGAAGCTCGCTGAACACTCGGTTGAGGTCAAATCCGATCGAGTTGATGATCGGGCCTAGGGCGTGTCGCGCCGGATAGCGCAGGATCAGGCGGCGCCCGGACACGCCGCGGGCCGCTGCCGCGGTCACGTACAGCTTGCCGATTTCGTCCGCCATCATTGCCCGAACCGTCTGTACGGCGAAGGCCGTGGCTGACCAGCCAAGAATAATGATCGGCAGCCAGACATGGTATAGGAAATCGACCACCCGATCGTATGACCATTCGGCGTCGCGGTATTCCGCGGAGAAGAGACCGGTCAGGCTGTCGCCGAAATATATCGTGGAGATCAGCATGATCACCAGTGCCAGCAGGAAGTTAGGCAGCGCCAGCCCGAGATAGCTGATGAAGCGCAGTGAATTGTTGAGCAACGCGCTGTTGATGGTCACCGACAGGATGCCTACCGGCACCGCGATCAGGTAGGCCAGCACCAGCGACGTTGTACAGATCCCGAGTGAGATCAGGAACTTGTCGCTGAGCAAGCTGTTAATGTTGACCCGCAGGATGCAGCTCTCGCCAAAGTCGCCTCTGAATGCGTTGCCGATCCAGGTCGACCAGCGGACGATGAACGGCTTGTCCAGTCCCAGCCGGATCCGCTCGGATTCAATGTCGTCGAACGTGATCGGAGCGCCCAGGGTGGTCTTGTACGCAAGGTACCGTTCCGCGCAGTCGCCGGGAACGAGTTCCATAAGGCTGAAGACAAACAGCGAAACAAAAAACAGGGTGAAGAGTGCCAGGATTGCGCGCATGAGAGCGAACCTGGCAAATTGCTGCATGCGGCTCCTCAAAGTCAGATCGCCCTGTGGCGACCGACCCCCGATCCATGACAGAGGCGGGCGAACATCTCGCCCGCCTCACTTATAGCGTAAGTCGATATCTTGTCAAAATACCACTGCGTCGCGCAATACGGGTAAGTCCGGTAAGCAGGAGTGGTTTTGAGTTCGGAATTCTACGGAATTCTTGGGCGTATTTCGATGACAGATCGACAGCGGCCCAAGCACGGCGCAAATTAACAGAAGATTCTCGTTTATGTCCTTGACCATCCGCTGACTCGACGCCTCGAATTCTTCGGAGCCAATCGGCGCGGACTGGAAGGCATTGATGTCTTCGATCAGCCGCTTGACATAATCGGGCTGCTCAATGCCGCCGGCGCCGTCAGAATGCACCCACTCGGCCCAGAGCATGCCTTGCGGATGGCCGAAATGGGAAGAGATCGGCGGCACCCCCATCTCGTTGCTGCCTGCCCAACGTCAATCACGAGCGGATGCGACATTTTCCACGCCCCGACATCCAGAAGATTCGCCAATTGTGCCGACCGGTATTCGTCCGGCGTGATTCCCTTGACCGACATGGGCGAAGCTGCGTCGAACGGTTTCTGCACACAGGCGTTTCCCGCGAGGCCCGCAGAAGAATGCTTCCGTCGGGCGCCCGAGAATGCGATCACGTGTGTCGCGGTGCCTTTGGAGGCGTTCTGCCGTGCAATCCGTGATCGGGATGACGCGACCCCGGCCATTCTTCGCGTGCCTGACCCGGACGTTGGCGCCGTCGGCGTCCACGTCCGCATCGTGCAGCGCGAGCGCCTCGCCGATGCGCATGCCGGTGACGGCGATCAGCCCGAACATCGTGGAACAGGTCGAGGCGCGCAGCCCCGTGCGGCACCCAAGGCGCGCCGCCTCGGCAACGATCCGGCGGATCTCCAGATCGGAATAGATGTAGGGCTTCGGCCGACACCCCTGTCGGGATATCAATCCCTTGGGGGGCACTTCCGTTCGCGGGTCGATCCCCTGCAGCCAGGCGGCGAAGACGCGGACCGCCGACAGTCGGCCTGCCCATGCTGTCTGGTTGGCGTTGCCGAACCGCCCCTTCCAACGCAGGAACAGCCCGGTCGTGATCCATTCCGCGCCCTCGCTGTCGGCGAAGGTGGCGAACGGGCGAACCTGTTTGGCCGAGGATGTCCAGTTGCCGTCATAGCGGCGGCGTTCAGTGACGTACTGGTCCAGCCTGTCTGAAAGGGAGGTCATCGGGGCTCTCCCTGAACCGGCCACGGACGGGCCAGCGGCCGCAGGGCCTCGATGCCGTGGCGGGCATAGATCGTGGTCGTCGTCCGGGAGCGGTGGCGCAGGACGTCGCCGACCTCGTCGAGCGAATTGCCGCGGTTCAGCATGTTGACGGCAAGCGAATGCCGCAGGAGACTTGTGCGAACCCCTCCCTTTGGCGGCGTCACTCCGGCTCTTGCACAGGCATCGACGAGCATGCTCCGGATGTAGTACGTCGTCCGGAACGGCAGGTGGGGCGCCCGCAAGGTGACGAACAGATGCCGCGACCCGCCGGCCCGCCCGTTGATGACGTAATCGGAAATCGCTTCGCCCACGTCGACCGGCAGTGGCATGCGGTCATGAAACCCTCGCTTGCCGCGGATCAGGATCTCGCCGGTGCGCCAGTTGATGTCGTCGAGCCTGATCGCATTGATCTCCTGGCTGCGCAGGCCGAGCCGGGCCAGCAGCAGCATGACGGCGCGGTCGCGGCGTCCGGCCGCACCTTCGCCATTCACGGCGGCGACCAGCTTGCGAACCTCCCCGGCCGAAAGGTGGCACGACGCACCATGCCTGCTCCGGGCCGCGATCTTCGGCACGCATGGAACCAGATCGCGGCGCGTCAGCCCGGTGGCGAACATGAACCGGAACATCCGGCGGAAATTTGTCGCCTTCTTCTCCAGATCCGGCCCGCGCCCCGGAACGGCGGATGGCAGGGCAAGGAAGTCGCGGACGTTCTCCGGCCCGATACTGTTCAGGTCACCGGGTTCCGCCCCGAAAAGGAAGAACAGGAAACGCCTGAGGAACAGCCGGCATTCGTAGATCGTGGACCTGCTCAGCCCCCGCTCACGGCGCAGCCAGTCGCCATAGTCCGCGCTCAGCTGATCAAGCCGGCCCGGCGGAGGCGGTGGTTCCGTCACCGGTGCGACGATCACGCCGACGGTGACAAGATAATCGGTGAACCGGGCCAGGCAGGAACGTCGGCAGCGACTCGCGTTCAAGGATTGCGGCTTGGGCACCGCGTCCTGCAGCTCCGCCAGGACCGGGGTGTCGATGTCGCAGGGGCCAAGCCCGCGGGTCGCGACCTGTTCCCGAAACAGGTCGATTGTATCTCGAAAATGACGGATCGTGCCGGGAGCGTAGCCGAGCCCCTCAAGTTCGGTCAGAAATCCCTCCCTGTACGGGATCAGCCAGTCGGCGGGGATCGTTGCGGAGGACTGTCGCGTCCGGTCTGCATCTGAAGGCATTCGCTGTCTCCTTTCCTTGCATGAGAAAGGAGACAGAAAGGACCAGTCTTCGACCGCTGGCAACCAATGCCGGAAATCCCTGCCTGGCCGTGACGCCGTCGAGCCGGAAGCGTCCGCGGCATCAGGTGCGAATGACCAGCTTCCACACTATGCCGAAAAACCAGAGAAGGAAGTAAACGGAATCAACGGGTTGCAAATAATACTCGGCATAGTTGGAAACTCGGCATGTTGCGAGTTACCCTGAATTTACGGAACTAAGCTGTACAGACGAATACGCCTATCATGTTTGTGCCTTCCTCCCGTGGCTAACGCTTTTCCAGCGCTGTTCAAGGTCAGCCGCGTGTGGATCAAAAGGAAAAGACGGCCGAAGCCGTCTTTTTGCCCTCCGGATATCCGAAGAAGCCGGAGGGGAGGCGGCAATCCAAAGATCCCGCAGGTCCGATTAATGTTGCGCACTGGCCTACGTTTGTCAAGGTTCGGCAAGGCTGTCGGTCACTTTTTGTAGTATCTCCCTGTATTCCTGCTCAGACACCGACGGCCTGCCGTGCGACGGCAGCAGCCGACTGACCGCCACTGTGGTGACATGATTGCAGATGGCCCAAGCATCTCTTCCGTCGATCGGAGAACGGAGAAGAACCGAGAACCGCAGATCGAGCTGCACTCGTGAAGTTATCGGCACGACGGTGGCAACACCGCGTAGCGTCGCATGCCGGGAAACTATCACGACCGGACGGCGTTTCCAGAACTCGGGCAGGTGCAGACACTCGGGGGGCGGGTAGTCGCACCAATACACTTCTC
Source organism: Paracoccaceae bacterium (assembly GCA_965242975.1). GTDB lineage: Bacteria > Pseudomonadota > Alphaproteobacteria > Rhodobacterales > Rhodobacteraceae > JAPPHA01. The sequence continues at coordinate 1,914,739 of CBDETS010000007.1, read as the reverse complement.
CTTTCCGGGGCGCCGATTGCAGCCGCACCCGCCTGCGTGGAGGTCTTTCGGTCATGTTCCGGAGTCCGCTTGACTTATATCCGGAAATTTAGCCGGTGCTCAACGAAGTCCCCCATTGTGGCCTCGGGGCGTTTTTCTGCTTCCCGGGCCAGCAGCATGAGCGCGACGGTTACAATGCACATTGTATCCGGCTCGATGCTCGTTCCGTTTTCGGCGGTCACATTTTCCAGGGCGTTCTTGATTTCATCAATCGCGATCTGGCAGTGCGTGTTCAAGCGTATGTTCATTTGCATTCTCCTATAGAGCAAACTAGTATTTCTTTTGTACACAATGCTGACATATGGCAACAATAAAAAACGAAGGCCTTGTTCGTTAGCTTGTTCAGCGTGCCGGAACTGCCGTGATCCGGCGCCGGGAAATCGGGAATCCTCAACTCACCCGGTTATTCACGGGCTCCTGGCCACCTTGAAACCCTCCCAAACTGCATATGGTAATGTGCATTACCGCAATCACTTGCCATGGAAAGAATTGCCATGCCAAACAGCATGTGTTCGATGTTGCCAGGGCTCTCTACGGAAAGGGGAGTGATCTCGCGGCACAGTGGGGCAAGGCGCGACGCGACGAACTCGACCAGGGGCGCCTCGATCTCGTCATCGCCGCGATGCGCAAACACGCGAGCCGCTGTGACGAGGCGGCGCGGAACATCGCGTACTTCCAGACCAATCGCGCGCGCATGGACTATCCCCGGTTCCGGGAACTGGGGCTGTGCGTGTCGACCGGTGTTGTCGAGGGCGGTTGCAAATCACTGATCGGCGGACGGTTGAAACGGGGCGGGATGCACTGGAGCGTCAGTGACGCCAATTCCATCATCGCGCTCCGGTGCGCGGTCCGGAGCAACCGCTTCGACGACGACCGGGAGCGGCAGATCGGCTGAATCCGGGCAGAAATCATAAAATTGTCGTGCACTCATCTGGCAAGTTGATTCACAAACTCGGGATTGAGCCATGAACACCCGACAGACCGTAAGTGATCTTCGTTATGCGTTAAGGAGTCGCGCCAAGATAACGTGTCCAATCACGCGCGCGGCGTGAAAGTGTAGTTCCACTCGCCATGGAAGCCCGTTCGCGTGATCGATAGCGCGTTCATCTGGTCGTCGGTGACCTTGATGCCGGTGGTGTATTCGGCTTCGTCGATGTCGGAACGGATCGTCAGACCCGTCAGCGGGCACCACATCACCGGACGCAACATCCTTGACACCCTGGCGAACCGTCGCACGCGACAAACCTGTCGCCTCGGCCACGCGCGAAATCCCGCCCCGCCCGATGGCACTGGCCTCAACACCGGCCCAGCGCCGACGCCCCCGTTCGTCCAGAACCGGCAGCATCATCTCGAACCTGTCTTTCAACGTCTCGACCACACATGGCATGGTAGCATGGTACGGAAAACGCACCAAATGAGAAAGTTATTTTGGCGGTCCTCCTAAACAGTTCGCCGCCGTGACGCGCTTACGAGCCTGGAATATGCGTCGAGACCAAATGACAGCGCAGGGGAAGAAGTTTGGAAATGCCTGAGCCGGAGAACCAGTCTTGGCAACAGGGCACGTGCCCGGTTCTGATCGTGTCCCCTGCCGGTTGCAACGAGCTGGCCGAGATTCCGATCGCCGTGGGCGGGCGTTTCGCGCGCCGGCGTGGATTCGCAGTATTACTCGAAGAGATGGGCACCCGAACAATGGGGGTGTTCCGCTGCGACCAGCCCCGGACCCTCGATCTCGGCGCCTGGAACGGGAGGCACGTCGACACTATCCCCGAGCACATCATGGACGGAGTGCTTGCCTGCCTTGCGACGTTGTTCGAATAGAACGCCGGAGCCTTTCGACTGCATGGAGACTTGCTTGGCGCGAAGGCGCAGGCCGAGTGCCGAAGCATCGGGCCGGGACTATTCCCGGCCGGTCATTACCACCTGCAACGCGGCCGCGAAGCGGTCGAGAAAGCGGTCGCAGACGGACTGCGAATGGGCTACCGACAGATAGAGCTTGGTGCCCATCGGGTTGAGAAAGACCTTCCGCCGGAACAGGGCCAGCATGAGGGTGCGACCCTTTGCGCCATCCCCGCGTCTCGTCGATCGATAATCGTTGACCGGCTCGGGCGAGAACACGACCTGGGCAAGCGGTCCGTCGCCGATGACCTGGGCCTGCTCCTGGTGCTCCTCGAGCGCCCGGCGCATGCCGTTGCGCAGATAGCGGCCCAGATCGCGAAGGCGCCGGTAGCAGTCCGGCTCCCGGAACACGCCGAGGGCCGCCCGGGCCGCGGCGGTGGAAATCGGGTTCCCGCCGAGGGTGGACGCGACCCACACGTAGTCGGAGCCCCCCAGCCGGTCCTCGCGCACCTGGTCCATGACGTCTGCCCGCCCGCCGAACGCTCCGATCGGATAGCCTCCGCCGAGCGCCTTGCCGTATGCGACGAGATCGGGGATCACGCCGTAGTATTCCTGCGCTCCGCCGTAGGCGAGGCGAAATCCCGTGACCACCTCGTCAAAGATGAGTAACACGTCGTGCTCGGTGCAGGCCGCGCGCAGGGTCTCGAGGAAGCCCTCCTTAGGGGGAGTGCATCGCTGCAGGGGCTCGACGATGACGGCGGCGAGGTCGGCCGCGTGCTCGGCGACGATTCTCTCCGCGAGTGCGCTGTCGTTGTAGGGAGCGACGAGTATGTCGTCTACCGTCGCCGACGGAATGCCGGCGCTCGACGGATCGGGTCGGGGGAAGTCCAGAAGGCGGTGCGGGAACAGGCTCGTGACCCCGACCTCGTTGGCCCCGTGATAGGCGCCTTCGAACTTGAGAATCATGCGCCGCCCGGTGGCGGCCCGCGCAAGACGCTGGCAGTACATGTTGGCCTCGGTGCCGGACGCGCAGAATCGCAGTCGATCGCAGGCGGGGCTCACCCTGCAGATCTCCTCCGCCACCGCGAGGGAATCTTCGTTCACGTACGCGAAGTTCGCACCTTGCGCCGTCTGGCGCACGACCGCCTCGGTCACCTCGGGTCGCGCGTGGCCAACCAGCACCGAGCCCCAGCCCATGGAAAAATCGAGAAATTCAGCGCCCGTCGTATCCACAATCTCGCATCCCTCGCCCCGGCTGATGACCGTGCAGAGTTCGGGGGGAAGATTGAACTCCCCGTTGGAGCCGGCGGGAAACACCTGCAACGATCGTTGTGCGGCCAGGCGCATGTCCGGTTCGGTCACGGGAAATCCCTTACGTCGTGCTTCATCGACCCTCAGGCAATTCGCCCGCTCCTGCATCGACCATGACGGTCGGTGCATGTCGACGTCGCCACCGCGCCTTTAACTTGCGGCGAGATCACCGCCCCCTCGTTTTTCGCGGGCATAAGTGCGCCCGTGCTCCGGTTCATCTATAATCCTCGAATATGAATGAGAACCCGTATCGTATTTGGACGCCCCCCTATTGTGCAATCGGGAATTCGCGCAGCCAGGCTATTTTAGTCGGGAACTGTCGTATGTCCGTAAGCGAAGGAGTGGACGCCCTCTAGCGACCCGGCTTTACAACGATGGTTCCCCCACAGACGCTGGGAAGGATTCAGATGCTTGCTCCCAGCTTTGCAACATTCAACATGACGGTACAAATATTCAGTAGTATACACCAAGTCTCAGTTCGTACTTTCTTGGTAACCGTTCGGCGACGGAGTGATGGCCTATCTGGCTTTCACTGATTGAGTGTTCTTTTCCAGTCTTTTCTGAGCGGACAGAGCCAGATGGCCTTGATCGGTTTTCCGAATTCCTTCCGTGTGTCGTAGCGTCCGCGTCCCTGCGTGGCTCCGACATGGATCCATCCGGAAGCCTTGTAGGTGATCCCGGAGAAGCGCGGGGTTTCGACGAAGGTTTCCATCAGGACCGGGGAGATGTTGTACCGCCTTTGCCAGTCCTCGGGCAGTTGGCGGCGCACACTCGAGAGGATGTGGGAAGCCAGGTTCGGGATGTGAATCCATGGCATGATGAGATATCGGGAATTGTTGATCACGCGATACAGGTTTCGCTCCCGGACTTCCGCAGACCATCCGATGAAGGCATCGCGGGGTGCGGTCTTCCAGGCGGCGGCCGAGAAGCCGAGCATGGCCAGGGGCCGGCCTTCCCGGTCCTGGACTGCATAACGCATCTGTGCACCGATCAGGGGCGTGTAGCCGAGGTAGTGCCAGCGGGCGATGAAGCCGTTCCAGGCGACGCTGGCCGCCCGGTCTGCACCGGTGACCTTGACCAGGCGGATCGGGCGCACCGCGTCCAGCGTCTCCGGCATTGGCGTGGCCGGCGGGTCTGTCTCCGGGCCGAACTCCGGGACCCGCCGCGGCCGCAGTCCGTGCCGCGGCGGCGGCAGTGTGATGATCCCGTCCCGGTGCATCCTCAACATGGTGAGCCGGGCCATCATGTCCCTGAGCCCGCCGTCGGGCTTGACCCAGCCGATGGCGCGGCAGAACGCACGCGCCAGCCCGGCACGGGTCTGCTGCGGGGAGGACGCGATCAGTTCCCGCATCAGCGCCATCTCGTCGGTGGTGAAGTCACGCCCGTGATAACGGCACTCGATCGCGGTGTCATCCGTCGTCATCGTGCGGCCTTGAGCTGTCGGCGCCTGTCTTCGTCCATCGACCAGGGCAGCCAGGGTGAGAGATCCTCCGGCGGCTGGCCGCCGTTGCCCGCGCAGGCCGAAAGCCAGTCGTCGAGCCACGTGCGGACATCGATGCCGTTCATCCGCAGGGTCTCGATGATCCCGTACATCGTGGCGGAGAACAGGGCGCCGTCCAGGCTGTCGGAGCCGAACGACAGCTTCCGCCCGATCACCGGACCCCGATGCATCCGCTCCGACAGGTTGTTATCCATGGGTACGTCCGGCCTGTCGACGAACACGCAGAGCCCGTCGCGATGCCTCAGCAGCGAGTTGAGCGCCTTCGCACGCCGGTCCGAACCGGCCGGCCCCGCACGTTCCGTCTCCGCGAGGGCGAACAGCCGGTCGACGGCACGCTTCAGCCGACGATGTGCACTCCCGAACTTTCGCGACTGCTCCTCCATCCCCACGTCCGGGTCGTAGTGCTTCAGCCGGACCCTGTTCAGGTGGAAGAGCTGCCCGAACCGGTCCAGCCACCGGCCCTCCCATCTCTCCAGGGCGTCATTGCCGGCGGCGGCCTCGATGAATTTGCGGCGAACATGCGACCAGCACCAGGCCAGGATCAGGATGCCGCCAAGAACACGCGCGAGCTTCTTGTAGGCCGAGAAGGCGTCACACACCAGGACCGTGCCGGCACCGACGCCGGCGAACAGCTTGCCGGCAGCCTCGGCATTGCGCCGGGCGTCCACGTGGAACCAGACCGCATCCCGGGAGACCGCACACCACAGCCAGGCCTTGCCGGTGCCACGGATGGCCTTGAGGGACTGAACCCGCCAACTTGTCTCGTCGCCGTGAAGCACCGCGGCCGCTTTCAGGTGGGCGAGGATCGCCTGCGACAGCGGCGCGAACAACGGCATCAGCCTGTGGATGCTGGAGGCCAGGGTCCCGGGCGAGACCGGCAGCCCCTGGTCGCGCATCCATGCCGCGACCCGGTTCAGCGGCCGGTGGCAGGCGTAGCATTCGAACAGGAAACAGACCCAGAAGCTGATCCCGTAGGGCGTGTGGGGGAACAGCCGGGGAACCGGGGGCACCGAAACCTCCTTCGGCGCCGACGCACAGGTGCAGCTCTGCCGCCAGCGGTTGCGTTGGATGATCCGGACATGCACCCTGACCTCGATCTCGATGGCCTCGGAATCATGGCTGCCGTTCTTCACATAGGGAAGGCCGCAGCAGGGACAGACACGCTCCTCTTCCGGCGGGTCGTGAGCCTCGGGTTTGCGCTCCATGTCCGGACGCGGCGTCCGGCCATGCCCGGGCTTGTCCGCCTGTTGACCACGGTTGCGGCCGCTGGCGGACCCGGACTTTTCCTTCTTCTCGCTTTTTCGGCCGAACCTTGCCTTGGCATGGGTCTCACGCGCCGAGCGGAGCCTCTCGTTCTCGGCCTTGAGTTCCTCCAGTTCCTCCGCCTGCTTCGCAGTCAACTCCTTCAGCCGGGAAATCTCCTTGCGCAAACCCGTGATCGAGCGGCGGCCACTGTCGATGTCGGCGGCGTTCAGAAGCCCCTGCAACCGCGCCACCTCCTTCTCCAGCCTGAGCACGTTCTTCGTACTCCGCCTCCGGTGCAGGTCCTTCAGGTCCGCACGCGCCGCGGCAAGCTTCTCGCGGTTGCTCTCGAAGACCCTGCGCAATCCGTTGAGTTCGCTACGGGCCCGGACCGACTCCCGCCTCCAGTCCTCGGCACGGGCTTCCGATTCCCCGAGTTCGCCCTCCAGTTCCGTGACCCTCGCCTCGGCCGCCTCCGCACGTGCACGCTCCTGCACGTACAGGCGTTCCCAGTCCTCCGCAGACAGAACCGGCGGAGTGGCGGGACCCGAAACAGAAACTCCGGAATTCAACATGCGACCGGATTAACAGATATCCGGAAGTGTAACCAGACAAAAAAACAGAACCCGAAAAACCAGTCCTCAAGCGACGGAAAAAGAGACCATCACGCCCTTACCGAACGGTTACCTTTCTTGCACACACGCGCCTTTCAGGTGTCAGTTCCGTTGCGCGCTGCCGTTGTCACGGGTTGCCTTTCGGATCGAATCGCCAGAGGGTCGCCTGAGAGGACGGGTAACGCGGAAGGAGCGGATCCATGAAGAATCAACTGACGAGCGCGCAGATTTCCTCCTACCGAGAAAACGGTTTTCTCATCATCGAGGATTTTCTGGACAAAGCCGAATTGGACATCTGGCGGGCAGCGGTGGACGAAGCGGTCTCCCTCCGGGAAAACAATGTACTGCCCGACGGATCCCATCAAGTTGAGAGCGATTCAGAGAAAGAAAACGTGTTCCAGCAGCGCATCAACCTGTGGATGGATCATGACGGTGTACGCGAAATAATGCTGGACGGAAGGCTGGGCAAAATGGCGGCCGACTTGTCGGGGGTCGACGGAATCCGCATATGGCACGATCAGGCGTTGATAAAATTGCCCTGGGCAAGCCCCACAGCGTGGCACCAAGACAATCCAAAGTGGTCCTTCGAGTCGGAACACTCCATAAGCATCTGGGTCGCGCTGGACGATGTGACAATTCAAAATGGCTGCATGTTTTTCATGCCGGGCACGCACAAGCGCAGACTTGATGACTACCCTACGGAAGGCCACTTGGGTGCCTTGTTCGGAGCCTATCCTGAACTCGGCAGGATGGAACCCGTGCCTGTCATCATGCCTGCGGGCGGATGTTCCTTTCACAACGGTCTGGTAGCTCATGGCGCCAATGCGAACATGACGCCGAGACCGCGGCGGGCTTTTACCTGCGCCTACATGCCCGACCATAGTCGGTTCAATGGCGAACCCAATGTCCTACCGGAACGGATCCTGAATACAATCAGTGTCGGTGACTTGCTTGACGATGAAAACCAGAACCCGCTGATCTTCTCTTATTCTTGACTCGGCACACGTTCGAATCTCCCAGCGGAAAAAGAGGCCGCGTTCCGGCGCTGAGGGGCGGGCAAGCGGCCCTTTGCGACGATGCGAGGTTCTTCACTTAAGGTCCTCAAGCTGAGTCTGGTGAAGAAATTGACGAATCCGGAGAGCTTGTCGACGAGGCGCACGCCCGCATCGAATCCGGCCGAACGCAAGTGAACCACAATGTCGGACAGCGCGGAACCTGGACCAGGACAGACAGCTGCCAAAGACCACGCCAATTCGCAAGAGGGTTGAATCAGGCCGGAAGGTCCGACGGTTTTCTGATCAGGCTGAACCGTGGCGATTCGGCGGTGACAGAACAGGACAACCCGCTGAAATTACCGTGCCTTGACAGGTGCCGCCCGGCAGCGAAAGCCGGCGACAGCTCATTTGCCCGCAACAGGGATGGCGCCCGGATCAAAACCGAACCGATTCCGGAATCGCGCTGCATGGGCGTCTGGATAGCAACAGGCGCATCAGATCAGCGATCCCGGAGCCGCCAGCATGCGTCTGCCCTTACCAGCCGGCACCTCATGACACGACGCGTCGCCACCGGTCGGAGCGCCGGAAAACTAGCCTGTCCAGAACTGTCAAATCCAGGATCGTCCAGTTATTGCAAGGGCGCCCGAATTCCAGGCGCCCCTGCCAGTTGGTTATTGGGTCAATTGCCCTCGTCCAGATACCACTGGTTGGCCCGCCACGGATAGTTTGCCGCCGGTGAGCCAGCCACCGAGAAGGTTTTGAAATTCTTCAAGGCGTTGCGGTGGTAGATCGGGCCCGGCGCAAAGACCGTGCCAATAAAGAGCACGTTGGAAACCATGTTTGCCACCAGGCGATTGGCCGCCGCTTCGAATTCCTCGGATCCAATCGCAACTGACTGAAACGTGTTGATGTCCTCGATCATGTCAAAAACATAGTCCGGAGGTTCGACACCGCTGGTGCCGTCTGTTTCGATCCATTCAGCCCATTTCAATCCGACCCGAAGATTGAAGTAGTCCGCGAACGGCGGCACCCAGTAGTCGTTGGTGCCGAGGTGGCCCAGGAGCATCCGTCCCTTTACCCACACCACGACATCAAGCAGGCCGGCCGATTGTGCAGACCGGTATTCGTCCGTGGCGATTTCCTTGATGGTCGTGTTAACGCCCGCCTCCGACCAGTTCAGGCTGATGAGCTCAATAACCTGCGCCGGCATTTCCTGCGTGCTGAACTGAATGTTGAGGACAAATGTGTCGCCATTCGGAAGATCGCGGAATCCGTCGCCGTCCGCATCGACCAACCCGACCTCATCAAGCAGCGCGGCGGCCCGGTCCGGATCATACTCGGCATAATGGGACTTCCACTTTTGGTCGATAAACGCGGGCAACGGACCAATCCCGGTATACTGGCTCGGTTCGCCCAACCCAAAATACGCCGTTTCGTTTATCGCATCCCGATCGATCGCAATTGACATGGCTTGTCGAAAACGCAGGTCTCCGAAAACCTTGCGTTTTTCCAGGTCGTCCGACGTCACGTTGAATCCGATTGCCACCAAGAAGGGAGACGGCGCCAAGTCTATCTGGTAGTCGCCGGCTTCCTGGTTCTCGAGGAGCAGTGGCGCATTCGGCAAGGTCACTCCCTGCTGCTTGTAATCGGCCTCACCGTTGATCAGCCTGAGAATGCGAACCTCGGTGTTCGGGATATAGGTCTCGTCCTGTTCGTTGATGTAGGGCAGCTGGTTGCCCGCCGTGTCCACCATGTGGAAATATGGGTTCGCCACCAGATGACGCCCTTCGGTTGTGTCCGAGATGTAGATGTGGGACTCGAGCGTCGGAACGACATCGGCCGGGAGGTTCGCGACCCGGTCGGGGGCGCTGAGCAGCGCCGACGGCGAGTCGGTCCAGTCCGTGTTCCCCCAATAGGCCTTGATCACCGCGAGGCCGTTCTCGAAGCCGGCTTCCTGGGCGAGCTTGTCCGCGTCAGGATTGAGGTCCGGATGATAGCGGCCGAGGAAGTGCTTCGGCTGGAAACCCTGCGCCCACGACGTCGCAAAGTGCACCAAAAGACCCGGCTTCGGGGCCGGCAGATTGAACCTGACCGTCTGCGGGTCGATCACATCCACGGTCATGCGCTCACCCGCGACCAGCGTGTAGTCCGTGGGATTCGGAATGACTTTTGAATCGAGCGCAAGGTTGTCGTACCAGAATTTCACGTCGTCCGCCGTGAAAGGCGCGCCGTCCGACCACCGGTGGCCCTTGCGCAGGTAGAACGTCAGCTGCGTGAAATCATCATTCCACTCAAAATCCTTGGCGATGTTGGGCACGATCGTCACAAGGTCATCGGCCAGGCGAACCAGGTTCACATGCCGGAGTGTCACGAAGTCATGGGTTCCGGCTTCCGTGGCATTTGACATGCCTTTGAACGTGCCGCCGTATTTCCCGATCGAATGATAGGGCGCCAAGACCAGCGGTTCTTCCGGCAGCCGCTCGGACAGCGTCGGCAAGTCCGGGTTGCCGCGAATGCGGCTGTTGAGGGCCGCAATATCCGGGTTTTCGCTGAAACTCAGCTTGCAATTGGCCAGGGTTTCGAACTCCGCAAGCTCGTATTGCTGAGGGTATTTTCCTTCAGGAACGCCCATTGGATCGTCAACTGTGACTGGCGGGCAGTCGGCAACGGCCATGCTGGCAGCTGTCATTACTGCAATGCCTGAGAGCAGTATTCTTGTCATGATCTTTCTCCTTGATTCGAGAAATCCGAAAGCCACATGCGACCGGGCAGCGACCCGGACGTATGGCAGGGGACATGGACTGTCCCCCAGTGGAGTTGTTTTCTGCTTGACCGCCCCGTTCGCGGCTGCCTCAACCCAGAATTCACGGTGCGGGGCTGTTTGCGCAAACGTTCTGTTCGCGACGCAGTTCCTGACCCGGATTCCTGCGTCCGACAGGCCCGCACTCCACTTGGGGCAATGGCCTCGGAGATTCTCACGCGGACCAATCTCAACGCCCCAAAAGACTAGCTGTTTCTCCAGTATTTCTCCAATCGATTGATTCAATGCAAACTATCAAAAATTCAATACTGACATCGTGCGCCACGAACTGGCTGACAGGATCGCAGGCCCTTCATTCCCTCTGAGCCAGCACGTCTGGACTCGGCGCGAATGTGCTCCAGAAATGACATGCTCACGATGAATGTGCTGCTCCAGCGCCATGGCTGGTTGGACCGAATCCGGCACCTTCGCCCATTCAGCATTCATGATTGACCCGCCCGGTCGGCCAGCCAGCGTTCGGCATCTGCTGTCCTAAGCGTGACTTCGCCTCAACCGAAAATGAAGCCAGACAAGTGAACTGGCCGCGAAAAGGAGAAAAGGGATCATCGCAAGTATCACCGTCGTCCAGCCGCCTTCAGGCGTTCCTCCGGAACAATTCATCAGCCCTCCGGACGCGAGCGATGCAAGCGTCACGAAACCGAACACGAAAAAGTCGTTCATCCCCTGGGCTCGTCCGCGCTCCTCCGGTTCGTGCGCCATCGTGAGCATTGCCGTTCCGCCGATGAAGCCGAAATTCCAGCCGACACCGAGCAGGATCAGCGCCGTGTGAAAATGGATCAGTTGAAATCCGGAGAGAGCGACGACACCGCACACGAACAGAAGAAACAGACCGAAGGCAACGACACGTATCGCGCCAAACCGGGATATCAGGTGACCCGTGATGAACGATGGCAGGAACATGGCGAGCACGTGGACCATGACGACATCGGCCGCCGAATGGTGGCTGAATCCTGAACCGACGACGGCAAGTGGTGTCGACGTCATGACCAGGTTCATCAGTGCATATGACACCATCGCGCAAATTATGGCGACGGAAATGCGGGGTGAGCGAAGCAACTCAAGCCGGGACCTGCCGGCGTACGGGCGGTTACGGTCCACAGGTTGCGGTTTTGGCAGGTCCAGGAACAGGAAAACGAACGATCCGAGGACATTGAGTCCGACGATTGCCGCGTATGCTCCAAGAAACGGAATCGAAGAGATGTCCGTGCTGAATTTGAACAGTTGCGGCCCTATGACGGCCTGCGCCAGTCCTCCGGCCATGACGTATGAAATGGCCTTGGGGCGAAATTCCGTGTCGGCAGTGTCCGCGGCTGCAAAGCGATAGAATCCGAGCGATGACATGAAGACACCGCTTGAGAGCGAACCCAAGAGGAACAACAGGAATGAATCGAAGTAAAGACCCGCAAACGCGAGCAGGCCCCCCGTGGCCCCTCCGGTTGTTCCGATCAGGAAACCGGCCGTGCGCCCGTATCGTTGCATGAACTCGGAAAGCGGCACTGATGTCAGCATCGAACCGAGGACGATGAGTGAGATGGGGAGCGTGGCAAAACACGGGTTTGCAGCGAGATGCTGGCCAGCAAGTCCGCCCATTGTGAACATCATGGGCATCTGGGAACCGAGCACCGCTTGCGCCGCCACAAGGACCACGACGTTGCGAATGGTTTGCTTTCGCTGCGCCCCCTGGTCGATTCTGTCGGTTTCAGTCATGCGGCGCAGGTGTAGTTTCTGGCGTTGGGAAAGCAAGTGCGTAGACAGGATTCCCGGGGATTCCCCAAGTTCGGAAGTCCACGGCCCGGCGGCCGCATCATTCGATTCCTGGAACGGGTCTGTTTCCAGGTGGGCTCGGGACGGTTTCCCGCCGCGTTGCCGGCGACAGGATCGCTCGTGCGTAGGCCGAGTGTGGTGATAGGAGTGTTTGTCGACGCGGAAAGAGCGTCGGTTCCCTTGACACCAAACGAGAGGACGGAGTGAATTCCGTGACGCATGGTGCCAGCGCATCCGAGGGTACTGATATCGAGGCCTCCCCGTACGACGCCGGGATAGATTTTAATTTACGAGGGTGTCTTCCGAACGCCACGACGGTGAAGAGGACAAGGGAGGGCGCGGGTCGGGTGGAGTGAAACGATTTGCTCAACGAGGCCCGCCGCAACTACGGCAATGTTGACAGCATAACGAAACGGGGTGGCCTCAATCGGATCACCGAGTCAACGCGGTGCCATAGTCGGAACGTGTCGAGCAGAACGACGGCTTCACTGTTCCTTTCCTGGAGCGGTTGCGAAATTCTCGAACAGTGCACCCAATGCCGAAACCACTCAGCCAGTTGGAAGCCGCCTGCCAAAGTGGATTGCTGCAAGACTTATCACGCGATTTCAGATCGCGCATTTTCGATCGAATTTCGTTTCTGAAGTTTTGTCGAGTTCGTCCGCCGTGTCCTGCTCCACGGCTTGATCGGATTGCGGGTTCCTGTGCCATCGGCCGCCCGTTCGAAATGGGCGAGAAGGCGTTTCCGTTCATATATCCGGCGGACTCAGTTCGGAGAGCAACGCGCGCACGGCAAGTCGAAGTTCGGGCAGGTCGTGTCGAGTGTAGGACCATACGCGATCCGGGATCACATGGTCGTAGCCATGGATCAAGAGATTGCGGAAGTCCACAACCTGCCGCAGTCGGGGAATTCTCCGGGCGATCTTTGAATGGTCCCTGTTTAGGCGATTCAGTGCCTCACCGATGATCTCGAACTTGCGTTCGACCGCCGCCTGGATCTGCGTGTCCCGAAGGTAGGCGTCACGAGTCAGGCCTTCGGTGAAGTGTGCGATATCCGCGCTTGCCTGTTCTACATCGGCTGGCAGCACGCGAGGGTCACGATGCAAAGACGAGTTCGCGCGACTGGTTTATTGCTGCACGCAGATACGGGTTGCGGATCGCCTGGGTTTCGACCAGGTCAACGGGTCGGCCTAGTGTATGACGCAGGGCGTTCCGGAAGTCGAAATACCAGTCGAGAGTTGCCGGGGCGATTCTGAGATCGAACTCAACCAAAAAGTCAGCGTCGCTGGAGTCTGGATCAAAATCCCCCCCCCGTGCCGCCGAGCCGAATACTTCGAGCCGGACGACGTGGTAGCGCTTGCAGAGTTCAACCAGTTCTTCTCGCTTGTCTGCGATCATGGCGTGCATGGCCAAACCTCCCGTTACGGCCCCGATGCATGACGTCACCGCAGCCGCGTCTTGGCGTTACGCGATTTCGCCAAAATAAGCTACCGAGTCGTTTTGATCCACATCTCCGGTATAGGGAGTCCAAGTGTCGAGGCTGTAGCCACGCGCCCTGAACTCGTCGACGCTTACCCTCCACGCACGACCCTCGTCCTTGCGAACCACCATGTGTCAATTCAACCCCACCAGGCGCCCAGAGTCGACAAGATGATGCACGGGACGGTTGGGTCGCGTGATTGAGTAGGGCTTCCACCTCTCGTGTACAAGTAGCTCCTCGAACCGTTCGTTTCTCTTTGGCATGCTTTTCTCGAAGAATAGCAGATGCGTCCCGATCGGGATGCAGGCCCGGAAAACGACGTTGGGCGGGCGTTTGATCGTGTGGTTGTTGTGTCCTTTCATCAGGTCCGCCGTAACCGGGTCTTTACGCTCCCGCCAAACGGGAAACGGTTGAGCAGAGTGTCCGTCGTCCGCGGCCGGATCTTTCAATACCCGGCGATGTCTCTCTTTCGGACTCAGGTTATTGCGGTGCTTCCGGAACAAAACGGTCTATGAGATGAATAAAGCTCCCTGATGCCGTGCCGTTCGCCAAACCGGCCGGAGGAAGTTCAACACCTTCTGCATCCTGCACCTGAAAGACAGGTTCGCCGTACGCCTTGAGCGTTGTCGTGTAGTGGAATTCATGACCGAAAAACGAGCCCGGGAACGGACCGCGGAGCGCGGTCAACCGCCGATAGCCCAAGTGCAGTTTCCGTACCGCGAAACTCGTCTCGAGCCTGAGAAGACCGAGCATCGCGTGGCGCTGCCCTTCCGCGTCAACGAGTCCATCACCCATCACCATGTAGCCGCCGCATTCGCCATAGACCGCTTCGGCGGCGTTTACGCCTCGGCGGAACTCCGATGCCGACGCCAAGCGTCCGGCGTGAAGTTCGGGGAAACCACCGGGAAGAATGACGAGTTCAGCTGACGGGTTTGGCGCCTGGTCGCGAAGGGGCGAAAACGGCAGGATTTCGGCACCGGCTTGTCGCCAGTCTGCGAGAAGGTGTGGATAGGCAAATCCGAATGCGACATCGGAGGCCACCGCGATTCGCTGCGCCGGCGGAGAGACTCCATACTGAACGCGGGTACCGGATTCCATCCCGGCGATCGGACCTGCGGCCGCAATGACCGCAGGAATGTCAACTCGGCTCTCAATGATCGATGCGATGTCCCCGATCAGGTCTTCGAGGTCGGCGTGTTCCATTGCCTGCCTGAGACCGAGGTGACGAGAGGCCAACTCAAGGCGGTCGTCCCTGGGCACGGCCCCGAATACGACCGCTCCGGCTCTCTCGAGAGCATTCTTGACAAGACGCTCATGCCGAACTCCGGCAACACGGTTGAGAATGACGCCCGCAACGTCGACGTCGTTGCGGTGGGTCGAAAACCCTTTGTAGACGGCTGCAACGGACTGGGACTGTCCGGACGCATCGATGACGAGGATGACGGGCAGCCCAAGCGTTGCCGCCAGATCGGCGGTGGATCCTTTCCCGTTCGGCGGGGCTCCGTCGAAAAGCCCCATGGCCCCTTCGACCAGCAGCAGGCCCGTGTTGGCGGCAAGGCAACGCAGACGGACGGGAGGCATGGCCCAGGCGTCAAGGTTCAAACAGTGGGTCCCGGCTGCCGCCCGATGGTAACCCGGGTCAATGTAGTCAGGACCGCTTTTGGCGGGCCGGACCTGGATCCCGCGATTCTTCATGGCCCTGAGGAGGCCCAACATGATCGTCGTCTTGCCGACACCGGACGCTGGAGACGCAATGATGATTCCAGTGGTCATGGCGGTTCGTGTTGCCTGCCGCCGTCCAGAAACCGGTTGTTCGGGAGTCCCTTTCCGGCGGAATTCGGGATTTTTTCAAGGACCTTGCGAAAGTGAACCGTACCGCCGATACAAATGATTGCCGGAGGTTCCAGGGAGGCGTTTTCGATATCCGCAGCGATGTCTTCAAGCGTTGACTCGAGCACTCCCTGTTCCGGTGTTGTGGCGCGTGAGACCACGGCAACGGGCTCCTCACGACCACGGCCGGCGTCAATCAGCAGCTTCGCGATACGCGCCATGTTGCGCATGGCCATGTAGAGGACAATGACGGGACTTGAATCCGCGATTGCCTTCCAGTCGAGGGAAGGGGGTGCCTTCCCGTCCTGGTCATGCCCGGTGACAAATGTCACTGACTGATTGACTTCGCGGTGGGTCAGAGGAATCCCGGCATAGGCCAGACCTCCGATGCCAGCGGAAATTCCGGGAATTATTCGCACGGGTATTTCGTTCCTGACCAGCGTTTGAGCTTCCTCGCCTCCGCGGCCGAACACGAACGGATCACCGCCCTTCAAGCGCAGGACCCGGAGTCCGGTCCTGGCAAGTTCAACCAGGCGAACCGAAATATCGCTTTGATTGGGAGATGGTTTTCCACCCCGTTTCCCGGCGTGTATCAATTCGGCTCTCGGGTTCGCCCACTCGAGAATCTTCGGGTTGACAAGGGCATCATGGACGATGACATCGGCCTGTTTCAGGCCGTTCAGCGCATGCAAGGTCACGAGACCTGGATCTCCCGGGCCGGCCCCGCAAAGCCAGACCCAACCGGGCCGAAAGACCGGCAGTCCGTCGAGTTCGGAATTTGACGCAAATCCGGTCATGGGGCCGTTATGGCCGACAATCGATCCCTTTCCAAGCGGGGTGGAACTGCCCTTGACTCGCCTTGATTGCCGGCAATCGGCGGCAACGGCAGCGAGTCTTCGCCGACGGGCCTCGCGAGGCAATTCTCACTTTCGTAGTGGTTCGTGACGAAGAACTGTATGTGATGAATGGAGACGAAACGGGAACAAGCAGGGAATCCGAGGAAAGGAACACTGAAGTCTTTCATGCTGGTCCTTGATTTTCCGAATGGTATAGTGGGCAGGGCATGAGTATCCATTACTGCGATCAAGCCCAAGTCGAAAGTTCGGGCGGATGTGCCAGTATCGTTGCCGAGCGTTCCCTTTGTTTTTCTTGGTCTGACAGTCGTCAAGTGTGCAAGATGTCTCGACGAGATCGAGAGATTCGGATTTTGAGATATTGATTGACTGTTTGGCTTCAGGACCCGGGATTGGTCGATTGGAGGCGATGACGGCGATTGTGCAAGCAACTCTATCCAATGCCGAATACGTTGCGAAACCATGCGACAAAGTCAATGGCCGCGGAACTGTCATGGTTGAAGAAGCGTGCTCGGACGGCTGAACCGTAAGGCAAGCCAGGAGATTTCTGCCACGCAAGCCATGTATGAATTATGGCTTTGTTTCGATTGACATTCGGAAAACTCGCACCAAGTTTTTTTGCCCGATCAGACGATCTTTCTGCAAGTGAAAGCAACTTATCAATTTTGCCGATGAGTGTGAGAAGAAACTCCTCCAAGGTGCCGTTGCGCTGGTTGTCGGGCATAAGCCAGACGCCAACTCGTGCCCGAGATTCTTTGGCATTTCCGACAAAACCACCTGCAGGAATTGTGTTTGGAACATCCATGTAAACCCGCTCAAGGCGTGCCTTGATCGCAGTCCAGCGGTCTTGAAGGGATGAGTTGGCGTCCAATACGAATCCGATCGACAAATTATTGCTCAAACGGACAGCCGTTTCGGCTCCCGCGAGTAATTCTTCGTTACTGCCAATTGCCTCGATTGATGGAAACGTTGCAGGCCAATCCTTCGCGTCATAATCGATCCCGTGCCTGACGAGCAAATGGATGATCGCATTTTTGTCGTCTTTACCCTCGACATGGAGTTTGGAACGACGAATTGACTCAACCATTACCGGGTCTCGATGTTCTGGCGCACGGCCAACTGTATTTGTTCGGAATCAAGACTTACGGCTTTTGTTAATGAACTATCAATTTTCTGAATGGACACTTCCGACGCGAGATCAGGCTGGGCTTCTACGAAGGACGCTAATCCATTAATGCAGTCATAGCTATGAGTTGTTGCAAAAACCTGAATATTTGACTTTTGTGCTGTGTTGATGACAAGGCTCCACATTTTTTCCATAATCGAAAAGTGAAGACCAGTGTCGATTTCATCGATTAGGAGGTAGCCGCCGCTAGTCTTGACGAGTGCGAGTGACAAGGCAAGTAATCGGCGCATGCCCTCGCCGAAGCTGCCAAGAGGCAACCGGCGGCGGCCAGCGTCTTTGAAACCAAGTAAGACTCCGTCCATTGTCGTTCTAGAGACTTTCCTCGTTAGAAAGTGGATGGACTCGATATCTGCTCTGAGAATCTTCATTGCATCGACGACTTCCGACTCACGACTGTCGGCAATCGCTCTGTCCCACATCTCGCTCATTGAATGCGGGTAAAGAGATTCAGGTGTTAAGAACATTGATGGGGGATTAGCGGAATAGAATTCGGACAGCATCCTCCTGATTCTTACAGGAAATTGAAGCGATACCGAACCATCGTCCGAAATCGGCATGATCGGAAATTCGAATGACGTTCCACGTTTAATTCGGAGACCTAGAGAAGGAATTGGGTCATCCCCAATGTCAAAGATCGAACTCGTCATATCGGAATCAAATAATGATCCCTGCTCGACAAAATCCTCTAGCTTAACAATTTCGACCGTCAGCGGTTCAACATTTTTTTCTGCTGAAATACGTAGCTTTGTGCCGGGACGAAGAACCGGATGTTCGAAAAACAAGTGTTCAATGACTGGAAGTGATTCCGGGTCAGCGAGATTTTTTTCACCACGGCGTTGAAGTGGGCGGACAAGGACGACGGGGTTGCCTTTTGAAGTCAGGAAATCCACAGCCTCGAGTATTGAAGACTTACCGCAGTTGTTCATTCCGACCAGAAGGTTCACCCGTTTCAAGTTGGGCACCTTGAAGGACTCAAACCCACGAAAGCCGTCAAGGTTTAGAGCGTGAATCATGGTGTTTTCTTCATGTCTAATGCTGCTGTCGACCTAGCGAAACGTTTCGCTGATTTATGCAAACGGAAGGAAATAACGCAATGTCGGGATTTACAGCCCCACAGTACAGGGTCTGACCTTTCGGTTAGACTGATCAGTTCGCGTCCCTTTGCATTCAGGGCATAGATCTCCGTGAGCTTGTTCAGGGTCAGGTACCTGAGCGCTTGGCAGTTCCGATAGGTTTCGTCAATCCGTGACTCTTCGCAATACTTCTCGTCGATGTCTCTTGGTCATCGGGCCGCTTTGCGAAAGACCCCGAAAAGAGACTAAGGTCTTTAAATTTTCAACATAGAGCCTTGCGCGAGATTTGTTGGAAATCGTTTTAATCCGGGTGAAAAGACCCATTCAGGTTTCTCAATACAACCGAACTCAAGCCTTAACCCCTCTCTACTTAGAAGCGACTATTGCACCTCCAACACTGATGCAGATTGTTTAACATCCCCTTAAAGTGGTTCCGAATTCGGATGCTTCTGGGGGTGGGGCATTGATATCTCATGATCTGGTTCAGGTTGCGCTCGTCTGCTGACACCTTAAGACTCTTGCCAAAATAATCCGTCCAATCAGGCGCGTGGCATGAAGGTACAGTTCCACTCGCCATGGAAGCCCGTCCGCCGGATCGATAGTCCGCTCATCTGGTCGTCGATAACCTTGATGCCGGTGGCGTAGTCGTTCTCGTCGATGTCGGAACGGGTGGGCAGGCCGACCCCAGTGGTCATCGCGGCAATCAGGTTGACGGTCACCTCGTAGCCGACAAGCGGCTTCCCCCGCCAACTCTGGGTGACGTGGCAGAACATCCGGCGCCCTGTCTTGTCCACTTGCTGGTCCCCGGCGGAAAGTGGCAGACCGAGATGGCCAGCCCCGGTTCATCAGCGAGACGCTGGACTTCCAGCTTCCACAGCCGGTTGCGGCTGCTGTGGGAGCCGCTGCCGTCGGCGGTGATCAGCAAACGACGGGCATCCGGGTAGAGCGGAGAACCCACCCGCTTCCACCAGCGCCCGTATGGTCTCGACCACGAGTTCCGCCGTGTCGCGGGTGATGTTTCGCTCTTCGCCGATTCTGTCGATGAAATCGCGTTGCGTTTCGAGGAAATCGATTTGTCCCTCTTTGTCGTCAAGGAGTTCCTCGAAGTTCGTCATCGCCACGTAATCCCCGACTTCGGGGCAACATTCTCGTGCCGGGGTGTATGAGGCTCTTGCATCCAGTTCTGCGGCAAGGTCGCAGTCCCACGCGCGCGCGTACACATTTCGAAGAGGTGAGCGAAGATACCGGCGAACCGCGCAGTCCCACGCGCGCGCGTACACATTTTGGCGCGGCCCAGCACATCACTGCGTCGCCTCGCAGTCCCACGCGCGCGCGTACACATGCTTCCTGAATAGCGCGTTGAAACGGCGTTCAAACAGCGGGTGAAGGCCCTTGAAAACGCCGCGCACACGGCCTATTGACGATCGTGGCGCCGGAGACAGAATCGCTATGACCTCATGCCTTCGGGCGAGCGCGGGGGTGGCGGCCCGCACGGCGCCAGGACCCCGTCATGGCGCAGTCCCACGCGCGCGCGTACACATGGCCCATATGACCTCACTGGACAGTTCCGCCAACCGCAGTCCCACGCGCGCGCGTACACATGCCAATTCCGAGCCTAGCGGCAAATCGCCGGGGCCGCAGTCCCACGCGCGCGTACACATGGTTATGAAGATTCAGAACAATATCCAGGAATTACGCGGTCCCACGCGTGCGCGTACACATGGCTTGAAATCGCGCGGGCCGCACCCTATTGTCCGATCCGGCGCCGGAGTCATTTTCGTTAGACCCTCATGCCTCCGGGCGAGCGCGGGAGGTGACGGCCCGCACGTCGCCGCGTCGCGGGAGGGGCGTGAACGCGGGTGCGTTGTCCGTCGGAAGGAGACCCATGACAATGGAGCGCGGAAACAGCGTGACCCGGCGGTTGATCCGCCGGAACTGCCCGTCACGATACGGATGCCGCCGCCCCTCGATGGTCTTGCGGCCGGTTCGCCTGCGGACTGTAGCCGAGTTCGTGCAGAAGACGGTTTACCGTGCGTTCGCTGACCCCGTGACCCTCCGCCCGCAAGCGTGCCGCAAGTGTGGCCGCGCTGTTGCAGATCCGGTGCAACGGGCTCTCCGGACCACCGCAACTCAGCGGGTCAAGCCAGCGCTCAAGCACAGGCACCAACTCCGGCGCAGTCTCGGTCAGCCGCTTGCGGCCGTCACCCGGCCGGCGTGTCCTCGGGCTCGTGACCGTCCCGTCAGCGGGCGCCATGTCACCGGATGCGATATCCTTGATACTCCGGCGAACCGTCGCACAGGACAAACCCGCCGCCTCGGCCGCGCGCGAATTCCCGCCCCGCCCGGTGGCACTGGCTTCAACACCGGCCCAGCGTCGACGCTCCCGTTCGTCCTGACCCGGACGCATCATCTCGAACCTGTCTTTCAGCGTTTCGACCACACAATCCATGGTAGCATGGTACAGGACGTACACCAAATGGGCGAGTTATTTTGACGATAATCCTTATACCTCCTTGAATTGGCTACGATCGCATTTGTGAACGGCAGAGAAAAACTGAACATTTCGGTTTGGAGAACGGCATGAAAGCCTTCCAGTTTGATCGTCAGGTCATCGAGAATTATGTCAGTTTTTCCCGGTCTTTCAGCAAAATCCGTGCGACAGATCTCAAAAAGGCGATTGGGCACCAGTATGAAGTCGGGCGTTTCTGGCCAGACCCGCTGCTATCCATAAATCCTCATTATGAAGCGGGGCCGACGGTCGACGATCTTACTGAATCCGGCGACCTCTGCCCAGAAACCGCCCAGATCTTTCGTTTTGATTCATCCCCGATCAAGTTCCACAAGCACCAGGGACAGGCCATCGCAAAGGCGCGTGCCGGAAGCAGTTTCTTGGTAACGACGGGTACCGGTTCGGGGAAGTCGCTTTGCTTCTTTGTCCCGATCGTCGATGCCGTAATTCGTGCAAGGAAAGCCGGCCAGGCCCCTGGGACCCGCGCGATCATCATCTATCCCATGAACGCGCTCGCCAACAGCCAACTCATGGAAATCGACAGATTCATTAGTCAGTCGGGTTTGCCTGACCACCTCAGACCGACGGTCCGACGTTACACCGGCCAGGAGAGCCAGGAAGCGCGGCTGCAAGTCGCTGCAAATCCGCCGGACATTCTCCTGACAAACTACATGATGGCCGAACTTCTTCTGACCCGGCAGGACAGCACCGATACCCGTGTCATTGCGAATGCGCGGGGCCTCGAATTCATCGTTCTGGATGAACTCCATACATACCGAGGTCGTCAGGGGGCCGATGTTGCGATCCTTGTCCGGCGAATACGTGACCGTTGCACTCCTGACAAGGAACCGATCTGCATTGGAACCTCGGCGACGATGGCAAGCGAAGGTAGTGACGATCGCAGGGCGCAGGATGTTTCCGGAGCGGCTTCCCGCTTGTTTGGTATCCATGTCGGTCCCGATGCTGTGATCGACGAGTCGCTGCGCAGAGCCACGAATGACCATCTCGGATTACCGGACGTAGAACCGAAGCTTGCGGAATTGCTCGGAGGTGACCTCCCTTCACGTCTGACAGACGCCGATCTCAGGGCGCACCCGCTCGCTGTCTGGGTGGAACTCGCGCTTGGCCTCAAGGACGGCCTGACGCTGAGACGCCGGCGCCCCGTGCCCTTTGGCGAAGCCGCCAGAAAGCTTGCGGAATTCAGTGGCACCGACTTTGACCGCTGCCAGGCTACTCTGGAAGATTTCCTGGCCAGTATCAGCCTTCCAGAGAAAGACCGTGGCGGTGATGGAGACAGTACATTCCTTGCCTTCAAGCTACACCGTTTTGTCGCGGGCGCCGGCGAAGTCTTCGCATCGCTTCGTGCGCAGCCGCGGGCGATCCTGCTTGAGGGTCAACTTGAAGATCCGAAATCGCCGGGAACCCGGCTCTATCCGGTTCGCTTCTGCCGTGAATGCGGCCAGGAGTTTTATGTGGTGACCAGGACCGAGGACGAGGAAGGGTCCGCCATCTTGCCTCGCGACATCGATGACACGCCGATCGAGGGCAATGACCGAACCGAGATTGCCGGATATCTGACTCCGACAGGGGGTGACGATTCGGAGTATCGGTTCGATGGAGAGGTCAGGAACTTTCCGGAAGGCTGGACAGATGAGCGGAGTGGCGTCCTCAGGCTGCGGTCCAACCGCAGGAAACGGGTACCGGAGCCCGTGACGGTTGCCGCCGGCGGCCGAATTTCAGAGGACGGCGAACCGTTCTGGTTCATACCGGGCAAATTCGGCTTTTGCACCCGTTGCCTCGACGAACCGCAGGCTCTCATGCGCGAACGGAGCAAGCTTGCCGGGCTTACCGCCGAAGGCCGGAGTTCGGCAACGACGGTTCTTGTCTCAAGTGCCCTCCAGTGGTTGAATCGGCCAGAAAACGCCATTCCCGAAGACAAGCGCAAGATTCTGGGTTTTACCGACAACCGTCAGGACGCGGCTCTTCAGGCCGGACATTTCAACGATGTCCTTTTCGTGAGTCTCCTGCGCGGTGCACTTCTCAGGGCTGTTCTCGATGCCGGTGCAGATGGCCTGCGGGAAGAAGAGTTCGGCTTCCGTGTTCAGAGAGCACTGGGGTTCACGGGTTCGAACACGGCCTGCCGATTGCACTGGATGATGAACCCGGACGGCGGTGCCGTTGTTCGAAGCGAAGCAGAACGAACGCTGGCAAAAGTTCTGGCGCACCGGGTCTGGACCGACTTGCGCCGTGGATGGCGCTTCACCAATCCGAATCTCTCGGCACTGAAGCTGATCGAGGTGGACTTCGTCGGCCTCGATGACATTGCCGCGGATACTGGACGGCTCGCAACCATTCTGCCGCAATTCGGAGCGTTGGACTTTCCGCAGCGCAGGGCCGCAATCCGAACCCTTTTGGCAACCATGCTCGAAGGGCTGGCCGTCGGCACGGAAGCCCTCGATCTCGCAATTCTCGACACTGTTTCCCAGAGATCACGATCGTACCTTCGCGCCCCATGGGCAATCGACAACAAGGAAACACTGCAGCAACGTCGTGCTCTCTTTACAAAGGCATCGGGCAGGCGCGCCACGGGGCTTCAGGAAGAACGGATGATCCTTCGTGGTGGTCCACGTTCGCGGATAGCGCGCCTCATAAACCGCGACGCTGTCATCGGGACCAAACTTTCCGGTGATGACTACCTGGCCTTCATGAACAGTCTTCTTGGTATTCTGGCCGAAGAGGGCCTTGTCACCGTGGCAACGAGCGATCGGAACGTTCGAAGCTGGCGACTGGCTCCTGCAGCGGTCCGGATCGTTCCAGGTGAGGCGATACAGAGAAACCTGGTACTCGGGAACACGTATTTTCATGACCTTTATACCCGCATCGCGGAGGAACTCGCGCAGGCACACAGTTCACTCTTTGGCATGGAAAGTCGCGAACACACGGCACAGGTAACCCCGAAACAACGTGAATGGCGTGAATGGCGTTTCCGTTTTGAAGACGACGATCGGGTCCGGATTGCCGAATGTGAAACGGAGATCAAGGAGAGCGGGGAATCCGGGCAGTTCCTTCCGGCACTTTTTTGCACGCCGACGATGGAACTCGGGGTCGACATATCGGCCCTAAATGCCGTCTATCTTCGCAACGTCCCGCCGACGCCTGCAAACTACGCCCAACGTGCAGGCCGCTCCGGTCGCTCCGGACAGGCGGCATCCATATTCACCTACTGCGCGGCGCAGTCGCCACACGACCAGTATTTCTTCGAGAGGCGGATCGACATGGTGGCCGGGGCGGTTCGGCCTCCATCACTGGACATTGCCAACAAGAATCTCGTCACAGCGCATCTCCAGGCAATCTGGCTCGCCGAATCCGGATTGGCACTGTCCCCGGACATCCCCGAGGTCTTGGATCTCAAAAAGACCCGGTACCCCCTCAAGGACGAGATCCTGAATGTCATCCGGAACCCGGCCTTGGTCGACAAGGCGCGCGTGCCGATGCGTCGTGTGCTCGACCAGGTTCTGTCCTCTCTCGGCGAAAAGGGACCTCTCTGGATGAGTGAGCCGGAAGAATACGTGGCAGATGTCGCTACCCGGGCGCCTTCGGAATTCAACAGTGCCTTTGATCGATGGCGTGAACTCTACCACTCCGCGCGCACGCAATTGTCGGAAGCCAATAGGCAATCACAGGTACCGGGACTGTCCGGAACGGCGCGGCGCAAGATCAAGGCCGCGCAGATGCAGGCAATGGATCAGATAGGCATTCTTGAGCAAGGAAGAGCGACGAACAGTTCCGACTTCTATTCCTATCGCTATCTGGCGACCGAAGGGTTCCTTCCGGGTTACAACTTCCCAAGGCTGCCGCTCTATGCCTTCATTCCCGGCGAAGGCAAGACCGGCGCCTTTTTGCAGCGTGCCCGGTTCCTGGCCATCTCCGAATTCGGTCCGCGAAGCCTGATCTACCATGAAGGCAGGGCTTACCGCGTCATCAAGGCCAAGCTGCCTCCCGAGAGCCGCACGGCGGATGGTCATAACCTGGCAACGCGGGACATCGCGATATGTCCGGTTTGCGGCGCTGCGCATGATGGGGAGACCGCACGTTGCCACGCCTGCAAGGCTCCGATGGCCGACGCCATGCCGATCAAGCGCACCCTCCGGATCGACAACGTGGAAGCGGCGCCGACCGAGCGAATTACCGCCAACGACGAGGAACGCGTTCGCCAGGGGTTCGAGATCCAGACCGTTTTTTCCTGGCCACGGAAACATGGCCGTCCCGAGTTCATCGAGGCCGCGTTCATGGCGGGGGACACGCGCCTGCTCACGATGCAATACGCCAACAGCGCGGAGATCAGTCGGATCAACAAGGGACTTAAGCGTCGTCGTAACAAGACCGTGCTCGGGTTCGTCATCGATCCGCAGACCGGGTACTGGGCCAAGTCTGAAGATGAACATCCTGACGCGGACCCTCCACCAGATTCTGTTCAGCCGGTGCGGATTGTCCCCATTGTTCGCGATCGCAAGAACGCCCTCCTGCTTCGCTTCGAAGGCCATGATCGTCTTGATCCTGGAGTCATTGCGACGGTTCAGCATGCCCTTATGCGGAGCATCACGGTGGTCTACCAACTGGAGGAAGGCGAAATCCTCGGGGAGCCGTTGCCAGGCAGGGACAACCGGCACGCCATTCTCGCCTATGAAGCGACCGAAGGCGGTGCCGGTGTCCTGAGCCGCCTGGTTGAAGACCCGGCGGCACTGAACCGGGTCGCAAGCCAAGCACTTGAGCTCATGCATTTCGACGGTGTCGCAGAAGCGATTGCCCAAGGTAATCCAGAACTCCTCCGGGAACACGACGAAAGTGCTTGCGTTAGGGGTTGTTACAAATGCCTCCTGTCGTATTTCAACCAGCCGGATCACGAGTTGATCGACCGGTCCAACCGGGACGTGCAGCAACTGCTGATCGACCTTGCCCGGGGGGAGGTCGTGCTGGCAGCCGATCCTTCCGCCTCGGACACCGACAACAACTGGCGGGCGGCCTTCGCTCGCCACGAAGCACCAGCGCCCGACATAGAACCGGTTACCCTGGGCGAAACCTCGTTCCCATTTGCCTGGCGCAGCCATTACGTCGCCGCAACAGGTGGGACTGTCTCGGGCATGGCCAAGGCCGAGGCCGAGAACAAGGGGTGGAGCCTCTTCGAGTTACCGTCCGATCCTTCCGCTGGGGTGCCGGCCCCGTTGATTTCCGCCTTGACGGGGTGACGGATGACCCTCGCTTTTTCACCTGGTGACCTTGTCCGGGCCCGAGGCCGGGAATGGGTCGCCCTGCCAGCGCCACGGGCTGACATTCTGGCACTTCGGCCGCTCTCCGGCAGCGACCGGGACACCATTGTGCTTGATCCCGAGCTGGAATTTGAGCCGGTCGTACCGGCCCGTTTCGAACTCCCGGAAAATGCGGCGGCGACCGTCCAGTTCAAGGCTGCTCTTCTCGCCGACGCACTGCGCCTGACCCTCCGCCGGGGTGCGGGTCCGTTCCGATCGGCAGCGCAGCTGGCGTTCGAGCCACGCACTTACCAACTCGTACCCTTGCTGATGGCTCTTCGCTTGCCAGTTCCGCGTCTCCTGATCGCCGATGACGTGGGTATCGGCAAGACCATCGAAGCGGGTCTCATCCTTCGCGAGTTCATGGACCGGGGTGAGGTCGATGCGTTTTCGGTCCTGTGCCCGCCCCATCTTGTCGAACAGTGGATGACCGAACTTTCTTCCCGCTTTGGAATTGACGCAGTGGCCGTGACGTCCGGTTCGGCGGCGCGACTGGAACGCGGCTTACCGGTCGCGCAGTCACTCTTCGACGCATTTCCCTTTACGGTTGTCAGCCTGGATTACATCAAGGCCGAGAAGCGTCGCGAGGGATTTGCCGGGGCTTGCCCCGATTTCGTGATCGTTGACGAGGCGCACGCCTGCGTGGGGACGCACAAGGGCAAACAGCAGCGGTTCGCACTTCTCGAGGGCCTCGCTGCCGATCCTGACCGCCGAATCGTCATGCTGACCGCGACGCCGCATTCCGGAGACGAAGAGGCGTTCTCACGGCTCTTGTCATTGATCGATCCGGTGTTTGCTTCGTTAAACTTCGACGACGCCCGCTATCGCGAGCGCCTGGCCCGCCACTTTGTCCAGAGACGGCGGATCGATCTCGTGTCCGGAGAATGGGGCGAAACACGCGCTTTCCCGAGGCACGAGACGAAGGAAACACCATACAACCTGTCAAAGCCACATCTGGAATTCCAGGAAACGGTGCTCGACTATTGCCTGGGCGTTGTTGCCCGTGCCGGTACCGGGCAGCGGGAACGCCGTCTGGCGTTCTGGGGAACGCTGGCACTGATGCGCTGCGTAGGGTCGTCTCCTGCAGCCGCACTGAGTGCGCTACGCAACCGCATGGCCAATGAAGCCGACCGTCTGGAGACCCAGATCTATGATGACGACGGCGATGACGAGGATGCCGTTGACGTTGAGCCCGGTGCGATCTTTGAAACGGACCTTGAACTACACAACCTAATAGGTCAGGCCGAGCGTCTCACGGAGGCGACTGATCCGAAACTCGAGGCACTCGTCAATGTCCTCAAACCGCTCCTCGAACAGGGGGCCAATCCAGTCGTCTTCTGCCGCTTTCTCGCCACGGCGGAACATGTCCGTAATGGTCTCAGGAAGGCGTTTCCAAAACTGTTAGTCGAAGCGGTCACCGGGGTGCTCACACCTGACGAGCGGCGGAACCGAGTTGCTGACATGGCGCCCGAGGAAAACGGGTCAGGAAAACAACGCATCCTCGTCGCGACGGATTGCCTGTCGGAAGGGATCAACCTCCAACAGCTCTTTGACACGGCGGTACATTACGACCTCTCGTGGAATCCGACCCGGCACCAACAACGTGAGGGCCGCGTTGACCGATTTGGCCAACCGGCGGAACTCGTTCGGTCGATCATGATGTATTCACCGGACAGTGCCATCGATGGGGCGGTCCTCAATGTCATCCTGCGCAAGGCTGAAGATATCCGCGAGGCAACGGGTGTGACCGTGCCACTCCCGGATGAGCGCGGTCCGGTCACCGAAGCCCTGATGGCCGCGATGATGCTTCGGCGCAGGGACAGCAGACAAATGGTCCTGGACCTGCGCCTGTCGGACGGTGCGCATGCGATGGATGTCCGTTGGCGCGACACCGCCGAAAAGGAAAAGCGTTCCCGGACCCGATTTGCCCAGAACGCAATGAAGCCGCAGGAAGTGGCGCCCCAGTGGAAGAAAGCGGCAACCTTCCTCGGTTCGCCGAAGACCGTCCGCAGGTTCGTAGATCGTGCAATGTCGCGATTCGGTATTCCGCTTGAGTCCCGGAATTCGATTCTCGTTGCCCACGTGCACGCACTGGAATCGACGCTTCGCGAACGCCTGAAGCAAGCCGGATTGCCCAAGTTCGTGCAGCTTGCGCCATCCGAGCCGGCGCCCGCTGGAACAGCACTTTTGACCCGGACGCATCCCCTGACTGCCTGTATCGCGGAGGCGCTCGTCGAAGCATCGCTTGACCCGGATCTTCTGTCCGACCTCGGAATCGGCCGGGTTGGGGCATGGCCGACGTCGGCGGTGGAACGCGTGACCCGGGTCGCGCTCCTGCGTCTCAGGTTCAAGTTGACGGTCCATGCCCGACAGGAACGCCTGCTCCTGGCGGAAGAATCGGCCCTGGTCGCCATGCAGGAAGGTCGCATTGTCGCGTCAGGGGAAGACGCACGGAACATGCTGGACACG
Source organism: Paracoccaceae bacterium (assembly GCA_965242975.1). GTDB lineage: Bacteria > Pseudomonadota > Alphaproteobacteria > Rhodobacterales > Rhodobacteraceae > JAPPHA01. The sequence goes on along the minus strand of CBDETS010000007.1, from coordinate 1,885,912 downwards.
GCCGCTGCAGGTGACCTTGCCACGATTGCGTGTGACCGTTTCATAGCAGGGGCCCACGCGGCGCTTCCTGAACTCGTAAACGGTCCGATTTCCGGTTTCGTTCGGGACCGCGCAAGGGAACTTGCGAAAGATCATGCCGGGTTGAGGGTGGCAGCACCCTCGTCATCGCGGGTCAGTGTGAACGCCGTGAATCCTCCCGATGTCATCGGCCTGTTCGTCCTGTTGCCGAGCGAGGTGTAATCCGTGGCGCGCAAACCGATAACTGACATGTCCGCATGGCCGTCGCTGTCGCTCGAAGGCAACCTGATCGCACCGGCGATGATCGCAAAGATTGATCGCCGCGAGGCCGATAAACAGGATGAAGCCGATTACGGCGTCCGCAAGGGCCTGACCGTCAGGGAGGAGATTTCCCTCGCGTTCCGGGTCGGCCAGGCCCATTTCGATGCGTTCACCAGAATGTCGTCTCCCTCGGCAGAGGCGGCACGGCGTTTCACGTCCGAATTCCTGAGAGAGACGTTCGGGTTTTCCGACCTAGCCGATGGGCCGGGCATCGTCGCAAGTACTTCCGGTGGCCGCGTGCCGGTCATTGTCGTACCGCCACAAGAAGTTCTCGACCGCAAGAGTCCAACCCTTTCGATCGACCACCGATCGCTCTCCCCTTCGATTGCGCTGCAGGACTACCTGAACGAACACGACGATGCTCTCTGGGGACTGGTTACAAACGGATCCCGACTGCGTTTGATGCGCGACAACGCATCGCTCACCCGACCGGCGCATATCGAGGCTGACCTTGAACAGATTTTCACCAACGAGGACGCCGCCTCGTTCGCGACGCTCTGGCAGATCATTCACCGTTCGCGTTTCGGCCCAGCGGGAAGCCCTGCGACCGACTGCGTTCTTGAACGGTGGCGGGAAACCGGTGCGCGCGAAGGCGAAGCCGCACGCAACCGGCTCGCAGGGCAGGTCGAGAAAGCCTTGCGCGTTCTCGGGTCTGGATTCCTGGAAGCGAACCCCGACCTTGCCGCCCAACTCCGATCAGGGGAACTTTCTCTGACGACGTGGTTCAACGAGCTTCTTCGACTCGTCTACCGCCTCATTTTCCTGATGGTGGCAGAGGATCGGGCTCTCTTGCATCCTCCGAATGCCCGGAAGAATGCGCAGCGACTTTATGTCGAAGGTTACAGTCTCGCAGTACTCAGGGCCCAAAGCGTGCGCTCCGCGTCCTGGAACCGCCATCATGACCGCTATGAAGGCATCAAGATCGTCTTTCGGGGGCTCACGAACGGCGAACCGGCGCTCGCGCTGCCGGCTCTCGGAGGCCTGTTCGGTGCCGAACAGTTGCCAAGCCTTGAAACTGCCCGGCTGCGCAACAGTGCTTTCATGGAAGCCGTCTATCGCCTCTCGTGGCTTCGCGATTCCAGCGGCATCGTGCCTGTCAACTGGCGGGCCATGGAAACCGAAGAACTCGGGTCCGTCTATGAGTCCTTGCTTGAGTTGCAACCGCAACTGAACGATGACGGTTTGTCCCTTGTGTTCGCTTCCGACTCTTCGGAACAGATGGGTAACCAGCGCAAGACTACCGGTTCCTACTACACGCCGGACAGCCTGGTTCAGGCACTCCTCGATACGGCGCTCGATCCGGTCCTCGACAGGACCGAAAGCGAAGCAGCAGATCCCACGTCAGCGCTACTCAAACTCTCCATCATCGACCCGGCGTGCGGCTCGGGCCATTTCCTCCTGGCGGCCGCAAGACGCGTCGCCACTCGCCTTGCGCGAATTCGCGCCGAGGGAACACCGTCACTTGCCGACTATCGTCACGCACTTCGTGACGTGGCACGCTGCTGCATTCATGGGGTGGACCGCAATCCGATGGCCGTGGAGCTAACCAAGGTCGCGCTCTGGATCGAAACGGTGGATCCAGGTCTTCCTCTCGGTTTTTTCGATGCGCAGGTCCGATGCGGAGACGCGTTGCTCGGAATTTTTGACCTGGCAGTACTTAAGGAAGGAATCCCGGACGCAGCCTACAAGCCGTTGACCGGCGATGTCGGGACGACCGCCCTGTACTATCGAAATGCCAATCGGGGTACGAAGAGAGGACAAGGGGAACTTGATTTCGGGGTGGGAGGAGGAACATTGCCCACCATGAGACCGTTGGTGGACGATTACTCTGACCTCCGGAACTTGCCCGAAGATACAGTGGATCAGATCGGCAAAAAGGCCAGGAGATTTCGGCAACTCCGTACCCTGGGGTCCTTTGTTCGGATCCGGACCGCAGCCGATCTCTACGTGGCGGCGTTTCTGTTGCCGAAGATAGGCGATGCGCCTTCTGGGCCATCGTCGCGGATTGTCCCTACGACCGATGAAGTCTGGCTTGCGCTTGAACAGGGCAAACTCAGAAAATCAATGTTTAATGCGCCCAAGGTGGCCCAGGATACCCGAGCATTCCACTGGCCGTTGGAGTTTCCGGATATCATGGAACGTGGAGGGTTCGATGTCGTATTGGGCAATCCGCCATGGGAAGTGACTCAGTTTTCGGAAAAGGAGTATTTTGCTACTCGGCAACCGGAGATCGCTGCACTCTCTGGCGCAGCACGCAAGGACGCCATTGAACAGCTTGAACACACTGACCCTGAGACGTTCAGCGGTTACTTCACCGCGAAACGGACGGTCGACTCCTTCAATATGTTCATGCGGAATTGTGGTCGTTTTGACTTAACCGCTCGCGGGAAGATCAACACATATGCTCTTTTCGCAGAATTGAACTCATGCCTCGCGCTGGATCATGCCGGCTTTATCGTGCCCACGGGAATTGCCACTGACAAGACAACAGCACCATTTTTCGCTTCGCTGATTGAGAATGAGCGGCTTGCACAGCTGGTGGATTTCGAGAACCGCGCCAAACTGTTTCCCGCCGTGGACAGTCGCATGAAGTTCTGCCTCCTGACGCTGGGTCGGGGGGAAGATACTGCCAGGTTTGCTTTTTTCCTGACAGATCCGGCGCAATTGGCAGATGAGGAGCGGAATTTTGCGCTGAGTCCGAATGAGATCGCCGCAATCAATCCCAACACCCGGACTGCACCAGTATTCCGGTCACGCGCGGACGCGGAACTGACGGCGAAGATTTACGCAAATGCGCCCGTGTTGATCGATGAACGCAAAGGTCCGGAGGGTAATCCTTGGGGCGTTAAATTCAGCCAAGGCTTATTCAACATGACGTCGGCATCGGGCCTGTTCCGCACAGCGCGGCAGTTGGCAAACGCCGGCTATGTGCGCGAAGGAACCGATTGGGTGCATCCGAATCCGTACGGTCAGCAAGGCAAGTTGGAGTTTGAAAACAACGATTTCGGCGGCCTCCCGCTGGTAGGCGGCGGACCTCCCGTTTCACGCTATGTTCCGCTTTATGAGGCAAAAATGATTCACCAGTTCGATCATCGTTGGGCAAGTTATGATGAGGACGGAGAAAACTCAGTTGAGTTGAGCGTTGCAGAAAAACAGAACCCGAATTGCGAACCGAGTCCACGCTACTGGGTGCCTTCCAAGGAAGTTGATGAACGGCTCGCGAAGAAGGATTGGACACGACGTTGGTTGATGGGATGGCGGGATATCACGAATGCCACCAACGAGAGGACGGTGATCGCAGCGGCACTTCCGAAGTGCGGTGTCGGGAATAACCTTCCGCTGATGTTGTTTTCTTCAGATTTTTCGCGGGCGAAGTTGGCTGGTTTGATCGGAAACCTGTGTTCATTGGTCCATGACTTTGCCGCAAGGCACAAGGTTGGAGGCACTCATTTAAACTACTTTGTCTACCAGCAATTGCCGCTCTTGCCCCCGACGTTTTTCACCGAGGCTCGCGTTGCGTTCCTAACTCCGAAGATAATGGAACTTACCTATACATCTCGCGCCATGACCCCCTTCGCTCTCGATCTGGGATTCGACGGACCACCCTTTCGTTATGTTGAGGAACGCCGTGCACATATACGCGCTGATCTTGATGCATTTTTCGCCCGTGCCTACGGACTCGACCGCAATGAACTTCGCTATATTCTCGATCCCTCAGAGGTAATGGGCCGCGATTATCCTTCTGAAACTTTTCGCGTGCTCAAGCAAAAAGAAATCCGCGAGTTCGATGACTACCGGACTGCGCGTCTTGTGCTTGCCGCTTGGGATCGCATGGAGGCAAGTGGCGATTTCCGAAGCCTTGGAGTCTGAAGAAATGAGGGAAAACAACCTATTTGGGATGGAGGCGATTGATCAAACCGAGCGTGCGCTCATCGATCAGTTGATTTCAGCAACCAAGCTTTACAACAGCAGCGAAGCGATCCAGGAGCTCTTTGATTTTGTGGTCAGATTTAGGAAGTTCGCTCCGTTCAACGCGATGCTCCTTCATATCCAGAAACCGGGATTGACTCACGCCGCCACTGCCTTGGATTGGTGGAACAGGTTTGGCCGCGTGCCAAAACTGGGCGCGCGGCCGCTTCTGATCCTGCGCACCATGGGACCCGTCGATTTCGCTTTCGACATCCAGGATACCAAAGGGCGCGAAGTGCCTCCTAACGCCTTTGCTTTTCCGACGCTCGGCGAAATGACCCGACAGCGATTTGATGAATTCATGCGAGTGCTTGAGAATGAACGAATTTCAATTCGCGCCCTCGACGCCGGAGATGGTCGAGCAGGTTGGATCAGGATGGTCAAGCATTCGACTCCTCGATCAGGCAAGAATCATTATGAGCTGGCTTTTAACCGGAACCACGCCATACCAACCTGTTTTGTCACTGTCGCACATGAACTTGCTCATCTTTTTCTGGGTCATCTGGGACCAGATAAAGGACGAAATGTTCGGGATCGTCGCGGTGTTCATCATGCATTGCGAGAAGTTGAAGCGGAGATGACGGCCTATCTGGTTTCGAAACGTAACGGGCTCAAACCGAGAAGCGAAAGTTATCTTGCGAATTTTCAAGGGGCTTTCAGCGATCTAAATTTTCACGCCGTTACCCGTGCGGCGAACGCGGTTGAGACGGTCTTGGGCATTTCTGCCGCAAAACTGTGGAACGAGAAAATTCGACATGATGATTGTTGAGGCTCCCCAGAGTTTTGTTGTCGCTCAGGAGTGCGAGAAGGTCGCCTGGCAGAACGGATATCGGCGCGGTCTCGGCGAAGAAAAAGGGTGGGCATGTTTCGAGTCAACTTCAGCGAAAGGCGAGATCTATCTGGCTGCGACGTGTTCTTCAGGTCCATGGTTTCTCGCAATCGGCCATGCTGGTGTGATCGGTGAACTGGACCGCCCGGCGTGCGAAATGTCGGGGCCAGGCCTTGTTCGCTACACGTTCTCAACACTTACCGAACTCTACACACTCATGCCCAGGGTATATGAGCTCGGCGTAAGCCTGCCTGACCGTCCGCTTGATGACTTCCTCGCCAAGGTCAAGGACCTGCCCAGGAAAACCGAGGCCGAGCGTCTCGTCATTCAACGGATTGGACAAGATATCTTTCGCAATCGGTTAATGTCGTATTGGCAGGGTACCTGCCATCTGACGGGAATCACGGACCCAGCCCTGCTGCGGGCTTCCCACATTATCCCATGGAAGGAATGTTCCGATGATGCGGAACGGTTGAATGTACACAACGGCCTGCTTCTTTCAGCACTTTGGGATGCGGCTTTTGACAAAGGGTTGGTGACCTTCGACGATGCCGGGAAACCAGTGTTTTCGTCTGCTTTGAGTGAAGCCGCTCGCTCCGAATTGAATTGGAGCCGTTCAATTTCTTTGACCGACGAACATCGGAACCGCCTTGTTTGGCATCGAGCAAGGCTATTCAATCAGAGTTCTCGATAAGCTATATCTGAAGTCTTGACCTATTTCCTTCAGTTTTGCGGGTGACAAAGGATGAGATTGAAGACGAAAACGGCTTTGGGGGATCCGTGTCTTGCATACTTCGGCCTTCTCTTGAATTTGAACGTATCGATCGCTCTGCTTCGTTAGGTCGAGGAACTGGCGAAACCTGACCTCCCGTCTATACTCGGATGAATGTCCGGAGAGTCCAGAAAACCGAAGACTTCGTTGCGCAGCGGGTGGACAACGGGGGCATGCGCCACTGCTGCCGCCAAGGGTGCCGCGGAAGCGCTTTGGGGTGGCACGTTCCCGACGTCGGTCGAAATCACGTTGCCCAGGGGGCAAAAGCCGGAGTTCACGCTCCAGAGTTGCAAGTCGGGCGACGGTTGGGCTGAAGCAGGTGTCGTCAAGGACGCAGGTGACGACCCGGACGTAACCCATGGCGCCCTGATCGTGGTGCGTGTCGAATCCCTTGGGAGAGGGGTTTCGTTCGCTGCGGGCGAAGGCGTCGGAACGGTGTCCCGCCCGGGGTTGCCGATCGCCGTCGGGGAGCCTGCGATCAATCCGGTTCCCAGGGAGATGATGAAATCGGCGGTCGATGCGGTCGCCAAGGCCTACAACACGACCGCGAACGTCCGAATCACCATATCTGTTCCCGGCGGTCGTCGACTTGCCGAACGAACCTGGAATCCGCGCCTTGGCATTGTTGGCGGAATCTCGATTCTCGGCACGACGGGAATTGTCCGTCCGTATTCCTGTTCAGCATGGATCGCATCGATTCACCGGGGAATCGATGTCGCACGGGCGAGTGGACTCGATCACGTTGCAGGATGCACCGGACAGACGTCCGGCCACATCGTTCAGGGATACTATGGACTTCCGGAACACGCCATGCTGGACATGGGGGATTTTTCGGGTGGACTATTGAAATACCTGAAAAAGCACCCGCTGCCGTGGTTGACGATCGGGGGAGGTGTCGCCAAGGTCACCAAGCTTTCCCAGGGAGCGTCGGACCTGCATTCGAGTCGATCGACGGTTGATTTCGAGGCTCTCTCCCGGCGGTCTCTCGAACTCGGACTGCCCGATGTTTCGCGGTCGAATACGGTCCTTGAGGCGGTTGAGACCGCTGGGAACGATCTTGCTCAGGCGATTGCGGACGATGCCAGGTCGCAGGTGATCCGAACGTTGCATGGACGGGTAAAAAGGGTTGACGTCATTGTTGTCGACCGAAGCGGACAGATCATCGGACACGCGGATGAGACTTGAACATATGCCGGGACACATGGTGGCGTCCACGCCTGCGCCCGTGCGGTCCCTGTTGATTCTCGGCGGAACCGCGGAGGCGCGCGATCTGGCCGAAGGGCTCGCCGGAGACGAACGGTTCAGGACGACATATTCCCTTGCCGGACTGACTCGATACCCGGTGACAGTCGATGGAACGGAGGTTCGAAAAGGTGGCTTCAACGGAGAATCCGGGTTCAGGGACTACCTGGTTTCGTCCGGAACCGGCATCGTGATCGATGCGACCCACCCGTTTGCGGAACGGATGACAGTCACGGCTTTCAACGTCTGTCAGGAACTCGGCGTGCCGCATGCCGTCGTGCGGCGCCCGCCCTGGGTGAAAGGTCCGGAAGACGATTGGTCCCTGATCTCCACCGCACAGGATCTGGCGAGACTCGTACCGGAAGGGTCGACGGTATTCCTTGCGACCGGCAGGAAACGGGTTCGGGAATTTGCGTCGGTCCTGCCAGGGCGGCGTTTGCTTTGCCGCGTGATCGATCTCCCGGATCAACCGTTCCCGGCACCGGACGGAAACTGGGTCGTTGGCAGGCCACCGTTCAGCGTGGACCATGAGATCAGACTGTTCCGAAGAAAGAAGGTCGACTGGCTTGTTGCCCGGAACTCCGGCGGCGGAATGTCGGAGAGCAAGCTGGAAGCCGCGCGACGACTTGCGTTGCCGGTTGCGATGTTCGAGCGTCCACCCGTGCCGAACTGCACGGTTGTCGATTCAGTCGAGGCATGTATGGAGTGGTTGTCGACGATCGGATTGGACCGTCCGGCCGCGACAGGGTCGCCGGCGGTTCCGGCTGTCGTGAAGGAAAGCGAATGAGCGTCATGCGAACCATCGAATCCGAAGCGTGCGTGGCGGAGGGATCTGCCTGGTTGGCGGCGCGGGAGCCACGGTTCGCGCTGGTAATCGAGGGATCGGGATTGCCTCCTCTCCGTCGTCGTGAAGCCGGATTTCGGGCGCTGCTCGGAGCCATCGTCAGTCAACAGCTGTCGGTGGCAGCTGCGGACAGTGTGTGGAAGAAGGTGGAGGAAGCCGGACTTGTCACGGAGCAAGCGGTACGTTCCGCTTCGACCGAATGTCTTCGAAACTGCGGTCTGTCCGGTCAAAAGGTGCGGTACGCACGCGCCCTGGCCGAAAGTCGAGTCGAATTCGCTTCGTTCGAGTCAATGACCGATGAAGCCGTCGTGGAGCGTTTGACCGAAATTCCCGGGATCGGACGCTGGACAGCGGAGATCTACGTGATGTTTGCCCTTGGGCGTGCCGATGTCTTTGCCGCCGGCGACCTGGCACTCCGGGAATCGGCCCGTCTCCTGTTCGATCTCCCGGAGCGGCCGAGCGAACGCGACCTCGCGGAAAGGGCCGGGGCCTGGTCGCCCTGGCGGTCGGTTGCCGCCCGACTTTTGTGGTCGCACTACCGGGACGTGAAAAACAGAGAAGGTGTTCGCGCATGACGACGCTTCAATTCGAACGCGCGGGGGCAAATCGGGGAAGCGCGCGTCGTCTGGTCATACTGCTTCACGGATATGGGGCAGACGGCAACGACCTGCTGTCCCTTCACGAAATCCTTTCCGACGTGCTGCCTGACACTGCATTCGTTGCACCGAACGCGCCATTCCCGTGTAGCTCGAACCCGGTTGGTTACGAGTGGTTTCCGATCCCCTGGATTGATGGTTCGAGCGAAGTGGAGGCGGCCATTGCCGCAGGGACGTCCTATGCCATGCTGAACGACTGGTTGGACGAAATATCGGATCAGGAATCAGTGGATGCCGGCAAGACAGTTCTGGTCGGTTTTTCACAGGGGACGATGATTGCCCTTAACGTGGCCCTCAGGAGGCCGGAGAGAATCGCCGGACTGGTCGGTTTTTCCGGTACCTCGTACCTGGTGCCAAAGGACGAACAGGTTCTCTCTCGCCCACCGGTCCTCCTGGTTCACGGCGAGAACGACGAGATGATTCCGTGTGCAAACCTCTGGCAGACGGCGGATGCGCTCGAGGCGCTGGGACTTCAGGCCGCCACGCATCTCTCAAAAGGCATTGGGCACCAGATAGGACCGGACGGCCTTGCGGTCGCGCGCGATTTCCTCGTCAGACACCTCATCGGGTGCGGATGAACCTCGGTCCGACGGCGGGACGTGGAGTTGCCGACCGGTTACACTTCAGTTGCCGCTACAGCTTCCCGGAACCACAGTCCGCGTTCGGCGAATTCAACCGAATTGCCCGCCGGGTCGCGAACGTAGATCGACCGGCATCTGTTGGGCCATCGAAAATCCGCCTCGATTGCAACCGAATGGGCGGAAAACACGTCCTCCCATCGTTCCAGATCGCCGGCGGATGCGGCGAAACAGATATGGCCGTCTCCGGTCGCGCCATGGGGTGGAACGGGCAAATCGGGGTTCCCGGGAGGCCTGCGGGTTTCGGACGCATTGAAGATCAGGAGTACCGTGTTTCGAAATCGAAAAAAGACATGCCTGTTGCCAACCCAAGGCTATCGCGTTTGGATTTATCCGGGTTCGACGTCCTTTGCGAGGCTTGATGCGAAGCTGACGAGTTTCAGAAGGAAATCGTTGTCCCAGCCGGCCCTCTTCAGCTTGCCGCGCATCGATTGCTTCCTGGCTGTTGGCGTGATCCGCGCCAGGTTCAGCGCCAGCTTCCGCATCAGCGCCAGGTTCTCGGGACCGTTATCCTTCCGGTTGCGCAGGCTGTCCTCTCCCATGGTCACGTCCAGGACCCAGTGGAGGGAGTTTTCCACGGCCCAATGCGCCCGCACCGTCTTGAGGAACCGCTCCGGATCGAGCCTTTCGCTGAGAAGGAAGAAGCGGGTCTCGGTGCTCCGTTCCCCCTTGATCTCCCGTGTGGAGGTGACCTTCCCGACGGCCTGCAGGCCGGGCCAGTGATGCAGGTCCACCAACGTGTCGACGTCATGGCAGACGGTGGCCTCGCGGATCTCGATGCGCCCGTGACCCGTGTCCACGTCATTGAAACGAGTCATCTTTTCTGCGTTCTCCGGGTCCGCCAAGTGGAGCCGGACATCGTCGTGAAGCGTCTCCTGGTTGCCCTTGAGCGCCAGGACGTAGGCGCCGCCCTTGGCCGTGATCGTCTCCGCGGTCGCCCGCTGCGTGTGCATGGCGTCGACGGTTACCGTGCTGCCTTCGATGTCGAGAAGCTCCAGAAGCGCCGGCATCGCCGTGATCTCGTTGGACTTGCCGTCAACCTTGACCTGTCCGAGCGTCAGGCGCGCACCGGTGGCGAAGGCGTTGACCACGTGCAGCGGCGTGCGCTTTGCTGCGTCCTCGAAGGAGCGCCGCAGCGTCTTGCCGTCGATCGCGATCACGTCCGGACCGTGTTGCTCGGCCCAGTCCGCAGCAAGGCGCAGGAGCGCCCTGCCCAGGCAGTCGGGGTCGAGAATCCTGAACAGCGCCGAGAAGGCGTCGTGGCTCGGGATGCCGTGTTCGAGCGTCATGAAGCGGCGCAGGAATTGTTCTTTCGAGCGCCCGAAAAGTTCCATGTCGGTGCATGTTTGGCCACCGCAAATCACGCACAGAAGCGCGATCATCAGCATTTCATGGAGATCGTGACGGGTCGCGTTGCTGGTCCGGGGGTCTTCCACCCCGTCGAATATTCGTGCGAAGTCCTGCATTGTCCTGCCTCATCCCTGCCTCAGGTTGTTGTTTTTCAACAGGGAATCATGCAATCACTCAGAAGCCAAGAGAAAATATTTTCAAACGCGATTGCCCTGGTTGCCAACCCTGGCGATCTTGCGGAAACCGAGCACGTCCCCGTAGAATCGTTCTGCGGCGTCGAGGTCGTCGGCATAGATCGCTGCTTCGAGAATGTCGGGAGTATGGGGTTTTTCGGTCACTGCTTCAGTCCATCTGCGCCCGGACACAATGTTGCCGAATTCGGCCATGGGCAAGCACTATTCGCCGTTGCCGTAATGCTGGCCCGACAGAATGCGCCGCGCCCCCGCCGTTGCACCTGACAATGAGGCACCATGGAGCAGTAGTGGCCGCTCAGCAACAGATCAGGTGGACCCTGTTGGAAATTGGCAACAATGGTACAGCAATCCGGCCGAACTGTTGTTCATCCGGGAATCAGGGCTATAACGTCAGGCGATTCAGGAATGTTCTGGCAACGGGCTGGCCTGCGAGGTGTCAGGCGGCAGGTGCCGGATACAGGGGTAGGTAACGATGGTTATCGAAGTGCCCAAGGAATACGCTCGTGCCGTGCCCGTCCGGTCCCATGATTTCCCGGCGCTGGTTCTGAACGCGGATTTTCGGCCGCTTTCGTACTTTCCCCTGTCGTTGTGGAATTGGCAGGATGCGGTCAAGGCGTGTTTTCTCGACCGCGTCAGAATCATCGCCGAATACGACCGCTTCGTCCGTTCGCCTTCGATTCAGATGCGGATTCCGTCAGTCGTCGTGCTCAAGACCTATGTCAGGCCCGTACGAACAGCCGCATTCACGCGCTTCAATCTTTTTCTGCGTGACGGATTTGTTTGCCAGTACTGCGGGTCAGACGGAAGAATGACCTTTGACCACGTTATTCCGAAGTCCCAGGGCGGTCGTACGACCTGGGACAATGTCGTTGCGGCCTGTACCGACTGCAACCTGAAAAAGGGCTCGCGGTCTCTGAAGGAATCCCGCATGCATCTTCTCAGGAAACCCGCGCGGCCATCTCCGGATGAACTGCTGAACTCCGGACGAAAATTCCCACCGAACTATCTGCATCGAACCTGGATAGACTTCCTGTACTGGGATATCGAACTCGAGGAATAGAGTACTCGGAACACCGCAAGTTCGTTCCGAGCGTGGACCCGAAGGCGTGCGTCCACGCCCGCGGGCCGTCGGTCGCCCGCGTTTCTGCAATGACAATCGCGCCGTGACCTTTCATGTTTCATGAGCACGGTCTCGGAGTCGTCGGAATTCGAGCTTGTTCGAAGGCGACGGCGGGGAGGCGCGTGCCCTCACGCCCGATCGTTTCCGGAGGAAGGTCTCATCTCACGTCCAAGCTGCGCCTGGCCAATGCCGCCCGAAACCAGAACCAGGCAAGAACCAGCGAAATCAATCCGTTCCAACCCGCCATGCTGACGCCGGCCAGCGACCAGGGAATGTCGTCGCAGCGAATCACCGGGGTCCGAAGGAGTTCGTCGAGCCGTTCTTCTGCCGACGTCGCGGCCGAAGGCAGCGAGGCGCAGGCCTCGGGACCCATCCACAACTGTTGCTCGACCCCGACGTGGTATCCGGCAACGCCAGCTCCAGTCAGAACGGCCAGCCCGCCCAATACGGCGAGAAGGCGCGTCTTTCCCAATGTGACTGCGGCGATTCCCGCGACAATAGCCCCGACATGTGCCCAACGTTGCCAGATGCAGAGCTTGCACGGAGGCATCCCGCCGATGTGTTCGAAGGCGAATGCGCCTCCGAGCAGGGCCACTGACCCTCCGCTGACCACGGCGACGAGCAGGGAACGACTCACAATGTCAAATCCATGCGGCAAGTACGAACCCCAGGACAAGTAGCAGAGCGAACACGCCCAGGAAAAGACCGAGCCTGCGTTCGATGAAGTTGCGAATCGGATCGCCGAACTTCCACAGAAGGCCGGCAACAACGAAGAAGCGAAGTCCACGGGCCACGAGTGACCACAGTAGGAACTGCCAAAAGCCGAGTCCCGTAACCCCGGAAGCAATCGTGATGACCTTGTACGGAAACGGGGTAATTCCGGCAACGAGAACGGCAAGGCTTCCGTGCGAATTGAACGTCTCGCTGAAAACGCCGAATTGGTCCAGTTGGCCGTAGAAGATCAGGACCGGACGCCCGATGTATTCGAACATCAGTGCACCGATCATGTATCCCGCCACACCTCCGGCAACGCTGGCGATTGTGCAGATCCCGGCATACAGGAACGCCCGGCTGGGCGCGGCAATGATCATCGGGATGAGGAGCAGGTCGGGAGGAATCGGAAACACCGAGCTCTCAAGAAAGCTGACGGCACCGAGTGCCCAGGGCGCATGCGGGCTTCGGGCCAGGGAAATCGTGCGTTCGTAGAGGCGGGCAAGCAATGTTTCGATCGACGTGGTGCGTTCAGATTGGAATGGTGGCTTCGGAGTGCCGGTAAACTGACTCAGCTGACTTCAGCATGCCAAGCTTGCCAGAAGCCCAAGTGGCCGCACGGGAAATACGGCTGAACCGGTTCTAAACCCTTCTGTCCCTCTTGACACGTATTCGTGGACCGTCGGCAATCCCAACCGTCGCCGTCGCCGACTTCGGGGTCTCGGACACTCCGGACTTGCCCGGTGCGGCGGTTCCCTGGTTCCAAACGTCAGACTAAAGGGCATGTGCCGCCGCGGTAAACGCGGTTTCGATTTCGTCGAGATCATTTTCAGACAGCACGGTTGACACATAGGTTTTCCCCGGCGCCTTCAGGATCCCGTTTGACCTGAGAAACATATTGAATCGGTCGCCTTTGGCCTTGTCTGCAGCGATGAATTCCCGGTAGTCCCTGACCTGTTGCGCCGTCAGGACCATGTCAAAGAGGGGTTCTGTGCCGACGATCCGGTGCGGGTGACCGGCCTTGGTCAATGCGGATGATGCCGCGGACATGATGCGTCTTCCGGACGATCTCAATCGATCGTAGGTTCCGTCGCGGCGGAGAATTTCGAGCGTTTTCAGCCCGGCCGACGCTGCGAGCGGATTTCCCGACAACGTTCCAACCTGCATCAGGAACCCGTCCGTCCCGACCTGGTCCCGATCGAAGTGGGCCATGATGTCCCGGTTCCCGGCGACGGCCGCAAGCGGGAATCCGCCTCCGATGATCTTGCCAAGCGTGCAGACGTCGGGAATGATCCCGTACTGTTCCTGGGCTCCTCCATAAGCCAGGCGGAAGCCCGTGACGATCTCGTCGAATATCAGCACGATTCCGTGGCGGTCGCATTCCTCCCTGAGCGTTCGAAGAAAACGGAAATCTGCCGGTATGATCCGTTGGAGCGGTTCGACGATGACACCCGCGACCTCGCCTCCGCGCTGCCCGAGCAGCGTCTGCAGGAACCCGATATCGTTGAACGGTGCGACCAGGATGTTGCGGCGGACGGCGTCAGGGATGCCGGCGCTGTCGGCGATCGCGTTCGGGTAGTTCGCGGGTCGGGTCGGGGCCAGGCTCATCTGGGCGTCTGCCGACATTCCATGATAACCGCCTTCGAATTTCAGAATCAGGTCACGTCCGGTGTACGCACGCGCCAGGCGCATCGCGAACATGTCGGCCTCACCTCCCGACGAGACGAAGCGAACCTGTTCTACGCATGCAACGGCCCGGCTAATTTCCTCGGCCAGTTCGACCGCCCGGGAGTTGTTGGCAAAGAAAGTCATACCGAGGGGCAACTGTTCGAAAACGGTTTCAAGGACCTCCGGATGACCATGGCCGAGGATCATCGGTCCCGACCCGATCAGCAAGTCGATGTATTCGCTCCCGTCCTCGGACCAGACACGCGAGCCGGCACCCTTGCGGATGAAAGTCCCCGGATCGAAATTCCCGAGACCTCCGGCCGGCAGGACCTCCCGGGCCCGTTCAACCCATTCGTCGAGGTGATGGATTTTCGTCGCCATCAAACTAGAACTCAAAGCTCATGGACGGCAGCCGGACTGCCGAGCAATGTCTCGTCGGGTGCAAAACCCAATCCTGGCGACGAGGAAACCGTCAGCGTTCCAGATCGGTTTCGCGGTCCGCGGCCCGGCGCGACGTCGCATGTGATCATGTCCTGGCAGGCCCAGACGCCGAGCCGACGGTACGAAGGAATTGTCTGCGCGAGGTGAGTCGCTTCGGCATCGGCGAGGACGGTTCCGCCGGTCGCCATGACGTAACAGTCGATCCCGTGGGACAGTGCGATATCCCGGATTCGTGCCGCCTTGCTCAAACCGCCGACACGGTTGACCTTGATTCCGAAGATTTCGGCCAGACCATCGCGGGCGATTCGGACCGCGTCCTGCACGGTCACCAGTGACTCGTCGACACTGATCGGAACCGAGGTCATGCGTCGAATCGCGGCAATGTCGTCCAGGCTCTCGCACGGCTGTTCGACCGCCACTTCCGGTTCTGCTACGGCCGACAGGATTGCCAATGCCTGCCTGCGCGACCAGGCACGGTTCACGTCGAACAGGAATCGTTCGCCAGGCCGCCGAACGGCCAGCACCGCGCGTATGCAGGCAATGTCCTCCTCAACGCCAACACCGATCTTGACCGAATGGGAGATGTAGCCCATTTTCCTGAAGCGTTCGATCTCTTCGATGACCTCGTCGGTCGTTCCGGATGACACCGAAGAAGCGATCGCGGTACCCTCGGGATACCGTCCACCCAACATATCCGCGATGGACAGCCCGGCGGACTGTCCTGCGATGTCCCAGCACGCCATGTCTACCGGGGACTTGGCGTGCGGATGTCCGGGAAGGCACATGTCCATGGCATGCTCGACATGGCCGACCTTTCGCGGGTCCTTGCCCAGTATGACGGGCGCCAGTGTCTCAAGCCCGGCCCGAATCCCCTTGCCATGCGCCGCGACGTAACTGTGCCCCCAGGGTGTGCCTTCTCCCCAGCCGACAAGTCCCACATCCGTTTCGATCTTGACGAAGGTTGCGTCGAGTCCGTCGAACCGAAGCCGGCCTCCCGACAGCCAGTACGGTTTGCTCAACGGCAATTCCTTGTGAAAAACGGACAGGCGGGTGATTCTCAAGGTCCTGGCTCCGTGCCCGGAATCTCATGATCGATGAGACATGATGCGTCTGGGTATCCTGACGTCAATGTCGGACTCTTTTCGTTACCCGACCGCGTGAACGCTCTCTCTGAAAGCCGTCAGCGGTCCCGGATTGCTACGACGATGTTCCCGAAGTGCTCCTTCCCGATGAATGCGGTCTGGGCGGCATGGAAATCCTCCAGCGCGTAGGTCGCGGCGAGAAGAGGTCTGATCTCGCCGTTTTCGATGTATTGGACAAGACTGCGAAAGACATGCGGCGGTACAATTGTCGAGCCGAACAGTGTCAGGTCGTTCAGGTACAGCGTGCGCAGGTCGAGGTGCACCATGGGGCCGGCTATGGCCCCCGAACACACGTACCGCCCGCCGCGGCAGAGTTGTTCGATCAGATCAGGCCACGCGGGCCCACCGACGACGTCGGCAACGACCGTCACCTCTTGCGTTCCCGCCGTTTCCCGAATGGCATCGGAGAGGTTTTCAGGCGATCGGGGCAGAACGATGTCCGCTCCGAGTTCCGCCACCTGCGCGTGTTTGGCCTCGGATGCCAGGGCGATGACCGTTGCACGCCGCCGTTTTGCCAGTTGAACGAGCGCGGATCCGACACCGCCCGACGCTCCAGTAACCAGCACCAGGTCCTGGGATCCGACTCCGGCGTTTTCAAGCATGCCTTCCGCGGTTGTGTACGAGCATGAAAATGTTGCCAGTTCAGCATCACCGAGATTCGAACGAATGGCCCCGACGTTCCGGTGATCGATCACCGTGAACTCGGCAAATCCGCCATCCCGCTCCGACCCGAAGTATCCGACACCATCAAGACGTGACGGATCATCCCAGTCGCGCAGCCAGTTGTCGGTCATGACGCGCTGACCGAGCAGTTCCGCGTCAGCTTCAGTGCCGCAGGCGACGACTTCGCCAACGACATCGGCTCCCTGAATTCGGGGAAACGAGATCGAACCGCCGCCCCAGGTCGGATCGTCAAGATCCGCGCTCGTCGCCGCTTCGCCTGTCGTGGCAGTGGTTACCTGCTTCGAGTACCAGCCGGACCGGGTATTGACGTCGGTGTTGTTCATTCCACAGGCGAAAACCCTTATCAGGACGTCCTGCGGACCGGGTTTCGGGACCGGCCAGTCATGCCTGAATTCGAGCCTGTCCAGTCCGCCGTGTCCGGTCAGGACGACGGCGCGCATCTCGTGCGGAATCGTCATGCTTCGTGTTCCCTTCGACAGTCCGATCTGGGACGCCTGTTTTCGGGATCATACACGGCACCGTCAAGAACCTTTGCGTCCCTAATCTCGCCCATGACATTGACCGTCAGACATGTGCCCGCCCGTGCTGCAACCGGCTTGACGTAAGCGAAGGCCAGCGTCTTTCCGACCCTGAAACCACGCGCGACAGAGGTCGTGGATCCGACGACCTGTCCGTGATGCATCACCGCCTCGCCCCCGTGACCGTCCGTTCGTCCATCGGAATTGATCTCGATGAACACCCGGGTCCACCGGCGTGGCGATTCGAGACTGGCCCTGGTTGCCTGCCAGCCGATGAAGTCCTTGGACATGTCGACGAAACGCATGACGCCGGCATCGGCGAGCGTGACTTCGTTTGTGAGTTCGCTTGCTCCCGGAAAGCCCTTTTCCATACGCATGGAATTCATGGCGAAAGACCCGTAGTCGACGATACCGTGGGCCGAACCCGCCCGGATCAACGCGTCGTAGATGTCCGGGAACACGGCCTTGGGACCGTGCAATTCCCATCCAAGTTCCCCCGCGTAAGACAGGCGAAGGGCAAGAATCCTGTGTTCCGCCACCACGATGGACCGGGAGGAAAGCCACGGGAAACGCAAGTTGTCGAGGGGATCGGAAGTGGTTGCGGTCAGGACATGTCCTGACGCGGGTCCGTTGATGGCAAGGGCGGCCCAGGCATCGGAAACATTGATGATTTCAAATGACTCGTGATCCCTGCGAACCCGGTTCAGGTGGTCGATCAGGCGTTGTTCGAAAAACGCTGCGGCAACAACGTAGAACCGGTCGTGTGCCAGGCGCGCCACGGTCGCTTCGAGTTCGATGCGTCCGTACTCGTTCAGAAAATGCGTAAGGACGATCCGTCCGTCATGCGACGGAAGCCTGTTCGGGATCACGCGATCGAGGAATGAAACGACGTCCCGGCCACGGATCTCGAGCTTGCAGAAAGCCGTGATGTCCATGATTCCAACGGCGTCCCTGACGGCCCGGCATTCATCTCCGACCAGTTCGTCAACCACATTCCGGCGAAAGGAATAATGGTCGCGTTGAGGAACTTCGGTCTTCGAAAACCACCGCGGCCGTTCATGGCCATGGATTTCCTCGAAAACGGCCCCCTTGGCCTTGAGCTTGTCGTGGAGTGGCGAGGGCTTTACCGGGCGTCCAGCGAGCCTGTTGAAGTTCGGGTAGGGTATTTCGTGGCGAAGGCAATAATCCTCCTTCGCCTTGACCACCTGCCAATCCCGATTCGCATACGACCCGAAACGGCGCGGGTCGAAGTCCCGCATGGAAATGTCGGCGGCTCCGTGCACCATCCACCGCGCCAGTTCCCGCGTCAGCCCGGGCCCCCAGCCAATTCCGATCTGGGTTCCGCAGCAACACCAGTAGTTCGTGGCGCCCGGAGCTGGTCCGATCAGGGGATTCCCGTCAGGAGGGTGGCTGATCGCTCCATGAACCACGCGCCGTATGCCGCGGCCCTCGAGGACCGGCATGCGTTCCATCGCGTTGTTCAGCCAGGGGAAAATCCGGTCATAGTCGGGCGTGAACAGTTCGTTCTCGGCGCCCCACGGACAATGATCCTCCCACACGCTTCTAGGGTCAGTCTTTTCGTAGATGCCGACAAGTCCCGCTTTTTGTTCCATCCGGACGTAACCGGAAACCATGCGGTCATCGCGGACGACCGGCAGTTCCCGTTCCAGGTCCTCGAACTCCGGCACCGTTTCGGTGACGAGGTAGTGGTGGGTCATCGATGTCGCCGGAACCTGCAGTCCGCACCAGGCGCCAATCTGCCGCGCGTAGGTTCCCGCGGCGTTGACAACATGATCACACGTTATGTCGCCTGCCTCGGTTCGGACTACCCAGTCGCCCGACGCTGTCGGCCGAATTCCTGTTGCGCGGCATCTCTGGGCGATCATGACGCCGAGTTCACGCGCTCCCGCCGCCATCGCGTGCGTGACGCCGGAAGGGTCGACGTGACCGTCGTCAGGCGTGTGGAGCGCGGCGCGTACGCCGTCGAGGTTGTAGAAGGGATGAAGCCTGGAAATCCGCTGAGGCTCGATGATCTCCATGTCGAATCCCAACGCCCGGCCTACGCTGAGCGTGTGGCGGAGCCAGTCGAGTTCGTCGTCGCTGTAAGCCAGCCGCAAGGAACCGCAACCGTGCCAGCCGACGTGTCGTCCGGTGCGTTCTTCCAATGCTCCCGAATACAGGAAAATGTTGTAGTCGATGCATTTCCCGAGACCGAAACTCGAGGTTGAGCGGGTGATCTGACCCGCCGCGTGCCAGGTCGACCCGCTGGTGAGTTCGGCCTTTTCGAGAAGGATCACGTCACGCCATCCTTCCAGCGCAAGATGGTAGGCGAGGCCGCACCCCATGATTCCACCACCGACGATGACGACCCGGGCGGTGGATGGGACTCTGTCTGGCGTCCGGGCCATTGATCTCCGCGTGAATCCCCAGGCAAATCAGGTGGACAGCCTATACGAACATTTGTACAGTCGTCAATCATGATTGGTACAGATGTTTTGCAAAGTGATCCGCGATCTGTTCTGGAACTGCTGGCCTCGGAACTCGAGTCGCTGGCGCCGCAAACACGAAAGGCCGCCACGTATCTTTTGGAGAACCCGAACGAAATCGGCGTTTCGACCATCCGGGAACTTGCTTCGCTTGCCGGAGTCACTCCGAACACATTTGTCCGGCTTGCGCACGGCCTCGGGTTTTCGGGCTACGATGCGTTTCGCGAACCGTTTCGCGACCGGATCCGTCGCGGACCCGTTTCGTTCCCCGACCGCGCCAGGTGGCTGCAGTCACTTCGCGAATCCGGGCAGCTTGGCGGCCTCTTTGCCGCATCCGTGAACGCGGCCATCAGGAATATCGAGGAGTCGTTTTCCCGAATACCGGAGGACGAACTGCTTGCCGCGGCACGGGAGGTGTTGAATTCACGGCACACCTTCGTGCTCGGGGTCGGGGTCCATTATCACAATTCCTGCAATTTTGCCTATCTTGCCGGCATGGGGATGAGCAACGTTTCCGCAATTCCGCGACCCGGTTCGACCCCGCTCGACGACCTTGCGCGAATGGGAGAAGAAGACGTTTTGATCGCGATGACCTGCAAACCGTATCGGAGCGAAATCGTCGACGCGGTACGGATGGCGAGTGCGTCAGGCGCCAGGACGATCAGTATTTCCGACAGTCCGGCGTCCCCGATTATTGTCGGATCAGATCAAGGCTTCGTCGTCTCGGTTGAAACACCCCAGTTTTTTCCGTCTTCGGTTTCGGTTATTGCATTGCTGGAGACGCTTCTGAGTCTTGTCATCGCGATCGGGAGTTCCGCCATCATCACCCGGGTGGAAAGCCTCGACAACTGGCGCCATGCGTCAGGAATCTATCTGGGGGAAACCGAATGAGCGCCGCCGTGACGTCCCTTGAAGCGCGGTACTATACCGACCCGGAGGTCTTTCGGGTCGAACAGGAAGGGCTGTTTGCGAACACGTGGCAATTCGCTTTCCACGCGTCCGAACTGGCGTCACCCGGGGATTACTATTGTTTCGACATTGCCGGCGACAGCCTCTTTGCCGTGCTCGGGCGCGATGGAGAAATCCGGGTTTTCCATAATGTCTGCCAGCACCGGGCTCACCGGCTGCTTGAAGGCAGAGGGTGCCTCCGGAGTTCGATCGTTTGTCCCTATCACGCATGGACGTACGAGTTGACCGGGGCTCTGCGGTCCGGTCCCGGACTGGCTTCGGTGCCCGGGGTCGACCGGTCGTCGATATCCCTGGCCATGGTGCGCGCGGAGAACTTCTGCGGCTTCGTGTTCGTCAATATTGACGGTTCGGCATCGTCGATGGATGACATGTTTCCGCGGGTCCGCTCGGAAATCCAGGAGTTCCTTCCTGCGTGGGAGCGGTTGAAGCCGCTCGAATGGCTCGAAATCCCCGAGCGCTGCAACTGGAAGGTTTCGATCGAAAACTATTCCGAGTGCTACCACTGCCAGCTCAATCACCCGACGTTTTCGACCGGAGTGGTCAAGCCGGAATCGTACAGTGTCCGGCCCCAGGGGTACTGCCTGCGTCACACGACCGAGTGCCAGAACCTGGACAGGATGACCTACGCCATCGATCCGGAACTGCCCCACGCAGGCGACTACTCGTCTTGGTTCCTGTGGCCAATGTTCGCGTTTCAGGTCTATCCGGGCAACGTGTTGAATACCTATCACTGGCGTGCGGTCGACGTGTCGAACGTCGTCGTGTGGCGCGGCTGGTTCACGGTTGGCGGCAAGGACGATCCTGTCATTCGGGAACTCGCTGTTCAGGACCGGGAGACGACCGTTGCAGAAGATATCAGGCTCGTTGAAAGCGTTCAGCG
Organism: Paracoccaceae bacterium; assembly: GCA_965242975.1. Classification (GTDB taxonomy): domain Bacteria; phylum Pseudomonadota; class Alphaproteobacteria; order Rhodobacterales; family Rhodobacteraceae; genus JAPPHA01. Next base: position 1,864,460 of record CBDETS010000007.1, on the reverse strand, counting down.
TGGACTGGGATCGCGGGGATACCGGCCGGGGCCCCTGGTGCTCGACCCCGCGTGCGGCGTGAACTCGGAGTTTTCAGTCGGGGTGCTGCAGAACTGGATGCGCACGGCGGTTGACAGCTAGTTGCCACCTCGGGTTACGTCCCTTCACGGCACCCGTTCCGACGCACAGGTCGCGTGAAACTGAGGCAAGGACACTTAATTCCCCGGCCGCAGACTCGCGGCGCGCCGGGGTTTGGCCGCCGCACGGGTATCCCTTGGTTTGTCCCGGTTCGGGATGTTGATGGGTCCCTACTCATCCATGCGTCGGCTATCCTCCAGGCCCGCATTCTCCTCTCCCTGCATCTATTCGGGATGGGGGGGAGCCGCGCTTTCGATCGTCCAACGGCCGCCCTCCACGCCATACTCCTTGATCAGCCCTGCGATCATTTCGCTGTCAATTCCTTCGAAAGATGGCATGCCACCCCCCAGCAGGGGTGCCACCCAGTGCCCGCCGGACGTGACCTCCCTTGTCAAGACAGGCCGTTTTCGGGTGTCGACCTCAAGTCGCCCGTAACATTCCGGTTCGACACTGCGGAGCGCAACCCGTGCCTCGTGGATGCGGTCATTCAGATTCGTCCACACCTCCTCGAGCGGGGTCTCGGTCGTAGGCAACAGGTCGTCACCGGGGTCTTTCCTTCTGGATGTAAAATGCCAATTGCGTGAGATGTCTTCAATCAATGAAAACGGATTGACCAGGGAATGCTTTCCTGGCGCAGCACAGGCCATCCGCCAAAGCGGCACCACGTGACAGTCGAGCATCCACAAATCAACAAAGTCGCGGAGTTCCATCCGTGATCCTGCCGCCAAGGCCTTGTTGACTGCCAGATCCGCAAAATGCAGCCGAAATCCGAACAGAGGATCAGGTACGGGCGCGTAGAACTCGTCGACAAGTCCCTGTGTCCATTGAAGAATTGTTCGTCCTACCGCAAGTTTCGCGACTATGCACTCCCGGAATCCAGTATGGCTTTTCCCCGGAAGGACCGAATAACCAGCGGTCTTGAGCGCCTGCGTGTCCTGCCGCATGACGGAGTCAAGGTCTCCCGACGTGAAAATGTCCTGGTCATCGCTCAAGCGGAAGCCGTGCTTCTGAATTACGTAACCACCAGCGAACGGGCTTTCGGCGTCCCGGTGCGCACGGATGACGCCAATTATTCCTTTCTGAAATTCATCAAGCGGCACCGTCGCCGCCCTCTTTCTCGACCTCGCGGAAAATCGCCGCGGCCAGGAAAGCTGCCTCAAGGTCACCGTTGTTGCGAAGTGCCTCGGCAATGCCGCGCATGCCGGTTAGGGTTGCATGGCCAGGAGTGCTCCAAAGAGCACGAACATCGTATTTGTCAAATGCCTCCTTGCGAAGCTCCATTAATCGGTCGCCAATGTCTTCATATTTCAGCTTCAGGCCGAACCGCGCGGCGCGCTCTTCTGCCCGGCATCTGAAACGACTGTTGACCGTATTGCTGATCGCGTCTCTCCGTCCGGGATGGATGGACAATGACATAGGGCCTTGCCTGCTTGAATTGAAGGCGAACTTTCCCCGCCCGAACGCGTGCAACGGAGATTCCGGACTGTGGCTTCCTCCCGAGTGCCATACAGCATTGGGTTATATGCCCCGGGAAAGAAATTCAGGGAAGAGGTAAGGCCATTATGCAGGCTCAACCGCAGGACGAGGACAGAACCGAACAGAAGTCCTTTCGGATCCGGCGATTTGATCTTGAATTAAGAGGCGGGCAGGCTGTAGAGGATTGCCGGGAAGCCGTTGCAGATATTCCGCGTCGGCCTGAAATCTGTTTGACGGCCCGCGGAGAAATGAAGGCGGATACCGTTGACCACTGCGCAGTGTCCCGACCACACTCTGCGCAGCGTTCCCGTGCCCGAGTGGCGGAATTGGTAGACGCAGGGGATTCAAAATCCCCCGCCGAGAGGCATGCCGGTTCGAGTCCGGCCTCGGGTACCAATCACGGATGACGCGCCAGGAAGAGTGCCGGCGCTGACACCCGTTGCCGAACCCACCTGCTCATGCCGCCCGTCGCCTCCGGCGTTCGCCTCTTCGCCGCACGCGCGTTCCGTCTTCCGCTGTTCTCTCGGGCTTGTTGTGCCGAATCCAGTCCGCGCCATTCTTGTCGTGATCCATCAGAAGGTTGGACGCGCGGATGGCATTCATTTCTTGAGGTCGGACCGGATTCATGATTGCCGACGTCATTCCGGACGCGATCGCCATCGGCAGAAAGGCGGCGTTGATATCGTGCCTGTTGGGCAGGCCAAAGGAAACGTTCGACGCGCCGCACGTCGTGTTGACCCCGAGTTCGGTTCGTAGCCGGCGGACAAGATGGAACACCTGGAGGCCTGCCGTGGCCACCGCTCCGACGGGCATGACGAGCGGGTCGACGACGACGTCTTGAGCCGGAATCCCGAAATCCGCAGCCCGTTCGACGATTTTTTTTGCCACCGCAAAACGTACGTCAGGATCGTCCGAAATGCCGCTGTCGTCATTGGAAATCGCAACGACAGGAACGTTGTATTTCTTGATCAGGGGCAGGATCGACTCCAGGCGTTCTTCTTCACCCGTGACGGAGTTGACCAGGGGACGACCGTCACAGACTTCAAGGCCGGCCTCGAGTGCACCAGCAACCGAACTGTCGATGCAGAGAGGAACATCAACCAGGGACTGCACCAAACCGATCAATTTCTTCATGAGAGGCGGTTCGGTCTCGTTGGGGTTCGGGTTGGAGTTGTAGACCACGCCGGCATTGACATCGAGCATGGTTGCCCCACACGCGACCTGCTCAAGGGCATCTTTCTCGACCGTTTCGAATTTCCCGGATTCCAGCTCCACCGCAAGGAGCTTGCGTCCCGTCGGATTGATCCGTTCGCCAATGACACAAAACGGTTGATCAAAACCGATGATCGCCGTGCGTTTCCGGGATTCAACGATGGTCCGGGTCATGTCGTTTCCTTCCGAATGGCAGATTTGTCACCCGTACCGGGACCGCTGTGCGCCTTGATCCAGTCCGTGCATGTCAGGATTCCCCCAAGGGGGAAAAAATGAACACCCTCGATTCCCGCTTCCGGACAACCTGCACTGTATTTGGCAATGGCTTTCAGGAATTCATCGGGCTCGAATGGTGTCAGCAGTTTACGGATGTCCTTGGCGCGCTTTCGCAAGACCTGGAGCGATTGTCCCACCCCGCAGGCGACGGCGAACCGGATCAGGGTCTGAAGCTTGGCGGGCCCGGCGACACCGACGTGTACGGGCAGCGTGACTCCCATGTCCCGGAGCCGGTCGAGCCACCGGATCACCGGTGTTGCATCGAAACAAAACTGGGTTGCAATCGCTACGTCCGCGTCGGTTGTTTCCGAGAACCTCTGTTTCCACTCGAGGGCTCGGTCGACGCCGGCTGTCGAGCCGTCGGGATCAATGTCGAGATTGCCCTCGGGGTGTCCGGCAACGTGCAGCCTGCGAAACCCCGCGTCTCCAAAAAGCCCGCTTGCCAGCAGTTGCATGGAATCGTCGTAGTCACCAACCGGCTTGCTTGCGCCGCCGGCAAGCAGAAGCGCCTGATCGATGTCGGCTTCCGTGCGGTAACGAAGAATCCAGTCCTTGAGGGTTGCCCGGTCCTTGATGATACGGGCCGGAAAGTGGGGCATGACCGGAAATCCTTCGGAACGGACACGCCTTGCGGTTGCCACCATGTCCTGGATCGGAGTTCCCTCGACGTGGGCAACATAGACCCGGGTTCCAGCCGGAACGATATCCCGAAATCTGCCAATCTTTTCCGCCGTTCTCGGCATGATTTCGATCGAGAAACCCTCGAGGAAGCTTGACAGGTTCGAATCCGTTGTGCGGGTCATGCGGCGTCTGCCGTCATCGGTTGGAGGGACATTGCGTGTTCGCGTGCCGCCCGTATTCCGCGATCCAGCACGGAGTCGTCATTTCGTTGTGTTTTCCCAGCCATCATTCCCAATTAGGTCCCGAATTCGCCCCACGTCGAAATCCGCATCAATTCGAGCCGCCTCCCTGGCGGCAACTTCCTGAGGGGTGCCATCAACGGTCCGTGGAGTCGACCGCCGCCATTCGGCAAGGTATGCGTCCGTCCCGACTGCGCCGATTTTCATGGCGCACCGGTCTATGGCCTTTTCGAACCGTTCAGGGAGCTGAAGCCGGGTGGATTTCCGCCCCTTTCCAACGATGACCTGTGCAGGGATGTCTCGCCAGTAGACGACGGTCAATTCGGGCATGCCAAGCCCCTTTTCGAACGAGATGCATCGTATCCAGAGTTGCACCTATCCCCTACGCATTGTTTCAGCAATGAGCGAAATCGACCTAAAATTGCCAAATAGCGACGTGCCGCCATGTCTGCGCCACTTGGCCCGTTGACCACGGGCATCTTGCCAAGAATGTGCCCCGCCCCTAATAACTTTCTGTTTGAGGCACGCATGAACAGCGAAAGAAAAGTCGGAGGCAGTCGGGCCAATGGACATCTCCGGAATCCATGATGTGCCTCCCTGCGGGCGAGACGAATCCGGAGGCGCAATTGCCACTTCGGATTCGCTGTTTGCGGCTCTTGACCTCGGCACGAACAGCTGCCGGATGTTCATTGCCGAACCCCGGGATGGTGACATCAGCATCGTGGATTCCTTTTCCAGGGCCGTATTCCTCGGACAAGGCCTGGAGAAGTATGGACTCCTGTCACATGATGCGATGTCGCGTGCCTTGCGTGCCTTGCGGGTTTGCCGGAGAAAAATCGAGGAACACGAGGTCAGCAAGGTTCGGATGGTCGCGACCGAAGCCTGCAGGCGTGCACGGAACGGTTCGCAATTTATCGAGAAAATCCGGATCGAAACAGGATTGACGCTGGAGGTCATCGACCCTCGCGAGGAAGCCAGGCTCGTGGTTATGGGCATTGCACCATTCGTTGCCGACGATACTGACTTGCTTTTGGTCATCGACATCGGCGGCGGTTCGACGGAACTGGTGCTGATCGATTTCAGGAGGTGTTCGGGCCGCAACAGGTTCGAGGACATCATCCGGCTCGATTTCGGAACGGACGACGTGCCGGGAGACGGTCGCGCGGTCAGTGCCGATTTCGGCCTGACACAGCGTTCGTCCGCCCGGTTGGTCGATTGGGTCTCGTTGCCGTACGGTGTCGCTACACTGGGCGCCCGATATGCGGATGTGGCTTGTGACGCCGCTCGCTACGCGTTGATGTCGTGCTGTTTCGAGGATGAAATCGCGGCGTTGGAGGCTTCCGTTGACCTGGAAGCCGGCGACAGGTTTCAGATCATCGGAACATCCGGTACGGTCACGACAATTGCCGCATCGCACCTTGGCCTCAAGAGATACGAGAGGAAAAAGGTTCATGGCCTGAACCTGAGCGCGCGTGAAATCGACGCAGTTGTCGACGGTTACATTCGCAACGGTCTTTCGGCTTCGCGCGACCTGTTCCGGAACAGCGTTCACCGGCAATCCCTGGCCATGTCCGGAGCCGCCATATTGCAGGCGATAATGCGGGTCTGGCCATCGGAACGCCTGACGGCCGCGGACTGCGGTTTGCGCGAAGGTATCCTTTACTCGCAGATGATTGCAGCGGGGGCCTTCGTACGGTCCGCGCCGGCCGCATGAACCTCCGGAGCGGCAACTCGGGCCGCGGCAGGCGCGCGCTCCACGTCAAGGTAAAATCGGCGAAGGGAAGAACGACCGCGTCGACCCGATGGCTTTCGCGCCACTTGAATGACCCGTATGTTCACAGCGCACGCACGGATGGATACCGATCTCGCGCAGCTTACAAGATCATGGAGATTGATGATCGATTCCGGTTTTTCGGCGCCGGTGCGCGCGTTCTGGACCTTGGCTCCGCGCCCGGTGGATGGGTTCAGGTCGCGGTTGACCGGGTGAACGCGCTCGGCAGCCGGCGTCGAAAGCGACGAGGTGTCGTTTGCGGCCTCGACGTATTGCCTGTCGAACCGATCCCCGGTGCCGAACTGCTCGTGCAGGACTTCCTCGAACCGAGTTGCGGAGATCTCATTGAACGCCGGTTCGGAGGTGAATTCGACATCATCATGTCGGACATGGCCCCGTCCTTTTCGGGTGACCGGCGGACGGATCACCTGCGCGTTGCCGCCCTGAACGAGGCCGTCGCCGAATTCGCCTATGGCGTTTTGGCGGCAGACGGCTGGATGATTCTCAAGGTCATGACGGCCGGGGCAGGAGGCGGACTCCAGGCGAAACTCAAGTCCGGATTCAGACGTGTACGGACCGTGAAACCGCCTTCGAGTCGCCCGGAGAGCTCCGAGAAATTCGTCGTCGCATCGGGTTTCAGGGGCAAGGACCAGGGAAGAGCGGGCCCACCGCCCGGCAGGGATCCCGCCCTGGCGTGAAACCGGCGCAAGTCGACCGAGTGGCGAAACGGGGAATCGGCAAAGGGCGCCGAGCCGTGTGCCCTGCGGGAAGAGGGGGCAGGGTCGGAGTGCTGTTCCGAGTGACTCAACAGGCGCGCATGGGGGCAAGACAGTAACGCCAAGGTTGGGTCGCCGCGCGCGCCGCGGGTGCCTGGCGACTCCGGCTTCCTTGACGCATCCTTTGAATCGTTCGGTTTGATCCTGTATCTGCGGCTGTATGTGCAGGCCGGGACTCTCGAGAAGGATGCGTCGGCGACTCCGGGACGTCAGATCAGGCAGGAGAAGGTAGGATGGTGATTCGTGACGCGATGACTTTTGACGACGTGCTGCTCGTTCCAGCCGAATCAGAGGTCTTGCCTTCGGAGGTAGACACGACGACGCGGGTTACCGGTTCCGTAATCCTCAATATTCCCTTGCTTAGTTCTGCCATGGACACCGTGACGGAATCACGCATGGCGATTGCAATGGCTCAGGCGGGAGGTCTCGGGGTCGTCCACCGCAACATGGACACCGATGCTCAGGCCAGGGAAGTTCGCAGGGTGAAACGATTTGTCAGTGGTGTCGTTTACAATCCGATTTGCCTGTCGCCGGGCCAGACTCTCGCAGACGCGCAGCGTCTTCAGAATCGTTACCGGGTGACCGGATTTCCGGTCGTTGACGAACACCGTCGCGTTGTCGGAATCGTCACGAACAGGGACATGCGATTCGCCGCGAGCGACGCGGCTCCGGTTTCGGGAATGATGACTTCCGAGAACCTGGCCGTTCTCAGGGAACCGGCCGATCTCGCAGAAGCCAAGTCGCTCATGCACGCGCGTCGAATCGAGAAACTCCTTGTCGTCGACGGAGACGGGCGTTTGTCTGGCCTGTTGACCATCAAGGACATCGAGCAGGCTGTCCTCAATCCCCAGGCATGCAAGGACGACCTTGGCCGCCTTCGGGTCGCCGCAGCCACGACTGTCGGTGACGACGGTTTTGAAAGGACCGAGGCCCTGATTGACGCGGAGGCGGATGTTGTCGTCATTGATACGGCGCACGGGCACTCGGCCAGCGTCGCAAGCGCCGTTGCCCGAATCAAGAAATTGTCGAACACCGTCGAGGTTGTTGCCGGAAACGTGGCGACCGCGTCGGCAACGCGGACGCTCATTGATGCCGGCGCGGATGCTGTCAAGGTCGGGGTCGGCCCAGGGTCAATCTGCACAACCCGAATCGTTGCCGGCGTTGGTGTGCCGCAACTCACGGCGATTCTCGAGTGTACCCGGGAGGCTGCAGAGGAACGGGTTCCCGTGATTGCCGATGGCGGAATCAAGTTCTCCGGCGATTTCGCGAAGGCAATCGCGGCCGGTGCCCATTGCGCGATGGCCGGCTCGATGCTCGCCGGAACCGACGAAGCGCCCGGAGAGGTGTTCCTGTACCAGGGCCGAAGCTACAAGTCATTCCGCGGGATGGGCTCGTTGGGTGCGATGGCACGCGGGTCCGCGGACCGGTACTTCCAGGAACAGGCGAGCAGCGAAAAGCTGGTGCCCGAAGGCATTGAGGGCCAGGTTCCCTACAAGGGTGCCGCGCAGGCAGTCATTCACCAGCTGATCGGGGGATTACGGGCCGCCATGGGCTATACGGGTTGCCGTTCCATCGAGGAAATGCGGACCGAGTGCCACTTTGTCCGGATTTCCGGCGCGGGCCTCAAGGAAAGCCACGTCCATGACGTACAGATAACGCGTGAATCGCCCAATTACCGGGCCACCTGAGAGTTCGATGCGCCTGGAGTCCCGACCTTGATTGCCGCATAGGCAAACCCGGCTGGCCGGTTGGTCGAGAGTCCTGTTCGGAAACGGCTAAACGTCATTTTTTTCCAGCGTAGCGACGACATCTGCGTACTCCTCAAGCGCAGCCCTTCCGCTCGGGGTGAGACCGTAGACCCCGCGGGGCGTGTCGGCGATACGTTCGAACCAACCGTAGTGATCGGCACGCATCATCACTCCGGCGTTCACGACACCCGTTGCCTTTGCGACGATCGAAGCCTTGGTCGGACCGTTTCGATCAAGATTCATGGCGCACCTCAGGGCGTTCTGGCGATACGCCGTCATGACTTTGCGGCGATTCGAACCGGCCACGTTCGGATCGCCAACCCTGTGCTGGAATTCCCGCAGCAACCGTCCGACCGCGGGTTTGCGCTTGCGTGGACGATAGGACACAGGATCGAGCAGAGCTTCCACATACGGCTCGGGATCGAGCCGGACCGTCAGAAGCCCGAGCCCAAGCCGGCGGCAAAGCCCCAACGCGTCCCTGGACCGGCCGGCACGAGCGGGGAAAGGCGGAACCGCGAGATACACGTTGTCCGAGAGCCCCTGTCGCGCAATTCCCTGGAATACCAGCGACAGGGAGAACGAGGTCTTCATTTCGACAATGACAGGAGCCTCGCCGCCCCGAATCGCGACCACGTCACAGTCCTGTACCTCCGCCTTTACGGTATACCCCTGCGCTTCAAGAAAGGCCTTCACCGCAGGATAGAGGTCGTATTCGCGCATCGGCGCAATCTGCCACGGTCGCCTTGTCCTGAAAAGCCGCAGGCAGCCGCTTGCCTGCATCGCATCGACGACGATCGGCTGCGACGGTCTGCTCCAAAACTGGCGTTGAATGTTCAGACACTCCCACAGTGTGACTCATTGCGCCTGGATTTTTGGGTCATTCATGCGGTCACATGGCGTGAAGGATGGCGGTACGCGAATTTCATCGAAGATTTCCCGGCTCTCCATTCGCCCTGGAAATCTCCGGCTGCCGGGGCCGGCCTGGAAGTATGCGGTGAACAGACAATGTGGGGGGGTGACTTGCCCGGTGCCGGAGATTCGTCATCGTGACATCGGACTGACAACGCTGGGTCGGTTCTTTGTGCGGACCACACAGTATCGAAATCATTATGCGATGTTGTGAAATACACATGGGGTGCACGTCACCCTTCTGGTACCGACCTCATGTGCATCACGTAGTTCGATTCCTACTGTTCCCGGAATCACCGGCCAGGCCGGGTGCCATTCAACGTCAAAACATCCCGGTCACTGTACCACCTCGCCTCGGGAATGGCCTCCCAATCGAAGTCGTGACCGGTCCGAACGTTTGTTCGGTTGCAGAGATTCCGCACGCCCCCGGAACGGACTGCGGGACCGCGGGATCTTCTGGAACTTTCCGAGGTAGCAACGGTTCAGCCCAGTGTGACACAACGGATGATGCAAGGAGGCGTTGCGCGTTGTCATTCAAATTGTCGCGGTGCACGTCACCTTTCGAGACCAGGAACATGGGCGCCCGAGAAGAGTGCAAGATCAGAATGAAGACCATGTGCTGACTATTGGAACCGGCACGCCATCGATTCGGGCGACAGCTGGCGTGGACGTGCCGGAAGTTCGGCGGGCGGTTCGCCATCGCCAGCGACGCCTGCACCGGCAGGACGCTCTCCCGGCACGACCTCGTTGAGCAGAATCCCGGCGGTACAAGGACGATCTCCGACGGAAAAATTACCGTTGAGCAGGATTTGAACGGTGCGAAGGGCAACATGCTGCGCGGACTCACCGGCAACTCGAGCCGTTCCGGGCGATGGGCAAAGATGTCGCGCTCATTGCGAAACAATTCACGTGGCGACGCCGGGTCATTTTCCTGACGAAAAAAAGAACTTGCAAGGTTCTCTTTTTGTTCCTATATTGACTTGCAGAACAAAAGAAGAACATTTACTTGGTTCAGATTGTCGCCCTCAAGGCGATATGAAATAAGGAGGCATCCCGTGACGGCAAATCTGCTGAGTTTGAACGAAAGGCGCCAGATGGACAGGAAGAAGGCTCTCGAATCCGCACTTGGCCAGATCGAGCGCCAATTTGGCAAAGGCTCGATCATGACCCTTGGCCAGGATGGCGCGGTCATGGAACTGGACTCGACGTCGACAGGATCGATTGGACTGGACATCGCTCTGGGTATCGGCGGACTGCCCAAGGGCCGGGTTGTCGAGATCTATGGCCCGGAAAGCTCCGGAAAGACGACCCTGACGCTTCACGTGATTGCGGAAGAGCAGAAAAAGGGAGGCGTGTGCGCATTTGTCGATGCCGAGCATGCCCTTGACCCGACATATGCGCGCAAACTCGGCGTGGACCTCGACGAATTGCTTATCTCCCAGCCGGACGCCGGCGAACAGGCCCTCGAGATAACCGATACCCTTGTGCGTTCGGGTGCCGTTTCGCTGGTCGTTGTCGATTCGGTTGCTGCCCTGACGCCGCGGGCCGAACTCGAAGGGGACATGGGTGATACCCAGGTTGGCGCCCAGGCGCGGTTGATGTCCCAGGCCATGCGAAAGCTCACGTCCTCGATTTCGAGGTCCAATTGCATGGTTATTTTCATCAACCAGATCCGGATGAAGATCGGTGTCATGTTCGGGTCTCCGGAAACGACCTCGGGCGGAAACGCGCTGAAGTTCTACGCTTCGGTTCGCCTCGACATTCGTCGAATCGGAGCAATCAAGAATCGTGATGAGGTCGTGGGAAACACCACACGCGTCAAGGTGGTCAAGAACAAGGTAGCGCCGCCGTTCAAGCAGGTCGAGTTTGACATCATGTACGGCGAAGGCATTTCACGAACAGGTGAATTGCTTGACCTCGGCGTGAAGACCGGAGTGGTTGAGAAGTCCGGGTCCTGGTATTCATTCGGCGACGAGCGGATCGGACAGGGCCGCGAGAATGCGAAGACGTTTCTTCAGGAACATCCCGAGACCGCGGACCAGATCGAATTCGGGATTCGGGAAGCGCACGGACTTCACGGTGAGGCCGAGACGATTGACGAAAGTTCCCAGCCAAAGGCAGCGAATGGCTGAGATACAGATCCCGGAAGATGTCTGAAATCGAGTAACGGCCCTGCCCTGGAGCAGGGCCGTATGCATGTGTCGCCGAATCCCGAAACCTGTTGCGGGATTGGCGCCACGTGCTCCAATGATCCCCGGACGAACAGTGACCCGCGAGACAACCTGTCCGTGCGAAACCGAGGTGACGGTGCCGGAAAATTCTTGCGTTCACCCGTCGCTCCCTCGCATGGTGCCGTCACAGGTCCTCAATCGGGATTCCTGATTGCTTCGTGATTCCGGGAAGGTGTGTGCCCGGTTGTGGACAGAAATCGGTTGGTTTTGTAATGACCGCCAACCGCCCCTGCGACAGGCCACGCCCACATGATCAGTCTGAACGATATCCGGTCGACCTTTCTCGCCTACTTCGAAGGGAAAGGGCATACCGTCGTGCGCAGTTCGCCGCTGGTGCCGGAGAATGACCCGACCCTGATGTTCACGAATTCCGGTATGGTCCAGTTCAAGAACGTACTCACCGGACTTGAAACGCGGGAGTACGTTCGCGCGGTGACCTCCCAGAAATGCGTACGTGCGGGCGGCAAGCACAATGACCTCGACAATGTCGGGTACACGTCCCGGCACCACACGTTTTTCGAGATGCTCGGAAATTTTTCCTTCGGAGACTACTTCAAGGACGTCGCGATCGCCTACAGTTGGGACCTGATCACGCGCGAATTCGGAATTCCGAAAGATCGTTTGTGGGTAACCGTCTACCATTCCGACGAGGATGCTGCAGAAATCTGGAAAAAATGTTCCGGATTGCCCGACGAACGCATCGTACGCATCGCGACCAGTGACAACTTCTGGTCAATGGGTCCTGTCGGCCCCTGCGGCCCGTGTTCCGAAATTTTCTATGATCACGGATATCACATCCCCGGGGGGCCGCCCGGGACACCCGAGGAAGATGGCGACCGCTATGTCGAAATCTGGAATCTCGTGTTCATGCAATACGAGCAATTCGAGGACGGAAGGCAGGAAGAATTGCCGTCGAAGTCCATTGACACCGGCATGGGTCTCGAACGCGTCGGAGCATTGCTTCAGGGCAAGCATGACAACTACGACTCGGACCTGATGCGGTCGCTGATCGAAGCATCTGCCCAGCAATCGGGAACCGATCCTGATGGTGCGTGCAACGTTCACCACCGCGTCATCGCAGATCACCTGCGTTCGACCTCTTTCCTGATCGCGGATGGTGTTCTGCCCTCCAATGATGGCCGTGGATACGTCTTGCGGAGGATCATGCGAAGAGCCATGCGTCATGCGTATCTGCTCGGTTGCCGTGAGCCACTGATATATCGGCTCGTTCCCGAGCTCCAGGCGCAGATGGGACAGGCATTCCCGGAAATCGGCAAGGCCCAGGCACTGATCGAGACCACGTTACACAATGAAGAGGAGCGGTTCAGAAGGACGCTCAGCCGAGGACTCGGCCTTTTGGAAAACGAGGTGGCAGATCTCGAAGAAGGGGGAAGCCTGCCAGGTGACGCGGCATTCCGGCTTTACGACACGTACGGATTTCCGCTGGACCTGACCGAGGACATACTCCGGGAACGCAACATGAGCGTCGACGTTGACGGGTTCGAAAGGAACATGGAAGAACAGAGGGCCCGGGCCCGGGCTTCGTGGGAAGGTTCCGGAGACCCCGCGCAGGACGAACTCTGGTTCCAGTTGCGGGAACAGCACGGACCAACCGAATTTCTTGGCTACGACAGGGATTCCGCTGAGGCCTCCCTGGTGGCACTGATTGCTGCAGACGGCAGGGCGAATGAGGCTCGATCTGGCCAATCCGTCGAGATGGTGTTCAACCAGACGCCGTTTTTCGGCGAGGCCGGAGGGCAGGTCGGGGATTCCGGCAATGCGGTCTTCGAGGGCGGCACGGTCGTCGAGATCTCCGATGTCAAACGGCGTGTCGGCCTTTTCGTGCACGCGGGAAAGGTCGTCGAGGGCGTTGTCGCGCTCGACGGAACCGCGAGGCTTGAAATCGATCGGGGGCGGAGGGAGGAGATACGGGCGAACCATTCCGGAACCCATCTTCTCCACGAGGCGCTGCGTTCCGTACTTGGCAACCACGTGGCGCAACGCGGTTCCCGGGTGTCCTCCGAAGGCCTGAGATTTGACTTTTCGCACCCGAAAGCGATGTCGGGCGAGCAAGTCCATGACGTCGAGGTGATGGTCAATGACTTGATTCGGCAAAACTCCGAGGTCGAAACCCGACTCATGACGCCGGAGCGTGCGCAGGAGCAAGGTGCCGTCGCACTGTTCGGCGAAAAGTACGGAGACGAGGTTCGTGTCGTGTCCATGGGCAGAACCGAGGCGGGTCAAGGCCGGGGCTCCGGGCGGAATACGGCGTCGATGGAGTTGTGCGGCGGGACCCATGTACGCCGAACAGGTGAAATCGGTCCCTTTCTCATCGTCAACGAAACAGCTTCATCGGCTGGGGTCCGCAGGGTCGAGGCGTTGACCGGAGGCGCCGCACTTCGTTACCTCGGGGATGTGCGGCGGAGCCTCAATCAATCTGCCCGGAAACTCGGAACCCGGCCCGATGAAATCGTTGACCGGATTCAACTGCTCCTGGACGAGGCGAAGTCGAACAAGGCAGAAATTGCACGCCTTCGACGTGAAATTGCGCTCGGCTCCGGTCAGGGTGAGACAACGGGTCCGGTCAGGCAGGTCGGCGGAATCCCCTTTTTCTCCGGAGTCGTCAAGGATCTGTCCGGACGGGACCTTCGAACTCTTGTCGACGAACACAAGGCTCGAATGGGATCAGGAGCGGTGCTGCTGATCTCCGACGTAGACGGCAAGGCGGCAATCGTCGCCGGTGTCACGCAGGACCTGGTGGACCGGGTTTCGGCGGTTGATCTGGCCCGCGCTGCTGTTGCCGCTCTCGGAGGAAGCGGCGGGGGAGGACGAGCCGAGATGGCGCAGGCCGGCGCCAGGGATGTGTCTCGTGCCCGCGAGGCGATTACGGAAGCTGAAAAAATACTGAAAGGATAGGATCGTGGCAGCATATGCAATTGTCAGGATAGACGTGCATGACATGGAACAGTACGCGAAGTACGCCGCGCTCGCCGGCCCGGCAGTGGAACAGTACGGCGGAGAGTTTCTCGCTCGCGGCGGCGCCTGCGAACACATGGAAGGGTCGGGACGCGGACGGAATGTCATCATTCGTTTCGACGACCTCGCAACAGCGAAGAGATTCTACAACTCGGCGGAGTACCAGGAAGCCCTGCAATTCGCGCTTCCGGCCGCGACCAGGGATTACACGATCGTGGAAGGTGTCTGAACGGCGGCAGGTCTGGCGATCCGGATCGACCCGGTATTGCCTGGGAGATTTGATGATCGCGTCATGACCATCAGAAGATTCGTGTAAATTTTGAAGTGATCCCCGATCGCGAAGGGTCGACACAATCAAGAAGAGGGTATCGGGAGACCCCGGAACGTGTTCGCGGAGGTGCCGTGCCAGGGCACAGCGATTGTTGTGTACCAATGTTCGGGAACCAGGAATCCCCCACCGTCCGGAGTGGCAGCCGGTCCCGCAAGATTGTTGTCGACGGCTACGGGTAGAACCGTCTCCGGCCGATCGACATGGCAACGCCGAATGATCCGGCGGGCGACCCGGATACGGAACTGCGAATCCGCTCGGGCCCGGCGGGCCCAACGACCCGCACGTGTTGCCTGCCTCTGCCGCGGGCGCAGGAGTTCTCAGCCAAGCGCGCGGCTCAGGTTTTCGTCGATCTTGTCCAGGAAGGCCTCGGTCGTCAGCCAGGATGTATCGGGCCCGACCAACAGGGCGAGGTCCTTGGTCATCGATCCGTTCTCGACCGTTTCGACGACCACCCGTTCGAGAGTATCGGCGAAGGTTTCGAGGCGGGGGTTATCGTCGAGACTTGCCCTGTGCCGCAGTCCGCCTGTCCAGGCGTAGATCGATGCGATCGAATTCGTCGATGTCGGCTCGCCCATTTGATGTTGCCGGAAATGGCGGGTCACGGTGCCGTGCGCCGCTTCCGACTCGACCGTTCTGCCGTCCGGCGACATCAGGAGGGAGGTCATCAGCCCGAGGGAGCCGAAGCCCTGAGCAACCGTGTCCGACTGGACGTCTCCGTCATAGTTCTTGCAGGCCCAGACATAGCCGCCCGACCACTTCAGGGACGCCGCAACCATGTCGTCGATCAGCCGGTGTTCGTAGAAGATGCCGGCGTCTTCGAATCGGTCGGCAAACTCGTTGTCGAAGATTTCCTGGAACAGGTCCTTGAAGCGGCCGTCATACACCTTCAGAATCGTGTTCTTGGTCGAAAGATACACCGGCCAGCCGAGCGACAACCCGAAGTTGAACGACGCCCGGGCAAAGTCCCGTATCGATTCATCCAGGTTGTACATGGCCATCGCGATGCCGGATCCCGGCGAATGAAAGACCTCGCGTTCTTCGACCAATCCGTCATCGCCTTCAAACCTGATCGTCAGCTTTCCCGGGCCGGGAAACCGCAGATCGGTCGCCCGATACTGGTCGGCGAACGCATGGCGGCCAACGACTATCGGCTGGGTCCAGCCCGGCACGAGACGGGGGATGTTTGATATGATGATGGGTCGTCGAAAGATCACGCCTCCGAGTATGTTCCGAATCGTGCCGTTTGGAGACCGCCACATCGACTTGAGGCCGAATTCCTCGACCCGTGCTTCATCCGGTGTGATCGTCGCACATTTGACTCCGACGCCATGTTCCCTGATCGCGTGAGCCGCATCGATGGTGATCTGATCATCCGTCCGGTCGCGTTCCTGAATGCCCAGATCAAAATACCTGAGATCAATCTCCAGGTAGGGCAGGATGAGCTTGTCCTTGATGATCTTCCAGATCACCCGGGTCATTTCGTCACCGTCAAGTTCGACGACCGGCTGGTCGACCTTGATCTTCGTCATTTGGGTGCCTCCCGTGTGCTAGCGATGGCTACCAAATAGACAACAAACCGGTGAGGGAAAAGTCCGTGGTTGTAACGCCGGCGACCACGAGGCCGTGAACCCGGGTTTCAAAGGTGGCAGTGCCGTTCAATTCGTGGCAGACAACCTGCGATGCAGAAGTCCCTCGAAGGCGAAGATTTCCGTGAAATCCGGGAGGCTGTCGGGAAACTGTGTGCGGATTTTCCTGCACCGTACTGGCGGTACCTCGACCGGGAAGGCCGTTATCCAACCGAGTTCGTTTCCACCCTGACGAGATCCGGGTTTCTCGCGGCGTTGATTCCCGAGGCGTACGGTGGGTCTGGACTGCCCCTCGCAGCCGCGGCGGCGATCCTGGAAGAAATCCACCTCTCGGGTGGAAATGCGGCCGCATGCCATGCCCAGATGTACATCATGGGCGTCATTCTGCGGCACGGGAGCGAGTCGCAGAAACGCGAGTACCTGCCGGCCATCGCGGCGGGTGAGTTGCGCCTTCAGGCGTTCGGTGTCAGCGAACCGGAGTGCGGTTCGGATACGACCTCGATCCGCACGTTCGCTCGCCGTGACGGGGATCGGTACGTCGTCAATGGCCAGAAGATCTGGACGTCGCGAGCCGGTCATTCCGATTTGATGTTGCTATTGGCGCGGACGACGCTGGCGGCGGACGCCCCCGGATCTGGCAAGAAATCGAAGGGACTGTCAGTGTTTCTCGTCGACATGAAAGCGGCGGCCGACTCAGGGATGACGATCCGACCGATCGAAACAATGATCAATCATGCAACGACGGAGGTCTTCTTCAACGATGTGCCCGTTCCGGTGCGCAACCGTATCGGGAAGGAAGGTGACGGATTTCGGTACATATTGTCGGGATTGAACGCCGAGAGGATCCTGATTGGCGCGGAGTGCATTGGTGATGCCAAGTGGTTCATCGACAAGATGTGCGGTTATGCCCGCGACCGGAGCGTGTTCGGACGACCCATCGGTCAGAACCAGGGGGTCCAGCTTCCGATCGCGCGGGCTTACGCCGACATGAGGGCGGCCGAATTGATGGTTCGGGAGGCGGCGCGGCGGTACGACGCGGGGAAGATCTCTGCGGAACACGCCAATATGGCGAAGCTCCTGGCCGCCGACGCATCATGGAGAGCTGCCGAAGCCTGCCTTCAAACCCACGGCGGGTATGGATTCGCGCGGGAGTTCGACATCGAAAGGAAGTTCAGGGAAACGCGCCTTTACCAGGTTGCCCCGGTTTCAACCAATCTGATCCTGACGTATCTTGCGGAGCATTCCCTCGGTTTGCCCCGGTCATATTGACTGGGCGGGGTCTGGCCACAGGCTCGATGCAAGAGGGGCGGAGACTGCGCAGTCGCCAAGGGAACCCATGCGCGGAGATCTCGCGGTGCGGACCGGGTTCTTCAGGAATCCGTGACTTGGCACGTTGCGGAAAGTGACGACCTGCGGGGCGGCGAACCTGCTGTGGGAGTGGTTTCTCTATGGCGAACTGCACATTTTTTAGTGCGTTGTAAATGCGCCATTATTTCTCTGCCTGTTCGGCACTGATCTCCGATTTCACCGGTTTTCGCGAAAAAACGCCGGATGAGCCGCGGTTTTCCCATATCCCGATGATTTCCGCTGAATTCCTGGCCCCGGGCAACAGGTGTGGTAGAGTGCTCCAAAGCAAGAAAAAAGCTCCGAAATCGGGGCAAAAAGGAGCACTCCGATGCAGAAACTACAGGCTGAACCTCCCTTTGCCAACACCACCCTCACCGATACCGAAGACGTCATGGAGGCGGCGGGTAACCGCCTGAGGCAGGCCATGAATGACGTGATCCGGTCCGACGCCGCCCGTGGGATGGCAGATGATGTTGCGGTGATGTTCATGCAGGACCCGCTGAAAGCCGAGCACGCGTTTCGCGACGTGGTCCATGACTTCGCCCGCTCGGTCCTCGGCGATGCCTTCGAGCGGATTGACGATCATGGGGGCTCCCTGGACGTCGACGGCAGGACCTACAGGAAGGTCGATGCCACACGGGGCCATGCGATGACGATGTTCGGATCGGTCGACTACGACCGCGCGCGCTACCGTCCGTCGGGCGGGGGCGCGTCGGTGTTTCCGACCGAGCGTGTCCTCGGCCTGACCGAGAGCAGCCTGACGCCTGCGGCGGCGGGCCTGTCGCTTTATCTCATGGCCAACCTGAGTGCGCGCGAGAGCGAAGATGCCTGGGTCCGGCTCTGTGGCATGGGTCCGTCGGCGAGTTCCCTGATACAGTTGACCGCCGAGGCGGGGCGCCGCTTCGAGGACGGCTCCGGTGATCTCCTGGCGGACCTGCGGTCGGAAGAGGAGGTTCACGAGGACGCGACTGCGCTGCTTGTCTCTCTCGACGGGGTCATGCTTCGCATGAATGCCGAGACGGTGGACGGGACCGCGGTCGAGGCGGGCTGGCGCGAGGCATCGAGTGGCGTTGTCTCCTTGCTCGACGCCGAGGGAAACATGGTGCAGAGCCGCTACTTCGGGCGTCTTCCGGAACAGGGCAAGACGAGCCTGAAGGCACAGGTGAGCCATGAGGTGTTCCATTGGCTGGAGCGCAAGGACGATCTGAAGGTTGTTGCGATCGCTGATGGCGCCCGTGACAATTGGGCATTTTTGGACACGTTCAGCCCCGATGTGGTACTTTTAGATATTTTCCATTCAATACAACACCTTAAGGTCGCCGCCGATGCCGCCTTCGGTCCGGACAGCGCGGAAGGCGAGGCCTGGTTCGAGAAATGGCGTCACGTCCTTCGCCACGACCCCAAGGGGGTGGGCAAGGTGATCGACGCGCTCCGCTACCTGTTGCACAAGGGAAAGGGCAGCGCCGACATTGCGCGGGAGCTGGGCTATTTTCGCAATAACCGAAAACGGATGAACTACAGCGAAGTCGCCGATGCAGGATACCCGATCGGATCGGGTGCCGTGGAGGCCGCGAACCGGTTTCTGGTCAACTCCCGCATGAAACGCTCGGGGCAGCGCTGGGGACGTGACGGCGGCCAGGGCGTGCTGACGTTCCGGTCACTGCTCAAGTCGGGTCGCTTCGACCGGGCATGGGCTGTACTTGCCCGGAATTGGCAGCAATGGAGGCCGCCAACAGTCGCCAACGACAACCTGGAACTGGCGTTGGCCGCATGATTCGCTTTTTCAACCTTGATCCCCGAAAAACCGCGCCATAGGGGAATCGCTCCCCCTGCTGTCGGCTTGGTTGCAAAGCGCGCATGTTCTGTGCTTGTGTCCGTTAAGGGAATTAGTGGGGACAGATTCATGGGGAAGATCACGGTTTCAAGCCAGGCGGACATGAAGACCGTAGAAGAGGAAATGGCGTTCGATGACCTCTGGGAAGAGGATACGGCCTATCAGCGACTGTGCGCAACGCGGGACCTCTTTTCGAACAGGCCCGCGGTCAGTTTCCAACTCAAGTCAGACCCCGGGTGCATGGCGTCGACCCTGACGTGGTCGGAGTTGACGAGTCAAGTCACACGCGCGGCAAATCTCTTCCGGTCACTCGGTGTCGGAAAAGATGACGTCGTTGCCTACATGCTCCCGACGACGCCTGAGACGCTGGTGTGCCTTCTGGGCGGAATGACTGCGGGAATCGTTCATCCGATCAATCCGCTTCTCGAGGTTTCCCAAATCGCGGCGCTTCTGAAGGAGTCGCGGGCCAAGGTACTGGTGACGCTCAAGTCGTTTCCGAAAGCGGATGTCGCCCAGAAGGCCGCGGAAGCGGTCGCGATGTCGCCGGACGTCGAGACCCTGATCGAAGTCGACTTGCTCCCGCACGTATCCGGGTTCCTCAAGTGGATTGTTCCATTCCTGCGTCCGAAAATCCCTGTCTCCCACGGCGCGCGCGTGTTGCAGTTGGATACCGCTCTCGCCGCGGCGAACGGAGATGCGCTGGATTTCAAGGAGTCCGGCGACGACAATTACTGTGCCTATTTCCACACGGGAGGAACGACGGGGTCACCGAAAATCGTGCAGCACAGGCATTCTGGAGTGCTCTACAACGGTTGGTTGGCGACGAAGTTGCTCCTCGGGGCGGACGACGTTGTCTTGTGTCCTTTGCCCCTGTTCCATGTTTTCGCAGTGTATCCGGTGTGGAGCGGATGCATGTGCTCCGGAGCGCACATGGTCCTGGTGACCCCCCAGGGGTTTCGGGGCGAAGGTGTATTCGACAATTTCTGGAAGCTCTGCGAACGCTGGAAGACGACCTTCACGGTTGTTGTTCCGACGGCCGTTGCAGAACTGCTTCAACGGCCGGTCGATGCCGACCTTTCCAGTCTCAAGATGGCGTTGTGCGGATCCATGAGCCTGCCGGTCGAGACGTTCAGGCGGTTCGAGGCGGCGACGGGATTGGCCATTCTCGAAGGGTACGGGTTGACCGAGGCGACCTGCCTGGTTTCGGTCAATCCACCCGCAGGTGAGAAGAGAATCGGTTCCGTCGGATTCCCGTTTCCGTACGTTGACGTGAAGATAATGCGCTTTGACAAGGACGGCGAAGTGGTCGCGGAATGCGTCGCCGGTGACGTCGGCGAGATCTGTGTCTCGAGCCCGGGCGTGAATCCGGGTGAGACCTATACGGACCAGGCCCGAAACGAGAACCTGTTTGGGCATGACCGGTACCTCCGCACAGGTGACCTGGGACGATTCGACGCGGACGGCTATCTCTGGATTACGGGCAGGGACAAGGACCAGATCATTCGAGGTGGCCACAACATAGATCCGGAAACGATCGAGGAAGCCCTCGCAGCCCACCCGGATGTTGCGGTCGCCGGTGCGGTCGGGCAACCGGACGCGCGTGCAGGTGAACTGCCGTGTGCCTTTGTCGAATTGATGCATGGCGGGAAGGTATCCGCGGACGAACTGGTGCAGTTCGCCCGGGACAACATCGGCGAACAGGCCGCCGCACCGGTTCACATCGAGATTATCGACACGATGCCAAAAACGATCGTGGGCAAGGTTTTCAAACCTGACCTCCGCAAGGCCGCCATTGCACGGGTATATGCTGACGCACTGGCTTCTTCAGGCCTGGGCGCGGGGGTCGACAAGGTCGTGGACGACCGCACCCGCGGTTTCGTCGTCATCGTTTCGGGAGCCGAAGGAATTCCCGATCAGAAAATCGACGATGTGCTTGGTGCATTTCCGCGGCCGTGGGATCGTCCGCACACACAGGCATGAATGGGATTTCGCCTGTTGATGTCACTGCCGGGTAAACCGGGCATGCATGTCGTTTTGCTCGGCCTCGGTGACTTTCCGGAACATCGTGTCTGGAACACGGATATCTCGACCCGGTTCGACCCGGTTGACCGCAATGCGAATGTCGTCGGGCCATGTCGGTTCGAGGTTGCCGGTGACCACCGAATTCATCGTCGCGGCGGCGTCAGGTACAAATGGCTCCGACAACACTGAATACAAAGGAAAAAGGTTCAGTGCGAAACGCACGATTGCTGCCGCCCCGCCCCGGTTTTCGGCAAGGATCTTCCAGGGAGCCGCTGTCTGGAAATAGTTGTTCCCCACGGTCCAGATTTCCCGGAGTTCCGCGCACGCCTTTCGAAGTTCGATCTTTTCCATGTGGTTTTCATACGCGCGGACTCTCACGGTGAGCTCTTCGACCGCGCGGGTTTCGGCGGGGCCATAGGTTCCTCCGTCGGGAACCTTTCCGTCAAACCGGGACGTGCAGAACTTCGTCACCCTGCTGATGAAGTTCCCGAGCACGTCTGCGAGGTCCTTGTTGACGTCGAGGCGAAAGCTTTCCCAGGTGAATTCACTGTCCGAAGTCTCCGGAACGTGCTTCAGCAGCCACCAGCGCCAGTAGTCGGAAGGAAGCATGTCGAGCGCGTCATCCATGAAGACGCCACGACCGAGCGAGGTCGAGAACTGGCCACCTTCGTAATTCAGGAAGTTGAAAGACTTGATGTAGTCGACCAGTTTCCACGGTTCTCCCGAACCGATTATCGTCGCTGGAAATGACAGGGTATGGAACGGGACGTTGTCCTTGCCCATGAACTGCACGTAGTACACGTCGTCGGCGCCCTTGTCGGTCCGCCACCATCTTTGCCAGGCATCGTCAGGCAGCCGGTTGGCGTCAGCCCATTCGGCCGTGGCTGCAATATAGGCAATCGGGGCATCGAACCATACGTAGAAAACCTTGTTCTCCATCCCGGGCCACGGGTGGTCTCCCCGTTTCACCGGAATCCCCCAGTCCAGATCACGTGTTATGCCTCGGTCCCTCAGACCGTCACCGTCATGAAGCCACTTCTTCGCGATTGAGGTTGTCAGGATCGGCCAGTCCGACTTTCCGTCGATCCACCTGTCCAGTTCGTCCCTGAGGGTCGACTGACGCAGATGCAAATGCTTGGTTTTCCGGATTTCGAGGTCGGTCGCGCCCGACCGTGCCGAACGTGGATTGATCAGGTCGACAGGATCAAGCTGCCGCGTGCAGTTTTCGCACTGGTCGCCGCGGGCGTTTTCGTACCCGCAATCGGGGCACGTCCCCTTGATGTAGCGGTCAGGCAGAAACCGGCCGTCGACTGCCGAGTAGACCTGGTCTTCGACAACTTCGCTGATCAGCCCGTTTTCGGCCAGCCTTCCGGCAAAGTGCTGTGTCAGCCCGTGATTGCGCTGCGAAGACGAGCGCCCGAAGTGATCGAACGACAAGCGGAAACCTTCGGCCAGCCTGGCCTGGATAGCATGCATGTCTGCGCAATATTCCTCGATCGGCATGTCGGCCGCCTCCGCGGCGATTTCCGCGGGAGTTCCGTGTTCATCGGTTGCGCAGATGAACATGACTTCGTGGCCCCGGGCACGGCAGTACCGGGCATACACATCTGACGGCAGCTGGCTGCCAACAAGATTTCCGAGGTGTTTGACTCCGTTAATATAGGGAATCGCGGATGTAATCAGAATTCTCGCCATCAATCACCCAGTCGCCTTTGGCAAACCCGTAGGTGGCAGCCCCTGTAACGCAGCCTGCGGGGAGATTCCACTTTGTTCGGCAACCGTTTCGGACTTGCCCGGGCGTTGATCGCAGATTCGGAAATGACCAGCCTCACTCCACTTGCCCCGCCACGTGCGAAACGGTACCTCGTTGCAAGGAACCGCCGATGGGGGGATCTAATGTTCACTGGTATCGTCAAGGCAGTTGGATCGATTCTCGCGACGGAGCAGCGAGGGGACCTGCGTGCGCGGATCTCGATGCCCTGGGACCCGGACCAGATCGACGTTGGTGCATCATTGTGCTGCAACGGCATCTGTTTGACCGCCGTCAACCGAGGCAAGGGCCCGGCGGTGAATTGGTTCGAGGCCGACCTTTCGGCCGAGACCGTTGCCCGGACCCACGTTGGTCTCGATGCCACGCGCTGGAAGGTCGGCTCCAGAATCAACCTGGAGCGCTCGCTCAGGGTCGGTGACGAACTGGGCGGCCACATTCTCTCCGGTCATGTTGACGGAGTTGCATTCGTGTCCGAGGTCACCTCCTCGGGAGACAGCCGAATCGTCCGCATGTCGGCGCCGGACGGGTTGATGCGATTCATTGCTCCGAAAGGCTCGGTTGCACTGAATGGCACGTCATTGACGGTCAATTCCGTCAGTGCGGGAGAGTTCGACATTTGCCTGATTCCTCACACCCTGGAGGTCACGACCTGGGGGGGAATTCGGGAAGGAGACGGCGTCAATGTTGAAATCGACCTGCTTGCACGGTACGTCGCCCGGTTGACGGAACACCCGGGACGTGAGGACGGACGGCCAGATGAATGACCACTTTCGGGACGCTGTTTCGTCGATCGAGGAACTCATCGAGGATGCCCGAAACGGCCGCATGTTCATCCTGATCGATCGCGAAGATCGGGAAAACGAAGGTGATCTTTTCATTCCTGCCCAGATGGCGACCCCTGAAGCGGTCAACTTCATGGCGACCCACGGGCGAGGCCTGATTTGCCTTTCGCTGACAGGTGAACGGCTTGATGCGTTGGGTTTGCCCCTGATGTCGGCGTCGAACTCCTCGCGGCACGAAACCGCGTTCACGATTTCGATCGAGGCTCGGGAGGGAGTGACAACGGGGATTTCGGCACATGATCGCGCGCGAACGATTTCGGTCGCGATCGACGCGAATTCGGGGCCTCAGGACATTGCAACGCCTGGACACGTTTTCCCGATTCGGGCACGGGAGGGAGGTGTCCTGGTGCGGGCCGGCCATACCGAGGCTGCGGTTGATGTGGCCCGTCTCGCCGGCCTCAATCCGTCAGGGGTCATTTGTGAAGTCATGAATGATGACGGGACCATGGCGCGGCTGCCCGACCTTGTCGCATTCGGTCAAAGGCACGGGCTGAAGATCGGGACCATTTCGGACCTGATCGCGTACAGGCGGCGCTACGACAACCTGGTTCGGGAGAGTGCCGTCCGGGCCGTCCATTCCGAATTCGGCGGCGAGTGGATGCTGAGGGTGTTCACCGACAATACCGGGGATGCCGAACACATCGTGATGATCAAGGGCGACATATCTGACGGCAAGCCCGTGCTGGTACGCATGCATGTCGTCAACCCTCTGGATGATCTGCTGGCGTTGACGCCTGGACGATCGCATCAACTTGAAATGGCGATGAACGTGATTGCCGAGGAAGGACGCGGTGTCGTCGTCGTGCTGCGCGACATGTCCGACAACCTCGATTTGACCGGTACCTCGGCCAGTCCCCAAATCCTTCGGAGGTACGGACTCGGCGCGCAAATTCTCAACACGCTGGGCGTCTCGGATCTCATCCTTCTGACGAACTCTTCGATCACCCGGGTGATTGGCCTGGAAGGTTATGGAATCAGGATCGTCGGGACCTGCCCGATTCCCGGAAAGGCAGGCTGACATGGCGGGATTGAATCGGACCGGACACCGAATAAACGGCGGGAACAGGCCGGAAAAGCCGCAGGTCCTGATCGTTACGGCGCCGTTCTACAGACATATCGCTCAGAGGCTCTCGAAAGGCGCCAGGTCCGCATTGGACGCTGCGGGGTGGTCGTGGGCGGAAATCGAGGTTCCGGGGGCTCTTGAGATCCCGGCGGCGATCGCAATCGCGGCGAAATGCGGACCGTATGACGGTTATGTTGCGCTCGGCTGCGTGATTCGTGGAGAGACCACGCACTACGAGACCGTTTGCACGGAGAGTGCCCGCGGGATCATGGAACTCAACCTTCAGGGCGCCTGCATCGGAAACGGGATTCTGACGGTTGAGAATGAAGAGCAGGCTTTGGAACGTGCTGACCCCGTCAGGGGCGACAAGGGGGGAGAGGCGGCGGAAGCGGCGATCTCACTGGTGTCTTTTCGCCTGGGATTGATGGAACCCAGACTGCAGGCGGGCTCCGGCGGGCGGGACGCCGGGTGAAGGCGTGTCACAATCGGATGACTCTGGCCATTCGGGGACGCTGAACCCGAAGCGCTCTCCGGACCTGGCGATGGCCGGGCGGGCTGTAGCCCGGCTCATGGCCGTGCAGGGGTTGTTCCAGATGGAGGCGAGCGGATCCTCCCTTAAGGAGGTTTGCACCGACTTCGCCGACCCGTCGTTTTCGACTGCCAGTTCGATCGGGGGGCACGAACTCGCGGCGATCGATCGCGTTCATTTTGACATGATCCTGTCTCGTGCCGTTGACGACCAACCCAGGATCGACCAGGCGACCGACCGCGCGCTTGTCGAGAGATGGCCAATCGACCGGATCGATCCGATCCTCAGGGCAGTCTTTCGAGCGGCAGGCGCGGAACTTCTGGTCGGGAAAGCTCCGCCCAGTGTAATCATCAACGAATTCGTCGATGTGACGAAGGCGTTCTTTCCAGATTCACCAGAGCCAGGCTTCGTCAATGCGGTCCTGGATCAAATGGCCCGCAACCTTGCCTCTCCGTGACGGCTGCGTGCCGAGGTGACCATGGCAACTGCCGGGCAGCGGGCGCATCTCGAGACCGTTCGGCCGAGCTTTCCGACCCGAAATGCGACTGCGATCACACCGGGCAGGGTCTGGGGATTGATCGCGGTTGAATTCTCGACGTCCGCATGGAGCGGCCCTGATTCTCGAGACGAAAAAACTCACTCTGTTCGAAAGCGAAAAGGTCGATGCCGTGGTGAACTTGCGGATGCCGAAGAGTCTTCGATTGGCTTGCCCGGACAACCGCGTGATCCAAATCGGCCTCGAATGTTCAGGTCACCGCCGTGCCAGGCTGCAAAAACGTACCCGGAATGGCCGGGATGTGCATCTGTCTGCACATCCCGCCATGCCATGCGCCGCACTTCGACCCGCATGAGCGACTAAGGGGCGTCATGTGCTGCCGTGTAACACGCAACTGGACCCATCCGGACTTCCGCGATTTCATGAAGACCATCTTCGGGTTCAATGACCAAACTCAGCCCAGTGACGGGAATTGATCGGCCATCGCCTATCTCCGTGCCGCAGGCTCCGGCCGTTCGATGCGCGCGGTAATCAGGTCAATGTCGTGATATTGGCGGTGACGCACTTCCGATGCCAGGTGGCGAAGCAACCGGAGCGATGTGTCGCGTTCGAGGGATTGTATATCGATCGCGTCGCCCAACAATGAAATACGGTCCTCGATGTTGCTGTCACCGGACTTGGCGACACACTCAAGTATTGCGTCTCCGTCCTCATTGTGCACGGTCACCTGCAATTGTCGGCGACTGGTCCGGTTGTCGGGCTGCCCTTGCATCAGCGTCAACAGGATCTCTTCGACGACAGCATTGACCCGTTCGAGCATTTCGGTCGACCATCCGTTGTCGGTACCAAAACGGGTCACGAAACCGTTCAATTCTGGCAGACTCGACATGTCCAGTTCGGCCTTGAGCCTGCGTCGACGTCCCTTTGTCAGTTCAAGCAGAGCCGTCATCACAATGGCTGTCAGACTGCCTGCCGTAAGTCCATTGTTCAGAAGCCCGCCTGCAAACCGGGGTAGGGTTTCGGGAAGAAGAAGGCCGTAATGGCAGCCGATCCCGATCCAGAAGGAAAGACCAATCGTCATGATGCGGCGGTTGTCCAGGCCTTCTGCAACCACGATCTTCATGCCGGTCACAAACAGCGTGGAGATCATGATGAAGAGGTAAGCTGCCAGCACCGAAGCGGGTAGCGCCAGAATCAACGCGATAAGTTTCGGCAGGAACGCGAGAGCGGCGAGTGCAACCCCCAGCACGACCCCGACACGCCGGCAACTGACCTGAGTATTCCGGACAAGAAACACGGTCGTCGACCGCGTGGTGTTCAACATCGTTCCCGTCAGGCCCGCGAGCATGTTCGACAACGCCTCTGCGGCGATGGCTCCTTGCACGGCGCGCAGGTCGGGCGCCCTGGGCATTCGCCAGGACACGTCCTGAATGGCGAGCGACGCGCTCATCGTCCGAATCGTGCAAGAGAGCGACACGAACAGAAAGGCGGGCAACAGACTCCAGAATGATGGCCCGATTTCCAGGCTGATCGCCGGCCATTCCGCATTCGGCATGCCGACCCACGCCGCCCGGGTGACCAGCCCCACATCATATTCGCCCAATACCAAAGCGACGGCAGCACCGCAAAAAACTCCGATGATCGGCGACCAGGGACGCAGGTGCCGCCCTCCCTTGACGGAAACAACAATGATCGTGAGCAAGGTAACCGCGGCACAGGCCAGCCCGCTCGACGGCGCACTCTCGGAAGTCACCTCTGAAATTCTCTGGAACACCAGTGGCGAAACGGTAACCGGTATCAGCATGAGAATTATCCCCGAAACGGTCGGGGTAATGATCCGCCGGAACATGGAGATTCGAAAAGAAAGGCCGAATTGAATCAGCGCGGTCACGATGACCAGCGATAACAGCAGAGATGGCCCCCCGGCGGACAGGGCATCGACGGTTATCGCAATTGCCGCGGCCGTGGGACCCGTAACGAGTATATAGCCAGCGCCGAAGCGAAAAACCGGAGATGCCTGCAGTACCGACACGCCACCTGCAATGAGAAGCGAAGCGAACACGGCCCATGACTGAACCGAATCGGCGACTCCGGCGTATTGAAACGCAATCGTGGGCATCAGGACGACACCGCCGAGTGACAAGACCGCAAACTGCAAACCGAGGCTAAATGTGTGTCCGTCTGGCGGTCGCTCATCGAGTTCGTAGAGAAGTTCGACGGCCATCTCGTCCGTTTTGCCGGAACTTTGCGTTGGCATGGCTTCACCCGTGTTTCGGTACCCGTCTGGAGACACTATGAAAATGAAAGGCGTATTCAACTTAAAGTTTAAATTTGCAATTTTTTCTTGAACGTATCGATCGAGCGGTTTACGGGCACATTTCTGTAAGACTGCGACCGTTCGGAGGCAGAATTCGGCGGCAGGGCAAGGGGAATGCTCGAATTCCCAGCCCATTCATCCGCATCGGACACGCATCGGACACACCCTTATGACGGAGTTGGACGGTGGTGTATTCCGGACTGCAGTCGGGAGTTCTTTTCGCAGGAGGTTTTGATGAAAAAAGCGTGTCACGCAATTGCGAGGTCAGCACTGTCCGCAATGATCCTGATGGCTTTCGCTGTCTCAGCGAAAGCGGAATTCTACGAGAACAAGCGCATAACTGTCCTGGTCAATTATGGTGCAGGTGGCACGACGGACATTACGGCACGGGTAATCGCCAAACATCTGGGCAGGTTCATCCCCGGCAACCCGGAGGTGATTGTCAGCAACATGCCTGGAGCTGGCGGCATAACTGCCACGAACCACATGGGTCAGGTCGTCGAAGCTGATGGTCTAACGGTTGCGGTGTTCGCCGCGCCGATCATGCAACATGTAATGACCGACCCCGCATTGTCCGTTGAACTGTCCGATTTCGTCTGGTTGGGCGGAACCGGCCACCCGACCGTGTGTTTCATACGCAAGGACGCGGGGGATGGCGTCAACAGTGTCGAAGACCTGCTGACAACAGGCAGCTTCAAGGTTGCCGGTTACAGGGCCACCTCATCGACCGACATCAGGATGCGCTTGGGACTGGACCTCTTCGGGGTCGAGTACGTTTATGTGCCCGGATACCGGTCATCGTCGAAAGTCAACGCAGCCCTTCTGCAGAACGAGGCCCAGTTTTCGTGCGCTTCCATTCTTGGATTCCGCAGTACTTTCGAACCAAATCTGGTCGAGCCCGGCTTGGGAATCCCTCTCTGGTACTACTCTGCGGTTGATTCGGACGGCAATCCGGTGAGAGACCCGCGGCTTGAAGATGTTCCGACCTTCGTCGACGTATTCGAGAGACTCAAGGGAGAGCGGCCCTCGGGAATGCTCTTTGACTCGCTTACGCTGATTAACAATCTGATCGTTGACATGCTGTGGGCATCGTTTGTTCCCAAGGGTACGCCTGACGAAGCGGTGAAGATCTTGCGTACTGCTTGGGATGCGCTCTCCACTGACGCGGAATTCATCGCGGATTACCAGGCTGTGTCCACCGTTCGGCCAGTCTTCATGAATGCTGCCGGGGCCGAAGTCCACCTGGAAAACCTCACCAGTTTAGACCCGGAAATGATCGCTTTCGTCAAAGGGTACGTGAGTCAAGAATAGCCAACAGCCGGCAAGCGGGGTCGAACCGTCTCTGTGCGCGACCCCGCTGCGCCCGTCGGGACCCACTTGATCGGGCACTGACATGTTCGATGCCGCACTGAGCGGGCTGATGCAGGTCATTGCCTGGCCTGCCATCGGTTATTTGTTCCTTGGTGTGTTGATCGGGCTCCAGCTCGGTGCGGTCCCTGGCCTTTCAGGGCTGGTAGGACTGGCGATTTTGTTGCCCTTCACGTTCGCGATGGAGCCGGTGCCTGCACTCGCTCTTCTGCTCGGCATGTTTGCCGTAACCACGACCAGCGACACCATCTCATCGGTGCTATTCGGCATACCGGGAACGTCTGCCTCACAGGCCACCATTCTCGATGGCCATCCTATGGCAATGAGGGGCGAAGCGTCCCGCGCCTTCGGAGCTGCGTTTACGGTTTCGGCCGTTGGCGGTTTTCTCGGGGCAGTCGTGCTAGGTCTGTCGATACCGTTGGTCAAGCCGCTCATCCTTTACTTTGCCCAGCCGGAACTGTTCATGCTCAGTGTTTTCGGGCTCACCATGGTGGGGATGCTCTCGGGCAACTCGATGTTGCGTGGCCTGATTGCTGCGCTTGCCGGTCTCGGGCTCTCCTATGTCGGCTATGCCGAAAATGGCGGCATACCACGCTACTGGTTCGGTGCGATCTACCTCCTCGACGGCTTGTCCTTGATTCCGGTTGTGCTTGGATTGTTTGCTATTCCGGAGTTGATCGACCTGGCGGTCAAGGGCGGCTCGATCTCAAGGGTACGAAGGGACGAAGTATCGGGCGGTCTTTTGACAGGCGTCAGGGATGCTTGCCGCAACTGGTGGCTGGTGCTGCGTTCGACGGCGATTGGCGCTTACATCGGATTGGTGCCGGGTCTGGGCGGCACGATCGTTGACTGGATGGCCTATGGTCACGCGGTGCAAACCTCGAAGACCAGGGATGGATTTGGCAAGGGTGATGTGAGAGGCGTTATCGCTCCGGAGACGGCAAACAACGCAATGAAGGGAGGCGCACTGATTCCGACCGTCGCCTTCGGCATTCCGGGCAGCCCCTCAATGGCGATACTCCTCGGCGCATTCCTGATTCAGGGTGTGACACCCGGACCGCAGATGTTGACAGCCAAGCTGGATTTCACGTTCTCCCTGATGTGGACGCTGGCAATTGCAAATGTTGCTGGCGCGTTGCTTCTCATGCTGGTCGCCCGGCAGCTCTCCCTGATAACGTTCATGAGTGGCCGTTTGGTGGTGCCGGTGGTCACGCTGTTCGTGTTCATGGGCGCGTGGATTGCGAACAGCAACATTGGCGACTGGGTCGCGCTGATGATCTTTGGCTTGGTCGGATACGTGCTGAAGAAAGGTGACGTTCCACGCCCGCCAATGGTTCTCGGTTTCGTGATCGGGCCAATCATGGAAAACGCGCTGTTCATAACGACCCACGCATACGATGGCCTGTCGTGGCTTGGTCGTCCGGTCTGCATGGTGATCGGTCTGCTGATCGTTGTGTCAATTGTCGCCGGCAATCGCCGGAATGCAGGACATGCGAAGTCACATCGGTTGGTCATTGAAGCCGCGCGAGTTGACCCGACGATGTCGGTGGCTGCTGTCGGTATGCTCCTGGCGCTCTCGATCTATGGCTTGGCGCCCACGTTTTCATGGCCGGCAGATGTGGGCCGTATCCCGATGCTCACATTTGTCCCTGCTATCTGTTTGTCGCTGCTCGCGCTCCGACACAGCGTTCGGGAAATCCGGCAAATGCGTTCGAACGGGGTGGAGGCCTTTCCGACCAGGACCGAGTTCGGCCCGGTTTCTCAGGTCTATCTTTGGTGGCTGGGCATGTTCGCCATGACCGTCGTAGCCGGCCAACTTTTCGCAATGCCGGTTTTCATTGCCCTGTATTTCCTTTCAGCGGGAGGTTACGCGTGGTGGTATGCGTTGCTGGGCGCAGTCGGGGCCTGGACGTTTCTTTATGTCTTGTTCGATCGCGTTATAGCCGTGGTCTGGTATCCTTCACTGCTCTTTCACTGAACGGCACTTCAAGGCGGTTGATTGCGAGTTGCTCGGGCGCATGACCTCGAGGTTGCGGACCCTAAAGCTGGTGCGCCAGCCCCCGACTCTACGGGTGCGGCCAGCACGAGGAACCGGGTATTGTTGACGATCATGCCGAGGCGGTCGAAATGCTGCGCCGGCTTCCACCCGATCCAGGGGGCGCGCGGCCGGCACTTGAAGGCGCCGCCCTGCCAGCCCGCCAGCGCCAGCCACCGGTCTTGCCAGGCGTTGGGTCGCGGCATAACGCAACCCCCGGCCCGCAAAACGGCGGAACCCGAGATAGTGATGGGTGTCCATCAGGTCGTCCCACAACGGGCGCTCGGTGGGCTCCACCAGGCGAAGCTCGACATTGGAATCGCCGCCACTGAACCCGCCTGACCGCTCCGCCGGTTGTGCTGGCCGCCGCTGCGCAGCCGGATGCGGTCTATCAAGATCAACAACACGTAACTCCGGGTTGGTTTCGTGCAATTCGCCCGGGCGTGCAGATTGGCCTGCGACAGGTCTCGTCGGAGACGATAGAGTTGTTCGAAACAGCCTGCGCGCGTCATCCAGAGCGCGCTGGGTAATTCCCAGTCACGTTCAAGCGTGTCCTCAAGACCGTTTTCAGAAACACTGGCGTGTTGCCGGGCGTTTTTGTCCGGATCATTTGATGTTCGGGGTGGCCCCCTCGATTTCCTTGCACGAAGTCGATCGAGGGGTTTTGTCTCGGTGACGCTCAAATCATCTGAGACAAGGCCAATGTTACACGATTTCTTTCCCGGTTCCATCCTTACCTGCGCCCGCATCCGGACATATCTGAAGCGGGTCGACGCGGCGCAAGCCGCACGGTCTTGCGGCATCCCGGCGCACGGGCTTCGGAGTCTCAGTTTCCGTTGCCGGGAGTGCCGCCTCGACGAGACCGGCGCCCTGCGCAAGTATCTCGCCTTCGACGCCATCACCGCTTCCATTTCCGGGTCTGGGATCTTTCGCTTCTCGTGCGCGCGATGCCGGGCGAGTTGGCCAATTGCCACGTCACCGAGAACGACATCCGGGCCCTCCGTGCTCTCGCCTCCCACCATGGTTTCAAGGTCTCCCCCGGGGACGGTCGGAGATGACCATCGCGGGTTTCGTCGTGCTGACGGGCTTTCATCCCTCGAAGCGCCAACCGTTACCCGGCACTCCGGAGCCCCGGGACGGCGTGAGATTCCTGTCTCTTGCAGCAGCCATCGCGATCCAGGCCAAGGAAGTGTTGGGACAGGAAAAACCGAAAAGGAGACGGGAACGCGAACTCGTGTGTGATGAAATGATGGGCTCCGGTTCCCTGATCTGCTCACCCTGGCGATCAAATCAAATGGACGCCGGTACGCGACGCCGAAGATCACCACTTCGACTCGCCCGGGTCGGTAACATGCTGCACGCCGATAGCCGCCACAAGGCAAGTTCTCATGGACGAATCCTGCCGTGAAACGGGTTGGGAAAAGGTTGTTGCGACCGCCAGGCGCCAGGCTGTACTTCTTTTTACTGTTGGTATTTTACGGCCATATTTGATCGGTATTTGTGGACGACCGTCAAAAGTCTGGTGCGCGGGGCCGATCTCAAGGCATTCGTGCTGAAATCCCTCAGCAACCGCCACCCTCGGCAAATCATGCCAGGGAACATTTGTGAACCTTGCAATGCGATCAACTTCGCACGCCCTGACCGGGCCACACGGAAACCGCCAATATGCAGTGCAGCATACCTGGGTCCGTAACCCTCACGGCGGCAAGGCGCGGTGCGTTAGTATCAATCACACGACAGACCGGCGACACTGATCGAACGGCCGTCCGATGGGCACGACTCGAACTGACCCTCCCGTGCACATCCGGGGCGAATTCAATGTGGCTGCGGAAATCCGTCAGTGATCCAACGGCTGAACACGTCATTTCCGACCGTGCCGACGTGTTCAAGCCGGAATCGCGAAACGTCCGAAAGCCTCAGCCAGTTTGTCGCTCCGATGACAGACTTTCCTTCACTGCCGATGACCGAACCGGCGGAGTAGAGCAACAACTCGTCAACGAGTTCGCCGCGAACAAGACTCGCGGCAAGTGAACCGCCACCTTCGCACAGAATCCTGGTCAATCCTTTTTCCGCAAGGGAGGTCAGGGCCTGGTCCGGGTCGACGCGGCCTGAAGCCATGCTTGCAACTCCGATGGTTTCCGCGCCAGCCGACCGCCACCTCGCCACGGAGGAGGCGGGCGCGGCGTCCGTGTGGCAAATCCAGACCGGTACGTCGCGAGCCGTTGCACCGAGATTCGATTCGATCGGAATGCGGGCCAAGCTGTCAAAGACAATGCGTACGGGGGAACGGGAGGCAAGCCCGGACAAGCGAACGGTCAGCGAAGGATCGTCCGCTGCAACGGTCCCCCGGCCGACGAGAACTGCGTCGTGTTGTGCGCGAAACAGGTGGGCGTGCCGGCGCGCCGCCTTCCCGGTTATCCATTGGCTCTCTCCTGTCGCCGTGGCAATCCGGCCGTCGAGTGTGGCCGCCGACTTCAACGTCACGAACGGCCGGTGCTTCGTGACCCGGTAGATGAAACCTGAATGGGCGCGGATGGCCATGTGCCGCAAGACATCGGTGCGAACCTGAATTCCTGCCGTCTCAAGCTTCAGGTGGCCCTTGCCTGACACGCGCGGGTCGGGATCGGTCATGGCGGTAACGACCCGGGAGACACCGGCATCGATCAGCGCGTCGGCGCAGGGCGGCGTTTTCCCGAAATGTGCACAGGGTTCAAGAGACACGTACGCGGTTGCGCCTCTGCATTGGTCTCCGGCCTGGCGAATGGCCGCCGTTTCCGCGTGGGGAACTCCACCTGGGCCAGTCCAACCGCGGCCAACCGGACTGCCATCCTTGACGAGGATGCATCCGACTGCGGGTGAAGGCCAGACCTGTCCGATGTTCCGTTGCCCAAGCTCGATGGCTGAGCGCATCCAGCGTTCGTCTGCTGATGAGCTCGCCATGATCGACGAATTGTCAGTCTTCCGAGGGGCGCAACGCGCTGACGAACTCCTCGAAGTCATCAGCCCCCTGGAAATCCATGTAGACGCTGGCGAATCGCACATAGGCAACCGTATCGATCCGGGCGAGCGCGTCCATCGCAACCCTTCCAATGGTCTCCGATCTGATGTTGTTGTCCCCGCCGCTCTCCAGGCGTCTCAGGATTCCGTTGATCATCTGGTTGACGTGCTCCGGTTCCACTGATCGTTTGCGCATGGCAATCCGTAAGGAACGTTCAAGTTTGTCTCGGTCGAACTCTTCGCGTTTCCCGTTTCGTTTGATAACCACGAGGTCACGTAACTGGATGCGTTCATAGGTCGTGTACCGGCCACCGCACGAGACACACAGGCGTCGTCGACGGATCGCGTTTTGGTTCTCGGCGGGGCGTGAATCCTTGACCTGAGTTTCGGAGGCACCACAAAACGGGCATCGCATGACTTGATCCTTGAACTGTCTTTGGCTTGAATTCAGGCGGCGAATATATGACCATTCCGGGCAACCTGTATAGCACATTATGGTGGCCGCTGGATCAACTGCTTGATTCTGCGGTTGTTTGCCGGCAACTGGTAAATTCGGGAGGCGGACCGGACAACCCGGCAATCTCGGCGTTGACGCGGGTTCGGAACCTGCCGGAACATCCAATGGACCAGGCCCTGTGCTGTCTCCATCGATGATGGGAATCGTCGGGCAATCCCGGCCCCCGGGAGAGCGGTGGCGTGGGCCCGGTAACTGGTCTCCCCCGCGACAACGTCTGTCGTCGGGCAGCGCGCTCCAACTTTTCGGAAGACCCTGACCGACGAACTGTGTCGCCGAAAGGGCCTGGGTCTGGTTACGGAAATATGCCCAAAGTGGGCTCCGCCGTTCCCAAAGGTCTCGTTCCCCGACCGCATCATCCGGTCATCACGACTCTCCGGTCCTGGGAAATGTTCAACTGGCGGGTGTGCCGTTCTCCGAGTTCGAGGTCTCGGTTCTGGGGACCCGCGCCGCGCAACAGAAGTTCGATCCTTCAAACTCCGTCGAACAGGCTGCAAGCGCCATCGCCGGAGTCGGCGGCCACATGCTCAGCCCAGGCGACCCGCCGCCCGATTCCAGGGTCATCTGGCGAGAGTACGTGAGCCTTGGCCGGACGTGCATCAGCCACGAAATCGCAATGGCGCAAAAGTGAAGGGGCCGGAAGGCAGGATTCCCGACGGAATCGACCCGCAAATGCAGTTCCATTGCCTGCTGCATGGTCAAAACCGTCGGAATGTCAGGTCATCGGCCAGATACGAGGCGAGACGTTATCCGAATTTCTCCTGGGTAACCGATTGAAAAGACGTGAGATATCGCTGATAGGTTCCGATAGGAAAAACATTCCGATAAGGTGAGTATCAGAACATTCTGATAGCGGATCATGTAGCCAGCCAGTTGCAACGGGGTGCCGTGATCGGCAAGGCTCTTGTGCTCCGCAAGCACGTACACGAATACCGGGCCGCCAGAGGCAAGTTCGACCTTGAACAGCATGTCGGACTGACTTCCGCGCAGCGCTTCGTCCACGGGACTGCATTCGCTCAAAAGGTCGCAGTAACCCCCCCGTCGACGGCGAGAGTCTGTCCGGTAATGTAGTCGGCGTCGGGAGAGACAAGAAAACACGCCGCACCCGAGATATCGTCCGGCCGTCCCGGGCGGCCCAGCGGGATCTTTCGATACCGGAGATAGACCGTACGAAAATACTCTGTTTCATGTTCGTGGCCTCCGTCGGAGAGGCGGGCCATGCGGGTATCGATGAAACCCGGTGCGATTCCATTGACGGTAATCCGCTTCGGGGCCAGGTCGCAGGCAAGTGCGCGCACCATGTTGACGATGCCGCCCTTCGCTGTGGAATAGGGAAGAGAATCCGGTGAGCCGAATTGGCCCATTATGCTGGCGGTCATCAGAATTCTCCCGCCGGTCGATTCCATCAGAGGAACGGCGGCGAGGGAGCAAATCAATGCACCGTCCAGATTGACCTGCGTGACGGCCCTGAAACGCTCGATCGTGAGGTCAGGGTACGGACATATGTCGAGAATTGCAGCATTGTTGACAAGGATATCAAGCCTTGAGTGCTCGTCGGCGATCCGGGCCACCAGCGCCCTGCAGGCTTCGCTGTCGGTGATATCGAGTTCCGCCGTCACGATGCGTTCCGGATTTGCGACCCGGGCACGGACGCCTTCCAGCGCATTGCCGTCGATATCGGCAAGAATTGTGGTTGCACCCTCCCGGGCAAGGCGCTTCCCGATCGCGAGTCCGATGCCGCGCGCGCCGCCGGTGACGAGGGCAACCTGCCCCTTGAAACGGTCGTCATTCATGTCAAATCCTTGTCATACTGTTGATTTCGGGCCTTGGGCATTGCGTCGCCAGGCAAGCGCAAGGACAACCGTCAGGACGATGGAAAACCCGAGAATCAGCGTGATGAGTGCGTTGATCTCGGGAGTAAATCCGACCCGCATCATTGCGTAGAGCCGAACCGGCAGTGTCGCATCAGTGCCGGTCAGGAAGAGCGTGATCATGGTTTCGTCGAAAGACAGGGCAAATGCCAGGATGCTGCCGGTCAGAAGCGGCATGCGCAGGTTCGGAAAGACGATGTAGCGAAATGTCTGAAACTGGCTTGCACCGAGATCATGGGATGCCTCGACAAGACTTCGGCTGAGTGCGTTGAGCCGCGTGAGGACTATTCGGTAGATGATCGCCAGCACGAACACCGCGTGTCCGACGATGATCGTGGCAATCCCGCGCGGGACACCGGCCTCCCGGAAGTAGATAAGAAGAGAGAGCCCGGTAATGATCGGCGGGAGCAGGAACGGCAGAAAGATGACATATTCGAGCAGGCGCGCCGACCGCGACGTCGGCCGGGCGTTCACATGCAATGCCGCGACGGTTGCGAAAACCGCCGCCGCGGCAACCGCAGTTCCGCCCACAAGGAGCGAGTTCACCAGCGCGTCCCCAAGGGCCTCGTTGTCGAACAACCTTGCGTACCACCCGAGAGAGAACGTCTCCCAGTTGACCCGCCCCCGGCGCATGGAGAAGAACGAAAGGACGAAGACCAGAAGAATCGGAAGGTACAGCGCCAGGAAGACGAAAGCGGTTGCCGACGCGAGCGAAATATCGAGCAGCCGCAGGCGTCTCATCGTTGCCACCTCGGATTGCTCAGGCGGCGCGCCACGAAAATGACCCCGATGGCAACACACATCAAGAGGATGGAAAGTGCTGCCCCCAGCGGCCAGTTGAAGGCGAGACCGAACTGGCTGAAGATCAGGCGGCCGTAGGTGAATCCCTCGATTCCACCGACCAGTTCCGGTGCCAGGAAGTCACCGGAAGCCAACACGAAGGTGAACATTGCGCCGACAATCCCGCCTGGAAGGCTGAGAG
This sequence comes from Paracoccaceae bacterium, assembly GCA_965242975.1. Classification (GTDB taxonomy): domain Bacteria; phylum Pseudomonadota; class Alphaproteobacteria; order Rhodobacterales; family Rhodobacteraceae; genus JAPPHA01. Next base: position 1,826,202 of record CBDETS010000007.1, on the reverse strand, counting down.
GGAGGATGATTCTGGAAAAGGTCTGCAGTTCGTTTGCGCCGAGGTCCGACGCTGCGTGCAGGACAGACGCCGGTATGCGCTCAAGGGCAATATAGATCGGCAGGATCATGAACGGCAGCAGCACGACCGACAGCGTAATCCGGACGGCCGTCAGATTGAAGAGCAAGGCACTGACCGGTTCGTCCACAATGCCGAGCGCCACCAGAACGCTGTTGAGAAGGCCATTCGTTCCGAGGACGCCGCGCATGGCGTAGATCTTGATGATGTAACTCATGAGCAGGGGTATTGCGAGCGCGATGACCAGGAAATTCCTCCAGCCGGGAGGTCGAAGCCAGATGAAATAGGCTGTGGCGTAGCCGAGGACCAGGTTGATTGCCGAGACCTCGAAGGCCATCCGCATGGTTCTCAGGAACGTGGCGCGATAGGACGGATTGGACAGCAGTTCGACAAAGTTACCGATGGTCGGTCGGTAGACGATGGAATTGTCGACGACGGAAAAGAACCCGTAGGCCAAAAAACTGCCGAGCGGAACAATGATGAACAGTGCAGCAACACCCCAAAGGAGGTAGTCACTTGCGCTTGGTCGGAATGTGCCGGAATTTATGGTCAACTTTCGGCTCCCGTGACGAGAGCGCATTCGGCCGGATCAAACCCGACCGTCAGAATTGACCCGATTCCCGGTGGTCTGGCGGCCGGGTCGCTCCGTGCCTTCATTGTAAACATCTGAGATGTATTTCGGTGGCGGAGTTCGGTGATCGTTTCGGATCCGACAAAGGAGATCCCGACGACTTCGAACTCGAGCGAGTTCCTGCAGCTTTTCGCGTCCGTTCCGAACGCTTCGGGCCGGATAGCCAGCGCCAGTCCGGACGTAGTCTCGGGTGGTCGACCCTTGACGGAAAAGGTGCCGACCGGAGTCGCCACGACCGTCATGTCGTCCCGGGTGTCTTCGATTCGGCACGGTTCGACGATGTTGCTGGCCCCGAAAAAGGACGCGACGAACCTGCTCTTCGGCCGGTAGTAGAGCTCCCGCGGTGTGCCGATCTGCTCGATGCTTCCGGTTCGCATGACACAGATCCGATCTGACATTGTGATGGCCTCGGACTGGTCATGCGTGACAAAGAGGAAGGTGATTCCGCTTTGACGTTGCACCGACTTCAGGAAATTCTGCATCTGTCTCCTGAGTGCGGCGTCGAGAGCGGCGAGCGGTTCGTCGAGAAGTATGAGCCGTGGTTCGCAGATCATGGCACGGGCGAGTGCAGTCCGTTGTTGCTGACCGCCACTGAGTTGGGAAGGATAGCGAGAGTCCAGATCCTCGAGGCCGACGATCCCCAATGCGGCATCAACGCGTTCGTTCAGTTGATGGCGTGCCGTTCCGCGGACGCGAAGTCCAAATCCGACATTATCCCTGACCGTCATGTGCGGGAACAGCGCGTAATCCTGGAAGACGGTATTGAAGGGCCGCCGATTGATTGGCAGGTCCGCGATATCCCGCCCGTCGAACTCGATTCTTCCCGCGCTCGGCGGCTGAAACCCGGCTATGGCGCGAAGCAGTGTCGTCTTGCCGGATCCCGATGGTCCGAGAATTGTCAGGAATTCGCCGTCGTGAACATCGAGATCAAGCGGGCTGATGGCATCGACCGCGCCGAAACTGACACCCAGTCCGCGAATGCGCAGCAACGGCAAACCGGTTTCGACAGCCGGGCCGCTGGTATCAGTTTTGGCCATACGCCTTGACTGCGTCCCAATTGATGTCAACGCCGAGCCCCGGTTTTGTCGGCGGCAGGATTTCGCCGTTCTCAAACTCCAGGTCCTCGGTGGCGAGTTCGCGCCGCAACTTCTCGATGCAAAGCTGTGGCGGCAGGTACTCGATGAAACTGATTCCCGGCGTGACAAACGCAAGATGGGCGGTAGCCGAAAGGGAGATGCCGGTCTTCCAGCAATGCGGCACCACGGGAAGGTCTCTTTCTGCGGCCATCTCGCAGACAGCCTTTGCCTCGCAGATGCCGCCGACCCGACCGACATCGGGCTGCACGACTCCGATTCCTCCCCGTTCGATCAGGTCCACGAACTCCCATCGCGTCGACAGCCATTCTCCGGACGCAATCGGAAACGTCACGCGGCTCGCGAGTCGAGCGTGTTCGTCGAGGAAATCCGGCCAGATGGGGGTCTCGAGAAAATAGATGTCGTACTCGTCCCAGTCACGAACGGTGGCGTAGGCGGTGTCCGCATCGCGCCAGAGGTACTGGACGTCGACCATCAGCGTGATCTCGGGCCCAATCGCCTCGCGGACGGCCGCAACGACATCGGTATGGCGTTCAAAACTCTCATCCATGCCATCGTGGGCAAAAGGACCGGCGAGTGTGCATTCGGCCTTGACCGCACGAAATCCGAGTTCTTTCGCGTTTTCGGCCGATGCGCAAAGCGCGTCACGGTATTCTTCGAAGGTCTTTCCCGCGGGTTGCAGCGACGCGTAGGGCACGACCGGTGAATCGCGACGCGTGCCCAGCAATTGCCACACCGGTTTCCCTGCAATCTTTCCGGCGATATCCCATAGCGCCATCTCGATGGCGCCGAGTGCATGAATCACGGCACCGCGACGGCCATTCATCGCGGTGAACGTGTAGATGTCGTTCCAGATCGATTCGATATCGCGCGGGTCGCGGCCGATGAGCAGTTCGCGCATACCGAGGCCCATCGTGTGCGTACCCGGTGCCTCGATGCAGGCCCGTCCAATCCATGGATTGAGATCGCTCTCTCCATAGCCCTGAACGCCGTCGTCGGTCGTGACCACGACCAAGAGACTGTCTTGTGCCGAAGAAGTCAGGCCCGGGTCGAAATCGTCGGCGACCAGGACATGACAGGTGACATCGGAAATCTTCACATGCCTGCCCTGTCGTTGGGGAACCGGCGGAAAACATACCCGGAAACGAACGTTTCCGAAACCCCGATTGGTTGGCAGGACATCCGCGGATGTCCTGCCGATTTGTCGTTACTGGGCTGCCTTGACTTCGTTCCAGACCTGCACCCGACGGTCGAAGTCCTCGACGGGCCGAAGCCAGACCAGCTTGTCGGAATAGTCAAGCCCGGGGCTTTCGTCGGTCGTGTTGCCGTAACCCTTGAGTTCAGTCATGGTCGGCCCGGTGTGCCCGTTCAGGTAATGGTTGACCCACTTGTGCACACAGTCGACGTCCTGCACGCCCTTGGACAGGGCCCAGGTGTCCAGCCAGCCGATCCCGCCTTCCTTCGGTATGGAGTAGACCACGTCGTAGCCGCGGTTCGCGAGTTCGACGGCCTGAAATTCACCCATCGAGAACATCAAGCTTGCCTCGCTCGAATCCCAGATGTTCACGCCTTCCTCGAAACCCGCGTAGTAGCTGATCAGGTACTGTTTCTGTTCGATGAGCTTTTGCTTGACCGCATCGAAGTCTGCATCGTCGAGGTTGAACGGATCATCGAGACCAAGGATAATCGCGGCGTTCGTGACGTTGTTGTTGGCGTCATCGAGGTTGAGCACGCGTCCTGCATTCGCCGGATCCCAAAGGGCTTCCCAGCTGTCAACGCCATCCGGAAACGCTTCCTTGTCATAGATCAGCCCGAGAGATCCCCAGGCCATCGGTACGCCGTAGGTCTCGCCTCCGCTCATGACCTCGGACACTTCGCTGAACGATGGCAGGAGGTTGGCAGTGTTCGGGACCATGGACATGTCGAAAGGAATGATCAGGCCATTGTCCAGGTATCGCTGGATGATCGAGGTATCGATCGAGACCAGGTCGAAGTCGGCGCCGTCGCTGCCGACCATTCTGGCGAACATCTCGTCCACCGAACCGGTGTAGGCTACGCTGACCTTGCAGCCCGTCTCGGCCTCGAAGGGTTCGACCCACTGCGGTTCAGCATAGCCCTCGAAGCTGAACAACCGAACTTCCTGTCCCATCGAGGGACCCGTTGCAAACAGGGCCGTGGCGGCCGCCACGCAAAATTCACGATATCGAAGCATCTTTCTTCTCCTCTCTTTCTGGTTTCTCGTCGGTGTCCGGAGTCTGTCCCTTGGCACAAATCCGGGAGGTGATGTGTTCCTGCAAAACCGGTCCGAGCCGGGAGGGATCACCCTCGGCAAGGAAACTGCGCAGGCACTCGTGCTGTGCGACAACGGCGGCGAAATCCGGGTCGCGATGAATCTCGAGCCCGAAGATTATCATGACCTGGCGCGATATTCCTTCCCAGATACGAATTCCGAGCGTGTTCCCGGACAATGTGACCGCGGCGCGATGAAAGTTGATGTCCGCAAGGCTAAGTTCCTCGACATCCGAAGTCAGCGCCGCCTTGCGCATTGTTCCAAGTTCCGAGTCGAGTCTTGCGAAGTTCGCGGGATCGGACCGGAATTTCGGAATCGCCTGGGCGAGCAGCATGGTTTCGAGGGCTATGCGGATGCTGCACACTTCCCGGATCTGCCGATCGTCGAACGGCGCGATCCGCCAGCCTCGCCCCGGCGCCGAACAAAGGATTCCCTGAAGCGACAACTCGCGGATCGCCTCGCGTACCGGTACCCGGCTCACGCCGAGTTCGGAGGCAAGTTCGTCCTCGACCAGCCGGTATCCGGGCGGGAACGAACCGGTCGCAATGGCGGGAATGAGGCGTTCGATAATCTGTTCGGTTACCAGCCTCTTCCGGACCGGTTCGATTCTTGCACGCAAGTTGACTGCACTTTGCATGTTCGTATACTATTATTTCGTATACGGTATGTAAAGGTTGTTTCACGTACCCGAGTTGCCGGAGTGAAAGTGCGCACCTCGTTGATCGAACATGTTTCCGTAGGAGCGATTCTCGGGGAATCCCCGATCTGGCTCCCGGATTCCGGTGTCTTTCTCTGGCTTGATCTGCTGGGGCGCAAGGTTCACCGGTTTGACCCGCATCGGCGAGAAAACGTGGTTGTCGCAGATGGGTTCAGCGAGAATCTCGCCTGTTTGGTGCGCCTCGCAGAGGGTCAAGTTCTGCTCGTTACGGCGACGAAATTCGTCCGGCTTGATCCGGTTAGCGGCACCTCAGTAGCAATGGATGCGCCGCTTGCACCCGAAAGCAATACCTGTTTCAACGACGGAAAGGTCGCGCCTGACGGCACTTTCTGGTTGGGTACGTCCGACGTCGACGAGACTGAACCGACCGGAAGCCTCTATCGAATTGCCGAGAAACAAGTCGACGTGATCGACCGGGGATTCGTCATCTCGAACGGGCCCGCGTTTTCTCCCGGTGGTCGAAAGGCGTACTTCGCCGATTCGGCCGGACGGAGGATCTTGCAATATGAACTGGGCGACGCCGGCCTGCCCGTATCGCGCTCCCGGTTCGCGGTCATCCCCGATTCAGACGGGTTGCCGGACGGACTGACGGTTGACTCTTCGGGACGTGTCTTCAGTGCCCATTGGCAGGGAAGCCGGATCACCGTGTATGGACCGGACGGCGTGATCCGGGAGCGTATTCGTCTGCCAGCACGGAACATCACGTCCTGCACGTTTGGTGGCCACGATCTTTCCCAACTGCTCGTGACATCCGCCGCGATCGATACGGGAGATGAAGCCGGTGAAGCTGAAGGTGACATCTTCCTCTTCGAAACAGACTGCGCAGGTTTACCAGAGCCGGTCTTCGCGTTTTCCCCACCGAGCCCGCCGCCACGCACTCCGGACAATTGATGCCGAACGTTTGAGTGTGTGCCGCAATCAGGGCATCGATGGGCAATCAAAGTCAGGTCCGCCGTCGAATTTCTCCACCCTCTGACCGCCGCGAGGATCGGTGGCCACATGTACCGCCCAGGAGGCCCGCGCCCGGTTCGAGGGTGATCCGCCGACCGTACGGGATATTCGGCGGGACGTGCATCAGGTATGAACCCGCAAAGGAGCAAAGAGAACGGAAATGGTTGGCACAGCGGTTTCGCCCGCGGCAGTAAAGGAGCACCTGTAGACTCCGTGTCCGCGCCGTCCGCCAGAGGTGCGGGCGCCGGCACCTGTTCCTGTTCGATGGCCCGAATGGGGTGAACACTTCGACTCGAGTTCAACCCGGCGAACACCGGAACCTTGGGACGACCCGGCACGGCCGGTACGTAAATGTCCTGGAGGTGAAGCTCATGCCGGGGCTCGGACCTGGGTGATTCATCTCGACGCGAATTCAGCGTCATGCCATCACGCCCACATGGAACTCTGGATTCCGATCACGGTCGCTGCGGCTTTCTTTCAGAACCTCCGGTTCATGCTGCAAAAGGTGCTCAAGGATACCAGCCTTTCCGCTGGGGGCGCGACGTTTGCCAGGTTTCTGTACGGGGCGCCTCTCGCCGCCATTCTTCTCGCAGGAATCCTTGTCATCCCGGAGCAAAGGGTTCCTGCAATCAATCCCGGGTTTCTCGCGTTTGCCTGTGTCGGTGGGCTTGCACAGATTGTTGCGACAAGCTGTGTCGTGGCGCTCTTTTCGGAGCGGAATTTCGCCGTCGGCATCGGGTTCAAGAAGACCGAAACGGTTCAGACGGCAATCCTGTCACTTCTGATCCTTGGTGAAAGCGTTTCTGCCTACGGTCTCTTTGCCATTCTGGTCGGCCTGGTTGGCGTAATCCTGATGGCTGACGCTCCGCCCGGACGCTTGACACTGGCGTCGGTCTTGCGCGTCAAAGCCGTGTTCAATCGGGCGACCGGCTATGGCTTGGCAGCCGGTGCCTTGTTCGGCGTCTCGGCAATCGGATACCGCGGGGCGACACTCGCGCTGGGCGAGGGCGACGTATTGCTGCGTGCATCGTTGACACTGGCGCTCGTGACGGCGTTTCAGTCGGTCGTGATGGCAGCATATTTGCGATTTCGGCAACCGGGTGAGATTACGCGCGTTGTCAAGACGTGGCGCGTATCCGGAATGGTCGGCTTGACGAGCATCCTCGGAAGCCTGTGCTGGTTTGTCGCCTTCGCGTTGCAGCATGCCGCCTACGTCAAGGCGTTAGGTCAGATCGAGTTGATATTCACGTTCGCGGGGTCATACCTGGTCTTCAGGGAGCGCAGCACACTTCGGGAAATCCTCGGAATCGTCCTGGTCCTGGTCAGCATTCTGTTCATCGTGCTCCTGTAGCCGATTTCCGGCACCGGAAGCCGAACCCGTCCCGTCCGGGCCATCGGTGGCTAGAAGTTCTCAACCCAAGGCCGGAGTTCGATTTCCCAGGCCCACGCGCTGCGGTCCTGTTTGAGGAAATGCAGGTAGCTGAGGGCGATTGCATCGGGATCGAGCATACTGTCAGGTTCATTTGCATTCTCGACCCGTTCCGGCCGCAAGGGATTCCGGATTCCGCCGTCGATGATGAAATGGCCGATGTGTATGCCCTCGGGATGAAGTTCGCGCGCCAAGCTCTGGGCAAGACCGCGCAGGGCAAACTTGGCCATGGCGAATGCCGCGGAATGAACGTAACCCTTCACGCTGGCCGAAGCACCTGTAAACAGGATCGCCCCGTGCCGATTCGGAACCATGCGCCGCGCCGCAGCCTGTGCGACCAGGAAGCCTCCATAGGCACTGGTCAGGACGGTCTGCTTGACTCCCGAGCGGCCGATCCGGGTGATCGGACCCCGCACCCTGGCGCTCGGATTGAAGACAACGACGTCCGGTTCAGCATCGTCGAAGCCGCCGAACAATGCATCCACGTCCACTTCCGAAAGGACGTCGCACGATCTTGCCGTCGCACCGGTCTCCGAACAGAGGGCGTCCAGATCGTTGGTGCCGCGTGCTGCGAGTGTCAGTTTCATGCCCTCCTTCGAAAACACGCGGGCGAGGGATGCCGAGAGCCCCGAACCGGCACCAACGATCAGGGCGTGCTTGTAAGCAGGAACCATTGTGGACGACCTCCGTTCGCGTTCGATGGTTCGAACAGTCGCTCGCACATGCCATTCCGGCACGACGACGGCAAGTCCGTGACATCGTTCTCAGGAAGGAGCGTCGTGGAACAGGCCCGGCGGTATTCAGCCGAGGGTCACGCCCGTTGGATGACTCAATAGGGCGCGATGCCTGGCTCTGTTCCCACGTGCATTACAGGTCGGGCTGTTCATCGAGGACTTGGCCGACGTATCATGAACCACAGAAGACCGAACGACGAAACACTGTCGATCATGGCTCGCGTTCCACCTTCGGCGAAACCGTCACGGCATTGCACATGGCACCGAATCGACGTGCGAACCCGACTCCGGGCCGGCCGGCCGTGTCAGACATGGGTGTAGCCCAAATTGTTGTCAGGCAACGACGGCCTGCCTCGCGTGCCAGTCGAGGAAGTCGGGAAGCCTGAAGTTCATGACACGGCTTTTGAGCGCCAGCATTGCGTTGGCGCCTGTCTCCGACCAGCGGGTGCCGGGACGCTTCAGCCGGAGCCCGTAGCGCTTGCAGCCACTTTCCACGACACCCGATCCAACCTGCATGCCCCAGTCGCGGTATCGGTCGTAGCGCATCCGTTCGATGTTGTTCCGATCGTAGCGGCAGCAGGCCTCCACCTCCTTGTACCTGCCGCTGAAGGGCTCAAGCTCCCGGATCACCTTGGCGACCCGGCCCGCCTCAAGGTCCGCCTTGATCCCCGCGAACCGCCGGTCCCGCTCCGCCTTGTCCGGGAACATCGCTTTCACCGCATCGCTGGCGTATTCGAGGGCATGGAACATGTCGAGCACGAAGGTGACCTTCCGGCCCCCGAACAACTCCGCGCAGGTGTTCCGTATCCATTCGGCACCGTCCGAGATGACGACGAGTTCTTCGACGTCGTGCAGGCCGCGGCGCAGCGCCTCGCGGTCAAGGCGCATGGCGAAATCGGAGGGATCCCGGCTTCCCGGCGGCACCGCCGCACTGTCGATGAGGCAACTGAAGGTCTCGCTGCCCGTGTCCTTCAGTGCCGCGCCGGTCTCCGGATCCCGCCCATCGGCCGTGTAGATGACCGCCAGCTTGGCCTCCCGGGTTTTCGCGCTTCCGTCCTCCTGCTTGCCGGCAATGCCGTCGACCTCATCCTTCCGCATCGGCACCCCGGTCCCGTCGATGGCAAGATACATCCGTGATTCCAAGGGGGTGTCTTCCTCAACCTCCTCCTGTTCGAACCGGAGAACCTCCGCGCCGAGCGCCAGGGACCAGCGCTGCAGCGAACTCGAAGAGGCGTTCAACCCGGCAAGGTTCGCGATGTGGCGGCTCGCCGCATCGAAGCTCATCATCGGCGTCGTCTCAGCCATGACGCTCAACATCCCCGGCGTCAGCGTGTCACCTTCCAGGCCCAGCGCACGGTCAAGCGGAAACAACCCAGTGCCGCACGATCGGCAGTAATAATAGCTGCGCCCCACCTCGACCCGGCCAAGCCGGGTAAGCCAGGCTTTCTTCTTTCTCGCCTGGCGCCGGCACATCGGCTTGCCACAACTCGCGCAGTCCGGCGGTGGCAGAACCTCGTCAAGCTGTTCGAACAGCACCTTCAACGCCGTCGCCCCGCCGCCGAGAGAACTGTCGCGGAGCACCCGCTCCACGCTGTCCAGGTCCGGAGCACCCGACGCAAGCTCCGCCGCCAGCTTCGGAAGCTGCGGGCCGAACTCCGCCGACACAGCCCCGAGCAATGCCGGAAGCGGCCCGCCAACCGGCCTGAAGCCCGCCAGAGGCAATTCGTCCTCCGTGATGTCGCAACTCCGCACCGCGCCGATTTCCAGCCAGTATCGGGTGTATCCGCCCTCGTGCGCGCGCAGAACCGACGCGTCTTCCTCTCCCAGGCCTTCCAGATACGCCACCGTGTCCGGATGTCTGTGCCCGCGATTCCCTTTGACCTCCGCCATGGTCCGCACTCCCTGCCTCGTTGCCTCTGAAAGCACGCCACCCGCCGGTTTCCCCGGCCGTTGTCGGACACGCAGTAAAGCCAGCGTAGCAAATACGAATCGCAATCTTCAACCAAATTGCAATACACCCCCTGGACACCCGGACATGGCGTCGTTGTCACCGATCCAAATCGTTGCTAGTGTCGTTTCCTCCCATGAGCCGGAGACAGATTGATGACCAAGGTCAGGTCGGATCGGACGTCAGCCTTCATAAATTTTGTATTCGCGCCACCGCTCTTGAACACGAGCGGCGTCGAGGAACGCTTCTTCGAATTTGTTCATCGCGGTCTTGCTGAACTCCTGAAAATAGACCTTCACGATTTCACCGCTCTTCCAAGACCGAACCTGGGAGAGCCATTCGCGAGATACAGATTCGCTGGCAGCGAAAGCGCTGTTTCACTGTCTGCGAATTCCCTGTCTGTGGAATTCCCGAACCTGGTGGCCGGAGAGTTGAGCCTGATACTGGAGATTGTGGCGGCCCTTGACAGCGGGTTTCGGAAGGAATTCCCCGACCGGAAATTCACGGCTATCCAAATCGTGTCCGCTGAACATTTCGCGGTGGTTGATACCGGAGGCGCGTCATCCTACCTTAAACGCTTCGAGATCCCGGGCGCGGCGGACCTGAAAGATACGGTGCATACGCCGGGAGTGAGATTCAGCCTTGCGGACCGGCACGGGACGTGGCGCGCGCGCTGCACCGTGGAATCTAGCGAGGCGCTGCCGGATGGTGTATACTTCTTGCTAGACGCAACGATCCAGAAGGTTCCCGATGGGGACTTCGACGCCAGGTTGGGCCTGTATCGCCAGGTCCTTCAGACCTTCTTGGGCGTCCTGGAACTGGAGACCGAGGATGGCTAGGGTCGAAACTGGCGAAACGCAACGCGGGTTCGTCTCCAGGCAGATCATCGCCGGAGGGGGCGCGGCCTCGGGAATTACATTTGGGCGGGGGACCCATCGCGACCCTGAACGGTCAGGGACGACCATTGTCCGTGGTATGGACTGGCCCCTGCACCGGACCGACAGGTCGCGGCAGAAAATCACGATCGTGGTCTACACAGCGACGCAGCAGCCCATTGCGCCGCTGCCGGACACATCCAAGGAGTTCATCGCCGAATTGGACCAAACATGGACCTTTAGTGAACTCAAGAGGCCGACGAATATCAAGAGTTTCGCTTCGGCGGCCTGGTCATTCAAGGACTTGCTGGAAAGAAACCCCTTGTATCGTGACGAATCGATCCAGGGAAGCCAGGAACGTATCCTCGGATTCAACCGGAGACTCGCCAAACCGAAGGGGACCGTCGAAGCGTTCGTCAACACGTGCAGACGCTGGCGGCTTGAGGACGAACAAAGGTTCGGGCTTCTCGGTTACCGGACCGGTTGCCATCACTTCGGGAGGCTCCTGCTGTCGGGACTTGCCGACGCCAGATCAAGAGACGAAGAGGCTCGAATTCGTCATGTCATATCGATCAGCCTCGGCCTTGAGATCCTGTTCGGGAATGACGTTGATGCTGAAAACGCCTGGCTGAGGTGTCCGCGCGAAGAACTCGATCACGCTTCGCCTTTGAACCATATGCTGGAAGGGGACGTCGACCATCTGTCGAGAGTCGCCGCATTGGTGCGGCGGGAAAGAGGCCTTTGAAGAAGCGTGTTAGAGTCCTGTCCTGCGTCGCAACAACAGTCTCGTATCCTTCGATTGGCGGCCATACCGGCTGAGTCGCTCGAGCAATTGTTGCTCGATCGGGGAATAGACCCGGCGAGTCTGGACGACATCCTCCATCTGATCAGTCCGGACGAAGTTGTTACGTCACCGGACCAGATGCTGGACGATGCGTTTCGACCTCGAGAGGAATTTGATACGCCTTTCCCGAAGACGCGCTTCAGCGACGGAACCATCGGTGTCTACTATTCAGCTCTCGAGGAACGCACGTGCAAGGCAGAATTGTCATTCCGAATCCGCTCATCGGCGCCCGAGGATTCGCCGCGGTACTACAGCCTCGTCGGGTGCCACTATGATGGTCACACTGCGGACATTCGGGAACTCGGAACGACTCATTCAGAATTGACCAGCAAAGACGAAACGGGATATCCGTTTTGCCGGGAACTGGCAAAATCGGCCGTGGCAGAAGGACTCGACGGTTTCCTGACGACTTCCGCCCGCGCGGACGGGGGGACATGCGTTCCCGTGTTTACCCGGCGGACGCTGTCGAATCCGGCCGTCGAATGCGTTTACAGAACTTCGAACCGAGGCGGCCGGGTTGAGTTTCACAAACAGTCCTGACCTTGCCTGGCATTGAACGTGCGCGCACAGGATGGTGCGGACGAGAGATGTAACCGGTGACGTGACTTTTGCCTATGGGTAGGGGCCGGCAGGTGACCGCGGCACTGGCGCAGCCGGGATGATCGATGCGCATGGCTTGATTCCGTCAGAGCGGTCACGCCGGGGAAGCCCCGACCTTGCCTGGTCCCACGAGAATTTCCGGGTGAGGTTTCGAAACAGAGGCAACAATGTGCTGACGAGGCGATTCTCGCGTTCCCGTATCCACCCGAGGAATCGTCACAGCCGTCACCTTCCTCGGGTGTAACCCAAATTGGTTGATGGTTATGATTCTCGGACGCGCAGGTGCCATTGTTGCACTATGAAGTCAGGCTTTCAGCCAGTCCTCGACACGCTGAAGTAGCCAACTGTCTCTGCGTTGCAACCAATCTGGGATACACCCTGTCAGACATCAGACACTTGACCGGCGCATATCCGGGCCTATCGTGCCACGTGGCCATGTTTTCCATAATAGAGCCCAACGACGTGCTCGGCCTCTGCGAAAAAAAGCCAGCGCGACAAGACGGCACCGTTGATGTGCAGAGCGACGATCAGTGCCCGGACCCAGGCGCCTTCGATGGGCATGGCGAGGAGAAACAGCGGCAGGATGCCGATACAGGCTATCGAGATGGACCTGATGACCCGCGAATGGCGGCGTCCGATGACGAATACCATTTCCCTGGTCAGGTAGTTCCCGCCGGTGTGCGGCGGTTCCAGCAATCGAACGGACCGAACCCCCGGACCGCCAAGTCCTGTCGCGGATTCGATGGTTGAGCCAGACTTCGAAATCCGCTGATCCCCGATCAGCCACGCCGCCATCTGGACGCACGCAAGGGCTGCCAGAACCGGCATGGCGACATGATCTTCGCCCGCGAGCACTGTGCCGCCTGCGATCGCGAACAGAAGGAATTGGACCGGGGTAAGGGAATGGTTCCATCTCGGCACGGTCTTCAACTGCGTGTAGATCATCGCAGTGCAGAAAACCGTTGCAAGGCACAATGCCGCCGCCGCGTAGCCGAGCAGGATGTTCCCGTTTGCGAAGATGATCAGCAAGGCCTGGGTGCCGGTCACCGCCAGGGTCACGATTGAAACGACCGCTTCGCGGCTCAGCCACGACGTTTTCCACTGGGTGAACGCCTTGAGGAACCGTGTTGGCTGACCAAGATGTAGCAGCGACAGGGACAACCCTCCGCCCGCGAGAACATAACCTGCCATGAACCAGTAAAACGCCTCGCGCCCGGCGACAGCCGGGTAGCCGAGGCAAAGAACACCCACGAGACCGAATCCAAGTCCCGAGATCGAGGTGAAGAGTATGATCGACGGCGCCGGGTGCATCAGAATTTCGAGAGAGTGCGGTCGATCCAGCCGAGTAGTCCCGAAGGCGATTCCGCGACCGGCTCAAGCAACGGCGCAAGCACGTCGATCGACCCGTCGGTTGGACTGACCACATTGCCAACGCCACGATCGTTTGATTGCAGACCCAGGTCCCGTGGGGGAAGGTACTTGTTGACCGGCCGCGTGCCCTGCTCAGGCATCAGGTCAAGGCCGTTTCGTTCCCGGGTCATTCTGGAGACTGAACTGTCCGGGTCCGAAAAATCGCCGAAATGCCGAGCATTTGCCGGACAGGTCCTGACGCAGGCCGGTTCGCGGTCCTCCTCGGGCAAATTGTCATTGTAGATTCGGTCGACGCACAGCGTGCACTTTTTCATGATACCGGCCTCGGAATCCAGCTCGCGCGCACCGTATGGGCACGCCCAGGCACAGAGTCCGCAGCCGATGCAGTCGTCTTCATTCACAAGGACGATGCCGTCTTCGGTCCGCTTGTAGCTTGCGCCGGTGGGGCAGACCGTGACGCATGGGGCATCGTCGCAGTGAAGGCATGACTTCGGAAAATGGACCACCGACGGCGGCCTGTCGTCCGACAGGACCTCGAAGGTATGGATTCGATTGAGAAATGTCCCCGACGGGTTCGGACCGTAAGGATCCGTGTCGGCCAGGGGGGTCCCGTAGGCGGTCGTGTTCCAGCCCTTGCAGCTGACGACGCATGCGTGGCACCCGACACAGATGTCGAGGTCAATGACGAGGCCGAGGCGCCGGTCCGTATCACTGGGCAGGTCGGTCATCCCCAGTCCCAGCCAAGTCGAAGTACATCAGGCCCCGGGTCGACCGGCGAAGACTGTGCGGGAACAATCGGTTCCGCAGGTGCATCCTTCGGAGCCTTTCGAATCCGGACACGGAGATCGAACCATGCTGCCTGGCCGGTGATCGGATCGCTGTTGGACCAGCGGTATCCATCGCCCCTGGGCGGGTGCAATTCACTCAGCAGGTGGTTCATCAGGAACCCCCGGGACGACTCGGGCGCATCCCGGTGCAACGCCCAGGCCCCGCTGCGCTTGCCGACCGCGTTCCATGTCCAGACAGTGTTCGGGTTGAGCGCGTCCATGCGCGCAACAGGCACCCGGATACGTCCGTGAGCAGACTCGACATAAGCCCAGTCACCGTCATGAAATCCATGTTCTTCCCAAACGGCCGTCGGCACATAAAGCGGATTGGACCCGTGTATCTGGCGCAACCACGGGTTCTGGCTTCCCCAACTGTGATACATCGCCGGTGGCCTTTGGGTTAGCGCGTGCAAGGGGAACCCCGAGGTATCGCCGTCGCCCCTGGACAGTTCGCCGGAAGGATCCCACCAGACCGGTAACGGATCCATGGTTGCAATCAGGCGCTCGCGAAGCCGGTCCGGTGGTTGGCGCTCACCGATCCCTTCCGCGGCAAGCCTGAATTTCTGCAGGACTTCGAGGTACAGGTTGAAGACATACGGTTGCGGGCTGTCAAGTATTCCGAGCGCGACCGCCCAGTCCTGGTAGTTCTTGTTCCACGGCTTGAAATATTTACCCGCCTCCGGAATCGGATCATGCCAGAATCCACCATTGGCGATGTAGGCCTCGATCTGGTCGGGATTTGGTGCACCCCGTCCCTTGCCCCCGCCATCCGGGCCACGAAACCCCGCGAGCGGGCCGATTCCCGGGCGGCGCTCGTGACTGACGATGTAATCTGCATAGTCACGGTATACGGCGGTGCCGTCGTCTCTTGCGAACCCCGGCAATCCCAGGCGCACGCCAAGGTCCAGGAGCACGGACTGAAAACAACGGACATCCCGGTCGGGTTCGACCACCGGCCATCGAACGGCGTCCCCCGCGGCATCGGCTTCAGAGATCGGCCGATCCAGTAACGAAATACAGTCGTGGCGTTCCAGGTAGGTGGTGTCGGGAAGGACGAGGTCTGCAAACGCCACCATCTCAGAAGAATAGCTGTCGGCGCAGATCAGCCTCGGAATCCGATATTCACCGGATTCGTCCCTGTCCGTCAGCATGGACATGACGCCCGTGGGATTCATCGACGAGTTCCACGCCATGTTGGCCATGTACAGAAACAGCGTGTCGATGGAGTAGGGGCTGCCAGCATGGGCGTTCGAAATGACCATGTGCATCATTCCGTGTGCCGACAACGGATTTTCCCATGAGAAGGCGTTGTCGATGCGGGTCGGGATTCCGTCATGGTCGACGCACAGGTCCTCGGGGCCGTTGGGAAACCCGAGATGCGGGCCGGGAAGAGACTTCCCCGGCTGCGAATGTCCGCACGGTGAGGGGTGTGCGGACCACGGCTTGGGATACGGCGGCTTGAAACGAAAACCTCCGGGAACCTCGACTGATCCAAGCAGGATTTGCAGGAGATGCAGTGCCCGGCAGGTCTGGAAACCATTCGAATGGGCAGAAATACCGCGCATCGCATGAAACGACACCGGGCGCCCGGTCATCTGTTCGTGGCGTACGCCTCGCCAGTCCACCCAGGGCTGTTCGATCGTAATGGAGTTGTTGAACGCAACGTCGGCGAGGTCGGCAGCGACCTTGCGAATTCTCTCGGCGCTGATACCGCAGGTCGCAGCCACGTTTTCAGGTGCGTATGTGTCGGAAAAGTACCTCTCGACAATCAACTGGAGGACCGGCCGGTAACGGATTCCGTCCCTGATCACCTCGCCTGTCAGGTTCGGGCGAACTCCGTCCGCCGTCCAGGGCTTCGGTTGTCCGGTTTCGCCGTCGAGAACCTGTTCCTGCCCGTCGCTGTCGCGCATGAACATGCCCCGACGCGGCGAGTCGTGCCCAGTATCAACCAGGAAAGCGGCATTGGTGTAGCGGAACAGGTATTCGAGGTCGATCTTCCCGGCCTTCAGAAGCACGTGGACGATCGACAGGACAAACAATCCGTCGGTTCCCGGGGTAATTCCCACCCAGTCATCTGCAATCGCGTTGTATCCCGTGCGGACGGGGTTGACCGCGATCACGCGGACTCCGCGTTCCTTGAGGCGGCTGATCCCGAGCTTGATCGGATTGCTGTCGTGGTCCTCGGCCACCCCGAAAATCATGAAGAGGCGGGTGCGTTCCCAGTCGGGTTGACCGAATTCCCAGAATGAGCCTCCGAGCGTGTAGATGCCGGCGGCCGCCATGTTGACCGAGCAAAAGCCGCCGTGGGCGGCGTAGTTGGGCGTCCCGAACTGTTGCGCCCACCAGCCGGTAAGGGATTGCGACTGGTCACGTCCGGTGAAAAAGGCAAGCTTGTGCGGGGCGGTTCGTCTGATCGGCGCCAGCCAACTGACCGCGATCTCCAATGCTTCGTCCCACGAGATTTCCCGGAAATTCCCTTCCCCTCTCTCTCCGGTTCGCAACAGGGGCGCGCGCAACCTGGCCGGGGAATAATGCTGCATGATGCCGGCCGATCCCTTGGCGCACAGTACGCCCCGATTGACCGGATGATCCCTGTTGCCCTCGATGTAACGTACCTTGCCGTCAACGAGGTGCACGTTGACGCCGCAGCGGCACGCGCACATGTAGCAGGTCGTTTTCCGAATCTCGTCCGAAACACGGGGTGAGAGGTCAGGCGAATGCTTCATGTCTGGCTGCCCTCGACACCCACGCTCTTTCTGCTTCCCGCCGCAACACCGGGAGACAACTCGTGCCCGGCGTTTTCAGCGCTTCCGTGCGCGCTTCGGACACGTTTCAGCACATTTGCGATCGCCCAGGCCGAAAGAAGCTCCATTACATCGTCAGTTTTCAGTCAAAAGGACGGCGAGCGCAAGTGAAGCCAACCGAGCCTCCGGAGGATCCGCCCTGCTTGTCAGGAGTATGGGCACGGATGCGCCTGTGACCACTCCTCCGGCGCAGGCGCCGGCGGCATACACCAGGGCCTTGTACAAAGCATTCCCGGACAGCAGGTCCGGAACGACAATTCCGTCGGCACGCCCGGCCACCGGATCGTCGTGAACATTCTTGATTTTCGCCGCTTCCTGTGAAAGCGCAAGATCGGTGGCAAGAGGCCCCGAGAATTCGGCGTCAGCGAGTTCGGCCCGTGCCCATTCACACAAGTCCCTGGCTTCTATCGATGACGGAACTGACGCGATGGGTGTTTCCGTAGCGGACAGGAACGCGATCCGGGGTCTCTGGACGCCAAGACGGCGCAATATGTCGACGGTCTGCCGGGTTGCCGATTTCCGCGTTTCCAAATCGGGAGCGACATTGACGGCCGCGTCCGAAATGGCGAGAGGTTTCCCGCCTCCGGGCGGGAACAGCACGAAGACATGGATCAGGCGACTCCCCGTACGAAGACCCGCATTCCTGTCGAGGACCGCCCTCATCAGAATGTCGGAATGCACGAGGCCCTTCATCAACACGCTTGCCGCCCCTTCCCGGCATGCACCGACGGCGATCGCCGCTGCTTCCTCTTCGGAACCTGCATCAATGATCCGATGATCCGACAGGTCCCATCCAATGGCTTGAGCTTCCTTGAGAATGTCGTCGATTCTTCCGATGAACAGAGGGTCCATCAATCCGGAATCGACGCCTGCACGCGCTGCAGCGAGGGCAGGGCCGCTGCCCGCGCCGGCGATCGCCGTTACCTTTGCCCGGAAAGTCGCGGCGCGCTGCACCAATGCGTCGGGACACCGTGCCATCCGGCGGGCAAGAAACGGGTTTTCCTCAATAGGTGACAATTGGTCCCCAAAATGCAGCCACTGGTTTGGCAAACCGACAAGATTACGGGTCATGTCCGGCCAGAACGCGAGCGGGAATAGTGCCAGATAAGTGCAGCTTTCGGTCCAGGGTAGATGTTGGCGTATCCGCCGTTTCCCGAGTTCGCGGAGTGATCGGTCGGTTCAGTCGATGCGTCCTCCGACTTTTGGCAACTTGTGCAGGTCTTCCGGCCGTGTCGCAAACGACAAGTACCGATACCCGCTGTGCGTTGTTGAACGGCGTCGAATGGCCGCGAGCAGTAGATTCCCCAAGATCAGCACATGCCGGGCCGTCCCAGGTGAGGGAAAGTCGAGCACGTCAGCATGTCCGGTCATTTCGATTTTTGTCGCGTGTCGGGCCATGGCAGCGCTCGCTGAACCCGGGTACCATTGACCCACGTTCACTTCCTTCCAACTGGAACCGGCCCAACCACCACCGTACCCAAAAGGCCGATCCAGGAGCGAACAGACAATTCGGCGTGGGCATCTGTCGCCTGCTTTCGCTCTCTTCCAATTTGAAGCATCTTGCATCAATGTTCATGTGCATCAAGATGCAACTCATGCGAACGACACTTACGATCGACTCGAACGTCGAGCAATTCCTCAAGTGGGATATGTGGCGTACAGGCAGAGGAATTGAGGCCGTCGTGAACGACGCATTGTGCGTCGGTCCCGGTATGAGGAGCAAACGGCAACGAGCCTCTCTCTTCAGGGTAGAGCCTCATGCCTTCGACTTCAAACCGGGAACCGACACCGACCGGCTCAATCAGTTCGTGGATGAGATGGAGGCGAATGAGTTTGCTCGAAAGCTGGCCCGGTGATCATTCCTGACATCAATCTCGGTGTACGCCCATGGTTCCCGGTCCCGCGAACATGAGGCGGCACGAAATCGGTGGGAAGGATTGCTGAACGGTGCCGGAGCGTCGGTCTTCCCAGGGCGACGATCCTCGGATTCATCAGCATTGCGACCGGTTCCAGGATACTCAATGACCCACTCGATGTGAACCGCGCCTGCACCCGCGTAAGGTCTTGGCTCGTCCGCCCGCAAGTGGTGCTCATCCACCCGGGAAACCGCCACGCGGAAATTCTGTTCGATCTCCTCATGAGGGTGGGGTCGGCCGGCAATCTGACCACGGACGCGCATCTCGCCGCACTTGAGATCGAGCACCAGGCCGAACTTCACACGACCGATGCCGACATGACCCGGTTTTGAGGGTCGCCTTGGGCGCATCCTCTCGCCTGACCTGAGATCGTGGCGGCCCGACAGGCCCGGGCGCGTGCCAAGCAATGTTGTTCGTGCATTTGATGGTCGGCACCGCTGTTATGCGGGGAACCTCGGGTTCTCCTCAAGACGGTGGAGGATTTACACGACCAGCACTCTGACGGGATCGTTCGCTACCCGGGATTTCAGGCCATGATGACGGAACTTTTCCTGCAAGTGACCTTCATTCCACCTGTTGGAACGCACGAGAGACTGCGGGCAAGTCAGGAATCATTCGTTGTGCGCTGACCTCGCGTGACGGTTTCCCGCCTGAACGTGATGCGACGTTCATGAATCGGTGCTGCCATTCGAAAGCGGGCCATGGCACCGCGACACAAGCTCGTTGCGCGATGTCATGACCCGCGATCATGTCCGCGTCCTCCAAGTACGTGTGGTCCATTCACGATCAGTTGTACCACCCTGAGAGGTTCGAGGACTTCGGCAATTCGCTCACCGGTATGTCATCGCTCCGGCCTGATGCCGTATTTTTCCTCGAGTCCGGCCACGAGGTAGGCCATTTCCGGCGCGCGCGCCAACGCTCCCACCAGGCGCTGCCAGCTCAGGCGGCGGATCAGGCCAGGTACCCGGCAGTCTCCGAGCGCAGACTCGTACTGTTGATATGCTTTTCCGCCCGGCGCATAGTCCGGGTTGCGTGCGTCGCAGACGATCAGGACGTGCCCGGAGTTCGGGTCCAAGCCGTCGTCGGTGGTCACGGTCGCTGCCAGAGCGTTTCGTGCGAGTTGGTAGACCTCGGAAAAGGGGCAGGGGCGCACGTCGCGGTCGGCGGCCCAGTGGAACAGATACGGCAGGTAAGTCCAGTAGCCGACACCGATTTCGGTCAAGGCGCAGCGTTCGCGGCGCCCGTGCTGGGGTCGGTAATTCCCGTCGCAATGCTGCTCCGTGTAGTTTCGGTCGTCAGGACGAATCCGCGTCCGCGAGCAGACGCCGAATTCGCATTCCGCGAGTTTGCATTCGACCGCAACGCGTTTGGAAGGGGTCTCGAGAAGCACGTCGACGCTCGTCCGACGCGGCTCGTCCAGGCTGTCGACCTTGTGCTCGAGGACAAGCGACGCGCAGCGCGTTACTTCGAGAAAAGCCGGCCGTCCACAGTCCGCGATGACGCCATCGAGCAGGTCGAGGCGTCCAAAGGATCCCACCGCTCCGAACACGCTCTGCGCCAGCGCCTGCGAACTCTTGAAGCTGCGGAACCACCGATGCCGTTCCTTTTCGGGAACGGCGGAAACAATTTCGATTGCCCGTGTCGAGTCTGATGGAACGAGTACGGAATTCGATGTGAATTCAGCCCGAAGGACCGGGGGGCGGCGGATTCGGGTGCCACCGTCGAGTTCGCTCGAGTGGTGCCGGTCGGCCCAACTCCAGAGATGCCCGAGGAGAGCGTTTTCGTAGTCAGCGTAGTCGACCATGGCGTCTCGATGAATCTTGCTCTTCACATCACGTCCCTATGGTTTTGCCCGAGATGAAAGGCGTCTCTGTTTCACATCGCGTTGCTCCGGCCCGGTCGGCAATGCACCTGACTCGCCAGGCTGCGGCAAAGCGCACACCCTCAGGATACCCACCTGCTTCTCGGCCCCGACAAGGCTTGCCGGTCGAGTGTGAAACCGACTGTCGTGCGGTTACGGCTGCCGAAGCCGTTCGCCATTGTCGGAGCACGCGTCGATTGCGGTACGGATCAGCTTTATCCCTTCGGGAATTCGTTTTTCGTGGATCGAGGAATATGCGAGGCGATAATAATTTCGCGGCACCGTGTGACCGGAGAAAAACGGCTGACCGGGCTCGATCAGTACCCCCTCGAGTTCGAGCATTGTGGCCAGCTCGTCGGTATCGATTCCGACCGGTGCACGCATCCAGAAGCTCGATCCGCCAAAACTGCCTTTCCCCGCGACCTCCAGGTCGTGATCCCTTATGGCGTCAAGCATGATCTGGTGCCGGGTGCAATACGCGTCCTTCATCCGCGCAATCAGCGCGTCGTAGTGACCCAACGCAAGGAAGCGTGCCGTCGTCCTTTGAATGTGGCCGGGCAAATGCCTGAGAACGGTCGTCCGCAGCGCCCGGGCCTCCCGGATCAGGGTCTCGGGGGCGACAAGGAACCCCAGCCGGAGTCCGGGGAACAGTGATTTCGAAAAACTCCCCACGTAAATGACCCGGCCGTCCCGGTCGAGAGACTTGAGGGCCGGAAGCGGCGAGCCAAGAAAACTCATTTCGAATTCGTAGTCGTCCTCGACAACGATGAAGTCCCGTTCCCGGGCCAACGTGAGCAGGTCGCGTCTGCGTTTCATCGGCATGGTGGCAGCCGTCGGTGCCTGATGGCTGGGAGTCGTGAACACGACGTCCGCCTGATCGGGGATCGCGGACGGATCGAGACCGGAGGCATCGACGTCTTGCGGCGCCAGGATGCAGTTCGACAGGCGAATGATCTCCCGCAGGTCAGGATATCCAGGGTTTTCGTGTACCGCGATCCGCCCCGGCCCCAGCAGGAGCTGGGCTATTGTCCAGAGCGCGTTCTGGGCGCCCGCGGTTACAAGGATCTGCTCAGGCCTGGCGAGGATTCCCCGGCGCGGCAGGGTCTGGCGAACGATAAAGGCAACCAGTTCGGGATCGTCGCGTTCGGCGAGGTCGGATGCGAGGTTGTCGAATTCACGTTTCCCGAGTGTCTGGAGCGCGCACCGGCGCCATTGCGAATGACTGAACAGCTCGGGGTCCGCCTGACCATACACGAACGGGTAGCGAAATTGCCGCCAGTCGTCGACTTTCCGGACGAGTCGTGCGCCTGTATACCGTCGGCACAGGGCCTGGTCCCACCGAACGGTGTCCCGGGACTCGATGCCCGCGCCCTGAAAATCCTGCCTGGGAGCGTTTTTCGCTACGAAAATTCCGGATCTCTGCCGCGAATCCAGGTAGCCGTCGGCGACCAGGTCCTGGTAGGCCAGCGTGACCGTAATTCGCGAAATCCCGAGATGGAGGGCCAACTTGCGGCTCGACGGCAGGCGCTCGCCGGGGAGGAATTTACCCTGGAAAACAGCAGTCGCGATCTGCTGCCGGATCTGACTCTGGAGCGTTCCCCGATATCCGGCGTGAAGAAAAAACGATTCTTCGGAGATCGTCATGGCGCGTTTCCGTCCAAAACCCGGATGTTTGCGGGCGCCGAGTGGATCAAGCCCGCACGCTCGCCACGACCGAGGCCGAGTACCTTACAAGTGGCTGACGCAGGAGCGCACGTCCTGATGATGGAAAAAAGGGATACCACGACCTGTTTCCCCTTGGGAGAGGATTTCTTCGAGTTCCGCGAGAACGACTTCCGTTATGAACGGCAACTCGAGTGACTTGGCTTCACTTAACGGGACCCATGACAGGTGGGAAAGTTCTCCCGAGCCGTGAGACAAATCGTCAAGGTCGTTCAGGACGTGGCGCGCATCGACCATCAGGAAGCGTGCATCGAAGCGGCGCGGTCGTCCCGGTGGGGTGATGGCCCGGAAAATGAACTTCATGCCGGCGGCCGAAGGGACAATGTCCTGGCCGAAGAATCCTGCCCAGCAAGCGGGAACCCGTTCGCCCGACGGGTGGGATCGGTTACCGCCGGTGTCCTGCCCGGTCTTGCCGTCCCCGGGAATTGCGAGCAACAGTCCGGTTTCTTCCCAGACCTCACGGATGCCTGCGAGAACGATGGCCCGAGGCGTCAGGTCGCCGGATTCAAGCCCGAGCTTGTCCAGCGATGGATTGCATCCGCTCCAGGACAGAGAAACACGCCGATCAGACGGATCGACTGCTCCTCCCGGAAAGACGAACTTGGATGGCATGAATGCCGCGGAACGGCTGCGCTGTCCCATCAGTACACTGGGGGCATCCGCCGCGTTCCGGACGATGATCACGGTTGCGGAAGGTCGAATCTCGGCATCGGAAGTCCCTCGTGCCGCGGTTTGTTCCACGTTTTCGGGCATGGTCGCCTTCGTTCACTTCCTGCCGGTTTCGCCCGCGCCCGGGCGCGGCCTCGGCCATCGCCAGCACGTGGTTTCGGGAGTTCTCGGGTTCAACTGAACCTGTCGGAATCCGGAGTGCCGGCCACCGGTCTGCTTTCGGTTCTTGACTGATCGCATGCGGATGCTCCCGCGATACCGGACGCCCGGTCGGTTGCCCAGATTGCCAATCATGAACTATGAGCGTACATCGGATGCGGCTTCGTGACTATAGCGGGCGTCCAGGGCTCGGGGAATCGAAGGTTCGGGGATGCACAGTGATGGAGGGTGTGGATTCGTGCACACGCAACCAATTCGACACAGGGAAATGACGACCGCGTGCCGAGGATAGTTCGCACCTATGTCCGGGTGGTTGATGCCATAAGCTACCGCATTGGCCGTTTGATCATGTACGGAATCTTCGTCATGATCGGAGTGCTGTTGTGGTCCTCCATCTCGAAAACGTTTTTTCTTCCTTCGCTCTGGACCCTCGAAGTGGCCCAGTTCGCCATGGTTGCCTACTACATTCTCGGCGGACCGTATTCGATCCAACTCGGTGCAAACGTGCGCATGGATCTGTTCTACGGCAACTGGTCCGTGCGCAAAAAGGCGTGGTTTGACGCCTTTACCGTGCTGTTCCTGATCTTTTTCCTGGCCGTCCTTCTTTACGGGGCCGTGGAAAGCACAAGTTATTCCATTACGTACAATGAACGCAGTCCCACCGCCTGGCGGCCGCCTCTCTGGCCGATCAAGATAATCATGTGCATCGGGATCCTCCTGATGTTGTTGCAGGCTGTTTCCGAGTTCATCAAGGACGTGGCCAGTATTCGGGACGTACCGCTCTGATGTCCTACGAACTGATCGCGATTCTGATGTTCTCGCTGATGATGCTGATGCTGATGACCGGTCAGCGGGTATTTGGCGCCATCGGCGGCGTCGCGGCGATTTCAGCGCTCTTGCTGTGGGGGACCGGAGGTTCTGACATTCCGTTTTCATCGGCAATGAAGTTGATGAAGTGGTATCCCTTGCTCACGTTGCCCATGTTCATTTTCATGGGATACGTGCTCTCGGAGTCCCGCATCGCCGACGACCTCTACCGGATGTTCCATGTCTGGATGGGGCCGGTCAGGGGCGGGCTGGCCATCGGCACCATCGGTCTAATGGTGCTGATTTCGGCCATGAACGGACTTTCGGTTGCCGGAATGGCGATTGGCGCGACGATCGCGTTGCCGGAACTGCTGAGGCGGAACTACGACAAGCGTATGGTAACGGGGGTCATTCAGGCAGGATCTTCCCTGGGAATCCTCGTGCCCCCATCCGTCGTGCTGGTCCTTTATGCGATGATTGCCCGGCAACCCGTCGGACAGCTGTGGCTGGCGGGCGTCGTGCCCGGACTGATGATGGCGGCGATGTTCGTTCTCTACATCGCGGTCCGCTGCCGGTTGCAGCCCCATCTTGGTCCCGCGTTGCCGGAGAGTGCACGAAAGGTTCCCATGCGCGAAAAGCTCCGGCTCTTGCGCGCCGGTCTCCTGCCGGTCTTCATCTTCGCGTCGATGATGGTGCCGTTCGTGAACGGCTGGACCAGCCTGGTCGAGAGTTCGGCGATCGGGGCGTTGGCGGCCTTCGGGGCAGCGGTTGTCAAGCGTCGGATGACCCGGGAGGTTTTCGAGGTCTCGGTTCGACAGACGCTGGCGATTTCGTGCATGTTCATGTGGATCATCCTCGCTGCGCTCGGGTTCGGAGCCGTGTTTGACGGCCTCGGTGCGGTGCGTGCGATCGACAATCTGTTCACCGAACAACTCGGACTCAATCCATGGATCATCCTGATCATGATGCAGATGTCGTTTCTCCTCATGGGAACTTTTCTTGACGACACAGCCATGTTGGTTATCGTGGCGCCGCTGTATGTTCCCCTGGTCAAGGTGCTCGGTTTCGATCTGATATGGTACGGCGTTCTCTATACGATAACGACGCAAATCGCGTACATGACGCCGCCTTTCGGGTACAATCTGTTTCTCATGCGGGCAATGGCGCCGCCGGAGATTTCCCTGCGGGACATCTACGGTTCGATCCTGCCGTTCGTGGGCGTGATGATACTGGCGCTGGCGATTGTCCTGACGTTTCCCGAAGTCGCTCTCTGGTTGCCGGACTACGTGTACGGGCGGTGAGCGCTTCAGGTGTCCGGACTGCGATTCCGGGAACCTCCCAAGCCCCTTGATCGAGGGCAGAACCGAACGACAGCCAACGGGCGCATGCGACCCCGGAGGTCGGGGCAGGGCCCGAAAACATGGAGGATAGAATGACGACAAGACGAAACTTCCTGACCACCGCAGGCGTGGCAGGAGCCGCAGCCCTGGCCGCACCGGCCGTTCACGCGCAATCCAAGATTCGCTGGCGCATGCAGACCTACGCCGGCCCCGCGCTGGCGGAACATGTGATCAAGCCCGCGATCGACAGCTTCAACAGGGTTGCGGGAGACGAAATGGAAATCGAGCTGTTCTTTTCCGACCAGCTGGTTCCCACCGGTGAACTGTTCCGTGCCATGCAGAAGGGCACGATCGATGCCGTTCAGTCCGACGATGACTCGATGGCGTCACCGACCGAAGTGACCGTCTTCGGGGGGTACTTCCCGTTCGCGAGCAGGTATTCGCTGGATGTGCCGGTTCTGTTCAACCAGTACGGCCTGAACGAGATCTGGGATGCCGAGTATTCGGCGGTCGGGGTCAAGCACCTGTCCGCCGGGGCCTGGGACCCGTGCCACTTCGCGACCAAGGACCCGATTCACAGCCTTGAAGACCTGAAGGGCAAGAGGGTCTTTACGTTTCCGACAGCGGGCCGGTTCCTCAGCCAGTTCGGCGTCGTTCCGGTCACCCTTCCGTGGGAAGACATCGAGGTTGCCGTGCAGACCGGTGAACTCGATGGCGTGGCGTGGTCCGGGATTACCGAGGACTACACGGTTGGCTGGGCCGATGTGACCGACTACTTCCTGACCAACAACATTTCGGGCGCGTGGGCGGGTTCCTTCTTTGCCAACATGGATGCATGGAATGCATTGCCGGAACACCTGCAGGAGCTTCTCAAGCTGACCATGGACAGTTCTCACTACTATCGTCAATGGTGGTATTGGGGCGGAGAGGCCTACCTCCGGGTCAACGGTACCAAGATGCAGCTGACATCCATTCCCGACGAGGAGTGGGCGGCCGTCGAGGCGGCGGCGGTTGAATTCTGGGAAGAAATCGCCGCGGAGTCCGAGGTCAAGGCCAAGGTTGTCGAGATCTTCAAACAGTACAACGCCGACATGCTCAAGGCCGGCCGTCCCTATCGGTACGGCTGATCCCGGGCGTTTTGATCGACTTTCCACGATGTCTGCGGGCGCCCGGGCGCCCGCAGCGCCCAACGTGATTTCGGGGGACCACATGCCTGACCATCCGGCCCTGGAAACCCTTGAATCGAAGGTATCGGCCGGCCAGGTCGATACGGTCGTTGCCTGTATCCCGGACATGCAGGGCCGATTGATGGGCAAACGCTTCCACGCGTCGCACTTTGTCCGATCCGCCTGGGAAGAAACCCATTGCTGCAATTACCTGGTGGCGACGGATCTCGAAATGCACCCGGTGGATGGCTACGCTTCCACGAGTTGGGCGGCCGGTTACGGTGATTACGTCATGCGGCCCGATCTGACGACGATTCGGTATCCTCCCTGGCTGGACGGAACGGCCTGTGTCCTGTGTGACCTCTACGACCATCACGGACATGATCTCGTTCCGCATGCGCCGCGCGCTCTTCTCAAGAGGCAGGTTGACAGGCTGGCATCTCGCGGATTTACGTCGGCCGTTGCGACCGAACTCGAGTTCTTCCTGTTCAGGGAAACGTACGACGATCTCAGCGACCGGCAATACAGGGGCATGACACCGATCAGCCCGTACAACGAAGACTACCACATATTTCAGACGACCAAGGAAGAAGACGTCATGCGCGCCGTGCGCAACGGGCTGTACGGCGCCGGAGTTCCGGTCGAGAATTCGAAAGGCGAGGCCGATGCCGGCCAGGAAGAAATCAACATCCGCTATTCTGACCCGCTCACGACGGCCGACACGCATGTGTTCGTCAAGAACGCGATCAAGGAAATCGCTTTTCAGAAAGGCCGGGCTGTCACGTTCATGGCGAAATGGGATGCTGACGCCGCCGGTTCGTCCTGCCACATTCATCAGTCGCTCGGGATGCAGTCGGGGAAACCCGCTTTTTTTGACGGCACGAAAGAGCATGGAATGTCCCGGGTCATGCGGCGATACCTGGCCGGGCTTCTCAAGCATTCTGCCGAGACGACGGTTTTTCTCGCTCCCTATGTCAATTCGTACAAGCGGTTCGTCGCAGGCACGTTTGCTCCGACGAAAGCAGTCTGGTCAGTAGACAACCGAACGGCAGGATTTCGCATCGCGGGGGCAGGGACCTCCGGAGTGCGTGTCGAATGCCGGATTGGCGGCGCGGACCTGAATCCGTATCTCGCCATCGCCGGCCAGATTGCCGCGGGAATCGCTGGAATCGAAGAGGAACTGGAACTTGAGGACGCATATTCGGGAGACGCGTACCAGGCAGGTGATGTCCGGTCTATCCCGTCCACGCTCAGGCATGCGGTCACGGCGCTGGACAACTCCGAAATGCTCCGGGCCGCACTGGGCAGCGAGATCGTTGACCACTATGTCAGGGCTGCGCAGTGGGAACAGGAACACTTTGATCGTGCCGTGACCGACTATGAGGTTGCGCGCGGGTTCGAACGGGCCTGATCGATGGCAGGTCCGACGGATTTCGTCAGAAAGACTCTCAATTTCGTCACTTCGCACCGGATGGAATGACATGAATCTCATTGGAAACTGGAGTTATCCGACCCGCATTCGCTTTGGTGCCGGGCGCATCCGCGAACTCGGGGCCGCCTGCCGGGACGCCAACATGAATCGCCCTCTGTTCGTGACGGACAGGGGGCTCAGGAACCTGCCCGTCGTCCGGACGGCGCTGGAAGTGCTTGATGCCAGTGGATTTCAAACCGCCGTGTTTTCCGATGTCGATCCGAATCCATCCGACGCGAACCTTGAAGCCGGCATCCGGACGTACATCGAAGGCTCGCACGACGGGGTCGTTGCATTTGGCGGAGGGTCGGGGCTCGACCTGGGCAAGGCCATCGCGTTCATGGCCGGGCAAACCAGGCCGGTCTGGGACTTCGAGGACATCGGCGACTGGTGGACGCGCGCGAACGCTGACGCAATTGCTCCGAATGTGGCGGTGCCGACGACGGCGGGAACCGGTTCCGAGGTTGGACGGGCTTCGGTCATCACGAACTCGTCGACGATGGAAAAAAAGATCATCTTTCATCCCCGGATCCTGCCGGTCGACGTGATTTGCGATCCCGACCTCACGGTCGACCTGCCGCCCGCGTTGACCGCCGGGACCGGAATGGATGCCTTTGCCCATTGCCTTGAGGCCTACTGTTCACCGCACTTCCATCCATTGAGCCAGGGAATCGCCCTGGAAGGCATGCGCCTGGTCAAGGAGTTCCTTCCGCGGGCCTTTCGGGATGGAGGAGATCTTGAGGCGAGGGCCCACATGTTGGCTGCGGCGTCGATGGGAGCCATTGCCTTTCAAAAGGGTCTGGGCGCAATCCACGCGTTGTCGCATCCTGTCGGAGCCCGGTACAATACGCACCACGGCACCACGAACGCGGTCGTGACCCGAACGGTACTCGAGTTCAATCGGCCCGCGGTCGAAGACAGGATCGAGCGGGCGGCCGCCTATCTCGGTATAGAGGGAGCGTTTGACGGTTTCTCGGCATTCGTCGCCGGATTGACAGAACAGTTGGACATTCCCGGACAATTGGCGGAGTTGGGAGTCACGAATCCTGATATCGACTGGTTGGTCGCGAACGCGCTTGCGGACCCGACAGCCAGAGCAAATCCCGTCGAGATGACAAAGAGCAACACGAGGGCGCTCTACGAGGCGTGCCTGTAGCTGCGAGCCGGCGTACGCCGTAGCCAGCAGGTAGCGCTGGCCTTAGGGCCCGTCACGAAACAATCGAAACGATTTGCAGTCGTCAGGATTGCATCCGAGTTTGCCATCGTATTCAATTCACATGCGTCACTGCGTTGCCATCGCTTGTCCGAGGCTTCCGAAGAGCCGGGCCATGATGACGGGCGCAAGACTCTGCCGGACAGTCGATACGCAAGACCACGCCAGGAAGAACCGGAACGGAGCGGTCGGAGACGGTCGGATCAATGCCGGGTACGATCTCCGAACACCGCGTCGACGTCCTCTGCGGTGATCAGGGCATCGAGCCAGGCATCAAGCTGTTCGGGCGATGCGCCGCGGACCCGTTCAGCGTGCACCGGCGCCAGTTCTCCGAACTTCAGTCGCGCCTGACGCAGAAACGTCTCTGCCTTGCCCTCGGCGATCCCGGCGGCCTTGCCCTCGGCGATCCCGGCGGCCTTGCCCTCGGCGATCCCGACGGCCTTGCCCTCGGTGATCCCGGCGGCCTTGCCCTGTTCCATCCAGACCTGCGCGGCGGTACCCATCACGTCCTCCACCGTCTCCGGGTCCGCCCCCGTCCGCCGCAGCGCGGCCTCGATGCGCTCGGGCGGCAGGCTGACCTGCTCAATGATGTAAGCCAATATGTAGCGACCGAACTCCGTCTCCGCAACTCCGGCCTCCGCAACGGGAGCGATTCCCCTATGGCGCGGTTTTTCGGGGATCAAGGTTGAAAAAGCGAATCATGCGGCCAACGCCAGTTCCAGGTTGTCGTTGGCGACTGTTGGCGGCCTCCATTGCTGCCAATTCCGGGCAAGTACAGCCCATGCCCGGTCGAAGCGACCCGACTTGAGCAGTGACCGGAACGTCAGCACGCCCTGGCCGCCGTCACGTCCCCAGCGCTGCCCCGAGCGTTTCATGCGGGAGTTGACCAGAAACCGGTTCGCGGCCTCCACGGCACCCGATCCGATCGGGTATCCTGCATCGGCGACTTCGCTGTAGTTCATCCGTTTTCGGTTATTGCGAAAATAGCCCAGCTCCCGCGCAATGTCGGCGCTGCCCTTTCCCTTGTGCAACAGGTAGCGGAGCGCGTCGATCACCTTGCCCACCCCCTTGGGGTCGTGGCGAAGGACGTGACGCCATTTCTCGAACCAGGCCTCGCCTTCCGCGCTGTCCGGACCGAAGGCGGCATCGGCGGCGACCTTAAGGTGTTGTATTGAATGGAAAATATCTAAAAGTACCACATCGGGGCTGAACGTGTCCAAAAATGCCCAATTGTCACGGGCGCCATCAGCGATCGCAACAACCTTCAGATCGTCCTTGCGCTCCAGCCAATGGAACACCTCATGGCTCACCTGTGCCTTCAGGCTCGTCTTGCCCTGTTCCGGAAGACGCCCGAAGTAGCGGCTCTGCACCATGTTTCCCTCGGCGTCGAGCAAGGAGACAACGCCACTCGATGCCTCGCGCCAGCCCGCCTCGACCGCGGTCCCGTCCACCGTCTCGGCATTCATGCGAAGCATGACCCCGTCGAGAGAGACAAGCAGCGCAGTCGCGTCCTCGTGAACCTCCTCTTCCGACCGCAGGTCCGCCAGGAGATCACCGGAGCCGTCCTCGAAGCGGCGCCCCGCCTCGGCGGTCAACTGTATCAGGGAACTCGCCGACGGACCCATGCCACAGAGCCGGACCCAGGCATCTTCGCTCTCGCGCGCACTCAGGTTGGCCATGAGATAAAGCGACAGGCCCGCCGCCGCAGGCGTCAGGCTGCTCTCGGTCAGGCCGAGGACACGCTCGGTCGGAAACACCGACGCGCCCCCGCCCGACGGACGGTAGCGCGCGCGGTCGTAGTCGACCGATCCGAACATCGTCATCGCATGGCCCCGTGTGGCATCGACCTTCCTGTAGGTCCTGCCGTCGACGTCCAGGGAGCCCCCATGATCGTCAATCCGCTCGAAGGCATCGCCGAGGACCGAGCGGGCGAAGTCATGGACCACGTCGCGAAACGCGTGCTCGGCTTTCAGCGGGTCCTGCATGAACATCACCGCAACATCATCTGCCATCCCACGGGCGGCGTCGGACCGGATCACGTCATTCATGGCCTGCCTCAGGCGGTTACCCGCCGCCTCCATGACGTCTTCGGTATCGGTGAGGGTGGTGTTGGCAAAGGGAGGTTCAGCCTGTAGTTTCTGCATCGGAGTGCTCCTTTTTGCCCCGATTTCGGAGCTTTTTTCTTGCTTTGGAGCACTCTACCACACCTGTTGCCCGGGGCCAGGAATTCAGCGGAAATCATCGGGATATGGGAAAACCGCGGCTCATCCGGCGTTTTTTCGCGAAAACCGGTGAAATCGGAGATCAGTGCCGAACAGGCAGAGAAATAATGGCGCATTTACAACGCACTAAAAAATGTGCAGTTCGCCATAGAGAAACCACTCCCTCCGCAACTCCGGCAACCAGAAGGTCGTCCTCATCCTCGGCGACATTCTCGCGGAACGCGCGGGCCAGCGCCAGCAGGGCCGCGCGCACATCGGCACTCTGCGATAGCTCCCGCGGCGTGATCTGCCCGAGATCGTGAACCACGTAGCGGCCGAAGGACTGCGCGAGGTGTTCCAGGCCCTCGGGAGCATTGATCATGTCCTGGATCGAACAGGGCACCGTCCACGGTTCCCGTCCGTGAAAAAATACCATCGCGATGACAGGTGGCAGGCCACCGTCCGGGATGGCGCCGTTGTTCAACTCCTTGCCCCAGATCCCGAGCACGTACCGGATGAGCTGAAGCGGCGTACGGTGATCGACGCTGCTTTTGTGCTCGAGCAACGTGTAGACAATCACCGCGCTGCCGTCCCCGAGGTGGAGCCGGAAAAGGGCGTCGGATTGCGTCGTGCCGCCCTCGCCGTCGATCATCGTACCCTCGACATGCACCGGAGGGCGCTCCGGATCGAGGCGGGCGACCACCTCCGACGGAAGATAGTCGTGCAGAAGCTGACCGGCGCGGCCGGGGTCGGAGACGAGCAGGCGGAAGAGGGCGTCGTGCCGGGCGCGTGGCAAGGCCATGTCTGGTACCCATCATCGCTGAGACCGGTCCTGACCCTGGCCACGACCGAGGTCACGGTCTTTACCCCGATCCCGGCCAATGTGCCACAACCCTTTCCGGTAGACCGCCATGTCTGCATTGATACGGCAAACGAAACGCGGGCAAGCGGACGCCGCACGAGGACGGGACAGAGACTCTCGAAACTCGGACACACGGATCGATTGTTTCGTGACAACCCCTATGCGCGTCACGAAACAATCGACACGACTTGTCGCCGGGAGTCCCGTGGTGTTCGGTCTTGTCCCGAGCGGCTTCGGGATTGCAGGTCCTGTTCGTGCTCACTTGACTTCGCCGTCATGCACTTCGCAAGAAACGGGCAAACCCGACTGTTGGGATTCGCTGGCACGTTGTGCGATATGTGAAGCCATGTATCCGTCGATGAGATTCGGCCTGACTGCATCGCCACGGCTGACCGCATCGAGAAACGAGGAATCCTGAATGAAATAGGCCTCGGGATAACGGGCCAACCAGTCGGGCGAGATCGGACCGCGGTGCAGGCCGCCGGCATTCTCGTATGAGACCAACGGCCCGGCGGGATTGGCAACAGCGAGACGACCGCCAGCACCGAATGCTTCGACGCGCTGGTCATATCCGTAACTCGTGCGCCAACTGTTCTGGATGACGACCTGCTGTCCGCGTGCTCCGCGCATCATCGTTGTTGCGGTGTCGATATGACCCACTCCGGCGTAGCGCGGATTGATCAGGGTGCCGCCCTGGCACATGAGCTCGCAAATCTCGTCATCGAGCAACCAGCGCGTCAAGTCGAAATCGTGGATCGCCGTTTCGAACAGCAATCCCGCAGACCTGTTGAGCGACTCCACGGACGGGGCGGAGAAATCCCGGCTGACAATCTGCAATTGTTCGATTTCACCGATATCTCCTGCCTGGATGCGTCGCTTCAGCTCGGCCATGTGCGGGTCGAACCGGCGGTTGAAACCCACCTGTATTCGATCTGCGAATGGTTTCAATGTCGGCATCGCGGCGTCAATGGATGCCATGTCGTCCCCCAGGGGTTTCTCACAGAACACATAGGCTCCGTTCGGGGCGATCCGTACCAGTTGTTCCACGTGTACGGCCGCTGGCGTCACGACAAAAAATGCATCGAACATGCATGAGGACAACGCTTCCGCCAGCGGCAGCCACTCAACTCCGAGTTCATCTGCCAGATCCCGTGCGGGCGAGGGGTCGACATCGCAAAGGCTGAGGCTGGACAGGTTGGTATGCTTGAGAATGGACTCACCGTGAATCCGTCCCATGCTGCCGCATCCCACAAGGCAGACACTGAGCCCGCGTTTCTCAGCCACGGTCAAGGAATGGGTTCCTGTCGGGCGGGATCGCATGGCGTTCAAGCAGTCCTGAAACATGCGAAAACCCGGTTTTGGCCATGCTTAGCGGTGGTGCCTTAACGGGGTCCTGTTCCGCTTCGACCACAAGCCAGCCGTCGTATCCACAATCGGAAATTTTCTTGATCAGGGGACTATAGTCCAGGTCGCCGTCTCCTGGGACGGTGAAGACGCCCTCATGTACCGCCTCGTCGAATGTGTGCCTGCGTGGGTCGAGGGCGTCACGGACAGATTTACGAATGTCCTTGAGGTGAATGTGGGAAATCCGGTTCCACCATCTGTCCATGACGACACGAAAATCGCCTCCTGCCATTGCCACGTGACCTGTGTCGAGAAGCAGGCGAAGCGGTTCGCCTGCAGCGGACATGAAGCGATCAATTTCGTCCACGGTCTCCACCGGCATCATCACATGGGGATGATAAACCAGTGTCAGGCCGGCATCCTGTACTCGATTTGCAAAGTCGGTCACGCGCCGGGCGTACGTTTGCAGGTCAAGCCCGTCCAGGGGTGGCGTCTGCGCAAGTACCGCCTTGGATCCTCCCTCCGGTCCGGCTGCGCATTCCCCGTAGACCATGACATGGCATCCAAGCGCCACGAGATGTCCAACCGTCGGCAACGCTTCCGGCCATTCATCCTCGACTGGTCGCTCTGCAAGGAATCCGGAATACCAGGACGTGACCGGCACAAGCCCGCGACCTGCGAGGGTTGCCTTTACGGTCTCGGGCTGCTTCGGGAATTTCCGACCCAGTTCAATGCCGGTGAACCCGGCCCGAGACGCTTCGGCAATGCAAGTTTCGTAACTGATGTCATCGCCGAGTTCCAATATCCCTTCGTTGGTCCAACTCAAGGGGCTTATGCCGAGCTTCGTTTTTTTCATGGCGGAATTTGCCTGCGTCGCTGCATGTGCCGGGTTCGATTTGAACATCGTGCGTAAGTTGTTGCCGCTGCGGAGGCAAGGCAGCATCCCAATTCAGGCCGTACGAAATGAATCGGAAGATGGAAAATCGCTGGGGCGCGTCGACATGGATTTGCACACACTCCTTGTTGAAACAACCAGAGTCGGCGTTCCGCAAGGGTTGCCGATCACCCACCCGCTCGCGGCCACTCTCGAAAGACAGCGGACTGCAGCGGATAACCTGTCTGCCGGAGATCGAGATGGGGTGTTCCCATGCGCCACCAGTTCCACCGGACTTGCGCAAGATTCGCATCATCTCAATGACGGGTTCAGCAAGGCCGGAGGCGCCATTTGATGGTTCGACGGACCGCGCGATTGTCTCGCCTCGGTCACCGACTACGAACTCGGGCCGCATACATCGCTTTAGGCTGAATCGCTCGGAACGGAATCGGGCGACACGTCAGTCGTTGCACACCAGTGATTCGGGCAGTTCATTCCCGGCTCTCCAGTGCACACCGACATGATTCTCGTGCGCCTGACCGGTCTAGTCCGATTGATTCTTGCATTGGACACTCCGGATCTGTATTTGGTGTGCACGCGCGTGCACACCATGCATGATCAGGAGATCGAATTGCGCCAAAAACTGCTCATCCTGTACCTCCAGAACTCCGCCCTCGATTCCCGCGTTGTCGGTTGGACGCGGTATGACGGCGACACGGATACACCACCTGTTTCCGGTGACGATGATGAACCGCCCTATGCGACAGGACTGGATGCGCTGCGTGACGGATGGCGCGCAATTCAGTTCTCTGCGCTCGAGCCCCGGCCTGGCGAATTGAGCTACCAGCCCGGTTGGCAATCCTTCGAGGTCATTTTGGAAAGACTTGTGGAGGCCCCGCGATGAAACGTCTTGGCGTGGGCGAAATGATTCGTTTCGTGAGGGATGGCTACCTGAAACTGGACGGTCTGCTGCCCAGAGATCTTTGCGGCGCATTTCGCGCGGCTTACGTCAAGGATTGCACGGATGACAGGTGCGGCCGCGCGCTGTTGCCCGTTGTACCTTGGGGTACTCCGCTCGCCAGTGCATTTGATGGTGGCCATGTACTTTCCCGCGTTTTTTCGCTGCCTGAACTCGCTGGCGCAGTCCACTCGCTTCTCGGGCCGGGATGCAGGGTCGATCACCATGTCATGCATATCCGCGAACCCAACCAGGGAGTTTCCCAACATCTGCATTGTGACGCGATGATCGATGCTCGGGACGCGGCATTCGACATCCAGATCATGATCTACCCGCAGGACGTGACACGTGAGATGGGCGGAACGCTGGTCATCCCGGGCAGTCACACGCGGAAGGCAGGAGAGACCAGCATTGCCCGGTATCAGAACCTGGCGGGCCAGGTTCGGCTGACCGGTCCTGCCGGAACTGTCCTGATCCTCCATCACAATCTCTGGCATGCCGGTCGACGCAACGCGAGCAACAGTGTTCGCGCCATGTACAAGATGCGCCTGAACCCGTCCGGGTCGCAGACCGGCCATTGGGACATGTCAGATTACGATTCTGCCGAAGCCTGTGCACCAAAACCGTTACATTCGCCGGCAATGGACAAGCATGACGTTCAGGGGCAGTTGTCTTGTTTCCATCCTTGGGCAGACATCCGGAGCGCGCATCTCGACATTATCCAGCGGACCCGGCTTTGGAGGCTTTTGAGTGGAGACGAGGAATTCTCGGTTCACCATTTCCTGTCCAGGCTGGAAAACGAGCCGGCCTGAACAAGGCTCGGCAACGGTCTGCCCGCAAAATCGGGAACGGCCTTATGAAGGAAGTGCGTACATCCACGTTGTCACGGTCGGTCGCGGGACGGCGCGCCCGTGCGACCGACGTGGCGGAGTTGGCCGGTGTATCGCGCTCGGCGGTGTCACGTGCGTTTTCGCAGACAGCCTATATCGCTCCGGAAACCAAGGCCAGGGTGCTGGAGGCCGCCGCCGAGTTGAATTACAGGCCCGACACCCTGGCCAGCAGCCTGGCCAAGGGCAGATCCAACATCGTTGTCGTTGTCGTAAACCAGGTCGATGCGATCAGGGGGCCGAGTCTTCACTCCGCGCTTATCCGGTCGCTTCAGGATTCCGGTCGACTTCCCGTCGTATTGAGCCTGTCACCAACAGACGACGGCGCAACCTCGCTGAAGAGACACCTGACCTTTCCTGTCGAGGGTTTGATCGTCATGGCGGATTCGGTCTCGGTCGAGGTCGCCCGGCATGCGGTGCCATACGTGCGTCCGGTCATGCTGAATTTCGAAGGAACCAGCGCCGATGTGGACAGTATTGCAGCCGACGACGCGGCGGGCATCGCGCAGATGGTGAGTCACCTATGGGAAACCGGGCATCGCTCGGTCGGGTTCATGGCTGGACGATCGTCATCGATCTCCTCGACCATGCGGCGGAATGCGCTTGCCCTGGAACTCGCGCGAAAGGGAATGTGCCTGGCCATCGAGGCGAGTGGCGAATTCACTTACGATCAGGCCTTCGATGCAGCTCCGGCCCTTTTGGCGGGCGAGAAGCTGCCTGATGCAATATTTTGCGCCAATGACGTGATGGCCTTTGCGGTCATGGATTATTTTCGGCTCAATACGCAGCATCGTGTTCCCGAAGATGTTTCAATCATCGGGTTTGACGACCTGTTTATGGCAAGCTGGCCGATCTATGACCTGTCGACCATCCGTCAGGATATCGACGGCATGGCTGCCGCGGTCATCGCGATACTCGAGAATCGACTGAATCCGCGAACCCATAAGTTCGATCCGCCGACAATGGTGGCGGAGTTGATTTTGCGCGGAACCATAGGTCGACGTTCGTAATGGACCTGACCAGCGCGCAATTCTTGCAGCCGCAGGCAATCTGTCATGCGTTTGAAACACTGTGCCTCTGGAGTTGACATGTCTGCACGCGTGTGCAGACTAACAAGGAACCGCAACTTTCGTAGTCCATGAGCCAGAAAGGGTCAAAGAGATGAACAAATGTCTATTCCTAACCGCAGCCAGCTGTGCTGCCGTCGGCATCGGCTTGGCGTCGGCCGCGGTCGCCCAGACCTGCGCCGAATACAATGAATCACCCATGTTGGCAGAACGGGTCGCGAACGGCGATCTTCCTCCGGTCGGCGAGCGCCTGCCGTTCGAACCCCTGGTTGTCGAACCGGCCGAGCAAATCGGCGTCTATGGCGGGACCATGGTCGACACCACAGGGGGCAACCGGCTCGCCGAGTTTCGTCACTTCGGTTATGAGGCGCTCGTGCGTTGGTCGGTTGGCGGCGGCGAAGTACTGCCGAACGTCGCAAAGGGCTGGGATGTCTCTGACGATGCGACCTCCTACACCTTTCACCTGCGCGAAGGCATGAAATGGTCGGACGGCGAAGACTTCACTGCCGACGACATTGTCTTCTGGTGGGAGCATGTCGAAACCAACACCGACATCCAGTCGAAACCGCGCGGTTTCTTCATCGTCGACGGCGAGCCGGCAACCGTGACGAAGATTGACGACTACACCGTTGAATTCAAGTGGTCGAAACCGCACGGACTGTTTCTCGAGAACTTGTCGACCTCCTATGGTGTACGCGTCGTCCAGTTCGCGGAGCACTACCACCGGCAGTTCATCAAGTCGCTGAATCCTGACGGTGTCGCTGAACTCCTGGCAGCCGCCAACATGGATGACTACACCCAGTGGTGGGCCGCAAACGTGGGTTCGTACGGCAAACAGTCGGAATACAACAACCCCGAACGGCCGTTTGTCCAGGCCTGGGTTCCGACCGAGCCGTTCCTGGGCAAAGAACGTTTCACGTTCCAGCGCAATCCGTATTACTTCAAGGTTGACACGGCCTGTAATCAATTGCCCTACATCGATGCGCGCACATGGGTGCTGGTTTCGGACCCCGAGGTTCAACTGGCCAAGACGCTCTCGGGCGAGATCGACATCTCGCGGGTGAATATTTCCACACCTGCCAACCGGGGTGTGATGTTCCAGAACATGGAACAGGGCAACTACCGCTTCGTGTCGGCAAATTCCGCCGACAAGAATGTCGCCGACTTGCGCTTCCCGCTGTACTATCCTGCGGATCCGGTCAAGGCGGAGATCTATTCCGACAAGAACTTCCGCATCGGCCTGTCGCACGCGATCAACCGACAGGAACTGATTGACGTGATCTTCCTGGGTCAAGGCATACCCCACCAGATCGCGCCGCGCCCGGAATCTCCGCTCTATAGCGAACAGTTGGCGACCCAGTTTACCGAATATGACCCTGATCTGGCCAATTCGCACCTGGACATGGTGCTGCCGCAGAAAGACGGTGACGGCTTTCGCCTGCGTCCGGACAACGGCGAGCGCTTCACCGTGGTCGTCGACGTCAACAACGAGTTCAAGTCGGACTGGGGTGACATGATGGAGCTGGTCGAGGGTTACTGGGAAGCGGTGGGTGTGGACATCGTACTCAACGTCGTTTCCGATGCGGTTTCGGTTGCCCGGCGCAACGACCCCGATCGTGACGTGTTCCTGTGGCTTTCCGAGAACGGTTCTGGCCGCCTGCCGCTGCTGGATGCCGACGAGATGATGCCACGCGACAAGACTTGGACCGAGGAATGGGAAAAGTGGTACGGCTCCGGAGGAACGGAAGGCGTGGAGCCACCGGCAAACTACGTACGTGCATGGGAACTGCAGGATGCGATTCCGACGCTCTTTGGCGATGCGCAAATGGAAGCGTGGGATGAGTTGGTGCAAATCGCTACGGACGAGTTTCCTCAGTTGGGCATTGCGCTGCCGATGGGCAACTACCGCGCCGTCAACAACCGACTGCGCAATGTGCCCGAACCGCTCCTGGAAGGATGGCTCTATCCCGGCATTTCTCCGGCCAACTTCTCGACTTTCTATATCGAATCATCGAGCCAGTAGGCCGCCGGACACGACTAGGGAAAGGGCGTACGCGCCCTTTCCGCACAACCGCTGAGGAGACAGAACGTGGCACGCTTTCTGGCTCGCCGTCTCGTCCTGATGCTGCTCACCGTAATTGCGATTTCCGTCATTTCGTTCTTTATCATTATCCTGCCACCGGGAGATTTCGTCGACAGGCTGGTGCAGGAGGCCAACCAGTATGGCGAGAATCTGGAGCCTCACGAAATCGAAGATCTGCGCCGTAACTACGGATTGGACCGAAGCGCCGTGGAGCAGTATTTCGTGTGGGTTCGAAACATCGTGCTTCGCGGAGACTTTGGCTACTCGTTTGGCTGGGACCTGCCCGTCTCCGAACTGATTGGCCAGCGTCTTGGCCTGACCGCACTTCTATCGGTTGTCACACTTCTTTTCATTTGGATCGTGGCGATCCCGGTCGGAATCTATTCGGCCGTGCGGAAATACTCCCTGGGTGACTATGTCTTTACATTCATGGGTTTCATCGGCCTGGCCATTCCGAATTTCCTGCTTGCACTGGTGCTGCTCTACATTTCGTTCCGCTATTTCGGACAGAGCGTCGGCGGCCTGTTTTCACCTGAATATGTGAACGCGCCCTGGACCCTGGAACGGGCCGCGGATCTGCTTTCGCATCTTTGGATCCCGGTGATCGTGCTGGGCACTGCCGGAACCGCCGAGGTCATCCGCAAGATACGCGCCAACCTGCTCGACGAGTTGCACCGCCCGTATGTGTTGACCGCCCGCGCCAAGGGCTTGGGCGAGACTCATCTGTTGCTCAAGTATCCGGTGCGCCATTCGCTGAATCCGTTCGTGTCGGAACTGAACGACCTGTTTGTCAAGATCGTCTCGGGCGAGACCATTGTCGCCGTCGTGCTCGGCCTTCAGACAACGGGACCCCTGCTGCTTGAAGCCTTGAAGGAAGAGGACCTCTACCTTGCCTCGACGCTGATCATGTTCCTGAGTTTCCTGGCCGTCCTCGGGACGCTTTTTTCGGATCTTCTCCTGATGCTGCTCGATCCAAAGATCCGGCGTCAGGCGGCAAGCCAGGAAATGATGTGATGACCCACGCCGCACATCTGAGCCACTCCCAGCTCGTGGTGCGCCGATTCCTGCGCCACCGCCTGGGAATCTTCGGTGCCGTCATGACGCTCCTGATTTATCTGGTAGCTGCTTTCGTGGAGTTCCTCGCACCGCATACTCCGGGCACATACCAGGCCAGGGACGTTTATGCTCCGCCCCAGAGAATGCACTGGATTCTGGAGAGGCAGGACGGGCGCCGGTTGCAGCCACATGTTTACGGCCTGCGTTCGACGACGGATTACAACACGGGGCAGCGCGTTTTCGAGGATGATCCTGACCGGGTAATCGAACTCGGATTTTTCGTGCGTGGCGACAGCTACAGGTTCTGGGGACTTGTCCCGTCGAGTCTTCATTTCTTTGGCCCAAAGGATCCCGGCGAACGTGTGTATTTCCTTGGCGCGGACCGGTTGGGTCGCGATGTGCTCAGCCGCACGATTTACGCGACGCGCGTTTCGATGACGATCGGATTGGTCGGTGTCGGCATCAGCCTTGTTCTGGGAATTGCGATCGGCGGTGTTTCGGGCTATTTCGGCGGTATTGCCGATCTGGCGATCCAGAGGTTGATCGAGTTCCTGCAGTCCCTTCCGTCCATCCCGCTCTGGATTGGACTTGCCGCAGCCATTCCGCCAACGACACCACCGATCAGGACATATTTTTTCATCACGGCGATCCTGTCGATCATTGGCTGGACAGGGCTTGCGCGGGTGGTGCGCGGGCGGTTCATGGCACTGAAGGACGAAGATTTCATCAAGTCCGCACGCCTCGACGGCAACCGGCCGGTGCGCATCATCCGACGGCACATGGTGCCCAATTTCCTCTCGCACATCATTGCCGTCGTCACGCTGGCGATTCCGGGAATGATCATTGCGGAAACCTCGCTTAGTTTCCTCGGTATCGGGCTTCGGCCGCCGGTCGTAAGTTGGGGCGTGCTGCTGCAAGAGGCCCAAAACCTGAGATCAATTGCCACCGCCCCCTGGTTGTTCCTGCCGGGTTTGGCCGTGGTTGTGGCCGTGCTGTCGCTCAACTTCCTCGGCGACGGACTCCGAGATGCCGCAGACCCTTATGCGAACTGACGTTCTCCTTTCGCTGCAGGGGCTGACGGTCTCCTTCAGGGAAGGGCGCCGCCG
The DNA here is from genome assembly GCA_965242975.1 of Paracoccaceae bacterium. Lineage (GTDB taxonomy): Bacteria > Pseudomonadota > Alphaproteobacteria > Rhodobacterales > Rhodobacteraceae > JAPPHA01. The sequence goes on along the minus strand of CBDETS010000007.1, from coordinate 1,784,267 downwards.
GAGCATTGCGCTTCGGGATGTCGGGTTCGATTTGCCGCATGGCAAAACCGTCGCAATTGTCGGGGAGTCCGGTTGCGGCAAGTCTTTGACCGCGCGCAGCATTCTGCGCATTCTCGACACGAACGCGACCATCGAAAGGGGACAAATCCTTTTCGAAAACGCAAATCTGGCCGGACCGTCCGATAAAGATCCCGTTCTGCGCAGTATTCGGGGCGGACGAATTGGGCTGATCTACCAGGAGCCCCTTACGGCCTTGTCGAACTTCTACACGGTTGGCAACCAGATACAGGAAGCCGTCCGCCGCCACCTGGGTGTGACGCGAACTCAGGCTCGCGACCGCGCAATCGAATTGTTGGATGCCGTCGGAATGCCGAATCCGGCACGGCACCTTGATGCGTACACGTTCGAACTGTCAGGCGGGCAACGTCAACGCGTGATGATCGCGATGGCCCTGGGTCCGAGCCCGTCGCTTCTGATCGCCGATGAGCCGACGACCGCGCTTGATGTCACGACCCAGGCCGTGATCCTCGACCTCCTGCAGGACCTGCAACAAAGTCAGGGGATGTCGATTCTGTTCATTACCCATGATTTGGGGGTCGTGTCCCGCATGGCGGATGAGGTGGTGGTGATGTATCTGGGCGAGGTTGTGGAGCATGGCGCCAAGGCGGACGTGCTGACAACACCGAGGCACCCCTATACCCGGGCGCTCATGGCATCATTGCCGGGGCGCGGCCAAAGCCGCCAGACGACGATCCCGGGAACAGTTCCCACTCTGGACGAGCGTCCGTCGGGGTGTGCCTTTGCACCACGCTGCGCATTCGCCAAGCCGGGTCTCTGCGACGTGGAGAGACCTGTGCCTCTGCACGTCGACGGTGTTGACGTTCGTTGCCATGCCTTTGGAGACGCCGCCCCATTGTTCGATCTGACGTTGCAGTCGGCACGGCCGGAAAAGGTGACAAGGGCACGTTCACAGCCGATTGGCGAAACGATCCTGGGCCTGCACGGCGTCAGCAAGACATTCGAGAAGCGAGAGGGGTTGTTCGGGCAGCGGGTGCGCGAGGTCAGGGCCGTGCGGGACGTCTCCCTTGAACTACGGCAGGGCGAAACCCTGGCGCTCGTCGGCGAATCCGGATGCGGAAAGACCACTCTTGGGCAGACGATTGTCGGACTGGACAGGGCGACGCGCGGTCGCGTGATCTTCGGGGTCGATGGGAACGACAAGGATATCACCGATCTTCCTGCTGCTGAGTGGCGCGACGTTTGGCAATCGATGCGGATGGTGTTTCAGGATCCGTTCTCCTCGCTGAACCCGCGCATGACCGCATTTGACATCGTGGCCGAGCCATTGCTGCAGCGACCGGGAGGGCCTCCCACCGAGACGGATCTGGTCAGCAAGGTCCATGAACTCTTCCGCCTGGTCGGGCTGGATCCCGAACTGTCAGGCCGTTACCCCCATGCGTTTTCGGGAGGTCAGCGCCAGCGGATCGGCGTGGCCCGGGCACTTGCGCCTGAACCGAAGGTCATAATCGCGGATGAACCGGTTTCCGCGCTCGACGTATCGGTACAGGCGCAAGTGTTGAATCTTTTGCGGGACCTTCAGTCTAGTCTTGGACTGAGCTACCTGTTCATCTCGCACGACCTGAACGTGGTGGCGAGCCTGGCTCACAGAGTCGCGGTGATGTATGCGGGCCGGATAATCGAACTGGCCGAGACAGACGACATTCTGGACCGCCCGCGCCACCCCTATTCCGAGGCGCTCTTGAGCGCTGTGCTGACGCTTGGCCGAGCCAATCAGGGCAGCCGCGTGCGTTTGCGTGGCGGTCCTCCCGATCCCTCGAACCTTCCCCGAGGCTGCGTTTTTGCCGAACGTTGCGCATACGCGACCGACATTTGCAGGCAGGATATACCTGAAATGCGCAACCTGGGCGGACATCGGGTGGCCTGCCATCACACTGAAGCCCTTACCCTGCGAGGATTACGCAATGAGAATGTTCCAGGGAACCCTGCGCACAACGCGTAACCGTGCATCGGTCTTGGACATGGCGCGATTACCTGGCGATGAATTCGCCACGTTCTCAACCAGCGAACAGCGGAGAGGTTTGAGAGGCACATCAATCGAACAGGCACCTCTTCGCCCTGCGCTGTCAAACCCAACCTGCTTCGGAGACTGGAACCGGTGAACGAAATGATGCGGAAGGACAGGAGAAACGGCTGCACCTTCGAAGGTGTGCTCACCCTCGCTGACAATGCGCGGCACGTGCCACATGAGTTCGATGTTCCCGAAAGCATCGGGGCACTGTGCATTCACTTCGAATATGACCCGACCAAGCCCCCTTCAGGCGGAGTCTCGCATCAGCTGAGCATCTCTGTCTATGATCCAGCAGGCGCGCGTGGAACACGCCACAACAATGCCGATCAATCAGTGGTTCTTTCCGCAGACTACGCATCACGGGGCTACCTGCCGGGCCCGATCGCGGATGGGCGCTGGGTCGTCGAGATCGATACGCATCGAATTCTGCCGCCGGGTCATGTCCGATACCGGATCGATGTGGACTGGGGAGCGGACGCGCCGGACGCGCGTGTCCCATCCGTGGCAGGTGTTGGCAATCGTGAGAAAAGGCGATCCGGCCCGGATTGGTTTCGCGGCGACCTGCACGGCCACTCTCTCCACTCTGATGCCGGTTGGAGCGTCGAGGAATTTGGTTCCGACGCGGAACGGCGCGGCCTGGATTTTGCATTCCTGACCGACCACAACACGATTTCCGGCCTGGGGGAACTGCCGACTTCAAACCAGGGAATGACACGTCTCTTTGCCGGCGTGGAGTTGACGACGTACTTCGGTCATGGCCTGGTACTCGGGACCGACCGACATGTTGACTGGCGGATACGGGATGGCGAGACGATGGCTGCCCGTGTTGCGGAAATTCAGGCGGAAAACATGCTCTTCGTCATTGCGCATCCGATGGCGCGTGGTCACCCGTGGTGCACGGGTTGCAACTGGCAATACCCGGACGTGTATCCCGGTCCGGCGACTCATGTCGAAGTTTGGAACCGCGCCTGGAGCATCCCCCACAATGAACATGCGCTTCAACTCTACTACGGCTGGTTGGGCCGCGGCTGCAAGGTGCTTGCGACCTGCGGTTCGGATACACATGGACCGAAGGGTCGAGACGGGGCGGGGTACAATGTTGTTTATGCACAAGATCTCACGCAAGGGGAGATCCTGACGGCCATGGAGAAGGGACAATTCTACCTGTCGTCAGGGCCCGAACTCGAAGTCGAGGCCCACACCGACACCGGCGAGATATTCGGGATTGGGCAGTCTGCGCCGAGCCCGGTAGCCGCGGTCTCCATTCGCGCCAGGCACACCCCGCATGGATCGACCCTTCGCCTTCTATCGGCATCGCCTGGGAATGGGTGTGCAAGACTGATTCACGAGACCGGCCTGAAGGGAGACGCGCAACTCGAGTTGGATCAAGCCGATTTTGCCTGGAACTCCTTCCTGATTGTGGAGATCAGAGATGCCAAACGGCAACTTTGCGCCTTGAGCAATCCCATCTACCTGAGCCATGAATCCCACGATTCGGAATAGTGACCAGATCACCTGCAAGGTCCTGTGGCAACCTCCGTTCCCGTGAATGAAGCCGTTCTTCGGGCTTGGGAAACGATCGCGCAAACCCTTTTACGGCCGACCGACGGGAACTCCGCGACCAACGGGTTCTCTCGGAACTTCCCTATCTGGGATACGATCCACCTGAAACCATTCGTCCACTGCCTTTTACGTCGGTTTCTCGCCGGAAAATAGATCCCGACCGTAACCATCTTGAGGATCTTCCTCGTTGACTGGACAACGCAGCGCCCTTTCCTCGACAAGTTTCGGGGTATCGTCAGACATGTCCAATGGCGGCAGCATGCGATTGGATGAGTTCGGCAAAAAGCGTTCGGATTCGCCTGAAAGTCGGACTGGGTTCCTTCCGCCAGTCAACCTGCCGTGGATTCGGAAACGGGCGTCTTCGCAACAAACGTGACGGTGAGAAAAGTCTCTTCGGCACTGTAGGTGCCAACGGGTGAGTGGTTGCGCGTCACTCTGTCAGCGCGGATGCATGGCCCGCTGGCTCCAGCCTTGCGAGGGATAGAGTTCGTTGAGCGCCGGGAGCAGGTCGATGGGCGTTGAAATCGTCTTGTCCGGGATTTCCAGGACACCACGCGGCGTCTTCCGTCGACGCTCAGACCAGTTGAGCCAGACGGTTTTCATTCCAATCGCGTTCGCCCCTGCAATGTCGCGACGAAGATTGTTTCCGACATGAACGATTCCGTGATAATCTTCTGGTGCCAGCCCGAACTGCTCCGCCGCTGCATCGAACATTCTTCGGTCCGGCTTCTCGACACCTACAGTGCCGGAAATTGCGCGGGCATCGAATAGTGGGGTCAGGCCAAGCTTGCCATGTACATTGTCGAAACTTTCCTGGCTGCCGTCGGCCACGAGAGCGACCAGATTCCCCTGCTCCTTCAGCGCCGTCAACAATTCGAATGCGCCAGGTATCGGCCTCGCATCCTGTACGACACCGTCCTCCCAAATCTCCGAGCCTTCGTCGATCAGCGTGTCGCCGCTGTCGACGAAGACAGCCTTGAGGCCTCTCCAGTTCTGGCGAAGCTCCGAAACACGGTCGCGGACCCGGTCTGGAATGGATGATTTGAGACTCAGCCACGGCATGAACTGGGCTTCGCGAAGGTCGAACTGCCTTGAAAACTCGAACGAAGGCCTGAAAGCCATTTCAGAAAGGTAACGCCGTACCACGAAATGATCGAAAGGTTTGAGAAAGGCCAACGCCGCCCTGAACTCCGGCTGAATCAGGATATTCATGCTGCCTGCGCGTTCTCCGCATGACTGCCTTAGCCGGTCCATATGGACATTGATCTCTTCAAGGCGGGAGAAGAACCCGTGTTTCCCGGGTTCCGAATAGAGGAATGGCCGACCGTTTCTGATTGGACGGGTTCCGTCGTCAACCGATTGGTTGCGGAAGAAACCGTGTGCGCTCGCCTCGACTTTGACGACATTCTGGTCCCGGTCCAGATATACCCACACATGCTCCAACTCGTAGAGATGCTGAATATCCCAGTCCCACCAGATGGCATATTCGATTGCACGACCGGATCCAAATTCGAACGTGATCCTGTGGCGGCAGGAGGGTGATTGCGAAGTCTCTTCGATGACGGAAACGCCGACGGCGGACGGTAGAAACGGCTCTCTTCGATCAAACAGGAGGACAGGCGCGAACTCCCGCGCCAACTCCATGACATGCTCACAGGAAAGAGGTGAAGGTTTCATTTAAATTCTCCGTCGATCGATCGATGCTTGTTGACGAGTCATTTACGTGTCGCCAGGCCATAGCCACCCGATTTGTCGGTGAAACTTGGAGCGCACCTTGCCGGAAAGAGTGCGATCCTGCAAAATCCGCATTTCGAACGCTTCACCGATTCCGGGGCTCCGGCCGAACCGGGTACCGCCGGACTGGAAGGCCGGGCGCCGGCAATCTAACGGTGTTGGAGAAACAAACAGCTGCGGGTTTCCGGAAAAGGACCTTACAACTACGAAGATTGGACGGCCAGAATCTCATTTGATGTCGCTCTCGAACCCGCCGCGGGCCCACGACCCGGTTACGGAACCGACCGGCCAGAGGCCCGGCTGTGCCGGGATCAGTTGAATTTTGCAGCCATGGCTTTGGAGAAGCATTTCCGCGAAGCCTGCCGTAAACTCGGAAGGGCGGATGCGCGCGCAGCAAGTTCGGAAATAGCTCCCTCTTCGATCATCTCTTTCGATCGTGTTCGACAATTTCAAACAAATTCCGGATGACTTCACCGGCCCGGTTGCCGTCGCCAATGCGTGCACGGAGACAGAGCTTTCACGCGGGAACCCGGAGTCCTTCCTGCGCCCCCGCCGGTTCACTGTTTTCCTTATTCAGAATCGGATATGCGCTTACAACCGGAAAAGAGTCGGGGTGCGTTGATCATGTCCGGCACATTGCGCATGGCGTTCGTTGGAACTGGCTTGCACGCGTCCGAGTACGCGAGAAGCTGGTTGCGGATGCCGAACGTATCGATCGTCGCCGCGGCCGATACCGATTCTGCTGCACGGATCAGGTTTGAAGAACTCTGCGTACGGGCAGGCCGCGCGAAACCGAGGTTGTTCGACGGTGTTCAGTCACTGTTGTCGAACTGCCGCAACGATCTTGATGCTGTCTATCTTTCGACACCTCACAAATGGCATGCAGAGGGCGCCATCGCGGTCGTGAACGTCGGCCTGGACTTGCTGCTCGAAAAACCCATGGTCGTAACCGTCGACGAGGCAAACAGCCTCATCGACGCACGCAGGCGAACGAATTCAACGGTTGTCGTTGCATTTCAGGGAGGCCTTTCGTCCCTGGTCTGCGAAATCCGTGACCGCGCTGCAGCCGGCGAGTTCGGGGATCTGCTGAGCATCTCGGGGAACATTTGGGAGAATTGGGCTAAGCAGTACAGCGGTCAATGGAAGCAAGATCCGGAAATATCAGGCGGGGGGTTCATGTTCGATACAGGCGCTCACGTGATGAACACCGTGTGCCTGTTGGCGGGTTCCGAATTTGACCGTGTATCCGCTTTCACGGATTGTCGGGGCCACTTCGTGGAAATTGTTGGCGTTGTGGCTGCGCGCCTGAAAGGAGGAGCGCTTGTCACTTTCAATGCCATTGGAGAAGCGCCGTTCCAATGCGCATCACAGATTTCGCTGTACTATACGAAAGCGTCCGTTCGCGTTGATGCCTGGGGACAGTGGCGTGAAGTCATCACACCTGACGGCAGGATTGATCGTGACGAAATGGAGGAGTTCGTCGATAACCCGCTCCTGACGTTCATGGCCATTCGCGAAGGGCGCATGCAGAACCACTCTTCGGTGGAACATGGGTTGCGTTTGGCGAAGCTTTGGGATGCGATCAAGATCTCCGCGGCAAATGGCGGTACCCCGGTTTCAATCTCCAGTAGCTGATTGCGGCAGGAGTGCCGGTTCCCCTGCGTCCTGCCGGTCTCTCGCCCCAGGCCGAAATGCACGTTTCCCATGGTCTTCGGCAGGCATCGGGCAATGGCGGGGAAACCAATGGAATTTATGTACTTAACTCGTGCTTGCCCGAAAATCCAATAAGTCATTGACTCTATGTGATAAATAACGGTATTCTCGCCGCGAAGATCACGACCGAAATCCCGCTTTCAGCCCCTTTTGGCCCAATTCGGGCCGATATGCGCACTTCTTCGCGAGGTAATGATGAGACAGGTACGCAATCCGCAGATGGAACTCGGCGAGGTTCACATCGAAAAAATCGAGCTGGACCTCAAGTCCAGGGACGACATCCCGGCCCTGCTGCTGGGACTGCAGCATCTCTACGCCGACGAGCATTTCCGCTCCCGGCTGTTCGCCCTCCTGGACGAGCACATCCTTCCCGGCATCGACAGGAAGGTCGGGCGGCCGGGCATGGAGATGTGGCGGATCCTTGTGATGGGGGTGATCAAGCAGGGTCTCGGTTGCGACTTCGACCGTCTCCACGAGCTTGTGAATGAACACAAGACATTGCGCCGCTTCCTTGGCCATGCGGATGTCTGGGACGACTATCGCTACGGCTACCAGAGGCTGGTGGACAATGTGAGCCTTCTGCGCCCCGAACTGCTTGTGGCGGTCAACGACCTGGTTGTGGAGAGCGGCCATGCGGTCGCGAGAAAAAAGCCTGGCGCGCCCTTGGTCGGGCGCTGTGACAGCTTCGTGGTCGAGACCGACGTGCACTATCCGACGGATGTCAGTCTCCTGTGGGACGCGATGCGCTGCCTGATCCGTGCGGTGGGCCGTGCGGCGGCGAAGAGCGGTGTTCGTGGCTGGCGCCAGTGGAAGCACCTGACGCGGCTGGTGCGGCGGTTGTTCCACAGGGTGCGGGCAACGCGGCGGGCGCGTCCGGAGCATGTGGAGGCATATCTCGGGCGCTGCCTTGATCTTGTCGTGCGTGCGGAGGCCAGCCTTTCGGTTCTGGTTGCGCATGGCGTGAAGGCCTGGGAGATCGTGGAGATCGAAGGCTATATCGCCCATGCGAAGCGTCAGATTGACCAGATCGACCGCCGTCTTCTCAAGGGCGAGACCATCCCTCAGGACGAGAAGGTGTTCTCGATCTTCGAGCCGCACACGCGCTGGGTCGCGAAGGGCAAGGCGGGATGTCCGGTGGAGTTGGGCGTTCCGGTCTGCATCCTGGAAGACCGGCACGGCTTTGTCCTGCACCACGAGATCATGTGGGAGGGCAGCGACGTGGACTACGCGGTGCCGATGGTCGAGGCTGCCCAGGCGCGGTTTCCCGATCTCCGTGCGGTGAGCTTCGACCGCGGCTTTCACAGCCCCGAAAACCGTGTCCGCCTTGACGAGCTGCTCGATCACAACGTGCTGCCGAAGAAGGGCTACCTCAACACGGCGGAGCGAGAGCGCGAACAGGGCGAGGAGTTCGCGGCGATGCGTCGCCAGCATCCGGCGGTGGAATCGGCGATCAACAACCTTGAGCACCGCGGTCTCGACCGGGTCCTGGCGTACGGGGCGGAGGGCTTTGCCCGCGTTGTGGCACTCTCCGTGGTCGCTCTCAACATTCACCGCATCGGTCTTCTGCTGCGTCGAAAGGCGCGACGACGACGCGCCGCCTGACGGCACTCCCCGAAACACCGGTTCATTCGTGGCCCGCCCGGAGCGGGAACGGTTCCCTATGGGCTGAAGGCGGCGAAAGCCGCGAAATTCGGTCCGGTGGGCGGAAAACCTGCGGCTCGGGACGCGTCAATATCCCGAAGCGGGGAGAATTGCCGCATCGCGGCATCCCGGTTTGTCGAAAATCGTCGTCCACCGCAGCCGAAGAGAGGGGGTTTTCTGGCGGACACTAACTCGCAGGCACCAGGAAAACCAAACTTGACCTGCTAAAACAACTCGATCAATATTCTCACGTCAAATGAACAGGGACTCGACCGCTTAGGTCGGGCCGCTCGCCGAATACAATAGCCATGACCTGATGATGGGGTAGCTCCCTGTCATCAAGGCGAATAGGCGAGAATGACAATCCCTTGTTCATTTGACACGACCCGGCACCAGCCGAAGTCGTTTCATGCGTTGTCAACGCACAAGGGAGCAAACAATGAAAGGACTGGCACTTGTAGCTGTAATGGCCGCAATAACGGCAGAAGAATACCCGCTGGATTCTCTATATCGGTTCATCGAAAACAACTCGCCGGTGTATAGCTGGACATATCCAGATGCGGATTTTGTCGGACAACCGAAGTTCATGTCAAATGGTGTCGTAATACTTCCGCAAATTGTCGTTGTTCCCGACGCCGAACTGCAAACCCACCGAAACGCCACCAGAAGTAAAGTTGAAGCATTTTACAATTCGGAAAAAGGGACAATCTTCGTAAGTGACCGAATTGATTTGGGTACGACATATGGGCAATCCGTTTTGCTACACGAACTTGTTCACCACATCCAATTTCAAATGGACCTGGAAGGAATTGCATGTGGATATTCCTTTATCGAAGGTGATGCTTATTCGATTCAAGCTGCCTATTTGAAGGAACATGGTTTTGAAGATGACAGCGAGACACTGAAAGGAATTATCGGGGCCGGTGCCTTCCATACAGCCATGGGCGAAAGGTGTTTGCTGGAATTGATAATGACTGGAAAAGAACGGTAGCAGGGGAAGGGGGTGGAACAATGAGCAATTCACTCATTCAAAAAGGAATAGGCATCAACGTTGAAGATCATCCGTCAGACGCCCGCCTCTTGGTGTTGGCCCTGGATTTCGAACAAAATCTGGATTCTCGGACAACAGCCGTTGATACTCGTCATTGGGAACATCAACGCCATGAACTGTTTGGGCTGGCTGAAAGAGTCTTTGAAGAAGTACGATCCTTCTCCTGATGAGCAGATAAACGGTCTTCTGCAGAAGATTGAAAGTCGTTTACCATGACTTATCTCCTTGAACCCATTTGTCAATCAATTCGACATAGGTCAGCCGCCTTTCAGTCATGCCAGCGAACATGTCTTCCATTTGGGAAACGATGTCTTTTTCCCTGATGTTGCGCCGACCGGCAAATTCATTGATGCAACGATGCAATTGCTTGACACTCATTTTATGACGAGTGCCATTTCCGACGAAAACTTGTCGATGACTTGGATCAGGGTAAGTCCCTTGCGGTAGAAATTTCCGGGCGCTTTTCGTGTTTCATGCTATTGTTTCAGCATGATACGTTTGGCTAGTCAAATGTATGAACTCCAAACGAAAGCGGCGAGCGTTGTAGGTGGCGGAGTACCGAAAACCGCCTTTCGCCCACCGTTCCGGAAATCGGATCAGTGATTGTCTCTCGGCAGACCCGATCCAACCTTTCGGTAGGCTGTTGCGAGTTCAAGGCAACCACCGTCGGCAAGTTGGCCGACATGTGTACGGTAGAGTTCCTGCCAGGGTGTCTGGTGAACGAGATTCGGCGGTTGCCAAGCCTGTCGCCGAGCTTCCCATTCTTCCGTGTCAACCAGAGCGTCAAGCCGGCATCGGTTAAGGTCAAGCCGCACGTGATCACCGGTCCGAAGAAAGGCAAGGCCGCCACCTATAGCTGCCTCGGGCGAAGCATTCAGGATGGACGGGCTTTCGGATGTTCCAGACTGGCGACCATCGCCGACCGTGGGCAAGTGATTGATTCCCGCGGCTATGAGCGCGTCGGGCGGTTGCATGTTCACGACTTCGGCCGATCCGGGGTACCCGACGCAACCGACGCCCCGAATGAACAGGATCGTACGGTCGTCGATGCCGAGGTCCGGATCATTGATGCGCTCGTGATAGTCTTCCGGTCCTTCAAAGACCACCGCACGGGCGACGAAAACACCGTCTTCATCGGGGTTTGAAAGGAATCGCTCGCGAAAATCGTCCGAAATCACCGATGTTTTCATCAGGGCGCTGTCAAAGAGATTTCCGGACAACACCAGGAATCCGGCGTTTCGCCTGATTGGGGAGTCAACCGAATGAATGACCGAGCGATCGCTGGACCGCCGTCCCCCGAGGTTGTGGCCGAGCGTTTCACCCGTGACAGTCTGCACGTCCAGGTGCAGCCATTCCCGTACCACGAGTTCGCCCATGACGGCAGGGACGCCTCCGGCCCGATGGAACGCCTCGCCGAGAAATTCGCCGGCAGGCTGCATGTTGACGAGCAGCGGAACGTCGAAACCGACGTCCTGCCAGTCCTTGACGGTGAGTTCGACACCGGCGTGGCGCGCAACCGCTTGAAGGTGCGGCGGCGCATTCGTCGATCCCCCGATCGCGGAATTCACCACGATTGCGTTTTCGAATGCCCTTCGGGTCAGGATGTGCGAGGGCCTGATATCTTCTTGTACGAGTTCGACCGCACGAACCCCTGTTGCGTAGGCCATTGCCATTCGTTCGCGAAACGGCGCGGGAATGGCGGAACAACCGGGGAGGCTCATCCCCAGGGTTTCGGCCATCGCGTTCATTGTGCTCGCGGTTCCCATCGTGTTGCAGTGACCGAGCGAAGGAGCGGACGCGCAGACCCGGTTGAGAAACTCCTGGTAATCGATGCTGCCATCCGCCAGGAGGCGGCGGCTTTCCCAGACGATCGTTCCGGATCCGGCGAGCTTGCCGTTCCACCAGCCATCGAGCATGGGGCCGCCGGAGAGAACAATCGCCGGCAGGTCGACCGTCGCTGCCCCCATCAACATCGCGGGCGTGGTCTTGTCGCATCCGGTCGTGAGCACGACACCGTCGATCGGATACCCGTGGAGAACCTCGACGAGCGAAAGATAAGCCAGGTTCCGGTCGAGCGCGGCCGTCGGCCGCTTGCCCGTTTCCTGGATGGGGTGAACAGGAAATTCCATCGGGATCCCGCCCGCGTCCCGAATGCCGGCCTTGACCCGGTCCGCAAGAAAGACATGGATTTTGTTGCACGGGGCGAGATCTGAACCGGTTTGCGCGATCCCGACGATCGGCTTTCCCGATCGCAGTTCGTTTTGGGTGAATGCCTGGTTCAGGTAACGCTCAAGGTAAAGGGCCGTCATTCCCGGGTTCTCGGGATTGTCGAACCACTGTTGAGACCGAAACCGCAGTTCCGCCCCGTTGCTGCCTTTCTCCACGTTCTTCCTTCCTTCCTGTTGGGGCGGCCGGGAGCACATTGTCGAAGGCTCCATTCATCCAGCTCCGCCCTGGTGTGTCGAGTGAAATCTGATACCCCCGTTTTCGGGATGTGATCAACTGCTCCGTCGGAACTTCGCGACCAGCCGCGCAATTTCGGTTCGGGGACCGGCAGCAGGTGGACATAAGGCCGCCCCCGTTGCCGGGAACCGCGACTGTTGGTTCGATCACGGCGGTTCCGGTTCCGGCACCCGTCGCGTTGTCGGGCTATGCGGTGACGCGAACGGTTCATTCGACCGTCGAAGTACTCTAGACTGGTCGACATGACTCGTAACTTATGCAAATGGCAATTCGCTCCCGGCGCTGCTTCGGGCCGCCGCCTGGCCGGGTCGATGACCGGAACAGCCGGTCGGAGTCATGTGTCGATATCGGCTGGGCCGGGCGCATGATCAATACCGAAGCCCGGAAGCCGCATGAAACGAATTCTTGCCCCGTCTTCCGGAACCGTGATCGGCCCTTCCTGCCGGGTTCCGACCGGATGCAGCCGTGGACGAGCGCCTGATGGCTCCCGATGACGGATTGCGTACGTCGTCGCCCGTTCGTTGAATGTCCCCGGCTGCACGAAACGCCGGGATGCCCCTGGAAGAAAACACGCACTTCGGCGGGCGTTCCGGCAGTTCCGACGTAATCATCGTCGGTCTCGGGCCGACTGGCGCGACATTGGCCAACCTGCTGGCGGAATGTGGGGTCGGCGTTTTCGTGATCGATCGCGAGGCCGGGATCTACGAACTGCCGAGAGCGGTTCATTTCGACGGCGAAACCATGCGGATCTTTCAGTCCGCAGGGATTTCCGAAAGGCTGAGCCACGAAGTAATTGTCAATCCGGGGATGCGTTTCGTCGACCCGGACGGAAAACTCCTTCTCGACTGGCCGCGACCGCAGGAGGTCGGACCCCAGGGTTGGCATGCGAGCTATCGCATGCATCAGCCCGACCTCGAGAGGTTGTTGCGTGAGAACCTGGCAAACCGACCCAACGTTTCGATACTGGCAGGTTGGGAAGTTGTTTCCCTCGAAACTCGCGGCCGTGACGTGGTCGCGACATGCCGCGATTCCCGAAACGACCGGACCTGTTACCTGTCATCGTCCTTCCTCGTCGGATGCGATGGGGCGCGATCAACGGTTCGCGGCTACATCGGGTCCGGGATGAACGATCTTGGATTCAGGGAGCGTTGGCTGGTCGTGGACGTGCTCCTGAAACGGGACCGGCAGGATCTCGGAAGTCACTCGATACAATATTGCAGTCCTGACCGGCCGATGACGTATTGCCGAAGTCCGAAAAACCGGCGGCGCTGGGAGATCGCCGTGCGAGACGGGGAAACAAACGAACAGGTCACCAGGGAGGAACAGATCTGGTCGTTCCTGTCCCGGTGGATCGAACCCGACGACGCGGAACTGGAGCGGTGCGCCGTCTACACGTTCCGATCCGAAATCGCGCAGACCTGGCGACAGGACCGGTTGATGATTGCGGGTGACGCGGCGCATTTGACGCCGCCGTTCATGGGTCAGGGCATGTGTGCCGGAATCCGCGACGCGGCAAACCTGGCCTGGAAACTGGCCCTGTGCGTGAAGGGAACTGCCAACCACGGCATTCTTGACAGCTACCAGGAAGAACGCGCTCCGAATGCACGATCGTTCATCGAGACGGCTATGCGTCTCGGCGGGCTGGTCAACGCGTTGGACAGGGAGTCAGCCCTGTCCCTGGCATCGCGGGACGAATCGGGAGTTGCCCGAATGGAAACCTTTTCTCCGTCACTGGGACCCAGTGACCTGGGCGGCTTGAATGCCATGGACACACCGCACAAGGGGCGGCTGTTTCCCCAGCCGAGACTTGGAGGCGGGCAATTGCTGGATGATGTCATCGGGTTCAATCCGGCGCTGATCGTAGGCGGCAAGTTTCCCGGCCATGTCGAGGCAACCGTTCCGGTCGTCGAGGCCGGGGACAGCCCGGGTCTGGTTGCCGCGCTTGCCGAATTCGATGCGGCCGCCGTGCTGATTCGCCCCGATCGATACATCGCCGCCACCGCCAGGAGCGCGGCAGAGATCGATGCACTTGCGGTGTCGGCGTTGCCGTCTCCGGCGCCTGGCCGTTCACACGCGAGCAGGGCGCACCGGGTGAATCGCTGACGCGTGAAGAAGCAAATGCCCAGCATCGGGTTTTCTCGCCCGGGATGCCGGCCGGCATTTCACCGTTTAAGGCAGAATGTCGATGGCTGTGGAAAAGGGCGGAATTCTGGCGATTCGCCGCGCTTTTTCCGGGATCGTTTCCTTTCCCTGTTGTACGGCTCCTGTCGGCGCCGTCGCCCCGTCTCCCATCGCTTGTCCTGAGAGCACGGTCGTGGCACTGATCCGGCCGTCCGCGCCCGCGGCACGTTTGGATGACCTTCGCCGTGAGGGCGGCGACGCCCTGAACGGGTCGGTCCCGAGCGCTTGGGCAGATCCGGGCATGGCACGGATCAGCTGGTAAGCCCTCACCGGGAGACTTGGCGAAGAGGCGCCAGCGCAACGGGCAGGTTTCTGCCTGATTTCAGGTGACTGGCTGTCCGGATGTCCTCGTGTGGCGGAGACTGCGGATGAGGGTCGGCTCTTCTATTGCTGTCTGTGCGGGCGTCAGGTCGTCCTGTGCAGGTCCTGCGACCGCGGCCACCAGTACTGTTCGAAGTCCTGCAGCGAGCAGGGACGTCGCGAACGTCGCCGCGAATCGAACCGCCGGTATGCGGCGAGCGCGCGTGGTCAGGAGAACAACCGTCGGCGCCAGCAGTTGCATCGGATGCGGCACGCGCGGCCGGCGCGAGCCGACATGGGGTCCGCTGCCACCGCCAGCCAGGCACCGCCGTCGGTACGTTTCGTAACGGACAATGGTTCCGCGACCTCGGCCCGCCGCCTGCCTTGGGCGGTTCGGTCGGGTGAATCGTTCCCTCGATGCGCCCGATGCAGCCGGCCCTGCCCCCAACTGGTGGCCGAAGAGATGCGATCTCGACCAAAAAAGACGAGGAAACGGGTGATCCCGTCGCCAAAAGACAGCAGATCCATCCCGAAAAAGCGCGGTTTACCGCCAAAATCCCACCCTTTCAAAATACCGCCGACACCGATGACTCGAGCATCTCCATGACACGGTCCCTTGATCGATTTCGTGCGGGAAACCGCGGAAAACCGACCCCAAACGTCACATGATCCGGGCGAAGGCGCCCGGAAACCCGTCGGTCTTTTCGAACGCGGTCACGCACGTTTCCCCGCTTACCGGCTGGCGCGCGATGCCACCCGAAAGGCCGCCCGATTCGCGGTTGGGCTGGCTGCTCTCGACGGTCGTGGTGCGGCATTCTTGGCAATATTCACGATATTAATACTACAATCGATAACAATTTCATGAATATTTCACACTAAGCGCATACCATTCGGCAAGCTTTTGGGTAGAATCCGTTCCGTGCGTCACCGCGTCGCGGGAGTGGCGTGAAACGTGTGCGTTGTCCGTCGGGAGGGGACCCATAACATTGGAACGGGAGTGCGAAAACAGCTTGACGCGGCGGATTCGCATTATTAAGAGCGCCGAGCGCCGAGCGCCGAGCGCCGAGCGCCGAGCGCCGAGCGCCGAGCGCCGAGCGCCGAGCGCCGAGCGCCGAGCGCCGAGCGCCGAGCGCCCCCCGTGTGTCCGCTCCGGTCTAGGTAGTGCCTCCGGCGGGTCGTCCCCGCCATCAGCACCTTCCGCATCCTGTCGGTCGAACCAGGCGTGGCGTGGGTGCCTGCCCGGCGGGGACGGGTGCCGTCCTCCCCCGCCCGCTTCCCCTGTCCGATCCCTCCGCGCGTGGCGCGTGGCGGCCTGCGCGCTCGTCGCTGCCTTTGCCCTGCTGCTCGCCGCCGGGACGGCGCAGGCGCAGACCTCGGTCACGCTGGTGAGCAACATCGGGCAAAGTGCTGACCACACTTCCAATTTGGGCATCGATCGCGCGCAGTCGTTCACGACGGGCAGCAACGCCGCGGGCTACAAGCTGACCAGCGTGACGTTTCCTGGTACCGGCGTCGCCCGCACCAGCCACACGACGATGCGCATCGAGTCGTCAAATGCGAGCGGCCAGCCGGGCGGCAGCCTGGGTGCGCTGACGCTGTCCAAGAATGTCAATCTTTATACCGGCTCGACCACGGGCATCGATCTGGACCCCGATACGACGTATTTCGTGGTGCTCGAATCGACCGAGCCCGTTAACAGTTATACCTACCGCCGAACGAACTCGGACAACGAGGATTCGGGCGCAGCATCGGGCTGGAGCATCGGCGACGGAAGCCGGTTTTTCAACGCACCCGGCAGTCCAACCTGGGGCAGCACGTCCTCCACATCCTGGATGATCGCCATCCACGGCTACGCCAAAATCACGCCCGCGGTCTCGTCGGTGGCCATCGTGTCGAAGCCGCGCCTGGACGCGGACAACAACGGCACGAAGGAGACCTACGGGGCGGGCCAGAACATCGTGGTGGACGTGACCTGGGACCATGCCGTGACCTGGGACACCTCGGCGACGAATGCGGGCATCGGGGTGCAGTTGGGGATCGGGAGCAACACAAGGTCGGCTGAACTGGTGACGGGCGGGGTGACCAGCGGCACGGCCCGCACGCTGCGCTTCCGATATGCGGTGGTGGCCGCCGACACGGACACCGACGGCGTGACGGTGAATGCGAACAGCGCGGGCAAGCTGGCGTTGCTGCGCAACGGTGCGACCCTGAAAAGCGCCGCCGACGGGAGCATCGATGCGTCGGTGACGCATGCGGGACTGGGCGCGCAGTCGGGCCACCTGGTGAACGGAGGCTCCACCGCGCCGACGAACAGCGCCCCGACCTTCGGCGGCGATGATCCGGGCACCGCCAACGCCCCTGTCCTGACTCTTGTCAACCTGCCAGTGGACGATGGCGATTTCAGTGACGCGGACGGCGACCCGCTGACCTTCAAGTTGAGCTTGAACCGCGACGACGTGTACGTACCCGGCGAATTCAAGTGGTTTAATGATCATGTCTGGTTCATGGCAAGGCCGACTTGCGCACTGGCAAACCTCTCGCCGCCGGTCGGCAATCAGGGAATGACCTTCACCTTTACCGCGACCGACCCCGACGGCGCGTCGGTTTCGGTCACGGGAGTGTTCAATGTGGGAATTCCCACTGCCGGCTGTCCATCGTTCTCAAGCGCCGGGGTGAGCGGCACGACCCTGGCAATCACCCTGGACGGCAACGCGATTGGCGGCACGCCGGGCGCGGACGAGTTCGAGGTCAAGGTGGGTGGGACCGCGGTGGCCCTGGCGGCCACCAACCCGGTCGCGGTGAGCGGCAGGACCGTCACCCTGACCCTCGCCGCGGCCCCGGCCGCCGACCAGACGGTCACCGTCAGCTACACCCCCGACGAGGACTCCATGACGACGGATTCGCGGGCGAGTGCCCCGATGGCGGTTGCTTTCACCGACCGGGCCGTCGGAACCGTGCCGACGGTGGCGAACCCGATTCCGGACACGACGGCTGTGGTGGGCACGGCCTTCAGCTACCAGTTCGCGGCCAACACCTTCAACGACCCCGACGGCGACACCCTGACCTACACCGCGACCTTGTCCGACGACAACGCGCTGCCGGGCTGGCTGAGCTTCGCGGCGGGCACCCGCACCTTCTCGGGCACGCCGCAGGCGGCGAATGTCGGCACGGTGTCGGTCAAGGTGACCGCGACCGACGGCACGAATTCAGTCAGCGACACCTTCGACATCGCGGTAACGGCCGCGCCGACGGTCGCGAACGCCATCCCGGACCAGACGGCGACGGTGAACGCGGCCTTCAGCTTCCAGTTCGCGGCCAACGCCTTCAATGACGCCGACGGCGACACCCTGACCTATACGGCGACGCAGGCGGACGGCACAGCGCTGCCGGGCTGGCTGAGCTTCGACGCGGACACCCGCACCTTCTCGGGCACGCCGACCGCGGCGAATGTCGGCACGGTGTCGGTCAAGGTGACCGCGACCGACGGCACCCATTCGGTGAGCGACACCTTCGACATCGCCGTGGTAACCACGATCGCCCCGACGGCGCAGGCAGGCGCCGACCGCACGGCCGATCCCGGCGCGACGGTGACGCTGAGCGGCTCGGGCACGGACTCCGACGGCACGATCCAGGGCTACGCCTGGAGCCAGGTCTCGGGCACGTCGGTGACTCTGCAGAACGCCAACACGGCGCAGGCCTCCTTCACCGCGCCCGATACGGCCGGGCCGCTGGTCTTCCGGCTGACGGTCACCGACAACCTCGGGGCCACGGACACCGACGACGTGACGGTGACGGTGAACGACGTGTCGCCGATCTTCACAGGCAGCGTGTCGGCGCTGCGGCTGGAGCCGGGCGCGGCGATGACGCCGGTCGTGCTGCCGGAGGCGACCGGCGGCAACGGCGGCCCCTACACCTACGGGCTGGACTCGGAGCCGACGGGCCTCGCAGGACTGTCCTTCGACGCGGCGACGCGGACGCTCTCGGGCACGCCGGATGTGGAGAGGGGGCGCTGGACCTTCACCTACTGGGCGCATGACGGGGACGACAACGTCACGACCGCCGATGCCGTGCAACTGACCTTCACGGTGCAGGTCGGTGCGGCGCCGGAGATGCAGAGGCGTGCGGTGAAGAGCACGGTGGCGGCGCTGGCGACGCGCACGGTGGCGTCTGCGCTCGACACGATCGGGGCCCGGCTGGGCGGAGCGGTCCCGGAGACCGACCTGATCCTGGCCGGTGAGTCCGTGCCGTTCGCCGCGCCTGGAGCGGCCGCGGGGTGGCGGGACAGTGGGGCTTGCCCGGCCACCGGGTTCGGGGCCGACGGTATCGGGCGGGGCGGCAACGGTGCCGAAGGCTGCGGCCGGCCACGGAGCCGGGGCGGCGATGCTGACGCGCTGCTGTCCACGAGCGCCTTCTCGCTGACGCTGGGCGCGGCCGAGGGCGAGCCGGGCTTCAACGCGAAGGCGTCGCGCTGGTCGGTGTGGGGCCGCGGCGATCTCGGGTATTTCGCGGGCCAGCCCGAGCCGGGGATGCACTACCGGGGCGAAACGCTGACCGGTTGGCTGGGCGTGGACGCCCGCGGGTCGATACGCGGACCGACACGCCTGAAGAGCTGGGTCGCGGGTCTCGCGGTGTCGCACGGAACCAGCAAGTCGGACTACAGCTTCGAGGGCGGGGCCGATCCCGCGGATCGGGGCCGGCTGGAGACGGTGCTCAGCACGCTCTGGCCCTACGGGAGCTGGACCTTCGAAAACGGGCTGGAGCTGCGTGGCATTCTGGGTGCGGGGACTGGCAGTCTGCGCCACTTCCCGGGCGGCGGCGATCCGGCGGAGAAGAGCAGACTGACGATGTGGACGGTTTCGCTCGGATTCAAGCGGAAGCTTCAGCCTCTGGCCAGTTTCGATCTGGCGGCGCGGGGCGATGCGAGCTTTGTCCGGAAGGAGACCGCGCGGGGCGAGCAGACGATCGACGGGCTTCGCGCCGACAGCTGGCGCGGTCGATTCGGCCTGGAGGGCTCGCGGCGCTTCGAGAAGGAGGGCGGCCGGTCGTTCACGCCGTTCCTGGAACTGGCCGCGCGGCAGGACGGCGGTGACGGGCTGACCGGGACCGGGCTGGAGGTGGCGGGCGGGCTGCGCCATGGCGCGCCCGGCCTCGACATCGAGTTGCGCGGCCGCTGGCTGGCGGCACACACGAAGGGGGGCACGGAGGAACGCGGCGTGAGCCTGACGGCGCGGATGCTCCCGGGGGACCGCGGGCGCGGGCTATCGATGTCGCTCACGCCGCGCTGGGGCGCCGGCACGGGCGGGGCCGACGCGCTGTGGCACGACGAGATGCCGAAGGGCGGGCCGGGTGCTGGAACGGAGCGGGGGGCCCTCGACCTGCGCGTCGGCTACGGCTTCGGCCTGTTCGGCGACCGCTTTACCGCGACGCCGAATGCCGCCTTTAGCCAAGCGGACGGCGGTGGCCGGGAGTACCGGATCGGCTGGCAGCTGACCTCGGCGATGCGGGACGCCCCCGGCTTCGAGCTCGACTTCGGCATCACCCGGCGCGAGCCCGCCGGCGGCCCCGCACCGCCCGAACACGCCGTCACCCTGCACAGCACCATCCTCTGGTAGGGCGGCCACGGACGGAGAACGCCGGACCGGAAATGTGCACGGCAAACGGCGCCCGGGCCTGACGGATTCTGCGGCGGCGACTGCTGCAACCGGGAACGCCCATTGGACATGGACTCTCGCCGACAGGCGGAACCGGGGATTCGTTCGGCCTTCCGCCACTGCCTCCGTGCCGCCTCCTCGTATCAACGGTGCGGCTCCCGCCTTCCCGCGTGGTCATGAGGTTGCCGATGCACGCTCCCAGCAGAGAAATGTCCTTGAGCGACATAAGGGAAGAGGATGCCCGGCTCGTCCCGCTACATGTTGGTGGGCACGCCGCGGTTGATCGCCTCCAATGTCACGTGACGCCGGGACCCGGCGACACGGCTTTGACGCTCGATCATGATCCCCGTCGAGGCACCTGCCGGACGCATCGCGAATTGGTTTGCGGCGCCAAGTCGAACCCGCGTTGCGGTCGGATGAAGACGCCTGCGCAGCCCGAACCCTGAAAACCGGTCGAAAGGACGCGGCTCTTCCGACGACCGATCTGCATGGGCCATTCCGCCAGGCTGCCGGGGCACTCCGGAAATGAACATTCGAGGTCCGGGCCCGCGTTCGTTATCCGACAACCGGTCGAGTCGGCGATCACTTGACAAGTGTGCGCAACTCTGCGGTCACGACCTTTCCCATCGCGTTGCGGGGCAACGCGTCAACAAACACAACGGTCTTCGGATGCTTGAAGCGGGCAATTCGGCCACACAGGGGACCGAGCACGTCGTCTTCTGACATGCCGCCCTTGGAAACGACCACCGCCACGGGCGTTTCTCCCCACTTTGGATCGTGCCGCCCCACGACCGCCACTTCCGCCACTCCGGGAACGTCACGGAGAATGCGCTCGATCTCTGCAGGGTATATGTTTTCGCCGCCGGAAATGATCACGTGCTTGATCCTGTCGACAAACCAGTAGAAGCCGTTCTCGTCGCGTCTGGCCATGTCACCGGTGCGAAACCAGCCATCCTTCAATGCTTCCGCCGTCAGTTCGGGATTGCGCCAGTACTCATTCGCCACGTTCCTGCCCTTGACCCAGATTTCGCCTGGTTCTCCATCTTCTGCGTCCTGACCGTCCCGAACGATTCGAATTGCGCACTTCGATCCTGCGCGGCCGATACTGCCGGTCGATTCGAATGCCTCGTCAACCTGCTGATAGATCGCAAGGGGGCCGGTTTCGGTTGCACCGTAGATCTGGGTCACCGGTACTCCGCGGGACTGAACCGCCTGGATCAATGATACCGGGACATCCGTGGAGCCGATGCTGATTGACACCAGCGGTGACAGGTCGGCACTAGTCCAGCCGTCGCTGTCAATGACTGCCTGCAGGACTGTCGGTACCGTGATCGCATGGGTTGCGTCCTGCAGCGCCGCACATGTCGCGTCCGGATCGAAACGTTCATGAAGCACGACAGTGGCACCTACTGAAAATGCGGGTGTCGGAAGAATGTTGAGCCCGCCAACATGAAAGAGGGGCAAGACGTTCAGAACTCGGGAGCCAGGCTCCAGCCGATGCGCCGTAACGCTCATTTCCGCGTTGCAAGACAGTGCACCCTGCGTCAGTACCACGCCCTTGGGTCTGCCGGTTGATCCGGATGTAAACACCAGGAGGAGCGGGTCGTCTTCAATGGCCTCCGGCGGCTGCACGGGTGATCGCGTGTTCGGTCCGGCCGGAAATTCGGCGCCAACGGCGGCGACGCGAACATCGGGCAGGGCGACAGCCTGTTCCCGGAAATGCCCGTCGTGGATCACCAGCCGCGGCTGGCAGTCCGCAATTATTTCCGCGATTTCCGCCCGAGCCAGCCGCCAATTGATCGGTGCGAGGATTGCGCCCAGGCGAGCACAGGCAAAAAGGAGGATGAAGACTTCGGGGTGATTGAGACCGTACCACGCGACCCGGTCGCCGCTGCCGATGCCGCTCGCCGCCAGTTCCCGGGCCCGGGTGTCAATCCGCAACGCGAATTCTGCGTATGTCAGGCTCCCGATATCCGAGACAAGTGCGGGCTTTTCCGGTGTTCGGGCCGCCGCGTCGTCGACCCATCGGTCAATCGTCATCGGTTTCGCCGGATTCGTAAAGTGCGGCCTTGCCCAGCATGTCGAGGCAGAGTTCGGCCGTCCACGGCAGCATCAGTGACCCGCAACGACTGTCCCGGTAGAACCGCTCCACGGGCAGTGAACGCATGATGGCCTGTCCGCCGCACGTCCTGATGGCGAGTTGCGCGAGCTTGTTGGCATTCTCCATCACCGTATGCTGCGCGGCCCATGCCCGCATCAACCGGTTCTTTCCCGGATCGGGACTCGCTTCGGATATCGCCTGGAACCACAAGGCTTTCGTCTGTTCCAGCATGATGTGCATCTCGGCGACGGCGATCTGCTTGGTCGGGTACATCCTGCGTTTGACTGGTGGCGTTCCGGGAATCTCGCCGCGGAGGTAGGCAACCGTGAAGTCAAGGCAGGCCTGCGCGATCCCCATGTACGTTGGTGTCAGGGTCATGAACATGTGTGGCCAACGGCTCGCTGCGGCGGCGTAAACGCCCTGCGGCATGAGTTGCTCGTGATCGGCGACAAATACATTCTCGAAGACCAGCGTCCGCGACACGGTTCCGCGCATGCCCATGGTGTCCCAGGTGCCTTCGACACGTACGCCGTCCGCATCGAAGGGAACGGCGATATACATCGTGTTGCGTCGGAGGTGGGGTTCGTCCGGTGCCAGGAGGCCCGTGCACAACGCACCATAATAATCCGCGTGCCCGGCAAGCGAAGCGAAGATTTTCTTGCCGTTGATGAGCCAGCCGCCATCGACCTTGAGGGCCGTGGTGCCGAATGCCTTGAAGCCCGCAGCCGCAGCGTTGCCCTCGGAAAACGGCTGCGCGTAGACTGCGCCCTCATCGAGAATGCGACGGTAGTGAACCCGCCTCATCTCGTGATGCCTGGTCCGGGTGATCGAGTCCATTTCCAACCTGTCGAGCAGGTCGCCGGTCCAGAGACAACTGGAAACGTGCATGTTGAAAGTCAGTGCCGTTGCACCGCACGCGCGCCCGAGCTCGGCCGCTGCAAGCATATACGTCTTCAGGTCCGCTCCGGTCCCGCCCTCGGACTTCGGAATACAAATGCCCAGGAGGCCGGCATCGGCGAGGTCGCGATAGTTTTCGGTAGGAAAGGCCGCGTCCCGGTCGTAGGCATTCGCACGTGGCGCGAACCTTTCCGTCGCAAGCGTCCTGACAGTTTCGCACAGGTCGGCCTGTTGCCGTGTCAGTCTCCAGGAATGCGGATCGAAGATCGGAGCAAGTTTCACGGTAATCCTTTCCGCAGGAATCTGCCGATGATTGCGTTCGTTTGTTCTGGATGTTCCTGGTTGACCATGTGACCGGCGTCTTCGATCACGTGAAACTCTGCGGAAGGCAGCTTTTCGGCCATCTTTCTCATGGTTCGCGCCGGAGCGTTCAGGTCACGCGAGCCTGCGATGATGCAGCACGGCTGCGCTATCCGTTTCAGGTCATTGCGCCGGTCGAAGGTCACGAGACAACGCAGAATCCCACGCCAGGTCTCTTCGGTTACTGCCGCCAGAACTGTCTCGATGTTTCGGACAACATCCGGCGATGCCGCTGGCCCCACCAGTCCCGGGGCTGCCTCCGATGCCAAACCGGCCATGCCCAGGCCTGCATCCAGTGGCGCCAACCGTGCTCTCAGAAACGCATCGCCAAACGAATTGTCCCGTCCGCCAAAACCCGGTGTCGTTCCGATAAGAACCATTGATGATACCTGTTCCGGGCGTCTCAGCGCGTGTTCCAGTGCCAGCATGCCTCCGAGCGACTGTCCCACGAGGTGAACCGTTTCATGGCCGATCGAGGCAATGAAGTCTCCAAGTGCAGCCGACAGGTACGCGAATCCCGGTGGCCACATTGTCGCGGTGCTCGCCCCGTATCCGGGCATGTTCCATGCGAGAACCTGAAACCCCTGCAGGGCGGGGGCCGGGTTTTCCCGACAGGCAGTCCCGGATGCGGCACTAAAGCCGGGGTGCGTCTCGTTTCGAGGGACCGGCCCCCGTCCGGGGTGAACAACCGCCGCATCCATTTGCGGCCGGAAGCTGTCGATGCCTCCGCCGATTCCGTGGAGACACAGGACCGGCGGTCCCGTCCCCGCCGCGTCGTACTCGATTCCCGACGTAATCAAGTGAGGCGTCCGCCGTCGACGACCAGGACATCGTCCAGGGCGATGTCGCAACCCATCATCGGCAGGTCGAAATGTCCACGGGTGAACCGGCCTGCAAATTCGTTGGCGCCGGTTGAAAAAAGGAAGTTGCCGGCGACCGAGCGCAATTCGGTACAGTTGTTGTCCCTGCGATCATTCATGGTCAGTGCCTCATATCGCGCCCGCCGGTTGAATCCCCAGCCAACATGGCTTGTCGCAAACGCGTCCCGGTCGCCAAAACCCGCGAAGTAGTCGCGCATCAGTAACGCGTCGGTACCCTGGCCCTTGATCGATGTCACGAAGTCGTTCTCCAAAGTCAGCTCCACGGCAGATTCGAAGTATCGTTTGAATGTCAGGTTCATGTCGCCAGGGTGATATGCCAACCGACCGTTGACGCTGCCGTTTGCGGGGAAGCAGACGACAATTCCTCCCGGCCAATGCGCCAGTGTTCCAGGACGATCGGTCCAGCCCCACACTCCGACGCATGCCGCGTTCGTCAACTTGACAGTGAGGTCGGTCGAGTCGGCACGACGGACTGTCATCATTCGTGCCTCCCTGCACCGTGCGACCGCAGCCTTGCCGCTTTCCTTGAGATCCGGTGTCGGCACCGTGCGCGCCAACGTCTCGGGATGCTCATTGGAAATCGTGAGTATCCGCGCACCGCCTTCCAGGATTTCTGTTGTCTGGCGTGCGTGCATCAGTCCTTCGACTGTCAGATCGATCACGACGTCCGCAGCCGCGAGCGTTTTGGTGGCCGCCCGTTGCCCGTTCAACGCCTGACTCGCCCCGGAAGATCGCACGATCGGCCCTTCGGGATGGGGAGGCGCCGGAACGGTAACGCGAAAATGCGGCAATCCAAGTTGGCCGAGCGCCAGTTCGGCGAGGTGGAGGTTCAGTGGCCGTGACTGGGATTCAGCCAGTATGACGATGTTCTCGTCTTGCCGCATTTTGCACAGTTCGAACACGTTGGCGAATGATTCAATCCAGGTGCTTTCGATTCGGTCCACGAGCATCATCACCTCTCTTTACGCAGTGACAGGCTACATTCGGGCCAGTATGGCACAATTCCAATCTGTTCGTAACGACGGCATGGCAGGGTTTCACGGTGGTCCTGGCCATGTATCCTGCCCGGTGAGCCGGAGGTACCCGGCTCAGGAGCACAGGTGAAGAAGACATGGGTATTCATCCCGACATTGCCGAACTCGATCTTCTGAACGAACCGTCCGATGATGCTGCCCGTCCACACCCCTACCATTCCGCGCCGCGCGCGTGTTCGCCCGTCCATGCAGGGACGACCGCACACATGATCGTCGCCGCGAACTGCGATCCGCGGCAGTTTCCCGACACCGGTCGTTTCGACATATCGTGCCGATCCAACCGGCACTTCAGCTTCGGTCTCGGAATTCAAACCTGTGATGGAAACGCGCTTGCGCGGCGGGAATGCACGGTCGCGGAATGGAAACTCTACGGCCGTTTTTCCGGATTGCAGTTCGTGGCCCGACCGGAAGTCTCCTCCCGCCTACGCTACAGGGAGATCAAGTGCCTGTACGTTGCCGACCAATGAAAGTCCCAGCCATGAATCGACCAAGACCCGCCAGAATGCAGCATATCGCCATCGAAGTCAGCGATACGGACCGTTCGATCGAATGGTATCGGCGTGTCCTGGGATTCAAGATCACCGAGCGTCATGCCGCCTTCGAGGTCGAAGGCATTCCGGTTGAATTGACTTTCATGCGCCTCGCCAATGTCCATCACGAGATCGTCCTTGTTCACAATCCGAAGAAGACCTACCGAATGAAGCCACGTCCCGAGGCGGATTTCGATGGCCCTCCGAATTTCCATCATGCCGCGTTCGAATGCGACAATCGCGATGACTGGCTGGCGCTTCTGGACCGCATTCGCGCGGAAGGAGCGGAAGTCGTACGCGGACCGGTACTGCATTCATTCGTGCAGCCCCGCGGTGACGGGAGTTGGGGCGAAAACGAGGCCGTCTACATTCTCGACCCCGACGGACACCGGATCGAATTGTTCTGCGACCTGGCAACGATCGACAGTGACGGCACCCACGTCAACGCGACCGGCGTACGACTGAATGGCACTGGAACCGAAGAATTGTGACGGAAGCCATGGTCATCATCGCTACCGGGCCTGCAAGACTGCTCGGCCGCCGAGGCCATCACGGGTCCCGGCAGTCAGGTCGAGCAGTGACTTCGGTCCGCCACGCTTGTCCGGTGAGTTTCCGGATGTTCACGCTGTGGGGGAGTCGGGACCAGCATGGTTGCGTGTCATGTCATTCCTTCATGTCGACGAAGGTCGACAGATTTCACATTTTCTGGTCCGGAACTCCCCTTGGGCAGCTCGAAACAGGCCCGCCACCGATCGTTCACCTGGATACTGTGCCGTACCGGCACTTGCGGTGCCCCTTCAAGTTCTCGGGGCGAATTCCGCAGTCGGCAAGTTCCTGAGCGGCGGCGGCCGCGTCAAGCCGGGGCGGCCGCGCGCACGTGTTCTTGCTGCTGGTAAGGCCCGGGTTGAATCTCCAGTTGCGGGGCGATTGACTCCGCAATGAACTTTCGAAATCAAGCCATGTCTTCCCGGATGATTCGACGCAATCTGTCGTTCGGGATGTCTGCTTCGGGACTGTGACCAGGGACCAGGAAATGAACAATTCTCCCAGGATCGCGTTCATTGGCGCCGGCTCAACCGTGTTCATGAAGAGTATTGTCGGCGACGTTCTTCAAGTGCCGGCGTTGCGGGATTCCCACGTCGCGCTCATGGACATCGACATCGAGAGGCTTGCGCAAGCCGAAATGGTCGCGCGCAAACTCGTCGCGACGCTCGGCACGCGGACAGGAATTTCTGCGCACACGGACCAGCGCGCGGCAATCGACGGAGCCGACTTCGTCGTCGTCGCGTTTCAGATCGGTGGCTACGTGCCGGCGACGGTAACGGATTTCGAAATTCCCGCCAGGTACGGTCTACGGCAAACGATCGGCGACACGCTGGGAATCGGAGGCATCATGCGTGGTCTGCGCACGGTTCCCCAGTTGTGGTCACTCTGCGCCGACATGCGCGAATTGTGCCCGCAGGCGCTGCTCCTGCAGTATGTGAATCCGATGGCAATCAACATGTGGGCCATTGCCGAACGATTTCCCGGCATCAAGGCAGTGGGTCTTTGCCATTCGGTTCAGAACACGGTCGAGACGCTCGCACACGACCTCGACATCGACCCTGAGCGAATTCGGTTCCAGTGCGCCGGAATCAACCACATGGCATTTTTTCTGCAGTTCGAAGAGGTGCTGAAAAACGGGGAAACCCGCAACCTTTATCCCGAATTGTTCGAGGGTTATGCCGCCGGGCGAATCCCGAAACCCAACACGGAGTACCCCCGGTGCCCGAACATTGTCCGGTACGAGGTCATGTCGCATCTCGGTTACTTTGTGACCGAAAGTTCAGAGCACTTTTCGGAGTATGTCCCGTGGTTCATCAAGTCCGGCCAGCCCGAGCTTCTGGAGACTTTCGCCATCCCGCTTGATGAGTACCGCACGCGGTGCGAAATCCAGATCACGGACTGGGCGGAGCAAGTGAGGGAGTTTCGCACTGCTGACCGGATCGACGTTGCCCAAAGCCGGGAATACGCGTCCGATATCATCAATTCCGTATGGACCGGAGCTCCTTCGGCCATTTACGGAAACGTACCGAACACGGGATTGATTACGTCCTTGCCGACCGGGTGTTCGGTCGAGGTTCCGTGCGTAGTTGACCGGACGGGAGTTCACCCCACGCACATCGGGACTGTTCCGCCCCAGTTGGCGGCCTTGATGCGGACCAACATCAATGTGCAGGAGCTCACGGTTCGGGCGCTGCTGGAGGAGTCGCGAGACCATGTCTATCACGCGGCCATGCTCGACCCGCACACGGCCGCCGAACTCAATCTCGGCCAGATTCGGGCCATGGTCGACGACATGTTGCACGCGCATGAGGCGTTCCTCCCGGCCTGGGCGACCAGCTGAATCCCGGGAAAATGTCAATCTCGTGTTTCGCGAAACGGCTCGTTCGCCATGACCGGTCCGGCATGTCGAGATCAACTCCGGGCGAACCAGCGTGCGCTGGCAAGCCGTCGACCGAACGCCTGATGCACCGAGCGGCCTCCGGAAAGGAACTATATCGGCAGCAGAACGGCGAGACGGTTACTGCACGTCAATCCGGCCCTTCCAGGGGGAGGACCGGATTTTCGCCGTCCTTGAATTCCACGGTCGTAAACCTCAGGTCGGTCTCACCGATGTTTTCGAGGCTGTGGGTAATTCCTTCACCCCGGGCAAACGTAATGTGCTTCGTGTCACCTTCACGGTACGTGACGTCACGGCTATCGCCTTCCGGAAGGTGCGTTCGACCGAAGCCGCCATTGAGCGCCGTCCAAAAGTAGTCTGCCTGGTGAAAATGGACGGGAAGCCTCTCTCCGGGTTTCAGGTGAATGTGCCACACGCGCACGCGTTGTGACTCGGAGACCAGTCTCGTGCCGACGCGGGCATTCCGGGCATTCTTCGCGAATTCTTCGTCCAGGTTCACGTCATCACCCCCTATCGATTTCCGCCGACAGTACACCGAAGGACGCGCAGGTCAAACGGGTCCGTTCGATGCCCGGGGCCATTTCGTCGAGTCCGGTGTCGTATGGGGCCTCATTCACTCAGGTGAACTGTCCGCTTGCCACGTGACTTTCGCCCCGGGGCTCGGGCCGATGATCGCCCATTGCACCGGGCACCGCCAGGAGCATCGATCCGGGTCGTTCAAGTTCTCGGTCCGCGTCCTGCCTGTCGTCTGATCCGGACGCCGTTGCGGGCCATGCGGCCTCCCGCGGCCATGGCCGCGAAAGGCTGGTCCCCGCAACCGGCGCCGGGCCAGTTCGTTCGTGGCACGGAATCGAGCCGACAGGGACGCAACCGTCCTGAAAACCGCGGATCGTGGCCTCGGAGACAGTGGGATCGATCCCGCAGGAGAGCTTAGATGCCGGTGAAACCGGTTGGGCGGCCGGCGGCGCGGCCGCGCCGTCAATCCACCGGAATAACTCCCGTTCCGTGAAGTCGTAAACGAATCCGGCTTGAACGTCAGTCAGTCAGCATTGTTTCGCCCCACATGTGCTCCGCGCCAACGACCCTGAACTTTCGGGCGATGACTCGGGAAATCCGTCCGTTGTCTGTCGATGCACCGAAGATCGGTTCCGCTGCCCCAGGGCTTCAGCGTGCAACAGGAACCGGTCGCCGCCCGAAGGACAACCGTCTTGCAGACCGAGAACAAATGTAGCAGGGAACCGGCACGCCTCCTATGTTGACCGCGATGAAATGTTCCCGAATCCAGCATCCACGGCCCATGATCGATCACGTCCCTGGGTCGGGGTCACCGGACATTCCTGACGCCTCATGAGCCGTCGGACCAATGCCCGGTTCTGGAACAGGGTCGAGCCCCGGGGGGAGGCGCCCGGCGCCATAGCTCTCACGCAACTGGTTCCTTTTTTGCGGCCATACCGTTGGACGATGCTCCTTGCGTTTGTCACCCTCATCATGACGGCAGGCCTGTCCCTTTCTTTGCCGATCGCAGTTCGCAGGGTCATCGATGGTTTCTTGATCGAGACCCCACGTCTCATGGACTACTACTTCCTTTCGGCGATCGTGATCGCTGGACTGCTGGCACTTGGGTCCGGATTTCGCTTCTATCTTGTCTCTCGTCTCGGAGAGCGCGTCGTGACCGATGTCCGCCGCGCGGTATACGACAGAATGATCGCCATGAGTCCCGCATACTTCGAGACACGGCTGACCGGGGACGTGCTCTCACGGATCACCACGGACACGACGCTGATCCAGACAGTTGTCGGATCATCGATGTCCATCGCGCTCAGAAACCTGCTGATACTGTCCGGCGGCGTCGCCCTGATGTTTGTCACATCGACGAGGTTGGCGTTCCTGGCGATCCTCGTCGTTCCGCTCGTAATCGTCCCCATACTTCTGCTCGGCCGCAGGGTTCGCCAGTTCAGCACGTTGGCGCAGGATCGGATCGCGGAATGTTCGAGCCATGCATCCGAGACCTTGCTTGCCGTTCAGACGGTCCAGGCATTCAACCGGGAGCCGTCCAGCAGCGCGCGATTCGGCGACCACGCGGAAAACGCCTACTTGGCGGCAATGCGTCGGATAACGGCCCGGACGCAACTTACGATCATTGTCATCTTCATGGCCTTTGCCGGCGTTGTCGGCGTTCTTTGGGCGGGCGCATACAACGTTCGGAGCGGCTCCATGACCGGGGGCGAACTTGTTCAGTTCGTGATCTTCTCCGTCATGGTCGCGGGGGCGGTGGCGGCGCTCTCCGAGGTCTGGGGAGAGATCCTTCGGGCCGCCGGGGCGACAGACCGTCTCCTGGAACTGATGCACGCCCGCGACACCGTTTCGGACCCCGAAATTCCGATCCGGTTCCCGAGCGTGGTCTCAGGCGACATATGCTTTCGCAAGGTTTCGTTTCGTTACCCGTCGCGTCCGAACCACGCCGCACTCAATGAACTGTCTTTTGTTGTCGAACCGCGCGAAACCGTTGCGTTCGTCGGACCTTCCGGCGCAGGAAAATCGACGATCTTTCGCCTTCTCCTCCGGTTCTTCGATCCTGCGGACGGGGAGATCGAAATAGGGGGAATCAATGTCAGGCGATCTGCTCGACGGGACGTGCGCCGGTGCCTGGCCTATGTCCCGCAAGAACCCGCAATCTTTGCGGCGTCCGCGATGGACAACATCAGGTTCGGCCGGATAGACGCGACTGACGAGGAAGTCATTGAAGCCGCGAAGGCGTCCGCAGCGCATGACTTTCTCTCGGAGTTGCCTGACGGGTATTCCACCGATCTTGGTGAGCGTGGTATCAAGCTTTCAGGCGGGCAAAGGCAACGGATCGCCATCGCCCGAGCCATACTGAGAGATGCGCCGGTCCTGCTGCTTGATGAAGCGACATCGGCACTGGATGCCGAGAGCGAACGCTCCGTTCAGACGGCCGTCGATCGGCTTTCCGCCGACAGGACCACGCTGATCATCGCCCACAGGCTTGCAACGATCAAGAAGGCCGACCGAATTGTCGTTCTCGACGGAGGCAGGGTCGAGGCCGAAGGCAATCACGACGAACTGTCTGCCTCCGACGGGCTCTACGCCAGGTTGGCAAGCCTGCAATTCACGCGCGAAGATTGATTTCCGACTTCGCGGACTGAATCTGGCCGGTAACTCCCTCCGGCATCACGTCGCGGCCACCGAGACCCGGCGCTCGGCTGGCCATGACCTCGACGAGCGACGGGCTGATTTCGGAGAGCAGGGTCTTCTGATTCCCTTGGTCCGTTTGGCGGTAACGGCATGGCCTTGCCGCCGATGGTCAGGGTACTGTCCGGGCCCGTGGATTTCGTTTCGGTACCGCAGGTCGGCGTCGAACTCGTCCCGGCACACCGGGACCGGCGCGTCGCGGAGTGTTGTCGAGGATGGTACGTTCTTGCCCAGGTCAGGGCGCGGTGTGAAATACGCGAGAACTGCCTGGCCGTGGTCCTGAACCTACTCCGAGATCTCCTTGAACCTGCGCATGCCGGCGAGTGCCGCCGCGGTGGTGAGCGAGAACACTGATGGCAGGCTGTGCCGCGGATCCTCCACGTGCCGGAATTAATCGGGCAAGGTGCGCATCTGCGGGGTGGTGAGTGTCATCTTCGGAACTCCCCTCTGCAGGCCGGGATCAAGGCGGGCCGTTCTCAGCCGACGGTGCGCATCCTGCACAAAGGAGAGAAAGACAAGCTCGGACCGGCCATGGATCACTGCCCAGGCGGCCGAAACGCGAGTGTGCCCGATCTTGAGCCGGTTGGCTGCGCGACAAGCCGTGCCCCGGTAGGTGTGAAGGATCGAAAAGGGTCTCCATGAGCAGGACCTCGGAGCCAAACCGATACGGCCAGTCCCGCACCAGGCGTCGCGCCGGCAGTGACAGCACCCTTGAGCCGAGGTTCGGCCCCCCGCCGGGAAGAACCAGGAACGGCGAACTGTTGGTGACAAGGTGAAGGCCGCCGAACTCGCTGCCGCGCCCAAGTGTTGCGCGCCGCGCAGGGCAACGCAAATGCTGGGGCCAGAGATCGTCCTTCACGGTGCCGGGCATAGCGAATGGACTCGCCTCTCGGCCGGGCGTCACCCGGAAACGATCATCCCGCATCGACGCAAAACGGACCACGTCCGCCTTGGTCACCATGTCCAGCAAAACCTCGGAAAGATCCGCCACGCTTACGATCCATAACGCCCTGCCGTGAATCACGAACGGCTGGCCGTAGAACCGCGCAGAGGGAGAGTTTTCCCCGAACCGTCAGATCAATGCAGCAAATGAGAAACTCCGGAGAACGAATTTGCCTTGGGTCCGCTCCTTGCCAAGGGTTGACTCGACATTGGCGAGGCCTTCAGTCTTGACTCAATCAAGTGCACACCCTTCTCCGAACGATTCCCGGCACATCCAGATCTTGTAAGGAAGCACCGTGGACAACCAGGACAGACTCGACTCTCTTCGTCGGGAATTCGACGCGGCGGGTCGGCATGCCATCGGGTACCCCTGCAATCAGGATTTCGACTACACGGAACTGTTGCCATTCATGCGGTACGCCATGAACAATGTCGGCGACCCCTTTCACGACAGCAATTTCCGCAGCAACACCCATGTGATCGAGCGCGAAGTCATCGGCATCTTCGCTGACCTGATGCACATTTCACGTGACCAGGCATGGGGTTACGTCACGTCAGGTGGCACAGAAGGCAATATGTACGGCCTGTACCTGGGGCGGGAGCTGTTTCCCGACGGCATGGTCTATTTTTCGCAGGATACCCACTACAGCGTGGTCAAGATCATGAGCGTGCTGAAGTTGCGCAACATCATGATCAGAAGCCAGGACAACGGTGAACTGGACTATGACGATCTTCACGAGACGATTCGCATCAACCGGGACATGCCCGCGATCGTGATGGCGAACATAGGCACGACAATGAAGGGCGCGATCGACAATGTGTGCACGATACGCGACATCCTCAGCGACGTCGCCGTGACCAGGTCATACGTGCACGCGGATGCCGCACTGAGCGGGATGATATTGCCGTTTGTGGACGACCCGCAACCCTACGGCTTCGATGTCGGCTTCGACAGCGTGTCCATAAGTGGGCACAAGATGATTGGTTCGCCGCTTCCCTGTGGTGTCGCGCTTACCCGCCGTGAATACGTGTCACGGATCGCCCGGGCCATCGAGTACGTGGGCGTGTTGGATACCACGCTGACGGGTTCGCGCGACGCCCTCACGCCACTGATAATGTGGTACGCGTTCGAGAAGCAGGGGTTGGACGGTTTCAGGAACATCGTCAACCGGTGCCTTGAGACGGCGGAATACGCGGTCAAACGCTTCAACGAAGACGGAATCCCCGCGTGGCGAAACAGGAACTCGGTCACCGTCGTTTTCCCCAGGCCGTCAGCTCAGGTCGTACGCAAATGGCAACTCGCGCCGTACGGGGACATCGCGCACCTCATTGCGATGCCGCATGTAACATGCGAGACCATCGATGCCGTGGTGAACGACTGCCTGGGCGGCACGAACAGACAACAGGAGACTACCGCATGACAAGGATCTTGGTAATTGCGAAGAACGAAACGGGTGTGATCGCGGACATTGCCGGAGCATTGGCCAACCGCGGCATCAACATCGAAACCATCAACGCAGAAACATTCGGGGACAATGGCGCGATTTCGCTCACGACGGACGACCAGGACGGGGCTCTGCGTGCGCTGGCGGATGCCGGATTCAAGGCGGTTTCCGACGAATCACTGGTTGTAAGGCTGCGCGACGAACCAGGCGCGCTGGCCAGGTTGGCGGAGAAGTTCAAACAGGCTGGCGTGAACATCCGGAGCTTGCACATACTGGATCGCCGGGACGGCCACGCCACCGTGGCCATATCCGCCGACGACGGCGCCAAGGCGGCATCGCTGGTGGCGCCTGAGGCGGCATTGTAAGGGGGGCGGGCGAGCCGACACGTCAGGCCGTGCTGCAGCGGAAATGTCGCGAATGACGTCTCGGCAAGCGGGCGGTGGCTCACCTGATTCAGTGGGGAATAGGTCGTCGTCGTTTCGGCAGCGGCGCGACCGGAGGTCGGGAGACATGGTGTCGGCTGCGGACGACAGACATTGTGCGCGGACATGCGCCGGATGGCCGTCGGCACGCAGTCGGCAGGCGGGTTGATGCCGGCGGTAGGCGCCGATCTCTCGTTTTTCGGGGATCACGGAAATTCGATCGCGTTCCGTGGCAAAACCGGGTCCGGCCGTTGTGCGGGTCAACACGTCCGTGGAAGCCGCGGTGCATTTCCGATCGGGAGGAAAGGCACGATTGTCCCGTACACGCGGCATCGACCTTCCGAACACTGGAATTCGTAATCTCCGCTTCCAGCCTCCAGGATGGCCCCGACAATCCGTGCGGTCACCGGGTCGTCAAAGATACCGCTTTTCTCGACAAATTCGACAAAGGACCTGTTCACGTTGAAGTTGGCGTTGATCGAACCGGTCAGGATCCCCGCTTCGTCGAATTCGACAGCCCCTTCGAGCTTGATGTGGGTTCCGCCACTCCAAAATGACACGTTGTGAAGGTTGACCTGGGTCACCCACGGCCTGCAACCGGACCTCTGGATCCTGAGTGTGACATCGCCGCGGATGTCAATCCCGCTGAAGGTGTCGGCTTCGCCTGCCCGAAAGCCTTCGATGTCACCTCCGGATCGTTCGTGCTCAGGGGACTCGCCGTTGCTGAAACCGGTGGTGATTTCGGCGGTGTAGTCGTACGGCCCGGTTCCGGACCTCCGGATATCGACATGCGGACTGACGAGACCGCAGTCAGGTCCGATCCCGTCGCTGAAACCCATGTACCTGGCGTCAACGCTGATCAGCGAAAACCATCGCCCCCCGGTGTTGTCCATTTGGAAATCGAATGCACCGAGGAAGTCGTCGAGAATCACCGCATGCCCGGTAATCTCCGAAAGCTCGTTTCCCGACTGTGAAGCGGCCGCGGCGGAACGTGCAAACCAGCGGCAGGTTTCGAGTGCAGAAGCGATGCCTTTATGCCATTGCCGTAAATTGCCTGTCGTCGAAATCCTGGTCGACCCCAGTTCCCACTCGACCTGGTACACGTCGTCGTGAAGGACGAACGAGTCGATCCGGTTGGGGGTCGCGCGCCCGGACTCGCCCGAGAGCGAAGCAGGCTCGGGTTCATGTGCAGAGCCCGCGTTTGACCAACCCGCCGTCACGAGAATCATGAGCAGGGCAAGAGTTCTGATCCGAACGGTCATCAGTCTTTCCATCATGCCTCGCATCGTTCCATTTGCCCAACGCCCGTTAGTCTGCGAACAGTAAGGACTGTCAAGACGAAAAGGACCGCACATGAAATCGGATGAGCAGGCAGGAGACCTGTGGGTTTTCGGATACGGGTCACTGATCTGGCAGCCCGGGTTCGAATTCATCGAATCGGTCCGGGGAACCCTTCGCGGTTTCGCCCGCAGTTTTTGCATGTGGTCCGTGCACTACCGCGGGACCAGGCAGTCGCCGGGCCTCGTGCTCGCCCTGAAGCGGATTCCTGGTTCATCTTGTGACGGACTGGCTTTCCGAGTGGCGGCCGATCAGCGTGATGTCGTCCTGAAAACGCTGCGAAAACGTGAACTTGTGGCATCCGCCTATCGCGAGGAACGGCAACCTGTTGAACTTGACGACGAACGGAGCGTGTTGGCCGTCGGGTGCACGACAATTTTGTGATTTTGGATTGGAATCAGCCGGTCCGCCGCTCCCAGTAGTCGTCGAAGCGGTTGCTGTGAACCGCGCACCGGAGCGCGATGATGGCATTGGCGCCACTGACGCTCCAGTGCATCCCGCCCCGTTTCAACCGTCCGCCGATCAGTGATTTGCAACCGCCCTCGACAACACCGGTCGACACGCACAGCCCCAGTTCCCGGAACCGGGGATAGTCCATGCGCGCGCGATTGGTCTGGAAGTACGCGATGTTCCGCGCCGCCTCGTCACAGCGGCTCGCGTGTTTGCGCATCGCGGCGATGACGAGATCGAGGCGCCCCTGATCGAGTTCGTCGCGTCGCGTCTTGCCCCACTGTGCCGCGAGATCACTCCCCTTTCCGTAGAGAGCCCTGGCAACATCGAACACATGCTGTTTGGCATGGAAGACATCCACGATCTGGATGGCGTCAGGCACATGCTCGTCGGCGAAGTTCCATATCCAGGGAGCGCCATCGCCGAGCACCACCCGGCGGTCGACAGCGAAAAAGTCGCGCCGCTCCATCTCACGCACGACCCGTTTGGCAAAGGGAGCCGGTTCCGTGTCCGTATCGCGGGTCGCGATCGTTTCGATGGCGGCATTGAAGGTGACGGATCCGGTATCGCGAACCGGCCGGCCCTCGGTGTCGCGGCTCTCGGCGGACCATATGGTGGCAAGCTTCACCTCGCGGGTCCTGGCCGAGCCGTCAGGCTGCTTGCCGGCACGGCCCTCGGTCTCCGACGTGCGCACCGGGACCCCGGTGCCGTCAAGGCCGAGGTAGAGCGTGGGGGCTCCCGGTGGCTCCGGCTCGATGATGTCCCGTTCATCGCGCGCGATCGCGCGTCCCAGCGCCTCGGCATGGCGTTCCACCTGCCTGGGAATGACCTCGAGGCCGGCCAGTTCCCGCAAGATCGTGCTGCTCTTCTCGAAACTGAGCTCGGCAGCGGTGACCCCGACCATGCGCGTGACCGCGGGAGACAACGACGTGCCATCCAGGGCGAGGGCGCGGTCACGCGGGCTGAAGCCGTGCGCGCAGGAAGAGCAATGATACCACGCCCGCTCCAGGGTCAGGGGGCCAAGTGCCGTGGTGAAGGTCCGGGGCCGCCGCCCGACATTGCGGGCGTCGGCGCCACAGGCGCACGGCAACTCCGCGGCCTCCCCGTCCGACAGGTCGGCGTTCAGCCTCGCGGCAACCACCGCGGCCGCGGCCGAGATCGCGGTCTTGCGCACCTCACGCTCCAGCACCTCGAAATCCAGCCCGTCGACCGGGCCGCCGGTCAGGCGCTCGATGTCCTTCGAGACTTCCGCCGCGACCGCCTGTGCGCAGAGCCCCCTTTTTCGGGGCTGTCGTCCCCGTCCGTCTCCCGCCCTTCGGCACGCACCGCATCGGCAAGCGCCTCGCTGGCCTCCAGATAGTGCGCCGAGATGTCGAGAAAGCGCTCGTGCTCGTCGACAAGGCGCCGGGTCCGCTCATACTCCTCGGGCGGAATGCGGATCGAGCGGGTGTCCCCGCGGATCGAGCGGCTGAGCACATAGCTCGGACCGTGCCCCGGGCTGTCGTCGCCGGCGCAGTGGCAGTTGGGCTTGCCGCACTTGCGGTAGTTTTCGTGCAGCGTGCCGGGACGCAGGTCGCCGAGGGTGGCGAAGCGGGCCTGTGCCTCGTCCCTGGAACGTTTCAATTCATCGATGTCCGGCATGATCGCCTCCGTGGGTCTGGAGTGTGGCCCGGAAGCCGGGGCGCGGCAACTGGTAGAACACATATACCAGACACGGAGACAAAAATCAACTCATCGCAGGACGCTCGGACAAATCGTCACAATTTTGTCGTGCACCCTTGGCCGTCTGTTATGTTGTCGACACCGACCACGAGCTTTACAGTGGCGACCTGTCGATTGAGCAGCAGGCCGACATAATCGGGCGATCGTGCGGTGAACGAGGTCCCAACCGGGAATACCTGCTCCGCACGTGCAAACGGCTGGAGTCGCTCGGAATCCTTGATCCGGACCTCGTTGAGCTCGTTGGCATGGTTGGCCCGTCAGATCGCTGACAGGACCGGGAAGAACAGGCGGTTCCATGCCCGTGCGCCTCGGTCACCGGGCCTGTGACGGCCATCTTTGACGACCGGAGCCGTCTGGAGGGATTTGAATCAGTGGCCGCGAACCGGATAATCGAAATCGACGTCAGCTTGGTCGGTCCGGCACGGGCCGGGCTTGCCGGTTTCCGCCCTTCCGGTGGACCTGGTGACGGAACCGGTGCGCCGGTTGGCGGGAGGCATGGCCCCGACCGAATCCGTACGCTGGCTTGTCAATGTATTCGCCGTGACATAATCGCCTCTTTGCGGGCAATATAGGACGATCTCTGGAATGATCGGAGAAGAAATCCAAAGTCACCGATTCACGCTTCCCGTGAATCAAATCCTGACGATGCTTATCTTGACGTGCCTGGTCGCAGTCGGCGTCTATCTCATCTATCCGTCCCTGGACGATGTGTTTCTGGAATCACCGTACCTGAACGGGGTCATCGTTGCCGTCTTCGTCGTCGGGCTGCTGACCTGCTTCGGTCGCGTGTTTTCCCTGTTCACCTCTGTCAATTGGATCGAGGGATTTGTCCGTGACCGGCCCGGTCATGAAATCGTCCGGCCCCCCGGACTTCTGGTGCCTCTCGCCGCGTTGCTCAGGCCCGAGGGAGCCCGGACGGCACTGACGACGTTTTCGGCCCGTTCGATTCTGGACACCGTGGCAACCCGACTCGACGAGGGTCGGGAAATCACCCGGTACATCATCAATCTGCTGATCTTTCTCGGCCTTCTCGGAACATTTTACGGCCTCGCGACATCTGTTCCTGCGGTTGTCGACACGATCAGGTCGCTGGCGCCTTCCGAGGACGGCGAGAGCAGTGTCCAGGTATTCGAGAACCTGATTTCCGGCCTCGAACGGCAGTTGGGCGGCATGGGAACCGCCTTCGGGTCATCTCTTCTTGGACTGGCGGGGTCCCTTGTGGTCGGCCTTCTGGATCTCTTCGCCGGACATGGCCAGAACCGTTTCTACCGGGAACTCGAGGAGTGGATTTCCTCGATTACGCTTATCGGAGTTTCTGCATCCGATCCTGAATCCGGGTTGAGCCGGTTGCCGATCACGGGCAGGGGGATCCCGTCGCCGGTCGTGGCCGACTCGGCATTGACGGAGGCGCAATGGGGGATCCTGGTCGGCACCCTGAACGGGGTGCTGAGCGAGCTTTCGGAGCGGCACCTGGCTTCGGAACGCCAGGTCGACCGGATAGCCGGACTTGTCGAGCAATTGGCAAGTCAGCCCGATGAACCTTCCCCCGTCCGCGACGACGAGATTCTGGAGTCCCTTGCGCAAAGCCAGCACAGGATCGCGGATGCCCTGACCAGGGGAAGCGCCGAAGAAACCACGCTCGATGCCGAAACCCGCTCGCGGCTGCGCAACATTGAAAGCCATCTACTTCGCATACTCGAAGACATGTCCGTGGGACGCCAGGACTCGATCGCGGACCTCAGGGCCGATATCGCGGTGCTGATCGAAACGCTCAGGCAAGCCGTCGAGGGCAACGTCAGGGACTAAACCTTGGCTCTGTTGAGAAAACCCAGGAACGGTGTGACCAACACCATTTGGACCGGCTTCGTCGATGCGATGACGGCTCTCCTTCTGCTGTTGATGTTCGTCTTGTCGATTTTCATGATCGTGCAATTTGTTCTGCAGGAAACGATTTCCGGGCAGGACGAGGAACTCGTCAGCCTGTCCCGGCAAGTCAACGAACTGTCGACCGCGCTGGGCCTTGCGCAAGGCAATGAAAACCGGTTGCAGGAAGAACTCGTACTCTTTCAGTCCACGCTCGACGAAACCAACGCCAGGGTTGCTGCCCGGGAACGGGAAATCGACGTGCTCAGGGAGGAAAACGCCGGACGCACCGAAGAGTTGCTCGAACTGCGCACGATCATTGTCTCGTTCGAAGAGCAGGTTGCCTCGCTGATCGCGCAACGCAAGAGCCTGCAAAACCGAAACGACCAACTGCTGGCCGAGGTGGACGTTCTCGAGAACGCACGGCAGAACGTGATCTCGCAGAACGAAGCCTTCCGGATCGCACTGGCAAAGGCGCGGCAGGAGATCGACGTTCAGGCTGAAGAAGCGCGCCTGGCCGCCGCGCGCCGCGAGGCGCTCGAGGCACTCATTTCCGAACTGCGAACCGAGATTCACGAGAACGAACTGTCGCTGGAGGAAGCGGTCGCTCTGCTCGCCGGCTCGAATTCCGAACTGGAATCGACGCGCCAGGCTGTGTCCGGGCTTGAATCTGATCTCTCGGACACGAGGAACGAGCTCGCATCCAGCCTGAACGTGATTTCGGAACTCGAAGCCTTGTTGTCGGACACGCGCAGCGAACTCGAAGGAAACAGGGAAGACGTGGCCGAACTCGAGACCCTGCTTTCCGTTACCCGAACCGAACTGGAAGGCAGGAAGAGAAGCGTCGCCGAACTCGAAGCGAGCTTGACCGAAGCCCGGTCTGAACTGGAGCAAAGCCATTCTGAAGCGGCCAGTCTGGAGGCCGGGCTCAAGGAAGCACGGCTGGAGATCACGGAAGTCCGCAGCAGAATGACTGCGCTCGAAACCCTGCTTGAAGCTGTCAGGGACGAACTTGCCCAGAGTCGGCAGTCAGAAACTGCTCTCGAGCTTGCCCTGAGCGAGACGCGCGATGAACTTGATGCCAGCCGATCATCGGCGTTCGAACTTGGGGCGAGGCTCGATGCCACGCGCCAGGAGTTGTCCGCAATTCGGGCCGACCTCCGGCGGATTCGTCAACAACTGGCCGGAACACGGGACGAACTGACGGCGGCCCAGACGGAAGCGACACAAGCGCAGACACAGTTGGCGGCTGCGCAAGGCGAACTCGGGCAGTCACGGGGCGAACTGACGGAGACTCGGGAAGAACTTGCGCAGACACGCGCGCAATACTCGGTGTCGCAGGCGACCCTCGAGGAGACCCGGGCCGAACTTGCGGCAGCCCTTGCGGAAACGACGGACGTTCAATCCCTGTTGACGGCTGCCCAGGAAGCGCTCGGCCGCTCTAGGGACGAACTTCAGAAAACCCTGGACGAACTTTCGCAGATTCGCGCACAGTACTCGGTCTCGCAGGCGGACCTGGCAAGAGCCCGTGACGAACTTGCGGCGGCGCGTGTGGAAACGACGGACGCGCAAGCCCTGTTGACGGCTGCTCAGGATGATCTCGGCCTGTCGCAGGGCGAACTTCAGAGTACCCTGGACGAACTTTCGCAGATTCGCGCGCAATTCTCGGTTTCGCAGGCGGACCTGGAGAGAACCGGTGCCGAACTTGCGGCGGCGCGTGCGGAAACGACGGACGCGCAAAACCTGTTGACGGCTGCTCAGGATGATCTCGGCCTGTCGCAGGGCGAACTGCAGAATACCCTGAACGAACTTTCGCAGATTCGCGCGCAATTCTCGGTTTCGCAGGCGGACCTGGAGAGAACCCGTGCCGAACTTGCGGCGGCGCGTGCGGAAACGACGGACGCGCAAAACCTGTTGACGGCTGCCCGGGGCGAACTCGAGGAAGCAGTGGGCAATCTCGCGACCGTTCGCGCGCAGTATTCGGTTTCGCAAGCGGATCTGGAGAACACCCTGGATGAAATAGGCAAGGTCCGGGAAGAACTGACGAGGACGCTTGGCCTCCTCGCCGACATGCGGGAGGACCTGACGAGCGCCCGCGAGGAGCTTTCGGAAGTCCGCGCCGGGGCCCGCTCCAGCCAGGACCACATCGAAAGACTTCTCGCCGTGCTGTCCGAGCGCGACGGCGAACTGGCCACGGCACGATCGACCATCGCGGCCAGGGATGACGAACTGGCCGAGCTCAGGCAAAGGCTTGCCGCGTTCGAGGACGAGCTTGTTGCGCTCAGCAGGGAGGTCAGATCGCTGAAGTCCAACCTTTCGGACAGCCAGGCGGCACTGGCGGAATCCCGGGAGGCGGTGCAGGCGGCTGAGGCCGAGCGGAACCGGGCGCGGCAGGCGACCGGACTGACCCGGGAGGAATTGCGCCGGGCTCTCGAGGCATTGAGCGAAGCCGAGAAGGCGAGGCTCGCGGAGGCCGCTGCCGCCGAGGCCCTGCGGCGCCGGCTTGCGAACTCCGAGGACGAACTCACGGCCATGTCCCTTGCGCTTGAAGAGGAGCGGAAGAAGGCCGAGGAAACCCTGGCCATGCTGGTGGCTGCGGAATCCGCTGCCGAGGACGCTCGTTCCGAGGCATCGACGGCCCGCACGGAGTTGGCCCGGCTTGAGGAGCAGTTCGGCCTGACCAGTGCCCTGTACCGGGAAGAACTGTCCGTATCCGAGGAGCG
This sequence comes from Paracoccaceae bacterium, assembly GCA_965242975.1. GTDB lineage: Bacteria > Pseudomonadota > Alphaproteobacteria > Rhodobacterales > Rhodobacteraceae > JAPPHA01. The sequence goes on along the minus strand of CBDETS010000007.1, from coordinate 1,741,520 downwards.
CAGGCAGTCGGTGGCGCTGTTGAACCGGCAGATCCTGGAGTTGCGGGAACAGTTGAACGAACTTCAGGGGCTGCTTGACGCCGCGGCTGCGAAGGACGTGGAGGCGCAGGTTGAGATCGCCAGTCTGGGAGAAAACCTCAATCAGGCGCTCGCACGTGCGGCCGCGGAGCAGAAGCGGCGTGCCGACCTGGAGGAGCGGGAACGCAGGCGCCTGGAAGAAGAGGCGCGGGATCTCAGGCGGTTTCACTCGGAGTTTCTCGCACAGCTGCAGGACGTGCTTGGCAGCCGCGAGGGTGTGAGCATCGTGGGCGACCGTTTCGTGTTTTCGTCGGAGATCCTTTTCGAGGTTGGCTCCGATCTTCTCGGGGACACGGGGAAGGACGAAATCCGTCGGGTCGCGGAAATCATCAGGGATGTCGCGGGGATGATCCCGCCGGAGGTGGACTGGGTTCTCCGGGTCGACGGTCACACGGACAAGACGCCGGTTCGGGCCAACGACCAGTTCCGTGACAACTGGGAGTTGAGCCAGGCGCGGGCGCTTTCGGTCGTTCACTACATGATAGACGAACTGGGGATTCCGGCCGACCGCCTGGCCGCGACCGGGTTCGGGGAACACCGGCCCATCTCCGCGGGCGACGACCCGCAATCCCTTGCCCGGAACCGGAGGATCGAACTGAAATTCACCGAACGGTAAGCGTCACGAACCCTGTTGCCATATTGGCGGATCCGTCCGATTTCGGCCCAGGGGGCGTCGCCGTGCGCGCACGGATCACTCCGTGATCAGCAAGGGCGACTCGTCCTTGGACAACTGCCGGTTTCGGGGCGGCTCGCACTTGAGCACCAGTTCGCCGTCTTTCACCCCGACCTTGACGGTCCCGCCTTTGGCCAGTTTGCCGAACAGGAGCTCGTCCGCCAGCGGTTTCTTGATCCGTTCCTGGATGAGGCGGGCGAGGGGGCGTGCGCCCATTTTCGTGTCGTAGCCGTGTTCGGCAAGCCAGTCGGCGGCCGGTGCGGACAGAACGACCTCCACGTTCCGGTCCATGAGCTGCGCCTCGAGCTGATGAATGAACTTTTCGACGACCTTCAGGATCACCGGGCGCGACAGGGGCTTGAAACTGATGATCGCATCGAGCCGGTTTCGGAACTCGGGTGAGAAAATCCGTTCGACGGCAGCCGTGTCTTCCCCTTCCCGGCTGTCACGGCCGAATCCGATGGCGGACTTTTCGAGTTCCGCAGCGCCGGCGTTCGAGGTCATGATGATAATGGCATTCCCGAAATTGACCGTGCGGCCGTTGTGGTCGGTCAGTTTGCCGTAGTCCATGACCTGGAGAAGTATGTTGTATACGTCAGGATGAGCCTTCTCGAATTCGTCAAGCAACAACACGCAGTGAGGATGCTGATCCACGCTGTCGGTCAGCAATCCCCCCTGGTCGAAACCGACGTACCCGGGTGGAGCACCGATCAACCGCGAAACGGCGTGCCGTTCCATGTATTCCGACATGTCGAAGCGGTGCAATTTGACCGAGAGCGCTTCCGACAACTGGCGCGCGACTTCCGTCTTGCCGACGCCGGTTGGACCCGTGAACAGGTAGTTGCCGACGGGTTTCTCCGGTTCCCGGAGGCCGGACCGCGACAGCTTGATGGCCGATGCCAACGCCTCGATCGCGACGTCCTGCCCGAACACGGTCCGCTTGAGGGTGCCCTCGAGGTCCACGAGCAACTCGCTGTCGCTTTTTGACACGCGCTTGGGCGGGATTCGCGCGAGCTTGGCGACCGCGTCCTCGATCTCTCGGACGCCGACCGTCTTGCGTTTTCGCCTGCGCGGGACGACATGCTGTCGTGCTCCGGCCTCGTCGATCACGTCGATGGCCTTGTCGGGAAGTTTCCGATCGTGGATATGCCGGGCCGACAGGTCAACGGCCAGTTTGATCGCCTCGGTCGTATACCGGATTCCGTGGTGGTTTTCGTAGCTGGAACGAAGTCCCATCAGAATCTTGATCGTGTCTTCCGAACTTGCCTCGTTCACGTCGATCTTTTGGAATCTCCGTGTCAGTGCCCGGTCTTTTTCGAAGTATTGCCGGTACTCCTTGTACGTTGTCGATCCGATGCACCGAAGACGTCCGTTCTGCAATGGCGGCTTCAGCAAATTGGACGCGTCCATGGACCCGCCGGATGTGGCGCCGGCGCCGATGACCGTGTGAATTTCGTCGATGAAAAGGATTGCGTCCGGATGGTTCTCAAGCTCCGAGATTACCGATTTCATGCGCTGTTCAAAATCCCCCCGATACCGGGTGCCGGCCAGAACGGAGCCCATGTCAAGCGAAAACACGGTTGTATCGGAAAGCACTTCAGGGATTTCTCCCGAGACGATCCGGTACGCCAGACCTTCGGCGATGGCGGTTTTCCCGACACCCGAATCCCCGACCAGGATCGGATTGTTCTTTCTCCTGCGGCACAGGACCTGCACGCAACGTTCGATTTCGTGGTTCCGTCCGATCAGCGGGTCGAGACTTCCGTCCCGGGCCCTCTGATTCAGGTTGACGCAGAACTTCTCGATTTCGCTGGTTCCCGAATTATCGTGTCCGGCCTCGTCAGCCGAGGCTGGAATCTCCTCGACTTCACCGGCCCCGGCAACGGGTCTGACGTCGCGAAACCCGGGTTTCTTGGCAATACCGTGCGAAACGAAGTTAACCGCATCGTACCGCGTCATGTCCTGTTGCTGCAGGAAATAGGTCGCGTGGCACTCGCGTTCGGAAAAAATGGCGATGAGCAGGTCCGCGCCCGTCACCTCGTCCCGGTTCGAGTTGTCGACATGGGTCATCGCCCGTTCGATCACGCGGGTAAAGGCGCGGGTGGGCGAGGCCTCGGTCCCTTCCGTCCCCGACACAAGATCCGAGAGTTCTCCGTCGAGGTAATGAATCAAGGTTTGGCGCAGCCGTGCCAGGCTGACGTCGCAGGCTTTCATGACCCTTGCTGCGTCCCGGTCGTCGACGAGTGCCAACAACATGTGCTCCAGCGTCGCAAATTCGTGGCGGCGCGCGTTGGCGTAGGCGAAAGCCGTGTGAATCGCGGCCTCTACACTCGATGAAAACGTCGGCATGTCGTGAACCCTTTCCCCCGTCGTCCAACGTCAATCGGCGAATCGATCTCGTATATCCGCCCGTTGCCGCGCCTGGACTTGGTCAAACAGGATACGGCCTTAAATGCGATTGCGCAAATCGAGGCGGAGTTCTCTCGTTTCCGCATCCGATCTGGTGTCAATGCGCGCTGCCCCTGACGAAGGTTGGTGATCATCGGCAAGGTCGGTCACGGCCGAGAAATCAAAACCTGTCCTTGCGCATCCGGAGTTCGGCAAAGACCTCCGCGCCGGTGGCTGCCTCCATTCCGAGAGCCGCCCTGATCGACTGTTCACCGCACCGGATAAACGGATTCGTTCGGCGTTCGATGCCGAGCGGTGACGGAACGGTGGGTGAACCCGCGGCGCGGGTGCGACGAATCCACGCGGCCCGTTCCACGAGGTCGGGATTGTCCGGTTCGATGCTCAGCGCAAACCGCGCGTTCGATTCCGCGTACTCGTGACCTGAACAGATGAGCATGTCGTCGGACATGTCTTCGAACCGGGCAAGGCTTCGGTACATCAACTCAAAGGTTCCTTCGAACACCCGCCCGCAGCCCATCATCATCAGGCTGTCCCCGGTGAATGCCCGGTTTTCGGCTCTGAATACGTAGGCGATGTGCCCGATCGTATGTCCCGACACATCGATCACATCCGCGAAGGCATCGCCGAGTTGAACCCGGTCGCCATCGGATACGGCGAGATCGAGCGCCGGGAGCCGGGAGGCGTCTCTCGCGGCGCCGACAACATCAGCCCCGGTGCTGGAACGCACGACGTCGACCCCTTCGACGTGGTCCAGATGATGGTGGGTGAGAAAAATCCGGTCGAGTCCCAGGCCCTTCTCCTCGAGTGCAGAGAGTACGGGCGCTGCATCCGGAACGTCGACCACGGCGGTCTGGCCGGTCGTCGGTTCCTGGATCAGGTAGGCGTAATTGTCGGAACGGCACGGGACGACGGTGACGTCAAGGGCCATGGAATTTCGCTCCTCCTGTCGTTATGGTCGGGAATACATCAACCATCCGGTCGATACCACGAGTCACGGCAATGCATCTGGACGTCGGACAGGTCCGAAATTTCTACAGCACGACGGGCCTCGGCGGCATCGTGAGACGTACGCTAAGTGACCAGATTGTCAAGTTATGGCCGGATACAAGGGGGCAGACCGTTGCCGGTTTCGGATTTACGCCTCCCGTTCTTCGCCCCTTTCTCGCGTCATCCCGCCGTGTGCTCAGCCTGATGCCGGCGCAACAAGGTGTCGTTTCCTGGCCCCGTTCTCGTCAAGACGAGGGCAATCGTTCGGTCCTGGTCAAAGAGACGCGTTGGCCGATCGCCACGGGCCTGATCGACCGTCTGGTTGTCATGCATGGACTTGAGACCAGCGACAATCCGACCGGGCTTATCGACGAGATCTGGAGAATACTGGGTCCGGGAGGGCGGGCGGTGTTTGTCGTTCCGAATCGGTCCGGACTCTGGGCTCGGCGGGACGCCACTCCATTCGGATTCGGCCGGCCGTACAGCCTGATGCAACTCGAATCGCTGCTGCAGAATCATCGATTCAGCCCGGAAAAACACATTTCCGCCTTGTACATGTTGCCCAGCCACAAACCCTTCTGGCTTCGAACGGCACGATACTGGGAGGGCCTCAATCATCAATTGCCGGTACCTTTCGCGGCAGGTGTCCTGATCGTGGAGGTTTCGAAACGGCAGCATTCGCCCGCGGTCCAGGGAATAGGGGAAGCGGTCCGCAAACCGCTGGAAGTACTCGACGGAATGATCAGACCGGCAAAGGGCTCGGTATCGGGCCGCAACAACCGCTGGCCGGTCGGGCACGACGCCTGTTGATGCCGCGGTGACGTCGCGGAGGGGCAAGCCCGGACGTGCCTGGAAGGTGACCGGATACGGCGCCGGATAGGATCTTTTCCTCTGCGCGGCTGATGCCGCGGCATGCGTTGCCCCCCAATCACGGCGACCGGTATCGTGTCAGAACGCTCCTCGAAAACTGATTGTCACTTGTTGCTTCCGGCGAAAGCCATGTGCTAACAGCAAGCCGATTTTGAGCGGCGGATGGGCCGCTGCGGTGCTTGCGTCGCTGATCGATTCTTCCGAGGCGGTTCCCGGGGGGCTGACTGGCGCCGTGTTCTGTTGAAAGGAACAATGTGCCTGAGTCGGTTTCATTGTCTGCGGGGATCGCGTCGCGTTACGCAACAGCTCTATTTGAGCTCGCGAAAGAATCTGCGGAACTTTCGAAGGTTGAGCACGACCTCGATGCCCTGGGGCGGGCACTCGAGGAGAGTTCCGATCTGCGCGATCTGATTTCATCGCCGATTTATTCGCGTGACGATCAGGTCGGGGCGGTCACGGCGCTGGCAGGACACATGGAACTTACCACCGTTGTCACCGGAACCCTGGGCGTGATGGCCCGGAAACGGCGCCTGTTCGCGTTGCCTCAATTGATTGAACTCGTACGGTCCATGGTCGCCGCCGAGAATGGTGAAGTCACCGCGCATGTTTCGGTGCCCAAACCCTTGTCCGGGAATCAGGTGGAACGCCTCGGGTCCCAATTGGGTGCAGTTCTGGGCCACGAGGTCAACAAGGTAAAGATCGAACAGACAGTCGATGAATCCCTGGTCGGCGGACTCGTGATCAGGGTTGGTTCGAGAATGGTTGACAGCTCGATCAGGTCGAAGCTGTCAAGACTCAGGAATGCAATGAGAGAGGTCGGTTAATGGCGATCCAGGCAGCAGAGATTTCCGCGATCCTGAAGGACCAGATCAGGAATTTCGGTCAGGAAGCAGAAGTCGCGGAAGTGGGACGTGTGTTGAGCGTGGGAGACGGGATTGCGCGCGTTCACGGCCTGGACAACATCCAGGCCGGCGAAATGGTCGAGTTCCCTGGCGGGATCCGGGGAATGGCCCTCAACCTCGAAGTCGACAATGTTGGCGTTGTCATTTTCGGTTCGGATCGGGACATCAAGGAGGGGGACACGGTTCGGCGGACGAACGCGATTGTCGACGTCCCCGTCGGGGACGCGCTCCTGGGCCGCGTTGTCGACGCCCTGGGGCAGCCGATTGACGGCAAGGGCCCCATAGAAGCCGACCGGCGCTCCCAGGCGGATGTCAAGGCGCCCGGTATCATTCCCAGGCGATCCGTGCATGAACCGATGGCAACCGGTCTGAAGTCAGTCGACTCGTTGATTCCGATCGGGCGGGGGCAACGGGAACTGATCATTGGCGATCGTCAGACAGGCAAAACCGCCCTTGCCCTCGACGCCATCCTGAACCAGAAATCGTACAATGACGCTGCCGGGGACGACGAATCCAAGAAACTCTATTGTGTTTACGTCGCCATTGGCCAGAAACGCTCAACGGTTGCCCAGCTGGTCAAGAAGCTGGAGGAGTCCGGGGCCATCGCCTATTCCATTATCGTTGCTGCAACGGCTTCGGATCCAGCTCCCATGCAGTTCCTGGCTCCGTATTCGGCAACGACAATGGCCGAGCACTTCCGCGACAATGGCCGCCACGCGCTGATCATTTACGACGACCTCTCCAAGCAGGCGGTTGCCTACCGGCAGATGTCGTTGCTTCTGCGTCGGCCGCCGGGGCGTGAAGCCTATCCGGGAGATGTCTTCTACCTGCATTCCCGGCTTCTGGAACGGTCGGCAAAATTGAACACGGACCACGGGGCGGGTTCGCTGACGGGATTGCCGATCATCGAAACTCAGGGTGGCGATGTGTCCGCGTTCATACCGACGAACGTCATTTCGATCACGGATGGACAGATTTTTCTCGAAACCGAACTTTTCTACCAGGGGATCCGGCCGGCGGTGAATACTGGGCTGTCGGTGTCCAGGGTGGGATCGTCCGCCCAGACCGATGCGATGAAGTCCGTCGCAGGCTCGATCAAGCTCGAGTTGGCCCAATACCGGGAAATGGCCGCTTTTGCGCAGTTCGGTTCCGACCTCGATGCCGCGACCCAGGCATTGCTTAACCGAGGCGCTCGCCTGACCGAACTGCTCAAGCAGCCGCAGTATTCTCCGCTGACGAATGCCGAGCAGGTCGTGGTCATCTTCGCGGGCACGCAAGGATACCTGGATGGAATTCAGGTCGGCGATGTCAGTCGTTTCGAGGCCGGTCTGCTCAGCTACGTGCGGCAGAAACATGCGGACCTGTTGCAGGACATCACCGAGAACGACCGGAAGGTGAAGGGTGAATTGGAGGACCGGTTGAAGGCAGTTGTCGAGGACTTCCTGAAGGGATTTTCCTGACGGTTGCCGATTGTCCTTCCGACGTCTGTGGACCCGAACTCCAAGGAACGCGACTGAATGCCAAGTCTCAAGGATCTCCGGCTCAGGATCGAAAGCGTCAAGAATACGCGCAAGATCACCAAGGCCATGCAGATGGTCGCAGCCGCAAAGCTGCGCAAGGCGCAGGAGGCGGCAGTGAATGCGCGTCCGTATGCCGAGGGGGTCAAACGGATCATCGGGACCGTGACATCCTCTCTCAAGGACGCCGAGAACGCGCCGCCCCTTCTCCGGGGAACCGGAAGTGATCAGACGCATCTCCTTGTCGTCATGACCGCCGAACGCGGTCTGTGCGGCAGTTTCAACTCCGCGATCGTCAAACTGGCCCGTTCGCATGTGCGCGAGCTCATGGAAGAAGGAAAGTCCATCAGAATCCTGACGGTCGGCAAGAAGGGCCGGGAGCAGTTGAGACGGGAGTATGAGGCCCATCTGGTCGGTCATATCGACCTCTCTCACGCCAAGACGATCAGCTACGGCGACGCGACGTCGGTAGCCGACGACATCGTCAACAGGTTCGAGAACCGCGAATTTGACGTCGCCACGATCTTTTTCAGCGAATTTCGCTCGGTGATCGCGCAGGAACCAACCGCGTTGCAGCTGATACCCGCGTTACCGAAACCGGAAGACGCCAATGTGTCCACGTTCTACGAATTCGAGCCGGGGGAAGAAGAGATTCTCGCGGACCTGCTACCCCGGGCCCTGAAGGCCAGGATCTTTGCGGCACTCTTGGAGAATGCCGCCTCGGAACAGGGATCGCGCATGACGGCGATGGACAACGCGACCCGCAACGCAGGCGACATGATCGACAAGCTGACGATCGAGTTCAACCGCTCCCGGCAGGCTGCCATTACCAAGGAACTCATCGAGATAATTTCAGGCGCCGAGGCGCTATAGGACCGGAGAGACGCTATGAAAGATCAGGGAGACTTTCACGCACGCGGCAAGATTACGCAGGTGATCGGCGCGGTCGTGGACGTGCAGTTCGAGGGAGAACTGCCGGAAATCCTGAACGCACTCGAAACCGACAACAACGGGCAACGGCTTGTTCTCGAAGTGGCGCAGCACCTGGGCGAAAACACGGTGCGTACGATCGCGATGGATTCCTCCGAAGGACTGGTTCGGGGCGCCGAGGTGATCGACACCAATGGGCCGATTACCGTTCCCGTCGGCACGCCGACGCTCGGACGCATTCTCAACGTCGTGGGTGAACCGGTCGATGAGAAAGGCCCGGTCACCAGTGAAGAGCGGCGGGAAATTCACAGACCTGCACCCGATTTCGACGCCCAGGCAACCGAGACGGAGATCCTGGTTACCGGAATCAAGGTCGTTGATCTCCTGGCGCCGTACTCGAAGGGCGGGAAGATCGGCCTGTTCGGAGGCGCCGGTGTCGGAAAAACGGTGTTGATCATGGAACTGATCAACAACATCGCGAAGGTTCACTCGGGGTTCTCGGTCTTTGCCGGCGTCGGCGAGCGTACCCGGGAGGGGAACGACCTATATCACGAGATGATCGAGTCCGGCGTCATCAAGCCGGACGACCTGGAAAACTCGCAGGTGGCGCTGGTCTATGGCCAGATGAACGAGCCCCCCGGGGCGCGTGCCCGGGTCGGCCTGACCGGCCTGACTATCGCCGAGCAGTTTCGCGATCAGTCCGGGACGGATGTTCTTTTTTTCGTCGACAACATTTTCCGATTCACACAGGCCGGTTCGGAGGTTTCGGCACTGCTCGGAAGAATCCCGTCGGCCGTTGGTTATCAGCCGACGCTGGCGACCGACATGGGGGCGCTGCAGGAGCGCATCACGTCGACCAGGGCCGGGTCGATCACGTCCGTTCAGGCGATCTATGTCCCTGCCGATGACCTGACGGACCCGGCCCCCGCGACCTCGTTTGCGCATCTCGACGCGACGACCGTTCTGTCGCGGGCGATATCTGAACTTGGCATCTATCCTGCCGTTGACCCGCTCGACTCGAACTCCCGAATTCTGGACCCCGCGGTAGTCGGCGAAGAACACTACAAGGTCGCGCGGGACGTTCAGGGAGTCCTGCAGCGTTACAAGTCATTGCAGGACATCATCGCAATTCTGGGCATGGACGAACTGTCCGAAGAGGACAAGCTGACCGTCGCACGGGCGCGCAAGATTCAGAGATTTCTTTCCCAGCCGTTCGACGTGGCCGAGGTCTTCACCGGGTTTCCGGGCATCCAGGTACCGCTTGAGGTCACGATCGACAGCTTCAAGCGGGTTGTCGAAGGAGAGTTTGACCACCTTCCCGAAGCGGCGTTCTACATGGTCGGAGGCATCGACGACGCGGTTGCGAAGGCCCAGCGCCTTGCCGTCGAGGCAGCCTGATGGTCCTGGCGTGACGGAGGTGAACCGTGGCCGACTCTATGCAGTTTGAACTCCTGGCTCCCGACCGGCGGCTGGCACAGTGCGAAGCGAGCCAGGTCGAACTCCCCGGAGCGGAAGGGGACTTCACGGCGCTTCCGGATCACATGCCCCTTGTCTCGGAACTGCGTCCGGGAATCGTGCGTGTATGCGATTCCCGGGGCGAGAATTCGGAGTTCGTGGTGACAGGCGGTTACGTTGAAATCTCGGCGGATGCAGCGATCGTTCTGGCTGAGCGGGCGGTGGAGCGAACGCGTGCCACCGGGGAGATGCTCATGCAGTATGTCGAATCCGCTGAACGCGATGCCGAAGGCCGGGAAGGGCCCGAAAAGGACCGGGCTGACAAGTATCTGAGTGACATGGTTGCCCTGCAGCGGGCGATCGGTTCCCACTCGTAGGGACGAATTCCGCGGGAATCCGGCCGACAGGGTGACATCCAGGCCCGGCTTTCACGACGGATTCGGGATGCCGACGTCGTAAATCGGCCTGAGAACGTCTTCGTCAAACAGCGATGAGACCGATGTTCCGTTCGCGATGTTCATGATCGCTTGCGCAAGTAGTGGCGCGGTCGAGAGGGCGCGAATCTTTGCGCATGCCCGTGCCGCCTCGTTCAGTACAATCGAATCCGTTACCACGAGTTCAGTCATGCTGGAGCGGGAAAGCCGTTCAGCAGCCGGATCAGACAGAACTCCGTGGGTTATGTAGGATCGAACTTCCTTCGCACCCGCCTCCATGAGTGTGTCGGCAGCCTTGCACAACGTTCCGGCCGTATCGCAGATGTCGTCGACAATGATGGCAAGCCGGTCAGTGACATCTCCGATAACGGTCATTTCCTCGACTACACCCGGGGCCGAACGCCGCTTGTCGACTATGGCAAGTTCCGCACCGATCCGCTTGGCAAGTTCGCGTGCGCGTTCCACGCCCCCGACGTCGGGTGAAACGACGCAGATCCTGTCGAAATCCGCACCGAATCGTGTGCGCAGATCGAGCGAAAAAACCGGGTTGCAGTAGAGGTTGTCGACAGGAATGTCGAAAAAACCCTGAATTTGCCCCGCATGGAGATCCATCGTCAAGACCCGTTCGACTCCGGCCTCGACCAGGAGGTTCGCGACCAGCTTTGCCGAAATCGGAGTCCGGGCACGGGTACGTCGGTCCTGCCGCGCGTAACCGAAATACGGGATGACCGCGGTTATCCGCTTTGCCGACGACCTGCGAAGCGCGTCCACCATGATCAGGAGTTCCATGAGATTGTCGTTCGCCGGATTCGACGTCGACTGGATGATGAACATGTCCTCGCCGCGGACATTGTCATGGACCTCGACGAAGATCTCCTGATCGTTGAATCGTTCAACCCGGGTTTCGACCAGTTTCACGGTCTTGCCCCAGTTCATGGACATGCACCGAGCGATGGCGGCGGCCAGTTGTCGATTGGAGTTTCCGGCAATCAGCCTGGGTTCGACGGTCCGCTTCATGTCTGTTCCTTTTCAGAAGATGATCGGAGTCCGGAAACCGATTTTCAGACGACCGAATACCATTGACCGGTTCAATTGCAAGTAATGGTTCTCGCTCCGGATCGGCCGGGTCGACATATGGCACGGCGTTCGGCAATATTCGTGCAGGTCGGTCGCGAGGACGGTTGCTGGTCCCGAATCTGCACGCAACCCGGGCCGATGGCACGTGGCCGGCATGAAATCCGGGAGGGAGACAATGCGAGTTTCACACGAGCATCTGGAACGGACATGCGCGTTGATTTTCGGAGCAATGGGCAGCCCCCCCGGTGAAGCCGGTCTCGTTTCGCGGTCCCTTGTCGCCGCCAACCTCATGGGCCATGACAGCCACGGCGTTGGCCTGGTCCCGACCTACGTTCGCCACTTCGCCGACGGCTTGCTGAAGCCAGGTGCAACGGCTTCGATTGTCAGCGATTCCGGGGCCATACTCCAGTTCGACGGCAATCTGGGATTCGGACGGAGGGTCGGCGCGGAAGCGATGGAAGAAGCGATCGGCCGGTGTCGGCAGTTCGGCGCCGCGGTGATGACCTTGAGGAATGCGCATCACCTTGGACGGATCGGCGCGTATGGCGAGATCGCTATGTCGGCCGGAATGATCTCGATACATTTTGTCAATGTTATCGATCACACTCCCATGGTTGCTCCGTGGGGCGGCTCTTCCGGGCGGTTCGTGACCAATCCGGTGTGCATCGCTGTTCCCGGCACCGAAAACACGCCCGCGCTCTTGCTGGACATGGCCACGAGTCGAATTTCGCTCGGCAAGGCGCGTGTTGCCATGACGCGCGGGCAGGACGTCGAAATCGGCAACATCCTGGATGCGAGTGGGCGGGAATGCTCGAACCCGGGTGTCGTGTTCGCGGACCCGCCCGGCGCGTTGTTGCCTTTCGGCGAGCACAAGGGCTCGGGTCTTGCACTCATGTGTGAAGTGCTCGCAGGCGGACTGTCCGGAGGCGGCACGATTCAACCGGGAAATCCACGCTACGGCAGTATCGTGAACAACATGTTCACCATCATTGTCGACCCCGGGCGATTTGCCGAACCGTCCTGGTTGTCCGGGGAACTCGATTCACTGATCGAATACGTCAAGTCGTCGTCAGCGACTGAAGAGTCCGGACATGTGCTCGTCGCAGGTGAACCGGAGCGGCAGGCAGCAGAGGACCGGTACGCGAACGGAATCGAAATCGATGAAGCGGAATGGCAGGAAATTCTCGAGTCTGGCCAGGGACTGGGGCTGTCCGAGGCGGAACTCAGCTTTTCGGACGTCGGGCGGGCCTGAGTCAAATCGTCACGGGAAACGATCCGTGACCTTGTGCCCGGGGTGGTTCCACGAACTGAACCGCATCGGGCTTCGATTCCGGCCGCCAACGATCAGTCGGACACGATGCGAACGCAACCATGCCGTCTATGCCTCCGTCCGACGGTATTCCTGGTGTTGAAAAATCCGGAAAGGTCTGATTTTGGGCGCTGGCGCTACCGGATAAGGAATCAATCGATGCGGACCATTGACTATTACCTCTTCACTCTGTCACCGTTTTGCTACCTCGCGGGCGAGCGCCTCGAAGCAATGGCGCGGAAGCACGATGTTCGGATTTCGTACCGGCCGTTCCAGTTGATGCGGGTCTTTGCGGAAACTGGAACACCGTTGCCAAAGGACCGGCATCCGTCACGGCAGGCGTACCGCTTACAGGAACTCAGCAGGGTCGCCGAAATGAACGGCATCCCGATTAATCTGCAGCCAGCGCATTGGCCGACAGATCCACTACCGAGTTGCCACGCCATCATCATCGCTGGGGAGGTCGGCGGAGGAAATATCGGTGGGCTTGTGCACGCGATTCTCAGGGCATGCTGGGCGGAAGACAAGGACATTTCCGAACACGACATCCTTGCCGAGTGCCTCGAGCAAAACGGCTTTCCGGAGGAAATCGTGACGGGAGACACGGCGGAGGCCTCGAAGATCTTCAAACGCTTTACTGACGAGGCGCTGGAACGGGGAGTATTCGGGGCTCCAAGTTATCTCGTCGGTGACCAGCTATTCTGGGGTCAGGACAGGCTGCCTTACCTCGATGCCTGGCTGGAAAGGCATCCGGGAGGTTGATGTCCGGATCCCCGCACTTTCCCCTTCGTCGATTTGTACAGGTAACGCACATTCGCTCTGGCTGACAGCGTTCGACGGAAATCCCGTTCGCGCCACGTCTCGCCAAGCCCGCTTCCAGAGAAGGTGGCCCCTTCCGAAATCGAACGCCTTCTCGTTTCGGCGTCGCCAACGAAGTGACAGATGCGGGCACTTGACGGTATGTTCCCGGCAAGGAAGTTCGCCATAGCCTGTATCGTGAGGGATTCACCCGACCAGCTCTGCGTTCGCTGGGGAGGCAGCCCTGGTGGTGCTCCACGTCGATGGCAGTATGCCCCTGTGCCTTGAGGAAGTACTCTCTGGCCCGAAATCGTTTACGACCCGGCGTGTCCGCCGCACCGCTTGACCAGCGTCGGTAACGTCGGTCGGCACGAAAGGTACCAGGTGTGCTCCCTGCCGTGTTGAAGCCGCCGCCGGATGGCCCGTACATTGCACAGAATACTGCGGTCTGTGACCGGGAGCGAAAACGGCGCCGCGCCCGGTCACGGCGACTGCTGACGTTCATCCACGTGCAGGGCATGTCGACGTTTTTTCGTGTTTGGCCCAAAATGTCTGACGATCCTGCAGATATCGGGCAGCGGGCGGAATTGGCCAGGGAGATGAGCGTGAGAACACGTGGGCAATGGCGGGTTTTGACGAATGCCTGACCGGTTTTGGATCAATTCGGTCAATTGCCGTCCGGAAATGCGGCTGCTCCATGTGCGGGCGCGGTGGTGGCGTGAATGCGACGCGGCGTTCGGCCTGTTTCCGCTGCGTATGTCGGTGCGGGAGGCGTCGAGTTCGCGGTCTCGACGGTGCAGGTCAACGGAACGCCGGTTTCCGGATTTTTCCTGACGAGATTCCGCGATCGTGTTGACCGAGCACGTTTCCGCCCTCATATGGTTGACGGATTTCAGGAGCCGGAGGAAAGACAATGAGCGGAAACGAGAATCACGACAGTGGCGACCCGACCTACACGATGGGCTACAGTGACGAGTTCCTGGCGTTGCTCAAGCGCCGGAACGCGAAAAGCAACGCACGTCACCTGCTCCCCCGCCTGAAGCGGGGGGGTCGCGTTCTTGATGTCGGATGCGGTCCGGGAACGATCTCGGTGGGGCTTGCCAAGGCGGTGGAGCCGGGGGAGTTGCATGGCGTCGATATGGAAGAGTCGCAGGTCGCGTTGGCACAGGCCGCTGCTTCGGCTGGCGGACATGACAACGCTTCATTCCGAATTGGCGATGCGACCAGTCTTCCTTACGAGGACGATTTCTTCGACGTCGTCCATTTCCACGCCGTACTCATGCATGTTCCGGACACCCGGGAAACTCTGGCCGAGGCAATGCGGGTGTTGAAGCCGGGCGGGATCGTCTCCGCCCGGGAATTGATCGGTGACTCGTCGTTCCTGGTCCCAACGCTCGGCAGCCTTCAAGATGTTTGGGCGGCGTTTCAGGACCTTCTGACCGCCAATGGCGGCCATCCCCAGATCGGGAAGGAGTTGAAAGAGTGTTTTCTCGAGGCCGGTTCCTCCGAGGTTGAGGTCGGTGCGTCGTTCGAGACCTTTGCGACGGTCGAGGACATCACCTTTTTTCACGCGTTGGCGACCGGCTGGTTCTTCGCTCCCGACACTATCGAGGCTGCGGTGAAACACGGACTTGCGACGCGTGCGCGATTCGACGAGTGGCGAAGCACATTGGACGAGTGGAGAGATGCCTCGGGTGCACTTGCGGCCTTGGCATGGGGTGAAACAATCGGGCTCAAACCGTAATGGTGGAGGCGCCGGCTTGCGCCCGCGCGCCTTTTGCTTGTCGACACCATGCAACTTCGCGGGTCCCAACACCTTGAAAAGACCGTGAGAAATCGTTCCCGGACAACGTCAGAGGTCAAGAACGCGAAGGCCAGGTGTCAGGCAGGGGAGCCGACAAGATGCGGCCATCCCCGCGTTCCGGCCCCGAGCAACGCCGGGAACTCGCCACCGTAGCCCGTCGCACGGGCCGGGCCGCTGCCGCCCTGAATCTCGTTGCCGTTCATTGCTCGTCCAACCTTTGGTAATTGTATCGGGTGGCCGCAATCCGGCAGCCACTCGATCAATTTCACGGGTCTCAGGAGCCAGGTCAATGGCTGGACGTTCATGCGTTCCTTTCGTCAATCAACTCAAGGAACCTGTCGATTTCGTCGTCAGTTGTCGCCCAGTTACACACCAGGCGGGCCGTTAGAATTTCGTTGGCGTGGCCAGACATGTCCTGATGCGGAGGCCAGAGGTAGTACTGGGCGCCGGCCGATTGCGCCCGCTTGTGGCCGGAGCGTGACCAACCGGCAAAGATCATGTTGGCCTCGGCAGGATGGACGAAATGCGCCGAACCGATTGCCGACAGTCCGTCGGCCAATCGCGACGCCGCCGCATTTGCGCGCCCTGCCAATTCCAGCCACAGTCCATTCTCGAAATAAGCCTTCATTTGGGCCGACAGGAATCGATGCTTGGAAAAAAGATGGCCGCCTCGTTTGCGCCGGAGTTCAAATTCCCAGGCGAGCTCGGGGTCGAAGAGGACGACGCCCTCGACTCCGATCAGCCCGTTCTTGGTTCCCCCGAGGCTGACGACATCGATGCCTGATTTCCAAGTCGCTTCGGCCGGCGTGCAACCGATCGCCACGAGCGCATTGGCCAACCGAGCACCGTCGAGATGGCAGCGCATCCCGTGGTCGCGGGCGACCCCGGTCAAGGTCCGGAGTTCTTCGGGTGAATAGACGGAGCCGCGCTCGGTGACATTGGTTATCGACAGGGTACCGATCTGGACTCCGTGTACGCCAAGGCAGCCGGTCTTGCGGATTTCGTCGGTCAACAAGGCGGGTTCGATCTTTCCGTCGGCACCGCCGACGGTCGTCAGCTTGACGCCTCCCGAATAGAATTCCGGGGCGCCGCACTCGTCCTCCTGGACATGCGCGTGTTCGTGGCAGAAAACCGTCTGCCAGGGACGCGTCAACGTCGCGATCGACAGGGCGTTCGCCGCGGTCCCCGTTGCAACAAGGTAAACCGCCGCGTCCGGCGCTTCAAACGTCGTTCGAATTGCTTCGACAACAGAATGCATGGTCGTGTCATTCCCGTAAGCCTGGGCGTAGCCCTGGTTCTCGGCAATGAGAGCATCAATGATCTGCTGCGGTGCCGGGCCGGAATTGTCGGAAGCGAAGAACATTCAGCCGATGGTCCCGGCCAACGGGTCGTCCAGAACGTGGTCCTCAAGGCGGGACGCCGGAACATTCCGCTCGTTTCGGATTCTCTTTCCTCTCAAGCTGTGACCGAGGCGGTGAACAAGTTCCTTGTCCCCGGAATTCAGGTGGTGCCAGGCGGGCAGGGGCTTCCCTTCATGGCGGAGCCGGTACGCACAGGTCTCCGGCATCCATTCGGCGGTCTCCGCAACGGATTCGGGGGTGAACCGGATGCAATCCGAAACCAGGTCAAGGCGCCGCGGGTAGTCCTGACACCGGCAATGAAAATGATCGAACAGGCGGCATGCGACTCCGGTGTAGCGTACCTCGCCCGTCGCTACGTCCTCGAGTTTCAACAGGCAACATTTCCCGCAGCCGTCACACAGCGCTTCCCACTCTGCAGGATTGAGGTCTTCGAGTGGACGGTCTTCCCAGAATCCGGGTCTGAGACATTCGCCATTCGTGAAATCTTGCATTCGGCACTCCTGTCGGGATTCGGCGGCCAATGGAAGAGCCGATCACGGGTTTGTTGCCGGTTTTCCGTTCTGACTCCGGCCATGGGGTTCGGCGGCGCTCTCAAGCGCTTCCCGGCCGCGCACGCAGTCCTCGCGCATTGCTTCCACCAGCTCCTCGACACTGTCAAACCGAATTTCGGGACGCAGATAGTCCACGAGTGCGACCGACACCTGGCTCCCGTACAGGTCGCCCTCAAACCCGAAGACATGGACCTCAAGGACGGGAGTGCTGGCTCCGAACGTCGGTCTGCTCCCGATCGACGCGACACCTCCGTAGTTTCCGGCATGCTCTCCGTCAATAATGTCGACCGATACGGCATAAACAGCATGGGCGGGCACGAAGAGGTCTTTCAGCGAAAGATTTGCAGTCGGAATTCCCAGCTCGCGCCCTCGCTTCTCTCCGTGAATGACGCGCCCTTCGATTCGGTGATGATGCCCGAGAATGGATGTCGCCTTCCTGACATGTCCGGCCGCGAGCGCTTCGCGGACAGCCGTTGACGAGAATTCCGTGAGGCCGTCAACCGCCAACGGGAGAACAGTGACCCCGAAACCGAACCGTTTGCCGAAACGCGACAGATCGCCGGCGTCACTCGCACGCGCCTTGCCAAAACGGAAATCCGCCCCGACGACCGCATGAGAAATACCCAGCCGCGCGGAAAGGACGGAACGTGAGAATTCCTCGGCCGTCGCGTTGGCGAGACAGGCATCGAACGTGATTTCGAACACAACGTCGAAGCCGAGCATCTGCAGGCGCCTTGCCCGACTGTTGCGCGTCATCAGGCGGAAAGCCGGTTTGCCCGGTTGGAAGAACTGCCTTGGATGGGGTTCGAAGGTGGCGACACCGGCCGCACATCCGAAATCACGGGCTGCCTCGGTGACCCGATGCAAGACCGAGAGGTGTCCAACATGGACTCCGTCGAAGTTGCCGATCGCCACGGCCGCGCCGAGACACGCACCGGGTACGTCTTCATGATTCCGAACGATGTGCATGCCTGTCGATCGATGGTCCGGTTCGTCAGTCGAATTTCCGACTCGGCGCCAAGACGAGGGCCTCGCCGACGAGCACGACCTTATTCCCGACGCGGCATTCACAATCAAGTGTTACGCGACGTTTGGGGTAATCAATCGCCTTGACGGTTACACGTGCCTCGACGTGATCACCGGGACGGACCGGAGCAAGGAATTTCAGAGATTGACCGAGATACACGGATCCATGGCCCGGCAACTGTTCTCCAATGACCGCGGAGATCAATGACGCGTACATCATGCCGTGGGCGATCCGGCCGCGGAAAATCGTTTCTCGGGCATAGGCTTCATCATGGTGTATCGGGTTGAAATCCAGTGACAGTTCAGAGAATGCGACCGTGTCTTCGTCCGTGAACGTGCGCGCGATCGAGCGGGTCATCCCGAGTTCCAGGTCTTCGACACAGATCGTGCCAACGGTGACATTTCGGAGGATCCCCTTTCGATCGGTCATCGCGACGCGTCCATGGTTCGAACGTTGTCTGCGGACGCGGTCAGGTCCGCTCCGGTACGTGCCACCTGCCGGTCAGCGGACCGATGCGCGGCTGTGCCTAGATGGACTGGCCGCGTCAAGATCCCGTTTACCGCAAGTGCCCGATTGCCGTGTCAGGTACGGCATTTGTCGCAGTTTCTGCAAGAAAGGACTCGAGGCGAACACGATCAGGATCGCGTTTCGTTGCCGTCGCGGTCCGGGACAACCCGCCCGTGACGAACAGGCTTGGAAGATTCTCGCGTACGGCTCCTTCAATGTCGGTGTGAATTCCGTCTCCGATGCAGAGAATGCGATGATCTTCAACGATCCGATCCAATGCGGCATTCATTCGAAGACGCGCCGTTGCATAAATCGGCTTGTGCGGTTTCCCGAACAACGACACGTGGCCACCGATTTCAGAGTACAGGGCCGCGAGAGCTCCCGCACAGTACAATCTTTTGTTGCCCCGGTCGACCACGAGGTCAGGATTTGCACACAGCATTTTCAGATTGCGGGCCCGGGCCGAGCGCAACATGCCCAGGTATTGTTGAGGAGTTTCGGTTGTGTCGTCGACGAGGCCTGTGCAAACGAGCCCTTGCGCAAATTCCAGCGCACTCAACCTGATTTCGCCAAGCCTTTCGAGACCGTCTTCGTTCTCGTGATAAAAGAAGGCCTCGTCTCTTCGTGGTCCTATGTGATGGACGGACTGTCCGAACTCGCCCAGTGCGAGTGCACGGCGGGCGGCGTCACCGCTTGTCACCACATCATGGTAGAGGTCGCGGGGAACGCCAATCTGGTCGAGTTGCCGGATGACCCGGGAACGCGATCGGGGCGCGTTGGTCAGCAGGACGACGTAACCGCCTCGCCGGCGGAATCGATCAAGTGCTTGGACAGCCGAAGGAAACGGTCGAATTCCGTCGTGAAGGCATCCCCAAAGGTCGCAGAAAACCGCTTCGAAGCGACAAGAGATCTCGTCAAGCGAGTCGATAACTTTAGTCACGACGGAATGTCCGATTGAGAAAACAAGATCATGCGGTCCCGCCGTCCAGGATTGGCAGTCCCGTTGTGGCCGCTGTCTACAGGAGCGCCGGACCTAATTCCAGACCGACCGTCCCGGAAATGTGGCGGGAGAACTTCCCGTCAGTCCTGGTCAACCGGCTGACTGCCCCGCCGGTCTGGACGAGGATCCCGTGTTGCGTTCCGTGGCACGTCAGGTCAGTACTGACGTCCTCGGAGATTGCGGCGAAGGCCGACACAGGTTCCATGGACATGTCGTTCGTCGGCGACGTCCGTACATGTCGATCGCTGCCTTTGCGAATGCGCTGAAACCGAGTGCGTCCGGAAGCACGGACATGATGAACCGGGAGATTGGCCATGGCACGGGGAGGAAGCCCCGGGCTGATTCGAGGTCCCGCCGCAGAACGACGCTTTCGAAGAAGGATCCATTGATGACACTTGCACACAGAGACTGGGTTCCGGCACGGACCGAAGCACTCGTTCAGTCAATCTCCCGGGAAATCGCCCGGATAGGCTCGGAAAACGTCCTGGCACGGGTCAACGCCTTGGCGATGATGAACCGGCAAATCCACGAGCGCGACTGCTTCAACCTGAACCCCGCGACCAACGTGATGAACCCGAAGGCGGAAGCACTGCTGGCTTCCGGAATCGGATCCCGGCCGTCGCTGGGTTATCCGGGCGACAAGTACGAGATGGGCCTCGAAGCGATCGAGGAAATCGAGGTGATCTGCGCCGGGTTGTGCGCGGAAGTTTTTGACGCTGCCTACGCGGAAATCCGTGTGCCGTCCGGCGCCCTGGCGAACCTTTTCGGGTTCATGGCAACATGCAAGCCCGGTGATACGATCATTGTGCCTCCGGCGAGTATCGGAGGCCACGTCACACATCATTTCGCCGGATGCGCGGGACTGTTCGGTCTGAACGTCGTTCCTGCACCCGTCCACGCTGGCACGTACACGGTCGACGCGGATGGCCTGGCCCGACTCGCGAGGCAGTGCCGACCCAGCCTGATCACCGTTGGAGGGAGCCTGAACCTGTTCGAACATCCGGTTCCCAGGGTCAGGGAAATTGCTGATGATGTCGGCGCATTTGTCTTGTTCGATGCGGCGCATCAGTGTGGGATCATAGCCGGTCGTGCCTGGCCGAACCCGTTGAAGAACGGGGCCCATCTCATGACCATGAGCACCTACAAGAGCCTCGGCGGTCCTGCAGGCGGATTGATCGTTTCGGACGATGCAGGGATCGCCGAACGCCTCGATGCGATCGCGTTCCCGGGCATGACCGCGAACTTCGATGCGGCAAAGTCTGCGGCGCTTGCGGTAACGATGCTTGACTGGAGGGAACACGGGCGCGCCTACGCAAAGGAGATGATCAAGACATCGATTGCACTGGCGACAGCACTGGATTCTGCCGGAATTCGGGTTTTTTCCTGCGCGGACGGGTTCACGCGTTCACACCAGTTTGCGGTTGTCGCGGCGCCGTTTGGCGGCGGGCAGGCCGGGGCCCGGAAGCTTCGCCGCGCGGGGTTCCTTGCCTGCGGCATTGGACTTCCGATCGATGAGGTTCCGGGCGATGATCTGAACGGGCTTCGCATCGGCACGCCGGAACTGGTTCGCTGGGGCGTGGCATCAAGGGACTGCGAGCGGATGGCCGGTTTGATTGCGGACGCTCTCGGACGTGACGACCCCGAGGCGCTCGCCCCTGAAGTCGCGAAGTGGCGCCAGGGCTTCGACACGATTCGTTTTGTCAATTGAGGGGCAGGGCTGCGCCGCCCCGACCGTAATCGTCGGCCGTGACCGGGTTGAATTCGGAGACTCGGCCGCAGTCGCCTCCACGGCAGGTGTGACAACGTTTTCCGGCGATCGGGAAGGTATTGTCGGGAAATCGGGAATTCTTTGGTCGCGCCGTACTTGACAACCGGAAATCCCGGACATATCTAACCCGCCGTTAGCAGCCACGTTGGTTGAGTGCTAACAGTCGAGTGCTCCAAATTTTACGGGGCGAAAAAATTCGAATGCAAACCATGTAGGGAGCGACGCGATGGCATTCAAGCCTTTGCATGATCGTGTCTTGGTTCGTCGAATCGAGAGCGATGAAAAAACAGCTGGTGGATTGATCATCCCAGACAGCGCCAAGGAAAAACCGTCGGAAGGAGAAATCGTCTCCTGCGGAGAAGGCGCCCGCAAGGACAGCGGTGAATTGATTCCGATGTCCGTCAAGCAAGGTGACCGAATTCTGTTTGGAAAATGGTCCGGAACCGAAGTCACGATCGACGGCGAAGAGATGTTGATCATGAAGGAATCCGACGTCCTCGGAATTCTCGAGGACTGAGGGACAAGGCCATTACACTGAGGAGAAACTGAGACATGGCAGCCAAAGACGTAAAATTCAGCACGGATGCCCGAAACAAGATGCTCGAGGGCGTGACGGTCCTGGCAGATGCCGTTCGTGTGACGCTGGGTCCGAAGGGACGCAATGTCGTTCTGGACAAGTCCTTCGGTGCACCGCGCATTACCAAGGACGGCGTGGCCGTCGCAAAGGAAATCGAACTCGAAGGCAAGTTCGAAAATATGGGCGCACAGATGGTGCGCGAAGTTGCTTCGCGGACCAATGACACGGCGGGTGACGGGACGACCACCGCAACGATTCTTGCTCATTCGATCGTTCGCGAGGGTCTCAAGTCCGTTGCCGCCGGGATGAATCCGATGGATCTCAAGCGCGGAATCGATCTCGCAACGGCAAAGGTCGTGGGCGAAATCAAGGCACTTTCGCGCGAGGTCAAGGATTCGGCCGAGGTTGCACAGGTCGGGACGATTTCCGCCAACGGCGAATCCGAAATCGGTAACCAGATCGCAGACGCAATGCAGAAGGTCGGGAACGAAGGCGTGATCACGGTCGAGGAAAACAAGGGCCTCGAAACGGAAACGGACGTGGTCGAAGGCATGCAGTTCGATCGCGGATACCTGTCCCCGTATTTCGTCACCAATGCCGACAAGATGACCGCTGAACTCGAGGATTGCCTGGTTCTGCTGCACGAGAAGAAACTGTCTTCGCTGCAGGCGATGGTCCCGCTTCTCGAAAGCGTCATCCAGGCAGGCAAGCCGCTTCTGGTCATTGCCGAAGATGTCGAGGGTGAAGCCCTTGCAACACTGGTCGTCAACAAGCTCCGCGGTGGTCTCAAGATCGCTGCGGTCAAGGCGCCCGGTTTCGGTGATCGTCGCAAGGCAATGCTGCAGGACATCGCCATCCTGACCGGTGGACAGGTGATTTCCGAGGACCTCGGAATGAAACTGGAAAACGTCGGCATGGACATGCTCGGGAGTGCCCGCAAGGTTTCCATCAACAAGGATGATACGACCATTGTCGACGGTGCCGGTGAGAAGGCGGAAATCGAAGCCCGCGTGGCCCAGATTCGCAGCCAGATCGAAGAAACGACGTCCGATTACGATCGCGAAAAACTGCAGGAGCGGCTGGCAAAACTTGCTGGCGGCGTAGCCGTCATTCGCGTCGGCGGTGCGACCGAAGTCGAAGTCAAGGAGCGCAAGGACCGTGTGGACGACGCGCTGAACTCGACCCGTGCCGCGGTTCAGGAAGGTGTCGTTGTCGGCGGTGGTGTTTCGCTGATGCTCGGAGCGAAAGCACTCGACGGCTTGAGTGGCGAGAACGCAGATCAGGACGCCGGAGTCGCGATCGTGCGGCGGGCGCTCGAATCTCCGCTTCGACAGATTGCCGAAAACGCCGGCGTGGACGGCGCGGTTGTCGCCGGGAAGGTTCGTGAAAGCGATGACAAGAACTTCGGCTTCAACGCGCAGACCGAAGAGTATTGCGACATGATCGCGGACGGAATCATTGACCCGGCAAAAGTCGTTCGTGCGGCGCTGGAAGATGCGTCCTCCATCGCCGGGCTCCTGGTTACGACCGAAGCGATGGTCGCGGATCGACCCGAGCCGAAAACCAACGCGCCGGCGATGCCGGACATGGGCGGCATGGGCGGCATGATGTAAGTACCTGATGCCGGAATCGTCGGGGAATCAGCGGGTTTCCCGACGATACCCGGATCTGGTCCGGACACGACGCGGGACCTTCAAAGAAGGTCCCGCTTTTTTTGTAGTTCGCGTCCCCATCTACCTCACCCACGACCGACATCTACGCGTCTCGACATCAAAAAAGGGTGGTTGCGGCAAAATATCGTCACCACGTACGTTGCCCGACATGCCGGTCAGACCGATAATGCCGAACGACCTGCCCGGGCTCGAAAAAGAGAACAAATGCAGCATGAATTGGGAAGGATTGCCTTGAGAAGGGCGTGCTTGGTTTTACGTCAGGTACGTTGGCCCGGCCTGTTCTGCCCATGGGCTCGGGCGGTTCGGAAACACATGCGTTCTGTCGACAGAAAGCTCTGCTCATGCGTTCGGTACACTCCTTAGATGCACGTTCGTACGCGGTCTCCACGGTGCTGATTGACGCCGTCGGCAGGAGCCACCTACGCGAAACAGTTCGGGGACCGTCTGTCGGACCGTGAACAGGTTTCGGTTTCGAAATCCGGTCAGGAGTGTCGGCGGCCAACGCGGACATTTTGTCGTAATGCTGCAGGCAGGCATACTCGGTATCGTTGCGCCGAGCACCACAACCGAGGCGCAAGCGAACATCGACATGACATAGGCGACGAGAAAGCCGCCGACGTCAACCGCACACTCTTCCCGTACAGCGGCGATGGCGAACGGAACTGCTGCCAGCGGCGCGGCGGCGCTGAATGCCTTCAGATTGTTCGTTCAGGGCACCGATGTGAACTTCAACCTGTTTCTCCTTTTTCTGTCGAAGGGTATCATTCAGGAAGTCGGAAACATGAAAGCACCGGGCAAATTCCACCGCAAGGAACTGACGCGTCTCGAAGTCGCCGACATGTTCAGCGACGAGCAGAAGGCCAAGGAATGGACCGCCGAGCAAACTTGTCTGGTGGTGCCATATGCCCGCATTGCGGCTCGTACAACGTCCAGTGCTGGGTCAAGCACAAGTGCGCGACGCATAGATGCCGAGACTGTCCGCAAGGCTTTTTGCAACCAGTGGAAGTCGAAGAGAAACGAGAACCCTGATTGTCGGGCTCAGGCGGCCAGATTGTGGCCACCCGAAATGTTATCATTTGATACAATGCCTCGAATCTGAACCGTTTTTTCGAAACCTCTAACACTCATCCGGTACTGGAAAACGCAGACGTGTCTTGCGCATTCGACCACGATGGTATCGGATCGGCAACATCGATTACACAAATTCGGATTTTGAGTTGCTCATCAGCTGACAGAGTGGACAGCAACCGATGTTCGAGGTCCCCCGGGTTGGCTGGTGGCGTTCCCGTCACAGGTGGCGTCGGTCGGCAACCTTCGGTAACTCCGAACCAGAACACGAGATAAATGCCATGCCCTCCCGTCCCGGGATCCCCGGTGTAGCGGGCAATCAACTGTGAACGAATCGCGCTCCAGAGATCGCGATGACAGCTTCTCTTGATCTCGACAGGCACATTGCAGGGACCATGGGAGACGCGAATATCCGCGCGCTTGTCGTCGGCATACCGGCCTTCCGGCTGGGCATCGATTTGAAGTTGTGCCATGCGAATCCGCAGGTCCGACAACAGCGCGTCACGGCACGAGTCTTCCGGGCGAGGATTCTGCGGACGGTTGTACTGGTCTACATTCCAGTATCGGCGCCAGCCGGACGTGTTTCCGTCGCGAATGTCGCGCGCGATCTCGTTCAGGCGTTCGAACGTCAGCGCCGCCAGGTCCGCCACATTCGCAGGCGGGCCGCCATCCAGGGTGCCAAGCACCTGGGTGACATCGCCATAGGCGAATCCGGCTTCTCGGCGGACTGCCTTTTGTCGGTATGCGGCGTCCGTGAGAAGTGAACGCCAGGGATGCAGATCGTCATTGGATGACAGTGCTTCAAGGGCGAGCGAAGCATCTTCCGCCGGAATGACCGCCAGTTGTTCAATAAAGTCCCGGACCCGTTCAGCGGCATTCATTTCGGGCGTCACGATGACACCTTCATCGGAGTCGGCGCCAAGAGAGTATGGCCGGATGGAAGCGCCGATAAGGCGAACCAGAAGCCGCAACGCGGGTACGTTCCCACGGCACGCCAAGTCGGAAGAGAGTGTGAATTGCCTGCTCACGGCTTCCGCCAGGAAACGAACGCGACGTTCTTTGCCAACGGTACAGGAGTGCAGGAGTTCGACGTAACGGTCCGGTGCGATGCACAAGCCGGCTGCCAGCCAGTGTATGCGTTGCGCCACGCTCATGTGGCGATGCGTGTGCTTCTCATCGATCAGGTCGAGAAGCACGTCTGCATCGCAGTGGCGCCTGGCTGCAAGCAGGAGATGGTTCAGGCTCGACAATTGACCGGACGTGCAACGCACGGGAAAATGCTCGAGAAGGGGAATTGCAGCGCTTCGAGCAACGTGTGCATGGTCGGGGGAATGGGCCAATTCATGAACGCCCACTGGGGATTCCGCACCTTTGCGCAGCTTGGAAAGGACGGATCGCACCAGCACGTCGGCAACATCTTCGGGACGGTTTGACAGCAACCAACCGTACCAACGCGGTGGCCGGTCCGCGGGATGCCGTGCAGAAGGCAACATGGGCACGGTGTAGTGAACGGCCAGGCCCAGCCGCAATTTCCTGTCGTCGATACCGATCTCGTCAAACGGCACAGTCCTGGCGATTTCGTCCAAACCTGCCATGAATGGCAGCGCGAGGTGGTGTGTCCGATTCGAGGTTCCCAGGCGGATGATCTGCCTGTCGGAGGGAAGATCGTTTCGTTCGATGGTCCCGCGAAACCCCGACAGGACGGCCTCGACCAGGCTTGCATCGTCGGCAAGGAGGGCGTTCAGCCTGTCCCTTGGCGAGTCGCCTCGAACGTTGAGGTATCCACCGAAATACGCTGTTGCGAGCTCATGCAGGAGTTCACGTCTTGCCGTGTTTCCGCGCAGTTCGTCTTCGTGCGGTTTCACATGGTCGTGCCAATCCGGACGCTCGGTCCGAATGTGCGAATTCGCGCTGCGTTCGGAAATGTTCTCGTCGGAAGCAAGAGCCTCGAGTTCTGCCATTCTGGTGTCAAGCGCGTCCCGGAGACCGGCATTTCGGGAGAGGCGTCTCGATACAACCTTGCGGGAAAGACCTTCGCTGAAACGGCCGTCGTGCAGGGATTCCGCAACATTGCCGAGAAGCCACTCGGAAGCGTTTGCGTTCTCGGCAACGATGACCTGTTCGAGGCACCAGAGACCGAAATCCGGCGGCCGCGCGGCATCGAAGAGCCTGCCATGCTCTTCCCGGCGCATGCAGTTGGCGAACCCGCGTGGTTCGTCACATCCGGATCGGCCGGCACACCGCCTGATGCACATGGCCAACAGGTTCTTCCATGTGCCGGGGCGGTTTTCGAGCCACGTCCGGACACTTCGCGACTCCTCCGGGCTGAGGTCCGAGCGGTATTCCCAGCCACCTGCATACGCGGCCGATCCCAACCAGCTGAACAAGCGGTCCAGGTCCACATTATCCCCGGATAGATTCAGAAGTCGAGCCAGGAGTTTCAAGGGCAACCGACGGAGAAATGAGGCAGGCAACCTGCGTTCCGTGTCTTCCGAAAGCAGCAGACCGTAGCGTTTGGCAAGTTCGTCAAGAAGGACGACGAGTTGGTCTCTTGTCGAACTCCTGGGAAGATTTCCGGTCCAAAAATAATTGTATTCGGACCAATGGTTGGGTTGTCGCGGGAGCCGGAGATACTGCATGATCTCCGTTTCCGGTATCGTTGCGGGATAGAGAGTGGTCAGCAGATGACCGAGGAGGGCGTCGTCGCGATCTGGAACCTTGCCCGCATAGAAGTCAGCCGCCAGCGCCTTGAGTTCGTTGAAGGCCTCCCCGTCATTCCGCACGTGCCGCACGAATACGTCCATGGCGCCGATTCTGATTACCGGCCAGCACGTATCATCGCGCATTAGCGTCATCAGCGGACCGGCAAGTCCTGGAAGTTCCTCACCGTATTGGAGCGCTTCGAGCAAGATCACGACAAAGGACTGCCAGGGGTCCTCTCGCGACGGATCGGTCAGGATTTCCCGCAACCGGACTTCCATGTCGAAGGACACCAGATCGCCGATCCGCGAGTCCAGCCGGACCGTGGCGATCAAACGTGGATTTGCCGCGGTTTCCCGTTTGAGGCCGTCCAGAAGCTGGCATTTTTCGTCCGGTGAGAAGTGTTCTGCATCGCCGTAGAGGACGGTGCCGAGAGGATCGCGCGTGATGATCTCCCGTCGGCCCGATTTGCTGTGAACCGCGAGCCATGCAGCGAGACCGCGCAATTCGGAGACGGACACGCCGTCATGCCCGGTGATCAGTGCAAGAATGCGCCCGATCGGCAGCCCGTTCTCGACAAGGATTGCCAGGTACCTGGCGGCGAGAAACTCCGCGACCACACGGTGTGTGGGAACGACCCGGCATTCGGTTGGAGCTTCGAACAGTTTGCTCCCCAAACAGCTTTGAAGTATCGCCCGGTCCTGCCCAGGCACCTGGTCAAGTCCCAGGAAACGAAGATCGCTGTCCTCGCCGGTCAACGAATACCCGGCAGCGCCGGTCAGCAGTTGCATGGCACAAAGCCTTCCGGCAGCGTCCATCAGATCGGGAACGCCGATGCGGCACGGGTTCGCTATGCGGTGATCTTCATTGTGTTCCACCAGCAGAACACGGCATGCCTTCTCGAATGTCTGCGTCCTCGTCCCTGGCCAGACCCCGTCTTTTCCCACTGCCCGTGCAAGCATCTTCAGGCTTTGAGGATTGGCCAGGAGTTCCTGGAGGCCTCTCCCTTCGGCCGAGGCAATGAAATCCGCCGGATCCGCGACTCCGAGATTTGCACCCAGGATTTGGAAAATGTTGTGGCGGGACAGCGAGTCGAGACGCAGGACCGTGACAGATCCATCGGGTGCTGCCGTCTTGAGATGTTCGCTGTCGTTTCCGCCGAACCAGTCCGCCTCTCGGCACGACAGGCGGAACCGCGGTCGCCCAATTCGGTCGAGTTTGGCGCGGATGTTGTCCAAAGGCGTACGACCGTCGGCTGTTCCGGCCCGGGCCTCGTCCAGCCCGTCGATGAAGAGGGTGCCGCCGCGCCACCCGGGCTTGTCGTCGAAGGTCAGGAAGTCACGCGCGGTTACGTAGAGCCCGCCCTGGCGTTCAGCTTCATGCTCGAAAACCGTGGTCTTTCCGGAACCCGGAGGGCCAAGCAGCACATACGCTGCCTTGTCGTCCCATTCCTCTACAGGTCGCGACGGCAATTCCGATCGGCCACCAGCGTCCCGAACACGGGTTTCACGGCATGTTCGTCGGACGAAGCACGTCACGGGGTATCAAACCACTCCGACGCCGGTGTCGACAGAAACTCCGAAAGCGGAACCCCGCCCGTGCCGACAACGACGGACGCCTGGACGTCGAAGCGTTCGGCAAATCGTTCAAGTCCACTTGTCATTGGCCTGCGTGCGCCGCTTTTCACTTCGAAGGCAACAAGTCTTCGTCCGCGCGCCAGCACGAAATCCACTTCGCAGCCGTTTTCGCGCCAATAGTGCAGGTGGTATTCGGGTATGCCCGTGTTGAACAGGTGCGCACCCACCGCGCTTTCGACAAGGCGTCCCCAATGGCTCCGATCCGCCATTGCTTCCTCGAACGTATATCCTGACGCAATCGCCATGAGCGACGTGTTGAGCACGTTGAGTTTGGGGCTGGAGGATCTCCTCCGATGGATTCCGGCGGCGTACTTGGGGAGACCGGCGATCAGACCCGCATTCGACAAGAGGTCCATGTAGCGTGCCAGGGTGGTCGTATTGCCGGCATCCTGAAGCTGGCCGAGCATCTTGTTGTACGAGAGTATCTGTCCGGAATACTCGGCGCCAAGCTGGAACAGCCGTTTCAGAAGCGCAGGCTTGTCGACCCGCTGCATCGCGAGAATGTCACGCTCAATATTGGGTTCGATCAACGCCTCGGAGATGTACGCTCGCCATCGACCCTGCTCCGGAACGAGAGGAGCGCTGCCCGGATAGCCGCCAAAATAGACGTAGCGGTGGAGGTCGAAGCCGAATGCGGCCGCCATTTCGGCGAAGGACCAATGCATGAGGCGGACGGTCTCGTATCTGCCGGCAAGGCTTTCGCTCAATCCGTGCTGCATCAGCAACGGGGCCGAACCCAAAAGAACGACATGGAGGAGGCGATCATGCAGGCGGTCCGCGTCCCAAAGGCCCTTGACCGCCTCTGACCAATTCGGGATCTTCTGGATCTCGTCGATCGCCAGAACGAAGCCCCGATCGGAATGCTCTGCGGCCATCCGTGCCAGTTCCCATTTTCGGACCAGCCACCGCGTGTCTTTTTGGCCGCCAAACGGATCAATCCGGTAGTCCGGGAGCTTGGGAGTAACGTCTTCCAGGTCCGGGACGGGGGGAAGGACGGTAGATTCAGGCTCATCGACGGGCACGTAGTGAGAGGGTCGATCCAGCTTCCCGAGCACCTGCTGAACCAGAGTCGTCTTGCCTGTCTGGCGCGGACCGGTCACGATCGTGAGCCGTCGAGGCTTCTCGCTCAAGCGATCGAGTAACGTGGACGCCTGGCTTCGTTCAAAAACTCCCATAGGGAGTTCATACCGTATTGAGTAAATTTACTCAATAGATGAAAATCTACGTACCTTTGGAATTTCGGTGACCGCAAGGACGTGACCCGCTCGCGTTGCACTGTTGTGGCTTTGAATTCGGTGTTCCTGCCAGCGTGCCGGTGAGCCGTCCGATGCGACTCCCATGCGGCAAAGTACGCTCTCCCGAAATATGGCAATGTCGGCACAGTGACTTCGGGATGTGAATTCGTCGCCGGCGATCATCCAAGGCGGAAGCGATTGCGGAGTGTCAACAGGACCAGGAACAGCATTATGGGGCAAAGTACGGCTTGAAACGATCCAACAGTATCGAACACCCAAACTGCGTGACTCATGGCCTTTTCGAGTGCGTCGAATGGTCCATCCAGAGGACCGTTTTCGGACCCCAGCCGGAGGAACGCATGTGAATTTGCAAAGCTGACAAGGAGGCTGTTTCAGACAATCTGCCAATGGCCGAGTTCAACCTGGGGATGGCAACCCACCGCCGGTGCCGCCAAGAGCACTGCTCCCAGGACCATGTGAGCTATCCACCAGCAAAACGCCTCTTTGCCCCCCACCCGCAATCCGAGATTTTTTTGCAGACATCCCAGGATTGATGTCAGGCCAAGCCTGGCACCAAAGCGTTGCGCGCGCATCTTGAGCCTGAAGAATTCATGCCGGTCGGAGAATCTTTCTCTCTGGCTCATGATCAGAGCCAGTTCGTCCCAGGTCCGGAGCGCATCGTCGGAAATTTCCTTCGAGGCCACTGATGGTTTGCCGCGCCACCAGGAATGCCGACAAGATCGTTCCGCGCGCTTCCAGTCAATCACGCCGAAGTCGGTATCCTTGTGGAGTTCGGCATTGAAGAATTTCGGAGGCTTGTCGAACGACGCGTTCCGAAAGGAAGTCGTGTCCAGGAACTTGACATCATTGAACGAAATGGCGTTGTGGAGTTCAGTGTCGTTGGATTCGGCCTTTCCCCGGAATTCTGCTCGGGAGAAGTCGGCATTATTTCTGCGTGCGGCATGCTTGAAATCAGCCACTCTGATGAAACGGGACTCTTCAAAATTGATCATGGATCTTTACGGGACGGTGTCATCTTCGGGAGGTTCGATTCTCGCGCATTGAAAAAATGCATCGCCGTAAAATGTAGTCCGATCAAATGTTGTCTGGGACCTGAACATTGAGGATTTGAAGTTTGCAATGCCTTGGAACGACGTTCGACGGAACCAATAACCAGAATGAATTTGAGAATTTGGTCCGGTGAATTCCGCACCCTCAAAATTCGTAGTACCCAGGAACATGGTGTCGAAGAAGTTTGCACCCATTCCAAAGACTTTGCCCGCGAAATTTGCGCCGATACGCACCCGGCCGGAAAAATCCAGATGTTCTTCGAAAACCGGACCGGGGAAATTCATGAACGATTGACGTGTCAAGTCCGGTACGTCATGAGGTTCGCCGATTTCATTGGTCAAACCGTCTTTCCAGCCTTTTTTCGGCCTTGGGGGTGCAACGTCCAACCATCCAACAGCTTTTTGAATTCGCTATCACTCAAATCTGCCAGAAACTCTCGTAAATGCCCTGCGTATCGCAAGGCCAGATAACCGTTCCAGTACTTTCGGCGGTCTTCCTTCGGGTCGCCAAATTTCAGCAATCTCAGCCAGAAGTTCGTTTCTTGACTGATGGTGTGTTCGATTTTGGGATTCCATTTTCCTGCAGTGAGTGATTCAACCGCTCTCGGCGTAAGGCGCACAGTTTTCATCCGGGGGGGCTGAGCTGCAAAGGCAAAGAGCAACAGAACCCGGATTGTCCTCAGCGAGCAAGACCGAGAACGTCTTGAGAGGATCAGGACCGATCCCCCATTCGATCACGAAACCAGCTCTCGCGAGCCGTGGCGACGGCGTTCAAGTGCCGTCGGAATCTGCAAACGCCGACACGTTCCGCGAAGCCGCGCCGACGACGCCCGTGCCGATCTTTCTGCGCCGGCTGCGCGCGGTCGATGAGCTGCGACAGGAGGATTGCGAGCAGGCGCACCTCGCGAAAACGGAGCCGCTGGGTAAACCATCTCCGCCGCTCCGAAGATGATGACTACCGCGGCGAGGTGATACCACCCGACCGAGCGCGATGTCGTACAGGAATACGAGGATGATCGACGGAATGAGAACAGGGCGGACAACACTGCGGTTCCGGTTGCCGGGACAGCCGATCATGCAGGGTCTGGAATACTGGCCCCGAATGGACAACGCGCCGGAACTGAATCGGCGGTTTTCCCGGATCTCGGCATGTAACGGGATCGACACCGGCTCAGCAGTTGTCGACCTCGTATTGGATCGTCACGTGACGTCAACTGCCGCGGCGTGACGAGACCCTGTTAATGTGACCCATCTTTCTACCCGGCCTGGTCTCAGACTTTCCATAGAGATGGATCGCCTGATCGCCGGTTTCAGTGAGTTCCTGCACGGAATCGACGTCACTTCCGATGACATTGACCATCGTGACATCGGCGTGGCGCGCTGCGCTCCCGAGCGGCCAGTTGCAAATGGCCCGGATGTGCTGTTCGAACTGGTCTACGATACATCCGTTTTGCGTCCAGTGGCCGGAATTGTGAACGCGGGGCGCAAATTCGTTAACGAGAAGGCCGCCGTCACCCGTGACAAAGAACTCGACCCCGAGAACGCCGACGTAGTCGAGATTGTCCATGATCGTCTCGGAAACGGAGACTGCCTGACTCTTGAGCCTGGATGAAATTCTCGCCGGAACACGAGTTGTTCGAAGTATTCCGTTTTCGTGGACGTTTTCACCAGGATCGAAACAGACCTTGGTTCCTCCGATCGTTCGAGCCCCGATGACCGAAATCTCGAGATCGAACGCGACATGCTGTTCCAGAATTGCAGGTTTGTTGCCGACAGCCTTCAGTCCACGTGCAACATCATGCACGTTTCGCAGCCGAACCTGCCCCTTGCCGTCATATCCGAACCGGCGGGTCTTCAGGACCGCCGGAAATCCGATGGTCTTGGCCGCATCCAGGAGTTCGTTCCGGGATTCGATTCCAACAAAAGATGCGACGTCGATGCCAATGCTCCTGAGAAACGACTTCTCGATCAACCGGTCCTGGGATGTGACCAACGCCGGGCGCCCCGGCCGAACCGCACAGGCCCCGGCGACCAGGTCAATCGTCGATGAGGGTATGTTCTCGAACTCAAAGGTTATGACGTCGACGCCTATGGCGAACCGGCGCAACATCTCGGCATCGTCGTAGTCTGCAATCGAAACCCGGTTTGCCAACTGTCCAGCCGGTGGATCGGGCATGTCGGCAAAGACGTGCGTTCGCATGCCGAGTCGCGCCGCCGCGGCACAGAGCATTCGACCGAGTTGGCCGCCGCCGAGAATTCCAATCGTCGAGCCAGTCGGAAGCGGGTCAGTTGTCAACGGGTTTATCTCCGACCGAATCCGAAAGTTCTGCTCGCCAGGCTTCGAGTCGGGCGGCGACGTGATCGTCGCCCAGGGCAAGCACCGCCGCGGCCATGAGTGCGGCATTCGTGGCGCCGACGGCTCCAATCGCCATTGTCGCAACAGGGAACCCACGGGGCATCTGTACGATCGAATAAAGTGAATCCACGCCACTGAGTGCAGATGTCTGGATGGGGACGCCAATGACGGGGATGCGTGTCTTGGACGCGAGCATGCCCGGAAGATGCGCGGCTCCCCCAGCCCCTGCAATAATGGATTTCAGACCACGCCCGGCAGCAGTTCGTCCATATTCCCAAAGCCGGTCGGGAGTGCGGTGCGCCGAGACGATTCGTGCCTCGTACCCGATTCCTAGGTCGTCCAGGACGTGCGCTGCCTCACGCATTGTCGGCCAGTCTGATTGGCTCCCCATGACGATTCCGACTTTGATATCCGCCATGTCTGTTTCGCTTGCCGCGGACCGAACACATCCTGCCTTCAGGCAATGATGTCGGGCGTAATTTCGTTTTCCAGCCGGCGAATCTCGTCCTTCAATGCCAGCTTCTTTCGTTTCAGTCTTTGAAGTGTCAACATGTCCGGATGAGTACTCTCGTGAAGGGCGGCAATGGCCTCATCGAGGTCTCGGTGTTCGCGCTTTTTTGTTTCCAATTCGATCCTGAGGATTTCCTCACGGGGCATATTCAGAACGTTTGTCATTTGGTTTTTGGTCTGGTCCTGTCCAGAGTTGATCCTGGTTGACCATATCCGAAAACCGGCTTCACTTGCAATGAGAGAGGAGCACTCTTGCGGTCATTTGGACGCAGGTCAGATAACGACGTAACACGCCATGCCCTCTGCAGAAAGACGGAGGCAACGTTCCGGCAGGGTCGATCTCATAGTCCCAGCTGAATTGCCAGGTCGACGACGTCAGTAGCGACAACCGTCCAGTTGCCGGTGGGTGAGAGGTCCTCGGTCTGCCCGGGCCCGAACTCGGTCGCCCGAGGAAAAAAGCCGGTCTGCAGTCCGGCCGCCGCGGCGGCTTCGAGATCATGATTGTGGGCGGCCACCATCATGACGCGTCTCGGGGGGAGGCGGAGCGAATCACACGACGCCAGGTAGACGGCCGGTTCAGGCTTGTATGTTTTCGCGATATCGGCGCCCAGTATGCAGTCCCATGAAAACCCCGCATGACGGGCGAGGCGAACCATGAGTCCGGTCGACCCGTTGGAACACGGCGCGATCAAGGCCCCGGTTCTCAACCGGTCCAGGCCGGCCACGGCATCTTCCCAGGGGTCCAGCCGTTCCCATGCGCGTGAAAGATCGAGTGCCTGATCTTGGTTCAGAACTCCGGTCAATTCAAACCGTCGCATGACCGAACACAGGTTTTCGTAATGGAGGTCGTCCAGGGGAACGTACGCCCGACGACCCCTCCGAATCGGCTCCATCGATGGCTCGTACGCGCCGCGCCACGCATCGACGAACGCCAATGCGTCAACATCGTGCCCAAGGCATTCGAACGCGCGTCCGACTTCCCGGGCTACCGATGTGCGGTAGTCGACGAGAGTTCCGAAAACATCGAAAATCATTGCGCATGGCCTGGTTGTTGGCGACACCGGTCGAGGGACCTCCCATGAACTGCCCGGATGGGCCGGTCGCGTTCGCGCCCGAACGTACCCGGGCCCGGCCTTGGTCCGATTCAGTCCTCCGGGATCAGGACCGGCCCTGACGACGCGAATCCCAACCGGACTTCATCACCAGCGTCAAGCGGCGACTGAACGTCGTCCTGAATTGCAAAGAACTCACCGAAATCCGCCTGAATCGTGTACTCCATGCGCACGCCGACATAGGTTGACTTGATGACTCGTGCCGAGAATCCGTTCGGTGCCCCGATCAGGAGATGAGATGGACGTACGGCCATGATGGCAGGACCAGGCGTCAGGCCGCGCGATGCCAACGAGCACCGATACCCCGCCACCGATACCTCGGCGGTTTCGCCATGGACCGAAAGGATTTCGCAGGGAACGATGTTGGCCTCACCGATAAAGTCCGCAACGAATTGACTGACCGGTTCATTGTACAGTTGTCTTGGCGAACCTTTTTGCGCGATCGCCGCGTCGCGCATAACGACGATTTCGTCGGAGACCGCGAGCGCTTCTTCCTGATCATGGGTGACGTAGACGACCGTCAAACTCAGGTCTTGTTGAATCGCGCGAATGTCTTCCCTTACCTGGCGTCGAAGTTTCGCATCCAGATTCGAAAGTGGTTCATCGAACAAAAGAACCTGAGGTTCAAGCACCAGCGCCCGCGCGACTGCGACCCGTTGTTGCTGTCCTCCGGAAAGCTCGCTTGGAAGCCGTTCGTCAAAACCCTTGAGCCCCACCAGTTCAAGACCGGCAACGGCCCGGTCCTGCGCTTCCGCTTTCGGAAATCCCGAAAATTTCAACCCGTAACTGACATTCTGCAGCACGGTCATGTGCGGAAAGAGCGCGTAGGACTGAAAGACCATGCTGACGTCACGCTCGGTGGGGGGCAAGCGCGTGACGTCGTGATCGCCGATCTCGATTCGACCCGAACTGGCGAATTCCAGTCCGGCAATCAGTCGAAGAGTGGTTGTCTTCCCGCACCCCGACGGTCCCAGAAGAGTCACCAGTTTCCCCGCCTCGACCTCAAGGTTGATGCCGTCGACGGCAACAACGTCGCCACCGTACACTTTCGATACGTTGCTGAACCGGACCGGAGCGGCCTTTCCCGTGATTCTGGTTCTTGCCACCGGGCCTCCTTTAGCGGGCGAACTGCGTCCGCCGACCGATTTGGGTCGTTCCGACGAGTAACTGGAACAACCCCACAGCGGTCAGCATGACGAAAATGAGGGTTGTTGAATACGCGATTGCCAGACCATAGTCGTTGTTTTCAACTCTGCCGATGATGTAGCTCGTTGCCATGTCATACTTGGCGGACACGAGGAAAATCACTGCGGAAATCGCGGTCATGGCGCGTACGAAACTGAAGACCAATGCCGCGAGGATAGCTGGTCGCAACAGTGGCAAAATCACCCGGCGAAATGTCTGCCAGCTGTTCGCCCCCAAGGTCAGCGACGACTCGTCGAGCGAGCGGTCGATCTGGGTCATGCTTGCAATACCGGCTCTGATTCCAACAGGCATGTTACGAAAGATGAAGCTGATGACCAGAATAATGCCCGTCCCGGTTATCTCGATCGGCGGCACATTGAACGCCAGGATATAACTCACTCCAATGACCGTTCCGGGAATGGCGAAACTCAGCATGGTTCCAAATTCGAACGCGTTCTTGCCCGCGAAATTCTGACGGGTCAGGAGGTATGCGGTCGTAAGCCCGACGACTGCAGTCAAGGGAGCCGCGATGGCCGCGATGTAAATTGTCGTCCAGAAACTATCCCAGGCTGCGCCAGACCAGTGGATTCCGTGTTCGTTTACACCGATCGAGAAGGCAGTGACGTAATGCTTGAGCGTAAAGTTGTTCCGTACTCCCCAGAGTTCGACGAAGCTGCCGTATACGATCATGCCATAGACGACGATGGTAAAGGTTGCCCAAACGGCGGCAACGATCAGAGTCGGAACTGCCAGTCGTTTTGGCATCAACGGGTGGACACCTGCGTCTCCCTTGCCGGTGACCGTTGTGTACTGCTTTCGCCCGAGCCACGCGCGCTGAACATAGAAGGCAGTCAGGGTGAAAAACAGCAGCACCATCGCCAGCACGGCTGCACGACCCTGGTCGTACTGGGCGCCGACAATGGCAAAAAAGATTTCGGTCGACAGAACATCGAAGTTTCCGCCGAGAACCAGAGGGTTGCCGAAGTCCGCCATGCTTTCGATGAACCCGAGCAGAAAGGCATTCGCCAATCCGGGCCGCATCAACGGAAGCGAAACAGTCCAGAACGTCTGCCAGCGGTCGGCACGCAAGGTCTGGGCAGCTTCCTCCATGGACGGAGATACGCCCTCGACGACGCCGATCAGAACCAGGAACGCGATCGGCGTATACGCGAGCGTCTGGGCTATCAGGATTCCCGGGAGGCCGTACAGCCAGCGTGTCGGTTGCACTCCGAGGACGTCGGCAAAAAAGACGGTTACCGTTCCGGAGAGCCCGAACAGCAGGATCAGCGCCAAGCCGATGACGAATGGCGGGGTGATGATCGGAAGAACGGTCAATGCGCGGAGCAGCCGTCGCGCACGAAAGCCGGAACGCGTGACGACCAAGGCAAAGGCAAGTCCCAGCGCCGTGGTCAGAGTCCCGACAAGGACGGCCAGAAAGATTGAGTTCCAGGCTGCCCCACAGCGGGTGCCGAACAGGCAACCGAGTCCCCAGATCCGGTCATCAAGGAACTTCGAGGCGAATACCGTCGGCGAATAGGCGCCGTCTTCGGTGATGAAAGCGAAAACCAGCATGCGGGCAATCGGAAAAAACACGAAAATCGTTACGATGGCGACGACGAATCCAATGGCGCCAACGACGAATACGTCACCACCAATCGCTCCCCGCAAGGCAATGCCTTGCGTGAAGAGGAACAGGAATGCGGACGCCAGGAGCAAGGCCCCGTAGCCCATGCCGAATTGGCGGTCTCCAAGGTCGCCGAAGAGAACCGCCAGCCAGTCAAAACTGAATCCCCTGATCCCGATGCCGAACCCCTGAGCCATCAACCACGCGAAGCCCAAGGCTCCGATCAAAATGAGGAGAACGGCGGTAACGGCTTCGGATTGCCGCTTTTGAAGGGCAATCAAGGTCATCGCGAGGGGTAGCAGAAGCGGCGCCAGCCAGAGCTTTTGCCCTTGCGAGATCAGAAAGATTGCGGGGGCGTAATCCGGATCGACAGGGTACCCGTCAAACAACCAGGCAAAGGAAAAGAACCCGTCGTCGACGGCATACCACGGTAGGACGCAAAACCCGGCCCACCCGACGATGATCCAGAAGATCAGGGTCGGGCGGGCCTTCGATCGAAGGTCAGTCTCGCGCACGCGTCATTGTGGAAGTGTGGAGACGTCTTCGTCCCATTTCTTCAGGAGCCTTTTGCGTTCTGCCGAAGAACCGTATTTCCTGAAGTCGTAGTCAATGAGCTTGATGGTCGACATGTCGGGCGCACTTGGCGACGCCTCGGCGCTAATGTTTGACATGACCTGGAAAGCATTGACCTGCAACGCAAGGTTTTGCGCTTCGGCCGAAAGGGCCCAGTCATAAAATTTCCTGGCGGATTCGGGATTGCGGGCTCCCTTGATGATGGACATCGAACCAATTTCGTATCCGGTTCCTTCACATGGAGCGACAACCTTGATCGGAAACCCGTTGACGGCCTGCTTGACGGCATCGTGCATGAACACGATTCCGATCGTGTTCTCGCCACGACCTGCCGCCTTGATCGGCGCCGAACCCGACTTGGTGTACTGGTTGATGTTGGCGTGAAGGCTTTTCATGAATTCGAAACCTTCGTCCTCGCCGAACAGTTGCACCATCGAGGCAAGGGTCGTGTAGGCAGTTCCCGAGGAGTTCGGGTTCGCCATTTGCACGTGGCCCTTGTATTCGGGTTTCAACAGGTCTTTCCAGCATGATGGTTCAGGCAGGTTGTTGGCCGCGACGAGTTCGGTGTTGTACCCGTACCCGAGCGCTCCCGAGTAAATGCCTATGGTCCTGTTCCCGGCGCTTTCGGCCTGGGCGATGGCCCAGCCGTGAAGCTGGTCGCGCATGGGCGAGATATACTCTTCGGTCAATCCTTCTTCGGCCGCTTGCAGATGCGGGTCACCCGTTCCTCCCCACCAGACGTCACCCTTCGGGTTGGAGGCCTCGGCCCTGACCTGGGCGTAGGTTTCACCCGACGACTTTCGTGTCATGTCGACGTCGATGCCGGTGGCTTCCTCGAAGCTGCGTGCCATAAGCTGGCACCAGTCTTCCTGGGCACTGCAGTAATACGTGAGCTTGTCTGCCTGGGCCGTACCGGTTGCAAGTGCGAGCCCCGCAATCGCTCCCAAGTACGAAAATACGGATTTTCTCATGATTCCTCTTCCTTTCGTTCTCAACCGGACGATCAATCGGGCGGACTCGGGTCGAGCACCGGCGTCCCGTTGAGTTCCTAGATGGCATACTATCCTCATTTGGCGGGCCGATGTCTATCGGATTCCGAAATCGCAAGAGTTGTCTTGACGGTCACATCCGAATTGGTCCCGGGGGTGCGAACGCGATTCCGGGCCGGATCAAGCGAGCCGTCACGGATGCGTGCGGAGTGTCCGGGGAAAAGCCTCGCGAACGCGGGTTGCCTTCGGATGGGCAAGAGGTACCGGTCACCGCCGCACGTGGACATTCGCCGTTGTCATTCGCCAGTGGCGAGGAAACGTTCCGCCTCAAGGGCAGCCATGCAGCCCATGCCTGCTGCCGTCACGGCCTGCCGATAAACGTGATCCGTAATGTCGCCCGCGGCAAAGATCCCGGGAACTCCGGTAGCCGTACTCCCGGGACGTGTTACGACGTATCCGCCCATGTGTGTCTGGAGTTGCCCCCTGACCAACTCACTGGCCGGTTCATGGCCGATTGCCACGAATACTCCTGCGCAGGGAATCTCGCGAGTTGCGCCGGTCCTCACATGTTTGACCGTGACACCCGTAACGGCTTTTGTCGGGCTTTCGTTTCCGTTGACCGTTTCGAGCACGTGAAACCAAAGAGGCTCGATCTTGTCATTGTTGAACAACCGTTTCTGCAGGATCTTGTCGGCACGGAGTTCGTCGCGCCGGTGAATGAGCGTCACCTTTGACGCGAACCTGGTAAGGAACAAGGCTTCTTCGACAGCGGTATTGCCGCCGCCAACGACGACGATTTCCTGGCCGCGAAAGAAAAAGCCATCGCAGGTCGCGCAGGCGGACACGCCAAATCCCCGAAACCTGGTCTCGGACTCGATTCCGAGCCACTTGGCCCGGGCTCCCGTTGCGAGAATCACCGCGTCGCAAATGTAGGATGCTCCGCTGTCGCTCTTTGCGACGAACGGTCGCGTTCCAAGATCCAGCTCGGAAATGATGTCATCGACAAGCCGAGTTCCGACGGCTGTCGCGTGTGCCTCCATGCGGGTCATCAGGTCGGGACCCTGAACCTCGGTATCGCCCGGCCAGTTCTCGACCTCGGTCGTTGTCGTCAGTTGGCCGCCTGGCTCCAGCCCTCTCACCAGGACCGGTTCCAGCATTGCCCTTGCGCCGTAGATCGCTGCCGAGTAGCCGGCAGGGCCGGATCCGACGATCAGCAGGCGTGTTCGGATTGTCTGGCTCACGGCATCATCCATATCGGAGGTAACGGACCCATGGTCGGACGGAGTTGCAGCAACTACATCGTCCGGCGCGGACACGAAACCCCGGAATCATGTTCCGGTGTGCCTTGCTGCTCACCGCTGCATCATCGGTTCCCGCGGGCATCCGTCCAGCACGACCGCGTGGGCACGCATCATCTCACGATCAGATCAAGAGGGTACGTGGAGAGCGGTTCGGACCCATTCGGGGTCACGAGAGATGTTCGGCCAAGGCACATGGCCGTCTGATGTGCGCTGTCCATGACGATCATGTGCAGAAAGAAGACCATGCCGGGCCGGACTACTGTTTCCGCTCCTTCGTAGAACATTTGGGAATCCATCCAGCATGGACTGAATTTCGCCCCGAGCGAATACCCGCATGCGTTCAGGCGGCTTTCCGAGAGGCCGTGCGCGTCCAGGGTTTGCCTGTGTGCATCATAAATGTCTCCCATTCGGGCGCCCGGTACCAGCCGTTCTTCCGACTTTTCGAGCGCCTCCCGAACGGACGCGTGAAGAGATCGATGACGTGATGTCGGTTCTCCGACAATGACGGTTTTCATCATCGCAGCGTGGTAGTGACGGAAGACACCCGCCCACTCGAGCGTCAACTGATCGTGCGGCGACAGGTTTCGGCGACCCGAACTGTAACGGCACAACAGGGCATGTTGGCCGGACCCGATGATGAATTCGTTTCCCGCGTAGTCGCCGCCGCCCGCAAACACCGCACCCTGCATTGCCGCGAGAATCTGACTTTCCGATCCACCGGGAACAATGTGTTCGAGACCTGCATCCAGCGCGTCATCCGCGAGTATCGCTGCCTTCCGAACATAGGCGATTTCCGCATCCGACTTGACAAGGCGAAGCGCGGGAAACAGGTCCGAGGCATCAACCAGCTCCACGAGTCCGTCGAGGGCGTCCGAAACCTTCACGCCGTTATGGTAGGTCAGTCCGTGGGTGTCGAACTCGACTCCCAGGCGCCTGTTCGCGAGGCCGAGTTCTTTAAGCAACTCCGCGAGGTCGGACTCCGGCTTCGCATCCTGGCCATCTCTCCAGATCCTGATGTCCTTGATGATCGATGTCAGTTCAGCCTGCCGAAGGTCCGCGGAGCGGGTCAAGAGTACCGGCTCGTTTCCCCCGATCACAAGGCACTGAAAGAAACAGAACCCGAACGTGTCGTACCCGGTAAGCCAGTATTGGCTTTCCGGCGCGAAGATCAGCATTCCGTCAAGTCCCCTGTTTTCCAGTTCGGACTCCATTCTGCCGTAACGGACGGCGAACTCCTCGGTTGAGAAATGCAGCATGTCTTGTGCTCCATGACGAGATTCGGTGAAAGAGGACTCGGTACTCCTGTTCAGTCAATCCGTACAACGGGTTGGCCTTGTCGCCAATTCCCTTTCACGGCGATACTGAATTCTGCCAAGAGCCCGCGTCAACTCCGCATGCGAAGGAGTGGCCGCCTGTCCCGGTGGTTTAGGAAATACGCCAAATGCGGATTCGAGTGACCCCCTAACCTCCGGCACTGCAATGGGCTGCGTGTACTGGACGCCGTTATGCACATTTGCCCCGATCCTCATCCGTTCCGATTTATCATGATAAATGTCACCCTACACATTCAAGCCACCCTTGGCTATGGTTTCAAGATGACGGGAAATGAAACCTGAGATGGAAGCCCGCAGCGAATTCATACCGCGCCCGAAACAATCACGACCTGTTCTCGTAGCGGAAAAGATCAAACAATGGGTCGTCGAGCGAGACCTGAAGCAAGGCGACAAGCTGCCGAACGAGGCAGAGATGATCGGGTTGTTTTCGGTGTCCAAGGGTACCGTGCGTGAAGCCATGCGGCTTCTCGAAGCGCAGGGCTTGATCGTGACCCGAACCGGACCGGGCGGGGGCAGCTTTGTCGACAAGGTGTCTGCGGAGCGGGCCAGGTCGCTTCTGGCGAACTATTTCTATTTCCAGGACCTGTCGATTTCCGACATCTACCAAATGCGCAAGACCCTGGAACCGGAACTGGCGGTCAGTCTTGCCGGGAAGCTGACGGAGGTTCAGTTGGACGAACTCCAATTCCTGGCCGAACGCCACCCTGAACCGGCAGGCAGTCCCGAAGAGGAGATGGAACAGCATATCTCCTCGCTCGCCTTTCATGCCCGGCTCTCGGAATTTGCGGGAAACCGGCTTCTGGGTTTCGTCATCGGGTTCATGGCCCGCATCCTGACCGATCTGACAGTTTACCGTCGTCTGTATGATCCTCCCAGCGCGGAACTCTGGCAACGAGGCCGCGAGCATCAACTGGAGTTGGTTAAGGCCCTGCGTGACGGCGACTCGGACAAGGCAAGGGCGATCATGGGGTCTCACATGAAAGGGGCAGAAAAGATCATGATAGCCCGGGAAGCTCAGCTCATGCGGAACTTCATGGACGAATGAGTTCCCGCAGTTCTACGGGTGCCTCGACCTGTCAACCAGGACAGGGACCTTGCCCAGCCAGCTATGATAGGGGGGGCCATGTGCCCGGTCGCAAAGCTGTTT
This sequence comes from Paracoccaceae bacterium, assembly GCA_965242975.1. Lineage (GTDB taxonomy): Bacteria > Pseudomonadota > Alphaproteobacteria > Rhodobacterales > Rhodobacteraceae > JAPPHA01. The sequence continues at coordinate 1,697,972 of CBDETS010000007.1, read as the reverse complement.
CAGCGCCGCCAGCGGATCGTCGTGATGGTCGATTCGCAAGTCTAGTGGAGGGCGGTGCGGATCCAGAACCAGAAGTGCTGCTGAAACCAACCCACGTTTGTCACCACCAGCCGCATCGGCGGCTGCAAGGGCCATCAACATCCGGTTGACGACAGGCACTTGGCTGTTTCGAACTTCCGAAACCATGGCGTCAAGTACGGCTTGGCCCGCAAGCATGTTTCCTGCGACCGCCAATCCGTCTTCGCACACGTGACCAGCAAAAGCGATGCTGTCTCCACCGGTGAACCCCTTTGCGCCACCGTTTCGGTCCAATGCGATGATCTGTCGATGCCCCCGGCCCGGGTCGGGCTTGATGACGTTCTCAACCGCGATTCCGGCATCGGTACCGCTGTGCATCTGGCGCAGGACGTCATCGCGCCAAAAGGTGCTGGGAGCCGAACCCTGGGAAGCCACCAATCCCGATTCAATGTCCCCGCGCAGCACCCAACCGCCCACACACAGGTTGCCGGTCGCCGCGGCGGCGGCAAATACGCCTGTTTCCCGGTCATATTTCAGAATTGAATAGGTCACGCCGACACCCCTGTAACATTCCCATTGAATTTGTCATGATAATTTGAGAGATATAATTGATCATGATAATTTCGACCAGTAACAGAGAGGATCATCCAATGAAACATTCGGAAATGACTCGCCGTACGCTGCTGGCGGTTACGACGGCGGCGGCTCTCGGCCTCGGCGCTGCGACGGCGCAGGCCCAGTCACCGGAGAACGTGCTGATCGTCGGCCAAATTGCGGAGCCCAAGGCACTCGACCCGGCCGCCGTGACAGCAGTCAACGACTTTCGCATTCTGATGAACGTCTTTGACGGTCTCGTGCGCTACAAGGATGGCACTCTCGAGGTCGAACAGGCGCTGGCAACCGATTGGACCATCAGCGACGACGGCACGGTCTACACATTTTCCCTGCGCAACGGCGTAAAATTCCACGACGGGTCCGATTTCAACGCCGAGGCAGTCAAGTTCAACTTTGATCGAATGCTCGACGAGAGTCATCCCTATCATGACACCGGACCTTTCCCGTTGGCCTTCTTCTTCTCGGCGGTGAACTCGGTCGAGGTCATTGATCCGACTACCGTGCAATTCACCCTGAACGCGCCGTACGCGCCTTTCCTGTCGAACCTGGCCTATCCGACGGGATTGATCGTCTCCCCTGCCTCCGTGGAAGCACATGGTTCGAATGTGGGCCGCAATCCCTCCGGTACCGGCGCGTTCAAGTTCGTCGAATGGCGTTCAAACGAGGCGGTCGTGATCGAAGCCAACCCCGATCACTGGGAAGGGGCTCCGGAACTTCAGGCGGTGGTGTTCCGTCCGATAACGGATGCCAACACCCGCACAGCCGAAATGCTGGCAGGCGGGATTGATCTGATGGTCGAAGTGCCCCCCGTTTCGCTGTCGGAATTCCAGGGCGATGCGTTCACGATTCATGAGCAGGCAGGCCCCCACGTCTGGTTTCTCATCCTGAACGCGAAGGAAGGTCCCTTTGCCGATGTTCGCATCCGGCAGGCCGCAAACTATGCGATCAACAAGGAAGCAATCGTCAACGATGTGCTGGAAGGTACCGCAGCCGTTGCCGCCGGCCCGACACCGCCGGCGTTTGCTTGGGCCTACAACGAAAGCCTCGAACCGTATCCCTACGATCCCGACAAGGCACGTTCACTGATAGCCGAGGCTGGGGCCGAAGGGAGCGAGCTGACCTTTTTCGTGACCGAAGGAGGGTCGGGCATGCTGGACCCGGTTGCCATGGGTACCGCCATCCAGGCCGATCTGGAAGCTGTGGGATTTGACGTCGCCATCGAGACCTACGAATGGAACACCTTCCTTGGCGAAGTGAACCCGGGTCTCGAAGGAAAGGCTGACATGGCCGAAATGGCCTGGATGACCAATGACCCTGACACCCTGCCATTCCTGGCGCTCAGGACCGAGGCTTGGCCGGACAAGGGCGGCTTCAACTCGGGCTACTATTCCAATCCTGAAGTGGACCGGCTTCTGGAAGCGGCCCGGGTCTCGACCGACCAGAACGAACGCGCCCGGCTGTACCAGGAAATGCAGACGATCGTGCACGAAGATGCACCATGGGTCTTCGTCGCGAACTGGAAGCAAAACGCCGTTACTTCTAACCGTGTCGGCAACTTCTCGCTCCAGCCTTCATTCTTCCTCCTGCTTGACGAGGTAACCAAGAACTAAGCACTATGGCGCAGCCGCGGCGCAGGCGCCGCGGCTGCCCAACCTGTCCCCCGGGAGCGTGAATGGCAGGCTACATACTCAAACGGCTTGTCTCGGCCATCCCGGTGCTTCTGGGCATCTCAATCATTGTTTTCCTGATCATGGCCATGATTCCCGGCGATCCGGCGACGGCCATCCTCGGTTCCTACGCCACACCTGAAAATGTCGAGAAACTGAACCGCGATCTTGGTCTCGATAGGCCCTTGGTACAGCGGTACTTCATCTGGCTCGGCAATTTGCTGCAAGGTGACTTCGGGCGGTCATTCTCACTGAACCGCGCCGTGCTCCATGAAGTCCTGGAGCGATTCAATGCGACGCTTGTCCTCGCCGGCACGTCATTCGTCATTTGCTCCGTTCTCGGGGTCGCCGCCGGCACCGTCTCGGCTGCCCGGCAATTCGGGCTGGCTGACAAGGCGATTACTTTCGCGGTGCTCCTGGGCATTTCAATCCCTTCATTTTTCCTTGGAATGATGATGATTCTTGTCTTCGCGGTTAACTTGCGCTGGTTTCCCGTGTCGGGCATGTGGCCGATCTACGGAGCGCGCGACCTGTCGTCGCTGATCAGCCACCTGACATTGCCCGCGATGGTGCTTGCACTGGTTGCGACAGGCGTCATTGCCCGTTTGTCGCGATCCTCCATGCTGGAGGTCTTGCGTCAGGACTTCATCCGGACCGCGCGTGCCAAAGGTGTCCATGAACGCAGCGTCATATGGCGGCATGCACTTCGCGCCGCGATGGTCAGCATCATTCCCGTGTTGGGCGTGCAGGCAGGTTTCGTCCTTTCAGGAGCGGTCTATGTGGAAATCGTCTTTCAATGGCCGGGCGTGGGCCGGATGCTGGTCGATGCAATCCTGAAGCGCGACATCCTGCTGGTGCAGGGCGGCGTCGTATTCGTTGCCGCCTGCTACGTGATGTTCAATCTCGTGGTGGATGTGGCGCAAAGCCTGCTTGATCCAAGGATCAAGACATGAGCTTCTTCGGCCTCCTTATCCGAAACAGGCTGGCGCTTGCCGGATTGGTGGTCATGCTTGTGATCGTCGCCCTGGCACTGGTTACGCCACTATTGCCACTGGCAGACCCGGATGTGACCAACACCGCTGATCGGTTCAAACGCCCATTTTCAGGAAGCGTCGCGCTTGGCACCGACCATCTTGGTCGAGATCTACTCAGTCGGCTTTTCTGGGGTGTTCGGCTGTCGCTCGCCGTGGGTTTCGTCTCTGCCCTCGTCGCTGCCTCGATCGGCTCAGCCATCGGGATCGTAGCGGGTTTCTATGGTGGCCGAACCGACAATGTCATCATGCGCGGCGTCGATATGCTGATGGCCTTTCCTTACATCCTCCTCGCGTTGGCAATTGTTGCCGCTCTCGGTCCGGGGCTGGTAAATGCATTGATCGCCGTGGCCGCGGTAAACATACCTTTTTTTGCGCGCAACATCCGGGGCGTGACCGTAAGCATCGCCCATACGGATTTCGTCGATGCAGCACGGCTTTCAGGAATGGGCGATGCCCGGATAATCTTGACCGAGGTGCTGCCCAACGTGATTCCGGTGATCGTCATCGCCATGTCCACCACCGTCGGTTGGATGATCCTGGAAACCGCCGGGCTGTCGTTTCTTGGACTCGGGAGCCAGCCGCCTCAGGCCGACCTCGGCTCGATGCTGGGCGAGGCGCGCTCCGCGCTCATCACCAACCCTCACACGTCTATCGTGCCGGGAGCGATGATCCTGGTCATCGTCATGTCGATCAACCTGCTGGGCGACGGGGTTCGAGATGCACTGGATCCACGGTTGAGATCGGGTGCGCTGAGCCGCCCGATGCCCTGCACACTTGTCAGGCGCGAGGAACCCGTTCCTGAAACGGAACGCGCTGCGCTCCTGTCGCTCGACGGTCTGAAGACCCAGTTCCACTCCAATGGCCGCATCCACCAGGCAGTGGGCGGTGTCGATTTGTACGTGAGATCGGGTGAATGCGTCGGGATCATCGGAGAAAGTGGCTCCGGGAAATCGGTTACCGCACTTTCGGTCATGGGCCTGGTTGCTTCGCCGCCGGGCGTGATCAGGGCCGGTTCGGTACGATTCTCGGGACAGGAACTGATCGGAGCAAACTACGAGACACTGCGACGCCTGCGAGGCGACCGCGTTGCATATGTCTTTCAGGATCCGTTGACCACGCTACACCCGCTCTACACCGTGGGCACGCAACTGGTCGAGGCAATCCGCGCTCACCACGCGATGCCGAAGGCCAAGGCCCGTGATCATGCCATCGGGCTTCTTGACTCGGTGCGCATCCCCAATGCCGAGGAGAGATTCAACGGATACCCGCACGAAATGTCGGGTGGCATGCGGCAGCGGGTCGGCATTGCAATTGCGCTGGCAAATGACCCTGAACTGATCATCGCCGACGAACCCACGACATCCCTCGACGTAACCGTGCAGGCTCAAATCCTTTCTCTTCTCAGCGAGTTGCAGCGTGAGCGCGGGCTCGCGATCATATTCATCACGCACGACTTTGCCGTTGTCGCACAGCTCTGCAACCGGGTTGCCGTGATGTATGCTGGCCGCATTGTCGAGGAGGGTCCGACCGACGCCATCCTGAATGCGCCGGCACACCCCTACACGGCGCGACTCATGGCCTGCGTTCCGGAACTGGGGCGAGGTCGACGAAGGCTGGACGCTATACCGGGGCTGCCGCCCGTTCTGGACGGGTTGCCCGAAGGTTGCGCGTTCGCCGAACGGTGCCACAAGGCGAAGGAAGCCTGCCGCACCGGTGACATTGCTCTTTCGAAAATTTCCGATCGGCGAGCCGTGCGTTGCATCGACCCCGAACACCTGGCAACGGGCGCAGCCTGATGACCTTCGCTCTTGAAATCACCGAGCTACACAAGACTTTCGCGGTCGGCGAACGGTTCATAGGGCCGCCGCGAGCGCACGTGCGTGCAGTTCAACCTCTCACGCTGACGATCAACAAGGGAGAAACGCTGGGCATCGTCGGGGAATCCGGTTGCGGCAAGTCGACTTTGGCGAGGATGCTGGTGGGGCTGCTTGCGCCAAGCGGCGGGCAGATCAAGATCGAGGGAGAGATCTTGGGCACCGCCGACCCGGTCGCCTTTGGCAGACGGATTCAGTACGTTTTCCAGGATCCGGTCAGCAGCCTCAATCCACGAAAGACCATCCGTCAAATCATGGAAGCCCCGCTCAAGCATCTTCACGGGATGTCAAGAGCGGCGCGCGAAAGAAGGATTTCCGAGATCTTCTCCGCCGTGAACCTGCGCCTGGACTATCTCGATCGCTATCCACACGAGTTTTCCGGCGGTCAGGCCCAGAGAATCGTTATCGGGCGGGCGCTGGCAGCCGACGCCCGCATCCTTATTCTCGACGAACCGGTCTCGGCGCTGGATGTGTCGATTCAAGCGCAGGTTCTGAACCTGCTCTCGGATCTCAAGGAAAAATTCGATCTCACGTATCTCTTCATCAGTCACGACTTGGCCGTGGTTGAGGCGATCAGTGATCGAATTGCCGTCCTTTATTTTGGATCGATCGTGGAAGTCGGGCCGGCGGTCCAGGTCTTTTCGGAACCTCGCCATCCCTACACGAAACTCTTGGCAGAAAGTGCGCCCGTCGTAGGCCGTCCGCTGACGGCCCCGGAAGGACGCGAAACTGAAATGCCTGATCCGCATAGCCCGCCGCAAGGCTGTGCATTTCGCGCACGGTGTTCACGGGCGCTCGAAGAATGCGGGCTCAAACGCCCTGATCTGGTTCCCGGGCGGGCAAGTCGCATGGTTGCGTGCCACAATTCATTGTGAAAATTCCTGTTCAACTGTGCAGTGCAATTCTGGCAAGGACCTGGGAACACCGGGCAACGCAGTTCCATGATGTCGTGAAACCTGTCGGGTTCGCTCCTGGCCACACCGCGTCGCTCGTTCGCCGGTAATCGATGGAGTTGACGCCCCATCTGACTGCCCGGTTCGCTTGTAGGCCTCGGTAGTCGTTTCCTGAGCGCCTGCTGAACACCCGTTCCCGAAAATACTTTCAGGTCCGAAGTGGCACTTGCCCGGCCACTGAGCAGGCATACCGCGTCAAGCCTCTCTGTGTGTGCCAATTTCGCTGAAGTCGAACTTCCTGGTCCGGTGATCGACTTTCCGAAAGGCGAAACCGTTTGAATTGGGGAAGGACAGTTCGGGAATTGGCTGCCAAACTCACGGTGGATTCGACCCAAGTCGCGTAGGTCCCGATTGCGTATCGACCTACATTGTGTGAACAACAGGTTCGACTGGTCCCCCTTGGCGGGTGACTCATTGCCAATCCAGAAGCAACGATCCGGATTGCGGGAGCGGAACGGATTGCCGCTGCAAGTTCCATGGCTGACCGGCCTGGATCGGCGAGTTGAACGGGATGTGACGATGTTTTCGAGCCGGATGCTTTTGTCTGACTGGCAAGGCGTGTTGCGAAACGGCTGGCGCGACCCCCAGGTTTTCCTGTTGATTCTCGCACTTTCGATCCCGATCGCATTTGAGCCATGGATGACGTTGATCAACAACTTCGCTGTCGACGAAGTCAATTTCAGCGGGCTTGAACGCGGGATTCTCGAAACGATTCGCGAAATACCGGGCTTTCTTGCGTTCACCGTCGTCTACATGCTGCTTGTCTGGCGCCAGCAGACATTTGCGATTCTCGCCATCTCTGTCATGGGTCTCGGGGTGGCAATAACGGGGCTGCTGCCGACTGTATGGGGCCTGTACTTCACGACGATGGTCATGTCGGTAGGTTTCCATTTCCTGGCAACGGTCAAGCAGTCACTGGCGATGCAGTGGACGCCGGTCGACAATCTGCCTCTGGTGCTTGGCAGAATGGCAGCGATCACATCTGCCGGATCTCTGATCGCCTACGGGTTCGTCTACGTGGCTTTCGAGTTTCTCGAGTCCCCGTACTGGGCTGTCTACTTGATTGCGGGTGTCGCGACCATTGGTCTTGGTGCCATTTGCAGGCTGGCATTTCCGCGATTTACCGAGTCGGGTTACCAATCCATGACATTGGTTGTCCGGAGACGTTACTGGCTGTACTACGCGCTGGAGTTCATGTCGGGTGGACGCCGTCAGATCTTCGTCGGATTTGCCGCATTTCTGATGGTTTCAAAATTCGAGTACCGGCCTGAAGCGATCGTCGCGCTTTTCGCTGCCAACCATGTCATGGCCATGTGGTTGGCGCCGCGCGTTGGCCATTTCATCATGCGTTGGGGCGAACGACCTGTCCTCGTGTTCGAATACATTGGTCTGATCGGAATCTTCATTGCATATGCGATGGTCGAAACGGCCTGGCTGGCGGCCGTCCTCTACATCCTCGACCATCTGTTTTTCGCGATGGCGATCGCCATCCAGAGCTACTTCAGAAAAATCGCGAAATTCGAGGATATCGCCGGAACCGCTGGCGTATCGTTTACCATAAACCATATTGCTGCCGTGACGCTGCCCTGGATTCTGGGTTTGATTTGGGTCGCAGATGAAAACGGTCGGATGGTCGTGTTCCTTGTCGGTGCCGCCATGGCATGCATCTCGCTCGCCCTGGCGTTCCTTATACCACGTCTGCCGCGTCCCGGCTTCGAGACAACATTGAAAAGCGGGCGGCTTGCACGTCCGGCAGTTTGAACCTCGTAAGGGTTTGCTTCGATCGAACGGAGGCCGGTTTTCCTTCCGGTCGCCTTTGGCCGCCCGGACGGAGCGCGTCGGTTGGCAGTAAACTGGACATCATCGGCCCGGGGGCCTGCCTGAAGACAATGTCGTCAATGCTTCCGCCCATGATTGCATCCAGCGACCGGGGCCATACGTTGCAATTGACCGCATGCGCTCCCGGCCGGTGCGTGGAAGAGCGGGGAGCCGCAGTCAACGGACTCGGATAACCGATGCCATCCTGCCGTAGTCAGGCCGCCCTCGATGAACCGTGCGCCGATAGGAAAAGAAACGATCCGCGTTGGTATAGGTGCAATGTCCCGTCCATGAAGCCCTGGTAACGCCGGAGTCTTTCAGGCGCTGCATGCAAAAGCCGGCCAGATCGAAATGAAAACGGTCGGAATCGCCCGGTGCGAAAAACTGCCTGTTTTCGGGCGAGGCGGCCAGAAAAGCGTCGCGGTAATCCGGGCCGACTTCGTAAGCGTTCTGACTAATGCACGGCCCGACAACAGCTGAAATCAACGAACGTTCGGCCCCATTGGTGATCATCGTTTCGACCGTAGCCTCGATGATGCCACCAAGCGCGCCTTTCCAGCCTGCATGGGCGGCTCCGACAACGCGGCAATCAGGAGTTGAAAACAGGATCGGCGCGCAGTCCGCGGTAAGAATTGCGAGCGCCATTCCCGGTGTCCGGCTGACCATGCCGTCACCCCTGATCCGGGTGTCGGGCGATTGCGAAATCTCCGCGACCCGGTTCGAGTGGCACTGGCTGAGCGAAACCAGGTTTTCCGGTTTGATCCGGAGAGCGGCGGCCACGTGCCTGCGGTTGGCCTGGACATCATCGGGAGCGTCACTGGATCCCGCACCGCAATTCAGGCTTTCATAGTCTCCGGTCGAGACTCCCCCCTTTCGGGTAAAGAACCCGTGCAGCTCGGGATCGAGCAAATCCGATTTCACGACGTCGCTGGTCATGTCCTGGCTCAGCCAAATCCCGGTGCGAACATTTCGCCTTCCGGAACTATGGAAATTCCCTTGAATGTCGATCCCATTTCGATCGGGAGAGTCAAGCGCCGATGAGCCGCGAGGTGGACTTGCAAACTGGACCCGGACAGGTTCCCTGCGAGGACTCGCATGCGTTCGGCGATCCCGAGGTTCTTGAGCAGTTCGCCCTGTTCGATCATTGGCGAAACACGTGCATACGCACCGGCAGCCCGTGAGATCACGCGAAAGTCGACATGGGCCGTCAGGTCGGTGCTGCCCGGATTAGCCAGCGGAGGACATTTCCTGTGCCGTCGTACCGCCTGCAAGGTGAAGCCATCCGTGCCCCAGCCCCCATAGTCGATGATGATCGCGGTCCCTCCGAGTCGGCCGATGCGCTTCCCGATTGTCAGAGCGACGTCCCGGGTTTCAGGCGAAACTTCGACAATCGAACCGGTGCGAAGTTCGTCAGGACTGCCAAGAAAGTCGGTCAAGTCGATCGATGTGTCGCTCGCGCCATAGGCAAAGGCAAGTTGGCCGCGACATTCGGTAACCTGCTTTTCCTGCCAGCCGTCGGCGGACTTCCGGAAGACGTGAACGGGCAGGCAATCAAGGAACTCGTTCGCGATCAAATACGTCGGCAGGTCAGGCATGCCGTCGATGCGGTCGATCCACTCGGGTTCATACGCTCCAAGGAGGTCCGCCTGGCTATGCCGGAAATCCGCGTTGCTCTCGACGAGGTAAAGGTTGTTGTGAAAGGCACCGTGAAATCCTTCGACCAACCTGGTAGCGCGGAGCATGTCGGCGAACAGGGTTCCCGGACCCGGACCCAGTTCGACAAGTCCAATCGGGCTAGGCCGGCCATGCAAGACCCAGGATTGAGCAAGTGACAAACCCAGGAGTTCTCCGAAGACCTGGCTGACTTCAGGACTGGTTATGAAATCGCCGTTCTTTCCGATGCGTACTCCGGACCGGTAATATCCGAATTCCGGGTCCTGGAGTGCCGCCCTCATGTATTCCGCGACCGTCAGGGGGCCATGACTTCGGATCCTCTCGACCAGTCGGCGCCTGAGTTCATGCATTTCGCGATGCCCGTCTGACCAGAACAATGATGACCAACCCTGCCACGAACATCGGAAGGGAGAGGGTTTGCCCCATGGTCATTCCAGGCGCGTCGGAGCCGGTCCCGAGTCTGAGAACGTAGCCGAACGGATTCCCGGGTGCCATGAACTGTATGTCTGACTCCCGGAAGAACTCGACGAAAAACCGAATCAGGCCGTAGCCAATGAGAAACATGCCGGTCAATAATCCTGGCCGTTTGAGCCAGGAGAGCCTTAGCGCGAGAAACGCGAGAACCGCAAAGAGGACTGCACCTTCAAGGACAGCTTCATAGAGTTGTGACGGATGGCGGCTGCAGAAGTCATGGGTCCACCATGGCGGACACTCTGACGCCAAGGGTCCGGGAAAGACGACTGCCCATGGAACATCGGTCGGCCGCCCCCAAAGTTCTGCATTGACGAAATTGGCGATCCTGCCGAGACCAAGACCGGGCGGGACGGAACATGCAACGATGTCGGCGACTCCCGCAACCGACAGCTTGTGGCGCCAGCAGAACAGGAGACCTGCAATCCCCACGCCGATGGCGCCACCGTGAAATGACATTCCGCCTTCCCAGATCTGAACGGCCTGCAGAGGATTCCTGAGGTAATAGGCCGGATTGTAGAACAGGACGAATCCCAATCTGCCGCCGAGAATGGTCCCCAGAATCAACCAGGTCATCAACTTTTCGATATCGGATGATCGGAGCGGCGGTTGATCGGCACGCCAGATGCGTGAACTCCTGACAAGATACATGGACCAGAGCCACGCCAGGAAGAAGCCGGCGACATAGGCCAGCGCGTACCACCTGATCGCCAGCGTCAATCCGAACAGTTCGAACGATACGATGGCAGGGTCAATTTCGGGAAAGTGGATGACAAGTGGCATGGGGCACCGAATTCCGTAGGGCAATGTCAAGTGACTTGAAACCCATGTCAACAACGACTGCAGCACTGGAGGTTCATGGCCTTTCCGCCGACGGCCCGTCGCCGCCGCCCGTTCCTTCACGGGAGAACGTTTCCGGCCGCACGAACTCCAACCAAGAAAGCCTGACTAAAGGGGCCGGGAAGTCGAACGGATCTTCCTGGTCACGGGGCTTTCCCGAAATCGCCGCTGGTGCGGTGGCGGTTCCGTCCTCAGGAACAAGACCGTACGGGCGCCCGTGCCATGACCGGATTGCCGACCATGAAGAGACGGGTGCGGGCATCGGGGACCATTGGCGGTCTTGCAGTCGAACCGGGCATCCGGCAACGGGATTTCGGTTGTACAGGATTGAGTTGTGCATGATAAAGTATGGCGCATTCTGTCGGCTCAACATGAAGGATGCCGTTGGCCAGAAGGCTGCCGGATACGAAACCCGCTGACCATGCCGAACGGTTTCGGTCCCGACCGAGGCATCCGATGCGCGCCACGGAAGTAACAGGAAAACAGACTGTAATTGGAGCAGGCCCATGTCTTCCCAAAACAAGGTACTGGATGACATTTCAAAACTGATGATCAACGCGGTCGGTGTTGCGCAGGGCGCGAAATCCGAAGCGGAATCGGTGTTTTCAACTTGGTTTGACCGCTGGCTAACCGAACGAAATCTGGTTCTCAGGGAGGAGTTCGATGCCGTGAGTCTGATGGCAGCCCGGGCGCGCGAAGAGAATGAGGCCCTCAAGTCAAGGGTTGAGGCATTGGAAGCGGCAATCGAAAACCAGCCGAAACAGGGCAGGGCAAAGAGGTCGACCAAAAGCAAGGAATAGCCCGATGCTGGTCTTTCTCCGTAGTGCATTCCCGGCCTCCTTCATCGCCTGACGCTATAGACGCCTTACAACGCCTTCCGATCGACAAACGAGAAAACGTCGGTCTCGATTGGTGGGACGCGCGCGGTCGGCAAGACGGCTGAAGAGGCGTTTGAGTTGTTCCGTGACGACAAGCGCTTGGAGCGCGCGGGAGCTTTCGCTGTGGAATCCGAGGTGATCGCTGCCCAAACCATGGCCGAAATCGCAAGGCGTACGCCACTGATCTGCGTATCGCCTGGCTCCGGCAATGGTGGGGATGTGAACTTTCGATTCCGATAAGACCTGACTGGTACGACACCAAATTCGCCAAGGTACGTTCAGGTCTTCGGCGATGTGTCGTTCCTGCACCAACAGGGTCGCGACGCAAGCATCGCAGGCTTGACGGCGTTTCGTGAGGCGGCCACATCATGCGACTTCCCGCCGGATCACATCATACCGACCATGTCCGAGGCCCAATACGAAAAGCTGTTGCACTGCATAGACAACATCCGAGGAAAGAAAGAAATGGTTGAGAAAGTTCGCGTCTGCTCGGTAGACGACATGGAAGAAGAAGACTTCGTTCGGTTTGATCACGGCAACAAGAGCCTGATCATCATCCACGGACCGGACGGAAACTTCTATGCTGTCGACGGGCATTGTACCCATGAAAGACAGCATTTGTCCGAAGGGATTGTCGACGAATTTGAAATCGTGTGTCCGTTGCATTTCGGCGCATATGACTATCGAACTGGGGATCCGACGGTTCCGCCGGTGTGCGAAGCCTTGAAAACCTATCCTGTCTCCGTTGAAGGTGAAGACGTCTTTGTGGAACTTTGAATCAGCCTAAGATCTACGCTGCTCACCGAGTGTCACTAACCTTAAGCTTGTGGTTGTGTCGTGTGTCGATGCCAGGCATCGGGGGGCCATGTTTTCCAACTCGAAGCCATCCCGAACCGGAACAGCCGCCAACAGATGCAAGTTCACCAGGTGTGACAGAGGTTCCGGTCGGGAACGACACGCCACTATTTTTGTGGAAGATTTGGAAAGTTCCTGCGATCCGTGGCGGCACACCGCGCCCAAGGATATGAAGTGCGGCCTCCAGCACACGACAGGCGAGCCCAGCTTGCGAAAAACTGGCAAGCTCTAGCCAAGCTCTAGCCCAATGAAGCCGCCGCCGCCAACTTCAGTGGAATTTACCGTTTGGGTACGGGTATAAGTGGTGTCTGCATCAGCCTTGTTGCGCAGGGCGGCAATCGGCCCGACACCGTCGAGCGTAAATGGCCGTGCGCGCACCGGTGGCAATCAGGAGTTTTCATAGGACAACGCCGTACTGTCAGCCAGTGTCAGAATGTGGGCGATCGGATCGATACGGGCGACGGTTCGATGCAAGACTGTCGGCTTGGCTTGCTCAATCCGGTCTTCCGGCAGAATGGAAATGGTCGCAACTTCGTCATCCTTCAACTTCGAACGGGGCGGATGCTCGTAGGGCAGAAAAGCCTGATCGCGATCGATCATTGTGATCGCTCCGGCAAACCCCTGTGCCCGGACGGGACGGACAGCGCGTAGACCGGCGATGCCGCCGCCGATCATGATCAGTCAGGTCATTGTGTTTGCGCTGTGCTGCCCTGTTTTACCCGTTCGGTGTGGCGTTTGCGGAAGTACTCGTCCGCCTCGGGCGTGCCATCGTGCAGGCTGCCGAACCACTTGTCCAATGGCACGTTGCTCTCGCCGAAATTCACGTTGTGATAGCGGTGGTGCAGGTAGTGCAGGTAGCGATCGGTCCTGAGGGCAAGTTCGTCGCCGAAGACGATTTCGTCAAAACCGGAATGGCTGATTGCCGGGCCAAGGCCTGAATGGAATCCATTGAACATCATGTGCAAGGGATGGGAGGGGACAACGACATGAATCAGTATACCGGAGAAGTACACAATGTGTTCGACCGGGTGCATTGCAATGCCGGACCAGGGCCCCACGTTGACGTTCTTGTGGTGGATGTAGTGCACGTGATCATAGATTGGTTTCCAATGGATCAGGCGGTGAATCCAGTAGAAATGGAAATTCCGCCAGAAAGGTATTGCCATCATCAGGAGGCAGAACAGGATCGGATGTTCGGCCGGATCAAGGTAAGGCATCCACCCGTTGGCATAGCCCCACCACAAGCCACATTCGTAAAGCGTCCAGATCAGGGTGCCGATTTGGGCCCAGAAGATATTGTCCCAAACCTGATCGCCGAAAAGGAAGGTCGGATTGTTCCTGGATTGCCAGTTGGCGTTGTACTTCTTCAGACGCCCCTGCATTTTTTTCCCGCAAAACCACATGTGGAATGCGCCTGTCCAAACCCAGACAAGCACGAAGTTTCGCAGAAGAATTTCGCTCATCCAGTCGACCTGGAAGGTCTTCATCCGCGCAAGTTCCGGTGTGAACCAGACATAAGATACGCCGATCAGCACCATGTAGATGGCGAACCACGGAAAGAAGAAACCGGGGAAACCAAAAAACCATTTGAAGATCTTCGGGAAATTCAGGGGGTCATCGAGCAGGGGTTCAAGATAAACCGGACGACCTGACCACCATTCGCCGCGACGGTTCCGTTCCTGACCGTGTTCGTCGATCGTGACATTTGGCTTTCTGGCCAACTGTTGTCCTTCCGGACCCTCGTTTGCCCGCGCGGTTTTCCCGGATTTGGCCTGCGTCACTTGCTGCGGTTCATTCGATGGTCGTTAGTGTTGCAGCCGGTTTGTTATCAACAAAGTGGGCATCTTGCAAAACCCACTGAACGGGAGAGTTTCCCGCCGAATTTTCTCGGATGATCCTGAAGATCGGAGTCGCCACAAGGTATAGTGAGTTGACGAAAAACACATGCGAAGAAGGTGCCCCCGACGTCCATGAATTCCACTCTATCCAATATCTGGATCCGATTTCAAGCGAAGAGCGAAGCATTTCCGCATACCGAGGAAGTTGGCCCATTGCCGAAATATCACAATCACCTCGTTCAGGTCCGTGACCTGACCGGGGTCGGGGGGCTCGTCGATACATACCGGCGTAGCCCCGGACGACCGCAGCAGAGCCGCCGGGCCCTGACGCAGGCCTTCATTGCCAAAGCGATACGCGACCTTCTGACCAACCGTGATCCGATTGGCAGGCTCAAGGTTGACGCACCGTCACGCAGGCTGTGCGGCTGGTTGCATGTCAACACGGTCCCGAGCGATGCGACCCGTTGTCGGACAAAAGTCCAAGCGGAGCGTAAGGCGACACCCGAATTCGCAATGCGTTGCTCTGGTCTCGCAGGTTTCCCGATGGATGCACTGCCTGGAGATGACGGTGGGCCGCCTCGAACGAGAGGAACGCACCGCGACGACTGTATTGTACAGAAGGCTCACACGAAGGGTGACGTGGTCCGGCATTTGGGCGTGAGCGAAGGAACGGCTCGCTACCACGACCAACGGATTCGAAGTGGAGCGGTTGATGGCCGTTCGCTTCAGAAGGCGTGGCGCCGGATCTTGCCGAGGCGATCCCCAACTGGCGGGTGTTTCAAGGTGACGGTGCGACCAACACGGCGGCGCTTCATTGCCGGCTGATCCGGTAGCACGGATACGGGAAGCCTTCGTTCGGTTCAGCGGTACCGGAGGCGAACGTACCCGGCGCCACTGATCTGGACTCGGCGCCCTGTCGAGGCGCAGGCGCAGGCCGACTGGGCGCACTTTCCCGATGTCCGGCCAGGGTCGGAAGGGGTGAAGCTCCTGGCGTTTCGCGTTCTGTTGCCATGGAACCGGAAGAGAGCCGTTGTGCGGGCTCACGCCAAGGACAGGCTGTCCAGGCCGTCGTGCCACACGGCATGTTTTCAGCTCCTTGACGGCGCCCCGGCGACCTTGCTTGAGAAACGACACCAGTTTCGGGTTCAGGGAACTCGGATACTACCCGCTGAATTCATTTCGGCTGGAGAACAGTTTCGGAATCTGGTCCGCTGAATGCACGCAGAGGTACACGTCTGGCATGACCGGTCTCGACCGCTGGATCGACCATTCCGGGCCGGACTGCATTGGCAAGGCCGCTACGTTCAAGGAAAGGGGGGAGACGCCCCGCGGTAACGGCCGGCTCGTTCGAAATCGAATCGCGTGACGCTGGCGCGTCCGGCTTCGAGCCGGTCTGCCAAGGTGACCGGAAAATCGGCTTCATCACGTCAACGGATACGGCCACGTGATCTAAAAGAGCCTCGCCATGGCCTTGGCCGAGCCCGCATTTGCTGAAACCGGAACCGAAGTCTCTGCCCATGTCGTCGCCGAGAGTTTTCCAGCATGGATCTTGGCGAGGTCGCCTTATGGCCCCGCCGGCAAGGCGAAGCGCTGTGACCGCTCCCCACCGTGAAGATTCGGGATTCTTGCTTCTCAGGTTATTGCGGTCGGCTGTGCTCGTCTTGCGCGGAAGCCTTCACAGGCAGGGATGGCCAGATCGCACATATCAGTAGTTGTTCAATGAATGTATCTATCTAATCAATAGATTGGAGAAATATTGAAGAAATGCTAATTTTTCTGGATGTTGCAACTGGACCGCGTGAAAAACGGGGCCAAGTGCTGGATTCTACGGGAGACGATACATTGGACAAGGCATTCCGGGCCAAGGGAGACTTTTGGCGGGGCAATCTGCACGGTCATTCGAACAACTCTGATGGCGCGCTTCATCCCGAGGAAGTGTGCAGGCTTTACCGTGATCAGGGATATGACTTCATTTCGATCACCGACCATTTTCGTGAGGTCTACGGCTATCCCGTCACGGATACGCGGACGTATCGGGGTGAAGATTTTACCACGATATTGGGTGCGGAACTGCATGCCCCGCGCACGTCGAGAGGAGAAATTTGGCACATTTTGGCTGTCGGTCTGCCGCTAGACTTCCCGCCGCCAGACGAAACCGAGCAAGGGCCGGAATTGGCTCAGCGTGCGTCTGATGCCGGCGCATTTGTGGCCATCGCACACCCCCACTGGTACCAGCTCCAGATTGAGGATGGAGAGGCGTTGAAGGTTGCAAATGCCGTCGAAGTGTACAATCATACCAGTCAGGTGAATACGGACCGCGGCGACGGTCTTGTCTTTTATGATGCGATGCTCAGTCGTGGGCACCAACTAAATTGCATCGCAGTCGACGACAGTCACATCAAGGTCGACGACACGTTTGGTGGCTGGGTAATGGTCAAGTCTGAACAGAACACTCCGGAAGCAATTCTCGCAGCTCTCAATGCGGGAGAGTTCTATTCCAGCCAGGGACCCGAAATTCACCAAATCGCGTTTGAAGAGGATCATGTCGTCATCCGATGCTCTCCCGCCGAAACCGTAATGCTTCTTGGCCCCGTGTCAAAGAACGTGCGCGTTCATGGTCGCAACCTGACGTCGGCGAAGCTGGCGTTCAAGGATTTCATGAACGAGTGGTGCAGGGCCGTTATTGTGGACAAATCCGGGCGCAGGGCCTGGTCAAATCCACATTGGTTTGGGTGAGAAACCTGATGCACACAGGTTTGACTCGCCGACATTTCCAGGAGGAGAACAAATGTACAGAATGCTAATCGCGACGGCGTTGGGGCTTGGCTTGCTGGCCTCCACTGTCGCAGCAAAAGAACTCAGGATTGCCGTGTCGACCCATATTTCGAATATGGATGTTCAGGATCAGACCGGAAACAACGGTGCGCCCATGATGTATCAACCATATGAGACATTGATTGAGCGCGACAGCTTTTCCAGCCCCTTGACGTTCAAACCGGGTTTGGCGACCGAGTGGAAGCAGATCGAACCGACGGTTTGGGAACTCAAGCTTCGCGAAAACGTGAAAATGCACGACGGGACGACGATGGATGCCTACGATGTGGAATTCTCTCTGGACCGCGTCTTCAACAAGGAGCCAGAGTTCGCATCCGCTTGGGGCCGTTGGTTCTACAACTTCAAGGATGCGGAAGTCGTCGATCCGTTGACCGTGCGTATTCACACGATCAAGGAAGATCCGCTGTTTGAAGTCATGATGTCCGCCCGGACGTCCGGAATTACATCGAAGGAACACTATGATTCCATGACCTGGGAGGATGCTTCTCAAATCGCCGTTGGGACGGGGCAGTACAGGGTCACGGAATTCGTCGCAAGAGATCTCGCCGTGATGGAGAGATTTGACGACTACTGGGGTGAACCGGCACCGTTGGACAAGATCACTTTCAAGCATGTGAAAGAGGTCGCGAGCCGGGTCACCGGTTTGGTCAACGGTGAGTTCGATTTGGTCACCAACATTCCGCCGGACCAGGAAGCCGCGATGCAACAGCCTGGCCTCAAGATAAAGGGCGTGACTTGGCCCATGTTCCATGTTTGGATCATTGCGCAAAACAACGAGCCAACTGACGACCCCAGAGTTCGGAAAGCGCTGCGGTTGTGCACCGACAGGCAGGCTCTTGTCGATGGCTTGTGGGGAGGCAAAGCGCACGTCCCGATGGCACACCAGTTTTCGGAATACGGTGAGCCTTACTACATGCCGGGGTTGGACTTGATTAAATTCGATCCAGAGCAAGGCAAGGCGCTGTTGGCGGAAGCAGGCTACAACGGTGAAACGGTGCTCGCACAATTCCCGAGATCATACTATCTCTATGGTGATCTCGCCGCTCAGGTCATTCAGCAGCAATGGGCTGAATGCGGGGTGAACCTCGAATTGGAAGAAGTGGACAGCATCGACTATGACGTCGTCAACGTGCGTGCATGGTCCAACCCGATGTATTACCCGGATCCACTCGGAGCGATGGACACACACTGGTCGATTTACTCGTGGGTCGGGCAGCGCAATCTTTGGACACCCACTCACCCGGATTGGGCGCCAACGTATGAAACGGCGCGTTTCTCGACCGATGTCCAGGCGCGAAAGGATGCCTACCTGAGATTGCTGGAGATCAGCGAAGACGAGTCCGGCTGGCTCTTGATGTATGAACCGCATGAGCTGTACGGCATGGTAGAGGGGTTGGAATTTGAAATTCCGATCGCTCAACGACCGTATGTCTTGCCTCTGCGGGCCGGCGAATTCACGTTTGACAACTAGTATCCGGTACCCGGAAAACCGAGGCGCAGGGCGGGTCGTCTAAGCATGGCCCGCCTTGCCGTTCGTGGGGGAATAGTAGGATATATATCAGGACGAATAGTTCGAGCATTCCTGACAATGTTCGTTGTCCTTTTGATTTCATTTATTGTCGGACGACTTTCAGGAACTCCTTTCGAGATCATGTTTCCGGACGGCCTGACCGTCGAACACCAAATTGCATTAGAAAAGAAGTTCAAGCTGGACTTGCCCATACATGAGCAGTTCAGACTGTATGTCACACAGATTTTCAAGGGCGATTTCGGTCGGTCTCTATATACTGGAGAAAAGGTCTGGGCAATGTACGCCCTTCGCATGCCGGCTACCTTGGCGGTCGGAAGCCTTGCCCTGCTTATTGCGATCATCATTGGCCTGCCATTGGGAGCTCTGTCGGCGCTCTACCGGAAGAATGTCGGAGTAACAGGGGCTCTTCTCCTGGTATTTCTGGGTTATGCCGTGCCGCATTTCGTGATCGGCATAGGCCTGATACTGCTGTTTGGATACATCTTGCAGATCCTGCCGACCACGGGCCTTGACTCCTGGCGTCATTTCGCCCTCCCAACCATCACCTTAGCCATTCCGATGATTGCTGTATTGGCGCGCTTCATGCGAGCCGCAATGCTGGACGCGATCGGGCAAGACTATGTTTCAACCGCCACTTCCAAGGGTTTGACCGACGCGCACATCGCCAGGAATCACATTTTTCGCAATGCCCTTGTTCCCATTATATCGGTCGTGGGCCTGGAGATTGCGGGTTTGCTGAACGGCACGATTTTTGTCGAAACAGTTTTTTCGTTGCCCGGCGTGGGAAGAATATTGATCGGCGCTGTCGAGCAAAGAGACTATCCAGTCCTGCAATTCGGACTGATCGCATATTCGCTGATTGTGGTTACAGTGAACCTTATTGTCGATTTGCTCTATGTCGTCGCTGATCCCAGAATTCGACTGGAAAAATAGATGAGCCACATTTCACCCATTTCTGTCGGCAACTCATTTTGGAAGTATTTCCAAAAATTTAAACCAGACCGAGTATGGGTTTGCAGCATTTTGCTCTTGGGAATTGTGCTTCTTGGTATTCTTGCACCAGTCATCTCTCATATCGAACCAACCACGGTCAATCTGCTGGAAAGGTCCAAACCGCCGGTTTGGTATGAAGGCGGCAGTTGGAACTATCCTCTGGGAACAGACAATTTGGGCCGTGACATGCTGTCTCGTTGTTTGCATGGTATCCGAACGAGCTTTGCCATAGCGACCCTGGGACTCGTTTTTAGCGCGATCTTGGGAGTTTCCATCGGAATTGTCGCGGGATTGCTTGGCGGCTATACCGATGAATTCTTGATGTTCATTACGGATGTTTTCATCACCATACCCAACCTTCTCTTGCTCCTGGCGGGAATCGTCTTGTTGGGAACCGAGATTTGGGTCCTGATCGTAATGATCGGGCTCATCCGCTGGGAAGCCTATGCAAGGATTGTTCGTGGGCAGGTCATGGCCCTTCGCGAATTGGGTTTCATAGAGGCGAGCCATGTTCTTGGTGCGTCCCGATTGAGAATCGCGGTCGCGCATGTCCTTCCGAACCTGATATCGCCTCTTACCGTTATCCTTACCTTGAGTTTTCCATCTGTACTCTTGATGGAAGCGGGGCTTTCCTTCTTGGGCGTTGGGGTGCAACCCCCAACGCCCTCTTTGGGACGCATGATTGGCTCGGGCAGGGACTACCTTCTGGACGCCTGGTGGATTTCCGGGATGCCGTCCATCGTCATCGTGTCCATCACAATGCTGTTCCAGCTGATCGGCGACGGCCTTCGCGACAAGTTGGATGTACGCCTCGATGGCTGACCCGAACAGTAAAGGGAGATTGCTCCTGTCCGCGCGGGACGTGAACGTCAGCTTCGAAGTCGCACATGGAATTGTCCAGGCTGTTCGAGATTTGAATCTGGACATCTTCGCTGGAGAGACTCTGGCTTTGGTCGGGGAGTCCGGGTCAGGCAAATCTGCTTTTGCCAAGTCAATCCTGGACATGCACCAGCCCCCATTCACACGCCGGAGATGCATGATCCAGGGCGGCATCGAATACCATCGTGCGTCGGACGTCCTGCAGCTCGTCGGTGCAGATGGCAAGACAATGCGCACGGTACGAGAAAAAGAGATCGGGATGATCTTTCAGGACGCCATGTCCTCGCTCAACCCCGTCATCAGGCTTGGCAAGCAAGTCTATGAGGCACTTTCCTATGTCCCGGTTGACCCATCCAGTCGCTGGCTCAAGGTCTCCGGAATTCTCGATGAAGTGGGATTGGGGGGAAAGCGGTATGTACGTTCGTTTCCCCACCAACTGTCTGGCGGCCAGCGTCAAAGGGCGATGATCGCAATCGCAGCCGTCCGGTCCCCGAGCTTGCTAATCGCGGACGAGCCAACCACCGCGTTGGATGTAACGGTTCAAGCGCAGATTTTGAGCTTGCTTAAGCGGGTACAGGCTTCCTCGAACATGTCCATGTTATTTATAACGCATGATCTCGGAGTGGTTCATGATGTCGCTGAAAGAGTTGCTGTTATGCGTGCGGGCCGAATCGTGGAGTTGGGAAGTGTCTCGCAGGTTTTCCGTGACCCTCAGCATGCTTATACGAAGTCTCTACTCGAGAATCGTCCAGGCCCGACACGCAAACGCAAGGCCAAGGTGGCCACCACTCAGATGCCTGACAGGATGAAAAACCCGCGGTTGCGCAAGCATGCAAGTCTGACGAGATGAATTCGTTTGTTGAACTCAGCGACGTGAAGGTGAGTTACAGCGGTGGTCTCTTGCATCGCGCACCGCAAGTCGACGCGCTTCGGGGCATATCAATCCACATGAATCAGGGGGAACGCCATGGTTTGGTCGGAGAGTCCGGTTCCGGAAAGAGTACCCTCGGCAGGGTTATTCTCGGTCTGGAAAAGCCAAGCCAAGGGTTTGTTTCGGTGGCGGGGTTCAATCCCTTTGCGCTGTCCAAGTCTGAAAGGCTCGAATTCCGTCGTCGGGTGCAACTGGTATTTCAAGACAGTGTTGCCGCCTTTAATCCCAGGCTGACGATCGGCAGGTCTTTGGGCGAAGGCCTGGAAATTCATAACATTTGCAAATCGAGCCAGCGGTCCGACAGGATTGCGATGCTTTTGGAAGCGGTTGGACTACCTCAGGAATTCGCCGATCGGTTCCCGCACCAAGTTTCCGGAGGCCAGCGTCAGCGGGTAAATATCGCCCGCGCGTTGTCCGTTGAACCCGATATCTTGGTTGCAGATGAACCGGTATCCGCGCTGGATGTCTCCATTCAGGCGGAAGTACTTGATCTGTTTGAGGACCTTCAGCAGGAACTCAATCTAACAACGCTCTTCATTTCCCATGATTTGAACGTGATTCACGAAGCGAGCGATTACCTTTGGGTCCTGAAAAACGGCGAGATTGTCGAGAAAGGCGCGACAAAGAAGATATTCTCTGGTCCTGAGCACGAGTACACGAATTTGCTTCTGGCCAGTCTTCCGGGGCAAGGCCTTCAGGCTGCGTGTTGATTGCAGGCCCGTAAGCCCGGGTCATTCACGATGGACGCCTCTTTATACACGTAACATTTCGTACCAGGTCCTCTCGCAAAATTGTTGAGTTGAGCGGCCGATGAACAGGACCGGGTTCCCGGCGCAGTCAGAAATGTGTCCCGGGGTCCACAAAATTCACGAATTTTCGGCACTCCCGCCAGATTGCCGGGGAACAAAAGGCGGGCAAGCCAGGGTGCGGGCCGAACTTCGCCGCTCACCGGTTTTTCGGGGCGTTTCCGGAAAAGTCGGGGACGCCGGAACCGCCCAGGAGGAAGGAGAGGCGCGTCAGGAAGGCGCAGCGAGACAAAGGTCAGCGCAAGTACGCCGAACATCGAATTGACATGCTGAAATCCTGGCGGCGGAATTTCCGTCCGTGGACCGGTGGCCTTGCAATGGCGAGTAGTGCCCTGAATTTTCTGCAAATTCGATTTGGACACTCCTGTTGAGATCGGGGCCTGGCAGCACCGGCGCGGTCGCGGAGGATTCGTTGCACTGCGGCTGATGTAACCCACCGGGGCTCACGGAAAATACCGGCCGGTACAATGGTCAAGTGCGCCGGGCACTATAGACGCCTTTCGGTTTCTGCGTCGAAGAGCGACGCGTTGTGCAGATCGAGGAAGAACGTGGTCCTCTCATCGAGACCCGGTGGGCGCGACGACCGCACCCTGCACGCCATCATCTGGCCTTCGAATTCGAACCAGACCTGGAGGTCGCCGCCCGCCATGTCCTTTCGGCACACGTTCCGTTCCGCCTGGAAGAACGCACGGCCCTCCAGCCTGTCGCGTGACCGGTAGATGTTTTCGGGGCGAATCCCGAGGAGTACGCGTCGTCCCTCTTCCGGATTTCCTTCCGAGAAAACATAGTGCGAAAGCGGAGCGACATGGTTGCCGACCGCCACTGCGGGTACGGCGTCCCGGTAGGTAATCCGGCCGGCGAGAAAGTTCATCTTGTTGAGGCCGACAAACTCGGCGACGAACCTGTTTCGCGGCGTGTAGTAGATGTCGTAGGGCGTTCCGAACTGCTGTACGTGACCGCCGTCCAGGACGGCCACTTTCGTGGCCATTGTCATCGCCTCGATCTGATCGTGTGTCACGAGGACGAAGGTGGCTCCGAGTTTCCCGTGCAACTCGCGCAGTTCCAGCCGCATCTGGTTGCGCAGTTTGACGTCCAGGTTTGACATGGGTTCGTCGAGAAGAAAGATCTCGGGGTCGCGAACCAGTGCCCGCCCGATCGCAACCCGCTGCCGTTGGCCGCCGGACAACTGCGAAGGTTTGCGGTCCAGGAGATCAGCGATCTGCAGGAGATTTGCGACACGCTCGACGGCGCGCCGGCGTTCAGCCCGGGGAACTCCCTGGCACTCGAGCCCGAAACTGATGTTCCGCGCGACCTTCATCGTGGGATAGAGTGCATAGGACTGGAAAACCATCGCGACATTCCGGTCGCTCGGCTCGACCCGGGTGACGTCCCTGCCGTTGATCTCGATCCTGCCGGCGGTCGTTTCCTCCAGCCCGGCGACGCAGTTCAACAGTGTCGTCTTGCCGCAACCGCTGCCGCCGAGCAGGACCAGGAAATCCCCCTGTTCGATCTCGATGTTGACGTCCCTGAGGACTTCAACCGGACCAAAGCTCTTGGCGAGGTCGGTCAGTTTCAACGACATGCACCTATCCCTTCAGGGCGCCCTGGGTGAGACCACGGACAAAGAACCGACCGGCGACGAGGAACAGGAGAAGCGTCGGCAGCGCCGAGATCATCACCGCGGCAATGTTCACGTTGTATTCCTTGATCCCGTAGGACGAGGCAACGATGTTCTGCACGGCGGCCATGATCGGCCGCTTGCCTGTTTCGCCGAACGTCAGTGCAAACAGGAAGTCGTTGTAGATGCCTGAGAACACGAGGATCACGGCAACGATGGCAATGGCCGGCGACAACGGCAGGATGACGGAGACGAAGATCTTGAAAAACCCGGCACCATCCATGATCGCGGCGCGGACCAGCTCGTCGGGTAGAGCGACATAGAAATTGCGAAAGAGCATTGTCGTCAGCGGGACTCCGTAGACGGTGTGTATCAGGATGAGCCCGGTCGTGGTGCCGTAGATGTTCAACTCGCGGAGCGTGATCGCCAGGGGAATCAGGTACAACTGGAGCGGAACGAAACTGCCGACCAGGAGAAGGGTGAAGATCAAATCCGCCGACCGGCTCCGCCACTTTGCCATGACGTATCCGTTCAGTGCGCCAAGAAGGACGGAAAGTGCGACCGCGGGGATGGCGATCTCGAAGGTCGCAATGAAATAGGGCCTGATCCCGTTGCATTCAAGACCCGAGCAGGCCTCCGACCAGGCCTTGATCCAGGGCTGGATCGTCCAGACCTCGGGCAGGCTGATGATCGAACTGCCGCGCACTTCCGACAGCGTCTTGAAGCTGGCCACCAGCATCACGTAGAGGGGTGAAAGGAAATAGAGCGCGCAGACGAAGAGGGCACCGTAGAGCAGGGCGGTCCTGTGCGTGTAGCGCCTCATGCCTCCTTCCTCCGGACCTCGAAGTAGAGATAGGGAAGGACGATCGCGATCATGGTGGCCACCATGACAACGGCAGCGGCAGCACCCTGTCCGATGCGTCCGCGCTCGAAGAAGTATTCGAACACGTACCGCGCCGGCACGTCCGAGGCATAGCCGGGCCCGCCGTCGGTCAGCGCCACGACCACGTCGAAACTCCGGACCACCTGGAACCCCAGGAGCATGACCGCCGTGAGAAGTGTTGCCCTGAGCTGAGGCAGGATGATGTTGAAATATACCCGCCAGGCCGGAATCCTGTCGATCCGGGAGGCCTTCCAAATCTCGGGGTCGACCGACTTGATGCCGGCAAGGAACAGGATCATGATGAGTCCTGTCCCGTGCCAAATGGCGGCGAATGCAACGGTCAGGATGGCGTGGTCCGGAGACACCAGCCAGTTGAACTTGAAGTCGGGATAACCGGTGTCCCGTACCAGTTTCTGGATCCCGATGGTCGGGTTGAGAATCCACTGCCAGGCAAGTCCTGTCACCACGAGCGAGAGAGACATCGGATAGAGGTAAATCGTGCGAAAAAGTGTCTCGCTGCCGGTCAGTCGGTCGAGGAGGATAGCGAGACCGATGCCGAGCCCAAGGCAACCGGTGAGGTACAGCCCGCCGAAGATGAACATGTTGGTGTAGGCGACCCACCACCGATGGTGATCAAAGAGCACACGGTAGTTCGCTGCGCCGATGAACTCGTGATCCGGCAGGAACGTCGATTTCGTGACCGACAGATACGCGGTGTACGCGGCAAATCCCCAGATGAAATAGAAGACGACAACGATGCACGGAATCAAAACGAGCCAGGCCTTGATGCGGTTCGCAGAAATCCCCATGCCCGTTTCCCCGCTGCCGGCACCGCTGGCGCGTGACTTTCCGGTCCGGGCGCCGGCAACCCCGGCGCCCGGTGCAGCTATCTACATCATCAGCTTTTCGACCAGTTGCTGATGAGCGGTTTCCACGTCGACCGCTTCGTTCCAGAGCGCCGACACGGTGTCCTTGATGGCGCTACCGACGTCGGCCGCGCGGCCGTTCCAATGCGTGATTGACGTTGCATCGGCCATCGCGGCTACCGCCTTCGCCGGGCATCCCTCGAAGTCCGCGGCCGTGGCGGCCGTCGTCACAGGAAGCGTGCCCTTCGCCCGCGCCGCCGCGATCTGGGTGGCCGGATCCATCACCGCATTGCCGAGGAGAACCTGTGCGGCCATGTCGGCATCGTCGGAGACCTTGATGAACTGGAACCCGTCGGCAACGATGGTCAGGCTGTTGTCCCAGGGAGTCAGGCGGCATGACCATGCCCCGCCCTCGGCGCCCAGGTCACCGTAGCCGCCCGCAGCCCAGGGTCCCATGAAGAAGTAGGCCGCCTGGCCGGTAACGACGAGCGTGCTGGTGTCGTTCCAACCCCGCCCGGATTTGCCTTCGTCCGTGTACTGCCGCAGGCTTGCCAACTCCTCCAGTGCCCGACGGGTCAACTCGCCTTTCAGGACCTCGGGATCGCCACTCATCATGCCCTCGTAGAGTGCGGCACCTCCTACGGCGAGAACGACATGGTCGAAAAGGATTCCCTCCTGCCAATCCTGGCCGCCCACGGCGAGCGGTATGACGCCAGCTGCCTGCAGCACGGGAAGGGAAGCCTTGAACTCGTCCCAGCTATTGGGCGCGGAGACACCGGCTTTCGCGAGGACGTCGTTGTTTGTGTACATCCAGTTGATGACGTCGACGAAGACAGGGACGGCCACCCAGTGACCGCCGTGCTTGCCGACCGCGGCCATGCTCTTCGAAATATGGTCGCCCCATCCGCCGGCGGCCGCTGCATCGTCCATGTTCTGCAGGAGGCCGGCATCGGCGAAGTCCTGCATGACGCCGCCAAGCGCGCTCTGGAGAGCCATGGGCGGGTTGCCGCCGATGATTCGGGTCTTGACCGAGGATATGCTCGCCTGTGTGTCCGGGAAAGCGGTGTCGCTCCATTCCCCTCCGAGCTCGACGAACTTGTCACGGAAGATCCTGAGCGCCTCGGCCTCGTTTTCGGCGTTCCAGTTGTGCGAGACATCACCGTCGCCGAGTGCCGGCACGGCCGGCAGAATGGCAAGTGCCAGCGCACCTGCCGTGAGAATTGTCTTGTAGCTGTTCATGTTTGATCCCTCCAACACCGGATTTTGTCGGCGCCCATCGCCATGTCCCTCCGGCCGGGACAAGCGGGACGATTCGTAACTTCGGGTCAACGCGGTTCCCGCCGTGAACTGACCCAATCGCGGACCGCCGCAAGTGCAAGCGACATCTCCTCCTCCGTTCCGATCGATATCCTGTACTCGTTGGCACCGCGTACCGCCGGCCGTCCGAGTATGCCCGAAACTTGCAGTGCAGCGTCAAGGCTTTCCGCCTGATCTCCGCCCTCGGGAAAGGTCAGGAGCACGAAATTTGCCTGGCTCGGTACGACGGAGAGCCCCAGCTGCCGAAGTGATGCGGTAAAGCTGTCCCGGGTTTTGCGGATGCCTTTCACGACTCGTTCCAGGTAGTCCTGATCCTGCACGGCTGCAACGGCCGCGAGGGTGGCGGCCTGGTTGGTGTTGAACGGCGTTCTCAGGCGGTTCACGGCATCGATGACGCCGTCCGGCGCGAGGGCCCACCCGATCCTGAGCGCTGCGAGCGCATACGCCTTCGAGAATGTCCTTGTGACAACCAGGCGCCCGCCGGGCGAAAACAGTGCCTGCCCGGTATCGTAGTCCCCGGCATCGACAAATTCCCCGTAGGCTGCGTCCATGATCAGAAGAACACCGGACGGAAGTTCCGCAACGAGGCGGCGGAGTTCATCCATCGTCGTATAGGTTCCGGTCGGGTTGTTCGGTGAGCAGACATAGACGATCCGGGTGCGGTCGGTAACGGCCGAGAGGATTCGCCGAACATCGACACGGTGGCGGGTTTCGTCGCACCGAACGATTTTGGCACCGACCGATCGGGCGTGGATGTCGGCCATGATGAAACTGTTCCGGCTCGTTACCATCTCGTCCCCGTCCGACATCACCGACCGGATAACGAGTCCGATTGCCTCCTCCGAACCGTTCCCGGCAAATATGTTGCGTTCAGGAACGCCGTGAACCGTTGCGAGGGCTCGCCGGATGTCCGCCTGTGAGCCGTCCGGGTACCGGCTGAGTTCCCGGTCGGCACGGCGGAACGCGGTAACCGCGGCCGGACTTGGCGGGTACGGTGACTCGTTCGATGACAGCTTGACGACGCGTCTGGCCCGGGCGATCGTCGCCTTTCCCTGCCTGTAGGGTGACACATCGGCCAACGCTGGTTTCGCACCCGGAGTCATGTCGGCAATTCCGGCCCGGTGAACGGGAAAATCGTGTGATCTAGAACAGCCATGGCTCACTTGTTCCGTGTGGCGGGCCGCCCGCGGACGGCGCCCCCGAGTATGTACGGCCACGGCGTCGGCAGGTCGTCTGGCTGGCGCGCCTCGATCACGGTCGGAACCTTCGCGGCAAATCCGCGCTCGAGCGCATGGCGCAGCTGTCGGGGGCCGTCCACGCGCTCCGCGTTGGCACCAAAACTGCGGGCAAACTTGACGAAGTCCGGGTTGTGCAGATCCGAGGCGATGAAGCGGCCATCGTACCATTCCTTCTGCTGACGGTAGACGTTGGCATAGCGGTTGTCGTTGAACACGACAGCGACAAGGTTGATGCCGTACTCGACAGCCGTGGCAAGTTCGTTAGCGGTGTAAAGAAATCCTCCGTCACCCGAAATGCTCACGACCGGCACGTCCGGATTCGCTGCCTTCACGCCCAGCGCGGTCGCAAAACCGTAGCCGAGCGTTCCCTGGAAGCCGCAGTTGACGTGCCCGCGAAGGCGGTGGACCGGAAAACCGTACCAGGACACGAACCCGATCTGCGTGACCTCGTCGCAGAAGATGCCGTCGTCAGGGAGCACATCGCGGATGGCGTCGAGATACTCCATCTGAGGGCCAAGGTCGCGCCGGATTTCCAATTGAATATCGGCCTTGAGCGCAGTGAGTTCTTCCTCACGCGAGGCCGGAGGTGTCGTGATCGCATCATCAAGCAGCTGCAGCAGCAGCTTGAGGGTTGCCTTGCTGTCTCCGTGGAGTGCAACGGCAGCAGGCGCGTACCGGTCGAACTCCCGCTCGTCGATATCAATGCGAAGCACTTTGATGTTGTCGTCCAGTCCCCAGTAAAGCTGCGGAAACTTCATCCTTGTCCCGATTGCAAGAACGAGGTCCGCGTGCCTCCAGAGCCGCCGGCCCGCCGGGAAAACCTGTGCGTGGTAGTCGCGGTCGTCAATGATCCCGCGTCCGCCACGAAAACAGGTGACCGGCGCCTCGATCATCCGCATGAGTTCCCTGACTTCGCCGGCAGCATGGGTTGCGCCGCCACCGACGAAAATGAGCGGGCGTCGGGCCGACGCCAGGAGAGCGGCAGCCACCTCGATATCTGTCCGTGCGGCGGCGGGAGCTTCGGGGATCCGGGCGGTTCGGACGACCGTTCCGGCCCTTGTCTTGGCCATCACGTCCGGCGCCATTTCCAGATGAACCGGGCCCGGACGACCGGTCAGCATCGCCCGGAATGCGGCGTTTACCATCGCAGGTGCGTCATCCGGCTCGTCGATTCGTTCGGCGTGCTTCAGCAGTGTCCTGACGGTTGCCAGCTGGTCGGGAATCTCGTGCAGGTAGCCCCGTCCGGAACCGATGGCATCCGACGGTATCTGGCCGCTGAGACTGAGCACGGGGGTATTCGTCGCCCAAGCGGTCGAGAGTGCCCCCATCGTGTTCATCAGCCCCGGTCCCGGAACAACAAGAAACACCGACGGTTTCCCGGTCGACCGAGCGGCGCCGTACGCCATGTATGCAGCCCCCTGTTCGTGGCGGGAACGAATGGTGGCAAGACTGCCGTCAGCACGGTACAGCGCGTCGAAGATGTCGTCGAGCTGGCCGCCGGGGAGCCCGAACAGCGTGGTGATCCCGTTCGTCCGGAGTGCCGAGAGAAGGATGTCCGCGCCGGTCCGCACGTCTTCCGCAACCGGACTGGCCGCCATGTTCATGCCTGGGCTACCAGGACACCGGCGACGGGTGTTCGTCGTCGGGACCGCCGTCTTTGCCCAACCTGTCTCCGTCCGAACGGGCGAGGCTTGTGAGAAGGTACCAGACGACCCGCGGGCGAAGGAACGCGCCGAAAAGCCGGCGAACGTCACCTGGTCCGATGACCACGCGGGCAGGCACCATGTCATCGCGGGAGTTCGTCGCGACGAGCATGCCTTCCTCGACGACGAGGCGATCGAAATTGATTTCCATGTCCGCGACGGGCGTTCTGACATGCATGACCCTAGTCCTTCCGTAGCGCGCCGTGCTCCTGCGCCGTGCGGATCCTGGCCTTCAGCAGGTCAGAGTGTTTCACGTCGTCCTTGTCGAACGGCATGACGAACTGCCCTCGTTCATACATGAGGTCCATCGAGGTGTACGCGCCGGTCATTTTGTGGGCAAGGTTTCTTGGCGGATTTCCCGAAGGGAACAGGTTTGGCGGATAAATCGAATTCTCGTAGATCTGGCGGAACGCCTCCGTGCGCACGTCCACCCACATGTTATGGTTGATACGGGTGCGATGCTCCCTGAGTGCTTCGATGTCGATGACGGCTGCGAGGACCTGATCTTCCGGGTACGGGGCGTGGCGCATGACCATACCGGTATAGTCGATCGCAAACGAATTCCCGGCGCAGAATGCCTTGGGATAGAACCTGTAGTCCACGGTTCCCCAGTTCGACCCGAGAAGATAGGCCATGTTGTCGTGGGCCCGCGTGCGCCGCGAAAACATCCAGAAGTCCCAGGGTGCGCTGACCCCTTCGACCTCCTGCAGCGCAACGGGGTGGCAGATGACTTCGACCCCATTGAATCCGAGCGCGCGGCTGACCTCGGGAGTGGCCCCGTCGTGACAGGTCATGCAGCCGAGCTTGCCGATTGGGGTGTCGAGTACGGGAAACAGGTCCTTGATGTCGGTGCCGACGGCTGCGTTGTATTCGTCCCACATGTCGTGGGGCGAGGTTCCAAGCCCGATCGAGGCCGGTACATGGTACTTACGATAGATCAGTTCCACTCCGCCCGGGCCCAGGATGAAGGCCGTGTTGAACCAGCGGCCCGGAAAAGCCTCAACCTCCTCGACGACACCGCCTGCGGCGATGTACATGGAGTGTTCCCGGCACTTTTCGACAAGCGCAAGGATCTCGTCATCCTTGAAGGTGATCGCTTTCTTCATGAATTCATCGAGGCCGTGTTCGCCCTTGCCCGGAGTGGTCACGCCCTGCAGGAAATATTCCGGAAACACGGCGAGCCGCACCGGTACTTCCCAGTAGTATCCCACCCCGAATTCAATCATGTCGAGTGCCCGGGCGAGATTGCGCCGAATGCCGTCACGGTCGGCCGCCACTTCCACGTGGGGCTGCATGACAAGAGCGGTGTACTTTTCAATCGGTGCACGCATGGCGGGCCTCAATGGATTGGACGATGCGGCATGCCGAAATTGCGCAGCATCACGTTGGCGGTAATGGTTCCCATCGCGGTAATTCCTCCCCCCGGATGGCAACTCGGTCCGGTCATGTAGAGATTCGGGACCGGGGACTTGTATTGGGAGAAGCCCGGCAGCGGGCGCATGTACCCCATCTGGGAGAGCAGGCGCTCGCCCCCGGTCGTGCTTCCGGACACGAAGGCGGGATTTGCCTCCTCGAGGCTGACGCCGGTCTCGTAGTACGCGCCGAGTATGTTCTCCGGGCCCATGTTCACGGTGTGGCGACGGAAGACCTTCATCAGGACATCCTCGACGTATTCCTCGATATAGTCGGCCCAATTCACACCATTCGCGAGGCGTGCCGGCACGAATGTATCCAGAATCAGCGTATGCTTGCCGTCCGGCGCACGGCTTGGGTCCAGCTTGGTCCAGCCGGCCGACCACAGGAACGGGTTGGACGGGGCTTTCCCCATCAGGATCTCGCCGTACTGCACGTCGATGTCGTGCATGGTCCCGAAGATCCGGTGGAATGCGCAGGCGTTCATGTCCTTGCCGTTCCTGTAAACCGGTAGCTCGCCGAGCGCGTAGTGTACGCGTGCGATCGATACTGAACCATAGGAGAAGTTCCTGCATGCCTTGACGAATTCCGGATGGAGGTCGTCCGGTTCCATGCAGTCCAGGAAGGAAACCTTGAGGCCGAGGCCGGTGACGACGGCCATGCCGGCTGTGATGACATCGCCGCTTTTCAGGCGGACGCCGACGCAGCTGCCGTCACGGTCGAGAACAAAGCGGCTGACGGGTGCCTCGGTCATCACGACGCCGCCCCTCGCCTCGATGTAACGCGCCAGCGCGACGGGCAGCATCATCGAGCCGCCCTTCGGGATTGCTGCTCCGTAGGTGTGGATCCCCGGGATCAGGATATAGAACGACTGCCCTGTGCATTCCGTATCCGGAAAGATCTGGGGCGCCAGAGCCCAGCCCAGTATGGAGGCACGCACCGTGTCATCCTCGAAATTCTGTAAAACGAACTGACGCGAAGACAGGTTGAATTCCCTGAGCTTGAGGAGGCCATCGTAGCTGTTCTGGAGAATTGATGGCATGACACCCGGTTTCGACGGGGGCGAAAACATGGCCTTGACGAACCCGTCACGGATCTCGTGCCAACTGTCGTGAATTTCCCGGTAGCGCGCCGCATCGTTCCGCGAGTACTGTGCAATGCTCTCACATGTCCTGTCGACATCCTTGTAGACGACGATCCCGTTCCCGTCGCGGTTCGGGTGTCCGGTGATATGGTCGTCTTCCCAGATGTATTCGAGTCCGTGTTCCTCGAGTTCGGGCAGCAATTCCCGAAAATCCGGGTTCGCATGGATCCAGACATGGGAAGAACCGAAGAGATCGTGTTTGAATCCCGGCAGGGTCACCTCGCGCGTCACGCAACCGCCTCCGATCCAGGGATTGCGTTCCACGACACAGACCTTGAGACCGCTCCGTGCAAGCCACGCCCCGCAGGCGAGTCCGTTGTGCCCTCCGCCGGCGATCACGATGTCGAAATCCCTTGCCGTCAAGACAGTCCCCACTTCACGAAAAAGGCTAGGCGATAATTCACTTTTGTCAATCTGGCGGGGGAACGGGGAGCCGTATCGGGCGCATTGAGAAGGATTTCAGAGATGGTGACGATGCGGGACCCGGTTGTGCGTGCCAGACTTGCACGGATTCCGGCCAGGTCTGACTGCTCACGAGGGTTGTCGGCCATTCCTCTGGACTACGGATCCGGTAGGTTCCGGGAAGTTCCACCTGACTGGACGTGCGGGCCTGCACTCAGCCCGGTCCAAACAACTGGTAGAGACCCGCGGCTATTTCGCCTTCGAGCGGAAATGACAGCATGCCCATGACGGAATATCCCAGCAACCAAGGGACGAGATAGAATCGGATCATGTAGAAAAACCATGCCACGAACAAAGGGACGACCGCCGGAATCAGAAACCCCGGCGTAATCGGACGAAATACCCTCAGGATCGGGTCCGTCAGCATGACGAATGCCCGCATGAAAAAGAACGGGCTGTCAACCGGCAGGAAAATGTTCATCGCGGCCCGGCCAATCAGCGTCCACATGATCATGCCGAGCGCGTAGTCGAGAATGACGACTTCAATCGGAAGATGGGCGATCGAACTCGGCAGGTTCACGGAACGGGCTTCCCTTGAATGTCAGAAAAGAAACAGGGGGCAGAAAACGACTTTCTGCCCCCTGAAGGTTAGGAGTCCAGAAGGTGCTAGTGTTCCCTGGCGAGAACCGCACGTCCTGATGGATCGCGCGTGGCGTCCACCATCCTCTGGGTTTCTTCATCCGGCTCTTCTGTCGCCAGGCTGACGACGACCATCGCCACGAGGCTGACCGGCATGCCGATAATTCCGAACCTCAGGTGATCAAGACCAAGAATAGGCGTACCGCCGGTGTACACATGGTACAGATACCAGGTCCCCGCAAGGAATCCGAGCACCATGCCCGCGATGGCTCCGGCCCTGTTGGCGCGTTTCCACCAAACACCGAGGACCAGCGGGAAGAACAACCCGGAACACGCGAAGCAGAACGCCCAGGCAACAGCCCCCAGGATTCCCGTCAACTGCAAGGTCGCAACGAGAGCCGCGAGAACACCGATCACGATCAGCAGGGCGCGTGCGACGAGAAGCCGCTGACGGGTATCTGCCTTCGGATCGATGATGCTGTAGTACAGGTCGTGGGACAGCGCATTGGCGATTGCCAGAAGCAGGCCGTCCGCGGTCGACATCGCAGCCGCGAGGCCGCCCGCAGCAACGAGGCCCGAAATCACGGCCGGCAGGCCGGCGATTTCCGGGGTTGCCAGAACGACGATATCCGGACGCATGAAGAACTCGTTGATCTGCAAGAGTCCGTCTCCGTTCGAGTCGGAAACGGCCAGCATACCGACATTCGTCCACTTCTGAATCCAGGTCAGATTCTGCACTTCATCAAAACTTCTTCCGATGATCGACGTCGCGATATTCGGGTCCAGAAGCTGCAGCTTCGTCAGCGTCGCAAGTGCGGGTGCCGTGAAGTAAAGCAGGAAGATGAAGAAAAGCGACCAGCCAACGGACACGCGGGCCGCACGAACCGATGGTGTCGTGAAGTAGCGCATCAGAATGTGCGGAAGCGATGCAGTCCCTGCCATCATGCAGAACGCCAGGGTTACGAACTTCCAGCTCGCCATTGCGTCCCCGGGAGCATTGTGCAACGTCGTCAACACGCGACGACCGGCAAAGGTCTCGGTTGCAGCAGTTCCCACGCCAATGGCGGGTTCGAGTTCAGCGATCCGCTGGACCGCGTCTCCGTACGAGAAGTGCGGGATGACTCCGAACCCTTGGACGTTGGACATCCAGACGACGGGTACGAGGTATGCGATGATCAGCACGATGTACTGGGCAACCTGGGTCCAGGTGACCGCGCGCATTCCGCCGAGCATCGAACACATCAGGATACCGGCAAGGCCGAACCAGACACCGACCCCGAACGGCACTTGCAGTGCACGTGAGGCGATTGTGCCCGACGCGTTGATCTGTGCCGTCACATACGTGAACGAGGCCACCACAAGGATGACAACGGCCACGAACCGTGCCATGTTGCCACCGTATCGGGTGCCGATGAAGTCCGGCACCGTGTAGCACCCGAACTTCCGAAGATATGGCGCCATCAACGAGTTGACCAGGACGTAACCGCCGGTCCAGCCGACAACGAACGCGAGATATCCATGTCCGCCAAAGTAGACGCCGCCTGCAAGCGCGACGAATGACGCGCCTGACATCCAGTCAGCGGCTGTCGCCATACCGTTGAACACGGGCGGAACTTCCCGTCCGGCCACATAGTAGGCGTCGACCTGCATCGTTCTCGACAGGTAGCCGATCGTCGCGTAGATCACGATCGTGAACGCGACGAACAAGATGCCGATCGTATCGGCCCCCATGCCAAGCTGCTCCAGCAAGGCCATAAGGAGAATAAAGACGATAAAGCCGCCCGTATAGAGTCCGTAGATCTTGGGCAGGTTATCGATGAAATTGCCTTTCATTTCCTTGTCCCCCTGTTATTCGCTTTGTAGCCCGGCTTCGTCGTCAATCTTGTCCTGCATCCAGTTTTGGAAGACGATCAGCAAGACGAAGATGATCAGCGAACCTTGCACCGCGAAATAGTAGCCTAATGGGAATCCGATGAAACTGGCGCCG
This sequence comes from Paracoccaceae bacterium, assembly GCA_965242975.1. Classification (GTDB taxonomy): domain Bacteria; phylum Pseudomonadota; class Alphaproteobacteria; order Rhodobacterales; family Rhodobacteraceae; genus JAPPHA01. Next base: position 1,662,252 of record CBDETS010000007.1, on the reverse strand, counting down.
TTAAGCCCCTTCGCGAACCAATGGACCACAAACGAAAAGATGAACCACACGATCAAAACCAGGATCGTGAGGTTCCTTGTTTTAGCCCAGTGCTGGGCACGGGTTTCGGGTGTGCTCTTGGACATAGGTCCCCTCCGTTCTTCAATTTCGCAAACACAGAGTACGAACCGTCGGCCCGCCCGGCATTTGCGCGCACATCTCCGTGTACACATGTTCGTGAAGCATTGTAAACAAAAAACTGATTATGTGACAGGCCATGACCCATCATATAGTGGTTCCACGCTTCAATAGTGGTCGATAATGTGTTTTAAGGTGGAAAAGTCGGAGACTGCGTGACAAACGGAAGGTGTTGTCCACGACAGTTACGAAGAACGGGGCGGCACCGGAAAAACGTTGCGAAACTTTCTGCGTTCGCAGGGGATCGGACGTCATGGAAGGGGGCCGAATACGCGAAAACCTTGTTTCCACTTGAAAAAAATCAGCCGATCTGAGGGCGGGTAGAGTCCGGGTTGCTTCCCCGACCGGAAGCTCGACCCGAATCGAGACGAGAACGACACATGCGGACGATTCTATTGGGCAAGGTCACCAGCCAAAGCACGGGAGATTTCCTGCGGGTGCCATTCGGGCGGATTGGCCGCAATGCACGGAAATTCCGGGATTGAAACAGCCGCCCTGCCGGAGTTCAGCCCGGACCCGGCTGAACTCCCGACAGCCTCGATTGAGTGACCGATTGACACCAGGCCATTCCGCTCGAATACAGGGAAGCATGAAGATCCTCGACCAAGCCGGCGAGTTCTTTCGCTTTCTCGGGAAATGGCTGCCGGGCATTTTTCGACTCCTTGCACTTCGCTTCGATCGAAGTCCGTTCAAGACAGTCGGTGCGGTCGAGGAGTTTGTCCGGACGCGTTCTTCCTACATCGCGCAAACGGCCTTGTTCGGTTACCTCAAGGCCCGAATGGGAACCCAGTTCCGCGTGCTGTTCGAAGACGACATCTTTTCGCGGGAGATCAGGCGCGCTGCCGCGCGCCTGTTCGGGTCCTGCCTCGCCGACCTCACGTTTCACGTCGTTTGCCGATGCCGCTTGGCGGGCCGGATGACGGACACGGATGCCGCGGCAATGGCCACGCATCTTTTCGAGTCCGGCCTCGAACTGGGCCTCGCGGACTACCCCGACGAGAATGACATGGTCAGGACGGAGGCGATTACCCGGTTCAACCAGAGACTCGTGTGTGTCAACTGGCCTGCGGCCGAGGACGTCGAGGTGACCTTTGCCTCAAGCGAGTCCGACCTGGTCCGCTTTGCGCCGGTTGTCGACGAGTTCAAGGAACTCGACCGGGAAATCGTCATGAACTCGATTCGTTTTCGCTGGCGCGACGTCCGGGAACAGGCGAGGCGGCGGCTTGATGACCAGTCGGTTGCCCGCGATTGGCTCGAAATGAGCAGCCGGCGACTTTGACCGGGGAACCACCGCGGTGCGCCGGGTCGAGTTGACCCCGCGTACCTCGGGGCCTTTGCCCCTTTCCGCAGGCGTTTACAGCAGACCGGACCCGCGTGGAAATCGCCGCCGGTCCGCGAACGGTCCCGGCACCAGAATCGCGCCGCCCTCCGCTGCGACCGTGCTGACCGCCGTTCGCTGGAATCCGCCGAAAAGACTGTCGCCAGGGAAGGCGCGTCCCGTTCACGGGCGAAGTGGCCGGGCGATCGACCGCGGGCGCGGCCTGCGGGTTCCGGTCACGAATGCCGACGATTTGGATCAGGGTCATACGTCCGAAGCGGACGGCGTGTCACGCTGCCGCCCGGTTGATGGCGCGTACCTCTTCTTTCCGTTCTGTCCGTGCCGCCGCGGAAACCAGGCGAGTTTTTCGTTCGATCGGCGACGGCTCGATGTCCGATAAGGACCCCGCAGCGCCGGATAATGACGGGTACCGGATCATTTCGACATCCAGGACGGGGAAACACCGGACTCGGAGGAATGCGGGCGAGAATCTTCTTCGCTCGTCGCTCTTGATTCCTTTCTCACGGTCGTTGAGAAGGGCACTGGAGCCGGTGTCGGACGATGACCCCTCACCGACCCATTCATTCTGGTGTGCTGCCTCGAAATACGGGAATGTGCGCATGAGTCGTTTGTCTGCATCGGCAAAGAAATCCCCCTGCCAGGAGCCGACGGGCGCCTGGCGTGCCATCCATCTTCGGCCACGCGACCGCCGTGGTATCAGCAAGGGAGCGCGCTTTCCCTTCCGGTCTGGTCCCAGGCCGCAAGTTGACCGGCGCGAAGCCGAATGAGTGGTATCGAGACGCTGTTGAAGCCCTTTTTCGCGGAAACCAGACCGCGACGCGGACTGCCCGCGCAAGCCTATGTGGATCCAGGTTTCTGGAATGCCGAACGTGGTTCGGTTTTTACCCGGAACTGGGTGTGTGTCGGATTTGCACATGAACTGGAAACCGCCGGCGATGCGGTGCCGGTGACACTCGCCGGGCATCCGCTCCTGCTCGTGCGCAACGCGGACGGCGAAATCAGGGCCTTCCACAACATCTGCCGACACCGATGCCTGATGCTGGTCGACACGCCGGGAAACGTCGGCAAGCTCATCCGATGCCCGTATCATGCCTGGGCCTACGACCTGAACGGCCGACTTCGCGCCTCGCCACATTTCGGCGGGACCGACAAGCACACGGCGGAGGGCTTCGACAAGGCAAGGAACGGCCTTGTTTCAGTCCGCACGCATGTCTGGAACGACTGGGTATTCGTCAATATCGACGGCAATGCCGAGCCTTTCGAGGACTACGCCGTCTCCTTGACCAGCCGTCTCGACGGGATCGAGTGGAACAGGGTCGAGTGTATCGGCGTGCTCGATTTTGGCGAGATTGCCTGCAATTGGAAGTTCATCATGGAGAACTTCATCGAGCCGTATCACGTGCAGTTCGTGCATTCCTCGACCACCGATCAACCGCTCGCGGCTCACTACACGATCGTTGACGGCAACTGCCTGGGCAGTGCGGTGGATCTGGACGAAGAAATCGGCACCTCGGGTAGCCTCGGTGTCAGTTCGCGGTTTTTGACATTGTATCCGAATTTCATACTTGGCCGGTACTTTCCCGACCAGTTGGGTGCCTATCTCAACATTCCCACCGGCCCCGGCACCGTGATGCAAAAGCGCGCGCTGTACACAAGCGAGGGACAGACCCTTTCGAAAGACGACATCCGGGGACTGAAGAAGCTCTGGTGGGATGTGCACAAGGAAGATCACGAGATGACCGAACGGCTGCAGCTCGGGCGGGCCTCGAGCGTTTCTCTGGAAGGTGGCATGCTCTCTCCCGTCTGGGAAGACAGTGTGCGCGCGTTTCAGGAGAAGGTGGCGCGCGATGTCGCCGCCGCCGGCAATTGCTGAAGGAGGAAACCGATAGAATGAGCGATGATGTCAGCAAGGGCTTTCGACTCGCACACACAATGATGCGCGTGATGGACACGGACAGGTCGATCGAATTCTATTGTGGAATTCTGGGCATGAAAGTGCTCCGCCGTACCGATTATCCCGGAGGCAGGTTTACCAACACATTCATTGGATACGGTCCGGAGGCGGAATTTCCGGCACTCGAGTTGACCGCCAACTGGGATCAGAAGGAGCCCTACGAGAAGGGCAACTCCTGGGGCCATATCTGCATAGAGACCCCCGATGTCTACAAGGCCTGTGCGGATCTCGCGGCAGCTGGCGTCAGGATCACGAGGCCACCGGGACCGATGAAGAATGGCACCCGCGTGATTGCCTTCTGCGAAGATCCGGACGGCTACAAGGTCGAATTGAACGAATCGATTCTGGCCCATCTGGCCAATGAGCAACCGGATCGACATTAGCGGTGCCCGGTCCCAGGCATGTGTCGTTGAGCGATCTTGAGGAATTGTGCCTGGGCAAGGGCCCGCTGTTCGCGTCGACCCGGATTTCTTCTTCAGCAATACCGCCATTGCATCGACATTCGGGCATGGGAACGGCTTCGGTGTCATCGCACGAATTGTTCGCTGAACGGGGAGGTGGCTCAGGGGGCGGATTCCGTTGCCGATGACCGCCGGCGCAGTTTCACGACGTCGGTATCCCTGTCCCGACATGGATCATGGAATCCTCCGGACTGACCCGCGCCGATTCGCTGCGCGAGATCGACGTGTTGGCAGAGCTGGGCGGCGGCCATCTCGATTGGGTTCCCGGAACGATCGGGAAGGATCGGACGAGAATTTCCTGTTGCCCGGAAGATGTCCGAAGAGGCGTCACGCGAAGCCCGTGAGGCGTTGAAACCGGACATTCCGTCGCCTGAAGACGACAAGGTGTTCACTGAACTGGTGCAAATCGCGCGGCAAGAAACTGTCATCACTGCAATATGTGGGATATGTGTTTCGCGCCATGTCAAGGCGTTGTGGCTTATGACAACATGTGGCATAAACCGCTGGAACGGTTACAAGGCCGGAGGCGACCGCGACATATGTACAGTGAAGCCACGTGGTTTGAATGGGAAAATCTGGGCCCAATAGACCAGGCAGAGGATCTCGCCGAGCACAACGACTGGGATTATGATCGCATTGACGACGACCAGATCAATTTCGTCGTGGCAGGTCAGTGGAGGCACTACGCGGTAACCCTCGTCATGTCGCACGCCGACGAGACGCTGCGGCTGCTTTGCTCATTCGACTTGAACCCGCCGATGGTGCGTCACGCCGCCTTGCGCGAACTGATCGGTCTTGCAAACGACCGCTGCTGGACCGGGTCTTTTAGCCACTGTCCTGACCTGTCCGTCGTTGTCTTCCGCTATGGACTGGTGTTGTGCGAGGGAGCCAAGGCAACCATGGAGCAGATCGACGTGATCGTGACACGGTCTGTTGCGACCTGCGAGCGGTTCTATCCCGCGTTCCAACTTGCGTGCCGGGCCGGAAAGTCTCCTGGCGAGGCACTGGAGCTGGCAATAACCGACGTGAGCGGTTGCGCGTGACGTTCGTCGTGTTCACGAATCCGGGATGCCATTGGCGCAAATGACAGATGGAAATGGTTCGGAGAGCCGCATCCTTTTGTGCGGATGTGGCAAGATGGGTTCGGCCCTGCTCGATGGATGGCTGGAATCCGGAATTGGCCCGGACAGGATTCAGGTCATTGAGCCGTTTCCATCCGAACTGCTGACGTCGATTTCCATCGACAAAGGTCTCGCCGTCAATCCGCCGGTGGTTCGAAATCCTTCGGTTTGCGTCATTGCGGTAAAGCCGCAATCGATGGACCCGGTGCTCGAAAACCTGTCGGGTCTCGACCTGCGCGGTACCCTGATCCTTTCGATCGCGGCCGGCGTCAGGATTGCGAGGTTCGAATCCGCGTTTGCAGACGGGACCCCGATCATCCGGGCAATGCCCAACACGCCAGCCGCCATCGGGCTCGGGATATCCGCGATCATCGGAAACGGAAATGTCGATGAACATCACCTGGCGACTGCGACCAGGCTGCTTGATGCGGTCGGCTCGACGGTTCAGGTCCGGTCCGAGGACGACATGGATGTCGTGACGGCGATCTCGGGCTCGGGACCGGCCTACGTGTTCCTCCTGATCGAGGCGCTGGCCGAGGCGGGCGAAAAGCGCGGGCTTTCGGAACAGATGTCCCTGGAACTCGCCATGTTGACCGTGTTCGGGGCGGCGAGTCTCGCGACCGGTTCCGAACAGACTCCTGAAAAGCTGCGTAACGATGTCACGTCTCCTAACGGGACGACCGCAGCCGCGCTCGAAGTCCTGCTGGAAGATGGGTCGGGATTGCCGGCACTCATGGAAAGGGCGGTCGAAGCCGCGGAAGCGCGTAGCCGGGAACTTGGCAGATGAAACCGGGTACCCGTTCGAGGACAGCCCATCGTCCAGACTTGATGGACGGGAGCCTGCGGTGAACAGGGAACCGGAAATCACCTTCGGCGACTTCACGAAAGTCGACATCAGGGTGGGCAGGATCGTACGGGCAGAGCCCTTTCCTGAAGCCCGCAAGCCATCCTGCCGCTTGAGAATCGACTTTGGGCCGGATGTCGGCGAGCGGACGTCTTCGGCCGGAATCGCGGTACGGTACTCTCCCGAAGCGTTGACCGGACGGCTGGTTCTTGCCGTCGTCAATCTTCCCGCCCGGCAAGTCGGCCCTGTTCGCTCAGAGGTGCTCGTGTTGGGCGTGCTCGACAGCGACGATGAAGTCATTCTCGTCGCGCCTGACCGGGACGTGTCGCCCGGCAGCAGGCTGCATTGACGTGGCGGCACGGACTTGGCGCAAGTGCATCGGCCGACCGAAAGAACACCGGGCGCCGAGACGACACGGCGCGGCCTTCGATCCTGACGACATGGCCGGTCCCTGATGCCTCGGTTTCGGCGGAATCCGGGACCACGGGCGTCAACGTCGAATTGGCACGGCGCCGCCGCCATGGAAACAGGACGTGACCCGTGCGCCGGAAGCTGTGTCGGCGGTTTTTTGAAAGCGCGGGATTTTGGCGGTAAACCGCGCTTCTTCGGGATGGGCCTGCCGTCTTTTGGCGACCGGATCACCCGTTTCCTCGCCTTCTGGGTCGAGAGCGCATCTCTTCGGCCACCTGTTGGGAGCAGGGCCAGCTGCATCGGGCGCATCGAGGGAACGATTCACCCGGCCGAACCGCCCCAGAGGCAGGCGGCGGGCCGGGGTCGCGGAACCATGGTCCGTTACGAAACGTACCGACGGTGGTGCCTGGCTGGCGGTGGCAGCGGACCCCATGCCGGCTCGCGCCGGCAGCGCGTGTCGCATCCGATGCAACTGCCGGTGCCGACAGGAGCCGGACAATAGGGAAAGGAAACGATTCCGGAAAAAGCGCGGCGAATCGCCAGATTTCCGCGCTTTTCCATAGCCATTGACATTTCCGGGGAGCCCGAACAATCGCCGCCAGTGACTGAACGGTGACGCCCTTCGGACTGACGTCACCGTGGCTGTCGCCCGAAAAAACGGGTGCCGGCGGCCAGGGGAACGTGTGTCCAAAGCCCAAAAAGAGTTTCAGAGAAAATGGGGTGAGCAGTTATTTGGTTTCCCGGGTATTCAAGCGTAGCGAACGCAAATCATGAATTGGAAAACGAGGCCGCCCGACTCCGGGGATCCTGGTGGTTCCCCGTATCTGCGTCCATTTGTCAGGTTCCCATCGAATACGGGCAGCCGTAGTCTGTGTCTTCACGCGGCAAGATGCGATTGTTCATCAACTGGCGGGACACGATCCAGTCACTGACGCCGAACTCGGCCGCAGCATCTTCCATCCTGCTCTCGGAAAAATCTCCGTTCAAGAAAGCAATCAGGTGTTTTATCGGGCACAGAAACTCGGCAGCAAAGGCACGCTGGTATTTTTGCCTCACCGTCCTGGCATCCGTTGAAGCGAGCCAGGAATGGCCGTCCCGTACGATAGCGTCGGCAAAACCTCCAACCAGACGAGCCCATTCGAACCGGCGAGCGACGGGATGACGCTTCTGTGGTACAAACCGGATGCGATGATCATCAATGCGACCGGCAATCGCGGCCGGTCGCCAATCAAATTCCGGCTGATCCTCAAGTATCGGCCGACTGACGCCGAGCAGATCGGCAAGGATGCCATTCGTCACCGCGGTGTCACCGGCGTTGATCTGATGCCGCAAGGCAGCCGCATCCGCCTTGGCTTGCTGCCATGGTTCGGCGGGAGTGGGGAGAGCAGGCAACTCGGGCTGCGCCTCGATTCCCGGTGCTTCGAAGAGATTCTGAATCGAACGCGCACTGTCGGCGTTTTGCCATGTCCGGACCGCGGCGAGTTCGGCCATTACGTCCTCGCCCTTGTCATCATCAATGGCGCGCAGACCCGCGAGCAGTTCTTCGGGGCAGGCTTCCGGGTCGAAACCGAATTGTGCTTCAATCCTCCGGTTTCGCGATTCCAATGGATCATCCAAATCGGCAAGAACCAGTGACCAGAGCTGCGCCAAGTCCGACTTGGTACACTTCGTGGACGTCAGCCTGTCAAGGACCTGATCAATGAAACCACGACATGTACGTGTGAAGGACGACATTGGAACTGGCGCGATTGCCTCATGGCCGTTCAGGTGTCGAACCGAGTGCCCCTTATTCGGCGGGAACTGCTCGGCCCAGACGTTCATGACCGTCCGATCGGTCGAAAACACGACCAGAGGCCAGACATAACCTTCGTTGGCCGCCGTCATCTCGTGACTTGGACGCCAGTCCTGCGGGGGCTTCACCCCAATTCGGGTCGGCAAAACCTCGTGATGAAGACGCCACCAGGACGAAACCATCGACATGGCCAGGGGATAAACCGAAACAAGGACCGCATCGCGTTTGACTTCAGACCAAACGTCGACGTTCTCCGTCAAACAGACATCATCGAGAGTGATTTTAATTCGCCAGTCGTTTGATCCAGAATCGGATCAGCATCGTGCTCGCCATTCCAGTCGATATCGAAACGGAGTCCTGTCATCGTTTCAATTCCCGAAACTTGCGAACGACGTCATGAAACGGGTCGCCCGGAGACAACGGATACCCATGATAGCTACCGGCGGCATCGCGTTGGGCCTCAAGGACCGTACCATCGTCATTTATGGCCCATATCTGTTTGGGCCACCCGTCTTCGAGTGTCTCGCTGATTGCGCCACGCTTCAATCCATCGCGAAGCAGTTTCTGAGCATCTTTCCTGCGAAAAATGCCCGTGTCGTCGCACAACCGTCAAGTTCAGTTCAATTCTGACCCAGGATTCGCGTTCAAATTTGACCCACCTGTCGGCTCTCTCTTTTCCAGAAGATTCGTAACTACTCACCCCTTTTGATCACTTTCGGTTTTTCGTTGTTGACAACATAGGTTTGACGTCCTATCGAGGCTGCATCCGGTTTTGATGCGGGGTCGGTTTGGTCGATGGCAAAGTGGTTTGGTTCGAAGGGGACCTCTGGTCTTTGCCAGGCGATTGTAGCATCCCAGCCGCCTCATGATGTGTATATCGAGCCATTCCTTGGGGGCGGCGCGATCATGAAGCGGAAGCTTCCCGCACAGCGCAACATCGGCATCGATCTTGATCAGCGCGCCATTGACGGCTTCACCTGCGACTACCCGGTCGAGTTGCATCAGGGGTGCGCGTTCAGTTTCCTTGAAGCCTTCCCCTTCCAGGGCCGCGAACTGGTTTACTGCGATCCACCCTACCTTCAGGCAACCCGACGCTCCGAACGCCGGTACCGTCACGATCTTGACGACGCGTCGCATGTGGCGCTGCTGGACTTGCTGAAGTCGCTGGACTGCCAGGTCATGATCTCCGGCTACCCGTGCCGGCTCTACGACGAGCACTTGCGCGACTGGCGGTCCCTGTCGCTGCAGGTCAACAACCATGCGGCGGTGGTCACCGAGTCGATCTGGTTCAACTTCGCGCCCGACCGGGTTCACTGGGCCCGGTTCGCCGGACGGAACTTCACCCATCGCCAGACGGTCAAGCGCAAGGCCGAGAACTGGGCGCGGCGCTATGCGGCGATGCCCCCGGGCGAGCGCCTGGCTGTGCTGGCGGCGGTCATGGCGGTCGAGGCCGGGTCATGGCGACGGTGAACGGGAAGTCGCTGCGCGACGAGTTCGAGGCCGCGCGGGCCGACGTCGAGGCTCTGCGTGCGGCCAGCAAGCTGTCCGGCGAAGTCGACGCCGTGATCCGGGTCCTGATGACCCTGCTGAGCATCCTGATCTCCATCCTGCTGGAAAGGACCACCCCGAAAACCAGCCGGAACTCCGGCATCCCTCCATCGCAGATGGATGACAAGGACGAGACCGCAGCGCGTTCCAGGCGCAGAGCCAACGCGAAGGAACCAGGCCATGAGACCGGAGCCAATCTCCGGAAAGTCACCACCAGGGAGACGATCACCGTCGAGACCTGCGAAGCCTGCGGCGCCGATCTGTCCGGCGTCACGCCCACGGCACACGAACGGCGCATCAGCTTCGATATCATCTTCGAGGTCGTCGAGCACAAGGTCGATGCCGAGATCAAGGACTGCCCCGAGTGCCGGGCCCGAACCCGGGGACAGTTCCCCGACACCATGCCGGGGCCGCGGCAATACGGCATCGGCTTCATGGCCTTCATCATCAACCTGCTGGTCGCCCACATGCTCTCGCTGCGGCGCACTGTCGCGCTGGTGCAGGCGATCTCCGGCCTCAAGATATCCGAAGCCACCTGCCTCAATTACATCCGGCGCCTCCATGATGCGCTTGAGGCGTGGGAACAGGCCGCCATCGAGCGCCTGCTGACGCGCCCGGCCCTGCATGCCGACGAAACCGGCATGCGGGTCGATGGGAAGAACCACTGGCTGCATATCATCACCGACGGATCGCTGACCCTGAAGTTCCTGCATCGAAAGCGCGGGGCGGAAGCGATCGATGACATCGGCATCATTCCCAGATTCACCGGCACACTGATCCACGACTGCTGGGCGTCATACTTCTCCTACGACAAATGCAGGCACGGCCTCTGTGGCGCTCACTTGCTGCGTGAACTGGCTTTCATTATCGAGTCCAACGGTTACCGCTGGGCACGCCTGATGAAGAAACTGCTGTGCGAGGCCTGCCACAGGGTCAACACAAGCGAAACCAGGACCCTGAGCGAGGCCGAATACCGCGCCATCCGCAAGCGATACCGAACCATCCTCACACGGGGAGCCGGGGAACTGCCCGAAATCCCCAAGCGCAAGAAAGGCCAGCGCGGACGCATCGCAAAGTCCGATGCACACAACCTGCACGAGCGGCTCAAGAAACACGAAGACGCCGTGCTGCGCTTCATACACGACCCCGATGTCAGCTTTACGAACAATGCGGGAGAAAGGGGCCTCAGGATGGCAAAGGTCAAGATGAAGGTCTCCGGATGCTTCCGAACCCGCATCTATGCCGAGTACTGGTGCCGAATCTCAAGCTACCTGCAATCAATGGCTGCGATGGGTTACAATCCACTCGTCGCCATCCAGATCGCGCTCGCAGGACGGGCCGCAGAGATGGTCAAGTAAACACAGAATCCCGATCTCAATCGTGAACGGGTGAGTAGTTACGAAGATTCTTTTCTGCCGGGCAATCCTGAAGCGCGACAACCAGGAAGAGAGTCACGGGTTTGACGGCCGCCGGAACCAAGTGTTTTTCCCTCCCGGGCCTCCACTGGCCAGTCCAATGCGCAAAGCGAAAAAAGGGTGGCGGATGCAACGGCGCGCGAATGGGCCTGGGGAGGCCAGGACCGGAGGACGGGAAGAGTCCGCACGGGCGCGAATTGGCGCGTTCACCGGGACGAAACACGAAACGTGTAGGTTGGGGAGACTCGTTTCTGCAGGTTTTTGCCGCGCCCTTCGCCCTGCACATTTTTCCGGCTGCAATTTGACCGCCCAAGCGGTACGCATGCCGCATGTCCATGAACAGCGATCCGATTTGCGGCGGGGTGCAAATCCGGGAGCCGCGCAGCCGATGACCGGCACGGGCACGACCGGAGGTGGAAGCGCGCGCGCGGCCCGCTGGCTGTTGCGGCAGAAGATCGCCATCCCCGAGCGGATTGCGGGGTATTTCGACCGCGCCATGTTGGTGGACCGGGCCCTGCCGACCCGGCGGCGCCTGACGGTGCTGGCAGCGCCGGCCGGGTTTGGCAAGACGACCCTGCTTGCCGAATGCTGCCGCCGGGCGCGCGCTGACAAGATTCCCGTCGCGTGGGTTTCGGTAGACGAGCAGGACGAGCCCGCAGTTCTCGACACCTATGTCGCCTGCGCGTGCCGGATCGCCGCCGGCACCGCGACGCAGGATGTGCAGGACTTCGGGATTTCGGGTCAGGGACAGCCGGGCAGTGAGGACTGGGCCCACACGGCGCTTGCGTTCGGAGAAATCGAGTCCCAAGATGGGCCGTTCGTACTGGTGTTCGACGAACTGGAACGGCTCCGGAACCCGGATTCGGCCGCCCTGCTCGAGTTCATCCTGCGGCGCGGCCCGATGAACCTTCACCTGGCGTTTTCCGGCCGCGAGCTTCCCGCCGGCGTGAACGTCGCCGGCACCGTGCTCGACGGCCATGGCGAAGTCCTGTCGGCGGACGACCTGCGCTTTACCAGCGCGGAGGTGGCGGACATGTTCGGCGGCAGGCTGTCCTCACACCGGCTGAACGACGTGATGGCGGATTCGGCCGGCTGGCCGTTTGCGCTCAGGCTTGCCCGGAACGAATTGGACCGGGGCGGGCACGATGACGGGCGCCGCACGCGAAAGCTCGCGGAAAACTGGGTGGAGTCGCGGCTGTTCGCGGACCTTGGGACGGAGGACCGGGAGTTCCTGCTCGATATCGGCCTGTTCGAATGGCTGGACGCCACGCTGCTCGACGAAGTGCTGGAACGCGGCGATTCACTTCGCCGGATCGACACGATGCCAATCCTGGCCGGGCTGCTTGAACAGGTGCACGACGGCGCAATGGAGGTTTGGCGGCTTCACCCGCTGGTACGGGAACATTGCGCCCGGCGGCGTTTCCGCGAGACGCCGGCGCGGTTCCGGTCCATTCATCGGCGGATTGCCGGCGCGCTCGGGCGGCGGGGCCAGACGGTGATCGCGATGCGCCATGCGGTCGAAGCCGGGGCGCCGGCACTTGCGGGCGATCTCCTGGAGGAGGCTGGCGGAGTGCGCCTGTACCACCGCGACGGGGTGATCCAGCTGCAGGCTGCCGACCGGCTGCTCACCGGGGATGCTGTCGCGGCGCGCCCGCGGCTTGCGCTGGTGCGGTGCATGTCGTCGATCCTGTCGGGGCGGATGGACGAGGCCAGGCGGAGATACCGCGCGCTGGCCGGGACCCTCGACGATCCGATCGACAATGGCGGCGATGCGGCGATCGACCTGGCGGTGGAGAACTGCCTCGTTCGCGGCACCATCGCGCTTTATGGCAGCGAGCGCGTGGACTCGGCGATGGTCCGTCCGCATCGGGCCGAAGTTGCGCGGCTTGCAGATTCGCCGCACGTGGATGTCCTGACCCGTGGGATCCTCGAATACGCCCTGTGCATTGCGAGCAACATGACGGCTTGTTTCGGGGATGCGCTCGACCGTGCCGCGCGGGCGCGGCGGTGCTTGGGCCGGAGCCGCTACATGTCGATGTACGTCGATGTTCAGGAAGGGCAGGTCGCGATGGCGCAGGGCCAGGTCGGGGATGCGTCCGCGCTCTACCGCCGCGCCGAGCGGGTCGCCAGGGATCGTTATGTTCTGGACCACGAACCGGCCGCCGTGTGCAGCGCATTGATACACGAACTGGCGGAGGAATGCGGTCGCGTCAGGGCGGGCGCGGAGCTGGACCGCGTTCCGGAGGCGCTGATGCGGGGCAACACGTCCATCCAGTCCTATGCGGCGGCGAGCGGCACCGTCCTGGAGGCAAGGCTTCGCAACGAGGGGGTCGAATCCGCGCAGGAGGGAGCTGAGGAAATGCTGGAATATGTTCGGCGTGCCCGGCTGCCAGCGCTGGTGCGGTACGTGTCGGCGCTCCGGGTTTCCCTGCTGGCAACCGCCGGAAAAGTCGGTGACGCCGAGCGGGCCTGGACGGCGGCCGGTCTGCCTGCAGACCCGGCCGGATGCCTGGATCTCGTCGGCCAGACCTGGCGGGAGATGGAGGCGCTGTCCTCGGCTTACCTGCGCGTCGCGATCGGGCGCGGGCGCTTCAAGGAGGCCCGCGGCTTCGCCGGCGAGCTGCGGGCGGTGGCGGCGGCACGGGGGCTGAAACGCACGCAGATGCGTGCGCTCGCGCTTTCGGCGGTTCTGGAACGGCGCGCAGGCGACGGAGCGGCGGCGGCCGTTCACGTGGAAAAGTATCTCAGTGCCTTTGCCGAAACGCCCTACGCGGGACCATTGGTCCGCGAGCGTGCCGACTGCGCCAAAATCCTCGCCGCCTGTCTCGCGACGCCTGCCGGCCAAGTTGCCGAGAATGATGCACGTACGCTGCTGGCGGCGATGGAGAGCGCGAATTTTCCACGGCTGCGCGCGCTGAGCGCGCGCGAGCGCCAGGTCCTCGAGCGACTGGATGGACGCCGGGACAAGGAGATTGCGGCAGAGCTGGGCCTGAGCGCACACACCGTGCGCTTCCATCTGCGCAACCTGTTCGCCAAGCTCGGCGCGCGCAATCGGGCCGAGGCGCTGCGGCGTGCACGTGAGATTGGCCTGGTTACCGGCGATTCCTGAGTGGCGGCGGCGTGCAGAAGTTGGCGTCGGAGCACGCCGACGCCAGCATCGACCCGCCGTGCCGGGGACCGGGCCGCAGATACGGACGACCACGGTTTCGGAAGGGTTGCATGCGCTCGTGTGCAGGTTTGCCGGCACAAGTCGGCAGGTGCCAGGCCGAGATCGTGGAGTCGAGGTTCCGATTCATCGTAGGTTTTGATGACCTGTTATTACTGATTATTTTTGTCTTCTTTCTCAATTGTCTCTGTTTCCCGAGATGTGCATCAGTCAGTCGCACGGGGTCGGGTGAAGTCGGAAACCCGGTGTCCGGCACGATGTCCGGCCCGGCAGTTGCGTTCCAGGTTGCCCGGCCCGGCCAAGGGGTGGCGCATGCGATTTCGGGACTCACATGCATGGTGGTTGGCGGTTGGCAGACCCGAGCGGATTTTCGGTGGCGCCTCCGGCGGCAACCGACGACCGGACGCCGCCGAGGCAGGCCGGACGGAGACGGGGATGCCTGTTTCGCTTTTGCCGGCCCTGGCGGTTGTGACCTCGGTCAATTTCCTGGCGTTTTCGGCCCACGCCCAGGCGCAGTCGATGCCCGCGTGCGGCAACACGCTTGTGGCCGGCCAGAGAATCGAATGTTCCGAGCAGGCCACCTCGACCGACGACATCGAGGTAGGCCCTCCCGGCATCACCATCACGACGACAGAGGTCCAGGAGCACGGCATTTCCGGCCAGCAATCGGGTGCGGGGACCTTCAGGACCGAATTCCGCGTGGACACGATCACGACCGGTGGGAAGCTCTCCCTCGGCATCCTGGCGCCGCACACGGGCAGCAGGGGCGACGTTTCCCTCCGCGTGCTCTCTACGGGCACAAGAACGAACCGGTCGGGCGAAGGCGCAGACGCGCACGCCATCCGGGGCGAGTCGATCGCATCCGGACGACTCGGCGTCGTCCTGAGGGGTGGCAGCATCGCCACCCGCGACAACGGCTCACACGGAATATTCCTGCGGAACCACCATCCGAGTTCTGGCCCGGTCGGACCGCTCTCTGTGGACATCGGTGGCGTATTTCGATCGAGACCTCGGCCGACGGCGCCCACGGGATTTGCGCCCGTCGAATTGAAGGTGCACGCGTTGTGCTGTTGAATCTGCGGGGACTCGCCTTGACCACGGGGGCGCCGGCGCCATGTTCATCGACATGAGCGGGAGCGTGATGGCCGGCGGTGCGGGCGCGCACGGTTTCGCACGGAAACCCGGTACGGTGACGCCGAAGAAGGCGGGGACGAACGGGGCGGTGGATCGCGATCTCGCGGTCAACGAAAACGGGTCTGCGGGATCGGGGGACGGCAACCTGAAGGCCTGCCGGCCGGGCGTGAAATTCGGCTACGGCTTCTCCGTCTTCGGCGGCCGCTTCACCTTAACGCCGGACGCGGTCCTCGGCCTGCTGGACAACTGGTGCGACTGCAGCCTGGGCCGGCGCCTCGAGCGCCGGCCGGTTTCTGCCGAATCCGGCGCGCTGGAGCTCTCCTTCGAGGCCCGGCAGAGCGAAAGCACGGGCGGCGACGCACGGCCCCGACGCAACATCGGGCTCGGCTTCCGGGCACGCTTGTTAGCCCGGTCTCACGGCAGCCGCGTGCACCATACCCAACCGCCTTGCTCAAGGGCCCTCGGTGGTGGTATCGCGCAAATCGTACGGCCTGCACCCCGGTTAGTCATCATGAACATTTCGCTCAGGCGCCTGTTGGGAGGTGCCGCAATCATTGCCACGGCCGCGGCGTCCCCGGTTCAGGCCATTGCCCAGGCGCCGGGCGGCACGATGGTGATTGCCGGAACGAGCAGTCCACGCCACCTGAACCCGGCCGTGCAGTCTGGGGCCGCAACGGCAATTCCTGGAACCCAGCTCTTTGCTTCGCCGTTGAAGTACGACGCACAGTGGAATCCGCAACCATACCTGGCCAGGAGTTGGGACATCGCGGAAGACGGCCTGTCCGTGACGCTGAACCTTGTCGACAACGCGGTCTTCCACGACGGCACGCCGGTCACCTCCGAGGATGTGGCCTTCTCGATCGAGACGATTCGGGACAACCACCCGTTCACGTCGATGTATGCGCCGGTCACGGCGGTCGAGACGCCCGATTCACACACGGCCGTGATCAGGCTCAGACAGCCCCATCCCGCGATCATGCTGGCACTCTCCGGCCCCCTGTGCCCGATCATTCCGAAACACGTCTTTGGCGATGGCCAGGACATCAGGAACCACCCGGCCAATGCTTCTCCCATCGGGTCGGGTCCGTTCAGATTCGTGTCGTGGGAACCGGGCGGAGACATCGTGCTGGAGCGGTTCGACGACTTCTTCATCGAGGGCCTCCCCTATCTCGATGGCATCGTGATCCGCCGCATCAGGGATAGCAGCGCGATCGTCATTGCGATGAAAAACGGCGATGCGGACATGTATCCCTTCGTTGGCGAGAGCCGCGAAATCAGGGCGCTCGAAGAAGCGGAGCACCTCGTTGTCACCAGGACCGGCTACGAAGCGGTCGGACCGATCGTCTGGCTCGCCTTCAACACCGCGAAGGAACCGCTGAACGACGTACGGGTGCGGCAGGCCGTTGCATATGCGATCGACCGGGACTTCATCGTCAACGTGCTGCACCGCGGCACGTCGACCATACAAAGGGGTCCGATCATCGAGCCGAGCCCCTTCTTCGATGACACCATCGAGGCGTATGATCTCGACCTCGAGAAGTCCAACGCGCTGCTCGATGAAGCCGGACTCGCGCCGGACGGCGGCGGCACGCGCTTCAGGTTGACGATCGACTATCCGCCGTTTTTGCCCGAACAGCTCAAGACGTCGGCGGAGTACATGAAATCGCAACTCAGGAAGGTGGGTATCGGGATCGATCTGCGCTCGTCGCCCGATTTCGCCACTTGGGCGGCTCGTGTTTCGACACATGATTTCGATCTGACGATGGACGTGCTTTTCAACTGGGGCGACCCGGTGATCGGCGTGCACCGGACATACCTGTCGTCGAACATTCTTGACGGCGTGATCTGGTCGAACACGCAGCAGTATTCGAACCCCAGGGTGGACGAACTGCTGGAGGCCGCGGGAAAGGAAATCGACCTCGCAAGGCGCTGGGCGCTCTACAGCGAGTTCCAGCACGAGGTGGCCAGGGATTTGCCTGTCTACTGGCTCAACTCGCTTCCGTTCTACTCGGCCTTCAGGAAGAGCATGGTCAACCCGCCGCTCGGCATCTGGGGACCGATGCAATCGATGGACGATCTGGCCTTTCAGTGACGCGTCCGCGCCCTCCGGTTTGATTGGCGGGCGCGCACGAACCCGGAGCGTGCATGGACACGATACGCTTTATGACGATGCGACTCCTCTACGGGCTGATCCTCGTTCTCGGCGTCGTCGTGGTCAATTTCCTGTTGATCCACCTGGCGCCCGGCGACCCGGCCGAGGTCATTGCCGGGGAGATGGGAGGGGCAACCGAAGATATCATGAGCCGGATTCGGGACGACTACGGCCTCGACGAACCGGTGCTCACCCAACTCGGGATTTACCTGGGCAACGCCGTGATGCTGGATCTCGGCACCTCCCACTTCTTCAATGCACCCGTGACCCAACTGATCGGCGCGCGCATCGGCCCCACGATCCTGCTGGTCCTTTCAGCTCAGCTGCTCTCAATCGTCATCGGCACGATCATGGGCGTCCTGGCCGCGCGCAAGCCGCGGGGCCCGTTCTCGGCATTCGTATCGGTCTGTTCTCTTTTCGGTTATGCCCTGCCCGTGTTCTGGACCGGCATCATGCTCATCATCCTGTTCGCCTCGATCATTCCGATTTTTCCTGTCGAAGGATACGTATCCGCGCGTTTCGAAGGCGGACCCGTTGTCTACGTTTTTGATGTGCTGCATCACCTCGCCTTGCCGGCGTTGACGCTGTCCACCATTTTTCTTGCACAATATGCGCGAATCTCGCGTGCTTCCATGATCGAGGTTCTGGGTGCGGACTATGTCCGCACGGCACGGGCGAAGGGCGTGGGCGAAATGAAGGTCGTTTTCTGGCATGCGCTGCGCAACGCGGTCTTGCCGCTCCTGACGGTCGCGGGACTGCAGTTCGGGAACCTGTTTTCCGGAGCCTTGCTGATCGAAACGGTATTCAATTGGCCCGGGATGGGCACGCTCGCATACGAGAGCATCCTGAGGCGGGACTATCCCACGGTGATGGGTGTCCTGATCATCGCCGCGGCAATGGTCGTCGCGGCCAATATTCTGACCGATATCGGGTACCGCCTGGCGGACCCACGCGTCCGCTCGGGGGGGCGTGCATGAACGATACGGTCGAACAGGCTGTCGAAGCTGTTTCGCCATCAGGCGAAGCGTGGATCGTATTCCGGCAAAACAAGCCGGCCGTGTTCGGGTTGGTGCTGCTCGGCCTGATCGTCAGTTTCATTCTCAGTGGCATCATCATGCAGCCCGATCCCTTCGAGATCGTCTCGGCACCGTTCAGTCCGCCGGGCAAGAACGGTCTTTTGCTGGGGACGGACTACTTGGGCCGGTCGACATTCGCGGGCCTCCGGGTGGGCGGCGCACCGACACTCGCGGTCGGGTTGGCCTCGGCAGCGCTCTCGGTGTCCATTGGCGTCACCGTCGGTGCCCTCGCGGGATACTTTGGCGGCATCATCGACGACGTGCTGATGCGGGTGGCCGAGTTCTTTCAGGTCCTGCCGGCGCTGCTGTTCGCAATGGTGCTCGTCACCCTCTTCACTCCGTCTCTGTTCACCGTTTCGCTTGCGATCGGCATCGTGCTCTGGCCACAGACCGCGCGACTCACCCGGGCCGAATTCCTCCGCATTCGCGAACTCGAATATGTCCGCGCGTCCCGCGCCATCGGCGCGAAGAACGGCCGGATCATGCTGCGTGTCATCCTGCCGAACGCGCTGCCGCCGCTCATCGTCTCCGCCACATTGACGGTTGGAATCGCGATACTGTTCGAAAGCGGCCTTTCATTCCTCGGCCTCGGCGATCCCAACGTGATGTCCTGGGGCGTCATGATCGGGGCCAACCGCGACTTCATCCTCGACGCCTGGTGGCCGGTGACAATTCCGGGCGTGGCCATTTTCCTGACCGTGTTCGCGGTCAGCCTCGTCGGCGACGGTCTGAACGACGCCTTCAATCCGGAACTTCGGAACTGCTAGGATGAGCCTGCTCGAAGTCGACGACCTTAGTGTCTCGTTCTCCACCCGCCACGGTGAGGTTGCCGCGCTCGACGGTGTCTCTTTCCACGTCGACGAAGGCGAGACCCTGGGCGTCGTTGGCGAATCCGGCTGCGGCAAGTCGATTACGGCGCTCACGGTCATGGGGCTCATTCCCCATCCGCCGGGGCGGATTACCGGCGGTTCGATCAGGTTCAGGGGCGAAGAGCTGGTCGGTGCAAAGGCCTCCCGGCTGCGCCGGCTGCGAGGCGCGGAGATCGCGATGATCTTCCAGGAGTCGATGACCTCTCTCAACCCGGTTTTTCGCGTCGGCGACCAGATTGCGGAAGCCGTCTTGCTGCATCAGGATTTGAGCAAGGCAGAGGCATGGAACCTCGCCGTGGAGTTCATCAGGACCGTCGGAATCCCGGAACCGGTCGCGCGCGCACGTGCCTATCCGCACGAGTTGTCCGGCGGAATGCGCCAGCGGGTGACGATTGCGATGGCGATGAGTTGCCGCCCCAGGCTCCTGATCGCTGACGAGCCGACGACGGCGCTCGACGTGACGGTACAGGCTCAGATCTTCGGTCTGATGCGCGATCTGCAGGAGGAATTCGGTGTCGGGATTATCATGATTACGCACGACATGGGCGCAATCGCGGAACTGTCGGACAGGGTGGCGGTGATGTATGCCGGACGGATAGTCGAGCAAGGAACGGCCGACGAGATCCTCGACACGCCGCTGCATCCATACACGCGCGGCCTGATCGCATGCATCCCGACGCTCGGAAAGGAAACGGGCAACGTCGAGCGATTCCGGCCATTGGAAGAAATCCCGGGAAGCGTTCGTCCTTTGCACCTGCTTGACAAGGGGTGTGCGTTTGCGGACCGGTGTGCGCTGGTGCACGATGCCTGCGGAGCGGCACCGCCGCTTTCGGACGGCCCTCATTCGGTCGCCTGCCACGCTGCCAGGGGTCCGGCTTGAACCATCCTTCGCCCATCCTCGACGTCAGGAACCTTTCGGTTCGCTTTTCGATCGGCCGCGGGAAACTGTTCGCAAGACAACGTTACCTGCATGCCGTACGCGACGTGTCCTTTTCGGTGCACAGAGGCCGAACCCTCGGGGTTGTCGGCGAAAGCGGGTCAGGGAAAACCACGGCGGCAATGGCCGCGATCGGCCTCACGCCGGCTTACGCAGGTCACGTGGAGTTTGCGGGCCGGAATCTACTGGCGCTTTCTCCGGACGACATGTGTGAAACGCGCCGGAAACTGCAGGTGGTTTTCCAGGATCCCTATTCATCGCTGAACCCCCGCGTCCGGGTCGGAGCGGCAGTTCGCGAGCCCATGGACTTGATGGGAATCGGCACACCTGCAGAACGCGAGACGCACATATCCGAATTGTTCGAACTTGTCGGCCTGCACCCTGACCAGATGGTGCTGTTTCCGCACCAGTTCTCGGGCGGCCAGAGACAGCGGATATCCATCGCACGCGCGTTGGCGCCAAGTCCCGACGTGATCGTCTGCGACGAGCCGGTCTCGGCGCTCGATGTGGCGATCCAGGCACAGATCCTCAACCTCCTGCGCAAGTTGCAGGTCGAATTCGGCGTGGCGTACCTGTTCATCAGCCATGACCTCGGCGTTGTCCGGTTCATGTGCGACGATGTCGTCGTCATGTACTTGGGCGAGGTCGTCGAAACCGCGACAAGGGAAGACCTGTTTGAGCATCCGCGGCACCCCTACACGCGTGCGCTGCTTGACTCAGCACCCTCGGTTCAACGGCGCAAGAGCCGCGGCTACACCCGCGTCACCGCGATCAGCGGCGATCCGCCGAGCCCGGTCAACCTGCCCAAGGGTTGCGCGTTCGCCGCCCGTTGTCCCTGCGCGCGCCCAAATTGCCGGGAAGATGCCCCCAAACTGAAGACCGAAGGCGCCCGTTCGGTCGCTTGCCACTTTCCCCTCTGATCCCGATATCCGGCAAAATCACGGTTTTTCGGGCGAAACGCATCTCCATGATGAATCCCTGCTTTCCGTTGACGGGAGACATCGCTGTTCCTGATGGCCGCATCGTCGAGTTCGGGTGTTTCGACATATTGAGGGCGCTGGCTGGCTCGCTGCATGTTCCCATGGGTCACTTGCCCAACCTCACTGAATGTCGCCGGTCAGCCTTCAACCGTCGGCCTTCCAGACCAGCACTTCCGTGAGGCGATCCAACTTGCCCCCTTGCTCTTCAATGATCTTGTCCGTCTCGAGCAGCGGGGCTGCGACGCTGGCCCGGAGCGTGGCATCCAGGTCGTCCAGCGCGTCTTCGAGTCGGATGTCAAACCGGAAATACCGCTGTTCACCGAGTTTATCACGTGCAGCGCGGAGCTGCTGGCGGAAATGGATGTCGATTCCGCGGGAATTGTGTCTCCCCGTCGGCCCGCTGACCCTGGTGAACACCGCCATGGCCGTATTGTATCCGGTGGCCGCATACTGTGCGAAACCGGTTGCGGGTCCCGCCATCCCTGTGATGCGGATGCCGGTCCGGGGCCGAACGGAGCCCGCAATCCCAATCGCCCTGGGCCTGCCGCCCTCATGCAAGCAAAAGGAGCGGCCGAAGCCGCTCCCTCCAGAAATCGTTGTCCGTCCGGTTCAGAACAAGAAGGACAGGCCCACGCTGGCCACGTTTCTGACGCCACTGAGATCCGGGCGATCCGCGATATCAATATCGTTGTCTCCGTCGTTGTCAGTCACGATTTGTCCGATTTCGGCCAGGCCCAGGTCCCCGACAGCCATCCTCGGAACCCGCCCGACTCCGGCAACCAGCCTGGCGCCGCCGCCGAGGTCGTGGCTGAAGCCAACGCCCGCGCCCCTGAAGCCGACTCCGGGGATGATCCCGACAATGTTTTGAAAGATGATCGGCTGGATGTTGCTCAGATTGGTCCTGGCGTAGACCATCGTCAACGTCGATGCGCCTGTCGTGTAGGACACTTCGATGCCGTGTCCCCTGTAGCCTGCGTAGAACGTGCCGTCGGCTTCTCCGATGCCTGTACCGCCCACAGCCGCGCCTGAACCGAGGTGCGTGTAGGGTTGGTCGCGCTTTGCCCAGAAGGCTTTGGCCGCAATCGGGCCGTTGCTGTAGCCGATGCCGGCGCTGATCGCCTTCTTGCTGTCGTAGCCGAGACCGACAGTTGCACCGGAGGCGCTGAAGCTCACCCCGATCGCAAAGGAGGTCTTCTCGACCTCAAATGAACCGGCTACAAGGTCGCCACTTGAGTTTGCGATATTCCCCGCCCCTGGCGCGCGATCGCTTGTCTCGGCCGAAATCGCGAAGGCGAAGTTGCCGGCGCTCAGGTCGTAGCGGGCCTGGGGCGCCGTCGTGCCCCGGATGTCCTCGACAACGTCGTCAACGCCCAGGCCGTTCAGGCCGACATCGGCGATCCCGCCGGCAAGAACGTCGGCCGCATCGTCGTGGCCGTAGGTGATCGTGCCGAAGGCGCCGCTGACAAAGGCCGTTCCCGTGCCCACACCGTCGACGGTGTCGAATCCGACCTTCCCGCCGAAGCTCAGGCCGTCGTCGGTGGAGCCGGAGCCGATGAAGTCGACGCCAATCTCACGCGTGAGCATCTGCTTCGACGTGTTGACAGGACTTCCGTTTTCGTCCGTGGGCGCGGAGTCGAATTCGATACCGAACTTGGCATCGCCGGAGACGGTGATATCGGCGAAGGCGGCCCCACCGACAAGGGCAAGGGCGGTCGTTGCTGAAAGCAGTTTTTTCATTTGCTGACCTTTCAAATACAGATTGTCTTTGTGGATCGGACGGAAGCGGCCCGTCGAGAGGCCCGAAACGGCGAACCAGGTTCGCGCCGTCAGGCTTGTCCGCCGCCGAGGCCCAAGCCGACCACGGCAATTCTTCCGCCGCCGACCGGAGGAGAAACCCGCACCGTGCCCCAGACCAGCCACACACCGGTCCAGCGGCTGCGCGCGCCGACCGTCGCGCTGCGCGGCCCGTAACGGCCCGTGACGCCGGAGACCCGCAGCCAGAGCGGCAAGACCGCCCGCCGCCGCCGCCCCGTGTTTGCCGCCGTCCTCGTCGAGGCGCAGCAGGGTGCCGGACAGAGCCTCGTAGACCGCCGAGCGGGCGGCGTAGCGGTCGATGACGGACTCGACCAGGGAGAAGTCGAAGTTAGGGATGCCGTGAGCGTCCACCCGCGTATCGCCACGCCGCCGCCCGCGACCCGAATGTCGGTGTTTCCTTCGCTGCCGTGACCTGCGGGAATTCCGCCGGTGGAGTCGCCCCCGGTCGATACGGAGAGTCTCCGTAGGTCCAACAGCACGTCGCCTGCGCCGTTAAGGCGTCGACCGAAAATCCCATGGACGCCGCCGCCTCCCGAGGTTTCGATCGCGATGCCGCCACCGACGTTCAGAGTGAGCGAATAGGCCGGGCCGGAGCCCGGGCACTTGTGCTGTTGAAATATCCCGTGTGAGCCCTCGCTGCGGGTGGCGATGCTGCCGCCCGTCACGACGGAGTCGAGCCGTCCGGACGCCGCCGTTTCGCCAAAATTTCCGACCGCGCTCGAGGCTGCGCCCGATCCGTTCGTCCGTATCTCCGTCGGGAACAGGCGGCGGAATACGTCGCCCATGCTGTTGCCCTTGTTCGACGACGGGGTGCCTTGGGAGAGCCGCCCACCGGCCGAGACCGTGTTCGGGCTGGATTCAAAACCGGTGGTTTCCGCACTGGAATGCTGCCCGGTGATGCCGTGCTCCTGGTCCTCAGTCGTTTTGACGGTGATGCCCGGTGTGCTTGTCGCGATGTCGTCGGTCGAGGCGAGCTGTTTGATGCAGTGGATCCGCTGGCCGGCTACCAGCGTGTCGCCGCGCACCGGCGGCGTCTGCGCCTGGAAGTGTGTCGAATGCGCTCGGGAAAGGACCGCAACCGCAACCGGTACCGCCGCTGGTTGGCACCGAAGGGCGGGCGAAAACGCAACCGGCGTTTCCGCGTCCGTCCGACCTTCCCCTGCGGCGTCCGGTCGTCGGGTGCTGTCGGACGCGCCGGCAGCAATCCATTCGGGTTCGCCGGCCGCCGACAGCCATGCACGTGAGTATTGAAAACGCATGCGCCACCCCTTGGCTGCGCCCGGCAGCCGAAGCCATGGCTGCCGGGGGCCTGAACGCCGGATGCCAGGTTCTACACTTCAACCGACTCCGACGATTTTTTCATATCTGTGGATGCAGTCGTAAAAGTTGTCGAGTGAAATAAAATGCAGTATTACAGTTTGTTAAGACACCTCCCAACAATCGGAACGCTGACTACACGATCGCGGCCTGGAACCTGCCGATTTGCGCCGGCACCCCTGCGCACTCCTGCATACAAGCGTACACAACCCTGCCGAAACCATGAACGTCCGACCCTACGGCCCGGTCCCTGATACGGCGGGCCGATGTCGGTGTCGGCGTCGTTCCGAAACCGACTCCTGCGGGCCGCCACCTCTCAGGAATCGCCGGAAACCAGACCCGTTTTCCGTGCCCTGTCGCAGCGCTTCGGTCCGATTGCGCGCACCGAGTTTGGTAAACACTTGCGCCGGTGAAGGCGCATGGTGCGCGCTCAGGCCCAGCTCAGCTGCGGATTCGCGTTCAAATGTTGAACTCAACATTTTGGACGGGACTTGACAGTCAAGATGTCGGGGAATGGGCTCGAAGCTGCATATCTGGCCGCTCTTGCATTGAGGACCCAACACAGATCCTATGAGGCGCACGGAACCTTTGGTCGTATTCCGCATACGTTCCTCTGTGGCTGTCTGCCGCGTCATGCCGACACCCGTCGAGCCGGCTGACGCCGAAATGGTCGGCGAGAGTCCGAAGAGGTGCCGAATCCCGGGTAATTGCGGCGCAGGGAACGACCTTGTCGGCGTGCATGCGTCGCGTGGTCCTGGCGTTGACGTTTCGAATTCAACCGATTCCATTTCTGGCGCCAGTGCCGTCACTTCGTCTCGTAGAAGGCGATCGCAGCGCGCCGGGTGAACGGGCGACACGCCCGTCATCCGGGAAATATTCAGTAGACGCTACAGGCTGGTCGGAGCCGGTCCCGACGTGAATCCACGGGCGCTGTCCGGTTCACGCAAGGAAATCGCCAACAGCTTCCCGCCAGTGTCGCCGGCAAAGAGACGTATAGGTCTCGTTCCCGCCAATCTGAATCTGCTCACCCTCGGTCAGGACATTGCCTTCGGCATCCTGGCGCACGACCATGGTCGCTTTTTTTCCGCAAAAACAGATGGTTCTGCATTCCCGAAGATCATCGGCTATCGCGAGAAGTTCCGCAGAGCCAGGAAAGAGCTTTCCGCGAAAGTCTACCCGAAGCCCGTAACACATGACCGGAATCTGGAGATCGTCGGCGACCCGGGCAAGTTGTTGAACTTGTTCTCTGGTCAGGAATTGGGCTTCGTCCACGAAAACGCACGCAAGTGAACTCCTGTTCATGCGGCGTTCGACCCACTCGAAAAGGTCCGTCGACTCTCCGAAGGAATCTGACCTGTTTTCAATTCCGATCCGTGACAGGATCTGGTTTGGCAGGCCCCGGTCATCGGCCTCGGATGTCAGGAGACAGGTCTCCATTCCCCGCTCACGGTAGTTGTACGACGCCTGCAGGAGCAGTGTCGATTTTCCCGCGTTCATGGTCGCGTAATTGAAATAGAGTTTCGCCATCGGAATCCGTTGCAGGAACGTGACGTGTCTTTGTAATTGATGCAATTAAGCGGATTTGTCGACGGCGATCAACAACCGGATTGGAAATTCCGGATTTTCCGCTTTGCCCGTGCGGTTCCGAAAGATTGCCGGAACCCGCCGTGTTCGCGGCGCAGAGGCCCGGGTAACCGAGAACTGTCACGCGACATGCCGGTACGCGCAAAAGAAGAACGGGTGCCTCAATAGGCCTGCAATGGCTTCACCTCCAGGTCACCGTCCTGGTTGGCCTGAATCGCCAGCGACGCCGCATAGGCAGCCCTGGCGGTCGTGAAGTACGGAACGCCCTCCGAGAGCGCGACCGAGCGCAGGGACTGGCTATCGCGCACCGATTGACGACCATCGCTGGTGTTCATGATCACGTCGATCTGGCGATCGAGTATTCGGTCGACGATATTTGGCTTTCCCTCGTAGACTTTTCTCACGACCTCGCATTGTATGTCGGACGCATCGAGAAATTCGGCGGTTCCCCGGGTTGCAATCGGTTGAAACCCGAGGTCGACAAGAATGCGGACCGTGTCAACCAGCAACCGCGTCTTGTCCGCGTCCCGGAAAGAGACGAACACGTTGCCTTGCCGAGGCAAACTGGTTCCCGCCCCGATCTGCGCCTTGAGAAACGCGCGGGCGAAGCTGTCGTCGATGCCCATGACCTCTCCGGTCGAACGCATTTCGGGTCCCAGCAGGGTGTCCACGCCGGGAAACCGGTTGAATGGGAGAACAACCTCCTTCACGGCAAAGTAAGGCGGTTCGGGAGACTTCAGGTTAATTTCGGACAGTTTGGCCCCGGCCATCAGCCGGGCCGCGATCGCCGCGATGGGCGAGCCGACGGCCTTGGCCACGAACGGCACCGTTCGTGACGCCCTTGGATTGACCTCGAGGATGTAGATGTCGCGGTCCCTGACCGCGAACTGGACATTCATGAGGCCGACGACGTTCAGTGCACGCGCCAGTTTTTCCGACTGGTCCATCAGTTCACGCACGATCGACGACTCAAGTGAGTGCGGGGGCAAGGAGCACGCGCTGTCGCCGGAATGCACGCCGGCTTCTTCGATGTGCTGCATGACACCGGCGATGTGGACATCGGTTCCGTCCGACAGGGCGTCGACGTCGACTTCCACGGCGTCGGCCAGGAATCGGTCGAGGAGAACCGGGCTGTCGCCGCTCGCGACAACCGCCTCGGATATGTACCGTTTCAACTGGTCTTCGTCGCGCACGATCTCCATGGCCCGTCCCCCAAGCACGTAAGACGGGCGGATGACCAAGGGATACCCAAGTGATCGCGCACCCGAGATCGCTTCTTCGGGAGATCGGGCGATAACATTGTCCGGTTGTCGGAGGCCGATTTGGCTCAGGAGTTTCTGAAACCGTTCCCGGTCTTCGGCCAGGTCGATCGCGTCGGGCGAGGTTCCGAGTATCCTGATTCCTTCCGCCTCGAGCGCCCGTGCCAGCTTTAGCGGTGTCTGGCCGCCAAACTGAACGATAACCCCGAGCAGCGTGCCATTGGTACGTTCGATCCTCAGGATCTCCAGGACGTGTTCAAGTGTCAGGGGCTCGAAATAAAGTCGGTCGGACGTGTCATAATCGGTACTGACGGTCTCCGGATTGCAGTTGACCATGATCGTCTCGAAACCCGCTTTCGACAGCGAAAAACAGGCATGGCAGCAGCAATAGTCGAACTCGATTCCCTGGCCGATGCGGATTGGACCGCCTCCCAGAATCACGATCTTGTTTCGGTCGGTCGGCCAGGACTCGCATTCGACCTCTCCCATGGCGGGAGTTTCATAGGTCGAGTACATGTACGGGGTTTGCGATTCAAACTCCGCCGCACACGTATCGATCCGCTTGAACGAAGCCTCGACGCCAAGCCGCCATCGGTGTCGGCGTACGTCCGCTTCATCGACCCCCGTCAAAGTCGAGAGACGGGCGTCCGAAAACCCGAATGCCTTGACGCGTCTCATTTCGGAACCGGTACGAGGAAGGCCGAACCGGCGCAGGTGGTCCTCGACGTCCACGACTTCCCGAATTCGGCCGAGGAACCACGGATCGAAGGCGGTCACCTCCCGTATGGAGTCATTGTCCACGCCGTGACGCATGGCCTGGGCGATCACCCGCAAACGGTCCGGCGTCCGCGCGGCGAGCGCCTTTATGACCGACGAGTGATCCGGCGCACCCTCGATTCGGATTTCGTCGAACCCCGTCAGGCCGGACTCCGTTGAAGCGAGCGCCTTTTGCATGCTCTCGTGAATTGTCCGGCCGACGGCCATCACTTCGCCAACGGACTTCATTGCCGTGGTCAGAACAGGCGCGGATGATGGAAATTTCTCAAATGCGAATCGTGGAATCTTGGTGACCACAAAATCGATGGCCGGCTCAAACGAGGCCGGCGTAACCCCGGTAATGTCATTGTCAAGTTCGTCGAGGGTGTAGCCGACGGCGAGTTTCGCCGCGATCTTGGCGATCGGAAAGCCCGTCGCCTTGGACGCCAGCGCCGAAGAACGGGAAACGCGGGGGTTCATTTCAATGATTACCATGCGGCCGTTGTCCGGGTTCACGGCCCACTGGACGTTTGAACCGCCGGTCTCGACACCGATTTCGCGAAGAACCTCGATCGAGAGGCTTCGCATGCGCTGATATTCCTTGTCCGTGAGCGTAAGGGCAGGTGCGATCGTGATGCTGTCGCCGGTGTGAATTCCCATCGGGTCCACGTTCTCGATCGAACAGACGATGATGGCGTTGTCCGCGACGTCGCGAACCACCTCCATCTCGAATTCCTTCCAGCCGAGCAGGCTTTCGTCGATCAGGATTTGTCCGGCAGGCGAGGTCTTGAGCCCGGCGCTGCATACGGCTTCGTAGTCGCTGCGGTTGTAGGCGACTCCGCCCCCTGTTCCTCCGAGCGTGTAGGCGGGACGAACAATTGCCGGCAACCCGACGGCTTCAATCGCTGCCATGGCTTCATCCAGGGAGTGGGCGATCGCGGCGCGCGGGCTTTCGATTCCGATGCGCGTCATCGCTTCGCGGAACTTTTGCCGGTCTTCGGCCTTTTCGATGGCCTCCCGCCGCGCGCCGATCAGTTCAACTCCGAATTCTTCCAGGACCCCGCGGTTGTCGACCTCGAGAGCCGTATTCAGTCCCGTCTGTCCGCCCATTGTCGGAAGCAGAGCGTCCGGGCGCTCGATGGAAATGATTTTTTCGACGGTTTCCGGCGTGACCGGTTCGACGTAGGTGACATCCGCGGTCTCCGGGTCGGTCATGATCGTCGCCGGGTTCGAATTGACCAGGATCAGCCGGTAACCCTCTTCGCGCAAGGCCTTGCAGGCCTGGGTTCCAGAGTAGTCGAACTCGCAGGCCTGCCCGATGACTATGGGCCCTGCGCCGATGACCATGATTGACTTGAGGTCGGTACGCTTCGGCATTTCCTGGCGATGTCTCCCCTGTGCTCGCAACGCTTCCGGTTGCGAGATCGCGTTGCTTATAGACTCGTGTCGCATTCAAACAAGCATCTGCTGTTCGGGGACACGTACCAGGAAACACGGGAAACCCTGTGCCGCGGGCGCCGGAGTCTTCAGGCAAACGACCGGTCTCTCGGGCAACGACCTTGAAAGAGCCGCGTCCAGAACCAACAGGGATGAGAATTCCTGGCGTCGTCTACGCCGTTCGGCACGGTCCGACCGGTCTCGATATCGTGTGAAAACCGCGCGGTTGTCCGTTTTCCGCGCGGCTGCACGCGACGGCACTTGACAACGGAGGGTGGAGGGAATGAAACGCGGGCCGCAGGCAGGTTGCGGGACGAAGTCAGAG
Source organism: Paracoccaceae bacterium (assembly GCA_965242975.1). GTDB lineage: Bacteria > Pseudomonadota > Alphaproteobacteria > Rhodobacterales > Rhodobacteraceae > JAPPHA01. Next base: position 1,632,383 of record CBDETS010000007.1, on the reverse strand, counting down.
CTCCGCCCCTCGATCCTTACCTGCCCGGCGCCAGGAGGAACAAGGGATCCGACGTCATGCACACGTACCGCTCACACACCTGTTCGGAACTCGGGATTGCCGATGTTGGCAAAACCGTTCGGCTCTCCGGGTGGGTTCAGCGTGTTCGCGATCACGGCGGACTGTTGTTCGTTGACCTGCGCGATCATTACGGCGTCACCCAGATCCTGGCAGACCCGGACAGCGACGCGTTTCACCAGGTTGAGGCGTTACGTTCCGAATGGGTCGTCCGAATCGACGGTGAGGTCAGGGCCAGGTCACCGGAGTTGATCAACCCGAAGATCGAGACCGGTGAGATCGAGGTGTTCATTCGAACGCTGGACGTCCTCAGCGAAGCGGGCGAATTGCCCCTGCCGGTGTTCGGGGACCACGACTATCCCGAAGAAACTCGGCTCAGGTACCGATTTCTCGATCTTCGAAGGCAGCGACTGCACGCGAACATGATGCTGCGCTCCGCGGTCATATCTTCGCTCAGGGAAAGAATGATCGAACGGGGATTTTCCGAATTCCAGACCCCCGTCATTGCCACGTCGTCGCCCGAAGGGGCGCGGGATTTTCTGGTTCCTTCGCGATTGCATCCGGGAAAATTCTACGCATTGCCCCAGGCTCCCCAACTGTTCAAGCAACTGATCATGGTTGCGGGTTTCGACAAGTATTTTCAGATTGCTCCGTGTTTCCGGGACGAAGACCCGCGCGCCGATCGCTCGCCCGCGGACTTTTACCAGCTCGATGTGGAAATGAGCTTCGTGACGCAGGACGACGTACTGGAGACAATCGAGCCCGTGATCCGGGGAGTGTTCGACGAATTCGGCGGTGGGCGTCCGGTGACCGCGGACGTTCCCAGAATCGCATACCGCGACGCGATGCAAAATTACGGGACCGACAAGCCGGACCTCAGGAACCCACTCAAGATGCAGGTGGTCTCCGAGCACTTTTCAGGTTCCGGTTTCCGCGTGTTCGCATCGCTTCTTGAACGTCCCGGAACCGAAATCCGTGCCATACCGGCACCGGGAGGCGGTTCGCGCCGATTCTGCGACCGCATGGATTCGTACGCGCGGTCCGAAGGACTGCCGGGAATGGGATACATATTCTGGCGCAAGGCGCCCGACAATCCGGATTGCATCGAAGGAGCGGGCCCCCTGGCGCGAAACATCGGTCCGGAGCGCACTGAAGCGATCCGGACCCAGTTGGGTCTTGGATTCGGAGATGCGGCATTTTTCCTTGGAGGCCGCCCGTCGACATTCGAGGCGGTCGCGGCAAAGGCGCGGGATGTCATCGGCGTGGAACTCAAGCTGACCGGGCAGGAGAAGTTCGAACTGTGCTGGGTTGTCGATTTCCCCATGTACGAAGAGGACCGGGAATCCGGCGAGATCGATTTCAGCCACAACCCGTTTTCGATGCCCCAGGGCGGCATGGAAGCACTCGAGAACTCGGAACCTCTCGATGTGCTCGGATTCCAGTATGACCTGGTCTGCAACGGTCACGAACTGGTTTCGGGAGCGATTCGCAACCACGAGGTCGACGTCATGCGTCGGGCCTTCAACATAGCGGGATATGACGATGAGGAGGTCGACAGGAGATTTGGCGGGCTCTGCCGGGCGTTTTCCTACGGCGCGCCGCCGCACGGCGGATGCGCTGCGGGAATCGACCGGTTGGTCATGTTGCTCGCTGGAGAGACGTCAATTCGCGAAGTCATCATGTTTCCGATGAACCAGCGGGCCGAGGACCTCATGATGGGGGGACCGACCGAACCGACGGGTGCCCAGCTTCGGGAACTCGGATTGCGGATCGTTCCCCGGGATACGACATGAACCCGGATTTCGGGCCAATCGTTCACAACTGGCGGGAACCCGAAAGACCGGGTCGCACGGACTTCGAGGGAGCCTACGCCCGGCTGGAACCCCTCGAACCCGATCGTCATGCTCGCGAGTTGCACGTTGCCAACCGGGAGGACCGAAACGGGCGGATCTGGGATTACCTTCCGTACGGTCCATTCGCTTCGCTTTCCGACTACTCCTGTTGGGTTGAGGCCGTGGCAGCGTCGAGCGACCCCTTGTTCTATGCCATTCGCGACAAGGTTTCCGGCAGGGCAGGTGGCGTTGCGTCGTATCTTCGGGTGAAACCGGCCCAGGGTTCCATCGAGGTCGGTCACATCAATCTTGCACCGGTTCTCCAGCGGACGCGGGCCGCCACCGATGCAATGTACCAGATGATGAGATGGGCGTTTGAGGCCGGATATCGACGGTATGAATGGAAGTGCAATGCCCTCAACATCCGGTCGCGCCGTGCGGCGGAGAGGCTCGGCCTTTCGTACGAGGGCGTGTTCCGGCAGGCAACGATTTCAAAGGGAAGAAACCGGGATACGGCGTGGTTCGCGGCGATTGATGGCGAATGGCCGGAGCTTGAACGGGCCTTCGAGGCGTGGCTTTCTTCAGAGAATTTTGATGAAAACGGTCGACAACGACGACGCCTCGCGGATATGACCCGGCCGATACTGGCAGCACGGGATCCGGTGCTGTCCGGCCAATCGGGTCCGGGCCGCAATCGTTGCAGGTAAGGCTCCTCGAGCCGTGGATTCGAGGACTGACCAAGGATAAGGAGAGTGTCTGCTGGAAAAAAATACTGATGCACTGGACTTTCTGCTGACCAGGCGCTCCCGGCCAGCCAAGACCCTTTCGGGACCTCCACCGGGGCGTGACGAGTTGTTGACGATCCTGACCGCTGCGGCACGGTCACCCGACCACGGGATGCTGGAACCCTGGCGTTTTGTCGTGCTCGAACGACCTGCCCTCGAGAGAGTTGCGAAGATTGCCGAGGCGCGCGGCGTGGATATCGGACTCGACCCGGTTGCGGTCGAGAAGGCGCGGTCCGCATTCGCGAACTCTCCGCTTGTCGTCGCCGTCGTTTCGTCTCCGAAACCGTCAGAAAAGATCCCGCAGGTCGAACAGACCCTCTCCGCGGGTGCCGTTTGTCTCGCATTGCTGAACGCCGCGCTTGCCAGTGGTTGGGGCGCGAACTGGCTGACATCCTGGCTCGCGCTTGACCGGGAGTTCCTGGCCTCGGCACTCGGGCTCGACGACAATGAGTTCGTCGCGGGATTTGTCCATGTGGGTGTTGCGAAGCTGTCGCCACCGGAACGCAAGCGACCGGACATTGCGGCGGTGACGACCTGGATGACCAAGTGAATCGCATGGTCGCCGGGACCGATTACCGGTGGCCAACCAGTGCTGTTCGGACGGGGAGACCGCAACTTCGAACCTGGCTCCCGTTTCCGGATGCAATTCGTCCATCCGGACTGGCTCCAACCTGCCGTGGCGGTCCCGAATTCCATCCACCTCGCCATCTTTGCAATGCCACCTCCGGTTTCACCGCATGCGCCCGTGGAAAAAGGGTCATCAGGTTGACGGGAGTCGCCTGTCAGGACCCCCGCGGCCGGAGCCATGGTGTTGTCCTTCGATCGCCTGTCCCCGGGTGAGCGGTTGTTCCGGGTGAATCCGGTCGTGCCGGAATGCTTGATGGGAGCGTGGACATTCTCACATTCTCACTTTTTCGTCTCTTGTCCGACCGTAGATCTGCCGTTGGCGACGCAGCAAGTCCGTCGCTCAGGCTGACGTCCGGTGTCGCTGCGTCCTGGTCGTTGATCCCGGGCACCATTCCGGGTCGAGGCCATACTGGACATTCGGAGTGCCCCCGTTCATCGGAATCGTGAATTGGCTTCGGGTTACCGGCGTCGGCCGTCACGATCTCGGCCGGATTTCCAGGTGGCCGGGAAACGGGCCGGCGGCCGCGTTTTCGAGCCAATCCCCTACGAATTCATGAACCGACCGAAAGCACATCAGCGCGATCGACTCCGGATCTTGCATCCATAGGGCGACAGGAACCTGACCGAGCCTTGTCCGGATGAAATCTCCGGGTCCGAACGCGTCATGCGACAGGTCCGACGGACATCCCTTGGCTAAGGCTTCGCGCGCGTGGAGGCCTGTGATACGGAACGTCACGCGCGCATCGGAAACGTCCGACAGGAGCACGTTTTCTCCGCCGAGAGCATCGTCGAGATCGACAAGCACCGACTCGAGTTTGTCCTCGGGAACACGAACCAGGAGTTCGTCATGCGACATCCAGGCCACGAAACACCCGCCGCTGAATTCGACGCGGCGGCGTTCCGGAATTGCGCACCCGCTTGCATTCCCGATCGCCAGGGCCAGAGTCTCCGAGCCGAGGTCTCCACGGAGTGTCATCATGCCGGAAGGCTTCGCCCGGGTGACCGCAACGCCGGCGTCCGTTCCCAGGACTGATTCCACGCCACGTGACATTGATGCCGGCGTCACGGCAGAAACCGCGGATCGACGATTCGTGCCTGAATCGGCTTGCCGCCTGCAGGATGAAAACTGATCACGTCGCCCATTCTTTCCGGTCCCCGTTGCACGAGGCCAAGCGCGATTGAGCGTTTCAGCGTCGGTGACCTGTAGGTTGATGTCACGCGCCCGATCATGTTGGCGACCCCGTCAGGCCCCTTCGTTCCATCTGTTGCGTAGGCACCGTCCGGGAGCACCCGTTCCGGGTCGAGCGTCTCGAGCCCGACGTACCGCCATCGGTCCGGATCGGTGAGGAACGGTCGCGCTTGCGCCCGCATTCCCAGGAAATCTTCCTTCTTCCGTGACACCGCCCAATGCAGGCCAAGGTCCTGGGGCGTGACCGTGCCGTCAGTTTCGTCGCCGATCATGATGAATCCCTTTTCCGCCCGCATGACATGAAGCGCTTCGGTTCCGTAGGGCATGATTCCAAGTGGCTTTCCCTTCTGAAGCAGCCGCTCCCAGAGCTCCATGCCGCGGGACGCTGGAACCTGGATCTCGTAGCTCAGTTCTCCGGAAAAGGAGATGCGGAAAACCCGCGCCGGGACGTCTCCGAGCCGGCCTGAAACGAAGGACATGAACGGAAGCGCCTCATCCGACGCATCGATACCGCCCAGCTCTTCGAGAACTGACCTGGCCCGGGGGCCGACGACACCGACTTGCGCATATTGCTCGGTAAGGTTGAGGACCCAGACCCGCCACGTCCACCATTCGGTCTGCAGCCACTCTTCCATCCACATGTGTATGCGGTCGGACCCGCCTGAAGTCGTATGGCACAGGAAGCTGTCTTCGGAGAGGCGGGCGACCACGCCGTCGTCGATGAGAAACCCGTTGTCGCTGCACATCAGCCCGTAGCGGCATCTGCCCGGCTTCAGCGATGACATCATGCCGGTGTACATCATGTCCATAAACCGCGGAGCGTCCGGACCCTTGACCAGGATCTTTCCGAGCGTTGACGCATCGAGCAGACCGACCCGCTGACGGGTGTTGAGGATTTCCCTGGTGACGGCTTCCTCGATCGTTTCCCGATCCCTGAGGTAGCAGAACGGTCGGCGCCAGTCGGCAACGGGCTCCCAATGGGCGCCGTTGTCGTCATGCCACGCGTCGATCGATGTCTTTCGCGTCGGCTTGAAGAGCGGGCCGCGGGCTTCGCCAGCGATCGCTCCGAAGTTGACCGGAACATATGGCGGGCGAAACGTCGTCGTGCCGACCTCGGGGATGTTTCGTCCGATGCAATCCGCGAGTACGGCAAGACCATTGATATTCGACAGCTTGCCCTGATCGGTTGCCATGCCAAGCGTCGTGTACCGCTTGGCGTGTTCGACGGATTCGAAACCCTCTCTCGCCGCGAGTTCAATGTCCGAGACCTTGACATCGTTCTGAAAGTCCAGGAACGCCCTGGACCGAATGTCCTGACCCACCTTTCCCGGGAGGATCCACGGGGTTTCGGGAGGATTTTCGGGAGAGGCCGACACCGAGGGTACAACGGACCCGCCTTGCGGGCCGCCGCCGGGAGTGAATCCCGCCAGTCGTGCGGCCTCCCGACCGGCGGCTTCGGCACTGGCAACGATTTCGGCAGGGTTCATGACTCCGTTTGCGCTTCCGCACGGTACGACCATATCCGATCCGTCGGTGCCTGTCGGCGGGGCGTTCGGATCTGGGCAAAAGCAGGACCAGTCCGGATCCCAACGGAGCTTTCCGCCACCGTGAGACCACATGTGGACCGCGGGCGACCATCCTCCGGACATGGCGACCACATCGCACGGGATGCGTTCGACGAATTCGCCGTCGGTCCGGTGGACCGTGACGCCCTTGACCTTGCGGGTTCCGTGAACCCTGGAAAGGGCGGCACCGTGAACGACTCGTATCCCGGCGTCTCTTGCAGCCGAAACGGATGCCCCGCTTGCCGTTGACCGTGAATCGACGACCGCGGGGACATCGACTCCCGCCCGGGCCAGGAGCCCGGCTGTCAGATAGGCGTTGTCGTTGTTTGTAACAACCACGACGCGGTCACCGACACTGACGCCGTAGTTGACCGCGTAATCCCGCACGGATGATGCCAGCATGACCCCGGGAATGTCGTTGCCGGCAAACACGAGCGGCCGTTCGATTGCTCCCGTCGCCATGACGATCTTTCGCGCGCGAATCCGCCACAGTCGCTGCGCAGGCAAACCGGAGTCAGTCGAACCTTCGGCCAGGTGTTCACGTGCAAGCACGTACCCATGGTCGTAAACCCCGAGAACTGTCGTCCGGCTGCGAACTGCAACCCTGGGGTTTCTCCCGAATGACGAGATCTTCTCGGCGACCCAGTCGTCTGCCTCGCGGGAGTCGATCAGGGTTCCGTCGATGGGCGATCGTCCTCCGAAACGGGAATTCTGTTCGAGGAGAAGAACCCGGGCGCCGGTTTCCGCGGCGGTCTCCGCCGCAATCAATCCGGCAAGTCCTCCGCCGACGACGAGAACGTCGGTATGGACGTACTGGTGTTCGTACGTTTCCGGGTCACTGCCCGCAGGAGGTTTCCCGAGACCCGCTGCACGCCGAATGAGTGGTTCGAAGACGTGCTTCCAGCCAAAACGGGGAAAGATGAAAGTCTTGTAGTAAAAGCCTGCGGCAAGAAACGGGGCCAGGAAGCCTGAAATGGCACCCAGGTCGAACTCGAGACTCGGCCAGTGATTCTGGCTTTGACAGTGCATGCTTTCGCTTAATGTGACCGTTGTCGCCCGCTGGTTGGGCTGCCGGGCCGCGCCCGTGCCGACTTCGACGAGTGCATTGGGTTCCTCGGGACCCGATGTCATGATTCCGCGTGGCCGGTGGTACTTGAAGGACCGGCCAACCAGGGTCTGGCCGTTCGCAAGGAGCGCTGACGCGACGGTGTCGCCCTCGAAGCCCGGCAATTTCCGGTTGTTCCAGAAAAAGGCGAGGGGCTGGTTTCGGTCGACCAGGCGGCCTCCGTCCGGCAATCGCCTGCTCATTTTCGAAATCCCCGCCAATCCGGGCGTTTCGCCTTTATGCGTTCCTGGATCCAGTCCGGGGGTTCCAGCGTTTGTGCCGGGTAGGTCCCGAATACCTCATGTGTCCGTGTGCAGCGCGCGGCGTGGAACCATTTTCCGCAGCCGAATGCGTGCCTCCAGCGTTCCAGGTGGACACCTGCAGGATTGTCCCTGAGGAAAAGATAGTTTTCAAACTCCAGGTCAGTTGAGTCCGGTCCCTGGCGTGCAATGTGCGCCTGGCCTCCGCCAGCCAGTTCGGTTTCGTCTGCCTCGGCGCCGCAATACGGGCACGTCAGTTGAAGCACATTCGCCTCCTTCTTTCCCACGCACCGCCAACCCGCCATGGGCGATCCTGCGCCGGGCCCGTAGCCAGTCCGGGCGACCGGTGACGAGCCCGTTTCCCGCGCCGACCGTGCATCGCCGCAATGCCGTTTTCGGCCGTCAATGCGCCACCCCAGCGGCGACGCTTTCATCGATGAACCGACCCTCGCGAAATCGATCCAGGCTGAACGGTGCCGCCAGATGACCCGGTTCGCCCTTGGCGATCAATTCCGCCATGGCCCACCCGGAACCCGGGATTGCCTTGAAGCCTCCCGTCCCCCAACCGCAATTGAGGAAACAGTTGCCGAGCGGCGCCTTCGAAATGATCGGCGAACGGTCCCCCGTCATGTCGACGATGCCCGCCCATTGGCGGAGCATCCGGAGGCGGGAAATGATCGGGAAGGTCTCGACGAGGGCGCGAACGGTTTCTTCGACATGATGGAATGAACCACGCTGGGAATAGTTGTTGAATCCGTCAGCGCCTCCTCCGATCACCATCTCGCCCTTGTCCGATTGGGACATGTACCCGTGAACGGTGTTGGCCATGACGACGATATCCATGCACGGCTTGACCGGCTCGGACACCAGCGCCTGCAGCGCAACGGACTCGATCGGAAGCCGGAATCCGGCCATTTCGGCAACGACACCCGAATGCCCCGCGACGACAATTCCGAGCTTTCGGCAGTCGATCGGCCCGCGGCTCGTTTCGACACCCGTGACGACACCCTGAGACTGGTTAATCGCGGTAACCTCGCACTTCTCGATTATATCCATGCCCATGGCGGAGGCGGCCCGGGCGTACCCCCAGGCGACGGCGTCGTGCCGCGCGGTTCCCCCACGGGGCTGCCAAAGCGCGCCAAGCACCGGGTAACGCGGTCCGTCGATGTTGATGATCGGGCAGAGTGCCTTGACTCGTTCGGGTCCGATGAACTCGGTTTCGATTCCCTGGATCGAATTCGCCTGTGCCGTTCGTCGGTATCCACGCACCTCATGGTGTGTTTGTGCGAGCATCGCGACACCACGTGGACTGAACATCACGTTGTAGTTCAGATCCTGGCTGAGCGTTTCGTAGAGTGCACGTGCCTTTTCGTAGATCGCTGCGGAAGCATCCTGAAGATAGTTCGACCGAATGATCGTCGTGTTACGCCCGGTATTTCCACCGCCGAGCCAGCCCTTTTCGATAACCGCCACATTCGTGATGCCGTGGTTTCGCCCGAGATAATGTGCCGTCGCCAGCCCATGTCCTCCCGCGCCGACGACGATGACGTCGTAAGCACGCTTCGGGTCGGGAGAACGCCAGGCCCGTTCCCATCCGGCCTGATGGCGGAACGCTTCCCTGACGATGGCAAGTGCCGAATACCTCTTCATCGTTCGTGACCGCCTCTTGCTCGTGTTCCACCGGTGGTTCGGACTGGCTGGACCGGAATCAGGGGCACCTGCACATAGACCTGATTCGCGCCGATTTCCATGCACAGCGTCGGCATGCCGGCGGCAATCGAAGAAAATACCGGAAATTCCTCGACGCCGTGCGTTCTCGTCAGAGGTGGCAGCACTTCCCGGATCGGCCGAAAACCGGTACGAACGCCCATGACGGCGCGGGAAAGTCCACGTGAACTCGGTCGGGATCGCGACCGTCAAGAAACGCCAACAGGAGTCCCCGATTTCCAATGTTCTGGCTCGTCATCGGACTTGTCCTGACCGTCGTCGTCGGCGTTGCGGTCCGACCGCTCGTGAGCGGGAAAGAAACAGCCGGGAAACCTTCGTCGCACGATCTGAATGTATTCACAGATCAGCTGGCCGCGATCGACGCTGAAGTCGCGCGTGGTGCGCTGACCGAAGACCAGGCAGGTCCGACACGTCTTGAAGTCTCGCGGCGAATTCTTGCCGCAGACAGGCGGTCTCGCGAAGAATCCGGATCCGGTCCGGCAGGACGAGCCGTTACCCGCATTACGGTGGCCTTGCTCGTGATGTTCCTCGGTTTGGGAAGCCTTGGTCTTTACGGAGTGATCGGTTCGCCAGGGATGCCTGACCTTCCGCTCTCAGAACGAATACGCGCGATGAACGAAACCCGTCCCGATCAGCTCGAAGCCGAGCGGGCGACGGGGAATCCGGCGACCGAACTGGCGGAAACGGATGCGGAACTCATGCAGAAACTCAGGGATGTCGTCGCGTCACGCCCCGATGACGTGACCGGGATGAGACTCCTCGCCAGACAAGAAGCATGGACGGGTCGGCCGCGCGAGGCCAAGCAGATCCAGATGCGCGTGATCGATGTGCTGGGCACAGAAGCCGATGCCGACGATTTCAATGATCTGGCCGTGTACATGATTGGTGCGGCCGGGGGATACATTTCTCCGGAAGCTGAGGCCGTTCTATCGCAGGCCCTCGAAAGGGATCCGCGCAACCGGCGTGCACGGCATCTCTCCGCGATTGCCCTGTTGCAGGCCGGGCGCAAGGCACAGGCGATCCGGACCTGGCAGCAATTGCTTTCTGAAGCTCCTGTCCATCCGTCGGCACAGGACATCCGGCAAATCCTGGAGGCGGCGGATGACCGTCCTGCGGCCGATCGCGTAACGGACGTGCTCGACGTGGATCGTCCCGGATCAGCAGGACCGGACCAGCCCGACAGCGCGGGCTTCGAGCAGTGACAGGTGTGTTTGACGACGCCGGCGCATTCGCGGCAAAGGTTGCCTGCGGTCATCCGCTCGTGGCGCTGGACCTGGGAGACAAGACGATCGGCGTTGCCGTTTCGGATCGAACCTGGTGTGCGGCCAGTCCGCGCGAACTCATTCGCCGCAAGAAAGGTTCGTTCACGCGAATCGTCGAGAGGCTTGCCGAAGTCGCCGCTGAATCCGGGTGCGCAGGCCTGGTCGTCGGTCTTCCCAAAAACATGGATGGTTCCGAAGGTCGCAGGTGTCAGGCTGCCAGGGCGTTTGCCGCCAACGTCTGTAAACGTCTCGGAATTCCGGTACTTTTGTGGGATGAACGCCTGTCGACGGTCGCCGCGGAACGGGCATTGCTCGAGGCCGACCTGTCGCGAAAGCGGAGAAAGGAAGTGGTTGACAGCGTGGCTGCCGCCTACATCCTGCAGGGAGTCCTCGCGCGCATGAGAAACCTGAAGGAGTCACCAGGCGGATGAGCAGTTCCCGATCATCGGAAATCTGGAAGAGGGACGAAGTCGATTCCCCGTGCGTCAGTGTGTGCCTGATTCACCCGGACGTCGGAATCTGCCTCGGCTGCCACCGGACGCGGGCAGAAGTCGACGGATGGAATGACTTGTCCCCAGAAGAGAGGGCGTCCATTCTCGATGAACTCCCGGGCCGCGAAAGCCTGCTCCGCGGCCGCGGCCGGCGCCGGGGGTCAGGCCGCCGGCGTGGCGGGGCACGGCGGAGCGACGCCGGAAACTTGGCCAAACCGCCGGACCTGTCGTGAACAGTCGGGCAAACCAGCAAAGCCGGGAGGCCTGACGATCTCCGATGCGGCAGGACCTTGAAGTCATCAGGGCGATTCCCATTTGGTCTGGACCGGTGTCGTTGACCCGGTTGAGCGGCGGAATCACGAACGTCAACTATCTTGCTGACGACGGACTTCGCCGTCTGGTCGTTCGCCTTGGTGAGGACATTCCGCATCACCACATCATGCGTTTCAATGAACTTGCGGCCAGCCTGGCCGCAAGTGCCGCCGGAATTTCTCCTGCGGTTGTCCACCACGAGCCCGGAATCCTGATTTGCGACTACGTTGACGGCCGCACGCTTGAAGCGAGCGATTTCCACGACCGGCAAACGCTTGAACGCGCGCTCTCGGTTGTCGCTTCGTGCCACCGGGACATTCCGAAACATCTCCTGGGCCCGGCCCTGATGTTCTGGGTCTTTCACGTCATCCGGAGTTATGCGGCTGATCTCGAGGCCGAGAACAGTCCGTACGTAACGCTGTTGCCGGAGTTGTGCGCGGCTGCTGCCAGGCTGGAGGCTGCCGCGTCGCCTGTCGAGATCGTCTTTGGCCACAATGATCTCCTCGCGGCGAATTTCATCGATGACGGAGCAAGAATCTGGTTGATCGACTGGGACTATGCCGGATTCAATTCCCCCCTGTTTGACCTGGGCGGTCTCGCGTCGAACAACGATCTCGATGAGGTTCAGGAACGCTGGATGCTTGAGACCTACTTCGAACAACCGGTCTCCGACGAGCGTTTTAGGCGATATGGGGCGATGAAATGCGCATCGCTCCTGCGCGAGACCATGTGGAGCATGGTATCGGAGGTCCATTCGACGATCGACTTTGACTATCGTGCATACTCCGAAGACAACCTCGCACGATTTCGGTCGGCCTATGCGCAGTTTCTCGAGTCCTGATCCCGTTCGGTGAACGCGTTTCCGGATACGGCACATGTGGTGATCATCGGAGGCGGAGTCCTCGGTTGCTCGACGGCGTATCACCTCGGCAAGTCCGGGTTGACCGACACCGTTCTTCTCGAACGCCGTTCCCTGACGTCGGGAACCACCTTTCACGCTGCTGGCTTGGTCGGGCAGTTGCGCGCGCACGCGTGCATTACCGAGTTGCTCCGGTATTCGGTTGACTTGTACCAACGGCTCGAGGCCGAAACCGGGGTCGCCACCGGATGGAAAATGACCGGCGGGTTGAGACTGGCGTGCTGTTCGGATCGGATGGAAGAGCTTCGGCGCCAGGCCTCTCTCGCCCGATCATTCGGTCTGGACATGGAGATCCTGACTCCAGGCGAAGCTCGCACGTTGTGGCCGCCCATGACAACGGATGACGTTGTCGGAGCGACATTCCTGCCGACTGATGGACAGATCAATCCATCGGACCTGGCGGCTTCGCTTGCGAAAGGCGCACGCATGACCGGCGTCCGGATTTTCGAGAACACGCAGGCCGTGTCGGTTGAGGTTGATTCGGACGGGAAAGCGGTCACGGCGGTCGAGACCAGCCAGGGTCGCATCAACTGTGGCGCGGTGGTTTGCTGCGCCGGACAGTGGACGCGCTGGATCGCGGCGTCAGTTGGAGTGTCGGTTCCCCTGGGGTCCCTGCTGCATCAATACCTTGTCACGACTCCGATCGTCGGGTTGCCCGCCATACTGCCGACGTTGAGAGACCCTGACCGGCGAACGTATTTCAAGGAGGATGCCGGAAGACTGGTGATGGGAGGTTACGAGCCGGACCCGGTTCCGTGGGCCCAGGACGGCATTCACGATGACTCTCACTTTTCGCTTCTTCCGCCGGATTGGGACCAGTTCGAGCAGTTGATGCATCCCGGAATCGACAGGGTTCCGGCATTGGCGACCGCCGGAGTTCGTCAACTGATCAACGGTCCGGAGAGTTTCACTCCGGACGGCCACTTCATCCTCGGGGAGGCTCCGGAACTGCGGAACTTCTATGTTGGCGCGGGATTCAACGCCTTCGGAATTGCAGCGGCAGGCGGTGCGGGCATGGCGTTGGCGAGGTTGGTTGGCGAACATGAACCGCCCTTCGATCTCGGGCCCGTCGATATTCGCAGGTTCGGTGCACCTCACCGGAACAGGGACTGGGTCAGGAGGCGTACAAATGGTGCGTACGCAACCCACTACACGCTGGCGGGGGCGGGCGGCGAGAACATGGTCGCCCGCCCGTACCGGCAGCTGGTGCTGCATGATGAACTCGAGTCGTCCGGCGGCCGGTTCGGCGAGAATCTCGGCTGGGAGCGGGTCGACTGGATCGGAATCCGGGAACCGGGAGATGGTCTGGTCAAAGCGCACAATCCCCGGGCAAACGCGGTGACTGAGGCAGTTGCCGGGGAAGCGCGCGCCGCCAGGACGACTGCCGTGCTTGTCGATCGGTCATCATGTGCCAAAGTCCGGATCCTGGGTTCGGACGCGTGCGAGGCCCTGAAAAGAGTTGCGGCGAACGCGGTTTCTTGTCCCGTCGGATCCATCGTCTACGCACCGATGCTGAACGATCGGGGAGGGATCGAATGTGACGCGACGGTCGTGCGGATTGCCAGTGACGAGTTTTACCTCGTCAGCGGTATCGGGATGGCAACCCGGGTTTCGAACTGGATTCGCAGGTGGGACGGCGAGGGCGACCAGTTCGAATTGCAAGACGTTTCCGAGGACTCCTGTGTTCTCTCCATTCTGGGTCCGGGCGGGCAAACCGTCGTGAGTTCAGCGACCCCCGACGATGTTTCGGAAACCGGACTTCCTCCTGGCCAGGCGCGGCAAATCCGAGTCGGTTCGGTGAGCTGCCTCGCGATGCACATGATCAGGTCCGACGGGCCGGTCTGGGAATTGCATGCACCGAACAGTGCTGCCAGGTCAGTCTACATGTCTCTTTTGGATTCCGGGCGGGAGTTCGGACTTCGGCTTGCAGGCAATCTGTGCCTCGAGAGCCTTCGACTCGAAGCAGGTCGCCCGGAATGGGGTTTCGATATCGGTCCTGACACGACTCCTCTTGAGGCGGGTCTGGAGTGGGCCACGGGAATCGACCGGGAATGGAGTTTCAAGGGACGCGATGCTTTGATCCGGCAAAGAAGGATCGGCGTGCCAAAAATCTGGGCGGGATTCACGACTGGGCGGCAAGACGTCGATCTGATTGGAGGAGAAACCATTTTCCGTAACGACCAAAGCGTCGGCTGGCTGACGAGCGGCGGATTGAGCCACAACTCCGGACGTGCCATCGGATATGGTTTTGTTCGATGCCGAGAGACGTTTGGCCGATCTTTCGTCATGTCGGGGACTTATGAACTTGATGTGGCCGGGGAGCGAATTCCGGTCGATGTTCACCTCGGCAGCTTTCTTTGAACGGGCTTCAGAAAGCCCTTGGTGCCGGGTGCTCAGTAAATCTATTTTACTTCAAGGTATTACGGTGCCAAATTGGGGAGACGAACTCTTCGTTTTTCCCTTGGACAACTTGTTCCACAATTTGAAACACAGATTCTCCGTCCTGATTTGCACGACGGGACAAAGTCATGAAAAAGCCAATTTGGCTCTCCTGCGACTCTGGCACACGTGGAGATTACGTGGGCTTGACTACGTGGCTTAATAACGGTCATCAGGCGAAGGAGTATGTCTCTTATGTCTTGCACGAGATTAGCGTCATTCATTCGCCGCTCACGTTCATGAACGTGGCGGCAGCATCGATGTCATCCAGGATGCGCTCGGTCACCGCAAGTCCGATACCACCCGAGGTTACGCACGTGCAACCGGCAGGATGTTCGCGTCGCTCGATCATCCGCTCTCAGGCTCGGCCCTGATCGCGTCCTGATCCGCAGACATGGCGCAAGCGCCGGGCGTGGCGGAGATCTTCCACCGCGCCGGACCCGCTTACCGGCAGGCACGGGACGGGGTGCTCGATGCGTGCCGCCGAAAGGTCATGGGTGCCATCGAGGCCTGCCGCACGGCAGTCCTCGGTGGCCACCTGTACCACTGTGACGGCTGCGGGCGGGAACACCCTCTCTACAACTCGTGCCGGAACCGGCACTGCCCGACCTGCCAGGGCAACGCGGCACGAAAATGGATGGAGGCGCGCGCCGCCGACATCCTGCCCGTGCCGTACTTCCACGTGGTCTTCACCCTTCCGCCAGAGATCGCGCGGATCGGCCTCGCCAACCGCCGGATCCTGATCGGCATCCTGTTCCGGACAGCGCACGAGACATTGCGGACCATCGCCGCCGACCCGCGCCACGGCGGGCGTCGCATCGGCGGAACCAGCGTCCTCCATACCTGGGACCAGAAGCTCCGCTTCCACCCGCATCTGCACGTGGTCATCCCCAATGCCGGCATCGGCACCGTCTCCGGGGCCTGGACCACGGGAAGCACAACCTTCCTCGCACCGGTCAAGGTCCTCGCCTGTTCCGACGCCGCTTCCTCGAAGAACTGGCCAAGGCCCATGACAAGGGGAAGATCAAGGCCACCGGCAGCATCGCCCATCTTGCCTGCCCGGCAGCCTTCCGCGACACCATCTCCGCCGCCCGCGGAAAGGACTGGGTGGTCTACGCCAAGCCACCATTCCGGGGCCCGGCACAGTACACGACTCACCGGATTTCGGGTAGTTTGACCGGTCTTTTCGGGATGGTCGTTTGCCACGCCATGAGTGCGTCATCCGGGTCGTAGATGATCCACCTCCGCAGAGCATCGAACCCGGTTCGGAACCAGGATTTCTCGAGACGTTTGTGCGTCTTCCGGCGGATTGGCTTGCGCCCCATCACCCGGGTCGCACAGCGGTGTGCCCACGTCACGGCGAGGGTGACGACGCCGAGGAGGGTCGAGAGTTTGGCGGAATCGGTGATGTGAGTATCCTCGATATTGAAGCCGCGGGTCTTGGCATCCGAGAAGAGGCATTCGATGGCCCAGCGACGCCGATAGAGGCGCAGGGCGCTCCGGGGGTGCTCCATATTGGTCGCGATGATGAGGCTCTCCTTTCCCCGGATCCGCTTTGCTGCGAACTTCAGCCGGTTTTCCGGCCTCTCCTCCATGGTGTGCAGCCAACCGGTCCAGTCGCGTTTGCTGCCTCTGCGGCTCTTGAGTAAAATCCCTCTACGCCATTGATTCTGCGGGATTCGCCACACCTGCATCTTCGACGACCTTGACCAGTTGGTAGCCGAGCTGCCTGGCGCGTCGGCCGAGGTTGGAGACGGTCCGGTTGACGCGGCGCTGCTCATAGGTCTCGATCCCGCGCTCCACATATTCCTCACCGCGGGTGACCAGCGTGTAGATCAGGCAGGCAAGCTCCCGCGCGGTTGCGGTGATCGCGACGGGTGCGTCCTTTCGAGCGAGGCGCCCACGGTGCCTGGCACCGATGAATGTCTGGCTCCTGCGGGCCGTCATGGCCGCCATGCGCAGGGATTGCGCAACCTTGTTGACCACCTTCGGCGCGCGTCCCGGCAGGGCCTTGCCACCACTGATGCGGGTTCCCGGCGCCAATCCCAGCCACGAACAGAAGTGCTGTGCGGACGGGAAGGCCGAGAAGTCCGGACCGATCTCCGAGGCAATCGTGAGCGCGGTGTTCACGCCGATGGTCGGGATCGCAGTGAGGTCGACGCCCATCATCCCGTGCAATGCCGCGGCCGTCGCCCTTTCCCGGGCAGTCCGGCTGGCATGCTTGCCCAAGCGGGGCTTCGATGTGCTGCGCCCGGAACGCGAAGCATCCGGGGACCCGGGCGGCAGATCGTCGTCCGAACCACCTTCCGGAGGTGTCAGGCTGTCGATCTGTGCCGCGATCTGTTTCTCGCACGTCTCAATCTGTTCAGTGAGGAAGTCGAAGCGTTGCATCGCCTGCGTCAGCGCGAACAGGTGCTCCGCGCGCCAGGTGCCCTGAAGCGCCGCCACGATCCTGTCGACGCCGGCCCTGATCCGCCCGTCGCGAAGTTCCGCAAGGCGGTGCGGATCACGCTCGCCGTCGATGATCGCCCGCAGGATCCTCAGTCCCGTCACCCCGGTGATGTCGGCGATCACCGAGTCGAGCCGCACGTTCATTTCGGTCAGAGCCTTCTGCATATGGAGCACACAGCGCGCGCGGTCCTCGATCAGCCGCTTCGTCTGACGCACGTACGAGCGCAGCGGGCAGACCGCATCGCCGGGACGAAAAGCGCCGCGCAGAAGCCCGTACGACAGAAGCTGACGGATCCACTGGCAATCGAGCACATCGCTCTTGCGCCCGGCGATCTGCTTCGTCATCCGCGGCGGCACCAGCATCACCTCGAAACCAGCACGATCCAGAACCTCGTAGACCGGAATCCAGTACACCGAGGTCGATTCCATCGCCACCGTCTCAACCCCGCAGGACGACAGCCACGACGCCATCTCCTCGAGGTCCCGCGTGAAGGCATCGAACGACCGGACCGGGTCGGCACACCGGTCCGGATCGACCGCGACGTAGTGAACGTCCTTGCCGATGTCGATCCCGGCACAGTCCCGGTTCACCACCTCCAGGCTCTCGGTCTTTCGTCTTCGCTTGCGTGGCATGGACATTCCTCCCCTGACCGTCTGTTTTCACTCAGGTCAGGGAGGAACCACAGCGAAACTTCAATCTCTTGAACGAGGTCACGGCAGAACCGTGCCATCAGTGACAGACGCCGATCATGGTTCGGGCCAAGCTCTTGTACGGGTGACAGAGCACGCCATTGCTCATCGGACCTCGACTGCCCCGACCTGCAGACAGATCACACCTTCGGTACCGTCGCCGCAAGCACCATTTACTTTCGCGACAGGGCCGGCGCCGCGCGGGGGTGGTGGCTCTTGTGCACCAGCGTGCGGAACAGCCTCAGCATTCCGTCGTCTTCGGTGCGGACCTGCAGGTTCTCACGCAACCTGACGACGAACGGGACATTGTTTTCATTGAGGAATTCCAGCCATCGTGCACCGACGAACTCCCGGTCGGCGAGCAGGGCGTCAATCGAGGACACCTCGAACAGGCGCAGGTAGCGACGCATCAACGCGATGCGTTGTGCTGTTGACGAGTTGCCCCCGTGGTCGAGCAGGCTCCACATCAACGGCACACGAAACCGTTGCGTCACGATGGCGAGGACCAGGATGTTCACGTCCCGTGAACCGAGTTTCCAGTTGGTCCGGTCCAGGGCCAGGACCTTCGGGCCTGCAAGCCCGAGAATGCGCACCACCAGGACCGCGACCACATCTTCATCAAGACGGACATGTTGAAAGAACCGCTGCAGCCGTCGATAGTTCGACGCGTGCAGGGCCGCGCCCGGGAACTGGCTCGCAAGGTGACTGAGATTCACGGTCCGACAGTTTGCCAGACCAACGAGCAGGACCGACAGCGTCGCGAGCCTCGTCTTGCTCAAGGCGAAGTGCGGTCGTAGAGTGTTCGTTAGAGGGGCGATGAGAAATCCGAGCATTGCGAAGATCCTTCGAGTTGAAGACGTTGTAGGTTGTCCTCAATTCGAATCCTTTTCGCCTCTCATTTCAAGTGCGTCGTGTACTGTGGGGGCCCGGAGCAGGTCTTCGCATATCTCTCTCGTTACACACACCGAATCGCCATCGGCGACAGCCGCATTCTCGCCTTCGACGGCACGCAGGTCCGCATCCGCTGCCGAAAGCCGAAACGGCCGGGACAGGCCAAGCCCCGCTACGGCACCATCACCCTCGTCGCCGAGGAATTCATCGGCCGCTTCCTCCTGCATGTCCTTCCCGCCGGCATGCAGCGCATCCGCCACTTCGGCATCCTTGCCAACAACTGCCGCGCCGAAACCCTCCGACAGGCACGCGATGCACTCGGCATCGCCGATCTTCCGGCGCCGGACCAGATCTCCACCGACGGTGACGGCGACAGCGACAGCGACAGTGAAGACGACGATGTCGCGCCCGTTCCCTGCCCGCACTGCGGCGGCGTCCTCAGGAAGGTCGCCCCGATCCCCAAATCGCAACGCCACGCCTACACGCCTCGGGCTCCGCCCCGTGCGTCACTGACCGCGGGGCCAGTTCCTTGACAGACCGCACGAGATCAACGCCGGTGCGAAAGTACCGAACAGTCCCATTCGCGCCAAGCCAGGCCAGGACGCCGGGTTCGCCGGAAAATGCGCCCTCAGCTTCCGTTCAGGAGGTCAACATCCCCGGCCGCAGATGGCGGTCGTCCGTGACCTTCGCCGCAAGGACCCGAAATAGTCGGCCCGTAGGACGGCAGCACCGCTTACTATCCCCATAGACGTCAGCGACGCCCGCACGCAGCCTCGTTCAATGAGATTAGTCAGGCTTGGGATCCTGACTAATCCTACACATTTTATTTTCCGGCAAGCATTAGCCCGTTTCACGCACCTGCTGCCCGGCCGGGCTCCAGATCTGCCTGAGCTTGACCCGGTCAGGCTGGCGATTGAAGTCAGGTGGCTCGACGGTTCCCCGATAGTCCGGAATCAAGGACCGAATCTTGTCCAACGCCTCCGGCGGCCACTGCGCGTGCCGACGGTGGAATGCGTGATGGATCCAACTCTTCGTCGGTTCCTGCAATTCGTCGAACAGCGGGTGAAACCAGATCGTGATCAACGTCCGATACTCACGTGTGGTGTTTGCGTGCGTGGCGTGAAACAGCCGGGCGTCACCCACCACCAGGTCTCCCGCCCGGACCGGCACGTCGATCTCGCCCGGAAAATCGGCGAAGCGCCCGTCGTGCTCGTTGTCCATCCGGTTGATGTCCCTCGTGTGCGCGTCGCCCATCTCGTGGAGCCGGTGCCACCTGCGGTGGGTTCCCGGCAGCAGCCGCAGGCAACCGTTTTCGCGCGACGTGTCGTCGAGATAGTACATCAGGAAGATCATCGGGGAGTAGTCGTCGTAGGCGCGCGGGTCGTCCCACCACATGCAATCCTGGTGCCAGTAGAGCCGCGGACTGGGCCCGGGTTTGCTGATTATGACCGCTTTCCAGAATTTGCTGCCACCGAATCCCATTGCCTCCAGCGCAGCCAACGCTCTGGGGTTGCCGATGCACTCAGCCAAGCCCGGATGGTTATCCGAGTCGATCAACGTCCCTGGCGCGCGGGTGGCCTCAAGCTGCGTTGCGGACAGATCACTTACGGCCTTCATGGCGACCGTGCGGGTATGTCGGAGGGTGTCGGCGTCGAGCATGTCCTCGAGGACGCAGAAGCCGTCCTTGATCAGTAGGCGCGCCTTGCGACCCAAATCGGTGACGGGCCGTGCATTATCGGTATTCATGGCTCATGGTTTGTCGCTTGAAAGTTTGATGTCTCGCCCTCTGACGGACGTATCAGAGGCGTCAAGCAGGCGTCGCGTATACGGATGTCCGGGAGCGGTGAGCACAGCATCTCGAGTGCCGAATTCCCGCATGATGCCGTTCTCCAGCACGGCAATTTGATGTGATACGCAGGCAATGACCGCGAGATCATGGGAAATGAAAATGAAGCTGGTTCCCCGCAT
Source organism: Paracoccaceae bacterium (assembly GCA_965242975.1). Taxonomy (GTDB): domain Bacteria; phylum Pseudomonadota; class Alphaproteobacteria; order Rhodobacterales; family Rhodobacteraceae; genus JAPPHA01. The sequence goes on along the minus strand of CBDETS010000007.1, from coordinate 1,611,812 downwards.
GTCTTGCAAGCGCAATAACAAGTCCAGAACACTTGCCTGAATTGTAACATCCAGCGCCGATGTGATTTCATCGCATATCAACAGGTCAGGTTCCGCCGCCAGTGCTCGCGCAATCGCCACCCGCTGCTGTTGTCCCCCCGACAGTTGCAATGGCCGGCGCGGCAAAAGCTCCGGCTCCAATTCAAGGTCGGCCAGGAGGGCGACCGCCCGGGAATGGGCTTCGAACGCTGTCAACCCAAAATAAAGTCTCATGGGACGGCTCAGGATGTCCGCTACGGTGTGGGTGGGATTGAGCGACGACAAAGGGTCCTGAAACACCATTTGAATTCGGCGGCGCATGTCCTTGCGCCGTCGTCGCGCGACGCCGACAACTGGCTCGCCATCCACAATGATCTTGCCGTCATGCCCGGAGATCAAGCCGGAAACAAGTCCGGCCAGGGTCGATTTTCCCGATCCGCTTTCACCGACAACGCCCAGCGTATGGCCGCGTGTAATGGCAAGGTTCACCTTGTTCAGCGCCGCTGTACCGCGCTTTCGCCTGCCAAGTATGCCCGAGTGCGCGGAATAGGAAAAGCTCAGGTCATTCATCGACAAGTAAATCGAAGGGTTGGGGACGCGAGGGGCGGGCGGACCCGAGGCCTCGATCCGGGGAATGGCACTGACCAGGGATTTGCAGTATTCGGATTGGGGATTGTGGAAAATCTCGTCGGACGCGCCTTCCTCAACGATTTCGCCGTCCTTCATGACCAGAATCCGTTGGCACATGGACCGAATTACGTGCAGGTCATGGCTGACATAGATCAAAGTCGCATTTATGTCTTTCTGAATATCGCGAACCAATTTCAACACCTGGGCCTCGACAGTTTTGTCCAGCGCTGTGGTTGGTTCGTCGAGGACGATCAGTTCGGGCGTTCCGACCAGAGCGGCGGCGATCACCGCGCGTTGCCGTTGTCCTCCGGAGATTTCATGCGGATAGCGCTTGGCCAGCACTTCGGGGTCTCGAAGGCCGGTTTTCGCCATCAACAAAAAAACATGGTCTTGCAAAGTGGAGCCAGAGAATTCCGTGTGCAGCGTGACGAGTTCCCTCAGCTGGGTTCCAATGGTCATGTGCGGCGACAGGGATGAAAGGGGATTTTGAGGAACCATGGCCGCACGTCCTCCGCGGAAGCGGCGCAGGTCTTTTCCTTGCAGGGCGAGTACATCTGTATTCCCGACGCGTATGTGCCCGGACGAAAAGTGCCCACCGCGCCGGGCATAACCCAAAAACGCACGGGCAAGCGTAGATTTGCCCGATCCGCTCTCGCCCACGATACCCAGTGTTTCACCACGCCCCATGCTGAATGTCGCCGATTCGACCGCCGTGAATTCACGGCCCAGGTCATCGCGATAGACTATTCGCAGGTCGGCTACGTCGACGTGGGTCATGCGGCCGTTTCCGCGCCCACAACTCCATAGGCACGGGCCAGCCCGTCCACGGCAAAATTGATGCCGATGATCAACGATGACAGGGCTATGGCAGGAAGGATCACAAACCAGGGGTCGGTAAAGACAACAGTCATTGCTTCCTGCACCATCAGGCCCCAATCGGGTGTGGGCTGGCTGATACCAAGACCGAGAAAGGAAAGCGCGCTAATTTTCAACACGGCAGATGAGCAGCGCATTGCAAACTCGACCGCCATCAGGCCACGCAGATTGGGCGTAATCTCGCGTATCATGATGAACCCAGTTTTCTCGCCGCGCAGTTCGGCGGCACGTATGAAATCAAAAGCGGCTATGCTTATGGTCCGTGATCGAATGACGCGCACGGCACCAGGCGTATACACTATTGCCACAATGAGGGAGAGCGCCCAGATTTCCTTTCCGAATGTCAACACCAGAATGGCAATCAATAACAATTCCGGCACCGCCATCATCGCGTCTGTGAGCCGCATTATCAAATCATCCACCAGTCTACCCAGGTGTCCCAGTCCACCCAGATATCCCGCCAAAATTCCAAGCGCCGTTCCGACAACCAACGCAACGCTGACCCCGGTCAGGGAAACCAGCAAAGCGACGCGCCCACCTGCCATCAATCGCGACATGTAGTCACGGCCGATTTGATCAGTGCCCAACCAATGCATGTCCGAAGGGGGTGTAAGGCCATCGGTCAAAATGGCTGAAATCGAATAGGGCGCCATCAGCGGCGCGAACAGGGCAAAGAAGAGATGAAATCCGACCAGCAGCAGCCCGATAACTGAAAGTGGGGAGCGAACAACGCGTGCCAACGGGCCGAAACTGCGTTTCCGGGGCCACGACATATATTGGACGTCAGTGGCCATTCGAGGGTCGTCTCACGCGAGGATCAAGTGCCAAAACCGCAATATCCGCCAGCAGATTGCCGAGTATGACCGCAAAGGCGGCCAGAAAGGTGATCGCCTGTACGGTTGGAATCTCGCGCTGGATTATGGCCCGTATCAATTCGAGCCCAATGCCGGGAAACCTGAAAACCGCCTCGATGACGACGACACCCGAGATAATCCCGGCCACAAACTGCGCTGTACCATTGAGCATCGGAATTACGGCTACAGGCAACGCATGGACAATGACCAGTCTCCATTCCGGCACGCCAGACAAACGCGCGCGTTCGACGAATTCGCTGGCCAGCGCTTCGAGCATACCGGCGCGAAGGAGCCGAAACTGGTACGCGACACCCGACACAATCAGAGCCATGACCGGCAACACCGAAAGTTTCAGAACCTCTCCGGCAGAGGCGTACTCCGGTATCAACAGGACCGCTGGAACGAGCCCTAGTTGCAGTGCAAAAACCATCACAAATATGTTGGCAACTACGAAGTCAGGCATGGAATAGGAGAACAGGGTTGCACCCGAAACTATTCCGTCCAACCGCCCGCCCGGCTTGATCGCGGCAGCAATACCAAGGGCAATCGCAACCAACGGGGTAACGACAATTGCGATGCTTGCCATCAACATGGAATTGATCATTGGATGCCAGATGTTGTCGATTACCGCATCCCGCGTCACCAAAGTCTTGCCGAAATCAAATGTGATCAGGCCGAGCAACATTTCGCCAAAGCGAACCAGCATTGGGCGGTCCAGCCCCAACTCGGCGCGCATTCGGGCAAAATCCTCTTCCGTATAGTATATGCGCTCGTCTGCAGGGATGGCTGAATCCAGTGCGTCTCCAGGCAAGACTTCCGTACCCACAAAGACAACAACCGCCGCAAGCAGAAGGATCAGCCCTGACAGTGCGAGGCGGCGCAGTATCAGTGCCAGGATTGGATGCATTCGAACTGATCCTTGCGAACGAATTCAGCCACGGCATCGCGATGCCGTGGCTGATTGTATATGTCAAGAATATCGCATTCCCGCCTTAGTCAGGCATCGATCCAGATGCTTTCAAACCTGCTAGACCAATTCTGGGCATGGCTGCGGGCGTTCTTCACATTTGCCGCGTGGGCCACCATGTTCCGCCGTGCCCCGATACTGATGCCAGGCACTTCTTCCTGTGCAATGCGTTGCGCTTCTTTGTACATGTTCGAACGCTCGACCGGGTCTTTTGTGCCGACAGCCGTCTGCACCAGGTCATGATACCTTTCTGAACCCTCGGTTTCCCACTTTCCACCTGAGTTAATGGCTGTCCACGGCCGGAGAAGGTTGATGTAGGGATTGCGCGGCCCGACGAGGTGACGACGCGGGCGACCCCAAGGTTGGTTGACCGCCAACGCGTAGGGAATGTACCCGTCACAAGGCCGTTCCTCCAACTTCAACTCGATACCGGCCTCGGCCAGGCTTTCGGACACAATCGGCCAAAGGCGCGGTTCTTCGGGAAACGACGGGCAGAACAGCATCGTGGGCAACTTGACACCGTCACCGTATCCGGCTTCTGCCAGCAGAGCCTTGGCTTGCGCCACGTCCCGCTCGACCGGTCGCGGAACGAAATCCGCGCTGAGACCATTCATGTGGGTGTCGTTTCCGGTCCACCCATCCGGGTCGTTGTAGACGATCGTGTTGATCTTCACGCGGTCTATTGCCAGAGACATTGCTCGACGTACTCGCTGGTCGTTCCAGGGAAAGTCGAGGTTTTTCGGCATGACCATGTAGAATCCGTCACCCGATGGAGAGGCGTGAACTACCCCGCCAGCATCTTCAAATTGACCGATCTGGCCAGGATCTATGTTCCAGACTGCATTCAATTGCCCGGCACGGAAACCGTTGATGGCGGCGTTGCCCAGAGTGATCACGCCCACCAATTCGTCCAGATAAGGTCCGCCGCCTTCCATCCAGTAGTTCTCGTTGCGCCGAGCACGAAACTGACGTGCATTATCTATCTCGATGAGTTGGAATGGTCCTGTTCCAATTCCGTCATAACCCATCTCCTGGAGGTCATCCTTGGCTTTGAAAATCGTTGCCCTGTATTCGGCCAACGCATAGGGCAATTCGGCATTGGGCCGCTCCAAATGGAGTCGGACACTGTATTTGCCGGTCTTTTCGGGCCGAGCGATTGTGTTCTTGATCAGGCCGACACCTCCGAGCATGTGAAGGCTTAACGAGGCAACCACATCATCAGCAGTCATTTCACTGCCGTCGTGGAACAATACTCCTTCGTGCAGTTCCAACTCCCACACATCCAAACTGTCGTTGGATGTCAGCGTGCGAGCCAATTCCAACTGAACGTTCAGATCTTCGTCAACCCAGGTCAGCATATTCCAGATCGCGCGTGTCAGAAGATCGAGATAGTAGTACGAATGTTCGCCTCGATTTGATTCGCCCAACGCCCAATTCGGATAAGTTTGACCGTAGACAAGCTTGCCACCCATCTTGGGGGTTTGCCCGTCAAGCATAGCGGACACGGCATCGGCGGTACTGGCGAATGCTTTCGTCGGATCTAGCAGGTGCGGAAGACCGAAAATCGCCGCACCGGCCGCCGCATGGTTCATCAGCTGCCGACGCGTCAGCCAAGACGCCGTATTTTTTCTGAATTCAGGTTCTTTACTTTTCATGTTCTGTTCCTCCCCTAGTGCCCAATTCCTGAACGGAATTTCTGGCGCCACGTCATCCATTGAGATAAACACGGACAAGGAGACATTGGCCCTTTGGGGTCGATTCGACCAATACCAATTGCAAATAGTACTATGCATTTATTAGATAAAATAGTGTGGCGACCTCTTTCCGACAATATTCAATCATTGGTCAGGCGTAAGCGTCTCGGTGAAAGCGTGATGGCCATTCCTGCCGGCATTTGGTTATTGTTTTTTCGGGTTTGAATTTTCCACTGATCACATGACCGGACATCTGTTAATCCGGTCTCATGTTGAATTCTGGAGTTTCTGTTTCGGGTCCCGCCACTCCGCCGGTTCTGTCTGCGGAGGACTGGGAACGCCTGTACGTGCAGGAGCGTGCACATGCGGAGGCGGCCGAGGCGAGGGTCGCGGCATTGGAAGGCGAACTCGGGGAATCGGAAGCCCGTGCCGAGGAGTGGAGGCGGGAGTCGGTCCGGGCCCGTAGCGAACTCAACATGCGCAGGGTCTTCGAGAGCAACCGCGAGAAGCTTGCCGCGGCACGTGCGGACCTGAAGGAACTGCACCGGAGGCGGAGCACGAAAAACGTGCTCAGGCTGGAAAAGGAGGTGGCGCGGTTGCAGGGGCTTCTGAACGCCGCCGACATCGACAGTGACCGCCGCTCGACGACGGGCCTGCGCACGGAGATTTCCCGGCTGAAGGAGTTGACTGCGAAGCAGGCGGAGGAACTGGAGGAACTCAAGGCCGAGAACGAGAGGCTCCGCTCGGCGCGTGAGACCCATGCGAAGGCTCGACATGCCGACAACCGGATTATGCCGCGTTTACGGCCCGGGGCATTGAATCCTCGGGCTTTTTTGCCGGAATTGTCGGCATAATCACAGCGATTTCAGGAAGCCCAGCAGGGTATTGTCCGGCGTGAACCTCCCGGGTACGACCCCGACGGGACGGGTCTTCTCCATGGCCATTTCCTTGATGCGGAGATCTGCGTGCAGGTAGACCTGCGTCGTCTCGGCCGATTCATGACCGAGCCAGAGAGCGATCACCGTGCAGCCGACACCCTCGTTCAGCAACGCCATTGCCGCAGCATGTCGAAGTGCGTGGGGGGTTACCTTCTTTCCCTTGAGAGTGGGACAGGTTTCGGAAGCGACACGGCAATGCTTGGCGACGATACGCTCGACCGCGTCACGACTGAGCGGGCCGCCGCGGTTGCTGGGGAACAGCGGAGCGTTCGCCACATTGCCCTGTTCATTGATCCAGGGTTCGATGACCATCACCGTATCGCTCCGCAGGGGTGTCGCACGGTTCTTGCGCCCCTTGCCATGGCAACGCACATGGGCACCGCGTCCGAGTTCAATGTCCCGGACCCTGAGGCCGACCAGTTCCGATACCCGAAGGCCGGTCTGTGCGGCGAGCACCAGCAGCGCCCGATCACGCCGTCCGTACCAGGTGGCGAGGTCAGGCGCGGCGGCGAGTGCCTCGATCTCGTCTTCCGTGAGCCAGGTCACGGTGCCCCTTTTGTGCCGCTTTGCCGGCAGTTGCAGGATCTTCTGGCAATGGTGCAGGACCTGGGGTTCGTTGACCGCGACATGACGGATAAATGTTAAGTAAATAGTAATGTTGAGTCGCGTGCGTCCGGCCCTGCGCTGACGGGCTTCAGGGCCGGAATCGCCCAACATTATTATGGCGTGCGCGCGTCCTGCAGAATCGCGAGCAACCGGTCGGGGGCGTCCCTGAACGGTAAGCGGGTAAACGGCGACGTCCGATAAATCGGTTGCCTGTGCGGGGGGAGCATCGGGATAATTCCGGTCATTCAACAATGATCGGAGGTTTTGTCATGTCCAGTGATGTGAACGGTTCGGCTGGTTCCCGTCCTGCACGTGTGGTGCGCAGCGCGACGGAGTGGACCGCCATCATGGAGGACTTCGAGCGTTCGGGGCTGTCGCGTCGGGAGTTTTGCGAGTCCCGGGGTCTGTCGGTGAAGACCTTCGGGAACTGGCGGCACCGTCTCGGCGCCACGGGCGGGAAGGGTTCCTTCGTCGAGCTTGCGCCGCCGGTGGTGTCCGGCTGGGACGTCGAGCTTGAACTGGGCGACGGGGTCGTCCTGCGTGTTCGGCGTTCGTGATGCTTGGCGGCTGGCCGCGGGGCGGCATCTGGCTGTCGACGGACCCGGCGGACATGCGGCGCAGTTTCGATGGGCTGTGCGCCCTGGTGGCGGGTCATCTCGGATGCAATCCGGCCGACGGGCGCTGGTACGTGTTCGTCAATCGGCGCCGGACGATCGTCAAGATCCTCGGCTTCGAGCAGGGCGGCTTCTTCATCTGGTCCAAGCGCCTGGAGCAGGGCCTGTTCGCCCCGCCGCCGGCTTCCGGCCATGCGGCGCTTGCATTGTCCTCGACCGAACTGATGGCGCTGATCGACGGCATCGACGTCACCGTCCGGCGCCGGCGCAAGCGTTACGGCGGTCCCCGGCTGGCGTCCGGGTGAGCCCGGACGACGGTCAAATCGATGCTGCCGGTCATCGGGGTGTCGGCGAAGAGTTCCTTCCACAGGCGCGGCGTCAGTTCGTGGATCCGGTCGGCCGGGTGGGTGTCGATGCGCTGGAGGACGTCGGTCAGATACACGCGGGGGCTGATTCCGAGCATGAAACAGGTGGCGACGAGGCTGTTGACGATCCCGACGTTGCGCCCGCCCGCTTCTGTCCACGAGGAATGTTGAGCTCAACATTCCTCGTGGGACACCATTTGTTCGGGAATGGAAAACCGCCCCTTGGACCGGATTCGGAAACAACGGCGACGCCCCGCGCGTGCCGTTGGCGGATGCAGGGTGTTCACATGGCCAGCTGCCGTCGCGTCGCGACAGACCTCCACCACTTTGTACGGCAGATCGTCGATGTGCCGGGGCCTTCTCTCGGGCGCGGCCCGGAGCAGTTTCCCAAAGTGCATCGCGATGGTTGGCTGTGGCGTTTCCGGATACCGCGCCGTTTCCGGGCCTGACAAGTCAGACAACGGGCGCAAGGCGCGAGGAATTCTCATATGTGCTTGTGGTCCACTTTCCGGGCAAAACATCACGGGAAGCCGCAATTCCGATCGACCTGAACGCAGCGCCTCGCCATACGATTGCGATTGACCAGGGCTACGGATCGGTCAGCCATGCTCGAGCGAGCGGAAACGACGGGCGAAAGTACAGGTTCATGCGCCCGTTCGATGGGCCGGACAATGTATCCGGCCATGGCGCCATCCCGTGCAACGCGAAGCGATGGACGAGGAACGCTTCGCCTGGCCGGGCCGACAGTTCCCGCCGGACACAATCGCTCCAGATCGATCGTCGTGCATCATGATAGACGTCGGTAATGTCGACGCCGCTCCATTGGGACGGTTCCAACGATCCAAGTTCTTCACGGAATACGTTTCGCATGATTTCGTGGGATCCTTCCCAAACCACGAACGGTGCTGCTTTTGCGGGTGACTCGTTTACCGGGATCCCGAGTATGAACCGATGCAGTTCCCTGAGGTGGCGCCTCCGCCTGTTCCCGACGGGATGCAGGCCGTCGACGTGGGCCGCATCCCGTTCCTTTCGGTACCTGTGCGCATTGATGGATTCATGCGGGTCGCGTCGCGGATAACCCTGAAAACACACGGACACCTGGGCCCGGTCCCAAACGTGATCTCCATGGAATCCGTTGACGAAATCCGTCGCACCACATGAAAGTGGCCCCGATGCACCGACCGATCCGTCTCCGCGGTTGGGCAGGGCGGACACGCCGACGAGCCACGTGCCGCCATGCCGAAGCCATTGTTTTCGAACATCGGTCGCCGCAGCAACTTCGAGTGCCGCTGGCGTCGCCGCTGCAAGCCACGACCGGAGCCGGGAATCGGCCGGAAACCTGATCCATCCCCTGACCGCGTATTTCTCTTGACTCGACTGGCTCATGCAGGGTCGGGGCCGCGACAGCCGGACATTCCGTTGTCGACTGCAGCCCGTCGGCTATTTGGGTGACGCAGCCAGCGCCGCGGTCATCGTCGGCGTGACCTGGTCGGTGTCCGACGCGATCAGGACTCCGGCGGCGGCGAGGCGGTCAGCTTTCTCCTGGACCGTACGGGACCCGAACATCGACAGCGTTCCCGCGTGTCCCATGCGTCGCTCGCGCGGCGCGTGCCTGCCCGCGATCAACGCCACGACCGGCTTGGGAAAGGAGATCGAGGACAGGTAAGCGGCGGCTTGCTCTTCTTCCGTGCCACCGATTTCCCCGACCAGAACCACGCCTTTGGTACGCTCGTCACACAGGTACATCTCGAGGCAGTTTCGGAATCCAAGGCCGTGAATCGGGTCTCCACCAATCCCGACGGTCGTCGACTGGCCGAGTCCCGCACGGCTCGTTTGCGCGACGATCTCGCTTGTCAGGGACGCCGAGCGCGATGCGATTCCCACGCAACCGGGTCGGGCATCGGCGGTCGACATCACTCCAATCTTGCATTCGCCTGGCGTCAGAACACCCTGGGAATTGGGGCCAACAAGCACTGTGGCCGAGTTCTCGAGAGCTGCCCGCACCTGCACCATGTCGTGGACGGGCACCCGCTCCGTTACGCAAACCGCCAATCCGATCTCGGCTTCAACGGCTTCCAGCATCGCTTCGGCGGCGTTGCGTGCAGGTACCAGGATCAGGCTCGCCGTGGCGCCTGTTTCCGCCATGGCTTCCGCCACGGTGTCGAAAACGGGCAGTCCCACTTTTCTGGTGCCGCCCTTTCCGGGCCTCACTCCTCCGACATAGGTCGAACCGTATCGCAAGGCGAGGTCCGTGTAAAAAGTGCCGGACCTTCCGGTGATGCCCTGAACAATGACCCTCGTTTTCCCGTCGACAAGAATTCCCATGAACGGTGTCCCCGTCGGTCAGAGTGTCACGACACGTGCGATGGCCGCAGACATGGAATCGAAATGCTCATGCGGCAGGCGCCGGTCCTTGAGGATCGTTCGCGCCCATGGCGCGTTCTGGCCCGCGAGGCGCGCCACGATCGGCGGTCTGCGGGCGGATCGCGAATAGGCAAGCGCGAGGCCCTCGACAACGGTATCACATACGGTCATGCCTCCTCCGTGGACGTTGAGGAGCAGGGCCTTGACCGATGCGTCTTCGAGCAACAAGGCCACACCCTTGGCGATCTGCAGGCTGGTCGCCGTGGTTCGAATGTCCATGAAGTTGGCTGGCCGTCCCCCTGCATCGATCAGCATGTCGTTTGTCGCAAGTCCCAGTCCGGCACCATTGGTTACGACGCCGATGTTTCCATCGAGTCGAACGAAGTTGATTTCATTCTCCCGGGCGGTTTGCTCGACTGGATCGGGTTGCAGTTCGGAGGAAAGGGCTTCGTACTCCGGATGGCGAAAGAGCGCGTTGTCGTCGAGCGAAATCTTTGCGTCGACGGCCATGACGTCGTCGTCATCGGTGATCGCCATCGGGTTGATTTCGAGAATGTTGACATCGAGATCGGCAAACGCCCTGACGCAACCGCCTACGAGATCGAACGCGCTGGCCCGACAATTTTCAGGGACCCCAATTCGGGCAAGAAATTCCGTGATTTCAGCCGAATCCCCCGAGCAATCCGGCGCGAGACGGCAGGTGACGAGAATGTCGGGTCGCAGGGCGGCCTTTTCTTCGAACTCCACGCCGCCTTCGGAAGATCCCAGGAGCGCGGGCAACGCCGTTTTCTGATCGATGACGATTGCAAAGTACAGGGAAGAACGAAATTCGACGGCCTCTTCCACGTAGACGGTCTTGACGACTTCGCCAATCGGACCGGTTTGTTCGGTGACCAGTCGGGTGCCCAGGATCTTCCGCGCCTCGACACCGGCGGTCCGGGGAGAGTTCGCGAAACTGACACCTCCCGCAAGCCCGCGGCCCCCTGCCAGGATCTGCGCCTTGATGGCAAAACGGCCGCATCCGAGTTCGCGGGCGACGGCGACGGCCTCTGTTTCCGATCTCGCGACCCGACCCTCTGGGATCTTCACGCCGTATCCGGAAAGCAACGCCTTGGAACGACTCTCGGTCAGGAACATGGCAAACCGTCCTTTCGGTTCCCGAGACAATTGCCGCTTTCCGCCACAAGGTCAACAGCGTCAAAATTCCTTTGGTATTATGTATACCAGATTAAGTCGTTCCGTCAATTAGAACGAAACGTGACGCGGGAATGAACAGACCCGACTCGGGAAGTCGGCCGAAAACGGATTCCTGACCCAGGTCGGGGACGTTCGAGGCCCTGACTTGCGGCGTTTTTCCTTACGAACCCGGTCAAGCATGATCGAACTCGGGTTCGGACAGTCGGTTGTTGTATCGATTCCCGACATAGTGGTATACATGATACCTGAAACAACACCTCTCTCCAGCCAAGTGCTGCCATCGTTCCCAACCGGTTTCCAGTCGGCGACTTCAGGCGGCAGGTCGATGGAACAGGGTTTTGAAGGCAGCCTCGGCGCTGAAACTGGCTTGGGCAGATGAGCATAGAACTGAAACCGATTTCCATGCGGCATACGCTCAAGGACCACATCTACGATGTCTTGCTCGCCGCGATTCTCGAAATGAACATTTACGCCGAGAATGCGGAACTGCGTCTGGACGAACGAAAGATGGCCGAGCAGTTGGGGATTTCGAGGACTCCAGTGCGGGAAGCACTCGCACGTCTTGAACAGGACGGTTTTGTCACGATCCAGCCAAGACGGGGTGTCTACGTCAGGCGCAAATCGCTTGACGAAATACTTGAGATGATCATCGCCTGGGCCGCGCTTGAAAGCATGGCGGTGCGCCTGGCAACCGTCCGGGCGTCCGATTCCGAAATCCGCCGGATTCGCTCACTCGCCGAAAAATACAGCGCGTCGTCGGTCACCAGGGATGTCGGCGAGTATTCGGAGGCCAACATTCGCTTCCACCAGGGTATCCTGAAATTGTCAAAATGCGCGTTGCTCAAGGACTTGACGGACGGATTGTTCATGCACATGCGCGCCGTCCGGCGCCGTGCAATTGAAGAAGGCGACCGCGCCATCCGGTCCGTCGGCGAACACATGGCAATAGTTGATGCGCTGGAAAAACGCGACGCGGACCTGGCGTCACGGCTTGTCCGGGAACACACCTTGCGGTTGCACGACCACGTTCAGGCGTCCTGGGTTACGGAGGGTCGACCGGCAGGCGGGCCCGGTTCCGCCAAGGGTGTCCAGAACCGGAGACCAGCGAGACCTCGTCTGGTCGGGAGTGCGTGAACAAGCGTGCGTGACCTTGTGCATTTTCCGGACGGCAACGCGGACCGCTGTCCTCTTTGCGGTACGGACATTACCTGGCGGCGGAAATTCGAGATGTGCGCATCGCGCCCGGCGCATTGGCCGACGGTGCGACGGAACGGACCGACGCCCACTTGGTCCTCGGTGGCCGAGGGATAACGGCGCCGGAACAACAGTGACACACGGCCCTCGTCAGCGCTGGCGCGGAAGCGTGCGCCGGAGCGGAAAGGGTCACTCTTGGGCCGGGCAGCCCCCAGGCGTTCGGGCCGAAACGCAACAATCGGGAGTTGGGAATGCGTATCGTAGTGCACGGGCAACAGGCGTTCGGGAAAGCCGTTCTGGATCGATTGCTGGATCGAGGTGAAGAGGTTGTCGCGGTTTGCTGCGCACCTCAGAAGGCCGGCCGGCCGGTTGACCCCCTCGCGGCAGCGGCGGCGGAAAACGGGCTTCCCGTGCACCAGCCCGACTCCTGGAAAACACCGGAAGCACTTGAACTCATGAAGGGATTCGAGGCCGATGTCTGCTTGATGGCCTATGTATTGCTCTTTGTTCCGCAAGCGGTGCTCGATGCTCCGCGCGTCGGGACATTCCAGTACCATCCGTCGCTCTGCCCTCATCACCGGGGACCCAGTTCGATCAACTGGCCGATTGCGATGGGAAAGACCATGACCGGATTGACGGTTTTCTGGCCCAACGACGGTTTGGACGAGGGACCGGTACTGATGCAGAAAACATGCTCGATCGGACCCGATGAAACCTTGGGAGACGTCTATTTCAAGAAACTGTTTCCAATGGGTGTCGATGCGATGATGGAAAGCCTGGATCTGGTCAAGGCAGGGGTTGTCATCCGCCACGACCAGCGCCTTGACGACGGTTCATACGAGAGTTGGTTCGGCAGGGAACAGGCAAAACTCGACTGGTCGAGGCCGGTTGGTGAAACTTACAACATCATCAGGGCGGCGAATCCGGCACCGGGCGCATGGACGACTCGCGACGGCAAGCGGCTCCAGGTCTTTGACAGTACCAGGACCGACGGAAACGGTCCTGCGGGCGAAATAACGGAAGTCTCGGACGCGGGAGTCACGGTCCAGGGCAATGGGGGGCGTATCGTGATGAAGCGTGTTCGCCCGGAAGGCCAGGGAAAAATTCCCGCACGTGAATGGGCCAGTTCTGAAGGCGTCACTCCGGGCGCCCGGCTGGGAACCTGACACGGAACAGGGGCCGACGGGGTTCGCCTCGGCCGATGCCTCCTCCGTCCGTGCAGCCGGAACCGGGTCTCCACGGTCGATCCTGAGGTTCGGGCGGTGCGCGAGGGCGCCGGCGCCGGGACATTGCGCACCGGTCTGGCGGACTCACGCGACCGGTGTGGATTCACCCGTGGTCGGTGTACCGACTTCCCGCAATGCCGCCTCGATGAACTCCGGGCCGGATCCCGGATGCTGTCCGGCGGTTGAAAGCATGCGCCGCCATCGTCGGGCACCCGGGCGGCCTGCGAATGCGCCCATCATGTGGCGTGTAATCGCGTGGAGCCGCTGCCCCTGTGCCAGTTCGGATTCGATGTAGGGAATCATTGCCCGTACGGCAGTTTCGGGAGGCACGTCGTCGGCCGATTCGTTGAACATGCGGCGATCAGCCGTCCCCAGAATGTTCGAGGGATTGTTGTAGGCCGCCCGTCCGAACATGACTCCATCGATCCCGGAGTCCAGGTGAACGATGGCCTGGTCCAGGGACTCCAGGCCGCCATTGAGGATGATTGACAGGTGTTCGAAACGCTGTTTCATCCGTATGACAAGGTCGTGGTCGAGGGGCGGAATCCGCCTGTTGTCTCGCGGGCTAATCCCGTTCAGCAACGCTTTTCGGGCGTGAATGGCAATTGTTGACACCCCGGCCGCGGCAATCCTGCCGATGAACCTGGGTAGCGTAACGTGCGGGTCCTGGTCGTCAATTCCGATCCGGCACTTGACCGTGACGTTGGCGCGCGGAGCCGCGGACCGCATGGACTCGACGCAGCGCGCGACATGGTCCGGGTCTGCCATGAGGCAAGCCCCGAAGCCTCCGTCCCGGACACGTCCCGACGGGCACCCGACGTTCAGATTGATTTCGTCGTATCCGGCCGCGCATCCGAGGCGGGTTGCCTCGGCGAGCTGGCCGGGGTGCGATCCGCCGATTTGAAGTGCGACAGGACGTTCAGACGGGTTGAATTCCAGGAAACGGGAGGCAGGGCCATGAACGAGCGCCTGGGCGGGGATCATCTCGGTATAGAGAATCGCGTGGCGTGAATACTGGCGATGGAAAAACCTGCAGTGGCGGTCCGTCCAGTCCATCATCGGGGCGACGGCAAAAATTTTGTCTTTATTTTTCAGCACTTTGTGCTACCCGCAAAAAGGGGAAAGAGCGAATGTCTGCGCATGGATTTACCTCAAGTCGCTGACGTTGTCTTTACGAAAAGCGTCCGTAGAGTCCGCCTCACTCATCAAGACATGCCTCCTCGGAGTTGTCTGAAGAAAATTCGGCATTCAGCGAATTGAGCGAGTGCCGTGGTCGCACGAATTTGCCCGCTCTCACGAGGTCCGTCGGATTCCACCACCCGCCCATTCCAAGTGCCCCGTTCGGATCCCGAAAGGCGGCCGTGGGCCTGGGCGACATCTCCATTCAGGCGGCTGTTAAAGTACCGGTCGTGACACGGGACCGACCCGAACGAGCGTAATCCAGGACGACCTCGCGCGTACCGATCATGTTGCGTATCTCGACGCGGCCAAGTCCAGGCTCTTCGAGGAACTCTCGTTGCAACGCGTCCTTGAACTGCTCGAAGTGTTCGAACCGGACCCAGAGGTGGCCCGAGAATCGAAAACTTCGGGGTCCGCCGGGTCAACTGGCGTGGCATCCTCGTGCCTCAGCAGTAGCACCTGATCCGTGTCATTCGAATTTGTCGCACATGCCGGATTTCGCCGATTCACGGGTGCCACTCGAATCTTGAGAGAACCGGAACCCGAGATGAACCGCAGGACGCTTCGACGACATGTTCGTTTTTTCCGCTGTCAGTGTCTTCTCGACAAATACGCATCTCAACTTCATTGTCGTGATCCCGTCACTCTCGAAAACCATTCGAGTACCGGACGCGCGGTTCCCCGTCCTTGCTCAACCGGACTCCGTGAGCAATGCCCGCGGAATGCAGACTGGCGCACGGCGACGTGAGCAAGACCAATCCGGGCTGTCGGGCAATGCGCCGGATTTCGCCAGGAACCATTTGATCCCTTCAACGTCGTTTTCATATGCTGGAACGTGTCGAGACGCCTGACAGGGTTGCAACTGAAGTTCGGCCGTACCGGCATCCACGACCGGCTGGTCGACGTCCGGGCGGTCGGATTGCGGCTCCATGGCGTCTGGTCGTAGTCGAAAGCCACGACACCGCAACCATTCCGGGCGGCGTCCTCGCAAGGCACCCGGATCCGCTCCGAAGTCAACCGCAACGACCCGCCCATGTGGATTGACCATTCCGCCTGGGGAATCCGGGTCATTCGGCGAAACGCATCCGAAGCTGCCCGTTCGCATTCGTGCGCCCGGATCTGGTTGTCGTCAACACGGTCCCCATGATCTTGTCCGCGCATGAAACGACCTTGTCGTTCGATCGGTCAGGCACCACGGCGCAAATTCCCACTTCCTCGAACGGCTTTGCGTCTCGACACTTCGGTTCAATGTCATGGGGCCAATTGACGGCCTGAAAGCCTCTGGAATTCCGTCGCGGCCTCCATGGTTTTTCTCCGGCTGGTCATGGTGTTCTCGAATTCCTGGTCTGCGGTGGACGTGGTGATGATCTCGCAACCTCGCGGGTGTGCCGTCAATCGCCGGTCCGCTGCGGGAATTACCTGCCTCCTTGCTTGCACGAAGTCCCCGAGACGGCTAAGTCTATGTCATGGCGAGCCCTCCAAAACTTGTTGATCCGTTTGACCGGGCGATCACCTACCTCCGTGTTTCGGTTACGGACCGCTGCGACTATCGGTGCGTGTACTGCATGTCGGAAAACATGACCTTTCTGCCAAAGGCCGAACTCCTGACGCTGGAAGAGCTGGACCGGCTCTGCTCCGCCTTTGTCAGGGAAGGGGTACGCAAACTGCGGATCACCGGGGGCGAACCGCTGGTTCGGCGAAACATCATTGAGTTCTTTCGCTCGATGTCGAGGCACCTCGACACCGGGAATCTGGACGAACTGACGGTCACGACGAACGGCTCGCAACTAAGCCGGTTTTCGGAAGATCTGTACAGCTGCGGCGTACGGCGGATCAACGTGTCTCTCGATACACTGGACCCGGACAAGTTCTCCCGAATTACCCGTTGGGGTCGGCTCAAGCAGGTGCTTGAAGGAATAGAGTCGGCTCTCTCGGCCGGACTCCGGGTCAAGATCAACACGGTTGCATTGAAGGGATTCAATGAAGACGAGCTCGAATCGTTGATCGAATGGTGCGCCGGGAACGACCTCGACATTACCTTCATCGAGGTCATGCCAATGGGCGACATCGGAAACGAAAACCGTATCGGTCAATACTGGTCGATCCGTGATGTCCGCAAACGCATTGCCCGCAACTGGACCGTCGTGGACACGGCCGAACGCACCGGCGGTCCCGCCCGTTACGTCCGCCTGGTCGAAACCGGTCAGAAGGTCGGGTTTATCACGCCGCTCAGCCACAATTTTTGCGAGAGCTGCAACCGTGTCCGGCTGAATTGTGTGGGAACCCTGTACCAGTGCCTCGGCCAGGAAGGCTCCGTAGATCTAAGGTCCGTATTGCGGGAGGAACCGGATAACGATTCCGCGCTCGTCGAGGCGATCCACGCGGCCATCGCCAGGAAGCCCAAAGGTCATGATTTCGACTATTCCCGTGGCACGGTCGGGGGGCAGATGTCCCGCCACATGAGCCATACCGGTGGGTAAGACCTCCGTCTGCCGGATTTTCAAGGACATTCCGAACGGGTCGGTTGCGTAGTCCGTCCTGGCAGTGGGGCGTCGGCATGCCGTGTTCCCGGCGATGAGACAGGGAGTCAGATTCAATGGCCATGACCGTGAACGAAAAAGTGACCAGGACCGAGGATGAATGGCGTGAACAACTGAGCGAGCTTGCGTACCGCGTGACGCGCAAGGCGGGGACTGAGCGTCCGTTCACCCACGAAGGATTTCCGAAAGGAGACGGTACCTTCTGTTGCGTGTGCTGCAATCAACCATTGTTTTCGACGGGAGCAAAGTTCGAGTCCGGTACCGGTTGGCCCTCATTCTTTCAACCGTTGTCGGAAGACGTGATCGAAGAACGGATTGACAGAAGCTGGTTCATGCGCCGAACCGAAGTCGTGTGCCGACGCTGCGACGCCCATCTCGGGCACGTGTTTCCGGACGGTCCGCAACCGACCGGATTGCGTTATTGCATCAACGGGGTGGCACTGAAGTTCAAGGCGGATTGATCCCTTGCGCATGCCTCCCGAGCAGTTTGACTCTGTCTTGCGATGCCGACGCCCGCGGTATCTGGCATCCATTTCCCACTCTTCCATGAGATTGCCGGGCATCGACCTGTCCAATCACGGTCGGAGCGTCGCGGTGGAAGGCAACGTCACTCCCGGGGGCGGATTCCCGGAACAGTGAGTGGTGCCGTGTGGTCGGGACCGACCTCGGCGCAATCGAAGGCGGCTATGCCAGGATCCTGCCCAAGGGCGGTCATCTCGAAATCGGGTTGAGCGGCTGCCGGCATTTCGGACCGAAACTGCGTTCCGGGCTTCGAAGACTGGTTAGGTTCTATGCCATGACCCCGAGGCATCGTGGATGCGCGCGCATCACCTGCCGGTACGGCGTGAAACTTCGGCCGTCGTGAACGTCAGTCACACTCCACTGGAACACGGAATCTCGATAAAACGGACAAACGGACACATCATGGAAGAGGCTTCATGGGCCGTCCGAAAGGTCATCCGTGGTAATCGTGCCAATGCTCCCGAGCAATTGCCGGATCAATCCGGGCGATTCCACGGCAACATCGGTCACGCGGCGATTGAGCGCAATGACGCGGCCGTCTTCCAATCCAAACCGTTCGATGTTGCTGACAAAGCCGTCGTCGTCGAAACTGATGGCTACCAGTTGACGGTCTGTGATCTCCGGATGTTTGTACGTGTATTCCCTGACCGTGCTGGACAGAAAGTACCATCCCCGCGAATCGGCCGAGCCTGAAAATGCCGGCGTGCCGATTGCTGCGGCGACGGTCTCTTCGGTATCAACGCCAATTTCAAGGAGATCGAGATCGACTCGCGAAGGCGTGTAACCGTGGCTTCTGATTACGGGTGAACAGGCGGTCATCGCAAGGGTAGCCACGACCAACATGATCCTGGTTGCCTTTTTTGTGGCAGATTCAGAAGCTATCTGGCAAAACGTCATTCTCAGGCTTCCCTTTCGTGTCGTTCAAGCAGGGCACGATTGCGGTAACACGATTGCGATGAACTGACGGAATCCCGAGATTTGCAACCGCTTCTGCCGTGGATTTACCATGAAAGCGACGTACGTTCAAAGAGGCAACAGAACTCCGCCGGGAGCGCCCGGCAGCTACAGGAAATTGTCCACGAGACGGCTTCCTCGATCGGGTGTCCACAGTTTCAGGATCAGGTTTTCCAGACAAGAGATGGACGAGGTTCAGGGATTGCTGGGAGTTTCATCGATCGGGCGCATGATGTTCGACGGTACGCTGACGCGTGAAACGCAAGGGGCATGGAGACTCGACGGTCATCTCGGCGCAACCGTCGTTCAACCATGTGTTGCGTCCCTACGGCCGGTGAAGACCAGGATTGATGAAACGATTGTTCGTGCGTTCGTTCCAGATCTGGAGATGCCTGGGCCCAATACCGTTTCCGTCTGTCCGGACGACGATACCGTCGAACCCTTGCCGGATGTGATCGATCTGTTTCACATTGCAACAGAAGCGCTTTCGCTGGGACTTCCGGACTATCCGCGTCGCAATGACACGGAAACGGTTGCCGACAACGTCGGGCAGGTGGAAACACCCAATCCGTTCGCGGCACTGGCTGTTCTCAAGGAGGACGGCGAGTGACCGGCATTTGCGATCAAGACGCGTGCGTCGTTCCGGAAAAGCCGTCACCGGCCAGCGTCCCGGGAGTTACGCATGGTGTCCGAACGGACCATAGTCGATGGCATCCTCGGCCTCGTGTAGATTTTTTTTTGCAAAAGGACTTGATGGAATTTCATTTCAAGCTATTTTCTGCCATCCCGACCAGCGTTTAGTAGATCGCAACACTGGCAAGCTGGGTGGCCTGTTTTCAGTCGGCCAAGGTAGGAAAAGGATTGGAACATGGCAGTCCCTCGGAAGAAAGTTTCACGGTCCCGACGCAACCGGCGTCGATCTCACGACTGGCTTCGTGGTGTGAGTTGGCAGGAATGCCCGGAGTGCGGCAGCGTCAAACGCCGGCATCACGCCTGTCCAGAATGCGGGCACTACAAGGGTCGCGAAGTCATCATCGTTGAAATGGACGACGATCAGGAAGTTGTCGCCTGACGTCTTTTCGGTCTGGCATGAACGAATCTGCTCCCCAGGAGCTCACCGAAGACGCGCAGTCCATTGTCTTATCCATCGATGCAATGGGGGGCGACCACGGGCCTGCTTCCGTGGTTCAGGGCTTGTATGGATTTGCCCGCCGGCATCCGGACGTCGGGTTTATCGTTCACGGAAATTCGAACTCCCTTGAAGACCTTGTAAATCGTTTGCCGGATCTCAAGGGGCGCTGCCAGATTCGGCACTCCGATGCCGTGGTCGGCATGGAAGATCGGCCCAGCCACGTTATGCGCCACGGACGTGGAACGAGCATGTGGGGCGCGTTGCAGTCCGTACACAAAAATGAGGCGACAGTCGCTGTTTCCTGCGGAAACACGGGTGCGCTCCTTGCATTGTCGATGATTCACTTGCGCAAGGCGCCGCATGTCAATCGTCCTGCCATTGCGATTTTGTGGCCGACCAGGGACCCCGTGAAGTTCAACGTCGTGCTTGACGTCGGGGCCGACATTCGGGCGGATGCCGAAGACCTGCTCAAATACGCCTTGATGGGCGTATCATATGCACGGACCGCATATGATCTCCGGGAACCGCGCGTCGGTCTCCTGAATGTCGGGACGGAGGAACACAAGGGCAGAGACGAACTCAGGCAGGCTCACGAACTGATCAGGTCGGCGGCTGAGACCAACAGATACCGCTTCAAGGGGTTCGTCGAGGGCGGCGATCTTCCTTCGGAACACGTCGACGTCGTGGTGACGGACGGGTTCACCGGAAACATTGCTCTCAAGGCCGCAGAAGGGACCGCGAGCCTGATCGACGAGCTTTTGAACGAGGCATTTCGGTATTCGCCACTTTCGCGGATCGGGGCTCTGTTCTCATACGCGTCGCTCCGGCGATTCAAGAGGCGAATTGATCCGCGTCGTGTCAACGGGGGTGTATTCCTCGGATTGAATGGAACCGTGGTCAAGTCACACGGATCGGCGGATGCGACGAGCGTCGAGGCTGCCGTTGCCCTTGCGTATCGATTGGCAAAGCTCCGATTCCACGAGAAACTCGTCGCGCGCGTCGCGTCGGTCGCCTTTGGCAATGTGGATGACCACGCCGGGAGTGAAGGCGTTGGCCGGACAGGATCTGTTCCGTCGTGTTGAGAGCAGTTGCGATCGGGGTCGGGCACGCGCTTCCCGACCGAGTTGTTCCGAATTCGGAGTTCGAGTCGTTTCTCGACACGACGGACTCCTGGATTCAGGAGAGAACAGGAATTAAGAGACGCCATTTCGCCGCCGCCGGTGAATTGACGTCCCATCTTGCGATCGATGCCGCCAGGAACGCGCTGGACGATGCACAGCTGGAGGTTGACGAGGTCGACGCGATCGTGCTGGCGACGTCCACGCCTGACCAGACATTCCCCTCGACGGCGACAAGGGTTCAGGCGGCCCTGGGAGCTACGCGAAGCTACGCCTTCGACTTGCACGCGGTATGCGCCGGATTTGTCTATGCAATGGGCAACGCTAACGCACTGATCGTGTCCGGCCAGGCCCGGCGCGTGCTGGTCATCGGTTCCGAGACATTTTCAAGAATCATGAATTGGCAGGACCGCACGACGTGCGTGTTGTTCGGAGACGGCGCAGGCGCGATGGTGCTCGAGGCTCAGGAGGGCCGTGGCGACAATGGGGACAGGGGAATCCTGTCATGCAAACTGAAGTCCGACGGGCGCCTCAATCAGATTCTCTATGTTGACGGTGGCGTTTCGTCGACCCAGACGACAGGTGTGCTCGTCATGGAAGGTCGGGAGGTGTTCAGGCACGCGGTCGCAAAGCTCACGGATGTCGCCCAGGAGGTACTGGATGATTCCGGATTGTCGGAAAAGGATGTCGACTGGGTCGTCCCCCATCAGGCCAATCTCAGGATCATTCGCAAGACGGCCCAAAAAATGGGAATCCCCATTGAGCGGGTCATTCTGACGGTTCAGGATCATGGCAACACGTCCGCCGCATCAATTCCTCTCGCTTTGTCTGTGGCGCGTCAACAGGGCAAGCTCGAAGAAAACCAGGTCATTCTGACAGAGGCGATCGGGGGCGGACTGACCTGGGGTGCTACGTTGTTTCGCTGGTAGAGATGGAGGTTCTGCGGGTTATTCGCCGCTCCGGGAGTTCCGGCCCTGGGCGGATTTTGCCAGATAGATTGGACTTCTTGGTGGCTTGAAAAACCTTTGCCAAGTGGTACTTTGTCGTTCCGACGTCTTGAGGAGTTGCTTTTATGACCAAGAAAACGCTGACCAGACAAGACTTGAGACAAGCCGTGTTTCACGAAGTTGGATTGTCCAACAATGAGTGTGGAATGTTGGTCGAGCGGATTCTGGAAAAGATCTCGGAAGCGTTGATCGCAGGCGAGGATGTAAAGATCTCGAACTTTGGATCATTCAAATTGCGCGACAAGCCCGAACGCATGGGCAGGAATCCGAAAACAAACGTTCCAGCGACGATTTCCGCACGCCGCGTCGTGACGTTCCGACCGTCCAAGAAGCTCAAGGCAGCGATCGAATTGGGAAACAAGCCGTCGCCGATTGCCGAGTAGATGAAGAAGAGCAAGGACGCCCTCCGCAGTATTTCTGAAGCCGCCAGGGAACTCGGTGTCTCGGCCAGCGCCTTGAGGTTTTGGGAAAGTCAGATTCCTCAGGTCAGACCGGTTCAACGATCGGGCAACCGCAGGTATTACCGACCCGACGATGTCCTGTTGCTTAAGGGAATCAAGCGGCTGCTTCATGATGACGGGAAAACCATAAAGAAAGTCTGCGAGATTCTTCAGTCACGGGGGGTCGATCATGTCAGGTCGCTGGCGTCGGCCCCGGCCGCCGATCGAGACATTGCCACGCCCGACCCGGAAACTCCTGCGATCCCCCCCGGTGATTTCCCGACCCGGACGGAATCGGGCGACACCGGGAACGAGATGGTCAGGGAGTTCCCGGTTTCTCCCGACGGGCTTCTGCAGGGACCTGGACGTATTCGCGACGCGTTGACCCTCCTGGATGCGGAGTTGGAGGAAATCCGCGGGCTATATGCCAGCCTCACCGCGGTCCGTGACCGAATAGCCAGCGAGCTCGGAGAATCGGCGCCACGTCCGGACTGACGCCGTGGTCCCTGTGTCCGCCCGTTTCCATTTGCGGTTACATTGTTCTCGACTATAAGGATTGTGTCGGGCTATGGCGCAGCTTGGTTAGCGCGTTCGTCTGGGGGACGAGAGGTCGCAGGTTCAAATCCTGCTAGCCCGACCAAGCGGACAAGGCTGCGGTGCGCGACCGGCTGCATGGCCGCTTGTCGCCGTTGACGGATTTCAGGTCGGTGCGGGTGCGCAGATGACGAAATACATGGGCGTCTTGCCATCCCAGGACATAGTCGAACTTGCGAACTCGGGCGGGATCAGCTCGACATTACCGATTGAATCGCGCCAGGTTCAACCGGCGAGTCTTGACTTGCGGCTCGGAAGGAAAGCCTGGCGGGTCCGGGCATCCTTCCTGGCCGGCGAAGGATCGACCGTCCGGAAGCGTCTTGACGAATTCGGAATGCACGAGATCGACCTGTCCAATGGAGCCGTGCTGGAAAGAGGCTGCGTGTATCTCGTGTCACTGATGGAATCTCTCACGGTCCCGGAGGACCTGACGGCCGTCGTCAATGCGAAGAGCTCGATTGGGCGCCTGGACATCTTTACCAGGTGCATAGCGGACCACGGAACGGAATTTGACCGGATTGAAGCAGGATACTCGGGCCCTCTCTACGCGGAAATTTGTCCAAGATCGTTTTCGATTCTTGTTCGCCCTCGATTGTGTCTCAACCAGATCCGTTTTCGAAGGGGAGAGTCCGTCGTTACGGATGATGAACTGGAGCAGTTGCACGCGCGGTATCGCCTTGTCGACGGCAGGGCGCGAATTGACAACGGGCTCGAATTCTCGGTTGACCTGCTGCCCGAAAGCGACCTCGCAGCCGGTTACAGGGTCAAGCCCCACACGGGTCTGATCGACCTGGGCAAGGTCGATCATTATGACCCGGCGGAATTCTGGGAACCGGTGTTTTCGGAAAAGGGCCGAATCATCCTGGATCCCGGAGCCTTTTACATCCTCGTCAGCCGCGAGGCGGTTCACGTTCCCCCGGTCTGCGCGGCCGAAATGGTTCCGTTCAACGCGATGGTCGGAGAGTTTCGGGTCCATTACGCCGGCTTCTTCGACCCCGGTTTCGGCAGTACTGCGTATGGCGGGAAGAAATCACGCAGCGTTCTCGAAGTGCGCTGTCACGAAACCCCGTTTTCGCTTGAGCACGGCCAGGCACTTGGACGACTTGTCTACGAACGGATGACCGGCGTTCCGGAGCGCATTTACGGTGCGCGGCTTGGATCGAGCTACCAGGGCCAGGGCCTCAGGTTGTCAAAGCACTTCAAAGAGGTGCCTGCAAAACGAAGGTAACCGCGGCGCTGCCCGCAGGTCACTCTCCAGATCGGTAAACTCTCATGACGGCAGCAGGCCGTCCAGTGCCTGGCGGTGCAGATCTTCCCTGTACGGTCGGGCGGTCGGGCGGTCAGGGGCAGGCGGGGTCTCAGGAATGAATCAGGATCACTCAGTCGGCGCCAGAGAACCGGCAGGACGTCACGGTAAGCCGAAAAGATGGACGTGCTGGCCGACGGCAGGTCATGCCCGATCACGTCGTGCAGTTTAGGAAGCTGGTGAAACGGGACCATGGGAAACATGTGGTGTTCCTCATGGTAGTTCATGTTCCAGTAAATGAAACGGCTGACCGGATTCATGAATACCGTACGCGTGTTCAGTCGACAGTCCAACACGTTCTCGGCAAGCCCGCCGTGTTGGAGGACGCCTGTCATGACATGATGCCACGCGCCGTACAGCCTCGGTAAGCCGACCAACAGCAATGGGACGAGTGAACCCGTTATGACCGCCGCAAGGATCGTTGCGGCATAAATTGCGACCCAGACTCTCGCGACGAAGACGCCCCTTGGTTGTTCGGCTTCCGGAATGAATGTCGCCTCTTCCGGATGCAGGCGCCCGCCCGCATTGAGCAACATGCGGCCCCAACCGTTGCAGGCGTCCGAAATTCCGAAGAAACTACCGACAATCCTGGCTGCTGCGGAAGGCCGCATGGTTGCGATCTCGGGATCCCGTCCGACACCTCAGGGCCGGCACCTATCGCCGGTTGGCGGTCGACCGCCCGGCGGTTCTCGAGGATTTCGAAAAGGCCTACGCACGGTTTCCCTCCCTCGGGAGACTTCGGGAACAGGCGGCAGGGACGTTATCCGGCGGTGAACAGCAGATGCTGGCCGTTGCCAGGGCACTGACGTCCCGGCCGAAGATACTCATGATGGATGAACCGTCCCTCGGACTTGCGCCCCTGGTCGTTTCCGAGGTGTTCTCGATCATTCGCCACCTCAACGAGGAAGGTGTTTCCACCGTGCTTGTCGGACAGAATGCCCACAAGGCGCTGCAGGTCGCGAATCATTTCTACCTGCTGGATCAAGGGCGCGTGGCCTTCGGCGGTGCCCCCGGCGACGTCGGCGAGGAAGACGTTATCCCGCGCGCCTATCTTGGATCGAAAGCGGCATGACATGTGAGGAGTCGTGCTCGACTTTGTCCAGACGACGCTTGATGGCCTCTCGATCGGTTCCGCACATGCGCTGACCGCGCTGGGCTTTACCCTGATCTTCGGGGTCATGCGCCGGATCAACCTGTCCCACGATCCGTCCATCATGCTGGGAGCTCTCGCGGGAACCTGGGTTTTCGTCACTCTCGAGGCGCAGCCCTGGATGGTTGCCGCTGCCACGACTGCCGGGCCGATTGTCGTCGGCTTGTACGTGGAACGCCTGTGCTTTTGGTCGATACGCAGGAACGCCGCCACTGCGTCGATGGTTTCGAGCTTCGTGATCTGGATGCAACTGGAGGAGTTGGCAACGATCATTTTGCCCGGGCGCACCTATCCGTAATCCGGTGTTACACCCGCATGTCTGTGTCCTGAATGCGGGCAATTTGATCGCTGATGGCCAACCTGGCGAAGTCTTCGCATTGCCGGCGGTGATCGAGGCTTATTTTGGCCGGGCCGCGGTCCATGCTTGAGGTTCACGACCTCCACGTTGACTACGGAAAGATATCCGCTGTCCGCGGGTTGTCACTTTCGGTCAATGCGGGGGAAATGTCGCCGTCATAGGTGCGAACGGTGCCGGGAAGAGTTCGACCCTGAACGCGTTGGCCGGAGTCATTCAACCGACCCGGGGTTCGATTCGCTACAACGGCAGGGAGATGACCGGGCAGCCGGCTCACAGCTACATAAAGGCGGGTATCGTGCAGGTCCCGGAAGGACGGATGATTTTCCGCACGCTGACCGTGTTGGAGAACCTCCAGGTCGGTGCGTACCGCCTCGGTTCGTTCCTGCTGAGCCACGCCTCGCCGGACAATGTCGTGCGGCGGTTTCCCATGTTGGCGGACAGGTTGCATGAACCGGCGTCGAACCTCAGTGGGGGCCAGGCGCAGGTGCTGGCCGTGGCGCGTGGGTTGATGGCAAAACCCGACCTCCTGCTCCTCGATGAGCCGACACTGGGTTTGTCGCCGATTGCGGCCGAGGATGTCTTCGACCTGATCGGCACGCTTCGTGCCGAAGGGTTGTCGATCCTGATCGTCGAGCAGAACGTGCGGCAAACGCTGGACCTTGCGGACCGGGGCTACGTTGTCGAGGGGGGGCGGGTTGTCCTGCAGGGGACTGCCCGGGACCTGATGACGGATGATGGCCTGATGGCCTGATGGCCAACTATCTCGGGATGACACGTGTTCGTGCATCCGAACCGACTCAAATGAGGGAGAGATGGCAAGAGTGACATTACGCCTCCTTGTGGTTGCCGGTATCAGCGTCCTGCCGATGACGGTTTTTGCCGGCGAGAGGAAACATGCAGAAATCACCTGTGAGCCAGCCGATGAGAAACTGGTCTTCGATTGCGTCATGATGGTCACGCGAAGGACGAGCGGCGACCCGATCACTGATGCCGAATTCATGGTCAGCGCCGACATGCCGTCCATGCCGGGCGCCCACAACGTCAGGCCCGTCCCTGCGGTACCGCACCACGAACCGGGACTGTACACGGCGCGCATCCACCTCGAGATGCTCGGGGAATGGGCCGTAAAGCTCGACTTTTCGAAGCCAGACCGTGACCGGGTAGTCAGGAAGTTGCGGTTCGCGGGTGTTGGCGGACACCGTAGGGACGCGGATCCTGACGTTAGCACGTCCGGGCAAACCGGCGCGGATTCAGAGTGACGCCCGAACGCGTCCGTCCGTGTGCCTGGCGTCCGCGACGAACCCCTCGAGCATTCCGCTTCGTAACCTGTGTGTGATGATGACACAGGTCAATTCGAGCCAGTGTTCGTGCTCTTCGGTCAAACCATGCATCGAACACATGGGAGCCGAGTATCGGTCGGCGCACGTGCGCCGACCGGACACCGGTCCGGCTGTTTCCGAACGGTTCTCGAAATGCCGCTATTGAAGCGCCGCGGGAGGTTCATCGCATTCGGCACCTGAGTCAGCCAGCAGGTCACGGGCCCGCCCGGTTGCCCGGTCGATGTGCTCCCTCAACAACGTCACGGCCAAGGCGACATCCACTTCCCTGACCGCGTTCAGGATCGCCTCATGTTCCACGTGATGCGGATCGACGAGCCCGGGTTCATTCATCACCAGGAAATGGGTCAGGCGCGCCAAGCCCACGTACTGGTCCGAGATGATCGAAATGGTCCTGTCGAACGGCGAGGGCGCAAGGAGTGCCAGGTGGAACTGCCTGTTCAGTTCAACCTTTTCCCACAGGTCGCCGCATGTGCGGTCCCGTTCCAGCAGCGACCCGCAACCCGCGAGAGTGTCCGGAGTGTGCCTCGGCACCGCGTCTTCGAGGACGAGCGGTTCAAGTGCACCGCGAATCCTGTTGATTTCGACGAGATCTCTCTGGTCGACTTTTGCGACAACGGGGCTGCGACGCGGCCTGAGAATGATCAGGTCCTCCGCGGCCAGGATGCGGATGGCTTCGCGAACAGGGACAGTGCTCACGCCGAGTTCGTTGGCGAGGGACATGATCTTCAGTTCACTGCCCCCCTCCAGTTTGCCCGCGATGATGCGTTCCTTGAGCACCTCGTAGATGGCGCGGGGGCCGTCCCCGTAGTTGAGCAGTGTGCCTCCCATCCTGTCCTCCGGGCTCATGGGTTCCCTGCCTCCAATTCGTGAAACCTTCCGGCAAATTCGCACAGCGCGAGGTCCGAGTACCGTGGCGAGACAAGCTGGACTCCGGCCGGCATTTCGCCAGCTGCCCGGCGCATGGGTACGCAGATTGCGGGCATGCCCGGAAGGCTCGCGAGCCCGAACCAGAAGTGCTGTTCCAGGACCTGTCGTCTCGCGCCGTTCACAGGCACCGTTCGCAACGTGACGTCGTCGACCATCTCGAGACGCGGCGCCGTGCACGCCCCGGCCGGGCACGCCAGGAGATCGTACTTCCCGAAGAAACGGGACCATTCCTGTCCGATGCGGAGGCGTTCTTCGTGCAACTCCAGCCAGGTGCGGTGCGGGAGTCGTGCGCCCTGGGCGTTGAGTTCGGCATGACCCCGTCCGCAACCGGCGCGCCGCCCGGTGTCGGGCGGCAGGGACGAAGACAGCCCAGGCCTCGTCGAGGTTTCGGCCCGGACGAGGAGGTTCATGATTTCCGTCTGCCGGACGAGGTCAATGTCTGGGCGGACATCCCGTTCGACGGTTGCTCCCGCCCGGGCGAGAGATGCGGAGAAGCGATCAAGCCGGTCGAGGTATACCCCGTCGACCGGGCATCCTTCGTCGGTCAGGAGCACGGCGATCCTGAGGTTGCGGGACGGGCGGGGGTCCGATTGCGGCAGTCGAATTCTCCACGGTGAACCGGCTTCCGCCGGCCCGGAAATACGTTCAAGGATCATCGCGGCGTCGCGGGCCGAGCGTGTGATCGGTCCGGCCACGCCGATGTCCGGCTCCCGCATGTCTCCGTGCGGGCTGTGGCCGAGCATCGGGACCAGCCCCCAGGTCGGCTTGAGTCCGAACACGCCGCAATAATGAGCGGGAAGGCGGATCGAGCCGCCGAGATCGCTGCCGATGTCGGCGTAGCTCATTCCGGACGCAACGGCGGCCGCCGAACCGCCCGACGATCCGCCGGCGCTCCGTTCCGGATCGTGGGGGTTTCGGGTCGGTCCGTACAGCGGGTTGCAGGTTTCCCAGTCATTCAGGTAGGTCGGGACGTTCGTCTTTCCGACGATGATCGCACCGGCTTTCCGCAGTCGTTCGACGACGGTCGAGTCTCTCGCTGCAGAGTGCCTCACCCGGTCTGGATCGCCCCATGTCGTCGGCCTGCCTGCCCAGTCGAAACATTCCTTCACGGTGACCGGGACGCCGTGAAGCGGCCCGGCGGTTCTCCCGGCCCGCATGTCCTGGTCACAACGGTCTGCCAACCGGCGGGCACGTGCCTCTTCCAGGTGGACAATCGCGTTGACGGATGGGTTTAGCGCATCGACGCGTTCCAGGCAGGTCTCGAGTGCCTCCCGGGCCGTCGTTTCGCCGTCCCGGAACGCCGCGACGAGTGCCGACACGTCCGCGTAGCAACCCTGGGCCGTCGAGACGGGATCTGTGGAAGCTGTCCGGACCCGTATCATGTCGCCTCGAGGACCTTGCTCAGAAACTGTTTCAAACGGGCGTTCCTCGGGTTGCCGAAGACTTCGTCGGGCCTGCCCTCCTCGACCATTACACCTCCGTCGAAGAAGCACACCCGGTCCGAGACCTCGCGGGCAAATCCCATCTGGTGGGTGACCAGGAGGATCGTGAAGTCGCCGGACTTTGCCAGGTCGCGAATTACGTTCAGGACTTCGCCGACCATCTCGGGGTCCAGCGCCGATGTCGGTTCATCGAACAGCAGGATTTCCGGCCGCATGGCGAGAGCCCGTGCGATTGCGACGCGCTGCTGCTGGCCGCCCGAGAGCTGGCTTGGGTAGTGGTCGCGCTTGTCGGTAAGACCCACCATCTCAAGGAGTTCAAGGGCCTCAACCGTGGCCTCCGCCTTCGGCAATCCCTTGGTCTGGATCGGTGCTTCGATGCAGTTCTCGAGCGCGGTCATGTGGGGAAACAGGTTGAAGTTCTGGAACACCATTCCGATCTTCGAACGTATGCGCCGGATGTGCGCCTTGCTGGCCGGTACCAGGCTGCCATCCTGATTCATCACGTTGAGGGGTTCTCCGTCGACGTAGATCGTGCCGCCCTGAATTCCCTCCAGCGTCATGAGCACCCGCAGGACCGTCGTCTTTCCGGAGCCGGACGGACCGATGATCGCCACGATCTCGTTTTCGTCGACGTGGAAATCCAGGTCCTCGAGGACCCTGAGTTCGCCGTAGGCCTTGAGAACCTTTTCGAATCTAATTTTCGTTCCGGTCACCGTTGAATGCTCCGTTTCACGTAAAGTTCGACGAACCGCACCAGCTGTGCGGATACGAGGCTCATGACGAGGAAAAAGATTCCGGCTATCGTGACGGCTTCGGTGAAGCGGTAGTACTCGGAACCGATCAGCTTCGATGCATGCATGATCTCGGCCACCGCCACGAAGGAAAGCAATGGCGTTTCCTTGAAAATCGCGATCAGGTAGTTGCCAAGCGCCGGCACGATCGGCGGCAGCGACTGCGGGATGATAATCTTCCGGAAAGTCCGGTACGTCGACAGGTTGAGCGCCGTTGCCGCTTCCCATTGGCCGCGCGGAACGGCCTGCAGGCCTGCTCGGTATACCTCGGCACACAGGGTCGAATTGTAGAGCGCGATCGCGAGGATGCCTGTGGTCAGCGGAGGTAGAGTTATTCCGACCTCGGGCAAGAGGAAGAACAGGAAGAAAATCTGAACGAGCAGCGGCGTTGCCCGGATGAGTTCGATGAACTCCGTGACGACCCACGAAACAACCCGGTTGCTCGAGGTCTTGAGGAGCATCAGGACCAGCCCGCCGACGAGTGCGAGAAGGAACGACGCGAAGGTCGCGTACACCGTGACTCCGGCGGCCTCCCAGAGGCGGGGGACGACGACTTCGAACGTGAAATCCCATCGCCAGTCCATCGTTCAGTGCGCCTGTCTCAGGTGGCGGGAGAACCGGTCCTCGAGCGTGCTGCCGGCAAAGCGAACAAACTGGGCAAAGCAGTAGTAAAGCATTACCGTGATCGCGAAAATCTCGAAAGTCCGGTAGTGAAGCTGGTTCTGCTGCACGGACGCGTAGGTGATGTCGACAAGCGTTACGGCCGAAACCAGAGCCGTAGCCTTGATCAGTTCGATCGTGAGGTTCGTCATGCCGGGCGTCATGACGATGACCGCCTGAGGGATCACGATTCGCACTAGGCGCTTCCACTCGGGGAGGTTGAGTGCAACGGAGGCCTCCAGCTGCCCACGGGGCACTGCGGCCATCGCCCCGCGGACGATTTCCGCACCATAGGCGCCGAAATTGAGTCCCACGCCGAGGACCCCTGCCGTCATCGGCGAAAGCACGACTCCGAATTCCGGGAGCACGAAGTACAACCAGAAGAGCTGCACGAGCAGTGACGTGCCGCGGAACACCTCGATGTAGGCCGTTGCCATCCAGCGGACAGGCACGACCCGGCTGTCCTTCGCGATTCCGGCCACGAACGACATGACGAAAAAGAGCAGCGCCGACAGAACGGAGACCTGCAGCGTGACGACGGCCCCGCGGAGCATCGCCGGCAGGAAAATCCGCATCTCGGAAAACGTCGCGAAACTCAATCCGACGAGGAATCCCGTCAGGGCAAAAACCGCTACGATCCGTCCAGCCAACGAACTCGCCTCCCACCGGCCGGGCGCATTGCCCGCCAACCTCCGACACACTTCAACGACGTGGCCTCCGCCATTGTCCTACCGCGGGTTCCGCCGGTCGCGCAAACGGTCGACACCGCTGTAGTTCCAGGCATTATAGGACTTTCCCTGCCGGAGATACCGCCATCCAGTGGACGTATGCGGGCTGTCGTCCCAGGACGAGACCTTCCCGCGTTCCAGGGCTTCGCGCACCAGGAGGCGCGTTTTCTGGCTCGCCACGATGGTTGCCCGAAGCTCGGCGAGGTTGCCCCACGTTTCGTCGGCAAGGGCGCGGAGTTCCCGCTCGAACCCGGCAACACGTGCTTGGCCCGCGAGATTCTCCATTTCGTGAGGGTCATCAACGAGGTTGAAGAGCAGCGGGGGAACCGACGCAGAATAGATGTACTTGTGGTGTCCCCGTTTCACCATCATGACCGGTTCGACGACGCCCTCGCAGGTCATTTCGCTGAAAACCGTATCGGGCCAGTCCCGGACGGTGCCCTGGACCAAAGGGATGATGCTGTTCCCGAAAAAGGGTTGAACGGGTTCGAGCGAAGCGGACGGATCGGCAATGTCGACGAATGTTGGCAGCAGATCGACGAGCGACACGTTGCCCCGGACACGCCCCGGTTCGAATCCCGGCCCACAGAGGATCAGCGGGACCCGCACGGCGTTTTCGAAGAACACCTTCTTGAACCACATCCCCCGCTCTCCGAGCATCTCGCCATGGTCGGAAGCCAGCACGATGACCGTCTCGTCCGCGAGGCCCGTTTCTTCCAGCGTTCCAAGTATGCGTCCGATCATGTCGTCGACGTAGGACATCGAGCCGTAGTAGGCACGCCGCGCATTCCGCACGTGCTGGTCCGTGATCCCGGGTGCAGGGAGGAGGCTGTAGTGACGGAGAATCCGCCTGCTGTGTTCGTCGAGGTCGGAGTCTGCGACTTCGCCCACGTGCGGAAGCACGATTTCATGGTCCACGTATCGGTCCCAGTGCTCGTGGCGGCACAGAAACGGTTCGTGCGGATGGGTGAAGGACACGGTCAGGAAGAACTTGCGGCTGTCGTCGCTCCGCGCCAGGTCGAACAACGTCTGAACCGCTTGGAATCCCACTTCTTCGTCGTAGTCCATCTGGACGGTTCGCGACACCGGCCCCGCTTCGACGAGGGCCTCGCGGGCGTCCGTCGCGAAGTCGTCGTCCGTGCCGTCCCACTGGGGCAGGGTGCGGAAGTCAGCCGAATAGATTTCCGGCGTCAGACGCTCCTCGTACCCGTGAAGCTGGTCCGGACCGATGAAATGCATCTTGCCGCACAGCGTCGTCCGGTAGCCCAGAATCCTCAGGTAGTGGGCGATCGTCGGTATGGACGCCCGGAATTCCGCGGCGTTGTCGTAGCACCCGATCCTGCTCGCCAGCTGACCGCTCATCATCGAAAACCGCGATGGCGCGCAAACCGGGAAGTTGGTGTAGGCGTTCTCGAATACCACGCCCCGGTCCGCCAGCCGCTGGATGTTCGGCGTCCTTGCGGTAGTTCCGCCATAGGCGGACAGTGCCGACGCGGCCTGCTGGTCCATCATCAGGAAGAGAATGTTCGGATGCGTTGCCATGCCGTGCCGCCCGTCTATTGCGCAGGTTCGGGACGTCAAACGGCATCCGGGTGATTCGGCTGCCGGCGCCGCGTCCGGATCAGCGGCGCCAGCACGTCCGCTGGCCTGTTGCGACTAGCCTTCACACAGTTCCGCGGTTTTCTGGGAGGGAAGCTCGTCTGCCTCCATCCCGTGCTTTTCGAAGATCGCCAGATGGTCGGGCGAACCGATGAACGCAGTGAGTTCGGCATTGAATGCGTCGACGAAATCGCTGTCCTCCTTGCGGAATGCAAATGCCCCGTGCGGCATTGCAAGCTTTCCGGCCACGACCTTGAATGGCGGGACCATTTCCAGGTCCTGTTCCGGCACGCCCCGGACCACTTCACGGCTTCCCGGGACGGACAATGCATAGACTTGAGCCCTGTCGGCACGAAGCGCAGCGATCGCCGTCGGGTTGTCGGGAATCTGCATGATCTTGTCGTCTGACACGCCCGAGGCCTCCGCGTACCCGGTCTGCGCCGCGCCTGAGACGACCGCAACGGTCAGACCCATTTCCGCGATGGAATCGTAGTCAACGACACCGTGCGGATTGCCCGACATGACGATTAGTGTTTGCTGGATTCCAAACGTCGGTTCCGAGAACCGGACCTCCGCGCAACGTTTCGGCGTGACGAACATGCCCGCGGCGACGACGTCGAAGCGCCCGGACTTGACACCTGGAATCAGAGCGCCCCATTCGATTGCCTTTGCGTCAGCAATCTTGCCGCCGAGTTTCTCGAGAACCGCTATCAGCGTGTCGACATCGGTTCCGGTCAGGACGCCGTTCTCGTCCATGTACGCGTAGGGCTTGAAATTGTAGAAAGCGACGTTCAGCCCGTCGCCCTTGGCCTGGTCGATGAGACCCGCGGCGTGCGCGGAGGGCAATCCCGCTGCGACCGCTGCCGCGATTCCCAGTGCGAAGAATTTCCGCTTCCAAAGTGTTGTCATCGTCCTACTCCTTCCAGTTTGGCGATTCGAGGATTCGCGCGAACGCCACTCCGCGCGACCACATGTTGTTTCCTGCCCCACGCTTCACGCGTCGACCACCGGGATGTCCCACTCGGCGGCCGGGGCCGACAGGAGGTCGGGATCGCCCTCGGTCACGGCCCAGTTGTCTTCCGCGTTGATGAAGCCCAGGTGATTCGAGAAATTCGGGTTGCAGGCGAAGACATTCCCGGCCTCGAACGTGATGTCCTCAAAGGCGGCGAGCGACGGGTACTCGGTCGTTTCGATGCCGACGCCGTGGCCAACGCGCCCGACGCCCATCGTCTCGAGACCGCGGTCGGCGAGGTAGCCGTCGACTATGCGGATCACGTCCGCTGGCCTGTTGCCGGCACGAAGCTGCCGGTTGCAATCGTGGCGCAGCTGCATCATCCAGCGATAAAACCCGGAAAGTTCCCCTGACGGTGTGCCGACCGAAGCGGTTCGCGCAAGATCTGACCAGTAGCCGCGGAAGGAGACGCCGACGTCGAAACCCAGCGTCTCGCCCTTTCGGATCGTGCGATCGGTCGGCAACAGCACGATGCCCTTTTCGTTGGCACCCGACAGCACGCAGAGAAGCGAGATCTTTTCCGCGCCGCCCGTGACGAGATTCCTGCGCAGGATCTTGGCGATTTCGTTCTCGGTCATCCCGGCGCGAACCTCACCGAACGTCTTCGCCTGCGCCTCGGCGTTGATGACTGCTGCGCGGCGCATGTATTCGATCTCCCTTGGCGATTTCACGTTCCGGATCGCCAGGATGATGTCGGCCGCGTCAACGAACTCGGCGTTGGGAAGTCCCTCCACGATGCCGAGGAAACCGGAATAACTGATCCCCAGGTACTGTTCCCGGCCAAGTTCGCAACCGATACGCGCCCTCGACAACCCAAGCTCATCCAGGACACCGACAATGAACTCGGGATGCCCCGTCAGGCTACCAGTCGTCCGGATGTCCGTGACATAGGAAGTCTGTTCGACCTGCGCGACCTCGAACGGCATGGTGATCAGTGTCGGATCACCGTCCTTCGGCAGGATGAACACGTACGATCGGATCTTGTCGACCGCGCATTGCTCCGACCGGTGCCCCGTGAAGTACTGGTAATTGAGACGTTCGGTCACGAGCAGCGCTTCGATGCCCTTTATGTCCATCAGCGCACGCGCCCGGGCGTAGCGATCTTCGAATTCTTCGCGGGAAAAGTCCGCGTATTCCGGTTCCATCATCATACAGTTTCAAATTGCCACGCGGTAATACTAGATAATTTATTATTTGGCGCAAGTGGAATTTCCCCTGGGAAGCGAGCATGTGCCCGCCTTGAAGACGATGGATGTTCGTGCCTTCACCGCGTAGATGCCCGGACCCCGTGCGGTCGGAGGCGCAGGCGGCGGTTTGGATTCCGATCTGTCAACGGATCCGTCCTGGTCATCCTGATCGATGTCCCGGCGCATTTCATCCGAGGCCTGTTTCCCGTAGAGTTGCCCGAACGATGGTTCCTCCGCCTGCGTTTCGAACCCTGCGCGGAGCCCCGTGTCCGGAACCGGCCGGACAGTCGGATTGATCTCAGGTCCCGGGAGCAGGGAATCCGTTGACGATGAGAGACATGACCCTGCTTCCGTTTGTCACGATTCGGACCGATCCGGTCGGAGCTCGCGTTGCATAGAAGGAACACACAGGACGTCTGGCAGGAGCTGGCTCGTGCGGAAACCGAAGACGGCGACACGATCGTCCTGCGGCAACGCGGGGATGTCTTCGATATCCGCTTCAACGGCTGGGAGCTCATGTCGAACAGGAACTCCGTGTCCGAAGCGACCCTTGCACGGGTCGTCTGCAACCGGGTCCGCAGGGCGTCGCCGAGGATCCTGATTGGCGGTCTCGGGATGGGGTTCACTCTGCGCGCTGTGCTCGACACCGTCGGCAGGGAGGCGAGGATCACCGTTTGCGAACTGCTGAACGATGTCATCGGATGGAACAGGGGTGTGCTGGCTCCGCTCGCCGCGTTTCCGTTGAATGACGTCCGGGTCAACGTCCGGAACGTCAGTGTCGTGGACGTGATCCAGGAGGGCGGACACGTCTTCGACGCAGTCTTGCTTGATACTGACAACGGACCCGAATTCGTATTGCGTCCGTCAAACCGTTTCCTCTACGGAGTGGAAGGTCTTGCCTGCATCTCGCGAATCCTTGGGCATGACGGCGTTGTCGGTATCTGGTCGTCTACAGAGTCCGCCGAATTCGAGGCTGCCCTGGATTCGATCGACTGGAAGTGGCAACGGCTTTGCGTTCCGTTGGAGGTGCCTGGGAAGAAGGTCTTTCACGTGATCTACGTTGCCGGTCGGTTTGTGTCGTAATTGACAAGAACGTCGTCGGGAAACCCGAACTTGACGGACCTCATGACCACGGATCACCAGAGTTGCCTGCAGTCGGGTCAGCAGGGGCAGTTGCCCGCATTGAGAACCGGGGCTTCTTCGTTCGGAGTGATATGCGTTCGCACAGGTATTCCGGCACCGGGCCGTCGGACATGGTGGTTTCGTTCGCGAGCAGCGTGAATGGTCTGGATAGCCGTGATTCCGGAATTCTCCCGTGAACGTGCTCACTTGGAAAGCGCCTTTGACCAGGCAGACCGTGTGGAATGCATGTCGCTCTGACTGGTGCCCTGTGACGTTTTGGTTGGTGAGACGTTCGGTCACAAGAAATGGGTCGATGTCCGGAGCGGCTGTCGACATGCATGTTCTGGCGTGACCCCGTTGAATTCTTCGCGCGGAAAATTCCGCGTACTCCGGCGCCATCGTCCCGTGGTTTCGTATTGACCTTTATCCGATACTAGATAATTTATTATTTAATTCGAGCGTTAATTCTCGAGGAGCGGGCACGTGTTCACCCCGGAAAATAAGGTTTCCGGTGCAGCCATCGCGTGGAGGCATCCGGACATGGTGCGGAAGAACGGCACAGGCAACGATCGTGGTTCGGATGGACACGCGATCTGCCAACCATTGGTGGTCACATCCTGCCAACCGGGCATCCGATGACAGAGTTCAGATTTGCTCGCCGATCCTCGGTGCTCGGAAAGTCGGTGTTTGATCATGTCCCTGGCACTATTTCTCTCGCCAGCGGTGCTGCCTACCCACCATTGCTGCCCGACGTCGTGCGCGAGGCGGTCGAAGCGGTCGGCCCGCACCGGGAAGAGGCGATGCAGTATGGACCGCTGATGGGTCTGGATGACCTGCGTGAGGAGATCCGCAGGTACGTCGCCGAAGATGGAATCCTGGCGCAATCCGAAAACGTGCTCGTCACCTACGGGGCGAAGAGTGCTCTCGACCTCGCGTGCCGCGTCTTCGTCGAACCCGGCGACCGCGTAATCGTGACCCGACCGTCGTACATGACCGCGATCCACATCATGCGTACGCACAACGTCCAGTTTGTCGACGTCGGCCAGGACCAGGACGGCCTCGTTATCGGTGAACTCGAGGAGAAACTCGAACGCTTCGAGGCGAACGCGGAGCCAATGCCGAAGTTGCTGTTCGATGTGCCGGACTTCCACAATCCGACCGGCGTCACGACGAGCCTTGCGCGGCGCCGGGAACTTCTGGGACTCGCCCGGCGCTACAACTTCGTGATTTGCGAAGACGATCCGTATCGTCGCATCCGATTCGAAGGGGAACCCGTTCCGCCGATCAAGTCGTTGGACACGACCGGTCACGTGATTTCGCTCGGGACCGTGTCGAAGACCCTTGCGCCGGGTCTGCGTGTCGGTTGGGCCATCGGCGACGCGGGTGTTGTCCGGAGAATGGCCATGCAGAAGGCCGATGGTGGTTCGAACACCTTCGCGCAGCGAATCGTTGTCCAACTCATGCGCTCCAACAAGATCAGCCAACATGTTGTCGAGCTGACGGATAAAATGCGAATCCACCGTGACGCGATTGCCGCCGCACTTGCCGAGCACATGCCGGAAGTAAGCTACCGGGTGCCGGCCGGGGGGTATTTCCTGTGGGTCCGACTTCCCGAACGCGACGACGCGGAACGTGTCGTCGAGCTGGGTATCCGGAATGGCGTGGAGGCCACACCGGGGCGACTGAGCTTCCCGGCCGACGATCCCGGGAATTTTCTGCGATTGGCGTACAGCTTCGTGGACGAGGACCACATTCGCCGGGGTGTGGCGCAACTGGGTGCAGCCTACCGGTCGTACAGGTCGACCGCCTTGTCGGTCTGAACCGTCAGCAAAGGAACACAAAATGCCCTGTCCCAAAGCCAGCCTGGCACCGTCCTGCGAAATCGACTTCGATACGGACGGAAAACGTCATGGCTACATCCGGATCCAGTTCTCCTCTGACCGCTCCGCCTATGGCTGGCTTCCGGTGCCCGTCATGTCGATCAGGAACGGCAAAGGACCATGTGCCATCGTAATCGGCGCCAACCACGGCGACGAATACGAGGGCGTTTCCATCTGCAACGAACTGTATCAGACGCTCGAGTCTTCGGACGTCACGGGCCAGATCATCTTTCTGCCCGCGGCCAACGCGCCCGCCTATTATTCCGGTCGCCGAACCTCGCCGCTCGACTGGACGGGCGAAGCCAATCTC
Source organism: Paracoccaceae bacterium (assembly GCA_965242975.1). Taxonomy (GTDB): domain Bacteria; phylum Pseudomonadota; class Alphaproteobacteria; order Rhodobacterales; family Rhodobacteraceae; genus JAPPHA01. The sequence goes on along the minus strand of CBDETS010000007.1, from coordinate 1,572,971 downwards.
AACCGGCTCTTTCCCGGCAACCAGTACGGTTCGCCGACCGAAATGATTGCCTGGTTCATCGCCAACCACTTGGTCCATCGTGCCGATGTCATTTTCGACCTCCATTCCGCCGGCAAATCGATCGATCACCACCCTTCGGTGAAGATCCGCCTGACGGGCGTCGTGGACAAGGACGCGCTGCAAATGAAATTCCTGCGTCTGTTCGGCGCTCCACTCGGGATCGTCGGCGACCGGGTCCATGAAACGACCCTCTCCGGCGAAGCTCTCCCCAGGGACATCATTTACGTTTCGACCGAACTGGGCGGAGCCGGAAAGATCAGGCCCTGGATTCGCGACTTTGCATTCAACGGCATGAAGCGCTGCCTCCGCGAAATGGGCATTCTGCCGTCGGATCTCGGCCTTCCCGAACCGGAACACGCCGTCCGGCTCATGGACATGCAAACGGACGAAAACTACATCTACGCCAACAAGGACGGCATGTTCGAACCGCGCGTAAATCTCGGCGACGACGTCGACGACGGGCAGTTCGCCGGGTACATCTGGTCACTCAAGGAACCTTGGCTCGAACCCGAAAAGCTGCACTTCAGGAAGGGCGGTGTCGTGTTTTGCAAGCGAACCCCAGCCTTGTGCGAGGTTGGCGACACGCTGTTCTTCACGTTGAACAGTTACAGTGGGTGATGGTGGCCACAAAACTCCGGTCCTACAGTCTTACCTGGTTCCCGGCCCGGGGCGATCGATGGCCCTGACACTCACCGCGTTCGCATGGACCGGCACCGGCTCCCGCGCGGGGAAAACCGAAACGGGCGACGCGTGAGCAACTCGGCCACGAGCTTTGATTTCATTGTCGTAGGTTCCGGCAGTGCCGGTGCCATCGTCGCTGCGCGACTGGCCGAGAATCGATCGGTTCGCGTACTTCTCCTCGAGGCTGGGAGGAAAGACAGCAGTCTGCTGTTCCACATCCCGGCGGCGATGCGTTACGCCTACAACGCGCCGAAATACAACTGGAACTTCGAGACCGAGCCCGAACCGTTTCTCAACGACCGTCGGCTTGTTCAGCCTCGGGGCCGCGTGCTCGGAGGGTCGTCTTCGATCAACGGCCAGCTGTATCTGCGCGGCCATCCGCTGGACTATGAAGGCTGGGCGCGGGCCGGTGCGCGTGGCTGGTCGTATTCTGACGTGCTGCCTTATTTCAAACGGCTTGAAACAAGGGTCGACGGTCGAAGCGAATACCGGGGAGCAGAGGGACCCGTGGGTGTCACGACGGTCAAGCCGAAGGCGCTCGCGAAGGCTTTCCTGGAGTCCGGGAAGCAGGCCGGCTACCGGTCCACGGATGATGTCAACGGCTTTCAGCAGGACGGCTTCGGCCTGTTCCCAAAAAACATCGCCGGGGGGCGGCGCTCATCAACGGCGCGGTGCTATCTTGGTGAACCACCGAAGAACCTCCGCGTCCAGACCAACAGCACGGTGTCACGCATCCTGTTCGAAGGAAGGAGAGCGTCCGGCGTCGAATTCCACCGCGGCGGCAAGACGCGGGTCGTGCGTGCCGAACGCGAGATCGTGATTTCTGCCGGCGCATTCAACAGTCCTGTCCTGCTCATGCGTTCCGGCGTCGGCCCTGCCTGGCATCTCCGGGAATTCGGGATCAGAGTCATCCGGGACGCGCCGGGTGTAGGCGAAAACCTGATGGACCACCCGCTTTCCGCGGTCCAGGTAACCTGCAGGGAACCGGTCACTCTCTTCAAATACCTCGACCCGGTTTCCCGGGCGCGTGGTATCATTGAATGGTTGTATGCAAGAAAGGGGACTCTTGCGAACAACCATTTTGACGCGGTCGCATTCATTCGCACCAAGGCAGGCGTCAGGACTCCGAACCTCCAGATCGCCCTGTTCGCAATTGCCGTGGCAGAGGGAAGCTCGGACTTTGTCAGGCAGCACGCCTTCCAGTTGCAGTTCTCCAATCAGCGTCCGCTCAGCCGCGGGTACGTGCGACTGGGTGGAGATCACGTGCGGGCAGCGCCGCGGATCCGGTTCAACATGCTCGAACATCCCGGAGATGTCGAAGAACTCAAGGCAGGTATCGTCCTGTCTCGGGAACTGCTGCGCCAACCTGCACTGTCCCGTTTTGCAGGGACCGAGCTGATTCCGGGCGAAAATGTATCGAGCGAAGAAGAACTGGAATCCTGGCTTCGGGAGACGTGCCACTCTTCCTATCACCCCTGCGGCACCTGCCGGATGGGTGACGACGAAATGGCGGTGGTCGACAGCGAGTGCCGCGTCAATGGAGTGGAGGGACTTCGCGTTGCCGACGCGTCGATCATGCCTCTCATTCCTTCCGCGAACCTGAATTGTCCCACCATGATGATCGGGGAAAAGGCTTCGGACCACATCGCGGGAAAGGACGCCTTGCCGCCCCTGCACCTGCCCGTCTTTTCCGATCCGAACTGGGAACGGTCTCAACGATAGTTCCGTCGAACCGACCGTCGGCCTCGGCTCCGTCTCACCACATCCAGGTTTCCACATCGGGATATGGTTCCGATTGGGACAGGGCCTTGAGGCCCCTCACGCTGCGGACGATCCACCATACAAGCGACGCCAGCACCATCAGCCATCCGATCACGAAGATGGTGGCGAAACCGCTGACGACGAAATACAGCAGCCCGATCCAGAATGTCCGGATCTGGAACCGGTAGTGTTCGTCGACCCATCCGCCACCCTGGTCCCGATGCACATAGGCGATGACGACGCCAACAATTGCCAGAATCCCAAAAACGACGGAGCAGAGATAGATGATATAGACAATCTTGGCGGTTCCGCCGTTTTCGACTTTCTGCATCTGTTGTCCCCCGTGGCAGGCGTTGTCTTTTCCGGTCTCTGGATTGCCGTCCGGAAGAGTATAACGGAAGAAAAAAAGGACTGTCGATGAGATCCGCGCTTTTTGAAAAGGAATTCCGGCGAAACATAACCAATTGTATTATGTCGACAAACATGAAATCGGCCGTTTCCGGAATCCGGCATCCGGAGGGAATTCCGGAAAGAGCTCCGACACGAATGCCGTGAAGCCCGGCAAGGAAATTGCTCGGCACCCGGTCGCCATGGTGGTCGGGCCGACGTCCCGAACACGCCGGTCTTCTCCACCCGGGCACCACGATTCGTCACGTCGCCGTCTCGCCCGAAATGTCGGTGGGTCCTTTTGCATGCGGTGACGCATCGCGTACATTGGCTGGATCGATTCGGGCCAAGACATCAAACGAGTGGCGTCCCTTCCCGTAGGAGCCCTTTGCGCATTTGTGCGTCGCGTGCCGCAACCCCTGAGGTACGTTTTCCTTCGCGACCTCTTCGATTTCTCGCCTCCCTCGGAGAGCATTGCGATCGAAGTTGCGACCGAAGTTGCGACCGAAGTGTTCGGCAAGACTGTCTTTGTCGGCCTGAAATCATGCTTCAATACAGTGGACCATCAAGTGGGCATTTTCGTTTGTCGCCCCATGCGGTCTGACCCATCCGTCACGTTCTGCCAGCAGAACCCAAGGTTCGGCGTCATCTGCGACTGGACCTTCACTATCCACCAACAGGACGACGAATTCCCGTTCGGCACCTGACACGAGTGCCGGGCAAAACTCCTCGAATGCGTTATGCCTGCCTCCACAAGCGATGACTCTTGGCATGCGTCCCGCCAGGTTTGCCTTCTCGAAAAAGGAACTGAACCCCATGCGGCGCCTCGCCCGCAGATCCCGGCCGTCGCCTACTCCCTCGACGTAAACCTTGACCTTCGCCAGCGAGTCCCCCCCGGTTCCCCCGTGGACCACGGTTCGCCGAGTCGAAACTTCTCGAGCCAATGGGCGAGGTCGTCATTGTTCAGTCGCTTCAGCTTTGTCTGGCCGGCTCGCTTTTCACAGACGACGACACATTCAGGTGTATCCGCCAAGGCATCCACGAGCATGTCCGAATGCGTGGTGACGATGATCTGACACCGCTCGGAGGACTCCCGAAGCAGGTCCGCAAGGCCCGGCAGGACGTCGGGATGCGGCCCGAGTTCAGGTTCCTCGATACAGATCGTTTGCGGAACGGACGGGTGGCACAACGTAGCGAGCAGGCAAAGATAGCGGAGAGTGCCATCGGACAGCCTAACGGCGGGAATCGGACGTTGTTCTCTTTGAGAAATACCTGGACGCTACCGGCCTCAACCCGCACATAGTTGTCGTCTATTCCGTTGTAGAGTTTTCGAAGCTCGGTGAGGAACCTCCTCTTCGCCTGAAAATCCCTTCGAGGCGATTCAGAACCATGCCAAGATTTCGACCGTCCTCCGCAAGTGAGTGATTGGGCAGGTCAGCCGTTTGTGGTGGTCATTGCGGAGTGTTCCGACCAAATGACCATTCGCGATAAAGATGAATCCCGGAAAGCCCGATTCCAATGTTCGTCAGTTCAGGATATTGAAACGGATCCTTGAGTTGCGACAGGATCGATTGATCACCCACAATGTTCGCCGGGGGCAGTTCACGCTGGATTCTATTTCCGCTCTTGTCCTGGCAGTTCAGAATGACGTTGCCACCTCAACGACTCAGGTAGCGTTCCGGGCTGTCCTTTTTTCCGTCGCCTCGTCCAACTTCTCCGATTCCTTCTTGAAGGTCCGGCATTCCAAAAGAGAGTGGGCCGAATGCGAGAGTGAAGTGAAGCAACTTTCCTTTCGAATGCAGGAAAGGTTCTTCCACGATCACCTCCACCCGCGCTTGTTCCACTTTCGGCTCGCCGTGCCAGACCCGGTTGTTCCCTCCGCCTCCTTCGCGCATCGGGGCCGCGATGTCGGTCGGTGCGTCTCCCAGGAGACCGATCACTTCGATGAGGTTCGACTTGCCGGATCCGTTGGGTCCGATCAGAACATTGAGAGGCCTGAGTTCAAGCTCTTGGGCTTCCGGGCCGAACGATAGTACATTCTTGAGCTTGTTGCGGTGCATGAACATCGCCTGCCTCCCAATCCCATAGGATCAGATCAAGCCTGCCTCGAGTCTCGGCACCCCCACACGGCAGCCTCGGCCCTTGTCGCAACGGTCTCCTCGCGTACAGGATGCCGTAACTGGCCTCAATCTGGCGTATTGGTTGGTGCGAAGTCGCGCGCGGACAGGAATGCTCGGCGATTTGTGCCCACATTGTACTCAACGACTACTCCACGGTAACAGACTTGGCCAGGTTTCTCGGCTGGTCGACATCCGTGCCCTTGGTCGCAGCGGTATGATACGCGAGGAGCTGCACGGGGACCGCATACAGGATTGGCGCCAATACGGGGTGAATCTCCGGCAGGACCAGCTTGTGCCAGCAGCTGTTGTATTCCATCGATGCTCCGGAGGAATCCGTAATCATCAGGGTTTTCCCTCCGCGCGCGAGGACCTCCTGCATATTGCTGTACGTCTTTTCGAACAGGTTGTCTGTCGGGGCGATGACGACGATGGGCATTGTCTCATCGACCAGGGAAATCGGGCCGTGTTTCAGCTCGCCGCCGGCGTAGCCTTCGGCGTGAATGTAGCTGAGTTCCTTCATCTTGAGGGCACCTTCGAGCGCGATGGGAAACATCGTGCCCCGTCCCATGAACAACGCGCCGGTCGATGTCGCGAATTCTCGAGAAATCCCTGCGATCCTGGATTCTAGGTCAAGGACCTGATTGACCAGGCCCGGAAGGAACCGGAGCGCCACGACAAGCTCCCGGACGTCACGTGCATCAAGGGTCTTTCGTTGCCGGCCCGCCTCGATTGCCTGCCACGCGAGTGTCGCCATTTGACAGACAAACGCCTTTGTCGACGCCACGCTGATCTCTCTGCCCGCCAGAATTGGTAGGACAATATCGCACTCCCTTGCGAGGGAGCTCTCTACGACATTGACGACAGCTACGGTCCGGGAAACACTTCTCTTGGCGAAACGCATGGCGGAGAGGGTATCGGCTGTCTCGCCGGACTGGCTGACAAAAAAGGCGATTGATCGATCGGAAAGTGGAGGTTCCCGATAGCGAAACTCGGAAGCCAGATCGAGATCCACGGGAATTCCTGCGAGCTGTTCGAACCAGTATCTCGCGACCAGGCACGCGTAGAATGCCGTTCCACATCCTGACAACACGACGCGGTCCGCGTTCGCATAATCGATCCGGTTCGCATGGTCGCTGTCATTCATTCGGATCGATTCCGAATGGTGGTCAAACGACTTCGCCAACAACGTGGGCTGCTCGTGTATTTCCTTGAGCATGTAGTGCCTGAAATGCCCCTTGTCGGCTGTCGATTCATCCACCAACGCGAGGCGCTTCGGTCTTTCCGCTTGTTCCCTGTTTGAATTCAGAACCCTGATCCCGGCCCGCGTGACAAACGCGATGTCGCCATCCTCAAGGTACGAAACGCTGTTGGTCATCGCGACGAGTGCAAGTGTATCGGACGCAATGAACATCTCGCCATCGCCATGTCCGACGACCAGCGCCGAACCGTGACATGCACCCACGATCAGGTCTTCCACTCCTTCGAACAGGAAGCAGAGCGCAAACGAACCGCGAAGTCGTCCAACTGTCTTCATTGCGGCATCGACCGGGTCGAGCCCCTCCTCCAGGTAGCGGGCACAGAGTTGGGCTACGGCCTCGGTGTCGGTTTCCGTTCGGAACGTGTTTCCCGCCAAAACGAGTTCCGCCCGGAGTTCCCGGAAATTCTCGATGATGCCGTTGTGCACGACGCAGACGGAACCAACCCGGTGGGGATGAGCATTCTCCTCGGAGGGTCTTCCGTGAGTTGCCCATCGTGTGTGACCGATGCCGGTCTTGCCAGCGACCGGGTCGAGGGCCAGCTTGTCGCTGAGGTTGGCGAGTTTACCTTCCGCCCGTCGGCGTCTCAGGCGTCCGTCTTCGATCGTCGCGATTCCCGCGCTGTCGTACCCTCGATATTCGAGTTGCTTGAGCGCATCCAGCAAGAGCGGTGCGACCTCGTCTTTTCCCAGAATGCCAACGATTCCGCACACTATTCCTTCATCCCGGCTTCGTGGACCCGACGGTTACGGGCGCCTATTCGCAAGCGTTCTCAGCCTGGCCATGAGTTGGCGCGCCATTCCCCGTTTGTTTGACTGCGCTGTCCGCCCGATTGCCAATGCTTCGTCGGGGACGTCTTTCGTTACGACAGTGCCAGCGGCCGTCATTGCTCCGGCACCCACCCGAACCGGCGCGACCAGGGTCGAGTGGGAGCCGACAAAGGCCTTTTCTCCGATGATGGTCCGGTGCTTGGATACCCCGTCGAAGTTGCACGTTATCGTACCGGCCCCGACATTGGCGCCGTCCTCTACCCGTGAATCGCCGATGTAGGACAGGTGATTGACCTTCGTCCCGGCACCTAATGCGGATGCCTTGACTTCGACAAAATTCCCGACTCGAGCGCCTTCCGAGACGGTCGTACCCGGTCGCAGACGGGCATAAGGCCCCACCACGGCACCCCGTTCGACCACGCAACCCTCGAGATGCGAGAATGCCCTTATGGTCGCTCCTTCCCGGACAATTACACCGGGTCCGAACACGATGACGGGTTCGAGCACGGCACCCGGTTCGATGACCGTGTCATGGGAAAACCAGACCGTCTCGGGTCCGTGCATGATCACGCCGTCGCGGGCCGCATTGATCCGGGCTTTCGACTGGAAACATGCTTCCACGGCCTGGCAGTCCGCAATGGACACGACCGGCATCGCTTGGTCCGGTGCACAATTCAGGATCGTGATTTCTCTGCCGCTTTCCCTGATCGCGTCGATCAGGAGAGAGACCGGGCCGCTCTTTCCGCTGTCGCCCGCTCCGGTTCCATCCGCCACCGCGTCCGCGATTTCGGAACCGTGCAGGCATGCGGCGATCGGTCCGGTTTCCCGTCCCGTCCCGCCGCGGCCCTCATGCCCGGGCTCGGCCTGGCCGTGTTCACTGCCCGCTGGCCCGGACACCGCGCCGGTTTCACGCCCGCCGGCAGGGCAGGCTGGGTAGAGGAAGGCGGCCCCCCCGCTTTCCCGGGCCGATTTCACGAGTTGGCGCAGCATGGCCCCGCCAAGGAGCGGCCTGACGCCGAACGTGACGAGTGCATGTCCGTCCGGTGATCCGGGTTCACGTTCGAACAGTTGAAGGAACTCAGTCGTATCAGAACCGAAATTCCCGAAATGCACACGCGCTCCGGTCGACGGGATGGACGCGCCAATTTCCTCCGCCTGGGCGCCGCCTTCGACGTTGACGAGGACGTGCGTGGCGCCGGCTTCCTCCAGCGCCCGGACGGCATGAAGGATGGACGGGAGGTGCGCAACCGGAATGAGACCTGCCTGCCATTCCCGCGCCTGGCCACTCCGGCCACCTGCCGGCAGGATCAGCGCGACAACGTCGTCGGTGGAATGCTGCATGCCCGGGGCCTCCGTTCTTTTTCTTGTCGCTCGGTGCCGTTCCGGCATGAGATACCGCATGTCCGGCCGCAAATCACGCCACGCGATAAATTGATCTTTCAATTCGGTAACAGCACCGGTCGACGCGAGGTTCGCATCAACCGGGACGACCGGGCGGTCGCAAAGACGGCCGCGGTACCGGCACCTGCCGGAAAACGGGTTCACGGCGCGGTCCTCGCGCGGACGTGCCACGCTTGAGACCCGGTCGCGATTTGACAGTTTCCGGCAAACCTGTTTCCATGGGCCTTCCTGACCCGGTCAACGCGGATTGTCTCGATCACGGGTGACTGTTCAGTTTTCTGTGACGATTGAGGCGTACCTTGAAAACAGTCGTGTTTGATCTGGATGGTACTCTGGCTGACACCAGCCGCGACCTGATACGCGCTGCGAACCGCTGCTTCGAATCCCGCAACGCCGGGAGTCCGCTCGATCCCGTGGCGGACGCCTCAACCGCATTTGACGGGGGCCGGGCAATGCTGCGCCTGGGATTTTCCCGACTTGGCGCGCGCTGGTCCGAAGCCGACGTTGACGGGGAATACCCGGTCTTCCTCGATCACTATGGCAGGGAACTGGACCGGGAGACCCGGCTTTACCCCCATGCCGAAGAAGCCCTGGATACGCTCCTGTCTCGGAACGCCCTGCTCGCGGTCTGCACGAACAAGCCGGAGGCGCTCGCACTCGAATTGCTGCGCCGCCTGGGAATCCTGGACAGGTTTCGCTCGGTACTTGGAGCCGACACCCTGCCGGTTCGAAAACCGAACCCGGTTCACCTTCTGGAGACGATACGCCGGGCCGGAGGTGAGCCTGCCGCCTCGGTCCTGATCGGTGACACAGACAACGACCGCGCGACGGCGAAGTCGGCTGGCGTGCCGTGCATGCTTGTGACATTCGGACCGCGCGGATTCGATGTTGAGCGCCTCAAGCCCGAGTGGCTGCTTCACGACTATCGGCAACTGGCATCGATCGTCGACACCGTGATTGATGGATTTCGCACGAAACAGGGCAGTCGGCATTGACGCCGGTCTCCGGGGAACCGGCGCAACCTGCGTCAGGCTTGAATCGCCGGGCAGACAACTTCTATAACCTGAGCAGCCGAATTATTTCGGCGGGAGTGCCGCGATGTTCACCGCTTCAATGACGTTCGCCCTGGGCGATGACGTCGAATCCGTACAGGATTCCGTACGGCGCTGGGCACAGGATCGTCTTGCGCCACTGGCGGAGCAAATCGATCGGGACAACTGCTTTTCCCGCACCATCTGGGAAGAAATGGGTTCATTGGGCCTGCTCGGAATTACGATCGACGAAGAGTTCGGCGGATCGGGAATGGGCTACCTCGCCCATGCCGTGGCCACAGAGGAGATTGCCAGGGTCTCCGCCTCGGTTTCGCTTTCCTATGCGGCCCACTCCAACCTCTGCGCGAACCAGATTCGGCTGAACGGAACGGAAGAGCAGAAACGTCGATTTCTTCCCGGGCTCTGCTCGGGCGCGCATGTCGGCGCATTGGCCATGTCGGAGGCATCTGCGGGTTCCGATGTCGTGTCGATGCGGCTCAGGGCCGAAAAGAGGAACGGGTACTACCGGCTGAACGGAACCAAGTTCTGGATCACGAACGGCCCGGACGCGGACACCCTGGTCGTCTACGCCAAGACCGACCCGGACGCCGGGCCTGCCGGTATCACGGCCTTCCTCATCGAGCGTTCGATGCAGGGGTTTTCCACGGGACCCGGGCTGGACAAACTCGGAATGCGGGGGTCCAGCACGTCCGAACTGGTTTTCGACGATGTGGAAGTTCCGTTTGAAAATGTTCTTGGGGAAGAGAATGACGGAGCCGCTGTGCTCATGACGGGCCTCGATTACGAACGCGCGATCATCGCGGCCATCGGGACCGGCATCATGCACGGCATACTCGACCATGTCGTGCCCTATCTGCACGACAGGAAGCAGTTCGGCCGGCCGATCGGAGACTTCCAGCTGATGCAAGGCAAACTTGCCGACATGTATGTGTCGATGAACTCGGCAAAGTCCTACCTTTACGCCGTTGCTGCGGCCTGTGACCGGGGCGAAACGACCCGCCAGGACGCCGCGGCCTGCATTCTCTATGCGGCCGAGGCGTGCATGGAATGCGCGACCCAGGGCGTACAGGCGCTTGGGGGAGCCGGATACCTGAACGACTCTCCGCTCAGCCGCATGATGCGGGACGCGAAGCTTCTCGAGATCGGAGCCGGAACCAGTGAAATCCGCAGGATGCTGATCGGGCGTGAAATCATGAAGGTATCCGGGTGAGCGGGGGGCTCAGGTACCGGGCCGGGCTTTGGGAGTAGGTTCCCGGATGTTTTCCGCCGACAGTCCTTTCGACTCCTTTGCCGGACAATTCCGCTGGAAGATCCCCGACCGCTACAACATCGCCCGGGACGTTTGCGACCGGTGGGCGGAAACCGAGCCCGACAGGCCGGCAATCATCGACTGGTCGTCCGGTCGCCGACAGGAGTTCACGTATTCGGCCGTGAGAGCTATGGCCGATGACCTCGCCAACAAGCTTCTGGACGCCGGAATTGAAAAAGGTGACCGGGTCGGTGTCGGATTGAGCCAGTCGGCGCTTACGGCCGCGGCTCATGTCTCGATCTGGAAGATCGGCGCAATCTCGCTTCCATTGTCGAAACAATTCGGCGGGGACGCCCTTTACGCCCGCCTCGCTGACTCGGGCGCCCGGGCGGTGATTACCGACCGGGAAGGTGAAGACGGGCTGGCCTCGATCCGCCACGGGCTTCCGATTCTGCGTCAAGTATTGGTACCGGATTCACGAGTGCGCCCATCGTCCGTCAAGATGGTCGAGTCTGTCGACACGGCAGCCGATGACCCTGCCTTGCTGATGTACACGTCCGGAACAACGGGACCTGCCAAGGGCGTCCTGCACGCACACAGGGTCTTGCCCGGACATCTGCCTGGGGTCGAGATTTCCCACGACCTGTTTCCGCAGCCCGGTGACGTGATCTGGACTCCCGCGGACTGGTCCTGGATCGGTGGCCTGCTTGATGTGCTCATGCCCGGGCTCCATCATGGCGTGCCCGTGGTGGCGTCGCGATTCCCGAAATTCATCCCACGACGCGCCAAGGAACTGATTGAAGCCGAACGTGTTCGCTGCGTGTTCTTTCCACCAACCGCCCTCAGGATGCTCAGGGCGCACCGGTGCAGCATAAGCGGGTTGCGAACGGTCGCGTGCGGCGGTGAACCGCTTGGCGCAGAAATGCTGGAATGGGGCCGGACCGCGTTCGGGATCAGGATCAACGAATTCTACGGCCAGACCGAATGCAACATGGTCGTGTCATCCTGCGGTGCCCTGTCCGCTCACCGCCCGGGGTGGACAGGGCGCCCGGTCCCCGGGCACGAGGTTGCGGTCATCGACGGGGCGGGGCAGGAGATCAGGGACGAGGAAGGGGACATTGCGATCCGGAAGGGAACGCCCGTCATGATGCTCCGTTACTGGAACAGGCCCGACGCGACCGCTGAAAAGTTTCGCGGAGACTGGATGCTGACGGGCGACCGGGGCATCGCGGCGGACGGGTTCGTCCGATTCGTCGGTCGAAACGACGAAGTCATTACATCGGCCGGCTACAGGATCGGACCAACGGAAATCGAAGACTGCCTGATGACGCATGACTCGGTTGCGTCTGCCGGTGTTGTCGGCAAGCCGGACCCGGTTCGGACCGAGATCGTCAAGGCGTACATCGTTCTCCGAGGCGATGTTGCGGCAGGCAGAGACATGGAACGTTCGATTCAGGATCACGTCGGGCAGCACCTCGCCAGGTATGCGTTTCCCCGGGAAATCGAGTTCGTGGAGGAACTTCCCATGACGGTAACCGGCAAGGTCATGCGCGCCGTGCTCAGGGAACGTGCCCGGGCAGAGGCAGGCGAAACAAGACAGTCACCGGAGACAGGTTGATGGCCGTTATCAGGTCCGGTCACATCCCGGGATCAGACAACGCGACCGCGAACCGGCGGGCGCAGCTGGAATTGCTCGAAGACGTGACCCGGGTCGCGGAGATCAACGCGAACGGAGGAAGTGACGCCAGCCGTGCGCGGCATGTGGCTCGCGGAAAGATGCTTCCGCGGGAGCGTATCGCCGGATTGCTGGATCCGGCGTCACCGTTTCTGGAAGTCGGCGCGACCGCGGCCTGGGGCGTTTATGAAGACGATGTGCCTGCGGCAGGGCTGATCGCGGGCATCGGCCGGATTCACGGCCGCCACGTCATGGTGGTCTGCAACGATTCAACGGTCAAGGGTGGGACGTATTATCCGTTGACGGTCAAGAAACACCTGAGGGCGCAGGAAATCGCGGAATCATGCCGACTTCCCTGCGTCTACATGGTCGACAGTGGTGGGGCCAATCTTCCCAATCAGGCTGACGTGTTTCCGGACCGGGACCATTTCGGACGCATCTTTTTCAACCAGGCAAGAATGTCGGCCGCAGGAATTCCGCAGATTGCCGTCGTCATGGGGAGTTGCACGGCTGGCGGCGCATACGTGCCTGCGATGTCGGATGTCGCGATCATCGTCAGGGACCAGGGAACGATCTTCCTCGCCGGCCCCCCGTTGGTCGAGGCCGCGACCGGAGAAACGGTCTCGGCCGAAGACCTGGGTGGAGGAGATGTACACACGCGGCTGTCCGGCGTCGCCGACTACCTGGCGGAAAACGACGCCCACGCGATCGAAATCGTGCGGCAGTCACTGGAGACGGTCGGCGGGCGAGACCCCGGACAGGTTCGAAAGACGGAGATCGAAGATCCTCTTTATGATGTCGAGGAGTTGCTTGAGGTCGTGCCGGCGAATCCTCGCCATCCGTATGACGTTCACGAGGTCCTGGCGCGAATCGTCGATGGATCCCGTTTTGACGAATTCAAGGCCAGGTTTGGCGAAACCCTTGTCACCGGGTTCGCGCACATCATGGGAATTCCCGTCGGGATCGTCGCCAACAACGGGGTGCTGTACTCGGAGTGCGCGATCAAGGCGGCACATTTCGTCGAATTGTGTTCGCAGCGCCGGATACCGTTGGTGTTCCTGCAGAACATCACCGGTTTCATGGTCGGAAAGAAATATGAAAACGAGGGAATCGCACGGCACGGTGCCAAAATGGTGGCCGCGGTCGCGACGACGGCCGTCCCGAAAGTCACGATGATCATCGGTGGATCGTACGGCGCGGGCAACTACGGGATGGCAGGCCGCGCCTATTCGCCCGTCTTTCTCTGGACCTGGCCGAACAGCAGGATCTCGGTCATGGGCGGCGACCAGGCCGCGGACGTACTTGCCAATGTTCGGCGCGCGTCCGCTGACCGACGGGGCGATTCGTGGTCCAAGAGCGAGGAAGCTGAATTCAGGCGATCTACCGTCGCGATGTTCGACGAACAGGCGCACCCGCTCTATGCGTCGGCGCGCCTCTGGGACGACGGTATCATCGATCCACGAAAAAGCCGTGAGGTCCTGGCGTTGTCGCTGATGGCCGCGCTGAACGCTCCGATCGGCGAGACGCGTTTCGGCGTGTTCAGGATGTAGATTGCGGGGTATCGGGGAACGATGGCGCACGGGTTCATCCATGCAACGGCACAGGTCTTGATGCCGGAAACACGGGACGGGAACAGATCGTGATTCGAAGGGTCCTGATCGCGAACCGGGGCGAAATTGCATGCCGGATCATGCGCACCGCCAGGAAAATGGGTATCTCTACCGTTGCCGTTTACTCCGACGTCGATGCGGAATCGCCGCATGTCGAGATGGCCGATGACGCCATTGCCCTCGATTCCCCTTCGTCGTCCGGAAGCTATCTTGACATCGACCGAATCGTCGAGGCGGCACTGACCTCCGGCGCCGACTCCGTTCATCCCGGGTACGGGTTCCTGTCGGAGAACCCGGAATTCGCGGCGATGGTTGCACAGGCAGGACTGACATTTGTCGGACCACCGGCTGAGACGATTCGTGTGATGGGTTTGAAAGACGTGGCGCGGGAGCGGATGATTGAAGCGGGCGTCCCCGTGGTTCCCGGGTTCCAGGGACATGGATGCGATGAAGCCGAGATGGCGGGAAAGGCAGCGCATGTCGGCTTTCCGGTTCTGGTCAAGCCGGTTGCCGGAGGAGGCGGAATCGGCATGAAGAGGGCGGATGGTGCCGATGAACTGCCCGCCGCTGTCGCGGCTGCGCGACGCGAGGCTGCTTCATCATTCGGAAACGACGCTGTTGTCATCGAAAAACTGATCGATGGTCCCCGGCACGTCGAGGTCCAGGTGTTCGCCGACGGCCACGGCAACGTGGTGCATATCTTCGAGCGGGATTGTTCGCTTCAACGACGTCATCAGAAACTTATCGAGGAAGCGCCCGCTCCGGGAATGCATGGGCCCGTGCGCGAGGCGATCACGTCTGCCGCCCTGTCTGCGGCGCGGGCAGTCGGGTACCAGGGGGCCGGGACCGTCGAGTTCATCGCGGATGCCTCGGACGGTCTCGCCGCGGACAGGTTCTGGTTCCTCGAGATGAACACCCGCCTGCAAGTCGAGCATCCTGTCACCGAGGTGGTAACGGGGATTGATCTTGTCGAGTGGCAGTTTCGGGTCGCGGCAGGAGAGCGAATCCCCTTGAGTCAGCAACTCATTTCCCTGGATGGGCATGCCATCGAGGCGCGGCTGTACGCGGAGGATCCGGCAAACGGATTCCTGCCGAGTCCGGGTCGAATTTCCGTTGCACGGTTTCCCGATGCACATGGGATTCGGGTGGATCGGGGAGTCCGGTCAGGCAGCGCGGTTCCGTCGGAGTATGATCCACTGATCGCGAAGATAATTGCGTCCGGCAGGACCAGGGACGAGGCTCGGGAGCGGCTGGCCGGCGCGCTTGATGCGACGCGCGTCGTGGGCGTTCGCACAAACAGGACATTCCTTCGGAAGCTGATCGGGACGGACGCGTTTGCGGCCGGTCGGATGACCACCGAAACCGCAGACCGTGCCGGGGATCTTGCGGCCGTCCCCGCCCCGGACCGGTCGGCTCTTGCGATTGCCGCAGTTGTTGCTGCAGGGCTCCCCGTGGGCAACGACTGGGATCTTGGCTTCACATTGTGGCAGCCACTTTCCAGGCAGGTTGTACTGATCGTGGACGGAGTCGAACGTCAATCGAGCGTTTCGGTCACGCCGCCGGGCACGTTTACGGTTCTCGACAGCGGCGGATCGACAAGGGTTCGGGCAGTCTCGAACGATTGCTGGGACGTCGACGGGTCCATGGTCGACGTGACTGCGTTCAGAACAGGTGACCTTGTCCGGGTCCATGGCGATCATGACTGGCAGATCGATCTGCCTGTGCGGGCGGGACAAGGCGGAGACGGTTGCGCGAACCCTGGCGATGTCCGGGCTCCGATGGCGGGCCGGATTGCGGCGGTTCGGGTTCAGCCCGGCAGTCGGGTCGGGGCCGGCGCCTGCCTCGTAACCATGGAAGCGATGAAAATGGAACATTCACTTGAAGCAGCGCGGGATTCGATGGTCTCGAACGTGTTGTGTGTCGTCGGCAAACAAGTGCAGGAAGGCGAACTCCTGGTCGAACTGGATCCGATCCAATGATTCGGCTGCACAATTGCAAACAGACCCGTGCGATGAAGGTCCATTGGTTGCTGGGGGAAATCGGCGTCCCGTTCGAGAGCCACATCTGGCCGTTCGACAGGACGTTGCGCCAGAGTGAGTACCTGCAGTTGTCGCCCGCTGGCCGGGTCCCGTCACTCGAGGACGGTGATTTGACGATGCATGAATCCGGGGCCATCGTGGAATACCTGTGCGAACGCTTCCCGGACTCCGGACTCGGACGGCCCCCCGGTCATCCCGAGCGTCCGAACTGGCTCATTTGGCTGCACTTTTCGGAAACGATCGCCCAGCATCTGGCCAACTTGACCCAGCATCACATTTTCCTGCGCGAGGCCTGGATGCGTTCTCCAACGGTGATGCGTCTTGAGCGCATGCGTCTGGAAAAGACGCTCGGCGTTGTCGAGACCACTCTGGAGCGCCAGGATTGCCTGCTCGCGAGCGGTTTCTCCGCGGTCGACTGCTGCATCGGTTACTGCGTCTACGTTGCGCGGTATTTTACCTGCCTGGACGGGTTCCCGAACACCCGGGGATTTCACGAACGCAATTCCGAACGGCCGGCCTTCAGGGCGACGTTGCCGGCCCCGGGAGAGGCCCGCCTGTATGAACAGGACTTCTACCCGGTTCCGGATGCCTGAGACCGTCAATGCGTCCGACTCCAGAGACGGCGTATATTCCGGGAGTGTTCGGCCGGTTGGTGGAAATGCCGGATCCGCTGCCCGGTTGGCGAGGGTTCGGGGAGTCGCTGCCGCACCCGGGTACCGGATGTGTCGGATCGCGTCACCGCTGAAATGGCGATGACGTACCTGCAGAAATCCGGTAGCGCGCATGGGTGGTCGGGGGAAGGCATTGGGCCGAACGGCGCAAAGAGTTGCGAAGCAGAGAACTCGCGGAGTCGCTGAAGTGGAACAGTTCCAGACCCTGGAAGTCAGCACCGATCAACGGGGCGTCGCGACGATCGCGCTCAATCGCCCCGAACGCCACAACGCCATGGATGGGCAGATGATCGGCGACCTGTCGAACGCGGCAATCCTGCTCGACGACGATCCACGAGTACGCGTGGTTGTTCTCACGGCAAAGGGCAAAAGTTTTTGTGCTGGTGCGGACCTTGGTTGGCTCGAAGCGATGATCGGCGGCGACCACGAGTTTCGCATCGAAGAAGCGACTCGCCTGGCAAACATGCTCAACACGCTGGATTCACTAGGTAAACCACTTGTCGGGCGCATTCAGGGGCAGGCTTTCGGTGGTGGTATCGGACTGATTTGCACCTGTGACGTGACGATCGGCGTACCGGGCTGCCGCTTTGGCTTGACCGAAACCCGGCTCGGGCTCGTGCCGGCCACGATCGGGCCCTATGTCGTCAAACGTTTGGGTGTCGGCAACTCCCGCTGGTTGTTTGCCTCACCGAGGCTGATGAACAGTGACGAGGCGCTCGATCTCGGGATCCTTTCCCGTGTTGTTCAGGGGGAGGAACTCGACGGGTCAATCGAAGGCGCTGTTGCTCCGTTTCTCATGGCCGCACCCGGTGCTGTGCGGACGGCGAAATCCCTCGTCAGGCGACTCGGGGGCGAGATCGACCGAGAGACGATTCGTGGTACCGCCGAACTGCTTGTCGATGTGCTGGAGGGGCGAGAGGCGAAGGAAGGAATCGGTGCATTCTTTCGGAAATCGTCCCCGCCGTGGCAGGTTTAGGCGGTTCGTTTGCCGCGCCGCCGCCAGAGCCTTCGCGGCCCCGCCGGTTGGCCGGCGTCGTCCGCTGTATTGGCCCCCTTTCCGCTAATTCCGGACGGGAAGATGGTATCGGTCGATCAGCCGCGCCGGAACCGAACACGGATCGGCGGAAGGGGTGCAAGCCCTTGGTCCGGAGGGTACGCAAACTGCGAAGCGCGAAAATCCGATGCCTGTGATGGCGCCGAACGAGGATTTCAGTCCGGAGCAGATTTACTGGAGCCGCACGGTGGGCCAAGCCTAGACGACCGAACTCCGGGCGAACCCGAGAACCGGCCAGGTCGACCTGGTGTTCAGGACGAACCTGTGCACGGGTTGTCGTTCCCGGCCCGGATGGCGGACCTCGGCGACAGGACCGCCACGAGTGACTTCGGCGGCTTTGTCGTGGAGGGTGTGGAACACGACGTCATCGAATTGCACTTGCGGACGAATCGGCGATGGATGACCGGGGTATGACGAGTCCGGCGTGTGAACGATATCCGGTTTCCCGAAATTGGCGCGACCGCGTGTCCTGACGGCTCCCAAACTCAGCAGGAGTGCGAAATCGGTTTTGAGGAAAGGCCCGGACAAAGCTGACGGCGCTCGGCGACCGCCCCGTCAATCCGCGCCGGAAGGGCCCGGATACGGGCGCAGGAATGGATGGAACCGGGAAAGAGATCGTGTAACGTTGGCCGTGTCCCTGGTGATTTGAGCGTCCCCGGGACACGGCCTCTCGATCGATTTCGTGCGGGGAAATTGAGGGGCACGGCCCCCTGAAACCCATCGGTCTTTCCGAAAGCGGTCACACATGTTTCCGCGCTCACCGGGCCGGAGCGCGGTGCCGCGCGAAAGGCCGCCTGATTCGCGGATTGGCCGGTTGTCTTCGGCGGTTACGGGCCGAACTCTGGCGATATTCACTCACCACTGGCAGCAAATTGTCAAATGACAGGCTCCAGGCAGCGGCGACAGACGGTGGAGAACTTTCAATTGCATCCTCCTATGCAGCGGAAAAGTTCCGTGAACCCAAACACAGGCACGTCAAGCACCCATTTGTTCACCTTGGGTTCGATTTCGTGGCCAAATTTGCAGCTTCGAGCCCATTACCCTTAATATAAGTGTTACGGTCGGGATAAGCTGTTATCTATCCTCAGATCATGAACGCGTCCGAAGCCTCCTCCAGTTCCACTCAGCTTGATTCCGACGCAATCGCGGGTTCGGTTGACCCTCTCTCGAAACTTGATTCACGTGTTCTCTGGCGGATCACGCTGCTGGCAATGCGGCATCCCGGCCGGATGGCCCTCGGAGTCGGTGCGACATTCCTCGCAGCCGGCTTCCAGCTCTTTGTGCCGCAGTTCATCGGCAAGGCCGTCGACCAGGCCCATGGTTTGCTGCGCGATGCTGCCTCGGGCGCTGGTCGGGAACAGGCCCAGGACGCGCTGTTGAACACCGCACTCATTCTGGTTGCGATTAGCCTGATGCGCGGCCTGTTTACGATGATTCAAAACTACCAAGGCGAGGCCATCGGCCATCTCATCGCACATGATCTTCGCCTCGCCTACTACCGAAAACTGCAGAAACTGAGCATTGGCTGGCACGACCAGGTTCATAGTGGCGATCTGATGACCCGTGGCATGCTCGATATCGAAGGTGTACGGACGTTCGTCAGCACCGGCATCCTGCGTGCTTTGCTGCTCGCGATCCTCATCGGCGGCAGTTTCATCATTCTGTTCCGCATCGACTCCGTACTCTGCATCCTGGCCCTGGGGTTCGTCCCCTTTGTCGGCGTGTCAGCCTCGATTGCACGGATCAAGCTGCGCGATACCTGGCTACGATTACAGGCTGAGCTGTCCGTGCTGACCAAGGCCATGGAAGAGAATCTTGGCGGTCTGCGGGTCGTGCGGGCCTTCGCAGCCCAAACTTATGAACTCTCGCGCTTTGACCGGATTTCGCGACGGGCACTGAAGATTTCACACGAACGGATTGCCCTTTTCGTCCGCAATACGGCGCAGATGACCTATGTGTACTTTCTGGCCATGGGGCTGGTCTTGTGGATCGGTGGCCAGAAGACACTTGATGGCGAGATCACACTTGGCCAACTCACCGAATTCCTGGCCTTCATGACGATCCTGCAGATGCCGATCCGACAAATTGGCTGGATGTCGAATTCGGTTGCGCGCGCATCGACCTGCGGTGGCCGCCTGTTCAATGTTCTGGATCTGATCCCGTCGATCATGGATGGCCCTGACGCCGGCGATCTCGTCATGAGTGACGGCGTCCTCCGCTTCGAAAATGTCGATTTCAGCTACCCGGCGCAGGCCAGTGACTCGCATACATTGTCAGGAATCGATTTCCAGACCGGGCCAGGTCGAACCATCGGAATTGTCGGTCCGCCCGGGAGCGGAAAGAGCACGATCGCACAACTGATCGGCCGTTTCTACGAAGTGGGAAGCGGGCGCATTACCATCGACGGACAGGACATCCGAGATGTCACGCTCACCTCGTTGCGACAAAAGGTCAGCATTATTCAGCAGGAAGCGTTTCTCTTCACGGCCAGCATCGGACACAATGTCGCATATGGTGATCCCTGGGCCAGCCAGCCGAACATCGAACGTTCGGCCACAATGGCCCAGTTGCACAGCTACATCACGAGTTTGCCCACCGATTACGCCACTTTAGTCGGGGAACGCGGGCTGTCTCTGTCCGGCGGCCAGCGTCAGCGCATGTCAATCGCCCGTGGCATCCTGCCCGATAGCGCCATCCTGGTTTTTGATGATTCGACTGCTGCGGTCGACGCAGCGACAGAGGCGCTCATCCATATCGGTTTACAGGAATTCGCCAGGAATCGCGCCGTCATAATCATTGCTCATCGACTCAGCTCGCTCAGACATGCTCACGAAATCCTGTTCCTTGAACAAGGCCGCATCGTTGAACGTGGCACACAGGAAGAATTGCTGGCGTTGAACGGGCGCTACGCCGAACTCCACCGGTTACAGAGTCTGCCCGGACGCGAGGAGGCATTGCGGTGAGCGTCGCGCAAGGAATACCTCCCAGCCCGGGGCCAGACTCGGGGTTAGACTCGAGGCGGTCCGGGCCACTGGCAGTCGTCGGATCCCAGATTTCGCAGGACGAGGAACTGTTCGGGCAGGCCTTCGACCGTTGGGTCGTCGGCCGCATCGCGACCTATCTGAAGCCGTATAAGCGCCGCATCGCCATTGCCGTAGCCAGCGTTCTGATCTTTACATTCACACAATTGGCGATCCCCCTGGTCATCCAAACCGCCATCGACGATGCGCTCGTATTAGGCCCGGAAGGCCAGTCACTGCTGCATGCCGCCGTGATCGCGTTCTTCGGCATCGTCACAGTCAATTACATCGCCAATCATCTCCAGGAACTGATCGTCGGCAAGGTTGCCAGCCACCTCATGTTCGATCTGCGCCGGGCCATGTTTGCCCATCTGCAGATTGTTTCGATGTCCTTCATGGACAAGACCGAGATCGGCCGCTTGATGTCGCGCTTGCAGGGCGATGTGCAGGCATTGCAAGAATTCCTGGAATCCTCGATATTTGCCATCGGCGACTTTGTGCTGCTCGCCGGTATCATCATTGTCCTGTTGGCTCTCGATCTACGTCTTGGCGGCCTGACCCTGCTCGTCGTGCCGGTCCTGTTCGGCGTGCGAATAGTCTGGCTTCCTCGCGCACGGAAAGCCTTCCTTTATTCGCGTGAAAACAGCAGCGCAACCAACGCGGCTCTTGCGGAAGGTGTGCATGGTGTCCGGGCTGTACAGGAACTCGGCCGAGAAGACGTAAATTACGAACTGTTCCAGACGAAGGCGCTGGAAAACCTGCGTGCGCAATGCAGGGCAGCGCAATTCACCAATGTTCTGATTCCAATTGTTGACGGCCTGACCGGCCTCGCGATGGCCGTCATTGTCGTCTTCGGCGGCGGGCTCGTACTTGATCGTGCGCTGGATGTCGGCGTCATGGTCGCCTTCCTGTTCTACGTTCAGCGCTTCTTTGACCCGATCCGGTCACTGACAATCCAGTACAGCATCATGCAGCGGGCGATGGCAGCAGGTCAGCGTATTTTCGAAGTGCTTGATGTTCCGGTTGACATCGTCAACCGCCCGGATGCCATCAATCTTGACGGTCACGACGGTTCCATCGAATTCCGCAATGTCACTTTCGGATACAAGCCGGACGAGCCGATTCTGAAACACATCAGCTTCAGGGCCGAACCGGGCGAAACCGTGGCACTCGTCGGGCCGACCGGATCGGGGAAAACCAGCATTATCTCCCTGGCTCACCGTTTCTATGACGTCTGGGAGGGTGAGATCAGGGTCGGCGGCCAAGACGTGCGCAATGTCGACCAGCGATCACTCGGCCGGCATATCGCGTTGGTGCTGCAAGAACCGTACCTGTTCTCGGGAACGGTTTTCGAGAACATTCGATATGCAACTGCGGACGCCACCCGCGAAGAGATCATCAAGGCAGCCCGGGCGGTGGGTGCACATGCGTTCATCTCCGCCCTCGAACATGGCTATGACACCGTCCTTGATCAGCGAGGCTCCAATCTGTCGATGGGTCAGCGTCAGATGCTGAGTTTTGCCCGAGCTCTGGTTGCCGACGCGCCGATTCTGGTGCTCGATGAGGCGACCGCCAATGTCGACAGCTATACGGAATTGGAAATTCAGCGCGCACTACTCCTGTTACTGGAAGGCCGTACGGCAATCATAATTGCCCATCGTCTTGCGACAATCCGTAATGCCGATCGAATCATCGTGCTCCGCGACGGTGAAATCGTCGAGACCGGCACCCATGAGGAATTGATGGCAGCTTATGGTCTCTACAGCATGCTTTATGACCTGAATCACGCATCTTTCGATGACATATCCCTCGACGAACTGGAAAGACGCCAATGATACGCTGCTTGATACCGACTGTCTGAAGCGTCGGAATTTCCCCGACAACCAGCACCAACGTTTTGGTGGTGGGTTCTGTTGCGTTAATCACCAGTAGGGCTGAATCTGCCGCTAGATCATCCAGGGGTCGCCTTCGGCTGAGTGAAACATGACACTCAAAGGACTCTCTTCCTGTTCATCGTTCCATAGACGGTTGGTCGTGATACGGAGAAGATTTCGGCGAGATCGCTGATCGAGTACTTCCCGCTATCGTGCATTCGCCAGAGAAACTCCTGTTGTTTTTCTGACAGTTTCGGCTGTTTTCCTCGCAGCCCGCCTTTGGCCTTGGCGATCGCCATGCCCTCTCGGGTGCGCATCTTGATGAGATCCGCTTCAAACGCCCAAACGGACCGAAGCTGCACATATGATCAGCACGGGGAACGGAATGTGATTGGATTTTGAGTTCCTCCGAAGACAAAGCCCTGCAAATGCAGAGTCTTTGCCACTTTGGGCGTCATTTTGGGTGCCCTCATGATGACGGACCGGATGAACACCGCATCATCGCCTTCCGATGCTCATTTTGGGTCGTTTCCGACAAAGTGCACGCGAAACGCCGAAGGCAAACCCAAAATGAACACGTCGACGGCACGCGTCGGCTATGCCATGGTCTTGACACCGGACCACAACCCCGAGGCCCAGGTCGCGTTGCTCCATGCCGCAGGATGTACCATGATCCGGACCGAACCCGGCAGCGGCTCCTGCCTCGAGAGCCGTCCCGAACTCGGGATCACCTGCAAAAGGATTACCGAGATCAATTGTCACTTCAGACGTCAAATTGATCCTCGTCTGCCGTGGTGATCTTTGCGACCGTCCACGAAGCAGGAAATTCAGCAACCCTTGGCTTGGCAAGAGACACCGTGCAGGCGATCAACTTTCCCCAAAACTCCAATGTCGCACTTATTCGACTTCCCTGTTCTCCTGATCATGTCTCGCTGATTTCGACCTGTTTCGCGGAAAGCCGGACCCCGATAGCTTCCAATACTGCCAGGGTGGTGCGCAGGGTGGGATTACCTTCGGTGCTGAAAGAGCGATAGAGTTGCTCCCGTGAAAGCTTGGTCTTGCGGGCGATTTCCGTCATGCCTCTGGCACGTGCAACCACGCCCAGGGCATGGGCAACGTAGACTGGATCATTCGTCTCGAATGCGGCGGACATGAAGTCGGCAATGGCCTGATCGGATTCCAGACGGTCTGCCGGATCAAAGGTTGTGAATTCTTCGGTCATGGTCATTCTCTCGTTTGGCTGGCGAGGCTCTGCGCGGTCCTGATGTCGCTTCGCTGCGAGCTCTTGTTTCCGCCACATAGCAGGATGATGACTGTGGACCCTTGCCGCCGGAAGTACGCCCGAAAGCCGGGGTCATGATGGATGCGCAGCTCGCTGACGCCCTTGCCCACCGACCTGACATCACCGGCATGGCCAAACGCCAGCCGGTCCAGCCTCGCGGTGATCGCCGTTGCGGTGCGTTCGTCCTTGAGCTTGGAAAACCATTTACGGGAGGTTTCGGTCTGCCGCAGGGTGATCATGCAACGGATGTAGTTTAAAAACTACATATGTGCAAGCTCAGCCGTACCAATAATCTAGCGGCCCATTGACGGTGCCGCCAAGCGGGAGTTGCCATTAGCATTGGCTCGCGAGTGGCGATCTCGCCAACCACGACGCCTGGTACACGAGCCTCCTGCATATGTGTTTCCGATCCATTGGTGTGGAATTCCGGGTTGAGGATGCATCGAGTCATGGCCGTGCGGACATGTTGGTGCTGTTGAAGGGCAGGTGTTCATGCTGGAGTTCAAGATGGACAAGGGAGTGGTGACACGGACACCGCAATGGATGCAACGATCACCCAGATGTGAGAACGGGGCTATGCGGAAGCATTCCGGAACCGCAGAGAGCTTGTCCGCTTGGTCGGTGTCGTGTGCGGATGCGTGGCAAGGTATTTCTTGGAGAACGGGACCGCGACTGCCTGAGGTTTCGCCAATTCCGCTGTGTGCGACCGGGATCACGGCATACCTGGAGCATCCCGATACATGCGTCGAGGTGGCGCAGTACCTTGCCGGACACGCCCGCACGGAGACGACACGTCTTTACGACCGGCGCGAGGAGCAGGTTTCGCTTGATGAAGTCGAGCGGATTGGCATTTAATGGGGTAGGGGGAGGAACCGGGACCATGGCGGCACAGTCCAAACGCGAGGAGACCCGCCGGGCGACCTATCAGGACGTGCTTGATGCGCCGCCCCACAAGGTCGCCGAGGTGATTTCAGGCACGCTCCACACCCATCCGAGGCCGGCCATGCGGCATGCCTGGGCAAGTTCGGGATTGGGGATGAAGATCGGTTCGCCATTCAACTATGGCGATGGCGGTCCAGGCGGCTGGTGGATCATCGACGAGCCTGAACTGCACCTGGGCGAAGACATCGTGGTGCCGGACCTCGCCGGTTGGCGACGCGAGACGATGCCCGAATACCCGGACGCGGCCTATTGCACGATCGCGCCGGACTGGGTCTGCGAGGTGCTCTCGCCCTCTACACGGCGGCTGGATCAGATTGAAATGCGGGATCTCTACGCTCGCGAAGGCGTCGGCCATCTGTGGTTCGTCGATCCCGACGCACGGACGCTTGAGGCCTTCGAATTGCGCGAGGGGCAGTGGCTGCTTCTGGCGACGCTCGCCGATGACGCGCTGGTCTCGCTATCTCCCTTCGATGCCATCACCTTTCCGCTCGACGCCCTCTGGCCCGAGGTGATCGCAGGTGCGGGAAAGGCGGAATAACAAGAGTCTCGGAGTCAACCGCCTCGCGACGGGACATCGGAGACCCGGCATTTCCGGAATGCCGGGCAGCAGGGCGCAATCTCCTTCTGTTGGGGCCGGCCGCCAACTTTCATGGTCATGGAGATGAAGCTGTTCCGCGGTTGGCGTCGGTTCCAGCGATCAGCGTCACGCTTGAGGCATCGCCCATGGTCGACCGCAAATGTGCAATTGCCATCTGCTTCATGTGCTCGATCTGTTCTTCCGAATTCCATTCGGTGGAATCCGCCGTGTGACCGCAGAACGGGCAGAAGATTTCCTCGTCGCGGACTTTGGCCTTCCAGTCCTCCATGTGAACCTTGAATTGAAATTTGCATTCCTCCGACGGGCATTCGCGGTCGAAGTAGCCCTCCTCGTCACAGGAAATCGACACCGGGATGCTGGTAGTCCCGTCGAGCGTCTTCAATGAGCGAATCGTTTCCTCAAACACGGTGTTGCCTGCCCTCCGGAACCGTGACTGCGACCGGGTCTTTCCCGGGTCTACCGGTCCACGCGGGCGCGGTCCCGAAGCATGTCGGCCGCAGCCGTGTTTCAGCGAGGCCAGCGCTGGCTGTCATCGCCGATTTCGCGTTTCTCGTAGACGGTTTCAACTTCTTGACCGTTCCATACGTAACAGAGGTGCCGCTCCTGGCGGGCGTTGGAGAGAAGGGGCGGTCGGAACACGGCGACACATTCGCCCCCTGTCCGGCGGACGCTGTCATAGGCGATCCCGTTCGACCCGGCCGCGCGCAGTATTCTCGCCAGATGCTGGCCCGCGGAGTAGTTGTCGTTGTGGTAGACAAGCGGCTGGGCAGTATTCTGGCCGCGCAGGTCGTGCATATCTCCAACGAGGTCGACGAGATAGACCCGCATGTCCAATTCCATATGCGCCTGGGCCGTTGCGCTCAGGAACTGCTCGCGATGGTGTTTGGTCTCGGCGATGGCCGTGTCCAGATCGTTCGCGGCATAGAAGACGCCGTAAGTGCCATCCGAGAACCGGCCGCCGTTTGGGTTCAGATGGGTGAAGGCTGCCATGATGACGGTGGTCCCAGGCCCACTGATGCGATCTTCCGGCAGCACGAGTTCGATATCGCCGGCCTGGTCACGAAGCCTGGGATTCGTGAGCGCCTCCAGCTCGAAGATCGCCTCAAGGTCGTCCGGACCGGTCACCCGCTCGAAAAGCTGAATCGGCGGAAACCGGCTGGGAATGATTCGCCAGCACGGCTTCCATTCGATGCGGGCAACCGGCAACGTCACGCCCGGCCACCCCGCTGCGCATCAAGGTATTGTCGTACGACGAAGAGGTCAGCCACCTGGCCTGAGAGCATCCGTTCAAGAGCCGACCGACCGCCGAACGGTAGCGCCGCGTTTGGACGCCTCACCCATTCGTCGGCCGCCCTTTCGTCGGGGAGCAGGATCTGAAGGGCCTTGTAGATGCCCAGTATGTAGGAAACGCGCTCCAGCGTATCCTTCGGCAGAACAGTGTTCGGATCCTTCTTCCACTTGAAGAAGGTCGATCGGGCCGTCAGCCCAAGCAAAATCATCTGTTCATCGACCGAGAGGCTCCAGAGCTTCGCAATGCGGAAGAACGTGCGCAACGCCGGGGCAGAAAGGCCCTTCCGGTCAAACTCCGTTGCCGGACGTGCTTGTTCAGCCATAACGGACTCCATCGATGTTGTGTGTCAATCACATAGTCCAAAAATGGACTATTTACAAGCCGGAATGCATTGAAGGATGAGGGCTTCAGCGCCGAGTGGAGACGGGGAGACGGTGGGGAGATGGAGGCATTGCTCCGCGTTGGTGCCTGAGGCCGGCAGATGGATCGGTCCACAGAATCCCGCCATTGTCCACCGGGATGCGTGCGGCCGCCATCCGGATGGAAGCAGGGGAGAGATGGACCCGGCGGGCAGGCGTTTGAACTTGGGCAAAGGCCCCGAGAAAAAGTCATGGTGCCGAAAGACCCGTTGTGGTCCGACATCCTGGAATTCCTCGATGTCCAGGCTCCGTATGACGCGCCGGAACTGGCCTTCCAGGATGCGGCGACCATGCGCTCTGCAACGCTTTCGGGAATGGGGATTGGGCTGATCTCCCGTATCGACGCGGAATACGACATTCGCGTCGGCGACCTCGTCGCACCATTTGGCGTCGACGTGTTGCGTGACATGCCGCCCTGGAAAGTGCGGGTTTCTACCTGAGTCCTGCCGCGCGGGCACCGTCGGAACAACGGGATTGCACGCTTTTGCGACTGGGTGACCGGACAGGATTGGGAAGGGATCCGGACGGCGAAGGCCGGGAGGATTCCTCCGCACGCGGACTCGGGTGAACCGGGGGAATTCGACTTCGAAGACCGGTCCGGCTGTCCGCCTGCAGCCAGTACGGAACCGCGAGGCGGTGAAATGACCGGTCTTTCAGACCTCCACACGCGGACCAAAACAATGCGAATCGTAAGCGTCGACGATGACGGTGAGCGCTCTGTCCATATCTCCTGTCCCAAAACAGGCGCTGCCGCCGCGGATGATAGTCTCGTAGCTGTACCTCCAGCATCCAAACGCATCTTTGTGAGAACACAAAATGTCGCGCAGGGGATGCTTTGTTAGAGGCCATTGATAGTGCGGACTCAATTCCCGCATCCTTTCTTCCAGCATCTCTTGGGTACCCCGCTCCAAACTCTCGAACAATTTCAGCAAGTCATGAGTCTGGTCAGGCTCTTCCTTGCCTTCTCGGACCTGCCATGCCTTCAGTGCGATCTCTGTCGCAAGTGACAGCAAGATGGAGACGGCCCTGCCTTTTCCCATGAAAAGAAGCGAGTCCGATTGGAAAGATTCGGACCCGTTCTGTTCCAGCTCCTTCGCAACACGGTGCAATGACTTCACTTCATCAATCATCGCGTACGGAAACGCCTTGATCAGGTCCTGAAAATCTCCTCGAGCTTTCTCTTTTTCGTCATCAACGAATTACCCCTCGTGTTGAAGCGAGTCGAAATGATCGGAGTGGTTGAGTCGTTTGGTTGGAGTCACAGTTAACACCTTTGAAACCAATATGTTGATCCCTTCATACCGAGTGTACGGAAAAATCGACAACGTGATGGATGGCGCCATGAAGGAACGGTAGATTAAGGCAAAGTTGAACCTGTATGTCCCCTTGACACAACAATGCGGGCCAGCATTTTGTCTGCATGGCGCGGGCATTCAAGTGGATCTGGAACGCAGTGGGCGGGGCTGTCCAATGCTGGTCAATCTTCGGCTTTGTCAATGCTTGGTTCTCCGGCGATGCCGTTGTGGTCGGGACATACCCGGTGAGCACTAACCATGCCATGCAGACGTATGCCGCGATCGGCATTGGAGCTGGAATATTTCTGGTTCTGTGGAACAGGGACATCTACGTCCAGTGGCGCCAGCGCAAACGCGCTCAAAGGCCAGAAGCCGTGTTTCGTCGACGGAAGAATGCGATTATCCGAGAGTTCAATCTCATTGAACAGGATGCAGCGTTCCCTCATACCCTGGCCCGGTCTCCAGCGTCGAAATATGCACAACGTGCGGCGTTGCGTCTGGCATTGCTGGATTGCAGTGTGGAGACCCCCAACCCAAACGAAAGTGATGAAGTCTGGTATGAATTCGTGACGAACTTGTCTCCCTTGTCGATGCAAGGCCGATTGGCTGAGGCGAGGAAACTGCTCCGATGACAACCACACGCTTCGACGCACTTCTCCGCGCCGTCTTGACTAAAGGGCTGCCACGAGACCGTCGAAAATCGCTTCCGACCGCATCCGCATGAAAGATGCCGGGTTCCGGGGAACCACCATGAGGCAGGCGCACCATGGGGGAGAAGGTTCGAAGCCGTTCGGGCACTGGGTCACATCTTGATGGACCTGTATCGAGAAGGCGCGATCGGGGCCGCATCGTCAGCGTTTGCCCAGTCTCGGGCACGCAGGCGGGCGGGTACGTTTGCTGCAGAATTCCTTGTGCCCAGGGAAGCGCTGCAAGAGGATGCGCATTCCCTTGACTCCTATGCCGAAAAAAGGAACTTCAAGCGCCTGCTGCATAGGTACGGGGTCGGCGCGGGGACCGCAGCGCATCATCTCAGGAACCGCGGGTTCCTTTCAAGCAGCCAGGTCCGGGATGACCTGATCGACCAGTTTTCAAGCGAGGAATAGCCGTAGGGGGCTCCAGTCCTTGAATCTGCAACCTGCACTTGGCGACTCGACTCTCAAGGGAGACCGGCTTGGCGAGCGGACACAAGAGCACGTGGGGCGTGAGGATACGGTCCTGACGTCGCGACTCTCAACGGAACGATCGCACCTCTTGAGCCGGTCAAGAACCGCCTTGTCTTGGCGCAGTATAGCGCAGTGACGCGAAACGCCTGCGCCCGTCTTGAACGAAGAAGGCATGCCTGGATCCAACATGGATTCGAATCCGCCACGGGAATCTCATGCCATCGCGCTTGCTGATCCGGCTTGAGAAGTGTCCGGTCGTCGCGTCGAGACGCTTCGCGATGAACTTCAGGGCAGATCGGTTCGCGAGCGGTGCCTCGCATCCAGGGCGAAACCGGTCGAGCTTGCCCTTGCCTGGCCCTTTCGCCTGCCCAAGCGGCCGTCCGACGATCTCCCGCAGCCTGCACTTTGACGAGCTGCTGTTCCCGCTCGCAGCGGACGGTCCCGGGGTGAAGGCGGAGCGGACCCGGTCGGCTGGCCGCCAGTCACTGTCAGTGCCGTTCGCGTCCGCCGGGCATCGTCAGGCACGGCCGGTTCTCCCGGAACTGATGAAGTTGTCCTCGAAGGGCGACAGGATCACGCCGCCCGGAATGGCCGTGGCGCACGTGGCTCGGCAGGCTGCTTCCGGCAAGTTTGATCGACCGTGCGCGGGAGCGCGATGTTCGTTACGCCATGCAGCAAGGGCCGCTCCTTTTGGTGACTCGACGGGACTCATCAGGGTTCGCCGACTTGTGGCAGCCGGTCTTCCGGTTCCGGAGGTTGCCCGCCATCCCGGAACAGGATGCGCTGCGCCGCATCTGCATCGGCAAGGGCGCGCCGCTTGGCGAAGAAGCTCGCGGTGCGAAGCGCCGCGAGCTTCTCGGCGACGGCGACGATCACGAACTGGTTGATGCTGGTTCCCTCTTCCCGGCTCACTTCTGCAACGGCGTTCTTGAGAGACATCGGCATTCTCAACGGATAGGAGGAGGTCTGTTTCATGGTCGATTTCCATTCAATGATTGCAAGAGCTACATTCAGTTCAATTCCAGACTGCCCGTCGGCCCGGTTCACAGGGGAGTTCGTCGGAACAGCAGGCAGTGCAACGTTCACGAGGCACTAGTTTCATGGTCCAATCCTCTTCAGTGCAACTATGGGCGTCATCAGCACGATTCCGAACTTTTGTGCGGGACCGTTGAAGTGCCTTGGGTTGAAGGTGACGAGCCCGTCTGCCCGTCCGTTCACTGCGGCCTCAAGAACCATTTCGTCACTCGGGTCCCGCAACTGCGGGCGCCACAGGAAATGCGGAACCACTTCCTCTCCGACGCCACATAGCGCGTTGACCACGTCACCGACATCGTTGGCGCTCAAGTCCGACACGGACAGATGCTCCGGCCTGCAGCACACGGATTCATATTCCAGCACCAACGGCACTGACACGATCGGCGTGAAAGCCCCGGTCACGGCCAGTCCAAGCAGACGTGCGGAAACGCCAGCGGGGCTGCGCAAACCGGAGACGACGACATTCGTGTCAATAACGAATTTCACGGCAATTTTTCGTGTCTGAAAGAATATCACATATGATGTCATATTGATTGCGATGAGGCAAGGGGTAATTGATCGATTCCTTCCCAGAAACCTACCTCTGCGACACCATGAACTCTTCACTTCGTCTGCGACATGGGGTGCTGGTGGGAGCACGAGCTGTGGGTCGAGGACTTTCGACGAGGAAACGCCGTTCGGCTTGAAGATCAAGCTTGAAGAAGTGCCGATGTTGCCTGGATGCCTGCAGTCTGCACACGAAGAGCCGGAAGCCGCCTGGCTACGAGGACCGGATGTCAGCCCAGCAATCCGATCAAGGTTCCAAGGAAAGCGACTGCAACGCCTGTTTCGGCCAAGATGATCGTGGTCTGCCACCATCGAGCCGTCGTGAAAACCTGCAGGTCCGTACCGAAGCCGACGGAATGCCGGGATCGTTCCGCACGCTGGTGCACAAGAGCCAGAGTGGCAGCAAGCGCGCTTGGGCCGGCTGGCTGCACACCATGGCACGCACCTTCGGTTCTAACGCTCTGTCATAGCGTCTTTTTTTTCCTTCCTAAACCCGCAGATGCGGTCGGATTTCAGCACTGATTCCTCCACGTCTGCAACTGATTGCGGGAGGAAACCATGCCGACGGTACGGCTCACGGACGCACGAATCAACGCGCTCAAACCCAGGAAATCGGCACGGGATGTCCGTGACGCCGCCCTGAAGGGTTTCGGTGTCCGGATCATGCCCTCCGGACGGAAACGGTTCTTCCTGCACACCCAGCATGGAGGCCGGCGTGTCTGGAAACTCATCGGTGAGCCGGGCCGGATGGCCCTGTCCGAAGCACGCGATGCGGCGAGGACGGAACTCGCCGCCATCCGGAAGGGCCAGCCGGCTGCAAGGTCGCCAGAAGATACCGTGTTCGAGGCCGTCGCGGAGGAAGTCTTCCTCCGCTATTCCCGCCACTGGAAGCCTTCAACCCTGAAGGTCAACAGGGGGTATCTCCGCAATCAGATCCTGCCACGGTTCGGAGGGCGGCAGATCGCGGACATCACCCGGTAGGATGTCCGGGACTGGTTCATGTCCCTGCATGCGACGCCTGTCGCCGCCGACCGTTCGGCACCGGTGCTGTCCGTCATCATGGCCCAGGCCGAAGTCTACGGTTACCGTCCAGAGAACAGCAACCCGTGCACGGGCATCAGGCGCTACCGGCGGAAGGGCCGGGAACGCTTCCTGTCCGACGCCGAACTCCGGTGCCTCGGTGACACCCTCTCCCTGTACGAAACAAACCACCCTCTGCTGACGGACATCGTCAGTCTGCTTCTGCTGACCGGTTGCCGGGGCAGCGAGGTCCGGACCCTTCAATGGCGTGATTTCCGCGACGGGCGCCTGTACCTCCGCAACAGCAAGACGGGTCCCCGAACCGTGTGCCTGTCCTCGCCGTCCCGGGACATACTGGCCGGGTTGCCGAGGACATCCCGCTGGATCTTTCCATCGCGCCAAACAGACGATCCGGTTTCGAAGACCGCGGTCACCAGGTTCTGGCGGCGTGTGCGTTCAGACGCGGAACTGAACGACGTGCGGCTTCATGATCTTCGTCATGCCTATGCGAGTCTCGCCATCATGCAGGGCGAGACCGTCCCCGTCGTCAGCCGCTTGCTCGGTCACAACGATGCAGGCACGACCCTCAAGTACACCCACCTTGCCGAGACTGCGGTACGCGCCGCAGCCGACGCGATGGGGGAAGTACTTGGAGGAGCGGAATCATGAACAGGGTTCGACTTTCCGATGGTGGCATCCGCCGGCTGAAACCGGGCGGGTGCGAATACACGATCCGCGACACCCGGGTTCTGGCACTGGGTGTTCGTGTCCATCCGTCCGGCACCCGGACTTTCGTCTGTCACTTCCCCGGTACGAAGGCATCCCTGGGTCCGGCCGCGCTGCTGACGGTCGATGAGGCCCGCCGGGAATGCCTGAGGCTGCACTCCGAAGGGATGGACCGGAAGGCCGCGGCACCCGTGTTCGCGGCCTTCGCCAACGGCCCATGGCGTGCTTCCTGGCTTCCCCGTTGCAAGCCATCGACGACCCGCAGTCGGAATTGGGTTCTGAATACTCAGCTCCTACCAAACTTCGGTGACTTTCGGGTCGATTCCGGGGGCAGGATCGTAGAGCGCCGAGCTAACTGGCGCTGGGGTAGCCGGTGCAAGTCCGGCAGAGAGGAAAGGTTAACCACCACTTTCACCGCGAGCCGTGCGGATGCATCCGTGAGGATGTACCCGAAGCGTCGGCAGCGGCGCGTGTGGCCGGGATGATTGAGCATCGAAAATGCAGCATTCGGAGTGCCGAGGTTCTTACGATGACCGAAGGCAACACCTGCGGGACCGCGATGGTGAGGGTCCGCAGGGCTCTGCGGTGTCGAAGAATCCAGGGACGCACGTACACCCCACGCCGGGACTCGGGAGGGCTTCAATCTGCCCCGGCAGTCGTGCCGGGGCCGCGGAAGAAAGGAGATATTCTGAATCGATGACGAACGGATTGAAGCAGTCGGATCCGGCCATAGTACCGGTGAAGTCGGCGAACAAGGGAACGGAAGTTCCTGCGGAGCCGATGGAGGGAAGGGCCGGAACCAAGGGGAATCCGCGAGGCCAAAGCACGCACCGGACACAGGGCCGGGATCGCATGTCACAGGCGGCGGAGCGGATACGGCAGGCAGCCACGAGGAAACCGAAGGAAAGGCTTACTGCGCTCCTGCACCACATCACGACGGACGTGCTCGAAGCATCCTACTTCATATTGAAGAAGGACGCGGCGGCAGGCGTGGACGGGGTGACGTGGGATGAATACGGGAACGGACTGGAAGAGCGCCTGCTCGACCTGCACGACCGTGTTCACAGCGGGGCGTACCGGGCGCTTCCGTCCCGGCGGGTAGAGATACCAAAACCGGACGGAGGGACACGACCGCTCGGCATCGCGGCACTGGAAGACAAGATCGTCCAGACTGCGGTGGCGGAGACCATCCTTGTGCCGATATTCGAGCCGGAATTCCTCGGGTTCAGCTATGGGTTCCGACCCGGTCGCGGGGCGCATGACGCGCTCGACGCGCTGGCGTACGGGATACAACAGCGCAAGGTCAACTGGATTGTTGACGCGGACATTCGGGCCTTCTTTGATCGTTTGGATCGAAGCTGGCTCACAAGGTTCGTGGAGCACCGGATCGGGGATCGGCGGGTTATCCGGCTGATCTCCAAGTGGCTTGGCGCCGGCGTCATGGAAGAGGGCGAATGGCGGGACACCCTATGGGGTGTTCCTCAGGGTTCGAGTGTCTCGCCGATTCTGGCGAACGTGTACCTGCATTTCGTCCTCGATCTCTGGTTCCAGAGGAAATGGCGCTCCCGGACCGCCCGTGGCGAGACGATCATCGTGCGCTACGCCGACGATTTCGTGGTCGGGTTCCAGTACAAGCGGGATGCAGAACGGTTCCTGTGCGACCTGAAGGACAGGCTGGCCGCGTTCTCACTCGACTTGCATCCAGAGAAGACGCGGCTCATCGAGTTCGGCCGGTTCGCAATGGCGGACCGCCGGGCACGGGGAGAGCGGCGTCCCGAGACTCTCGACTTCCTCGGGTTCACGCATTACTGCCGGACCACGCGGAAGGGGTATTTCGGACTGGGGCGCAAGCCGATCGGGAAGCGCGTCACTCGGACCCTGAAGCGCATCGAGGCTGAACTGCGTCTGCGGATGCACGACAACGTTTACGAGGTCGCCATTTGGCTCGGTCGGGTTGTGGGTGGTTGGATGCGTTATTACGCGGTCCCGACCAGCTTCCGATCCCTCAGAAAGTTTGTGCACCGTCTCAAGCGGCTATGGCTGCGCGTCCTGCGTCGCCGGTCGCAGAAGGACCGCTTTGCCTGGGACAAGGTCGACCTGTTGGCGGCAGTCTTCTGGACTCCGCTACGGATTGTGCACCCATGGCCGGACAGGCGGTTTGCCGTCAATCACCCGAGGTAGGAGCCTCGTGCCTTAACGGGCATGCGGGGATCTGTGCGGGGGGCGTCGGGCAACCGACGTTCCTACCGCGACCGTTAAGCGATTTTCCGCCTGCTCAACGTTCGATAGACGGTTGGTCTTGATACGGAGAAGACCTCTGCAAGATCGCTGATCGAATATTCCCCGGTATCGTGCATTCGCCAGAGCTCTTTCTGTTGTTTTTCCGACAGTTTTGGCCGTTTCCCCCGCAACTTTCCCTTCGCCTTCGCGATCGCCATGCCCTCGCGGGTGCGTATCTTGATAAGGTCCGCTTCGAACTCGGCGAAGGTGGCGACGATGTTGAAGAACATCTTCCCCATCGGATCAGTGGGATCATGGACTGTCGCACCGAGCGCGAGTTTCACGCCTCTTTCCCGCAACTCATCGGCAATGGTGCGGCATCCGGAACAGAACGGGCCAGACGATCCAGCTTTGAGACGACCAGCGTGTCACCCTCGCGAAGGGCGGCGAGAGCCTGGTCAAGACCGGGACGCTCCCGGTTCGTGCCGGTCAACCCATGGTCCGTGTAGATGCGGTTTTCGTGAACACCGAGCTCACAGAGGGCTTTCCGTTGCGCCTCCAGGTCCTGGCTGAGGGTCGAGCAGCGCGCATATCCGATCTTTATGGTTTCCATGGCCGGACTCTGTACGAATAAGGCCCCTCAATTGCAAATTTCATCGTACCAGTCATCTGAGACGATTTTCGGCCTTGTTTCGTTGATGTGGATTTTCGGCTTGAACCTGTCCGTTGAACGTTGGTCTTTCGGACATAGGGTTGCAGTCGGCGGCGGGCCAGGGGCCGTGTCGACAGGGTGCCGGTCTCCGGCGATTTGTTATGATACTATCAGAGTCGGCATTGTGCCATATCGCAGTTAATTCTGTACATCATCGTGAGAGTGAGGTATAGGGTAAATCTGATGATTAAACCGTTCGACAAGTGACATGACCAGAAGTGACGTTGCCAAGCGTTCCGAGGCTGCCGTTGCAGCTGTATTCCCGCCTTCGGTTCGAATTCGGCGTGGCCATCAGGATGGTCATTCCGTCCACCTGGAACTCAACGGCGAGCAGGTCCGTGTCTCATGGCTGGGCGAGGGCGGACTTCGACAAGCACGCGAGCTGATTGAAAACCAGGGCAACCGCTCCGACGTTGCGGCCGCCCGGCGCATGTCGTTCGCCGCACGTGAAGCGCTGTCAGCCGCAGGAATCGGCTGGGTGGACGAGACTGGCGCCGCCGAGATCGTACGGGGGTCGTTTATCATATCCAGGGATGGTCGTACCCCGAAGTCTCCGCGCAAACCGCCCCGTTGGACACCTGCGGTTTTGGCCATCGCCGAAGCCTTGCTCTGTGGCGGCCGGGGAACCGTCGGCGACATGCAGGAGATTACGTCACTATCCGCAGGAGGTGCCACCAATGCGCTTCGCACCCTCACGGATCTCGGTTTCCTGTACGCCCAGGCTCGGCGTGGACCGAACGCCGCTCGTCAAATTGCCGATCCGGATCTGATGCTGGACGCGTATGCGGCGGCGGCGGCGGCGATGATTTCGCCGGTCTCGATCGCGGTCGGTGTGACCTGGCGTGACCCGGTGGCAGGCTTGGCCGACACTGGCCGTCGCTGGGACCGCGCAGGGATCTCATGGGCAGCGACGAGCGCTGTTGCTGGCGCGGTGCTCGCCCCCTATCTGGCGACGGTTACGACCACTGAAGTCTATGTTGCAGAAAAGACTAGCGCCAGGCTCGAATGGCTGGCCGCGAGCACCGGACTGCGGCCGATCGAGGGCGGACGGCTCACCTTGCGGCCGTTTCCCACGGTCACGGCCGAGCGCCTGGCGACGGTTAAGAACCGGTTGCGCCTTGTCCCCTGGCCGCGCGCCTACGCCGATCTACGGACCATCGGCGTGCGAGGCGAGGAGGCAGCCGAGCATCTCCGGGAGACGATGCGTGGTCGATGACCTGCCGGTCCGCTCCCGAATGGCACGGGAGGCCGCGGAGAGGGCGCTCGTCGACGTCGTCCGCCACTATGGCGGAAGGCCTGAATTCGTTGTGCTTGGGGGATTGGTCCCGGAACTGCTTTGCAGCAGGAGTGAGTTCCAGCACGCCGGCACGATCGACATAGATGTACAGGTCGACCTTGAGATCGCCTGTGGGGCGGTGAACACTGCACGCCTCGAACAGGCACTCCTCGACGCCGGCTTCACCCCGGAGAATGCCAGAATCTGGCGCTGGATCGCGGACGGGGTTTTCGGCGCACCGGTGGTCAAGTTCGAACTCTTGGCCGACCTTGATGACAGACCAGCGTCAGCAACAATTTCGTTCGACGCATGCGAAAACCTCGGTGCCGTGAACCTTCGCGGCACCGGATTCGCAGCGCGCGACACTGAAGTTCATGAATTGAACGTCCGTGACGGCGATGTCACGCACACCGTCGAAATAAACGTCTCCGGTATTGCCGGGTTTCTGCTTGCCAAGACTGCAGCAGCGCTCTCACGGCGCAAGGCCAAGGACTGGTACGACATTGCGTTCGTGCTCTTGCATAATGACGCCGGAGGACCGAATGCCGCGGTTACACGGGTCGAACAGCTCTTCTTTGACGATATCGCTGCCCTCCGAACGGCGCTTGCTGACCTTGAGGCCAACTTCGGGAATCCGGCAGACCAAGGTACCCGGGCCTATGTAACCCAAATGCGGATCGACCATCCCGAACTTGATCATCAGACACTCGCCGCCGACGCCATCATTGCCGTGGGGGAGTTCTGTCAACGCCTGCGGAACTCTGTCGCCTTGTAGTCCCGTCTTGACAGGAAAGATGGAGTTGAAACTGATTTCGGTTTCCAACAGCAGCGTGGCCTCGCGATAGACTATTGACTGATTGACGACCGGCGGCTTGCCAGTCGGGCTCGATGTCCAGCGCCGATCAGAGCCGGAGTTGCGCGAACCGTGCCGCAGGACACACCAACAACCACGTCTTCCACTGTTTCCTTGCCATTTCCGCAATACCAGAGCATAACGGCGTTTATGCGCTGCACTAGAATCGCCGAGACGACCCCGGAATGAACTCCGATAACCCCGAAAATGGCCGAATTTCGCCCACCGGCGGCTCCAGCCTCCTGATCGCCGCGTCGGCACCGGCAACCGCGAACATTGCGGATTCCTCCCTCGTTCCCGCCCCGATCGCTCTCCTCGGCGACGATGCGTGCCACGCCTGGGTCGAATTCTTCGCCTCGCACATCCGCAACCCCAATATGCCAAATTTCAGCATGGTAGCCACCCAGTTTCACTGAAAGTAGCCACCGAATTTCACTCAAGGTAGCCGCCCAATTTCACCATGGTAGCCACCCCTCGGGGTGACTGGCTTTGGTTTGATTCAGAGTTCCGGTCTACACCTCGGATTTTGCGATCAGTCCGAGGAGTACGGAATGGCACAGAAGAGGCTGCCCATGAGGAAAGTAAGGAAGATACTGGCATTTCACTTTGACGAGGGCCGCAGCGCCCGGGCGATCGCGACCCACTGCGGTCTCGCCCGACGCTCGGTGGGACAGACCCTGGAGCGGTTTGCGGCTTCGGGCCTGAGTTGGCCGGAAGCGGCCGACATGGACGATGCGGCGCTGGAGGCGGCGCTCTATCCGGCGCGGCAGGTTCGGCCTGCGGACGAAGACGTGGATTGGGCAACGGTTGAGAGCGAACTTTCGGACCGCGGCGTGACGTTGAAGTTGTTGTGGGAGGAATGGCGCGAGATCCATCCCGACGGCATGAGCTATGTGACCTGGACGCGCCGGTTCCGCGACTGGCGACCGTGCGCGGATGTGACGATGCGCCAGAACCGCCGTCCCGGCGAACGGCTGTTCGTCGATTACGCCGGCTCGACCATCCCGCTGTTTATCGACGGGGTTGAGCATGACGCGCAGGTGTTTGTCGCCTCGATGGGGGTCTCGGGTCGGATCTACGCCGAAGCGACCCTCAGCCAGAAGATCGATGACTGGTGCAGCTCTCACGTGCGCTGCTTCGAAGACATGGGCTGGGCGCCGCAGGTTGCGGTGCCCGACAACGTCAAGGCAGCGGTGAAAAAGCCGTCACGCTACGAGCCGGTCCTGAACGAGACCTACGCCGATCTGCTTGAGCATTACGGCGTCGAGGGCTTGCCGGCGCGGGTCAGGAAACCCCGAGACAAGTCTCTTGTTTCATGATGCACCTTGTTGCGCATTTGGAATTTCCGCTGTCGATTGTGAGATCATGCCGTCTTCTCCCGGTACCCCGCAAGCCGATTCGTCGTGGCCGTTGGCTCTGTACATGCAATATGTCCGCCCTTCCGTGTGAATGACGGCTCGCTCCACGCGCGGATCGTCCGCGGTCTTGCCCATTTTCCGGACGCTTCCCTCGTGGAGGCCGAGTCGATCAGCCATTTCTGCGGCAGTTTGCGTTCCTCCACCAGGGGTGCACATCGATATCTCGCGATGGTCGCAGGGTCTTTGTACAGAATTTCGAACATGGCTCATCTCCGGAATACGTGGAGATGACGTCATGCCAGACAAACAGGAAAAGGAATATTATGTCGTGCAGTTTCGGGAAAAAACTCGTGGTGACAGAGACTTCCCCATGCTGAACTACATAACGGGCTGCCCTACATAAAACGTGTTATGTTGGACCCAACATAACACGTTCAACACGTAGTCGGCGCCGCAACGTTCGGTGATCAGACGCGCCGTTTCCCGCGCCGTGTGCAACGCGTCGACGGTGATGATCCGGCCACGGATGTCGCAGCGCAGCAGGAGATCGTTGAGGGCGGCGATTTCGCCGCCGTCGTCGGTGTATCCGAGGATGGCGAAAGGCGCGCCGGTCACATGATCGACCAGGGTCACGGTCTCGTGGTGGCCGTCGCCGTTGCGGTTGGCGCCCCTGATGCGCTTGCCGTCGGCCGCGATCGCCCGGGCAAGCGGCAGGCGGGGGTGAGACCAGCGATGAAGCACATCCTCCAACGCTTCGGGATCAAGGGACTGGACAACCCTGTGCAGCGTCGACTTGGCGACCGGCTCATGCAGGCCGGTCTTCGGGTTCTTCCAGGCGCCGATGGCCGCGAGTTGCTCCTGCGACAAGGCCTTGGCGAACTGTGCCGCGGCAAGGCATCCCCTCATGTTGGCCATGGCGGCAAGAATGTGCACGCTGAGCACGCAGGCGACCGTGTGCTTGCGTCCCTGAGCCCGGCGATAGTCGGGAACGGCGGCCAGTTCGTCATGGAGCGAGCGCATGACCTCCGGATCGCGGGGCGCCAGTTCGGGGCCAACCGGGGGCATCACCGACAGCGGCAAGGGTTCCGGGCCTATCAATCTATCACACTTAACTCCGGGTTCTCGTCTCCTTTTCAGTTTTTCCGGTCCCATTCTTCCTTGGCCTGGATGGCGATGACGGCATGAGACAGGAACTTCACCCCCTCCCAGAGCTTCTGCGTGCCGGGTAACGGCTGGCGCTTCGAGGGATGAAAGCCCGCCAGGCCGCCCGTCAGCACGACGAAGCCCGCGATGGTCATCTCCGGCGGTCCCCGGGGGACCTTGAAACCATGGTGGGAGGCGAGAGCGCAGAGCGCCCGGATGTCGTCCTCGGTGACGTGGCGATTAGCCGGGTCTTCCGGCCTCTCGCGGGCGAGAAGTGAAAGATCCCAAACCCTGAATGCGGTGATTGCATCGAAGGCGAGACACTTCTTCAGGTCGTCGGCCTCGTCGAGGCGGCGATCTTCGATGCGGGTGCCGACCTTCAGCGCATGGAAGAACCGTTCGATCCGCCAGCGCAGTTCGTACCAGTGCAGCACCGTGCAGGCGGTGTCGAGATCGCCCTCGCCCTCGGTGGTCAGCAGCATCCAGTGCAGCGGTTGGTTCTTCTTCTTCTTCTTCCCTGTCTTCGATGCCGGCAGCGACGGGCGGCGGGGAGGATCCTCCTCACGGGCCGAGACCGCGATCATGCGGATCGGCGGTTCGTCCCCACGGTCCTTCGGGGCAAGCAGTTCCACCGGCGTGCAGCGCAATGTCAGCTTCGCCGTGCGGGCCTTCCTGCGGTTCGGTCCCCCGCAGGCCGGAACCTCGATCCTGCGCCCGCCCACCGGTTCCGTTCCCAGCACATGATCCCACAGGTTCGCGTCCCCGCCCGAAGCCAGGGCCACCCGCCGTTGCGTCCCCCGGCTGGCCCGGACCAGCAATGGCGCCCCGGTCTGCTCCGCCCGCGCGATCAGCTCCCAGAAGTCGCCCTCGCGGTCGCAGACCGTCACCACCCGGCTGTCCGGGCAGGCGCGCGCGAGTTCCTGCGCGCGGTCAAGGCCGTCCACCCAGCGGACGCTGTCCTTCGCCGCGTCCTGACGGAAGTCCGTGTCCACCGTGTACATCCCCAGGGGCCGGCCCACCGCGTTCACCGCAACACCGAAATGGGCCAGGATGCCCGAGGTGCCCGTGCCGCCCCCGCCAAGATCGTCGAGCCCCGAAGTCTGTGACAGGTCGTCATAATTCAGCGTCGTCGTGTCCTGTACCGCAAGCACAAGCCGCTCCGCGCCGCAGCGCTCAACCGTCTGCTCGAAATGCGAATCCAGAATGTGCTCCATCGTCACCGCGTCATTGGACAGCAACCGGTAGGCCGCCGTCTGCTCCGCACGCCCCGGGAAGATCGACGGCAGATGTTCCCCAAGGCGATTGATCCAGGCCGCACCCATCAGCGCAATCCGGCGCCGGACCCGGCCGTCGGGATGGGTGCTGCGACCGTATTCCCGGGCAGCCCATCCCCCCGCACAATAGAGCGATCCGGACCAGCCGAGAACCCGTTCCGGACCCGCGCACAGAACCTGGTGCCAACCCGCCACCAGCGGCCGGAGCCAGACCGCGCGCCGCACACCCGAACGCCGCCCCGACGTCAGTTCCGGGCAGCACTTCCACCCCGCCGCCCGGTAGCTCAGGCCGGACTGTCCCGGCCCGGTGAAACTCTGCACAAGCACCGGACGCTCGCCGTAGGCCGCCGCCCAGTCATCGGCAATCCGGCCCGCAGCCAGGCGCAGGACCCGGGAGGCAAGACCCTTCACACGGACACCGGGAAGCAGCAGGAAGCGATGGTTGCACACGACCTTGGCGATGTTGGCCACGCGGGCATCAGCCGACCAGCCGATGACGCCGTCGCGCGGACCAAGCTGGATCCCGGCCGCGGTGAAGCCGATGCCGCCCAGCACCCCGTCGTGCTCCGAACGGACCCAGTACCGGACCTGCCCGCCCGGCGGGCGGCGCCATCCCTCCGGATGCCAGCTCTCGATCATCGCCTCCCAGCGGCGGCGGTCCTCCGGTGCCGTCACCAACTCAAGCGACAGGGCACCGAGGTCCCGAAGCGGGCACGAGACAGAACGGTCGGGGAAGTCCGACGCAGGACGGGCATGGGGATCGAATTCCAGCGCTTCCGCTTCCGGAAGACGCACACCCAGATTCTCCGCAAGTGCCGGCAGAAGCTTGCGCGCCGACGCAAGGCACAGCTTGCCGACAGGGTTGTACCAGTTCTCCCGCTCGCAGAACTCGTGGGCCAGCGCCGTTCGTGACAACCCACCGCCGTTGCAGGCCGTCCCGAACCAATCTATCGTCTCCGACGAAACCTGTCGCATGCCAATCTGCATGCCGGGGCGAATCGCACGAAATCAACCCGGAGTCAAGTGTGTGTGCTTGATAGGCCCGAGGCGGGGGTCGACGCGGCAGGAATATTCGCTCAGCGTCGCCCGCTTGGGGATCGCGTTCAGCCCGGCGAACAGCGCCAGGCCCTCGTCGAGGGTTTCCTCCATCACCTGGGACGGCCGTCCGATGCCCCAGAGCTTGAGGGCGAGCAGTGAGCGGAAGGCGCATCCGGCCGGGATCATGGCACTGCCGGGCATGCCGGCCTGCGCGAGCATTCCGTCGAGGTCGCAGCGGGCGAGATCGGCCGCGAACAGGAACAGTCCGCCGAAAGCGGTGCGCAGGCGCCGGGGCGTGAGATCGAGGGCGTCGCGGTCGGCGACCGGTGCCCGCTCGGGGCGGGCCTCCGCGCGCTGTTCGGGGGTTCGGCGCCAGAGCTTCGGCAGCCCGGCCTCGCGCAGCATGCGGTTCACGGCGGTGACACTGGTCGGCATCCCCTCCCGGGCCAGGATTGCACTGATCTCCTCGACGGAGAGGTTGCGCTGCTTGCGCAGCGCCACCGCGCGGTCCCGGCGCTCGGCGTGACCGGGCAGCTCGGCCTTGGGCCTGGGGCCCGGCTTGCGCGTCTCGAAGAAGGCGCGGTCCGGGTTCTTGCGGAAGGCGGTGCAGAGATTGCGGAAGGTGCCGAGCTGGTAGCCGAAGCGGTCGGCGGCCTCGCGCATGGAGAGGTTGTCGACGAAATGGGCGCGCAGGGCCTCGTACTGCCGATGGACGGGATTGGCGGGCCGGAGAAAGCGTTG
Source organism: Paracoccaceae bacterium (assembly GCA_965242975.1). Taxonomy (GTDB): domain Bacteria; phylum Pseudomonadota; class Alphaproteobacteria; order Rhodobacterales; family Rhodobacteraceae; genus JAPPHA01. The sequence continues at coordinate 1,529,359 of CBDETS010000007.1, read as the reverse complement.
GGCGAGGTTGTTCATTATGACTCTGCCGGTTAGGTAACGTATACCACTATATCATGCCGTGATTCCCCTGGCAAACTCCTGACCTTGGGTGGGAGCGATTCCCCTATGGCGCGGTTTTTCGGGGATCAACGTTGAAAAAGCGAATCATGCGGCCAACGCCAGGGCCAGGTTGTCGTTGGCGGCTGTTGGCGGCTTCCATTGCTGCCAACTCCGGGCAAGTACAGCCCATGCCCGGTCGAAGCGACCCGACCTGAGCAGTGACCGGAACGTCAGCACGCCCTGGCCGCCGTCACGTCCCCAGCGCTGGCCCGAGCGCTTCATGCGGGAGTTGACCAGAAACCGGTTCGCGGCCTCCACGGCACCCGACCCGATCGGGTAGCCTGCATTGGCGACTTGGCTGTAGTTCATCCGTCTTCTGTTGGCCCGAAAGTAGCCAAGTTCGCGAGCAATGTCGGCGTTGCCCTTTCCCTTGCGCAACAGGTAGCGGAGCGCGTCGATCACCTTGCCTACCCCCTTGGGATCATGGCGAAGGACGTGCCGCCATGTCTCGAACCAAGCCTTGCCTTCCGCGCTGTCCGGACCGAAGGCGGCATCGGCGGCGACCTTAAGGTGTTGTATTGAATGGAAAATATCTAAAAGTACCACATCGGGGCTGAACGTGTCCAAAAATGCCCAATTGTCACGGGCGCCATCAGCGATCGCAACAACCTTCAGATCGTCCTTGCGCTCCAGCCAATGGAACACCTCATGGCTCACCTGCGCCTTCAGGCTCGTCTTGCCCTGTTCCGGAAGACGCCCGAAGTAGCGGCTCTGCACCATGTTTCCCTCGGCGTCGAGCAACGAGACAACGCCACTCGACGCCTCGCGCCAGCCCGCCTCGACCGCGTTCCCGTCCACCGTCTCGGCATTCATGCGAAGCATGACCCCGTCGAGAGAGACAAGCAGCGCAGTCGCGTCCTCGTGAACCTCCTCTTCCGACCGCAGGTCCGCCAGGAGGTCACCGGAGCCGTCCTCGAAGCGGCGCCCCGCCTCGGCGGTCAACTGTATCAGGGAACTCGCCGACGGACCCATGCCACAGAGCCGGACCCAGGCATCTTCGCTCTCGCGCGCACTCAGGTTGGCCATGAGATAAAGCGACAGGCCCGCCGCCGCAGGCGTCAGGCTGCTCTCGGTCAGGCCGAGGACACGCTCGGTCGGAAACACCGACGCGCCCCCGCCCGACGGACGGTAGCGCGCGCGGTCGTAGTCGACCGATCCGAACATCGTCATCGCATGGCCCCGTGTGGCATCGACCTTCCTGTAGGTCCTGCCGTCGACGTCCAGGGAGCCCCCATGATCGTCAATCCGCTCGAAGGCATCGCCGAGGACCGAGCGGGCGAAGTCATGGACCACGTCGCGAAACGCGTGCTCGGCTTTCAGCGGGTCCTGCATGAACATCACCGCAACATCATCTGCCATCCCACGGGCGGCGTCGGACCGGATCACGTCATTCATGGCCTGCCTCAGGCGGTTACCCGCCGCCTCCATGACGTCTTCGGTATCGGTGAGGGTGGTGTTGGCAAAGGGAGGTTCAGCCTGTAGTTTCTGCATCGGAGTGCTCCTTTTTGCCCCGATTTCGGAGCTTTTTTCTTGCTTTGGAGCACTCTACCACACCTGTTGCCCGGGGCCAGGAATTCAGCGGAAATCATCGGGATATGGGAAAACCGCGGCTCATCCGGCGTTTTTTCGCGAAAACCGGTGAAATCGGAGATCAGTGCCGAACAGGCAGAGAAATAATGGCGTATTTACAACGCACTAAAAAATGTGCAGTTCGCCATACAGAAACCACTCCCCCTTGGGTGCCTGCGGGTGACGCCGGTTCACTGCTTGTAGGCCTGAAAGAGTTGGAAAAACCCGGCCACGATCCGGAGATCGTCGGTCTTTCGCCGAGGGTTGGGTGCCGATCTTGGTCTTTATATAATAGTGGCATGTGTTGGCTAATACATATAGACAAAGTGATTATCTCGCCCGCAAACGGCGCTATGGCTGGTAGTTCATGCTAACTCTTCGCCTGAACGAGTCACATCAATCCCGGTGGTTGGACATCGAGGTTAGGAAGAACAAACGACAATCGAATTCGGTTCATTGGAAACACAACAACAGCGGAGCGCAGAAACGTTCGATGGGCAAGCCAAGCCGACTTTATCCGCCGAGGAACCTTTCACGATGCCACTCCACATAGGCGGTTTGCGGCCATAGCTGCTCGTTTTCGGGCAAGTGAATGCACTTGAGCTGCTTTGAGAATAAGTCCTGGAACTCGCTCGGTACTCTGTTGTGCGCGACGAGAAGACTATAGTCGTTCCTCAGACTAATGAGATGGCGATCGAATAGCCAATGGCAAGTTGCTGACAACGCAATGCCGTTTTGAACGATATCTGGCCCGCCGTTTGCGACAGCACGAATATGGGCTGCTTGAACCTCAGCCTTTCCTCGGCCATTCACTATTCTCAGTCCGGTAACAGCGCAGGTTTCCCTGTAGGCAGTTACCACTGTCCTCCGGAACGCCCAATCTCTCAGCGGCCGGTTTACCAACATCTGCGCAATCCGGCGTTTCCGCTCTTCCGGAGTTGCCGTCATGAACGCCTGAAGGACCTGATCGGCTTCCGAATTTCCATACTCTAATCGGTGGGGATTCTCTTCATTCAACGTCTCGGCGAAACCTGCCAGTACAATCGCTCCGAACTCCTCCTCAGAGACCGTCCTGACGGACTTCCCCTGGAGAGCAACACCGATGTGAGACGACGAAGTGACCGAATTGAGTCGAGACTCGTAGTATTGCATTCCATCATGGATTGGGACCACTTGGTCAAATTCAATGTAGTCAGAGAGATAGGCGTAGGAAAAGTTCGGGTCGGAAGGATCTGGCTCGACAAGTACAACGCGAGCGACGGCGATATACGCTTGGCGCCCACCACCACGGCGGGGCTCTCGATAGACAATCCAATCTTTTTTGGTGCATTCAGCTTCCGTCAGGTACCGGTTAGGGAAGTGGTAGCGGCGGCAGATGTCGTCGTCATATTCGGTGACAGGGCGTGTGTCGAAGACGCCTTTCATGGGCTTACTTTGACCGTCGGGATTGAATTCAGACCGTGTGGCGGCAGTATTAATGGAGTTGGGGCGGCCATCGAGATTTTGCATCCGGGTTGAATATCTATCGGCAAGTTCCTTACAAAAAATCAGGACGGCCAGCCTCTTGTCAATCTCGAGTCACCCACAACCTCAGTGAAATCGCCGCCTTCACCTTTGATAAATGCTTCGCAAAGATCAAGCACATCTTCGATCGACTTTCGGCAGGGCCCGCGCAGGGCACACTCCCAAACCACTTGGACACGCCAGCCGGCATCATTCAGCTCTTCTTGAACAGTTTTGTCCCGCACACGATTTCCCTCGATCTTTGCTCGCCAGAATTCCTGCCTGGTTTTCGGCCATTTGAACTTTGAACAATTGTGCAGATGCCAAAAGCAGCCGTGTACGAAGATCACCGCTTTGGACGCAGGAAAGACCAAATCCGGCTTACCAGGTAAATCTTTCCGATGTAGACGGTACCGCCTGCCGCGACCATGGAGGCCCCGCCGGAGCATAAGTTCAGGTTGCGTGTTTCGTCCTCGGATCCGGCTCATATTGAGCCGGCGCTGCTCTTTTGTGAGCAAGTCTGCCATTCTGCTACTCAAGCCAACCCATCAGCTAAAATTGTTCTGAACAAATCACCCATCTCCCTAGTTTGCATGCCGGAACGTAAAAAACGACTCCGAGGCGGAAGCAACAGCCGTTCTCGGAGTGAAGCTGTCTGCATGGTGTCACCACATCACCATAACTGAAATATCTGGAACGCTCAGACGACTAACAGATTTGTCCACAGTCGCGAAGTCCTGAAAAGTCGAAAGCGTCAGGGGAAGGCATGATGGTGTTGAATATTGTCTCTTGATTGATTGAGGGTTCTTTTTCAGTCTTTCCGGGGCAGGCAGAGACAGATGTCTTTCCCGGGCTTTGAGAATTCGTTCTTTCTGTTGTATCGGCCCCATCCATGAGTTGCTCCAACATAGATCCAGCCTGAAGCCCTGTACACGGCCCTGGTGAAGCGCGGGATTTTGACAAGGGTTTCCATCAGGACCAGCATGTCCTGTACTGGCTGTATCTGTCTTCTGGCAGTTGGCGTTACGCCCGGGAGAAAATGTGGGAGGCCAAGGTCGGAGTCTGGAACCATGGCATGATCAGGAAGCAGCAACTCTTGATCACGCGATACGCATTCCGCTCACTGTACAGCTGGAGACAATTTGATGATTCATCGCGGGGTGCAGTCTTCCAGGCGACGGTCGAGAAACCGAGCATGGCCAGCGGGCGATAAAGCCGTTCCAGGCGACACTGGCTGCGCGGCAAGCATCGGTGATCTTGTGCAGACGGGTCGGGCGCACTGCGCCCAGCGTCCGTGGCATCGGCGTGACCGCCCGGTCGGGTTCAGGGTCGAACTCCGGGACCCACCGCGGCCACAGGCCGTGCTGCAACGGCGACAGAGTGAAGATCCCGTCCCGGTGCATCCTCAGATTCGCGGTCTGAGCCGCCATGTCCCTGAGCACCTGAGACCGCTGTCGGGCTTGTTCCAGCCGACGGCGCGTCAGAACGCACGACTTTGGCACGTCGAGACCGCGATCAGGTCCCGAATCGGCGACATCACTCCTGAGGTGAAGTCACGTCCGGAACAACGGCACGCGATCGTGGTGTCGTCCGTCGTCATTGTGCGGCCCCGAGTTATCGGCGCCCGTTTTCGTCCTTCGACCGTGGCAGCCAGGTTGACGGGTCATCCGGCGGCTTGTCGTCGATGCCTGCACAGTAGTGCTTGAAATAGGCACCAGTCAGATCATCGTTCCCTGAAATGGCTTCTTGCGTTCACGCTGCTCGTAAAATGGTGTCAAGAGTTCCCTGAAAGAGTCCTTAGACTTCAGGGCTTGTTCCAGTTCTCCGAAGCGAACCAAAGAAACATAAAGTGCGGCTGAAAATGCTTGGCAATTCTCGGACTTTTCCGGATTGAATTCAATGTCAGAGAATCCTGAATACCGGCAAATCTCCGATGTGAGCTCTTCGTGACTGTGCAGTGTGTTTATATATAGCCAGTCATAAAAGAATGTCCGTGGCCGAAGCGGGAAATCCTTCCCAAAACAGCGGAACTTTCTCAATGGTCCACATTGCCTGACTCGAATCTCATTTTTTGCCTCTCGTGCAGACATGGCGTAAATATCCGGGAATGGTCCGGTACACGCGAATACTTTGCTGCCTTGAAAAACCGATTCCATTGACACTTTACGATTGGAGGCCTTGGTACGGAACGTAAGGTTGAATGCGCTTGCCCTGACGCCCAGTTTGGCGGCGGATTTGCTCGAAATCTCGAGAATAGGGTGTAAACCTGCCTCGTACGCAGCGCGATGCAGAGAGAAAATTGACTTCTGTTTTTGGCTGATCGCAAAGCCAGGGTACCACTCGAACTCCAACTGGACTTCCCGGACACCGGGTTTGCTCTCGTCTGGAATGTATACGAATCGTCTGGCCATGCTACTGCCAGTGTCGGTAGTCTCTCCGAGCATAAAAGAGTGCCGGAATGTGCTTTACCTTTTCATCCCCAAGAAATGTCCCAGACTGGAGAATCTTCTGTTTTTGACTTGCGTTCTGCGTAATCACGCCGAGAATGTATCTTGGTTCGATATTATCAAAAACCGTAACTACTCACCCGTTCACGATTGAGATCGGGATTCTGTGTTTACTTGACCATCTCTGCGGCCCGTCCTGCGAGCGCGATCTGGATGGCGACGAGTGGATTGTAACCCATCGCAGCCATTGATTGCAGGTAGCTTGAGATTCGGCACCAGTACTCGGCATAGATGCGGGTTCGGAAGCATCCGGAGACCTTCATCTTGACCTTTGCCATCCTGAGGCCCCTTTCTCCCGCATTGTTCGTAAAGCTGACATCGGGGTCGTGTATGAAGCGCAGCACGGCGTCTTCGTGTTTCTTGAGCCGCTCGTGCAGGTTGTGTGCATCGGACTTTGCGATGCGTCCGCGCTGGCCTTTCTTGCGCTTGGGGATTTCGGGCAGTTCCCCGGCTCCCCGTGTGAGGATGGTTCGGTATCGCTTGCGGATGGCGCGGTATTCGGCCTCGCTCAGGGTCCTGGTTTCGCTTGTGTTGACCCTGTGGCAGGCCTCGCACAGCAGTTTCTTCATCAGGCGTGCCCAGCGGTAACCGTTGGACTCGATAATGAAAGCCAGTTCACGCAGCAAGTGAGCGCCACAGAGGCCGTGCCTGCATTTGTCGTAGGAGAAGTATGACGCCCAGCAGTCGTGGATCAGTGTGCCGGTGAATCTGGGAATGATGCCGATGTCATCGATCGCTTCCGCCCCGCGCTTTCGATGCAGGAACTTCAGGGTCAGCGATCCGTCGGTGATGATATGCAGCCAGTGGTTCTTCCCATCGACCCGCATGCCGGTTTCGTCGGCATGCAGGGCCGGGCGCGTCAGCAGGCGCTCGATGGCGGCCTGTTCCCACGCCTCAAGCGCATCATGGAGGCGCCGGATGTAATTGAGGCAGGTGGCTTCGGATATCTTGAGGCCGGAGATCGCCTGCACCAGCGCGACAGTGCGCCGCAGCGAGAGCATGTGGGCGACCAGCAGGTTGATGATGAAGGCCATGAAGCCGATGCCGTATTGCCGCGGCCCCGGCATGGTGTCGGGGAACTGTCCCCGGGTTCGGGCCCGGCACTCGGGGCAGTCCTTGATCTCGGCATCGACCTTGTGCTCGACGACCTCGAAGATGATATCGAAGCTGATGCGCCGTTCGTGTGCCGTGGGCGTGACGCCGGACAGATCGGCGCCGCAGGCTTCGCAGGTCTCGACGGTGATCGTCTCCCTGGTGGTGACTTTCCGGAGATTGGCTCCGGTCTCATGGCCTGGTTCCTTCGCGTTGGCTCTGCGCCTGGAACGCGCTGCGGTCTCGTCCTTGTCATCCATCTGCGATGGAGGGATGCCGGAGTTCCGGCTGGTTTTCGGGGTGGTCCTTTCCAGCAGGATGGAGATCAGGATGCTCAGCAGGGTCATCAGGACCCGGATCACGGCGTCGACTTCGCCGGACAGCTTGCTGGCCGCACGCAGAGCCTCGACGTCGGCCCGCGCGGCCTCGAACTCGTCGCGCAGCGACTTCCCGTTCACCGTCGCCATGACCCGGCCTCGACCGCCATGACCGCCGCCAGCACAGCCAGGCGCTCGCCCGGGGGCATCGCCGCATAGCGCCGCGCCCAGTTCTCGGCCTTGCGCTTGACCGTCTGGCGATGGGTGAAGTTCCGTCCGGCGAACCGGGCCCAGTGAACCCGGTCGGGCGCGAAGTTGAACCAGATCGACTCGGTGACCACCGCCGCATGGTTGTTGACCTGCAGCGACAGGGACCGCCAGTCGCGCAAGTGCTCGTCGTAGAGCCGGCACGGGTAGCCGGAGATCATGACCTGGCAGTCCAGCGACTTCAGCAAGTCCAGCAGCGCCACATGCGACGCGTCGTCAAGATCGTGACGGTACCGGCGTTCGGAGCGTCGGGTTGCCTGAAGGTAGGGTGGATCGCAGTAAACCAGTTCGCGGCCCTGGAAGGGGAAGGCTTCAAGGAAACTGAACGCGCACCCCTGATGCAACTCGACCGGGTAGTCGCAGGTGAAGCCGTCAATGGCGCGCTGATCAAGATCGATGCCGATGTTGCGCTGTGCGGGAAGCTTCCGCTTCATGATCGCGCCGCCCCCAAGGAATGGCTCGATATACACATCATGAGGCGGCTGGGATGCTACAATCGCCTGGCAAAGACCAGAGGTCCCCTTCGAACCAAACCACTTTGCCATCGACCAAACCGACCCCGCATCAAAACCGGATGCAGCCTCGATAGGACGTCAAACCTATGTTGTCAACAACGAAAAACCGAAAGTGATCAAAAGGGGTGAGTAGTTACCAAAAACCAAGATTTCCGCCTGGGGATCCGTGGAAAAGCTGTCAGGAATCCCGAGCACATCTCTCTTTACCCCATTTACATCTCCGAACATGGCATCAAAAGCCTCCTTTGTGCTCAGGTCGGTCAACATTTCCTGCTGAACATACGCTGACGCTGCATTCGTTTTACAGAACCAGCAAGGCTTCTCAAGCAATACGTCCGTGCCTAACACGAGAACCACCCAATCAGCGTCCGGAAAGTCGTGCCGGGCTTTATAAAACATACGGTAGTTCGGGAAGCTGATCGAAACAGATACGGAGTTAGGGTGTCCATCCAAGCGTACATCATCGTTAAACGCGTAATGGATCATTCGTCTGTCCAACTCACTGCGGCGCACCAAGCCATGGGCCATGATGCTCTCGAAATTCGAATATTTGGTGAAATGCATCAAATGCTTGATGTTGCGTTGCTGCAGCCTGTCTCTCATCAACGAAGAGTCCATCGTGTCCGTTCCGTAGTGTTTTGATTCCCATACATGATGCCGACTCATGCAGATTTGGCGCCAAGTTTTCCACGCTTCAACGAGATCTGCGGGTTTCTATGGGAACAAAACAGGTATGAGAACCCCTTGACCCATCAGGCACTGTTCTCCGACGACATGCTGTCCGGCAGGCAGAACCGAACGCTTCTCCGTCCAGGCACCGGGCAAAATCCGCCGCGCTGACGACGAATCACAATGCACACAGAACGGCAAACAGTTCGTCCGCGACCACAGCCCGCAATGGCGGTTCCCGGTTCCCGCATACGCAAATCAACGGAACCGGTTCCCGGAACCGCCCGACTCGCCCCAAGCGTATCAACTCAACAACCGGAAACCACCAAAAGACGGGATCAACCCGCCATCAAAAATCGTGCGCACTCTCACCAAGGCCAAAAGGACATCGGACGGCGGCATGACAGTCGCCTGGTTCCGCGGGCCGGGTTGCCGTCAATGTATAAGTGTGCACTTGTCGGAATTCCCGCATCACCGCCGGGAAGAAAGTAATACCCGTGCCAGCCGTTGAACCACCATCCAGACCGTCGCACCGTCGAAAATGAACCACGTAAACACCAGGCAGAGCACCTCACGAAAAGCATGCCCGCTCAGCAAAATGATCGGAACAATCCGGAACAACGTCGTCAATGCAGTCCGAAATTCAACAACGGTTTACACGAAGGACGGTCCCTAGGTGATCCTGACGACCCGCGCGGTCGCAGCCCTGCTCACGGTCTCACCCAGCATGCTACGGCGATATCGGGTAAAAGGCGGAGGACCTCGCTACCTCCAGATCGGGGGGACGGTGTGCTATGCGCGCGTGGACCTGCTGGAGTGGGTGTTGACGATGCGCCGGGCCGGGATACCCGAGGAGTAGGCTGGCGCCCCGACAGAGAAGGGTCTGAATTTTGATCCGGCCCTGACGTGCCATGCATCCGGGCGCCAGCTCTATTGGTCTGCCTCGCTGGCCTGAGGGTTCTGCTGGCCAAACAGATCGCTTGACATGGGAGACTGCGCCCTTGTATAAAATATGGTCCCATAATGGGAATGCTGTACTTGACATGAAATAGGGAACGGTGTAGATAGCTTATGCGGATCATCGCCAAGAAGACGCTCCGGGAGTTCTGGCAGCGTCACCCGGATGCCGAAGAGCCGCTTCTCGCTTGGTACCGGGAAGTGAAGCGAGCGGATTGGGATATGCCGGCCGCCCTGAAGGAGATGTACGGCAACGCGAGCATCGTTGGTGACAACCGGGTGATCTTCAACATCAAGGGCAACGATTATCGCCTCGTGGTGAAGATCAACTACCGGTACCGCGTCGTCTACATTCGCTTTGTGGGTACGCATGCCGAGTACGACGCTGTAGACGTGGAGGAGGTGTGAGATGACCAATATCAAGCCAATCCGGTCCGAACAGAACTACAAGGCGGCGTTGGGCCGAATCTCCGAGCTCATGGATGCGGAGCCCGACAGCCCTGAGGGTGACGAGCTCGATATCCTGGTCGATCTCGTTGAACTTTTTGAAAGCAAACACGTGCCGATGGGATATCCGAGTCCGATCGCTGCGATCGAGTTTCGTATGGAACAGGCAGGTCTGCGCCCTGCAGACCTTGCCACGTTCATCGGAAGCCGCGCCAAGGTCTCGGAAGTTCTCTCCGGTAAGCGCGCAATCACCATGCCGATGGCGCGCGCGCTACATGAGCATCTCGCGATTCCGGCGGACGTTCTACTGCAGGAGCCGGATGTCGACTTGGACGATCCGTGGACCGACATGAAGTGGAGCCGGTTTCCCGTCAAATCGATGGCGAGGTTGGGTTGGATTCCGAACAGGCCCGATCCAGCGGGACGTGCCGAGCAGGTCATGCGAGACCTGATCAATCGGGCAGGGGGGCTGGACGTCGCGGGCGCCGCACTCTACCGAAAAAACGATCACGTGCGCGCGAATGCGAAAATGCACCCCTACGCGCTCAAGGCGTGGTGCTGGCAGATCCTTGCAAGAGCCAACGAGGACCTTCCGAAAGCGGGGTACGAGCGTGGCACCGTAACTTTGGACTTCCTAACGAAAGTTGCGCGGCTGAGCTGGTCGGAAGACGGTCCGCGGCTGGCGAAGGAATTGCTGGTCAAGCGCGGCATTTCACTCGTGATCGAAAAGCATCTGCCGAAGACGTATCTCGACGGGGTAGCACTCCGACTCGGCGATGGCAGACCGGTAATCGGACTTACTCTGCGCTACGACAGAATCGACAATTTCTGGTTCTGCTTGCTGCACGAGCTGGCCCATGTGGGTCGACACATGGACAACGACAGAGGCGAAGTCTTCGTCGACGACTTCACACTTCGGAAAATCGAAGGGAGACGGGAAGACCCCAGGGAGAGGCAAGCTGACGAATGGGCGGAGGAAGCGCTTATTCCACGCTCGGTCTGGGAAGCGAGCGCAGTGCGAGATCGGCCAACGACCATGGCCGTTATGAATCTCGCCAACGCCCTGCAAGTGCATCCGGCGATCGTCGCAGGGAGGGTTCGATACGAACGGAACAACTATCGGCTGTTGTCGCAATTCGTCGGGACCGGCGAGGTGCGGCGACAGCTCGGCATGGGATCCTGAGGCAACGGGCCGATGAACTTCCAAGGTGGACTGGAAACTGGACTTGCCTCGCTGCCGTTTGGCAGAGCGATTTGATCGTACTACGTGCGGCCGCTTTTCCGTTGTGCTTGAGGCGAATCCATGGGCGGTTACATCGAATGGCATCTCAAGAGAAGTTGCCGACACATCCATCAGCAGAGGTCAGAAAATCGGAAATTTAAGGAATTCTCGCGATGAAAAAGACTGAAGCAAAAAATCTCGCTCAATCAATCACGCGTCAAATAAAAAATGGTTCAACTATCGATGTCCGTAAATTACGTCGGCGTAAATGGCGACAATTGAATCTTCCGTATTTGAGCGTAAATCTCAATGATTTGGCTGTATTGGCGGTGTTCGAAGTTCACAAGAATGAAAATGACTATTGGATAGCACTAACGAACTGGAGGACTAATCATCTAAAGAATTACTATCTTGTGACATTTGGTCGGGATCGGGACGGTTCAATCAAGGATCTCTGCGAACTTCACGAATGCGACGGTCTTGAACTTCGCTGGCAATATAATCCTACTCGAACAGATGGGAAAAACGTAACGCGGAAAAAGAGATTTAGTGAAATGTATGGGTCCACCGAAGTAAGTATTTCCATTCCAACCGCATCGGTTTCTGTGGATGAATTTCTCACTGATGTCTTGCGTGTCGCAGAAATTCGTAAGACGGCGCAAGACTTGCAGACAACTGCCCGTTACGACGATGACGGTACATTCCCTGAAGGACGCCGTATCGAAAGACTCCATAGGAGTCGGGAACGATCACCACAAGCCGTTAGTCAGGCGAAGGAAAATCATGCTAGCGCCAATGACGGCAGACTACCATGTGAAATTTGCGGTTTCGAATTTCAGGAAGTGTACGGCGAACGAGGAAAAAATTTTATTGAGGCTCATCACAAGATTCCGCTTGGCGAACTCAAAGATGGTCAAATTACGGATACGACTTTTGACGATCTGGCATTAGTTTGCGCAAATTGCCATAGAATGCTTCACAGGAATCCCTATTTCACCGTGGAAGAATTAAAGCGATGTTATGAGTCGTCCTAATTTGTTAGCTGCGTTTACCTCACCTGAGATGTTGGAGATCATAAAATTTCTGGGGGCCAAGCGGCGATTTTTTCGAATCTTTTGTTGATTCTTTCATTCTTCCATCACTCGAAATCATCTTCGAGGGTTCTGGCCAGAACCCGGGTCCGAAGTTGCATGGGCAATTGTATGCCTCGCAGGGTCCGCCACATCATGCGCCCCCTTGTTCGCCCATTGTTGTTGTCGTTTCCTCAAATCCCGATCCTCTCGATTTCATCCAGGGAAACGCGGTCGGCACGCCGATCATAGAGCTTGGTCGTCTTGGGGTCCGCGTGACCAGCCAGGTACTGGGCTACCTCGACACGCGCCTCCGGGTTTTCAAGATATGCCGTGATGCCCGTCGCCCGAAACGAGTGATTGCAGACTTCCGTAGAAATTCCTGCAACCCGGGCGCGTCGTCGGAGCATTTCCCATGCGCGTTGCCTGGTGAGGCGCCGCCCGGATAGCGAGCTGTCGCGGTTGAGCGAGCGGAAGAGGGGGCCGTCACGGTCGAGGTCGATTCCGGCGGCCTCGATGTAGTCCTGGAGATAGGCCTCGAGGTTGTGATGGCAGGGAACTTCCAGTACCTTGCCGCCTTTCTCGAGCAGGCGCAGCCAGAGACGGCCGTCGGTCATGAAGACGTCCTTGACGTTCATGGCAAGCGCTGCGGAGACCCTTGCGAAGCTGTACGTCATGGTTGCGATCAAGGCGCGGTCGCGAAGGCCTCCGACGGTCTCAACCGGGATGGACCGCAGGAAACGGCGGCACTCGGCGGAGGAAAGAACCGGCGTCGTCCCGCGGCGAACCGTATGCTTCGGGCCACGCACTGCGGCGGCCGGCGACGACGAAACGACCTGGCGGACCGTCAGCCAGTCGAAGAGCCGCCGGATCCCCGCTAGCTCCTGCTTGACCGTGGGGCGCGAGGCTTCGCGCATGCGTTCCTCCAGCCACACCGCGATGTGGACCGGCTCGACGTCGACGACGTCGTGGACTCCGTATTCAGCGAGCCAGTCAAAAAGACGATGCGCTGCGCGTGCGTAAGCCAGGCGGGTATTCCGGTTCCGGATCCGCGCGGCGAAGAAATCCAGCCAGGCCCGGCGGCCGTTTTCGCCAGCACTGGCGACAGCCGCGGGAACGATGCCAACCGCGACGGTGGCGGACCCGGCCACGCTCAGGGCGCCGGTCTTTTGAACGATGGTCATCCGTTTGGTTCCAGCCGCTGAAAGGTCAAATGTCGTCGCAATGACAACGGACGTCGGCCCAACCGCAAATCAGGCAGGCGCCCCAGGCGTCGGTTCTCCTGCGTAGCTTTTGCGTTGGCCAGGCTCCATTGCATCGGTTGCAAACCCACAGTACGTGCGCCGAGTCCGGGACGGTATAAAAGTTGTCCCACGGGTCGGACTCGACGCGAGGAACTGCAAGAAGGTGCCGGACGCGTGTCTCTGCGCCGCATCGGTCGCATTTCATGGTCCTTGACCTTCCCGGAACGAGGAGTACATAAACGCCGTTATGTACGGATAGTGACTGAGTGGAAGGAACGAACCCGTCGGGGCATCATTTCTGCCCCATGTTCCTCGTCGACGATGATGTCCGACCAAGGCGTCATAAGAGTTTGTCAGCGTACATGTTGGAACGGTCTTGGAAACAGCCACTGTTCTCCACCCGTCCGCACACCGCATTAGGTCAATCGCCGCTGCCTCCTTGATGGTCGAGCTGCAACAAGTCTTCGACACAAGTTTGAAATCAAACAGTACTGTTTTGGCAATGAAAGTGCATTTCCTGCCGGTGATGCCGAGTGATCCACGCGTCTGTTTTGGTGGCAATTACCGAGGAATTCTCGAAGTTAACTGACCGTTATCAAACGACGGTTCCAAGCGGAGTACGCAAGCAGCTGAAGCTCAGCAAGGGTGATTGGATTCGATATCGCACCGAACCGGGCGGCCGAGTCTATATTGAGCCGGTTCGCGCCTCGGAGGATGAACCCGGGCTCCGTGCCTTTGTCGGCTTCATTGAAGCCGATATCAGGGCGCGTCCCGAGCGCCTCAAGGCGTTCGACGGCGGCTTGCATGACGGGGCTCAAGGCGCTGACCGGCGATGTCGCCGTAGACCTCGATAAACTGATGTCGCCCGATGATGAATGACAATGGCAACCGCACCGGTCAAAGCGGCGCTTGCCGTTAACGGATGGCCGATCTACGCACATCCGGTCTTTCTTGACCAATTCGGCGGGCTGGCCGAGGAGGTCGAAGCGCGTACGGTACGCGCTCCGACGAACTGGAAGAAGAAGAACTGCGCGAAACGGCTCGCCGCGATTTTCAAGCTGGTGACGGAAGCGCAAGAGAATGTCTCGCTTGCGAAACGGAAACAGGAGGTTCGTATCCAGTTGGGCGATACAATGGTTCGAGACTTGTAAAATGAAACATCGAATTCCCTGCGAGTCTGGACGAGATTGTTGAGCACCGCGCGGCTCGCGGCGTTGCGACTGTCCATGTGTAGGCCTTCAGGTCGGCGCGCCCGACACACCGGTGCAAACCGGCCGAAACGAACGGGATCACGACTGAGTTGAGCAGCTTGCCGACCGGCCGTCACGGACCAGCGCGAGAATTCCTTCACCTGTCTGATTCGGAGTTCGCAGGGCGGCAGAAAACCGGCAATTCGGCCGTGGCACCGGGTGAACTTCCAAGGGTTCCCGTGGCCGTCTTCCGAAAGAAACAAGCCCAGGCCAAGCCGGCGCAGGCAGTTGACCAAACGCCGGGTCGGCGATAAACCGTGGCACCGCCGGATGCGGTAGGGTGAAGCGGACAGCCCCCGGTGCCGACTGGAGAATCCCTTGGACGACCTTCTGAGAGAGTATCTTCCGATTCTCGTCTTTCTCGGCGTTGCCGCCGGGCTGGGGCTGGCCCTCGTTCTCGCGGCCGTCGTCATCGCCGTGCGCAATCCGTACGCAGAAAAGGTCTCTGCATACGAATGCGGATTCAACGCCTTCGATGACGCCCGGATGAAGTTTGACGTCCGGTTCTACCTTGTTGCAATCCTGTTCATCATTTTCGATCTTGAAGTTGCGTTTCTCTTTCCGTGGGCAGCCTCGTTCAAGGACCAGGGGCTGTTGGGATTCTGGTCAATGATGGTGTTCCTTGCCGTGCTCACGGTCGGGTTTGCCTATGAGTGGAAGAAAGGTGCGCTGGAATGGGAGTGACAGGCCATGCGCCGGCGGGAGCAACCAAGACCGGCACAGCGGGAGGTCAGGCAGATGACACCCGGGTGAATCCTCCGGCCGCCGAGTTTCGGAACGTATTGCAGGACCAGGGATTCCTGGTCACGTCGAGCGCCGATGTCATCAACTGGGCCCGGACCGGTTCGCTGCACTGGATGACGTTCGGACTCGCCTGTTGCGCCGTCGAAATGATGCACACGGCCATGCCGAGATACGACATGGAGCGTTTCGGAACGGCGCCGCGCGCCTCGCCGCGCCAGTCTGACCTGATGATCGTTGCGGGAACACTGACCAACAAGATGGCACCGGCTCTGCGCAAGGTCTATGACCAGATGCCCGAACCCCGGTACGTGATATCAATGGGCTCCTGTGCAAACGGTGGCGGTTACTATCATTATTCCTATTCGGTCGTGCGCGGGTGCGACCGGATCGTGCCCGTCGATGTCTACGTTCCCGGGTGCCCGCCGACAGCCGAAGCGCTGTTGTATGGAATCCTGCAGCTTCAACGCAAGATTCGCCGGACGGGAACCATAGTCAGGTAATCAGAATGAGCCAGACAGGATCGTTGAGGGACCTGGCGTCCCACCTTCGGGAACGCCGGTCCGACGCCGTGCTGGAAGCGGGAGTCACGGCCTGCGGAGAACTGGAAGTCCTGGTGACCCCGCAGAAGGTCGCGGAATTCGCCGAATGGTTGAAGACCGACGAGCGCTGCCTTTTCTCGACGCTGATTGATATCACCGCCGTCGACTATCCGGCATGCGAACAACGCTTCACTGTCGTGTACCACCTGCTTTCGATGCGGAGGAACCACCGGATTCGCGTCAAGACGTCGGTTCGGGAAACCGGCGAACTGGTCCCGTCGCTTGTCGGCGTGTTTCCGGCGGCCAACTGGTTCGAACGGGAAGTCTTCGACATGTACGGGGTGATGTTTTCCGGGCATCCCGACCTCAGGAGAATCCTGACGGATTACGGTTTTCAGGGACATCCGCTCCGAAAGGACTTTCCGACAACCGGGTTTACCGAGGTCCGGTACGACGAAATCGAGAAACGTGTCGTGCGGGAGCCCGTTTCGCTCGTCCAGGAATACCGCAGTTTCGACTTTACCTCTCCCTGGGAAGGCGTCGGAGCGGTCCTGACCGAAACCGGGGGCCGGTCCGGCCGGGAATCCGGTGAAGTCGAGGGCGAGGGCGGAACATGACCGAACCTACCTTCGATGATGCCGTCCGGGACGAGCAGGGCGTTCGAAACTTCAACATCAATTTCGGCCCTCAGCATCCGGCGGCACATGGCGTCCTGCGGCTGGTTCTTGAGCTCGACGGCGAAATCGTTGAGCGGTGCGATCCGCATATCGGGCTTCTCCATCGGGGAACGGAGAAACTGATGGAGAGCCGCACGTACCTGCAGAACCTGCCGTATTTCGACCGGCTGGACTACGTGGCGCCGATGAACCAGGAGCATGCCTGGTGCCTCGCGATCGAAAGGTTGACGGGTACGTCGGTTCCGCGCCGCGCGCAGCTCATCCGCGTACTGTACAGTGAGATCGGCCGTATCCTCAATCACCTGCTGAACGTGACCACCCAGGCGATGGACGTCGGTGCCCTGACGCCGCCGCTCTGGGGATTCGACGAACGCGAAAAACTCATGGTCTTCTATGAGCGGGCGTGCGGTGCCCGGCTGCACGCGGCGTATTTTCGCCCCGGCGGCGTTCACCGGGACCTTCCGAAGGAGCTGCTGGACGACATTTACGACTGGACCGACGGTTTTCCCGCAGTTCTGGACGACATCGACGAGTTGCTGACCGAAAACCGCATATTCAAGCAACGCAATGTCGACATCGGTGTCGTGACGCAAAAGGAAGCGCTTGACTGGGGTTTTTCCGGGGTCATGATCCGCGGGTCGGGCATGGCATGGGACCTGCGTCGGTCACAGCCCTATGAATGTTATGACGAGTTCGAATTCAGGATTCCTGTCGGACACAACGGCGACTGCTACGACCGGTATCTCTGCAGAATGGCCGAAATGCGTGAAAGTACCGGAATCATCAGGGCCGCGATCGAGAAACTCGGGGGAGAACCGGGAGACGTTCTCGCGCGCGGAAAACTGTCGCCGCCGACGCGCGAAGACATGAAGACGTCAATGGAAGCGCTGATCCACCACTTCAAGCTGTATACCGAGGGCTTTCATGTGCCGGCCGGCGAAGTCTACGCTGCCGTCGAAGCGCCCAAGGGGGAATTCGGCGTCTACCTTGTGGCCGATGGAAGCAACAGGCCGTACAAGGCCAAGATTCGTGCACCGGGATTCCTGCATCTCCAGGCCATGGATCATCTGGCGACGGGGCACCAGCTGGCAGATGTCGCGGCCATCATCGGAACAATGGACGTCGTATTCGGAGAAATCGATCGATGATGGTGAATGGTCAGCCAGCCGCGGGCATTCGCCCGCACCCGCATTCGGCAGCCGGGTCAAGCGGCAGGAAAAAGGTCAACGCCCGATCATGTTGAGGCGCCTTCATCACGAACAGCCGGACTCCTTTGCCTTCACACCGGCCAACGAGGCCTGGGCACGGCAGGAGATCGCGAAATATCCGGCGGGACGGCAGGCTTCGGCAATCATACCGCTCCTCTGGCGCGCGCAGGAACAGGAAGGCTGGTTGTCGCGACCGGCGATCGAGACCGTTTCGGAAATGCTGGATCTGCCGCCGGTCAGGGGACTCGAGGTCGCGACGTTCTATTTCATGTTTCAGTTGAAGCCGGTCGGCAGAGTTGCGCATGTTCAGGTCTGCACGACCACGACATGCATGATTTGCGGTTCCGACGGGATCGTGGATGTCTGCAGGGACCGGATCGCGCCATCCCCGCACCGGGTAAGCGCGGACGGCAAGTTCAGCTGGGAAGAAGTCGAGTGTCTCGGAGCATGCGCCAACGCGCCCATGGTGCAGATCGGCAAGGACTTTTACGAGGATCTGACGCCCGAGAGCTTTTCCGCCATCCTGGATGCCCTGGAGGAAGGCACGACTCCGCCGCCGGGACCGCAGAACGGGCGGTTCTCGTGCGAGCCGCTCTCGGGGCTGAGCACGCTGACCGACCCGGACCAGGGAGGCCTGTGCGAAACCGTGAATGCCTCGGTTTCGCTCGCGGCGGAGCCACCACGAGACGCCGTGGCCGGAACGCGCCCGGAGAACGGGGAGGACCCGTCGTGAGTCGCAAGGCCGAAGGTCATTGGGCGGCCTGGACCCGCCTGGCGGCGCGGCTGCGTGGAGCCGGGGCCGGTCAGGTTCGGATTGCGGCGATCGTGATTGCCGCGACCATGGTCCTGTGGATGCTGGGCTCCTGGCTCGGAGGCAGGCTGGGATTGCCTGCCCGGTTCGCTTTTCTGGTGGACTTCTCCGCCTTGGCCGCCTTTTTCTGGGCTTTGGTCGTGCTGGTACGCGCGAGCAGGCGCGTCCGGGAGCAGGAGGGCAGATGAATGCTGGCTGATCGCGACCGCATCTTCACCAATCTCTATGGCATGCGCGATCGCTCGCTCGCCGGGGCGCGGAAACGCGGTCACTGGGACGGGACATCCAGGCTCCTTGAAATGGGGCGGGACCGGATTGTCGACGAAGTAAAGGCGTCGGGGCTGCGCGGGCGCGGCGGCGCGGGCTTCCCGACCGGGCTCAAGTGGTCCTTCATGCCGAAGACCAGCGACGGGCGCCCTGCCTACCTCGTGGTCAACGCGGATGAATCGGAGCCGGGCACCTGCAAGGACCGCGAAATCATGCGCCATGACCCGCACTCGCTGGTCGAAGGCTGCCTCGTCTCCGGATTCGCGATGGGCGCGCACACCGGGTACATATACATCCGGGGCGAATTCGTCCGGGAACGCGAGGCCCTTCAGATCGCGATCGACGAGGCGCGCGACGCGGGGCTCATCGGCCGGAATGCCTGCGGTTCCGGCTGGGACTTCGATCTTCATCTCACCCACGGCGCCGGCGCGTATATCTGTGGCGAGGAAACCGCATTGCTCGAAAGCCTGGAAGGCAAGAAAGGCATGCCGCGGATGAAACCGCCGTTTCCCGCGGCGGCCGGCCTCTATGGCTGCCCGACGACCGTGAACAACGTCGAGACGATCGCGGTCGTGCCGACAATTCTTCGCCGCGGTTCGGGCTGGTTCACCTCGATCGGACGGGAAAACAACGCCGGAACAAAGGTGTTCGCGTTTTCCGGCCACGTGAACAATCCCTGTGTCGTCGAGGACGCGATGTCGACACCGCTCCGTGAGCTGATCGACCGCCATTGCGGTGGGGTCCGGGGAGGCTGGGACAACCTGAAGGCCGTCATACCCGGCGGCGCATCGGTTCCCCTGATTCCCAAGGCGTTGTGCGACGATGCACTCATGGATTTCAGCTGGCTCGCCGAGCACAAGTCGGGACTCGGAACGGCGGCCGTCATCGTGATGGACCGGTCCACGGATGTGATCAAGGCGATCTGGCGGCTGTCTGCCTTCTACAAGCACGAGAGCTGCGGACAGTGCACCCCGTGCCGCGAAGGCACGGGCTGGATGATGCGCATCATGGACCGGCTGGTGCACGGGACCGCCGACCTGGAAGAAATCGACATGTTGCTCGACGTCACCTACCAGGTCGAAGGCCACACGATCTGCGCGTTGGGAGATGGTTCCGCGTGGCCGATTCAGGGTCTCATCCGGCATTTCCGCGATGAAATCGAAGACCGGATCCGGACCCGCACGCGGTCTTCAGGGCAAGCAGGCACGACCGGGGGTCGGACCAGGGTTGCCGCCAAGACGACGGACGTGCGGGACCTGAAACTGGTCTTGAAGCCACCGGCGGAACCCGGCCGACAAGTTGAAAGCGCGTGACATGAGCGATACGACGCGACTCATAATCGATGGTGCCGAATTCGAGGTGGATCCGGCGATGACACTGCTGCAGGCCTGCGAGCTTGCCGGGATCGAGATTCCGCGGTTCTGCTATCATGAACGGCTGTCGATCGCCGGAAACTGCCGCATGTGCCTGGTCGAGGTCGTTGGAGGTCCGCCGAAGCCGACGGCGTCCTGTGCAATGCAGGTGCGGGACCTTCGGCCTGGGCGGGACGGCAGCCCCCCCGAAGTTCGGACCCTGTCTCCCATGGTCCGGAAGGCGCGCGAAGGCGTGATGGAATTCCTGTTGATCAACCATCCCCTCGATTGCCCGATATGCGACCAGGGCGGGGAGTGCGATCTGCAGGACCAGGCCATGGCTTACGGTGTCGATTTCTCGCGGTTTCGGGAAGCCAAACGCGCCGTAAACGACCTGGACCTTGGCCCGCTGGTGGAAACCAGGATGACCCGCTGCATTTCCTGCACCCGTTGCGTCCGGTTCACGACGGAGGTTGCCGGAATTACCCAGATGGGCCAGACCGGCCGGGGCGAAGACGCGGAAATCACGTCATACCTGGACCAGACTCTGGACAGCGAACTGCAGGGGAACATCATTGATCTCTGTCCGGTTGGCGCCCTGACCTCGAAACCCTACGCGTTTTCCGCGCGCCCATGGGAACTGCGAAAGACGGAAACGATCGACGTCATGGACGCGCTCGGCTCCAACATTCGCGTCGACAGCCGTGGTCACGACGTGATGCGCATTCTCCCGCGCAACCACGACGGGGTCAACGAAGAGTGGATTTCCGACAAGACCAGGTTCATTTGGGACGGACTCCGGAACCAGAGGCTCGATCAGCCTTTCGTCAGGCGCGACGGCGTCCTGAAACCTGCGGAGTGGGCCGAGGCCCTCGGCGCGGCTGCACGCGCCGTCAAAGGGAAGAACCTGGTGTCACTGGCCGGCGACCTCGCGTCGGTCGAATCCATGTACGCCCTCAAGGAACTGACCCTCATGCACGGAGGCGTCGTCGAATGCCGAACGGACGGTGCGTGCCTCCCGGCAGGAAACCGGTCGGCCTACGTCGGATCGGCCAGGATCGAGGACATCGACTTCGCCGGATCGATCATTCTCGTCGGTTCCGATCCCAGGTGGGAATCTCCGGTTCTGAACGCCCGCATTCGCAAGGCATGGCTCAACGGAGCGACGGTCAACCTGATCGGCGCACGCCGCGACCTGACGTACGACTACGTCCATCTCGGAACCGGGAGGTCGACGCTGGCAGGCCTGTCCAAAGAGGTCCCGGAATCCCTGCGCGCGCGCGACAACACGGTTGTCATGGTCGGGCAGGGCGCGCTTCGGGCGGAGGATGGCTTCGCCGTTCTCGGCCACGCCATGCATCTTGCAGCCTCGCTGGACGCCGGTTTCATGGTCCTGCACACGGCCGCCTCCAGGGTCGGCGGCATGGATATCGGAATTGTGGCCGAGGACGGACTGGCCGCCGCGCTCGGGCAGGCGGACACCGTGTTCAACCTCGGTGCCGATGAAATCGAACTGCCCGACGATGTGTTCGTGATCTACCAGGGGAGCCACGGAGACAGGGGCGCACACCGCGCGGATGTCATCCTGCCGGCTGCGGCCTATACCGAGGAAGACGGGACCTTCGTCAACACCGAGGGTCGGCCTCAACAGTCGGTCAGGGCCTGTTTCCCTCCGGGCGAAGCCAGGGAAAACTGGACAATCGTGAGAGCACTCTCTGCCGAGCTAGGAATGCCGTTGCCGTTCGATTCACTGGCCGAACTCCGCAAGGGGGTCTTCGAGACCTGCGGCCACATGCAGGAAATCGACCAGGTTCCGGTGAATCCATGGGAACCGGTCGAAGCCGGAGAAATGGGTGACGGCGATTTCCATCCGGCCGTGGATGACTTCTACCTCAGCAATCCGATCGCCCGGGCTTCGGTCGTCATGGCGGAACTCAGCCGGAATGCCCGGAACAGGCGTCCCGGCCATGACAGGGCCAAGGCAGCATGACTCCGTATCCGGTCGCAGGTCACCGGTCGTTTTCCGGGGTTCCGTGCACGGGGCGCGGGTCCCCGGTACCCGTTCGTGATCCGAATCCGGTCGACCCGGCCAAGTTCACGGGACGCACCGAATGAGCGGTTTTCTTGAATCCCAGTTCGGGATCTTCCTGATCGTTCTCGCTCAATGCGTCCTGATGACCGCATTCGTGATGATCAGCCTGCTGTTTCTCGTCTACGGCGACCGCAAGATCTGGGGTGCGGTACAATTGCGCCGGGGCCCCAATGTCGTCGGGCCCTGGGGCCTCCTGCAATCCGTCGCCGACGCGATGAAGTACGTGTTCAAGGAATTCGTCATCCCCGCGGGTGCGGACAAGTCGGTGTTTCTGCTGGCCCCTCTGGTGTCCTTCATTCTTGCCCTGATCGCATGGGCCGTCATCCCGCTGTCCGAGACCCTGGTGATTTCCAGTATCAATGTCGGCATCCTCTACATATTCGCCGTCTCGTCTCTCGAGGTCTATGGCGTCATCATGGGCGGTTGGGCCTCGAATTCGAAATATCCGTTCCTGGGCTCCCTTCGTTCGGCCGCGCAGATGATATCCTACGAGGTGTCGATCGGTTTCATCATCATAGGTGTGCTGATCACGACCGGCTCACTCAACCTCGTCGAAATCGTGCTCGCTCAGGACGGCGAATACGGGCTCTTCAACTGGTACTGGCTTCCCCATCTGCCGATGGTCGTCCTGTTCTTCGTCTCGGCACTCGCGGAAACCAACCGTCCGCCCTTTGATCTTCCCGAGGCGGAATCGGAACTCGTCGCCGGCTACCAGGTCGAGTATTCGTCGACCCCGTTCCTGCTGTTCATGGCCGGCGAGTACATCACCATCTGGTTGATGTGCGCCCTGACGACGATCCTGTTCTTCGGAGGGTGGTTGTCGCCAGTTCCATGGCTTCCGGACGGAGCGCTGTGGATGCTGCTCAAGATGGGATTGTTTTTCTTCCTGTTTGCATTGATCAAGGCGGTCGTGCCGCGATATCGCTACGACCAGTTGATGCGCCTGGGCTGGAAGGTGTTTCTGCCTCTCTCGCTCGGCTGGGTCGCGGTCGTGGCAGCGTTCGCCCAGTTCGGAGTTTTCGGCGGTACCTACGCGCGCTGGGCGGTCGGCGGTTAGAACGGAGTCGGACGGAACATGGCGTTCAAACAGTCAAACTGGGTTGGCAGGGGCCTTCGGGCGGCGAAGTACCTCGTGCTTGCCGACATGTTCACCGGCCTGAAGCTGGGAATGAAGTATTTTTTCCGCCCGAAGTCGACAGTCAACTACCCGCACGAGAAGGGGCCGCTCAGCCCCCGGTTTCGCGGCGAACACGCGTTGCGGCGTTACCCGAACGGGGAAGAACGATGTATCGCCTGCAAGCTGTGCGAGGCCATCTGTCCGGCGCAGGCCATCACGATCGAAGCCGAGCCGCGCGACGACGGGTCACGCCGGACGACCCGGTACGACATCGACATGACGAAATGCATCTATTGCGGTTTTTGCCAGGAATCCTGCCCGGTCGATGCAATCGTCGAAGGGCCCAACTTCGAATTTGCGACCGAGACACGGGAAGAGCTGTTTTATGACAAGGAGCGGCTTCTTGCGAACGGCGACCGCTGGGAAGCTGAAATCGCCCGCAACCTACGCGAGGACGCGAGATTCCGATGATGGCTGGAGCGCGAACGGGAACCGGGGCTTCACGGGCGCCGGGCGCCGGGTGCCGGGAACGGACACGAGGTTCCCGGAACCGTCCCGGTCCGGCACCGGCCCCTGAACTCGGGAGGCCGTCATGTCGGTGACGGTCCTGGCATTCTATCTCTTTGCCGTCACGGCGGTCGGCTCGGGCCTGTTTGTGGTACTGGCGCGCAATCCGGTGCACTCGGTGCTCTGGCTGATCCTTGCCTTTTTCTCGTCCGCCGGCCTGTTCGTACTGATGGGAGCCGAGTTCGTCGCCATGCTGCTGGCGATCGTCTACGTCGGCGCCGTCGCGGTGTTGTTCCTCTTCGTGGTCATGATGCTCGATGTCGATTTCGCCGAGTTGAGGGGTGGAATGGCGCGGTACATGCCGCTCGGGCTGCTGATCGGCCTGGTCCTGTTGCTGGAACTCGGCCTGGTCATCGGCCACTGGAATTTTGCCGAATCCGCCGGAGACCTGCGCGTTGCGGAAGCGCCGCCGCGGGAACTTGTTCACAACACGGCGGCAATCGGTCAGCTCATCTACACGGACTTCATTTACCTGTTTCAGGCGGCCGGGCTGATTCTTCTCGTGGCCATGATCGGGGCCATCGTGCTCACGTTGCGGCACCGTACGCATGTCAAGCGGCAGGACATCCCGAACCAGATCCTCAGGGACCCGCGCGAGACGATCGAGCTGGTGGATGTGCCGTCGGGGCAGGGGTTGGGCCCGTGATAACCCTGGAGCATTACATCACGGTGGCGGCGCTCCTGTTTGTCATCGGTGTTTTCGGTATTTTTCTCAATCGAAAGAACGTGATCATCATACTGATGTCGATCGAATTGATGTTGCTGGCCGTCAACATCAATCTTGTAGCCTTCTCGACCTATCTCGGAGACCTGGTCGGCCAGGTTTTTGCCCTTTTCGTACTGACCGTCGCGGCAGCAGAAGCCGCGATCGGACTGGCCATCCTCGTTTGCTTCTTCCGAAACCGCGGCACGATTGCCGTCGAAGACGTCAACATGATGAAGGGCTGAGTTCGGCTCCATGGAAATCACCCTGGTCTTCGCGCCGCTGGTCGGCTGCATTTTTGCCGGTTTTTTCCACCGGTTCATTGGCGAACGCGCCGCCATGGCGGTCTCGACCGGACTCCTGTTCGTTTCGGCCTTCCTGGCCTGGTACGTGTTCCAGACCTTCGACGGGGATGTGAAGACGATCCCGCTCGCGCGCTGGGTCGAAAGCGGATCGCTGAGCACGGACTGGGCGCTTCGGATCGACCGCCTCACCGTCGTCATGCTCGTCGTGATCACCACGGTCTCGTCGCTCGTGCACCTGTACAGCTGGGGCTACATGGACGGGGACGGCAACTGGAAGCCCGGTGAAAGCTACAAGCCCAGGTTTTTTGCCTACCTGTCGTTCTTTACCTTCGCGATGCTGATGCTCGTGACGTCGGACAATCTTCTGCAGTTGTTCTTCGGTTGGGAGGGCGTCGGTGTCGCGTCCTACCTCCTGATCGGGTTCTACTACCGTAAACCGTCGGCGAACGCGGCCGCCATCAAGGCGTTCATCGTCAACCGGGTTGGGGACTTCGGATTCGCGCTGGGGATCTTCGGCCTCTTCATGCTGACGGACAGCATCGACTTTTCCGTGATCCTGGATCCGGACACGGCCCGTGAACTCGCGGATACGCGATTCCGGTTTCTTGGCCAGGACGTCCCTGCGCTGGAGGCGGTAACCCTGCTGCTGTTCATCGGCGCAATGGGCAAGTCGGCGCAGTTCCTTCTGCACACCTGGTTGCCCGACGCCATGGAAGGTCCGACCCCGGTGTCAGCCCTGATCCACGCGGCCACCATGGTTACCGCGGGCGTGTTCATGGTGTGCCGCCTGTCTCCCCTGATGGAGTTTGCCGACTGGACGGCAGGGTTCGTCGTCGCGACAGGCGCGCTGACGGCGTTCTTTGCAGCGACCGTTGGACTGGTCCAGAACGACATCAAGCGCGTTATTGCCTACTCCACGTGCTCGCAGCTCGGCTACATGTTCGTGGCGGCGGGTGTCGGCGCGTATCCGGTCGCCATGTTTCATCTGTTCACCCACGCCTTTTTCAAGGCCATGCTTTTCCTCGGGGCCGGATCGGTCATTCACGCGATGCACCACGAGCAGGACATGCGGAACTACGGCGGTCTTCGAAAGAGCCTTCCGCTGACGTTTTGGGCAATGATGATCGGTACGCTGTCGATTACCGGGCTGGGGATCCCTCTCACCCACTGGGGTCTTGCCGGTTTCCAGTCGAAGGACGCCATCATTGAAAGCACGTTTGCGGCCCCTGGCTCGTTGGCGGCGGTTGCGTTCTGGACCCTGGTCCTGACCGCAATGATGACGAGCTTCTACAGCTGGCGGTTGATCTTCATGACCTTTTTCGGCTCCAGGCGCGGCCGTCAGGAAACCCATGAGCATGCGCACGAAAGTCCGTGGACGATGCTGGTCCCCCTCGCGCTGCTGGCGGTCGGAGCGGTGGTGGCCGGCATGGTCTGGTACGACGAGTTTTTCGGAACGTACGCCGAAGAGTATTTCGGGGCATCGATCTTCATCGACAAGGAGACCAATCACGTCTTGCACGATGCCCACTACGTGCCTGCCCTTGTCAGGGTGTCGCCGTTTCTCGCGATGTCGTGCGGGTTTCTGCTGGCCTGGCTGTTTTACGTTCGAAGAACGGACCTGCCGTCACGCCTCAGGGCGTTCCAGCCCGGGCTTTACGCCTTCCTCCTGAACAAGTGGTATTTTGACGAACTCTACGAGTTCGTTTTCGTGCGACCGGCCAAGTGGCTGGGGAGCCTCCTCTGGAAACTCGGCGATGGCAAGATCATAGATGGCGCAATCAACGGGCTGGCGATGGGCATCATCCCTTGGTTCACGCGCCAGGCCGGGCGGGCGCAATCCGGGTACCTCTTTCATTACGCCTTCGCGATGTTCGTCGGGTTGGCCGTGATCATCACCTGGTTCTCCGTTGCCGGGGGTGCCGGCTGATGGACAATGTTCTGACGGTTGTCATCTTTCTGCCGCTTCTCGCGGCGTTCATCCTGATGGTCTTTCTGAAGGGTGACGATCCGGCTGCGCGCCAGAACGCGCGGCGCCTCTCGCTGGTCGCGACGGTGGCAACGTTTCTCATCTCGGTTGTGGTCTACAGCCAGTTCGACCCGAGGGACACGGGCTTCCAGTTTGTCGAGGAGTACCGCTGGATTGGCGGCCTGACATACCGCGTCGGGATTGACGGAATCAGCGTGTTGCTGCTGATGCTGACCACGTTCCTGATGCCGGTCGTGATCGGTGCCTGCTGGAATGTCGAGAAGCGGGTCAAGGAATACATGATCACGTTCCTTGTGCTCGAATCCACGATGATTGCGGTTTTCTGCGCGCTCGACCTGGTCCTGTTCTACGTCGTGTTCGAGGCCGGATTGATCCCGATGTTCCTGATCGTCGGGATCTGGGGCGGGAAGGACCGAATCTACGCCGCATTCAAGTTCTTCCTCTACACCTTGCTGGGGTCGGTCCTGATGCTGGTGGCGATGATCGCGATGTGGCGCATTTCGGGAACGACCGACATTCGTTTGCTGCTCGCCCATGATTTCCCTTCCGATCCGCTGAACATCCTCGGGCTGACCGTGATCGGAGGAGTTCAGACACTTCTGTTCCTGGCATTTCTTGCGAGTTTCGCGGTCAAGTTGCCGATGTGGCCTGTCCACACGTGGCTGCCTGATGCTCATGTCCAGGCTCCGACCGCGGGTTCGGTCGTCCTGGCAGCCATCCTGCTGAAGATGGGAGGGTACGGGTTCCTTCGGTTCAGCCTTCCCATGTTTCCGGTCGCATCGGAACACCTGGCACTTTTCGTGATGGTGCTTTCGGTCATTGCCATCATCTACACGTCGCTCGTGGCGATGATGCAGGAGGACATGAAGAAACTGATTGCATACTCGTCGGTTGCCCACATGGGCTTCGTCACGATCGGAATTTTTTCAGCCAATCAGCAGGGCGTCGATGGAGCAATTTTCCAGATGCTCAGCCACGGATTTATTTCCGCCGCCCTGTTCCTTGGAGTCGGCGTGATCTACGACCGCATGCACACGCGCGAGATCGACGCCTATGGCGGGCTCGTCATCCGCATGCCGGCCTATGCAATGGTTTTCATGCTGTTTACTCTGGCGAATGTCGGGCTTCCCGGAACCTCCGGATTCATCGGGGAGTTCCTCACCCTGGTCGGTGTCTTCAAGGTCAACACGTGGATTGCCGCCGGGGCTACAACCGGCGTCATTCTTTCGGCAGGTTATGCTCTCTGGTTGTACCGGCGCGTGATTTTTGGCGATCTCGTTCGAGAAGGCCTCAGGTCAATTCAGGACCTGGACAGGCGCGAACGCCTGGTCATGACACCGCTCGTTGTCATGACGGTTCTCCTCGGCGTGTATCCGGCACTGGTTCTCGACATGATTGGACCGACCGTCGGCTCCATGCTCGACGACGTTGCCGCAACGCAGGCGGCTGCGCGGTCCGCGGTTTCCGATCCTGGCATTGCTCCGGTCACCGTGCAGACGCCGTTGGAGTTCCTTGTCTCGCTCGTACGCGGATCGGCATGAGGGCGGGTTCATGATCCTGACCGATATCGAAATCGCCCTGCCGGAGATCATTCTGGCCGTTTTCGCCATGACGGCCCTGATGGTGGCAGCATTCGGCCGGAAAGACGTGTGGGCGAGTGCCACCCTCTGGACGTCGGTTCTGGTCATGGCAGGTCTCGGAATCTGGATCGGCCTGTCGCCCGGCGAGACCCGCCACGCCTTCGGCGGCGCTTTCATCGACGACGGATTCGCGCGTTTTGCGAAGGTCCTGGTCCTCATGGCGAGTTCCGCGGTCCTGATATTGAGCAAGCAGTATCTGAAGCGATTCAGACTGCTCAAGTTCGAGTTTCCGATACTGATCGTCATGGCGACCCTCGGCATGATGATGATGATCAGCGCCGGAAACCTCATGGCTCTCTACATGGGCCTGGAATTGCAGTCGCTTTCCCTCTACGTGGTCGCGGCCTTCCGCAGGGACAGCCTTCGGTCGACCGAGGCAGGGCTCAAGTATTTCGTATTGGGCGCGCTGTCGTCCGGATTGCTGCTCTACGGCGCGTCGCTTGTCTATGGTTATACCGGCACGACCGACTTTTCCGGAATTGCATCGACGATCGGCGGAGGCGGGCTTCCCTTGGGCATGCTCTTTGGCCTCGTGTTCATATGCTCGGGCATGGCATTCAAGATTTCGGCCGCTCCCTTTCACATGTGGACGCCCGATGTCTATGAAGGTTCTCCGACCCCGGTCACGGCGTTTTTTGCCACGGCGCCGAAGGTGGCGGCCATGGCCCTGTTTGCGCGTGTGCTGCACGACGCATTCGGCGGCGCCGAAGGCGACTGGCGCCAGATCATTGCGTTCCTGGCCGTCCTGTCGATGTTCCTGGGGTCGGTTGCGGCGATCGGACAGAAGGACATCAAGCGCCTGATGGCGTATTCTTCGATCGCGCACATGGGGTTCGCGCTGATGGGACTTGCTGCCGGCGGCGTCGGTGGCGTTCACGCGATGCTCGTCTATATGACCATCTACTTGGTCATGAATATCGGCGCATTCGCGTTCATATTGAACATGGAGAGGGACAACCGGCCGGTGACCAATATTTCCGCGCTGGGACTCTATTCCAGGGTCGAACCGGCCCGGGCGGTAGCGTTCGCCGCGTTGCTGTTTTCTCTGGCCGGGATCCCCCCCCTGGCCGGATTCTTCGGCAAGTTCTTTGTTCTGAAGGCCGCCGTGGATGCCGGCATGACCTGGCTTGCCATCGCCGGTGTGCTGGCGTCGGTCATCGGTGCGTTCTACTACGTCAGGATCGTTTACCTGATGTATTTCGGCGAACCGGCCGATTCACTCGACGGGCACATGCCGCCCACGCATTACGCGTTGCTCATGGCATCTGCGGTCTTCATCGTGTTTGGCGTCGTCAACCTGTTCGGCATGGACTCCCTTGCCGCTGTCGCCGCGAGCGCGCTCCTTCAGTGACCGGAACCGATCGTTCTTTCGCTCAGGATATGTGCGGTTTCCCGTGCATAGCCCTGGATACGGTCGCAAGTACGAATACCGAGGCCCGCGCCCGCGCGGGGCGGGTTTCAACGCCGACATGGGTGGTTGCCAGGCGGCAAACCGCCGGACGTGGGCGGGCAGCACGCACGTGGCTCTCGGAGGCCGGAAACTTCCACGGAACACTGATCCTCCCTCGATCAGGTCAACCGCGCTCGGCAGCACTCATGTCGTTCGTTGCGGCGTTGGCGGTCCGGGACGCGCTGTCGACCTGGTCCCGGACGAGCGAACCCTATCGGCTGAAATGGCCCAATGATGTGCTTGCGCAGGGCCGAAAGATCTCGGGCATTCTGCTTGAGACCGAAGGGACATCGCTTCTGGTCGGAATCGGTGTCAACCTGACCGCCGCGCCGGTCTTGCCGGAACGTGCGGAAATCCCTGGCCGTCGTGTGGAAAACGGTCGTCCGGAAAAGGGGGGCGGGGACCTGCAACCCGTCGACCTCAGATCGGTCGCGGGCGTGACGGTGACCCCAGGGCAGTTCCTGCGTACGCTGGCGCCTGCTCTAAATTCCTGGGAAAACCGGTTGCGATCGGACGGGTTTTCTCCCATTCGTAAAGCGTGGCTTAACGGCGCGGACGGCATCGGTGCCCGGGTGGCCGTGACCATCGGGACACGAGAATTGACTGGCGTGTTTGAAACGATCAGCGAAACGGGTGCGATGATGCTTGCGACGCCCGATGGCCCTGAGATTGTTACCGCGGCCGACATTCACTATCTGGCGACGGAAGCGCCCCATGCTGCTTGCGATTGATATCGGAAACACCAATTCGGGATTCTCACTGCATGACGGAACGCGGTTTGTTGCGGCGTGGCGTTGCGCGACCAAGCCCGAACGGACCGCCGACGAGTATTTCGTCTGGCTGGGCAATCTCATGAATTACATGAATCCCCCGATTCCACCCCACTCCATTGACCGGGTCATCGTATCATCCGTCGTCCCCCAGGTTCTTTTCAACATCAGCTTCCTGTGCGACCGGTATTTCGGGTGTCGTCCCCTGGTCGTCGGGAAGCCGGAATGTCGGCTCACCGCCGACGTTCGTGTCGACAACGAGGCCGAGGTTGGCGCGGACCGGATCGTGAATTCGGTCGGAGCGTTCGACCGCTATGGCGGCGACCTGATCGTGGTCGACTTCGGAACCGCAACCACGTTCGACGTTGTGGACAGTGATGGAGCCTACATCGGGGGCGTGATTGCTCCCGGGGTGAACCTGTCGGTACGGGCGCTGCACGAGGCGGCGGCGGCACTGCCGAGAATCGACGTGGATGTCCCCGAAAGGGTCGTCGGCACGAATACGGTCGCATGCATGCGTGCAGGCGTATTCTGGGGATACGTCGGCCTGATCGGCGGGATTTGCTCGAAGATCAAGGAAGAAAGGCAGCGCCCGATGAAGGTTATCGGAACCGGCGGTCTTGCCGGGCTCTTTGAACGCGGTACGGATGTCTTTGATGAAATCGACGGTGATCTGACCATGCATGGCCTGTACTTGATCGACGCGTTCAACAGGGACGTGTGACATGAGTTCCGGGAAGCGGCTGATCTATCTCCCTCTCGGCGGGTGCGGCATGTTCGGAGCGAACATGTACGTCTACGGCTGGGGGGCCGAGGGTTCCGAACGCCTGATCGTCGTCGACTGCGGAATAGGATTCCCGGATGCGGAATCCGAGCCCGGGGTTGACGTATTGATTCCCGACACTGCCTGGCTCATGGAACGGCTTGACCGCATTGAGGCGATTTTCATTACCCACGCCCATGAAGATCATGTCGGCGCGATCGGACATGTTCATCCGGAGTTGCCCGTGCCCGTGTTCGCCCGCCGCTTCACCGCCGCGGTTGCCAGGACCAAGTTCGAACAGCTTGGCCGGAAGGGGTCTGCCGTACAGGAGGTGGAACCCTGGCCCGAGGCCGTCGAGACCGGGCCATTCCGGGTCGCTTTCCTGCCAGTCGCACACTCCATTCCCGAGGCATCTGCCCTGGTGATCGACACGCCTGCGGGCAGGGTCATCCATTCGGGCGACTTCAACCTGGACCGCACGCCAGTTCTCGGGGAGGCACATGACCCGGAACGGATCCGGCGGGCAGTCGGCACTGATGTCATTGCCCTGGTGTGCGACAGCACCAATATCTTCAATCCGCAGGCGGGACGTTCGGAGTCGACCGTGGCGGGTCCGGTCGCCGAGTTGATCGACCGGTCCACCGGAATGTTCGCCGCGACGACCTTTGCCTCCAATGTCGGACGTCTCAAGTCACTGGCCACCGCGGGGATGCAGGCCGGTCGTTCGGTGGCGGTTGTCGGCCGGTCGATGCACAGGATCCTGGACATTGCCCGTGCGACCGGATTTCTCGAGGATTTTCCGGAAGTCATTCCGCTTGACGAGGCACGGCACATCCCGCGCAGCAAGCTGATGCTGATCGTGACGGGAAGCCAGGGCGAGCGGAGGTCGGTTTCGTCGCAACTGTCCTGGGGACGGTACCGCGGCATCGAACTTGAACCGGGAGACAGTTTCCTGTTTTCCTCGCGTACGATCCCCGGAAACGAAAAACCGGTCAACGCGATCAAGAACCGGCTTTCCGTGAAAGGAGTGGCTATCCACAGCGCCGAGGGGAGCCCTTTTCATGCGTCGGGTCATGCGTGCAGACCGGACGTCGAAGAGATCTACGGAATCATTCAACCGCGAACGGTCATTCCGATGCACGGCGAGAACCAGCATCTGAGGGAACACGCGAGGCTGGCGCGTGACCACGGATACGGGTCACTTTTTGTCACGGCCGGCATGGTGGCCGAGATTTCGTCGACTCACCCGCAGGTTGTCGACCAGGTGGAGACAGGAGTTCTGTGTCTCGACGGATCAACCCGTATTGGCCGGAGAAACGCAGTAATCCGTGAACGCAGGAGAATGGCCGAGAGCGGTGTCGTCGCCGCGGCGATCGAGTTCGACTTTGACGGCACGGCGTGGTGCTCCGGAGTATCCCTCCGAGGCGTGCCGTCCCGGGAACGCCTGGAAGATTCCCTGACGGAAACCTTGCGCGAGAGGATTTCCAGCACTCTCGCCAGGCGCGGTCCGTTGGACACGGAAAAGGACGAGGTTATCGAGGGGATCGTAACCCGCGTCGTCCACGCGGCGGCAAGGTCCATCGGCAAAAAGCCTGAAGTCATGGTTCTCATGACCAGCGAAGAATAGGCTCAATCCGGAAAGCTTTTCAGGGTCCGCATCGAGCAGGACCGGGCGCGGCCGGGCTTGTCAGGGCTCCTGGCCGGTCTGGAGGCTGGTTCGGTTCGATCCGAACGGCTTTTTCATGAATTCCGGTACATGCGGGCCCATGCCCAGTACCGGTGCCTGTCTCTCGGGATCGGGAGCAGGTGTCCGGGACCCTTGGCGGACCTGACCGCGGTCGGACCGGGATCCGGATTTCCGGTCCTTTGACTTCACCGGCTCCGGTTTCGTCCGTGTGCTTCGGGACCTCGGTTTTCTTTCGTCCCTGGCGCCTTTCTTCGAGCCGTCGAGTCTGGAAATTTCTTCCCGTGCCGCATCCGGCAGTTCGATCCGTGAAACCTTGAGATTGATCAGCTCTTCGACGGCGGCAAACGCCGCGTCATCGGCCGGTGACAGGCAGATCGTGAAGGCGGAACCGGTCCGACCCGCGCGCCCGGTTCTTCCGATCCTGTGGACATAATTCTCGACGTTGTTCGGAACGTCGTAATTGAAGATGTGGCTGACATTGGGAATATCCAGTCCACGCGCGGCCACGTCGGATGCCACGAGCAGCTTGACCTGACCCTGCCTGAATTCATCGAGAACACGTGTGCGGTGGCTTTGATCAAGATCGCCGTGAATGGGCTTGGCGTCGAAACCATGCACCTTCAGGGAGTTGGCGACGATATCGACGTCAGTCTTTCGGTTGCAGAAGACGATCCCGTTGGTCAGGTTTTCTCCCTGTCCGGAAATGAGGCTGCGCAACACGATGCGTTTTTCCTTGGCGGCCCTGGATTTGCGTCCTGCCTTGAACGCGCAGACCGACTGGGCCGTGTTTTCCGATGTCGTGGCCTGGGGCGCCACCTCGACGCGAGCCGGGTTCTGGAGGAACTCGTCCGTCACGCGCTCGATTTCCGGCGCCATCGTTGCCGAGAAGAACAGGGTCTGGCGGGTAAAAGGGGTCAGGCGGAATATTTTCTCGATGTCCGGAATGAAACCCATGTCGAGCATGCGGTCGGCTTCATCGACGACCATGATCTGAACACCGGTCAACAGAAGACGTCCGCGCTCGAAGTGATCAAGGAGCCGTCCGGGCGTCGCGATCAGGATGTCGACACCCTTGTCGATCAGTTGATCCTGTTCGTCGAACCGAACGCCGCCGATCAGCAGCGCCCTCGATAGGTTCGCATATTTCGAATAGGTCTCCAGGGTATCCGCCACTTGCGCCGCAAGTTCACGTGTCGGACACAGGATCAGGGATCTTGGCATTCGCGCACGAGCCCGGCCGTTGACGAGAGCCGAAATCATCGGCAGCGAAAAACTCGCAGTTTTGCCGGTCCCTGTCTGGGCGATTCCGAGTACATCCCGTCCCAGCACGGCGTGGGGGATGGTTTCTGCCTGAATTGGTGTTGGTGTTGTGTAACCGGCATCGGTCACGGCCCTGAGAACCCGGGGTTCCAGGTCAAATTCGGAAAATGATACCATGAGATTCTTTTGTCAGCATGTCAGCGCATGGGGAGGGGAATGAGAATCGATACCTGTTTGATGATCGAATCAGCCTCCGGCATGTGCCGGATGGATATGCACTCGTGCCGCACGTGTCAAATGACCAGTGTCGGGCGCCGGTTCGGCCGATCAGGTAATCATCCAACGGGTGGCACGTGCAGGACCCATCAAGGTTCAGACTGCCAACCTCAGGTTCGCGGCTTCATGCCGTACGCAAATTCGTTGGAAATCCCGATTTCAAGAACCACGATCTGATTGATTCCACGAAGTTTCACCGAATCCCGACTTCGACTGCCATGACCACCTGGTCGAACACACACGGACCCGTCATGTGTCCCCCTTGTTCGCCCACCGATGTTGCCGTTTCCTCAAGTTCCGATCCTCTCAAATCCATCCAGCGAGACACGTTCGGCGCGCCGTTCGCAAGGCTTGTGTCGTCTTTGGGTCCGAGTGATCGGCCACATGCTGGACCACTTCGACCTGGGCCTCCGGAATTTCCAGGTTCGCAGCGATGCCCGCCGCCCGACACGAGTGATTGCAGACATCGGTCGATATTCCTGCAGCTCGGGCACGTCGCCGGTGCATTTCACAAGTGCGTTTCCGGACCAGGTGCCGGCTGTTGACGAGCCGGCGCGGATGAGCGAACGGATCAGGGGGCCGTCACGACCGGTGGCGATTCCGGTTGCCGCGATGGAGTCCCGGAAACAGGCCTCGAGGTTGCGATGGCAGGAAACTTCCAGCACCTTGCCGCGATCTGGCACGTTGTTCCGGGTCGCGCCGCCTGAGGTTTTCGCCTTGCCATTTTTCAGGTTTCGAACTTCAGTCCGACGCGCGACAGCCGCGTTTGCGGCGGAACTGCCTGAGAGGGCGTTACGTGCGCACTTTTCGGTCGCGTACCGCAAGGCTGGAGCCGTCATCGCGGATTCCAACATGCCGGATACGCGGGCCGGGGCGGAATCCCTCCGGGGATCAAGGAGCGTCAAGACTGATCACGTCGCAGGACCGAAGCGCCCGGCCAGGTCTCGATGAAAACGACCGGGATCCGAAAAGGAGCCCGGACGCGAAATCTATCGAGTCATCAGCCGGGTCTCAGGGTTTCCTTGGTTGAAGACAGGCTCAGTTCAGGATGGTCGCGCCTGACGCGGTCGATATCCCATGCGAGGCGGACCAGGTAGACCGCATCGCCATCATGGTCAACGGCCATGAGTGACGGGTTCCTCTTGCCGAATGCTTCGACGAGTTCGTCCGGGCCCTCGATCCACCGGGCGGAAACGAACTGTGTCGACTCAAACCTGACCGGAATCCGGTACTCGTCTTCCAGGCGGCTGGCAAGGACGTCGAACTGAAGCTCGCCAACGACCCCGACGATCCAGTGTGCGCCGATCCGGGGACGGAACAGTTTCGCCGCACCCTCTTCAGCGAACTGCGTCAGGGCCTTGTCGAGGTGCTTTGACATCAGCGGGTCGCTGACCCGGACGGTCCTGAGGATTTCCGGGGCAAATGTCGGGATCCCGGTGAACCGCAGCGGTTCCCGTTCGGAAAGCGAGTCACCGATGCGAAGTTGCCCGTGGTTGGGAATGCCGATGATGTCGCCCGCCCAGGCATCATCGGTCAAGGTCCGGTCCGACGCGAGGAACAGGACCGGACTGGCAATCGCGACCGGTTTCATGGTTCGGACATGAACCAGTTTCATTCCGCGACGAAAGTGGCCGGAACACAGCCTGAGAAAGGCTACGCGGTCCCGGTGCCTCGGATCCATGTTTGCCTGAACCTTGAACACGAACCCGGACACCTCCCGTTCGTGCGCTGACACCTGCCGCTGTGTGGCAGACCTGTCGCCCGGTGCGGGGGCAAGGGATCCGATTCCGTCCATGAGTTCGGTAACGCCAAAGGAATACAAGGCGGACCCAAACCAGATCGGCGTGAGATTACCTTCGAGGAATGCCTCGCGATCCATCGACGGGAGGAGCGCTTTCGCCATTTCAATCTCTTCGCCGAGCGCGCTCAACTGTTCCGGCAACAGGATCTCGTTGAGTTCGGGGTCGTCAAGCGTGAATGACCCGGGAACCTGTCTGGCAACGTTTCGCGGCGTGCGTTCCATGATCTCGACGCGATCTGCCAAAAGATTGTAGCAACCCTTGAAATCGCGCCCCGATCCGATCGGCCAGTTGAGCGGAACCACGTCCATCGCCAGGCTATCCTGAATTTCTTCAATTATTTCAAGCGTATCCCGTGCATCCCGATCCATCTTGTTGCAAAATGTGAGGATCGGCATATCCCTCAGGCGGCAAATCTCGAACAGTTTTCGTGTCTGGCTCTCAACACCTCTGGCGCCGTCGATCACCATTATCGCGGCATCGACGGCCGTCAACGTCCGATACGTGTCTTCGGAGAAGTCGGCGTGACCGGGAGTATCGATCAGATTGAATCTGAATTGGCAGTAGTCGAATGACATTGCCGAGGCCGTAACCGAAACCCCGCGTTCCTTCTCGACTTTCATGAAGTCCGACTGGGTGCGCCGGGCGTTGCCCTTGGCCCGGACCTGTCCGGCCATTCGAATGGCGCCTCCGTGGAGCAGGAACTGTTCGGTGAGCGTCGTTTTTCCCGCGTCCGGATGCGAGATAATGGCAAAGGTCCTCCGCCTGGCGATTTCTGGCGGAAGGGAAGGGACAACTTGGTGAGAATCCGGCATCCGCGCGCTATACGTACCGCACCAAGGCTATACAAGGACATCCGGGAGATGGTTCACCGGAAGATGTCTCGTCATTGGTGTACTTACATGCGGATTCGAGAGAGGGCACAACGTGCAGCGCTTGCCGTTGTGTCTTTTGTTCCGAAATTGCCCATAGAAATTCGGTGCTCCCTGCCAGCCGGAATCCGCCAGGCATCTTGTTCTGAAAGTCGGAATCGGGTGCGGGCACGGACTTGTGAGTGTTGGTGCGTCTGAGGGCATGAACCGAATTCCGGCATGGTGGCGGGAATTGGCCCTGGCATACATCGGGTCCAGGCGCCGTACCGATGCGTTCTTTCGCGACTTGCATTCACGACGACGTCATGATTATTCGACTGCCGATGGCGGTCGACGCCGAGGTTTTCAGTTCACGGGGAGATCGAGATGGACTTAGGAATCCGGGGAAAGCGTGCAATTGTCTGTGCGGCATCGAAAGGCCTTGGACGTGGCTGTGCTGTCGCGCTGGCTGAAGCAGGCGTCGAGTTGATCATCAATTCGAGGACCCGCGATTCGCTTGAACGAACCGCCGACGAAATCAGGAACATCTACGACGTGGACGTGACGCCGGTTGCGTCGGACATAACAACAGATGAAGGCCGCGCTGCGGTCATGGAAGCGGCAGGTGTTCCCGACATCCTGGTCAACAATGCCGGAGGACCGCCGCCGGGAATGTGGACGGACTGGACCCGAGACGACTTCATCGCGGCACTTGATGCGAACATGTTAACCGCAATCGACATGATGAAACGCTGTGTGCCGGGCATGATGGATCGGAAATGGGGCAGGGTGGTCAACATCACGTCTCAATCGGTGAAAGCTCCGATTCCTGTGCTCGGACTGTCCAATGCCGCCCGTACCGGATTGACCGGATTTGTCGCCGGCACGTCGCGACAGGTTGCGGGTTCGGGTGTCACGATCAACAATCTCTTGCCGGGAATTCACGCGACTGACCGGGCGGTTGCTCTCGACACGGACGTTTCGGTTGCCCGGGGAATTTCTCTGGATGAAGCGAAAGCCGAACGATGTGCAACGATTCCCGTGGGCCGTTACGGAACGACGGCGGAGTTCGGGGCGGCCTGTGCGTTTCTCTGTTCGGTACACGCCGGATTTATCGTCGGGCAGAACATACTGCTGGATGGCGGTGGAGTGGTTTCGACCATGTGAGAGGCCGATTTTCGAACGGCGGGCACATTTCCCGGAAACTGCTCATTCGAATAACGTGAGCGGAGAATGTTGCTGCACCAGTGAACGCTGCCGGTGACGGACGTCGACCGGGTTGGCGTTGGAAATTCGACCCGACTCAATGCGTATGCCGCAGAATTCGCTCCGAATCGATCTGAATACACCATGAGGCCCCGCAGACTGCGGACACCGGAAGTCTTGCGGCAACGGTTGATTATTGCTAACCGACCCAAGTAACCGACTTGTTTAGTCGGATAATGTGCGTGCAGGTAGTGTCTGTGACGGAAGACGACGTCATTCTCGAAATCCGGAATGTCACCCGGCGATACGGTCGGGTAACGGCCGTCGACTGTGCCAGTGTCGGGTTGCGGCGAGGTGAATTGACCTGCCTCCTTGGTTCGTCGGGTTGCGGTAAGTCAACCCTGCTCCGGGTCGCGGCAGGAGTGGACCGCCAGACGTCAGGCCAGGTCTTGATGGACGGGGCCGTCGTGTCCGACGACCGATTGCATGTTGCGCCTGAACACAGGAATATCGGCCTCATGTTCCAGGATTTTGCGTTGTTTCCGCATCTCAATGTCGCGGAAAACATTGCGTTCGGTCTCAAGGGACGGAGGCATGACAAGGCGGCCCGGGTCGAAGACATGCTCCGTCGGGTCAACCTGGAAGGGATCGGAAAGAAATTCCCGGACCAATTGTCGGGCGGGGAGCAGCAGCGCGTTGCGCTCGCGCGGGCCCTCGCGCCTGCACCCCGAATACTGCTTATGGATGAGCCGTTTTCTGATCTCGATGGACGACTGCGCGACGATGTGCGGACTGCCACCCTTGCCCTTCTGAAGGAAGAAGGCACGACCGGAATGCTGATTACGCACGAACCCGAGGAGGCGATGCTGTTGGCTGACCAGATCGCCTTGATGCGCACGGGCCGCATTGTTCAGACCGGTGCGCCCAACAACGTCTACAATGTTCCGGTCGACAAGGCGGCAGCCGAGTTCTTTTCGCAGATCAACGTCATTTCCGGAAAATCGAATGGTGCGCTTGTCGAAACCCCGTTCGGTCCGTTTTTGGCTCCGGGAACCGAACCGGGAATTGATGTAGACATCGTGATCAGACCCCACCACTTGAGGCTGGATTTCGACCGGAATGGCCGAGGTCCGAACCCGACCATCGAGGAAGGTGTACCGGCACGGGGAATCGTACAACAGGCCCGCTTTCTGGGCGGACACAGCCTGGTCGACCTCAAGATGGAATTCAGGGGAGTTGTCCTCAAGGCGTCGGTACCTGGCATATTCATGCCGCAGAAAGGAACACCATTGTGGCTTTCGATGCGGCGAGACCGCTGCCTGGTATTTGCCAGGCCCTGATACCCCGCACCGAATGGCAGACTATCTCTTACGGCCTGAAACCGATCGCGACCGGAAGGAGATCGACGAACTTCTGGTTTCGTCCTTTCCTACCGCGCTCGAAGCCCGGCTCGTAGGAATGCTGCGCGAAGATGACGATGTCGTCTATTCACTTGTGGCTTCGGAACGAACAGGGATTGTCGGCCACGCGCTGTTTTCGAGAATGTCGGCACCTGCCGGGACGCTCGCCCTCGGGCCGGTCGCGGTCACCGCGCATCGTCGTCGCCAGGGGATCGCCGCCGCGCTGATCAGGTCAGGCCTCGAGCGCGCGCGATCAGACGCCTGGACAGCCGTCGTCGTTTTGGGGAACCCGTCGTACTATCGGCGTTTCGGTTTCAGCCAGGGGGTTGTCAGGTGCATGTCCGGCAGATACGCGGGACCAAGCCTCATGGGGCTGGCCTTGACGAAGAACGCACTCGAAGGGTCGCGCATCGAATACGCGCGTGCGTTCGCGGCGATCGAGGAATCGACGTGAGACTGCGGCGACAAATTCAGGCCCCGACGTCGGCAGGTGCCGTTCATTCACCGGTCATTGTCAACTGACCGAAATTCCCTGGCGGCCGGCGAGGTCGCAAAAGTACTGCCAGGCGACGCGCCCGGACCGGCTTCCCCGCGTTCGTTGCCACTCGATTGCCTCGGTTCGCAATGTCGTGTCCGGAATCTCGATTCCGTATGCCTCACAATACCGCCGAATCATGACAAGGTATTGGTCCTGGCTACACGGGTGGACCCCGAGCCACAGCCCGAAACGATCCGAGAGCGACACTTTCTCGTCGACGGCCTCGGACGGTGAAATCGCGGTCGAGCGCTCATTCTCGATCATGTCCCTGGGCATCAGGTGGCGGCGATTCGAGGTTGCGTAGAACAGGACGTTCGCGGGCCGCCCCTCGATCCCGCCGTCCAGGATGGCTTTCAATGACTTGTAGTGATTGTCCTCGTAACCGAAGCTGAGGTCATCACAGAACAGAAGGAACCGACGCTCCGAGCTACGGAGCACGTGCATCAGCCGTCCGATCGAGGGCAGGTCTTCGCGCTGGATTTCGATCAGGCACAGCGATGACTCGGAAGACACGACCTTGTGCACGGCCTTGACCAGCGAGGACTTGCCCATTCCCCGTGCGCCCCAGACCAGTGCATTGTTCGCTGAATGTCCGCATGCAAACTGGCGCGTGTTCGCGAGCAGGGTGTCGCGTGCGCGGTCAATTCCGACGAGCAGGCCGAGGTCGATACGGTTGACGACGGGAACCGGGTCAAGGCGTTCGGGGTCGACATGCCAGACGAAGGCGTCGCAGGCGGAAAGGTCCGGACTACCGGGTGTCCGGGGTCCCAGTCGCTCGATCGCCTCGGCAATTCGCAGGAGCAGTTGCCTGCTCACAGGATTTTCTCCGCGTCCGAATCGTCGTCTTCATCGTACAGTCCGGCGGCTCTCAGTCGCGCAATCCGTCGGCGTTCGACCGTGGCCACAAGTTGGATCGAAACCTCGTAGAGGGCATAAACCGCAGTAAACAGGATGATCTGCGTGATGACGTCCGGTGGCGTGATGACCGCTGCGAGGCAGAGTATGCCGACGACAGCGTATTTGCGCATTCGTTTCATACCCTCGGCGGTAACCAGCTCGGCCATCCCGAGCAATGTCATGAGAACCGGCAACTGAAAGCAGATCCCGAAGGCGAAGATGAACTTGAGGGTGATATCCAGTGACTCCCTGACCGAACCCAGGAAGACAGTCGAAAGTTCGCCGTTCGGGTCGGTGCTCGCCACGGGAACAGGAGATCCGCCGCTGTTGGTCAGGATTTCGGTGATCGTCGGAATGACATCCGAAAACCCGATAAAGAAATTCATGGCGAGTGGCGTCACGATGTAATGGGTGAATGCGGCCCCGAGCAGAAACAGCGCCGGAGAGGCAACGATGAACGGCAGAAATGCGCGTTTCTCGTTACGGTACAGCCCAGGAGCGACAAACCGCCAGAGTTGGTGTGCAATCACGGGAAAAGACAGGCCAAGTCCCATGACCACGGAGATACGGAAAAGGACAAAGAACTTTTCCTGGGGAGCGGTGAAAATCAATCGCGGATCCTGGCCCCGTGACCGGAGGATCTCCGCGATCGGTTCAACGAGGAAGTCGAGAAGCGTTTCCGAGAATGCAAAACAGATCAGCATCCCCGCGATGAACGCGAGCACCGAACGAATCAACCGCGTTCGCAGTTCCGCGAGGTGCTCGACAAGGGGGGCTGCTGAGGCGTTGATATCGTCTTCGCTCATCCGACGAAGATTCCTCAGCCCGTCCGGTCAGAGGACTCGGCCTGGACCGGCTCCCCGGCGGACGGATCCGGTTTCGGGTGAACGACGTTTCCACCGTTCGGGGACGTTTTGGCGGACGGCGCGGCCGCACCGGCATCGGCGGGTGCATCCGCGCCGGATGGAGAATCCTCGACAATGGCCGAAGCCCCTGAACCCGGCTGCGGGGCCGGTTCCTCGGTCGGAGTCACTGATTTTTCCGAGCCGTTTCCCTTGACCTCGCCCTCGCCCTTGTCACGCATCTTCTCCGCGTGTTCACGCGCAGCGTCGACCGGCTTGGGTTTTTTCTGGTTCGGAAGGGTTGAGGAGTTCAGGGTTTTCCGGATGTCGTCAAATCCGAAACTCGTCGTCTTGCTGGCGTCCTGGAAACTCTCCTTGACCTCTTTTACTCCTGCCTCGTCAGCAGCACGTTCCATCGCACGCTGGAATTCCCTGGCCATGCCTCGCGCCTTG
This sequence comes from Paracoccaceae bacterium, assembly GCA_965242975.1. Taxonomy (GTDB): domain Bacteria; phylum Pseudomonadota; class Alphaproteobacteria; order Rhodobacterales; family Rhodobacteraceae; genus JAPPHA01. The sequence goes on along the minus strand of CBDETS010000007.1, from coordinate 1,486,430 downwards.
CCAACGAATTGACCGACGGTCCTGAACAGTTTGGGAAGCTCTTTCGGGCCAACGACGATCAGGGCGACCACGCCAACGACGAGCAGTTCCGACCAGCCTATATCGAACACAGTCAGGCAATCCTTTCACAGCCGCGTTCAACTTTCGCCGGACTTGTCCCGTTTCTTTTCCGGTTTGACTTCGACAGTTTCTCCGGACGCGTCCTCGATTGCACCGTCAATCTCGTCCTTGCCTTCCTTGACGCCCCGCTTGAACGCAGTAATGCCTTTTCCGACTTCGCCCATCAGCGAGGAGATCTTTCCGCGGCCAAACAGTATCAGGACCACGATCGTGATCAACAAAAGGCCGGGAAGTCCGATATTCTGGATGAGGCCAGGCATGAAGGGAATCATCAATTCCTCCTGTCGTCTTGTGGCGGGCAGGAAGTACTCGACCGCCATACCCGATCCCGTTGCATGTATTTATGTCTTTTCGAGCGGTTATACAAAGCCAGAATTCGCGCGGACCATTCTGCAGGCGTGATGACCCCCGTGTCGGCCTCCGGCCGTTCCGTGCGCGAGCCGGGCCGAACTGTCGGCATTGCCCGATTCACTAACGGGATTCGCCCCGAAGCAACGGCGCAGGATCCACGCTTTCGGTTCCCTGCCTGACCTGGAAGTGAAACAGAGACGGCGACCCATCGACAACCTGACCGATGACCTGGCCTCTGGATACACGATCTCCCTTTTTCAGGGTAACGCCGGTAATCCGGCTGTAGACCGTGTACAGGTCGTCGTCATGACGGATCAACACGATCGTCGAGTGGGTGTCTGACGGTGAAACCAGAACTACCGATCCATCGTCGGAAGCACGAACTGGCGTCCCTGCCGGGACACCGAAGTCGATTCCATGGTTCCCTCCGGCGCTCCCGGAGTACGGACGAACGATCTGTCCTTCAACCGGCACTAGGAGCCGTCCACCTGATTCAGTGAACTGGTTCGGGGCCGTCGGGTCGGCAACCGGAACGGCTTCCGTGTCTTCACTTGTAGCTCTGTCCACTTTCTCGCGCACGGGTGGGACCGGGCCAGGCTCTACCGGGGTATCTTCGTCTTGTTCATCCCTTTGCACGACGGTGTCCGGAATAACGGCGGTGTCCGGAATAACCACGGTCTGCCCACCGGTTGTCGTGGGTTGTCGGGAGTCATCGGACTCGACCGCCTCGAGTGGTTCTTCCGTTAGCATGGTTTCCGTCTGTCCGATTGCGGACTCCGCGATCGCAGCCAGGTCGCTGACGCTTCGACCGGTAGGCCCGGCTGGCGGCAAGGCGAAAATCTCGCCCGGGCGCGGGTGATAGTTGCTGCTCAGGCCGTTGAACTGGGCCAGTTGCTCGGGCGTCAGGCCGGCCCGGGACGCGATCGATGACAAGGTGTCTCCGGGCATTGCCATGATTGCTCGGCTGGCGCCGACCGCGATGATTCCGTCCGATCCCGGGCTTGGCGACGACGCGGTTTCCACGCCACGACCGGGTGCCTGTGAGTCGTGACCTGGGCCGGGTGCGCATCCTGCCGCGACCGCCAGGCAAAACAGCGCGACAACGGTGCGATGCCTGATTCCGGTTCTCTGCCCGAACCTGGACCGCGTATCCATGCAGAACGTCATCTACTCGCCGAGGTGTTCATTTGGAGTCCGAATCCGGGATGCCGTCGATCAGTGGTACGAACCTGACAAAGTTCAGTTCCTCGTAGCGGGGGCCATCTTCTGTCAAGGTCAGTTTGATCAACCGTTGTATATCATCGGTCTGACCGACGGGTAACACCATGATTCCGCCGACGGCAAGCTGTTCCACGAGCGTCGCCGGAGGATCCTCTGCCGCGGCGGTAACAATTATGCGATCGAAAGGGGCCTGTTCTCTCATTCCCTGTGTGCCGTCGCCGTGGACGGCCGTGATGTTCGACAGGCGAAGGGACCGGAACGCTTCCCGTGCTTCACCGTGCAATTCCTGGTATCGCTCGATCGTGTACACGCGACGGGCGATCCATGACAGGACCGCGGCCTGGTATCCCGAACCCGTTCCGACCTCGAGGACCTTGTGATGCGACTTGACCTCCAGAACCTGGGTCATGATGCCGACAACCGATGGTTGGCTGATCGTCTGACCACAGTCGATCGGAAGCGGCCGGTTTTCGTAGGCGCGTTCCCGAAAGCGGCTGGGGACGAAACAATGCCTGGGCGTCGACTCCATGGCGGACAAGACCTGTTCGTCGGTAACGCCCTGGCTCCGAAGATCCTGTTGAAGTTTCAGCCAGGCGGCTGAAGGGTCCATCAGTTGAAGGCTCCCTCAAGTCTTTGCATCGCGTCACCGGACGTCAGGTCGGCATGCATTGGTGTTACCGAAATATAACCTTGAATGTTCGCATGTACATCCGTGCCGGGCCGTGTCGGTCGATCCTGCGGAGGGCCCTGGATAAACAGGAATTTTCGGCGCGAGGGAGAACGATACGGCACGACGCTGAATTCTCCGTTGCGCCTGAACCCCTGCGTGACCAGCCGCGTACCTTTGACGTCAGACGCCACTTCAGGCGGGAAATTGACGTTGTAGAACACACCATAGTCGCCGGAGCAGTGCCAGATGTCCAGTTCGAGAAGTCTTCGGATCACGGGCGTGGCATGCGCCCGCGCGGCCTCGAAGACCGATTCGCTGCGGAGATTGCGTGGACCGCAGAACTGGGACAACGCAATACTCTTGACGCCGTGGAGCGCTGCTTCCATCGTTGCGCCGACCGTTCCGGAATAGACGGCATTTTCGCCTGAATTGTTACCCCTGTTCACCCCTGAAAGCACGAGGTCGGGACGACCGTCCGCCATGATGTGATACAAGCCGGCGAGAACGCAGTCCGCGGGGGTGCCGTGCAGCGCGAAGCGGCGCGGGCCGCGCTCTTCGATCCTCATTGGATTGACATACGAGACGCAATGGCCCACGCCTGATCTTTCGTCACAGGGCGCGATCGTCCAGACCTCGCCGCCGGGCCCGGCGACCTCGAGGGCGATATCGTCAAGCACGGTGAGGCCGGGCGCGTCGATGCCGTCGTCGTTCGTGATCAGGATTCGCACGTGCTAAGGGCCTTTCGAATTTGTGGAGACAACCGTTTGTCGACCCGTATCGTTCGGGCCGCAAGCCATGAAATTCCTGCCGGGCCCCCGTTTGCGCGGAGTCCGGAATCGACCGCCCGGCTTTCGTCCCTGATCAGGCAAGCCGGCCGTCGGCGGTCAGCATGGAACACCCGCCCAACCTGTCATGCAGCGCGGCGGGCAGCAGGACGCTTCCGTCCTCCTGCTGCCCGTTTTCCAGGATTGCGATCAGGCTGCGCCCGATGGCGAGGCCCGAGCCGTTCAACGTGTGAACGAATTCAGGGCGTGCGCCCGGCGCCGGCCGAAAACGGGCATTCATCCGGCGGGCCTGGAATTCGTCGCACACGGAACAGCTGGAGATTTCGCGGTACGTGTCCTGGCCCGGTAGCCAGACCTCGACGTCATGAGTTCGGCACGCTCCGAATCCCATGTCGCCGGTGCACACGATGACCGTACGGTAGGGCAACTCCAGGGCTTCGAGGACGTCTTCGGCGCAACCGGTCATCCGGTCCAGTTCGGCGCGGCTGTCTTCGGGCTTGGTGACGGAGACCATTTCGACCTTTTCAAACTGGTGCTGACGAAGCATTCCCGCCGTGTCGCGGCCCGCCGCGCCGGCCTCCGAACGAAAGCACAGCGTGTGGGCCGTGAGGCGCAATGGCAATTGATCTCCATCAAGGATCTGGTTGGCGACGTAATTGGTCAAGGAGACCTCGGACGTCGGGATCAGCCAGTGTCCGTCATTCGTCTGGTAACTATCGCCGGCAAACTTGGGCAACTGGCCGGTTCCGGTCATCGTGCTCTCGAGGACGAGAACAGGCGGATTGGTCTCGGTGTACCCGTTCCTGGTCGTTTGCAGGTCCAGCATGAACTGGCCCAACGCCCGGTGTATCCTCGCAACGGCACCACTCAACACGACAAACCGTGCGCCGGACAGCCGAGCCGCCAGTTCGAAATCCATTCCGCCCCGGCAGCACTCCAGTTCGTGGTGTTCCCTGGGAGAAAAGGGAAACTCCCGCCGGTCACCCCAGCGGCGGATTTCAACGTTGTCGGCTTCGTCGGAACCGACCGGTACGTCGTCATGGGCGGCATTGGGAATTTCCAGCAAGTGTTGACGCAGGAGTTGCTCTTCGCTCTGAAGTCGCGCCTCGTGGAGAGCAATGTCCTCGCGCACTCGGGACGCCGTTTCCCGCAGACGTTCAAACTCCTCGTTTTCGCCGCGTGTGCGTGCTTCTCCGGCAGATTTTGACGCCGCGTTCCGCTCGGCGCGCAACTGTTCCACGGCCGCAATCGCGTTTCGACGATTCCGGTCGATCTCGAGGAGAACGGACGACAGGGGATCAATGCCGCGCCGTTCGAGTGACCTGTCGAATCCTTTCGGATCGCGAGCGACTTGTCGAATGTCGTGCATGATCGACCTCCGGGAACTTCCGGTTGAAGGGGTGCAGGTCGGGCGTTTGGCACGAAATCCGACCTTGGTCAAACATGAGATGCCCGGACGGTGCGGCCCGCGAATTACGATCGGGAGGAGATTGCAGGCAGGCGCCTGCATCGCCATGATTCGGTTGATCCCTGTCCCCGTTTCGGTTCAGAAGAGCGGTCCATCCGGGCGGGTGGGACGTTCAGGGGAGAATTTGGGTCGATTCATTCCGGCCGCACGTCACGACTGTGGCTTGCCAAGAACAATGCCCGGGAGTAGGTTCCCCCGGATTTACCGCCGGGGTTACGGCAACGAGACGAGGACAACGCAATGATTGCATCGCCGGCCTATGCACAGTCCGCGGCGGGCGGACTGGGACTTTCGAATTTCGCGCTGTTGCTCGTTATTTTCGCGATCATGTACTTTTTGCTCATTCGGCCGCAGCAAAAAAAGGTCAAGCAGCACAAGGCCATGGTCGAAGCCCTCCGCAAGGGGGATACGATCGTCACCCAGGGCGGACTGATCGGAAAGGTGACCAAGGTCAAGGCCGATAACGAACTCGAGGTCGAGATCGCGAACGGCGTCAAGGTTCGTGTTGTCCAATCAACGATTCAGTCGGTTTTGAGCAAGACCGAGCCCGCATCGGGCTGAACCTCGGCCGAGCGGGAACTTTCCATGCTGCAGGTCTCCGTCTTCCGTCACGTGCTCATCTGGGGCATTTGCGTCGCGGGCATCGTTCTTGCCGTGCCGAACGCATTCTATACGCGTGTCGAGACGGCGAACGACGCGCGCGCAGCCCTCGAGGCGGGCGCCGGGCCGGCAGAGGAACTGGAAACACGGGCCAGCCGGTGGCCGTCGTTCCTACCTTCGTCCCTTGTCAATCTCGGACTGGATCTCAGGGGAGGCGCCCATCTGCTGGCGGAAGTTCAGGTCGCCGATGTCTACGAGGCGCGGCTGGACGGGATGTGGCCCGACGTCCGGGATGCGCTGCGCGAACGTCGCGACACGGTCGGGACCATCAGAAGACAGGCGTCGGCCGGGTCGGAACTCCGCGTTCGCATTTCCAGGCCGGATGAGATCGAGGCGGCCGTTGCCGCCGTCGGGGCCCTGGCCCGACCCGTCGGTGGGTTGACGGGTCCGGCCTCTGACGACATCGAAGTCCATGCCGACGGACCCGACGTTGTGGTGACATTGTCCGAAGCCGAACGGATGCGAACCGATCGGAACACGATGGCGCAGTCTCTCGAGATCATCCGCCGCAGAGTCGATGAAGCGGGGACGCGCGAGCCCGCGATTCAACGGCAGGGCGATCACCGAATCCTCATTCAGGTTCCGGGCATAGGATCGGCCGAGGACCTCAAGGCACTGATCGGCAAGACCGCAAAGCTGACTTTCCACACGGTTGAAGGACAGACGTCCAACCCGGACGAACGCGTGCGTCCAAGGCAAATTCTGCTGCCCGCCGATGACGAGGCCGGGATCTTCTACATTCTGGAAAAAACACCGACGATTTCGGGCGATCACCTGGTCGATGCGCAACCGAGTTTCGATCAGAACAACCAGCCGGCCGTCAGTTTTCGCCTGAACCCCGCCGGGGGGCGCATATTCGGGGAGTACACGGCGAAGAACGTCGGCAATCCATTTGCCATCGTGCTTGATGAACGCGTGATTTCGGCTCCCGTGATTCAAAGCCACATCCCGGGAGGCTCGGGAATCATTACCGGCAGGTTCTCGATCGACGAAAGCACCCAGCTCGCCATCCAGCTCAGGGCGGGCGCACTCCCGGCAAAGGTTGTCTACCTTGAGGAACGTACGGTCGGACCGGAACTGGGGCAGGACAGCATCGATTCGGGGCAGGTTGCGTGCGTCGTCGCCTTCGTTGCGATTCTTGTCTTCATGGGACTGAGTTACGGGGTATTCGGCCTGTTTGCGAATGTCGCGCTGATCATCAATGTCGCTTTGATCTTCGGTCTGCTTTCGGCGATCGGGGCGACGCTGACACTTCCCGGAATCGCAGGAATCGTCTTGACGATCGGCATGGCGGTCGACGCGAACGTCCTTGTATTCGAGCGGATTCGAGAAGAACTGCTGAATTCGAAGGGGCCGGCACGGGCCGTCGCGGCCGGTTACGAACGCGCCCTGTCCGCGATCATCGACGCAAACATCACGACCCTGATTGCCGCCGCCATCCTCTTCGCCATGGGGGCCGGCCCGGTCAGGGGCTTCGCGATAACGCTTGGTCTTGGAATCCTGACCTCGGTTTTTACCGCGATTTGGGTGACGCGCCTGATGATCGCGACACTGCTGGCCTATCGCCGGCCCAAGACAATCGAGGTCTGAACGAGTCATGCGCCTCAAGCTCGTACCCGCCGGAACGCGCATAGATTTCTTCCGCTGGTCCGTTTTGACCAAATGGGGGTCGGCCGGAGCGATGCTCGCGTCCGCCGTGCTCGTTTCGGTTGTCGGCCTGAATTACGGGATCGACTTCAAGGGCGGAACGACCATACGCACCCAAAGTCTGCACAGTCTCGACGTGGGTGAATACCGCTCGGTACTTTCGGGGCTGAACCTCGGCGACGTCTCGATTACGGAGGTTCGCGATCCGGCGGCCGAACTGACAGGCAACGCGGAAAATGTCGCCCTGGTCAGGATCGAGCAGCAGGCAGGGGAGGAAGCCGTCAGCGCGGAAACAGTTTCCGCCATCAAGGATGCGCTTCGCCGAATCGATCCCGACATGACCTTTCCACTTGTTGACAGCGTCGGTCCGAAGGTTTCCGGCGAGTTGATTCAGGCGGCGGTTGTCGCGGTCGTGCTGGCCATCTCGGCCGTGCTTTTCTACATCTGGCTCAGGTTTGAGTGGCAGTTCTCCCTCGGTGCCGTGGCGGCACTCGTGCACGATGTCGTCCTGACGATCGGGGTTTTCAGCCTTCTCCAGATCAAGTTCGATCTCGCCATCATCGCCGCGCTTCTGACGATCGTGGGCTATTCCCTGAACGACACGGTCGTCGTTTATGACCGTGTCCGGGAGAATCTCCGCAAATTCAAGAAGGAACCTCTGCGGAATGTTCTCAACCTGTCGATCAACGAAACCCTGAGCCGGACGGTCATGACCTCCGTGACGACGCTGATCGCCCTCATTTCGCTCTTCGTCCTCGGGGGCGACGTCATCCGGGGGTTCGTATTCGCGATGATCTGGGGTGTGGTAATCGGTACCTACTCATCCGTTTTCGTGGCTTCGAGCATGCTTCTTCGCCTGGGCGTCAAGCGGGACTGGTCCAAGAAAAGCGAAGAAACGGGGCCGGGGTTCGCGAAGACCGACGCGTGATCGACCTTTTCTTTTCGGCCCTGTCGCACGATGGATTTCCGATCCTCCTGACGGCGGTGCTCCTCGCTGGACTGGTTCGGGGTTTCTCCGGTTTCGGAACGGCACTGATCTACGTTCCACTGGCGTCGCTCGCAATGCCCCCCGTCTGGGTCCTGACGGCCATGATGATCTTTGACATTTTCGGAATCCTCCCACTTGTCCCGAGGGCGGTCAGGGACGGACGTGTCCGTGAAGTCTTTGTCCTGGTCGCGGGAGCTCTCGTTGGGCTGCCCGCGGGAATGTTCCTCCTGACGCGAATTGGTGCCGACGAATTCCGGTTTCTGATCGGCGTGGCTGCCTTGCTGCTGGTTGCCCTGCTCGCCAGTGGCTGGCGTGTGAAACAGGCCCTGGGCCAGCGCGCGAAAGCCGGGATCGGGGTCGTTGCCGGGACGTTCGGGGGCGCCACCGGGGCTCCCGGCCCGCCGATCATCCTTCTTTACCTTTCCGGACCGGATCGCCCCGCGATTGTTCGGGCGAACAACATGCTGTTCCTCGTCCTTTTCGACGTAGCCTTCCTCGCACTGTTGGCCGCGATCGGCTATCTTGAGTCCGAACCTGTCATGATCGGATTCATACTGACGATTCCCTATGCATTCGCAGGGTGGCTTGGCCAGATGATATTCGATCCGCAGCGTGAGCGGTTTTACCGAAACATTGCCTACGTGATCATCGCGCTCTCGGCTCTGATCGGCCTCCCGATCTATGATTGGTAAGCGAGCGGGATCTCCGGATAGTCGGGGATTCCGATCCGGCCGCGACCGGAGCGGGAAAATCGCACCAAATGCGCATTTCAACCGCAGGGACTGCTTTTTCCCGACTCAACATGTGATAGAGTCCCGAATCCGGGGTCATGAGCCCCGGCTGAATGTTACCATGCAAGACGAGGAGGACGCGCGACATGGCTTTTGAACTTCCGGATCTCCCCTATGCCCACGATGCGCTCGCAGACGGAGGCATGTCACGGGAGACGCTCGAGTTCCATCACGACCTGCACCACAAGGCCTATGTGGACAATGGAAACAAGCTGATCCAGGACACTGACTGGGCAAACAAGTCACTTGAGGACATCGTCGCCGGAACATATTCGGCCGGATCCGTTGCGCAAAACGGAATCTTCAACAATGCCTCGCAACACTGGAATCACATGCAGTTCTGGACAATGATGGGGCCGACCGGTAGAAACATGCCCGGAGAACTTGAAAAAAGAATTGCCGATTCATTTGGTTCCGTTGATCAGTTCAAGACGGATTTTGTTGCCGCGGGCATCGGGCAGTTCGGTTCCGGCTGGTGCTGGCTGGTTGCCGAAACGGACGGATCCCTGAAAGTCACCAAGACCGAAAACGGAGTGAATCCGCTGTGCTTCGGACAGACTGCGCTTCTCGGATGCGACGTCTGGGAGCACTCGTATTACATCGATTTCAGGAACCGGCGACCGGCGTATCTGGAGAATTTCCTGGACAACCTCGTCAACTGGGAAAACGTCGCCGAGCGCCTTTCAGGAGCCTGATCGACGGATCAGCCGGTCCGAGTCGGGCCACTCCCTAGTGCATGTGCTGGCCGGCGTTGCAGCCCAGAACTTCGCCGAGCCGTTGAATCAACGCATCCACGGTACGGAAATCCTCAAGGGATTCGCGGAAACTCCAGTCCGCGAATCCCGCCACGATCTGGTGTTCGATAAGCTTCAGGAGAGGGTCCCAGAACCCGTTGACATTCAGCAACAACACGGGTTTGCCGTGCATGCCCAGTTGGCGCCACGTCAGCACTTCGAAGAGTTCGTCCAGGGTTCCCGGCCCGCCCGGCAATGCGACAACGGCATCGGAATTCACGAACATCACTTCCTTGCGCGAATGCATGTCGTTGGTGACGATGCAATTGTCGAGGTGCAACTCGGCGGCTTCACGCCGCACGAGGTGTGACGGTATGACGCCGAGCGTCCGGCCACCGTCCTTCGAGACAGCGTCCGCGGCGGCCCCCATCAGCCCGGTGCCTCCGGCGCCGTAGACGAGCCGGACGTTCGATCGCGCGAGCCAGGTGCCAAGAGTATTCGCGCTTCGTGCGAATTCAGGATCGGTTCCTGCGCGTGAACCGCAGAAAACGCACACCGAGACATTGATTTCCGTCATGATTAAGTCCTTGTGACCTTCTGAACCCTGTAAATTCCTGTTCGATTAATCTAACACGGCGGATACCGAATAACGAGAACGCTGGGAGCCGCAAGCGATGGCGGATTCGAGGAGACCCGGGACCGTGCCAAGACCACTGTTTTTCGCGATTGTTTTTGCGATCCTGGCGTTGGTTCTGATCGTGCTCTTGCTTCTGCCTGAAGACGACCGTGGCCTCGAGGACATCCTGATCGAGGAGCCTCGCACCGAGCAGCGGGAGGAAGTCCCGGAGATCGACGCGGAACAGCCGTCCGACGAACCGCAACAAAGGGATGTATCCGGAGAATCCGAACGCGAAGGCGAGCAGGTCGATGACATCGTCGAACCCGACGACGTTGCCGGGCCGACGGTTGATTCTGAGGACCCGCCTGTGCCTGACGACACTCCGGAGCCGGAAAGAGCCCAACCGGACGCAGAGGATACAAAGGGCGAAACGACGTCTCCGGATACGCGGGACCAGGGAACCCGGGACGAAGAATCTTCGGACAAGGAAGCGGGAAGGGAAGAAATTCCGGAAACGTTCACCACGATGACGCCCACTGGCATCAGCGATGGTCAGCCTCACCTGGACGACGCAACACTTGACCCGTCACGCGTTGTTCTGCTGCCAACGGGAGATGAAGTTGACCAGGTCACCGAAACCGAGCAGGAAACAACCGCGCTCGGCGAGCGACCGGTTCAGACGGAATCGGAAGAACACGAGAGCACTGAATCGAAGACTGCTACCGTTGAGCTGCCGGAACCGGAGGCGACCGAACCCCCTGCCGTTCAACCGAAGGTCGTGGCGGAACCGGAAGAGGACGAGGCTCCCGTCGTTCAGCCGAAGGTCGTGGCGGAGCCGGAAGAGGACGAGGCTCCCGTCGTTCAGCCGAAGGTCGTGGCGGAGCCGGAAGAGGACGAGGCTCCCGTCGTTCAGCCGAAGGTCGTGGCGGAGCCGGAAGAGGACGAGGCTCCCGTCATTCAGCCGAAGGTCGTGGCGGAACCGGAAGAGGACGAGGCTCCCGTCGTTCAGCCGAAGGTCGCGGCGGAGCCGGGTGAATCCAAAGAAACGGAGTCGAAGATTGAGACTGTCGGTTTGACGGAACCTGAGACGAGCGAAGCTCCTGTCAGCCAACCATCGGCCGTGGCCAAACCAGAGACCGGAATGCGAACGGAAACGGGGACCGAAACCGCGGCGGCGGAGCCCGAGGAAGAATCTCCTGCGGCGGAGCCTGCTTCCACGGACCCGGAGCCCGGCCTGGTCGTTACGGACCTCCAGGAACAGGACATCGATCCGGATGAGAGCGGGGAACAGGCAGGTCGGAAAGTGGCCGAAGGCACGCCCGGCACCGACGACGGAGATGCGGATGCTACCGGGAAAGTTCTTCCTGTCGCTAGCGGCGATCCCGGTCAGCTTCTGACTCAACAGGAGGCAGACGAGACAGGTGTCACCGGTGCGCCAACTGTGGACGATGAAATCCAGCTGGTCGAGGCAGAAGGCCTGGAAGGGCCCGCGCCCGAAACCGAGGTCGAAACGGTAAAGTCATCCCCCGGCACTCTGGTTGCCCTGGCCAAGATCGAGGACCCCAAGCCTGCAGAGGAAATCGAAGTCGAACCACTCTACGGAGGCCCCAGCTTCGATATCGTCAGGATTGAGCCTGACGGAAGCACGGTAATCGCTGGCCAGGCGTTGCCCGACAGTACCGTCAGCGTTTTTCTTGGCGACAGCGAATTGATTTCGGAAACGGTTCCGCACCCGGGAAGCTTTGTTTTCTTTTTGGACCTTCCGGTTCAGGACGGGCCGATGTCGTTAAGTCTCGTTGAAGTGACCCGCGAGGGTTACCGTTTCACCTCGGAAGAAGTCGTCCTCGTCATACCTTCGAGACCTGATGAACAGCCCAAGGTTGTCGTCGCCGACGATGAGGGAGCGAAAGTCGTCCAGGACAGCGGCGGGCCGGGCAGTGTAGGCGACCCTGCCGATGTGGCGGAACGTCCTTCCACGGAAACGATCCAACCGGACGTTTCCGGCGGTGCAGATTCGGACGAAGTGGAAAAACATGTCCCCGATATTGTCGCCGAAGTCACGGAAGAGACGGTCACCAGCGGCACAGGCGACGGGGGCAGCGGAACCGGAAATGTCGAGGTTGCCGCGGACGGCTCCACGCTGAAGATAACCCGGCCTGGCGATACCAACGATGCAGGCCCGGACGACGTCGGTGAACAGCGCACCGGAGTCGTTGCGGAAAGCGGGGAACCGACGGCTGATCAGCCCGGTAGCGCAGAAACGGGCACAACCGACTCCATCGAGATCGCGGAAAACACCGTTCTCGATCCAACCCAACCCGACAGTGGTGGCGATTCGGCTTCGGGCGGCGTTGAGGAGAAGAACGTCGATCTCGTTGCCGGCGGGGTCGGTGAATCCGGCGATAAGCCCGTCACCGGTGAACCGCCGGTCCTGTCACTCGATACCGTCAGCTATGATCTCGAGGGTGATGTCATAGCTGCCGGACGAGGGGAGGGAGCACGCGAAGTCCGGGTTTACGTAAATAACCGCCTGGCCAGTTCGAGCAAAATCCAGACCGACGGAAGCTGGCGTGTCGAACTCAGGGAAATTCAGGAGGGCGTCCATGTGCTCAGATTTGATGAAGTCGATCGACAGGGAAACGTCCAGGCCCGGATCGAGAGTCCGTTCAAACGGGAGATCCTGCCTCGCGAAACCCTGCTGAGCCTCAATACGGCGCAGCCTCTCGCTTCAGCGCGATTGACCCGGGTGATGATCCAGCCGGGCCACACGTTGTGGGCCATTGCCAAAGACGCGTACGGGCAAGGAATCAAGTATGTACAGATTTACGAGGCAAATCTCGATCAGATCAAGGATCCTGACCTGATATATCCGGGCCAGGTATTCGATGTCCCCGATCCGAACCGGTAAGGGGCGGTTTGGTATCCGGATTTGTCCCGTGTAACCTCTTTCGGGTAGTCGGTCGATGCGTCGAACCATTATGACGGACGGAAAGATCAACCGGCAGATAGGCTGGTTGGTCATCCGCAGGGTGGCACCTTATCTTTGGCCAAGGAACCAACCTGAATTCAGGATTCGGGTTGTCCTTGCCCTCCTTGCCCTGTTCATGGCCAAGCTCGTTGGAGTCATTGCACCCTTCTTTTTCAAGGCGGCGGTCGATTCGCTGGCGCCCGATCCGTCGAGCGCGTCACCGGTTTTCATGTTTGGCCTTGGTGCGGTGGGGCTGACGATTGCCTACGCCTTCACGCGATTCATGATCGTGTGTTTCAATGAACTTCGAGACGTCACGTTTGCCCGTGTCGGACAGAGGGCCCTCCGAACGCTCGCGTTTCGGACGTTTCAGCATCTCCATTCGCTGTCTCTGAGGTATCACATCACCCGGAAGACCGGCGGACTGTCGCGAGTCATCGACAGGGGCGTGAAAGGTGTCGATTTTCTTCTCCGTTTCATGCTGTTTTCGATCGGGCCGCTGATCCTGGAACTCGTGCTCGTTTCCGCAATCCTTTTCAAGTTCTTCGACGTTCGCTACCTGCTGGTCATCGTGGTCACGATCCTCCTTTACGTCGCGTTTACGTTCAGGGTGACGGAATGGAGGGTGCAGATCCGCAAACGGATGAACGAACAGGATACGGAAGCCAACCAGAAGGCGATCGACAGCCTGCTCAATTTCGAGACGGTCAAGTATTTTGGTGCGGAAAGGCGGGAGGCCGGTCGATTCAACCGGTCGATGCGCGGTTATGAAGAAGCGGCCCTTCAGACCAGTTACTCACTCGCTTTCCTCAACCTGGGGCAGTCGCTGCTGATCACGACGGGCCTGTTGATCGTCATGGTCATGGCGGTGCTTGGAGTGCAAAGCGGTCAGTTGTCGGTCGGGGATTTCGTGCTGGTCAACGCATACATGTTGCAGATCACGTTGCCGCTCAATTTCCTGGGAACGGTTTACCGCGAGATCAGGCAGGCATTGATCGACATGGGCGAGATGTTTGATCTGCTCGAACAGAATCCGGAGGTCACCGACAAGCCTGGTGCCGGACGCCTGGCCGTACGCAGGGGCGAAATCGAGTTTGACAATGTCACGTTCGGATACGATCGGTCACGACCGATCCTCAAGGACCTGAAACTCGTGATCGGGTCGGGTGAGACCATTGCGGTGGTCGGGCCGTCGGGATCCGGGAAATCCACGATCGGGCGCCTCCTGTTCCGGTTCTATGATGTCGACACGGGAAGCATCAGGATTGACGGTCAGGATGTTCGGGATGTGACGCAAAGCAGCCTGCACGACAAGATCGGGATTGTTCCCCAGGACACGGTCCTTTTCAACGAGACCATCGGTTACAACATCGCCTATGGTCACCACTTCGCGACAAGCGAGAAGATCGAGGCCGCGGCCAGGGCCGCGCGGATCCACGACTTTGTCGTCAGTCTTCCGGAAGGCTATCGAACGGCCGTCGGAGAACGCGGCCTCAAGCTTTCCGGCGGTGAAAAACAACGGGTCGGCATTGCCCGCACCATCTTGAAGAACCCTCCGATTCTGCTCCTCGACGAAGCGACGTCCGCGCTTGACACCGAGACCGAGAAGGAAATCAAGGAGAGCCTGAACGAAATGTCGAAAGGGCGGACGGTCATCATGATCGCGCACCGCTTGTCGACCGTGGTCGACGCCGACCGAATTCTGGTCCTGGAGGACGGGAGAGTGGTTGAGGAAGGACGGCACGACGATCTCCTCGCCAGGGGCCAGCGTTATGCCGAGATGTGGCATCACCAGCTGGCGGAGGAAGACCATCCGGCAGTCGCGGCCTGAGCCCCCCGAAATCTGTGACCTTTTTGGCCAGGGTCCGCCCCGCCCGGGATCATGGTGGCAGTCAATGGGAGTGCTCGACGCCCGTGCCGGATACCGGGACCGCTTTACGGCAAACCAGGAACGGAGCTGTTCACGGAAAACCGAGATTTCGGGTCCGAGGTCGCTTGCATGTCGTTCCGTGTGTCAGGTGGCGAAGCGCAATCTCCCTGGATGTAGGGAAATCCCTGATCGGGGACCTTCAAACGACCCGTCTCAACGGCGGATGCGGGGGCCTGATCGGAACCACTTCGTCATCGGCGAAGGCCCCGTCGTCATCGGTGACGGTCCCATCGTCATCGATGTCCAAATCAGTGCCTTCCGCGTCAGGTGCGTCCGCGTCAGATGCGTCCGCGTCAAATTCGTCCGCGACAAGTTCATCTGCCTCTGGTCCCGGCCACAGGATCTCGACAGGACCGGTCATCGATTTCGCATCGCGCCTCAGCCGAAGGTCCCGGGCGGCCGTGCCGGACCTTCCGGTTGCCAGAGCGACAATCGACTGCCCGGAACTCGACCAGATTTCACCGGCCCAATAGCGAATTGCGAGGAGCGAGGGAGTCAGCACCAACGTCAGGAAGGTCGATGTGGCGAGTCCGAACACGATCGCGGTCGCCAGTTGCTTCCACCACAGGGCCGCAGGCGCGTCGATCGTGTAGCCGCCATTGGCAAAGTCAATGGAAATTCCAAGCATCAGTGGCGTCATGCCCGCGACTGTCGTCGCCGTCGTCAGCACGACGGGCCTGAGGCGTGCCTCGGCAGTACGCACGATCGCTTTCAGGACGGGCATGTAGCGCGAGTACTGGGTAAACGTATCGATCAGGACGATATTGTTGTTGACGACGATTCCGGCCAACGCGACGATTCCGATCCCGGTCATGATCACCGAGAACGGCTGCTGCATGACTATCATGCCGAGAAGTACGCCAGTCGTTGACATCACCACTGCAAGAAGAACCAGTACGGCATTGTAAAGACTGTTAAATTGCGCGAGGAGGATAACGAACATGAGGCCGAGCGCGCCGATGAAGGCCTGTCCGAGAAAGGCTTGGCTTTCTTCCTGGTCGTCCTGATCTCCGGTCCATTCCCAGTCCACCCCGGCCGGCAGGTCGGCGTCGGCTTCGATCCAATCCGTCAACTGTTCGATCATCGCCGTCGGATTGACTCCCTTGTCCACGTCCGCCCTGACCTGAAATGAACGCGCGCCGTCGACCCGGTCGATTTTCCCGACCCGGCGAACCGGTTCGCGCTTGACGAAATTCGACAGCGGAATCAAACCTTCCCGCGTGCGGATGCGCAGCGAGTCGAGGCTCGAGAGGAGCCTGTCCTCTTCGGGCATACGAACCAGGATGTCGATTTCCTCGTCGGAGTCCGGCAGCCGCATGGCACCGATCTTCAGGCCCCTTGTCACCATCTGGATCATCGCGCCAACTGCCGTGACGTCGGCACCGAAACGGCCGGCCCGTTCCGCGTCGACGTCGATTTGCCAGTCGATTCCCGGCAACGGACGCGTGTCTTCGACGGCAATGAGCCCGTCTGTTTCCGTGAATTTCCTTGATACGGTGTCAGCGGCGGAAAGAAGCTCGCGCCAGTTGTCGCCCGTGATCCTGAGAGAGATCGGCTTGCCGTCCGACGGACCGCGCTCCTGGACGACGATATCTGCCAGGACACCCGGAACATTCGCAACCCGACGGCCAATGGATTCAAAAATGCCGACACCGGTGTTGACCCCACGTATTTGCCACGGATCGAGCTCGAACTGAATCTGGCCGATGCTGTCCAGCGGTCCGGACACATCGAGACCGGTGTTCAAGGCGCCAGCCCCGGCAAACGAGAAGGCCGCCCGGACGCCGTCGACCGCGAGGACTTCCCGCTCGACGGCCTGAACCAGCGCATCCTTTTCGGCGAGCGACAGATTTCCTCGCGCACGAACATGAACAAGCCCGTTTTCAGGTTCGGTTTCCGCGAAAAATTCGACGCCGCGATTGTTGTCCATGAAAAAAGTGACAACCCCGAATACGAAGCCGGCGGTAATGAGGACCGTAACAACCGGCATGACCGGGTTGCCGACGATGCCCTTGATGATCCCCCCGAACCAGTTTCGGCTGTACTCTCCGGGCAGGACTCGAGGGCGTGGATTCCCGGCCAGGGAACGGCTCGCGACCACGAACAGGATCAGTGCCAGAAGAAACGGGACGATGGCCGCGACGGTTCCGCGCAGGATCAGCAATGAACCGACAAAGAGCACGGCCAGTGACGCCGCTACCAGCGTGGCCCTGACGACCCAGTGCAGCCCGTCGCGAAGTTTCCCTGAAACCCGATGCTGAATTCTGGTCAGCCGTGCCGTAATCCCTCCGACAACGGGCAGGAAGACAAGAGCCACCAGCAACGATGCCGACAGCACGAAAATGAGAGTCTTGGGAAGATTGCCCATGAACTGACCGGGTACGCCTGGCCAGAAAAGCATCGGAAGGAATGCGCAGAGCGTTGTCGCCGTGGACGACACGATCGGCCATGACATGCGCTTGGCCGCCCGCGCATAAGCGCGCATCGGGCGGGAGCCCCTCTGGATTTGCTTGTCCGCATACTCGACGACGACAATTGCGCCGTCCACCAGCATTCCGACGGCCAGGATCAATCCGAACATCACGATGTTCGATATCGAAATCCCGAAAACACCCATCATCGCGAATCCGAGAAGGAACGATGTCGGGATCGCGAAACCGACGAGCAGCGCCGAACGCATTCCCAGGGACGCGACCACGACGATCATCACCATAAGGACCGCGGTGAGAACCGAGCTCTCAAGCTGCTTGATCATGGAATTGACGACCTGGCTCTGATCAAGACCGAAGTCATAGCGGACACTTTCACGCAGGACCTTCGGCCATCGACTGGCCGTCTCGGAAACGACGTCCCGAACGGCCTCCACGGTTCTGATCTGGTTGAATCCTTTCTTCTTGACGATCTGCAGGACGACGGCACGGTTGCCGTTGAACCGGGCCGTTCCGGTCGGGTCCTCGTACGCGAGCCGAACCTCGGCGATGTCTCCGATGGTTACGACGCTGTCGTCCTTGACCATCACGGGCAGGTCAATGATGTCGGAGGTGTCATCGAAGGAAGAGGGGATCTTGACACCGAACGTCCCTTCCGGAGTTTCGATTTCCCCTGCGGCGATGAGCTTGTTGTTCGAATTGACGACCTGTATCAGTTCCGCGGCCGTCAGGTCGTAGGCCTCGAGTTTGAGCGGGTCGATGATGACTTCCAGGACATCGTCACGATACCCGATGGTTTCGGTACTCAATACGGATGGTAAGGCCTCAATCCTGGTCTCGAACTCCTTGGCAACCTGAGCCAGGACCCGCTCGGGGACCTCGCCGGAAACCGCCAGCACGATGATCGGGAATTCCGATATGTTGATTTCATTGATCGTGTAACGGTCCGCGCCTTCCGGAAACTCCGCTGCCGCTTGTCCGACCTTGTCCCGCACATCGGCGAGCGTTCCTTCCTTGTCCCAGCCAAAGTCGAACTCAAGCAGGATACCGGCGTAGCCCTCGGCGGCAGTTGCCGACATCGACTTCAGGCCTTCGATGTCTTCGAGTTCCGATTCAAGAGGTTTGACCAGAAGGGTCTCCGAGTCGGCCGTGGAGATTCCGGGGAACGGAACCGAAACGAAGAGCACCGGAATGTCGATATCCGGAGATCCTTCCTTAGGCAGGCTGAAGTAAGCAATGCCGCCTGCCGCCACCGACAGGACGACCAGGAACATGATCATTCTGGCCCGGTCGACGGCCCAGTTGATGATCGCGTTCATGACTCCGCTGCCTGGTACGAAATCGCCACGGGCCGGCCGTCAGAAACGAACTCCTGGCCGATGATGATGACGTCGGCGTTATCGGGCAGACCATCCAGCCAGACACCGTCGAGCGTGTCCCTGATGATGCTGACCGGCATGAATCGGGCCAGGCCGTTCTCGTCCACGGTCCTGACGCCCAGCCTTCCCCTGTCGTCCAACGTCAGAGCCGACTGCGGCAAGAGATGTCCTCGGTCGTTCAAGAGGGAGATGACGATTTCCGCGGTTGCGCCGTCGCGTATCGCGAGATCCGGGTTCGGAGCCGTAACCTCGACCCGAAACGTACGTGCTCCCGGGTCGGCGCGGCGGGACACGAACGACAACGTTCCTGATACCCTCCGACCGGACGCCAGCCGGGCATGGGCCGTGCTCCCGACTTCGAGTTGCTCGACCTGAATCTCGTCGGCGAACCCCACAAGATTGATCGGGTCGAGCGTAACGACCGTCGCACAGGATGACCCGGGTTGCAGGAGCGTTCCGAGTTCGGCCGTGTCCGTTTCGAGGAGGCCGGGAAACGGGGCAAAAATCCTGAGGCGTTCGATTTCCTTTTCGGCCCGGATAACCGCCGAGCGTGCGGCCTCCAGGGCAGCGGAATCGGCGATGGCGGCCGTCTCCGACCCGTATCCTTTCTGTGCAAGTTGGGCGGAAACGTTGGTCCTGTTCTCTGCGTCGATCAACCGGGCCCGCGCTTCGAGGAGAGTCGCGTCCCGGCTGCCGACGTCCAATTCGCAGAGGAGCTGGCCTTCTTCGACCATGGCCCCCCTGCGCAACGGTTCGGATATGACCCGTCCGGATGTTTCGGCCTTGACGTTGACATGCCGAAACGCCTCGGTTCGACCGCGCAGGATGAGTGTCTTTTCGACGTCGACCGCAACCGACCTCTTGACGACGACCGAAACCGGATCGACACCTCCGTCACCGGAATCGGCGATCGCTGCCGCGTCGTCGCTTTCGGCGACTTTCATGACCGCCGGTTCAGCGACTTCCCCCTCGGGCCCTGGCAACGGGAGGTTCTTGGCGAACAGCAAGACACGGTCACGCTCGATGATGAGCATGTACGTGGCGGCGCAAACGACAAGCGCCAAAATCAACTGGATGGGGCGCATTTCGACTCCCGTGTCACGTGAATCGGCTCCGACAGCCGATACCGGACATCCAGACACTCAACTCATCATGTAGTAATCATACACTTCGTTCGCAAGGAAATCAAAAATACCGCGAACTCGGCAGTGCGCGTAGCGCAATGTTGGCCGTTGGAATGAAGTCCGAATCTGTGTAATGCGTGCCGCTACGCTGACTTGATGTTCCGATCCCGCCGCGGCGTTCGGCGCGATGAACCCATTCGGAATTTGGAACACGGCAGGGTCCGCTCGACCGGGCTGAATGACTGGTCAACGAGGATCAGATTTGTATACAGGCGGCCGAGCAGGTTACGGAATCAGCAATGAAACGACCCAGACCGAAGAAACCGACCGGCGGCCCTCCCGATACGTTCTTTGAAGAAGTCCAGGAGGAGATCCGGCGCGACAGGCTGTATGGATACCTTCGCAAGTACGGATGGATCGCCGTAGCCGTGGTTATCATTGCCGTCGGCGCGACCGCGTATATCGAATACCAGGACGTTACGCAGCGGCGAGACGCGGAAGAGCGAGGGAACCGGATTTACGCCGCACTCGAGATCGAGGAGGGATCGGGGCGTGCGGATGCGCTCTTCCGGATCGTGGAGGAAGGCGGTCCCGCCACGGCGATCGTGTCACTGAGGACAGCCGCCGAGCTTGTCGAGGCGGACGAAATCGACCGGGCGATCGAGATTCTCGACGGGCTTGCGGGAGACGCCGAGCTCAATCCGGTTTACCGCGATCTTGCTGCGCTCAAGTCGGTCATCCTCAAGTCGGACTCACTGGACTCGGCTGCCCGACTTGCGGAACTTGACAGGCTGGCCCAGCCGGGTGCGCCATTTCGGCCGTTGGCAATGGAGCAACGCGCCGTGTACTTCATCGAGCGGGGAGAGCTCAAAATGGCTCTTGACGAGTTGTCCGGATTGCTCGACGAACCCGGCGTGAGTTTCGGGCTGCGGTTGCGCGCGGCGCGTGGCATTACCGCGCTTGGTGGAGACGAGGCTGACTCGGGGACGTGAGTCTGATCCAGGCCGTTCGACACGTTGCCACCGCGAGGAGTTCCCGTTTCAGGACGTTGGATATCGGTGTGACAGATTTCGCTAGAACCGGAAAACAGACGTGGATTGGCGTGAAAGGTGTCGTCTTCGGCATCGCGGTGGTGACGATCCTGACGGCCTGTTCGAGCGACGAAGACATCCTTCCCGGCGAGCGGATCAGCATCCGCCCGGATTCACGGCAAGGGGTCGAAAACGACGGGGAACTCCCGAACGGAGTGCACGAGTTCCAGATTCCACCCGTTCGATTCAATTTCGCGTGGACCCACATCAACAGCTTGCCAACCCATTTCGGATCCCACGTGAGGTTGCCCTCCCCGATTTCCCACCGCTGGTCCGTCGGCATTGGATCCGGGAATGAAACGCGGTTGCGCCTGTCGTCTGAACCGGTCGTCGCGAATGGCCGGATATTCACGCTCGATTCCAGCGCCGGCGCCCGCGCGTTCGATCTCGACGGAAAACGCCTGTGGCAGGTTGACCTGTCTCCCAGTCAGGAGGCGGCAACTGAAGTTACTGGCGGCGGTTTGGCATTCGGTGACGGCACGTTGGTGGCCACGACCGGTTTCGGAGAGGTGATCGCTCTCGATCCCGAGTCCGGTGACATCCGGTGGCGGCACCGGTTGGACGCGGCGGTGTCGTCGGCGCCGACCATAAGCAATGGCCTTGTCGTGGTTGTCGGGCGCGATGACGAGGCTGTCGGACTTTCGGTCAGTGACGGACGGATTCGGTGGCGTCAGTTTGGTGCCGGCGACAGTTCAGGTATTCTTGGAGGCGGATCGCCTGCCGTTTCCGATCAACTTGTCGTCCTGCCGTTCGCGTCGGGCGAGGTGATCGCCGTCCTCGCGGAGACGGGCGTCAGCGTCTGGAGCAGTACGGTCAGCGGAGGTCGTCGTGGATTGAGCCGTTCCCGGATCGATGCGATTTCGGGTGATCCCGTCGTGGGCCCGGAATCCATCTACGTCGGAAACCAGGCAGGAAAGCTGGTCGCGCTGGACAGCCGGACCGGGCTGATCAAGTGGTCGGTCGATGATGGTACATTTGGGCCTGTCTGGCCGGCCGGAAATTCGGTGTTCGTCGTGACCGACCGCTCCATCCTGAAAAGCCTGTCGGATGCCGACGGGTCTGAGCGATGGTCGGTTCAGCTGCCTGAATTTGACGATCCGGAAGACCGCGAGGGCGTATTTGTCCACTTCGGCCCCGTTCTTGCCAGTGGTCGACTCATGGTCGCAGGAAGCGACGGCTTTCTCCGGAGTTTCGATCCCGACACGGGCGAGTTGCTGGATTCAATGGATCTTCCCGGCCAGGCCGCCTCGCGCCCGGCGATCGCAAATGGCGTTTTGTACCTGTTGACAGCAGACGGAGAACTCCACGCGTTCAATTGACGCATTTGGGTGAATCCGGTCAGCGGCAGACACCCGGAGAACCATGTTCACGGTAGCGATCATCGGGCGGCCAAATGTTGGCAAATCCACGCTGTTCAATCGTCTCGTCGGGCGACGCCTTGCGCTCGTCGACGACAGCCCCGGCGTCACGCGGGACGTCCGCGAAGGCCTGGTCAGCCACGGTCAGTTCACGTGCAGGGTACTCGACACCGCCGGAGTCGGCGACCCGGATGCCGATGATCTTGGCCAGGCGATGATCAGCTTCGCACGGAGCGCCGCGGAGGCGGCCGATGTCTGCCTCTTCACGGTCGACGCCCGTGCAGGGGTTACCGCGCTCGACCAGGAACTGGCAGTTTCGCTGAGGCGGACGACCCACCGCCTCCTGCTCCTCGCGAACAAGGCCGAGGGACGTGCTGTTCATTCCTCTGTCAACGAGTTCTTTGCATTGGGACTGGGCGAGCCGTTGGCGATTTCCGCGGAGCACGGGGATGGCATCGGTGAGCTGTTCGCGCGACTGGAGGAGATCTCGGGCGAACTCCGGGACGCATCGACGAAGCGGATCGATGACCGAAGCGACGTGGATGTGCCGGTCGCTGCGGAAGTTGAACCCGTCGGAGTCGATCGGCCGCTCAGGATTTCCGTCATCGGCCGACCCAACGCGGGGAAATCGACCCTCGTCAACCGCATACTCGGCCAGGACCGGTTTCTGACCGGTCCTGAAGCGGGCATTACCCGTGATGCGAACTCGGTTCGTTTCGACTGGAATGGAACGCCGGTGCAGATCTGGGACACGGCCGGGCTGCGCAAGAAGGCCAGGGTCGTGGGCAAGATCGAGAAACTGTCGGTCGCGGATGCGCTACGGGCGGTTCAGTTTTCGGAAGTCGTGGTCGTGCTTCTCGAACCGGACCGCTCGTTCGAGAGCCAGGACACACGAATCGTCGACCTTGTCGCCCGCGAGGGACGGGCAATCGTAGTCGCCGTGAACAAGTGGGACCTTGCCCGCGACCGGCGGGATCGGCTGAGGATCCTGGAAGAGGAATTCCGAAGACTGCTGCCACAGGTCAAGGGGGCGCCGCTGGTGCCGGTTTCGGCGCTCACCGGGGCGGGCCTCAAGCGACTCCACAAGGCGGTCTTGTCCGCACATGATGTCTGGAATCGCCGTGTCTCGACGGGAGAGCTCAACCGCTGGATTGCCGGGATGGTGGCTGCTCATCCTCCACCGGCACCCGGAGGACGGCGGGTGAAGATGCGCTACATCACGCAGGCCAAGACCCGGCCTCCCGGGTTCGTTGTCATGTGCTCCAGGCCCGATCATGTCGGGGACGATTATCGGCGGTACCTGGTCAACGGACTTCGCAGTGCGTTTGACCTGCCGGGCACGCCAATTCGCCTGACCCTGCGGAGCCGGCCGGAACGGAACCCGTTCAGGTCGTCCTGACCGCACTTCGTTTTCTCGAACAGGTCCGAATTTCGGCCATGCAGGTTACGGCGAGGGCAGGGGCGCCCTTGCTCATTCGCCGACGAGAAATTCCAGAATGGCCGAGTTGACGTCCTCCACCTGCTGCCAGTGCGCAAAGTGGCTGGCGTTTTCGATCAGAAGCAGTTTCGCGCCCGGGATGAGTTCAGCCATTCTCCTGGTGTGCGCCTCGTCGATCGCCTCTTCATAGACCCCGGCCGCGACCAGGAAGGGAACGGAGATCCCGGCCAACTGTTCTTCGGAAAACACCGGCTCGCAGCCCCACATCGCGAACACCTTTCCGGAAAACCCTTCCCATGCAGCCGGCGTGGGTGAAATCCGTGCGTATTGGGCGGCCGCATGGCCGACATAGGCTCCAACCAGAGCATCGGAGAACGCGGAGGGCCGAATGGCGGACGTGTGGAAATTTGCTCCGAGCGCGAACACCCTGGTCAGCCTTCCCGGATCGTTGACTGCCAGGTGGAGGCCGATGTTCCCACCGTCACTCCAGCCGACGATTGCGGCCTTGTCCATGTCGAGGGCGTCCATCACGCCTGTCACGTCGTTCGCCAGCAATTCGTAGCCATAGGGCTGGTCGTCGTCGGTCGAACGCCCGTGACCTCGGGTGTCGATCGTGGTTACCAGGTAGTTTTCAGCGAGGGCTGAAATCTGGCCGCCGAAATCTTCGGCTGCTCCAAGGCCACCGTGCAGGAGCAGAACCGGTTCGGAATTGTCGGTTCCATATCTTGCGTAGTGAATGGTGGCTCCATTCACGCTCACCCTGCCGGTTGAATCCGGATCGGGAAGGGGTTGTGGAGGCGTCAGTGTGCGCCAATTGTTATCAGTCATCGCGAAACTCCCTTACGAAAACAACAAGACGACTCAGAAAACTACAATCACACGAAGTGCGCGTTTCAAAGCGCTTTTTGTGCGCAAGGCAAGGCTACTGCTGCAACCATGCGCCAATTCGGCAACGAGCAAGGCATTTTGTCACCAGATGGGGCGCTTGCCCCGAGCGGCCGACACGGATGATAACGACTCCGCAACCACCATTCGTCAGAATTGGCCAAATCTCGAGTTGCGGAAGCTTCGGTTCCAGACGATCACGGAAAACAAGTTTCAGGCGTTCTGCTAACTCCGACGGCCTTGGCAACGGCAGAATTCCGGTTAACAAGCAACCGGCGGTTTCGAAGTGGACTCATTGAATCCCAACAAAAATGTTTTACCTTGGGCATTGGCAACGGCGATACATTCTTTGAGCATTTCACTTACTCTCCAATGTGGTCTTTACCGCCCACCCAAATTCGATCGACCTCCCCTATGCGGATTTCGTTTACTTGAACTCTAGCTGATCTCCGCCGGGAACTTCCAAAGAAGTCAATTATTCGAAATCGAAGACTTCAATTTAGTCCAAATGTTTTGAAACTAGTTCGATCTACCTTGGCTCACCGATTTCGAAGGCGGTCGTTGGAGATTTCCTGTACATTGCTTCAATTGAGCAATCAGGGAGAGTTGGGAAGGAGAGCCAAAGACCTGGAAAGCAGTCGACTCCTTGCGCCAGGACTTACGGTCGCGAAGGATTGGTTAGCTTCGGCCAATTTTCAGCCGAAAATCTGGGAGTTTCTATGGTTGAAGCGCTGATGGAAGCTCCATGTTGGCCCTTGGGGGAGCACGTAAGTGTTCTGAACATTATTCCGCACTCGGTATAAGCGCCAACAATTCCTCGGCCCGTTGTCCAGGTGGGGCCAACAGAGATCGATCCTCACCAGGAAAAAATCGCGCCCTGACACCGGTAGGCATTGGACGAGGTGAGTATGTCAGCAAACGTCGGTTTTTGGGGGTTGTCTCATCTCGCCAAGTTTCGAAAAGAATGCGCTGCGCCGCCTTCGATGCCGAATACGCACCTAGGAACTTCCCAACGTGTACCTGATCGTCAACATGTATGACCATCCCGGTCCCTGGTGTAAGCATGGGCGTGATTGCGCCAATCAATCCTGCGACGGCAACGACGTTGACCTCAAGGCATTTGGTCAAGTCGCGTTGAAACGAATGAGCGAGTGGCGAGAGCGGAGGTGCGTGAACCGCCGTGTGAACCCAAAAGTCCAACCGTTGCCATCGTCTCCGGATTTCGTCGCAGAGGCGTGTGACGCCGTCTGCATCGCAGATGTCGAGCGGAACGAGTGTCGTACTACTGCCGGAATCCCGAATTTGATCGTCAAGTGATTCCAGCGCGCCAACAGTTCGTCCGACCGCAATAACGTGTGTGCCGCGCTCTGCGAGGGCCACCGCAACCGCGAATCCGAAGCCCCGTGATGCACCGGTGACCAGTGCAACCCGTCCCTCGAACACGTCCATGTTCAGACCTGAGCCGCGTCAATTTCCAGGGAGGTGGTTGTCTGCGGTGGGGGCCGGACGGGATATTCCCCGGAAAAACAGGCATCACAGTAGGCCGGGGACGACGGGTTACGTCCCGATGCCTGGCCGCAAGCACGGTACAAACCGTCAAGCGAGATGAACTTGAGGCTTGCCACCTGCAGGTGCTCGCGGATTTCCTCTTCCGACATGGTCGCCGCCAACAGTTTTTCGCGCTGGGGTGTGTCGACACCGTAAAAACAGGGCCAGGTCGTCGGAGGGGAGGCGATCCGAAAGTGAACCTTGCGCGCCCCGGCGTCGATGATCATTTCGCGGATCTTGCGGGACGTCGTCCCACGCACGACCGAATCGTCGACCAGGACGACCCTCTTGTTCCTGATGAGCGCGCGGTTGACGTTGAGTTTCAGGCGGACGCCGATGTTGCGAATTCTCTCGCTCGGCTCGATGAATGTCCGGCCGATGTACTGGTTCCGGATGATTCCCAGGGCATACGGAATTCCGCTTTCCTGCGAATATCCGATCGCCGCCGGTGTCCCGCTGTCGGGAATCGGGCACACCAGGTCCGCCTCGACCGGCGCCTCGCGCGCGAGTTCGACGCCGATCCGCCGCCGGGTTTCGTAGACCGACTGGCCTCCGAACACGCTGTCCGGGCGGGAGAAATACACGTGCTCGAAAATGCAGGGGCGCGGGTTCTCCTGTTTGAACGGAAAATGGCTTTCAATCCCGTCCGATGAAATCTCCACCAGTTCTCCGGGCCTGATCTCGCGTTGGAATTCGGCGCCGATGATGTCCAGGGCGCATGTCTCCGAGGCGAGGACATGGCTGCTGCCCACGCGCCCGAGCACCAGGGGCCTGATACCGAAACGGTCACGTGCCCCGAACAGGTGGTCCTGCGACATCGCAACGACCGAAAATGCGCCTTCGACCCGGCTGAGGGAGTCCTTCAATTGGCCAAGAATGCCATGTTCGGTCGAGCGCGCCATCAGGTGAATGATGCACTCGGAATCCGAAGATGACTGAAAGATCGAGCCATCACCGATCAGGGAGCGTCGGAGCGAATCCGCGTTGGTCAGGTGACCGTTGTGTGCGATCGCACAGCCCCCGTGCCTGAGTTCCCCGAAAAACGGCTGCACGTCCCGAATGGCCGTGTGCCCTTTGGTGCCGGTTGTTGCGTATCGGACGTGCCCGATGGATATGTTCCCGGGAAGGGACTCGAAAACGGACGATTTCGTGAAGTTGTCGCGAACATATCCGAATCGCCGAATCGTGTTGAATCCCTCGCCGCGATCGTAGGCGCAGATGCCGGCCGCTTCCTGCCCCCGGTGCTGGAGCGCGTGCAGACCAAGCGCGACGAACTGTGCCGAGTCGGGATTGTTGGTGATGCCGAAAATCCCGCATTCTTCCCGGAGTTTTCCGAACCCGAACGGGTCCGGGAGAAATGCGTGGTCGTCAAACTGCATCAACATACGACCCGTTCAAATCGATTCCCCGAATACCGGTCGAGCGGCAACGCCGCTCATTCCCCGGTTGCTTGTTCCGAGTCCGTACTGTCGTCCCCGTTTCCGGGCGCGGTTTCGGTCGTTTGGGCTTCGCTGTCTGCGGACTGACCAGCTTCGGGCACATCACCCGAATCCGGTGCCGGAGACTGACCCGGAGGCCTACAGGACACCATGAGTTCGTCGAACCTGTCAATGATCCATTTCGGTGCGTTGCTCGGAATCTGGGTTTCGATTCCGGCTTGGCTCGTTGACAGCAGTTGTTTCGTCAGGCTGTCTTCGATCATGCCGATACCGTCGCCCTTTGGCACCAGGCGGTCGTGGACGATCAGCACGACCAGTACCAGCAAAAGTCCGCGCAGAATTCCGAACATCAGCCCGAACATCTGGTCGATCCCGCCAAGCGCGGAATTGCGTATGGATCCCGAAAGAACCGGAACAAGAACAGAGACCACGATGAGAACGAGTATGAACGTTGCAATGAACGCCGAGATAATCGAGAGCTCGCAAGAACTCCCGATGATGTCGCGCAGGAACGGGATTTCATAGACGAGTGGAGTCGCCATGGGCGCGATGAAAAACGCGCCGATCGCAGCGACAATCCAGCCCGCAATCGCCAGGGTTTCCCGGATCAGGCCTCGTGAATAGGCGAGAATCCCCGAAAACAGCATCACGAACGCAACGACACCATCGAAGATCGTGATCTCGTCCATCCGGTCAGTCTCCAGATCGTGCGTCAGGCAGGCGGCTCGTCGATGGCCGGGCCGCCAATATTTCGTTCACAAATTCCCCGAGTTCAAGCATTTCCCGAACGAGAATACCGGAATCCGTCCGGATCTTTTTCTGCGCGGGCGTGTAGATCGTGTCGAATCCGAGTTTCCGGGCCTCGCGCAGCCTCGGGTCGACCTGGGCGACCGGACGAAGAGCGCCGGAAAGGCTCACCTCTCCGAACAGGGCCGTCGAACCGGGGATCGCTATTCCTTCATTGGCCGATACGAGCGCACCGGCAACCGCAAGGTCGGCCGCCGGGTCCGTGATTCGAAGCCCCCCTGCCACGTTGAGGTAAACGTCCCTGCCAGCGAAGGACATGCCGGCGCGGGCATCCAACACGGCCAGGATCATTGCGAGTCGACCGCTGTCCCAGCCAACGACGGTCCGGCGTGGAGAGCCGAGCGGTGAATTTGCAACCAGGGCCTGAATCTCGACAAGCACGGGCCTCGATCCTTCGATTCCGGCAAAAACCGCTGATCCGGGGGTGACGGTCTCGCGGTTGGACAGGAACAGGGCGGAAGGATTGGCTACCTCTTCCAAACCTTTCCCCGTCATTTCGAACACGCCGATTTCATCGGCAGGGCCAAAGCGGTTCTTGACTGCGCGCAGGATGCGAAAATGATGCCCCCTGTCGCCTTCGAAATAGAGGACCGTGTCGACCATGTGTTCGATGGCGCGTGGCCCCGCGATCTGGCCGTCCTTGGTCACATGGCCGACGAGAATGACGGTTGTTCCGGTACTCTTGGCAAAGTGTACGAGTTCATGCGTGGACGCGCGCACCTGACCGATCGAACCGGGGGACGCATCGATACCGTCCAGCCACATCGTTTGTATGGAATCGATGATCACGATGTCGGGTTGTTCCTGGCCGAGCGTTGAAAGGACATCTCTCAGGCTCGTGTCAACCGCGATCCGTACCGGCGCGGATTCCAGGCCGAGGCGTTGCGCGCGCATGCGGATCTGCGCTGCGGCTTCCTCACCGGACACGTAGACAGTGTTCGTGCCGCTTCCGGCAAGCCGGGCGGCCGCCTGGAGTAGCAGGGTCGACTTGCCGATTCCGGGATCGCCTCCGAGGAGAACCGCGGAAGCCCGAACAATTCCGCCGCCGAAGACGCGATCGAGTTCGGAAACGCCGGTCAGGGTTCTCGAAGCCTCGACGCTGTCGTCGGACAGTTTCGTGAGATCAACTGCCCGGAAACCGGTCGCCCGGCCCGCGCGAGACGTTTCGAACGCGACGGAATTCTCGATTGTGTTCCATTCGCCGCAGGCGTCACACTGGCCGCTCCATTTGCTGCGGGTCGCTCCGCAGGAACGGCACACGAACGTCGTGACTGGTCTCGTCATCGCCCGTGCTCACCCGACGGCCAGAACGGGAAACATCGTCAGCACGACTGCGAACGCGAACTGAAACGGAGGAAGCAGGCGATTCCAGCGCTTCTCAAGGCAGAATGCAGTGCTCGACGACACGAGCAGCGGCAATCCCGCCACGACCGAAACAGTTGCCGATCCGATCTGAAGCGCCGCCATTCCGACCAACGTCGCGAGCACCGACGATGCGTGGGACAGTCTCAGCCACCTGCGATTCCAGTACAAATACACCTGGGCACCCGAGAACAGGGTGGCGACGAATATGGGCGCGGCGAGGAGAATCGCGAGCAACAAGTTCAAGATGGTCATGACGTCAAGTGTCTCGATCAAACGGGTTCGAGTGATTGTTCCCATTTTCCGGAACGTGTCCCAGTGCGCCATTGCGTTGACGCCCAAGAAAAGTCTCCATGTGAGAATTGCCGGAACGATCCATGTCGGCGACCGGGCCGTACCAACCGATCGTTCCCTCGTGAATCATCGCGATCTGATCGCCTATGACCCGAACCGACGAGATATCGTGCGTGATGGTGACCGCCGTCGCTCCAAGTTCGTCGACGATTCCGCGGATCAGGTCGTTGATGACGTCCGCCATGACCGGGTCGAGTCCGGTCGTCGGTTCATCGAAGAAAATGACGCTTGGATCTGCCGCGATCGCACGGGCAAGTCCGACCCGCTTTTGCATGCCGCCTGATAGTTCGGCCGGGTAGAGGTCGGCAATATCAGGATCCAGCCCCACGCGTCCAAGTTTGTCGACCGCGATCGCACGGGCCTCGCCTGGAGGGCGTCTCTGCTTGCCGCGCAACAGGCGGAACGCAACATTTTGCCACACGGGCAGCGAGTCGAAGAGCGCGCTTCCCTGGAACAGCATCCCGAATTGCTCGAGAAACTTTGCCCGGTTCTGGCCGGTGAGTGGCTGTCCATGAACCCTGATGGAGCCGCGCTCGACTCTGACCAGTCCGAGAATACACTTGATCAGAACCGACTTTCCGCTTCCGGACCTTCCGGCGACGATGAGGCTCTCGCCAGCTCTTATGTCCAGATCAATCCCGCGGAGCACCTGCTTGTCGCCGAAGGACTTGTGAACGCCGTTGATGGCAATGATTGTCATGTCGAAAAGAACATTTCCGTCAGGAGATAATTGGCCGCAAAAATCAACACGGACGCCGCGACCACCGCGTTCGTCGTGGCGCGGCCGACACCTTTGGCGCCACGGCCTGATCGGTAGCCGTGGTAGCAGCCCATCATCGTGATGATGAATCCGAATACGGCCGCCTTGATCAGGCTCGACGCCACGTCGCCGGCTTCTAGGAAGTTCCACGTGTTCTGGATATAGGCGGCCGCGTTGAAGCCAAGTCTTTGCGTCCCAACCAGGAATCCGCCGAAAATCCCGATGACATCGCCGATGAACACGAGAATCGGCATGGTCACGACTCCGGCAAGGACGCGTGGGACGACAAGGTACTTGACAGGATTGGTCGACAGCGTCTCGAGAGCGTCGATCTGTTCAGTCACCCGCATGGTTCCGATCTCGGCTGCGATCGACGCCGAGACCCTGCCCGCGACCATCAGCCCGCCGATGACGGGCCCGAGTTCCCTGACAATTCCGATGGCGACGATTGTCGGAACGACGGACTCGGCGTTGAAGCGGGAACCACCGGAATAGATCTGCAGGGCCAGTGCAGCCCCGGTGAACAGGGTCGTCAGACCGACGACAGGCAGGCTGAAATAGCCCACCGCAATCAACTGCTGCCCGAATTCCCGGGCATAGACGGGCGGACGCACGACGTGGCTGACCGCGTGCGCCGAGAATACGGTAACGCTTCCAACCGACCGGCACATTGCAAGAGTCGATCTTCCGACCGAAGCACAAACCATGCCGATCCACAGGACAAGTCGCCAAGTCATGGAATTCGCTCGCTGGATTTCAGACACGTGGGCGGAACCAAAAAATCGATCATCCGCCTATGTACCTGCGACGAATGCGTTGTCCAAGGGTAGTCAGGACTTCATATCCGATCGTGCCCGCGATTTCGGCCAAATCATCGATTGCCTGATGTTCATTCAGAACCTGGACCCGCTCCGGTGTGCCCTCAATGTCCGTAATGTCGATCGTAATCAGATCCATCGAAATCCGTCCCACGACCGGGCAACGGGTGTCGCCGACCCAACAGGACAACAAGCCATCGTTACCCATGACCCGAAGCAATCCGTCGGCATATCCGACGGCAATCGTTGCGATCCGGCTCGTTCGTTTCGCAGTCCAGTCCGCCCCGTAACCGACGTAGTCTCCGATCGACAGGTCGCGGGCCTGGATCACGGGGACATCCAGTACGACCGCAGGAATACCAGCCCGAAACGGTGCACCTCCGAAAAGCCCGATTCCTGGCCGGCACAGGTCGAAATGAAACTCCCTGCCAAGCAGTATTCCACCGGTTGCGGACAGTGAGCGCGGGGCAGGGAAGGCCGCCGTCATTTCGCGAAAGGCTGCCAACTGCGCCTGATTCCTTGGGTCTGTCTTGTCGTCCGAGCACGCCAGGTGACTGACGACCAGCCGCGGCTTTTCCGGATCGATCGCATGTCTGACCGAAGCGAATTCTCCGCTGTTCATGCCCAACCGCCTCATCCCGGTGTCGATCTGGAGGCCGAACGGATGATCCGGCAGCGACGTCAGGTGACGCTGTACCTGTTGCGGCGAGTTCAAGAGCGGTGTGAGTCCGTGGTCGGCAAGGACTCGGGCGTCCCCGTCCATATGACCGCTAAAGACGTAGATTTCCGCGTCCGTCCCGGCTGCGCGGCGGATCGCCGGCCCTTCTTCCGTGATCGCGACAAAGAAGGATCGGGCACCTGCGCGGCGCAGGCTGCTGACGACACGGTCGGCACCGAGTCCGTATCCATCGGCCTTGACGACGGCGGCGGTCTCGACCGACGCCGCTGACATCCGGTCCAGTGCTTTCCAGTTGGCAACGATTGCGTCGAGGTCGATGGTCAGATCGGGCCCAGCCAAGACATTTCCTTTTTCGGGTGATGGTCGTCAGGCACATACCCCGTGTTCACAACCGATTCAAATTCGTTTCAGAATTGTCTGGGTCCACGACTTCAAGAATTACTGGAAGAATACCACACACGGATTCGAAAAGGAGAGCCGGGTCGGCCGACAGTGGAAGCCGGTTTCGGCTTCCATCGGTGCCGGAGAAGCCTCGTCCAGTCAAACGCGGAACCAGGAAACCCGCTTGAATTCTGCATGTGCCCTGGCTGGGCGTGTCTTCCTTTCAGTTACAGACCCCGACGCTTGTTGCTTCGGTTGTCTGCGGTCGCGCCAATCGGTCCTGGCAATATCGGCGAATCCGGGATTCCGCCCACGATTGCCCATAAGGTGGGTAATCATGTATGAACATTCCGCTTCGAGTCATATTGATTTTTTTCACCGCACATTGGGTAGAAGTCTGCTGAATTGCCTACCTGGGAACGCGACGAGCCTAAACATCAAGAACGAAGAAACCTGCCGCCTGGCGGGCGAACTGGCGGCGCTAATGGGCGAGACCACGACCGGAGCGATTACGATTGCGCTGCGCGAACGCCTGGAGCGCGAGAAACGCTTGCGCAGAAAGGAAACCCGCGCCCGGGAGCTGCGCGCCATCGCGGAGCGCTGTTCGAAACTCATGGGTCCGGGACCGTCTGCCGTGGAGCACGGCGACATGCTCAACGATGAACGGGGTCTGCCCGGGTGATCGTTGATACTTCGGCCTTGTTGGCAATCCTGAGCCGGGAGTTTGACGCGGAACGATACGAGACGGTGCTCCTGACGGCGGTCCCATGCCGCATGTCGAGCGCGAATGTCTTGGAAGCCTCGATCGTGATTGAGAGTCGCGGCGGTGCGGAGGCCGGCCATGAACTCGACGCATTCCTCACGCATTCCGGGATCGAACTGGTGCCGGTTACTGCCGAACACCTGGCGGCGGTACGGGCCACCTGGCGACGTTTCGGCATGGGCAGGCACCAGGCCGCACTGAGATTCGGTGACTGTTTCGCGTACGCGCTCGCCAGGTTGACCGGCGAGCCGCTTCCGTACAAGGGCGACGACCTTGCTCGTACCGACACTCCGGCGGTCCTGCCTCCATCCGAAAGCCTTCCTGTTTGATCTGGAAAAACCTGCCCGCCTCCATGGCGCCGGACGGACAGGGTCAGGTTGGAGTGTCATCCGCAGGTCGAAACTCTGACATAACCCGATGGCCGCGGCATGATGGAGAGTGAACAACACGCGCGACGGTGCGTGTCGTGTTACCGAAATCACCTGCAGCGAGAGTCCAGGACCAGGCCGGAATCCTTGGTGGCAATGACCCTCATGCAGCAGTGGGTCCGACCGGCGACCTCGCGTCGGGCGGATTCGGAATTGAGTTCAGTCACGACGATGGTGCCCTCACTCGCATTTGCAGCGATTTCGATGTACCCGGTGGGGACAAAACGTTCGCCGCCGTGATCGGTGGGCTTCTCGGTCACGGTACTTCAGCGAACGCGTTGTACGAGAGGTGTCGACCGATCTCACTTGGACCGTGTCGGTGTCTCAGATGGGCACCTCGTCGTCGTCATCAGGAAAAGGCAGGTTTCTGTCGGGCGAACTCCTTGTTCGATAAACTGAACTCGATGTCCCGGCCGGCATGCCGGGCGCCGGTTTGTCGCGATCCCTTGCGAGATCGCGGAACCTCGTGAACTCGCCCACGAAACTGAGTTCGACGGTTCCGATCGGACCATGTCTTTGTTTTCCGATGATGACCTCGGCAATTCCATGGATCTTTTCCATTTTTTCAAGCCATTCCTTCAGGTCGTCGCCGGAATCTTCGGGTGGTTTCTTCCGCTCCTCGTAATATTCTTCGCGAAACACGAACATCACGACGTCAGCGTCCTGTTCGATCGAACCGGACTCGCGAAGGTCCGACAGCATCGGTCGTTTGTCGTCACGGTTTTCGACCTGCCTGGACAATTGGGACAAGGCGAGGACGGGGATGTCGAGTTCCTTTGCCAGTGCCTTCAGCCCCTGGGTAACTTCGGTGATTTCGTTGACGCGGCTGTCCCGGAGATTGGTAGGACGAACGAGTTGAAGATAGTCGACCACGATCAGATCAAGCCCGTGGGTGCGCTTGAGCCGTCTCGACCGGCTGGCGATCTGGTTGATCGGCAAAGCCGGTGTGTCGTCGATGAAAAGTGGAGACGCCTCGAACTTGTTTGCCGCCTCAACCAGTCGCCTAAAGACGGTCCTTTCGAATTTGCCTTGCCGGATCAGGTGGGAAGGTGTTCGGGCCAGGTCGGCAAGTATCCTCGTGGCAAGTTGCTCACGCGACATCTCGAGGGAAAAAAATCCGACGACGCCCCCGTCGACTGCGTCACTCTCCGTACCGTTCGCCTTTCGGCGTTCGGCATGAGTTGCGATGTGGAAAGCGATGTTTGTGGCGAGCGCGGTCTTGCCCATCGACGGGCGACCCGCGAGGATGACGAGATCGGACTTGTGAAGCCCCCCGAGCTTTTTGTCCAGGTCCTGAAGGCCGGTTGGCAGTCCGGCCAGCCCGCTGCCGCGTTGATACGCGGCCGTGGCGACATCAACGGACTCGACAAGTGCCTTTCTCAGGCTGCGAAAACCCCGATCGATCCGGCCGTGTTCCCCGAGTTGGTAGAGCTGCTGCTCGGCTTCGACGATTTGCTCGTCCGGCTCCGAGTCCGGATCGACCCGGGCGGCCTTCATGGAAATATCTTCGCCAAGAGAAATCAGGCTTCGGCGAATCGCCAGGTCGTGAATGATCTTGGCGTAGTCACGGGACGCAAAGATCGATGTCGCCGATCCGGCGAGTCTCCCCAGGTAAGCCGGGCCACCGATTCCAGCCAATCCCTGGTCGTTTTCCAGAAAAACCTTGAGCGTGATCGGTGACGCGATTGCGTTTGCGCGGATCCGGTCGGAAATCAGCCCGAAAATCTTCGCATGAACCGGATCGAAAAAGTGCTCCTCAGCAACGACTCCCTCGATCCTCGAGAAGACTTCATTGTTGATGAGCAACGCTCCGAGGAGGTTCTGCTCCAGTTCAATGTTGTACGGAAGTTCGGTCGGGGATGAGTCTTGATCGGATGATCTCTGGAACGCTCTGACTTCCACCATCTGCGTCCCTTTCAACTGGATTCGAATCCGATCAGAAGGACTTTAATCACCCTGCAAGTCGGTTCAATCTGGATTTCCTGTGGAAACCCTGTGCGCGAATCGGGATACCCGTGAAATCCCGTCAGTCTTGCCTCGAAGACGGTCGATCAAAGCCCGATTTCGACAATATATGGTATGAACGCTGAATACAAACGACAAATAGGCCGTGTGCTTTGCCTGACGGTCATTCGCCCCCCCGAATGCACGGCGATGTTTCCAAGGGCAGTGACCGGGCTCGTCGCTGGCATCTTCGTGCAGTTGGGCTGCGGCTCAAGGACCCGCTTTACCATACGGAGACACGGCAGCGAAATCGCGACACATGCTGTTGTCGTGGACGGCAACTTCACCGAAGCGCTTGGATCCTTTCCTCCGGATTGGGAGAAGCGGATGCGGGAGTTGCACAGGTTTGACAATGTTGTGCTGTGCGAAATCGATTCTGTGGACCCGGCGGTTTCGATGGTTTTGCGTTTCAGCAATCGAGACAGAGAAGATATCCAGACACTGGCACAACCTGGCCTTGTGGATTCTGAGGTTTTCGCGAGTCCCGATGAAGAGGCCCTGTCCAACCGTGTTGGGGATCTGAGCTTCGTTCGTGTTAATCTTGCCCATGTCAAAGGGATAATCGAGACGGCCGGCGCACTGACGTTTCAACCGTCGTCTCGGCTCGGAAGCACGAAGAGCGAAATTTCTGGCGACGAGGCGTTTGAACCGGATGACGCCAGTCCAGACGGCCCGTTCTCCGTGCCGGATTCCGGCAGATCAACTTCGACCCCGTAAACCGCCGCACTGAACCGGACGGCAATTCGGGAGCGTCATCTGGCCTCAATCCCTGTGCGGGATCTCCCTGCGAGTGTTTTCGTGGCGAACGAAGGTCGGGTCTCCGGGTGCTCCGGCGAGGTTCCGGATTTCATCGAATTCATCTCCCGCCGCGGGATCTCTGTCCTGCCGCCCGGATGTCGGATCGTCGCCCCGTGACCGAACTGCCGGTCCCGGAAAATCGTTGTCATTTCGATGTTGTTCGGGAACTCATCCGACGGCTTCGAGACAACCCCGAGATTTTCCTGCGGAGCACCACCAAACGGTAGGGAGACAAGTTCAGGCGGGTCCATGCCACGTCCTCAAACAATCCGTCGATGACGACAAGGAAAACCGCGAGACACTAAGGTTCCCTGACCTTGTCGGCACACAGCGGGCACGAAAGGTAGACGCCGAACTCGCGGCCGACATCAGCGCTTACGCGGGCATGCACACGACCCTGCCTGTCGAGGAATCGCTGTCGGTCCTCAACCGGGAAGACACCTTCGTGCCAGATGCCTGGATGGATGTAGAGGCCCCTTGAGCCATCACATCAGAATGCGACGACCTTTTCCGGTGTCAGGTCGTCGCCCGGTAACGCGGCGGGAACAATGAACGGCTTGCGTTCGAGTGGCCAGAACATCTGCCCGCCATCGGGGTGGTAGTTCATGTGCCACAACAACACCTGGTCGCGCGGTACGGTCGCGCTCGAGGACTTCGCCGACTGCGGGTCGGCCGACCATCCGAGAACATAATGGCCGTTCACGGCCTCGTTCGCGCCGTAAA
This sequence comes from Paracoccaceae bacterium, assembly GCA_965242975.1. Lineage (GTDB taxonomy): Bacteria > Pseudomonadota > Alphaproteobacteria > Rhodobacterales > Rhodobacteraceae > JAPPHA01. The sequence goes on along the minus strand of CBDETS010000007.1, from coordinate 1,448,910 downwards.
GCACATCGCCGTGCCACTCGGCGGAAAAGACGCCCTCGACCCATCCGCCCTCGTCGCCGGTGCCCTCGTCGACCGGACGCCAGCCCTGCTGCGGCCAGCGGGTGATCTCGATCTCGAAGGATTCAGGATTGTCGACAAGACAGCCATAGCCTTTCAAACTCTTCTCGACCGCACGGACCAGCGGCACCTCGTGCCAGGGAAGCGACGGCTTCGTCGATGTTTCGAAGATGTATTCGGGTGCGCTCATGATTTGCGTCCACAGTGTCGATCGACCATCTGCCGCACGATCGGCGCGAAGTGCCCGGAGTTCGGGGTCTCCATATCCGGGCGCCCGTCGGCGTGATCAAGGTGGCGGACAGGGCGGACCGCGACGACCTGCTCAAGGCTCGTGGTCGTCTCGAACTCGGAAACCTTGTCCTGTTTCATGTCGGGTTTGGCGAAGGGGGCCCGGCCTCACCGGTTTGCTCATGCTCCCAGAAGACAGGTATCCCGGGATCAAATACGGTTACCGGTCCCGCTTGTGTCTCGATCACTGACGGAAATACCGCCGCAGTCTGCCGCTTGGCCAGGGTGATCGTTCGGTGATTTTCGGGTACACCGTAAAATCCGGCCCCGTTCAGCGACACGAATGCCTCAAGCTGATCGAGCGCGTCGTGGTTGTCGAAAACCTGGGCGACGCAGGGAAGTGCGTTAGGGGCCGAGAAAATTCCGGCGCAGCCGCAATGCGACTCCTTGTCGAAGGTTCTGTGCGGAGCACTGTCGGTCCCGAGAAAAAACCGTGGATTCCCCGTTGTCGCCGCCTCAACCAGCGCAATTCTGTGTGTCTCCCGTTTGGCTACCGGGAGGCAATAGTAATGGGGCCGGATTCCCCCGGACAGGATGTGGTTTCGGTTGATCAGCAGGTGGTGGGCGGTGATGGACGCAGCGACCCGGTTGCCGCCGGACATCACGTAGTCGATTCCGTCCCTGGTCGTGACATGCTCGAGGATGACTTTCAGTTCAGGAAGAGCGCACCGCAAGGGATCGAGAACCGACTCGATGAACACGGCTTCCCGGTCGAAGATGTCGACGTCCTGGTCCACGACTTCCCCGTGCACGCAGAGAGGACAGCCCACGCCGGCCATGGCCTCGAGAACGGGCATCACGCGGGCAATGTCGCGAACGCCGGAGTCCGAATTGGTCGTCGCACCGGCCGGATAGAGCTTGACCGCGGAAATGATCCCGTCCGAATGGGCCGCGACGACATCCCGGGGATCGGTTGTTTCGGTCAGATAGAGCGTCATCAGGAAACGGAAATCACTTCCGTCGGGCAGCGCGTTTTCAAGCCGCCGCCGATACCTCATGGCGTCGTCCGCCGTGACAACGGGGGGAACGAGGTTGGGCATGACAAGCGCGCGGGAAAAATGTCTGAGCGTCTCCGGCAAGACGCCGCGCATGAGGTCCCCGTCCCTGAGGTGCAGGTGCCAGTCGTCAGGTCGGCGGATTTTCAGTTTCCGGGTCACGGGAGGTATCGTCGAAACCCGATCATTGACCTGGAATCCGGGCCTTCGCATCATCTCCGAGTGACGGCATTATTCGACTCTCAAGGATGCGGGTGGTGATCGGGCCTGCGTGCCGGAGAATGATCTCGCCGCTTGCGTCGATCACGAACGTCTCGGGAACGCCGTAAATTCCCCAATCGAGTCCGGTACGCCCGCGAGGATCGGCGGCGAGAGTCGCGAACGGGTTGCCCAGTTCGTCGAGGAATTGCGCCGCGTGGTGCGGTTTGTCCTTGTAATTGATTCCGTGAACCGGGACTCCGGCTTGTGCAAGCCTTTCGAGATTCGGATGCTCGACCCGGCACGGCGCACACCAACTCGCCCAGAAATTGACCAGCTTGATCCTGCCGGCCTCAAGGTCGGCCCTTTGGGTCGTCGGAGAATCGACCGCGAGGAGACGCTCAATCGTCAGTGACGGCGCCTTGCGCCCGATGAACGCGCTCGGAAGCTGGTCAGGGTCCGTGCGCTCCAGGGCGATCGCGAAAAGAACGGCGAGCGCCGTAAACCCCGTGGCGACAAGTGCAATCAGGAACCGTGCCGACAGTCTACCCATTTTCCCGTTTCTCTGCCTCACGCAACATCCGCGTGCTCTTCCTGGCCTTGACCAGCGTATGGATGACAAGCGCCGCGACGAGAACTGATGCGACGCCGTAGGCCGCAAGGACGTGTACCATGCTGCTGTCGAGATCGGGGATCAACGTCAACGTCTCCGCGCGCGAAGAGCTTCAAGCCGACGAAGCCTGATTTCGTGCCGTGTGCCGAGCGTGACCAACGTGACGAAGAGAAGGACGAACCCGGTGATGCAGACGACCAGGGGAAAGTAGAACGCATTGTCGATATGCGTTTCCCGGTCAAGCGAGAGTGTCGCCCCCTGGTGCAGACCCTGCGACCAGAACACGACGGCGTAGCGCGACAACAACGCGAAGACGGATCCGACAACACACAGTATCGATGTGAGGTCGGCGGCCTGGTCTGACTCGTCCAGAGCTTTCCACAGACCGATGTACCCCATGTAAAAGAGTGCCAGAATCAGGAAGGATGTGAGACGCGGGTCCCAAACCCAGTAGGTTCCCCAGGCCGGTTTGCCCCAGATGGCTCCCGTTGCCAGTGCAACCAGGGTCAGTGTGAACCCGACGGGCGCAGCCGCCTTGGCAGCCAGGGCGGAAACGTGGTGCCGGCGGACGAGCCAGAACAGCGAAGCGAGGAGCATCATCAGCCAACCGTTGATTGCCATCAGCGCGGCGGGGACGTGCAGGAACATGATCTTGACGTTCGCTCCGTGTTGATAGTCGTCTGGCGTGAAAAACAGGCTCCACGATATGCCGACGATCAGGGAACTGCACGTCAGGACGACCAGATAGGGAAGGACCCGGTCCGACAAGCTCATGAACCGCGACGGATTCGCGTATTGCCAGACCGGGTTGTGTTTTCGCTGACGGGAATCCGTGCTTTTCCGCATGGCAGACCTGAATTCACTCGACGCTTGCGCGCAAGGCGACCGCCGTCGCGAAAGGCATGACTGCCACCGCTGCCAGCGTCAACCCTGCCAGGTACACGATCGCGACATCGAAGGACTGGGTGGTGGCGGAAACCCGCACCGCATGAACCCCGAAAATCAGTGTCGGAATGCACATTGGAAGGACAAGAATTGACAGCAACAGTCCTCCACGTCTGATCTTGAGAGTCAAAGCCGCGTTGAAGGTGCCGATGAAACTCAGGGCCGGTGTCGCCACAACGAGGCTCAGAACCAGCCACGGGCTGGATCCGGCAGGAAAATTCAACAGGTATGCTGCTCCGGGCGCGACTACGGCAAGAGGCAATCCGGTGGTCACCCAATGGGCGCATGCCTTGGCCACGGCAATTCCTTCCGGTGGCAGCGGGCTAGTCATCAGCGCCTCGAGGACTCCCTCCTCCTGATCTTGCCGGAATATCTTTTCCAGGGACAACAGCGACGAAAGCAGGACGCCGACCCAAATGACGGCGGGTGCCAGCACACGAAGTTGCTCGGGGTTCGGGCCAATAGCGATGGCCGTCATGACCACGAGGAGCAAAAAAAATGCCAGCGCAAGGCTTGAGCTGCTTCCCGACCGAAGAGCGATCACGCAGTCCCGTCGGAACAGTGCCAGCATCAGGCGGCTTCCGGTCGAGAGTTGGAATCCCTGCCCGAACGGGCGGAAGCGCCGGATCGTTTGTGTTTGCCGGCAGGTGCGCCCTTTGCCACGCCTGAGTGCACGGCCAGGTCCAGGGACACCGCTCTCCCGAGAGATTCCGGGTCCTGGTTGGTCAGGACTGCCTTGCCACCGTCATCGAGATGATCCTGAAGGAGTTTTTTGAATCCGGCGACGGAATCGGCGTCGAGCGCAGTTGTCGGTTCGTCCAACAACCAGATGGCTCGACCGGCGACGCAGATTCTGGCGATTCCAAGGCGGCGGTGCTGACCCGCGGACAGCGATCCGGCGGGCTGGTCGATGTGCGACGCGATGTTGAGCATTTCTGCTGCCGCCTGTGTCCGGGAACTGGCATCCCTGCCAAAGTACCCGTGAACATTGGCCCAGAACCGGAGGTTATCGCCGACGCTCGCCATCGCCGCAACTGCGCTCCGGTGGCCGAGGAACGCGGTTTGATCGGAGTCGATCCGGATCGTTCCCGAGGCGGGGCGGGTGAGTCCCGCAAGGCAGCGCAGCAACGTCGACTTCCCACAACCGTTAGGTCCGTGCACAACAAGCAGACCGCCCGTTGCCACGCGAAATCCGACGTCCGAGAACAGCACCCGTGAGCCATGTCGACATTCAAGGTCGGTGACTTCAAGGTCCATGGGCCGTTCCCTGTGCCGCATCTGATGATTGCGACGATCCGGCGGCCGACCGGCAGCCCCGCCATGGCGAACCGGTCGTCCCGGATTGGAGATGTACGCAATGCAGGGTTTTGGATTCGGAGGCAAGGATTTGTTGGGCGTCCGGGCTCCATGGCACGGTTGCGAATGCTCCGGTGCAAGGGAGAGGTCCAGACCGGACGAGGTCGTCCCGGAACTGCCTCTGAAGTGACGTGCCGATGGCGGACGGGTCTGAGTGCAGGAACGATCTGGATGTTCGGTTCGGTCAAATCTGTCGGGGAACGATCCGGTCAATCTTGTGTCGCCACTGTCACTGGTGCATATGCGACACATTCAAGGACAAGGCGGAGTCGAAGATGGTTGTCGCAGTTGGTCGAAACAGTTTCGGAACCCGGTCATCACTGGATACCGGGCACGGTCGGGTAGACTACTATTCGATACGGGAGGCCGAAAAGGCCGGTCTGGGAGACTTTTCGGGGCTTCCGGCTGTCCTAAACGTTGTGCTCGAGAACATGCTCCGTTTCGAGGACGGGACAAGCGTCGATGGCGACGATATCCGGGCATTTTCCGATTGGGCTCGAAACGACGGCAGAAATCCCAAGGAAATTTCATACCGACCGGCACGCGTGCTCATGCAGGACTTTACCGGCGTTCCGGCGGTGGTCGACCTCGCGGCGATGCGCGACGGAATTATTGAGCTCGGTGGGGATCCTGAACGGATCAATCCGCAGGCTCCGGTGGATCTTGTCATCGATCATTCGGTCATGATCGACGAGTTCGGAAATCCGCGCGCTTTCAGGGTCAACGTGGAACGCGAATACGAGCGAAACCTGGAGCGGTACACGTTCCTGAAATGGGGGCAGGCGGCGTTCGAGAATTTTCGGGTGGTGCCGCCCGGAACCGGAATCTGTCACCAGGTTAATCTGGAATACCTGTCCAAGACGGTCTGGACCGACAAGGATCAGGACGGGGGCATGATCGCCTTTCCAGACACCCTCGTTGGCACGGATTCCCACACGACCATGGTCAATGGACTGGCGGTACTGGGTTGGGGTGTCGGCGGGATCGAGGCGGAGGCCGCGATGCTCGGCCAGCCGGTGTCGATGCTGATTCCGGAAGTTGTCGGGTTTCGACTGACCGGATCCATGGTCGAGGGAACGACGGCCACGGACCTGGTTCTCAAGGTCGTCGCGATGCTCCGCGAGAAGGGGGTCGTGGGCAAGTTCGTCGAGTTCTACGGCGACGGACTGGACACGTTGCCGCTGGCAGACCGTGCCACGATCGCGAACATGGCGCCCGAATACGGCGCCACGTGCGGATTCTTCCCTGTCGACGCGGAAACATTGAGATACCTCGAGGTGTCAGGACGTGAACACGATCGGATTGCCCTGGTCGAGGCCTACGCCAGGAAAAACGGAATTTGGCGGGGAACGGATTACTCCCCGGTCTATACGGACACGCTGGAACTCGATATGAGCACGATCGTTCCCGCGATTTCCGGCCCGAGGCGCCCGCAGGATTTTGTCCCGTTGTCAGAGGCGAAGCCGGCCTTTGCCAACGAGATGACACGTCATTTCAAACGACCCCTCGACAAGACTGCCCCGGTCGACGGCGCAGACTATGACATGTCATCCGGGAAAGTGGTCATCGCGTCGATCACATCATGCACCAACACGTCGAACCCCTATGTCATGATCGGGGCGGGGTTGGTGGCGAGGAAGGCGAGGGCGCTTGGATTGAAATCCAAGCCCTGGGTCAAGACATCCCTTGCACCGGGATCCCAGGTCGTTTCGGATTATCTCGAGGCCTCCGGGCTGCAGGAGGACCTCAACGCGCTCGGGTTCAACCTTGTGGGCTATGGTTGTACGACCTGTATCGGCAATTCGGGACCCATACAGGAGGAGATCAGTGCAGCGATCCATGACAATGATCTCGTTGCCGTCTCAGTCCTGTCGGGCAACCGCAACTTCGAGGGGCGCATTTCTCCCGATGTCCGGGCCAACTACCTGGCATCCCCGCCATTGGTTGTTGTCTATGCGCTCGTCGGCGACATCGGGGTCGATCTCACGAGCGAACCGGTCGGGCAGGACCGGGACGGCAGGGACGTGTTCCTCAATGATATCTGGCCGTCAACATCGGAGATCGCCGAAATTGTCGACCGGACGGTGACACGCGAGGCGTTCGAAAGAAAGTACGCCGAGGTGTTCACCGGAGACGAAAGATGGCGCCAGGTCATCACGACCGACAGCCTGACATATGACTGGCCGGCCGTCTCGACCTACGTGCGAAAGCCACCGTACTTCGAAGGAATGACTCCCGAGCCCGGCGAGATTTCGAACGTCAGCGACGCGAGAATTCTCATGATGCTGGGCGACATGGTGACAACCGATCACATTTCGCCGGCCGGATCGTTCAGGGATACGACGCCTGCGGGTCGGTACCTGACGGACCGGCAGGTACCGCCGAAGGAATTCAATTCCTACGGTTCAAGGCGGGGAAACCACGAAATCATGGTTCGCGGAACATTTGGGAACATCCGCATCAGGAACGAGATGCTGTCCGGTGTGGAGGGGGGATTTACGAAAGGGCCCGATGGAATTCAAAAGCCCGTGTATGATGCTGCCATGGAGTACGCCGCGGAGGGCACGCCGTTGGTGGTCGTCGCGGGGAGCCAATACGGTGCCGGGTCGTCACGCGACTGGGCGGCAAAGGGCGTCGCGCTTCTGGGAATCAAGGCGGTCATCGCGGAGAACTTCGAGCGGATTCACCGGTCCAACCTGGTTGGCATGGGGATCGTTCCGTTCGAGTTTGCCGATGGAGATACGAGACACTCGTTGTCCTTGACGGGGGACGAAACGATCTCGATCACCGGCCTTGAAGGTCAGCTCACTCCGGGTTCGGACTGTGCGGCGTCGATCACCTACGCCAGTGGTGAAACGAGGGATATTGTCCTCACGTGCCGCATCGATACGGAAGTCGAGATATCCTACGTCAGGAACGGCGGTGTTCTGCCGTTCGTCCTTCGCAACCTTGCAGGTGTCGGTCACTCCCGTGGCCCGGAATCGGTCGTGCCGCAACCCGATTCCGGCTGACATTCGATCCGGGGCCGGCAACCCGAGATCCGGGCGATCAAGTTCACTCGCAAGGTGTTTATTGGACCTGTTCTGGCACATGTGAGAAGATCGCCTGATCGTGAATTGCATCACGATCGGGAATGTTGATAGGTCGGTTCGCCATGAGACACTTGATTGGAATTGTCTGCACGTCCTGCATCTGGGCGTTGTCTTCGGTCCCCGTCTTGGCCGGACCAGTGCTGGTTGAACTGTACACCAGCCAGGGATGCTCGTCCTGTCCGCCCGCCGATCGGTTCCTGACCGAATTGGCGAAACGGGACGACGTCATCGCTCTCGGAATGCACGTGGATTATTGGGACTACATCGGGTGGAAGGACGAGTTCGCGATAGCCGATTTCACTCCGAGACAGGCTGCCTACAACATGCGGCTGATGAGTCCGTACAGGCTGGTTACACCCCAGATCATCCTGCACGGTGTCGCTCAATACGCGGGAGGGCGAATTCGTGGAGTTCCGGAAAAGATCAAGTCCCTCCGGAGCCAGCCGGAGCCGGTCGAGTTTGTCGTGAAGCGGACCGGCGACCTTTTGACTATTCGTCTTGAGCCGAAGGAGCATGGCCGCAGGGTCTGCATGGCCAGTTGCACCGTTTACCTGGCCGAAGTTACGCCCGAAGCAACGGTCAAGATCGAACGCGGAGAAAACAGGGGGCGAACAATCTTGTACACCAATGTCGTGAATTCATGGAAACGGGCAGCGACGTGGAACGGACAGGACAGCAAGCAGCTTTCAGGACAAGTTGATCCATCCACTGGTCTGGTTGCCGTGCTTCAGGAAGGCAGGACTGGTCCTATTCTTGCCGTTCGCCAGGTGGAATAGGTTCCGGTAGGCAATACAACTGTAAACTGCCGTCGATTCCTGGGGCAACCTGTGTCTTGGGACTTTCCGCGGTGACTGGCTGTCGAAGACCGAAGGGAGCAAGGCGCCGACTGCCGGGCACTCCGTGGTCGTGCCTCTGGATCCCGCGCTCTTCGCATACCCGGAATCGATCCATACGTCATGCCGTCCAAGGGCCACACGCCGTTAGTTGAAGGGGCGCGTGACCTGCAGGAGATCAAGCCGGACCCGACCTTTTTCGGCACGACTCCGATTGAATCCGACAATCCGTTGACGACACGGGACGGTCTTGCGAATTCACACCCGCGAATGGTCCGCCAGAGGCGTGAAAGCTCTCCGACGGTGTTGGAACAGTGTGCCTACGGGCCCAGGCGTGTACGCGGTCCGACCAGGCGAAAGACGGCAAACAAAGCCGTGGCGACGCAAACGATCGAAGGACCGGCCGGTGTATCAAACACGTACGCCGCGTGTAACCCTGCTGCGGCCGAAAGTGCGCCTATTGCCGCGGCAATCACGGCCATGGCTTCTGGTGTTCGGGCGAGGCTGCGGGCAGCCGCAGCGGGGATGATCAACATGGCGGCGATCAGCAGAACGCCGACCACCTTGATGGCCACGGCGACCGTGATCGCAAGGGCCAACGTCAGGATCAACTGTTCGCGCTGCGGGTCGAAGCCGCTGGCACAGGCCAGCTCGTCGTTCAGTGTGGCAGCCAAGAGTGCCGACCAGCGCCAGGCGATCAACGAGACGACCAGTGCACCGCCGCACCAGATCACGACCAGGTCCATGCGCGACACCGCCAGAATGTCACCGAAAAGGTAGGCCATGAGATCGATGCGGATGCCGGACAGGAAGGACACCGCGACAAGCCCGAACGCGAGCGCGGAGTGGGCCAGAACACCCAAGATCGTATCCGTCGCGTAGCTGCGCCCTGCCAGCAGCGTCACCGTCAAGGCCATTACCAGCGCAACGGCCACGGTACCCGCCGTGATTGACACCTGCAGTGCCAGGGACAAGGCCACGCCCAGTATCGCCGCATGGGCCGTTGCCTCGCCAAAGTAGGCCATGCGACGCCAGACCACGAAACAGCCGAGAGGGGCTGCGGCGAAGGCAACGCCGACCCCCGCGAGTGTCGCACGCGTCATGAAGTCGTCGAGCACTATTCTACCGTGTCGGTCGACGCAGCCTGGTGATCGTGATCGTGGTCATGATCGTGACGATAGAGCGCCAGTGCCCCGCCGGTTCCTGTGCCGAAGAGCTCGCGGTATTCCGGGGCCGAAGCCACGGCCGCGGGCTCCCCTTCGCAGCAGACATGGCCGTTCAGGCAGACCACCCGGTCCGACGTGCTCATGACGACATGCAATTCATGGCTGACCATCAAGACCGCGCAGCCGGACTCCCGCCGCACTGCCTCGATCCGGCGATAGAAGGCTGCCGAGCCCGGTTGGTCAAGGCCCTGCGTTGCCTCGTCGAGCAAAAGGATCTCAGGTCGGTTGATCATGGCGCGTGCCAACATCACGCGCTGAAACTGTCCGCCCGAGAGCTGGGCCATCTGGTGTTCCATAAGGTTGGGCACGTCCGCCGCATCCAGCGCGGCCCTGCACGCACTCCGGGAGACGCGATCGGTCAGCCGCATGAAACGCTCCACCGTGATCGGCAGGGTCGGATCAATATGCAGCCGCTGAGGCACATAACCGATCCGCAGACCGGGCCGGCAGTTTACCCGCCCTCTGTCGGGCTGGGTCGCGCCTACGATGGTGCGCAGGAGGCTCGTCTTGCCTGAGCCATTGGGGCCGACAATGGTGACGATTTCCCCCGGCTCAACCGAAAGGTTGACATCGCGCAGCACCGTATGGGCGCCGTATCGGACGCTGAGGTCGTCAACGGAAACGAGGCTCATGCGTCGGCCATCTCGGCGCAGGAGGGGCAAATGCCTTCCGCTTCCAATACCGTGCGTTCGATCTGGAATCCGGCTGCGCGGGCGGCTGCACCAAAGGCTTCCGTGGCTGGCGCCGATCGCGTCTCGGCCACGGCGTCGCACATGCGGCAGATCATGAAGGCCGGTGAGTGGGTCTCACCAGGATGGGCGCACGCGACAAAGGCGTTCAGATGCTCGATCTTGTGCACGAATCCGTTGGCGGAAAGAAAGTCGAGTGCGCGGTAGGCCACGGGCGGTTGCGAGCCGAATCCTGCCTCGCGCAGCAGATCGAGGATCGCGTAGGCGCCAAGCGCGCGATGTTCCCGCAGCAGGAACTCCAGGACCTTGCGGCGCACGGGGGTCAGGCGCAGACCCTCCGCCGTGCAGCGCGCCTCGGCTACTGCGAGCGCGTCCTCGACGCACGCCGAATGATCGTGTCGTGCGAAACCGACCGGGGTCATATTTTCGGCAGGCATGCTTCGGATCCCACTTGTTATGTCATTTCATTTCGGCTATTCCGCTTGAATTGTTATAAAATCACATGGAGGTCTCGATGTCCAGAATGCTTCTTCCCCTCTCAGCTACCGCGGCTTTGATGGGCAGTACGGCAATGGCGGATGTACCGAGTGTGGCCGTGGATATTGCGCCCGTGCATTCCTTGGTTGCACGTGTGATGGAAGGGCTCGGCACACCGAACCTGATCGTCCAGCCCGGTGCGTCGCCCCATGGATACAGCTTGCGTCCTTCTGAAGCCGCTTCGCTTCAGGACGCAGACCTGGTGTTCTGGATAGGTGAGGACCTGACGCCCTGGCTGGAGAGCGCGATCGAGACGCTCGCCCGCGATGCCATCGTGACGACACTTCTGGAGGCAGATGGCACGCTTCTGCTCGAATTTCGCGAAAGCGCGTTGTTCGAAGCGCATGTGCATGGCGATGAGCACGACGAACATGAAGAGCATGCCCATGAGGACGAGCATGATGAACATGAAGAGCATGCCCATGAGGACGAGCACGACGAACATGAAGAGCATGCCCATGAGGACGAGCACGACGAACACGAAGAACACGCCCATGACGACCATGGCCATTCCGGTGGCGAACATGACGCGCATGCCTGGCTCTCGCCCGAGAACGCCCGCGTTTGGTTGAACGTGATCGCGGCGCAGCTCTCTGCTGCTGACCCCGACAATGCCGGCACTTACTTCGCCAACGCCGCCGCCGCGCGCGCTGAACTCGTTGAGCTGTCGGCTGAGGTCGATGGTATTCTTGATCCGGTGCGGAACAGGCGCTTCATCGTCTTCCACGATGCTTATCAGTATTTCGAGGTGGCCTTCGACTTTCCGGCTTCAGGCGCCATCGCGCTTGGCGACGCTTCAAAGCCGAGCCCTGCAAGGATTTCCGAGATTCAGGACCGTATCCGCGAGGAGGGAATCAATTGCGTTCTGGCCGAGCCCCAGTTCAATGAAGGCATGGTGGCCACGGTAATGGACGGGACCGACGCCAATACCGGCGTGCTCGACCCGCTTGGCTCCGACCTCGAACCCGGCCCGGCCCTTTACCCTCAAGTGGTCCGCAATCTTGCCACGACGCTCGCAGAGTGTCTGTGACACGTCCGGCAATACCGGCAGGCGTTGCGGCGCCTGCCGGTACGGTCCCCTGCCGGATGCGTCTCGCCGAACAATTGGAATCGCCGCACCCGGTTTCCCGAGAGCATTGGTCCTCTTGGTAACCTGCGCCAGGCTCCGCTTGCCTTTATGGATGAGGACGCCCTATCGAGTGCCGATTACCGGTTGAGAAAGCCGGTCCCTCCGGTGGTGCAAAGGCAAGGGTCGTCATTGAGACCGCGGCGGACAATCCGACGCCGCAGTTCTTGCCGCGGCCACCTGTCGGACTTACCTTCCCGACTCTCGATGACGTGACCGTGCACGAAGCACAAGTGGATCAGCGTTTCGCCAGTTCCTCGCTTCGCCTGGCTTGCGCGGCCACCTGGTTTTCCCGATACCAGACGAATGTTCCCGCCGCGACAATGAATGCCGATCCGACGATCGTGAACACGTCGGGGACTTCCGAGAAAATGACGTACCCGAGAATTGCGCTGAACACGAGCCCGCTATAGGTGAAGAGCGAGAGGGCGGAGGCGTCGGCCTGGACGAGTGCGCGGATCAGCATCAGGTGACCGATTCCGCCTCCTGCGCCAAGAATTGCCATGAATATGACATCGACCGGTGTGGGTGTCGTCCAGAAAACGGGAAGGCAGAGATTGGCACCTATTGTTCCGATCAATGCCGTGTACAGGAAACTCGTCCAGGGGTTTTCGGCCTGACCAAGAAATCGCGTCGAGACCGCGTACGCCGAAAAAAGAGTTGCGGCCATGAGCGGCAACAAGGCTGCCGGTGCAAAGAAGTCGCTGGCGGGCCTGATGATGATCATGGCCCCGACCAGACCGCACGCAACGCCCGCCCAGCGGCGCCAACCGACTCGTTCGCCGAGAAAAACGAATGCCAAAAAGCAAATTACGAGAGGCGCAACTTCAAAGATCGCGATGACCGTAACAAGCTTGAGGTGTGGCAGGGAGAGGAAAAAGCAAACGGTCGCCCCAAAAAGGAAAGCAGACCGCACCAGTTGCAGCAGAGGGTACTTTGTCTTGAGCAGAATTCTGAGTCTCGGAGCAGCGATCACGAACACGAACAGAAGCTGAAAGGTGTACCGGGCCCAGACGACCTGTATGGGGTGGTAGCTGCTCGTCAGGAACTTTGCGACCGCGTCCATGATCGAAAAGGTGATGATCGCGCCAAGCATGAGGGTTGCACCGCGGGCAAACGGTGTCAGATCGCTCCATCTCGTCATTCATGGTCATCCGACGGCACGGTCGCAAGCGCAACACCGATCATGGAGTCGCGGGTGATCAGCTCGGCCAACTCCTTTTCAGAGAAATCGCCGGTTCCGTCAGGACGCGCCGGAATCACGATGTAGCGCATGTCGGCGGTGCTGTCGTGGACGCGCACCGAGACGTCGTCGGGAATTACGAGGCCGAACTCCCTGAGCGTCGCACGTGGCGACTTGACAAGACGGGACCGGTACGCCCGCTGCTTGTACCAGTCGGGAGGCAGGCCGAGCAGGTTTCGAGGGTAGCAGGAACACAGCGTGCAAACGATGACATTGTGGACATCCCGGGTGTTTTCGACCGCGATCAGGCGGAGTCCGGCGGGATCGAATCCCATTTCCTTCATGGCGGCGCTTGCGTCCGCGAGCAATCTCCTCCGGAACTCGTCATCAATCCAGGCGCGTGCAACCAGCCGGGCGCCATTGGCCGGTGTTCTCCGATCCATGGCTTCGATTGCCACGTTAATCTCGCTCGGGCTGGTTACGCCCTTTTCGACGAGCAACTCCCGTACCGCGATTTCCATGGCTTGCCAGTAGGTTAGCGGAGAGTCGTCATGATCAGCCGCGGGATGAAGGTGCCCGTCCTCATCGATCGGATCCGTTGGCTGCACCGGGTCAGGTGACACCGGAACATTCAACCTGTTCAAGCCAATGCGAAAGAACTTCCGCATCGAGCGTGTCGTCGGGGCATTCGCAATTCTCCCCCCAGATTTCGCGCATCGTGAACCGCACGCGCACGAGCTCAACCTTGCACGATGTCAATCCATAGGCGAGTTGTTCCGGGTTCAGTGTCGTTCCGAGCCGGCGTTCGATGACTCCGCTTTTCCCCCTGAGATACCATGGGGTACGGACATGTCCGGGCGGTTCAAATGCCCTGACCCTCACTTTGTCACCGCGGTTCAGTTTGACAGCATTCGCCATACGTCGATCCCCGTTCCCGGACGCGCGACAGTTTCCTGGCCAGTTCTTCGGTCGTGTAGACGCCAGCTTCGATCAGTATCCGGTTGACCGCGAAAATCCAGCGTTCGTAGTAGCTCATGGTCTCGAAAGCATTTTCACCCATGTCCTCAAGCACGCGGCGAAGCTGGTCCACATTGAAAATGCCTTTCCCGCTCGCGATCACCATGAGCGCGTCGACGCGTTTTTCCCAGAACGCGTATTCGTGCTCACCACGGGAGACCGGCCCGGATTCCTTTCCACCCATGTCATGCCACTGCCGTGCAGGATCTTCGCGCATGCCTGCAGGTTTATTCTGCATGGAAATGGCTATCAATCGGCAATTCGAGCGAATTCTCTCGAGTGCCTTTTTGCCGTTTCGGATCGGACACAGCCTGCACCATCGAGCGGAAGGGAAAACAGTCGGAAGTGACTGAAGAAACAAACTTCGGCGGACGCGGGAAAGCGACCTGCGGCCGTCCGGGTCAATGGATCGAACCCGTGAACAGTGGTGTCAGGCGCCGTATCTGGCCAGGACCAACCGGTCACGTGCGCCAGGCAGGCCCGTTCCGGGCCCGAACCTGGAAGCATCCAGAAACGAACAGGGGCGCCAGACGCCGGGCCCGGGTTGCATTGCCATCGATCGCCGGTGACGACTCCGGCATTGTTCCGGTCACGTCGAAAGATCGGGGCAGGGGCGGATGCCGTACGCAGGCGTGGCGCCGGCACACAGGCGGTCTGGCAGAGGTTCAGGACGACGGCTCTCGAACCGGGTTGTCTGAATGGCCGCAATCCGAAGGCTGTCTCGTTTTCGGAAGAGTTCCGGGCAGAATTGCCGGGTGCTCCCGCCACGACCGTCGCCCCGGAAAGTCGCTCAAGGCGCCGTGTTCAGGGCGGTTGCCCGAGCCAGTGCGCGCCCGCTTGAGCACCTACTTGCTCGGTCCGATCACCATGACCATTTGCCGTCCCTCCAGTTTCGGCATGATCTCGACCTTTCCCGCCAGTCCGACGGTCTCGGCTACCCGGTCGAGGACGGCAAGGCCAAGGTTTTGGTGAGCCATTTCACGTCCCCGGAATCGCATGGTGACCTTGACCTTGTCGCCATTTGAGAGAAATCGCATGACGTTGCGCATCTTGACATCGAAATCATGGCTGTCGGTGTTCGGACGGAACTTGACCTCTTTGACCTCGATGATTTTCTGTTTTTTCCGGGCTTCCGATTCCCGTTTTTGCCGTTCGTACTTGAACTTGCCATAGTCCATGACCTTGCACACGGGGGGGGTGGCCGTCGGCGAGATTTCGACGAGGTCCAACCCTGACTCGTGCGCGAGTTCAATTCCTCGCTCGGGATGAACGATTCCGACATTTTGTCCGTCGGGACCAATGAGTCGAATTTCGGGGGCAGTTATGCGTTCGTTTACGCGGGGACCGGTGTCGCGCTGCGGCGGCGCGTGGTGGGGGCGTCGGGCTATTGGTTTCGTGTCCTCTGTTGCTGATGCATGTTCAACAATAAGCGTCAATACTCGCCGGATCAATGCATCCGGCGCAATCTCTTTCCACATTGAGGTGCCGCGTCAACTCAAAATTCGGTTTATCGCCGCTTTCCGATCAACATTATCGACTGTGAGCCCGGTAAACGCGTGGAGTCCGACTGAGCGTGGTGCCAACAATCAGGTTACGGAAAGGACGGCAGGTTTCCGCGCGACGCACGGCACAATACGCTTATCTGAAATCGGTTGCTTCGAGGGTCAAGACGAATCGCCTTGCCTGTAACAGGAACTTTTCCTAAATCGGCCGAAAGATGCGGGCGTAGCTCAGGGGTAGAGCAACAGCCTTCCAAGCTGAAGACGTGGGTTCGATTCCCATCGCCCGCTCCACTGTATCAGTGATTTGTCCGAGGGAATTGGCGCTCGGATCGTTTCCGGCATTTGTTTGGCCAGGTTTTTCGCCGTGACCGTTCCCGGCACTGAGGGACGGGAAATTTCGGCGCGTCGAACTGGCTGCAATGGCGGGCGTTTCGTCATGAAAAGAGCAAGCTGGAATCGGTGTTATCGGTAGGTGCCGCCCGATTGCCGCCCTTTCACGGCGAAGAAGAGAATGTTTCCGCGAACTTCGCACACCTCCGGTCGATCGTTTCCTTCACTTCGTAGGCGACCTCGTGAGGCAAGTTGAGCTCGTTGAGCTCGCTGCGGCAGGTTTCTACGAGTTCCGGTACCCGCCGAACGACCATTGGTTTTGCCAATCCGGCATCATCGGCCAATTTCTCGAAATGTCTTCTGGTCAGTCTGTCGGATCGATACTCGCCGCCAAGCTTCATCGCCATCCTGGGGGTCAACTCGGGATAGCAGACCGTGCTGACAAGGTCGTAGAGTGGTGCAAGGCGGACATTCGGCTCCGTTCCCTTCCTTCCTTCTTCGTAGAGGAGAGAGAAGTTCTTCGCGTGCGCATCATGATTGCCGACGAGGACATTGAAGATCACCGCGTCCAGTAGGTGCTGCAGTTCGACGATTGGAATTCTTGATACGTCGCGCAGCAACGCAAAACACTGCTTGAGACCGGGGCCGCCTTCGCCCTGATATTTTGTTTCTGACGGAATCCCGAGCGCCTGACAGAAATCCTCCTGATGCAGGTGTTCAAACCGGGTCTCCCCGGACGTCGAGTGGGTACGACGGTCGTAGCGTTTGATCTTGAGGTAGTCGATGTTTTCGACCTGCCGAAACTCGACTTCAGCCGTGGGAATACCGGCGGCGCAAGCGAGTTTCATGCAGATAGCTTCATTGAACACGACGCCTTCAAATCGCTCTACTGCCGGTTTCAAGAATTGCGTGGTGGGCGTGCCTCCGAGGGGCAGAGAGACTCCGGTTTCCTTGACGTAAACGGCGATCTTGTCCTGTGCGCCAGCGAGCGCGAGCCGGACGTCTGCTTCACCGGCCATCAAAGGACGGTGGGGCAGTTTTCGAAAGATTCCTGCCAGGTCCGCTTCACTCAGTTCTCGATGCTGATAATTCGTACCCGGTAACGGTTGACCTCCTGGAATGAAGGTGACAGCGCCTGCACACTCGCCACCGATCCGCTCCAACATGGCATAGTCGTTGCGGGAACTGATCCCGAGGTTTCGGGCGATCTGGTCGCGTTTGGATTCTTCAGGCAGAATGCCGCCAAAAAACCTGTGCAATCCTTTCCCCTGAACTGCTGCTTCTGCAGCGGTTGCGAACATGACAAGGCGATCGCATCCGGGTTGTTCAACCAGCTTTCATCATATTCGAACAGCAACAGCCCATGGTCGTTCTGAATGAGACGGCCTACAGCCTCCCTGTGCAGGTAGACATCAAGCGTTTTGGTCATCGTTCGGACTTGTCTATTGTCGGTGGTATCAGACTGATCGAGATTCCGAGTGTCTTTATGACTGTCAGCACCTTGCCGAACTGACAGGTTGGCTTGCCTTTCTCGAGTTCGACAATGAAGCGCAAGCCAGTGCCTGACGTAAGCGCAAGGTCTTTCTGGGTTTTGCCCAGAGCTTTGCGCGTGTCCCGAACCAGCTTGCCGATTTGTTCCGTCGTGGAAGACATCACCCATGCTTTCCAATTTCCCGTTCGGGAACAACACACAATCCTCAACATGAATTCTGGAATAATGTTCCCGTTCGGGAATATAATACCCGAGTCGGTCAAGGAATCAAAAAATTTGGGGATTATATACAAAAATCCCAATCAGGAGCCTAAGCCTCTGGATCTTCAGTGATTTTCATCGGGCGGAAAGCCGTCCTCACCAACTCCCTTGGAGACGGCTGTGAGCCATCCGGTTTTCGAACCGTAAAGGCCTCATCCGGCTCCGCTTTCGATGGCTGAAAGCTGTGCGGCTTCACACGAACTTCCGACTTGTCGATCATCGTCGTATCCAATTGTCCTTATGCCACCATCGGCATCCTGGGTTTCCGGTCGGTAAAAAATTCTCGCTGGTGGATACCCGCACTGTGGGAACGTTCATGAGGCGCCCGGTGCCGGCAGCTGCGTCACGCATTCCTCTTGTCACGCGATCTTCGAAGCAGATGAGAATTCCGATGTCGGCCCCGGCCTGCCTGGCGAGCGCCATTGAATGCCTGGTAAGGGCGTTTTGAGTTGAACGGCGGGCCCAGATGGATCAGGTCAATGGATTCGTCGACGAAATCTTCTCCCATGACCTCCAGACTATCGCCGAAATACAGACGATTTGTCATTGTCGCGCACCGGCCGGTAATCCATTGTCGGCAATCAGCTGCTCATGGGTGAGTTGCTTGACGGCCATGCCAGCGACGATCCCGTCCATCTGGTCGACTTCGCACCCGCGAGGGTGTGACGGTCGCGAAGGCGAAGGAAAAATTTGCACGGTTGAAAGGCCAAGACTGTCGGAAAGGCAACACAAAGAGCTCTGGTGAATGCACTATACCGGGGAATATTCGATCAGCGATCATGCAGAGGTTTTCTCCGAATCATGACCGACCGTCTGTCGAACGTCGAGCGGACGAATTGAAGGGCCGGAGTATGTTTCGACCTTCGGGGATACGTACAGACGGTGTCAATGCCGCGTCTCCTACGGAAGCCTCGTTGATGCGCAGAGGGAAGACAAGTTACTCTGCACCGCGGCCAGAGATGTCCGGCGCATCCTCCAGGTCGAGACGACCGAAATTCACCAATTGCATCCGAATCGTCATAGGTGAGACGTTGAAGTGCTCTGCGGCGACGTTTTGCGCCTCTTCCGAATAGTCTCCGTCCAGAATCTCCTCCACCGCCGCAAACGGACTGAGAAACTCCGCGGCGAAGGCTCGCTGCATTTTTTGTCTGTAGCTGTTGGTGCGGGTCGCAGGAAACAGCCGTTCACCGGTGTAGTTCATTCGGCGGCTTACCACACGGTCGCCGAGCAGGCGCGCCAACTCAAACCGGCGACCCGCTTCCCATTTCGATCTGAGCACAACACGTGCGTGGTCACCTTGCCGACCCAGCACAAATGCCATGGCATCCGACTTCCTGCACGTATTTGAAATGGCGTCGTGCGTAGTCCCCGCGAATTCGGAGAGCTTGCCATTGCCAATCGGTTGTCCGTCCAAATCCAGTTGGTAACGCAAGTTACGGGCTGCGCTCTTTCCGACACGCCAAGCTGGAACATTTCCGGGACGCGGCAAATCTACCTCATCTGGCGGTGCAACAGCATCATTCATGTCCGCATCAAACCCATAATGTTGCGCGATGTCCGATACCTCTCCGGCTGACAGCATTCGACCTCGCCGGTGACCGCGAAGCGCAGAATCGCCGGCGATTTCTCCCAAGGCTTCTTCTCCGAGATTCTCCGCATCGGCAAGGTGACGGCACAACTCTGTTTCGTCGGCCTCGTCCGGGTCGTAACCCAACTGCGCTTCCAAGCGTCGGAACGACATGATCTCGGGGTCTCGTCGTTCGGATTCCAGATCGTTCCAGAGGCGGTGGAGGTTGGTGTCGTGAATGCCGTGGTCGCCCAGCTTGTCAAAAACATCAGCTACGAAACCGTCGATCGCTGTTTCCAGCTCTTGCGCCGGTATCGTCTCACGACGTGACGCGCCAATGTAACGAAAAAGCGGGGCGCCAGACTCACAGGAAGGCCCTGATTCGAGGAAGCACTGCGGCCCATCCGTGAAGAGCGTGATGTTGGGCCAAACGAAACCTTCACCGACAGTTGATATCCGATGGGCGAAGTCCCATCGGCGTCTGGAAATCAGGTTGGAAGGACGTCCCATTTCCCATCGAATCCGCCACCAGTTCCACACCAACCATTCAGCAAGCGGGTAACCCGCAACGAATGGGCCGTGACGCAGTTCGCCGCTGTCGGCGTCTTGGCCGGCGGTCAGAAGCCGGTCGTTCGCCGTCACTGAAAAAAGGCCGAACGTTGCCCTTTCTTCCGGGGAACCGGAAGCGAGTTTTTCGACAGAAAGTGAAACTGTTAACTCACTTGGCATCTCGAATGCCACTCTTCCGCGACCAGCTGCCGCATGCCGTCATCGTCCTCACCCAACTCGTAGCCGTGGTAGTTTCGACTACCCTTCTCAAGCTTGGATTCATAGACGCGGCCTTCGGAATCCATCGCCCAAACATATTTCGGAAACCCGTTACCGTCGGTGCTGCTGATCATTCCTCGTTCGATACATTCGCGGAATAGAGCCTCCGCCTCAGCCAGCAGCACGATCCGACCACTGCCGTCGCACAGTGACTTGTTCGGACGTGGATTAGTCGGAGGATGAAACCCGTAGTCTGCGCCCGATCGCTTGTGATGGGCACTACCAGTATACCGAGCTTTGTCCAAGAGGCGCTCCAGAACGCTCCCGTCGACTTCATCTTTCGGAACAATTCTGCGCTTCGGATTGTTTCCTTGACGCTTGGGCATTTTCAATTCCTGATCGAAAATTCGAATAAATGCTAAACGACGAGATTACGGACGCTATAGTTCGGGCGTCGCCCTTGCGCAACAGTTGCGTCGCGACAGGGTGCACGACAAAATTGTGACGATTTGTCCGAGCGTCTTGCGATGAGTTGATTTTTGTCTCCGTGTCTGGTTTTTGCTCCACCAGTTGCCGCGCCCCGGCTTCCGGGCCACACTCCAGACCCACGGAGGCGATCATGGCGGACATCGATGAATTGAAACGTTCCAGGGACGAGGCACAGGCCCGCTTCGCCACCCTCGGCGACCTGCGTCCCGGCACGCTGCACGAAAACTACCGCAAGTGCGGCAAGCCCAACTGCCACTGCGCCGGCGACGACAGCCCGGGGCACGGTCCGAGCTATGTGCTCAGCCGCTCGATCCGCGGGGACACCCGCTCGATCCGCATTCCGCCCGAGGAGTATGAGCAGACCCGGCGCCTTGTCGACGAGCACGAGCGCTTTCTCGACATCTCGGCGCACTATCTGGAGGCCAGCGAGGCGCTTGGCGATGCGGTGCGTGCCGAAGGGCGGGAGACGGACGGGGACGACAGCCCCGAAAAAGGGGGCTCTGCGCACAGGCGGTCGCGGCGGAAGTCTCGAAGGACATCGAGCGCCTGACCGGCGGCCCGGTCGACGGGCTGGATTTCGAGGTGCTGGAGCATGAGGTGCGCAAGACCGCGATCTCGGCCGCGGCCGCGGTGGTTGCCGCGAGGCTGAACGCCGACCTGTCGGACGGGGAGGCCGCGGAGTTGCCGTGCGCCTGTGGCGCCGACAAATCCACGAATTGTCCCATCTTGCTTCTCCTACGGAGTTGCCGTGCGCCTGTGGCGCCGACGCCCGCAATGTCGGGCGGCGGCCCCGGACCTTCACCACGGCACTTGGCCCCCTGACCCTGGAGCGGGCGTGGTATCATTGCTCTTCCTGCGCGCACGGCTTCAGCCCGCGTGACCGCGCCCTCGCCCTGGATGGCACGTCGTTGTCTCCCGCGGTCACGCGCATGGTCGGGGTCACCGCTGCCGAGCTCAGTTTCGAGAAGAGCAGCACGATCTTGCGGGAACTGGCCGGCCTCGAGGTCATTCCCAGGCAGGTGGAACGCCATGCCGAGGCGCTGGGACGCACTCTACCCATTGCCCACAAACAGCATCTGACTAGCTAATGAACTGCCTCAACTCGCTCGTTGCACCGGCGTCGATGCTGTGCCCGATCATCCACGCCGAGAACGACAGTGCGGCCTGGCCGTTCCAGGTGACCTCCGCCCCGGGCGGTCCGTCGTTCTTGCGGTTCAGGTAGCCACCCATCGCCGCCACCAGGCGGAACGCCTGTCCGAGGTTCCCGGGCGGTGGCAGCTTCCGGGCTGTGGAGAAGTCCGTGAGCAGCGCCAGTTCGATGTCGGTGAATGCGGTTGTCGCCGGCAGTTCCGGTTCCGTCCGCGCCAGCTGCGTCAGCGCCGCGATGCGCCAGGCGATCACCGCGTTGATCGCCACCGCCCGTTCGATGCGCGCGCCGGTGCGGTGGGCGATCGTCTCCACCTTGCACCCCGATTTCAGGATCCGGTGCCAATCCTCGATCTGCCACCTCAGGCCGTAGAACCGGACAACCTCGCGGGCCTGGTGCAGCCCGGTGACCGGCAGCGTCGTCAGCAGCGTCCAGTCGACCGGGTCGGAGCCGTCCCCGGGGGGATCCACTTCCCCGACGTGGACCACGTTCAGCGGCAGCGGTTCCGGGCCGAAACGCGCCTTCTCCTTCGCCGGCGGCGGCACCATCACCTCCAGCCAGCGCAGGCTCACCCGGGCCGTGCGTCGGGCCCGCCCGGTGAAGGGCTTCTGGCCGCGCGCCGAATTGCGCGCCGACAGCCGCTCCACCGTCAGGGTGAACCGTCCGCCCTCCGGGGCCGCGCGCATCCGTTCGAAAAGCTTCGCCTTGCCGCGCCCGAGGCTGCGGTCGTGTTTCGCCCGCACCAGAAGCGACAGGCGCCGACAGCCCGCCCCACGGTGCTCGGAGAAGACGTCGAACATGTCCCCTTCGCGGTCCATCACCGCGACCGCCTTCACCCGGTCGAGTTCCTGCACCGCACCGACACTGTGACGCAGCCCGCGCAGCCACCGGCCGGCCTTGCGCTCCTCCACCGGACGCCTCTGTTCAGGGGCGCCGTCCGGCGCGTCGAATTCGAGATTGACCACCCCCAGGGGGACCCCGTCACCGCTCACCGCGTAGGTCGTGTGCAGGTGCAGGCCCGCCGTCCCCGAAGACCCCTTGTTGCGGCTGATCGTCCCGAGGCCGTCGCAGCCGTGGTGGGTCGCGAAGTTCAGGTCCGTCCCGTCCTGGACCAGGAGCGACAGCGCCTGGCCCTCCATCCGCCGCAGCGTGCGCTCGCGATGCCCCGCCACGATGGTGGCCGCAGAGACCGCGTCGTAGTCCAGGTGATCGATCATCCTGTAGTACCCCTTCACCGTCGCCTCGCAGCCGGCCGCCGCCGCGAAGAACGTCTTCGTCGGCGCCCGGGCCTGGATCTCCGCGCTCCGCACAAGGCGCTGCGTCAGACGGGCGTCGCCCAGCGCCGCCGAACCGAATTCGTTCTGCGCCCAATGCGCGCCGTCAAGACCGTCGCCGGGCGCCAGCATGCGCCGCGCCCCTAGGCGGTCGTGCCAGTCCGCCGCCAGCGGCAGGACCAGGACGCGTTTCGCCGGTTCCGCAACCCCGTCACGAAGCCGGCGGCCGGAGGTGTGGCCAACACGGCGCCAGCCGGCCGCCAGGAAACAGCTCCCCCTGTATTCCGGCGCGACAAAGGTCTCGGCCAGGACCGGACGGACGCCATAGACCGCCGCGAAGTCCGCGATAACCCGCCGCGCCGCCATGGCCAGAACCTTCGATGCCAGGTACCGGACCGGAGCCGAGGGCCGGATCAGGAACCGGACCAGGCCGATCACCCGCTCAAGATGACGCTCCCGGGTGGCGTCATCCCAGCCGAGCCAGTCATCCCGCGCCGCAAGAACCCGCGTTGCCGGGGCAAACAGCAGGCCACCGAGCCAGCCATGGGACGAGCCCACCAGGTAGCGAAGCTGGCGCCCCACGTGAAGCCGGGCGCTGCGGGGATGCTCGCGTGCCATCAGCTCGTTGAAAACCAGCCGAAGATCCGCACTGCCGACACGGACAAGCTCAAGACCCGCGATCTCCCCGGCAAAGCCCGGAAGACCCATGGGTTCCGGAACCCCGCCCTCCAGACGGGCAACCCTGCCGCGACCGCCGCCGCGCCGCGGGGCAGGAAGTTCAATCTTCCCGTCCCGCTCAAGACGGCGAAGGGTGGCGAGACAACCGGTGACCTGCGGCTTGCCGGAGGGGTCGACAAAATCGAACGCGCCGCAAACCCGGCGACCGATCTCGGCCCGTGAGGCACCGCCGGAGTCGGTCAGGATCGCCGACAGCCGTTTCAGGCCTTCCGGCGAAGACAGGGCACCGGGTATCGAAACATGACCATCCATACCCTCCCGTTAGCACAACGGCATTAGCGAGTCGAGCGCAAAATGTGTCCCATGGGCAGGACGCGCGATCGCGCGCGCATGGACTATCCCCGGTTCCGGGAACTGGGGCTGTGCGTGTCGACCGGTGTTGTCGAGGGCGGTTGCAAATCACTGATCGGCGGACGGTTGAAACGGGGCGGGATGCACTGGAGCGTCAGTGGCGCCAATTCCATCATCGCGCTCCGGTGCGCGGTTCACAGCAACCGCTTCGATGACGACCGGGAGCGGCGGACCGGCTGATTCCAATCCAAAATCACAAAATTGTCGTGCACCCGTCGCGACACCGGACGGAAAACCGCTTGACATGCGATCCGGCGCCCTGCCGGAATCGACCCGCTTTGGATCGACGTCACGCATGATCGCCGGCCGGGTCGCGGAAGAGAGAGCGAAACGACATGAAGAAAATCATCCTG
This sequence comes from Paracoccaceae bacterium, assembly GCA_965242975.1. GTDB lineage: Bacteria > Pseudomonadota > Alphaproteobacteria > Rhodobacterales > Rhodobacteraceae > JAPPHA01. Next base: position 1,424,483 of record CBDETS010000007.1, on the reverse strand, counting down.
CTGTCCGACGGAACAGGCAACAGCGCGGCGAAGCAGCACAAGACCAATGTCTGGCGGCTGTACAAGGCCCTGGACCTGCATTCCCGGGACCAGGTCGCCATGTACGACGATGGCGTGGGCTCGCAGGAATTTCTCCTGTTCAAGTTGCTGGGAGGTTTGTTCGGCTGGGGTCTCAAGCGCAACGTCATCGAACTCTACAAATTCCTGTGCCGCAACTACGTCAGGAATGACAAGATCTTCCTCTTCGGCTTCAGCCGCGGCGCTTTCACGGTTCGCGTACTTGCCGGGCTGATCGATACGTGCGGGTTATTTACCGAATTCGAATCGGAACACGACCTGAATGAATTTGCACGCCGAAGCTATGCGATCTACCGGAAGGAGAAACACGAGCAATGGCGGCTCTCGACGCTGCTTGCCTGGATATGGGATTGCCTGAACTGCACGCGGGGCAAGGATTACGCGTCCGGGGTCGATACCGATATCAAGATCGAATTCATCGGGGTTTGGGATACGGTCAACGCTTATGGCATTCCGAACGGATTCAAGCTCAGGGACCTCTGGGACAGGTACATCTTCCCGTTGCGGTTCAATGACAGGAAGCTGAGCGACAAGGTTCGCAGGGCCTGCCATGCCCTTTCGATAGACAACGAACGACAGACCTTCGACGATGGCCTTCACGACACCGCCGCGTCCGGCGTTCGGCTTTTGGTCAGCATGCTTGTTCCTTTCCAGGCCGCCAATGTACGTTTCGTCGGCTTCAACCGGTCCGCTGAACACCGCCATTTCACCTGCAATGAATGCAGCGCGAAGCCGGTGCATCAGGTGCCAGGCCGACTTCTGCGTGATCTCCAGGTCCCGATGCAACCTCATCAAGGACACGCCTTTCAGGTGCATAGCCAGCAGGTGGATGGCAATCGCCCGATCCGTGTACGCCAGTTTCGTACCCCTCATGACGGTTCCGGTCTTGAAGCTTAATTGCGGACGATTTGGGCAATCACGGCAACGGTGCGTCTTCGTCGCGTGCTTGATGCCACGCTGAACATTGTGGGATCCGCAATGCGTACGGTAAGGGCTTTCCGGCCAAATCTGCTTTTCCAACCAGGCCCGCGCCGTATCTTCGTCCTGAAACATCCGCATCAGTTTCTCAATGTTGGTCCCCGCGCGGTGGCTCTTCCCTGGTGCTGATTGCGGCATGTTGAATCTTCCTCGATTGGGATTCTGCTGGAAGACATTTTTCCGGTAGCTCAACCCCAAATTGGGATTTTCGAATATAATCCCCCAAAATTTTCCTGATCGAGAACTGTCATGTCACGCGAAATCACATGAAAGGTTCATCAATGGTGAGGCCGCGTTCTTGAGAACCAAGTCTGCACGGCCGAGCAGAGAAGAGCTGAATTCAAGGCCTTGAGTTCCTCGCGCACATCTGCGGCGGGCGGGAACGCCTCGCCATCAGCAGCGTTCGCACGGAAATCCGAAACGAACAGGAAATTTGACCCGATTCAACGATCATGTTAATTAGTTCGGTAACCGAACGAATCAATTGGATGGCACCTTGAGCGACGCAAGCCGCCATTCCAGGCAGTTTTCCCTTTGTACGGTGATGGAGCACATCACGCATTGCGGACCGATTTCGCGGGCGAGTATCTCCAGGCAGACCGGCTTGTCCAAGCAGACCATTTCCGAAATCGTTCTCTTGCTCGAACGGGACGGCTGGATCCACCGGACCGGCCGGACCAGTGGCCATGTGGGCCGCAGCGCCATTACCTACGAAATCGTTCCGGACGCCGCCTGCATCGCGACCGTTGATCTTGGGGGTACCAAGGTTCGCGCGGCAATCGCCGACTTGTCCTGCCGCGTGCCGGCCGCTCTGACCGAGCCGACCGACAGGCGAGGGGGAATGGCCGTCGTCAGGCAGATTGCCCGAATGTGCCGCGATGCAGCCAAGCGAAATGCCATTCCTTTCGGGCGCGTATGCCTTGCCGTTGTCGGCGTGCCCGGCGTGCCCGAAAGAACGACCGGCCATGTCCTGATGGCGCCGAACATCCGTGGCCTCGACGCCCTTGACATTGCGGCCAGCCTGGAAGCGGAACTTGGCTTCGACGTTGTCATTGAAAACGACGTCAACCTGGCCGTCATTGGCGAGAGCTGGATTGGTGCCGGTGCCGGATTCGACGATCTTGCCTACGTGGCGCTCGGGACCGGAATCGGTGCCGGCATCATGGTCGGGGGAGAACTTGTGCGCGGACATCTGGGCGCGGCCGGCGAACTCGGGTTCCTGCCATTCGGGGCCGATCCGTTCGAGCCGGAATCCCTGAGGGTCGGCGCTCTTGAGAGGGTCACCGCGACCGTCGGCATACGCGCGCGATACCGGGAACACACGGGTAAGGATGTCGATGTCCCGACGATCTTCGATCTTTCGGGGAAGGGCGACCGCGCGGCCCGTGCTGTCCTTGACGAAACGGCACAACTCGTTGCGCGGGCGGTGGCCTCAATTTCGGCACTCACGAATCCGGAACGCGTCGTCCTGGGTGGCTCGATCGGTGGCCGGGACGAGTTGCTGAATCGGGTACGGGCATCTGTATCGAAGTGCTCGTCGAGGCCGGTCGAAGTCGTCGCATCCGTGCTTGGGCACCAGGCGACGCTCGTCGGCGGCGCGGCCGTCGGACTGGGCCAGTTGCACACGACCCTGTTTTCGGGCGGTGTTCCCGGCGCGGAAATCGCCCTGCCGCCCGCCGATGTCGTCAAGCTTGCGGGCGTGCGGCAATGAATGATCCTGAGGCCCTTGCAGAACGATTCGCCGGACTGGTTGACCGGAAGAACGCGGTGGCGTTTCTCCGTGAAGCCATCGCGCGGCAGAGCATAACCGGCGAAGAGGCCAATTTCGCCGACTTCCTTCACTTTCAGATGCAGGAGCGGGGTCTTTCGCCTGAACGGGCCGACTTCCTTCCCGGCCGTCCGAACATCTGGGGCGAGCGCAAGGGGGCAGGCGAAGGGCCGCGTCTTCTGTTTTCCGGCCACACCGACACGGTGCACGTTCGTGGCTGGAAGGAACGATGGAAGGGGACCGAACGCGAGGATCCTTTCAGCGGGGCCATCGTCGACGGCGAAATCTGGGGCCGTGGCGCCGGCGACCTGAAGGCCGGTATCTGCGCTTCGCTTGCTGCGCTTGACCTGCTCGACAAGGCCGGGATCAGGCCTGCAGGAGACGTGGCCTTCGCCTTTGTCGGCGACGAGGAAGGCGGCGAACCCGGCACCGGTGTCAGCGCGGGAATCAGGCATTACACCGATCAAGTTGTTGCCGGCGTAATCCAACGACCGGATTTTGTCGTATATGTCGAACCGACGCGGCTTTCCGTCTTCCCTGCCCAGATGGGGTTTTTTATCGCCGACGTGACCGTTTCCGGCAAGACAGCCTATTTCGGCATGCCGGAACTCGGCGTCGATGCGCTCAAGGCGACGCACGCCATACTCGGTGCCCTCTGGGAACACTCCGACGTGATTTCAGGACGGGCAGAACACCCGTTGGTCGGCAGGGGATTCGCACTTGTTACGCACATTTCGGGCGGCGGCTACGTCGCCGTACCTGGCGAATGCTCATTTTCCCTGATCCGAAAGCTGCTTCCCGGCGAAGATATGGACGGAGCGGTAACGGAACTTGAGGCCGTCATCCGCGCCGCGCCGGTCGAGGAGGGGGTCTCCGTCGACATCGCGTGGCCATCGGGACGCGACCGTCAGCACGGCGGGTCGCCCACCGAGATCGAAACCGGACTTGCTCCGGTCAGGGCGCTGTCCCGCGCTTTCTCCACGGCCATGCCGGGGCGCGGCAAGATCGAAGGCGCACCCTATTGGTCGGAGTCGTCTTTCTTCGTCAACGGGATGGGCTGTCCAGCCGTTTACGGCGCGCCGGGCGACATAGCCAACTGCCACACGCTCGAGGAGCGGGTGAATGTCGACGAATACATCGCCGGAATCATCGCGTTTGCGGTGTTTGTCGCTGGCTATTGCGGCGTGGCTGAATCCCCAATCCACTGAACCTAGCCAAAGGAGGGCTTGACATGAAACTCACGAACCTAGTTGCCGCCACTGCGGTCATGGGCTTGATGCCTGGAGGAATCGCCGGCGCCCAAACTATCGGTCCGGGTGGCGAATCAGCGACTCCCTCGTCGAGCATCACCGTTCCGGACGACAAGGTCGAAACGTTGATGGCCGGGGGCCACAAGGCCGCACTGCTCTGGCACGACCAGTCCGACTTTGTCAGCGCGGTAACCGCAGGCGCGACCGATGAATTCACGCGTCTTGGGATCGAGGTCGTTGCGGTCACAAACGCCGCGTTCGATGCCGCCAAACAGCGCAGCGACATCGAGACCGCGCTGGCGAAAGGTCCCGACATCATCCTGTCCCTGCCGCTTGACCCGGTGACCTCCGCCGCCGCCTTCAAGGACGCAAAGGCCGAGGGCGTCAAGCTGGTTTTCCTGTCCAACCTGCCAAAGGACTACGTGCACCCGGTCGACTACGCGGCGATCGTCACCGACGACCTGTTCCAGATGGGCAAGCAGGCGGCCGACGCCCTTGCTGCAGCCATGGGCGGCGCGGGAACGGTCGGTTGGATCTTTCACGACGCGGCCTACTACGTGACGAACCAGCGCGACAACGCCTTCAAGTCGACGATCGAGAACGATTACCCGGAAATCGAGATTGTCGCCGAGCAGGGCATTGCGGATCCAGCACGTGCCGAGGACATTGCGCACGCAATGCTTCTCAAGAACCCCGATCTCGGCGGCATCTATGTCACCTGGGCCGGGCCTGCGGAAGGTGTGCTCGCCGTGTTGCGCGCAAATGGCAACACGTCGACGAAAGTCGTCACTCTCGATCTCTCCGAACCGATCGCGCTTGACATGGTCAAGGGCGGAAACGTCGTTGCGATCGTTGCCGACGAGGCCTATGAACTGGGCCGTGCCATGGCGGCCGCCGGAGCACGTGCGCTCGTGGGCGAAGAAACGCCGCCATTCGTCGTGGCACCCGCGGTTACCGTTACCGCCGGAAACGTCGCGGAAGGCTGGATGCGTTCGTTGAACAGGGAACCGCCTGAAAGCGTGACGTCGGCTCAGTAGGCACGCCCTGCCTGCCTGGTGGGCCGTTGCGGCGGCCCGCCAGTAAAGAGGTCCGCCCTTTCCGAGAGGCCCGATGATCCGTTGGCTGCCAGAGATTGCGAAAGGACGTGACCTGCAAGGTGGTGTCATCTATGCCGGGTTTCTCGCAATCTTCCTGTTTTTCGCCTTTACGCTTCATGATGACGGGTTCCTGACCACGCGGAACCTGTCCAACATCGTTCTTCAGACTGCCCCCGCGACCGTCATGGCGATCGGTTTCGTCTTTGTGCTTTCGGCCGGGGAAATCGACCTGTCCTTCGGTTCGATCACCGCCGTATCCGCGCTTTCGGCCGCGGTGGTCATGCAGGACCATTCCATGCTTCTCGGGATTCTGGCCGGACTGGGCGCGGGGTTGGCGATCGGATTTTTCAACGGTGCACTGGTGGCCTGGCTGCGCCTGCCTTCGTTTCTTGTCACGCTGGCGACACTCGGATTGTTCGCGGGCGTTGCCCGTTCCATGACCGATCTTCGATCGATCCCCGTTATCAACGACACCTTCACGGGGGTTTTTGGCTCCGGTTCGCTTTTTGGTGTTCCGTCGCTCATTTTCTGGACTCTGGGCGCTGTCATCGTTGGGCACCTGGTCTACCGGGAAACGCCGTTCGGCGCCCATGTGATTGCGACCGGCGACAATGCGGGCGCCGCACAGGCGTCGGGCATCAGGGTGGCCAGAGTTCGCCTTGTTGTTCTCGCGATCAGTGGTGGATGCGCGGGCCTCGCGGGCCTGCTGTACGCCGGCCGCCTGCAGGCGGCCAAATACACGCTCGGAGAGAGCGACCTCCTGACCGTGATTGCCGCGGTCATAGTCGGCGGCACGGCGCTCAAGGGTGGCAAGGGCACGATCATAGGTGCACTCTTCGGGTCGCTCCTGATGGGTATGCTCAACAACGGTCTCATACTCATGGGACTTGCAGTTTCCGACCAGATGATCGTGCGTGGCCTGATCATCCTGGTGGCCGTGGCGATCTCGCTGCACGAATTGAAACGATCGGAGATAGCGCGATGTTTCTCGATGTTCTCAGACGGCGGAACCCGCAATTCGTCGAAGCCGCCATAGGGCTGCACCGGCAGGGCAGGATCCCTGCCAACTCATATGTTCTTGACCTGGATGCGGTCGAGGAGAATTCGCGCCTGTTCAGGGCGGAAGCCGCCCGGCGTGGCCTGAAGGTTTTCGCCATGACGAAGCAGGTTGGCCGCAACAGCGGATTTTGCCGGGCGGTCATGCGCGCCGGAATCGACCGCGCCGTCGCGGTCGACATGGCATGTGCGGTTGCCTGCGACCGGGCAGGACTGAAGACAGGCCACCTCGGTCATCTCGTTCAGGTGCCCCGCTTCGAGACCGATCGGGCAGCGGCACGAATCGCGCCTGATTTCTGGACGGTTTTCGGGGACGTGAAGGCATCGGAAGCCGCGCGGGCCGCCGCCGCGGCCGGCAGGGACCAGGCCTTGCTTGCGCGGATCCAGACAGACGGCGATATCTTCTATCGGGGCCACGAAGGCGGATACCCGGCCGACGAGATCGTTTCCGTTGCGGACAGCATCGACGAACTAGAGGGAGCACATTTTGCGGGAATCACCACGTTTCCCGCGCTTCTTTTCGATGAACGGACGCGCAGGGTTTCCCCGACGCCGAACCTTTCGACGCTCGAAAGGGCGGCGAGCGCGTTGGGGAAGGCCGGACGGAAGGACGTGGAGATAAACGCGCCGGGCACGACCTCGTCGGTCGTGCTGGACGCGCTGGCCGACGCCGGTGCGACACAATGCGAACCTGGTAACGGCCTGCATGGCACAACTCCACTGCATGCGCTGGAAGACCTGCCGGAAAGGCCGGCAGTCCTCTACCTGACCGAGGTTTCTCACCTGCACGGTGACCGGGCATATTGTTTTGGCGGTGGGCTCTACATCGATCCGGTTTTCCCGGACTACGATGTCAAGGCAATCGTTTCCGACGAGCCCACGACCGCGTCCTCCGCGCTCGCCAGCGTGGAAATTCCACCGCCTGCGTCGATCGACTATTACGGGATGATCGATTGCACGGGGTCCGTGAGGCCGACGACCGGCGATAGCGTGGTTTTCGGTTTTCGCGGGCAGGCCTTCGTCACGCGCGCGTTCACCGTGGGCGTTCAGGGTGTTTCCTCGGGCAGACCGGAGGTCGAGACGATCGAAAACTGTTTTGGCCAGGCGGAAAGCTGGCCGGAACCCGGATAATGGTCATGACTTCTGCGACATGCACACCGGCGCTTTCGCTCAAGAATATCCACAAGGTATTCGGTGGCATCGTCGCGATCGAGAATTTTTCGCTCGATCTCAGGGCGGCTGAAATACTGGCGGTCGTTGGCGACAACGGTGCGGGCAAGTCAACGCTCGTCAAGATCATTTCGGGCGTTTACGCCCCAACGGGCGGCACAATGGAAATCGAAGGCGAAACCGCCTCTTTCGGCGACGCCAGTGCGGCGCGATCACGCGGTATCGAAGTGGTCTACCAGGATCTTGCGCTTGCCGACCAGCAGCCGGTCTACATGAACATGTTTCTCGGCCGCGAACTTGTGAGCGGCCCTCTGCGCCTGTTGGATCGCAGGGAGATGATTTCAAAGACCCAGGCCCTTGTTGATCAACTCGATGTCCGCGTTCAGTCCGTGAGAGCAAGCATACGCGATCTGTCCGGCGGCCAGCGCCAGGGCGTCGCGATCGCGCGGGCAACGCACTGGGCCCGGAAACTGATCCTGCTTGATGAGCCGACGGCGGCGCTTGGAGTCGCGGAAACCGCAAAGGTTGAGAAAACCATCTCGGGCCTGCGCGAACGGAACCTGGCGGTGTTGCTGGTCACCCATAGTCTTGACCAGGTGTTCCGCCTTTCCGATCGCATTTGCGTGCTCAGGCGCGGGGTTCAGGTTGGCGTCCGTAGGACCGCCGAGACCGACAAGAACGAGATCGTGTCGATGATCACCGGTGTTGGCTGAGCGGGTCACCGAGATGATCGGCGAGACCACGCGCATGTTTGCGGAAACGTCCGAGATCCCGCGGGTCCTGGCTAGGCAGGTCAATGAAGGGCTGCCTGTCTACTTTGAGGCGGCGGAATGGTTGCGCAAGTTGTCGCCGAACCTGTTCGTCACCTGTGCCCGTGGCACGTCCGACCACGCGGCGACCTACTTCAAGTACCTGATGGAAATGTTCGCCGGCATTCCTGTTGCTTCGATCGGGCCCTCCATCGCTTCCGTGTTCAACGCGCCACTCAAGCTTGAACGCGGAGTCTGCCTGACGATTTCGCAGTCGGGCGGGAGTCCGGATCTGGCTGCGCTTCAGGCTGCTGCTGCACGTGGTGGCGCGCGGACCTTGGCGTTGGTGAACCTGGTGGAATCCCCCGTTGGTACGGGTGCAGATCGGGTTTTGCCAAGTCTGGCGGGTCCGGAAATTTCTGTAGCGGCAACCAAGTCCTTTATCGCCAGTCTGTTTGCGGTCGCCGCGCTACACGCCCGCTTCAACCGGGACAAGGACCTCGAGGACGCGCTTCGGCGATTGCCTGCAATTGCCGACAGGGCGTTGGCTCTCGAGTGGCGGGGCGTATTTGACGGGCCGCAGCGGGCAGCAACCGCGTTCGTGGTCAGCCGGGGGCCTGGTCTGGCGCTTGCCGGTGAAGCCGCGTTGAAACTGAAGGAGGTCGGGCAGCTTCACGCCGAGGCTTTCAGCGCCGCGGAGGTTCGGCACGGCCCCATGGCGCTCGCGGAGGACAGGCTTGCCGTCCTGGTTTTTGTCACCGACGATCCGAGCCGCCAAAGTGTTATCGACACCGCCCGTGCGCTGGCGGCAGCCGGAGCGACTGTCGCGGTTGCCGGTGCCGACGTGACCGGATGCGAATCGCAACCCACCACGCCGTCGCCGCATCCGCTGCTCACGCCGTTGTGCCAGGCGATCACCTTCTATCGTTTTGTCGAGGCGTATTCGCGCACATGCGGCCTGGATCCCGATTCTCCTCTGCACCTACGCAAGGTGACCAAAACGATCTGAACGTCCCTGTTTGGCCTCGAATTTCGTGAGCGCGGATTGCCGCTGCCGCTCCAGGATCGAAGGGCAGACCTGATGACGTGGACGCCGCCGTTTTCGAAGTCCGTGTCGACAGGTGCGCGGACCAGTTCTCCGAGGTCAAGACGTTTCCTCGGCGCCGGGAACGTCGCCACCGTTGCCTGCGTCTTTGAAAAAATTCCGTACTTTCGCCGCTGCAACCGACAACACCCTGACAAGGATTTTCCAAGTCAGCCCGAAGTGTTCTATAACGCGCGACCGTCTCACCAAACTGGATGTGAATCGAAATGCAAACCTGCAAACTCGGACAAAACGGCCCGGACATCAGCGTTGTCGGCTACGGGGCCATGTCGTTAACCGACTTCTATGGCCCCTCAACGGTTGAAGGCTCGATGAAGATACTGGATGCCTGCCTAGATTTGGGGATTACCCACATCGATACCGCCAACGCCTATGGTATGGGCCGCTCCGAGACGATCATCGGGGACTGGCTAAGAGCCCGTGGAGGCGAAAATCCGTTTACGATCGCAACCAAGGTTGGCATCACCCGGGATCCGGATCAGCGGCTGAACAATGATCCCGAACATATGCGGCAGGCGCTCGACGCGAGTCTGAAACGTCTCGGTGTCGAGGTAATCGACCTTTACTACGTGCATCGGCGTGACACGCGATTTGAAATCGAGGAAGTCGCGGAAACCATGGCCGGTTTTGTGAAAGCGGGAAAGATCAAGGCAGTGGGTTTTTCCGAGATTGCGCCATCGTCGTTGCGTCGGGCGCATGCGATCCATCCGGTCGCTGCGGTCCAGTCCGAATACTCGCTGGCCACGCGCTTTCCGGAACTGGGGCTGGTGCAGACCTGCGCCGAGCTCGGAACCTCTCTGGTGGCGTTTTCGCCGGTGGGTCGCGCTTTGCTGACGGACCGGCCGCATGGGGCCGAAGACATCAAGGGCATGGCCTGGATGAACACGAATCCGAGGTTTACCGAACCCAATCTCGGTTACAACCTGGCCTACAATGCGAAGTTCCGGGCACTTGCCGCGGATATGGGAGTGGCGGCTGCGACCCTCGCCATCTCCTGGCTGATTCACCAGGGCAACCACATTCTGCCGATACCCGGTACGAGAAAGGTCAAGCATCTGCGGGAAGCTGTCGCCGGGGCCGAACTGAGTTTGTCTGCAGACGACCTGGATCGGATTGATGGCGCCCTCCCGGTCGGATGGGCGCATGGCGACCGATACTCGACCGCCCAATGGGCGGGCCCGGAACGGTACTGCTAGAACGATACCGGAGATCGAACTTGGCCAGCGCAGGGTTCGCCCCGGGCTGGTCAAACGCGTGACGGACCGAAGAAGGATACGCCAGCCCGAGGCCGGGGATCTTTACTTGCGTTCGACGACTTTACATGGAGAAGGATTGCTCGATCCGGTCCAACGTCCGCATGGCGTCAAGCACACCGTGGACCGAGCCGTTGGGTTCCCGTTTTTCCCGGATGGCGGCAATGAACTCGCGATCGATCAGTTCGATGCCGTTGTCGGACACGGCGACGCCGCTCAGATCGATCGGACTTTCGTTGCCGTCAAATAGGTCATCATACCGCGCGATGTACGTGCCGTTGTCGCAAATGTAGCGGAAGAAGGTGCCGAGTGGGCCATCGTTGTTGAACGACAGCGACAGCGTACAGATCGCGCCGGACGGGGTTTTCATGCCGATGGACATGTCCATGGCGATACCCAGTTCCGGGTGATGGGGCCCCTCGAGGCCATAACACTCCGATGCGACCTCTCCGGTTTGATATTGGAAGAGATCAACCGTGTGGCAGGCGTGGTGCCAAAGCAGGTGATCCGTCCAACTGCGCGGTTCGCCCTTGGCGTTCATGTTGGAGCGGCGGAAAAAATAGGTTTGAACATCCATCTGTTGGATCTTGAGCTCGCCGGCCGCGATCCTGTTCCGAATCCACTGATGAGACGGGTTGAACCGTCGGACTTGACCGGCCATCGCCAACACTCCGGTTTCTGTCTGCACCCTGCAGATTTCCTCGCTGTCTGCCAACGAATCCGCCATTGGAATTTCTATCAACACGGGCTTGCCTGCTTTCATGCAGGCGATGGCCTGCTCGGCGTGCCGTTGGGTCGGGGTGGCCAGGATGAACGCATCGACATCGTCGCGCGCGATGCAATCGTCGAGGGAGGTCGATGCATGGCCTATTCCGCGTTCGGCAGCCAGCGCGTCGATCTTGGACCGTGTTGGCCCCATGACCGAGGTGACCGAGACGCCGTCGATGGTGGCGATCGCATCAAGGTGCTTGGTCCCGAAGGCGCCATAGGCGCCTGCTACGCAAATTCTCATGGCAAAGTTCCTTAGCCGGTCTTGTTTTCCAGGATAATATGTCCGACGGCAGTGTTGGATGCCGGGACGTGATAGTGACGGTGCACCTCGACGACTTCGTCGTCCAGCGCTCCGCGCATGATGTGCCACATGACCATTTCAACTCCTTCCGAGCCTGCCTCGCGCAGGTACTCGACATGAGGCATCCGGGACAATCCCACCGGGTCCGAGGTCAGACGGTTGAGGAAATCGGTGTCCCACTCCTTGTTGATCAGGCCGGCACGTTTGTATTGCAGTTGGTGGCTCATGCCGCCCGTGCCGAATATCACGACATTGAGGTCCTCTTCATAGCTGGCCACGGCGCGGCGGATCGCCTTGCCAAGGTTGTAGCAGCGGTTGCCGGTCGGTGCGGGGTACTGCACCACGTTGACACATAGCGGTATGACCGGAACCGGCCATTCATCGTCGGTTCCGTGTTCGCCGAACATCAGCGACAACGGTACGGTCAGGCCGTGGTCGACCTCCATTTCGTTCATGATGGTGATGTCAAACTCGTCCAGGATCAGCGACTGGGCGACATGGCTGGCCATCACCTGGTGGTTCCTGACAACAGGAACGGGCCGTGGCCCCCAGCCTTCATCGGCGGGGTGGAACTCGGCGGCGCATCCCAGGGCGAAGGTCGGGATGCACGAAGCGTCAAAGGCCGTGCAATGATCATTGTAGACCAGGAAGATCACGTCCGCCTTGGCTTTTTTCATCCATTCCCGCGACTTCTTGAAACCGGCGAAGCACGGCTTCCAATACGGGGCTTCGGTGTTGTTGGTGTCCATTGCGACACCGATGGCGGGGACGTGGGAACACCCGACTCCGGCGGTGATGCGGGCCATTATTCTTCTCCCCTTTCGTCCCATTCGTGTTGATAACGGTTGCCGTCGGGAGAGCGTCCACCTTCGCGCATCATCTTGCGGTAGGCTTCGCGGCCCATGCCGGTCATGATCCCGGCCAACCCCTGGAAGTTTATGCCGTCATTGGCGGCAAGCTTGCTGGTATAGTAGATGTTTCCACCCAGCGCGAGCATTTCGTTCCATTCCCGCTTCAGCACCGCTTCGCGCTGTTCGGGGGTCATCGGATACCTGTCCAGATACGCCTCTTCGTCCGCGTTGAACTCATCGCGGTTCTTCCGCAGTCTCAGGGAGATGCAGAACTGGTTCAGGTGATATCCCTGACGCCCTCGGTCGGCGTCGAAGACAAACGTGCCCGGAATGTCCTCGTAGTCCTTCTTCAAGCCCATGGGCCCGTCCTCCCTGTTCAGTTACATCTCTCGTTCGGCCAGTTCGCTCAGAATGGCTGCGGTCAGGGCAGGCAGGTTGCCATCGCCGAAATCGCTGGCGTCGAGACCAAGTGCACCAACCTGGCTTTGCCGTGCAACGGTTGCTTCGGCCATGTGCGGGGCGATTCCCATGTCGCGCAACGTCCGCGCCGCTTCCTGCATTTCGGCTGCCCTGCGGGTTCCGTGGGTGATTGCGCGTTCGATCATGTACGGCGCGCGACGCCTCCAGTCGAAACCGGGGAAGCTCGCTTCGAGCGATTCGAGGGTGTCGGCTTCGATCCCGGCCTTGCGACCTGCGAGGAAACACTCAAGCGTCAAGGCCTCGAGTCCCTTGATCATGACTGACCTGACCATCTTGTGCATGGAAGCTGCCCCGACCTGATCTCCGGCAATCTCCGTCGACATGCCAAGTGCCCGTGTTTTGTCATGTGCATCCAGGACGTCCGGTCCGGCAAGAAGACATGGCGACTTGTGCAGGCGCGGATGCACGGGCGTCATGACGGCGACGTCGACATAGCGACCGCCCGCGGCCCCGATTTTTCCGGCGGAGCGGCGTTTCGTTTCAGGAGCACAGCTGTTGCAATCAAGATAGAGGCATCCGTTGAGATCCAGTTCCGCAGCCTGCGAGGCGGCACTCTCGGCTTGGTCAACGGTAACGAGAGAAAAAATGATGTCAGCATTTTCGCAAGCCTCGGCAGACGTATTTTCTCCGACCACGTTCCACCTTGTGTACTCGGCGCGTTTCGCCGTTGCCTGGGGCCCACGTGTCTTGATATCGAAGGCCCGGATGGCGTGCGAGGCGCATTCCTGTCGCAACCCTTCGGTGAAAGCCTGCGCGGCTTCGCCAAATCCGATGAACGTGATCCTGGAGCGGGTGGGCGCCAAGGCCGGCTCCTCCTCGGGTGTTTCCGAGAACGGTAGCATCCAGGGCAAGGTCGAAGCCAATTCAAATGAATGGGTGAGTATTGAAAAAAGCTATGCTGACGTTATCGCGGCGTGGCCGCGGTGGAAGGCAGGTTGCTGAATTCATGCAGATACGCAATGAATTGAGCGTGCGTTTCGGTTGGTCTCCAGTCCTTGCGGTAGGTAAGACCGATATCGCGAAAATGGCCTGTAAGCGGGATGTCGAGTGCCGCGATCGTGCCCAGGCTCTCATCAACGTTGATTTGATGCCTGGAGACCACCGAGATGTAGTTTCCTTCGGACAGGATGCCCCGCAGGATCGCCATCGAAGACGAGACCGCCCGGACCGGTGTGTGTTTGCGCTCTTGAATGCGCAGTGTCTCGAACAGGTATTGGCCAGCCGGTGTTTCCTTGGGTGGCGCGATCCAGGGATAGGTCAGTGTCGCTTCGAGATCGAGGTTGCGCATTCCCGCCAGAGGGTGGTTGGGGTGAGCCACGATGGCCAGGGCATCCCGGAAGAGAAGTTCTTGCACCACGTCCTCGGCAGGGAGCGGATAACGCAACGCGCCGATCAGGCAATCGAGATCGCCCTCGCGTAGCGACCTCAATAATTCCGAATAACGTCCGTCGACGACGCGCACCTGTACGCCCTCGGTTTCGCTGACCATCGCATGGACGGCCTTTGGCACGATCGTTGTCCGGGCGAGAGGCAGGCTTCCGAGCACGAACGTTCCCCTGTCCTGGCCGAGTTCCCGGCTGATTTCCTCGATACCCTGCCGGATTTCCGAATGTGCCAGCTTGGCTCCCCGCGCGAAGGCTTCCGCTGCCGGGGTGAGCATGACGCCCGATTGTCGGGCGGTGAAGAAGGGCACACCGGACAGCGCCTCGAGACTTCGTGCGGTCCTGTGCACCGTGGGTTGAGACAGGTTCAAGGCGCGGGCCGCGACGGTAAAGCTCCCCGTGTTTGCGATAGCGATCAGGTTTCGCAACTGGGCTGAGGTGACCGAGAGATCGAAGGTGGAACGCCGCCGGCTCGAGGCGCCGCCCGCTCGCAGTGCTGCACGGGCGCCGTCCTGCAGGTGTCCCAGTGCCGCCGCGGCCCGTCGTTCAAATGCGACACCACAGTTCGTGAGTGAAAACGGCTGGCGCCGTCGGACCAGCAAGGGCGCGCCAAGATCGGACTCGAGCCGCGTTATGGCCTGGGTGGCCGCCGGCTGGGAGAGATGACAGCGTTCGGCCGCGGCCGAGACTGACCCCGTGCGGGCTGTTTCGAGAAATACCCGCATGTGCCGAATATTGGGAAATCCGCTTTGCACCTTACTCTCTATAGAATTTTCTTATTTTAGGGACTCAATTCGAAATAGGCAATTCATGCCCGCCGGCATTAGGGTTGCGAATGATGGGTTGGGGCTGATGGCCCTGACCACGACGAGCGGGAGCATCAACACATGTCCGACAAGAAAACCGCGCTGGTGATCAGCGCACATTCCGCGGATTTCGTATGGCGTGCCGGTGGGGCGATCGCCTTGCATCAGGCGAAGGGTTTCGATGTGACCGTGGTTTGCCTGTCTTTCGGCGAACGCGGTGAGAGCGCCAAACTGTGGAAGCAGGGAGGCATGACACTGGAGAAAGTCAAGGCTGCGCGCCGTGACGAGGCCGAGAATGCAGCTGCCGCCCTGGGTGTGAACGATATCCGCTTCTTCGATGTGGGGGATTACCCGCTGGACCTGGGGCGCGAGACTCAGGAGCGGATGGTCGACCTGATCCGTGAAGTGCAGCCCAGGTTCATGATGTCCCATTCGAAGTGGGATCCCTACAACACCGACCACATGAACACGACGCAGTTCGCCTTCGAGTGTCGGATGATCGCTCAGGCCTGGGGCCACAACCCGGGGGAAAAAGTCCTGGGCGCCCCGCAACTGTATCTGTTCGAGCCGCACCAGACCGAACAGATGGAGTGGAGGCCCAACGTGTTTCTGGACATAACCGATGTCTGGGACAGGAAATGGGCTGCGATCAAGTGCATGACGGGACAAGAGCACCTGTGGAATTTCTACAGGAATGTAGCCGAGAACCGCGCCAACCACTTCCGCCGCAATTCGGGCGGGATGGCCGGTGGCCGGGCCGCAAAATATGCCGAGGGCTTCGAGACGGTTTTCCCGCGTACCGTGGATGAACTGGAATGACCTGTCAGCCAGGCACGACGGGCGTTGTCGTACAGAACATCGAACGCGCCGATCACCTCATCATTGACGGGCTGGCGGAATGCGGCGTGTCCACGGTGCATGAAGCGCAGGGGCGCAAGGGGTTGTTGGCCGACGATATACGCCCGATCTATTCCGGTGCCCGGATTGCCGGATCGGCCGTGACCATTCTGGCACCGCCGTGCGACAACTGGATGATCCATGTCGCGATTGAACAGCTGCAGCCCGGCGACGTGATGGTGCTTGGCACGATCACTCCTTCGAATGCAGGTTATTTCGGCGATCTTCTGGCGACGTCGGCAATGGCGCGCGGGTGCCGCGGCATGGTCCTCGATGCCGGAGTGCGCGACGTGCGTGACCTGACCGAGATGGGCTTCCCCGTTTGGTCCAGGGCCGTGCACGCACAGGGCACGATCAAGGAGACACTCGGCTCGGTCAATGTGCCGGTGGTCTGTGCCGGAGCACTCGTGAACCCCGGCGACGTTGTCGTGGCCGACGACGACGGCGTTTGCGTCGTGCGGCGCGAAGAGGCCGCCGAGGTACTGGAAACGGCCCGTGCACGTGAGGCCAGCGAAGCCGCCAGGAGAGCGCGATTCGTGTCGGGTGAGTTGGGGCTCGACATCTACGGCATGCGGCAGCGGCTGGAAGAAAAGGGGCTGAAGTACCTGTGACCGGCACCGTTCGTGCAACGGCCGGGACGGCAATGCCCTTGAGACGTTCCCCTTTGGACGAGGACGGTGCTGGCGTTCCCTGAATGAAGACGGCGCCGTAAAGAGAGCCGTGACCCTGCGAACTGCGCAAATTCAGATGGACGGAGACGTTTTCGTATGACCGAACAAGTGATGGACCCGGACTGGTTGGTGTTTCATCCCGATCCAATGAAACCGGGATTCGTACTGCCCGAGGGCGCGGTTGACGCGCACTGTCACGTCTTCGGGCCTTCGCCGGAGTTTCCCTATGCGCCCGAGCGGAAGTACACGCCCTGCAATGCGGGCAAGGACAAACTGTTCGAACTGCGCGATTTTCTCGGGTTCACCCGAAATGTCATCGTTCAGGCGACCTGTCATGGCACAGACAATCGCGCACTGATCGATGCCTGCCGGGTGGCGGGCGATCGGGCGCGGGGTGTGGTCAGCGTCGGCGCGGACATCACCCGCGACGAGCTGGCCGAAATGCACGATGCCGGCGTGCGTGGCGTGCGGTTCAACTTCGTCAAGCGGTTGGTGGATGCGACACCGAAAGACGTATTCATCGGAATCGCCGGGAAGGTCCAGGACTTCGGTTGGTCGATCGTCGTGTATTTCGAGGCTGCGGACCTGGAAGAACTCGAGCCGTTCCTGAAGCGGTTGCCGGGCATCGTCGTGGTCGATCACATGGGCCGCCCCGACGTGTCAAAGGGCGTCGACCATCCGGATTTCGAACGGTTTATCCGGCTCATGTCCGAAAACGAAAACATCTGGACCAAGGTCACATGCCCGGAACGCCTGACCGTTGCGGGCCTTCCCTACGACGACGTCGTTCCGTTTTGTCGGGCGATCGTCGACCGTTTCGAAGACCGTGTCCTCTGGGGCACAGACTGGCCGCACCCGAACATGAAATCGCATATGCCCGATGACGGGGTTCTGGTCGACTACATTCCGAAAATCGCACGGACACGGGAGCAGCAGCAGAAGTTGCTCGTGTCGAACCCATTGCGTCTGTACTGGGCGAAAAGCCGGGACAGCGCCAAAGGAGATCCCGAATTCTGACCATCGTGCGGGGATCGGAGACACATGGAAATTTACCGGCGAGCGGGCAGGGCTCAGCGACAGGGAATTCGACAACCCGCTGCATGGAGAAGATCGACTTGAACGTGGGGCGGCTCAAGGCAAAGGGATCTTCCGGTCCATGGAACAGTACAAGGCGCGGTCGGCTGAACTTTGATCTCCTGGCGACGTTCCCGTTGTCCGCAAGTTCCAACAGCTGGTTCCGGTAACTTCGCCACGCTCACGCAACGGCGCGCGAGCCCATGATGTGCGCGACGATGTCCGTGCGGGTGACCGCGTTCGTGCGGACCTGCGCGTTGACTTCACCCCGATGCATGACGGCGATGGAGTCGGCGCAGCGAAATACATGCTCGAGGTTGTGGCTGACCATGAGTACGGTCAGACCCTGGTCGCGCAGGTGCTCGATGATCGTCAGCACCCGGTCGGTTTCCTCCACGCCGAGCGATGCGGTCGGTTCATCCATGATGACCAACCGTGCGTCGGAGTGGATCGCTCTGCCGATGGCGACCGCCTGCCGCTGCCCGCCCGACATGACGTAGGCGTTCGCATATGGATTGCCGAGGCGAATTCCTACTCGTTCGGTCAGAACCTCGAGCGCTTCCTTCCGCATGGCCTCCTTGTCCAGAACCTTGATAAGGCCGCCCAGGTAAGACTTCATGCGCTCGCGTCCGAGAAAGAAATTCTGGGCAAGATCGAAAGTGCCGACCAGCGCCAGATCCTGGTAAATCGCCTCGATGCCGAGGCTGCGGGCGGTCTCCGGGTTCGGGACGCTGATCTCCCGCCCCTCCAAGACGATGGTGCCAGAGGTTGGCGGATGCACGCCCATGACAATCTTTATGAGGGTCGATTTGCCGGCCCCGTTGTCCCCCACGAGGGCCGTTACCTCACCTCGCGCCACGTCGATGGAAGCGCCGCGGAGGGCCTGCACGCCGCCGAAGGACTTCTTGATCTCCCTGAGCTCCAGGAGCACCTCCCCCGCCGAGGCGGGGGAGGGTTGAAATGAATGTGACCCAGTCGTCACTTCTGCAGTTGCTTCTCGATCTCCGGCCAGTTTTCCATGAGGCGGAGTGCTCCCTCGGGGACCTTGGTGAGAATGTCCTCGCGGGAGGAGACCATCACCATGTCAAGAGGGTACTGCTTCTCGATTTCTTCGCCTTTCGAATGTCGGGCGATGGCATCGGCGATGTATCGGCCGCTGGACTGGCTATCGCGGAAGATGGAACCACGGATTAGCCCTTCCCAGATCATGTCGAGTTCAGGCGGCACGGCCCCGAAACCGAAGACGTCAACGCCGTCTTCGCCCATCCCCTTGAGGGCGCTGGCAACGCCCATGGCCATGGAACTGTTGCCGCCATAGATCGCCTTTACGTCCGGATGGGCGAGGATGAGCCGTTCGGTGGCGTCGAATGCACGCGCCTGTTCCCAGTAGGCATAATGTTCGAATGCAATCTCGATACCGGCTTCGATCCACAGGTCGCGGGCGGTGCCGACTCGCTGCTCGGAAATCTGGTTTCCGGGTTCCGCGAACATCAGCCCGACCTTGTCGCCTTCCGACAGGACGTTCTCCAGCGCCCACTTGGCCGTGACCTCACCGCCCTCGGCGTGGGAGTAGCCGCTGTAAGCGAGCACGTCGACGCCCGCATCTTCCGGATGCACGTCGAGATGGTTCACCACGATGATCGGGATGCCCGCCTCATTGGCTGCCTGCAGTGCAGGGACGATGCCGAAGTAGTCTATGGGACCGACGATGATGTAGTCCATGTCGAGGGTGATGAGATCGTCGACGATGTCCAACTGCTGCTGGACATTGGCCTCGGCGGTCGAGGCGCGGGCAGTGAATTCGATGGGCACGCCCTGACTTTCCATTTCAGCCTGGAAGGCAACGGCGAATTGGCCGAAATAGTCCAGTGTGTCATAGACGGGCGGCGCAAAGCCGATCTTCAGTGGCTCATCGGCAGCCACGGTGCCTGAGCCGGCTCCGATCGCCAGCGTCAGTCCAACGGCGATCCCTGATAGGTATTTCTTCATTGCGGATCCTTTCTTTGTTTCCGGGCATCCAAGGTTCTGACCGCGCCGAGCGCAGTCAACCGCTCGCCATGCCCTGACGGCGGAAGCGGTAAAGCTGAATGGCGACGGCAACGACGAGCGTCGTTCCGATGACGATCTGTTGCCAGTAGAATGGCACGCCCATCAGAAGCAGCCCGTTTTCGGCGACGCCTAGAAAAACGGCACCAAAAAAAGTGCCCAATAGCGTGGCGTATCCCCCGAACAGGAAGGTTCCGCCGAGGACCACCACCGCGATGGCGTGAAGTTCCATTGTGGCGCCGAGCACCGCCTGTGCGGCGTTGAGGCGGGCCACCAGCATGGCGCCGGCCAGCCCCGCCAGCGCACCACAGATGATGTAGGCGCCCATCTCGTACCGGCGAACGCGGATTCCGGCGCGGATGGCAGCGCTACGGTCCCCTCCGACCGCGAGCACGTAGGTTCCGAAACGCGTGCGGTTCATGATGAATGCGCCCAGAAGCACGACGGCGAGCGCGATTGCCCCGGCGGCGGGCAAGCCGAACGGCCGACCTTGTCCAATCCAGAGGAACGCGTCGGGGAAGTTGCGCACCTGGTCGGACCCCATTACGAGGTAGGCGAGCCCTCGAACGGCGGTGAGCGTGCCGAGCGTCACGATAAGTGGTGGCACCTTGAAAGTCGTAACGGCAAATCCATTGACGACACCAACGACAGCGCCAACCGCAATCGCCGCGATTATGGCTAAAGCAGACGTGAGCCCATCGCCGAGTGTCCCGTTCTTGAGGATGAGTCCTGCGACGCAGCCGGTCAACGCCACCGTCGAACCCACGGAAAGGTCAATTCCGCGGGCAGCCATGACGATCGTCATCCCGGTGCCGAGGACGAGGAAGATGGCAGTCTGGCGAAAGACGTTGAAGACGTTCCTGCTGTCCAGAAACACGGGGTTGATGATTGTGATAAGCGCGATGAGGAGGACCAGCGGAATCAGCAGTCCGAGCGGCGGCACCAGCCCCGGATTGCGTTCAAGGAAGCCGAAGTCTCTCCCTCTGGGTGCGGTCACATCCGTGCTTCTCGTCGTCACCTGGAGGATCCTTCCCCGTCAACGTAGCGGCGTGCCAACGCGACATCGACAACAACTTCACAGAAAAACTTTACCCTGTCAAGCAGAGGCGTAAAGCAATTTCTTTTTTTCATCTTGTCATCAGGGCATTGAGCGTACGAACACCCTGTATAAGCGGTATTTTTCAACTGAAATTACGAGGAATTACGAAAATGGACAGAATTTGTGACAGGACGTTTTTCAACAGTTCGAGACCATTTGCTTTACATTCAATTGAAAATCTGTGTAGCTACGCTCAATTCGGAACGCGAAGTGACAGGAGCCGTCCATGAATCTGCCCCGAACGACAGAGCGGTTCCGCGCGCGTTACGCCGCTCGTCTCAACTCGTTTGCCTCTGCGCCCGAACTGTATTGGGGGACAGGAGCGGCAAGACCGTCGGTCGCGGAAATGGTGAAACGCGCCGCGACGGTAGAGGGGCTCAAACACCTCGACCTGAACTACCCCGATCATTTCGCGGATGCTGGCACCGATATCGTTCGCGTAGCCCGCGTTGAGGGACTTGAAGTGAACGGGCTCGCGATGCGTTATTACACCGATCCGAAGTTCAAGCTCGGTGCCTTCAGCAATCCGGAAGCCAGGATACGCCGCAAGGCACTGGATCTCACCAAGGCGGGGATCGACACGGCGGCCGGTGCCGGCGTGAGCCTCATGACCATCTGGCTGGGGCAGGACGGTTTCGACACTGCGTTCCAGGCGGACTATGCGCGTCTGTGGGAATGGGTGGTGGAAGGTATTCGTGAGGTGGCAGACCATAACCCCGCGATAAATGTCAGTATCGAATACAAGCCGAACGAACCACGGGCCTTTGCCCTCCTGCCGGACATGGCAACCACGTTGCTTGCCCTCCGGGAGGCCGGTTCGCCGAACCTCGGGGTGACTCTCGACTTCGCGCATATGCTCTATGCCGACGAGCAGCCTGCTTATGCTGCCATGATGGCCTCCAGGCACAGCCGCGTCCTTGGCGTTCATCTCAACGACGGCTACGGCAAACGCGACGATGGGCTGATGGTGGGAACCGTTCACGTGATGCAGACGATCGAGATGTTGCATCGCATCCGGCATGACGGCTACGATGGTGTCATCTACTTTGACACGTTTCCGGACGTGACGGGTCTGGATCCCGTGGCTGAGTGCGAGGCGAACATTTCAGCAGTGGAAGCAATGCTCGCGATCGTAGACCGGGTCGACGCGGACGATGGCCTTGCCGACGCGATGGCCCGGCAGGACGGTATTGCCGCGCAGCGGATCGTTTATCAATGCATGATCCAGCGTTGACAGGCACGTCTACTTCCCAGACGTCGGAACTGCGCGCGGTGGGCCCACGCATCCGCATGATGCTGCCGCAGATGACCCCGCTGGAAGCGCGGGTTGTGGAGTTGGTACTCGGCAAGCGCGATTTCACCGAGGCCACGTCGCTTCAGAGCGTTGCGAATTCCGCAGAAGTGTCCGAGGCGATGGTTGTCAAGGTCACCAAGAAGTTGGGCTACGACGGATACCGGGACTTCCGCGCCAGCCTGGCCGCCTACAACCGCCTGCCGATCGTCGAACTGCACGAAGAGCTCGCGCTTGAGGACAGTACCACCACGATCATTCAGAAGGTCTTTCGCACCGCGATCCAGGCTCTTGAGGAAACCCTCGCCATCCTGGATCCCGCAGATGTCGAGCGGACGGCAGACCTTCTCCACCGGGCTCCGACCCGCGACTTCTACGGCCTCGGCGGCTCGGCGCAGATCGCACGGGATGCCGCGCACAAATTCCTGCGAATCGGCATAAGGACCTCCGTTCAGGACGATGCGCACATGATGGCCATGTCTGCTTCTCTGCTTGGCCCGGGAGATGTGGTCACTGCCTTCTCGCACTCAGGAGAGACCGCCTCGGTGATCGAGGCGGTCGCCGTCGCCAAGTCTGCGGGCGCGTCCATCGTGGTTGTCACCAACCACGGAAACTCTTCGCTGGGTGGTTTGGCTGACGTGGCGCTGTGCTCCACGGCTCAGGGTTCGCCGCTCACGGGCGAGAACGCTGCTGCCCGCATCGCTCAACTCAACATCATCGACGTCGTTTTCGTCGCGGTCGCCCAGCGTGGTGGAGCGACGGTCGAACGCAACCTGAAAAAGACCATGCAGTCGGTGCGTACCAAACGTCGGGCCACAAGAAGGTGAGAGGCTGTTTTGCCTGGGGCAATCGTCAACCGCGAAACTGAGCACGACAATGACAATTTGCACGGGCAGCATTCCTGTAAGGTACAGACCTGCGCCGCAGTCGACATCCACCAACTCATGAACGGTTCGCGGCTGCATGCCCTGGCAAACCTTCGTCACCGCGGAGACGCGAGAATTGAGTTCTTGCGCCGAATGTGATCAGCACTTTCCGCGCTCCCGGTTCGCCGATAACCATCCGCGGCCTGTCAGAAATGAAGTGATACCGGATTCCACCGCCACCTGGTCAACTTGGCTTCCTCAAATCCGTCTTTCCTTTCCGCGACGGACCCCGTTACGGTGTGGTGTCGACCTTAACAACGTCACGATTCTCCGGTTCGTCATTTGCCGCCCTCGGCGTCACGCCGGCTGTGGCCGCACACGGTACCGACATCAGGGCGTGAACGATGATCGCACAGGCGGAAAAATACAGTTGGGTGGCGCAACGGACGGTGATGAACAGACCGCCGCGACAATCCTTGGATGACCCATGCGTCCGGCTCGTGATACCCGGCGCGTACGCGACCAGGATAAAATCCTTCGTTTCCAGACCGAAATCCGCGCGCAGGGCATCGCGGTACAGCATGACCATGATGATGACGAGAAGCTGGCAGGGATCCGCCAGTCTACCTATTGTTATCGGCTGGAATAAAGCGCGGCATTCTGGATGGTTTGCCGCGTTTTTTCCTATTGCGGTGATCCCGTTGGAGCGACCCTGTTGTTTCGGAGCACTGTTGCCGCCCGTCCGGGATGGCGATTCGGCCTGTGGCGGGATAACCGCGGCGCCGGCCCCGGCGCCTGGCACCGGGAACGGGTGACGCTCCTCCGCCCGGTCTGGGCGGCTCTGCGGAAACCCGAAAAGCCCGATGAACGGAGTGCCCCGCTCACCCGTCATGTCTGCCGACCCACGCAGCCGAAATCCGGAATCTCCCCAACGAACCAACCGGTAGGACAGAAAGGCCGTCCTGGTCAGGACAATCCCGCACAGCGGCGACACTCCAGATGACCCGGATCGATCGCCAGAACAGCTCGACAAAACCGGAAAACGCGCAATACCACCCACAATTTCGCGCCTTTGACAAACCGTTAACACCAAGGTCATGACCACGCTGTTCGCGCTGTTCGCCGAAGTCGAGCGTGACCTGATCTCGGAACGCACAGGCGAGGGCCTCGCAAACGCCAAAGCTTCCGGCAAGACGCTTGGGCGCCCGAAAGGATCATTGGGTGTGTTGCGTCTGGACGGGAAGGAAGACGAAATCCGCCAGTTCATCGACCTCGGCGTCTCCCGTACCGCGATTGCAAAGATTACGGGCGTCTCCCGGTCAACCCTCTACAAATTCATGGCCACGAGGGGACTGAAACCCGGTCGTTAGCGTGTATTTCAGCACGAATCTGGCTACTACCCTGGAAGGCAATCACCGCCGCATCAGCAGAGATTCCACCTCTACAGATTCCCAAACAGAATGTCCTTACGAAGACAGATTTCATTGTGGCACTACCTTCCTGGTAGCGAGGGCTGGATGCATGCCCTTGAAGCGATTACGTATTGCATTGGCCGTTGCTGGCCAAACCTTCGCCGCATCTGTGTCAGCGGAAGATCAGGCGCCGAACGAGGCATTCTTTACGTGCGGCCGGGATTGGATGACCGTGCGGCATGAAGATACGGTTTCCGAGGATTTTGAACTTGGTGAAATCTTCAGCGAATGAAGGATTTTCTACTTTACATCAAAAATAAGTGCCTATATTTGTAACTTCTGGCAAAAACATGGAGTAAAACGGAATGTTATCCCATGCTCGTTGAATTTTCAGTCCAAAACCACCGATCCTTCCGGGACAGGCAAAGCTTCCTGATGACCGCATCGAACAGCGGAACACCGAACGCCGTGGCTACAGGCAACAACGGGGCTCCGTACGTGCTGCAACAGGCTTGCCTCTTTGGGGCCAACGGGTCCGGAAAATCCGGACTTGTCGGGAGCATGAAGACGGTTTGCTCCCTCGTCCGAGACTCGTTCAGGAACGAAAACAAGCTCATCGAAGAATACGAGCCACATCTCTTTCATTCCGAGTGGCGCAACGCACCGACGGAATTCGAAGTGACCTTCCTGCATGACGGCAGCCTGTTCCAGTACGGCTTCGCCTTCGACGCCAAACGAATCTGGGAGGAATGGCTCTTCGAACGCCCTTCCGCAACGCGCAAGCAGCGCCAGATTTTCACCCGCGAATATGATCCCGAAAGTGACACCTACCGGTGGGAGACAAGCGCGACCCATCTCAAGGGCGAACGTGAAAGCTGGAAGGCGCAAACGCGTACTAACGCCCTCTTTGTCAGCACCGCCATACAACTCAACGCCAAGCCCCTGGAGCGCCCCTTCGACTGGTTGAGAAGAGGGTTTCGAACGATTCTCGAGGTTGATTCAATCGGGCCGTATACTGCCAGCCGCCTTGGCGACGATGACTGGAAGGGCCGGGTGATGGCATTCCTGGCAGATGCTGACTTGGGGCTGGAAGATGTGGAAGTGGAAGAAAGGAACATTTTTGAAACAGACGACTTCAAAAGCCTTCCCAAGGAACGGAGAAAGCAATTGAAGTCCATAATTCCAGAGGGGGCAAAGACATTGGAAGTCTTTACCTATCGCAAAGACGATACAGGGGAAAAAACACGCCTGGATTTCGATGACGAATCTACAGGCACCCGCGCATTGTTCGAGTTCATAGGCCCGATCATGGACTCTCTCGATAACGGCTACACGCTTGTCGTAGACGAACTCAACACGCACCTGCACCCGCTCGCCTTCCGCCACATTATTCGCATGTTTTGCTCTTCCAAGGCCAACCCGCTTAAAGCACAGATTATCTTCACCACCCATGATCCCACCGTCACGGAAGAAGATTGCATCGGACGCGATCAGATCTGGTTGGTCGAGAAAGGCGACGACTTCGCCTCCCGTCTGATTCCCTTCTCGGACTACAAGACACGTGATGAGCGGCCTTTCCGAAAGGGCTATCTGCAGGGACGGTATGGAGCGGTGCCGCGCCTGGCAGGAAGGTAGCGGACATGGGCAAGAGACGTGGCAAGTCACCCCGGGATACGCGGCGGCGCCCTGCGCACCGCGAAGAGCGGGAACGCGCCATGATCGTCACCGAGGGCAGCAAGACCGAACCCGGGTACTTCCGCCGCCTGATCCGGGAACTGGGCCTCACCACGGCCAGCGTCACAATTACCGGAGACGGGGGCTCGGCCCCGATCAGTGTCGTAGAACACGCCGAAGATCTCCTGAGGCACGATCCTGATTTCGAGTACGTGTTCCTCGTCTTCGACCGCGACAGGCACACATCCTACGACGCAGCCATCTCCAAAGCCAATACACTCAAACCGCGCAAAGCCCCAAAAAAGCAAGCCATTGTGGCTATTCCATCCATTCCCAGCTTCGAAATCTGGTATCTTTTCCACGTCTCAGGCGAGCGCAAACCTTATTCAACCGGTGAGAGTACCGGCTCACCAGCGCAAGATCTGATCCACGATCTCAAAGCCTCC
This sequence comes from Paracoccaceae bacterium, assembly GCA_965242975.1. Taxonomy (GTDB): domain Bacteria; phylum Pseudomonadota; class Alphaproteobacteria; order Rhodobacterales; family Rhodobacteraceae; genus JAPPHA01. The sequence continues at coordinate 1,397,912 of CBDETS010000007.1, read as the reverse complement.
CACGCTTGTTTCGCTGCATATGACAAAGCGATATGTGAAGCGTTTTATGACCAAATCAGACCAATGCGCGACCAAGCATGCAAACGCGCAGACAAGGCTTTGGATGAAGCGTCCAATGAGGGGCAACCATGTTTTCAGGAGAACCCCTCGACACGGGTGCACCGTGTTGTCCGAAGGCTACAGGAAAAGGCCAGAAAACAAGGGGAAGAGAGTTGAAACTCTTTGGTCACGGCTCGGCGGTTGTGTGAAGTCGCGACAGTCTCTGAGGTTGCGGGCAGACGGACAGCCAAAGCTCGTCCTCGGAAAACGCGGCAGCGGACACTGGGTCTACTTCAACACACAGGACAACACCGACAACGGAACCATTATCGACTTCATGGTCAAAAGGGGCCTGACCATCGCCGATATCCGGGACCGGTTCGCACCACCCCAAGCCACCGCCCCACAGGCCGCGACATCCTTCCGCGACACCTGGCGGGCCGCGAAACCCCACCCCGCGCCGCCATGGCTGATCAGCCGCGGCATCACGGCGCACACGCTGCTAACCACACGCCCGACTATCCGTTGCCACCGGAACGGACGGGTCCTGTTCGCCCACTGGGACCTATCAATCTATCACACTTAACTCCGGGTTCTCGTCTCCTTTTCAGTTTTTCCGGTCCCATTCTTCCTTGGCCTGGATGGCGATGACGGCATGAGACAGGAACTTCACCCCCTCCCAGAGCTTCTGCGTGCCGGGTAACGGCTGGCGCTTGGAGGGATGAAAGCCCGCCAGGCCGCCCGTCAGCACGACGAAGCCCGCGATGGTCATCTCCGGCGGTCCCCGGGGGACCTTGAAACCATGGTGGGAGGCGAGAGCGCAGAGCGCCCGGATGTCGTCCTCGGTGACGTGGCGATTAGCCGGGTCTTCCGGCCTCTCGCGGGCGAGAAGTGAAAGATCCCAAACCCTGAATGCGGTGATTGCATCGAAGGCGAGACACTTCTTCAGGTCGTCGGCCTCGTCGAGGCGGCGATCTTCGATGCGGGTGCCGACCTTCAGCGCATGGAAGAACCGTTCGATCCGCCAGCGCAGTTCGTACCAGTGCAGCACCGTGCAGGCGGTGTCGAGGTCGGCCTCGCCCTCGGTGGTCAGCAGCATCCAGTGCAGCGGTTGGTTCTTCTTCTTCTTCTTCCCTGTCTTCGATGCCGGCAGCGACGGGCGGCGGGGAGGATCCTCCTCACGGGCCGAGACCGCGATCATGCGGATCGGCGGTTCGTCCCCACGGTCCTTCGGGGCAAGCAGTTCCACCGGCGTGCAGCGCAATGTCAGCTTCGCCGTGCGGGCCTTCCTGCGGTTCGGTCCCCCGCAGGCCGGAACCTCGATCCTGCGCCCGCCCACCGGTTCCGTTCCCAGCACATGATCCCACAGGTTCGCGTCCCCGCCCGAAGCCAGGGCCACCCGCCGTTGCGTCCCCCGGCTGGCCCGGACCAGCAATGGCGCCCCGGTCTGCTCCGCCCGCGCGATCAGCTCCCAGAAGTCGCCCTCGCGGTCGCAGACCGTCACCACCCGGCTGTCCGGGCAGGCGCGCGCGAGTTCCTGCGCGCGGTCAAGGCCGTCCACCCAGCGGACGCTGTCCTTCGCCGCGTCCTGACGGAAGTCCGTGTCCACCGTGTACATCCCCAGGGGCCGGCCCACCGCGTTCACCGCAACACCGAAATGGGCCAGGATGCCCGAGGTGCCCGTGCCGCCCCCGCCAAGATCGTCGAGCCCCGAAGTCTGTGACAGGTCGTCATAATTCAGCGTCGTCGTGTCCTGTACCGCAAGCACAAGCCGCTCCGCGCCGCAGCGCTCAACCGTCTGCTCGAAATGCGAATCCAGAATGTGTTCCATCGTCACCGCGTCATTGGACAGCAACCGGTAGGCCGCCGTCTGCTCCGCACGCCCCGGGAAGATCGACGGCAGATGTTCCCCAAGGCGATTGATCCAGGCCGCACCCATCAGCGCAATCCGGCGCCGGACCCGGCCGTCGGGGTGGGTGCTGCGACCGTATTCCCGCGCAGCCCATCCCACCGCACAATAGAGCGATCCGGACCAGCCGAGAACCCGTTCCGGACCCGTGCACAGAACCTGGTGCCAACCCGCCACCAGCGGCCGGAGCCAGACGGCGCGCCGCACACCCGAACGCCGCCCCGACGTCAGTTCCGGGCAGCACTTCCACCCCGCCGCCCGGTAGCTCAGGCCGGACTGTCCCGGCCCGGTGAAACTCTGCACAAGCACCGGACGCTCGCCGTAGGCCGCCGCCCAGTCATCGGCAATCCGGCCCGCAGCCAGGCGCAGGACCCGGGAGGCAAGACCCTTCACACGGACACCGGGAAGCAGCAGGAAGCGATGGTTGCACACGACCTTGGCGATGTTGGCCACGCGGGCATCAGCCGACCAGCCGATGACGCCGTCGCGCGGACCAAGCTGGATCCCGGCCGCGGTGAAGCCGATGCCCCCCAGCACCCCGTCGTGCTCCGAACGGACCCAGTATCGGACTTGCCCGCCCGGCGGGCGGCGCCATCCCTCCGGATGCCAGCTCTCGATCATCGCCTCCCAGCGGCGGCGGTCCTCCGGTGCCGTCACCAACTCAAGCGACAGGGCACCGAGGTCCCGAAGCGGGCACGAGACAGAACGGTCGGGGAAGTCCGACGCAGGACGGGCATGGGGATCGAATTCCAGCGCTTCCGCTTCCGGAAGACGCACACCCAGATTCTCCGCAAGCGCTGGCAGAAGCTTGCGCGCCGACGCAAGGCACAGCTTGCCGACACGGTTGTACCAGTTCTCCCGCTCGCAGAACTCGTGGGCCAGCGCCGTTCGTGACAACCCACCGCCGTTGCAGGCCGTCCCGAACCAATCTATCGTCTCCGACGAAACCTGTCGCATGCCAATCTGCATGCCGGGGCGAATCGCACGAAATCAACCCAGAGTTAAGTGTGTGTGCTTGATAGCACTGGGACCGGCACCGCACTCTCACCGGCTTCGAGACCGCGCGCCCCGGCGGAACACGCTCCCGAACCTCAGTGCACTCGTCCTCGCACAGGACGGCGACGAGGCCGGGGACCGACAGGCCGACGCAATCCGCAATGCCGTCGTCCTGCCCGCTCACGTCAGGCTCGAAAGACGCAGACCTCCCGACAGCATGGCCTGGAACGACATCGTCAGGGAATGAGCGGCAACGCTCCCGGCAAGGCCGGCACCGGGGCAGAAACCCCGAAAAGCCCATTGAAAGCAGTTCCACGCTCACCCGTCATGTCCGTCGACCCACGTCACCGAAATCCGGAATCACCCCGACGAACCAAACGAAAGGAAAGAAAGGCCGTCCCGGTCAGGACAATCCCGCACAACGGAAACACTTTGTGCCAGGCCAAGCTCTGGATGGGAGGATGTAGAGATGTAAGCCGAAACTGAAACCCAACATCGCGGTCCAGCGGGTGTAACTCCCGTCCGGTAAAGGCCAGCCAGCCAGCCGGAAGCGCGTGTTGCATGGCGTCCGGCAACGTGCGTCGTGAAGCGTACACAGCGGGCAGCGAAGCAACGCTATTGAGCCTCGAAATAGTCAAATGATGGCGCCTTCGTTTTAGTGTTAGCGGGGGCAGCACCGGAAACGCCGCCATGGCGAGGCGTGACGGGCCGTCCGGGGTCGCGGGAACGTTGCAAAGCTGTAGATGGACCGCCAGGGAACCTGGGAGGCCCGGTTCCGTCCGTGCGTGGAAAAGGCTGGAGTGGGAAGGCCAGCGAGATCAATCCAGACCCCGGTCCGGCATCGGGCCTGCACGATGCCGGGAGCGTTAAGAGCGGGAACGAACCCCAGCAGGCTACGCACGGTACCGGACGGCGAAACAATAAGCCTACGGGATGCGGGATCGGGAGTCGGAGCGCTCTGATAGTACCTGTGAAGGCGGGGAACCGAGACCATCGGAACCCGGTGGAGGAAGTGCAGCGAGACTAGCTGCTGTGCTTGCGGGTGAAAGTCCCGCCGACGCAATTCTCAGTTTGGCGTCGTAGTGATATCCGGCAGGCGCACGGGGTGACCCGACGACCTGAAAGCCCGGAAGTAAAAGCCCTGGAAGGCCGGGAGGACGCTGAGCCTCTCAGGTCTGGTCAGCTCGGGGGGCAAGCAAACAGGAGGGCCGCAGCGAAAGCGAACGGATCAGACGCCGAAATCGGGTCCCGCACGAAGCTGATTCAAGCGGACATATCGGAGATGCCAAGGGTTTCTTTCCTCTACTCGATGGCCAGTGCCGATGCGGAAGAACTGAGGAGCACGCATCGGGTCTCCCGGCGTAAACTGAAGGTGGCAATCCTGGACAGTACAGCGGTGAAAGTCCGGAAGGTGAGGAGGGCAGACAGGATGACCCTACGAATGTCAAGGACCGGTCCTATAACCGGCGATGCCGGGAAATGGGCTGGAGCCTTCCTGACTGGCGGATGAGGTCGACAAGCGGTGAAGGGCGGGACAACATAACCCGCCTTGAGCGAGGACCTCTGGGCACAGGTGGCGTTGCCGCGGCCGGTGTTCCGCACATAGAGGCGGAATTGCACTACGGATTGCGGCCTCGTCGAAGGGCGGAGTAAACGTGGAACCTGAACGGGGTATGGCGGGGTTGGCCTTAACCTTGAGGGCGCTGCGGAAGGCTGCGCACTGAACTGCAAGGTGCCTGATGCTTGAAGCCGTACCGTGGGAAAACCCGACGTACGGAATTTCAGGGGGGGCGGCTGGAAACGTGGCCTATGGTGGAACTGTGAACCCACCTCGCAACCGAAAGGGCGGGGCTGGAAACCCTCCACCTACGGGTGCGCGCGCCAGTGCCCTACCCGACAGCGGAGCGTCGCATGGACAGAACCGGGGGAGGGAAACACGTGAGGACGCTGTGCCTCGCAAGCGTGTCACCGCAACGAACCCGGATAGCCGCTTAGGTTATGCGAATCTGCCATGCGAGGAGCCGGATGCTCTAATGCGGGCATGTCCGGATCTGTGGGGGGAGGGGCTCGGTAACGACCCCTCCTACCCGGCCCCGATGACACAGATCGATCGCCAGAACGGACCAACTAAACCAGAAAACGCGCAATACCACCCACAATTCCGCGCTTTTGAAAATCCGTTAACAACCTACCGCGCCGCTCGCCGTGACATGCAATTTGCCGCGAAGTTCCGCAAGGCAATCAATTGAGCCCGAAGCCGGGCATGGTGGAAACTTGTCTGTATCAAGGGGCCTCGCGCCTCAACGGAATTTCCGCTTTCGGTACTGGGCACCTGGGGACGGCCGGATCTGGGACCAAGGTTTCCGGAACCGAGCCATAACGGACCAGTGCTCGTTACATTTCAGCTGTTGAAGACCAAGGGAAAGCGGTCGCTTATGTACGGCGCGCCCGGAGCGATTGAATCGTCCAGAAGCCATTCGGCGACACCCTGATTTGGATCATATGTGGCCCGGTCAAGGGCAAACCGTACGGCATAACCCCGTCTGCGCTGGGTCGACGTGCGGTTGCCCATGGCCGAATGCACGATGAAACCGTCAAAGGCCAGAAGGTCCCCGGGCTCGAGATCCCAATGCACGATTTCGTGGCGGTCACGTTCAGCTTCGAAGTCCGGCATGTCACAGTATTGCGGATCCTCCTTGCGCAAGTATTCGACAAATGCGCCGGTTTTGTCGGTTAAAAAGGGGCGGTATTTCTTTCCCCAGGAATGGGTGCCGGGAATGAATTCCAACGTCCCGTTATCGACGTCGGCGGGGTCAAGCGCGATCCAGGTCGTCATGATCGGTCCGGATACTGGCCAGTACGGCTGGTCTGTGTGCCATCCGGTCCGTGTGCGGGTTCCTGGCTCCTTGACGAACATCTGGTCAAAAATCAGCGAAACCGAACAGGATTGACCAATGTCCGCAACCAGGCGTCCGATGCCGGAATGAAGACAGAAATCCTGAAAAATCCCGTGTTGGGTCCTCATGTTTCGATAGGCAAAATACCGTTCGCCACGCTTCAGCTCCTGTTCAACCGCCGTACGCAGCTGGTCCAGCCAATAGGTCGTCAGGGCTTGCCGCACGACCACGACACCGTCCCTTGCATAAGGCTGAACCAGGCCGGAAACGTCTTTGGTCAGCGTGTCCATTTTCTCTCACTATTTCGGATTGATGACTCATACGTGATTTGAGTCCAGCATGAAACGGTGGATGAGCAGGATGTCACGGATCCAGTGTCTGTCCAATGGTTAAGGTGCGTACGTGACTGAACCGGCAGGGTCGTCAGCCGGTGATGAACTCGCTGGCCGAAGGCCCCCCTTGGACAAACCTGAATCCGTTTGGATATCGAGTCCCCTGTTTCTTGGAATTAAAGGTATTCTGATCGTCCGTAGGCTGGTTGAGAACGGATTGGGGTTGGCCCGCGCCCTGCACACTTACCTTGGTGAAAAATCTCGTTCGGAGCCGGGAGCGTGAGCGAAAAAGGGCGTCCCGGGCCGCGTTTGTCGGGTGTTGGATACCTGCGAATATCGCAGCCGGTCGTTTCGGGATTGTCCAGGGGGCCCTTCTTGGAGTTGTCAGCGTTCCTGACGAGTCAAGGCTGGCCGGTTTCCTCCCGCGGCACAACAGTCTGGACACGTGCCGATGAGACGACGCCGGAATGAATCCGCCCAGGAGAACCCGGCGGTGTTCGCCAGGCGGGTCCGGTTGTGGCTTCCCGGCAGCACAGGAACAGGTCATCGAGATCGACCCCATCTTCCAGCATGGTGGATGTACCTTGCGCGTCGATGTTCAGCGCCCCCGGATGCGCGGGTCCAGTGCGTCCCTGAGCCCGTCTCCAATGTAGTTCACGCTGAGCACAGTGAGGGAAATCGCGAGCCCGGGCCAGATGACCCTTTCCGGATTGAGCGTCATGAAGTTCGTGCTGTCGAACAGGAGTCGTCCCCATGTCGGGAAATCCGATGGAAATCCGAGACCGAGGAATGAAAGCGCCGATTCGGTTATGATGGCATTCGCAATCCCGAGCGTCGCGGAAACCATGATCGGGGACATTACATTTGGAAGAACGTGACGAAGTATCAGCCGGTGGGGCGGGGTCCCGATGGACCGCGCCGCAATGACGAACTCGCGTTCCTTGAGAGCCAACACGTCGCCGCGGACGATCCTGGCCGTCTGCATCCAGCTCGTGATGCCGATCACGAAAACAATCAGGATGAAAATCCCGGTCTCCGGACCAAACGCCGCGCGCAGGGTATCGCGGAACAGCATGATGATGACGAGCAGCAGCGGCAGGAGCGGCAACGCAAGGAATAGATCGGTCAGCCGCATCAATGGCCCGTCAATCCGTCGGAAGAAACCCGCGAGAACGCCGACAAGGGTGCCGAGAACGAGCGAAAGGAACATCGCAGTCACTCCGACGGCCAGCGATACCTGGCCTCCTGCAAGAACCTGCGCAAATGTGTCGCGGCCGAGCTGATCTGTTCCCATCGGGTGGGCCAGGCTTGGCCCCTGGTTCTTGGCGCGTATGTCTATCGTTTGGGGTTCAAGGGTCCACAGCAGCGGTCCGACGGCGACCGCAATGCAGACAAACACGAAGAAGACCATGCCCAGGGTCGCGCCACGGTGTGTCAGGAACTGGTCCAGGACATCTGCCCAATGGGACCGGTGTCGGTCCGACGAGTGCGTGTTCTTCCGCCCGGATTCACTCATAGCGAATTCTCGGATCCAGAATGCCGTAGAGAAGGTCGGCGACGAGATTGAAAAACACGATCAGGACCGCAAATATGAACGTGAGGGTCTGGACAAGCGGAATGTCAGCTCCCTGAATTCCGATAATCAGGAGTTGCCCCAATCCATTGACCTTGAAAACCTGCTCGGTAATGATCGCGCCGCCGAACACCTGGGGTATCCCCAGCGCGATTACGGTCACGACCGGTATCAGCGAATTCCGGAGCACGTGAACGAGAAGCACGACGTGCTCCTTGATGCCTTTCGACCTGGCCGTCCGCACGTAGTCCTGGGTCAGGTTGTCAAGCATGGACGCCCGCATGAAACGGCTGATCTGGGCCGCGTTGAACAGCGCGAGTACGGAGACCGGCATCACCATCTGCCGGGCCTGGAACAGAAAGCTTTCCCAGTCGGTAACCCGATGGGTCGTGTCGTAAATCGAAGGGAACCAGTCCAGCTGGACCGAGAAGACGACGATCATCAGGACGCCGGTGAAGAATGTCGGTACGGAAAAACCGACCATCGACACGAACGTGCCGGCCTGATCGAACCAGCTGTACTGGCGGTAGGCTGAAATCACGCCGATCGGTACCGCGATCAGGATCCCGACCACGTATGACATGCCAACGACCCAGAGGGTTTGGGGGAGCCGTTCGACGATCAGGTCAACGACGGGAGAACGCGTTGCCCAGCTCTGCACCCGAAGTCGGCTGCCGTCGCCGAACTGCATTCCCGTCCATTGCTCGAGGATATTCAGGGGTTCGTTGACGAAAAACTGGATGCACCAGTACAGGTACCTGATGTGTATTGGCTCGCCAAGCCCGAGAGACTGGCGGATCTTCTCCCGGACGTCGGGAGGAATTGTCAGCGGCAAGTTTCCGGTTGGATCGTTCGGCGCGAGATCGAGCAGCAAGAATATCGCAAAACTGATGAACAGGAGAACCGGAACGGTAAACAGGAGCCGGCGAATTGTGTAGTTCAGCATCGGCGATCCGGCGATTGCCTTCCTGGAAGGGCGCTACCCCGGAGAGTTTTCAGGGGTAGCGCCGCACGTGTGAAGATTACTGACGGAACCAGTCGGCAGCGTTCCAGAGTTCGCTGTCCCAGGTATTCAGGATGACACCGCCAAGGGCATTGGAATGCGCCGAAACGCGGCCACGGTGAATGAGGGGAATCATTGCCCCTTCCTGCATAAGCAGGTCGTTCATTTCCTTGGCGATTCGCGCCCGTTCCGAAAGATCGGCAGTGTTCCCGAGTTCCGATGCAAGTGCGTCATAATCCGGATTGCAATAGCGGGGCATATTGTTGCCCAGCCAATTGTTGTCCGGACTGGGAATTTCGCCGCACGTCCAGTTGTTCATGTACGTTTCCGGGTCTGTTCCCGAGAACAGGTTGGTGTACATTTCAATGTCGGCATAGAACTTCTGAAAGGTGTCGGGACTCGATTGATCCCCTCCGAAAAACACGGAGGCATCGATGTTCTTCAGCTCGGTTTCGACCCCGATCTCGCCCCACCATTGCTTGACCAGCGCCTGCGTGTCCTGGCGCACGGCATTGGTGGAGGTCTGGTAGAGAATTGACAGGCGAACGCCGTCCTTTTCACGAACACCGTCGGACCCGCGCATCCAGCCTGCCTCGTCAAGAATTGCATTGGCCTTGTCGATGTCCTGAACCAGGCATTCGTCGTTGGCCGTCGAAGCGTAGATCGCAGGTGCGGGCAATACGTTGCAGGTGGCCTTGCCGGCGGAGCCGTATCCAACCTCCGAAAGCAGATTCCGGTCGATCGCTACGGACAGGGCACGGCGAACAGCCGGATCCGTCAGGAACGGGTGCGGGCCGCCGTTCACGGTCGAACGCGCGTTGTCGAGATCTGGCGAAGGATTCGTCAAGTTCACCATCAGTCTCTCGACCGCGGTTCCGAAGGCAGCGATGACCGTACCTTTGCCGGCTTCAGACATCTGGTTCAGAATCGCCGGGTCGATCTGGAGATTCCAGGCGTAATCGAATTCCCCGGTTTCGAGAACGGAACGTGCTGCGGCCGCGGCGTCTCCACCGCCCTTGAACGTCAGCGTCGCGAATCTCGGTTTTGCAGCATCGCGGTAATTCGGGTTCGCTTCCATGGAAATGACGTCATTGGCACGGAATTCCGTGACCCGGAACGGGCCTGTCCCGATGGGTCCAAAATTCTGCTTCGTGCACTCGGGTGCCTTTGCACCCACGCAATCCTGGAACTGGGCCTTCTGGATGATCGGGCTTTCGGCACCGACAAATGGTCCGTACGGGAATGGCTTGGGCGTCGAAAACGTAACCTTGACCGTCAGATCGTCCAGAATGTCAACGCTCTCAACATCCGAGTAACTCGTCGACTGCTGGCAGCCGCCTTCAGGGTGCATGCAGTATTCAGACGTGAATTGAACATCGTGCGCCGTAAAAGGTGTTCCGTCCGACCAGACGATGCCAGGCTGGATTTTCCACGTAATCGATGTCAGGTCTTCAGAAACCCCGCCGTTGGCAACAGTCGGAATTTCCTCCGCGAGCCACGGAACCATGTTCCCGTCCTGATCGTAACGGGCAAGTGGTTCGATGATGAGCGATGAGCTCTCGATGTCCTTGGTTCCGCCCGACAGGAACGGATTCAAGATCGATGCCGCCTGCCAATAGATGATATTGACGTGGCCGTCTGCACCTCTTTCGGCATTCGCCGGCAAGGCGGTGATGGCCGCGAAAGCCGAGAGCGCGGCAAGATACTTGTATTTCATGTCAGTTTTCCTTTCTGCATTGTGCCAATGCTCGTTGCCTCATGCCCCAGTGTTGGCCCGGGTTACGCTCACGTTCTCGCCGGATCTGAGTACAGGTGGCAGGCAACTTCGTGGCCTTTTGACAGTTCCACAACTTCCGGCGAAACGGATCTGCAAATGTCCATGACACATGGACAACGAGTACAAAAGTTGCAACCCTTCGGCGGGTTGGCTGGAGACGGAACATCGCCTTTCAGGATAATCCGCTCGCGGTGTGATTCGCTGAGCGGGTCCGGCTCAGGAACCGCGGAGAGAAGCGCCTGGGTGTAGGGATGACGCGGGGACCCGTACAGGTCGTCGCGAGGCGCGGACTCGACGATTTTTCCGAGGTACATCACGGCGACCCTGCTGGTCATGTGGCGAACCATCGAGAGGTCATGGCTGATGAACAGATAGGTCAGGCCGAATTCGGTTTGCAGATCTTCAAGCAGATTGATGACCTGTGCCTGAATCGATACGTCGAGGGCGGCGATCGGTTCATCGCAGACAACGAACTTCGGGTTAAGTGCCAAAGCGCGGGCTATGCCGATCCGTTGCCGTTGACCGCCCGAGAATTCGTGCGGATACCGGTTCATGAAGTCCCGGTTGAGACCAACGGCATCCATCAACTCCCTGACCCGGTCAATCTTCTCCTTTGCCGTGAAGTCGGTATGTTCGTTCAGCGGTTCGGAAATGATTGCGGATACGGTCATCCGTGGATTGAGACTGGCCTGCGGGTCCTGGAAGACCATCTGCATCGTCGGTCTGATTTTCCGCAACTCGGTTGCCGAGAGGTCGCTGATCGGCTTTCCACCGACTTCGATTTCCCCGGCGGTAATTTCATGGAGCCGAAGGATCGACCGACCGACCGTCGACTTTCCGCAACCTGATTCGCCGACCAGGCCGAGTGTTTCACCCTCGAGAATCTCGAAAGACACGTCGTCGACGGCTTTCACCTCACCAACTCTTCGCCGGAAAACGCCGGCAAGAATAGGGAAGTGCATTTTCAACCCCGTGACTCTGACGAGCGGAGCGGAGGTTCCGTTTTCAGCCATCCGCCGGATTCCCTTCGGGCTGGTAAAGGAAACATGCAACGTCATGACCGTCCGCGATGTTCGTTCTGGCCGGATTTTCTGCCCCACAGCGGGCAAATGCGCGTGTGCACCGAGGTTGAAACGAACAGGCTCGCGGTGCTGCGGTCATGATCGGAGGCTGGCCGCCAATCGAATTCAGGCGGTCGCTTCGGTCTCCTCTTATGTTGGGGACCGTCTTGAGAAGGGCCTGGGTGTAGGGATGGCGGGGATCGGCAAACAGTTCCCTGACCGGAGCGAGTTCAACGATCTGGCCCCCGTACATCACCGCGACCCGATCGGCGATTCCTGCGATGACACCGAGGTCGTGGGTGATCCAGATTATCGCCATCCCGAGCTTGTGACGGATGGACTTGATCAATTCCAGAATCTGAGCCTGGATCGTGACGTCGAGTGCGGTCGTCGGTTCGTCGGCAATGAGGACCTTTGGGTCGCACGCAAGGGCAATGGCGATCATGACACGTTGTCGCATCCCGCCAGAAAACTGATGCGGGAAATCCGACAAGCGTTTTCGGGCATCGGGAATTCCCACCAGGTCCAGAAGAGACGTTGCGCGATCAATGGCCTGCTTGCGCGAGAGTCCCAGGTGTTCGCGTAACGGCTCCATGATCTGGAAGCCTACGGTGAACACGGGATTCAGTGACGTCATCGGGTCCTGGAAGATCAGACCGATTTCACGGCCACGTATCCGTCTGAGTTCCTTTTCCGGAAGCCCGAGAATTTCCCGTCCGTCGAATTTCACCCGGCCACTGCGAATCTCGGCCGGCGGCGACGGCAACAGCCCGATGAGAGACATCATCGTGACCGATTTCCCGGAACCGCTCTCGCCGACGACTCCGAGGAGTTCCCCCGGTCTCAGCGTAAAGCTGACCGAATTGACCGCGTGGATGGCCCCGGCACGGGTCTGAAACACCGTTTCCAGGCGGTCGACATTGAGTATGGAACTCGTTTCGGTATCCATTCAGGATCGTTTCATCTGGCGTATCGCGAACTTGAGAATCCGCGCGGTCGCATTCACCGCACGGTGCCAGAAAATCACGATTTCGTTCGAGGCTCAATGTCAGAGTTACATACTTCGTGGCGAAACGCGCAGATAGATCAGCGAGACCCCGGAGAATCACCAGAATCCCGCGAACCCGCCGGACTTCGTGACGAATGGGCAGGCGTCCCGGATTGGGTGTGGGTGGCAAGTGCAAGCGCGGCGACAAGAATCACTACGGCGATCCAGACATTCGGCCCATGGCTTTCGTCGAACAAGACCATTCCCCAGCAAACCCCCGATATGAGACCGACAAATGATCCGAAATTCACGAACACGGCTCCGCTGCTCTGAATGATCCTGAAGTACGCAACGCCCTCGACGACACCAGCCGCGACGAAAACGAGGAGCGCGACTTCGGCGCCGGACCACGCGATTGACCGAAATCCGGGGTCGCCGCGAGCGAGAAAGACCGGAATCAGTATCAGTGCGGCGGTCACGGTTTCACCGGTCACGGCCTGGAGCGGCGTCATGCCGGCGGGCCAGAACCTGGAAACGTAGATCGACTCGAACCCGTAACAAAGCGGGACGACTATGGCGATGGTGATCCACGGCAGCTGCCCGAAACCCTGGATCTCGAATTCAGGCAGCATAATCAGTCCGACCGAAACGCACCCGAGGCCAACGGCTATGGATCGACGGAACGACACGGATTCGACACCAAGGACAAGGGCCGCCGCGACTGCGACAACGGGAGACAGGCAGTCAATCATCGTCAGGATCCCCGCGTCGAGTGCCGCGGCGGCATAGAGCGTAGCGCCCAGGGGAATAATGTATCCAAGGAAAGCAGTTACCAGGAAGAAACCGAGCAGCCGCACTTTCGGGCGAATCAGCTCCCGGCGCAGGGCACAAAGGGCCAGAAAGGCGACCGAGAGAAGGACCAGCGCGAATGTTATCAGGGTCAGGTCCGAATACCCTCCCTGGCCGGCGCGTTTCAGCATGGAAAACTGGAGGCCCCACATGGTTCCCATGACGGCCATCAACAACAACGTACCGGTCGTCGCGGGCTGCGAAGGACGTGTCTGTTTCAAGAAGTCAGGGTCCGGCTGGGCGCATTGCGGGAGTCGAAATCCTCGACGTCACGCGTGTCATTGGCCAGAAGATCATTCGGGAACCGTCAGGGATTCGGTGATGAAGGACATGACATCTGCGCTCATCGGAATTTCTCGACCATGACCCTGCCGCAGTGTGATGACGAGTCGGATTTTCGCCGCGTTCGTGAATCGGTCGTAGCTGTTCGTCCGTGAACATCTCGTCCCGGACAGGTCAACGTCATCAAGGCCGGGTGCCCGAGAATCCGACGCTGCCGCAGTGCCCGTGCCGGGATCCGTAAAGTTCCTGCTCTTTGGGATGGTGTCCGATTCATTGACCGATCGCAAGCGACGACGAAGAGCACCGGCATGGGCGGTCTCTTCCGGTCGACGGAAATCCGTACGACGCATCCAGGGACTGTTCCCAGGTATCGCATGGAAATCCCGAGGGTCAGCGGTGCGGATTCTCGCGAAAGAGAAGACATCGTCGGCGGGCTCCCGGTACGGAAAGCCGCGACGGAGTGTTAGCTGTCGCGGTATACCTTTTCGTTGCGTTCGTGTTGTTCCTGCGCCTCAAGAGTGAGGGTTGCGATCGGCCGGGCATCCAGTCTCCTGAGCGAAATCGGTTTCCCGGTTGCCAGGCAATAACCATAGGATCCGTCGTCAATTCTCCTGAGAGCTTCGTCGATCTTTGAGACGAGCTTGCGTTGACGATCGCGGGTGCGGAGTTCCAGTGATCGATCGGTCTCTTCGGAAGCGCGGTCCGCCATGTCGGCCGGATTGCTGTGGCCGGCCTGCATGTCGACGATCGTGTCCTTGCTTTCCGCGAGTAACGAGGATTTCCAGTCGAGCAGTTTCCGTCGAAAATACTGGAGCTGCCGTTCGTTCATGAAGGTTTCATTGTCGTGGGGCCGGTAGCCCGATTCAAGTTCAACCTTGTTCATTTGTATCGGAGGACTTTCAAAATGTGGTGCTCATGAGTCGCCTTCGACCCGTTTTAATGCGGGTCCGAATAACCGAGTCACGAAACGTTGTCACCCCTTTGAAAATGCCCCCGATCACTGGGATCCGGCTTGAGAGCGGTTTGCCGGACAGAAAGTCCCCGATCTGCCGCAATTAATCAGGTGGGTTCTCCCCCTCGAAGCCGGAGCTGGTCCCGAATGCGAGACGTGGTTTGCCGGACCCTGTACGGGACAGGGCGGGATGGCGGTTCGCGAAGCGGTCTGATCCGGCTGAATGCCTCGAGTCCCCCGAGGTGCAGGCGGAGCCTGTTTCCAAAGAGTTCGAAGCGGAGATCCGAATTCCAATGCGCGCGCGTGGTTCGGTGGCGGGCGCGGAATGACTGACAGAGCCAGGGAACCGGGTGTCTCGCAGAAAGTCCGGTACCGGGCGTCGAGCGAAAAGGGTGATTCTCGCCAGAGCGCCTTGACCGGAGTCATGCTGGCGCCAGGCTCTCCTCCGACGCCCCCATGTCTGGCACCCGTCAACCTGCCGCCGCTGGGGTCTCCGCGGCCTGAGCCCGGAATTCATATACGGCCGTGATCCCTTGCACAGCCCGGTGAACTCCATGCCGGGCCTGAAAAGCGAAACGGACGGCGGATTCTCTTGGTTGGCCGAGTCCTCATGGACGTATTCGTGCCCGGCCGGGGTCGCGTTCCGGACGAAGCAGCAGGTGCCTGCCTGTCCGGAAAGGTGCCGTGCGTTGGCAATGGCGCGGGGCAGAAGCCCGTGGATTGTGCCGCGGCGTGTGGTAGTTTCGTCCGTGCGGCCGGGCCTTCGGTACAAGGTCCGTTTGGTGGCGGGAAATCATCGTATTTCAGCCACGCGCACAGTACAAGGATTGCCCGAATTGCGGGAGCGATTCCCCTATGGCGCGGTTTTTCGGGGATCAAGGTTGAAAAAGCGAATCATGCGGCCAACGCCAGTTCCAGGTTGTCGTTGGCGACTGTTGGCGGCCTCCATTGCTGCCAATTCCGGGCAAGTACAGCCCATGCCCGGTCGAAGCGACCCGACTTGAGCAGTGACCGGAACGTCAGCACGCCCTGGCCGCCGTCACGTCCCCAGCGCTGCCCCGAGCGTTTCATGCGGGAGTTGACCAGAAACCGGTTCGCGGCCTCCACGGCACCCGATCCGATCGGGTATCCTGCATCGGCGACTTCGCTGTAGTTCATCCGTTTTCGGTTATTGCGAAAATAGCCCAGCTCCCGCGCAATGTCGGCGCTGCCCTTTCCCTTGTGCAACAGGTAGCGGAGCGCGTCGATCACCTTGCCCACCCCCTTGGGGTCGTGGCGAAGGACGTGACGCCATTTCTCGAACCAGGCCTCGCCTTCCGCGCTGTCCGGACCGAAGGCGGCATCGGCGGCGACCTTAAGGTGTTGTATTGAATGGAAAATATCTAAAAGTACCACATCGGGGCTGAACGTGTCCAAAAATGCCCAATTGTCACGGGCGCCATCAGCGATCGCAACAACCTTCAGATCGTCCTTGCGCTCCAGCCAATGGAACACCTCATGGCTCACCTGTGCCTTCAGGCTCGTCTTGCCCTGTTCCGGAAGACGCCCGAAGTAGCGGCTCTGCACCATGTTTCCCTCGGCGTCGAGCAAGGAGACAACGCCACTCGATGCCTCGCGCCAGCCCGCCTCGACCGCGGTCCCGTCCACCGTCTCGGCATTCATGCGAAGCATGACCCCGTCGAGAGAGACAAGCAGCGCAGTCGCGTCCTCGTGAACCTCCTCTTCCGACCGCAGGTCCGCCAGGAGATCACCGGAGCCGTCCTCGAAGCGGCGCCCCGCCTCGGCGGTCAACTGTATCAGGGAACTCGCCGACGGACCCATGCCACAGAGCCGGACCCAGGCATCTTCGCTCTCGCGCGCACTCAGGTTGGCCATGAGATAAAGCGACAGGCCCGCCGCCGCAGGCGTCAGGCTGCTCTCGGTCAGGCCGAGGACACGCTCGGTCGGAAACACCGACGCGCCCCCGCCCGACGGACGGTAGCGCGCGCGGTCGTAGTCGACCGATCCGAACATCGTCATCGCATGGCCCCGTGTGGCATCGACCTTCCTGTAGGTCCTGCCGTCGACGTCCAGGGAGCCCCCATGATCGTCAATCCGCTCGAAGGCATCGCCGAGGACCGAGCGGGCGAAGTCATGGACCACGTCGCGAAACGCGTGCTCGGCTTTCAGCGGGTCCTGCATGAACATCACCGCAACATCATCTGCCATCCCACGGGCGGCGTCGGACCGGATCACGTCATTCATGGCCTGCCTCAGGCGGTTACCCGCCGCCTCCATGACGTCTTCGGTATCGGTGAGGGTGGTGTTGGCAAAGGGAGGTTCAGCCTGTAGTTTCTGCATCGGAGTGCTCCTTTTTGCCCCGATTTCGGAGCTTTTTTCTTGCTTTGGAGCACTCTACCACACCTGTTGCCCGGGGCCAGGAATTCAGCGGAAATCATCGGGATATGGGAAAACCGCGGCTCATCCGGCGTTTTTTCGCGAAAACCGGTGAAATCGGAGATCAGTGCCGAACAGGCAGAGAAATAATGGCGCATTTACAACGCACTAAAAAATGTGCAGTTCGCCATAGAGAAACCACTCCCCGAATTGCCGAGGAATCATCCAGGGCCACGATCGGTTGCCGGCAACAGTCGTGGCCCGTGAAATCGAACGGAAACTGGTACCATGGCGGGTCATGCCATCGAAATTTTCCCCTTGTGTTTTCGAAGACATAGGCGAATTTCCGAACAGCAACTCTGGAAGCCGGACGGAAGGGTAGGGAATGACTGACATCGACTCACTTGAGATGCGCCACGTCAAAAGCGATGATTTTCCGGCATGGTCGAGGTTGTGGACCGACTATCTTCGCTTTTATGGCGTGGAACGTTCAAAGAAACAGTTTGAAATTACCTGGGCCAGGATCATGAATCCCGATGAACGGATGTATAGCATCGTTGCCGTGTCGGGGACGAGTTACCCGGGTTTCGTCAATTTCCTCTACCATCGATCGTTTTGGGACGACGATGACCGTTGTTACTTGCAGGACCTTTACGTTGAACCGTCGTGGAGGGGGAGGGGAGTCGGGGCGGATTTGATCGGCGAGGTCGGAATGCACGCGCGCGTGGCGGGGACCTCGGGCGTGTACTGGTTGACGGGTGCCGACAACCGGACCGCCCGGCGGCTGTACGATCGTGTCGCCACCGTGACGCCGTTCATCAAGTACGCGTACCCATAGAGTGTCACCGGGTTTCTGCCTTGAAATCTGCGAGGTACCCGGGGCTCATCGGATTCCGAAAGCACAGGGGATGTCGTCATGCTACTGATTCTGGCGTTCTGCACGGGGGCGGTTTTTGGCTGGATTCGGGCATCCCGAATGCGGCTGGGATTGGGTGACCGCATTCATAATGCAGTTGTGTTTGCGATCGTTTTCCTGGTCGTGACCTTGTTCATCACGGTCATTTCTTCCTGGCAATTGAGCTGAAGGCAGGCCGGCCAGGCGGCCGGGTTGGCGCGCATTGCGGAAATGACGGGCATCGTCCGTGTTCGAAAACACCACCGTCGCCGGATCGAACCGGACAGGTTTTCCTGATTTCGGAGTTCGGACGCTCGGTGGCAGAGCGTCAATTCGACGTGAGCGCGTGGCAACGGTTACGACGATTGAAAATCGGACAGAAAGAGCGCATTATTGGCACATGCTGAAGCTCGCCCCCCTATTGCTGGCAGTGGCCTGGGGACTGTTTGTGTATCTTGCGTCCGCACGGCGGGTGCGCAAGGAACTCGACCGGAACTCGAAGCCGTGTGGCGACACGCGTCTCAACGAACTGGTTGCGAGGCTGGCCGACGAACTGGATCTCGATCACATCCCTGTCTTTGTTCACGAGTCTCGGGAATTGAACGGGACGGTATCGCCGGATGGCCGCGTGTTCATTACCCGGGGGTTTCTCGACAAGTACCGTTTGGGACAGGTGACGGCCGAAGAACTGACGACGGTCGTCGCGCATGAACTCGGGCACCTGGCACTTGACCACACGCAGGCACGCATGCTCGACTTTGCGACCCAGAACGCGATGCGCGCCGCGTTGCACATGGTCATTGGCAGATTCCTTCCGATCGTGGGTGGCGTAGTCGCCGGTTTCGCCGTCAGTCTGCTCACGGCGAAACTGTCGAGATCCGACGAATTCGAAGCGGACAAGTTTGCCGCGTTGTTGTTGCTGAAATCGGGAATCGGAACGGAACCCCAGATAGCCCTTTTCCGGAAATTGCCGAAGTTGACCGGGCTCAACGTCAGTCAGATAGCCTGGTTGACCGCTAGCCACCCAAGCCCGGAAGCACGTGTCGCCGCGATCGAGGCCATTCAGTCGAAATTCAACGCTGCCGCGTGACCCCTTCCGGACAAGGGCTGGGCGGGCCGGAACAGCTGTGACGGCCTCAGGCTGATGGCCAATGATTCCACACGGCAGCACGGACTTCTTCAGGCCGGTGTTTCTCTCGGTTTTCGCCGGATTTTTCGAGCCTTCCGGTCGCAGTGTCCGTCGGCTCTGATTCCCGGTCGAGACACCGACCTGCGTCGTTTCATGTGGATGATCGAAGGGCGAACCGGATTTGTTCTCCACCGGCGTTCGCTCCTGACGATGCGGGCTTGCGCAAAGTAATCAGGTGCCCGCTCATCCTTGGCGGAACGGGTTCAACCGCGCGTCAATTGCGCGATTGTTCCCGGTTGCCGGCAGGAGAGCGTGCCGGCCACGCGTGACGGGCACCGTCGCCTTGGGCTGCGCATGCTGGCGCGACAGTGGCCGCGGTGAGGTCACGAGGAAGTTGCAAGGTGTGTTGCAATGTTGTTCGCCTGAACGTCCCAGCCTTTGGTATTGCCGCGCAGAACTTCGATCCGGCGGGGCACAGGTATCGCGTCGAAGCCACTCTCGGTTATGGTCAACCGCGTTCCATCCGTTGTCGGTTCCAGATGAAACTCGACGCGAGTCATCGGCTGTTCGGAAATATCGATACCGGAGGACTCGTCGAAATCGTGCCATCTGAACGAGAGAATCCGTTCATGATCCATACGCTCAATGACCGCACGCCATGGGCAGTGTTCGTAGCCCGGGTAGGTCATCATGCCGGTGGATACGGTTCCGGGCCTGAAGGGGCCATCCAACGTGACCCGGAACCACTGTCCGAACTCCGCGGGATCGGTCAGGGCGCGCCAGACCTGTGAAACCGGCGCTCGCAGGTCAATTGTCTTGACGATTCGTTCGGCCATGGAAGCAACCTCCAGATTTTCTGCCACCATCGCACGTCACGGCCGAATGACAAGCACAAGGTTGCGTTTTTCGGTGGTCGCTCCCCGGCATGTTTTCCGTTTCGGGGGATGAAGGGATCCCTGGGGAAGAGGTCGAAACATGTCGGGAACAATCATGAGATTGACCGGTGTGCCTTTATCATGACCGGCGAGTGGCGGACGAAACCGCAAGTCCACCTGGAAAATGTCCCTGCCGGGCGACGCGCGTGTCGATGTCTCGAAGTCTTCGAGCCGCGTTCCCCTGCTCTGGATGTCCGGTCACCGATCTCCACCCGCCTCCGATGGAGAGTTACGGGCACCTGCGCACGTGCGCTTGGGCACCGGGTCGTGGCGACGTTTCAAGGCCTTGTGCTCGGGGTTTCCGGGCTGTCCGGGCCCGGGCAATGTCAGGAAACTCCGGTTGCCGCCTTCGGGGTGGCATGGGGTGCAGTTCAGGTGGCTGCCGCGCGTGTCAACGACAGTCGAGCGGTTTCAAGATGTTCCTTCATCAGCGTCGCCGCGCGCTCTGGTTCTCGTGCACGGATCGCGTTCATGATCTGCCGATGCTGGTGATTGTACCGGAGTATCGTTTGACGATTCAGGGTCGCTTCGCGCATGCGTTTCCACTCGTTATGGTGACGAACCAGGTTCACCCTGGACACCAACCAGACCAGGAGGGAGTTCCCTGTCGCCTGCGCAAGGGCTTCATGGAATTGCCCGTCAGCTTCGGCAAACGCGATCGGATCGTCCAGGTTTTTGTCCATGTGGGAAAGCAAATCCTCCAGCGTATCGAACTCGGCCCTGCGGCCGTGGAGGACGACGAGCCGGCAAACGTGAGGCTCGAGCGCAAATCTTGCGTCGACCAGTTCCAGCGGACGTGCGTTGGCGAAGAGCTCGTATGCCGTGACCGACGATTCCAGGTCTGCGTGCGTAACGTAGGTTCCACTGCTGCGGCGGGTCTCCACCAGTCCCTCGTCCTGCAGGTTGATGATCGCCTGCCGAATCGTGCCCCGCGAGACCCCGTGGACGCCTGCGAGTTCCCGTTCGGCCGGCAATCGGTCGTGACAGCGACGGGTCCCGTCAAGGATCTCACGCCGGAGTAACGCTGCGATATCTGCTGATCCGGATTTCACTCGCTTCATCCAAACGCACGTTATCAACAGTTTACCAATTATAAACCAAAATAAACCAATCGCAACAATTACCCTGCCGTTTTCCAGAAAATGGTTGAGTATTGGCGGAAAATCGGGGAAGTGTTGGTCTAGAAGGTGTCGTGATCAGGGCCCGGTCCGGGCCGATCTTAAGGCAAAGAGGGTCGACACGTCGTTGGCCCTGGGAGTGCGGAATTTGCAAGGAGGGGCGAAGTGGCCACCGATCTCGAGAGATTTGTTGATGCGCCTGGTCGGGCTGACGAGGTCAAGGAAGTTCGAAGACTGATCGACGAACGCGGAATTGAATATCTCTATCTTCAGTTCGTTTCGATTACCGGAAAGATCATGGGAAAGGGTATTCCCGCGGACCATTGGGAAAGCGTCGCTCGGAAGGGCTTCCAGCTGGTCTATGGTGCGACCGTCAATCTTTTTACGGACCGGGCTGGGGATTACCTCGGCTACGGCCCGGAAGCAGCCGAACTCGTCGGCATTCCCGAACCTGAAACCTTCATGCAGTTGCCGTGGGAACCGCGAATCGGGCGATTCTACTGCACGCTGTTTCGAAACCGGGAGGAACGCGAGGACCCGGGCGGGTTCCTGACGGCCGATTGCCGCGGGAACCTCCGCAGGCTGCACGACGCCTTCAAGGAAAAGCACGGCGGGCTGCATCTTCGAATCGGCACCGAACCGGAGATGATGTGGCTGAAATTCGATGAGAACGGCAAACCGAGGGACGGCTTTTCGAAGCCTTACTGCTATCACATCGACCAGTTCGAGAGTCTTCGGCCGGTTTACATGCAGGTGATCAGGTACTGCCGGTCCATGGGTCTCGACATGATTCAGGGCGACCATGAAGACGCTCCGGGCCAGCTTGAGCTCAACTGGACCTTCGACGATGTTCTGCGAAACGCCGATCGACTGACAACCTACCGCCAGATCTGCGCGCAGGTTGCCCGCGAGCACGGAATATTCGCCTGTTTCATGACAAAACCGTTCATGGGTGTTTCTGCGTCAGGCTGCCACCACAACATCTCCCTGTGGAGAGGTGGGGAGGACGAGATGGTCCCGACGGGCAACGACCGGGAGGACCTGCCCGGGATGCGCGGGAATTTCATGTACCTGAAAGGCGGTGAAAACACCTTCATGCCTGACGGTGACGACCCTCAGATGCCTGGAAAGGCGGGCCTCGAAGCCATTGGCGGGATCGTTCACCACCTGAGGGCCTTGACGGCCATCGGATGTTCGACGGTGAATTCGTACAGGCGTCTCTGGGACACGGGATTCTGGGCGCCTGTGTTTGCGGACTGGGGCTTCCAGAACCGGACGACCGGGCTCCGCGTCTCGGCACCAGGACGATTCGAGTACCGTTCGGTGGATTCAATGGTCAATCCCTATCTCATGGGAGCGACGATTCTCGCGGCCGCGGATGATGGAATCGTCAACAAGCTCGACCCCGGGGAACCGGAAGAAAGGAACATCTACCAGGCAATGGAAGCCGGAAAACAGGTTCGGAAATTGCCGATGTCCCTTGGCGAAGCGCTCGATGCCTTGGAAAACGACGAAGTAATCCGTCGCGGATTGCCCGGAGAAATGTACCGGCTCTACCACCAGTACAAGTCCGACGAATGGGCTCGGTTCATGTCGACCGTTACGGATTGGGACAACGATACGTACATGGAATGCCTGCCGTAAGGAAAAGGCTGTTTCGACGGATTGCGGTGCGCGCCGTACGTCGCGCACCGCGTGTCCGGATGACGTGATTACAGAAAGGGACTCCGATGTGTGGAATAGCTGGACTGATCCATCGTGGTCGCAACTCGAACGTCGGTGCCGAGATCACCGCGATGCTGCAGGCGCTCAAACACAGGGGGCCGGACTCTACCGGATATGCCGTCTATGGATCCGGCAGCGAGGGCGACCTCGTCATGCGTCTCAAGGTTGCCGAACAGGAAGACCTGGGCCGCGGCCGGGGAATCCGCAAGGTGATCAGGGACCGAATTGACGTTGTTGACGGTATACTCGCCGAGCATGACGCGACGGTGAGCTCGAAAGAACACGCGACGGAGTATGCGCTCCGCTACGTGTTCAGCCACGATGGCGACGCCGCGGACCTTGCTGCCCATATCGAGGAAACCCCCGGTGTGGAAATTCTCTCGCTGGGCAGGGGGCTGGAGTTGATCAAGGATCTCGGGGACGCCTCGGTGGTTGCGGAAGCCTACGGCCTCGGAGACTTTTCCGGTACCCACGGAATCGGACATACCCGCATGGCGACGGAATCGGATGTCGATATCCGGTCCGCGCACCCGTACTGGGCCTTTCCCTACAACGACGTCTCCGTGGTTCATAACGGCCAGATTACCAACTACTGGATTCAGCGCCGCGAGATGGAGCGCAAGGGCCACCGTTTCATGTCGGATTGCGACAGCGAGTTGCTGGCCGTCTACACGGCCCACCACCTCTCCGAGGGTTCGTCGCTCGAGGACAGTCTCAGGCGTTCGATCGACGAAATCGACGGCGTGTTCACGTACCTTGTGGCGACGCGGGACAGTCTCGGAATGGCGAAGGACACCATGGCCGCAAAGCCACTGGTGCTCTACGAGAGCGACGACATGATCGCGATGGCGTCCGAAGAGGTCGCGATTCGTTCGATTCTCCCACAGGAAATCGACACCTGGGACCCGTATGACGAGGAGGTTCGGGTATGGCAAGCGTGACCCACGACAGCCTCCGGAACATGAGCCAGGACGACCGCGCACGCGCACTCGGCATGATGAGCGAACAGTTGGGCGGGCGCTCGATGTTCGTGGAATTCGACGAGAGCGCCGAGGAGCGCTTCACCTATCCGTGGGCGCCCGACGTCGACTTCAACAAGCGAATCGAGTTCGACACCGGCGAGCTCTCGAGCACCGAGATCAACCGGAAAATCCGCGACCTGATGTCGGAGGGGTATGGCACGGTGGTCGTGCAGAATCCACGTGGCCGGCACTCGCTCGGCGTCGGCATCCTGTCGCGACTGAATCTCGTGTTCGAAGGGTCCCTCGGGTATTTTGGCGTCGGGCTGATCGACGGTCCGAACGTGCGGATCAATGGCAGGGTCGGCTGGTCGTGTGGCGAAAACATGATGTCCGGAACCGTCGTCATCGAAAAGAACGCAGGGTCGACGTTCGGTGCCGCGATCAGGGGCGGAGACCTTGTGTGCAAGGGGTCCGTTGGCTCGCGCACCGGAATCGACATGAAAGGGGGCACAATCATCGTTGGCGGCGATAGCGGCGCGCTCTCCGGATTCATGATGCAGCGCGGCCGCATGGTCATTTGCGGCGATGCCGGGAAGAACCTGGGTGATTCGATGTACGATGGCACGATCTATGTCGGCGGCGAAATCAGATCGCTCGGCGTTGATGCGGTGCCCGCGGAGCTTACCGAACTCGACCGGGCGTGGCTCACGCGAAAGCTGACCGCCCATGGCCTGCTGCCGCCGGACGGTGCCGGTGGATTCACCAAGATCGTCGCCGGCAAACAACTGTGGAACTACGACAATCTTGAACCAACAGAAAAGAAACTGATCCTGTGATGTCTTGACGGACGGACTCCCAACCATTCGCCGGTCGGCGAGATGGTGTGCGTCCGGAAGAATCCGGCAGGCATCGGAAATCGAAAGGAGACAGGGATGGCAGACGGGGCTTTGCCAGTAAAGAAACCTCTGGAGCGGGATCCGTACCGACTCGGGAATTCATTTGTATTCCCGCCGCATGTCATCGACGACATCCATGTCAAGTCGGAACTCGGCCGATACCGCATGAGGGGATTCTCGCTGTTCAAGCCGATCCCGCACTGGGACGACCTGACGTTTCTTCCCGGAACCCTCACGCGTTTCGTTATCGAGGGATACCGGGAGAAATGCGAAACCCGGACGATCATAGGACCGAGGGCAAAAAGGCCTCTTGCACTCGACATTCCGGTTTATGTGACGGGCATGAGCTTCGGGGCGCTGTCGTACGAGGCGAAGACCGCGCTTGCCCGTGGCGCGACCATGGCGGGAACCGCGACGTGTTCGGGCGAAGGGGGGATGATTCCGGATGAACGCCGGTACAGTTCGAAGTGGTTCTACCAGTGCATTCAGTCGCGCTACGGTTTCAATCCCCACCACCTGGTCCTCGCCGACGGTTGCGAGTTTTTCATTGGCCAGGGTTGCAAGGTCGGCCTGGGGGGTCACCTGATGGGACAGAAGGTCACGGACCAGGTCGCGGAAATGCGGTCGTTGCCGGCCGGAATCGATCAGCGTTCGCCTGCGCGGCATCCCGATTGGCTGGGACCTGACGACCTGGCCCTCAAGATCCAGGAGGTCCGGGAGGCGACCGACTGGATGATACCGATCCAGCTGAAGCTCGGTGCCGCCCGGGTTTATGATGACGTCAGAATGGCGGTCAAGTGTGACCCCGACTCCATTTATATCGACGGAATGGAAGGTGGGACCGGCGCCGGCCCGCATCTGGCAACCGAGGAAACGGGCGTACCGGGTATGGCGGCCATTCGTCAGGCGCGCCGCGCGATCGACGATCTTGGCAAGAGAGGCGAGATTTCCCTGGTTTATGCCGGCGGCATCCGCAACGGGGCCGATGTTGCCAAGGCCATCGCGCTTGGAGCCGATGCGATCGCGCTCGGGCACTCCGTAATGATGGCACTGAATTGCAACAAGGACATACCGGAAGCCAACTACCCGGAGGAAATGGGCGTTGACCCCGGCTATTGCTACCATTGCCACACGGGGCGGTGCCCGGTCGGTGTTGCGACTCAGGATCCCGAGTTGAGGAAAAGGCTGGATCCGGACGAGGCCGCCGAACGCGTCTACAATTTCCTGCACACGTTGACGATCGAGGCACAGTTGTTCGCCCGGGCGTGCGGGAAGACGAACATTCATTCGCTCGAGCCCGAAGATCTAGCGGCGCTCACGATGGAAGCCTCCGCGATGGCAGCGGTTCCTCTCGCCGGCACTAATCACACGGTCGGCGTGGACGACTACCATCACATCTGAGCGCCGCGCGGACAAGCCGCGCGCGTCGCGTCTGTAACGAGGAGTAAACGAAATGGCCGGCACACAATACCGGGGTTCCGAGATCAAGGATGTCGATCAGTTCATTGACGATGCGGCCGGCCTGGACTCGGAGCGGGAACAGGAGATCGGCCAGCACATCGGTTATCGCTACGACGTGAATCTGGTTCCGGACTACAGCCGCGTCACACCTTTTCTGGAACGCTACATGGAGATCATGGGTTGGGACGACCTGAATTGGCTGGAAGACATCCACATGGGATACGAGGACGGTCGTGCGGCGGTGTTCGACAGGAACATCAACGGCTGGGTTCGGGTGCCGTCAGGCATTGATCTGCCCGGCAACCAGCAGGACCGCGACATGATTGCGCGGGAACTGCTCGTCAAGTTTCAAATGTCTGATCGCCACCCTCTGGTCGCGTTGAGAAAGGCCTACACCAAGTTCTGATTGTTTGAGTCAACCGGTCACGTCATGTCACGCATGCTGAACATTGCCTGTCTCCAAACGCGCCCCAGGCCGGATTTCGAGGCGTCCTTGTCTGAAGCGCTGCAGCTTGCCGAACGGGCCGTGGATCTCGGGGCGCAATTTCTGGCCCTGCCCGAGTACTGCGGCGGATTGAGGTCGCGGGGTGCTCGAATTCTACCTCCGTCGTCAACCGAACAGGCGCATCCCGTTCTCGCGGGGCTTCGTGCGTTCGCATCCGAGAGACGTGTCTGGATGCTGATTGGATCGCTCGCGATTTCCGCTGATCATGGCCGCATCATCAACCGGGGATTCGTCCTGGATGATCGCGGTTCGATCAGGAGCCGCTACGACAAGATCCACTTGTTCGACATCCAGTTGTCGAAGTCGGAGGTGTTCCGGGAAAGCGATACGGTAACACCGGGAACCGAAGTCGTCATGACCCGCACACCATGGGGAATGATCGGGCACACGATCTGTTACGATCTGCGATTCCCTGGACTTTTCCGGGACATGGCCAAGGCAGGTGCCGGCATCATCACGATTCCGGCAGCCTTCACCAAAAAAACGGGCGAGGCACACTGGATCGTGCTCAACAGGGCGCGTGCGATCGAGAATACGTGCTTCGTGGTTTCGCCTTGTGCAACCGGGTCCGTCCCGGGCGGCGGCGAATGCTTCGGACATTCGTTGATCGTCGACCCATGGGGCGAAATTCTTGCCGATGGCGGAACCGATCCGGGTGTCGTCAGTGCCGTGGTGGACCTTGACCGGGTGGGCGACGTTCGTCGCCAAATTCCCAGCCTGGATCATGACCGTCCGTACACGCGGCGATGGGAACATGGGAGGGAGGCGGCGTGAGCGGAGCCGGGACAGTTGACTTCGCGGCTTCCGGGCACGACTTGTCGGAGCGTCGCAGAGTCGCGTTCTTGAAGTGGCAGTGCCGCGTGCGGCAGATCGCCATGCGCGAGGCGGGCGGCCGCCCGGACGCTGCGATCAGGCCGATCGTCATCTTGCCCGGAGGCAACTCGCGCGGGCGCATAACCACGATCCTGCTGAAGCGGCCGGCATTCAGCGTGACGCCTGAATTCCGCCACATGGTCAGCCGGACTCACGACCCCGCGGAAAGGCGCGAGGCGGCCGTCCGTTTCCTGTCGGCGTCCCATTACCAGAAAGCCGAAGAATTTTCGGACGAACTTGCGGCGGCATTCGAGCCCGGTGCCGAATTCGTGGAGACAGCCTGCAGTACCGGGCAATGCAGGCTGGTGTTTGATGTTTATTCCCAGAAGTTTGATCTGGCCTGTTCGGTCAGGTTGCACGGTGCCCACGATCCGTTTCGCGAGGCGGCGTGCTGGCACAACAGGCTGTTCAATCCCGGGTTGCACCCCGATACCGTTGTTCTGGGGTTTGTGCCGGACTGGGTACGCTCGAAAGCGGTCCCCGAACCCGCGTAGCGTGGCGGACGAAGGCTGAAGGGCAGGTCGATGAACGAAGAAAGGACAGGAATATGAGCACGCGTGTCGCGATTATCGGCGCAGGTCCGTCCGGGTTGGCTCAACTCAGGGCATTCCAATCTGCCGAGGCAAAGGGAGCGGAGGTCCCGGACGTCGTCTGCTACGAAAAGCAGGAAGATTGGGGCGGGCTATGGCGTTACACCTGGCGCACCGGCACCGATGAAGCGGGAGATCCATGCCACGGTTCAATGTACCGGTACCTTTGGTCGAATGGCCCCAAGGAGGGGCTTGAGTTCGCCGACTATACGTTCGACGAGCATTTCGGGAAGCCGATCGCGTCCTATCCTCCGCGCGCCGTTCTTTATGATTACATCGAAGGACGGATCGAAAAGGCCGGCATCAGGGACAAGATCAGGTTCAACAACCTTGTCCGGGACGTGCGGTACAATGACGATACACGCAAGTTCTCCGTGCTTGCGCGGGACTCGGCCAAGGACTGCGAGTCCGAGGAATTCTTTGACTACGTCGTTGTTGCGACCGGTCATTTCTCGACTCCGAACGTGCCGTACTACGACGGCTTCGAGGCCTTTGACGGGCGGATTCTGCACGCCCATGATTTCAGGGACGCGCGCGAGTTCATCGGGATGGACATATTGATCCTCGGCACCAGCTATTCAGCGGAAGACATTGGCTCTCAATGCTGGAAATACGGGTGCAAGTCGGTCACCGTGGCGCATCGGACCGCTCCGATGGGATTTTATTGGCCGGACAACTGGCAGGAGGTTCCCAAACTCGAACGTGTTCAGGGAAATACGGCATGGTTCATCGATGGCACCAGCAAGGACGTTGACGCGATCATCCTGTGTACGGGGTACAAGATTCACTTCCCGTTCCTGCCTGATGAACTGCGGCTGAGATCAGCAAACCGGCTTGCGACTGCCGACCTGTACAAGGGGGTCGTCTGGAATGGCAATCCCAGGCTTTTCTATCTCGGAATGCAGGACCAATGGTACACGTTCAACATGTTCGACGCCCAGGCGTGGTACGTCCGGGATGTCATCATGGGCAGGATCGGATTGCCGTCCCGCGAGGTCATGGAGCAGGATCCGAAGGATCGGGAAGCTGCCGAGGACGCGCTTGAGGACGACTTCCAGTGCATTGCCTACCAGGGAGATTACGTCAGGGAGCTGATTGCCGAAACCGACTATCCCAGCTTCGATATCGAGGCGGCGAACGAAGCTTTTTATCAGTGGAAGAAGCACAAGAAGGAAAACATCATGGCGTTCCGCGACAATGGGTACGTATCACCCATGACCGGAACAAAGGCACCACCGCATCATACCAAATGGGTCGATGCGCTGGATGACAGCATGGAGAGTTATCTCCAGGCTGACTGACCCGGGCTTCCGTGGTCTCACGGGAGAGAGTCACCGTGCCCGGGTGAAATTGCCTGCGCAGATGATCGCAGGCGCATCAAATGAAGGAAGGACAAATGAAAAATCCCGTTTCAAGTTCCATAGCCGTGGCCGCCCTGGTGGCTGCGCCAATTGCGGCACATGCCGCTGACAGCAGTGATCCCATAATCATTCCGACTCACAACTGGTCGAGTCAGATCGTCATGAGCCACGTTGTTGGCCAGATGTTCGAATCCATGGGCAACAACGTCGAGTTCGTCTCGACCGACTCGCAGGCCGTCTACGAATCGGTCCGCCTCGGCGACGTGACGCTCGAACTCGAGGTTTGGGAAGGTGCATTCGGTGTGGCATTCGACGAAGCCCTCGCAAAGGGAGGCCTCCATGATGCCGGCGACCATAACGCGGTGACCCGCGAGGACTGGTGGTATCCGCTCTGGACCAAGGATCATTGCCCCGGCTTGCCCGACTGGGAAGCGCTGAATGATTGCGCCTCGCTGTTTGCGACACCGGAAACCGGTGACAAGGGCCGTTTCCTCGGCGGGCCGGTCGACTGGCTCAAGCATGATGCCGAACGTGTCGAAGCGCTGGGAATGAACTTCACGGTTGTCAACGCCGGGTCCGCCGCCGCCTTGTGGGCCGAAATTGCAGCTGCCGAGAAGACAATGAGGCCGGTGGTCGTGTTCAACTGGACTCCGAATTTCGCCGAAGCCGTATGGCCCGGTGAATTCGTCGAATTTCCCGAGTACTTTGAAGGGTGCAAGGACGATGCTTCCCTCGGTCCCAACCCGGACATGACCTACGACTGCGGCAATCCGGCCACTGGGTACCTGAAAAAGGCTGCCTGGGACGGAATGCAGGAGAAGTGGCCGAATGCCTACAGCGTCCTGACCAAGTTGTCGTTCACCAACCCTCAGATCGCCCAAATGGCGAAGCTGGTCGACGTGGACGAGATGGAGCCGGAAGATGCCGCGACGGTATGGCTCGAGAACAACAAGGACGTCTGGATGCCCTGGCTGCAGTGACATCCTGAAGTCGCGTTACGCGATGGCCACGCCCGGTTCACCGAATCGGGCGTGGTTCTTGATTTGAACGGGGAGGGCAATGCCTGAATCTGAACCTGTCATTCGATGCCAGGGTATTTGGAAACTTTTTGGCGACCGGCCCGATCATTATTTTGCGTCGATGGTTGGTGCTCCGGACTATGAAAGAATTAGAACGGACGGATATATCGCTGCCGTCAGAGACGTGTCTCTCAGTATCGACAAGGGCGAAATGCTGGTCATCATGGGCTTGTCCGGGTCCGGAAAGTCCACGCTGGTCCGCTGCATGTGCCGTCTGATCGATGTGACCGGAGGAAGCGTCGAGGTCGAGGGGCAGGATATTGGTTCCCTGTCCGAAAGGGCCCTGATTGACCTCAGGCGCTCGAAGATGGGGATGGTCTTTCAGAACTTTGCGCTGTTGCCCCATCGAACGGTTCTTGAGAATGTGGCGTTTCCGCTGGAAATGAGGGGGCAGGACCGGATTGAACGGCGCGAACGGGCACTGGAAATGGTCAGGCTGGTTGGCCTTGACGGCAGGGAGGAGTATTTCCCACGCGAACTTTCCGGGGGTCAGCAACAGCGGGTCGGAATAGCCAGGAGCCTCGCAATCGAACCGGATATCTGGTTTCTCGATGAGCCGTTTTCGGCACTGGATCCTCTAATCCGCCGGGAAATGCAGGATGAGTTCCTGCGACTCCAGGAAATGCTCGGCAAGACCATCGTTTTCATCACGCATGATTTCGATGAAGCGCTGAGACTCGCCGACCGAATTGCGATCATGCGGGACGGGGCGGTCGAACAGGCCGACACTCCCGATCAGATCGTTCTCGATCCCGCGACCGATTATGTACGCAAGTTTACCGAAGACGTCGAAAAGTCGCGTGTGGTTCATGCTTCGGGGCTCGCCCGACCCGTCGGCGCCGAGACCGTGCTCAAGGGAAGCCCGGTATCCGGCACATTAACAATTCTCGAACTCGCCCGGGAACTGGTCAACGACCAGCGTGACGAGATTCCGGTTGCCAATGCGGACGGGAACGTCACGGGCGTACTCAAGAGGTCAGACGCGCTCGATGTCCTGTTCGGAGAGAGGACGTGAGTACCGCGTCCATACCTGCGGACAGGACCGGCGGTTGGCTGTCGGACGCGCAGGTTGGCCAGGGTCTTGTCCTTCTGGCAATCTTGGCGGTCGTCTTCAAGTTTACGCTTCCCGGGTTTCTGATTCGTCCGCCCGAGTGGCTGGTCTTGCCGTTCGCGGACTGGATCAATGCCTCGTTCAACTTCATCAAGGATGATCTCGGGTTCATCTACGTGACGCGGGCATTCGCCGCCGCGGTCGAATGGTTGCTCGACGTGACGGCCAACCTCCTGTACGGCCGCAACCGCTGGCCGCGCATTGGCCCGATTCCCTGGACGACGATTGCGGTCACGGCGGCGGTCGTCGGGTATGTGCTCAACGGCTGGAAGCTTGCGGTTCTTTCCGGCGGCACCTTCCTCTGGGTCGCCGTGATGGGTCAGTGGAAGTGGTCGATGGAGACCCTTTCGGTCATCGTGGTTGCCGCACCGTTCGCCGTTTTTCTCGGCTTGCTGCTCGGAATAGCCGCCTGGCGGCGGCCCTGGGTCGAGCGCATGCTGAATCCGATTCTCAACATTGCGCAATCCTTGCCCCATTTCGCGTACATGATACCGGTCGTCGTGTTCATTGGTGTCGGCCCGAAGTCAGGCGCCGTGGTGACAATCGTCTTCGCGACGCCTCCGATGATCCGGATGACATTGCTCGGCCTAAAGAAAGTTCCGCCGGAAATCGTCGAGAACGGCCACATGTGCGGCGCGAGCAGGTGGCAGCTGATGCGGTACGTACGCATTCCGACGGCGCGAACAGAGATCCTGATCGGGGTCAACCAGGTTATCATGCAGTGTCTCGCGATGGTCGTTCTGGCCAGTTTTATCGGAATGCCTGGCCTTGGGCAGAAACTTCTTCAGCTTCTGCAGGCGCTCAAGGTCGGTCGATCGGTGGAAATCGGAATCACGATCGTCCTCATTGCGGTTTGGCTGGACCGGTGCACGAAGGCATGGGCTCAAAAACAGCCGGTCCATTTCGAGAAGGGTACGAACTGGATTGTCAGGTACCGTTTTTTCCTGATCTGGGCGGGATTGGTGGTCGTCACTCTGGGCGCGGCCGCCGTTTGGCCTATCGCCGATGAAGTCAAGCGCAGCCAGGCGTTCACGATTTCCAAGCCTCTGGATGCAGCCGTCGATTGGACGATCGTCACGATCGATCCATTTACGCAATGGCTGCGCGGGGCGCTTATCCTGTATGTTCTGATCCCGATGCGCGATGCCTACCTGTGGTTGCCGTTCTCGTCAGTTCTTTTGTTGTTGTCCGGTATCGGTTACGTGATCGGTGGCCTGCGGTCTGCCCTGGTTTGCGTTGCATTCTTCGGCCTGATCGCGATGTCCGGCTGGTGGGACCGGGCGATGATCACCACCTACATGGTCAGTTTCGCGGTCATGCTGGCCGCGATTATCGGCCTGCCATTGGGAATTTGGGCATCCCGGTCTTCGCGGCGTTCCAACGCGGTCCTGCTTGTTTGCGATACCGCGCAGACCTTTCCGAGTTTCATTTACCTGATACCGGTCGTCATGCTCTTTGGCGTCAACGACGTGGCGGCGATCGGTGCCGTTGTTACCTTCGGGGCCATCCCGATGACACGTTACACGATCGAGGGGCTTCGTTCGGTTCCGAGCGCGCTCATCGAGGCGGCTGACATGTCGGGCGCGTCCGGGTTTCAGAAGCTGGCAAAAGTTCGGCTGCCGATTGCCGTTCCGACCATCATGGTCGGAGTTAACCAGACCGTGATGTTCTCACTGTTCATGGTCATCATTGCGGCCTTTATCGGAACGCAGGACCTCGGCCAGGAAATGCAGCGGGCATTGTCGTCAACCGATGTCGGCAAGGGTCTCGTACTGGGATTGTGCGTTGCGTTCATGGGGCTGATGGTTGATCATCTGATCATTCGCTGGTCGTCGGCACGCAAGTCTGCGCTTGGTATCCGCTAGGCTGCCCGGGAACTTGGCCAGGTGAAAGGACAACAAACCATGCGGTGGATTGTTCGGGAACGCCTGTCGTTGCTGAATCGGAGGCGGAAGGCGGTCTCACGATGATGCAACCGGTCCTTGAAATCCCGTTCGAGCGTTCGGGTGTGGTGGAGCCGGGACTTCCGGTCCTGCAACCGGGCGTCGAACGCTATCCCGTGCCGGGAGGGGGATCACGTGCCATTCGGGTCGATTCCGGTGACGAGATTCTCATCGTCGATACCGAAGGTCTGCAGCCGGCCGAAGTCGTCATGTTCTCGCCCGATGGATCTTCCGATGCCGGATTGATCGGACGCTCAGGCGGCCGTTCGGCGGACGGACTTCGATCCGTGCTTTCGTCCGGAGACCCTTCGGGCGTACGGGTCCATCATGCATTGAAGGCGGCGGGATTCGACATCGGGCATGCGGACGCGGTTGGCGTATTCGAGCAAGGCTCGCGTGCGGGCGAAATCGAGCGGTTTACCGTCGATTCGGATGGTCTTTTGCTCGTGGCCGCGCCGGGAGGGCCGATGGCTCCGGATTCACAGGACGCGCCGACAGGCATCGTGCTCTACGTCCGAAGGTCGACGCCGAATGATGTCAAGGCAGGATTGCCTCCGGCCGACCCGCTCGCTGACCCGTTGACGGATATCAACATACAGCCCGGCGAGGCCAAGGCCTACGAGGTGCGCACGGGCCAGTTCATCCAGATCCTCGATGTCCAGGGCCGCGAGTGTTCGGACTACCAGGCATTTTCGCTCCGTGCACTTGATGCCGGCCTCGAGCGCGACATTGACCCTACCACGACGCGCAGCCTGATGGGTGCGCTTTACCCGACCCCCGGAATTTTTTCGAAATACTGGACAGTGGACCAGGAGCCACTGGTCGAGATCGTTCAGGATACATGTGGACGGCACGACACGTTCGGGCTTGCCTGTACGGCGCGGTATTACGAGGATCTGGGATACCCGGGTCACGTCAATTGTTCGGACAACATCAACGGTGAATTGCGGGAGCACGGGATCAGGCCCCGGGCGGGATGGCCTGCAATCAACTTCTTCTTCAACACCATGCTGGACGATGCCAACGCGCTGGCATTGGACGCCCCGTGGTCGCGCCCGGGCGATTATGTGCTGTTGAAGGCATTGACCGACCTAGTGTGCGTCTCCACGGCCTGTCCGTGTGATGTTGATTCCGCGAATGGATGGCACCCGACGGACATTCAGGTCCGGGTTTATGGCAAGGACGAGGATTTTAGGCGTTCGATTGGATGGCGCCGGTCAGTGGAGACCGAGTTGGAAGAAACGAAAGAGACAGGATTCCACGCGTGTTTCGCCCGATACACGCGCGACTTCACGGAATACAACGGTTACTGGCTGGCGAATGCCATGACCGGTCACGGAGCAATCGCGGAATACTGGGCATGCAGGGAAAAGGCTGCGATCATGGATCTGTCGCCGCTTCGGAAGTACGAAGTGACAGGACCCGATGCAGAGAAACTCATGCAGCTGTGCGTCACACGGGACATGAGCCGACTGTCGGCGGGGCAGGTGGTGTACACGGCGATGTGCTATGACCACGGCGGCATGATCGATGACGGAACGGTTTTCCGGCTGGGCGACATGAACTTCCGTTGGGTTGGCGGGAACGACGAATCCGGACTCTGGCTTCGTGAACAGGCCGCACGTAACGATCTGAATGCCTGGGTTCGGGATTCAACTGGCCAGCTGTGTAATGTCGCTGTCCAGGGCCCACGTTCGCGCGAGATATTGGCTGGGATATTCTGGACGCCTCCGACCCGCCCGACTGTCGAGGAACTGGAATGGTTTCGCTTCACGGTTGCCCGGCTCGGCGGATTTGAAGGCCCTGCGACGGTGATCAGCAGGACCGGTTATACGGGCGAGCTCGGTTACGAGGTATTTTGTCATCCGAAGGACGCCACCGCGATCTTTGACGCGATTGCCGAGGCTGGAGAGCCCTGCGGGCTGGTCCCGTTGGGCCTCGAAGCGCTCGACATGCTGAGAATCGAGGCCGGTCTCGTGTTCGCCGGAAACGAGTTTTGTGACCAGACGGACCCGTTCGAAGCCGGAATTGGCTTCACGGTTCCGTTGAAGACCCAGAACGCCGACTTTATCGGGCGTAAGGCGCTGGAAGAACGGAAGGCGCACCCGCAACGCAAACTCGTCGGCCTCGATATCGAGGGCGGCATCGTTCCGGGCAAGGGAGACTGCATCAGGATCGGCAAGGCACAGGTCGGGGAAGTGACGTCGGCAATCCGTTCGCCGATTCTCGGGCGTGTGATCGCGCTTGCGCGCATGAGCACTGCACACGCCGAGCCGGGCTTTCCTGTAGAGGTGGGACAACTCGACGGTCATCAAAAACGCCTCAAGGCACGAGTTTCTTCGTTCCCGGCTTTCGATCCCCGCAAGGACCGCGTCAAGGGGATCTACGACGGGGCGGTTGCACGGGAGTAGGCATCATCCGGCGCCCCAACGGGGCAGCGGCCCGCGGCAGATCCTGCCTGAGCGCGGCATGTCCGGCTCCAGGTCGAGTCTTGGCTTGCCGCTGGCGGTGCCGCTAAGAGGATCGCCGCGTCTACGGCGTTCCTCAACCTGTAGGGTCCCGGAATATTCTGGCTTGAAACGGCGGGTTTGTCCCACGTTCCCTGCCGACGGTTTTTCACTGATTCAGTGACAATCCTGAACGGGTTTTCTTCCCGGGCAGCCCCCGCCAGCGCACGGTGCCGGCCCCGTCGAAAGCACGAATCGTGTTTGCTTGTGTTGTCCCGAGGTGTGAGAGCAGGCGGTCTCGATGTCCGGCTGGCGCGCCGGAAAACTCGCCGGCCAGGTGGTCAGTGCAATCGAAATCGGGAATCTGTGAAACTTCGTGGAGTCAACGAGATAGAGTTATTTTTCAGGAGCAGTTCACGCGTGAGTGGTCCAACGCATTGGGAAGCACTCATGACAGAGCCGCAGGTATTTAGTGCTTGCCCGAAAATCCAATAAGTCATTGACTCTATGTGATAAATAACGGTATTCTCGCCGCGAAGATCACGACCGAAATCCCGCTTTCAGCCCCTTTTGGCCCAATTCGGGCCGATATGCGCACTTCTTCGCGAGGCAATGATGAGACAGGTACGCAATCCGCAGATGACACTCGGCGAGGTTCACATCGAAAAAATCGAGCTGGACCTCAAGTCCAGGGACGACATCCCGGCCCTGCTGCTGGGACTGCAGCATCTCTACGCCGACGAGCATTTCCGCTCCCGGCTGTTCGCACTCCTGGACGAGCACATCCTTCCCGGCATCGACAGGAAGGTCGGGCGGCCGGGCATGGAGATGTGGCGGATCCTTGTGATGGGGGTGATCAAGCAGGGTCTCGGTTGCGACTTCGACCGTCTCCACGAGCTTGTGAATGAACACAAGACATTGCGCCGCTTCCTTGGCCATGCGGATGTCTGGGACGACTATCGCTACGGCTACCAGAGGCTGGTGGACAATGTGAGCCTTCTGCGCCCCGAACTGCTTGTGGCGGTCAACGACCTGGTTGTGGAGAGCGGCCATGCGGTCGCGAGAAAAAAGCCTGGCGCGCCCTTGGTCGGGCGCTGTGACAGCTTCGTGGTCGAGACCGACGTGCACTATCCGACGGATGTCAGTCTCCTGTGGGACGCGATGCGCTGCCTGATCCGTGCGGTGGGCCGTGCGGCGGCGAAGAGCGGTGTTCGTGGCTGGCGCCAGTGGAAGCACCTGACGCGGCTGGTGCGGCGGTTGTTCCACAGGGTGCGGGCAACGCGGCGGGCGCGTCCGGAGCATGTGGAGGCATATCTCGGGCGCTGCCTTGATCTTGTCGTGCGTGCGGAGGCCAGCCTTTCGGTTCTGGTTGCGCATGGCGTGAAGGCCTGGGAGATCGTGGAGATCGAAGGCTATATCGCCCATGCGAAGCGTCAGATTGACCAGATCGACCGCCGTCTTCTCAAGGGCGAGACCATCCCTCAGGACGAGAAGGTGTTCTCGATCTTCGAGCCGCACACGCGCTGGGTCGCGAAGGGCAAGGCGGGATGTCCGGTGGAGCTTGGCGTTCCGGTCTGCATCCTGGAAGACCGGCACGGCTTTGTCCTGCACCACGAGATCATGTGGGAGGGCAGCGACGTGGACTACGCGGTGCCGATGGTCGAGGCTGCCCAGGCGCGGTTTCCCGATCTCCGTGCGGTGAGCTTCGACCGCGGCTTTCACAGCCCCGAAAACCGTGTCCGCCTTGACGAGCTGCTCGATCACAACGTGCTGCCGAAGAAGGGCTACCTCAACACGGCGGAGCGAGAGCGCGAACAGGGCGAGGAGTTCGCGGCGATGCGTCGCCAGCATCCGGCGGTGGAATCGGCGATCAACAACCTTGAGCACCGCGGTCTCGACCGGGTCCTGGCGTACGGGGCGGAGGGCTTTGCCCGCGTTGTGGCACTCTCCGTGGTCGCTCTCAACATTCACCGCATCGGTCTTCTGCTGCGTCGAAAGGCGCGACGACGACGCGCCGCCTGACGGCACTCCCCGAAACACCGGTTCATTCGTGGCCCGCCCGGAGCGGGAACGGTTCCCTATGGGCTGAAGGCGGCGAAAGCCGCGAAATTCGGTCCGGTGGGCGGAAAACCTGCGGCTCGGGACGCGTCAATATCCCGAAGCGGGGAGAATTGCCGCATCGCGGCATCCCGGTTTGTCGAAAATCGTCGTCCACCGCAGCCGAAGAGAGGGGGTTTTCTGGCGGACACTAGTTATCGATTTTCTCTCCGATTTGAATCAACGACTTCGGCGCCCTCGGCACCGTTGCTGAAGGCGGTTCAACATCCGTGTCCCCGATGACTTGAGCATCTCCATGACACGGTCCCTCGATCGATTTCGTGCGGGAAACCGAGGATAACCGACCCTGAACGTCACATGATCTGGGCGAAGGCGGCCGGAAACCCGTCGGTCTTTCCGAACGCGGCCACGCACGTTTCCCTGCTTACTGGCCGGCGCGCGATGCCACCCGAAAGGCCGCCCGATTCGCGGTTGGGCCGGTTGCCCTCGACGGTCGTGGTGCGGCATTCTTGCCGATATTCACGATATTAATACTAAGATCGACAACAATTTCATGAATATTTTACACAAAGCACATACCATTCGGCAAACTTTTGGGTAGACTGCGTTCCGTGCGTCACCGCGTCGCGGGAGTGCCGTGAAACGTGTGCGTTGTCCGTCGGGAGGGGGCCCATAACATTGGAGCGGGAGTGCGAAAACAGCTTGACGCGGCGGATTCGCATTATTAAGAGCGCCGAGCGCCGAGCGCCGAGCGCCGAGCGCCGAGCGCCGAGCGCCGAGCGCCGAGCGCCGAGCGCCGAGCGCCGAGCGCCGAGCGCCGAGCGCCGAGCGCCGAGCGCCGAGACGCGCCCCGTGTGTCCGCTCCGGTCTAGGTAGTACCTCCGGCGGGTCGTCCCCGCCATCAGCACCTTCCGCATCCTGTCGGCCGAACCAGGCGTGGCCTGTGTGCCTGCCCGGCGGGGACGGGCGCCGTCTTCCCCCGCCCGCTTCCCCTGTCCGATCCCTCCGCGCGTGGCGCGCGGCGGCCTGCGTGCTCATCGCCGCCTTTGCCCTGCTGCTCGCCGCCGGGACGGCGCAGGCGCAAACCGCTACGA
Organism: Paracoccaceae bacterium; assembly: GCA_965242975.1. Lineage (GTDB taxonomy): Bacteria > Pseudomonadota > Alphaproteobacteria > Rhodobacterales > Rhodobacteraceae > JAPPHA01. Next base: position 1,358,696 of record CBDETS010000007.1, on the reverse strand, counting down.
CGCTGGTCTCCAACCTCGGCCAAACTACGAGTACTAATAAGGGCGATTCTGGCTTTGACCACGCGCAGGTATTCACCACGGGAAGCAACGCCGACGGCTACACGCTGACCGAAGTAAAAATTGACTTTGAAATAACGGGAAGCGCTGTTCCTACACTGGCTGTCGAGATTTGGTCTGTTCACCCCACCGTTGCTAACACATTGGGCAGCAGGATCGCCACGCTGACCAATCCTGCATCCCTGACGAACGGCACCAACATCTTCACCAGTTCCTCGGGTGTCGACCTGGCTGCCTCCACCAGCTACTTCGTCTTGGTCGACCTGAGCAGTTCGGGCGTCGCTTGGCGTATCCTGAACACCGACTCGGACGGCGAGGACTCAGGCGCGGCCGCGGGCTTCAGCATCGGTGACCAAGGGACCTTCAGAGATTGGAACACTACTGGCCCAAACCTGACTCCGTTCAATTCATCCCGGAAGATCGCCATAGTCGGCAAAGTCAAAAAGAAGCCGGTAGTCTCGACCGTGGCCATCGTGTCGAAACCGCGCCTGGACGCGGACAACAACGGGACGAACGAAACCTACGGCGCCGGCCAGAACATCGCGGTGGACGTGACCTGGGACGAGGACGTTGCCTGGGACACCTCGGCGACGGGCGCGGGGATCCGGGTGCAGTTGGGGATCGGGAGCAACACAAGGCCGGCTGAACTGGTGACGGGCGGGGCGACCAGCGGCACGGCCCGCACGCTGCGCTTCGCCTACACGGTGGTGGCCGCCGACACGGACACCGACGGCGTGACGGTGAATGCGAACAGCCAGGGCGAAGTGGTGCGGCTGCGCGGCGGCGCGACCGTGAAGAAGGCCGACGGCTCGATTGACGCGAAGTTGACGCATGCGGGGTTGGGCGCGCAGTCGGGCCACCTGGTGAACGGCGGCTCCACCGCGCCGACGAACAGCGCCCCGACCTTCGGCGGCGATGATCCGGGCACCGTCAACGCCCCTATCCTAACTCAAGTCAGCCTGCCAGTGGACGATGGCGATTTCAGTGACGCGGACGGCGACCCGCTGACCTTCAAGTTGAGCTTGAACCGCGACGACGTGTACGTACCCGGCGATTTAACGTGGATTAATGATCATGTCTTTTTCAGGTCAAGGTCGACCTGCGCACTGGCAAACCTCTCGCCGCCGGTGACCAGCGATCTGGAAGTGACCTTCACCTTTACCGCGACCGACCCCGACGGCGCGTCGGTTTCGGTCACGGGAGTGTTCAATGTGGGACTTCCCACTGCCGGCTGTCCATCGTTCTCAAGCGCCGGGGTGAGCGGCACGACCCTGACAATCGCCCTGGACGGCAACGCGATTGGCGGCACGCCGGGCGCGGACGAGTTCGAGGTCAAGGTGGGTGGGACCGCGGTGGCCCTGGCGGCCACCAACCCGGTCGCGGTGAGCGGCAGGACCGTCACCCTGACCCTCGCCGCGGCCCCGGCCGCCGACCAGATGGTCACCGTCAGCTACACCCCCGACGAGGACTCCATGACGACGGATTCGCGGGCGAGTGCCCCGATGGCGGTTGCTTTCACCGACCGGACCGTCGGAACCGCGCCCACGGTCGCGAACGCCATCCCGGACCAGACGGCGACGGTGAACGCGGCCTTCAGCTACCAGTTCGCGGCAAACACCTTCAACGACCCCGACGGCGACACCCTGAGCTACACCGCGACCTTGTCCGACGACAACGCGCTGCCGGGGTGGCTGAGCTTCGCGGCGGACACCCGCACCTTCTCGGGCACACCAGAAGCAAGCGACACCGGCACGGTGTCGGTCAAGGTGACCGCGACCGACGGCACGAATTCAGTCAGCGACACCTTCGACATCGCGGTAACGGCCGCGCCCACGGTCGCGAACGCCATCCCGGACCAGACGGCGACGGTGAACGCGGCCTTCAGCTTCCAGTTCGCGGCCAACACCTTCAATGACGCCGACAGCGACACCCTGACCTATACGGCGACGCAGGGGGACGGCACGGCGCTGCCGGACTGGCTGAGCTTCGCGGCGGACACCCGCACCTTCTCGGGCACGCCGGAGGCGGCGAATGTCGGCACGGTGTCGGTCAAGGTGACCGCGACCGACGGCACCCATTCGGTCAGCGACAGCTTCGACATCGCCGTGGTAACCACGATCGCCCCGACGGCGCAGGCGGGCGCCGACCGCACGGCCGATCCCGGCGCGACGGTGACGCTGAGCGGCGCGGGCACGGACTCCGACGGCACGATCCAGGGCTACGCCTGGAGCCAGGTCTCGGGCACGTCGGTGACGCTGCAGAACGCCAACACGGCGCAGGCCTCCTTCACCGCGCCCGACACGGCCGGGCCGCTGGTCTTCCGGCTGACGGTCACCGACAACCTCGGGGCCACGGACACCGACGACGTGACGGTGACGGTGAACGACGTGCCGCCGATCTTCACAGGCAGCGTGTCGGCGCTGCGGCTGGAGCCGGGCGAGGCGATGACGCCGGTCGTGCTGCCCGAGGCGACCGGCGGCAACGGCGGCCCCTACACCTACAGCCTGACCTCGGAGCCCACGGGCCTCGCGGGGCTTTCCTTCGACGCGGCCACGCGCGTGCTCTCGGGCACGCCGGCGGTCGAGGAGGGGCTCTGGACCTTCGCCTACACCGCCCATGACGGGGATACCGTCACGACCGACGCCGACGCCGCGCGGCTGACCTTCCGGGTGACGGTGGGCGTGGCGTTCGAGGAGCAGCAGCAGGTCGCCAGGCGCACGCTGGCGGCGGTGGCGTCGCGCGCGGTCGCGGGTGCTCTGGACAACATCGGGACGCGGCTGGGCGGCGCGGTCCCGGCGTCGGGGCTGACGCTGGCCGGCGAGACGGTGCCGTTCGGGGTGTCTCCTGTCTTGGGGACCGGCGCCACGGAGCGTTGGGACGCGACCTGTACGCCGGACGCCCGCCATGGTGGTTTCCGGAACGGCGGCTTTGCGGCTGGCGCATCGGGCTGCGCCCGGGCGCGGAGCCGTGGCGTCGCCGCCGATACCGTGCTGCCCACGAGCGCCTTCTCGCTGACGCTGGGCGCGGCGGAAGGCGATCCGGGTTTCGATCGGAATACGCCGCGCTGGGCTCTGTGGGGCCGGGGCGACTTCGGGTCCTTCTCGGGCCGCCCGGACGCGATCACGCGCTACAGGGGCGAGACGCGCACCGGCTGGCTCGGGCTCGACGCGCGGGAGCCGGAACGTTCGGGCCGTCCGGGGCGCTGGGTGGCGGGCCTGGCGATCTCGCGCGGGAGTAGCAAGACGGATTACGACCTCGAGGGCGAGAAGGGCCGGATCGAGACCGACCTGACGGCGGTGTGGCCCTACGGGCGCTGGAGCTTCGGGAACGGGCTGGAGTTGCGCGGGATGCTGGGTGCGGGCCGGGGCGAGGCGCGCCACGCCGCCGATGACGGGACGCAGGAGAAGAGCCGGCTGCGGATGTGGACGGTCGCGGCCGGGCTGCGCCGTCCGCTGTCGCCCGTGGCCGGGGTCGCGCTGGCGGCGCAGGGCGATGCGAGCTTCGCGCGGATGCGGACCGCACAGGGCGACGAGGCGGTGGACGGCCTGCGGGCCGACACGTGGCGGTTGCGCGTCGGCGCGGAGGCATCGCGGCGTTTCGCGCTGGAGGACGGGGCGTTGCTGACGCCGTTCCTGGCGGCGTCGGCGCGCCAGGACGGCGGCGACGGCGTGACCGGGACCGGGCTGGAGCTGGCGGGAGGGCTGCGCTATGGGTCTCCCGGCGTCGCGGTCGAGGCGCGGGTCCGCTGGCTTGTGGCGCACACCCGGGACGACACGGAAGAGCGCGGCGCGAGCGTGACGGTGCGGGTGGGTCCTGCAGCCCACGGGCGCGGGCTGTCGCTGACGCTCTCGCCCCGCTGGGGCGCGCCGGCGGACGGGGCCGGCGCACTGTGGCGCGAGGAACTGCCGAAGGGCGGCACTTCGGGGGCCGCGCGGGAGGCCGGGGCGCTGGACCTGCGCGTCGGCTACGGCTTCGGCCTGTTCGGCGACCGCTTGACCGCGACGCCGAACGCAACCTTTAGCCAAGCGGACGGCGGTGGCCGGGACTACCGGATCGGCTGGCACCTGACCTCGGCGGTGCGCGGCGACCCCGGCTTCCGGGTCGATTTCGGCGTCACCCGGCGCGAGCCCGCCGGCGGCCCCGCACCGCCCGAGCACGCCGTCACCCTGCACAGCACCATCCGCTGGTAGGGCGGCCGCGGACGGAGGGAGTATCGGGCCGGTAATGCACACCGCGGCTGGCGCGCGGGCCTGGCAGATTCTGCGCCGGCGACTGCCGCAACCGGGGACGCCCTCTCGGCATGGAGCCACACCGACAGGACGCAGATCGACATCGTCATCTCCACCACCGGAGCCACCGGAATAGTGCCGAAGTGGATCGAAGGGGTTCATCTCCAGGCCGTATTCTGCGGAAATGACGCCGACCCTGTCGGTGACCACGCCGCACGAATGCTCGAAACTCACGATCCAACCGTCCGGAGCATGAGCCCGGGCGGTGTTAGCGGCTGGAATAAAGCGCGGCATTCTGGGTGGTTTGCCGCGTTTTTCCCTATTGCGCCAATTCCGTTGTTTTGGAGCACTGTTGCCGCCGGTCCGGGATGGCGATTCGGCCTTTGGCGGGATAACCGCGGTGCCGGCCCTGACGCCTGCCACCGGGAACGGGTGACTCTCCTCCACCCGGTCTGGGCGGCTCTGCGGAAACCCGGAAAAGCCCGATGAACGGAGTGCCCTGCTCACCCGTCATGTCCGCCGACCCACGTCACCGAAATCCGGAATCACCCTGACGAACCAACCGACAGGAAAGAAAGGCCGTCCTGGTCAGGACAATCCCGCACAACGGAAATACTCCCGATGACCCGGATTAATCGCCAGAACAGTCCGACTAACCAGAAAACGCGCAATACCACCCACAATTACGCGCTTTTGAAAAACCGTTAACAGGGGCAACGGTGACGTATCAAGGACTAGAATGACATCCTGGCCAGGCGGGAAAGACAACAACCTCCAACCCGAACCGGAACCGGGCCAGTTACCGCTCCGGGCAACCCTTCGGTCAGATCTGCAGCGCGGGAAATACCGTCCCAAACCGAGCGAAACAACACGACCCCGCCGACGAATTCTGCTGGAACCCCGCTGGCAGGACCGGGTCCAAAATGCTTCCCGCCGCGACATCGCCCGTCTCCGGAAGGACCCGCGCCGGGCGGTAGCCTGATCGGCCATACCGTCATCGTGGGCGCAGTCGTACACGCATGAGGCGTGTACGTTGCCTGCGAAAAGGCTTTCGTCTATCCCCGCGGCGAGGAGAGACTGGAGAACACATGGAAGTCTGGTTGCCTGTCCTGAGTGCACTCGCGGGCGCCGCGCTCGTATGGTTCGCCTTCGCCGCGCCCGCGCGGAGCCGGGCGGCGGGAGCGGAGGCGGACCTTGAAGCCGAACGAAGGGCCCATGCCGCACGTCTGGACGAAATCGACAAGGCACGCGGCGAGACCGAAGCACGGTTCACGGCGCTCGCCGCCGAAGCGCTCAGCAGGAACAGCGATTCCTTCCTGCGCCTGGTCAGCGAGCGCTTTCAGTCGCACAAGATCGACGCCGACAGGGACTTGAAGGCGCGCGAGGAGGCCGTCGCTGCGCTCGTCAAGCCGATTCGGGAAGAGTTGAAGAACGTCGAAGAACGGGCGCAGGAACTGGAAAAGGCGCGCGAGGGCGCCTATCACAGGATTCACGAACAGGTGAAACATCTCTCCGAGGGGCAGGTACGGCTGCACAACGAAACCGGACGGTTGGTACAAGCGCTTCGCCAGCCGGGGACTCGCGGCAGGTGGGGCGAATACCAGCTCCGAAATGTTCTCGAAATGGCGGGCATGACGAAGCATGTCGACTTCGTCGAGCAGCAGACGCAACAAGGCAGCGACGGTGCCTTGCGTCCGGATGTGATCCTGCGCCTGCCGGGCGACAAATCCATCATCATCGATGCCAAGGCGCCGCTGGAGGCCTATCTCAACGCCGTCGATGAGGTGGACGAGGCGAAGCGTGCCGAACATCTCGGGGCGCATGTCCGGCATTTGCGCGGCCACATGCGCGCGCTCGCGTCGAAGGAATACTGGCAGGCGTTGACGACCGAGACTCCGGATTTCGTGGTAATGTTCATTCCCGGGGAAGTGTTCGTTTCGGTGGCGATTGAAAAGGACCCCGGCCTGTTCGAAGACGCCGTTGCAAACCGGGTCTTGATCAGCACTCCCACGACGCTGATCGCGCTGGTCAAGGCCGTTGCCTACGGCTGGCAACAGGAAAAGCTTGCGGAGAACGCCCGGGACATCGCGGAGGCGGGGCGCGAACTCTACGACCGCGTGACGACGTTCGGCGGCCACATGGAACGGATCGGAAGATCGCTGAGGCAGACAGTTGAACACTTCAATCGAAGCGTCGGCTCTCTGGAAGGTCGTGTGCTGCCCTCCGCCCGGCGCCTGGAGGCTCTCGGTGCCGCTCCCGAGGGCGAAGAACTGGCTGCCCCGCCGCGTGTCGACGCAGAGCCGCGCGGCGTGCAGGCGCCGGGAGGGAACAGAGTCGGGAGTCCGGAAAACGGATGAAGGTTCTCGGTAACGGGTGGAACTCGGGCGGCAACACCCGCACCAGCCCGAACTGCGGCGGGAACGCGCCGCCCGTTGTGCTGATCTCGGCGCAAAGCGGCGCGGTGCAGGCGGAACTGCGCGCGCTCAACAATGTGAACATGCAGGAGACATCGTTCCTGGCGAAGGACGAATGGCGTGCGCTCGTCGCGGCCTCGTTCGCCGCGACCTGTACGACCGGTGCTGCCGCCCTTCTGATCGCCCTCGACCAGGATGCGGAGTACGGCAGCGTCAATTTCAAGTGGTTCCAGGCGCGCCGCCGACGTTTCGTCTATGTCGACCGGGTCGTCGTTTCCGAGCGCGCCCGCATGCAGGGCCTCGCGACCTGTCTCTACCGTGACCTGTTCGCACGGGCGCGGGTGGCGGGGCACGATCATGTCGTCTGCGAGATTAATCTCGACCCGCCGAACCGCGGTTCGGACGCATTCCACGGAAAGATGGGTTTCGTGGAGGTGGGACGAGCGGAATTGCGGTCCGGCGGCAAGATCGTCCGGTACTGGGAGAAACTGTTGCCGGGCGGAATCCGTTCAGATTGAAGCGGGTCTGTCCACAGAGCCTCGGTCGCAAACCCGGACGGAGAGGAGATCCGGGTTCATCTCCCGGTGTTTCGACCGGACGGAAAATGGCGGCGACGGACCGGGTCCGGGCGTTGGCGATATTCGTCTCGGACCGGAAATGGTCCGATCAGGGCCTCTTCTGTCCTGGCCAGTCGTCGTGGCGTTCACATGAAATGAAAAAGGGCTGCCTGTTGGCAGCCCTTGATCACCGAAGCGAGTTCGGTTGAGCGGTCAGGACTTGTTCTCTGCCGCTTCATACTTGCCTTTTTCAACCCGATTGCATGCCCAGAGCAGGTAAATGCAGGCAAGAATCGAGATGGCGGTGTAGATCCCTGGCAACGCGCCAAAGGCACCCATGAACATTGCGCCGTCGACAACGGCCCAATCGGCTTCTGAGTATGGGAATCCCATTGCTGTCTCCTTTTTGTCTCAGGCCTAGTTTGATGCTGTTGGCGATGCCGGAATCCCTTCCGGATACGCTTGTGCAGGGACCTTGACCGGATCGAGGCCCGCTATCTGTGCAGCATCGGGAACGCGCAGCATTCCGGCCATTTTCAGAATGTAGGACACGATGTATCCAGGCACGAAACCGAGCAGGAAGAAGACGATCGCGCCGACGATTTGTCCAATCAGGCTGATCGTGGCGACTTCACCTTCTGCACCTTGCAATGCGGGGAAACCCGACGCGAAGATTCCGAGCATGACCATGGCGTAGATGCCCATTGTCCCGTGAACGGTCACGGCTCCGACGGCATCGTCGATTCCCCAACGTTCAAGCACCTGGGCCGCTGGCTGGAGCAAAATGCCCGCGCCAAGGGCGATGAGGAACGTCAGTGACGGGAAGTAGATGTCGAGCCCGGATGCGACCGATATGAGGCCGGCCAGTGCGCCGGACATCATCCAGAACGGATCCCTGGTGTAGGCCCAGGCACCGATAATACCGCCTCCCATTCCCATGAGAATGTTGAAGCTCAACGCGCTCAAGGTGATCGGCGTACCATAGATCGTCGTTGCCTTGTCCGCGTACCACGACCAGGCTTCGCCGGGCACAATGACACATGCCATCAGGAAGCCCCAGAAACCGACCATGATCAGCATCAGGCCAGTTACGGTGAACGGCAGGTTGTGCCCCCTCAGATCATTTGCAGTGCCGTCCGAATTGAACTTTCCGATTCTCGGTCCAAGATTGATCAGGACACCCAGCGCGAAAAATCCGGCTACCGCGTGGACGAGACCTGCGGCCCCAAAGTCGTGAACACCGAATTTCGTAACCAGCCAGCCGTCCGCATGCCAACCCCAAGCCGCCGCGACGACCCAGGCGAACGACCCGAGGACGATCGCACAGATGGTGAATCCGACCGTCTGGATTCTTTCGATAAGGGATCCAGACATGATCGAAGCGGTCGTGCAGGCAAAGAGGGTAAACGCACCCCAGAAGACGCCCGACGCCTGGTCAACGATATTCGGTCCCATGTACTGCGCGGCTTCGCCCCATCCGAGAGCGATCGCATTGGCGTAACCAGCGCCCGAAATTTCATACGGACCGGCAGAAAGGGTCAGTCCTGTTGGGAAGGCCCAATAGACCCACCAGCCAAACCAGTAGAACGTTGGAACCATGAATGCGAATGCAAGGATGTTCTTGACGCCAGACGACAGCACGTTCTTCATCCGCGTTGCGCCCATCTCATACGCCAGGAACCCGGCGTGAATGATAATCATCAGCGGGATCGTCAGATAGTAGTAAGTTTCGGCGAACATCGTGTTCGTCACGGCTGCGCTAGCCTCAAGCTCGGCGATCCTTGCCGTTAGTTCAGCAAGTTGCTCTTCCATAGCTTTCTCCCTGTTTGTCCACGTAGTCCGTCAGACTTGTTTCGGAAGTCCTCGCGGAACCACATCGCGAACCAGACTGGCACATGACCCGTTTTCAAGCAACATTTTCCGAGCAATCCCAACCAATTGTGTACCGGTGCAGGTCTTTCATCCGTGTTTTGATCTTAAATTAGGCAGTCGGCACACCAAGCGGACCCCCGCTCCCAAGTGGAATTAGCCTGATTCCTTATGAAGCGAACCAACGAACCGGTCTTGACCGTTGACGAACGGCCTGCCTATTCATGAACCTGTTGAGTCGTCTACGCACCGATTGCCCGGGACGGCACGTTGCCGGCCGCATCCGGGGAATTGAATCGGGAAATGTATTGCGGGATGTTGATCATCTCGGTCGCAGGTTGCGGGCGTCCAGGATCGCCGAGTGCATTCATCGGGCCAGGATTTGATGCCAAAGCCACTATCAAGAGCAAACATGCTGCATTTCCTGCAGTTCGTCCCTGTGTGGACTTTGGTCAGGCTGAGCAGCTTTTTTTCTCCCAGTGTCAGGGGATGGCTATGGTCGCACCTGGGAGGCATTCTGGCGCGTACAAGTCCGGAACTTCGACGCCGGGTGGACCATAATCTCAGATTGGTCATGCCCGAACTGGGCCCACGGGAGCGGAGTCGCTTGACCACGGCCGTTGGTCGACATTTCGCATTGACGTATTCGGAACTCCTGTTCAACCGGCAATTCGGACAGGGTGCCGACCGGTTTGACGTGACCGGACCGGGCATGGCCGCGGTCAGGAATGCAAACGAAACGGGGACAGGGTGCATTGTCGTGTCCGGGCATTTTGGCCAGTGGGAAGCAATCCGCCACGCCCTCAAGGCACGCGAAATGACCTGTTCTGCCATCTACAAACCGAATCGCAACAGTTATTTCGACAGGTTGTACGCCAGGAACATCAGGTGCGGCGGAGAGCCGCTCTTTGAGACTGGCGGCGCCGGAATGCGGGCGCTCATTCGGCATCTCAGGGAGGGTGGGCTGGTATCGCTCCTGTTGGACCAACGCTACACAAAAGGGGATGTCCTCGAATTCATCGGCCAGCCCGCGTTTACGTCGACACATTTTTGCGAACTCGCATTACGATACTCGGTACCGATCGTGCCCGCGTACGGGACAAGAGGCCCGGACGGCAGGATCCTTGTTGAATTCGAAGAACCAATCGAGGAATCGGACCCGGTCTTGATGACGCAAAAGATCAACGATAGCCTGACGGAACGGGTGCGCAGAAACCCCGAACAATACCATTGGATGCACTGGCGGTGGAAGTACGCGTCTCAGGCCGTGGACGAGGACGAAGGGTGAGTTGGCGGGAATCGTCGAAGAGTCTTGAGTTCGAATCGGGCGGTTGAACGTGTACGCAACCGGCGGATATGACCGTTTCCAACCGGAAGAATAACGGAAATCAAAGCGCACAGCGGGAACTGAGACAGGAGAGGCCGGTTGCAGATTGCTCATCGCAAGGTCGGTTCAGGATGTCCGCCGCTGATCATTGCCGAGATCGGCATCAATCACGGTGGGAGCCTGGATGTTGCCAAGGACATGGTGAGTCGCGCCGCGGCTGCGGGATGCGAATGCATCAAGCACCAGACGCACTTTGTCGACGACGAGATGACGGAGGAAGCCCGTTCGATTTTTCCACCAAACGCAGACGTCTCGATTTGGGACGTGATTGAACGTTGTGCCTTGCCGCCCGATGACGAAATCCAACTCAAACTGCATGCCGAGAAGCTCGGGCTGATTTACATTTCCACTCCGTTCAGCCGAACAGCGGCCGATTTCCTGGAGGAAATCGGCGTTCCGGCTTTCAAGATCGGTTCGGGTGAATCCGACAATTTGCCGCTTATCCGACATATCGCGGCATTCGGGAAGCCGGTCATCATGTCAACCGGAATGCAGACAATCGATTCTGTTCGGAAGTCCATTGCGATTCTGGACTCGGCCGGACTGGACTACGCGTTGCTGGAGTGTACGAATCTCTATCCGTCACCTCCGGAACATGTCTCACTCAGGGGAATTTCTGAACTCAAGGACGCTTTCCCTGATGCGGTCATCGGGTTTTCCGACCATTCCATCGGACCCGAAATGGCTTTGGCCGGCGTCGCGCTCGGCGCCGCGATCATCGAGAGGCATTTTACGGACAGCCGGTACCGGGAAGGGCCGGACATCAGTTGTTCCATGGACCCGGCCGAACTGAATTTCCTCATTCAGAAGACACGGGAAATCGCGGTTGCACGCGAGAATGAAAAGAAACGATCTTTGCCTGAGGACGCCGTATACAGGTTCGCCCGCGCCTCCGTGGTCGCGGACAGGGACCTCGCTGCCGGTCATGTCGTCACCGAGACGGACATCTGGGCCCGACGTCCCGGAACCGGGGAAATTGCAAGCCATGAATTCGACCTTGTCGTCGGACGGACGCTGGTTCGGCCGCTTCGACGCAACACGCAATTGAAATGGTCGGATCTCACTGACTGACGTGGAAGTGCACAGGTCGGGACCGTCAACGGTCCACACCCTGCTTGGGGATTCCCATTGCACCGTATCTGTCGCGCACTTGGATTCCCAACCGGCACGGAACCGGGCTTCCGGATGATTCTTGACATGCGGCCAGACTGCCGTGCAGCGACATCATGTTCGGACATCCCGGGAAAATGTGAATCCGTCACCGCACGCACGCGAATTGGCAGACCCGAATTCTCTCGCGAGTGCCGTCATGCTCTGTGTTGGAACCACGTTTCCAAGGACGCCAACAACATGAGCCGGGTCATCGGCGCCATACTGGAGTGGCGAACGACGCACCCAATACGCACCCAATGAAGGCCGGTCAAACCATGTGGGATTCAGCGAGTCGTGCGCTGAGCAAGGATGTGAACAGACATGAAAAAAGGAATTTGACTTCGAAAAATCATATTTTTTGTTCATGGGAAACTGTTTCATGTTTCAATTGTTGGTGCTTTCGTTTGTCGGTCATTTGAATTAAGCCATGCCAGTAATTTGCAGGTGGCTCGTGTCAGGACTGGAGGTAGACGATGGAAGAGTTTTTCCAGCTGCTGTTCCAATTCCCGATAGCTCCTCCGGCATTCGCGATTGCGGTTGCCGCTCTGTTTGCGTTCATCCTTATCCTGATGATGGTCAAATCGGTGCCACAGGGAGAAAACTGGACGGTTGAACGATTTGGACGGTATTGCCGAACCCAGAGACCCGGACTTCGAATGCTTGTTCCTCTCGTCGAACGGGTCGGCGCCAAGATCAACATGATGGAGACTGTGCTCAACATCGGATCTCAGGAAGTCATTACGCGCGACAATGCGATGATTTCGGCCGATGCGATCGCCTTCTACCAGGTCGTCGAAGCCCAGCGCGCTGCCTACGAGGTTCGAAACCTTGAGCACGCGCTGGAAAACCTGACCCAGACCAACATACGATCGGTGATCGGTGCGATGGATCTGGATGAATCGCTTTCCCAGCGAGATCATATCAATGCCAAGTTGCTCAACGTGATCGACGAGGCGGTGAAGCCTTGGGGGGTCAAGGTTACCCGGGTCGAGATCAAGGACCTGATGCCTCCTCCGGATATCTCCGAGTCAATGGCGCGTCAGATGAAAGCGGAGCGTGAAAAACGGGCTGAGATTCTGCAGGCTGAAGGTGAAAAGCAGTCGGCCATACTCCGGGCTGAAGGGGAAAAGGAATCCCTGATCAGGGAGGCCGAAGGTCGAAAGGAGGCTGCGTTTCTTGACGCGGAAGCCAGGGAACGCGAGGCCAGCGCGGAAGCGAAAGCAACCTCGATGGTTTCCAAGGCGATTTCTCAAGGAAACGTACAGGCGGTCAACTACTTCGTCGCTCAAAAATATACCGAGGCGCTGGGTGAAATTGCCGCGTCGTCCAATTCCAAGACGATCATGATTCCCCTCGAGGCGGGAAGCCTCGTCGGGACCGTCGCGGGAATCGCCGATATTGCACGGGAAGCGATGAGTTCCGTGAAGAAGAGCGACCCTGACGAGTAAGTACGTCTGATGTTCGAATTCCTGCAGGGAATCTCGCCATTCTGGTGGTTTGCGTTTGCCTTGCTTCTTGGCGCGATCGAAATGATTACGCCGACGACATTCCTGTTGTGGCCAGCGGTCTCGGCCCTCGTGGTCGGGATTGCACTGTTCCTCGTGCCCGACCTTACCGGAAATCTTCAGGTCTTGTCGTTTGCCGTCCTGTCAATAGTACTTGCCATAGGCGGACGATGGGTCTTCAACCGCTCAAGGAAGGAAAAAGGTTCCGGTCCCGCGCTCAATGCACCGGCTGAAAGGGTCGTAGGTCGTCGCGCGGAGGTGCTTCAAGCCAATGGTACGAAAGTCCGTGTTGTGGTCGACGGTGTTCGATGGGACGCGAAAACGGACCCCGGGCAGTCGTTCAAGAAAGGTGATCTTGTCATCGTGATCTCTGCCGAAGGCACAACATTACACATAGCGCCGCTCGAAACGGACTGAAAGATTGTTTTTACGCGACACAATCATGCAGAGACTCGACGAAACGGGTTGAATGTTCTTGCCTTGCGAGAAAACTGTACTGGACAATGTTTCGCGCACTCGGGAAGGGTTCCGGGACCAATACGCCAATTCCCGTATGTGCCGCGATTCCACGTAGCCGGTTTGGAGGTAATTTTGTCGCTCCTGAAACGGGTCCGATCGCCGCAGCGATTGCAGGCCGCAGCTCCAGGATTTCAGTCGTTTCCGTTTTCGGCCGTGATTTCCGCGTGTACCAAGTCAATGGCGGCAAGCGTTCTCGCGACGCTTCCCGCATGGCGTGCGTGAAACCGTGACGCGTTTTGCCCGATGTTGTCGACGTTTTCTACCGATCGGACCATGTCCATGATCTTGTTTTCAAGATCGTCAATCGACTCGGCCTTGAACAGGACACCCGCTGCCATGGCTTCGGCCGCCGGGAACTCGATGGTCCAGATGTGTGGCCCGACCATAACCGGTTTCTTGAGGGCCAGGGACTCGATGACATTGTGAGCACCGGCCCGTGTAAACCCTCCACCGACGATGACGATATCGGAGATTTCGAGGTAGAATGGCATTTCGCCCAAAGAATCTCCGAAAAAGACATCGACGTCGCAAAAATTCTCTCCACTGCCGGCCAGGTGAAGTTCGTCATCGAGGACTTTTGATCTGGAGACAACGGTAAGCCCGGATCTGTGCAGGAATCCGGCGACCCAGGCAAATCGTTCCGGCCGTCTTGGAACATAGACGAAAATGGGTCGACTCAGCTGTGCTTCCTGACAACGTGATCGAAGCCTGACGATCAATTCGGTGAACAGTTCGTCTTCGCCCTCGACCACGCTGGAGAGCGCGATGACCAGGCGCGACGGTAGACCAATCCCTTGAGACTCTGCGAATTGCCTGGCCATTGAAATCTGGCCTTCTGGCAACGGTTGGTCAAAGCGCAGTTCGCCAGTCACCGATACGTTTGAAACTCCCAGGTTTCGAAACCTCGTCGCGTGTAGGTCAGACTTGGCGAAGGCAGCTCTGGCCAACCTCAGAACACCCAGTCTCAATGCATGGGCGGACCACGATGACCGTTTGCTTCGTTCGAGGTTTCGCGTCGTGATCTGGGAATTGCAAAGATAAACCGGAATTCCTCGTTTTCGTGACGCGATGATCATCACCGGCCAGATATCGAACTCCATGACAAGGAGGAACTTCGGGCTGACCTGACGAAATAACCTGCGGTAAGCAAACTCGAATTCGAATGGCTGGTACCGGACCACGAAACGGCCAATCGAGATGTCTTTGCCGAATCTGCGTTCGGCCTCTTCCCTGGCGGCGGGAGTCATGCAGGTCACGACGACCGGGTCGCCCCTGTCGAGAAGGGCTCGGATCAGCGATTCCGCGGCCCGGATCTCTCCCAGCGATACCGCATGGATCCAGACACAGCCGGTAAGGCTCTTGCCGCCACCAAATCGATCGCCAAAGTTGGCACCGTACCGACGGTCTCGCAGCGTGCGCCAGAAGAAATAACCCAGAACGAACGGAAATCCGACGATCCAGATCACTCGATACAGGAAGACCATGAAGCGAAGCCGGCCCGGCAAGCCACGGGAGATGCCGACGTCGGCCCGCTTTCGGGTGACGTCACGGCCAACGGAAGCATGGAGGTCAGTCAACGGATTCTTTCGAGGAACGGCGACAATCGATCCACCGTTTCTTGGACAATGGATTCCCCCTTGGTCAAGACTGGCTCGACGTTTCGGGTCAAATGACGGACCTCGGGATCAAGAACCGCGTCCGCGAGTTCTTTCCCGTCTGATATTTTTCGGGCGGCCCGGTGACTGTGGAATGTTTCGTAGTCCCCTTCGAAGTTTCGGACGCTGGGCCCGTGTATGACCGCGCACCCAAGGCGGGCAGGTTCGTACGGATTGTGCCCGCCACCGTTCCCCATCGAGCCGCCGATGAATCCGACCCTGGAAACCCTGTACCAGAGCCCGAGCCTGCCGATCTTGTCGATGATCGCGACCTGGCATTGATCGGACGGTGGAACTCCGTCTTTCATGCGTTCGCAAATGAGACCGTGACTGTGCATGGACGCTTCGACCTCTTGAGCGCGGCCCGGATCGCGAGGCGCCACGACGAGCAGTGAGGACGGGTCGGATTGAAGGATGCACCGGTGCGCTTCGGTGACGGTTGCCTCGTCGCCAGCATGGGTCGATGCGGCGAGCCAGACGTTCCGGTGTGACAGGGCCCTCTCAAGCAATGCGCGGTCTTCGGGTCGATCGAAAAGCGGGGCCGCGCCTGCCTTGAGTGATCCGGAAACCCAGATACGTTCCTGGTCGACGCCGAGTGCCTGGTAGCGCTCGGCGCTGCCGTGGTCCTGTGCTCCGACGAGTCGGAAACGGCGATAGAGATCGGAGTACACTCCCCGAACCCGGGATTTCGCCGAATAGGACGCCGCATCCATTCGTCCGTTGATCATGGCGAGAGGAATTCCCAGGCGGTCGGTTTCGAAGATCGTCGCGGGCCAAATGTCGCGTTCAACCCAAACCGCTAGGTCCGGCCGCCAGTGATCGAGGAAAGCCCGAATGCACGGAAAACAGTCCAACGGAAGATACTGATGGCAGCAGTGTGCCGGAAGACTTGCCGCAACCGCGTCGGCAGAGGTTCTCGATATGCTCGTCAGAAGTACCTGCAGGTCGGGAAACTCTTCACCAAGGGACCGAATCAATCCCGATACGGCGAGGAGTTCGCCGACCCCGACTGCGTGAAACCAGGCGAGTTGCTTTCCCGTTCGCTGCACCGAAGGTCTTCCGAAGCGCTCACTATAGCGATCCGGATCCTCCTTGCCGCGCCGCAGGCGCCTGTGAACGATGAGCCTGGCAACAGGGTAGGCAAGTCTTGATGCCAACAGATAGAATCGAAGTCCCGGGCCCGTACGGGTCTTTTCGGACATGGAGCGACTCCCTGATCGGCGGTCAATGCACTGAACATAAATTGACACGAATCTCAAACCGTGTACTTGAACTCTTGTCAGGGGTTCCCTCGTACGGTTCGGTTCGCCGGATTCAGAACCTCGGCCGGATGCGGGCACACGGACCCGTGCGTTATGACTGATCTGCGGAGCAACGCCGCCGTTCCCGTGCATCGCCCAAGGACCGCCCGGGCCGTTTCCTCGGTCTGCACGGTGTGCGGCAAAGGCGTGCATCCGAAAGCCGGGTCCCGGAGCAGAAATGGCGTTGCCATCGCATTTTTGTTGGTGTCATTGGTCCGTTGATGCTTCGAATCTGCTCCTGTTTCACGTCTTCCAGCCGAACACGCACTACGGATTCTCGCCATGACATTTCCCGCCGTTAGCGATGGCCTCGTGAAACTTCCGCTGGGGTCGCTGCAGGCGATCGCGCTGGATACGGAAACAACCGGACTTGATCCGGCGAAATCCCGAATTCTCGAATTTGGCGCCGTGAGGATCGAATCCGGCAGGATCCGCGAGGATGATGTGTGTTCGGTTCTGGTCAATCCGGGTGTCTCTATTCCGGCCGGTTCCACGCGGATTCACGGTATTCAGGATCAAGACGTGGAAGATGCGCCCGGATTTCCTGCTGGAATGTCCAGGTTCATTGAATGGGCTGGGCCGTGCCTCGTCGTCGGATATTCGATCGGATTCGATCTGTCCGTACTGGAAGCCGAACATGATCGGCACGACATGTACTGGATTCGGCCCCGATCGATCGATGTTCAGGATCTTGTCAGCTTGCTTGGACTGGAATTGCCCGACTTTTCCTTGGAAACGGTGGCGGAATCGCTCGGAGTCAACGTTTGCGGGCGGCATCGCGCGGTACCGGACGCGTTGCTCACGGCCGAGGTTCTCGTCAAACTCATACCAAAACTCAGGTCGAACGGTATCCAGACGTTCGCCCAAGCCGAGAGGGCGTGCGCTTCGATCCGGACCCGGCGAGGCGAAACCGCGAGCGGAGCTACCGACAGATTGGCGTATGCGCACGGTCAGTCGCGCGCCAGCAGCAATCCGTATCTCTACCGGGTCAAGGACATCATGCGTGCGCCTCCTGTCTCCGTGCCGCCGCATTCCACGGTAGCCGAGGCAGTCGCCGTGATGGTTCGCAAGAACGTCGGTTCCGTCATCGTCGACGAAGTCAACGAAACGCCCGCCGGGATTCTGACGGAACGAAACCTGGTTCAGGCCCTGGGTGCCGATGGCCACTCCGTGCTCGAATTCCCGGTCGAGCGTTACTGTTCCAGGCCATTGATCACCGTTTCGGTCAAGGAGTTCGTCTACCGCGCGATGGGTGTGATGGCCTCAAACCAAACCCGCCATCTCGGTGTAACCGGTCTCGACGGTGCGCTGGTTGGAATCGTAAGCGCGCGAGACGCCTTGAGCCGGCAGGCGGGCGACAGTATCGAACTCGGTCGTGAGATCGACGCCGCCGTATCCCCGGCGGAGCTTGGACGGATCTGGGCCGGTCTCACTACAGTTGCGGCAGCTCTTGTCAATGAGGGTGTCGATTCCCGAACGATCGCATCCGTGATTTCACGCGAACTTCGCGGATTGACCGGTCGGGCCGCTGCTCTGGCGGAGGCCGAGACCGTCGACGAACACGGTCCGCCTCCGGCAGGTTTCGCGGTCATGATCCTGGGTTCCGGCGGTCGCGGGGAAAGCCTGCTCGCGATGGATCAGGACAATGCAATCGTGTTCGCCGAGGGCAGCGAAGGCGGCAAGGCGGACAATTGGTGCGAACAACTTGGGCGACGCATGTCGGACATTCTCGATGGGGCAGGGGTTAGCTACTGTTCGGGTGGCGTGATGGCGTCCAGACCGGAGTGGAGAATGGACCTGGCGGGTTGGAAAAAAAGGGTCACCGAGTGGACGGCCCTGTCTCGACCGGAAGACCTGATGAACGCGGACATTTTCTTCGATTCCATGGCGGTATACGGAGAAGAACAGTTGGCTGACGGCCTCAGGAAGGATTCGATCGGAAAGGTAATCAGGCACAGGTCTTTTCTCCAGATGCTGGCGGTAAGGGCTGCGGATGCGCCCAGTCCCTTTGGATGGCTGGGGCAACCCAAGCTTCAACGAAATCGCCTCGATTTGAAGTTGCACGGGTTAATGCCGATTTTTTCCGCCGCCAGGGTCGTTGCGCTCATGCACGGTATCCCGTCGCGATCGACAGCAGATCGATTGCGAAAATTTCGGGACCTGGGTGAAGTTCCGGACAAGATCGTAAACGATCTGGACTCCGCACATGGCATTTTGCTGGGCGCGATTCTTCGGCAGCAACTGGAAGACATCCGGGACGGAATCCCACTGTCGAATTCCGTGGCGTTTGGTGAATTGGACGGCATGAATCGCCAGCAGGTAATCTGGGCGCTGAAGCGGGTACCGTCAATTGCGGATATCATGAGAGTCCCCGTAAGAATTTGAATGTATGTCGCTGAAATGTATGGAGGATTTCATGCTTCCCCTTGTTCCGGTCCGGTGTCGGATCTGAGGAATTGTGGAACCAGTCGAACGTGGCAGGGATATTGTTGAGATCTTTGACGTGGGCTTGACGGCGAAAACTGATGAAGTTTGCCCTGCTCCACCTGAGCCGTGTCGCATTGCAGCCCTGTCGACAGCCTCCGTTACCGCATCGAGTCGGTGCGTTGTGGATTTGGAAACGTGGCGGCTCTACGACTGGTTCGTGCGAACGACGTTGAGTGCAATGTTTCAGCCAATGGGTCGATGCCGTTCAGGAACAAATTCAGGTCGGTCCACAGGCTGCGTGCCCTCAGGAACTTCGACTGCATTTGGTTCAGCCGTCCAGGTACTCGATCAGTGTTGGCTGTTCGGGGTTCCGAAGGGAGCATACGCTCGCCGGGACATGTGCCAGTCTCAAAGGAGGCGGATGAAAGAACGGCAATTCCTGGAAGTGAACCCGTCTTGTGTTCCGCTTTCGAATTGACGTCGTTCACGCCACCAAGAATTCAATCTGCCGCACCGCGGATGCTGGAGCGATTCCCTGTATGAGCCGAACGCCCGAGAGGAGGCCATGCCCGATGGCACGGGGCAGCACCCGGACCGGTCTGTGGTGCAGGGAATTGGTTTCCCGGCAGCCCCGAAGTCTGCCCTACTGCCAATAGTCATTGTGGTTTCGTGGGAATTCCTGAATCTTGCAGGAATACACCGCGTTCTCATCGAACGGATACATTGCTTCCATTTCGGGTGTGAGTCTGACTCCGATACCCGGTGAGATCGGAGGAGAAATCTTACCGTCGCGGACGTTGAATTCTCCTTTCGCCATGTCGTTTCCCTGCGGAAACGCCAGCATGGGAAACTCGACCATCTCTCCGCCTGTGGCAAAGGCGACGTGATAATTCGCCATCATGGCGGCACCACCACCCCATGCGTGAACCGCGACATCAACGCCTTTCATCCCCGCCGCTTCGAACACGCTCAATACGGCGCTCACACCGCCGACCACCGAGGCGTCAGATTATACGAAATCGTAGACACCGCCGTTGATTCGCTCGATCATTTCCTTGGGCGTCGTAATGATTTCGCCGCCGCAGACCGGTACGTCAGTGCGTCGCCGAACTTCCCTGAACCCCTCAGGGCGGTCGGGGCCAATGGCCTCCTCGACAAACCGGATCCGGTTTGACGTGCTCGCATGCACGCTGTCGATGAACCGGACGACATCATCAACCGACTGAGGCGGGTCGGCGAGATTCTGGCACATGTCGACACCCACCCCGATTCCGCGTCGTCCGACCTCGTTGAGCACCCAGATCGTCCGATTGATGTCCTCCTTGACCGTGCGCATCTTGTAGATACCAATTCCCATCGAATACAGGAGATCAAGCTCGTCACGGAAGTGTTCCTTCGTGTCGCAGCAACCACCGCTACCGTAAGTCCGGATCGATCCCGCTCGTGGCCCGCCAAGAAGTTCGTACAACGGAACACCGTTGGTCCTGGCCGCGGCGGCGTGCAACGCGATGTCGAAGGCACTGATCACGTGGCGCGCCGCGCCCTGCAATGACCAGTAGTCGCGCACGCTGCGCAGGTCGGACACCCTGCTCCGAATGTCGAAGGCGTCCCGCCCGAGGACGTAGGGCGTGCATAGATTGACGATTTCCCGGAAGACGAGTGGCGCAAAGACCGCCAGGTATCCCTCACCGAGGCCAGTGACCCCATAGTAGAGCGTGACCTCCACCATTCCGACCGTACGCTTGGGGCCGTTCGGGAAGCATTCCCTGATTTCGGGGTCGTCAGCGAACGAGTACGGTGAACTTAGCAATACGGTTCGAACGCTTTCGATCGTCGGCATCAGTATCCTCTTTCGAAGTCCACGATTCCGGCACGTAGCGTGCCGGACCGGTATCGTTCCAGATTGTCAGCGAACGCCAGCAGCTTCCGTTCAAGTTCGTTGTCCGTTCCGCCAGCAGTATGCTGCGTCAGAATCAGGTTGGGGCAGTCCCAGAGCGGGTGATCGGATGCCCGCGGTTCGTCGTCCGTAACGTCTATGACCGCGCCGCCGATACGGCCTTTTGGGCGAGAAGGCGGGCGAGGGCGCCTTCATCGACAGCGAACCTCGCCCGATATTGACAGACAGGGCCGGGTCTCGCATGCGCGCGAGGCGTGTTCGGTCAAAGACCCGCTGGGTTCCAGGTGTGTTCGGCGTGTCCGGCGTTGCGCAAACGACGATGTCCGCATTCGTCAAGGCGTCATCCAGATCTTCCACTTTCCAGTCGCTGCGGAATGCGGTGATTTCACAGTCGAACGGATGCAGGAGTTCAGCCAAACGCCTGTTTTTGGCTCCAAATCCGAGCATGGTGACTCTCCTGCCCGTGAGAGTTCGCAGTCGTGGACGGAGCTCACTGCCCAGCCATGTTTTCGTTTCCTTTAAATTCACGCACGCAACTACGCCTCGGTGAAACGCGAGAATGCCTGCAAGGCAGGTGTCAACCGCGGCCTTGAAAAAAACGCCAGCAAGATTCGTAAAGACCGGCTGGCGTATTCCGGTCGTTTCGAGCTATGAAAACAATAACCTTTTATCGTGCGTATTAATCTTGGGCCAATTGCCGATTCAACTTCGTTGCCAGGCTGTCAAGAAAGCGGAGTTCGAGGACATCGTCCGTGGTCACGCGTTCAGGTAACTGATTGCCCAATCGCCTCTGATCACAGTCATGCAACCAGACCTCTCTGAGCTGACCGTCGCGAGGTAGTCGCTTGCAGCCTCATGAGTGCAATTGTCTGCGAGGATCAGACAGCCGGGCCTGAGCTTGGGACGCATCAGATTGTAGACCGGCAGATACATGCTTTTCCACCCGTCGAGAAACAGCAGGTCGACCGGTCCGGAAACACTGTCCAACGTCTTTCGTGCATCGCCTTCCAGTAGTGTCACAGCGTCTGAAAGCCCTGCTCGATCGAACGTGTCGTGGAGTGCGGCGCATTTTTCTGGGTGGACCTCGGTGGTGATCAATATCCCTCCGTTGTCCTTGGCCGCCGCCGCCAGAAAGATCGAACTGACCCCGAAAGAAGCTCCGAATTCAACGATCTTGCGGGCATTGGTTGCGCGGGCGAGAATGTAGAGAAGGTTTCCTTCCTCCGGCGAAACCGCGAAGTAGAATTCTCCGAGACGAACAAGTTCACTTCCGCCTCGAGCGTTGTCGGTGGCATCGACATCGCCGGAATGATCCGACCAACGCTGCGCGTCATCTGATGCCGCCAAAATGAGTTCGTCCAAGACGGTCTGGGCCGCCGGGTGGTCAACGAGGATCATCGTGCTTCGCTCATCTCGAAAAGACAGATAGGGGGCGTCCAATGCGCTTTCATGCCGATTGAATTTGTCTACTACGGAGTCTTGGTTTGAGGGTAACACGTATGGAAACCCTTATCCACGGATTCTCCAATGCCCAATGCCCAATGTCCAATGCCGTGGAGGAGTACCGCCAAGGCAGGGAGATTGCGTCGGTTGCGTTTGCAAAAGTGCGGAGGTCAACTTCAACTGAAGTCAGAAAAGACCTTTTGAAGCGGTCGGGACCAGAACTTTTCATCTCGGAGAACCTCGACAAAGCGTTCGGCCGCTCCGCCTTTTCCGAAGGATGTGCACGCCGGGTAGCGCCGGTGCCATTCGCGATCAATGAATTCGAGGATTGCCGCCCGGTCATCAGCTTCGCACGAAGAAACCGAAGCGGACGAGGCCCGATTGGTCTGACGTGTTCCAATATCAAGGCTTGGTACGCCAAGGAATGGAGCTTCCCGCACACCCGCGCTCGAGTTGCCGACGAGAACAGCTGCATTCTTCAGAAGTTCCGAGAAGTAGTGGAACCGCATGGACGGAATCGTGCGGAATGAATCCTCGGGCAATCGTCGAACAACCTTGTGGATGGCCTCTGATCCCGGATCGTTGTTCGGAAAGACAGTAACGTACATCTTCCCAGATTCCTTGAGAGTCCCGAAGAGCGCCTCCGCCTGCGCGCCCATGGAATCTGCCTCCGATGTTACCGGGTGGAATACGACGACACCGTAGTCCGGTTTGGGGATCGCGTAACGTTCCCGAACGGCATCTATCGTGACCCCGGACTTCCCTGAATGAACGTCGAGTTCCGGCGATCCGATAACGAAAATAGATTCCCTCGCCTCGCCCAGCCTCATGACCCGGTCCCGCGCCGCGTCCGAACTGACGAAGTGGTAGGTTGCAAGCTTTGTGTTGCAGTGGCGAAACAACTCGTCGATGGTCCCTGAAACTTCGCCTCCTTCAACATGGGCACAGCGGATGTAGTTGACGGCACAGGAAAGCGCGCAGGCCAGCGCTTCGGCCCTGTCGCCGTGCACGATGACCAGGTCCGGTCGATGTTCCGCGAGAAAATCCGAGAATCCAAGAACGGTTTTTGCAATGATCGTGTCCTGGCCGTCCCCGGGCTTCTGGTTGAGGAATTCGAACACTTCGACACCGGGAACTCGATGCACTTCGATTTTCGTCAGGCCGTATCGTTCGAGCATGTGCATACCTGTCACGAAAAACACGACATTGTATCCTTCGTTCCGCGCCGCCTCAGCAAGGGGGAGGACTTTCCCGAAATCCGCTCGTGTTCCGGTTGCAAGGACAAGTTTTCTTGACATGCGAGTTCCAGATGAAGGCGCCGCACAAGCCTGATGATCTCAGGGAATATGGAGCGGGCGACGTATGACCTGCAACAGTATTGCGAAAATATTTTTCTGCTCAGACGCGTGCGCCGTCCTTGTCGAACAAATGCGCGTCAGCCATGTCGAATGCCAGTCCGATTGTTTGGTCTTCGCGAATGTCCGAACCTCCCGAGATCCGAACGTTGATAGGCTCCAGGCCCGGCACATCGACATACGCAAAACTGTCGCCGCCAAGATGTTCGGCTACTCCGACCGTACCGGTGATCAGCGCCTCGGAAGGCTCCACGACCTCGATGTGCTCCGGGCGAACGCCAAATGACTCCGGGGCAGTACCTGGTACCGGCATGTCGATCTGTGTCCCGTCGCCCAGTCGAACCCCGCCATTTTCCGGTGCGCACGGAATGACGTTCATCTTTGGCGACCCGATAAAGGTCGCCACGAAGAGGTTCGACGGATTGCGGTACAGGTCCAGCGGCGCGCCCTGTTGTTGAATGATTCCGTCGTTGAAAACCACGATCCTGTCGGCAAGCGTCATTGCTTCAACCTGGTCATGGGTCACGTAGATCATTGTTTTGCCCAGCTTCTTGTGCAGCCGTGCTATTTCAATGCGCATCTGGACCCTGAGAGCGGCATCGAGGTTCGACAGCGGCTCGTCAAAAAGAAAGGCTTCCGGATCACGAACAATGGCACGGCCGATGGCCACCCGTTGGCGCTGCCCACCCGAGAGTTCCTTGGGTTTGCGGGCCATCAACGGATCGAGTTGCAGGATATCGGCGGCGCGGTCGACTGCCGCATTTATCGTTGCCTTCTGTTCACCCCCGACCTTGAGGCCGAAACCCATGTTCTCGCGAACCGTCATATGCGGATAGAGCGCGTAGGACTGGAAGACCATCGCCAGCCCGCGTTCGGCAGCACCGAGTGCGCTGACGTCCTTGCCCGCGATTTCGATTGTGCCGCTGGTGATCTCTTCAAGACCCGCAATCAGGCGCAACATCGTGGATTTTCCGCAACCGGAAGGACCGACAAAGACAATGAACTCGCCTTCCTCGATCTCCATGTCGATGCCCTTGATGACGTGGATATCGCCGAAGAACTTGTGCACGTCGTTGAGTTGGATCATTCCCACGTGTCTCCCCTCTTCCTATTCGTCGAGTTCCCAGGCCAGCCAGATCGCGGCTGTCCAGGAGAAGGTTCCGCCGCCGCAGCCACGGCCGTCTATGGGTGAAAAGTACTCTGCGAATCCGCCCGTGCGGATCAGTTCACGCGTATCTGAGCGGATGCGTTCGGCCCATTCGCATTCACCGATGTCGCGCAAGCCATTGGCAATCATGAAATTGATCATCGCCCAGGCTGGCCCACGCCAATACCGGATGTGGTCGAAATGCTCGTCGCGGGGATCGAAGCTGGGCACCAGGTAGCGTACTTTTTCCGCAAACTCATTCAGGGTTGCCAGAAGTTCCTCTTTGTGTGCCAGGACGCCCGCATACAGCGGCAGGAAAGAAGCGGCAGAAGCCCGCCTGGACTGATCTCCAGACCGCATGTCGCGTGCGACGTAACCGCCAGCATTTTCGTTCCATAGAAGCTCCAGCCCGTTTTCCAGACGGGCAATCCGGCCTTCGATGCGGGTTGTCACGCGCCCGGCGCCGCGCGCGAGGGCGCACAGATCCTTTTCCGCGCGCAAAAGGATCGAAGTTATTCCCGGATCGGCGACAAAGAACGGGTTTTCGACCGCGATTCTTTCAGGATCCCATTGGCGCTCCCTTCCGAAATAGACCAGGGCGAGGTAGCGGTCGTAATCCTGTTTTTCGGGCCGCATGTCGTTGTCGACAAGCGAGGTATCGCTACGCGTGTACTCACCGACACCACTAACGTCGATCATGTCGCCCGGGCGATCCCAGTCAGGCAAGTTGTCGCGACCCGATTCCCATGGATGGGTGATCGCTATCACCCCGGTTCCCTTGGGGTCTCGCGCACGGTGCCACCATTCGTGCCATGCATCGATGCGATTGATGAACCCGCTCGCCTTCTCGGGCTCAGCCTCGGCGAGCGCCCGGATGACCGAAGCCACCACGGGTGGTTGCGAGATTCCCGAACTGGGCATTGGGCCCATGTCGGCCTGCCATATCGATGGTCCGGGAAAGTAGCCAGGCTCATCGGCACGGAAAATGATGTGGGGAACCATTCCGTTAGGCCATTGCGCTTCGAAGAGTTTTTCGAGTTCCTCCCACGCCCGCGCGCGATCGAACGTTGCGAAACCGAGCGCAGAAAAGGCCGAGTCCCAGTTCCATTGATAGGGGTAGAGCCCATCAGTCGGAATGGTGTAGCCCCCCCTGTCGTTGCCACGCAAGACAGCACGCGCGCGTTCGTTCATGGTCATTTCGGTCATCCTTTCACCGACCCGGCAGTCAGGCCGGAAACCAGGAACCGTTCAAACCAGAGGAAGATGACCAGGACCGGAATCGTGACGATCACGGCACCGGCCATGAGATGTTGGCGCGGGACCTCGGATGAATTGAGAGAAACGACGGCGCGCGGCAGGGTGAAGATCTCGGGGCTGTCAAGGAACATGAAAGCGAAGAGGAATTCGTTCCAGGCGATCATGAAGACGTAGAGCGATACCGATGCGATCGCAGGCAGTGACAGGGGCAGGGTGATCTTCCAGATCACCTTGAGACGCGAGCAGCCGTCCATCATTCCCGCTTCTTCAAGCTCGGAGGGGATGCCGCGAAAATAGCCCTGAAGCATATAGAGAGATACCGGTATCGTCGTCGCCGGATAGATGAGCATCAGGCCCAGCAACGTGTCACGAAGCCCCATCTGGCTGAACACGGCATAAAGCGGAATCACGAGAACGATGGCAGGGACCATGTAGATGAGCAGGATCGACCTCGACAGCGTCGTGCGTCCGGGGAACTTCAGGCGCGAAATCGCATAGGCACCGGGAATGGAGGCGGCGAGGGTCAGCAAGACAGTAACGACCGAAACGACGGTCGAGACGATGACGAACCGGCCGAAGTCGAACGTCGTGAAGAGTTCGACATAGGAACTGAAGAGTTCGCTTGCGCCCTGGCGAACGTTGATCGAGAAGTCGAGCGGGTTCAGCAAAAGCTCGGCCTGCTTTTTCAGACTGGTCATGAGCATCGCGTAGAAGGGCAAAAGCACGATTGTCGTGAAGAACACGAAACCGAAACCCTTGAGGGCGCGGATCAGCACTTCCTCGGCGCGGTAGCGGTTGAGGGTGGTCCAGTTACGTGCGCGAAACGCGATGGCGACAGCTCCGACCGTTGTAATTGCGAGTGCGGCCAGAACCGAAACACCGGTAGCCGGCCGGTCGGCGAGCGCAATTCCGAGGGGCTCAAAGAAGGTTAGAAGGCAGATGACCAACGCGTACACGATGCTGGCCAGCGCCATCCGCGGGAACAGGCCGGTTGCGTACCGATCGGACATGAGCCAGCCGAAAGCGCCGGCAATTCCCGCGCAAAGTGCCGCAAACGTCGTCATTTCCGCGGCAGTGCCGAAAACAAGCGTGATGCCAACACCGATGACGATTGCGTTGATTGCGCCCCATACGCCCCCGAGTATGACCGCAAGAGTAATGCCACGCGCCATTACATACCCTCCTCTTTGGGGACAAACCGGAAGTAGAAGGCGACAAATGCCGTCAGGACGAAGAAGATTACCACGGCGACCGCGGCTCCCGCACCGAGGTTTGAAAGTGCAAAGGCCTGTTCATAGACGTTGACCGTCAGCGTTCGTGTGCCCGAAGCTCCACCGGTCAGCAGGAAGATGTCGTCGAACTTGTTGAACGTCCATATGAACCGCAACAGGAACAGTGTCGAAATGATCCCGACAAGTTGCGGCAGATTGATGAACCAGAATTTCTGGAGAGGCGTCGCCCCGTCCATCTCGGCCGCTTCGTTGAGATCCGCGGACAGCGACTGCATCCTCGCCAGAATGAAAAGAAAGGAGAGCGGAAAATAACGCCAGGCCTCGAAAGCGATCACGGTCCAGAGCGCGATTCCGCGTTTGCCGAGGAAGTTGACGGCTTCGTCTGTCACGCCGGTGGTCTGAAGGATCGCGTTGAGGGTTCCTGAAAAAGGGTCAAGCAGAAAAACCCAGGTGAAAGCGACCGCAATGACCGGCGAGACGTACGGAAACAGGAAGAGGCCCCGCAGGACGGAACGCCCAGGAAACGCGGTCATCATCAGCTGGGCGGCGAAGAGGCCAAGGATCAGCGCGCCAAGGGTGCCAAAAACGGTGTAGACGATCGAAACCCAGAGCACGTCCCAGAATTCGGTCGCGTCGAAGACCTTGCGGAAGTTTTCAAAGGTGAAATCCAGGCTCGCGAGCGCATTGTCCGACTTTCCGAGGGCCACGAGTTCGGTGTCTCCGGGTTTCACCGCTTCGCCGTCAAAGTATGAGGAATCTGCCTCGAGGATGCCCTTGACCCGCACCTGTTTTCGCGGTTCGAGCGTCCCGAATTCGCATGATATCGCGACGGCGTCAGCTCTGCAGGGCTCTCCGATTTCTACGACGCGGAGACCTCTTGGGAGCGAGTCGAGCAGGCTTGCCTCGCGGACTTCCTCCTTGGGAGAACTCGATCGCACCCGGTACTCGATCTCCAACTGGTCACCAACCTTGACCGGGACGTCGCCCGTGACCCGTTCACGGACCAGCATCTTCGCCGGCCGCAAATCCGCCAGTTCAATCGGCTTCACGCTTATCCAGAAATTTGCGAGCAGCGGTACGAGGATAATGAGAAGAACGGATGCCACGGTCGGCGCCAACATTGAAAACGCGAGGCGCTGTTCGCGTTTTTCGATCGGTCCGCGGCGTTTGCGGGCCTTCGCGAGGTCAGAAGGGGTTGCCTTAGCCATCGGCGCCATTTCCTCTTGTTGGCGGTCCGCTTGAGGCTCGGGCCACGAGGCGGACCGGTAGACTGATCGTGCGGATCGGCGCGTCGGGGTTTTCCCTGCGGGCAATGAAAGCCTCGGCGATCTGTCGGCCGATGCCCTTCGGATCCACGGCGATGGAGGACAGTGGTGGTTCCCAAAGACGCGAATCCTCGATGTCGTCAAAGCCGACGACCGACACGTCGTGTCCGACGCACTTGCCCAGATGTGCCAGTCCAAGCGTTGCGCCGGCGGCGACCACGTCACAATTGCACACGATCCCGGTAACTTCAGGGTTTTCCTGACAAAGTGCAATTGCCGCCGCTTTCGCATCGGTCTTGGTTTCCTCGCATGGGCGGATGATGGGGGTATTCAATCCTCTTGTGACCAGTACGCTTACGTATCCGCCAATGCGCTGATTGATCGTCGGCGACAGGTGGTCGCCGCCCAGGAAGGCAATGGTGGTGTGCCCGAGATCGGAGAGATGCCGGGTTGCCATTGCTGTTCCGTAGGTTGAATCGACGCCGATATGATCGAACGGGTGGTCAGGAAGCGTACGCAGCCAGGTGATGGTTGCCGGGCTGTTCCGTCGAATCCAGGCGATCGTTTCTTCGGTTGTCCCGGTTGCCGGAATCCACAACAAGCCGTCCGCTGAACCGCCGATCAAGGTGCGCAGGTACTTCTCCTGCAATTCCACATCGTCTTCAGCATCGAGCACGAAGAGCAGGTATCCCTTTTCCTGCAGGTAGGAACTCGCGCCGACAACAACCTCTGCATTGAACGGGTTGGCGATGCGGTGGATCAGGAGCCCGACATCGTGCGTTTCACCAGACCGCATGGCCATGGCGCGACGATCCCGCACGAATTCGAGTTTCTTTGCAGCTTTCTGGACCTTCCGCCGTGTATCTTCCGAAATCCGCCCAACTCCTCGCAGGACCTGGCTAACCGTTGAGACGGAAACGCCGGCCTCCTTGGCAACTGAGTGTATGGTCGGGCGCTTGTTCATTGGAAACAGACCAATTGAAAGGATCCGCTATGAAGTGGCCAATTGGTGCAACATGGTTTGAAAGTCGCTCTTCAGCGAACTGCCACAGTTCGAAATAGTAGAACGATATATCTAATGAAATGTCAACACATACCCCTTTTTTTATTTACTGTGCATTGGATTTTTTTTGCTCGAACCGAATTTTTTCCTTGACTTGATGAAACGTTACATCCGATATTTGGAAAATAGTTCGTAGCCTGCGCCGAGTGACTTCGGTAGCGCGGGCGAAATCATATGGGAGGAATCAATCGTGAAGAAACTATGTTCGGTTGCGATGGGCGCCCTGTTGGCGGCAAATGTCGGCTGGGCTGACACCGTGACGTTGTGGACGCCGGAAGAGCAGCCCGACCGAATCGAGGCACAAAAGAGGATGGCGGCTGCCTTCACCGCAAAAACCGGCCACGAAGTTGAAGTCGTTCCAGTGACGGAGAAAGAACTCGGCACCCGGATGACGGCGGCATTTGCCGCAGGTGATCTGCCGGATGTCGTTTACCACTCGCTGCAATTCCTGTTGCCCTGGACCGAGGCAGGGATCCTCGATGCCGGCGCCGGGACGGAAGTGGTCGAGGCACTTGGCGTCGATACATTCGCCGCCGGGCCGCTCAATTCGGCAAAAGTGGATGGCGAATACGTCTCGGTTCCGGTTGATGGCTGGACCCAGATGGTCGTCTACCGCAAGGATCTGTTCGAGGCCAATGGCCTGGCTGCACCCGACAGCTATGCAAATATCGCCGCCGCCATCGACAAGCTCCACGGGGATGACATCTTTGGATTTGTTGCTGCGACCAAGACAGACGAAACCTTCATGATCCAGGTGCTTGAGCATGTGTTTCTTGCCAACGGATATTCGCCGCTCGTGGACAGCGCGGAGAACGACATGAAGCTCGTTGAGGCGCTTGAGATCTACAAGAAGATGGCTGACGCTTCGCCCGAGGGTGAACTCTATTGGAAGCAGTCACGCGAACTCTATTTCGCGGGCAAGGCGGCAATGATCATCTGGTCGCCCTTCATCATGGACGAACTGGCCGGTCTGCGCGACAGCGCCCCGCCGACGATCAACGATGACCCGACCTCGCGCGATCTTGCATCGCGCACGGGTTTTGTCACCCGTGTCTCTGGTCCATCCAACCCGGGTGGTGCCGGTTGGGCTGACACTCGTTTCATGGGCGTGACCGCCGACGCCGATACCGACGCAGCGATCGAGTTCATCAAGTTTTCGCTCAGTGAAGGTTACGGCGACATCCTCGGCATGGCAGCCGAAGGTAAGTTCCCGATCCGCCGGGGCAACGCCGATGATCCGGAAGCCTACGTCAAGCTCTGGGCCAGCCTGCCGGTTGGTGTCGACCGCCACGCACCGCTCGCGGAAATCTATCCGCAGGACGTGATCGACGGAATTGTCGCGGGCCTGGCAACTGGCAACCGCTGGGGTTTGGCCGAAGGCAATCTGAGTCGCGCGTCGAAAATCGTAAACTCTCTGCTCTACAACCGCATCGTTCGCGAATACATTGACGGCGAGATCACCGCTGACGAAGCTGTTGCACGGATCAAGGAAGAAGTCGGCAAGATCGACTGATTTCAAGACTGCGCCGAATTCGAACCGGGCTCTGCGGGGCCCGGTTTTTTACCTGAAAGCCAAACTACGACGGGCCTTGAGGGGGCGATGCGACTCTCCCCAGACCTGCCAATAGCTGCGGTAGTACGATGAATAGTCCTGAAGTCCGGCGGCGAGCGCGGCTTTGAGTAGCGATGTGCTTTTCCCGCAAGGAACCAGACGCTCCGCACGTCCGAGTCGCTGGACATTGCGGTATCGAGACATCGTGGCCCCAACCTGCTTTCTGAAAGGTACGCCCGGTTAATCCGGGCTGACACCTGCCAGCCGGGCAAATAAAGGAAATCGGGCGCGCCGGGTCTTCACGAATGATCGACAAGGCAGGCCCGTACGGTGCCAGGGCGCACGCCGCTGTTCGTAACAGCGGTAGCGTGTTCGACAGCGCGCCAGAGACGGTGGGTCCAGAAAACCATTTCGATCTTCAGCGCCATTCTGCCCTTTTCGGCAAGTAGCAAATTCGCCAGATCAGCCGTACCGTGCCACGCCCGAAAATTTTCAACCCAGGCACGATTGCTCGGGAACTTACGTGCGGAACTCATTTGGGGACCATCCGGACCCATCGTGATTGAGCACCCTTGTAAGCATTTGGCTCGTTATACCCTATTTACAAATCCGGGTATAACTCATATGTTGTGTCTGGTTTTGGAAACCGGGTATAACCATGCAATCAATCAGCCTCGCCCTTCAATCGACCTTTGCAGAACTAATCGAAAGATGCCTTGATGCGAGATTCGACCAGGATTTCGATGAGCAGGGGCAGTTCGTCAAAGTCACGTCCAAAGGGCGTGACTATTGGTACTTCCAAAAATACCAGGATGGCGACCGGAAGCGTCGCTACGTTGGACCGGCGACAGAGCCCGAAATAACAAACCGCGTTGAGAAATTCAAAGAGTTAAAGGCAGATTTCAAGGAACGGCGCGAAGTGGTGAGAGCGCTCAGTCAGGTCTTTCCACGCCCTGATGCGCTTACGGGAAACATCGTTGAAGCATTTTGGAAAGCGGGTTTTTTCCGTCTGAGAGGCGTTCTTGTCGGAGCAGTTGCGTTCCAGGCTTACGCCGGTTTGCTTGGTTCGAAATTGCCATCCACGTCAATGATGGCGCAGGAAGCAGATTTTGCCCAATTCAAAGCGATTTCAGATGTGGTCGATGATTCAATGCCGCCGATTCTTGAAGTGCTCCGAGATGTCGATGAGAGTTTTAAACCTGTCCCCAATCAGGACCCGGGGTCTGTCACAGCATTTGTCAATGACGATCGTTACCGCGTCGAATTTCTAACCCCAATTAGAGGCAGCGACAAATGCCAGGGCAAGGCGGCAGACATGCCCTCCCTTTGCGGCGCCAGGGCCACGCCTCTTCGGTTCCTCGACTTCCTCATCAAGGACCCGGTATGGTCGGCAGTATTACATCGGGGGGGCACACCCGTTCGTGTTCCTGATCCTTCTCGATATGCCGTGCACAAATTGATCGTTTCAACTCGCCGGCATGAAAGTTCATTTGCAAAAGCCGACAAGGACGTAATTCAGGCCGGAATTCTTATCGAAGCGCTCTCAAAGAGACGGTCTTTCGAACTCGGCGAAGCACTGGCCCTCGCTGAGGAAAACGGCCCGAAGTGGAATTCCGCAGTCGAACGAGCCGCCAAAAGCCTGGACGAGAAGAAACGATATCTTCTTCAAAAGGCGCGCGACGACTTCGCCAAAAGCGCCTGATTTCTTCCTGCTGCGCTGCACCCGTAAATGACCTCCATATTCGTCAATGGCCGACAACGCTTGATCTCCATTTAGCCTCAAGCTGAATCTTCACGTTTCCACTTTCGTGATTCACGAATACTTGGCTCTGTTCGAGTGCGGGTACCGAGTGTCGTCTTGAACTCTGTGGGACACTTCGGGACAGGTTCAACTCTCCGTTTTGCCTATCCCATTCCGCGCCACGGAATGGTCTTCTGAATGACCCAGCGCATGATTATGTCGAACAAGAGACCGAGCACGCCCATGATCAGAATCGTAACCCAGATCAATTCATAATCTGAAACTGTACGGGCGATATTCTCGATGAAACCAACGCCGGTGGTCCCTGCGAGCATTTCTGCCGCCACGAGCGTACCCCAGCAAACACCCACAGCAATGCGGATGCCAGTGAGAATCTCGGGGAGGGCATTCGGCAAGATGACGTTCCACATGATCTGTCGATCCGTCGCACCCAAAGAGTGAGACGCACGGATTTTCGACAACTGTACGCCGGAAGCGCCGGTACGCGCTGAAATCACCATTATCGCAAAGGCCACCATGAAGAGGAGGAAAATCTTGCCGTCATCCTGAATTCCGAAAATGGTCAGGATCAGCGGGGCCCACGCCAGCGGTGGGACCGGACGGTAAAGCTCGATCAGCGGGTCGAAGAAGGACTTGAAGAACCGGGACACCCCCATGAACAGCCCGAGCGGCACTCCCAAAAAGATGCCTAGAGCCAAGGCCACAATAACCCGGAACAGGGAGTCCCAGATATGACCCTCAAACATCGGTATGTAACCTAGCGAGACATTACCTTGGGCAAATGCCAAGAGTTTGTCCTTGAAATTGGGGATTATGGTCCCGTCGGGTCCATGACTTGCAAATTCACCCGGCCAGACATCTGCAATCCAGTCCGGAACGAAGAAACCGACCACGTCGGCGATCGGAAGCCACTTCCACCAGAATAATGTCACCCCCCGATAGCCGCCGCCGCCCTCGATATCCGGGTTCGCAAGCCGAAGAAATGTAGCGACCACGTCTGTTGGTTTGGGTAGCCATCGGGCTGACCCCTGTTCGGTACACTGGGTTCGCGATTTGACGATGCCGGGACCCGGAAAAAACAGCGCATCAACAATTCTCAAACTTCCCTGGGCGTCACTGGCCGCCGCATCGAGCGCGATTATCGCCGTGTTGACACCAACCAGGGATGCGGCCGGAAAGACGAATCCATCGTCCAGTCGCCTGAAAATTCGTTCCACTGCCTTGACGTAGGACTTGCGTTGTTCAGAAGTTCTCTCGTCAAAATCACCGGATTCATTTGTTTCCTTAAGGACCGCAATTCGCGCCTTTGTTTCGTCAATCAAACGGTCGTTTTCCGGAAAATTGTTCCTGATTTTGTTGAAAACTCCCGCAATCTCGGCAGCGTCCGTCGCGGCCGTGTCGAACAGCATGCCCTTGGGCGTGATCGGCAATATCGGGATTTCGGTAAACGCGGTGCCCCACTTGGGCTGTTCCAGGGCCTCTTCACTTGGCGTCAATCCCTTTGGACCTGAATTGAGGTATGCGCTGACCTGGTCCAACTTTTCGGTAATCGCGACAAGTTGGTCTTTGGATTCAGGATTAACCTTCGAGGGATCGGACGCATTGGCCATCAAGGTCCGAATTTGCGCAACCAGATCCAAGAGGTCAGATTGCTCCACGTCGGAGAATGCTCCTGTCGGCAGTTCGCGTTCCAGTACGTCCAATTGAGTCGTGTTTCGTGACACCAGCAATGTCGATTTGTAGTAACGCGACCCGATCGGCAGTGCCGCCTTGATCGGAGAAACTGCTTCTTCCAGCTTCGCAATCTGGCACATTTCATTGGCAGCTTTTGGGAAGTAGGCCCTTCCTGTTCCCCAGGAATAGTAGAACCAGACCAGCATTAGTGCCGAGACACCGCAAACCGCCCAGTACCATCCCCCCTTGGTCCTGACCGGGTCGCCAAAGACTTCATCCTTTGCCCTCAGTCTTGCCTGCCTCCTTCCAACGAAGATCGACCAGACGAATGCACAGACAAATGCGACGATGAGTACGGCCGCAATTGAAGCCCTGTTGTCCGAAAGCCACTCAAACACGACCCATGATCTCCTCTTCCATGTCCCAGATCATCGTCAGGATTTCTTCACGCACTTCCGAAAAATAAGGATCGTGTTTTATTTCTCGAAGCGACTCCGTCAGCCCCCGCTCAGCGAAGGGCAAACTGTATTCCTTGTGCACGCGTCCCGGGCGCGGGGCCATTACGAACAGACGCTCTCCCAACAACACCGCTTCTTCCACGGAATGGGTAATGATCATGATGGTCTTGCCGGTCTCCTTCCAGAGTTCCAGCACCAACGACTGCATTTTTTCCCGGGTAAGCGCATCGAGCGCGCCTAGGGGTTCATCCATCAGGATCACGTCCGGATCGTTGACAAGGCAACGGGCCAGAGCGACACGCTGCTGCATGCCACCTGAAAGCTGATAGGTCGGCGTGTCGCCAAATCCTTGAAGGCCGACGATTTCCAGCCATTTTTCAACCAGTTGTTCGTTTTCAGTGCGATCGTTCCTCTTCATCCGGAGGCCGAAATCCACGTTCTTTGATACGGGTAGCCATTCGAACAAGGCACCCTGCTGGAACACCATCCCGCGTTCGACGCCGGGCCCATCGATCAGTTGTCCGCCAAGCCTTGCACTGCCGCCGGTGGGGTTGATGAATCCGGCAATCACGTTCAAAAGTGTCGTCTTGCCGCAACCTGACGGTCCGAGAACGGACAGGAGCTCACCCTTTTTCAACGTGAAATTGATGTCCTTCAATGCCTCAACCGCCGCTCCGGATTGCGGGTTGGTGAAGGTCATGCTCAGATGTTCGCAAACGAGATCTGCCATCGCCTGGTTCTATTCTATTTGTTTGCTTTTACTTAATATAGGTGTTTTGAAAAAGCGATCAGGATCGATCTTTCTCAATTCTCGGCTAAAGAAAGTGTCCTCCTTCATGCCAATAAGGGGGCCGCAATTGGCCCCCTTTTCCAACCGTTCGGGATCTCGGTTATTCCAGGAAGGATCCGTCGATTGTCTTGGCAATTGCCGATCCGTCTGAATCGCCCTGGAACACAAGACCAAGCGAAGCGGCTGCTTGCGCAGCAATTCCACCTTCGTTGAAGTACCTTTCAATCTGTTCCATGGCGGAAGGCGGAATCAGGCCAGCAACCTGGTTCTTGGTTGTCTCCAGGTCCATGCCGGAAGCGTCAGCGACGACCTTGAATTGTTCGTCGGTTCCTTCCCAGGCGCTGTTAGCCTCTTCGGTAACTTCAAGGAATGCTCTCACCAGTTCTGGATGCTCGGTCGCGAATTTCTCGGTAACCGTCACAACGTCGAACGAACCGATTCCGGCGTCGATTTTCTGCTGGGTTTCCATGATACGGGTACCCACTTCCCCCGCCGCCGCAGTGTCAACTCCGCCAAAAACGCAAGCCATGTCGACTGCGCCGTCTGCCAGCGATTTTGCGCCATCGGGTGGAGCCTGGTCCACGACTGTCATGGTGGATATGTCGATACCGTAGTGGTTCATGTAGCTCCGGAACGCGAAGTCAGCCATCGTGTTCAACGGCACGGCAACAGTCTTGCCTTCGAGTTCGGAAACGTTGGAGCTATCGATGCCGAGCTCATTTCTGACAAAACAATCGTTTGCCTCGTAAACAACGGCAATACCGACCATCTTCAGCGGTGCGCCCTGCTGGATTGCGGTTACGAAAGGAGCAAGACCCTGCGAGTACGAAATGTCGATGTCGCCGGCAAGCATTGCTTCCGTCATTGCGGTCCCGGTGGTGAAGTCCACCCAGTTTACGTCGACACCCATCGCATCGTCGTATGATTTATCGACTTTTGCGACCAGATTGGGGGTTGCCCATTGCAAAAAGAACGCCACATTCACGGTGTCTTTTGCCTGGCCGATGGTGGGGCTCGCAAGTGCGATTGCGCTGGCGGTCGCAACTGCCGCCTTTCTAAACAGTGATTTCATGGATAGTTTCTCCCAGTTGTCATGACTCGGAATATCTTTCGAGCAGACGCGATAACTCGCGCCTTCCCGCCGAGTCTCAATGCAAACATTTTCCGATCCAACATACAGTTTTTATCGATCCAACATACAGTTTCTATCGATCCAAAATGTTTCATGATTGGGCTTATCGGAACGAAATCTGACCGTCCATACGGACTTTTCCTCTGGTTGGTCTTCGTGGGCAACGCGTTGAACGCTGGGTTCGGTCGTCGCTCATTCCTCGAATTGCCTTCCGAAATGGGTTGGCGGGGACAACCATCGATTGTTGTCTACTTCAACCGGACTTGGAGATCGTGAAAGCTAAGGGTTCGTCACGAAACTATCGACACGAGTTGTCGTCTGGAGAGCATTCGGGTTGGCGATCGTGTTCAATGCACATTCATCACGAGACACGCGGGCAGGCAGGATCCTGCGCCGGTTTCGAGCCCGTCCCCACATCAGGATGAGCAATGGCCCGGTTTGTCTGCGGCTTTCGAAGGACCGGGCCATTGTGGCGCAAGACTGCGGGAAAATCCGTACGCAAAACCACGCCAGGGAAGAACCGGGACGGAACGGTCGATGACGACCGGATCAATGCCTGGTGCGCTCTCTGAACACCGCGTCGATGTCCTCCGCGGTGATGAGGGCATCGAGCCAGACATCGAGATTTTCGGGCGAAGCGCTGCGGACCCGTTCGGCGTGCGCCGGCGTCAGTTCTCCGAACTTCAATCGCGCCTGACGCAAAAACGTGTCAACCTTCCCGGCAGCCTTGCCCTCGACGATCCCGGCGGCCTTGCCCTCGACGATCCCGGCGGCCTTGCCCTCGACGATCCCGGCAGCCTTGCCCTCGGTCCGGCCCTCGGTCCGGCCCTGTTCCATCCAGATCTGTGCGGCAGTCCCCATGATTTCCTCCACCGTTTCCGCGTTCGTCCCCGTGCGCCTCAACGCAGCCTCGATACGCTCGGGTGGCAGGCTGACCTGTTCCATGATGTAGGTCAATATGTAGCGCCCGAACTCCGTATCCGCAACTCCGGCAACCAGAAGGTCGGCTTCGGCGTCGCTGACATTCTCGCGGAACGCCCGGGCCAGCGCCAGCAGTGCCGCGCGCACCTCGGCGCTCCGCGACAGCTCCCGCGGCGTGATCCGGCCGAGATCATGAACCACGTAGTGACCGAAGGACTGCGCGAGGTGGTCCAGACCTTCGGGCGCATGGATCATGTCCTGGACCGAGCAGGGCACCGTCCACGGCTCCCGTCCGTGAAAAAACACTAACGGGATGACAGGCGGTAGGCCGCCGACCGGGACGACGCCCCTGTCCAGCTCCTGGCCCCAGATCCTGAGCACGTACCGGATGAGCTGGAGCGGAGTGCGGTGATCGACACGCGCCTTGTGCTCCAGCAAGGCATAGACAATCACCTCGCCGCCGTCCCCGAAGTGGAGGCGGAAGAGGGCATCGGACTGCGTCGTGCTGCCCTCGCCGTCGATCATCGTACCCTCGATATGCACCGGAGGGCGTTTCGGATCGAGCCGGGCAACCACCCCGGGAGGGAGGTACTCGTGCAGCAGCCGGCCGGCCCGGGCGGGGTCGGAGACAAGCAGGCGGAAGAGGGCGTCGTGCCGGGCGCGTGGCAAGACCATGTCTGGTACCCATCATCGCTGAGAGCGGTCCTGACCCTGGCCACGACCGAGGTCACGGTCTTTACCCCGATCACGGCGAATGTGCCATAACCCTTTCCCGCGCCCCGGCCATGTCTGCACGGATTCGGAAAACGAAACGCGGGCAAGCCGCCGCCGCACGAGGACGTGACAAAGGCTCTCGAAACGTCGAACAAACGGATCGATCGTTTCGTGACAAACCCCAACTATCGCTTGATGTCGTGTCTCGACCCCACCAAAATGGTCGAAATGCCTGTGAATTTGGTTATCTGAAAGCCCGGGGCATCAGACGGGCGCCTACGATTGGCCTGCGCGACCATGGCCATCAGTCGTCTCCTGCTCTGCAGAATTGCCAACTGGTCAATTGAACCCACGGCCTGGACAATTCGATCGGGAAGACGGTCCCTTGTTTCAAGGCAGGTGAGAGGTCGATGAAGAGACGGGACATCAAGAACGAAGTTCACTGGACAGTCACGGCGAGTTTCGAACCCTCGTGCCAAAAACTGATTGGCAGCTTTGATGTGGATGTTCTGGTCGTTGGCGGTGGCCTGACAGGCTGCAGAACGGCATTGGGTCTGGCTGACGCCGGTGTATCTGTTGCTCTGGTTGACGCCAGGGAAATCGGTTGGGGATCATCGGGGCGCAGTGGCGGACAGTGCAATCCGATATGGAGGCAGACTCCGCAGCAGTTGGAGGAAATGCTGGGTGCCACCCTTGGCAAAAACCTGGTCAGAACTACCCTACGCGCTGCCGACGACTTGTTTTTGGATATTGAAACATTTGGCGTTGACTGTGACCCGGTCCAGACCGGGTGGATCCAGGCCGCTCACACCAAAAAAGCCTCGAAAAATCTGGGTGTCCTGGGCAAGGCCTGGGTCGCCGAGGGCGCGGATATCATCGAAATTGAAGGTGATGCGGTTCGCGAGGCAAGCGGATCGCCAGCATATTCTTTCGCGCTTCGCCATGCTGCCGGTGGACATGTCCAACCTCTGTCCCTGACCCGTGGATACGCATGTGCGGCCGTAGCCCGCGGCGCGCGGATTTTCAAAGACTCTCCGATCACGGGTCTCGAGCGGAACGACCGCAAGTGGTGCGCCAAATCCGGCCAAGGCGAGATCTCTGCCGAGAACGTCGTTTTGGCGACAAACGCGTACTCCGAAGGATTGTGGCCCGGGCTGAGCAAGACTTATCATTCGTTATTCAGCGTGGTGCTCGCAACTCGGCCGTTGTCCGTGGAGCAGCAGCACGCCGTTTTGCCCGGCAAAGTCACAATTTCGGACACCCGACTCGCAATTT
Source organism: Paracoccaceae bacterium (assembly GCA_965242975.1). Taxonomy (GTDB): domain Bacteria; phylum Pseudomonadota; class Alphaproteobacteria; order Rhodobacterales; family Rhodobacteraceae; genus JAPPHA01. The sequence goes on along the minus strand of CBDETS010000007.1, from coordinate 1,318,687 downwards.
ACTATGCGCGCTATGACCGCGACGGCAGGCTGATCTTCGGGTGCGTCGCCAGCAGTGAAAACGTCAACGCCTTCGGCGGATTTGGTCGCCTCATGCGGGGATTGAAGACTGTTTTCCCGCAGTTGGCTGATGTCCCGATCGAACGAAAATGGGCGGGTCGGATTGCTGTGACCCCCGAAATGATGCCCCATTTGCACGAGCCCGCGCCCGGGGTCTTGGCAGGCCTTGGATTCAGCGGTCGTGGAATTGCGATGTCTTCCGTGATGGGTCGCGCGTTGTCGGCGAAACTGCTTGGAGCCGCTTCGGAGGATCTCCCGTTTCCGGTCCTGCCGATCAAGCCAATTCCTTTCCACGCGGTGACCAGCCGCCTCATTCCGTTGGCGGCCCCGGCAATGACACTGAAAGACAAGTTCGACACGCTCACAAACGGTGTTTGAGTTGTTCAGGCACCGGACCCAACGCGATGCAAGACGACGAGCGGAGCCTGGAGGGTTTGCAGAGGTAGCGCCAACTGGCAGCCCATAGTTACCTGATGCAGCAAATGAGGCGCGTGACAACAGACTGAAACACAAACCGGAGACTTGAATTGCGATTCAAGCAAAGGGGTTTACATGCCGTCTCGTGATGAGATGACAAGGTATGATGGAGCGGGCGATGAGAAATATATTCCATGGAGCCTCTTGCAAAATCTCCTAGACGGATGAATTTCCCGCCGATTTCGACGATTTTGTTTGGATGATCCAGAAATTCGGAGCCGCCACAAGGTATAGTGTAGTCGTCCAAAAACACTACCAAATGAAGCGACCCCGATGTCCTTGAACTCCACTCTATCCAGTATCTGGAACCGATTTCAAGCGGAACTTTTCCCGGCGCTCGCCGAAGAAGTTTGCCCACTGCTGGAAAATCACAAACACCTCGTCCAAGTCCTCGACTTGGACGAGGTCGAGCGCTTCGTCGATACAAGCTGGCGCGGCCCCGGACGGCCGCAGCAGAATCGTCGGGCCCTGGCGCGGCCTGCATTGCCAAGGCGAAATGGGATTTGCCAACAACCCAAGATTTGAATGACAGGCTCATGGTCGACGCACCCTTACGCAGGCTGTGCGGCTGGTCGCGTGTCAGCGCGATCCCGAGCGAGGCGATGTTTTCGCGGGCGTCTGCCGCGTTTTCCGAGGCCCGCCTTGCGGAGCGCATGCACGAAGCCCTGGTGAAGGAGGCCCTGGGGGCGGAACTGATCGGCCATGTCTCGCGGGACTCGACGGCGATCGAGGGGCGGAAGAAGCTGGCACCGAAACCGGCAACCGGGAAGAAGCCGAAGCGCAGGCGCGGTCGTCCCCGCAAGGGCGAGGAAGTGACGAAGGAACCCGGGCGTCTCGAACGTCAGTCGAATGGCATGAGCCTCGAGGAGATGCCCAATGACCTGCCGCGCGCTTGCGACCATGGGGCCAAGAAGAACGCCAAAGACTTCCTGGTCAGCTGGATTGGCTACAAGCTGCATCTCGACACGGCCGATTGCGGCGTACCTGTGAGCGTCATTATGACCTCGGCAACGGTCCATGACAGCCAGGATACGACCTTCATGATTGATGCAAACTGTTCAATGAGCGTGGAGCGGTCCATTGAGGCTGCGGGGGCATTCGAACCATGTGACATCTACTGGTTCGAAGAACCGGTAGCCCCCGATGATTACGCCGGATATGCACGCATTGCAAAGGCCACGGGTAATTCCCCCGGCGATGGGAGAAAACCGGCATACGAACCATGAATTCGAACTGGCGCTCAGCCTGTCGCGAAGCTCGCGCTTATTCAACTGGATGCGTCCAACTGCGGCGGCATAACCGGTTGGTTGAACGTCGCCCGGACAGCACATGAACGCGAATTGCCGGTCTCAAGTCACGGAATGCAGGAACTCCATGTCGGACTGGTGGCGGGCCAGCAGAACCAGGGCTGGGTCCGGGCTCATTCGTTCCCGATCGACCTGTATACCGGGCGGCCCCTTGTCCTCACGGACGGACGTGCCGTGGCCTCTGATGCTCCTGCACTGGCGTCGATTTCGTATGGAAGATGCTCGATGAAAACTGCACAGGCAAGGACATGCACGAATGATTGATGCGGCATTCCATGTCGGCAACCGGTAAATGCTCGCACTCTCCTCTCGATTGGCGAACTTCCTGCACAACTGCCGTCAATCCCATCGAACTCGTGCGCCAACGTCATTGATCGCTTCCCGATCATGGCCTTGCCCGAGTCTTGAAGTTGAGCCGTGTTCGACAGACGAAGCCGGAATACCAATGAACCCGGCAGCCTGACTGCGCTTGTTTCCTGTACCCCCCGCCAGCCGCAGTCCGGGTAGCCCGGGTTCAGTGCGGGTCGGTCCCGTCGAACATCACTTCCAGATTGTCGGCATCGAGAACCCGGTCAAACCATGTATCGAGTTCATCAGAACCGGCCAAAGTGATGCGGTCCCTGACCGTCTGGGACAACGGACCAAACCGACGCTCAATAATCCGCGTCAAGCCCTCGGCTTTGCCGAGCTCCAGACCCTCTACCTTTCCTAGCTCCAGGCCCTCTGCCTTTCCTAGCTCCAGGCCCTCTGCCTTTCCGAGTTCCAGGCCCTCTGCCTTTCCGAGCTCCAAACCCTCTGCCTTGCCCCGTTCGATCAACGCTTCCGCCATCGTGCCCATCAGGCCCTCCATTTCGTCACCACATGCCGAGCGCAGGTTCGCCTGCAGCGCATCCATGTCTGCATCGGGATAGGTCAGCAGGATATATTCGAAAACCTGCTTTTGCAAAGTGTCATTGCCGGCCAGACCCTCGACCACCATCGCAACAAGCTCGACCGCACGGCGCGTGAGCGCGATCAGGCCGGCCCTGAGCGCAGCGTCGTGAGACAGGTCCTCGGTCGGTAGCGCCCGCAGCACGCGCAGGATGAACCGTTCGCCGGGCAGGAAGACCAGTTCCGGATCGTCGGTCGCGATCATTGCGCCCAGTCCATCCCCAACGGACCAGCCAGCCTCGCCATGATAGAAAACCACCGGCACAATCGGGGGAAGGGCGCGGAGGCGCTCCGCTTTCCCCTGCGCATAACGCGACCAGATCTTCACCATGTAGCCAGCCAATTGCAACGGTGTGCCGGGATCAGCATGGCTCTTGTGCTCGACAAGTACGTACACGAATGCCGGACCGCCGGAGGCAAGCTCGACCTTGAACAGCATATCGGACTGGCTCCCGCGCAAAGCGTCGTCCACGAAGCTGGCATCCACCGGCACGGGCGGCGCCTCGCTCAGAAGCCCCACGATCCGGTCAGGCAGGTGATCGCGGATGAGCGCCGCGGCACGTCCCGGGTCGGAGACAAGTGCCCGGAACAGGCTGTCGTGAGGGGTGGCAGGAACGGAACGGGTTCCGCTCTTTCCCTCCCGCGCCTCCGTTCTGCCTGACCGGCCGCGAGGTCCAGCCGCTTCCTGTTCGTCGAATTCGTTTTCGGTCATGGGGGCGGCGTTAACAGCGGGGCTTTGCGACGTCCAGAGGGATCCGCTGGCTGCTGGCCTCGCAGGATGACGCTGTTCCGTGACGTCTTGCGTGGCCTGACCGTCGTCTTCCCGCCGGGAGCGAACGTGTTGGTGGCTGTGCAAGCCGAGGAGCCAACGGCGTTTTCGACGCCAGGAATTGCCCAAACGCTTGAACCGAAACCGCCAGCCAAGAAGCTGATGGTTTCCAATGGGGGCGAGCAGTTACGGCAACCGAAGTTTTTCAGTTCAATGCGTGGCGGATGTTTCTCCGGGGCCGGGTAAGATCCGGATTGACGTTTCGCACTGCGGAATCTTTGGAGCCGACCTGCATGCCTATCACGGAAATTGGATTAACGTGTTGGCAAACGTCGCGTCATCGGACACGAAATGTCCGAGAAGCTCAATCGCTTGCCTCTTCAGGGTCTATCAGCGAAGTTGGGTTGTAGCGGAAGCGAATGCGGTATATATACCCGGCTATAAACTGGAGATTGCCGTGACCACTGCCGCACAGCAAAGGGCGAACAGGAACTACCGTGCGCGTCTGGAGCAGCGCGGATTCAAACGCTTTGAGGTGATGGCGCTCGAAACCGACCGAGAGCTGCTGCGCATTCTGGCGCGTCGCTTGGCCGAAGACGGGCCGGAAGCGGATCGGGCGCGGACGGCGATCAGAGAACTGGTTGCCGATGAGCCGCCGAAGCCAGGCGTGATTCTCTCGGTGCTGCGGCGCTCGCCGCTGGTCGGGGCCAACCTCGACCTGTCGCGGGCGCGGGTCGACGGGCGCAGGGTCGATCTTTGACGCGTTACCTGCTCGATACCAACATCATCAGTAATGCCGTCAAGCCGCAGCCATCCGCGCTTCTGGTCGACTGGATGTCCAGGCGGTTGAACGAAGACCTGTTTGTCGCTTCGCTGACCATCGCTGAAATCCTGCGCGGGATTCTAGAAATGCCCAGCGGCAGGAAGAGGGACGGCCTTGAAGCTTGGTTCACGGGCGAGGAGGGACCACGGGCGCTGTTTGCGGGGCGAATGCTGTCGTTCGACGACAGGGCCGGCCTGGTCTGGGCGCGCCTGATGGCGGAGGGCAAAGCCCAAGGCCGACCGCGCAGCGCGCTCAACATGATCCTCGCGGCGGTGGCGGAGGCGAACGACTGCGTGGTGGTGACTGACAACGAGCGGGATTTCAAAGGCCTCGCAGTTTTCAACCCCTTGCGGCATGGAGTGAGAGAGGACAATTGGAGCGTTGCCGAAACGCGCAGTATGGATCACTCTGTTCGGCCGGGTTCCCGCCCTTCGGGTCGAGTCCGGTAAGGGACAAATTCACCGGGCGTCAAAGCGGCGAGGTAGCGGTGAAGGAAATCACGGCGCGGGCCTGGGCGTGCATTTCGATGCAAGCGAGAGTGACGTGGTACCGAACCGGGTTTGATGCTCTTCGGAGGTGGATCATCTACGACCCGGACGACGCACTCATGGCATGGCAAACGACCATCCCGAAAGGACCGCGGTCAAACTACCGGAAATCCAGTGTGGCGTGTACTGTGGGCGGAATGGGTACCTATGTGCATTTAGGGCCGGTAAACCACCGAACAAATCATGCGATGACGCCTTGTGGTTGTCATTCAAGGTATCCGCCGGGCCAGGGTCGGGCTCGACTGGGTCAGGTTCACCCCGCAGAACATGCGTCATCAACCCGCTTTTCGTTCTCACCGTGAGACCTGTTTCTTCGGCCGCCCGCCCTTTGTGCCGTTTGACCTGGATGCAGCGGTTTTTGCGGGTGACTTTGAGCGGCCCGCTCTCCGGGCCAGCGCCTTGTACATCCAGTTACGGGTGCCAAACACCCCGGCAACCAACGCGGGAATATAAAGGTCGGCGTCCAGTTTCGGAAAGTGAAGATTGAAACCGACACCATCAACCTCGATGTTGGCGAGGTCATCGTGGCTGGCACTTTCCAGATCCTGAACGAGGTGTGCCGGAAACACGTAGGTGCATCCATTCACCAGATCGACCGTCACACGGCCCGTGTCGCGGTTGTATCGTGCCGCGGTAGCGCGAGGTTCCACTTCCAACATCGCTTGCCCTCGGGCTTCTGCCATTTTGAATTCCGCGTCAGTCAGGCTGTCCATGGATACGCTCCCACTCCTGCAGGAAATCATCGCGGCGCTCGATCACTACTGACATCAACCGTCGCAGTTCGGATTGCTTGATGCCGGCGACGGAAACGACTTGTGGTCTGCCGCCCGGTCCAAACAGGTTGATTTTCGCCTGCCCTGCTCCCGTGATGTGGATATGCGCCGGTTCATGATCTGACGTGTAGATTACAAACCGGAATCCGTGGGCACGGTGAATAACAACCATGAAGGCAAAATAACCTAACTGTTGGGTTTATGCAATTCCCGAACCCCTCAGGCCCCGTTCGTTTCCGGGCCGCTCCTCCACATGTCAGGGGAGTTCGCGTTCGCCCAAGACCAGGACAGCCAGGCTCCTTGAGGGCAGAGCTCTCGGGGCAGCCGCCGCACCGAATCCGCGCCACCTAAGGTACAAGCCCTCGCATGGGAAGCACAGAAGCGGCTGTGTGCCCGTTACCGGCATCCTTCCCATGTCCGCAAACACCAGTGCCAGGTTACAACCGCAGTGGCCCGCGAAACTACGGCTTCACTTCGACTTGAGCAAGACGAGGCTCGCGACGCTGTCGGTCCTCCTCGTTGGTCTGGAAGATTGCCGGACCGTGAATCTCAGTCACCGTGCGAGCCAGTTCCCGGGTCGGCAACTTGGCTGCCAGTTTCGGGCTTCTTGTCACCGGCCCGACAGTGAGAAAGCGAGGTTTCGATAGTGTGCTACAGAACCTTAAATCAGGAATTCGTTCAAAGGTTATAGTTCGCGTACTCGGAGATCCGGCGAAACCTGTCTGATCGGTGTCGCGCAGAACGTGGCCATATCCTGAAAGCTGAATGCCATGCGACAGGCTTTGGGCACTGTCCAGGCCCTGCAGTACGTCACATTATTCTCGTCCGTCGCCGGGTTCGGAGTGAATGAGGCTACCTCCGTGATGATCATGGGGCGCCTGAATGATCTCGGTGAATCCATTGCGAAATTTGAAGGCCGTATCGCTGGACTCCCTGCGAAGTGGCGTGAACAGGACTTGCGCTCCCGCCAGGGGAACGCTCTGTTTCACGGCACGCGTTGATTTCTTCGGCTGGTGCGCGCCTGAACCCGGGGGGTGTAAATTTGCCATGGCGACGTTATTGGGCTCATGCTGCGAGGACCTGTCGGGTTGGATTTGCGTTGTCATTTGCCGCGATAGCGGTCCACGCGCGGTCGAACCGGCCTGAGAGGATCAGTGCCCGAAAGGTCATGATCGCCTGGCCGCCCTCCATGCTCCATCGCATGCCCGAGCCCTTGAATCTTTTTGTCACGATGCTTTTGTTCGCGGCCTCGACCACACCGCTGCCGATCGGGAGATTGCGGTCCTTCAGGGCCCGATAGCGCATGCGTAATCTGTTCTTGCGGAAGTATTCCAGTTCCCGCTCCACATCTCCACGGCCACGACCGCAACAACTGTCCCGCAGGTAGCGTATAGCCCGGATGACCCGTTCCACCCCGCCGTGTTCGTTCATCAGCACACCGCGCCACTTCTGGAACCAGCGGTCCGGATCACGTGCGGATTGTGCGACGACATGAAGGTGTTCGAGTGCGTGCCAGACATCGAGAACCTCCGCATGGGGGCCCAGCTTCGCAAGGAACTCCCAGTTCGACAGCGCCCCGTCAGCCGCCGCCACCAGCACCAGGTCGGGACGCACTTCCCGGATCCGCGCAACCTCGCTCAAGAGCCGCGCCTTCAGGCTGGTCATGCCCGCCTCCGGCATGCGTGCCAGGCAAACGCCGGCAAGACGCGTCCCTTCCCTGTCGAAGAAGGATACCGTCCCGCAGGAAGCCTCGCGCCAGCAAGCCTCCGCGCGCCCATCCTCGCCCGGACGCATCGGAACCATCACGCCATCCAGAGAAACCGCCGCCGATACCGCCGCACCCGGAATGCCTTCCGCCTCCCGCACCTGCTCCGTCACCGCATCCTCGGCCGCGCTCCAGTGCTCATGCACCGCACGCGCCAGATCCTGTAGCGCACTCGCCGACGGAGTCATCGCGCCAGCCTTCCGAAGCAGATGTTCCGCATCCTGGTAGGCGCAGTGGGCCACCGTCGTCACCGCCGCCTCCGCAGCCGGCCGCGTCATCCAGCCCCCCATCAGCCCGAGACCCTCATCCACCGGCATCCATGACATGGGTTCGCCACGGCGGCGGAAGCGGCTGCGCTCATAGCTCACCTCCCCGAGCAGGGTCATGATGGTCTTGCGGGTGGCACCGGCCCGGTACCAGGGCTTGTCGTCCCGCACCAGCCGGGGCGCAGTGTCATCGCGGGCTTCGATCAGGTTCCGCAGCATCTCCCGCCCCGCCGCGGCAACGGAATCGAAAACCAGCATCTCAACCTCGGCAAAGTCGCACGCGGCACCGGCCGCGGCAAAGCGTTCGAGGACCTCGCGGCGGATGTCCGCAGCCGCCGCATCGGCAATTCCGGACATGTCGAGAGGGTTGGACAGCGCTGAACACGTATGCGAAAGTGTCATTGGGAATGCTCCTTGCTTCGGCGAAACGCCGAGTTTTGTGATTGGCCGTACGATAGCGATGTCGTGCGGAAGGAACATTCCCAATTTCTCCCGATGGTGACAAAATTCCGGCTCGACCCGAAATAATGTCACCTCGACCGGCCAAAACACGCCGAAACACCCACTTTCGCCTGATTCGCAGCCGCCAAATCCCTCCATCCGCGCCAGATCATGTCGCCATGACGGATTCACATTGCGCCAGGCCAAGCTCTGGATGGGAGGAAGTAGAGATGTAGATCGAAACTGAAACCCAACATCGCGGTCCAGCGGGTGTAACTCCCGCCCGGTAAAGGCCAGCCAGCCAGCCGGAACCGAGTGTTGCATGGTGTGCGGCAACGTTCATCGTGAAGCGTACACAGGGGGCAGCGAAGCAGCGCTATTGAGCCTCGAAATAGCCAATGATGGTGCCTCCGTCGTTGTGAAAAGCGGGGGCAGCACCGGAAGCGCCGCCATGGCAAGGCGTGACGGGCCGTCCGGGGTCGCGGGAACGTTGCAAAGCTGTAGATGGACCGCCAGGGAACCTGGGAGGCCCGGTTCCGTCCGTGCGTGGAAAAGGCTGGAAGGGGAAGGCCAGCGAGATCAATCCAGACCCCGGTCCGGCATCGGGCCTGCACGATGCCGGGAGCGTTAAGAGCGGGAACGAACCCCAGCAGGCTACGCACGGTACCGGACGGCGAAACAATAAGCCCAAGGGATGCGGGATCGGGAGTCGTAGCGCTCTGATACTACCTGTGAAGGCGGGGAACCGAGGCCATCGGGACCCGGTGAAGGAAAGCGGAGCGTCGCATGAACAGAACCGGAGGAGTGAAACACATGGAGACGTCGAGCTTCGACATCGTGTCAACGAAACAAGCCCGGATAGCCGAACTGGCGAGGACGTGCCCGGACATGGTGTTCACGACCTTGCACCACTACATTGACCTTGACTGGATGATCGTGGCCCTGAACCTCACACGAGTGGACGGGGCAGCGGGCATCGACGGGGTGACGGCGATGGACTACGAAACCCACGCGGAGGCCAACCTGCTTGACCTTCTGGGGCGGATGAAGTCTGGCCGCTATCGAGCCCCACCGGTACGCCGGCACTACATCCCGAAAGCGGATGGAGGGCAGCGACCGCTGGGCATCCCGACCTACGAGGACAAGGTGGCGCAGCGAGCCATACTGATGCTGCTGGAGCCGATCTACGAGGCGGACTTTCTGCCGTGCTCGTACGGCTTCAGGCCCGGCCACTCTGCCCACGGAGCGTTGAAAGACCTCCGGACGGGACTGGCCGTGGAAGGCCTCGGATGGGTGATCGATGCCGACATTGCGAACTATTTTGGCAGCATCGATCACAAGCACCTGCGGGGGTTCCTTGACCAGAGGATCAACGACGGCGTCGTTCGACGGATGATCGACAAATGGCTGGCGGCAGGAGTGCTCGACAATGGCGTCCTGCAACGCACCGAAGAAGGCACGCCTCAGGGTGGGGTAGTTAGTCCGATTCTCGCCAATATTTTCCTGCACCATGTGCTGGATGTATGGATGAGAGAGGATGTGGCACCACGCGTTGGGGCGCACCGTCTGGTGCGGTACGCAGACGACTTTGTCATTGCATTCAGGAACCGCCGGGATGGCGAGCGCGTGCTCGCTGTCCTCGGCAAGCGGCTTGCGCGATACGGGCTCACGCTCCATGACGGCAAGACGCGCTTTGTGGATTTCCGGCCCATGCACAGGCAGGGCGGCGGACATGACGGACAGGGCAAGTTCGACTTCCTCGGCTTCACCCACTTGTGGGGCAAGTCACGGCGAGGTCGGCTGGTCGTACGTCAGTTCACTGCCCGCGACCGGTTAGCGCGGGCCGCCAAGTCCATATGGGACTGGTGCAAGGGAAACCGGCACCTCCCGCTCCCGGAACAACACGGACACCTTGTCCGTGTGATTCGTGGGCACTGTGGCTACTATGGCCTGACCGGCAACGGCAAGCGGCTGGAACAATTCCGCACAGCGGTAGTTCGCAGCTGGCACCGTTGGCTTGGCCGAAGACACCGCAACGGGAGACTGCCATGGGCAAGGATGACTGCCATCCTGACCCTGTTCCCGCTGCCGAAGGCCAAGGTCGTCCACTCGATCTACGCCAAATGAGCGAAACTGACATGCGAGGAACCGGATGCTCTAATGTGGGCACGTCCGGCACTGTGGGGGGAAGGGCTCGGCAACGACCCTTCCTACCCGGCCCCAACCCGGGGGCAGTCGTGGAAGTCACCGGACTGTTGTTGTAGTCTCCCACGGTCCGAGAAGGGAACAATTTCATGGTAGAACAACACACCGGCTCGATGGGATCGCTCTGCTACACCATGGAGCTGCCCCGGCCGTTGATCGAACGAGCCATCTGGATGGACTGGCGGGAGATGGGCCGGCGTGTCTTCGTGGACGGTCCCAGGGGCTTCATCAGCTTCATGTCGCCGAGCCGCGTGCATGAACGTTATGCGGAGGCCGTGGGCGATGTCGCAAGGGCAGCTGGGCGGCAGCTCGGCCTCCGGCTGTCATCGCAGGGCAGCAGCCGGTTCCGCCACCCGAAGACCAACCGTATGGTTGAACCGGATGCCTGTTTCTATTTCGGGTCGAAAGCGGAAACCTGGCTGGAACTCTGGACGGAAGATCGGGAGACGGCCACGCAATGGGCCCGCAAGACTCCGGAGGACCTGGTTGTCGAAGTCGAGCGGACGCATGGCGATGAAGAGAAGCCGGATTTGTATCGCGCAGTGGGCGTGACCGAGATGTGGCGGGTGGATGTGCCAGCGAGCGGCCCCGCTGTGGTCGTGATTTTGGATTTGCAGGCAGCTGGCGGAGTCCGTGAAACAGATCAGTCGCTCGTGCTGCCGGGTGCGACTCGAGACCTGGTAGCCAAGGCCGTTGAGTTGGCGGCGGGTGGCGGGCTGGTCGAGTTGGAGGCGCTGATTGGAGGGACGCTGGTTCCGCTGGGCGACGGCAATTCCGGCCGGGGCGGCTGAATGACAACTCAAGACCGAGACCGGTTGCGTTGCACGAACTGGAGGTGCTGTTCAACGGGGTCTTGACCTCTTTCCCGGCCTGAAGGACGGAGGTTTTCAAGTGTACTTGGTCGCTTGAACAATTCGCGCGTCACCACCGGCCTATCGACGCGTCTCCACGCGCAAAGTGTTTTCCCTGTTGAGAATGTTGACCCCGGCGTCGCGTCGGCATTGCCCCTGAGCCCGCACGCGGCGCAAACGAAGAAAACTGGTCTTTCGCGGCTTCGTGCGTCTACGGTCGCGCAAGACGCGCAAACCCGACATCATGATGTGACAATTGACGTTGATGTGGGTGATTTCTCCTCAGACATGTTCGATCATCAATGATCTTCTGTTGCCTCAATTCCAAATATCCAATCGAGTTGGAAACAATTCCGCATCGTGACGTTGATCCAGATTGTTGATGTGATTCAAGTCGGGGCAATTCAACCACTGTCTTGGCATGTCCAGAATACGTTCGGCGCTAAGAATGGATTTTCCGTTATCAGTAGACCCAAGCTCGACCAATTTGTCCCGGAATTTTGCAGCCTTCCGGAAGATCGGGAGCAGGTTCTCCGGAGTGAATTTCGACTTGCTTCCCGCTACTTTCGGACTCATTGGCTGTTCCCTTTCCCCGAGAGTGAAGCACGGTCATAGCACGGCCACCTTGGCGTCGTGACCCGAAGTACTATTATCCGTTCGTCAGCGACCTAATCCGCAACCTCTCTATCGGCCGCACCGCCTTCCACCATCTCTTTCCCGCTGAGGGGTTGAGGAGGAGCTTCTTCCTGCGTGGCGAACGCGGAAGGCATCTTGCGCGTGTCAATTGCCCATCTACATTTCCAAGTGCTTGGTAAGCTGCAGCGGAGCGTGAAATGGCGTTGAAAGGCCTGCATGTCGATCCACGGAACGGAAAGTGGGCAGTCCGCAGATCTGGATCGGGCAAGGCCACCAGATTCTTTGATACGCAGAAGAAAGCCATCAGGGAAGGGCGCAGGATCGCGAGAAGTCAGGGCGCCGAGCTCTACATCCACGGTCGTGATGGGAGAATTCGGGATCGAGATTCCTAAGGGCATGACCCACACCCGCCAAAGGGCTGACTTTGGCCTCTCGGGATTTCAGAGACAGTGTCTTCATCAACTGTCCACTGGATGATGAGTGTGAGCCACTTCTTCAGGCGATCCTGTTCTGTCTGATCCGGTTTGGGCTCAAGTCCAGGATCGCCACGGAACGGATTGATTCAGGTGAGACCCGTCTGGAAAAGATCCCGGCCGCAGAACCAAATACTCTATCCATGATCTGAGACGGTGCCAGTCTTCCGGACCCGGCGAACATCACCGGATGAACATGCCGTTTGAGCTCGGCCTGGATTTCGGGTGTAAAATTTTGGTGGCAGCCCCTTCGATCAAAAAAGGACTTGGTGCTGGAAGAGGAACAATATCGATACCAAGTTGCCCTGTCAGACCTGGCTGGAAGTGATATCGAAGCTCATGGAGGTAACTATGTCACAGAAACTCGCACGGTGCGGAACTGGATCACGACACTTGGCGGCTTTGAACTGATAGGAGCGTCCAGTGTATCCGCAGAGTATGAAGACTTCAGGGGGTGGCACTTTGACAATCAGCGCGCCGCTGGGTTCTCGTTGGAAGATACCGCGGATTCCCCGACCGCAGAGTTGACTGATGTGATGACCAAGTGGGTGTCCCTTGGTTGTCTCAGGAACCGATTGGCCGATGCAGATGCGGACGTGGGACGGCGAGATGGACGCATGGCGGCATCACCCGTTCTCGTTCCCGGCGTCAGGGTCGGCGCCGCGGTTGTCCCGCAGAAGGCCGAATCGTCATCCCGGATCGGCGGCAACAGGGTTCCGATACAAAAGGACGGAAACAACAGGGTCGTTACGATAGGGTCGACACAACAGGATCGTCGCAATAGGGAAAAAACGCGGCAAACCACCCAGAATGCCGCGCATTAGTTCAGCCTCTAACACTGTGTGCCCGTTACGGCATCTTTCCCATGTCCGGAAACACCAGTGCCAGGTTACAACCGCAATGGTTCGCGAAATTACGGCTTTATCTGGGCCATTGCCTGTGAAATGTCCGGCAAGCCTCATCCGAACGGCGAAATGTGCCTGAGCAGGGTCTCCGGTGTCTCGAAACAGGCGCGCTTGCGCTTTTGGACGGCGCGCCCGAGCAGGGCGGTGTTCCAGCAGATGATGATGGCTGCGAGAAGATTGAGCCCGGCGGTCTCCGCAGGGCCTCACCCCGAAGCACTTTCCCAATAGATCCGGAAACGCCAACCGTAGCCGCGTTCAATCAGGTAAGTGACGCTTCCGGCGCGTCACTTACCTTAAGATCCCCGAATCATGCGACGCGTGATTTTCACGATATGATCTGCCAACTGAGTTAGGCTGCAGCTGGAGAAATAGGCGCTTCAACAACGACTTGCCCCGCAAAACTATCGCAATGGACCATCTGTGCGAAGCGTACCACGCTTTGTGTCAGTAACGTATATTCAAGCAGTCTTCGATCCGTCCTATCGACGAAAGAATATCATCGAAGTCAGGGACATCACCGAAAATCAAGGCTCGGGTGTTGTCGTAGTCGCGAGCCAGCCGATCGATCATATCGCCAACAGGTCGAAGGGAGAAGGTGCCCGGTGAGGCCGCCGCAAGATCGAAATCCGGTCTATTGAAAAACGTTCGTGCGTGCTCGATGTAATCGTCTCCGAGAGCCAGATCAGCAGCCGCAGCGGTACAAACTTCCGATCCAAAGAGTGAATGCAGGTCGTAGTAGTGTCGCGAGACCCGCTGGCCATCCTGGCGCAGTTCGCCACGTCGGTCGAACCAGTTGCGCAATCCATGGGCAATGACGATCTTGTCCCAGAACGTTCGCTCGGCCTTGATGGTGGTGACATCCGGCACGCTGAGATCAAGCATCTCGATTTCATCGTTGACGTAAGGTGCGACCATGAGGAGCTGGTACAGGTCGAGCGCGGACTTCGCACCCGCCTCAATTTTCACGGCGGCCTGAATGTATCCTGTTTCGGACGTGTCTACGCGTGGGTATTTGACGAGCAACGTTTGACAACTCGGATCGGAGTCATCAATCTCCACGCGGCCTTCCCCTTGCGTGTCAGCACCGAGAGCCCCTTCAACGGCCGCACGAAGGTCGGTCGTGATAAAGTGGCTGCAGTCCGCCGCGATCGCACTGAGAACAGCTTTCCGTTTCTTGTTGGAAAGCGCTGCGATTTCTGCCGTAGTCCCTGAATAACCGAGATTGTTTCGGAAAACGGTGATATCAATATCCTCCGAGAATCGGTCTATCAGGCCATAGGCTTTTGACAATGATGTCCCGCCCTTGAAGAGGAGGCGTGGTCCATTTTCAGGAAGGCGATGGTAGAGCGTGTTGAGTGTCCAGCACACCCAAAAGTCTTTTTCGACGTTGACTAGCGGCACGCCCAGACGCCGTGCGGCCGCCAGAAAGAGACCAGCGCGGTCAGCAGGTCCTGCGCGGATGATTTCCCTGAACGCGTCTGTGTTCACTCTTGAAACCGCTTGTCGCGGCGGCAATTGGGTTGCGAAGAATGTCTTGCATCCAGATAGGCATCGCCGAAAGGCCAGTGCGCAGATCTTCAGTGAGTCGAGAACCGTCCTTCTTGTCGGCCAAGAGCATTCGAATGGTGCAATCGAGCTTGGAGCTCTCCACTTCGCTTTGCATTGCGTCGTGGATCCAATGCAGCGCCTGCACGAGGTACATGCCGGGTCGTCCCGACCAGTAAAGACGACTGGGCGCTGCGTGTTTGAAAACAATCTTCTGGTTGCCGAGTTTAATGGGCTTCAGGCGTGCGTCGACCAGGACTTCAATCTTCGCCGGCACAGCGTTTGTGAGGCCCAATGCGTTGGCGGCCGTCATCCCGTCGACAACATAGCGGGCCTTATCGCGTCGCGCGACAGCCTCAATGACCGCGCGATAGTCGGGCACCGACTGTTTGCTGGTCAGCTTGTTGGTAGTCGGTTTGTCGTAAAGACCGCGCCCGACACGTCTCAGTTCCCCCGATTTGACCATTCGCTGCAAGGCCTTGTCGACTGCCTCTCGTGGACCAAGACCGGCAAAGTCACTTGGGGTCCAGACTTTACCAGGCTCGGTCGTGATCCGATCCCGGATGCGCATGGGCAAGGTTTGCTGGATGTCGCTATCGTTCATGTCCAAAATATGCCACATCGTTCGGACATCGGAAAGTCCGAAATTTGCCGTATAATTCGGACATGACTCGATGGGCACAGGAATTGGAAACTCTAGCCGCGATCCCCGCTCTACTGAACAATGTGAAGGGATGCCGCCCCGGTACGGGGATTTCTCGGCATGATCGGCGGTTCCCGGAGTCCTGTGTACATATATTATTGATTAGTTTTATTTGTGGTGCCACCACTGTTGTAAAGCGTGATACAGGAATTCCGTCGCCACCCGCAACGGTCATCACGCCACCCGCCGATCTACCCGAAATGGCTGTTTTCGCCCGCACATACCCGTCGTGTGGCCGCGCAGCGGATTATGCGCTTGACCCGGGGGTATATCAAAATATTGCGGAACTGTCAGGCTAACAGGCATTTTTTAGTGCAACGCCACCATGCGCAACCCCGCAGACCGCTTCCTCAGGCCCGAAAACAGCACACACAAAAAATACGAGGCCCTGCGCGCCCTCTTCGTCGAGGGGCTCTCCATCGACGAGGCCGCCGCACGCTTCGGCTATGCGGCCGGAACCCTCAGGAACCTGCGCGCCGCCTTCCTCAGGGAGCCCGATGAGGCCTTCTTCCTGCCCGACCGGCGCGGCAGGCGCAGGCCGCGGCCGGGACCCGACCGCGATGCGCGGATCGTCGAGCTGCGCAGGAAACGAAACCTCTCGGCAGCGGAGATCGCCGATCAACTCACCCGCGAGGAGAAGATCCCGGTCTCGGAGACCACCGTGGCGCGGGTCATCAGGCGGGCCGGACTGCCCAAGCTGTGGCGGCGTTCGCCCGACGAACGCACCCGGGCCGTCCATCCCGAGCCGGCCGCCGTCGCCGACCGGCGTGCGCTCGATCTCTCGCCCCGGAGCCTGCGCACCGACTTCGGCGGCCTGTTCCTGTTTGCCCCCGATCTCGCCCGCGTCGACATCGACACCCTTGCTGCCGACAGCGGTCTGCCGGGAAGCCGCATGATCACCGCCGGGGATGCCCTGCGCTCCCTGCTCGCGCTCAAGCTGTGGGGCATCGGACGCCCGACCCAGGTCATGGCCGAGACCCTCGATCCGGGTCTCGCCCTCTTCGCCGGTCTCAACGTCATTCCCAAGCGGGCCACGCTCACCGAGTATTCATGCCGGGTGGACCCGCGCCGCAGTCCGGCCATGATGGAGCGCTGGCATTCTGCCGTCCGCGGCCTCGGGGTCGACTTCGGCGGCGGGAAGTCCTTCGACCTTGATTTCCATACCATCCCCTACCACGGTGACGACGCGCTCATCGAGAAGCACTATGTCTCGAAGCGCAGCCGGCGCCAGAAGGGCGTTCTCGCCTTCCTTGCCCGCGATGCCGATGCCCGGGTCTTCGCCTATGCCAACACCGGCGTGCGCAAGAACCGCCAGAACGACGAGGTTCTGCGTTTCGTCGAGGCCTGGCGGGCGCGGACGGGGGCGCTGCCTGTCGAACTGGTCTTCGACAGCCGCCTGACCACCTATGCCAACCTGGCCCGGCTCGACGCCATGGGCATCGCCTTCCTGACGTTGCGCCGGCGAACGGCGCGGATGGTCGCGGTCCTCCTCGCCGAGCCGCCGGAGGCGTGGCGCAGGATCACGCTCACCAATGTCGGACGCATCTACCGCAGGCCCCGCATCCTCGAGCGCAAGGTCCGCATCAGGGACTATCCCGGCGAGGTCCGCCAGATCGCCATCACCGAACTCGGCCATGAAAAGCCGACCCTGCTCCTGAGCAACCGGATGGACGAGCCCGCCTCCGGGCTCGTCGACCGCTACGCACGGCGCATGGTGATCGAAAACACCATCGCCGACGCCATCGACTTCTTCCACATGGACGCGCTCTCCGCTGCCGTGCCCATGCGCATCGATCTCGATGTCCAGCTCACGCTGATGGCGAGCGGCCTCTACAGGCTCCTCGGCATCCGTGTCGGACAGGGCTTCGAAGTTGCGAAGGCGCGCACCATCTTCCGCAAGCTCGTCAACGCCAGTGCGGCCGTCAAGATCACCGGGGACGAGATCATCGTCACACTGGGACGGCGCACCAACAACCCGCTCCTCACTGCCGCAGGTTACGGGGAGATCGCCCAGCCGATCCCGTGGCTCGGAAACCGGACCCTCAGGATACGCTTCTTCTGAAATCCCAGCCGCACATAATTCCGTTGAGTTGGTAATCGAGGCTAGTGGAAAAATCGCGGCTGGCCGGAAGGCCAGCCGCCTAACTCTGTCTTCACTCATCCGGGAAGAGGCCAGGCATCCAGCAGCCCGCAAGTTTCGCAGGGAAGGCAAGTTGCAGTGGCGCGCGCGTGCTTTCTGATTGAAGCGCGCCGATTTCCAGCAACGCCGACGTCACCCGGCGCGCGCTTCTTTCCGTGACACCAAGAAGCGGCACAACATCCGCACGCGTGATAGAGCCTTGCATGAGAACAGCGCGCAGCACCTTATCGGATTTGGTTGGCAGTATACGGGCGCGCATTTCTTCTTCTGCCCAAATCAAAATCCGATCTCTCAACCGATCAGGCTTCATCAAACCTTCCATGAATTTGATCTGATCAATGCAGATTTTCAGGAAGAAGGCTGTGAAGTCTGCAAGGGCCGCTTCGCTCAACGTACCGCGTCCGTCGCGATCACCGCGCCGGGGCTGATCACAAGCAGCCAGGTGGCGTTTGTATTCCGCTTCGTTTTGAGCAAGGCCGCGCGCAACTGACCAGAGCCCCTTTGTGTCGAGCGCGTTCTTCAACATCGCATAGGACATCAATCGGGCAACACGACCATTCCCGTCCAGAAACGGGTGAACCCAGAGCAGCCGGTGATGTGCGCACCCTGCCGCGAGGATGGACTCGATCTGACCAGCGCGACGGTAGGCACTATGCAGCCGATCAAGAAAGCGTGGAACTGAACCTGGACTGATCGCCACATGGCGTCCAACTTCAACATCTCTTGTTCGGAGTTCGCCCGGCACCACCGGAATCTTCTCGCCGGTTGAAGGTATCTCAACAAAGAGCAGATCGGGTGGCAGCAATTCACAAAAACGGCGGTGGATTTCCTTGATCAACTCCGGAGACGTTGGACTTTCGCCCAAGCCAACTTCATCAATCCAATTCTGGACAGCGATATGCGCCTTGGCTTCGAGTTGCAGATCACGCTTTTCCGGATCGGCGCTGTAGTCATTATTCAGCGCCCGTTCGATATCGATCGGATGCGTATTATGCCCTTCAATCAGGTTGCTATAATAGCAATTCATCGAGCGGATCAAATCGGCCAAGGCGTCGGCGACGGATGCAGGCAAACTGCTGGCGAAACGGGCAGAGGCCGTTGCTAGGTCGAGCGTCAGATCGTTGAGCTCCGAGCGCTTTGGAGAACCTTCGCTCACCATCAACGGTTCGAACAGGCTTATGGTCTCACCATCATCTCTTATATCTTCATCACTCATTTTGTCCGCTTTCTATGCCGCCAAGATAATCATAAATATAAAACAATATCATATAGATATAAATCCTATCAGCAGAAATATGTCCCGCACAATGCCCGCTTTCATGTCCGGTTTGTAGTGCATGTTGGAGCGCTTGGCAAACAAGCCAGACGCGTCCGATTTTGCGCGCGCTTTGTCTACACTCTTACGAGTTAAATCAGGGGATTATGTCGATTACGTGACAACGTATCACGCTGCCGGTTTCCGATCGATTCCACGGGTCATGGCGGTTTCCGACACTTGATCGTGACCCTGGACGATTCCTTGCCAATTCAGGCAGATCGTGTAGAGAGCGTGTGACGGGAAAATGCAGTTTCCCGTCACCAAACGAACCTTGTGCCGAAGGCCCGACCGCGTGAGCGAGACTACCACATACCGTAACATAATCTACCGGCTTCTGCCCGGCTCCATTGCCAACGCGCGGAGCCTGGCCGGACAGGCAGGCGCCTGCCGCTTCGTCTGGAACGCGATACTGGGGCAGCACAATGACGCCCATGAGGCGGCGAAGGCCAACGGGGAGAAACCTCCGTCGGTTTTGTTCTTCTCGCTCGGCACGGAGTTCACCGGGCTGCGCAGCGATACGCCGTGGCTTTCGGAATACTCCTTTGCAATCACCCGGTACGTACTCAAGTATCAGGCCGATGCGTGGAAGGCGTTCTTCGGGGGCGATGCGGGACATCCACGTTTCAAGTCGTGTTACGGGTCGAGCCCATCCTTCACCATTCCCTGTGATGTCCGCATTGACGGGGACAGGATCGCCATTCCGAGGATCGGGCACATGCGGATCCGGCGGAAGGGCGGGAACCCGTATCCCGAGGGCAAGCCGGTGCACGCCGTGATCAAGACGATCGCCGGCACGTGGTCCGTCACCGTCTGCTACGCGGTCGAGGCCGGGGAACGTCCCGACACGGGGGTCTTGGCGGGCGTGGACATGAACGTCGGCCGGGTGGCGGTGGTGGACACGACGGGAGAGGCGGAGATCATCCCCGCGCCCGATACGGGCCCGCTTGATGCGAAGATCAGGCGCAACCAGCAGAGGCTTGCGCGCCAGCGCAAGGGACCACGGCGGCGCATGAAGATCACACTCAGGTTGCAGAGGCTCCAGAGGAAGCGGGCCAACAGGCGCAAGAATTGGCGACATCAGGTCAGCCGCCGGATCGCCAACCGGGCGGGCACGGTAATTGTCGAGAAACTCGACACAGCGGGCATGACCCGCTCGGCCAGGGGTACGATTGACAACCCCGGCAGGAAGGTGAAGGCCAAGTCCGGCCTCAACCGGGAGGATCCTCAACACCGGCGGGCACTCTGTAAAGCAGATGCTCGGTTACAAGCGCGTTGTGGTGGAGATCGACCCCGCCTTCACATCACAGACCTGCAATGCGTGCGGACATTCGGACAAGGCTTCCCGCTCGTCGCAGGCTGAATTCACGTGCGTGGCCTGTGGCCACGCGGACAATGCGGCCCTGAATGCGGCCCGCAACATATTGGCGTTCGGGATTGGTGCGTCTGCACGGCGAGGGGCGTTTGCATCGGCAACCCCAATGACCCGTGAAATCGATCGAAAGCTGGCAGCGTGATACGTTGTCAAGTCATCGATAAAATTCCCTTAAATTAATTGCCTGGACTGGACGTGGGAATCAAAGTCGTGAACAGTCCAGAGCTAGTCTTTCTGATCAGGTGTGTAACTAGATTGGATCATCAAAGATGCGACCAGTTGCAGGTTCTCAGCCTGCATTGATTGTGTCTGAGCCTCAGATATTCCCGGTTCCAACACACCGTTTCTCCTTACATCTCCATGGCCCTCATCAGGATCACCAGCGCCTGAAACTTCGCCCAAACGCCTGGTTTCCACTCTAATTTCCGCCTTCTTTCCTCACTAGCCGTTTCAAGCAGGTCCGGTCTACGACAGGAATAGCACGCATTGTGCCTCGTATCTGTGGATGACCGGGAATTGACAGTCACCGATGATCAATTGAGACGCGCACGCGCAATTGCGGTGGAAATCATCGCCACGCACAGTGAGCGCTATATTCCCCTGTTCGAAATAGTCGACGCGGAATTGCGCCGCCGCGAGACATACCGGACCCTGATAAGAAACTGCATGACTGGTGATTGCCTTACCCGGCTGCGCGCGCAGCGTCGAAAACGGCGAAGAAATCTGCCGGGACGGGATGGGCGATCCTGAGCAGTTCCTTCCGGCGGTATTCGAGCGACCCGCCGGTGCCGTAATCGGGCCGGTCTATCTTGTTGCCCATGAGCAGGCAGCGAAGCTCGAAATCGATGTGCGCCTCCTTCATGCGGTCCTCGAACGCATGCCGGAACGAATAGATGACATGATCGTCCGTGGGAAAGAGACCGTTCCCCCTGTAGGCGGCGTTGGCCGCTGCCGAAAAGGCGTTCGACTTGTCATGATACTTCGGAAACCCGTTCGGTGCCCGCCTGACCGCTTCCAGTGAAATCCCGACAAGGGGAATCTTCCGAACAGAAGTGGCGGTTTTGACTTCCCGGTCCTCACGGTCGGGGATGATCAGATAAGGCACCTTTGCATCAATTCGGATGTCCGCGGTGCGCAGATTGATGATCTCGCCGGGGCGGCAGTCCGTCTCCACAATCATCAAGGGCACGAAGAAAATTTCGTCGGTCAAGCCATCGAAAGCGCCCGTCGCCACAATGTGATTCCGAACCCACTCATTCGTGAAGGACGGCGTGGCGCGCGTGCCCTTGCCGCGACGGTCCTTGAAGTTGAGGTTGCGAAACGGGTTCGGCATATCCTCATCGCCCATATATTTGAAATACGATGAATAGAGCGTGCGCATGTCGCCGAAGTGCCGCGCCGCCGTCTTGGGGCTCTTTGGTTTCACCCCGTTCTCTTCCGGCGCGATCTGGTCATTCCAGAATTCATAATATTGCTGGGCGTGCTCGCGAATGATCTCGGCAATCGGCAGATCGCCGATGACCTCGATGAAATACCGCAAGGACCGGTCGCGCGTGTTTTTTCAGAGCCGCTTCTGTTCGGGAGATTTCTTCACCAGGATCGGGCATGGCGATTTCGGTCTGATAGATATCCACGGCCTCGCCGACGAGAACACGGGGTTCCTCGACACCGCCCATAACCGCGTCGATCATCTCGGGGTTTAATGAGCCGTTTGAGGCTGCCTTCTGTTCAAGGGAGAGCAGACGGCGAACGATGTCTTCGATTTGCGAAGGGTCGGCGAGCTGATCCATGGGCCGAAACCTGAAACAGGCGGAAAGTGCGCGTGCCTTGGCCACCGGGTAGCGTTTTTCCGCATGACTGGTATCCATGCGTTCCCCAGCGCTTTCCAGGTTCAGGGAGAGCTTGAGCTGTATCCAGTAGTCGTCATCGGCCTCGAGCAGTTCGTCGCGCCTGACGCGTGCCACTTTCGCCGACTTCGTGCCGAGGGCGATGCGAATCGTGTTGCCATCGTAAAAAGGGCCGCAAACGGACGGGCACATGCCGATAATAGTAATACCAGCCTGCCCGTTTTTCAGGTAACGCTCGCCGTCCATTGATCTGGTCATGGGACGAAACCAGCACAATTTATAGCAAGAAACTAGCACAAAGCAGGGCGTAAAATGATTCGAAAAACTGCTTGAAATCAAGTGCTTGTCAAAATCAGAGACTTTGAGAATGGAGCGGGCGATGAGACTCGAACTCACGACCCCAACCATGGCAAGGTTGTGCTCTACCACTGAGCTACGCCCGCGACTCCCACTTCTCTCGTAATCAAGGGCCAGCGCCATTGCAACTGGTTTCTTGAACTTCAGTTACGTACCGCCGGTGGCGGCAAGTGACCGAAGTGAACTCCAGATCGTTGGGTCTGTTGGGCCTGAAGTCAGTCGTCCGACAAGGATATCGGCCGGCAATCAGTGCGGTTGACGACAACCGAGCCCGCACCGGAAGTGCGGAAATTCAACTGAGGTATGCGGGTCTGGTGTTGGCGGATTGTGCGGAAGCATCGGCTGAAATCTCGATGCAGTAAATGTGCGGTTAACCTGCAATTCGTCGCCTCGGGGTACAGTCGGTTGATCTCGCCATACGAAACTGCTCCTGAGGCGTATCGGCAAATTTAGTCGACCGCGCTTTTCCGTCCCGTTTCAGGGATCAAGCCTGATTGGGAAATCAGGCCGGTCGGAGGACGTGGCACGAGTAAAACGTCATCCAACGATTTCCCTCTCGGGGTCATACGTCTGCGTGTGAACCACTACGCAGTCATCGAGCAGAAACAGAACGTTGTAGGCCGGTATGTCGGTTGTATCGTCGTCAAAGACGCCTTGGTCGGGAAAATCAGGGCTCCCGCCGAGTCGGAACGACCGGCTGGACCCTCGGCACACGGAGAAACCGTGCCTGCCAATCGTTCCCGAAATTGTTCTGTGCAGGTGTCCGCATACGATGTGGACGGGAACCGGGCAGGCATCGAAAACTGATATCAGTTCATCGCCGTTCAGCACGCGGCTCCGGTCGAGATGCTCCATTCCCACGTGGAAGGGCGGGTGGTGCATGAATATGATTACGCCGCGCGCGCGCGGTTCGGCAACTTGAGCGCGAACCCAGTCCAGCCGTTCTGGGCACAGGAGCCCACAATGGGGTTCTCCCGTCTCGTCGGGGTCGGCGAGAGTGTCAAGCGCGAGGACCAGGTTCGAACCGACTCGGAATGCCGACTGAAGGAACCCTCCGGCTTCAGGGTCCGGGCGGGTCAGGTCCGGAAAACACTCCCGAATGACCGCCCTGTCGTCGTGATTGCCGGGGATCAGGCGGCAGTTGAATTCGATTGCCTCAAGAACCGGTCGAGTCAGTTCATATTCGGATCGCAACCCGTTCTGGGTCAAGTCGCCAAGGTGGAACAAGAATTCGGCATCAGCATGAAACATGTTTGCATGGCGGATTCCGGCAGTGAAACGGGCGACGGCATCGAACCGACTCCCATCGTGAGACGAGTCACCTACATGAGTGTCTGAAAAAACAACGATCTTGTGCATCGACGGTTGAATCTCACCCTTCAAATTCGATCAACAGGTCCTTAGCATCGACCTGGGTTCCCGGAGGCGCATGGACTGCGGAAATCACCTTTTCGGCTTCCGCATAGATTCCAGTTTCCATTTTCATCGCTTCCATCGTCAACAGCAGATCGCCCGCGGAAACCGTCTGTCCGACGGTGACGCTGACCGACGCGACGACTCCGGGCATTGGTGCCGCAACGTGATTCGGATTGCCGACATCGGCCTTTCTGACCCGGGCTGCCGCCCTTGCGGCCTTTCGGTCCGCGATCCTGATGGCTCTCGGCTGCCCGTTGAGTTCGAAAAATACCCGGGCAAATCCGTCTTCACCGGTTTCCCCGATCGCCTGCAACCTGATTTCAAGGGTTTTGCCGGGATCAATCTCGACAGAAATTTCCTCGCCGGGCGTCATCCCGTAAAAGAAGGTCCTTGTCGGAAGAGTTCGCACAGGTCCGTAGACCTGATGCCGTTCCATGTAATCCAGATACACGGCCGGATACATCAGGTATCCGTTCAGGTCCTCGTCATCGACCGCGAACCCGTCGAGTTTATCGGAGACCTCCCGGCGGGTTGCTTCAATGTCGACCGAATCCAGTCTCGAGCCGGGCCTGAGCGTCATGGGTCGTTCACCCTTGAGAACCTTCGACTGGATCGCCTTCGGGAATCCACCAGGAGGTTGACCAAGGCTGCCACGCATCATGTCGACAACTGATTCAGGGAACGCGACATCGACATCGGGATTTTCGACATCGTCACGCGTTAATCCCTGGCTGACCATCATCAGGGCCATGTCGCCCACGACCTTCGATGTCGGAGTAACCTTGATGATGTCCCCGAACATCGCATTGACATCCGCATAGGCGGCGGCAACGTCGGGCCAGCGATCCTCGAGCCCGAAGGAGCGTGCCTGTTCCTTGAGATTGGTAAATTGCCCTCCGGGCATTCCATGGAGGAATATCTCTGACGCGGGAACCGTCCGCCCCGATTCAAATGCGGCGTATTGTTCCCGCACACCTTGCCAGTAGTTCGATATGTCCCTGACCGAATCGATTGAAATTCCGGTATCCCGTTCCGTTCCCGCCAGCGCTTCGACTACGGATCCCAGGCATGGTTGAGACGTACCGCCTGACAGTGCGTCCATGGCCAGATCGACCGCGTCCACTCCAACCTCGGCGGCGGCGAGAACCGTGGCGGCACCGATTCCGGAGGTGTCGTGATTGTGGAAGTGAACTGGAAGCCCGACTTCTTCCTTCAACGCCTTGATCAGGACCTTTGCGCCGTACGGTTTAAGCAACCCGGCCATGTCCTTCAGCCCAAGTATGTGAACGCCGGCGTCGCGTAGAGCTTTGCCCGTCGTGACGTAGTAGGACAGATCGTACTTCGGGGACGCCGCGTCGAGCACGTCTCCGGTGTAGCAGATTGCCCCCTCGCAGATCTTTCCGCTCTCGATCACCGCGTCGATCGAGACGCGCATGTTCTCCACCCAGTTCAACGCATCGAAGACGCGGAAAAGATCGATCCCGGTTTTCGCGGCCTGGCGGATGAACGACTGAACAACGTTGTCAGGATAATTTGTGTATCCGACCCCGTTGGAACCGCGCAACAACATCTGGAGCAACACATTGGGCATCCGCCGACGAAGGTCCCGGAGGCGCTGCCATGGGCACTCCTGAAGAAACCTGTACGCGACGTCGAATGTTGCTCCGCCCCAGCATTCCACGGAAAACAACTGTGGGAGGTTTTGAGAATAAGCCTCCGCGACATTGATCATGTCGATCGACCGCATTCGTGTCGCGAGCAGGGATTGATGGCTGTCGCGCATCGTCGTGTCGGTAATCAGCAAGCGCAGCTCTTGAGCCATCCACTCCGTCACGGCCGATGGACCGCCGTTCACCAGGAGGTCCCGGGGTCCGGATGCCGGCCTTGATGTCACGGTTTTCGGAATGACCGGGGACTTGAGTCGGGCGGGAGGGTTTTGCCGCCCGAGAACCTCAGGGTTACCGTTCACCGTCACGTCAGAAATGAATGTCAGGATTTTTGTCGCCCTGTCGCGGCGTGCCGTGAACGTGAACAGTTCGGGGGTCGTGTCAATGAAACGGGTGGTAAAATTGTCGCTGACGAAGTCGGGATGTTTCAGCAGATTTTCGACGAACTCGATGTTCGTCGAGACTCCGCGAATCCGGAATTCCCGAAGCGCGCGGTCAAGGCGGGCGATCGCGTCTTTCGGCGTGGGAGCCCAGGCGGTGACCTTTTCAAGCAGGGAATCATAGTGACGGGTGATCACGGCTCCTGAATACGCGGTCCCTCCATCAAGTCGAATGCCCATGCCCGTGGCACCACGGTACGCCGTGATGCGCCCGTAGTCCGGAATGAAATTGTTGCGGGGGTCTTCGGTCGTAACTCTGCATTGCAGCGCGTGGCCGTTAAGCGTGATCGAACCCTGGTCGGGTTTTCCGGTTGCTTCCGGCAGTTGCTTTCCTTCCGCGATGCGGATCTGCGCACGAACGATGTCGATACCGGTGACTTCCTCGGTTACCGTGTGCTCAACCTGGATCCTGGGATTGACTTCAATGAAATAGAACTCGCCGTCGTCCTGATCCATCAGGAATTCGACGGTGCCGGCTCCCAGGTAGCCGACCTTGCGACACAACCGTACCGCGAGATCACAAACATGGCGGCGCTGGCTGTCTGAAAGGTACGGCGCTGGGGCTCGTTCGACAATCTTCTGGTTGCGGCGCTGGATCGAACAGTCGCGTTCCCACAGGTGGTAAATGTTGCCAAGTCCGTCGCCAAGTATCTGGACTTCCACGTGGCGGGCGCGGGATATCAGCTTCTCCAGGTATCCGTCACCGTTTCCAAACGCGGCTTCAGCTTCCCGCCGCCCTTCGGAAACCATGGACTCGAGTTCTTCAGGACCATTTATCTGGCGCATGCCCCGTCCGCCACCGCCCCAGCTTGCTTTCAGCATCAACGGATACCCGATGCGTTGGGCTTCCTGTGTGACGGCATCCAGGTCATCGGGCAGGATTCCGGTCGCCGGAATGACCGGGACCTGGGCGTCAGTCGCGGCCTGACGTGCGCGGAACTTGTCGCCGAGCCTGCGCATGGTGTTGGCTCCTGGCCCGATAAAGATCAGGCCGTTCTCGGCACATGCGTCGACGAGATTTGGATTCTCCGAGAGCAATCCATAGCCAGGGTGGACAGCATCGGCACCCGATTGCAGCGCGACCCGGATGATCTCATCGATACACAGATAGGCTTCCACGGGTCCCAGTCCGGCTCCGATCCTGTAGGCTTCATCCGACTTGAATCTGTGCAGGCTGAGCTTGTCTTCTTCCGCGAAGATGGCAACGGTTCGTATCCCGATTTCGTTGGCCGCTCTCATGACGCGAATCGCGATTTCGCTTCGATTGGCGACGAGGATCTTCCGGATTTCTCTCTGTTGCATGTACGGATGCACTCCGTGCTGACTCGTCATGGTCATGACGTCGACAAATGTTGCAAAGTCGGTGTCAAGCACCACTTCCGACGTAATCCAGCGATTAACGACCCCGCGCGTGGACACGACTCGGGGCTATCCGGTGCAAGTTCCGAGTCAGTTCCTGGGCCTCGAGAATCCCTGACGGAATCTCACGCGAATTGCCTCGATCAGGTGGTCGCATTCGACTGCCGACTTTAATGAAGCGTCGTTTACCGTTAATGAGACTCGATGAACAGAGTTGCTCCACCTGCCGGATCCACGTCTCTTTCTGACCGCGCCCTGATGGCGGGAATTTCCAGGCGCGAAAACGCACGGTACCTGGATGACCTGAATTCCGCTCAACGCTCGGCTGTCGAGACGCTGGACGGGCCTGTCCTGATGCTGGCAGGAGCCGGGACCGGAAAGACCAGGGCCCTGACCACCAGGATCGCACACCTGATCCATTCGCGGGGCGTGCGCCCGAACAGGATTCTGGCCGTTACGTTCACGAACAAGGCTGCCAGGGAAATGAAGTCCCGGGTGGGCCAGATCCTGGGCGAAGTGGTCGAGGGAATGCCCTGGCTCGGAACATTCCATTCGATCAGTGCCAGGATGCTGCGCCACAACGCTGAACTGGCAGGACTTAAGTCCAACTTCACCATTCTCGACACGGACGATCAGGTCAGGCTTCTCAAGCAGGTCATGCAGGCGGCTGACATCGACCAGAAGACGTTTCCGGCCCGTCACCTGGCGGGCATGATCGATCGCTGGAAAAACCGTGCGTGGACGCCTGACAAGGTTCCCGGTCACGAAGCCGATTGGGGCAGGGGACGGGCGGTCCAGCTCTATTCCGATTATCAGGACCGGCTGAAGACGCTGAACTGTGCCGATTTCGGCGACCTGCTCCTTCACATGGTTCAGATTCTGTCAAAAAATAAAGCTATTCTCGACGGATATTGCAGCCGGCTCGAGTACATCCTGGTCGACGAATACCAGGATGCCAATGTCGCCCAGTATCTCTGGTTGCGGCTGCTGGCGTCGCAACACCAGAATATCTGTTGCGTGGGAGACGACGACCAGTCCATATATGGATGGAGGGGTGCAGAGGTTGGAAACATCCTGAGATTCGAAAAGGATTTTCCGGATTCGAAGGTCTTCCGGTTGGAGCAGAACTACCGGTCAACCGGGCACATTCTTGCGGCGGCTTCGCGCCTGATCTCGTTCAACAGGAATCGTTTGGGCAAGACATTGTGGACGCAGTCGGACCAGGGCGAAAAGTTGCGCCTGATCGCCCATTATGACGGAATCGACGAGGCGGTCTGGGTCGGGGACGAGATTGAGGCTGTCCAGAAAGGTTCGCGGGGTAGGGCGCCCGTGTCACTTGACGACATAGCGATCCTGCAACGGACGACGTTTCAGATGCGGCAATTCGAAGACCGGTTTCTTCGGATTGGCTTGCCTTACCGCGTCATCGGCGGTCCCCGGTTCTATGAACGGCGCGAAATCCGGGATGCGATTGCGTATTTTCGCCTAGTCGTATCGCCCGCCGACAACCTTGCCTTTGAACGGATCATCAACACGCCCAGGCGGGGAATCGGCGACAAGTCACTCCAGATGATCTTCATCCACGCCCGGGAGTCCGGGGTCTCGCTCGTCGAAGCTGCCGGGGACCTTGTCAGGGAAGGCCAATTTCTGGCCAAAACGCGGCGGGAGGTCGGTGAATTTCTTGCCAACCTGGAAGTTTGGGGACGCGAAGTCCGGAGCGGAGAGAAAAACCACGTCGAGGTCGCCGAGCAGATTCTCGACGAAAGCGGCTATACGGGTCATTGGATGTCCAGCAAGGCAGTTGATGCGCCGGGGCGACTCGAAAACCTCAAGGAACTTGTCGGCTCGCTTCATGAATTCGAGAATTTGCAGGGATTCCTCGATCACGTGTCACTGGTCATGGACCATGACCAGGAAACCGGGGAGGAGCGTGTTTCCCTGATGACGTTGCACGCTGCCAAGGGCCTGGAATTCCCGGTCGTGTTTCTGGTCGGATGGGAAGACGGGCTGTTTCCGTCCCACCGGGCCCTGGCGGCGGAGTCCGGACGCGCGGCGCTGGAGGAGGAGAGGAGGCTCGGTTACGTCGGAATAACGCGCGCAGAAGAAACCTGCTACGTCAGTTTTGCGTCGCGGCGCCGTTCCGTCAGCGGTGAATGGGCCGATTGCATTCCATCGCGTTTCATTGACGAACTTCCCGAAGAGCATGTCGACGTCCTGCCGAGTCACGACGCGGCGGTTTTCGGGGCGGCCGTCGTTCCCGACTGGCAATTCGGCAAGACCGGGTTCGGCCAGGATACGGTAACAGGCAGTGGGATCAACTCCCCGGGCTGGAAACGCGCAAATGCCCGGCGAAACCAGGTGCGGAGTGTTCCAGGGCGATTGCCGGTCTCTGGCGGTCGACAACCAAGCCTGGGCGATGTTGCGCGGTTTTCGGTCGGAGATCGCGTCTTTCATCAGAAATTCGGATACGGTCGGGCGCTGGCGATTGATCATGACAAGGTTCGGGTTCAATTCGAAAAGTCGTCGGAAAAGACCATTGCCGCAAGTTTCCTGGCACCAGCCCCGGAGAGGGAATAGCTGCAGTTTCAGGGCAGGGGTTCACCGGAAATTTCAAATGAATTCCTTGACATCAGTTCTGCGTTGGAATTCGGGACGGGACAGGCCCCGGCCCGTATTGGTTTTTGCGGAGTCGATCTCCCGGAGCTCGAATTCCCGGCGTTGCAACCAGTGGTGGCTGCGCGCGCACTCGGATGCCGAATTCAGGATTGGCCGGACCTGTCACCGCGGTTACCGTGCGAAACCCGGCACCGGGACCGGCGCGATTTGGCATCCTGTGGAGCCGGCGCGTTGCGGACTGTCCTTTCAGGCTGCGTTTCTACCGTCCAGATGCTCGAGAATCCCGCTCAAGGAATCCAGCGGAACCATCTCTCCGTCGCG
The DNA here is from genome assembly GCA_965242975.1 of Paracoccaceae bacterium. Lineage (GTDB taxonomy): Bacteria > Pseudomonadota > Alphaproteobacteria > Rhodobacterales > Rhodobacteraceae > JAPPHA01. The sequence continues at coordinate 1,288,358 of CBDETS010000007.1, read as the reverse complement.
CCGGGATTGTCGTTCCGAACCTCCGTAGACGACAACCTTGTCGGAGATGTCCGGAAGGTCTTTCGCGACCCGGTTGAGCGAATTGAACCAATCCGATGCGATCGTCGCGCCGGACTTGATCTCGATGGCCCCCATGCCGTTGCAGTTCTCGTAGAGCAGGTCGCACTCGAGGCCGCGGCTGTCCCGAAAAAAAGACAGATTGGACCGATGCCCCCGATTGAAACGGTGCTTGAGAACTTCCGCCACAACCGCGTTTTCGAACAGTGGTCCGCGAAGCGGGTGAGTGCTGAGTTGTTCCGCGCGTTCGATTCCGATGAGGTTGCTCGCCAGTCCGACGTCGTAGAAGTAGAGCTTGGGTGCCTTGACCAGCCGCTTGCGGATGTTGGCGTGAAACGGGGGGAGACGAAAAACTACGTAACTCGCTTCCAGAACCGTAAGCCAATGGCTTGCCGTGGTGTGAGACACGCCGGCATCCGCGCCCAGAGACGAGAGATTGGCCAGTTGCCCCACGCGGCCCGCGCACAGGCGGACGAACCGGCGGAAGTTCGCAAGATTGCGGATCTCTCCGATCCTGCGCACGTCACGCTCAACATAGGTCTCGAAATAGTCACCGAGCGCCTGCCGGGGCTCAAGCTTCCGGTCGTGAATCCGGGGATAGAAGCCTGAATACAGGATGTCGTCGATGCCGTCGCTCGCGCCTGTTTGCCGGCGTTCGGCGAGCGAGAATGGCAGCAGGCGCAGCAAGGCCGTGCGCCCGGCGAGCGACTGGTTTATTGCATCGGAGAGGCGGAACTGCTCGCTTCCCGTCAGAACGAACAAGCTGTTCCGCCCCAACTCGTCTGCCCGAACTTGCAGGTAGGACAGGAGATCCGGGACACGCTGGATTTCATCCAGGATGGCCCCACGACCGATCCGGGCAAGAAACCCTCTGGGATCGGATTCGGCAAACTCCCGCGTATCGGGCGCTTCCAGATTGACATAGTCGAGATCCGGGAACGCGGCACGGGAAAGCGTGGTCTTGCCGGACTGCCGTGGCCCGGTCAAAGTGACGAAAGGATACTGCTTGAACAATCCGACCAGGAAGGGTGTGATCTCGCGCTCGATCATGAGCTACCTTAGTCAGGAATGCGCAATAATGCAAGTTCTACTTTCAAATTGTCAATGGCGGCGATTGGCGATCAGGTCACCACGATCGCCGCTCCAGGGTGAGGCAAGGCCAGGCAGGCAGCGTCCTCGCCGTGATCTCGGTTCAGGCTTCAGCACGTCGCGGCAATTTTCGGGCCCCGAGGCAATCAGGTTGGAAAGTGCCTATTCGGGGCATTGCGAGCTTTTGAAAGGAACCTTCTGCCTGTATTCAGCGCTGTTCGGACAAAACAACTGCTGACCGGCTACGCGAAATCCCGAAATCGCGTTTTGGCCCGAAAGGGATGTCAGCCAGTCGGCGAATCGTACCGCAAGGTCGTGTCGGACATGCTCATGCCGTTCCGGATTGACCAGGATCAGGCCGTACGGGTTGAACAGCGGCGGTTCCGAACTGAACAGGACCGCCAAAGATCCCTTGTTGCCGAAAGAAATCCACGTTCCCCGGTCGGAGAGCGTGTAGCTGTCCGTAACGGATGCCATGTTCAGGGCGGCGCCCATGCCGGCTCCGATCTCCCGGTACCAGTCACCCGATGGAGAGATGGCAGACATGTCCCAGATTTCCAATTCCTTCTTGTGGGTCCCGCTGTCGTCGCCCCTCGATATGAACAGCGCCTTGCCCTTGGACAGGCGGTCGAACGCCTCTCTGACCGATGAAGAGTTGGCGATTTCGACGGGATCGTCAGCCGGCCCGACAATCACGTAGTCATTGTACATGATGTCGCGACGGTCGACTCCATGCCCTGCATCCACGAAAGCGTCCTCGGATGGACGATGGTGGACCAAAACGGCATCGGCGTCTCCGTTTCGGGCAATTCTCAAGGCTTGGCCGGTCCCGACAGAAATGACGTCGACAGTTATCCCTGTCTCTTCCTTGAGGATCGGCAGCAAGTAGTCATAGAAACCGGAGTTCTGGGTCGACGTTGTTGACGCGAGCGTCATGCGGTCGTCCGCCGCCAGGCACGATTGCGCCAAAAGGACGAGGACGGCTGAGAACAGTGTCCGCATCAACAATTCCGTCCGAGATAACTGCGTGCCGGCTGCGATTCCGGTGTGGAAAAGAACCGGGTTGTCGCCGCCGACTCGGCGATCTTGCCTTGATCAAGAAACAGGACGTGCTGTGATCGATCTTGCGCCTGGCGCAAGTCGTGCGTCGCCCAAAGAACCGCAACGCCCCTGTCCGAAATCCGTGTCACGATCTCTTCGAGCAGAGCCGTGGAGGCCGGGTCCAGGTTTGCGGACGGTTCATCGAGAAAAAGGACCTCGGGATCTGAGACGATCGCTCGACCGAGCGCCATTCGTTGGCGCTCTCCGCCGGACAGCGCGGCGGCCGGGTCGTCAGACCGGTCGAACAGGTGGACCGTACTGAGGGTTCTGTCGACGATTTCGCGCCGGAGTTTGCGCCGTACCCCGGCAGCAGCAAGCGGGAACGCGAGGTTTTCGGCCACCGATCGCCGCATGACTGCGGTATTCTGAAATACGAATCCTCGATCTCGTCGTCCTTGTGCTGCATCGACCCCGTTCCATGATACGGTGCCTGATGTCGGCATGACGAGCCCATGGCAGAGGTTCAGGAAAAGAGTTTTTCCGGCACCGTTTGGACCAAGGATCGCCGTGATCCCCGTGAAGTGGTGATCCAGGTCGATCGAGCCTACCCTGCGTTTGCCCCCAGCCGAGTACGTGGTTCCGACCATATGTAACCGCGCCTTCACCGGGTGACCTGGTATTTCGTTCCCGCGTGGACGACTACGTGAGTCAGCGCGTTGATGAAAAGGGCGATCAGGATCAGGATGATTCCGAGCGCCAGTGCCAGTTCCAGATTTCCCTTGGACGTCTCGAGTGCAATGGTCGTGGTCATGATTCGGGTCACACCGTTGATGTTACCGCCGACGATGATGACGGCCCCGACCTCGGCGATCGCCCGTCCGAAGCCGGCGAGCACGGCGGTCGCGATAGCGAATCGAGCATCCCATGCCAGTGTCATGACACGCAACACCGGACCGGCATCCACGGCGCGAATGAGAAACCTGTATTCACGCTCCAGGGGTAGGATGGCTTCGCGGGTCAGAGCGAGGACGATCGGAAAGATGAGTACCGTTTGCACGATGATCATGGCAGTTGGCGTGAACAGCAGTCCGAACGTTCCAAGGGGACCAGACCTGGACAGCAGCAGGTAAACCATCAGGCCTGCAACGACCGGTGGCAGGGCCATGAGAGACGTGGCGGTGACGACGATTGCCCTCTGGCCGGGAAATTTCCAGATTCCGACCGCTGCTCCTGCCGGAATGGCCAGCAGCGAAGCAATCAAGGTTGCCGTCAGGCTGACTCTCAGGGACAGTGCGACGATCGCGAGAAGGTCCGCATCGGCTTCCGAAATGAGACGCCAGGCTTCAGAGAATGTCTGCAAACTACGATGCTCACTGTTTGACGGGTTGAAAAACGCGACGGCGGCAAACTACACGGGAGACAGTGGAAAACAAGCGACCTGATCGTGCAGGCAGCGGCATTGACTCCAGACAGGCAAGATGTAGAACGCTCGCGTCTGCCGATTGCTGCTATCGCACTTTAGACCGGGAGAATAGACCATGGCCAAGGCCAACACCGTCAAGATACGCCTGAATTCGACGGCTGGAACAGGGCATTTTTACGTCACGAAGAAAAATTCCCGCACCATGACCGAAAAAATGAAGGTCAGGAAGTACGATCCGGTCGCGCGGAAGCACGTCGAATACCGCGAAGGCAAGATCAAGTAAGCGGTCCAGGATCCGCTCCGCGAAGGCGGTTGCAGTCAAATCGCAGTATTTGGACCAATTTCCTGCGTCAGGAATGTGCCGACGGTCCCTGTCTGGACTCCATTTTCCAACTTGAGCAAGCGGTCATCATTGTCATTTCGGCGCTTCTCGAACTCGAGTCGTCGGCCGGTGTGCCATGATTTCCTGCCGTTGATAGCCGGAACGAACTGATGTCGGTGTGATGCGCCTCGAGCCTTGAGCCTTGAGTGAGGCCACGGCGAGACTCGGTTTACAAGGCCGGCAATGTATTTTCCGAAAAGAAAATGCCGGGGTCCGTGAACCCCGGCATCAACGAATTCGATACCCGGTACGACTTTGCTGCGTGAATCCAGAACCTCTATTCGCGCTGACCAAAAATCTGGAGAAGCAGCACGAACATGTTGATGAAGTTGATGTACAGGCCCAACGCGCCCATGATTGCGGACTTTTGCAGCCACTCTGTGTTCCCGGTTCCTGCCATCTGCAGGTAGGTATTCTTGATTTTCTGGGTGTCGTAGGCGGTCAGGCCAGCAAACACCAGCAGGCCGATCACGGTAACCGCAAAGTGGAGCGCAGACGAGGCAATGAAGATGTTGAGCACTGACGCGACTATCAAACCGATCACGCCCATGAAGAGGAAGCTACCCCAACCGGAGATGTCCTTTTTTGTCGTGTAGCCCCAGAGGCTGAGACTGGCAAAGGCGATCGCTGTCACGAAAAACGTCTGTGCGATCGAGATCCCCGTGTAGATCGCGAAGATCGTCGACAGCGACAATCCCATGAGACCTGCAAACACCCAGAAGACGGTCTGGGCGGTTGACCAGGACATTCGGGCGATCGTCGCGCTGAACAGGAACACAACACCAAGAGGGGCGAAGATGATCACCCACCTGAACGCCGACCCGAACATCAGGTATAACAGATCCGGAGGAATGATCAGGGTCGATGTTCCGTTCTGTAACCTAGCCAGATCACTGCCGACCACGTAGGCCACCATTCCCGTGATGATCATGGCGATGGACATCAGCGCATAGACCTTGTTCATATGCGCCCGAAGCCCTTCATCGATCACGGCTGTACGGACGACGCCCGCACTGACTCGACGAAATGCCTGATTCTCAGCCATCATGAATCTCCTTAACGGTTCCTGGTCGTCGCCGGAATCCGGCACCACCTTTTCCGGCAGATATGGACGGTAATTGGCAAGGATTCAAGTTACATCCTCGTGAAAATGTCCCGGCATCTCGATGAATTGGGCATCAAAAAGGATTTTTCCGGTTTGGTCCGTTCTTCGAACCCTCAGATCGTCAATTCATGGGGCGGCGTACGGCCCCTTTCCAGGGTCTCGCCGGATTGCCTTGCGCTCTCAAACGTCGATCACGATTTTTCCGACCGACTGGCGGGACCTGAGCAAATCCAGCGCTTCGTTGGCACGTTCCAGGCTGAAGCGATGACTCACGTGGGGATTGATTTGGCCAGCCTCGTACCAGTTCAGGAGCGTCCTGAGACTCTCCGAAATCCTCGACGGCCACAGGCGTGCCTGGGCTCCCCAGTACAGCCCGAAGACGGAGAGGTTCTTGACCAGGAGAATATTGGCAGGAATCTGGGGAATCTCGCCGCAGGCGAACCCGATGGGAACAAGGCGACCCCCGGGATTGCAAGCCCTGAGAGCCGCGATTGTCGAACTTCCTCCGATCGGATCAATCACCACGTCCGCTCCGCCAAGCGCCTTGACGGCATCCCTGAGATCGGTCGATTCGGACTCCAGAACATGATCTGCCCCTGCCTTTCTGACGTGTTCAAGTCGCTCGTGCCCTCGGGCCGAAGCGATGACTTCGGCGCCCATGACCTTGCCAAGTTCAACCGAAGAAATCCCGATACCTCCAGCGGCCCCGAGAACGAGAAGTCGTTCACCGGATTTCAGCCGGGCTTCGTAACTGAGCGCAATGTGACTTGTCCCGTAGACGATCGGAAATGCGGCGGCGATGTGGTTGGGCATTCGATCCGGGACAGGAATACAGGTATCCGACGGAATTGAAATGTATTCGGCCATGCCGCCAAAGCCGCAATAAGCCGCGATTCTCGCGCCGACCAGGTCATCCGAGGTGTTCTCTCCGGCAGATTCAACGGTTCCGCAGATTTCCATTCCGGGTGAGAACGGCAGTTCCGGACGCTCCTGGTATCGTCCGCTTTGCAGCAGGAGGTCGGCGAAATTGGTGCCGCAGGAATGAACACGGACCAGTACGTCGCCCCGGCCAACGATTGGAGTCGGAAGCTCCTTCGGAGTCAGGGGCTTGCCGTGTTCGCTCACAACCATCGCATGCATGCTCGACTGTCCTTGTTGACGAAGTCATCGTGCGAATCATGCCGATCGCCAGCCCGCCTGCAAGCGCATAGTGTTTGCGGGCAAAGGACGCGGACACCTGCCCGCAGCACGCGACGTACATGGAATCCGAAAGTCCAGTATCAGGTTGGAACGGGTGATAGGGGATTGCGCACCCGACGCCGACTCAATACGAGCAGTTGGTTCTTGAAGTCATACGCACCGGACGGATATTTCCGAGCCGCACATTCCGCGACAAGACCGAAACGGCGTAAATGAGCGATTCAAGTGAACTCTCGGACCTGACGGTCATCGCCCACCAGCTTGCGGATGCCGCGGGCAGGATCGCGTTGAAATATTTCCGTTCGGCGGATTGCGGAATGACCAACAAGCTCGATCATGGTTTCGACCCGGTGACCCGGGCTGATCGCGAAATCGAATCCTGCATCAGGTCCATGCTGGGTGAACTCAGGCCGGATGACGGTGTTCTTGGCGAGGAGTACGCGTCCAAGCGCGGCAGTTCACGCTACACATGGGTGATTGACCCCATCGACGGTACCCGGAGTTACGTTTCAGGCACTCCCGTGTGGGGAATTCTGATTGCTGTCAACGACGGTCACTCCGTGGTCCTCGGCATGATTGACCAGCCGTTCACCGGCGAGCGGTTCTTCGGTGCCGGGAATGCGTCCTGGTTGTCCCGTGCAGGCGCAACCGTCAGGCAGAAAACGCGCCAATGCGCACGTGTGGAGGATGCTGTCCTGTTCACGACCTTTCCCGAGATCGGGACATCGGCAGAACGAAACGCGTTTTCTGCGGTCAGCCGCCACGTGCGGATGACCCGGTACGGAATGGATTGCTATGCATACGCTCTACTCGCCGGAGGGTACATCGATCTGGTCGTCGAGGCAGGGCTCAACACGTACGACATTCAGGCACCGATCGGAGTCATTGAATCCGCTGGCGGCACGATTACCGACTGGAATGGCGAGCCGGCGATGAATGGCGGCCGGGTCGTGGCCGCCGGTGACGCGCGGCTTCATGAAGAGGTGGTCGGGATTTTGCGATCCGCGACCAATCCGTGAGCGTTGGTCACCTCCGCTGCCGGATTTACCGCAATACGTTCCCGAGCTTGGCGACCGTTCCCATGTTGCCGCGGACCCGCAGCCGTCCGGTCATGTACGCGGTCATCGGGTCGAGATGACCATCGAGCACCGCGGAAAAGGTGTCCTGGTCGGTAGATACCAGGCAATCGACGATGTCGTCACCGAAGGTGTCATCATCCGGGAGGACCATCCGTGCACCGTCTTCGTCAACGATGATCTGGCCTTCGTTCTCGATGGAAATTCGAACGTGACCGTCGAAGGGTCTCCCTGACAGTTTCACGTTGAAGTAATCAGCGGCTTTGGCAATCAAACTGCTCATGGAATGATCCTGAATTACAAGTGGAAAACAGAAACTGGTCGCAAGAGCAGTATCGAACTGGTATCGTGATGCCGATGGTAGCCACTTTTTGCGAATTCGTAAAGTCGGTCTCTTGTTCGAGTCGGGCTCGTTTCGTTCTTGTAGTGCTGGCGCTCGCGACATTCGCCGGACAATCGGTGTTCGCCGAGTCTGATCACGAAACCCGACTGGACCTCCTCTTCGAACGCCTCGCAGACCCGGAACTCGAAGAGTGGGAAGAAGTCGAGAAGGAAGTCTGGCACCTGTGGTCGATGTCGGGGTCAAAATCCATGGACCTGCTGCTCGAACTTGGGACGAGGGCCATGGTTCGCGGAGATTTCCGTACTGCCGTTGAGCGTTTCACGGTCCTGGTGGAAAACGCGCCAGACTTTGCGGAAGGGTGGAACAAACGTGCGACGGTTTACTTTCTCATGCAGAGGTACACGCTCTCTCTGGCGGACATTGAGACGACATTGAGCCTTGAACCTCGGCATTTCGGCGCTATGTCCGGTCTGGGCATGATCCTCGAGCGATTTGATCGTCACGAGGAAGCGCTTGGTGTCTACGAACACCTCGTGACCGTTCATCCCCATCGACAGGATGCGCACGATGCGATTCAGCGGCTCAGGACCAAGGTACTGGGAACCGATATCTGAGGGTAATCCCTCGGGCTCAAGGTCATGACGGGTTTCAATTCGCGCACGGTCGCGGTTCTCGGGCCTACGAATACTGGAAAGACCCGATTCGCGCTGGAGAGGATGCTCGCGTACCGAACCGGTGTCATCGGGCTTCCCCTTCGGCTGCTGGCTCGAGAGGTGTACGACAAAGCCGTCGAACTTCGCGGCCCTTCGGTCGTCGCCCTGGTCACAGGCGAGGAACGGATCGTTCCCCCAAGGGCCCAATACTGGGTCGCGACAACAGAGGCGATGCCGACGGGCATCGGCGCGGACTTTGTCGCGGTCGACGAGATTCAGCTCTGTTCCGACCCGGAACGAGGACATGTTTTCACCGACCGGTTGATCCACGCGCGCGGCTTGAGGGAAACCATGTTTCTCGGCTCGGGAACAATGCACGACGCGATCGTTCAGCTGGTTCCCGACGTTCGCATTCAGTACCGTGAACGCTTGTCCAGGCTGAGTTACAGCGGGCGGAAAAAAGTTTCCAGGATGAGGCACCGATCCGCAATTGTCGGGTTTTCCGTCAATGATGTGTACTCCATTGCCGAATGGGTCAGGCAAAAGCGCGGGGGAGCCGCGGTCGTGATGGGGGCGCTGAGCCCGAGAACGCGCAACGCACAGGTCAGGATGTACCAGGATGGAGAGGTGGATTTCCTGGTCGCGACAGACGCGATCGGAATGGGGTTGAACCTGGACGTCGATCATATCGCCTTCGCAGGGCTCGCAAAATTTGACGGAAGGCGGGTACGACGTCTGCAACCCAACGAACTCGCCCAGATTGCCGGACGAGCGGGTCGGTACCGCAACGACGGCAGTTTCGGCGAAACCGGAGAGGCGCCACCGATCGAGGCCGATGTTGTCGCGGCGATCGAGAACAATCGTTTTCAGCCCGTCAAGCGCCTCCAATGGCGAAACGGCGATCTGGATTTCACCTCTCCTGGAAGCCTGATCGAATCCCTTGAAGCAATTCCCTCTCACCCGGTGCTCTGCAGAACCAGGGAAGCCGACGATGTCAGGACGCTCAAGTCGATCAGCGCGATGACAGGGGAGTCGGTTCCTGCGGTGTCTGGCAAGGATGTCCGGCTGTTGTGGGAAGCGTGCCAGATTCCGGACTTCAGACAGGTCTCGCTCCATGACCATGTCAATCTCGTTCTGGAGGTCTATCTGCATCTCCGGGAAAAGGGCGAAATTCCCGAGGACTGGCTGACCGAACAGGTTTCCAGTCTCGATCGTCGTGACGGTGACATTGACTCGTTGTCCAGGAGACTTGCGTTCATCCGGACATGGACATACGTAGTTCAGCGCAAGGGCTGGGTCGCCAACGAGGAGTACTGGCGCGACCGGACACGGGAAGTTGAAGACCGGATTTCTGACGTACTGCATCTTGCGCTGACAAACCGGTTTGTTGACCGGCGGGCGTCGGTCCTGATGCGGCGCCTTGAGCGGAAAGAGAAGTTGATGGCGGAAATTGATTCCGAGGGCGAAGTTTCAGTCGAAGGGCAGCACGTCGGGCGGATTGACGGGTTCCGCTTTGAGCCTGACCCTGACGTGCCGACCGAGTTTGCGCAGACACTCAATGCCGCTGCGAACCAGGCGTTGGCGCCCGAGCTGGCTCGCCGTGCAAATCGCCTCTACTCTGCGAGCAATCAGGACATCGAGATCAAGGGGCAAGGCGAACTGGTCTGGAATGGCTGGATCGTCGGAAAGCTTGAACTTGGCACCGACGTACTGTCACCGGTGGCGCGGGCGTATGTCGATGACGCTGCGGGACCGCAGGTTTCGGAGATGGTCAGGCGGAGGCTTCAGCATTTCGTTCTTTCGCACTTCGCCTCGGTTTTTGCTCCTCTGGTTGCGATGCGGGACGACGAGGCGATCGGGGGAATTGCACGCGGTGTTGCCCACAGGCTTGTCGGGTCTCTGGGCGTTCTACCGAGATCTCTTGTTGCCGAGGAAGTCCGTGATCTCGGCCAGGACCAGCGCAAGCTGATCAGGAAACACGGGGTCCGGTTTGGTCAGCGCACCATATTTGTGCATTCCCTTCTGAAACCTGCCCCGACGCGCCTGAGAGTTCTTGTCTGGGCGCTTCAGAACCGGATTGATCCGGTTCCGGAACCGCCGACACCTGGGCGGGTGGTCTTCGAGACCAGCGATACGGTTCCACGGGCGTTCTATTCTTGGGCCGGGTTCAGGGTCGAAGGAAAATGGGCGCTCCGTGCGGACATGTGGGAACGGGTCATGGATCTTGTCAGGGTCGAAGATTCCCGAAACGGGTTTGAGGCATCGACGGACATGTTGTCATTGACGGGAATGTCACACGCCGGTTTCGCCGATTTCATGGGGTCGATCGGGTTTTCGGTCGAGCAGGGAGAACGTGTCAAGAAGCGCCCGCTGTCCGACGATGCACATTCGCAGTCTTCGGCAAGCACGGATGCGGCAGATGAGCCCGCACAGGTTGAGGGCAATAATCGCGCCCGGGCGGTTGATCAGGCCGACGCCGGCCCGGCGATTGACACGGAGTCCGGAAGCACGTTGGAACCGGTGGCTGCCACGCAAGAGGGTTTCAACGGTTCTGACGAACCCGTCCCCGTGGCCGCCGGGGGTGGCCAGGCAGACGCGTCGCGATCGGACCCGGAACCGGCATCAGGCACGCCCCCCGAACCAGAGGTTGCGACTCCATCGGAAACGATCGAGACTTTCTACGTGTTCAGAAGGCTCCCGCCAAAACGGCCCGGGAAAGAACGGAAAGAACGGAAAGAACGGTCGGCGCGAAAGAAGGGTGAGCCGCCAAAGGTTTCCGGGCGACGGGACAAGCCGAAGCCAACCCCGGGAAGGAAGAAAGAAAAGCTGCAGCGCGATCCGTCCAACCCGTTTTCGGTGCTCGCAGCGTTGAAGGACGACATGGCGGGGAAACCGGGGCGACGGTCGAATTGAAGGATTCGATTCGAATTGACCGTTGGTTATGGTATGCCCGGGTCTACCGGACCCGTAGTCAATCCGCAGCAAATGTCAGCGCGGGACGGGTTCGAGTGGGTGGCGAAATGGTTCGGAAACCCGCGTACCGAGTTGAACCGGGTGCTGTCCTGACCGTGATGGTCGGGCGGAAGGTTCGCGTGCTTGAAGTGCTGGCGTCGGGACATCGTCGAGGACCGCCAGCAGAATCACGGCGATTGTATCGCGAGGTCTTGCCTGAACGGGTTTGACAAATCCCGACCGTTCCGCTTCGACGGACGAATTGCCTTGAAAGACCTATGTCCGCTCCATATGTAGAGTGCACGCACAACACCGGCCTGGCGCATTCCCTGAAGTTCTGAACTGACGAACGACCATGACATATGTCGTTACTGACAACTGTATAGCCTGCAAGCATACGGACTGCGTCGAAGTCTGTCCCGTGGACTGTTTTTACGAGGGCGAAAACATGCTCGTCATCCACCCGGACGAGTGCATCGATTGCGGCGTATGTGAACCGGAGTGCCCGGTCGACGCGATATTGCCCGATACGGAGCCAGGAATGGAACGTTGGGTTGAATTCAATCGGGAGTATTCTGAACTCTGGCCCGTCATTATTTCGAAGAGAGAAAAATTGCCGGAGGCAGAAGACCGCGACGGGGAAGAAGGAAAGCTGGAAAAGTACTTTTCTCCCAATCCTGGGGAAGGAGGATGAGCGCCGATTCCCGGATGTTGCCGCAAAGCGGATTGGCTTTGCGCGTGTCCCGTCTGCACAGGCCAGGCGTGGAACTCGGAACGAGTTCGCTGTCGGGCGCGTAGACCGGAAGCGGATTCGGCACGTCAGTCGAATCAGACAGGCGATCGTGGCAGGTTTTCGACTCCGGCAATTTCGGGTGCGACGCATGTTCAGGCCAACAGGCAATCGTTGTCTCGACTCGTTTTCTGGCTGAATCGAGATGATCCCGGAAAGGAACCAAATGGCAAAGACAAAAAAAAGACTACCGTTCAAACAGAACCAGTTTGTCGTCTACCCGGCTCATGGGGTCGGCAAGATCCGGTGTGTGACGAATGTCGAGGTTCTCGGAAAGCAGACGGATGTCTATGAGATTTATTTTCGAAAGGACAAGATGACGGTCAAGGTTCCGGTTGCCAAGGCGCTTGGCAACGGTTTGCGCAGCCTTTCGACACCGGAACAAATCACGGATGCCCTGAAGATTCTGACCGGGAAACCGAAGGTCAAGAAGGCAATGTGGTCTCGAAAGGCCCAGGAATATGACCAGAAGATCAATTCAGGCGATCTGGTTGCCATCTCGGAAGTCGTTCGGGATTTGCACCGAAACGACGAACAAAGAGAGCAATCGTATTCGGAACGACTGCTTTACGAGGCGGCGCTTGAAAGACTGGCCCGGGAAGTTGCCGTCATCGAAGGCGTCGAGGAACCCGCGGCTCTTGAAAAGATCGGCACGATTCTCGCGTCCCGAGCCACGTGACGGCTCGTCCTGCCGGTCGTTCGGGCAGGCAGGCTTCCTGAATCCCGGTTGACCCCGGCGTGGTACCGGAAAATCACTGAGTGACGGAGACCACCATCGTCAGGACTGCGAGTTCCGCGAATTGTTGGGAGGCACCCAGAACATCGCCGGTTTGACCTCCGATGAGTTGCCGTGCCAGGTAACAGATCGGCAACGCGCCGACGATGGCAATCGGAACCGCGGCCAGCCCGACTGTTCCGAGAGCGGCCAGACATACCAGTGACGTCACGGCCACGGCCAAAAGCGCATGCTGGCCAGTTGGCCGCCCGATCGACGCCGAAAGCCCGGAGTCTTGTGCCGGCGGGAGCGCAGCCATGGCCAACACGACCGGCAACCGGCTTGCACAGGACGACACCAGCAAAACCGCGATCAGCCGAAACCCGTCGATTTCGGACATCGCCGACCAACGGCCAAGGAGAACCAGAGCAAGTCCTGTGGCGCCAAAGACACCTATGCGGCTGTCTTTCATGATTGCCAGTCGTTTCTCGTCCGTGGAGCCTCCCGCAAGGCCGTCCAGGGAGTCGGCGAGACCGTCTTCGTGCATTGCGCCGGTCAGGAGAACAAGTGCGCCGAGAGCGGCTAAGGCGGAAATCCCTCGATCCACTCCAAGCCAGCCCAGCGACGCGCCGGCGATGCCGGCGACAACTCCGACAAATGCTCCGACGACGGGCCAGGCCCAACTGCTCCCGGCAATACGCTCCGAGCTGTTGTCGAAATCTGCGGGCATGGGTAAACGGGTAAGGAGGCTGGCAGCGACGAGCAGATCACGGGCGTGGATTTGGGGAAGCCTGTCGCGCCACTCCTGCATCACGGAACTCCTGAATTCCGGAATTCGTTCGTGCCGCGAGCACGCCTTCTGGCGTTACTGAAACAAGATCCGGGGGTCGGAAAATGAACACGTTCCCGTTCAATTCCATCGGCGAGTTTCGTGAAATACTGGAGGTGCTCCCGGAACCGGACACCAAGGCAATCGGAGATTCCGCGCGGCGCAACTCGATGTTGACGAAACCTGCTGGCGCCCTTGGCCGCCTTGAAGACATTTCCATGTGGTACGCAGGATGGCACGGGACTTCGACTCCGAGAATCAAAGCGCCGTGTATCATCATTTTTGCCGGTAACCACGGGGTAACCATCCATGGTGTTTCGGCCTATCCGATGGATGTCACTGCCCAGATGGTGGACAATTTTCGTGCCGGTGGAGCCGCGATCAACCAGTTGTGCGACGAAGTTGGTGCCGAACTGTCCGTCTTTCCGATTGATCTCGATGTTCCGACGGCCGACTTCATGTCGCAACCCGCGATGACGAGAACGGAATTCATCGACGCAATTTCCGTGGGCTGGAACTCGGTAAAAGCCGGGTGCGACACCCTGATTGTCGGCGAAATGGGCATCGGAAACACCACGGCCGCTGCCGCGGTCGCGGCCGCGTTGTTCGATCGAGACCCCGAAACCTGGGTCGGGCGCGGAACGGGCATCGATGAGACAGGTATCCGGACCAAGCGGGCCGTGGTTGACGAAGGGTTGAGAATTCACGGCGAATTCCTGGATAACCCGTTCGAGGCCTTGCGGCGCCTCGGCGGAAAGGAAATGACAGCGATGGCCGGAGCGATCGCCCGGGCACGTATTGAATCCATACCCGTCATTCTCGACGGATTTATTTGCACGGCCGCCGCGGCGGTTCTCGAGAAAGCCCGGCCTGGCGCGCTTGACCATTGCATCGCCGGCCATCTGTCAGCCGAAGCCGCCCACGGCCGACTGCTCGAGTTTCTTGGCAAAGTCCCGTTGCTCACGCTTGGGTTACGTCTCGGGGAGGGCAGCGGCGGAGCGCTCGCGATTCCGATAGTTCGTGCGGCGCTTCGGTGCCATTCGGGAATGGCGACATTCGAGGAAGCAGACGTGTCAGGACGAGCGGATTGACAACGAATTCGTGTGCACGTCATGTGGAGGCGACGACCGGGATCGAACCGGTGTCTTCGGATTTGCAATCCGCTGCGTAACCACTCCGCCACGTCGCCTCGCTGACCGCGGATCAAAGCTACAGGTCCGGTACACGAGTTTCAAGCGTGACCGGGCATTCGGGCGTGATTCCGGTATGGCGCGATTTTTCGGGGATTGAGGTGGCAAAACGAGTCGCGCGGCGAGCGTCGCGCGCAAGTCCGACGGCAGGTTCGTGTCGACCAGGCGTATGAGCTCTTCCTTTCGCGCACTCAGCTGGGCACGGATCAGGACGGTCAACCTCCGTGCACCTGGAAGTTGAATCCGGTTTGCGGTCAGAATGTCGATGCAGTGCCCGAAAATGATCCGGGGCTTGAGATGGACGCGCGCCATCTTCGCGATCTCTGTGGACAACTGGTTCTCGGCCCGAGTGTCGAAAGGCTGGACGCCTTGCAGGTCCAATGTGCGTGCCTGACTGCGAAGCCGGCTCATCTTGGCATAGCCGCCCGGCATGAATGTTTCGAGCGGCAGATCAAGAGCCCTGGAGACATACGCGATGTCGCGTGCATGAAAGGCTTCGGAGGCAAAGAACCGTCGCGTCGCCCGGAAATAGCCGTAAGCCAGAAGGAACCCGATCCGGTTCACCGGACCGCGCAAGCCTTTGGCCGCATCAATGACGAACCCGGGAAAATCGAGATATTTCTTGCGCTCCGCGCTGTCGAAAACCGGAGGATGTTCAAAGCGCGTCTGTTCGGCCGCACTCAGAATGCGCATACGGGGCATTTTTGCGTCTCGTCGAAGGTTACAGAAGAAGTTCGGAAAACGATCGTTTCAGGAACAGATCGGAGCCGGGTCGATGAAAGCGTGAAATGCCCCGATTTTCCGTTCCTCTTCCATGTTCCTATACAACTGTTCCGATTACAACGGGGTCATTACCTTTTCGGAACATTTCTGGAGGCCAGCACATGCTTGTCGGTTACGCCCGGGTTTCGACCCTCGATCAGAACCCGTCCCTGCAGATCGATGCACTGCGGGAAGCCGGGTGCGGGAAGATCTATGTCGAGAAAGCGTCAGGAGCGCGGCAGAACCGGCCGCAACTCAAGGCCGCATTCGAGTGTCTTCGGGCCGGAGACACGCTCGTCGTCTGGAATCTCACGCGCCTGGCACGCTCGCTCAAGCAGGTGATCCAGACCGTGCAGGACATGCAGGCCAGGAACCTCGAATTCAAGGTGCTCACCCAGAATATCGATTCCAGTATACCAGTACACCGGAAGGGCGCCTGTTCTTCCACATGACCGCGGCTTTCGACCTGTTCCAGCGCGAACTGATTGTCGAAATCACCAAGGCGGGCCTCGCGGCCGCAAGAAATGGCGTGCGGAAGGGCGGCAGGCCGCGCTCAATGGACGACGAGAAAGTCCGCCTCGCCCAGGCAATGCTTCGGGACACGAAGAACTATCCGTTCATCAATGATGTCTTCAAGCAGCTCGAGGTCGGACGAACCGCGTTCTATCGCAACTTCCCGCCAGAGAGAATCCGGGAACTCCGGCCGCCGCACAACTGACATGAGCGCAATGCCGTCCGAACTCACGCAAATCGTGGGTATAGGTGAAGTTTCAGGAAAATTTCGATGCTCTCAGCCGCAATCAGCGGCATTTGCCTGGGCATTAACCCGTCAACAGCCTCTGAGAGCTCCGGTTGGGCCCGTTGTGGGACTTTTGGTACCTAAATTGGGTTGGGGCCGTTGTACGGCTTCCGACACGCACAGGATCAACATGACATACTGTATCGAGATGACTGGGACCGTGGTGGGTCCGGGCCTGCCCCCTTGCCTCGGATCGGATGTCTTGATTTCCGGGGAAGCGTCGGCGACGCTTCAAGGCTCAGGTGTGAACAACACCTGAAAACCACCATGGAAATACCCGGCCGCGCACATTGAAGCGCGTTCAAGTACATCGGACTCTGCTTGAAGGACAGGAGACACGCTTGTGAAGATATCGCAGTGGACCGTCCGGTTGGCGGGGGTGTATTTTGTTTTCGCCGTGTGTCAGGCGTTCAGCGTAGCGATTTTCGCGAATTTGACGACGGATTTCCTGATTGTGGTGTTTTCGCAGGGTACAGTGTTCGTGGTGTTGGTCGTGTACGGGATGGTGCTGCTGCTGCGGCCAGAGGGTGTCCACAGCGGTTGGCTGGTTGGCTGGTTGGCTTGGTGGTCCTCGCAGTCATCGTGAGCATCGTCTGTCATGGGCTCATCTACAGCAAGATCGGCCTCGTCCCCGCAGAGGTGGGGAAGGTGGTTCAGCCGGATCTGGTGGACGGCCTGTACTTCAGTATCGTGACATTCACGACGCTCGGACACGGGGATTTCGTGCCGAGGGAAGGATACCGGCTGGTGTCGGCGCTGCAGGCGCTTTACGGGTACCTGTTTCTGGGTGGCTTGGTCGGGCTTGTGGTCGGGACGGTCGTCAAGCAGTAAAAGGACGGTTTTCAGAAAACCACCATGTAAATTGCTACACCGCCCATGGCGGAACCGGCGCCCAACAAAGTCAGGATGATCCAGTCAGCCGTCGAAAGCATTTTCATTTTCATGGACCACCGGCCCGGGGCGAGGCGATGGGTTTCGTCAGACATGTGAAGCTCCCTTCCGATGTTCAATAAATTTATGCGATATGTTCCCGGATGGCAACTTGCGGAGCACCGCGCACCGCGGGCATTCAAACATCGAATCAGGCAGGTTTCAGCCCTGCCGTCACTGGCTGAACGCCATTGCCACAAGAAACGACAACTGTGGAAGGCCGCAGACGACGATCATCGACCGAGAAACCACGGACTTGAACCGGATCAAAAGAAAAGTCATGAGCAGAATGCATAACCCGGTTTCGAGCAGGGCAACCGTGTTGCCAAACCGGGTAGCGTCCCAGTAACTGATCGGGCTTTCAAACACCCAGTCGCTGAGAGGCCAGAAATGTTGCCGGGCGTCGTCATTGTGCAACGGGAAATCGGTCGCGATGTGAACCAGGCCGCTACCCGAGAATGCGACAAGCCAGGGTCGGGCGAGCGCCAAGCCTGCCACCAGGAAAACCCCCCAGACAAATACCGAGTTGTCGAGCTTGAACACGTCTTGCCATTCGGCGGAAAAATACTGCGTGCCAAATACGTATCCGGGGCTGTTTCCGGCGACGAACAGGCTGTATCCCGCCATGGCGTACAGCGAAAGGTCGGGAAGAAACGCCCCGAGTACCGTCGCCATGTTGGTTTTCTTTTGGTTTGGCCTGGCAAATACGGCTGCCCCGAGGAGAATGTGCGTAGGTGAATTCATGCCGTGTTGATGCGGATTTCGTTGTCGTGACAAGCGAGGCAATAAAGGATCACCCATGGTAGCGTCCATAATGATTCAGGGAACCGGTTCGAATGTCGGGAAGTCCCTGATCGTCGCCGGCCTGGGCCGATGTTTGACCGATCTCGGATTGAACGTCCGCCCGTTCAAACCGCAGAATATGTCCAACAATGCGGCCGTCGCGGTTGACGGAGGTGAAATCGGGCGTGCGCAGGCATTGCAGGCGCGGGCCTGCCGCACCGAGGCCCGTACCGAAATGAACCCGGTGTTGCTGAAACCGGAATCCGAGTCTGGGGCACAGGTTATTCTGAACGGGAAACGGATGACCACAGTCAAGGCGTTCGAGTACGCCAAATTGAAGTCCCTCCTTCTTCCCGAAGTGTTGAAAAGTTTCAAGGGATTATCGAACGGAGTTGATGTCATCGTGGTCGAAGGGGCGGGGAGTCCGGCAGAGATCAATCTTCGCGCCGGCGACATCGCGAACATGGGGTTTGCCGAGGCGGCGGGCGTTCCCGTGATTCTCGTTGGGGACATCGACAGGGGCGGCGTCATCGCGCAGATCGTCGGCACGAAGGTCATATTGCCCCAGTTCGATCAGCGCATGATCAAGGGATTCATCGTCAACAAGTTCAGGGGAGATGTCGGTCTTTTCGATTCGGGATTGGCCGAGATCGTGAACATGACGGGATGGCAATCCCTCGGTGTCCTGCCCTGGTTTGAACAGGCTGACGTGCTCCCGGCAGAAGACTCGGCATCGTTCGTTGTCCCGGAAGGTGGCGGGCCGTGCAAGATCGCGGTGCCCGTGCTCTCCCGCATGGCGAATCTCGATGATCTCGACCCGTTGAGAATGGAGCCGGGAGTATGTCTCGACATGATCCGGCCCGGGACACCGATTCCTGCGGATGCCCGGCTGGTGATGCTTGCGGGAACCAAGTCAACGATGTCGGATTTCGAATTCCTCCGCGCGCAAGGTTGGGACGTCGACATCCGGGCACATCATCGACGTGGCGGGAGCGTACTCGGTATCTGCGGAGGGTACCAGATGCTCGGGAAGGCAATCTCCGACCGGGACGGCATCGAAGGAAAACCGGGAACTGTCGAAGGCCTTGGCCTTCTCGATGTGGTAACCGAAATGCGGACGGAAAAAACCACCAGGCGTGTCGAAGGCCGGCATCTACCGACCGGATCACAAGTCAAGGGATACGAAATCCACATTGGCCGGACGACGGGGCCTGACACGTTCCGACCCTGGCTGGAGATTGATGGAAGTGCCGAGGGGAGCGTGTCGGCCGACGGCAAGGTCATGGGTTGCTACGTCCACGGGATTTTTTCCTCGGATGAATTCCGCCGCGCGTTCCTGTCTTCATTGGGCGCGTCAGCCCGCGCCTTTGCCTTTGACGTGGAAATCGAATCCGTTCTTGACGCGCTTGCGTCCCATGTACGCAAGCATATTGACGTCGATCGGCTCCTGGAAATCGGAGGTTATTCGTGACCGGTAGAAACGCTCGGCACCGACAGGTCCCGGGCGGAATTTGCCGCGTTCGGAACGGACCAGGTGAACCGAAGTCGGGGCAGCTTTCGCCTAACGTACGTCAACCCGATGTGGCTCCACGTCCAGGTTCAGGTTCTGCGCCGTCAATTGACCCATTTCTGCGAGAACGGTGAAGGCGGCTACGAAAACGTCGCGGGAAGCTCTCACATGGTTGACCTGTGCGGTCCGAAGTTCCTGCTCGGCATTCAGCACGTCCAGCGTAGACCTGGAGCCCAGGCTGTATTCTACCTGCACGCCGTCAAGAGCCTGTTGCGCTGCCAAGACCTGTTGTTCAATCGCCTCCACGGAGGCGTTCGCGACTTCCCAGTTGGAATAGGCGATCCGGATCGACTGGCGGGTCAGGGCCGTTGCCATCAGAAGTTCGGACCGCCGCTGAGAAAGGGCGGTCATGGATCTTCTTTTCTGGCTCCTGATCTTGCCGCCATCAAACAGCGTGAACGTTGCCGTGATACCCGCGGAAAGACTGTCGCTCTGTCTTTCACGCAAGGATTGGGAAACGTTCGCCGATACGATGGGGAAACGGCTGAGGTTGTCACGGCGAACACCGGCCTCGGCCGCAGTAATTTTCTGCATTGCCACGGCAATTCTGGGGTGGTTTCTGAGGGCAATGTCCTCTGCCTCCACGGCTGTCGGTGGCAAAGCGGGAACGCTCTGAGGCGCGATCAGATCCAGGGGATCGGATCCGACCACGGCCCTGTAGATCTCGTGCGAACTCAGCAGCGACCCACGATGTAGCTCCAATTCGGCCGTGGCGGCGGCGAGCCTGGCTTGCGTCAGGTTGACATCGGTTCTCGGGACGGCTCCGAACTCAAACCTGCTTCGGGTGGCACCAAGCTGTTCGGTCAGAATGTCAACGTTACTTTCCGCCAGGGACACGACCTCCTCGTCGCGAAGTACATTCATGAACGCCATTACCGTGTTCAGAAGAACCGCCTGCTCGGTGTCGACCAGTCGATGTTGCTGCGACCTGGTTTCGCTTCTCAGCGCTTTCAAGTGGTGCGTGTACCGACCTCCGTCGTAAATGAACTGGTTCAATCCCACGGACAATGCGGTTTCCTTGAGCGTTTTGTCGCCGGCCGACAGGTCGTTTCTCGCGCTCCATCCGACGGATGCGGTGACTTGTGGCCATGCCTGCGCGAGGACCTCAGCCGTGGCCGTGTTCGCTGTATGAACCGAGGAGATTCCGATCTGGAGTTGCGGATTCGTCAGGTAGGCCTGAGCAAGTGCCTCGTCCAGTGTCGTGGCAACACTCTGAATCGGAAAAGTGAGGCATAAAACTGCCCCCAGTACACTGTGCCTCAACGGTTCAATCCCCAGGTTACAGCCGGACGGAACTCGATGTCAGACAATCCGGGCAAGCGCATCATCGTTCTTCCATCGTGATTCGAATGACCGCTCGCGCCTGAAACCGGGCAGGACAGGTACGCTTGCGTCAAACTCGTTCCTCCAATGGATTCGATCTCCAACCTTCTTTCCGAGACGGCCGCGGCAGACTCGTTCACTTCCGAACAGTCCGAATATTCGACCGCCGTCCTTCAACTGGTCGATGATCGCGTTGGGAACATACTCGACTCCGCCCTCGATAATGATGACATCGTAAGGGCTGTGGCGTGCGCTTCCTTCGGCAAGTGGTGCCGTGATGACAATGGCGTTGTCGACATTTTGCTTGGTGAGCAGGGTTTCCGCTTCCTCGGCGAGTTCCTTGATCTCTTCGACCGCGACTACGGCTTGGGCCAGTCTGGAAACCACGGCCGACGAGTATCCCAATCCACACCCCAAGTCGAGGACCAGCTCGTCGGGTTGAATGTCGGTCGCGTCAAGCATTTTCGCGAAGTTCCGGGCGTCAAGGATGACCCTGTTCCGATCTGGATTGATGGGAATCTGAATGTCCGCGTAGGCAACCGGCTTCATCGGTGCCGGCACGAAAACCTCTTTGGGCACGGCCAGCAGAGCCTTGATCAAGGGAAACTTCGTAACGTCCGACGGTCGAACCTGATTATCGACCATTGCGGTTCGCGAAGCGGCGCTCTCATCCATGATCGACCATTCCGGGTGACTCGGTGCGTAGACGGTGATCATTGCCACAGATTTGGGGCAAGGGCAATTTTCGTCGTCTCCAAAATTCGCCTGAAGTGGCGTCATGATTCCCGATTTCGATCTCGGGAGCGGCAGATCGGCTCAAGATGACACGCTGCCAATGCGCACAGGCCCGTGTATCGGTATGGCCGAGGTCGAATTTCGGCGGTTTCCGCCCTCTGGCCATCCCCTGAAGGTCCACGGTGTATATGCCGAATCGAATTCAACCGTTCACTGCCTTTCTTCGCGGCAGGGAGAGGTCGGCGTCCGGTATCGATCGCCGCGCTGAAGCGAATCGAACCGGGCGCAGCGCCCCGCGGGGCGGGCGGCCAGGAGTCGTGGCCCGGGCCGGCACCAGCCGGACGATTCGGGCTTGACCGTGCTTCGCTGATCCGGGTCGAGTTCCAGGCAAGCAGGATCGTCATGCTGTGCTACGGCAATGACCACCGTTGATAGTTCGACGGCCGTGAATCGGCTTGAATCCCCGACTTGGGCGACGTACTTGCGTGCGCAGGCACCTTTGGAAAGAAAACGGAGTTCCCGATGACACTCAGCACGTATCTTTTTTTCGACGGCAACTGCAAAGAAGCGTTCGAGTTTTATCGTTCGGTGTTTGGGGGTGAGTTCATGGCCCTCATGACCTACGCCGACGGTCCGTCCGAAATGCAGGTGCCGGAAGACAAGAAAGGCGAGATCATGCACGTGTCGTTGCAGGTTGGATCGTCCGTCCTGATGGGCAGTGACAGGTGGTTCGCGCACGAGGAACCGTTTACGCAGGGGAGCAACTTCGGGATCTCGATTGCGGCCGAAAGCCGAGAGCAGAGCGATGAACTTTTCTCCAAACTCTCTGATGGCGGAATGGTGACAATGAAGATGGAAAAGGTTTTCTGGGGCTCTTACTTCGGGAGCCTCACCGACCGGTTCGGAATCGATTGGATGATCAACTGCGATTTGCCTGCCGAGTAACCGATTTGGTCATTGGTGCGGACTGAACTGCCGTGTCTAAGCCCCGCTGCCTGGTCCGCCGACCACTTCTTCGACGCATACCGCGCAAACAAGTGCCCGGTACCGGGAATGGCAGCCACGGCGCTTTGCTGACGTCCCCGCGGCGCAGAACTTGCCCCCGACTTTCTTGAGGCGCCGCATGTACGGGAAGCCGGGTCGGACTGTCATTCCCTTGTTCTCCGAACGGACACTTTGCCGATTGGTCGGGCCCGCAGGACGGTTCGGTTCTTCGATGCCGGATTTCGATCCAAAGTGATGGGAGAGGCGATGGATCAGGTTAAATTCGTGAGAATGAAGGACGGCGATCTGGAAGATTACGAGTTCCTTTCCAGGCACGAAGCCGAATTCATGCAGGGAACTGCCGGACGATTGCTTAGGGCAATGCAGGAACTCGATGAAAGCTTGTCCGGTTACCAGGTAACCAGACTTGGACATTCGGTGCAAACGGCTACCCGGGCATGGCGGGATGGTGCGGATACCGACTGGGTCGTGTCTGCGCTTCTTCACGACATTGGCGACATCTACGCACCGAGTAATCACGACGAGTATGCGGCAACGATTCTGAAACCATTCGTTCGGGAGCAGTGTCGGTGGGTCGTGGAAAAGCATGGCGACTTCCAGATGATCTATTACGGCCACCACATCGGCGGAAATTCCGACAAGCGGAACCGGTACCTGGGACATCGTTACTTTGACGACTGCGCAGAATTTTGCGAACGTTGGGACCAGGCGAGTTTTGACCCCGGGTACGACAGCCTTCCGTTGCCGTTCTTTGAACCGATGGTCCACGGGGTCTTCGCGCGCCGGCCCCATGACCCTTCGGTTCTTGAGGCTGCAGACCAGCCGCTTGTTGATGCCGCGGTGGCTGCGAGCCGCGCGTCTCGAGGTTAGGGATTGTCACGAAACGATCGATCCGATTACTCGGTTTTTTGGAGAGCCTCTGTCCCGTTCTCGTATGACGTCGGTTCGACGCTGATTCGATTGCCTTACCCGTGCAGATGTGGCCGGAGCACAAGTAAGAGCGATGGCGCACGCGACGGGATCGGAATGCTGATCCGGGCACAGGCCTCGCGGGTGTCGCAGAGTTCCCGGAGCCCACAACCAGTTATTGTCCGTGCGACACCTGTTTTCCGAAAGCCCGCCGCATGCCGCCGGGGCCGGGCCCCGGTTCTCCGGGCGCCACGCCACGGACAAGCACGAACACTTCTCACCGGATTCTTGCGACCGAGCTTCAACCCTGTGGAGGAAGCCCGATTCGTGGGAGACGCATTTTCATCGAACGGAATGGCCATCACGGATGCCCCCCCGCAACAAGTCGCGGTGACTGTTTCGTGACAGCCCTAAAAGTGGAGATGAACTGATTTCCGGCCCGCAGGACTTGGCGCCGGAAATCCTTTGGGCAACCCCGGGTCAAATCTCCCTTCAAGCCGGTCAAGGGCAGGATTCCGGATGCGGGAACGCTCCTGGAAACCGCCGTACTTCGTGACTTGTACCAGTGGTGAAGCCCGCGGCCGCCGTGCTCACCCGGCGGCGACGCGCCGACGCTACGTGTTTAGGCCGCTCCGGCCGCGGCCGCCAGGTTCACCGCTCGAACGATGTCCTTGGGAAGGGGAAGTTTCGCCTTTACTCGCTAGGCGTGCTGTTTAAGAAGCGGCTGAATCAAAGGACGATTTGCGGGATCGCGCCAATGGCAATGCAGAAAAACTTCGACTTTCATGCGTGTGAGAAGGCGATTGCGGAGCGCTGGGACGCGAAGCGGGCATTTCGGGCGGGAGTCAATGCACGGGAAGGTGCAGAGAGTTTCTGCATCATGATTCCGCCGCCGAATGTAACCGGCAACCTGCATATGGGCCATGCATTCAACAATACCCTGCAGGACATCCTGGTTCGGTGGCACCGGATGCGTGGGTTCGACACGCTCTGGCAGCCGGGACAGGACCACGCGGGCATTGCCACGCAAATGGTCGTCGAGAGGCAGCTTGCCGAAAGTGGGCATCCGGGACGCCGGGAAATGGGCAGAAAGGCGTTTCTCGAAAGAGTCTGGAGGTGGAAAGAGGAGTCGGGTGGGACGATCATCAATCAACTCAAGCGATTGGGGGCATCCTGCGACTGGGACCGAAACCGGTTTACCATGGATCAGTCTTTTCACGATGCGGTGATCAAAGTCTTCGTTTCGCTATACAAGGATGGATTGATTTACCGCGGAAAAAGACTCGTCAATTGGGACCCTCATTTCGAAACCGCGATTTCGGACCTTGAGGTCAACCAGGTCGAGGTCAGGGGAAAGATGTGGCGCTTCCGCTATCGACTGGCAGATGGAGTGTCCTACCGACATCCGGTCGCATTCGACCAGGATGGCCATGCAACCGATTTCGAATCCCGGGATTACCTCGTTGTCGCCACCACCCGACCTGAGACGATGCTCGGTGATACGGGCGTCGCGGTGCATCCTGACGACAAACGCTACCAGGATCTGGTCGGGCGTTCTGTCCATCTCCCTTTGACCGGCCGCAGGGTTCCGATCGTTGCCGACTCCTATGCGGACCCGGGCAAGGGGACCGGCGCTGTCAAGATGACCCCGGCCCACGACTTCAATGATTTCGATGTTGGCGAGCGAGCAGGGCTTCGAACGATCAACGTGATGGATGAGCGGGCCGCGATGGCCCTTGATGGCAACGAGGAATTCCTCGCTGGGTGCGCGCCGCCGGAGGAAACCTTGGCTCTCCATGGTCTTGACAGGTTTGAGGCACGCGGGCGCATTGTCGGGCTGGCCGAAAAACAGGGTTGGCTGGACGGGGTCGACGATGACACTCATGTTGTTCCACATGGAGACCGGTCGGGCGTACCGGTCGAACCCTTCCTGACGGACCAGTGGTTTGTCGACGCCGCGGCCCTTGCCGGTCCCGCGGTTGAGGCCGTCCGTTCCGGCAAGACGAAAATCCTGCCCGATCAGCACGCGCGATCATATTTCCGGTGGTTGGAAAACATCGAACCCTGGTGCATCTCCCGGCAACTTTGGTGGGGGCACCAGGTTCCTGTCTGGTACGACAGTGACGGAAGAGTCTATTGCGAGACGACTGAAGAGGAGGCAACCAAGGCAGCGGGTGGACGGCCGCTCGTCCGGGACGAAGACGTTCTGGATACCTGGTTCAGTTCCGCCTTGTGGCCGTTCGGGACCCTGGGATGGCCGGAAAGAACCCCTGAACTCGCCCGGTACTATCAGACGGACGTTCTGATCACCGGGTTCGACATCATATTCTTTTGGGTCGCCCGAATGATGATGATGGGATTGAACCAGATGGATGAGGCGCCATTCCACACGGTCTATGTCCATGCCCTCGTTCGGGACGAAAAGGGCAAGAAGATGTCGAAATCGCTCGGGAATGTCCTGGACCCGATCGAATTGATCGATGAATTCGGGGCTGATGCCGTCAGGTTCACCTTGACGTCAATGGCGGCGATGGGACGGGATCTGAGACTTTCGAGAGGACGCGTTCAAGGTTACCGGAATTTCGGTACAAAGTTGTGGAATGCGGCGCGGTTTGCCGAATTGAATTCCTGCCACTCGACGGAGAACCTTGATCCGTCATCCGTAAGGCAGCCGGTCAACAAATGGATCGTCGGCGAAACCGCGAGAGTTCGAGAGGCGGTGGATCTGGCTCTTTCCGAGTACCGGTTCAACGACGCGGCGAATTGCCTGTATGCGCATGTCTGGGGTCGCGTGTGCGACTGGTATGTCGAGTTCTCGAAGCCGCTTTTCGCGGAAGGTGATCACGATGTCGTAACCGAAACCCGCGCAACAATGGCCTGGGTTATCGATCAGTGTCTCATACTCTTGCATCCGATCATGCCGTTCATCACCGAACAGCTTTGGGGCGAGGTTTCCGGGCGTTCCGGGCTTCTGGTTCATTCAGACTGGCCCGATTACCTGAGTGAAGAACTCGTTGACGACATTTCGGATCGAGAAATGAACTGGGTCATTAACCTGGTCGAGCAAATCAGGTCGGTTCGGGCGGAACTCAGGGTTCCCGGCGGCGCGACGATCCCGGTATCGTTCACGTCTCTTGACCGGGCGGGCCAACGTGCGCTGGGCAACAATCTGGCGATGATTCGACGTCTTGCGCGAACCGGCCCGATTTCGAAGCGAAATCAGGTACTCGGCGAATCGGTTACCGTGCCCGTGGAGGGGGGCACATTCTGCCTCGAGCTTTCGGGCATCATTGACATGGCCGCCGAGAGAGCGAGATTGTCGAAGGCACATGCGGAACTGGAAAAAGACGTAAAAAATATCCGTTCCCGATTGGCAAACGAGAAGTTTACCGCCAATGCGCCCGAACACATCGTTGACGAGCAGCGCTCGAGACTCGATGCCGCGATGGAAGAACTGTCCAAGCTGGGCGCCGCGATCAAGCGTATTTCGCCTGCTGCGTCCGACGCTGCCTGACACGAGGATCGACCCCCGTACCTTGAATCGAAATGCCTGAAACAATGACGTCGAGAGTAGTTTTGCCACGAAGGCGCCCGTCTCATTCCGGGGACCTGAGGGCACTGGATCCGGCGGGGTTGGAGCCAATGGACATGTTGTTCGAAATTCGGGAGGGTGGGCGTTGCGGTTGACGGAACTTGTCAACGGGCTGCCGGCCTCGGTTCCATTTGTCGGTCCGGAAGCCCAGGAGCGTGCGCGCGGCAGGAAATTTTGTGCGCGCATTGGCGCAAATGAGAGCGTATTCGGACCTTCACCCAAGGCACTCAAGGCCATGCAGGATGCCGCGGCTGGTTGCTGGATGTACGGAGATCCGGAAAATCACGAGTTGCGCCACGCGTTGGCAACCCTGCACGGGGTCGAACCAGGGAACATCGTCGTGGGGGAAGGCATAGACGGGTTGCTGGGGTACCTCGTACGCATGATTGTCGAACCAGGCGACCGCGTCGTGACGTCGCTCGGTGCATATCCGACGTTCAATTTTCATGTTGCGGGATACGGAGGCGAACTCGTCACCGTTCCGTACCGCGACGATTGCGAGGACCTTGACGCCCTGGTCTCCTCTGCAGGGGACTCCCGGGCACGGCTTGTCTACGTTGCCAATCCTGACAATCCCATGGGTACGTTTCACTCTGCGGACGTCGTCGAGGCGGCGATTGCCCGCCTGCCGGCCGGTTGCCTCATGGTCCTGGACGAGGCGTATATCGAGTGTGCGCCGGAACCGGCCTGCGGCATCGACACCTCCAACCCGGGCGTGATCAGAATGCGCACGTTTTCCAAGGTCCACGGCATGGCCGGTGCGCGGGTGGGTTACGCGATCGGCCACGAACGTCTGATCGGTTCGTTCAACAAGATTCGCAACCACTTCGGCATGTGCAGGGTATCCCAGGTCGGGGCATTGGCATCGCTTGGCGACCCGGCGCATCTTGAGAGCGTCATCGGCAAGATCGAACATGCGCGCAGCCGCATCGCGGAGATCGCGGTATCGAACGGACTCCGCGCCTTGCCGTCCGCCGCCAACTTCGTGGCGGTCGACTGCGGCCGTGACGGACGATTTGCGCGCAAGGTCCTTGACGGGCTGGTTGCGCGCGACGTTTTCGTGCGCATGCCGTTTGTTGCTCCGCAGGACCGGTGCATCAGGGTATCGGCCGGAACTGACCGTGACCTGGACATCTTTGAACGTGCCTTGCCCGGGGCGTTGACGGAAGCGGCGGATGCCCGCGGCTGAATATCCCCGCGACATGGTCGGCTACGGTGCCTCCGTTCCCGATGCACGCTGGCCCGACGGCGCACGCATCGCCATCAACTTCGTCGTCAACTACGAAGAGGGAGGTGAAAACAACATTCTCCACGGTGACCAGGCGTCGGAGGCATTTCTCTCGGAAATCGTTGGAGCCGACCCGTGGCCGGGTCGGCGGCACATGAACATGGAGTCCATATACGAATACGGGTCACGGGCCGGGTTCTGGCGGCTGTATCGAATGTTCACCGAACGGCGGTTACCGGTGACGGTTTTCGGTGTAGCCACCGCCCTGGAAAGAAATCCGCGAGCGGTAGAAGCCATGTTGGGGGCCAATTGGGAAATTGCCACGCATGGCCTCAAGTGGATCGATTACCGGGACGCAACGAAAGATGAAGAGCATCGCCAATTGCAGAAGGCGGTTGAAATTCACACGCGATTGACCGGCAGCAGGCCTGCCGGATTGTACCAGGGACGGACATCTGCCCACACGAGGGATTTGTCGAGGGAAATGGGGTTCGAGTACTCCGCCGACAGTTATGCCGATGACCTCCCGTATTATGAAGACGGGCTTCTGATTGTCCCGTACACGCTCGATGCCAACGACATGCGGTTTGCGACTGCCCAGGGATTCAACTCCGGTGAACAGTTTGAACGGTACTTGCGGGACTGCCTCGAGGTTCTTCGCAGCGAAGGAAACCGCATGATGTCGGTTGGGTTGCATTGTCGGCTTATCGGCAGGCCGGGCAGGGCCGCGTCGCTGGGCCGTTTCCTCGATCATGTCCAAAATCTGGACGATGTATGGGTTGCAACCCGGATCGATATTGCCCGCCATTGGAGGAGATGGCATCCTGAATGACCAGTTCCCGGCCGGTTGGTCGCGGTAGGTGTACCGTATTTGAGACGCATCGGGTGCCTTATGCCTCCTTTTTTCTGCCGGGTTGATCGCGGGCACGGTGCCTGGCCGCAAATCTGCGGACGAAACGCGATGACTGTCGTGCGTCAGGAGACGTGCATCCAGATAGTGACGGACGAGAGCAATGAGTGAAACCGATTTTCGGGGTTGGCCAGGCGGGCATCCCGGCCAGAATTCGCTATTGACCGGCAGGGCCGTCTTTACCGAAGCCTATGCCGTCATTCCACATGATGTCATGCGTGACATCGTCACGAGTAATCTCCCGTACTGGCAAAATACGCGGGCGTGGGTCGTCGCGCGCCCCATGAGCGGATTCAGCGAAACCTTCGCCCAGTACGTGATGGAAGTGGCCCCCGGAGGTGGCAGCTCCAGTCCCGAGCCTGACCCGCAGGCCGAAGCCGTGCTTTACGTGATGTCAGGTGAACTCGACCTCGTGATTGACGACCGGCAAACTGGGGTCACCTGCGGCGGCTACGCTTTCGTTGGTCCTGGAGCCCGGTGGAAGGCATTCAACTCGTCGGAATCGGATCGTCCCGCACGATTCGTCTGGATCAGGAAACGGTATCAACCGGTCGAGGGTGTCTTGATGCCCGAATCGTTTGTCCTGAACGAAGCCGAGGTCGTGCCGGAGGAGATGGAGAATTCCGGAGGCGCTTGGCTGACGACCCGGTTCGTCAGTCCGGACGACATCCGCCACGACATGCACGTCAATATCGTGACATTCGAACCCGGAGGCGTGATTCCTTTCATGGAAACCCATGTGATGGAACATGGAATTTTTGTCCTTGAGGGCAAGGCGGTCTATCGGCTCAATCGCGATTGGGTGGAACTGGAACAGGGGGATTTCGTATGGCTGCGGGCGTTTTGCCCTCAGGCATGTTACGCGGGCGGCCCAGGCCGGTTCAGGTACCTGCTCTACAAGGATGTGAATCGCCATCCGGACCTTGGCATCGCGGGCCAATGATCATCGATGCGGAACCGCTTGTTGGTGCGGCGTTCGAATCCTTTGGAGAGATCATCGAGGCGTCGCCGACCCGCAGCAACCTGGTCAGGATCAATTCCGGCTACGTGATCCGGCACCATGCACTTGCGGCAATAGACTGCGACGGTCCGGCCGCAATTTCCATTTTTGAAGCACGGCGCAGACCTCTCCTCGTCGGTATGCTCGAACGTCATCCCAAGGGTTCGCAGGCGTTTATGCCGCTGGATGGCGGTGATTGGCTCGTTGTTGTTGCGGGCGAACCCGAGCCGGCCTCCTGCCGCGCATTTTTGTGCAAGCGTTGGCAGGGCGTCTGTCTTCGACGGGGAATCTGGCATCACCCCCTGTTGATCCTGGATCGGAAACAGTCCTTCCTGGTCGTCGACCGGGAAGAAACCTCGACCAACCTGGAAGAGACCCTATTCGGGTTCGAATGGACCATCCGCCTCTGAGATCACGCGGGATGCGACCTCCAGTGCACCGTCTCCGTGCGGTATCCCGAGCGCCTTGAGTGCCGAGTCGACGCATCCGAGAGTGCCGAGGATCATTGCCGGATTGAGATGTCCCATGTGGCCGATTCTGAATGCCGATCCGGACATGTGATCGGGGAATCCGAGTCCAATTCCCAGGGTTACCCCGAAATGGGTCTCGCACCATTCCCGTATGCGGTCGGCGTCGGTACCGGCATCTTGGTTTCCTGACCGGTCGTTCGTGGTCCTTATCGTCGTGACAGCGCGGGACCGGTGAGTCGGGTTCGAGATTCCCGGACAAATGCGTGATTCATCGCCCCAGCAGTCAATGGCGGCCCAGATCGCCTTGGCCAGCTGTTCGTGCCGCGCCCAGGCGTTGGTGACCCCTTCTTCGTGGACCAGGATGTCAAGCGCTTCCCTGAGGGCAAAAATGTGATGTGTCGGTGCGGTTCCGCCGAAGAGTTGGTAGAAGTGTTCGGGTTCGGTTCTCGGCACCCAGTCCCAGTAGCAGGAAACTCGGGGCATTCTTGCCCGTGCTTCCCTTGCCCGGTCACCGAAATAGACAAACGATAAACCGGCCGGGGTCATCAATCCCTTTTGGCACGCGGCGTTCATGACATCCACGCCCCAGGCGTCCATCTCGTGTGGTTCGCATCCGAGCGAAGCAATGCAATCGACCATGAGCAGTGAATCATGGCCGACCTCGTCCATTACGTTTCTGATTTCGGGGATGTTGTTGGTGACTGACGAAGCGGTATCCGTCTGGGTGACAAAAACCGCCTTGATGTATGGATGCTTGTCCGCCCGGATCCGGTCGCGAAATGCATCCGGGTCCGCGCACTCGTCCATGCCGAAATCGAGTACCTCGACGTCGATGCCCATGGCACGCGCCATGAAGGCCCAGCGGGAGCCGAAAAAGCCGGTGTTGAGAACTAAGGCCCGGTCACCGGGAGACAGGACGTTGCTGATGCTGGCCTCCCAGGACCCGTGACCGTTCGAGATGTATATTGCGACGTTTCCGTCGGTCCTGGCAACGGTTTTCAGGTCGGGATAGAGAGACTGGGCGATGTCGATGAGTTCGCCGTCGTAGATATTGGGCGAGGGGCGTTGCATGGCCGCGAGAACCCTGTCCGGGATGATGGAGGGGCCCGGGATTGCAACCGAGTTTCGACCTCTGTTGAGCAACATGTGATGCGACTCCCGTTTATCCGGAATTGTTGACTAAATCGGCCAGGCAGGAAATGAAGTCCCGGACTGGGTGCACGTGTGATTGCCAGCGAATCTTCGGCGCGGAAATAGTGTTTGCCACGGCGTCTATCACCGGGATTCCACAATTTTCAAGCGGTGGAACGAATTACGGAAATTATTCGCGCATGCGGCATCAACTGACAGGAAAGGAATTCGGTTGGGCAACCCTGCGGCATGCCGCGCCGCGCGTGATTTCCCCAGCTTTCCCAGGGCGAGGCGTGATTGTCGCCGTTCCCTGAAGTCGTTCCGAGGCGACCTCCGGCGGTCAGGCGGAACCGCCAAGCGACTCGTGGAATCTCCGGTTCTTTTGGGAAAACGCGGGTCTGCATTCGTCCAGATTGACCATTGAAAACGGGAACAGGCCTGGTTTCGTTCCGTACGGCGACGGTACGAGGGCATGTAAAGAAACGGGATCTGGCTTAGTTTTTCGGAAATCACGGGGAGGCGGATTGAAGCGTCGCGTCCCGGCTGCTGAATCATGAATTGATCTTTAGATTATTCTTCGAGAAATCAATTGGTTAATGTACCTTTCTCATGACCGGAATTCGATGATTTTCCGTCAACAGGCAAACTCCGTGCCGACGGCCGGCCGCATGACGGAGACCATCGTGATCCGCGGCACGATCGAACGGCTTTTGCCGAGCGAGGGGCGCTCGCGCAGGCAATCCCAGCGAGTGCGCGAGATGGATCGAATGGTCGACTTCGGGCGAACGTCCGGAAAAATTTCACTGAACTTGGAGAAGGGTGCTCAACATGCTAGCGTTGTGTTTCCGCAACATGGTGCACTGATCACACATGAGAGAAACCGTTCCGACCGGTCACCCCGTACCTGTTCACAGGACCTATCTGAGATTTTGGCGGGAATGGCTGCGACCGCACGGCTTGAATTTCATTGTCGTGGCGCTCCTGATGGTCATCGTCGGGATCGCGGGGGCCGGTTACGCCAAGTTCATGCAGTATGCCATGTCCGGTCTGGAAGCCGAAGGGTCCAATGTCGTGGTCTGGGGACCGGCCGGAATAATCGCCTTGACGGTCGTCAAGGGTTTGGGTGACTACTGCCGAAAGACGCTTGTCAATCGAGTCATGTCGACGGTTCAGTTCCGCATGCAATCGAAACTGTACCGGTCGCTCCTGTACATGGACCTAAGCAGTTTGCTGGCAGAATCCCCGGCCGCACTTTCGGTTCGTTTTTCTGCCGACTTGGAAATCGTCCGCGGGTCGACGGGCGAAGTGTTCGGTATAGCCTCCGGCGTACTCATCATACTTTCCACCATCGCCGTCATGGTTTCCATCGACTGGGTCATGACAATCGCGCTGATCGGCATTTTCCTGTTTGCATTCGGTCCCGTCGGGATCGTCGGAACCTATGTTCGCAACCTTACGATTTCGACCCAGAAGGAAATCGCACGAATGACGTCCTCGGTGCATGAAGGGTTGTCCGGAATCCGGATGATTCGCACCTACGGATTGGAAACGAGGCTGCAGTCCTCGGCCGATGACTCGTTCGGCAAATTGCATGGTTTACGGGTCTCTCTGGAGAAATGGCGTCTGAGTGTCGCTCCGCTGATCGAGATTCTTGGCGGGTTGGCTGTCGCTGCCTTGCTGTTCCTTGTTTCCTATCGAATTCAGTCAGGAGCACTCGACCTTGCCGGATTCGTGGGATTACTGACCGGCATCGGCGTCATCACGAACCCGGCGCAAAGACTGGGCCTGGCCTATGCCGTCGCCAAGCAGGGTCAGGCGGCCCTCGAAAGGGCCTTTTCCATTTTCGACGTCCAGAACACGATCAAGGACGGGAGCATTTCTTTCGAGCCGGGAGAGAAAGCAATCGGCCACATCCGGTTTCGCAATGTCGGTTTCGTTTACCCAGACGGATATGTTGCCCTTCGGGACATCAGCCTCGAGGTCGAAACGGGCCAGACGATCGCGATCGTCGGACGCTCGGGAGCGGGGAAGTCCACGCTGTTCAACCTGATTCCGCGTCTGTTCGACGTCAGTGACGGCTCGATTGAAATCGACGGCCGGGACATCCGGGAATACACCCTGTCCACACTGCGGAGCCAGATTTCGGTCGTTTCCCAGGAAAGTGTCTTGCTCAGTGGATCTGTAGTCGAGAACATTTCCTTCGGTTCGGTCGGGAAATCTGATGACGACTGCGTTGCTGCGGCAAAGGCGGCCAACGCCCACCAGTTCATCCAATCTCTCCCAAACGGTTACCAAACACGGATCGAACCGTCACGGCAGGCACTCTCGGGTGGAGAGCGCCAGCGCCTGTCGATCGCCAGGGCCATTCTTCGCGATGCGCCGGTACTGTTGCTCGATGAGCCGACATCCGCCCTTGATGCCGAGTCCGAAGCCCTGATCAAGAGTGCCCTCGCCGAACTTTCGAGGTCCCGGACGACTCTGGTCATTGCTCACAGGTTGACGACCATTCTGGATTCCGATGTGATCATCGTCATGGATCAAGGGCGGGTAATCAATACAGGAACACACGAAGAATTGCTCATGAATTGCGATATTTACACAAATTTGTTCAATCTTCAGTTCGGACCGACGGTTCGTCCGAGTCACGCTCCGTCGCGACCCGCCTTGGCCGTGCCGGAAGAGGTCGGGAAAGAGCCAAGGAGCGCACTAGGAAGACTGATGAAGCTGATTTGGAAATAGGCTCGCCGGGACTTGGCCGCGCGTCAATTCCGCAGGTAAAATTTCCTGAGCCGTTCAGGGTCTCGCCCGAACAGGTACAAGACCAATGTAGCCAGATTGCGGCTTCCGCGACGGAGCCAACCGTCGCGCACGTAACGGTCCGCACTGGTGACGGCCTCGGCGGACAACCCGGTCAGCCTGCGCCCGATCCGTCGGCAGATCACGACATCTTCCATCAACGATTGATCAGGGTACCCCCCGATCGATTCGTAGAGTTGCCGGTGTATGAGGAGGCCCTGATCCCCATAGGGCATGCGAAAAATCCGGGAACGAAGATTCGCCCAGGCGGCAACCGTTACCGGGAACAGACCGGTCTCATCGAAGCGAAGCCTGAAGTAGCCCGCCGCGTCAGGATTGCGCAGGTGGGTTTTCACTGCCTGCGGCCAGTCGCGTCCCAGTTCCGTATCGGCGTGCAGAAAAAGGTACCAGTCGCCCCTTGCGACGCTGGCTCCCGCTATCAACTGGTGTCCACGGCCAGCACGTTCGGTCCGGATCAACCGGGCGCCGGAAGCCTCTGCGAGCGCGCGAATATCGTCCTTGGATCCTCCGTCCGCGAAAATCACTTCCCTGACAAGGCCGGCGTGAACGCCCTCCACGAGCGAGGCAAGCGTCGTTTCCATCGACAAAGTCGAGTTCAGGGTCGGAATGACTACGGACACCGGTGCGGGCATAGGTGCGTTGAAACATGACCCCGGGACAATTGAAACCCGAAACCGACTGTGTTGTAGATGTGTTTGGTTGAATTCGAACGGAGCGCGTGCCCATGAGCGGTTCTTTGGCCGATTTGGAAGAAAGACGGATCCTCAGGATTACTGGCGACGACGCCACGGCGTTTCTGCAGGGGCTCGTCACCAACGACGTCGACAAGCTGAAAGACGGCCTCGTTTATGCGGCGTTGCTTTCTCCACAGGGGAAATACCTTTTCGATTTCTTTCTGTTCCTGCGTGACGGAGACATACATCTCGACGTGTCCGGGGCAGAGGCCGAATCGCTGGTACGACGTCTGACAATGTACAGGCTCCGGTCGCGTGTCGAGTTCGAAACTGCCGATCTGGAGGTTGAACGCGGGCTTGGTGGCAACCCCAGGCCCCCGGGTGCGTTTTCCGACCCGAGGCATCGTGAAATGGGTTGGCGTTGTTACCGGGGTTCCGGCGAAATGAGCGGACTTCCGGAAGCGGACACCGCGGGTTCGTCGAAAAGTTCCGCACCGTCGACCGGACCGCGGACGGGGATCATCAACTGGACTGAAATCAGAGTCGACAATTGCGTTCCTGAAACGGGAATCGAGCTCGTCCCGAATTCGACGTACATCCTGGAAGCCGGCTTCGAGCGACTCAATGGGGTGGACTTTGCCAAGGGGTGCTATGTCGGGCAGGAGGTGACGGCCCGCATGCGTCACAAGACCACGCTCCGAAAGGGCCTGGCCATCGTAAACGTTGATGGCGCCGTTCCGGTTGGAACGGAAATTCGAGCGTCTGGCCGTGTTGCTGGCACCCTGTTTTCCCAGTCCAATGGAAAAGGCATTGCCCATTTGCGGTTTGATCGCTTGTCCGACGACATGTCGGCGGATGGAATCAGGGTGTGGCCACATGAGGCTCGACCGAATTCCTGACCGTCTGACGTCCTGGCTCTCTGGACGCAACGCCGAGTTCAAGGTTCTCCGTCCCGAACAGTTCTTGCGATGAACGAATGGTCAACGCGGTCGGGTGCGATGCAGGTGGAACCGAGGTGACTTCAAGGGCTCATCATGTAAGGCTCGCAGTACTTTGCCACGCCATCCGGACGCATGCGGCCACCAGCACATTTGCGGCGGCACAGCCGCCAAGCGCCGTACGCGAGTTCGGTGGCAGTCGCCTCATTGGCTGGGGATTGCGACCGCACGCCCGAAAATCCTGGACGGAAGGCGATATGCCCAGGTGGTCTTTTCGACACGCGACGGAATTCAGTGACCTGAGCGTATCAACAAACAGGAGCGACGATTGTGTCGGCCAAATCAACTAGGGGCAGACTATGAACTTCATTTCTGGCAGATCACGGATCCTGGCAATTGCTGTGGCCGCAATTGCGGCTGCGGCGACGACTGGCGCAGCCAGCGCCGACCGATTCAAGGGTGCGCACTCCGTGCAATTTGGTGAACTTGATTACGACAACGATGGAATCGTCACCATGGTTGAGCTCGAGGCGTACAGAGTCTCGAGATTCAACGAGTTGGACACCGATTCCGACGGGAGTCTCGACAGGGCGGAAATCGCCGGCCTGATCAGTGACATAAAATCGAGGTCCCGGAGGCATCACGGCGATGTTTCCGAAGACCGACTGAATCGTTGGATTGACAGGTACGTGGGTCGACACGATTCCGACGAAAACGGCAGCCTCTCGATGGTTGAGCTGCGTACGCCCCGAATCGAACGGATGATGGAGGTTCTCGATTCGGACGAGGATGGACAGCTGACAAAGGCGGAATTCGATAAGTTTTCGAAGAAACGCCGCCATGGCTGGTGGGGCTGGCTGAGACACTGACGAACCGTGCGTTGCATGCCGGACGATTGTTCCACAACTGTTCCGGCATGCGATCATTTCAGGGGCATGGCCGTGGACGCAGCGACGGACCTCTCGGATGACGATCTCATGGCAAGATTTGCCGCTGGCGATTCCTACGCGGCCAGGCAATTGGCAATCCGCCACACGCCACGCGTGCTATCCGTGTCTTACCGCGTCCTCGGCGACTATTCCGAGGCCGAAGATGTCGCACAGGAAGCGATGCTTCGCTTGTGGCAGATGGCCGGTGACTGGCGGCCGGGCGTGGCCCGGGTTTCGACCTGGCTGTTTCGTGTCGCGACGAACCTGTCTTTGGACAGACTGCGTCAGCGAAGACGGCGGCTGCGTCATTTTTCCGGTGAGGACCGAAGCAACACGGCGAACGATGTCAACGAAATCGAGGACAATTCGACAGGTGCCGAGCAGAAACTCCTGGAAACGGACAGGGCGAATGCGCTGCACGCGGCTCTTGCGAATTTGCCCGAACGGAGCAGGGCCGCGGTTATCCTGCGTCACATCGAACAGCTCTCCAATCCCGAAATCGCTGAGATCTTGAACACGAGCGTCGAAGCGGTCGAGAGCCTGACGGCACGAGGAAGGCGATCACTCGCAAAACAACTGTTGGAACAAAGGGAAGAAATCGGGTTAAGCTGAGGATCCTAACGCAATGAATAACCGAAATAAATCCGACGACGTTGAACTGTTCTTGGAGGAGTACTTCGTCGAGGCAAGACAGGCCGCGCCAGAACCGAGCGATGCACTGATGGACAGAATTCTTATGTCGGCGCAGGATCAGGCCGCCGCAAGCCGTCGTGACGGGCAGGCCGAGCAAACCAGCAGTCCGCCGCCCCTCATAACCAGAATCGGCGGGTTCTGGGCATCTCTCGAGATTCGGCTTGCCGCAAGTGTGCTTGCCGCGAGCGCGTGTGCAGGGTTTTTCGTCGGATTTCTCAATGCGCAGATGCCGTCAGAAATGGTCATGGCGATTATTCAAAGCGAGGACGTCTTCACCCTCGACTTTGTCGCCGTACCGACAATCGAAGATCTGTTTCCGGAGGAGTTGTCATGACTGTGGGGAACTGGTTCAGGCGATTGCGTGAAAGCGGAAAGCTTGCCCGATACTGTCTGATTGCATCATTGGCGTTCAACCTCGTCGTCGTCGGGGTCGTTCTCGGCGCAATGGCTGGACACGACAGGCGATCTCATGGCTGGAATCCGGCGGGAGTATCCATTCGACCCCTGATCAACGCTCTTCCGGACTCCAAGAGAGCCGTTCTGGTCGACCGCCTGCGTACGGCGAGGAAGAGTGATTCGGGAAACGCGGGAGCGGTCATCAGGTACAACGTCGAATTGCTCGCGAGGGCGATCGAGGCCGATCCGTACGAAGCGGAAGCCGTCCTTTCCGCGTTTCGGAATCAGCGGGAGTCGTTTGGCCGGCTCGGGGCGAGGGGTCATTCAGCCATTGTCGATGTGATTTCGGAACTTTCGCTGGAAGACCGTGTGGCACTCGCGGAAGCATTTCGAGAAAACGTCTATTCCCGCAGGGGGCATCGATCAGTGGAAAACCGAGGCGAAGGCGGATACTGAGTCGTCGTCTGGACCTGTATGGAACTGGAGCCCGTGAAACGGAATCGCGAAGATGCCGAACTGATGGCGATACGCGCGTTCGATTGGATTGCGTCAAACCGTACCTTGCTCGGGAAATTTCTGAACGAGACCGGCGCCAGCCTGGTGGAGGTCCGCGAAGTCATGGACGACCAGGAATTCCTCGCGTCCGTGCTCGATTTCCTGATGGCCGACGATCGTTACGTCACAAGTTTCAGCGATCACGTGGGATTGAACTACGACGAGATCGCTGAGATCCGTGCGTCGTTGCCCGGAGGAGACCTGCCGCACTGGACATGAATGCGGGTGACCTTCCGCAATCTGATCCCGGCTAACTTTCGACGTCATTCCAAGTCGGATCCGGACCGGCTTTCCGTTACCTGCGGCATGCGCCTGATAATTTGGTGATCGGTTCGCAGGCAGTTTCCGAATGGACGAGGGGGGCGAGAAAACTGGTGTCGAAACAGTGCATCCGGGAGAATTGCCGACCTTACGGCCGCTTGGCCCGGACCTCGAGGAGCAGCTCGGTGGTGGGGCGCCGTTATCGGGGCATGGCCGCACGAAACCTGGCCAACTCCTGCAACGGCAGCGATTTCTTGGGCAGAAGACGGCAGATCGATGCGCGACCGGTTTACCTCGGCGGGCGACTCCCACTCTCGGCTCACGTCCACCTCGCCGTGTTGATCGCCGAGACGCGTATTTGCCCGAGCCAAGTCGACCGTAACCACGAGAGCCCCATTTGGCCATAAACCTGGTCATATGGTCACGGTATTCGAGCGATCATGCCAGTACTTTCTTGAGGGAGTTCCAGCCACACCCTCAGCTGCCAGGCGCGTGATTTCAGGTGACGGAGTAGCGGTTATGGCAGAACAATATGCCCGATGCGGGTGACACCGGCACTTACGCGAGTCATTCAGAGAGTGACAACTCGCGTGCATGTAATTCTCGTGCAGATCGTCGTCACATGTTCGTACCCCATTGTGCTCCTCAGTGAATTTTCGTAGCTGTTTTTTGTCTTGGGTTCAGATCTGCTGTCGGAGAAGCGTCACTTCATCCGGCATTCAATTCAACGAAATTGAGCAGGAAAGTCTCGTGAACGCCACGAATTTCGCTGGCAACTGGAAGAACAATGAGGGTGAATCCTTTCAGAAGAAGGCGGCGGAGAAGTTTCAAATTTGAATCGGCGTCCTTGTGATGACTCCGGTACCACGGCCCGATCCTGCAGACTTTGAATTTTTCCATTTCGGCAGTCGGCCTGGTTTCCGGAGTTGCCCTGATTCGGACGGCTGTCCCAACTTGTCCAAGACGAGGGGTGCCTGGCGCAACGGCGGCCGGCATTCGCGTCTTTGCGTACAACGGGACGTCAGGAGTGACATGATTCTTGCAACGGATTCGGCTCCGTCCGAACCAGGACATTGACGGCGGCTGAACGTTTGAACCGGGCTGGTTGTGTCATCCGCGGGGTACTCTTCGACAAGGATGGCACCCTGTTCGACTTTGCCGACACTTGGGCTGAGTGGGTCAATCAGGTTCTGCGTGACCTGGCGCCAGACGACCGCTCAATGAGAGTACGCCTTGGCGCGGCAGGAGGGTTCGACGTCAAGACCGGGAGTTTTACCGCGGGATCATGTCTCGTCAACGCGACCCCGGACGAGATGGCCCGGATCTGGGCTGGGTTGCACGGGCAACTCGAAATTGACGAAATTAACGCGATCTGCCTCGATCGCCTCTCCGGCCTGGTGCCTAAACCTGTTCGCAACCTCTGCCAGGTCCTCGACAGGCTCAGATCGATGGGACTCACACTCGGTGTCGCCACCAATGATTTCGTGGACAGTGCCGAAGAACAACTTGACGCCGTCAGCGTCCGTGATCGCTTTGACTTCGTGTGCGGTTATGACAGCGGGTTTGGAGGCAAACCCGGAACTGGAATGATCGAGGCTTTTTCCTCGAGCTGCGCCATTCCACTTCGAAATATAGCGATGATCGGGGATAGCACACACGACCTGATTGCAGGACGTTCAGCAGACGTCGGCCTCGTGATCGGAGTCTTGACCGGTCCGGCGACCCGGCAACAGCTGGAAACGGATTCCGATGTGGTTCTCGATGGTATCTGGGCCCTCCCGGACTGGCTAGCCGGAGTTGTAGACAGTCGAAAAGATAAGTGACATTGATTGGCATGGCGCGCGCTCGTCTTCACAATACCCTGATCGAAACGACCTCGGTATCGGCGTCACAGTCAGAAGGGAAAGATCATGGCTGAAGAACGGCGACGTTCCGGTGGACGCCGGGGGAATCTCCGCAGGGCAACCAGACACGCCATTGAGCAGATGCCCTGGAATCCACCGGTTAACCTGGATTCACCGACCGAACCGTTAAACGCAGAGGGCGTTCTGGCTATCCATAACGGAGCCATGAGAGTTCTTGAAGAAATAGGCATAGAATTCCTGAACGCGGAGTCCTGCGAAATCCTGAAGCAGGCCGGTTGCAAGGTCAGCGACGAAAACGTTCGAATGGACCGGGATTGGGTCATGGAGATGATCGGAAACTGTCCGTCCGAGTTCACCGTGACTCCCAGGAATCCGGAACGGAAGATAACCATCGGCGGCCGAAACATGGTATTCGTGAACGTGTCGTCTCCACCGAACGCGTTATGCCTCGACAAGGGCCGCCGCGTCGGAAATTTCGAAGACTTCGAAAACTTCCTCAAATTGACGCAG
The DNA here is from genome assembly GCA_965242975.1 of Paracoccaceae bacterium. Taxonomy (GTDB): domain Bacteria; phylum Pseudomonadota; class Alphaproteobacteria; order Rhodobacterales; family Rhodobacteraceae; genus JAPPHA01. Next base: position 1,246,728 of record CBDETS010000007.1, on the reverse strand, counting down.
TACTTCAACTGCATCCATCTCGCCGGCGGGTATCCGGTTGAACCTGTCGACATTCACCCGTCCATTCGTCACCTCGATTGCGTTCACACGAAACTCCTGACCACAGACAAGGTGTGCCATGCCTATTCACTTGGTCGGGAACGTATGGAAGACGTCATGGAGATGGTTCGGATTGCGGGCGGTTTGACGCACCAGGAATTCGAAGACGAATCCCGAATGTACACGAACATCAATTCGACCTCTCCACTGAAACATGATTATCCGATGCTGGATGGAGCAATGCGTTGCGCCCGTCGGGGACAGATGGTGGTTGTTTCCCCGTTCACCTTGGCAGGCGCCATGGCTCCCGTCACCATGGTCGGGGCGGTTACACAATTTGTGGCTGAAGGTCTGGCCGCGATTGCGCTCTTGCAGTGCATCAATCCCGGTACCCCGTGCGTTATCGGTTCGTTCACATCCAATGTGGACATGAAGTCGGGAGCGCCGGCTTTCGGTACGCCGGAATATGTGAGGGCTACCCAGATTTCAGGACAAATGGCGCGGTTTTACGGGCTGCCGTTAAGGGCATCGAACGCCTGCGCAGCGAATGCCCCGGATGGACAGGCGGTGTGGGAAAGCATGAATTCCTTGTGGTCGGCCGTACAGGGGCATGTGAATATTGTCTACCATGCCGCGGGTTGGCTCGAAGGCGGTCTTATCGCAAGTTACGAAAAATTCGTCATGGACTGCGAAATCCTTCAGCAGTTCGAACGCTATATGGATTCGGCGCTCGTTTCGACGACCGACGACGATGTCGCCGTCGATGCAATCAGGGAGGTCGGACCGAGAGGTCACTTTTTTGGAGCCAGGCACACGCAGGACAGATATGAGACTGCGTTCTACTCACCATTCCTGTCTGACTGGACCAACTTCGAGGCATGGGAACGGAATGGCGCGGTCTGGACGGCCCAGCGCGCGAACGGGGTCTGGAAGAATATCCTCGCGGAATTCGAGCCGCCGCCGATGGATGAAGGTGTCAGGGAAGAACTTGGCGAGTTCGTTGCGAAACGCAAGGAACAGGGTGGGGCACCAACGGATTTCTGAAAGGGTCAACAGGCATGGCAACGACCGTGCCGGTTTCGGGCAGGAGTTACCGGGGGACCGAGCAGAACCTGATCATCGTGGGATGGTACCGACGCCCTGACTCGAACAGGGGACCCCTAGATCCACAATCTAGTGCTCTAACCAACTGAGCTACGTCGGCACACCTGCACGAATAGCGTTCAGGCGGGTCTATTGCAAGGCAAGGCTACCGGTTCACGGAAACGAACGCGTGAAGAGGGTCGTGACGCGGGTCCCCTGGCTCGAAGCCTCGTCTTTCGGCGCAAGTCATGCAATTGCGGGGGACATCCGATCGAAATCGGTCCGTCCGAAGTCGGCCGGTTTTTGAGGATTTCGGGCCCTCAGGAAAAAAACTGCGGAACTGTCTAATCGGCTCGACCCAAGGTTTGGGTGGAGACAAAATTCCTTCTCGCTGCCCCATCCGGATACCGATCGTGATCGCCTTCCGGAGCAAATCTCCTGACGGACGGTGGGTCGTGAACAACTCGTAGTCTTTGGGCAGCGGTTCGGGCAAATCTCAGAGTCAACGCCTTGCGCCGGGATGCATGCAGCGGATTGGAAGGGATGCACGGCGCACTGCGTTCGATACTCGCGTCAAAGCCGTCGGCGATGATCAAACCGGTATCCGTTGGCAGAACGTCAATCGGAAACGAAGTATCGACGGCCCACAAGAACTGGTCGCAGAACTCGAGATAGCGATGCCATTTCGTGTCGGACCTGAAGTCTGCCAAACCCGACTTGCATTCGATAATCCAGAACTCGCCTTTGGGACCCAGCGCCATGACGTCGACACGTAACCCTGGTGACGGGACAAACTGTTCCATTGTCACGAAGCCATGGTGCATCAGGTGACGCATGACGCCACGGGCAAGAAGCCGTCCTGGATCCTGTTCCATGTTCATCCGGCCTTTGAACATTTGTAGAACAAACTGTCAATGATCCACTCGGACTCAGTGTCGATACGTCATTCCGGCATTGACGGCCGTTCCGCTTGATCATGAGACAGGTCCTGTTGTCTTGCAGCGGTTCATGTGTTCATCCTGGTTTAAACTGGTACAAGTCGGGCCGATGGTCGCGATGGGACCGTAATGTCAACGAATTCGCTTGCCGGGACACCGACCGCACCGCTGATCCGCCGCCGGTCCACAGACTGGTGGTGCTTCTCATTGATCTGGCCAGGTTGACGCTGAGCGACGTGACGAACCAGGCCAAGATCCGCCACCGTTTTCCGGTGTTGGCGCGACCGATGCCTCTTTAGGATTGGGTGTTCGAACGACTGGAGATTGATCCCTCCAAATTCCTTCCGTGTGACGAACTCCGCCAGGACCGTTACATGGAGTCTCGCCCGGATTTAGTAACCTCGCTGACAATGATATTCTCTTCGAACTTCACCGATGAAGTTCCGGTCAGCAATTCCCGCTAGAAACTCTTTTTGTTTATTATCAAACGGTTACATGACATTCACGGAGTTGTTTCTTAGATTTTTTGCGCGGATCCGGGCATCCTGCGGCAAAACGGGCAAAGCCGAGCAGTTAAATGTCCAGAAGTTCCTTCCGCAGGCATCTGTCGGTGCCCGTCATGCTTGCCGCTGTGCACGCATGTTTCGAACGCGTTCCCGGCCCGCTCCGCACCTATCAATCTATCACACTTAACTCCGGGTTCTCGTCTCCTTTTCAGTTTTTCCGGTCCCATTCTTCCTTGGCCTGGATGGCGATGACGGCATGAGACAGGAACTTCACCCCCTCCCAGAGCTTCTGCGTGCCGGGTAACGGCTGGCGCTTCGAGGGATGAAAGCCCGCCAGGCCGCCGGTCAGCACGACGAAGCCCGCGATGGTCATCTCCGGCGGTCCCCGGGGGGACCTTGAAACCATGGTGGGAGGCGAGAGCGCAGAGCGCCCGGATGTCGTCCTCGGTGACAAATCGATCAGCCGGGTCTTCCGGCCTCTCGCGGGCGAGGAGTGAAAGATCCCACAAACCCTGAATGCGGTGATTGCGTCGAAGGCGAGACACTTCTTCAGGTCGTCGGCCTCGTCGAGGCGGCGATCCTCGATGCGGGTGCCGACCTTCAGCGCATGGAAGAACCGTTTGATCCGCCAGCGCAGTTCGTACCAGCGCAGCACCGTGCAGGCAGTGTCGAGATCGCCCTTGCCCTCGGTGGTCAGCAGCATCCAGTGCAGCGGTTGGCTCTTCTTCTTCCCTGTCTTCGATGCAGGCAAGGCCGGGCGGCGGGGAGGATCCTCCTCACGGGCCGAGACCGCGATCATGCGGATCGGCGGTTCGTCACACCGGTCCTTCGGGGCAAGCAGCTCCACCGGCGTGCAGCGCAATGTCAGCTTCGCCGTGCGGGCCTTCCTGCGGTTCGGTCCCCCGCAGGCCGGAACCTCGATCCTGCGCCCGCCCACCAGTTCCGTCCCCAGCACATTATCCGGATACACTCCATGATTCGGGGTCATCAGTGTAGGAGCAGTGCAGCGCGAACCGGGCAACTGGGTTTGAAAGTTGGCAATTGTCGGGAATGGTATCCCTTCTTGAAGTCCACTAACCCGCACAGTTCACCAAACCTACGGTGAGGTCTGTTTCGCGGCATTTTCGTGGCTCGTGGCCACGATGACGCGCTGAAGGTGCCTTTCATCGGGGTTCCGGCCGGATCGAGCCCGGTTTCCGCACGCCACTTCAGGCGCGAAGTCATTTCCCCGGATGCCGTGCGCACCTTTCCGTGTGCTGCGGACACATCTCCCCGTAGCATCCTTTGCGACGCTGCCAGAAAGCCGGGTTCGAGTGGGGAGTGCGTTTAGCCGGGCGGAGCGCGTACCGGTGCTGCGCGCTAGTTGCCAAGCGCCTGCTTGAACACATCCTGCAACGGAAACACCGATGCGAAGGACAGCCAGACCTTGCGCACCGTCACCCGGATGCGCCCGGCTCCGCGACGATCTTCTTGTACCGGTGCGTGGCCGCCTCCTCCGGCGTGCCAAGCTCCAGCCGGTTCAGCGTGCTCGCCGCGGCCAGCGCGTGGCCCCGGTCACGTCCGCACAGCCGCTGGCCAGGGCCAGGGCGGTGTCATCGCGCAACCGGTCATGGTCGTTGATATCCTCGTACCCCAGCGCCAGGGCCATCACCCGTTGCGCGACTAGGGTCTCGAGGTGATGTTCGACACGCTCGGGATTGCGATGATCGATGAAACAGGCCGCCAGACGCCCGGTGACGTCGAACAGGCGATCGGCTTCCCGCAGCAGCAGGGCACCGGCGTCGGAAGTCATCCGGCCGCCGTCGAATTTCCCGACAACCCGACGCTTTCCGAGTCCTTCAAATTCCAGTTGCGGTGATGTACACTCTGTCTGCATGGGGTCGGGTCCTCGTGGTGGCGTATGTTGTTGTATTCATTCACCAATACCACAAGATCAGGCCCCGCGCACGCGGCGCGTGAGGCGTTGCGTCGTCGACGAACTGCGCTCGACGCTGGCCGGGCGCATCTGGTGGAAACCACACTCGCCGGAGTTGGTATCTTCCGCCATATGGCAGCCGCGCAAGGAGCAGGCTACCGGATTATCCTTCACTTCGTGTCCGTTGATTCGCACGAACAGTCACTTGACCGTATCCGCAATCGCGTTGCGCTCGGCGGCCACAATGTTCCGGAAGCCGACGCAAGGCGGCGGTTTGTGCGGTCGCACGCAAATCTTCCGAAAGCGATCGCGCGGTCAGACGTTGCCTCGCTTTACGACAACACCGATCTCAACCGCCCGCACCGGGAGGTTGCTTTCTTCTGGGACGGGGCATGGTGGACCGCTGAGGTTATCCCCGACTGGGTGAGCACGGCTCTCGTCTTGACCGGGCTACCGCATCAACGATGACGGACGAAGGACCGTTCGACGTAGAGATCGTGGATTGTCACTGAGGGCGTCTTGATATGAACACCAGGTACGACATCAAGCCGGTGCATCCCGGAGAAATCCTGTGCGACGAGCTCGATGAGCTCGGGCTGTCGGCCAATGCGCTGTCGAAAACGCTGGGCGTGCCGGAGAACAGGATGACGATGATCTTGAACCGCCAGCGGGGTGTGAGCGCGAACACGGCTCTACGGCTTGCACGGTATTTCGGGACGCCGCCGCGACTCTGGCTGAATTTGCAGACAACGTGAGAACTCCGTCAGGCAGAGATCGTTTCGGGCCACGACATCATGAAGTGCGTAACGCCCCGGCAGTCGGCGGAAACCGGTTCAGTGGCTGTCACCGGTTGCTGACTTTCGATCGTTGATGATTCTTTCCTCAACCACCAGCCTCCCGTTTCGATATTTGGTGGTGGCCCTTGCCATGATTCTGGCTGCTGCGGCCATGTTTCGCGACCAAGTGGTACTCAATACCGGCGGCAACGTGCCGGTTGGCTTCTACATCGCTGCAGATCCCGCTGATGCCGAGTATGTGACGTTTTGTCTGCCTCCTCTGCCTCATGGGACCCACTTCGACCCCGCACTTTTCTACGAACACTTTCAGATTCCTGCCGCGTTCGTCCTCCGTTCCGTCGATTTTACGCTACGTCAGGATCAGGTTGGGGCAGTCCCGGAACGGGTGATTGGCACGAGAGGTTGTTCGTCTGTGACGTCGATAGTCATGCCGTTCATTCGGCATTCACCAAGACTGCGGGCAGGTGTACCTTCATCGACAACTGTGCAACTGCAAACCTGACAGAACCGGGCATGTGCGGAGTTCACCAGGAAACTCCTGGATTTGATCAGCGGATTCCACCGGTCCGGTTCAGGACCGGCATCGACAGGGAAGCACGACGCCTGAACCCGGCGAAGTGACCGGTTGAGTCAGGTTTGGGCGTGCCGATTGCAGACAAGCCAGAACCGGCGGCTTCAGTTGAACGGGTTCAGACGGAAAGTGTGTTCGGGTGTACATCGACTGAAAGACGAGCAAGAATCTCGTTGAGTTGCCCTTGCTCCATTATGTGCTGATCATGGCAATCGATGGGACCCGACGAGCCTGACTCCATGCGCTCAAGGGGCACGTTATGGTCAGCGCGCAGCTACCTGCCCGACATCGTGTCATTTTGATCCTGCCCTTTACGGCAATTCGCGGGAATACACCGGAACGACCGGGGATCGTGAGAATGCCGGTTACTTGATCAATGCGTATAATTTGCAACCGACTTCTGGCTTCGGTGCTTGCCTGAAGAGGAAGGGTCGATTAAACGCGCAAGAGGCGGATACTGCCCTTCTCGTAGTTGCGATATTCCAGTCGCCGACACGTTTTTCTGGGGAGCTGGCTCTGTGGTTGGTCTTGGCCTTTCGCATCCGGTGCCCACCTGGCATGACCGGGCGTACGAGAAATATGACAGCCTCTACGGTTGGATTGGCGGTTCCGCCGAATTACCCCTTTCCGCGAAAACTGCATGATCGGCTCCATGAACATCGCGGACAACAAGGCAAGACTTCGGAAGTCCGCACTTGAACGCCGCCGGTACGCCGCAAGCAGGTCGGCAACCAGACGCGCCAATGAACGGTTAATTGGTTTCCTCGATCAGGTCGGCCAGGGAAGGACCGTGGCCGGGTACTTGCCGATCCGATCTGAAATTGATCCTACAAATACAATGGTTTACCTAACAGAAATTAATTCGATTGTATGCGTTCCTGTTGTTTGCGGTCCAGGACTGCCACTCAAGTTCCGGAAATGGATGCCGGGCATCCCGTTGATCCGGAACGCGTTCGGCACGTCCATTCCGGAAAGCGGGGACCTTGTTGAACCGGACTCGCTGATCGTACCGGTCGTTGCGTTTGATTCGGCCTGCACTAGGCTCGGATACGGGGGAGGGTTCTACGACCGGACCCTTCAGATCCTGCGTGCCAAGCGTACCCAAACTGACCGACCCTTGGTTGCTGTCGGATTCGCCCACTCTGTCCAGGAACACCCTGCGATTCCGCGTGATGTGCACGATCAGCGCCTTGATGCAATTGTCACGGAAGCCGGATTGATTATCGCTGAACCGTGAACGGAAGGTGAGTCCGCAAGGGAGTTAGGGCAAAGCGATGCAAGGCCTCCAACTGTTTTTCGGCGAATCCGCTTGTTGTTTCCAATGCTGGAACCTATCGGTGAACCATGAGATTGCTTTACCTTGGCGATGTGGTCGGAAAGGCGGGGCGGCGGGCAGTTCATACTGTTCTGCCCAAATTGCGCAACGAACGCGCAATCGACTTCACCGTCGTCAACGCGGAAAACGCGACGAATGGCCTTGGACTGACCTGTGCGCATGCGCACCAGTTTTTTGATGCGGGCGCCGATTGTCTTACGCTGGGCGACCACGCTTTCGACCAGAAGGAAATGCTCCACGGCGTGGAGCAGGACCAACGGATCCTGCGGCCGTTAAATTACGGGAAAGCAGTGCCGGGGCGTGGCGCCGGTTTTTTCGAGACGGCCGGCGGACGAAGAGTGTTTGTCGCGCTCGTACTTGGCCGCGTCTTCATGAAACCGACCTTCGACGATCCGTTCTCCGCGGTCGACGAGGCCCTGAGGACAGCACCGCTCAAAGGTCGTGCGGACGCAGTGATCGTGGATATTCACGCGGAAGCGACCTCGGAAAAAAACGCCATGGGGCATTTCCTCGACGGTCGTGCGTCACTGGTTGTCGGCTCACACACGCATATTCCGACGGCCGATGGGCGGATTTTGCCCCACGGAACAGCATACTTGACCGACGCAGGGATGTGCGGAGTGTACCAAAGCGTCATCGGATTTGATCAAGAGATTCCGCTGGGTCAGTTCAGGACCGGCGTAAAAAGGGGGCGCGCAACTCCAGCTACCGGCGAAGCGACCGTTTCCGGCTTGATCGTGACGACCTCGGACGAGACGGGACTGGCGGTTTCCATTGAACAGATTCAGATCGGAGGGTTGTTTCGACGAAGCAGCAGTTGATTAACGAACAGGTGTTTCTCTGGACAGCCCTTCTCCTCCTGGGCGCAGTTTGGGGTCTGACGATGCCGATGACCCGTATCGCCGTTTCGACGGGTCATGGTCATTTTGGACTGATCCTCTGGCAGCTTGTTTTTTCCGGGGCATGTTTGACCGTGCTGGCATTTGTCGGTGGGCGGAGACGACGCATTCGTCCCCTGACTTGGCCCCGGCTGGTCATTTGCACGATAATCGCGGTGTCGGGAACGATTGCCCCGAATACGTTCTCGTACCAGGCAGCAGTCGAACTCCCGGCAGGGGTCATGTCCATAATCGTTGCGCTCGTTCCCATGTTCGCGTTGCCCATCGCGATTCTCGTCGGAAATGAAAAACCCAGGATTTTGCGAATGGTCGGGATCCTGTTTGGAGCGGCTGCGATCGTCCTGCTTCTCGGTCCTGACACGAGTCTCCCCAACCCGGCCGCAGGGGGGTTCGTGCTTTTGGCAATGATTGCTCCGTTTTGCTACGCGACCGAGGCAAATATCGTTGGGAAGATGGGGCTTGCCGGGTTGAATCCTGTCGAGGCGATCTTCTGGGCATCCCTGATCGGATTCCTGATTTCCGTTCCGCTGACCGCCGTGACCGGTCACTGGATCGACCTGTCGCAAGTATGGGGACCCGCGGAATACGCGCTCCTGGGCCTCTCTGTCTTGCATGCGTTTTGCTATGCAGGGTACGTTTGGCTGGTCAGACGTGCCGGAACCGTATTCGCGGCGCAGGTTGCCTACATTGTGACCGGATTCGGGGTATTCTGGTCCATAATCCTCCTCGGCGAGAGGTATTCCGGCTGGATCTGGGGAGCCGTGGTTCTGATGACCATCGGGCTGGTCCTGGTGCAGCCGGGAAAACCATCAAAGGAGAGGAGAGCCTCCCGCGAGGTGACTTGAGGTTGACGAACGAGTAGTTATGCGAATTCATCCGATCAAGCCCCGGACGCGTGTCGTCAGATGATCCCGGAACTGCTCCCCGAGACCTGGCACGTCGCAATCGCATGCACGATCGTTCTCTGCATGTTCATTGCGTTTCTATCCGAGCGCTTTCCCCCCGACGTTGTCGCGTTTTCGGCCGCAACCGGAATGATCATTTCCGGAGTTGTTCCAATGGAGCGCGCGCTTGGCGTCCTGTCCAATCCGGCGCCCTGGACGGTTGCGATGATGTTCATACTGTCCGGTGCGCTCGTGCGGGCCGGTACATTGGCGCTGTTGACGGGATGGGTTGGCGCGCGCGCCGAAAAATACCCGATCCTGGTTCTTGGCGTCCTTGCATGTGTCGTCCTGTTCGCATCGGCGTTCATGAACAATACGCCTGTCGTTGTCGTTCTCATCCCGGTCGCCATCAAACTGGCGAAGACATTGGGCACTGCCGCGTCAAAACTGCTGATTCCCTTGTCGTATGTCGCGATTCTCGGCGGAATGTGCACCCTGATCGGCACGTCCACCAATCTCATCGTTGACGGCGTGGCGCGCGCAAGTGGCCTTGAACCGTTCGGGATTTTCGAAGTCACTCCGTTGGCGGTGATTTTGGCTCTGTACGGAATCGCTTATATCCTGATCCTCGCTCCAAGGACGCTGCCGCACAGGGAGACTGTCAGCAGCATCTTGGGCGACAGGCGACCTAAGCGGTTTTTTACGGAAGTAACGGTCTCCGAGGGCAGCACCTTGGCGGGCCAAAAGCCGCTTGAGGTCACCGAGTTCCGGTACCAGGGCGGCCGCGTCATCGATGTCGTCAGGGGAGATGAATCACTTCGGCGCGATCTTCCTGAAATCACGCTTCAGGAAGGAGACCGTGTCATCCTGCGTACGGCAGTCGGAGAGCTCCTCGCCCTGAAAGAGAGCAGGGAAATTGGGGTCGCGGTTACGGACACCGTATCATCTCGCGAGTCCACGACGGTTGAAGCCCTGATAACGCCCGGCTGCCTGTTGGTCGGAAAACGTGTGCGTGCCCTTCGGTTACGCCGCCGTTACGGGGTTTACCTGCTTGCCATCCATCGAAGGAACCAGAACCTTCGCGGTCAACTCGACAATTTGGCGATCCAGGTCGGCGACACGCTTCTTCTCGAAGGCGCTCCCCAAGACATCAGGCGACTTTCCGATGAACAGAATACCGTCGATCTGGTTGAACCCGATGTCAGGCCATACCGGAGGACGCACGCACCTTGGGTGCTTCTTGCGCTTGGCTGTGTTGTCTTTCTGTCGGCGCTCGGGGTCGCACCGATCTTGCTGCTGGCCATGATAGCGGTCGCCATCGTCCTGTTGAGTCGGTCAATAGAGGCAGACGAAGCATTCGGTTCGGTAGATGCCAGGTTGCTGGTCCTCTTGCTGGCAATGCTCGTGGTTGGAACCGGCCTTGAGACGTCAGGTGCCGTTGTGCGCATCGCGGAAGTGACTTCGCCGTATATCAGCGTGCTTCCACCATTCTTCATGGTTTGGGCGATCTACCTTCTGGCGTCGGTTTTGACCGAAATGGTCTCGAACAACGCCGTTGCGGTCATGATCACCCCGGTCGCGATCGCGTTAGCCCATTCGCTCGGCGTGGACCCGCGTCCGCTCGTTGTAGCCATAATGGTCGCCGCTTCGGCCAGTTTCGCAACGCCCGTGGGGTATCAGACGAACACCCTGGTCTACGGTCCGGGAGGGTACAGGTTTACTGATTTCATTCGCTTGGGACTGCCGCTCAATTTGACGATTGGAATACTTGCGAGTTTCCTGATCCCGGTTTTCTGGCCGCTTCATGCCGGATGAACGGTGGGGTACGATAAAAAGGGTCAATCCACGCGTTCGTTTCGCGCTTCGACACGATGGATTGTCTGCGCTGTGCGCAGCAAAGACTGCTGAGCACGGCGTGACCTGAACATTGATCTGGCGGCGTTTGCCGACCGTTGATGGTCGCTCAGCCCATGGCCGGAACTTTGGTCATGAACACGTCGTTCCCGCACAAACCGGATGACTGGCGAAAACAGGGTCGTACCGCATGTCCGAACGACGCAACCGGCGTCCTTATTGTGCATGACACGAAACCGTGTACTCATGTCATGATGCGTTGCCCGCCCACAGTCGTCTCCGTAGTTTTTTCCGGCCTGCTTGTCGTGGCGGGTTGCTCTGACAACCCCGTGACCGGGGAACGGGAACTCTCGCTGTTTTCCACTGCCGCGGAGATTGACATCGGTAAGCGTTATTACCGTCCATTGCAGCAATCCGGGAACGGTTTGTACACAGTCGACCCGGCGCTCACGGACTACGTGAATGGCGTCGGCCAGCGCGTGGCTGCGGTAAGCGATCGATCCCTTCCGTACGAGTTCGTTGTTCTCAACACCAGCACACCGAATGCCTGGGCCTTGCCGGGCGGCAAGATCGCGATTACCCGGGGGTTGTTGGTCGAACTTGAGAATGAAGCAGAGCTTGCTGCCGTACTTGGTCACGAAGTCGTGCACGCTGCAGCGAGGCACGGAACTCATTCCTTGCAGCGAGGCATCTTGGGCCAACTGATCCTTCTCGCTGCCGCAGGTGCCGTCAGCGATCCGGATGATGCTGATGTTCTCCTCGGTGCCGGTGGAGTCGGGTTGCACCTGTTCGAGCAAAATCACAGCCGTGATGCCGAACGTGACGCGGACTATTTCGGTATGAAGTACATGCATGCAGCAGGGTATGACACGGCGGCTGCAGTGACCTTGCAGGAAAAATTCGTTGCTCTGAGCCGGGGCCGCCAACCCGGATGGCTCGAAGGACTGTTTGCGAGCCACCCGCCATCGAGCGAACGTGTTCGAAACAACCGGGCGGCACTGGCCGACTTCCCCGAGGGCGGCGAGCAGGGAGGGCCGACGTACATTCAGCGTATTGCTTACCTTCAGGCACGCACAGGGGCATACGAAAAGGCAGACCGTGCGCAACAATTGCTGGACGAAAGCCCGGAATCCGCCCTGCATGCCATCGAGAGCGCAATTCGCCAGGAACCGAGGGAACCGTTGTTCCATGGAATCAAGGGCAGGATTCTTGCACGCCAGGGGCAACATCAGGCGGCGATACGTGCATTCGATGCGGCAATCCGCCGCGACACCGGATATTACGGACATTACCTGGGACGTGGCCTTGCGTACGATCATCTCGGGCAAAGAGCCCGCGCACGGCGGGATCTCGAGCGAAGCAGCAATCTATTGCCAACCGCGGAAGCGTCACATGCCCTGGCCGGAATTGCGCTGGCCGACGGGGATCGCGAGAAGGCCAAGAGACTGTACCGGACCGTCAGCAGGGCGAGAGGCGAGCTCGGCAGAGAGGCTCGCGAGGCTTACGTCAAGCTCGATCTCGTGGACTTTCCGGGAAGGTATATTACTGTAGGCATCTATTTCGACGAGGATCAGGTTGTCCTGAAAGTGGCGAACTCCACCTCACATGAAGTACGAGACGTCATGATCGAAATCGAAACCATCGTGAATGGCGTACCAGGCAGACCCAGACTGCGGGAACTCCCGCGTGTTGGAGCAAGGTCATTCGAGATTATCGAAACCGGAATCTTTTTCCGGGAGGAAGACGCCGTGGAGGTCACGACACTCATTGTTCGTGCATTGCCGACAAACTGAACTTTCGCCGCAACCGCGGCATTTGAGATTCCGATACGCTTGAGAAAAGCGGAAAAGACCGAACGGTGCGGGGATCGGGAAATGTCCCGACTGACGTTGAACGACCACGTCGACGTCGCGGTTTGACCACAAGACTTCCGGTCGGCGGCGGTGTTCGTTTTCGATTGGATTTACACTCCTGCCGTCGCATGCCACCAGCACAACCAAAGCCTATATCATATTCCATCAACTCGATAAAAAACTTGCATTTTGTCACCACTCTCCCGCTTTGGCTGGAATCAATGTTTGAGATTTCCTGATCAATTCTGCTGCCTTTCCGTTGAGCACGTTCCGGATGGCGGCGATCGGAGGGTATCCGATTGCCATCATTGTTTCGAGATCCTGCAAAGGCCTCGGAGAATTCGCGGATGCGGAAGCACGACTGAACCTGCATGTGGCACAAGGATCTTGAAACGACGGTGCTCACGCTGGTCGAAGGCGAGAAAATCGATACCCAGACCAGTTTGCGGCTGTTGCTGAAGCTCGAACGGACCTGGCCCGACGGCCGGGTGATCCATGTCGGTCCCGACATTGCTCACTATCACCACGCCAAGACGCTGAAACCGTTCCTGGAACGGGGCCGGATTGCCGCATCCGGCTGCACGTCCTGCCGCCCAATGCACCGCATCTCAACCCGTTCGAGCGACTATGAGGCGTCATGCACCGCCGTGCGACGCACAACCGGTTCCATTCGGGTTTCCGCCCGTTCACCGAGGCGACTTTCGCCTTCTTCAACGAAACCCTTCCAAAGGAATGGGAGACGATCGCCGATGTCGTCACCGACAATTTCAGGATCATCTCCCATGACGATCACCGGGAAATTGGGTAGAGGCGGTATAAATCCCTTTTTCGATCTCTTACGACGGTTTTTCGGCGTATCCTTCGAAACCCGGCAATCGTTCGAATGCCTGAAAGCGGGGCCTTTCCCCGCTTCCGGCATTCCTGCATACCTCTGTACAGGGCCCACGGCCATTCGACGTCCGGCGGATCAGGGAATCGGTGTTTTCATCCCCAACAACGATACAGAACTTTCGAAATCAATGCCGGGCGCCGAGCTTCGGTCCCAGTCAACGCCCTGACAGCGGTAGGTAAACGACCATGGATGCCCGTCTTTTCTTTGATTGCAGGAATGCGCTCGGCGAATGTTGTTTCTGGGACCCGCGCGACAATTGCCTGTGGTGGACCGACATCGAGCGAAGTTGTGTCTGGCGGATGGACGCGGACCGGAACCCGGAGCGCTTCAACCTGCCGGGGCGCGCCGGTTTCATCCTTCCGCGGCAGGAACCGGGTTTCGTGATCGGATTTCCCAACCAGGTCGCTCTTGCCGATCAGGAACTCAAGGTTTTTTCCAAGCTCCACGACGTGGAACCGGACTTGCCGCAAACCCGGATCAATGATGCGGCGGTCGATCCGTTTGGCGGCATCGTATTCGGTACATTCGACGAAACCCCGGACATGAAACAGCGACGGCCCGTCGGCAACGTCTATCGCCTTGGCCCGGGCGGTGAGCTCGAGAAACTGTTCGGCGGCATCATTATTTCCAACGGCCTGGAATTCTCGCCAGACGGGCAAACCATGTACTTCGCCGATACGCCCGATGGCCGGATCCGCAGGTTCCGGGTTGGCGTGGATTTTTCGGAGTGCGCGGAAATCGCACCGCTCGCGGATCGGGATGCGGCGCCAGGCCTGCCTGATGGCGGCACCGTCGACGCCGAGGGGAACTACTGGAGCGCCCGGGTCTGGGGCGGTTGCGTCGTGCGGTTCGACGCGGGCGGGCGGGTGACCACCCGCATCGATTTGCCGACCAAGGGCCCAACCTGCGTTACCTTCGGCGGCGCGTCGCTGACGCAACTCTTCATCACCACGCTGAGTGTGCGCCATACCGAAGATGAGCTGAAAGCCGCCCCGTTTGCCGGCGGCATCTTTGTCGCCGACGTGGACATCCCCGGAACCGGGCAGCATCTCTGCGCGCTTTGAACGTGGCACGGCCAATTAAGCTGTTGACTTTTGCTTTCAACGAAGAATAAGACGAGATGGAAAAGAACAAAAGTAGAACAAAATGTCGTATCGAGATATTGCCGCCCGTATCGGAGGGGATATTCGTTCCAGGGATCATGGTGATTTCCCGGTAGCGGGGCCAATACGGCTACGCAGGGGACGCATCCATGAGGTGACGGGTGACAGCGCCGACATCTTTGCGATCATGGTTGCATCACGCCTGCCCGGACCGGTGATCTGGATAGGAGGGGCAAGTGCGGTAGAGTCTCTCGCCCCTGCCGCAGTACGCGAATTTCTGGACCCGGCACGGATTATTCTGACGAATTGCACGACGCGAAAGGAAATCCTCTGGGCTGGTGAACAGACCATACGGGCAAACAACGTATCCTGTGTCGTTATCGAACTCCATGATGGTCCGGACTTGCGTGCCAGCAGGCGGTTGCAAATCGCGGCGGAGGATTCGGGATGCACGGGTATCGTTTTGATTGCGGGCCGGGTCCACACCTCTGCCGCCCAGACCCGCTGGGAGTGTGTTGCCATTCCCGGAAACGTCGGAAGCTGGAAATGGTGCTGCATCAAGAACAGGCACGGGAAGCTCGGCACATGGAACGTGCAGTGGCTGGGAGACGGGAATGACAAGACAGGGAAAACGTGTACTGTCCATCTGGCTGCCGCGTCTGCCGCTTGACCGGCTCCGGCGCCGGAATGACCCGCGTATCCTTGGTCCCTTCGCCGTCATTGCCCAATCCCGGAATGTCTGGAAACTGACGTATCCGAATGATGTGGCGTTTCGGGCGGGACTGACCCCGGGCTTATCGGTACCTGATGCGCGGGCCATCTGTCCGGATCTTCTGACCGAACCGGGAGATTCGGAACGCGAGGCTCGTTTTCTTTACGCATTGCGATGCTGGGCCGACAGGCTGTCACCCCGGATCGCGCTCGACCCGCCGGACGGATTACTTCTCGATATCGCGGGATGTGCGCATCTTTTCGGGGGCGAGGCAGAAATGGCAATCCATGCATGCCAGGGGCTTCATGACATGCAGGTCGAGGCCCGTGTCGGGATTGCCGATACGAGGAAGGCTGCATGGGCGCTTGCACGTTATGGTTCGAATCCGGTCGAAATTGCATTGCCCGGAAAGACCGTGGAATCCCTGCTACCTCTCCGGATCAATGCACTTGACCTGCCCTCGGAAATGGTCACGGAACTGCGTCAACTCGGAATCGAGACCATTGGCCAGCTCCATGTGATCAAGTCATCGGAACTGGCGCTCCGGTTCGGACCCGACCTGGTGCAGGATTTGGCACGCGCCACGGGATGTGTGCCCGACCCGATCATATCGCATCGTCCTGACCCAACCTACGCTGCCAGCATAACCATGCCCGATCCGATTGGACTGGTCGAGAATCTGGTCCTGGGCCTGGAAAGACTGGCCGATTCCGTCTGCAAGCGTCTGCAGGCCGTACAAAAGGGTGCACGTCTTTATCACCTGACTGTCCGGTGTGTTGATACCGGGAATCACGTGAGAACCGCCGGTTTTGCAAGACCGGTCAATGACCCGGTCATGCTGTTGCAGCAGTTCAGGCACCATCTGGATGAACTGAAAATCGAATTTGGCGCAGACCGGCTTCATCTCGCGGCTGATTGCGTGGAATGGATCGAGGCTCGGCAAAAGCATTTGGGTGAAGACGGCAATCGTGATGGTGATGTCACGGGGATTGTCTCGACTCTTGGCAATCGTCTCGGATTTGACCGCATTTGCCGATGGCTTCCGGTCGACAGTCATTTGCCGGAGCGGGAGTTCAGACTCGTGGAAGCGGCGCATTGCGATATGACTCCTGCCTGGGAGCGTAATCCGCGCAGACGTCCGATCCGCCTGTACAAGTACCCCGAGCTTCTGGAAACTCTCGAGCCGGATCGTCCACCGAAGAAATTCAACTGGCGTTGCCACACATATGAGACCGCGCATGCCGAGGGACCGGAACGTCTGACATCGGAGTGGTGGCGGAATGAAACCTTGCCGCAGCGTGATTACTGGCGTGTGCAGACCACGACAGGGCTGAGGTTGTGGTTATTGACATATCCAGGGCTGAAACAGCCCGACTGGTACGTTGCAGGTCGATTCCCGTGAGTTACGCCGAACTGCACGTCACCAGTAATTTCACTTTCCTGACCGGTGCCTCGCATCCAGAAGAACTGGTTGTTCGCGCCGGGAATCTGGGCCTTTCCGGGATCGCAATTACGGATACCAACACATTTGCCGGAATCGTGCGTGCACATGCGGCCGCCAAGAAACACGGGATCCGCTACATTGTTGGTGTCCGCCTTGTTCTGACAGGGGGGGCTGAAATATGCGCATATCCAAAATCCCGGAAAGGCTATGGTTACCTCTGTCGCCTGTTGACGACAGGAAAACGCCGTACCGTCAAAGGCAAATGCGAACTGTCTCTGGATGATGTCCTGCAGTGGTGCAATGATTGCATGCTGATTGTCTCTGGCACTGCCCAGACCTTTGTTGTGGCAGAGAAACTGAAGACCGCCTTTGGCCGTGATCACGTGTTTGTGGGCATCATGCCGCGGTATGACGGGGATGATGCCACGCATTTTGCACATCGTGCATCTGTTGCTGCCCACGCAGGTGTCCGGCTTGCTGCCATGGGCAATGTGCTTATGCATCACGGGAGTCGAAAGCGGTTGGCTGATCTGCTTTCCTGTATTCGGCAAAAGACGACGATCAGCAGGTTGGGACGCCAATCGCTCCCGAATAACGAGCGCCGCCTCAAATCCGAATTCGAAATCCGGAGGCTGTTCAGGGATTATCCAACGGCCGTCTCCAGCGCCGCTGCCATTGCCGAAAGCTGTGCGTTTTCGCTGGATGAACTCAGCTACGAATACCCGGATGAAATCACCAACGGCAAGCCCCCCGACGACCGCTTGCGGGAACTGACCGAAAAAGGCTTGGTGCGGCGCTATCCCGGTGCTGTACCACTCGATGTTCGTTCCACGGTCGAGAAGGAACTGGGCGTGATCGCCAAGCTCGATTACGCGCGCTATTTCCTCACTGTCCATGATGTGGTGGCGTTTGCCCGATCAAGAGGAATTTTATGCCAGGGGCGGGGCAGTGCCGCCAATTCCGTTGTTTGTTACGCGCTCGGCATCACCGAGGCGACGCCGGAGACCTTTTCCATGGTGTTCGAGCGCTTCATATCGGCCGCACGCAACGAACCACCGGATATTGACGTGGATTTTGAACACGAGCGGCGTGAAGAGGTCATTCAGCACATTTACGGGAAATACGGGCGGCATCGCGCAGGCATTTGCTCGACGGTGATCCATTTCCGGTCACGGGCTGCCGTTCGGGAAGTCGGAAAAGCCATGGAATTATCGAATGACATCATTGCTGCGCTTTCCAGCCAGGTTTGGGGGTGGTCGGGCGGAGGAATCAAGGATGAACATGTCAGGGCGGCAGGTCTCGATTGTCGGGATCGAAGATTGCGGCAAACCCTGGAGTTGACCCGGGAGATCATCGGATTTCCACGCCATCTTTCCCAGCATGTGGGCGGCTTCGTCATGACCCGGGGGCGCCTGGATGAATTCTGTCCGGTCGAGAATGCGGCGATGGAAAACCGCACCATCATCGAGTGGGACAAGGATGATATTGATACCGTTGGAATGTTGAAGGTGGATGTACTCGCTCTCGGAATGCTGACCTGCATCCGGAAAGCTTTCGATTTGCTGCGAATCTGGAAGAATCTTGATTGCAGCATGTCGACGGTACCGCAGGAGGATTCTGCCGTTTATGACATGTTGTGCGTTGCCGATTCACTTGGCGTGTTTCAGGTCGAAAGCCGTGCGCAGATGAATTTTCTGCCAAGGATGCGGCCGCGTACTTTCTATGATCTTGTCATCCAGGTGGCGATTATACGGCCGGGCCCGATCCAGGGCGACATGGTGCATCCCTTCATCAAACGGCGGCGTGGTGAAGAGCCGGTGGTCTTTCCCTCAGAGGAATTGAGACCTGTCCTGGAAAAAACGCTGGGGGTTCCACTTTTCCAGGAACAGGCCATGCGAATTGCAGTTGTTGCTGCCGGATTCAGTGCGACGGAATCTGATCAGCTCAGGCGATCGCTGGGAAGTTTTCGGGGACCTGGTACGGTGGAAACTTTCAGGGAACGTTTTATCGCAGGATGCCTGTCGAAGCGTTACGATCGAAAGTTTGCCGAGAACTGCTTCAAGCAACTCGAGGGGTTTTCCGGATACGGATTCCCGGAAAGCCACTCGGCGAGTTTCGCACTCCTGGCCTATGTTTCAGCCTGGCTGAAATGCCATCATCCCGAGGTCTTCTGCTGTGCGTTGCTCAACTCCCAACCCATGGGTTTCTATGCGCCGGCACAAATTGTCAGGGATGCACGTGCCCATGGCGTGACGGTACTCCCGGTCTGCGTGGAGAACAGTTATTGGGACAATGTTCTGGAACCGGCAAGTGATGGCTCGCTCGCCGTGCGTCTGGGGTACCGGCAAATTCGTGGCTTCAGCGAAGAGGATGCTCACTGGATCAGTGCTGCGCGCAGTCATGGCTATCGCTCCATCGATGCCGTCTGGCGGCGTGCCGGCCTGTCCCGAAAGGCCCTGTCCTGTCTCGCGAGTGCCGATGCCTTTGCCGGATACGGTTTGAGCAGGCGGGAAGCTCTGTGGGAAGTGAAGGCCATCGGTGGAGACAAGCCGTTACCGCTTTTCGAACAATGCGGAGAGGGGTTGTCGAGGGCCACAGCGCCGCTTCCGCAAATATCCCGTGCAGAGAATGTTTTTGAAGACTATGTGACAACCCACCTCACGCTGCGGGATCACCCTGTCAAGCTGCTTCGCTCCAGAATTGGTTTTTTTGATAACGCATTGTCCATCCGGAATATTCCCGATGGACAATGGGTGACGGTTGCGGGATTGGTCATCACGCGCCAGAGACCCGGTACGGCGCACGGTGTCATTTTCCTGACGCTCGAGGATGATACCGGCGTTTCCAATGTTATTGTCTGGTCGAAGACCTATCGGGATTACCGCAAGGCGGTAATGACCGGGCGGTTTCTCAAGGTAAAGGGGAAGCTGCAAAGAGAAGGTATCGTCAGCCATGTCATATCGTCCCGCATCGAGGACCTCTCCTGGATGCTCGATTCATTTGGTGGTGCCAGCACCCGGGGTGCCAGGATAGATCCGGTATTCGCCAACACTGACACCGCCCGGGGT
Organism: Paracoccaceae bacterium; assembly: GCA_965242975.1. Classification (GTDB taxonomy): domain Bacteria; phylum Pseudomonadota; class Alphaproteobacteria; order Rhodobacterales; family Rhodobacteraceae; genus JAPPHA01. The sequence goes on along the minus strand of CBDETS010000007.1, from coordinate 1,226,834 downwards.
TCCGTAGCGGCCGGAAACGCCGAGGCGGAGCCTGGAACGATTGAATACGAAATTCCGACATATGCAGGGTTGCACAAGGGAGTTGCTCCCCGACGACACCCGCGCCAACAGGCAAAGATCCTGTTCGGCAGCTGAACCGGCTCGCGAAGGAAGCAGGCACATTCCGGGTCGCCAGCCTCGCTTCCGGCAAGACCGGAACAAGGCGGCGTTTCTCATGAAAATTCCAACTCGAACCGGGGCACAACTCATATGCCCTACCTGTCAAACCTGGCCCGAGCGGGAGACATCCGGACAAACGCTCGGAAAAAACGTGCGAAACGGCCCCTTCATGTCTCGGCCTGCCCGAGCGAAGGTGCACTTCCGTGCCCGAGGCCGCGAGCAAAAGCTGCCCGTCCAAGTCACTCGGGCAACCGCGCGACAATACTGCCCCATTCGCTTGGAGTGAATGCCCTGGTTACCCTGGCAGTGACATTCCCGGTTTTCCGAACCGCCATCGCAAAGGCGCATACCGATTCATCGTCTGGCGCTTCAACTTTCATGATGAAGTCAAAATGAGCCATGCAATAGTGGAATTCCAGGACTGTGACGTCAAAGTTTGCCGCAAAACCAACGACGCCCCGGGCTCGTTCCGGTGCCTGCTTGCAACTCATCATTCCCTCTCGCGTGGCGTCTTCGGTAATGTAGTAAAGCGGCATGGTCTGTTTCCTCACTTGTCGGCGGTGAGCCGGTTGCTGACAAAATCGTACAGTCGGGGCAGGGCAATTGCGCTGATCAGCATGAGCCCGATGTAGATGTTCATGACGATGCCGGGAACATTGACCAGCGAGAGACCGAATGTCAGCAGGCCGATCAGGAACACGGCCAGAGTCACGCCGAATATCGATCCCGTTCCTCCTGCGATGCTTACCCCGCCCAACACGACCATGGTAATGATCTGGAGTTCCCAACCTGTTGCCACGTTCAGCCGTACGCTGCCGAGTCGGCTGGTGAGCAACACAGCCGCCAGCCCGCACATCAGGCCCGTAAGCGCGAACAGGACCAGTCGGTATCGAGTGTGAGACACGCCGGAATAAACTGCTGCCTCGGGGTTCGTACCAAGAGCATAGACCTTTCTGCCAAAGGTCGTCATGTGCAGGACAACGCCGAATACCACCGTGGCGATGATGTAAATGACGAATTCCACGGGCACGTAGTTACCCAGGTAGTGCTGTCCGAACCATGCGAAATCGGCCGGGAATCCCGTGAATGCCTCGTCGCCCGCGATCAGTGCGACAATGCCTCGGTAAAGCGACAGGGTGCCGATCGTGACGACGATGGAGTGTACCCCCAGCAAGCTGACAATGGTGCCGTTGACGAGTCCGGCAAGTGTGCCCGTGGCAAGTCCGAGAAAGACGAGCGTCATCGTATTTGCCCCCAAGTCAGCCGCGACACCCATCAAGACGGCCGCGAGGGCAACGATTGAAGCTACGGATACGTCGATCTCGCGCGCAATGATCAGCAAGGCCATCGGCAGGGCGATGAGAGCCTTTTCCGAAAAACTGAACGTGCTGTCGACCAGGTTGTAGAAATCCAGGAAGTAGGGCGAAAGAAAACTGTTGAGGACAATGACACATGCCAGAAAGACAACCAGCGCCAGCTCCCAGGGGCCAATCGGTATTCTCGCAATCACCTGTTTGGCACCCCGGTTGATGCCGAAGCCCGGTCCCCGGGGACCAGAATCTGCCTGCCCGGTTTGCGTTCGGCTCGGGCGTTGGCCGCGATGGCGATTAGGATGACTGCCCCGACCACTGCAAGCTGAGCGAAGGCGTTGATACGCAGGAACGGAAGAGATGTTTCCAGCACGGCAATGAACAATGCCCCCAAGGCGGCACCTGCGACGGTTCCCCGCCCCCCTGCAATGCTGACGCCGCCAATCACGCAGGCGGCAATGATGGCAAACTCCCTGCCTTCAGCGGCCTGAGTGTAAGCAATGGCAAACCGTGCTGTCCACAAATACCCGCAAAGCCCCGCGACACTGCCCGACACGACGAACACGAGCACCTGCACCCGTTTCAGGTTGATGCCGGCGTTGCGTGCAGCAGCCAGGTTGCTGCCGAAGGCGTAGATGTCACGCCCGGGCCTGGTGTGCTGGAGACAGAGCCACACCAATCCGCAGCAGACCAGGCCTGCCAAGAAGACATTGGGAAATCCGAGAGTCTCGCTTGCGCCAAAGGACTTGAACTTGTCGGACATCTCGTGGGAAGAAATCCAGGCTCCATTGGACAATACATACACGAGACCGCGTATTATGGTCATGGTCCCGAGCGTGGTGATGATGGCCGGTATGCCAACAAACGCCACGGCGATTCCGTTTATCAGGCCCAGCCCGGCACCCATAAACAGGCCCAGAAAAACGAATACGATTGCGGGTAGTCCGGGCATGCCATGGGACAGTATAGCCAGGAACATGCCGGTGAAGGCGAGCACGGATGCTTGCGACAGGTCGATCCCGCCCGTGAGCAAGACGGCCAACTGGCCGATGGCGAGTATCGCCAGGAACCCCCAACTGGTCAGCAGATTGTCAATGTTCTGCTCGCCAAGGTATTCAGGTGCGCGCAGAACGATGAACGTGAACAGGATGACAATCGTGGCAAGGAGTATTCCCTCGCGCTGTTTAAGGAAGTCGCCTATCGAAAAGTGTTTCAACTGCCAGGCACCTCAATCGACGGCCCCTGTTCCCGGCCCGTGCCTTTCCGCCGGGTTGCTATCGCTGCTATATTTTCGCGATCGAAGTCATTCCTCGCAAACTCCGCGACGATCCGTCCTTGTGCCATAACGACCAGCCTGTCGGAAATGCCGATCGCCTCTTCGAGCTCCGAGGAGACCAGGACAACTGCCAGCCCTTCCTGCACGAGCCGGCCGATCGCTTCATGGACAGCAGCTTTTGAGCCGACGTCGATCCCCTTGGTCGGCTCGTCGAGGATGATGACGTCCGGGTTGGTGGCGAGCCACTTGCCGATCACCACTTTCTGTTGGTTACCGCCTGACAACTCCTCCACGGCTTGTGACCATCCGCTGGCTTTGATGGCGACACTCCTGCCGAATTCGTCAACCAGCTGCTCCTCGCGCCCGGAATTGAGAAAGCAGTAATTCGAAACGTTTTCAAGCTGTGGCAATGAAACGTTCTTCGCGATCGACATGGGCAGGATTGCGCCATGGTGCTGCCGGTCTTCAGGAACGTACGAAATTCCCGCCCGGATCGCTTCGCCCGGTGACTTGAATTCGACGGGCACTTCGTGGAGTCGCACTGTACCCCGGCTATGCTGGCTCAGACCAAACAAGGATTCCATCACTTCGGTTCGCCCCGAGCCGACCATGCCATAGAAGCCGAGGATTTCACCGCGGCGCAGGTCGAAGCCAATCTCGTCGAATTCGGTTGGATGGCTGTATCCCGACACTGTCAGGATTACCTGCCCCAGACTTGCGTTCGCTTTCGGGTACACGTCATCAAGCGTACGACCTACCATAGCTCGTATCAGCCCATCTTCATCCGTGCTGTCCATAGTTCCGGTACTGACCGTCTCCCCGTCGCGGAGAACCGTAAATCGATCACAAATCCTAAAGACTTCGCCCAGCTTGTGCGTAATGAAAATGATCGCTTTTCCCTGTTCCTGCAGCTTGGCGATTATTCTGAAAATCCGCTCGATTTCAGAATGCGAGAGTGCCGCCGTGGGCTCGTCAAGAATAATGATACTGGATTCAGTAGACAGGGCACGTGCAATCGAAACGATGTGCCGCTCGGCGACACTCAGGTGGCCAAGCTCACTGCGGGGATCAATTTCCGTCCCGAGCTCTTCCAAAAGAACGGTCGAGTCCCTGATCATGCGCGGCCAGTCGATCAACCCGAGCACGGGCGACTTCGGCTGTGCCGCGACAAAAATGTTTTCCGCCACGGTAAGCTCGTCAAACATCGAAGGTTCCTGGTGGATGGCCGATATGCCAGCTGCGGTGGCGTCCTGTGGCCTCGCGAGCTCAAGCGTTGTGCCACGCACCCGAATGGTTCCGGCGTCCGCAGAATGGATGCCGGACAGAATTTTGACGAGGGTGGATTTTCCGGCGCCGTTTTCGCCGACCAGCGCATGCACCTCGCCGGCACGGGCTTCGAAGTCTATTGCCTTCAAAGCCTGTACGCCACCGAAACGCTTCGATACGCCTTCGACGCGCAGAACCGGCTCAGGCATCACGGCAGATGAGACCGAGCGCATTTTCATTCTTGCGCTCGGTAGGGGCACCTTCCGGTTAACGCGGCGCTCGTATCAATTGCTGACGGAATTGATCAAATCGGCAGCCTCCTGAATGTTGGACGCGTCGTACACGAACAACTCGCCCATGACTGCGACATTGTTTTCACCCACGGCAATGTCGCCCATCCGCCCAGATGATATCACGTCACCTTCGGCTCCGGTAATCGCGTCATTCACCAGTTGGTGCGTTGCCTGCACCGTGGTGTAACCAACATCGATCATGTTCCAGATGGCAAATGCCGGCGTCGCGCCGGAAAGCACATGATCCACCATTTCCGTGGGGAATCCCAAACCTGTTACCTTGACTTTCCCGATGAGTCCCTGGTCCCGGACCATCTGCGACGAGGCGGCGATCCCTACGGAAGTGTAGGCAACGATTGCCTCGAGATCCGGGTACTTGTTGACCAGACCGAGCGCCTCGTTGTACCCCTTGTCCGAGCGTTCATCGCCGTAGGCCACCTCGACGACATTGAGGTCCATGTAGGCTTCCTCTTCCTTCGTCAGGCGGATCATCTCGTCCACCCACTCGTTCTGGGTCGTCGAATTTGCCGGCCCGGTTATGATTCCGACGTCGCCTCCCCCATCGGTAAGTTCGAGGGCAATCTTGACGGGCGCCAGCGCGATGAGTTCGTTCGTTGCGGACGCAATGTGCAGGCGGCGGGCCGAAGATTCTGTATCCTGATCCCAGGTGACAACCGCTATACCCCTTTGGGCTGCGCGGTTGAGGGATGGTGTCAGTGCGGTGGCGTCGTTGGCCGTTATCATTATGGCATCTACGCGTTGCGCAATTAGCGAATTGATGAGGTTGATCTGGCCTTCGGCGGTGTTCTCCGTGGGGCCCGTGTAAATCAGTTCGACGCCAAGCTCTTCGGCTGCTTCTTCGGCACCGATGCGGGCAAGTTCGAAGGCGGTGTTACCGAGCACACGGACCAGCATGGCGTATCGAGGCTTGTCCTGTGCCTGCGCCGCGAACGCGGTCATCGTCAGTATCGCAATCAGAACAGTGCAAATTGTCCGGTGGATCGAAAGAATATTCATTTGACTCTCTCCATGTCTGGATCTTTGCCTGTTCCGAAGCGCGTACTGGACGACATGTGGACGCCGTACGACCAGACCCCACCCTGAAGGATGGAGCTTCCTGCTTCTCAGGCTATTGCGGGCGATGGTGCCCGTCTTGCGCAGAAGCCTCCGCCGGCAGGGACGGCCAGACCTTCCGTCCTCGCGATTTCCGTTTTCCTGCACCTTGGCCATAGCCGCTCGGTTTTCGCCAGCCTTTTGCGTTAGTTCGTTGCAGGAACCTTCTGACTCGACCATATGTCTAGGCTTTCCGGTCGGCGAAGTCAAACACGGGTGCGCCTTGTACCCCCCTCGACCGGCGTGGTTTTTCGGGTTTTTTGGTGCGGTTGATAATTGCATGGCAAAATGTAAAGTTCGGGCGGGAGGCGGTGAAAGGGGCGAATGGCTTTGAAATTCAGGCGCGTGGTTACCGGCCATCGCAAAGACGGAACTTCGTGCTTTCTCAGCAGTGACTTGGCGGAGGCAACCGTCAAGCAAATTGGGCGTGGCCTGAAGTTTTTCGAGCTCTGGGAGACCGATGGCCCTTTGGCCTCGAATGAAGGTCTTGACGACGCCGGAAAACGCCAGTTTAGCCATCATCCTCCCGTGGGCGGAACGCGCTTTCGTATCGTGGAACTCCTGCCCGATTCCGAGCATGTCGAAGCGTCCTTATCCGGCGATTTCGAGTCCATGGAAGTGGTTCGGCAAGTAGAATCGAACGATCCGACAATGCACCGCAACGAGACGGTTGACTATAACATCATCTTGTCTGGCGAGATCTTTGCCGTAACCGAAGAGGGCGAAATGCTCCTGCGGCCGGGCGATGTCATCATCCAGCGGGGAACCGCACACACATGGCGTAACCGGAGCGATAGGCCCTGCGTATTTGCATCGGTCATGGTTAGCGCCGAACCGCTTGCCAGATTTGATCGTAACAACGATGAATGACACCAGGCGCGTCAACCGCGACGCGCTTGGGGAATTCCTGTTCAACGTTTTTTCCAACTTGGGCATGACTCAAGAGAATGCACGGAGATGTGCGGACGACGTCGTGCTTACCAATCTCTGGGGAATTGACAGTCATGGCGTCGCGAGGTTGCCTGTCTATGCCCGGCGCCTCCGAAAAAACGTCATCAATGGCAACCCCAACGTCCGGATTCTGGCTGACGGAGGTGCCTCGAGGATCCTGGATGGAGACGAGGGAATGGGCTTCCTGGTTGGGCACGAGGCGATGCGACAGGCGATGGAGATGGCTGGCACACACGGGATTGGCATGGCCAGTGTCAGGAATTCGAACCATTTTGGGGCGGCATCACTCTATGCCTGGCAGGCGGTGAAAGAGGGTTTCATGGCACTTGTCATGTCCAATGTGCGTCCAAACCTGGTCGCTCCTGGCGGCACCAAACCGGTGACGGGCAACAACCCGATAGCTTTCGGTGCTCCGACCCGTTTGGGGTTTCCCTTTCTCCTTGACATTTCGATGTCGATTGTCGCGGGCGGCAAGTTCATCCTGGCCCGAGGCAAGGAGGAGAAAATCCCCTTTGGCTGGGCAACTGACAGGGATGGCAGACCGACCGATGACCCCGGAAAGGCTCTCGAAGGATTCCTGCTGCCAGTCGGCGAACACAAGGGGTTTGGTCTCTCATTGGTTGTGGACCTGCTGTGTGGAGTGATCAGTGGTGGAACCTTCCAGCACCAAATTCTCAGCATGTACACGTCGCCTGACAGTTCCAGTGGCACCTGCCACATGATGCTGGCTCTCGACCCCGGGGTTCTTCTTGGCGAATCCGCGTACCTTGACCGAATGGACATGTTCTACCGCACCATAAAGTCGTCCCCCGTGAGAGCGGATTCATGCATGTATCTTCCGGGCGAAATCGAGCACGCAACCATGCTCCGGCGTGAATCGGACGGCATTCCAGTGCACGATGAATTGTTTCGTGAGATCAACTGCCTCGCACGCGACCTGGGTATCGAGGCGCTCGACGCCATCGAATAGATCCATGCACATCGTGGCCCCGACAAAGGCCCGAACGACTGGCAGAAACAGGATTGGTTATGTCGCGCACGTTGCCAGGCGAGTCGGTAACCTGCACCACCGCGGACTGCGACGTCACAGGCTTCAAGCTGTTTGCCGCCTTTGCCGCAGACTGGCTCGGCATCGGCCTCTTGGGCGTTCAGAGTCGGTCACACCAATGTCGATATATCTACTCACCTGCCACGGCGACCACGATCACCTCGTAAACGAGCGTGGAATCGGAGTTCATGCCCTCAATGATTGCTTGTCCGCGATTCTTCGCTTCTGCAGTTTCCTGAAGTCAGGGTGTCCGGCATGCCCCGACACCGCGGCACACGTGCATGCGAACCCGCACAAGAAGGGCGGTCTTGCGTTTTACGTGCCACACCGGGGTCCGCGTCTGCAAAACGGTAGGCGGTGACCTCGTTGATGTCAGAACATCGCAACCCGATTAGGTCCGGGCCATTGGCGAAGGACGGCGGGCGTGCATCGTGCGGCAGCGGAAATCAACGGGATGTCCAAGCGCTGCCCGGCTCTTCATCCGCACCCGGCTTCCCGACAGCCCCAAGTCGATCTTCCGTGGCACTTCTTCATGGCCTGCCTGTTGACAAATCATCGTCCTCGCTCAACTTGAACAGGCGAAGACTCATTTCGTATAAGGTCCGGAATATGCGCAGCAGTGCCGGACGGGATCCGCACAAAAAAAAAGGACTGAGATGGCAGGTCACTCGAAATGGGCAAATATTCAGCACCGGAAGAGCCGCCAGGATGCATCACGGTCCCGCTTGTTCTCACGCCTCGCGCGGGAAATCACGGTCGCCGCGCGGCAGGGCGACCCGGACCCGGAGAAGAATCCGCGTCTCAGGCTGGCCGTTAGGGAAGCGAAATCGAATTCGGTCCCAAAGGACGTGATCGAACGGGCTATCTCGAAGGCGTCCGGAAACGAAGGCGACAGCTATGAGGAAATCCGGTACGAAGGTTACGGGCCGGAAGGAGTGGCGATCATCGTGGAAACGATGACTGACAACAGAAACCGAACCGCGGCGAGCGTACGCTCGATCTTTTCCAAGGCTGGAGGCAGCATGGCGGAAACAGGGTCCGTTGCTTTCATGTTCGAACGCAAGGGACTGGTGCTTTTCCCGGAATCAACCGGTAGCGCCGACGAAATATTGGAGGCAGCGGTCGAAGCGGGCGCCGATGACGTCGAGAGCTCCGAGACCGGACACGAGATCTATTGCAACGCGCGCGACCTCAATGAAGTTTCGAACGCACTGGAATCGTCCCTCGGTGAATCCGAGTCTTCCCGGCTGATTTGGAAACCATTGTCGACCACGCCGCTCGGCCTTGAAGCAGCTCAAAAGGTCTTGCGGCTTGTCGAGGTTCTCGAAGAAAACGACGACGTCCAGGCGGTCACCGCCAACTTTGACATCCCCGAAGACGTAATGGAGCAATTGACGGCTTGAGGCCGGCTGGATGCGGTCCCGGACCTTCCGGCATGTGGTACCCATGTCGTTCGCGTACGGGTCCGGTCCGGAAGCAACATGATAGGCAATGCTGTTCGTTTACCCGGATTTCTGGCAGAACCGACCGAGAGTCGTGCAACGGATATTCATTGACGACAAGCAGTCCACCCGGATGATCCGGGCTGCCCGCTCAGGCAGCCGACATCCGGACGCAACCCTGACGGAGGCATTCCATGCTCATCGGCGCACCACGTGAAATCTTCCCCGGCGAGAACCGCGTCGCGATGACACCACAGTCCGCGCGGCAACTGTCGAAGATCGGATACGAAACCGTCGTCGAATCCGGGGCAGGCGAACCCGCCGGGTTCTCTGATTCCGAGTTCGAGGAAGCCGGCGTCACGGTGGCCGCGTCGGCCGGGGAATTGTGGCGCGATGCCGACATCGTCATCAAGGTGCGTCCTCCCGAAGCATCGGAGTTGGAATCGCTTCGGGAAAACCAGCTCCTGATCGGTTTTTGCGACCCGGCCGGAAACTCTGCTGCACTCGAGACGGCCGCCAAATCCGGCGCTTCGGTCATCGCCATGGAAATGGTCCCGAGGATCAGCCGTGCGCAAAAGATGGATGCGCTGAGCTCGATGGCAAACATCGCCGGGTATCGATCGGTCATCGAGGCCGGAAGCAATTTCGGCCGCTTCTTTACCGGGCAGGTCACGGCGGCCGGCAAGGTCTCCCCTGCAACCGTTCTCGTCATCGGGGCAGGCGTGGCGGGTCTCGCGGCCATCGGGGCGGCACAGGCATTGGGCGCCGTCGTCCGGGCGTTTGATGTCCGCGCGGAAGTGGCCGAACAAATCGAGTCCTTGGGCGCAGAGTTCCTGATGCTGGATTTCGACGAGGACGCTTCCGGGGAAGGCGGTTACGCGGCTCCGTCGAGTCCTGAATTCCGGGAAAAGCAACTGGATCTTTTTCGCCAGCAAGCGCCGGACGTCGATGTCGTGATCACTACCGCGTTGATCCCGGGGCAAGGCGCGCCGGAACTGTGGCTCAAGGACATGGTCGAATCCATGAAGCCGGGATCGGTGGTCGTTGATCTCGCCGCCGAGCAGGGCGGGAATTGCACACTGACCGTTCCAGGCGAAAAAATCGTTACCGACAATCGGGTTACAATAATCGGTTATACCGATTTCCCAAGCCGCATGGCGTCGCAGGCATCATCGCTCTACGCAACAAATGTCTATCACATGATCGACGATCTGACGCCTGAAAATGACGGCGTCATCCTGCATGACATGGACGACGACGTGATCAGGAACGCGACGGTCGCCCACGAAAACAACGTCACGTATCCGCCGCCAAAACTCGTGGACACGAGCGGCGCGGCCGGCCCCGCTCCCAAGATCGGGTCGTCGCTGACGCATGAGCAGAGGGTTCAGGAAGCCGCGGCCGCCGAAATCAAGGCGGCACGACGGACCGGATACTGGCAACTTGCTCTTCTGGTTGCCGGTGGGGTCCTGATGCTCGTTCTGGGTCTCTACGCGCCAGCATCCTTCATGCAGCACTTTATCGTATTCGCACTTGCGTGTTTCGTCGGGTACCAGGTGATCTGGAACGTCAACCACGCGCTCCATACGCCGCTCATGGCCATAACGAACGCGATCTCGGGGATCATTATCCTGGGGGCACTCCTGCAACTCACTACGGGGAACTGGCTCGTAACAGGCCTGGCTGCCGTATCGGTTCTGATCGCGGCCATCAACATCGTCGGAGGTTTCCTGGTCACCCGACGGATGCTGAACATGTTCCAGCGATCGTGACTCGGGTGATGAAATGAGTTCAGGATTCGTTACGTCTGCCTATATCGCCGCCAGCGTTCTCTTCATCCTGGCGCTCGGAGGACTGAGCAACCAGGAAAAGGCGAAACGTGCCATCTGGTTCGGAATCGTTGGCATGGCGCTCGCCGTATTTGCGACGATATTTGGCCCCGAAGTCGGCGGGTTGGCCTATGTCGTGCTTGTGCCCCTTTTGGGAGCAGGCGCCGTTGCCGGCGTTTACGTCGCGCGCAGAGTAAAAATGACGGAAATGCCGCAACTCGTTGCGGCATTGCACAGCTTTGTCGGACTCGCGGCCGTTTTCATCGGGATCAATTCGGACATCGTCGGTCCGCATTCGGGTTCCCTGCCAGAGCACGACAGCGCCGGGACCGCAGCGATCACGGTCGCCGAGATTCTTATTCATCAGGTCGAGGTTTTTCTTGGTGTTTTCATTGGAGCCATTACCTTTACCGGTTCGATCGTCGCGTACGGCAAGCTCTCCGGCGGTATATCCGGAAAGCCGCTGACCCTGCCGGGTCGGCACGTTCTCAACATCCTGATGGTTCTGATCTCGATCGGTCTCATGGTGACGTACCTGGCCGGCTTTGGAAGCTGGACACTCTACGTCATGACATTGCTTGCGCTGGTGCTTGGTGCGCACCTGGTGCTGGCGATCGGTGGCGCGGACATGCCTGTCGTCGTCTCGATGCTCAACAGCTACTCCGGCTGGGCCGCCGCTGCGACGGGGTTTCTGCTCGGTAATGACCTGCTGATCGTGACCGGCGCCCTTGTCGGAGCCTCAGGTGCCATCCTCAGCTACATCATGTGCCGCGCGATGAACCGCTCGTTCATCTCGGTCATCCTGGGCGGTTTCGGAACCGGGAGTGGAACCTCGATCGAAGTCGACGGAGAAATGATTGCGACCGATGTCCACACGGTCGCGGCCCAGCTTGAGAGCGCCCGTTCCGTGATCATAGTTCCCGGGTACGGAATGGCGGTTGCCCAGGCACAGGCATCGGTTTCGGAGCTCACCCGACGTCTGCGCGCGAAAGGCAAGGCGGTGCGATTCGCCATACACCCCGTAGCCGGACGCCTGCCCGGTCACATGAACGTGCTTCTTGCCGAAGTTAAGGTACCTTACGACCTGGTTCTGGAAATGGACGAAATCAACCCTGATTTTCCCCAAACGGACATCGTTGTCGTCATCGGTTCCAATGACATTGTCAATCCTGCGGCCCAGGAAGATCCTTCTAGCCCGATCGCCGGCATGCCCGTGCTCGAGGTCTGGAAGGCGAAATGGGTATTCGTGTGCAAGCGGGGGCAGGGAACCGGGTATTCCGGGATCGAGAATCCCCTGTTCTACCGGGAGAACACGCGCATGCTCTATGGTGACGCGAAATCAAGTGTCGACCAGATCCTCGGTCTCGTGATGTAGGCGGATACGAACGGTATGCCCATGGAACACCTGCGAACCAAAGACCCGGCGGACCGAGTAAGGCGGCCCTCCCCGAACCGGCTGCGGATTTCGGACAGGTTCCCGTCAGTCACGTCGGGATCGTGACTTTTTCCGTTTCAGATCCGCGTCTGATCGCGGAAACGACCGCGCGCGCGCTCCTTGAAATCGATGCGGTGCGCTTTCAGACGGATCCGCCGTTTACCCTCACGTCCGGCATGGTCAGCCCTGTCTACATCGATTGCAGGAAAATCATTTCGTATCCGCGCATTCGTTCGGTGATGATGGATTTTGCGCTGTCTCACCTGTACCGGGAAGCAGGGTTCGAAGCGTTTGATTCAGTCGCTGGCGGCGAGACCGCGGGAATTCCGTTTGCCGCCTGGATCGCGGACAGAATGCAGTTGCCGATGGTTTACGTTCGCAAGAAACCGAAAGGGTTCGGACGAAAGTCCCGGATCGAAGGTGATGTCGAAGACGGTCAACGGGTCTTGCTCGTTGAAGATCTTGCAACCGATGGGGGGAGCAAACTCGGGTTTTGCGAGGCCATTCGGGATGCCGGCGGTATCGTGACTGACGCGATCGTCATCTTTTTCTACGACATCTTCCCGAATTCCCGCGAACGGTTGGCGGAAAGCGGAATTCGGCTGCACGCTCTGGCGACGTGGAAAGATGTCATGAACGAATGCAGCCGGTCCGGTTCTTTTGACAGCCGGACGCTCGCCGATGTCGAGGAATACCTCGAGCGGCCGCTTGCATGGAGTGAAGCCCGGGGAGGGACGAGCAACCCCTCCCGTACAGGATCATAGCCCGGGAAGCCTCCGGGGTTGGAAGTCCGGTCTATGGAAGCTGACTTCGTCATTGTAGGGGCCGGATCCGCGGGATGTGCCCTGGCATACCGGCTGTCGGAGGAGGGCCGCCACTCCGTGATCGTTGTCGAATATGGCGGCAGCGACGCGGGCCCGTTCATCCAGATGCCGGGTGCCCTGTCGTTTCCGATGAACATGGGAAGATACGATTGGGGATACGTTAGCGAACCGGAACCCCATCTCGGCGGGCGCAGACTTGTGACTCCACGTGGCAAGGTCATCGGTGGTTCGTCGTCGATCAACGGCATGGTCTACGTCAGGGGTCACGCGCGGGACTTTGACCATTGGGAAGCGTCAGGTGCAAAAGGTTGGTCCTTTGCGGACGTCAACCCATATTTCAGGCGCATGGAAGACTGGCATTCGTGCGGTCACGGAGGAGACCAGAGCAAACGCGGAATCGGCGGCCCACTCCACGTCGTTCGCGGCACGCGCGAAAATCCGCTGAACCGGGCGTTCGTCGATGCAGGAATCGAGGCGGGATACCACTACTCGGCGGACTGCAACGGTGAAAAGCAGGAAGGATTCGGCCCCTGGGACCAGACCACCTGGAAAGGACGGAGGTGGTCTGCGGCCAACGCCTATCTCAGGCCTGCACTCAAGCGAAGGAACGTCAGACTGGTTCGGGGGCTCGCCCTTCGGATATGCATCGAGGGGCGCAGGGCGGTCGGTATCCAGATTCGGCAGGGAAGAAAACCCATCGTCGTCAGGGCAAATCGCGAAGTTGTTCTCGCTGCTTCGTCAATCAACTCCCCCAAACTGCTCCTGCTTTCGGGGATCGGTCCGGCGGGGGAACTCGAGGCGCTCGGGATACCCGTGGTCGCGAACCGCCCGGGCGTGGGAAAAAACCTCCAGGATCACCTCGAGGTCTACGTCCAGTTCACGTGCCGCCAGCCGGTTTCGTTGTACCGGTACTGGAATGTCCTGGGGAAGACCTGGGTCGGTGCCCGGTGGATTCTGACACGGAGTGGCCCAGGGGCGTCGAATCATTTCGAGTCGGGCGCGTTCATCCGATCAGGCCCAGGCGTCGACTATCCGGATATCCAGTTTCACTTTCTGCCACTGGCCGTCCGGTACGACGGCAAGATGTCAGCGGAATCACACGGGTTCCAGATACATGCAGGCCCGATGCGCTCCGGGTCCAGGGGGGATGTGACCCTGAACTCGGCGGACCCGGAAGATCGGCCGAAGATCAGGTTCAACTACATGAGCTGTGAACGTGACTGGATCGAATTTCGGACATGTGTGCGTCTTGTTCGTGATGTCGTTGGCCAACCCGCGTTGTCGTCCTTTGCGGGCGAAGAGATTCAACCCGGGAGTGGAGTCAAGACCGACTCCGAAATCGACAGTTTTGTCAGGCAACATGCGGAAAGTGCCTTTCACCCGTGCGGGACCTGCCGCATGGGCGCGCGTGAAGACACGGGCGCAGTCGTCGATCCGGAGTGCCGTGTCATTGGGGTTGACGGGTTGAGGGTTGCGGACAGCTCGGTGTTCCCGCGAATAACCAACGGCAATACGAACGCGCCGTCAATCCTGGTCGGGGAGAAGGCTGCCGATCACATTCTGGAGCGGAACCTGCTCCCCCGGTCCAACGATGTTCCCTGGATCCACCCGGACTGGGAATCCAGCCAAAGATGAGGACGAGGGATCCCGACCGGTGCCAGGCTCGATGACGAGGCATGCTCACTGGTCAATGTGCATGTGTGAACGCAGATTGGTAAAGCATTGATCGGTGAACTTTCGCGCGAATCCGCCAACCAACCTTGAGCCGATCTGGGCCATTTTGCCACCGATACGTATTTCGGCATCGTAGGTTACGACAGTTCCCGAGTCGGCTTCGCCCAAGTGGACCTTGGCAAAGCCCCGGACGAATCCGGCAGCTCCCCCTTTGCCGGCACCGTTGAGGACAATTTCCTCGTATTCCTCAATGACGTCGAGCGTGATGGTCCCGCGGAATCGCACTTTCACCGGTCCGACCTTTTGGGACACCATGATGTCAACACTGCCATCTTTCGGAAGTCCGGCGACCTCTTCGCAACCTGGAATGCAGGCTTTCAGGATCTCCGGATCGTAGAGCGCGTCCCAAACCGACTGCCGGCTCGCCGATAGGGTCTCCGTTCCGTCTATTTTCATGGCTGCCTCATGATTGGTTGCCTGTTCCGGTGCGCATGATTGAATCGCGCTGGCTTGCTGGCTACGGCCCCTCCGGACCGGACCGCAACTTCGGCGGTGATGGCGCTCTGCCGATCCATGCCTTCAGCAAAGCCGGAAGGGGCTGCGCCCGAGGGGGTCAACTCAGCGCCCGGTTTCCAAATCGGTATCCAGATCTTCAATTCCCATGGTTTTCGGCCAGTCGTACCGGGCACAAGTCAAGAGCCGGCGAATTGCAGCGCTACAGGTTCCGATCAAAAGGGAAATGATGATACGGAGATGACTGCTGAAATTTCCGGCTGCCGCATTGAATACGAATGGCCTCCGCAGTTCAAGCAGGTCTTCAAACGGTGCACCTGACCACATTCTGTCGGCACCAACCCGGTCTCGTGCACGTTGATTACCCATTGCCGTCCATTTCCTGAAGATATCCTGGTAGAGGCGGCAAAAGTGGGGCGGATTGCCGTTCATTCAATTGTAAGCAGGCAAACGGCGACGTCGTTGCGCTGTTTCACGCTCTGCGGACCTTGGCCGCGGCCCGACATGGTGGCCTGTTGGCGACTCCTTGCGGATGCAACCCTCGCCGCCCGCCCTGTCGGCGGTTGTGCGGCCACGAACTCATGCGCCGGTCCTCCACCTTCAATGACGACGTGGCTGACGCGACCCAGGGTGTGCTCGACAACCCACCGTGGGTGGACTCGGAGGGCGTCCGCTACGCCGTTGCCGATATCTGCCACCCGCGGCGGCCGGGCAGAAAGACTGACGCGTTGCCCGGCGTTCTGCCCTGAATACCTGATGTTCAGGGGAGGAGAGCGAGGCCGGGGCCGACGCCCCGGAGAACGGAATCCGGCTGGCCGTCGCGGCCCCGACCTGATCTGCACTGCACACAGGTGTCGTCCGGCGCGCGACGCCTGACGGGTTCACCAATGTTCCACCCGGTACCGCACGAAATGCGGCGGGCAGCGGAAACCTCGCGAGTCGGATCCGGGGTCTGGTTTCAGAGGTTTCTGACCTGGGCTTCGACCCGAGCCGTGTACAAGGCTGCGACGATTCCCAAGCATCCTGAAATCACGATGCAAACGAGCAGGATTTCCGCACTCGTTTCGCGGGCGACGAGGTTGCCCGCAACCAGCGACATCGTTCCGCCGCCGAGTGTCATCAGTGAGCCACCGATCCCGGACGCGGCCCCCGCAAGTTCCGGTCGAACGGACATGATCCCCGCGTTCGCGCTCGGCAACGTCAGGCCGTTCCCGATTCCGATGAATACCGTGAAGCCGAAGAACACCACCGCGTGGGTTGCTCCCGCGAGCAGGCATGCAAGCGATGCGCCCATCCCCAGAGTCACGATGATCGTGCCCGCGATGACCATTCGCCTCATGCCGATCCGAACAGCGAAACGACCGGAAAATCCGTTCCCGAAAAAGTACCCGAGGGGAGCAAAACAGAAATAGAAACCGATCTGCCCCGGTTCCAGGCCGTATACCTGCGCACCGACGAAGGGGCTTCCCCCGAGGTAGGCGAAAAACGTGCCTGCCGTAAACGCTCCGGTTGCCGAGTATCCCCAGAACCGACGTGACTGAACGAGTTCGGGCAACATCCCGAACAGTCTCGAAAACCCGCCGGCGGTACGTGAAGCCGTTTCACCAAGGTCCAGATAAACCAGTATTAATGCCACCAGCGCGGCGCCCGACTGAACCAGGAAATTGGCCCTCCAACCCGAATACTCCTGCAGGATGCCGCCGACGGGAGGCGCGACCATGGGCACCAAGGCCATACCCATGGTTATGTAGCCGATAAAGCTCGCCGAACGGGTCGCCCCGACGATGTCCCGTGCAATGGCTCTGGACAAGACGATTCCGGAAACGATCGATGTCTGGAGGACACGGCAAAGCATGAAGGTCTCGATGTTTGGAGAGTACGCCGCACCGGCAGAAACAACGACGAAAATGGACATCGAAACCATCAGGACTCTCCGCCGCCCGTAGCGGTCGGACAGAGGCCCGATGATCAATTGCATGATGCCGGAGAGAAAGACGAATCCGGAAATCGAGTAATGCAGCACCGTCGGTGTCGTCTCGAAATAGGCCGCCATGGCGGGCAAAGACGCCAGGAAAATGTTCATCGACATCGACGACACTGCGGTGATGAGTACCAGCGTGGCGATGTGTGGGGGACTGCGCCGGTCAAGGAACCGAACGGGAATATTGGTTTCCATGGGAGGTGACCTATGGCGATTCACTCCGTCTGTCCACGAGAACCGGTGGCCATTGTCATCGAATCCCAGATCCCCGCCGACCGCCGCGCTTCCCCGGAATTTCGTCCACCCGGCCGGGCGAAACCGGATACGCGGCAGGGGGACCGAATGCGGTCATCGGATTCAGCGCCGAATAGAATAAGTTTTCTTTTCCAATGTTCCGCGACAGGTTGCTGATGCCGGCAGTTGATCGCCGATTGGCTGGAATCTCGAGGCTGTCGGTGGAACCGACCGCATGACTGCCTGATCAAATTCAGGACCGCGCATTCGATTTGTGACGCTGCGCGATTGTCGCGACCGCCGTAACTGACCATCAATCGGATGTATCCACATTTGGTTCGGATTGATTTAACCAAAGACTGACGAACACTGCCCTTCCTGACCACCGGGAAGGGTAAAGGACAAGAATCACCCATGAAGGGAGAACGGGAGACGTAGACATGCACAGCATCGTTGCGGAACTTGAGAGTCGCCGGAACGCTGCCCGGTTGGGAGGCGGCCAAAGACGAATCGACAACCAGCACGCGAAGGGCAAGTTGACGGCACGGGAACGCCTCGAGGTTCTTCTCGACGAGGATTCGTTTGAAGAATTCGACATGTATGTCACCCACCGCTGTACCGAGTTCGGCATGGACGAGGTGCACTACCCGGGCGATGGGGTCGTGACCGGATGGGGAACGATCAACGGCCGGCAGGTCTACGTGTTTTCACAGGATTTTACGGTTTTCGGAGGTTCGTTGTCGGAAACACATGCCGCCAAGATCTGCAAGATCCAGGAAATGGCGTTGCGAAATGGCGCTCCCGTCATCGGTTTGAACGATTCCGGCGGCGCCCGGATCCAGGAAGGAGTCGCTTCGCTCGCCGGTTACGCCGATGTGTTTCAGAACAACATCCTCGCTTCAGGCGTCATACCCCAGATCAGCGTCATCATGGGACCATGCGCAGGGGGCGCCGTTTACTCGCCCGCAATGACCGATTTCATCTTCATGGTCAGGGACAGTTCCTACATGTTCGTCACGGGTCCGGACGTCGTCAAAACGGTAACCAACGAAGTCGTAACGGCCGAAGAACTGGGAGGGGCAAGAACCCACACGGAGAGATCCGGTGTCGCGGACGGCGCATTCGACAACGACATGGAAACGCTGATGGAGATTCGGCGGTTCTTTGACTTTCTTCCGCTCGACAACCGCCAGGGGGTGCCCGTTCGTGACTTCGACGATGAACCGGGGCGGGAAGTTCCGGCGCTCGATTCCCTGATTCCGGACAATCCGAACGCTCCGTACGACATGAGGGAACTGGTTCGAAGTGTTGCAGATGAACGATTTTTCTTCGAGATCCAGGAAGACTTTGCCCGGAACATCATCGTGGGGTTTGTCCGGCTTGAAGGATCCACGGTCGGGGTGGTGGCGAATCAGCCGATGGTTCTTGCCGGATGCCTGGACATCGAATCGTCGCGAAAGGCAGCGCGATTCGTACGATTTTGCGACGCCTTCGGCATTCCGCTTCTGACATTCGTCGACGTTCCCGGCTTTTTGCCGGGAACGGCTCAGGAGTACGGCGGCGTGATCAAACACGGGGCAAAACTGCTGTTTGCCTTTGGAGAGGCGACGGTGCCCAAGGTGACCGTCATTACACGCAAGGCCTATGGCGGCGCCTACGATGTCATGGCGTCAAAACACCTCAGGGGGGACATCAATTATGCATGGCCGACGGCGGAAATCGCTGTCATGGGTGCCAAGGGCGCCGTCGAGATTCTCTATCGTTCCGAGGCGGGCGACCCGGACGCGATCGCGAAACGTACGGCCGACTATGAAACGCGATTCGCCAATCCCTTCGTGGCGGCCGAAAAGGGATTCATCGACGAGGTCATCGCGCCGCGGAGTACGCGCATGAGGGTTTGCCGGGCGTTCGCAGCACTTCGTGGCAAGACACTAAAAAACCCGAAAAAAAAGCACGACAACCTTCCGCTGTGATCCTGGGGAATCACTTTGACGGATCTGTCGGCGGAACCGGCACGGGTGGGCAGCGCCCCCCCCGTTCATACCGCCCGGAGCCACCGGTCTGCCGACGATGGACGGTTGCCGTGCGGGCTTCCGAGAGGGGCGCGTCGACAGGTCTCAAGGCAACGAGTCGCCAGAGGCGGTTTTCTTGTCCCGTGGACCTGCCAACCGGTCCCCGGACCATGACCGAATCCGCAACGCCTGAACGCCTGTGGCAGTCGGAGGGACGGATGTGAAGTCGAACAAAACCTGTCCCGTGTGGACGGTCGGTCCGTCGGTTCCCGGGCCTGTGCGCGGCGGCCGGTTGATCGGAAATCTGGCAAACGACACCAAAATTGACAACATCATGTTTTTTTGGCGGGAAAGATGTGCTAGGGATCAGTGTACCGCACATTGGCGGTAGTCTCAGCCGGGGAAATCGCGCTATCGTTCCGGCACCATCAGGAGAAGTGACAATGAATACAGTAAAGATTGCGGCCGCTGCAATTCTCTTGCTTGGCCTAGCCGCTTGCGGACAGGTTGCGGAAGAGGAAATGGAAATGGAAATGGAAGAGACCATGGAAGAAATGGTCATGGAAGAAGAATCCATGGGAAAAGCGTGAATTAACTGACATTTTCTCGTGATTTTCATGGCCGGGGCCAGTGAGAACTGCCCCGGTCATAACATTTTTCTGGTACGAAACTGCCCGGAAGTATAGATGGAGTATCGGGTGCTCCAGCCATGTGCCGACGCGGCGCGTTGGTCCATTATCGCTGACTTTCGTCCTCCCGGGCGGACTGCACGACAATCAAGTGAATCAGGCATCCCGAGTTCCGGGTTTCCCGCCATTTGACGTTGAGCGGCCGCGCGGATTCGGAAAGATTCAGTTGAAGAGAAGCGACGGGATGCCTTCATGTTTGAAAAAATCCTGATTGCAAATCGCGGCGAAATCGCGTGTCGGGTCATCAGGACGGCGCGGCGAATGGGTATTCGAACCGTCGCGGTTCATTCGGATGCCGACCGGGACGCGCTGCACGTGCGCATGGCAGACGAAGCCGAGCACATCGGTCCGCCTCCGGCGGCTGAATCGTACATCTGTATCGACCGAGTCCTGGATGCCATCCGAAGATCGGGGGCGGACGCCGTGCATCCGGGCTACGGATTTCTGTCTGAAAACCAGGACTTTGCGGCTGCTCTTTCGACCAGGGGAATCACGTTCATCGGTCCGCCGGTCGGCGCGATCGCGGCAATGGGAGACAAGATCGCGGCGAAGAAAATCGCAACCGATGCCGGAGTCTTCACGGTTCCGGGGGGCGCCGAACTTGTCGTCGACCCGGATGAGGCGATCACGACCGCACACGCGATCGGATATCCGGTCATGATCAAGGCATCCGCCGGAGGCGGTGGCAAGGGGATGAGAATTGCATGGAACGACGATGATGTCAGGCATGGCTTTGGCATGGCTGCATCCGAGTCGCTGTCGTCATTCGGCGACGACCGGCTTTTCGTCGAGAAATTCGTCGAGTCTCCACGACACATCGAGATCCAGGTGTTGGCCGACGCCCACGGAAACTGCGTTTACCTGAACGAACGGGAATGCTCGATACAGCGGCGAAATCAAAAGGTCGTCGAGGAAGCGCCATCGCCGTTCCTGGACGCCCGGACACGGAAATTCATGGGAGATCAGGCCGTCGCCCTGGCGCAGGCAGTTGGCTACCAGAGCGCGGGCACGGTCGAGTTCATCGTCGACAAGGATCGTAACTTCTACTTCCTGGAAATGAACACGCGCTTGCAGGTCGAGCATCCAGTGACGGAACTCATCACCGGAATCGACCTGGTCGAGGAAATGATCAACGTCGCGGCCGGCGGACCGCTTTCAGTGACCCAGGAAGACATTTCGATCAATGGATGGGCGATTGAATGCCGGATATACGCGGAAGATCCGTACAGGGGCTTTCTGCCGTCGGTCGGGAGGTTGATCCGCTACAGGCCTCCACCGGAAAAGGAAGGCCGGGTTCGGGTAGACACGGGCGTCAGCGAAGGCGACGAAATCTCGATTCACTATGACCCGATGATTGCCAAGCTGTGCGTGCATGGCGAGGACCGGGACGCGGCGATCCCCCGCATGCGCGACGCCCTGGAAGCATTCGAACTGGAGGGCGTGGGCAACAACCTGCCGTTCCTTCTGGCCGTGATGGAACATCGTGAGTACGTGGCCGGGAACGCGACGACGAGTTTCATCGACGAGAACTTCCCGGACGGGTTCAGCGGAGTCGACCTTGGCGAATCGGACCTCCGGAAACTGGCCGCGGTGGCAGTGGCAATGTTCCGCGTACGCGAAATCCGGGATTCACGAATTTCCGGCCGGATGTCGCACCATGCACGGGTGGTCGGCACCTCCTGGCATGTCAGTCTGTCCGGTCACGACTTCCCGGTCGAGATTTCGGCTGACGCATCGGGTGCGACGGTCGCGTTCGAGGACGGAGGAACATACCGCGTCGAATCTCCCTGGACGCCGGGACAGCGTATCGTGGAAGTCACCGTCAATGACGAGCGAATCACTCTCCAGGCGTGGACCACCGCGAGCGGATTTCGAATCCACTTTCGTGGTGCGCGGTTGAACGTCTTCGTGCGGACGCCGCGTCACTTTGAACTCTCGAGAATCATGATCGAAAAGCCCGAAAGGGACACGTCCGGATCTTTGCTGTGCCCAATGCCGGGGCTGGTGGTCGCGCTTCACGTCCAGGAAGGTGACGAAGTTCAGGAAGGGCAGGCGTTGTGCACCGTCGAGGCGATGAAGATGGAAAACCTGCTCAGGGCCGAAAAGAGGCGACGGGTGGACCGGATCCTTGTCGGAGCAGGAGACAACCTCGCGGTCGATGATGTCATCATGACATTCGAACGCGATGACTCGAACGATGCGGCCTGAGATCCGTCGCTAGCGATTCAGGACTTCCTGCTGGCGCAGGGGCATTTTGTCGATCGCTCTCGAGATTTCGCGAACTGACCAAGGGAAGGGCTTGCGAAGTTTGACTTCTCCATCCTTGCCGATGATCACCAGCATGAACCCGCGCGGACGGAGTTGTTTTCGTAGCGGACCTGCCGCCGACGGGTCAGTGTCCGTCAGAACAACAACGTCGCGTTCTTCCAGGTCGTCGGTGCGCTGATGCAGCAATTCCAGTTGCCGGATGAAATTCGGATCATTCGGACTGTCGGAAAAGACAACGATCGGACGGTTTTTCCAAAGGAAATCCGACAAATCCAACGTCTGGGACTCTTGAAAAAGCGAGTCACTCGAAGCGTGCATCACCGTGGCCGCGGAAATAGCGGCAACCAATCCGATCTGAAGCGTTTTCATGACGGTGCATTTTGTCATACTGTGACGCATGTGGCATCCGTTTTCTGAGTATTCACAAAATTCCGAGTTTGGCGGCAGGGAGTCACACTAGCAATGGATCATTCAGGATTGAAGGCTTGGGAACAACTGGCGTCACATGAACTCAGAAACAGGAGTCTGGACGATCTGATCTGGCGGACCCCAGAAGGAATCGACGTCAAGCCACTCTATACCCGGGAGGATGTCGACGGAATCGATCATGTTGACAGCCTGCCGGGAACCAGCCCGTTCGTTCGGGGCCCGAGAGCGACAATGTACGCGGGACGGCCGTGGACCATCCGCCAGTATGCAGGTTTCTCGACGGCGGAGGAGTCGAACGCTTTCTACCGTGATAATCTTGCGTCGGGCCAGCAGGGGATTTCAGTGGCGTTCGATCTCGCGACACACCGCGGGTACGACAGTGACCATCCCCGTGTCGTCGGTGATGTGGGCAAGGCAGGCGTTGCCATCGACAGTGTCGAGGACATGAACGTTCTTTTTGGTGGAATTCCCCTGGATTCCGTATCGGTATCCATGACCATGAACGGCGCTGTCATCCCGGTACTGGCGTCGTTCATCGTGGCGGGTGAGGAACAGGGCTTTTCCCGGGACAAGCTCTCGGGAACCATTCAGAACGATATTCTGAAAGAGTTCATGGTGCGGAACACGTTCATTTACCCGCCTGAGCCGTCCATGCGAATCGTGGCCGACATCATTGAATTCACGTCGAAACACATGCCCCGATTCAATTCGATCTCGATCTCGGGCTACCACATGCAGGAAGCCGGAGCGACGTTGACGCAGGAACTCGCATTCACGCTCGCCGATGGAAAGGAATACGTGAAGGCTGCGCTATCACGGGGTCTGGATGTCGATGCGTTCGCGGGGCGGCTGTCATTCTTTTTCGCCATCGGAATGAATTTCTTCATGGAGGTGGCAAAGCTCAGGGCGGCCAGGTTGCTCTGGTCGGAAATCATGAGCGAGTTCAATCCGCGGAATCCGCGGTCATTGATGCTCAGGACCCATTGCCAGACGTCCGGTGTTTCCCTCCAGGAACAGGATCCGTACAACAACATCGTGCGGACCGCCTACGAAGCGCTCTCCGCCGTTCTCGGAGGGACCCAGTCGCTGCATACCAACAGTTTCGATGAAGCCATTGCCCTGCCAACCGAGGAAAGCGCGAGAATCGCGCGAAACACACAGCTGATCCTGCAGCACGAGACCGGGATAACGAACGTCGTCGATCCGCTCGCAGGTTCCTACTACGTCGAGTCCCTGACCGCCGAACTTGCCGGTGAGGCACGAAAGATCATCCGGGAAATCGACGATCAGGGCGGCATGACTCGGGCGGTAATGGACGGAACGCCCAAGATGCATATCGAGGCCGCCGCGGCCCGGCGCCAGGCAGGAATTGATCGAGGCGCGGAGGTGATCGTCGGGGTCAATCGTTTCAGGCTGGATACGGAACCGGAAATCGAATACCGGGAAATCGACAATTCAGCGGTTCGGGACGCCCAGATCGAGCGGCTCCTGAGAATCCGCGAACACCGTGACGGCGACGCGTGCGGTGCTGCTCTCGAAGCCCTGCGGAACTGCGCGTCGACCGGGGATGGCAACTTGCTGGCCCTGGCAATCGATGCGGCACGCAACAGGGCGACCGTTGGAGAGATTTCGGGAGCGATGGAACATGTTTTTGGACGATACCGGGCTCACGTGAAGACGGTTGCGGGCATTTACGGAAGCGCACATGGCGGGGACGAAAGCTTTGACAGGGTCCGTTCCGAGGTTGAGGGGTTTTCGAAACTCGAGGGCCGCCGTCCGCGCATGCTTGTGGTCAAGCTGGGGCAGGACGGGCATGACCGGGGAGCAAAGGTGATCGCGACAGCGTTTGCCGATATCGGTTTCGATGTCGATGTCGGGCCGCTGTTTCAAACGCCTGCCGAGGCGGCCGAAGATGCCATCGACAATGATGTTCACGTTATCGGCGTTTCGTCACAGGCTGCGGCGCACAAAACCCTCGCTCCTGAACTGGTCGAAGAGCTTCGCGGCCGCGGGGCTGGCGATATCATTGTTGTTTGCGGTGGCGTGATACCCCAAAAGGACTATGGCTTCCTCGAAGATCGCGGAATCAAGGCGGTTTTCGGGCCGGGAACCAACATTCCGGAGGCAGCGAGGGAAATCCTCAAGCTGATCCAGGGCGACCGGAAGGGTGAGTCCGACTGAATGGCGGCCGGGTAGGGGGCGAGGCGAAAGACGGCGAGGAGAATTCCGTGTCATTTCGATCTGTATATGACGAGTCAATGCGAAACCCGGAGGCCTTCTGGCTGGGCGCGGCCGAGGCTCTGGACTGGGTCCGCGCGCCAACCAGGGCGTTGGACCAGAGCCAGGCGCCGTTCTACACCTGGTTCGGGGAATCCGAGATCAACGGCTGTTACAATTGCGTCGACCGGCACGTGGAGAACGGTCGCGGGGACCGCGTTGCGGTCATTCACGACAGTCCCGTCACCGGGTCCGTAACGAAACTGACGTTCCGTGAATTGAAGCAGGCCACCGCCCGGCTTGGCGGTGCCCTCCAGTCCCGCGGCGTCGGCAAGGGCGACCGCGTCATAATTTACATGCCGATGGTCCCCGAAGCGGTCATCGCCATGCTGGCCTGCGCTCGGATCGGCGCCGTGCACTCGGTCGTTTTTGGTGGATTTGCCGCGGAAGAACTGGCGGCCAGGATCGATGACGCGACCCCGAAGGCCGTAATTGCGGGATCGTGCGGAATCGAACCTTCCCGGGTTGTCGCGTACAAGCCGCTTCTCGATTCCGCGTTGAATTACGCCACGCACAGCCCTGAATTCTGTATCATTTTCCAGAGGGACACGCTTCAGGCAGAGCTCGTTTCCGGCCGCGACGTCGACTGGAACGAATGTCAGTCAGGAGTTGAACCGGCGAATTGTGTCGCAGTGCGCGGATCTGACCCGGCGTACATTCTCTACACCTCGGGTACGACGGGCAAACCAAAGGGCGTCGTCCGGCCAACCGCCGGCCATCTGGTCGCGCTCAATTGGACGATGAAGAACATATATGATGTTGATCCCGGTGACGTCTTCTGGGCTGCGTCCGATGTCGGCTGGGTCGTTGGCCACTCATACATCGTCTATGCCCCGCTCGTTCACGGAAACACGACCGTCGTTTTTGAAGGGAAACCGGTAGGCACACCGGACGCCGGGACGTTCTGGCGCGTGATCAGCCAACACGGAGTGAAGAGCCTGTTTACGGCGCCGACCGCATTCAGGGCGATCAAACGGGCAGACCCGAACGCAAATCTGATTCCGGGATTTGATCTCTCCTGTCTCAAGACGCTTTTTCTTGCCGGGGAGCGCTCCGACCCCGACACGGTTGAATGGGCGCGAACGCATGTACAGGTTCCCGTCCTCGATCATTGGTGGCAAACGGAAACCGGATACACGATTGCCGGTTATCCATGGGGAATGGAAAAGATTTCCGTCAAGCTCGGATCCGCAGGGGTGCCCATGCCCGGGTTCGACGTGCGGATTCTTGATGAAGCCGGCGCTGAAGTTCAAAGAGGCGATCTTGGGTCGATTGCCGTCCGCTTGCCCTTGCCCCCTGGCTGCCTTCCGACGTTGTGGAACGCCGACGAGCGTTTCCGGGAGTCCTATCTTTCACGGTTCGAAGGGTATTACGACACCGGGGATGCGGGAATACAGGACGAAGACGGCTATTGCTACGTCATGGCGCGAACCGATGATGTCATCAACGTCGCCGGGCATCGTCTGTCGACGGGTCAGATGGAAGAAATACTCTCCGATCATCAGGATGTCGCGGAATGTGCGGTTATCGGAGTTCACGACCAGCTGAAAGGGCAATTGCCATTGGGGTTCCTGTGCCTGAATGCCGGGTGCGCGCGGTCCGAAGACGAGATAGTCGGCGAATGTGTTACCGCTGTTCGCGAGAGGATCGGACCCGTTGCTGCATTCAAGCAGGCCGCTGTCGTCGATCGCCTTCCGAAAACGAGATCCGGAAAGATTCTGCGGGCTACCATGGTCAAGATTGCGGACGGAGAGGAATGGAAGATGCCTGCGACCATTGAGGACCCGACCGTACTCGACGAAATCGCGTCGGCGTTGATGCGTCTGGGATATCCTGCCCAATGACGTTCGAACCGCAACGACCGGAGTCACCCGAGGTTGATCCCGTCACCGCGGAGGCATTGTTCGCCGCTGCGAGCCGTGTGCGGGAGCACGCCTACGCGCCATATTCGCGCTTCCGGGTCGGCGCCGCGGTCCTAACGAAGTCCGGTTCGATTTTTTCAGGCTGCAACGTTGAAAACGCCGCCTACCCGGAAGGAACATGCGCCGAAGCAGGTGCAATTGCGGCCATGGTCGCGGCCGGCGAAACCCTGATCACGGACGTGCTCGTCGTGGCGGGTGGCACTCGGACCGTGGTCCCGTGCGGAGGGTGTCGTCAGAAGATCGCGGAGTTTTCCATGCCCGAGGCACGAATTTACCTGGCCGATTCGTCAGGAGTGGTGTCTGTAACAACCATTGGATCGTTGTTCCCCGGGGCATTTTCGGCGGAACACCTTGTCGCGGGCACCTGATCAGGTAACGTTGGTGCCCGGTTTCGTTTCCATCGTCGTGTTCGGGGCGCGGAACCGGACGTGACCAACGTCAAGAACTGATGCCCCGCGCCTTTTTGACGGTTCTTGATTCCGTCGGAAGTGGAGGGGCGAGCGATGCCGGTCAATTCGGCGACGAAGGCGCAAACACACTTGGCAACCTGATCAGCGCGCTTGAGGCCCGCGCGCAGCGTGCGGAGTCGCACGGTCGTCTTGAATTTCCAAACCTGTTTCGCCTGGGACTCGGTGCCTCTCTCGGCCTTGCTTCCGGGAGGTGCGTTGACGGAGAGACGCCGACGCCCCGTGCGATTTGGGGCGTTGCCGAGCCTGTTTCACCAGGCAAGGATACACTGACAGGCCATTGGGAACTCGCGGGGGTACCGCTTCCCTGGAGTTGGTACGTCTTCCCGAGATCGGTCCCGGCATTTCCTGGTTGGTTGCTGCGCTCGGTGTCGGCCTCTTGTGGGTCGGGGGGAACTCTCGCAAATTGCCATTTCTCCGGCACGGAGGTCATCACGGAATTTGGTGCCGAACATCTCCGGACGGGATGGCCGATCTGTTACACATCGGCTGACAGCGTGTTTCAGGTTGCTGCTCATGAAGAGCGGTTTGGCCTGGGCCGCCTGTACAGCCTTTGCGACGAAATCGCGGGTGTCCTGCACGGAATGAAAGTCGGACGTGTCATTGCCCGGCCTTTCGCCGGTGATACGGAAAAAGGCTTCTTTCGAACATCAAACAGGCGCGACTACGCGCATCCCGCACCCGAACCGACGCTGCTGGACCGGGTGGTTGAGGCCGGCGGTACGACCCACGCGGTTGGAAAGGTCAACGATATCTTTGCGGGATGCGGAATCTCTTCTGCCCACGATGGGCGTGACGACATGGAAAGGATGGACCGTCTGATCGAATTGGCGAGGACAGCACCGGACGGCAGCCTTGTTTTTACAAATTTCGCCGAATTCGACACGAATTTCGGCCATCGTCGAGATCCCGCGGGATACGCCCGGGCGCTTGCTCGCTTCGACCGCCGCGTCCCGGAGGTTCTTGCGGGCATTCGAGACGGCGATCTCCTGGTGTTTACGGCCGACCATGGTAACGACCCGACCTGGCCGGGAACGGACCACACGCGGGAACGCGTTCCGGTCCTGGCCGTCATGCCTGGAACCGATGGTCGCTGTATCGGAGTTCGCCGGTTCGCAGATGTTGGCGAAACGGTCGCTGCGCATTTCGGCCTGGCTCCGGGCCGTCACGGCACGAGTTTCCTGTAGTCGAAACGACATCGGCTCGGAGATCCGGGGAATCGTCCGTCAACGCGACTGTTCAAGGGTTGCATCGAGTTCTTCCAGCCGGAACAGGGCAATTCGGTCGATCTGCCGCAGCGCCTCTCTGAATTCGGATTCAACGTCGTTCCTGAGTCGTTTCGACATGCTCGACAGTATCGCCGTGCGATCGAGGCCGCGTACCGCAATGATGAACGGGAAGCCGAACTTTTCCCGATAGGAGCAGTTGAGACGCGCGAAATCGTCGCGCTCATCCTTGCCGAGTTCCGTGAGGCCGGCTCCGGACTGTTCGGACTCGCTGTACGACGTCAGTTTTTCGCCCACACCTGAACGGACTGCCAGTTCCGGGTGAGCCAGTATGAGCGCCAACTGGCGATCTGCGCCCGACCGCGAAACCACCCGGGCCATGTGACCGGCCAAGTCGGTAGGTCGATCAATTCCCGAAAGATCGCATTCATCAAAAACGGATTCGGCAACCCAGGGAGAGCACTCATAAATGCCGGAAAACAGCTCAAGGAACTCGGTCCTGCCCAGTTGTGCCATTGAGCCCATGCGCGTTTCTGCCTTACAACATGACGCCGCCGAAAATAGAACTGACGCCGTCTATCAGGAAAAGGGAACTTATGGAAATCGTCCTCCGTGACTGGCTGGACCTGTTGTTCCGATGGGCCCACATCGTTGCCGCGATCGGCTGGATCGGGACGTCGTTCTATTTCATGGCGATCGATTCCGCGCTCCGAGCCCGTGCCGGCATGCCCCGGGGCGTCGCAGGAGAGACATGGGAAGTCCACGGCGGCGGGTTTTATCATACGCGAAAGTACCTGGTTGCTCCCGAGCAACTTCCTGAGGTTCTGATCTGGTATCGATGGGAGAGTTACCTGACCTGGCTCTCTGGCTTCTGTCTCATGATCATCATCTATTACTGGGGTGCCGAAAGCTACCTGATCGACCGCCAGGTTGCGGACCTGACCGCCGTTCAGGCGATCGCGATTTCGGTGGGTTCGCTCGTCGTCGGCTGGGTTCTCTACGACCTGCTGTGCAAGTCGCCTCTCAGGCATCAGCCAGTCCTGGTGTTCGTGGTTCTCTTTGTTTCGATCGTTTTCCTTGCGTGGGCTTTTGGCAAGCTGTTCACCGCCAGGGCCGCGTGGTTGCACGTCGGGGCGATTATCGCGACCATGATGACCGGAAACGTCTTTTTCGTGATCATTCCGAATTCGCGAATTGTCGTCGACGACCTTCGAAATGGCCGGCAACCGGACGCCCGTTTCGGAAAGATTGCGAAACTCCGCTCGACTCACAACAATTATCTGACACTGCCGGTCATCCTGATGATGATCTCGAACCACTTCCCAATCGCCTTCGGGCACCCGTACCACTGGGTGCTCGTTGCCGCAATTCTCGTGATCGGAGCTACGGTAAGGATCTGGTTCAATCTGCATGAAGCGGGCGTCCACGGTCCGGTGACGCATTGGCAGTGGCCCCTGGTCATCGCCCTGACGTTCGGATCGATCTGGTTTTCGAACTGGCGTCCGGACCTGGAAAGTGCAGGTTTCAGTGCGGATGAGGCGACGACGATCATTTCCCAACATTGTTCATCCTGTCATTCCGTCCGGCCGACACATCCGGACTACGAGGCCGCACCCGGCGGCGCGACTTTCGACACCCTCGCCGAAATCCAGTCATATGCTCCGGAGATCCTGTCACAGTCCGTACTGTCTACCGCCATGCCGCTTGGTAACGAGACGGGGATGACCGAACGCGAACGCGCAATTCTGGGATCCTGGCTAAGGGCAGGGGCGCCGTCCGAATAGTTCTGCGCCGATCAAGTGAGGCTGCGCGGCACCTTGCCTACCTGCCTTCTGCGACGCTCGCATGCGACGCTCGCACATGCATGTGCTGCGCCGCGCGGCCCACCTTTCGTATCAATTCCGCGCCTACGACAGCAACCACCGCGGCGGATATTCGCCGGCCACGGACGATCGGCCGTACGCGGTACTTCATGCGCCGGCCGAGGGGGGCCACGCTCCACGAGTATGTTCACCACCAGCAGCGGGCGATGCCGGGCCTTCAGGACATCTTCCGGCGCCTTCATCGCCGCAGGACGGCAGGCGAGCCGCAGGTCGGGATCCTCGCTTCACGGCTGACGTCGTCGGCCGTTTGGACCAGTACGTCTACAGGTACCAAGGTCGCGAATGTGGACCTGATGACGACCCGCGAGGTCCTGACTATGGCGACCCAGATGCTGTTCTATCAGGTCGATGGCCGAGATTGTCTCACCGCCATGGCGCGACGCGATCCGTGGCCAAGTCCATATCTGATTACCCAAACTGCTCTGGCAGAAACCAAGCCGAACGGCGCGGAGCGCGTGAACGCGGGCGCGGGCAGCGGCGGGCATGTCGCCTCCTCGTTCGGCGGCGGACGGGGGGCCAGCTGCGCAGCAGAAACGGGCCGGTTCGGTCAGCCGACGTGCTATCGAAATTCGGCCAGCGTGATCTTGGTGCGTCCTGGGTGCGGATGGCCGGTGACAGATCGAAATTCATGGATTTGGCCCTAAATCGGCATTGACACCAAACACAGATGCTACCGGTATGTTGATCCGAACGGGAACTTGCGGGAGTACGGAAAGCGCGTTCTCAGCGCTTAACGTACTACTTTGCACTCATCCGGAACAGACCCGGACAGCTGTCATTCAGGAAGCTCACCAATCCCGATGAGGGAGCAGGTAGGTACGAATGTTCTCGTGATCGCGTTGTGCGGATTTCAGAATTGAAACAACCTCTGGAAGAGACGTGATCACGCCCTGAAGGGACTTCATTTCCCGATCATTCGAGAGGATCAGATATTCGGACAGGGTCATCTTGCAGTTACGGTCGACCGTACCATCCGATCCGATTTCGAAAACCGGAAATATTTTGTATTTCTATATAGTTCAACAGGTTAACATGTAATCTTCGATAAGAATTCGTTGGACTTCGAGTGTCTGACGTGACGTCGGTACATGTGCAAAATGCATTGGCGCACAAACGGCCAGTACAATAAACGTCGTGGAAAGTCGGGGTGACGAAAGTAATGACGGAATTCACCGGTGAAAGTGACGACAGGGTGCATGAAGTCGGCGGCAAGATCGAGCGTATTCTTGGCGCCATGAACCTTGGCGACCGGGACTCGCTGGTCGCTGCCCTCGAGGACATGCATCCGGCGGACATCGCGGACCTGCTCGAACAGATAGAACCGGGTGCGCGGCAAATCCTTCTCGAGCACTGGGGGGCAGACCTCGATGGAAGAATCCTGCCAGATCTCGACGAATCTGTTCTTGGCGAACTGATTCAGGGACTGCCGAATGATGTGGCCGAGGAGGCCTCCCGAAACCTCGAAACCGATGATGTCGTCGACATCATCGAGGACATCGATGAACCGCAAAAGGAACGGGTCCTGAACGCACTCGACGAACCGGATCGAGCAGCCGTCGTTCAGTCACTGCCGTATCCGGAAGACTCTGCTGCACGGTTGATGCAGCGAGAACTGATTGCGGCACCGATTCACTGGAGTGTTGGCGACCTGATCGACCATCTGCGCCGGGCTGACGATCTTCCCGAGCGATTCTACCACGCGTATGTGGTTGAACCGACCATGCAGCCCGTAGTGAAGGTCGCACTGGCCCGCCTGTTGACGTCACCGCGTGATCTCGACCTGGTCGATCTGGTCGACGACAAATTCAGTCCGATACCGGCGACCCGGAGCCTTGCAGAGGTCGCCTACGCCTTCAACCAGTACCACTCGGTTTCTACACCCGTTGTGGACGACGCCGGGGTTCTGGTTGGCGCCATCACCATCGATGACGCAATGGACGTCTTCAAGGGCGAGGGCGATGAGGACATCAGACGACGTGCCGGCGTCGGAGGCGAGGAAGGTCTCGACGACGGTGTGATCGCCACGACACGGCAAAGGTTCCCGTGGCTTGTGATCAACCTGATGACATCAATCCTGGCGTCACTCGTGATCGCGATGTTCACCGGCATGATCGAAGCCGTTGTTGCCCTGGTTGTCCTGATTCCGGTCGCGGCGTCCACGGGAGGGAGTGCCGTCACCCAGACACTGACAATTTCTGTTCGGGCACTCGCAACGAAGGATCTGACCGGAGCCGACGCACGGCGTGTCATTAGGCGAGAAACCAGTGTCGGGTTGCTGAATGGCCTGATGTTTGCCACCATTTCCGGTTGGGTTGGACTGATCTGGTTCGGATCGCCCGTGTTGGGTGCAGTTCTCGGGACGCCCATGACCGGAAACCTATTTTGTCGCCGGTCTTGCCGGGATACATGTCCCCCCTGGTCTGGATCGATTCGGCCTGGACCCGGCGCCTGTGTCAGGAGTTTTCGTCACGACCGTCACCGATGTCGTCGGATTTTTTTGCTTTCTGGCCCTCACAGGGCTTATCCTGTTGCAGGAGATCTCGACCGGCGTTGCTGGTCATGACATTGTTGCTGACAGTGGCCGGCTCCGGACCGCAGGTGTTGCGTGACCTGATTTACCTGCAACACGTTCCTGAACCAGGAAACGGCAGTACGGGACTTCGGTGCCATGGATGGATGAACACGTTAGTCGATCGACGACGAGGCAACTGAACGGAGATCTCATGCAGAATGCCGAAAGGACATCGCGTTCCCGGTTGCCGGGTTCCATCGATGATGCGCAACGGCTCTTGTCGGATGTCGACTATATCTGTGGTCGTGCACTCGCGACGGTGACCTTTCTTGCGCTCAGGCTGCCACGCCCGCTGTTTCTCGAAGGCGAAGCCGGCGTCGGAAAGACTGCTGTCGCAAAGTCCTTGGCGAGCGCCCTTGGCCGGCGCCTGATTCGACTGCAGTGCTATGAAGGGCTCGATGCCGGTTCGGCAGTTTACGAATGGAATTTCGCCGCGCAAATGATCGCAATCAGAACGGCGGAAGCCGTGGGAGAAACCGATCGAGGTGTGCTGAACACGGAACTCTTCGGTCCCGAGTTCCTGGTTGAACGGCCTTTGCTCACGGCCATGCGTCCTCAACCGGAAGGCCCGCCAGTTTTGCTCATCGACGAGATCGACCGAACCGATGAACCGTTCGAGGCATTTCTTCTCGAGGCGCTGTCTGATTTCCAGGTGACGATACCTGAGATCGGACCGGTGGTCGCCGATTCCCCTCCGATCGTGGTTCTGACCTCAAATCGAACCCGGGAGGTTCATGATGCCCTGAAACGCCGGTGCCTGTACCATTGGGTCGACTTTCCCGACTTCAGCAGGGAGATGCAGATACTCTCGGCGCATGTTCCGGATGCCGGCACATCACTGTCTGGCCAGGTCGTCTCCTTTGTCCAGGCGCTTCGAACCGAGGACCTCTTCAAGAAACCGGGGATCGCCGAGACGATCGACTGGGCCCGATGCCTGGTCGCACTTGATACGTTTGAACTGTCGCCCAAGGTGATTTCCGATACGATCGGCGCATTGCTGAAGTATCGAGACGACATCGCCGCACTGAAGGAATCCGAGATCACCCGATTGCTCGACGCTGCCCAGTCTCGGTCTGAAGCTCGACCAGGATCTGCATGATGGAGCAAACCCGGCTGACTGCCGACTACCCAGACGGAGGCCGATTGTGTTCGAACATTGTCCAGTTTGCGCGGGCATTGCGGCGTGCCGGACTGGGCGTCGGAACGGATCGGATAATCGAGGCAATCCGGGCTGTTGACGTCGCAGGATTCTCCGGCCGCGATGACTTTCGGCACATTCTGCGCTCATGCCTGACCTCCAGGCCAGACCATCAGGCCGTCTTTGACCAGGTGTTTCGACTCTTCTGGCGTGATCCCAGGTATCAGGACCACATGATGGCCATGTTGGTTCCGTCGATCGCGGGCACGAGTCCGACTCCCACCCCTGAGGCCGCGAACCGACGTGCCGCGGAAGCCTTGATCGGGGACGAAACGATCGCTCCGGTTGACCAAAGACCTCGGAACGACTCGGAAACCGTCGTGGAAGTTGATGCGACGTTTACATGGTCCGCCGTCGAGCGACTGAGAACGATGGATTTCGACCAGATGTCAGTGGCCGAACAGGAACTGGCAAAGCGTGCGATTGAAAACATTGACCTCAAGGTAAAACCCGTGACCTGCAGGAGAAGCAGCGTGTCAAGGTCGGGCGAACTGACCGACCGGCGTGCGACGTTCAGGAGAGCGATGCGTACGGGAGGGGAGCTGCAGATGATGGTGCGGCGGCAGCGCGCCCGTCGGTGGCCCGATCTCGTGGCCCTGTGCGACATATCCGGTTCCATGTCATCGTACAGCCGCATGCTGCTTCACTTTCTCCATTTGGCCGGAAACACGAAGGACCGGGGATGGGGCCAGGTGTATTCGTTCACGTTCGGTACGCGCCTGACCAATGTTTCGAAACAGTTGAGCATCGGTGATCCCGATGCGGCACTTGCCGCTGTCGGTCTTCACGTTCGTGACTGGGATGGGGGAACACGCATTGCGTCCTGCCTGCGGACGTTCAACCGGGATTGGGGCCGACGCGTCCTTGGAAAAGGGGCGGTGGTTCTCCTGATTACCGATGGTCTTGACAGGGGCGACCCGGACGACCTGTCGAAGGAGGCCGAGAGGTTGAGGCTTTCCTGTCGTGACCTGATCTGGATCAACCCGCTCATGCGATGGCACGGGTTCCAGCCGCTGGCCCAGGGAGCACGGGCCCTGTTCCCGCATATCAATCGACTGGTCGCCGGCCATAGCGTCAAGTCGCTCGAAGACCTTGCTGGCGTTCTGGGCGGCAGAAAGGCGCATCCCGGAAAGTGATGCGACGAACGAAGGGCGTGTGATGGACGATTTTCACGAAACCCCTGAAGCAGCGCTGCGCTGGATCAACGACGGCAAGGGGGCTGCGCTTGCGACAGTGATTCAGACATGGGGTTCCGCTCCCAGGAAGGTCGGATCGCAACTTGCTGTGTCGTCGGAGTCCGAGATGCACGGGTCCGTGTCAGGCGGATGCGTCGAGGGAGCCGTTGTCGTCGAAGCCATCCAGGCGCTCGGCGACGGAAAATGCCAGATCCTGGAGTTCGGGATCAGTGACATCGAGGCGTTCTCGGTCGGACTCGCTTGCGGCGGGACCATGAGGATCATGGTTGAACCTGTCGGGACAGGAACGGGACCTGATATCGAGACGATCATCGAGATATGCGCCGCAAGAGCTGAACGGAGAGCGATCGCGTACCGGGTCAATCTCAAGTCGTGGGAACGCAGGCTGGAGCGGCCCGGGCGCGACGACGGCACGGGAACGGTTGGCCGAACCGAGTCACGGATTGACGGCGACGAGTTCGTCCTGGTCCACAATCCGCCGCTCAAGCTCGTCGTCATCGGAGCAGTCCATATCGCCCAGCCATTGCTTCGGATTGCCCGCCTTGCCGAGTTCACAACGGTGCTGATCGATCCGCGGGAGAGTTTCGCAACGAGGGATCGATTCCCGGACGAGACTGTTCTCGACGACTGGCCCGACGAGGCCTTGGCCAAGGTCGGTCTCGACGCGCATACTGCGGTCGTTACGTTGACGCACGATCCGAAACTGGATGATCCTGCGATCATCGCTGCACTGGAGTCCGACGTCTTTTACCTGGGGTGCCTGGGCTCGCGTGCGACGCATGAAAAAAGGATCGCGCGCCTGGTCGGGGCAGGGACCCCGCGGCATGCCGTCAATAAGCGCATTCATGCGCCGGTCGGTCTCGGGATCGGTGCTTCGTCACCGGCTGAAATTGCGATATCGATCATGGCGGAGATTGTTGCCCGATTACGGGGAAAGGAGGAACGGACGTGAAATTCGGACCGGTTCCCGTCGACCGGGCGACGGGAACTGTACTCGCTCACTCGGTGAAGCTTCCCGACTCCCGAATTCGAAAGGGAATTCGGCTGACCGAGCACGAAGTGCAGTCTCTCAGGAAAGCCGGTGTCCTGGAGGTCGTTGTTGCCCGCCCGGAACCCGGGGACCTGGGAGAGGATCAGGCTGCCGAAGTGCTGGGTCGGAGGTTCCGGTCAGAAGGATTGAATCCGCGTGCTCCATTCACTGGTCGTGTGAACGTCGTTGCCGCCACGTCGGGCGTTCTGGAAATCGACCTGCCAGTGATCAACGCGGCCAACGCCGTCGATGAATCGGTGACCATCGCGACGTTGCCAAACCATACGTTCGTGTACGCCCGCCAGTTGGTGGCAACCATCAAGATCATCACTTATTTCGTCCATGAGGCGGTTCTGAATCGTGTCAATGAGATTGTCAGTAGTTGCCCCATGCGGTTGCACGGGTTGGTCAAAACGACAGCGTCGCTCGTGTTGTCACGCCTACCGGACACGAACGCGCGGGTCGTTGAAAAGGGCAGGGATTCGGTTACCGGCCGCCTGGCGGCCCTGGGTATCGAACTGGCCTCGGTTCGAGTCGTGGACCACCATCCGGACGCGATCGCGCAAGCACTGAAGTCGGTTGGTGGCGACATGATCTTCGTGCTCGGGGCATCGGCAACCTCGGACAGATTGGATGCGGCGCCTGCCGGCGTCGCGCGCGCGGGCGGGCGTATTGAACGCTTCGGAATGCCGGTCGATCCAGGGAATCTGCTCTTCCTGGGAGACTACGACGAAACTCCGGTGATCGGTCTTCCCGGGTGCATTCGGTCGCCGGTATTGAACGGTGCGGATTGGGTCTTGCAACGCGTTGCCTGCGGAGTGGCGATCGATGACGAGACAATTGCCGGGCTGGGAGTTGGCGGCCTTCTGAAAGAAAATCCGGGTCGCCCCCAGCCCCGAAGTGCGGCGGTTTCCGGAATCCGGACGCCGATCGTTGCCGGAATTCTGCTTGCAGCCGGGTCGTCGCGGCGCATGGGCGATCAGGACAAGCTGCTCATGACGATCGACGATGTGACCCTCCTTGAACGATCGGCTTCCGCGATGGCGAAGAGCAATCTGGATCACGCGATAGTCGTTGTTCCCGCAGACCGTGACAGTCGCCGGTCGGCTGTTGAGCACCTTCCCGTTTCGTTGGTCGAGATTCCGGCGGAGGCGGCAGCAACGGGAATGGCAACCAGCTTGCGGGCTGGTCTTTCGGCGGTCCCAGACGGAGCAGACGCGGTCGTCATTGTCCTTGCGGATATGCCCGATGTCAGTGAGGAACACATAAACCGGCTGATCGAAGCGTTTTCACCGCAGGACAATCGGGAAATCTGTCGTGCAATTGCGGAAAACGGGACCCCGGGCCACCCGGTACTGTTCGGCAAACGGTTCTTCGAAAATCTGGCCTTGCTTGAAGGGGACAGGGGTGCCCGGGACTTGCTCGGCCGGGCCTCCCGATTCTTGATTGACGTTCCGACTCCCGGCTTGGGCGCGATCATTGATCTCGATACGGTAGAGGACTGGTCGGCGTGGCGCACCGGCCGGTGGGGCGAATCAGGACCATGAAACGACCGGTTTGAGCCCGGTCAGGGACGGAATCGTCGCGACGCGACTACCGAGTGCCGGCTTCGTGTGAACCGGACGGAATCCGTCAGAAGGGCCTACGTGATCCGGAGCAGCCGATCGACAGAGACCGGACCGGCACCTTTCAGGACGAGCGTCACCAGCAACATGACCCAGAAGAGCCTCTGATCGAGAATGAGCGAGCCCGAGTGACGATCGAACAACATTCCGATGGTCGCGGCATCGACGTTGTGCCCGGTGATGTCGACGACCGACATGACGATAACGAAGACAATCATTCCAAGCGACGACAAACGGGTCAGAAGACCGATGACGACCAGCAGGGGCAAGATGAACTCGCCGTATGTCCCCGCAATGACGATCAGAGTGTCGAGAAACGACATTTGCGAAGGATCGTAGCCGACGGACTCGAACTTCTTTGGAAAGATCTGGGCGTACGCGCCGACCGACGGACTAAAAATGCCATCGAGCTTGGTAACGGCTGATGCCCAGAAGAACCTGAGGAGGACAGCAGCGAAGACGAACCGCGCGATGGTTGTAATCAGCCAATCGGAGTTGCTTGCCCCGAAAATCCGTCCAACGATCGTGTTGTGAAAGGATATGAGCGAATTCATGGTCATGTGTCTCCAACTAGCTGGATGTTC
This sequence comes from Paracoccaceae bacterium, assembly GCA_965242975.1. Taxonomy (GTDB): domain Bacteria; phylum Pseudomonadota; class Alphaproteobacteria; order Rhodobacterales; family Rhodobacteraceae; genus JAPPHA01. Next base: position 1,188,108 of record CBDETS010000007.1, on the reverse strand, counting down.
GTGATCAAACGCGCCTGAAGCATGGTGGTGATGTTGGACGCGAGGTCAAATCCTTCGACCGAAGCTGCCAGACTGGCAGCGTGTCCAAGTTCCGTACCATCCAGTAGAGCGTTGAGGAAGTGGGCACCGCCGGGCGGCATGCGGTGCATTTCGACCTCCATTTCCGGTCGTGCGACCAGAACGTCTTCGCCTGACGCGGGCATTTCCGCCGGTCCGTTTCCGAGATTCGCGTTCCAAATCGACAGAACCGGAAAGCGGGACTCGACAATTCGCATCGATGGGATCAGGTCAAATTCCAGATGGGGAAGCTCGTCTGCCTTAAATGCCGCCAGGCAGTCAGCTTCGAGCGGTACCGCATCTGCCGCATGATTGGCTTCACGCCGCGCCAACTCAAGACGCGCGACATCCGCCAGGTACGGAACAGAATCCGCTGAAGAAAATTGGACGATAAACTCCGGAAACGACTGTCCGTATCGGAAAAGGAGAGGTGAACCCGGCGGGTTCGCGGCGGCATAGTGCCGCGCCATGAAACGAAAGAACTCATCGCCAACGAGTTTGCAAACGACCGGGAACCCTTCGGCTATCGCGTCCGTGAGACTGACGATCACGTTGTTTCGATAGACGTTGAAACGCCGTGTTGCAGGCGTGCCGTCCGGTCGCAGCAACCCATCGGGAACCGGAAGCGACGGGTTCAGAAGTGCCCTTGCAAACTGTTTCTGGTTCATGCCTGCCTGGTCTGCATTCCCTGCATGGTAGTCAGGTCGGGAGCATCCTTCCTGGCGGTCGACAGAATCCTGGCAGCGCGGGTCGCTTCCGCAGCGAGACCCGACCACCTCGGGATGTCGTTGTCCCATTCGATCAGAGTCGGTTTCGGGCCGCAGCGATGAATGACCTCCGCGTACAGTTCCCAGACCGGATCAACAACCGGCCGGCTATGGCTGTCGATCAACAATTCATGCCCTGCTTCGTCTTCGTCGGTCTCGTGTCCGCCCAGATGGATTTCTCCGACGAGATGTACCGGGAAATCTTCGATGTACTCGAACGCAGAGTATTGCTGGTTGGTCGCGGAAACAAACACGTTGTTGACGTCAAGGAGCAGGCCGCATCCCGTTCGTGCAGACACTTCGGCGAGGAACGCGCACTCCGACATGGTCGTTTCCGCGAACTTCAGGTAGTTGGACGGGTTTTCGAGCAGCATTTGTCGGCCCAGCACCGTCTGCACCTCGTCGATGTGCTCGACCACGCGCCGCAGAGTCCGGCTGTTGTACGGGAGCGGGAGCAGATCGTTCAGATAACCCGTGTCATGGGTCGACCAGGCAAGATGCTCCGAAAACAGGCCAGGGTCGAGCCAGTCCACGAGTATCCTGAGGCGTTCCAGGTGTTCGGCGTCGAGGTCATTTTCGCCGCCGATTGACAGCCCTACGCCATGGCAGGAAACCGGAAACCGCTCACGAAGGGATTTCAGGCCCGCGATGGCTGGGCCTCCTTCCCCCATGTAATTTTCTGCGTGGATTTCAAGCCACGCGACATCGTGGGTGCTGCTTTTCAGGCCTTCGTGATGCTGGGGCTTGTACCCTACACCGGGCAACGCAGGAATCGAGAAAACCGGCAGGCTGGACCCGTCCATGGTATCAGCGCGCGATCATGTCAATCAGAGTCGGCTCGCCAGCTTGGCCAGCGAGCCGGGAAATGAGAATTCCGAGTCAGGCAGGAAGATCGCGCTCAAGCGCTTCCAGGGATCCGTTACGTGGCGTGCCATCAGCCTGGTTGGGAAGCTCTATTTCCATACAGGTCCCCGAGGGAACGAGTGTCCAGGCATTTCCCTGGTAATCGACCGTCGAAGTGCCGGCGCAGGTGGTGCCGGGGCCGGCTGAGCAGTCATTATCACCAGCGAGAGAAACCCCGTAGCACTTTTCGTTCTCTGCGGCCGCTGCAGGCGCCGCAAATGCTGCCAGAGCCGAAGCAACTGCTGTTGCAATTGCCGCATTCCTGATCGACTTATCTACCATTTTTTTCAATCCTTTGCTCTTCGATTCGGTCCTGTTGGACCTGATTGTGAACATCGTGCGACACTAACTGAATGAACGTTGCCGTTCCACCTGGGTCCATCCATCATTTCGCGAGAATCACGCGGTTGTTACATTTGGTCATCACGGGCTGAGCGGGACGCCGAATGTCTCCGGGCTCCGGCGCCCTCGACAAGCCTGTCAGGTCGTCATGTGCGGTTCGGTCCGCTGTAATCCGCGTTCCGCCAGGCATCACGTAAGGTAGTCACGCAACCGCTTTGCTCAGGGCTTGGTCAAGGTCAGCGATCAGGTCGTCCGGGTCCTCGATCCCGATGGAGACCCTGACGACATCAGGCGCGGCTCCCGTGGCAGCCTGTTGCTCAGGCGTCAGTTGCCTGTGTGTGGTAGAAGCGGAATGGATCACGAGCGACCTCGTGTCCCCGAGGTTGGCGACATGGCTGAAAACCCGCAAGCTGTCGACGAGCTTGATGCATGCGCCGTAACCTCCGTGGACGGCGAATGTAAACAAGGCGCCCGCGCCTTTCGGATATAATTCCTTGACGCGCTCGGCGTATGGAGAAGACGCGAGGCCTGCGTATGTGACAGATTTCACGCGGGAGTCGGTCTCGAGCCATTCGGCGACCGCGCAGGCGTTACTTACGTGTTTTTCCATGCGCAGGCTGAGCGTCTCGATCCCGAGAAGCGTAATGAAGGCATTGAGCGGCGCTTGGCACATGCCGAGGTCGCGCAACCCGACGGCGTGTCCGTGAAGCGTGAACGCCAATTGGCCGAAGGTCTCGTGGAACTTGAGCCCATGATAGGCTGGCTCGGGCTTGCTCAATGACGGGAACTTGTCAGTGGCCGACCAATCAAAGCGACCACTGTCCACGACCACTCCACCCATGCAGGTGCCGTTTCCCGACAGGTATTTCGTCGATGAATGTACGACAAGCGTCGCGCCGAACTCGATGGGTCTGCAGAGAAACGGAGTGGCGCTTGTGTTGTCGACAATAAGCGGAATTCCGAAAGCGTCGGATATTTCGGCAATGGCAGGAAGATCGGTGACGTATCCGCCGGGGTTGCAGATGCTTTCGCAAAAGACTGCTTTCGTTCGGCCATCGATCGCATTGCGAACCGACGTCAGATCTTCAAAATCGATAAAACGGGACTCCCAGCCAAACCTCCCGATAGTGTGCGTGAACTGGGTTACGGATCCGCCGTAAAGTCGCGTCGAGACGACGACATTGTCGCCGGGTGACATCAGGGGAAACAAGACCATGATCTGTGCGGCATGGCCCGATGAACAAGCAACGGCGCCGACTCCGGCCTCAAGTGTGGCGACGCGCTCCTGGAGGACTGAAATTGTCGGATTTGTCAGACGCGAATAGATATAGCCGACTTCCTGAAGATTGAACAAAGCCGCAGCGTGGTCGGCGTCTTTGAATACGTAAGCCGTGTTCTGATAAATCGGCGTTTGCCGGGCACCTGTTGCCGGGTCGGGACGTGACCCGGCATGAATCTGTAACGTGTCGAATCCGTATGTTGCCGAAATGTCCATGACTTGCCTTTCGTTACATGCGCTGTTCTCAATTGTGCCGTTGCTCCGTCGAGAGGAGTCACAGACGTCGAGGGATTACAGGAATCGTCGGAACTCTCGCAACGCCCATAGTTCAATGTGGCCGAAATCGAAAGTGCAATGAGAACCGGGTCCAGTCGTCAGTCGTCACCAAGCTTTGAGGAAATGATGCCCGTGTTGAAGCCGAACTTTCGCAACTCCCCGAAAAGCCGCTGATGTTCGATCTTGGGGCATCTGTCCTGCACGACCTGAATCCCGTGAGCGGCTGCCTCTCTGGCAGCTCGTTCGTGGACAACGCCGATTTGCATCCAGATCGTACTGAGGCCCGGTAGGAGCACTGAGATCGCATCGGAAACCAGTTCAGGGACGTGTTCGCGGCGGCGGAAGATGTCCACCATGTCAACCCTGTCCGGTTCCGGTAACGATTGAAGGCTGTCACAGACGGGTTCGCCGTAGAAATCGCTGCCTGAGTATGATGGATTGACCGGGATGATCCGGTATCCCCTCAGGTGCAGATAACGGGCAACAAAATAGGACGGCCGAATCGGATTCAGGGAAACTCCGACACATGCAATCGTCTTGGTTTCACCAAGAATCTTCTTCAGGAGTTCATCCGATGGAGTCCTGGTCATCGCTGCCCGAAATTCGTGTTGCGGTGAGCGCCGTCATGACTGTTGGCACACGGGAGCATCACTCCAGAACGCCCGGCCAGTTGGCGTCGCCCTTCCGAATGTTGCCTTTGATGTTGACTGACCAGAGACCACGCACAATCTTGTTGTAGTTGAGATACAGTTTGTCGCCGTGAATCGTCCAGGCATCCGGGTCCGTCGACGCGGTGTAGTTCCGCGAAACGGCGTAGGCACAGTATCCGCCGTATTGCGGCGCAAAAGCTTCGGGATCCGCTTCGAACGCCGCCAGGTTGTCAGCGCTGGCAAACTTCCAGGTTGCATCGTTCCAAATAAGCGTATGTTCGTCGCGCCCTTCAACCGGTCCACCTTCCGTGAAGTAGGCCACGGGATCATACCCGTTGATGGCGAATCCGCCGTTTGAAAATACCATTGGCTGGGCGGCAGCCGCAGGGTTGCCAATGGCCAGAGCCGCGCCTGACATGGTGGCAAGCAGGAGAATGTGTCGGCGTGTCAGCATGAGGATGCCTCCGTCTTGATTGACTGTTCCGGAACTCCTGATTCTAATTCGATCCTGTCGAAATTCCAGCGAGATAGCAAAATCGTGATGAGTCTCCAGCCATGAGGTCATCGACGGTCGGCCTTGGCGCGGTGGTGCCCGGCCAGGCGACGGGTGCGACCGCGGACCGGACGTGGTTGCCATTTTGCGTGAAGTTCGGCCGTGGCCCGGTGACGGTTGCCGCCGGCGACGTGTTGCGCGGCGCACTGTGAATCCGCGGAGGAATGGCGCCCAACACGCTGCGCGTCCCGTGCCGGGAACGATTCAGAGAATCCCGGACACCATACTCTGATCGCGTGTCAGGACAGGTGATGCCGTGTCCTTATGGCATACAGTGTGATCGCAACCGAAGTCGAGACGTTCAATGTGCCGGCCGTTCCGCCCTGCCCAATGCGCGCCAGAAAGTGACAACAGTCCCGTGTTCTTTTTCTGAGACCCTTTCCCTCAGATCCAAATGCGACGGCGATCGAGGAATCGGGATCGATCGACGCAAGCAATTCACCGAGTTCGGTGGCCGCCGATCCGTCGAGGCCGATGATGATCGTACCTGAGTCCGAAGCGGATTTCATTGCGTTCGCAAGGTTCGGTACACGAAGGTAGGGGACTCTGTCGAGAGCGCCTGATGCCGCCTTTGCCAGGGCACCCGATTCCCGTGCCGAGTGCCGGGTTGGTGCAATAACCGCGTCGACGCCGAACGCGCCCGAGGTTCGCAAGACTGCTCCGGTGTTCATGGGGTCGGTTACCCGGTCGAGGAGTACGGAGAGATGTGGTCGCCCTGGTTGTTTTTCGAACACATGCCGGCCACGCTTCGTACGCGGCAGCGGATCCACCAGCAGGGCGCACCCCTGATGCGACGTCCCGGACTCGAACGTGACCGGGAAGTTCCGGGGCGGCACGATTTCAGGAACAAGACTCGAATTTTGAACGTGTTCACCAAGTCGGTTCAGCGCGTTGCGCGTAACGACCAGCCGGTAATGCCGGCGGTCCGGATTGCCGAGAGCTTCACGCACCGGATGAACGCCGTACAGCCAGAACCTCGATTCGCCGATCTTGTTCCGACCGGTGTTGTCGCCCCTCTGGCGGGACCCAGAGCGCATTGACTTGGGCACCTGTGGAATCCTTGCAGACTGGGCCTGAATATTGCCCGCGCCTCCGACCGTTTGCGTGGGCGTGGCCAATTCGAGATCATGAAGTTTACTCTACTGGTCGGTAACCGTAAACCGATCCGAAAAGCCCGTCCGAATTGATACGGCGTTGACGGTCGCCGCCAGTTGAACGTCTGTGGAATGTCGAATTTGGCCGATAACGCCTACATCGCGGGAAATAGTTGGCCGCAACAATCGTATGCAGGTCAGAACGTCGGAGTCAGGAACAACGACCGATTGAACGATTGATCCGACGAACCCGGCATATCGGGTTCGGATCTGTGACATGAAAAGAAGAGAGAGAAAAATGCGAACAGGAGGCGAAATCCTGGCCGACATACTTGTCAGGCAAGGTGTTGAATCGGTTTTCGGAGTCCCCGGGGAAAGTTATCTCGCCTTGCTTGACGCGCTCTATGACCGAAAGGACCGCATTCGGACGCTCATGGCACGTCACGAAGGTGGAGCTGCCTTCATGGCGGCGGCGCACGGAAAACTGACCGGTAGACCTGGCATATGCATGGTGACGCGGGGACCCGGCGCGACGAATGCGGCGATCGGCGTTCACACGGCCATGCAGGATTCGTCACCCATGATACTGGTTGTCGGTCAGGTCTCGCGGAGCACCAGGCATCGCGAGAGTTTCCAGGAAATCGATTATCGGAGCTTCTTTGGTGACGTTGCCAAATGGGCGATCGAAATCAATGATTCCGGCAGAATTCCCGAACTCGTGGGCAGGGCATTTCATTGCGCAACGTCGGGGAGGCCGGGGCCCGTTGTTCTCGCATTTCCCGAAGACGTGCTTCAAGAATCCACGAGCGCGACAATTCCTTCACTTCCGTCGGAGCCTGTGCTGTCCGAGCCCGGAGACGGGACCCTTGTGCGAGTTCGTCATGTGCTCGATTCTGCAGAACGGCCACTGATCCTTGTTGGGGGCAGCAATTGGTCCGATCATGGGCGGCGGGCGATGCGCAAGTTTGCAGAGAGCAACTTGATACCTGTCGTTGTCGGTTTTCGATGCCAGGACCTGATTGACAACTTCAGCCCTGCTTATGCCGGTGACGCCGGTTTCGGAATGTCGCCGCATGTCGTGCAATTGATTGAACGCGCCGATGTCGTTCTGGCGGTTGGCACCAGGTTCGACGAAATCACGACCCGAGGATTTACACTGTTCGGTCGTTCGGTCGAACATCGGAAGATCGTTCATGTCCATGCGAGTGACGGGGAACTGGGCAAGATCGTCGTTCCGACCCTGGCAATCCAATCACTGCCCGATTCATTTTTCTCTGCGCTCGTGCGGTTTAGGCTCGAATTGCCAACGCGATGGGAAGAATGGTTCGAGGAAGCAGGATCCGGTCACAGGAACGCTCTGGACGGTCATCCGTCTCCGGGAAGCGTCGACCTTATGGCCGTTGTGAAATGGTTGGCGGAATCGCTTCCCGACGATGTTGTTCTGACCAACGGGGCGGGGAACTTCGCTATATGGCCGGCACGGTATTTTCCATTCAAGGAGCATGGACGGCTTCTGGCTCCTCAATGTGGCGCGATGGGTTATGGGCTCCCGGCCGCGATTGCCGCGAAACTTGCATGTCCTGAACGCGCGGTGGTCTGCTTCGCGGGCGATGGGGATTTTCTGATGACCGGGCAGGAGCTTGGGACTGCCGTTCAACATAATCTGGCGCCCATCGTCATCCTCTGCAACAATGGTATGTACGGGACCATTCGCATGCACCAGGAGCGCCACTATCCAGGTCGGGTCGTGGGAACGGAAATTCAGTCAGCGGATTTTGTCGCGTTGGGAAAGGCGTATGGCGCCTACGCGGAAAGAGTACGGAAAACGGATGAATTTCCGGCCGCGTTTCAACGAGCGCAACAATCAGGTCGAGCCGCCCTTCTGGAACTCGTCATTGACCCGGAAGCGATCACTCCGGGAGAAACCCTGAGCGCGATACGAGCCCGTGGCGGCGTATCGGCACCGTAAACGTGTTGTCCGACGGAGTGATGGCCGAGCCGGGCGTTACCGGACAGAACGTCGGGACGTTGTGATTCGGTCATGAGTGCACGCGGCGCGTAACGGCGGACGTTCTTTGGCTGCGGTCGGTTTGGCCGACCTGTCGCGGAACTGGAAGCAGTCTGCGTCCCCAAAGAGGTCGCACCCGGCATTGCGACGGCAGGAGGACTGACAAATGGGCGTATCATCGCAATTGCAACAACCGAAACATCGCCCGGAGCTTGAGCCCGCGGCGGCCATCGCGGTCATTGGTATGGGCACGATGGGTGCAACGGTCGCAGCTGCATACAAGGCTTCTGGTTACAGAGTCATGACCGATCTTTCCGCGCGATCAGAGATGTCCATCCGCCGCGCGACCGACCGCGGTATCGAGGTGGCTGATGATCTGGTGTCTCTCGTGCGGGAAGCCGATTTCGTCTTTTCGATCGTGCCACCCGATCAGGCGCTCGCTGTCGCCGAAGGGATCGCACGCTGTGCCGAGAGCGAGCGGGAAAAGCCGCTCTTCGTTGAAGCCAATGCCGTGGCCCCTCGGAAAATACGTCAGGTTTTCGAAATGTGCCGGAGCGCGGGTTTGCCGTTTCTCGACGGTGGAATTGTCGGCGGCCCGCCGACGAAAGGTACCCGACCGCGCCTCTACTTGTCCGGCAGACGCACAGGCGATCTTGCGCCGCTCGATGGTCAGGCGTTCGACCATTTGGTGCTTGGTGCCGAGATCGGCCAGGCCTCGACGTTCAAAATGCTCTACGCGGGCCTCACGAAAGGACTGAACGCCCTCCTCGTGAACCAACTGCTTGCGGCGGAGAAGGCCGGTTTGTTTGGTGCCTATGTCGACGAACTGGCCCGTTCCCAGGCCGTATTGCTGCGACAGGCCGAGCGTGTCGTCCCGCGTATGCCAGCCGATTCCGCCCGCTGGGAACCGGAAATGCGCGAGATTGCTGCGACGCTTGCCGATCTCGACCTGCCAGTCGGATTTCACCATGCGGCGGGACACGTCATGGCGCTGCTTGCCAGCTCACCGTTCGCGCAGGAAACGCGCGAAACCGTCGATCTCGAGCGGACTCTGCACGGCACTCTAAGCAGCCTGTGAATCGGTGTGTTTGGGCCACGGGAACCGATTTGTGTTTTGCGAGCTTTTTCTTGACGATCAATCTAACGGTTGTTACGTCCGAGCCGACGAGGGCGACGAGCTGCAAGGTGCGGCAGCGGACTGTAACTCCGCCGGGGTGACCCATGCCTGGTTCGATTCCAGGGTCGCCCACCAGATTTCCCAACATTATTGTGATCACGCGCTGTTCCGGAGGTCGCCGCGCGGTCGAAGTTCGGCGATTTCGCGAATCGGTCGTCAATATTGTTCACGGTGCTCGCTTCATCGGGATGGTCGCGAAACGCGACCTCCGCCTCCGGACCGGGTCCCGCACGAATGTCACCGGAAGATCCTCCGACACTCCGAATTCGGCGGCCGCCAGGGTCAGGGAACCCACCGCGCTTTCCAGGCGCTCCAGGGCCCCGTCAATGACGTCGTCCGTCGAACTGGTGTCTGCAAAGAGAGTTTAGGCTTTTTGAATTGACCTGTTCCGGAATTGAGGCCGTGGTGTGAGAACCCGGATCCGGGACATAGAACAGACGATGTCGGGGCCGCGGAGTTTCCAGCCAGGTTCCGGCACGAACTCAGGCTTGAGGACGAGCGTGGCAGGGGCACTGCGGCTGCGGACGTGGTTCCGGGAAACGGTGCCGCGACAGGCGCCGCCGAAAGGGTACGCAGGCATGCGGCCTATCCACCGGCATCATGGGTCAGGGCCGGCAACACCCTGCCACTTCGCGCCTGCGACAGCGACCGGTGAGGCGGGTATTCGGTGACCACTGACGATCGGCCGTACGCGGTGCTTCATGCGCCGACTTAAGGAGCATCTGTGTTTGGTTTCAATGGCGATTTAGGGCCAAATCCATGATTTTCGATCTGTCATCGGAAAGTTGTCCCTGACTTGTCCACAGGTCTGACTGTCAACCGACACCCGGTTCCGGAGCAGTGACCGTCCAGTTCCGGTCATCGCGTACGAGCACGTTGGCGAGAATGACCAACTTGCGCATGACCGCAGTCAGGGCAACCTTGTGCGCTTTGCCTTCGCCGATCAGCCGGTCGTAGAAGCTCTTCATGTCGGGGTTGAACTTGATTGCGGATGTCGCGGCCATGAAGAGGGTATTGCGCGGGAGCATGCGCCCGCCCTTGATGTATCTCTGTCCCTTTCGCTTCCCGCTGTCATCGGGATACGGTGCCAGGCCGGCCAGGGCAGCGGCAGCGTGCCGGTCGACGGTGCCGAGTTCCGGGATCTCGGCACAGAGCACCGCGGCGGTGACCGCGCCGAAGCCCTTGATCGACTGCAGGATCCTGGCGCGGCGGGCGAATTCGGGATTGTTCGCAATCACCGTACGGATCGCGTCCTCGAGCCGTGCGATCTGTTGCTCGAACTGCTCGATCATGTGGGCCGTCACTGCGACCGCTTCGGGGGCCTCGTATTCCCGGTTGGCATTGACGTACGCGGCCTTGTCCACGGCCAGCTTCGCGCGTGCCCGGCACAGGTCGGCGAGCTGGAGCTGCTCCTCGCCGAGCGGTTCCGTCACCTCCGGACCCATGACCTGGCCCAGCCATGCCAGCAGCGATGCATCGAGGGGATCGGTCTTTGCCATCTGGCCCGCGGCCTGGGCGAAGCGCCGGGCCCTCAGCGGACTGACCACCGCCACCGGAAGACCGCAGGCGTGCAGGCTCTGGTGCAGTGCCCGGTGATAGCGGCCGGTCGCCTCGACAACGACAAGCTCGACACCGGCCTTGTGCAGCATCGTGCGCAAACCGCGGCGCCCGCCGGCGTCATTCGGGAACTGCCGCGCTTCACCCGTCGGTGCGATGTGGACGTCGAGATGGGCCTTGCCGACATCGATACCGGCGACCACCTTTTCCTGATTGATATTCTGTGTTTCCTGGTTCATGGTCCTCGTCTCATCGTTTGTGTCCCGATACTCCTGTCCTTGCGTATCATTCGGGCCTTGCACCCTCGCATCCGTTCAGGACGACCGGGACATGTTGGGGAGGGGCGACCAGGCTCCTTCACGGATCTTTGTCCATGGTGGTTTCTCGGTCCGACCTCTCCCCGGCGGGGAAGGTGGCCACCTTCCCCGCAATCCCTGTCCCATGCAAGCACGCAACAGGAATGTTCCGATTCATCTGAAGATGATCATTGCAACGCTGCACTTTTCCACAGATCCGCGCCGACAACATCTGTGGATAACTCGATTCAATTCTTTTGGTGAAAGGTGTCATACAAAGGGTATTAGCCAGATTCGTGTTGAAATACACGCTAACGACCCTGCATCCGTAGCTTTGCAGGATCGATTTTGATCTCTCCGTAGAGGATGACGTTCTTCCATTCGATTGGGCTGACATGTCGGAGCAAGTCATGATCGAACGGAAAATCCGGCGCGGCCGTCATTCTCGAGATTTCCCTGGCCTGCCAATAGATGATGCACGCGAGGATGAGTGTGAGACACGAACAGGTCTTCATCTGGTCGTAGACTTCACGGGCATTGATACGGCCTCTTTGCCCGTAATAGACAGCCCGTGCCAACGCATGGAGTTGTTCAACTTTCAGCAACCCCCGGCGAACCCTGGCCCTGAGCTGCGGTTCCGACATGTACTGCAGAACGAACTCCGTCTTCAGCGTGCGGCCGAGTTCCCGATTGGCAGCATAGAAGCGATTTGACGTCTGGAACCGGTTGAGTCTTTGAAGCGCGGCGGATGCTGTCGTGTGGCCAGCAGGGAAAGCCGCATAGAATTGGCCAATGCGATCCCATTGCTCAGCGATGAGATTGAAGTTCACTGCCCGGCGCCCACGCTTGAGAACTGGTTCCAGGACACCGTGGTCACGCGATGGGTCGGCACAATAAATGCGTTGACGGTGGAGGCTCCTGATACGCGGACAGAAGCGCATCGCGATCATTGCAAACGCGGCGAAGTTGATCTCGGTATAGCCGTGGCTGTCCGTATAGTGCTCAAAAAGGTCGAGGTCGCTTTCATGATAGAGCACGCCGTCGAGCACGAAAGGCGCGTCGCGGTCCGTGCACTCGATCGGGCGGCTGTAGAACGGGGCGTAATTGTCGGCGACGAAAGAATAGAACTCGAGCGCGAAGTCATTGAAGCGCGTACTGTAGGTCCGTTGCAGGACCTTCTGCCGCATGGCGAAGCGCTGTCCGTCGCTTGCCGACGTGGTTCCATCACCCCAATGGGTGGCGGCATCGAGACGGGAGATCCCGTGAACTATGCTGGCAAGCGCAGCGCGCTGGTTTTCCTCCAGCAGGCGCCAGTCACTGACATGTTTGAGCGATTCATACGGGATACCGGGGGCAATCTTTTCCATGGTAAAGAGACCGAGGTTGCAGCCATGGGCGAGAATGCCGGCAAGAAGGGCGCACACCTCATCCGGTTCGACACGTTTCTCGCCCGGTCGATAGAAGTGGGCACTGAAACCGAGGTCGTTCTCAACCTCGATGAGCAGGTCAGCCAACCGGATTGTTCGGCTGCGCGCATTGAGCCACCGGCGTAGTTCGGTCAGGCTTTGCGAACGTTCCGGGTCGAGATGTTCCGCTGGGTCTTTTCTGAGCCGCCAGCCCTTGTCGTCAAACGTGACCTGCCGGTTGTCAGGAACACCTTCAAGAAAATGATCAAACGCTTCTGACAGCCGTGCCTTCAGGTAATCCACCGCGAGACCGGGATCACCCGGGAACCCGGTACGTTTCCAGAATGTCTCGCGAACCTGTTCCCATTGTGTGTTCGGCAGGAAGAACGTTTCGAACCGGCCAAAGTTCTTCGCACCATCTATGGCAAGGTTCCCCGCCCGGATTTCATCGCGTACCTTGTGAAACAACGCGCTTTCCCAGCGTCGGCGATCGATCACACCATTGCGGCAGAGGAGTGGTTTGATTGTATTCGATGCAAATTCAAGCGGTGCGTCGTGTGGCAAGCTGCGTTGCCCGGTGGCACGGTATTCACGATAGACCCGCAGCGCCGCCAGTGTCGGGGATGCAGCTGTCGTTTTCTCATCCACAAATTTCATTCTTTCCAGAAACGGTGCCGCGAACCGGGACAGTGATCCATGCCGCTCGGCAGTCGCTATGAACCGGGCCTTGCTGTCGCCGGGAGTCCAGTTCTCCAAGTCGGTCTGATCTTCGCGCAAATCCGTTGCCGGCACGGTCTCCAGGAGTCTCGTGCGCAGTTCGGCATCGCTGATATCCGGATCAAGCAACACGGCGCCGAGGCGGCGGTATCGGTGAACGATTCGATCAATGGCACGGTGTTGTGCCTTGAGTTTCTCATTGAGCCGAAGCTCGATCATCCTGCGGTTGCGCTCGAGGAGTTTGCCATACATGTCGACCGCCTGATCAAGCGTATCGCGCCATGCCTGGTGCAGGAAACAAACCAGGGCAAGGTAACGTCGCGGGGCCGCCATCTCGCGCATGCGGTCGGCTGACGCATTTTGTACGCTGTGGAAAAGAACACGCTGATAGTTGCCATTGATCCAGTTGACGTCGATTTCCAACACGTCGGTCGCTTCGATGACGTCCAGCCTCTCCAGAAGCCGCTTCATGCTCCCGATCGACGGCCCCGACGGGTTGGACTTGATGTGGTGCAAGTAAGAACGCGAATGGTCGTCATCAACAATGAGAAGCGTATCGAGACGATCCCGCATCGACGTGGAGAGATGCGTCGCCATTTGGTCGGTCAGGAACTCGCGGGCCTTGTGTCGGGCCGATCCCACCGCGCGGCGCAGGAAAGAATCAGCAGGTGAGAGAATGCGCTCGTCTCGAAGCCAGGCTCGCGCCCGCGCCAGCAACGAAGCCGTACGTTCCAGTCGCAACGCCTCATTCCCCAGGAATTGCGCCAACTGTTCATCGGCGGTTGCATCGAACGTACGCAGACGCAGGTAGCGACCAATGTATTGTTGGTGTTCGGAGACCGTCTGCTGCCGATTGGCATAGTCGTGGATGATCTCGGGTTCGGCGCGCAACTGCAACGCGGCAAACCTCAGGATATCCTCTTCTATTTCCAGCGGAGACTGGCGGGGAAATCTCCCCAGGACACGCACGAAGGCGACCTGATATGCAAATCCGAGCCGGTTGTGTTGTCCGCGACGCTGAGCAATCTCGCGCAGGTCGGTCTCGAGAAAGCTGGCATCCCGAATCAACCGGGGACGGGAAACGTCGGGGTCGGAGGTTGGCACAGATTTGTCTTGAGGAAACGAACGTTAAAATCGGTCAGTTCAGTCGCAAGGAACCACACGTATTTCATCGCCCGATACTGTCAAGTAAAATAGTGAAAGAACGATTACATGGACACCGCATGAAAACCATCGCCTATCTCAGGGTCTCAACCCCACAACAGGATGCAGGCAGTCAGCGCCTTGCCATTCTCGAGTATGCCCGCAAACACGGCCTCCAGATCGACGACTTCGTCGAGGCAACAGCACGGGGACAGGCCACGGCAAAGCACCGCCGCCTCGATGAACTGATCGGTATTCTCAACCGCGGCGACCGACTTGTCGTGAGCGAACTTTCCAGGCTCGGGCGCTCGCTCGGCCAGATCGTCACCGTCCTCGACGGTTTCGTAAAGGCGGGCGTCGCGTTCATCGCGATCAAGGAGAATATCCGTGTCGAAGGCAAACAGGATATCCAGACCAAGGTCATGACCACCCTGTTCGCGCTGTTCGCCGAAGTCGAGCGTGACCTGATCTCGGAGCGCACGCGCGAGGGCCTCGCAAAAGCCAAGGCCTCCGGCAAGACGCTCGGGCGCCCGAAAGGATCACTGGGTGTGTCGCGCCTGGACGGGAAGGAAGACGAAATTCGCCAGTTCATCGACCTCGGCGTCTCCCGTACCGCGATTGCAAAGATTACGGGCGTCTCCCGATCAACCCTCTACAATTTCATGGCCACGAGGGGACTGAAACCCGGTCGTTAGCGTGTATTTCAGCACGAATCTGGCTACTACCCTTACAAGGAGCACGCTTCGAGAGTACGTTCGTCACCTGCCGCGTGCGATGCCCGGCCTCCAGGATGTCTTTCGGCATCTCCATCGCCGGACGGCCAGCGAGCCGCAGGTCAGGATCCCCGGTTTCGCGCCTGACGTCGTTGGACGACCGGACCGGTACATTTGTCAGGTAACAGAGCCGCGAGTACGTGCCTGACGATGTTCCGCGCGAGATCCTGACCATGGTGGCACATATGCCGTTCTACCAGATCGGCAGCTGTGACTATCTCAAGGACATGATGCGGGATGACCCCGAGATGCTCAACTTGATCATCGGCATCGTCTTTCGCTTTGATCCCTGGCATGGCCGCTTGCGAAGTCAGGCTTCCTGACAGATTGCGCGGCGGCGAACCGAGATTGATCCTTTGGGACCACGTTGCGGGCACCGTTTCCGGCGTTCATCTCGATGTTGCGTTTATCCAGGACAGGATCGAAGCGCCGAAACCAGTGATCGTCGGCGGCCCCGTGCGCTCCGGGATATTGAAGATCGATGCCGCCGGCCCAAAGAGTTTCCGGTTTTTCTGTTTGTCACTTGTGAACGTGTTCTGAATTCCGAGTAGCGGGCCACGCTGCCGGAGATCTTCGATGGCGTCGCGTTTCCTACGGGAGAACCAGGCGAGGACTCTACGAGAGCCAGGGCAATCTGATAACCTGATCCCGGGCGTCCGGAGCACGTGTTTTCAATCACGATATTTCCGGACCTCAAACGCCCCTTTAACCCCCCAAAAATTCAACGTTTCCGAGCGGTTTTCCTCCGAAACATCCCCATATTCTGCAGTACTCTTTCCGGTGCCGCGGTCATTTTCCGGTACCGTCCGTACCCCCGCGAGCCCCTTGTTTTGTTTACATCGCGGGGGTCTCTGTCTCACTTTGTCTCACACCATCCCGGATAGTCTCACCTTCCGCAGAAGTTTTATCTCCCTAAAGACGACCCTGAGCTGGTGTGGCGGGTGCAGGGTGCCGATGGCCGGTGAAGAGAAACCTCGGTGACCCTGTGCGAGACGGGCTGCAAGGGCAGTCCGCTCGCGACTTTGAATAGAGGCAGTTCCACGACGAAGTGAAGTCAGCCGGCAACCAACACCGCGGATATCAGGATGGTCCGCGGTAGAAGACATCCAGCGCATCCCGCTTCCGTCATTCCGGAAGTTACGGACAACTTGATTCAATTCTTTTCATGAATGTTGTCACACGAGGAGTTCGAGAATGAAGTGAGT
Organism: Paracoccaceae bacterium; assembly: GCA_965242975.1. GTDB lineage: Bacteria > Pseudomonadota > Alphaproteobacteria > Rhodobacterales > Rhodobacteraceae > JAPPHA01. The sequence goes on along the minus strand of CBDETS010000007.1, from coordinate 1,171,905 downwards.
GTGTCCAGAGATTTGGCTAGGTCAATCCATAACAGGACTGTCGTTTCTGAAGCGGAAATCGGAGTGCTCTTTTCTGGTTCGTATTCGAAGTTCATTTTGTGTGTTGGAGCGTACTACCGCGCCGACCCCTAGCCTGAAATTCCAACCGCCGGAGATGATGTGACACGTTTGTCATCAGAAGAATCGGATCCGCAAGCGCCGGTTTCCGAGCCATGGGATGGTTTGTTGCTGGTCGGCGAAGCCGGCGGCGATCAGGAGCGGGTTGTTGGCGCGGCGTCCGAGTGAGACGGTGATTTCGTCGGGCTTGATTTCGATGGTCGCGCTTGCGTTGACGACCTTTCGGAACAGGGTTCTGGCGCGCGCGTTGTCCATGCCGTTTCCGAGCCGGCGCGCGAGGATGCGATAGAGGGCGCTGGCCATCAGGGTGATCTGCAGGTCGAGGTGGACCTTGAGCGGCACGGCGGCAGAGAGCGCATCCATGTGGAAGAAGTCGATGGCGTCGGCGATGGTGTTTTCGATCACCATGCGGCGCGCGTAGCGGTCGACGAGTTCGCGGGCCGGGACCTCCATCTGGTTGGTGATGAGCAGGGTGGGCTTTTCGTGGCCGAGTTCGGTGATGGTGATCTGCCGGAGTTCGCCGGAATAGGTCTTGAGGGTGATGGCCTGGTCGAGGACGCGGGGTTTCCGGTAGATGCGTCCGATGTTGGTGAGGGTGATCCGGCGCCAGTCCCCGGCGGGGGCGGCGAGGAGCTCGGCAACCAGCTTCGGGGTGCGCCGGCGCAGGGTGAGGAAGGCGATGCCGAGGTGATTGAGCCGATCGAGATTGGCATAGGTGGTGAGGCGGCTGTCGAACACGAGTTCGCGGGGCGGGCTCCCGGTTCGCGCCCGCCAGGCCTCGACGAAGCGGAGGATCTCATCGTTCTGGTCCTTCTTGCGGAGGTTGGCATTGGCGTAGGCGAAGAACCGTGCATCGGCGTCCCGGACGAGGAAGGCGAGGACGCCGCGCTGGCGCCGGCTGCGCTTTGAGACGTAGTGCTTCTGGATGAGCGCGTCGTCGCCGTGGTAGGGGATCGTGTGGAAGTCGAGGTCGAACGATCCGCGTTCGCCGAGATCGACGCCGAGGCCGCGGACGGCATCATGCCAGCGGTCCATCAGTTCCGGCCCGAGGCGGGGGTCGACGCGGCAGGAATATTCGCTCAGCGTCGCCCGCTTGGGGATCGCGTTCAGCCCGGCGAACAGCGCCAGGCCCTCGTCGAGGGTTTCCTCCATCACCTGGGACGGCCGTCCGATGCCCCAGAGCTTGAGGGCGAGCAGTGAGCGGAAGGCGCATCCGGCCGGGATCATGGCACTGCCGGGCATGCCGGCCTGCGCGAGCATTCCGTCGAGGTCGCAGCGGGCGAGATCGGCCGCGAACAGGAACAGTCCGCCGAAAGCGGTGCGCAGGCGCCGGGGCGTGAGATCGAGGGCGTCGCGGTCGGCGACCGGTGCCCGCTCGGGGCGGGCCTCCGCGCGCTGTTCGGGGGTTCGGCGCCAGAGCTTCGGCAGCCCGGCCTCGCGCAGCATGCGGTTCACGGCGGTGACACTGGTCGGCATCCCCTCCTGGGCCAGGATGACGCTGATCTCCTCGACGGAGAGGTTGCGCTGCTTGCGCAGCGCCACCGCGCGGTCCCGGCGCTCGGCGTGACCGGGCAGCTCGGCCTTGGGCCTGGGGCCCGGCTTGCGGGTCTCGAAGAAGGCGCGGTCCGGGTTCTTGCGGAAGGCGGTGCAGAGATTGCGGAAGGTGCCGAGCTGGTAGCCGAAGCGGTCGGCGGCCTCGCGCATGGAGAGGTTGTCGACGAAATGGGCGCGCAGGGCCTCGTACTGCCGATGGACGGGATTGGCGGGCCGGAGAAAGCGTTGTGCGAGGTTGTTCATTCTGACTCTACCGGTTAGGTAACGTATACCACTATATCATGTCGTGATTCCCCTGGCAAACCCCTGACCTTGGGTGCCTGCGGGTGACGCCGGTTCACTGCTTGTAGTCCTGAAAGAGTTGGAAAAACCCGGCCACGATCCGGAGATCGTCGGTCTTTCGCCGAGGGTTGGGTGCCGATCTTGGTCTTTATATAATAGTGGCATGTGTTGGCTAATACATATAGATAAAGTGATTATCTCGCCCGCAAACGGCGCTATGGCTGGTAGTTCATGCTAACTCTTCGCCTGAACGAGTCACATCAATCCCGGTGGTTGGACATCGAGGCTAGGCCAGGCATGCAGCCGAAATCTCAGGCGACTGAAAAATTTGGAGCTCGTACGGGATCTTTCGCGAAGTTCCGTGAAACCGGAGACCACTGCCGAGCTGGAAACGAAAAAATGACGTAATTACAACGCATAAAAAGGATATTTGCCTTGCGAGATGCTGCTTCTCTTAATCGGTTGCGTTTACTAAACCGGTTGACTAAATTTATAATTTCGAAATCAATTCATGCTGGGTGAATTTGGGAGCGAGGTCTCAGTGTGTCGATCGGAGGCAAGAAACTGAACGAAACCCACATGGGTCTCGGGGTCCGCGGTGCCTCGGACGAGTTACCGGAGTCGTGACTTCCACGCGATTTCCGCGACATTTCAGACGTCGCTCCGACTGCGGCCATCGTTCCATCTTCTTGATGCCATTCCCCAATGACTTTGCATAGGAATCTGTAGATGTTTGATCTGTCCGAAGCACAGGAAGAGCGCGCCCGACGGCTTCATCAGGAGTGTCTGATCGTCGATGCGACGGCGCTCTTTCACGTTGCGTCCAAGGAACGCTGGTTCAATCAGGCCCGGAATGGCGGAGTTGATGTAGCCTGGGTCACGGTTGGCGGCAATGCCGGCATGGCCGAGACCGTGCGGGCCGTTGCAAATGCCTTGCGTTTTATCGAAGCGCATGCGGATGTGGCGGCGCATGTCCGGACCATCGAGGAGATGAGACAAGCAAAACGGGATGGCAAGATGGGTATTCTCTTCGCCACCCAGGATGCTGCCTGCCTTGATGGCGACTATGCCTATCTGACCCTGATGAAGCACCTCGGTTACAGGGTAATGGGGCTGACCTATTCCGAGAGCAACATGCTGGGTGACGGCTGCGGTGAACGGACCCGCGAAATCCGGGGGCTGAGTTATTTCGGGGTCGACGTTGTCCGTGAGATGAACCGCCTGGGAATCCTTGTCGATCTTGCTCACTCCGGCGATGCCACGACGATGGACGCCATCCGCGAATCGACTCAACCGTGCCTGTTCACTCATGCCAATGTCAGGGCGATCAGCGACACGTCGCGCAACAAGACAGACGAACAGATCGTCGCCATGGCCGAGACCGGCGGAGTCATGGGAATCACCGGGCTTCCCCGGATGGTGAATAACGATCTCTACGCCGCCAGCCTCGATGGAGTGCTCGACCACATCGATTACGTGGTCAGTCTCGTCGGCATTGACCACGTGGGATTCGGCGGTGACTACACCGATTCCATTGCCAGGGTCGAACTCGGCGAGATGTTGCCTGGGCACGGCACTGCGACAACGACATCCATGGAGAAGGCGCCGCCTACCGCTGGCGCCGGCTGGGCATACTGGCGCGTCAAGCGTCCGGACATGCTCGGCACGATCGAAGAACGAGACACGGTTCCGTATGCCAAGGGGCTGGAGAATCACTCCCAGCTACCGGACCTGACTCGCGGGCTTGTCGCCCGCGGTTACAATGATGAGAGCGTGGCCAAGATACTTGGCGAAAACTGGCTGCGCGTCCTAGGTCAAGGGGGGTGACATGAAACACGGCGACAACCAGGCGGAACGGACCGCCATCCACAGCATGATCTTTTCCAGGACACGGAGGGCTGCGCTCGCCGTATCGGTGGCCGCCGCCGTTTTGGGCAGCGGGCTTGCAGTCTCACCGGCGCTCGCTCAACAGAAAGGCGGCACTTTTATCAAGGTGATCGAAAACGAGCCGGCGACCCTCGACTACCTGTTCGGAAAGGACTTCGGCGCGTTGACGGCGATGACCAACATCTACAACAACCTGATGACGCTGGACTTCGAGTTTGCGCCACATCCCGAACTGGCGGCCAGTTGGGAAATCTCGCCCGACAGCTTGACCTATACCTTCACCCTGCGCGACGATGTCACTTGGCATGATGGCACACCGTTCACGGCGGCGGACGTGGTCTTCACCTTCAGCGAGATGACCTGCGCGATGCACAATCGCGCCAAGACCTGGTGTCCGCGGGTCGAATCCTTTGGTGCCGACGGCGATCACACCTTCATTATCAAGCTCAAGGAGCCCTTTGCGCCGCTCCTGACGATCCTGGCGGATTACAACTCCGGAACGTTGATACGGCCGAAGCACGTCTGGGACGGTAAAGTCGACCAGAACAACATGCAGTTGACCGAACCCAAGGTCGGGACCGGCCCCTTCGTCTTCAGTGAATGGGTCCGGGGCAGCCACATCGCGCTGGTCCGCAACGACAACTACTTCAAACCCGATTTACCCTACCTCGACCGGGTGGTGATCCAGTTCCTTCCCGATGAAGCAGGGCGGCTGGCGGCGCTCGAGAATGGCGACATCGACATGATCCACTCCTACATCCTTCCCTACGAGCGGGTGAAGCAGTACCAGGCGGATCCTCGATTCGATATCATCGAACACGGGAACGAGGCCACGGGAACAAACGAAAACCTGCTGATGAACCACGATAACGAGTATCTGCAGCACAAGGAGGTCCGTCAGGCCATCGCCCATGCGTTGAACAAGGACGACATCGCGGAAGCGGCGATGTTCGGGGCCAGCAAGGCCGCCCACGCCCATATCCACAGCGGCGTCAAATGGGTTTATTTCCCGCAATACGATTATCCGCATGATCCGGCGAAGGCTAACGAAATGCTGGATGCAGCGGGATTTTCCCGGGATGACGACGGCAAGCGTTTCGACCTGCGTCTGTACTGGGCTTTTGGCAGGGCGTTCGAGGGCCGGGCCGCCGAGGTCATTCGGAGCCAGCTCGCGGAGGTCGGTATTGGCGTCGAGATCCAGTCCTATGACCGGCCGTCCTTTATCGAGAGGGTGTTTACCAAGCGTGATTTCGACATGGCTCATCAGCTGTTCACGACCTCGCCCGATCCGACGCTTTCGGTTGTTCACAGGTACAAGTCTTCAACGATTGGCAATGCCTTTGCCAATGCTGCCGGTTGGGTCAACGAGGAGTATGATCGGCTGACCGACATTGAGGTCACGATTACCGATGTTGCCGAACGAGCCGAGGTTTGGCGGCAGGTCCAGGAGATCCTCATGGATGAACTGCCCGCCAACCCGCTCTTCGGCATGCCCAACATGCAGCTGGTCCGGTCGAGCTTCGCCGATGTAATTACCGGCCCAATCGGATACAACGGAAGCGTCGAAGGGGCCTACATGAAATAGACGGCATCGCCCGACCGGCGCATGGGCATACACGCGCGTGCCATCCGGCATGACGGCGTGGATATCTGTGCCGGGCGACGGAGGGCGGCAGAGGCGATGGCAATCGGGACCAGCTGCACTGCCGCCCGCGTTATGACGGGATCCGGGGTCCGGGTGCGAGATCCGGGCTCCGGACCAGGTGCAGCTGGTCTAACGAATCCGGCCGCGAAAGGTAGACGACGGCGAATGAGCGGAACGGAACGAGGGACCTAGACGTTGGGCCAGACATTGAGAGGTTACGTGACCGGCCGGCTTCTGCAGGCCGTTCCGCTGATCTTTGTCGTCATGACCATCAATTTCATTCTCATTCATTCGGCGCCGGGCGACCCCATCCACCTGTTGATCGGAGAGGGGGGAGCCGCCAGCGAGGAACTGATTGAGCAGACCAGGGCTGAATTCGGTCTGGACCGCCCGCTCCATGTCCAGTTCGTGAGCTATCTCGGCAACGTCCTCCAGTTGAATCTCGGATATTCGCTTCGGTACCGGCAGGACGTATTCGACCTCATCATGAGCCGGCTGCCGGCAAGCCTGTTGCTCATGGGCACCGCTTTCGTGGTCAGCAGCATTGCCGGCATCCTGCTTGGCCTCTATGCCGGAACCCGCAAGGATACGATCGCGGACCGGATTGCCGTGATTCTGTCGATTCTCGGCTACTCCATGCCCGTGTTCTTTCTCGGCCTGATCATGCTTTCCGTATTCTCGATCCGGCTTGGTTGGTTCCCGGCGCAGGGGATGTACGACATCCGCAATCCGCAGACGGGCTGGGGGCTGGTCAAGGATGTGGCCCACCACCTGGTTCTGCCGGTAATCACCTACAGCGCCTTCCAGTTGGCACTGATATTCCGGGTGACACGGGTCAAGATGCAACAGGTGATGACCGAGGATTTCATCATCACCGCACGGGCGAAGGGGGTATCAGATCGGCGCGTCGTGTTTCGGCATGCGGTGCCCAATACCCTGTTGCCGATCGTGACCATCCTCGGACTCAACCTCGAATGGCTTCTGGCCGGTTCGGTTCTCACTGAGACCGTGTTCGCCTGGCCGGGTCTCGGCCGGCTGATGTTCGATGCGGTCTCGGCACGGGATTTCCCGCTGCTGATGGGGCTGTTCATGGTCATTTCCTCCTTTGTCATTATCGTCAACCTGCTGACGGATGTTCTCTACCGTGCAATCGACCCGAGGGTCAGTTTTGGATGACGGACAACTGGCGCCTCTATTTCCGGAACTGGCTGTCGGTCCTGGGCCTTTTCATTCTGGTGGTCCTGGTGCTGGTTTCGGTTCTGGGGCCCATCCTGGCGCCCTTTGACCCCGAGTCGGTTGGTATCGACCGGCGTGCACTGGCGCCGGACACAGAGCATCTGATGGGAACCGACGAACTGGGCCGGGACGTGTTCAGCCGGTCCGTCTTTGGCGTTCGCGTGTCGCTTATGGTCGGGATCGTCGCGGCGCTGATCTCGACGCTTCTCGGAATCCTGATCGGCAGCATGGCGGGGTATTTCGGCGGCCTGATGGATCATGCCATGATGCGCATCACGGAATTGTTCCAGGTGGTGCCGCAATTCTTCCTGGCGGTCGTGCTGGTCGCCCTGTTCAGTGCCAGCGTGGTCAACATCATTGTCGCGATTGCCGTTCTCTCCTGGCCCGCGATCGCCCGGCTGACCCGAGCCGAGTTCCTTTCGCTCAAATCGCGGCAGTTCGTCGATGCCGCCCGGTTGAGCGGCGCCAGCGATGCCACGGTTATTTTCCGTGAAATCCTGCCAAACGCCATGGGACCGATCATTGTCAGCAGCACGCTCTTGGTTGGTCGGGCCATGTTGACCGAGGCAGGCCTCAGCTTTCTCGGTCTCGGCGACCCCAGCCGGGTTAGCCTGGGCGTCATGCTGTATCAGTCACGGCCCTTCATCCAGTTCGCCTGGTGGGCGGCCATGTTCCCGGGGCTGCTGATATTTCTGGCCGTGCTCAGCACCAACCTGATTGGCGATGGCCTTAACGACGTGATCAATCCGCAGGTGGTTGAAGAACGATAGGGACGGACGACCGACCGTTGCCAGCTCCGCTGGAATAACGGGAAGGACGTCGGCACGGTACGCACGACGACGTGGTCCCGGAAAATAGTGAAGTAAGGAGATTGGCCATGACCCATGAAGAGCGTTTGACCCGCCATGCTGCGGGGCTGCAGTGGGACGACATTCCGGGCGAGGCCCGCGACGCGGTGTCGACGCTGCTGATCGACACGGCCGGTGTTATTCTCGCTGGGCTGAGAAGCGAGGAATGCCGTAACCTCCTGGTCCGGCATGTCGCGTGGGGCGGGGCGGAAGAGAGTTCGGTCGCCGGGAGTCCCCGTCGGTTGCCGGCTCCCTCGGCTGCGTTCGTCGGCGGCGTGATGGCCCATTGGTGGGAGTGGGACGATACCCATGACGACTCGGCAGTGCATGCGAGCGCCGTGATCTTCCCGACGCTTCTCGCCGTTGCCGAGGCGGCCGGACTCGACGATGGCGAGCAGGCTGGACGTGAATTCGTGGCCGCGTCCACTGCCGCATTCGACATCGCCTGCCAGGTCGGGGCCACACTTAACCCGCACTATCACGACGGGGTGATGGCGACCGGCGTCCCTGCTCACATTGGCGCCGCTGCCGGTGCGGCTCGGCTGCTCGGATTGAGTGAGGACGGCATCATGTCGGCCATGGGAATTGCGGCCGAACAGGCAGGACTCAGCCGTCAACCACTCACCGATCGGGTCAACGGAAAGAACATCCTTTGCGGGATTTCGGCCGCGCAGGCGGTCCAGAGCGCTTACAGCGCCGAGGCCGGTATCAAGGGGTCCTCCAATTTCCTGACTGGAAAATACGGTCTCAATGTCCTGTTTGCAGAAGGCAAAGCGGATTTGGAAGCGGGGCTCTCGGGAATCGGATCGCGCTACAGCGTGGCTGAAACCAGCATCAAGCCCTATCCCAGTTGCCGATCAACCCATCCGGGGTTGGACCTGACCTTCGACATGATGGCCGAGGATTCGGAACTTCCGGAGCGGGTCCGCTCCGTCGAAGTCGAGTCGTCGCAGATCGTGTTCGATCTATGCGGCCGGCCCTTTGAACCCGGGAGTGACCCGCGCGTGGCGGCCCAGTTCAGCATTCCCTACACGCTTTCCGTGGCTCTTACCCGAGGCCGTATCGCACTCAACGATTTCGACCCGAACCAGGTCGTCAGTGATCGGGGAGTCCTGGAGAAGACTCGAACCATCCGGGTCAACCCGAGAACGGAACCGGTTTCCGGCGAGACCTGGTGGTGGCCGCATCGGGTCCGCATGACGCTCGACGACGGCTCGGTCCGCGAGAAGGAAGTGACGGCGCTCCGCGGCTCCCGTGCCCGGCCGTTTCTCCGGGAAGAACAAGATGCCAAGCTCCAGGAAGCGGGCCGCGATGCACTGTCGCCTGACGAGTTGTGCGGGCTCGCTGACGATGCCAGAAATGTGGACTCCCTCGGAATCCGTCCGGTCGTCCGGCGCATGCGCGCCGCCCGTTCCGCCCACTAACCGCCGGGCGGGCCAGCGGCGGCCGAGTGGCCGGCGCCGGCGGAACAGGCGGAGAACCCTATGAAATCCCGGCGATCCGGGATACCAGACAAACGGAATGAGGAATTGATCATGTCGACATCGGAAAGCATACGCGCGTTTAACCGACTGCCCTTGACAAGCGAACCCCGGCCGAAGCCGCGGGACTGCGGAATCAGTGAAATTTGTGACTGGGGGATACCCCTCGGGCAGCAGGCGGACTACCTGGAGCATACCGGCGAATTCGTCGATGTCGCCAAGGTCGTTCTCGGATTTGCGGCGATCTATCCGCTGGATATGCTGAAACGAAAGGTCGAGATTTACCACAACGCCAATGTCAAGGTGCAGCCGGGCGGTATCTTCTTCGAGTATGCAGCCAAGCTGGGAAAGGTCGATGAGTATCTGGAGCACTGCAAGGAAGTCGGGTTCGACTATGTCGAAGTCTCCGACAGTCGCAGCGACTGGACCCGGGAGGAAAAGAACCGTCACATCAAGTCGGTTGTCGATGCCGGAATTGCGGTCATTCCGGAATCCGGCGGCGGTGAGCAGCATTCCATCCAGGAAATCGTCGACGACGTCAAGGCATGCATGGACCTCGGCGCCTGGAAGGTCACGGTTGACACCGCCGAGATCCGCTCTCCACGTGGCGAGATCCGTCAGGACCTTTTTGACGCCTTGCTCGCCGAAATCGACATGAAGGACCTGATCTTCGAAGTCTGGGCAATTCCGGTCTGGGGTGGCCTCACGCACCAGATCCGCGACTCGGAAATCTGGCTGGTCAATCAATTCGGGCCTGATGTGAACATTGCCAACCTGATGTTCGACTGGGTATTTTCACTCGAGGCGCTGCGCCGAGGCGTCGGCATCAACATCAATTCCACGACCGGTGGCATGGACTATCAATAATTCCGGCCTAGGGCGCACCAGCGCGCGCGGGCCTAGACCGGGGCCGCCAAGGGGCGGTCCCGGGTCCGCGGATGTGCCGGCTGCTGCCGTTGAGACAAACCCGCCATGACCGAACTCATTCAGGTCGAGGGACTGAGTACCCATTACCTGTCGGAAGGCCAAACCGTGCGGGCCGTCGACAATGTCTCCCTGACCATTCGCCGGGGCGAGGCGGTCGCACTGGTCGGCGAGTCAGGTTCCGGAAAGAGTACGACCGCCTTTTCGATCATGCGGCTGATTTCGAGCCCGGGGCGAATCGTCGGCGGACGTGTCCTTCTCGACGGCCGCGACATCCTGACCCTCGATACCGCCGCGATGGCGCGTCTGCGCGGAGTCGAGATGAGCATGGTGTTTCAGGAACCGATGACGTTTCTCAATCCGCTGATCCGTGTCGGTGAACAGGTTGCCGAGTCCATCCGCATCCATCAGAACATTAGGCGGTCGGAAGTGCGGCGGAAGGTCATCGAGACGCTCGGTATGGTCCAATTACCAAATCCGGAGACTATCGCCGAATATTATCCGCACCAGCTGAGCGGCGGTATGCGCCAGCGGGCACTGATCGCCATTGCCATTGCCTGCCGCCCGAGCCTGTTGATCGCGGACGAGCCGACGACCGCGCTCGATGTCACGATTCAGGCGCAGATCATGGAATTGCTGCGTGAACTCTGCAGCGAGCTTGGCACTGCGCTCCTGCTCATCACGCACAATCTCGGCCTGGTGGCCGAGTACTGCGAACGCGTCTATGTCATGTATGCCGGCCAGATCGTCGAGGAAGCTGGCATCTTTGACCTCTTCGAGTCCCCCCGGCATCCTTATACCGAGGCGCTTCTCGACTGCTCTCTGCTCTTTGACCGGCGCGCTGACCAATTCCGGACCATACGGGGCCGCCCACCGAGCCGGGTCGAAGTGCCCCCGGGGTGCCGCTTCCATCCGCGCTGTTCCCGGGTGATGGCCGAATGCTCCACGATCGAACCCGCCGTGGTCCGTTTTGCCAACGGCAACCAGGTCCGTTGCCGCCTGCACGAGTGACAAGGTCCGATGAAACCCCTCCTTGAAGTCGACGACCTACAGGTGTTTTTTCCCGTGAGTGACGGCTGGACAACCCGGGACAGGCGTACAGTCAAGGCTGTCGACGGCATCAGCCTGGCGCTGGGCGAGGGGGAGGTGCTGGCCGTTGTCGGCGAGAGCGGTTGCGGAAAGACCACCCTCGGGCGAGCCGTCGCCGGGCTTACCCGGCCAACAGGGGGCGAAATCCGATTCCGTGGAAAGGCGCTCGATCGCATGACGGTTAAGAACCGGTTGGTCTACCGGCGCCAGGTCCAGATGGTCTTCCAGGATCCGTATGACTCGATGAATCCACTGAAGACCGCCTTTCAGATGATTTCACAGCCCTTGGTAATCAACGGGATCGTCCCCAGAGCCGAATTGGAAACCGAGGTGCTGAGGTTGTTCGACCAGGTCGGGCTGTCGCCGGGCCAGAGCTATCTGAAACGGTCGCGCCACCAGTTGAGCGGCGGCGAGCGGCAGCGGCTGTCCATTGCCCGATCGATTTCCGTCAGCCCATCGATCATCGTTGCCGATGAACCGGTCTCGGCGTTGGACATCTCCATCCAGGGCCAGATCCTGGCACTGATGCGGGAACTTCAGGACGCGTCGCAAATATCCTATCTCTTCATTTCCCACGACCTTGCGGTGGTCCGTTCGCTGGCAGACCGGGTCATGATTGTCTACCTGGGACGGGTCGCGGAGGAAGGTCCGACCGAGGCGGTCTTTGATGCGCCAAGGCATCCCTATACGCTGGCACTTCTTGCGGCACATCCAATTCCGGATCCGGAACGCAGCCGCAAACGGCGACGCATGGTGCTCACCGGGGATGTTCCTTCGCCGATCGATCCGCCGTCCGGCTGCCGATTCCACACCCGCTGTCCGATCGCGGAGCCGATCTGTTCGCAGACGCCGCCGCCGTTCCAGGTCATTGGTGACGGCCATCGTGCTGCCTGCCACTTCGCCGACCAGCTCGAAAGCCGCATGCAGACCCGGATAGCGCAGGCGCAAGCAGTCCGAGCCGAACAGTCGGCCGGAACCGGTGGCGGGTAACGCGACGGCACGGCACGCCCGCGAAACGATCCGTCAGGCCGGTTTCCTCACTGCGCGGTGCCTTATCAGGGTCGCGACCTGGGTCTGGCCTACGGCAAGGAAAGAGAAACCAGCCGTTCCGGATTGTTCCGGATTCTACGCAATCCAATGATGATCCAATCCGAAAGAAACTGCCCTCTCCCCGTCAAGATCTCCTGCAATCCAACAGGCACCCAGCGTATTGCGCCTTCGCGCCTTCGCGCCTTCGCGCCTTCGCGGAAAGGATGCGAACGACAGATGAGTTTCCGGCAGCACATTGACGAGCGCGGCAATTGGACCTAGCCGCATGGCGCGGCAGCGAACTTTAACTCCGCTGGTATAACCAATGCCCGTTTCAATGCCAGGGTCGCCGACCAGGTTCCTTGCGTTTGAGTGCAGATTCCTACGCATTTGACGGCGGTTCCTACGACATATGACGGCGATTCCTGTCACATCTGACCGACCGGTTTGTGCGTGTTAGCGCACAAGTCTCTTCCGGGACTGAAGCCTGGGTTCATTCCTCCTTAATTGATGCCGGGAGGCTGGCCGAAGGCCAGGCCGACGCGAAGCCCCGCCAGGATTTCAACATCGCAGTGAACCCGATAACTGACCCGTTCGGTCTCGGCGTGTTCCGAACACCGGAACCGAGGCCCCGGCGCAGCACGCGCCCGGTCCGCCTGGCGTACCCGGTAGCGCCGCTGGCGGTCCCGGCCCGTCTCGCGCCCCCTCCCGGTACGCCTGTAACGCCGCCGCGCCTCGCGGCGGTTCTCGATGCGGGACTGTTCGCTGCAGGCCCGGGAACAGTACTGGTGCCCGCGGTCGCACGACGCGCAGATCACAACCTGTCGATGGCACCGGTTGCAGGTGAACAGGCGTCCCGTCTCACACACCCGCCTCTCTCAAGAGCGGGGTAGACCCGGACGGGAAATTGCCTGATAGTACACAGGAGTTCGGTCCCCGTGACCAACTCGTCCAGGTGCGGTGCCGGGGCTCGTTCTGGCTTTGAGCCGGCACCGCATCGCTCTGTCTTTCGACGCCGATCTAGCACCTGTTCCGGCCCCCGGCCACCGCGTGGCCGCCGCCGGTACCTCAGGCGTCAGATGCCGTGCTCAAGCCCACCGCAAGCTCCCGGGAACGCCGCATCCAGGACATCGCCTCCGACCGGCGAAGCGCAAGGGAAACGTCACCCGGACACGGACAAAGGGATCTGCACGGGGCCGCGGCAACAGGACAGGTAATACAAAGACCGATCAAAGCGGCAATAGGATTCCGACAATAGGGAAAGAGTTCAATCCCGCCAAAGCGCGGCGAATCGCCAGAATTCCGCGCTTTTCCGTAGCCACCGACACGATCCGGACCGAACCGTCTTTTCAGAGTACCACGCAGCCGGAACTGTTTCGGGAACGTACGTGGTCAAGCACGGGGAGATGGAAATACCACCAATACGTCGGACTTGCGTGGGAGCAGTTCGTTTTCGAATCCGATCCCGAGGAGTTGGTGGATCTTGGCCAAAGCGACGATCATGTTGCCGTTCGATTGGATATGCACCGTCTTCTTCTCGACATTTGCGGCCCAGAGGAGTCAACAAGCGCGCATTTGAAGATCAGGCGGCCCTGGTCGAACAGGTGGATGCGGTGTCGCGCTCGGACTGCGCGCGCCGGGCGCTACCCGCCTCCACAAACCGAGACATAGACAGGCGACCTGCCGGAACCGGCCGCACGGATTCATGCAATGCCGTCAACACTGTTCTGCGGCAGGGCGGCCACGAACCGCTCGGGTGATCTCTTAGCTGGATCGGATCGATCGCCGGACTATTCCGTGTCGAGACGTTCCCGCTTTTCCTGAATTCCCGACTTTCCTTCCCTCCGTTCGAGTTCTGCCAGGACGTCCTCGAGCCTGATTTCATGGGCAGCAAGCATGACAAGCAGATGAAACACGACATCCGCTGCCTCTGCGATCAGGTTGCCGATTTCGTCTCTGGATGAGGCAACAATTGCTTCGATCGCCTCCTCGCCAAACTTTTCGGTACACTTTCGTGGTCCCGCGGCAATCAGGCTCGCCACATAGGATGCCGAAGGGTCACCGTTTGCGCGTGCTTCGATGACTCGGGCAAGTCTCGTCAAAACGTCGGACATGCCTACAACCTGACCGCGATTCCGTGACGCGCCATGTATTCCTTTGCCTCCTTGATGCTGTAATCGCCAAAGTGAAAGATTGACGCGGCAAGTACGGCACTCGCACCGCCGATCGTGACGCCCTCTACCAGATGTTGAAGGGTTCCGACCCCCCCGGAGGCAATGACCGGCAATCGAACATTCTCGACAATCTTTCGCGTGAGGCCCAGATCAAACCCGATCCGGGTTCCGTCCCGATCCATGGACGTCAAAAGCAATTCGCCGGCACCGCTGGCCTCAGCACGCTGCGCGAAGGACACCGCGTCGATCTCAGTCATCCGGCTGCCGCCATGTGTCGAAATGACGTAGCTGCCGTCTCCGACCGACTTCGCGTCGATCGCGACGACGACGCATTGCCGGCCAAACCTGTTCGCGCAGTCGGAAATGATGTCAGGGTTTTCGACTGCCGCCGAGTTGATCGAAACCTTGTCGGCGCCGGCAAGCAGAAGTGCCTGCATGTCGGCCGGTGAGCGGACTCCTCCCCCTGCAGTAAGTGGCATGAAGCACTGTTCGGCCGTCGAACTGACGACGTCATACATCGTCTCCCGGTTTTGTCTGGTTGCGGCAATGTCAAGGAAACAGAGTTCGTCGGCACCGGAGGAGTCGTACGTTCGTGCGCATTCGACCGGATCTCCGGCGTCGACCAGGGAAACGAAATTGACGCCCTTGACAACCCGCCCGTCAGCAACGTCAAGGCACGGAATGACGCGTGTCTTCAACATGTCGGCGCTCCCAGCACATCCAGCGCAGCGGCGGGGCTGATGACGCCTTCATGGATCGCGCGCCCGACGATCACTCCCTCCAGAGGCGCGTTGCATGCTCTGAGTAATTCAAGGTCGCGGAGGTTGGAAATCCCTCCTGACGCGATCACGGGAGTTCCAACCGCATGTGCGATCGCGGCCGTGGACTCCACGTTCGGTCCTTGCATCGCGCCGTCGCGCAGAATGTCGGTGTAAATGACGGCCGAAATACCGTGATCCTCGAATCTCTTCACGAGATCCACGGCAGGTACTTCCGTCTGTCGGACCCAACCTCGCGTTGCGACCATTCCGCCCCTTGCGTCAATTCCGATCGCGACCCGGCCGGGAAAGCACCTGCAACTCTCTTTCACCAACCCGGGCGATTCAACCGCGGCGGTGCCGAAAATGACCCGGGAGACTCCTGCGTCCATCCAGTGTTCGACTGCCGCCAGATTGCGGATGCCGCCCCCCAGCTGAATCGGGATCGTTACGGATTTCAGGATGGCGGAAATCGCCTGAGTGTTTTCCGAGCCACCTGAAAACGCGCCGTCGAGATCGACGATGTGCAACCACTGGCAACCGGCATCTTCAAACGCCGCGGCGGTTTGGGCCGGCGCCCGGGCGTAGATCGTTGCCCGGTCCTTGTCTCCGCGCAGCAGTCTGACCGAGCGGCCGCCCATGAGATCGATGGCAGGGAAGAGTATCATCAGTCTTGTCTGTTGATGTGGCCGTGGAAACGTGTCCCGTTGTCGGCTGGAAAATCGGAAGTGACGAGCCCGGGGAAGCCCTCCAGGGACTTCCGGAATTCGGCCGATGCCTCGTCCACTTCTGCAATCATGCGCGGCGTGGCCATCACGGTTTCCACGCAAGAAAATTGCGAATGATCCTGAGGCCCGTAGCCTGGCTTTTCTCCGGATGGAACTGCGTTCCGATCACGTTGTCACGCCCGACCACGGCAGCGAATGACCGCCCGTGGGTTACATTTGCCAGGATGTCACACTCGTGCCGTGCCTGAAAATGGTACGAGTGGACAAAATAGGCATGATCTCCCGACTTGATCCCCGCAAGGACGGGGTGACTGGAGGCGCAACGGTCGAAGACATTCCATCCCATATGGGGAATTCTGATTGATGAATCTCCGGACTTAAGTTCAACTACGTCTCCAGGAATCCAGTCAAATCCTGGGCAAGCGGACTCAAGTTCCGTACCCGTTGTGGCCATCAACTGCATTCCGACGCAGATACCAAGGAACGGTACGCCGCGTTCCTTGACAGACTCGGTGATCGCCTCGATCAGTCCCGATCGTTCGATCAAACTCCGACGACATGCCGGAAATGCGCCGACGCCCGGCAGGACAATTCTGTCGGCTGCGGCGATGTGCTCAGGTTGCCCCGAAAGAAAAACCGCGGTCGAAGACAGTTCAGCGGCCATTCGCTGAAAGCTCTTTTCTGCGGACCTGAGATTTCCACTCCCGTAGTCAACGATGACGCACCGACTCATGGGACAAGAGATCCCTTCGTCGAAGGAATGGCCTCAGAAGCCCGCGGGTCGATCTCGACCGCGGTTCTCAATGCCCTTGCGAAAGCCTTGAAGGTTGCTTCGACGACGTGGTGGCTGTTGGCGCCCCGAATCCGGTCAATGTGGATGGTCAGGCCGCCATTGACCGCGAGGGCTTGAAAAAACTCCCTGACGAGTTCCGTGTCGAAGGTTCCAATTCTGTCCGAGGGTGGATCCGCCTCCCACGTCAGAAACGGTCGGCCGGAGATGTCGAGCGTGGCACGGACCAGCGCGTCGTCCATCGGCAACGTGCATGACCCGTATCTCCGTATCCCGGTCTTTTCACCAACAGCCTCTGACAACGCCTTTCCAAGTGCGATGCCTGTATCTTCAACCGTATGGTGATCGTCGATATGCAGGTCGCCTCGCGCCGACACCTTCAGGTCGATGAGGGAATGCCGTGACAGTTGCTCGAGCATATGGTCGAAAAAACCAATACCGGTACAGAGATTGTGCTGCCCGGTTCCGTCGAGCGTCACGCTTACCGAGATCTCGGTCTCGGACGTTTTTCGAGTAATGTTAGATTTTCGCATGTCTTCCACCAGGCTGTACGTGCGTTGAATCAAATGAGCGATTCAGGAACGGTCAGTCACGAATCCCGACTGGTAAGCCATTGAACCAGCGCCTTTCGGGGGTCGGAAATTTCCGAAATTGATTCGAACCAGTAATCTCTCCAGCCGTCTCGCGGCAATCCGGCGAAAAGCATGAGATTGAGCGGATACGTGTCGCTATCTGTACACCGGCGAAAGTCGTCCCGAAACAGGAAAACGGCCTTTTGCCAGGCAATGGCCATTCCGAGTTCGATCATCACGCCTTCGTCCGGTGGGCAGCCATTGACAATGGCAAAGATACCGTCGGCGGCCTTGACGTCATTCAGGTCCGACTGGGCAACGTCATATGCCCAACCGTCACGTGCGAAATCAATTTGACCGATCCGCTCGAATGGTTCCCATACCTCGGCCCCGACTTCTTCCAGAGCAGACTGGATTTCGCGCAACGGTCCTGATTTCAATTGAGATGAAAAACCGTACGGGTTTGCCAGATAAAGCCGCTTCGCCACGATTCCGTTCCGTTTGTTCTGTCAGCCGTCTCCAGGTACATGACCTCCCGTTCCGGCATGTGTCAATCTCGTGCGCCCCGGTGAAACGCCCTGACGCGGGTTGCCACGACAGGCCGAAATCATGAATTCACTCAACGCAATTGCCGGAACGGACCCTTCGCTGTTGCACGAAGATTCAGACAGACGATCGCGCAGTTGTTCTGTTTACCGCGCGGAGTCCGACGCCAGCAACACAGATCTTCTTCCGAGTTTCGGGCCAGCGACGGGTTCCGGAAACGGAGTCCGGTCAGGATTGCCGCTCCCTCAGAACCCGGGTGATTCCCATGAGCGTTTCTGCTCGTTTGCCCATGCCATCCAGCCTTGCCAGCGCGCGTGTGAAGAGGACATCCGCTTCCCGCCTGGCCCCCTCGATTCCAAGAGAGGTCACGAAGGTTGCCTTGCCACGCTTGGCGTCCATACCGACTGCTTTTCCGAGTTTCATTTCGTCTCCACAAACATCCAGCAAGTCGTCGACAATTTGAAAACCGAGCCCGATGTCATAGCCGAATTCCCGGAAGGAGTGTCGTTTCCCCTGTCCGGCCCTACCGGCAAGAATGGCACCCGCTTCACATGAAAACGCGATAAGCGCGGCGGTTTTTTTCCTCGAAATCAACATGACGAGTTCCAGGTCGCTCATGGGCCGGTTTTCAGATCGGAGGTCCACCATTTGCCCGCCGACCATTCCTTCGCCTCCGGCCGCCGCCGCGAGACGTGAAGTGAATTCGCATCTGATCCCCGGGTCTTTACCGAGTCTCGGGTCCGTCGACAATTCGAACGCGAGCGTGAGGAGCGCGTCTCCGGCGAGTATCGCCGTAGCGTCGTCAAAGGCAATGTGGCACGTGGGTTTGCCGCGCCTCAACATGTCATCATCCATCGCGGGAAGGTCGTCGTGCACAAGGGAATATCCGTGGACGAGTTCGACAATTGCAGCGGCGAACACGGCATTTCGATCGTCGGCGCCGGCGATATTTGCGCAACTCCTGAGTAGTGAAGCCCTGAGGCGTTTCCCGCCGCCGAGGACGGCGTAGCGCATGGCATCGAAAAGCCGGGAGTCCAGTTCCGAAGATCGCGGCAAGACAGTTTCAAGTTCCTTCTCGACTGCCTCGGCCGTATCCTTGAGGAACACTTCAGTCGCGGATTTCAAAGAGGATTTTGCCAACCATCAAGTCCCCGTTCGAACACAAATGTCGCTGGAACGCGCAATTTCCAATTTCGGGCACCGGAAACCGGACGAGGAAATCGGCGAACTTCGGCCGGCGAAACCATCAACTCACGGCACTACGGACGATAGACGAGAATTCGGTTTCCAGCAATATTGGGTCTGCGTACGCCGGATACATCGGTTGTTGATGCCGTGCGGCCGTATCCGGTCCCGTTTAACCACTCAAACCAATTTGACATACGGGTGTAAATTCACCATGGCGACGTTTTTGGGTTCATGCTGCGAGGACCTGTTGGGTTGGTTTTGCGTTGTCATTTGCCGCGATAGCGTTCCACGCGCGGTCGAACCGGCCTGAGAGGATCAGTGCCCGAAAGGTCATGACCGCCTGGCCGCCCTCCATGCTCCATCGCATGCCTGAACCCTTGAATCTTTTTGTCACGATGCTCTTGTTCGCAGCCTCAACCACACCGCTCCCGATGGGGAGATTGCGGTCCTTCAGGGCCCGATAGCGCATGCGCAATTTGTTTTTGCGGAAGTATTCCAGTTCCCGCTCCACGTCTGCTCGGCCACGGCCGCAACTGTCCCGCAGGTAGCGTATGGCCCGGATGACCCGTTCCACCCCGTCGTGTTCGTCCATCAGCACACTGCGCCACTTCTGGAACCAGCAGTCCGGATCACGTGCGGATTGTGCGACGACATGAAGATGTTCGAGTGCGTGCCAGACATCGAGAACCTCCGCATGGGGATCCAGCTTCGCAAGGAACTCCCAGTTCGACAGCGCACCGTCAGCCGCCGCCACCAGCACCAGGTCGGGACGCACCTCCCGGATCCGCGCAACCTCGCTCAAGAGCCGCGCCTTCAGGCCGGTCATGCCCGCCTCCGGCATGCGCGCCAGGCAAACGCCGGCAAGACGCGTCCCCTCCCTGTCGAAGAAGGATACCGTCCCGCAGGAGGCCTCGCGCCAGCAGGCCTCCGCGCGCCCATCCTCGCCCGGACGCATCGGAACCATCACGCCATCCAGCGAAACCGCCGCCGAAACCGCCGCGCCCGGAATGCCTTCGGCCTCCCGCACCTGCTCCGTCACC
This sequence comes from Paracoccaceae bacterium, assembly GCA_965242975.1. GTDB lineage: Bacteria > Pseudomonadota > Alphaproteobacteria > Rhodobacterales > Rhodobacteraceae > JAPPHA01. The sequence continues at coordinate 1,152,017 of CBDETS010000007.1, read as the reverse complement.
GCATCCTCGGCCTCACTCCAGTGCTCATGCACCGCACGCGCCAGATCCTGCAGCGCACTCGCCGACGGCGTCATCGCGCCAGCCTTCCGCAGCAGATGTTCCGCAACCTGGTAGGCGCAGTGGGCCACCGTCGTCACCGCCGCCTCCGCCGCCGGCCGCGTCATCCAGCCCCCCATCAGCCCGAGACCCTCGTCCACCGGCATCCATGACTGCGTTTCGCCACGGCGGCGAAACCGGCTGCGCTCATAGCTCACCTCCCCGAGCAGGGTCATGATGGTCTTGTGCGTGGCGCCGGCCCGGTACCAGGGTTTGTCGTCCCGCTCCAGCCGGGGCGCGGCGTCATCACGGGCCTCGATCAGGTTCCGCAGCATCTCCCGACCCGTCGCCGCAACGGAATCGAAAACCAGCATCTCAACCTCGGAAAAGTCGCACGCGGCACCGGCCGCAGCAAAGCGTTCGAGGACCTCGCGGCGGATGTCCGCAGCTGCCGCATCGGCAATTCCGGACATGTCGAGAGGGTTGGACAACGCTGAACACGTATGCGAATGTGTCATTGGGAATGCTCCTTGCTTCGGCGAAACGCCGGCCTTCATAACTCGCCGCACGATAGCGATGTCGTGCGGAAGGAACATTCCCAAAATCCCCCGATGGTGACAAAATTCCGCGCCGACCCGAAATCCTGTCACCTCGACCGGCCAAAACACGCCGAAACACCCTCTTACACCTGATTCGCAGCCGCCTAATCCCTCAATCCGCGCCAGATCATGTCGCCATGCGGGATTCACATTGCGCCAGGCCAAGCTCTGGATGGGAGGAAGTAGAGATGTAGATCGAAACTGAAACCCAACATCGCGGTCCAGCGGGTGTAACTCCCGCCCGGTAAAGGCCAGCCAGCCAGCCGGAACCGAGTGTTGCATGGTGTGCGGCAACGTTCATCGTGAAGCGTACACAGGGGGCAGCGAAGCAGCGCTATTGAGCCTCGAAATAGCCAATGATGGTGCCTCCGTCGTTGTGAAAAGCGGGGGCAGCACCGGAAGCGCCGCCATGGCAAGGCGTGACGGGCCGTCCGGGGTCGCGGGAACGTTGCAAAGCTGTAGATGGACCGCCAGGGAACCTGGGAGGCCCGGTTCCGTCCGTGCGTGGAAAAGGCTGGAAGGGGAAGGCCAGCGAGATCAATCCAGACCCCGGTCCGGCATCGGGCCTGCACGATGCCGGGAGCGTTAAGAGCGGGAACGAACCCCAGCAGGCTACGCACGGTACCGGACGGCGAAACAATAAGCCCAAGGGATGCGGGATCGGGAGTCGTAGCGCTCTGATACTACCTGTGAAGGCGGGGAACCGAGGCCATCGGGACCCGGTGAAGGAAAGCGGAGCGTCGCATGAACAGAACCGGAGGAGTGAAACACATGGAGACGTCGAGCTTCGACATCGTGTCAACGAAACAAGCCCGGATAGCCGAACTGGCGAGGACGTGCCCGGACATGGTGTTCACGACCTTGCACCACTACATTGACCTTGACTGGATGATCGTGGCCCTGAACCTCACACGAGTGGACGGGGCAGCGGGCATCGACGGGGTGACGGCGATGGACTACGAAACCCACGCGGAGGCCAACCTGCTTGACCTTCTGGGGCGGATGAAGTCTGGCCGCTATCGAGCCCCACCGGTACGCCGGCACTACGTAAGCGGGTAAACGGCGACGTCCGTTGAATTTTCCTGGTTTCGTGTTCTGTGCTGCAGTTGTGCCGGATCCTGCGACGTGCACATTCCCCGATTTTTTTTCCGCCGCGCCGTTCTTTTCGTTTGACACTATAGGGCGCCGGAGCTATTTCCGGCGCGGTAAAGCGAATCACTTCGGTGGCGGCAATGGCATCATGGTATGGATCCAAGGGGACGACAGGGCTCTGCCAGCCCCTCATCGCGATGTGTCCGCCGCATGACGTATTTTTGGAAACGCACTTGGGTGGGGGTGCCATCATGAAGCGCAAGCCGCCGGCGCTGCGCAACATCGGCATCGACCTCAACCGCCGGGCCATCGACACCTTCCGCTGCGCCTATCCGGTCGAGCTCCACCACGGTTGCGCCCACGCGTTCCTGTCCGATTTCGACTTCGACGGCCGCGAGCTGGTCTACAGCGACCCGCCCTACGTGCAGTCGGCGCGCAAGTCGCAGCGCCGCTATCGCTTCGACTACACGGACGCCGACCATGTCGCGCTTCTCGGCATCCTGAAGTCGCTGCCCTGTTCGGTGATGGTCTCCGGCTATCCGAGCCGGCTCTATGACGAGCACCTGGCCGACTGGCGTTCGCTGGAGATCCAGGTCAACAACCAGTCCTGCATCGTCACCGAGAAGCTGTGGTTCAACTTCGCGCCCGACCGGGTGCACTGGGCGGCCTTCGCCGGGCGGAACTTCACCCACCGCCAGGTCGTCAAGCGGAAGGCGGCGAGCTGGGGGCGGCGCTACGCGGCGATGCCCCGGTCCGAGCGGCTGGCGGTCCTGGCGGCGATCATGGCGGTGGAGGCGGAGGAATGAGCGGGATCGATCCGTCCGACCCGGATGCGGTCCGCCGGCGGCTTGACGGGCTCCATTCGGAGTTCGCGGGGCTGGGCTCGGGCGGTGGTCTTCTGCGGGGTGCCGCGGCCCTGTTCAGGGAATTGTTCGGGCTTGCCGGAACGCTGTCGGCGCTCGTCGGGTCGCTGCAGGACAGGCTGACCGAGGAAGTGGCGAAGAACAGTGCGCTGCGCGACCAGATCGCCCGCTACGAGCGTCAACAGTACGGCCGGCGCTCGGAAAAGCATCCCGACATCACGGGCGGATCCGATGACGGCGCCTCCGATGGGGCCGCATCGCCGGATGCCGGGAAGGATGAACCCGACGCCGAACAGAAAGCCAAGGGGAAACCGCGGGGTGGCGTGACGGGGCGCAAGAAGGATCGCGGCGATGCCGTCAACGACGCCGGGCTGCGCTTCGGTCCCGGAGCGACGGTGATTGACATCGATGTGATGCCGCCGGAGATCGAAGGGCTGGCGGCGGATGAGTTCGAGATCATCTCCGAGCGGGTGTGCTGCAAGCTGGCATCGGTGCCGATCCGCCACGTGGTGCTGCGTTACCATTACAAGAAGGCGAAGATCATGTCCTCCGGCGCCCTGGTCTGCGCCCCGGCCGTCGAGGGCGTGTTCAAGAATTCCTGCGTGGATGTCTCGTTCATCGCCGGAATGCTGGTCGACAAGTTCGCCTGGCATCTCCCCCTCTACCGCCAGCACCAGATGCTGGGCGAGAGCGGGATCACCGTCAACCGCAAGTCGTTGAGTGGCTGGGTCAACCGGGCGATCGCGCTGCTGGAGCCGGTGTTCGCGGCGCAGTGCCGCTCGGTTCTGGAAAGCTCCGTCATCGTCATGGACGAGACGCCCGTGCGGGTCGGGCGCGATCCCGGCAAGCCGGGCAAGATGAAACAATGCTACTACTGGCCGGTGCTCGGCGACCGGGACGAGGTGGTATTCCACTTCGCGCCCTCCCGTGCTCACCACCATGTGGAGCGGTTCCTCGGCGATTTCGAGGGCACGCTGGTCAGCGACGGCTACGGTGCCTATGCGGCGTACGCCGAAGCGCGGGGGGCGGCGGTGAAACAACAAAATTGCTGGTCGCATACGCGCCGCAATTTCGAGGAGCAGCTGGACAACCATCCGGTGTTGGCGGGGAAGGCGCTGGTGCTGATCGGGGGCATGTACGGGATCGAGAAGAAATTCCGATCCCGGCCGCCGCCCGAGCTCCTGGAGGCGCGGCGCACACACACCCGCCCGCTGGTCGACGCCTTCTGGCAATGGTGCGCGCGCACGCTCGGGGATCCGGCGCTGACGCCGAAGCACCCGATCCGCCGGGCGGTCAACTACGCCGTCGAACGCCAGCAGTCCCTCGAAGTGTTCCTCGACGACCCGCTGGTGCCGATCGACTCGAATGGTGTCGAGCGCGCACTGCGTCGCGTCAAGCTGGGACAGAAGAACTGGCTTTTCAGTTGGACAGAGGCGGGTGGGCACAACGTCGGGATCATCAACAGCCTCGTCGCCACCTGTTTCATGCTCGGAATCAGCCCCCGCGTGTATCTGACCGACGTTCTCCAGCGCATCGACACCCACCCGGCCGACCGGATCCACGAACTGACGCCGCGCCTGTGGAAGGAACTCTTCGCCGACACCCCGATGACCGGCAGCATCGATTTGACCGTCGTCCGGGCTCACCCGGACGCCAGCCGGGGACCGCCGTAACGCTTGCGCCGGCGCCGGACGGTGACGTCGATGCCGTCGATCAGCGCCATCAGTTCGGTCGAGGACAATGCAAGCGCCGCCCGCCCGGAAGCCGGCGGCGGGGCGAACAGGCCCTGTTCCAGGCGCTTGGACCAGATGAAGAAGCCGCCCTGCTCGAAGCCGAGGATCTTGACGATCGTCCGGCGCCGATTGACGAACACGTACCAACGCCCGTCGGCCGGATTGCATCCGAGATGACCCGCCACCAGGGCGCACAGCCCATCGAAACTGCGCCGCATGTCCGCCGGGTCCGTCGACAGCCAGATGCCGCCACGCGGCCAGCCGCCAAGCATCACGAACGCCGAACACGCAGGACGACCCCGTCGCCCAGTTCAAGCTCGACGTCCCAGCCGGACATGACCGGCGGCGCCAGCTCGACGAAGGAACCCTTCCCGCCCGTGGCGCCGAGACGGTGCCGCCAGTTCCCGAAGGTCTTCACCGACAGACCCCGGGACTCGCAAAACTCCCGACGCGACAGCCCCGAACGCTCGAAGTCCTCCATGATGGCGGTCCACTCCGTCGCGCTGCGCACCACACGTGCAGGACGGGAACCAGCCGAACCGTTCAAATCACTGGACATGACAAAACCTCCGATCATTGTTGAATGACCGGAATTATCCCGATGCTCCCCCCGCACAGGCAACCGATTTATCGGACGTCGCCGTTTACCCGCTTACGGCACTACATCCCGAAAGCGGATGGAGGGCAGCGACCGCTGGGCATCCCGACCTACGAGGACAAGGTGGCGCAGCGAGCCATACTGATGCTGCTGGAGCCGATCTACGAGGCGGACTTTCTGCCGTGCTCGTACGGCTTCAGGCCCGGCCACTCTGCCCACGGAGCGTTGAAAGACCTCCGGACGGGACTGGCCGTGGAAGGCCTCGGATGGGTGATCGATGCCGACATTGCGAACTATTTTGGCAGCATCGATCACAAGCACCTGCGGGGGTTCCTTGACCAGAGGATCAACGACGGCGTCGTTCGACGGATGATCGACAAATGGCTGGCGGCAGGAGTGCTCGACAATGGCGTCCTGCAACGCACCGAAGAAGGCACGCCTCAGGGTGGGGTAGTTAGTCCGATTCTCGCCAATATTTTCCTGCACCATGTGCTGGATGTATGGATGAGAGAGGATGTGGCACCACGCGTTGGGGCGCACCGTCTGGTGCGGTACGCAGACGACTTTGTCATTGCATTCAGGAACCGCCGGGATGGCGAGCGCGTGCTCGCTGTCCTCGGCAAGCGGCTTGCGCGATACGGGCTCACGCTCCATGACGGCAAGACGCGCTTTGTGGATTTCCGGCCCATGCACAGGCAGGGCGGCGGACATGACGGACAGGGCAAGTTCGACTTCCTCGGCTTCACCCACTTGTGGGGCAAGTCACGGCGAGGTCGGCTGGTCGTACGTCAGTTCACTGCCCGCGACCGGTTAGCGCGGGCCGCCAAGTCCATATGGGACTGGTGCAAGGGAAACCGGCACCTCCCGCTCCCGGAACAACACGGACACCTTGTCCGTGTGATTCGTGGGCACTGTGGCTACTATGGCCTGACCGGCAACGGCAAGCGGCTGGAACAATTCCGCACAGCGGTAGTTCGCAGCTGGCACCGTTGGCTTGGCCGAAGACACCGCAACGGGAGACTGCCATGGGCAAGGATGACTGCCATCCTGACCCTGTTCCCGCTGCCGAAGGCCAAGGTCGTCCACTCGATCTACGCCAAATGAGCGAAACTGACATGCGAGGAACCGGATGCTCTAATGTGGGCACGTCCGGCACTGTGGGGGGAAGGGCTCGGCAACGACCCTTCCTACCCGGCTTGTGACATACTGGACTGGAATTCATCGGTTGGTGTATAAAGAATAATCCAGTCAATCGGCTTCGGGACGCAAAATTCCTGTAACGTGGTTGTGTCGAGACAGTCTCAGTTCGTTCTGGCACCGGGAGAGTAGCATTGAAAAAAAGACATCTTCGGGTCCTGTTGGCCGAAACGAGAGGCTTTTGTGCGGGCGTGGTACGGGCAGTCGAGATCGTGGACCGTGCCCTCGATCTCTACGGTCCACCGATCTATGTCCGAAACAAGATTGTCCATAACCGGACCGTCGTCACCGAGTTTGAGGAAAAGGGTGTCGTTTTTGTCAAGGACATCGGCGATGTTCCGCTCGGTGCGATCACGATCTTCAGTGCACATGGAGTGTCGCGAAAAGTCGTAAATGAAGCTGGCGAGCGAAGCTTGCAGGTTATCGATGCAACCTGTCCTCTGGTCACCAAGGTACACAATCAGGCTAAACGGTATTCCCGCAAGGGATATGAACTGATCATGATTGCCCATGAAGGGCATCCTGAAGTCGAAGGTACAGTGGGTCAGGTCGATGGCCCCGTCCACATCGTTGCGACAGTGTCGGACGTTCAGAACCTGGAACTGGCGAATCCCGATAAACTGGCATACGTGACCCAAACGACACTGGGAGTTGATGATACACGTGACGTCATCACCGCACTGGTGAACCGGTTTCCGAACATCATTGGCCCGGATGTCAAGGATATCTGTTATGCGACGCAAAACAGGCAAACTGCCGTCAGAACGATGGCGAAGGACGTCGACGTCATTCTCATAATCGGTGCCCACTACAGCTCGAATTCCTGCCGGTTACGGGAGATTGGCGAAGCGTGCGGTGCCGACAGCTACCTTGTCCCGGATGCCGATGGCCTTGACCCGGAGTGGCTGTCGGATGCTCAGTCGGTCGGAATCTCTGCGGGTGCTTCGGCCCCGGAAAAGCTGGTTCAGGGACTGATCGCGCGACTCGGGCAGATGTTCGATCTTACAGTCGAGATGTCCGAAGGAGTCAGGGAAGACATCCAGTTCAATCTTCCACGCAAATTGTCCAGGATTGAGGCCCGCGCCGGATTGTCGCCGTAGACTGCGGGAATTCGATCAGTGGGCGAATCCCACATCGGTTGCCTGATTGACGTGATCGGAACACCCGAAATCCGTTTCTCCTGATGCTTCCGGACCCCGTTTTCACCGCATCTCTCGGTACGTCGACGTGTCGACCCGCGTCCGGTTCACGCCACTCGTGCGTCACGTTGGTTGAATCTGGAGATCATGGACGAACCAGTTGACCCGGCGTTGGAATGCCGGACGGGCGGGACATCGCCATACGTTTCGGGAAGCAAGCCCTTGCACATGCACGACGGTCACTCACCGCGACGTCAATCCAGGGAATTTCGAAACATGACCACGTTGGCCAGATTGATCGGTTCATCCGGATTTTCCACTTTCCCGTAAATGGGTAAGACATGGACTCGGAAGGAGGAAATACGGCCCTTGTCGACCAGTGCTTCGATTGAAGCACCGAACTGTTCTTTCTCATAATGAAGTTGATTGACCCCGATCGCGCAGAGCGCCCCAGGGAGTCCCAGGTGTAACGCGGATTCGAATGCCTCGGGGCCCAGATGTCCGATAGTAAACGCCCCACAACTGACCAGACCTCCGTAACGCGTTGCCGGAATCGCCGATGGCTTTGTCAGGTCGACTTCGATCAGGTTGCGGTAGGCCCCGGTTCGACCCGCCTCGGCAAGCATGCCGGTTGAAATGTCCATCCCGTCAACCGTCTTGTCGCTACCCGCGAACGCCAGACCGACCAATCCCGTGCCGCATCCGATATCAAGGATCGGGTCGTCCTCTGGGTCTGCACACGCCAAAAAGAGCCGAGCGAGTTCTTCCGGAAAGATGTAACCCGATCTGACGGCGAAATCCGTGTCATAGCTGCCGGACCATGCATCGTAATACTTCCGGTGCGCGTCGCTGTCTTTCAGCTTATAGGCTTCGTCTCTGCTGTGTTTGGCCATTGGTCGGTCGCGAATTGAGGTGCCGTCCCGAAAAGAGGCTTCATTTCCTCATGGCGAAGCCTCCGGTGTTCGTTACGTGAGATGAGAGATTCCCACGGTACCGAAGATTACAAGATGCGATCGCGAATGGCGAACCAAATGAGCGCAAGAGTCAGAATGGGTGACCGCAAGCGGTTTCCTCCGGGGAATCCGGGTGTCGGCACGCGTGCCATCACGTCGAACTTTTCGAGGTCCCCTCCGATCGCCTGTGCAATGATCTTGCCTGCCATGGTCGCCAGTGCGACACCATGACCCGAATATCCTGACGCGGAGTAAATGCTGGTGCCCGCCCGCGCAAAGTAGGGCATCCGGTTACGGGTAATCGCAAGGGTTCCGCCCCAGGCATAGTCGATCCTGACATCGCTGAGGTCAGGAAAGATCCTGAGCATGCGTTTCCGTACCTTGTGCGCAATGTCGCGCGGAAAGCGAACGCCATAGCTTTCACCTCCTCCGAAGAGAAGTCTGTGATCGGGCGATCTCCGAAAGTAGTTGACGACGAACCGGTCATCGTAGGCTGCGACATCGCGGCCAAGAATCCGCGTGGCCCTGCGTTCCCCGAGTGGTTCGGTGGCAATCATGAAGCTGTTGATCGGCATGACCTTGCGGGAGGTTTTGGGGTCGAGTGTTCCAAGATATCCGTTACAGGCGATAACGACCGCAGTGGCGGAGACACTCCCCTTCGCCGTTGTCACGGTGATCCGCCTTCCGTTTCCGATCGACTCGGCCCCAGATGCCTCGAAAACCCGGACGCCGATTTCACGTGCTCCGTCGGCCAGTCCGAACGCGTACTTCAATGGATGCAAATGGCCGGCGCCCCAGTCGATCAATCCGCCCTTGAATACAGTCGAGCCGACGAGCTCGGCAAGTGATTCATCGTCAAGCATTTCCAGTTGGTCGTAACCGTAATTGCGCTCGAGGTGTTCAAGCGTTGAGCGGGCACGTCGTGCCGAGTGCCTGCACTGACCGAGCCCGGCGATACCCGGCCTGTATTCGCATCGAATGCCGTACTTCTTGATGAGTTCACGAACCGTGAACTTCGCTTCTTCGGCGATCGACCACAAGGCACGGGAGTGATCGTGGCCCAGTTCCGTTTCGAGAACATCCTGTCCCAATCGTTGACCAGATCCGACCTGACCGCCGTTTCGCCCCGAGGCTCCCCAGCCAACACGGTGGGCTTCAAGAACTGCGACCTCGAATCCGAGTTCCGCCAGGTGAATTGCAGAGGACAGTCCGGTGTACCCTCCACCGATAACGCAAACATCGACCGAGAGGTCGGTCTCAAGCGGTGGGGACGGGGAACGAACCGAAGCGGTCGACAGGTACCAGCTCGGTGGGTAGGTTCCCGGTCGATCATTGGCGTACAAAGGATTTGGCATCGCAACTGTTTCCGGTACGGGTCTGGCGAGAGCTCGACGAGCTGGATGGTTTTCGAACGTTTACGTTCATGTCTTGTCGTAACGAAGCGGATTCGGCACTCGCTCCGGGCACACACATCCGAAATCGCCTGAAAGCCACTCGGAATTCGGTTGCAGGGCGGGGCGACACCAGGATCAGATCCCGTGACCGATTAAATGTATTGCGACCGATTCGACGTTGGATGAGCCGGCGGGAGGAACCGGAACTCGGCACCGGTGACACGGGCGGTGTCGCACGGTTGGGTGCCACGGTGTCATCTCGGCCAGGAAAATCCGGCTTGCAGCAACGCACCGATCCACGTGGTCCCCGAACTTCTTGATTCCCTGCACTGGAAGATGACGCATGCAAATGCTCCTTGAGCTTCACGGTTTGGTCGCACTAAGGATTTCTTGACATTACGTGGTCCCGATTCAAGGAAAACCAGCGTGACACGACGCCGGCGAGAACAACACACCAGGCGCAGACGCGAAGTGCCAAGCTTTGCGCCGGGCCCTTTGGGCACGCCGGGAGGCATGTACCGCCCGCTGAGTGAGGTGGATCTGACGCGCATCCACGGCGCCGCCCTGGACGTGCTGGAACGTACCGGATTCAAACAGCCATCGAAAACGGTGTGTGAACTGGCGTTGGAGGCCGGTTGCCGGATGGACGATTCCGGCCGACTGCTGTTTCCGCGATCATTGGTAGAAGATGTTGTCGATGGTGCCGCACGGGATTTCGTGCTCTGCGGCCAATCTCCGGAACATGACATCGAAGTGCGCGACGGCCACGTGCACTTTGCGACCGGTGGCGCCGCGGTGAAAATGCTGGACAGTCGGACAGGAAAATACCGCGCCTCCACATTGGAAGACCTGTTCGACATCGCCCGGTTGGTTGATACGCTACCCAACATTCAATGGTTTGCCCGCCCGGTCGTGGCAACCGATATCGAAGACTGGCGCGAGTTGGACCTGAACACGGTCTACGCCTGCGCACGGGGATCACAAAAACACTTGGGATCCTCGATCACCTTGGATACGCACGTACCGGAGATCATCGCATTGCTGGACATGCTGACCGGCAGGGAAGGCGGCTTTGTCAAACGGCCGTTTCTGTCGGTACATGCCACAACCGTGGTATCGCCGTTGACCTTCGCCGAGGAAAGCAGCGACGTGGCCACGGCCGCGGCGCGGGCAGGGATGCCGATCCTCAGCCAGACGGGACCGCAGTCGGGAGCAACCTCACCCGCGGCGCTTGCTGGCACTCTGGTGCAGTCTGTGGCTGAGTCGTTGGGAGCTCTGGTGGCGATCAACCTGGTCAGGGCCGGCCACCCGGTAATCTGCAGTGGTTGGCCCTTTGTTGCGGACCTGCGCACGGGAGCATTCTCCGGAGGAAGCGGGGAACAGGCGCTACTGGGAGCGGGTCAGGCGCAAATGATGCGCTTTTACAAGCTGCCCACGGGCGTGCCCGCCGGGATGGCCGACAGCAAACTTCCGGACAACCAGGCGGGGTATGAAAAAGCGCTGACAGTGACTCTCGCCGCGATGAGTGGTCCGTGCTTCGTTTACGAAAGTGCGGGGATGTTGGCGAGCCTTCTGGGCTGTTCGCTGGAGTCGCTGGTGATTGACAACGAAATGATCATCTCGATCCGGCGATCGATGAAGGGAATCGAGGTCAGTGATGATTCCCTCTCCGTCGATGTGATTGACGAGGTGTCACGTCGTGTTGGCCATTACCTTGGCAACAGTCAGACGCTGGAACTGATGGAAAGCGAATACGTCTATCCCGTGCTTGCCGACCGGGAAAACCCTGACAGCTGGCGGGACCAGGGCTCTACGGACATGTACTCCCGTGCTCGCGTGCGGGTGGCGGAGATCATGACGCGGAACTACCCCATGCACATTTCTACGGAGGCGGATGCGAGAGTCCGGGATCACTTCCCGATCCGTCTGCCCAGGGACGTGGTGACCGGTCTGGGAGGTCAATGGAGGGGACGTAAGTTGTAATGCACGAGACCGCAAGGGTTGTCGTCATCGGTGGCGGGATCGTTGGCTGCGGGGTTTTGTATGCGCTTGCCAAGCGCGGCTGGACCGATTCGGTTCTTTTGGAGCGGCTGGAACTGACCTCCGGTTCCACCTGGCATGCTGCGGGCAATGTTACCCATTTCGGCCACTATGTTGAAATTACCCGCCTTTACGTGGATAGCCTCAGAACATATCTGGAGGCCGAGGCCGAAAGCGGTCGGCCGGTGGGATTCCACCCGACAGGTTCGCTACGCTTGGCCACCACGCGACGTGAACTGGAGGCTTATGAGCGGCTGGAGCCATTGTACGAACAACTCGGCGTTCCGTACGGAGTTGTTGATGCGGATGACGTCGCCAAGCTGAATCCGCTGGTCAACCCCGAAGGTCTGTTCGGTGCTGCGCACACCCCCGGAGACGGCCACGTGGACCCGGCAGGTGCAACCCACGCACTGGCCACGGTCGCGTGTGCTCTGGGCGCAGAGGTCCGGCGGCAATGCCCGGCGCTCAGGATCCGCCAACTGGATGGCGGCTGGTGGGAAGTAGAGGCTGAGACCTGCATCGTCAGGGCCAGGAATCTGGTGCTGGCGGCGAGTTTCTGGGCCCGCGAACTGGCCTGTCAGCTGGGGCTCGACCTGCCGCTGTATGCCCTTGAGCATCACGAGATCATCACTGACGACATTCCCGAACTGCACATGCTGGACTGCGAGGTGCCAGCTGTCCGCGACCCGCAGGCACCCGCGAATGTCCGTCAGGAGCGCCATTCACTTCTGTGCGGAGTCTATGAGAAAAATCCGGTGCTTTGGGCCACCCGTGGCATCCCGGCGGAATTCGGCCAGGAGTTACTGGTGCCCGACATGGAACGGCTGGAGGAGCATCTGCTCCGGGTCATTGAGCGGATTCCGGCCTTTGGTGAAAACGGTATCAAGAACATCAACAACGGCCCATTATGCTTTCCGCCGGACGGTTGCCCGATGGTTGGGCCGGTGCGCAGCCATCCTGGATTGTGGTTGGCTGCAGGATTCCCCGTCGGTATCGGCACCGGCGGAGGTGCGGGAGCGTACCTTGCGGATTGGATGGTCAAGGGCCAGCCGCCCTACGAGCTGCCGATCATCGATCCTGCCCGCTTCGGAAGTCCGGTCGAGCGGGACGATTGCTTTTCCCGCATGAAGGCCACGTACGCCAAGGGCTATGTCTTGCCGGATTGAGCCGCTTGGCGACCACCGGCAGGCCAATCTCATATCCTTTGGGCCGCATGTTCAAGTTCTGCCCCCACAACCACCGAGTCCGGCTTCCCCGGTGGACGCATACCGGTCAATGGCATCCGGATAATGAATTTTGTCGTTCGGATTAGCACCCCGTGCTTGGGGCGTCTTGCCGGAAGCCGGGGGCTTGATCGCGGTCTGGTTCTGTCTGGCGGTTCGTCGGTTCTGCCACTTGCTCCGTGTTTGCCGCCATTCTCAGAACTTCTGCAGCGGGGCGGACAACTTGCTTCCCAGTTCAGGATGTCGACAGATGGGTCACTTGAGCCGTCAATTCTTGTCGGCGGAGCAAAATTCTTCGGTATAGAGACGCATGATCCGTTCTGTCTCGTCATCCGTCAGCGCCTTGAACTCTCCTTCTCGGGCCCGCCGCGAGAGGCGCCCGTCATTTTGATGCAGAAATCGGAACAGCAGGTCGGCGGTGCGATCGGGCATGTCGACGATCGCCTGAAGGCGCCCGGTGAATCGGTCGTAGCGCCGAAGAAATTCCGTTTCGCCCGGAAGGTCTTCCTCAATCGTCCTGCGTACGCAGTCGAACAAGAACTCGGCATGAGGAGTGGCGTCGAAAAAGCGATAGAAATCCGCGGTGTCATTGAGCACCCGGACATTGCCGCGCTCTGTCGCCTGCCATTCGACGAGCGGCAGGAGTCGCTTCGAATAGTCCTCCAGGATCACGCCGTATGCGTCGACCCGATCGAGAATCGCAGCAGAAACCGGAAACACGACTCCCGGCGGGTTAAAGTCCCGTTGCGCCAGAACGTGGTGAATGAGATAGCGATGGATGCGCCCGTTCCCGTCAGCGAAGGGATGGACATAAACAAATCCGAAAGCCAGCACGGCCGCCGCAATGACGGGGTCAAGGGTGGTCGCAGGGCCCTGGTCGAAGGCGACCAGGCCGTCAATCAGGGACGCCAGATCCTCGTGCCGCGCGCTGACATGGTTGGGAAGCGGCGCGCCCGTGTCTCGGTCGTGATTGCCAACAAATCCCCCTTCAGTGCGCAAGCCCGGAGGCACGAACCGCTCGTCGCCAATCACGATCTTTTGCAGCCGGAGCAATTCGTCGAGGTCGATGGGTTGCCGGCCTGCCTCACCGATAGCTCGGCCCCAGCGCTGAATGCGGTTCTGAGGCGGGCGCTCGCCTTCAATCGCGTAACTTGACTTGGAATCCTTCAGGAGCAGGAATACGGCTGTGCGGGCCATCAAATCTCCCGGGATAGCAGCGACGACCGCTTGCGCCTGCGCCGAGAGATCGAGGCTCACACTCTTTTCGAGCGCTTCCGTACGCCATACAAGTGGACAGAACTCCGGCGTGCCCGGCAGATTGTTCCTGACACGATGCCGTGCGGAGTTCCCGCCGGGGACCGCCCATTGCTGCTCAGGATTGACGGCCAGGACATAGTCGCCTCGTGTGGCGTCGGGAAGGTTTAGACTCTGCCCGGTGAGCCACTCGTAAAGAAACCAGAGGCGCCGTGCATAGCTGCCCGTGGGCGTAGCACGGACGATGGATTCAATTTCGGTTGCGTCCAGCACGAGGAAGAGGCGCTTCAGAATGGCAAGATCGAGCCCCTCGTACTTGAGGGCGAAAGTCAGGTGTCCTTCCAGTGTGGGTCGCGGGGCATGACGAGGGGTGAGAAGGCGCCAGCCTCCCTTGTCCAAAATCCTGTGCCGCTCGCCTGTGGCGGATAAGGTCCGCGGCACGGGAACCTGTAGGCTGTAGGCACCTATCAGCGCGGCATAGCCGGCCGGCGTCGCCCGTTCCGGCAAGCGTCTGTCCTGAAAAACCGTGATTGGTCCTGAAAAGCGATGCTGTTGCGTGACGACCATGAATTTTGATGCTCCTGGTCGAAAAACAAGGACAAGAAACCCAGGTACGTGAAATACTATGATATGGGGTGGAAAACGCCCGAGCAAGGGGAAACACGTGAATTTTAATGTTTATTGGCACTAAATACGAATTACTTTGATCTGTATGTGTGCTGGAATGGGCTGACGAGCAATCTTCGCCAACCTGCTGTCTGCGCTGCACGACGCCCTCACGTGATCCGGCCGGTATTACCGTGTCACGCCAATGAGCCCCCCTCGCGCTGGGCGGGTCTCTTGCGCACGATCTCGGAGCTCAACGCCGACAGCATCATTGTTACTCCGGCAATCGGACGGTGTCTGGCAAGTCCCGGAACTCCGGTCGTCCCCTTGCCGCTATCACGCGCCTGCGGCGATGTCCGACGAAAAAAAGCCGTCGGTCGATGCGACTGAACCGGTTATGTCCTTTTTCAGGATGGCGGCCAGGAATCCGGATCCAAGAAAAAATCAGCCATGACTCGGGCGATCTTGTCGGCATCGAGAGGGGCGCGAAGTCTCGACTGTTCCTTACGGGTACGTTCGGTACCCACGGCCTGAAGACCTACATTTTCGAATAGTCCATCAACAAAGTCGGCGTCGAACTCCGGATGGGGTTGTATGGAGAGAGCATTTCCCTTGTAGGCCAGGAGGGCATTCCGGCAGTGATCGCTGGAGCCGATGACCCGGGCTTCCTGGGGGACTTCACAAACCTGGTCCTGATGCCATGACAGAATGGACAATGGCTCGTCAAAGCCGTCGACTCGATACTCGGTGCGCCCGACTGACCAACCTCCGGGATATTTTTCGACGGTCCCGCCCAGCGCCTGTGCGATGATCTGATGACCAAAACACACGCCGATCATCGGAACTCCTGATTCATAGGTTACCCTGACGAATTCCTCGAGCGGCGGAATCCATGGATGATCCTCATAGGTGGAAAAGCGTGAACCGGTGATAAGCCATCCGTCGGCGCGCTCAGGATCGTCGGGAAGACGGCAATCCAGAACAGGCCAGGTCGAGAAATGCATGCCGTATCCTGACAGCAGCCGTGCAAACATGTCTGGGTACTCGCCATGTTTGGAGACCAGAGCCTCATGCGTTCGACCAGTTTGAAGAATTCCGATGTGCATGGATCTCGACCCCGGTGGCAGAATATGGTTTGGCATTCTTGATCAAAATCGTGCCCGCTGACGCGGCTTCGCAGGTCGATTTATCATTTTCAGTCATTCTGGATCAATGGAGTCTCGCAAGCGGACCGCATGCAATGATGCCGGTATCTTTAATAAAGTGTGGTAGCCGAACGGCAAACGATCCTTGAATCCGGAAAATTTCCGGTTATCCACGATGATGTCCTTGGACCACAACTTTGGGTCCGGGCGGTTCGTCCGTGATGCAGGTGGAGACAGGAATTTGAGCGCACTCGGAAAGATATTGGGTGGAACGATCGGATTTGCCTTTGGCGGTCCCATCGGTGCGTTGTTCGGAGTGGTCGCCGGGCATTACGTCGGAAAGTCCGTGCAAGGTGACTCGGGAACGGGGCACAAGAGAGATTTCCGCAGCGCTCCGGATCGAAAGAGTTCCCATGAAGAACTTCAATGGGCCTTCATCTTTTCGCTCATTACGCTCGCTGCAAAACTGAGCAAGGTGGATGGCAAGGTCACACGGGACGAGGTCGAAACGCTGAAGGCCGTATTTCCGATCCCCGAGGACGCATATTCCAACGTCCACCTGATTTTCAATGCCGCCAAGTCCGATGCACTTGGATTCGAGCCGTACGCCAGGCAGATCCGGGTCATATTTGCGGATGATCGTGATGTTCTGGAGAGTTTCCTTGCCGGACTGCTGCAGATCGCCGTCGCTGACGGTGTCTATCACCCAAGTGAGCGCAGGTTTCTTGCGCGTGTCGCGCGAATTTTTGGTTTTGACGATGGCGACTGGTCTCGAATTGAAGGCACCTACGTGTCGTCAACTCGTGATCAGGCGGTGGACCCATATGAAATTCTCGGCTTGAGCCCCGACGCCCCGGACTCGGATGTTCGTGCTGCTTACCTCAGGATCATCCGGAACTATCATCCCGACCGTCTGGAAGCCCAGGGAGTCCCAGCCGAATTTCGCAAGCTCGGCGAGCAAAAGACCGCCGAAGCCAATGATGCCTATGACAGAATCAAGAAAATGCGCAGCCTGGCAACCTGATCAGTGGTTCGCCGAGTCAACGAAACTTTCTGTTGCCAGTAATGCGTCGTATTGTCGGGCGGTTTTCGAGTTGAACATGAGAGACAGGTGAGTCCATGCGCCCGGAAACCTTGAATTGAACCGTCGCGGTCCTGGCGCGCCAGTCGTTACGATTGGCGGGCGAATCTCTGATCGACCTGAGTGGCGTCGATGTTCTCTGCGGCAAAGGTATTGGTAGAGAAGACGGACGAAATCACCGAGTTCGTGGCCGTCCAGGTACGCGGCAATGCCGAAGATCCCGTCCTGTCGCTGCGGGGTCTGGGAAAGGAAATCTGGGCGGCTGAATCTGCCGACAACTACGTGCGACGCCAACGCTCGGGTTGGCAATGAGCCGAATCTTCTGGGATTCGAACCTGTTCATATACCTGTTTGAGGATAAGGGTAAGCTTGCAGAACGTGTCGTGTCGTTGCGCAAACGAATGACCGAGCACAACGATGAACTGCTGACATCAACGTTCATGCTGGGCGAAATCCTTGTAAAGCCATTGGAATTGGGAAACGAGGCTCTTGCGCGGCGCCACGAACAGAAAATCACGGCTTCAGCCACCGGCATCTCCTTTGACCGATCAGCCGCCCATGTTTTTGCCATTCTTCGCCTGGATCGCACAATTCAACCCCCAGATGCGATCCAACTCGCTTGCGCTGCGGCTGCGGGTGTTGACCTGTTCATCACTAACGATAGTCGATTGAATCGCAAGGTCGAGCCCGGAATTCACTTCATTCAGGCGTTCGCAACGGCGACTCTCTGAACCTGGGGGAGCGAGTCGGAGGGGAAACACATATATTGTTGCTGTTCGGAGCCGCAGGGTAGGGCACTCTCAAGAAGTGACGATCCTTCAATGAGATAAAGACATGTACTCGGATGAAGGAATGGGAATCAAGTCGAACAGACGCAATCGATACCGCACGTCGATGCTCAGATCATGAATTGCCAACCTGATCGCGCGAAAGAACGGTGTCGGATCGGAGTTTTTCCGGGTTACATATGGCAATCCCGGCGTCGGCTTGCTCCAGGAAACGACCCTCAGCCGATCAGGTTTCGGAATGGACTGAATTCTTGCGAACATCTCGAGCGAAACCGCGTCGATTGCGGCGATGTCGGCCTGTCCGGCGGCGACCATGCGTATCGATTGCTGGTGGGAACCGGAACGCACAAGGCCGCCAAAGTTGATTCCACGTTTGTGCGCAATTTCAAACGGGACGGCATATCCGGACTGGGAAAGCTCACTGTTGTAGGCCAATACGGCACCGTCGAAATCATCGATCCGGTTACGTACGTCATTTCGACGGGCGACGATTGCGCTCCGGTAATAACCCGGTTTGCTGCCGAAAACTCCGTAATCCGGGGTGCCGATCAACGTTACATGTTCAGCCAGATGCCGACGATATGGCAGCCCACAGACCTGGGAAAAGAATAACGCGTCGAGTATCGGGGTGGGTTGATTAAATTCGGTCGGGTCCAGCCGTTCCGGAGGGTCGAGCCCCTCGTTCCTGAGATTGCGCCTGACCAGTTCCCAATACCGGTCATGATCATCGGCGGTTTCCGCCACCATGTACATTGGAAGACTTGCAATGCGGCGTTTCACGACTCACGTGGCCTGTTCTTTTTTGCTCTCTCCGCCCTCTGGCGGGCCAGACCGCTGTCGCGGTCGGCAACGCCGACGAGATGGGTAACCAGGCGGAGAAATCCGTTTTCCTCGGCGTCGCGCGTGTTGTCCGCGAGTACGACCTTCCAGAGCGCCAAGACGATCGCTTTCCGTTGCTCGTACGGCACCGTCTGTTTGATCACGCGCGTGAACCTCACCGTATCTGGCGCTTGCGCTTCCAGTTCTTCCGCTTCTTCGCGAAGCCTGGCGGCATCCTCGGCGCCCAGCGTGAATCGTTCCCGCAGGACCTGGTCGATAACCTGTTGCTCGTGTTGCAAGTACTCGCCATCGACCCGGGCCGCGCGAACCATCAAGGCAGCCAGCGCCAGTTCCTCGTCTTCGGCAGAAATCCGTGGCGTCTCGGATTCCCCAGACCTGAACAACGCGATGAGATCGGAAATCACCGGGGTCTCCCGGATCCGAACCGGCGGCGCGGACCGTGCGCCTGGCGGGCAGGGCGAATCATACCAGCCTCGACTGTTCCAATGCGGCACGTATGAAATCCCTGAAGAGAGGGTGGGGGTCAAAGGGCCTGGATTTCAATTCCGGGTGAAACTGAACGCCGATATACCAGGGGTGCCCGTTCAACTCGACGATCTCGGGAAGACGGCCGTCCGGGGACATTCCGGAAAAGATCAACCCGCATGCCTCCAGTTGCTCGCGATAACCGACGTCGACTTCATACCGGTGCCGATGGCGTTCCGAGATTGACGTCGAATTGTAAATTTCAGCAACCTTGGACCCTGGTCCGAGTACCGCGTCATACGCCCCGAGACGCATGGTCCCGCCCTTGTCGTCATTGATCGTTCGCTGGAGTTTCGTATTTCCCTTGATCCATTCCTTGAGGTGATAAATCACGGGAGAGATGTCTGCACATCCGCTTTCCGTTTCGCTTGCGAACTCTTCGGATCCTGCTTCCCGAATGTGCCCGACATTCCGGGCAGCTTCAATGACGGCCAACTGCATGCCCAGGCAAATCCCCAGATAGGGAACCTTGCGTTCGCGCGCAAACCTGGCAGCCGCGATCATACCGTCGGTGCCCCGTTTCCCGAACCCTCCCGGAACCAGAATACCGTCAAAACCGACGAGCCTGGCGGATGCGTCAACCCCGTTTTCCAACTGCTCGGCATCGACCCAATCCGCGACAACCTTGACCCGGTTGCACATGCCGCCGTGAACAAGGGCCTCGGCGATTGACTTGTAGGCGTCCTCAAGACGCGTGTATTTTCCGACGATCGCTATTCTGACTTGGCCGTCGCGGTTGTGCACCCGGTCAGATACATCTTCCCATACGGTCAGGTCAGGTCGAGGGCATGGCTCGATCCGGAACGCGTCAAGCACGGCCTGGTCCAGACCGGCCTTGTGATAGGCGAGCGGGGCGTCGTAGATCGAATCCAGGTCCGGTGACCCAATGATCCATTCGCGTCGAACGTTGCAAAAGAGCGAGACCTTGTTCCGTTCGTTTTCGGGTATCTCGTGTTCAGACCTGCAAACCAGTACATGGGGTGCAATCCCGATGGAGCGAAGCTCTTTCACCGAATGCTGGGTCGGCTTGGTCTTCAACTCGCAGGAAGCAGAGTTGTATGGCAAGAGAGTGAGATGGACAAAGATGCATTTCCCGTCCGGCCTGTCCTGACTGAACTGCCGAATCGCCTCGAAGAACGGCAGTCCTTCGATATCACCGACCGTGCCCCCGATTTCGCAGAGCATGAAGTCGACTTCATCTTCACCTGTTGCGATGAAGTCCTTGATCTCGTCGGTGACGTGCGGGATCACCTGGATCGTCTTGCCGAGATAGTCGCCGCGACGTTCCTTTTCCAGGACGTTCGAGTAGATCCTGCCGGCGGAAACCGAGTCCGAGGATCTCGCCGAGACATGGGTGAAGCGTTCGTAATGGCCGAGATCCAGGTCGGTTTCGGCGCCGTCGTCGGTGACAAACACTTCTCCATGCTCGAATGGCGACATCGTACCGGGGTCGACGTTAAGGTAGGGGTCGAGTTTCCGCAGTCTGACGGTATAGCCGCGTGCCTTCAGAAGTGCGCCCAGGGCAGCTGTTGTCAGTCCTTTGCCGAGCGAGGAAACAACGCCACCCGTGATGAACACAAATCGGGCCATATTTTCAGAAGTCCCCGCCAAACGGTACGATTCCTGACTGAATTCAGTTCGGAATCATGTCTGCACACGGGAGAACATAGCTAGCGGATTCGACGGATTGTGACAAGACAAGGAACCCGGGATTCCTGAGACAGCGGCCCCATTTGCCCGAACGGGCAAACGAGTCGGCGTATTTGGCGGGACACGGTTCCGCACGGTTCGGCTTGGGGCGTGCAATGATGAAATGGGTAGTCCCGTCAGCCGACCAACTGCATCAAACGATGATTGCTTCGAGCCCGATCACTCCTGTTTGGGCGGAGTCGCAGGGGAATCACCCAGAACCGGAGGTAGAAGATCGTCGCCCAGCGGGGATTCCTGACCGGACTCCGATTCCGCGGGGTTCGAACCTCCCAGACGCTCCAGGACTGAATCGGTTTCCGCCAATCGCGCCGCGAGAATGGTGAGAAACATGCTGGTGATGAGAAAGGCCACCGCAAACGCCCAGGTCAACTTCGAAAGCGGGTTGGCCTGCGCACGTCCGGCCATCGGGTTTCCGCCGCCGATTCCCAGTCCACCTCCTTCGGAACGCTGGAAGAGAACGATTGCGATCAGGCATAGTGCGAGGATCAGGTGTACGACTAGGACAACGTTCTGCATCGCCTGACGGCTCCCGAAACAATGGTGCGACGGCACTGTCTATTTGATCCTTTCAACGGAGTCGAGTTAGATTGAAGCAGCGCCTGAAGAAATCGACAGTCGATGCGAAAGCCTCGTGCCGGATGTCCCGGACGTTGTGCGCTGGCAAATCCCAATCCGGAGCGAAGTGGACCGAAGTCACGTTCGAAGCGGCGGGCCCCGGGGCAGATGTCTTTTCGACTATCCGGCGTGTCCTGTCCGACGTTCCGGCGGTAATTTCACGATCATCGAGTTCGACGGGTCAACCGCGGTGAATCGAAGGCATTCGAATCATGGTCCCGAGCATGGTCGCGACATGCCTGGTTGCCGGAGCGTCCTCAATTTCGGTGTAGATTTCCGCCGAGACCGTGCAAATTTTCCTCCCGAACCTGATCACGCGTCCTTCGGCGACGAGAACGTCACCGGTTGCCGGGGACAGCAGGTTCGTCTTCATTTCGACCGTCAGAACCCGTTCTCCGGGCGCCATCAGCGACAGGGCGGAAAACCCTGCCGCCGAGTCGCCCAGACTCCAACCGAAGCCCGCATGCGGAAATCCGTCCTGCTGACAGACTTCCCTGGAAACTGGAGCCTTGATCGTCACGTTTCCGGGTTCGACACTGACAAGTGCCGCGGAGAACATCTGCATCAGGCCCTGGCGATCAAAGTTGATCCGAACGTTCCGTTCGAAATCAGGATCAAGTGAACGAAAGCGATGATTCCGGCCAGGTTTCACGGACCCGTCATTCGATGCTTCCGTCGTGCAGTCAGGCAAGATCGAAACGATCGAGGTTCATTACCTTGCTCCATGCAGCGACGAAGTCGTTCACGAACTTGGGTTCCGAGTCCGCACACCCGTAGACTTCCGCGAGTGCCCGAAGCTGGGAGTTCGAACCAAAGATGAGGTCGACGCGGGTACCGGTCCACTTGAGCGCGCCTGTCGCGCGGTCACGCCCGTCGAAAACGTCTTCGGATTCCGCCCGCGCCGTCCACGCTGTGCTCATGTCGAGCAGGTTTACGAAGAAGTCATTGGTGAGCGACTCGGGGCGCCCGGTGAAGACCCCGTGCCTTGACTGCCCGAAGTTCGTGCCCAACACGCGCATGCCACCGACGAGGACCGTCATCTCGGGTGCCGTCAACCCCAGCAATTGTGCCCGATCCACCAGAAATTCCTCTGGAGAAACAGCGAACTGATTCGTGCAGTAATTGCGGAACCCGTCAGCCGGCGGTTCGAGAACGGCAAAGGATTCACCGTCCGTCTGCTCCTGCGTAGCATCCGTGCGGCCCGGCGTGAACGGAACCTCCACGTGGTGGCCCGCGTTCTTCGCAGCCTGCTCGACGCCCGCGCAGCCGCCGAGGACGATCATGTCGGCCAGTGACACTTTCTTGTTCCCGGATACCGAGTCGTTGAAGTCCTGCCGGACTCCCTCGAGAGCCGACAGGACACCGGCCAGCCTCGCCGGTTGATTGACCTCCCAGTCCCTTTGCGGTGCAAGTCGAATACGTGCGCCGTTCGCTCCACCACGCATGTCGGTGCCCCGGTAGGTCGATGCCGATGCCCAAGCGGTCGAGACAAGCTCGGAAACCGAGAGACCTGTCGAAAGGATCTTCGCCTTGAGCGCGGAGATGTCCCCGTCGTCAACCAATTCATGATCGACCGCCGGGACGGGGTCTTGCCAGATGAATTCTTCCGACGGAACCTCCGAACCGAGATAGCGCGCCCGGGGGCCCATGTCGCGGTGCGTCAACTTGAACCACGCTCGTGCGAACGCATCCGCGAGCTGATCCGGGTTTTCATGGAATCGTTTCGAAATGGGCGCGTAGATCGGATCCATCTTGAGTGCCATGTCCGCCGTCGTCATCATGGGCGCGTGCCGTCTCGACGGATCATGGGCATCAGGTACGCTCTCGGCGCCGGCACCGTTCTTGGGTGTCCATTGGTGCGCACCAGCAGGACTCTTCGTCAATTCCCACTCGTACCCGAAGAGGGCATCCAGGTAGCCATTGTCCCACGTTACCGGGTCGGTCGTCCAGGCGCCCTCGATGCCGCTGGATATCGTGTCCACACCCACTCCGGTGCCGAAACTGCTTCTCCAGCCCAGGCCCTGCTCCACGATGCCGGCGCCTTCGGGTTCGGGACCGACAAGCGTAGCGTCACCCGCACCATGGCACTTGCCGAAAGTGTGACCGCCCGCGACGAGGGCGACCGTTTCTTCGTCGTTCATCGCCATGCGGCCGAAGGTTTCGCGGATATCCCTGCCTGCGGCCACGGGGTCCGGATTGCCGTTGGGTCCTTCCGGATTCACGTAGATCAGACCCATCTGGACGGCAGCAAGCGGGTTCTCGAGATTCCGCTCGCCGGAATAGCGTTTGTCACCAAGCCATTCGTCTTCGGAGCCCCAATAGATGTCTTCCTCCGGGGCCCAGACGTCTTCTCGACCACCTGCAAAGCCGATCGTCTTGCATCCCATGGACTCAAGGGCGCAGTTGCCGGCAAGGATCATGAGATCTGCCCAGGATAGTTTCCTGCCGTATTTTTGCTTGACCGGCCAGAGCAGCATGCGCGCCTTGTCGAGGTTGACGTTGTCGGGCCAACTGTTGAGCGGCGCAAACCTCTGCGTACCGGTGCGTCCGCCACCGCGACCGTCACCAGTCCGGTAGGTCCCCGCACTATGCCATGCCATCCGGATGAACAACGGCCCGTAGTGACCGTAATCGGCCGGCCACCAGTCCTGTGACGCGGTCATCAGCTCGAAGATGTCGTTCTTCACCTGGCCAAGGTCGAGTGTCCTGAACTCCTCGGCGTAATCGAACGCCTCGCCCATCGGATCGGATGAAGGGGAGTGCTGATGAAGAATGTTCAGGTTCAACTGGTGCGGCCACCAGTCCCGGTTCGACCTGCGATTGCTTGCCATGCCCGCAACCGGGCACTTGATTTCACCCACGATTTTCTCCTTCGTACTTACTGCGCAGCCCTGAACGGCCGCACTACGGACGTCCATCTCGCCGGGTCATGTTCATTGCATATCGGGAGGCGTTTGCACGGGCGTCTCGGCCCCCTCCCTGTCCCAGGCATTGATACTCGTCTTTCATGGATTGCGCTTCGTTCCGACGCCAGCCGATTCGTTTGTCGCCGCAAGAGTAATGCTTGCATGTATCCATGTACAACGGTTATTACTGGATATAATGATCGAATTTTTCGATCATTAGTGCCTGAAGACGTTCGATGAAGCGCCTGCCCACAATGAAACAACTCCAGTACCTGACGGCACTGGCCGCCGCGCGTCACTTCGGCCGCGCAGCGGAACAATGCAACATCTCCCAGTCGACATTAAGCGCAGGCATTCGCGATCTCGAGTCGGTGCTTGGAACCACCGTCGCCGAACGCTCCAATCGACGGGTGCTGATAACACGGGCCGGGTTAAGGATCGCCGAAAAGGCGCGGGCTGTCCTCCAGGAGGCGGAAGGGGTCATGGAGTTGGCACGGGCCGATCGTTCCCCGATGACCGGGGACATGCACCTCGGCGTCATCCCGACGATTAGCCCTTTCCTCCTTCCACGCGTTCTCCCCGAGCTAAGGGTTCGTTTTCCGGACCTGACGATCTATCTTCATGAAGAGAAGACAGCCCCGTTGCTTTCCCGCCTTGACGATGGCGAACTGGATGTTGTCCTGATCGCGTTGCCTTACAGTACCGGGGATCTCAGGGTCGACGTCATCATGGACGACGAGTTCCTGTTTGCCTGCAACCGGGATCACGCGCTCGCAGGCGCCGGTGAAGTTTCGTTCGATTCGCTGGAAAGTGAACAACTCATGCTTCTCGAGGAAGGACACTGCCTGCGCGGCCACACGCTGGAAATCTGCGGAATTGGCGACAAAAAGGCGCGGGCGCAGTTCGAGGGCAGCAGCCTGCATGCACTTGTGCAAATGGTTGCGGCGGGGATTGGCGTTACCATCATTCCTCGTTTGGCCGTCGACGCCCATGTCACGCGGGCGACAGGTCTCTCTCTCTCCCGCCTCACGGTTCCCGCGTCACGTCAAATCTGCCTCGCATGGCGCCGAATGTCATTGAGAACCCGGGATTTTCAACTGTTGGCGGGCGCGTTGCGTGCTCTCGTCGGCGGGGCATGAGTCCCGTGAGTGCACCGGACAGGCATCACCCCCCGTGGGAACTTTGCCCGCTGCGCTTCACACCTGACACGAACCGACTGCCAGAGTATCTCCCGGACACCAGCGATGCCGGTCTGTCCCGAGGTACTGATCGGGCGGCCGGATCATTCCCGGAAAGACCGGGATTCGACGTCGCGTGGACGTTTACCCGGGCATTCTTGCACGTAGCGTCATGGCCAAGCGTCAACAGGTGGAGCGAAATGCGCAGGATTGTTCTCGCTCAACGCAAGAACCGATGTCCTGGTTCCGAACGGCCGGGAACTCGGTGGCAAGTCATGAACATGTGCCCTTTGTCCCCAACCGTTCCGGTGCGTCCCGGTGCTGCCCCCCGGCGCCGTAACACCGACGCGGAGAGTGTGCAGTGAGCAGGTATCGCCAGCACGGCCGGCACGAGGCATGACGATGTTCCGCGGGATCGAGTCGCAGCTGGGCGGCGCGGTCATCAGTTTGCGGTGGCCGATCATCTTCGCCACCATTGCCCTTGTCGGACTGGCGGCGAGTGGCACGTTCTTCCTCAAGTTCTCGGTCGATCACCGTATTTACTTCTCGAAGGACAACCCGCAGCTCCGTGCATACGAGGAGATGGAGAACACCTTCGGGAACAGCAACAACATCTTCTTTACCGTCGCCACGGAGGACCGTAACGCGACCTCCGTCAGTGCGCTCGAAGCGATCGCCTGGCTTACCGAGAAATCCTGGCAGATTCCGTATTCGACCCGCGTCGATTCCATCGTCAACTTCCAGCACACCACCGCAGGCGGAGACGACATCCTGGTACGCGACCTGGTCGACGAGGCTGCTCGCGGCGACGCCACTCAACGGGCTCGAATTCGTGCCATCGCCCTCACGGAGCCGCGCCTTGCCGCTCGCCTCATTGCCCGAGACGGAGAGGTCAGCGGGATCAACGTCGATGTGCAAATGCCGGGTGACGACGAGTTGCTCGAAGGTCCCCTGGTGGCAAACGCCGCTCGAACTCTCGCGGAGGCGGCACGGGAACGATTCCCCGGCCTCGAGGTGTACGTGACCGGTCTGGTGATTTTCAACCAGACCTTCATGGAGGTGGCGCTGCGTGACCTCAAGGTTCTCGTCCCGGCGAGCTTTGCCGCAATGACCCTGGCACTCGTGTTCCTGACGGGCGGGTTCAGCGGCACGTTCGCAATCATGCTCGTTGTCGCGTTCTCCGTCATGACCGCGGTGGGCATGGGCGGGTGGCTTGGAATCCCGATGACCGCGGCTTCCGCGATCTCACCGATCGTCGTCCTGACGGTCGCAATAGCCAACTGCGTCCACATATTTTCGGCCCTTGTCCAGTTCATGCGTGACCGTGCATCCCGGACGCCTTCCGACCGAAGCGGCGAACATCAGAGCCCGGATATTCAGTCGGACAGGATCAAGCAGGATGCGATCGCGGAGGCCCTACGGGTAAACCTCCAGCCTGTATTTCTCGCAAGCCTGACCACCGCGCTCGGTTTCCTGAGCATGAATTTCTCCGAGGTACCGCCGTTCCGCGGGCTGGGAACTTTCGTCGCTTTCGGGGTCGGCGCGGCCTTCGCGCTGTCCGTAACGTTCCTTCCCGCGCTGCTCTCCCTCCTTCCGATCCGGATACGTGAAACCGGGTACCGTCTCGATACTGCAATGGCCGTGCTCGCGGAATTCGTGGTGCGCTACCGCCGGACCTTGCTGTGGGGATCCGGGGTCGCGGTCGTCGTGCTTGTCGCCTCGATTTCCCGCAACGAACTGAATGACGTCTTCCTCAACTATTTCGACGAGAGTATCGAATTTCGGCGGGATGCCGACTTCACGATCGAAAATCTTACCGGCCTCTATACAATGGAGTATGCGCTTTGGGCGGGAGAGCCTGGCGGGATCAATGATCCGGAATTTCTCGCCGATGTCGCGGCATTCGCCGAATGGTACAAGGCGCAACCGGAAACGATCCACGTCAACGTCATCACCGATACCTTCAGGCAGCTCAACATGAGCATGCACGAAGACGACCCGACCGAGTACAGGCTTCCCGAAAGCCGGGAACTTGCGGCGCAATACCTCCTTCTCTATGAGTTGTCGCTTCCGTTCGGCCACGATCTCAACAACCTGATCGACGTCGACAAGTCGGCCACCCGGATGACGGTGGCGACGCAGACACTTTCATCCAACGAAGTGCTCGCTCTTGATCAACGCGCGCTGCGGTGGCTCTCCCGCCACGCACCGC
This sequence comes from Paracoccaceae bacterium, assembly GCA_965242975.1. Taxonomy (GTDB): domain Bacteria; phylum Pseudomonadota; class Alphaproteobacteria; order Rhodobacterales; family Rhodobacteraceae; genus JAPPHA01. The sequence goes on along the minus strand of CBDETS010000007.1, from coordinate 1,124,290 downwards.
ATATCGTCCGCCCCGAAAGTTCCGGCACCACGCTGATGTTCGCATTCCTCGGTCGGCGAAACATCATCTCGATGCTTGCGGGCACCACGATTGCGCTCGTGGGAATTTCCTTCGTCCTCATTTTCGCGCTGCGGTCCCTGCGGCTGGGTCTCTTGAGTCTCGTCCCGAACCTCGTTCCCGGGGCGCTGGGATTCGGAATCTGGGGACTTGCGGTCGGAGAAATCGGGGTTTCGCTGTCGGTGGTGACAACCATGACGTTGGGCATAGTGGTTGATGACACCGTACACTTCCTTAGCAAGTACCGCAGAGCCCGGCGCGAGACGGGCCTTGCGTCTCCCGACGCGGTGCGCGTTGCCTTCAGGACCGTCGGACGTGCGCTGGTCACGACTTCCCTCGTGCTCGTGGCAGGATTTTTCGTCGTGAGTCTCTCCAGCTTCGAACTGAACTCCGGGATGGGCAAGCTCACCGCACTCGTAATCGCCCTGGCTCTCATGGCGGACTTCTTCCTTTTGCCTCCGTTGCTCATGAGCGTTGACAGGGATGCGGACGCGGGCGACTCCCCGTCTCCGGGCGCGGGAACGGATCCGGCCGGGAACATGCCGCCCACGACGATGCTTGGGCCGTAGTTGCTCTGCAGCATCCGCGGCACACTGGTTTTGCGCGGATCATGGTCAGGCAAATGACGATTTTTACCGTGTTGATGCCGCATCTCGCCCTCTGGACGCCCGGAATGCCGCCTTCCCTTGAATGTGACAACAGAGACCGCCGAGCGGTCGAATTCCATGACGCAGTTTCCCGTAGCGATGCTCATCGCACGCGCCAGGGCGTCCCCTGGCGGCGGCGTCGAGACGAAGTTGGTATCTCGTGACATGGTCGGGACCGAAATTATTGACTGACCCGCGAGACGGCGGGAATGATCGAGCACAGACCGAATTCAACCGGACCCGAAATCCCCGTTCCTGACCTGAGAATGACGCGCGCGATCGGTGGCCGTCCCGGCGCCACGATCGCAAGGATTGCGATCGCAGGGGCGGCGGGCGGCACCATCGTCGAATTGAGCTTCAAGCTCCGGATGGCGCAGATTATATGGTCTGTTGACACGACCAGATCCGGGATTCGGGGGCATGACAAACGTAACGGTTATCGGCACTCAATGGGGCGATGAGGGCAAGGGAAAGATTGTCGACTGGCTGTCGGAACAGGCTGACATCATCGTTCGATTCCAGGGAGGTCACAACGCCGGGCATACGCTAGTCATCGATGACCAGGTCTTCAAGCTGTCGCTCCTCCCTTCGGGTATCCTGAGACCAGGAAAGTTGTCCGTCATCGGAAATGGGGTCGTGCTCGATCCATGGGCGCTTGTTGAAGAGATCGAGAGTGTTTCCGCACGGGGGGTGGCCGTCACTCCCGACAATCTGATGATTGCCGAAAACGCTCCTCTCATTCTTCCTGTCCATGCGGAACTCGACCGAATCAGGGAAGCAAACGCTGGAAAGGTCCGGATTGGCACGACCGGCCGGGGGATCGGGCCTGCCTACGAAGACAAGGTGGGCCGGAGGGCGGTTCGCGTCGCCGATCTCGCAAATGAAAAGACCTTGGACCTGCGACTGGACCGTTTGCTTTCGCACCACAATGCCTTGAGAAGCGGGTTGGGTGTCGAACCCGCCGACCGGGAGAAATTGAAGTTCGATCTCGAGCAGGTCGCGCCCAAGATCTTGAAATTTTCTGGATCTGCCTGGGAAACACTCGGTTTCCGTCATCGATCCGGCGCGCGTATCCTGTTCGAAGGAGCCCAGGGCACTCATCTCGATGTCGACTTCGGCACATATCCGTTTGTGACGTCGTCAAACACCGTGGCCGGGGCCGTTGCGACCGGATCAGGACTTGGCCCAGCTGCGGCCGGGTTCGTGCTGGGGATTGTCAAGGCATACACGACCCGCGTGGGAGAAGGACCCTTCCCGTGTGAACTGTTCGACGCGACTGCGCGGCACATCGCCGAAGTCGGGCGCGAAAGAGGAACCGTGACCGGACGACACCGTCGTTGTGGCTGGTTTGACGCCGTTCTTGTCCGAAAGTCTTGCGTTACGAGCGGCGTCAGTGGCATTGCACTCACGAAACTGGATGTTCTGGACGGCCTGGAACAGGTCAGGATCTGCACCGGGTACGATCTTGGGGGGAATCGCCTCACCTCGCTTCCAGTCGCGGAGGATGAACAGGTGCGTGTCAAACCGGTTTACGAAACGCTTGAAGGCTGGTCGGAGAGCACGGCAGGTGCCCGGAGGTGGATCGATCTGCCCGCTTCCGCGATCAAGTACATTCGGAGAATTGAAGAACTTGTCCAGTGCCCGGTTGCGTTGCTTTCGACCTCTCCTGAGAGAGAGGACGTCATCTGCGTATCGAATCCTTTTGCCACGCGATGAAGCTCAGACTCCGAACACGGCGACGCCTGGCCGTGGTGATCCTGATTGTCTGGCTGCCGATCTACATTGTTCTCGCGGTAACTGCGATCAACATGTTTGATCGTCCGTCCGTTATCGTCGAACTCGTTACCTATGTCGGAGTTGGCATTGCCTGGGCCTTGCCGTTTCGTTCGATTTTCAGGGGAATTGGACGGAACGAGCCCGACCGACGATGACGGGACGGCGTCCGGCAACCGGGCGCATGCTCCGCTGCCATTGGAAGCGGCGTGCACGGACGGAGCGAACTGACGCAAGTCCCCGACCGCCGTCAAGCGGCAACGCGGAATACCGGGGTTCGAAGATGGAATCCGGTGCCGCCGCGAACAGGGATCAGGTACGGGATCAGACTTGAGTGGTGCCAACAGGTGATGTCCGGGAGTGTGGCAATCAGGAAGAGGGAATACCGTACCGCGGTCACGATACTCGGTGCGGGAGATTTCGCCGAGAGCGAACTTCGGGCCGCGGTCGAGTTGGCACCCGTACTCGTTTGCGCGGACGGCGCGGCCAACCGTGCTCTCGAACTGGGCCTCGAGCCTGACCTCGTGGTCGGCGACCTGGATTCGATTTCGACGGAGGCCCGCGAACGGTTTTCAGTAAATCTGGTCCACATGACCGATCAGGATTCCACCGACTTTGACAAGTGCCTTTCAATTGTCGCGGCACCGTTGATCGTCTGCGTCGGATTCACCGGGTTTCGCCTGGATCACCAGTTGGCGGCACTCGCGTCTCTGGCACGTTTCGCAACCCATCCGGCCTTGATTATGACCCCGCGCGAGGTCTGTTTTCGGGTTCCGGCATCGCTGGGCATGCCGGTACCGAGGAGGACAACGGTCTCGTTATTCCCGTTCGGTCGAGTCTCGGCACGAAGCAAGGGGTTGAAGTGGCCTCTGGACGGTCTCGAACTCCATCCGTCAGGAACGATCGGGACCTCCAACGTGACGACGTCCTCCCGGTTGGAAATCCAGGTCGAGCACGGGAATCTCTTGATCATGTTGCCCCGCAGCGAACTGGAAGCGGTCATTCAGGTATTGAGCCAGTGACGAGGCGGCCCCACGGGCAGGCCCGGACCCCCGCCCGATCAGCAAACCGGGGTGTTCACGGCGAGCCCTCCGGTCGAGGTTTCCTTGTACTTGTCGCTCATGTCGATACCGGTCTGGCGCATGGTTTCGATGCAGGCATCCAAGGGAATGAGATGGTCGCCATCGCTCCGGAGGGCAAGTGACGCCGATGACACGGCCTTGATGGCCCCGAGCGCGTTCCGCTCGATACATGGCGCCTGCACCAGGCCTTTTACCGGATCGCATGTCATACCCAGATGATGCTCGAGCGCGATCTCGGCTGCGTTTTCCACTTGTTTCGGCGAACCGCCCAGAATTGCGCATAAACCGGCGGAAGCCATCGCAGACGCGGAACCGACCTCTCCCTGGCACCCGACTTCGGCACCGGAAATCGACGCGTTCGTCTTGATGATTGCACCGATCGTTCCCGCGGTCAGAAGGTAATCAATCGAATCTGATTCATCCGAGCCGGAGACGTGATCCAGGTAGTATCGAAACGTTCCCGGAATTACGCCAGCCGCGCCATTCGTCGGCGCCGTGACGACCTGTGCTCCCGCCGCATTCTGCTCGTTGACGGCCATGGCGTAGGCTGAAATCCAGTCGTTCACGATGTGCGGCGTCAACACGTTGCGGCCCCGCTCCGCCATCAGGGATTCGTAAATGGATTTTGCGCGCCTGCGTACATTGAGCCCCCCGGGAAGCGCCCCCTCGTGAGACAGGCCAGCATCAATACATCCATTCATGGCCCGCCAGATACGAAGCAACCGGGCGCGAACGGCAGCGGGATTGTCGAGGGTGCATTCGTTGGCAAATGCGATTTCGGCGATTGACATGTCGTGTTTCTCGGTGAGCGCGAGCAATTCCGCCGCCGACCGAAACGGCAATGGAACGTCAGGTCCGGCGATCCGGTTCGTTTCACCTGCATCAAATTCGTCATCCGTCAGGACGAAACCGCCGCCGACCGAAAAGTAGGATTGCTCAAGGACAGTGGCCCCGCTTGCGTCGAGCCCTTTCATGATCATGCCATTTGGGTGACGGTCAAGGCGCATTTCGTAGTCAAAGACCAGGTCGGTGGCGGGGTCGAATTCGAACCGGCCGAATCCGGGCGGTTCCACTACCGCCGATGTCTGCGCATCGTCCAAAGCCGCGACGGCCTTCTCGAAATTGAACGTGTCCGGTCTGAACCCGGCAAATCCGAGGATTACGGCCCGGTCGGTTCCGTGACCCTTGCCCGTAAATGCGAGTGAACCGTGAAGCGAGCACTGAAGCCGTTTCACGGGAAGTTGCCTGTCACGAATGCACCTGAGGAATCGGCCGGCGGCGACCATCGGGCCCATGGTATGCGAACTGGACGGACCAACGCCGATCTTGAACAGGTCAAATACGCTGAGATACATCGGGGTCGCCTGACGGACGCATGACGGCAGTTACGTCAACCGGATCAACCGTAAGCCGGGTTCGAAGCCGCAAAGTGTCCGATTCCGGCGTCTTTTGATCGGTTTGCGCACTTCCTGCCGGTAAAACCCGGCCACGGAGAGTGTGTACGGCCTTCCAGCGTCAGGTCTGTTAGCGCAGTCGATTCGGCTGATGTATAATACCCGGTGCAACCGGAACATGATGTCACCTGCCCAGGCGACAGCCCGCTCTCTACCCGTATAACCTCGAACAGTGCGTGGCAACACGTTTCCGAAAACGGAGCCGCGGTAGCGCGGCAGGAACTGTTGACGCGCCGCGAAGCTGTCTCCGCCGTCGGTCGGCCTCGGTGCCCGGAGTCTTGGCGGCCACAAAGGGGTGCCCGCCTGAATACCTCCCGAACGGCGTGCACACGGACCGTTGAGCCCGCGAGGAGGAAGCCACGCAGGGTGCCGACGTCGGTTTTCGCTTGCGCAGGACCATGGATTCGTTGGAATTGACGGTCAAAATCGGACACCTTTGGAGTTGGCCTGAATGACGTCCATGAGTGACTTTGACTTCCCGAAAGGCAAGCGCGATCAACGAGCCGCTTCGAATTCGTGCGCCGCAGCAGACATCGCCAAGATCGCTGCCGCCAGACATGGCGTTGCCCAGGTCAAGGACGGAATGAACGTCGGGATGGGAACAGGTTCCACCGCCGAGATCTTCATTCGGTTACTGGGCGAAAAGGTTCGGGACGGGTTGAGGATCAGGGCGACCGCGACCTCAGCCCGTAGCGCCGAAGTCGCGAGAGGAGTCGGAATCGGTGTCGAGGACCTTGACCAGATCGGCCAACTTGACCTGACCGTGGACGGTGCTGACGAAGTCGACCCCCGGAGGGACTTGATCAAGGGCGGTGGAGGCGCACTGCTCCGCGAAAAGATCGTTGCCGCCGCGTCGGACAGGTTTGTCGTGATCGTGGACGAGAGCAAAATGGTTGATGTCCTGGGCTCATTTCCCGTACCGGTCGAGGTCATCCCGTTCGGGAAGCTGACGACGCAATCCCGGATATGTACCGAACTTCGTTCATGCGGTTATCAAGAATTCTCGACTGACTGGAGAGAACGGGGCGGGAATCCTTACGTTACTGACGAAGGCAACGCGATTCTGGACCTGTATCTGGGCACGATCGGGGACGCAGGAAAACTCAGCCGCGCGCTTAACTGCATTCCAGGGGTCATCGAGACCGGTTTGTTCATCAACATGGTAAGCGAGTGCGCGGTGGGGGCAGGGGATGGACAAGTCGTCACGTGTTGAGGCGTGGACGGGCGCCCGTCGACCCTGCGAGCGCCGGATCCGGGTTCGGATGCCGAAGACGGTAGACTCAGCCCATGTTTGACTTTGACCTCTTTGTCATTGGCGGCGGTTCCGGCGGCGTTCGTGCCGCGAGGATGGCCGCCGAAACCGGTGCCCGGGTGGCGCTGGCAGAAGAGTTCCGGATGGGCGGCACCTGCGTCATTCGAGGATGCGTGCCGAAAAAACTCCTTGTTTACGCTTCCAGTTTCTCTTCGGCATTTGAAGACGCGCATGGCTTCGGGTGGTCGGTCGGGCACAGCACATTTGACTGGAACGCGCTGATCTTGGCAAAGGATCGCGAACTGGAGCGTCTGGAGGGGATTTACCGTTCCAACTTGCGACGGGCTGGCGTCGAGGTTTTCGATTGCCGGGCCAAGGTCCTGGATCCTCATTCGGTCGGGCTTTCAACCGGAGAACGTCATGTGGCGAAGCATGTTCTCGTCGCGACCGGCGGGTCTCCGTTTGTACCGGATGTGCCTGGCTCGGAACATGCAATTACTTCGAATGAGGTGTTTGACCTGGAAGGACTTCCGTCGCGGTCGATCATCATTGGGGGCGGATACATTGCGTGTGAATTCGCCGGCATCCTCAACGGTCTCGGCTCGAACGTCACCCAGCTCTATCGGGGAGAACAGATCCTGCGGGGATTTGATGGCGGGATCCGTCAGGCCATCGCAGATGGAATGTGCAATCGGGGCGTAAGACTTTGTCTCGAGACGAACGTCATCTCGATCGAGAAGTCCGGTGAACGGCTCTCGGTGACGGATTCGAACGGCCAGAGTCACGACGCGGATATCGTACTTTACGCGACAGGGCGGCGCCCGAATTCCGGAAATCTGGGACTCGGGGAACTCGGTGTAGAATTGGGTGCGAACGGCGAGATCGTGGTTGACGCTTACTCGAGGACGTCGGTGCCGTCAGTCTACGCCGTCGGCGATGTGACCAACCGGGTCAACCTGACGCCTGTCGCCATTCGTGAGGGAGTCGCGTTTGTGCGAACCGTGTTCGAGGGAGTGCCGACGAAACCTGATCACCTGACCGTTCCCACGGCCGTATTCACGCAACCGGAAGCCGGAACCGTCGGTTTGACGGAGGAACAGGCAATGTTCAACGGGTCTGGATCCTCCAACGTCGACATCTACGAGTCAATGTTTCGTCCCATGTCTTCCGCGTTGTCCGGGCGTGACGAGCTCATGCTGATGAAACTTGTCGTCGCGAGGTCCACGGGGAAGGTGTCGGGATGCCACATCGTTGGGCCGGGAGCCGCCGAAATGATTCAACTGGCGGGAATTGCGGTCAAGATGGGTGCCGGAAAGGATGACTTCGATCGCACCGTCGCCGTGCATCCGACTGCTGCCGAAGAGCTTGTGACGATGGCACGTCCCGCACGATCGATTTGAATGGTTAACGGGATTGGGGTGACAACACGGGATTGTGACCGATCCAGGACTGTAGCCGACACGGCGTATCGTCGGATTTGAAAGTCCGGCACCGCACGCCCGCAGGAAAGTGGCTTGCGAAGTGAGGAAGACCGGAGAGCAGGACACATGAAGATTTCGAAGATCCGTGCATGGAGAACGGAACTACCTCTTAAAGACGGAAAGTACGCATGGGCGGACGGTAAGTTCGTGGAAGTGTTTGACAGCACGATTGTCGAAATCCAAACCGACGAGGGCATTAGTGGTTTCGGCGAATGCTGTCCCCTCGGGCCAGTTTATCTGCCGTCCTACCCCGCAGGTGTTCGCACGGGAATCGAAACGATTGCCCCGCATCTCATTGGAGCAGACCCGACAAACATCAATCGTATCAACCAGCTCATGGATTCCGTCTTGCGCGGACATCCCTATGTCAAGTCGCCCCTGGACATTGCGCTCTGGGACATTGCCGGAAAGGTCACCGATCGCCCGCTGCACACGTTGCTTGGCGGTCAACTTCAACCCGCTGTTGCGCTGTATCGGGCGATTTCCCAGGGCACACCGGACGAAATGGCGTGTTCCGTCGCAAAATACCTGGATGAAGGGTATCGCCGCTTTCAGCTCAAGGTCGGCGGAATCCCTGACGATGACATCGTGAGGATTGCCGCGGTGCGCGACATCTTGCCTGACGACTGCACGCTTGTCGCCGACGCGAATGGCGGATGGACACGAGACCAAGCGGTTCGGGTTGTCGATGCCGTGAAAAACCTGGACGTATACGTCGAGCAGCCCTGTGCAACTTTCGAAGAGTGCGTGTCAGTACGACGGCGTACGTTCCGGCCGTTCGTACTCGATGAGGTCATCACCGATGCTTCCGACCTGATCCGGGCGATTTCGAACGACGCGATGGACGTCGTCAACTTGAAGATCTCGCGGGTAGGGGGGGTGACCAAGGCTCGAATTTTGAGGGACATTTGCGTTGAGTCAGGGATTCCCATGACGATTGAGGACAGTTGGGGCGGCGATGTTGCCACCGCTGCCATCGCCCATCTGGCCCTGTCCACGCCTGCACGTGTGTTCTTTTCCGCTACCGATTTCAATTCCTACTGCGCGATCGAAATTTCCCCGGACGCTCCGAAGCGAGTTGGCGGAACGTTGCACGTGTCAGACCGGCCGGGATTGGGAATTGTGCCGGCAGCCGCGATCCGCGAACGTCCCGTGCTTCAAATTGAGTCGTAGGTACCGGAGTGCGAAGCAACAACGTCATCCACGTGATTTCGGCCCACGCAGAGGGTGAAGTAGGTGATGTCATTGTCGGCGGAGTGCCGCCGCCGCCGGGGGAATCAATCTGGGAACAGAGAAGTTGGCTTCTAGAAAATTGTTTTTTGAGGAACTTCCTGCTCAACGAACCACGCGGAGGAGTTTTTCGGCACGTCAACCTGCTCGTGCCCGCAAATCACCCGGACGCCGAGACGGGTTTTATAATCATGGAACCCGAAGACAATCCTCCCATGTCGGGCTCAAATACGGTTTGCGTGGCGACCGTCTTGCTCGAAACCGGGATGGTTCCGATGACCGAACCCGTGACTCGTTTCATGATCGAGGCACCTGGTGGCCTCATTCGCGTGCGGGCCGAGTGTCGTGACGGAAAGGCCGTTAGGGTTACTTTTCAGAACATTCCATCATTTGCCGACCAGCTCGACGCGGTTCTCGAACTTCCCGGAACAGGCAGTGTTTCCGTGGACGTGGCCTTTGGCGGAGACAGCTTCGTGGTCGTCGACCCGGGGGACTTCGATCTGGAGTTACGCGGCGAAGAAGCCCGCAGGATCGCCGAAGTCGGGACGCAGATCGTCACAGCGGCCAGCGAACAACTGACCTTCAGGCATCCGGAACTGCCAGGGCTGAACGGGATATCGTTTTGCTTGTTTGCCGGACGTGCTGAACCGTATCCGGACGGCGTCTGCTGCCGTTCGGCGGTGGTCATCAGGCCGGGCAGGGTTGATCGCTCTCCAACAGGGACCGCCGTCTCCGCGAGACTGGCATTGTTGAACGCCCGGGGACAGCTCAAGGCAGGTGAATGCCTGAAGGCTGTATCCATCATCGGGTCCGAATTTATCGGCAGAATAGTCAGAACGACGCAGGTGAGCGGCAAAAGTGCGGTTGTTCCGGAGGTTTCAGGGCGTGCCTGGATTACGGGTGTTCATCAACATTTTCTTGATCCCTCAGACCCATGGCCTGAAGGATTTCGCTTGACCGATACCTGGGGGGCTTCCGTGCACTAGACCGGGTCTCGTCCCGGTACACACAAAAAAATTAGGGGGCTTATATCGATGGGTTGACGGCGCGGTTACGCCACCAGATTCCGACCGATTTCACCTGTTGCAAGGATCGGGAACGCCTGATCGTGACCTTGGATGATTCCTTGCCAATTCAGGCAGATCGTGTAGAGAGCGTGTGACGGGAAAATGCAGTTTCCCGTCACCAAACGAACCTTGTGCCGAAGGCCCGACCGCGTGAGCGAGACTACCACACACCGCAACATTACCTACCGGCTTCTGCCCGGCTCCAGGGCGAACGCACGACGCCTGGCCGGACAGGCAGGCGCCTGCCGCTTCGTCTGGAACGAATCCCGAACCTGGCTTCCCACATCCTCTCGAGTGTGCGCCGCCAATTGCCCGGGGACTGGCAAAGGCGGTACAACATCTCCCCGGTCCTGATGGAAACCTTCGTCGAAACCCCGCGCTTCTCCGGAATCACCTACAAGGCTTCCGGATGGATCCATGTCGGAGCCACGCAGGGACGCGGGCGATACGACACATAGACATTTTCGATTGGGCAATATGAGAGAAGGTGTTAGTCTTTTCGATATGGGCTCCGAGACCGCGATTTCACGACCGTGAATCTGCAGAGGGTTTCAACACCACTCGCGGTCTGAAAACTCTAACAAGTGGCCGGGGCACCGTCTTGTGGTCGCGTCGCATGCGCACATTCTGTCAGCGCTGGCGCTCAAAACGGGAGGAATCAGATGATCCGCAGTCGTGAATTGACGGCCAGAAAGGCCGACTCTTGTCAAATGTTGAAGCGGGCCGCGCGCTCCATCGCGCACAGCATCGTCGCTGTTGTTGCGCTGACCGCTATTGCCACCGTGGCAAACGCCCAGTCCTGCGAGGATCCGGAGGAGTTGACCTTCGCGATGGTGCCGACGGAAGAGACCGTCGCGGAGTTACAGCTGTACAAGCCGGTGACCGACCGACTGGCAATGGAAACGGGCAAGAAGATTCAGTTCTTCATGCCGACATCGTACGCCTCTGTCGTGGAGGGGCTTCTGGGCCAATTCATCGATGTCGCCGTGCTCGGCCCGTACAGCTACGTTATTGCCAACAGCAAGGACAGCACCGTCGAGGTCTTCGCCACCTATGCCAAGCGCCCCGGCCATCTTCAGGAAGAAGGCCCGGGATACAAGGCGGCGCTCGTGACCAAGAAGGGGTCGAAATACACCTCAATCGACTCTTTGAGTGGCACAACTCTCGGTCTGGTCGATCCCGGCAGCACTTCCGGCAATCTGTTTCCGCGGGTTGTCTTCGCCCCGGAGGTAGGTGGCGATCTGGACGAGTACTTTGGAAAGGTCGTCTATACGGGTAGCCACGAGCTTTCAACGGTGGCTGTTGCCAAGGGCAAAGTGGACGCCGCATTTGTCGCCACGCACCGCTTCGACAACGTGGTGAACAAGGGCGAAGTGAAGCTCGAGGACTTCAACGTTCTTTGGTCCTCTCCGGCGATCCCCCAAGATCCCTTCGTCTATCGGAGCACCCTATGTGATGGCCTGAAGGCCAAGGTCAGGGCAACATTTCTCGGTTTGTCACCCTCCAACCCGGGCGAGAAGAACTTTCTCGACAACGTGAAGTCCAACAAGTTCGTCGCGATGTCGTCCAAGGACTATGATGTTATCCGTGAGCTGAAAAAGGCGAAGGACGCCTTGAAATAAGTGTGACAATAGCGCTGGATTGTCCGCCGGCGCCAATGTCGGCAACCTTGTTGTCTGGAGAGGCGGGTCAACATCTCGCCTCTCTCAGGATCCTGATTGCAATGGGGGCGATGGAGGAGCATGACTATCCTTTCTGTCAAAGACTTGAGGGTTCGGTATTCGGCAGCCGGACCAGAAGTCCTCAAAGGGATCAGCTTCGAGGTCGATGAAGATGACTTCTTCGCGATAATCGGCCCCAGCGGTGCCGGCAAGTCCACACTGATCCGTTGCATCAACAGGCTGGTCGAACCGACGTCGGGGCAAATAGAGCTCTATCGCACCGACGTCTTGTCTCTCAATGCCCGCCAGTTGCGCCAGCTTAGGCGCGGGATGGGAATGATCTTTCAAGAGTTCAACCTTGTGAACCGCATGTCTGTCATGGACAATGTGCTTTCCGGCAGGCTCGGCTATGTCGGCAACATGACGGGACTGTTCCGCCTGTTCTCGAAAGAGGACATCGCCCGTGCGCTATCAGTGCTGCATCGGGTAGGACTGTCCGATCATGTGGACAAACGCGCAGATGAACTTTCTGGTGGACAGCGCCAGCGTGTCGGTATCGCCCGTGCGCTAATGCAGGATCCCAAGCTCTTGTTGCTTGACGAGCCGACCTCGAGCCTAGACCCAAAAATCTCCCGCGAAGTGATGGCACTGATCATGGAGATCGCGGGGGAATATAAGGTGCCGGTGCTCTGCAATATACATGATGTCCAACTCGCGATGGAGTTCTGCAACAAGATCATCGGCCTGCAGGACGGCGTCAAGATGTTCGACGGGCCCACCTCGAAAATGAACGCGAAGAAGCTGGATGAGATATACGCGATGGAGGTCCTGTAGTGGCATCCGCGCAGGCGACGGCGGAACAGGTCGAACGCATCCTTGCAGCACGTTCGAAAAACAGACTTTTCCGGTCGCTCGTCTACGTCATCGTGCTCGCGCTCGTTGTCTGGAGCGTCAACACCACGATTGTAGAGGATACGGATTGGAAGCGTATGGGCTCCGTCTCCAGTGTGCTGGAATCGGTGGCGGAGTTTATTGGGTTCGACTTCGGGTTGTTTCCCAATCTTCTGGGGCCGGCGATCGAAACGATCATGGTGGCGACGCTGGGAACGCTGCTCGGCGTGGTGATCTGTGTACCGGCGATCTGGTTCGGCGCGCTCAACATCACGCCATTCATGCCGATCACCTACCCAGTGGCGCGGCTGATGATGACGCTCAGCCGTTCCATTCATGAAATCGTCTGGGCACTTTTCTTCGTGGCCGCCGTCGGGCTTGGCGCGCTGGCCGGGGTGCTGGCCATCGCGGTGCGTTCGGTCGGATTCATTGCCAAGTTGTCGGCAGAGGCCATAGAGGATCTTGACCACCGCCCCGTTGAGGCCATCCGCGCTGTCGGCGGCAACGAGTTCCAGGTCTTCATCTACGCTATCTTGCCCCAGGTGCTGCCCACCATGATCGGCGTCATCATTTTCGAATGGGAGATCAATATCCGCCGCTCGTCGATCCTCGGACTGGTCGGCGCCGGTGGTCTCGGTCTGGTCTTCTTCCGACAGCTCAATACCTTCAACTATCCTGGCGTGACGACGGTCATCGTCGCCATCCTGATCCTGATCCTGTTCGGCGAAATCGTGTCCCATTTGGTGCGGAAGGCAATCATCTAGCAATGGCAAGCACGGAGACATCACATCGTGAACGAGGCGATGTCGCGTCACCTCCGCGTGAATGGCGGCGCTTCAAATTTCCGGGGTCGCTGTACCGCTGGGGCGGGTTGCTGCTGGCGCTGATCTTTTTGAGTTATTCGGTCGCCTATCTGAACATTCCGCTCGAGCGATTCATTAACATGTTCGGCCGTGTGGGCAGTCTAGTCACCGACCGGTACTATCCGCCGGAGATCGATTATGTGACGGATCCCGACTATCTGGCTTCCGTCGTCGACACCATCCAGATGTCCTATCTCGGCGCTCTGTTCGGCATGCTCATGGCGATACCGCTTGGCTGGTTCGGGTCCTATAACATGTCGCCCAGCCGGCGTTTCGTGTACCCGTTGGCCCGCTTCATGACGATGAGTGCGCGCGCGGTGCATGAAACCATCTGGGCCATCCTGTTTGTCACCATACTCGGCTTCGGCATGATGGCCGGAGTCCTGGCGTTGACCATGTTCTGCATAGGCTTTGCCGGCAAGCTGTTCGCAGAGGAGATCGAGGCCATCGACATGGGCCCGGTGGAAGCCATTCGGGCAACGGGAGCCAGTGAGTTGATGGTCATGGTTTATGGCGTATTTCCCCAGGTGCGCGTCGCCTTTACTGGCATTGGCATCTATACTTGGGACGTAGCCTTCCGCGCGGCGACGGTTGTCGGCTTCTTTGGCGCCGGTGGTATGGGCTGGTATCTGAAGCGCAATATTCTACAGATCGAAACTTATCGTGTCTCGGCAATCCTGCTCTCGATCGTCGTTCTGGTTCTGATCGCGGAAGGCGCATCCGCCTGGGCGCGGGCCCTGGTGGCGAAAGCCAAGTAGCCGCAATCACGGCCCGCTTACTTTTCCCGACCTTCCACGATTGAGGCGACAAGATGCAGGAATTCTCGGATCAATGGCCTGTTGCGGCGTGACTTCAAACAGGCAATGTAGGCGCGCGTGAACATCTCGGCATCGGTCACCGTCTATGGTTTGAGATCCGGATGCGGCGCAAACTCCGTTTCCGAAATAACGCCGATTCCGAGGCCGCGGACGATCGCTTCGCGCAAGCCCTCCCGGCTTTCAATCTCAAAACCGGTTCCACCGTCACGCCCCTCGTGGTGGCGGCGGTATCGAAGGCCTTTTGGGTTGTGGAACTGGCGGTGCGGACGATCATTTCCTCGTCCTGCAACTCCTTTAGGCGAATATTGTTTCTGTCGGCCAACCTGTGCCACCGGTTCACAACCACAAATATTCGGTGCCGGTTATAGAACACCGAATGTATCGTATCGCTAGCCTGAATACCCAACCGTAGCAGTTGATATGAGCTTTCCCGCGTGTTGGCTCGGCTCGGGATGTCCGCCCGGCTGTGATTTCACCGCGAGGTGATCCTCTGGTCCGTGGTTTTCCTTCCGCGGCGTTGATTTCTGTTTTCTGCCCCGATCCTGGGGAAGGGTGTTGCGCGTTGTGACGACTGCCGACCGTGTTGGCGTCGACGCAGGGAGACTTTGCAGGAAGTCGGTTTCACTATTATACAGGTTTTTTGGCACTCTTTGCAAAACCTGCACGGCAAGCACTGCAGCACATGGCGCCGATACCGGCCCTGCAAGATCCCGATCGAAAAAGGAGCCAAATACACGACCTTGACCGCCGGTTCCCCAAATCCCCGTCCCGAAGGCGGGCCAGGCGCAGCAAATCCAGGCCATGACCATATCAGGGGTTGCCATTCCGGGACCACCGTAGTAGTGTGACGATAACAACATAACACCACATGATGGCATGACCAACTACACCGAGCGCTTCCTCGAGCCGGACAGCACAACCCAGAGACAGTACGAAGCCCTCAGGGCCCATTTCGTCGATGGTCTCACCGCGGAGGCCGTCGCCAGGCGCTTCGGATACAGCCCCGGTACCTTCCGCAATCTCTGCACCGGCTTCAGAAAGAACCCCGACATGTCCGCCTTCTTCGCCGAGCGTAAACGCGGACCGAAGCCCGGAAGCGCGGAGCCGGAGACACAGAACCGGAACGATCGGGTGATCGCGTTGCGCAAGGAGCACAATCTCTCGGTTGCCGACATCACCCGGCAGATGGCGGCGGAAGGGATGTCCGTCGGGGCGACGACCGTGCAGCGCATCCTGCGCCAGGCCGGGTTCACCAAGCTGGCGCGCCGCCCCCGTGACGAGCGCATGGCCGCACTGAAGCCCCGGGCCGCGCCGATGGCCGACGCTTCGAGGCTCGATCTGTCACCGGGACGACTGCGCACCGAGTTCGGCGGGCTGTTCCTGTTCCTGCCGGACCTCGTCCGCCTCGATCTCGACGGGATCGTCGGCGAGAGCGGCATGCCGGGAAGCACGATGATCCCCGCCGGCCATGCGTTTCGCGCGTTGCTCGCTCTCAAGCTCTGGGGCATCGGCAGGCCGCCCCACATCATGGCCGACATTCTCGACCCCGGCATGGCGCTGTTCGCCGGCCTCAACGTCATGCCCAAGCGTGCCAGCCTGACCGAATATTCATCCCGCGTCGATCCGCGGCTCTGTGCCGGCCTCATGGAACGCTGGCACCGGGCCACGAGAGGTCTCGACATCGATCTCGGCGGCGACGGCTCCTTCGATCTCGACTTCCACACCATTCCCTATCATGGCGATGCCGCACTGATCGAACGGCACTATGTCTCGAAGAGAAGCCGCACCCAGAAGGGCATTCTGGCCTTCCTCGCGCGCGATGCCGATGCACGGCTGTTCTGTTACGCCAATGCACGGGTGCGCAAGGACGAACAGAACGACGAGATCCTGCGCTTCGTGGAGTTCTGGAAGCAGAGGACCGGCGGGCTGCCACGTGAGCTGATCTTCGACTCCCGGCTCACCACCCATGGCAATCTGGCCGAACTCGAGCGCATGGGGATCGACTTCGTCACCCTGCGCAAGCGGACGAAGTCACTGCTGGCTGCCATCGCCGCGGCCCCCGATGCAGACTGGAGGCGGGTGCGCCTGACCAATGTCGGGCGCATCTACCGCACGCCCCGCATTCTCGAGAGCACCGTGCGCCTTGCCCGCTACCCGGGCGACATCCGCCAGATCGCCGTGTGCGACCTCGGGCATGAAAACCCCACCCTGCTCCTGACCAACCAGATGAAGACCTCGGCCGGCCAGCTCATCGACCGCTACGCACGCCGCATGGTCATCGAGAACGCCATCGCCGACGCCATCGACTTCTTCCACATGGACGCGCTGTCGGCGGCGGTGCCGATGAAGGTCGACCTCGACCTCCAGCTCACCCTGATGGCCAACACGCTCTACCGTCTGCTCGCCGTCCGTCTCGGCAACGGGCGGCAGGTCTCACGGGCGCGCACCCTGTTCAGGGACTTCGTCAAGGCGGCGGCGGAGATCCGCATCGGGGACAACCATGTCATCGTGCGCATCGGACGCAGGGCCAACAATCCATTCCTGCTCAATGCAGGTTACGGCGATATGGAAACCACGGTCCCCTGGCTGCAGAACCGCACCTTGAAAATCGAGTTCGTCTGACCCCGGGACCCCCGTCACCCGGGGCAGCAGTCACCACCTAATCCGCAGAAAACCGTCGAATTCACTCATATCAACTGCTACGGTTGGGTATTCAGGCTAGCGCAGTCACGCCCGACAATGCCGATATCAGATTCAAACTCCTCCAGATCGTTCAGGACTTCCTCGATCAGTCCAAGACGAACCGAGCATTTGATGCCGGGGCGCCGATCGCGCCAGGCCGCGAGAAGTTCCTTGACATCGCAGGGACCGACAGCACTGAGTTTGAGTTCGCCAATCACAAGATTCTTGGCGGCATTCAGGAAGGCGATGGCTTCCTGTTCATGGACGTAGAGATCGTGCGAGATGCTGTAAACCGACTGGCCTGCCTAAGTCAATCGGATAGTCCGGCCCTTGCGGTGGAACATCTCGACGCCAAATCGCGCCTCCAGGTTGCTGAAATGAGAAGAAATGGTCGGTTGGCCGACATTCCGTTTCTGCGCTGCGCGCGTGAAACTACCCTGTGTCGCCACATGATGGAACGCTTCAAGCCACTTTTGATACATTGACTAAATCAATAGATTGATGACGACTTCCGATTTTGCCGGATAGGATGATAGTTGCTAGCTTGCGCCGAAGACGAGCCCCGAGGCGACATAGAACAGGCAGAGTGGAGATGACCAGCAACGGAGCGGAACTGAACGGCATCACCTACAATATGCCGACGACCCGGTCGCGGTTGTCTGCATCGACGGAAGCGATCCGGAATATTTCGACGCCGCCGCAAAAGCCGGCGTTATTCCCAATATCGAGCGCTTCATGAAGGACGGCTTCTCAGGAATTGCCCATTGCGTCATTCCGAGCTTCACCTGACCCAACAATATGTCGATCGCCACCGGCAGTCCGCCGAAAGTGCATGGCATATCGGGCAATTTCTATCTCGATCCCGAAACCGGGGAAGCGGTGGTCATGACCGGACCGGAACTGATGCGCTCGCGTACGATCTTCGATGTTGTCTCGAAGATGGGTGTGAAAACGCTGATCGTGACGGCCAAGGACAAGTTGCGCAAGCAGCTCGGCAAAGACCTCGACGTGTCCAAGGGCAATGTCTGCTTTTCAACGCAAAATGCCGACAGCTGCACGATGGAGGAAAACGGGATCGAGGACGCGCTCGGCTTTGTCGGCCAGCCCTTGCTCGACATGTATACCGAAGAGCTGTCCCTGTTAGTGCTCGATGCGGGGATCAAGTATCTGGAGCAGGATGATCCGCCGAGCCTGCTCTATCTCTCGCTGACGGATTATGTGCAACACAAATATGCGCCTGACCATCCCAAGGCGCTCGAATTCTACAAGGCGCTGAATGACCGCTTTACCCGACTCGAGGAACTTGGCGCCATTGTCGGCATCGTCGCCGATCATGGCATGAAGGACAAATGCGACGCCGACGGCAACTATAATACCAATCCACGAAAAAAATGACTCATGTCCAAGGGCGGAGCTTGTGAGGGGTGTGGCCGGTGCCGGCTTCCTGTATCTTGTGGTTAAGCAAACAAATCACAGGAGGAAGCCATGCCGGCTGGCATCGAGATCACGAACACCGACCACACGGCGGATGAGATTAGGGCATTGGCGCGAAAGTGCAAGAACCGGGCGGAGGCTCGACGCCAGCGGGCGATTGCACGGGTGATGGAAGGCAGGCGGAGCCGTGGGGAGATTGCGCGGCAAGCGAAGGTCGACAGGCAGACACTGTGCGACTGGGTCAACCGGTACAATGCCATGGGTTTGGCCGGGTTGACGGACAAGCCGGGTCGTGGTCGCCCGTCGAGACTGAACGAGGCCCAGCGCACCGAGGTTGGGCGCTGGCTTGAGGAGGGTCCGGAGACCGGTGTTCCGGCGTGGACGGTTGGGTTGATCCGGGGCAGGA
The DNA here is from genome assembly GCA_965242975.1 of Paracoccaceae bacterium. Classification (GTDB taxonomy): domain Bacteria; phylum Pseudomonadota; class Alphaproteobacteria; order Rhodobacterales; family Rhodobacteraceae; genus JAPPHA01. The sequence goes on along the minus strand of CBDETS010000007.1, from coordinate 1,105,492 downwards.
TCAAGGAAGTCTTTGACATTGTGATGTCCGGTGAGGCGGTTCGCCGCCTGATGCGGGCGCTGGGTTTCCGTCGGCTTTCGCCGCGGCCCCTTCATCCCAAGGCCGATCCGGAGGCCCAGGAGAAGTTCCGCAGTGATTTCAATACCATTGCAGCCTCCTCACTGCCGGAGGGCACGGACCCGGCCCGCGTGGACGTGTGGTTTCAGGATGAAGGACGGCTCGGACAGAAGGAGATTCTGACCCGGGTGTGGGCGCGCCGGGGAAGCCGTCCCCGGGTGCCGAGGGACTATCGCTACGGATATTGCTACCTGTTCAGCGCGATCTGCCCGGAAAGCGGCATCTCGGCCGGCCACGTCTGTGACCGGGCGAACACCGATGAGATGAACCGCCATCTTGTCGACATTGCCGCCGCCGTGCCTCAAGGCCGCCACGCGCTGGTGGTTCTCGACGGCGCCGGCTGGCATCGTTTGAAGAGCCTTGAGATACCGGACAACGATTCGCTGTTGCGTCTGCCGCCGTACAGTCCGGAACTGAACCCGGTCGAGACCGTGTTCCAGTTCCTCAAGCAGGGCAATTTTGCCAACCAGGTCTTCGCCACAGCCGAGGATGTGAAAGACAGGGTCGAGAAGGATTGGAATGACTTCGCCCGCACACCAGGCCGTATCGCTTCACTCGGCAAACGAAGCTGGGCAAAACTGGTCACCACACCGACGGCTCAACCCGTCCAGCACGCCTCGCCGGGTGTGTGATTATTTTCGTGTTTTGGTATAACATCATCTAGCAGGATCTTCTCGACGCCGAATTCGGTGCCGGCAATACCAAGGTCATTTATCCGATCACCGATGCCTTTGTCGGCCATCATGGCTCGCTTGGCGGATTTGTGCGCGTTCATTGCTTAATTGATGTGAGAGCAGAAGATGTGATAGCTTTCATTCGGCCCATGGAGGGCATCGAGACGGTCCTGCGCCGCGAGGAGGCGGCCGAGCAACTCGACCTGCCCATCGATGTTAAGGCGGATGCTGTGGTCATTTCCGATACCAGCACTGTGTCGGCATGGTGCGTGACGATCATGATCTGGCCGGTCTCAATGGCGAGCGGCTCAGAACCTATGGCGGCATCTCCGAGCGCGACGTTCCCTTCGTCATTAGCCGTCCGCTTAACGCGGACTATGCGGCCCGGGCCGCATCGGAACAGTTGAAAAGTTATCAGATTTTCGACTACGCGATGAACGAAGCCGCATGAATCAACGGAGCGGATAATAATGGCCAAACTTACGGCCAAGGCTGCAGTTTATGATGCGCCGAATACACCGTTCGAAGTCCGCAATTATCCGATGTGCGACGTGCGCAGCGATGAAGTCCTGGTCCACATTTCGATGTCGACGATCTGCCGGTCGGACATCCATTCCTGGGAAGGCTATCGGCCCAACCCGTGTCCCGGGATTCTCGGCCATGAGATTGTCGGCGTCATCGATCAGCTGGGCGAGGAGGATCCTCATTTCCTGGGTGGCTTTGCCGAATATTGCTATGTCGTGCCGGGCACCGGGATCCTCAAGCTTCCCGATGAACTGAGCGACGAGGAAGCGACGCCGATCAATTGCGGCATTGCCACAATGGCTTCCTTGACCGAAGCCTCGGAAATCGGCATGGGTGACGTCGTCGTTATCCAGGGGCTCGGTCTGCTGGGCCTGTATGGTTGTGCAATGGCCAAAGCGCGCGGCGCGCGGCGTGTAATCGGGTTGGACTCTGTTAAGGATAGGTTGAAAACAGCCAAGAAGTTCGGTGCCGATTTCACCATAGATATCTCCGGCCGCAGCGAAGACGACGTCGTCGATGCAGTACGCAAACTCGCCCCGCCGGACGGCGTCGATGTCGTCATCGAGGTTTGCGGTGTGCCGGATGTCGTTACTGCAGGGCTGAAAATGTTACGGATCGGCGGTCGTTACACGCTCGGTGGCATCGTGACGCCTGACGCCAATGTCACTGTCGATGCCAATACGTTCGTCAAGAAGTGGGCCACTCTCAAGGGTGTTCATAACTACCATCCGCGTCATTTGATACAGGCGCTTGATTTCGTCGTCGCCAATCGAGATCGCTTCCCTTTCAAGGACATCGTTGATTCCAAGTTCAAGCTCACTGATCTCAATGAGGCCTTCAAGCGCGCATCGGAGCATAGCGTTTTGCGCGCGGCGGTCACCCCTTAAACCCAAGGAGCAGGCGCAATGGCAGCCACTACTCCCGACCTCAGATTCAAACCGAAGGGCCTTTATATCGGCGGGGAGTGGAAACGGGCGCGCTCCGGCGAAACCATCGTCACGAAGAACCCGGCCAACGCCGATGTCCTCGGTGAGGTCCCCATCGCCAATGAAGATGACGTCGACGACGCTGTGCAAGCGGCCAAGGGCGCATTCCCTGAATGGGCGGCGATGCCGATCACGGAACGGGCCAAATTCCTGAACAGCCTGGCGAACGCGGTAGACGAGAATTCCGATCAACTCGCCCTGATGGATTCCGTCGACAGCGGCAATGCGATTTCGGCCATGCGCGGCGACATGAAATGGACGTCCGATGCGTTGCGTTACTTTGCCGGGTTGATGACCGAGATCAAGGGCGAGACCCTTTCCCGCGAACAGGGACATTTGAACCTGACGATGCGCCAGCCCTTTGGCGTTGTCGCCAAGATCAACCCGTTCAATCACCCTTTCCGCTTTTGCGCCGAAAAGGCGGCAGCCCCGCTGGCTGCGGGCAACACTGTCGTCATCAAGGGGTCCGAGCAGGCGCCCCTCTCAAGTCTGAAACTTGGAGAATTATGCGATGGGATTCTTCCGCCGGGCGTCGTCAACATCGTGACGGGCGACGGCAAAACCGGGTCTGCCATGGTCCGCCACCGCGATGTATCGCGGGTCGGCTTCGTCGGTTCTGTTGAAACCGGGCGGATCATCGCCGGGGAAGCGGCAGAGGGCTTGAAAGAGGTCACGTTGGAGCTTGGCGGAAAGAACCCCATCATCATTTTCCCCGACGCCGACCCCGTGAAAGCCGCCGGCGCCGTCGTCAGCGCCATGAACATGACACGGCAAGGACAGTCCTGTTCTTCGACGTCGCGCGTTCTGGTGCACAAGTCCCTGCATGAAGTTCTGGTGGCCGAACTGGCCCGCAAGGCGGACGCCATTCAGATCGGGTTCCCCTGGCTGGAGGGGGCGGAGATGGGGCCGGTTGTGTCACAGCAACAATATGACCGGATTCTCGGCTTTATCGCCTCGGGCATTGAGCAGAAGGCGAAACTGGTCACCGGGGGCGGGCCGCCCGACGACGCCGATCTGAAGGAAGGTTTCTTCATCGCGCCGACCGTGTTCGACAAGGTTACATCGGAGATGAAAATTGGCAGCGAGGAGATTTTCGGACCCGTCATGTCGATCATGTCCTGGTCGGACGAGGACGAGATGATCGATATAGCCAACGGTGTCATGTACGGCCTCACAGCCGCCATTTTCACCAACGATTTCGCAGCAGCCATGCGCACGGCGGAGCGCGTCGAGGCCGGATATGTCTGGATCAATTCAATTGGTCGCTATCTCGGCGCGCCCTATGGGGGCTGGAAGCAAAGCGGCCTGGGCAAGGAGGAGTGTTTCGAGGAACTGCTCAGCTACACGCGCGTGAAGAATGTCAATATGCGCTGGTGAGCGAACCAGGGCGAATTTTTCTGTGAGTGACCGGCCTTTTCTGCATGGCTTTTTCTCATGGCGACTTCATTGTCCGCCCGATGACCGGCGCGCGGTGATTTGGGGCTGGCCGTTTCAGCCGACACTAACCAAGACATTGTTCTTGATGTGGCGTCTGCACGGCGAGGGGCGTTGGCGCTGGCCACCCCCGTGACCCGTGAAACTGAACGAAAGCTGGCGGCGTGACGCGCAGTCAACCCATCGATATAAGTCCCAAACGTTAACTTGTTTTCGCGAGAGTCCCCACGCAGACATGGTCATGTTGGCGTCGCGGAACCGGTACAGATGGAGAATTTTGGCTGATTCTCAATTAGAACTGGAAAATTCCTTCGAGAATTCGCTATGTATCGGCAGCAACGCGAAAAGTCGGACATGATCGATTCGGACCGGACTCGTCACGCAACTGCGGGAGGTTAACAGCAAGCATGCCAGGCAACAATTCAGGTGGTCCCTGGGGCGGAGGATTTCCCGGAGGTGGCGAAGACCGCAGAGGGCAGCGTGGAGGTGACCGACGTCCGGGTTCGGGCGGAGACCACCAGAATGTTACCGACATGGACGAATTCGTCCGAAAGGGTCAGGAGCGACTCCGGGGACTTATGGGAGGCCGCGGCGGGTTCGGACGGGGAGTAGGGGGCGACCGCGGCGGTGGCCCGAGGATCAGCCGCGGCGGCTTGGCCTTTGTCATTCTCATTTTGATCGCCGGTTGGCTGTTCCTGTCGTTTTACCGTGTCGACACGTCCGAGCAGTCGGTGGAACTGCTTTTCGGCGAATACTACCAGACGGGAACTGAAGGTCTGAACTTCGCGCCCTGGCCGATTATCAGGAAGGAAATACTCCCGGTCACGCGGGAAAATACCGAAGACATTGGCGTTGGCTCGGGTGCGCGGCTGGATGAAGGTCTCATGCTTACCGGCGACGAGAATATCGTTGATATCGATTTTCAGGTTGTCTGGAACATAAGGGACCTACCGAGTTTCCTGTTCAATCTCGCCGCCCCGAGAGACACGATCAGGGCGGTGTCGGAATCGGCAATGCGCGAGATCATTGCCCGCTCGAACCTTGCGCCGATTCTCAATCGTGACCGAGGAATCATTGCACAGGAATTGCAGGAACTGATCCAGGAGACGCTCGACAGCTACCAGTCAGGCGTCAACATTGTTCGTGTCAACTTTGACAAGGCCGACCCTCCGCGCGGGGTTATCGACGCCTTCCGTGAAGTGCAGGCTGCAGAACAGACGCGCGACACCCTTGAAAAGCAGGCCGATGCGTATGCCAACCAGGTCGTCGCGGAGGCCCGCGGTGAGGCTGCGCGACTGCAGCAGGAAGCCGAAGGATACCGAGCCCAGGTCGTCAACGAAGCGGAAGGCGAGGCTTCACGCTTTCTGGCGGTTCTCGAGGAATACTCGAAGGCAGAGGAAGTGACCCGTAAGCGTCTCTACATTGAAACCATCGAAAAGGTTCTGGGAGAGGTGGACAAGATCATCATCGACGAAAGCGCCGAAAGCAGCCAAGGCGTTGTACCTTATCTCCCTTTGAACGAAATCAGAAAGTCGGACCGCTGACCGGCTGAACCATGGGTAAATCAGAATGACACGTGCAGCATATCTAATCCCTGTTCTGGCCGTGATCGGGTTTGGGCTTTTGTCGGCAGTCTTCATAGTCGATGAGCGCGAGAAGGCGCTTATCCTGCAATTCGGACAGGTTCTGTCCGTCAAGGAAGACCCGGGCCTGTCCTTCAGGATCCCGATTGTACAGGAAATCGTCCGTTACGATGATCGTATTCTGCCGTTGGATACCCAGCCGCTGGAAGTCACGCCGCTCGACGACCGCCGCCTTGTCGTTGACGCGTTTGCACGTTGGAGAATCAAGGACAGCGTTCAGTTTCGGAGAGCGGTTGGTACGAGCGGGGTCGGAGGAGCGGAGCCGCGCCTGGAGAGAATCCTGAATGCGCAATTGCGTGAAGTACTTGGAGGTGTGACCTCGGGTACCGTTCTGTCGGCGGATCGGGCCGCACTCATGAATCAGATCCGGGACGGAGCACGGGGAGAAGCGGAAGCCCTGGGCGTGGAAATCATCGATGTCCGCATCAAGAGGGCAGACTTGCCGGAGCAAAACCTGGCCGCGACCTTTGAACGGATGCGGGCCGAAAGACAGCGTGAGGCGGCCGATGAAATCGCGAGAGGAAAGGAAGCCGCTCAGAAAGTCAGGGCGCAGGCCGACCGAACGGTGGTCGAATTGACCTCTGAGGCGCGCAAGCAGTCAGAGATCATTCGTGGAGAGGCGGACGCACTCCGTAACTCGATCTTTGCTGATGCATTCGGCCGCGACCCCGAATTCTTTGCCTTCTACCGATCGCTCAGCGCATATGAGAAGTCCCTCAAGGGGGAGAATTCCACGTTGGTTATCGCTCCCGACAGCGAGTTTTTCGAGTATCTCAAATCTGACACCATCCAAAGGTAAGCAATGCGCGATTTGGTGCTTGGCCTTGGCTTCGTCGCGGTTGTCGAAGGATTGGTTCTCGTGGTCGTCCCGATGCGTCTGGAGGATGTCATCAAGACCATTGGCCGGTTGGGAAAGGAGCAACGTCGAATTGCCGGCCTCTTGATCATGACCATTGGCGTCGCGCTTGTCTGGGTGGCCAAGGACTGGGGTTGAACACCGTCCGAGCCTGCCCGGCACACCGGGTTTCCGCGAATGCATGTACCGAGTCTGGACAGTCGACGAAGAACTGAAACCCGGAAAGGCAACAAGAACGGTTTCCGTGTTTTATGCTCCCCGTCGCATTCGTCGGATTCAGATGCCCGCAGGGCCGGCCAGAACGATGTCCCGCGCGATTCCCGAATTTGCGTTGCCTCGGAGCTCGTTTGAAACCGATCATTCTCGCGAGATCGCACCTCTCCCGGTTTCACATTGAATTTACGCCACGCGATTTTACTTCACGCGGGCAACGTATAATTGTGGATCATCGAGTGTCCAATGAAACCAAGGAGGCATGTGATGAGGATTAGGATACCTGGGACGGCAGCCAGGGGGGTCGCCTGGATTTGGGCCCGGCCATTCCGTGAATTCGGTGCGGCGGTTGTCGCAATATTCTTGATTCAGGTTTCGTACGGCCATGCGTCGTATGTTCCGGAAAGCTTTGCCGATCTCGTTGAAGATCTCAATCCCGCCGTTGTCAATGTAACCGTGACTCATACCGCCGACGCGGTTGATCCTTCGTCCCGTTATCAGATTCCGAATCCGTTCAGGGGAACGCCGTTCGAAGATCTGTTTCGGGAATTCCGTGACCGACCAACGCGGCCGGACCAGGGGCTGCGAAGGAGGGCATCGTTTGGTTCGGGATTCATCATCTCAGAAGATGGCCACATCGTCACCAACAATCACGTGGTCAGTGGCGCAACGAGTATCATGGTCGACTTCTTCGACGGGACCTCGGCCGACGCGACTGTTGTCGGAGCCGATCCAAAGACCGACATCGCCGTGCTCCGGGTAAATGTCGATGAACCGCTTCCGGTTCTCGAATTCGGTGATAGCGACAAGGCACGAGTCGGAGACTGGGTATTGGCGATCGGCAACCCGCTCGGTCAGAGCTTTTCCGCATCGGCCGGAATCATTTCTGCGCGCGGCCGGGCTCTCGATGGCGCCTATGACGACTACATTCAAACCGACGCCGCCATCAACCGTGGCAATTCGGGGGGCCCCCTGTTCAATCTCGAAGGGGAAGTCATCGGGGTCAATACGATAATCATTTCGCCAACGGGCGGTTCGATCGGGCTCGGGTTCGCGATGTCTTCAAACGTGGTTGCTCCCGTCGTGCACCAACTTCTTGACCACGGCGAGACGCGCCGAGGTTGGCTTGGTGTCTCCATTCAAGACATCGATCCTGAGATTTCGGAAGCGATCGGCCTGGAGAGCCAGGAAGGTGCGCTGGTAACCAGTATTCTGGTCGATGGCCCAGCCATGGATGCAGGCATCGTGCAAGGTGACGTCATTCTGTCGCTCGACGGTACGGAAATCGAGGATGTACGTTCTCTGGTCCGACTTGTCGGAAGGTCAGAAATCGGAAAGGAAGTCCCGGTGACGATTTTCCGTGACGGTGAAGAAATGACCGTGAGCGTCGTCCTGGGTCGACGGGAGGACGCCGAACGTGACCGCATCCTGCCGGCTGCCTTTTCGCCGGAGGAACCTCAAACGGACAACTTGCTGGGTATGGAACTCTCTTCGCTGAACGATGAGCTTCGCGAATCCTTCGGTCTCGACAGCGAGACGCAAGGTGTCGTGATTACGGACATCGACATCGAGAGTGAAGCCTACTCCAAGGGAATCCGGGCCGGCGACATCATTGCCGAGTTCGGCCACGAAAAAATCGAGTTGCCGGGCGACGTCGTGAGCGTGCTCGAGGGCAAGCGTGATGCCGGGCAGGAATCGGTTCTCCTTCTGATCGAACGAGGAGAAGGTGCTGCACGATTCGTCGGCCTGTCGATCGAAGGTCAGTGACGGAACCGATGTCGTCCTGGAGTCCTCGATCTTGAGGGCAAGGGACGAGCGGGCCATGGCCGATTTCCGTCGTTGATCGCGAGTCCCGAGCGGATTCTCCCTGTCCCGTGACAACAGGCGGTGGCCCGGCGTCGAACGTTCGCGTCGGGCCACGCTCTGTCCGGGCATCGCCCTGGAACGGGTCGCGCGCATTCCTTCCTGTAATCGCTCTTCGGCCTCGGTAAACTCACTTTTTTGAACTGAGTCCATGTCGGCGGCGGCGGTCACAGGAGGTGCCGGAATTTCATGCACGGCACAGGTCGTCCCGGGCACGGTCATGGATCCGTGCGTTTGACCAGATCCTCGAGATTCCGATCATGCCGTCCCTGACGGTGACGGCCCGGGGCAGTGAATAACGGAACCGCCCCGCAGTGAGACTTGAAAACGGGATTGTCCCGCACCGTCCGTGAACACCGAAGTCCACGCATCGCCTTGGTCCCGCCGGCACTCCATGGCGCCGACAAGCGAGACTCCGGAAAGCCGCGGCGTCGCCGCGCGAAGCCAGACGATTTCCGCACCGGGCAAGGAAAACGGAACGGATGGCGGTGTATCCTCATTGGCTTACGCGGCCCGGTCGGCGTAACCATGCCTTTCAATCATCTCGCTCAGGACGTAACGGCTGACGCCTGCCTGTCCAACCGGTTGCCCTGAAATTGGAACAGAGCCTGGCAGAAGCCGATAGTTTGTGTTGCGGTTGGTGGGGTTCTCACCCAAGTGGCGGGCCATCGGCACAAGGTTGGTCCCGTGACGGGACAAGCCGGTTCCACCCACACGCTCCATCTGAATTGTCGTGGAGTGTAACCTCATGAATGAGGTAGACAGCCGAAACGTGACTTTATTTCCACCGTCTCCAAACCCGGCCATCCCCGACGGAACGTACGGCTGCAAGTTCAATGTTGATCGCGCAAACGGGGGTATCTAGACAATTAAAGGGTTTCGGTAGGAGATTTCGCATGATCGTAGGCCATGTCGGCGCACGAAAGGGATCAAGAGGTGTTCCTGGCAAGAACATGAAACAGATTTGCGGCCGGCCACTCATTGACTGGTCACTGGACTGCCTGTTCGAGTCCGAGTTTATCGATCACGTGGTTGTTTCCTCCGATTGCGAAGAGATCTATGCGCATGGCCTTTCCCGGGGGGCGCTGCCGATCGGATTGCGGCCCGATCGCCTGGCTACGGATACCGCGGCGAAATGGGATGTCTGGCAGCATTCGCTGGCTGCAGTTGAAGAACTTGTCGGCCAGTTTTCAATTCTCTTTGATCTGGATTGCACGTCACCTCTACGAACTCGGGAAGACATGTCGGCGGCTCTTGATCTTTTCCTATCGCGGTCGCCTGACATGGTCATGTCTTGCTGCATCGCAAGGAAAAATCCCTACTTCAATCTGGTTGAAGTGAATGAGAACGGGGCACTGAGGGTATCGAAGGAATTGCCGTATCCGGTCGTTGCTCGACAACAAGCACCCGTGGTTTACGAGCACGTGGGTTCAACCTATGTCATTTCCACAAACTATCTTCGCAAGGCATCGGGACTGTACGACGGTCAGGTAATTCCCTACGTCATGCCGCAAGAGCGATGCCTGGATATCGACAGTGATCTCGACTTCAGGATTGTCCAGTTCCTGATGACGGAACGGATCAATGCGTGGTCTGAGCGCTGAACATCCACTTTCGTCGCGGGTGCCGCGGGCTATTTCGAGTCGACATGCGTAAAGAGAATACACGCCGCCGGAACCCGGGTATCACAAAACTATCCAGGACGGGCCTTGCCGGGGCATATCGTCGGCAGCACCTGGTGACGAACCCAACACCAGTTACGAACACCAAGACGTGAATGACAGGACTCGGGTTGACGGTGTAGTTCGAAAAGTCTGCGTGGACGGTGGACTTGGTGCGTGGCGGCAGTAAATGGCCAGACGAAAACTCGCCGCAACTCTAAGCATGGCCACTCTCACCCGCGCATTTTCGCTTCACGAACCCACGCGAGTTCCTTTTGGCGATTCTGTTTCATCACATGCCCGGCCTCCCTTGACTGATTCACGCGTTCCTCCGAGATGGAAAGTACCGCGATTCTGGGCTTTGTTGACAACCGACCCGACTGGCGATGAGACCAGCAGGCAACCATGGTCCGAATTTCAATTCAATGGAACGATCCGGCGGCCATTTCCCCAGGAATGGCATGCGCGAAGTCAACCGGTCACGGCGCGCGCGCGACCTTCCACGTTTCCTCATTACGCCGGCGATTCATGCGGGAATTGCGTCTTTGTCACCGAAACGGTTGCGTCAAACCCTGTACTCAACTGGTGGCCGGTGGTCGCGGAAACGTGCGGAATTCTGCCTCTCCGGTCAGAGCAATTTCCATCTGCCTTGCGCCGCCTGAGCATGATAAGGAATCGCCAACTACCGAACCCGATGATAAACTTCGGGGATGCCTAATTTGGCCATGCGCCCTATTCAATGGTTCAGTTTGGGGATTTGAGCGAGAACAAATCGACTGCAATCACAAGGAGCGGCGTGGTGTACAGCCGTCTTGACAGTTGTTTGCGTCAGACCGACGCCACCGGACAATGAGGACCGAACATGGCCAGGATCACATACATTGAGTTCGATGGAACAGAGCACGTTGTCGAGGTTTCAAACGGTCTTACGGTCATGGAAGGAGCCCGTGACAATGACATTCCGGGAATCGAGGCAGACTGCGGCGGCGCCTGCGCCTGCGCAACCTGCCATGTGTACGTGCATGAAGCCTGGGTCGGCAAGCTGCCTGATCGAGACATCATGGAAGAAGACATGCTCGACTTTGCCTGGGACCCGGATCCGGTCAAGTCACGCCTGACGTGTCAAATCAGGGTAACGGATGAACTGGACGGTCTGGTCGTGACGATGCCAGAAAAGCAAATTTGACGTTTTTTTCGCTTGGTGCCGTGATTGTGGAAACCGATGTATTGTGAAGCCAGCGCAATACAACGATAATTGCATTACGTTAACCTTTCGGGAGGGAGAAAGATGATCAGGAAACTGCTGGGCGGATTGATCGGCGTAGTCATCATGACCAACTCTGTTTGGGCCGCTGATCTTGAGGGACGGATCTTCAGGATCGCAACGGATGCGACGTATCCTCCGATGGAAATCATCGACGAAGCTACCGGCGAGATCGTCGGATTCGACATCGACGTGATGAATGCGATCTGCGAAGAGATCAATTGCGTCGCGGAGTTTATCAACACGGCGTGGGACGGAATATTCGCAGCCTTGCAACAAGGGGAGTTCGACCTTGTCATGTCCGGCGTGTCGATCACGGACGAACGTGACAAGACCATGGATTTCTCGGATCCGTACCTGGTCGTCAGCCAGGCGATATTGCTTCGGGTCGAGGATGAAGGCCTGACGATCGGGGACTTCGAGGCGGGAGGTCGGCGACTGGCGTCGGTTACCGGGACGACAAACGCGATTCTTGCCGAGGAAATCGTTGGCCGTGAGAATGTCAACCTGTATGACCTGTTTTCAGCGGCCATCCAGGCCGTTCAAAACGGAGATGTCGACGGGGTCGTCATCGACGGAACCTCTGCAGTCGCGTATGAGCAGCAATTCGCAGGAGAACTGACCGTCGGAATCACGGGATTGCAAACTGATCCTCTCGGAATCGTCATGCAGGAAGGGGACCCGATTGTCGACGCCATCAACGAAGGCCTCGCGGCAATTCGGGAAAGCGGCAAGCTTGACGAGCTGATTGCCCAGTACTGGCAAACTGAATGATCGTGCAATGAGAACAGGGCCGGTCTCCCGTTTGATCGAACCCGGCCGGGATTCCGAAAAGGAATCCCGGCATTAGAAGTTATCTGAAGTCGATCCGCCCGAGCAATCTCGTGCTCCTCGCGGCGGCGCCGTTTATCGTCTTTCTTTTTGCCTCATCCAGCAAGTACATGCGGTCGCTCAAGGCGATTGTCGGCGTGGGCAACGACGCCTTCGAGCATTTCGTCGCGTTTCTGCTGATTTTCCTTGTCCTGGCTACGGGATTCCTGTCGGCGCGGCGATGGGTCCTCGGTGCGGATTCGCCGGTCTGGCTGCACACGATTGCCAGATTGGCCGTTCCGGTCCATTTGATCATCGTGCCACTTGTCGCGTTCTTGCCTTCCTTATCCGAGTCCTTTCTGCAAGCCAGCCTGTATCACGCGGTCAACGAATATGAATCCGCGCTGATCGATCGCACCGGACGGCCATGGGTGTTGACGCCGGAGGCCAAGGCCGGTCTGAGTCTCGGTTTCCGGTTCGGCCTGGCGATATACGGGACCGTTTTCGCCCTCTGCTGCATCGGAGCATCGCGACCGGGAGGACGGCATCAGCTGTATTCCGGACAGGTATTTCAGGTCGTCTCCGGCTTTCTTTTGTTCTACCTGCTGTTCGTTGCGCGTTGGGAGTTCGCGACAGGTATAGCCGTCACATTCAGGGCAACCGTGTTCGCCTACGTACTAGCGGCGATTCTCGGATTGATCTGGAGCGGACTTCAGACCTTCAGGCAAACTTCGCGGACAACATCCGTCTATATGACGATCAGCCTTATCTTGATTGCAGTTGCGGCGTATTTTTGGGCCCAGCCGCGAGACAGTTATGTTCTCGTTGGCACCACGGATGCGCGAATTGCCATCGTCAAGGGTACGCCGCAATCCCTGGCCGACACGATCCGGTTCGGAGAGTACTCGGGGGGTGGAGGCTTGTCTCTGCGAATCAGAAACGTTCCGGACGTCCCGTCAGCGCTCGAACAAGTCGAAACCGCCAACAGCGTTTCAGGAGCGTTCATTCCCGTGTCCGACCATGACGGAAGGCTCCCAGTAATCTGGGAAACGGAGTTCCTGCCAAGCGATGCCAAGACGCCTGCAATCGTATTCACGGTTATCGGAGCAATGCTGCTGGTATTGACGCTGGGGGGTGCCCAGCATGGATTGCATCCGCTGGCGGTCGGGTCGGAGTTCTTTGTTGACACGATTCGAGGAATTCCGATGTTGGTCATCATCCTCTATATCGGGCTTCCCCTATCAGGTGCGGTGAAGGAAGCTTCATCCGGAACAATCGATCTTCCGAACATGACTCGAGGCATCATCGCGATTGCCGTCGGGTATTCCGCATATATGGCCGAAATTTTTCGCGCCGGTATCGAGGCAGTTCCGGCAGGCCAGACCGAGGCCGGGAAGAGCCTTGGACTCACCCGTATTCAGTTGGCAAGATTGATCGTTTTGCCTCAGGCGCTTCGTATCGTCGTCCCGCCCCTGGGAAACGAGTTTATCGCGATGGTCAAGGACACGTCTTTGCTGTCGATCCTTTCGGTCCGGGACGTGACCCAAAGAACACGTGAATTCCAAGCTTCGAGCTTTCTCCCTTTTGCGCCGTTCAACACTGCGGCAATTCTCTACGTCGTCATTACGCTTGCGTGCGCCAGTTTCCTTAAATGGATCGAACGCAGGTACGAACCCAGAACAGGCTGACGCCGAACATGCCACGACTCGAACTCGGCGTCTGTTACTACCCGGAACAATGGCGTCAAGGTCGGTGGGAGGAAGACGCCAGGCAAATGGTGGACGCAGGTCTGACCTGGGTTCGCATCGGTGAATTCACCTGGTGTTTGACCGAGCCTTGCCGAAACCGATTCGACTGGGCGTGGCTCGACCGCGCTCTGGACGTGCTCGGCGATGCCGGATTGAAGGTCATGCTCTCGACGCCGACCGCCGTACCGCCCAACTGGCTCGTCAGCGAGTTTCCCGAAGTCCTTCCCGTCGATCGCCTCGGCCGGACCCGTACGTCAGGGTCGAGGCGCCACTACTGTCTATCGAGTGAAAAATACGTTGAGGAGGCTCGGCGCATTACGAATGAGTACGCCCGACGCTACGGCAAACACCCTGCTGTATATGCGTGGCAAGTCGACAACGAGATCGGGGATCACGATACCGCAATCAGTTACTCTACACCTGCCCGTTCGGGTTTTCTCAACTGGCTGAGGGACCGTTATACCGACATCGATACTCTCAATCGGTCCTGGAATACGGTTTTCTGGGGCGGGAGATACAGGGACTTCGACGAGATACAGCTCCCCGTCGGTTCGGTTGCCATGCCGTGCCCCGCACTTGAACTCGAATTCATGCGTTACTCATCCGACCGCGTGGCGCGATTCATCGGAATACAAGCCGGGATCATCAGGGAACATTCACCGGCACGGCCAGTGGTCCACAACTTCATGGCGGGAAGTTATGACTTCGATCACCGTCAGGCCGTCATGCACCTCGACGTGGCAGGATTCGACAGCTACCCGCTCGGCAACCTGATCCAGGGCCATCTTCCTCTTGAAGAAAAGGCCTCCTGGTTGAGAATCGGCGCACCGGACTACCAGGGATTTCATTGTGACATGTACCGCGAGCTGGGCCGTGGCAGGGTATGGGTCACCGAACAGCAACCCGGACCGGTCGATTGGGCGCCATACAATCCTGCGCCTGTCGACGGGGCCGTGAGACTGTGGACCTGGATGGCCTATGCGCATGGAGCCGAGGCCGTTCTCTACTTTCGATGGAGACAGGTTTCCTTCGGGCAGGAACAGTTCCATTCGGCCCTTCACCATTCCGATGGAACTCCGGACCGTGCCTTCCACGAGGTCGTCGCGGTCGCGGCAGAGCGTGACCGGGTTCCACACACCTTCCGTTCAAACGCGGGTGTCGCACTGGTCGTGGACTACCAGTCTCGCTGGGCAGGCAAGATTCTTCCGCATGGGCAGGGGAGTTCGGGAGAGTCCGTTGCGATGGACTGGTACAGGTGCTGCCGCGAACTCGGATACGATGTTGATGTCATCGGTCCGGATTCCGACCTGTCGTGTTACCGGCTCGTTCTGGTGCCAGACATGCTGATCGGTCACGAAGAGTTCGTCTCCCGCTTGTTGAACAGCACGGCGCAAATCGTTCTGGGTGCCCGATGCGGAAGTTTCGATTGCATGATGCGGTCGCCCCAGGGCGGCGCTCCGGGTCCTTTTCGCCGGCTGATCGATGTTACTGTTCGCAGGGTCGAAAGTCTTCCCGCATGGCACAGGGAGTCCGTCAAATTCGTTGACCAGGAGTTTTCCGTAACGGGTTGGCGCGAACACGTCGACAGCGATGAACGTGCCGTGGCTCACTTCTCGGGAGGATTTCGGAATGGTGATCCCGCAGTCCTGGCCAACGATCGCACGACCTACCTTGCGATCGTACCACGCGAGGAATGTTTGCGAAAAGTGCTGGCTGAAGCAATGACTCGAGCAGGTTTGCCGGACGTTTCAACTCCGGAAGGAATCCGGGTGACCTACCGCGGGAACATCGGTTTCGCCTTCAACTTTTCGCACGCACCCAGGGTCGTTCCCGAACGTGGATCACAGAGATTCCTGATCGGGTCCAGGACGGTCGAACCCGCGGGACTGTCGATTTGGATCGAAGAATCCCGCTGACTGTTTTCGCTCGAACGCGATCCGCGAATTGAATCCCTGGTCTGGGGCCAATACGGAATTCGGCGGTTTCCTCGACTCCTGTCCGGAGAATGGAACTGTCAGCCTACTCTCCAATGTCACTGCGATAGAACCCCTTCCGCCAATCGATGCGGCCGATTGACTCGTAAACGGCCCTCCGGGCACCGGACGCGGAGTCCGACCGCGCGGTGACGTTGAGAACTCGTCCTCCTGTCGCTGTCAGGCGGTCTTGGGACCTCGCCGTCGCGGCGTGAAACACCCTCAAGGAATTTGTCGCGGAAATACTGTCGAGTCCCTTGAGCACGGATCCACTGACGACGTGGCCCGGATAACCACGTGTCGCCATGACGACCGTCAAGGCGTGATCGCGAGCCCAGTTCACCCGGATGTCCCGGAGTGTGCCGCTGGCACAGGCATGCATCGCATCAAAGGCTTGCGCGCCCAGGCGGATCATCAGGACCTGGCACTCCGGATCGCCGAACCTGACGTTGTATTCCAGGAGGCTGGGACGATCGTCCTGAATCATCAATCCGGCGTAGAGAACCCCCTGGTATCGAACTCCGCGAAGTCTGAGCTCGTCAAGCGTGGGGTGAATGATATCGTTCATCGCGCGTTGTACGACCCCGGCTGTCATGGCCGGTGCCGGTGAAATCGCGCCCATGCCACCTGTATTCGGGCCACGGTCGCCGTCGAATGCACGCTTGTAGTCCTTTGCGGTTCCAAAAGGCAGGACGGTTTCGCCATCCGTCAATACGAAGAACGAAGCTTCTACTCCTTCGAGAAAGTCCTCGATCAAGACCGAACGTGCCGACGCTTTTTTTCCGCTCTCGTGTTCGGCAAAAATCTTGTCAATGGCCTCAATGGCCTCGTTTGCTGTCTGGGCAACCGTTACGCCTTTACCCGCTGCGAGGCCGTCATCTTTCACCACCACGGGAAACTCACGGTCTTGAATGTAAGCCCTTGCCTTTGCGGGATCGTCGAAAACGACGTATCGAGCCGTCGGAATTCCGGCGGTTTCGCAGATACCTTTCGTGAATGCCTTGGAAGTCTCAAGTCTTGATGCCGCCTGTCCCGGGCCAAAGACAAGCATCCCCTCCGATCTCAGCGCATCGGAGATCCCATGTGCCAAGGGAGCCTCCGGACCAACGACCACGAATTCGACATTCTTCCGTTTGCAGAATTTTCCGACTTGCGTTCGGTCGCAAATGTCCATTTCGACACAAGTGGCGACCTCGGCAATGCCCGCGTTTCCGGGCGCACAAAAGAGTGTGTCACACCGGGGATTTTGCCTGATGGCCCAGCAAAGCGAATGTTCACGGCCCCCGCCGCCGAGAACCAGAACGTTCATCGGAAGGAGCGGCGAGTCGCCGTAGCGATACGGCCGGTCAGGGAAGGGGCCGCGGTCCGGAGAGTCCATCCTTCGGCTCGATGCGTGCCTTCAGTGAACGGCCGTATCGTGTCAGCCGAATTCGGTGAGTGGTCGAGACACGCCGTGGCATCCGGGAGGAGGCAGAAAAATTCGGATCCCCGGCCTGCGAGGTTCGTCAGTGCAGTACTCACTTCAGCCACTCGATCCGGATACCGGAATCCATTTTCAAACGGTCGTCGCTATGGGCTTGGAGTTTCATGACCGCCGTTCTAAAGACCTGAAATCGATGGATCAAGTTGGCTGGCCAAAAGGGTGAGGAAATGAGTTTCTCCGATGAACCCGGGATGACCGGAACGAGAGGAAACGTGCCGGAATACACCGTTTCGGAAATCTCGAGGCAGATCAAACGCGAGATCGAAAGCCGATTCGGACGCGTTCGTGTACGTGGAGAAGTCGGACGTGTGACACGATCAGCTGCGGGGCACGTCTATCTGGACCTCAAGGAAAGAAATGAAGTCCTGTCTGCCGTGATCTGGCGGAGCGCAGCGGGTAGGCTCACGCAATTTCCGGAAGAAGGAATGGAGGTTGTTGCGACCGGAAAACTGACCGCATTTTCCGGACAGTCCCGATATCAACTGAGTATCGAGACAGTTGAACCCGCAGGAATTGGCGCCTTGATGGCGATGCTTGAACAGCGAAAGCGGAAACTTCAGAAGGAGGGACTATTTGACCAGGAGCACAAACAGGCCCTGCCTTTTCTTCCCGAAGTCATTGGCGTTGTAACCTCTCCGACCGGATCGGTCATTCGCGACATACTGCACCGCCTTCGTGACCGATTTCCAAGACATGTCATATTGTGGCCTGTATCGGTGCAGGGTGAGAATTGCCCGGATGACGTTGTTTCCGCCATTCGCGGGTTCAACGCGTTGGCGCCGGATGGACAAATTCCCCGCCCGGACATCCTGATCATTGCACGAGGAGGAGGTTCGGTCGAAGATCTCTGGGGGTTCAACGACGAAAATGTCGCGCGTGCGGTATTTTCAAGCGAAATTCCGATAATCTCGGCGATCGGGCACGAAACTGACACGACACTCATCGACTTCGTGGCTGACCTCCGGGCCCCAACGCCGTCAGCCGCCGCCGAACGGGCGGTGCCGGTTCATTCGGAATTGCTCGGGCGTCTGTCTTCCCTCGATGATCGACGGGTTGGCGCACTTGCAAGGCTCACGGCAGACTTCAGGAAATCGCTTGCGGGTCTCTATCGAGCGCTCCCGAATCCTGCCGAGTACGTCAACATGCAGGGCCAGCACTTCGACCTCGTCTGCGGCCGGCTGGAGCGAGGTGTTGCTCAAGGCTTGCAGGATAGCCAAGCCAGGTTTGCCGTTAGCGCATCGAGAATTCATGGCGCGACGATTCAGCGAAGGATCGAACAGTTGCAAACTCTGCTTACCAAGAACTTCCAAGGATTGAGGCAGGTAACTCGTTCGATCCTGGAGCGCAAAGCCGCGAGGCAGGAAGGCCTGGCAAGGCTGATTCTATCGCTGGGATACGAGGCGACGCTCCAACGAGGATTCGCGCTTGTTCGTCAGGGGGACGACAAGGGAGCGATCATTACCGATCTGGCGGACGCGCGGGGCGCCACCACTCTCGACATTCAGTTTCGCGACGGGCACCTTCCCGTTTGCCGCTTAAGCGGAGACACCGCCCGGGATACCGCTTCCCGAGACTGACGTGTTCGTGAAATTCCGGGCGAAAACCGGCGCAGCCCGGGTGAATGTCAAGCGTAGCACGCGGAACATGTGAATCTGACCTGGGCACCCCACGTAATTCCTATGGCTGTTTCCGGTCGAAACACGTACATGGCAACAGGTTTTTCAAGAGGACGGGGCATGGTGGAATCGTCACGCGGTGGCGTCTGGAAATCGGGAAAAGGGAAGGGCGGAGCCAAGCCCAAGGGCCGCCAGGTCACTGAGTCGGCACTACTGGATGTTCGGAAAATTCTCAGTGACAAGCCTCGGCGACGTGACCTCCTGATCGAGTTTCTCCATCTGATTCAGGACAGGTACAAGTGTCTCTCTGCTGCCCACCTCGCGGCGCTCGCGGAAGAGATGAAGCTGTCTCAGGCGGAGGTCTACGAGGTCGCGACCTTCTACGCGCATTTTGATGTTGTCACGGAAGGAGAAGCGGCACCGCCCGAGCTTACGATTCGCATTTGTGACTCTCTGTCGTGTGAACTCGCAGGTGCACAGGACTTGCTTCGCAACTTGGTGCGCGAACACGAAGGTGGCGGAGCAGTCCGTGTCGTTCGGGCACCGTGCATGGGCCGTTGCGACACCGCACCGACGCTCGAAATCGGACATAATCACATCGATCATGCCACCGTGGATAAAGTCCGCGCATCAATTCAGGCCAGGGACTTCCGGCCTCGCATGCCGGATTACCAGGTCCTGCAGGCATATCTTGCCGACGGGGGATACAGCGAACTCGAGGCACTTCGCGCGGGCTCAAGGACCCCAGATGAGGTGCAGGACGATGTCCTGAAAAGCGGATTGAGGGGTATGGGCGGCGCAGGCTTTCCCTCCGGAAGGAAGTGGTCGTTTGTTCGAATGAATGCCGGGCCCCGTTTTCTTGCCGTCAACGGAGACGAGGGCGAACCAGGGACGTTCAAGGATCGTTATTTCCTCGAACGGGAACCGCATGTCTTTCTCGAAGGGATGCTGATCGCGGGATGGGCGATCGAAGCCGAAATATGCTACATCTACATGAGAGATGAATACCCGGCGATCCTCGAGATTCTCAGAACCGAAATCGGCGAACTCGAAAAGGCGGGAATCGTTGAACCTGGCCATATCGAGGTTCGCCGCGGTGCCGGCGCTTATATCTGTGGCGAAGAAAGCGCGATGATCGAGTCGATTGAGGGCAAGCGCGGCTTGCCAAGACATCGACCACCGTATGTCGCGTCTGTCGGACTCTTCAATCGCCCGACCCTCGTCCACAATGTCGAAACACTGCACTGGGTCTGCAAAATCGCCCGTGAAGGCCCCGATGTCTTTGGCGCCCATGGAACAAATGGACGAAAAGGTCTGAGAAGCTATTCGGTGTCGGGCCGAGTCCGCGATCCAGGTGTCAAGATCGCACCTGCCGGAGTGACAATCAGGGAGTTGATCGAGGATTACTGCGGAGGAATGCAGGACGGTCATCGATTCAAGGCTTACCAGCCCGGAGGTCCTTCGGCCGGTATCCTGCCCGCATCCATGGACGACATTCCATTGGATTTCGATACGTTGCAACCTCACGGTACGTTCATCGGTTCAGCTGCGGTCGTCGTGTTGTCTCACATGGACCGTGCTCGTGACGCCGCACTAAACATGCTTCGTTTCTTTGAGGACGAAAGCTGTGGTCAATGCACTCCGTGCAGGGTCGGCTGTGAGAAGGCGGTCAAGCTCATGCAGGCAGACAAGTGGGACCAGGAACTGCTGGAAGATCTCTGTCAGGTCATGGAAGACGCGTCGATATGTGGACTGGGTCAGGCAGCGCCGAATCCCATTCGGCTTGTAGCGCGGCATTTCCCGGAAGAAATCTGATGGACTTTCGGGGAAGAGATCCGTCGGTCCTGTCCGGGTTCGTGCCGGCGCATACCGAATTGCGCCGGGAGCCGCGACCGGAAGGTAAACATGACCGAGTGCCCGGTTCGCGTTTCCTTGCGTGCGTTTCATGAGTTTCCTTTCAAAACTGACGAACCGATTGATGAAATCTTCGGCGCGGCTGCGGGAAGGCGTGGAGGACGCACTGGCCGATGAACCGGAATCGTCAAGCGAAACGATGCGAGCGGACGAAAACGATGGACCAGTTCGTCGTGAACTCATCGAAGACGAGGGAGAATCCCGGGTTCGGCGTGTACTTCCCGACCTGTTCACGAAGCGAACGTCGCCGAAGTCACACCGCAGGCCGCTCGATCATCAGATGCTGGAGAACCTGGAAGACATGCTGATCACCGCGGATCTCGGCTTCGATGTATCGTCGAGAATTGCGGCTCAAATCGCCGAAGACTGGATGGGTCGTCGCCTGGGCCCCGACGAGGTCCTGGAACTCTTGGCCGACGAGATCGGCAGGATACTTGAGCCCGTGGCCACTCCGATGCCGATCTACGAAAAAAAACCGCAGGTCGTTCTTGCCGTCGGCGTCAACGGGTCAGGGAAAACAACCACGCTGGCGAAGCTCGCTTCCCGATTCCGGGAGTCCGGAATGTCCGTTATCATCGCCGCCGGCGATACCTTCCGTGCCGCTGCGGTCGAACAACTGGAAGTCTGGGGCGAAAGGGCCGGCGTACCTGTCCATACGTCAAGTCAGGGATCGGATCCTGCATCCGTCGCCTTCGATGCAATGGCCCGGGCGGAGAAAGAAAATGCAGACATTCTTCTGATCGACACCGCCGGCCGCTTGCAAAACCGGAGCGATCTCATGGCGGAGCTTGAAAAAATCGTTCGGGTTCTTCGAAAACGGGACGCCAACGCGCCGCACAACACGTTGCTTGTGCTCGACGCAACAACTGGTCAGAACGCCATCAGTCAGGCCGAGGTCTTTACCAAGTCGGCAGATGTTTCCGGCCTGATCATGACAAAACTCGATGGTACGGCGAAGGGCGGAGTACTGGTCGCGATTGCGGACCGTTATCGACTGCCGATCCACGCAATCGGGGTCGGTGAAGGTCTCGACGACCTCCAGCCGTTTAACGCGAAAGACTTTACCGGCGCCCTGACCGGGCGTTCCGAGCGCCTTTGACCGTCGCAGATACAGGATTCAGGCATCATGAACAAACCGGTGAAGTTGAAACCCTGGATCAAGATGACCCTGGACCTGGGACCGGTTCTGGTGTTTTTCCTGGCCTATACCAGAATGAAAGACCGGGAATTTTTTGTCCTCGGCGAAAGCTACGACGGATTTATTGTTGCGACCCTTCTCTTCATTCCCGTGCTCATGCTTGCGACGGGAATTCACTGGGCGCTGACGGGAAAACTCTCGCGTATGCAACTCGTCGTTGCCGTCATGGTCATCCTGTTTGGAGGGTTGACCATCTGGTTCAACGACGAACGGTTCTTCAAGATGAAACCGACAATCGTCTACCTGTTCTTTGGCGGTGTTCTCGGGTTCGGACTTCTCACCGGGCGTTCATACCTGGAATATGTCATGGAGGATGCAATACCCCTGAAATCGGAAGGTTGGTCCATATTGACGCGTCGCCTCATGGTGTTTTTCCTGGCTCTTGCCATTGCGAACGAGTGCGTATGGAGGTTGATGTCGACAGACACTTGGGTCAACTTCAAGACCTTCGTGTTACCAGCTGCAATATTTGTATTTTTCATGGCGAATGCACCGTTGTTCGCGCGTTACAACCCCGAGAGACGATAACCGCCGCTCGCGGTGTCCTGCAACGTGCGGCCGCGCTGCATCACGGGCGCCGGCAAGGGCGAGCCACCGCCCCAGCGTGGTCAAACCCCGAGAATACCCAGCCACAAGGACGCCGAAAGAACCGACAGTGCCGTACCGGCGAGAACGGACGAGGCGACGGTGTTCCGGGCGCGATTGTACATGGTCGCAAACACGTAGCCGTTGACACCCGGTGCCATGGCGGCAAGGACGACGACGGTTCGGGTGAATGCCTGGTCAAGTTCGAACACTACGGTCGCAAGGACGTATGCGATCGCGGGATGGACGATCAGTTTCAGTAAACAGATCATGAAGGTTTCCCTGAGGCTTTCCTTGAGATGAAATCGGACGAGGACACCGCCGAGGGAAAAGAGAGCGACGGGCAGGGCTGTTTGCGCAAGCAGATCTGTCGTGGCGGTAAAAAACGCAGGCACCGGAATCTGTGCGATGTTGACCAGGAATCCAAAGGCGATTGCGAGGGTAAGGACGTTCGAGAACATGGTTTTCGTAGCCGTGAGAACGGTCGCCGTGATGCCGCGGCCACCGGCACGGGCAATTTCCATCGCCACGATACCGAGGCAGTAGCAAAACGGCGCATGCAACGAGACGATTGCGAACCCTGGTTCAAGGGAATCGGGTCCGTAGGCACGGTCCAGTATCGGAAGTCCCGCAAGGAGAGTATTTGAGAACAGCGTCGAAAATCCGATCGCTACGGACTCTCGTGGAGACCTCCTGAACAAGAAACGGGCACCGAGCAACCCGAGAAAGAAAATGGTTGTTGACGCCACATAATAGCTGGCGAGGAGGTCTGGGTGAAAAACGGTCGCGATTTCCACCCGGGAGATAGCCACGAAAAGAAGGCAGGGAATGGCCACGGATTGAGCGAACCTCATCAGTCCGTCCACGTGATCAGAGTTGAAGAATGACCTCAGTGTCAGAACATACCCTGCTCCGGTCAGACAGACGACAGGAAGCAGGACTTCGACTATGTGGAACATGATTCAGGATCAGGATATTCGATCCTGAAACCGTCGTACGCGGCCGCAACGTTGGCCGGTGTCTCCCGGCAAACGGTCTTGTAGTCGAGATCAGTGTGCATGTTGGTGAGCAAAGCCATGCGTGGTGCTGCGCATTCAATCCACTCGAGTGTCTGGTCCAGGTGGGAATGCGTCGGGTGGGGATGCCGCCTGAGGGCATCCACGATCCAGCAATCGAGGTTTTTGAAATTCGGCCAGACGTCTCCGGGAATTGCCGACACGTCAGGAAGATATGCCAATTGACCGATCCGGAATCCGAACGTGGGAGTGTTCCCGTGTTCCACTTCGATCGGCGTAATTGTTACCGCTCCGCCGGGTCCGTCTACAGAAAACGTTGTCTCGATTTCCGTGAGGTCAAGGAAAGGGCGATGCAGTGCCTCCGGAGGTTTCTCGAAAGCGTAGTCAAACCTCTTCGTGATGGCTCTTCCCGCACCATGACCGGCGTATACCGGAATCCTGCCCGCCCGATTCATTGCCACGATACGCAGGTCGTCGAGGCCGTTCGTGTGGTCTGCATGTTCGTGCGTATAGACAACGGCATCGAGTACACCCACTCCCGCGTCGAGCAACTGAACCCTCAGATCGGGGGAAGTGTCTATGAGAACGCTGGTCGTACCCGACATTGCCATGCGCTGGACCAGCAGGGAACAACGTCTTCTGGCGTTTCGCGGTTCGTTGGGGTCGCATGCGCCCCAGTTGCCGCCGACTCGCGGAACACCGCCAGACGATCCGCATCCGAGGATGGTAAACCTGAGACCTGAGTTCACCTGCAGAGCCCTTTCCCGGCCGCCTTGGTGAAAACGCGGTCGAAATTCCTGGTTGTAACGGACGCAAACTCATCCAACGTCATGTCAAACAGGCGCGCACCGACGATGGCCGTGTGCATCGTGAACGAGGGTTCATTTGTCTTCCCCCGATAAGGCACGGGCGCCAGGTACGGTGCGTCGGTCTCGACCAGGACCTGTTCGATCGGTACTTTCGAAAAGATGGCTCGAAGCGCCTCCGCATTTCTGAATGTCACAATCCCCGACATCGAAAGGTAGAAGCCCATTCGGACAACCCGTTCCGCCAGGGCCGCGGACGAGGAATAACAGTGCATGACACATGCGTAGGGCGAGATTTCGTATTCCTGTTCCAGAATCGACCCGATGTCGTCGTCCGCCGATCGCGCGTGAATGATGAGAGGCAATCCCGTCGCACGTGCCGCGGCAATGTGCACCTGGAGGCTTTCCTTCTGCAGCTCCGCCAGTTCGCGGGTGTAGTGATAGTCCAGACCGGACTCTCCGATCGCAACCATTTTCGGGTGCCGGGAAATCTGGACCAAATCGTCAACAGAGATCATGGGTTCCTGTGCCACCCGGTGGGGATGTGTGCCGACAGCAAAAAATACCGGCGCAAACCGCTCCGAAATGGCGCGTGCTTCCGGTTCGGACGACAGGCTGGTCGCGATCGTGAGCATGCGCGTGACGCCGGTCCGCGTGGCACGGTCGACGACGTCGGGCAGTTTGCCGTTGAAGACCGGGAAATCCAGGTGACAGTGGCTGTCAACAAGTTCGATTCCGGATGAAAGCATCTGCAGCGACTCAGGCAGGCGCGTGCCGCGCGGCCGCGTTGATCCGGGACATCATATCGAGGATGACGCTCGCCGGGTCAAGATTGACGGTGTTCGCCAGCTTGCCCATGGGAGGCAGGTCCTGTGCAAGCCCCGCCCATCGTGGAGCCATCTCCGGACCTCGTGAAAGTTTCGACCACATCTGCGTCTCTCCGTGTACGGATTCAGTCATGTTTTCCGTTGCCGCGACGCTGTACCGCGCCAGACGCACCAGCGCGACAGGCAACAGTCGGAGCACAATGGTGAAACGATGTTCGTTGTTTTTCCCGCTGCAGCTGTCGGCAAGGCGGCCGACACGCGCCCAGTCCATGCCGGGAGCGTCCGATAGAATTCGAACGATTTCGCTGTAGATTTCCAATCCCTGATTATCGACCAATTGAATTGCAGTTCCGGGCGATCCGTCGGACAATTCGGCGAGAGCAACGTGATGGCGGTCTTCGGGTTCGTACCCCAGGCCGGTCAACACGCGTCCGACCTGACTCGCGTCGAGCGGGCGGCAAATGAGTTTGTTGCAACGCGACCGGATCGTCGGGAGGGCCAGCGACGGTTGGTGACAAACCAGCAGGAACAGGGCCCTTTCGGGTGGTTCTTCAAGCAACTTCAGCAACGCATTTGCCGCGGATGCATTCATGTCGTCGACGGCGTCGATGATGGTAATTCTCCAGTTGGAAGATGTCGAAGTATGCGCATAGTGCGACCGTAACCGACGGATTTCATCGACCGTAATGAACGGCCGCATTCTACTCTTTTTCTCGTCCCAGGTTCGCCGGCACAGAAGGAGATCCGGGTCGCTCAGGGCAAGAATTCGGCTGAACACGGGACTTGAGACATCCGGGGACGGAAGCAGGAGCTTTCCGGGGGAGGCATCACTGCATGAGTCTGCGCCGGTTTGGGAATCGGGTGCACAGGTCAGGAGGTAGCCGGCAATCCGCCACGCCAGTGTGGCTTTCCCGATTCCGTTGGGGCCGGCGAGCATCCAGGCGTGGTGAATGCGTCGTGATTGAAGCGCCCTCATGAACTCGTGCTGGGCATCTTCATGACCGACCAGTCTCTGTGCGCGGCGCGGATGGGATGCGCCTGCGATGCAATCGGACTCGGGAAAAGCGGAATCACTCACGATGCCTCTCAAGTGTCACGTCGAAGATCTGTCGACTCACGACCTCTGGAGAGTTCGTGGCATCAAATGTCTTGATGCGTTCGGGGTACTCATCGGCAAGTTCGAGAAAAGCCTGCCGGGCCCTTCGTTGAAATTCCTTTCCGAAACTCTCGAATCGCACTTCAGACGAACGGGTCGCCTGGCATCGTTCGAACGCCAGGTCCGGATCGAGGTCGAGCAGCACCGTCAGATCGGGAGGTTGAATTCCGAGTTGGTCGTGCAGGAAGTCGACCTTCCGTCGGAGATTCGAACGTACGACTCCCTGGTAAATCCGGGTTGAATCGATGTACCGGTCGCAGATGACGACTTTTCCTGCCAACAAGGCCGGGTCGATGACCGTCTGGAAATGTTCGAACCGGGCGGCCGTAAACAGCAGGAATTCGGTCTCCGGGAGCCAACGCGTCGTGTGACCTTCGACAAGTAGCGCGCGAATTTCCTCTGCTCCGGGAGAACCGCCGGGTTCCCTCGTCGCCACGACGGATTTTCCCACCGACCGAAATGCATCAGCCAGCAATTTCGCCTGTGTAGACTTGCCACAGCCGTCAATTCCCTCGAGAGTTATAAAAAATCCGCGCACTCTGGACTGCGGCATGTGCCGTCTCAACTCATGCCCGGAACCAGGGAATGAACACGGATCCAGAATATCTCGAATACAGCCGAAATGCGTGCAAGAAGCCCCCCTCGTTCAACCGGTGTTTCCGCCACCAAGGGATAGGTCGTCTCGGGAAGGCCGGGAAAACCAACAACGAGGTTCGCGACATGGCTTCCTTTCTCGATCGGCGCTTCCAAGGGTTCCCGATACTTCAGGGTGACCTTAATTTCGTCCTTTGCCCAGAAGGGCGATGCCACAAACAAGTCCGTCTCCGAAACAAGTCCGACTTCACGTTCCGAACCGAGTGAAACCCGGGCCCTTGCGACCGGAGTGTCTCGTTCGAACACCTTGGCGATCGAGAACTCGCGAAACGCCCAGTTGACGAGCCGCAAGGATTCACGCCGCCGGTCGGAGTCACTTTCAAGCCCGGAAACAACGAACAGGATTCGTCGAACGCCGTTGTCCGCCGAGCCAACCAGTCCGTAACCGGCCTCGTTGGTGTGACCCGTCTTCAATCCGTCGACATAGGCATCGTGTCCCAACAAGGGGTTCCGGTTGCGCTGGGTGATTCCGTCCCATGTAAAGCTCGGTTCCTTGAAATACCCGTAGTACTCGGGGAAATCCGCAATGATGCGCTCAGCCAGCGTAATCAGGTCTGCCGCACTCATCCGGTGATCTGGATGAGGCCAACCTGTGGAATTCGAAAAGGTCGAATTCTCGAGTCCCATTTCCCTGGCTTTCCGATTCATGTGAACGACGAAGGCCTCCTCCGTTCCGACGAGGCCTTCGGCGATGGCGATGCAGGCGTCATTGCCAGACTGTACAATGACGCCCCGGATCAGATTCTCCACCGAAACGCTTTCATCTTCCCTCAGGAACATCTTCGAGCCGCCCATAGCGGCAGCTTTTCCGGATACCTGGAACCTGGTTTGCAGGCTGACCCGTTTCTCCCTGAGCGCATCAAACAGAAGATACAGAGTCATCAGCTTGGACATTGAAGCTGGCGGAAGCATCAGGTCGGGATTCTTTTCCATCAGGATGGTTCCAGTCGTCATGTCCTTGACGATTGCGGCCTTGGCGATCGTGTCCATGGAGGAGGCCACGGTTTCGGATGCCGCCGCGTGGCCGGCAACAGTCACTGTTGTCCAGACCACGAACAGAGTGCGCAGGAGATTCCGTGCAACCGAATCATGCCCGGTCGGGCCGGATTGGTTTTCCAGAGGCCATTTCATGATGCGCAGAAGCTGACAGAGACGCCGAAAAATCGCAAGATCAGAAACCCCTGAGGGGAAACGAAGCCGAGCCGAACTGTTCAGGCCCCAATCCGTGATGCGCCGGGTCCACGCGGCACGTCAAGCCCGATCTTGATCAAGAAGTCGCTTGAACATTCAGGCCATGATCCCGATAGACGAATTCGAATGGATCGGGCGCCTCAGAACGGCTACCCCGGCAGTCGGGACCGGGTGGGTTCGAAGTTTCGCATCTTCGTTTGTTTTTGGTGTCAAGAGCAGGGGGACGGGACATGGTCCTTGACGGAAAGTCGGCAATTGTCACGGGAGGAGGGTCCGGTTTCGGAGCCGGTATTGCACGGCGCTTTGTTGAACAGGGGGCGCAAGTCGCGATTATCGATATCAACATCGAAAATGCCGCGGCGGTCGCCCGCAAGTCCGGCGCACGCGCGTTCGAGGTCGATGTGTCCGACAGTGAAAGCGTGGGCAATTTCGCGCATGAATTTTGCCGGGAATTCCGTGCGCCGGACATCCTCGTCAACAATGCCGGGACCACCCATGATTCGGCACCTCTCGAGAACGTACCGGAGGATGAGTTCCTTTCCGTTTTCCGTGTCAACTGCATGTCGGTCTTTCTGACGTCCAGGTCTTTTGTTCCGCACATGAAAGAGGCTGGCGGAGGCTGTATCCTGAACGTCGCGTCAACGGCGGGACTGTCACCCCGCCCGCGATTGACCTGGTACAACGCATCGAAGGGATGGATGATCACGGCCACCCGATCCATGGCCATTGAACTGGCGCCTTCTCGTATCAGGGTCAACGCGCTCGCGCCTGTTGCCGGTGAAACTCCTCTGCTCAAGCGGTTTCTTGGCGAGGACACTCCGGAAGCGAGGGCTGCTTTTCTGTCAACGATTCCGCTTGGGCGGTTTTCTGTTCCGGACGACCTAGCGAGCGCTGCGAGTTTTCTCTGCTCTGACGATGCCGGAATGATGACCGGCGTAATTCTACCCGTCGACGGAGGACGGACGATCTGACCGTCATGGCTTGGCCCGGCCCTGCATCCTGGAACGGGTGAAGAAATCTCTGGAGGCGTGGGCAACAATGAGTGATTCCGGTGGCCGGCCGTACCGGGCCTTAGTCAGTTCGCTTGCTCATTGCCGGGCACTTGGAATCGAGGTCGAATCCGTCGGTGACGGCGCCGTGACGATGCGCATGCCCTGGAGTCCCGAACTGGTCGGCGACCCGAGAACATCGGTCATACATGGGGGTGCGGTGTCGGCGCTTTTGGACACATGTGGCGGAGCGGCGGTGCTCGCGCATCCGAAAAACGATGCCCCCACAGCAACAATAGACCTACGAATTGACTACATGCGCTCAGCTCGTCCCGGACAGTCCGTCCGGGCAACGGCTGAAGTCTACCACGTCACCAATTCCGTCGCCTTCGTGAGGGGTCAGGCTCGGGATGAAGACGAACAACCGGTCGCACTGGCGACAGGAGCCTTTACGTTTACACCGACCCGGGCAAGCTCGCGCGCCTGGTACGAAAACCTTGTGCGCCCCCACGGCGGTTCCGACCTGACTGTCGACACGAGCGAGCCGGATGCGGGCTTTCAGCGCGTGATCGAGGACAACGCTCAGGTCGAATGCGATCTCGGCCTTTTTCGGGCGATTCCCTACGTCAAGTTCATGGGGATCAGTTTCGACCTTCACGGTGATGAACTCACCGCCGTCATGAGGTTTACCGACAGGCTTGTCGGAAATCCGTTGATCCCGGCGCTTCACGGCGGTGCGATTGCCGGATTCCTGGAAGCCGCCGCTTCCGCTGAACTCGTGTCGCACTCGGTCGCGAACGGAGATTCTGATCGGGGCAGGGCTGTCGGAGAACATGGGGACAACAGCTCAGGTTCCATCAAGAAACTTCCAAAGACAATTGATTTTTCAATTGATTTCCTGAGGCCGGGGCTCGCGGAAACCAGTTATGCGCGGGCCCGGATCAACCGGTTCGGGTCCAGATTCGTGTCTGTCAGGGTCGAGGCATGGCAGGGACAGCGTGACCGGCTTTTTGCCGAGGCGACCGGTCATTTCCTGAATCCGGTCACAGATGTTTAACGGTTCGATAGACGAGATTTCCCACCGTCGGGTCCTTCGAATCGCAATTCCGATAGTTTTGGCGAACGCGACTGTTCCGATGATCGGAGCGGTCGACACGGGCGTCATCGGTCAACTTGGCCTGGCTGCCCCGATCGGTGCAGTCGGGATCGGTGCCGTCATCATATCGGCGCTCTACTGGTTTTTCGGATTCCTGCGAATGGGAACCTCGGGCATGGCGGCCCAGGCTGTCGGCGCCGGAGACAGCCAGGAAGTGTCGGCCTTGCTGTTGAGGGCCGTGCTCGCCGGTTTCGGTGCTGGCGGCCTGTTTATCGTTTTCCAGGCGCCGATCATTTGGGCGAGTTTTCAACTGTCGCCCGCCTCACCAGAAGTCGAAGTCCTGGCCCGCGAATACCTGCAAATTCGTTTCTACGGGGCTCCGGCCGCGATTGCGGCCTACGGTATCTTCGGTTGGTTGATCGCAACCGAGAGGACCCGCTCCGTCTTCGTTCTTCAGCTGTGGGTCAACGGTTTGAATGTCGTCCTGGACATCCTTTTCGTTGTCGGTTGGGGCTGGGGGATTCCCGGAGTTGCGGCAGCATCGGTGGTGTCGGAATGGACTGCACTCGGGCTGGGACTCTGGCTGACACGCGGTCATCTCAAACGCGAATCCTGGAGGAGTTGGTCGGCGGTTCTCGACAGGGGACGCCTTCGGAAATTGGCGGCGGTCAATGGGGATATCATGATCCGGTCGGTTTTCCTGCAGGCCAGCATCGTGTCCTTTCTTTTCCTCGGGTCGTCTCTCGATGACCCGACGCTGGCTGCCAATCAGATCCTGATTCAGTTCCTGCACATCTCGGCCTTCGCGCTTGATGGATTCGCCTTTGCTGCGGAATCCCTGGTCGGGCAGGCGTACGGTGCCAACAACCGCTCGGCGCTGCGAAGGGCTGCTTTGTTGACGTCGCTTTGGGCGATGGCGCTTGTCCTTGTGCTGATCTCCTTGGTCTATCCGTTTGGCGAAGGTCTGATCGCGTTGATGGCGTCCTCTCATGAAGTCAGGGCAGTGACTTCCGAGTACCTGCCCTGGATCGCGATCTTGCCCGTGATCGGCACCGGGGCATGGATGCTGGACGGAATCTTTATCGGAGCAACCAGGACCCGAGATCTGCGCAACATGATGATTGTCGCGTTTTCAGCCTATTGCATCAGCGTTCCATACCTTTTGGACGCCCACGGAAATCACGGTCTCTGGGCAGCCCTGGTCGTGTTTTTCGTTGTGCGGACGGTCACCTTGGCTGTCCGTTATCCGGCCATTGAACGGAGCCTCGGCGACTGACGCTCCGCCGGGCGCGTCTCTCTCACCGAAGGTCCGCGCCGACAGCACGGGAAACGTTCTCGAATCCATCGCGTTCAAGCAGCCGATCGAGTTCAAGGACGATAGTCTTGACGAGCGAAAACCCGGAGTAAACCAGGGCTGAATAGAGTTGAACGGCAGAAGCGCCGGCCCGGATCTTCCTGTAGGCGTCATTCGCCGAAGATACGCCCCCGACTCCGATGATCGGGAGTCGACCATCCAGGAACGAATAGGTCTTTGACAGAACGGAAGTCGAACGATCGAACAATGGCTTACCGGACAAACCGCCGTGTTCGGAAGCCAGCACGTCAGTGAGCCCGGACCGATCGGTCGTCGTGTTCGTGGCAATGATTCCGGACAATCCCGAGCACAAGGTAGCGGATACAACGTCACGGAGGCCCGTTTCGTCGAGGTCTGGCGAAATCTTGACGAAGACCGGGACCGGCCGCCTCAACCGCGCATTTGCGAATGTGACCCGTTCAGCGATCGCTCCGATCGAATTCGCCTCCTGGAAACACCGAAGCCCCGGGGTGTTTGGCGATGACACGTTGATGGTGACAAAGCTGACGTACGGGCCGCAGGCCTCGATGACTGCTGCGAAATCCGTTCCGGGGTCCGGACTTGCCCTGTTCGAACCGAGATTGAGCCCGACGACGTTCGAACCCCGGAGCCGGGAGAGTCTTCGCGCGACCGTCTCGGCGCCGTCACTGTTGAAGCCCATTCGATTGATGATCGCACGATCTTCGATCAGTCTGAACAGGCGTGGCTTGCGGTTGCCGTGTTGCGGTTTGGGAGTCACCGCGCCGATTTCCAGGAAGCCTGCACCAGTCGCCAGCAATGGATCGACAACTTCTGCATTCTTGTCGAGGCCCGCAGCCAGTCCAACTGGGTTTGGAAGTTCAAGGCCAGCCAGTGTGGTCCGGGTTCGAGCCGTGGAAACAGGGCCGCCGCCGCCCACAAGTCCCAGTTTCAGGGCCACGATGGCGATCCGATGGCCGAACTCGGGATCAAGCCGGTTTACAAGCGCCAGTCCGGGTTTTTCGAAGATGCTCAACTCAGTCCCGTTGGCAGAATATGCTTGCCGGAAACGTTTTTGACCGGGAATCGGCAACGGATCATTTCAGCCTTGAGTTCACCGTAGTAGTGCGGAAACAAAATTCCATCTCGCGAACGTTCCCAACGGAGATTTCTCCCCAGATCCCGCGATTCGAACGAAAGCACGCTCAGTTCTTCTTCCCCGCCAAAGTGCTTGTCCAGAGTCCCCTGTAACTGTGACGCGGTCGACAAGTGAATGAATCCGTCCCGCACGTCGGCCGCACTGCCGCGTGTACGTCTACTGCCGAGGAGGCCGATGAGTTCAGCGCGTCTCAATACCTTGTAGACCGTCATGATCTTTCAATTGGATGAACACGGGTGACGAGGTCAACACGCAATCACGTGTTGCGGACATGGTCTTGCCGTATCCGGCCCCTTCTCGGCACGCATTGGCGACGGTCCCGCCCCGAGAGAACCCTGAGCCGGTTGTCGACAGTGGTCCCGGGGACCGGCAAAGCCTCAACCCGTGCCATCTTCGTCGACATCGCCCCGACCTGGACTGCTGCCCCATTAGTCCAGGTGTCGGACGAGAATGACTTGCACTACTATCCTGCCAGAGGCAGCGTTCGTCTCAACCTCTCACGACCGGGAGGGACATTCCCCGTCAAAGAGTAACGGATTTGGCGAGCGCCGAGATTTCCTGCGCGTCGGGACCATACCAGCGGCATCGAAACAGCCAGTTGATTTCACCAAACTGCGCAGAATTGACGAAATGCGGGCTGACGAACTCGCGCACCACATCTCCATCCGGAGTAACTTCAAACAGGCACCCTTTGTTACCCTCGCAGATCAAGGTGTTTCCAGTGGGCAACCGCTGTGCACCGCCCATATGGGGCGAGAAAAACGACGTGAAGTCGTCCTTCGCGACGTACCGCCAGACGATCTCCTTTGCCTTTGGGTCGATTTCCAGAATCCGACTGTGATGCAAATCGGTATCGTAGACGCCATTTGCGAAAACCAGGATGTTTCCGTTTTCCAGCAATTGCGCGTCATGCTGACCGCTCATTTCGTCATTCCGGTACTCCCAGGTGACCTTGTTTGTGGCCGGATCGAGCATGAACAGCAGGTTCATGTTCTTGGAACTGATCAGATAGGTTCCGTCGGCCAACTGAGAGACTGTGTTTGTGTGGCCATAGCTCCACCGATTGGCGTTCCTGTGAAGTGGATGCGTGTCTGGCCCAAGTTCAAAGAAATTCCATTCCCAAACCAGGTCACCATTGTCATCCACCTGGCGAATAGCCTCTCCGAATGGCCCCCCTTCAGAATGCGTTCCTGGCGCTCCGCCCCCGATCCTGGTCTTTTCGTAATCGGAGAGTTCCGTAAAAGCGGCGTAAATTGCACCGTCCGGGAGTCGGCGCGCATCGTGGTGCTGATAGGCGTCGTCGTGCCTCCAAACCAGGGTTCCGTCAGGCGCATATTCGGACATGCGCCCGCTGACCGTGAGTGCCACGCCTTTGCGGTTTTCGCAGCGCTCGTTTCGGAACAGGTTGCCATTGGGAAGCAAGTAGCTCCAGTTCGTCATGCCGTTGCCCGTTACCCACTCATGGGCAACTGACCCATCTGGGGCAAGCAGATAGGCTCGATCACCATCGACCGGACTAATCAGAATATAACCAGGTGTCGATTGTGACGGGTCATCGAACATCAACCCGGTGTGCCGAATGCGCAATTCCGCTTCCCTTCAGATGTCCAGCACGAGCTCTCTTGTACTTGAGCGTGAACAGCAGACCGTAATTCTTGCATTGGACGCTTTTTCAAGCTCCGTCTGCACGAGATCGCGATGGTCGGGTATGCCGTCAATTACGCGTGTGAGGCATGTCCCGCAAACGCCGGATTGGCAGGACATCGATACACCTACGCCGTGTGCAGCCAACCGGTCCGCGATCGTTTCACCAGGGGCGACCTCGAAGGACTTGCCCGACCTGCGCGCGACAACCGTAAACGGGGCGCCATCGGTGTCCAACTCCGCACCAAAACGTTCCAGATGCACACATTCGTCGGCCCAGCCCAAGCTTTCCGCGGTGCGAACAACGAATTCCATGAACCCGTTTGGCCCGCATACATAGAGATGCCGCTCTGGCGATGCGGTGCACAAGACGGCTTTGATGTCCAGTTTCTGCTCTTGAGGGCCAGTACTGATGTGGATGTGGACCTTGTCGCCAAAGCGCTCCAATTCCTTGCAAAAGGCAAGCCTCTCTTTTGCACGTCCACAGTAGTGAAGCTCCCAGGATGCGCCGTTCGTATCCAAGGCATAGACCATGCTCAGTATCGGGGTGACACCGATACCGCCCGCAAGCAGGACTGTATGTCCGGCATCATGCAACGGGAAGTTGTTGCGTGGGCGCCCAATCCGGATGCCTGCGCCGGCCCTGAATTCGGAATGGACCGCAGCGGAACCGCCACGCGATTCCGGATCGCGCAAGATGCCAAGGCGATACTTGGTACGGTCCCCGGGATCGCCTGTCAGCGAGTACTGTCTGGTGAGACCGGATTTGATGAAGACATCGACATGCGCGCCAGCCGCATAGGCCGGTAAGGGAGTCCCATCGGAACTTATCAGTTCAAGACTTAGAACATCGGCTGTGGCAAGCTCACACCTGGCAATCTTCACATCGAGCCAAGGGGATTCCTGCACTGCGCACTCGGCTGAATCGTTCAAGGCGACGTCGGCCAAATGCACGCGAACCGGCAGTTTCGAATAGGCGCGGATGGTGTTGTTCATGGCGATCTCAGGCGCGCCCAACAGCTCAAAGCGCTCTACTCGGCGGCGCAAAGCTTCAAGCAGTAGGATCATTTCCCGACGTGCCAGATGCATACCCATGCACATGTGAACGCCCTGTCCGAACCCGACGTGATCATGGACGTCCCGGCTGATGTCGAATGCGTCGGGATCGGAGTACTTACGCGGATCCCGATTGGCTGAAGCGTAGCAGACGATCACGCGTTTGTCCTTCGGGATCACGTGACCGGTAACCTCAATGTCCTCGACCGCATAGCGGGTGAAAGCGCGAATGGGTGTAGCCAGCCGTACCGCTTCCTCAACTGCGTTCGGGATCAGCGAAGCGTCGGCGCGGATTTTCTCCCACTGCCCGGGATTGTCGGCAAGGAACTTGATAGTCTGCCCCGTCGCCGAAATTGTCGTGTCGAGTGACGGGTTGATGTAATCCCGCATCAGTTGCGCACACAACTCATAGGAAAACCCGCGTTCCGGGCCGACCTCGAAAATGCGCTTTGCCCAACCACCGTCCGCCAGTTTTTCAGGGCGGCCATATTCCACCAGGAAGTCCCTCAGGGTTTTCAGGTCTTCGAACGCCTGGATCGTGCGGGAATTCTCGGTTCCGAAAAGGTTGAAGGCTGCGTTTGCCCATTTCAACATCTGCTCAGAGTCGACTGCTTGCGGCAGGCCGACCAGTTCGGCCACGATGGTGACAGGCAGGTATTGCGCGAGGTCGGAAATTGCATCGAATTCGCCCCGTTCGCACAGAGTCTTGACCAGCCCGTCGGCGGCAACTCTCAGGCGTGGTTCGACCTCTCGGAGTGATCCCGGCAAGAGCGGTTCCGACGTTACCGCGCGGGTCTCGTCATGAATGGGCGGGTCAGAGTTAAGCGTCGAACCCACAAGAATGTCGTTGACTTTCGGGATCGGCGATACGCCCCGTGAAGACACAAAGCGCAGGGGTTGTCGCAGAACCTCGCTGACCTCTTTGTAGCGTGCCACGATGTAGAGATCATTCTTTGCCAAGTAGACCACAGGACCCAATTCGCGGAGCTCCGCGTAGACGGGATAAGGGTCCTTGATCACTTCGTCGGAGAAGAAATCGATATCCGAGGTTGGGACGGTCATTCTGCGGCCTTCGGTCGGGGCAGACGCATCGCATCCAGCCCCAAGGTTTCGGACATGTTGAATGCGCCGATGCCACCGTCGATGACGATGTCGGCACCTTTCAACCAGTTGCTCGCCGGCGACAGAACGAAGGCCGCGATTTCTGCGATTTCCTCGGGTTTACCGGGCCGCCCGGCTCGCTCGATATTCCTGGACATGTCAGCGCCGAATGCCCGTTTGAAGTCATCGAGGATACCGGTTGCGACGCCTCCGGGGCTAAGGGAGTTAACGCGCAAACCGCGTTCCACCAATTCTCGGACAATTGCTGCCGACCACAGGATCATGGCCTCTTTTGACAGATTGTAGCAACGGGTTGCATCAATTTGTTCGGCGGCAACGAACCGCGCAATCTGACTTGAATGCGTCAGCTGCGCCAGCCGCTTGACCTGGCCGACATTGTCAGGCCAACCATGGCCAGCTCGCGAGGCGAGGTTCACGATCGACGCGCCCGGCTTCAGGTACGCGAGCATGGCGGCCGTGAACGCCCGTGTCCCCAAGAAGTTGACCTGCAGAATGACATCTTCCGTTCCGCTGCGGGGTGGAACGCCCGCGTTGTTGCAGAGCCCATCAAGCATGCAAGGCGTTTCAGCCGCCGCCGCGGCGATTGCGCCTTCGTCATTCAAGTCAAGACGTACGAAATGATCAACATTCTCTGTCAATTCGTGTACATCAAAGCCAATGACAGTGTGGCCCTGCGATTTCAATTTGGCCGCCAGCTTGGCCCCTATTCCGCTTGCGACACCAGTAACGGCGTAGGTTAGGGACATGATCACCTCCTGATCCGGCACGCGCGAACTTGCGTAGGTTGTCACGATTGCCAATACAGCGAAAAAAAACCCTCAGTTTTGCCGAAGGCAATCGCATGATGTTCCTACATATCCAGGCATCGGTTGCAACTTCTGACGCAGATGGTCTGCGCCCTTGCCGCGGAGGTACCTGGATGTTCTCGACCCGAGCTCGCGGGGACGGGAAATGCAGGAAGACTTTTGGCTGAGTTCACACGAGTATCATGTCGATGAACAAGGACCAGAGGTCCAATCCGACTTGATGCAACTGTTCTCCAGAGACCATTTGGATCTCGGGCGCGCGCGTGATGGTGGAATCTGACCATCCGGCAAGGTGAATCCACCTGATCGGTTGACCGATCAAGAACCCTCGGAAGAGCACCTGACCTTGCCGAGATTGACCGAATTGCCCTGACCTTGTTGTGCCAACGAAACGGAGGCAAAATTCGTGCAAACATCTGCACCCGAACCGAGTAATGCACCATGATGTGCGATGACCTGTGCTCGACATGAATTCTGTACACAAGCCTGATCCGAATTCACCTGTACGACCAATGATCCGAAAGTCCGGGACAGATCGTCGTTGATGTCCGAGCGGTCTCGATTTCGAGCAGACCGCTGGACGCTGCTTCCGGATCACTCGGTCGAAGGAGATCATCCAAGCCAAAGTTGACACCCTATTACCTTGCGTGGTTTTGGTCGGATTCCTGTACATGGCAGCTCTCGGAAGCGAAGTTGGGAAATTTTCCCCGCATTGTGATTTGAGGACAAGAAGGAGATTTTGTAGCGTTGGGGAGAGGCGTGCCCTGAGGTAGGTGTGGACCGGGTGCACGACAATTTTGTGATTTTGGATTGGAATCAGCCGGTCCGCCGCCCCCCAGTAGTCGTCGAAGCGGTTGCTGTGAACCGCGCACCGGAGCGCGATGATGGAATTGGCGCCACTGACGCTCCAGTGCATCCCGCCCCGTTTCAACCGTCCGCCGATCAGTGATTTGCAACCGCCCTCGACAACACCGGTCGACACGCACAGCCCCAGTTCCCGGAACCGGGGATAGTCCATGCGCGCGCGATTGGTCTGGAAGTACGCGATGTTCCGCGCCGCCTCGTCACAGCGGCTCGCGTGTTTGCGCATCGCGGCGATGACGAGATCGAGGCGCCCCTGGTCGAGTTCGTCGCGGCGCGCCTTGCCCCACTGTGCCGCGAGATCACTCCCCTTTCCGTAGAGAGCCCTGGCAACATCGAACACATGCTGTTTGGCATGGAAGACATCCACGATCTGGATGGCGTCAGGCACATGCTCGTCGGCGAAGTTCCATATCCAGGGAGCGCCATCGCCGAGCACCACCCGGCGGTCGACAGCGAAAAAGTCGCGCCGCTCCATCTCACGCACGACCCGTTTGGCAAAGGGAGCCGGTTCCGTGTCCGTATCGCGGGTCGCGATCGTTTCGATGGCGGCATTGAAGGTGACGGATCCGGCATCGCGAACCGGCCGGCCCTCGGTGTCGCGGCTCTCGGCGGACCATATGGTGGCAAGCTTCACCTCGCGGGTCCTGGCCGAGCCGTCAGGCTGCTTGCCGGCACGGCCCTCGGTTTCCGACGTGCGCACCGGGACCCCGGTGCCGTCAAGGCCGAGGCAGAGCGTGGGGGCTCCCGGCGGCTCCGGCTCGATGATGTCCCGTTCATCGCACGCGATCGCGCGTCCCAGCGCCTCGGCATGGCGTTCCACCTGCTTGGGAATGACCTCGAGGCCAGCCAGTTCCCGCAAGATCGTGCTGCTCTTCTCGAAACTGAGCTCGGCAGCGGTGACCCCGACCATGCGCGTGACCGCGGGAGACAACGACGTGCCATCCAGGGCGAGGGCGAGGGCGCGGTCACGCGGGCTGAAGCCGTGCGTGCAGGAAGAGCAATGATACCACGCCCGCTCCAGGGTCAGGGGGCCAAGTGCCGTGGTGAAGGTCCGGGGCCGCCCCCGACATTGCGGGCGTCGGCGCCACAGGCGCACGGCAACTCCGTGGCCTCCCCGTCCGACAGGTCGGCGTTCAGCCTCGCGGCAACCACCGCGGCCGCGGCCGAGATCGCGGTCTTGCGCACCTCACGCTCCAGCACCTCGAAATCCAGCCCGTCGACCGGGCCGCCGGTCAGGCGCTCGATGTCCTTCGAGACTTCCGCCGCGACCGCCTGTGCGCAGAGCCCCCTTTTTCGGGGCTGTCGTCCCCGTCCGTCTCCCGCCCTTCGGCACGCACCGCATCGCCAAGCGCCTCGCTGGCCTCCAGATAGTGCGCCGAGATGTCGAGAAAGCGCTCGTGCTCGTCGACAAGGCGCCGGGTCTGCTCATACTCCTCGGGCGGAATGCGGATCGAGCGGGTGTCCCCGCGGATCGAGCGGCTGAGCACAGTGCTCGGACCGTGCCCCGGGCTGTCGTCGCCGGCGCAGTGGCAGTTGGGCTTGCTGCACTTGCGGTAGTTTTCGTGCAGCGTGCCGGGACGCAGGTCGCCGAGGGTGGCGAAGCGGGCCTGTGCCTCGTCCCTGGAACGTTTCAATTCATTGATGTCCGGCATGATCGCCTCCGTGGGTCTGGAGTGTGGCTCGGAAGCCGGGGCGCGGCAACTGGTGGAGAAAAACCAGACGCGGAGACAAAATCAACTCATCGCAGGACGCTCGGACAAATCGTCACAATTTTGTCGTGCACCCTATTGTGAATTGTGAGTTGACGGGCGAATAGGGTTTCAATATTCCCTATATGGATAAGTGCGCCTCTGCACCCTGCCTCACTAGGACATGTGAAGATGGAGCAGTATCACGGAATTCATGAAAAAATGTGAGACACCGAAAGTTCGGCTCAAACCGAATGTCCAAAAAATCCTCGGCGCGATTACGTACATCATCGCGATTGCGGGAAAGGACAACAAGACCTTAACGCAGTACCATATTGTCAAGTCTCTCTTCTTGGCGGACAAGTCGCATTTGAACAAATATGGCCGACCGGTTACGTTTGACAATTACTTGGCAATGAAAATGGGTCCGGTTCCAAGCCGCGCATATGATTTTCTGAAGCAAAGCAAGAGTTCGAAGAACAAATTTGAATCTCCCCCTTGGGAACGTGAGGCAGGTCCAAAAGGATGTTATTATTATTCCAACGCTAATTTGACCGAATTTGAAGACGCTCTGTCTGAGAGTGACAAGGCAGCTTTGTCAGATGCTTATAATGATGTTACAGGCTTGACCATTTCGCAAATTATCGACCTTACACATTCTGAACCAGCGTATGTTGATGCGTGGGACGACAATAGCAATCGCAGGTCATTTCAAATGAGCGTGGGGATGCTTTTTGACTCTCCAGATTTTGAGCAGGCGGAGGCCGTGGCATTCCTGTCGAAGCATATGTAGATTGTTCCCCTGGCGATATTTTGCACTTCATGGCAGCGCAGGCGGGGCATCTAAAGTATCACATCTGCATCACCAAGCCGACAGATTCGAAGGCGGGGTGCTTTTTGTTCATCAACTCAAAATCCGGGTATGATGGAGACTTGGTTCTTTCGGACGGTGAGATACCGGGTCTTCCAACATCAATAACTGGAGAAACCACGATCAGTTGCTCTCAATTGGTTCGGGTGTCAACTCGACAGCTTAAACTATTCGGGTGTTCGAAAGTTGGCGTGTTGCCATCCGCCGTGGCGGAGAAATTGGAGGCATTTGCCTCTACAGTACCAACGCTTACAGTTTCCGAGCGGAACATCGTGATGGCAGCGATTGCAAGACTCAAGTGAACGGCATTTGAGAACTGTTCCCCGGCTATTGCGCCGTGTGCAGCCGCCGCGAGAATTCAGTCACGTACCGGGGTCAAGGTTCTTCTTTTGTCACAGTCATACATTGGCATGCACCTGAGTCGAAGCCCAGCCGCGGCTGTGGGTTGAGAGGAGAGAAAAACACCCCCATGCGGTGGGACATGGCTCTGCGAACGATAGGGTCAAAATTAGACTGACTTGTGCGCCATCAGCGCCGGATGTTTGTATATCATTATGGTTGGCGTAGATTTCTCGATCGAATTCAGCGCATGATGAGGTTTGCCTGGCGCCACGGGCATCCCTTCGGCGCCCGCTCAAAGGGTCGGGTTCGTTTCACAGGCTGATCTCTGAATCGGGCCGGCCGTCCTCGAGCGCATTCAACCACGCCAAGCAGAGATCCCGAGAGCGGTAGGCGCCAAAGGACGCAACTTCCTCGCGTTCAACGATGGGGAAAGTCGAATAAATGTAGCGTATGTCGTCCCTGTCAGTGATGCCAAAAAGGTGAAAATAGACCGCATCCAATTTGGCCCGGAGGACACGACGGCGTTCATTGTCCCAGTCGAAAGGCGGTAGAACCTCACCCGCTTTGTTCAAATGACCCATGTCGCGGGCGAATGGTGCCATGTCATGCGCGGTGTAAGTCAGTTCCAGAACGATTTCCCGAAACGACCTCACCAGCTGCTTTCGGACCGAAGCGCGTCTTCTCATAGTGCGCCGGCGGCACAACGGGGAGTTGTTCCAGCAGAAACAGTGTAAAGCTGGTCGTATTGACTTTCTGACGAGCGCAATAGTCGAAGACAATAGAGTTCAGGTTTCCAAGCAGAAGATCGGCTCTTTCGCTATGTTCCCCACTTGCAAAAAGATACGGCAACTTGTGTCCGGCCACTGATCTCGGCAGGATTGTTGCAATCATGGAGGGCGCATTTGTAGGTGGTGATATCCTTGAAGCAAATCGACCACGCATGTTCTGATGCCCACCTGATTTTTTCCGATTGTACGAAATACCTCGAATTCAGGAAGAAATCTGGATTGGCCAGTTGACCAGCAGAACTTGGGACAGGGTTACCGGGTGCACGACAATTTTGTGATTTTGGATTGGAATCAGCCGGTCCGCCGCCCCCCGGTCGTCGTCGAAGCGGTTGCTGTGAACCGCGCACCGGAGCGCGATGATGGCATTGGCGCCACTGACGCTCCAGTGCATCCCGCCCCGTTTCAACCGTCCGCCGATCAGTGATTTGCAACCGCCCTCGACAACACCGGTCGACACGCACAGCCCCAGTTCCCGGAACCGGGGATAGTCCATGCGCGCGCGATTGGTCTGGAAGTACGCGATGTTCCGCGCCGCCTCGTCACAGCGGCTCGCGTGTTTGCGCATCGCGGCGATGACGAGATCGAGGCGCCCCTGGTCGAGTTCGTCGCGGCGCGCCTTGCCCCACTGTGCCGCGAGATCACTCCCCTTTCCGTAGAGAGCCCTGGCAACATCGAACACATGCTGTTTGGCATGGAAGACATCCACGATCTGGATGGCGTCAGGCACATGCTCGTCGGCGAAGTTCCATATCCAGGGAGCGCCATCGCCGAGCACCACCCGGCGGTCGACAGCGAAAAAGTCGCGCCGCTCCATCTCACGCACGACCCGTTTGGCAAAGGGAGCCGGTTCCGTGTCCGTATCGCGGGTCGCGATCGTTTCGATGGCGGCATTGAAGGTGACGGATCCGGTATCGCGAACCGGCCGGCCCTCGGTGTCGCGGCTCTCGGCGGACCATATGGTGGCAAGCTTCACCTCGCGGGTCCTGGCCGAGCCGTCAGGCTGCTTGCCGGCACGGCCCTCGGTCTCCGACGTGCGCACCGGGACCCCGGTGCCGTCAAGGCCGAGGTAGAGCGTGGGGGCTCCCGGCGGCTCCGGCTCGATGATGTCCCGTTCATCGCGCGCGATCGCGCGTCCCAGCGCCTCGGCATGGCGTTCCACCTGCCTGGGAATGACCTCGAGGCCGGCCAGTTCCCGCAAGATCGTGCTGCTCTTCTCGAAACTGAGCTCGGCAGCGGTGACCCCGACCATGCGCGTGACCGCGGGAGACAACGACGTGCCATCCAGGGCAAGGGCGCGGTCACGCGGGCTGAAGCCGTGCGCGCAGGAAGAGCAATGATACCACGCCCGCTCCAGGGTCAGGGGGCCAAGTGCCGTGGTGAAGGTCCGGGGCCGCCGCCCGACATTGCAGGCGTCGGCGCCACAGGCGCACGGCAACTCCGTGGCCTCCCCGTCCGACAGGTCGGCGTTCAGCCTCGCGGCAACCACCGCGGCCGCGGCCGAGATCGCGGTCTTGCGCACCTCACGCTCCAGCACCTCGAAATCCAGCCCGTCGACCGGGCCGCCGGTCAGGCGCTCGATGTCCTTCGAGACTTCCGCCGCGACCGCCTGTGCGCAGAGCCCCCTTTTTCGGGGCTGTCGTCCCCGTCCGTCTCCCGCCCTTCGGCACGCACCGCATCGCCAAGCGCCTCGCTGGCCTCCAGATAGTGCGCCGAGATGTCGAGAAAGCGCTCGTGCTCGTCGACAAGGCGCCGGGTCTGCTCATACTCCTCGGGCGGAATGCGGATCGAGCGGGTGTCCCCGCGGATCGAGCGGCTGAGCACATAGCTCGGACCGTGCCCCGGGCTGTCGTCGCCGGCGCAGTGGCAGTTGGGCTTGCCGCACTTGCGGTAGTTTTCGTGCAGCGTGCCGGGACGCAGGTCGCCGAGGGTGGCGAAGCGGGCCTGTGCCTCGTCCCTGGAACGTTTCAATTCATCGATGTCCGGCATGATCGCCTCCGTGGGCCTGGAGTGTGGCCCGGAAGCCGGGGCGCGGCAACTGGTGGAGCAAAAACCAGACACGGAGACAAAAATCAACTCATCGCAGGACGCTCGGACAAATCGTCACAATTTTGTCGTGCACCTCGGGTCAAGCACCGAGTTGTAAGCAAACAAACTACGTGCGATGCTCAAGGGAGAAGGGACCGCAGCAGTGGGAAGTCGGTTGACAGGTCAGGAAGAAAACCCGGACTCCAATGAACAGGATGGCTCGGAGTCCTCGTCGGATTGTCGACCTGTCATCGTCCTGGTTCGTCCTCAACTGGGAGCAAACATAGGTGCGTCGTGCAGAGCCATGCTCAATTTCGGACTGGAACACCTTCGAGTCGTTGATCCCCGTGACGGATGGCCGAACCCATCTGCCGTCGCGATGGCGAGCGGCGCCGAAGGGATACTGGAACGAGCACAGTTGTACGGCACGACCAAGGAGGCACTTTCGGGACTGAGTTTCGTCCTCGCGACAACCGCCAGAACTCGGGACATGACGAAGACAGTTCTGTCTCCCCGGCCTGCAATGCAACATGCGAGACAATTGGCAACTGACGGAAACAGGGTCGGTATAGTTTTCGGTCCGGAGCGATCCGGGTTGCACAATTCCGATGTTTCGCTTGCCGATGCCATCGTTACTGTTCCGGTGAACCCAAGGTTCAGGTCGCTGAACATTTCTCAATCGGTGCTGCTGTTGGCATATGAGTGGTGGATCGCTGCGGACCCGTCCTCCGGTGGGGGCAACTCGTCCCGCAACCCGGAACCGATGGCAGAATTCTCGGAGGTTCAGGTCCTGGCGGACCGCCTCGAAAGTGAACTCTCCGCTCGCAGGTTTTTC
The DNA here is from genome assembly GCA_965242975.1 of Paracoccaceae bacterium. Taxonomy (GTDB): domain Bacteria; phylum Pseudomonadota; class Alphaproteobacteria; order Rhodobacterales; family Rhodobacteraceae; genus JAPPHA01. The sequence goes on along the minus strand of CBDETS010000007.1, from coordinate 1,060,682 downwards.
AGACCGGAATCAAAGGCTTCGCGGATGAAACGAAACCTCCGCAACGCGCTCTCACGGATGCCTCTGACAGGTCGTGACGTCCGGACCATACACGGGATCATCCGAACACTGGCTGGGCGAAGACCGGTCCAGGGAGTTAAGGACGCCGAACGGTGATGATCAATCTGAATCGCAAATGCGGGAAGGTGCCGTACGCTGCCGGGTGGGTCGATTTCGGGACTTGATAGGAATACCGCTGTTGGCCTCTCGTGTGCATGGTCCTTTTTTGATGTAAGCCGGGTACAACTCGGTTGGCCCGCGATTCGCGGTCTGAAAATCCCAACAATTGCTCGATGACGTGGTGAATGATGAGTTCCGGGAACAAGATCTTTGAACACGTTTCGGACCCGGGTTTGGATACGGGTACGGGGTCTGGACGCAGGGTTTCGCGCGGAAACAGAACCGGCAGAAACAGGAGTCTGGTGGCATGGTGGCTGCTTGTCCAAATCCTGCTGATCATCGGGACGATTCTGGTCGGCGGGATGACCAGATTGACGGACAGCGGACTCTCGATTACCGAGTGGAAACCGATCTCCGGAATCATGCCACCGCTGAGTTCGGAAGACTGGTCCCAGGAATTCGAAAAATATAAGCTGATTCCGGAGTTTACGTTGCAAAACGCGCGTATGTCCCTCGCGGAATTCAAATCGATTTACTGGTGGGAGTGGTCTCACCGAATGATCGCGCGACTGTTGGGTGTCGTCTGGTTGGTCGGGTTTTCCTGGTTCCTCGTCCGCGGGGGCCTGAACCGGAACTGGACGATTCGAACCGCGCAAATCGGCGGATTGATCATCGTTCAGGGCGTCTTGGGATGGTGGATGGTCACATCCGGGCTGTCAGGCAAAAATGTGGATGTCGCGGCGTACCGGCTTGCAATCCATAGCACCCTCGCGTTCGCCATTCTCGGCCTCGCGACGTGGTCATATTGGCTGATCAGGTTTCAGCCGGTTGAGTTGCTCCAGGCGACGCGTCGGCGAAACAAACGGATTTCACGGCTTTCTGCGGCATTCCTGGCAATCGTGCTCCTGCAGGTTTTTCTTGGCGGACTCGTTGCCGGTCTGGATGCCGGCAGAGGATACATGGATTGGCCACTGATGAATGGGCAGTTCCTGCCCGACGAGAGCTTCGACTACGCACCGCTGTGGATCAATTTTTTCGAAAACGCCGCGTTGACGCAATTCAATCACCGCATGATCGGATACCTGATCCTGGCGTTTTCAGTGTTTTTCTGGCTTCGTTGCAGGCGTTCAACGATGACCTCGCTCCGAAATTGGAGTGCCCTCGTTTTTGTTGTCGTCCTCTGCCAGGCACTGATGGGTGTCGTTACCCTTTTCCAACAGGCATCGGAACAAACCGCGATCCTGCACCAGGCAGGCGCCATCGCAACATTCCTGTTCGTTTCACGATTACGGTTGTTGGCCGTATTTCCCCCTGATGACCGAATTCGAGGTACATGATGGAGCGGCGTGACAAAAACGGCGCCTTTGACGCACTCAATGCCTACTTGACCAAGACAACATTGCTTGAACAGGTCAGGGGGGTTCTCGATTGGGATCAGGAAACCTGCATGCCATCTGCTGCGCATGACCAGCGAGGAGAACAAAACGGAGCACTTACCGAGATTGTCCATGCACGATGGACCGCCGGCGAACTCGGAGACTTGCTCGATGCGGTTGACGTGGCCCATCTGGATACACGCCAGTTAGCCGCCGTCAGGGTCGCCAAGACTGAACGCGAGCGTGCCCTGCGTGTACCGGTTGAAGTTGCCGCAGAGATTGCGCGGGTGACTCCCGAGTCGATAGCCGTCTGGACCAGGGCAAGGGAAGAAAGCGACTACGAACCGTTCCGTCCCATGTTGGAACGGATGGTGCGACTGAAGCGACACGTGGCCGAAGCAATTGCCGATGACAACCGCCGCTACGACGCATTGTTGAGTGAATACGAACCCGGAACGACCAGTTTGGAAGTATCGCGGATGTTCCTCAGGCTGCGCGACGGCCTCGCCGATTTGTTGGGCAGGGTGCGGGATACCGGAAGGTGTACTCCGGATTTCACCGGCGATTTCCCGAAACCGAAACAACTTGATCTTGCCCACGAGATCGCCGTCAGGTTTGGATATGACACCACGCGGGGACGCATGGACCAAAGCGTGCATCCGTTCACGGCCGGATCACACAATGACGTCAGAATTACGACCCGAATGGACGAAGGCGATCCATTGGATTGCCTGTATTCGACAATTCATGAAGTGGGTCATGCTCTTTATGAACAAGGTGTCGACAGGGACCTCGGGTCGTCGATTCTCGGTTCAGGAACGAGCATGGGTGTCCATGAGTCCCAAAGCCGAATCATGGAAAACCAGATCGGGCGCAGCCGGGCTTTTTGCAGTTACCTGTTCGAGTCCATGTGCAATCGATTTGGAACGTCCTGGATTTCCGACGCGAATGAATTGTACCGTGCCGTGAACGCGGTCAAACAGGGTTTCATCCGGACTTCGGCTGATGAAGTCCAGTACAACCTTCACATCATGCTGAGGTTCGATCTCGAACGTGCGCTCATCGACGGAGACCTCGATGCGAGTGATCTGGAGGCAGCATGGAACGATCGTTTTTCCGCCGATTTCGGATTTGAAGTCGACACCGCCAGAAACGGGGTTCTTCAGGACATTCACTGGGCGTTCGGATTGTTCGGGTATTTCCCCACCTACGCGATCGGGAACATTTACGCCGCTGAAATCATGGCGCGTGTGGAACAAGACATCCCGGACCTCGACAACCAGGTTTCCCAGGGTGACGTGAGCGCCTTGCTCGTATGGCTACGTGAAAACGTTCACCGCCATGGCAAGATCTATCTGCCGAATGAACTCATGAGACGCGTTATCGGTCACGAACCGTCCGAGTTACCTTTGATGGAATACCTGAACAAGAAATTTGGCGAGTTGTACGGTTGTTGACGGGTTGTACGATCACTCGAGGTACTGCCGGAGGCAAACGCGGGTTCAACGCACAACAGGTGTGTTCGCAGCCGTTCTGACAATCCTCGTGGGCCCGAAAACGACCCACGCGAACGGTCCCCTGACACGTGCCCCGATGGAGTGGTGCCGGATCAGGGGAACGATTGAGCGGTGTTGAACGGCACCATGTGCAGGGCGGCGGCATATGCCTTGAGCCTGAATTCGATCGGTTGGCCCGGTGCAGCGGGTCATTTCGGATGGCGTGATGTTCGAGCAACAGGTCGCGGGGTACGAGGAGCAGTTGGATGCGAACGATGATGAACGAGCAGGATCTTCACGAGTTCCTGAGGGAGATGTTTCCCCAGGTTGGCGAGGATTTTGAAGTCATGACTTTGACCGATCTCGGGATCGATGTTCGCCTCAAGGTTCGGGAGCGCGATCTTCGGCCCGGCGGCACGGTTTCGGGCCCGGCGATTTTTGCCTTGGCGGATGTTTCGGTCTATCTGGCCCTGCTGTCGCGCATCGGTCCCAGAGAGCTGGCGGTGACAACGAACTGCTCGATCAACTTCATGAGAAAACCGCCCAGGGCCGACCTGCTGGCACGGGCACGGATTCTGAAACTCGGGAATTCTCTATGCGTGAGCGAGGTGGAAATCCATTCGGACGGTGCGGACGGAATGATCGCACATGCCGTGCTGACGTACTCGATTCCGCCGGGAAAGAAATGAGGTAAATGTATACCCCATATCTAACACTTTATTTTTACGTGGTTATTTTTGGTAAATTGGTATTGACTTGTTTCGACGGTTTTAGGATACAGCGATCTTTCGAACGAACACATGAAAGATTCAACGTAGGGTTGAGACATGAAGACGTATTCGGCAAAACTTGCTGATGTTGACAAGAGATGGGTTCTGATTGATGCCGAAGGGGTCGTACTTGGGCGCCTCGCATCGATCATTGCCGCACGCCTTCGAGGCAAGCACAAACCGACATTCACACCGTCCATGGACATGGGCGACAACGTCATTGTGGTGAATGCTGACAAGGTTCAGCTGACCGGAAAGAAAAGGACCGATCGAATCCACTATTGGCACACCGGCTATCCAGGTGGGATCAAGAGTCGAACATCAGGTCAGATTCTTTCTGGTGCACATCCCGAGCGTCTGCTCATGCAAGCAGTTCGACGAATGCTTCCCGGTGGTCCCTTGAGTCGGCGCCAGCTGACAAACTTGAGGGTATATGTCGGTTCGGATCACCCCCATGCGGCCCAGAATCCGGTAGTTCTGGATGTCAAGGCGATGAACCCGAAAAATACTCGGAGCGAATGACGATGGACGAATCGATCAGATCAATGGCGGACCTCGAAGAAACAATCACGGACAGGTCCGATTCCGAACTTGCTGGACCGACAGCGCAACGCGAACCGGTCCGTGACCAATTCGGGCGTTCTTACGCGACGGGCAAGCGTAAGGACGCAGTTGCCCGTGTGTGGATCAGGCCCGGGTCAGGCCGGTTCATCATCAACGGCAAGGAAATCGAGAAGTACTTTGCACGTCCCGTTCTGCAGATGGTTCTTCGCCAACCGTTTGACGTTGCCGGGGTCAAGGATGAGTTTGACGTCAAGGCCACGGTAAAAGGTGGTGGCCTTTCCGGCCAAGCAGGTGCCGTCAAGCATGGAATCTCGAAGGCGCTCCAGCTGTACGATCCTGCGCTTCGACCCGCGCTGAAGTCGGCCGGTTACTTGACAAGGGACGCCCGAGTTGTCGAACGAAAAAAATACGGGAAGCGGAAGGCGCGCCGCAGTTTCCAGTTTTCGAAACGTTGACGGAATCTCCGCATCTGGAACATCTTTCGGGGCGCACGAATCCTGTTTGGTGGGCAGTCCGGACTGCGTCCCTGTACCCCGGCTCGTCTTTGAGCAAACGCGCCACTGGGGCGTTTTCGCTGACGTGTCGTTGGCTTGAGTCTGGATCTGTACGCGGCCATCATCACTGCTCGGGGTTCAGTAACGAGGTGGGACCAGGGCAGTTCCGTGCAGAGACAATTCCGCGGCCGCTGAGCCTGTGTCAGGATAGCCAGGACTCGTGATGTATCGGTTAACTCATCGATTGCCTTGATCCACGCTCCACGTCGGTAACCTCTTTTCCAGGAACGCTTCAATTCCTTCTTCAGCGTCCGCTTCCAGCATGTTCATGACCATGACTTCGGAGGCGAAGGTGTACGCCTCGGGTAGGGCCAGATCGATCTGTTGGTAGAACGCTTCCTTACCTACTCTGAGGATCGCGGGTGCCTTGGATGCGATCTTCCGGGCCAATTCATCGACTGACCTGCGCAGGTCCTGTCTCGGAACCACCTCATTCACCAGTCCGATCACGCGCGCTTCGTCCGCGTCGACCATGTCACCGGTCAGGAGCATCTTCATTGATGCCTTGCGCCCGACGTTTCGGGTTAATGCAACCATGGGTGTCGAACAAAACAAGCCGATATTTACGCCGGGCGTTGCGAACCGAGCATCGTTGGACGCGACGGCAAGGTCACATGTGGCGACCAACTGACATCCGGCAGCAGTTGCAATTCCGTGCACTTCGGCGATCACGGGCTTCGGACTGCGCGTGATCGCTATCATGAGTCGGGAACAGAGGCCCATTGTTTCCTTGAAGAACGCCATTCCCCTGTCCGGGTTCTGCCGTGCCTGCGTCAATTCTCTCAGGTCATGCCCGGAACAGAATCCCGGCCCGTTGGCGGAAATAACGACAGTCCGGACATCTGGAGAGTCACCGAGTCTGGAGACTGCATCCTCGAGCTGTTTGAGCATCGCAATAGACAGGCTGTTACGACTTTCAGGTCGATTGAGCGTCAGTCGAGCGATCGTACCGTCGCGTGATTCGAGCAAGATGTCGTTTGTCAATTTTCCACCTTCCGTTCTTGACTGATCAACAATCGTCGCTGGCGCTGGTGCCGGCAACGTCCAACCCGTGAGGCTGCAACCCCGAATGATCTCGCCGCGACATCATCGCCTGGAACCCAAGTGTCGGCGAGTGAGCAACCCTCAACCCGGTTCACGCGCCTTCGAGGCAATGCCTTGCCGTGCAACTAATCGGGCACTGCCAGTTTGCCGTCAATAGTTGTGTAACGGTGGTCAATGTCAAACTTCGCCGCGACATGGCGCGCGTGGGCGCCATCCGTCACCTGTCGCCGGCCGTTTTCGACGGCGTTGCGGACGGATGGGACGGTAGGGACCTCGGTGCATGCGTCGGGCACATCGTGGAGATAGGCAGGTTATCGACATTGCGTGGACCCGAGAGTTCCCTTAATTCGACCCGTGAGCTTGCCTCAGGAGTCTATCGTGCCGCAACAAAACAGAATCGCGATTTTCGGTGCGAGCGGCTACACGGGTGCCGAACTCATCCGCCTGATCGCAACACATCCGTACATGACCGTGTCTGCGCTTGCCGCTGACAGGAAGGCCGGGATGACGATCTGCTCCGTTTTTCCTCACTTGCGGCATCTTGATTTGCCAAAACTGACACGGCTTGATGAGATCGACCTGACGGATGTCGATCTCGTGTTTAGCGCATTGCCACACAAGACCAGCCAGAATGCAGTCAAGAGGGTCGCCAACAAGGCCAGAGTTGTCGACCTTTCCGCCGACTTTCGACTGAAGGATGTGAATGAATACACGCGATGGTATGGCGTCGAACACAGTGCTCCTTCGCTGGTTCGGGAAGCAGTTTACGGTCTGACGGAGTTCAATCGCGACGAGATTCGGGAGGCTCGCCTGGTCGCGGGAACCGGGTGTAACGCTGCGACCGGGCTCTTCGCGGTGCTGCCGCTCCTGGAGACAGGAGTCATCGACTCAGATGAGATCGTCATCGACCTGGCGACAGGCGTATCTGGTGCCGGAAGATCGCCAAGCGTTACAATCATGCACACGGAAGTCTCGGAAGGATTTCGCCCGTACAGCGTGGCTTCTCACCGGCATATCGCCGAGTTTGAACAGGAGTTCACCAGAGTGGCCGGAAGACCTGTCAGCCCCACGTTCGTTGCCCATCTCCTGCCTCAAAACCGGGGAATCCTCGCAACGGTTCACGTAAAGGGAGACCCCGGGCGCATTCATGCGGCTCTCGATGACCGTTACGCCAACGAACCGTTCATCGTCGTGTTGCCATTCGGTGACGTTCCAGACACCCACCATGTTCGGGGGGCAAACTATTGCCACATCGGCGTTGTTTCAGAACGACGTGACAACCGCGCCATCGTGTTTTCCACGCTCGACAATCTGGTAAAGGGTGCGTCGGGCCAAGCTCTCCAGAATGCCAACCTCATGCTGGGTCTGCCTGAGACCGAAGGGCTGATGGCCCCGGCGCTGTTCCCGTAGACATGTATCGATGCGTGGCCTCAAGAAGAAACGCCGCCTCCAGGTGATCGCGGCGGCGGTTACGCTTCTGGCGCTCGCGACAGTCCTGATCGGCTATGCTGCCAGAGAGGGAATCCAGTTCTTTCGCAGCCCCAGCCAGATCGTCGAAAGCCCGGACATATCTGATGGTGCTCCATTCAGGTTAGGCGGTTTGGTCGAAACGGGAAGTCTTGCCGTCCACGATTCAGGCATTCGTTTTCGGGTCACCGACGGCTCACATGGAATTCCCGTCGTATTCGCGGGAATCCTGCCCGATCTCTTCCGGGAAGGACAAGGTGTGATCGCGTTGGGAACGCTGGATTCCGGCACGTTCGTGGCGACGGAAATCCTTGCGAAACATGATGAGAATTACATGCCGAGAGAGGTGATCGAGTTGCTCAAGGAAGAAGGGGTGTACAGGCCTTCCAATTGAGCCAGTCGAATCCGGGTAAAACCACCACGTCCTTGTGTTGTTCCGGCAGGAAGGGACGGAATCGGAACGGTTGGAAATAGTGCGACGGACATCATGAGCGTGGAGCTATCGCAATTTGCCACCTTGACGGCATTCTTTGTCGCCAGTGCGACCGTCATCATACCGCTCGTCGGGGCCAGAAATGGCTGGACCCGATGGATGCGGTTTGCCAGTTCAGGCATGATTCTCCAACTCGTGCTGATCGCGTTTGCGTTCGCCGGATTGACGGCAGCATTCGTGTCATCCGACTTCTCCGTCAAGCTGGTCGCCAACCATTCCCACTCACTGAAACCACTTCTGTACAAGGTCACCGGCGTTTGGGGGAACCACGAAGGATCCTTGCTGCTTTGGGTGTTAACGCTCGTTCTTTGCGGGTCGCTCGTTGCCATGTTCGACCATGGCTTGCCGCTGGATCTGAAAGCACGGGTTCTCGCAGTTCAGTCATTGATCACAGCGGCATTCCTGGGCTTTCTGATACTCACATCAAACCCTTTCGGACGTCTCTTCGCTCCGCCGCTCGATGGCAACGACCTCAATCCCCTGTTGCAGGATCCGGGATTGGCGTTTCATCCGCCGTTTCTCTATCTCGGATACGTCGGTCTGTCGGTGACATACAGCTTCGCGATTGCAGCTCTGATCGGAGGACGGGTCGATGCCGCCTGGGCACGCTGGGTCAGGCCCTGGACCCTGTTTGCGTGGATCTGGCTGACGATCGGAATCGCCCTCGGATCGTGGTGGGCCTACTACGAACTCGGGTGGGGAGGCTGGTGGTTTTGGGATCCGGTCGAAAACGCGAGCTTTATGCCGTGGCTTGCGGCGACAGCATTGCTCCATTCCGCCATCGTGACGGAGAGACGCAACCTGCTGATGAACTGGACGATCTTGCTGGCAATTCTCGCGTTTTCCTTGACTTTGATCGGGACATTTATCGTTCGCTCAGGTGTGCTGACTTCGGTTCACGCCTTTGCCGACGATCCCGACCGAGGGATTTTCATCCTCGCCATCCTGAGCGTTGCGACTTGCGGGGGGCTTACGCTGTTTGCATTGAGGTCCGGTGTCACCGGAGGCTCTACCGGTTTTTTCACGTTCAGCCGTGAGTCCAGCCTCATTTTGAACAACCTTCTGCTCTGTGCTGCTGCATTCGTTGTCTTTGTCGGAACGATTTGGCCACTTGTCGCCGAACTCGTATGGGAGCGTAAACTTTCGGTCGGTCCACCGTTTTTCGATCAGGCCTTCACGCCATTCATGGTCGTCTTGGCCGCCGTACTTCCCCTCGGTGCGTCAATGCCCTGGAAACGGGGTAATCTCCGGCAATCGATGAAGAGACTAAGGGGTGTACTCGCACTGTCGCTTTCCCTCGGAACACTGGTTTGGGTTGTTCAATCCGGCGGCCGGATGCTGGCCCCTGTCGGGGTGACCCTTGCCGCGTGGCTGATAATGAGTTCAGCACGAGAGCTCCTGATCGGAGTACGCATTCGAAATCCCGCACGGGTGCTTTTGTCCTTGCGTCTGAACCGGCACCCTCGACGTGTCTGGGGAAAGTCACTCGCGCATGCTGGCCTCGGAGTAACCCTGTTCGGAATTTCCGCAATTACAGCCTGGGAATCCGTCGATATCCGGCTGGCCAAGCCCGGTGACACTTTCGGTGTTGCAAGTTACGAGTTCTATTTCAGGGACGTCCGACAGGAGGTCGGGCCAAACTACGTGTCGGTTTCCGGAGTGTTTGACGTATCACGATCCGGGTCACCCGTGACATCATTGACACCGGAAAAACGAACGTATCTTGTGTCAGGATCACAGACCACCGAAGCCGCGATCGATGTCGGGTTTTCCCGCGATCTCTATATGGTCCTCGGGGACCCGCGAGACGGAGCGTCCTGGGTCGTGCGAACGTATGTCAAACCTTTTGCCGTCTGGATCTGGGCGGGTGCAGCAATGATGGCGTTGGGGGGGCTGTTGAGTCTTTCCGACCGTAGGCTTCGCGTCGGGATTGGCCGTCGCAGCAGCAGCAAGAATTCGCAGGAGATTGCAACGACCTGATGGCTTGCAGACCGGCACCCGGGGACTGTCACGAGACGATCGATCCGTTTGTTCGCCGTGTCAGCTGGCGGCTTTCCGGTGCATGATGCGGCGGGTGGATCGGGAGGCATCCCATTGAAACAGAAAGAAAAAAACGCGAAATCGAATTATGATTCAAGTTCAAAGAGAGAGACAGGCGTCGTCGGGACGGGTGTTTTGACTGGCCCTGGAACAGAATGTGCGGGCATGGTTGGGAATTGGGCGATACGACCGGTTCTTGCGATCCTGTTGATCGGGTTACTCGCGAGCCCGGCAATTCCGGTTGAACCCGAAGAGATTTTGGACGACGTTGAACTCGAGACACGCGCCCGCAACATCTCCCTCCAACTCCGGTGCCTTGTTTGCAGAAACGAAAATATTGACAGCTCGAATGCCGATCTTGCCGCTGACCTCAGGATACTTGTGAGAGAACGGTTGACCGCAGGGGATTCCGACGACCAGGTGCTTGAGTATGTTGTCAACCGCTTCGGCGAATTCGTCCTGCTGGAACCGAGCAAGGGTGGATCGAACCTTGTGCTTTGGTTTACCGGCCCGGCGGCTCTCATCGTAGGCGGTTTACTGGCCGCGATGATCGTACGCAGGAACCGGCCGGGGAAACCGCTTCAGTCTTTGTCTGATCAGGAATTGGATCGTCTGCAACATCTGACCAGGGAATAGGCGGCAGGTACGTCCGTCAATCAGGAGCCCCGTGACTATCGATCGTCGACGTGTGGGCGACGGGATTCGACTTCCGGTCACGGACGAGTCGCTGCTATCCGTGGAGTCGCGACCTGTTTCCCTTGTTCAACCCTGGTGCAGGCATGTCAGGTCAGGTTACGGCCGAAGCGAATGCAGTGTTTGCCATTCACAAGGTATTTGGTCGGATGCGACCTGTGATTCCTGATAGTATGAACGCACCGAAAGGAACAGGAAATCTCCAATGGATTACGAGACTCTGCAATTTTCCGTTTCCGGGGATGTCGCAACGATCACGATGTGCAGGCCTGACGAAATGAACGCTTTGAATGCTCAAATGCGCGCAGAATTGATTCATGCATTCGAGTTCGCTCAGGATGACGCACGGGTCGTTGTTCTGACCGGCCATGGCACGGCATTCTGTTCAGGGCAGGATCTAGGAAACTCGGAAGACGTCGCCAGTATCGATATCGAAACCACGCTCAGGGAAGAATATCTCCCTCTCGTCAGTTCCATCGCCGATTGCACGATTCCCACGATTGCCGCGGTGAACGGCGCCGCGGCGGGCGCCGGGGCCAACCTGGCGTTGTGCACGGACATCGCGCTGGCAAAGGAAAGCGCGTATTTCCTGCAGGCTTTCACGAGGATCGGATTGATCCCCGACGCCGGGGGGACTTACTGGCTACCCCGCAAGATCGGTGTATCCAGGGCGCTCGGGGCAGTTCTTTTATCCGAACGTATTTCCGCTTCTGAAGCGGCTGACTGGGGCATGATATGGCGTTGCGTACCCGACGAGGAATTTGATGAAACCCTGGCGGCGATTACCCGACAGCTGGCTACAGGTCCGACAGAAGCGTACAGGCTCGCCAAGCAAGCGATCGGCCAGAGTTTCGAGAGGTCGCTCAACCAGCAACTGGATATCGAATGCCGCTTGCAGGGTCGGGCGAGCCGCACCCGTGACTTCCGGGAAGGCGTAATGGCTTTTCTTGAGAAACGGCCTCCGAAGTTCGAAGGCCGTTAGATCAACTGCGCATGTCCGGAGTGTCCGAATCTTCCGTGCCGTGATGAGCCCGGGGCGCCAAGCTCCGTCATTGCCGGTCGGAAATCCGAACGTATTGCCTGTTGGATTTTCCGGTGTATCGTTGCCTGGGCCGGCCGATCTTCTGCACCGGGTCCGCCAGCATTTCTTTCCACTGCGCGATCCAGCCGACGGTTCGGCTCAAGGCAAATATCGGCGTGAACATCGAGGTCGGGAATCCGAGGGCCTCCAGGATTATACCCGAGTAGAAGTCGACGTTCGGGTACAGTTTTTTCTCGATAAAGTAGTCATCCTGAAGCGCGATTCGCTCCAACTCCTTTGCGACTTTCAGTATCGGCTTGTCCGTCGTACCGAGGTAGTCCATCACTTCGTCGGCCGATTCCTTGATGACCTGTGCCCGGGGATCGTAATTCTTGTACACGCGGTGTCCGAATCCCATCAGCCGGAATGGATCTGACCTGTCACGGGCACGCCTGATGTACTCGGGAATCCTGTCAACGGACCCGATTTCCTTGAGAATCTCCAGGCATGCCTGGTTGGCGCCCCCATGAGCCGGTCCCCAAAGACAGGCGATACCCGCCGCAATACAAGCAAACGGATTGGCTCCTGACGAGCCCGCAAGACGTACGGTCGAGGTCGATGCATTCTGCTCGTGGTCAGCATGAAGCATGAAAATCCTGTCGAGTGCCCGACTCGCTATCGGGTTGACCCGATACTCTTCGGCAGGCACTGAAAAACACATCTGCAGGAAATTCGACGCGTAATCGTGATCGTTTCTAGGGTAAACGAACGGCTGTCCGACCGAGTACTTGTAGGCCATTGCGGCAATTGTCGGGATTTTCGCGATCATCCTGATCGATGCGATCTCGCGTTGCAGCGGATCATTGACATCCGTCGAATCGTGATAAAACGCGGAAAGGGCGCCAACGACCCCGCAAGCAACCGCCATCGGATGCGCGTCCCTTCGAAAACCCCGATAGAGATTGTGCAGCTGCTCGTGCACCATCGTGTGGCGGGTTACCCTGGTCTCGAAGTCTTCAAGCTGGTCACGGTTGGGGAGGTCGCCGTACAACAGCAAATAGCAGACCTCCAGGTAATGCGAAGCCCGGGCAAGTTGCTCGATCGGGTAACCACGATACAGAAGTATCCCGTTCTCTCCGTCTATGAACGTGATGGATGAATCGCACGAGGCCGTCGACGTGTAGCCCGGGTCGTACGTGAAAACGTGCGCATCACGATAGAGACTTCGGATATCAACGACGTCAGGCCCTGACGTCGGTGTTAGAACCGGGAGTTCAAAAGATCTTCCCTTGATTGAAAGAGTCGCAGACTCGGTCTCAACTTTGGTCATCAATGCCCTCGTACAAACTTTGGTGCGGCTAAAGAAATATTTTTTTCCCTGCGATTCAAGATGAATCGACCGGATGCTAGCTGTGTAAAGAGAGACAAGCGGTAACATTTTTCAATTACCACAATCCGACTTGCTCTGACAGACCTGTCACCGGCTGGAGTGAGTCCCGCACAGCGAGTTCTCTGATGAATCTGTTCCGTTTCCGAATCTTGTGTTGCGGTCGTGACCAAGTTGCGGATGCTCGCGAAGAAACACGCGTGACGGCCTGCTTCGAATGCCCCGATGGCACATTCGGATGCCGCCGTCGAAATCGCAGCCGTTCTCGGCCTCACTCCATCAGTCCTTTCCGTTTCAACACACTTTGTTGGGCATGTTCCGAAGCGAGGCACCGGGTGTGAACCGCCCGCGCAACGATGCAGCACCTGGTGACTTCAAACTTGCCCGCCTATCCGTCCACCGCGCGCGTTCGACCCGATATCAGTTCGAAGCGCGCGGAACACTCTCTGTTGCCGAGGAGTTGAATCAAGTCGGAAACTGATGGTGCATTTCGCGCACCGGATCCCGCAAGAACGGCACGAATGAGCTTGAAAACATTCGCTGGCTTGACGTTTGCCTTGTCGGCAACAATGCGAATTGCTTCGTCAGGGGCAGTGCCGACAGTTGTCTTTTCGACAACCTCGTCAAGAACAAGGTCAATGAGCTTTTCGGTCTGTTCAAGGTCGAGGTTCAGTTGCTCAGACAAGTCAACAAGTCCCGGAGCCCTCGGGCGCGAAAGCAGGCAAGTCGCACGGTCAAGAATGTCTGGAAGGCGTCTCGCATTTTGCTTGAGAACCGGCATTGCGCGACGCACGGTGTCGCGTTCGCTGTCGAGCAGGGGTTGACGGCCGGTCGCCTTCAACCATTCCGACAATTGCTCGGTGAGCACGTCATCATCGGAAGTACGCAAATGATATGCCGAGACATTGTCCAGTTTCCTTAAATCGAACCTCGAAGGCGAACTGCCGACCGATTCAAGATCGAACCACGACACCGCATCTTCAGTTGAAAAGAGCTCGTCATTGCCGTGCGACCAGCCCAGCCGTGCCAGGTAGTTCCGCATGGCTTCCGGAGTAAACCCCGACTCCCTGAATTCTGCGACACCCACGGCGCCGTGGCGCTTTGACAGTTTCTTGCCATCCGGGCCATGAATCAGAGGAACATGTGCAAAGACCGGCAGGTCCCAGCCACACGCTTTGTAAATCAGGGCCTGACGACCAGCATTTCCGAGGTGGTCACTGCCTCGGATAACGTGACTGATCCCCATGTCGTGGTCATCGACGACCACCGCCAGCATGTAGGTTGGCAAACCGTCGGAACGCATCAGGACCAAGTCGTCGATCGTTTCGGCCTTCCAACCTACGTCGCCGGCGACGGAATCGTGAATTCGGACCGTGCCGCTTTGGGGTGTCTTCAGGCGAACGGTAAAGGGCCGGTCAGGAGTGATTCGGGAGTCGCTGTCACGCCAGGGACTTTGATAGAGGACCGCCCGATTTTCCTTTCGCGCCCGTTCGCGTTCAATCGCGATTTCTTCCTCGGTCGCGTAGCACCGGTATGCAAGGCCACCTGACAGCATCCGTTCCGCCACCTCCCGGTGGCGGTCGCCGCGTCGTGACTGAAAGACGACGTCGCCATCGTGGTCCAGCCCCAGCCAGCTGAGACCGTCAATAATGACGTCGATCGCGTCCTGTGTCGATCGTGCACGATCGGTGTCCTCGATCCTGAGCCGGAACTTGCCGCCGTGCCGTCTCGAAAACATCCAACTGAACAACGCCGTCCTGACGCCTCCGATATGGAGAAACCCGGTAGGTGACGGCGCAAACCGTGTGACAACCTGCTCCTGTCCCATAAGAAATCTCCTTGGCGAACCGGAATCCGCTTAAACATCGGAAATCGTTAACTGGCCAGTCACCCGCATGGTCCGAATCCTGACAACCACCGCGAACCGGTTCATAGACATTTAGCGATCAGATTGTTTGTTCAGGTGACGGAACCACCCCCCAAGCCGTTCCTGATTCAAGCCCGGAGGCCCATCGGCGGCTTGTGCAATACGACGGTTACATTGGCAAGCCGTTCAATAGGTTCTCATCAATCCGACAAGGCGCCCCTGAATCCTGACCTGGTCGCTCCTGTAGACCTGGGTGACATAGTCCGTGTTTTCGGCCTCCAGCTTGATGACGTCTCCATGTTTTCTGAGGCGCTTCAAGGTCGCCTCCTGATCTTCGACAAGTGCCACGACAATATCGCCGCTGTCGGCATCGTGTTGATGGCGAATGATTACAACGTCACCGTCGTTAATCCCCGCATTGATCATCGAATCGCCCTTGACGTCCAAGGCGTAATGTTTTGCCGAATTGTCCACCATGGAACCGGGAACCGAAACGTGGTGGGAAACGTGTTGAATTGCCTCGACCGGAGTGCCCGCCGCGATTTGACCCATGACCGGAACTTCGAGGGCGTGATGAGCCGGCCCGAGGTCAGCCCGGGACGTGCCGCCGCCAATGACGGAAGGCCGAAATCGTTTCTGGTCAAGTGCCTCCGGCAGGTTAGTAATTTCGATCGCGCGCGCCTTGTTGGCGAGGTGCTTGATGAATCCACGTTCTTCAAGAGCTTTGACCAGGCGATGAACCCCGGACTTCGATGTCAGATTCAGTTCCTTGCGCATTTCCTCATATGATGGAACGACGCCATCTGTTTGAACACGTTTGTGAATTAACTTCAGCATGTCCCGTTGCTTCGGTGTCAACATCGTGACCTCCTGGTTGTCAGGTGCAATTTACATGCCTCGTTCTAGTTATGTTCGCGGTTTGTGTCAAGTTCATTCAGGTTTCCGGAAGGAGTGTCCGGACGCTGGCATCCCTGTCCGCCAACACGCAGTTGGGTGGGAAGCGTTTTTAACTACAAATTACTGTATGATTGCGCCCACACTTTCGGACATCGCGTAGTGCGTCCTCAAGCGTCGCTCCTGCGCTGCTCCGGGGCACATGCAGTCTGGCAGAGGCAGTTCGCACGACTACATTCGAATCCAGTTCACAGCATCCCCGGCGGTCCGGCGCGGGTCATGTGGCGGGCGAACGAGGAGTGCGTTGGATTCTGCCAGGACCGAAAGCAGGGAACTGTCCTGTCGCCCGAACGCGCTTATCATCTGGCATTCGTCCTGAATGTAAGCCTGTGCGCACATCAGGTGTTGCCTTGGACCGTTCGCAGGAACGTCCGCCCCAAGTATCGCTGGTTCCAACGGCAACGGGGATCGTTCAAGCCCCAGCATCGCCCGAATGACGGGCCGCAGGAACACGTGCCCGCATACGATCGACGAGACCGGATTCCCGGGAATTCCCACGAACAGACGTCCATCAATTTTCCCGACCATCAATGGTTTGCCCGGACGCAAGGCGACCTTGTGGAATGCGAGATCCAATCCTGCCTCGACGGCAACGCCACGAACGAGGTCATGGTCGCCGACAGACGCTCCGCCAAGCGTGACGATCACGTCCGCCTCGCGTGCCAGGTCAAGATTGAACCGTATGCTGTGCTTTGAGTCCGCGGCGATCGGAAGCAGCCACGCGCACCCGCCTTCGGACTCGATGATCGCCTTGATGCCGTAGTTGTTCGAAGAAACGATCTGATCTTCGTTGGGGTCTTCCCCGAGCGCAACGAGTTCGTCCCCGGTCGCCAGGACAGCGACCCGGGGGCGACGCGTGACGTTGACTTGCCGCGCATTCATCGAGGCAAGCAACGCAATCGAAGAAGGACACAGGAGTCTGGGTGCAGAAACGGTGTTTCCGATCGCATAGTCACTTCCCGCCGACCTGACGAAAAGTGCATCACTAACACCTGAATTGACCGAAATTATGTCGTCGGTCCGTGTGACGTCTTCCTGTATGACGACCCTGTCGGTACAATCGGGAACCGGTGCGCCGGTAAAGACCCGGACGGCTTCTCCGGCGTTGACCTGACCGAGGAACCTGGCCCCGGCTGCAGATGTTCCAACGACCCGGAAACGGGAGCCCGGCCGGACATCATGGGATCGAACGGCATATCCGTCCATCGCGGACGATTTGTACGGTGGCTGGTCACGGCACGCCGTTACCGTGCATGCAAGAACACGCCCAATCGCGTCAGGCAGCGATACGGGCTCGCTGCCGAGTGGATCAGCGAGCTCGAGTGTCCGTTGGAGCGCCTCCTCAAAGCCGATCATGAATGCACTTCATACCTTCCCGACTTTCCACCATCCTTCAGGGCAAGGTGAACATTCGTAATCCTGACACCTCTGTCGACAGATTTGATCATATCATAGACCGTCAGCGCTGCCGTGCTTACGGCAACAAGTGCTTCCATCTCGACCCCGGTGCGGCCGTTCATTCGCACGCATGCTTCGATGTCAACGCATGACAGGACCGTGTTCGCGGTCAGGTCGACCTGTACGGAATTCAAGGGTAAGGGATGGCAAAGGGGTATCAGATCAGAGGTTTTCTTGGCTCCCATGATCCCGGCCAGGCGTGCAACCGAAAGAACATCGCCCTTCCGGGACCTGCCCTCGACGACCATCGAAAGGGTTTCCGGTTTCATCGACACGGCGCCCCGCGCAACGGCGATTCGTTCAGTGGCCCGTTTGTTCGACACGTCGACCATGCGGGCCGATCCGGTTTCATCAAAGTGAGTGAGACCTGGCATTTTGTCACTCGTTCCTTTCAAGGTTGAGCGAACCGTTTCCGGTCAACAATTCATGAACCGCTGCCGAAACGTCGGATCGTCGCATAACGCTTTCTCCGATGAGGAAACAGCGCACACCGTGACTGGCGAGAAGAGTCAAATCACCATGGGATTTCAGACCGCTCTCCGAAACCACGATCCTGTCGTTCGGAATTCGTGGAACAAGTCTCAGGGTCGACTCGATCGAAACGTCAAAGGTTCGCAAGTCACGGTTGTTGATGCCGACAAGTTTCGCGTCGAGGTTCAGGGCTCGGTCCAGTTCCGCTTCATTGTGAATCTCAAATAAGGCGTCCATTCCGAAATCCTCGGCGGTCGACGACAACTCGCGCGCTTGAACATCACTGACTGACGCCATGATGATGAGTATGCAGTCCGCTCCCCAGGCTCGCGCTTCCACAACCTGGTAGCTGTCGTACATGAAGTCTTTCCTGAGAACCGGCAAGGAACAGGCGTTTCTTGCCTCAGTCAGATCTTCCGGCGAGCCCTTGAATGACGGCTTGTCGGTAAGAACACTGAGGCAAGCCGATCCGCCCGCCTGGTAGGCTGCGGCAAGTTCGTGAGGATCGAACTCCAAGCGAATGACACCGCGTGACGGACTCGCCCGCTTGATTTCACCGATCACCGCGAACCCGGTCCTGGAAACCGTCTCGAGCCTCTTCGCGAATCCTCGGGGCCGTTCTGCAACGGAAACCAGGTCTTCGAGTTCGCGTAACGGCCGGCTGCGTTTCGAAGCCGAAATTTCCTCGATCTTGTAGCTCTTGATCTTTTCGAGAATGGACGTCATGGATTTCAGGCTGCCGTTGCGGCGACGAGGGCATCGAGGCGCGATCGCGCTGCACCTGAATCTATGCTCTTCCTTGCCAACTCGGCTCCATCCGAAAGGGCACCGGCCTTGCCCGAAATGACCAAGGCTGCCGATGCATTGAGCACAACGGAATCCCTGTAGGGCCCGGTTTCGCCCCTGAGCAGTTCTGCAATCTTTTCTGCATTGTATTCCGGCGAGCCTCCGATGATCGACTCGAACGGATGCTCGGGGAGGCCGGCGTCGCCGGGTACAATCGAAAATTCCCGGACCGCGCCGTTTTCAAGGCTGGCGACCGACGTTGGTCCCGAGATCGAAACTTCGTCCGCACCGTCGTCTCCGTGAACAACCCAGGCCGATTCACATCCCAATGCTGCAAGGGTTTCAGCCATCGGCCTGATCAACTCTCGTGAGAAACTGCCCGTCAATTGCCGCTTGACGCTGGCGGGATTGGTCAACGGTCCAAGGATGTTGAAAACGGTTCGGGTCCCGAGTTCCTGACGAACAGGCATCACATGGCGAACGGCCGGATGATGCACGGGCGCCATCATGAATCCTATTCCCGCCTTTGCAATCGCGGTTTCAACGACTTTCGGACCGGCCATGACATTGACACCCAGCACTGAAAGAGCGTCGGCGGTTCCGGACCTCGACGAGAGATTGCGGTTACCATGTTTCGCCACGGGAACTCCGGCGCCAGCAACGACGATTGCCGTGGCGGTCGAGATATTCAACGTAGACTTGCCATCCCCACCGGTTCCCACGACATCAATTGCATCTTTCGGCGCCCGTACCTTTCTGCACCGTTCGCGCATTACCTGTGCGGCAGAAGCGTACTCATCGACGGTTTCACCTCGTGCGCGCAGAGCGATCAGCAAACCGCCCATCTGGGCTTGCGTCGCGTGCCCGTCCATGATGATCGAAAATGCCTCGCGGGCTTCCGCGCGGGACAAAGGGCCTTCTATCGCCTTCGAAATCAAGGGTTTCAGCGCATCGCTCATGCCCGCCCTCCATCATCATGCGTGCCTGCGTGCCAGTCATCGACCATCCGCAGGAAATTCGACAGCATGGAATGTCCGTTTTCCGTCGCAATGCTCTCCGGATGAAACTGAATTCCGTGAACCGGATATCTCGCATGCTCGATACCCATAATCGTTCCGTTCTCGAGCCAGGCGGTAACCTTGAGTTCATCCGGCAGACTGGAGCGTTCGACGACAAGCGAGTGGTAGCGTGTCGCACTGAAAGGCGAGGGAAGGCCTTCAAACCATGACTCTCCATTGTGGTGCATCATCCCCGGCTTGCCATGTACGATTTCATCACATTGGACGATCTTTCCGCCAAACACCTGGCCGATAACCTGGTGGCCGAGACAGACACCACCTACGGGAATTCGGGCCGAAACCGCGGCACGCGTCAATTCGAGGCAGATACCGGCCCGATCCGGGTCACATGGACCGGGAGAAAGCATGATTGCTTCCGGCTCCATTGCCAAGGCTTCGGGAACGCTGATCTTGTCGTTTCGCCATACCGTAACCGGCGCGCCGAGTTCTCCGAGGAAATGAACCAGGTTAAACGTGAAACTGTCGTAGTTGTCGATCAGCAGCAGCATTCGGGAAGCCATTTCATGTCAGGTTTTTGGGCGTGAACCCTATCTGGCAAGACTATAGAAATGATTCAATGGACGATAGCGGTCAATCCGGACAGGAATCAGTCATGAGACAGAATACGAAAGAAGGGGTTTCGCCGGCGGTCAGACTGGTTGCGGGTTTCCTGATCGGGTCGGCTCTCGCATTTCTTCTGGCTGTTCTTGTTTCCGTTTTCAACCCCGTCGAGTCCGTGCACGAAACCGAGGTGCTGCGACTATCCGGACGTGCAGGACTTCACGAAGCGTAACCTGATGAACGAACGCCCATTCCGGGCTCACGACAGCAGGCGACCATGCGCACCCGCGAACCGGACGGTTGCCTCGCCGGAATTCGAACAGGGGTTGTTCGAGAGATCATGTATCCGGTCACGAACCCGAGACATCCTTCTTCGGTGCTTCAGGCGCGCATTGAGTTTGGTCCTGTCACCTGTCCGTCGCGCGACACCTTGGTTACCGGAGCCGAATTTCCGTTGCGACGCCTGGCCGTTTGAACAGCCGCGTGCTGGCTCAGGGCATTGTTGATCCGAATCATGTTGTCTTGGCTAAGAGAGCACGGCGTGACGGATCGACTGCCGTGGCCGCCGATCCAAAGAACACGATTTAACCCCTGTTTCTGAAGTCGGTGAAGACCCCGGAGTCCCGTGCCGCCTGGACAAGCGCATCGGACTTGTCGACGGTTTCCTGGTACTCGCTGTCCGGGTCGCTGTCATGTACGATGCCACCTCCAGCCTGAACGTAAAGAGTCTGATCCTTCAGTACGGCAGTCCGAAGTGCAATGCAGAGGTCCATGTCACCTCCAGACGAAAAATAACCGATGCCACCCGCATAGACTCCTCTTTTCTCGGTTTCGAGTTCATCAATGATCTCCATGGCTCGAACTTTCGGAGCGCCTGCCACTGTTCCCGCAGGCATTCCCGCCAAGAGGGCCGACAAAGCGTCCCGATCACCATCGAGTTCGCCAATCACGTTCGAGACAATATGCATGACATGGCTATACCGCTCGACCGAAAAGGTCTCGGTTGGCTTGACCGTGCCGATTTTCGCGACGCGGCCAACATCGTTCCTGCCGAGATCCAGAAGCATCAGATGCTCGGCCATCTCCTTTGGGTCCCCGAGCAGTTCGGCTTCCAACTCGGAGTCTTCTTGCGTCGTCTTGCCACGTTTCCTCGTACCCGCGATCGGGCGAACCGTCACGACTCCGTCCCGAACGCTCACAAGTGTTTCGGGACTTGCCCCACAGACCTGAAAATCCCCGAAATTGAAGTAGAACATGTACGGCGACGGGTTCGTGCGGCGCAGCGCCCGGTAAAATGCCAGAGGAGGATGCGTGAATTTCATTGCCCAGCGGTGACTCAGGACGACCTGGAAAATGTCGCCGGCACGGATATAGGCCTTCGCACGGTCAACGATCCGGCGATAGGCACGGCGGCTCATGTTGGATTGTGGAACGGGTTCATCGCCCGGGTGCCTCGCACTGGGAAGGGATTGCGGAAGCGGGTCACCGATCGCTTCGATCACGGCCTTGATCCGGGAAGACGCTTCATCGAATGCCTTTTCGGCGGTGACGTCCTCGTTTGCCCACGCCGGGCTCACAATAGTGATTTCGTTTCGCACGCCATCAACGACAACGACGACGCTTGGCCGGATCATCATCGCGTCGGGCAGGCCGAGTTGGTCGGGGTTGACGTCCGGGAGATGTTCGGCCAACCGGATCATGTCGTAGCCCAGGTAACCGAACAGCCCGGCCGCCATCGGTGGCAAGTTGCCCGGAAGCGAAATCCCGGATTCTTCAATCAGGGACCGCAGTGACTCGAGCGGATCACTGCCCGGGTTGATTGTTGCCGCAGACCGTTCACCGCCCGGTACGTAGGTCCAGGATGAAGTTTCGTGACATTCCCAAGTCAGATCAGGATTGTACCCGATGACTGAATACCGCCCCCTGATCTCACCACCAGTGACGGATTCCAGCAGGAAACTGTCCGGTTTTCCATTTGTCAGTTTCAGAAACAGGGAGACAGGTGTCTCGAGGTCTGAAGGAAGACAGCTATAGACAACCTGACTCTTACCTCGGGAATACCCTGTCCGAAACGTGGCAAAATCCGGTTGCAGATTCACCGTGTCAACCGTCGCCGCCGATCACCAGTTGGGTGTTTATCTGGTTGATGGCTGCCTGATTAATGGAAACCCCGGCTGAATTCTCGACGGCGGTCGTAAACAGTTGGAACATGTCAGACCCACGGATCTGATCGTTTCGTTCGCGGGATCTCGCAATTGCCGCCTCAATCCCGGATTCCGGGGCACGAATCCCTGAAAGCCGGGCAATATATATTTCGTCATTACCTTCAACTTTGGCGATCTCTCCGATCTCAAGGGAAAAGACCTCGGTCGTCAGTTGTCTCGGTGCGTCGCCGACTGTGGCGGTACGCACCACGCCCGTTTCCGCCTGTGCGCTGAGACCGTATTCCTCAAGGGATCCACCGCTGGCCAGACTCGACGCGACCCTGTCGGCGGTTGCAGAGAGACGATCGATGATCACCTGGCTTTTCCAGTCATTGACAACATCGCCGCGCACTTCGGAAAGCAACAAGGGAGCAGGCTCCTCAACCGAATCCAACCGCACCATGAAAATACTGCCGTCGGACAGGTCGAGTATTTCCGGGAAATCTCCGGGCTCAACCGACCAGGCTGCATCCCGAAACTCCTCGTGCGCAGCGATTCCATGATGTGATTCAGGATTCTCCGATAGATCGAGGGTCCCCCCTTCAAGTTCCGTTTCGGCGGTGATCTCTTCGATCGTTGCACCGGAGGCAAGCAGGTCGTCGATTTCGGAGACACGCTCGCTCACCAGCGACTTTGCTTGTTCCCCCGCGATTTCCGCGCGAATCTGGTCGCGGACATCGTCGAAAGGAATCGTGACCGCATCCTGGATTGAGCCAATCCGAAACAGCGCTGGCCCGAATACCGATTCCACCGGTCCTGCAATCCCGGGTTGATCAAGAGCGAATACGGCTTCTGCAGCATCAGGCGATATGTCGTTCCTGGCGACCATCCCGAGATAGGCGTCACCGGGTTCAATTCCGCGTTCCGAAATGATGTCGTCGAAGCTGGCGGCACCTGAATCCAACCTGTTGCGGGCCTCCGACGCGAGTTGCTCGGTTTCGAATGCAACGCGTTCAACCGCACGCATTTCGGGGACGTCGAACCTTTCCGGTTGCGCGTCGTATGCCTCTTGAAGTTCAGCATCGCTGACATCTACCTCGTCAAACAACATCTCCGGCCGGAGCCAGGAATAGGTCAAGGAACGGGTCAAGGGACTCATGTAGCCATCCGCGTGGGAATCGTAATGTGCCGCGATTTGGCTTTCGGTCGGAGATTCGATCGGGCCGTCCAGGTCGGATTCCGAAAGTCTTGCCCACTCGAAGTCCCGTTGCTCGAGCTCATGCCGCAGTATCGCTTCCGCCAGGGCGCCGGAAGAATGGACCCCAAGCGCGACCGCATCACGAACTATCGCTCGGCGAAGTTCATCGCGAAGCTCTTCCTCGAATTCAGCTGTTGTCATTCCGGCTCGTTCGATCGAGAATTCGTAGGCTGCCTGGTCAAAGTTCCCGTCAATCCCCTGAAATCCGGAAATTTCCATGAGGCTGTCGCGGACGAATTCGTCTCCGACACTGATCCCGGACTGAATCGCCTCGTTTTTGATTGCCGCGATATCAAGCGAGAAACGCAACACGTCCCGGAAGATCCCGATTTCTTCGGCCTCCGATGTCGACAGGGCGCGTCCCAACTGTTGAAGTCTCTGGTTGAGCACCCGCACATAGGCACTGACGGTGACAGGTGCATCTCCAACCGACGCGACGGTATTGATCCTGCCGCCTCCCAGTCCCCCCACACCGAATCCCGCGAGCCCGACGATCAGAAGACCGACGAGAATCAGGGCCAGCGTTCTGTTGCCTTTCGCACGCATGGAACGCATCATTTGAAGTCAAACCTCCTGTCTTGATCGCTTGGCCGGAGCCCATCGAAATCCAGATCACGTGAATGCGCAGCGTTTTACGTATTGGCTGATGCCCTGACAAGCTCTGGCATCAACCTATGTGTGATGGGGTCATGGGGCCAAGGGGCAAAGCCTCTCATGAACGACGCAGGCGATGAAACAAGTCGCTGATTTCGGATTGACCGATGTTTGCGAACGCGATCCGAATATGGCGATCACCATCATGTTCCGATCCAGAAGACTCGGGAACGAACATCGATCCTGGTATCGTCAGAATCGCTTGTTCCCGTAACAACCGCTTCGAAACTTCCTGCGACGATGCATCGTAGGGGTGTTCGACATAGGCGAAATAGGCGCCGCATCCCTTCAGGTTCCATCCATCAAGCTCCTGGAATCCTTCCGTTACGGCTGCGCGTCGAGCGAGGATCTTGTCGCGCTCCTCCGCCTTCCAGCCCGCGAGATTCCTCAAACCGTAAAGTGCGCCTCGTTGCGCCAACTGGTTCGGGCATATCGACACCGTATCAAGGATCTTCTCGATCTGGGATATACGCGACGGCGAGGAAATCAGGGCGCCCACACGGTGTCCGGTCAGCCGGTACGCTTTCGAAAACGAATAGATGTGGATGAACGTCTCGTCCCAGCCGTTCCTGGAGAAAACTCCGTGAGGTGGTGATTCCCTGCTGTCGAAGTCCCGGTACGTCTCGTCGACAATCAGGGCAACTCCGGTCGACTGCGCAAGCTCGAAGAACGCGTCAACCACGTCCGGGGGGTATTCGGCACCGGTCGGGTTATTCGGTGTGACCAGAACGATTCCCTTGACCCTTCGATCCAGCAGGGCCCGTGCGCAGTCCGGATCAGGCACCATTCCGCCACCCGAGGGCAGGGGGCGGGCCTCGACGCCCGTCATGCCCAGCCACATACCGTGATTGAAATACCATGGAACGGGAACGAGCAGGGCATCACCGGCACGGCAAACGGAGAGCGCGGCTGCACAAAACGCTTGATTGCATCCAGAGGTGACCGCAACTTGGCCCGGCTTGATCGCCGCACGATACTCTGTTGACCAACGGCCGGCGATTTCCGCGCGAAGATCGGGCATTCCGAGTACCGGCCCGTAAAAGTGTGCTTCCTGATCGGTCAGGATCACGTTGGCAAGTTCGCCGAGCAGACGATCGGGCGGCGGGTCGGTAGGGGCGGCCTGCGAGACATTGAGCAGCCGTTTGTCGTCCGGCCACCCCAGATTGGCAATCCACGCGCACGTTTCCATGACCGGGGGGGACCTAACGGAAAAAAGATCGGGGTTTTCGGATTTCTTGATCACGTTCGTGACGTAAACGGAGCATGGGTCAAGAACAACCCGAATTGAGCCCGGGAGCATTGCTTGACGCAACCGGAATGTGCGGACAAGCCTGAGAACCGGCGACGTGGAATTGGCCTCGGGAGGCAATGTTGACGGTTGATTTCTTCAACTTTCAACCAAGCCCGTTCCGTGTCGCTCAACGAAGGCCTCAGCCAGCTGATCGGGGCTTCATTGAGAGAAGGGAGAGCGAATTGACACAAACCGACGTTCCCACGCCGCGGTAACTCTTGACGGTCCTGGAGTTCAGGGAATCCGGTTACATGAAACGCCATAATTGAACAGAATGACCCGGCCGGTGTGGTTCGCCGTATGGATCAAACTGTCGGGGCGCTGGTCAGTTTTGCCAGCTTAGGATTTGTCACGAATTAATAGATGCATTTTGTGAATGATGCAAAGCTTTGACAGCGACACAAAACAATTCCTTTTCCCTCAACCTTCGATTGAAGCGCTTATCTCGTGACGAGCCCTTAGCTTCCCGAGAGAACCAATCCTGACGGGCGTGTGCCCGGGATCGTTCCAAACATTCTCAAGCCTGCACATGGAACCAGCGTATCGGGTTGCGTTCAACCCCAACGGCTGCTCACGGTTCTGCGTGGAATTCAGGACCCTGCGATCAGCAAGGATCTTGATCAGCACCACGCTCCAGATGCGGCGCAGGCCGGTTTTCCGGATGCTCTTGATCGTTTCCATGCCGCGAGTGAATCACATTTCGATTCAAGGGGGAATCCCTCGGCGAAAAAACGACTCGCCTGTTTCGCAACGGGCGCGTGCAGATCCGTCCACTCGTTAGCCACCGAATTTCATTTCGAGGGCCGCGGCATCCTCACGTTAGCTCGTTCATCAGTTCCGACGGGTCAGGCGGCAGCGGGACGACTTCGCCACGCTTTGCCGACAGGTCCATCGCCATGGTCAGCAGCAGGTTGCGATGACCGTCCGCCGCCGTGGCATGGGGCGTGTCTTGCCCGGTCTGAAGGCGCTGATACCAAGCGTTTGTTTCTTCGCGCATCGGTCCCCATAGCTGCCCTCCATGCAGATCGCCCGGCGGATAGCTGGTCAGGAAATCGACGTGTCGGTCCATTGCCTTGAAGCCGTCAGGTGCGTAACCTGCGCCTTGTGCGACATTGGTTGCCATCACGAGATCACGGTGCGTGTCCTCGATATCGATCACGCCCTGATGACCGACGATTCCGATCTCGATACCGTAAACCGCACCGGGCCAGACTTCGGGCAGAGCCCAGGAAATGTTCATTGAGAAGATCGCGCCGTCGTCCATCGTAAATATGCCAAGGGTGGAATCCTTGGTGCCCCACTCGCCCAGTACATTGTCGGTGGATTGCGCATAAACGCTGACGGGAGTCTTGCCTTCCATCAGCCACAATGACATGTCGAGGCTATGTGTGCCCGAGACAACCATCGGCGTCAAAGTGGCCCTTTCCTGTGTGCGTCGGACGGTGGCCAGGGGCACCATCCGGTTCATGAACGCGCGGGTGACGACCGTGTGGACGTCGCCGATCTGACCGGTGACGAGACGTTCCTTGACGGCCAAAAACCGACGGCGAAAGCGTTGGGTGTAGCCAATCACGGCATCCAGGCCGGCTGTTTCAATCGCGGACAGAATCTTCGCAGACTGCCTGGCATCAGTGGCCAACGGTTTTTCGATGAAGAGTGAGTGCCCCATCTCGGCGGAAAGCATCGCCGGGGCAAAGTGGAAGTTCTCATCCGTCGCAATGATTGTCGAGGTCACTTCCGGACGCCGCAGCAATTCGCGGTAGTCGGTCGTGAAAAAATCTGCCCGAACGTCGTCGGCGAGGCGATTGCCGATGTCGGACTTCACATCGCACAGTCCGATCCAGCCGACCCCGGGATAGGCACGGGCCAGTTCTGCCCGGATCCGACCGATGGTCCCGCAGCCGACGATAGCCAGACCGATCTCCTTACGTTCCTGCATGTGCAACTCCTCTCCTTTGCCGTTCGGGTCGTGTCCATCCAACGGCAGATCGAGTAACTGACGAGGCATTCGAACTGAAGCGGGACATCTCTTCGAACACGGCGGCCAGGACCGCCGGCCCCAGGAAGGATTTGATCAACTGTGACGGCACGAAGCCTGGCGTGTCGCCCTCGAGCAAAAATCACTCGCCGAAAGTTGCCATCGGTGAACGGGACGAAGAAAACTCCCCGCACCGGCGGCGTGTCCGGAAACTTGACAAAAGCGAACGGCCTGCCGATCACGCAATCCGCAAACATCATCCGGACGTCCAACATCGATTGTATCGCCGAGTCGGCACCAACGATGCACACGGGAAGGATCGACGGCATCAGGATTTCGCGTAGCAAGCTGAATGGCATTATGCAAGGCCCGATACCCGATCAGCGCAAAGGCGGCGATGTAGGTCGTGACGTTAGTCAAGGTCGGCACCGATTGGACGATATAGATCAGTCCTGAAAGGTCGAATCCGACTATTTTGGTCCAACGACCAAGCTTTTGTGCGCAGTCGCGGCCAACAGATCCGCCGCGGACGCGGACACATTGCACGGAAAGCCGGGCGTGAGGGTAGGGAGTATCGACCCGAAACTGTTCGCGTTGTTTTCGATCCTGGCGAAGAGCAGCGCGCGATGGTTGCCCTTGAACCGTTTTTCGCGTTTTTTCTGCTCCAGCGCGTCAACGTCCGATGTCGTACGCGATGAACAAGGCAAAGTCGGATCGGCAACCGGGACGGCTCCAAAAAAAAATTGGGAAGATTCCTGATCTTGCGGCAGCCGGTGATTTGAGTGCACGCGGGCTCAAGGGTAGGAAGACACATTGGAACTTCTATGGATTCGTCAGCATGTCTTTCGCGGACAGGGTGTGCCGGATCTCGACCTGCCCGGGGTCGCCGACGCGAGTCGCGACATACGAATTCGTGCCGAGCCACGTGAGGGACCCAAGGATAAAACGCGGCATGCCATGGATCGAGTTGAACCGACAATTGATGCGAGTTTTCCAAATCACCTCGGTTTACACAATCAGACGCCGATCGAACCCGCATCGAACCGGTCACCGGATTCCGGATCACTCCGCACCCCGGCACCTCGACGCGAGGACGGACTCGCACCTCCGCCCAGGTATCTGCCGGCATTCGGGTATTGCCGGATTGAGCGGTTGCCTCTCGTCGGGTACCGTCCTACCGAACGAGAAGAGCGCGTACTCTGTCCGGATCGACCTGGATGCCGAGCCCGGGAGCATCTGACGGTGCGAGCGTGCCGTTGACAATTTTCACAGGTTGATCGGCAAGGTCGGTCGAAAGATACTGACACGTCGCGCTGGCATCCCAATCCAACTGGGGCAGGGTCACGGCAAGATGGGAGACCGCCGCGCTCCCGATCGAGGACTCGGCAACTTTTCCCGCCAGGTTCACTTTCATTTTCAGCGAGTTCATCAGTTTTCCGGCGGCCAAGACCCCCTCAATACCCATCTTGAGGGGTTTCAGGCTCCCTCCGGACGCGGCCCGCGCCTCGTTATGGAGGCGGATGTCCTCGACACTGCGGAAGCCCTCATCCGCGCCTATCGGGATGTTCGCCGAACTCGCGCAGGCGGCCATTCCGGAAAGGTCTGCTGCCGGCAACGGTTGTTCGACAAAGTCCAGGCCAGCGTCCCTTGCACCGGCGGCGAATGCGACTGCATCGGCGAGATTGAATCCTCCATTGGCATCTGCAGAAACCCGGGCTTCCCGCCCGACGACAGTCCGAACCGCGTGGCACGTTGCCAGGTCGGACACCACGCCGGCGATCCCGACCTTGACCTTGAACGCACGAAAACCGCGTTGCAGGAGGCGTTCGACCTCTGCCTCCTGTTGTTCGGATGAAACAAGTGCCAAGACCTCTGCGCTGTCGCGAACGCGACCTCCGAGAATTTCGTAAAGGGGCGTGCGGGTACGTCGACCGATTAGGTCGAGGATGGCCATTTCGACCGCGCATCTTGCTCCCGGGCTTCCCGGAATCGTCGATTTGACGAGGCCGCATACGTCACCGGCAGAAGTGATCTCTATTCCGGCAAACCGAGGCGCGACGGCTCCCACCGCGGCAATCATTCCCGAGAGGGTGTCGCCCGTCATGAGCCGGGCCGATGCTGATTCCCCCCAGCCGACGTTTCCCTCGCCATCGGACACGCGTACCAACAAATTGCGAGAGACCGAGACGGTTTCGCCGGACATCGGCATCGAGCGTCGGAGGCGCAGCGCGACTCCATAGGATTCGAGGTCAGAAATCCGAAGCATCGAAGCGCTGCACGGTCAGATCACGCCATCACGCCGGTATTCCGCGATAGTCTCCGGTTCGAGGTGGAGCGTTTCCTTCAGGATCGCCTCGGTGTCCGAACCGAGTCGGGGTGGCGGCAACTCGACCGAGGCCGGTGTGTCGGAGAAGCTGTACGGAATTCCAAGCATTCGGATCTGACCGGCGGTCGGATGCACGAGTTCTGTGACCATGTCGCATGCCGCCGTCTGCGGGTCGGTGATCGCTTCATGCACACTGTTGATCGGGCTGCAGGGTATGTTGAGCGCACGCAGCTGTTCAAGACAGCCGTCAACACTGCGGGTGGCCAGCGCTTCGGCGACGAGAAAATCAATCGCTTCCCGGTTGCGAACGCGATCCGCATTGCGGGCAAATCGGTCGTCTTCGGCCCACTGCGGTTGGTCCAGGCATTCCGCGAGGCGAGAGAACTGAGCGTCGTTTCCGACCGCAAGTGCAATACTGCCGTCCGTGCACTCGAAGGCGCGATAGGGAACGATGTTCGGATGACCGTTGCCGTAGCGGCCCGATGGTCTTCCGCTTGCAAGGTAATTTGAAGCAACGTTCACCAGCATCGATAGTCCCGTCGAATACAGTGAGACCTCGAATCTTTGCCCGCGGCCCGATCTGTTGCGGTCGTTGAGTGCAGCAAGGATTCCCATCGACGCGTACATTCCGGTGCACACGTCGACGATCGCGACTCCGAGTTTCATCGGTTCCCCGTCCGGGACACCGGTGATGCTCATCAATCCACATTCCGCCTGCATCAGGAAATCGTATCCGGGCATGCCGCTGCGTGGTCCCTCGCCGCCGTATCCGGATATCTCGCAGTGCACGAGGCGCGGCGCTTCCCGTTCGCGCCACTCCCGCGTGATCCCCCAGTTCTCGAACGTACCTGACCTGAAGTTCTCGATCACGACGTCGGCCGACCGGAGGAGTGACTTCAACACGTCCAGTCCGCGCGGATCCTTGAGATTCAGAGTCATTCCCCGTTTGTTCCGGTTGATGCCCAGGAAATACGCGGCCTCACCGCCCACGAATGGAGGGCCCCAGCCACGGGTGTCGTCTCCCTTTCCGGGTTGTTCGATCTTGATGACGTCGGCGCCCATGTCACCGAGATTCATCGTGCAGAAAGGTCCGGCAAGTATCCTGCTGAGATCGATGACCCGGACGCCCGACAAGGGTCCGGTCCTGTCGAGAGCCGGTGTCATGACCGCGGTTGTTTCGGGGGTGCCATGTTTTCATCCGCCTCGAGCCCGTCGAGATAGTCCCGGACGGTCTCCCGATTGCGCTCACGAAACTTCTGAAAGTCCGGTTTCCGTCGTTCGAGAAACGCGTTCATCCCTTCCATGGCCTCCTCCGAGCCCCAGACATGAGCGAGCAACTCCATTCCTTGTTGCCAGGAAGCGTAGAGTTCGTCCGACTCGTGGTTCAGGGACTTCTTCGTCTGCCTCAGGGTCTGCGAACTCAGAAACCTGAACTGCGCGCACCATTCTTCAGTCGCTCGTCTCAGGTCCTCCTGAGGGACAACGCGATTGATAAGCCCTACGCGAACCGCTTCCTCCGCCTTGAAGGTTCGGCACATGAAGATCATTTCGCGAGCGAGTCGTTCACCGATGAGCCGTGGCAGGTACTGGGTCGCCCCGACTGTCGGACAAGCGCCGACTCGGGCACCGGTCTGGCCGAAGACCGAATTTTCAGACGCGATCACGAGATCGCACCACAGGGCCAGTTCGTGTCCACCACCCATGCACCACCCGTTGACCATTGCGATCACGGGGATCGGTAGCCCACGAATTGTCATCGCGAGTCCGAGCATTCGCTCGTTCCAATGCGCCGCATTGACCCAATTCAGCCGCATCATCGCGTAGAAGTCACCACCTGCCGAGAACGCCTTGTCGCCGGAACCGGTCACGACCGCGCACGTTATCGACGGGTCGTCCCTGGTCGAACGAAGCGCGTGGATGAGTTCGTCCAGAGTCTGTTCCCGAAACGCGTTCCGCACTTCAGGTCGATTGATCGTGACCCATGCGACCTGGTCTTTCACCTCGTACAGGATTTCCTGGTAACCATCCTCTCTGATCTCGTTCATCGCTCCCTCCGGCCTTCGTATCGCGTATCATCGGATTTCCGCCTGGCTTCCTCGATCTCGACCAGCATTCCGAGGGTCGCCTTGGGATGAAGGAAAAACAACGGACGCCCGTGGTAACCCGGCGTCGGGCGGTCCAAAGGCTTCAACCCCTTGGCCACGGACGCGGCGTGAGCGGTTGATGCGTCATCCGTCGCGAGGCAGATGTGGTGCAGAGCGCCCTCAGGGTTTCGATCGAGGAATCGTCCAACCGGTGATTCCCGGTTCAATGGTTCCATCAGTTCAATTTCGGCGTTCGCCAGTCGCACGAACGCGATCCTGACGGACTGCTCGGCCAAGGTGACGGCCTCGCTGACTTCAGCGGCAAAACTATTCCGAAAGAATGAAATAGCTGAATCCAGATCGGGAACCGCCAGTGCCACGTGGTCGATCGATCCGACTCGAACAGGCCCGGATTCTTCCGCACCATCGCCCATTGTGCCCTCCCCGCGCGTCAATGTTTCGACCGGCAGACCAGCCGACATTCTCCAACCCCGGTGCCCACCGTGCGCGTCCGTGTTCCACCAGCTCACCGTTTCGTTCGGAACACGCACCATAATGACATGTACATTCACACGAAACCCGAATCGTGACCCGAAGAACGTTTCACCCCGGGGGTTTCGGTGTCCGCTGGACTCGGTCAGTTGTGACGTTTAGCCTTCCCTTCTGCGAAACGGGGCATCGCCCGGGTGGGTCCGAAAGCACGGACCAGATTGACATGAGAAGGCGGAGGAGCAGTGAAGATCAAGACAATCGACATCCACGCGCACTTTTTTCCCGAAGCCTATCTGAAACTGGTAGCCGAGGAGGGCAGCCGGTACGGAATCGGTGGCGAGTGGGGTGGATCGGATGGACCGTGTATCGCTATCGGTACCAAGATTACACCAGTGGAAATTCGCTACTACGACATTTCGGCGAGGCTGGCCTCGATGGACGAACAGGGCGTCTCGGTCCATGCCCTGTCACTTACCCAGCCAATGGTCTACTGGGCGCCCGGGGACCTGGCGAGGCGCCTGTCGGAAGCCTTCAACGACGCCTGCGTCGAGGCCCACATCGCGCACCCGGACCGTTTCGTCGGCTTGGCGACTCTTCCGATTCACGAACCCGACCTCGCTTTGGCCGAGCTGGCTCGAGTCCAGGACTTGCCGGGAATTCGGGGGATCTACATGGGCACGCGGGTCGGCGAAAGGGAACTGTCGGACGAGAGCTTCTTCCCGGTCTACGAGGCGATTCAGGACCGGGGGTTTGCGGTTTTCCTTCATCCGATCAACGTCGTCGATCCCAACCGACTTCGGAAATTCTATTTGACGAACCTGATCGGTAACCCGACTGAATCGGCAATCGCCGCATCCCACCTGATCTTCGGCGAAGTGCTGGACAGGTTTCCGAAGCTGACGTTCTGCCTGCCACACGCCGGCGGAACCTTTCCCTACCTCGTGGGGCGGATCACCCATGGATGGGGAGTGCGTCCGGAATGCCGACATTTGCGCAACCCGCCCGACACCTATCTCCGGCGGTTTTATTACGACACCATCACGCATGCCCATCCGGCCTTGGACTATCTCATCTCGCTCGTCGGCGCCGACAGGGTCGTCCTCGGCAGTGACTTCTGCTTCGACATGTCCTACCAGCGCCCGGTCGAATTCGTCACCCGACATGCCGGCCTCAGCGAGGACGAGAGATCCTTGATTCTGTCCGGGAACGCGACTAGGCTTCTGGGGATGTGAGATCTGTACGGCAGTGGCGGCCAAACCTGTCGCCCGCGGGCGTCACCACGAAAGCCCGTTCCCGCCAGCATTGCCTCGTTCGGGAGTTGGACATGCGCCGCAGGGAGGTGCCAACAGAACCGGAACTCATCGCCTGGCCTGGCTATCCGGCCGCGGTGCGTGGTGGCGGGTTCGTGTTCACTTCGGGAGTGCGCGGAGGCCGGCCGGGCGACGAACCCGAGTCCTATTCCGATGTGCCGCCGGAATTCTCCAAACCGTCGCAGGGCTTTGCTCTGGTCGACGGAATGGAAGGCGAAATTACAGCGGACGCGTGGCGCGCCCACAGTAATCTCGAGCGAGTGCTTGCTGGTGCCGGGACCCGGGGCGACCAGATCCTGCGGCAACGAATGTGGCAGCGGGACAAGCGGTTCTTTCCGGTGCTCGAACGAGTCCGGAAGATCTGGCAGCCAGAGGCTGCCCCAAGCAGCGGACTCGGCGTGTCAAGCGTTGGGGGACGGTGCGGCGGATGGTTCGGTATCGAGGGAATCGCGGTTGACATCGAGGGCGAGGAATGCCTCGGCGCGCGCCGGATACTGACTCCAGCCGAGGACGCCAAGAACCCGTCCGCCTCGATCTATTCGCAGATGTCGGCAAGCGGGCCACTTGTTTTTCTCGCCGGCCACATTCCGATCAGAACGGCGCTGCC
Organism: Paracoccaceae bacterium; assembly: GCA_965242975.1. Classification (GTDB taxonomy): domain Bacteria; phylum Pseudomonadota; class Alphaproteobacteria; order Rhodobacterales; family Rhodobacteraceae; genus JAPPHA01. The sequence continues at coordinate 1,026,319 of CBDETS010000007.1, read as the reverse complement.
GGGCAAGCCCGTCGTTACCGGTTTCGATGATGTTCCGGAGGAGGGACGCTTCCTGGAAACGGGACGCAGTCATCCAGATGCGCGCGACGGTCCTGTCGCAGCTCAAACCTGGTTCGTCTACAACGAGATTCGTCGTGCCCTGGCGAGCAATGACATGGCGATGTCAGATATCGTGCATGTCCGTGTCTATCTCGCCGACCTTCGCGACTTCGGGACCTTTCACAGGGTTCATCTGCACTTTTTTGGCAGATGTGCTCCCGCGCTTACGGTGGTCGGATTCAACGAGGTGGGTCACAAGGGCTGCAGAATCGAGATTGAACCGACGGCACTATGTCCCGGTACATTCAACCGTTCCGATCTCGGGTGGCAATGCGCGGCTCCATTCGCAGGGCCTGCGGTCGTGCGTACAGGTCCGCTCCTGCTGTTCGCGGGCATGTTGGGCATAGGGCCGGACGGCCGAATTGTCAGAAACGCAGACTCGGTTGCTCCCGAAGCAGTGGATCTGGTGCGCTCACTGGAAGCAACCACGAGTTTACCGTCGGTGCCGGCGCAGATCTGGTGGGCATGGCACCGCGTCCGGGAGTACTGTGCTGCATCCGGGATCGGCCCGGAGGCGATCGCGAAGACCGTTGTCTATCTTCGCGCCGAAGCGGACCTCGCCGCATACGAGGCCATTCGTCCCCATTTTGCGACCGGAGACCTGCCTGCCTTCGACTGCGTGTTCGTTCAGGGTCCGGGCCCGGTCGCGGAAGCCGCCGTTCAGCTGGACGTGACGGCGTTGAACTCAACATGATTTTGGTGTAATTTCAAAGGCGTTAGAGCGTTTCGAACAGGAACGTAATCGCATTGGGGGAGGATCAATGAAAGAACTTTTGACTCTTGCCGTGTCCGCTGCTCTGGCCACGGCGCTTTCGGGCGTTGCACCCGCGATCGCGCAAGATGGCTATCCCGACCGGCCGATCAGTGTTGCGGCGTGTTATCCGGCTGGCGGTGGTGTCGACCGCAATCTGCGAATGGTCGAGCGCGTTGCTGCGAAGTATCTTGGGCAATCGCTACTTCCGCAGTACCGGACCGGAGGATCCGGAACGGTCGCGATGCAGTACATCAAGGAAGCGGAACCCAACGGCTACGAGTTGGCGATCTGCGACAACGGCGGTGCAATAATTGCACCGATCGCACAGGGACTGGACCTCGATGCTGACGACTTCACACCGATAGCTCAGGTCTCGTTCGTGCCGTGGATCATGACGACACGGGCCACATCAGCGTACGAAAACCTGGAGTCGTTCATCGAGGCAGGGATGGCTGCGAGCGACCCGATCGCGATCGAAATCTCGGACATCGCGACGTCAGACCATTACGGGTGGTTGCTTCTGCTCAAGCAAGCGGGAATTTCTCCCACGAAGTTCAAGTGGAACCCGCATGGTGGCGGAGGCCCGAAGATGAGGGCAATTATCGCCGGCGAGGGTGATCTGCTATTCGACGACGCCGGTGAGATCGAGGGTTACGTGAAAGACGGCACTCTGCGTCCTTTGGCCGTGGCTGCGGCATCGCGCCTGCCTCAGTTTCCGGACGTACCGACTATGCAGGAACTGGGTTACGACGTGATCGCAGGATCGTCGGTCGCGATCTACGCTCCGCCTGGCCTTTCGGACGACAAGGTCGGCAGGCTGCAGGACGCAATGAGGCAGATCAAGCAGGACCCTGCCTTGCTCAAGGCCTTCGAATTGACCTTGCAGGACCCGGACACGTTCATTGTCGACGAGTTCGAGGCCACGTGGCGCAAAGACTGGGAGAACGCGTCCGAACTGCTGAAGGCAGCCTTGGGCGGCTGAATCTCCCCATCCGGACCGCGGAAAGATCTTGAGATGGAAGCTTGAGGGCGCGCTCGCCGCACTAGTGCTCACTTTGGGCGTGCTCCTCTTCCTTTCGGCGCCAAATCTGGTTCGGGGCTGGGCGTTCTCGATACCGGGCACAACCGATGTTGCGCTTGAGCCCGTGTTTTTCCCGCGCCTGGCGTCGTTGCTGCTGATATCGTCGGCACTGCTCGTGCTTGCAACGATCCCGCTTCGCTCAGGTAGCCTGCCAGCGATCGAGACCGGCTCCGACGCATATCTCCGGGCAGGCGCAGGTCTGGCTGGCATCTTGGTCTATTTGCTCTCAGTGGTCAGTCTCGGGTTCGTTGTGTCCACGGTCGTTTTCATAACCGCCGGCAGTTTCGCCGGAGGGTACCGAAGGTTGGCGATTGTTGTTCCTGTCGCGATCGGAGTCGCGGTCGCGTTGAGACTTGTGTTCCGGTTCGGCCTTCATGTGGGCCTTCCCGAAGGGCTCCTGCTTTAACCGACGGATCGAGGACGATGTTCGAGGATCTGCTTGCCGCTGCCGTTGTCGTTTTCAACTGGCAAACCATTTTGGCGATTTCGGCCGGTACGATCGCTGGCCTCATGATCGGCGCGATCCCCGGGCTGAGCGCGACGATGGGGATGGCGCTTCTTTCGCCGTTCACGTTCTTCGTCGGGCCGTTGATCGGAATCCCGTTTCTCATCGGCCTGTTCAAGGGAGGAACGTTCGGAGGATCGATTTCCGCGATTTTGATCGGCACCCCGGGAACCGCAGCCAATGCGGCAACCCTTCTCGACGGCTATGAGATGCGGAAACAGGGCAAGGCGGGTCCTGCCATCATGGGTGCGCTGAATGCTTCTCTGATCGGTGATGCGTTCGGAACGGTTGCCTTGATATTCGGCGCACCGGCGCTGGCCCTGATCGCAATCCAGTTCGGCCCACACGAATTCTTCGCGCTGGTGCTCTTCTCGCTGACCATGATCTGCTATGTCTCCGGCCGTTCCCTCGCAAAGGGCGTCCTCGCCGCCACAATAGGCGTGTTCTTCGCGTCGATCGGAACCGACCCGATCGGAGGCACTCCAAGACTCACGTTCGGCCTGCGTGAGCTCGCTGGCGGATTGAACGTCATCGCCTTGGTAACGGGTCTCTTCGGTATCACCGAGGTGCTCATTCAGATGGAATCGTTTGGGAAGGGCCGGGCGAGCGTGTCGGGTTCGGTCAATCTCCATCTGGCCGGCGCAGGGATGCAGTTCAGGTCTGTTGTGAAACATCTGTGGACGATCGTACGCTCCTCACTGGTCGGAACCTTCATCGGCGCCCTTCCAGGAATTGGTTCGGAAACCTCGCCCTGGGTTGCATACGGTTTGGCAAAACGGGCATCGAAAGAACCCGAAAAGTTTGGCAATGGCGCCTACGAGGGTGTCGTGGCGCCCGAGGCCGCCAACAATGCCGTGTGCGCCGCTGCCATGATCCCGATGCTCGTATTCGGAATTCCGGGTGACATCGTCACCGCAATCTTGATGAGCGCGCTCATCGCCCAGGGATTGCAGCCGGGTCCGTTTCTGATTTCCGAACACCGCGACGTTATCTTCGGGCTGTTCATGTCCGTCCTGTTCGCAACCGTCGCCCTTTACGTATTCGGGCGACTGACGATGCGCTGGTGGATTCGGATCATGACGATCCCGCGACCGCTGCTTTACTCGATCGTGGTCGCGTTCTGCGTTGTCGGCACCTACTCGGTGAAGTCGAGTAGCTTCGACCTTGCGGTGATGTTCGCGTTTGGGATCATCGGTTACATAATGCGCAAGCTCGACATCGCCATTGCGCCGATGCTACTGTCTTTTGTTCTAGCAAAAATACTGGAGGAGTCGCTGCGCCGAGGGCTTGTGCAGTCGGACGGAAGCATTCTGGCCTTTTTCGAGAGACCGATCACAGCCCTCATCCTGTCGCTGACGGTGCTGGTCCTGATCACGTTTGCAGTTCTCGAGTGGAGGCGACGCAGGACTGGTAAAAGGCGGGACGGGACAGGATGATCCGCCAAGCGCCAAGCGAAACCAGGACGCATCGCGTCAACTGGCTCCGTCGGCATTGCTTCCCGCCGCCCACCGTTTTCGTTGAGCGTCCGTTCATTGGGAAGGATTGCCCCACATGAAGATCGAGTACCATCATCATCCGGACGAGCTTCCCGGGGCACCGCCGGTCGCGGTGCGGGCAGGGGACCTCGTTTTCACCGGGGGACAGATGGCGGTCCATCCGACACTGGGCATCCCGGCGGAAGCTAAGCTTCTGCCCAACTACTATTGGCACGGGTCCAGCGTTCACCGGCAGTTGTCATACGTCTACGCAAACCTGGACAAAACCCTGCAGTGTCTGGGCGCCTCACTGCCTCGATGCCTCAAGATCAACTCGTACCACACGGACCCGAGTGAGGTCGACATGGCGCTACGGGTTCGAAAGGAGTGGTTCGATGCGGATGCTGCTCCGCCGAGCAGCCTACTGGTCGTTCCCGAACTCCCGGTGCATGGAGCGACCGTGAGTCTCGACATGACGGTGCTCGCTTCGGAAGCGGAACTTGACCGTGAGTTGGTGCCGGTCAAGAGCGTTCAGGCCATCGGCCAGGTCGCCGCAATCGGGTGGTCCGTGTATTCTCAGGCCGTTCGGGGCGGTGGCTTCGTCTTCACGCGCGGAACGACGCCCACGGGGCCGCGTGGCCCGATCGACGAGATCATTCCGCATCCCGAACTTCCGTACAGGCACAACCCCGTTCGATTTCAGACGAGATACGTGCTCGATTACTTGAGAAAGCTCCTTGATGACGCAGGCTGCAGCTTCGAAGACGTCGTGCGCGCCGAGATCTATCTTGAGCGAATGTCCGACTTTGCCGTGTTCGACGAAGTCTGGAACGAGTACTTTCCGGTCGACCCGCCCGCCAGGTTCGTCGTTCAGTCTCGGCTGGCCGTTCCGCACACGGTTGTTGAGGTCGAACTGGTGGCGGTCGACCCCCAGGGATCCTACAGGAAGCAGATCATCTCGACCGACGATGCGCCATCGCCCCTGGGCGCAGAACCACAGGCGGTGAGGGCGGGGCCTTACCTGTTCCTGTCCACGCAACTGGCGACCGACTACCGCACGGGTCTGGCAGCCGAGGCGCGACCGAGTCCGGACTTTCCGTTCCACACATCGAGCATCGGCCTTCAGTCCCGTTATATCCTGAAGAATGTCGAAGCCATTTGCCGTGCAGCCGGAACGAGTATCCGCAATCTGGTGAAACGTCGCGCCGTGTATGCCGACTACAATGATCTCCAGGAGGCGGAAGAGCCGTGGCGGGAAAGGCTCGGCGACCGGCTGCCTCCGACCACAAGCCTGCGCACGGACGGCCCCGCCCTGGTGCCCGGATGCAGAGTCATGTACGACCTGACCGCCGTGATCGAGGGGTAAGATCCGGCGAGCGAAACGACGTTCCCGACCGGCGCGCGACGGCAGCTGGCGAGTTTGTGAACCGGGCCTGAACGGGATCCATTCATTCGAGGAGGAAACCGATGGTGAAGAGACTGTTCTTGAACCCGGATGACATGTGGGCGCGTGTCGAGAACGGGGAACTTCTATACACCCCGATCATCGTGTTCAGCGACGAGTCCCACACGCACATCTATCTTTCCGGCCAGACACCACGGCTGCCGAACGGTGACGTTGTCGCGAAGACCATGCGCGAGCAGTTGCGCCAGACTTGCGAGAATATTGGAATTGGTCTCGGTCATGTCGGAGCCACGTTCGACGACGTCGTAACGACGACGACCTACGTGCTTGATCTCGCGGAGTACTACGAGGCGTCCGATGAACGTTTCAAGTACTTCCGGAACAACCGGCCCGCAAGCACGCTCATACAGGTGGCCGGACTCGGTGTCCCCAAGGCCAGGGTGGAAATCACCGTCGAGGCGATCATCGAGACCGAGCGGCTCCGCGTCGGCCGATAGGAGAAACTTGCGCGGTCGCCCGGGCGAGGCGTACGCTAGACGGCAATGGTGTCGGAGTTCCGGTAGCTGATCCTCTGGAATATCGCCATCACGATCAGCAGGATGACGGTCTGAATGATCATGAACGCCGCGAGTCTCGCCGAATGACGCTCCATCAGCAGGAAGAAGACGACCGACATCACCTCGGTCCCGTTGCGGTAGAGGAACATGACCGAGGAGAATTCCCTGACCAAGACCACGAACATCATCAGCCAGGCGGAGAATACTCCCGGCTTCAGGAGCGGGAGCAGGATCCTCCTTGTCGATTGCCACCAGGTCGCTCCGTGGATTCGGGCAGACTGTTCGAGTTCGTCGTGAATCGACATGCGAACCGAGTAGATCGTCCGGTAGGAGAGGTAGAAGTAACCAATGACGTATGCGAAGATGATGATTCCGAGCGTATTGTAGATCGGTGTCCTCACGAACGCGAAGAGAACCATCATCCCGAAGATCGCTCCTGGAATCGCGATCGGAAGAAGGCAAAGCAGTCCCATGAATGACTCGCCACTTCTCGATCTCGTCTGCGACAGCACCGTCGACATAAGTACCGCAACTGTGGCGGCGACCGAACAGGCCAACAGGGAATTGACGATCGCCCGCCTCGTGACATCGTACTCGAAGAGGACGCTTCGAAAGTTGTCCAGTGTGAACAGTTCGATTTGGAAAGATCCCGCCCAGTACCTCTGGAGACCGACCAGAAGCAGCACGAGCAGAGGTGCGATCACGGCGATCGTGACGTAGGACACGACCAGCCCGAAAGCGACCCAACGCCACTTGCCAAGGCGGACGCGGTTGGCACGATAGCCTTTGCCGGTGACCGTGGTGAACTGGCGTTTGCCCAGAAGTCGCCACTGTATCCAGATTCCAGTTCCGGCGATCAGGATTGCCAGAATTCCCAGCGATGCCGCCATGGTCAGATCCTGTGGATAATCGCTCATCAGTGTCCATATACGCGTGGCCAGAACGTAGTTCCCTCCGGGAGCTCCGAGGGCCATGGGGATTTCAAGGGTGCCAACGGTGAACACGAACACCAGCACCATTCCGGAGAGCAGCGCCGGCCCGTTGACGGCTAGTGTCACCCGCCAGAGCACCTGCCAGTTGCCCGCCCCGTGGATACGCGCGATCTCCTCAAGGCTCGGGTCCATCTGCCTCAACGAGGCGACGGCGTACAGATACATGAACGGAGAGTAGAATATGGACTGAATGACGATCATCGATGTCAGGGAGTAGACGTCCGGAAGAAGCTCCGGCGGCCATCCCCAGTCGGTCATGAGGCGGGTAAACATTCCGGCCCGAGGCACGAGAAGAAGGCGCCAGGCCATAGCTCCCACGAACGCCGAAATGAACAACGGTACGACGCACAGGATCTCGAGCAGGCGGCGTCCGGGAACATCGGTGCGCGCGTTGACCCATGCCAACGGGACGCCGATCACCGCTGCACCGAAGGTCGCGCCTGTCGCAAACAGAATCGTCGTGACGATTTCCCTTCCGACGGTAGGATGCTCCAGGATTCTCGCGAAACCGCCGAGGCTGAACGAGCCGGACTCAGTGAATGCGGCGTACACGGACATCGACGCCGGATAGACGATCGCCAAGAAAATCAGGGCCGCAGCGGCCCAGAAGACCACCCGATCCACCCGGAGTTCGCTACGGAGCAGCCTCCTGATGGTGCGCACGGCTGACCTTCCCGTCATGCGAACCGTCCCACCGCACGGCGGAGAGGAAGAAATCCGCGCGGGAGTGACACGGCGTTGTGGGGACGGTCGGTAAACAAGGGGCGGCCGGCCGGGCGATGCCGACCGATGCGCCGTGCCATCGTCCGTCTGCTGATCTCGCGAATTTGCCGCGGACCGCTCTTTGCCAGGCATCCTGCAGACCCCGAGGGCTTGTGGGGTTGCTGCCCTGGAAAACGCGAGGTTGCCGCCGTCTCTCCGGGAGTGCAGATGTTCACATAGCCGATTGGTCGCGGAAAGTGGTCGGGCACGTGCGGACCCTCGATCATTTCAGTGGATTCCGGCATCAGTCAGCCGGCAGCGCAATGCATCGTTCGCTGTCGATCTCGAGTAGGACCACTGCCCCGTCCTCGACGGCGTGGCCACCGTCCACCCACACCCGCATCCGCGCAAACTCGGTGTCGACGAGCATCTCGGTCCGGTCACCCAGATACTGACTCTTGTGCACCCTGCCGCAGATCAGGTTTTCCACCGATTCCGGGGCCGTCCGGTGCACCCTCATCCACTCTGGCCTCACCAACACCATGACATCGCCGGTCAGCATCTCCGTTCCGCTAGAGACGCGGATAACGCAGGAATCGCCGTCGTCGCCATCCAGTCGAACTTCGATCGAGTGCGTTTCGGCTGAACCATTTTTCTCGATCCTGCCTTTCAACAGATTTGCAACTCCGATGAAGTCGGCCACGAACCGCGTTTTCGGTTCACTGTAAAGGGAACGTGCATCACCGCGCTGCTCGATTCTGCCGGAGTTCATGACGAGCAGTTCGTCACCGAGGGCCATCGCCTCCGCCTGATCGTGCGTGACATAAATCGCGGTGGTCCCAATGCCGCGCTGAATGTCCTTCAGCAGATAGCGCATCTCTTCGCGAAGTTTCGCGTCGAGGTTGCTGAGAGGCTCGTCAAACAGCAGGACCTTGGGATTGCCGACAATCGCGCGCGCAAGTGCGACCCGCTGCTGCTGTCCTCCCGACAGGTCCGTCGCGTTGCGCTTACCAAAATCACCGAGCCGCACTACGTCCAGTGCCTCCCGGACACGCCGCGAGATTTCGGAACTGTCCTCTTTCCTCATGCGCAGAGGAAACGCCACGTTCTCGTGGACACTCATATGCGGCCAGATGGCGTAGGACTGTGCCACCATCCCCATTCCGCGCGCGTTGGGCGGAACGAACAGCCCCTCGTCCACCTTGGTCATCACCTCGCCGTCGATGATGATCTCACCCGATTCCGGCTGTTCCAGTCCTCCGACACACCGCAGAGTGGTGGTCTTGCCGCATCCGCTGGGCCCGAGAAGGACGAGAAGATTCCCCTTCTCGACCTCGAAATTCACATCGTCGACGGCCCACGTTTCGTCGAATTTCTTGCGGAGTCCCCGTATCGCCACGTACGCCGTCACCTGGCCCTCCCGGGTGTGGGATGGCGCCCCGACACACAACAAGGGGGCGGCGACCAATGCGCCGCCCCGCAATCCGGATTCATGTTGCGTTCCACCATTTCCGAAGAACGCCGGCCCGGGGCGTCAGGCGAAACGCGAGGTCCGCTCGCGCGTCACTTCGCGAAGATTGCCGCAAACTCTTCCTGGGCAGTCCGCACAAGGTCGGCGTTCGTGGCGATCTCCCGATAGTCGGGCGCGAATGCCGCGTCGCCGATGTCATCGGCGTTTGGCGTCAGTGCGAAACTGCTGGGAACTCCTTCCCTACCCGGAATTCGACCCTCGTACTTTTCGAAAATCTGCTGCCCGGCATGACTCCTGAGGAAATCAATCCACAGCTGAGCGGCATTCGGGTGCGGCGCGTCGGCAAAGGCTGCCGTCGCCTGCTCCTGAAGCATGACACCTTCCATGGGAATCGCAGTCCGAATGTGGGTTGCCCCCTGGTCGGAGAGCACGTTGGCGTCGGCCGAGACCCCGAGAATCGACAGCGGTCTTTCGCCCGACATCATCATCTCAACACCATGCATGGATGTCGAAGAGATCAGTACGTCCTGTGCCGCCAACTTTTCCCAGTAGTCCTCCGGCAGTCTCTGCTTCAGGTAGTGGTACACAAGTGCAACTGATTGCAGGGACGAACCGTCCATCAGGCTCATCTTTCCCTTCAACTCCGGCTTCAGCAGGTCGTGCCAACTGTTAATCTCCAGATCGGGCAGTTCGTTGCTGTTCCACATCGGAAACATCATGTACATGTCCGAAGTCCAGTAAGGCCGGTTATTCAGACCGATCCTCTCCGGCAGCTTCATGTGTTCGTACTCGGGTGACTCATATGCCATGATCAGGCCGCGCTCGACTGCGTCGGTCAGCCAAGTGATCGCGGGCATCGTCGTCACGTCGCCAGAAATCGGAACGCCTTGACTCACCTCCGCCTCAATTCGAGCGATCGTCCCGGACGTGTTCCTGATATCGTAAGATACCTTGAAGTCGTCGGGCAGGCACCAATGGCTGAGGAATCCCTCGCGATGCGCGTTCTGCGTTTCGGGTGTCTCGAAGACGCTCGCGACGACGATCAACTCGCCCTCCTCGATCGCCAATGCAACCCGAGGATCGTCGCACCGGTCGTCAGCAACGGCACCCATGGCGTTGAAAAATGCGAATGCTCCGACCGTCAAGACGGCAGCGGAACGCGGCATTAAGGTCTTGTAAGTTCTCATGGTTAACCCTCCTCATCAACAAGTTGAAAACCACACCTTTTCCAAAAGGAGTGCTTCTGGCTCATAATATTTCGCTATCTTGGCAGGATAGAAATCTTGAAGTTTCACGTCAAGGTGGGCGTAGACTTGCAGATTTGCCATCGTGACGTCTTTTGGCTCTTGTCTGAGGCCACCACCGGCCACCGAAGATGTTTGCGAAAACGGCTCGGAGCGAACCTTGGGAGACCAGCACCGTTCCCACTTCGGCAAGACGGCCGAACTCTTGCGGCAAGTGGCGTCGACATGTGTGGTCAAGCCTGTGATCCGCTTGCCGCACGGTCTCCGTCCCCCTCGGGAATGAATGACGCTGCCGGGAGCCGTGTCGTTTCCGATGGTCTTCTCTCTTACAGACGCTCCTCGCGCTCTGGCACACCTCAACGACATCGAACCCGGTTTTCTCCGGTCCATGACGGCCTGATAAGGGAACCTGATCCTGCAGTCAGGTCGTAACAGCGGGCGTTGCAACCCGGAACCACGATACCGACCACAATACCGGCTTCATGGTTTGCCAAATCAAATCCTGCAGCAAATGAGATGACCTGTGGTCACCAACCGTATATCGTGACTCGTTGAGCCCGGTTGAGGCGAAGCGCCTACATGCGTGAGACGTTGGGAGGAGCGCGATGAAAACGATTGAGGTGGCGGTCATCGGGACCGGATGGTGCGGCGGGATCAGGGCGGAGACGCTTGCCAAGTCAGCTTTGGTCGATGCGCTGCATATCTGTGAAATCCGCCCCGAACGGCTGAAAGAGGTCCGGGCGCTAACCGGGTCGGCGACGGCGACACTTGATTACCGGGACATCGTCTCCAATCCGTCAATCAGCGTGGTCTATATCTCGACGACTCCCGAACAGACCCATTATCCGATTGCCCGAGATTGCCTGAAGGCGGGCAAGCACGTCCTTTTGGAAAAGCCGATTGCGCTGGAGTTCTGGGAAGCCGATGAGCTGATCGCCCTGTCCAATGCCAACAACGTGAAATTCACGATCGGCTATTCCCAGCGGTTCAACCCCAAGATCGCTTATGCCAAGAAATCCATTGCCGAAGGCAAACTCGGAAAGGTGGTCAACGTCTTGGTAAGCCGCAACGTATCTCGGAACCTCGGCAAGAGAGTTTCCAATCGCGTGAAACTTTCGCCCGCGGCGATGGAATCCACGCATGACCTCGATTTTGTTTTCTGGCTGCTGGAACCTGCGAGACCCATGACAATCTACTCACAGGGCGCCTACGGCTACATGAAGGAACTGAACGGTTCTTACGACTGCATGTGGACGACGACAACGATGGATGACGGAACGTTGGTCGTCATCGGGGGCGGCTGGAACTTGCCGCCAAGCTATCCAGACTATTGCGGAACCTGGATCGAGATTACAGGAACCGAAGGCGCACTGATCCTGGATGACACCGCGCGCGATCATTGGTTGAACACGGTGTCCGACGGTACGCAATTTCCGATGTCGACCATGCCGGGTGAACACGTGGATCACGTATTCGCCGGTCAGATGGGACCGGAGACGATTCACTTCCTTGAGGCGGTGCTGATGGACCGTCCGGTAATGGTTGATCCAACCCATGCGCGGCTGGTCATGGAGGCATATTCGGCCGCAGACCTGTCGGCCGAGACTGGCAATCCCGTGTCGCTGCCGCTGTCGAACCATTCGATTGCGCAACTGGCCGACATCAAGGCAGCAGAATTGGGGGACGCGTGACCAATACCGTTGGGGGCTTTGGTCTGGGGCTGGTCGGTATGGCCCTTGCGGAACGTCTTCTGGAAGCCGGACAATGTGTCTTTGGCTGCGACGTGGACGAGGCGTGGGGAGCACTCCTGGCGGAAATGGGAGGGACATCTGCGGACCCTGAAACGGTCTGACAATGCGAAATCGTTCATTCCGCGGTCTTCGGTGCCGACCGACTGGCCGGGACAGTCTCGGCTGCACCCGACGTCACCTACAGAGTGCTTGACACGATGAGCAGCTGCGAGCCCGACCGGCTCGCAGAGTTGGCGGATGTCGCCCGGAGATGTTCGATCGTGCACTTCGAGGCTCCAATCTCAGGCACGAGCCTTCATGGCAGCAAGGCACTGCGCATTTGTTGCTTGCCGGAAACACGGCAGGCCTCGACACCTTCGAAGAAGTTGCCGATGCGATTTCGCCCAATCAGGAACGGGTTTGAGTCATCGGCGACGGGAACAAGACCAAACTGGCATTAAAATTGCGCACTCGGCCTGAACCGGGCCACCGCCGCCGCCGGTCTTTTTTTTGCTGAAGCGATGGAACTTGACCCACGCAGATCGGCGACAGTTTCATAATATATGTTGGGACTGGCTGGCGATCGCCTTTCGGAACGACCGGGGTCAAAGCCTTGTTCGCAGTCCTGTTAGCCCGTGTACACGTACAAGCCGTCTGCACCAACCCTTCAAAAGGTTACGGCTGTTTCGACGATTTCTTCCGGCGTGACCGGATGCGTCGGGTGGTCCGCCTTGCTCGGCCGCGCGCCAGCCCGTGAAACTCCCTGTGGCAGATTAGGTCGCGGTATCACGGTTCCAGTTCGGCAATCTTGACGGTGCGTCCGTCTTCGGCCGAGAGGGTGACGGCTTCGAGCACTTCAATGTTGTGGATCATTTGCTCTGACGTGAACGGGTACTCCGCAGTGCCTGCGATCGCGGCGGCGAATGCCTCGATGTTGTGGATCACCGCGTCTTCCCAGGCAAGTTTCTTGTGAACCGTGTCCTGCCCGGTCTCCGATACCCAGTAGTTTACCTTGCCGCCCGGTGTGTCAGGGTGGCTTTCGTTCCGAATCTCGATCCACTGCCTGGTTCCGAAAACGTGCATTCGGATGAAATGCGGCGTGTACAGAATGGCCGATAGCGTTGCCGTCATCCCGGCCTCGAAACCAAGTTGGACGGTGACGACATCGCCTGTCTCCCATCCCAGCGAGCGACTCGCGGTCATGGCCTGCACGGTCTCGACGCGCCCAAAGAACGAGATCAGGAGATCGCTCAGATGAATACCCATCCCGGTCATCCCCGCAGCAGGAGCAGAGGCTTTGGACGTTCGCCAGTCGCCCTTGGGTACGCCGACCAGCTTATCATGCGAAAATGCCGCCTCGGCGTGCATGATCGTGCCAATCGCATTTGCATCGATTGCCGATTTCAACATGACCATCGCAGGTTCAAAACGGCGCTCATGTCCGATACCGAGTCTCACGCCTGCCTGTTCGACTGCGGCCACTGATCGGCGTGCGCTCGCGGCCGTCAAGCCCAAGGGTTTCTCGCAGAAAACGTGTTTTCCAGCACGGGCACAGGCGATCACCTGCTCCTCATGGACAAGATTCGGTGTGGTTAGCACAACCGCATCCACATCGCTGCGCTCCAGCGCTGCGTCCAGGTCCGCCAGCGGTTCCGGTCCCTGCGCGTGGATTTCGGCGTGCACCGTCAAGGCCGGCTCGATCACGGCCGTTACAGCGAATCGGGGATGATCACTCAGCCGCTTCGCGATGTGGCGGCCCCACCAACCGAAACCCGCGATGGCGATACGGAGCGGGCGGTTCTGGGAAGACGCGCTCAAGCGGTTGCACCGAACGACGTGAACTGACTGCGGAAAAACGCCAGCGGGTTTCCCCCACGCCTGTCAATGGGGCGGGCAAAGCCGACGATTACGTGGTGATCGCCACAGGAGTTGGTCGGCTTGACCTCGCACTCCGACCTCGCGATTGCGGCATCAAGAGCCGGAACTTCGCGCCATCCCCGACGCAAGGCGACACCATCAAGCTTGTTGTCAGAAGGACGTGCGAATTGCAGGATCCGGCTTATGTCCACTTCCGGCATAACGTGGACAGCGAAAGCATCGTGGTTCACGAAAGCACCGCGAGGGGGTGCGGTGGAGACGATGCTCCAAGGGATCTCGGGCGAGTCATGAGACAGAGGAGAAAAAGAGTTCACCGCCAGCCCAACCGGCCGGGAATTTTCTCTGCAAGTCGTCACCGCTGCAACTCCGGTGGCGAAGCAGCCCAGGACATCCCGAAGTTCATATTGGGCGAAGGAAACAAGGGGCATGTGTGCATGTTCATCGGAACCCTCTGTACCCAGCCGCGAAGATAGCGATCCATGGGTATTCAAAAAATTAATGATTAGTGATAATTCCGATCTGATTTTCTGATATATGACGGGATCGGAAGACGCTCATTGTTCAAGCTTCAACATTTGAAGTACTTTGTCGCCGTGTTCGAGGAAGGGTCCTTCTCGGCCGGAGCTCAACGCGTGAACGCCACGCAGTCAGGCCTCTCGACTCATGTGCGGCAACTGGAAGACCGGTATCAGGTTCGATTGTTGAACCGTAGTTCGACGGGCGTCACGCCAACCGAAGCGGGAAAACAGTTTTATCGGGACGCGGTGCGGGTCTTGTATGCGGCGACCGAGGCGGAGGCCAATCTACGGGTCTCGTCCGGCATGATGACCGGACATGTGACAGTCGGGCTGATGCCAACATTCACACGCGCGGTTCTGGCACCGGCACTGACACGGTTCACCAGGGACTATCCGAACGTGAAGATCACGGTGCGTGAAGCCTATTCGGGCGAACTGTCCCGCCAGGTTCTCGCGGGTGAACTGGATTTCGCGGTCGTGCCAGCATCTGACGTCAACATACGGCTGCGTTCAAGCCTGATGGCAACGGATCAAGAGTATCTCGTCGTCTCTTGCGAGAGTGGCATCGCAGAGGAAGGACCTGTGCGGCTGGCAGAGCTTCCCCCTCTGAACCTTGTACTGCCCAGCCGTGAGAACGCCCGGAGGCTCAAGATCGATCAATATCTGGCCAACAATGGAATCGAGATCAACCGCCTGATGGAACTCGATTCCATGTTCACGACGCTTGATCTTGTGGCGCGCTCGAATTGGGCAACGATTCTACCAGGCATTCTGTGCCTGCCCGATCTTGCGGGCAACCTGCGCCGGGTGATTCCGATCACCGGACCGGAACTGTCTGTCGACTACCTTCGAATCGAGCTGAAGTCGGTTCCTTTCAGCGACGCGGGCCAAGCATTCTACGGCCTTCTCATGGACGAACTCGTGACCGTGCTGGACGAACTCGGCCAGCCTGTTGTTCGACGTACGCCGTGAACGGTGCACCATTTCACTCATGGAAACCAATTTCTTCCACCAAATCGTCACGTCATCGTCATTGCCGCATCCCGTCAGCCACTCGATCCGGTGGTGACTTAAAGGGGGAGTGCTTGGCCGGCGAAAAGGAGAACATTCTGTTGCTTTTCGACACGACGCTTCTCGGGTACTTGCGTCATGGGTGCAAGCGTCGAGAGCGTTCGTGCACGAACATGCCCAAAGGCGTGCGTGATTCAAAATGCGATCCCACGGCTACCGTTGCTGCGGCGAAATCAACACCTGACACGGCGTCCGGAACAAGGTCCGCAAGCTGAAGAAGTCTGGAAATCCTGGCGGCGTCGCACCGCAATGTCGCCGAAGGCGGGAAGTCATGTCGGGTAATGTCCGCGCTACATCACCCACTATCCTGAAATCTGATGGAGGTCATGAGCAACCATCATTTTTTTTTGTGGGGGCCGTGAATGATAGACTGTTTCCCTGGGAAATCTCGCTCGGAGGGCCAGATGGAGTTGTCATTTTTTACCATGCCGATCCACCCGTTGGAAAAGCCGATCTCGCGAAGCATCGCAGAGGACCGCGAAGCTTTTCTTCTGGCTGATGAACTGGGCTTTGCCGAAGCCTATTGCGGTGAACACACGACCGATCAGGCCGAGATCATTACCTCGACCGTCGCATTTCTGGCAAGCCTCGCCTATGAGACGAAGTCAATCCGTCTCGGCACAGGCACCGTAAACCTGCCGAACTCGCACCCCGCCCGCGTCGCGGCTGAGGTGGCAATGCTCGACCACATGCTGGAAGGCCGCTTCAATTTTGGAATCTCACCCGGCGGGCTGATGTCGGATGCCGAAGTCTTCGGCAATCTCGACCTTAATCGCAACGCCATGTTTGTCGAATGTATCGACATGGTGCTCAAGATTTGGGCAGGTGAGGCGCCTTACAACCTGTCCGGCGAATTCTATGAGGTCTCGACCGAGCGTACCATGATACCCAAGATCGGCCAGGGCACGATTTCCAGGCCGTTTCAAGATCCGCACCCGCCCATCGTCGGTACTGCGGTCGCGCCATTTTCCAAGGGTGTCACCGCGATGGCCGCGCGCGGCTGGGATCCGATTTCCGCAAACTTCCTTCTGCCCAAATGGGTCGCCACCCATTTGCCGAACTACGTCGAGGGCTGCAAACAGGGCGGACGGACGGTCGACCTGAACAATTGGCGGGTGGCGAAGAATATCTGCGTCGCAGACGACATGGCGACCGCACGTGCTTATGCTCGCGACCCCGGCAGCCCGTATGTCTACTATCTCTCGCAGCTTCTGACCAAACTGGGGGCGGCCGGCCGAATGAACCTTTTCAAGGAGGATCAGAACATGCCCGATGACGATGTGACGCTCGATAACGTTGTGGAGCAACTGGTGATCTTCGGCGACCCTTCCGCAGTTGCGGACAAGATCCTCGAATTCCGCGAGCAGGTCGGCGACTTCGGGCACCTGATCTACGCGGGCCACGACTGGGCGGACCACGACCTGGGCCGCCGGTCGATGATACTGATGGCCGAAGAGGTCATGCCACGGATCAACAGCTCAATCGCCACCACAGCATGAGCGCTTCAGACAGCATCCGAGTTCGCGACGGAACCCGGATTTCCTTTTCGGTGGCGGGATGTGGACCCTGGTTGATCCTGTCGAATTCCCTGGCGACCGATCGCGGGATGTGGCGACCTCAACTCGCGGAATTGCAAGCGCGTTTTACCGTGCTTGGCTACGACACGCGTGGCCACGGGCTGAGTAGTGTCAGCGACGACGAGTTTGGTTTCAGAACGCTTGCAACAGATGTTATTGCCCTGATGGACCGTCTCGGCATTGACCGGGCGAAGTTCATGGGATTGTCGCTAGGCGGCATGACCGGTCTCGCTCTCGCTCTTGAACATCCCGACAGGATTGAACGCGTGGTCTGCTGCGACGCGCGCGCAGATGCGCCCGATGCCTTCAAGGCGATGTGGGACAACAACATCGCGCTGTCGAAATCCGGCGGTATGGATGCGCTGGCAGAGAGCACGATGTCACGGTGGTTCTCGCCGGCATTCCGCGCCAATCCCGAAAATGCATCATTGCTGACTTCGGTCCGGGAGATGATCGTACGAACACCGTCCAAAGGTTACCGCAAGGCGGCACGCTGTTTGCAGACGCTCGATTTGTTGCGGTCACTGGATCAAATCAGGCTGCCGGTGCAGTTCATCGTGGGCGAGTTCGACCCTGCAGTCCCCTTGCCGGTAGCTCAGGACATGGCAGACCGCGTTTCCGGGGCGGAGGTGTACGTCATTCCGGGAGCAGCGCATTTGTCCAACCTCGAGAGCCCTGAGGTGTTCCTGGCAACGGCTCTGGCCGAGTTGAATTGATTGACGAGAGTGCTGTCGGGCTGAAACCTGAGAAGAAGCGCAGCCTAACGCACTTTCCAGGGCGCACAACGAATCCCGATGGCAAGCACTATTTCCTTTGCCGGG
Organism: Paracoccaceae bacterium; assembly: GCA_965242975.1. Lineage (GTDB taxonomy): Bacteria > Pseudomonadota > Alphaproteobacteria > Rhodobacterales > Rhodobacteraceae > JAPPHA01. Next base: position 1,008,439 of record CBDETS010000007.1, on the reverse strand, counting down.
GAAAGGATCGTCACGTTTCGCGCTTTGTGGCCCTTACAGATCCGGGGAAAACGTCTTTCGGAGTGTGTTTCACCGGCTCCCGGGTTCGCCGTACATCGGTCCGGGGCTGGTTACCGCAAACGTCTACCGGCCGCTGGTCGGCGTCAACATGGCGCCAAATCCCGATGAACTGCGCGAACAGAAGAAGAAGACCGCCGATTTCCTGTGGTTCGCAGTGGCGGCAGGTGTTCGCGACGAGATCCTGAGTCTCGAGGTCACCGAACTCGTGAACTCGGACGCCCCAGTCGCCTGCCAAACGGCGGATGAAACCGTGTTCGAGGCCAGTGTCTCGAAGTCCTGACCGGCGCCAAGTCGTGGCCAACGACGTTCGGGGCCCAGACGCATTCCCGGGGCAGACGTGCGCCCAATTTGATGCGGGCACGGATCCAAGTCGCGAGAATGGCCTTCGCAACGAAAGTTTTCGTGAATTCAAATTGGGAATCCGGTCGATTGCCGGAAGGTGCGAACCCAGACCGTCGGCGGTCTCTGGTTCTGTCAGGACGGCGGCAGCACCGAGAAACAGTCAAAACTGGCTTGACCACCGACGCCGTGTGGGCAGATACGCCTCCTTTCGAACCTCGCGCAGGCCTGTATAATGACATTCCTTGCGCGCAACTCCCGGCTGGTACGACCGGGCTGGCATTTTTTTCGATTTTGACAAATTCCTGATCATGGTTCAGCCGCCCCTTCTGGTCCTAGACCACGTCATGGTCACATTTGGTGGAAAGCCGCTCTTCAGTGACCTCGAAGCGGTGGTCCGCCGCCGAGACCGGATCTGCCTGGTTGGAAAGAACGGATCAGGAAAATCAACTTTGATCGGCTTGATGGCCGGACAGGTCGAGGTCGATGCAGGCGAGAGATTCCAGGCCTCCAGAACCCGAATCGGAGTCCTTCAGCAAATCCCGGACCTGAGGCGATTTCATACCCTACAGGACTTCGTAACCTCCGGGATTCCCGAGAAGGAAAGGTTTCGTGCACGAGCGGCAATGGAAGGTCTGAAGGTTGCGCCGCACATATGCATCAACGGGGCTTCGGGAGGTGAACGCCGTCGCGCCGGAATCGCAAGATTGGTTGCGTTGCAACCGGACCTGATGCTTCTCGACGAACCAACAAATCACCTGGACATCGATGGAATCCTCTGGCTCGAAAACTATCTGTCAACAACCGAAAAGGCCTTTGTCGTTGTTTCACACGATCGAACATTTCTGCGCTCAGTGACGCGCACGACGCTTTGGCTTCATGATGGTCGACTCGATCGGTTGAACAAGGGTTTCGATCATTTCGAGGACTGGCGTGATGAGATCCACGCCAAGGAAATCCGCGAAAGACGCGAACGCCGACGTCTTCTGAAACAGGAGGAAAGATGGCTTGCCGTCGGAATTTCGGCCCGGCGGAGACGAAACCTGCGCCGGTTACGCGAACTCGAGAAAATCCGGTCCGAAGAGAAAGCGTCTTCCTCCGGCAGACCGGGACCGAAGAAGGAGTGGGCACCTTCTCCAAGATCCGGACAGCTGGTCGTGGAAGCCAACGGAATATCCAAAGCGTTCGGCGACACGACAATAGTTGAACGATTGAGTCTCAGGATCAAGCGCAGTGACCGTGTCGCCGTACTGGGAAGCAATGGTATCGGAAAGACGACCCTGCTTGGTTTGCTGTCGGGTCGTTTGCCACCGGACTCCGGGACGATAAGGATCGGGACTCGGCTAAGTGTCGCGTGGTTTGGTCAAGGCGACAGCGAGGTGAACCCTGGCCTGACTGTCCGGGAGGTGCTCTCCGGCGATCAGGAAGTCCCCGGAAAGAAGCGAACCGACCACGTGTTCGTGCGGGGAAGACTTCGCCATATTGCGGGATACCTGAAGGAATTCCTGTTCGACGAACGGCAGACGATGGCGCCGGTTGCATCGCTGTCGGGGGGAGAACGGGCCCGCCTACAACTCGCCTGCGTCATGGCTCGCCCCAGCAATCTTCTGATCCTCGATGAGCCGACCAATGACCTCGATGTTGAAACGCTTGATCTTCTCCAAGAACTCATCGCAACATATTCTGGAACCGTACTTTTTGCCAGTCACGACAGGGACTTTGTCGATCGGGTCGCGACCACGTCACTGTTTTTGGAGGGCAGGGGAAAGGTCCAGATTCATGCTGGTGGCTGGCCCGGGACGTTCAAGGCGAGTTGTACGCAGCCTGAGAAGAGCAAACTCCGGCAGACCAGGAGTTCCGGAAGAAGCAGGTCGCATCAGGCGTTGCCGAAGAACGAGAACGGCGGAATGAGCTTTACCGAAAGGCACAGGTTCGCCCGGTTGTTGCCGGAGATCGAAGCAATGACTGGGCAAGCCATGGATCTTGAATCAACCCTTTCGGATCCGGACTTGTTCCTTAAAGACCCGCTGGCATTTCAGCGGGCTAGCGACGAACTCTCGGTATGCAGGCGCAAGCTCGAGGCCGCGGAGGCGGAATGGCTCGAGTTGGCAGAAAAGATGGAATCGGCATGTGACACTTGACTGTCGGTCACATCATGCCAGGCTTGTTGTGACCCAAGTCCGGAATCAGACATCCAGCGTGTCAACCGTTTGCGCATTGTTCTGGATGAAGGTGAATCGCGATTCGGGTTTTCGCCCCATGAGGTCCCGGACAAGATTGTCGGTTTCACCGGGTTCGTCATCGATAATCCTGACACGGATCAACTGGCGTGAATCCGAATCCATTGTGGTTGCTTTCAGATCCTTCGCATCCATTTCACCGAGACCTTTGAAGCGCGAGGTCTCGATCTTTCCCCGTCCCCCGAGCCCTGATTCGAGAAGGCGCGTCCGTTCGGCTTCGTCTCGTGCATATACCCGAACAGACCCTTGGGTCAGACGAAACAATGGCGGGCAAGCCAGGTAGAGATGGCCCTCGTCAACCAAGGGTCTCATTTGAGTAAAGAAAAATGTCATCAGGAGCGATGCGATATGGGCGCCATCGACGTCGGCGTCGGTCATGATAATGATTTTCTCGTACCTCAGGTCGTCGATGGTGAATCGAGAGCCCGTCTTGGTGCCGAGGGCCTGACACAGATCATTGATCTCGCTGTTTGCTGCCATCTTTGCCTTGGAGGCACCGACGACGTTCAGGATTTTCCCGCGCAGTGGGAGCAAGGCCTGGGTTGTCCTGTCCCTGGCCATCTTGGCTGAACCGCCGGCGCTGTCTCCTTCCACGATGAACAACTCGGTACCGTCACTGCTTTCCTGGCTGCAGTCGACGAGTTTCCCGGGAAGGCGAAGCCTTCTGGTCGGCGACTTTCGTGACGTTTCCTTTTCGGCCTTTCGACGCAGGCGGTCCTCGGCACGCTCCGTGAGCAGTTCCAGTACGGAATTTGCCGTTTGCGTATCTGACGCCAGCCAATTGTCGAAATGGTCGGAAATCGACCTCTCCACGAGACGCGTGACATCCGCCGACACGAGCCGATCCTTTGTCTGCCCCGAGAATTCCGGTTCCTGCACGAAACAGGACAGAATCGCGCACCCGCTTCCGACCACATCTTCGCGATTGATCAGTGACGCCTTGCGGTTGCCGGTTCTCTTCCCGTAGGCCTTCGTTCCCTTGAGAATTGCGGACCAGAACCCGTGCTCGTGCGTTCCGCCCCCCGCCGTTGGAACCGTATTGCAGAACGAATGCAGGAACGCGCTCCGATCCTGTGTCCAGTTGATGGCCCACTCAACCGATCCCCTGGTGCCATTGCCGAATTTCTCGTCGAACTTGACCTGGCCTGCGAACGGTCCGGAAGCATTCGTCTCAAGACCAGCAAGTCGTTCGCCCAGATAGTCCTTGATGCCGCCGGGGAATTGAAACTGTGCGGCTTGGGGAACATCACCCGCCGCGTCAATCAACGCGTCATCACATTTCCACCTAACGTCAAGACCGGAAAACAGAAACGCCTTTGACCTGGCCATTTCAAAGATCAGGCGGGGATGGAATCGCGCATCCCCGAAGATCTCCGGGTCCGGGTGAAAGGTCACGGTCGTGCCGCGGCGGTTATGTGTCGAGCCCAGCTCCCGCAGTTCCGTTACCGGAACGCCACGCGAAAATTCCTGACAGAAAACTTTTCGCTCCCTTGCGACTTCGACACGAACATATGACGAGAGGGCGTTGACAACCGAAACCCCAACGCCGTGCAATCCTCCGGAGACCTGATAAGCCTCGCCGGAGAACTTGCCACCTGCATGTAACGTGCACAGAATGACTTCCAGGGCCGACTTGTTCGGGAACTTGGGATGCGGGTCGACGGGAATCCCTCGCCCATTGTCCTGAACTGAAACAAACGTCTGCCCGGTGTCGTCGCGGTACAATTCGATTTCGACCCTGCTCGCATGACCACCGATGGCCTCATCCATCGCATTGTCCAGAACTTCGGCAATGAGGTGGTGCATTGCCCGTTCGTCTTTTCCGCCGATGTACATCGCGGGTCGTTTGCGAACGGCTTCAAGCCCCTCCAGAACCTCAATTGATTTCGCGTCGTATTGATCGCCCGGTTGTACCGAGTCTTCCGAGATCGTTACCTGCACCGTTTCCTGCTCCAGTTCCCGTTTTTTTGGGGTTTTTGTTGTTGTTGATTGTTAGGGCAATTGGACTGGAAATACAAGATATTGCATCTGGAATTCGTCAAATAGGCCGGGAGAGTATCACTGAACGAGTCGGGAACACCGACAAGAGCGCCGATTTTGCCCCGTGGTCGGAGAGGACAGGTACCTCATGCGGAACGATTTCCGAAACGCAGACAAGACTGCATGCGATCGAACTTTCAGACCTGTCAACCGGGTGAAACTCCGAAGTCCCTTGCCTGACCATCATCAGACCCGGGCAGGTTTCGACACGCACGCCTTTGTCGGGGACGATGTCGACGTTACACGAGGGGTCTTCATTTCGGTCCGCGCATTTACGGCAACTTGTCGTGCGGAAGTTCGTCAACGCCGTGGGCGGTGATACTTGGATTTACCGTGATTCGAAGTTGATGAATCGATTGGGCGAATGCTCCGGAGATACCGTTTTCAATCACGAAATGGGCCAATGGACGTCTTTCGGGCGATCATGTCGACATCGAACCTGATCCTGGTGATCCGGGAGTCGGCGTTGCCTGCAATTGCGGAAACCAGGTGATGTCCGACGCGCGTCCCGATCCGATGGGCGGGAATTCGAACACTCGACAGGGCAGGCTCGAAATCTGCCGAACCGTCGAAGTCCCCGATTCCGACGATCGACACACATCGTGGCACTTCGAGACCGAGTTGCCGGGCAGCGTACATCGATCCAAGTGCAATGATGTCGTTGCCGCAAAGAAGCGCGGTTGGCCGGTTCGGGCTCCCGAGAATTTCGGTGCTGGCCGCCTTGGCGCGACCAAAGTCATACGGCGCGCGCGCACGAAAAGATTCCGGAGTATCAATTCGTGCGGCCGAAAAGACCGACAACGCGCCTTCAAACCGCATCCTGGCGCGGTCGTTGCCTTCAAGTTCAGGAAAAATCATCCCGATGCGTCGATGGCCAAGCTCAACGAGATGCTCAGCCGCAACCGCTCCCGCCTCGCGATTGTCTGCTCCAATGCAGGAAATCCGCGAACATCCGGAATAGTTCCACCCGGCAACCGTCGGAACACCTTGGCGCTCGATCAGCTGGTACGTGGCTTCAGTATGGTCCAGGCCGATCAATGCCACCCCATCGACTCGGTGTTCCAGCAACTTTCGAAGGATTTCGTACTCCTTGCGCAAGTTGAAACCGTGCGTTGCCATCAGGAGGGTAAACCCGTTTTCGCTGATCGCATCCGTAAACGACTGGATCATCTCCGAGAAAATCGCATTCGTAACTGTTGGCACGATCAGACCGATCGTTCCGCTTCGTTTGCCGTGCATCGCCTGCGCAGCCCGGTTCCGGATGTATCCAGACTCTTCGATTACCTTTTCGATTCGCTTTCTGGTTTCCCAGCGAACCAGGTGCGGATGATTGAATGCTCTGGATACAGTCGCAGGAGAGACATTCGCCAGGTTTGCGACGGTGAAGATATCAACTTTATCGTTTTGTTTTACCATGGAAAACCGTCCCGTCTGCATTCGAATGAAAACATTTGCAATACTATTTTCATTGCCTACCCTAGCCATTTGTCGCCGGTCAACGCGCGATGAACAGCGATCAGGGTAAAGCGCTTGGAGTTCGTACTTTACTTCGGAAACGTATTCGAACCGGTTTCGTTCCTGCTCTTGCTTGTCGGGACCGTTGGCGGGCTCATTCTCGGAGCAACGCCAGGCCTGTCGCCGACCATGGCGGTCGCGTTGCTGATCCCGTTTACCTTTCACCTCGAGGCCGTCCAGGGGCTGATCCTGCTTGGCGCAGCCTACACGTCAACGGTTGCCGGAGGTGCGGTCAGCGCGATTCTCCTCAAGATTCCCGGAGCACCGGCCAATATCGCAACAACCCTGGATGGCCACTTGATGGCAAAGAAGGGCCGTGGAGCACAGGCTCTCCAGCTGGCGTTTCTGGCCTCGCTGGTCGGAGGGGTCTTCGGTGTCATGTTGCTGATATTCCTTACCCCGGTTCTTGCAAGGTGGGCGCTTGCCTTCGGTCCGTCACACCTTTTCTGGCTGGCCATTTTCGGGGTCACGGTCATCGGGTCTCTGGAATCCCGGTCCCTGGCCAAGGGCCTGTTGTCAGGATGCATCGGGATGTGGCTCGCAACGATCGGATTCGACGACATTCTCGGCGCCCAGAGGTTCATTTTTCACCCGTCACTGAGCGGAGGGATCAATATCATCGCCGCCCTGATCGGCCTGTTCGCGATTCCCCAGGTTTTGGCAATGCTTGCGGCCGGTCGCAGAGGTCACGATGTCTCGGTGCTGCAAATCCAAAAGAGCCCGATCAGGGAAGCCATCAGCGAAGTCGGCCGCCGTGGACGTGCATTGGTGATCGGAACAATCACCGGTTCGTTTATCGGACTCATTCCCGGGGTCGGTGGACAGATCGCCGGTTTGGTTGCCTACGACCAGGCCCGAAAGATGTCGCCCCAGGCCGGCAGGTTCGGAACCGGTCACTCGGAAGGAGTCATCGCCGCCGAGTCGGCTAACAACGCCATGGTCGGACCTTCCCTGGTACCCTTGCTGACCTTGTCCATCCCTGGAAGTCCCACCGCGGCGGTGCTGCTGGGGGGGTTGCTGATTCATGGAATATTCCCGGGGGTGGATCTGTTCGAAAACCATCCTTCGGTCGCCTGGACCTTCATCGATTCCATGTTGATCGGCCAGTTCCTGATGTGCCTTTTCGGACTGTACATCGCAGGAATCGCCGCGCGCGTATCGCAGGTTCCAAACTCGGTCATGGCGGCCGTCGTGCTGGGACTGGCCGTGTTCGGCTCCTATTCGGTTCAGCACTCGATGGGAGACGTCTACGTCATGATGTCCCTCGGTATCATGATGTTCTTCCTCGAACGGTTCGGATTTTCGGCTGCTCCCCTGGTTCTGGGGCTGATCCTGGGGCCGATCGCCGAGGCCAACTACATCCAGGGATCAATGATCGCCAGCGCAACGGTAGGTAAGGCGGCGTACTTCCTTGGCGGGCCGCTCAACATGGTCCTGATCGCCCTGGTGATCCTGTCAATCGCATATTCGGCAATTGCGGAGTATCGCGGTCGAAAGACCCCGGAATCCGACGCGGCGAAACCGTGAAACCCGCGCTGCATATCGTGGCTTCCGGGCTGATCGCCGCTGCCGCAGCCTGGATTTGCTGGATCAGCTTTACACAGCAACCGGCTGAGGCATTTGTCTTTCCGCGCCTGATCTCGGCGTTTCTCGTTGCCTTTTCACTCTGGACACTTGGAACGGCACTGACCGGTCGGTCTCGAACCGGTGACGGAATCGCCTTGCCCGTAATGCTGAAGCTCGGGCCTGGCCTCCTGGTCGCGATCGTCTACGTGTTCTGGGCAGCTGAAGCGCTCGGTTTCTATACGGCAACCGCGATCTCGTTTTTTGTTCTGCTGTCGCTTTATGACCCTGCTCCGCACGACGAAATTCGGAGCTGGCTAAAGCGCTTAACCATCTCGGCCGGGTTCATGGCCGTCATGTACGGGCTCTTCGCGCTGCTGCTGAATGTCTACACGCCGCGCGAGGTGCTGTTCTGAAGCTTGTGCGCGTTTGACGCTCAAGCCTTACAAAGGAGGAATGAAATGAAGAAAACTCTTGCAACGATCGCGACCACCGCAACGGCCGTCATCGGGCTCGCAGGCCTGGCGTCGGCGCAAGGCTACCCCGACCGGCCGATCATGTTGATGGTCAGCTACGGCGCCGGCGGCGCTACGGACTTCCAGGCCAGAATCGTTACGATGACGGCAGGAAACGAGGACGCGCTCGGTGTTCCCATCGCGATCATCAACAAGCCCGGCGCGGGTGGCCGCGTGGGCTGGAACTGGTTCGCGACACAAGCCGAGGCCGATGGTTACACACTTGCTGCGTACAACATTCCCCACTTCATTGCTCAATCCATCAAGGGCGGCGTCGAGTACTCGGCGTCAAGCTTCGAGCCGATTGCGAACTGGGGAGCCGACCCTGCCGTATTCGTCGTCAACACGGACAGCGAGTTCAATTCCATGAACGACGTTGTCGACTGGGCCAAGGCCAACCCCGGAAAACTGACGTTTTCGGGCGCAGGTCTCTTCGTTGGACACCACATCGCGGCATTGCAACTTGAAAAGGCAGCCGGCGTCAGCCTTGCCTATATTCCGAACAACGCCGGAGGAGCCGGTGCGATGAAGGCCGTCATCGCGGGCGACGTCATGGGAGGCGTCAACAACCTGTCCGATGCGTTCCGTGCGCGCGAGGCCGGAAACGTCAAGATTCTCGGGGTGTTCGATCTTGAGCGCAACGACTTTCTCCCGGATGTTCCAACACTCGGGGAGCAGGGCTTCGACATCGACAATGCTTCGGTCAACTTCCGTGGAATCATGGTGCCCAAGGGAACTCCGCAGGAACTCATCGACAAGCTCGCTGCCGTCGTTCCGACGATGTTCGAAAACGGACGGGTTCAAGGCAAGATGAAAGCCGGCGGGTCGCCGATGCACATCATGACACGTGACGAGGTCATCGAAATGTGGGCGGCGCGGGAAGTCACGCTTTCGGAACTCCTTGCCGGACTGTGAACGTCAAGACCATGAATGGGCGGGCACGCCCGCCCATTCGAAATCACGATGACACCTGAATGACCATTCAACACGAAACCCGAATCGTCGACGAAATCGTCTCACGTGGTCGTGACGCGCAACGCGAATTCGAAGCTCGCGGCAGCCAGGAACGCTACGACCGCGCAGCGGCGGCCGTCGGCTGGGCGATCATGGAACCTTCCCGAAACCGGATGCTTGCCGAGTTGGCGGTCGAGTCAACCGGGCTTGGAAATGTCGCCGACAAGATAACCAAAAATCACCGCAAGACCCTCGGCCTCATGAGAGATATCGACGGAGTTCGGACCTATGGTGTCGTCAAGGAAGACCCGGAACTTCGAGTCACCGAAATCGCGCGGCCCATCGGCTTGATCGGGAGTGTCGTTCCATCGACAAATCCGGCCGCAACCCCGGCGAACAACATCATCAATTCGGTCAAATGCGGGAATGCAATCGTCATTTCTCCGTCTCCGAGGGGTAGCGAGTGCTGCACGGCGCTCCTCGGGTTTGTTCATGCGGAATTCGACCGCATCGGAGAAAACAGGAATCTCGTACAGATGACACCCGCTCCCGGGAGCAAGGCCAGGACACAAAGATTGCTGGAGACCGCAGATCTCGCGATCGTGACCGGAAGCCAGGACAATGTTCGCCGTGCCTACTCCAGTGGCACTCCGGCAATCGGCGTCGGGGTTGGCAATGTCCCTGCAATTGTAGACGAATCTGCCGATCTCGCGGCCACTGCTGCCCGGATCGCCCGGTCGAAATGTTTCGACAACGCGACGTCCTGCTCGTCAGAGAATGCCCTGCTCGTGGTGGACGACGTGTACGATGAATTCTGCGCCGCACTCCGGAACGAAGGAGGCGCCATTGTGCCGCGGGCGCAGGAGCAGGAAATTGTCGACCGGCTCTGGCCGGGCGGATCGCTGAATCCGCGGGTCATGGCCCAGGACGCCGATGTCGTCATGCGCGAACTCGGTCTTGATGGCCGCTTCCCAGAATCCACCAGGTTCGTGGTCGTGGAAACCGAGGGAATCGGACCCGGTTTCAGGCTCTCCGGGGAAAAGCTCAGCCGGGTCGCCGCACTGTACCGATGCCGCGATTTCTCGCACGCGCTCGACCTGACGGGCAGGATACTCGAATATCAAGGTGCAGGGCATTCTGTCGGCTTGCATTCGGGCCATGATGACAGGGCCTACGTTCTCGCACAGGCATTGCCGACGTGCCGCGTCATCGTCAATCAGCCTCACTGCATCGCGACGGGAGGATCATTCGAAAACGGAATGCCGTTTTCCCTGTCGATGGGTTGTGGATCATGGGGGCGGAATTCCTTAGACGATAACCTCCACTGGCGTCACTTCATCCAGAGAACGCGAATCGTGCGACCGATCGAATCCCGTGAACCGGCACTTGAAGACGTGTTCGGCTCGTATTGGGCCGAGTTCGGAAAGTGATAACGGCTCCCCGGCCAGCGCCTGATGGAACCGTTCGGGACTGGCTTGACGACCGTGCCCGGACCACTCCCAACAAGGTGAGCCATGTCTTTCCCGGACACGGTTCAGTCACGTGGAGCGAGTTGCGTGACACCGCCGATGACATTGCCCGCAGATTGACAGGTCTCGGAATTCGCCGGGGAGAAAGCGTCGCACTGATGCTTCCAAATGGCCGAGCCGGAACCGCGCTCCTGTTCGGCGTGCTTTACGGCGGATTTCGTCTCACCATGATCAACATAGCAGCCGGTCCGACGGCGATTGCATACGCGCTCAATCATTCCGATGCCAGATTTGTCTTCCTGGACCCCGGCCGCTTGAACCTGCTTGACGCAGCAAAATCCGTGACTGCGCTGAACATCGCCGCCGTGACTGTCGGAGAAGGCGCCGACCACTCATGGGGTGAACGCCTACCGAGGCTTTACGACGTCTCGGCCAACGATGACGCCCTCCTGATGTACACGTCAGGAACGACCGGGCGCCCGAAAGGCGTGCTCCATACGCACGCCAGCCTTCTTGCCGGCGGGTGGACACCCACCCTGGCGCACGAATTGACGCCGGAAGACCGGGCATACTGCGTGCTTCCGATCTATCATATCAACGGCCTGTGCGTGACCATTATGGCACCACTTGTCTCGGGAGGTTCGGTTACGGTTTGCGGACGATTTTCAGCCGCGCGTTTCTGGCAACAATGCAGCGAGTTCGAAGTGTCGTGGTTTTCCGCCGTTCCGACGATCTTCTCCTATCTGTTGCATGGCGAGGCGGAACCGGATTCCTCGGTCCGTCGACGAATTCGCTTTGGAAGATCAGCATCGTCAGCGCTCGCGCCAGACGTGCAGCACGCGTTTGAAACGCGCTTCGGAATTCCGATCATCGAAACGATGGGGTTGACCGAAGCGGCGGCACAAATCCTGTCGAACCCCATGCCTCCGGGAAATCGCAAGCTGGGCTCCCCGGGAATCGCCTTTGGCAACTCCGTCACAATTCTCTCGCCTGATTTGGTTCCGTTACCGCCCGGGAAAGAAGGCGAAATCGCCGTTCGCGGGCCCAACGTCATGCGCGGTTACTTCAGGGATTCGGTAGCGACCTCGGAATCCCGTACCGAAGACGGATGGCTTCGTACCGGCGATCTCGGAACCCTCGACGACGACGGTTACGTGTTCGTCACGGGAAGGCTGAAAGAACTCATCATCAAGGGTGGGGAAAATATCGCTCCACGCGAAATCGACGAGGCCCTTTATGCTCATCCCGAAGTCGTTGAAGCAGCTGCTTTCCCCCGCTCGTGCGAGAGGTACGGCGAACGTGTCGAAGCTGCCGTGAAACTTAGAAGTGGAGCGTCGATTTCCGCAGGCCAGCTCATCGATGTGTGCAAAGAACGGCTGGGTGAATTCAAGAGTCCCGACCGCATCTTCCTGCTCGACGAATTGCCGAAAGGACCCTCCGGGAAGATACAGCGGCTGAAACTGGCGTCACTGACCGAAGGGGACCGGCCCGGAAACGCGTGACCAGCCCGGCCGGTCGATTCAGATTTCCGCGCGGACAATAATTGTGGCGGCCGTGCCGGATCGTCCCGGATCCATTCAGGCATTCCCTTGGTCAATTGTCCGGATCTTCGGAAGCTGGTTCAGTCCTTATGTCTATCGTCCCCTCCAGGGTGCGGTGAACAGGGCATTTGTCGGCGATTTCCAGCAACCGCTGCCTTTGTTCATTCGATAGTTCTCCTGCCAGCCGAATCTTCCTTTGAAATCGGTCGATTCGTGCTCCGCGGGACGAAACATCGCACGACTCGCAGTCCTCTGCGTGGACCTTTTCATGCGAGACGTCGACGTAGACATGATCAAGCGGCCAGCCCTTGCGTCGCGCATACATTCGAACGGTCATTGACGTGCACGCAGCGAGGCCTGACGACAGGAACTGGTACGGGGTCATGCCCAGATCGGTGCCACCATGGCTTTCCGGTTCGTCTGCCCAGGCGTGGTGAGAAGGGCCGGCCATGATGTCTTGAAGAAACCCGTTCGGCTCGGCTTCAGCCGATCTTACGATTCCTTCGGGAACGTCACCTGGAACCTGCGGCGCCGCAGCATCGAGATAGCGGGCGGCCCAGGCCCCGATGACCTGGGCAGCATATGCGCCATCTTCCTTGCGTGAGAGCAGATGATCGGCACGGTCCAGCGTGACAAAACTCTTCGGATGACGTGCCGCCGCGTAAATCGCCGCAGCGTTTTCGATCCCGACCGTCTGATCGACAGGTGAATGCAGTACGAGAAGTGCGCGGCGGAGTTTTCCGATGGACTCGGACAATTTCGTCTTTGTCACGTCATCAACGAAAGACTTCCTGATCGTGAATCTGCGCCCGGCCAGGGACACTTCGGCTTCCCCGGCTTCTTCGATTTCGTCGAGCGAGTTTTCGAAATTGTGCAGCACGTGTTCCGGGTCCGCTGGAGCTCCGATCGTTACGACTGCCTTGACGGACGGTAGCTCAGCTGCTGCCTTCAGTACTGCCGCACCGCCAAGCGAATGTCCGACCAGGAGGCTCGGTCCCCGAACCCGGTCCTCGAGGGCCGCGGCGGCCAAAACCAGATCCCGCACGTTTGTCGAAAAGCCTGTTGCCGCGAACTCTCCGCCCGATCGACCGAGGCCAGTGAAATCGAAACGGAGGACAGCCAGCCCGAGCGCCGCCAGTCCCTGGGAAATCCGGCGTGCGGCCGGGATATCCTTCGAGCAGGTAAAACAATGCGCAAACAAGGCCGTAGCGCGCGGAGCTGTCGCAGGGAGATCAAGGCGGGCGGACAGCATGTCGCCAGAATGGCCTGCAAACGAAATCTTGACTTGGGGCATTGTTCACATCCGGATCATGACATGTTCGATGGTACAACCGTTACTGAACCGGACACTACCACCGCCGCGAGGAAATTGAAGCGGTTCCACGTCAATTCCCGAAGAGGTTCGATCACGATTCAGGGAGGTAGGTCACCGCCCGCCTTTTTCTTTGCGCAATGCGATGACCGTCGACCGGTTCAGTCCCGCGCCAAGTGCAGATGGAAAGCCTTGTTGTTCGCGCTCAAGGTGACGTCCCCGAAAAATGTCCGAGCCCTGAAACCTGGCGTTTGTTTCCGGTCGGACCGATGCAAACAGGCTGGAACGAGCGCCGCGCCCGGAAGATTCATGCGGCGGATGTGTTTGGCAGATAACGATAAACGTCATAGCCCTGTCAAACGGGCCTTCACGACGGCCAATGCCACTAGGCAGGCTTACTGGTCATGAGTATGTCGATAAGATCTGATCTCCTGAACGTGGCAGACAGCCTCTGCAATGTACGATTTCGACCGGCAAAAAGCGAATCCAGAGCTTCGCCAATCTCCGATTCTGCGGCGGTGATATAGTCCGAATGCCTTTTTTCCAGAAGATCACGCGCTTCTCTAAAGTTGCGATGATCAAGTTTGTCGACCGAGATTTCCATATCTGAGAGCAAATACCGCCCCATCAACATCGCAATGAATCTGGAGCCGTAGGGGAGGAAATCCGGAGCATCGGCGGTCGGTCTCTTCCTCCGATTTTCGGCGTATCTGTGTAACAGTGCCGCTAAAATGGCCTGGGCACCATTCAGTTTCGAAAATATGTGCTCGTAAAGTGCGCCAAAGTGCTCTCGGCTCCTGAAGCGGGCCTGATGAGGCCTTTCCCGCCAAATTGCCAAGACTGCTTCGGCGACCACGGCACTTGTGAATTCACTGGACGAAATCACACGGTCTTCGCGCTTGGCACGGTGAAGGTATCCCAGCGCAGACATCGATTCAGCAAGGTCTTTTTGTATCGGATCGTTCGCCTTCAAATCCCTCAGATCAACAGGATTCTGGCTGTTCGTGGCAAATGTGATTGCCTCGATCAATTCATTGTCGCTCTCCGCGATTTCGTACAGCCTCACGAGCACCTCGGCCATACCGACGTCGGGGCCAAGTTCCTTTGCTATGTGTTGCACAGTCCGTGCAGTTTGCCCGCCATTGACAATCTGCAGGTCTTCCACCTGCACCCGCCAATTCTCACTTTGCAAAGCATTGTGGCGAAACTTCGAACACGTTACCGTTATTCCATTATTGTAGAAATAGAAGTTTGGGCGTTGGTCAGGTTCCCTGAGCGTATGGGATACTGCTTCGTTGACACGATTGCCAACCAAGCCAAAATAGCGTCGTATGTTTCTTTCAAATAGTCGGTTATCGTACTGTTCCGCAAGGTTGGCCAACTGAGATACGGACATTCGGCCAATCAGGACTCGGCGAAAGTTGAAAGATTCTACGGAGGCTTTCCCTACAAGCTGTAGGTCTGAGTTTATTGGCTTCCGTGCCTGAAGCGCGGAAACAAATTCATCCGATCCCACATGCCGCCATTCAACTAAATTGCCAAAATTTCGAGAAGCGTTCTCAATGCGCCGTTGGCTTTCCTGAGACCAAATCTTCCCATTGTTCGCAGCAATTGCCGTTACTCTGGGAATAGCTCCATCGACAATGAACGATCGCACATCTTCGATTCGACGGCGAAGGCGGTCATTTACGGTGACCGGAAGAGCAGGATCGAAAAGGGCAGAAATGGCATCAATTACTTTAATGATTCCGTCTTCCGGGAATGCCGATGCACCATCTGGTCTGAGCCTGTACTTTGATTGAATGACGGCTATCTTGATTTCACCTTGATCGGGAGGCTCAAACCATATGGAGTCGATGCCAAAGTCATTCCCACCATCGACAATGCTGTCGATCGTTTCCTCGTCCGTTAATTCAAACAGGGTTTTCGTTACGAGAAACAAAAATGCCAGTGAGCGTCTCCTGTTGTCGTCATTTCCTGCGTTGAGTTCGTGTGTAAAGGCTTCTTCTTGCTCCTTGACGACGCCAGTAACCCTCTGATCAATAATCTGTGCAGAAAGTGACATGTGATTTCCTCGTCCCGGGCTCGTTCAATCCAAGTCGCGACAAAACGAACTTCGAATGTGCCGCGAAGGCGTGACATTTGGCGATGCCCTCGTAGTCTCACGAGCAAAAAATTGATCCTTGCGACTGAAATTCTGATTTACAGACGTTGCCACAGTCCTGCAACGGAGTCGCAGCTTCGCCGATCTCGCGCCAGATTTCCCTGTAACGGATGATCTCAGAGCCCGACAGGTCCAGACCCTTTCGGTACTCAAAAAATTTCCGAACACCACCAACCGTCCATGAGCTCCAGCGCATGGGAGAGATCGTCCGCGCATTCCAAGATGCCCGCCCTGAGACTGTCCTCCGGGAATTGATCGCGGATGCTCGGTGCTTATGGCCGGTCGCGTGTCTGCCATTTCGAGAGTGGCAGACCTGTACGTTTTGACCTGTTTCGGTTGCTGTTGGTGTATTCCGCAGCCACGGGAACACGACTGTTGAGGCTGCATGCCCCTATGGAAGTCGGGTATGGATTTCGATCGTTCGGGCACGAATGCCCACACTTCAGGGAGTCGTCCTCATATGCACCTTTTCGTCGCCCTGATGCGCCGTGTGTTCGTCCCATTCTGCATCCTGGTGCCGCGTGGCCTCTAGCGTGAGTAAACCGGCATCAATGTCGCTGGCATCACGTGGTTGGCTGTTTTCGGCAACCTGCGCATGAGCCGCAGCCACGTATTCGAGACTCAGGACGGCACAAATGAACCGGCATGAACGAATTCGCAATACCCGGGAAAGAAATCCAGATCTGCCCTTTCTCGAGAGATCGGAACGAACCTTCTGTCAAAATACAAGACCTTCACACCTCCGCCAATCGATGCAGTGCCTGATTCTGTAACTGGCTTGACGTGATGGAACCGCCTGGCGAGATCATCATTTGTCGAGAAGGCTTCGAAGACTTCTTCCGGGCGGTCGAAGAACGGATCCCAATGCGAACCGCAGTAGTGTTCCTGGTCCTCGTTTTCCCAAACAAACGTGCCACCGGCCAGGACTCTTCGGCACTCATGCCCACCCCCGTTTGCCAGCGGCATGAGCAGGTCGGGACAGAAAAAACCAAAATGCACGACATCACTCGTCAATTTCTCGGGTCGAGGACCACAGTCCCGACCTACGCCTGTACACATTCCTGGAATTGCGGCTACGGGTATGATTCTGGACGTTCATTCTCACCGGCGGGACGTGAACGGCAATTATTGAATTTGTCGTGCATCGTCCCTTGCCTGAGAACGGTGCAACCCATCTGGCCGCAGCATGTATCGGTCGTTTCTATAGGTCAAATCAGGGGAAGGCAGGACGGGGATTGCACGACAGTTCAATTTCGCGAATTCATACCCGAACAAAACTGCAGCGCGTTCCGAACATCATCAAAACACGATCGCGAATCTCTCGTCAGGTTTCGCCCATTAACGCCGGATCGAACGGAAATGACGTCAGGTTTTCGTGACCGTCTTCAGTAACGAGAACCTGATCTTCCAGTTTTATCGAGAAGTCACCGTTTTCCGGGCTGACCAGCGCCTCGACACACAGGACCATTCCCGGTTCAAGCACGTAATCGAATCGGTCCGGATGATATGCATCCGGATAGACAATTGATGGCCACTCGTCACAAAGGCCGACGCCGTGCATTTTGACCCCGTACTTCTGCTTCCAGTAGACATCGTCCAGCTGATGACCTCCAAAGGTCAACTCGCGGAAACTGACCCCTGGTGCCAGCATGGACATATTCTCGAGGATATGGTCAACGCCGTGCCGCATGGCGTAAATCATGTCATCACGCGGCTTTTTGTCGCCGACCCAAAAGGTTCTGGATATGTCCACGCACATTCCGTAACACCCGATCAGATCGGTATCCAGCGCAAGGATTTCGTTGTTCTGCAGAATGCGGGGACCGCATTCCTGGAACCACGGGTTGGTCCTTGGTCCTGTTGAAAGGAGCCGGGTTTCGATCCACTCGCCGCCTCGCCGAATGTTCTCCGCATGAAGAGTCGCCCAGATTTCGTCCTCAGACCTGCCCGGAACCGCGGATTGCCGCATGGCCGCGACAGCCTTTTCGCACGCGTCATGGGCACAGCGCATTGCAAGAATTTCGTCGGGTCCCTTGACCGCTCTCGCCTTTTCCGTGACCTCTTCACCTTCGAAGATCTCGAATCCTTCGGCTTCGAGGGCCCTGAGCCCTGCAACCATGATCTTGTCGACGGCAAGCCGACGGTTGTTTCCTGTGTGGACGTCCATGATTTCACGAATCTGTCCTGCGAGACTTGCGGCATCGTGTTCCGCCGCATCTCCGGCAGCGAAGTAGAACAGTGCAGCTCCCGTTCGCCGTTCACGAACAAGCGGATTGAACTCGCTCAGAAAAGGGGAGCTCTTGTAATCCCAGATGACCATGTAACCGTCGGCACACAGCAGCACGGCACGAAACGGGTTGTGGGCATTCCAGAGCTGCATGTTGGTGGTGTCGGTCGCGTAACGGATGTTGAGAGGATCAAACAACAGGATGCCGCCATAGTCGCGTTCCACGATGTGACGGGTCAGCCGCTGCCAGCGGTACTCGCGCATTCCGGCGAGGTTCGGAAGCGTCAAGCCCGCTTCTTCCCATTCGCGAAACGCAAGTTGTGTCGGCCCGATCTCGAGGCGATCGTTGTCGTTTGGTGTTCCGTCCGGTAGGTTTCGCCCACGCGTGGGGTCAATCTTTCGACGAAGAGTTCCGGTGTCTATATTCATGGAAACAACCCGTATTTTTGTTTGTCTTCGGGCCGCAAGACGAATCGCTGCCAGCATCTGTAACGATTATCCGGCCTGTCCGGGATTCCAGCCCGATTGCGGCACGAGTCGTGAAATCCTGTCGCAAATGGGCAAATTTGGCTCGGCGAGTCCCATGCATGGCGATTGAATACGCGACGTTCCAGGCCGATGACGGGCCAAAGAGGGATCGGTTTTCGAACATTTGCCAGGCGAAGTTGCCCTTGCAGCCGTGGAGCGAGGAGCGAACCCGGAGGCTGCCCGGACTGAGTCCCCTGGATCCGTGTCAATGGCTGACTGTCGACGATGTCTACAGCGAACAGATGGCCTACCGGGACCATCTCGTCGAACATCACCTGCCGGATGTATTCGCCTGCATGGACATTGCCGACGACGCTGCCGCGGAACTTCAGGAACTCGTCGTCAAATCCGTGTCGGGGATTCCGGGATTTCTCAGACGTAAAGATCTTGTGACCCGTCCGGACGGCGTTTCGGTCCGGCTTGACGGGCAGCATCCGCTCGTAACCGTCGGGCGGCTCGTACAGGAGGACTTTTGCATCCTCCAGAAGATCTCGTCAGAACATGTGCTTACGGCGGCAATCCTCTGTTTCCCGGCGAGCTGGAGTCTCGAAGAAAAGCTCGCCAGGCCGCTGACATGGATTCACCGCCCGATTGCCAGGTACGACGAACGGGTCGCGCGGGGCGTACAGCGTGTATTCGATGCGATGGCTCCCGGACGGCCGCTTTGGCGCGCCAACAACCTTGTCTATGACGATCCCGATCTGTTTCAGCCAAGAAGTGAACACGCGCGGCGTTCGAAGCCGGGCAGGGGACGGACGTGGATTCGCGTCGAGATGCAGACGTTGCGAAAGCTCCCGGCATCGAATGCCGTTGTTTTCGGGATTCACACGTGGGTCGTATCTGAAGAGAATGTTGACCCCGGTTGCCCCCTGCTCGACCGCCAGGCACGTGCCTGAAAGGGGTCAGGTGGTGGTGTCGGCGCCCGGTCAGTCCTTGCCCCTGTAACTCTACGCGCGGCGCTCCCGAATCGAGAGGCCCCCGAGTTCGGGGGCCTCATGTCACGACGGTCCGTCAGGCGATCATCGGCACAGGAACCTGATCAGCAACTGTAGTACATTTCAAACTCTACCGGATGGGGCGTGTGCTCGAAATTGTAGATCTCTTCCCACTTCAGATCCATGTACCCGGAGATTTGATCTTCGGTGAACACGTCCCCGGCCAGCAGGAATTCCTTGTCGGCTTCAAGGGCACCCAAGGCCTCGCGCAATGATGCGCAAACTGTCGGAATGCCTGCAAGTTCTTCCGGCGGAAGATCGTAAAGATCCTTGTCCATGGCCTCACCCGGATCGATCCGGTTACGGATTCCGTCGATTGCGGCCATCAACAGCGATGCGAAGCAAAAATACGGGTTGGCGGACGGATCGGGAAAGCGTGCTTCGATCCTCTTGGCACTTGGCGAGCCGGTCCACGGGATCCTGACGCATCCGGACCGGTTGCGGGCCGAGTACGCTCTCAGGACCGGAGCCTCGAACCCCGGAATCAGGCGCTTGTAGCTGTTCGTTCCCGGATTCGTGAATGCGTTCAATGCCTTGGCGTGCTTGAGAATGCCGCCAATGCAGTAAAGCGCCTCCTGGGACAGGTCGGCGTACTTGTCTCCGGAAAGGATCGTCTTTCCTCCTTTCCAGATCGACATGTTGACATGCATGCCCGTTCCATTGTCGCCCGCGACCGGTTTCGGCATGAAGGTCGCCGACTTGCCGTAGGCATGCGCAACATTATGGATGACGTACTTGTACTTCTGCAATTCGTCGCCCTGGCGGGTCAAGGTATTGAATATGAGGCCCAGTTCGTGCTGGCATGACGCTACCTCGTGGTGGTGCTTGTCCACCTTCATCCCCATACCCTTCATCGTGCTCAGCATTTCCGAACGAAGGTCCTGCGAGGCATCGGTCGGATTGACCGGGAAGTACCCCCCCTTGACGCCAGGCCGGTGCCCCATGTTGCCCATGGAGTACTCGGTGTCCGTGTTCCAGGACGCGTCAATAGCATCAATTTCGTAAGATACCTTATTGATTGTGTTGGAAAAACGCACGTCGTCGAACACGAAGAACTCGGCCTCCGGTCCGAAGTAACAGGTGTCGCCGACGCCCGTGTACTCGAGATACGCTTCGGCCTTCTGCGCCGTGCTTCTGGGGTCCCGTTCATAGGCTTCACCCGTATCGGGTTCCAGAACAGAGCAATGCACCGCAACGGTTCGCTCGGCGTAGAACGGATCCAGATATCCGGATTCCGTATCCGGCATCAACTTCATGTCCGACTGGTCGATCGACTTCCATCCCGCGATGGACGATCCGTCGAACATCATTCCCTCTTCGAGAAAATCCTCGTCGACATGATCGGCCGTAATCGTGACATGCTGTAGCTTCCCGCGTGGGTCGGTGAAGCGCAGGTCGACATACGCGGCTTCATGATCGCTGATCATCTTAAGGAGTTCTGTGGCACTCATTTCGTTCTCTTCCTTGGCTCAGGTGTGCGAAAATTTGATTCGGGTTCGATCCCGCAGACTAAAGAGCATCGACCCCTTCCTCTCCGGTCCGGATACGGACAGCCTGTTCGATTTCGTAAACGAATATCTTTCCGTCTCCGATCTTGTCCGTCCTGGCTGCCTTTACGATGGCTTCAATTGCGGCTTCAAGCTGGTCATCGGCAAGCACCACCTCAATCTTGACCTTGGGCAGAAAGTCAACGATGTATTCTGCACCACGATAAAGTTCGGTATGCCCTTTCTGGCGTCCGAATCCTTTGGCTTCGATCACCGACAACCCCTGGATACCGGTTTCCTGTAACGCTTCCTTGACTTCGTCAAGCTTGAACGGTTTGATTATTGCCTCGATCTTTTTCATGGTCTTCGTTCCTTGATCACCGGAGTTTCGAATTCGGGGGTTTGGCCGACCGCCGTGGGTGTGACTCACCACGTCCTGTGGTTTCGGGCAATTCAACCCGGCGGACAGCCACGGTAATGTCCCGAATTTCAGCTTGAATTGATCGCGGGATAGGCAATTTGCATAAATGATAACCAAAATGGAATCACGATGACCGAGCGAGTCCTGACATCCGGGCAGATGCGTCGGCTGGAAGCGAACATGATCCGCTCCGGTCTGCGTACCGGCGAGTGGCTCATGGAACGTGCCGGCGAGGCAGTTGTCGACGAGATCTGCCGGCGGTGGGGTGCGCGTGGCGATGACTCCGGGGCACCCGAGGCGGGACGTGATGTCGTTGTGTTCTGTGGTCCGGGCAATAACGGCGGTGACGGCTTCGTTATCGCACGCCGGCTCGCTGAGTGTGGCTGGCCGGTTCGGGTGGCGAAGTATGGGAAAGCAGGGAGAATCCCTCCAGACGCAGCCGCCAACCTGGAGAAATGGCGCCGTCTCGGAGACATTCACTCCCTTGGCACGCGCGATCGGGAGAAAACCCGGTGGATTACCAAGGGAAAGACGATCGTTGTTGATGCTCTTTTCGGTACCGGCCTTGCCCGTCCGCTCGAGAGCGCCCTTCACGGCCTGCTCTCGAGGGCGGCTCACCGGGCGCCCTTGGCAATGGTTGCCGTCGACGTTCCAAGCGGGGTCTGCTCGGACAGCGGCCGGTTGTTGAACCCGGTTCCGGAATTCGATTTGACGGTCACCTTTCATACCGCCAAGCCCGGACACGTCCTTGACGAAGGAGCCAGCCGCTGCGGTGACATCGTCGTCAGGGACATCGCCATTGTGGACGGAGTTGATCCCACGGCAGTGCTCACGGGGTCCGCGGCGCTTGCCCTGACGACATCTCTCGAAAAACGCGCAGAACATCACAAATACGACCATGGCCACACACTGATCGTTTCCGGTCCCTCCGGACAGGGCGGTGCGGCCCGACTCGCGGCCCGGGGGGCACTCCGGGTCGGCGCCGGGCTCGTGACCGTCGCCAGCGAGAAACCGGCCCTGGGCGAGCACGCGGCGCAACTGAACGCGATCATGACCCGCGGATTCGACCGGCCAGACGATCTTGCAGGAATCCTGGCTGACCAACGTATCAACTCCTTGTGCGCAGGCCCCGGCCTTGGAACACGCATGACGGCCCGACGTTCGGTCTTTGCGCTCCTTCGCGCCGACAGGCCTCTGGTGCTTGACGCCGATGCTCTCACCATGTGGGAGGGCACCCCCGATACCGTCATGAGGAGGCTTCACCCAAAGGTCGTCTTGACACCGCACCTGGGAGAGTTCTCGAGGCTGTTCCCCGACATTTCGGACAGGTTTGTCACCACTCCCGAGACCTGGCCTGCGTTTTCCCGGATCGACGCGGCACGGGAAGCCGCCGAACGGGCAGGGTGCACGGTCGTTCTCAAGGGCGCAGATACGGTCATTGCGACACCGGGAAAGATACCCTGGCTCAACGCGGCAACGGGGCGCAGATCAGTGCCTTGGCTCGCGACCGCCGGATCGGGTGACGTCCTTGCGGGAATGATCGCGGGCTTACTCGGGCGTGGGTTTGAACCCCATCGGGCGGCGGCTTCTGCTGTCCACTTGCACACCGAGGCCGCCCGCCGATTCGGACCCGGACTGATCTCGGAGGACATTGCCGAAGAACTTCCACGGCTATTTGCCTCGATGGGAGTCAACAGGACGGCAAATGCGAGCCTCGAACGAGCCTGAATTCCGAGAGGGAGCGTACGGCCGACGGCCGTTTTTCCGAATCGTGATTTCCTCTCGCAATGCCGAAATGCCTTTGCTAGAAGTGCGCCGGTTTCGGGTTGCCGCAACGGCCACCCGGTATTGGATTCCGCGGGTGTGGCGGAATTGGCAGACGCACCAGATTTAGGATCTGGCGCCGCGAGGCATGGGGGTTCAAGTCCCTCCACCCGCACCACCTATCTTCTTGGTACCCATTGTAATGAAATCAGGAACATCGGAACACGGCGACCATGGAAATCACTGAAACACTCAATGAGGGATTGTCCCGCTCCTATACGTTGACCGCGACGGCCGAAGAGGTCGATGCCAGGATTACGCAAAAGTTGAAGGAACTTGGCGTTACGGCCCAGGTGAAAGGATTTCGCCGGGGGAAGGCTCCGGTTTCCGTGCTCCGCGGGTTGTACGGCAAGCATACCCGGGCCGACGTGTGGAAGGATGTTGTCCAGGAAGGTATCAATGACCATTTGAAGAAGAACGATGACGTGCCGGTAAGGCAGCCGACGGTGAAGCTGAAAAACTCGCCCGACGATCCCGACATCAACATCGAGTTCTCCTATGAATGTACGCCCGTCGTGCCGAAAGTCGACCTTTCCGGTATCCGGATCGAGCGTCCCAGCCCGGTCGTGGATGATGAGGAAGTCACCAGATCGCTGGAAGGTTACGCCGGTGCGAACCCGGATTACGTCGACAGGCAAGACGGCGAAGGGGCGTGCCTGGACGACAAGGTCGTCATCAGCTTCACTGCGACGGTCGATCAGGTTCCGGTTGATCGCCTCAACGCCACCGACTTCCCGGTCATCATCGGATCCGGAACATTTATCCCGGGATTTGAACACCAACTCCTGGGTGGTCAGGCCGGAGAACGGCGTGCCGTCGAAGCCACGATTCCGCCCAATCATTCAGACAAGAAGATCGCGGGCAAGCAAGCGCTGTTCGACTGCGAAATCCGCGAGGTCAAGTCCCCGCAGGCCCGGGAAATCGACGACGATCTGGCCAAGTTGTTCGGCCATGACACACTGGCTGAACTGAAGGATAACGTTCGAAGCAACCTGCAATCGGACTCGACCCGGATGGCTGCGGAAATCGCCAAGTCCCGCTTGCTTGACGAATTGGTGGAAAGACTCGACTTCGAGGTCCCGCCGGGAGTCCTGAAGGACGAAATCGAACGGGTCAGGCAAGCGCTTGTACAACCTGGTTCCGGCGTCCCGCCGGGAGAACCGACCGAAAGCGACACGGACAGGGAAACCGCAAGCGATCACCAGTCTGGCGGGACAACCGGGGAATCAGGAGAAAACGGGGAGAAAACGGATCAGGCAGCACGCAACGAGGATACAACCGGATCATCGGGTGCCTCCGGCGACATTCAAGGGGATCCTTCAACCGAAGTTCCGGAGGACGAACTGCACCGGATTGCGATCCGCCGTCTTCGCACCGGGTTCCTGTTTACGGAAATAGCCAAGGAACAGGACATTTCCGTGTCAATGGCTGACATGTACAGGGAGTACGTCGAGAAACACAATCCTGTCGATCCCGACACGTGGAAGAAGCATGTCCTGTCCAACCAACAATGGCGAGATGCACTGTACGGTGCTTGCCTGGAGAGAAAAGTCACCGACTGGGTGCTGCTACAGGTGGAAGTCACGGAGAAGAGTGCCAGCCTGAAGGAAATAGCAACCATGTCAAGATCACTCGAGTCGTGACGGCTCAGTGATGGAATCCACGTGAAACGCTTGAATCTCGAATTCGCCCGCGCTCGACCGGTTTCATGTGACTGAATGAGTGAGAGCTTTTGGAACTCGGCCAGAACGGAGACGTATCGGTGAAAAATCCGCTCGAAGTTTACGCGAACACACTGGTTCCCATGGTTGTCGAACAGACTTCACGGGGGGAGCGGGCCTACGACATCTATTCACGGCTGCTCAAGGAGCGGATCGTGTTCGTATCGGGGCCGGTCCAGGACTTGACCGCCACGCTGGTCGTGGCGCAACTGCTGTACCTGGAAGCGGAAAGCCCCAAGAAGGACATTTCCATGTACATCAACAGTCCCGGCGGCATCGTGACGTCCGGAATGTCCATCTACGATACAATGCAGTACATTCGTCCACAGGTCTCGACGCTCTGCATTGGGCAGGCGGCATCAATGGGTGCCGTTTTGCTCGCGGCCGGTGAGCCCGGAAAGCGTTTTGCCCTGCCGAACTCCCGGATCATGGTTCATCAACCGTCGGGTGGTTTTCAGGGAACGGCGTCGGACATTGCCGTGCACGCCAGGGAAATCCTCGATCTCAAGGACCGATTGAACAGAATATACGTGGCTCATACCGGTCAGCCGCTCGAAGACGTCGAGACTGCGCTCGACCGAGACAATTTCATGTCCGCCGAGGAAGCGAAGGATTGGGGACTCATCGATGAAATTGTCGACAAGCGGGACGATGCCACCGAAACGGATTGATCCCGGGCCGCTACAACCTGAAACTCAGGCAGTCATGACCGGAACGCGCCGAACTGGGCTGTGGCCGAGGGGCTTGAGCCTGGGGAGGTCGAATCCGGGCACGACCGGACACATTGTGCCTCGGCGGTTTCTACACTAGGTTTGCGCGAATGAGGCGCATGGCTCTGCGTGAGCGAACAGACTTGTGAAGCTGTCACTCGAAGGGCGGCAAAGGCAGGAGAAGGCAGGGATGGCAAAAACCAAGGGCAAGAATTCAGGAAACACGCTCTATTGTTCGTTTTGCGGCAAGAGCCAGCACGAAGTTCGCAAACTGATTGCCGGTCCAACCGTGTTCATCTGCGATGAATGTGTCGAATTGTGCATGGACATCATTCGCGAGGAAGTCAGAAGCGGGCTGTCGGCAACCTCTGACGGAGTTCCCGTTCCTGCCGAGATCTGCAAGGTCCTTGACGATTATGTAATCGGGCAGGACATGGCGAAGCGTGTCCTTTCGGTTGCGGTGCACAACCACTACAAACGCCTCAACCACGACGAAAAGAACTCCGAAATCGAGTTGGTCAAGTCGAATATACTGCTTATTGGCCCCACGGGATGTGGCAAGACCCTGCTCGCCCAGACGCTCGCCAGGATCCTTGAAGTTCCCTTTACCATGGCTGACGCCACGACGCTGACGGAGGCAGGTTACGTCGGAGAAGATGTCGAGAACATCATTCTCAAGTTGTTGCAGGCCGCGGAGTATAATGTCGAGCGTGCCCAGAGGGGTATCGTCTACATTGATGAAGTCGACAAGATCACGAGAAAGGCGGACAATCCCTCGATTACGCGCGATGTTTCCGGAGAGGGAGTCCAACAGGCCCTCCTCAAGATCATGGAAGGCACGGTTGCCTCCGTTCCACCTCAAGGTGGCAGGAAACACCCCCAGCAGGAATTCATGCAGGTCGACACGACGAACATCCTTTTCATATGCGGAGGTGCGTTCGCTGGTCTGGAAAAGGTCATCGCGAGGCGCGGACGAGGGTCGGCGATCGGGTTTGGGGCCGACGTCAGGGACGAGGACACAAGGGAAACCGGCGAGATGCTCGAATCCCTCGAGCCGGAAGACCTGCTCAAGTACGGGCTGATACCGGAATTTATCGGCCGACTTCCGGTCATCGCAACCCTGTCCGATCTCGATGAAGACTCGCTGGTTGCAATCCTTACCGAGCCAAAGAACGCGCTCGTCAAGCAATACCAGCGTCTTTTTGAACTCGAGAATGTTGCCCTGAAATTCACTCCAGAGGCCTTGAGGGCCATTGCATCACGTGCCATCAACCGCAAGACCGGCGCCAGGGGTTTGCGGTCAATCATGGAAGACATCCTGCTCGACACCATGTTCGATTTGCCCGGTTTTGAGGACCTTGAGGAGGTCGTGGTCAATGAGGACACCGTCTTGCGCGGGTGTGAACCGCTTCGGGTCTTCGGCGATCGAAAGGAGCTGTCGGCTACCGGGTCGTGACGGCAACGGAATGCGGCCTGTACTGAAAACCGAAGGACACGCGAGATGTTTTTGAAACGGTTGTTCACTTGGTGGAATGGCCAGACTCTGAACACCCAGTTCCACACCTGGTTGCGGGGTGAGTTCGTCGGAAACGACGATCAGGGGAACCGCTACTTCCGGAACGGAGAGCGGAGGTGGGTCATATTTTCCGGGGAATCCGAGGCCTCGTGGGTGCCACCTGAATGGCATGGCTGGCTGCACCACACCTGCGAAACTCCGCCGACGGAACGAAGAGTTTCGAGACGGAGCTGGGAGAAACCGCACGCACCCAACATGACCGGAACCGACAGGGCGTACGTTCCCCAGGGGAGCCTTCGTTCCGGGAATCCTGGGGCACGCCCCGGTTACACGGCGTGGACCCCGGACCGCCCTGAATGACCCGGGCCCAAACCTGTGATCAATCTGACCATGGGGACAATTGAGTCATGTCGGAAAATGTTACCGAAACGGTAATTGGCGCCTTGGTCATTGCGGCCGCGGCATTCTTTCTTTTCTTTGCAGCCGGATCCATCGGGAACCGCACTCTTGGTGACGGTTACCGGGTCCATGCGGAGTTCAGGGATGTCGGCGGCATCAGCCGTGGGACCGATGTACGGCTCGCGGGTGTCAAGATCGGCTCCGTGTCCGACCTGTCCCTCGATATGGAAACCTATCTTGCAGACGTCACGCTTGCGATTGACGAAGGAGTTTCCATACCGGTCGACTCTGCCGTCGAAATCACGATGGATGGCCTGCTCGGTGGAAATCACATCCAGATCGTTCCAGGCGCCGAGTTCGAGTTTCTGGAGCACGGAGATGCGATCGAGGATACACATGGGGCAGTAAGTTTGACCACGCTCCTGATCAGGGCGTTTTCGGGTGGAGAGTGAACTCGAGAGTGCCGCCACGACGACCCGGATGCCCACGGTCCCGACGCCTCCACTGTGTTCACCGGGGGCGTTGGCTGCGCTCCTGCTCCTGGCTTCAGGCGCCATGGCGCAGGAAGTTGTCGATGACAGGATTACGGCCTCGACCCTTGAGCCAGTCAGACCCGACAGAGTGGAGAGTGCGGTCGTTACTGAAAACGGCTCCGGCGCCTCGCTGAGGATGCTGGATTTCCTTTCCGGCAAGGTCGACGAGTTGGAGATGTCGGAGGGTGACTCGATCGAAAAAGGATTCCTGACCCTCAAGCTCGTCGAGTGCCGGTATCCGGCGGGCAATCCCAACTCCGATGCCTTTGCACGGCTGGTCATAACCGACGAACGCGATGATGCGCCAAGATTTGATGGCTGGATGGTTGCGTCGAGCCCGGCGCTGTCCGCGCTCGAGCATCCACGTTACGATGTCTGGGTTATCAGGTGCACCACCTCCGAAGGCTGAACGGATTCGGAGAGCGAGAAAAAGTCTGCCTTTCTGGAAAGCGCTGATTCGAGACTTTTCCTGTAGACCGCTGCAGGAACCTCGATCGCACCCAACCGAGCAAGATGCGGTGTCAGAAACTGGACATCGAGAAGCGAGTAACCCCCGTATTTCATACGCGCAACAAGATAGGCCAGAGCAATCTTCGAGGCGTCTCTGACCCGGGAAAACTTGCTTTCAGCGAAGAAGGCCCCGCCAATCGACAACCCGTACAGACCTCCGACCAGGACATGGTCCTGATCGTAGACCTCTACGGAGTGAGCGTGACCTTCGGCATGCATTGTCATGAAGAGTGAACGAAGCCCCGCGCTGATCCAGGTCGACGGGCGATCGGCACAACCGGCTATTGTCCCTTCAAAGTCCCGATCGATCCTGATCACGTAACCGCAGTTGCGAATTCGACGCCTGAGCGAGCGCGGCGCACGAAAGAAATCGAGTGGCAATATTCCCCTTTTCCGTGGTGCAATCCAGACCACCGACGTGTCGTCCGCGGATTCCGCCATCGGAAAGATCCCGATCGCGTATGCTCTCAGCAACACATCCTTGGTGACCACCGCGCATGGTGTTTTCAAATTCCGTTCGATCAGAACGTCCTCGCAAAATCAGGACTGTTCGCTTAGCCAACGTTCCAGCCAATGAATGTCGTACCGTCCGTCCTGGATGTCCTTTTCCTCGAGTAACTGGCTGAACAGCGGAGCCGTCGTGTCTATGCCGTCGACAACCAGTTCGATCAGTGCCCTTTTGAGCCGCGCCAGGGCCGAACGCCGGTCCGTGCCGTGAACGATCAACTTTCCGACAAGGCTATCGTAATAGGGAGGGATCTCGCAGCCCTGGTACAAGGCAGAATCGAACCTCACGCCCAAACCGCCAGGAGCGTGAAACGTCGTGACGCGCCCGGGGCAGGGAGTGAATTCCGGCAGACATTCCGCATTGATCCTGACCTCGATCGCATGGCCCATGATACGCAACCGATCTTGATCAAGGGTCATTTCCTCGCCGGCAGCGACGCGAATTTGTTCCTTGACCAGGTCGACATGAAAGATCGATTCCGTAACCGGGTGTTCAACCTGCAGCCGGGTGTTCATCTCGATGAAATAGAACTCTCCCTGTTCATAAAGGAACTCCACCGTTCCAGCACCGGAATACCGCATTTTGCTGACTGCGCTGGTGCAGGTCTTTCCGATCTTCGACCGTAGCTCCGGGGTCATTGTCGGCCCCGGCGCTTCCTCCAGCAATTTTTGGTGGCGTCGTTGAATCGAGCAGTCGCGTTCGCCGAGATGCACCGCATTCCCTCGGCCGTCACCAAAGACTTGAACTTCGATATGGCGCGGTCTTTCCAGGAATTTTTCCAGGTATACATCATCGCTACCGAAAGCGGTCAGGGCCTCCGCGCGCGCGGAGCTGAATGCAGCCTCCAGCTCTTCCCCTGAGCGGGCGAGCTTCATGCCCCGGCCGCCGCCGCCGGCTGAAGCCTTGACGAGAACCGGGTATCCCATCCCGTCAGCAATCCTCAGGGCCGTGTGAACATCGGCGACGTTCTCGTCGGACCCGGGTACGCATGCCACACCGAGTTGCGACATCGTCGATTTCGCCGTCATCTTGTCGCCCATTTGGCGGATATGGTCAGCGGATGGACCGATAAAATGGATTCCATGGTCTTCGACGATATCCACGAAATCCGGGTTCTCGGAGAGGAAGCCGTATCCGGGATGAACGGCTTCGGCTCCGGAAATGTCGCAGGCCGAAATGATCGATGCCGGCGACAGGTAGCTCTCGGTCGCTCGTGGAGGCCCGATGCAGACGCTCTCATCTGCCAAGCGAACGTGCATGGCTTCGGCGTCCGCGGTCGAGTGGACAGCGACGGTCGCAATACCCATCTCCTGGCAGGCACGAATTACCCGGAGGGCAATCTCTCCCCTGTTTGCGACAAGAACCTTGGAAAACATGACGGAATCGCGAGGCAATTTACTCGATGATCATGAGCGGAGCTCCGAACTCCACCGGCGAAGCGTCATCGACAAATACGCGGGCGACCTTGCCCGATCGCGGCGACGGGATAAAGTTCATCGTTTTCATGGCTTCAATGATGAGCAACGTCTGGCCTTGTTGAACATCGTCGCCGGCGCTCACGAACGGCGGGGCGCCCGGCTCGGCCTGAAGGTAGGCAGTTCCCACCATCGGGGAGGTGATCAACCCGGGATGCTTCTCATGTACCTCTTCGTATTCGCGTGGTTCGCCGGTTCCCTCAGCGGCGCCCGGGCCAGAGACCGTTCTGGTGTCGAAGTGCGAAACGGACGACGCCGATTCGGAAGCAGGTTGGGTGCCCGTATTCCTGACGATGCGCACCCGCAACCGGGATTCATCGGAATAGGATCGCCGAAACTCCATTTCTGACAGGTCCTGATCACGAAACAGGGTGGTCAGCTCCTTGATCAGGCGAAGGTCATGGTCATGGTTTTTCTTGTCCATTTGACTCATTCCACATCAGTTCTTCCGCCAACCCGAAACCGCTCACAACGACCGGGTTGCGTGACCGGAGAGGTGCCATCTTTGCCTTCCCTGACAGCATGACGGATGATGCCCGAGACCGATCAACAGGAAAAGACGGAATTCCGCACTAGGGCTCGCCGAATCTGGTTGCGTCAACCAGGCGTTGCAAATCTGCCTGCGGAACGTATCCGCGAATAAAGGTTTCTCCCACGATGAACGTGGGCGTCCCGCTGATGTCAAGCGAACGGCCGAGTTCCCTGATCGAATGGAGATGGGAGTCGACTTTCGGATCCTTCATCGCTGTCTCAACGACGAGCGGGTCCAGTCCCGACCGTCCCGCTATGTCGCCGAGGGATGCGCTGTTGATCGGCCCGGGATAGGTCATGAGCGTATCGTGGAGTGCTCCATAGGCATCGCCACCCAATGAAATGAGAGTTCCAACGGCCATTTTTGCAGCAAACACCGAGTCGGGACCGAGGATAGGGAACTCCTTGACGACCCATCGAATGTTACCGTCTTCCTCGAGCAGTCTGGCAACCTCTGAGTGTGCTCGTCTGCAATACCCGCATCGATAATCCAGAAATTCCACCAGCGTCACGTCTCCGTCCGGGTTTCCGCCGACATAGGAAATACCGTCATTCGTGATTTGGTCCTGATACGCGGCAAACAACTGCTTGTCCCGATCCTCTTTCTCCAGATTTCGTCTCTCTTCAATGATCCCGAGCATCTCCAGGAGAATTTCCGGATTGGACAACAGGTATTCCCTGATTTCTTGGTGCAGGGCTTTTCGTGTGTCTTGGTCAAACACCAGTGAATTTGCCTCTGTGGCCGTCGACGTTCCGGCAACGGAAAGACACAGGGCCAATGCGGAAATCATGACCCGATTCATTGCGTTGTCCCGATCAGATTAGTTCTTGTCACCTCAGGCGTCCGACCATTTGCAGAATGTCTCGCGCCTTTTGCCACTCCGGGGAACCCGTCTGCAAGAGTTTCTGCGCGTGCCCTGCGTGGGTCGCAGCCTGGGCGAACTGGGCATTCAAGGCAAATCTCTCAGCGGTCACGAGCGCTGCCATGCCTCTTTGGCCATCTTTTTGGTAGGCGACGGCCAAGTCCCGAAGCATGCGCGAATCCCTGGGATCGAGATCGTATGCGCGCTTCAGGGTTTTCAGCGCCCCTGCATTCGACTCCCTGTTTCCGAGTGCGAGTTGCGCCCTGCCAAGCCCCGCCAGCAATAACGGTTCTCTCGGGGCCAGCGAGACTGCCTTGCCGTACGAATCGATCGCCTTTCGGGCGCGGCCGCTCGCAAGCAGGAATTGCCCCTTGAGTTCGTTGTAGAAGGGATCATTGGGCCTGATACGGAGCAGGCGTTCGGATTCCTTCAGGCCGGATTCGAAATCCGGAAGCCGAAAGTATGAGATTGCCCGAACAACGGAGTTGATTTCGCTCGAATCAGCATTCTTCAATTCGCGAATGTTCCTGGACGGCGTGTTAAGGAAACCCTTGAACTTGGCACGGGCACGCGCGTACCAGTATTCGTGCTTTTTCGTGACAGCAGGGTCCTGCCTGCCGACATTGCCGGAGCGCTCCCTGACCAGGTTTTCGATTCTGTTGATTCGCGTCGCCGAAAGCGGATGGGTCCTGAGATAGCGGGTCGAACTTGATCGCTGCAGGGACTCGGATTGGTGCAACAGGCCAAGAACATTAACGGCTGCTTCGGGATTCACTCCTGCATCGGCCAGGTATTCGACCGCGCGGCGGTCGGCCAACGTTTCCTGGGATCGCGAAAACGCGTACAGGCCCTTCTGGGCGGCATCGGCAGCGCCGATTGCAACCCCGAGTCCGGCGGTCGTGTTTCCTGTCGCCGCGGCAACCAACCCGAGGGCCATTCCGAGACCGGCAGCCGTACCAGCCTCGTTTGCCGCAACTGCCCGTTGAGGAATGTGTCCTCCGGTGATGTGTGCAACCTCATGCGCAATGACCGCCTGGAACTTGTCCAGGCTATCCAGCTTCTGAACGAGGCCCGAGTTGATGATGATGTTCCTGTTCCCGGCCACGAATGCGTTGAAGTCCGGGTTGTCGACAAGAAAGAAATTAACTGATGACAAACTGACGCCAGCCGCGTTCAGAATCGGTTCGCTCACCATCTTGATCGTCTGCTCGATTTCGGCATCGCGGATGAGACCGGATGCCGGGACCTGGCCCGCGAAGACTGTGCACCCGACAATGGTTGCCGCTGCGAGGCACGCCAGTCGTCCATTCATTGGTCCATTCCCGGCATTGCGCGGAACGGTGCAGTCGGCTCTCGGTACGCGAAAGAGACGAGAGGACGGCACCCACCGCCGCACGTGACCGGATCCGCCAGACGATTCACTTGTCCGCAACCGAAGAAACCTCGGAATCCTGCGCCGCCCACCAGCCTGTACGCCGCTTGCCGGAGGGTTCAGCCTTCTCCTGGATCGACTCCTCCCGGGGCGCATCGACAACCGGGTCGGCGACCCCGGAAACGTGACCGTCCCGAAGGACTTCGCTATCGGCACGCACAACGATGTCGCGCTCCTCTCCGGGTAATGTACCGGCGGCTTCCGATGCGGCCTGTTCGGGCCGAGTCGCGGACCCGGTTCGTCCCCTCCGTCGTCCGTTCGAACGCTTCCGCCCCCGTGAAACCACGGTGTCCTGATCCACGTCGGTTGTCTCGTTCATGGAATCCACCGAGATTGACGAGGAATCAAGGCCCGAATTCGGTGGAACATCGGCACCTGCGTCGTGATCACCGTCGCGCCCGGCAGCGTCGGATGCCTTGGCCGGTTTGCGCGACCTCCTTCGCTTTCCCCTGCGGGAAGATTGCCTTTTGGAACCCTTCGCCCCGGCTTCTCCTGCACCTGCCGGTTCGGCTTGCTGTTCCTGCACCGTACCGGTGTCCGGCGCCTTCGCTGGAACATCCCCGCCCTCGGACACGATGTCGGAATCTGCCGCGCGCACGTCCGGGTTAGATTCCGGAACAGTATCGGCTCCGGCGTCCTCGGCCTTTGTTTCCGTTCCTGCGGCCCTTGCAGGCATTCGGTTCTCGGGACTTCCTCGGGCTCCTCGCTTCCGGCGCCTTCTGCGGTTCCGCTTCGGCTGACTTGCAGCATCCGGCTGATCACTGTCGTGGTCGGATGTCCCCGGTTGTTCGTTGGCGTGGTAATTGTCAAACGATACGGCTTCGACAGCACCGCGGTGGCTGCTTTCCGCCTCGGGTTTCCTGCGCGAAAGCGTGAACTCGGAAGCCGAAATGGTGGGATCGACTTCGACCCGTACCGAAATTCCCCGTTCGGCCTCGAGGCTTACGATCGCTCCGCGCTTGTCGTTCACCAGGCAGTTGGCAATGTTTATCGGGACCGTCGCCACGAGAATGTCGCCAGCTCGACAACGCACCGATTCCTCGGAGAGTCGCCGCAGGACACTGAGGCCAAGGGCCATGTCGGTACGGATCGTTCCAGAACCCTTGCAATTGGGGCAGGGTATCGTCGTCGACTCGAGCAACCCGGGGCGCAGTCGCTGACGCGTCATTTCGAGGATTCCGAAGCCGGAGATATTTCCGATCTGGATGCGGGCCCGGTCCGACTTCACGACATCCTTGAGCACCCGCTCGACCTTCGCGTTATCCCGTCTCTCGTCCATGTCGATGAAATCGATCGCGATGAGACCCGAAAGGTCACGGAGGCGCAACTGGCGTCCGAGTTCTTCGGCGGCTTCAAGATTGGTGCTCAGTGCCGTCTCTGCGACCGATGCCTGCTTGGTTGCCCGTCCCGAGTTGACGTCGACTGCAACCAGGGCCTCAGTCGTGTCGATTACCAGGTAACCTCCGGACTTGAGTGTAACGACCGGATTGAGGATGTCGTTGAGAAACCCCTCGATCTTGTACCTGGAGAACAGGGGCATCGGATCCTTGTAGTGCTTCACGCGTTTTGCATGCGAGGGCAGGAGCATCTTCATGTATCTCTTTGCAACCCTGTAGGCCTCATCTCCTTCAACCATGATCTCTTCGATTTCCCGGCTGTAGAGGTCCCGGATCGACCGCTGGATCAGGCCTCCTTCCTCGTAAATGAGTGTCGGCGCAATCGACTTGAGCGTCAGGCCACGGATTTCGTCCCATTGACGGCACAAGTATTCGAAGTCACGCCTGATTTCCGCCTTGTTTCGCTTGGCTCCTGCGGTACGCACGATCAGACCCGCTCCTTTCGGAACGTGAATTCCTGCCGCGATCTCCTTCAGCTTTTTCCGGTCTGCGGCATTGGTGATTTTTCGCGAGATCCCACCTTCTCGGGGGGTGTTGGGCATCAGGACGCAATACCGGCCGGCCAGGGACAGGTAAGTTGTCAGGGATACGCCCTTTCGTCCCCGTTCTTCCTTTACAGTCTGGACGAGCAGGATCTGGCGAACCTGAATGACCTCCTGAATTTTGTACCTCCGCGGCATGGTCTTGCGGAACCGAGCGTCCTCTTCCACGTCATTGACATCATTGTCCGCGTTTTTTCTTGTCTTTGACTTGGCCTCGACGGCGTCGCCACCTTGGGTTGATCCGGCGCTTTCTGAAGCCTTTCCTCCAACGTTCATTTCTTCATGTTCGGCATCGCCGACATGAATGCCGGGACTCTCTTCGCGCCCGCGCCGGGCTTTTGCCCCGTATCGGCCCAATCGCCCACCCGAACCGTCCCGGTCCTCCGGAACATCGACGATGTCGGGTCCGGGAGAGGAGTCCTCGGCATCCGCCCCGTCACCGGAACTGGAAAACGCTTCCGCCAGACCGCCACCCACATCGTCTGAAGAGCCGACGTCAGCGTCAACGTCAGGCTCGGCCAACGGATTCTCTCCTTCGGAATCACCCGTCGCGCCGCCGCCTGCCGAGTCGGTCGCATCCGCGTGTTTTTCCATCTGGGCTGCATACTCCGCTACCGACTTCTCCCTGTCGGCAACAGGAATCTGGAAATAGTCCGGATGGATTTCGGAAAATGGTAGAAATCCGTGACGATTCCCACCATAGTCAATGAAGGCCGCCTGAAGGGACGGTTCTATTCGTTTGACTTTTGCGAGGTAGATGTTTCCGGCTAGCCTGCGCTTGCCTGAACTCTCGAAATCAAACTCCTCGACCCTGCTTCCTTCGGTGATAACGACCCGAGTTTCCTCCTCGTGGGTCGCATCAACGAGCATTTTCTTTGCCATGTTGCCTCTTCGACATGTGTTGACTCCGGCACCCCCGAAACCTGGCGACGGCCAGTGGACCGGACACACATGCATGTTTTTTTTCCCACGACAGGTTGTTGCCGATAAACGGTCGGCACGGGGACGTTTCGCCACTTACGGTCGAGTACGGATCCGCGTGATTCCTGCATCGTGGTTGTTTCCTGACCTTTCGCCGATGAAAACTCGGAGACTTCCGCCTTTCACCGGGAATTCCGTATGATTTGTATCACCTTGACCAGAACTCCGGTCTCAAAGCTGAATCCTGACTCCGGCGATCAATTGAATTTCAAACCGGGCCAACGCCCAAGTACCGGGAATTTAGTGATTTGCCGACCGCGATTCAATCCGTTTCCTGTTCAATTGTCGGTGATGACCTGGCGAGGCCCGAATACGTCAGGCCGGAAACTCCGGACACCAGGGTCGAGCCCGCTCCGGCCCTCGGAAGTGATTGGCGCACGGCGTAGCCTTCGGACCTGTCCGGAGCGGGCGAACAAGCATTCCGGAAATACTCCTCGGGCGCGGCGTGGTTGCAGACGCGGCATGAAGGACGAAGGCGAGTATGCAAATTCGCAAACCAGGCGGAGGCGCGGTGAAGCTTTCATGGCTGCCGAGGCGCACCATGACCCGGTCCAGTGGGTTCACGCTGCCATCACGACACGCTTGACAACACGCCGGCCAGGGTGAATCTGTTCTGTTTTTTTGCCGACACGTGGGTTTGACGCGATTGTCTTTCGCATTTCACCTTTGCGCCTTTTTCCACGTGAGGTGACATCACATCGACCCCGGACAAGGCCCTACGGCACATGATTCCGCGCCCAGGGCTGTTTCCCGGTGGCGTTTCCGGCGATTTGGCGATTGCCGGACATGCCTGTTCACCCCCGTCTTCGCGGGTGGAGACAGGATTGGCAACTCAGGTACGGGTGAGGAGGGTCTTCAGCCGAACGCCGTGCGCGGGCGGGTGTTGCCTGTCAATTTCAGCATGTCCAGGACCCGCCTGGGTTTTCGGGCCAGTCTGCGCGTGGTCTCGGCGACATTGTCGCTGGACATCTTGATGAGTGTTGGCGAAGCGCCGGAGCAGGGTGGCGTTCGCCGGGCCGTGGCCGGTGCGGATGCGGCTTCGGTCCTCGTCGAAGGTCATGTCGAGGATGTGGTGGTTGGCCTCGATCCCCCAGTGCCCGCGATTGAGGGCCCAGGCGCTCGGGTGTTGCCCTGTCCTCGGTCAGGCTGGTGATGCAGTAGGCCGTCTCCTTTGACTTTTTCCCGGTCTTGACGTCGAGGGTTTCGCGGTGGAGCGCGAAGACCTGGCCTGTGCCGGGGAAGTCGGCGTAACCGTTCAATTCACTGGAGACCCATATGGAGCGTTTCTCCTTGCGCCCGTGGTCGGGCTTGCATTCGGGCTCGACGAAGTCCGGCGCGCGGCTGGCCATGACCTCATCGAGCGTCAGGCTGATATCGCAGAGCAGGGTCTTCTGGTTGCCCTTGTGAAGACATAGTCTGCGCCGCGGTCGAGGAGGTAGGTGGCCAGTTTCCGCTGCGTCAGCATGGCATCGGCGGTGACGATGCGGCCGCTGATGTCGGGCAGCATGTCGAGCAGGGGGATGGCTGTGCCGATTTCGTTGGTGCGTTTCTCCTCGTCGTCCGCCCCCGGCCTCATTCCGACTTTTTTTTGGCGTAGGATTTCCTGCTGTCGTGGCCGACAACACCCATGACATGGGTCTGTACGCCATCGGCATCGACGGCGCCGCGCATGGTCTTGCCGTCGATGGCCAGGGCACTGTCCGGGCCGCCGTGGTCTTCGTTCCACTGCCGCAGGGCGGCGTCGAACTCGTCCGGGCACACCCGGACCAGCACGTCGCGGATGATCGTCCTGCTCGGCGGGATGTACCGGCCCTGGTCGAAGCGCGGCCTGAAATACGCCAGAACCGCCTGGCTCTGGTCCTGGACCCACTCCGAGATCTCCTTGTAGCCGCGCATGCCGGCAAGGGTCGCGGCGGTGGCGAGCGAGAGCACCGATGGCAGGTTGTGCCGCCGCCCCTGCCGGCGTCGCGGATCCTCCACCTGCTTGAAGTAATCAGGCAGGGAGCGCATCTGCGCAGCGGTGAGTGTCATCTTCGGAACTCCCTTGTGCAGGCCGGGATCAAGGTGGGCCGTCCGCAGCCGGCGGCGCGCATCCCGGCGCAGTGGATAGAGAAGGACAAGCTTGGGCCGGTCATGGGTGATGTAGCCACTGCCCCGGCGGCCGAAGCCCCGGGTGTGCCCGACACAGAGCCAGTTGGCCGCGCGGTAGACCGTCCCCCGGTGGCGCGCAGGATCCACGAACGTCTCCAGGAGCAGGATCTCGTGGCCAAAGCGGCACGGCCAGTCCCGCACCAGGCGCCGTGCGCACAGCGACAGCACCCGTGAGCCGAGGTTCGGCACCCCGCCGGGCAGAACCAGGAACCGCGAATTGTTGGTGACAAGGTGAAGGCGGCTGAACTGGCTGCCACGCTCCCAGCCGATCCAGTCATCGCGCGCCGCGCAGAGCAAGGCAGATGCCGAAAACATCGCCAGCGCCAGCCAGCGTCCTCCACAGTACGCGACATAGCGTATGGTCTCGCCTCTCGGCTGGGCGTCGCCGAGGAAATGATGCTCCTGCATCAAGGCGCGAAAGCGGGCCTCGTCCACCTTCGTCACCACGTCCAATGACACTTGGGAAAGATCCACCACGCTTTCGATCCATACCGCCTTGCCGCGAATCACCAATGGCTGACTGTAGACCGGTGCTGCGGGAGAGTTCACCTCCGATAGTCATGTCAATGCAGGAAAAGAGAAAATTCCGGAGAACGGATTTGCCTTGACACGCCGGCCCATTGCTTTGACGGAATGTTGCTTCCATCCTATAGTGCCACGAAGTGTCCACTCTCATACGCGGAGCGAGGGTGTGATTAGATTTTTCTTGCAGATGTCAGGTGCACTGTTCAGTGGTGCGACGACGGGCCTGTTTGCCCTTGTCCTTGTCGGAGCCCTGATGTTCGGTCACTACGGGCGTGACCTGCCGGATCACGCCGCGCTCGCGACCTATGCGCCGGCATCCGTTTCACGAGTTTACTCCATCGAAGGCGACGTCATCGACGAATTCGCAAGCGAAAGAAGGGTGTTCACGCCGGTCGAGGAGATCCCGGCACTGGTCAAGGAGGCGTTCATCAGCGCCGAAGACAAGGACTTCTATCGGCACAGGGGATACAATCCGACCGGAATGGCGAAGGCATTTCTGGAGGTGCTGCAAGGCGGGAGATTGCGCGGCGCGTCGACGATTACTCAGCAGGTCATGAAGAATTTCCTTCTGTCCAGCGACCGCTCGGCGGAACGGAAGATCAAGGAGCTCATCCTCGCCGCCCGAATTGAGAGTACGCTGTCGAAGGACGAGATTCTGGAGCTTTACCTTAACGAGATCTTTCTTGGCCAGAATTCATATGGCGTTACCGCCGCGGCGTTGACGTATTTCAACAAACCCCTCGAAGATCTGTCCCTGGCAGAAGCTGCCTATCTTGCCGCGTTGCCCAAGGCACCGAGTACATACCATCCGACGAGACAGCGTGACCGCGCTCTGTCCAGGCGGAATTTCGTCCTCAGGGAAATGGCCGAGAACGGTTTTGTCTCCCAGAACGCCGCAAACGCGGCGAAGGGCGAGCCATTGTTGACGGTACAGTCCGGCGACATTCCGTCGTTCCGTTCGGTACGCCCGCCTCGGGGATACTTTACCGATGAAATCAGAAGGCAGATTTCGCAGGAAATCGGTGAAGACCGGTTCTTGTCCGGAGGTTTCGTTGTGCGTGCTACGCTTGACCAGGTGCTGCAGTCGGCAAGCGAGAAGGCATTGCGCGAGGGGCTGGAGAAGTATGACCGCGCGCGAAATGTCTACCGTGGACCAGTTGGAAAAATCGACCCGGAGTTGCTGCGGTCCGAGGAGAGTTGGCGAGATGCGCTCTCCCGCGTCGAACTGGCTCGGGACATTGCGGGGTGGTTCCCTGCGGTCGTGCTGGATCTGAACCGGAATTCGGCGGAAATCGGCATTGCCGGCATCGCAACGACGGACCAGCCTCATTCGCTTCCCATGAGCGACCTCTCATGGTTTCCGCTCGGGAGTAACGGTAAAGCTGGTCCGAAGGCGAAGGTGCCGACGGACCTGCTCGAAACCGGGGACGTCATCTATGTCAAGCCCGTCTCTGTCGATGGTGCGTTCAGTCACTGGTCGCTCCGCCAGATTCCGGAAGTCCAGGGGGCGTTCATGGCAATGGATGCAAATACCGGGCGCGTGCTCGCCATGCAGGGCGGGTTTTCTTATCAGCACTCGGTCTACAACCGCGCGACTCAGGCAGAGCGGCAGCCGGGATCTTCGTTCAAACCGTTCGTTTACGCCGCGGCCCTTGACAGCGGGTACTTCCCGTCAACGATTCTGATCGATGCCCCGATTTCGATTGAAACTCCCGAGGGGAATTGGCAGCCCGAAAACTACACCGAAAAATACTATGGTCCGGTCCCGATGCGGGTCGGAATCGTCAAGTCCCGAAACCTGATGACCGTCAGGCTGGCTCAGGATGTCGGCATGGATGTCGTCGCGGAATACGCTGAGCGATTCGGTGTCTATGATCACATGGAACCGTACCTGGCGAACTCTCTGGGTTCGAAAGAGACAACCCTGTACCAGATGGTCGCGGCGTACGCGATGTTCGCCAACGGCGGAGAGCGGGTCGAGCCGACGATGGTCGACAGAATCCAGGACCGGTGGGGCAGGACGACATACCGTCAGGACCGGAGGGAGTGCACCGGATGCGTTCTTGACGACCTGGACCCCGGAACGGCGCCGGCCATCGTCAGCGAACGCCGGAGGATCATCGACAGGATTACGGCCTTTCAGTTGACGTCAATGATGCTCGATGTCGTCGAGCGGGGGACGGCCAGCAGCACGGTGAAACTGGAGTTTCCGGTAGCGGGCAAGACGGGAACTACAAACGATTCCCGGGACGCGTGGTTCATCGGGTTTTCTCCGAACATCGTTGCCGGTTGCTACATCGGGTATGACCAACCTCGACCCATGGGGAGAACCGCCACGGGTTCAGGAATGTGCGGCCCGGTGTTCAACTCATTCATGAAGGTCGCGGCCGAGCGGTATGGGAGCTCGGAGTTTTCGGTGCCCGTTGGTGGCGTGTT
This sequence comes from Paracoccaceae bacterium, assembly GCA_965242975.1. GTDB lineage: Bacteria > Pseudomonadota > Alphaproteobacteria > Rhodobacterales > Rhodobacteraceae > JAPPHA01. Next base: position 967,015 of record CBDETS010000007.1, on the reverse strand, counting down.
CCTCAAGTTCCATCGTTGCAGCGGGGCACGGCTGCCGGAGACTGCCGAGGGTGAACATGTCGTCGAGGAATTGTTTCGCGAGGGTGACGAGTACGCCGCGGATGAACTGAACAAGGTCGGAGGTGGATTTGGCGTCGGGGAAGACCTGCTGGTCGGTGATTGCATCGAGAGCGTGCAGACGGTTGCCGATGCGCTCCCGGGCGCAGTAGTCGGCGAAACCACGACCGTCGAAGAAACCGACAGTACCAGTGAAGACAATGCGTCCTTTGGCTCACTATCCAGCGGCGGGCTGTATTGACACCGTGACCGGACGAAACAGGATGAGATTGCCGCGCTCCGGAACATGACGGACGCCTTTACCGGCAGCAGGCTGGCCGGTATGTGTGTGCCCGGTCGAATGCGTGTTGTCGGGAAAGGTCGTGCGGTCGGAAACTGAAAATATCGTCGCATCCATCGAGCGGTCCCTTGAGTTGATTTTCAGGCGGCAGGACCTGGAAACGGGGCCCCACCGGCTCGAAGAATTCAACGCGCGGTGTGAAGACCCCGATCTCTGGACCGACCCCGCGCGGGCGCAGCGACTGATGCGTGACAGGCAGTCGTTGATCGACAATATCTCGGTCTATGAAAGGTTCAGGTCCGAACTGGCGGAATCCATCGATCTTCTCGAGTTGGGAGAAGAGGAAGACGAACCCGAGTTTGTCATGGAAGCTGAATCGGCCCTGGCTGACCTGGGAAAACGAACGAAGCAGAAGGAAGTCGACGCGCTCCTCAGTGGCGAAGCGGACGGAAATGACACGTTCCTGGAGGTCAACTCCGGAGCCGGAGGCACCGAAGCATGCGACTGGACCTGCATGCTGGCCAGGATGTACGAGCGGTGGGCGCAGCGGCGCGGGTTCGACATCGAGACGATTTCCGCGCAACCCGGTGAGGAAACCGGGTATCGATCGGTCGCATACAGAATTTCAGGCGCAAACGCCTATGGTTGGTTGAAGTCGGAGTCCGGCGTGCACCGACTTGTCCGGATATCTCCTTTTGATTCCAATGCGCGTCGACATACGTCTTTCAGTTCGGTCTGGGTGTATCCCGTCGTTTCCGATGACATTCAGATCGAGGTCAGCCCCTCCGACATCAGGGTCGACACGTTCAGGTCATCCGGGGCCGGAGGACAGCACGTCAACAAGACCGACTCTGCGGTTCGCATGACGCACGTTCCGACGGGAATCGTCGTGACATCTTCTGAAAAGTCACAACATCAGAACAGGGCGAACTGCTTGGCATCGCTCAAGTCACGGCTGTACAAGCTTGAATTGGATGCCCGGAATCGAGAGATACGCGAAGCTCATGAGGCCAAGGGAGATGCAGGCTGGGGAAACCAGATCCGATCCTACGTCCTGCATCCCTACCAAATGGTCAAGGACCTGCGCAGCAATTGGGAGACGTCCGACACCAAGCGGGTCCTAGACGGGGACCTGGACGGATTCATGTCGTCGGTTTTGGCGTTGAACGCCAGTGGGCAAGACCGCTCAGAATTCACATAGAAACCAGGTCACACCCGTTTTTCCGAAAACATCGAGTGATCGTCACTTTCACATGTCAGGAATTTACTCGGGCCTCCCGGCGGCAACCGCAGGTGCCGGCTGCGGCGATTGAGGCTGGGCCGGTTCGGGGCGCCTTGCCTGAACATTTCGAGTCGACGGCTGCTCAACGTTGTCGTCGAGCGGTTTTTCCCGCCTGCTGACCTTTCCATCGAAACGTGCACCGCTTTCGATTGCGATCGTCTTGTGAATGATATCGCCCACGACGTGGGCACTCGACGTCAAACGAACCTTGACCCCGCGGATCATCCCTTCGACCTTACCGTTGACGACGACATCGTCAGCAACCACGACGCCGGTAATCTTGGCGGTTTCGCCGACCGTGATCATGTGGGCTCGAACGTCACCCTTGATGGTCCCTTCAATCTGGATGCCACCGGTCGTGCGCAAATTGCCTTCCAGGTAGATGTCCGTCGATAGCACTGACGCGCGGGGTTTTGCCTTGTGCTGGGAAACCGGTGTACCCGTTTGGGCCGGACGAGCCCCCTGTTGAGCCGTAGCCGGCTTTGCGTCCGGCGCAAGGCGGGGTTGCGGAGCCGGGCTGCCGGCTGGCCCGACATCGGACCGGGCACCGGGTGCTGACGGGGTCTTGCCTTTTCTAGAAAACATTGCGTCCTGCCTCCAAGTATTTTTTTGGGTCTTTCGGGCTTCCGCCCACGCGAACCTCATAATGAAGGTGCGTTCCGGTGCTGCGACCGGAATTGCCCATATCACCGATTCGATCCCCACGCGAGACCAATTGCCCGACATTGACGTGAATTTTCCTCAGGTGGCCATAGACCGTTTCGAATCCGTGAATGTGCCTGATCCTGACGACTCTCCCGAATCCGCTGTTCCAACCCGCGAAAACAACCGTTCCGTCCGCCGTGGCATGAATGGCGGAACCTGAGCGTGCAACCATGTCCACACCGTCGTGTCTGGAGATCTTCCGGGTAAACGGGTCCTTGCGCAGTCCAAAATTGCTTGAGTACCTGAACTTGCCGCGAACGGGCATGGAAACAGGAATTTTCTGCAGGGCCAGGCCGACGAAATGAGCGCGATCCAGATCCTCGACCAAGGCCTTGATCCGATGTGCATGAGGACTTTCGGACAACGTCCGTTCGATATTCGACAACGATCCCGCCGGACCACCCGCATTGGAGAACCGCCGGCGCACCGTTTCAAGCACACCTTCGAGATCGACGCCCGACCGTTCAAGCGCCTTGACCATTGGCCCCAAGGCAAGTTCCACTGCGCCTTCCAGGTTGCGGAATATGAAGTCATAGTGTCCTTCCTGCACCCGGAGATCGTGCTGAAGGCCATCAACCTGTTCCTCCAGGTTCGAAATTCTTCCCTCCTTGGAATTGAGTTCGGCGACAGCTACATTGAGCGTTCTCGCGACGGCATCCTGAAGTTGCTCCGCGTCGAGTTGCTCGTCCACCCGGCCGGACAAGTCCGTAACCCGGGAATTCAGCCGTTCGACTTCCGACTGGAGGCCGTTCCGTTCGATCGTCAGGCTGGTGAGTCGTTCCTCAAGCACAGCGACGTTCCGCTCCAGCTCGAGTTGTTTGGCGAACGCCTGCAGTTGCAGACCCTTTTCGGTTCCGAGTTGCTGAACGACACGCCGATTTCGTTCGTTGTCTGTTGTGGCAGAGGCAACCAACCGTTCGCTGCTTGACGTGAGTTCATTGATTCTCTGTTGGTAGGTCGTGTGAATCAGGTCGTTTTTTGCCTCGACAGACCGATTGGTGCCGAACTCAATTCCGACATGAGCCGACAGCGCAAAGACATACGTAACGACCGACAGGACCAAAACGAGGGCAACTGCCTGAATGACCGGAGAAATGCGAAAATACTGCACCTTGTCGCGGGATTCCACGCGCACGATGCGCTCGGGAAACAGGCGCCTCAAGCGTGTACCCATAATCGAAATCATGAGTTACGCTTGAGCTGCGTCAAACTGAACTGTGACATGGGCATTGCGCAGGCCATCGAATGACGGTCAATTAACACAGGACCAAATAAGTCTACAGTTTATCACGGAAAGTTTCAAATTGTTCCAGATCGACAACTGAAGATCGGCGAAATTTCGCCAGCTGCCCGTTCCCTGGTCAATCCACCTTGGCGAATCTTGGGATCGATCCCTTTTCATTGAGGAGTGGGTCGACCGGTCGGACGCCGCGGATCCTCGGCCGCAGGGCTGGCATGACATGGCAGGCGGCGATTCGCGGCTTCCTCCTGCTCCAATGTTGGTCAAATCCCGCATCATGCCTGGATACTGCCCGAAACCTCCTTGATTTTCACCGGTTCGGAATCTGTGATAGTCAGACATTCGGTCAGTCACGGATCACCTTGCTTCACGTAACAAGCAGGTGAACGAGATCCGGGAACGCAGCACCAGAGTCCAGCGCGATGAGGCTAATCAAGAAACTGATCGAACTCAGTGCGGCCCTGGTTGTCGGGACAGTGGCGGTCGCGGTCATACTCGTCTCCCTGTTTCTCGTTGTCTCGCAGAACCACCAGTTCGAGAGCGAAGGGTTTCCTGCGGTCATAGAACCGCAGTTGGAAGCAATCTTTGGAAAGGGCCGCGTTGCCGTCGAATCGGCCTCCATTGGCCTCGGGGACAACGGCATCAACGTCGAGATGGCGTTTCGCTACTTCGATTCCGATGGCGATGAGGAGTTCGTGTTCCCGAAGGTGCGATCAACTCTTTCGCTCGGCAGTCTGGCCCTGGGCAAGATCCGCCTTCGGTCGCTCGAGGTACTCGGACTCGAGATCGTTGTCGTCAGGAATGAAGCGGGAGGTCTCGATCTACCGTCGTTGCCGGGTGTACGCCCCGGACTGGGGCAGGGCCTCGGTACGGGCATCGATGAGCTGTTCGATTCCGGTCCACTAAGGCATCTGGACAGCTTGGAGTTGACGGATTCGTCAATTGAATTCGCTGAATCGGTAGCCGGAACGACGCACAGGTTCGTGTTGCCGAGATTACGCCTGACCCGAAACCAGGGCCGACTTGACGTGACAGCCCTTGTCCGGTTTCAGGCCGGGGAGCAGGACGGCGATCTCGAGTTGGAAGTTTCCATGTCCAGAACCCCTGCAACCGGAGGGCTGGAGATTTTCTCACGTCTGGACCGTCCTCCTGGCGGTGCCACTGACGATGAAGCAGGGAAGACGCGCCTCGAGGGGTTTCTCCCGATTTCGACGAGCCTTGTCATTCGTGATCGGGAACCGGGCACCACAGTCGGCACGAGCAACGGTGGCGACGTTCCTGAAAACGGCATTGCAGGTGTTTCCGCGTTTCCGTTCGATGCGACCATTTCATCGGAAAACGGTAACCTGAGTGCTTCTGGAAACCTGTCCTTCCGGATGAACGGGAATTCGGAACTCGAATCGCTTCAGATCAGTGTTCAGTCCTTGGTGGCGCAACTCGGGTTATTGGATGGTCAGCATTCCCATCTCGACATCCCCAAGGGCGGATTTGATCTCATCCTTTTTCCGTCATCCCGACGTGTCGAAGTCAACCGGGCATGGATTTCCGACGACGAAACTCTGCTCCAGACAAGCGGGACACTGGAATGGGGTCCTCCAGCCACGAAGGGAAAATTCAGAATCGACGCGGACCGACTCACGCTTGAGAGGGTCACACGTTTCTGGCCCGGAGGCCGCACAGCGAATGTCGGGGGGTGGTTGGAAAGGAATGCACGCGCCGGCGAGTTCGTGATCATCACGGGAGAACTTGCCTTTGACGAGTCCGGAGTAACCTATGACATCGGATTCGGATTCGAAAACGCGGAACTCTCGTTTTTGCCCGGGTTTCCGCCGATTCAGGGTGGACGTGGCTCCGGCAGACTGGGACCGGATTCACTGACCATCGAGCTTGAATCCGGGTATTTGGAGGCGTCCGGGGTCGGGCGCGCGGACATTTCCGGATCAGGTTTGGAGATCACCGAATTGTCCGGTCAAAGCCCGATTGGAAATTTGACGGCGAAATCAAGAAGCTCTGTAACTTTCCTGATGCATGTCCTGAAGCGGGTAACAGATGAATTCCGTCTGCCTGAATTCATCGAATCCGACTCGATATCAGGGACGGCCGATGTTTCGGGGTCGCTCGGGTTCCCGGTATTGCGGAAGCCGGGAACTCGTGGCATCGATTACTCCTTCAGTGCAAGACTGGCTGACGTTCGGGCACGCATGTCACGTATCCCCGGATTGCCAGACGTGGAGGACATAGAATCCGCCGACCTCGTTGTCCGATCCGACAATTCGGGAATTTCGGTAGCCGGCCCAGTCAGCGCCGGTGGACTTCGGGGCACGGTGGCGTGGAGGATGAAGAGGGATTCAAGCCAGCCCAGATCCAATGTACTCGCCATCGATCTCGACTTGCTGCCAGAGCATCTCGGCCTGCTCGGGGTTGAGTATCTGGAGGGAAACTTCTCCGGAACAACTCGATTGAAAATTGAGGCAGACTTTAACTCCCCCGAAGGCCGGGTCGTGACGGCGACCTCGTCGCTGGACGGAATGAGTCTGTCATTCCCCGAATTGAACTGGTCAAAACCGCCGTCCGAGAAGGCACGATTGGTCGTCGTCCGGAACCTCGATGGGCAGGAACAACTGTACAAGCTCAGGTTTTCGGCGAAGGGACTGCGTTTCGATTCGATTCTGGAGGGCGGCACTCGGGAAAGAATCGTTCGGCTGGACAACTTCGAGCTCGGCAACTGGCTGAAGACGGACATCATCATACGGCGAGGTCCGGAACGGCTTCAGGGAATCGAATTGAACGGTGGAACCCTTGACTTGAAAGGAGCCCGGCTGGGTCGCCGCACCGGGGGCGAAGTTCCGGTTGCGATCGCATTCGAGTTGGACCACGTGCTCGTGGATGACCAGATCAGTCTCTCCGACGTTACGGGCCGTATTGAACCGAGTGAAGGCGCCCCCGGAGAATTCGCCGGAAAAATCAACGGTTCGATCCCTGTGTCCGGCTCGTTCCGGTCGAGGCGTGACGGGCGAACGATCGAATTGAGCGCGGACGACGCGGGCCAGCTCCTCCGGCACACCGGATACTTCAAGTCCGCATACGGTGGGCACATGAACCTCAAGATACTGACCCATGACGGGAAAGATACATGGGACATGAGTTTTCAGATCCGGGATGTTCGCGTCCGCGATGCGCCGGTCCTCGCGGAAGTCCTGAATTCGATCAGCGTTGTCGGTTTGCTGCAGCAGTTGTCGGGTCAGGGCCTGGTCTTTGATTCGGTTACGGCAAACGTGAAAACGCAACCTGAGAGTGTTTCGATTTCAGATTTCAGCGCGGTTGGCGCGTCAATGGGCATAACTCTCGATGGATGGTACAATCCGAAAACAAAGCACGTTGACTTTGCCGGCGTCCTGTCACCTGTCAACGTCCTGACGGGAGTCCTCGATACGCTGGTTGGCACCGTGTTGAACACACTGGTTAGTCCGGGGCGCGGCAACAAGACGTTCGGGTTCAACTACACGATGGTCGGCCCTGCCGACGCCCCGAGAATCACCGTGAATCCCCTGTCGATCCTGACACCGGGGAAATTCAGGGAAATTTTTGGATCCGACATACCCGCCCCACCTCAAGACGGCAATTGAGTGCACCTCGGGAATCAAGGTCTGAAGCGCCGGCGGTTTCGGAGAGGCGGAGTTGAACATGTCCGAATTTCAGTTCGACCTGCCCGAGGAACGGATCGCGTTGAGGCCGGCCAGGCCACGCTCCTCGTCCCGGCTGCTCGTCGCAACCGGGGCGTCGATTTCGGATTCGGTCTTTTCCGGCTTGCCCAACCACCTCGATGCAGAAGACAGGCTGGTGTTCAACGACACCCGTGTCATCCCGGCACGGATCCGTGGCGTCAGAATTCGAAACACCGCGCGTGGCGCGGCGAAAGCGGCCGTCGAGGTTATTCTCGGATCGCGTGCACCGGACGGCACCTGGCTCGTCCTTCTGCGTCCGGCGCGAAAAGTCCGGGCCGGAGATGAACTTTCCTTCGGTGACCGGCTGTGCGCCCAAGTGGTATCGAGACATCACAGCGGCACACGTCTCAGGTTCAACGTGCACGGGCAGGAATTCATGGGACTCTTGTCCGAGGCAGGAGAAATTCCGTTGCCTCCGTACATCGCCAAACGGCGACCGGTCGATCCACGGGACGCGGAAGACTACCAAAGCGTATTTGCCCGTGCCCCCGGTGCCGTTGCGGCGCCGACTGCTTCACTGCATTTCGACCACGTCGTCCTGGACGGCCTCCGGCGCAGGGGAGTCAAGATGTCCTGGGTTACATTGCACGTCGGTTTCGGGACATTCATGAATGTCCGGGCCGAGGATTCGGGCGGAGACAGACTGCACAGCGAGTGGGGTTCAATCACGGAGACAGCCGCCACCGAGATCAACGGAACCCGCGAACGCGGCGGGAGGATTATCCCGGTTGGCACCACGACACTGCGGCTCCTTGAGACGTCGGCACGGACCTGCCGCAACGCGGACGGGACCGTGTCTCCCTGGTGTGGCGAAACCGACATCTTCATCAAGCCGGGATTCGACTTCAAGGTGGCTGACGCATTGATCACCAATTTTCATTTGCCGAATTCGACGTTGATGATGCTCGTGAGCGCGTTCATGGGATCCGGGAGGACACGCCGCATTTACGCGCATGCCATCCAAAACGAATACCGATTCTACTCGTACGGTGACGGGTCCTTGCTGGTTCCGTAACCCGATGGGCAAATTGCGACCTGAATTGGTCGCGGACGTGCGGTGGCAGGGCTTCGACTCTGTTAACGGGAAAGCACCAGACAATAAGCAAGGACATGGTTTGATGGCGACCGTCCTGAAGAATGCGTGGGCTCTTCTTTTCGGCGTTTTCCTCCTGATGCTGGGAAACGGCCTCCAGGGTACGCTTCTGGGTGTCCGGGGAGACATCGAGGGATTCTCGACAAACTCCATGGCCTGGGTCATGGCGGGATACTTCATCGGGGTCCTGGGCGGCGCGCGCCTGGCCCCGGAAATGATCCGCAGGGTTGGGCACGTGAGGGTCTTCGCGGCCCTGGCTTCCTGCATTTCGGCGTGCCTGATTCTCTATGCTGCGGTTCCGGACCCGTTCGCTTGGTTTGCCCTTCGGGTGGCGGTCGGATTTTGCATTTCCGGCGTTTACGTCGTTGCCGAGAGCTGGCTCAACGACGCTGCGACAAATGAAACACGTGGGCAGGCGCTTTCCGCCTACGTTATCGTCCAGATGGTTGGGATCGTTGCCGCACAGCTCATCCTGAACGTCGCCGATCCCGGTGGATACACCCTGTTTATCCTGATTTCCGTGTTGGTTTCAGTGGCCGTGGCGCCGATACTCCTGTCCATCAATCCCGCACCCGTTTTCCATACGACCAAGCCGATAACGCTCAGGAAACTGTTCGAGATCTCTCCTCTTGGAGTCGTCGGGATGTTCCTTCTCGGCGGAATCTTTGCGGCTCTGTTTGGCATGGCGGCTGTTTTCGGGACAGTGCGCGGATTGAGTCCACGGGAGATTTCGATATTTGTTGCGACGATTTACGTGGGCGGCTTGGTCGCACAGTACCCGATCGGCTGGCTGTCCGACCGCATGGATCGCAGGACCCTGATCGTCGGCGTTACGTTCGTCGGGGCAGTAGCTGCGGGCACCGGTTCATTCTTCTCTGGGGACTTTGTCTTTCTGCTCGTAACCGCACTCGCAGTCGGCGGCGTGGCAAACCCGCTGTATTCGCTGTTCATCGCCTATACGAATGACTTTCTCGATCACGAAGACATGGCCGCCGCCGCGGGCGGGATGATACTGGCAAACAGCATAGGTGCGATTGCCGGTCCGCTGATTATTGGCTGGCTGATGACAACCTATGGCGCAAACAGCTTTTTTGCGTACATTTCCGCATTGCTCGCGGCGATGTCGGTTTACGCTGTCTATCGCAGTACGCGACGCGTTTCACCAAATGTCGATGAATTGACGAGTTACACACCGGTCGTGCCAACAGTTTCACCGGTGGCGGTCGAGGTCGCGCAGGAGGTGGCAATCGAGCAGGCCCAGGACGAACGGGCAGACGAATAGGAAGTGACCGCTTTCCTCCCTGAAGGATGGTTCATGCGGCGCGCTGGCAAGACGGGGCGACTCTCGACCGTGCTCACTACACAGTGTCGGCAGAATTGTTTAATGGGTTTGGCGCGAAGGCCCGGACGACTCGGATCGACGGATTCATCCGGCACCACCAACACGAGGACAGGAAACTGAGATGACGAAAACGGCCGCTGACGTGCTCACATTCTGGACGGATGATGTCGGAGTCCAGAAATGGTACATGGGCTCACCTGAACTCGACCAGGAAATCATCGACCACTTTACCTCCACCTACGAGGCCGCCAGGGACGGGAAGCTTGATCACTGGCAAGGAAACGCGAACGGATCGCTGGCAATGTTACTGCTCCTGGACCAGTTCCCGCGGAACATGTTTCGCGGAGACCCGCGTTCGTTTGCAACCGACGCGAAGGCACGCAGTGTCGCAAGAAACGCAATCGAACACGGCCAGGACTTCGAAATCGATGGACTGATTCGGCAGTTCTTCTATCTGCCATTCGAGCATTCCGAGAATCTGGCCGACCAGGAGTACGGTTACGAAAAGTTCAGCAAGAGCATGCCGGATCTCTCACTTGGGCTGCTCCATGCCCGATCCCATTGGGAAATCATCAGGATGTTCGGCCGGTTTCCGTTTCGAAACGAGGTGCTGGGGCGGGAATCCAGTGCGGAAGAGAAGGAATTCATGGACAACGGCGGTTACATGGCCTTTACCGACGAACTGGAGAAACGGGAAAACAAAACCTGACAGCCCGTGTGCGGTCTCCGGACCCGGTTGATCGGCCCGGTCCGGGCGGGCGCTGTCCACACTCTTGGTGCGGGACCGTGTTGCTCTGAAAGCGGGTAGGGGGAGTCAGCCGCGATCGTCCCGCAGAATCCATCCGCCGCCCAGGACGCGCGTGCCTTGGTTCTCGAAGAATACGCACGCCTGGCCAGGTGCGACGGCTTCCTCGGGCGACAGGACCTCAACCTCTCCTGATGTTTCGGAGGTCGGGCGAACGACAGCTTCCCTGGGGGGACGCGTCGACCGGACACGGACGGAAAGATGCCATTCGGATTGGTCGCCGAATCCACGATCACCGAGCCAATTGATCTGACCGATGCGGAATCCATGTGTCCTGAGGGCGTCCCTTGGACCGACGACAACCGTACGATCTTCCGGGTTGAGCCCGACAACATAAAGCGGGTCGCCACCGCCGATACCAAGCCCGCGCCTTTGGCCGACGGTGTAATGAATGATTCCCCGGTGGGTTCCGAGTTTTCGACCGTCGAGGTGAACGATGTCACCCGGCTCCGACGCCGCCGGTCGAAGCTTTTCGATCACGGATGCATAGGAGCCGTCCGGGACAAAGCAGATGTCCTGGCTGTCCGGCTTTCTGGCGACCGGAAGTCCATATTGTTCAGCAAGCGCCCGTGTTTCCGATTTCGACGACAGGTCCCCGAGCGGAAATCGCAGGAAACGCAACTGTTCAGGCGTTGTCGCGAACAGGAAATAGGATTGGTCCCGCGCTGCGTCAGCCGCCGTATGAAGCTCAATCCCTTCCTTTCCGTCCACGCGTCGAACGTAGTGCCCGGTCGCCATGCAGTCGGCGTCGATTTGCCGCGCCGTTTCGAGCAGGTCGCGGAACTTGACCCCCTGGTTGCACCGGATACAGGGAACGGGTGTCATTCCGGCGAGATAGCTGTCGATGAAATAGTCGATCACGTCCTCTTTGAAACGGCTCTCATAGTCGAGTACGTAATGCGGTATCGAAAGTGTTTCAGCGACGCGGCGGGCGTCGGTGATGTCACGCCCGGCACAGCATGTTCCGGGCTTTGACTTTGCTGCGCCGTAGTCATTGAGTTGCAAGGTCATCCCGACGACATCGTAGCCTTCGGATACCAACATTCCCGCGACCACGGAGCTGTCTACGCCGCCGGACATTGCGACAAGAACCCGTGTATCCGACGGGTCCTTGGCCAGACCAAGAGAGTTTCGGCCCCTCAGGCCGAAGTCGACTGTTCCGTGATCGATCATTGTTCTCACTTAGTTCAGGACATCCCGAAAGTCCATGAATCAGGCCTCCGTCACCGGGCTGAATTGCCACGCAGGGGTGCCGGGCCTGCTTTTTCCAATTGTTTGAACATCGTCGTTGACTTGAAGCTGCCTCCGCGACACTGACTGATTGCTGAAATCTTTCAGTTTCAATCCCGGATCGGCTATAAATCGATTTGCCAAACTGCGAAAATGCGGGAACAAAGCCCGGTTCAGACCCATTCCCCTGATCTCGCCATGAACGAAGCACCTGTTGAAAACCTGAGTGAGAAAGAAGCGAAGGCGGAACTCGCCTCACTTGCCATTCGACTGGCACGTGCGGAATATGATTATTTCACCCGTGACGACCCCGACCTCGATGACTCCGAGTACGACCGCCTCAAGCAGCGAAACCGTGAAATCGAAAGGATCTATCCCCACCTGATCCGACCGGACAGTCCAAGTAGTCGAATCGGAGGTCCGATTTCCGAGTCGTTCGAAAAGGTCTCTCATGCCGATCGCATGCTGTCGCTCGACAACGCGTTCTCTGAAGATGACGTACGGATCTTTGATACGCGCATACGAAACTTCCTTGGTCTCACCGGGGCCGACCCACTTGACTATGTGGCGGAGCCCAAAATCGATGGGCTTTCGTTGTCTTTGCGGTACGAGGACGGGCGTCTGATTCAAGCTGCAACGCGTGGAAACGGGGAAATTGGCGAAAACGTGACCGAAAACGCGCTCAAGATCGGGGACATACCGGCGATACTGAATTCGGGCGGGCCACGGATTCTGGAGGTCCGCGGCGAAGCCTACATGCGGCGCGATGATTTTGACGTACTCAATGCCCAGCAAAGCGACCGTGGGGAAAAGACCTTTGCGAATCCCAGGAACGCAGCGGCGGGGTCAATCAGGCAGCTTGATTCGCGGATTACGGCCAGCAGGCCACTGAAATTTTTTGCGTATGCCTGGGGAGAGTCGAGCGAGCGTCTGGCTGCTACGCAGATCGAAGCCGTCGCAAGAATGGCCGAACTGGGCTTGCCAACCAATCCCCTTGGCGTGATTTGTCCAGATGTCGAAGCGCTGATCGAACGATACCACCACATTGATTCCCTACGCGACAGCCTTGGCTATGAGATCGACGGCATCGTTTACAAGGTCAACGATCTGGCATTGCAGGACAGGCTTGGCATCCGGAGCACAACCCCGAGGTGGGCGACCGCACACAAGTTTCCCGCGGAAACGGCCTTCACGACGTTGAACGCAATCGAAATCCAGGTCGGCCGTACCGGCGCACTGTCCCCGGTTGCCCGGCTGAAGCCCGTCCACGTGGGCGGCGTCATGGTTTCCAACGCGACGCTCCACAATGAAGATTACATTGCCGGCCGTGGCACCAGCGGGAACCCGATTCGGGACGGGCGCGACATTCGGGTCGGCGACCGAGTCGAGATTTACCGTGCCGGCGATGTTATCCCGAAGATCAAGGACGTCGATCTCACGGCGCGACCCGATGACAGCGTACCCTACGCCTTTCCGAAAACCTGCCCTGAGTGTGGTTCCCGTGCGGTTCGGGAAGAAGGGGACAGCGTGACACGGTGTACCGGAGGCCTGATTTGTCCGGTGCAGGCGGTCGAGAGGCTGAAACATTTCGTCTCCCGAAACGCCTTCGAAATCGAAAGCCTGGGAGCAAAACAGATCGAGCAGTTTCACGCCATGAAATGGATCAGCGAACCCGCAGATATCTTCAAGCTCGAAGAGATTCATGGCGCAAAGCTCGCGGGACTCGAGCGTTGGGGGGAAAAATCAACCAACCGCCTGTTCGCCTCGATCGACAGACGAAAGACCATATCGTTTCAACGCGCATTGTTTGCGTTGGGGATTCGCCATATCGGTGAAAACGCATCGGCGCTGCTGGCGTCACATTACCGGTCCTTTGAAACTTTGCTCGAGGATATTGACGAGATTGCTGATTCGGAAAGCCGATGTGGCCCGCAGTGGGAACGTCTCGTCGGCATCGACGGGATTGGCGAAGTCATGGCTAACTCGCTTGTCGACACACTCTCGGGCGAAACCCGAGCCGCAATTGACAACCTGCTCAATGAAATAAACGTCGAGAAAGCAGGTGAAGTGACAATTTCGGAAAACGAGTTGTCAGGAAAGACCATCGTGTTCACGGGGACACTTGAAAAAATGACCCGAAAGGAAGCCAAGACGCGGGCAGAATCCGTCGGAGCGAAGGTGACAGGATCGGTTTCGGCACGGACCGACTTGGTGGTTGCTGGCCCCGGTGCAGGGAGCAAGGCAAAGAAGGCCAGCGACCTCGGCGTCGAGGTGATCGACGAAGAGGCCTGGCTGTCGCTCATCCAATCCTGTTCGTAAGTGGGTCGCCATGCCTGGACGACCCGAAATCCTGTTCCCCCTGTTCGCCCCGCTTGACGGTTTGACAGGTGTCGGCCCCCGCACGGCAAAGTATCTCGAACAGATCGGAGCCAAGCGTCCGCGTGATCTGCTTTTCACGCTGCCGAGATCCGTGCTTGTTCGGCGTAACATCAGGTTTATTTCCGAAGGAATTCCTTCGGAACCCGTGACCATCAAGATCGAGGTGAAGTCCCACCAACCCGGGACCCGGAAGGGGCATCCGTACCGGGTATGGGTTTACGACGGCAGGCAACGGATTCCGCTTGTTTTCTTTCACGCCCGCAAGGACTGGATCGAAAAGTCCCTGCCGGTGGGAAAAGAACGTATCGTGTCCGGGAAAGTAGAAGAATTCAATGGATTAAGGCAAATTGTTCATCCAGATCACATACTTGAGCCCGGCGCGAAAACGGAGATCCTCTCAGCAGAGCCCGTGTATCCCCTGGTCTCGGGTCTGACCCAGAAAGTGATGAACAGATCGGTTGTGGCTGCACTTGAGCGAGCTCCGGAACTACCGGAGTGGATTTCACTTGAAATGCTCTGCTCGCGGCAATGGCCGTCCTGGAAAGAGGCGCTCACGCTTTCCCATTCTCCACGGTCGGAAGCAGACACGAACCCGGACTTCCCGGCACGTGAACGGTTGTCGTTCGATGAAATGTTCGCGCATCAGGTGGCCCTTTCTCTTGCCCGAAGCAGGCTCAGGCGACAAAGCGGACGATCGAATACGGGCGACGGACAACTCGCCAGGCACGTGCTTTCCGAACTGCCATTCACGTTGACAGGCGCACAAAAGCGGGCGATCGGAGAAATCAGCCGGGATATGGCAAGTACGGTCCGAATGAACCGCTTGCTGCAAGGCGACGTCGGATCCGGGAAGACAATCGTCGCGTTCCTGGCATTGCTGAATGCGGTCGAAGCGGGAGGGCAGGGAGTCCTGATGGCTCCGACGGAAATCCTGGTCCGACAACACTACGACAAATTGAAACCCCTTGCCGCAACAGCGGGACTCAGCCTGGATCGCTTGACCGGACGGGACAAGGGACGTCGTCGGAACGAGAAACTCGACCGGCTCAGGACCGGGTGCATTCAGGTCCTTGTCGGAACCCACGCCGTGTTTCAGAAGGACGTCGATTTCCGTGATCTGCGGCTGGCAGTCATCGACGAACAGCACCGCTTCGGGGTCAAGCAGCGACTGGGCCTCAGCGCCAAGGGCAATGCCATCGACGTCATGGTCATGAGCGCAACTCCAATTCCACGGTCGTTGGCGCTCGCGTGCTACGGAGACATGGATGTTTCCATACTCGACGAAAAGCCACCTGGCCGACGTCCGGTCAAAACGGCGATTGCCTCGCGAAACCGAATGGCCAGCGTGATCAACCGGCTGAAATCAGCGATTGAATCCGGACGCAAGTCGTACTGGATCTGCCCTCTCGTCGAAGAAAGCGACGCGTCGATGCTGACGCCGGCGGAGAAACGATTTGCGTCGTTGCAATCCGTGCTCGGGAAAGACGCCGTCGGGCTGGTACACGGCCAGATGTCTCCGGCCGAAAGGGACGCGGTGTTCGACGCATTCTCCGGCGGAACTATTCGCGTGCTCGTCGCGACAACTGTCGTGGAAGTCGGCATCGATGTTCCTGACGCCACGATCATGATCGTTGAACATGCGGAAAATTTCGGTCTCGCGCAGCTTCATCAACTCCGCGGACGAGTCGGGCGCGGACGGGGTGAATCATCCTGTCTCTTGCTGTTTGGCGAACCGCTGTCGGCAAATGCCCGGCGGCGGTTGGAGATCATCCAGGAAACAGAAGACGGATTTCGTATCGCGGAGGAAGACCTTTCGATGCGTGGAGCCGGAGACTTGCTTGGCGTACATCAGTCCGGGTTTCCGGATTTCAGGATCGCGAGCATCGAGAACCAGGCCGGCTTGCTCCGTGATGCGCACAAAGAGGCCCGGGCACTTCTGGAAACCGACCCCGACCTGAGCACCGACCGCGGCAAGGACGTGCGAACTCTCCTGTACCTGATGGATGTCGAGCATTCGGTGCGACTGATTTCGGTAGGTTGACGACCTGACCACGATGACTCGTGCGGCGCGGAAATCCGACGTCCCTGCACTTTGTTCAAGGTTGCAACGGCGTGGCGTTTCCCGGCCGGAATCAGGGAGCGTCAGCACCCGTTTCCGTGGCGATGTCGCAGGTGATCACGTCGCCGGTTATCCGTCGGCCGTCCCCGGGGTATACGCCGTATCGACCTAACCGAATCGGCACTCAGGGCCGGTTTCACGGAGTTCCGGTGCGCAGATCAAAAAGGGCCGCTCCGAGCGCCTTGCGGGAGTCGTCGAAGACCGCAAGTCATTCACCGCGCCAACGGGAATGGAGGCGATGGGGCGAGGGGTTGCCCTGTACAGCGGCATCAAGGGTATCGCCCGTCACGGTGACGATTTTGGTGATTCGTGTCCTCATGTTTTCCTCGTAAGTTCCCCGGCGTCGGGTTTCCATCCGCAGGTGAAAGAGGGAACTTCGCACACGGGGGCGGAATTGGAGTCCTCCGACCATGCGCGGAACATCGACCCAGAGGCGCTGGGCTCTCGCGTAATGCCGCGAAGTGCGGGCGATTTGACCTGCCTCCCGGGCCATTGAGCCGACGTTGGCGCTGCCGGTTGTGACCTGTGGGTCACCGCGGCTGAAACAGATGCGCGGGAGCCACCAGGCGATCAGGAAATTCCGACGTGCATCGATGTGGGCACCATTGACCCAGGCAGCGTTGCCGCAAACCTGCAAACGCTTCCACACAAGATCTGTACGACGCCAGGCGGCGGCCGGGGCCGACCGCATTTCAACATCGCCGGCATCAGATGCCAAGATACGCCGTGCGGACATGTTCGCTGTCGCGCGACTCGTCTGCCGGGCCTTCGAGCGCCAATGATCCCGCTTCGAGAACGTACGCGTAGTCGGCAAGCTCCAGGGCCAGTTCTGCGTTCTGCTCGACCAGAATGACCGGTATGCTCCGGTCTCCGGTCTCCGGTCTCCGATCTCCCCGATGATCCGCGCGATTTCCTCGACAATTTTTGGGGCCAAGCCCATGGATGTTCGGTCCATCAGGAGAAGTTTCGGTTTTGCCATCAGCGCCCTTCCTGTCACCAGAATCCGTTGCGCGCCGCCAGACATGGTCTTTGCGACCTGAGTCCGGCATTCGAGGAGGACGGGGAACCCCAGGTGAAAACCTCTGTCAGGTCGCGTTCGGCCGTTTCCTTTAGCTTGCGCAGGAATGTCCCTGTTCGCAGGCTTTCCTCCACGGTGAGATCGGGAAAGATTCGCCGTCCCTCGGGGACATGGGCGATTCCGCGCGCGACGATCCGGTGTCGGTTAAATTCGGGCGTCTGTTTCGCATGTAGGACTAATTCTTGAACACGTCGTGATTGCGCCACTTCGGTTTGATACTCACGGTCGAGGATTTTGCGGTGATTATCGGCCGAATGGTCGCGGCAGGGGCCGAAGTCGTCTTGCCGGTGGAATTGTGCGATGCCGGTACTCCCCGCGCCTGTTGGGAGATGTTCGTCTGCGATCCAAGCGGAAATGGCCCAGAATTCAACACTTTTCCGGAAGCGACCTGGCCGGAGCACTTGCGCTGACAGCCGCGGTCTCGTGGGCCGGTCAGCGGATCGAGTAACCGCCCTCCACTGGCAGGTCGATACCGGTGACGAAGCTTGCACGGTCGCTGGCCAGGAACACCGCGGCGTCGGCGACCTCTTCGACCCGGCCGAGCCGCCCGACGGGGTGCATCACCCGACCCCAGACGCGCTCGGCCTCATCCATGTCGCCACCATAGAGATCGGCCATGCCCCGGGTGGCGACGCCGCCGGGCTGGATGGTGTTGGAACGGATGCCCTTGTCTGCGTAGTCGAGCGCGATGCCCTTCGACAGCATGGTGATCGCACCTTTCGAGGCACAATAGGCGGTCTGGCCTTGATTTGCGACCCGCGCCATGATCGAGGAGATGTGCACGATCGACCCACCACCGCTGGCAATCATCCGCGGGATGCAGTGCTTGGCCATGTTGAAGTGGCCGCTGACATTGACCTGCATGGTCCGGTCCCACACGTCTTCGGCCAGTTCGGCTACCGGTACGCGGGCGGCGAAATAGGCTGCGGAGCAGACCAGGATGCAGGGCGGACCGAGCCGGTCGGCCACCCGCGCCACCGCATCGGCGCAGGCCGCCGAATCAGAGACATCGAGGGTGACCGCGATCCCGCCAACCTCCGCGGCGACCGCCGACGCCGCATCGCCGTTGAGGTCGAGCACCGCCACCCGCGCGCCTTCCCGAGCGAAGGATTCGCAAATCGCCTGGCCGATGCCGCTGCCGCCACCGGTGACGATGGCCACTCTGCCGTCCAGAAGCCTTGTGTCCATCCGCGTGTCTCCCCTTGCTTTCGCGTCGCCGCGTCAAGACGTAGTGACCGCATTCGTTTCGCCCGGATCGGCATTGCGGGCCTGGCGCGTGAACTGGGTGTAGAGATGCTCGCCGGCCAGGACGGGCGGATATTTCGGCGGGTTCTCCGGAGATTGACAGCTTGGCAGGCATTCGACCAGCGTGTCGTAATTGGTCTCGTGGAAGAATCCGACCGAAAGCCTCTCGCTGCCGAGGCGCACGTCGGGTGGCGGGTTGACCACGCGATGAAGGGTGGAAACCCAGCGGTCGTTCGTCCAGCGTGCCATCAGGTCGCCGATATTGACGACGAAGGTACCCGGCGGGGCCTTGACCGGCGCCCAGTCGCCAGCCTTGGTCATCACCTGAAGCCCGCCGGGCGCGGCGTCCGGGCGCAGGATCGTCAGGGTGGTGAAATCGGTATGGGCACCGGCGCGCAGTTGACCGGGTTCCGGCGGCACAGCCTGGTCGGGGTAATACATCGCGCCCAGTATGGCGATGTGCCGGTCGATCTTGTCGTCGAAAAAACCCTCGGGCAGGTCCAGCGCCAGCGCGAACAACTGCATCATGTCGGCAGCCAGCCCCGTCATCGCGCGATAATAACGGGTCCAGACCGCGCCGAATTCGGACGGCCTTGCGGGCCAGCAGTTCGGGGCGAAATGGGCGCGCGACCGGGGCGAGGTATAATAAGGCTCGCCCACCGGCACGTCGACCGGCCCGGCCGAGAAGGATTCCTTCAGATCCGGCGGCGTGGCCTCTCCCAGAGTGTCGGCCAGTGCCGCAGCGCCATAGCCGATATAGCCGCGCACCACGTCCGGCGCCGGTTGCGCGACTGCGGCTTTCGCGGCGGCGTCGAGGCGGAAAAAGGCTTTCGAGATGTCGTAGATCTCCGAAAATTGCGTCTCGGCGATGCCGTGGCCGTCGAGGAAGAAAAACCCGATCTCGCGGCAGATCCGGTCGATCTCACCAGCGACGCGGCGCTTGTCGTCGGGATTGCCGTGCACGAACGGGGCGATGTCGATGAGCGGAACGGTGGACATGGTGCTGGTCCGGTCGAGGGAATACCTGCTGCAGGGTGGCAGTTCGCGTGCGCAGGCACGGACCCGGAAACGACAGCGGCACGCACGGCGCAGTCGAATCCGTGCTCGGTTTCCTGCGCATCGGCGCTAGACTGTGGCCGATCCCGGAAAGGACGGTCGCGATGAACGATGCGGCAGGTTTGGAAGCAAGGACTGACGTCCCGGACTTGACGGCAATGCGCCGCTACCGGCTCGGTCGGCTCTTGTGCGAGATCGAGGCGCGCGACGTCGCCGGCGCGCTGTTCTTTGATCCGGTCAACATCCGCTACGCCACTGATTGCAGCAACATGCAGGTCTGGACGCTCAATAACCCGGCCCGCTACGCGCTGGTCCTGGCCGGAGGCCGGGTGATCCTGTGGGAATTTCACGGGGCAGAGCACCTGTCGGACGACCTGCCTTTAATTGCCGAGACCCGGGTCGGGACTCCCTGGTTCCACTTCGCCGCCGGCGATGATGGCGTCCGCAAGGCGCGGGAGTTCGCTGGCGAGATCGTCGCCGAGATCCGCGCCCATGGCGACGGCAACCTGCGCCTGGCCGTCGATCACATTGACACCATTGGCAGCTTCGCGCTCCTGGCCGAGGGGCTGGCACTGGAGGACGGGATGGCCCTGGCCGAGACCGCGAGGCTGGTGAAATCCACTGACGAAATCGCAGCCATGCGCCGGGCAGTTGCCGCGTGCGAAAGTGGCGTGGCAAGGATGCGCGCCGCGCTTTGGCCCGGGATCACCGAGAATGCGCTCTGGTCGTTCTTGCACCAGGCAAATATCGAGCTTGGCGGGGAATGGATCATGACGAGGCTCCTTGCCTCAGGCCCGCGCACCAATCCCTGGTACCAGGAGTGCGGGTTCAAGGTGCTGGATAAGGGCGAAATCGTGAGTTTCGACACCGACCTGGTCGGGCCCTATGGCTATGTCTGCGACATCTCGCGGGCTTGGATTTGCGGCGATGTGCGGCCCACCGGGCGTCAGCGGGAGCTTCTTGAGGTCTCCCGCGACCAGATCGAGCACAACCGCGCGCTCCTGCGCGCCGGCGTTTCCACCACCGAGATTTCCCATGCCTCGTTCCGAATGCCGGAAAAATTCGAGGATCAGCAATATCTCGGCCTGATCCACGGAGTCGGCCTGGGTGACGAACATCCGGTGGCTGTGCCGGCGAAGTTCGTGCATCGCGGCGTGAAGGAGACGGTGCTGGAACCCGGCATGACCGTCAGCATAGAAAGCTATGTCGGCGAGGCCGGCGGCGAGGAAGGGGTGAAGCTGGAGGACCAGGTGCTGATCACCGAGACAGGGTCGGAGCCGCTGTCGACCTACCCCATGGACGAGACCTGGGACTGAGCGGCGACGCGTGCGCTGATCACGGGCGGCACCGGTTTCCTCCTGGCCCATAAGGAACTGCTCCGGCTGAACCATGACCAGGCCAGCACAGGTGAAGGGTCCCGGAATATTCAGGCCTGAGACGGCGGTTTGTCCCGCGTTCCCTGCCGACGGTTTTTCAGTGAATCAGTGACAATCCGTGACGGGTTTTCTTCCCCAGGCAGTCTCCACCAGCGCACGGCGCCAGCCCTGTCGAGAAAGTAAGAATCGTGTTTGCTTGTGGTTGTTCCGAGGTATGAGAGCAGGCGGTCTCGATGTCCGGCTGGCGCGCCGGAAAACTCGCCGGCCAGGTAGTCAGTGCAATCGCGATCGGGAATCCATGAAACTTCGTGGAGTCAACGAGATAGAGTTATTTTCTCAAAAACAATTCAGCGTGCTCAATTTCGATTGGTTCCAAACCTTCCACAGGAGCGAGTCGGCCGATTGCGTGGAACCCGTTCTCCTGGGATGAGGCAAGAAGCTCACGCGTGCGTGGTCCAACGCAATTGGAAATACTCACGACAGAACCGCACGCAGGCATTTGTCGATTTTCTCTCCGATTTGAATCAACGATTTCGGCGCCCCCTCGGCGCCCTTGTCGAAGGCGGTTCAACGGCCGTGTCCCCGATGACTTGAGCATCCCCATGACACAGTCCCTCGATCGATTTCGTGCCGAAAACTGGGGAGCACCCGACTCCGAACGTCACATGATCCGGGCGAAGGCGGCCGGAGACCCATCGGTCTTTCCGAAAGCGGTCACGCACGCTTCCCCGCTTACCGGCCGGCGCGCGATGCCACCCGAAAGGCCGCCCGATTCGCGCTTGGACCGGCTCCCTTCAATGGTCGTGGTGTGGGATTCTCGGCAATATTCACGAAAATACCACTAAAATTGACGAATTTTACATGTTATTTTCACACTAGACGCATACCATTCGGCAAACTTTTGGGTAGAGTCCGTTCCGTGCGTCGCCACGTCGCGGGAGTGGCGTCAACGCGGGTGCGTTATTCGTCGGGAGGGGACCCATGACAATAAAACGGGAGCGCGGAAACAGCTTGACACAGCGGAATCGCATCATTAAGAGCGCCGAGCGCCGAGCGCCGAGCGCCGAGCGCCGAGCGCCGAGCGCCTTGTAATGTATCTGCTTGGCGGGCGGCCCGTTCCGCCGTCTCCTTCCCGATTCCGTCCTTCCGCCTGGCGCACGGCGGCCTGCGCGCTCGCGGCGGCCCTCGCCCTCACGCTTGCCGCCGGGGCGGCGCAGGCGCAGACCTCGGTCAACCTGGTCAGCACCACCGGACAGGGCCAGGAAGAAGATTCAAGACTTTCCCAAGATTTCGCCCAGGCGTTCACCACCGGCAGCAATCCCGCCGGCTACAGGCTGACCCGCGTGGACTTGAAATTGAAAGAAGACTTCGGGACCGCGCCGACCTTCACCGTGAGCATCAACTCGGACTCGTCCAACTCGCCGGGCAACAGCTTGGGTACGCTGACGCAGCAGGGCAGTCTGCCCTCCACCGCCGGACTCGTCCAATTCAACGCGGCCGACACCGGCATCGCGCTGGCCAAAGACACGACCTATTGGCTGGTGCTCGACGTCACCGCCAACGAAAGCTTCAGTCACAGGACATACCACACAGCGTCGAATGCTGAGGATGCCGGCGCGGCGGCGGGGTGGAGCGTGGCCGACAGCTCCCTCTGGAGAGCGCATAACGTTTCGAGTTGGCAACCCCCGCAAGCAACTACCTTGTTACTCGCCATCTACGGCTACGCCGAAAACTGGGTCCCCACGGTGTCGAACCCGATCCTGGACCAGGCGGCGATTTCGGGCACGGCGTTCAGCTACCAATTTCCGGCCGACACCTTCGTCGAACTCGACCCCGGCGACACTCTGACATACACGGCAACAAAGTCCGACGACAACGCGCTGCCGTCCTGGCTTACCTTCAACGCAGACACCCGAACCTTCTCGGGGACGCCGCAGGCGGCGAACGTCGGCACGGTATCGGTCAAATTGACCGCCAGCGACGGCACGGCTTCGGTGAGCGAAACCTTCAACATCGTCGTCTTGGCGGCGGGGACGGGTGCCACCCCCATCGGGGTGGAGATTGTCTCGACCCCTACGAACGACGCGGACAACAACGGCACGCCGGAGACCTACACGCTGGGCAAGATCGTCGATGTGCGGGTGACCTTCAGCAAGGCGGTCACGGTGACCGGCACGCCGCGGCTCAAGGTCAAGTTGGGCTCGGCCACCACCACCGAGTTCTGGGCCACCTACCTGAGCGGCAGCGGTACGCGGACGCTGATCTTCGGCTACACGGTGGTGGCGTTGCACACCTCGACGGTTGGCATCGCGGTGCTCGAGGACACGCTGGAGCTGAACGGCGGTACGATTCAGGATGCGGACGGCACCAATGCCGGCCTGACCCACAAGGGGCTGGGCCACGACGCGAACCACAAGGTGAATTACACGATCACCTCGGGGCCCGCCCTCGTCAGCGCGGCGGTGAACGGGACGAAGCTGACAATGACCTTCGACACGGCCCTGTCCACCGCATTGACTCCGGCGGGGAGTGTGTTCGAGGTGACCGCGACGCTCCCGGGCGGCAGTTCCCGAACCATCGCCGGCACCGGCACGACCGGGATCTCCACCAGGTACGCGACGGTGACCCTTGAACGCGCGGTCGTGAAGGGTGAGACGGTCACGGTGAGCTACACCAAGCCGACGACCAACCCGCTTACCAACGCATTAGTCACCAGCAGGGCGGACAGCTTCACCGGTCAGAAGGTGACCAACGGGTCTCCGGTGCGCCAGCGGCCGCTCTTTGCGTCCGGGTTCGAGCCGCTGCGGCTGAAGCCGGGCGAGGCGATGACGCCGGTGACGCTGCCGGAGGCCACCGGCGGTAACGGCGCTCCCTACACCTACAGCCTGACCTCGGAGCCGACGGGCCTCGCGGGGCTGTCCTTCGACGCGGCCACGCGCGTGCTCTCGGGCACGCCAGCGGTCGAGGAGGGGCTCTGGACCTTCGCCTACACCGCCCATGACGGGGATACCGACACGGACGACGCCGACGCGGCGCGGCTGGTCTTCCGGGTGACGGTGGCGAGCGTGGCGTTCGAGCAGCAACAGCAGGTGGTGAAGCACACGCTGGCGGCGGTGGCGTCGCGCGCGGTCGCGGGTGCTCTGGACAACATCGGGACGCGGCTGGGCGCCGCGGTCCCGGCGCCGGGGCTGACGCTGGCCGGCGAGACCGTTCCGTTCGGGGTGTCCGGGACGGTGTCCGGCGGCACGGCCTGTTCCCCGGACGCCCGGGAGCGCCATGGCTTTGCGACCGGCGCATCGGGCTGCGCCCGGGCGCGGAGCCGTGGCGTCGCCGCCGATACCGTGTTGCCCACGAGCGCCTTCTCGCTGACGCTGGGCGCGGCGGAAGGCGATCCGGGCTTCGACCCGAGTGCGCCGCGCTGGGCTCTGTGGGGCCGGGGCGACTTCGGGTCCTTCTCGGGCCGTCCGGACGCGATCACGCACTACAGGGGCGAGACGCGCACCGGCTGGCTCGGGCTCGATGCGC
Organism: Paracoccaceae bacterium; assembly: GCA_965242975.1. GTDB lineage: Bacteria > Pseudomonadota > Alphaproteobacteria > Rhodobacterales > Rhodobacteraceae > JAPPHA01. Next base: position 942,478 of record CBDETS010000007.1, on the reverse strand, counting down.
GGGAGCCGGAACGTTCGGGGGGCCGTCCGGGGCGCTGGGTGGCGGGCCTGGCGATCTCGCGCGGGAGTAGCAAGACGGATTACGACCTCGAGGGCGAGAAGGGCCGGATCGAGACCGACCTGACGGCGGTGTGGCCCTACGGGCGCTGGAGCTTCGGGAACGGGCTGGAGTTGCGCGGGATGCTGGGTGCGGGCCGGGGCGAGGTGCGCCACGCCGCCGATGACGGGACGCAGGAGAAGAGCCGGCTGCGGATGTGGACGGGCGCGGCCGGGCTGCGCCGTCCGCTGTCGCCCGTGGCCGGGGTCGCGCTGGCGGCGCAGGGCGATGCGAGCTTCGCGCGGATGCAGACCGCACCGGGCGACGAGGCGGTGGACGGCCTGCGGGTCGACGTCTGGCGGTTGCGCGTCGGCGCGGAGGCATCGCGGCGTTTCGCGCTGGAGGACGGGGCGTTGCTGACGCCGTTCCTGGCGGCGTCGGCGCGCCAGGACGGCGGCGACGGCGTGACCGGGACCGGGCTGGAGCTGGCGGGCGGGCTGCGCTATGGGTCTCCCGGCGTCGCGGTCGAGGCGCGGGTCCGCTGGCTTGTGGCGCACACCCGGGACGACACGGAAGAGCGCGGCGCGAGCGTGACGGTGCGGGTGGGCCCCGCGGCCCGCGGGCGCGGGCTGTCGCTGGCGCTCTCGCCCCGCTGGGGCGCGCCGGCGGACGGGGCCGGCGCACTGTGGCGCGAGGAACTGCCGAAGGGCGGCACTTCGGGGGCGGCGCGGGAGGCCGGTGCGCTGGACCTGCGCGTCGGCTACGGCTTCGGCCTGTTCGGCGATCGCTTCACCGGCACGCCGAACGCCGGGTTGGGGCTGTCGGACGGCGGCGCGCGGGACTACCGGATCGGCTGGCACCTGACCCCGGCGGTCAGGGGTGCCCCCGACTTCCAGGTCGATCTCGGCGTCACCCGGCGCGAGCCCGCCGGCGGCCCCGCACCGCCCGAACACGCCGTCACCCTGCACAACACCATCCTCTGGTAGGGCGGCCATGGACGGAGAACGCCGGGCCGGAAATGTGCACGGCAAACGGTGCGCGGGCTTGGCAGATTCTGCGTAGCGACTGCCGCAAGCGGAGTGTTGGGTTGCAGGATGATTCGGTATTGAGGGGTGAGAGTGCGCACGATTTTTGATGGCGGGTTGATCCCGGTTTTTGGTGGTTTTCGGTTGTTGAGTTGATGCGCCTGGGTTGAGTTGGGTGGTTCCGGGAACCGGTTCCGTCGATTTGCGTATGCGGGAACCGGGAACCGCCATCGCGGGCTGTGGTCGCGGACGGTCTGTTTACCGTTCTGTGTGGACTGTGATTCGTTGCCGGCGCAGCGGATTCTGCCGGGTGCCTGGACGGGGAAGTGTTCAGTTTTGCCCATCGGACAGCATGTCGTCGGTGAACAGTGCCGGTGTGGTGCGCCCGAGGCTGTAGCCGTCCCGGGAGCGGATCACGGTTCCGGCACCGCACAGCTGCCTGAGGGTGGTGCTGACGGTTTCGTTGCGCAATCTGGCGCGTTGGCGAAGCTGGCGCTGGGAGAGCGGTCGTGCCGCATCGTCGAGCAGTTTCACGATCCGGGTTCCGGGGTCGCCGTCGGGTTCGGCCTGCTGGCGGGCCGGGGTTTCCTTGAGGCGCAGGAAGGTGCCGTGCCCCTCGGTCGCGAGGTCGAGTTCGATGTCGTCCCGGGCGGGGGCGGCGCGGTGCTCGACACTCATGAAGATCTGCTGACGGCGACGGCGCAGGTAGGCCATGCTGTCGCACCATGCGAAGAGTTCGCCGGAGCCGCGCAGCGCCTGTCCTGCCCGTGCTGCGCCGCTCTTGCGGGCGTGGTGGACGACGAGGACGGCGGTTTCGAACCGGCGCTGGAGGCTGCGGAGGAAAGCGAGGTGATGGGAATGTTCCCATCACCTCGCTTATGGGAACCAAATGTTTATGTGAATCTTGAATCCCAAGTGCCTGTCACGACGCACGTTTTCCACCGATTCGGTTCCCATAAAAATCCGGCTCAGACGTTCGACAGCATCGCCATCAGCGCGTCCTTCACGCCCGTGAACCGTCCCTTGCCAAGGCCCGGGGAATGCCACTCCGAGAGCATGTCCAGCTTTTCGGCAGGATCCGTACGAAGGTAAATCTCCGTGGTCTGGAGGCTCTGGTGCCCCAGCCACAGCGAGACCTTGCGGATGTCGCCGGTCGCCTCGAGAATCATCAAGGCGCTGGCATGTCGAATGGAATGGGGCGTTACCTTCCGGCGTGCGATCGACGGTTGCGTCTGCGCCGCCGTCGTGACGTGCAGCTCGAGCCGCTTGGCGAAGCCGCGCCGGGTCATCCCCCGTCCCATCGCATTCAGGAACAGGTGGCGGTCGGGAACTTCGGGACGGACAGACAGCCATGCACCGAGCGCACATCCCGTTTCCTTCCACAGCGGCAGGACGCGGGCCCTTCGTCCCTTGCCCATGACCCGGATCTCGTCGAGCTGCGGCATCCGGACATCGTCGAGGCCGAGGCCGACCAGTTCGGAGACCCGGAGCCCGGCGTTGTAGGCAAGACACAGCATCGCCCGGTCCCGGGTTCCGGTCCGTGTGGCGGTGTCCGGCGCCTTGAGCAGCGCATCCACTTCGTCCCGGTCGAGATAGTCGAGCGCGGGAACGTCGCCCTTCTTCTGCGGGATCGCATGCACCCGTGCCGCCAGTTCGAGATGGTCCGGGTACCGGTACTCGAGGAAACGGCCAAAACTCTTGATTGCGGCCAAACGGGTGTTGCGGGTGTGAACCCCGTTTCCACGCTCGTTTTCGAGATGGTCGAGGAAGGCGAGAATGGTGTCGACCTCGAGATGGCCGACCTCGAGCGCGCAGGGACGGACGCCGTGCCTGTCCGCGGCGAAGACCGCGAGCAGCCTGAAGCTCGTGGTGTAGCTCTCGATGGTGTGCCGGCTGGCTCCCCGGTCACGGGGGAGATACTCCTGCAGGAAGGTGGATAGCGGGGGTGCGAGTTTGGTCATGTCTTTTCCTTTCCTGTCATGTGCAGTTTCTCGGTCGCCTCCGACACCTGGCGCATGAGGACGGGTGTCGCCTCCAGGTACCAGTACGTGTCCACAGGTCGCGCGTGTCCCAGGGTGGTCGAGAGCGCGAGCATGTGTCGGCCGACATCCTTCCGGCTGGAAGAGATGCAGCCTTCCAGTGCGCGAACGGCGAATCCGTGCCTCAGGTCGTGAAGCCTGGGGCCGGGTTCCCCGGCTTTGCCGCGAACCCCTGCCTTGCGAGCGAGCAGGATGAAGGTCTCGGTCAGATAATCCGGGCGCACCGGCCGGCCGGATGCGAGCACGAACAGGTGTTCGCAGGGTCCGCCCTGCCGTTTCCGCGCCACGAGGTAGTCGTCGAGGGCGCGGCGGGTGCTCTCGTGCAGGGGGACAAGGCGGTCACGGCGGTTCTTGGTATTCCTGACCAGGAGCCCGTCCGGTCCGAGGTCGCCCAGCAGCAGGCCGGTTGCTTCCGAGCGTCTCAGCCCGGTGCATGCGATGAGACCGATGATGGTGTGGAAGGTCCGCGGGGTGAGCGACCCTGCCGGCGGCAGGGACAGCGCTTCCGTCATGATCAACCGGATCTCCTCCGGTGACGGAATGCACGGCGGTGGGCGGTACCGTCTCCGCTTGCCGAGAGCGTCCCGGTGGGGCACCTCGTGACGGTCATCCCCGACATGGAGGAAGACGGCCAACCCGCGGACGATGCGCAGTCGTCTTTGTGCCTCGCCGACCGATATCGCCGTACGGGCCCAGTCCAGGACACTGTTTATACGCACGAATTCGTCGCCCCCGGCGTCGGCATGTTCTGCGTAACGCATCAGGACCCGCTCTTCTTCCCTGAACGACAGGCCCAGTGCTTTCCTGCTTGCGACGTAATCCTTCACGTGATCCGTCATGGTCATCGGTCGTCTCCCTCGAAGGGCCAGGGCTGCACCAGTTCACGGAGCATCCGGACATCGACGCGGGCATAGATCGCAGTGACGTCGGGAGAGCTGTGCCTGAGCAGGGTGCCGATGGCTTCCAGGGGGGCGCCGTCGCGCAGGAGATTGGTCGCCGCCGAGCGCCTGAACAGGTGTGACGCTGTCGGGCCGACGCCCCGGATACCGGCCCGCTCGACCGCACGGCATACGATGGAAGTGCTGATGCTGTTATTCGCCAAGGGCCGGTGCGGCGCCATGCAGCGGAGAAACACCTTCTTCTCGTCGCTGCGTGGCCGGGCCTCCAGGATGTAATCCCGCAGCGCGTCGCCCACATCCTGCGGCAGCGGCAGTTCCGTCTCCCGCCGCGACTTGCCTTTGACCCGGATGACGGCCCTGTCCCAGTCGATATCGTCGAGATTCAACCCGGCGACGTCGCCGGCCCGCAACGCAAGCCGGGCGAGCAGCAGCAGGGCTGCCCAGGGCTATCGCGTTTGGATTTATCCGGGTTCGACGTCCTTTGCGAGGCTTGATGCGAAGCTGACGAGTTTCAGAAGGAAATCGTTGTCCCAGCCGGCCCTCTTCAGCTTGCCGCGCATCGATTGCTTCCTGGCTGTTGGCGTGATCCGCGCCAGGTTCAGCGCCAGCTTCCGCATCAGCGCCAGGTTCTCGGGACCGTTATCCTTCCGGTTGCGCAGGCTGTCCTCTCCCATGGTCACGTCCAGGACCCAGTGGAGGGAGTTTTCCACGGCCCAATGCGCCCGCACCGTCTTGAGGAACCGCTCCGGATCGAGCCTTTCGCTGAGAAGGAAGAAGCGGGTCTCGGTGCTCCGTTCCCCCTTGATCTCCCGTGTGGAGGTGACCTTCCCGACGGCCTGCAGGCCGGGCCAGTGATGCAGGTCCACCAACGTGTCGACGTCATGGCAGACGGTGGCCTCGCGGATCTCGATGCGCCCGTGACCCGTGTCCACGTCATTGAAACGAATCATCTTTTCTGCGTTCTCCGGGTCCGCCAAGTGGAGCCGGACATCGTCGTGAAGCGTCTCCTGGTTGCCCTTGAGCGCCAGGACGTAGGCGCCGCCCTTGGCCGTGATCGTCTCCGCGGTCGCCCGCTGCGTGTGCATGGCGTCGACGGTTACCGTGCTGCCTTCGATGTCGAGAAGCTCCAGAAGCGCCGGCATCGCCGTGATCTCGTTGGACTTGCCGTCAACCTTGACCTGTCCGAGCGTCAGGCGCGCACCGGTGGCGAAGGCGTTGACCACGTGCAGCGGCGTGCGCTTTGCTGCGTCCTCGAAGGAGCGCCGCAGCGTCTTGCCGTCGATCGCGATCACGTCCGGACCGTGTTGCTCGGCCCAGTCCGCAGCAAGGCGCAGGAGCGCCCTGCCCAGGCAGTCGGGGTCGAGAATCCTGAACAGCGCCGAGAAGGCGTCGTGGCTCGGGATGCCGTGTTCGAGCGTCATGAAGCGGCGCAGGAATTGTTCTTTCGAGCGCCCGAAAAGTTCCATGTCGGTGCATGTTTGGCCACCGCAAATCACGCACAGAAGCGCGATCATCAGCATTTCATGGAGATCGTGACGGGTCGCGTTGCTGGTCCGGGGGTCTTCCACCCCGTCGAATATTCGTGCGAAGTCCTGCATTGTCCTGCCTCATCCCTGCCTCAGGTTGTTGTTTTTCAACAGGGAATCATGCAATCACTCAGAAACCAAGAGAAAATATTTTCAAACGCGATTGCCCTGAGGGCTGCCCGGTCGCGCACCCCCATCGGCGTCGTCACGTCGCAGGTCGCGATCATGCGTTCGATATCGTCCTGCCCGACATGCCGGGGCAGGCTTTCGCCCCGGAGTCTCGGGACCGTCGGAACCGCGTGGACGAGTTCCGGCCGGCAGAGGCCGTTCGACCCGAGAAAGCGCAGGTACATCCGAAGCGCGCTCGCCTGGTCGCCGACCTGCCCGCGAGACGCGGTTTCGAGACGGTCCAGGATCGTGTTCCGGACACGGGCGGCGTCATACGCCCCCGGGTCGTCGCCGAGAGCCGGAAGCAGCGCGCGCATGTGCCTTTCGTATTGTTCGATGGTCGTGTCCCTGAGGCCGCGATGCTGCCGAAGCCAGTGGAGGAACGCATCGAGATGTTCACCGTGTTCCGCATGGCGTTGCGGGACCACCGGCGCCGGGATAACGTTCCTGTCCACCAGGAACGCGGCAAAGAGCCGGAGCGTTGATCCGGAGGTTCTGGAACCGGCAAACCCTGTGGGCCTGTCGAGGAACCCCGGATGAACACAGGTGCAGTCGTGGGCAAGAAAGCGACGCTGAACGCGTTCGTCGGCTTCCGCCAGGGGAATGTCCGACAGGTAGAGCCAGACGATGAAGTGGCGGCACAGGGTCCCGCTCGATCTGATCGTCGAGCTTGCGTATCCCTGCTCTTCCAGGGAGTCCCGGAACCGTGTCGCAAGATGTCCGCCGGCCTCGATCTCCGGGGGCACCTCTGCCCGCCCGGTCTCGAGCAGGTACCGGAGGAACCTGAGCGCAAATCGCCTGCAGTGCTGCCCGGGCTTCCTGCCGTTCCGATGCCGTCCCGGACAGTGGCATTCATGGCGCATGAAACGATCAAGAAGGTGGACGTCGAGCTTGTCGAGACCCGCCCCGTTGAGCGCCAGCCAGACCGCGACGTGCCTGGCCGTACTGATCAATAAGCTGGTCTTCCTGTCTGAAAGACCAAGGCCTTCCAGGTGCTCCGCATAGCACCGGACAACACGGGTATCCCGTTCCGGAACCACATCGAGCAGTGGAAGACCGAATTGTTTCGAAGGCACGATCTCTCTCCTGTCAGTGTCGAAATCGACAGGAGTAGAGCAGATTTTTATGTGAACCCAATCAGCGGATAAGGCGTGTCATGACAGGCACTTGGGATTCAAGATTCACATAAACATTTGGTTCCCATAAGCGAGGATGGGCGCGATCTCGCCGACCGCATTCTCGTCGACGCCATGCAGCCGGACCAGTGGGTCGAGGATCAGGATGCGGGGCCGGGCCTGGTCGACGGTGGCGGCGAGCTTCGCCTGGTCCGCCTTGCGGTCGAGGCGCAGGACCGGGGTATCGATGACGGCGATGTCGAGATCATCGAAGTGGACATCGGCGGCGGCGGCGATCCCCTGGAGGCGCTGGCGGACGACATGGCCGGCGTCCTCGGCGGCATAGAGCAGCACCGGGCCGGGGCATTCGACCGGGAAGCGCCGCAGGCAGGGAGCGGCACTGGCGACGGCGACGGCGATGTCGAGGGCGAGGAAGGTCTTGCCGCATTTGGGTTCTCCCCCGAGGATGCCGACGGCCTGTTCGCCCCACAGGGTGTCGACCAGCCAGTCCTGCTGGCGCGGGCGGTCCTCGAGTTCGCGCGGCCTGCGTGTGGGGAATGCGGTCATCGGCGTGTCCTCCTGCCCGGCAGGGCGGTTCCGAAGACCTCGAAGAAGAGGCTTTCGTCGAGTTGCGTGCGCTCGCTTTCGGCGGCGGCGGCGAGCAGGCTGTCGGCCATGATGGCGAGGCTCCTCGGGTTGCCGCCGGCATGGGTGGTGAGGGCCGTCTTCAGTTCGGCGGTCATCAGCGCCGGATTGCCGGCTGCCCTGAGCAGGTGGTCGAGCAGTTTCGCCAGCCCGTCGGGGTCGGCGGCGTCCAGTGTCAGGCGATGGCGGATGCGCGAGGCCAGCGGCGCGAGTTCCTGGGTCCTGAACTTGTCGAGCAGTCGGCTGTCGCCGGCGAGGACGACGGAGAGAATGGTGCGGGAGTCGAACTCGGTGGAGGCGAGGAGGCGGATCTCCGTCAGCACGGAAGTCTGCAGTTCCTGGGCCTCGTCGATGAGCAGCAGCGGCCGCATGCGGGTGTCGTGGAGATGGGAGCGCCACCGGTCGCGCAGCAGCTTGAAGCCGTTCCAGCGATTGTTGTGGACCAGTGCGATGCCGAACAGTTCGCCCATTTCGCGGTAGAAGTCGGCGAGCCGCGAGGACGGGTGGGAGAGCGCCGCGATGCGCAGTCCCTCGATCGTGTCGAGACGCAGGGCGAGCTGGCGCAGGACGGCGCTCTTGCCGGTCCCGGGATCGCCGACGACGAGGGCGAAGCCGCCCTGGCCCAGGAGATGGTTCTCGACCCTGAGGCAGAAGCTCTCGACGGCGGGAGTGGTGAACAGCTCCCCGGCCGGCAGGTCGGGGGCAAACGGGTTCCATTTGAGGCCATACAGGCTCAGTGTCTCACGGTTCATGACGAATGATCCTCCTCGTCGCCGGCGTTGTCGGTCTTGTCGGAATCGCCCCGGAAGGGCATCCAGGCCGGCGGCAGGCCGGTTGCCGCCTGTTTGTTCAGGATCTTCCTGAGAAGCGGCGGCACCTCCGCCTTTCCGGTGCCGGGTTCGGCATCGGCGGCGTCGCCGGGTCCGACCGGCCTGCGCGCGGCATTGGCATGCGCGCGCTTGTCGAGCGGATGGAGCAGGCACAGGCAGTCGTCGTTCTCGGTGACCAGTTCTGCGACCGTCAGGTCCCAGCGGGCATAGCGCACCCGGGCTTCGAGCAGGTGGCGCCAGGGTTTCGGCACCTGGAAACGGACGCTGTCGAGCGACAGGGTTCCGTCGGAGCGCCGGATGGTCCGCGTGACCGCAATCCGGAACGCCGACCTGAGCGCGGCACTGTCCGGACAGTCCCGCGCGGCATTGTCGCTCTGCTTCAGGCGCTCAAGAGGCGTGACCCCGAGCTCGCGATGGACCCGGCAATGGTAGTCATGCTCGAGCCAGGCGATGGTCGCGTCGTTCAGCATCTGCAGGGTGAGCGGTTCCCCGATCCCTTCGAGCATGGCCATCAGACGGCCTTCGACCGAACCCCACAGGACCTCCATCTTGCCGTTCTGATGAGGTGAGTAAGCGAGTGTCCGGACATGCTGGATGCCCAGTCTGAACAGGCCGGCCTCGACCTCGCCGGCGATCATCGGTGAACCGTTGTCCGACATCAGGGCCCTGGGCAGCCCGCGCTTCATGAACGCCTGGCTGAGCCCGTGGGTGAAGGTCTCGGTCGTCTCCTCCAGGTACCACTGCAAGTGGCAGCCGAGACGGGAATGATCGTCGAGGACCCCGAACAGGAAGGGCGTCCGCCACTCGCCGCCCGGCGTCAGCACCCGGACAGATGCGTGGTGATAATCGCAGTGCCATAGGGCATGCGAGCGCGAGACCTCGTAGCTCAGAACCTCGCGCGCTTCGGCCGGCACCTGCTTTTGGTCAGTGCCGCGGCGGCGGCGGCGGCGGACCAGCCCACGGCGCCGCATCGCACGTCTCAGCGTCGAATAGGACGGCATCGGCCCGAGCCATGGCTCGTCTTCCACGCGCGCCTCGAGGTTGCCGTAATGCAGTTGCACGCTCCACGACGGGTGGGCCCTGTACTGCTCCCGCAGGACGTCGAGCAGGGCCGGAGACAGCGCCCGCTCGCGGCCGGCATCGCTGCGCCGTTGCCGCCGGAGCGCACCCACCGGATCCCGGTCCTGTGCCCGGGCCTGGTAGTACCAGCGTTCGATGGTGGATACCGAGAAGCGGACCTCGCCGCCGCCGGGACGCTGCCAGACCTGGCTCGCCAACCTCTCGAGTTCGCCCCGCAGCCGGCCCTTCGGCGGCGGCGCCGCCAGCAGCGGTCCGACCACCGCAAAGCGCAAGCGTGCCCAGCCGTCGGGGTCGCCGGGTTCGTCTCTCTTGCCCATGACGCTGTCCTCCCTGTGTCGGTCCGTGGGAGGTCAGTGCTATTCGGCCCCGGATTATCGTGACAGTTCCATCCTCTGCGGATGCGCCCTCAGCCACCACCGAGACTGAAGGATCCGGTCCACGGACGCAGCCAGACAAGGCTCCGCAACAGCCGCGAACGCCGCGAACGCCCCCGTATCGTCCGCATCAGCCAGACCAGAGGCGCCTCCCCGGGCGGCGGTGCCAGTTCGCCCCGCTTCAGACGCCACGCCCGTGTTTCCGGGAATATCGCGCACCACCACCGACGCCAGCGCCGCAGCGTCGTCACCGGAATGCCCAGGCGCTCGGAGACGGTCGTCAGCCGGAACCCGCCGCGCTGAACCAGGAAGCTCGCCGCAAGGAACACCGGAGCCACCCGGAACCGCCGGCCGAAAAAGCGAACCGACGACGGCGTCTCGCGGCGGCGGCAGGCCCGGCAACAGAAACTGAAACGCCGGATGCCCTCACGCAGGGATGCCGCAAGACCGTGCGGCTTGCGGGGATAGGACGCGCTGTCCAGGCAGCTCCCGCAACGCGGGCAACCTTCCGCGCGGACGCGCTCGGCTTCCGCCGCGTCAATCCACGTCAGGAAGGCCCAGATACGGGCGCAGGAAAGGATGGAACCGGGAAAGAAATCGTGTAACATTGGCCTCGTCTCAGATGATTTGAGCGTCACCGAGACAAAGCCCCTCAATCGACTTCTTGCAAGGAAATTGAGGGGCACCAAACCCCGAACATCAAATAATCCGGGCAAAAACGCCCGAAAACCCATCAGATTTTCTGAATACGTTCAAGGGGCGATTTTATCACGGATTGGATCGGTGTCTGATCGCGTGGAAACCGGAACAGTCCGCAACATTTTTTTCTTTCCCGGCGGCCTTTTCAGGAGCGCTTCCTTTCCGGACGGTGGCGGATGTGTTGAATTCCGGGATTGACTCACCTGACCGGAGTGATTGATCACGTCCGCAGGAGGCACCCTGCTTCCCGGTGGCGCGGACCGGGTTCCGCGTGGTGTGAAGTGTTTGAGAAGAGGGGAGAGCCATGCGGTGCCTGCCGCCGGGCCAGTAGCTGGCCGTACAACTCGATTGGAACTTGTCGCCGTCCGGCGAGGATTTCGTTACCACGCAAGCCTGGCGGGACGCAAAGCTTGATAGCTGCCCCGAATACCCCGGTTTCGCCCGCAGCATGTGCCGGGATTGTGCAGCCAAACCGGCCGCGGTCCCCGACCGTGGTCACATGCCATGCGGCCCGGGCGGCAGCCTCGCACTGGCCGCTGATCCCAGCGGTTAAGCAGTGCGTGGCCAGGATGCACAATGACCCGCCTATGCCGCCGCTCACACCGCATTCGGTTGAGGCCACGGTCACGCGTGATGCGCTCGATCTGGATGTGCCCTCGCGGGTGCCGACCTGATACCGGTGCCAGAGGCGGGGCCGGCGTCACGGCCGGCCCCGCGCAGGTTCATGCCTCGATGGCCAATTCTTCGAAGAAGATGTACTTCGTCGGGTGCATGGTGAAATTCAGCACGCGACGGTTGAAGGCGGTGGCCACCTGCATGAAATGGGGCTGCACGATCGGCCCTTCTTCGCGCATGATGGTCATCAATTCGCCCATGACCCGCTGGCGCTCGTCCGGGTCGACCGTACCACCGATCTCCACCAACAATTCATCGAATCGCTCATGCGAGAAGCTGCTTTCGTTCCAGGGAGCGCCGGTGCGATAGGCAAGTCCAAGCACCATCGGCCCGAGCGGCCTGTGGCCCCAAGCAGTCAGGCTGAACGGATATTCTGTCCAGCGATCCCAGAATGAGGAGGCCGGTAGGGTCTGAAGTGTCACCCGGATGCCCGCCTGTGCCCAGTCCTGCACCATGACCTGGGCCACGTCGAGTTCCCAGTTGGGCTGCGTCTTGACCACCATTTCCAGGTCAATGCCGTCGGGATAGCCGGCCTCGGCCAGGATCTCGGCGGCACGTTCGGGATTGAACTCGAACGGCCCGAGATCCGCCCATTCCGGATGGATCGGCGAGACATGGGTGTGATCGCCCGGTCCGGCATTGCCGCGCAGTGCACGCTCGATCACCGCCTGGCTGTCAGTGGCGTGGCGCAAGGCGAGCATGATCCGCGGATCGTTGAACGGTTCCTGATCGACCTTGCCGCGGGCAACCGCGGTCAGCGCAGTATTGGCGCGGTAAACCTCGATATTCTCGGCCCCGGTGACCATGGGCGCCTGGGATTCCGACACCTCGTATATGCCGTCGACCTGGTCGGTCAGAAGGGCCGAGATCGCTGCGGCGGAATCCTCGCCCAGATCGGTGATCACGATCCGGTCAAGATGGCCGCCGCCCGAGAAATGCTTGCCCTCAACCCGTTCCAGCACCGCCCGTTCGCCGACAGCATGTTCGACCATCGTGTAGGATCCGGTACCGTTGGAACCGACGCCATAGTTGCCGTTCTCCTCGGGGTCGAGCATGCATAACGGGTAGTGGAACAAGTGCTCGGGCACCGCGGTTTCGGCGACCTTGAGATTCAGCCGGAGCGTCAGATCGTCCACCACCTCGATGGCATTGGCATCCCACAACACGGCCCGGGTGACCGGGTTGCCATCATCGTCGGACTCACCGGTTTCTTCGTTGGTCAGCATGTAGCCCGACATCAGCCCGACCACGGAAGAGCCGGTTTCAGGCCGGAGCACATGGTCGACATTCCAAGCCGCGTCCTCGGCCGTAAACGGCCGGCCATTGTGCCAGGCCACCCCGGGGCGGACATGCAGCGTCCAGGTGCGCAGGTCCTCCGACGCCTCCCACCGGTCCAGAAGCCAGGGCCTGGTGATGTTGTCCTGCGCTGTCCGCGTCAGATAATCGCAGACCGGGCGGACCGCCGCCGCGCCTTCGCCGAAGGAAATCGCGTGCGGGTTTGAGATGTCCAGCACCCGCATTCCCATTCTCAGGGTTCCGCCGCGCGGCAGACTGGCATCGGCGCGCGCGGGCATCGGCAACCCGGCCAGAGAATAGGCGGCAGTCGCTGAAAGGCCCAGAAGCGTCGACTGGCGCAGGAAATCGCGACGCGATAGCCGTCCTTCGCGCATCCATTCCGTCAGTCTGGTCAGTGTTGGGTTTTGCATGTCCATTGTCTCCTTGTCATACTTGGTTGCCCCGCCGGTCGTTGCACGGCGCGGGTGCGGTCGGGGCAGGCCGACGAGCCCACCGGGTTCCGCGCGACGCTCACCGCCCGCGCGGGAAGAAGAAGACCACGACACCGCTGATGGTATCCCATCGGGCGTGCAGCAATCAACCACTGCGATCGGTCGTTCTCCTTGTTCTCACCGAAAGCGCCGGGCGGGTCAAAGTCCCGTCGCCTCGATCTCCTCCTTGCGTCGGGCTACATAGGCCTCCAAGGCCTCGCTCCGGTCTTCCGGCAATTCCGGCGGCCTGTATTCTGCCAGCGCCTGTTTCCAGATGCCGGTGGCGCGGTCGGTCGCGGATTGTGCGCCCGCCGCCTCCCAGGCCTCGTAATTGCTCCAATCCGACAGGATCGGGTGGTAAAAGGCAGTCTCGTAGCGTTCCATCGTGTGGGGCTCGCCGAAAAAATGCCCACCGGTCGGCACGTTGGCGACGGCATCGAGCGCCAGCGTCGTCGCATCAACCTGCGGCGGCTGCATCATCTCGGCCATCTGCTGCAGCATCTCCACGTCCAGGACCAGCTTCTCGAACGATGCGGTCAGGCCGCCCTCCAACCATCCGGCGGCGTGGTAAATCACGTTCGCCCCGCCGAGCACCGCCGCCCAGAGCGCCGTTTGCGTTTCGTAAACTGCCTGCGCATCCACCGCATTCGAGGAGTTGGCGTTCGATGTGCGATAGGGCAGCCCGTAGCGCCGAGCAAGCTGTCCGCTGGCAATATTGGCCTTGGCGTTCTCGGGCGTGCCGAAGGCCGGCGCACCGGTCCGCATGTCCACGTTCGACGTGAATGCGCCGTAGATCACCGGAGTGCCGGGGCGCACCAGTTGCGTCAGCACCACCCCGAACAGCGCCTCGGCATTCTGCTGAGCCAGCGCGGTCGGCAGCGTCACAGCCGTCATCGCGCCCATCAGCGTGAAGGGCGTGATCAGCACAGCCTGGCCGAGTTCGGCGGTGGCGATCAGCCCTCTTGCCATCTCGCCATCGAGACGCCGCGGCGAGTTGACCGAGATCGGAGCCACGACACCGGGCCGTTCGGCAAGCGCCTCCAGGCTTTCGCCGCGTGCCAGCGCCATCATCGTAATGCCGTCGGTCGCCCGCGCCGGGCCGATGGCGGAGATGTGAAAGCACAGATCCGACAGCGTGAGATTGGCAAAATAGGTATCCAGGTGGCGGGTCTCGGCCGGTAGATCCAGGGGCGCCACTGCCTGGTTGCCGATCAGGTGTATGATGTTGAAATACTGGGCAAGACGGATCAGGTCGCGGTAGTCCGCCATGCCCGCCGGTCGGCGACCGCGTTCGGCGTCGCTGACATTGGGAGGACCGGCGACGAGGCCGAAAACCAGATCGCGGCCGCCGATCTCGATCGCGCGGGCGTGGTTGGACGGGGTCAGCCGAAAGCGTGACGGCGCCTTGGCCACGTACTCCATCATCATGGCGCGGTCTGGACGCACGGTGCCGGTGGCGCGGTCGACATCGGCGCCGGCGGAGGCGAAGAGATCGCAGGCGCGCTCGTCCAGCAACTCAATTCCGAGGGATTCAAGAATCGACAGGGATGAGTCGTGAATGGCTTCGATCTGGTCGGCAGAATAGAAGGCGACCGGGGGAAAGGTGTTCTCGATCGCCCGCCAGGGGCCCTGTTCCAGCGCCGGAGTGCGTGATCGCCGGGCGCGGGCATTGCGTCTCCTGAGGCGTTGCACGTTCATATTCCGCAATTTGGGCGATAGTCCGGCATCCTTGAAGTCTGGCAGCCCTGCGCCTGCGCAATCCTCCCGATCCGACCTGAGCCGGCGGAATCAGGTCGCAATTGTTCAATCCTTCAACTCGGTCTCCCGCAAACCGTCGGCCAGAAGGTTGAGCCCCAGCACCAGCGACGAGATCGCCGCGCACGGATAGAGCATCATGTAGGGCGCGAAGGTGGCCATTGAACGGGCCTCGTTGACCATGCCGCCCCAGTCGGGCTGTGGCGGCGGCAAGCCGAGGCCGAGAAAGCCGAGTACGCCGATGGTGATGGTCACATAGCCCAGACGCAGGCAGGCATCGACGATCAAAAGCGACGTGGCGTTCGGCAGGATCTCCACGAACATTATGTAAGGCGCGGTCTCCCCCCTGGTCTCGGCCGAAGCGACGTAGTCGCGGTTACGCAAGTCGAGCACGATGCTGCGCACGATGCGCATGATCCCTGGCGCGCTGGCGAACGTGACAGCAAGGATGATGTTGCCGCCCGAGGCACCGAAGACCGAGATGATGACGACGTAGAGGACCAGGACCGGGAAGGAAAGCACGATGTTGGCGACAGTCGATAGCACATCGTCGACCCATCCCCTGAGATAGCCCGCCGACAGGCCCATGGTCACCCCCACCGCATAGGCCGAGAAGGTCGCCGTCACCGCGAAAAACAGCACCCTCCGGGCGCCGAAGATGATCCGCGAAAGGATGTCCCGGCCCAGGTGATCGGTGCCGAGCATGTGCCAGAGCCCGTCTGGACCAGACGCTCCCGGCCGAATAAAGGGGGTGAACTGTTCCACCGGATTATAGGGCGCGATTAGTGGCGCAAAGAGGGCCACCATGCACCAGAACACCACCGCCGCGCCGCCGATCACCGCGACCGGGCTGGTCAGGACCTTCGGTAGCACCGGGCGGCGGGTCGCGCCGTGCAGCGGGTGGGCTGAGGCCTCTGTCATGTGAACCGAACCCGGGGATTTAGAAAGCCGTAACCGATGTCGGCGATGGTCTGGGTGGAGACCGCAACCACCACCGAAACCATGGCGCAGGCCTGCAAAAGCCGAATGTCCTGGGTCAGCGACGCCTCCAAGAGAAGCGCGCCGAAGCCGCGATAGGCAAAGAAGAATTCCACGACGATCACCCCCGACAGAAGCCAGTTAATCTGCAGGATGATAACGGTAAAGGGCGCGATCAGCGCGTTGCGCAGCGCGTGATGGGTGATCACCCGCCGGAACGGAAGGCCGCGCAGCATCGCCGTGCGGATGTAGTTGGAATGCATCACCTCGGACATCGAGGCACGCATCATCCGCGCCACATATCCGAAGCCGAACAGGACCAGCACCATCGCGGGCATCACCAGCTGCATCGGATCGAATCCGTCCGACATGGTCGAGGTCGCCGGGAACCAGCCAAGCGTCAGCACGAAAAGAAAGGCAAGGAACACTGCGCTGGCAAACTCGGGAACCGAGGTGGTCAGGATCGAGACCGTGGAAATGATCCGGTCGGTCACGCCGCCCTCGTTCATGCCGGCGATGACCCCGGCGGTGATCGACAACGGGATCATGATGGCGAAAACCACGGCGGCCAGGATCACGGTATTGGCCAGCCGCGGCCACAAGACATCGGCCACTTGGGCGCGATAGCGGATAGATTCGCCGAAATCGCCGCGCATCCCGTCCCACAGCCAAGTGACATAACGCAGTGCGGCCGGTTCGTTGTAACCGTTCACCTCCAGCCAGATCTCACGCTGTTCCTGGGTCGAGTAGGGCCCGATCACCTTCACGACGACCGCGTCACCGTTGACCTCCAGAAGCAGAAAGGTCAGGAGCGACACTGCCAGCATCGTGCCGACCAGCATTCCGAGGCGGCGGATGAGGAAGTTCAGCATGTCGCCGACGATCTCCTTTCCTCTGGCCCTATCCCGTCACCACCTGCGACGAGCACCGCACGTGCGGATGGTCGCCGGCCAGGACCGGCGGGTAATTCGGTGCCGCGTCGCCCAGGCGGCACGAGGGCAGGCATTCGACCACCGCAACGTAGATCGGCTGGTGGAAGAAGCCGATCGACAATCGTTCGGAACCGACCGCCAGGTCCGGCGGCGGTTTGACCGCCTGGTGCAGCGTAGACGTCCGTCAGTCATTCGTCCAGCGCGCCATCATGTCCCCGATATCGAGGATGAAGGCGCCCGGCGTTGCCTTGACCGGGCCCCAGTCTCCCTGGGCCGTGCGCACCTGCAGCCCGCCCTGCGCGCCGTCGGGTTTCAGAATTGTCATGGTGGCGAAATCAGCACAGGCGCAGGCGCGCGGTTGGTCCGTCTCCGGCGGCACCTCCTGGTCGATCCAGTATATCGCGCCGAAGACCGAGACATGCCGGTCGATGCTGTCGGCGAAATGCTCCACGTCGAGCCCGAGCGCAGGCATTGAGACGCATCATCTCGGCCGAAAGCGTCCCCATCTCATCCCGATACTCCAGGAAGGCGTCGCGCCTGTCCTCGGGTTCCTCGGGCCAGAGGTTGGGCGCAAAATGGTTACGGCCGCCGTGGGCAGCATGATTGGCCCCGGCACCGGGCAGCACTTCGGGCGCAATCGAGAAGGTCTCCTTCAGGTCGGGCCGGGTGAACTCGCCGAACGTGGTGGCCGGTGCCGCCTTCCCCTGGCCGACGTCTCCCGCGGATGATGTCGAAAGCGGGCTGCGCAACGTGCATCCCTTCGACTGACTCGCGCCGGAAGAAATCCTTTGATAGAGCATGGAGGCACTCGCTCAACTCCTGCGGCACCCGGCGGCCGGTGACGCAGAGAAAGCTGATCTCGCGGCCGGAGCGGTCGGTCAATTCGGCGACCTCGCGGCAGGCGGCGGCGTCGCCGTCCACAAACACCAACAGGTCGATCACCGGGACAATGCTCATGGCCGATCTCCTTATCCAATCCTCCGCCGAAAAGCGAAAAACCAATGCTGCGCTCGCGTGCGCCGAACCCGACCGATGTCCGCACGAATCTGTCGCAAATGGACGGCAACGGCGCAGCCGCAGGCGTAGCGTTTCGGCGATCGAAGGAGGTCGTGATGGGCCATGATCTGGTGATTTCCGGCGGCCGGGTCGTGACCGGCGCCGGCTGTTTCGATGGTGATGTCGCGGTGAAGGGTGGGCGCATCGTCACTCTCGGCCACGAGTTGGAGGGGAGGGAGCGGATCGAGGCCGCCGGCCGGCTGGTACTGCCCGGTGCCGTGGACGGCCATGTCCATATGCGCACCGAACGTGACAGTTTCTGCTACGACGACACCTTCGCCACAGGTTCCATCGCCGCAGCATTCGGCGGAACCACGACGATCATCGACCAGATCCAGGCCGAGCCCGACAGGACCCTGGTCGAGGAGTTCGACACCCGCATGGCCTTGGCCGAGGGTCGGTGCGCAGTCGATTTTGCCTTTCACATGAACATCCGCTCCTCCGATCCTGCGCGGCTGGCCGAGATACCCGAAATCGTCGGCCGCGGCATCCCGAGCTTCAAGTGGTTCATGGCGATCCCGGGATGGGTGGTGCCGGACGAGACGCTTCTGCACGGCATGATCGAGGTCGCCGATCACGGCGGGTTGAACATCGTCCATGCCGAGAACATGGGCACGATCAAGGCACTGAGGCAGCGCAAGGCCGAGGCCGGAGACCGCGACATGCGCTGCTTCCCCTCCGCCTATCCCGCGTCCACCGAGGGCGCCGCCTGCGAGCTTGCCCTCGGTATGGCCGAGGCCGCCGGCAGTCGTGTGCTCCTGTTCCATCAAACTTGTGCGGAGGGAATTTCCGCAATCCGACGGGCCAAGGAACGCGGAGTGGCGGCCTTCGGCGAGGCCGGGTTGGCTTGGCTAACCCACGACGCATCGATCTACGAGGGCCACCAGGTCGCCGCGCTGCCCTTCCTTCTGACCCCGCCGGTGCGGGAACCGGAACACAAGGCCGCGTTATGGCGCGGGCTACGCCTTGGCGATCTGGACATCGTCTCGACCGATCATGCCGCCGTGCGCATGGTACCCGAAAACACCGCCCGCGAGATCGCCGCCAGCTTCGGCGTTGATGTCGAGGCCGATCCCGAGGGTCCGGACACGCCGCGCGACGCTCAGGGCCGCCGGCTGATGCCGGTGCTGCCTCCGGGCAATGTGGAGACCCGATTTCCGCTGATCCACTCTGAGGGCGTGGTGAAGGGCCGGCTCAGCCTTGAGCGTTGGGTAGAGGTCTGTTGCACCGCGCCCGCCGACCTGTTCGATCTGCCGCAAAAGGGGCGGCTCTTGCCGGGATGCGATGCCGATATCGTGATCTTCGACCCTGCTGCGCAGGTGACCTACGCCACCGAGAAACTGCATTCCAATACCGATTACTCGGTCTGGGACGGATGGGACTGCCAAGGCCGGATCGACATGGTGTTCAGTCGCGGGCGCCGGATCGTCGATGGTGAAACTTATCTGGGCGCCGCCGATCATGGCCGCTACCTGGCCCGCACCGTATCCTGACACAAGCGCGCTGTTGGGATCGCAGGCAATCGTCTCCGTTGCCGTGCGCGACATCGGCCGGGCCATTGCCGAACGCTTCACGTCGGAAGGCGCCGCGGTCGCTGGGCCGGACCGGGCAAAGATCGCCGAGGCCGCGCCAAATCTCGCCTTCGACCGCTCCGCCATCGACGCTGGCACCGACCTGGTCATCGACGGCGGCGTCGGACTCAGCTGAGCGCTTCACTCGCCTTCCGTCGCCTTTGCCTCCCGTTGCGCAATTACCGGTGGCATCGCGTCCAGCACCGCGTTGGGCAGGTGACATTTCAGCTGGTGCCCGCCGCCCAGGCGGCGGACCGGAGGCATCTCGGTTTCGCAGATCGGGAAGCCGGCGGAGGCCTGCGCCTCGGCCTTGTGCGGGCAGCGGGTCTGGAATGGGCAGCCCGACGGCGGCCGCTCGGCAGAGGGAATGTCGCCCGACAGCACGATGCGGCGTTTCCCGAATCGACTGTCGGCGATCGGCACGGCGGACAGAAGCGCTTCGGTGTAGGGATGATAGGGCGGCGCAAAGACATCGACCGTGCGCCCCTGTTCCACCACATGGCCCAGATACATCACCACGACCCAGTCAGCGAGATGGTGCACGATGCTCAGGTCATGGCTGATGAACAGCATCGCGGTTCCGCTTTCGACCTGAATCTCGGTCAGCAACTCGGCTACCGCCGCCTGGACCGAGGCATCGAGCGCCGAAAGCGGTTCGTCAGCAACCACGAATTTTGGATTTCCGGCAAAGGCCCGCGCGATAGCCACCCGTTGCTTCTGCCCGCCGGAGAGCTGCCTCGGTCGGCGCGTTGCGAAATCCCGTGGCAGGCGCACCCGGTCGAACAGTTCCGCGACCGCGGCGCGGCGTTCCCGCGCGTTTCCAGCGATGCCAAAGCGTTTCAGCACGCGCTCCACCTGCCTGCCCACACGCCGCTTCGGGTTGAGCGTGTCGAACGGGTTCTGGAACACCATTTGGATTGATCGGACGATATCGGGATCGCGCCGCCGTACCTCGGTGTCGGCAATGTCGGTTCCGGCAAAGCGAATGCTGCCGTTCGTCGCGGTTTCCAGGCCGGTCAGAACCTTGGCCAGCGTCGACTTCCCACAGCCGGATTCTCCGACCAGCGCCACGGTCTGGCCTTCATGGGCCTTGAAACTGACATTCTCGTTCGCCTTCACTGCGGCGCGCCGGGCGGCGAAGATCCCGCCGGCGCGTGCATAATGCTTCTGCAACCCCTTGATGCGCATGATCTCCGGCCCGAGGGCGTCATCCTGCGGGACGGCGGCATGAACGTTCTCGCGCCGGACGTCGAGCGCCTCGATCTTGAGGCATCGCGACAGATGCGCATCTGCGCCCCCGACCGCCCGCATGGCGACCGGCCCGGAATTACACAGCCCTTCCTGGAACAGCGCGCATCGCGGGCCGAAATTACAGCCTTTCGGTCGGTCGAAAGGCAAGGGCAACTGCCCGGGAATGGTTCGCAGTGCACGTTCCGACTTGTCGACATCGGGCACCGGCAACGCATCCAGAAGGCCTTGGGTATAGGGGTGACGCGGGGCCTCGAACACGCGGTCAACCGGGCCGCTTTCCACCGCCTCGCCGGAATACATCACCACGACTCGGTCACAGGCCGCCCGCACCAGACCCAGATTGTGGCTGATGAACAGGACCGAGACTCCGAACTCGGCCGACAGCGCGCGGACAAGCTCGACGATGCCGGCCTCGACGGTTACGTCGAGCGCGGTGGTCGGCTCGTCCATCAGCAGTAGCTTCGGCTGCCGCAACAGTGCCATGGCAATCACCACGCGCTGCTGCTGACCTCCCGAGATCTGGTGCGGGTAACTCATCATGATGCGGTCGGGATCGGGCAGGCGCACCGCCTCCAGCATCTCGCGTGCCCGGGCCTCGGCCTCGGTCCGGTCTTCGCCGTCGACCACGACCAGCGGCTCGGCCAGTTGCCGTCCGATCCGCATTGAGGGATTCAGCGACGAGGACGGCTCTTGGTAGACCATGGAAATGTCGCGGCCCCAGATCCGTCGCAGCTCGGCGCGGGGCAGTGTCGCCAGGTCCCGGCCCATGAAGCGGATTGAGCCGCCGGTGATTTGGCCGTTGCTGCCCAGATAGCGCATGATGGCAAAGGCGACGGTGGATTTGCCACTGCCGGATTCGCCTACCAGGCCGACCGTCTCGCCCGCCATCACCCGGCAGTCAAAGCCGGCCACGGCGGGGATGTCCACCGTGTGGGTGCTGAAGCCGATCGAGAGGTCGGTGACCTCCAGTACAGGATCAGTGGTCATGCGTCCTCGCCTCCGGATCTGGTCAATGTCGGACACCGAAGCGGGGGGACGCAAGCACAAACTCGGTCGCAACCAACCCGGATTCGTCCGCAATCGACCCCGATGTCGCATTCGGAACGGACTTTCCTCCCGGGCGGCGGCACCGTCCGAGACAGTTACAATTCCGGAGCGCTCCCATGTCCGATACCTCCTATCCGCGCGACCTGATCGGTTACGGCCCCACACCGCCACAGGCGGCCTGGCCCGGCGAGGCACGGGTCTGCCTGTCCATCGCCATCGCCTATGAGGAGGGATCGGAGACCTGCGTCCTGCATGGTGACGACCGCTCCGAAGCGGCGCTGGCCGAGGTGGCGGGTATGGAAGCAGTGATCGGAGGCCGCGATCCGAATTCCGAGAGCATCTATGAATACGGCAGCCGCGCCGGCTATTGGCGGCTGCACCGCATATTGGTGGACCGCGGCCTTGCCGCAACGGTCTATGCGGTGACGATGGCCCTGGAACGCAACCCGTTGGTCGCCGAGTCGGCAATGACGGCCGGGTTCGAAGTGCTGTCCCACGGCCATCGCTGGTTCGATTATTCGCGGATGCCCGAGGCCGAGGAGCGCGCCCATATCGACCGCGCGGTGGAAATCATCACCAAGCTCTGCGGCCAGCGTCCGCTAGGTTGGTATACCGGACGTCCGAGCCCCAACACCCGCCGCTTGGTCATCGAGGAAGGCGGGTTCCTGTACGATAGCGACAGCTATGCAGACGATCTGCCCTATTGGGACCGCTGCCATGAACGTGCGCATCTGGTGATCCCACACCAATTCGACACCAACGATTCGAAACTCGTTCACACCAACGGGTTCCCCAATGGCGAGGCCTGGGAACGCTACCTGATCGACACGTTCGACGTGCTCTGGCGCGAGGGCGCGGTCGCGCCGCGGATGATGACGGTGTCGCTGCATCCCAGGATCTCCGGTCGACCGGGGCGGGCGGCAGGGCTGGAGCGGTTCCTCGACCATGTGCTGGCCCATGACCGGGTCTGGATCCCGTGCCGCGCCGATATAGCGCGACACTGGATTGCGCGCTTCCCGGCCGATGGCTAAAGCGCAAAGCCGCTTGACAGATCTGCCCTCCTCGTGTCGGACTGAGCAAACGCTAGTGCATTCGGGGACAGCCGGGAGTGCCGGAACAGGACGCTGACATCGATCGACTGCGCGCCGGTCTGGCAGCCGGGGGCGTGGGACTGCGCGTGCTGATCCATGCCAGCGACCCCGGACCGGCCGAAGGTGTGTTGGCCACGGCCCTGCCGGGGGCCGATCTGATCTGCCATGACAGCTATGACGGGGTCGCGGAACTTCTGCAAAGGGCCCGGCCGGAGCTTTGCCTGTCCTACCGTTTCGGCCCCGGCTACCCGCGTGCACCGCTGGTCGAGGGACCACATGCGCCAGCCTATCTGCATGTGGCGGGGACCGGGTTCGACCACCTGTTGCCCTTCGATCCCGACCGCTTGCTGGTCTGCAATTCCGCTGGTTTCCAAGCGCCAGTGATGGCCGATTACGCGCTGGCCGCAATCTATGCCATAAACCTGGATCTCGCGCATTTTCATGCGCAACAGGCGCGGCAGGACTGGAGCGGGCGACTGCTCCGAAGCGCCGAGGGCCAGCACGCGGTGATCCTTGGCACCGGGCCGATCGGCGCGGCGATCGCGCGCAGATTGACGGCGGCCGGACTTCAGATCACCGGAATCAGCCGTTCCGGGCGGGCACATCCGGATTTCGCCCGGGTTCAGCCAGTCGACGGCTTGGCGGAGGTGGCGGCATCGGCCCATCACCTGGTGATCGCCATCCCGCTGACCGAGACAACACGGGGGCTGGTGTCGGCGCACATCCTCGCCAAGCTGCCCGCTGGCGCCGGGGTGGTCAACCTGGCCCGCGGCGGGATTGTGGACGAAGGCGCGCTGCTGGCTCGTTTGCGCGGCGGCAACCTACGCGGCGCGGTGTTTGACGTCTTCGCCACGGAACCGTTGCCCCCCGACGACCCGCTCTGGCACGCGCCGGGCATGATTGTTACGCCACATTCCGCCGCGCTGTTCGACGGGTGGGAGGCCGCCGCAGCACGGGTTTTTGCCGACAATCTCGGTCGCCTGGCGTGCGGCAAGATGCCGCTGAACCGGGTCGATCCGTCACGGGGGTACTGACATGTTGAAACCGGACACCGCCACCCGCCGTGATGGCACCGCCTCCAGCGACACGCCGGCTGCGCTCATCTCCGTCGCATTGTTCGTGGAGCATGACTTCCCGCTGGCGCCGATGTCGATGGTCCTGGAGGCCCTGCGCCTGGCCAACTGGGTCGAGGACCAGCGCGTATTCCATCACTGGATCGTGTCGGCCGACGGGCAGCCGCGTGCCTCTTCCTCGGAACAGCCGGCCAATGTCGAACACTCGGTCCGGACCTGCCCACGAGCCGACATCGTGCTGGTCTGTACCGGGTTGAATTCCGGCCGAATCACTGACTCCGCCGTGCTGAACTGGATACGCAACTGCCATCGCCGCGGCGGGCAGGTCGGCGCGATCTCGGGCGGGGCCTTCGTATTGGCACGCGCCGGGCTCCTGCATGGACGCACCGCCTCGGTGCATTGGGAAAGCAGCCGCGTCCTGGCCGAGACCTTTTCCGATGTCACCGTTTCCGACAACATCTTCGTCATCGATGGCCGCATCATCACCTGCGCCGGCGGGGTCTCGACGCTGGACATGATGGTGCACCTGATCGAGACTTTCCGTGGCCGCGCCGTCGCCCGCCAGGTGGCCGATGCTCTGATCTACCAGTCCATCCGCCAAGGCGGCGCACCGGCCCGGATCGACCTGAGCCATCGGACCGGAGCCTCGAACAACGTCCTGTTGCAAGCTATCGAATTGATGGAGCGTAATCTCGAGGAACCGGTGAAACTGTCCGAGATCTCGACCCGGCTCGGCACTTCCATGCGCCATCTTGAACGATTGTTTGCACGCAGTTTCAATGTCTCGCCGTCAAAATACTACATGCGCCTGCGCCTGAAGGAGGCCAAGGGCCTGTTGTCGCAATCCGACATCCCGGTGATCGAGGTGGCGCTGCGCTGCGGGTTCCGCAACAGCTCGCATTTCGCCCGCCGCTACCGCGAACTCTACGACGCACCGCCGTCCGAGGCACGCCGGGCGGCCCGGACCATTCCGTAATCGGCCGGCTGCCGTACGGACCGGGGCGGTCCGCCGGGCCAACGCCGTCTGGGGTGAGCAGGCAAGGAGGAAGGAAGCCGTATGGCACAGCGTCTGAGTGGCAAGACCGCGATCGTCACCGGCGCGGCATCGGGCATTGGCCGCGCCATCGCGCTTCTCTTCGCCGAGGAGGGCGCGAAGGTCTGCGTCGCCGATATCCTCATCGATCCCAAGGAGGGCGGCGTCCCGACTCAGGAGGAGATCGCCGCCCGCGGTGGTACCACCATGCGTGTGCAATGCGACATCTCGAACTGGGCCGACATCGACGCGATGGTCGGGCGCGTGGTGGCGGAATGGGGCCGGCTGGACATCTTGGTCAACAACGCCGCGCACTGGACCACCACGTCCTTGACCGAAACCACGCCTGAGCAATGGCGCGAGGTGATGGCGGTCAATTCCGACGGCTATTTCATGTGCTCCAAGCGCGCGGTCGAACAGATGCTGACCCAGAGCGTGGAGGCCGAGGCGCGGGGGCGCATTGTCAACATTACCTCACAGCACGGCATGATCGGCGCCCCGAATGACATCGCCTACGGCACCGGCAAGGCATCTTCGGTCTATCTGACCCGCCAGATCGCCACCGACTACGGCCGTCAGCACATCATTTGCAACGCGGTGGCGCCGGGCAGGATCGTCACCGGCAAGCCGGGAGTCAGCATGGATCCCAAGGGGCTGGAGGCTGCCAGTGCGCGCATACCCTATCCGCGCTTGGGCGAGCCCATGGACGTGGCCTATGCTGCATTGTTCCTGGCCTCGGACGAGTGCCGCTTCATCTCCGGCGTCAACCTGATGTGCGACGGCGGTTGGTCGGCTAGCTGAAGGGGACGCGATGACACTCCTGATCACGGGCGGCGGCGGTTTCGTGATGTCGAACTTGGCGCTGATGTGGCTGAAACGCCACGGCGGGGAGCATGTCGCGGTGCTCGATGCCGGGCCGAAGGATGATGCGCTCGACCGGTTCTGGGCGCCGGTGGCGGATCGGCTGACCTACATCCGTGGCAGCGTCCTCGATGCGGAGTTACTCGCCCGCATCGGTGCCGAGCACGCACCCGACCGCATCCTGCACGCCGCCACGGTCACCCTGTTCGCCCCGGAAACGCCGGAAGGCGTAGCCATTGCCAACCCGGAGACCGACGTCCCCGACAAGGTGCTGGAGGTCAACATCATGGGCACGGTGCGTGTGCTGGAACTGGCGCGCACGCTGCGGGGCCTTAAGGCCTTTGTCAATCTCAGTTCCGGCGGGGTCTACAATGACTTCGGGCCCGAACCGCCCGGGCCAATGCCAGAGGACGGGTGGGTCGATCCGCCAGAGTTTTACGGTATCTCGAAGTATTCCAGCGAGATGATCGTGCGCCACTACGGCAAGAGTTTCGGCTTCGATGTCTGTTCCTGCCGGCTCTCCGGCGTCTACGGGCCGATGGATCGCTGGCGGCCCTCGCGCGCCTATGACTGCCCTCCCAAGGTCGCGCTGCACCGGGCGATGGCGGGCGAGGTAATCCGCATCAATGACACCGAAGGCGTCGGCGACCATATCCACGCCGAGGACGTGGCCCGGGCGATGATGGCGCTTCTTGAGAAGGAGGGCGGCTTCGATCACCCGGTCTATAACGTCGCCCAGGGCGAGGCGGTGACGCTCGGCCGGTTGCTGGAGCTATGCCGGGAGATCGAACCGGGCCTGAAATGGGAAATCGCGCCACCCACCGCCTGTGACATCGTTGCCGATCCGCGTTTCACAGGTGGGCGGTGGGGAACCTACGACATCTCGCGCCTCCAGGGCGAGACCGGTTGGGAGCCGATGCCGCTGCACCAGGCCCTGCGTCACTACGCGAACTTCATTCGTTCTTTCGGTGTCACGCCGTGAGGTCGAGTGGCTGCTGATCCGGGAGTATCGGGCGTCGAGCGGAAGTCGAGGACGGGTGCCGTCTGGCCTTGGAGGGATCGCGTCCGGTAGTCTTTCGTCCGTGTGGTCACGGCTTCGGGCCCGGCGGATGTCAGGGCGGAGGGCAAGGCCAGGAAGCCGGCAGTTTTGATGCTCCGCATGGTGCGATCTCCCGTGGAGGAAGCCGTGCCGGGTCCTGATCCTTTGGACGTCCGGCGCGGCCTTCAGACTGGTTCCCGACCGTACGCATTGGGGCGGCCTTGTTCACGTGTCCACGGCAGTCGCCGTCGATCGTTTTCGAAGCAGGCGAACTGAATTGACGCGACTTCCAGTTCAGGTGGGAAATGGCAGATGTTCTTAATTTGTTCTTGATCTTTCAATATGGCTTGCAATATGAAGAACTAAAAGAGAACAAATGTGGGTCAAAACATGATCAAAAACCTGTATTTCGAAATCAAGCGTTCATTCCGACCGGCGATTTCAGACCTGTCCGGCCTGTTGTCGATTTTCGTGGTGCTACTTGTCGCACTCAGTCTGACGTGAGGCACCGCGCATCTTCCAGCGCTTTCATCGCATCAATGGTTGCGTCAAATGCCAACATGATCGAAGCATGGCGATTCTTGAAGTCCTTGGCTGGCCTCAGTGCTTCGAGTTCCTCGAAAGGCGGATCCGGAACGTGACCGTCTTCTTTCAACATGGCCTCCAACTGATCTCGGCCATGTTCAATTTCGCGGCGGTCCAGACCAATGACATTCTTCCCGAGCACGGAAGCTGATGCCTGTCCCAGCGCGCATGCCTTGACGTCCTGGCCGAAGCTCGAAACCCGGCCACCGTCCGTCTTCAGGCCGACGGTGACTGTAGAACCGCACAACGGTGATCGTTTCTTTGACGAACTTTCTGGTTCAGGAATCAGTGTCGCAAACGGAATCTCTGCGGCCAAGGCGAGAATGCGTTTGGCATAAAGTTGGAGCACATCATTCGCTTCTGCCATCGTTCATGTGCCTTCAACACCATTAGAATATTCATTAATTAGGTCTGATCGAAGGAATTGGGAAGTATCCATGAATACAATCGACCCCGACAGCCTGAAATTTGATGAAAACGGACTGATCCCCGCAATTGCTCAAGACCATTTGACTGGCGAGGTCCTGATGTTGGCCTGGATGAATCGTGTCGCGGTCGAGCGAACGTTTGAAACGGGCAGGGTTACCTACTGGTCGAGGTCCCGATCGGCACTCTGGCAAAAGGGCGAAACATCGGGAAACATTCAGAAACTGGTTACCGGGCACATCGACTGTGATCGGGACTGTTTACTGATCAAGGTCGAGCAGACTGGTCCCGCATGCCATACTGGAGAGAGAAGCTGCTTTTTCACCCCGATTGACTCGGTGAAAACGGACAACAAGTGATCGCCATTCTCTTCCTCCGACTTGGTCAGGTTTACTCAACTCTCCACGGTTTGAACTCCGGTTTTGGCGATCGTCCGTTCCTCGAACTCGAAATCGGAGGCAAGGCTTACGAATGCATCCCGAGTCCGACCATCGAACGTATGTCGTCGGGAGTCTTTCCTCTTTCTCTGAGCGATCGGATAGAAACCGCGTCATGTCGTTTGGCAAGCCTGACAGCGTGGTTGTCACGTATCAAACGATGGTGACGATAGATCGGAGTCGGCAACCCGAGGATTGTCTGGAGCAAGACATGCAAGGGCGTGCAGAACGCGATGTCTTCACCCCGCGTGACATGCGTGATCGACTGCATGGAATCGTCGGTGACTACAGCAATATGGTACGACGTACCAATGTCTTTTCGCGCAAGGACCACGTCTCCAAGCATATCGATCAGGGATTCAGGGGTAATCCGGAAACGGACCCGCCTCCCGGACCCGAGTTCGGTAAACGCGAGTCCGGCAAGCACATCCGTGCCGCCAATCGATTCGATAGCTCGGCGAACATTCAGACGGATTGCGTCTCCTGGTTTCAGGTCGTCCATGGATCGCGCGCGACATGTTCCGGGGTAAACGGGGGGGAGGGACGGTTTCCTGGATTCGAGTGACGAGTGGGTCGGCACGGCAACAGGATGTTCTCCGTCCAGGCCGGACCGACCCGATTCCTGCGGAGCAGAAAGCGCCGTGGCGATATCCTTTCTCGAGCACTGGCAGGGATAGCACAGTCCATGCGCGACAAGCCGCGACAGGACGTCGGCGTAAATGTTCAGCCTTTCCGATTGCCGCATGACCGGTTTCTGCCAGGTCAGACCCAGCCATCCGAGATCCTCGTAAATTGCCTTTTCAAACCTTGCCGTGCACCGCGCGGCGTCGATGTCTTCGATTCTCAGGAGAAACTCGCCGCCACATTCCATGGCCGCCCGCCAGGCCGTCAAGGCTGAAAAAGCATGTCCAATGTGCAGAAAACCGGTCGGCGATGGTGCAAATCGTTCGCGCATTCAGGTTCTTTGCAGGACGATTACGGTCGAACACATGTTCAGTTTCGAAATATGGGGGCCATGCTCCCGATGGAGGATCCGGAAATCTCCGGATGTAACCTTGTCGTCAACGGCGTTCATGTACTCAGGTTCGGCCAACGTATGATCGTTGAACGAAAAGACCATCAGGTTACCTGGCGCAAGTACCGACAGGCATTCGTGGAGGAAGTCGATCGGGGCCGCCCCGGTACCGATGACACCAATCGCTGCGATCAGTTCATACGTGCCAGGCTCGAACTGAAACGATGCGCCCGGTTCGGCAACCGAAAGTTCCCTGTAAATTTCAAGTCCCATTGCCTTCGCAAGCATCTCCCGATTGACGTCCATCCCTGAAATGTTCGAGAATCCCGCGCTGGCAAGCGCCTTGCCCGAAATCCCGGTTCCGCAACCAACGTCCAGAACGGGCCGTGACTTGTCGCGGACAAATCGCGCCGCAGCCTGTGCGCATCTGTCAGGAGTGACGTACCCGTGAGTCGACAGGTCCGCGTCGTATGAGTCCGCCCACTCACTGTAGAGATCGTGTCTTTGCTGATCGGTGTCCAGAAAATAGATCTCCGAGAGGAAGTCCCGTGCCATTCGCATTCTCCCTAATCGATCGGCGGAGTTGAGCAGAATTCAACCGAACGCGTCAAGCCTCAGCCCGGTCCTTCGATTTCGGATTGCAGTGCAAACGAATCTGACGGGCTTCATTGAAATGTCGAAAAAAATGATCGACGATGGACTGCGACCCGTTCGCGGATATCGTTGCCTTTTTAAACCGGACTCTCAACCGTCTTGGTTTCCGCACTTCCGTCGTCTGGTTCGCTGGCGTCTCTGTCCGGTTCGACAATTCTGGCGACTGATACGACTTCTTCTTCATCCACAATCCTGAAAACGTTGACACCCGCCGAAACCCGGCCGGCCCGCCGGATATCGGAAACCGGGCACCGTATCGACTGGCCTGTCGAAGTTACGAGCATGATTTGATCGTCATCCTCGACAGTCAATGAAGCGACTATTCGATCGTTGCGCAACTTCAGGTTGGCTGCCTTCATGCCTTTCCCACCACGTCCAGTAATCCTGAATTCGTGCGCAGACGTACGTTTGCCGAATCCTTTGGACGTTATCGTCAGAATCCACTCTTCGGACTCAAGAAGCTTCAAATACTCGGGGTCATTGAGGGAGTAATCGGACTCGACTTCACTCTCGACGTCGCCTTCGACTTCTTCCTCCTGACCCCTCTCCAGAGAACGCCTTCGCCCAAACTCGCTTCGTTCCTCAAATGTCAGTTCAACGTGCCGGATAATCGTGAGAGAGACGATACTGTCACCCTTCTTTAACTTGATTCCCCTGACACCCGTAGACGACCTTCCCTTGGAAACCCGGATACTGTCGACTGGAAACCGGATGATCTGACCACGAGAAGTCGTTAACAGGATGTCTTCGGCGCCGGACGCACTCTGCACCCCGATCAGGCTGTCACGGTCCCTGAGGCCGACACCGATCTTGCCGTTGACCCGAATATTCTGGAAATCGGTTCTGGCATTGACCCTGACTCGACCATTCCGCGTCGCGAAAACCATGTATTCGCGGTCCGGATGATCCGATTCCGGCATGATTGCGGCAATTGAATCGCCCTGCCTGATCTGGATAATGTTGACCACGGCTTTACCGCGTGCGTTTCTTCCCCCTAGAGGCAGCCGCCAAGTCTTGAGCCGATAGACCATTCCGGACGTGGAAAAAAACAGGAGCGGCGTGTGCGTATCGGTAACGAACACGGACGTCACGAAGTCCGTTTCCTTCGTCGCCGGACCCTTGAGGCCCTTTCCGCCACGTTTCTGTTCCCGGTATTCGGACAGTGCGGTCCGTTTGATGTATCCTTCGTTGGTTACCGTGACGACCATGTCCTCACGTTCAATCAGGTCGTCGTCGTCCAGTTCCTCGGTGTCGTCGACGATTTCGGAACGACGCGGTTGCGCAAATCGATTTCGGACCTCGTTCAGTTCGTCGGCAACAATGGCAAGCGTTCGCGCCCTCGACCCGAGAATTTCCAGAAAGTCCCTGATCTGATCGGCGAGAGCCGCGAGTTCTTCGCCGATATCCTTGACACCCATGGCCGTAAGGCGCTGGAGCCTCAGCTCCAGGATGGCAGAGACCTGGGTGTCCGACAATCTGTACGTTCCGTCCTCACTAATCCCGTGCAACGGGTCGTCGATGAGTCGAATGTACTCGATGATCGATGCGACGTCCCATGTCCGTTCAAGCAGCCGTACGCGTGCTTCCGCCGGACTGGCCGATGACCGGATCATGGCCACGACCTCATCGACATTGGCGACTGCAACCGCCAGTCCGCAGAGCAGGTGGCTCCGTTCGCGGGCCTTGCGCAAACGAAACGCCGTCCTTCGAACAACGACTTCATTCCTGAACTCGATGAACGCCGTGAGAAATCCGCGAAGATCCATCAGCTCCGGACGTCCGGAGTTGAGCGCCAGCATGTTGCACGAGAATGACGTCTGCAGGGCCGTCTGACGATACAACTGGTTCAAGATCACTTCTGGTGACGAGTCACGCCGCAGCTGGATGACAATGCGCATTCCAGACCGGTCGGACTCATCTTGAACACCTGAAATTCCGGTGATCGACTTGTCGCGTGCGAGCTCCGCTATTCGTTCAACCAGGGTCGACTTGTTGACCTGGTAAGGGATTTCGGTCACGACAATCGTCGGGCTGTCCTTCCCGTCATCCTCGATTTCAGCTTTCGCGCGGATGACGACCCTGCCGCGACCGGACGTGTAGGCCTGCCGGGCTCCGATCGTGCCGAGAATAATTCCTCCCGTCGGAAAATCCGGCGCCGGAAGGTGCCGCGTCGAGATCTGGATCGAATCCAGATCGGGGTCTTCGATCAGCGCCAGCGTTGCATCGATAACCTCTCCGAGATTGTGCGGAGGGATATTCGTTGCCATTCCAACCGCAATTCCGCTTGCTCCATTGACGAGCATGTTCGGAAACCGGGACGGCAGAACGATCGGTTCCAGGTCCTTTCCATCGTAATTGTCCTGAAAATCGACCGTGTCTTCCTTGATGTCCGAAAGGAGGAAGCCGGCCGGCTTGTCCATGCGGACTTCCGTGTAGCGCATTGCCGCCGGATTATCTCCGTCGACGGAGCCGAAATTTCCCTGGCCATCCAGCAAAGGCAATGACATGGAGAACGGTTGCGCCATGCGAACAAGCGCGTCGTAGATCGCGCCATCTCCGTGCGGATGGTACTTTCCCATGACATCGCCCACCGGGCGTGCAGACTTTCGATAGGGGCTGTCGTGGCCATTCCCGGCTTCGTGCATTGCGTAGAGAATTCGGCGATGCACAGGCTTTAGCCCATCCCTCAGATCCGGAATCGCCCGGCTGACGATCACGCTCATGGCGTAATCGAGGTACGAGGTTTTCAGTTCCTCCTCGATGGCGATTTGCGGACCGTCGCCGGGCTCAATCGGCTGGTCATCTTCCGGAATTTCTGTCATGTCAGCCAAATTCGCTGTCCACCCGCAGTTCATACAAAATGTTGTAGGTCACTGTAACACAAATACCGTCATTTGCAATGCCGCACACTTTGGAAGGGCCGATCCAGGCACACCCCGGCAATCTGTCGCGGAAGCGCAATTTAATCAGTAAAAGACATTTTAATTCAACATATTACACAAAGAAATAAAAGCGACTATGTCAAAATCGATTCACCGTTTTCGAACAAGGACAGGCAAACACCGATCAACATCATGTTTTTGACAGTGGGGCGAGCTTGACGCATGGCATTTCGGGGGTCTTGTCCCAGGCACCAACAAAACGCCCTGACGCATTCTGCCTATGGCCAGATCTCTCAAGTTGCAGGAAACGTCTGGGTCCAGCCAGCCGCATCCGCGTCGTTCGCTGGCAGCGGTGGAAAACAGGTCCCGCAACGGACCGTGCGTCCGTCAACATCCGTGCCTGGAGCTGTCAGAAGGGGAGTTCATCCTCTTCTTCTTCAGAATCATATCCGATCTGGGCGGTCTGCCGTGAATCGTCCTGACCCCCGAAGTGGCCGCCGGACCCTCCATGTCCGCCGTCGCGGGAGCCAAATCCGTCATCGCTTCGTCGGTCCAGGAACGTGATCGTTCCCCCGAACCCCCTGACCACGACTTCCGTCGAGTAACGGTCACTACCGGTCGACGGGTCTTGCCATTTGCGGGTCTGGAGTTGTCCCTCGACATATACTTTTGAACCCCTTCTGAGATACTGTTCGCAATTTCGTACCAGGCCTTCACCAAAAACTGCCACTCTGTGCCATTCGGTCCGCTCTCGACGTTCCCCGGATTCACGGTCACGCCATGTCTCGGTTGTCGCTACATTCAAGTTACAGACCTGACCGCCGCTCGGAAAACTCCGGACCTCAGGGTCCCGTCCAAGATTGCCGATCAGCATGACCTTGTTCAAACTTCCACTCATTTTTATCCACTCCCATACCGGCCAGTTCTTGCCTGAAAGCCCGATTCAAGGCATTTCGCCAACGAGCGTCAGGATGCAACCGAAACACGTCGAACCCCATTTCGAAATGGCCAGAACCACGCAGAATTCCAAACGATTGAGGTCGATGGCACCCGGGAAAACCAAACGCTTTCCTGTGGCCCCCAGCGCCAATCTGCACCCTCTATCAACAGTACTCACTGCCATCAACCGCAGATTGCGGCCTGGTCCCGAACTCTCGACACATCCAGTTACACTGAACAGTTCGAGACCGTGACATTCGCCGTCCGGAACCATGACGGGCCACCCGTACCGGGTTCCGACCACGTCGGAATTTCGGCATGCGGAAATCGGCCATGAGGCATGGACTTGTCTCGTGCACCCCGCCCGTTTCCGACTCCGGGCACGTCAAGTCCGGTTGGATTCCCGTCGCCATTCCGGTAGACGAATTCGAATTGAACACGAAGGGCACCGGCGGTCGATGAGCCAACCTCAGAATCTCGAGATACGGGGGGCACGGGAACACAATCTCGGGTCGATCGACGTCGACATTCCCCTCAGAAAACTTGTCGTCATCACCGGCGTGTCCGGTTCAGGCAAATCGTCTCTCGCGTTTGACACGATTTATGCCGAGGGGCAAAGACGTTACGTCGAGAGCCTGTCCGCCTATGCGCGTCAGTTCCTCAACATGATGCAGAAACCTGACGTGGATCACATATCCGGACTGTCTCCCGCGATTTCGATCGAGCAGAAGTCGACGTCGAGAAATCCCCGCTCGACCGTTGGCACGGTTACGGAAATTCATGATTATCTCAGGGTGCTGTTTGCCCGTGCGGGAACTCCATACTCACCTGCGACCGGATTGCCCATTGCTGCGCAGCAGGTCTCCGACATGGTCGATCGGGTAATGGGCCTGAAACGGGGCGTGCGCGGCCTGGTGCTCGCCCCGATCGTTCGCAACCGAAAAGGAGAATACCGAAAGGAGTTTCAGGAACTTGCGAAACGCGGGTTTCTGCGCGTCCGGGTCGACGGAAAGATACACGACCTCGATTCTCCTCCGGAACTTGACAAGAACTTTCGCCACGACATCGATGTCGTAGTCGACCGGGTCGTTATTCGGGACGGAATGGAGCAACGGCTGGCCGACAGTTTCCGAACGACACTGGATCTTGCCGATGGAATAGCCATTCTTGAAACCGTTCCTGACGACACCTCTGCACAACCGGAGCGAATTGTTTTCTCCGAAAAGTTTGCCTGCCCGGAGTCCGGATTCACGATTCCGGAAATCGAGCCACGCCTGTTTTCGTTCAATGCGCCCGCCGGAGCCTGTCCCGAATGCGATGGCCTCGGCACCGAGTCCTTTTTTGACGAAATGCTCATCGTCCCCGATGGAAGTCTCTCCGTCCTGAACGGAGCGCTTGCCCCGGTGTCCCGAAAAAACACGGGCATCTTCAGCGGAATGATCAAGACGCTCGCCGCTGAACTCGGCATAGATATCGCGGCTCCGTGGCGGAACCTTCCGGAGGCGCACCGGAACCTGTTCCTGCATGGTTCCGGCGAGAGGACATTTCCATTCGAATTCATGCACAACGGCCAGATGCTTCGGTTCGATCGCCGTTTCGAGGGAATCGTTCCGAATCTTCGCAGGCGCTACAAGGAAACCGGATCGTCACACGTTCGCGAAGACCTGGAGAGATTTCGGAATACGCGCTCCTGCCGGTCCTGCGGAGGCCGACGTCTTCGGACCGAAGCGCTTGCCGTGCGGATCGGAGAACACAATCTCGGCCAGGTGGCGGAAATGACAATTGGCCAGGCATTGGTCTGGGTCGCCGGGGTGCCGGCCTGCCTGTCCGAGCAACAAAATGCGATCGCAACCGATATACTCAAGGAAATCCGGGAACGTTTGGGATTCCTGGTCAATGTTGGTCTTGACTACTTGACCCTGGCACGCTCCGCCGGATCACTGTCGGGCGGGGAAAGCCAGCGTATCAGGCTTGCCAGCCAGATCGGATCAGGACTGACCGGTGTTCTGTATGTCCTGGATGAACCCTCCATCGGCCTGCATCAACGCGACAATGACCGATTGATCGATACGCTGAAGGGATTGCGCGACCAGGGAAACACGGTGATCGTTGTCGAGCACGACGAAGAGGCAATTCGTTCGGCGGACCACGTTCTGGACATGGGGCCAGGCGCGGGCGTTCACGGCGGGCAGGTCGTCGCGCAGGGCACGCCGAACGACATTACTCAAGACCCGGATTCAATTACCGGGCAATATCTGTGCGGAATTCGCCGGATCGATGTCCGGTCCCATCGCCGACACGGCAACCGAAAGGCGATCAGGATTTCCGGTGCGACCGGAAACAATCTCAAGGATGTCGCCGTTTCGTTCCCGCTCGGCACATTCATATGCGTCACCGGTGTTTCGGGAAGCGGAAAATCGACCCTGGTCGTGGAGACGCTGTACAAGTGTGCATCGCGCGAAATCCACCGCTCTCGCGAGCGTCCCCACAATTATGCATCGATCGAAGGCCTCGAACTGATTGACAAGGTAATCGATATAAATCAGCAGCCCATCGGGCGGACACCCCGCTCGAACCCGGCGACCTATGTTGGCGCGTTCACTCCGATCAGGGACTGGTTTTCCCAGTTGCCCGAGTCCCGGGCAAGGGGTTACCAACCGGGACGGTTTTCATTCAATGTCAAGGGCGGCCGGTGCGAAGCGTGCCAGGGCGGAGGCGTGAAGAAAATCGAGATGCATTTTCTCGCCGACGTTTACGTTACGTGCGAGAGTTGCAAGGGTCTGCGTTACAACCGGGAAACCCTGGAAATCACGTTCAGGAACAAGACGATTGCCGACATCCTGGACATGACGGTCGAGGAAGGGGTGGAATTCTTCCGCGCGATACCGTCGATCCGGAGCAAACTGATCGCCCTGAACGAAGTCGGGCTGGGATATATCAAGATTGGCCAGCAAGCGACGACACTGTCCGGGGGAGAGGCTCAAAGAGTGAAATTGGCCAAGGAACTTGGCAGGCAATCAACCGGCAAGACCCTTTACATTCTGGATGAGCCGACGACCGGGCTCCATTTCGAGGACATCCGAAGGCTCCTGGATGTCCTCCACATGCTCGTTGACCAGGGGAACACGGTCATCGTGATCGAGCACAACCTGGACGTTATCAAGACAGCTGATCACATCATCGACATTGGTCCCGAAGGTGGCGCAGGCGGTGGCGAAATTGTCGCAACAGGGACGCCCGAATTCCTGCTTGAACAGCCGGGCAGCCATACCGGACTGTACCTCAAGAAAGCCCTACGGCCGCTGCACTTCGCCGCGGCGTGAACGGGCGGTCGAGCTGACATCCTGCAAGAATGCGCCTTCGGGTGGAAAACCGCTGGTCGGTCGGAAGCGGTACCATGCGGACATGATCGTCGGGTTGTCTCAACGGAACCCGGGGAGCAGGTGAGCCGGGCGGCCGGTTGCGTCACAATGTCGGCAAGCCTACCGGACACTTCCTCCTGGAACTCGTGACGCGGGGTCGGCCAATGCGCTTCAGACCAGACCGGAGGCCGTCGAGAAACCAATGCCAAGCGTTCCGTTGTGCACTTCCTGCCCGGGGAGTGTTCGGCTCCGATCATTTCGACTGACGAGTCGTCCCTGTTGAACATCACCAGGCCTTTGGGCGCCGTGCGCCCACCTCGATAGGCGTTGCGCAGGCCACCAGGGCACAGTGCGCCGGCGCGATGAACGGACGGTCGAGTTCGGTTTCGGCTGGATTGTTGCAGCCTGCCCAGGTGCGGTCGTCAGGTTTGTTTGGTAACGGGACGCCACCAAAGGCCTCTGGGATCGTCGGCAACGCAGGTCGCCCGAGCTTCAGCTCCTCTCTGTACCGCCATGCCGTTTGCCCGGCCGCAGAACAAGCCTGGCCAAGGTAACCGCCGTTGTTGCGTATCGAACGTTCAAATTCCCTTCGACGGATGCCCAGGGCGACGTCTTCGTTTCGCATCTCGCATTCCGTCCCGATGTTTACAAATGTCAGCAGATCAGTCATATGTAAAAGACAAGCGCTTTACCGCTGACGGAGGTTTCATGCGCTTCACAGCCGCGCACTGGGGGGTTTACGCATTTGACGGCGCTTGCGGATTGGTCCCGATCGCCGATGATCCAATGCCGTCTCGCATCGGCCACGGCTGGGTTTCCGCCGCCCGCGACCCTGGAAGCCGTATCCTTGCCCCGGCGATCCGCAAAGGATGGCTTGAAGGTGACGAGGGCGCCGGCAGGTCAGGGGACAGCTTTGTCAAAGTGTCATGGGAAGAAGCCACGAAGTCCGTTGCGGGTGAACTGTCTCGTGTGCGCGACGAACACGGGAGTTCTTCGATATTTGGTGGGTCATACGGCTGGGCCAGTGCAGGGCGCTTCCATCATGCACAAAGCCAGCTTCGCAGATTTCTGAATTGTTTTGGCGGCTATGCGGGCTCGAGAGACACCTATTCCCATGCGGCAGCTGAGGTTGTCCTTCCTTATCTCACCGGGATGTCGCACAGGCAGTTTCAGGACCAGATCACCAGTGTTGACGAGGTGACAGAGCACTGTGAGCTTCTGTTGGCGTTCGGAGGTATCTCTGACCGGACTTCGCAGATCACCTCGTCCGGAACATCGCAACATGAAATTGGAGGATGGGTGGAACGATGCCGCGCAAATCGAATGCGGATCGTAAGTGTTTCTCCCCAGGGCTCGGACATGCCCGGTGCCGAATGGCTTTCAATCCGGCCTGGAACGGATGCTGCCTTAATGCTGGCGCTGGCATTCGAGGTCGTAAAGTCCGGGCGGGCCGACGAAGGCTTCCTTGATACCTACACCAGCGGCTGGCCAATTGTTCGCCGCTATCTCGAAGGGAACTCGGACAACATTCCCAAGTCCGCGGAATGGGCTTCCGAAATTTGTGATGTTCCCGCACAAATCATCAGAGCTCTGGCGTCGGAAATTTCGACCAGACGCACGATGATAGCCATGAACTGGGGGGTGCAACGCGCGGATCATGGAGAACAGCCGCTTTGGGCGGGTCTGACGCTTGCGGCCGTGATCGGCCAGATCGGCAAGCCGGGTACCGGGTTCGCATTCGGGTACGGGTCGTCAACGCCGGTTGGGAGGCCAACGAGGCTCATCCCTTGGCCATCCGTCCCGCAAGGTCGGAATCCCATCGAAGCGTTTATTCCCGTCGCACGCTTCGCCGATGCGCTTCTGAGTCCAGGCTCGAACTATACGTACGCGGGAGAAAACCGCTGCTATCCGGACATCCGGCTCGTCTATTGGGCGGGCGGCAATCCCTTTCATCATCATCAGGACCTCACGCGGTTGGAAGACGCATGGGAACGACCGGAAACGATAGTCGTTCACGATCACGCATGGACAGCAACCGCGCGTCGTGCCGATATCGTTCTCCCTGCGACGACTCCCCTTGAACGCGACGACATCATGATGAACCGCCGCGATCCGTCACTCATCTACATGTCGCCACTGTTTGCGCCCATGGGTCAAGCGTTGGACGATTTCGAGATTTTTCGCCGGATTGCACGGCATCTTGGGATTGAAGGGGCATACACGGACGGTCGGGATCAGTCAGCCTGGCTGCGGCAGCTTTGGGCGGAGGCCGGGAAAGTCGCCAAACGGGAAGGATTCACGCTTCCGGATTTCGCCTCATTCAAGAAAATCGGTCGTTTCGATGTGCCGAACTCATCGGAACACCGCCGTGCCTTTGGCGACTTCATCGCCAACCCTGAAGAAAACCCGCTTTCAACCGAGTCGGGCAAGATCACCCTTTGGAACGACACGATTGCGGAATTCCGGCTTGAGGATTGCCCCGGCCACGCCACGTGGTTCGAACCAGCGGAATCGCTCCTGAATGCGCCTCCGGGCGCACTGCACCTTATCTCGGGCCAACCGGCTACGCGGCTTCATGCCCAGAACGACCGCGGCGCGGTCGCGCAAGCCGACAAAATCAAGGACCGGGAACCAGCTTACCTTCATCCCGGGGCAGCAGCCGATCGAGAACTGGAGGAAGCTGATGTCATTCGAATCTGGAATGACCGCGGCGCCTGTCTGGCCGGGCTTCGCTTCAACGAAATGATGCGCGCTGACTGCGTGGCTCTGGCGACGGGCGCCTGGTACGATCCACAATTCGTGAATGGCCGACGGCTGGAAGTCCATGGAAACCCGAACGTGCTTACGCTCGATAGAGGCTGTTCAGGGCTCAGCCAGGGGAACATCGCCCACACCGCACTTGTGTTCGTCGAGAAATGGGAAGGCGAATTGCCGCCACTGAAGGTGAATGCGCCACCCGAATTCGTGAGGCGGGCTGAGGTAATGGCAAAATGAGCGAGGAGATCTGGATCGGGCTTGATGTCGGCACCACGGCGGTCAAGGCTGGGGCTTACACGCCTGACGGTGCGTGCGTCGCCGACGCTTCTGCACCGAGTGAAGTTTCCCAGAGCAACGATGGTCGGAGCGAACAGGATATGGACGAGGTGCGCAAGACCGTCTTTTCCGTTCTGGGCGACCTGTCCGGGAAGATTGACACTTCACGAATTGCCTCAATCGGAATTTGCGCGCAGGGCGACGGCCTTTGGATGATTGACAACGACAATCGGCCCGCCGCGCCTGCGATGCTCTGGAACGACACCAGGGCAGTTAATGACTTGGCCGCACTTACACGAAGCGGTGCAACCGCCGTTATCGGGCGTGGCTGTCATACTTCGCTCTGGACCGGCACTTCCGGAATTCTGTGGCGCTGGTTTCGCAGTGAAAACCCGGATGCCGCCGACCGTGTTGCGGCGATCATGACCTGTTCCGATTGGGTTGGCTACACCTTGACAGGCGAGTTGGCGACGGATTTTTCAAACGCCACAATTCCGTTCCTCGACATCGCATCGCGCGAGTACGGAGCGGCACAACTTGAAGCCTTGAACGGCGAAGACCTGGCCAACCGCATGTTGTCACCGAGAAAGGCCGCGTCAGTTCTGGGGAAAATCACCCCGAGTGCGGCACGAATGACGGGCTTGCCAGAAGGCCTGTCCGTCTCCGTTGGGACGCTGGACCTTGGCGCTATGATCGTCGGAATGGGTATGGATCGTGCCGGACAAACCATGATGATCATGGGAACGACAGCCGTCGTGAACATTCTGACCGAGAGCGTAACCCCCGAGGATGCACCCGTTGGAGCGAGCGTGCTTCACCCTACGTCCGACGCAATTATTCGCGTACTTGCCCCGACGTCTGGAGCGTCGGCCTTTGACTGGTTTACAGGGCTCCACCCTCAAACACTTGGAGGTGAGGGCGCTGGCAAGGTTGCGGCCAAGCTGAACGCTCTGGTCGAAGACATACCTCCCGGTGCGAACGGTGTGACCTTCTTGCCGTACCTTGCCGGCGAGCGGGCGCCTTTTGTCGCGTCCGACATCCGCGCCTCCTTTCACGGTCTGACGGCCGCAACGTCCAAGGCCGACATGGGCCGGGCGGTCATGGAAGGTGCAGCTTTCTCTCTCCGCCATTGCTTCGAGAAAGTTGTCGGTTTGCCGACCGCGCCGGTGCAGCTTACCGGCGGTGCGTCGAAAAACGGTACTTGGTGCAAGATTATTGCCGACATTCTGGGGCAGAGTGTTTTGGTAAGCAAAGCTTCTGATCAAGGCCTCTGGGGCGCAGCATGTATCGGGGCCGCCGCTGCTGGCCGGGGTGATGCCGTCAAACTCTCAAAGCGGGAGGAAACATTGCAGTCCTATGTGCCCGACCGCAGCATGAACACACTCTACGACCGCGCCTTTTCCCATTATGTGACGTTGTCCGGAGCATCCCGCGAAGTACTGGTCCGCCTGAATTCCAACTAGGAGTTGCCCGAGATGAGCACCAACATGATGACGGCAGCCGTATATCACGCATTGGACGACATTCGCCTGGAGGAACGGCCTGTGCCGGATATCGGGCCAGGCGAGATGCTTTTGAAAACCCGGGCCTGTGGACTGTGCGGTAGTGAAACGATGGCGTGGTACAAGTCCGAACCCAGGGTCATGGGGCACGAACCGGTTGGAGAGGTTGTCGAAGTCGGCGTCGGCGTGATGGATTTCAAAGTCGGCGACAGGATGTTCATCAACCACCACGTGGGCCGGGTGAACTCACATCTGTCGCGCCGTGGGCACTTCACCCGTGACCCTTTCTACAAGTCGATGAAACTCGATCCGGGAGGTGTGTGCGACTACTTCCGTGTCAGCGCACAGCATCTCGCGATGGATGCCCATGTCCTCCCGGATAACATATCCGACGAAGAGGCTGTCACGATCGAACCTTGGAGCTGTGTTCTTTCCGGCCTTAAGGTCTGCAATATCCAACCCGGAGATACCGTGGCCGTGGTTGGAGCCGGATTCATGGGGCAGGGCTTTGTGCATCTCGCGCCAGGTTTCGGAGCGGGCAAAGTGGTTGCGCTCGACTTCTCCGAATGGCGGCTGGCGCGTGCGAAAGAATTCGGTGCAACCCACACGATCAACCCCAAAACGACAGACGCCGTCGAAGCCATGCGGGAACTCAACAACAGTCGGCTTGCCGACACCGTCATCGTCGTCGCGCCGGCCCACTCGGCTTGGGATCAGGCGGTTTCTCTCACGGAAGTCGGGGGTTGCCTGCATCTCGGGGCGCCGTTGTCTCCCGACACCGACTGGGTACGTAACGGCAACAAGGCCTATTTTGACCACATCACGGTAACGTCTCGGTACTCTTGCGATCACACTGACACCTACAGCTACATCCGCCTTCTGGAAGCGGGCCGCATCGATGCCAACCGCGCGATCACCCATTGCTTTGACATCAGGGACAGTGCGGAAGCCTTCAAGATGCTCGTGGAAGCGGACGAATCGCTAAAGATCGTCGTCTACCCGCACGGAATTCCTTCAGAAAAAGAGGAGGAGGTCTGATGCTTGAAGCGCTAAAAGAGGAAGTCTGCGCGCAGAACCTTGAATTGCCGAAGAATGGTCTGGTGGTGGGATCAGGCGGAAACGTGTCCGGACGCGATGCAGAAACCGGTCTTGTCGTAATCAAACCGTCGGGCGTTAAATTCGCCGACCTCACTCCTGATACGATGGTGGTTGTGGACGTGGACGGCGATGTTGTGGAAGGCGAAATGAGGCCCTCGGTCGATACGGGCGTTCATCTTTTCATCTACCGTCATCGGGATGATGTGCTCGGAATCTGCCATACACACTCGCCCTATGCATCGAGTTTCGCCGCGCGGGGGGAGCGCATTCCTGCCGTGTTGACTCCGATTACCCATATACTTGGACGCGACGTGCCCTGCTCGCAGTATGCGACACCAGGCGAGGTCAAAACCGGCCAAGCAATTCTCGACGCCTCCGGTGGAGGGATCGCAGTTCTCGTAAAGGCACACGGGGTCTTTACGATGGGCAAGTCCGCCTCGGAGGCGACATCTGTCGCGGCCTACCTGGAGGAAAGCGCCAAGACGACTCACCTTGCAATGCTCCGTGGACCGGTCGAAGAACTTCCTCAGGAAGAGATCGATCGTTGTCATGCATGGTTTCGGCGCAACTATGGCCAGGCGGGAAAAAAGGAAGTAAACGCCTGAGCCATGTTCACGCCCGCACCTTCGCAACGCGTCAGCGGCGACAAGGAAGCCCAACTCTCGAACATTGCGCTTCTTTATTACGGCGAAGGGCTGACTCAGGGCGAGATTGCCAAGCGCATGAAGGTCAGTCGAACAACAGTCGTGAACATGTTGCGCGAAAGCCGTGAACTCGGGATCGTCGAAATCCGCGTTGATGGAAGGCATCTGACGGAGTCCACGCTTGCCCGTGAACTGCGTGAGAAATTCGGCCTTGAAGACACCTATGTGGCGCGGTCTCATGAAGGTATCGACGCACCGGATCGTGCTGAATACCTTGAACACTTTGCCCGCGTGGCGGCCACGGCCATATTGCACATTGTCGAGCCTGGCGACCGGATTGGCGTGGCCTGGGGTGAGACGATCATGGCAGTGGCCGACGCGATGCCCCGAAATCCGGTCGCGGAAGTCGAGATTTGCCAACTCATCGGTTCCA
This sequence comes from Paracoccaceae bacterium, assembly GCA_965242975.1. Classification (GTDB taxonomy): domain Bacteria; phylum Pseudomonadota; class Alphaproteobacteria; order Rhodobacterales; family Rhodobacteraceae; genus JAPPHA01. The sequence goes on along the minus strand of CBDETS010000007.1, from coordinate 898,904 downwards.
TGATTTCCGACCGCGTTCCTGCATCGGAAAATTGTGCGATTCAGATTGCCAACAAACTGGCGGCGGCTTGCTATACGCTCCATGCGCCAGGATTGGTTTCCACGGCCGAGTTGGCCCGTGTGATCAAGGACGAGCCGACGATCAAGGCGCAAATCAAGCGCCTGCAGGCACTCGATCTGACTATTGCCTCGATAGGCAACGTTGCGCCGGATACACATCTTTACGCCGCCGGAATGGTAACCGATGATGAATTGCAGGCCGCGCGTGAAGCCGGAGCAAAGGGCGTATTCTGCTGCCGTTACATCGGAGAAGATGGGAAGGAGGTCGTGCTTCCGCCGCACGACCGGCTGATCGCGGCAACCGTGGCTGATGTTCAGGCAGCCAAAAGGCGTTTTCTGGCCGTGTGCGGTGAAGACCGCGACGAGGCGACGCTTGCGGCGCTTCGTGCCGGACTCGCCACCCATCTCTGCGTTGACCAGTATTTGGCGAAATTCCTGATAAACGCCTGACCGGGAAGAAAGTTCCGGTCGATGCCGTGACCGCGGTTCAGATGAACCGGGACATCGCCGGAATACCCGGCGAAGTGCCCGGGTTCCGAGTCGTACGGGGTAACTCGCTCTTGCGCAGCACGTTCACTTGATCTCCCGTCCAAGGCGCGGACCGCCGCAATTCCGGGTTGGCGCCGTGCCGTTCAGGCCACGAGTCCCAACCGCGCCAGCTGTTCGGGCGGATAGCCTTCCTCGTTCATCAACTGGCGCACAAGTGACAACATGTGCATGCGCTCGTCCAGTGCCGTGTCCCAGAAATTGAACGTTTGATCCGGATCCGCTTCTCGATTGAACAGGAAGTCTTTATCGGACCTGGGATCGATTTTCATAGGAATTTTCCACATCGGCAAATCAACCGAGGGGTCGAAATATCCTTGATCCACCGGTTTGTTCGGTGTTTTCCCGAGCCGCCCGTCGATCGGATTGTCCACGATCAGAGGGCGGAAAATGGAAGTGGAATACATGAAGAGCGGCTCACAGGGCACCGGCGATTTCAGGATCGTCCACGTCCCGTCGGTTGCACAGATGCCTTGCCCGAATGTTCCATACAATACCGATTTCCGCGGCGAAGGTTTATCCTCTACGATCATTGGCAACAGGGACCGGCTGTGGGTATTGGCTTTTGTCACCTCGACACCCGCGGCGTCGATAATTGTCGCGAACAGGTCGACCGTTTGCGTCAGGCCGGAAACCCGTTTTCCGTTCCCGGGGTTGGCCGGATGCCAAATCATGAGCGGAATGTTCGCATGGCTGTCGAAATGCGGATGCTGCTTGCCGAATGCGCGCCGCTCACCCAGGTCATGGCCATGATCGGTGGTGAATATCACCATTGTGTCGTCCCAAAGCGACATTTCGTCGAGTTTGTCCAAAATAGTTCCGAACCACTTGTCCATCATGGTGACCTTGCCCATGAACTGCGCCTTGATGAAATCCAGTTCCCTGGGCGAAGCCTGGTCCATGAAGGCGTCAAGATCGTCGTAGACCTGATAGGGCGGCCAGATATTGAATTCGTTCTTGCTCGCACCTTCCGCATACATGCTTTCGTAAGGTTCCGGCACGTGAAAGGGCTCGTGCACATCGAACGTCTCAATATGCAGGAAAAATTTCCCCTTTGATGCGTGGCGGTCCAGCCATTTACACGCGCTCCCGAAGGTCTGCGCCGAGAAGAACTGGTCTTCAGTCTCCCAATCTTTCACGTTCGCGTAGTATTGCCGAATATGTTCAGGTGCGCGAAACTCTTCGATTTTCTTTACCCAGTCCGGCATTTGCTCATTGGAATCCTGCCGCTGCCAGTGGTCGACTTCGTAGCCTCGGATCATTTCGGTCGTGTCATAGGACTGCAAATAGCCGTTCGCCTCCTCCTCCCAGTAATGGTAGTGGTCCGTCACGATATGGGTATGATAGCCACCCTTTTTTACCTCGGCAGGCAAGCGCGGGTCAAAGACCTCCAACGAGCCCCACGGCCGCCACAGGAACTCCTTTCGGCCGGCGACCAATTCACGTCTCGCAGGCATGCAGGGCAAGGACCCGACAAAGTGATTGTCATATACCTGGGCACGTTCAGCGAAACGATCGATGTTCGGTGTGCGACACGAACTCTCGGGGTTGTAGGCAGGAAGGCAATTCCGGGTGAGGCTGTCCACGAGCACGAGAACAATGTTCATTTGGCCACCTGCGCTATGGTCACCTGCACTACACTGTTTCGACAGGGTAATAGTCAGCAACCAAACTGACAAGTGTTAAAAAAATTGACAAATGTATATCAGGGCGGTAGTCAATGACGGGTCCTGTCGAAACCATTCGAAGGCTGGTACTCTGGTGTGTAGGACCGGTATTGGCATAGCGCGGGGGAGGTATGAGCCGAAACTGGGCATTTCGCTGTTCAGCGGGCCTTGGAGCCATATTGGTCTGGGTTGCGATCTGGGCTTGGCTGACCCGTTCCGGAGGCCTGGTTCCAACCCTTTACTTTCCGGCTCCGGATGATGTCTGGGCAAAATTCGTCCGAATGTGGGTCCGGCCATATATCGGAAGCACGCTTCTGGAGCACATTCTGAGCAGCCTATATGTCGTCCTGCTCGGCTGGAGCACTGCTGCCATTGTCGGAGTTCCTCTTGGAATTGCAATGGCATGGTGGAAGAAACTCAAGTGGATTGTCTTCCCGATTTTCCAACTCATTCGCCCGGTGCCGCCACTTGCCTGGATTCCCTTGACAATCATGTGGCTCGGAATCGGAGACACTGCGCGTGTGTCGGTCGTGTTCATCGCGGCACTTGTCCCCTGGCTGATGAACTCGATGCTGGCGGTTTATTCAGTCGACAAACTCTTGATCGATGCCGGCAGGACCCTTGGAGCAAGCGACCGGAAAATACTGACGCGCATTGTTTGCCGTACGGCATTGCCGACACTGGTCGCTGCCGCCAGAATGGCTCTTGGAAACGCGTGGTCGACGCTCGTAGCCGCCGAGATTCTTGCCGCAACGGCAGGGCTTGGATATGTCGCCGTCAATGCTTCTCAGCTTCTCGATACCGACGTGCTGATTGTCGCCATGATCATGATCGGCATTCTGGGTATTGCGCTGACCTTCTTGATCGAGATGACCCAGTACATTCTTGCACCATGGTCCGTACCCAAGTTGCTGAGAGACTGAGCAGTGATCTCGACGCTTCTCAAGAACCCGGGCATCACTGCTACCCGTGGGCAGTCGATAGTCTACGGGGCTGCCTCGCTTCTCGTGCTCCTCCTGATCTGGGTCCTTTCGACGAGCGTGTTTGGATGGATTGAGCCGCGCGTGTTGCCATCACCGGCAACAGTCGTCCGTCAATTCGGTTGGATCGCTTCGGTTCCATTTAGTGGGCTGACACTTGATGGGCATATCGTCTCGTCACTCGAACGTTGGGGATGGGGCGTTCTGGTCGCGGGATTGATCGGCATTCCGGTTGGCGTCCTCTTTGCCTGGGCACCGTGGTTCAAGACATTCGTCAATCCGGTGTTTGAACTTCTGCACTTCATTCCTCCGTTTGCCTACATACCGATTGCGGTTCTCTGGTTCGGTGCGTCGACGGCCACTCAGGCGATGGTGGTGTTCATTGCCGCATTTCCGGCATTTGTCATCAATTCGCAGCTCGGAGTGACGCAGGTTGACAAGATTTATGTCGACGCGGCCCGGGTTTTCGGGGCAGGGCACGTCGCGACGCTCCGGCGGGTTGTCATTCCTTCGGCTGCGCCGAGCATCTACACCGGACTGCGCATTGCGATCAGCAATGGCTGGATGGCATTGGTGGGAGCGGAGCTCGTCGTGGGTAAGGTGGGTCTCGGCTTCATGATCGCACAGGGCCAGGAAAACGCTTCCGTCGCGACCATTTTCGTCGGTCTCATCACCATCGGTTGCCTGGGTGTGTCGATCGATTTCGTCGTGCAGCGCTCCGAACGGTACGTGCTGCCGTGGCGGAAGTACACCGTCGTAAATTCGGGGTAAAACGAAGCCGTGACGTCAAACCAATCATCGGCCATTCCGAAACTTGAGCTTCGCAACGTAACGAAGTGGTTCGGCCCGCCCGGCAGGGGCGTGCTCGCCGTCGACGACGCTTCGTTGGAGGTTCAAAAGGGTGAGTTCGTTTGCGTCGTTGGGCCTTCGGGATGCGGGAAATCGACGCTGATGTCCGTGGGAGCAGGGCTTGAGGACGCTACTGAAGGCGACGTGCTGATCGATGGGGAGCCACCGGGGCCACCGGGGCCGAGACGGAGCGTCGTGTTTCAAAAGTTCGCGCTGTTTCCCTCCGAGTCCGTCGAAAGCAACATCAAGTTTGGCCTTCAGATGACAGGTGTCCCCGCAGCGGAGCAAGAAAGGCGCCTCGTAACTCAACTGGGCATTATGGGGCTTGAGCAATTTCGGAAAGCTTATCCGTCCCAATTGTCCGGCGGCATGCAACAGCGTGTGGCGATCGCGCGCGCGCTGGTGATGCAACCCGAAATTCTGCTGATGGACGAGCCGTTCGGAGCGCTTGATGCTCAGACGCGCACGATCCTCCAGGAAGAAGTCCAACGCCTGCACCGAGAACAGCACTATACCGTCCTTTTCATTACCCATTCGGTTGAGGAAGCCGTCTACCTCGGAGACCGCGTCGTGGTCATGACCAAACGCCCCGGCAAAATAAAAAAGGAGATTAGTCTTCCGCGTGATGTCGTCTGGAAGTCCGGCGACATCGAAAGAGCTGCGGAACATCCGGAATTCATCGAAGCGCGCCGGGAGATCTGGGCGCTGGTTCGTGAAGAAATCACCGAAAACTAGCCGGTGATTGTTAACCCAAAAAGGAGGAAAAAACCAAATGAAGCTTACATCCATCCTGGCGGCAGCCGCCAGTATGATTCTTCTGGCGCTGCCGTCGTCCATGGCGGTTGCACAAACAAAGCTGAACCTGAATAGCCAACCGAACGAAGCAGGTTTCCCGATGTGGCTGGCCAATGACCTCGGTTACTTTGCCGACAATGGCCTGGAAGTCGACATCGAATATTTCCCGAACGGCGGTGCCGCCCTTGCAACTGGTGCAACGAACCAGTGGCAAGCCGGCTGGACCGGTGGGCCGCCCGCGGTTTCGGGCTGGGAGAAATTCCAGCTTGTTTCGGTTGCGGCCATGCAGAAGGAGTCGCAAAACCTCAAGCTGTTCATGCGTAACGATGTCCTGGATGGAAAGACACCGGCTGAGGCTCTGGCAGGAACCAAGGTTGGGACGGTACCGAATTCAACCTGGAGCCAGGTGCTCTACGCCTGCGCCGAACATCTCGGTGTCGCCGACCCGCAAGGTCTTGATGTCGTGCCGCTTTCGCCGGCCGTGACGTTGCAGTCAATTCAAAACGGTGACCTTGGCGCCGGAACGACCGCCGCATCATCGGACCTTGTTCTCGCAAAGGACCCCGACAACTACACGATGGTGTGTGACGGAAAGATGGCGGGCGCGAACATCATTGCGCCGTGGATCGTGACCAAGACATTTTGGGACGAGGACCCAAAGGCGGCGGCTGCGTTCATCGAAGCCACCTTCCGCGCGAACGAGTACATCAATGCGACCGACCCCGACAAGGTGGTTGAGCATGTGCTTGCCTATTATGCGGACACCGGCATTGAGGGTGACGAGGAAAAGGCAGCTTACGCCATGCAGATGCGCGATTGGGTATCTCTGGACGAGGCGATTGAAGACACGAAGTCCGGGCTTACCAACGCGACGCTGACCGGCGCTGCCGAAATCCTGGTCGCTGGTGGTGCCCGCGACAGTGTTCCGGATTTTGGGCCGATGCAGCCACTTGCGCTGGAAATCCTGATGGCGGCGAAGGCGTTGCGCTGAACCGCCGGAAATGTGTGGAAGGGGCGGTCCTTGTTGGCCGCCCCCAACAAGTACCGAATAAGGTCGATCCTCCTGGGCTGTGGCCGCAAGCCCGGTTCGGATGCAATCCCCAACGCTGTCAATGCCTTCGGACCGATTTACAGGGCGGGTTCGGTTTCGGGACAAATCGGAAAATCTCCGTGAGGCGAACAGGAGCGCCTCTTGTGAGCGACAGATCATGTCGGGCAATCATGCATCGATCGGATTGAGGCATCTAGACATCCAGCACTCTCGAGTATTTGCTGCGATAATCAGGCGGTAGGCGGCCTGATGCCGCCGGTGGGGGAAGTGAACGTGTCCAACGCTGCACGACAAGTCGCCGTGGTAACCGGTGGCGCCACGGGAATCGGACATGCAATTGCAGCCGGATTCGCCAAGGAGGGGCACCGGGTTGCCATTGTTGATCTCGACGAGGCAACCGCAAAGGATAGCGCTGAAAGACTCTCCGAGATCACACAAGCCCAGACGTTCGCCGTGGCTGCCGACGTGGCAGACCCGAGCAGGTGCCGAATTGCGCACGAACGGATCGCCGCCGAGCTTGGCGTTGTTTCGGTCTTGGTAAACAATGCCGGGATCATGCCGCAGAAGGTTGGCAGGATCGAAGAACTGCCTCCCGAGCACTTCGATCGGATGCTCGCGGTCCATGTGCGCGGCGCGGTAAATTGGGCCCGGCTGGTCTTACCGGGAATGCGGGACGCCGGATTTGGCAGGATCATCAACATTTCGTCGGCCAATGCGCTTCTCGCAGTACCCCACAGGCTCGGCTATGTGACTGCGAAGAAGGCCCTTTTGGGTGTAACAGAGGCACTGGCGCTGGAGACCGCACGTGCCGGGATCACCGTGAATGCCATCGTGCCGGGTTATATTGCCACGAAGACCCTTCTGGCTCGTGCAGATGCCGGCGTGCTCGACAGGGAGAGCTTCGCCGAACGCACGCCGGTTGGCCGGTGGGGCCGGGAGGAGGAAGTCGCACATGCCGCGACATTCCTGGCTCAACCTGCATCGGGTTTCATCACTGGCGCGACGCTCGCGGTCGACGGCGGCATAACCGTTCGCGGCGACCCCAACGAGAATCTCGAATTTTCGCCAATTTCGATTTCTGACGTCTGAACGAGAACCCGAAGTAGACCTGCTGACAATGAGCACCATGCGCCGGCGTGATGCGTGAGCAGCTGGCCGAAGACGGCAGTGGACGTGACATGCCCGTTGGTTGTGCCGGTTTCTCCATCGAAAAACCGGCACCTCCGTTTCATTGCCCTTTGGCTGTTTTTTCAGGTTGGAGGTTGTTGTCTTCCCGCCTGGTCAGGATGTCATTCCAGTCCTTGATAGGTCACCGTTGCCGCCCGGGTTCATGCTCCGGACGGTTGGATCGTGCATTTCGAGCATTCGTGCGGCGTGGTCACCGACAGGGTCGGCGCCATTTCCGCAGAAAAAGGCCTGGAGATGAACCCCTTCGATCCACTTCGGCATTATTCCGGTGGCTCCGGCGGGTGGAAATGACGATGTCGATCCGCGTCCTGTCGGCGAGGGTCCATGCCCAATGGGCGTTCCCGGTTGCAGCAGTCGCCTCCGCAGAATTTGCCAGGCCCGGGCGCCGTGCGCATTGCCGCCCCCGGCGCACTCCGTCCGCGGGCGTCCTACCAGTGGATGGTGCTGTGCAGGGTGACGGCGTGCTCGGGCGATGCGGGGCCGCCGGCAGGCTCGCGCCGGGTGACGCCGAGATCGACCTGGAAGTCGGGGGCACCCCTGACCGCCGGGGTCAGCCGCCAGCCGATCCGGTAGTCCCGCGCGCCGCCGTCCGACAGCCCCAACCCGGCGTTCGGCGTGCCGGTGAAGCGATCGCCGAACAGGCCGAAGCCGTAGCCGACGCGCAGGTCCAGCGCCCCGGCCTCCCGCGCCGCCCCCGAAGTGCCGCCCTTCGGCAGTTCCTCGCGCCACAGTGCGCCGGCCCCGTCCGCCGGCGCGCCCCAGCGGGGCGAGAGCGTCAGCGAAATCCCCCGCCCGCGGGCCGCGGGGCCCATCCGCACCGTCACGCTCGCACCGCGCTCTTCCGTGTCGTCCCGGGTGTGCGCCACAAGCCAGCGGACCCGCGCCTCGACCGAGACGCCGGGAGACCCATAGCGCAGCCCTCCCGCCAGCTCCAACCCGGTCCCGGTCACGCCGTCGCCGCCGTCCTGGCGCACCGACGCCGCCAGGAACGGCGTCAGCAACGCACCGTCCTCCAGCGCGAAACGCCGCGATGCCTCCGCGCCGACGCGCAACCGCCACGTGTCGGCCCGCAGGCCGTCCACCGCCTCGTCGCCCTGTGCGGTCCGCATCCGCGCGAAGCTCGCATCGCCCTGCGCCGCCAGCGCGACCCCGCCCACGGGCGACAGCGGACGGCGCAGCCCGGCCGCGACCGTCCACATCCGCAGCCGGCTCTTCTCCCGCGTCCCGTCATCGGCGGCGTGGCGCGCCTCGCCCCGGCCCGCACCCAGCATCCCGCGCAACTCCAGCCCGTTCCCGAAGCTCCAGCGCCCGTAGGGCCACACCGCCGTCAGGTCGGTCTCGATCCGGCCCTTCTCGCCCTCGAGGTCGTAATCCGTCTTGCTACTCCCGCGCGAGATCGCCAGGCCCGCCACCCAGCGCCCCGGACGGCCTCCCGAACGTTCGGGCTCCCGCGCGTCGAGCCCGAGCCAGCCGGTGCGCGTCTCGCCCCTGTAGTGCGTGATCGCGTCCGGGCGGCCCGAGAAGGACCCGAAGTCGCCCCGGCCCCACAGAGCCCAGCGCGGCGCACTCGGGTCGAAGCCCGGATCGCCTTCCGCCGCGCCCAGCGTCAGCGAGAAGGCGCTCGTGGGCAGCACGGTATCGGCGGCGACGCCACGGCTCCGCGCCCGGGCGCAGCCCGATGCGCCGGTCGCAAAGCCATGGCGCTCCCGGGCGTCCGGGGAACAGGCCGTGCCGCCGGACACCGTCCCGGACACCCCGAACGGAACGGTCTCGCCGGCCAGCGTCAGCCCCGGCGCCGGGACCGCGGCGCCCAGCCGCGTCCCGATGTTGTCCAGAGCACCCGCGACCGCGCGCGACGCCACCGCCGCCAGCGTGCGCCTGGCGACCTGCTGCTGCTCTTCGAACGCCACGCCCACCGTCACCCGGAAGGTCAGCCGCGCCGCGTCGGCGTCGGTCGTGACGGTATCCCCGTCATGGGCGGTGTAGGCGAAGGTCCAGCGCCCCTCTTCGTCTGCCGGCGTGCCCGAGAGCGTCCGCGTGGCCGCGTCGAAGGACAGTCCCGCGAGGCCCGTCGGCTCCGAGCTCAGCCCGTAGGTGTAGGGGCCGCCGTTGCCGCCGGTGGCCTCGGGCAGCACGACCGGCGTCATCGCCGCGCCCGGCTCCAGCCGCAGCGCCGGCACGCTGCCTGTGAAGATCGGCGGCACGTCGTTCACCGTCACCGTCACGTCGTCGGTGTCCGTGGCCCCGAGGTTGTCGGTGACCGTCAGCCGGAAGACCAGCGGCCCGGCCGTGTCGGGTGCGGTGAAGGAGGCCTGCGCCGTGTTGGCGTTCTGCAGAGTCACCGACGTGCCCGAGACCTGGCTCCAGGCGTAGCCCTGGATCGTGCCGTCGGAGTCCGTGCCCGAGCCGCTCAGCGTCACCGTCGCGCCGGGATCGGCCGTGCGGTCGGCGCCTGCCTGCGCCGTCGGGGCGATCGTGGTTACCACGGCGATGTCGAAGCTGTCGCTGACCGAATGGGTGCCGTCGGTCGCGGTCACCTTGACCGACACCGTACCGACATTCGCTGCGGTCGGCGTACCCGAAAAGGTGCGGGTGTCCGCCGCGAAGCTCAGCCACCCCGGCAGCGCTGTGCCGTCCCCCTTCGTCGCCGTGTAGGTCAGGGTGTCGCCGTCGGCGTCATTGAAGGTGTTGGCCGCGAACTGGAAGCTGAAGGCCGCGTTCACCGTCGCCGTCTGGTCCGGGATGGCGTTCGCGACCGTCGGTGCGGTCGTTACCGCGATGTCGAAGCTGTCGCTCACCGAATGGGTGCCGTCGGTCGCGGTCACCTTGACGGACACCGTACCAGCATTCGCCGCCTGCGGCGTGCCCGAGAAGGTGCGGGTGTCCGCCGCGAAGCTCAGCCACCCCGGCAGCGCTGTGCCGTCCGCCTTCGTCGCCGTGTAGCTCAGGGTGTCGCCGTCGGCGTCGTTGAAGGTGTTGGCCGGGAACTGGAAGCTGAAGGCCGTCCCCGGCTCCGCGGTTTGGTCCGGGATGGCGTTCGCGACCGTCGGTGCGTTCGTTACCGCGATGTCGAAGGTGTCGCTGACTGAATTCGTGCCGTCGGTCGCGGTCACCTTCACCGACACCGTGCCGGCGTTTGCCGCCTGCGGCGTGCCCGAGAAGGTGCGGGTGTCCGCCGCGAAGCTCAGCCACCCCGGCAGCGCGTTGTCGTCGGACAAGGTCGCGGTGTAGCTCAGGGTGTCGCCGTCGGGGTCGTTGAAGGTGTTGGCCGCAAACTGGAAGCTGAACGCCGTCCCCACCGCCGCCGTCTGGTCCGGGATGGCGTTCGCGACCGTGGGCGCGGTTCCGACGGTCCGGTCGGTGAAAGCAACCGCCATCGGGGCACTCGCCCGCGAATCCGTCGTCATGGAGTCCTCGTCGGGGGTGTAGCTGACGGTGACCGTCTGGTCGGCGGGCGGGGTCCCGGCGAGGGTCAGGGTGACGGTCCTGCCGCTCACCGCGACCGGGGTGATGGCCGCCAGGGCCACCGCGGTCCCACCCACCTTGACCTCGAACTCGTCCGGGTCCGGCGTGCCGCCAATCGCGTTGCCGTCCAGGGTGATTGCCAGGGTCCTGCCGCTCACCTCGGCGCTTGAGAACGATGGACAGCCGGCAGTGGGAATTCCCACATTGAACACTCCCGTGACCGAACCCGACGCGCCGTCGGGGTCGGTCGCGGTAAAGGTCAAGGTCATTCCCTGATTGCCGACCGGCGGCGAGAGGTTTGCCAGTGCGCAAGTCGACCTTGCCATGAAAAAGACATGACCATGAATCCACGATAATGTGCCGGGTACGTACACGTCGTCGCGGTTCAAGCTAAATCTGAAGGTCAGCGGGTCGCCGTCCGCGTCACTGAAATCGTCTTCGTCCACTGGCAGGCTGACTTGAGTCAGGACAGGGGCGTTGACGGTGCCCGGATCTTCGCCGCCGAAGGTCGGGGCGCTGTTCGTCGGAGCGGTGGAGCCGCCGTTCACCAGGTGGCCCGACTGAGCGCCCAACCCCGCATGCGTCACCGACGCATCGATGCTCCCGTCGCTCCCGTAGGTACCGCTTTTCAGGGTCGCCCCGTTGCGCAGCAGCGCCAGCTTGCCCGCGCTGTTCGGTACCACCGCCACACCGTCGGTGTCCGCGTCGGCGGCGGCCACCGCATATCGGAAGCGCAGCGTCTTCGCCGTGCCGCTGGTCGCCCCGCCCGTCACCAACTCCGCCCGCCGGTTGGTACTGCCGATCTGCAGCCGCACCCCGATGCCCGCATTCGTCGCCGAGGTGTCCCAGGTCACGGCATGGTCCCAGGTCACGTCCACCACGATGTTCTGGCCGGCGCCGTAGGTTTCCTTCGTCCCGTCGTTGTTCGCGTCCAGGCGCGGCTTCGACACGATGGCCACCGACGAGATCGCGGGCGTGATTTTGGCGTAGCCGTGGATGGCGATCATCCAGGATGTGGAGGACGTGCTGCCCCAGGTTGGACTGCCGGGTGCGTTGAAAAACCGGCTTCCGTCGCCGATGCTCCAGCCCGATGCTGCGCCCGAATCCTCGTTGTCCGAGTTCGTTCGGCGGTAGGTATAACTGCCAACGGGCTCGGTCGATTCGAGCACCACGAAATACGTGGTACTGGCGTCCAGGTCGATGCCCGTGGTCGTGCCGGTGAAGAGCGGGCCATCCGAAGTAAACGTCAGCGCACCCAGGCTGCCACCCGGCTGGCCGCTCGCATTTGACGACTCGATGCGCATCGTCGTGTGGCTGGTGCGGGCGACGCCGGTACCAGGAAACGTCACGCTGGTCAGCTTGTAGCCCTCGGCGTTGCTGCCTGTCGTGAACGACTGCGCGCGATCGATGCCAAAATTGGAAGTGTGGTCAGCACTTTGCCCGATGTTGCTCACCAGCGTGACCGAGGTCTGCGCCTGCGCCGTCCCGGCGGCGAGCAGCAGGGCAAAGGCAGCGACGAGCGCGCAGGCCGCCACGCGCCACGCGTGGAGGGATCGGACAGGGGAAGTGGGCGGAGGAGGACGGCGCCCGTCCCCGCAGGGCAGGCACACAGGCCACGCCTGGTTCAGCCGACAGGATGCAGAAGGTGCTGATGGCGGGGACGACCCGCCGGAGGTACTACCTAGACCGGAGCGGACACACGGGGGGCGCTCGGCGCTCGGCGCTCGGCGCTCGGCGCTCGGCGCTCGGCGCTCGGCGCTCGGCGCTCGGCGCTCGGCGCTCGGCGCTCGGCGCTCTTAATAACGCGAATCCGCCGCGTCAAGCTGTTTTCGCACTCCCGCTCCAATGTTATGGGTCCCCTCCCGACGGACAACGCACACGTTTCACGCCACTCTCGCGACGCGGTGACGCACGGAGCGGATTCTACCCAAAAGCTTGCCGAATGGTATGTGCTTAGTGTGAAATAATCATGAAATTGTTGTCGATCTTAGTATTAATATCGTGAATATTGCCAAGAATGCCGCACCACGACCGTCGAGGGCAACCGGCCCAACCGCGAATCGGGCGGCCTTTCGGGTGGGATCGCGCGCCGGCCGGTAAGCGGGGAAACGTGCGTGACCGCATTCGGAAAGACCGACGGGTACCCGGCCGCCTTCGCCCGGATCACGTGACGTTCAGGGTCGGTTTTCCTCGCTTTCCCGCGCGAAATCGATCAAGGGGCTGTTCCGATCCCAAACCAGTGTACCAGCGTTTCGGTCGCGGTCACAGTGGGTTGTTTCTCTTGCAAAAAATTAAGTAAATCAGTGGTCACGGCATGAGTGTGGCCGTCACCGGCATCACCAACTTTCCATTTCCACCGGAACGGAGATTGGCAAGGCACACGCTCGGGGCCAAAGTTTGCCGGGATTCCCCGGCTTTGCTAAGGTGACACCAATATTCATGTGCAACCTCGGTGGTTTCGCCCGTGGAATTGCCTGCACCCGGCAGTTGCAGCGAAGCCTCGCTTCGGAGGAACGGGCATGCCTGCGAACTCGACTGCGGACTGCAACATTTGCGCGTCCCAACCAGCAGTGTCGCGTTCCGGGCCGCTCCCTGCAAACGCCAGGGCAAGCGGCGTAATTGTTCCCGCCAAATTCGGAAAACGCCATTGGTGGTCACCGGATTCGTCGCCAGGCAGCACGTGATCACGGTTCCGAAATCCGGTGGGCTCGGCATTTGCGGCCGAGATTTCCGAGCGGTCTTGAACCGAACCGAACCGTCTTGTCCGGTCAGGCACGATCACACAAATTCCCGGTGTCCGGGCGATGAGATTGACGTGAGGGAATGCCTTTCGGCGCATGTTCCGGGCCAATCCGATGGCGGAACCAGCCGGATCAAGTACGGCGAAGACCGATCATGACTCGGATCAGGCAGCGGATCGAGACGGGGTTCGAGGCGTTTGCCGTCCTGCTCTGCCGAAACAGGTTTCTCGCGATCCTTGTGGTTTTGCTCGCTACGATCGTGGCGGGAAGCGGTCTGCGCAACGTCGCCATCGACACGTCGACAGAGTCATTCCTGCACGCGGATGACCCTGTTCTCACGCGTTACGAGGAGTTTCGTGCGCAATTCGGTCGAGACGACGTGATCATTGTATCCGCCGAATCAGATGCGCTGTTCACGCCTGCCTCGCTCCGAAGACTGAAGGCATTGCATGAAGATCTTTCCGGAAATGTCCCGCACCTCGCCAACATCACCTCCATGATCAACGCGCGCAGCACCCGGGTGGAGGGAGATCGCCTTATCGTCGGTGACCTTTTGGAAACCTGGCCGGAATCCGAAACCGAATTGTCCGAACTTCGCGACCGCGTTCTCGCCAATCCGCTCTACCGCAACCTGTTGATCTCACCCGACGGCAGGGTAACGACGCTTGCGCTCGAGTTGTCGCGTTTTTCCGATTTTCGCGGCCCGTCGCTCGAGTCGGCCCTCGACCTTTTCGACGAGGATGTACAGGCGCACCCGGACTCCGGAAGACTGACGGAAGACGAAACGCACGAAGTCCTTGTCGCGATCCAGGAGGTCACCGCCAAACACGATGAAAAAGACTTTGTCGTACGAACGGCTGGAACGCCCGTGGTTACCGACGCACTCAAGATTGCGCTTCAGGGTGACATGAGGCGTTTCATCGGGCTCGCCATCGGGGTGATAGCCGTGCTCCTGTTTGTCATGTTCCGCACGGTCGCAGCGATCGTACTTCCGCTTGGCGTGGTGTTGCTGGCGTTGTTGAGTACGGTCGGCCTGATGGGACACATCGGCACAACGATAAAGTTGCCGACCGTCATCCTGCCATCGTTTCTACTCTCGGTCGGTGTCGGGGCGTCTGTCCATCTGCTCGCAATCCATACCCGGAACATTCGAGCCGGGGTCGAGGGGCATCAAGCGGTCGTCGGAGCCATGGGGCATGCCGGGTTTCCGATCGTGCTGACGAGCCTGACCACAGCGGCCGGACTCGGATCATTTGCTGCAGCCGAGGTTGCGCCGATCGCCGAACTGGGCCGCTATGCCGCCATCGGGATCCTGATTACTCTCGGTTACACCCTGGTTCTGCTGCCGGCGGGGCTTGCCCTTGTTCCGGGGCGCCCGGGCCAATCCGCCCACCTCGCAGGCAGGGCAGCGAGAAAGCTGGACGACAACTTGGTCGCGATCGCACGGTGGAGCGTCTCGCGTGCCGTGCCGATCACCGTGGTGGCCCTGGTCACCGCTGCCGTCGGCATTGGCCTGGCCGCTCAGCTCCGGTTCTCGCATGATATCCTGTCCTGGTTGCCCAAAGACGACCCGGTATACAAGGCAACTCGGGCCATCGACCGTGATCTCGGCGGTTCAGTTGCACTTGAGGTCGTATTGGACACACGCGCCGAGAACGGCCTGCATGACCGGGAGACGCTGGTCAGGCTCGACACACTTGCGCATGAGATCGACGCAGATTCAACCGGGCCCGTCACCGTCGGTGCGGTACTCTCGGTAGCCGATCTGCTGAAGGAAATTCACCAGGCGCTCAACGAAAACCAGCCCCGGTACTACCGCATTCCGGATAACCCGCGATTGATCCCACAGGAGTTCCTGCTGTTCGAGAACTCGGGTTCGGATGACCTCGAGGATTTAGTCGACACCCAGTTCCGTCTCGCGCGGTTCAGCCTGCGCGTGCCGTGGCGGGACACCCTCGTCTACCCGCCGTTCATTCGCGATGTCGAAACACGGTTTCACAGCGAATTCGGCAACGTAGCCGACATTTCGATTACCGGCATCATGAGCCTGCTGAGCCGAACGCTCGAAGCCGCCATCCGTTCCGCCGCGCAAAGCTACCTGATCGCCTTCGGCGTCATCACCCTGATGATGATCGCCTTGATCGGTCGGCTTGGTACGGGCCTGATCAGCATGCTCCCCAACCTCACGCCGATCGTGCTCACACTTGCCCTTATGAAGGTCGCCGGAATCCCTCTCAACCTGTTCACCATGCTGGTCGGCTCGATCGCGATCGGCCTGGCCGTCGATGACACCGTGCACTTCATGCATCATTTTCATCGGTACTTCGAGCGTACGGGAAATATCGAGGAGTCCGTGCGCCAGACACTCCTGACGTCCGGTCGCGCCATGCTCGCCACGTCGGTTGCGCTGTCCGCCGGGTTTTTCATCTTCTGCTTTGCCAGCCTGAAGAACCTGATCGACTTCGGATTGCTGACAGGAGTCACCATACTGGCCGCACTCGTGGCCGATTTTGTGCTTGCACCGGCGCTGATGGCGCTACGCTACCGCAATTCGGCGCCACGCAGGGATGCAACCGCACAGGGAGAAACGGAATGAAAATGAAGAAGTCGTCTTTGGTGCCTGTCGTTCTCGCGGTCCTGGCCTTGTCATCGTGGGCGGCGCATTCAGACGCGAACACCGCAATGGAAATCATGCAGCGGGTCGATGCCCGCAACGACGGCGACAACCGGACTGCACGGCTCACCATGACGCTGATCGACCGAAACAACCGGGAACGAAGCCGGTCTCTGGAGACATTCTTCAAGTACCGGGGACGGGACAGGTTGAACCTGATGTTCTTCCTCGCACCCGCGAACGTGCGAGATACCGGATTCCTGACCTACGACTATTGGTCTCCCGAACGGGATGACGACCAGTGGCTTTACCTGCCCGAACTGCGCAAGACAAAGCGGATCGCCAGCGCCAACAAGTCGCAGTCGTTCATGGGGACCGACTTTTCCTATGTCGACATGACCCGCCGCGTACTCGAGGAGTGGAACTACAAGCTGCTGGGCGAGCGGGATGTGCGCGGGAAGTCGGCCTGGCTCGTTGAAGCGACGCCGGCTTCCAAGATCGTGGAACGGCGCTACGGCTACGCCAAGTCGGTGCTGTTCGTACGCCAGGACATCGACATGGTCGTGAGGGCCGTGCACTGGCTTACCGAGGGTCAGCGGCTCAAGTACCTGGACATAAAGACCCTGGAAAGGATCAATGGCGTATGGACCGCGACCGAACTCGACATGCGGACCGTACGCAACAAGGAGACATTGCACCGCACCGTTATGCGCTTCGACGATGTTCGTTACGACCAGGATCTTGACGAGGGTCTGTTCAGCCTGAGGCGGCTCGAAAGAGGAACCTGAACCGAGTTATGGCATTTCGCCTGGTACTTGTCCTGCTTCTCGTGGCCGGCCCGGGACTTGGCCAGACTTCGCTGGAGCAAGCGCTCGCAGGGTTCGAAGACGCGCCCGTGTTCGCGCATCCCGATGGCATCGACGACATTCTGGACGGCTTCGACTCCGAAACTTCGACGGGCCCGGAAGAACGGGAAAGCACGCGCACAGATCCTGCCTGGCTCCGGCTTGGCGCAACACTGGAGGAACGGATCGTCTTCAACATTGCCCCCGATGCTCCGAGAACCGGAGAAGTCGATCATCGCGGACTGTCCTCGCTACGTTCACGCATTGATGTCGAAGCCGATGCGGACTTGGGCCGGGACTGGCGCGCGCGCGTCACCGGACATGCCTGGTTCGATCTTGCCTACCGTGCGAACGGGCGGCACAGCTACCCGCGCGGGTTTCTCGACGCTTATGAGCATGAGGCGGAATTCGGCGAATTCTTCGTGCGAGGATCGCCTTTGGAGAACATCGACCTGACACTGGGTCGCCAGGTGGTGATCTGGGGCCGGTCCGATCTGTTCCGAGTCACCGATGTGCTCAACCCGCTCGACAACCGGTTGCCAGGTATGACCGACATCGAGGATCTCAGGTTGCCGGTCACGATGACACGACTCGACGTGTACGCCGGGCAGTGGAACGTGAGCATGATCGCGATCCCCGAACGACGCTTCGACAAGAGGCCCGTGCCCGGCAGTGACTTCTTCCCCCAGCAGGTTTCGGCACCACAGCGAGACGATCCGGATGAAGGGCTCGGTTCGCCGGAGGTCGCCATGGCGGTCACGGGAACCTTCCCGAGTTGGGACACCTCTTTCTATGTCGCGAATGTCTTCGATGATCGACCCCATGTCGTGGAAACCGATACCGGTCCCCGGCTTCGCCACAACCGAATATGGATGGCTGGCGCGGCGGGAAATTTCGTTTCCGGTAGCTGGCTCATCAAATTGGAAGCCGCGGCATTCGCGGGTTTGCGGTTTACCAACGCGGAAGAGAAAGAGTTCTCGAGCCTGTCGGCACTCATCGGAGCGGAGTATTCCGGATTTGCTGATACCTCGATTGCATTCGAGGCAGTCAATCGTCACATCTTCGACTACGATCGCCGCCTGTCAGGGACGCCCGACGACCGTCACCGCAACGAGTTGGCCACGGCGTTCCGAATAAGCCGCAGTTTCCGCAATGACACCGTCGAATTCTCTTTCCTCGCGCTGACATTCGGGCTGACGGGCAAGAGTGGGGCCATCCAGAGACTGCAAGCCGTTTACGATTGGGACGACGCGGTCGATCTGACGGCCGGGTTGGTACTTTACAAATCTGGCGACCAGGCCCCGTTCCACGAGATTGGGGACAACGACCGGTTGTTTTTCACGCTCGACTACCATTTCTGATAGTTTGGCCAAAGGGATCGACCCCAGTACGGTACATTGCGCCAAATTCCGGAATTCGGCGAATAAACACAATATATGTCATCATGACTCCGGCTCTGAGGCTGACCTTCTTCGCAGTTGGGTCGCAACCCTCCCAGCCAATAGATTTGGCATCGTCCGAAGGAGCAGGAAATTGCCGGGCCTGCCTCCAAACGCTTCACTCAAAGTGATCAGCGTCAGCCGCGCTTCCTGGATTCCAATCTCGGGAGCATAGCGGTGCAGTCCTTCCCAAGACCGTCTTCCACATCAACAAACTGTTCGAATAAATCTGTCGCGAGGCGACCGAGTTGCGTGTCCGCGTCGACCTGTTCGGCCGCTTTTTGGCTGAGTCGAAGATCCTTGAGCATCAACTCAGCGGAGAACCCGGGCCGGTAATCGTTGTCGGCCGGTGAGACGGGGCCAACGCCCGGGGCAGGGCAGTAGTCATTCATCGTCCAGCTGTACCCGGACGACGTCGAGACGACGTCGAAAAGTTTCTGCCGATCGAGCCCGAGCCGGTCCGCAAGAACGAATGCCTCGCACGTTCCGATCAGTGTCACTCCGAATATCATGTTGTTGCAGATCTTTGCGGTTTGGCCGCTTCCGCTGTCTCCGCAATGAACCGAACGCTGTCCCATGATCTCGAACAGGGGCTGAACCATGTGATAGGCTGCGGAGTTCCCGCCAGCCATGAATGTCAGGGTGCCGGCATCAGCCCCGGTTATCCCTCCGGATACCGGCGCATCGACAAAGTGGACTCCCGATGCTTCAGCATCAGCCGCAACCGCACGAGCTGACTCGACATCGATCGTCGAACAGTCCAGCAGCACCGAGCCTCGTCGCATGACCGGGATGATCTCCGCGGCAACCGTACGCACGACGTCACCATCGGGCAACATCGTGATCACGGCATCCCTTCCGGCCGACGTGGTCCTCGTGTCCGTTCCCTGGACGACACCATCGGGCGCGTCGGCAACGATGTCGAACCCGACGACCTCCAGTCCTGACGCCGCCAGGTTTCGTGCCATCGGGAAGCCCATGTTTCCCAGACCCAAAAACCCGATCCTCATCGCGCGATTCCTTCCTTTTCGACTCTCAGGTCGCTGTCGCCCAGTGGCATGAGCATTCTCACGACATCAAGATCGGAAACCGCGTCGAGGTCCAAGTGACGCCAACGGGGCTTTCGATCACGGTCAATGACGGCGGCCCGGATGCCTTCGACAAAGTCTCCGTGCTCTGCAGAGCGGGAGGTAAACCTGAATTCTTCCTTGAGTGCCCGTGCGATCGTGTCGCTCCCACGGACGCGGTGAATGATTTCGACACAACATGCGACGGATAAAGGACAATTCCGGGAAAGGGCCTTCCGGGTCTCAATCGTGAATTCGTCGGGTGAAGCCGCCATCGACCTCAGAATATCGGCGATCGTTTCGCCTCCGAAGTGCCGATCGACTGTTGCTTGCCGTTCATGCAAGACCCCTCCCGTGACAGAGGTGGAACAACGGTTGTCCAGGATCGATACGTCGCCAGTTTCGACGAGATCCGCCTTGATCTCTTCCCAGCTTTCATTCGGGGCAAAATAGTCCGCGAACCCGGCGTAAATGGAATCTGCGGGTCCCATCCTGGTTCCTGTTGCCCCAAGATATTCCCCAAGCCTCCCGGGCGCCCGTGCCAACAGGAGTGATCCACCAACATCCGGCACCAGACCGATCCCGCATTCGGGCATGGCAACAACGCTGTTTTCGCAGACGACCCGGTGGGATCCGTGGCACGAGACACCGACACCACCACCCATGGTAAACCCCTGCATGAAGGCAACCCACGGTTTGGGAAAATTGAATATCTTGGCGTTCAGACGATATTCGTCACGCCAAAACCGGCGACCGTACTCGAAATCGCCCTGCGTGGCCGTACCGTACATGTCCTGAATGTCACCGCCAGCGCAAAACGCCCGGTCCCCGACGCCTTCAATCATGACGAAATTGACTTCGCGGTCCCGCCACCAGGAATCGACGGCACGCTCCATCTCGGTAATCATGGCGTAGGTCAACGCATTCAGCGCCTTGGGACGTTGCAAGGTAATCCTGCCGATCTTGCCTTCACGACGGCAAAGAATGTCGCTCACGACCCGTCCCTGCCGATCAGCGCCCTGCTGATGATGACACGCATGATCTCGTTGGTCCCTTCGAGAATCTGGTGAACCCTTAGGTCCCGCACGATCTTTTCGACACCGTAGTCGGCCAGGTAACCGTAACCTCCATGCAATTGCAGGCAGTCGTTGGCCACGCGAAACGCAAGGTCGGTGACAAATCGTTTCGCCATCGCGCAGTGCATGGTTGCATCCGGATCGCCTTGGTCCAGTTTCCACGCTGCCTGCCTCAGAAACACTCTTCCTGCCTGGAGCTCGGTTTCGGCGTCGGCGATTCGAAATTGCAGGGCCTGGAACTGGTTCAGCCTTTGCCCGAAGGCCTCGCGTTCGGCCATGTAGGTCAATGTCTTGTCGAATGCACCTTGGGCTGCACCAAGCGCGCAGGCCGCAATATTCAATCGTCCGCCATCCAGTCCGGCCATGGCATAGGTGAATCCTTCCCCTTCCTTGCCAAGCAGGTTTTCAAAGGGGACCCTGGCGTCTTCGAAATTGACCTGCGCCGTCGGTTGCGCCCGCCATCCCAGCTTGTCTTCGAGGGCACCAAATCCGACGCCCGGCGTACCGGACTCCACGACGATACTGGAAATTCCCTTGGGGCCGTCACCGCCGGTACGGCACATGACAATGTAAAGGTCGGAATAGCCGCCACCTGAAATGAACGCCTTGGATCCCGTCAGCGAGTACCCTTCGTTCGCACGAACCGCCCGTGTGTCGAGTGCGGCCGCATCAGAGCCCGAACCCGGTTCCGACAGACAATATGACGCGACCTTTTCCATGGACGCGAGGTCACCAAGGTACCTGTCGCAAAGAGTCGGATTTCCGTACGTCGCCGCCATCCAGGAGCACATGTTGTGTATCGACAGGAACGATGCGACCGATGGACAGGCGGCTGACAATCCTTCGAATACCAGGGTTCCATCGAGGCGGGACAGTCCCGTTCCGCCCATCGACTCCGATACGAACATTGCACCGAATCCGAGTTCGCCCAATTCGCGCCAAAGAGATTTCGGAATGGTTCCGGCACGGTCCCACTCGAGAGCATGAGGTGCGATCCGATCCTGTCCGAACTCATGGGCGATTTCGAAAATCGCCCGCTGCTCGTCCGAAAGCTGAAACTCCACGGCCTGTCCTTCAGTGACGCCGACCTCCGGGTTCCACGGTTCACCCAGGCAGCGTTCGCTTGGTGGTCGTCCGGGCGGCGGCCTTCGAAACCGTACATTGCGCGATGCGGCCCGCAGGCAGTCGCCGAAATCCCCGTTTCGTCATCACTCCATGACGGGGATTGAAAATGCAGCACCTTCCTTGATTCCAGACGGCCATCGGGACGTTACCGTCTTGTTTCTCGTGTAGAATCGGAACGAGTCCGGCCCGTGCTGGTTAAGGTCTCCGAACGCCGACTTCTTCCATCCGCCGAACGTGTGAAACGCCAACGGCACCGGGATCGGAACGTTGACCCCGACCATCCCGATGTTGATACGGCTTGCGAAGTCTCTCGCGGTGTCGCCGTCGCGCGTGAAGATGGCAGCACCGTTACCGAATTCGTTTTCCATGGCGAGTGACAAGGCAGTGTCATAAGAATCCGCCCGAACGGTCGACAGAACCGGTCCGAAAATTTCGGTCTTGTAGATGTCCATGTCCCTGGTCACCCGGTCAAAGAGATGCGGTCCGACGAAGAACCCGTTCTCATATCCCTGCAGTGAAAAGTCCCGGCCGTCGACCACGAGTTCCGCACCGGCGTCGATGCCGGACTGCACGAGACCAAGTACGCGTTCCTTTGCTTCGCCGGTGATCAATGGTCCGTAGTCTATGTCTCCGTCCGCGGTGTAGGGACCGACCTTGAGGGCCTCGACTTTCGGCACCAGTTTTTCACGCAACGCATCGGCCGCCGCTTCGCCAACAGGTACCGCGACCGAGACCGCCATGCAACGTTCTCCGGCAGCTCCATAGCCAGAACCAACCAGTGCGTCCGATGCCTGTTCCATGTCGGCATCGGGCATGACGATCATATGATTCTTGGCCCCGCCAAAACACTGAACGCGTTTTCCGTTCGTGCTGGCACGCGCATAAATGTACTCAGCAATTGGCGTTGATCCAACGAACCCGACTGCCCCGATGTCGCCATGATCAAGAATCGCGTCAACCGCGACCTTGTCGCCGTGCACGACCTGCAGAATACCATCCGGAAGCCCCGCTTCCCGCAAGAGTTCCGCGAGCAAGACCGTGACGGTCGGATCGCGTTCGGACGGCTTGAGTATGAAGGCGTTTCCGGCCGCGATCGCAGGGCAGAATTTCCACATCGGGATCATTGCGGGAAAGTTGAACGGAGTGATTCCTGCGGCCACCCCTACAGGTTGACGCATCGAGTACATGTCAATTCCAGGGCCAGCGCTGTCCGTAAATTCACCCTTGAGGAAATGCGGAGCACCGATGCAGAATTCAGCGACTTCCAGACCACGCTGGACATCACCGCGGGCGTCCGGGAGAGTCTTTCCGTGCTCTTTCGACAGCGCTTCCGCAAGGCGGTCCATGTCCCGGTTCAGCAACGACACGAACGTCATCAGCACGCGTGCACGGCGCTGGGGATTCGTGGCTGCCCAAGACGGTTGCGCTTTCTTTGCGCCCTCGACCGCCCTGTCCAGTTCTTCGGCGCCGGCCAACGGAACTCTCGCGACAATCTCGCCTGTGGCAGGATTGTAGACGTCCGCAAATCGTCCCGACACGCCAGCGACCCGTTTCCCGTCTACGAAATGTGAGATCTCTTCCATCATTCGCTCCCAAATCGATCGTGCCACGGGGTTGTTCCGCAGCAAATTTCGATTCCGGCAACTAACTCAAATCGGCGCATCGACGCAATGGTGCAGACCCGGGTCGGATCACGGATCAAGAACAACTGTCCCTCGTCATCGGCTTGCGCGCAGTCCGGCACCCACGGAATTGATCATGATTCGACTTGACCGCATATCGGCAAACCTGTTTTGCGTTTCATGCACAACCGCGAAGATACAAATGGCGAAGTGAAAGGCAACTCATGCGCACGGGACTGTATCCGGGCACGTTCGATCCGGTAACGCTTGGCCACAATGATATCTTGAAGCGGGCATGCAGCCTCGTAGATCATCTTGTTGTCGGGGTCGCCATCAACGCCGACAAGGAACCGCTGTTTTCACTCCAGGAGCGGGTGGAGATGGTAACGAACGTCAGTGAAAAGATCGCAGCGGTTTCGGAAACGAAGATTTCGGTTCATCCTTTCGGCAACCTGTTGGTTCAATGTGCGCAGGATGTTTCGGCGAGTATCATTATTCGGGGGCTCAGGGCCGTTTCGGACTTTGAGTATGAATTTCAAATGGTCGGAATGAACCGCATTCTCGATGAACGCATCGAGACCGTGTTCCTTATGGCCGACGCCGAGTACCAGGCGATCGCGTCACGGCTTGTGAAAGAAATCGCGCGGCTGGGTGGCGACGTCTCCCGGTTCGTTGATCCAGACATCGCGGACGCACTCTACCAGAGGCTTAGGTCCGACAGCGGTTGAACCACGCGGCGCAGTCCCGTCGTCGCATGATGAACCGTGCGTAGATTGCGGCAATCCTGCACGAATCCCTGAATCGGTGGCGAGACAAGGAGCGGAGGTTCCTCAGGCCGGGTGTCTTGCGACGCGGCAGGTCCTCAGGCCAGGCGCGGTTCGGTCAGGCAAACACGAACGTGCCGCTTTTTCCCGGCGGACAGGACTACACCTTCGGACAACTGCTCACGGCCGATTCTGAGTGAAGGCTCGGAAATGGTGACGTGATCGACCCGCGCACCACCGTCCTGGATAAGCCGTTTGGCCTCCTTGCCGGACTTCACGAGCCCCGATTGTACAAACAGCCAGACGACCGACACGTCAATGCCATCGGAGTCCGCGGCTTCGACCCGACGGACAGGCAACCGTGCGTCCATGTGCGAACGCATTCGCTGCTTCTCGTCACCAAACAGGTCGCGTGCAGCCTTTTCGGCGTTTTCCGCCGCGGAGCGCCCGAATGCCAAAGTGGTGACTTCGGTGGCAAGCATGGCTTTTGCAACATTCAACTCCGAACCTTCCAGCGCCGCCATCCTGTGGCATTCGTCGAGATCGATCTCGGTAAACAGGAGCAGGAAACGACCCGTGTCGGCATCGGCTGTGTTCCGCCAGAACTGCCAGAAATCGAATGCGGTTATTCGCTCCGGATTCAACCATACGGCACCCGCTGCCGTCTTTCCCATCTTGCTTCCGTCCGCTTGCTGGAGCAGGGGGGAAGTCAGTCCGAAGACGTTCGAGCCGTTGATCCGCCGGGTCAGGTCGACACCGTTCACGATATTGCCCCACTGATCGGAGCCGCCCATTTGCAATCGGCAGTCGAATCGCGTGTTCAGTTCCATGAAGTCATATGCCTGCAGCAGCATGTAGTTGAACTCGAGGAATGTTAACGGCTGCTGTCGGTCGAGCCGCCGCTTTACGGACTCGAATGAAAGCATTCGGTTTACCGTGAAGTGGCACCCGTAACTCCTCAGGAATTCCACGTATTTGAGCTCGTCCAGCCAGGCTGCATTGTTCGCCATGATGGCCCCGTTCCCGGAGTCACCAAAGTGGAGATACGCTTCAAATACCTGACGTATGCCATTGATATTCTGTTCAATCACTTCGGACGACAGCAGCTTTCTCGTTTCGTCTTTTCCCGAGGGATCCCCGATTTTCGTGGTTCCTCCCCCCATGAGAACGATCGGACGGTGGCCGGTTATCTGCAGCCACCTGAGCAACATGATCTGGATCAGTGATCCGACGTGCAGGCTGTCGGCGGTGGCATCAAATCCGATGTAGGCGGACTGCGGGGTCTTTGCGAATACCCGGTCCATGCCTTCGAGATCGGTGCAATCCTGCACGAATCCCCTCGAAAACAGAACGTTCAGAAAATCGGATCTGGGCTTGAATTCCATTTCCGGTTCATGTCCCTTCCTGCAAGCAATTGGTCCTATAGACCAAGCAAACATGCGACGAAAGGCTGGCCTGCATGGAAGGTTTCGAACCGATTTGGTCGCTTGGCTGCATGTCGGGTACGTCCATGGACGGGGTCGACGCCGCCTTGTTGCTCACGGATGGAGAACGAATCTGCGCCTTTGGCAAGCATTCCTATCGTCCGTACACGGCGGACGAGGTCGACGCGATCGCCGCCGCGCAGGGGCTCTGGCACAACGACCGGCCGGCCGTCGTGTCAAGGGCAGAGGAAACGGTGCGCCAGGCACATCTCGACGTCATTTCCTCCTTCGTCGGGGCAGAAGTGATCGGATTCCACGGCCAAACCGTGGCGCACGCTCCGGAACAGGGAAAAACGCACCAGGTCGGAGACGGGAAACGGCTCGCGGACGAGTCCGGACACGTCGTTGCCTGGGACTTCAGAACCAGGGACATGGCATGCGGTGGGGAAGGGGCTCCACTCGCACCCGTATTTCACTTTGCCTGTGCTAAGTGGCTCGGCGAATCACGTCCGGTCGTCTTTCTGAACCTTGGAGGCGTGGCAAACCTGACCTACGTGGACCCGCGCGCTCCTGAACCTGGTGCACCTGGCGCACTCGTCGCATTCGATACCGGGCCCGCAAACGCGTTGATCAATGACCTGATGGTACGCCGACGAAATCAGCGATTCGACCTGGACGGAAAACTCGCGGCGACGGGCACATGTGATCATGCAATCGTCGACGCCGCTCTCTCCCGGCCTTTTTTCAGCCGGATACCTCCGAAATCGCTGGACCGGAACGAATTCAGCGATGTGCTCGATTGTGTTGAGTCCTTGGCAGACCCCGACGCCGCGGCAACTTTGACGGCCTTGTCGGCTGCAGCCGTCGCCGAAGCCGTGCAATTCCTTCCCATGCGCCCGAGTCGCTGGCTTGTGGCGGGTGGCGGAAGCCGGAACCGGATGATGATGACCGAACTGGGTCGGCGTCTCTCGGCACCGGTCTCGCCGGTCGAGGACGTCGGACTCAATTCGGACATGCTGGAGGCGCAGGCATTTGCTTACCTGGCGGTACGTTCGCTACGGAATCTCGTCTTGTCGGTTCCGTCCACGACCGGATGTTCTGTTCCGACGACAGGCGGCAGAATCGATCGCCCGGGACCTGACATGTCGCGATGACGGGTCAAGCAGGTCCGTGTGCACGGGAATCGTCGAATCAAGGTACCAACGCAACGAGGTGCAGACCCGAAGGCACCGAGCATTCACCGCAAGAATCGACATCACCTGAATCAGACGAATCGAAGCGAGAAAATGGAGTGGAAGCGGTTCAATGTTTGTCACGTCTCCGAGTGTCCGGACCTGGCAAGCTCCGCCGGCACTACCGCGTGGTTTCGGTCAGCCGTCTGCGAACGTACTCGTCAACGCATGTAATCAGCGTATCCATATTGGGTTCTTCGAAAAAATGCCCCGCGGACGCAATGACCTGGTGCGAAATCGTAATGCCCTTTTGTTCGCGGAGGCGGCGTACAAGTTCCTCGATACTCTCAGGTGGAGCCACCTTGTCAGCAGATCCGTTGATAATCAGTCCCGACGAAGGGCAGGGCGCAAGAAAAGTAAAGTCGTACATGTTGGCTGGAGGTGAAACCGAAACAAATCCGGAAATTTCCGGACGTCGCATGAGCAACTGCATTCCGATCCACGCCCCGAAGGAAAATCCGGCAACCCAGCAGTGCTTTGTATTCGGATTGAGCGCTTGCAGGTAATCCAGCGCAGCAGCCGCATCCGACAACTCGCCGACGCCTTCGTCGTAGACGCCCTGGGAGCGCCCGACTCCGCGAAAGTTGAAACGAAGGACAGTGAACCCCATTCTGAAAAAAGCGTAATGGAGATTGTAAACGACACGGTTATTCATCGTGCCGCCGAACTTGGGGTGCGGGTGCAGAATAATGCCGAGCGGACTGTCTTTTTCCTTTTGAGGGTGATAGCGCCCCTCAAGGCGCCCTTCGGGACCCTGAAAGATCACTTCCGGCATCGACATCTCCGGATTGTGTCAGCCATCCTCCGGTTCAGGACAGGTTGACGGTTGCGCGGGAACAAATTAGAATGATTCTAAAATCTTTAAGAAGTCTCCTTCCCCGGAAACATGTCTGTTAGTGCTTTCGGTCGCGGGCGTCAACCGGGGCGATATCAGGAAACCTGGCCATGAAACTGAGTACGAAAGGTCGGTACGCGATGGTCGCTCTCGTCGACCTTGCCGGGGTCAGTCCTGCGACGGCTGTTCCATTGGCTGAAATCGCCCAGAGGCAGAAAATTTCGTTACCCTACCTTGAACAACTGTTCGTGAAATTGCGCCGCGCCGGCCTGGTCCACGCTATTCGGGGACCGGGAGGAGGATACCAGCTCGCGCGTTCGTGTGATGCGATCAGGGTGTCCGAAATCCTTGCAGCCGTTGATGAATCGATGGACGCGTTGTCGACAAGCGCTGGACAGTCTGGTGCAATTTCAGGAACCCGGGCCCAATCGCTGAGCAACAGGTTTTGGGAGAGCCTTTCGGCAATGGTCTATGTCTACATGCACCAGACCCGGTTAAGTGACATTTCGTCAAATCATCTCGCACCATGCCCCGCTGTCCCCAACCTTCTTCAGATGGCCGACGAAAAGTGAACCGGACCTATCTCGACTGGAACGCAACCGCGCCCCTGCGACCCGAAGCCCGGGAGGCGATGCTCGGCGCATCGGGGTGCGTCGGCAATCCGTCGTCGGTGCATTTTGAGGGGCGTAAGGCGCGTGCGACCGTCGAACGGGCACGGGCTCAGGTGGCGGCAGCGTTCGGAGCGAATCCCTCGGAAATCGTCTTCACGTCAGGGGCTACCGAGGCCGCCGCGTTGGCGATGGCAGGTCGAAACCTCAGCGCCGCACGGGTCGAACATGAGTGTGTCCTGGCTTGGGCCGGCACCGTCCTGGAGACGACGGAAAGTGGGCGGATCGTCGTTCCTGATCCCGGAAATTCCTCTGTCCAGGCGGCGAACAGTGAGACCGGAATTCTTCAGCAACTTCCGCAAGGATTGGCGGTCGCGGACTTTGCCCAGGCCTTCGGCAAGACCGCGTGCAGCTTTCGGGCCTCGGGAGCGGAGTTGGCAATCATCTCGGCTCACAAGATTGGCGGCCCGACGGGCGTCGGTGCGCTTGTCGTTCGCGAAGGCAGGGATTTGCCTCCCAGGATTCTTGGCGGTGGCCAGGAATCAGGGCTCCGTGCGGGCACGGAGAACGTGCCCGGAATTGCCGGATTTGGTGCCGCCGCAGAAGCCGCCTCGCGTGATCTTGACGAGGGTGTCTGGAATCGCGTGGCTGCTCTTCGCGATTCATTCGAGATGTACCTTGACGAACTGGTACCGGACACCATCTTCATCGGGCGCCGCGCCCCGAGATTACCGAACACGAGTTGCTTCGCGCTTCCAGGTTGGGATAACGAAACGCAGGTAATCCGGATGGACCTGCACGGGTTTTCGGTATCTGCCGGGTCGGCGTGCAGTTCAGGAAAGGTATCCCGTGACGGAAGTCCCGCGCTCTGGGCGATGGGGTTCGGTGCACGAACGGTTCGAAGTGCGATTCGCGTTTCGATTGGTCCTTCGACACGGGAGTCCGATTTGATGAAGTTTGCCGACGCCTGGAGTTCCTCCAGTCGCCGTGCGGTCCCCAAGGCACGCGCCGCGTAATCGCCGCCGCAAGCATTGAACAGGGAGAGCAACGTGGCCACTCACGACGGTGAAATCAACGTCAGGGAAGGTGTCGATCAGGAGACCGTCGAGGCGGTTCAGGCGGTCGGTACCTACCGATACGGATTTGAAACAGACATCGAAACGGAATACGCGCCGAAAGGCCTGAATGAAGACATCATCCGCCACATTTCTGACCGGAACCAGGAACCGGAATGGATGACCGAATGGCGCCTCGCCGCACATCAACGGTGGGTCAAGATGTCAGAACCGAAATGGGCCATGGTCAACTATCCCGAGATCGATTTCCAGGACCAGTATTATTTCGCCCAGCCCAAATCGATGTCAGAAGCCCGGCCCAAATCGATCGACGACGTCGATCCCAGGCTTCTCGAGACCTACGAGAAACTCGGCATCCCGCTTCAGGAGCAAATGATTCTGGCCGGCGTTCAAGGAGCTGGAGACGTCCCGGCCGATGGACGCAAGGTCGCAGTCGACGCGGTTTTCGACTCCGTTTCCGTCGGCACGACGTTTCAGGCGGAACTCAGGAAGGCCGGGGTGATCTTCTGTTCCATGTCTGAAGCGCTCAGGGACCATCCCGATCTCGTTCGAAAGTATCTCGGCACCGTCGTTCCTCCTTCAGACAATTTCTACGCGACGTTGAATTCGGCGGTGTTTTCCGACGGTTCGTTCGTGTACGTGCCCCCGGGCGTCCGTTGCCCGATGGAACTCAGCACGTACTTCCGGATCAATGCCGAAAACACGGGCCAGTTCGAGCGAACGCTCATCATCGCCGATCGCGGATCCTATGTCTCGTACCTGGAAGGGTGCACGGCTCCACAGCGCGATACCAACCAGTTGCACGCGGCAGTCGTTGAACTCGTGGCCGAGGAAGAGGCAGAAATCAAATACTCAACCGTTCAGAACTGGTTCCCAGGCGACGAGAACGGCACGGGCGGCATCTACAACTTCGTGACCAAGAGAGCCGACTGCCGCGGCGATCGCTCCAAAGTCATGTGGACGCAGGTCGAGACAGGCTCCGCAATTACCTGGAAGTATCCGAGTTGCATACTTCGCGGATCCGAAAGCCAGGGTGAGTTTTATTCAATCGCGATCGCAAACAATTTCCAGCAGGCGGACACCGGAACGAAAATGGTCCACCTCGGCAAGAACTCGCGCTCTCGAATCGTATCGAAGGGAATTTCCGCCGGACGCGCCCAGAACACCTACCGAGGCCTTGTTTCGATGCACCCAAGGGCGCAAAACTGCCGAAACCACACGCAGTGCGACTCCTTGCTGATCGGCGGAAGCTGCGGCGCCCACACGGTGCCGTACATCGAGGTCAAGAACAATTCGTCGCGTGTCGAACATGAAGCCACGACGTCGCGGGTGGATGAAGACCAGCTGTTCTACTGCCAACAACGCGGCATGAACGAAGAAGAGGCTGTTGCCCTTGTCGTCAATGGATTCTGCAGGGAGGTTCTACAGGCCTTGCCGATGGAGTTTGCCATGGAGGCACAGCAACTGGTCGCGATCAGCCTGGAAGGCTCGGTCGGATGAACAGGTTTCGTCAGCCCGCCATTTACGGAACCGTAACTGCCGGGGTCATTTTCTTCATTGGCTGGTCGACCGGCATGGGCGGCTCGATCTTGCCGAACGTCGGATTTTCGGTTCTCATGGGCGTCTTTGCCGGAATCCTTTACTGGCTGATACTCAATTACGTCAGGCCGGGGTCCCGTTTCGGGATGAGTCGCAAAAGAGGGCGGGATACGTCGGCCGCCGGAAAAAACAACAAACAGGTATAACATGCTCGAAATTTCTGGTCTCCATGTTGCGCTCGAGGAAGAGCACAAGCCGATTCTCAAAGGCGTTGATCTGAGTCTGCCTCCCGGGGCGGTGCACGCGGTCATGGGCCCCAACGGATCCGGAAAGTCGACGTTGTCATACGTCCTGGCGGGTCGGGAAGGGTATGAAGTCACCAGCGGCAGCGTTACGTTGAATGGCGAGGATGTACTCGAACTCGACCCGAGCGAACGCGCGGTCATGGGGCTTTTTCTTGCATTCCAGTATCCCGTTGAAATTCCGGGCGTGACCAACATGACGTTCCTTCGAACAGCGGTGAATTCGCTGTCAAAAGCCCGAGGCAAACCCGAGATTCCCGCAGGAGCGTTTCTGAAGCGCGTGCGGGCTCATGCGAACGATCTCGGAATCGACCAGGAAATGTTGAAACGTCCGCTGAATACCGGTTTTTCCGGAGGTGAGAAAAAACGTAACGAAATCTTGCAGATGACAATGTTGCAACCGAAGGTCTGTATCCTCGACGAGACCGACTCCGGTTTGGATATTGACGCCATGAAACTCGTCGCGACGGGCGTGAACAACCTGCGTGCGGCAGATCGATCGATATTGGTGATCACGCATTATCAGCGTTTGCTCAACTACATCAAACCCGACGTCGTCCATATCATGGCGGATGGCCGCATTATCGAATCCGGAGGTCCGGAACTGGCGATCAGGGTGGAAGAAAACGGTTATTCGGACCTGTTGAAGAAAGTCGCTTAAATGGTTGCCGTGCAACAAAAAGATTCTACGGTTGAAGACGTGCTCCGGAGCTACGCCTCCCCCGCCGGCGTTGGCTGGGGAAAACAGGCGCAGGCGGCCGCGGAGGCACGGTTCCGGAACCTGGGACTGCCAGCGCGAAAGGACGAATACTGGCGTTTTGCAGGCCCGAACGGGTTTTCCAGTGCGAAAAGCAGGCCGGCTCCCGTTCTTTCGGACTCGGTTCAACCCGCGTTTCGTGATGCGGACTGCCTGAACCTCGTGTTCTCGGATGGCGTATTCAGACCGGACCGCTCGGACCGGGAGGCGCTGGAACACGCGGACGTCGTTCCGATCGCAGACGCCATGGCGCTCGACATTTTTTGGGCACAGTCAGTGTTCGGCAAGCTTGAATCCAAGGGACAGGCTCCGGTTCAACGACCGTTCGCAGCCCTGAATTCCGCCCGTGCTTCCAACGGATTTGCGATTCTCGTCACCGGACAGGTCAGTAAGCCCATTTGCCTGAGCTATCTCCGGGAAAACGACCAATCCGACGCAATCGTGCATTCCGTTGTTCTCGTTCGCAAGGGCGGTTCCTTGACACTGCTCGAGAACGGACCGGGTGCCGCCCGTCTGAACACGGTCCTTGAAGTGGAACTCGAGGCTAACGCTTCGTTCGATCACGTCAGGGTGCAAGGACGCGACCATGAGCGCTGCGCGATTACCCACATGTTCGCGCGTCTGGCGGAGGAATCTTCGTTCAGGAGTTTCACGATGACCGCAAATGGCTCGCATACCCGAAATGAGACGTTTGTCGAACTGGGCGGAGATGATTCTCGGGCTACGATTGCCGGGGTCTGTGTCGGCGATGGGGCGTTTCTTCACGATGACTCCGTCTTCGTGGTCCATGACGCGGAACGGTGCGAAAGCCGACAGGTGTTCAAGAAAGTCCTCGGAGAGGGCGCCAAGGGCATTTTCCAGGGGAAAATCCTGGTGAAACCCGGAGCCCAGAAAACGGACGGATACCAGATAAGCAAGTGCCTTCTGCTCGATGAAACCAGCCAGTTCCTGGCAAAACCGGAACTTGAGATCTACGCCGACGATGTCGCGTGTTCACACGGCTCGACCAGCGGAG
This sequence comes from Paracoccaceae bacterium, assembly GCA_965242975.1. GTDB lineage: Bacteria > Pseudomonadota > Alphaproteobacteria > Rhodobacterales > Rhodobacteraceae > JAPPHA01. Next base: position 866,223 of record CBDETS010000007.1, on the reverse strand, counting down.
CCATCGACGAGGAAGCGCTGTTTTATCTCATGTCCAGAGGGGTTTCACGCGCGGAAGCAGAGAGAATTCTGGTACTGGCATTTCTGGAAGAAGCGATCGAAGAGATTTCCGACCGGGACATCGCCGAAGACATTCGAAGTCGGCTGGCGGAGTGGATCGCACGACATCGGTCATGAGTTCTCTGACATCGGAAATCCTGACGACGTATCGATACCCTCGTTTGAGTTTCGAGCGCCAACTGGCCAAGAATGTCGGCGATGACCGAATTCTGTTTTACGGTATGCTCGCGTGTTTCCTGGCATTTGTCGCCAGGATTCCGTCGTTGTATCACGATTCAATGCCCTCCGGTTCACCTCCGGTGTATGCAGTTGTTTCCTTTCACTTTGCCGTTTCACTACTGATGGCACCACTGCTCCTGTATTCAATCGCGGCCGTGTCACACATCCTGGCGCGTGCGTTTGGTGGCCGGGGGAACTGGCGTAGCGCACGCCTTGCTCTCTTTTGGACCGTCCTGGCCATGTCGCCTCTTGTTCTGTTCGCTGGAATCGTTGGTGTGGCGGCCCATCCCTGGATTTCGGGCACGTTGCTGATCCTGATTGCGATTCTGTTTTTCTCTTACTGGATCCAGTGCTTGATTCGCGTTGAGTTCAGCAGTGGGAGGCCTGCATGAACGTTTGGGACACAAAACGAAGCGCCCAGGCTCCGTACCGGGTCCGATTCCGGCAGAGATCCGTGTTTCGGGCGGACACCGATAGGGGAACCGGGCGGATGAACAGGTACGCCACATGTTGAAGGACACGTTGGATCTCGCGTACCTGACCATCATGAAGCCGGGCGAAGGTGTCCGTATCGCGCTCAGGTTCCTGAACACGTCCCCGATCGTGCGGCTGGAGTGCCTGCTCCTGATCGCGATTCTCGGAACGCTGGCAACAACGCTCACGGTTCGGCTTGCCCCGGCAATGCAGGACGGCGCGACGGAACTGTTGATTGCGTCGCCGATCAACCTGACGATGATCCAGATTGCGACCATGTTCATTGTGGCCGGAATTGTCTTTTGCGTGGGACGGGTATTCGGCGGGACCGGGAGTTTTCAGGAGTGCCTGGGAGCAATTATCTGGCTGCAAGCCATGCTCCTGATTGTCCAGCTGGCTCAACTCGTTTCGGTACTGGTTTTCCCTCCGATCACATCGCTGGTGACGTTCGGAGGTCTGGGCATCGCGTTTTACCTGGTCATCGGCTTCATCAGGGAAGTCCACGGATTTCGCAGCGGTCTGGCGGTCATCATGGGAATTATCCTGACGCTCTTCCTGATAGCAATAACGCTTGTTGCGTTTCTGCCGATGCTTGGCATTCAACCCGGGGTCGGTGGCTGAATGTATGACGTCGATACGATTCGAAGGGACTTTCCGATCCTTGAACGGAAAGTGAACGGCAATCCGCTCGTATATCTTGACAACGGTGCGTCGGCTCAAAAGCCCAAGTCAGTCATTGAAGCCGTAATCAGGTCGTATTCCAGCGAGTACGCAAATGTTCATCGCGGCCTGCATCACTTGTCCAACCTGGCCACGGAGAACTACGAAGGCGTTCGCTCGGTCGTTCAGAGATTTCTCGGTGCGCGACACGCCCACGAAATCCTGTTCACGAGCGGAACGACTGAGGGAATAAACCTCGTTTCCTATGCGTGGGCGGCCCGCATCATGAAACCCGGGGACGAAGTCATCCTCAGCGTCATGGAGCACCACGCCAATATCGTTCCGTGGCACTTTCTCCGCGAGCGTAACGGCATTGTGTTGAAATGGGTCGACATCAGCGATGACGGTGAACTCTTGCCGGAATCCGTACTGGAGGCCGTTACCCCAAGGACCAGGCTCATTGCCGTTACGCACATGTCGAATGTCCTGGGCACCGTGGTGGATGTAGAAGCGATCTCTGCGGGAGCCCGCGACCTGGGCGTCCCGGTGTTGGTAGACGGGTCCCAGGCTGCCGTTCATGCGCCGGTCGATGTCACCGAAATCGGATGTGATTTTTATGCGATTACCGGGCACAAGCTGTACGGCCCTTCGGCCTCTGGAGCGCTCTACGTTCGGGAAGACAGGTTGGACGAAATGTGGCCGTTCATGGGCGGCGGGGACATGATCCGGGAAGTCAGACGTGACGGAATCACCTACAACGTACCTCCACACAAGTTCGAGGCGGGAACTCCTCCGATTGTCTCGATGATCGGCCTTGGAGCGGCCCTGGAATATCTGGAGCTACTCGGGATGGAGAACATCGCGTCTCACGAAGCAACCATCCGGGACTATGTCCTGGAGCAGATGGAGGGTCTCAACTGGCTCGATGTACAAGGACGGGCAGCAAACCGTGGAGCGATCTTTTCATTCACCGTTGAGGGAGCGGGTCACCCGCATGACATTTCGACAATCGTTGACCAGAAGGGGATCGCGGTCCGAGCTGGGCACCACTGCGCTCAACCATTGATGGAACGGCTGGGTTTGACCGCCACCTGCCGGGCCTCGTTCGGTCTATACAACACGAAGGATGAAGTTGACCGACTGGTTGAGGCTCTTGAGATTAGCCATGACCTTCTCGGCAACTGAAGACCCGTCGCAAGGGTCCGCCGCCCCGTCGCACGCTTCACGGCCCGGAACGGCCTGACGGTCTCTGCCATCATCATGACCGGCAACAGACCGATCCTGTTGTCACGTACCTGAATTCGACCAAGCTCACCGTACGCGTTCGATGCGCCGTGCCTTAGAGCTTGACCTAAAAGTCCACCCTTTGCACAATATCTTGTGTTTTTGGCCGACAATCCATGAAACTGAACACAACATATGGCATTTTGATTCAAACTCTTAGGGGTTGTCACGAAACAATCGATCCGTGTGTCCGAGTTTCGAGAGTCTCTGTCCCGTCCTCGTGCGGCGTCCGCTTGCCCGCGTTTCGTTTGCCGTATCAGTGCAGACATGGCGGTCTACCGGAAAGGGTTGTGGCACATTGGCCGGGATCGGGGTAAAGACCGTGACCTCGGTCGTGGCCAGGGTCAGGACCGGTCTCAGCGATGATGGGTACCAGACATGGCCTTGCCACGCGCCCGGCACGACGCCCTCTTCCGCCTGCTCGTCTCCGATCCCGGCCGCGCCGGTCAGCTGCTCGGCGAATATCTTCCTTCGGAGGTGGTCGCCCGCCTCGATCCGGAGCGCCCTCCGGTGCATGTCGAGGGTACGATGATCGACGGCGAGGGCGGCACGACGCAGTCCGTGAACGTATTCAGAAAATCTGATGGGTTTTCGGGCGTTTTTGCCCGGATTATTTGATGTTCGGGGTTTGGTGCCCCTCAATTTCCTTGCAAGAAGTCGATTGAGGGGCTTTGTCTCGGTGACGCTCAAATCATCTGAGACGAGGCCAATGTTACACGATTTCTTTCCCGGTTCCATCCTTTCCTGCGCCCGTATCTGGGCCTTCCTGACGTGGATTGACGCGGCGGAAGCCGAGCGCGTCCGCGCGGAAGGTTGCCCGCGTTGCGGGAGCTGCCTGGACAGCGCGTCCTATCCCCGCAAGCCGCACGGTCTTGCGGCATCCCTGCGTGAGGGCATCCGGCGTTTCAGTTTCTGTTGCCGGGCCTGCCGCCGCCGCGAGACGCCGTCGTCGGTTCGCTTTTTCGGCCGGCGGTTCCGGGTGGCTCCGGTGTTCCTTGCGGCGAGCTTCCTGGTTCAGCGCGGCGGGTTCCGGCTGACGACCGTCTCCGAGCGCCTGGGCATTCCGGTGACGACGCTGCGGCGCTGGCGTCGGTGGTGGTGCGCGATATTCCCGGAAACACGGGCGTGGCGTCTGAAGCGGGGCGAACTGGCACCGCCGCCCGGGGAGGCGCCTCTGGTCTGGCTGATGCGGACGATACGGGGGCGTTCGCGGCGTTCGCGGCTGTTGCGGAGCCTTGTCTGGCTGCGTCCGTGGACCGGATCCTTCAGTCTCGGTGGTGGCTGAGGGCGCATCCGCAGAGGATGGAACTGTCACGATAATCCGGGGCCGAATAGCACTGACCTCCCACGGACCGACACAGGGAGGACAGCGTCATGGGCAAGAGAGACGAACCCGGCGACCCCGACGGCTGGGCACGCTTGCGCTTTGCGGTGGTCGGACCGCTGCTGGCGGCGCCGCCGCCGAAGGGCCGGCTGCGGGGCGAACTCGAGAGGTTGGCGAGCCAGGTCTGGCAGCGTCCCGGCGGCGGCGAGGTCCGCTTCTCGGTATCCACCATCGAACGCTGGTACTACCAGGCCCGGGCACAGGACCGGGATCCGGTGGGTGCGCTCCGGCGGCAACGGCGCAGCGATGCCGGCCGCGAGCGGGCGCTGTCTCCGGCCCTGCTCGACGTCCTGCGGGAGCAGTACAGGGCCCACCCGTCGTGGAGCGTGCAACTGCATTACGGCAACCTCGAGGCGCGCGTGGAAGACGAGCCATGGCTCGGGCCGATGCCGTCCTATTCGACGCTGAGACGTGCGATGCGGCGCCGTGGGCTGGTCCGCCGCCGCCGCCGCCGCGGCACTGACCAAAAGCAGGTGCCGGCCGAAGCGCGCGAGGTTCTGAGCTACGAGGTCTCGCGCTCGCATGCCCTATGGCACTGCGATTATCACCACGCATCTGTCCGGGTGCTGACGCCGGGCGGCGAGTGGCGGACGCCCTTCCTGTTCGGGGTCCTCGACGATCATTCCCGTCTCGGCTGCCACTTGCAGTGGTACCTGGAGGAGACGACCGAGACCTTCACCCACGGGCTCAGCCAGGCGTTCATGAAGCGCGGGCTGCCCAGGGCCCTGATGTCGGACAACGGTTCACCGATGATCGCCGGCGAGGTCGAGGCCGGCCTGTTCAGACTGGGCATCCAGCATGTCCGGACACTCGCTTACTCACCTCATCAGAACGGCAAGATGGAGGTCCTGTGGGGTTCGGTCGAAGGCCGTCTGATGGCCATGCTCGAAGGGATCGGGGAACCGCTCACCCTGCAGATGCTGAACGACGCGACCATCGCCTGGCTCGAGCATGACTACCATTGCCGGGTCCATCGCGAGCTCGGGGTCACGCCTCTTGAGCGCCTGAAGCAGAGCGACAATGCCGCGCGGGACTGTCCGGACAGTGCCGCGCTCAGGTCGGCGTTCCGGATTGCGGTCACGCGGACCATCCGGCGCTCCGACGGAACCCTGTCGCTCGACAGCGTCCGTTTCCAGGTGCCGAAACCCTGGCGCCACCTGCTCGAAGCCCGGGTGCGCTATGCCCGCTGGGACCTGACGGTCGCAGAACTGGTCACCGAGAACGACGACTGCCTGTGCCTGCTCCATCCGCTCGACAAGCGCGCGCATGCCAATGCCGCGCGCAGGCCGGTCGGACCCGGCGACGCCGCCGATGCCGAACCCGGCACCGGAAAGGCGGAGGTGCCGCCGCTTCTCAGGAAGATCCTGAACAAACAGGCGGCAACCGGCCTGCCGCCGGCCTGGATGCCCTTCCGGGGCGATTCCGACAAGACCGACAACGCCGGCGACGAGGAGGATCATTCGTCATGAACCGTGAGACACTGAGCCTGTATGGCCTCAAATGGAACCCGTTTGCCCCCGACCTGCCGGCCGGGGAGCTGTTCACCACTCCCGCCGTCGAGAGCTTCTGCCTCAGGGTCGAGAACCATCTCCTGGGCCAGGGCGGCTTCGCCCTCGTCGTCGGCGATCCCGGGACCGGCAAGAGCGCCGTCCTGCGCCAGCTCGCCCTGCGTCTCGACACGATCGAGGGACTGCGCATCGCGGCGCTCTCCCACCCGTCCTCGCGGCTCGCCGACTTCTACCGCGAAATGGGCGAACTGTTCGGCATCGCACTGGTCCACAACAATCGCTGGAACGGCTTCAAGCTGCTGCGCGACCGGTGGCGCTCCCATCTCCACGACACCCGCATGCGGCCGCTGCTGCTCATCGACGAGGCCCAGGAACTGCAGACTTCCGTGCTGACGGAGATCCGCCTCCTCGCCTCCACCGAGTTCGACTCCCGCACCATTCTCTCCGTCGTCCTCGCCGGCGACAGCCGACTGCTCGACAAGTTCAGGACCCAGGAACTCGCGCCGCTGGCCTCGCGCATCCGCCATCGCCTGACACTGGACGCCGCCGACCCCGACGGGCTGGCGAAACTGCTCGACCACCTGCTCAGGGCAGCCGGCAATCCGGCGCTGATGACCGCCGAACTGAAGACGGCCCTCACCACCCATGCCGGCGGCAACCCGAGGAGCCTCGCCATCATGGCCGACAGCCTGCTCGCCGCCGCCGCCGAAAGCGAGCGCACGCAACTCGACGAAAGCCTCTTCTTCGAGGTCTTCGGAACCGCCCTGCCGGGCAGGAGGACACGCCGATGACCGCATTCCCCACACGCAGGCCGCGCGAACTCGAGGACCGCCCGCGCCAGCAGGACTGGCTGGTCGACACCCTGTGGGGCGAACAGGCCGTCGGCATCCTCGGGGGAGAACCCAAATGCGGCAAGACCTTCCTCGCCCTCGACATCGCCGTCGCCGTCGCCAGTGCCGCTCCCTGCCTGCGGCGCTTCCCGGTCGAATGCCCCGGCCCGGTGCTGCTCTATGCCGCCGAGGACGCCGGCCATGTCGTCCGCCAGCGCCTCCAGGGGATCGCCGCCGCCGCCGATGTCCACTTCGATGATCTCGACATCGCCGTCATCGATACCCCGGTCCTGCGCCTCGACCGCAAGGCGGACCAGGCGAAGCTCGCCGCCACCGTCGACCAGGCCCGGCCCCGCATCCTGATCCTCGACCCACTGGTCCGGCTGCATGGCGTCGACGAGAATGCGGTCGGCGAGATCGCGCCCATCCTCGCTTATGGGAACCAAATGTTTATGTGAATCTTGAATCCCAAGTGCCTGTCATGACACGCCTTATCCGCTGATTGGGTTCACATAAAAATCTGCTCTACTCCTGTCGATTTCGACACTGACAGGAGAGAGATCGTGCCTTCGAAACAATTCGGTCTTCCACTGCTCGATGTGGTTCCGGAACGGGATACCCGTGTTGTCCGGTGCTATGCGGAGCACCTGGAAGGCCTTGGTCTTTCAGACAGGAAGACCAGCTTATTGATCAGTACGGCCAGGCACGTCGCGGTCTGGCTGGCGCTCAACGGGGCGGGTCTCGACAAGCTCGACGTCCACCTTCTTGATCGTTTCATGCGCCATGAATGCCACTGTCCGGGACGGCATCGGAACGGCAGGAAGCCCGGGCAGCACTGCAGGCGATTTGCGCTCAGGTTCCTCCGGTACCTGCTCGAGACCGGGCGGGCAGAGGTGCCCCCGGAGATCGAGGCCGGCGGACATCTTGCGACACGGTTCCGGGACTCCCTGGAAGAGCAGGGATACGCAAGCTCGACGATCAGATCGAGCGGGACCCTGTGCCGCCACTTCATCGTCTGGCTCTACCTGTCGGACATTCCCCTGGCGGAAGCCGACGAACGCGTTCAGCGTCGCTTTCTTGCCCACGACTGCACCTGTGTTCATCCGGGGTTCCTCGACAGGCCCACAGGGTTTGCCGGTTCCAGAACCTCCGGATCAACGCTCCGGCTCTTTGCCGCGTTCCTGGTGGACAGGAACGTTATCCCGGCGCCGGTGGTCCCGCAACGCCATGCGGAACACGGTGAACATCTCGATGCGTTCCTCCACTGGCTTCGGCAGCATCGCGGCCTCAGGGACACGACCATCGAACAATACGAAAGGCACATGCGCGCGCTGCTTCCGGCTCTCGGCGACGACCCGGGGGCGTATGACGCCGCCCGTGTCCGGAACACGATCCTGGACCGTCTCGAAACCGCGTCTCGCGGGCAGGTCGGCGACCAGGCGAGCGCGCTTCGGATGTACCTGCGCTTTCTCGGGTCGAACGGCCTCTGCCGGCCGGAACTCGTCCACGCGGTTCCGACGGTCCCGAGACTCCGGGGCGAAAGCCTGCCCCGGCATGTCGGGCAGGACGATATCGAACGCATGATCGCGACCTGCGACGTGACGACGCCGATGGGGGTGCGCGACCGGGCAGCCCTCAGGGCAATCGCGTTTGAAAATATTTTCTCTTGGTTTCTGAGTGATTGCATGATTCCCTGTTGAAAAACAACAACCTGAGGCAGGGATGAGGCAGGACAATGCAGGACTTCGCACGAATATTCGACGGGGTGGAAGACCCCCGGACCAGCAACGCGACCCGTCACGATCTCCATGAAATGCTGATGATCGCGCTTCTGTGCGTGATTTGCGGTGGCCAAACATGCACCGACATGGAACTTTTCGGGCGCTCGAAAGAACAATTCCTGCGCCGCTTCATGACGCTCGAACACGGCATCCCGAGCCACGACGCCTTCTCGGCGCTGTTCAGGATTCTCGACCCCGACTGCCTGGGCAGGGCGCTCCTGCGCCTTGCTGCGGACTGGGCCGAGCAACACGGTCCGGACGTGATCGCGATCGACGGCAAGACGCTGCGGCGCTCCTTCGAGGACGCAGCAAAGCGCACGCCGCTGCACGTGGTCAACGCCTTCGCCACCGGTGCGCGCCTGACGCTCGGACAGGTCAAGGTTGACGGCAAGTCCAACGAGATCACGGCGATGCCGGCGCTTCTGGAGCTTCTCGACATCGAAGGCAGCACGGTAACCGTCGACGCCATGCACACGCAGCGGGCGACCGCGGAGACGATCACGGCCAAGGGCGGCGCCTACGTCCTGGCGCTCAAGGGCAACCAGGAGACGCTTCACGACGATGTCCGGCTCCACTTGGCGGACCCGGAGAACGCAGAAAAGATGATTCGTTTCAATGACGTGGACACGGGTCACGGGCGCATCGAGATCCGCGAGGCCACCGTCTGCCATGACGTCGACACGTTGGTGGACCTGCATCACTGGCCCGGCCTGCAGGCCGTCGGGAAGGTCACCTCCACACGGGAGATCAAGGGGGAACGGAGCACCGAGACCCGCTTCTTCCTTCTCAGCGAAAGGCTCGATCCGGAGCGGTTCCTCAAGACGGTGCGGGCGCATTGGGCCGTGGAAAACTCCCTCCACTGGGTCCTGGACGTGACCATGGGAGAGGACAGCCTGCGCAACCGGAAGGATAACGGTCCCGAGAACCTGGCGCTGATGCGGAAGCTGGCGCTGAACCTGGCGCGGATCACGCCAACAGCCAGGAAGCAATCGATGCGCGGCAAGCTGAAGAGGGCCGGCTGGGACAACGATTTCCTTCTGAAACTCGTCAGCTTCGCATCAAGCCTCGCAAAGGACGTCGAACCCGGATAAATCCAAACGCGATAGCCCTGGGCAGCCCTGCTGCTGCTCGCCCGGCTTGCGTTGCGGGCCGGCGACGTCGCCGGGTTGAATCTCGACGATATCGACTGGGACAGGGCCGTCATCCGGGTCAAAGGCAAGTCGCGGCGGGAGACGGAACTGCCGCTGCCGCAGGATGTGGGCGACGCGCTGCGGGATTACATCCTGGAGGCCCGGCCACGCAGCGACGAGAAGAAGGTGTTTCTCCGCTGCATGGCGCCGCACCGGCCCTTGGCGAATAACAGCATCAGCACTTCCATCGTATGCCGTGCGGTCGAGCGGGCCGGTATCCGGGGCGTCGGCCCGACAGCGTCACACCTGTTCAGGCGCTCGGCGGCGACCAATCTCCTGCGCGACGGCGCCCCCCTGGAAGCCATCGGCACCCTGCTCAGGCACAGCTCTCCCGACGTCACTGCGATCTATGCCCGCGTCGATGTCCGGATGCTCCGTGAACTGGTGCAGCCCTGGCCCTTCGAGGGAGACGACCGATGACCATGACGGATCACGTGAAGGATTACGTCGCAAGCAGGAAAGCACTGGGCCTGTCGTTCAGGGAAGAAGAGCGGGTCCTGATGCGTTACGCAGAACATGCCGACGCCGGGGGCGACGAATTCGTGCGTATAAACAGTGTCCTGGACTGGGCCCGTACGGCGATATCGGTCGGCGAGGCACAAAGACGACTGCGCATCGTCCGCGGGTTGGCCGTCTTCCTCCATGTCGGGGATGACCGTCACGAGGTGCCCCACCGGGACGCTCTCGGCAAGCGGAGACGGTACCGCCCACCGCCGTGCATTCCGTCACCGGAGGAGATCCGGTTGATCATGACGGAAGCGCTGTCCCTGCCGCCGGCAGGGTCGCTCACCCCGCGGACCTTCCACACCATCATCGGTCTCATCGCATGCACCGGGCTGAGACGCTCGGAAGCAACCGGCCTGCTGCTGGGCGACCTCGGACCGGACGGGCTCCTGGTCAGGAATACCAAGAACCGCCGTGACCGCCTTGTCCCCCTGCACGAGAGCACCCGCCGCGCCCTCGACGACTACCTCGTGGCGCGGAAACGGCAGGGCGGACCCTGCGAACACCTGTTCGTGCTCGCATCCGGCCGGCCGGTGCGCCCGGATTATCTGACCGAGACCTTCATCCTGCTCGCTCGCAAGGCAGGGGTTCGCGGCAAAGCCGGGGAACCCGGCCCCAGGCTTCACGACCTGAGGCACGGATTCGCCGTTCGCGCACTGGAAGGCTGCATCTCTTCCAGCCGGAAGGATGTCGGCCGACACATGCTCGCGCTCTCGACCACCCTGGGACACGCGCGACCTGTGGACACGTACTGGTACCTGGAGGCGACACCCGTCCTCATGCGCCAGGTGTCGGAGGCGACCGAGAAACTGCACATGACAGGAAAGGAAAAGACATGACCAAACTCGCACCCCCGCTATCCACCTTCCTGCAGGAGTATCTCCCCCGTGACCGGGGAGCCAGCCGGCACACCATCGAGAGCTACACCACGAGCTTCAGGCTGCTCGCGGTCTTCGCCGCGGACAGGCACGGCGTCCGTCCCTGCGCGCTCGAGGTCGGCCATCTCGAGGTCGACACCATTCTCGCCTTCCTCGACCATCTCGAAAACGAGCGTGGAAACGGGGTTCACACCCGCAACACCCGTTTGGCGTAAGCGGGTAAACGGCGACGTCCGATAAATCGGTTGCCTGTGCGGGGGGAGCATCGGGATAATTCCGGTCATTCAACAATGATCGGAGGTTTTGTCATGTCCAGTGATTTGAACGGTTCGGCTGGTTCCCGTCCTGCACGTGTGGTGCGCAGCGCGACGGAGTGGACCGCCATCATGGAGGACTTCGAGCGTTCGGGGCTGTCGCGTCGGGAGTTTTGCGAGTCCCGGGGTCTGTCGGTGAAGACCTTCGGGAACTGGCGGCACCGTCTCGGCGCCACGGGCGGGAAGGGTTCCTTCGTCGAGCTGGCGCCGCCGGTCATGTCCGGCTGGGACGTCGAGCTTGAACTGGGCGACGGGGTCGTCCTGCGTGTTCGGCGTTCGTGATGCTTGGCGGCTGGCCGCGTGGCGGCATCTGGCTGTCGACGGACCCGGCGGACATGCGGCGCAGTTTCGATGGGCTGTGCGCCCTGGTGGCGGGTCATCTCGGATGCAATCCGGCCGACGGGCGTTGGTACGTGTTCGTCAATCGGCGCCGGACGATCGTCAAGATCCTCGGCTTCGAGCAGGGCGGCTTCTTCATCTGGTCCAAGCGCCTGGAACAGGGCCTGTTCGCCCCGCCGCCGGCTTCCGGGCGGGCGGCGCTTGCATTGTCCTCGACCGAACTGATGGCGCTGATCGACGGCATCGACGTCACCGTCCGGCGCCGGCGCAAGCGTTACGGCGGTCCCCGGCTGGCGTCCGGGTGAGCCCGGACGACGGTCAAATCGATGCTGCCGGTCATCGGGGTGTCGGCGAAGAGTTCCTTCCACAGGCGCGGCGTCAGTTCGTGGATCCGGTCGGCCGGGTGGGTGTCGATGCGCTGGAGAACGTCGGTCAGATACACGCGGGGGCTGATTCCGAGCATGAAACAGGTGGCGACGAGGCTGTTGATGATCCCGACGTTGTGCCCACCCGCCTCTGTCCAACTGAAAAGCCAGTTCTTCTGTCCCAGCTTGACGCGACGCAGTGCGCGCTCGACACCATTCGAGTCGATCGGCACCAGCGGGTCGTCGAGGAACACTTCGAGGGACTGCTGGCGTTCGACGGCGTAGTTGACCGCCCGGCGGATCGGGTGCTTCGGCGTCAGCGCCGGATCCCCGAGCGTGCGCGCGCACCATTGCCAGAAGGCGTCGACCAGCGGGCGGGTGTGTGTGCGCCGCGCCTCCAGGAGCTCGGGCGGCGGCCGGGATCGGAATTTCTTCTCGATCCCGTACATGCCCCCGATCAGCACCAGCGCCTTCCCCGCCAACACCGGATGGTTGTCCAGCTGCTCCTCGAAATTGCGGCGCGTATGCGACCAGCAATTTTGTTGTTTCACCGCCGCCCCCCGCGCTTCGGCGTACGCCGCATAGGCACCGTAGCCGTCGCTGACCAGCGTGCCCTCGAAATCGCCGAGGAACCGCTCCACATGGTGGTGAGCACGGGAGGGCGCGAAGTGGAATACCACCTCGTCCCGGTCGCCGAGCACCGGCCAGTAGTAGCATTGTTTCATCTTGCCCGGCTTGCCGGGATCGCGCCCGACCCGCACGGGCGTCTCGTCCATGACGATGACGGAGCTTTCCAGAACCGAGCGGCACTGCGCCGCGAACACCGGCTCCAGCAGCGCGATCGCCCGGTTGACCCAGCCACTCAACGACTTGCGGTTGACGGTGATCCCGCTCTCGCCCAGCATCTGGTGCTGGCGGTAGAGGGGGAGATGCCAGGCGAACTTGTCGACCAGCATTCCGGCGATGAACGAGACATCCACGCAGGAATTCTTGAACACGCCCTCGACGGCCGGGGCGCAGACCAGGGCGCCGGAGGACATGATCTTCGCCTTCTTGTAATGGTAACGCAGCACCACGTGGCGGATCGGCACCGATGCCAGCTTGCAGCACACCCGCTCGGAGATGATCTCGAACTCATCCGCCGCCAGCCCTTCGATCTCCGGCGGCATCACATCGATGTCAATCACCGTCGCTCCGGGACCGAAGCGCAGCCCGGCGTCGTTGACGGCATCGCCGCGATCCTTCTTGCGCCCCGTCACGCCACCCCGCGGTTTCCCCTTGGCTTTCTGTTCGGCGTCGGGTTCATCCTTCCCGGCATCCGGCGATGCGGCCCCATCGGAGGCGCCGTCATCGGATCCGCCCGTGATGTCGGGATGCTTTTCCGAGCGCCGGCCGTACTGTTGACGCTCGTAGCGGGCGATCTGGTCGCGCAGCGCACTGTTCTTCGCCACTTCCTCGGTCAGCCTGTCCTGCAGCGACCCGACGAGCGCCGACAGCGTTCCGGCAAGCCCGAACAATTCCCTGAACAGGGCCGCGGCACCCCGCAGAAGACCACCGCCCGAGCCCAGCCCCGCGAACTCCGAATGGAGCCCGTCAAGCCGCCGGCGGACCGCATCCGGGTCGGACGGATCGATCCCGCTCATTCCTCCGCCTCCACCGCCATGATCGCCGCCAGGACCGCCAGCCGCTCGGACCGGGGCATCGCCGCGTAGCGCCGCCCCCAGCTCGCCGCCTTCCGCTTGACGACCTGGCGGTGGGTGAAGTTCCGCCCGGCGAAGGCCGCCCAGTGCACCCGGTCGGGCGCGAAGTTGAACCACAGCTTCTCGGTGACGATGCAGGACTGGTTGTTGACCTGGATCTCCAGCGAACGCCAGTCGGCCAGGTGCTCGTCATAGAGCCGGCTCGGATAGCCGGAGACCATCACCGAACAGGGCAGCGACTTCAGGATGCCGAGAAGCGCGACATGGTCGGCGTCCGTGTAGTCGAAGCGATAGCGGCGCTGCGACTTGCGCGCCGACTGCACGTAGGGCGGGTCGCTGTAGACCAGCTCGCGGCCGTCGAAGTCGAAATCGGACAGGAACGCGTGGGCGCAACCGTGGTGGAGCTCGACCGGATAGGCGCAGCGGAAGGTGTCGATGGCCCGGCGGTTGAGGTCGATGCCGATGTTGCGCAGCGCCGGCGGCTTGCGCTTCATGATGGCACCCCCACCCAAGTGCGTTTCCAAAAATACGTCATGCGGCGGACACATCGCGATGAGGGGCTGGCAGAGCCCTGTCGTCCCCTTGGATCCATACCATGATGCCATTGCCGCCACCGAAGTGATTCGCTTTACCGCGCCGGAAATAGCTCCGGCGCCCTATAGTGTCAAACGAAAAGAACGGCGCGGCGGAAAAAAAATCGGGGAATGTGCACGTCGCAGGATCCGGCACAACTGCAGCACAGAACACGAAACCAGGAAAATTCAACGGACGTCGCCGTTTACCCGCTTACCGTTTGGCCGCAATCAAGAGTTTTGGCCGTTTCCTCGAGTACCGGTACCCGGACCATCTCGAACTGGCGGCACGGGTGCATGCGATCCCGCAGAAGAAGGGCGACGTTCCCGCGCTCGACTATCTCGACCGGGACGAAGTGGATGCGCTGCTCAAGGCGCCGGACACCGCCACACGGACCGGAACCCGGGACCGGGCGATGCTGTGTCTTGCCTACAACGCCGGGCTCCGGGTCTCCGAACTGGTCGGCCTCGGCCTCGACGATGTCCGGATGCCGCAGCTCGACGAGATCCGGGTCATGGGCAAGGGACGAAGGGCCCGCGTCCTGCCGCTGTGGAAGGAAACGGGATGTGCGCTCGGTGCATGGCTGTCTGTCCGTCCCGAAGTTCCCGACCGCCACCTGTTCCTGAATGCGATGGGACGGGGGATGACCCGGCGCGGCTTCGCCAAGCGGCTCGAGCTGCACGTCACGACGGCGGCGCAGACGCAACCGTCGATCGCACGCCGGAAGGTAACGCCCCATTCCATTCGACATGCCAGCGCCTTGATGATTCTCGAGGCGACCGGCGACATCCGCAAGGTCTCGCTGTGGCTGGGGCACCAGAGCCTCCAGACCACGGAGATTTACCTTCGTACGGATCCTGCCGAAAAGCTGGACATGCTCTCGGAGTGGCATTCCCCGGGCCTTGGCAAGGGACGGTTCACGGGCGTGAAGGACGCGCTGATGGCGATGCTGTCGAACGTCTGAGCCGGATTTTTATGGGAACCGAATCGGTGGAAAACGTGCGTCGTGACAGGCACTTGGGATTCAAGATTCACATAAACATTTGGTTCCCATAAGCGAGGTGATGGGAATGTTCCCATCACCTCGCTTTCCTCCGCAGCCTCCAGCGCCGGTTCGAAACCGCCGTCCTCGTCGTCCACCACGCCCGCAAGAGCGGCGCAGCACGGGCAGGACAGGCGCTGCGCGGCTCCGGCGAACTCTTCGCATGGTGCGACAGCATGGCCTACCTGCGCCGTCGCCGTCAGCAGATCTTCATGAGTGTCGAGCACCGCGCCGCCCCCGCCCGGGACGACATCGAACTCGACCTCGCGACCGAGGGGCACGGCACCTTCCTGCGCCTCAAGGAAACCCCGGCCCGCCAGCAGGCCGAACCCGACGGCGACCCCGGAACCCGGATCGTGAAACTGCTCGACGATGCGGCACGACCGCTCTCCCAGCGCCAGCTTCGCCAACGCGCCAGATTGCGCAACGAAACCGTCAGCACCACCCTCAGGCAGCTGTGCGGTGCCGGAACCGTGATCCGCTCCCGGGACGGCTACAGCCTCGGGCGCACCACACCGGCACTGTTCACCGACGACATGCTGTCCGATGGGCAAAACTGAACACTTCCCCGTCCAGGCACCCGGCAGAATCCGCTGCGCCGGCAACGAATCACAGTCCACACAGAACGGTAAACAGACCGTCCGCGACCACAGCCCGCGATGGCGGTTCCCGGTTCCCGCATACGCAAATCGACGGAACCGGTTCCCGGAACCACCCAACTCAACCCAGGCGCATCAACTCAACAACCGAAAACCACCAAAAACCGGGATCAACCCGCCATCAAAAATCGTGCGCACTCTCAGTCCGACGCCCTTTTCCGCCTCCACCTCGGGGACGGCAGCGCGGTGATTGTCTACACGTTGCTCGAGCACAAAAGCAGCGTCGATCACCGTACGCCGCTCCAGCTCATCCGGTACGTGCTCGGGATCTGGGGCAAGGAGTTGAACAACGGCGCCATCCCGGACGGTGGCCTGCCACCTGTCATCGCGATGGTATTTTTTCACGGACGGGAACCGTGGACGGTGCCCTGTTCGATCCAGGACATGATCAATGCTCCCGAGGGCCTGGAACACCTCGCGCAGTCCTTCGGCCGCTACGTGGTTCACGATCTCGGGCAGATCACGCCGCGGGAGCTATCGCGGAGTGCCGATGTGCGCGCGGCCCTGCTGGCGCTGGCCCGCGCGTTCCGCGAGAATGTCGCCGAGGATGAGGACGACCTTCTGGTTGCCGGAGTTGCGGAGGCCGGAGTTGCGGAGACGGAGTTCGGTCGCTACATATTGGCTTACATCATTGAGCAGGTCAGCCTGCCGCCCGAGCGCATCGAGGCCGCGCTGCGGCGGACGGGGGCGGACCCGGAGACGGTGGAGGACGTGATGGGTACCGCCGCGCAGGTCTGGATGGAACAGGGCAAGGCCGTCGGGATCGCCGAGGGCAAGGCCGTCGGGATCGCCGAGGGCAAGGCCGCCGGGATCGCCGAGGGCAAGGCAGAGACGTTTCTGCGTCAGGCGCGACTGAAGTTCGGAGAACTGGCGCCGGTGCACGCTGAACGGGTCCGCGGCGCATCGCCCGAACAGCTTGATGCCTGGCTCGATGCCCTGATCACCGCAGAGGACGTCGACGCGGTGTTCGGAGATCGTACCCGGCATTGATCCGACCGTCTCCGACCGCTCCGTTCCGGTTCTTCCTGGCGTGGTCTTGCGTATCGACTGTCCGGCAGAGTCTTGCGCCCGTCATCATGGCCCGGCTCTTCGGAAGCCTCGGACAAGCGATGGCAACGCAGTGACGCATGTGAATTGAATACGATGGCAAACCCGGATGCAATCCTGACGACTGCAAATCGTTTCGATTGTTTCGTGACGGGCCCTTAGTCAGCGGTTCGCGCCTCGATCGCGGTTCATTCGATTCTCGATCAGTTCGTCGACTACTGCCGGATCGGCCAGGGTTGACGTATCGCCGAGCGCTCCGTAATCGTCCTCGGCGATTTTCCTGAGAATACGTCTCATGATCTTTCCGGACCTGGTCTTTGGCAATCCCGGGGCCCATTGGATGAGGTCTGGAGAGGCGATCGGGCCAATTTCCTTGCGAACCCAGTTTCTCAACTCCGTTTTGAGTTCATCAGTCGGCGTTTCGCCCGTCATCAGGGTCACGTAACAATAGATCCCTTGTCCCTTGACCGGATGGGGATAGCCAACCACCGCCGCCTCTGCGACCTTGTCATGTGCGACAAGTGCGCTTTCCACTTCGGCGGTTCCCATGCGATGGCCAGATACGTTCAGGACATCATCGACGCGCCCGGTGATCCAATAATAACCGTCCGCGTCCCGCCGCGCGCCATCACCTGTAAAGTAGTACCCCTTGTAGTCCGAAAAATAGGTCTCGATGAAACGCCGATGGTCACCATAAACGGTTCGCATCTGGCCCGGCCAACTGTCCTTGATGCAGAGTACCCCTTCTGCCTCGTTCGTCTCGATTTCCTTACCGGTCACCGGATCGAGTATTGCGGGTTTGATTCCGAAAAAAGGATTGGTAGCGGAGCCGGGTTTGGTCGTGGTCGCGCCGGGAAGGGGGGTCAACAGGTGCCCGCCAGTCTCGGTCTGCCACCAGGTGTCGACGATCGGCCGCGATCCTTTTCCGACGACCTCGTTATACCAGTCCCAGGCTTCCGGATTGATCGGTTCTCCGACGGTCCCCAAAACCTTCAGAGAAGAAAGATCACATCTTTCGACCGGTTCGGAACCGTGGGCCATGAGTGCCCGAATCGCCGTTGGCGCAGTGTAGAACTGGTTGACCTTGTGGCGTTCGCACACCTGCCAGAATCTCGAGACGTCGGGGTAGGTTGGAACCCCTTCGAACATCAGAGTCGTTGCTCCGTTCGCCAGCGGCCCGTAAACGATGTAACTGTGCCCGGTGATCCAGCCGACATCAGCCGTGCACCAGAAGATGTCGCCGTCGTGATAATCGAACGTGTACTGATGGGTCATCGATGCAAAGACCAGGTACCCGCCAGAACTGTGCAGCACGCCCTTGGGTTTGCCGGTCGATCCCGACGTGTAGAGTATGAACAACGGATCTTCGGCGTTCATGGGTTCGGGGTCGCACGCGGCAGAGGCTGCGCTCATCGACGCGGCATAGTCGTGGTCGCGTCCATCCGTGTTCCCAGGTCCTCCGGAAGTACGGCTGACAACGAGCACCGGAACATCGCCCGAAATGTTCAGCGCGTCATCGACATTGGCCTTGAGCGGTACGTTTCGACCGCCTCTCGGTCCTTCGTCGGCCGTAACGACGAGCGACGCACCGCAGTCCTGAATTCGGCTCGCAAGGGCTTCGGGTGAAAATCCTCCGAAAACAACGGAGTGGACTGCCCCGATCCTGGCGCTGGCGAGCATTGCGTACGCCGCTTCTGGGATCATCGGCATGTAGAGAACGATCCGGTCGCCTTTCTTGACGCCGAGAGACTTGTACACGTTTGCCAAACGGCAGACCTGCTCGTGGAGTTCGCGATAGCTGATGTGTCGCTCGGTACCCGGCGTATCGCCTTCCCAGATAATGGCCGTCTGGTCCGACCTCGCGGGGAGGTGCCGATCGACGCAGTTCGCGCATACATTGAGGATACCGTCGTCGTACCAACGGATCGACACCTCTGGCCAACCGTAGGAAACTTCCTTGACCCTGGAATACGGCTGAATCCAGTCGATCCTCTTGCCGTGTTCGCCCCAGAAAGACACCGGGTCAGCGACCGAATGCCCGTACATCTCAGCATAGCGACCCGCATCAACATGTGCCTTCGCTACAATTTCCGGCGACGGTTCAATTCGTGTTTCACTCACCGTGCACGCTCCCGTTTTCCAAGCCCAATTGGCCAATATTATTGCCCGGACCACTGGAAAATGTCTAGGCCCATCGGCAAATCCCGATCGAACGCCTTGGCGTGACTCCAGGTATTCCTGTCAGCGATTTCCTGGAGGTAGCTCATGTCAGCTCAGTCCGTATGGAAGCATCGGCGACATGACGGAAAGACCAACTGACGACCGTGTCGTGAATCTCATGTCGTTTGGCAGGGACCCCATCCAGCCGATCCAAGACCAAGCCGTTGAGGGGGATCTGTTTCTTCCGGTGCAACCTGGTGGCCAACTTGGGAAGTCATCAGTCAAATGGGTGTGCCAGTGATCGTGCCTGTTGCCGTCGCGTGATTGTTCGGACGAGGACAGTCAGGCCTCTGCGCAAGACGGCAAAGGGACTTTTCCGAGATGTCAGTGTACGCGAAGCCGAATACTCGGACGGCGGGGCGGAGCGTTCTATGGTTGACCCAATGTAATCGGATCTTTCGTCTTTCGAGCGACCGTCCCAACGCAACAGGTGCAAGGCATGGCCATAATTCATCCCGGTTAGGGTCTTGAGCACCGATCGATCGAGGAACTTGCCATTTGCCACTGCGTCATGTGAGTCCGTTCCACTCGAACGGCTGCGATTGTTTCCCGGTCGTCAGAGAAGTATTCGGCCGGCACCGGCCTGTCTTTGTCCCGCACGACAACCTATCCTGACCGGCCCGTATCCTGCGGCTGATCATCCGAACAACCTGGCAGTCCTCTTGTCGACAGAACCTGTCACTCTTGATACCAAACCATTGAATCGAAACGCGGGCAGGGGGATGCAGTGACGGTTGATGTGAATGGTCTTACCCAGGCGAAAGCAGTTGTTCTTGAACACTTTGACAACGTCGACTGTGCCGAGGCGGAGAATGTGTCGGAGGCGCTGGGACGGCGCACATCTTCGAAATGCAGGTTTCACTTCGTCCATCCATTCAACGAGGCTGTCGGGGCGGAAGCGGCGTCCGATCTTTTCTGGAAACCGATCAAGGAGTGTTTTTCTCCCCTGCAGCGACGCCAGGACATTTTTTATGCCGGCCGCAACAGGGTCGATCAGGAACGCACGGTGTGGGTGGTTTCGATGGGTCATTTGCTCGGCCTTTTCGATCAGCCATTTCTCGGAGTTCGTCCGACGCGGCAAGCGACGATGCTGAGGTACGCGGAGTTCAACCGGGTCGAAGGAAACAGGATCGTCGACAATACGATCTTTCTCGATACCCTCAATTTCATGCATCAGGCTCGGGCGGAAGCTCTGCCGCCATCGACGGGCGCGACAATGGTAACTCCGGGCCCGAGAACTCATGACGGTTTGCTTTTCTCCGATCAGTCTTCCGGTGAAGGAAAGGCGACACTGGACTTGATCCTTCGAATGATTGACCGTCTCGTGTCTGCCGATGTCAAGACGACAAAGGAAGACCTGCAACTCGACTGGACCGAGGACATGATTTGGTGGGGGCCGGGCGGCATCGGCGCGCCCTATACCCAGGCCAGGTATCTCGAACAGCATACCGCTCCGTTCGAGGACGGATTGGAGTGGGGGTATCATTGTGGCCACAGGATGCAGTGTGGCGAAGGCAATTTCGGCGGCTTCTTCGGTTGGCCCAGTCTTGTCGTTCGCTCAAAAGGTGGCTACATCGGGCTGGCGCCTGCCGCCGACAAACAAACGACCATGCGCGTTGTTGACTTGTATCGGCGCGAAAACGGACTATTGGCTGAGAACTGGAACTTCATCGATCATCTTCATTTTCTGGATCAGAATGGTGTGGATCTCGTTTCTCGCCAAAGGATGCTGACCGGGCTGTAGAGTTTCCCTTGGAACTTTTCCTTTGTACACGGCGTCGGCCAGTTTTAACCCGGATGATGTTTATCGCGTTGAGTTCATGCAATCATTGCTTGCGATCAACGGGCCAAACATTACCCTTAAGTACCTCACTCAATTCAAGAAAAGGAACCAATTCATGTTGAATCTGAAAACCCTGCTCGGCGCAGCGGCTGCGACGGTCGTTGCAGGCGGGGCCGCAACCGCGGGATGCGGAATCTCGAGTGGAAATATCAGCGTGCTCGCCAATGACTTCCCGGCCCTTCATGCGGTCGTGTCTACCGCCGAAGAATGTGCGGGAGACAATGTGACATTCTCAAAGCACCACACTGCGCAGCACCGTGAAATCCAGGTCGCTGCGCTGACCGCAGACCCGGCCGAGTACACTGCCGTGATCGTCGCCAACTCATCGTCTGTCCCGTTGATCAACAATGACCTGATCCGGCCGCTTGATGACCTGGTTGCGAAACATGGCCAGCATTTGAAAAAAAGCCAACTCATCACCGTTGACGGCAAGATCATGGCAATCGCGTTCATGGCCAATGCCCAGCACTTGTTCGTGCGCAAGGACATTCTTGACCAGGTCGGGAAACCAATCCCCGCCACCTATGAAGAAGTGCTCGAGACTCTCCAGGCCATCCGTGAAGCAGGAATCATGGAATATCCGTTCTCGGCACTTTTCAAGGCTGACTGGAATCTCGGGGAAGAGTTCGTGAACATGTACCTCGGTCACGGGGGCGAGTTCTTCAAACCGGGAACGGCCGAACCAGCCGTCAACAACGAGATTGGCGTCGCCACGCTCAACATGTTGAAGGCGTTGACCGAATACACGAACCCCGACTTCCTGACGTACAATACGTCAACCGTCGCTCCGATCTGGGAAGCAGGAAATCTGGCAATTGCGCAGCTTTGGGGATCGACAGGCGGACAACTTCTCGATGACGAAGGCTCGACGCCAGAGGTTGTCGAGAATACGGTTCTTGCTTCTGCGCCAAGAGTGGCAGGTGGCTCAACCCCGGCTTCATCGCTGTGGTGGGACGGCTTCACCATCGCGAAGAACATTTCGGACGAAGACGCGGAAGCAACCTTTATTGCCATGCTCAACGGAATTTCGGACGAAATGGTCAAGGCGAACAACGACGCAGCAGTCTGGTTGATGGATGCCTATGTTCCGGGCAAGGCGGCACAAGGTGTCGCGCTGACAGCAGCGGGAGGAACCCAGCCATACCCGATGATTCCGTTCATGGGCCTGTTGCACCAGGCGTTCTTCACGGAATTGCCCGACTTTCTCCAGGGCAACGAAACGGCAGAACAGACGTTGATCGACATCGAAGCTTCATACGTCGCAGCTGCCAAGGAGCAGGGATTCCTGTGATCTGACAGGGGATGCGTCCGGAAACAGCCGGGCGCATCCGCAGGTTCAGACCTGACTGAGCGGTCGCTCAACGGAGCGAATCAGACATGCCTCATCGAACGTTTACATGGTTCATGCTGCCAACGCTGGCCGCGATGATCCTGTTCATCGCGCTGCCCATCATTTCCGTTCTGGTCCAGTCATTTTTTGTCGAACATGAACAGGTGATGATCGAGGCTGAGAACTGTAATCCGTTCAAGTGCGAGACCGAGTTGACGGTCGATACGGACGCTACCCGAAAACTGCTCGAAGAAGCACCACTTGGCCGTTTCAATGGGCTGCTCACCTACACGAACCGCAATCACCTGGCGTTCTCCGAGGTCGCGCAAAGCTGGAGGTCGTCGGAAAGCTGGGGACAGTTTGTTGCCGGCGTCTACAACCTGCCGTTTTACAAGGCAGTGTTTTTTACGTTGACCTACACCTTTATCGTGGCGCCGGCCGTGCTCGTTCTCGGCCTGCTTGTTGCGCTTGGCGTCAACGCGCTGCCAAGGGTCGTGAAGGGTCCCACGATATTCGCGTCGCTGCTCCCGATGATCGTGACCCCACTTATCGGTTCCCTGATCCTTTTCTGGATGGTCGACGCGGATGGAATCATCGGCGCAACACTTCAGGTCATCTTTGATGACGACGACCTGTCACTCAAGGCATCTGCTCCATTGACCTGGATTTTGCTGATCGTCTACGGGATCTGGCACAACACGCCATTCAGTTTCATCGTATTCTATGCAGGCCTCCAGACCGTTCCGAGAGAGACGATCGAGGCGGCGCAAATCGATGGGGCGTCACGATTCCAGAGAGTTCGCTACGTCGTCGTCCCATATATGATGCCCTTGGCCGTCTTCATCATCCTGATGCAGTTGATGGACGGTTTCAGGATTTTCGAACCCATCGTCGGGTTCTCCGCTTCGGCCAAGGCGACATCGCTTTCGTGGATCATTTACAATGACTTGTTCGGCGATGCCAAATTGTTCGGTTCTGCTGCCGCAACGTCGGTCATGACCATTCTCGGAGTGTGTATTCTGCTCGCTCCGGTGCTCGTTCGAACCTGGCGCGACTTCAATCTGAAACGGGCATAGGGGATTCGGCATGGCAACCCGTGCTCATCGTCGCTCCGACCTCCTGATATGGTTCTCGACGAGCATGATCGTGCTCTGGTTGCTGATTGCCGTCGGGCCATTTGTCTGGACGGTCTGGGGATCGTTCAAGGTCCAGGGCGATTTCTTTTCCAAGGCCGATTGGCGGAACGCGATCTACGGCATCCTGACGATTGCGGAAACAGGGGATGCCTTTACCGGTGGCGGCTATTTCGGTGCCTGGATTCAGGAGGAATTCTGGCGCAATGTCATCAACACGACAATAGTCGTTTCCTTTACGGTCATCATCTCACTGACCTTCGGGACGCTTGGCGGCTATGCGCTCGCGCGGTCCGGATTCCGCTACGCATTCTGGATACTGATTGCGGCCCTGGTATTTCGGGCGATGCCTCACATCACGCTGGTTTCGGGATACCTGTTACCGTTTTTCCAGTGGAACCTCTGGGGGCACCTTTCGACCACGATCATTGTCCTGGTTGCGATCAACCAGCCGTTCACGCTTTGGATGCTGCATTCATTTTTCCTGAATATCCCCAAAGACATGGACGAAAGCGCGATGGTCGACGGCTGTACTCGCTTTCAGGCATTCCGGCACGTGATCATCCCGGTGATGTGGCCTGGCGTCATCACGACCGGATTGTTCAGTTTCCTGCTGGCCTATAACGACTTTGCAATCACTTCCATGCTCCTGTCTTCGGAAAACCAGACAATGGTACCCAAGATCGCCAGTTTTCTCGGAACCGTTCGCGAACAGGGAAACGTGATGTTTGCCGTGTCGGCTGTCGTCAGCGCAATCATTCCGCTGTTTTTCCTGGTTCTGTTCTTCCAGCGTCAACTCGTCAGCGGTCTGACAGCGGGGGCGGTAAAAGGATGACCGCGGCATGACAACCGCCGAGCCAAGTCCTTTTTCCGGGGTAAAGACTTTCGTTCTGGATCACCTTCGTCAACTCGACGAAGCGGAGGCGGGTGAAGAGACGCTCATTGTATTTGAGCGAAGTCATGCTGAAAGGCACACCTACCGTGGCGTGCATCCGTTCAATTCACTGATCGGTCCCCGGCACCTGGCAAGCACCGTCTGGATTCCCCTTAAGTCGTCGATCGGACGGTTCCAGCGGCGGTTGGACATCCTGATTGCGGGGTACCATGACTTCGAGCCCGGGAATTCAATCTGGGTTGTTGCCATGGGTCAGATCCTTGGCCTGTTCGACTCCCCCCTGCTTGGCATTCCACCCACAAGAAAGGTCGTTCACCTTCCCTTTGCGACTGCGTTTCGCGTCTACGACAGTGAAATTATCGAGACGATCGAGTTCCTGGACGTTCTGTCGATCATGGATCAGGCCGGTTCGAACCCGTACGCCGCAAGTCAGACGGCGGCACAGTTGATGTCGCCCGGGCCGCGAACCCATGACGGGGTGCTTACGGAAAGACAAGCGGTCGAGGATGGTCAGCGGACACACCAACTGACCAAGGCCATGCTTGATGATCTCGTGGATGGGGGAATGTGTTCGCCAACCTCTCACCTGGAACGATTCTGGCACCCGGACATGAACTGGTTTGGGCCAACCGGAATCGGTGCCTGCATGGGGTTCGAAGGTTATCAGCGCGGGCATACACGGCCGTTTGAAGAACACCTTGAGTTCATCGACGCGATGGATGCCCAGTGCATCATCGCGGAAGGGCAATACGCAGCGTACTTCTGGCGCCCGGGCCTTACGATGAAGTCGACCGGCGGATTCCTCGGGCTTCCTTCCATGGATACGCCGGCCGAGATGAGAGTCGTCGACCTCTACAGGAGGCAAGGACAGAAACTCGCGGAAAACTGGATCTTCATCGACATGTTGCATTTCCTGAAGAGGCTGGGAGAGGACCCGCTTGAACATACCATCGGAAAGCCTTGAATGAATACGAAAAACACCAGGCCCGGCAACCGGCCACCACATCATCCCGCACGGGCGCTGACTCGATCGCACATGCCGGGTTCCTACGAGATTTCATTGGCACGCTACACCGATGGCCGGACAGTCAGGATTCCATCCGACTACGGTCCGGAACAGAAACTCTCAGGGTTCCATCCCGAATACAGGAACATCGTCGACTACATCGTGCGAATCACGCACCGGATTTGGGAAACCGACGATCGGAATGTCGCATATATCGGCGAGTGTTACGCGCCCGATTCAATTGTTTTTGATGACTACGGCCTGCAGTCCGGCAACCAGAAGATCATCGACGATACCCATCACACGACATCCGCGTTTCCCGACATCGTTCTCGATGCGGAGGAAGTCATCTGGGCAGGGGATGACCAGGTCGGATTTCACACGTCTCACCTGACCCGGATCACGGGTACGAATTCCGGACCCAGCCGTTATGGCCCGCCAACAGGGCGAGCGGTTGATTTCGTCGTGATTGCGAACTGTGTCTCCCTGGGAAATGACATTTTCCTGGAACATGTACTCTACAACACTTCTGCAATGCTGATTCAAATTGGCCTAGATCCCTGGAAAGAGGCGGAACGTCTCGTATCCGATCCACCCAAGGGTTGGCCGCGTGATGACCGTGTCTGGAACGAGTTGAGATCGGCGACCAGTCCGGAAACGCCGATTTCCCGGGCCGAACCCGTCGATGGTTTTGACCCGGACATGTTCGCACGTCAGGTTCATGACTCCACCTGGAAAGGGGATATCGGGAAGGTCGAACATGCATACGCGAACGACTTCGGTTTTGAAGGAACGTCGCTCAGGATGTTCACCGGCACCGAATCCTACCGATCGTACGTGAGTGAACTGAGATACGCGTTTCCGGATCTCGACATGACGGTAGACGAGGTCTACTGGATGGGAAACGACCAAGACGGCTGGCTGATCTCGACACGCTGGAGCGCCGAAGGCATTCATTCCGGGGGGACTGCCTATGGCAAACCGACGGGGGCGCCGTGTCAGATTTGGGGTATTACTCAATGGCAGGTTGAGAACGGCTTCATTCAGCAGGAGTGGCAACTGTTCAATGAGTTTGACCTGATGATGCAGATCGTCAGGAACCGCGATGACCGCGACTGATTTCAGGTTCGAAAAAAATCTTGTCCTCGCCGCCAATGCGGCCATTGACGCGGCGGACCCAAAAGACACCGCGACTGTCCTTCAGCAATGGACCGGGCCGGACTACCGGTGGCGAGGAGTGTATCCATTCAATGAACAGGCAGGGCAGGAGGCAGTCGCCGGGGTCTTCTGGTCTCCTCTGAAATCCGCCTTCGGCCAGTTTCAAAGGCGGCCTGACATTTTCATGGCCGGCCTCAATTCGATCGATGGAGGGTCGTCGACGTGGGTCGTCGAAATGGGTCATTTGATGGGCCTGTGGGACGAGGATTGGATAGGCCTTCCCGCGACACGCAAGACCGCCTTCCTGCGCTATGTCGAATTTCACAGGATCGAGTCGGAAAAGATTGCAGAATCCGCAGTTTATGTCGATATTCTCAATCTCGTTGAACAGTCGGGAACCAGGTATTTTCCGTTGCAAACCGGTACGTCGATCCTGACGCCCGGGCCAAGAACCCAGGACGGTCTCCTGTTTGATCCGCAGGATCCCGTGGAGGGGAAGGCGACACTCGATCTGATCGAGGCAATGATTTTCGACTTGAGGGGGAACCGTGTTCATTCACCGACGGGGCACATGGAGCAGTTCTGGCACCCCGACATGTGCTGGTTCGGCCCGGGTGGCATAGGTGCAAGTGCGTTCTTCGGAGGATATCGGCGCGGACATTGCCAACCATTCGAAGACGGGCTGGAGTATGTTCGCCATACCGAACACAAGTGTCGAATCGGTGAAGGCAGGTACGGCGGCTTTTTCGGCTACCCGAGTCTGACCATGAAGTGTACCGGGGGATTTCTTGGCATGCCTGCAACGAACGTTGCTGCCGATATGCGAATCGTTGACCTGTACCGGCGCGAGGGCGACAGGCTTGCCGAGAACTGGATTTTCATTGACTTGCCATACTTCTTTTCCCAGCAGGGACTCGATGTTCTCACGGTTGTCCGGAACGCATAAACGCTTGACCCTGGGACCGGCGGATGTGTCACACGCCGCCGAAGATGCCGGCCTCCGTCGGCAGACGTGTACGTGCGCGCCCGGCGGCCTTCACGCCCGTGCCATGGCTGCCGCGGTGTCCAAAAGCCGGTTCGCATATCCCCATTCGTTGTCATACCAACTCAGAACCCGGCCGAGTCCTCCGTTCGTCACGGTGGTCTGATCCAATGCAAAGATCGAAGACCTGGGGTCGTGATTGAAATCAATCGATACAAGCGGCAGGTCCGTCACTCCAAGAATACCGTTCAAGCGACCATTCGCGGCTTCGATGATCGCGGAATTGATCTCTTCCGGCGTAACGGTTCGTGACGGGACAAACTTCAGATCGACCGCGGATACATTGGGCAGCGGTACACGGATCGCGGAACCATCCAGCCGTCCCGCGAGTTCGGGCAGAACAAGCGAAATCGCACGTGCAGCCCCCGTCGAAGTCGGAATCATTGAAACCGCTGCCGCGCGGGCCCGGCGAAGATCCGAGTGGGGGGCGTCAAGCACTCTTTGATCGCCGGTGTAGGCATGAACGGTGGTCATGTACCCGGTTTCGATTCCGAACGCGTCGTTCAGAACTTGGGCAACCGGTGCAAGACAATTCGTCGTACAGGACGCGTTCGAAACGATCCGATCGGCAGCGTCGAGCGTGCCGTGGTTCACACCGAATACGATTGTCTTCGCTACATCCTTTCCAGGCGCTGAAAGCAAGACTCGTTTCGCCCCGTTTTCCAGATGGCGCGCGGCAGAGTCTGCGGATGTAAAGATGCCTGTGCACTCCAGAACGAGGTCAATGTCCGCCCACGGCAAGCGTTCGGGGGCTCGCTCGGACGTTACCCTTATTTCAAAATCCCCGATCTGGATTGCTTCGTCCGTACAGGTTACATCATGTTCCAGGCGTCCGTGAACACTGTCATATTTGAGCAGGTGGGCACAGGTCTCCGCCGATGCGATGTCGTTAATCGCAACGACTTCGATGTCGCTTCGCCTGTACTCGAGGACTGCACGCAATGCAGCCCTTCCGATTCTCCCGAACCCATTGATCGCTAGTCGTGTTGGCAAGACCGCCTCCCTTGCTCGATACGCCCGTTTCCGCGGCAATAAACCTGAACACCTAAGGTGATACCTGCGGCCTTGCAAGCTCGTTTGCAGCCAGTCACTGGCGACAAGACAGCATTGGCGACCAGTGAGAAGTGCAAACCGGCGTTCACCAAGGGTTTGTCACGAAATAGGCGTTTCATGCTGGAATCGGGAGGAAATGGTAAAGGTCGTTTCACCGTTGATGATTGATGGTTGATGGTTGATGCTGCTCCGCCGTACCACCAACGCCCCATCTGTTAATTGACTACTTTCGCACTCGTATCGATCTGTTTTTTCAAGTTCATGACATTTCGGGAAGCTTCTGACCCCGATTTCCTGATCGTCATGGAATCCTGATACAATCCGGTTCCATCGAAAAAACAATGGAAGCCACAAACTCCGCGACTCGATTGATCGTTGACGGACACTTACAGTCGCCTGATATCCAACAATTCCCAATTTTCCGAGTAAACTTGAGGTGGGCCGCAACTCGATGCCGGTTTTCAGGCCCGGCATCGAGTTTGCCCGAGAGTGGTTGCTGAATTCTCGTTCTTCAGGCCAGGTCCGTTCTGGAAAAGTCGTCGCCTTTGTATATGAGCCGGGCATCGTAGGCCGATGCACACGCATAGGCGAAACAGTCCCCGAAATTCAGGGAGGCCTCGTGACCAACAGCCTTTCCGTATGCGCACGCGGCCAGAATGGCACGTTGGCCGATTGCGGGCGTAATCGCGACGTCCCTCGCCTCAATTCTCTCGCAAAACGCCGCCACGACCTGCTCAGCCAACTTGAACTGCCTCGGAGAAGGACGGGACGGTCCTGAACGTGACCGAGCCATCGCAGCCACGGCCTCGAACCGGACCAGCGGTGAGACGAGGCGACCGTTCTTCTGATCACCTATGCGCTTAACGATCTCCTCATGACCGGGTTCGCCGTTCAGGATCGCAACAATGGCTGATGCGTCAATGAACGTCATCCGTCGCCCCACATGTCATTCGAGAACGTCTTCATGTCAAACGTCGGATCGGGCGGACCGATTTCGTCCGCCATGGATCGGATTTCCCGAATGTGCTCAATGAGCGGCTGTTTTTTCCGCACGGACTCAAGCCGCGCTTGCAGAGCTGCGCGAACTGCCTCTGTTTTGTTCCGGGCGCCGGTCGCCTTCATGACCGTTCTCGCCAATGCATCCACCGAGTCATCCCGAATATAGAGCGGCATCTTTCTAATCCTCCCGCTTGGACGAAGTATATTCATTATTGAATATTCCGACAATGCAAAAAAGAATATTCACATGAATTTCTTCAAATGGACGGATTCGGTGGCAACGAACCCGATCACGTGCAATCGCAACCACGGTCTTTGCCACGATGGCCAGATGAAATGTCTGGTCTTCCGTTTGCGAGATTGCTCAACCTCATGTAGCAGTTGCGCTGGTGCGCCAAAGGCTGCAGCTTCCGGAAAGAACGTCCATGCCCGAACTGAAGGCGTCGATAACGTGTGAACGCGAAGTTCGATGGCCATTATAAGACCCACCCTAAGGGACGTCGCGGAGCGAGCAGGCGTGAGTGAAATGACGGCCTCACGAGTCCTTCGTGGCCTGGGTGAGGCATCCGCAGAGACAATTCACCGAGTCCAGTCCGTAGCAGATTCGCTCGGCTACGTGCCTCACCGCATTGCGAGTTCGCTCTCTTCGAGGAACGTGGACCTTGTCGGCGTCGTCGTACCTTCAATCAGCAGCATGGTCTTTTCAGACGTCCTCTCCGGAATCACCGAGGCGGCTTCAATCGCTGACAAGCATGTCGTGATCAGCGTTTCCGGATACGATCTGGCGGAGGAAGAACAGGCTGTACGCGAGATGCTATCCTGGCGGCCAACGGGATTGATCGTCGCAGGACTTGAACACACGGACGCCACACGAAATTACATGAAGAATTCCGGCATACCCATTGTCGAGATCATGGACGTCGACGGAGACCCGGTCGACATGAACGTTGGTATTTCACACACACAGGTCGGTCGAGACACGGCCCGAATAATTTTGTCCAAGGGGATTCGAAAGATCGGATTCGTCGGAACCGGCATGCCGAATGACTTCCGGGCGGCGAAACGGCTCTCGGGATTCAAGGAGGAACTCGGTTGTCAGGGAGTCTCCCTCATGGCCGAAGAGTTCTATTCTGGCAGTTCATCGTTGAGACTCGGGAAATCGTTGACCAGACACGTTGTGACTAAACATCCCGAGATCGAATGCCTGTATTTTTCAAGTGACGTACTCTCTTGCGGTGCGGTCCTCTATTGTCTCGAGGCGGGCAGGGCGGTTCCCGACGATTTGGCGATCGCCGGATTCAATGGTCTGGACCTTCGACTCGCGATGCCGGTCGTGCCTGCGACAAGTCATGCTTTTCGGCGGGAGTGCGGCGTGAGGGCCGCAGAGCTCATTCTCGAAGCCTCTTCGGGTACGGTTGTTGAATTTCAAAGTGAATTCGACCCAGGAGATTTTTTCTGAAATTGCGGCTCTATGGCGGGTGGGGCTGCCGGAAGAGTGCATCTGCAAGGACGTATCATTTCGATTAGTGAATTCGTCGAACGTCGAAAACAACCTCGCAAATCTTCCATCACATCGAATGTATGCAAGACATGATCGAACGTTTGAAAAATAGGGAATAATTTGCTTACTGTCGCAAGCTGGTCTATGCTGAATTGATTGATAAATAATTGACAATTCATCGATTTCATGATACTGTGAAGTTAAGGAGATTTCCCATGAGACTAAGTGAATTGAAGTCAGACAACAAAACTAAGTGCCATTCTCCTTCTTATGAAGAACAAATGAAAATTGTCGATAAAATCATGAAAAGAGACAAAGTGTTGCTTCAAGCGTTAGCGGATTACGATAAAAATGGCGAATTGGATATGGCCTGACGAGAAAACGATCTTTGATTTGCATGACCGCAATATCGATGAATTTGGTGTCGGTCATGGGACTAGAGATATCAATGTTATCAAATCAGCCATTGCGACTCCAAAAGATTTAGCATTGTATGAACCTAATTCAGATGCAGCAGATTTGGCTGCACGGTATGCATATCATAAGGAAACTTTCGATGTTTTGCTGGATGTTGCCAACAACGACATGACCAGGGAACAATTGGTAAATTGGTATCGTGGCCGCATAAACAAAGCGACAAAAGGTATAAAAATCCCAAAAAATTATCAGTCGGAGACGTCTTAGAACTCCGAGCGGGTGTCGTCGTCGGACCGGGGCAGGCCGGCAATGCGATGCAGGCCCAAGACATCTCGGAAGGTCGCACCGCTGTTGGTCTCGATATGGAGCAGTGTTGGCGGCTGGCAAAAGGCGCAGCATCAGTCAAGCACCTGAAGTGTCCGACTTGTATCTCGATAAGCAAATGGACCGCCGTGTGGTAGAAACGGTGCGTAACTCATGCCAGGTCTATTCGAGGTGTTGCGCGGCCAAATCGATCGACGGTGCAAACAAGGACACCGGACCAGGCAGTTCCTGGTGCCGGCGCCAGCCTCAAAACAGCTCCTCTCTTCCGCCGAGGCAAAGATTGACCCGGTGTTGAAACTCACTGGCCACGTGCGTTGGGCTATCGAGATCAAGGGCTCAACTTCCCCAAAAGTGACGCGCGGGTTCCAAAGCGCTGCAAAAGGATTGGAATCCGAAGAGTGCACTCAGGTCTATGATGACGGCAGGGGAGTGACTGCGCACGGCGGCGTTTGAGTAGTGTGCCCAATGAGTGCCCTTGAACGGTCTGCTTCTCTATTGGCCAGACATCTGAAGGGACAAGAAGAACTATCTTTGTATGCGCACGTTACAGTTTTTTTGCCGGTCAGTGCACGTCTTGAGACATGACAAGTGAAAGCGAAACCGGGCCCGTGTTGCCACTGTCTGGAAGCCAGCGCGCCTCACTCGCCAGTGAAATCGACTCGAAAGCGCTGGAGAGTTCAAGCAAAGCACACGCGATGTCGGTTCTCGCAACCAGGTGACCCAGACAATGATGTGCACCTCCGCCAAATCCAAAATGGGACTTTCGTGGAGAGGTTATGTCAAATGACGGATTCCCGCAGATTTCCGGATCTCTCGATGTGGAATGAACCAGGATATGCAGGGTTTGACCCTTTTGGATGTCATGACC
This sequence comes from Paracoccaceae bacterium, assembly GCA_965242975.1. GTDB lineage: Bacteria > Pseudomonadota > Alphaproteobacteria > Rhodobacterales > Rhodobacteraceae > JAPPHA01. The sequence goes on along the minus strand of CBDETS010000007.1, from coordinate 833,624 downwards.
TCTGTATGTGAAATCGACAAGCGCTTCGCGTGTAACCCAGGTAGTGGTCGGAAATGCGCGAATGGATTCTTCAACTGCGTTCGCGGCAAGGTCAGGGTTTTCACGAAGCAGTTTCCATTGCTCGGGATGTTCGGCGAACAACGCCATTGAATTCCCGAGTTGTGACCTCGTGGTGTCAACACCACCGAATATCGTGATTGTGACCAGGTCAACCAGGTCGCGGTCGTCGATCGAACCATGGCAGTTCCACCGAGACAGGAATCTGGCAACCAAACTTCGACAGTCGCAGTCGGTTCGGGCTTTCGAAACGAGATCGCGGGACAGATTTTCCAGGCGGTCGTACGCAGAGTTGATCGCTGGCGCATGAGCCTTGCAATTGACTCCCATCGCAAGGCCAAGACTGGCCGCGTCCCTCGCAATTGATGGCCAAGCTCTTTCCGGCAGACCAAGAAGCAAACACATGGCTCGCGACGCGAACGGGTTGGCAAAGTCCCGCATGAACTCGCAACAATCGTCGGGCATCCCGGAAATGAGATCTTGGGCAATCTTGTTGAATTCCGGTCTCAGCGACTTGACATATTCCGCCGAAAGGGCGGCAGAGGTGACCATTCGAAGCGACTTGTGTCGTTCACCTTCCTGAGCAATGACACTCCGCCCCCAAAACTCGGCAAAGCTGCCGGCAAGACCGTTCGACTCGGGCCAAGCGTGACTGCCCTGGCGGACGCGACGATCCCTGAGGATTTCGCCGGCTTCCCGATGCCGCAGTACAGCGAGGCCGTAAGGCGTCCGCGCACACCAAGCTGTGCGTCGGGCCCTCCGGACTTCATCTGATCGGGTCGAAAACCGTGAAGACGCCAAGTCTAGAAAAGGCAGTCCTGCCTCCGGTGCCAACTCCTCTTTTCGGGATTTCGCATCAATCATGTTCAATCTTTCTCGAAGTGCCTCGCGAGAATGTTCGGCGTTCCAGGCCGATAGGTCTGGGACCCGACTTTATCACTTCGTCGATACGGAAACCGCCCGATCTGACAGTTTTTTTGAGAGTGCGTCACTCATGGCTGACAAAAAAAGTGGCATTTCGGCGATCGGGCCGGGTGGATGTGGCAAACTCCCGCGTGGAACCGAATCGGATGCCGAATCGTCTAATCTCTTCCCTGCATTGGACCCGATGAAGCCATTCGCGACGTCGGGGGCATTCCCGGTTGCCGGTCGAATCCGCGCTGAAATCCGGATTCGATCTGGACGGCTCAACAAGGAGAGGATCGGAAGCTGCGTTGCAGCAGCGAATGGCCCCGGTGCTCCGAATTCCCGCCACTTTCCGGAGGCCTGCCGCGCTTTGAGGAACAGTTCTTCCATCCGACCCTCGACGGTCTCTGGTTGTTGGAAAGGAATCTGCCGTGACCGGGTTTCGAGCTTGGCCGGATTTGCGGTGCCACGCGCAGAAGGCGGATAGCACGCTCGAGACAAGGTTTTGTCGGGCGACGACTTTCGCTGCCGGTATCACTACGAGTCCGGAGCCGGCGTGGATATTGCCAATCGCTGTCGACTCCGGGGACACCGTCTCTCCATCTTTGCGGCCGAATGAGTTCCAGGGAGTCTGAAATGCGTCGATCAGACGCCAAAGGGGAGGGGCCTCAAGTCGAAAAAAACCGATTCTTCAGTCCAGACTGCACTTCGTAGATCGACCCGCGCCGTTCGGGAGGTGGAAGGGGAACGCGAACTGGAACATTCGCAAGTCTCGGCGTAATCGTCGGTGTACCGCATAGCATTCTGTCGTTGTATTCCTCCAGCGATCCGAAAGATGTCATCGATCCCATCACCGGAAAGGCGTCCGCCGCCATGCACTCGTAAAACAGAAGTCGACGATCTCGGCCCGAGGAATTGAGCGCGGAACCGTGAACGATCCGCGCGTGGTGGATCGTGATCGAGCCTGCAGAGCCCAAAAGCGGGACAGCCTTCTTGACGTCGAGCCCCGAGGCTTCGAGGTCCATGGCGCCAACGAATAATCCTTCCGAATGATGATCGTAGATCGGCCCTTTGTGCGTTCCCGGAAACACCATCAAAGGTCCGTTCTCCAGTCCCATGTCGTCGATGATGATTCCGACGGCGAGGACGTCGTCGTTCGTGTGAGGATAGAAGGCAAAATCCTGATGCCATTCCACGGCTGCGCCAAAACCGGCGGACTTCATGTTCAGTTTCGTCGTATGCAGCCGCAGGTCGGGTCCGATCAGATCCCGCACCGGGGCCAGAACGTGATTGGAAACCATTAAGGCCCTTATCACTTCGGAGATTGCGTGCGGCAACTTGATCCGCCGGATGCGCGGTGACTCAGGTCTGTGGCTGTCTTCCAGGTCAAGCCGGTCGTTCGACGCCGTCAACCCCCGCGCCTCGTCTTCGAATCGGGCGATCTCATCCCGTATCGCCCTAATGATCGTGTCGGGAATACGGCGTTCGAGAACCAGGTATCCGTTTTGATTATAGAAATCGATCTGGTCCTGGCGAAGTCCGTCATTCATGGCATTCACTCCGGTGTCGGCACACCTGAATTGGACAGTCTTTCGGCGTCGAACGATCTGAATACGTCATTCAGAGTATGATTTTGTAGTCCGAACTCAAGGCATCCCACAAGATCATGTGTCCAGGAATCCCAGTCCAACCCTAAACGCGTCAACCGAACTCGGCAAAAGGCGCCGAACACCTTGCCGTCACCAACCTCGAACGCGAAGATTCGCTGAATCGAAACCGACATGACAGGTCTTTTTCGTGAACACGAAAACATGTCGCCGGGGCCGGTCCAACACCGGCGAAACTCCGCATGCCTCCAGGCTCGATTCACACAAAACGGATCCTGAGTTGCCGCTGGAACGCAAAAAAATTGTGCCCGGCTTCAATCCGATTCCAGGTCATCATGCGTCGACATCGGCAAGCCGTTCGGCACCAGAACAGCTCAAATTGCTCGCGCATCTCAAGCCTTATCCTGACGAAGAAAGGGACCTGCCGAGATTAGACTATGTTTGCATCGGGTCCATAAGGAAAACCCGTGAGGTTTTCAGAACCATCCTCCGTCACGACAATGATATCGTGCTCACGGTAACCACCTGCGCCCGGCATTCCTTCGGGAATCCTGAGCATCGGTTCCATCGAAACGACCATGCCGGGTTCCAATATCGTGCCAATGTCTTCCCGGAACTCCAGACCTGCTTCCCTTCCATAGTAATGGGACAGAATTCCGAACGAATGTCCGTAACCGAACGACCGAAATTCCAGCATGTTCTCGCTTTTCAGAAACCGGTTGATTTCCATACAAATTTCTCTGCATGAAGTGCCGGGGCGGATGAGCGATAATCCCAGTTCGTGCGCAGCGACGTTTGTTTGCCAGATACGAAGCGATGCGTCGTCGGGTTCCCCGAGAAAAAGCGTTCTTTCGAGGGCGGTATAGTACCCCGATATCATCGGAAAACAGTTCATGCTGAGAATGTCGCCGGCCCTCAGTCGGCGGGTGGTCAGCGGGTTGTGGGCACCATCGGTGTTCAATCCGGACTGGAACCAAACCCATGTATCCCGAAGTTCACTATCTGGATGCGACCGCGCGATTTCGTTTTCCATCGCGTGGCGACCCGCGGCGGCAACGTCCATCTCCCGCGCCCCTGCACCAATCTCGGAACGGCACGCCTCGCCGCCAATGTCGGCCACACGCGCGCCGTCCCGGATCAGGGCGACTTCTTCCGGAGATTTCATTATCCTGGCGGCCATCGTGTCCCGAGAAATGTCCCTGAACTCGGCGTCAGGCAGAAATTCCTCCGCCATCCGAAGCATCGTGACCGTAAGGTGATCGTCCTCGATTCCGACCCGTTTCGCCGGTCCAACGAGCTCGGCGACTACCCGCCAGAAATTATCCCGTTGCCAGTCGGTATAGATCACGTTTTCAGCCAGTGACCGGCGCCAAGGCTGGCCACCATCGATGTTCGCGGTAATCGTCGTGCAGTCCTTTTCCGTAATCACGCAGCCGTAGGGACGACCGAAAGAACAATAGAGGAATCCAGAGAAATAGGCGGTGTTGTGCATCGAGGTCACGAGAACGACCGGAATGTTCCGCTCATTCATCACTCCGCGGAGCTTCGCGAGGCGTCGTTCATACTCTAGCCTGGAAAAGGGTAGTTTGGTCTTTTCGCCGTTATAGAAGGATAGTCTGGACGGACGTTCACTTGCGGCCACGGTCACCTCCATGCCCGGGTCACGTACTCGTGACCTCTCGTGGTTACATCCGGGCGTGCAGGACAGTTCCGTCGTTTCGAAAACCCGACGTCATGCGCAGACGAATTCGGCGACGCCATCGCCGTTGCACATCGGCACGAACTTACACTCCGGTTTTCTCCATGTCAAAACAGCAGGGACGCCGCACGCCGTCGTCGAGGCAGCCTTGATGACAGCCTCGGGAACGCGTTGTGGTTGATGTCTGAACGCGTCGGCATGCATTTATCCGATAATGTATATTATGTTAAATAAGGAAACGCGGCTACCGAAGTTAATTGAAAAAAATCATTTAGAACTCTGTTATTTATATTTTTTTCCGTTACCAAGTGACATTAACAGTCATGCCCGTATCGCCACAATGCATCCGATCAGAATTAGTCTGGCTCGGACCCGCCAATTCTCACGCGGATCCGTCCAGGGACATCGCAGAGACTTCCTTGTCGGGACCCGCCAACGGCGAATCCGCCTCGTGCTTACCGGTGTTGACGACGACGTCGCGGCTACGGTCAAGGCCCATGACACGACGGTTGATTCCCGGTTGCGCAGCCTTGGAATCTTCAAACCGTTTGTCGGGAAATGATGTTTGCTGTTGTACGCGCTCATATCAGGATGTTTGGGCCCTCGTCATCCACAGGGCCAACGACAGGTGAAATCAGGAAAAGAGATGATCACACGACTGTTCGTAGGGTCCGCCATCGGCGGAGTTATTTTCGTCACAACGGCTTCGGCAGGCTTTACTGCGGAGGGATCCGGATTCGGAATGAGTACGGAAGATCTGAAGATCTGGTTTGGAATCCCTGCATTGATCGTGGTCGAACTTGGGCTGATCACGCCACCGGTTGGCATGAACGTCTTCGTCATCTCTGCGCTGGCCAAGGACATTCCGATGGCCGAGACATTCAAGGGTGTGGTCCCGTTCTTCGGAGCCGAAGTGATCCAGGTTGCCGCATTGGCGGCCTTTCCGGCAATTTCACTTTGGCTGCCACGAGTCTTGGGCGTCGGACCGACCGGCGCCCGTCGATAGCCTGGTAGCCGAAACGTCCATCTACAAGTCTTCGCCATCGAAGTAGTCGACCTGACTCGACAACCGTCCCACAAATCTCAAATGTGCGCTCATGAAATCGGACCCGGGGAAAACGGCGATCGCGGCAAATTTTCCGCTTTCCGGGTACTCGACGACATCCGGGTCGTTGCGCGTGGAAATTGCAAGGTACTTTAACGGGACATTTCCCGTGTTGACGAGCTGGTGCGCCGTATCCTGGCCTCCTCGGGGCGCCCCGCAAACGTCACCTGACTCCACGGGAATCTCGGATTCGCCCAGCCGAAATGTTCCCTGCCCTTCAAGAATCACGAACATTTCATCGTTTCCGACATGATTATGAAATGGAAAGGCCCGACGACCAGGTTCGACGGTAAGCAACATGCATCCGAGATCGCTCAGTCCGACACGGTCGGCAATAGGTGCTATCGTGGCACCGAATCTTTTTGAACCCTCTGGAATTCTTTGGAATCCCTCGACTTTTTCGATATTGACAACACTTCCAGCCATGTCCTTCTCCGTCCGTTCTTGACTTCATGATCGACCATTCAATCAGTTTCCAGGACGATGACGATTTTCTTCTGCTAGCTCAAGTACATGTCCGGTGAACCTGCGTTGTCAAATATCGAAATGCCCGACAGACACCAGTGCTCGAACTTATCCGGTTCAGAAGCTGTCCGAAATTTCACCCCTCTCGGAAATGCATCGTCATGATCGGTCCGTGGTGATATAGTGATACCTTGAATCCAGAGGACTCTCGGTTTCAAACGGTACCAGGATACATGGACAGTCTTCGAACACCCGGGCAGAGGTCCGATGCCCGATCATCCTCGAACAATGACGGAGTTCCGAACACATGAAGGCGATTCTGATCCTGAATGGGCCAAATATGAACATTCTGGGAATCCGAGACCCAGAACTCTACGGAACGGGTTCACTTGAGGACCTTGAAGCCAAGTGCGTCGATTATGGCAAAAGGCATGGTGTCTATGTCGAGTGCCGGCAGTCCAATCATGAAGGCACGCTCATCGACTGGATCCATGAGGCAATGGGGAATTTTGATGGAATCGTGCTCAATGCGGGCGGTTATACCCATACATCGATTGCGCTCATGGACGCGGTCGGCGGAACCGGAATCCCAACCATCGAAGTTCACCTGACGGACGTCCAGGCAAGAGAAGAATTCAGAAGGGCTTCCTTTATCGCTCGGGTCGCATTCGGTGTAATTTCGGGCCACGGAGCTGAAAGCTATACGAAGGCCATCGACGCGCTCGTCAACGGTGCATCAGGGCGTACAGACCACCATACCGCTGGCTGACACGCCTCGGCATCGTCCCAAACGCGAACATGAAAGGAAAGGGCAAAACCGCACTGACACGTCCCCTGCCCCTCTTTCAAGATCGGCAAGACCTTCCCAGCCCACGAGCAGGACCCTGGCGGAAAAGTTCAAAAAAAAAGTCCCAGGTTCTCCCAGCCCGGCAAGCACTTCGAAACACGCGGAAACCGTTACCCGCCCATGACTTTCGCAACTTCCGCCGCAAAGTCCTCCTCGTTCTTTTCGATCCCTTCTCCAACTTCCAACCGCGCAAACCCGAGGATCTCAATCCCTGCCTTCTCGGCGACATCCCCGACAGTTTGTTCGGGGTCCATCACAAATTTCTGTCTCAAAAGGGTAAACTCTTCGCAGTACTTCCTCCAGCGACCTGCGACCATCATTTCAACAGCCTTTTCCGGTTTCCCGGACTGACGTGCCTGCTCCGAGAGGATCGCCTGTTCCCGTTCAACCAATTCCGGGTCCAAATCGGCCTCGGTTAATGCCACCGGGCTCGAGGCGGCGACGTGCATCGCGATCTTGCGGGCCGTGTCCGTGTCCGACCCATTGATGGCGACTATGGTTCCAATCTTGCCCATGCCGCCCGCTGCCGCATTGTGGACGTAGCTCGTCACGTGATCTCCGGTCAATCGCACCATTCGCCGCACACTCATGTTTTCGCCGATTGTCGCAATTTTGGCGGCAACTTCTTCCTCAACCGTTGATCCACCGAGGTCTGCGGATCGGAGTGAATCGATGTTGTCGACACCGAGCGCAGCATCCGTAACGTCTCTGACAAGTCGTTGAAACTCGACATTCTTTGCGACGAAGTCAGTTTCAGCGTTGACTTCGACAGCTACTCCCGCCCCGTCACCGACAGCGACACCGACAAGTCCTTCCGAAGCCGTCCTGCCGGACTTCTTGGCTGCTTTCGCCAATCCCTTGGTGCGTAACCAGTCAAGTGAAGCCTCGATGTCTCCGTTGTTCTCGACCAGGGACCGTTTGGCGTCCATCATTCCGGCACCCGACATGTCCCGCAATTGTTTCACAAGTTTTGCAGGAATCGACATTTACTGTACTCCCGAAAATTCGATCTTGATTCTGGATGGTTGACCGAAGGTGACACATGACCCATTAGAATTGACGCCGGTCATGGTCACGGCGATCAATTCACTGGTTTGACCCGTTCACTCATCAACCTGAGTATCGGTATTTTCTTCCGGAACTTCATCCTGAGATTGTTCCGCTGTCGTTTCATCAACTTCTTCTACCGCCTGGGTCGGCATTTCAGTCAATTCGCCGACGTCAATGCCCTCCGATCCCATCTGTTCCTCGACCCCAGACAAGGCAGACCGTGCTGCCAGGTCGCAGTAAAACGCAATTGCTCGGGACGCATCATCGTTTCCAGGAACCAGGTAATCGATCCCCTCGGGAGGGCAGTTGGTGTCAACGACCGCAACAACCGGGATTTTGAGCTTGTTAGCTTCCGCAACCGCCAGCGATTCCTTTTGAACATCAATAACAAAAAGAAGGTCGGGCACACCTCCCATCTCCCTGATGCCGCCCAGCGATGCTTGCAACTTGCGTTGCTCGCGCTCAATTCCGAGACGCTCCTTTTTGGTCATGCCCTCGGTTCCAGATTCAAGCCTTTCATCGATTTCCTTGAGTCGGCCTATCGAATTCGAGACCGTCTTCCAGTTGGTCAAGGTACCGCCAAGCCACCGGTGATTGACATGGAATTGCGCAGAGCGCTGTGCAGCCTCCGCAATCGGCTTTTGAGCCTGCCGTTTCGTTCCAACAAACAGAACCCGGCCACCCTTGGCGACCGTCTCCCTGACCGCGTTCAAGGCTGCATCAAGCATCGGGACGGTCTGGGTCAGATCGATGATATGTATGCCGTTTCGGGCACCGTATATGAACTCGCCCATTCGGGGATTCCAGCGGTGTGTCTGGTGACCAAAGTGCACACCAGCTTCCAAAAGCTGGCGCAACGAAAAATCAGGGAGCGACATCCAATTTCCTTTCCGGTTTGGCCTCGGCGGATCAAGAACACATGTTCAACCGGTGGACGCTACCCAATCGTAGCCGCCCGAACCCGCCTGCGATATGCGCCGCTGTTACTTTACTCGGCAAACCATGGCAAGATCGGAATCATTTCTCAAAAGCAGAGTGTCCAGCGCCGCAAGGCGCCGCGTTTCCCCTGACTGCGTTCACACGCACTCTTTCATCTCTTCGAACTGCTTCATGACATGTCATGACGTTCCCCGTGTCAATTGAACGAGTTTTGAAATGTCCGGCGTGTCACGAGATTACCATGTCCGAGAGCTTGACCAAAAAGTGCGCGACCCCGCGAGATGTGGTATTCCGAGTCAGTTTTCGACGACAGACGAGGAGGTCCACATATCCTGGAGCAAGGCCGCGCAGAAGACATATAAACGAAATGGCGAACGCTGTGAAACTGATTTGACCGACTCGGAATGGGAGCTGATCGAGCCGCTTCTTCCGCCGCCCTCACGGATGGGGCGTCAGCGCACGACGGAAATCTGAGCGAGGTTTTCAACGCCATCCAGTACATGTTGGGAACCGGAGGCCAGTGGCGTGCGATTCCGAAGTGTTTTCCGCCGTTTACGACGGTTCAGAACTATTACTGCTCCTGGCGGAACAGCGGTGTTTTCGAACAGATGACGGACGTACTGCACGGGCATGCGCGGGAGCTGGCGAAACGCTCCGAAGAGCCGACGGCGGCGGCGATCGACAGCCAGTCGGTGAAGACGACGGAGAGTGGCGCCCCCGCCGGCTACGATGCGGGCAAGAAGGTCAAGGGCCGCAAACGCCACATTGCCGTCGACGTCGAGGGGTTGCCGATCGTGATCGCGGTTCATGCGGCCGACGTGCAGGACCGGGACGGTGCTCCTGCGGTGATACTGCGGATGCTTGAGAAGGCGTCCGCGGTGACGAAACTGTGGGCCGACGGCAGCTACCAGGGTCCGAAGCTTGTCTCGAAGCTGGGGGAGCATGGCCTTGGCGGTCTGCTTGAGATCGTGGAAAAACCGAAGGATATCAAATGCTTAACGGTGCTGTATCGTCGCTGGGTTGTGGAGCGGACGTTTGCCTGAATGTCGCGTTGTCGGCGCCTTTCGAAGGATTACGAGCGGAGCCTGGCGAGTTCGTTGGCGTGGTGTCAGCTGGCGGCTTGCCGGTTCATGATGCGGCGGGTGGCACGGGAGGCATCCGATTGAAACAGAACGGAAAAACCGCGAAATCGAATTATGATTCAAGCTCTGAAGGAGCCTTATCGGGTACCTGGCCGGGCATTCCCGGATTTGCCGTCCTCCCGATGCACCCGCCCGCCGCAGTTCTGACGGTGCCAGGCAAAGTGAGATCTTTCACTCAGGATTCGCCTGCGTATTCTGCATCGGTGACATGCTCAAGCCACGTAACATTTGAGCCTCCGACTGCCTCATGGATCGCGATATGCGTCATTCCCGTCTCCGGCGCCGCACCGTGCCAGTGGCGCTCTCCTGGATCAAACCAGACGACGTCTCCAGGCAGAATGTCGTGAATCGGACCGCCATCTGTCTGGACACGGCCTTTCCCGGCGACGACGAAAAGTGCTTGTCCGAGCGGGTGGGTATGCCAGGCAGTACGCGCGCGTGGCTCGAAAGTAACGGTAACGACCCGCACACGCGCCGGGTCGGGAGCCGAGATTACCGGATCCACGCGAACGTGGCCGGAAAAATGTTCACTTGGCCCCTCGCTTGAAGGACGTGATCCTGCACGATGGATTTGCATAGGCCCAATGCTCCGCAACTGTGCCGGACGCGCGTTCGCCAACTCCGGCTACCCGGCCAGTATCCGACCGATGCCCGCGGAGGTCAACCGTGCCTGGCGTGAATACCTGAAAATGGCCCTTCATTTTGCAGACCTGATGGCAAAAGTGGGACTTCGTTCAATCATGTACGCGACGTTGTCAGGCGCGGCTCAAAAATTGCGACTCCTTATTGGCGCGTGCCCAGGATGTGGAGACAAGATGCCAGTACCGGATTTGAACCATGTGGCCAGGAACGAACACGCACGGGCCTGGCATCCATCCAATCCGGATCTGCACACGACGGTGTCCGGAATGCATACCGTACGCGACCAGCATTTCGTACCCGAATGTCACCGGTCCGGACGAACTCCGGTGGCCGAATTGGTTTCCGCCGTTTCCAGTTTCTCCTGCGCGGCAAGCCACAGGTTTTCGGCCCGGTCAAGACGGTCTTCGATTTCGGCATAACGTTTCTGTCTCGTGATCATTTCAGGCGCCCGGTCCGGAGTATAAATCCCCGGGTCGGACAGTTCTTTCGCGAGCTCCTGACGAAGGTGAACGAGCCTCTGAACTCGCACTTCACATTTTCGAAGTTCGGCTCTCAGAGCCCGCAGGCGCGAACTGGCACCAGGCATCCGTCGAGCAGGTTTCTGAGCCTTCGCGGGCTTGTCTTTCGTGAGGACCTGACTGCTGTACGCATCGAGATCATCGTCATATGGCAGAACCGTACCGTTCCCCACGAGCCAGAGGCGGTCTGCGACATGCGAGATCAGATACGCATCATGGCTGATCAGTATGACCGCCCCCGAAAAGGCATTCAGCGCCTCAACAAGGGCTTCCCGACTTTCGATATCAAGGTGGTTGGTCGGTTCGTCGAGCACGAGCACGTGAGGTGAGTTGCAAGTGGCAAGGAGAAGCGAAAGACGGGCTTGCTGCCCCCCCGAAAGCTGCGCGACCGTTAGTTCGGCCTGTTGGCTGGTCAATCCGAATTGCGCGACCGTTGACCGCAACACCTGCGGAGACTTGCCGGGCAACTCCCGAGCAAGGTGCTCAAGGGGCGTTTCATCAGGGCGAAGTTCCTCGATCTGGTGCTGGGCGAAGTAGCCGACCCGGAGCCTCCTGGCCCGGACGACACGGCCGTCAAGTGTTTCGAGACGGTCCGACAGCAACTTGGCAAACGTGGATTTCCCCTCCCCATTTCGCCCAAGAAGCGCAATGCGGTCATCCTGGTCGACGCGAAGGTTCAATTGTCGCAATACTTCCTGCCCATCGTAGCCTGCACTGACTCCCTCAAGCGAGATGAGCGGCGGCAGAAGGTTTTCGGGTTCCGAAAAGCGAAAGGCCGTATGGTCGTTTCCGGAACGAGCAACGACCGGAACCATGCGCTTGATCATTTTCAGCCGCGATTGGGCCTGTTTCGCCTTGTCAGCCTTGTAACGAAACCGGTCGACGTAGGACTGGAGCCGCGAGCGGCGCGCTTCCTGCTTCTTCGCAACCGCGGCCGAATGCCGAGCGCGTTCGGCGCGTTGACGCGCGAACTGGTCGTATCCCCCACGGTACAACATGAATTTTCGCTGCTCGAGATGCAGGATCGACCCAACGGCCCGATTCAGGAGGCTTCGGTCGTGGCTGATGATCAAGGCCGTTCGCGGATAACTTGCAAGGTAACCCTGTAACCAGAGGGCACCCTCGAGATCGAGAAAGTTCGTCGGCTCGTCGAGAAGTAGGAGATCTGGGCAGGAAAAGAGCGTTGCGGCAAGAACCACCCGCATGCGCCACCCGCCAGAAAGCTCGGAAATTGGCGACATGTGCTGGTCGGGTGGGAAGCCGAGACCCTTGAGAATGGCGCTTGCACGACCCTCGGCGGACCAGGCGTCGATCTCCGTAAGCCGCGCCTGGACCTCCGCGATACGAACCGGGTCGCTGGAGTTCTCCTCAAGCAGGGCGGCGCGTTCCGTGTCAGCTGCAAGCACCGCTTCGATGAGTGACCCCCCGTCCTCCGGATCTTGATCAACGCCACCGACCCGGGTGTTCTTCGGTTGCCGAATTTCGCCGGATTCAAGTTCAAACTCACCGCGTATCAAGCGGAACAAAGTTGTTTTTCCGGTTCCGTTCCGTCCGACGAGACCGACCTTGTGGCCTCTGGGGATCGTGACGCTCGCGCCCTCGAACAGTGGTACGCCGTCGTAGCCAAACCGGATGTCGCATATTTGCAGCATTCACGCGGTTTGGCGCATGGCCGCCACTGGGTCAATCGACACTTTCGGGACGCCCCGAACCACACAATTCGTCTGCTCCTGCTCAACACCTCCCTTCACTCAGGGTAAGAAATTCCAGGAGTCCCGGGAAACTTGGACAGCCCCAGCTGCGGGGGGCCTGTCGAAGCGAGAACTTCCTAACCAAGAGATGACATCGCTTGACCGGACTGGTCCAACGAACCGGAAGTCGGTAGCTGCGACGAGGGTGCTTCGAATTCACTCTCTTCAGGCCGGCAAACCTGCAATTCACAACCAGGGACTGTGGCCTCCCGTCCAAATCGCCACCAAAACTCCAGCGCAACTCTTCCAATTGCGAGCCCCGGCGGTAATGTCGCAATTCAACATTGTAATTCACTCACTTGGGTCGAATGGCTAATTCGGTTTTGTGCATCGGGTCCATGCACTGGGACATCATTGGGAATACCTCTTCGGTCATCAATCCCGGGGATGATGTTCCGGGGTCGGTCGCCCGTAGGCCAGGCGGCGTCGCCCTGAATGTGGCCCGGGAACTTCGGAGGTCCGGAGTCGACGTCATGATGCTGGCTTCCGTTGGAACTGACTCCGAGGGAGACGAACTTCTCGAGTTTGCGGTTTCACACGGGATAGACGTCAGCTGCGTTCACCGGACCCGATCAGGCAACACGGACAGATACGTTGCGGTCGAAGACATCAACGGCCTCGTCGGGGCCGTTGCCGACCTGCGTGGTCTCGAGTCGTCTACCGACGACATCCTTGCTCCGCTCGCGGACCGAACGTTGACATCCTCGGGACACCCGTTCGACGGGACGGTTGTCGTCGATGGCAACCTGCCGGATGCGGCAATCGAGCGAATTCTCGAATTGCCCGGCCTGGTTGACGCAGACCTCCGAGTCGTCGCCTCTTCCCCCACGAAGGTAAAACGGCTCGCCGGATTTTTGTCGCGAAAAAAGGCGACCCTGTATCTCAATCGAGTTGAAGCGGGCTACTTGGGCGGAACCAGGTTCATCAATGCCGTGTCAGCTGCGGCCTGTCTCGCTTCGGAGGCCAGAGCGCGAATTGTCGTGACCGACGGGAAACGTGGAACGGCCATTGCCGGGAACACAACCGTGGCGAGTTCCCGTCCGAAGCGCATCGTGACCGGCGGGCGTTTCACCGGAGCAGGAGACGTCCTGGCGGCAGGCCATATCGCCGCTGAACTGAGTGGAACGCCCGCGCGAAAGGCACTCGATCAGGCAGTGGACGCCTCCGTACGATTTTTGGAAGAGTTGGCAACGGAAAATGATTTCACCTGAATTAACCCCCGAAGTTGGAGAGACAATAGCGACCGGAGGACCCGTCGTAGCGTTGGAGAGCACGGCCATTTCCCATGGACTTCCGTATCCCGAGAACGTGCAGACGGCAATTTCCATGGAGGAGATCATTCGGAGCTCAGGGGCAGTTCCGGCAACAATTGCTGTTGTTTCCGGTCGTTTACGCATCGGACTTGAAGCAGATGAGTTGGAATTTCTTGCCCACTCCGAAGGAGTCTCCAAGCTGTCGCGGAACTCTCTGGTCCATTGCCTCGTCACCGGAGGCACCGGTTCACTCACGGTCGCCGCAACCATGATTGCCGCCAATCTGGCCGGGATCCGGGTCTTCGCGACTGGAGGAATTGGCGGAGTGCACAGAGGTGGGTCAAGGACATTCGACGTTTCGGCGGACCTTCATGAATTGGCCAGAACTGCTGTCACCGTTGTGTCCGCAGGGGCAAAAGCGATTCTTGACGTTGCCATGACGCTCGAAGTGCTCGAGTCCCTCGGCGTTCCCGTTCTGGTTTTCGGAGCAGAAGAGTTTCCTGCATTCTGGTCGAAATCTTCGGGAATTCCAGCACCTCTCAGGGTCGACTCCGTCAGCGAAATCGCGCGAATGCATTTGGAGCGGAAATCTCTTGGCCTCATCGGTGGTCAACTTGTCGCCAATCCGGTGCCCGAGAACGACGAAATTCCACGTGAAATAATTGAACCGGCCGTCGAATCTGCTACCCGTGATGCGAGAAAACTGGGCGTCAGGTCAAAGGAATTGACGCCTTTCCTGCTTCAGAGGATTCTCGAAACAACCGCTGGCCGGTCGCTGCGCGCCAATGTCGCGTTGCTCGAGAACAACGCCAAGCTGGCTGCCGAAATCGCGAACTCCGTAAGTCAGCTTGAGTATCTTCCGTCGGGAGGCTCGGTGGACCAGGCAATCCGATAGAGGACAATTCTGCAAACCGCCGACGAACTTGGGGCATCATCGAATGGCGTGGTTCCGGGGGCTGTTCATCGACTCACGAAATTGCCGTCAATCCCAACATCAGAAAGAGTTTCGACGCGAGCCAGGTCAACGGCCAATGCCCCAAGTCCCTCGCGCACCCTTCCCCCCTCGGTGAACCGAAATCCAGGAGAACTCGCTGATAATTCCACGCGGTGTTTCCAGCGACCGCACCTGCACTGCATAAAAAGGGCTGGATGCGGTCGCATTTCCTTTGTTCAACTGGAACGGAACCGTCCGAGGCTCCTGGTCTCACGCCCTCGTCATCGGGGACAGAAAAAGAGTTTTCAGGTCCGGGACGCGTGTGAATTCCTGGTGCCGGTTGGAGGCAAGCCATGAACGGATTCAACTGCCAAGCTCATTCGGCACGCGTCGAATTTGATGACGAGGATGCCGTTTTGGTCGGTCGCATTGTTGGCCTCCAGGATACCGTTGGTATTCACGTCGGGGTTGCTCCAGAACCGGACGCTGCCTTTCACGAAGCCGACGACGGTTCTGTAGCGACCCGAAAAACCCCCAAGGAATCCTGTTCCGGCCGTGTCATGTTTCGCGTATCTCCTGCTCTTCACCGTGCCGCGGAACTGTCCGGCGTCAGTCTCGACAAACGGGCCGAAGAAATTTTGAGGGAGGAAGGCGGCCGACTGGCCGGTCCGAGATGCGACCCCTGCCCCTTCAGGCCAACGCTCTCGGCATGTTCGGCACGCGTAACCGAACGAAACGCCTTCTCAAAGATCCGATGTCGATGATTTTCCAGGTCGTGACGGAAGCGTCGCAGGTGCACGTCTCTTGCGGGAGGAGACCTGCCGGAATCACCATTCTTGCCATAGTGCCCTTGTTTCCCTAAGTAATTCTGGAGTGAGGTCCACTGATGTCGAGATAGGCTTTACAAACCGGAACCCTCGTTCCGACGGTCGACATGGACGTCAATAAATTGGTCAATTAGTCGAATGCGCGCGAACTTTCTGACCGGACTTGCGGTTGTCTTGCCGACCATTCTCACATTTTATGTGGTTTGGACGTTTGCCGGTTTCGTGGATGACCGCATCCTTCCTCTGATCCCTGACGCATTCAACCCGCTGATTCACTACGAACTCCAGATTCGCGGCGTCGGAATCATAGTCTTCGTTGTCTTCACGACATTCGTCGGCGCCGTCGCAAAGGGATACGTTGGCCGGCAAATCGTTCGGTTGGTCGAAGCTGCTGTCGACAGGACTCCCGTCGTTCGGTGGATCTACAATGGTGCCAAACAAATCATCGAAACGATCCTCAATCAGCAGAACGCAACGTTTCAGACGGCATGTCTGGTTGAGTATCCGCGCAAAGGGATCTGGGCCGTCGCGTTCATTTCGACAAGTGCCAGCGGCGAAGTTCTGGAAAAGGCGGACCAAGGCGAAATGCTCAGCATCTTCTTGCCCACTACTCCGAACCCGACCTCGGGGTTCCTTCTGTTCGTACCTCGCCGCGACATCATCGTTCTCGACATGGAAATCGACGATGCGGCAAAACTGGTCATATCAGCCGGATTGGTGGTCCCTCACGAGGGCTCCGGCAAAAACAGGGTCTCCGCAAATCCCGGGCAACCCGTTCTGACCGGGCAAACGGAAATTACTCCGAAAAACTGACCCCACGTCGCTCGCCAACCACCGTCACTGGACAACACAACACGCCAACTGCCGCGACCTCTGTGCAATTCAGGAAAGTCAAGCCAAGCTGACGAACAGCTGGCCGGGTGCGGATGCGCCGCACACTCGGTTTACCTATTCCTGTTCAAACCACCAAACATCCGGAAGGAATCCGATCCAATCCCCGTAAATCGGCAACCGCTCCGGAAATTTCAGTTCTGATACATGCGCTAATCTCGATACCGGTGAATGCCAGGTGGGAATGACGTAGCGGCCCGTCGTCAAAATTCGGTCGAGCGCCCGTGTCGCCGCAACGAATTCGTCCCGGTGCCTCGCCGACAGGATGGCGTCAATCATCGCCTCCGCCGCCGGGCTGTTCATTCCCATGTAGTTCCTGGTGCCAGGCGTCTCGACCCCGTCGCTTCCCCAATAGAGCCATTGTTCGTTCCCGGGAGAAAGGGACAGGCCACGACGGTAAGCCGTCACGTCGAAGTCGTAAACGTTCATGCGTTCCTTGTTTTGGGCACTGTCAACCAACGTGATCGTCGCCATGATTCCGAGACGACTGAGCGAGTCGGAAAAGATGTTGAGAATTGCTTCAGCCTCGGTCGAGCCGGAATTGACGAGGAATTCGATCTCGAATGCGGTGCCGTCACCGTCGCGGAGAACACCGTCGACAACCGTCCACCCTGCTTCCGCAAGAAGCCTGGTCGCCTTTCGGAGATTTGAACGGTTTCGTTCGCCGCCATCTGAAACCGGCAAGGAGTATCCCTCCAGTGCTCCGGGAAGCAATTCGCCTTCATATGGTACCAGGAGTTCCCGGACCCGTCCTTCAGCCGGGCCGTCGACCATGCCGAGAATCGAATTGGAAAAATATGACGCGATGCGCGGCAGCCCGCCTCCGTTGATCGTCCGGTTGATGAACTCGAAGTTGAACGCGTGGATCAGAGCTTCCCTGACCCGCCAATCCTTGAACTTCGGTTTGCGCGTATTGAACACGAACCCCCTGATCCCGGACGGCCGCCGGTGGGGAATCTCCGACTTCGTGATGGCGCCGGACTCCGCACGCGGGAAATCATAGGCTGTTTCCCACTTCCCGGCATTCCACTCCCTGAAGATGGACGTCTCACCAGCCTTGAACGCTTCAAAAACGACATCGCCATCGCCGAAATATTCGTAACGGATCTCATCGAAATTATGCCGGCCGCTGTTGAAACCAAGATCCTTGCCCCAGTAGTCAGGATTGCGCCGGAACGAAATGAACCGGCCGGCTTCGAAATCATCGATGACATAGGGGCCGGATCCGGTAAGCAGTTCCAGCGAACTCTCTGCGAATTCCCGTCCGACCCAGTCGGCTTTGCGAAGAACCGGCCTCAACCCCATGATCAGGGGAAGTTCCCGGTCGACCGTATTGAATGTGAATTTTACTGAAAGCGGCCCGGTCTGCTCCGCGCTCGCGACCTTCTTCCAGGAATTGCTGTACCGGGGATGTCCTACCGTCCCCAGAGTTTCAAACGACCACAAGACATCGTCAACCGTCACCGGAGAACCGTCCGAAAACCGCGCCTCCTCGCGCAGGGTAAACTCGACCCACTCCCGATTCGGTCCGACGTCAATCGATTCGGCGAGCAGGCCGTACAGCGTAAAGGGTTCGTCCCAACTTCGCCCCATGAGCGACTCGACCGTGTGGGTGCGGATCCCCCAGGGTGCGCGCCCTTTCAGGATGTACGGATTGAGCGAGTCGAACCCTCCTCCTTCACCATAGACGATCTTGCCTCCCTTCGGAGCATCAGGATTGACGTACGGAAGTGCCTCGAATCCTTCCGCCAATTCGGGGTTCCCGTACATGGCTATACCAAATGTTGGTTCAGCGGCGGGTTCACCTGGAATAAAAATTGCCGCGATGGCCGCACTCAACAGACCGGAAAACGAAATCGTCGTAAATCGTGGCATCGGTGAATTCTCCCAAGGCGGCCCGACATGTTTCCCGGAAACTACTGGCAGAAACAAATTTTTCAAGCGCGGAAAATGTAGTGTTGAATCGCGCTCATGCGCGTGTTATCTCGTCGTTACTGCTCGATAGGTTTCTTGCCTGTATGAAACCTGCCTCAACTGTTTAGCGCCTCCTTCGGGAGGCGCCTTTTTTTTTCGGACTTCGCTCAGGAACCGGGAGCACGAAACGTTGATCATCTGCACGTCGACGTCTCCGCTTTTGCCACCTCGATTGTCTTGGTCCCATCGACATGTTCTTGGCGTCGGTTCGATTTGAATGGCGCAGGTCCGCGGCCAGCGATATGTACACCGAGGGCCAGAAGTCGAGAGGCCCGACCGACCATCCTCCGGCCGAACCTCCGGATTTGAGCAGTGAACGCAAAAGAGAGGACAGTTGTCGGTAGTCTGTAACAGACGTCTTCCGCACCATGCGCATGCCGACCGACCCCGCCCAGCGGAATGTCGGAGTGAGTCAACAATGATCGAAATCGTCGTGGTCTCTGATGTTATCTGTCCCTGGTGCTACATCGGCCAGCATCGATTGACGGCGGCCATGTCCAGTTGCCACTCCAATTTTGTGAAGTTGCTCTGGCAGCCATTCCAGTTGAATCCCGACATGCCGAAGTCAGGAATGCGGCGGGAACTCTACCTGGCCCGGAAGTTCGGAGGAGCGCGGCGGGCGACGGATGTTTATTCGGCAATTGAGCGTCAGGCAGCACAGGACGGCCTGCATGTGAACTTCGACGCGATTCGGCGAACTCCCAACACGCTTGATGCTCACAGGCTGATCTTCTGGTCACGGCTGGCCGGATGCCAGAACGAAATCGTTACCGCACTCTTTCGAGCCTATTTTTGTGACGGCCGGGATGTCGGAACGACTCGGGTTCTGGCCGAGATCGCTGGCGATGCAGGGATGGATCCCGTTGATACCGTCAAGCGGCTCACCAGCGACGCGGACCGGGAACACGTCGCCAGGTTAAGCCACCGCCATCAAGCGTCGGGCATCAACGGTGTACCGGTGTTCCTGCTGGGTGGCCGGATCCTGGCGCACGGAGCCCAACCGACGTCGTTCTGGGACCGAGTGCTTCCTGCACTTGAACGAAAAGAACGATCCCGTTCGACCGGTCCTGAGTAACTTGAGCGAGGTCTTGTTGCCTTGAATCCACGCAATCCATCACGCAACGAATTTATCGCACTGGTTGCGCTGCTTCTTTCGATGGTTGCGTTTGCAACTGACGCGATGCTGCCATCACTGGCCGAGATCAGTACCGACCTTGCTCTTGTCAATGTCAATCATGCGCAAATGGTCATTACGATATTTGTTGCTGGTACAGGAATCGGACAGCTCGTCGCTGGTCCACTCTCTGACTCATTCGGCCGCAAGACGATAATCTGCTTGGGAATCGCGATCTTTCTGCTTTCCAGTCTTTGGGCGTTCTTTGCGACATCGATGACCGAGCTTATGATCGCCCGATTTGTTCAGGGGCTGGGAGTTTCCGCACCACGAACCGTCACCCACGCACTTGTACGTGACCTGTTTTCGGGCCGCCATATGGCGCAGATCGTGTCATTTGCCATGATGCTGTTCGTTCTCGTTCCGGCCATCGCACCAGCAATCGGACAAGCCATCATGCTTGCGTTGGGATGGAGGTACATTTTTGTCGCGTTTCAAGTCGTTGCCGTGATAGCCCTCGCATGGTTCTTTTTCCGCCAGCCCGAGACCCTGCCCCCGGACAGCCGCAGGCCATTCCGACCCAGAGAAATCATGCATGCTGCACGGGATGTCATGACCAACGGGCGAGTCGTGATCAGTATGGGAAGCCTGTCACTTGGCTACACATGCATTTTTGCCTATCTGGTCTCGGCCCAGCAAGTCTACGTGGTCTGGCTGGATGCGGGTCATGACTTTCCGTTATATTTCGCGTTGACGGCGATTATTGCCGGCAGCGCAAGCTTCCTGAATGCGTTTCTCGTCATGCGATTCGGAATGCTGTGGCTGTCGACGATCGGATACGCGGCGATTTTCGTGCTGTCCGCGGGTTTCGGGACGGTCATTGCTCAGGAAACAGTCGACCTGCCCTACCTTCTGTGGCTGTTCGTTGCATGGAGCACGGCAATGTTCTTTCTTCTCGGTCTTTGCCTTGCCAATCTGAATGCGCTCGCGCTGGAACCCCTGGGCCACATCGCGGGAATGGCATCAGCCGTCATTGGTTCGATCGCCACGTTGGTATGCATCGTCCTGGCGGTTCCTGTCGGGCAAATGTTTGACGGTACCGGACTTCCACTGGTCATTGGAGTCGCCTTGTCTGCATGTGCGGCCTGCTTCCTGAATCTTCTCATGCGGCGACATCCGTTGCAGCCTCCGGTCGCGCAATAGCTTTGGCAACGTCCCGGCACACGACCATCGCACCCTTGACCCTGTCGTTGCGTTGCGACCAGTCGCGTTTGATGACCAACCGATTGTTTCTGATCCGCGCCAGTCCGCCCTGCGACTTCAGATACGCGATCAGACCGTCAGGACTCGGAACGCGATCGTTGCGAAACCGGATCGTAACGCCCTCCTCGTCAGCCTCGAACACGTCGATTCCCGCCTGACGGCTGATTTCCTTGATCCGTACAATACGCAGAAGGAACTTGACCTCATTCGGAAGACTGCCGAATCGATCGACAAGTTCCGCGGCCATTTCGTCGATCTCGGAATGACCGGTGAGGTTTGCGATCCGCCGGTAGAGGCTCATTCTCAGATCACGGTCTTCGATGTAGCGTTCCGGGATGATCACCGGCACGCCAAGCCTGATCGTGGGCTGCCACATCGACGGTGTGTCATGTTCGGACTCGGCGTCCCCAGTCTTCAGACGCGTGATTTCTTCTGCCAGCATGGATCGATACAGTTCGACCCCGACTTCCCGCATGTCCCCGGACTGTTCCGCCCCGAGCAGATTGCCTCCTCCGCGCATGTCGAGATCCTGGCTCGCCAGCGATAACCCGGCCCCGAGACTGTCAAGAGAGGAAATGACACGAATGCGCCGCTCCGCCGACGGCAACAGCCGAGCCCCGCGTTTCGTCATGAAATATGCATAGGCCCGTACGTTCGAGCGCCCGACCCGTCCGCGGATCTGATAGAGCTGCGCCAGTCCGAACAGATCCGGCCGAAAGACGATCAACGTGTTGGCAGATGGAATGTCGAGCCCGCTCGTGGCGATCGTCGTTGCCACGAGGACATCGTACCTGCGATCGTAGAATCCGTTCATCCGCGTATCCAGGTCCTTGGCGTTCAATCGACCGTGGGCTTCGACAAACCCGACTTCCGGGACGTACTTTCCGAGAAACCGGGCCATTGGCCCGATGTCCGCGATACGGGGGACGATTATCAGGCTCTGTCCACCGCGGAATCGTTCCCGCAGCAGGGCCTCGCGCGCGGTCACGCCATCGAATTCACCGAAATAGGTCCTGATTGCCAACCGGTCGGCCGGTGGCGTGCAGATCATGGAGATGTCCCGGATGCCGATCAGTGACAAACGCAACGTCCTGGGAATCGGGGTCGCGGTCAGAGTCAGGACGTGTGTACCGGGCCAGGACGTCCTCAACACGTCCTTTTGAACGACCCCGAAATTCTGTTCCTCATCGAGGACCACCAAACCGAGCCGTTTGTATCGGACCTGGTCCCCAAGCAGCGCGTGGGTTCCGACAACTATGTCGGCATTACCGTTTTTCAGCATTTCCCGCGTTTCCCCGGCTTCACGGGGTGGCGCCAGTCTCGACAAACTCCTGACGATGATCGGGGTCTCCCGAAATCGCTCGCAGAAAGTCGCAAAGTGCTGCCGGACAAGCAGTGTAGTCGGGCAAACGACCGCAACCTGGTAACCCTTCGAGGCCGAGGCGTACGCCGCGCGAACCGCGACCTCGGTTTTTCCGAAACCCACGTCCCCGCAAACGAGACGATCCATCGGCCGCCCAACCGCCATGTCACGGAGAATGACATCAATGGCTTCAAGCTGGTCATCGGTTTCCGGATGCGGGAACCGCGCACAGAACTCCGACCAGCCTTCCAAATCCGGTTCAAGTACCGGAGCCTCAAGGATTTCCCGGGCCGCCGCAACTTTCAGCAGTTGCCGGGCCAACACCCTGATCCTTTTTTTTGAACCGGCCTTACGTTCTTGCCAGGCCAGCGATCCCAATCGGTCGAGAGACGTTTCCCCCTGGCCGTAGCGACTGATCAGGTCCAGGTTTTCGACGGGCAGGAACAGTCGGCCTTTGTCGGCGTATTCGATGTGCAGGCATTCGTGTGCGTTCCCGTCAACGCTCAGGACCTCGAGACACTTGAACCGCCCGATTCCATGCTCCTCGTGAACGACAAGGTCACCCTCGGAAAGGTTGTTTGCTTCGATCAACAGTCGGGCAGGTTTGTTCTTTTGCCTGCGCGTGGCCCGAACAACCCGCTCGCCGAAAACGTCCTTTTCGCTGATCACCGTCAGCCCCGGGGCCTCGAAACCGTGTTCCAGGGCCCAGATGCACAGGCCTGTTTTCCCCTTCACCGTCTTCAGGTCGCGGCAATCCCGGACAACAACTGATTCGTTCAGATCATATTCCACGAGCAAATCCGCCATTCGCTCGAGCGAGCCAGCCGAATGACAGGCAATGATAACATCGCCATCAACCGACTTGTTTCTGATGTGACCTGCGAATGCTTCGAACACGCTTGTGGCGTCGCTCTGACGTTCCCGGGAGAATTCCCGGCCAGCGCGTCCTCCCCATGCCGCGCCGTCCCGGCTTGCCGCCCCTGCTTCGGAGAGCGTACGGACATCGTGCTCTGCAAGACATGCAGAGATTCGGCTTCGGTCGAGATAAAGGTATTCGGGTGGACACGGGCGGTACCGCGAATCCACTTGTGAGCGTTCTCTGAACGCGTCCTCGCGGGCACGGTACTGGTTGACAATCGTTTCCCACCTGGCCTCGCAGGTTTCAAAGAATCGATTGTCCAGGAAAACCGGGGAACCCGGAAGGTAGTCGAGCAAGGTCACGAGGTTTTCATGAAACAGCGGCATCCAGTGCTCGATTCCCAGGATCTTTCTCCCTTCGCTGACCGCATCATACAGGTGATCACTTTCCGCGACGCCAAAGATCTGCCGGTACTTCTTCCGGAAACACCTGATGTAACCCTCACCAAGACACACCTCTGACGGAGGGACGAAATCGACCCTGTCCACCGTTCCCTTCGACAACTGGGACTCGGCGTCGAACGAACGAACGGAGTCCAGCGTGTCGCCGATGAAGTCGAGACGGAGCGGGTTGTCGTATCCGGGAAGAAACACGTCAACGAGTCCGCCCCTGATCGCATAATCGCCAGGTTCCGTCACCGACTGGGCCCGGGAAAATCCCATGTGCATGAAATATTCGAGAAGCTGCGCATGATTGACCAAGGAACCGCTCTCGGCGGAAAAACACCATGCAGCGACGGCCTCTCCAGGTGGAACACGCTGCCCCAGCGCAGAGACGGTCGTAATCAGGACCGCAGGGCCTTCGCGTTCATGCACCAGCTCTGACAGGACATTCATTCTTTGTGCCGAAATCGTGGGCCTGGGAGAAATTCGGTCGAACGGCAAACAGTCCCAGGCCGGGAAATCCAACGCACGAATCTCGGGAGCAAAGAACGCCAGAGACGACTTCATGGCTTCGGCCCGCCGGTCGTCACGTGCGATGAACAATCCGGTTTCGGCCCGTTCCCGGATCACGGTCGCCAGAACGAATGCATCAAACCCCTCGGGGCAGCCGGAAAACTCCTCCCGTTCGTCCACGTGACCGGTTGTTGCGACGACGCTCATGTCATGCCCGTAATTCGTCACTGCCCGCGGCTCAACAACGTTTTTTCATACGATACCGGTCGGCGCATCAGGGACAACCCGCGGCTCTCCTCGTCAGGTTTCACTTTCGTTGGAACCAAAGGCATCGAGTCCTCACCCAGGCGGAAGCGGTCGGGAATCCCAGAGTCATGCACAGACAAGCGCGATATGTCATTTCCGGATTTCGCTGCGGCGCGCCGGCGCGGTTCGCTGCAGGAGATCGAGGACGCCATGATTGCTCTTGCCGCCGCCCCGAGCCGTTGGGCGGCGGCCCGGTGCCTGTTTCCCGACCGCGACGAGTTGGCGAACGCGATCCGCGATCTTCCTGGTACATTCATGGCGGTTTCGGTCTTCCTGAAGGCCGTCGTCACGCTGCGCCCCGACCTGTTCAGGGGATAGCGTTAACAGGAATATTCCTGTTAACGCTACCTGCGGGACAGTTGCGACCGTGGCCGCGCAGACGTGGAACGGGAACTGGAATACTTCCGCAAGAACAGACTGCGCATGCGCTATCGGGCCCTGAAGGACCGCAATCTCCCCGTCGGGACCGGTGTGGTTGAGGCTGCGAACAAACAAGTGGGCACGAAAGGGAAAGGCCGCCACCGCAAGCTGAGCCAGCAACAACGCCAACATGAAACCGGCCTTCCGGTGCAGGACATTCCACGCCCTGACAAGTCAAAAGCACCGATTCCTTAAGTCAACGCCATTAGGCGTCCACGCCGAAGCGAAAGGGAAGCGTCTACCCGAATTCGGAGATGCGGGTCGTGTCGTCGTCGGAGGCGGAGTTGGGATTGCTGTCCGGGATGAGGGCAATGCCGAATTGCGGGCTCCGGTGCCGGCACGGGCAGCAGTATACGCACATCGCCGGCTGGACCTGCACC
The DNA here is from genome assembly GCA_965242975.1 of Paracoccaceae bacterium. Taxonomy (GTDB): domain Bacteria; phylum Pseudomonadota; class Alphaproteobacteria; order Rhodobacterales; family Rhodobacteraceae; genus JAPPHA01. The sequence continues at coordinate 808,356 of CBDETS010000007.1, read as the reverse complement.
TCGGGCGGTCCCGCAGCTGCCGCTACTACCGCCTTGTGCCGAAGGTTCCGTGCAGGAGCGCAAAGTTCGACGGATCGCCGGTGATGCCAGCGCGTAATGTCTTGAACCACCCCGCGATGCCGGTCGGATCTGCGCCGGTCGGTCCGTAGAACTGTCCTCCCCACGTGGCGCCGGCATTGGTCCCGTCCCCGGTGAAGTTGCGGCCCGAAGCGGAGGCTCTCAGAGTACCGGATGTAACGTCATCTAATCCGGGGCCCATCGCTCCGGCGGAGGTCAACGTCTCAATGCCACTCATGGCGAACCGCAGCCCAGCCTTTTCGGTATTCATGCCGAAAGCCACGGTAATTACGACATTCGCTGAGAAACGCCCGTTGACCGTAGTCGAGCCTGTTGATGGCTTGAACTGATAGACGCCCGTGGCACCGCCCGAGTAGGTCACTTCTCCTGTCCGCTCCACCACATTGCCGGTGTAGGGCGTCTTCCCGTAGTAGAACGGCTCGTAGTCGTTCAGGGCAGCAAGGGGAAGCCTGTTCCAGTACCCGTAGACGAGGTAGTCCTCATCTTTTTCCGCAGCCTTGTACGCGACCGCTCGGAAGAGTTCGTTCTCCGCACTAGTCTTGGGTTTTTCCAGATATGTCACCGCCTTCCAACCGGTCGGTTCACCCTGCACCGTGTCCGGCCGGTGGACCCAAAAAACGCCGCCCTTTGTGACTCGAACAACAGGTGCGGTGGAAAAACTTATGGCGGCCGTCACCCCCCGGGCGCTCGGGCTCTGGCCCAATGTGCTCGTTTCGCCTCCACCGCCGCCGCCGCCGCAGGCGGACAGGGCCAGCGCGGCGAATGATGCCGCCGCAAGCATCCGTAGTTTGTGCGATGCGGGAATACGGCGGCGAAAAATCGATCGATCCATAGTTGTCGTTCTCCTGTTGGTCTCGCCCATGCCGTCGGGCCTTGTCCGGTGCCGTTCCAGGTAACCGTCGCAAAGGTCCGAAGCTCGCGGCCGCATCCGACGCTCCCGCGGCTTCATCAGGCAGGCCGCCTCCCACTCTCCTCCATCGGAGAATGAACCGAACACCGAACTGCCGTTCAACGCCTCTACCCGCGAAAATTACTGCTCATCACGCCACCACCACCGACCGGATCAAGGTCCGCGGCAACGATCCGCAACGATTCAGATCGGGTTTCTAATTTGAGCGTCAAGGTCCTGTAAATCCTGCCATTTGGGAGGTATCGGAGTCCCGCCGACCAAGGGCATTCGGATTGACCTGGATCTTCAATGATCTCTTTTCGGCTGGTAATGTTTTGATTTGACGACCTGAATCACCTGGTGAAACCTTTCTTGAAGTGTTGCACGCAATTTTCCACGTAGAAGTGCGGTTCGGGCAGACCGAACGTGACGCGGTAGAGGCAATACGACCTGCGCGTCATGCTCAACCCCGTCGATAAACAGCGGGATGGTCGAGCCGGCGTAATCGACGAACAGCCGTTCGCCGGGACGGCGGTTCTGGCGCATCGTCACATCCGCGCACGGTCGCCAGTCGCGGAACCGGCGCGTCCAGGTCACATAGCTCATGCCGTCGGGATGGATCTCGCGCCATTCCTCCCACAACAACTTCAACGTCACGCCGCGGTCCGAAAGTTCGCTCTCAACCGTTGCCCAATCCACGTCTTCGTCCGCAGGCCGAACCTGCCGCGCCGGATAGAGCGCCGCCTCCAGCGCCGCATCGTCCATGTCGGCCGCTTCCGGCCAACTCAGGCCCGAAGCCGCAAACCGCTCCAGGGTCTGTCCCACCGAGCGTCGGGCGAGACCGCAGTGGGTCGCGATCGCCCGGGCGCTGCGGCCCTCGTCAAAGTGAAATGCCAGTATCTTCCTTACTTTCCTCATGGGCAGCCTCTTCTGTGCCATTCCGTACTCCTCGGACTGATCGCAAAATCCGAGGTGTAGACCGGAACTCTGAATCAAACCAAAGCCAGTCACCCCGAGGGGTGCTACCATGCCGAAATTGGGCATCCCAAAAGCGACTTCGTTCAAATGAGCGAACCTGACATGCGAGGAACCGGATGCCCTAATGTGGGCACGTCCGGCACTGTGGGGGGAAGAGCTCGGCAACGACCCTTCCTACCCGGCCCCGATGACCCAGATCGATCGCCAAAACAGATCGACTAAACCAGAAAACGCGCAATACCACCCAAAATTACGCGCTTCTGAAAAACTGTTAACATCGCGTCCCGAGGTTGAAAGATCTCGCGCGGAACATGGTGTCCGAACCAGTTTGCGCAGTTCCATCCTATCGGAACTGCCGCAGCAATACTTTTTTTTGGCGAGCACACGGTTCTCGCGAGATCCGGGCACTGTCGTAAACGCTTCAAAAACGGGAAAGGTGGCGTTACGATTCGCACCTGCCGAGGACAGTACACGCAATCAAGGACAGGAGCATCAATTGCAGATCATTCAGCCAAGATTTCCAAGGGGGCGTCCGCGAAGACTAAGGCGGACGCCATGGATGCGGCGGCTCGTAAAGCAAAGCCCTGTTTCGGTTAACGACCTTATTCAACCGGTTTTCCTGACCGAAAGGACCGGCGGCGCGGAACCCATTCCCGGATTGCCTGGTCTCATGCGCTACGGAATCAATGAAGCCGTCGAACTTGCCGATGAATGCTGCGGGCTCGGTATCCCCGCGGTCGCGCTCTTCCCTCAAGTCGACGCCAACTTGAAAACGAAGGACTGCGCTGAAGCCACCAATCCCGAAAACCTGGTGAATCGTGCGACCCGGGCAATCAAGCGCGCTGTTCCCGGAATCGGAGTCATGCTCGACGTTGCGCTCGATCCGTACAATCCCACCGGGCATGACGGGCTGGTGGAGGGCGACGAAATCCTGAATGACGAAACACTGGAAATCCTGGTTCGACAGGCGCTCGTGCAGGCTGATTCAGGGGCCGACATTCTCGGTCCGTCCGACATGATGGACGGCCGGGTCGGCGCGATCAGGACAGCCCTGGACTCTGCCGGCCATCAAGGCACAGCCATTCTGGCGTATACCGCGAAGTACGCGTCCGTATTCTACGGACCGTTCAGGGACGCGGTCGGATCGTCAGGTGCGCTCGTAGGTGACAAGCGGACATACCAGATGGATCCGTGCAACGCCGATGAAGCCTTGCGCATGGCGGCTCGCGACCTCGAGGAAGGCGCTGACATGATCATGGTGAAGCCTGGAATGCCATACCTCGACATTTGCTCGCTTTTGAAATCCACGTTTCGGGTGCCGACATTTGCGTACCAGGTGTCGGGTGAGTACGGGATGATCATGGCGGGACATCATCGCGGATATTTCAATCTGGACGCTGCCGTTATCGAGAGCCTGTCCTCTTTCAAGCGGGCCGGTTGCGACGGTGTCCTGACCTACTTTGCCAAAAGAATTGCGAAGCACCTGAAGAACCCGGGCGGAACCGGGTAGACTTGTCTGTCCGGACTGAGTCCGTTCGGTTCCGTTCATGGCACAAGCCGATCCGGGCAACCGGTCAAGACATGGACAGTCGCCGTTCCAAGGTCGCCCGATGACATGGGAACAGGCCCGGGTGCGTGGAAACCCGAAAGCAGGAAAACCCTATCTGCCAGGAGGAAACGTCATGAGCCCCGGGACCGCACCTTGGAAACGGTTGCTTGTCATTGCGTCCGTACTTCTCGGCGTGGCCGCGGCAGCGCCGGTGGGATTGGCGCAGTCCGACGGAGATGCCGCCTGGTCCCGGATCAAGAATTGTACAGACCCCGTCGAGGTCGAAATTTTCATCTTCGAATTTCCCGACAGCAGGCATGTCGAGGCCGCGAGAACCTGCCTCGTTGAATCGAAACGGACAACATCTGAAACGAATGGTGGGAACCTCGATCCTTTGGCAATGTGCGAACGTCACTTTTCTGCCGGCCGTTTGGTGGCGGGAGACGACGGCACGGCATTCGCATGTTTCCGGAGAGTCCTTGTACACGATCCTTCTAACTCTGAAGCACGTGCCGGACTCGACCGCATTGCCGACACCATCGCGGGTCAGGCTGCGATCGAGATCGTGCGACGGAACATGCGGGAGGCATCGGTCCACCTGAAGCAATTGAAAACCGTTCGACCTGACGACCCGAGAATACCGGAACTCGAGGCAGCAATCGTCGGAACCGCAGGACCAATGGAAAGAATGAGACCGGATGAAAGTATCGATGTCGCGATGGAAGTTTACAGAAGCGGCGACTTCGAAACCGCACTTCGAAGATTCCGCCACCTTGCTGCGGGGGGCGATGTCGATGCGCAATTCTACACCGGCATCATGTACCATGAAGGCCAAGGCGTTTCACGCGATACCGTCGAAGCTGCGCGATGGCTGCGAATGGCTGCTCAAAGCGGACACCGTCTGGCGCAGTTCAACTTGGGCCTCATGCACTATTCGGGTCATGGCGTGCGGAAAGATTATGTCGAGTCGGTGCGGTGGTTCCGCATGGCTGCAGAGCACGAGGATATGTTGTCGCAGTTCAATCTGGGCCTCCTGTACGAACGCGGCCATGGCGTACCGCAGGACTTCGTCGAGGCCGCCAATTGGTACCGTCTGGCTGCAGAACAGGGAGACGATGTGGCGCAGAACAGTTTGGGCCGTTTGTTCGAATGTGGTCATGGCGGCGTACCGCAGGACAACGCCAAGGCCGCACGATGGTATCGAATGGCTGCAGAACAAGGGCATGTCGGGGCGACAGAAAGACTGCGCCAACTGGGTGAATCCGGTCGAAATGGCAAGCCGTCAGTCTGCCACACACCCTGAGGCGGGCACGCATTTCACATGCTGCCGTGACTTCTGCCGTCACCAGTATTGTCAGAAAACCGGTCCTCCGATTTAGCCGAACCCGGTGCGGGCGGGCCACTTGCGGCAAGTTCAACATCTGCCCGAAACGCGGCACCGGTTTCGGGTTGGCCGATGCAACGTGTGACGTGATTGGCACCTGGGCTGCGGCAATCATCATCGTCCGCGTCAACTTCAACTCGGCAGGTCGGGTAACATGTCGAATTCGGAAGTCCGGGCAGGACCAAGGGACGCGGACGCCCGCTCTCCCGCCGCCTTTTCGGTCTCCACCATGGCGCGCAACACACAGGTTGAATCAATCCCTGCAGGGTGAAATAGCGTGCGGTGAGAAGTAGATTCGGAAGGAATCGTCATGGGTGTCCACGTCGTGAAGTGCCCGAATGCCGCAGGCGACGGACTGCCGGCGTGTCCTGTTTCGGCTTTTTGCACACACGAGTCATTTGTCGATGACCCTGATGTCGGTGTCATTCACGTAACCCGGCACCCGGGAGCACAAAGATGAAATCCATTTCCGGGTCCTCCGAACAAAACGACGTCCAAAGCGCATTCCTTTTTTTGGTCTTCGCCGTTCTTGGCGGCGGAGCCATCGTCGTTCTGAAGTTCAACATCGACCACCCGGTCCTTGCCGAAGTCGTTCACGGCTGGAAGAGTGCGACGGTCATTTTCTTTCCGATTGGCCTGATGTTCCTCTATTTATTTGTTACGGTCACGCCGGTATTCCGGTTTCGTCTCGATCAGACAGGAGACAATCTTTACTACCTCGGTTTCATCTACACGCTGTGTTCCTTGTCCGTGGCACTCTGGAATGTTGCCCTCGGTGCGACGGCGGACGAAATCCTACAAGCGTTCGGGCTTGCGATCGGGTCCACGATTTTTGGAATTGCGATGCGTGTCGTCTTCAACCAGCGGCGCACGGATGTGCACGGTGTCGGGCCGGGCTCCAATCCGAAACTGTCTGAAGCCGCTGCCCGGCTCACGCACGAACTGAACGGCACCGTCACCGAATTGGAGCGTGTTCGGGAAAGCGCCGTTCGGGCGATGACAGAAGGACTCGGGGAGACACGGAAACAAGTAGATGAAATCGTGAATCCGGTCCCTGGCTCTCGTGATGGCCTCGCAGGCGCCAGCGGTAATTCGGTCAGATCGGCGGCGAAGGAATTGACTGGAATGTTGGCAAGGATTGACACGAATGTTCAAGGGTTTTCCCGTCAAATTGAGGAATTCAACGCAACCCTGGCGAAACTTGCCCGCACCAGCAACGGTATCGTGACCGCGTTTGACACCGTCACTGACATGCAACGAACTGCAGCCGAAACAGACGATGCGCTTCGCGAAGAACTTAGATCGCTCGTCGCGGAAATGAAGAACTCAGCGCAATCCCGAGAAATCGAAACGGAACAATCGCAAGCCAGGCTTAACAAACTTGTCGAAATCATTGAGAAACATAGTAAACTCTCCAAGGACACACGCGATCAGGGCCGGGCCGATTTGCAACAACTGCTGTCCGGGATTTCGCGAAGCACTCAGAAACAGGTCGATGAAATGTCGAAGCTGCTAGAGGTGCTGGCGACTTCGGCGACGGAAGAACACGAGGTCCGCACAGAATTGCGGCGTTTTACGATTGACTTCAGAGACAAGTTGGAAGCAAGGGACAGCGGAATCGAAGAGACCATTGCGGTTGCCCGATCCCTTCGGGAAGATGTCGCCGACTCCCTGAACCAATCCCGCAAGCTCAATTCCGAGATAAAGGCTTGCGTCGATGCCCTGAGCCGACCTACTGTAAACCGGTTTTCAGAGAAGTCCGCGTCCGAACGAAATGATTTCACCCGTTCGCGACCGGGATTCTGGAGAAACTTCTTCGGGCCCCGAAAATAGACGAAGTCGATGGACCAGAATTTGGTCATGAATCAAAACGCCGGCTATCGAAGAGGCGTGATCTTCGGCCTGACAATGGCCGAGATCCTCCTGATGTTGTTGTTTTGCCTTCTGACGGCAATGTACTTTCTTTCGAAGGAAACCGACGCACTTCGAAGCGAATTGGAGACCGCAGAGGCAAGCCTGGGTCGGTTGAACGCCGAACACGAAAACCTCAGGGCGTCGCTGGACGAAAGCACTCAGGAAAACAAGAGTTTTCAGCTTCGGCTGTCACAGAGCCGTGTAGAGGTGGAGAACCTGCGGTCGGACAACGACCAACTCGTTGCGTCGCTGGAAGACCACATTCGCGAAATTGACAACCTTCGGGAACGCTTGTCACGGAGCCGAATTCAGGCTGAAGGCCTGCGAACGGAAGTCGATGATCTTTCCGCTTCACTGGAGGACAGCAACAAGGAGAGGGAGCAGCTGCTGACACGGGAATCCTTGAACGCAGGGAAAGCCAAAGATCTGCCAGAGGAAGTGGTGCAGCTCCGGACCTTGTTGGCCGAGAGCAACATGGAGCGCGAGTTTCTTCAGAGGCAGCTGTCCCGGAGAATCGAGCAAACCGACGAATTGCGTAGTGAAGTCGCGGAACTCAGAGTATTGTTTGATGAAGGAAACCGAGAACGAGGCAGTTTGCGGGAACAGGTGATCCAGAGTACCAGGCAAGCCGAGGAACTGCGGCTTCGGTCTGCAGAACTCAGAACATCTTTGGATACCGGAAACCGAGAACGAGAGAGTCTTCGCGAACAACTGCTACAGAGTACCGGACAGACCGACGAGCTGCGGGCCGAAGTCGCCGAACTCAGGACTTCGCTGGGAGACAGCCACGAGGAGAACGCGGGCCTGCGTGCGAATATGTCTCAGGGTGCCGCCAACGTCGAAAACCTGCGCTCGGAAATCGCCGAACTTCGGACTTCCCTGGACGTGAGCAACTCCGAGAACGAACGTCTCCAAAGGCAGTTGACGGCGAGCGCCGGGGCCGCAGAGAGCCTCCGTACAGAAAACCAGAGACTCCTGGCGAAAATCGACTCTTCCGCAGCCCCGGATGCTCTCCGAGGCGGCACCGGGAACAACCGAGCTTCCTCCGATGCACGTTCGATCGATTGGCCGCCGATAATCAGTCTGGAAGAGACCAGGGGTTTCACCTTTCGTCGCGGAAGCGCCGTATTGGGCGATGGTTTCACGAGAAATCTCGAGACGGACGTCCTCGAGCGGGTCAAGAGCGAGGTTAAAAAGTACGATGTCCGGATCGTAGAGGTCGTCGGCCATACCGATGAAGAACCGGTTGGTGCGTCCCGCGTCAGTAATCTTGACCTGAATGCCATTCCGGCACTCCGTTCAGACACCGGAATCTCCGATCTCGAGGTGTCCGACAATGCAGGTCTGGGCCTCGCGAGAGCCATTTCGGTCGCACGTGTCCTGCAGAGACTCTTGGCCGAAGACCCCGAGTACCACAACGTCTCTGTGCTCCCGTATTCGGCGGGTCAAGTCATCGGTTTGAACGAAAAAGTCAGCCTCGGCGTTGGTGACTCGGAACTGTCGGATCAGAGTAGGCGACGTATTGAAATCAGATTGCGGGGTTCTGACATGGCAAGCCGGGTCCAATGAGGTCCAGACGAAAGACCCGACAGTTCGTGGTCCTGTTGGCATCCGAGAGTGACTGGGTCACCTGGTCGAGGATTCGAAACATCCCGAGACGGTGTCGAAATCGATCTGCGAGAAGAAAAATGGGTGGAAGCACACCCGCTGTCTCCCGATGATCTCTGGCGATCAAAACACTACGCCCGGAATCTCGAGTTCGAAGGCGAAGCCGCCATCGGTCCGGAAGATGTGAGCAGGTCGACTTGGCTCGAGACGTGCCGCCGCTTCCTTCACGACGGTCGGAATGGGCGTCGATCAGGTGGTTGACGCATTCCGCCGACACCCGCTGCGGAAGAGCAAGGGAACTGCCGACACTGCTCGGGAACCGGCGTATTTCCATAGTCGTTGCACGCGACGTTTCCGCAAAAGGGCATGAACCGAAGCAGCGTCGCCGACGCAGTTTTCCGATCGGGTCGGATTCGGACGAAAACGGGAATCGGATTCTCGCGTTCCAACCAACGCAGAGATCCGGCCAGCGCTTGGGGATGTGACGGGTGGTCAGGGTGTTTTGACGTTTCAGGCACTGCCGAAGCCGGGCTGCATTGACTGGGAATGGACCTCCCTGGCCAAGAGTCGGCAGCGACGGAATCTGCCTTGAACACGCAACTGACGACCGGGTGCCGGGACCCGTGACGTACGTGATTCCGTACCGCGCCACCCAGGGCCGATGGCCGCATCATGCAGGCATCGCCTCCTGAATTCGGCAAACTGATGACATCGGGCACAGAATTGTGTAAACGGATCGAAAAAGAACCGAGCAGATTCGCAGGTAAATCCAATGACCGACATCAGTCGCCGCAACGTAGTCGTTGCCGCAGGTGCGATTCTCACCAGCGCATGCGCGGGTGGAACCGACCGTAACGCCAACATCCTGATCAATCAGAAAGTCGAGATTGCCATTCAGGAGATGACATCGAAATATCCGTTCACAACATCACTTATGGAACGATCTGCGGGTCTTCTGGTCATACCGGAAGCCAGGGAGGCCAGCTTGTTCGTGGGTGGAGTTTATGGTGAAGGGGCGCTCCTGATCGACCAGATACCCGTCGATTACTATTCGTTCATTGCCGGTTCGGTCGGCTTGAAATTCGGTGTTCATTCGATAAGCCACTTCTTGTTCTTCCTTGATGATGGCAGTCTGCGCCGGTTTCGCGGACGTGACGGGTGGGCGATCGGCGCCGACATGGAATTCACCATCATAGACAAGTCCGACAGTTTCGCGGTCAGTTCAGAAACACACAGGCGCGGCGTCTACAGCCTGAGCATTACCAAGACCGGGGTGCTCTTCGGAGCGGCACTTGAGGGCGGAAAGTTTTCGCGAATTGCGCGTTGATCACCGTGACGCGCACGCCGATCTGATCTCGGCGATGTTCGCCCCGTAGCGCGACTGGTCGCCGTCTCTGAAAACCGAAGATCCCGCGACCAGTACGTCGGCTCCGGCCTTGACGCAAAGCGGGGCGGTTGTCACATCGATTCCTCCGTCGACTTCCAGCCATATCGGCCGGTCTCCGATCATGTCACGCGCCGAACGAATCTTCTCCAGGACGGGATACGTAAATGCCTGGCCGCCAAACCCCGGATTGATCGTCATGACCAACAGCAGATCAATCCGGTCCAGGCAATACTCAATGACCGAAAGTGGCGTCGAGATGTTCAGGGCAACCCCGGCCTTGCAGCCCAGTTCACGAATTCGCCGCAGCGTCCGGTCAAGATGGGTACCCGCCTCGGCGTGCACGGTCAGGATGTCGGTGCCAGCGTCTGCGAACGCACCGATAAACGGGTCAGCCGGCGAAATCATCAAGTGGACGTCGAGTACGGTCCGGACGTAAGGACGAATCGCCCTGACAACATTCGGACCGATCGTCAGGTTGGGGACGAAATGTCCATCCATCGGATCGACGTGAATCCAGTCCGCACCCTGCTCCTCAAGGGCGACGATTTCTTCGCCAAGCCTGGAAAAGTCTGCAGACAGGATTGATGGCGCGACCCGGACGGGCCGAAACGGATCAAATTCAGGCGCCATGAACTCCCTCGTCAATGAAACGCAACCTGCGGATCAGACTGGATGTGTCCCAGCGCCCTCCTCCCAACGTCTGAACGTCCTTGTAGAACTGGTCGATCAGAGATGTGACCGGAAGGCTTGCCCCGTTCTGCTCGGCTTCGCCAAGGCAGATCGCCAGGTCCTTCCGCATCCAGTCAACGGCGAATCCGAATTCGAATTCATCGTCGAGCATCGTGACGCCGCGATTCTCCATCTGCCACGAACCTGCGGCGCCCTTCGAGATCACGTCGAGCACCGCCCGACCGTCAAGACCGGCCTTACAGGCGAAATTCAATCCCTCCGAAAGTCCCTGCAACAGTCCGGCGATGCAGATCTGGTTGACCATCTTTGCCAACTGACCGGAACCCGTGTCTCCCAGAAGCCTGCACGACCTGGCGTAGCAGCCAATCATGTCCTCGACTTTTCTGTAGGATTCCTCGGCCCCTCCGCACATGACCGTCAAGACACCATTTTCTGCACCGGCCTGCCCTCCCGACACCGGTGCGTCGATGAAACCGGATCCGATGGCGCCGGCCGCATGACTCAGCTCCCGTGCGACTATTGCCGATGCCGTCGTATGGTCAACAAGTATCTGCGCTGGACCCATGGTCTCCAACACGCCGTCCGCCTCCATGGTTACCGACCGGATGTCGTCATCGTTTCCCACGCAGGTAAAGACGACCTCCGCCCCGGCCGCCGCTGCCGCGGGCGTTTCCGCCAGTCGTCCCCCGTGCTGCTCGGTCCAGGCGACAGCCTTCGATCGCGTCCGATTGTAAACCGTGACGGAATTGCCCTTCGCCTGCAGGTGCCCGGCCATCGGATACCCCATGACACCCAATCCGATGAATGCGACTTCAGCCATGCTTGACCTCATATGCCAAATGTAATTCGTTAGGCTGACTTGAACCCTCCAGCCGACGAGGTCAATACGGGAGCGAGGCTTTTGAGAACGCTGTTCCGTTGGCTTTTTCGGAGTACCATTGTTTTCATCGGTCTCGTTTGTCTCACGGCCGTAGCGGCCTACGTTCTGGCTGCCCGATCCGTACCGAACTACGATGCGGACATACGGATTTCTGGACTTGCGAACGACGTGGAAATCGTCCGTGACACGCACGCGGTGCCGCATGTGTTCGCAACCAGCGCAGACGACGCTTTCTTCTCGCTGGGTTACGTCCACGCACAGGATCGTCTTTGGCAGATGGTCCTCATGCGCCGCACTGCACAGGGGCGTCTCTCCGAACTCTTCGGAACAAGAACGATCGAAACCGACATCCTCATGCGGCAACTGGCCATTTATGATCTTTCTGTCCAGTCGTTCGAACATCAGTCGGAAGAGACAAGGTCGGCCCTGCAAGCCTATTCCAATGGCGTTAATGCATGGCTGGAAGTGGTCAACCGGGAAGCGCTGGGCCGGGGAGCGCCCGAATTCTTTATTTTCGGGACCGAAATCTCGCTCTGGACGCCTGCCGACAGCCTCGCCCTCATCCGCCTGATGGCTCTCCGTCTCAATTCCCAACTCGAATCCGAGATTTCCCGGGCACTGGTTTCCTTCGTTCTGGATGCCGATCGGGTGGTCGACATTCTTCCTGACTCGCCAGGCAGGGGAGGGATTTCGTTGCCTGTCTTTCCGGAGATCAGCCCGGCAGTCACCAACGGAAATCCCGTGATCCAGGAATCTGCCGTCACGTCCGGATTCCTGATGCCGGTGCCGCGTCCCGGCCTCGCCGGGGCATCGAACGCATGGGCCGCGCAGCCCAAACGTTCCGTAACCGGGGCTGCGCTCCTCGCCGCTGACCCGCACCTCGGTCTCTCGGCTCCAGGGATCTGGATGCTGGTGCGCCTGGAAATCCCGGGAAACAGCGTCATCGGAGGGACAATCCCCGGCGTCCCCGCGATACTCGTCGGCCGCAATCGGCATATCGCGTGGGGAGTGACCAGCGCGTATGTCGACGATCTTGACGTGTACGTCGAAAGACTGAATCCGGACGATCCGGAGGAATACCTTTCCGAAGACGGCTTTATCCCCTTTCTGAAGGTAAGCGCCACCATCGACGTCGGGGACAGCGAAACCCGGACGCTTGACCTTTACTGGTCTGAACGGGGGCCGGTTGTGGACGGGCGGCCATTCGGATTGAACAGAATTGTCCCTGAAAACCATGCGGCGACAATCCGGTGGACAGCCCTGGACATCGACGACAGATCGATGAGTGCGGCGATCAGGCTGATGAACGCACGAACAATCAGCGAAGCCCGCGCGGCCGGGGAAATTTTCAAGGCGCCGGCACTGAATCTGATCGTGGCAGAAAGCGACTCCGTCGCGCTTCAAACCATCGGCGCCCTTCCATGGCGACACCCGGATCACACGAGCCGAGGCCGCATGCCTTCGCAAGGCTGGCTCCCCGAAAACCAGTGGCGGGGGTACCTGCCATACTCAAGTCACCCGTACGTCCTCAATCCGGAAAGCGGCATTGTGGCAAACACGAACAACGGCACGACCGACGCGCGGTTTCCGTTTCATCTCAGTTTCGAATGGGGCGACACTCAACGTATCGAGCGTCTGACACGCCTCCTCAACGAAAGGCGCGTACACACGCGAAAGAGCTTTGTCGACGCACAACTCGATGTCGTGTCCTATACCGCCCGATCACTCCTGCCGCTCGTCGGTCGAAACCTCTGGTATTCGGAATCTCCGGATCCGACGAGATCCCGGCTGCCTCTCCGCCGCGATGCTCTCGACCGGCTTGCCAGGTGGAACGGCGAAATGAACAGGCATGAACCGACCCCCCTGATCTACGTTGCCTGGATGCGGAACCTCCAAAGGTTGTTGATCTTCGACGAACTTGGCGATTTGGCCGAACTGTTTCCGCAGCCATCGCCGGTCTTCATAGAACGCGTCTTTCGCGATGTTGACGGTGCAGCAGGGTGGTGTGACATTCGCCAATCGACCCAGGTCGAAACCTGCGACGAAATCGCCGAGCGGGCTCTGGCCGTGGCCATTGCGGAGCTCTCCGAAAAGTACGGACAGAACATGGAGGCTTGGAGGTGGGGCACCGCCCATGTAGCTCGTCACGACCACGAAGTCCTTGGAGGCATACCGGTACTTTCATGGCTCACAAATATTCACATTGATTCGTCGGGCGGCGAGAATACCCTGCAAAGAGGTGGAATGACGTGGAACGGTGATGACCCGTACGCGAGCGTTCTGGCAGCCGGTCTCAGGATGGTCGTGGATTTCTCGGATCCCGACAATTCGCTCTACGTCATTTCCACGGGACAGTCCGGCCATCCACTGTCGCGCCATTACGACGACCTTGCCCAGCTCTGGCGCCGCGGCGAATACATCACCATGTCCCTCGACGATTCCTTCGTCCGCTCAGGCGCCATAGGGATCACCTGGTTGCGTCCGATCGAGTAATCAGGTCCACGATCGATCCCGTGAGTCGACCGGTGGCAAGCGTCCGGACGTCGCCACGATCATTCGGGAGTCCCGGTCAATCTCTGGCCGGAACGGCCATTCTCAAAGCTGGTGCACCGGGTTCGGGGCGGAATCATCCGGAAAGCGCGTTCGGAAACGGCGGGCCAGATCCTGCGACCACCAGACTTCGATTTCAAATCCGAATTCGCTCAAGCGTTCCTTTCGAACGGCGTCGTGTTCGTAAAGCCACGCCCGTTGCTGTCCTGCTCCAAACCCGATTCGAAGGGTTTCCAGGTCGCCGCGGACCGATGACCTGTTCTCAAACCACTCGATAAGCGCATCGACTCCGTCACCCGCACGTGCAGAAATCGGAAAGACCCGGTCACTCCGCCGGGCGGCATTCAGGGTTGAGATGCGCTCTTCCGGAGTCAACAGATCAAGTTTGTTCCATACCTCGATCGTCTGACGGCGATCGCTCTCGCGAAGTCCGATTGCATGGAGGGTGGTGGCGACCGTTTCTGCCTGACTGATCCACTCGGGATCGGTCACGTCACGAACGTGCATAATGACGTCAGCGTCTTTCACCTCTTCCAGCGTTGCGCGAAATGCCGCGACGATCTGGGTTGGCAGGTCGGAAATGAAACCGACCGTGTCGGCGAGAAGGACCGTATGCCCGGATTTCAGATCGAGTTTTCGCACCGTCGGATCAAGCGTGGAAAACAGCGCGCCGGATTCAACGATGCTCGACCGGGTCAACGTGTTGAAGAGTGTCGATTTTCCGGCGTTGGTGTAACCAACGATCGCGACACTCCGCCAATGGCGCCGACGCCGAGCAGACCGGTGCAGTTCGCGGGTTTTTCGGACGTCATCAAGCCGTCTTCGGACTCGGATGATCGCATCGTCGATGTCCCTGCGGTCGGCCTCGAGTTGCGATTCACCTGCCCCGCCAACAAAACCCAGTGCTCCCCGCTGGCGTTCCAGATGCGTCCAGCGACGCACCAGACGCGACCTCTGGTACGTCAATCTGGCCAGCTTGACCTGCAAGACGCCCTCCCGCGTGCGCGCCCGAGCGGCAAAGATCTCCAGGATCATCCCCGTCCGGTCGACAACGCGAATATCCCACTGGCGCTCGAGTGAGCGTTGTTGAACTGCTGAAATCTCTGCTCCGACGAACACGACCTCGGCCCCTGCCCCGTTCAGGACCGTTCCCAGACGTTCGTACTGCCCACGTCCGAATACGCGTGCCGGATGAATCGCTTTCAGCCTAATGATCTCTGAGTGGACGACGTCGTGATCCAGGGAATCTGCCAGCGATACGACTTCCCTGAGGGCCGCATCCGCTGATCGCCCGGCAGCTTGCCGTTTGAGATATGGCAATAGGACGGCGGCTTTCATGCTTCGGGTTCGTCGCTGCCTTCGCGCTCAACCCCGCCGTCGAGGTCCGAGTCGTCGTCACTCCTCCGGTAAAGGATGACATTCTGTGCGGGCATGATTGTCGAAATCGCGTGCTTGTAAACAAGTTGCGCCACGCCATCGCGGCTCAACAAAATGCAAAAATTGTCGAACGACGTGATCGTTCCCTGCAGCTTGATACCGCTGACCAGAAATATCGTCACCTGACATTTGGCCCTGCGCACCGAGTTCAAAAACACATCTTGAAGCGCGTGCCTGTCACCCATTCCCAGGCTCCTTCTTCCTCTCGACCACCTCGCAGCCTATCTTGCCACGGATCAGTTCCACAAGCTACCGGCGAATCTCATGTACACTTTTGGCAATTCCGGACGGCACGTGACATCTCCCCCAATCGGGGCCCGAAGAGCCCGTAGCATGGACAACGACACGTTCTGTTCCAGACGGGTCGCCGGTTGCCACGTGCCGAACATCGCGTCACCAATGCCACAGGATCCCCGGACTCCGGGACGACGGGGGTCACGTCCGCCAGTATCGGTGACCAAGAAGCGAAAACACGGCGAGGACCTCCAGCCTGCCGACGATCATGACCAGACACAGGATGATCTTGGCTGAATCGGTTTCCGCGACAAAACCGGTCGTTTCGAATCCGGCCAGCGTCGCGAGCGGACCCGTGTTGCTCAATCCGGCAACCGCCAGAACGAAACTCCTTTCAAATTCAATCCCTGTTGCGGAGAGCGCGAGAATCGAGAACGCGAGCGCGATGACAAACAGCATCAACAGGATCCAGGCTACGTATGCTCCCTGCCGTCTCAGCATTCTCGCACGGTCACCGGCGCCGCCGACGGAACTGGGATACCCGAGTCTGGTCAGTTCGCGGCGACCCTGCTTGTAGACGGCGTAGATCCTCAAGAGCTTGATCCCCCCGGCCGTTGTCGCGACCCCTCCTCCGGCCGCGGCCAGGCTCATGAGCAACAGCCGACCGGTTTCGGGCGTGAGTTTCTGAAGATCACTTCCCCAGAACGAGCTCTCAAAACCGGTTGTGGTCAAAAATGACAACACGGTGAAGGCAGAGCCCCAAAGCAACCGAAACATCGCGTCAGGGTCGGGTCGACCTCCCGAGTCGATCGAAACGACGAGAACCCTGATGCCAATCAGGACCGAAATCACCACGACAAAGAACAGGGCAAGATTTGCTTCCTTGTCGCGTTTGAAGTCAATCCAGTTTCGGAACGTTCGATCAAACATCAGGCAATGACGGGATACGGCGAAAATGAGGAAAAGAAAGACAAGGACTTCCCCAAAGAACCCGCTTTCCGAATCCTTGATCCCCCCGACCGGAGACACGCCGCTTGTCGAAATCACCGACATGGCGTGTGTCAATGCCACGAAGTTCCGGTCACCCGCAAACGTAAGCATCACGGTCAGGCACAGTGTAATTCCGAGGTAGACCGGGGCAATTTGGCGTGCACGCCGTGCGAAGCTCTCCGACATGTTCGCGTACCCGATCTGGCCATTCGTCACCGTTGTTCCTTGAGCAACCGCCTGCATTTCGAAGCCGCCGATTCTCAGCGGCGCAAACACGGCAAATGCGACAACAACGATAAACAATCCGCCCAACCATCCCACGAGCGACCGCCAGAGATGGAGGGGTTCCGCGAGGTCGCTCGGTTCGCCGAACAGCGTCATTCCTGTCGTCGTCAGGCACGACAGCATTTCGAAATAGGCGTCGAGCATTCCCGTCGAGGGTGCGAGATGCGCTAGCGGTGCACCAAGGAGCACCGGGAGCAGGAGGAAGGCGAGCAGGACTTCAAGAAGAGGAACGTCCGGCGAGCGGCGGCGAATTCGGCCGTCCACTGCCAACGCAATCATGTAAGCGACGAGAAGAAAGAACGTGCCGTGGTACAGGAACGATCGCGCGATTTGCCATTCTTCGAGCCACGCCGCATGAAACATTGGAATGTACATGGCCACGGCGGACGTCATGGCAAAGATGACCAGGAGCGGTTGTTTTCCGAACTGAATCATTGATCAGAAGATTCCGGTCTGGTGACCTGGACTAACCCCGGCTTCGGCATGGCAAAGCATGCCGCGGAGAACGCCTGTCACCTGACGCACCGTGAACAGGTCCCTGAATGCCCGCCGGGCCTGTTGACAACCGCCTGGCGGCAGCAACTCCCGCAGCAAGGTGAGCAGCCGCCGCGCGGCTCTCGTTCGTCTTGCCGCAGCGCGCGCGGTTCGTGGTACACGACGCGCTTGCGTCGAGGAACGAACGGAATTCGGATCGAAGACTCATGCGTTGACGTCGACACGAAGGATTTTCGCGATGTTCGTATGTCCCTCCGTCCCTCCGACCGGCACTCTACGACCGCGTTTCCCCTTGAGCAAGACGGGGTTCGAAAGGCTCTCGGTCCTGCGCGAAAATTGGGTATCTTGCCGGGCATTCGTGAGTCTTCGAGTTGAAATGTGCGTTGGCAGCGTAGAGTTTTTCCTGCGTGTTTCAAGGTCCCGGTTCTTTCGTCCACTCCGGTCGAAGTGACGAGATTTCGGAGACTCCTCCCCGGCTCGTTTCCAGAATCCATGCTGGAGCGGATGACTCCGAATTCAGGGCCTCCGTCTGTCGCCAGCCGTGCATCACTATCGATCCTGATGGCTGAAAACGTCTTTCCCGGTTTTTTCTTTCTCTTTCCAACGCACTGGAATCGCATGACAATCGGAAAATACTTCCAGAGTTACCGGAGCGACCCGGCGTGTGTTGACGGATTCGCCCAGGTCGAGAAAAAACCTCCGTGCCACTCGTCAAGTCATTCGTGAAACCCTTCGGGTCGCCAGCCTGGCGGAGCAAGTTCGAATCCAGCGAACTCGAAAGCGGGTGCGACCGTACATCCCACGAGCGTCCAGGCACCGAGGGAAACCGCGCTCTGCCAGCAACCGGCCGGTACGACGACATGTGGTTCGGCGTTGACGCCCTTCCCGAGCAACCGTTCTGTTGCCGCCATGTCATCTGACCAGAGCGAAATCCGCAAGGGTGCGCCAGCGTAATGGTGCCAGATCTCAACGCTGTCGATACGGTGCCATGCCGAAGTCTCGCCAGCTTTCAGCACGTAGTAAATTGCCGTTACGGCTCCGCGCTCTCCCGATGGTGCCGGAGCGCGGAATGTCTCGCGAAAGTGGCCGCCCTCAGGATGTGGCTTCAATCCGTAGCGCGCGATAATTTCATCGGCATCCATCGATGGCCTCCATCCGTTCGTCCCGGCCGGAACTTACACTGGCTTGAATGCTGTTGATCAGGCTGACTGCAACGAACCGAGCATGATGGGACTGTATGCGGTGCGCCCCCGTAAATCAATTCTACGCAGATCCCGTCGGCTCCGTGCATCCGTCGGCACGGTGCGTGGACGGAATCAGCCTTTGCGCAAAATCACGCACATCGTCGACTACAGATGCCTGTTGTCGAAACCGGGTGGACATGTGTCAGCGGATCTCCGGCTCCACGAAAGTCGAGGGAGGCCGCGCCGCAACGACGTGACGCCGGATCGAAACAGGCGCACGGACATTCGAGCGAGTCGCAAGCGCAACGAACAGCTTGAGCCTCGTTCCGGCCAATCATGACGGAAGGTAACGACCACGCTCGCCGCCAGGGTTCGGCTGAACCGGGCGAAGCAACTTCAGCTGCTCCAGCCTCATCTGGATCAAATCAGGTGATCGATTGCCTTGACTTCCTCGAACAGGCTGAAAATCACGACGTGGTCGCCACTGTTGATGACGGTATCTCCTTTCGGACAGAATACCTCTGCGTCCTTCCTGATCCCAACAATTCTCGAGCCCTTCGGAAGTCCCGCCCTCCTGATAGGTTTCCCCGCCAGCTGGGAGCCTTGAACAACTTCAAGTTCGATGATCTCCGCCTGTGCATCGCCGACCGTGTAGACCGAAACGACCTTCCCCTGGCGAATATGCCTGAGAATGGACGAAACGGTCACCGTCATCGGATTGACAAACTTGTCTATTCCCAATGGCATCCGCATCGATGCGAGGCCAAGGTCATTCACGAGCGAGATCGCAAGCGGACTTCCAACCGCCTTGGCCCGGGCCGCAACCAGAATGTTGGTCTTGTCGTCCTGGGTTACCGCGACAACAGCGTCGGCCATGTCGACGTTCGCTTCTTCCAGCATCTCCATCGTGAGCCCATCACCGTTCAGGACGATGGTTCGCTCAAGCGCATCGGCAGCCCTCTCGGCAACGTTCCGGTTCATTTCGATGATGACGGACCTGATTCCGTCCGGGGCCTTTTCGAGCAGACTCGCGAGGTTGAGACCGACATCGCCACCGCCGACAATTATGATTCTTTTGGCCATTTCACGGTGTTCGCTGAAGACATCGATGGTTCTGGACCGGTCGTCGGCGTGACAGAACACATACACTTCGTCGCCGTGATAGAGTTGATCTTCCGGATCCGGAACAATGAGCTTTCCTGACCTTCGAACACCGGCCACGACCACCCGCAAGGTCGGGAACAGTCCGGTCAGCTGCCTCAACGGCGTATCAAGTATCGAACATGCGTCTCCCAACTGGATACCCACCATGACCAGTTTATCGTCGAGAAAATCTTCCGTTTCGAATGTCTCCGGAGCAGCGAGTTGATCCCGCGCTGCCGCCGCCACTTCGCGTTCCGGTGTAATCAGGACATCGACCGGAAACCCGTGCGTTCCCTGTTCGAATAGAGCGCGGTATGCGACCGAACGGAGCCGCGCCACCTTTTTGGGAACGGAAAACACGGACTCCGCGATCTGGCAGGTTACAAAATTGACCTCGTCCTGTTGCGTGACGGCGATGACCATCTGGGTGTCGGCCGCGCCGGCCCGTTCCAGGACGTCGGGATGGCACGCCGAACCAACGACCCCCACGACATCGAGCGCCTCGGTTGCACGCGCAACCAGGTCGGGATTGGTATCGATGATGGTGACATCGTTTTTTTCGCGCGACAGGTGCAGGGCGATTTGGGAGCCGACCTGGCCGGCGCCACACACGATGATCTTCATTCCTGGCCTCGAACCATGGCGTCACGATCCGGCGATGAATCTGACATTCTTTGGCTCACGGAACACCAACTCCATCCGCGCCCTTTTGCGAGCCATCCGTGCGCGGACTGTTGTTGCGGACCGTGTCCTCGCTACCGGCATCGTCCGTGGACCGAATGCCGTCGCTGCCTTGCATCACGACATCAAGCGACCGGAGTTTCCGGTGCAGGGCCGTTCGCTCCATGCCGACAAACTCGGCCGTACGCGACACGTTCCCTCCGAACCTCTTGACCTGTGACAGGAGATAGCTCCGTTCGAACTTGGCACGGGCATCTCTCAGATTGAGCGCCAAGAACTCGAGTCCAAGATCAAAGGCTTCTCCATTTTCGCCGGGCTCCCGGTCCGCCAGTTCGTTCGGGCAAATCGGTTGGTCGTGAGGTCCGAGGATCAGGACGCGTTCGATGATGTTTCGCAGTTGACGGACGTTTCCCGGCCACTTCATCATCTGCAACTTGCACAGCGCGTCCTCCGAAACCGCGCGAAGCGGAAATCCATGCCTTGAATTGAACTCCTTGATGAAATGCTTTGAAATAATTGCGATATCTTCGCATCTCTGTTCAAGTGAGGGGACCGTGATTGGAACCACATTCAGGCGATGGTAGAGTTCTTCCCGAAAGGTCCCGGCGGAGATTTCCTCGTTCAGGTCCCGTGTCGTCGACGCGATGACCCTGATGTCAACACGAACGCGATCCGACCCTCCGACCCGGACAAACTGTTGTTCCACCAGGACACGAAGTATCTTCGACTGGGTAACGAACGGCATGTCGGCGATTTCGTCAAAAAAAAGTACGCCACCATGCGCCTGTTCGAACAGGCCCGGTTCGTGCCCTCGGTCAGCTGACTCCCTACCGAAAAGCACGGCCTCCATTTCACCTGGTTCAACCGATGCAGAATTCACGCTGATGAACGGCGCGGACGATCGAGCGGAGTTGGCATGAATGTATCGAGCAGCTACCTCCTTGCCCGAACCGGGAGGCCCGTAGAGCAAAACCCGCGCATTGGAGCGGACGACCTTGTCCAACCTGGACTTCATTGCCTTGAATGCCGGTGACACTCCCAGCATGACCGAAGACGTGATTTCACGAAGGCGAAGCGTCGAATTCTCGCGCCTCAGCTGCGAGACCTCCATCGCACGGGAAACGACGACAAGGATCTGATCGATGTTGAACGGCTTTTCAATGAAGTCAAATGCGCCTTCCTTGATGGCCGCAACCGCGATTCCGATGTTTCCGTGTCCCGAGATTATGATGACCGGAACGTCGGGATTGTCACGATGAACCGATTTCAGTACCTCGATACCGTCAACCCGGCTTCCCTTGAGCCAGATATCAAGAATGATGAGAGCCGGGGCCTCGCGGTTGACTTCCGACAAGGCGCTTTCGGCGGTCGCCACGACACGCGTCGTGTAACCCTCGTCGACCAGGATATCAGAAATGATCTGCCGAATGTCCCGTTCGTCGTCGACAATCAGGATGTCGCCCTGGCCGTTTGATTTCACCTGACTCATGCCCCTGCCACCGTATTGCCGCCATCGTCGGCCCGGTCCCTGATTCCGGACAGATGTTTCTCCGGCAAGATAAGGCGTGCCAATACGCCGCGATGGGCGTTGCCTTCGAATACAGGCGCATCCTCAAGCTCCAGGCTTCCGCCGTGCTGGTCGGCAATTTTTCGGACGATCCACAGACCAAGACCTGTCCCGCCTTCACGATGTGTCACATAGGGTTCGAACAATCGTGACCGCATGCCTCCCGGGAAACCGACTCCGTTGTCCGCAACCGTGATTTCAATCTCGTTGCCGCGTCGTTCGGCCGCGATGCGGATTTCAGGGACGTAATCCGCAGGACCGCCGCTGGTTTCGAATTCGGCAACTGCCTCACCGGCATTCTTGATCAGGTTGATCAGGGCTTGGGAAACCATTGTCGGATCAACATCCGCCATGAACGGATCGGATGACGTGATTCCCTTGAACTCAACCTTGGATATGGGCAGAACCGCCCGCTCGAGAGCAACGGTGTCGTTGATCAAACTGCCGATGTCGTGCACCTCGAATTCTGGTTCCGGCATACGGGCGAACTGCGAGAATTCATCAACAATCTTGAGCAAGCTGTTGGTCTGGCGAATGATTACATCAAAGTGCTGATCGAGCAGATGCGCGTCTTCGCCAACTCGTGACCTGAATTTTTCCTTGAGGCGTTGGGACAGGAGCCTGATCGGTGTCAACGGGTTCTTGACCTCATGCGCCATGCGCTGGGCGATTTCGCCCCAGGCCGCCATGCGTTGGGCCGTCACCAGTTCGGTCACATTGTCAAAGGTTACGACGTATCCTTCCAGGTGCCTGCCTTCCCGGGTCCGGCTGGCAATTCGGACCAGGAGTATTTCGGCCTTTCGCGGTCCCGTCAACCTGACCTCTCCTTCACTGACCTGGTCTTGCCGATGTCGAAGATTCTGGAACAAGTCGGAAAATTCCGGAACAACCGACGTCAGGTCCTTTCCCGGGAACGAATCCGGCTCCAGATCAAGCAGGGTCGCCGCCGCGGTATTCATGACGTCGATCCGTCCCCTGGCATCGAGCCCTATGACCCCGGCCGTGACACCCGACAGCACGCTGTCAAACAACCTCCGCCTTCGTTCCGTTCGGTCATTGGCGGCAATCAGGTCGTCGCGCTGATGTTTAAGGCGGTCGGTCATCGTGTTGAAAGACCGCCCGAGAACCGCGATTTCGTCGTCGCCACGCTCTTCCGGTACGCTGACGTCAAGGTCGCCCGAAGCGACCTGCTGTACTGCTGTCGTCAAACGGCTTACCGGCCGGGCAAGCCGTTCCGCTATCCACAGGCCGGCCCAAATTGCACCGATGATAACGAGGACCGTAAACCCGACATAAACGAGTCCAAGTTCAAAGAGAATCCGTCCCCGTTCGCTTTCGAGTCGGTTGTACAACCTGGCCGTTTCGGTTGTCTCGTCGAGCAGGATCAGCAAGTTGCCGTCCACGACACGCGAAACATAGAGATAGGTATCGAATGCCTCCGGGAGCATGATCAGAGCCCGGAACTCGTTGTTGACCCAGTCCTTGATGACGACCGTTTCACCATCCGTCGCCCGCTGAATCTCATCGTTGTCAGGCGCTTCAAAATCAAACAGGTAGCTTCGGTCTCCGCGCGCTTTCAGTTCAGCCAAGGAATCGATCAGGTAGGCCTCCTTGAGGCCGCGCTGGATCTGTGCCTGGCCTTCGCTGAGGATTTCCTGAAGTCCCCGTTCGATGGTGCCAAACGGTCGCGCGATGCTTTGATCCATGTATTCTGCCAGGAATCGCGCGTCTTCGACGAGATGGTCGTATTCCTGCTTTTCGTACGCCTGTGCTGCGGCAAGTGACGAGCGCACGACGTCCCCAACACGCTCGGAAAACCAGCTTTCGACACCGATATTCAACGTGACAGCCGCTATGATCGCAACGAGAACCGTCGGCACGAGGGCGATTCCGGCAAGCACGCCCGAGAGACGGAGATGCAGCTTCGAACCAACGGAATCGCGCCGGGCCACCATCATCCGGATGATGCGGCGCGTGATCAGTGTCGCGACGGCCGCAAAGTAGGCGAAGTCCGCCAGGAAAACCAGGAACAACCCCTGGGGAGAAATGCGACCGCTGAAACGCCCGATTGCAAAAACCGTCACTGCGGCCAAAACCGGACCGAGGCAGATCAGCGAAAAATTCACAACCGACCTTGCCCGCCGGGAACGCAAGAAATCCCTTGCCCGTCCTCCGGGATGTTCGATGCTGCTCATCTCAACTGCCATTTGTTTTTGTCGGTCTCGCTCGAGTTCGTGATTTGGCCCAGTCGACAGCAATTCCGCTCACGACAGCTTGCGCGTCCGCGTCACTTCGATGTTCAGGTCGCGGATTTTCTTTCTCAACGTATTGCGATTGATTCCAAGAAGTGAAGCCGCACGAATCTGGTTCCCGCGGGTGGCCGCAAGGGTCAATGCTATGAGCGGCAGTTCGACCTGTCGAATGATCCTGTTGTGGAGTCCGGGCGGCGGTAATCTGTCGCCAAACAGGTCAAAGTAACGCCGAATTCGATCTTCGACGACCGTAGACAGGTTCATGTTGTCCTCCGACCCCGATTCAGCACGGTTGATCGAGGTGTGCCTGAGCGCTTCGGAAACAAACTCGTAGCCGATTTCCTCCTCGGGACACAACAGCGCCAATCTCTGGATGAAGTTTCTCAATTCGTGGACGTTCCCGGGCCAATGAGCCGTGCGCATGTGGTCAAGTCCTTTCCGGCTGATCGTCTTGAACAGGCCGTTGGTGGACCCGAACGATTGCAGGAAGTGGGTCGTCAGCTCCGGCAGGTCCTGCAATCGTTCACGAAGGGGCGGAAGGTTTATCGTGATGACATTCAGGCGAAAAAACAGGTCCTCTCTGAAGAGACCGCGTTGCAGGAGGTCAGAGACGGGCTGCCGCGTCGAAGAGATCAACCGATGATTTCGGTTTCCGGTGGAGCCTTTCCGGAGGAGCGACAGAAGCCTGTTTTGAGTTTCAGCCGAAAGTTCTCCCACGTCGTCAAGATAGACGGTTGCGGCGCCCTGACCCGGCGTCGGGAAGCCGGACTCGCCGGAAAATCCAGGGGTGCCGGACTCAGGCCCTGGTCCCGGTGCCTCCTGGCCAAAGCCAAGGAGACCGATTTCGGATTCGTCGGTCGAATTCGCTCTGTCAGGCGCGTAGCCGTCGTCCCCGGCACGGCCGTCGCCCGAAAAAACAGCTTCGAGCCGTTCCGGGTCGACTGACGCGGAGTCGATCATGACGAATGGCATGTTCCTGCGGTGGCCGAGAGAATGCAGCGTCCTGGCGACCAAGTCCTTTCCTGTTCCACTTTCGCCCGAAATCATGACATTCAGGTCGGTGTTGAGGACGCGCGCCAATACCCTGTAGACCGACTGCATCGAGGGTGAACTGCCCACGAGTGGCAGCGAGCTACTCGCGTCACCGACAGCGAAACCCGACCTGCGGATCGGGGACAGTGCCCTGCTGACCTTCAGCATCAGATCCTTGAGATCGAACGGTTTGGGCAGGTAGTCGTATGCACCTGCCTCTGCTGCCCTGACGGCGGTCAACACCGTGTTTCGTGCCGAGATCACGATAACCGGTAGGTCCGCCCGTTTGCGTCGGATTGCCGGCAGCATCTCAAGTCCGTCTCCGTCGGGCATCACGACGTCCGAAACAACGACGTCGCCTTCGCCTTCCTCAACCCACCGCCACAGCGTCGATGCACTGCCGGTGGACCGAACCTTGCATCCCGCCCTGGTGAATGCCTGGGTCAATACCGTCCGAATGGCCCGATCATCGTCCGCGATCAAAACCGTACCGTCCATCAATTCTGCTCCTTGACCTCTTGCCAGACCGGAAGCCTAACCCTGAAAACAGTGACGCCGTTTTCGCTCTCGCATTCAATCAGCCCACCGTGGGCCGCGATGGTCTGCGAAACAAGGGACAGGCCGAGACCGCTCCCGTTGGCCTTACTCGTGACGAAGGGTTCGAAGACCTCGGCAATCAAGTCCGGGGGAATACCCCTGCCGTTGTCGAGAAACTCGACATGAAGCGGAAGACTCTCCGAGCGCGACCCGGGGGCGGCCAACCGAATACCGGTCCGGTAGAATGTCTTCAGGCGGACGGTGCCACGGTTGTCTTCGACGGCTTCGGTCGAATTCTTGATGATGTTCTGAAAAGCCCGAAACATCTGGTCAGGGTCTCCGGATGCGTCAGGCAATGACGGATCAAATTCCTTGATGAAGCGGACTCCACGGGCGTAACCGGCCTGCGCGCTGCGCACGGCCCGGTCCAGGACGTCATGAATGTTGACTGGTTGATGTTCAACCGGACGCTGGTCGACGAAATATTCCACCCGATCCACGAGTTTTCCGATACGTCTTGCCTCCTGACCGATGAGTTCCGTGAGCTCCAGGTCGTCGGGTCGCGCGTTGACGGCCAGGAGCTGGGCGGCGGCGCTGATTCCCGCCAGCGGGTTCCGGATTTCGTGGGCGAGCATTCCGGCCATGGTCGTAACCGAACGGGCTGCGGACAGGTGATTCAGGGAACGGTGAATCTTTTCGGCCGACCCGGTGGGCTGGACCATGATTAGCAGCATGCCCTCCTGGCCTTCGACCATGCTGACACTTATCGTGCAGGGAAGAGACGTCATGTCCGAAAGCGTGACGACAACATTGTACTGGGTCACGCGGTTCGAACCGGACCTTGCCTTCTGGATCGTGTCGTCAACCACCGTGTTCGAACCGAACAGTTCGCCGATGGATCTCCGACGCATCTGCCGCACCGACATGCCAAGGAGTTGTTCCGCCGCCGGGTTGGAAGTCTCGATCGTATCGTCCGGCGCGACGACGAATACGGGGAATGGCAATGCGCCCCATATGTGCTCGAAGCCGACTGACACAATCTTGCTGACCTCTCGAACGCCTGCCAATCGGGCACACCCCTCCTGGCCCCGGGTCACAGGCCAAGATGGCTTTCCAAGCCTGTGAATTCACGCACGTTCATGGCGAAAAAGGCGCCATTCAGGTTCAATTCTGCCCAGTTTATGGGCACGGTGAACGGTGTTCAATACACGAAAATCCCCATTACGGTCGTCATCTCCACCTCAAGTTCGAGACGGGATCGATTGTGCCGGGCGGTTTACGAAGCCCGTCAGTAAGAATAAACCGGAGACCGGCCAGGTGTCTTGCACTCGAATCAGTTCCGTTCGGGATCCGGCTTGTCCTGGATGGACTACCGCACCGTAGCCCAAGACAGGGTGTTCGGCATGATCGAATCGGATTCTTTTCGCAGATCATCGGAGTCATCGGAAATCCGGGCTGCCAATTCTGACGGCCCGGGCCAGGTGGCGTGGCGGGACAAACCCGTGGACTTGAGGGGCTGGGCCGCGGAGATGTATCGACGTCACGTGCGGCATCCGGGGCCCGCCACTGGCCGCGGCCCGATTTCCGAGACCGTCCGTGTTTCCTCGCCGGTGTCGCCACTCCGGGGAGTGGCGCCGTGAATCTCGCAGCAATCGTTGTCGCGGCCGGAACCAGCAGCCGCGCCGGCGGCAGCGTTCCGAAGCCGTATCGAAACCTGGGTGACGAACCCGTTCTGGCACACACGATCCGGTCGCTCTTGAGGAGTGACAGAATTGAAATGCTCCGGACTGTAATCGGATCCGGACATGAGGCCTACTTCGGGCAAGTTGCAAGCATGGTTGACGATGTCCGGCTCTTGCCACCGGTTGTTGGAGGCGCCACCCGCGGTGAATCCGTGCTGGCCGGTCTCATTTCCGTCGAAACCGAGTATGTCATCATTCACGACGGCGCCCGACCGTTTCCCGACCCGTCGTCTGTCGAAATCCTGTTGGATCAACTGCAACGGAACGACGCGGTCTTTCTGGCACTCCCGGTTCATGACACGCTTTGCTGCATCGAGTTCGACGGAACGATTGCACGTGGACCGGATCGGCACAATCTCTGGCGGGCGCAGACCCCCCAGGGATTTCGGCGCAATGCCATTCTACGCGCCTATCGAGCTGCCGGAACCGGCGAGACAGATGACGTTTCCGTTGCGCGTGCGGCCGGAATCGACGTGGTCACCGTCCCGGGGTCCGAAACAAACCTGAAGATCACGGTTCCAGACGATTTCAGGTTTGCCGAGACGATTTTCGAACAATTTCATGCATTTCCCGGGAAGAATTCGCCAAAGTCCGACATTTCCGGTTCGACTGGTTCGCACGAATTCGACGATGATGGCGAGTCCAGGGACCAGCCGGTTGATCAACCGCAGCGAGAAGATGAAAGGCGAGGAATGGATATTCGGGTTGGAAACGGATTTGATGTCCATGGCTTCACCGAGGGAGACAATGTCATCCTCTGCGGCGTCAGAATCCCGTTCGACAAGTCCCTGGACGGCCATTCCGACGCTGATGTCGGGTTTCACGCCGTGACGGATGCCGTACTGGGTGCGGTGGCGGCGGGCGACATAGGTGCCTGGTTCCCTCCGTCCGACGACACCTGGCGGGGCGCCGATTCCGGACTGTTCCTACAGGCCGCGTCGCGTCACGTACGCGAGTCCGGGTACCGAATCGCGAACATCGATTGCACCATCATATGCGAACTGCCGAAGATCCGGCCTTACACCGACAAAATGTGCGAACGCATCGCCAAAGCCGCAGGAATTGACCGTCAAAGGGTCAACGTCAAGGCGACAACAACCGAAGGGCTGGGATTTCCCGGCCGTGGTGAGGGGGTCGCGGCCATGGCAACCGTGACCGTGGCAAGGCCATGAACAAACTGATCGCAACGGTACTTGGTATCGGTTACGTTTCCCATGCACCGGGAACACTTGCCTCGTTGGCGGCCCTACCCGTCGCAATTCTTGTCTACGCCGTTGGTGGTTTCGTCGGATATGCGTTGTTGACCGCCGGTGTGCTCGCGGCCGGCTTCGCCACCGTTGCGGAGGCCTCCCGCGTCGCCGGAGCCGTCGATCCGGCGGAAGTCGTCATCGACGAGGTCGCCGGACAGTTGATCAGCCTGTTTCCGCTTCCGCTGGGGCTGTGGCTACATGGATCCAACGTCTTGGTTCTCCCCTGGCCGGGAGTTCTGGCCGCATTTGTCCTGTTTCGAGCATTGGACATTCTAAAACCGTGGCCGATCAGTCAACTTGACCGCATGCGGTCACCCGCAGCAATCATGCTCGACGACGTCGCTGCGGGAATTCTCGCCGCGTTGCTGCTCGCTATACTTGGAGCCGTTGCCCATGGTTTGGCCCGCTAGGTACTCACGTTCGAAGCGTTGCCCGGTAGGCGGCACATCGGACGTCGGAAATGACGCCCTGCCGGGTCCGCTTCGCGCATTGGGCCGAATTCGCGAGGCGGATCAAGACAGACGGCCAATGACGCATCATGGTCCAGAACGAACGTGATGGCATAAGTTCACTGTCGGCACGGTTGCTGCACAGACTGCGTTCGCTCGAACTGATGATCGCGACGGCCGAGAGTTGTACGGGTGGACTGGTCGCCGCCGCATTGACGGAGATTCCCGGATCGTCCGACGTCTTCGAGAGGGGGTTTCTCACCTACTCCAATGATTCCAAGGTCGAAATGCTCGGTGTCCGGCGAACGACGATTTCAGAATTCGGAGCCGTGTCGGAAGAGGTGGCCCGAGAGATGGCGCTGGGTGCAGTCAATCGATCGGGCGCCCGTGTCGCCGTCGCGGTAACCGGAGTTGCCGGTCCCGGCGGGTCCGAGTCGAAACCCGAGGGCCGGGTTTGCTTCGCCGTTGCATGCGGCGGCCGGACAACCAGCCGCCAAACTGACTTTGGCGCTCTCGGGCGATCGAGTGTTCGCCAAATGTCGGTCATGCAGGCGCTGGAACTTGTCCTGGCAGTGCCAAGAGCAAGCCTCCTAGGTGAAGACACCCCGGGTTGACAGCGAAAATACCTATTTTTTGATTACACAACGGACATTTTGTATAATTTTTGATCAATTTTGCACATGAACGTGCGGTATTCGTGGATTTTTCCCGGCTTCGGGTTGAATCCTGATGCCACGCGGTCTTTTCGTCACGCCTACTGAGGAATCCAAACAAGAGAGGAATCGTTCATGAATGGAGCTGACACAGCCTGGATCATTGTTGCAACGGCACTGGTGCTGTTCATGACACTGCCCGGTCTGGCCCTGTTTTACGGCGGGCTCGTTCGGGCACGCAATGTCTTGTCAGTACTGACGCAGTGTTACGCAATCGCCTGCGTCATCAGTGTGCTGTGGCTTGTACTTGGATATTCGATCGCGTTCGGCGGAGGGCAGTCAGGGATCTGGGGAGGATTTGACCGCGCCTTTCTTGCCGGAGTGACACCGGATTCCCTGAGCGGCACGTTACCGGAGGTCCTGTTTTTTGCCTTCCAGATGACGTTCGCCATCATCACGCCTGCGCTCATCGTTGGTGCATTCGTCGAGCGGATCAGCTTCGGATTCGTTCTTCTTTTCTGTGGGCTTTGGTCACTCGTCTGTTACGCTCCGGTCGCGCACTGGATATGGGGCGGTGGATTCCTCGCCGATGGCGGAATTTTCGGTGACGTCGGGATTCGGGATTTCGCCGGTGGGATCGTGGTGCACGAGACGGCCGGAATCACCGCGCTTGTCCTCGCGTTCATGCTCGGCGGTCGAGGCAAGAAAAACGCCGTACCGCACAACCCCGGATACGTGATGATCGGGGCCGCAATGCTGTGGGTGGGCTGGTTCGGTTTCAACGGTGGGTCTCAGCTTGCAGCCGATGGCGGGGCCGCAATGGCATTGACCGTCACGCACATATCGGCGGCCGCAGCTTCGCTTACATGGGCACTCTGGGAACGGATCAAGTTCGGCAAGGTTTCCCTGGTCGGCATGGTTACCGGAACCATCGCCGGATTGGCGTCCATCACCCCGGCTTCGGGGTTCGTGGGCCCGGTCGGCGCCCTGATCATCGGCGGTGTCGCCGGCATCCTTTGCCAGGAAGCGTGCAAGCTGGTCAAGGAAACGATGAAAATCGATGACTCTCTTGATGTGTTCGCCGTGCACGGCATCGGCGGAATCTTCGGAACTCTCATGATCGCCGTGTTCGGACAGGGGAGCTTCATAGCCCAGGGCGGGTCTGTAGTCATCGTCGGGGTGTTCACCGTCGTTGCCACCGTAATTCTCGCCAAACTCGCGGGCCTCGTCTTTGCCATGCGCGTTTCCGACGAGATCGAAGAGTCCGGGCTGGACCTGAACACCCATGGCGAGCAGGCGTACAACCTGTCATCGTGAGTGAAACCGCCACGCGCGATTTCCGGCCTGACGCAATCCGGTCAGGAAGACCCGCGGCCTCTCACAAGGAAGCTGCGGGTCTCACGTTTTCGGCATCGGCGTCCTGATCGTGGAGCGACTTTGCCCGTTCCTCGAATGCGAAAATGATCCGCTGCATGGCCATTTTGAACGCGACACCGACCACTTTTCGGAGCAGAATGGACTTGAACTCAAAGTCAATGAAGAATCGAACTTCGCAGCCGTCGCCTTTCGGAACAAAGTGCCATTGGGAATCCAGCCTTTTGAAGAATCCTTCCAGATTGCTGACATCGATCGAAAGAACATCCGGATCCAGGACGACCCGGCTTCGGTATGACTCCCTGAACGCCTTGAACGACAGCACGAGTTCTGCCTCCAGGTATTCCTTTGCTTCATCTGACCAGCGGTTTTCGATCCTGGCACCCGAGCACCACGGAAGAAACTCGGGATAGCTTTCGATGTCGGCGACAAGGTCAAACATTTCCTGCGCTGACCATGACACGCTTCTGGTGATGCGTTGAGGAGTCATCAAGTCCTGCCTCCAACGCCAAGCCTGGAACCAGGTTCAGGCCTGGTCAATGGTTCTACCCGCACGTTGACGTCGTCATGTCCGGACAATTTGGATTCGACATCATGATGAACCCGTCCCGAGCCGGGGAACCCGTACCGCGAACGAATCTGGAAGGGACGCCGTACCTTGTCGAACCCATGATTTCGGCCAAGTCAATCGCCGCACGGGTTGAATCTCTCGCAAATGACATTTCTTCCCATTTTGCCGGAACCGAACAACTCGTCGTCGTCGGCCTCCTCAGGGGCTCGTTCGTATTCATTGCCGATCTGGTACGCGAACTGGAATTGCATGTCGAAGTCGATTTCATGGAAACGTCATCGTATGGTTTTGGGATGCACTCGTCGAAAGAAGTTCGAATAATCAAAGACCTGAGCGGCGAAGTTTCAGGACGGGACGTGTTGGTGGTCGAAGACATTGTCGACACCGGGCGTACATTGAGCCATGTTCTGACGCTCCTTCACGCGCGGAATCCCATCCGGCTCGAAGCCTGCGCTCTTCTTGACAAGCCTTCGCGGCGCGAGGTCGATGTCAGCGCGAAATGGACAGGGTTCACCATACCCGACCGGTTCGTCGTTGGCTACGGGATCGACTATGCGCAAAATGACCGGAACCTCCCCTATATCGGCGCCGTTCGCTTCGGCGACGACCCTGACGTTACGGATTGACCCACATCGGGGGTCGGGACACACCTCGGTCCGAATGAGAATTCGCGCCGTGTCCACATTCGCATGAACAAACTGCCGGGCGCGTATCACACGATCATTCCCAAGGAACCATTTCCGACCGGGCCGTACCCGGCCGGTCTTGTTTGCGTGGCTCGGGAACGGTTCGACTTTTACTTCCCCGAACTTGCGGAACCGATTCTTGACACTTTCGGCACGAGGCAAGTCTCAGGACTCGTTCGCGAAAGCCCGGCGCCGGGCGTCCTGAAGGCGGCGGAAATCCTCCCCTGCATGATAGCTCGACCGGGTCAGCGGGGAGGCGGAAACAAGCAGAAATCCCTTGCCGACCGCCGCCGAGTCAAGCTCCCTGAATTCATCGGGCGTGACAAAATTCTTGACGGGATAGTGTTTTGGGGTCGGCTGCAGGTATTGACCGATGGTCAAGAAGTCCACTCCCGCGGAGCGCAGGTCATCCATGACCTGGTGAACTTCAAGCCGACTCTCTCCGAGGCCGACCATGATCCCTGATTTCGTGAACATCGCCGGGTTTCGTTCCTTGACTCGCTGGAGCAGCCGCAAGGAGTGAAAATACCGCGCTCCGGGACGGACTTCCGGATAGAGCCCCGGAACAGTCTCAAGATTATGGTTAAAGACATCGGGACCGGCATCGACAACGGTATCGAGGGCGGAATTGGCGCATTTCAGAAAGTCCGGTGTCAGAACTTCCACCGTCGTTTCCGGAGCGCGTCGTTTGATTGCTGCGATCGTTCGCGCGAAATGCTCTGCCCCTCCGTCCTCGAGATCATCACGATCGACCGATGTAATGACAACATGATTCAGGCCGAGCCTTTGAACCGCCAGGGCAACGCGGGCCGGCTCGAAGAGGTCAAGCGTATCCGGCCGGCCCGTCGCCACGTTGCAGAAACGGCAACCCCGGGTACAGATGTCACCCATGATCATCATGGTGGCGTGACCCTGGGACCAGCACTCTCCGATGTTCGGACAAGCGGCTTCTTCGCAAACCGTCGAAAGGCGGTTGTCGCGGATGATCTCCCTCGTCCGTGCGTAACCGCCCGAAACGGGAGCCTTGACCCGAATCCATGGCGGCTTCCTGAGAGCACGCGTGGCAGGTTTCCGGGCATGTTCCGGATGCCTGACCCGAACCGGTTCCTTGTCGGTCGTCACCGCCGTTCTCCTCAGTTCCTGCGTTCCGAAGAATGTCCCTGCCAACCTAACAGATCTGAACAAACATGGTAATGCGAAGTTGCGCAAATGTGACGGCTCCGCGGCGCGAAATCGGCACCGGACCCGGGTTTGACCATGAAGCGGCGGCCCGTGATCACGGTCCGAGTCATCCCGGTGATTTCATGTTGCGTGCGACCGCGACCCCGCAAACCTCCTTTTCGACTGCACTTTCCGTGGCCGAAACGGCCGCTCCGTGATCAACCGAAACCGAATGCCGGCAACGTCGGCCGATGCGCCGGTTCCAGGCGACCGAACGCAACGGATGCGTTTCTGATATGGGGTAGGTTATTCCCTTTTTGTTCATCTTTCAGACACTATATGTTCGCCTGTTGCTGTTAATCCGCTCGGTTGAGTCACGATTCTGGCCTTTCAGGCCGCCCCGTCGGCTTCCCTACGCGTGCCGTTCCGTGCATCAGGAAGGATGGATTTCGATCGCCCCGCCACGTTTCCCGAGAGCCGTCTTGTTACCTTGCGCGAGGAACTCGGCCATCTCTTTCCGGGACATCTGTCAGACGAGTTCGTGGCGAACATGGCGGGAACACACGAGCGCCTGGAAGCTTTTTCCCGGCACGGATCCTCCGAGATCCTCGAGGACGGCGCTGCCGGTGCAGGCGACCGGCTTTCGGCGGCGATCATGCGCGCCGCCTTCGCGTCGCTGGACGACGGCGCGGCCTGCATCGAGCATGACGGGGAGAGCTACCGGCGCGAGGACGTCTCGCGCAAGCGGGTGATGACGTCCTTCGGAGCGATCGAGTACGCGCATCCCCGCTACCGGCGCAAGGGGCGCCCGTCGCTGTTTCC
This sequence comes from Paracoccaceae bacterium, assembly GCA_965242975.1. Lineage (GTDB taxonomy): Bacteria > Pseudomonadota > Alphaproteobacteria > Rhodobacterales > Rhodobacteraceae > JAPPHA01. The sequence goes on along the minus strand of CBDETS010000007.1, from coordinate 773,904 downwards.
GGTGGACCGGCGCGCCGGGCTGATCGAGAGCTTCTGGACGCAGCGCGCAGCGCCCTCCTCCGTCTGGCCCAGCTGCCGCCGCGGGACTGCGTCCGCAGCTTCCGTCAGCAGGGCGGGATGCGTCCGAGCGTCGCGAGCCTGGTGCGTCTCTACAAGGCGGCCGGGCGGCGGTGGGAGGAGATCGCGCGGGACGCCCTTGCGCGGATCCGCGACCAGGAGGAGGTTCCGGACACGGCGGCAGTGGCCAGCATCCAGATCGACGGCGTCATGGTGCCGATGCTGGCGGAAGCCCGTGCAAACAAGGGCGAAGGCGGCGTCGAATGGCGGGAGGCGGCCTGCGCCACGGTCTCTCTCGGAACCGCCGAGGGGGAGCTTCTCCGCACGATCCGCCATGGCCGCATGCCGGAGCGGAACAAGCGCCGCCTGAAGGAACTCGTGGTCGACGAGGTGGACGCGATCCTGGCGAAACGCCCGGACCTTCGCCTGGTGACGATCGCGAACGGTGCCCATGACAACTGGCGTTTCCTGGAAAGGGCCTTCCCGGCAGCGGACCAGGTCCTCGACTTTTTTGATGCGGCTCAAAGCCTTAAGAAAGCCGTGGACCAAGCCTATGGCACGGACAGCGAGCGCGGGCTGAAACGCTGGCGCGCGCTTCGCCGGATACTGCTCACCGAACCCGGGGGCGTCGATTGGGTGATCGCGTCTCTGCGCTATCTGGCCCGCCGGCGCGCGCCCTCGGTCTCCGGCGTCGTCGGCTATTTCATCAATAATCGCGACCGCATGGACTACGCCGCCTACAGGGCTGAGAACCTGATGGTTGGGAGCGGAATCGTGGAGGCGACGAACAAGCTTCTCGTCACCCAGCGACTCAAAGGGTCGGGCATGACCTGGAGCATGTCAGGTGGCGAGGCAATCCTCTCGTTGCGGGCATTGGTGATGTCAGACCGCTTCGATGAGGCGTGGAAAATCCTGGGCCCATACTGGCAAAGTCACGACGACGCGGAAAACTCCGAAATTGTCCCCATATGAGAATCGGTTTGCGGCAGGCCAAGCTCTGGCTGGGAGGAGGTAGAGATGTAGATCAAAACTGAAACCCAACATCACGGTCCAGCGGGTGAAACTCCCGTCCGGTAAAGGCTAGCCAGCCGGCCGGAAGCGCGTGTTGCATGGCGTACGGCAACGTGCGTCGTGAAGCGTACACAGCGGGCAGTGAAGCAGCGCTATTGAACCTCGAAATTCACAATGATGGTGCCTTCGTGCTACCGATAGCGGGGGCAGCACCGGAAACGCCGCCATGGCGAGGCGTGACGGGCCGTCCGGGGTCGCGGGAACGTTGCAAAGCTGTAGATGGACCGCCAGGGAACCTGGGAGGCCCGGTTCCGTCCGTGCGTGGAAAAGGCTGGAGTGGGAAGGCCAGCGAGATCAATCCAGACCCCGGTCCGGCATCGGGCCTGCACGATGCCGGGAGCGTTAAGAGCGGGAACGAACCCCAGCAGGCTACGCACGGTACCGGACGGCGAAACAATAAGCCCACGGGAGGCGGGATCGGGAGTCGGAGCGCTCTGATAGTACCTGTGAAGGCGGGGAACCGAGACCATCGGGACCCGGTGGAGGAAGTGCAGCGAGACTAGCTGCTGTGCTTGCGGGTGAAAGTCCCGCCGACGCAATTCTCAGTTTGGCGTCGTAGTGATATCCGGCAGGCGCACGGGGTGACCCGACGACCTGAAAGCCCGGAAGTAAAAGCCCTGGAAGGCCGGGAGGACGCTGAGCCTCTCAGGTCTGGTCAGCTCGGGGGGCAAGCAAACAGGAGGGCCGCAGCGAAAGCGAACGGATCAGACGCCGAAATCGGGTCCCGCACGAAGCTGATTCAAGCGGACATATCGGAGATGCCAAGGGTTTCTTTCCTCTACTCGATGGCCAGTGCCGATGCGGAAGAACTGAGGAGCACGCATCGGGTCTCCCGGCGTAAACTGAAGGTGGCAATCCTGGACAGTACAGCGGTGAAAGTCCGGAAGGTGAGGAGGGCAGACAGGATGACCCTACGAATGTCAAGGACCGGTCCTATAACCGGCGATGCCGGGAAATGGGCTGGAGCCTTCCTGACTGGCGGATGAGGTCGACAAGCGGTGAAGGGCGGGACAACATAACCCGCCTTGAGCGAGGACCTCTGGGCACAGGTGGCGTTGCCGCGGCCGGTGTTCCGCACATAGAGGCGGAATTGCACTACGGATTGCGGCCTCGTCGAAGGGCGGAGTAAACGTGGAACCTGAACGGGGTATGGCGGGGTTGGCCTTAACCTTGAGGGCGCTGCGGAAGGCTGCGCACTGAACTGCAAGGTGCCTGATGCTTGAAGCCGTACCGTGGGAAAACCCGACGTACGGAATTTCAGGGGGGGCGGCTGGAAACGTGGCCTATGGTGGAACTGTGAACCCACCTCGCAACCGAAAGGGCGGGGCTGGAAACCCTCCACCTACGGGTGCGCGCGCCAGTGCCCTACCCGACAGCGGAGCGTCGCATGGACAGAACCGGGGGAGGGAAACACGTGAGGACGCTGTGCCTCGCAAGCGTGTCACCGCAACGAACCCGGATAGCCGCTTAGGTTATGCGAATCTGCCATGCGAGGAGCCGGATGCTCTAATGCGGGCATGTCCGGATCTGTGGGATGGAGGGGCTCGGTAACGACCCCTCCTACCCGGCCCCAACGCAACACCGGCCAAGTCTGCAGTTCACCTCTCACCCACGACGGACGACCCGTCCGAGAGCGTGCAAACCTGTATCGTGAACGCATCCCGAAACGCGCGCGGGCAACACGGCTTGTTCAGCCAATGCCCCATGCTCGGCGTCGTGATTGTGCCTCGCCGCGACCTCTACGTGCCCACGGCACCTCTCCAGCGCGCTGTCCGCGGCCTGGAAGCCGTACTCACGGCTTTCTGGCATCGGAGCCAGCAACGGCGTGAGGGTCGCCGAAGTGATCAGACAGCGTGCGGCCCGGCCGAGCGGGATCGGGTGCAGATCAGGACTTCTCCCGGTCGAGAGCCATCAGCAGTGGCGGCAAAAGCAGAAAATCCGCGAGAAGAGCGAGGAAGATCGTGAGCGCGACAAGGAGGCCAAGCGCCCAACTGATTTCGAATCCCGACGAGGCGAACACCAGGAAACCGAGCATGAGCACGGCGGTTGTGGTCCACAACGCGTGACCGACGGTGTGGAAAGCGCTGCGCACGGCGTCCGTGGCATTGCTGCCGTTGCGGCGGGCTTTCAGGTAACTGGTCAGGAAATGGATCGTGTCGTCGACCACGACTCCGAACGCAATGGCGGTCATCACCGAACCGGCGAGCCCGACGCGGCCAACCAGGAAACCCCACAGACCAAGGCTCATCGCGGCGGGAATGAAGTTCGGTACCAGGCTGATCAGTCCAACGCGCAGACTCCTGAAAACGAAGACGAGGATCAGCGAAATGAGCGCCATTGCCGCGATAGTGCCGGTCAGCATGCTGCGGATGTTGCGTTGGGAGAGGTGAGCGAAGACGATGCTGACGCCCGAGGCCTCGGTGGCGAGATCAGGGGCGTTGTCATGCAGCCACCCAACTGCCCGCGCATCGAGTTCGCGCTGGGCCTGCGACGTGAGGCTCCGCATCACGACAGTCATGCGGGTCGCCGACTTGCTGATGTCGATCCGGTTGTTCAGGTCCCGCCCGAAGGGCAGCGACAATTCATAGAGCAGCAGGTATTGCGAGGACAGTTCAGGGTCGTCGGGAAGGCTGTAGAATTCCGCATCGTCGCCATGCATGTTCTTGTTCAGGCGCTTCATGATGTCCGGAAATGCCTGTACGTGGGACACTTCCGGCTGCATTCGGAACCACTCGGCGAACGCCTCGACGTTGCGCAGGTAGGCGGGATCGGTGATGCCGCCCTCGCTGCCCGAGTCGAGCGAGTATTCCAGGGTCTCGACCCCGGTGAGGTTGGCGATGACGAAATCCGTATCCGTGCGGAACTCGTAGCGCTCGCTGAGGTACTTTGTCCAATTGTCGGTGAACTCCAGCCGGGAGATACCGGTCACCAGTACGACTGCCAGGATCGTGAAGGACCAGAGCAAAATCCTCCGGCGGCGCACGACGAATTCCCCGAACCGGTCAAAAAAGGCAGACCCGTCGGCGTGCGGCGCGCGCCCGCGCAGCGGCAAGACGGAGAGCAGTGCAGGCAGCAGCGTGAGCGAGTAGACGAATGCGCAGAACACGCCGAATGCCACGAGGTTTCCGAGCACGCGGAATGGTGGCGAATCCGAAGCGTTCAGACTCATGAACCCGATCGCCGTGGTGAGCGATGTCAGGAAGATCGGCCAGGCATTGGTCCGGATCGATTCAATGATTGCCGCGTCGCGCTCGAGACCCCGGCCGATACCGGTCAGCGTGGTCTCGACGATGTGCACCGAGTGCGCAACGGCCACCGTCATCACGATAATCGGGACGCCGGAATTCGCGGGGTTGAACACCGTGCCGAGCCAGCCGGCAAATCCCACCGCCGTGTTGACCGTGAACACCAGGACGGCGATCAACGCCACCACTCCGAGCATCGAGCGCAAGAGTACTGCCGACACAACCGCGATGATTGCGAAAACGACTGGGACCAAGGTTTCGAGGTCACCCCTCGTGGCATCGGCGAATGCCCGGTTCAGCGGCACGTCGCCGGTCAGGTAGTAGTCGATATCCGGATTCCTGGCGCGCTCCGTGTCGAGCAGGCCGTTCAGGTAGTCGGTGATTTCAACCACCTCTGCATCGGGATTTTCCTGCAAGGCAAAGCTGATCACGAGCCCTGCCACCATCCCGTCACGTGAGACCAGGCGGCCGGCGACCTCAATCGCGTTGAGCGCAATATCCCGGACACGCCCAAGCTCATCATCGGTCAGCGCGCCCGCGTCCTCGACCAAAGGTGCGACGATCAGTTCGTCTTCGCTGGCCCAACTGTGAGAATAGTTGGTGAGTGAATCAACCCGGGTCGAATGCGGTGCTCTCCAGGCGGCCTCGGTGAGTTCCTCGACCGCCCGCAGGGCATCCCGGGTAAACACGGAGCCCTTTTTCGGCGCGATCGCGATCAATGCCCGGTTCGATGCTCCGTAAACCGTTTCCAGGGAATTCAGGGCCGCGAGTTGCGGATTGTCCTCATCGAACAGGCTGCGGTAGTCGTTGGTTACGGTAACGAAACCGGCTCCGACGGTGATCCCGGACATGACCAGTGCGGCGGCGACGAAGACCAGCCAGCGGTGGCGCAGGACCGCTCCGGCATAGCGGTCGAGGACAGAGGTGGTCATCGATACCTCCATGGCGTACGGTAATGCCGGCGCGGCACACTCTGTTCCCGGCCGCGGTTGCCGGCCGGTCGTGCGTCATCCGTCCGGTCAAACCATGCATGTCCTACCACTGCGAGGAGCGCTCCGCGTAGACATGGTCGGGAAGCGAGTAGCTGATTCCCCTGTTGTCGTACATCGAGACATCAAGAATGGTGGTGAAATTCGCGTTCTCCCGGGAAAGGCGGGGGATGAGCCTTTCCATTATCCGCTCGATCCGGTTCAGGGTCCGGAACTTCCAGAGAACTCCGATTTTCGGGCCCATCGGATATTTGAGTTCGTCAGCAAGTTCGTTGCCGATCAGGGCGCGCGAAATCTGCTCGATATACCCCGCAAGCTTCCGGCGTTTGTTCCTGTCATCAAGTCCCGCGAACAGGGGCGCTGAATTAATCAGTGAAGACGCGAGCGCGATCGATTCGATTGACGGGGGAGGTTCGCATATGCGACCGATCTTGAAGACTTCGAGCGCATCGTCTTCGTCGTGGTACAGTATCGACTCGGGAACGCCCATCAGATAGCCGGAATATCGCCACACGGCCATGAAACTCCTGCGTTCCTCGTCGCTGAAGGTCCCTCCAAGGCTCTCGAGATGCTTCAGGAGCCTGGCGGAAAACGCAGCGATGGCAAATCCGACATGCGCAGCGCTGATCGGCGTGCCGAGCTCCTCGATGTCCCACTCGTCGGACTTGGAAAGCAATTGCCTGATCTTCGCGTGGACCAACCGTACCCGAACCGAATGGGACCACCCGTCGGCCCGCCTGTCCATTCCGCCCGGCATGAATATCTCCAGCATGTGGCGGTTGTTCTGCTTCAACCGTCTCACACCCTTGTCGCGCAACCGCCCGGTCAGGAAGAACGACTTGGCAATGTTGGTCGAAAATCCTTCGACCAGAACCCCGCCGACCATGCCGGCAAGAACCAGCCGCGAATTCCTGTGGAACATCCGGCAACCGGGCTGAAACGTCGACAAGTCGAGCCAATCCGGAGGTTCGGCACAGTGGGCGAAGAACTCCCTCACCGACGAGGGCGCGTTGCTCAGCGCGTTGTCTCCACGGTCGTGGATACCCAGCGCGATCAGCCTGGCCATTTCCTTGGGTCCCAACGGCTGGAGGTCGGCGACCGCCGCATCGGCCAGCGGATCACCGATCATGGTATGCGCGACGTAATTCGCCGAGCGTTCCGGATCAACCTCCCGGCCTTTCGCGTAACCGTCCACGTAGGCCCCAGGGATCTTCATGGTGTCGGAAATCACGGCACCGCCAGATCGAAAAACTGGATTGGCGGCAACATCACCGGGTACAGGGAAGCCACGTCGTCCAGCACGGAAGTGGAAATCATCGCAAAATGATCCTTTGGATACGTTATGGGGTTATCGCCCTTATGGGGTCCCCCCGTCAAGTCGGGGTGGGGTGACTCACGGACCGGCCGTTTTCAAGCATGTATTCAGCGTCCTCGTCATGCGGCAGGCGTAAGTCCGGACGTCGTTCGCCTGCGTTGCATCGGTACGTCCTGCCTCGCCCGTCCAGGTGGAATGGCAATCCATACGGGTCCGGTACGTCCAGGAGTGCCCGGCCCCCCTTGACCGGGGTCGTCGCATCGCACGGGCCGGGTGCGGCAGAGGATAAGTTCGATACCTGTCGATTCCGCCGGGTTCGTCCTGCACCGCACCTTGGCATCCCGGGAATCGGATCTCGGAGGTCGTGCCACCCGTGCCGAGTACGTCGCCAGCGACGGTTATCGGGTTGAAGTGCGGCGCGGAACGTCAATCGTCGCGGTGTCCATGTCGAAACCGCCGCCACGCCGCTCAAGGCGCCACGACACCCAGCATCGACGGGGTGCTCCCGCCGGTTTCCGTCGCGATCACCTCGTCAAACTCTTCATCCCTCTTGTTGCTTCTGACTTGAACATCGATGACGAGCGCTTTCAGGGTCGGCACCCCTCGCCTCAACCAGGAACGAGCCCTCCACGACAAGAATTGCCGCGATGCCTCCTTGGTGCTTGAGGTCACGCCTTGGAGGGTGATAGGTTGCGCAACACCGATTTCGGCTATTGCCCACAGGTTGATGTCTAAGGTCGACGCGATCGTGCGCATCTTTTTTTTATTTCTGGTGTCGCAACTGGCGTTGAGTCCGGTGCTCGCGACCGGAGCCCGTGGCGAAAACGGGTTCTCAGGGCCGCCCGAAATCAATGGACGCATTTCCCTCGAATCCCGACGATACCTTGAAAACGGCGCATATCCGGGTCAACGCTCCTACGCCGGTGGAATCGCCGCTGAGATCACCGCCTACCTGGAAGACGACCTGGGCCGAAGCATCACCGTGACACCATTCGTTCGCTACGACCACGGAGATCCGAATCGCAATCACTTCGATCTCCGGGAAGCCTATCTCCTGATGTACGGCGATATCGGCGACAGCGAATGGGAACTTCGTCTTGGCGTCGATCGCGTGTTCTGGGGCGTCGTCGAGTCGCGCTCCCTGGTCGATATCGTCAACCAAACCGACATAATGGAAAACCCGGACGAGAAAACCAAGATGGGCCAGCCGATGGTTCACGGGACATTTTCGGGCGACTGGGGTGCACTGGAGTTATTCGGTCTGACCGGGCACCGCCCGCGGGCCTTTCCGGGGAGGCATGGTCGCCTGCGTACGCCGTTGATCGTGGATACGGACCAGACATCGTATGAATCCCGGGCGGGAGAGTGGAACGTCGACCTGGCCGCCCGGTACACAAACAGTTTCGGACCTCTGGATATTGGACTCAGCGTTTTTAACGGCACAAGCCGCGAACCCGTTCTTGTGCCGATTCCACTGCCACCCGCTGTTCCCGAAGTTTTGGTACCGCATTACAATCGGATCACGCAGTTCGGCCTTGATACCCAGTTAACAACCGGGTCGTGGTTGTTCAAACTCGAAGCGATACACCGCGGCGGCGCCCAGGACTCGCTGGTTCCACAGGAAGATTACTCCGCATTTGTCATTGGCGCGGAACACACGATCTACGCGGTATTGGATTCCGATGCAGACGTGACGCTGTTTGCCGAATGGGCTCACGACGGACGAGGTCAAAGGGCAACCAACGCGTTCGAGAACGACATCTTCTTGGCAGCCCGCTTCGGTCTGAACGACGAATACGACACGGAGTTCGTTGCGAGCATCGTGAAATCCCTGGATACAGACAGCCGTGTCCTGAACGCGGAATTCAACCGCCGCATTTCGGACAGTTGGTCATTGTCGGCGGAAATTTCCGCGTTTTCGGGGATCGACATGGCCGATGGGCCTTTGAGTGCCGTGCGGCGCGACAGCTTCGCGGCCGTGAACCTGGATTACAGCTTCTGAATGCAGCCATCACGTGTACGCGAACCTGGAATGGTCATTTCTGGACGAAACTCGCCGTGATGTGGTAATGGGAATTCAACCATGCACTTGGAAACCATGACGGTACCCAGGCACTTTGCCGACACCGGCGGCCAGTCCGGAATCTTCCATGGGTCATCTGACCGTCCCGAACCATACGTGACCACGAAACCCCGGAGAAAACAATGACACCAATTGCTTCTGGTACGTTTAATTCCGCGTTGGCGAGGAGTCTTTGCGCCATTCTTGCCCTTGCGGTCATGCCTTCCGGAGGTCACGCGGCCAGTGCCGAGGAAACCGGTCTGAAAATTGCGGTCGAGGCCCGTGAACGCCAGAGGGGTTATGGCGACTTGGCCGCGGATTTGAAAATGACCCTGCGCAACAAGCGTGGAGCAAAGAGCGAGCGCGAGGTGAGCATCAAGACCATCGAGGTCAAGGGGGACGGCGACCGCACCCTGTTCGTGTTCGACCGCCCGCGTGACGTCAAGGGAACCGCATTCCTCGTCTGGTCCCACACGGACGAACCGGATGAGCAATGGCTCTATCTTCCCGCCCTGAAGAGGGTAAAACGCATCAGCTCGTCGAATCAGTCCGGATCCTTCATGGGAAGTGAATTCTCGTATGAGGATCTGGGAACTACCGAAGTCGAGAAATTCACCTACAAATACCTGAGGGACGAGTCCTGCGGCAGTCTCAAATGCACCGTGTCCGAGCGTGTTCCGACCGGTAAGAATTCGGGTTATTCGCGTCAATTGACGTGGTACGATACAGAGGAACTTCGCCTCTTGAAGGTCGAGTATTTCGACCGAAAGAACGATCTCCTCAAGACACTCATCCTGGAGGACTACAAAAAGTACCTTGGCAATTTCTGGCGTGCCAGCTTGTTGACGATGACAAACCATCTCACTGGAAAAAGCACGGTAATGGAATGGTCGGATTACGAATTCGGGTCTGGTCTCAAGTCAAGCGACTTCACCCGAACGGCGCTCAAACGCGCGCGATAGCGGGTTTGAATCAACCAAGCGACCCACATGTTTCCTGACTACCTCGAGGCCTTGCCCCCGATCGTCGATTCTCGTTGGATACGTTGAACTTGACATGATCGAAACGAGTTGAGGCTGGTTCTCAACACCGCTTATCTGCGCTTGTCACAACGCTCTTGCCTTTTCGTAACTGCAATGCTCCTGCGGAGACCCAACTGAGCACGCAATGGCAGGTTGTTGACTTTCCACGGTTCAACATCGGGAATTCCATGTGACCGAAGGTGGCGAAACGGAATTTCCGCGTCCACCTGCGCGCCATTACCCGCGTGACGACGTCGACGGTCGGACCTGGGGTGAAGCAAAGGCACGAAAGACCGCGCCTGGAACCAAGTCGGACGTTGGTCGCAGAATCTGTTCACGTCAACACATTACCTGTGATTCTGAACCGGATTCCGGTTGCGCTGAACGCCCTTCAGCGCGCGGCCCGATGCCTCCCCATGGCGATGTTCGGGTGTTGTCGGATCAACGTCCATCGGGCATCTTGAGGTCCACTCGTTCAGAACTCCCATGACCTGCACGGCTCCACACTACGCACCCATGTCTCCGGAGCTTGCCTGAACGATCGCACGTACCTGATTCATCGTGAGGAACATGCGCGATGGGTCGCTTGCGAAGGCCGCGAAACCGAAGTTCCCATACCACTCGGTGCGCCGGGAAAAATCTCCCTTTCCGCCGTCCGAAATCACGTCGAGAAGAATAGCATGGCACCCTGCCAAGTCGGCAATCAAGCTTGCCTTTTCGAAAACATGGTGCATGAGGATACCGCCGAGTCCCCTGCCCTGTACGTCCCGACCGACCGCGACCTGACCCAAGAACAGTACCGGAATCTCACCATGTTCTGGTGTTCCCCGTGGACGTCGCTTGAGTTCGTCCACGTTCATCATGCCGAGATTGATGGCATGGTAGCCCAGGATTTGTGGTTTTCCTTCTTCGACGACAACATGGACCCGGGTCATGTCGCCCTTCTGCTCCTTCCGTGCACTCATCTTGAGGAAGTTGTTCAGACGAACGACACCGCAGTCGAATTCGGCGCGGTCGTGCCGTGCCGGGTTGAAGTTCTCTATCCTGTAGGCCGGTCGATCAGTCGGCATGAACCACGTGCGCGCGGTAGTTTCGGGCAGCTTCAAGGGCGCGCGGGGTTGGGGCGGGCGGGGCGTCCAGGGCAGCAGAAAAAACCCTGGCGTCCTCGGACGTCAGCGTATGCCGAGACTGCAACTCAAGCACACGCGCTGCCTCGCGCGCGATCGCGGCACGAAGAAACGTAGACTTGTCCACGGCCAACGCGAGCGCGGCACGCTCGATCAGGTTCGCCAGTCGATCATCGTGGCGTACCTGGGTTGTCCTCGTCTTCCTTGTCGGGATGCCCGACGCCATATCGAAGTTCAGCATGCCAGCCTCCTTGTCCGATTACGACATGTAGTGCAGCATGCACTACATGTAAAGCCTCAACCGACAGCGCCGGAACAGTTCTTGGAGCGTCCAACAAAATCCCCGGCAGCACGAATTCAACGTGACCGCGCCAGTGCCGAAACCGACTCAGTCACCCGAAGAGGACCGACGGTCATTCGTCGGCTGCGCGTGCCACCCTCCGGAAGCTTCGCCCGCCCCTGCGGCGGGGAGGTTCGGCTTCCCGGGTCCCATCGCTGATAATCCGTGTCATGGGATGGCAAGCGTTCCTGGTCCCGTACTCGTCGTACAGTTCCTTGGCACATTCCGATAGTTCCCGCCCCGGCGGGACATTGATCGCCCAGTCCAGAAAGATCGTGCGACACTCGGCCTCGGAAATTCCGTCGATCCGATAGGCCTCGTAAATGAGACCCTTGGGGTCGATCGCCAGCCTGCCTTTCACGGGTCGGGGTTCCGTCATCTCGTGACCGCCTCCACCAGACATTTCCCGCCGATCCTCCACCTGCTCACCGGATTGCCGGCGGTATCAGGACCGGAGAACCCGACCGATGATCCTGTCACAGTCGGACGTTCCCGCGTGCAAATGGTTTTCAAGTTCGTCCAGCGTCTCTCGTCCCGTCAATGCCAACAGTACGGATTGGCCTCCGAACCCGAGCTTGTTCATGTCAAAACGCTCCTCGGCCAACAACCGCTGCACATGCTGTACCTGTACAAGAAGATCGTGCGTACCCGTCAACACGGCAAGATCCGACGGATTGATCCATTCCGCCGCCGCTGCCGCCGACAACTGCTTCTTGGGATGACGTTCGGTAGCTCTCGAGACCAGTGCAAGTGTCTGTGCCAGCAGCTCAATCTCCAGCAGTCCTCCGGCTCCGGTCTTGACGTCCCAGACATCCACACCCTTCCTGTTGGCGGCTATTCGCTCGCGCATTTCCGCGACATCATCAAAAACCGCCGCCGTGTCCCGGGACTGAAGCAGTACTTCTTGCCGGATCGATTCGACTTCTGCGGTCGTTTTTTCGTCTCCCGCGATAACCCTCGCGCGAGACAAGGCCAGGTGTTCCCACGTCCAGGCTTTGGTCTTCTGGTACTCGCGGAACGACTGAAGGCTCGTTGCAACCGGGCCCTTTCGACCGGAAGGCCGCAATCGCATGTCAACGTTGTAGAGTTTTCCTTCCGTCATCATTGACGAAAGGGCTGTGACCAGCGCTTGGGTCAGCCGGGCAAAGTACGTTGACACCGCCAGAGGCCTGGGCCCCGAAGACTCGTCCTGGCCCGCCGCATCGTAGACAACAACGAGATCGAGGTCCGACGTTGCCGTCATTTCAGAAGACCCGAGCTTTCCCATGGCAAGGATTGCCAGCCCTTTGTCCGGAACGCTCCCGTACCTCTCGACAAACCGCAGTTCGACGCTCGGCAGCAGTGCGCGTACACATGAAACGGCCAGGTCGGAATAGGACCGCGCAGCCTCGAGGACACCCGCGATGCCCCTCAATTGCAAAACGCCAATCTGGAAGTGTTTCTTGTGCATCCAGATTCGTGCGGCATTCAATCTGGCCTCATAGTCCGGGGTCGTGCCCAGCAGTATTGCGAGGTCCTCGAACAACTCGTCGCCATCACCCAGGGGCTCGAAGAACGACGGATCGAATAATGCGTCCATGACCGATGCGTTCTGGGCAAGATACGCGGCCAGGCTTGGCGCGTTCGAACAAACATCGATCAACAGGTCCAGCAACGGCGGGTTCGCTTCGAACAACGAAAACAGCTGAACACCGGCCGGCATTCCTCTGAGGAACTCGTCAAATCGAGCGACTGCATTCTCGGGTGCGTCGGCTGATCCAAGACGACCGAGAATCTTCGGACGAACGCGCTCAAATGCAGGCAGGTCGTTCCGGGACCTGAGAACAGGAAGATCCAGCCAGCTTTCGGAAAGTTCGATCAGGTCTTCCGAAATCACGACGTCATCGTCGTCGTCGTCTCCTTCACGTTTGAAAAAAGTGTTGCAGATGTCGTCGACCATTTCCAGCCGCTCACCGACTTGGGAGCGAAACTCCCCCACGTCCGAGTAACCCGAAAAAGCAGCAATTCGGTCGATCCCGTGTTCATCCGTGGGCATGGTCTGGGTCTGGATGTCCTGCACCATCTGCAACCTGTGTTCGAGCGTTCGATGGTGGCAATATGCGTCGATCAGGGATTCGCAGGTGCTCTCCGGTACCCAGCCCTTTTTTGCCAAGACGCGAAGCGCTCCCAGTGTACCGGGTTCCCGAACTTCGGGATCACGTCCTCCGGTTATCAGTTGAAGTGTCTGGGCGAAAAACTCGATTTGGCGGATTCCCCCGGGTCCAAGCTTGATGTTATGGCCCTCGAGCCGAATCGGTCCGGACAGCTGTTTGTGCTGCCGTATCCTGTCCTGCATGTTGCGGGCTGCGTCCACGGTCGCAAAGTCGAGATGCCGCCTCCAGATGAAGGGCGAAATCTGCTCGAGGAATCGATGACCGGCAGCCAGATCGCCAGCCGCGGGGCGGGCCTTGATCAACGCCGCCCGTTCCCACGTTCGTCCAGTACTTTCGTAATAGCGCAGCGCGGCTTCACTGGACACGCAAACCGGGGTCGTCGACGGGTTCGGCCGAAGACGAAGATCGGTCCTGAAGACATATCCTTCGCGTGTCACGTAGGAAAGCAACCTTACGAGTTGCCGAATGATCCGGATGAATTCGGCACGAAGTTCCGGGATATCGCGGTCGGGCAAGACCGAAGCGTCCGAAATGACAATCAGGTCAATGTCCGACGAATAGTTCAGTTCCCCCGCGCCCATCTTTCCCATGGCAAGTACGGATACGCCCGCGCAGGTCTCCAGCAACCGTTCGTCAATTCCAGGCAGTTTTCCCCGCTCATGACGCGTGCGCATGAGATGCCGGAGAGCCGTATCTACCGCGGTGTCGGCGAACCTGGTCATTTGGGCCGTTACCGTCATGACGTCCCAAACGCCCCCCAGGTCGCAAACCGCAATCAGAAGCGCACCCCGTCGTTTCGCGGTCCTGAGATGAACCGAGGGGTCGCCTGAAACGGGCGGCGACCTCATCCACGTCAGCAGGTCGCGAAATCCCTGCTCGGGCGTTTCGTCCCAAACTGTCCGGAACCATTCGATTTCCCGCGTCAACAAGCCAGTCAGATAGGGGCTGCAACAGGCGATGCCCGAAAAAAGGCGGCGGTGAATTTCGTCGGGTTGAAGATCGTCAATCAGATCCGACAAGTCGGGTGCATCCACCGGCTCAAATCGTTCCGGCGCCGACCTTATCCGGCCCTTGAGTGTCATGAAATCAGATGATCCTTTTTAAAACGAACGGTCAAGATCAATTCATTTCGCTTGTCGTGGCATCGTCGTGGATCGAAATGAAACCGAACTTGCGATGAGCCGAATATCGATCGACCTTGGGGCTGCAGTCCATCGCGAGATCGGCTCCCTTCCCCAACCAGATCCGAGAATTCCGTCGATCCGCGTTCGACCGGGTAATTCCTCCCACCCTTGAATAGCCGGGGGCCGCAGTCTTTTCCTTGAAACGGTTGCCGGTCGTTACGGCCGCGTGTCGACCGGCAGCATGATGTCAATCCGGACTCGAGATTCAAGACGAAGCTCACGTTCCGGCAATCGCCCGAAGGACGGACTCTGCCGCACTTTTTCCCGGATCCAACCGGCCACCGCCAAGCCTCTTCATGGCTTCGGAAAACGCGCGTTTCTGATCCGCGCGACGTTCGGGGTCGGACAGTAAACTCGACAGTTCCGCGGAGACGTTTCCGATCGTGCAATCCGACAACAGGTACTCGGGAATCGCATGACGGTCGATCAGCAAATTGACCAGATTGGCCGTGTCAATCGTGACAAGCCTCAGAATCAGAAACGCGGTCAGCCGGCTGGACCGGTAGCCGATCACCGTCGGACATCCGGCTCTCGCGAGTTCCAGGGTCACGGTCCCCGAAGTCGCGAATGCCGCCCGCGCCATGGAAAAGATCACGTGTTTCCGGGTTCGATCTTCCTCGTCATCGTCTGTGCACGGTTCCAGGATCGAAACGGACCCCGCCCAACCGTGTGCCAGTTCCCGAACCATTCCGGCAACCGGTGCTGCGGCGGGAACAACCCATTTGACCGAACGGTGTCGCGCCGTGACTCGTTCGATCACACCTTCAAAAACGGGCCCCATTCGGCGGACTTCGCTTGCCCTCGAGCCGGGGAGAAGCACGACCAGGGGCGCGTCACGCCCGTTTGGCCCGAACCGGTCCCGGAATTCACGTTCCGTTCTTCGCAACCTGGCCGCATCGAAATCGCGAACCAGTGGGTGGCCAACAAAGTCACACGTCATACCGACTTCTTCGAAGTACGGCGGTTCAAACGGGAGTAACGCCAGAACATGGTCCACGGATCTTGCCATGCGCTTCGCCCGGCCCGGCCGCCACGCCCAGACGGTCGGGGCGACGTAATGGATAACCTTGAGGTCAGGCAACAAACGCCTCACCTGGGCAGCAACTCTCAGGCTGAAGTCAGGACAATCGATCGTAATGAGAGCGTCGGGACGGAATGCAGCGATCGACCGTGCCGTTTGCCGGATCCTTTTCAAGAGCGCCGGAATCTTGAAGACGACCTCCGTCAGGCCAACAAGAGAAAGCTCATCGAAAGGAAACTCGGATTCAAGGCCGACGGCGGCCATCGAGGGACCACCGACTCCCTTGATCTCGATTTCACCAGTCAGGATGTCCTGGAGGTTTCGGATGAGCGAGCCACCCAGCCGATCACCCGACAGCTCACCCGCAATCATGTACAACCTGACCTTGTCGTTCATGCAGTCAGTTCATCTATCTTGCAAATCCAGATAAACAGGCCCCGCTCATGTGCGTGCCTGATGCAATCTTCGGGATCAAGCATGAGGACGTCGCCTGCCACAATAATAATTCCGGAGAGACCGGCAGCGCCGGCGCCGACTACGGTCTCGGGTCCTATGGCCGGCATGTCCATGTTCCGGTCCTGAAAGGGCTTCGCGGCCTTGTACAGCACGCCCCTCGGACCATCGCCACTTTCGGGATGGTTGCAAATGAACTGTCCTGCCGACGCAAGCAGCCCATCCGTTCCCTGGATTGTCTCAACGCCGATGCACAGGCCATGCGCAACGACGACGGCCTGCCCGACGTCAACAGATCCGAGCGCGTCGAGTATTGCCCGGGCGCGACGACCATCTTCAACATCTTGCCGCGACGGGCGGTCCCCGGTGCAAACTCCCGGCATTGGCAGCAGTTCCGGAACGACTTCATGCGGTCCCGTTATTCGGAACCCCTCTCGCTCAAACAGGGACCTGATCGCCCGCAATGCGCCATCATCACCACCTCTGAGGGTTGGCAACAGCCAGTCGGCATGGCTTTTCAAGGTTGAATCGAATTCCTCGGGGTTGAGTGACGGCCTGGTGAATTTCCCGGCGAAAACGACGTCCGTGCAACCGGCGTCGGCCAGTTGTCTGAACACCTCTCCGGGGCGTTCGAACCGGGCCTGGAATCTGGTTGAACCGTGGGGAAATCGACCGCGATCGTAGTAGTCCACCACATGCACGGACTGTCCGCGGGCATCACAGGCTTCGGCTACGATCTCCGGCAGGCGACCGGACCCGGCGATTACGGCGACTGGAGGCCTCGGGCGGGCCACAGGATTCACTCCTCGAAGTCGTCGACCGAACCGGGAGTGCAGAGGTTTCGGGTCCCACCGACAAGGATGAATTCAACCATGTCCCTGATCTGGTCGTTGTTGTCGGCCAGATCCCTGAATTCCTGCGCACTGTCCCTGATATTTCGGCTGTTGCGGAAAATGGCTTCGAACGCGGATTGGAACTTCCTGATCTCCGAGGGTTCAATTCCGCGGCGTTTCAAGCCAACGATGTTCAGTCCGCGCAGCGTCGCCCTTTCACCATAGACAGTGCCAAACGGAATGACGTCCCGGGCGACCGCCGCGAGCCCTCCGATCATCGCGCCCTCACCAATGCGGCAATTCTGGTGAACTCCTGCCTGGGCTCCGATTGTGACATGATCACCGACCGTGCAGTGTCCGGCGATCGCGGAATAGTTGACCATGACGACATGATCACCGACCTTGCAGTCGTGAGCAATGTGGGCTCCGACCATCAACATGCAATCGTTTCCGATCTCCGTGACACCGCCTCCATCCGCCGTGCCGACACTGATCGTGGTGTACTGGAAAATCCTGTTACGTTCGCCGATCACAAGCCGGGTTCGTTCACCCCTGTACCTGACGTTCTGCGGTTCCAGCCCGATCGACGCAAACGAAAAAAACGTCGTCCCGGCCCCGACCGTCGTCAGGCCGCCAATGACCACGTGGGCCCTGACATCCACATCCCGTACAAGATGTACATCGGGGCCGATAACGGTGTAAGGTCCGATGGTGCAGCCGGGACCGATTATCGCACCTGGCTCCACCACCGCACTTGCGTGGATTGAGGAAGACGGATCTATTGTCATTACGACCTGGCGCGTTCCTCGGCCGGAACCATCATGGCATCGATAACCGCTTCTGCGACCGTCTGCCCGGCAACCACTCCGCGGCCACTGACCCGCCAGATTCGCGCGCGGCTGCGCAGCACTTCCACGTGCAATTCCAGCAAGTCGCCAGGTCTGACGAGCTTTCGGAATTTGCACTTGTCGACGGTCATCAGGTAGACGAGCGGGCGCACATCATTCAGCGCAAGCGTGTGAACGACGAGGACGGCCGCCGTCTGGGCGATTGCCTCGACGATCAGGACGCCGGGCATGATCGGGGTTCCGGGAAAATGTCCCTCGAAGTGCGGTTCATCTGCATTGACGGCCTTCATCCCGATCGCGCTTTCTCCGGCGCGAATGTCCTCAACTGAATCGATCATCAGGAACGGTTCGCGGTGCGGAATCATCCGTTTGATCGCATCAAGATCTGCTCGAAGCGGCCCGTCCTTGCTCTTATTGTCCGACATCTGGATAAGCGGTCAGTCCTTTCGCATGATGTTCGGGTCCCCTATCAGTCAGTGCCTTGACTGGCAATCACGTAAGCGGCCACGTTTCCCTATTCGCCGCCTTCTTTTTCCAGGCTCGACAGGTACGCCCGGTCCATCCTTTCGATCACGTCGCGGGTAATGTCCGCGGCCGAGGTTGCCAACAAGACTGCCTGCCGTCCCACTATCATTCCGATTCCGCGTTCCTGCATCATTTCCAGCATGACCCGTTCCGCCTTCTTGAAAAACCGTTCGCGAGCCAGATCGAATTCCGCGTTAAGTCGTTCAAGTTTTTGCTTCTGGACCGTGCGTATCGAGCTGACCTTCGAATCGAATGCATCCGCGTGCGCGCGGAACTCGACCGGGTCCGCGCTCTCACGCATCTCCGTCAAGACGCGTTCCTCGGCTTCCAGTTCATCCTGCAGTGCCTGGTTTTCATCCCGGAGTTCGTTCCCTTTCCGGTTCAGGTCTTCGAGAATGAGTTTTCCTTCGATTGAATCTCCGAGCAATCGTTCCTGATCCACGATTGCGGCACTGAGTTGCCAGCCGGCATCTTCCGCCCGGGACTCCTGAGCACCCGAGTCGCTTGCGAGACCGCAAAAAAAGAGAACGACGGCCGCCGATCGGGCGACCATGGAAACACCTGAATTCGGGATCAAAAACGTGTACCGATGGTCAGGCGGAACCGTTCGGTCCTGTCAACTCCCTTGACGTATTTGAGTGGCCTGGTGAAGTTGAATGCGAGCGGTCCGATCGCCGTATTCCAGTACAGGGCGAACCCGGTCGACGACCGCAAATCGAAGCCAGGGCTTTTTGCCAAAATCGGACACGGAGGAGTTCCTTCACATTCGCTGTCTTCAACCGGCACCGAATCTACGTCGAGCCCCCACAGCGATCCTGCGTCAACGAATATTCCGCCGGTGAGTCCGACTTCATCGGGCAGGCCGAGCGGGAATGTTCCCTCGAGTCGCGCAATCGCGAAATACTTGCCGCCGAGCGGGCTGTTGTTTTCATCCCTGGGACCGATCCCGAAAGTCTGGAACCCGCGGAACGAGTCCCCACCCAGGAAAAACCGGTCCGTGACCCGGGAGTTCGCCCCGATGGGCACGAAAACACCCGCTTCCAGTTCGGAAGACAGGATCACGTCGCCCTTGAGCAAACTGTTGTAGGCCGTGATGTTCGCGCTTGTCTTCGAATAACGGACATCGCCCCCCAGGCCGGCAAATGTCTGTCCAATGCTGAACCTGTACCCTTCCGAAGGCTGGAAGACGGAATCGGTCTTGTTGAGGACGTACCTGGCGCCAATGGCGCTGGTTAATGTCTTGCCCTGGCCAGTATCACCGACGAGGGGAGAAATTCCGTTTTCGGTGTCGCCGTTCTCCGTACGCTGTTCCAGCTTGGCCTGGTTCAGCACGTAACTGAGCTCAAGCCGGGCCGATGCACTGACCGGGAACGACACGCGTGGGCGGATGCCGATTTCGCGCGAATTGTAGGTAAAGGAATCCGACGTGTTTCGCTCGTGGTACACGCTCACGCCAACCGCCAGGTCACGATCGAGAAACCGGGGTTCTTCAAAGGAAAACGCGAAGGTATTGTCTGCCTTGCCCACCGAGAGGCTCACTCCGATCTTCTGCCCTCTTCCGGCAAAGTTCGCCTCGCGAAGCGCAACGTTGCCGGCGACACCGTCATCAGTCGCGTAGGAGACACCGAATGTCAGGCTTCCGGTCGGACGTTCTTCAACCGTCACCTCGACGATGGCCTGTTCGGGAGAGGACCCGGGCCTCGTGTCAACCGTTACGTTGCTGAAGTAACCGAGGGCGCGAATTCGGTCCTGCGCGCGAAGGATTTCCCGTCTATTGAAGGGATCACCTTCGACGACCCTGAATTCCCGCCTGATGACGTGATCCAATGTCGTCGAATTTCCGGAGATCTCGATACGCTCGATGAACTGCCTTGGTCCGCGAACCAACTCCACATTGATGTCGACTGTCTGAGTCTCGTTGATTCGCCTGATCGAATGGGCCGTCTGCACGAATGCATAGCCAAGTTCATTGGTACGAAGGTTTATGTCGTCGAGCAGTTCCTCCAGCAGGTCCTCGTCAAAGACCTCGCCGGGCGAAATGTCCACGAGGTCCGCGAACCCGTCCACGTTGACTTCCGGAAGCTCACTTGAAATCGTGATGTTGCCAAAGAAGAACTGCGCCCCTTCCCGCAGGCGGAACGTAACCAGGAATCCGTCTCGTTCCCTGGTCAGTTCGGACGTCACCGACAGAACCTGGAAGTCGATGAATCCGCGGGTGCGGTAGAATTCCTCGAGTAGGGCCCGATCACTGTCCAGGCGTTCTTCAATGAACGTGTCGCTCCTGAAAAGCCAACTCAGCAAATTTGCCTGTTTCGTGGCGAGGACCCGCCGCAACCTTCGGTCCGAATAGCTTCGGTTGCCGACAAAACCCACCCGGGAGATTTCGACAATGCCGCCTTCAAAGACCTCGAATACGAGATCGACACGGTTTTCCGACCTGCGAATGATCCGTGGCGTGACCTCGGCGCTCAGTCGCCCCGCAGCCACATAGGCATCCACAAGGCTCTGCGCGTCCGTTTCCGCTCTCGCGGGAGAAAATGTCTGTCTCGGTTCCGATGTGATCAAGCTCAGGAGAACCTCATCGTTCAGAATCTCGTTACCCTCGATGGCAATCTGGTTGACTGTGGGCCGCTCCTGTACCTCGATGATAAGCCGGTTCCCCTCCGGGCGTACGCTGACATGTTCAAAAAGGTCAGACTGGTGAAGACGTTGAACGGCGTCGTTGATTTCCCAAAGGCGGACACCCACGCCAGTTTGAATCCGCGCGATCGAGCGAACGGTGTCTGCGGACATCCTCTGATTTCCAACGACGTCGACGCGGTCGAACACAAGCGCGCCCTGCGCATGGGCTGGAGAGCCAAACTCGTGGTGGTGCGGTGACGCAATCCAGGCAAACAGAATGGCAGATACAAGCACCAGCCATCTTTTGAACGTTCGATCTTTTCTTCTGTAGTTGCAGATAACGGCAGCATTGTCAGACTCAGAAACGACCATTCTACCCCTCGTGGATGAGAAAAACCGATCTTCAAGGACTTTGCATCCTACTGCATACCGCCCATGCCTGCAATTGTCAGTGACCGACCGGCATGGCCGGTTCCATCCCGAGACGGAACGACGGCAAGCCCGGTCACGGCCGTTCAACCGAAATTCGTGCTGCAAAGGCTGGCCAGCGCGTCGCCGGAAACACCTTGGCAAACGGTCGTCATGGCCTCAGGACAGGCGCCGGACCGGTGCCGGCTGATCAGGTAGCCCGTCTCGCCGACGATGGCGTTTCGACACCGTTCGTCTCGAACGAACGACATCCGCGTTCCCGGTTCCGGCATGGGCCGGAAACCCGGAAATGCGCGCACTGACCGGGTTCAGAGAAGGCGCAGGATGTCATTGTAGGTGGCGAACACCATCAGACAGACAAGGGCCATGAGGCCGAATCTCGTCAAGATGCCGAGAACCCTTTCGCTCGGACGGCGACCCACACCGGCTTCGTACGCGAACATGATCAGGTGGCCGCCATCCAGAACCGGAATCGGCAACAGGTTCAACATCCCGATCGCGACGGAAATGACGCCGAGCAACCAAAGAAGATCCAGAAACCCGTTTGATGCAACGTCTCCTGATACATGTGCGATGCCAAGTGG
Organism: Paracoccaceae bacterium; assembly: GCA_965242975.1. Taxonomy (GTDB): domain Bacteria; phylum Pseudomonadota; class Alphaproteobacteria; order Rhodobacterales; family Rhodobacteraceae; genus JAPPHA01. The sequence goes on along the minus strand of CBDETS010000007.1, from coordinate 752,024 downwards.
TCCCTGAAGGTTCTCGAGTCCGATGTTGCCGGCAATCATGTGGTAGATCCCGTCCACGGACACCTCGATCACAAAAACCACGGTCGAAAACCCGATGGCGAGTGCACGGAGCGGACCTGGTGTCGCGACCTCGGGATCGAACGCGATCCTGCCGCGAACGCCAATGGCGACGTGTTTCTCGAAAACCCCGTCGTCAACCTCCCGGTCTCTTTCCGTCGGAATGATCGGGACACGGACCGTCACGCCATCGCGCCAGATCAGCATGTCCACTTCGGACTCACCGGCCCGGAGGACGGCCTCCCGCAGATCGGAAAACCTTCGCACAGCCCTTGAGTCGACTTCCAGAATCAGATCACCTGTCCGCAACCCGGCCCGACTCGCAGGAGACAGGGGTTCGACACCCGAGAGAAATGGAACCAGCGGGTAATCGCCCTCGATTTCCAGCAACCTCCCGTCCCGTTCCACCACGTACCGGACGGTCACGCCGGACCCGGACGAAGTACGACCCCCGGGACCGCTCTCCTGGCCGGACGTGACAGGTTCCGCGATCAACCGTTGAACATCAGCGAAGTCCACGACGTCCGTGCCATTGATCTCGACGATGCGGTCGCCCGGTCGTACGCCGAATTCGAATCCCGGAAGGTCCAGCACGGTACCGACCGTCATGGTGCCCGTGGAAACTCCGTTGACGGTTGCGAGACCTGCAAACAGGAGCACGGAAAGAACGAAATTGGCCATCGGGCCAGCCGCAACCGTCAATGCACGTCGAAGGACCGACGCGTCATCGAAGCGTTTGCCGCCGACTCTCCCAGGGAGGTCCGCGAACTGGTCCCGGGCTTCGCTTACCCCTGGCTGTTCACGGATTCCATCACCCGCGGAATCCTCAAGGAAACGGACATACCCGCCAAGGGGAAGGGCGGCGACCTGCCATACGGTTCCCCTACGGTCGCGCCGCGACCAAACGACTGGACCGAAACCGACCGAAAAGACCTCGACGCCGATTCCGCACCAGCGACCGATCGCGTAATGGCCCAGTTCATGAACAAAAATGATCACCGAAAGCACAAAGATGAACGGGATCGCGTAGGAGGCGGCCGGCCCCACGACCGGGATCATGGAAATTGCGTCAAGCATTTGTGCGTTTCCGGCTATGAGGTGGTTAGGGCTGCTATTTCGTCGAAAACGGATCGTGCCCAACGGTCAGCCGACCTGACGTCGGAGAGGTCGAACGGCGACTGCTCTCCCGAAACGTGCCCGGCGTGCCGGCTCAAGACCCTGCCGACGAACTCTGCCATTTCAGTAAACCTGATGGTCCTCGCGATAAAGTGGTCCAGGGCGCGCTCCTTTGCTCCGTTGAACACGGCGCCTGCAAGACCTCCGAGTTCCATGACGAACTCGGCCTGCTCAAGCGCCGGAAACTTCGTGACATCGGGCCTTTCAAACTCGAGCGGTCCAAGTTCGGTCAGGTCTACCGGCTCGAGACTTTGCTCCTTACGCATCGGCCAGTCGAGCGCAACGCTGATCGGATGTCTCATGTCGACGGGTCCGATGTGCGCAAATATTCCCCGGTCAATGAATGACACGAGACCGTGAACAAGGGATTGTGGGTGGATCAAGACCCGAATCCGCTTCCGGTCAACAGGAAACAATTCCTTCAATTCAATGATTTCCAAAGCCTTATTGAACATTGATGCGCTGTCGATCGATATACGGGTGCCCATGTCCCAATTGGGATGGTTCGCCGCCTGTTCGGGTGTGACCGACGCAAGCTGTTCGATCGGCGATCTCAGGAACGGCCCCCCCGAGGCCGTCAGGTAAACCCGCTCGACGCCGTTGTAGTTCGTGGCTTCGAAAATCTGGAACAAAGCCGAGTGCTCGCTGTCAACCGGGATCAGCCGGCAACCTGATTCGGCGCACGCACTCTTCAGGAGGGAGCCGCCACACACCAGGGACTCCTTGTTCGCGAGGGCCAGGACTTTGGCCGAAACGGCTGCCCTGAGGCTGACTGCCAGCCCGGCAAACCCGACAATTGCCGACATGAACCAGTCAACCGGTCGGTCGGCAACCTCGAGCAGGGCCTCGCGGCCGCCAGCCGCCAAAACGCCGCTCCCTTCGAGTGCACGGGAAAGGTCGCCCACCAGGTCTTCATTGGCTATGACGGCAACTTCAGGTCGCAGGTCCAGTGCCTGTTTCGCCAGAAGTTCGACGTTGGAACCACCGGTGAGTGCCACGACTTCGTATGCGGCTCTATCCAGCTGAATGACATCGACCGTCGACCGCCCGACTGAGCCGGTTGATCCAAAAATCGAAATTCTCCGCATCGCTCAATCCCGGGAAGCGTATTCAGTCTGAAACCAGTTGCGCCAGAATTCCGCCCGAACACATCACCAAGCCGAAACAGCACGCGGCGACCAGGCCATCGAAACGGTCGATGAACCCGCCGTGTCCGGGGATCAGGCGGCTGCCGTCCTTGGCCCCTGCCCCGCGTTTCATCGCCGATTCCGCCAGGTCCCCGGCCTGGGCGAACACCGACAGGACGATCGCGAACACGAGCGCATTGATCTCGGTCAAACCCGACATCCAGAAAACCGTACCGACTCCGACGGCCATGAGCCACCCTCCGAGGACCCCTGACCACGTCTTGTTCGGACTGACAGCGGGCCAAAATTTCGGCCCGCCCACAAGACGGCCGACCATGTACCCTCCCGTATCGGTCGCAATGACGACCAAGACAACAAAAAACGCCAATGTCGGGCCGCATTCCGCCGTGATCGTCGCAAGGCCCCAAAACCCCGCAACAACGATCGCCAACGCCGCGATGACCACGACGGGCGCCGGCTTCGTCATGACAAACGCGATGACGATGGCACCGAACATGGCCCCGATCCAGTGAAAACCTGGGACAAGGAAAAAAAGCAGGGCGGCACCCACAGCGACACCTAACAGAAGCGCGTGGACTTGCCCGGTGTCCTTCCAGTGCATCGCCGCAATTTCCCACGAGACCACCGCCCCGGCGACCGAGAGGATTCCGACCAGTAACGGGCCGCCCAACCACAGCGAGGCCAGTCCAACAGCTGCAAGGATCGCCGAAGACAGGATGCGTACGCCAAGATCGTCGAAACTCAACCGCAACCGGAACTTCGTCATGCCGAAATTCCCGCAACCTTGCCAAACCGACGCTCTCGCCGGCTGTACTGCTCAAGCACATTGAGAAACAAATCGGCCGAAAAATCCGGCCAATCCGTCTTCACGAACACATACTCGGCATAGGCCGACTGCCACAGCAGGAAGTTCGAGAGCCGCATTTCGCCGGACGTCCGGATCACGAGGTCAGGGTCCGGCACCTCGGAAGTATCCAGAAAAGAAGAAATCGTCTCCTCAGAAATGCTGTCAGGGTCAATCTCGCCCGCGCGTACGGCAGCCGCAATTTTCCGAACCGTCCTGGTGATCTCGTCCCGCGCCCCGTAATACAGGGCAACGGTCAAGTTCAGCCTGGAATTGTGCGCAGTCTCCCTTTCCAGCCAGTGCGCCAGTTCCTGCAGCCTGCTGTCAAGGCTGGACAAGTCGCCGATAAAACGGACCCGGATTCCGACTTCGACCAACTGCCGTGCCTCCGACCGAACGTACTTGTGAAAAAGGCCCATGAGCGCGGCAACTTCTTCTTCGGAGCGTTTGCTGTTTTCCGTGGAGAACGCGAAAAGGGTCAGGTATTCGATCCCGGTGTCGAGCGACGCCTGGAGGATCTCCCGAACGCGGGCCGCCCCCCTGACATGTCCGTGGATCCTCTCCATCCCTCGACGCAGGGCCCAACGGCCATTCCCATCCATTATGATGGCAACCGACCTCGGCAATGCGTTCGCATTTCCGGGCGCCGTTTCGGACATTCGAAATCCCGCGCTGCTAAGGGAAATCAGGCCGGTCGGTCAAACCTGCATGATCTCTTCCTGCTTGACCTTGAGAGCTTCGTCAATTGACGCAATCGTTTCGTCGGTCAAGACCTGTATCTCGTCGGACCAGAGCCGCTGGTCGTCTTCACTCATGCCTTCGCCCTTGGCCGCCTTGACCTGGTCCATTCCGTCACGACGAACATTTCGAACAGCAATTCGGGCGCCTTCCGCATACTTTCCTGCAACACGGGCGAGTTCCGCGCGCCTCTCCTCGTTGAGTTCCGGAATCGGCAAGCGGAGGATCGTTCCATCGACAACCGGGTTGAGCCCAAGACCGGAGTCCCTGATCGCCTTGTCGACCGCGGACACCAGGCTCCTGTCCCAGACATTGACCGTGATCATCCGCGGATCAGGCACATTGATCGTGGCGCACTGGTTTACGGGAAGCTGGGATCCATAGGCCGGAACCGTGACCGGATCCAGAATCGCAATCGACGCACGTCCGGTTCTGAGACCCGCGAATTCCTGCCTGAGAACCGAGACGGCACCATCCATTCGGCGTTTGAGATCATCGACATCGATATCAATATCAGCCATTGGCTTCTCCTTCGGGTGCCTGCCAGGCGCCGGCATCGTCCGAACCGCATGTTTTGCATTGCCGCGTCACGGTCCGGTTCCGCCGTTTAACGAGTCCCGGTTCCGCCGACGACGGAAAACCTTCCCTCTCCGCGAAGGATTCCCGCAAGACCGCCTGATTCCTTGAGAGAAAATACAACGATCGGCAATCCGTTGTCACGAGCCAGGGCAATCGCGGATGCGTCCATGACCTTGAGATTCCTCTGCAACACCTCGTCATAGCTGACCTGGTCGAAACGCCGTGCATCGGAGTGAATCTTCGGGTCCTTGTCGTACACGCCGTCGACCTGCGTGCCTTTCAGAATTGCCTCGCAGGCCATTTCACTGGCCCGGAGTGCCGCAGCCGTGTCGGTGGTGAAATAGGGATTCCCGGTACCGGCAGCAAAGATGCAGACGCGTCCTTTTTCCAGGTGGCGGACGGCCCGGCGCCAGATGTAGGGTTCACAGACTTCATCCATCGGAATTGCCGACGCAACCCGGGTGAAAACGCCCATCGATTCCAGCGCGCCCTGCAGCGCGAGTGCATTCATGACCGTCGCGAGCATGCCCATGTAATCGGCCGTCGTGCGTGCGACGCCGTCTGCCGAGCCCTGGATTCCCCGGTAGATGTTCCCCCCGCCGACGACGAGGCACAACTCGACCCCAAGCGATCGGACGGTTCCGATCTCTTCCGCAATATGGCGAACCGTCGGCGGATGAAGGCCGAATCCGAGGTCGCCCATCAGCGATTCACCCGAAATCTTCAACAGCACCCGCTTGTACCTGAGTGACGGTCCCGGGTCCGATGTACCCGGCTTGACGTCCGACATCCCTTTGACCGTCACCACGTTCTCCTACCTTTGATACTGACTGTCGCAATCGCAGGTTTTTTTCAACGGCGAAAGTCCGAAAATCCCTCCCGTCCCGGGCAATCGTCAATGAAATCGAGGATTCCTCGGGTTCCGCGGCAGCCATCCCCGATTGAGAGTGGCCGCTGCAACCTCTCACTTTGCGTTCGAAGCCCGGCACCACACCGGCCGCAAGAACCCGATACAGATTGCAGGTTCAGATCTGCGGACCCGGAACCGAGTCACGGACAATCGTGCACACGGCACGTGCGAAGGTCCGCAACGAACCGAATTGACATAATCGGCCTCAGCATTAATGCATTACCTCATGATGAGCGAGCCTGGACGCCCGATACTGATTGCCGGGCCAACTGCTTCCGGCAAATCTTCGTTGGCCCTTGAGCTTGCCCGTCACACGGGCGGATGCATCATCAACGCCGACGCCCTGCAAGTCTACGCGTGCTGGAAGGTCCTGACGGCACGACCAAGCGACCATGACATGACGACTTGCCCGCACCGACTCTTCGGCCACGTCGGCATGAACGAGCCATACTCGGTGGGCGGATGGCTGCGCGATCTGAAGTCCGTTCTTGCGAATTGCCGGTCACGCCGCCAGCGTCCGATCATCGTCGGGGGAACCGGGCTCTACCTGACTTCCCTGACTACCGGTTTGATCGACATCCCTGAAACACCGCGGATCGTGCGCGAGGAGGCCAACCGGATACGCCGCGATTCCCCGGAGCGGTTTGGCGAGGATTTGCTCGAAAGCGATCCTGAAACCGCCAACACGATCGATGTCTGCAATCCAGCTCGCGCCCAACGAGCGTGGGAGGTGTTGAAGGCAACCGGAATCGGTTTGGCGGAATGGCGCCGTACCCCGCATTCCCCGATCCTGCCCACGGATTCCGTTCACGCCTTCGCCGTTGACGCGACGGCAGAATGGCTTTCGCCCCGCATCACGCGCAGATTTGAACACATGGTTGCCCATGGAGCGCTTGATGAAGTCCGTTCGGCCCTGGACTCCGGTTTCCATCGCCGAAAACCGTCGTGCAAGGCGCTCGGGGCCGGGGAACTCGTTTCGTTCGTCAAAGGCGACCTTTCGCTTCACGAGGCGATCGAGTTGGCAACCATGCGCACCCGGCAGTTTGCGAAACGCCAAAGGACCTGGTTTCGCAACAAGATGGCCGACTGGGAACGTGTCCCGGCAGGCGTCTGCGCCGGGGTCCTGTGCCAAAGGCTTTAGGGCGAACCGAACGGCCCTGGCGTTCCCGGTCATTCACCGGGCTACCTTCGGGCGCCGTTTTCGATCGCGCAGACAGGACCAGGCAAATCGCGAACTGTCCACGGCTTCCGGTCCCGGAGTTCGCCACTCGATTCAATCTGGCGTCGAAAACCGGCACATGGATTCTGCTCGACTTCGTGCAAAATCGGACTTCCCCGGTCCCTCTTCGGGTGCGGCCAGATTCTCCGCAATCATCGTGCCGGAATTTCCGTGCGCCGGAAGTTTCCGCCCCGCGTTCCTGTGCCAAGTCGGTTGATTTCGACCCCGCTTTGCCCGCGTCGCAGCAGCTGACGACCGGCCGTCTGATCGAAGCACGACTCGACATTTCCGGAAACAAGCCGTAAGTTGCGTAATCCCTAACAACCTTCAATGATATTCACATTGGACCGGAGCAAATGAAATGAAAGACATAAGAGCTTTACAACAACGATTTCGAGACGGCGGGATCAGCCGTCGTGATTTCCTGACGGCAATGAGTGCACTTGGCGTATCAGCGGTTGCCGCAGAAGGATATCTGTCATCGGCCAGCGCTCTCGCGGCTACGCCCCGCAAGGGCGGCTCGGTCGTGTTTGCCAATAACCTGCACGGTCCTGACGACCAGATGGATCCGATGCTGTTCACGTCGGGTATCGACTACACGCGGGGACGGGCAACCTACAACAACCTGACCCAGATTCTGGATGACATGACTCTCCATCCCGAACTCGCCGAGGAATGGAGCGTCAATTCAGATGCGACCGAATTCACTTTCAAGATTCGAAAGGGTGTCGAATTCCACGATGGCTCGCCACTGACCGCTGATGATGTTGTCTGGACCATGAACCGGCATCTTGGCGAAGAATCTCCCTCGACGGCCAAGGCCCTTGTCGCCTCCGTGAAGGAGTGGCGAAAAGTCGACAGCCATACTGTCAAAGCCGAACTCAATTCGCCGGACTCCGACTTGCCCATCAAGCTCGGTGAAAAGCAGTTCAAGATCGCAAAGATTGACACCGAGGACTTTCGACAGGGAATCGGAACCGGCCCGTACGTGCTTGAGTCATTCGAGCCGGGCGTTCGTTCCGTACACTCTCGGAATCCCAACTACTGGCGTGACGGGCCAAATTTCGATGCCCTCGAAATCACAGCGATCACGGATCCCATCGCACGAGTCAATGCGCTCATCGCGGGCGATGTCGACCTGATCGTCAACGTCGACGCCAAGAGCATTGATCTCGTCGACCAGGCGGAAGGCGTCAGGTTGGTCTCCACGCCATCCGGTTTGTATGGCGGCGTCTGCATCCTGAAAAACACGGATCCAGGATCGAACGACGACTTCGTCAAGGGGATGCAGTTCATTCAGGATCGCGAACGTGTCGTACGATCGATTCTGAAGGGACACGGAACGGTTGGGAACGACCATCCGATCGGCCCCGCATACGGCCCGGATCACTGTCAAGAGTTGGCGCAACGTCCGTTCGACCCCGATCAGGCAAAGTTCCATCTCGAAAAGTCCGGCCACACATCGGCTGAACTTTTCGTTGCGCCCGTAGCACCAGGCTTGCTCGAAACCTGCCTCCTGATGCAGGCAAATCTGAAAAAGGTCGGATTCGATCTTGCGATCAAGCAGGTCCCGACAGACGGTTACTGGGGTGCGGTCTGGATGAAGGAGCCCATGAACGTCGTTTCGTGGAACATGCGGCCCACGGCGAATGCCATGCTCGCAATCCAGTTCGCCTCATCTTCCAGCTGGAATGACACGTTCTGGCACGACGAGCGATTTGACCATCTCTTGAGTGCCCAGTTGGCCGAAACCGATCCTTCCGTTCGCCACGAGATGCTCTGCGAAATGCAGACGCTTGTCCACAATGGAAGCGGCATGGTGATTCCGGCGCACACCAATGTTCTCGACGGTGTCAACGACAAGATTCAAGGCATTCCGAATGTACCACTCGGTGCAGTTGGCGCCTACGAATTCGTAGAGTTCGCTTGGATTGAAGAGTGATCTCTACCGATAATCTTTTGCCGGCCTGCGCGGGCTTGTCAGCGCAGGCCGGACACTCGAAAGACACTCGTTCGGAAATCCACGCACAGTCCCCAGTTCGACATCGTGATCGATCATGTTGATCTCGGCCGTGCTCCGCCGGACGGCCGTCGGCATACTGACCATGATCGTCGTGTCGATCATGATCTTTATCGGAACGAGCGTCCTTCCCGGTGATGTGGCCAACATCATCCTGGGACAGATGGCCACCCCGGAGTCACTGGCAGCACTGCGCTCGAACCTCGGGCTCGATCAGCCGGCGTACATCCGGTACTTCATGTGGCTTGGTGACATGGCAACGGGCGATCTCGGCATTTCCAAGGCCGGGGCAGGTGCTGCGACCATAGGCACTCCGATTTCGGAACTCATTGCTCCGCGAATCGTCAATACCTTGAGACTGTCGAGCATCGTAGCCCTGATCGCAGTGCCCCTGTCCTTGACCCTGGGATTGCTCGCGGCAATGTATCCGGGGTCTCGCCTTGACAAGGTCATCACGTTTTCCACGCTCGGCCTGATTTCGGTTCCCGAGTTTCTCGTCGCGACTTTCCTCGTCCTGGTCGTTGCCGTGCAGATGGAGTTGCTCCCGGCAACAGCCTACATCAGCGGAAAGGAAACCGGCCTGAAGCTGGTCAGGGCGCTCGCATTGCCGACACTGACCCTCGTCATCGTGGCGTCGTCACAGATTATGCGGATGACACGCGCAACCGTGCTCAACGTCATGAGTTCCCCGTACATCGAAATGGCGATCCTGAAGGGTGTCCCCAGAAAAAGGATCATTCTTCGCCATGCTCTGTTCAACGCGATCGGACCGATCGTCAACGTGATCGCGCTCAATCTCGCCTACCTCGTCAGCGGCGTGGTCATCGTCGAGACAATCTTTTCCTATCCGGGGCTGGCCAAGCTGATGGTCGACGCTGTCCAGACCCGTGACCTGCCGTTGGTTCAGGCCTGTGCCATGATTTTTTGCGCGACCTATATCGTTCTGATCTTCATTGCCGACATGGCTTCGATCCTGTCGAATCCGAGATTGCGGCACCCGAAATGAGCCGAAAACTTGTCTGTTGAACCCAAAGATCCCGACCCGACTGTCCGGTCTGACTTCGAAGAACTTCCGGATGCGCCCCCCCGGCGCAAGATCCGGTTTTCACGGGTAGGAAAAACAGCAATTGGAATTGTCGTTTTCTGGGCCCTCATGGTGATCATTGGTCCCGGAATTGCCCCTTATCATGAGGCCGATTTTCTGGATGAAGCACTTTTCATCGTTCCAGGCAGTGACGACCCCTACCCCCAGACAGACTTCCAGCCTCCCAGCAAGGTAGCCTATCTGGGAACGGACTATCTCGGCCGGGACACGCTCTCCCGGATACTCTACGGCGCCCGTACGACAATCGGAATTTCATTGATTTCCACGTTGCTGGCCTATGTCGTGGGAATCACGCTCGGCATTCTGGCGGCCGTAGGGGGGGCTTCCATTGACAGCGTGCTCAGTCGACTGAATGACGCGATCCTTTCGATGCCAACCATCATGCTGGGACTGGTGGTCATCTCTGCCGTCGGAAGCACAATTCCCATCCTGATCGTGCTCACGGGACTCATCTATGCCTCAAGCGTATTCCGCATAGCCCGCGCTTTCGGCCTGGACATCATGGTCAGCGATTTCGTCGATGCAGCACGGGTGCGAGGAGAAGGGCTCTGGTGGATCATCAGCAGGGAAATCCTCCCAAACATGATCATGCCCATGGCGACTGATTTCGGGTTGCGGTTTGTCTATGTCATACTGTTCATTTCAAGCCTGAGCTTTCTGGGACTCGGTGTTCAGCCCCCTCAGTCCGACTGGGGAAGCATGGTTCGTGAAAACTTGGCGGGCCTTCCTTACGGCGCCATCGCGCCTCTCGTCCCCGCGCTGGCCATTGCCACTTTGACGATCGCCATCAATTTGATCGTCGATGATGTCTCTGCATTTTCCGGCGGCAAACTTGCCAAGAGGATGATCTGATGGCATCGCTGCTCGAGGTCGACAACCTTGTAATCGACGCGGTCAAGGACGACGGATCGCTCGTTCCCATCGTCAAGGGGGTCAGCTTTCAACTTGATCGAGGTGAAGTTGTCGCCCTGATCGGCGAGTCCGGGTCCGGGAAGACCACAATTGCGCTCTCGGCTCTCGGATATGCAAAACCGGGGCTCGAATTCAGCAGCGGGGAAGTTCGAGTCGACGGTGTTGATGTCATTTCGATGCCTTCGGACGAAAAACGAAAGCTACGTGGTCAACGCGTTGCCTACCTCGCGCAAAGTGCTGCGGCGTCGTTCAACCCTGCGTTGACGATCGGTGAACAGGTAACCGAATCTGCGATATTGCAAGGGAGTATGAGTCAGGAGGACGCCAACGAGCGGGCGGTTGCCCTCTATCGGGCGCTTGAACTGCCGGACCCTGACCGGCTGAGCTTTCGCTACCCCCACCAGGTTTCCGGTGGTCAGTTGCAACGCCTCATGGCGGCAATGGCACTTTGCGGCAAACCGGACCTTCTGGTTCTCGATGAACCGACAACCGCATTGGACGTAACAACCCAGATCGAAGTTCTTCGTGCATTCAAATCGGTCATCAAGCAGGAGGGAGCCGCAGCCCTTTACGTGACCCACGACCTTGCTGTCGTGGCCCAGATCGCCGACCGGATCGTCGTTCTCTACAACGGCGAGGTCCAAGAATACGGTAGTGCCGACAACATCATCACGCAACCGGGACACGACTACACACGCCGGCTTATGGCCGCGGTACGGCCTCCTCCTGCGGCAGGACAGGGCGACGAGTCCACGGGCGAACACAGGCGCGACGTTCCGGCGCTGGAAGTCAGGAATCTGACAGCCGGTTATGGCCCCAAGAACGCTCGAAATGCAGTCAAGGTGCTTCGAAACGTCAATATTACCGTCGAACGTGGCCACTCTCTTGGTGTCATTGGCGAGTCGGGTTGCGGCAAATCCACCTTGGCACGCGTTGTTTCGGGATTGCTTGCCGGCATGGAAGGCGAGGTCCTGCTGCACGGGGAACCCATGAAGCCGGGATTAAAGCAACGCGACCGGTCCGAACTCCAGAAAATACAGTTCGTATTCCAGATGGCGGACACAGCCCTGAACCCCCACCACCGCATCGACCACCTGCTCGGCCGTCCGCTTGAGTTCTACCTCCGGGTACCAAAGTCTGAACGACCGCAGAAAGTCGCCGACCTGCTCCGGATGGTCGAACTGCCACCGGAGTTCGCCGGCAGATTCCCGGAAGAGTTGTCGGGTGGCCAGAAACAGAGGATCAACCTGGCGCGCGCCCTCGCTGCATCCCCTGAGATACTCCTGTGCGATGAAGTCATTTCGGCACTCGATTCGATCGTCGGCGCAAACGTCATCAGCCTTCTGAAACGATTGCGGGCGCAAACCGGAGTTTCCTTCGTCTTCATCAGCCACGATCTTTCGACCGTGGCCTCGTTTGCCGACGATATCGTCGTTCTCTACGCGGGACGGGTTGTCGAACAGGGGACGACCGACAAGGTCCTTTCACCCCCGTACCACCCATACACCCGGCTCTTGATTTCCTCGGTTCCCGAACTCCGGACGGGCTGGCTTGAAGAAACCATGGAAACGAGCGAAGCAAAGGCCGGCATTGATCGCGTTGTCGAGATAACCGAAGTGGGCTGCCCTTTCTTCAACAGGTGCCCGCTTGCCATCCCGGGAACCTGCGACGAGGTCGTGCCGCCGGTTCGTCACATCGACACCAACCACCTCATCGAGTGCCATCGCTCGATCGAGGAATTCAGGCACGGAACAGCGGCCTGACCGGGCACCAGTTGGCGCCAGGCGATCCAAATGGACTTGTCACCGAGAACCGGACCCGTCCATGCCCCTGTGGCGCAGGATCCGTGGAGCACGTGATCGATCAGCGGTAGGCTGTTTCCCTGCTTTCCTCTTCCGGGCGCGCGATCGCCTCGATCATGGTGGCAAGTGAGACAGATCCCACGACATTCCCGTCCCGGCACACCCGTGCCGACGTGATGTTCTGTTCGTTGAAAATCTGGAGCGCGTCTTCGATCTTGGTCGAAGAGTCGATTTCCGGTCCGCCGCCATTTGCCTTGGCATCCATGACCGCTTCGACGCTGAGAACGCGCCCGCGATTGATGTCCATAATGAAGTCGGAGACGTACTCGTTGGCAGGTTCGAGGATGATCTCTTCCGGGCTGCCCTGCTGAACCACCGAGCCGTCCCTCAGAATGGTGATCGAATCTCCGAGTTTCAATGCCTCGTCCAGATCGTGCGTGATGAAGACGATCGTCTTGTGAAGTTCCTGCTGAAGGTCGATCAGCACATCCTGCATGTCGTTACGGATCAAGGGATCCAGGGCCGAAAACGCTTCATCCATAAGGAGGATGTCGGCATCCGTCGCGAGTGCCCGGGCCAACCCCACCCGTTGCTGCATGCCACCAGACAGCTGCGCCGGATAGTGCGCTTCGAACCCGTTCAATCCAACGCGCTCGATCCAGTGCTGCGCCCGCTTGCCGGCATCATCCGCAGCAACCCCCTGGATCTTGAGTCCGTACTGCACGTTGTCTGCGACGGTCCTGTGCGGCAGGAGCGCAAACTTTTGAAACACCATCGACGCCTTGAATCGCCTGAAGTCCCTGAGCTGTTTGTCCGGCATCGACAGAATGTCCTCTCCATCGATGGTGATTTCTCCGTCTGTCGGTTCAATCAGCCGGTTGATGTGACGTATCAGCGTCGATTTCCCCGACCCGGACAGGCCCATCACGACCTGGATGCATCGTCTTTGTATTTCGATGCTGACGTCCTTCAGGCCGAGAACATGTCCATGCTCTTCAAGAAGACTCGTCTTGCTTGCGCCGGACTTGACCTTTTCGAGGGCGCGTTTCGGGTTGGAGCCGAAAATCTTGTACAGGCTCCTGATCGAGATCTTTACGTCGTCAGCCATGGCGACCTTCTCGGTGCTTCTGTATCCGCTTGCCGTAACTCTGGGAGACACGGTCAAAAATGATCGCGATTGCAACGATCGCCAGGCCATTCATCAGTCCAAGCGCAAGATACTGGTTGTTGACCGCCCTGAGAACGGGAACGCCGAGGCCGGTCACGCCGATCATCGCGGCGATGACCACCATGGACAGGGACATCATGATCGTCTGGTTGACTCCCGCAAAAATGTTGGGCAGCGCCAAAGGAACCTGAACATTGAAGAGCTTTTCCCGATAACTGGACCCGAACGCGTCCGCAGCCTCCAGCACTTCCTTGTCGACAAGCCTGATCCCTAGGTTGGTCAGGCGGACTATGGGAGGAATCGCGTACACGCAGACGGCGATCAATCCGGGCACCTTTCCGATTCCCAGGAGCATGACCACCGGGATCAGGTAAACGAAACTGGGAATCGTCTGCATAATATCAAGAACCGGCAGAATGGCGGCCTGGACCCGATCGCTGCGCGCCATGAGGATTCCGATCGGAATTCCTACGGCGATGCACAAGACGGTCGCGACGGATACGATCGCTATCGTCGCCATCGCGTCTTCCCACATCCCCAGGTACCCGATGAGCAGAAACGAAGCGATGGTCCCGGCCACGAGCCACCAGCTTCGGGAACCGATCCAGGCAAGACCGCCGATAACGATCAACACAATTGGCCACGGAGTCTCGACAAGGAGGTCCTGAAACCATTTCAGGAACATCAGAAGCGGATGGAAAATGTTCTCCAACAATTCACCGTATTCACGGGAAAAATCCCGAAACGAACTGTCGATTGCCTTTTTCAGGTCGCGGAGCGCCTGCCGTTCCATGGTCGGAAACTCGGCAAAATAGCTCATGACTCACTTCTCCCCAGGGGACACCAAAAGTTCAAATGAATCGGCCTGCCAGCAATCCCTTGCAGGCAGGCCGAAACGCGGTCTTCAGAGGTGTTCAGAGAGCTGCCTTGACCTTTTCCGCCACGTCTGCCGGAACCCACTGGGTCCACAGGTCTTCGTGCCTGATAAAGAACTCGACAGCTGCGTCCGCGCCGCCTGCCTGCTCATCGCCCATGTAAACCAGCATGGAGTTCATGATCGGACCGGGGAATATGCGGTTGGACAGGTAGTCGACGACAATGCCACCCTTCTGCATCAGGTCATCGGTGATGACTGTGTGAACCTCCGAAACGGTCCACGCAGACGGCTGCGGGTCGGCGCAGTCCTGTTCCGGTTTGACGATGCAGTTGTCCCAGTTCTCGGAACCGGCAAAATCGACACCGAACGGAACGAGATGCATCTGGTACTTGCCGATCAAAGCAGTCGGAGACCAGTAGTATCCGAACCAGTTCTCTCCGCGTTCGACCGCCTTGGCCATCGAACCGTCGAGACCAGCGGCCGATCCCGGATCAACAAGGATCCAGCCCTTTTCTTCCATTTCGAAGGCACGGAAGAGGTTCGCGTTGGCCAACTGGCATCCCCAGCCAGACGGACATCCGACAAAGGCTCCCTTCGACGAATCTTCAGGATGCGGGAACAGGTCCGGTCGCTCGAGTATGTCGAGCACCGTCTTGAGTTCCGGATGACTTTCAACCGTATGTGGTGGAATCCACCACCCTTCGCCAAGCTGCGTGATCGGGCCGTTGACGACCGAATGCAAGCGGCCTTCCCCGATTGCAACCGCAAGCGGTTCGCGAACGGCATTGACCCACAATTCACCGGCAACATCGGGCTGACCCTTTTCGTTCATGGATGCGAAAGTCGTTGTCGTGGCGCCCGGGACCAACTCGACGTCACACCCGTAACCATGTTCGAGAATAAATGCGTCGACATTGGCCATGAGCTCACCCGAAGCCCAGTTCCACTCGGCCATGGACACTGTTCCGCAGTCACTCGCCCAAGCCGACGACGCAAGAACCGTCGCACCGGCCAAAACGGCTGCCGCAGAGGCAGTATTATTGTGCATGGTTTTTCTCCTAGATCCTGATTGTACCGACTTCAACCTACGCACGGAGCCCTTTCGAAGTCAATACGCACGTAGGATCAGGCGTTCATCGATACGTCAAGTAACCCTCCTGTCTCCGCGGTTGGAAACACGTTTTCAGGGTTTCGATCATCGTGCGGTATCGATCCGGCAACGGTTTTGACGATCAGCGGCCGAGACATCCCGAAGGTTGATGCCAGTCGCGGTTGGGAACTAATTCGCACCCGGGATCTACCAGCATTGGTGACAGGGACGGAAATTGCCCTGCTGCTGCCGGCGCGACCTATTCAACGATCGCGAATTCGGGCGATTGACGTGAAATCGGCGCATCGTCGACGGAAGCCCCGGCGATCATGCGCATTCCGGGACTGTCATCGGGGACCCATGTCGAGGTTGAGCACCAAAGCCCGTGCCGGTTACGGTCACCCGCGCATCGGCAGGTCCCTGGGCCTGAAACCGACGTGCCCCGAGGTTCGACCCTGCGGGTCCGCCGAAATTTCACGCCGCTCAGGTCGGCGAACGCTCGGCCCAACCGGCGAAGATACGCTCCAGCACGACAACGATGTAGAACAGCAGGATACCGAGAGCCGCGAGCGCAATGAGCACGGAGAACATCAGGGGATAGTCCGCGCTGATCTTGCCACTGTCGAACAGGTGGCCAAGTCCGCGCCCGTGCGGCTCCACGATCTCCATCAGGTTCGTGCCGATAAAGGCAAGCGTTACCGCGACCTTGAGAGCCCCGAAGAACTCCGGTAGCGTTTTCGGAAGCGCAATTTTCCAGAATATCGTGAAACGGGACGCGCCGAGTGAGGCAAGAATGTCACGGTATTCGGGTTCAAGCGTGGACAGACCGATCGAGACAGAGACCGCGATCGGAAAGAAGGAAATGAGGAATGCGATGAGGATGGTGTTCATGTCGTGCTGGCCGACGAACAGCAATGCGATGATGGGGACGACGGTTGCCTTGGGTATGGCGTTGAAGCCGACAAGCAACGGGTAGAGCGCGTCCCGCATGGTCCGGTTCAACCCCATGATCATTCCGAGAAGTACGCCGACGAGCACAGACAGCACGAGCCCGGCCACGGTTCGCCACAGAGTATCCCACCCGTACTCGAGAAAGAGCCAGCGGAACTTCCAGAAGGCCGGTCCAAGATCCGACGGTGAGGCCATCTTGTAATTCGGCCAGCCGTTCACCCACACCAACGCCTCCCAGAACAGGCAGAACACGACGAGCGCCACAACCGGCGCGAGTATGCGCCAGCTCATGCGTTCTTCTCCCGTGGGAACCTGCCCTGAGCGATCTGTATCTGGTGCCGAAGTTCCCCCAGCATTTCCGTCGCCTCGGGGGAGTACAGGTAGGCAAGATCCCGCTCGCCTTTCCACGGGACTTCCATCGTGAATTGCGTGACTGCGGGACGGCCGGAAAGCACGATCACCACGTCTCCCAGAAAGATCGACTCCCGAAGGTCATGCGTGATCATGACACCCGTGAAGGGTTCCTCCGACTTCACCTTGTGCATGGTCTGCCACAGATCTTCACGTGTGAACGCGTCCAGCGCACCGAAAGGCTCATCGAGGATTAGAACTTCAGGCTTGTGAACGATTGAGCGGCAGAGCGATGCCCGCTGGCGCATGCCGCCCGATAGTTCGCTCGGTCGCTTGTTCTCGAATCCTTCGAGACCGACAAGCGCCAGAAGTTGCCGCGCGCGCTCCTCTTTCTCCTTCTTTGGCATACGGGGAGCCACGAGTTCCAACGGCAGCGTCACATTCCGCAGAACGGAACGCCACTCAAGCAAGACCGGATTCTGAAACGCCATGCCAACCGAGGACTTCGGGCTCGTAACCCGTTGCCCGTGCAGCCAGACCTCACCCGAATTCGGCTCAAGCAAGCCGGCGATCAGGCGCGTAAGCGTCGACTTTCCACATCCGGACGGGCCGACCACAGCGACGAAGCCGCCCTCGGGAACCTGAATGTCGACGCCGTCGAGGACGGGCAAATGTCCGCCATCGGTTTCGTACGCAAGCTTGACGTTCCGGATGTCGATCAGGGCGTCCGTATGGGACCGGTCGCCGACAGGCCGGCGATCTCCCTGCCCCTGCGGCCGGCCACCGGCCTGAGAGGTTGTTCCCACCGGATCCGCCTCCCCGACCGGTGAACGCGGCGCGCCTGCCGCGGTCAGGCTACTGGAGCATCCTCATTTCTGCCGCTGGCAGATAGGCGTCCGTGAAGTAGAGCGAAGCGTCCGGCTTGTTCACGAACTCGTAGGTTTCCGCAATCTGAAGCAACGCCTTCTCCATGCGTGCCGGATCGATGCCGCCGATTCCATTTGCACTCGCGTAGTCCGTGAGCACGTTGGCGTCGATGGAAAGCTGAAGCCGGCGAGTCTCGAGCGCAGCATCGGCCGCGGGATTCCGCTTCACCAGGGAATCAACGGCCTTCGCCGGATCCGCGATTGCATCCTTCCACCCTTTTGCGATTGCGGTGATGAAGCCCGTGACCTTGTCGGCGTTGGCAGCGGCGTAGTCGGTGTTTACGATAATCGCGTTTCCATAGAGCGCGAGACCGTAATCCGCCATCAAAATGGTGGAAATGTCGTCCTCCGCCACTCCGAGGCGAACGAGATTCAGGAAGGAGGAGAACGAATAACCGGTCACGGCATCGACATTTCCCTCCGCGAGCATCGGTTCGCGAGTCGGAAAGCCAACGGGCTCGACAGTGATCTTGTCGACATCAAGTTCGTTGGCCGTGGCAAAGGCCGGAAACTGAGCCCAGGCGCCATCGGGTGGAGGCGCTCCGAGCACCCGACCCTCGAGATCTTTCGGCACCATCACACCGAGGCTCTTTCGTCCGACAACCGCGAACGGCGGCTTGTCGTAGATCATCATGACCGCGGTGACCGGTGCGCCGGGATTCTGGTCCAGAAACTTGACCAGAGAGTTGATGTCCGCGAAGCCTACCGGGAACGCTCCGGTGGCAACCTTGGGAATCGCGTCCAAAGAACCCTGGCCCGCAGAGATTTCGACGTTGAGACCGGCGGCTTCGAAATGCCCGTTGTCAATGGCCACGAAATACGGAGCGGAGGGACCCTCGAACTTCCAGTCGAGGGCGAAGGGCATGTCTTCCTGGGCGCTTGCGGACCCTGCCAATGCCAAGGCGAAGGCTAGATTGGCTAGAGTGAATTTGTACATGGGCAACAACCTCCTCCATTACGGTTTACAAACGTAAACTCCTTATGAGAGCAAAAGCCAGACGCCAAGTGCGATTTTCACGTCGTCGGCCCCGTTTCATTAGCTTGATACCCTACCGGAATCCAGTGACAGCGCAAGGTTCCGTCTCGCACGTTCCCGAAAACCCCGCGAAACGGGCAGAGTTCGCCCGGCCCCAGCACCCGTGTTGCGCGTTCGCCCGTATGCCAGCCCGTGCGCACTTGTCCGCACGGATTCCGGGCGATATCTGACGAACTGCAGATCGATCATCGGTGTCGAGAGCATAACTGAAAGGAACGGGGATGATTCCGAGATATTCCCGACCGGAAATGGCCGAAATCTGGTCGCCTCAATCGAAGTACAGGATCTGGTTCGAAATCGAGGCCCACGCGTGCGATGCCATGGCGTCGCTCGGCCTCATGGCGCCTGAGTTCGCAAGGGAGATCTGGAAGGCGGAAAATACGAAGTTCGATGTTCAGAAAATCGAAGACATCGAGGCGACGACCCGCCACGATGTCATCGCCTTTCTTACCTATCTGTCGCAACTCGTTGACGAGAATGCCGCGCGCTATCTTCACCTGGGAATGACATCCTCGGACGTTCTCGACACGTGTTTCAATGTCCAGTTGTCGCGCGCATGCGACCTGCTGATCGCCGACCTTGGACGGCTGCTCGAGACTTTGAAGGAGTCCGCACTTTCCCACAAGTACACGGCGTGCATCGGGCGGTCGCACGGCGTCCATGCGGAACCCACGACATTCGGCCTCAAGCTGGCCCTGGCGCACGCGGAAATGGCGCGAAACCTGGAAAGACTCCGCTCTGCCCGTCACGAGATATCCGTCGGAGCGATTTCCGGTGCGGTCGGAACCTACGCACATGTCGAACCGGCGATCGAACTGCATGTTTGTTCCGCCATGGGGCTTCGACCGGAAACCGTTTCGACACAGGTCGTCCCGAGGGACCGGCATGCGGCGTTATTCGCCACGCTCGGAATCATCGCCTCGTCGGTCGAGCGAGTGGCGACCGAAATCCGCCATCTGCAACGCAGCGAAGTGCTCGAGGTTGAAGAAGGTTTCAGTCGGGGGCAAAAGGGTTCGTCGGCCATGCCGCACAAGCGAAACCCGATTCACACGGAAAACCTCACCGGACTTGCACGGCTGGTCCGGATGTCAGTTCAACCGGCCCTGGACAACGTCGCATTGTGGCACGAACGGGATATTTCCCATTCGTCGGTCGAGAGAGTTATCGGTCCGGATGCAACGATCGTTCTCGATTTTGCCCTGGTTCGGCTTGAGAACGTCATCCGCAATCTCGTCGTCCATCCGGACCGGATGTCGAAAAACCTTCAGCTTCTCAAGGGACTGACGGATTCCCAGCGCATCATGCTTGCGCTCGTCGAAAGAGGCGTCGCACGAGACGACGCCTACGGAATCGTGCAGAGAAATGCCATGAAGGTTTGGGATCAGGGCCTTGATTTTATTGATCTTCTGAAGAGTGACCCCGAAGTCGCGGCTGTGCTATCCAACGAAGAGATCGCGGAATGCTTCGACCTCTCTTTTCACTTGCGGCATGTCGATCACATCTTCGAGCGAGTCTTTTCATCCTGATCGAATTCCCGGGTCCGGACGCCTGGATGTGCCGGGGTCACGTCATCGCCCCGATCTGGAAACACGTGGCTTCCGGCACGGCGGAGCCCGCCCCACCTGGGTCACTCCTGTTCGATGATCTCGTCCTTTGCTTCCTCAAGGAACTTCTCCATCGCATGGCGCAACTCCTTTTCGCTGATGCGTTCGCCGAGATCAGTTGCAACCTTGCGAAAGACATCCTCCTCGCCGGGTTCCTCAAAATCGGCACGAATTACGTCGCCTGCGTAACTCTCGGCGTCATCTCCAGTCTTGCCGAGCAGACCGGCCGCCCACAGTCCGAGCTTCTTGTTCCGGCGGGCTTCAACCTTGAATCGCAGCGCCGCATCATGCGCAAATTTCGACTCAAATCCCTTCTTTCGTTCCTCAAATGTGGTCATTTCCAACCTCCGTCCTGGCCCGTCGCCGAGCCCAGAAATTTCGACTCTCGACCTTGACTGCCCAATCCTGCCTGCATCGTGTGACCAGGCAGAATTCTCGATCGTGATCGTGATCACGGGCACGGCCCAAGGCCACCGGTAGCCATATGGGTTCAATCCATCCGCGTATCAAGCGAATCCGCAGTTTAGTCGTTTGTGGATACCCGAAAATTGAAGTAACTGCTTCAGGCAATCGTATTCCAAAACGTGGTTGGTCATGGGCAGCGAGAACCTGACCAGTCGTTGGATTGGTCCGCGAACATCCCGTATCCCCTTAGCTTGCCCAGTTTGGGCGAGTTCATTACAAAACAATCGTGTTTGACCAGTCTTGATCAAGACAGGAGCAGGAACGCATGGCGCGCCGCAAGAAGATTTACGAGGGAAAAGCCAAAATAATGTTTGAGGGCCCGGAGCCGGGCACCATCGTTCAGTTCTTCAAGGACGACACGACGGCATTCAATTCCAAGAAACGGGACGTGATCGAAGGAAAGGGAGTCCTGAACAACCGGATCTCCGAACATGTCATGGTCGGCCTCGACTCGGTCGGAATCCCGACGCACTTCATTCGCCGCCTCAACATGCGGGAACAGCTTGTCCGGGCGGTCGACATCATTCCCCTCGAAGTTGTGGTCCGCAATTACGCCGCCGGTTCTCTGGCAAAACGGCTGGGCATCGAAGAAGGAACCCCGTTGCCCCGGCCGATCGTCGAGTTCTGCTATAAGAATGACGAACTTGGCGACCCCCTCGTCGCCGAAGAGCACATTTATGCCTTCAATTGGGCCAGCCAGCATGATGTGGAACACATGGTGACACTCGCGTTGCGGGTCAACGACTACATGTCCGGACTTCTTTTCGCCGTGGGGATTCGCCTGGTCGATTTCAAGATCGAGATCGGCCGGCAGTATGACGGCGATTTCCATCGCCTGATCGTCGCCGACGAAATCACCCCGGACTCCTGTCGCCTGTGGGATATCGAATCCGGGAAAAAACTGGACAAGGATGTCTTTCGCCAGGACCTCGGAAGCCTGTCCGAGGCGTATGCCGAGGTCGCGCGCCGGCTTGATCTCCTGCCTGGCGACGAGGCCGTCGTGCCGCGACGAATCGGTTGATGTCTCCTGGAAGGAAATCAGCCCCATGAAGGTTCAGGTTTGCGTAACTGTCAAAAAGGGAATCCTCGATCCCCAGGGGGCGGCGGTCCATTCCGCGTTGGAACAATTGGGGTTCAGTGGAATCAATGAGGTCAGGGTCGGAAAGCTCGTGGAATTCGATCTTGAAACGAACGACGTCGATACGGCAAAACCGGTTGTTCATGCGATGTGCACGGAGTTGCTTGCCAACTCCGTCGTCGAAGACTTTGACATCAAGTTTCCCTGATGCGGGCGGCCGTCATCCAGTTTCCGGGGTCCAACTGTGATCGGGACCTCAAGGTTGCCCTTCAGCATGCGGCAGGGACTCGTTCCTCCGTGGATTTCGTCTGGCACAAGGAGAGTCGGCTGCCTTCCAGGCTCGATGTGATTGGTATTCCGGGCGGGTTCTCGTACGGGGACCACTTGAGATGCGGTGCGATCGCGGCGCGATCTCCGATCATGAAGCCAGTCATGGAATTTGCAAAAAAAGGCGGTTATATCATTGGGATATGCAACGGATTTCAGATTTTGACCGAGGCCAGACTGCTTCCCGGAACGCTCATGAGAAACTCGGGCCTCAGGTTTCTGTGCACGGATGTGAAGCTCTCGGTTGAGACCACGGACTCCGCCTTTACCTGCAAACTTGACCGACATGAGCACATCCGTCTGCCGATCGCTCATCACGACGGCAACTTCAGGACAGATCCTGAAACACTGGATCGTCTGGAAGGTGACGACCGGATAGCATTCCGGTATGAGAACAATCCGAACGGTTCACTGGGCTCTGTTGCCGGAATCCTGTCGCGGAATCGCCGAATCCTTGGGATCATGCCGCACCCGGAACGGCGCGTTGACCCGATCACCGGTGGCACAGGTGGCCTGCCGCTTTTCGAGGGTCTCGTCTCCAGCATCGCGAACAGTTGAACCGTTTCCGGCGGCCCGATTCCGGAACCGAACAAACGTCAGCAACAGGCGAGTTCCCGGCCGGAACATTGATCGCGTTGAACACGAAGATCGAGGACAGGAAATCCGACGACGGTACGATGTCACCTCCGTCACAATGTCAGCCAACGGTCCACGCGGTTCAGGATATGCCTGGCCACGGCCCGGTGCCGGCGTCTTTCGACTTTCGTGATTCAACCCGCATCTTCGGACCCGAGTCATGACAGTCAGCACAAGTTTTCACCGTGTCCGGAAGTCCATCCGCGAGTTGCTGACAACGCGGACGTCGCGTCTCGGGGTCATCGTGCTGGTCGTGACCGCCTCCGGGCTCACGTGGATGAGCAACCGGTACTTTTCGGACAGGTACATCCAGGTCACGCGGAACGAGACCGAACACCAGCTTGCCGTCATCAGCGGCCAGATCGTCAGCGAACTCAACCGGATGTCGCTCGTGCCGCTGCACCTTTCGCGGGATTCAAGGCTGATCGAAGACCTTGTCGCCAAGTCTTTTGCGCGCACGTCGGTACGTCTTTTCGATCACCAGGATACCGTCGGGTCAAAAAACCTTCACCTGCTGAACGACGTCGGTCGCCTGGTCGCGACGACCGAACGTGAAAGACTGACGGAAGTGCACAAGGAACGGGCGTTTTTTGTCAACGCGCTTCGATCCAATGATACGGTTTTTTCCAGTGAAATGCTGGAAGATCGAATTCAACGGCACTTTCACAGCCGTCGCATCGAGCATGACGGGAAAACCATCGGTGTTGCCGTGGTCGAAGTCGGCCTCCGGACACTGTTTGAAACTCTTCCCGACCAGGAGGGGATCGTTTTCGCGACGGACTCTGCCGGAACCATACTGTTTTCCACGGAAAGCCGATTCCACGGAAAGACCGAAGACGAGGCCTTGGCCGACTCCACTGAGGTTTCGGGATTTCAGCAGGCATTGCGCAAGGCAGGTGCCTTTCTGCCGGCTCCGGCTGACGTGGATTTCCGCGGACAATCATTTGTCCGGGTTGAGTCGTCGATACCCTTCCAGGGGTGGAGGCTCGTCAAGCTGACGGATTTTGCGGCGGCCCGCGCCAAGACAAACCAGATCGTCGCCCTTGAGATCACGGCATTCGCGGTACTGCTGTCGAGCCTGATATTCTGGTTGCTGCGTCGGCAACAATTCCGCCTCAAGACCGAATCCCGTGAGCTCCGCACCCTGAATGCCCGCCTTGAACAGGAAATCTCCGAACGCAAACGCACCGAAAAGGACCTTGAACGGACTCGCCAGGATCTCGCGAAATCTGAAAAGCTTGCTGCACTGGGCGAGCTGTCAGCCGTTGTCGGCCATGAACTGAACCAGCCTCTATCTGCCATGCGCACGTACCTGGCAAGTTCCCGCACCCTGCTGGACCGCGACGACCCGAAGGAAGCGCTGGAGAAAATCGGTGAGCTCGACGAACTCGTCATCCGCATGGCGAACATCATCGATCAACTCAAGGCTCATGCTCGCGAAAACACCGACCGGATGATCGAACTGGACTTTCGCGGTGCAATCAACTCCTCGCTGGCGATGATGACTGCAGAAATCGAACAAACGGGGGTCGAGGTCACCACGGAAGTACCCGAAGAGCCTGTCATGGTTACCGGAGACCTCGTCTTGCTGGACCAGGTTATCGTCAACCTGATCAGGAACTCTCTTGATGCGATGGCCGATCTGGAACACAAGCAACTCGAATTGACGCTGGATGTTGACGATTCATTCGCGACCTTGACGGTAAAGGACAATGGAATCGGTCTCGAAGATCTGGACAAGCCGTTCCTGCCGTTTTTCACGGCAAAATCCCAGGGCCTGGGCCTTGGACTGGCCATTTCTTCAGGAATTGCAAAAGACCTGGGCGGAGGACTCACGGCCGAGAATGCAACCATTCGAGGAGCGGTCTTTCACTTCCGGTTGCCGGTAACCCATTCCTGCCAATCGAATACCTTGGAGTAAGCAATGTCGGAACAGATGGCAGTAACGATTGTCGACGACAAATTTGATGTCAGGGAGTCGCTCAGGCAGTGGCTTGAACTGTCGGGCTATACTCCCAGGACCTACGAAAGCGCCGAGCAGGCGTTGCAAGACATCGATGTCGACTACCCTGGCATCGTGATCTCCGATCTCATGCTGCCTGGAATCGATGGCCTCGGTTTTCTCAGGCGTATCCAGATGATCGACCCTCAACTGCCGGTGATCATGATTACCGGCTACGGCAGGGTCAAACTCGCCGTCGAGGCAATGCAGCTGGGCGCATACGACTTCCTTGAAAAGCCATTCGATCCTGATCGAATGGCGGATCTTGCGAAGAGGGCGTCCCAGGCACGAAGTCTGACGCTCGAGAACCGGGCGCTCAGGCGTGAGCTTTCCGGTATTGCAAACCTTCAAAACAGGTTGATCGGTGACAGCCAGGCGATGCGCCAACTTCGCGAGGAAATCCTGGATGCCAGCCAGGCCGATGGTCACGTCCTGATCACGGGCGAGATCGGGACCGGAAAAAGCACTATTGCACGTGCGCTGCATGCGTGCGGCCCCCGTCAGGGCAGGCGTTTCATCGTCGTCAACTGCGACGCGTTTGCCGAAGATGAACTTGGAAGGCAGCTCTTTGGCCCCTTGGACGAGGGGCTGCCGTTGATCGATCAGTCCATCGGAGGGAGTTTGTGCATGGAGGACTTCTTCGCCCTGACGCCGTCCGTACAGGCCCGCCTTTTGCAAAGGCTCGAAGAAACGCAGTACCGTGATCGGTCACCGTTCAGAATTATTGCCGTTTCCAATCAGCAACCCGAACAGGAATCCACGGACTCGCCCATTCGCCAGGACCTGATGGATCGAATCGCCAGAGTCAGGATTCGCGTTCCGCATCTGCGCGAGAGACCCGAAGACATTATTCCACTGTTCAACCAGTTTACCTGCATGTTCTCGGAGGACTACGGCTGTCTGCCACCGACGGTCACTTCCGAAGACGCCGTGTTGCTGCTGAAATCCGACTTCCCCGGAAACGTTCGCCAACTGATCCAGGTTGCCGAACGGGCAGTCCTGAGCAATCGCCGCGGGAATTTTTCCCTCGCCGAACTCCTGTCTCCCGGCGAATCCTCGACCCAGCCGACGAAACCGAAGGGAATCGGGTCACTCCGGCAACAACTCGATGCATTCGAGCACATGTTGATCGAAATCTGCATGAGGCAGAATCACGGGTTGGTTGCCGAGGTCGCGAAGGACTTGTCAATTCCCCGGCGGACGTTGAACGACAAGCTGGTCAAATACCGGTTGAAACGCTCCGACTACCAGGACAGGGGCGCGTCATGATTTCGCCTTCTGCAACCGCGCTCGATCCTGCGTTCGTGCAACAAATTCCGAAAGCGAAGTCTCCAGGTCTCCAAATCCGGTAAACCGATACTCGTACGCCAGTTTCAGACGCTCTGCGCAGTCCTTCGCCTTTGCCTGCAAGTCTGCATCTTTCTTCTGTGACAGATAGACCAGCTTTTTGTAATTTCCAAAGTACTGATCCCTCAGTTCCGGGTAGCGGTCGAGGCCCAATGGTTTCCAGACAAACGCGTCGAATTGCCGTGCCAGGAAGTCGGTCAGGTAAAATGTTGACATTTCATCGTCCGCACGTTCCTGAAAAAGGTCGTTTCCTTCGAAAAAACTGTAACAATGCGGACCGGCAATCATCGTGACGCCAAGTTCCTGGCATCGTTTTTCCAACTGGCCACCCGTTCCGCAGTCCGCATATGCCACGAAAATTTCATCGTGGGTTCGTCTATGCCCCAGAACTGCGGACTCGATGGCATCGGCTATGAGTTCGGGATGGAGATGAAGCTTGGCGGGAAGGCAGGTGAGTTCGATGTGCGTCCAGCTGTTTTGTTCAATCAGTTCGAGGATTTCGCGGGCCAGCGCTCCACAGGCAATGACCAGAACCCGTCCGGCCCTGCGAGAAGGTAAACCGGTCTCGGAGCGACCTCGTTTGTCGTCATCCCGTTCCATCACTCTTTGCGGCTGCCATCAACTGGTTGTGCTTCCTGGCCATGAATTCTTTCGCGGTCTCGACCGCGATGGCCGCGTCCCTGCAATATGCGTCCGCGCCGATCGCCTTGCCAAACTCTTCGTTCAACGGCGCACCGCCGACCAGGACAACGTAATCGTCCCTCATGCCCTTCTCGACCATCGTATCGATAACAACTTTCATGTACGGCATGGTCGTTGTCAGCAAGGCTGACATTCCCAAAATGTCGACTTCGCCGTCTTCCAGAGCTTCAAGGTAGTTTTCGACCGGATTGTTGATTCCGAGGTCCTGAACCTCAAACCCCGCTCCCTCCATCATCATGGTTACAAGGTTTTTCCCGATATCGTGGATATCGCCCTTGACGGTTCCTATGACCATCCTTCCAACACGGGGAGCGCCGGTTTCCGCGAGCAAGGGCTTGAGAATTGCCATTCCAGACTTCATCGCGTTGGCGGCCAAAAGGACCTCCGGGACGAACAATACCCCATCGCGAAAGTCTATCCCGACGATTCTCATGCCTTCGACAAGCGCTTCGGTCAGGACCTTGTACGGAGCCCACCCACGGTCCAGAAGAATTCTGACCCCTTCCTCGATCTCTTCGTTGAGACCATCATAAAGGTCATCATGCATCTGCAGAACGAGCTCATCGTCGGATAACTCCGAAAGGATGATGTCGTCGTCTTCGTCATATTCCGACATGGCTGCCCTCGATTGCCCTCAACTGAACTGCGGTGACGCAGGCGTCACCTTTTGCACGAAATCTCCATCATATGGAAGTCGGCCATGTTCTGAATGCGACCAGGTTCAGCCACGATTCGACACGTCGTCGGCCACCTTGCCGCCGCTTTGGCCGGACTGCCGCCTTCGGTTCCGTCGTCGGAGCAAATGGTCAGACTTGGGTTCGGCGGCGTTTCCCCTGGCCTCCGGAAGTTGGCCAACAAAATCGCCGAGCTTGCCGGTTATCATTTCGAGTTCCGGCCGTTCGCTCCGGTCGGCCTGTTCAAGAGCGACCCTCATCGCGTCAAGATGCGTCGCTGTCGTTCCGCAACAGCCGCCAATGATGGAGGCTCCGCAATCTCGCGCCAGTACGGCGTAGTCTGCCATCGTTTCGACCGAAGCATCGTAACGGACCTTTCCATGACGAAATCGTGGAATTCCGGCGTTGGCCTTGGCGATAATCGGGCACTTCATTCCGGAATCGACGAAGCCAATGACAGTTCGCAAGAGATCTGGAGCGCCCAATCCGCAGTTTGCGCCAGCTGCAACTGGCGATGGGTCACTTTCGTCAACTGCCGTGACGAGATCGGCTTCCGTAACTCCCATCATCGTGCGACCGGCCGTGTCGAAACTCATGGTTGCGCACCATGGCACATCCACTGACGCGACCGCGTCTCTGGCTGCCGCCAGTTCCTCAAGAGCCGACATCGTTTCGACCCAAATCAAGTCGACTCCTCCCGCGACCAAACCGTCTGCCTGCTCGGAAAGGACTTCCACGGCCGAGGAGAAAGACAGTTGACCCAGAGGCTCCATGAGTTCCCCGGTGGGGCCCATCGAACCTGCCACGATCACGTCCCGGCCGGAACGGTCAGCGACTTCACGGGCAATTTCGGCCGAGATTCTCGAGAGTTCCCATGCTCTCGACTGAGCGCCATGCAGGCGGAGCCTTGCGGCGTTCGATCCGAAACTGTTCGTCAGGAACATGTCAACGCCAACATTGACCGCCCCCTGGTAAAGGGCACGAATCCGGTCAGGGTGATCCTCGTTCCATAACTCGGGTGCGTCACCGGACGTGAGTCCCATGTTGAACAGGTTGGTTCCGGTTGCACCGTCCGCGAGTAACCAGCCTCGGCCTTCGAGGGCGCGGGAAATCGGATCTGACAGTCGAGCCATGATGCAGCGGTCCAGTCAAAGTGTCCGAAATTCGGGACCTGAGCAGCTGGCCCCGCTCGCGCCATCGGTGACGTTCAATCCTCGCAGCCTGTCCTCGGAATCTCCCATTATTGCCTCCGACTGGTCCTGAGCTGCACGCACGGGTGCAGCTTCAGGCGACATGTTCCCGGCCAAAAGACTGGATTCTTGAGATCATCGAGCGTAGTCCGTTCGAGCGTTGAGACGTCAGGTGCTGGTCAAGTTCGAGGCGCGTCAACGCACCGAGTGCATCAAGGCGGGAGACTTCGCTCACTTTGCAACCGCAATAATAGGATTTCAGGATGGCGATCAGTCCGCGAACGATCATCGCATCCGAGTCTCCGTCGAAAAAAAAGCGCGCCGAGTTACCGATACCCTCGATTCGAGGCACAATCCAGACCTGAGAAGCACACCCGTCGACCTTGGTTTCCGCGATTCGAAGCGAGTCGTCGAGCTGGGGCATCGCACGGCCGAGTTCGATAATGTAACCGTAACGTTCCTGCCAATCATCAAGATAGGCGAATGTCTCGACGATGTCATCGAAGGATTCCTGCATGGAGGGCGACTCCCCGACCATAGCCGGTCTTCTGTTGGCCCATTTGACGTATGCATCGGGTTTCGTCACCGAGTGCCTGCCCGCCCGAGCCCGTGCGGCCTTGTACACAATTCGTCCGGTGGTGTGAACTGACCTTGTCGAATCCGCGTAGATTGAGTGCGGAGGGACTTCCATCGGCTGGCCGAATGCGAAACGCCCGGTTCGTCGTTCGAAAACGTGTTGACCTGGAACGGCGCGCGGGAGGCAAAGCCGGGAATTCGTTCAGGCCCTCCTCCGGGAATCGTGACGTTCTTGCCCCACGGTCAGGGCCGTTTCGGGGGATCTCTGAACCGGACGGAGGCAAAGTCTCAGACGAACGAAGAAACGGGCATTCGCGTACATTGCCATCCGTTGAGATCCATTTCTTGACGGTAGTCCTCGAACACTCGGCGTCACCCTGCATGAATTCATCGCACTTCGGATTGCCGCCGTATCCCGGATGCCGCCCATGACGAACGCGGCTAAATACGGTATTCTCGGTTTGCCGCCGGGACCTTTGCTCCCGGACTCCGGCATTGAGTTGACTCTTTTTTCAAGGAATCGCCATGCATGACAGCTTTACGGAAAAACGGAACCGAACTCGCGGTCCGGGTTCGGTCCTTCGGATGCTGGGCGTCCTGTCCATGGCCTTCACCGTTTCGGCCTGCGGTGGAAGCAACGGTTCGTCCTGGTACAATCCCATGGACTGGTTTGGTTCGGACGATGCGGCGTCTGTCACGGAAGATCGAGACGTTGCCCGGGAACCCGAGGAGGACGGTCTCACCGGCGCCCAGGATACCCGGAGGCTCGCGGACCTGATCGTCACGGCAAGCCTCGAGCCGACAACGTCGGGGGCGATCCTGCTTGTGAATGCAAAGTCCGGAGTTCCAGGCTTCCATTCCGTTCGCCTTCACAGGATCACCGGAGCAAGAGGCCAAGACGGAGACCGGGAGACGCTTGTTTATGAAGTCCACGGGCTCGTGCCGCCTCCGGATGCGCAGGCTTCCCGATCACCCGGCAATGCTCCGATTGATCTCTCGATCGGAACGTTCATTCCCACAAGCACACTCAACAAGAGTGGCCGGATACGGGTGATCGGCAAACAGAACGCGATCGAACTTACCATCTGATCGGAGCACATCAGGTGACGGTTCGGCTTGCTCGCCAGCCGAGTTGTCAGATTTCCCTGTTTGATCTGACGCCGAGTCGTCTGGAAATCGGAAGAGCCAGGGAAACCCGAGCCCATAAAGGAGCGGACTGTTTCCCGCGGAAATCTCCGTCCCGTCTGGCCCGCCTTGACTTTCGCCGTATTGAATCCCTCAGGGACGCGGGTTTCTTCGCTCGCATTGATGGCCAAACGCCCGCACCATCGTTTGCGGGCGTTATACCTGGAACGGTGTACGCGAAGCGAGATCGGAGAATCGCGCGGCAGTTCGTCCCGGGGCTGTGCTGTCTTGCTGCGGGATCTGGGCCGCAGGCGGGAATCTTCGAACGTGCAGGAAGGCAGAGAAGCAGGCGAAAGACAGACGACAGAATGGACATTCGGGTGCGGCGGTAACTCCTCAAGACAGATTCCCGGGTGTGGCGAGAAAACACTCGACCTCGACACCACGCGATTTCGTCGAACCCCAAATTGCCGTAATTTCCGGGACACCGCCCATGACGAACGAGGCGAAATACATTAGTCTCGGTTCGCCACGGTGACCATTGGCATCTGGGCACAGGCATTCAGATCAATCACTTTCGAGGATTCGCCATGCACAACAACTCAACAAGGAAACGGACTCTGGTTCGTGGTCCCGGATCAGTCCTTCGGATATTGGGCGCGCTCTCCGTCGCCTTCACCGTTTCGGCCTGCAGTGGAGGCAGCGGTTCTTCCTGGTACAATCCGATGGACTGGTTTGGTTCCGACGAAGAGGAAGCAGTTTTGGAAGACCAGCACGTGGCCGGGGATACCGGAGAGGACGGTCTCACCGGCGGCTAGGATACCCGGGGACCCACGAACCTGATCGTCGCGGCAAGTCTTGAGCTGACGACATCGGTGGGCGTTCCTTTTGGTGAACGCAAAATCCCGATTTCGAGGCTATCATTCCGTTCGCCTGCATAGAGCCACGGGTTTGAGAGGGCAAAACCGCGACCGGGAGACGCTCGTCCATTAAGTCCGAGCGCTCGTACCGCCCACCGACGTACAGGCGTACTATCCCCCGGCAATGTCCCGGCCGATCTCTCGATCGGAACGCGTCAGGCCCCGTGTCGAGATCCGCCAGACCGACGACATTCAGTTTCGAATGCGACAATGCGCACACTGTCTCGCTCGCACGTGAGCGCGATTTCTCCCTTCAATAGCCGCAGTGCGTCGCAGCCAAATATTTCGTTCCTCCAGCCAGAGGAAATGCGGCGACATGTCTCGCCCGCGGCGATCTGTTCCAGATCCGCGGTCTTTGCAATCAGTGACGGCGCCACATTGGCCTTGGCGGCATTGGCCTTCAAGAGGGTCCGCAACAGATCAAGGATCCCGTGATTCGCGATCACCGGTTTTTTCGACGACGTCTGGACAGGCAGGTCTTCTGCCGGCATGGCCCCGGCCCGCCGGACGGCATTGACGAGTCCCCGCGCAAATTTTCCTTTCTTCAGGTGATCCGGCAACGACCTGCATTTTTCCAGCGCCGACAGGTCTCCAGGCCGGACCGACGAAAGCTCTGCCAGTGCCTTGTCGCTCAACACCCGGTTTCGCGGGACGTTTCGCTGCTGAGCGCATTCCTCCCGAAAGTGCGCGACTTGGCGAAACACCGCCAAGTATTTTTCCGAAACATTCTTTGTTTTCAGTCTCTTCCAGGCGTTTTCGGGCTCAATCGCGTAAAGTTCGGGCCTGAACAGCTCCGCGAACTCCTCCTCCAGCCACCAGACACGGTCAAGCCGGGTCAGCTTGGAAACCAGGTGCTCGTAAATCACCCTGAGATGGATCACGTCACCTAACGCGTAGTGCAGCTGTTGCCTTGTAAGCGGCCGCCTGTTCCACGCTGAAAACTGTCGAGATTTGTCGAGAGGTCGCTTGACGATCGAACGAACCAGGGTCTCGTACCCGACCTGCTCGGCGTATCCGCACGCCATTGCAGCGATCTGAGTGTCGAAGAACGGTCGCGGAAATATCTTTCGGTCGAGATAGAAAATCTCCAGATCCTGGCGTGCAGAGTGAAAAACCTTTGTTACGCGGGGATTTATAAACAACTCGTAAATAGGGTCCAGTGACAGGCCTTTGGCCAAGGCGTCGACGGCTGCAACCTGTTCAGTTCCGGAGCCAGGTGCCGCGATCTGGACAAGACACAGTTGGGGGAAATAAGTCGTGTCGCGCATGAACTCTGTATCGACGGCGACATATGGATGGCGTGAACAGGATTTGCAGAACTTTGCGAGTTGATCAGTCGTTCGAATGAGCGTCACACGTTTTCCTTTCAGTCGCGGCGAATTGCCGAACGGCTACGACCATGCGCCCGGTTCTCTCCTCCCCATGCGGAGTCCAATACGTCACCGTCACGCCGCTGCGTGAGAGACCATGTGGTTGAGTTTGGTGTCGGACATCCATGGTAACATATTCACTTTCCTGGGGATTGTAACGAATTAATTGCTACATTATCGAGATTTGGAAGCAAGGTGTAGTTCCAATCGCCACGGAAGTCGGCGCGCCGGATATCCAGGGCCTCGATCTCCGATTTGCTGATCTTGATACCGCTCGGGTACTCGTTCGTGTCCCGGTCACAGTAGACCTTCGGTCCCGTGCCGGTCGTGGTGGAGCCGATCAGGCTGATGACGGTTGTGAGGCTGTACAGGGGTTTGCCGCGACAGTTCCGGCTGATGAAGGAAAAGAGCCGATGTTCGATTCGGTTCCACTTGCTGGTGCCGGGCGGCAGGTGGCACACGCTGATCTCGATGCCGAGTTCGCGTGCGAACTTCTGCAACTCCACCTTCCACAACCGAACGCGGCTCCCGTTGGAGCCGCCGCAGTCGGCGGTGATGAGCAGCCTGCGGGCCTCGGGGTAGCGTTCCGTCCCCAGGTGGTGCCACCAGCGCCGGATGCTCTCGACCGCGAACGCGGCCGTGTCGGAACTGACCCCGACATTGACCCAGCCCACGTTGTTGATCACGTCATGGACCCCGTAGGGGATCGCCTTGCCGCGTTCCTTGTCGGCGAAGTCATGGACACGGACCTCCTCGGGGGAGCCTTTCGGACGCCACGCGCGGCCTGAATTCCTGGAATCCCCCACCAGTTCCTTCTTCCTGGTATCCACGGAGATCACCGGCTGTCCGGCCTCCGCGAACGCCATGACCTGATCGTTGATATGGTGGAACTGTGCATCCCGGTCCGGATGGTTCGTGCCCTCCCGGGTCTTCACGTTGCCCTGGAGCGTGTAACCCTGCCGCTTCAGCAGCCGGCCCACAAGGGTGTGGGACACCGGGAAACCCTGGTCGGAGAGCGCATCGGAAATGTGACGCAGGCTCTTCGACACCCACCGCAGCGGACGCTCGGGGGCTCCGCGCGCCGCCGGCTCCACGAGCGCATCGAGCGCCTCTTCAAGGCCGTCCTGGACCTCCACCGCAGGCTTGCGGCCCCCGCCGGGACGCCGAACACGGCCCGAGGGCTCCGGTTGCTCCCCGAGTTCAGAAAGACCGCGGTAAATGGTCGAGCGCGCAATCCCCGTCGCTGTCGAGACCAGCGTCACGCCGCCATGGCCAAGGGGCAGGGTCTCGGACGCAACATACAGGCGGAGGCTCTTTTCATCCAGATGCGGCGACAGCGCCTCGAACCGGCGCCGGATGCTCTCGATTGTATCCATGCCGTGAGTGAATCACATTTCGATTCCAGGGGGAATCCCTTATCGACAAAACGATTCGCCTGTTTCGCAACGAGCCCTAATCCAATCCTTTTATTGTTGGCCAGACTGGCATCGAGTTGAGCATCCGGCATTTGCAAGCAATTTGAATGCCCGAAATTGCCTTGAGTTGCTCCACTATGCCCGTCTCTTGATGAGAGAAACCACAGTACACGACTCACCGGATTTCGGGTCGTTTGACGGGTCGTTTCGGGATCGTCGTTTGCCACGTGCAGAAGCGCGTGATGAAGACGTTCCACGAGTCCTCAATTCGAATCCTCTTTTCCTCTCGTTTCAAGTGCGTCGTGTACTGTGCATGTTGATTTAATCTTGCGTCGAAGACTTGTTGTAGTGCGGCAATTAAGGAAACAGTGCGTATTGCCTGAAACGGTGTGCGGACAGGTGAAGAGCGGTGCCTGCTTTCCCAGACCGTGCCAATATGCGCCAACAAACTGTCCGCCTTGGTCGGGCACCATCGTCGACGAGGATCATGGGGCAGAAATGATGCCCCGACGGGTTCGTTCCTTCCACTCAGTCACTATCCGTACATAACGGCGTTTATGTACTCCTCAATCTGTGACGGTCAAAGAGCATGAAATGCGACCAATGCGGCGCAGAGACACGCGTCCGGCACCTTCTTGCAGTTCCTCGCGTCGAGTCTGACCCTTGGGACAACCTTTATACTGTCCCGGACTCGGCGCACGTACTGTGGGTTTGCAACCGATGCAATGGAGCCCGGCCAGCGCAAAAGCCGCGCAGGAGAACCGACGCCTGGGGCGCCTGCCTGATTTGCGGCTGGAGCGATGTCCGTTGTCATTGCGACGACATTTGACCATCCAGGAGCTGGCACCAGAAAGATGACCATTGTACGAAAGACCGGTGCCCTGGACGTGGCCGGGTCCGCCACCGTCGCGGTGGGCATCGTTCCTGCCGCTGTCGCAAGCGCCGGCGAAACCGGCCGCCGGGCATGGCTGGATTTCTTCGCCGCGCAGATCCGGAACCGGAATACCCGCCAGGCTTATGCACGCGCGGCCCACCGGCTGTTCGACTGGCTTTCGGAATACGGAATCCACGACGTCGTCGACATCGAGCCGGTCCATATCGCTGTGTGGCTGGAGGAACGCATGCGCGAGGCGTCGCGCCCGACCATCAAGCAGGAACTGGCCGGGATCCGGCGGCTCTTCGACTGGCTGACAGTCCGCCAGGTGGTTTCGTCTTCTCCGGCCGCCGCAGTGCGCGGTCCGAAGCATACTGTTCGCCGCGGGACGACGCCGGTTCTCTCCGCTGCCGAGTGCCGCCGTTTCCTGCGCTCCATCCCGGTGGAGACCATCGGAGGTCTTCGCGACCGCGCCTTGATCGCAACCATGACGTACAGCTTCGCAAGGGTCTCCGCAGCGCTTGCCATGAACGTAAAGGATGTCTTTCTCACCGACGGCCGGCTCTGGCTGCGCCTGCTTGAGAAAGGCGGCAAGGTGCTGGAAGTTCCCTGCCATCACAACCTCGAAACCTACCTCCGGGACTACATTGAGGCCGCCGGAATCGACCTCGACCGTGACGGTCCCCTCTTCCGCTCGCTCAACCGCGACGGCTCGCTTTCCGGGCGGCGCCTCACCAGGCAACGCGCATGGGAAATGCTCCGACGACGTGCCAGGGTTGCAGGAATTTCGACGGATGTCTGCAATCACTCGTTTCGGGCTACGGGAATCACTGCGTACCTTGAAAACCCGGAGGCTCGGGTCGAGGTGGCCCAGTACCTCGCCGGCCACGCGGACCCCAAGACGACCAAGCTCTATGACAGGCGTGCCGACCGCGTCTCGCTGGATGAAATCGAAAGGATCGGAATTTGAGGAAACGACAGCGTCGATGGGCGAGCAAGTGGGACGCATGACGCGGCTGCGTGTGTTTGACAAGGACGCTTCATGACGGGCGTCTGTCGCTCAACTAACGTATTTCTTCCCTGCACGCCCGGCTCAATCGCAAATCAAAGCGGCTTTATATTCTCAGTTTTTGAAAAAAGGCACCGGAGTCCGCCTTGACGACGGGGTTCGTGCGCTACGGTATTCAACTCCGCCGATTCTGGACAACCTCCGTTTCCGACACAACCCGTTCTCGAATAGTGCGGTTTCAGCTCGATGATTGCAGGCTGGTTGCAGACAACTCGGGCTCGTTCGCACCGAATCCGGGTTTCCACCCGGCGAAGAACGCACCCAATCTGGGGAGAATATCACGACGATCTCAGGTCACTCAACTTGGTTCCCAGCTTCTCTCAACACGTCAGACCCGAATTCATGCCTGCACGTCCGACAGATCCTTGACCTCAAGGCTGAAGCCAAGCACCGTTAGCGCATTGGAAAGGGAGCAAGATATCACGCGCAGCCCTATTCAACTCCTGAGTAAAATGAACTGTATTGCTATGTCCGCGGCGTATTCCCCTTCCCTTCACCCTCGCTGCGCTCCGATCGGGGCGGAACCACGGCCAAAGCTCAATCTCCTGAACGAGGTCACGGTCAAAGCCGCGCCATCAATGACACAGGCCGCGTGTGGTTCGGGCCACTCTCTTGAACGGGTGCCAAGGCACGCCAATGGTTATCCGGCCTCCGCGGCCCCGATCGCGAGGCAGAACCAGCATAGCATCCTCTCTGCCGAGGCAAAGTCCCCCTTTTTTACTTTCACGACATGGCCGACGCTGCGCGGGGGTGGTGGCTCTTGAGTGAATTTCCCGAGATTCGATCATTGGGCCTTGCGTTCAACGCAACAGGGGACAGCCTGCCCTAATCCAAGAACCTAGGCACGAAGGTCCCCATTCATATCCAGATTTTCTGTTGGAAAACGGCAGCGCAAATTATGGTATTGTATTGTGTAGCGTTATGCAATACACAATGAATCATCCAAGTTTCGGAGATTCAGCGGAAATCATGCCATTCGCCGATCCGGATTCGCAGTTTATTGGAAGGAACAACTGTTATGACATCTCAAAACAAGGAACCCACGATCCATCCGGGGGCGTATATCAGGCAATCGATCCTCCCGCCGAAGTTCTCGGTGACGAAGGCAGCCAAGATGCTCGGTGTTGGTCGGCCTGCCTTGTCCAATCTTCTGAACAGTAGGGCCGCCCTCTCTCCCGAAATGGCCATGCGATTCGAGAAAGCATTCCAAGCCGATGCCTCGACTCTCCTTGAAATGCAGGCACAATTCGAAGAATTTGAGGCGCGTGCCGGCGAAAACGACATCGCCGTTTATGCGTATGCGCCTGCCTTTCTCGAAATCACCGCCCGTCAGATCGCCGCATGGGCGGATACCATCGATGCGCGGGGACAGCTTCCGGCACTGCTGCGTACGCTGGTGCATTCAACGGGAAGCAATCTGACGACTGTCGATTTTCCTGCCTTTGACAATTCCCAGAGGAGAGGCTGGGACGGCCAAGTCAAGTCCGGGTCGGCGACACCGTGGATACCGCGGGGACAGTCCGGCTGGGAGTTCGGGTGTGACAAGGCGCCCAGAACCAAGGCGGAGGCAGACTATTGCGCCCGCACCGCCGGCGTTCACCCGAAGAAACGCAAGTCCACGACGTTCGTGTTTGTGACTCCACGAAACTGGGCCGGAAAGGCCGACTGGGCCAAGGGCAAGAGCGCGCGCGGTGAATGGAAGGACGTGAGAGCTTTCGACGCCAGCGACCTAGAACAATGGCTGGAACAGTCGATCCCAGCACAAACCCGGTTGCGGGAGTTCCAGGGCGGCGCGGGCCAGGAGGTTACGACCCTTGGCCAGATTTGGCTTGAATGGGCGGGTGTCACCGAGCCCGAACTGCCGAAGGCGTTGTTCGCTTCTACCGCCGAACGGCACAAGGAACAACTTGAGAAATGGTTGAAAGCCCCTCCGGCCACCCCCTTCGTGATTACCGCAGACTCGATCCTGGAGGCGCTGGCTTTCCTGAGCGTCGCACTGCAGGACCTCGGAGATTCGTGCGTCGGTTCCTATGAGCGCTCCGTCGTTATCCGTTCGCTTGCGGCGTTCAGGACAGTGGCGGGGGTGTCTTCGAAATTCATCGCGATTGTCGCCTCGCCCGAGGTTGAAAAGGCTTTGGCGGGACTTCAAAAAAAGACCCACACGATCGTCGTGCGTGGCCGCAATTCGGTGATCGAGGATGCAAACATCGCGCTTGATCTGCTGGGCCACGAGCCGTTCCGAGAAGCTCTAAGGGCCATTGAGCGCGATGACGCACGTATAGACCAGCTCGCGCAAGAATCCGCGCGCTCGCCAACCATCCTCCGACGTCGGCTTGCGCAGGTTGAGGCCGTGAAGACTCCACCCTGGGCTGCCGACAGCACCGTGGCGCGTTCGCTGATCCCGCTCGTTTTCGTCGGTGCTTGGGATTCCAGCGTCGAGGCTGACAGGGAGATCCTGCGCTGCCTGACCGACGGCCCGTATGAAGACATCGAGCGGACGATCGCGCAACTCCAGGTCATGGAAGAACCGCCGACCTGGTCGATCGGCCACCTCCGCGGTGTTGTCTCCAAGGTTGATGCACTCTTTGCCGCGCACGGCGTCCTCACACCGGTAGATTTTGAGAACTTCCTGTTCGCGGCTGAAGTTGTCCTGTCGGAAGAAGACCCGGCGTTGGAGCTTCCAGATGACAAACGTTGGGCGGCCAACCTCTATGGAAAGAGTCGGAACCATTCGTCTGCCTTGCGTCAGGGCCTCTGCGATACGCTTGTGCTTCTGGCCGTGTATGGCGATGCGCTTGTCGGTGAGCGTCTTGG
The DNA here is from genome assembly GCA_965242975.1 of Paracoccaceae bacterium. Classification (GTDB taxonomy): domain Bacteria; phylum Pseudomonadota; class Alphaproteobacteria; order Rhodobacterales; family Rhodobacteraceae; genus JAPPHA01. The sequence continues at coordinate 712,927 of CBDETS010000007.1, read as the reverse complement.
GCTTAACCTTGAAGCCCGCGTTGAAGGTATGATTCACAACTTGCTGACTCCTTCCACCGCGTCGACATGGTTGTCACAGAAGAAAGATCTTCCACAATACGCCGAGGCCGCGCCGGGGGCGTTTCTTGAAATCATTGAAGCGGATCTCAAATGCGGGGATCCGCAGATTGCCGCGCTATTCGCGCCTGCGGATACCGGGATTCTAGGTGATTGCCCGCGCTCAGGCATACTGTGGGCGCTCGAATTGCTGGCTTGGAAGCCGGAGCGGCTGGTTCGCGTCACGTCTATTCTCGCAAGACTGTGCACATGGCGGATCGATGACAACTGGGCCAACAAGCCCTTGGGCACACTCAAATCGATCTACCGGTCCTGGATGCCTCAGACGGCCGCTTCGCTGGATCAACGCAACCAAGCGCTCGAATGGCTCACTAGGAAATTCCCGGATGTCGGCTGGCAGATTTGCGTCGATCAGTTCGATTCGGGGTCGACCTTAGGGGACTACAATAACAAGCCGCGCTGGCGGACCGATGCCTATGACGCGGGAGAGGTTACGACAAATGGCGAAGCGTGGCAGAGCCAACACAAAGCGATAGAGCTTACGCTTGACTGGTCGACGCATGACGAGCACTCGCTCAGCGATCTGGTTGATCGCCTCGCAGCGTTAAGTCCTGAACATCGCAAGCGGGTGTGGGAACTCATTGACGCCTGGAATGACACCGGCCCCACCGACAGCAAGAAGGCAGTGTTGCGTGAGCGGATTCGGCGGAGCGCCCTGACCCGACGCAGTCGGCACCGCGGCCTTGATTCCGCAGAGAGTACGCGCGCTCGAAAAGCATATGCGCTGCTCGAATCCCGGGATCCGGCGACGCGTCATCAGTGGCTGTTTCTCAACCATTGGGTGGATGAATCGGCTGACGAGCTTGAGGACGATCAACTCGATCATCGGAAGAGAGAGGAACGCATAGCCTGCCTGCGACGTGACGCATTGCAAGAGGTATGGGCGGCGTCGGGGCTGGACGGAATCAAGGGGCTGTGCCGATCCGGCAACGCTTCCCACGTGGTGGGGTGGCACATGGCCGAAATCTGCACCGGGGTTCAGCAGGGGGTGGATTTTCTCCGGGATATTATGGCTGAGCGGACTGACGAGCTACGGGACAAGTGCGAGCAGTGCGTTTCCGGTTTTCTGGACAAGCTCAATAAGCCAGACCGCGATGCCGCTCTCGCAGAGCTGCTTGAGCGCTTCGGCACCGATGAGGATGCGTGCATTCGCCTCCTGCGCTGCGCGCCTTTCGACGGCGGCACCTGGCAACACGTTGACCGGTTGCCTAATGGCCTGAAGCGGCGATATTGGGAGGAAGTGAATCCGCACTGGAGGGGCCATGATGAGTCTGCGTTCGCAACGTTCGTCGACGAACTGCTCAACGTGGATCGGCCCCTCGCCGCGTTCCATGCTGCCCATATGGATTGGCAACGCCTTGATTCTCCCCGGCTGATTCGGCTGTTGAGGGAGGTTGCGACCAATGGCGCGGAGTCCTCGGACAATTATCGACTCGATGGCTATTACGTCTCGAAAGCGCTCAACACGCTTGAACTACGCGGCGATACATCTCGCGATGATCTTGCCCGACTTGAGTTCCTGTTTATCCGGGTGCTTGACCGTTCCGAGCACGGAATTCCGAATCTGGAAGCACAACTCTCGAAAACGCCCGCACTGTTTATGCAGGCGCTCGCACTCTTTTTTAAGCGCGAAGACGGCGGTGAAGACCCTGCCGAATGGAGGCGGCCGAAATCTGACAACCGACACGCTGTGGGGTACGCCGCTTATGTACTTCTCACCCGCGCCAGCCGAATTCCCGGGACCCAGGGCGATGGCAGCATTGATCTCAAGGAGCTAAGGGACTGGCTGGAGCAAGTACGCACGCTCACCCGCGAATATGGCCGCGCCGATGTCGGCGACCGGATGATTGGCCAACTGCTTTCCCATTGCCGGCCCGGCAATGACGGTGTCTGGCCGTGCGAGCCTGTGCGTGAGGCTATCGAAGATCTCGGATCACAGGGAGTGGCGACGGGGATGCTCGTTGGCATCCAGAATGCCCGGGGGGCAACTTGGCGAGGCGAGGGCGGAGCTCAGGAACATGGGTTGGCAGAGCAATACCGAAGGTGGTCTCGGGAGATCGCCTTCGAATACCCGTTCATCGCAGACATGCTTGACCAAATCGCAGCCAGCTACGAAGAACGCGCGAAATGGTGGGACAATCGGAGTCGAGTTGAAGAGCGTCTGGGACGCTGACCGCCAATAGTGTGAATGGGTGCATCCCAGATTGTTTGTTTGGAGTGATTCTGCGGGATTTGGGGGTTGGTAGGTGAACCATGAGGTAGATTATCGGCCTCTCGTTGAAATCGGTCCAGAAGCCGAAAATCAAGGCTTCGAAGCCTAATTTGTCCTTACACACTTCCTTGGGAACCGACGTTTGGCGGATTTCATGCGTCGGAAGATAAATTTAGGGGTCTCCGCCTGTACAAACAAATTGGGATGCACCCAGTGTGAATGGCCCTGTTGCAAAATTTGTTTTCAGGCTAATTTGTGAGCGAAGAAACGGTACCATCTGTGTTTGGTGTCTATCTCGGACTCTACACGAAATGGGTTGGTTGGTACCCTTTACTCGCCATGCCATCGACCGAATCTCCGTTCAACCTTCGGCCAGGCTGGCGCTGACTCTACCAGGACAAGCATTACCGTGTACGAATATATGGGTGCTCTAATCCAGTCGCAGCCTCGATACGCTTGGCCCGCTCAAGCTCCCACCCATCGGGTGGATCTGCTTCGTGCCAGTCCAGCAACGTTTCGCGCGTCATCCGGACATCCGCCCTGTACCTTTGCGACATGTAAAGCATCGCCCGTGCAATCTCACCACGAACGTGCGTCGTCGGTTCGGCGACCCTCGGTTTCCCACCAATTTCGAAATCACATGCCCCATAGCGGCGCGGCTCTCCCTCGACCGTACCGTAGGGATTGGCCGAGCGGTCTCCATTCACTTCCCCACCCGCCGGGAATAGGTTGTGCGGGTCGTTGTGTGCCGCCTGGAAATCCGGGTCCACGCCCGGCTTGAGGCAGCACTCGCGTCCCTTCAATGGCTTGCCGTTCGTCTTTTTCCCACACAGCGCATGGCCATCTTTCCAGCACGTCCGATGCGACCCGAACCACGATGCCGGTACCACATGCTCCCATTCGACACGATCGGAGCGCTTTTCGTTCTTCCGTGCCTCAAGGCCGCACGCTTCACGGTCGATATCGCCGCCGGACCGGCTCGTGCGCACATAAGGGCATCCGCAATAGAGCGTCTGGAGATGTCCGATGTCCTCGTGAATGCCGGCGAGCAGCTTCTTTGCCGTAGCGAACCTCTCAGGAGACTGCGCAAAGGCTGGGACCGCCAAGACCGAAACGAACAATGCAACTGGAATCCAGGGCCGGGTTTTCATGTCATTGACCTCTTTGTAGGTTTAGCCCCCAGTAGGCGGAACAGGAGGTGAGGGTGGGTTCAATCCGGGGCCAGGGCGCGGTTCTGGACTGATCGCACGCGAGACACGGCGCATCAGCGTCTCAAGTGCGCCGTAAATGTGCTGAACGAAAAGTCCGGCAAGAAATGCGCCGGCGATCGGTCCAAAACCGAGGGTCGCGGCATCGGTTTCTGAGTTCTCTCCCTCGATAAACACGAGAATGTCGAGAACGAGCGCCAGCGCGGCTCCGAGAAAGATACGAGCGGTAAGCGCCCGCATCCTGTTTTCCTCAAAGCTCATTGCAGACAGACGATCCGCCACCCGTTTTGCAAGCGCCGTACATGCCCCGAGAGCACCCCAAGCCACCGGTCCAAGCAAAGGAATGCATGGCGCGAGCAGTGACGCCCAGAAGACCTCAGCTGAAACATACGAAATCGACTCGGTGGCTTCCGTAGCGCCTCTAGCGGCGAGAACAGACCTGCTCCACACGTCGAGCATCTCGAACAGTAGCGCTAGTCCGAAGAACACAATACCCAGAACCACCGGGAAGCGACGTCTGTCTAACAGTCTGGCTCGCAGCGTCCGTGGCCGGCGGATGGTGTCCAAGATACTCTTGCCGTGTACTTCGTGCTCGCCGAAGGTGAAGCATGCGAGCTTGTGGTACGAGACCATCAATCCTTGGTAACTGGCCTCGTCCTTCTTTTTATGGGCGGTTGACAGGGCCCGTACAAGTTCCGCGTAGGCGGCAGATGCCGTATCGTCCGAACCTCCAGGGCAGTGTCGAGCGAAGTACCAAACGAGGGCGTCCGCCTCCTCGCAGGCCGAACGAAGCCGCTCCTCTAGGGTCTTAACAGAATCCGCCATCGGTTCGCGCCTCCAGTGGCCTAGCAAACTTCGAATCATCCCAGCAATACTTGAAACGACACGGCTCAAGGCTCGATCCGCCTCCACTCGCATCGTTGTTCATTCACCCAAGCCCTGGCGCCCGTTCGGTTCATCCCATACCCGACCGAAAGGGGTGTGACTTACATAAACGATTTCATGCCGGCCCTCTTCCAGATTGTGCGCGAGCACAGACTGGGCAACTAGCCCTTCCTGAATAGACTCGGCAACGCTGATGGCGGACCATCCTCTGGCACGGTTCGGATTTCTCACCTCCGTCTGGTTCGTGGACATGCCCATAGGTTCAACCTTCCTCCACGCTCGCATCTTCGGTCAGCCCTTGGGCGGAAACGGATCGTTTCCATGTGAATCACGCTCCCTGATGCGGCCATCGCGGCCGTGCACGAAAAGCTCGGTGCCCTGGTTGCGCGCGATCTGACGCCCGCTATCAATGGCTTCCCGCTGGGTCCGGTGAACGGACGTGGCGCGCTGGCTACCGGCACCGCGCACCGCCCACCCATCCTCATGCGGGACAACATGCTGGTTGCGCTTCCTCACTCTAACCTCCTGATATATAGTCGTTAATTGGCGATACCAACCGTTGAATCTCAGCGTTGACGGAGCCTCAGCCGTGGTTTACATTCCGAATATATAATGAAAAACTGTAAACAGCAAGCCTGAGGGATAACATGTTTGGAGACCGCCTCAAACTCGCCCGGAAAAAGGCTGGTTATTCGCTGCGCGGACTCTCGGATGCCCTAGGCGGCGCCCCCACCGCACAGGCCATCGGCAAGTATGAGCGCGGCGAGATGATGCCGAGCTCCGGCATCCTGCTCCAGATTGCAAGAGTGCTCGGAGTCTCGCTGGAGTATCTGCTCAGCGAACGAGTGGCAGAGCTGGAGGCTACCGAATTCCGCAAACCGTCCGGTATCAGTGCCGGAGACCGGGCACGCGTCGAGGCGTCGGTCATCGACGGCCTGCAGCGCTACCTTGCAATTGAGGAAATATTGGAACTCGATAGCGGTGCCTGGAGAGCACCCCAGTTCGGCAACCGTTTCTTGGGACGAGAGGAAGACGGGGAGATCTTGGCGGAGGATCTACGCCGCGATTGGAAGCTCGGCGTCGACCCTATCCCAAACATGACCTCATTGCTCGAAGACCGGGGCATCAAGGTCCTCGTCATATCGCTGCCCGAATGCGTCTCTGGCCTCACCTGCCTCGTGCGCCGCTCACGTCATAGAACGAGAGTGCCGGTTATCGTGGTTAATGCCCAGGTCACTTTAGAAAGACGTCGGCTCACGCTCGCTCACGAGCTTGCGCATCGCCTGATAGATTCGAACTCGCTGGTAGATCACGAGATGGCCTCAAATGTTTTCGCGGGAGCCTTTCTCGTCCCGCGGGATCATTTGGTACGCGAAATCGGCAAACATAGAAACGCCCTTGGATATCACGAACTGGTCCAGCTCAAGCGCATGTATCGAGTCAGCGCAGCTTCCCTCTTGGTCCGCCTCAGCCAAGTCGGCGTTATCGAACGATCAACTCTGGCCTACGCTTTCCAAACCTTTGCGCGCGGCTGGCGGAGAAATGAACCGGATCCGCTGGAAGTCCCGGGGCAAGAAAGAAAGTACGAACTTCCGCGGCGTTTCGAGAGGCTCTGCTATTGGGCCCTCGCGGAAAAGCTCATCGAGCAAAGCAAAGCTTGCGAGCTGTTGCAAAGGCCTTTGGAAGACATCGAACGGGGACTAAAAGGACCTGACGAAGGCGGGGCCGCGGAGGCCGGATAGCCTTTAGCGTGCCTTGGCACCCGTTCAAATGAGTGGCCCGAACCACAAGCGGCCTGTGTTAATGATGGCGCGGCCTTGACCGTGACCTCGTTCAGGAGATTAAGCGTTGGCTGTGGTTCCACCCCGATCGGAGCGCAGCAAGGGTGAAGGGAAGAGGAATACGCCGCAGACATTGCAATACAATTCATTTTACTCAGGAGGAGAAGATCCAGGAACGCAATCACATGATAAAGTCGCGATGCCGGTTAGTCCGAAGGATATTACGCTTTATGTTGCATCTTGCTATCCGCGATAGGTCTCATTGTAGATTTCGCTCAGAGAACGGCCTTCGTACAACCAATAAGGAGCAGGCGCGACCGCATATGCGCGTTCCAGGTAGCTGCTCGTCGCTTGTGTGATGGACATTTCCTGCCCTTGGAAGCTAACCTTCCTCTCACCAGTAACCTTGATCTCCCCATCTCCGGTTGATGCGTGAAGAACAGAGCCCACGGGTATCCCCATTTCGACAAAATTCAGGTTCGGACGACGCTTGCGTAACGTTTCCGATGCGGAAAGCTCTGCCTCCGGGATTGATTTGTTAGCCTCCTTGACCTCTGGCGTGACGTCTTCGAAACCAATGACTTTCAGCAAGGCAGCAGCCTGCACAGGGGAAATCTCGAAGAACTCTCGCCCTGGATTGATACGTTGCGGCCCAAACGCCGTATGCAGTGCTTTCTCTACCTCCTTGAGATCATTCACCCGCATAGCCAAAACGCAGTCAAATGGGACAGGCACGCCAGTTGCCCCGTTGTAAAGCTGATCCATACGTACCTGAGGATCGTCTTGTGTTGTTCTGCCGATTTTGACCAAGCCCGGCATAGCCTCGTTGGTCAAGACATACACTATGCCTGAGTTGGCATCCTGCTTGTTGTTTTCCGATTGAGGAAGCTGAGGCATTAGATCTCTACACACTCGTTCATTTGGCCATTTTACATCAAAGAGACCAATCAGCGGGTTCTGGGGTGAATTCCGGAACGTCCGCAGCTTTGCCGGCCAACACTGTGCAAGCGACCTCCTCGTACGCGTCGGGACTGATCTCGCCGATTCGTTTCAGCTCGCGATGCATAAATCCCACGAGTGGGGGAAGTACGGCATCGCCATCAGAACCATAGCGAGCGAGCCAATGGCTAGCGCCTGATCGTCGCGAATCCGCGTTGTCGGTCGTTTCCGATATAGCAATGATACGAAGGAACTCCGTCTCCCGGGCTGCCTCCGGAAACTGTTTCGCCAACTCTCGCCAACAATCAGGCTGCGGGGACTCCTGCCAGTAGAGGCAAGCGCGCCACGCCCAAGCATGAGGCGGACATTCGGGAGTATCGTCCAGCATCAGCCATTGCGAGTAGAAACCGGCCAGCTGGTCACCTCTCTGCGTCTCTTGCCGGATCCGTTCCGTTGCCACCAACTGCGGAGAAATGGCTCTGGCAATTCGAGCACGGGCAAATTCTACGGCGAGGCGACCACGATGAGCGAGCTCCTCAAAAACGGCAGATCGAGGTCCAATTGTGAGGCTGTTGCCCACACTGTTTTCGTCGTCATCAAAGAGAGCGCCAACACTAGTGGATTTTCCACCATTCTTTGACAAGTTGGAAGAATACGACAAACCTGGATCGGCGTATCGGGCTTTCGCTGGCTCGGCGGGCTCGCTTTCTGAGTCGACCGCATGGTCGCGCCGGGCTCGGAGTTCATCCATGACTGTCCGCGCGGGCTCGTTACCCGGGTTTTGACCTACCACTTGCCGTAGCCAATAGTTGGCCTCGTCCCAATGTCCTTTTCCGCGGTCCATTAGTAGTCGGGCCAGCTCCACCCGAGTATATTCATCGCCTGGACTTCGCTCCAGTGCTTGGCGCAGCCAGTGCTCAGCCTCGTCCCAATGGTCCTCACCTCGTCCCATGAGCAGTCGTGCCAACTCCACTCGCGAAACCTCGTCATCGGGAAAAAGTCGCAGCATCTCGCGCAACGTCCATTCACGCGCATCAGACCACCCCTGCGCCTCGAACCATTCCGCCCAGAGCATCCAACAGTAAGAATTCATCGGCTCCCAAGCAAGGGCGCGCTCGATCATGAGTCCGAGCCGAGCCATCTCGGTCGCGCCGAGCTGATGGCGTTGCAGCAGTCGGTGCCCGAGGTTGTGCAGACTACGGACGAAGTAATAGCTATCGCCGGTGGTCTCGGCATAGTTGTGATTCCGCTCCAACAGACCGAACAGACGCAAGGCCAAAACCTCTGGTTTATGGACTGTATCTAGGATGTCACGCCTCAGACGATTCACATCGTCCCACGGAACCGGCTCCACGACTGCGAGGTTTCGCTGTGGTCCACGCGAACGTCCGGACGTCATCCCCTCTCTCAACTCAAGGGCTAACTCTGTCGCCAAGCGTTCCTGCGTACTGTTGGCGAAGCCATCCAGAGCTTCGCGCAGAAGCCGCTTCCAGTGTGCAGGGCTGCGCGGGAAGAGTCCACGGAGGGCCACATACTTCTGGTCGAAGAGCTGGCGAGCTGCGGAAACATCATGACGAGCGCTGACAGCATGACGCAAAAGCGCCTGGAGCATCAGCCTCTGGTTTGCCCGCACATCATCTTTCCGGTCGGGCAGAAGTCGCAACCCGACCAAGGCGACTGTCAAGTACTCTGGCCGGCGATCCGAAGCGAGACGTAGCCACATGGCCGTGTGACGGGCGTCGGGTTGTCCGCGGGTCAGCAGTCGGCGGCACTCCAGGGCCGGGTCGCGCTCCGGTGCGAGGCGCAAAGGGAGCAGCCAGTGTAACCAAGAGTCCACATCCGCACGGATCCGATGTCGGGTCTCCGGTAGATCGAGCAATTGTAGCGCGATAAACGCATCCCCGACTCGTTTGCCATACACAGAGAATCCGAGCCGCGCCACTTGGGCAGCGTAGGACATGCGCATGTTTTCGAGCCAGTTCGACAACGCAACATCAAGATGCTCGCGTTCGCGGGTCAGATTCGGAGGGAACTCTTGGTACAGGAATTCCGGTATGTCGAGGCGTAGATCGGAACCGACTCCAGCACGCCCGCTGAAGAGGTCGTCGACAGCTTGAACGGGTTCCTCACGAAAAGCCTCTAGCCACGAATTGTTGCTCATGTCCGCCCCTCGAGGTACTCGCCGAAGTCCGCACGATGACACGCTTCTTGTAACGCAAGTAAGTGCAGGTCGCGAGCGTCGCGAAGATTCTGGCTCTGAACGAGGCACGGGCGAGTGATCTCACCCAGTCGGAAAATGTGTTCGCGCTTGTAGTCGATCCGGCAATGGATGATCTCGGCGGTGAGGATGTCCGCTAGGTCGGGCTGCAGGTGTACGGTGGCGCCATAGGAGTGCTCCCTCGGAACCGGAAAAAAGAACTCATGCATGCCCCCATCGAGCACAGTGGGCAGAGCGCAAGCAGTAGGTAGATGTCGCGCTTTCCGGACCAAATTGACGTCAGCAAGCGAGTAGCGCATCAACGAGACCGCGATAGGTGCGTGCTTGCCCGGTCTGTAGTGTCCGAGCCCCAAGCGGTCGCGCAAGGCATGGGGCCAATCGTCGTCATCCATTTCTTCCTGCACTTCGTCATGGAAGGCGGCGAAAGTAGGACGCGCATCCCGGCCCTGATTCCATGCCTCGATGAAATGATCGACGGCTTGGCTCGCGTCGGAGTTTCCGGTTTCAGCCTTCTGCAAAAGCTCGTGCAGTTCGGGAAGGGACAATGCGTTGAAACGCAATGCTCGGGTGAGGTCCTCAATGCGAACCACGAATTGTTCCTCGGCCAGTCTGTCGAGCCAAGCATCGCAGTTGACGTCCTGAAATGCGTCCGGCACGTTCGTGCTTGGGACGATGCAATACTTGTCCAAATTCAGCCGATATGTCTCCGTCCAGTCCCGCCAGCCGATCGCGCCCGGACCGGTTGTCGGCCCGGGTAGCATGTATTCGAACCGTTGCCATCGGTCGGCGCTTGTCCGTTCGTCAAAGCGGCAATTGTCGGCCACGGCGGCCACGACCGTGTCGGGGGAACGACTCTGAAGAAGCAGAAAGTCCGTGTGAAGCGTCATTGTTCAGTCTCGCGCAATGTCAACTTTTCGCTCCATGTGCGGCGACTTCTCAAGTGATTCCGATGTGAGACCCCGTCCATACGCCATAAAATTTCGACCGAAGCAGAGAGTAGCGCACCTCATCATGACCTTCCTCGAACGCCAGCATTCCTTTGTACCACGCGCGATCAACGCAGTGATCGACCAAGGTCTCCGCACGTACAAGGACCGGGTTGGGACTGTCAACTTCCCAAGAGCACGTGAATTTCAGCCAGTGAGATGTCGAAAGTCCTCGTAGTCCACCTGTAACGAACGGCTGGCGAAAACAATTTGTGCAATTTGCGACGCCAAAGCAGAGGTCGATTCCGGCGAGAGGTCACTACCCTTACAAGGAACGGTCAGATCAATGCCGGCCAATTGACATTATCCCAAGTTCGAACAGGCCTACTGCATTACCCTGCTCCGCCGTGGACGCAAGGCCAGATGAATTACGCGCGCGGCGTTATCCTCGCTTGCCGGTGCCATCGCCGTACAGCACAACGTATAAGTAGTACGGTCCTTCGGTGTTTGTGCCTACGCCGCCGTAGCCCTGGTAGTTGTCGAGATCTTCCCGCTCCCAATTATGCTGCAGCAACGCTGTCTCAAGCGCTTCAACATTCCGGGAACTGGGTGTTGTGTAGAGCACGATCATTCGATCCCAGCCCTCTCGGCGATATGGATATGCCCTGTGCTCCGGCGAGTTAGTGATACCGATGCGGAAGGCTTCGGCGTGGCGAGCATAACCGGATATCGACCGTTTGAGGTTTCCCACGACCCGGTTTGGCCAGCCTCTCCGTAGACAGCCTCGGTGTTGGCTCCAGTCGATCCTCTGCTTTCCTCCCCCGACCTTCCTCTGAATGCCGCACCCGCGACAGATCAGGTGCATTTGTTCATCTCCATCATCCAATCCTCGCCAGTTGACCTGTCCTAAAATCGCGCGCGGGGTATGGTGTGTTTGAAAGGAGGCCGCTTGGTGGTGCTCTACGGTACAAACGCATCTGAACGCCCCCCGACTGCGTTGATCGAACATTTGAGATTCCGCCCCACACACTACCGTCGTTATGTTCATGCCGGGCGATGTTCCTTTGGCTGGTCAGGATATCCTCCGTCTCGGACAGTACCCGAAGCGATAGGGCGTTGTTGTCGGGGAACTTCTGCGCTCCATGTTCCGACCTGGCCTTACGAGGGTCTTAGAGGTCAAGGTCCCACCCCCTTAATCTTCTGGCCAGTTCTCTAGATTGACCGGCATTGGCCGTCGCAGTCTTCCGAATAGGTTGCGGTGGTTAGGCTCTCGTCGGTATATATCCGTCGATGGGGGCCACGTTCATCAAAATTCGACCATCCTTCATCGCCGCGACCACGTCAAGCTCCGTCCGAACGCGCGCACGAAAGGAGTCCCTATTGAGGTGGCCTGCTTCTTGGACGATATCGAAGCCTGCATCGCGCTTCTGTGGATGCCGGTAAGTCTTGAGCGCCGCGACCTCGCCATGACCTGTGGTGACATCGGCCACTACGCCAATGCGAACAACATAGTCTCGCAATGCGCCCATTTCCACGTAAATTCGGACGAAGCCACCGCAATCATCGATGCGATGGAAGACCAGGTCAAAACCAGCTGGTATAATATCGCCCACCACGAAGGCGTCACCGAAGCCGACTGCTCGATGATCAGCAGCACCTTCGCTTTTCGGGGGGGTTGGCTGGATCCTGAGAAGGCAGCACAGGCTTGAGCGTGTTCGCCGACAATTTCCGTCCTCAATACATTCGCTTCTCCGCCGATATACTCGGCGATACCGAGCATGGCCTATCCGGCGCGAAAATCGTCGAAGCCACATCGGCTTATGCGGTGGAGTACAGTGCGAACATTCCCCACGCGAGCACGTGTTTCAAGGCACCAAACAAACGTCCGGCGCTCTACGAAAACCTGATGCGCTTTACGCCGGAGCAGCAGTAACGGATCATCAAGGAGCAGTGCGCCCACCCGTCGCCATTGAAGATCAACAGCGCGAGGATCCAATAAATCAAGTCCACGTTGATATCCCGCTACGGCTATCTTTTCGCTGGTGAAGAAAGCGGTGAAACTACCAAGACACTAATCGAGGAAACGCGCCACTGGCTCGACAGTTATCTTGACGTTCTCACGTTCTACACGACGCCTTCCAAAAATACGCGAACCGCATATTTAACCACAATTTGCTCGACGATCCTCGTCTCGCGCTTGAACTGCTGCTCAATGCGCTCTTACAAAACGAAATTCGCTTGAAAATCAGGTCGAGTTCCTGGGAGGGTACATCAAGGACTGCGGTGGTTCGAAGGAGTTCGCCACCATGTACCAGAAGCTTGTGGACTACTACGCCAGCTACCAGAACCCACCAGAACACATGCGCGCAGCACGATTCTGCTGTCATTGAAGAAGAAATCGAGTACATTTTCGAGATCACTTCGTCGCTTGTGAAGCATCTGGTGAGGCTGAGTGCTAGCGGCGGCTCCGAAAAATAGTCGGTGAGCAGACAATAGTGACTAAATCCCTTACACAAAATGACGGATGCTCGGATAATGGCGACAATGACCGCAAAAACAACAATTCAAAAGCATCAACGGTTACAGATTTCTTTAGGGTCATTCAAAGAAAGCGAAAAGAAATCAATGCGCTCTTCGAAAGTCCCCTTGCATTTTGCATGGAGATTCTGAGTGACGGCGAAGTCAGCATCATCACAGATGGCGCGCGTGAGGTTCTTCGAAGTGCTTCTACGGATCAGCGGCACTACCTAATTTCCAGTACCTATGCGATGCTGCTCGGCAAAGATCGCCGTCGTAAACTCTCCGCGTATTTTACGCCACCGGACCTTGCGAAAGCGGCCATCGAAGCGTGCAGGCCGTTTGTCGATGATATCGAGAACCCGGTCATACTCGATCCGGCCTGCGGGGGTGGTTCCTTCCTGACACCAATGACGCGCCACATCGCCAGAACAAAGATCGCAACGGGTGCTTCTGTCGGCGATGCTTGCCGAAGATCGCTTAATGATATTAACGGTCTCGAAATAGATGCTGGACTGGCTTCTCTTTCATCCTTGTTGCTTGAAGATATGCTCGCCCGTGATCTTGGATACCGCGCACAGAAAGCGCCGGCTTTCGTTAAATGCCGGGATGCACTGACTTCAAACTTGCGGCGGAAGTATGATCTGGTCATTGGCAATCCTCCGTATGGCAAGGTCGGCGCAAAGGTAGGGAAACCCTACCTCGAAATTGCCGGGCGGGCGGGACTGGGGGGGCACACCAACCTCTATTCCCTGTTCCTGCTTCGGAGTCTCGACTGGCTCAAGCCGGGGGGCGGACTGGTGTTTGTCCTTCCAACGAGCTTCGTCGCGGGGCCCTACTTTGCCGGGCTTCGGCAAGAAGTTCTGGATCGCGCCGAAGTTCTTGGAATAGATCTTCACGAGCAACGGAGGAACCTCTTTCTCGATGCGATTCAGGATGTCTGCGTTCTCAAACTGAGGCGAAGGCTGGCTGGGGACAGCACCAGTCTCCTCAGTACGTACGAACTTGGCATCATTGGCGCAAACGGAACGAGAGTGGCGTGCGGAGAAGCCAGGGCGAACGGTGGTGGCGAGGTCTGGACGCTTCCGGTGGCACGGAGGTACGCCCGCGTAATGTCGAAAGATGTATCAACTTTGGGCCGAGCATGCGTTCTGTCGGACTACGGTTATCGCGTTCGCGTGGGCAAGGTCGTGCCGACCCGCGAGCGTAATCGTCTGCATACGAAGCGCCGGAATGGGTACTACCCGCTTGTGTGGGCATCGGCCATTCGGCCAAATGGCGGCTTTGACCATTCTGCGTTCAAGCGGTTGGGAAATGCCGGGTGGTATTGCCCGCAGGAGACAGGCGATCTTGCGTATGCGACGCGCAAGGGCGCCGTCGTTGTGCAACGAACAAGCAATCGCAATCAGGAGCGGCGCCTGAATGCGGCCGCGGTGCCGAAGAGCTTTCGAGAGCAACATAAACGCGGCTTCGTGGCAGAAAACCACGTAATCGTACTCGAAGCATTGAATTTCAGGCCGGCGCTTACACCTGGGCAACTTGCTAAACTGCTGAATTCGGCGGCTGTGAACGATCGGTTTTCGGCGGTATCCGGCAGTTTCAGCGTCTCGGCAAAGCTCCTAGAGCGCCTTGCGTTACCTTCGCCGGAACTGGTCAGGTCTGTAGATACGAAAACTTATGAAGTGGGGTTGGCAAGGTTGTTCCTAAGCTTGCGGGATATTCTGGTCCCAGCGCACCTACACGCGGCGCGCGACCCTGAGCACGCCGTCGACGAGCCTGCTGACCTGGCCTGCAGCCTGTCCGTCGACAAGAACGCCGGCCTCAAGCGACGTGCCTTCGCCTGAGCCAAGTGTGTTTGCTGAACCGACATAGGCCAAACCGCTATCAGCAAGCACGACTTTTGCGTGAAAGGTTTCCAGCGGAAGCGCTCGCCCGCGATCGTGCGCGACATGGTAGTCCCAAATGGCGACTTTCATTTCCCGCAGCCAGTCAGCGTGATGCACGGACAATTGGACAACATACTCTTCGACGTTTCTGAGGATCAGTATTTTTTGGGTGCTCGCCCTGGCGCCTTCGAAAACCTGTTTCAGCCACACAAAACCGCGGGAGTCGATAAAGGGCATCATCACAAGTAACCTGTCTTCGGCGGCGTTGGCAATTCGCAAAAAGGCGTTGACGGTAGGAAGGTAACCGCCTGGCCGACCCGGCGAACCGGGAAGTTCTTCCGCGAGGCGACTAGGGGCCATTGGCATGGTCACGACGAGTTCGAGGTTCTTTGCGTCGAGCCTGAGCCGCCGAAAATATTCTGCACCACGCAGGAGTGCGGCAAGTCGTTCCAGCTCAGCCTTGTTCACGGAGGTGCGCCATTCTTCGCCACCTTCCTGACGCACGCAGACGCCGACACTTTCAAGGCCTTGCAGGACCTGCAGAACATCACCTGGTTCAAGTCGTGTTGAATTCGCTGCGTTCAGGCGTTTCAAGGTCCAGTTCCCTGCTCCCATCCCAGCAATCGCTCCCAGCAGTTGGGCCGCCAGACCGGGCCAGGGCGAGGAACACCGTACGACATCGGCGTCGGTCGCCATCATGTTGTCTCTTGTGTCTATCTCCCTTGCCTGAGCTTGTGGACGACCTCTAGGTAGCCGTGGAGCTGCGCTTGATTTTGGTCCCAGAGCGGCGCCCGGCCCCCCACCAGCGCTGACCGCGAGATAAGCTGATTGCCTGCTATGCAGGAAATCTCCGGCACCATGATGCATGCCGGACAGGCGCCACCGCGATGATCGCAAAGTGTACCCGAACCGCAACGGAGTTCACGCCGGGCGACGAGATAATGAAGAAAAGCGCAATTGTGGTCGCGCCACATGGACGAGATGTTTCCGAGGTCTTCGGTCATGCCGCGTCGATGCACAAGGAACGCCAGGTCCGCCGGGAAGATCGCTTCGCTCATGGAACCGAGATCGAGTCCCGAGAACCGGGCGATCCCTTGCATGACGTGATGGGCCATCGTGTGCAGAAGCAGGTACACCATCGATGGAACGTCGCGCGAGCGCTCGCGCGAGGCGGAATCGCGAATTCCAAAGGGCTGCAGGAACGGGCCAAAATCCTGGTATTGTTCGATGAGTGTCGCGCCCAACGTCATTGGGGGGACAGGAGGGCTACTGAGAACGCCGTTGCGGATAAGGTACTCGGTTACATCCTCTGGCTGCAGGCGAACATAAATCGCCTCGTTCTGCTGTTCGACGACATAAATTGGTCGCTTGTGATTGGGCAACGACGGGAAACCCATGAGCCGAACCGGCATCGGGCGGTCCTTCTGAACAGTCATCGGAGTAGCGGAAACCCGAGTGAAGCCGAAGGAAAACTCAACCATGTCGAGATTGCGGATCAGATAGGCGTCCTGAATTCCGGCACGCGCAAGATCGTCAGCCACGCGCGTACGATAACCCTGCTCAAGTTCTGGCACACCGTATTCCGCACATAGTTGGGGATGAACCTGGCGGAGGTCGTGGGATTCGCCGGTGGCATCGATCTTCCTCCTGCGAAGTGCGTCGTGCTCAACCGTGCTTCGAATAGGGTCAAACCTTCTCGCGAAATCACAGCGCGCATGGATTTTTTCTTGCAGGGCAGGCGTGGCGACGGCTTCCGGCACGACGAAACCGGAATCATACCAGGACTGAAGCAATGTTCGTGCGGCATCGGCGAATGTCTCGACCTTCGCATCATCTCCTGAATCGCGGAACGCCCGTGCCTGCTGCGAGAATGTCTCGTAGGCCGGCCATTGTGCCGCCTGCCCTTTTGCCTGCAACTGTTCGAGGATTCTCTCATCGGAGGGGTCTGCTCCGCCGTATCCGTGCAGTGTCGCGATCTTCGAAATCAGGTCCGCCTGTTTGGACGGCTGCATGAACGAGACCACTTCGGGGTCTGCATCGTAGACAATGAAGCGGGCTGATTGGACATAGAAAACCGGCGACGCCCGGTATGACACCGGGATCATATTTATCTCGCTCCATCGATGAGGAACGCCATGGTCCATGCGTGACTTCAGGCAATTCAAGCTGAATGGATCGGTTTGATAGACTTCCCGCTCAGCGCCGCAGCCGGAGCACCGAAATCGCCAGAGGGAGAATTGATTTCCCTGCTTGATTAACCTGAACTCGTCTGTACCGCATTGGCACCGAGGAATCTTGCGAACTTCTCCATCGGCACCGACTGTATATTTGAACGGCGAGAGGCCTTCGAGCGTCCCGGACCAGTGAACAAAGACAACATCGAGCTGCCGCCAGCGGCAATCGTTCGCGCCGCTATCATCGGTGCACCGCGTGCTGAGTGGGTCGGCGACCTGATGCGCAGGAGAGACGAACTCGCGAATTTTCTCGCAGGAGTCGCATCGATAGACCAGCGGTCCGGGCAGGTAGCCCATTCTGTCCGGGCGCATGAATTCGAACCGATCAAGACCGATTTCGACACCGGCAGCGCCTGACCGCATCGGGTTGTAGAAGCAACTGTCGAGCAACTGAACCTCGTAGACCGGCGCGTCCCGGTTGATCGCCATGCCGCGGGCAAGCCAGTTTTGGCAGAATTCGTCAAGGTTCTCGACAATCTGGTCGCGCCGTGTCCTTCGCTCTGAGAAATCGATAGCTGCTCCGTCAACTGGCACGGCTACGCACGCGCCCTTTCCGCCTTCCCACGTGAACATTGCACCCGGTGCATAGGCGGTCGCTAGTTGTGGCTGTGAGCGCGTCATGCGTGGTGGATAGAGCCTTGCCGAAGCGCTGGCGGTACTCGCTGTGCGCGTCGGCCCTTGGTCATGGTCCTTCATGTTCTATCCTCAATGTCAATTGGAGTCGGATCAGCGTCGAGGTCTGACCTGACGGCAAGGCGCTGTCCCCGAATGACCTTCATAACCTGCCGCACGGTTTCCAGGTTTACTTTCCGACGTCGGAACGGATCGCTGGTCGCGCCAAGGATCACTCCCCCAGCGTCCACGTCACGCAAGGATGTCATGGGGCGACGAAGCGTTCGCGTCTCAATACTGTTCCAGAAATTCGACAGTTGGCTCGGATCTGAGCGCTGGGTGAAGATATCTAAAATCTCTCGAATTAGGTCTTCGACAAAACCGCGATAGTGTTCGGCATGTGTTGCCGCGCCGATGGCGTTGTCGCCGCGCCCGTCAATCCCGATTGCTTCAAGCGCAAACGTCGTGACGGCGCGTACCGCGGCCGGGTATCCGCCCCCAGGGTGGCGGTCCGCCCAAGCCTTGATTGCAGCAGCCGTTGTGAAGTGGCGTGCACTTCCCTTGTTGGCGTCCTCGGCGCTGCGAAACGAGTCTTGTTCGACAACGGCGCAAAGATAAGTCTGCAAAATGCTGGGTATTGCGCGGCGGATCGCACGGTCTGCCCATCTCTGTACAGCCGGTGGCGGTATCATCCTTTCAAGAAAACGGTGAAACTGATCATGGGTCTCAACCACATACCGGTCGCGTCGGCTGTGTGGCGTCGGCACGAACAAGCTGAACCCGACATGCATACGGCCGACCCGGCTTGACGCTTGAATATATTCGGCGATGTCAGAAGGCAGGCCCGCAAAAAACATCGCGTTAAACTTGTCCACGTCGACGCCATGGCTGATCGCTGACGTTGCGACAATGTTGCGGAGAGATTCTCCGAGCGGTGAGAACAGCTCGCCCGGCGAGGCGTCGCCCTCGGCTCGGGACATTACGTCCTGAATTTCGGCGATAGTGACGCCGCCGGAAATCAGGTCTGTGACAAAGGGAAGGTCAGCAATTCCGTTGCTTCGCTGATCGCGCTCGACCTGCGCCGCCAACGTTTCGATGATCTGATCACCGCCTTTCTTGTTTGTTACGTAGGTCAAAGAGATGCGCAGCAGATCAAGCAGCGTCGCCAGTACCTGCGCGCCGTTTGGCAGGGTGGCAACATCCGCAAGCACTTGCGCGCGCAGCGGCGTGAGCGGGTCTCGCGGCGAAAGTGCTTGCGTCAGTCGGTCAACGAACTCCTGGGTCCGACCTTCATGAAGCGCTGTCCAGAGCTGGGTGATGGCAAGGTGATAGGAAGAGACAACAGCCGATGTCGTCATTGTGTGGGACCGGCCGTTCGTCATCATGGATACGTAGTAGCGCATGTGAGGCACCGAAGTCTCCGGCCTGATGTGTTCGGGCAGGCTTTCCCCGAACGTTACGCGCTCGGGCCGCAGGGGCTCACGGGGTGACGCGTAAAATGACTCGTAAAGGTTGGGTCCTGGGCACGGAAATCTGAGTGGTTCGCGCTGATAGAGAACCTGCAACTGCCGATCCGGGTCCGAGATCGTGGCAGTCGCAGCGATCACCTTGGCAAGCCGCGGTCGCCCACCTGTACCGCTTCCAGGCGCCGCCCATCTCACGACATAGTCCTTCAGGTTTCCGTTCCCGAGTTGAAGTAGAACACTCTCCAGAGTCGTCTCAAAGAGACCTGAGAACGTGCCAAGGCTCTCATCAAGCAGGTGGCCTTCGTCCTGGATTATCAGGCTGGGAAACGGATCGTGGAATACATCCACGCCGCCAGAGAAGGCCGGCCGCAACCTCGTCCAGCCGTCATCTTCTGCCTTGGCAAGAGCGCGGGTTCCGCGGGGCACAAAAAAGTGCTTGCTCACCGGATCCATGTAGCGCGCTCCACCGAACATCCCGACGATCGCGTTAATCGTACGGTCGTGCTGGCCGATGAGTGCAAGCTTGTCGATCGTGCCCAGAACGACCGCCGGTGCACGTTGGTAGATGGTATCGTCCGTGAGAAGAAACGGAAGCGGCACACGGTGGGGCGCAGGCGGATTCGCCGTGTTCCAGGCACAGCTTTCATCGTTAAAGCAAACGATACCAATGCGCCCGAACTGGGACGGGTACCTTCGCATCCCAGTGTCGGCTCCGCAACAAGGACAGATGCGCAGCTTGTCGTAGGATTCGAGCGCTTCCTTGTAACGTGCTGACCGTCGGCGTGCGACCGCCGCCTGCTCCGTATCGCTGTCGGGGGGATTGAGCAATGACTGGTCGTTGGCGTGAGCCGCAACCGTTACAGCCGGCACACCGCCGAATCCTTGTGCCACCCTGTTGGGCGTGTTTCCCGAACCAACCCAAAAGCCAAGCTCAAAGGGCCATCCATCGAGGCGATTGCGCAGCCGGACGAGCTCGGCGTGAACGAGGATGCGCGTGAGGCGCCTTGCCTGCTGAAGAGTGAGCAAGCGTAGCGGGTACCGTATGAGCGCTGTAACACCCCTGTGCTTGCCGCGAAGTCGATCAAAGAAAAGTGTGAAGATCAGCAGCCCGAAGAACGCCTCGGACTTTCCGCCGCCGGTCGCGAAGTACAATAGGCTCGCCGATTCTTCGTCGCGGAATGCGTCAAAAAAGCTTTCATACTCCGCCGTGCGGGATGCAAATGCAGGAATATGCGCGAGGATAAATGCGAGCTGAAACAGGCGCCAGTCCGTGAACTTCCCCGTGCCGTATAGCGCGAAAGATTCGTTGGTGCGAAGCCACGCTGTCCACGGGGCCGCGCGCTTCACCAGGTTTTCCCGCTCTTGGGGACTCTGAGGGGGATTGTCGCCAAGGGTGCGCGAAGCCTGTTGCGACTGAAGCAGCAATGTAATGCCTGCACGAATATACCCAGCTTCCCGTCGATAGGCGTTCAGGTCTCGGGCATGCGATGCTCTCTCTTCATCGGCAATCTCGGCGGGGAGCCCTAGGCCCACGTCAACTTGCAACTGTGAATCGATCCAAGCGTCGTAGGCGTCGGGAAGAGCCATGAGACGCACGATGTCGGTACTTGGATCGCTAAGCTCGCGATAGGATGTCGGGACGTCGGCAAATGAGGTCGGGTCGATGCGTGGCTGCGTGTAGCGCGGCGCCCATGTGGTTCTCAGTGATACGAAACCTGTCAACGGGTCCCCTTGCTCGACACCGCAATTCAGGCCCATTGCGGAGTATTCAAGCCAGTGCCGAAACCGGTACGAGGGCTCAACACGATCGAGAAGCAGTGGGAGATGGATGCTTTCTGATACTTTGACTTCAAGGTCGACTTGGAACACGGCATGTTCAAAGGCGGAGGCATCTCGGCCAGCGGGCATCGCTGCGTCGTTCTGAATGGCGATACGGAGATTGAGGCGTGTAGCGTCGACGAAGTCAGGGTCGAGTGCGATGACAAGCGTAACCCCCGCCATGTCTGGTCTGACATCTGCCGGAGTTGCCGGACGCCTTGTTCGAAGGTCGAATAGGAAGCGATTCCAGGCAGCCTCATCCGCAAAATGGCTCGGCAGAATTCGTTCATTCGGCCTGTAAGCATTCTGCTGTCCTATCTCAGTTGCCAGCCAATTCGTGATCGTTTCGTCCAGCGTTGATCGGAACACACGCTCGAATTCGGCAATTGCGGATGCCCTGCTCGTTGGGTCCGGTACTTCGAGACGAAGATCTCCGAGATCAAGCGTGAACCGCCTCCACTTCTGGGGAATCGGTTGCGGCGCCGCAAATCGATCGTCAATGCGGCCGGCCCCGAGTCTGAGCGCCTGCGCGGCCCCAGTCGCGAGCTCGGTGCTGTCTTCGGTTTCTTCAGTTTCGGTAAGTTGGGAGGTTTCCTCAGATGACTGAGATTCTTCGTCTTCGATGCCCGCCTCGACAATTTCGCTTTCGGCGCCTTCTTCGAGGTGTTCGGAACTTAGTGCGCGCACAGCGGTGGCCTCGTTGCCTACGTCTACGAGCCGAATTCCAAGCTCGGCGAATGCAAGGTCAAAAGCCTCGCGGCGAATGGCGGAGATCGCCGCGACGCGCTCTAGATTTGCGGCGTTTCGCTGCTTGCGCTGTTGATCGTGGGCTCTGGCGGCGCGCTCGGCATGTTCTGCCATAGCCGCACTGGCACGAGCAGTGCCGGCGGCACCTCTGTCGTTCGCGCCGGATTCTCTTCGCACTTCCTCAGAAACCTCGGCCGCTTCATGCGCGGCTTCGGCCTGGGCAATCGCGTTGCCTCCACGTTCTTGATCGCCTTCATCGTCTGGCGGTGGCGGCAAGGACGCAGTTCGTTCCTGAATATAGGCGCGTGCCAGTTTCTCGACTGCTTGGCGCGTTTCTCGCGACAGGTGAACCTGCGGCATCATTTCGTTGGCCGGGTCGCAGATTTCTTGCCAGTTCGGCAGTTCTCGTAGATACACGGCAAGCCGCGGACGAATAATGGCTTCGCCGGGAATGTCGGCCGCGACCTGGAGGTCCACGCCCATCGTAGCGATGTGAATGTCGCTGGTTTCGTCTTCCTGACCGGTTTGGTCATATCTTGGCAGCAGGAACCCGCTGACCAGCTTGGTAGAAGGCCTGACTCCATAGATGATTTCGCCGTCTGTGCCTTCACCGGAACAATGCTGTTCCGTGAGCCGGAGCAAAGCATCGACCATGCCTTCCTTGACTTCCGAGAAATCTGCGCCGGTTTGAGCTTGAAACACGCGCTCGGCGGCCCTGAGGTCGGCCGCGTGAAGCGCTTGCTCGGAAGTGTCAGGCGTGCCTGGATCGACTTTTGCATCAGTCATGACGCTCGCTCCCTTCAATGGTTTCAATGTCGACGACCTGATCGAGGTAATCGAAGGTTCTCTTGCGCAGTGTCTTGATGGCCGAACGAACGGTGGAGTCCAGTCCGGATGCGGTCCCGTGTGGATCGACGAGTACGGAGACAAAGGCCTGCGCCATCCGGTGGCCGGCTCTTCTGCGGTCTATTCTAAGGGGCTGAATTCCTTCGACCCACATTCTCTCCGAGAGGGTGTCGTTCACTCCCAATACCGCCATGAACGCATCAAACTCGCGCCGCCTCTGAGGAGCATGTGGCTGCCGGCGTTCCGCATCCACCTGCAAGTGTTCTTCGACTTTTAGCCAGTTCAGGACGGCAGCTTCCGATTGTGTCCTGCCACCCCTGTAACGGATTTGGCTTAGAACGTACTTCGCTTTTGCGTTTAGACTGCCGCCCGGAATGCTCGAGAGGTGTGCCTGCACCGTCGTGTGGTAGATATCCGTCCAACTGCGCGCCAGCACGCGAATGGGAAGCGTCTCGCGCGCCTCCTCAAGGAAAGTCTGGTCGGGAACTACGATTGTTTCACCGCGTATGATGTGTCTCGCGCAGGTGCGCTCGAATGGATTGACGTCAACACCGTGATTGTGCCGAACAATCGCTGAACCTTCCCGCGCGCGAAGGGTTCTCTTTGTAGCAAGGGTCATGACGACTATCTTGCTGTGGCCATCAGCGTCATCGTCCGTCAAGTCGATGACACTGTCGCCGGGACTTGCTTCCGCGCCTTCATCAAGTTCGAGTTCGACGGATGATGCTTTGCGGGCTTCAAGCTCCAGCCTCGCTGCATCTGCAACCTGTGAGAGCCGGTGACCAAGCTTCTCGTCCCCACTCAAGTCGGGATGAGATGACAATTTTTCAAAGGACTCTGAGACGCGCTTTGCCAAATTGCGTTCGCAAACCACGATCAGTTCGCCGGGGAGCCAGCCTCGGGCAAGTACGATAGACATCCACTCGAACGAAGGCGCAACAAGAACCAGTCGCTTCCAGCCGTTCCTGTGCCTGGTCCCTTCGATTTCGGCTAGTACACCTTCAAGCGCCTCAATGCTGGTAAGGCGGAGATGCTCCCTTTCGATTTTTCCGGCAATAGCGGCGCCTGACTCGCGATCGCTGACCAAGCGATCCCTTCCGAGCAGGCAATCGCATTCAGAGCCGAATGCGATCAGGGTGCGGCTGGACTTTCGAGCGAGAGCCTTGGCAAGTTCGGCAAAGAGCGAACCGATTGGTGTTTCTTGATCTAGAGTGTCGAAAGCCTTTTCAACGGCATCGCGTGCGGAAGTGACGCGTGCCCGCTCTGCTCCTCCGATCTCTGACGCAAGTGCCTCTTTCAACGGTGCCAGAAGCGTTCCGCGCGATCGATACTCCAGAAACGTCTCGGCAGCGGATTGTCCCAGTTCCTGGCACAGAATTTCGTAGGCTTGCTCCAATCCGCATGGAAGAGCGGCCGCCTTGCGCAAAGCCCCCATCTCTCTTCGGAGTGTTCCGGCAAGCGTTGGATCTGAGCTGCAGCGCGCGGCCTCGGAAAGGGCAATAATCGCGTCGGTTGTAGGGCCGGATACCGTACGGAACCGTGGTTCAATCGCGTTGGCAAACGTGACGGGGGGATCATCGGAGACGGGGTCCTGTGAAATCCTGACCACGACCCTTGAGTGAATGGCCTTTATCTTTGTTACTGAGCGCAGCATGCCTGTCATGCGGCGGTGTACGTAGGCGTCCTGTGTGACGACAAAGAAAGGAATGTGCGGAAACCGTTGCCTTGATTCTGTTACAAAATCCTCAACGATCTCTGCCCAGTTCGAACCAAGGCGGTTCATTGTGCGTGGCGCAAGATCGAGCAAACATACATCGGGCAATTGCGGACCGCTGTCTCCACACCCGAAAACGGGTGCTGAAAGCGCGCGGTGAAAGGGAGCTGTGGGAGATACGCCAAATAGACCGAACGGGGCTGTTTCCGGCGCTGACAGAACGCTGCGATGGTCCGCCTGCCGGTCGAGCGCGGCGCCGTGCCGGACCCTTCCGAAAAGCTCCCCGTGCGCTCGGCGGAACAGCTTGGGATTCTCCACGCCTGCCTCGGCGGAAAAGACAGGGTAGGATTCCGCAAGAGTCGGGTGAGCCAAGTGAGGTTTGGAATTATCTCTTTGGCTAAGTTGACTAAGGTGCCCCAGCGTAAGATGGAGCTTGTCCATCACAGTGGCGTCGCTCTTCTTGTCCATGTAATGACGCATCAGGTGGTACTTGTTCCAGTCAAGAATGTCAGTGCGTCTCGCAAGCAGGGTTTTCTGCAGCGCTGCCGATGCGCCGCCGCGCCAAGGGAAATAAAGGGTCCTGCAACCTTGAGACGGATCGCACCACTCAGCGTCGTTCGTACGATGCTTCCTGGGCTCTCCAAGGAGTGCCATCATGGTCAGGGGATGAAGCAATGAGATATCGCGCTGGCCAACCGGCCACTGCAGAACGACGGCAGACTCGCGTCTGGTTATTGTATGCAGGAATTCCCACAGGAGTGCGATCGTAGGTCGGTTCAAGGTCTGGGCGGCGCCTATATCCAATTCGATCGGGATCAAGTGCAATTGACCCGCGGCGGCGATGGCGCGCTTGATGTCGATGTTGTAAAGCGGAAACGCATCTTCAACTTCGCAAGCATTGCCGGCATTGTCCGACTGCTTCGATTTGCGCCGAGCACTCAATTCCCTAACAAGTGCGCGACGTCGCTTGGCCGCCTCTTCTTGGCCCTTGCGTATTTCATCAAGACGATTTGTCTTACGTTTCAAGCGTCTCTCCCGAGGTCTAATTTAACACTGGCCTTGCGCTTTTCGACAATGAATTCGGCCGCTTGATCTCCAATGAAGAGGTGCCTCACATGGGTTTCTTCATTCGGAGAGCACCCACCTTCGTGTATGAAGATTATCCGTGCGTGCATTGAGCCGTCAGCCTGTTCGTCTTCAGCCATAAGAAGGATCAGCGCACAGCCAGCACTATCCAACATCTCCGACAGACGGGCGACATTGGTACACCTGTAGGGCACGTGATTGAATTCCCCGTAAAGTCATCTCATGCGGCCAACGACAAAGTCTTTAGGCTCTCGCCAAAGTGGCGAACGACCTTGTCCGTTGAGGACGTTCGTTCCTGCACGCTAGTGCCGCAGCTTGCGCCGTTCCCTTCGACCTAGATGAGAAAAGGAAATTGTCCAGAGGCGTGGCAACGGCAATCGGCTGGGGTTTGGCACCAGATCGCTTTGTTGGATTTAGCCAATATCAGTGCATTGGTTGAAGAAGAGGCTATCGATCCCGTTGTTTTAGTAGGGCACCCCTAAACGAATTGCCATAGCGCTCTTTGCAACGTTGAAAATGCCCGCAAGTTCTCCGATATCGGCGATCCCTTTGTCAAGCTCTGCGTCCAACAAGTGCCAAGGCATCAGAATGTTGGCGGCCCACTCATTAGCCTGCGCTTCCATGTGGTTGCTCAGGCCCGACCTATAAAGCACATCATCAACGATACCATCTCCGATCTGATGCTTGTGCAGAATGAAATGGGCAATTTCATGTGCTATGGTAAACCGTCGCCGTTTGACCGGATGGTCTCCATTTACGTAGATCACGTAAGACTCGGCATCTTCAGGGACTTTTTTGATCAGGCCGGATATGTCTTCAGGCCAAACATCGGGTTTCGTGCGGTACACTCGCAGACCCAGATCATTGGCTATCGGAATTGTCTCTACCGGAGGTTCCTTTTGATGACGCCTGATTATTTCGGCTTGTTCAATCAGTATCATCATTCCTCTCCCTTTCTCCAACAACGTCATCCACGTAAGATGTGCTCAACACGCGTTCTCCCCGACGCGACAGGATTTGCAAAGCTTCCCGGCTCGGCGTTTCAGTGTCCTCCTTCCTGTACTTGGCCAATGTTTTCACAGTAACGTCGTTGGCCGTTTCCTTTGCCACGACTTCCGCTCGAAAGCGCACATAGCCGAATCCGGCAAAAGCGAACAACGCCAGCAGCAAGCCGATAATCGTTAAGAGTACCGATATTCCGTCCAGGCGCCCTATGGCCACAGCCGCCTGCATTACATCCCTGTAATGCTCGTCGTGTACGTTCAGCCCCAATCTTTCATGCAGAAGTACTGCACTCGGAGCGGTCCACAAGTAAAAGCAAAACGCGTTGAGCAGGCCTACCGCTACGTTGACTAGAACAAGAAAGTTGCGGCTCAACCAACCGACTACGCCTTTCACGCTTTTGATTCTTCGCCTGCCTTCACGTGTCGGAACGCCGCCCGGATCATGTCTTCGGACGCGGCGTCAATTCGTACGGGCTCATTGAGTTCGACCTTGCTTGGCTGACACCCGGACGCCCGGACCCATACTTCCGGGCGTGAAACTTCTGTACTCATGGATTTTTCCTGTCCGCTGCTCCGGTCGGTTTCTCAAAAATGGGGGTTACGAGAGGAATTTGCAACACCCAAATTTATTCTCGACATCTTGCACCTGACGATCGGCAACTGTCCGAAGATAACGGTTCGCAGGAAACTTGTCCTCCATTCATCCTTCCACGCCCCGGCGTGCTTGGTCGACGGTGTCGGGGCCACGAATGTTTCAACAAGCTGTTCTTTCGATTTTTCGGATGACGCGGCCAAGATGCGTGCTACTTGCGGAGGAAGGTGTGGTGACAATCGCTTCGGCTTGCAATTATTGTGATTCTCTGCCCGAATTAAGTGCGAATGAACCCGGATCAATTGCAACCAGCTTGAGTTTTTCGGGATGAACCCACTCTTTCTGCAAACAAGGCTGTATGGGAAACGACCGTTTGCCTGACAGCTGGCCCGATCAGTTTGCCGAGATTGATTGGCGGAATTTTTCTGTCTGTATACTACGTCTGGAAAACATCGTTTGGGCTTGTGGTTCGCGCCGGGCTATCAGACGGTTCTCGCACGCTCAGCGGATGCGACTTTGTTACACGCCACCATCGGCTTTTCCCGCACCTGCAATCACCTCGGGCCAGAGGGCATCTGGCCCGCGCGCAATGCGAAAGTCTCAAGCGTCTGCGCATCGGGATCGACGAACCAGAGATGGCCAACGCCTTCGCGGGCGTAGAGTTCCCGCTTTTCAATCTGATCCAGCCGCCGTGTGGACGGCGAGAGCACCTCGCAGACCCAGTCCGGCGCGATCGTGCAATACGCCGTGTCCGGATATTCGGGCATCGTCTCCCGCTGCCAACCGGCGAGTTCCGGCACCACGATGTCTTCACCCAGGTGAAGTTCAGGCTCGAATATGATCCACCAACCGTCGGGGCCGTCATCACCTTAGTTGAACGGCGAACCGATCTTCATTCCTAATCCTGAACTCGCCCAGGCATGCCGCATGGCCGGCCTCGGATGAGTGTGAAGCGTGCTGGCGATCACCTCGGCGACCATGTGGGGTGGTGCGTCGAGCACGTCCTGATAGGTCGCCCGCCGGGTCTCCTTACGTTTGGCCTGTGCCGTCATGGTCCCGGTTCCTCCCCCTACCCAATTAAATGCCGATCCGCTCGACTTCATCAAGCGAAACCTGCTCCTCGCGGCGGTCATAGAGACGCGTCGTCTCCGTGCGGGCATGCCCGGCAAGGTACTGCGCAACCTCGACGCGTGCATCGGGATGCTCCAGGTATGCCGTGATCCCGGTCGCCCGGAGACTGTGACAGCCGATGTATCCCGAACTGATGACGCCCTCGTCACCCGCACGAATGGCTCGGCGCTCGACCGCCTCCCGTGCCCGGTGGCGGCTCCACCTGCGGTCCGACAGCGTGACGGAGCCCTTGCGGCGATCCACCGCACGAAAGAGCGGCGTTGTGCGCAATTCGCGCTCCATGAGCCTTCCGGCTTCCATGTAGTCCCGGAGGTACTTCTCAAGGCGGTGATGGCAAGGAATGTCCAGGACCTTGCCGGCCTTCTCGTGCAGCCGGACATGCCAGCGCCCGTCGCGGGCGGAAACATCTCCCACGTTCATCGCCACTGCCGCCGAGACCCGCGCGAAGCTGTACGTCAGGGTCGCGATGAAGGCCCGGTCACGAAGTTCCGTGATCGTCCCGGACGGGAGCCAGCGCATGAACCGCCGCGCCTCGGCCGTCGTGAGCACCGGTGTCAGGCCGGTCCGCACCACGTGCTTCGGCCCGCGGACCGCGACAGCCGGCGATTCGGGGATGATCCGGTGGAGAGCCAGCCAGGCGAACAATTGCCGGACGGCTGCGAGTTCCAGTTTCACGGTCGCCTTCGCCATGCCGGAGAGGAGCCGGTCCTCGATCCAGGCCGAGATGTGGACTCCCCGGATGTCGCGGACGTCCTCGATGCCGCGATCGCCGAGCCAGCGGAACAGGGCGTGGGCCGCCCGGGCGTAGGAGGCACGGGTATTGGGGTTGCGGATGTGCGAGGCGAAGAATTCGACCCAGGCGTGGCACGCATCGTCGCCGAGAAGAGCGATCGGGGCGGGAACGAGGGAGGATTCCGTGACTCGCGCGGTTGCCGGTGCCGACGCGGCGACCCGGAGGCTGGAGCCGCCGGTGGACGAAATTCGGGCATTTTCGGGGGTACTGGAGTTCATTCCGGGTTCGTTTCGGCAATTCTAGTGCAGTGCATAAACGTGGTTATGCGCTGGTCTTACCGATAAGACAAGAAACATGCGAAAACAGGCGGGGCTTAGTGTTAAAGGAGACGAATTCTGCGAAAATCTGGCGCTGATCGTCATCTACATGCAATTGCCTTCCCAGCCGATCAGAAACGCAGTTTGCATAATGTTTTGGTCGATTTGCTTCTCAGTGTCATGCAGTCGTTCAGGACGATCGTGGATCGGGAGCACCCGGAGGAGGAAGTATTCCCACACCGCGAAACTTTAGCCGCGCGGTTTGGGAAAATGCTGGATGAAATCAAAACTGAAGTCTCCGACCCGCGCCACGAATCTCGCGCACTGTTCGCACACAAGACCATGCCCGATACGTGGAAGCTTGATAGCATTGTGGCTGTTCCTACCGGTCGCGACCTGGAAAGCGTCGTCGATGTCCCTGCGGGCAGGTTTCCGCAAGAGTGCTACTGCCGACGAGAGCCTTTTCCTTGACATCCTCAAGGATCGTTCCATTCGCCTGCAAAACCGGATCAGCCCGAACCTGAAACAGAACGCCCGACACGTGATCCCGTTTCGCCGGGCGATCCGCAGGACGGCGACAATACGCGCGGCTGCTCGGCTGCCTTATGCGTCGCGGCGATTTCGAGATACGTTGCGCCTTCGGCACGCATCCGACGAAATTCGTCGGCAATGGTCGCGTCGAACCGAACGATGCGCCGTGTGACCGTCGCCCGTAACTTTTCCCGGATTTTCGGGCTCCAGGTCCATCGTTTTGCCATGCACTTCCCCCGCCCCGTGGCGGTGCGCGGGAAGTGCCCTGGTACAACCGTGCAATGAGGTCAAGATGGCCGTGTCTGTATCACGAAGGGCACGAAATCGTCGCGTTCATGACGGAACTGCGTCCAGAACCGGCATCCTGGCAGCGCATTTTGACCATGTCGCCGCATGGGCCACTTTTCTCGCCTCCTGAGAGGCATTTCGGTACCGGTAAGCAAAACACCATATGCCGTTTCGTGGGTCCTGTGGCTCCTAAAGAACACGGTTCCTCGGAAATCGGCCACTTTCGATGCGTGAAAATGTTGCCGTGGCACGAGTATCCGGATTCCGCTCAGTTGATCAGGTGATTTCATTGTTTGGTACTTCGTGCGATGTGCTGGTACCCTGATTGAAAAAGTCCAAGTTGGAGAGGCCGTGAAATATTCAGATTTGTCACTACGTACAAAGTACGTTGCTGTCTTTACAATTGTTTGCCTTGCAGCTGTAAGTTCGACGGTATGGCTGGTGTACGATCGGGATGCTGCGATATCGACATACACGAATCAAGTGCTGCTGCTTTTCATCACTGTGTTGGGTTTGTTTCCCGCAACCAGGACAACTCCGGCGTTCTTGTCTCGTTCTCTCTTGATTCAGTTCGTAATTGCGTCCGCTGTGATCAACATAGGGTGTTTTGCATTTATTCACCGATCAATTGGCGTCATTGACACTACAGGATTGGGTGGCGGCTTTTTGCTTCGAGATTCGCTATATTTCAGCATCGTGACATTCACGACTCTCGGATTTGGCGACATTCAACCCGTTCCATCAGGACGTCTTCTGGCTGCCTTCCAAGCGTTAAGCGGTTACATCTATTTGGGGTTTGGTATTGGCTTGGCAGTCGACGGTTTCAGACCAATAGACCACGAAGACGGGGGTCAAAACAGGAGCACGTAAACCACATTTGCCGCTGACACAGTGGTGCCGATCACGAATGCAATCATGATGATTTTCAGACGGCGATGTGCTGACGGAGGAAACTCTTTCTGCCACCATCTCCCGGAAAGCCAGTTGTCTTCGGCCTCGTGGTCAATTTCTGTTCGGTGTTGAAGCATGAATGTAATGCGGTAGCCCGGATTGATTGGATGTCACCTTTGGTTCTAATCTAATGTTCTTTTCCGGTCTTCGCAACGCTGGACATCGCGAAGGGTGGCCATAACCCAACATAGATCCTATAAGACACGCGGAAGCGTTGTTAGTGTTCCGCATTCGTTCCTCTGTAGGCGATCTTGGAATGCAATAAAATTGTGAAATCACGACGCTGGTTTGTCTGGAGGAATTCACGATCTATGTTGGGTTTAGGCCCACTTGTCGAGGGTTCTTTTCCCGACTTTTCTGAGCGGGCTGAGTCAGATGGGGTCGATTCAACGCAGCACTAACGCCTTATGAAGAATTGTATAGTGATCCCGATCGCGCCGACGACTTTCGTATATGATTTTTTCCAATGTTCGGGATGCCTCGATTTCAGACCGGATTATGTTTGCGAATCTGTCTGTCTCCGCCTTCTCGGGTTGCACGCCCCGAAAGGAAACCATGAAATCAAAATGTGCGCCATGTCGGTACAGCCTTCCCGGCAATGGATGGTGTTTGCGATTGCCAAGCATGATGCCATAACGGAGATGAGGGTGTACGGTCTTGTGCGAAAGCGCCTTCTGAGAATAGGTGATCGCATCATGAGTTGTAATGCTTCCCTTTTTTGCTTCAACAATGACACGGGGTTTCCAAGTCCGGTCGGTCACGAACTCAAGGACTGCCATATCCGTTTCGTATTCGTTTACATTTGATTCCGGCGGATTATCCCGGTCATACGACCGAATCTCGTAACCATATGGTATCCTTCTTCCAACCTCAATTTTGCATGTGCCATAGTCAGTCCCGCTCAACGCTTCCTCAAGGCAGCGAGCCATTATTTTGGTCCATTCCTTCTCCGTCATGCAAAGTCTCCTGACCTTCGCCGACAGCCGGCTTCCCGACATAAAGTTACAGGAAATTTATGCTTAGACACCATAAACTTCCTACAACCTCTTCCGGCCACAGACAACGCAACCCGCATTCACGCCAACCCTGCGGCACATACAGGACCGAGTTTACCCACAAAGTCCGCCGATAGATACGCGTCTTGTGTGTTCTTTGTGTGCTAATTCCCCATAAGTTCGTAATATTTTAGTGAAGATTGTCCGAATTTCACCCGCGACCGTCGAGGGCAGCCGGTCCGGCCGCGAATCGGGCGGCACCGCGCGCCGACCCTATGAGCGCGGAAACATGTGGGACCGTTCCCGGAAAGACCGATGGATTTTCAGGCGCAATTTACCCGAGTCATTTGACGTTCGGGCTCGGGTGCCCCTCATTTTTTCCCGCACGCCGCAGGTCGAGAGGCCTTGTCCCGGAGACGCTCAAATCATCAGGGACACGGCCAACGTTACGCGATCTCTTTCCCGGTTCCATCCATTCCTGCGCCCGTATCCGGGCCCTTCCGGCACGGACTGACGCGGCGGTCGCCGAGCGCCGTCAGTTATGCCCGGGCCTTTCCTCAAAACCGATTTCGCACTCCTGTTGAGTTTGGGGGCCTGTGTCGGGTAGGGCACTGGCGCGCGCACCCGTAGGTGGAGGGTTTCCAGCCCCGCCCTTTCGGTTGCGAGGTGGGTTCACAGTTCCACCATAGGCCACGTTTCCAGCCGCCCCCCCTGAAATTCCGTACGTCGGGTTTTCCCACGGTACGGCTTCAAGCATCAGGCACCTTGCAGTTCAGTGCGCAGCCTTCCGCAGCGCCCTCAAGGTTAAGGCCAACCCCGCCATACCCCGTTCAGGTTCCACGTTTACTCCGCCCTTCGACGAGGCCGCAATCCGTAGTGCAATTCCGCCTCTATGTGCGGAACACCGGCCGCGGCAACGCCACCTGTGCCCAGAGGTCCTCGCTCAAGGCGGGTTATGTTGTCCCGCCCTTCACCGCTTGTCGACCTCATCCGCCAGTCAGGAAGGCTCCAGCCCATTTCCCGGCATCGCCGGTTATAGGACCGGTCCTTGACATTCGTAGGGTCATCCTGTCTGCCCTCCTCACCTTCCGGACTTTCACCGCTGTACTGTCCAGGATTGCCACCTTCAGTTTACGCCGGGAGACCCGATGCGTGCTCCTCAGTTCTTCCGCATCGGCACTGGCCATCGAGTAGAGGAAAGAAACCCTTGGCATCTCCGATATGTCCGCTTGAATCAGCTTCGTGCGGGACCCGATTTCGGCGTCTGATCCGTTCGCTTTCGCTGCGGCCCTCCTGTTTGCTTGCCCCCCGAGCTGACCAGACCTGAGAGGCTCAGCGTCCTCCCGGCCTTCCAGGGCTTTTACTTCCGGGCTTTCAGGTCGTCGGGTCACCCCGTGCGCCTGCCGGATATCACTACGACGCCAAACTGAGAATTGCGTCGGCGGGACTTTCACCCGCAAGCACAGCAGCTAGTCTCGCTGCACTCCCTCCGGCGAGCCGCGGGTGCACAGGAGCAGAAAATATCGCCGCCGTCATGACACGCGGGCGCGCCAGTTTCGGGAAACCGGATATCGTTCACACGCCGGACTCGTCATACCCCGGTCATACATCGCCGATTCGTCCGCAAGTGCAACTCGATGACGTCGTGTTCCGCACCCTCCATGACAAAGCCGCCGAAATCACTCGGGGCGGTCCTGTCGCCGAGGTTCGCCATCCGGGCCAGGAACGACAACACGGGCACAGGTTCTCCCGG
Source organism: Paracoccaceae bacterium (assembly GCA_965242975.1). Classification (GTDB taxonomy): domain Bacteria; phylum Pseudomonadota; class Alphaproteobacteria; order Rhodobacterales; family Rhodobacteraceae; genus JAPPHA01. The sequence continues at coordinate 679,420 of CBDETS010000007.1, read as the reverse complement.
GACACCGGTTCGACCTGGCCGGTTCTCGGGTTCGCCCGGAGTTCGGTCGTCCAGGCTCGGCCCACCGTATGGCGCCAGTAAATCTGTTCCGGACTGAAATCCTCGTTCGGCGCCACCACAGCAGGCATCGGACTCTCGCGCTCCGCAGTTTGCGTACCATCCGGACCAGGGGCTTGAGCCCCTTCCGCCGGTCCATGTCCGGTTCCGACGTGGCCAATTGACCGACAGCGACCTGTAGAAACCCGGGAATTCGCCGTCGTTCAGGCCGGAATACTTGTCGCCCCATGCCGGGTTCGGGACGCCGACCAAGGTTGGTGACCCATCGTTTGCCAAGAAAACGTTGCGATGCGATTCGGAGGGCAACCCGAGAGACCCGCCCCGGTCATCGCCTTTTCCGCCCATCTGCGCCCTCCCCGATAATCGCGACCGACGGACATTCTCGAATCAGTCATGGCGAACCCCAATTTTGACATGCTTACCTTGTTGTTTTTAAAATGTTTACTTACCTGACCTCAGTTTATTCTGTTATCGATAACTTTTCTCTTGACCTTTTGCGCCTCAGACACAACCCTTACGTAACGTTTAGGGTAACTCAACCCGGTGGAGGCTGTCATGACAGACACCCCCTTGGTCGAGATGCGCAGCATCACCAAGCGCTTTGGTGGGGTAACCGCACTGTCCGAAGTCGATCTCGACGCGTATGCAGGAGAGGTTCTCGCCATCGTTGGCGACAATGGTGCCGGCAAATCGACGCTTATCAAGATTCTTACGGGTGTCTATCAACCGACAGCTGGCAGCATGTCGCTGGCCGGAGAGCCGATTTCCTTCGCAAGCCACGCTGACGCAATCGCCAAGGGCATCGACGCCGTCTATCAGACGCTCGCGCTCGCCGATCATCTGGATCCGGCGGCAAATATGTTTCTGGGCAACGAACTGACGAAAAAGGTGATGGGCATCACCGTGCTCGACATCGCGCGCATGAGAACGGAGACCGAGCGCGTGTTGATGGATCGCCTCGGCGTCAAGCTGAAGTCCCTGGAAGCACCGACCGAAAGCCTGTCGGGCGGCCAGCGCCAGGCAGTGGCAATTGCCAGGGCTGTCTATCACGAAGACTTGCGCGTTCTGGTCATGGACGAACCGACGGCGGCCCTCGGACCACAAGAGACTGCCCGTACACTCAATCTTATCGAAACGCTGAAAGCACAAGGCCTCGCGATCATTTTGATCAGCCACTCACTCGATGAAGTATTCCAAGTCTCCAACCGTATCCATGTTCAACGCCGGGGGAAACGGGTTGGTTTCGTCAGGACCACCGAGTCCAATAATCAGGAAGTCCTCGGAATGATCGTGGGTGCGAAGGAGGCCGCGTGATGGCTGCTGCCGACACCCACACCGCCCGAACGCTGAACGAACGATTCGAGCCCTATTTTGCGATCATCGGCCCCATGGTGATGATCCTTGCGCTGCTTCTCTTCATGGCGATCGCTGAGCCCACGCGATACTTCCGCTGGTCGAACGTCAATTTGATCCTTCTTGACGCAGCGCTTTACATGCCGATGGCTATGGCCATGACATTTGTCATCACCCAACGGGGTATCGACCTGTCGGTCGGATCGATTGCGGCATTGTCGGCGATCATCATGGCATTCCTGATCAAGCAATTCGGTTTCTCGGTCTATGTCGCGGTGCCGATCGCTCTCGTACTCGGCGCGGTCATGGGCCTCGTCAACGGGCTGATTATCACGCGCTTCAATGTACCCGACCTCATTGGCACGCTGGCGATGGACTTGGTCTATCGCGGCTTTGCCTTGGTGATCGCGAAAGGGTTGGTGCTGGCGCGATTTCCAGATCTCATAACCGAAATCGGGCGCGGGCAGATTCCCGGCCTGGTACCGGTCCCCGTGGTCATCGGAATCGCAACCATGATAGGCGGTTACTTTCTGCTGCGCCGCAGCCATTTCGGCCGCTATACCATCGCTATTGGATCAAACCCAGAAGCGGCAGAGTTGACCGGCATCGCCGTAAATCGTCACAAGGTCTATGCCTATGTACTCTGCGGTGCCTGCGCTGCACTGGCTGGGGTCATGCTGACCGGTAAGCTGAACGCTATCCAGGCGACATCGGCGCCGTATTTCAACCTCCATGTCATCGCGGCGGTCGTCGTGGGCGGTACGTCGCTTTTCGGCGGCCGCGCGTCAATGATCGGCTCCTTTGCCGGGGTGCTGCTCTTGTCGATGATGATCAATGCCCTGGTAACGCTCAGGATCGAATTTTTCTGGCAGTCGGTTGCGTCAGGCGTCGTAATCGTTTCGTCCGTGGCGCTCTACTCATGGATGCAGAAAAAGGACCGTGACGGAGCCGGCGGGCTGATCGCCGGATTGATGACGTCAGAAGGCCAGAAACTGACACGATTCTCGGCCGTCATCATTGGTGCACTGATCTTGCTATTGGCGATCGGTGCAATCTTCGCCGGCAATCCACAGGCAAGTGGATGAGCCGGACTTACCGCGGGTTGGTGCCACCGGGGGTGCATCCCCGGCGACACCGCAGGTCCCGCTCTCATGCACAGGGAGGAGAACCCAAATGAGACTATTAACGACAACCACGCTGGTGGCAACATTTGCGGCGGCTGGAACGATCTGGGCTGCAAGCGAGTTGCCACTCAAGGAACTACCCGGGATCGAGGATCGCGATTACTGGATTCCCGGGGAAGTCAATGCCGACGGAAAGCTTGAGGCGCTCCAGGAAGTTGTCGGTTCCGCCGCAGTTCCATTTTCCGGAAGCCAGGACAAGCCGGTGCAAATCGCACTGATCTACCCTTCGGCGGATGTCTCGGATTTCTGGGCACGCAACTACCTGGCCATGACCAAACGCCTCGACGAGCTGGGCATCCAGTTTGAGACAACCGAGTTTGCTTCGCGCCAGATCGAACACTCGCTGCAATCGACTTACGCAAGCCAGGTAGAGCAGGACGCCGATCTCTATGACTATGTCATCTTCGGGCCGTCCGAACTCGCGACCCAGGCCGACAACATTTCCAAACTCGCGGGCAGTGATGCGTTCAGCACCTATGTCTGGGCATTTCATACCCCTCTCAAGTACCTTGAAAACCAACCGGATGCCTGGTTTGACTTTTCGTCAGCCGCGGGTGCGCTAACCATGTGCGACTACATGCTCGGCCGTCTGGGGAATGACGTGACCATGGCGATGAACCGTGGCATCCCCGGAATCACGGACAACCAACGTTCGGGTGACTTCAAGGCATGTGTCGAGGAGAATGGCAACTGGACGTCGATCTACGAGCATTATGGCGAGTACCAGCGCGAAGGCGGTTTCGAAGGGACTTCCCTGATCATGCAGGCCTATCCCGAAGCTACCGTTATTCACAATGCGAATACGGCCATGGCAATGGGCTCGGTCGAGGCGCAGGTCACGATGGGCAAGGAGAAAGAGATCTTCTCGACGGGCTGGGGCGGAACCGGTCTTGAACTCGACGCAATCCGTGCAGGCACTCTCGATGCGACCCCGATGCGGATGGGAGACGACGTCGGCGCAGCAACCGCCGAAGCCATCAAGGCCGACCTGGAAGGCCGCGCAGATGACCTGCCCTTGGTCTTCCTGGGTCGAATCACCGTGGCGCACGATCAAATGAGCGCCGAGGAACTGGACGCCCTTCAGGAGGAAGCATTCAGGTTTTCCGGTGTCGGTGCCCTGGAGCGCTGAATTTTCGACCCGGCCCTAACACAATCGGGCCGGGTCTACCGGGAAACGGTAGAGCCCGAAATCCGCAATGTGGGTTCGATATGCGAAATGGTCTGCGCGGTGGCATTGCCGATGCCGCCGCGCAGCAAAGCGACCAGAAGTTCGCCTGTCCTGCCTCCGATTTCCAGCGAATGTGCGTCCATCGTCGTCAGGCCCGGCAAAGCGACATCAGCGATGTCGTACGCCCCGAAACCCGCAATCATGATGTCCTCTGGCACCGAGATACCGCGCCTCTGACACTCGGTCAGAGCACCGAAAGCGGCAAGGTCCGATACGCAGGCGACGGCGTCCACCGGCTGTTGCGCATCGAGGACACCGGCCATCGCCCGGACCCCTTCGCGCATCGACACCGGCGGCGAACCGAGCGAAATCAATTGATAGTCCAGTTGCAACCGTTCCGCGGTCGCTACAAAACCTCGCCTCCTGTCCGTGCCGCGCGTGTCGCCCTTGTCGTCCCCGCCGACAAAGGCCAGCCGCCGCGCGCCTGCGGACTGCAAGTGCTCGACCATCCGGCCCATCGCGTCCGCATTGGAGAAGCCGACGGTGTAACCCACGGGCAATTTAGGGATGTCCCACGTTTCGACTACCGGAATGCCGGCACCTTCCAGCAACCGTCTTGCGCGATCGGTGTGGCGTCCTCCGGTCACCACCATGGCTTCGGGCCGCCGCCGCAGAAGTTGTTCAATCAGGCGCTCCTCTTCGTCGACATCGTAGTTCGTGTAACCGAGCAATACCTGCAATCCGGCCGCCTGCAGGACTTCGTTGAGACCGCGTACCGTGTCGGCAAAGTTCGAATTGTTCAGCGAGGGGATGGTAACAGCAACGAACCCGGTTCGTTGCGATCGCAGATTTGACGCGGTGCTGTCGAAGACATAACCCATTTCCTCTGCGATCAGCAGAATCTTCTTTCGCGTTGCCTCTCCGACCGACGCATCCTGCCGGAACGCCCGCGATACGGTCATCGGAGAGACACCGACAGCCTTCGCAATGTCGGCCATTTTGGGCGGTTTCGGCATATTGGCTCCCCGACTTGTATCGTTGACGTTCAGTTTTCAGGGAAGGATGACCCTAATGCAAGCGTGCCGTCGCATACCCGGCCGGATTCCGCGAAAAGCAAAACGGTGCGTTGCGTCGTGACACCACAGATCAGTCCGAGCCAGTAGGTCGCGCTGTTGGCGGAATAACCGTCAAGCGGCACCGGAACAGAATAGACCAGTCGAGAGCCGAGCGAGAAGAACGAAACTGAAGGTGGTTTCTCCCCATTGGCCTTTGCGTCCTCATGGGCGTCATTGTGCTGCCCCATTGTGCTGCCCCAGACGAAGCGGCAGGCGCCCGCCTGTCCAGCAAGGCGCCAGGCGTTCGCCTTGGAGCCGGGCAGGTGCCGGTAGATGATGTCGCGGTGTGTGGCAGTCTCGCACTCGCGGCCGGGCGTTCGGCACAAGGATCGTTTGGCAGCGGGAAATCAGCACTTCCCCGTCACACGCTCGCCACACGAACTGCCCGAATTGCCAAAGAATCACCCTGGGCCAGGCAAATGTTCCCTATACTCGCGACTGGCGCATTCGACCGAAAACCGGCGACATGACGACGCCGTCAACTCATCGATATTAGGCCCGTCCTTTACCACGTCATCAATGCGTCCCGTGCGGCAGTCGTCGCTGGTCGCGAACCGTGGCACATACTCCTGCAGCAATACGCTGTCGGCCCCCCACCTTTCAGTGCCTCTCAGTGCCTCGAAATTTTCACGGCGCCGACTCCGGAATCGAGCGCAAGCCGGGTTGCTTCGGCGATGGCGACAAAACCCGGACCGCACCGGACCTGATTGACGGGCTTGGTCGCCTGGCCGGCTCCGAATGGACCCACATGGGTGTCGTTGGACGAAACGTGCTTCAAGACGTTGCGCGCGTCTTCCACATCCGCGGTTTCACCACCTGCAATCAGCGTAAGCTCACCGATCAGTGCCTTCGGAGGTCCGCCTGACAACGGGCTGTCAACCCAGCGCGAGCCCATCTCCGCAACGCGGGCAGACAAGGTCTTGGTGGCCTGGGGTTCGATCGAGAAATTGTCGGTGATCAGAGTTCCGAACCTGACGCCTTCGGCGACACCGCTCGGGCCGGAGACGGCGACGTCGATGATCTCTGAAGAATGAGACGCGAGATGACGTCATCGTTGACGGATACCGCTTCTGCTGCCGAGTCCCCAGGGCGGGCACCTTTTGCGACCAGAACTTGAACCCTCCCGCCATCGAGATCAAACACCGTCAGCGTGTCGCTGGTTTCGGCAAGCCGGGTTCCTGTCGCGCCTGCCCCGAAAAGTGCGACATTCCGAGTCACGGTCTTCCCTCCCTGATCTTGCTCACCAGTGCATCGACCAACTGGTCGAACGGCTGGTCGATATCGACGGTGATCGCGATCTCGTCCGGTTCCGGCGGCTCGAGCGTATCCAACTGGCTTCCCAGTAGCGAGACGGGCATGAAATGGCCCGGTCGATTCGACATGCGCTCAAACAAGACCTCCCGCCTGCCCTCCAGGTGGATGAAACAGACCGGCTGGCCCGTGCGGTCGCGGATAATGTCGCGATAACTGCGTTTCAGTGCCGAACACCCGATGACGACGGGCTCATCAATTGCCGCGAGTCTTTGACCGATCATGACCAGCCAAGGCGTGCGGTCGGCGTCAGTCAACGGTACGCCGCGCGACATCTTCCTGATGTTCGCAGGCGGGTGGAGTTCGTCACCGTCGGAGAAGCGCATACCCAATTTATCGGCAACGGCGGCGCCGACCGAACTCTTGCCGCAACCGGACACACCCATGACCACGAATTTGCTCGCTAAAGGCACGCTGTTATTCCACCATCGACAAAGAGCGTGTGACCGTTGACGAAACTGGAAGCATCCGACGACAGGAACACGGCCGCCCCCACCAACTCCTCGACCTGACCCCACCGGCCCGCGGGCGTACGCTTTTTCAACCAGCCGGAAAACTCCGGATCGTTCACCAGAGCCGCGTTAAGGGGCGTGTCGAAATAACCCGGCGCGATGGCGTTACAGTTGAGCCCGTATTGTGCCCAGTCCGCCGCCATGCCCTTGGTCAGGTTTGCAACCGCCCCCTTGGTTGCGGTGTAAGGCGCGATACCGGGACGGGCCAGCGCCGTCTGCACGCTGGCAATGTTGATGATGTGCCCTGCGCCGCGCCCGATCATGTGGCGCGCGCAGGCCTGCCCGACATTGAACACGGTTACGATGTTGGCGCGCAGAAGCATCTCGAACTTGTCCGCCGGAAAGTCCTCAAGCGGCGTGCGGTGCTGCATGCCGGCGTTGTTGATCAGGATGTGCACCGGTCCACTGTCGCGCTCATAGCGGTCGACCGCTGTCCTGACCGTATCGCTTTCAGTCGCATCGAAGGCCAGTTCGTGAACGTCTGCACCGTCTGCCCGCAATGCTTCCGCAGCCCTGGACAGCTTGGCCGTGTCGCGCCCGTTTAGAACGATTCTCGCCCCGGACTCTGCCAATCCCGTTGCGAGGGCAAACCCGATTCCCTGCGAGGACCCGGTAACAAGCGCGGTCTTTCCGCCAAGCTCGAACATCGCGGTACCGGTAGCCATGTGCTGCTTCCTTTTTTTGACTCGACAAGATATGATTTCCCCACCTATGTTATCGATAACAAAATTGTCAACATGAGAAATGATATGCCGAAACCCGAGATTCTTCAGGTGGGCCCCTTTCCGGAGTGGGACCAGATCCCGCTCGACCAAGCATTTACGATGCACAGGTTCTTCGATGTGGCGGATCCGGTATCATTTCTGACCGAGTACGGGCGGGCAATGCGCGGAATCGCAACGCGGGGCGAATTGGGCGCAAACCGTTCGATGATCGAGGCCTGTCCGAATCTCGAGATCATCTCTGTTTACGGAGTCGGGTTCGATGCGGTCGACCTTGACGCCTGCCGGGAACGCGATGTGAGGGTGACCAATACGCCGGACGTGCTGACACGCGACGTCGCCGATCTGGGTGTTGCAATGTTGCTGTGCCAGGCGCGGGGCATGATCGGGGCCGAGGCCTGGGTGCGTAGCGGGAGTTGGGCACGGAAAGGACTGTACCCGCTGAAGCGCCGCGTCCACGGGGCGAAGGCCGGCATTCTGGGTCTCGGGCGGATCGGTTTCGAGGTCGCGCGCCGCCTGGCCGGCTTCGACATGGACATCGCCTATTCCGACCTCGTACCAAGGGAAGACGCACGTGACTGGACCTTCATTGCCGACCCGGTGGAATTGGCGCGCCATGCCGACTATCTTTTCGTAACGCTGGCGGCTTCCGAGGAAACCCGCCACATCGTGGGTCGTGACGTGTTCGCCGCTCTCGGACCCGAAGGCATGGTGATCAACATCAGCAGGGCGTCCAACATCGATGAAGCGGAACTGCTCGACGCATTGGAAAGCGGTGCGCTCGGGTCCGCCGCACTTGACGTGTTCGAAGGTGAACCCGAAGTGAATCCGCGCTTCCTGAAGCTCGACAACGTTCTTCTTCAACCACATCACGCCTCGGGCACCGTTGAAACCCGGAAGGCCATGGGCAAGCTGGTGCGCGACAACCTGGCTGCGCATTTCGCTGGCCAGCCTCTTCTGACCCCGGTCCTATGAGGCTGTCATGAAATCTGTCGTCATACATTCCGCAAAGGACCTTCGGATCGAGAACCGGCCGGCCAAAAACCTCGGTGCGGGACAAGTTGAAATCCGCGTGGACGCGGGAGGAATCTGCGGAACGGACCTTCACTATTACAATCGCGGCGGGTTCGGGACGGTTCGGCTGAAGGAACCGATGATCCTGGGGCACGAGATCGCCGGGCACATCACGCGTCTTGGCGAGGGCGTCACCGATCTGCAAACCGGTCAATTGGTGGCTGTATCCCCTTCACGCCCCTGCCATGGTTGCGCCTTTTGCCGGGAAGCGAAGTACAATCAGTGCCTCAACATGCGGTTTTACGGCTCGGCGATGCCGTTCCCGCACATCCAGGGCGCATTCCGGGAGATGTTGGTCGCAGACGCCACCCAGTGCGCCCCCGCCGATGGTCTTTCCGCGGGCGAGGCCGCGACGGCCGAGCCACTGGCCGTCTGCCTTCATGCAGCCCGCCGGGCCGGCGATCTCCTGGGCAGGCGTGTGCTGGTCACAGGATGCGGACCGATAGGATACCTGTGCGTCCTCGTGGCCCGGCGATCTGGCGCGGCGGAGATCGTGGCGACTGATCTCTCGAAACTGGCACTGCGCATGGCCGCGCGGAACGGGGCCGACGAAACTGTGAATGTCAGCCAGGCACCGGAACGGATGGCCGCCTACGAAGCGGACAAGGGGTACTTCGATGTGCTCTTCGAGTGCACGGGTGTGGTGCAGGCACTGGTCGGCGGGATCGCCGCGCTCCGCCCTGGCGGGATCGTTGTGCAGCTCGGGCTCGGCGGCGACATGGAGATCCCGATCCAGGCCATGACAGCGAAGGAGATACAACTCAGGGGCTCATTCCGTTTCCACGAAGAGTTTTTCACGGGCGTCGATCTGATGCGAAAGGGCCTTATCGACGTAAAACCACTGATCACTCACACGGTTGGCCTTGATAACGCCGAACGCGGATTTCAACTCGCCTCCGACCGGAACCAGGCGATGAAGGTGCAAATTGCCTTTTGAACAATCGCCGGCCGCGCTTCGGCAGTCACTCTGCGCCCGCACCGATAACCACCGCTGCCGAGAGTATCGGCGAAGCCGTTTCGCTGACGCAGGATACCACCTCCAGGTTTCGACTCCCCGGCCTGGTCAGGATCGGATGGCGCTGACGGAGCCGGCGCAGATTCACGGTTCGAAGGCACAGCGGCTTCCTGGAAGTTGCATCTGCCTCTCGACCAGAATCCAAGCAACCCTCACGAGATCCGGCCCGGTCCGGCCGAGACTCTTTCCCTGGGCGATAAAGCAAGCTATCGGGAAAAGCCCCCGATAGAGATGATTGGCGACGTCTTGGGCAGACCCGAACAGATTTTGACGGATTTTTCCGCGTCCGAGCTTGCGACCGGGTTCAGGGAACGGCGTTTTTCGGTCGAGGAGGTGGTTCGCGCCTCCCTGGAGCGGATCGAACATGTACAGAACCGGTTCAACGCATTTACCGCGATTTTCGCCGAGCAAAGCCTGGATGCCGCATGCCGTGCCGATGTGGTTTTCGCTGGCAGCGACGTGGCAGGGCCCCTGTGTGGTGTCCCCGTGTCGATCAAGGATTTCACGCCGACGAAAGGGCAACTGACAACCCAGGGCTCGATGGCCTTCAAGGATCATTGCGGCACCCGTGACGCAGTCATCGTTCAACGCCTCAAATCCGCCGGTGCCATCGTCGTAGCCAAGACCACGACGCCTGAATTCGCCTATTCCAGTTTTACCCAAAGCCCTCTTTGGGGGGTCACGCGCAACCCATGGAATCCTGAACTCACTCCGGGAGGGTCGTCCGGAGGCGCTGCCGTGTCGGTCGTGACCGGTGCGGTTCCGCTTGCCGAAGGGTCAGATATGGGTGGATCGGTGCGCATCCCGGCGGCCTTTTCGGGCTGCGTCGGCATGAAACCCAGCAAGGGTCGCATACCCATGGAAATCACCGAAACGGTGTTCGACCACATCTCACATTTCGGCCCGCTGGCCCGCACCGTAGAGGACGTCGCGTTGTTTTTGAGGGCCACCGAGGGTCCCGATGAACGAGACATTCAGAGCCAACTCAACCCGTTGCCTGTTCCCGAATCGCTGCATTCCGACGTCAGGGGACTTCGGATCGCCGCCAGTCCTGATCTGGGATTCTACGAAGTTGATGCGCGCATTGTCCGAAACCTGGAAAGAAGCGTCGCAGCGCTCCGTGACGCCGGTGCCGCCGTCGACTGGATCGACCTCGATTGGCCCGCGAGCTATGCCACCGATTGGTTCGACTACTGGTGCGTGTTTCTTGCCACGCAATACGGGCACCTGTTGGACGATGACCGCGACTTGCTGGACCCCGACCTGGTCTTGACGCTTGAACACGGAATCGGCCTGGACGCCGTGACGATCGAACGTGGCGCGATTGTCCGAACCCGGCAATGGCACGACATGGTCCGCATTTTCAGCACCTTCGATGCCCTGATCTGTCCAACAACGGCAAAGACGGCACCCTTGGCATCGGAAAAATCCTTTGAACTTGCAACTCCTGACGAAAACGGCCGGCTGGATAGCCTGGAGTTGACTTCCGTGTTCAACAACGTCGCCGTCTGCCCCGCGATCTCAGTACCGAACTGGTCGCTGGGCGACGACTTGCCGACTTCGGTGCAGATCATTGGACGACGGTTCGACGATCCGACCGTGCTGAGAATCGCCTCCTGCCTCGAAATCCAGATGCCCTGGCCGCAATGGCAGGCTCAAACCGGTTGTCCTCCGCCCGTGCCTGAGTGAACCACCAGCATCGCCACGGTAGCCGGACACTTTCCAGTGCCGGTTCGCGAATCACCTCCCTCCCTCGCTCCGGCGACCGGATCTCACGGCCCCTACCGTCGCCGTCCGGACTGGCCGTGCATCCGGTTGCATGTGCAACCCAACTTCCTTCGTGTTGTCCGGGAGCCAACAGGCCACGAGTTCGTGGTGTCGGGAACCTCCGATGATCGTGCCACTCCGTCCGGATAGCCGCGGTTGCCAGCGGGGAACGCGTACAACCACGGCCAGGACGCAGAAGTCGGTGCAAGAGCATAGACCCGGGTGGCGTGAGAGGCAGACCGCATGTTCCGGTAATTGTCTGCGCCGGTGGTTACCAGGGATTCCGCCGAGCCCCGACCGTGCCGCGAACAGGTGAATGTGACCAGCCCATACCGCATGTCACGGGCCGCGGACCGCTTCGGCCGTTTCCACCGTGGCGCGAAGGGTCAGAACACATGTGCAATGTGCAAGCGGTGAATTCCATTGAGCGGACACCTCTGCTAGCTTGCCAATTCATTGACGCCTCGAAATGGTATCGATACCAACCACGTCTGAAAAGAACCGGGAGCCACCGAATGTCCTTCTTTGAATCCTGTGATCCGGTCTTCGACGGCTACGTTCTGGGCAACGCTCCGGTCAAACTGCTCGCGACCGGGTTTGACTGGGTCGAGGGGCCGGTCTGGTTCGGCGATGCCGGCTGTCTACTTTTCTCCGACATCCCGAACGATCGAATCTTGCGTTGGATGCCCGGCAGCGGGGTCACCATCTTTCGGCAGCCCTCGAACTACAGCAACGGCCACACCCGTGACCGCGAGGGCCGCCTTGTCACGTGCGAGCATGGCACCCGGCGAGTGACACGCACCGAGCATGACGGACAGGTCACCGTGATCGCGGACAGTTTCGAGGGCAAGAGGCTCAATTCACCTAACGATGTTGTCGTCAAATCCGATGGCACGATCTGGTTCTCGGACCCCCACTACGGAATCATGACGAATTATGAGGGCTACGCCGCAGAGCAGGAACTGCCATGCAACCTGTACCGGGTCGACCCGGCCACGGGACGCATGGACGCAATGGTGACGGATGCCAAATGCCCGAACGGATTGGCGTTTTCGCCTGACGAGTCGCGGCTCTACATGGCCGATACCGGGCGTTTGTTCGGCGACGATCCGCAGCACATCCGGGCCTTTGACGTTGGCCCCGAAAACAGGTTGACCGGAGGCGACGTATTTCACGTGATCAAACCGGGCTGTTCTGATGGCCTACGTGTCGATACCGACGGAAACATCTGGTCGTCCGCCGCCGATGGCGTCCACTGCATATCCCCGGCCGGCAATCTTCTGGGCAAGATCCTGGTGCCGGAACTGGTTTCAAACGTTTGTTTCGGTGGACGTGCAAAACACCATCTTTACATAACGGCGACCACATCGATCTATCGCGTTACCTTGAACCGAAGGGGGATACAGCACCCATGAGCAAGTCGGAAATCGGGTTGATCGGCCTAGGCACAATGGGGGCGATGCTATCGCTCAACATCGCTGAAAAGGGATTTTCGATCTCGGTTTTCAACCGTACCGTCGCACGGATCGGCGGCTTCATGAAGGAAGCCGGGCCGCTGGCGGAACAGATCACTCCGACTCGATCGCTGGAAGAGTTCGTCCTCTCGATCGCTGCGCCGCGCGCAATCATCCTGATGGTGCCCGCGGGCGAGGCCGTGGATGCACAGATCGCGGCACTTCGCCCGCTGCTGGGTTCAGACGACCTGATAATCGATGCGGGCAATGCCAACTTCCACGATACAAACCGCCGCACCGCCGAAGCCGACGTCGCCGGCGTGCCCTATCTCGGGATCGGGGTCTCAGGCGGTGAGGAGGGCGCACGGTACGGACCCTCGATCATGGGCGGCGGCGGTCGGGCGAGTTGGGACAGGGTGGCGCACATCTTGGACGCTGTCGCCGCCAGGTACGATGGCAAGCCCTGCGCAACGTGGATGGGCCCCGGAGGCGCCGGGCATCTTGTCAAGACCGTGCATAACGGAATCGAATATGCCGACATGCAACTGATCGCCGAAGCTTACGGCGTGATGCGCGATGGAATGGGAATGGCGGCTCCGGAATGCGGCGCGGTTTTCGGGCGCTGGAACCGGGGGATCCTGAAGTCCTACCTTACCGAAATTTCCGCAGAGGTCTCGAATGCGACCGATCCGGCAACGGGGTCGCCGGTGCTCGACATCATACTGGACCGCGCCGGCCAGAAAGGTACAGGCCGCTGGACGGTAATCGAGAGCCAGCAAGCCGGCGCACCGGTGCCCGTGATCGAGGCCGCCGTTGCCGCCCGCAACATGTCGGCAGAGGTGGCAACGCGCCGCGCCGGTGAAAAACTTTTCGGCATGGCACCACAGAGGCTGGACGGCGAATCGTTGGCCCTCGACGATCTGGAGGCAGCGCTGATCGTCGGAAAGATCATGTGTTACGCCCAAGGCTTTGCACTGCTGGCGCGCGTGGGAAGGACTCATGGCTGGGAATTGCCAATGTCCGCGATTGCCAAGACCTGGCGCGAAGGCTGCATCATTCGGTCCTCGATGCTCAATGACATGGCTTCCGCGCTCGGTGAGGACCCCGGCCGCAACCTGATGTTTGCCCCGTACTTTGCCGAACTGTTGCGTTTCAACCAGGCCGCGCTGCGCAACGTCGTGGCGGTTTCGGTTGCCCATGGCCTTCCGGTTCCTGCGATGTCCGCTGCACTTGGCTATTTCGACACGATGCGCACGGGGCGGACAACCGCAAACATGATCCAGGCCCAACGCGACTTTTTCGGGGCTCATTCCTTCGAACGGATCGATGTCGAAGGTGCCCATCACGGGCCCTGGGGCGCACACCAGAAAAAGTAGGGTATGCAGGAGATCGATGCAGGTGAGTTTCTCGCGGACGGTGCGGCACGACTTGTCCGGCTTTCAAGAATGCAAAAATCCGATGGCTGTACATACCGACCATGGCTGACTCAGGGCGAATCGCCGCAGTTCGTCCGGGGACCAGCGGGGTCATGGCAATACCGAATCCGATGTTCACCTCGACGGAAACAGTCATGGACGGCAGCCCGGCCCGAGATTGGAGGGCGGAAGTCACGGGCGTCTGGCGTCGTTCACGTTTCCGGTCTTCCGCATGGGCCACTCATGCGGTGCCAAGACGCACACCCAGTCTACCCCGGTGCCCGTCCCGATCGCGTGCCGGAGCAACCTGACCGGTTGTTTTCGCCGAACCGTCATCCGGTCCATCCCGGACGTGCGACATGCGTACGTGCAATTGAACTGCTACCGCCAGTCTCTGAATTCGGGGTTCCGATAAAGCGTGGTAAATGGCGAGACACATGAGGCCGGGGACGGCAAAGGCCTCAACGATTTCACATCAATGCCTTGATTTTGTTGGCTCCGGCGGTAGGGATCGAACCTACGACCAATTGATTAACAGTCAACTGCTCTACCGCTGAGCTACGCCGGAACAGAACCTCAAATTCGAGAAGCGCGCGCCGTATAACAGGCTGCAGGAGTCCAGTCCACAGGATTTGTCCGGTAGCCGGGCGGACGCACGGTGAATACGTAAGGTTCAGGTCAAAGCCAGGCGCATTTCCATGGGCAGAGACAGGGACAATGAAGTGGTTCTCCGGCCAGGCGCAGGTGGTAAACATGTGAATGCCGTGCGGAGTCGCACTCCTGTGAGCCCGAATTGACCGGGGCCAGAAACGAATTGGCTGTGCGCTGCCGCGTCAGATTCGTCTGTATCTACCCAACGGGTCCTGCGGGGACCGCGCTTCGACCAGTCCGCGGTCTGCGAGGTCGATCAGGTGGGCCAGTACATTTCGCTCCGCGGCGGGAACAAGCCTTCGGTCAATGCCCGCATATATGCGTTTCACAAGATCCTTCGGCGTGAGTTGTTCCTTCGACAAGCAGTCCTGAATCTGGTTTTCTCTGGTAAGGCGGTGCCGGACCTGCCAGTCGATCATGGCTTGGGGATCCTCCACCGGGCCGCCGTGTCCCGGAAAATAGGTCCTGTCGTCCACCCGATTCGCCATCCGCTTGAGCGAATTCACGAATGCGCGCATGTCCCCGTCAGGTGGTGAAACCATTGTCGTCGCCCAGGACATGATGTGGTCGCCCGTGAACACAAACCCGGAATTCCGCCATGCCAGGCACAGGTGATCGCCAAGATGACCGGGAGTGTGAAGTGCCTCGAGTTCCCACTCCCTGCCCTCCACGACGGTTCCATCGTGGAGGTCGACATCGACATGATGGTCGTGATCGATGCCCTCGCCTCCCTTCATCTTCCGGAGCATCGTGTCGAACCGCCGCCCGTGCGCGCGCGCCGGCGGCGGCTTCTTGAATCCGAAGACAGGGACATCGAGATGCCGCGAGAGACGTCTGGCGAGCGGCGAATGGTCCACGTGAGCATGCGTGACTAGAATATGCGTGACGCATGCATTGGTCGTCGCATCGAGCAAGGCCCGGAAATGAGCGTCGTCATCCGGGCCAGGATCAATGATCGCCACCCCTTTTTCGCCAAGAAGATACGTTTGCGTACCTGTAAACGTCATTGGTCCCGGATTTGGCGCCGTCACGACCCTGAGGCCGGGCACGATTTCCAGGGCGATGCCAACCTGAACCTTGTGTCCTTTTGTGAACGGATTCTGCGTGTTCATGGGCCTGCGATGCCAATTCGCTTTAGTTTCGGTTCGCCTCAATCAGAAGGACGCGCTACGCCGAGCACGCCCGTTTCGCCACTCTCTCGAACCATGTGCAAGCAACCATGGCGGGCCAGGATTCCGGGTCTCGGGATCCCGTGGTCCGTCACGTTCGGCGTGACCGAATGGAGAACGTGCCGGTTGGCACGGTGCGCGATTGCTCGGGCGGACTTGCGCGCAGTGTCTCCAGTCCATATCCCATTCCTGTCATGTTTAGCCTCAGAATCAGGGTAATAACCCCACGGAGCCTCTTCGGGCGATCCATCATGATTCTGATGACACCCATCGTTTTTGTCCAGATCGTGGTCGGTGCGTATTTTGTCGATCGACTCTTTCACGACGTGACCATTCAGTTGACGACCTCGTTCGCCACCGACATCCGTTACGTTGTTTCACAAATCGAACTGTCAGGTCATGACAGTCACGCGATCGGGTCCCTGGAAGAATTGACGCGGCGATTCGACATTTCCACGGTCCGGGCAGCACCGGGCGGTGGATGCCCTGATATTGACCTGAGGGGTGCGACAGACCTGACCGGATTTCACGTGATCAACGTCCTGAGACAGGAAATTCCCGAAGCTCGGTCGGTAGATCTCCAGAGCAACAAAAAGCAGGTCGTCCTGTGCGTGAATACTCTGGCCGGACCCTTCGAAATCGTTTTCTTGCGGCAACTGGTTTCAGCACGGAACCCGCACCAGTTGCTCGTTGCGATGGTTCTGGCCGCAGTGTTGTCGACTGCGATCGCAATCGTCTTCCTGCGAAACCAGATCCTTCCGATTTCTGAGCTTGCAAGCGCGGCCGAGGCGTTCGGGATGGGCCAGAGCGTCAAGTTTGTACCGAGAGGAGCACTCGAAGTCCGAAGCGCCGGAAACGCATTCCTGACCATGCGGGATCGTATCGCCAGCCACGTCAAGCAAAGGACCCTGATCCTGTCGAAAGTCAGTCATGACCTGAGAACACCCCTGACGCGCATGAGGCTCTCACTGTCGTTCCTGCCTGACGGCGAAGAGGTCAGGCAGGTCTATCGCGACGTCGATGAAATGGAACATATTATCGACGAGTTCCTGGCGTTTTCGAGCGATATCGCCGACGAGAAGGTCACGATGATATCCGCCACCGAGTTGGCGAAAAGCATTGTCAGAAACCGCCAACGTTCGGGAGACAGGATTAAACTGATCCTCCCCGCCGGCCGAAGCGACAAGGGAAACTTCCTCGGTCGAAAAACGGCGCTGACGAGGGCAGTCGATAACCTCCTGTCGAATGCATGCCGCTTCGGCGATTCGACATATCTCACGGTTGCCTTGACCGGGAACCGGGTCCGGTTCATCGTTGAAGACGACGGGCCGGGAATCCCGGCAGAGCAGAAACGCTCGGTCTTTGTTGCATTCCTGCGGTTGGATTCGGCCGAGGGCGAGGCTTCCGGAACAAACGTCGGGCTTGGACTTACGATTGCAAAGGACATTGCTGAAGCTCATGGTGGAACCGTTCTGCTTGACAGCAGCAAAGACCTTGGTGGATTGAAGGCTGAAATAATTCTTCCGCGTACGTCGGGCGAACCCGAAGTCCTTGAGGCAAGGCATCGCGATCCTGACGCGGCGAACGGCGGTAAATTCATGGTAGGCCCGGAGGGACTCGAACCCCCAACCTAAGCGTTATGAGCGCTCCGCTCTGACCAATTGAGCTACAGGCCCACCGTTGCGCATGACTATGCCACGCGGCTTTCGGGGTCAATGTCCTCGGGCTCGGCGCACGCAGCCCACCGTTACATCAACCGGAGATGTCAACCGGGACGCACCAACCATTGGCATGCCCTGCCCTGCGCGACAAACCCATACGGCAGGCACAGCGGACGACCGGGATCGTTCGCTGCCCGGGTCTCCAATTCTCAAGCGAATTCTTTTTCGGTAGAAGACGGAACCCGCAACAGCCGCATTACCCGGAGATCCATCATGCCACTGACCTACAAGGACGCAGGAGTCGATGTCGAGACCGGGAACGCCTTGGTCGACCGCATTCGACCCCTGGCGGCGGAAACGCGAAGGCCCGGAATGGTTTCCGAGATCGGCGGATTCGCCGGGCTCTTCGACCTCAAAGAGGCAGGCTTTGCAGATCCGATCCTGGTTTCTGCAACCGACGGCGTTGGCACCAAGCTGCGCGTCGCCATCGAGTCCGACGACGTCGCCGGTATCGGAGTCGATCTTGTCGCGATGTGCGTCAACGACCTGATATGCCATGGTGCGACCCCCCTGTTCTTTCTCGACTACCTTGCCATGGGCAAGATCGAACCGGATCTCGCTGCCGGAATTGTCACGGGAATCGCGAAGGCTTGCCGGGCCTCGGGGTGTGCACTCATCGGAGGAGAAACCGCCGAAATGCCCGGCCTGTATCGAACCGGAGACTTCGATCTGGCCGGTTTCGCGCTTGGCGCTGCCGAAAGAGATCACATTCTGCCGCGCGACGTTCGCGACGGCGACGTACTTCTTGGATTTCCGTCGAGCGGCCTGCACTCAAACGGCTTTTCCCTCGTTCGAAAGGTCGTCAAGGACTCCGGGGTGTCCTGGTTCGACCCCCCTCCATTTCACACCGGCACTTCGCACAGCGCAAAAGCCCGGTTGCACGAAACGGTCCTGGAGCCGACCCGAATCTATGTCGACGCTGCAGGTGCAGCGGCCTCGACCGGCGATCTCAAGGCACTCGCGCACATCACCGGTGGGGGGCTGGCGGAAAACGTCATGCGCGTTCTTCCGCAAGGTCTGAGCGCAAAAATAGATTTGGATTCATGGGATTGTCCCAAAATTTTCGAGTGGATTGCACAGAGATCTGAACTTGGCGCCTCTGAAATGCTCCGCGTGTTCAACTGCGGAATCGGGATGGTGGCAGTTGCCTCCGCGGAATCATGGCGGGATGTTCAGGCCGCGGTGGAAGAATCGGGGACCGAGGCGATACCGATCGGGACAGTCCGGCCGGGCGGCGAGACCGACTATTCCGGGTCCCTGTCTTGACCTGCAGGGTTGCGATCCTGGTGTCGGGAACGGGGACCAATATGGAAGCCCTGATCGACGCGATGAAGGATCCGGACTTCGGCGCCGAACCCGTTCTTGTCCTGTCGAACAACCCCGAAGCGACGGCATTGAAGAAGGCGCGCCGAGAGAGAGTTCCCACGCGCGTCGTTGATCACCGCGGCTACCGGCACGACAGGCGTTCGTTCGACAGGAAGATCAACGAGGCCCTCGTCGAAGCCAGAGTCGACGTCATTTGTCTTGCCGGCTTCATGCGCATTCTGGGTGAGGATTTTGTCAGGAACTGGGAAAACCGCGTCCTGAACATCCATCCCTCGCTGCTTCCCGACTACAAGGGTCTGGATACCCATCGCCGCGCGATCCTCGACGGCAGGGACCAGGCCGGGTGCACTGTCCATCTGGTGACGGTTGAACTGGATTCCGGCCCCGTTGTCGATCAAGCCGTGGTCCCGATCCTGCCGGGAGACACCCCCGACAGCCTGGCAGCGAGAGTTGCAAAGGCTGAACACCGTCTTTATCCGACCGTCCTGAAGAAGTTCATTCGGGTCTCGCAACGGAATCCATGACGTCGAAAACACCGGTATCTTCGATTCGCAATCTGGGACCTGTCTCAGCCAGGCAGTTCGCCAAGGCAGGCATTACATCGGCCGAAGAGATCAGATCGCTCGGTGCCGACCGGGCGTACCAGCGCCTTCTTGCGGCAGGTATCAGGCCACATTTCATTGGATACTACGCGCTGGTTCTTGGACTACAGGGGCGGCACTGGACAGACTGTTTGCCCGAAGAAAAGGTAGTGCTGAGGAAACATTTCGAGTCCATGGCGAAATTTCGGGATTCGTCGGACTCCGAATCGAGCACTCTTGCACGAGCCAGGATCGGAACCGCTCTCGATGAGCTCGGCGCAGTTGAATGAAGGCAGGGTGAACCCGGAAACCGTTCGGGCAGCGATTCCTGCAACCGAATCCGGCGTTTCAAGAGAACCGCGTTCGCCCTGTCGTCAACACGTTGCACGACAGGTTCGTACCAGGAGCTGTTTGCCGATATCGCCGACTGACCTGACAGCGACAGGCCTTTTCCGCGTGAGTTCCGGATGCAGCCCAGCCTCATCCGATCCAGAAGTTCCAAGCCGCAGCGTACTGCCTGACGAGCCTGGCACGCCGCGCGCCGCGCTCACCGGCAACTCGTGTGTGATCGGGCAGGCAGTGCCTTGCCCCCGGCCCGGGACAGGTTCAATTGCGCCCGTAAAACGTACGCACCGTGTGGTCGGCGACCTCCTGGAGAAAACGCACCGTGGATCCGTCGATCCGGCCGAAGTAATCGTAGTGAACGCCCACCGGAGACCGTCCGTACAGGGACGCGAATACCGTCGCCGCCGCCAGGTACGTGCCCGCCAGGCTCGGATGCGTGCCGTCGTAGGGCACGTGCAACTGCAGGTCCGGGCGACGGCGGTAGGCTTCTTCGAATGCCAGCCCCACCGGGATCACCAGGGCGCCGACCTCGTTTCCCACCGTCACGTAAAGATCCTCGATGTCCCGGATCATGTCATCCCGGTACATCTCGTGGACCGGGACATAGGCAGGGGTCATGTAGAGTGCGGTCTCGCCGCCCGCCGCAGCGATCTCCATCGAAAACCGGGTGACCGTCTCCGCGAACCGGACCCGATTCCCGGCACGGAGGGCAGCCGTGCTGTGGCCCTGCAACACCACCACCTGGAACGGCCGCTCCAGCCGGAACTTTCCCGGCTCCAGGTAATCCGGGATGTCGTGATCGAGAAGAGCACCACCGTTGATCGTCACCGACTTGAATTCCAGGTCGCCGGAGGCATGGATCCCTGCCGCCGCCGCCATACGCTTGAGGTGATCGTGCAGGCTGTTGTTGTAATAGAGGTAGCTGTTGCCGACAAAGAGGATACGCGTCGGCTCGGAGGTTTCGGTTCTCGTCACCTCCGGGACCGGGCTCGCACCCGCAACGGAACCCGAAACCCACAGAAGAAAGGCAAAGACCACCACGGCCGGATTTACGCGGCGCATCGTCATTCGACACGAACCTTGGCACCAGCGGTCAGCGGACCGGGAAGCCTTGCACACCGCGGACGCCGGTGGCGGCAAGCCGGAAAACACGCACCTGGCAGTGATCTGGGGACAGTCTGTACAACAACAGACCGGCTGAAACTGAATTCGGTCATGTAACGCCGCCGTTTCGTCGACGCCACCCGGTTCTCTCTGTCATTTCTGATCGTCGCACATCCATCTCCTGTTTCCGTGTTGGGTTGCCGCTTGTCTGCGGGTCGGGATTGTGTGTCCGAGCGTTCCCGGAGAGTGGATCAACCCGACTGCGGCAGGGGAATGGCGATACCGAGGGAGTTAGGCATCAATTCTCCCTTTGGCGGGAAGCCGGTGACTGGCCTCGGGATCCTGAACACGCCCCGTCTTCCCGAAAGGTCTCGCGCACATGGTCCAGTATTCATGTGCGTGCAGAAGAAAACGTCTTTTGATCCCGAATCCTCCGCGGCCCGTTGACCGTCTGAATGCCGCGAAACGATCCCGCAAAGCGCATTTACCTTACGATTTCCAGGTCTGAAAAGAAAAAGCGAATTTCTTCTGCCGCGGTTTCAGGACTGTCCGAACCATGAACCGAATTCTCGCCCAGAGACAGGGCAAATGACTTTCGAATGGTCCCATCGTCGGCATCGGCCGGGTTTGTTGCCCCCATGACCTCCCGGTTTCGCGATACCGCATCCGGACCTTCGAGAACCTGGACAACGATCGGTCCCGACGCCATGAAGCGGCATAACTCATCGTAAAACGGCCGTTGAGCATGTACGGCGTAGAATGCGCCAGCCTGGTCGCGCGTCATCACGAGTCGCTTTTGCGCGATGATTCTGAGACCCGCCTCTTCCAGCATCGCACAGATCTTTCCCGTGAGGTTTCGCCCCGTCGCGTCGGGCTTGATGATCGACAAGGTCCGTTCGACAACCATGGTGCTCTTTCCTCCAGTTCGGTCACTGACGTCGTCAAGACGTTACATCTTCGCGCCGTGCGCTACCACAATGGCGTCACATCGAAAAGGACGCCGTGAACGGAACCGAAGTCTGAACGATGAACTCAGATTTCCCGGCCTGATGCATCGCCCGTGCGTTGACCGGTAAACAGGCGGCCTGGCTGCCCGTGCCAAATCTGCACACCGCGATTCAGCCGGCTACATGGTGGCTGTGGCGGCGGCAGAGTCGGCACCCTTCGGCACTTCCGATCCGCCAAGGCAACTTGCCCATGACGTCCTGGACCGACTTGACCCGGCACGGATCGTCCGGCGACAGCCCCACGAAGAAAAGACGCCCGTTCGTGACCTCGCCGGGTCGGCATCCAATTCGGCTGAAGAGGATCCTGGCTACACCCCGGCTGGAGACAATGAGAGGTCGGAGATGGCCGAACTCTGCAACAAGAGCAATTGCCTCAAGTACACGGTTTCCGAACTCCCGGTTCGACTCACCGCCGTATGGAGTTCCGCCGCGGGCAAGAAAGGCTTCCGTCAAGACAACCAAACGGGAATTCAATGTCCCAAGCCGACGTTCCCGCAACCCGGCGCGCACGAATGTCTTGAGCCCGAGATGGCGGCTTATGATCCGGGCGGTATTCAGAGTACGTCGATTGCCGGCCGTGTAGATCACGCCCGGCAGTGGCAAGTCTCCGTGCAGCAACCGGTATGCGGTACGGTGCGCCTGGCACCGTCCGATATCCGTCAGCGGTGAGTCGGAGTCGCTTCCCGCACGTATACCAAGCCTGTTGGCATGGGTTTGCCCGTGCCTCACGAAATAAAAACCGAATTGAAGGGCCTCAGACGGATTCTCCACCGAACACTCCTCCACGCCAGTGGAATGGTTGAAAATCCAGGTCTTTGTCGTAAACCTGACCGCCGGAGCGGATCCAGTCAGTGATCAGCCGAGCCAGCTTCGGATCACAAAGTAACGGCGTATGGCCGGTCTCCCTGACCTGGATTACCGAAAGCCCGGGATGTTCCCGCATCCGGTCAACCGTGGCGTCATCGGTTGCATCACTGAGAGTCCCGTGAACCAGGAGTACGGGGCATGCAACCTGTTGCCACTCCCCCCAGAGATCAAGGCTGTTGGCAGCATCGTAGCGATAGGAGAGTAGCGAACGAAGATCATGCCGATAGACCCGCCCCCCGTCCGCTTCCGACCAACGCGTCTTGTGATGGGCAACATGGAGGCGCACGGAATCCGGTGCCATGCCTGAATACCTCGTCGCCGCGCCCATTCGCCGAATCATTTCGGCAGGACTTCGGAACACGTAGTGGCGCGCAACCGCTCGCGCACGGCGCGTTCGCCGGGCCGCCGGAATCCACGGGCCGGAGTCATTGAGGACCAGTCTCGATATCAACTCGGGATGCCTGCTCGCAAGGGTGATCGCGGCGGCGCCTCCGAGCGACGATCCGAGTACCGTGACATCGTCAAGATCCAGGCTGACGAGGAACTGCCGCAACTGCTCCGTATATGTTTCGATGGAATAGTCCGATATTTCGGCCATCCATCCGCTCAGGCCGCGGCCCGCGAAGTCCAGGCCAATTAGCCTCAGGCCGGGAAGCGAGTCGAGCGCAAGGAAGTCAAACCGCTGCGATACATTGGTCAGTCCTCCGATGGCGACCACGGCCCGGCCATCCCCCTTCCAGTCAAAGACCGCAAGGTTGACCGGGTATCGCTTGCCCGTTCCCATTTCAGGATCCTGCAGAGCAACCGGATGTTCATAGCGAAAACACTCATTGACGGGCGTCGGCCCCAGCGCTTCCGCAATTGCGTGGATGATCTCCTGGTACTGGCACCAGTCAAGTTC
This sequence comes from Paracoccaceae bacterium, assembly GCA_965242975.1. Taxonomy (GTDB): domain Bacteria; phylum Pseudomonadota; class Alphaproteobacteria; order Rhodobacterales; family Rhodobacteraceae; genus JAPPHA01. The sequence continues at coordinate 655,601 of CBDETS010000007.1, read as the reverse complement.
ACCAACCTTGAGCGGATGCAGATTCTCGAACCAACCCCGGACCGCATCTTCAACTCTCACGGCAGAAGCTGTCCCCCGTTCGCCAGAGCATTGGCGGCTTCCGAAGGCGTCTGTGCCCAACTCTATCTCATTTCCCTGGTCTTTTCAGCCCGTGCTTGACCAGCCTTATGTGGTTGACGTTGCCACGCCGTTCCCAGCTCGCTTCGTCGGTCAGTTGTTTGACAATATAGACACCGAGTCCCCCGATCTTGCGATCCTTCACACTGGCGTCAACGTCGGGTTCGGGGGCTTCGACAAACGGATTGTAAGGAGATCCATGGTCCTCCATCTCAACGATGAGATCATCATCTGCCTCCGTCACGACGATGAGGATTTCGTTTGTCCCCGCGTCCTGGTCCGCCGGCCGGTTCTGATAACCGTAGCTGATCACGTTTGTGATCAGCTCGTCCAGGCAGACATTCAGATTCATTGCCCAGCCAGGGGGCCAGCCACGCTCTTCACCACGCGCATCGATGATGTCTGCCAGTCTCGCGAGTTCTTCGAGTTTGTCGTCAATCGTAACCGTCAGGACAGAACCCGAATCCGTCAGGACTGACTCCGGCTCCGTCCGACTGGCCGGTTCCAGAATCAATTCCCCGGAACTGTCGCCGACGTCTCCAGCGCCCCGATTCTTGTAATGCAATACGACACAGGTGATGTCATCAAACTGCGGCGCATCACCCACGAAGCTCTCAACACTTCGAACGATTTCCGCTATGTTCTCGTCAGGACCTTGCATGGGATGGGCCGTCGCTTCCGCGGCGGCGGCCATTAGCCGTTCATCTCCGTAAGCTTCAGATTCCTTGTTGAATGCCTCGGAAAGACCATCGGTAACAAACACCAGGCGGTCGCCAGGGTGCAGGTCGACATGGGACTCATCATAGTCGAGCGAATCGATCATTCCGAGAATGACGCCACCGGTCAACTGGAGGGGGATAGCCCCCCCTTCACGAACCAGGATGGGCGCATTGTGACCACCGTTTGCAAAGGTAAATCGCCCTGTTGACTCGTAAAGAACGCCAAAGAAAACGGTGACGAACATCTGTTCCGCATTGTTGCGCTCCAGGAAGTCATTCACGCGTCTCAACACTTCGCCAGGCGAGTCCTGGTTTCTTCGAATGGTCGCCCTCAAGACAGTGCGCGCCATCACCATGAACAGGGCGGCCGGCACGCCCTTGCCGGAAACGTCGGCGATCACAATGCCTACCTTGCTGTCGTCGATACGGAAATAATCGAAGAAGTCCCCTCCGACTTCCTTCGCAGGCTTCATCGTTCCGCTGATGCTGAAAACCGAACTTGTCGGCAAGGGGTCAGGCATCAAGGACAACTGTACCTTTGCGGCAATATCCAGCTCTTTCTGAATTGCTATCAGCTGGTTCTTGGTTGCAAGGGCGTCACGAAGTCGTTGATTCTGATCCTGAACGCGATCAGACATTTTCTGGAACGCGATAGCCATCATGGCCAGACCATCAGGCTCCGCATCCCTGAGCAGCTTTTTGGTTCCCTCCTCGAGATCCTGTTCACCCTCCTCGTCAAATCTGTCCAGGCTCTGGGCGGCCTGAGAAAATGAGTTCCCGGCCGTGTCCGTTCGCGCTTGAACCATTGCTTCGACGTTGTGGAGTTCCTCCAGTACCGCGCCACGTTCTTCATCATCCAGCGTATCGGCGAGGCTCGTCATCTCTCGTCTGATAAAACGTTCCTGGCGTGCCCGCTGGCGTTCGCGGGATTGCCTCAGGCGGTCCATCGCAACCATCCTGGACCTGAATATATTGAGGGCATTGGCGATCCGGCCAACTTCATCACCGTCGCCACCGGACTCGAGACGGACACCCAGGTTGCCGCGCGACAGGGCATTCAGCATGTCGATGCCGGCAGCAAGAGGCGCAAACACCCAGGACATGTACAGATTCAGGAGAAGCAGACCCACGGCCAGCGCGATCGCGGTCCCCCAAATCATCAAGTCCCGCAACCTGCGTTGTTGAGCGGCGACATCGGTGACGTCACGCACGCTGACGAGGTTGGCGCGCAATGTACCAAGTTCGGACTCTTCCGGAACCAGGATAGCCGAATATACCTTGTCATCGACGGCAAGCGTCTGCAGGCTGTTCAATTGCAGCAGGTCAACGTAGGACCGAATGAAACGCCACAGGTCGACGGCCTCGCCCGCGAGCAGGCGCCCGCGCCTGTTGACGAGCAACACGGTCGACCGGGTCACCGTTTCCATTTCGGAAATTGCCTCGTGTATGCCCGTTGCAAGGACACCGAGACCCGCGATTCCCTGATTGTCATGGAGCGGAACGACGACGGCGACAACAATGTTGCGTTGCTGGTCGTTGCTGAGGCCGCTGATGATCTCGCCATCTGCGAGTGACCTTGCGACATTCTCTTCCGAGACCGACGCGGTGGGAAAGAGCGCGGAAGATGACGAATAGACCAGGGAACCATCGTTCGCGATGAGATCGACCCTGCCAGCGATTCCCGCGCGCGACAGCTGTTCGTGCACATCATCTGCCAAGCGGCGAATGGACTCGCCATCAGACAGGCGGACGGACGAGACCAGGGCCTCGTTCTCGGAAATCAGGTCGGCATTGACTTCCATGCGCTGAACGATCTTGTCGATAACCCGATCCCAAACCACGGACCGGTCACTGATGATCTCGCCGGCAAATCGCTGGGTGATGACCTCTTCCCGCTGAATCGCTGCAACAACGAACCCCGCGCATATCGCGACGAATGCCAGGGTAACAATCAGGCTGATTCGGGTACGAAGAAGCATCGATCGATCAGTTTGCCCCGGGGGAGGCCCTGAAATCGGCAATCGCCATCAGTTCGAGTGGCGGATAGAGGCCCACTTCGTGCACGACGTCCATGTTGATCCACAGCTTGTATCGGGCGAGTTGGCCGACCGGCAGAGTCTGCGGATCACGTCCGTCGACCAGGATCTGCTCAGCCTGAAAGGCGGCGAGGCGTCCCAAGGTAAAGTAATCCGTAACCAGGCCAAACATTGCCCGTGAATTCAGCAACGGTGCCTGCGTTGACGCGAACGTCGGCAGGCCCGCGTCAATCGCGCTCGACGTATAGGAGTCACTGTGTCGTGTCAGGAACGAATCCGGCCCCATGTACAGGAGATCGGCACCGTCATCGCGTGCGCGCCGCACCAATTCAGGCAGAGCATCCGGGTCAGGCCTCCCTTCATCGTTTTCAGGGACCGGATACTCCAGCAGTTTCATCCCTGCCAGTGGAACCGCTACTCTCAATTGCTCCACGTTGATCCGGGAATTCCCGGCGGACTCGTCATAGATTACGGCGAGCGCCTGAAAGTCGTGAAACGCCTTGATCGCGCCGAGTTGCACATCGACGGGTGCCAGAAACGATACACCCGTCACCATACGGCCGGGACGCTCAAAACTTTCGACGATGTTTGCCTCGATCGGGTAGGCGACAAGCACGAAGACTCCGGGGATGTCCCTGACGAAGCCTTCGGGATTCTCCTGCTCGACCCTTCCCACGATGCTCGTTGTCGTACCGGTTCCCCAGGTATAAACGAGATCGGGCTGTTCCCGCCTGATCTCATCGATGATCGGAGGCGCATTGCCGCGGTCAAGGTCCAGATTCTTGACATCGAACTCAAAAGGGATCCCTCTTTGGGTCAACTGCGCGCGAAAGCCGTCCTCGACCTCGGTTTCCCCTCGCCAGACAACTCCGATAATCTTGTACGGATCTTCGGGCGTCGCCTGCCGACTCTGCGCGTCAGCGACCTGCAATCCAAAGGACAGCATGATCAATGCGACAGCCGAGATCGCGACGACGCGGCGCATCGCCCGGATCATCCGGCGAGCAGATGGAGCGAGGGCCGGAATTGTGCTTCTGAATTCGTGTTTCACTTGACACCACCTCGAACCGGAGTCGACCATCTGCCTGCAGGGGATCCGGAAAAATACATCGTGATCAGGAACAGCGGAACGAACGCCAGCGTAATCAAACCGATACAGGCAATCGCAACATCGAGGTCAAACACGATTGCCAGTGGCGCAGCAACCAGAGGCCCGAGAACAAGGCCCAATCTCTCGATCACGCGATAGGCACTGATTGCCGATGCAGCTCCGATTGCTCCCTGAAACCGGATGGCTGATTCCTGCACAATGGCCAACTGCGAAGTCAACGACAACGAGTGACCAAGACCGAGACACAGGATCGCACATGCAGCTGCGACGTTCGCATTCGGAATTCCCAACGCAGGGTGAACTACAACGCACCCTAACCCGGTCAGAAACACGCCGGCGGCAACGAGCGCTCGGTAACTCCCCGTCCTGTCGGCGATCCAGGAAACAAACGGCAACGTGACAAATGTCGAAAGTCCGTACAGCATCATCAACCAGCCTATCACGGACTGGCTGTTTCCGATTTCATTCAGGTGAAGAGGCAGCAGGTAAAAGAAAAAGCCCGTCGCGATGAACTTGCCCGGTACCGCGGCAAAGAACGCGACGGCGAGAAACCGTATGTCGAGAAAGAGCATGCGCCATCCGGCAAATTCGGCCGGCCGCGAGGAACGAGCCCTTGCCGGCGACCTGCGGACGTCATCGAGCGTAAAATAGACGATGAGCCCCGACACAAGCGCCAATCCGGCCGAAAACAGAAAGGTCGTTTCGTATCCCAGCCGACCTGCGATGATTCCTCCAAACGGAGGACCACAAATCATGCCGACGAAGACTGCACCGACGAACACGGACATCTCGGTAGCCGTGTTCTGACCTTTCGCGTTCTCCGCCACCCACGCCTGTGCCGCGATGAAAATCAGGCCGTAACCGATTCCGGAAAGGCTGCGCCAGAATATGAAGTCCAGATATCCCACGGTCAGGAACGAACCGAAATATCCGATGACGGCGGGGACGGCGCCCATAAGGAAAACGCGACGGGCACCGAACCGGTCCGAGAGTACTCCTCCGATCGGCGTAAAGACCGCTGCGACGAGCATGAATACCGTTATGGGAAACCCAACCAGGAACTCCGTGGAAACAGAAGAGTCCGTGGGGGCAAGCCGACTGACGAACAACGGAAGAAACGGCCTGGACAGTTCCTCGGAAAACATGAGCAGAAACATGGGGACCCGAATCTGGGTACTGCTCTTGGGCCTGATTTCCCGTCCGCCCAGAAACCTGTACGCCCTGTCGACCTTGACCTTGATGCCTTGAACTCTCTCGGCAACTCCGAGGTCGAGCTGGGCATTGCGGATTTCCCGAAGCTCGAATCTGAAGTCTTCATATCGCTGTTGCATCGCGTGCAGGAGATCATTCAAACTCGACATGACACTGCCGACCTCGTCACGCGCACGCACAACGACGAGGTCGGCGAACACTCCTTTGCGGCCGCGGGCCATCGCGATCGATATGCTGCTCAGTGGCGACGTGATCTTCGTGCTCATGAAGAACTTCATGAATTCGACGGTCACGAGCCAGGACACAATGATAACGGTTATAACATCAAAGTAGATGTCCGAGAGCCGGTTGCTCACATATTCGGTGCTGATTCCGACCAGGAGTGTGGTGACGACCTCTCCGCCGATCTCGATCGGAAATGCCGAAGCCGTCCGTTCTTCCATCTGCTCGTCCGTCAGCTGATCACTCGTCGACATATCCGGGCTTCTGTCGGTATCGTCGGCGTCGTTGTTTTGCGTCAGAACGAGCGCGTTGCCGTCGCGGTCCAGCAGCGCCATGAAATCGATTTCCGCGTTCGCACTCATGACGCCGCTGAAATACGCATCAACGCCGACCAGGCGATCAGGGGGAATCTCGAGATCTTCGACTCCGAACGTGATCAGATCGCTGACCGCTTGCCCGACGACTTCGCCCTTGCGTTCAAGCTGGGGTTTCAGGACCTCCTCAAATCCTTTCAGCGAAAACCACGCGAACGCAATCTGGCTGACGAGCAGGAGTACAGATGAAAGCGCGACAATCCTGTACAGGACGTCCCCAGGGCGTCCGATGATTCCGTCGGACATGGTTTGGCCACCCGAATTGGAACCCGTGTCAGGTACTTCCGGTTCGGTTCTTTCGATCGCCATTGTCACGACCTGCCCGCCTGGTCCTCGTCAATCTGACGGATTTCGTCTCGCGCGCTTACGAGCGCATCGCGTGCGCGGGTTACTTCTTCGGCAAAGGAATTGAACTCGGATGACTTGACCTGCGCAATCTCCTGTCCTTCGGCGTCCTTGTCCTTGTTTACCCGTTCCGTCATGGCGACAATGGCGACCCGAAGATTCCCGAGATCCTGTAACGGCCTCCGGAGAATCACGAAACAACCAAAGATGGCGAGTGCCATGATGATCATGACATTGGTCGCACCGACCGCCATCAGATTCGATGCGCGGTTTGAAACGCTGTCATCCAGGAACTGACGCGAATATCGAAGCGCAACCGATCCGACATTCTGGTTGAAGCTGTTGCGAAGCGCGACCCCGACGACACCCGCATCCCGCTCGAGCAACGTCCAAACTCCATCGTCGCCGGTTTCCTGCCACGCCTGAATCCACTCTTCGGTCACGAGATCGCCTTCGAAGCTCGTGTCCGTGCTGTGAATGACCGTCCCGGTCTCATCAAAGACTTCAATGGTAAAGATCTGAGGGTCACCCTTTACATAGGCACCCATTGATTCCGGAATATTCTCGATACTCGACAACTCGAGACCGAGGTCGAGCTGGGTTTCGATGCGTTGGCGAATGTCGTTGACCACGAACTCGAACCGTGTCGAGAGAAATTCTCCGAGCGTGCGTTCAAAAGTGTGCAGGCTGAGGATCCCGGTGACGCCGAGACCGACAAAAAGGATCGCCGCCAGCGTTGAAGCGATCTTGACAACAAATCCGACGTTCATCGTCCGTCACCCCGGGTCCCGAAACCGGAAACGCCCGATCTCCGCCCGAGACATCAATTCACTCGAGACGTGCTGCAGACCGTTGCGGACTTCCGGTTTTTCAATGCCGGGAGGGACGTTAGCAAACCGATGGAACTGGGGGCTCATGCTGGGCACCACTAATCCCCAAGTGTGACTCGAACCCGAAAGAAGGGAGTGGATCGGATCCGCCAAGGCGCAAATGAACGACGCCTTCCGCCAGTAATACAAGCCTGGCGAGGAACTGATGTCCGGACCTCCGTCGACGAATCCTGTATCCTTGGCATCTGCTGACGGCCACCGGCTCAGTTCAGCGATTCCAATGCCTTGCTTCTGGAACTGAAGGTCGAGAGAATGCGATCAAACCCGCTCACCTTGAATATCTCGTCCACGGACGGGGACAGCGAGCAGATCAGCAACTCTGAATCAGCCTGACTCAGATTTTTCGCGATCAACAAGATCGCCCTCAGACCAGCGCTGCTGATATACGCGAGACCCTCAAGGTCCAACACGACCTTGCTCGAATGGTCGGAAATCCTCGCCAACAGATCATCCTCAAACTGCTTGGCATTCGTTCCATCAATACGCCCCGTCACACTTGCAACGAGCGCACCATTTTCAATCCCCGTTGAGATTTCCATCGTTTCCCCTAACCAATCGTGGACATTCAAGCCAACGCAAGGAACTTGATTCAGTCAAATTACCTAAACCGCCCTGCCATGGCAACCGGTCCAACGTTTACGACGTCATATCGACACGTCAATGACTTTACGCCGAAATGCACAGTTGCGCTTTCAGGATCACATCATGCCACGCATCGACAAGGTAATCGTGGCTTCGATGTCCCGTACGGCCCCGGTAACCCCGCGCCCGATCAGGTCCATTCGCCGTATTTGCCGAACGCGTGGAAGCGCGTTTTTCAGTTCACGTGCCGACAGGAGATTGCCGAACACACCACAGGCGTAGGCCAAGGAGATGATCGCGATGTCCCTGACATCGGGAATGCCGTCATCGAACAGCACCGACATGATACGCAATTTGACCTCGCGTTCGTACTTGTTGTCGATAATGGGATAACGGCGCTCCTGCAGCAGCCAGAAAAACCTTCGGTCAACCTCTTTCAGAACTCCCCGACTAACAAGGTTTTTCAACGCCAGTTCCTTGAGGTCGACAGAATTCGCGCTGACTTTTCTCACCCAGTACTTGATCCCGTTCGTGTCCGGATGTTGGACAATCTGCGCCAGCGTGGAATCAAGGAGCGGATTCCCGATCGGCGTTTCATCCACAACGAACAAGGACTCGAGATCGGTATCGATCTTGTTTTCAAGCGCAAGTTCGATCAGCACAGAGCCCGCAATGGCATAATCAAGCGCATACTCAGGAACAGGAGCGAACGAACCATTTTCGTCGTCGAGTATCAGGAGCACGAGTTCTTCGGGCAGGCTGAGCATTGAGTCCTCCTAGTTCAGTAGCCGACAGTCTAGGCATATGCCGCGAAATGTCACGAAAAATTGTGAACGCGCACAATGGCCGGAACACGGTCGCCGGAATGAGCCGGCGAATCGCGCCTGCAGTAGTACAATCATCCGCTCACGTTGGGTCAGGTGCATCGCCTGCCGACCTGTGTTCCAGTTGCCACCGTCCTGACTCGTCGGTCCAATAGGCGGCGGGCCAACCTTCGTCAACGACCCGTTTCCAGCTTTTTCTCGCGCCCGACAACTGCGCATCGTCCATTCCGTCAAAAATCACGTAGACCCGAGAGAATCCCGTGATCTCGGACGGCTCGAGGAGGCATGGTCCGAGACTTGCAAGAAGGTGGGCATTGTTCAGGTTCTCGGTGCCCGTCGCAAGGAGTGCCGGTTGGCTGTCTTCGTTTCCCTTGCCCGCCATTCCGTGGGGAATGAAGGATTCATCGTCAAAAAGCCACAGGAATTCATCGAACTGCCGGAGCCGGTGTTCATCCTGCGCATGAATCAGGATGCGCGAATTGTCGCCAAGAGCCTTGCGCACGAGTTGCACGAGGACGCGTTCCGTACGTTTGCGTACGACCCTGTAGAAGATACAGTCAGGCATCATCCCCGGATTCGAACCGATCCCGAACAAGTCGGTCCAGGGCCAGCACACCCCAGCCGGTCGCTCCGCGGGGGGCAAAATCGGACCGGGCCTTGAGGCTTACGACCCCGGCGATGTCGAGATGAATCCATGGAATTCCTTCGCGGATGAAGTTCAGCAGGAACTCGGCCGCCGTAACCGAACCGGCAGACCGCCCCCCGACATTGTTGATGTCGGCCTTGCGCGACTTGAGCAGTTTCCTGTAACTGCCTCCGACCGGCATCCTCCAGGCTCCTTCCCGCTCCGAGCGTGCGGACTTGAGGAAGTCTTCGCAAAATTTGTCGTCGTTGGAAAAAACTCCGGCCATTTCATGCCCGAGTCCGACGATGATGGCCCCGGTCAGTGTTGCAAGGTCGACGATCGCCGACGGCGCGTACTGTTCCTGGGTGTGCCAAAGTGCATCGGCCAGAACAAGGCGACCTTCGGCGTCGGTATTGATCACTTCGATCGTGTCGCCCTTCATGGACTGGACGATGTCGCCCGGTCGTTGCGCACGGCCGTCCGGCATGTTTTCGACCAGGCCGACGATGCCGACAACGTTCGCGCGTGCATGACGCGACGCCAGCGTGTGCATCAGCCCGGCCACGACCGCGGCCCCACCCATATCCACGGTCATTTCTTCCATGTTCAATGCTGGCTTGATCGAAATACCGCCCGTGTCGAACACGACTCCCTTCCCGACGACGGCGAGGGGTTTTTCGTCGCCGCCGCCATTCCACTCCATCGCCACCAGGAATGACGGGCTGTCCGAACCCTGGCCAACCCCGAGGAGCGCATTCATGCCGAGCTCCTTCATCTCCGTTTCGCCGAGAACGGAAACCTTGAGCCCGAGTGAGCTCATGTCCCGCAGCCGGCTCACGAACGCCTCGGTACCCAAGACGTTCGCGGGTTCGTTGACCAGGTCGCGCGTCAGGTAGACTCCGGTGGCCGCAGCGCCCTTGTCTTCATAAATGGCCTCGGCTTTTTCGTGAGAAGGAGACATCACTCTCAGACCACCCACGGCCTTCTTCTGGCCCGCGGACTTGTGACGATCGAACCTGTATCTTCGAAGCACCGCGCCGAACGCCATTTCGGCCGCGGCTGCATGTTGGCCGGAAACGATGAGCAGTGATCGTTCTGCCGCGGAACCGGCGGCAGCCGCGCCGGCCATGCGGGAATCGATCGGAGAAGACTTGCGGTCCAGTTTGCAAATGATGAGCGCGCGCGCCTTGATCCGGGGCGGTGGGGCGATGACATGGGCCGTTCCCGGCTTGAGGTCGCCGAAGAGGTCGGCTTCGACAAGCCTGGAAATCACTCCCTGCGCCATTCTGTCCAGTCGTCGCACGACTCGACTCATCGTCCCGTCCGAACCAACCGTTACGGCGATCGCTCCTTCGAACGACGAAAGCTGTTCGGTGGAAATGGCCTCGAAACTGGGATGAGCTGGATTCGCCATGGTCTCCTCACATTAACTTGGATTCACCGGGCTACCGGTACACCATCCCGCCGCCGATACAACACATGTTCAATTGGCTCCCGCGTGGCGGGTCCCCGCGGGCAGGTCACATGCGACCACCCTGGTGCCGAAACCCGGTTTAGCAGGATCTGTCAACGGTTGTTTGATCTTTTTGGCACTTATATACATAGGTAGACCTCAGTTCGTTGCACTCACTCTCGGTCCACATAGGTAGACACCTGCCCCACCTGAACCCCAAACCCTCGAACAAATCAGTCACCAGATGCTTGGAGATTATATGTTCAATCAGTAAGATTTCACTCAACTGAAACCGCCGGCAACACCAAAAAATTAAAGGAATAAAAATGACAAACAAATTCAAATTTCCAAAGGAAAGCGAAGAAACTAAACGACTTCGAAAAAAACTAGACGAAACTGTAAATCAAACTCGTAAGAGAGATATATTAGATGTTGTCGATGAGCGTCTGAAATGTCTTTTTCCAACCCATTTTTCGAGCGCCAGTCAGTAGTTCGTCATTAGTCTTGAGTGATTCAAGGAGTTTTCTAAATTGCTCGCGTTCTGCTGGTGTCGAGTAAGCGCGGGATGATAAATCACCTACCAATTTTCCAAGTGCTAATATCATTCCTCGTAATTCTTCTATCTCATCATTTGCTGTCACTGTCTCACCCCTCATCATTGACTCGTCCATGGGTGGGTTTTTGTTAGTGGGTTTTCAGAATAGCGTCAATATAATGAACTGTCCCATCCTTTTCCGCCGTGTCAACACACGCAAGAATATGCTCGGCCATCTTCTTAGCCTCCTCTAACGGAAGCACAAACCGATATTCTGCTTTTCCAGTTCCTTGAGAAATTACAATTTCACCGGAAGGTCGATCGCCCCTAGCGGCGGATAACAAAAGCCATATCCGCCAAGAAATGACATCAACGGTAACTCGCAATGGATGGTTTCCTCAATTGTGTCGGTGAGCAAGAACTATCAAAACTGAATCAACCCGAAAAGGTGGTACGCCCGACGGGACATAGGCTCACACGGGACGTGTTTGCCTTGTCGAACCTCCAAAAGTCCAAAACCAGCAGCTATCTGTCTCGTACTGAGAACTTACGGAGTGCTAATCCGGAGCGTCTACCAGTTCCGCCACGTGGGCACCGCCTTTTCGGGCTCTATCCAAACAAAGGGGCTTACATGGAATAGTCACAATCTGAAATTGTCAACCATCTCAGTACAGCTCAATTCCACAGGCTGGAAGTACGACATCCAAAACTTCCTTTAATCCATTAACGACGAATGACGCATCATGTTTTTCTCCGTTACGTTCGGTTACTCTAATGAGAAATTTATACACGTTCTTAGTAGGTTCATTGCCCGTACGCCTTCGTTCCACAAGCCATAGAAAATCAACAACTCCTATTGCAAAATCCAAATTCTTAAGTCGATCCAAAGCCTCTCGACCCAATAAAACCACACCAAGAGAATCGTCGGTGGTCTTCCAGTACTCTGAAGCTACTCCGTAATCAGCATCGCCAAAATCGTACTTGTATCTTACATTTACTTCACGGTCGTAATTGCTAGTCAAATGCGATCCCACATGAAAAATAAATTGTGCAGAAGATAGGACGTTTTCCTTACATCCAACAACCAACTTCGTCAGATGGTTTTCATCTGGAAGTACAGCCACATGGATTCTACCATCAAATGCATCATCATAAATCTCGTATGTCCATGCACCAATTTTCTGTGTTGATTCCGACCATGAGATTGCCGGAAAGACAAGGGCTAATGCAAAGGAAAAGACAATCTTTTTCATCGTTCTAACTCAAATCAATTTAGGAGCTTCCAATGTCACCAATTGAAGTCACTTACTCCCATTCTAAGAAGTCATATTGCCTGCGGCCCGAATATGCTCACTACAGAGGTCGCGAAATGCGAGCATGCGATCTGAAGTCAATGAAAATGTATATCGAGTCTCACCTGAGCGAAATTCCAGTATATATTCCTCAAGAGATTCTTGAGCATTCCCGACGTTATGACATCTCATCACGAAGAAATCTGTGACCGGAATGTGATATATCTTTGATGATTTTGACATTTCTTTCTCCTCCTCAAAACCGTTCAACTCCCAACACGCACACCAAAGCTGGTGCCGGGCCGTTGCAAACTTCACTTTGGAAAATGGATGATCCCGTCTATTCGGTCGGGCCAGGGTAGCTACTCCCTAGCCGAGTTTAAGGCTCACACCGAAGGTGTTTGCCTATGGCCTATTCAACGGGCGACCCGGCATAAGCGGGTACTCTTGAAACGATTGCGGGGTCAGGATTAGATTGGGGAAAGATCAAGGTCAACAGACAATTTGAGTGGCCGGGTCAACCGTTGACTGCCTATAAGAATTTTCTTTCTTTCTTTTGCCGGAATGCCCGGTTTTCTTTCTTTCTTTGTAATGAGGATATAGGGGGAGAGGTCGTTGACACAGACACATGAATCCCAGGATTACATTGAATTCAGAATGCTTAGCCTGATAGGGCTCCAAGCCACATGCCTGATCCGACAGCCAAGATTGAAAGTATGGTAGCGTTTTTCATGTCTGACGTTTCGGTGCTGGCTTGTTTGGTTCTCATAATGTCCTCCTTTCTTTTCATTGTTGCCATTGTTGATAGTGCAAAACCCAAGAGGTCAATTAGAGATTGGAGGCTATCGAACCAGAACGTGTGAAGGGGAATCGAACCCCAACCGCACAGACCTATCAGGCTAAGCATTCTGAATATTGTAAGTGGAGGAAACTGCTGTCAGTTTCAATGGTACCCAGTCCCGGAAGTAAAAAAAAGAAAAACCTAACCTATGACCCGCATATCCCCACTGATAACAGCGAAGATATGCGGGTCAAATTGGTGGCGGTGGCTTAGGCTTTATTGCCGATGGATCATTGATCATAAGAGTAGCCTTTCCAACAACCGTTGAAGTCTGGAATGTCTGTTAGATATTACATCCAACAAAGCAATTACCAAAACCTCGGCTGTCTTGTGCAAAATTTTGCCGAGTATGCTAACCATTGCTAAACCTCATAGTCTGGATGGTTGTGCAATCAAAGAGAGCCGGATTGCTCTCTTTACATAGATACTCGATTTTCCGCAGTTTCAGACGGTTCAACCATGCACCAAATCCCGATACATCAGGCGCTCACCGACCATCCGGCTAACAATGTTTGCCATCTGGTCAATCGTGTCCAAGTCTCGATCATTGAACCGACCGGAAAACTCGTTGACATACCGTTGCAAATGCTTCGGGGACATCTTGTGATATGTACCGTGATAACCGCGTTTCAGGTGCGACCAGAACGATTCAATGCCATTGGTGTGTGCCATGTCATCAACCCATTGTTTCATAGAGTGGTTAACCGATTGATGGTTCGGCAGACCTTTGTAGGATTTGTTCTCATCGGTGAAAATGTCGGAGTTTCCAACAGCTACGTTGTCCTCGACAAAATCATGTAGAGTCTCGCGAGAAGTGTTCGGAATAACCTTGGCCTTGATCTGCTTGGTATCCCGTTCCTTGGCACCGACAACAATCGACTTACCTACACCACCGCGACCAAGATTGAGTTTCTTGTGGGCATGTTTGTTCTTTTCGAGACCGCCGATGTAGGTTTCATCAACCTCAACCAGTCCTTCAAGAATTTCACCGACGTCCTTATACGCCTCGCGGATACGCTGAAGCATGAACCATGCGGTTTTCTGAGTTACGCCAATGTCCCGATGTAGCTTCATACTTGAAATTCCTTTCAAGGATGTTGTTACGAGATAAATGGCGAAAACCCATTTCCGTAACGGGATACGAGAATCGCCAAGCACAGTTCCGGTTTTCACCGAGAAATACGAACGGCAATTCGTGCATCTGTAGGGACTTTTTGGATGCCGTGCAGCGTGTGTCTTGCGGCTTCCACATTGGGGACAGGTACGTTTACCTTTCCAAACCGCATGTTCAAACCATGCTTGGGCTTCTGCCTCATTGGGGAACATGTCGGCCAGTTGCATCAGGGTTATCCCTGTTCGGAAGTGTTTTCCGGGTGCTTTATTAGACATGATGTGATGTCCTTTCATGGATAGGATATTGAATGAAAAAAGTCGGCTCATTGGCCGACTTTTGTTTATTTAGGTACGCGATTTTTCGCGGTTATGAATTTTGTAGAAATAAGGATTTGCTATATGCCAATTATTGAACGATTGTTGTCTGTAACGTGGACAAAAGAGGAATTTGAGTCGATGATTGAAGACTATGAATTGAGTCTGGAACTCTTGAGATATTTTGCACGACCCGATGTAAATTTCCCGTCAAACAAGACGATTGACCATTTGAAAATGGTTTTTCCAGATAGGCCGGAAGATCAACTAGTTTACCATTTGAAACATTGCATAGATTTACGATTATTAGACGGAAAATATCTGGAGATTCCGGGCTACGGAGATCGCCAAATTATTTTTCAAAAGCTGACCGGGCTTTCCGTTAAAGGTGATCAATATGTCCAATATTCCAATGCTCCTATTTGGGGACAGATAGTTGATAGAGCGGCGGAAAGTGGACATCCAATTTCAACGGAGTTGTTAGTGGATACCATGAATGAAATGAGTAGGGAGTTTGTAAGAGATATTGTACAGGAAATGAATGATGATGAATGACGCTATAAGGCAAACAAAATGTGAGCCTATAACAAGTCAAGGGGATGAAGATATGAATGAAACTGTTGAAAATGATGAAAGTGATTACCGGATTTCAGCCGAACAACATGCGGTAGCGGAGGCCATTGCTAGGCAGTTATTTAAGCCGGTTGAGAAGTAATAACTGAATTCTCATTATGGAGTGAAAGAGGGGGAGAGGGGGAGAGGGGATTCGAACCCCTGAAACATGCTCTTAACACGTCCTACGGATTATCAATCCGCTGCCTTACCGCTCGGCCACTCCCATAATGAGAACAAACTATTGGAGAATTTGAATGGTGTCTACCTATGTATATAAGTGCCATCTTTTTTTGGGCACGCAGGCGGCCCAGGCAACAAATTCTGCCGCGGAAAGTTCCCGCCAGGCGGTGCACGCGACGGCGCGGCACGGTTTTCCCTGTAGAAAGGCGCCTGCATCGTGTACGAAGTACGATCAGGTCGCTACATCAGGTCCCGCGCACCAAAATCACCGATCCAAACCAGATCCGGGGCGTCAGAATGGGAAACAGAGTCGTCAAGGCTATTCTGCCGGTCGCCGGGCTCGGGACCCGCCTGCTTCCCGCCACGAAATCCATTCCGAAGGAAATCGTCACCCTGGTCGATCGGCCATTGATTCAATACGCCATTGACGAGGGACGCGCCGCCGGGATCGAACAGTTCATTCTCGTGACTTCCCGCGGAAAGAACTCGCTTGAAGACTATTTCGACCGGTCGCCGCATCTCGAGAACACGCTCCGCGAACGTGGAATGACGAAACGCCTCGACGACCTGAGCGTCGCCACCTCGGAGAGCGGCGAAATCGTCTATGTCAGGCAGTACGAGCAGCTCGGCCTGGGACATGCGGTCTGGTGTGCCCGCAAACTGATCGCAAACGAACCGTTTGCCGTCATGCTCACCGACGATATCATCGTCGGAGGAACACCTTGCCTCAATGCCCTCATGAACATTCATGGATCGACCGGCGGCAATGTGGTCGCATTGACGGAAGTTGCGGCCGAATCGGCGTCTTCGTACGGAATCGTGGAGCCCACGTCCATTGACGGCCGCGTCGTGACGATCGCGGGAATGGTCGAAAAGCCCGAACCCGGGAACGCACCGTCAAACCTTGCCGTGGTCGGACGCTACGTCTTGAATCCCCGGGTACTTGACCACCTCGATCGCATGCACAAAGGGACATCCCGGGACTCGGAAATCCAGTTGACCGACGCGATAGCAGCCGAGGCCACCGCCGAGCATGGCGTGTTCGGTTATCTTTTTGACGGCGAACGGCATGACTGCGGGTCAAAAGCCGGATACCTGAACGCAACGGTCGCGCTTGCCCTGAGCCGGAACGACCTCCGGGACGAGTTCCTCCGGACCCTGGTCAATACCGTCGAGCGTGCCGGCCACTACGGTCCGCGGCCGCGGACCTCCCGTGAATTGCCTGCCGGAAGAACTGACTCGCAAAATGCGCGTTTACCTGATCCGGTCGGGGAAAGCGTCAATTCGGCGCGCCATGGGTAGTACCTTGCACGTCGAACAGGCGGGTGCTCGGTCATCAGGCCGACACCGGAGCCAACCTGCACGTATCGCCGTCGTTGCCCGCCACTTCACCTGGAGACGAACCGATCAGTACTTCCTTGTCCAGGTCGGAGGATATTTCTTCTTCTTTCTCGCGGTATTGACCAGCATCATCTGGCTCGTGAACATATTCAAATATCTCGAGTTCGTTCTGGAAAACAGCAAGGCCGGACGTGATTTTTTCTGGCTTGCCGTACTCCAGTTGCCGAAAACCCTTGAAATCGGGATCCCGGTTTCCGGTTTCGCGGCCGCCGTTGCGCTGACCAATCGCCTGTTCAGCGACTCGGAGTTGGTGGCGATGATGGGCGCCGGCATCAGCGGCCTCGCGCTCATGCGACCGTTTTTCCTGGTCGGTGCCGCCTGCTTTCTGGTTGCCAGTATCATTGGCCACCAGGTCTATCCGGTCGCGCATGAACGGTTCGAACGTCTCGAAGACAGAATTCAGAGTGAATATCTTGTCCAGATCATGAAGGAAGGCGAGTTCGTCTTCCCGGACAGCGACTCCGTTCTGTTTTTCGGTGGTGTTGGACCCGATGGTGGGCTGGAAGACATACTGGTCAGCGAGCATCTTGATGGCGGCTGGACCTTGATCCACACGGCGCCGCACGGGCATCTCGTGACTGAAGGCGACAGACCGGGCCTACTTCTGGACGACGGCGTCATCCAGAAATTCGACGCAGACGGCAGAACGCTGGGAACGGCACACTTTGACCAATTGAACTACAGCCTACAGCGTTACGCGCACGATGAAACCGAGAGGTTCCGACTGTTGAGGGATATGCCGACACCTGAAATCGTCGGCAAACTCCACGGGCACGAAAGTCCGGCCTGGTCGGCAAGTGCCGTCGTCGAAATCAATGAACGTCTGGTCAAGGCGCTGCTCGCGTTTCTGGCGCCTTTGATCGGCATGTCCGCGCTGCTCGTAAGCAGCTTCAGTCGATCCGGTTTCCTCATTCGAATCCTCGTCGCGGTCGCGCTCATGGTCTTGATCAACCTGTTGCGCGGCATCATCGAATCGAGTGTGCACATGCACCCGGAGACCTGGCCCGCTCTCTACATTCCTGTCGTGGTCGGCGCCGTAACCGTGTGCGCGTTCTGTGCAATCGGGGCCAGCCGTCTGCATACCAACTGGGGGCGGTTCGAGGAACGGTTGTCGATGGGTCGGACCCGATGACCCTGCATCTGTATTTTGCACGACAGTACATGACCGTGCTGGTACGCGTTGTCTTGTTTGCATCGACGCTCGTGTTCGTCTTTGTCGCGCTCGAGAGCCTGCGCAAGTCCGGAGCGGAATCCTCGATCATCGTGTTCGCGTTGACATCGGCCGCCAACAAGACGCCGGACCTCGTCTCGGAGTCCATGCTGATCATCGTCACGGTTTCCTCGATCTGGTACTGTGGTCGAATGACGAACTCCAATCAGTTTGTTGCGTCCAGGGCAGCGGGAATGTCGGCTCTCGGTTGCCTCGCCGCGCCGATCGCCTGCGTGGTGCTTGTCGGCTTGTGCGGAACGCTGTTCCTGAATCCGATGATCGCGTCGATTTCCGGCAAGCGGACCATGTCGGGGACGAACAGCATCGAAGACGTCGGCGACGCCCTTCCTTCGAAGAATCTCTCCGGCATCTGGCTGAGGCAACCTCGGCCGGGCGGCCATGAAGTCCTGAACGCCCGACGTGCCTCCGAAGCAGGTACCGAACTCAGTGACGTCATGGTATTCGCATTCGATTCGGAGGGCCGCGCGGTTCGGACGACCCACGCCGAAACCGCCAGCCTGGACCGGAGCGAAGAAGGACAACTGAATCTGAGCGCGACAAAGACGTGGATCATCGATCCGGCCATTCCGTATGCCGAGTTGTCGGCCGAGACCGCAAGGTCCCAGACCCTGCCGACCACGATTACCGGTGACCGGGTTCGGTTCGGAAACCCGGTTCCCGAAGTGGTGCACGTCTGGAATATCCCCCGGTTGGTCCACTCGGTTGACCGTGCGGGCTTCTCGTCGCTGGCGTACAGGCTGCACTTTCATCTCGAGTTGGCACGGCCGATGCTCCTTGCCGCCACCTTCATCATCGGCTCGGCTTTCGTACTCGGGGTCGTGCGCCGCCGGCACTTCGGCAGAAGAGCATTCTTTGCCCTGCTTTCCGGTGTCGTGATGAGCTTCTTTCTCGAACTGACAAGGTTTCTCGGCATAGCGGGCGAGCTTCAGGTCACGGTCGCCGCCTGGTTCCTGCCGCTTTCAGCCTCGATGCTCGGGCTCTCCCTGGTCCTTTTTCAGGAAGATGGCTAGGCGCTGCCAGATGATACCGGAGTCACAGACACGGAAACACCGGCCGCGCGAGGCGGGGGAATCCCCGGTGTGCGGCGTCCTTCGACCCGTTCTCTCGGGATGCGGCCGACTTGCAATCGCGACCCTTCTGATCCTCGGGGCCGTTCTTCTCGTCGACCGGACGGCGGTTGCCCAGCAACCCCCCGACGCCCCGGTCTCCATCGTCGCGGGGAAGATCGAGGTACTCGCGGGTTCCGAAACATTGGTCGCATCGGAAGGTGTGACAATTCACCACCGTGACCAGATCATCAGAACGGAAAAACTGACCTACAACCAGCTCACGAAACGCCTGTCGGTCGACCAACCACTGGTCCTGGTTACGGAAGACGGCATCGCGGTCGCCGAACTCGCACGGCTTTCGGACGACCTGGAAGACGGAATCGTTCGCAGCGTCCAGATTCTCACCGAGCGGCAACTGCAACTTGCGGCAAACAGCATGCACCTGAGCCAGGGCCGATACAGGATCCTGACAAATGCGGTCGCAAGCTCCTGCCGAATCTGCCGCACCGGCGAGACCCCGGACTGGCAGGTCCGGGCGGAAAAAGTTCTCTATGACGAGCAGGAGCAAAGGATCTATTTTGAAAACGCGGTCCTGGAGGTCGCGGGAATTCCCGTGCTCCACGTGCCATCCCTGCGAATCCCCGGACCCGATGTTGATCGTGCGTCGGGATTCCTGGTTCCAACGGTCATTACGTCGACCGTCCTCGGGACCGGCTTCAAGCTCCCGTTCTACGTCGCCAGGTCGGATCACGACGACGCCACCCTCACTCCGTTCGTCACCACTGAAGGAGGCGCAGTTCTCGAAACGGAGTACCGAAGAAATTTCAGATCCGGGCACATCCAGATTGACGGTGCTTTTCTTCTCGCAGGTGGTATCGGCAACGACCGCCTGGCCAGCTACTTTGCCGGACGCGGGCAGTTTGAATTGCCCAGGGACTTTCATCTCGAGTTCGACGCGTCGCTCGCCTCGAACAAGAGTTTCACCGCGCTTTACGGTTATGACAAGACGGACCGGCTTGTTTCGGAAATCGACGTCGAGCGAACCCGCGCCGATTCCCACCTCGGTTTCGGAGCGTCGTTGGTCCAGAGCCTGCGCATGAACGAAGTCGACCAGCAGATTCCGCTCGTATTGCCGGAACTCCACTACCGCCATGTCTTGAGACCGTCCGGGAACCTCGGCACCGTCGGTTTCCGTGTTCATGCGGTTCACCTCACGAGAAATCGCGGAAACCGCTTGTTCAGATTCGGCGCACATGTGGATTGGAAAAACAGTTGGCAGATCTGGCGCGGCGTCCAGCTCGGCATTTTCGGCGAAGTCGTCGGTCTTCGATACAGTTTCGACAAGTATCCTGATCTCGGCAGTGGTTCGGCCGGATCGGTGGACCCCGTTGTCGCGCTTGACCTGCGTTGGCCGCTCGGCAAGACAACCCGTCCCGGAGTCCAGCACCGCCTTGAGCCGATCATTCAAATCGTCGGGCGACCGGACCGGGTCAACGACGTCCCGAACAAAGACAGCCACCTGGTCGAATTCGAAGCGGCCAATCTCTTTTCGTTCAATCGATTTCCCGGGTACGATCGAAGGGAACGGGGAATCACCGCCAATGTCGGTGCCAGCTACGGTATCGCAGGCGACTCGGGGTTCAGCGTTGACGCGACCATCGGCCAGGTATTTCGCAACCGCGACCTCGGGCAGTTCCCCGGCGAAACAGGTCTCTCGGGAAGGTCTTCCGATTACGTCGTTTCCGTCAACATGTCTCTTCGAGACATGCTTGACCTGACGACTCTCGGAGTTTTCGACAGCGATCTCAGGTTCTCGAAATTCGAACAGGAAGTGAGCTATCGCCACGGGAGATACGAACTCGGTTTGAGCTATGTCAGTTTGGCGGACATTGAAGTGACGAAAGGAATCCAGCCGTCTCAGGAACTCATTCTCAGCGCCCGGCACAACATTTCAGACGCTGCCCAACTTCGTGGATCCCTGCGCCGAAATCTGGAGAGCCATAAGACGACAGAGGCTGACATCGGCTTCACAATTCGTAACGAGTGTACGATCATCGACTTTTTCTTCTCGCTTGACGCCGCCGGAACTGGTATCGTGGTGCCTGACCGCCAAATCGGCTTGACCATCGAGTTGCTGGGATTGAGCGGAACCATTTCCGATTCCGGATACTCTCGAAATCGTTGCGGAGCCAGTGATCGTGTCTTACCCTGATACCGATGCACGCCGATCTTTGCCGGAGCGCGGCTCTTTGCCGGAGCGCGGCTTCATGACCGCAACGCTGCCACGAATGGTCGTGTTTGCACTGGGGTTGGTGTTCCTGAACGGGCCCGCAGGCGTTTTCCCCTTCGTACCCGTGTTCGCGCCTGCGAACGCCGCAAGCAATCCGTTCGAGATCGTCGTCGTCGTCAATGATCGGGCGATTACCCACTACGAAGTCTCCCAACGCACGTCGCTTCTGAGAGCATTCGGGATCGAGGAGGATGTCGAGGAACGGGCTCTCAAGGATCTGATCGACGACCGGGTCCGATTGTCTGCTGCCGAACGGTTCGGACTGCCTGTCGACGAAGCAGCGGTCGATGTTGGCGTATCCAACCTTGCGGGGCGGGAAGACCTCACGACCGACGAACTCAATGCCTACGTAAGCAGGTTTGGCGTCGATCCCGAAACCGTCAGGGACTTCGTTCGCGCGGCGATGAGCTGGGAACGGGTCGTTCACGCGAAATACGGGAATACGGCCAGGATCTCGGAGCATGAGGTCGATGCGGCAATGTCCCTGACTTCCGAGGAAAGTGAGCAGATGGTCCTTTTGTCGGAAATCATCCTCGTTGCTGATGAACGGGGTATCGAACGAACCGAATCGATCGCCTGGCAGCTTTACGAGATCATCGACGATGAGGACGAATTCGCGGCGGCCGCTATACGGTTTTCCAACTCGCCGTCGCGCCAGGACGGCGGACGCCTCGACTGGTTGAGCGTCCAGAACATTCCACCCCAGGTCCTGACGCGGGTTCTCGCCATGAAAAACGGACAGATCTCGGGTCCGATTCAAATCGAAGACAACGTATTCGGGCTGTTTCTTCTCCGTGGCACAAGGGGGGGACAGCCTGTCGAGCGAAAGCCGACGACAGTTTCCTATCTGGAAATTCCGGTGCCCGACGGCTGGTCAGAGGACGTGATCGGAACATTGATCGACGAGTCGGAGACTTGTGCAGACCTTCAGGTTTCAACGCTTGAACTGGATCCGGAAACCGATGTCGAACCGAGGACAACGGGTGACGAAACCCGGGAACTCCTCATGCAAACCATTTCCCGTCTCGACCTTGGCGAGGCTTCGATTCTTGACGGCGTGTCGGGAGATCGATCTGTCATCATGGTGTGCAACCGGTCGGAACAGGGTTCGGTCGAATCCCGGAACAAGATTCGCGATTCGCTTTACCTGCAACGACTTTCCGGATTTGGCGAAAGCTATCTGAGCCGCCTTCGAAGCGAAGCCTTTATCGAATACAGATGACGCGCGTTGTCGCCCTGACTTCCGGCGACCCGGCTGGTATCGGCTTGGAGATTTCATTCAAGGCGTGGACCCACCTTCCGCCTCATGATCCGTTCGTCCTGATCTGCGATCCGGACCACGCCGCGGACATGGGACGGTCGCTCGAACTGCCCATGGTCACGGTCAAGTCGGCGGATGCGGCACCCGAGGTTTTTTCCGAGGGCGTGCCTGTGCTTCCCGTCGCGTTTCCCAACAGGGCGGTCCCGGGATCACCCGACGCAGGAAACGCCGAAAATGTCCTGGACACGATTCGCATGGCGGTTGCGTGCTGGCGGGCCGGAGAGGTCGCCGCCGTGTGCACAAACCCGGTCAGCAAGATCGTCCTCACGTCCGGTGCAGGTTTCCGGTTTCCCGGACAAACCGAATTCCTCTCGGCTCTTTCCGGCACGGAGTCGGGAATCATGATGCTCTGCAACGGGAATTTTCGGGTTGTGCCGGTAACGGTCCATGTCTCGCTCCGGAACGTCCCCGAAAAACTGACCGGCGAGAGAATCGAACACGCTATCCGCGTATCCGACCGGGCGCTCAGATCAGACTTCCGGATCGAATCGCCAAGGATAGCCGTAGCCGGCTTGAATCCTCACGCCGGCGAGAACGGCCTGATGGGCGAGGAGGACATCCACCTCATTCGGCCGATCGTCAACCGGCTCGCGGGTGAAGGGATGGCGATTCGCGGCCCGCTGCCAGCGGATTCAATGTTTCACGCGGAGGCCAGGGAATCGTATGACGTCGCGGTCTGCATGTACCACGACCAGGCGCTGATCCCGATCAAGACGATCGGAATGCCGCGTGCGGTCAATGTCACCCTTGGACTGCCGTTCGTCAGGACGTCGCCGGGTCACGGCACCGCATTCGACATTGCCGGGGAAAACCGCGCAAACGAACGCAGCCTGATCGAAGCCCTGACGCTGGCACGGCAGTTGGCGGCCAATCGTGGCAGATGATCCGAACTGCGCGATGCATGACGGGTTGCCACCGATTCGGGAGGTGATCTCCGAGCACGGGATTCGGGCAAGGAAAACCCTGGGTCAGAACTTCCTGAATGACTTCAACCTGACCAGAAAAATCGCCCGGAGTGCCGGTGATCTGACGTCATGCGACGTGGTTGAAATCGGCCCGGGACCCGGTGGCCTTACCCGGGCGCTGCTCGCCGAGGGTGCCCGCCGGGTCGTTGCCGTCGAGACGGACGCAACCTGTCTTCCGGCCCTCGAGGACATTGCCCGACGATTTCCGAACCGCCTCAAGGTCGTTCCGGGCGACGCAAGACACATCGACGCCGCGGCTGAAGTCAACCCTCCCGCGCGGATCGTCGCCAATCTTCCGTACAACGTCGGTACCCGGCTCTTGGTCGACTGGACGATGGCCAGGACCTGGCCACCCTTTTGGCAATCGATGACACTCATGTTCCAAAGGGAAGTCGCGCATCGAATTGTCGCTTTGCCGGGTCAGCGGCAATTCGGCCGGCTTTCGGTCCTCGCTCAATGGCGATGTCACACGCGCCTCCTGTTCGAGATTCCACCCGAGGCGTTCACACCGGCGCCCAAGGTGACGTCTGCCGTTGTTCACCTGGAACGAAGGCAATCGCCCGAATCCGCTGACAGCCAGATTCTGTCGCGTGTCACTCGCATGGCATTCGGTCAACGCAGAAAGATGCTTCGCCGCAGCCTGAGACCGCTTGTTCCGGACATCGGCGAGACGCTCGAAATGATCGGGATTTCACCTGAATCCCGCGCAGAACAGCTTTCAATCGGCGATTTCTGCTCGATCAGCAGAGCCGTTCAGGAATACGGTTGCAAAGCCTGACGCCTGTTTTGTCCGATCGGACAGCCATCGCGCGTCAGATCACGGCATCTCCCGACGAATCGTCAGACTCCGGCGTGGAGACGACGAGTACGGAGTCGGAATCGTTGTCCATCGCCACAGGCAGGATCTGGTTTCCGCCAGATCCCCGGCGGCCGGACCGGTTTCGGGGCCGCCGGTTTTCGGACTTCCCGGACTCGGGCGCGTGTACCAGGGGTTTACCTCCGGCCCTGGCCGGAAAAAGCTCGTCGGTCGAGTCGACCGCGAGATCGGGCTGTTCTTCGAGATGTTCCACCTGTTCCCGCACCTGCGTTTGAGCGGCGGATTGCGCCTGCCGATTGTTTTCCAGGGCCTCCCGGCGACCCGCAATCTCGCGTTGGGCATCGCCAAGCAACCGGGCATAGTGCTCCGAGTGCTGCAGGTGGTTCTCCGCTCCAACCCTGTCCCCAGCCAACTGGGCGTCCCTGGCGAGAGCGATGTACTTGTCGATAATCTGTTGTGGCGTTCCCCGGACCTTTCCGTCCGGCCCGGAAGAATCGAAAACCCGATTGAGGATACTACCGACGTGGTTGCGCCTGTTACCGGACTTCCCGCGTGAACGCGGTTTATTGGATGGTCTCATGTATTGTGATTACCCTGAATTTTCGCCGTGAGGCCGGGCAGCACATGCCTTGACCACAATCTTCAACTTTCGTGTTGGCACGTGCGTGATGAGAGCGGAGACTCAATCATCACGGAAGGGATACACTGGCATTTCAGACAATTTCAAGTACAATTTGGCGATACACCGGCAAAAAAGACCGAAATCCTGCCGTTTTCAGGGAAACTTCACGGCTCGGCCCCGTTTTCGCTGCTCGAGCCGGACAACGCGGTCGAACCGGTCAAGATCCTTGAAGACGCAACAATCCAGGTCACATGCTGATCGAAACATCGCGCACACCGGGTGGGCCTGCGAGGCACCGACCTCGAGAAGAACCCGTCCGCCCCGCTTCAGGTGGGTCTCAAGGCCGGCAGCGATCTCCCGATAACACTCCAGTCCGTCATGCCCCCCCAGGAGTGCCCTCGCAGGATCCCACCGGCGCACTTCCGGTTCGAGGGACGGAACCTCACTCCTTGCGACGTACGGAGGGTTGCTGACAATGAGATCGAACTGGCCGGTGACGGCGGAAAACCAGTCGGAGACGTAGAGCTCGGCCCGGTTCTGCACGTCCAGCCCGGCAAGGTTTTCAGACGCCACCCGGATGGCACCTGGTGAAACGTCAACTCCGACGCCCTTTGCCTCCGGCCTTTCCGAGAGCAGACTGCCCAGGATACATCCCGACCCTGTCCCAAGATCGAGAACCCGTTTGAACGGCGGCCCCTGGAGAGCCGTCTCCACCAGCAGTTCGGTCTCCGGACGCGGATCCAGAACGTCATCGGTGACGCGGAACCACCCCTTCCAGAAGTGCCGGTACCCGACGATGCGGGACACGGGTTTTCGCTGCAGTCTTTGGCGGACGAGGTCACGAAAGCGGTCCGCCATCTCATTGCCAACGGTTTCGTCGGAAATGTCCGGACGCCCGCCCGCCTCGTCTCCGCATGCAAGAACATGCCCAAGGAGCAGCCGGGCGTCGTTTCGGGCATCGTCTCCGACAACCGGTTTCAGCGCTTTCACGGCCTCCCCGAACAGGGACCGCGATGTATCGGTCCTCACGTCCCGGAGCCGGAAAGCCGGTTCGCCCGGTCATCCGCAACGAGTGCATTGACGACATCGCCGAGATTCCCCTGGAGGATCTGGTCCAGCTTGTAGAGGGTCAGCCTGATGCGGTGATCCGTCAACCTGCCTTGCGGAAAATTATATGTCCGTATTCGCTCCGAGCGATCCCCGGTTCCAACCTGCTCTTTGCGGTTCAACGCGCGCTCGTCCGCCTGCGCCTGTCGCTCGCGTTCGTAGAGCCGCGAGCGCAATATGCGCATCGCCTCAACCCGGTTCCGATGCTGGGACTTTTCCGAACTCGCAGCCGAAATCCCGGTCGGAATGTGGGTGATCCTGACTGCCGAATCGGTCTTGTTGACATGTTGCCCGCCGGCGCCGGAAGCCCGCATCGTTTCGACTCGAACGTCTTCCGGGGCAATCGTGATGTCGACGTCATCGACGACCGGAAGGACAGCGACGGTCGCCGCCGACGTGTGAATGCGCTGGTGGCTCTCGGTCACCGGGATCCTCTGAACCCTGTGAACTCCCGACTCGAACTTCATGCGCCCGAAGGCGCCCTTTCCGCCGATAACAACGGTGACATCGCGAACACCGCCGATCTCCGTTACGGTCTTTTCGACAACCTCAAAGGTCCATTTTTCCCTTTCGGCGAACCTGGCGTACATTCTCAGGAGGTCCGCAGCGAAGAGCGCGGCTTCGTCTCCGCCTGTCCCTGCCCGGATTTCAAGTACGACCGACTTTGAATCGTCTTCACAACCTGGCTGAAGCGCGTGTTCAAGATCCTCCTCCAGCCGCCTGAATTCCTGCCGAAGGCGCGTGAGTTCCTCCTGTGCCAACTGTTTCATTTCGGCATCATCCAGCAGGGTCTCGGATTCCCGGATTTCACGCATGACCGTTCTAAAGTCGTCGATCTTGGCAACGACGTCACGGAGTTCGGAATACTCACGCGCGTAACGTGCGTATTCGTCCGGATCGAGCCCAGTGGCCATCCTGGCCTCGAGAAGCGCAAACCGATCGGAGATTCGGTCAAGTTTTTCGATCGGGATCATGGGCTATCCAAAACGTACCATGCGCCTGCCTGGAAATGCGCGCCACGGTGTCACATGTTACCCTATTCCTGTTGCCAATACAAAAAAGCCTGTTACATTGGCGTCATGGCACGAATTGTCGCCGTGTTCCTCATCTGGCTGGCCTCGGGATCGATCGCGATTTCCGAAGATGTAAAGATCAAGTACCCCGACTGCTACTGCACCGACCGATCAGGCCAGCGGGTGGAACTCGGGATCAGCATCTGCATGGTCGTCGACGGCAGGGACTTTTGGGCGCGCTGTGAAATGTCGCTGAACAACCCGACGTGGAGAGAAATCGGACCCGGGTGCCTGAATGCAGTCATTTCCGACCGGGTTCTTGGCGAACAAACCTTGCCTGACCTCTCAACCGCCACGGATGGATGAGTCCGTGCCTCGTCCTGCACTCCAGATGTCGGCCTGAACCGGCGGACGGGCGGCGCGAGTCCCGCCTGGAAGAGCAGGCAATCGGACCTTCATGCCCACGCCCTCTCGGGGCCCTTCAGGAACCACGGAGGTGACCGTCGGTGTACAGGGAGTGCACCGGCAGGGGTCTTGACCGGTCCTCCGTACGGAGACCCGTTTCACCCGCGTTCAGGCAAAGCCGGCGCAGCCTTGCGATTCGGTACTTTCCGCGGTGATGGCGACGTCCGTCGGTCGGGCCGGAGCCCGGCCGAAATTGACGCACTCGAGGGATGTGGCACCCTGCAGGATTACCGCCTGAGGTCCGGATTCGAAACCCGGCCCTGACGCCGAATCGGTACGGCGTGCCCGGGGCTCCTGCCGAGTCCGGAGAGCTTGCCGAAATCGACCAACACGATTGACGCACTGCTGGGCATTTCCGGGCTGTTGCGAAGAACATTCCGTCGCCACCCTCGGCGGACGTCCGAGCGTCCGGAAACCCACCGTCTGCAGGCGAAGGACAGTTGCACCGCAACGCGAGCGTACCTGATGCACATCGACAGGCAACCGCCGTGCTGATTCGTTGCGTTGCTTGCCGCTGGCGTCTCCCGTTGATGCGCACGGTCAGGGAGGAATTCCTTCTCCCGGTGCTCGACAACGACACGGGATGGCCAAGCGCCGAACTGGCCGGCCACGCCGCCGATACCGCACTCGGTTGTACTCTGCCGACAAGTCCCGCCCTGAACGATCGCGTCGACACCGACGTCGAAAGGCTCTTTGTCGTGAATCCCGGTCCGGTCGGAACGCCTGTGCTCGACCGGGCGCTTGCACAGATCCGGTCGGAGAGTGAAGCCCGATCGGCCGATCACTGGGTGCGCGCGTTTGCGAGCGAACGCTGCAACCTCCTGGAGGCGCAGCTCATCTACCGTTTGGTGGACGGCGTCTTCATGGTCCGCGGAGCAAACAGACGGCTCTGGCTCCTGGACCTGCGCGGCGGCGCCGCAAGCGAAGGGGCGCCACCCGTGGAAGTCAGGAGATGCTTTGTCGGCGTACCGGTCAGTGACGAGGTTCCGGGCCTGCAGGACATCGTGATCATCAGCCCGGCGGAAATCCGCGGCCTGTGGCGTGGCCTGATCGACGAATCCGAGCTTGCCCGTCTCGCTCCGAAAGCCAGGCAGCTCGCGAGGTTTGACCTGATCGGACCTGCGGTGGCACGCGTGATGGACAGAGACAGGACTTGAAATCCGTGTCGGGCTCCCTCGCCTCCGAATTCAACGTCGGCTGTTGACGGCGTGGCTGCATCCGTCCGCGGCTCGCCCGGGAAACGGCTACACCAGCAGGTCCTCGTGCCTCAAAAAAATGAGACCTGACGGTTTTGTTCGAGGCAACCATCCGGCCCTTGTCGACAACCGGGCAGCAGTTTGAGCTGTTCGCGGACGTAATCGTCTCGACACATGCGAGGATGTCAGCGCTGGTCGACCTGCGCCAGTTTCTCATCTCGCAAAACGCGTGCATGTTCCTCGGCTTTTTCTTCAACCAGCTCAACGACTCTGTCGATCATGTCCTTATTCGCGAGTTTCCTGTCCTGAATGCCGGAAAGGTACAACATCCCGGACCCTGCCCCCCCACCGGTAAAGCCGATGTCGGTCATCTGGGCCTCGCCGGGGCCATTGACCACGCAACCGATGATCGAAAGCGTCAAGGGTGTCCTGACATGGGCGAGGCGCTCCTCCAGAATCCCGACAGTTCGAATGACGTCAAACCCCTGCCGCGCACAGGACGGGCAGGAAATGATCGTGACTCCCCGGTGCCTGAGATTGAGCGACTTCAGGATCTCATACCCGACCTTCACCTCTTCAACAGGGTCGGCTGACAAGGAGACACGCAATGTATCCCCGATTCCGAACCAGAGGAGGCTTCCCAGGCCGATGGATGACCGCACGGTTCCGGACTTGAGTCCTCCCGACTCGGTTATCCCGATATGCAACGGGGCGTCGGTAGCTTCTGCAAGCTGCTGGTAGGCGGCCGCGGCAAGAAATACGTCGGATGCCTTGGCCGAAATCTTGTACTCGGAGAAACCAGCCTCTTCCAACAAACGAATATGGGAAAGACCGCTTTCGACCATCGCTTCGGGGCACGGTTCTGCATATTTCTCAAGAAGGTGTCGTTCCAGCGAACCGGCATTGACGCCAATTCGAATTGAACAGCCATTGGCCTTGGCCGCGCGAACGACCTCGGCCACTCGTTCACTCGATCCGATGTTTCCCGGATTGATTCTCAGGCATGCGGCACCGGCATCTGCCGCCTCGAGAGCGCGGCGATAGTGGAAATGGATGTCGGCAACGATCGGAACCGGGCTTTCCCGAACGATTTCCCGAAGCGCCGTCGTCGAAGCCGGGTCGGGACAGGAGACGCGAACGAAATCCGCCCCTGCCTCCGCGCAGGCATCGATCTGTGCAACGGTTCCCGAAACGTCGGTGGTCGGCGTATTCGTCATGGTTTGCACGGCAATCGGTGCGCCGCCGCCAACCGGAATGTTTCCGACCATGACTTGCCGACTTGGTCGCCGTTCGATGCGCCGCCACGGCCTGATGTCGTGGAGTCCGGCTTCCGCCTTGTCAGAAATCTGCATTACGGACCCGACCAAATCCGAACCGCAGCCTGACCGCAGGCCCACCGGCAATCCCCCGGGACGTACATTTCATTGCTGCGAGCGAGGTAAAATCGAATGTACAATGTTTCCGTCCGCGACCACCTGCCGATCCCGATCAGCCGCAACATGCGAAACTTCGAAATTCTCGACGATGTCGGCGGCATTCAGCGACACGCGCTTGGCGACACCGGTTCCACTTCCGACAGGCCCGTAGGTCTTTCCGTCGACGAGGAGATAGACCGAGCCGGAATTTCCGGATCGCAGCAACAGGTTCTCGATGTCCTGTGGAACCTGATAGCTCTGTTTCGCATCGAGGATTTCCTCGAAGAGCACATCACCCGCATCCACGAAAACCCTCAGCCAAGCCGGATTGGCGGCGTAGACCTCGACAACGGGAAGCGCTTTCTCGATTACCTGAGGAGCGTCCATCTGAATGACGGTGGCAAGTTGGTTCGAATCGACCAACGTTCCGAAAGCGTCCGGATCAATGGCAGCAATCGGACCGTCTCTCGGTTCCACGATCGGAAAGTCGAGGATCTGAGGGCGATAGCTCCGACCCAGTCCCGTCGTATTGGGATGCTGCACCGAATCCGGGAACGTGTTCGCCGCGACTTCCTCCCCGAATTCCGAATTGCCGTCACCTTCCTGCGGCGTGGAAAGCCACAAGGATGTGATCAGGTCACCACCGGCCAAACGAGCCTCATCGACCGGGACCATGCGAACCTGCTGAATCTCGTGCACGACTTTCCATCCGCCGTATGCCAGTCCGGCAATGATCGCCACAAGGACACTCATGTTGAACACCGCCGAGACCGAAAAATCGTGCCAGAACTGACGTGGCCGGATAAATCCGAGCGACAGGGTCGACCTGTTGACCAGTGAATCCCAGCTCGACGATGCCCGGCGACTTTCCGGCAACGAGTTCCGGTATGACCGGTCGACATCTTTCGCCGTGAACGGATCGACGGACCGGTGCGAGAACCCGGTTTCCTGGCAGAACTGGTGGTATGTTGCCTCCGGGTCCAGGCCAAGGTAGCGCGCGTACGACCGTACAAGACCGCCAACGAGAACCGGTAGCTCGAATTCCGACAGATCGCCGTTTTCTATCGCCAGGACGTAGGAGGGCTTGATCCGCAGATCTGCCGCCGCCTGTTCGACCGTCTTGTTGAGTGTAATTCGCTCACCGCGAAGCACGTCTCCGAGCGTGACGACAAATGAGTCGTAACCGCGCAAAGGCTCGAAGTCTTCCACGGAGTCCACTCCCCAACTCCATCCAGCCTACGAAACACCGGACCCTCCGGACCCGTGCGCCGATCTGGATATTTCGACTCGCTTTCGCAGCTTAGCAAAAGGCCCTGAGAGAATCCACTCATTTGCGAATTTCTTGACCTCCCACACGAACGTGTACCCGCTCGTGTGAACACCGTTTCGGATTTCGCCAGAAAAATTTTCGGCCACGTCACGTCGGGTGCCCCGCCACCAACTCGAATCGAGTGTGATCGCCGTACCCGCTCAGCACGGTTTCGCGCGCTTCGTCGCGACCCTCCTGACTTCCGAGATCAAGTTCCTGTAACGGTCCGGACAGTCGGTCATGCCGGTGATCCAGTTGAAAACTGAAACGTCCGTCTCGAAAAGCAACGCCTCGAGATGCTCCAGTTCAGCGTCCGGAAGGTGCGCGAGGCATTCGTCGACAAATCTGCCGATCAACAGGTCAAGTTCCCTCATGCCGCGACGCTTCGACCGCACACGAATGCTTCGCCGCTTCCGATCCCTTTCACGACCATCCATTAGACGATGCCGCGTGACCGGCCTTGACCGGGTTCCTCAACAAGCTCACCCGAACAAGCCAGCCCCGTACGTCCCTTCCGGATCCGGTATCCGATTGTTGACCGCAACATCCGGTATCAATACAAGCCGCATCTCTGCATTGACACAGTTTTCGACCCGGTTTGCAAACATGAACCTCGTCTCCGACCGCATGACGAGAATCCGGCCGTCAGCCACCGTGGCAATTACCGACCTGGCCGCGGAATTGAAGTCCCAGGGACGGGACGTGGTGTCGCTGAGTTCCGGCGAACCGGATTTCGACACTCCGGAAAACATCTGCCGGGCGGCTCACTCGGCGATTCGGGCCGGCATGACCCGGTACACGATCGTCGACGGGATCCCCGAACTGAAGGCCGCGGTCGCGGACAAGTTCCGGCGCGACAATCATCTGGACTTCGAACCGTCCCAGATCACCGTCGCGAACGGGGGTAAGCAGATCATCTTCAATGCGCTGATCGCGTCATTGAATCGGGGTGACGAGGTCGTGATCCCGGCGCCGTTCTGGGTTTCCTACCGTGACATGGTCCTGCTCGCCGGCGGAACCCCGGTAACCGTGAAAGGAGAACTCGCAAACCGGTTCAAGATTACCGCCGAACAGCTCGAGTCGTCAATTACGGACCAAACCAGGTGGGTTATTTTCAATTCGCCATCGAATCCGAGCGGCGCGGCCTATACCCGATCCGAAATCAGGGCGTTGACCGATGTCCTGTTGCGGCACCCGCGGGTCCTGACCCTGTCCGACGATATCTACGAACACCTGACCTATGGTGACTTCAGGTTCAGCACGCCAGCTGAAGTCGAGCCTGAACTGTTCGACCGCACGCTGACCATGAACGGTGTTTCAAAGGCCTACGCGATGACGGGTTGGCGTGTCGGATTTGCCGGAGGACCCAAGTCGTTGATTGCAGCCATGCGAACAATCCAGAGTCAAAGCACGTCGAATCCCTGTTCGATCAGCCAGTGGGCAGCCGTCGAGGCGTTGACAGGCGCACAGGACTACATCGCGAGAAGCAGGGAGGCATTTCGACGCCGGCGTGACATGGTTGTCGACATGCTGAACGAGATCCCGGGAATCGAGTGCCCCGCTCCGGACGGCGCCTTTTATGTCTATCCCTCGATCGCGGGCTGCATCGGCAAGACATCGGCCTCGGGGACAGTTGTTCGCACCGACGAGGACTTCGTTACCGCGCTGCTGGAGGAACAGGATGTCGCGGTCGTTTTCGGAGCTGCATTTGGCGTCAGCCCCAATTTTCGCCTCAGTTATGCCGCTTCGGATGCGGTGTTGAGGGAGGGTTGCCAGCGAATAGCCAGGTTCTGCGACGGACTTCATTGACCTCTCGGCTCGGCCGGTTCCCGACAGGAGGACTTGGTACGCCGAACGTCGCCCGACCTTTCGCGATACGATCGCGACGGGCAGCCGGCCGGACCGGCCAGGATTTCCGGATGCGTGAGTCCGGCGGGACTCAGACCGGCAAGACCGTCGTTGACTTGATCTCCTCCATCGACAGCAGGGCGGTGACATCGAAGATCGTCACTTTCGAGATCAGGGCCTGGTAGAAGTCATCGTAGGCTTTCGCATTGCGCACCCTGACTTTCAGAATGTAGTCCACGTCTCCCGCCAGACGATGGGCCTCGAGGACCTCGGGTCGATCCATCAACGTGCGAAGGAACCGGTTCTGCCACTCCTTCTCGTGTTGCGACGTTCTGATCAGAACAAAAAAACACGCCTCGAGACCGAGCTTTTCCGGATCAAGCAGGACAGTGTCTCGCCCGATAATTCCCTCACGCCTGAATTTCCGGATTCGGTTCCAGACCGGTGACCGGGACGTGCCGACCTTCCTGGCCAATTCGTCGAGGGACTGGTTTGCATCTTCCTGAAGTTCGGCGAGGATTTTCCTGTCTACGGCATCAAGTTGGGCAGCCATTTCCGATTACTCCGACTGGTCGTGACAACGTTACGTGATTTAAGAATAATTGAGATTATTTTCCTTTTTTTAATCAAAAATCAATCGAATTATGGAAAAATTTCATACAGCATTATATTCAGTGACGAACGGATTCCGCAACAAATCAACGGCGTTGTACCAGGAATGAGACATTTTCCGATTTACCTAGACCTTTTCGATCGGAAGATCGTGGTTTCCGGAGCCGGTCACGCAGCCGTGTCCAAATTGCGTTTGCTCATGAAGACCAGGGCCAGGATTTCCGTATTCGGACAACGCCCAGCGCGCGAAGTCATGACCTGGGCCGAACACGGCCGGCTGTCCCTCGTCCCGCGGTCGGCTCGCGAGACGGATGTTCGCGGGGCCACCCTGCTCTACTGTGCCAATGAGGACGCGGGCGAGGACTCGCGGGTTGCGGAAATTGGCCGTCGCCTTGGCGTCATTGTCAACGTCGTCGACAATCTCGCCGGCAGCGACTTCATTACCCCTGCTATCGTTGACCGGGCACCTGTCACGGTTGCGATCGGTACGGAAGGTGCAGCACCGGTCCTGGCGAGAATGCTCAAGGCAGACATCGAGGAACGCCTGCCCCAGTCCGTCGGGGAACTTGCACGAACCGGTCAGGCGATGCGCCCGCTGGCGCAGAATATTCCTGCCGGCAAGACACGCCGGGAGTTCTGGAACCGCTATTTTGCCGCCAGGGGTATGAAAGGCCCGGCCGGTTCAGGACGGATCCTCGAGGGCAATCCAGCGGGACAGGCCGATTTCGGCAATCAACTGCCGGAGGCAACCCGCGGCCGGGTGTTCATCGTCGGCGCCGGGCCCGGAGATCCGGATCTGCTGACCCTCAGGGCCCGCAACCTCCTCCACGACGCGGATGTTGTCGTTCACGATCAACTTGTGCCCGACGCGATCATCGAGATCGCGCGACGTGAAGCGATGATCATTCGTGCGGGCAAACGGGGGTTCGCAGAATCGTGGCGCCAGGAGGATATCAACGACCTCCTGATTCACCACGCATCACGAGGGCGCCAGGTTGTTCGGCTCAAGTCTGGAGATCCAGCCATCTTTTCGCGACTTGACGAGGAAACGACGGCACTCTCGGATTCGGGCATCGAATGGGAAGTTGTCCCCGGAGTCACGACCGCAACCGCCGCCGCCGCCCAACTCGGCGTCTCTCTCACGCGGCGGCAGAGGAACTCCGAAGTCCGGCTCCTGACCGGCCATGACGTCAGGGGATTCACCGAGCAGGACTGGGCCGAACTTGCCCGGCCAGGCGCTGTCGCGGCGATCTACATGTCGCGGAGACCGGCACGTTTCATTTGCGGCAGGCTGCTGATGTACGGCGCGCCCGGGTCGAAGCCGGTCACGATCGTGGAGAATGCAACCAGGCCTGATGAAAAAGTCGTGTACACGGACGTGCTCAACCTGGCTTCGGCGATGGAGAACGCGGGGATGACGGGCCCAACGATCCTGTTGGTCGGCCTGGCAGGGTCCGAGGCTGGCGTTCAGGCAAGCCGGGTTCCCACCGGGATGGCCGGTGGACCGGGAGAAGCGGGTCCCCTGCCCGCCTCCGCGGGTCACTAACCAGGAATCCGGGCATCACAATGCCACGCACGTTCACACCCAAAGTACTGACCGCAAACGAACTCCTGAGCGGCGATGTCGTCTACCTGGCCGCCAATTCCCGACTGACCCGCGTGTTTTCGGATGCCGTGCTGATCGACAACGAGTCGGAGGCGGAACGCCTCATGAACTGGGCGGAAGCTCAAGCCGGGATGTTCATCAACCCCTATCTCGCCGATGTCACCGAAGGACGGGACGGCCGGCCGCTGCCGGTCCACATCCGTGAGCACCTTCGCTCAAGGGGTCCGTCAAATTACCCGCACGGCAAGCAGGCCGGGGACTAACATGTACAGGTATTCCGAATTCGACAGGAAACTCGTTCGTGACAGGGTCGACCGATTCCGTGACCAGGTCAGACGCCGGATCGACGGCACCCTGACCGAGGATGAATTCAAGCCGTTTCGTCTCATGAACGGGCTGTACCTGCAACTGCATGCCTACATGCTGCGGGTCGCGATTCCGTATGGGACCCTGGACAGCCGGCAGCTTCGGCAACTGGCATACATCGCCGAGCGATGGGACAAGGGATACGGACATTTCACCACGCGCCAGAACATCCAGTTCAACTGGCCCCGGCTGAAGGATGTGCCCGATATCCTCGACGCGCTGGCCGACGCCGACATGCACGCGATCCAGACCTCGGGCAACTGCATCCGGAACGTGACGGCGGACCACTTTGCCGGAGCGGCAGCCGACGAAGTTCGCGATCCCCGGCCGATCGCCGAGTTGATCAGGCAATGGTCATCGGACCATCCCGAATTCGCCTTTCTTCCGCGAAAATTCAAGATTGCGGTTACCGGGTCTCCGGCGGACCGCGCCGTGACCCGGGCTCACGACATCGGCTTGCGGACACTGCTCAATGAACGCGGCGAAACCGGTTTCGAGGTGATCGTGGGTGGCGGTCTCGGCAGAACTCCCGTTATCGGGACGGTGATCCGCGAATTCCTGCCGGAAGCGGACCTCCTGCCTTATCTCGAGGCTATCCTTCATGTGTACAATGCGATTGGCCGACGCGACAACAAGTACAAGGCGCGGATCAAGATCACGGTTCGCGAAAACGGAATCGAGACGATCGGAGCAATGGTCGAACAGCGATTTCGGGAAATCAGACCGGAGTTCCGGGGATTCGACCGTCGGCTGCTTCGGGACATCGAAGAGGCGTTCGCCGCACCGGAATTCGTCAACGCCTCAATCGAGGGTTTCGAGCACGCGCTCGAGACCGACCCCGACTTGCGTTCTTTTGTGGACACCAATCTTCATCCGCACAAGCACCCCGACTACGGCATCGTTTCCATTTCGCTCAAGGCCCACGGAAAGACGCCGGGAGATGCAACCGCCGACCAAATGCGGACCCTCGCCGATCTTGCCGAACACTTCGGGCACGACGAGGTGCGGATCAGTCACGAACAGAATGTCATTCTCCCGCATGTCCACAAGAACGACGTTCCGACCGTCCGTGGCAGGCTCGTCGAGGCTGGCCTGGGAACGGCCAACATCGGCCTGACATCGGACATCATTGCCTGCCCGGGCATGGATTACTGTTCCCTGGCGACAGCACGTTCCATCCCGATTGCCAGAGAGATTTCTGTTCATCTCAAGGAACTGGAACGGGAAATCGGCCCCATGAAAATCA
The DNA here is from genome assembly GCA_965242975.1 of Paracoccaceae bacterium. GTDB lineage: Bacteria > Pseudomonadota > Alphaproteobacteria > Rhodobacterales > Rhodobacteraceae > JAPPHA01. The sequence goes on along the minus strand of CBDETS010000007.1, from coordinate 618,321 downwards.
AGATCTCCGGCTGTATCAATGCATGCGGTCATCATCACGTCGGGCATATCGGCATACTTGGACTCGATCGGGCGGGCGTCGAGAACTACCAGGTCACGCTGGGCGGCGACGGGACCGAGACGGCCAGCCTTGGCGACCGGGCAGGACCCGGCTTCTCTGCCGAAGACCTGATCCCCGCCATCGACCGGCTGGCCCGGACGTACCTGGATATCCGCACGGACACGTCCGAGTCGTTTCTCGAAACCTACCGCCGGACCGGAATTGAACCGTTCAGGACCGCTCTCTACCCGAACTCGTCCCGCCGTGCCGCCTGAGCTCATGCGGGTCGGCGGCACGAACCCGAACAACCCGATTCGCGACCGTGCGCAGGAGGTAAGTCCAAATGACGATCATCGTGTCGGACCACGGGTTTTCCCCGGATGACTGGACCGGACAATTCAGGGACTGGGAGCATGTCGAACCGGACCCGGAGAAAATCGAACATGGAAACGCCCTGGACGTCCCGAATTCCCTCGCCGGGGAGGAACTGGTACCGGTTTTCAGCCGGGTCGCGTTAATCAGGATTCCTTTTCCGGCCCATGTTGACGGCCGGGGTTTCTCGCTCGCCCGCAGGCTGCGGCGCCTGGGATTCGGCGGGCGCCTTCGTGCGAAGGGCCACCTACTTGCCGACCAGTTCGTCTTTGCCCGCAGGTGCGGATTCGATGAAGTCGAAATTGACGACGACCTCGCTCGCCGGCAACCGGAGGAAGTCTGGCTCCCCCGGACGGGATGGCAGGACGACAACTACCAGCGGAGGCTCACCGATTCTCCCTGAACGGGTCTCTGAACGTGCACGGAACCGCCGGTCGATTACCGGCCATGACCTGGCATCCAATTCTCCGAAGCGCGGCCGGAATGAACCGCACCTCCGTCATATCTCGAGGATGGCGCGAAATTCCTGCCATTCCCGCTTCGCCATGCCGGATGACTCCTGGGAAACGTCTTCGCCCGCCAGCATGCGCCGGATACAATCCAGCGCCGGTCTCGAAAACAGGACAGCGTGCTTTCTGTAGTCCTCGAATGCCGCGTATGTGATCGGAACCCAGTCGGCAAGGATCTGGCACATGACGTCCGCGTAGGCCCGGATTTCGAACTGGGCATGGGATTCTCCACGCAGATGAACGAAATGCAGGAGGTTGTGCAGATCCGTTTTCCAGTACCACTGGGTGTAAACGCTCGCCGGGAGATTCATCCGTGCCAGTTCCCGCGAGAGTCCGGACTTCCCGCCGCTGTCATCCAGCATTTCCTCGTAGTGGTCATATGCCCTGGCGCTGTCGGTTTTCAGGATCTCCAGAACCCTCTCGGCCTCGGCACCCTGCAGCGGAGTTCCCCTGCCCTGGTTATTGCTCCTTGACTGTGCCGCGAGTTGCCCCGGCGCAGGCACGTAGAACTCGCGGTCCAGTATGGAATAGCGCGCCGAGTATTCGTTGACGTTGGCGGTTCGGTGTCGAATCCATTGACGCGCGACAAATATCGGCAACTTGACATGGAACTTGACCTCGCACATCTCGAACGGGGTCGTGTGCTGATGCCGCATCAGGTAGCGAATCAGGCCGGCATCGTTCTGGACGGTCCGCGTCCCCTTGCCGTAACTCACCCGCGCGGCCTGGGTAATCGCCCCGTCATCTCCCATGTAGTCGATGACCCGGATGAAGCCGTGGTCCAGAACCGAGTGGGCGGTGTACAGCCGTGCCTCCATTCCGGGAGAAACAGCGCGCACGGTTGAACGCGGCCGAGATCGAAGGTCGTCGATCTCCGCCATGTGCCTGGGATCTATTGCCATGAGTTCGTTCCGGTCAATTGACGCAACGGTCGCGGTCCGGCTTGTGGTATAGGACGAGTTCCAATATCAGGCAATTCATGAAACCGGTTCTCGACCGGCGCTCGGTCGACAGCCCGGCGGTGCTCGGGATGTTTCGACATGCGGCTGATGCAGGAGAAAGTTCTCAACTCAAGAGGTGCAACGAGAGAAATCGATGGGAATCAAATATTTACACACCATGGTTCGCGTAAAGGACCTGGAAGAGTCCATGAAGTTCTATCAACTTCTCGGCCTGGAGGAAGTCCGAAGGCATTCCAACCCGTCGGGTCGGTTCACGCTCGTCTTCATGGCCCCGCCCGGACAACCGGAATGTCCGGTCGAACTGACGTTCAACTGGGACGGCGATGAAGGACTTCCGTCGGACAGCCGTCATTTCGGACACCTTGCCTACGAAGTTGACGACATTTACGCGAGCTGCCAGTCACTGATGGACAACGGTGTGACCATCAACCGACCGCCCCGGGATGGTCACATGGCTTTTGTCCGTTCGCCGGACAATGTTTCGATCGAACTCCTGCAACGGGGCGGGGCACGGCCACCGGCCGAACCCTGGGCGAGCATGGAGAATACGGGCCACTGGTGACCACTTTTGTCCGTCTGGCGAGAATGACTCCGGCAATGAACCGATTCGCCCCCGGGCCTCCCGGGTCACTTGCCGGTTGTCCCATGAGCTGGCACCAAGGCGGGACATGACGGGCAAACGTACAAACGTCATCGTGACCCTGTGCCTTGTGTTGTGGGTCTCGACGTCGGCGCACGCGGCCTGCAGGCAGGCACTCGCAATCGGTATGGACGTATCAGGTTCGGTCGACGCCGAGGAGTACCGCCATCAATTGACGGGGTTGGCGAACGCCCTGGTCTCCGACGCCGTCAGTGGCCTGCTATTGAGGTCCCTCGACGCGCCCGTGGTGATCTCCGTCTTCGAATGGAGCGGCGACAGGCATCAGGAAATCGTGCTTGACTGGTTGAGGATCGAAGATGAACGGACGCTGGCTGAGGTTGCGCTCTTGCTCAGCAGCCGGACGCGGCCGAGAGGGCCGTTCACCACCTCGATCGGAGCAGCGATTCAGTTCGGCGGCGCACTCCTTGACCAGGTGCCGGAATGCTGGCGCCATACGCTTGACCTGTCCGGGGACGGGAAGAACAACTATGGAGTTCCGCCGGAATCGGTCGGAACCACAACGGCCCACGTTGTCATGACCGTCAATGGCCTCGTCATCGGCGGCCATGACGAACGGCTACGGAAATCACCTGAGACCCGGCTCGAAGAACTACGTATCTACTACCTGAACAACGTCGTCTCGGGTCCCGGAGCATTTGTCGAGGTGGCCCGCGGCTATCAGGACTTTGAAGAAGCGATGACGCGCAAACTCATCAAAGAACTGTCCGGTATCGCGATCAGTGCCTACGGGACGCACACACCCGCTGTCCCGGGCGGATGAAATCGTTCCTGTATCGACCTGTTTTCGTTTCAGACCCTTTTCTTTCCCGCCGCGAACGCCTATATGGGTCATGTTCCCAACGGAACTATGGCGATAAACGCACATGTAATAAACGGACCGGACCCGGGGGCGGTACCCGGCGGCTCCACCAGACTGGAACCAGTCAGACTCATGGGGCCGAAACAGTATCGACGGACGCGTAAAGATGCTTGCTTTTGCTCGGCGGACTGCCACCGTTATCGGCGTAAACAGTACAATTGCAAACGACAATCGTGCTCCGATCGCTCTCGCTGCCTGATGCAGCGTGACTGATCGAAACTTCTAGCCCAGGTCTCAGCAAGGCCTGGCGGGGTCCGCAGGCACCTGGCAACAGAAGCCTGCACTCATCCAGACGTCGTTTCGTCCGGCACCCCGTCCCGATCGAGGGTGCCGTCGGCACGTGGCATGACCATGTCCGGCGGGCATCGCAAAAGGTGGTCCCGCTCTCGCAATTCAGGCCGTCGTGAGATAAACACATCCTTGAATTCACGATGGCCGGGCAAGATGCGTTACGTGCTGATCATCAAGGGTCTCTCACGATGGATCAACGAATTGACTACGGAGAACTCATGCATCGGGCGATGCGGGACCTGATCTCCAACGTCCTCGCGTATGTCAGCCGTGAAGGTCTGCCCGGAGAACACCACTTTTACGTGACATTCGACACGACACACTCCGGAGTGGACATTCCGGCGCGGCTGTTCAAGAAACATCAGGACGAAATGACCATCGTCCTGCAGCACTGGTTTCAGGACCTGACGGTCAATTCCACGTCGTTTTCGGTTGTCCTCAGTTTCGACAACACCCCGGAAGAGCTGACCGTTCCGTTCGACGCGATCACCTCCTTTGTCGATCCGTCAGCCGAGTTCGGTCTCCGGTTCCAACAGGGAGGTGTGCCGGAAGGCGACCGGAAACCGGAAAGTCCGATGATCGAAATCGATGATGCGGGAGCGGAATCCGAGCGAGCCCCAAGTGAACGCGGCAAGGTTGTCCGCCTGGATTCGTTCCGGAAACCAAAGACATAGTAGACCGAACACGGGGAGGCCCGGGCGGATGGTCGGCCGCGGGCTCCGGCAGAAGGACATCGAAAGATGCCGAAACACGCAGCAGGCCAGGCAGGCAATACGAGGACGGAAACCGACAGTTTTGGTCCTGTTCAGATCCCGGCGGACAGGTACTGGGGCGCGCAGACTCAGCGAAGCCTCGGTAATTTTCCGATCGGATGGGAACGGCAGCCCGCCGCAGTCGTGCGGGCGCTTGGCGTCATCAAGAGAGCGTGCGCCGAAGAAAACATGGATCGGGGCCTGATCGAACCGGAAATCGGATCAGCAATTGCGCGGGCAGCGGACGAGGTTGCCTCCGGCGAACTGGACGATCACTTTCCCCTCGTCGTCTGGCAGACGGGGTCCGGAACCCAGACGAACATGAATGCGAACGAAGTCATCGCCAATCGGGCTATCGAAATCCTGGGTGGTGAAATCGGCACCAAGTCCCCTGTTCACCCGAACGATCACTGCAACAAGGGACAATCATCCAACGACACCTATCCAACCGCCATGCACATCGCCATCGCGGTCACCGCGCACGATCACCTGGTACCTGGACTTGAGCACCTGCACGGTTGTCTCGCGGCCAAGTCGCGGGAATTCGAATCGATCATCAAGATCGGGCGGACGCACACCCAGGACGCGACACCGCTCACGCTGGGCCAGGAGTTCGGCGGCTACGCCCACCAGCTCAAGGCCGGGCTTGACCGCGTGCGTTCAGCTCTGAAGGCGGTTTACCCGTTGGCGCAGGGCGGGACCGCCGTCGGAACCGGCCTGAATTCACCGCACGGCTGGGACGTCGCGATCGCGGACCGTATCGCCGCGCTGACCGGCTTGCCATTCGTGACGGCGCCGAACAAGTTCGAAGCGCTCGCCGCCCATGACGCGGTCATCGAGATGTCCGGTTCGCTCCGCGTTCTGGCGGCCAGCCTGTTCAAGATCGCCAATGACATCCGCTTTCTGGGTTCCGGGCCCAGGTGCGGACTTGGCGAACTGTCTCTGCCGGAGAACGAGCCCGGAAGTTCGATCATGCCCGGCAAGGTCAATCCGACCCAGTGCGAAGCGATAACCCAGGTTGCCGTTCATGTCATGGGCAACGACGCTGCCGTCGGGTTCGCGGGTTCTCAAGGTCATTTCGAGCTCAATGTCTTCAAGCCGGTCATGGTTTACAACGTGTTGCAGTCGATACGGCTCCTCGGCGACTCGTCCCGTATCTTTGCCGACAACTGCGTGGCCGGAATCAAGGCCAACACATCGCGTATTGATGCCCTGCTCAACGACAGCCTGATGCTCGTCACGGCGCTCGCCCCGGAAATCGGGTACGACAAAGCCACGAAGGTCGCAAAGTCGGCACATGCGAATGGAACGACGCTCAAGGAAGAGGCGTTGCGTCTCGGGTACGTCGACGAGGATACGTTCGATCGTATCGTCAGGCCGGAACGCATGCTGGGGCCAAAGTGAAAATTCCCGGTCACGCGTTCGCGGCAACCGTCTCCGGCTGCGTGGCCGGTCCGGTGCCCCGAGGGGCGGCGAGCGGAAGACGTGACCGAAGCGTGGGCCGGATCCGCTCCATTCGATGACATGTACGCGCGGCCGGAAAAGTACTCGGTAACCATTCGCGGTCACCGGACCAGCGTCTCGCTTGAGGCCGGATTCTGGGCCGATCTTGGTGAAATCGCGCTCGAGAAAGGGATCTCCCGCAACGCGCTGATCACGGAGATCGATGTCGCGAGAAGTGCGAAGTCCGGGCTTGCTTCGGCCGTTCGCGTCTTTGTCCTCGAATGGCACAGGCGCCGCTCGGACCCTGCGAGGGCCGCGAAGTCAGCAGGCTGACGGTCGCGATCCTCGGGAATGGGGATTGAACATGGCCGCCGGACGACATCGGCATCAGCCGAATTCCGCAAGACCTGGAAACGTTTCAAGCAACCAGAACGAAATGTCGGAGAAGTTCCCGGTCACAAGCAAGGCACCAACCAGAAGAAACAGGCAGCCCGCGGTACGTTCAAACCAGGCAGAAACGCGACGAAAGCGTTGCATGACACCGAGTGATTTCCTCACGAAGGCTGCAACCACGATGAATGGAACTCCCAGCCCGACCGCATATGCCGCCATGAGGGCAGCGCCATACGAGGCGGAGCCCTCCTGAATGACCAGGGAGAGGATCGCGCCCAGTATCGGACCGATACACGGGGTCCAACCGAACGCGAACGCCAGTCCGAGAACAAACGCTCCGAGCGCACCTCTTCTTCTGCCACCGGCATCGATCCGGGCCTCCCTGTCAAACAGCGGAATCCGGAATATTCCAAGGAAGTGAGCTCCGAAAACAAGGATTATCAGACCTGCCAAGATCCCGAACTCGGCCTGGAACTGAAGTAACATGCGTCCGGCGGCGGATGCGGCCAAACCGAGAAACATGAACACGACCGAGAGGCCGGCGACAAAACAGCATGCCGCAATGAGAACCCGGTTGTCGGCGTCACCGTGTTCCTTCATGTCGCGCACGGTGATTCCACCCATGAACGCGAGGTAAGGGGGCACGATCGGCAAAACGCACGGACTCACGAAACTGAGCAGGCCAGCGAAGCCGGCAAGACCGACGGCAACAATCGGACTCGATTCGAATATGTCCACTCCGATCATGTGAAACTCTTAAACACCAACGACGCCGCGGTCATCTCCGCATCGCTCACAAATCCGTGGACATTCGTTTCAAGGCGACCTATCGGACACGTATGAATCAGGATTGGGATGCCGAACTGGACGCCACCGGTCTGCAGTGTCCGCTCCCAGTATTGAAGGCGCAACGCAGATTGAGGGATCTGAACGATGGCCAGGTACTTCGGATCCTGACCGATGACCCGGCTGCTGTCGTGGATTTTCCGCACTTCTGTGATGAGCAAGGCCACCGTATGGTTGAGTCCTGCACATCGACTTTGCCATTCGAGTTTCTGGTCCGGAAGGGATAGCGGGTGCTCCGGGCGCTGGTTCGATCGGAAACGGGGTTTCCGAACGGGTTGCGCAGGATAACGGGCCAACGGCAGATTGCCCCGGCCCTGACGACCGGATCGGACCAACGGCGAGCGAAGGAAACGGCTCATGGACTGGGACAAGCTGCGTGTCTTTCATGCGGTCGCCGAAGCCGGCAGCCTGACGCGAGCAGGTGAGATTCTGCATCTGTCCCAGTCTGCCGTCAGCCGCCAGATCCGCGCCCTCGAGGACAGCCTGGGCACGGTTCTGTTTCACCGGCACGCGCGCGGGTTGATCCTGACCGAATCAGGTGAACTCCTGTTCGAGGCCGCGGGAAAGATCAGATCGGAGATCGATCGGACCGAGGTCAGGATCCAGGACGATCAAAACTCCGTGCAAGGCGAGTTGAGGGTAACGACAACCACCGGGTTCGGAACCTTGTGGCTGGCACCGCGCATCGGGCAGCTGTTCGCGCGTCACCCGAACCTCAAGATCGACCTCCGGCTTGCAGAGCACGTCCTGGACCTGTCGATGCGGGAAGCAGATGTTGCCATTCGGATGAAGGAGCCCAGTCAGGCCGAACTCATTCGCCGAAGGCTGATGACGGTCAACATGCGCCTGTACGCATCACAGGAATACGTCGCGAACAACGGTGTTCCGTCAACCCGCACGCATCTCCACGATCACCGCCTCGTCAGCCAGAATCCGGCAACCGAACAACCGAATTCCGCCTACCACTGGATCGTCCCTTTCCTGGAGACCGAACACAGTTCACACATGACCGTCAACAACTATTTCGGCGTACTCCAAGCCGTGTTGCACGGCGTCGGTATCGGGGTATTGCCCGACTACGTTACGGACGATTTTCCGCAACTGGTCAGGGTGTTGCCGGACGAGCAAAGCCAGGGCATCCCCGTATACCTTGCCTATCCCGAAGAACTCAGGCACTCGAAACGGGTCGCGGCATTCCGCGATTTCGTTATTCATGAGATCATGGCATTCAGAAAGCGTCACGATTCGGATGACAGTTCACACAGTGCGGACTCGACTCACTCCTGACCCGTTCGATCCCCGTCATTCCGTTCGGTGTCCAGGAAACCAGGCGGTTGGCGCAGCACCTGCCTTCTGCCGGATCGCGGCCGGCTTCCTGCTTGCCGTGCAGCGAGTTCCGCAAACACCGAGACCAGCGGCCTGGTTCCGGAGCGCACGGGCGGCAAACGGAAAGTCGTGAGTCACGAACTTGAAATCACGGACGAACTCGTCGAGGAACACGGGCTGACGTCCTCCGAGTATCGACGTATCCGTGACATGCTCGGCTGCACCCCGAGCTTCACCGAACTCGGGATTGTCTCGGCGATGTGGAACGAGCACTGTTCCTACAAGTCGTCGCGCATGTGGTTGCGCATGCTCCCGACAACCGGTTCCCGGGTAATTCATGGCCCGGGCGAAAACGCAGGTGTCGTGGATATCGGCGACGGCCAGGCGGTAGTCTTCAAGATGGAGAGCCACAATCACCCTTCCTACATCGAGCCGTTCCAGGGCGCGGCGACAGGAGTGGGGGGGATTCTCCGTGATGTCTTCACGATGGGGGCACGGCCAATCGCCGCAATGAACTCCTTGTCTTTCGGCTCCCCCGATCACCCGAGGACGATGTCCCTGCTCTCGGGAGCCGTTGAAGGAATAGGAAGTTACGGAAACTGCTTCGGTGTTCCGACCGTTGGTGGCGAACTCCGGTTCCACCGGGCGTATGACGGAAACTGCCTGGTCAATGCCTTCGCAGCCGGACTTGTCGAGACCAACAGCATTTTCCGCTCGGTTGCGCGCGGCGTCGGCAGGCCAATCGTCTACCTGGGTGCGCGCACGGGGCGTGACGGCGTCGGCGGTTCGTCAATGGCGTCATCGGAATTCGGCAGCGCCGAGTCAGAAAGTCGGTCGACGGTTCAGGTTGGGGATCCATTTACGGAAAAACGGCTGCTTGAAGCCTGTCTCGAATTGATGGCCACTGGGGCTGTCGACGCGATTCAGGACATGGGCGCCGCCGGGTTGACATGCTCGGCGGTCGAGATGGGGGACAAGGGTGGTCTTGGAATCCGCCTGGACCTGGAACGGGTTCCCGTCCGTGAGGAAGGGATGACCGCCTACGAGCTGATGCTCAGCGAATCACAGGAACGCATGCTGATGGTCATGAATCCGGGCCACGACGACATCGCGCAAGAGATTTTCGAAAAGTGGGACCTGGAATTTGCGGTCATTGGCGAGACGATTACCGAAGACCGCTTCGTCGTGACGCATGACGGAAAGGTCATGGCGGATCTGCCCCTGAGCGCTCTTTCCCGGGAGGCTCCGGAATACGACCGGGAGGTCCAGGCGGTTCCGCCGCCTCCGCCGCTCGCGGACATCCCTGAAATCTCGCCGGTCCTGGCCATGAAGTCCCTCATTTCGTCACCGAATCTCGCGTCGCGGCAGTGGATCTTCCAACAATATGACAGTTCGGTAATGGCGGACACGATACGCCCACCCGGGTTCGGAGCCGCGGTGGTTCGCGTCCACGGCACCGACAAGGCGCTGGCGTTCACGTCCGACGTGACCCCGCGCTATTGCGCTGCCAACCCGGAAAGTGGCGGAAAGCAGGCAGTTGCCGAGGCATATCGGAACCTCACGGCCGCCGGCGCGGTTCCGATTGCATGCACCGACTGCCTGAATTTCGGAAACCCGGAGAATCCCGTCATCATGGGTCAGTTTTCCGGATGCATTACCGGCATCAGCGAAGCCTGTACCGCTCTCGACATGCCAGTCGTCTCCGGGAACGTGTCTTTCTACAATGAGACAGACGGTGAAGCGATCCTCCCGACGCCGACAATCGGTGCGGTTGGGCTGGTCGACCGACTCGATTCGCTGATCGGGACCAGAGCGATCGATGGTGACGTCGCCATTCTTGTCGGCGAAACCAGAGGTCACCTCGGGCAATCTGCCCTGCTCGCCGAGGTCTTTCGCAGGGAGGAAGGCGATGCGCCCCCCGTCGACCTGCACACCGAGCGCGTTCACGGCGACTTTGTCAGGTCGTGCCATTCGTTGATCCATGCAGCGACGGATCTCTCGGACGGCGGGCTCGCCCTGGCGGGTTTCGAAATTGCGGAATTGTCCGAAACCGGGTTGGCTCTCGATCCGGGCGATCTCGGCTGGTACTTTGGCGAAGACCAGGGCCGCTACCTGCTCGCGGCGTCGCCGAGGGATGCGGCCGGGATTCTTGCGGAGGCAAAAAGGCTTGACATTCCGGCCACGTCGGTCGGCAGGTTTTGCGGAAACACGTTCAGGTGCGGCGACGAAGAGGCATCGATGGATGACATGGTACGCATGTTCCGAACGGCAATTGGGCACATGGTGGAACCCGGCCACCGGCGATCCTGAAGACCGGACTGCTCCGGCTTCGAAAACTTCGGACATACCGTTGCCCCGGAACCGCCGTTTTCATTCGAGACGACATCGTCACGGCCGCAGACCATCCCGCATCGGTTGCCCGGATCTCCCGGAGTGAGTTCGTCCCGCGCCGACCAACGGATCGATGCTGTCCGGTAACGGACGAGATTTCAACTTCGGTCGCCCCAGGCCGGGCTTGAAGTTTGCGAGCCGCGAACCTATTTTCCGGGATCGATCGGGAGTTTGCCATGGCCATGGATGCAGAAGAAATCCGAAGACTGATCCTGGATGCGTTCCCTACGGCGAACGTTACCATCACGGATATGGCGGGTGACGGAAATCACTATGCGGCAGAGGTCATCGCGCAAGAGTTCCAGGGGAAAAACCGGGTCGAACAGCAACGCATGGTCTACAGGGCGTTGAAAGGCCGGATGGACGGACCGTCCGGTGATCTTCATGCGCTTGCCCTGACAACCAAGGCACCCGTAGGTTCGGAAACGTGACCTGCAACCGGCGAGTTCCGTACTGTCGGCGGGGGCGTGTTGCCAGGTTGCACCGGTTCGGAATGGGCAGCACGCGGTTCCGGGAGGACGTCACGGGCCGAGGTGCGCGAATACGGGCGGAAGCCGGAATAGACACGCGGGCAGAATGACGTCCCGCGTGTGGGGAACTCACGGAGTTCAGGCGCCCCCCGCCCCCCGGGTCAGGACGGCCTGAACCGGAAAAACGGTGCGGAAACCGAAAGGAATTGCAGGATATGTCTAACGTACATGATACCATCGGAGCGGAGATCGGTGAAAACAACGTTGTGCTGTTCATGAAGGGGACAAGCAGCATGCCCCAATGCGGGTTTTCCTCCAGAATCGCGGGCGTGCTCAACTACATGGAAGTCGAGTTCAAGGACATCAATGTCCTTGCCGACGAGGAACTGCGCCAGGGAATCAAGGACTACTCGGACTGGCCGACGATTCCTCAACTCTATGTAAAGGGAGAGTTCGTTGGCGGTTGCGACATCGTCACGGAAATGACCCTTTCAGGAGAACTGGACGAACTGTTCGACGACAAGGGAATCGCCTACGACAAGGCTGCGGCCAACCGAATTCGTGAATCAAACCGCTGAGATGGTCCGGCACCGAACCGCGTTGTCAGTTTAGAGGTGCCGCGACCCGTTCAACGGCCTCGACCATCCGCTTCATACGCTCGATCAGTTCGTCACTGGCCCGGCTTTTCTGAATTGCCGATTTCAGTTCGACGTCGAACTTTTCCTGCATGTCCGCAAGACGTACCTTCGCCCTGGTCAATTCACCCTTGACCTTCCGGAGGTCGTCCATCGTCTTTTGAGCAAGGTCATTCGCTTCCCTGGCCGCCTTTTCGGCGACCCGCGCGGACTCGGTTTCGAGTTCAACGGTCGTGTTCGCAAGCATCAGTCCGGCCAGCAACAACAGTCGGGATTCGGGGATTCGGCCCGTTTCATCGGTCAGGGCGATCGCCTCCTTGTTGAGACGACTGGCAGCGTTCAGAAGCGCATCCTCCTCACCTGCCCCACAGGTAAGTTCAAACGCCCTGCCGGCAATCTCCACGACGATTTCAGGCACCGCGTCCTCCTTCGACCAACGGTATCAACCTTTCCAGGATGCCATTGATGTGATTCACATCGTCACGCCTGACCTGCCGAAGCCGTTCGATCTCAGCTTCGACCTCCGGCTGGCTCGAGTGGCTTCCGTCGGCATGCAACGGATCACGCGCAGGCTGAACACGATCCTGGACCTGGTTCGCAAGATCTGAGATTTTTTCCAGGGCTTCATCCAGCCGGGACTGAATGACTTGCAACTGGCCATCGAGTCCCGAATGAACCCGGGTAATCGACTCCACGACTTCCCCTGTGTCGGCAACGGCTCCCGACAGATGCTTGACCGACTGCAACTCCGCCGAGGTTTCGGCCAGCCGGGCCCTTGCTTCATCGGCTGCCTGCTCGGCCGCCGCGATCCCGGTTTGCAACTCGGCATTCTTCTGCCGCAACTCGACAATGTCGGCCAAGCCTTCGCCTTCACCAATGGCAGCGTCGATCGCATCAAGTGCGTTTCTGAGGCGACTTTCCAGTTTCGAAATCTCTTCCATGCCCTCGCTCGACATCTGTACCGCCAGCATCCTGCCGCACTGGTCCCCGTTTTTCAACTGATGAGTGACTCGAGGAGGTCACGGAAAAGAATTTTCGGCGGCGGCACACATCCGTGATGCCCCCAAGTGGAGCGGAGATGAACGTGACAGTGGCCTGGGCTTCGTCCAGCTCGTACAAGGACTGACGACCTGTCCGGCCATGCCGCCCTTTTTTTCCGGTCCCCTGCCAGATCGAGGCGTTCACGCAAGCCCCGAGAGGTGTCGCCTGCCACGACTTCGAACGATGCTCGGAAATCGAGGCAATCCAGTTCGACAATCACGTCAGTCTGCGGTCAAGACAGGTCTTCGTTCTCGGCCGGTGCCAGTCCCGGTCAAACCTGGCGAGGCCGGGGTACCGTGTCCACACATGGTCCCGACGCAAACGTATCCTTGACCAACCGTTGGAGGTTGCTATCAGGTTCATGAAGTCTCGTGTCACGGGCGGAAACCTTCAGACTGGAAGAACAGGATCATGGATCTCGACGCATTGCGCAACAACCATCAGTCCCATTGGCAACTCGCCAACGCGATCAGATTTCTCTCCGCGCAAGCCGTTCATGGCGCCGCCTCCGGGCACCAGGGTATGCCGATCGGAATGGCGGACGTCGCGACGGTGTTGTTCAGGCGATTTTTGAAGTTCGACTCCCAAGTTCCGAACTGGCCCGACCGGGACCGTTTCGTTCTTTCGGCCGGCCACGGTTCGATGCTGCTTTACGCGTTGCTGTACCTCACCGGTCACCGGGACATGCCCATCGGCCAGATCCGGGCGTTCAGACAGCTGGGGTCCAGAACGGCCGGCCACCCTGAGTTCGGTCATGCCAGCGGAATTGAAACAACCACAGGACCCCTGGGACAGGGACTCGCAAACGGGGTAGGCTTCGCCATGGCCGAAGCGGCGCTGCGTGCGCGTTTCGGCCGGTCGATCGTCGATCACCACACATTTGTCATCGCAGGGGACGGATGCCTGATGGAAGGCGTCAGTCACGAGGCGGTGGCATTGGCCGGTCACCAGGAGTTGGACAGGTTGATCGTTCTTTGGGATGACAACGGAATAACCATCGACGGACCCGTCGGCATTTCCGATCGCACTGACCAAATGCGGAGATTCGAAGCCGCAGGGTGGTCCGTCGGCGCGTGCGACGGCCACGATCCGGACGAAATCGGCCGGGCAATCACCGCGGCAATGGAGCAACCCCGACCTTCAATGATCGCCTGCCGCACGAGGGTCGCGTGGGGCGTTGACGGAGTCGAAGGGACGGCCGCCGCCCACGGCTACGCGATAAAGGACGATGAACTGGACCGGATGAAAGAGGCCTATGGCTGGGAGTCTCCGGATTTCGAGGTGCCGGACGAAACCATGCGCCTCTGGAAGGAGATTGGCGCGCGGGGATCGAAGGCTCGCCTCGAGTGGGAGCGCAATCTCGAAAGGGTGAAACCGGCGGCAAGGAGGGAATTCGACCGAATCATCGCCGGGCAACTCCCCGAAAAGCTGGCCACGGCCGTTCGGAGGGTCAAGCGGACGGTGGCAAACGACCTCCCGGTGAGTGCAACGAGGAAGTCGTCGCAGGTTGCGCTTGAGGCGATAACGCCGATGGTCACGGAGGCCCTGGGTGGATCGGCCGACCTGACAGGCTCGAACAACACCCGCACACCCGGAATGGAAACCTTCGATTCATCGAATCGCCTGGGCCGCCATGTTCATTACGGCGTTCGAGAACACGCCATGGCGGCGGCCATGAACGGGATGGCATTGCACGGAGGAATCCGCCCCTACGGAGGAACGTTCCTGTGCTTTACCGACTACGCGCGCCCGGCCATGCGCCTTTCCGCCCTCATGGGTCTTCCGGTCACCTATGTCATGACGCACGACTCGATAGGTCTTGGTGAAGATGGTCCGACCCATCAGCCGATCGAACACCTGGCAATGCTTCGCGCAACTCCCAACATGAATGTGATTCGACCTGCGGATTCTGCGGAAACCGCCGAGGCATGGGAAATCGCCATCTCATCAACGACAACGCCCACAGTCCTCTCCCTGTCGAGGCAGTCGGTGCGGACGGTGCGAACGCGATACACGTCCAGGAACTGCACGCGCCTTGGCGCCTACGTTCTGGCTCCGTCGCGTGGTCGATGCCGTGTCATTCTCATCGCGACGGGGACCGAAGTCGAGGTCGCCATGGACGCACGGACCATACTTCAGGACCTTGGGATCGCTACCAGGGTCGTTTCGATGCCGTGCTGGGAAATCTTCAGGTGCCAGGACGAGGCATACCGCAGGAAGGTCCTGCCGGCCGGCCCGGTTCGGGTTGCCGTCGAGGCCGGGAGCCGGATGGGATGGGATGAGTGGCTTTCAGGTGAACGAGGCAAGCACCGCCGCTCCGCATTCGTCGGCATGAGTTCCTTTGGCGCCTCGGCACCTTCAAAGGCGCTCTACGAACATTTCGGCATTACCGCCAGAAAGGTTGCCGATGCAGCAATTTCGCTGTTGTGACGGTTGCAGACATACGTCGGCTGCACACGAGGTTGATCCTACCGGGCGAGGGCGACCTGTTTGCGGGTGGCGAGAAGGCCTGCTGGCCAGCCGCCTGAATATCAGACCTCCCGGAAACCGCGCACGCACGTTCCTTGACGCCCGGCGAATCCGTTGAGCTCCGACGTGAAACTGCCCGGTCTCAATGACCTGAGCATTCATGGCCGCCGCGTGCTGACCAGAATCGACGTCAATGTGCCGGTTCGGAACGGATTCGTGACTGACGCCACGCGCATCAAACGCGTCGCCCCGACAATCAGGAGAATCCTCGAACTCGGCGGAACACCTATCCTCGTTTCGCATCTCGGCCGCCCGAACGGGCATGTCGTTCCGGAACTGTCCCTCGAGGTGACCGTCCCCGCACTTTCGGAGGAAATCGGTTCACCTGTTTCGTTCGTGCCGGGCCTACCCGGCGCGGGTGCTTTGCCAGCCGTAAATTCTGCAAGGGACGGCGACGTACTGCTCCTCGAAAACCTGCGTTTCGCAACTGGCGAGGAATGCAACGACCTCGAGTTTGCGCGGGAACTCGCGATGCTGGGCGATGTCTACTGCAATGACGCCTTCTCCGCTTCCCATCGCGCCCACGCATCGACGGCAGGAGTGCCTTCCCTGCTCCCCGGGTGCGCCGGGGACCTGATGCGCGGCGAAATCGATGCCCTGACAAAAGCGCTCAAGTCTCCGGACCGCCCGCTCGTCGCCTGTATCGGTGGAGCGAAGGTTTCGTCCAAACTCGGACTTCTCCAGAGTCTGGTCAAACAGGTCGACGGGGTGATCATCGGTGGCGGGATGGCAAATACCTTCCTGTCGGCGCAGGGACTTGGGGTCGGTCGCTCATTGTGCGAGTCTGAAATGGGTGATTCCGCCCTCGGGATACTTGAGGCGGCTGGGCGGGTCGATTGCACCGTTGCGCTGCCCGACGATGTCGTTGTCGCACGCGCACTTGAGACGGATACACCTTTCAGGATCACGTCGTCCCACAAATGTGGTTCCGACGAGATGATTCTGGACCTGGGTCCGAAGAGCATCGAGCATGCGAAATCTGTCATCGACACGGCCAGAACGTTGATCTGGAACGGTCCCATGGGCGCGTTCGAGACCCGCCCCTTCGATCGCGCAACTCGTGAACTCATCCGTCACGCGGCCGCTCGCTCGGTCGCTGGCGAAATGACGTCGATCGCCGGCGGAGGAGACACCATTGCCGCGTTGAACTCGGCCGGTGTCGCTGGAATGTTCTCGTACGTCTCGACGGGCGGCGGCGCGTTCCTGGAGTGGGTCGAAGGGAAGACCCTGCCCGGAATTCATGCCTTGATGGCAACAGAAGGAGGTTCTCCATGATGGCGACACAGACGGTTAAGGAAATCCTTGCACATTATGAAAGCGACAACCCGGGGGTAAAAGGCAACCTGTGCCGAATGCTCATGAACGGACGCCTGGGAGGGACCGGGAAAATGATAATTCTTCCGGTTGATCAGGGATTCGAGCACGGACCGGCCCGGTCATTTTCGATCAATCCCCCCGCCTACGATCCACAGTATCACTTCCGGTTGGCCATTGACGCCGGCCTGAACGCCATCGCCGCTCCTCTGGGTTTCCTGGAGGTTGGCGCTGCCAGTTTTGCCGGCCAGATTCCGATGATTCTGAAGGTCAATTCGGCAAATGCCCTGGTTCCGGGGGCTTCGGCGAAAGACCAGTCGATTACTGCCTCCGTGGCCGATGCACTCAGGGTTGGTGCGTCCGCGATCGGGTTTTCGGTCTATCCTGGATCCAGCAAGGCCCTGGATATGTTCGAAGAGATTGCCGAACTACGCCGGGAAGCAGCTGCTTCCGGCCTTCCCACGGTCATCTGGTCGTATCCCCGCGGGGAAGAATTGGCCAGTAGCGACGAAACTGCCACGGATGTTGTGGCAAATGCAGTGCATTTTGCCGCGCTCCTCGGCGCTCATGTCATCAAGGTCAAGCTCAGTTCGGGCCAGGTGGCACTCGAGGCGTCCCGGTCCGCCTACCTCGACAGCGGTATTGATCTCGAGACGATGGCTGGACGCGTTGCACACTGTATGGACGCGGCACTCGCCAGGCGCAGGATCGTGGTGTTTTCCGGTGGGTCCAGGCAAGGCGACGAAATGGTCTTTCGCCAGGCCCGAGCCATCCGCGACGGCGGAGGGAACGGGTCGATTATCGGCAGGAACACGTTTCAGCGTGAACGTGCCGAAGCGATTCGAATGCTGGACATGCTGGTAGACATATACCGGGGGTGAATCCGTTCCGTGTTCACTTGGCGATCGATTCCTGCCCTTCCGTGAAACACGGCCTTGCCAATCGCAGGCCGCAACTGGACGGCCACCTCCAATCTGAGGGCTTTCTCCCGATCGACCCCCGTCGCGCGTTGACTCGATCCATTTGCCATCAAGAGTAGCGCGTGCACGAATCACCGCGTTTGGCCAAGCGCCATGCTTCGATTTTGTCTGTGCATCCAGATGCAACCCGGCATTTCAAGCCGCCGTCTGATCCTGGGATCGAATTCACCTGCGCGCGCGTATTCAGCGGTTCCGATCTTGACTAATCTGCACCGTATCACATTGAATATAAGTGTTATTGTAACTGCTCGCCCCATTGCAGACTGCCGGCTTCCCGTCAGATGGGTTCTGTTCAGGCGTTTGCGCCAATCTGCGCCCTGACCTCCGGCAGTCCCACGGCTGACCCGCCGCCGCCACGTTCGCTCCCGGCAAGAAGGCGAATGCCAGGCCACCCAAAGCATCACGGAACAGTTGCATCCCGAAAGGCCGGCGGCCGGCGGATCCCGCTCTGGACGCCGCGAGGCCCGGCTGTTAACGCCGGTCCCATGGCCGAAGACGAGACCGACGAACAGGAAGAGCCCGGGCCACCCGTCCGGGCAGGGCAAGGCGAGGCACGCGGGGAGAAGAGCGGACCCCGCGGCATTTCCGCCACCCCTCACGACGGGCTGTTCCGGGCACTGGTCTCCGATCCGGGGCGCGCCGCGGCGCTCATCCGCGATCACCTGCCGGAGCGGATCGTCGGGCTTCTGGCGGATGCGCCGCCCGTGCCGCTCGACGGCAGCTTCGTGGACGAGACTTTGCGCAGCAGCCAGTCCGACATGCTGTTCAAGGTGGAGCTTGCTTCCGGCGGCCCCGCATTGGTGTATGTGCTTGTCGAACACAAGAGCTATGCGGATCCCGGGACTCCGTTGCAGTTGGCCAAATACATGGTGAGCTATCAGAAAGTTCTGATAGCTCACCTTATCGGAATGTTTTTCCTATCGGAACGTTTGGGTGTCGGTAGTTGACAATCCCTGCCTGGATCAGGTTACGACGATGACGTCTTGATCTTCGCGAGCGCGGCCAGGAGCTCGTCCTCCACACCTTCAAAACTTCCTGCAGATATCTCGGGTTGCTTCTGTCTCGACTGGATCTTGAGCTTCTCGGCCGGATCGAGCCGCAAGTATATCTCGGTGGTTTTCTGGTCCGCGTGGCCGAGCCAGGTGCTGACCTGACGAATGTCGTTGGTCGCCTCGAGAATGCGAAAGGCGCAGGCGTGTCGTAGCGTATGGAGAGCCACGGTCTTTTTTGCGATGGAAGGAACAACCGTCGCGGCCGTGGCGACGTGAACTTCAACGCGCTTGGCGAAGCCCCGTGTAGTCATGCCTTTCTTGGAGGAACTGAGGAACAGGTGCTGGTCGGGTCCGTCCGGACGCACGCCTATCCAGTTGTGCAGAGCTGCACTGGTGGCCTTCCACAGCGGTAGAACGCGGCAGCGACGGCCCTTGCCCATGACCCTGACCTGGTCGAGTTCGGGCTGGTTGAGACTGGCAAGGTGGAGGTTGACCAGTTCCGAGATCCGCAGTCCTGCGTCGTAGGCGAGATACAGCATTGCGTGATCGCGTATTCCAGTCCGGGTTACCCTGTTCGGGGCATCCAGGATGGCGTTGACCTCGTCGGAGGTCAGATAGTCGAGCGTTACCTGATCGGCCTTCTTGGAGGGGATGGCGCTGACCTGGGCAGCATGGTCGACGTACTGCGGATATTCGAACTCGAGGTAGAGGAAGAAAGCCTTGATCGCGGCCAGCCGCAGATTGCGCGTGGCGACGCTATTGTTTCGGGCAGTTTCGAGGTGTTCGAGGAAGGCGAGCAGGGTGCCGGTATCGAGGTTTGCGACTGTCAGCTTGCTGGGCCGGGTGCCGTGATGCCGGGCCGCGAAGACCAGGAGCAATTCGAGGGTCAAGGTATAAGCCCTGATGGTATGCTTGCTGGTGCCGATCACGTGCGGCAGGTATTGGTGCAGGTATATTGTGAGCGGTTTTGCAAGATCAGTCATTGTCTTTCCCCTGCAGATGCAAGGCTTCGGTCGCAGCCGATATTTGCTTGAGCAGGACTGGCGTTGCCTCCAAATACCAATAGGTGTTGGCTATCTCACTGTGCCCCATGTACGTTGACAGCGCCAACATGTGGCGGCTGATGTCGCGCCGGTTGCCGGACGTGACGTTCTCAAGAGACCTTGACGCGAAGGAGTGGCGCAAGTCATGCAAGTGGGGGCCGGGTGTGCCCGGTTCGCCACGCAGACCCAGGCCGCGGACCAGCCTGATAAAGATCTTGGTCAGATAGTCCGGACTGACGGCGTGCCCCGATGGCATGATGAAGAGCGGATCGTCCGGTTTGCCGGGTCCACGTATCCGGAGCCAGGCATCGACCGCGCGCGTCACTGACGGATGCAAGGGAAGCAGTCGTGACTTTCCGAACTTTGCATTGCGAACCTCGATGCCATCCCTGGTCAGATCCCTGAGCCTCAGGCCGGTTGCTTCCGATCGTCGCATTCCTGTCGCCGCGAGAAGGCCGATGATGGTGTGGATCACATGCGGGGTGATCGAGCCTGTGGGAGGAAGTTCCAGCGCCGCGTTCATGATCAGCTTGACCTGGTCCGTCGACAGAATGTGCGGTGGTGGCCGGTGCCTGGATCTTCGACCCAGGGCTGAGAGTGCGCACGATTTTTGATGGCGGGTTGATCCCGGTTTTTGGTGGTTTTCGGTTGTTGAGTTGATGCGCCTGGGTTGAGTTGGGTGGTTCCGGGAACCGGTTCCGTCGATTTGCGTATGCGGGAACCGGGAACCGCCATCGCGGGCTGTGGTCGCGGACGGTCTGTTTACCGTTCTGTGTGGACTGTGATTCGTTGCCGGCGCAGCGGATTCTGCCGGGTGCCTGGACGGGGAAGTGTTCAGTTTTGCCCATCGGACAGCATGTCGTCGGTGAACAGTGCCGGTGTGGTGCGCCCGAGGCTGTAGCCGTCCCGGGAGCGGATCACGGTTCCGGCACCGCACAGCTGCCTGAGGGTGGTGCTGACGGTTTCGTTGCGCAATCTGGCGCGTTGGCGAAGCTGGCGCTGGGAGAGCGGTCGTGCCGCATCGTCGAGCAGTTTCACGATCCGGGTTCCGGGGTCGCCGTCGGGTTCGGCCTGCTGGCGGGCCGGGGTTTCCTTGAGGCGCAGGAAGGTGCCGTGCCCCTCGGTCGCGAGGTCGAGTTCGATGTCGTCCCGGGCGGGGGCGGCGCGGTGCTCGACACTCATGAAGATCTGCTGACGGCGACGGCGCAGGTAGGCCATGCTGTCGCACCATGCGAAGAGTTCGCCGGAGCCGCGCAGCGCCTGTCCTGCCCGTGCTGCGCCGCTCTTGCGGGCGTGGTGGACGACGAGGACGGCGGTTTCGAACCGGCGCTGGAGGCTGCGGAGGAAAGCGAGGTGATGGGAATGTTCCCATCACCTCGCTTATGGGAACCAAATGTTTATGTGAATCTTGAATCCCAAGTGCCTGTCATGACACGCCTTATCCGCTGATTGGGTTCACATAAAAATCTGCTCTACTCCTGTCGATTTCGACACTGACAGGAGAGAGATCGTGCCTTCGAAACAATTCGGTCTTCCACTGCTCGATGTGGTTCCGGAACGGGATACCCGTGTTGTCCGGTGCTATGCGGAGCACCTGGAAGGCCTTGGTCTTTCAGACAGGAAGACCAGCTTATTGATCAGTACGGCCAGGCACGTCGCGGTCTGGCTGGCGCTCAACGGGGCGGGTCTCGACAAGCTCGACGTCCACCTTCTTGATCGTTTCATGCGCCATGAATGCCACTGTCCGGGACGGCATCGGAACGGCAGGAAGCCCGGGCAGCACTGCAGGCGATTTGCGCTCAGGTTCCTCCGGTACCTGCTCGAGACCGGGCGGGCAGAGGTGCCCCCGGAGATCGAGGCCGGCGGACATCTTGCGACACGGTTCCGGGACTCCCTGGAAGAGCAGGGATACGCAAGCTCGACGATCAGATCGAGCGGGACCCTGTGCCGCCACTTCATCGTCTGGCTCTACCTGTCGGACATTCCCCTGGCGGAAGCCGACGAACGCGTTCAGCGTCGCTTTCTTGCCCACGACTGCACCTGTGTTCATCCGGGGTTCCTCGACAGGCCCACAGGGTTTGCCGGTTCCAGAACCTCCGGATCAACGCTCCGGCTCTTTGCCGCGTTCCTGGTGGACAGGAACGTTATCCCGGCGCCGGTGGTCCCGCAACGCCATGCGGAACACGGTGAACATCTCGATGCGTTCCTCCACTGGCTTCGGCAGCATCGCGGCCTCAGGGACACGACCATCGAACAATACGAAAGGCACATGCGCGCGCTGCTTCCGGCTCTCGGCGACGACCCGGGGGCGTATGACGCCGCCCGTGTCCGGAACACGATCCTGGACCGTCTCGAAACCGCGTCTCGCGGGCAGGTCGGCGACCAGGCGAGCGCGCTTCGGATGTACCTGCGCTTTCTCGGGTCGAACGGCCTCTGCCGGCCGGAACTCGTCCACGCGGTTCCGACGGTCCCGAGACTCCGGGGCGAAAGCCTGCCCCGGCATGTCGGGCAGGACGATATCGAACGCATGATCGCGACCTGCGACGTGACGACGCCGATGGGGATGCGCGACCGGGCAGCCCTGCTGCTGCTCGCCCGGCTTGCGTTGCGGGCCGGCGACGTCGCCGGGTTGAATCTCGACGATATCGACTGGGACAGGGCCGTCATCCGGGTCAAAGGCAAGTCGCGGCGGGAGACGGAACTGCCGCTGCCGCAGGATGTGGGCGACGCGCTGCGGGATTACATCCTGGAGGCCCGGCCACGCAGCGACGAGAAGAAGGTGTTTCTCCGCTGCATGGCGCCGCACCGGCCCTTGGCGAATAACAGCATCAGCACTTCCATCGTATGCCGTGCGGTCGAGCGGGCCGGTATCCGGGGCGTCGGCCCGACAGCGTCACACCTGTTCAGGCGCTCGGCGGCGACCAATCTCCTGCGCGACGGCGCCCCCCTGGAAGCCATCGGCACCCTGCTCAGGCACAGCTCTCCCGACGTCACTGCGATCTATGCCCGCGTCGATGTCCGGATGCTCCGTGAACTGGTGCAGCCCTGGCCCTTCGAGGGAGACGACCGATGACCATGACGGATCACGTGAAGGATTACGTCGCAAGCAGGAAAGCACTGGGCCTGTCGTTCAGGGAAGAAGAGCGGGTCCTGATGCGTTACGCAGAACATGCCGACGCCGGGGGCGACGAATTCGTGCGTATAAACAGTGTCCTGGACTGGGCCCGTACGGCGATATCGGTCGGCGAGGCACAAAGACGACTGCGCATCGTCCGCGGGTTGGCCGTCTTCCTCCATGTCGGGGATGACCGTCACGAGGTGCCCCACCGGGACGCTCTCGGCAAGCGGAGACGGTACCGCCCACCGCCGTGCATTCCGTCACCGGAGGAGATCCGGTTGATCATGACGGAAGCGCTGTCCCTGCCGCCGGCAGGGTCGCTCACCCCGCGGACCTTCCACACCATCATCGGTCTCATCGCATGCACCGGGCTGAGACGCTCGGAAGCAACCGGCCTGCTGCTGGGCGACCTCGGACCGGACGGGCTCCTGGTCAGGAATACCAAGAACCGCCGTGACCGCCTTGTCCCCCTGCACGAGAGCACCCGCCGCGCCCTCGACGACTACCTCGTGGCGCGGAAACGGCAGGGCGGACCCTGCGAACACCTGTTCGTGCTCGCATCCGGCCGGCCGGTGCGCCCGGATTATCTGACCGAGACCTTCATCCTGCTCGCTCGCAAGGCAGGGGTTCGCGGCAAAGCCGGGGAACCCGGCCCCAGGCTTCACGACCTGAGGCACGGATTCGCCGTTCGCGCACTGGAAGGCTGCATCTCTTCCAGCCGGAAGGATGTCGGCCGACACATGCTCGCGCTCTCGACCACCCTAGGACACGCGCGACCTGTGGACACGTACTGGTACCTGGAGGCGACACCCGTCCTCATGCGCCAGGTGTCGGAGGCGACCGAGAAACTGCACATGACAGGAAAGGAAAAGACATGACCAAACTCGCACCCCCGCTATCCACCTTCCTGCAGGAGTATCTCCCCCGTGACCGGGGAGCCAGCCGGCACACCATCGAGAGCTACACCACGAGCTTCAGGCTGCTCGCGGTCTTCGCCGCGGACAGGCACGGCGTCCGTCCCTGCGCGCTCGAGGTCGGCCATCTCGAGGTCGACACCATTCTCGCCTTCCTCGACCATCTCGAAAACGAGCGTGGAAACGGGGTTCACACCCGCAACACCCGTTTGGCCGCAATCAAGAGTTTTGGCCGTTTCCTCGAGTACCGGTACCCGGACCATCTCGAACTGGCGGCACGGGTGCATGCGATCCCGCAGAAGAAGGGCGACGTTCCCGCGCTCGACTATCTCGACCGGGACGAAGTGGATGCGCTGCTCAAGGCGCCGGACACCGCCACACGGACCGGAACCCGGGACCGGGCGATGCTGTGTCTTGCCTACAACGCCGGGCTCCGGGTCTCCGAACTGGTCGGCCTCGGCCTCGACGATGTCCGGATGCCGCAGCTCGACGAGATCCGGGTCATGGGCAAGGGACGAAGGGCCCGCGTCCTGCCGCTGTGGAAGGAAACGGGATGTGCGCTCGGTGCATGGCTGTCTGTCCGTCCCGAAGTTCCCGACCGCCACCTGTTCCTGAATGCGATGGGACGGGGGATGACCCGGCGCGGCTTCGCCAAGCGGCTCGAGCTGCACGTCACGACGGCGGCGCAGACGCAACCGTCGATCGCACGCCGGAAGGTAACGCCCCATTCCATTCGACATGCCAGCGCCTTGATGATTCTCGAGGCGACCGGCGACATCCGCAAGGTCTCGCTGTGGCTGGGGCACCAGAGCCTCCAGACCACGGAGATTTACCTTCGTACGGATCCTGCCGAAAAGCTGGACATGCTCTCGGAGTGGCATTCCCCGGGCCTTGGCAAGGGACGGTTCACGGGCGTGAAGGACGCGCTGATGGCGATGCTGTCGAACGTCTGAGCCGGATTTTTATGGGAACCGAATCGGTGGAAAACGTGCGTCGTGACAGGCACTTGGGATTCAAGATTCACATAAACATTTGGTTCCCATAAGCGAGGATGGGCGCGATCTCGCCGACCGCATTCTCGTCGACGCCATGCAGCCGGACCAGTGGGTCGAGGATCAGGATGCGGGGCCGGGCCTGGTCGACGGTGGCGGCGAGCTTCGCCTGGTCCGCCTTGCGGTCGAGGCGCAGGACCGGGGTATCGATGACGGCGATGTCGAGATCATCGAAGTGGACATCGGCGGCGGCGGCGATCCCCTGGAGGCGCTGGCGGACGACATGGCCGGCGTCCTCGGCGGCATAGAGCAGCACCCCGGGCCGGGGCATTCGACCGGGAAGCGCCGCAGGCAGGGAGCGGCACTGGCGACGGCGACGGCGATGTCGAGGGCGAGGAAGGTCTTGCCGCATTTGGGTTCTCCCCCGAGGATGCCGACGGCCTGTTCGCCCCACAGGGTGTCGACCAGCCAGTCCTGCTGGCGCGGGCGGTCCTCGAGTTCGCGCGGCCTGCGTGTGGGGAATGCGGTCATCGGCGTGTCCTCCTGCCCGGCAGGGCGGTTCCGAAGACCTCGAAGAAGAGGCTTTCGTCGAGTTGCGTGCGCTCGCTTTCGGCGGCGGCGGCGAGCAGGCTGTCGGCCATGATGGCGAGGCTCCTCGGGTTGCCGCCGGCATGGGTGGTGAGGGCCGTCTTCAGTTCGGCGGTCATCAGCGCCGGATTGCCGGCTGCCCTGAGCAGGTGGTCGAGCAGTTTCGCCAGCCCGTCGGGGTCGGCGGCGTCCAGTGTCAGGCGATGGCGGATGCGCGAGGCCAGCGGCGCGAGTTCCTGGGTCCTGAACTTGTCGAGCAGTCGGCTGTCGCCGGCGAGGACGACGGAGAGAATGGTGCGGGAGTCGAACTCGGTGGAGGCGAGGAGGCGGATCTCCGTCAGCACGGAAGTCTGCAGTTCCTGGGCCTCGTCGATGAGCAGCAGCGGCCGCATGCGGGTGTCGTGGAGATGGGAGCGCCACCGGTCGCGCAGCAGCTTGAAGCCGTTCCAGCGATTGTTGTGGACCAGTGCGATGCCGAACAGTTCGCCCATTTCGCGGTAGAAGTCGGCGAGCCGCGAGGACGGGTGGGAGAGCGCCGCGATGCGCAGTCCCTCGATCGTGTCGAGACGCAGGGCGAGCTGGCGCAGGACGGCGCTCTTGCCGGTCCCGGGATCGCCGACGACGAGGGCGAAGCCGCCCTGGCCCAGGAGATGGTTCTCGACCCTGAGGCAGAAGCTCTCGACGGCGGGAGTGGTGAACAGCTCCCCGGCCGGCAGGTCGGGGGCAAACGGGTTCCATTTGAGGCCATACAGGCTCAGTGTCTCACGGTTCATGACGAATGATCCTCCTCGTCGCCGGCGTTGTCGGTCTTGTCGGAATCGCCCCGGAAGGGCATCCAGGCCGGCGGCAGGCCGGTTGCCGCCTGTTTGTTCAGGATCTTCCTGAGAAGCGGCGGCACCTCCGCCTTTCCGGTGCCGGGTTCGGCATCGGCGGCGTCGCCGGGTCCGACCGGCCTGCGCGCGGCATTGGCATGCGCGCGCTTGTCGAGCGGATGGAGCAGGCACAGGCAGTCGTCGTTCTCGGTGACCAGTTCTGCGACCGTCAGGTCCCAGCGGGCATAGCGCACCCGGGCTTCGAGCAGGTGGCGCCAGGGTTTCGGCACCTGGAAACGGACGCTGTCGAGCGACAGGGTTCCGTCGGAGCGCCGGATGGTCCGCGTGACCGCAATCCGGAACGCCGACCTGAGCGCGGCACTGTCCGGACAGTCCCGCGCGGCATTGTCGCTCTGCTTCAGGCGCTCAAGAGGCGTGACCCCGAGCTCGCGATGGACCCGGCAATGGTAGTCATGCTCGAGCCAGGCGATGGTCGCGTCGTTCAGCATCTGCAGGGTGAGCGGTTCCCCGATCCCTTCGAGCATGGCCATCAGACGGCCTTCGACCGAACCCCACAGGACCTCCATCTTGCCGTTCTGATGAGGTGAGTAAGCGAGTGTCCGGACATGCTGGATGCCCAGTCTGAACAGGCCGGCCTCGACCTCGCCGGCGATCATCGGTGAACCGTTGTCCGACATCAGGGCCCTGGGCAGCCCGCGCTTCATGAACGCCTGGCTGAGCCCGTGGGTGAAGGTCTCGGTCGTCTCCTCCAGGTACCACTGCAAGTGGCAGCCGAGACGGGAATGATCGTCGAGGACCCCGAACAGGAAGGGCGTCCGCCACTCGCCGCCCGGCGTCAGCACCCGGACAGATGCGTGGTGATAATCGCAGTGCCATAGGGCATGCGAGCGCGAGACCTCGTAGCTCAGAACCTCGCGCGCTTCGGCCGGCACCTGCTTTTGGTCAGTGCCGCGGCGGCGGCGGCGGCGGACCAGCCCACGGCGCCGCATCGCACGTCTCAGCGTCGAATAGGACGGCATCGGCCCGAGCCATGGCTCGTCTTCCACGCGCGCCTCGAGGTTGCCGTAATGCAGTTGCACGCTCCACGACGGGTGGGCCCTGTACTGCTCCCGCAGGACGTCGAGCAGGGCCGGAGACAGCGCCCGCTCGCGGCCGGCATCGCTGCGCCGTTGCCGCCGGAGCGCACCCACCGGATCCCGGTCCTGTGCCCGGGCCTGGTAGTACCAGCGTTCGATGGTGGATACCGAGAAGCGGACCTCGCCGCCGCCGGGACGCTGCCAGACCTGGCTCGCCAACCTCTCGAGTTCGCCCCGCAGCCGGCCCTTCGGCGGCGGCGCCGCCAGCAGCGGTCCGACCACCGCAAAGCGCAAGCGTGCCCAGCCGTCGGGGTCGCCGGGTTCGTCTCTCTTGCCCATGACGCTGTCCTCCCTGTGTCGGTCCGTGGGAGGTCAGTGCTATTCGGCCCCGGATTATCGTGACAGTTCCATCCTCTGCGGATGCGCCCTCAGCCACCACCGAGACTGAAGGATCCGGTCCACGGACGCAGCCAGACAAGGCTCCGCAACAGCCGCGAACGCCGCGAACGCCCCCGTATCGTCCGCATCAGCCAGACCAGAGGCGCCTCCCCGGGCGGCGGTGCCAGTTCGCCCCGCTTCAGACGCCACGCCCGTGTTTCCGGGAATATCGCGCACCACCACCGACGCCAGCGCCGCAGCGTCGTCACCGGAATGCCCAGGCGCTCGGAGACGGTCGTCAGCCGGAACCCGCCGCGCTGAACCAGGAAGCTCGCCGCAAGGAACACCGGAGCCACCCGGAACCGCCGGCCGAAAAAGCGAACCGACGACGGCGTCTCGCGGCGGCGGCAGGCCCGGCAACAGAAACTGAAACGCCGGATGCCCTCACGCAGGGATGCCGCAAGACCGTGCGGCTTGCGGGGATAGGACGCGCTGTCCAGGCAGCTCCCGCAACGCGGGCAACCTTCCGCGCGGACGCGCTCGGCTTCCGCCGCGTCAATCCACGTCAGGAAGGCCCAGATACGGGCGCAGGAAAGGATGGAACCGGGAAAGAAATCGTGTAACATTGGCCTCGTCTCAGATGATTTGAGCGTCACCGAGACAAAGCCCCTCAATCGACTTCTTGCAAGGAAATTGAGGGGCACCAAACCCCGAACATCAAATAATCCGGGCAAAAACGCCCGAAAACCCATCAGATTTTCTGAATACGTTCAGGGCATGTCGGTGAGGAACTTCGTGGCGCGGATCCTCGGCATGCAGATACATGGCAAAGTTGCGCACCAAATTGAGCTTGATGATCCGCTGATTTGGCGTCGATGCCTGTGACGCCCAGTCCAGGGCTGTCGCGATCCGAACGAACTGGTCGCCCTGTGCTTCGGCGTGGGCGGCAAAGCTGCCAAGGAAACGTGCCTGCCAAACAAAGGAATAGCCCGTCGCCTGCTTCCCGGCCACATAGGATGCTACCTGTTCGGACAGGGTCATGGTTCATCCTCCGGCCATGGTTGAGCCACTTCCAGCAGCATTCGCGTGTCGACTCGTGCATAAAGGGTTGTCGTCTTGATCGATTCGTGACGCAGAATCGTGGCCACGGTTTCGAGCGAAGCGCCACCGCGCAGCAGGTTCGTGGCGCGCGAATGCCGGAACAGATGTGCGGCAGGAAGGCCCTCGCCATCGATCCCGGCCCGTTCCTTGGCGCGTCGGACAGTCTCCGAGACGATTCTCCCGGAGGACAACGCACGATGTGGAGCACATGACCTCAGGAAGACGAAGTCGCTGTCGACACGGGGGCGACCATGAAGAATGTACATCTTCAGGGCATCGCCGCAATCCTGGGGCAGCGGCATGGCTTCGCTTCTGCGTGACTTTCCGCTCACCCGAATACGTGCCTGTTCCCAGTCGATGTCTTTCAGTCGGAGCGCCGGGATGTCGCCGGCCCGCAGTGCAAGCCGGGCCAGAAGCAGCATGATCGCGCGATCACGCATGCCGATCGACGTGGCCGTGTCGCAACTCGCGATCAGTGCCTCGACTTCGGAGTCGGTCACGTACCGTGGAAGGTCGGCTTGCGGTTCGATCCTGACGCTTGGGACGGCGGCAACAAGCGCCGGGTTGCAGAATCCGTTGGCGCCAAGATACCGCAGATAGCCACGCAGAACGGTAGCCATGCCCGCAAGTTGGCAGGATGATCTGGTCTGCGCCCAGCTGATGAAAGCTGCCCGAATGGTGCTCACGTCATATGACGCCGGATCGTCACCCAGATCCGGCAGCACATCCCGGTTCAAATGCCATTCATGGATGCAGATGGTTCTTTCGCGCGCCCCGCGATGGCGGTGCATCCAGTCCAGATAACCATCGACGAAGACGTTGCGCGCTGCAGGCGGTGCCTCCTCTGTTCGCCAGGGTTCCATCACTCCCGCGCAGGCGAGAAAATCGGCAAACCGTTCGATCGAGATGCGTACACCGGATGATCCCATGAACCGGCTGGGACGTCGGAAGAAGTGCGGACAGGAACAGGTACACTCGTGCTCGAGAAACCTCCGGATCACGCCATCGTCGATCTGGTCGAGGACAAGGTCCGAACAGTAGAGCCAGACGACAAAATGGCGACATGCCGTCGAACGGTCTTGCATCGTGCAATCACTGTACCCTTGGCCGGACAGGTCGCTGATGAACGCGTCCACATGCTTTCCGCCCTCGACGATCAGTGACGGCAGTTCCGTCTGGCCGGTGTCCAGGAGCCAGGTGAGAAACCTGTTTGCCCGCTCTCGCGTGCGGCGCAACGGAGGGGATTGAAATCTCCCGGGACAGGTGCAGTCGTGCGACAGGAAACCGGCAATCCCGCGGATGTCGAATGCCGCGATCTCGATACCGCTGACAGCAAGCCAGGTGACGATGTGTCGTGCCATGCACACCAGATTGGCGATCCGGCGAGATCCCAGACCTTGCTGTTCCAGCCAGGACTGGTAACCGGGAATGATCTCCTTCAACCGATCCTGGAGGTCAGGGAATGAAGTCCTCTCGCCAGACGGAAAACTCATGACCCGGTTTCCCGGGTGGCCGGGCACGCGGAAACCGGATCATTTGTGCGGCGCGTTGGATACATCCGTCCCCCGGCGGCGAGACCCCGCAAGACCGCTGCCAGTTCACCGTTCGGGCATGACGAAACTGACAGCGGACCGCTGACTGTCAACCGTTCATGTGGCGCGATCAGGTCATGGCATCTGAAAGCCGCCTTCGCTTGTTCCTCCATGCTGCCTCTCCCGGTCTGATCCATGCAAAACCGGATCAACCACAGGAAAAGAAAGGGTTCGATGGAGATGTTCTGCGCGACTACAACCGATCACGGATTTTGTGTCCGGAAGCCAAGCCGGACATAATTTATGGAGTGATCTCAGCAGCCGATCGCGACAGGTCGGGCACGCCATCTGATCGATTGTCGAAGCTGGCAGGCAGCCGGACACGGATTTGAGAACGGTCCAAACCTCTTCCCAGACCCGGGGCGGCTGGACAATCTCGCGCCAGACGCTTTGCCAACGTCGCAAGGTGCTCCGCGGGACCCCGAACTCATGGGCAAGGGTCAAAAGCGCCTTCTTGCCACTTTTGAGCGCCTCCGACACCGAGAGTCGGAACCAGGCGACGTATTGTCCACGATCCGGAAACCGAAGTGACGGTGGCAGGGTCCGCCCGCGACAACTGCGACAGCACAGGCTGGTGCGCTTCCAGGTCTGACCGGCAAGTTCCGGTGGCAGACCACGCGGCTTGCGCGGGTAATCTCCGCGATCCAGTGGGCCGCCGCAATGCGGACAGCCCGCCTCCTGTGTCAGCCTGACAAGGTATTCATCGATCTGGCCAACGAAATTCCAGACCGCGACAGGGCAATGGTCATCTGATAAAATAGCAAACGTCCTTCTGTAGGGGTAGTAACTTCAGAAAGACAAGCCCCCGGCCGGATTGCAATCCGGCCGGGGTAATCATGTCATCTTGACCTTTTGTAATCGGGACCCTGTTCCGGGTTCAATCGATGCGTACGGAGACCGCAGGTCTGACATTTGGCGAGCCCGACGTGACCGTTGTCATCACGGATCCGTGGCCGGAAAAGGTTCTGACAATAATATTCCTTCTGGCTCCCAAAACTCGGCCAGGAGCAACTCCGAAACTCCCTTGAAGGGGTCGGAAGGCAGGATTCCCGACGGAATCGACCCGCAAATGCAGCTCCAACACCTACTGCATGGTCAAAACCGTCGGAATGTCAGGTCATCGGCCTGATACGCGGCAAGACGTTATCCGAATTGCTCCTGGGTAACCGATTGAAAAGACGTGAGATATCGCTGATAGGTTCCGATAGGAAAAACATTCCGATAAGGTTCAGATCTGGATGCGCCATGCACAGGGCCGGGCGGATCGGCTCCGTGCCCTTCCACCGATCATTCCGGTCGTGTTCAGCCATGGAGCGGCCCGCTGGTCGGTTGCGGAGGGGCTTGGAGCGATGATCGCGGCCGAGGATCCGGAACTGGTGTTCCTGCCCGGCGAACGCTTCATCCTGCGTGTGCTCACGGCACTGCCGACGGAGGAGCTTTCGCGCGACGCCGCGCTCAGGGCCGGGCTGATCGCGCTCACGCGCCGCGGGATCGAGGATCTGGAATTGATCGTCGAGGGTCTGGCCGGAGAAGGCACATTGCGGCGGCAGGTGTTCGAATATATCCTGCTGACCTATCCGGAGGCGGAGATGGATGCGCTGCGCGCGAACCTGCGCGCGGCGGGTTTCGACGAAATGGAGGGCCTGGTGGGCACGATCGCGGAAGCATTGATGGAACGGGGTGAGGCACGGGGCCTGGAACGGGGCCTGAAGCGGGGTGAGGCACGGGGCCTGGAACGAGGAAAGGCCGAGGGGTTGGAACGAGGCAAGGCCGAGGGTTTGACGCGGCTTCTGGAGCGCCGGTTTGGCCCCTTGCCCGCGACGGCCCGGGACCGTATCGCTGCGGCCGGCCCTGGTGAACTCGACGCCTGGCTGGACCGGGTACTGGATGCCGACAGCCTGGACGCGGTGCTTGGCAAGAGCGACCGGCACTGATTTCGCGGGGGCCGCTCCGGAGGGACCGGGAGGACCGAGACCCGGGCGGCGTGGCCGCCTGGTTCATCCGCGGCCCGCATTTTTCTGTCGAATTCCGCGTCTCGGGCAACGCCCATGACGGGGAAGCGACCAAAGCCATTGGCGCACTCGTTCGCCGTGATCGACAGCCGTCGTGCAGGAAGTTCACCAATCGCAAGGGGGCAAGCGGTTACGTGTTATTTATGAATTCCTGGTGAAATTGAAACAGCCACCCTTCGTGATCCACGGTGTTCGGAGGGACAGGTTCGGGGCGGAACTCCCGCTGGTTGCCTGGAATCTCGGGGACTCATAACCACCCTCACCCCGTGATTCCTGCACGCCCAAAAGATGCGGTTCAAGCGACGTTTGTGCACGATGCGGGAGGCTCACGCGGGCATTTCGGGCCGGCGCACGGCCTAGAACCAGACGTACCTGATCGGCAACGCAGGCATGTCCGTGTTTACCTGCTTCTTCGAGCAATCGCCGTCCGTTCCCGCCAGTCAGCGCATGCTCGGGGACTGCCGCCGTGATTCCAGAACCCGCATCGATCCTTAACGTCGACTCCGCCCATTTCCGGAAACAAAGGAGGGGAAAGGCGAAATTGGAATTGCCGGCGCGGAAGTCGGCAGATTTACACGGCAGAGCAATTGTGAGATACTGTGAACTCCGGCAGGAACCGGTACCGAGGCAGCAGTGATCAATCCAGAAAAAAGGTCGTCGTATCTTGGAACGACCGTGTTCGGGTTCGCAGCATTGGCCGCTACCGCGTATTTCTCTTGGGCGGCGGTCAACGGAGACTTCGGACAAATGCAGCGCAGCCAGGTATTGTCCGACGTGTCGGAGGCAGAAATCCGGTTGGCAGGCCTGACCCAACGACGCAAAGACCTGGAGAACAAGGTTCGACGGCTTTCGGACGACTTCCTTGATCTCGACCTTCTCGATGAACGGGTCAGGGACGTTCTCGGGTACGCGCGTGGGGACGAAATCATCATCAATTAGGGTTGTGGGCCTGCCCGGAGTTTACACGTGTGTCACCTTTCGAACCTGACATGGCCGCAGGCTCGTCGTGACCGACAAACCGAATCCTTTCACCGGAAGGCGCGATTCGTCCGTACCGGCTGTATACGCTCACAACCAAAATCGATCGTGCAAGTTGTCACCTGATTGATTATTATCCGGCCACATTTGCTCCGAATTCGGAAGGTGCAATTATGGCAAGGCGGAAAACCACGCGACAGCCCAAGGTTCAGGGAAGCGAACTTCTCGACTATTACCGCTCCATGCTCCTGATCAGGCGATTTGAGGAAAAGACGGGACAGTTGTACGGAATGGGAGAAATCGGCGGTTTCTGCCATTTGTACATAGGCCAGGAAGCCGTCGTAGTCGGGCTTGAGGCCGTCGCGCGTGACGGAGATCAACGCGTCACGTCGTACAGGGATCATGGACACATGCTGGCATGCGGGATGAACCCGGATGGCGTCATGGCCGAATTGACGGGAAGAATCGGCGGTTACTCTCGCGGCAAGGGCGGATCGATGCACATGTTTTCGATCGAAAGGAACTTCTTCGGCGGTCACGGGATCGTCGGCGCCCAGGTTCCCATTGGTGCCGGTCTTGCATTTGCAAACAAGTATCGAGAGACCGACCACGTCTGCTTCACGTACTTCGGCGAGGGGGCAGCAAACCAGGGTCAGGTCTACGAAACCTTCAACATGGCCAGCCTATGGAATCTTCCCTGCATCTTCGTGATCGAAAACAACCAGTACGCAATGGGAACGGCTCAAGGCAGGGCTTCGTCGACCCCGGAACTGTACACCCGCGGCGAAGCGTTCGGGATTGGCGGCGAAACCGTCGACGGCATGGACGTCCTCGCCGTCAGGGCGGCCGGTGAACGTGCCGCCAAGGTGTGCCGCGCCGGTGAAGGCCCGTTCATACTCGAGATGAAAACATACCGTTATCGCGGTCATTCCATGTCCGACCCGGCCAAGTACCGGACACGGGACGAAGTCAAGAAAGTTCGGGAAGAGAGCGACCCGATTGACCGGATTCGCGAACGAATAGTCAAGGAGGGCCATGCTGACGACGACGCCCTGAAGGCCGTTGACAAGGAAATCAAGGCCATTGTCAACAAGGCAGCCACCTTTGCGACATCCAGCCCCGAACCTCCGGTGGAGGACCTGTATACTGACGTGTACGCCTGAAAGGAAAACATGATGGCAACACAGATTCTCATGCCCGCGTTGTCTCCCACCATGGAACAGGGAACAGTCGCCAAGTGGCTTGTGGAAGAAGGCGACGTCGTTTCGTCCGGGCAGATCATTGCCGAAATCGAGACTGACAAGGCGATCATGGAACTTGAGGCGGTCGAGGAAGGAACGGTTGCACAATTGTTGGTGCCTGCCGGAACCGAGGGAGTCGCGATCAATTCGCCGATTGCCGTGTTGATCGAGGACGACGACGACGGGGACACGGATGCGGAAACCGGTACGAGCCAGACGGACAGTCGCGACGGCGCCCGGAGCCCCGGAGCGGAGTCGGCTGCCTCCGCTCGACGTGGCGAAAGTCCGGGTGCAGGAACCCGCGGCGCGGCAGAACGAGCAGACGCGGGCGCACCCGAGGGGCCGGACATGACGAATGTAACGGTCCGCGACGCGTTGCGCCAGGCGATGGCAGAGGAAATGCGCGGCAATCCGGATGTCTTTCTGATGGGAGAGGAAGTCGCGGAATATCAGGGCGCCTACAAGGTCTCCCAGGGGATTCTGGAAGAATTTGGCCCATCCCGCGTGATCGACACACCCATTACCGAGCATGGCTTTACCGGTCTCGCCGTCGGTGCGGCATTTGCCGGGCTTCGCCCGATTGTCGAGTTCATGACGTTTAATTTCTCCATGCAAGCTATTGATCAAATTGTAAATTCAGCTGCAAAGACCCTGTATATGTCAGGTGGTCAAATGGGATGCCCCATCGTTTTTCGCGGTCCGAACGGAGCGGCCGCTCGGGTGGCTGCCCAGCACAGCCAGGACTACGCCGCCTGGTATTCGCATGTTCCCGGACTGAAGGTTGTTCAGCCGTACTCGTCGGCGGACGCCAAGGGCTTGTTGAAGTCAGCCATTCGCGATCCGAACCCGGTGATCTTTCTCGAAAACGAGATCCTCTATGGCCGGAGCTTCCCGGTTCCCGACGTCGATGATCACTGCGTTCCGATCGGAGAGGCACGGATATGGCGAAAAGGCAATGATGTGACCATCGTCAGTTTTGGCATCGGCATGCACTTTGCTCTGGAGGCAGCTGAAGCTCTCGCGGCGGACGGCATTGACGCCGAGGTTCTGGATCTCCGAACGCTCCGGCCCATGGACACCGACGCAATCATCCGCTCGGTCGCCAAGACGAATCGATGTGTGACCGTGGAAGAGGGATTCCCTGTCTGTTCGATTGGCAATCATGTTTCCGCGGTGCTTATGGAGCACGCATTTGACGATCTCGATGCTCCCGTCATCAATTGCACCGGCAAGGACGTCCCGATGCCCTACGCAGCGAATCTGGAACGCCTCGCACTTGTCAGCGTTGATGAAGTCATCGAGGCGGTCAGATCGGTCACGTACAGCTAACGAGCCCAGGGACATGCCCATAAAACTGTTGATGCCTGCGCTGTCGCCCACGATGGAGGCAGGGACGTTGGCCAGGTGGTTGGTCAAGGAAGGCGACACCGTCGCTGCCGGCGACCTGCTTGCCGAGATCGAGACAGACAAGGCCGTCATGGAATTTGAAGCGGTCGACGAGGGCAGGATCGCCCGAATCCTTGTGCAGGACGGCACCGAAGATGTCGCCGTGAACTCTCCGATCGCGATTCTGGCAGAAGATGACGAAGAGATTTCGGACGCCCTTCGTGACGACGTGTCGGAGCAGCAGGACGCCGGGTCCGCCGCTGCCCCGCCTGCACCGCCGGATTCAATCGCGGGCAAGGACCCACACGCACCGGGAGACGTACCGGCGTCCCGCAACCAACCGGTGACTGACAGGGGGCGCTCCGCCGACGGGACCGGAACCGTTCGAATCGTTGCCTCTCCCCTCGCCCGGAAACTCGCCAGGGCCAGAGGCATTGATCTTGCATCCATCGAGGGATCCGGCCATGGCGGGCGGATTGTCAAACGGGATATCGAGGGATTCACGCCGCCCCGACCGGACACGGCTGATTCCGGACCCGTTCAGACGGACACCCGTGCCAGGCAACCCGAGCCGCTCGGAGTTGCCGCACGCGAAAAGGTGCTGGCCGCCTACCATGACCGGGCCCACACCGTAGTCGGCCTGGATGGCATGAGGAAGGTCATCGCCGCCAGACTGACCGAGGCTAAACAAACGATACCGCATTTTTACCTGCGGCGAAGAATCACCATCGACCGCCTCCTCAAACTTCGTTCGGATATCAATACAGGTCTCGAACACAGGGGTATCCGGATCTCGGTCAACGACTTCATCATTAAGGCCTGCGCCGATTCCCTGCAGGATGTGCCCGACTGCAACGCGATCTGGGCTGGCGACAGTATCGCCCGCTTTGACGCGTCCGATGTCGCCGTCGCAGTTGCGGTCGAAGGAGGCTTGTTCACGCCCGTCATACGTGACTGCGAGACCAGAAATCTCTCGGCAATCTCCGAAACGATGAAAGATCTGGCGGAGCGGGCGCGAAACCGCAAACTGGCTCCCGAAGAGTACCAGGGCGGGAGTTGCGCGATCTCGAATCTGGGAATGTTTGGAATCGACAATTTCGATGCGGTGATCAATCCGCCCCATGGCTTTATACTCGCAGTTGGTGCCGGACGCCGGAGCCCGGTCGCCTCGAGTGATGACAGCTTTACGGTCGCAACCGTAATGGAGGTCACGATGTCGGTTGATCATCGAGTCATTGACGGAGCTCTGGGGGCCAGGTTCCTCGAAGCATTCACCGGCTACCTGGAAAACCCAGCGACACTTCTCGTGTAGCGTCCCGTACGGTCCGGTTGGCTGAGTTCCGTACGAACGCCGAACCCGCTGTTCAGCCCAGGTGAGTTCTGCCTTTTCGTTCGTGGCAAACGCCGTCGCCAGGGAGAGCGGCGCATGTGTGTTCAACAAAGACGAAAACGCTCGGATTCCACCTACCTTTTCCGGTACCCGTGCGCGGACTACGGACCATTTGCAGGTCTCTGCCTTATCGCGTACGGATTTATGTCAAGAACGTTCCGCAATGTCGATCGAGCGCTCGTGCCGGTTTGAGGGCCTTTCTGTACCGATGTAGCTCCCGCATGCGGATCATGTTCAGGTACCGGCTAACCTTCAGCCGGTTCTCATGGACCTCAATGGCCGGCTGTCGCGGCAGGCTGCAGAACGAAAGCGGTTCAATCGCTTCCTCGATCCGGGCCGTGCACTCCGGATACTTCGCCTGCCAACGGCGAAGAGGCCTATACCCCGATCGGAAAATCCCGGGGAAGCGGTCAGAATACGAGTTTCCTTTCAGGGAGAAACCGGGGTTCGGGCGTGACGACGTACATGTCTCCATCGCGGGTTCATGCGCGAAACCCGGTGCAGTTGAACGTGCACGCACACGACGATGGAGGGACCAGCCAACATGTTTGTTGTCGCCCGTCAGATGCCGACCGTTCGGATCAGGTACCTGGCGGAAGCGATGGAAGTTGGCGGAAATTCCTCAGCACTGTTCCCGGAGCAGCTGGTTCATCGTTCGAGACGGCTGATCGCAGCCTGCTTCTCCGACAATGCGCGCCGGCACACCTGCAACGGTCTTGCACGCAGGAACTTCCTGGAGCACCACCGATCCGGCGGCGATCCTGCTGCAATAACCGACCCGGATGTTTCCAAGCACCTTAGCCCCCGCCCCGATCAGCACGCCGTTCTCGATCTTCGGATGACGGTCGCCGTCAGCCTTTCCGGTCCCGCCAAGGGTAACGGAATGCAGCATCGACACGTTGTCTCCGACGACGGCGGTTTCACCGATCACGATCGAGTGCGCATGGTCGATCATGATTCCCTGCCCGATGACCGCACCCGGATGAATGTCGATGCCGAAAACCTCTGAAATGCGCATCTGGAAGAAATACGCGAGTTCCTTGCGACCGTTCGTCCACAGCCAATGGCCGACACGATAGCCCTGCACGGCTTGGTAACCCTTGAAGAACAGAATTGGCTGAATGAAATAGTGGCAGGCAGGGTCGCGATCAAAGACGGCCACCAGGTCCGCCCGAGCGGCCTCACCGAGAGTCGGATCCGAAGAATACGCTTCTTCGACAATACCAAGCAAAATCTGCGCGGACATTTCGTTCGAAGCAAGCTTGAGGGAAATCCTGTAGCTCATCGTCCGTTCGAGAGATCCGTGGTGGAGCACACCGGAGTGTACGGCGCCGCCGAGAATCGGTTCACGCGTGACGATGTCTTCGGCTTCCCGCCGTATCCGCTCCCAGACTGGATCAAGCGTCGCGATCGATGGATTGATCTTTTCCGCAGTCATGATCGTTCACCTTCCCTGACATCGGAATGATCTCAGATTAGCACGTCCGGTCCCAAGTGTCGAACCGGGTAATCGCCGCCTGTGGACCCGCTTGCCGGTTACGGACGATGCCACCGTCGCTACGGTCCTAGCATGAGGAGCCGGGCGATGGGCGAACCCGTGCCGGCTCTTCGGCTTTCCCCTGGCGTTCAGGAACCGGTGAGGCCCCTTGACCTCTGGGCGGACCCTGATCCAGACGCGGATCACCCGGGTGGTTTCATTCCAGAGCGGGAGGATCCGTTCTCTTCGTCCCCTGCCCAAAATGCGAACGGTGTCGAGACCGGGACGTCCGAGGTCTTCCAGCGTCACGCCGACCAGTTCCAACGGCCGAAACCGTTCCGTCAATCAAGGCCAAGTGCGTGCCCCCGCATGTGATCCGTCAGCCCGCAGCATGGCGATCCTACAGGCAACCTGGGACATTCGAATGGTCGGTTCCGGGCTCGGTCACGCAGACATCGGGACAAGAGAACTGTACATCGGTGCAAGCCGGGCCGAGAAGCTGAACATCCCTGACGTCAGCGCGCCGTCGTCCGTCAGGCCCGGAAGGTTCCCGGGCATCGCGGACAGCTTGGCGGAACATGACGTGGAATAATGGCACGTGAAAGCGCGGCGATGCCTGCCTGACCGTTGTCTGTCGCCCGTCACTCGGCATTACCGCGTGTTTGGCACGACGTGGATGAGTTGCACTCGACCGCCCATGTCCCGGCGGAGGCAAGTCCGCGCGTGCCACTTCTTCTTCTGCTGACCAGAACCCGAGGGAGTAGACGGCAGCCGCCGGGACAGCAACCGGAAGATCCCGGAACCTGCTTCCGGCGAAGCGCGGGCAGACAGCGATCAGCCTGCCCGTAATCAACCGCCGGAACACAACGCCGCTTGGGAAAGAAGGGGGCGAAAGCTTCCCGGGCCGTTCCGATTCCCGGAAAACCCGATGTCAGCCTAAACCGGGAACGCTACCGTGCTGAACAGTGACCTGGTTTGAGAAACAACACGCCTTCCCCGGCGGGCTTCCGACACCTCCCAAATGGGAGGTTTTGCAGGGCCCCTGAAGCTTCATCAGGGACCTGACCGGATTCACGCCGCGGGCCTTGAACCGGCCTTCCGTGCGTCATGCCGGTCATTGGGCAATGCCAGCGTGATGAGGAGCAGCTCTCGCGGATTGAGGCGATGCACGACAGTTCGGTTTCTCCTCCGATGGAGGAGAGTGGGAGGTGGCCTGCCTGATGAAGCCGCAGGAGGAGCTTCGGGTGCGGGTATTGGGCCGTTACAACGGTAACCGGGAACAGAACCGGACGAGGCCCGACCGCGTGAATCAGGCCAACAGGAGAGCGACAACGATGGATCCACCGATGTTTCACCGGCGTAATCCGGCATCACACAAACTGTGGATGCTTGCGGCGGCGGCGGCGCCGTAGGAGGAGGAGAAAAGTCCGCCAGCGGCGTAAAGGGAAGCGATGACAGCGCAACAGTCACGTTTAGCCAGAGCCTGAGCGCCGGAGGGGTGACGGCTGGCGTGGATTACGACACCACAAGCTCGGCAGTGTCGCTCAGCGTCACGAAGGGCGACACGGAATGGACAGACATCCCGACCTCTGCCGACGTGCAGGCAGCGCCGAGCGGTTGGGTTTCGAAAACGAGACTGAATGCCCCTGCGGCTACGGCGTCCGAACGCTTCCGCGTGGTCGCGAAGATCGATTCGGCTACCGACAATGACGACCTCGCCTACGGCTACTGGAGCAGGGTTTCCCTCGAAAGTCCGGACGACTTCAAGTCGTTCTACCACGGGAAGACGCCCTATACCGGCAACGGGGAGGAACAGACGGGGTCCGCGGCCTACACAGGTGGCGCCACAGGCGTCTAACAAACAGACACGACGCCCGGCGCGACTGCGGTCGCCAGGCGTTTCACCGCGGATGTATCAATTTCCGTGGATTTCGACTTGAACTCCGACGCTGCCACGATGCGGTTCGGCATGAGCAACATCGCGACGCGAACCTCCGCCGGGACGGAGATCTGGACGACGTCAGTATCGGATCTTTTGTGGCCCAGGCCACGGGCACTAGCTTCACCGGGGGATGGCATCACCAACAGTTCCCGCTGGGGAGGGCAATTCTTCGGGCCGTCCGGCACACATCCGACCGGCGTCGCGGGGTGGTTCAGGTATCAACGCACCATCGAAAGTGGAACCATCAATAATGTGTTCCTGCACGGCACTTTCGCCGCGAAGAAGTAGGGCGAATTGCGGCGGTGGGACCGTTCGATGCACCGATGGCCGATGCAACTCACCATGCCGGCGCTACACACGCAGCTGCTCGGCACAGCCGTGGCGGCCAAGGCGCAAGAGCGTCCGCACCTCTCCGCCGACACGGCCTTCAACCGCGACCGCGCTGGTCGAGGCCAGCAGCCACGAAGCAGTGCCGGCGGTCGGGTTACCGAAGCCAGCAGAAGTCGAGAAGGGTCATGCCTCGGATGCCCGCCACGGTTCGCAGAGCATCTGGACGGCCGATGCGATTGCATAGAGGCGGGCGCGGTTCGGCGGGAGTTTCAGGTTCGGTTCGGGCCATGTGCACAATGCTGAACCGCAATTCGCCGTATGCAGGCAGGCAGTGACGGTCCCGATTCACGCGTATCACATCAATATGACCCCACGAGTCTATTTTCCGCCTCAAGATCGCCGCCGTTCCCGGATCAAGTGTCCCCGATCCGTTCGACTGGCGCCGATCAGCGATCCCCGTTCTCTTGCTCGATCCGCCGCCACTTCGCCACATTGCGGTTGTGCTGGTCCAACGTTTCAGCGAACGCGTGCCCGCCCGAGCCGTCAGCCACGAAATACATATTTCTCGAGTCGTTCGGTCGCACCGTTGCCTCGATCGCCGCACGGCCGGGATTGGCGATCGGGGTCGGGGGAAGCCCGCGAAAGATGTAGGTATTGTAGTCCGTTTCCTTGTCCAGTTCGCTCCGTGTCAAACCGCGGCCCAAGCTGCTCTTCCCGTGGGTCAATCCGTACACGACCGTGGG
The DNA here is from genome assembly GCA_965242975.1 of Paracoccaceae bacterium. GTDB lineage: Bacteria > Pseudomonadota > Alphaproteobacteria > Rhodobacterales > Rhodobacteraceae > JAPPHA01. Next base: position 576,382 of record CBDETS010000007.1, on the reverse strand, counting down.
GTCGCTCTGAAGCGGCCACTTCTTGCGAAGCCGGTTGACAAACACGGCGGCGACTTCCGCCCTTTCCGATCCGACCCCGGTTTCCTTTTCGACAATCGAAGCCAGAATTAACGCATCTGACTGAGACTTGAGGGGAAGATCGGAATTTCGGTTGTTCCACGCCTCTTCAAGAATGGCGATCTGGGCATCCTTCATGCGATCGACCACGGATTGGCGGGATTCCCCGCGTGAGATCGCGTAGGTATCGGGTGCGAGGGACCCCTCACGCGGGAGCTCTGCCACCTCGCCGGTCAGCACATCGGTTTCCATCAGCCGTGCAATGACCTGCGCGACCGAGAATCCTTCCGGAATCGTAACCCAATGGAGAATCCCTTGTCCGGATGTCAGGGCATCAAGAACAGAATCCATCGAACTGCCAGCCTGCAATTCGAACTCACCGAATTTGAAGTCGGTTTCGCGACCGAGTGACCGAACCCCGATTCGGAAAATTGCCGCGCTCGAAATCGCTCCCCTGGCCTCCAGTCGTTCAGAAATCGGCCCAAGGGTCTCACCGCGCGAAATCGAGAATTCAATGGGAACATGGAGCGGCCCTTCCCCGTAGAACTCGTAGCGACCCCACGCAAGCACGCCCGCGAGAACGACCAGGATGACAACAAGAAAACTGACGAGATTTGACGCAAGATGCCGCATGGTCCCGTCAGTCGGTAGCCTTTCCGACGATGAGGGAGATGTTGGTGCCGCCAAAACCGAAAGAGTTCGACAACGCGACGTCAATTTTCCTTTCGACAGCTCGATTCGGTGCCAAATCGATTTCCGTTTCGATCTCGGGGTCGTCAAGGTTGATCGTCGGCGGGGCGACCTGATCCCTGACAGCCAATACGCAAAAGATCAATTCGACGGCCCCGGCCGCCCCGAGCAAATGACCTATCGACGACTTTGTCGACGACATGGTGACACCGGGCGCATGGGGCCCGAGCAGGCGTTGGACGGTTGCGAGTTCGATCGTGTCCGCCATCGTCGAGGTTCCATGCGCGTTGATGTAGTCGATTTCCCGAGGGCCCATCCCTGCCCGCTTCAGTGCCGCTATCATGCAACGGAACCCGCCGTTACCGTCTTCTGGCGGAGCAGTTACATGATGGGCATCACCCGAGAGGCCAAATCCGAGGACTTCAGCGTAAATCCGGGCTCCGCGCGACCGCGCATGGCCGAGGTCTTCGAGGACAACGACTCCGGCCCCTTCTCCCATGACAAAACCATCGCGCTCCCTGTCCCAGGGCCTCGATGCGCGGACGGGATCGTGTGCCCATGCAGTCGAGAGCGCGCGGCATGCGTTGAAGCCGGCAATACCGAGTTCCGTGATCGAGCTCTCGGCACCACCCGCAACCATGACATCTGCGTCTCCCATCATTATGAGACGCGAAGCATCTGCGATCGCGTGCGCACCGGTCGAACACGCCGTAACCACCGAATGGTTCGGCCCCTTGAACCCGTACCGGATGGATACCTGACCCGAAGCGAGATTGATGAGTGCACCCGGAATGAAGAACGGGGAAATCCGCCGCGCGCCCCGGTCTCTCAGAATTTCGGTTGCCCGGGAAATTGACTCCAGCCCACCGATCCCCGAGCCAATCAGAACGCCCGTTCGAACACGACTTTCGTCATCGTCAGGTATCCAGGCGGCATCGGCAATCGCCTGATCAGCCGCAGCCATCGCATAGAGAATGAAGTTGTCGACCTTCCGCCGGTCCTTCGCCGTCATCCACTCGTCCGGATTGAAGGTGCCTCCTGCGCCGTCGCCCATTGGCACTTCACAGGCATAGCTGGTGGTCAAACCGGACGCGTCGAAGCGTGCGATCGGTGCGGCACCGGACTCTCCTGCCAGCACGCGACTCCACGTCTCGCTGACCCCGCAGGCCAGCGGCGACACCATCCCCAAGCCCGTAATGGCTACCCGCCGCATGTGTGCTCCTCAACAGATTGAATTCGGTCGAGGACTCCTAATGCCTCGTCTGCATACAAACAAGCACATGCGGGCCAGTCCATCCCATCCATCGTCACTGTGGCCGTGAAAATCGAACCCGGTACCTCCCTCTCTGGGCGGTAGTCCGATGGGCTCTCTTGTACTGCGATGTTTCCCACCTTGTGGGATTCGCAGGCTGTTTTTCGGAACGCCTCCAGACCGGATGTCATCGCGCGAATCGAGAACCATGGAGATCGTCGGCGTGACGGTGAAGGCCGGGCGGTCCCTTCAGGCTGATGTCCAGGCAGCCTTTCGTTGTCCGTACCGTCTGCCAGAAAAACAACCGAGTCGCGGAACAAGCAGGCTCCGTACGGCCTTCGTTGAAGCGGATCACGTGGGATTCCTTGATGAACAGGAAATCGGAGCGGCCAACGTCCCGAATTGTCGTGAACCTGTCGAATACTGGCGTGCGACGAGCGCGAAACGGGCCGAAGACAAGATTGAGGCGTCCGGTGACGCGTCCCTGTCATCTCAGCGCTTCCTCCAAAACCCTGCTCACGTGGTCGTATACAGCTGCTACATCGTTTGCGGGGCTGAACGGATCTTCGGGCTGTGTCTCGAAATCCTTTGATTCCCTTGAGGCGGCTCTTCGTCGCCCACTATTCCGAAATAACCACGTCGTCCGGCCGTGGCGTCGCCAGGTCGAGCGCTTCGGCGAGGTCGACGCTCCTGTTGAAAAGAGCGCGCCCGACAATGGCGCCATGAATGGTGCCGATCCGCTTCAGTACCGAAATGTCCTTGAGTTCGCGTACGAGACCGCTGGCGATAACAGGCGTCATTGTAGCCGAAGCCACTGCAGAAACTTCGGAGACAGGCAAGTCGGTTTCCTCGGCTTCGACGCCAACATCGGTAAAGAGAATGGCTGCCAATGGAACCCTGTCAAATGCACGAACGAAATCAAGCGTGTTGAACATGCTCGTGTTGCGCCATCCATCGGTCAGAACCTTCCCCTTGTATACGTCGACCGCGAGAACGATCTGATCCGGATAGGTCTTGGCAACCCGTTTGACCAGGTCGGGGGTTCGGACGGCGGCCGTTCCGATCACGATTCGACCGGCTCCGAGTTCAACACCGTCCCTGACTGCATCTTCGGTTCGAAAGCCTCCGGCCAATTGCACGGGAATTCCGGCCCGGCGAATGATCTCGATCACAAGGTCACGGTTCTCTTGGTTCCCATCGATTGCGTCGAGATCGGTCAGGTGCATCCATTCGGCGCCGACCTCTGCAAATTCCTGGGCCTTCATGATCGGGTCGACGTGCCAGATCAGGGGATCGTCGAGATTTCCTCGGCGCAGGCTGACGCACCGGCCGTTCTTGAGTTCGATCGTTGGGAATATCACCATAGCACCTTCCTCCGTAGCCTGGGGAATCTGCGACCTCTGCAACCATGGCACGTACATAGGGATCTGCCCCGGGATACAACTGCAACCCGGGCGCAATGTCAAAGTGGCCGTGTCACGTTCGCGCCATTGCCAGCCCGAAGCGTACCGGATGACGTCAAGAAATGGCACGCGGTCACCGGACGCGTACCGAGCGTTCACGATTAGGCGTGACAACCTTGCGGCGAGATTCTCAACTCAACCGCAGTTCGGGCTATGTCCACGTTTTCCTGAGGTCACGGAAGCCTGTTTTGATGCGTTGACGGACCGGCAGCAAGATCGCAACCACTAAGTTGCGGATTCGATATATTTGACGGCGTCCTCGAACGTTTGAATCGACTCCGCGGCGTCATCGGGGATTTCTATTCCGAATTCTTCTTCAAATGCCATTACCAATTCGACCGTGTCGAGGCTGTCCGCTCCGAGATCGTCAATGAATGATGCCCCGTCCGAAACCTTCTCCTCATCCACGCTCAGCTGTTCGACAACGATCTTTTTCACCCGATCCGATATTTCGCCCATGGCCCATGTCCTTTTTCGTTACTCGGGAAATACCCAGGTCCGCCAATTTCCAGGATATCGCCCGTGACAACTCCGGTGAACCCTGAATCGCATTCGCTGCGCTATACCACACGCCAATCAAATGGCAATCGTATTCGAGTTTGCACCGGGAAGCTACGGATGGCCGCGGCACGTGATTGTGCCGTCAACCCGTCAGACCATGAGCATGCCGCCGTTGACGTGAATGGTCTGGCCGGTCACATAGGATGCTTCGTCACTGGCCAGAAAACGTACCGCTGCCGCCACGTCCTCGACGGTTCCGAAACGACCGGCAGGAATCGACTCCTTGTACTTCTTCGCGACGTCTTTGGGCAGCCCTTCGGTCATCGCCGAAACAATGAATCCCGGGGCAACACAATTCACGGTCACGCCACGACCGCCGATCTCGTGGGCCAGCGATTTCGCAAGTCCGATCGTGCCTGCCTTGGATGCCGCATAATTTGCCTGGCCCGGATTTCCCGTGAGTCCCACTACGGAGACAATATTGACAATTCGTCCCTGGCGTTTCCTGATCATTGGTCGAATCGCAGCTTTCATCAAACGCATCGTCGCTGACAGGTTGACGGAGATGACCGTCTCCCAGTCGTCATCACCCATGCGCAACATAAGGCTGTCACGGGTAATTCCCGCGTTGTTGACCAGAATGTCCAGCCCGTTCATTGCCTCTGCCGCGCGCCGGGGTAGCGCGGCCGTCGCCTCGGCGTCCGAAAGGTCGCAGACCAGGGGATACGCCCGTTCACCCAGTTCATCGGCGAGTGCATCAAGCGTGCCGACCCTCGTGCCCGAAAGTGCGACATGCGCGCCTCCTGCATGCAGATTTCGGGCAATGGCGCCGCCGATGCCGCCGGAAGCACCGGTAACGAGGGCGTGTTTTCCAGACAGATCAAACATGGACCACTCCTTCTGCTAACAAACCGATACAACTCCCGGAAAGCCGGGTCACGCAACCGCCAGCTCACTGACCAGTGTCCGGACATCATCGACTACCTGCACCGGACGGCACGAGATCGTTCGTTCAGTCCGCCTGATCATTCCGGACAACGCAGACCCGGAGCCGATCTCGAACCCGGATTCCACTCCCAATTCCTTCATGCGAAGCACGGTCTCCCGCCATCGGACCGGCATCGTCACCTGTTCGCGGAGCAACCGGCGAATGTCTTCCGGATCATCGGTCACGTCGGCGGTTACGTTGGTCAGGACGGGAATCTCGGGGGGGCGAATTACCACATCCTGCAACGCGTCTTTCATCCTGTCCGCCGCGGGCCGCATCAGCGAGCAATGGAACGGCGCCGAAACGGGAAGGAGAACCGCACGCCTCGCCCCGGCCTCTTTGGCCAACGCGACGGCCCTCTCGACGGCGCGCCGGTGTCCCGAAACAACGACCTGCCCTGGGTCATTGTCGTTGGCGGCCTGGCAAACATCCTCGCCGGCCGCCTTGCCCGCGAGGTCACGGACCGTCCCGATGTCAAGACCGAGTACTGCCGCCATTGCCCCTTCTCCCACGGGTGCCGCCTCCTGCATGGCAGTTCCGCGAATGCGCAGGAGCTGCGCCGTCTCGCGAAGGCTCAACGCCTTCGCTGCACACAGGGCAGAGTATTCTCCAAGCGAATGACCCGCGACGCAGCCGGGAACCGTTTGCGGCAACCCCTCCGCCCTGATCGCTGCCAGGATTGCCATTGATGTCGCCATGAGCGCCGGCTGCGCGTTTGCCGTGAGCGTCAGGTCTTCGATGCTGCCGTCCCAGACCAGTTTCGACAGCTGTTCGCCAAGCGCGTCGTCCACCTCATCGAATACTGCCTTCGACTCCGGCCACGATTCGGCGACAGTTCTTCCCATCCCGATTTTCTGGGAGCCCTGACCGGGAAAGACGAATGCAGTGCTGGTTTCGAATGGCGGCATGAATTGTTTTCTGTTCGCAGAATTCGTATGATCATTGGGGCGCTTATACCGACCTCGTACACGCGTCCAGCCCTTGCAACCAGTTCCCGGACCGTGTACAGGGGCGCTTCTTTTGCAACAATGGAACGGAACGACCCTTTAGTTGCACCTCCGAGAGAGGCCGGGTCGTAGACTGTAGTTTTTTGGATCGGATCACGGAATGGCGCTCTACGAGCATGTATTCATTGCGCGTCAGGACCTTTCGCACGCGCAGGCCGAGGGATTGATGGAGCAGTTCGGCGCTGTCCTTGAAGCCAATGGCGGTTCACTGGTTCACCAGGAGTACTGGGGGCTCAAGACACTGGCTTACAGGATCAACAAGAATCGCAAGGGTCACTACGGCTTTTTTCGCTCGGATGCACCGGCACCGGCGGTTGTCGAGATGGAACGCCAGATGCGTTTCCACGAGGACATTTTGCGCGTCCTCACTACCCGGGTCGACAAGCATGATGATGGACCTTCGATCATGGCCAAGTTCAAATCGCCGCACAGGGGCCAGCACGGCCACAAGAGTTAAGGCCACCCTTCTAGGAGAATCGAAATGGCAGCCAGAACGTTTTTCCGCCGCCGCAAGTCCTGCCCATTCTCCGGGGACAACGCGCCCCGAATCGACTACAAGGACGTCAAGCTGCTGCAGCGTTACGTGTCTGAACGTGGGAAGATCGTTCCATCACGAATAACCGCGGTTTCTTCAAGCAAGCAAAGGGAATTGGCCCGCGCCGTCAAGCGAGCCCGATTCCTTGCGTTGTTGCCCTATACGATCAAGTAGGAGTTCCCTCGATGGAAATAATCTTGCTCGAAAGGGTCCCGAAACTTGGGCAGATGGGGGACGTGGTCTCGGTCAAGAAGGGATTTGCGCGAAACTTTCTGCTGCCGCTGGGAAAGGCGCTCAGGGCAACTGAATCCAACATCCGCTACTTTGAATCGGAGCGTGCGCGGATTGAAGCCAGGAACCTGGACGCGATCGCCGAAGCCCGAAATGTCGCCGAAAAACTGGACCAGCAGCAATTCGTTGTCATCCGCTCCGCATCCGATACCGGCTCGCTTTATGGTTCGGTGACAAGCCGGAATGTTGCGGAAGCCGCTGCCGGCTCGGGGGTTGAAGTCGACCGAAGACAGTGCGTTCTTGACCGGCCGATAAAGGAACTCGGCATGCACGAGGTTTCGGTCGTTCTGCATCCGGAAGTGAGCTGCACGATCATCCTGAACGTCGCACGGTCCGAAGAAGAGGCAGAACTTCAAGCAACCGGAAAGGACATTCGGGAGATCGAATCAGAAGCCGAACTTGAAGCGGAAGCAGACCTTTCCGACCAGCTCACTGAAATTGGCGCGGCAACCGGCGAAGATTCACCGGTCACCGAGGACGACTGACGGTCATTACCGAATTGTTTCGGGACCGTGGTTCACTGGCGGGCGGACGCCCGGTTTTCTCATGGACGGGGATACCGGAATTGCCCGGAATATGCTTGAATCGTCCGAACATTGACATAATAATCGTTTGAATAACGTCCGTGCAGTGAACATCACGAAGTTTCCGCGTCAGGGAGACCGCCTTGAAGGTTAGTCAAACCAGGTCGGAAAGCCTTAATGTCCTCGGTGAGCAATTGAAGCCGTGTTCGTTTGATCCGCTCACCGGATTCTATCGGGACGGATGTTGCAACACCGGTTCGGACGATCACGGGCGCCACACCGTGTGCTGTATCGTCACCGACGAGTTCCTGGAATTCAGTGAGCAACGGGGAAATGACTTGAGCACTCCGCGACCGGAATTCGGTTTTCCCGGCCTCAATGCCGATGACCGGTGGTGCCTGTGTGCCGAGCGATGGCTCGAAGCCTACCTGGTGGACGCGGCTCCGAAGGTTGTTCTGGAAAGCACCCATTCGGAAACACTTTCTGTCGTCCCTTTCCGAATCCTGAAGCAATTTGCCATCGACATAAACTGACGTCGGGTCATTCTGCCGTTTGCCGATGGTCGGAATAGTCCGCTGGATTGACCATACACCCGGAGTGAATCTGGCGATAACGATTGCAACGTTTGTTGATCAGGATTAGCGTCCTGAAAACCGGCGCGGGCGAGAACGCCGCCGGACCCCGGTGAACCGAGTTCCGGAGCGGCACGATCGGGCCGCTTCCAAGACAGATTGAACGGAGTGCCACGATGGATTCCCCGTTGTACACGAACGACATTGACGAGGTGATCGAAAACGATCGCGCACATGTTTGGCATCATCTGACCCAGCACAAACCCTTCGAAACCGTCGACCCACGCATTATCGTCGAGGGCAAGGGCCTGCGGGTGTGGGACGCTCGAGGGAAGGAATTCATCGATGGCCTCTCGGGAGGTGTCTGGACCGTGAATGTCGGTTACGGCCGAACGCGTATCGCGGATGCGATCAGGGACCAGCTCGTCAAGCTCAACTATTTTGCAAACTCCGCCGGATCCATCCCCGGGGCGGTCTTCGCCCGAGGTCTGATCGAACGGATGCCCGGTATGAGTCGGGTGTATTTTCAGAATTCCGGCTCGGAAGCCAATGAAAAAGCCTTCAAGATCGTGCGCCAAATCGCGCATAAACGCTACGGGGGCCGAAAGAACCGCATTCTCTACCGGGAACGTGACTACCACGGGACGACGATTTCAGCCCTGTCAGCGTGCGGGCAGCCTCAGCGCTCCGACCAGTACGGACCGTTCACCCCCGGCTTTGTCGAGGTTCCGCACTGCCTTGAGTATCGAAGCCAGTGGGGACCCTGCGAGGATTACGGCGTTCGGGCGGCAAAGGCGATCGAAGACGTCATTGTTCGTGAAGGGCCCGACACCATCGGCGCCATTTGTCTTGAACCGGTAACCGCAGGCGGGGGCGTAATTCCCCCGCCGGAAGGCTATTGGGAAACAGTCCAGGACATCTGTCGCAAGTACGACATCCTCATTCATATCGATGAAGTGGTGTGCGGACTTGGTCGAACAGGCGCCTGGTTCGGCTACCAGCAGTACGGGATCAAGCCGGACATGGTCACGATGGCAAAAGGCGTCGCGTCCGGATACGCCGCCATCGCCTGCCTGGTGACGACCGAAGAGGTCTTCGAACAGTTCAAGTCAGACCCAGACGACCCGCTCGATTATTTTCGGGACATTTCCACATTCGGCGGATGCACCGCCGGGCCGGCGGCGGCAATCGAAAACATGGCGATCATTGAAGAGGAAGGATTGCTTGCGAACACGGCGGCGATGGGCACCTATCTCGGCGAGTCCTTGAGCGAACTCCAGGGCCGGCATCCTGTCATCGGCGACGTCAGGGGCTTAGGGCTCTTCTACGGAGTCGAACTGGTCGAGGATCGAGCAACCCGCGCGCCGGTCAAAGAATCCCTGGCACAGGCGGTCGTCGCTGACTGCATGGAACAGGGCGTCATCGTCGGCGTTACCAACCGCAGCTTGCCTGGATTCAACAATACGTTGTGCCTGAGCCCTGCGCTCATCGCAACCCGCGATGATCTCGACCAGATCGTCGGGGCGATCGACTCAGCGCTTGGCCGCGTCTTCGAGTGAACAGGCACCCTGGATTCACCTAGTTCAGCGCCAAAGTTCCGCGCGGCAACCCGATGGCAGACACCTCCGACCCGTTGGTCATATTTACGCCGTCAGGGAAGAGAGGGCGATTTCCGGTCTCGACCCCCGTCTTGACCGCAGCGAGGCGCCTCGGCGTTGACCTTGACAGTGTCTGTGGAGGTCGGGGGATCTGCTCACGTTGCCAAGTCTCTCCTGCTTATGGCGAGTTTCCGAAACACGGCGTGACCGTTGACGACAATGCGCTCTCGGAATGGAACAAGGTCGAAGAGAGATACCGCTCAAAGCGGGGCCTGCCGCCGGGCCGACGCCTGGGTTGCCAGGCCAGAATACAGGCCGATGTCGTCATCGATGTGCCGCCCGAATCCCAGGTTCATCGTCAGGTCGTCCGCAAGCGGGTCGAAGCGCGTGACATCGTTCTGAAACCAGACGTTCGGCTATACTACGTCGAGGTCGAGCAGCCGGACATGCACGAACCGTCTGGCGACATTGAACGGATTGCCAGGGGCTTTGAGGAACAGTGGGGGATTCCGGATATCATCATCGAATCTCACCTGTTCGGCGTTTTGCAGCCTCTCCTGAGAAAGGGCGGATGGACGATAACCTGCGCGCTGCGCCGGTCTGCCGGAGGAGCACACCGGTCAATCGGACACATCTGGCCCGGATACTTCGACGGAGACATCTACGGACTCGCGATCGACCTTGGCTCCACGACGATCGCGGCTCATTTGTGCGAGTTGAGAACCGGCGCGGTTCTTGCATCGTCAGGCATGATGAATCCACAGATCCGCTTTGGCGAAGACCTGATGAGCCGGGTTTCCTATGCGATGATGAATCCGGGCGGGGTGACGGAGATGACGGAATCGGTCCGCGGCGGAATCAACGCGCTGGTTGGCGAGGTGGCCAGAGAAGCCGGCGTCGAACGAGAACGGATTCTCGATACCGCGCTGGTTTGCAATCCGGTCATGCATCACCTCTTTCTGGGCATTGACCCCGTGGAGCTTGGTCAGGCTCCGTTTGCCCTGGCGTTTTCAGGCGCACGGTCCATCCGTTCGTCGGAGTTCGGCCTGACCATGAGCCCGGGAGCACGAACATACATCCTGCCGTGCATCGCCGGACATGTTGGCGCGGATGCCGCCGGCGTGGTGCTTTCGGAGTCGCCCCAGACCTCCGAGGATCTGGTCCTCATCGTCGACGTCGGCACCAACGCGGAGATTGTCCTGGGCAACTCGGACCGTGTCTTTGCCTGCTCCTCTCCCACCGGACCGGCCTTTGAAGGTGCGCAGATTTCCAGCGGTCAACGCGCTGCGCCGGGAGCCATAGAAAGGGTCCGGATCGATCGCGATACAGGATTGCCCCGATATCGCGTCATCGGCTCGGAACTGTGGTCAGACGACGATGGCTTTCATGACAGCATCGCCACCACCGGCATAACCGGCATCTGCGGTTCCGGCATCATCGAACTGGTCGCGGAAATGCGCCTTGCCGGGATTCTCGACGGTTCCGGACTGATCGGGTCGCCGGAACAGACGGGATCCCCCAACTGCTATCTTGATGGGCGGACCTACTCTTACCTTGTTTCCGAAGGAGACGACGCCGGGAAGCAAAGGATATCGGTCACCAATCGCGACATCCGGGAAATCCAGATGGCCAAGGCGGCCCTGTACTCCGGCGCCAGGCTGCTGATGGACAAATTCGGCGTCGACCGGGTCGACCGCATCGTTCTGGCTGGCGCATTCGGCTCTCACATTTCTCCGTTGCACGCCATGGTTCTGGGAATGATTCCCGACTGTCCGATTGACAAGGTTTCGTCGGCGGGGAATGCAGCGGGAACCGGGGCAAGGATTGCGCTGCTCAACACTGATGCGCGCGTCGAAATCGAAGCCGCTGTCCGGCAGATTCACAAAGTCGAAACAGCGATCGAGCCGAGATTCCAGGAACACTTCGTCAACGCTTCAGACATCCCGAACGGTTCTGAACCGTTTCCTGTCCTTGAAACCGTAGTTTCATTTCCCGACGTTAATTTCAACATCGGGTTCCGGAATCGGACCAGAGCCGCAGGAGGTGCGCGAAACCGGCGCCGCAAATTGTCCTCCTGACCCGTCGGAGTCGGCGCCGCACGGATGTGAGTCCCGTTTGGCGACATGATTTGGCGCGGATAGCGGAACTTTACGTCTCCAGTCTGGAGGTCGGTGAGCCCGTCGAGTGGCACCAACCTCAGGGTCCACGCGCGGAGGTTCTGGATACCCGGCACGCGAACGAGCATCTTCATGCCGTCGCACAATTTGCACGCGATCCGGACAGCTGGTGCCAGAATTGGCGGGGGTGTTGATGAACGAAACACGACAGGGAGGATCGGGTCATTCGAGCCACGCGCCACATGCGGGACGGTTGCGCCCGTAGCCGTATTTTTGTGGACCGGTAGCCGGAGGCCCGCCACAAAACAGAATACGCATGCGCCGTCGAACCGCGGAGAGCCGCAATCTCGCGACCGGCGGGTTGGTGGTCGAAGCCACGGCCAAGGGCAGCGTGACAAAGAGACGCAAGGGCTCGGGCATGCGATGGAGCATGGAGGGCGGCCCGGCGATCATGACCTTTCGGGCACTGATCTTTTCTGGCCGACGCGCGATGCCACCCGAAAAAGCCGTCCGATTCGCGGTTGGGCCGGTTGCCCTCGACGGTCGTGGCGCGGCATTCTTGGCAATATTCACGATATTAATACTAAGATCGACAATAATTTCATGAATATTTTACACAAAGCACATACCATTCGGCAAGCTTTTGGGTAGAATCCGTTCCGTGCGTCACCGCGTCGCGGGAGTGGCGTGAAACGTGTGCGTTGTCCGTCGGGAGGGGATCCATAACATTGGAGCGGGAGTGCGAAAACAGCTTGACGCGGCGGATTCGCATTATTAAGAGCGCCGAGCGCCGAGCGCCGAGCGCCGAGCGCCGAGCGCCGAGCGCCCCCCGTGTGTCCGCTCCGGTCTAGGTAGTACCTCCGGCGGGTCGTCCCCGCCATCAGCACCTTCCGCATCCTGTCGGTCGAACCAGGCGTGGCGTGGGTGCCTGCCCGGCGGGGACGGGTGCCGTCCTCCCCCGCCCGCTTCCCCTGTCCGATCTCTCCGCGCGTGGCGCGTGGTGGCCTTGGTCGCGCTGTCGCTGCTCGCCGCCGCGTATGCACAGGCGCAAACCGCTACGACGCTGGTCTCCAACCTCAGCCAAACTACAAGTACTGATAAAGGCACTGATGCTTTCGACCACGCGCAGGAATTCACCACGGGAAGCAGCGGCGACGGCTACACGCTGACCGAAGTGAAAATTGGCTTCGAAGTATCGGGAACCAGCGTGCCGACAATGGCTGTCGAGATTTGGTCTGCTCACCCCACCTTTCCTAACCAAATGGGAATCAGGATCGCCACGCTGACCAATCCTGCATCCCTGACGGACGGCACCAACAGCTTCACCAGTTCCGCCGGTGTCGACCTGGATCCGTCCACCCGCTACTTCGTCATGGTCGACCTGAGCTCTGCGGGCGGCGATTGGCGTATCCTGAACACCGAATCGAACGCCGAGGACACGGGCGGGGCCACAGGCTTCAGTATCAGAAACGAGGGGCACTGGAGACTTCGGGCCCAAACTCGAGCGAACGTGTCTCTGCACGATAAATCCCGGAAGATGGCCATAGTCGGCAAAGTCAAGCAGCCGGTGGTCTCGTCGGTGGCGATCGTCTCGAAGCCGCGCATCGACGCGAACAACGACGGCACGAAGGAGACCTACGGGGCGGGCCAGAAGATCGCGGTGGACGTGACCTGGAGCGAGGACGTTGCTTGGGACACCTCGGCGACGGGCGCGGGGATCCGGGTGCAGTTGGGGATCGGGAGCAACACAAGGCCGGCTGAACTGGTGACGGGCGGGGCGACCAGCGGCACGGCCCGCACGCTGCGCTTCGCCTACACGGTGGTGGCCGCTGACACGGACACCGACGGCGTGACGGTGAACGCGAACAGCCAGGGCGAAGTGGTGCGGCTGCGCGGCGGCGCGACCGTGAAGAGAGCCGCTGGCTCGATTGACGCGAAGTTGACACATGCGGGACTGGGCGCGCAGTCGGGCCACCTGGTGAACGGAGGCTCCACCGCGCCGACGAACAGCGCCCCGACCTTCGGCGGCGATGATCCGGGCACCGCCAACGCCCCTGTCCTGACTCTTGTCAACCTGCCAGTGGACGATGGCGATTTCAGTGACGCGGACGGCGACCCGCTGACCTTCAAGTTGAGCTTGAACCGCGACGACGTGTACGTACCCGGCGAATTCAAGTGGTTTAATGATCATGTCTTTTTCATGGCAAGGTCGACTTGCGCACTGGCAAACCTCTCGCCGCCGGTCGGCAATCAGGGAATGACCTTGACCTTTACCGCGACCGACCCCGACGGCGCGTCGGTTTCGGTCACGGGAGTGTTCAATGTGGGAATTCCCACTGCCGGCTGTCCATCGTTCTCAAGCGCCGGGGTGAGCGGCACGACCCTGGCAATCACCCTGGACGGCAACGCGATTGGCGGCACGCCGGGCGCGGACGAGTTCGAGGTCAAGGTGGGTGGGACCGCGGTGGCCCTGGCGGCCACCAACCCGGTCGCGGTGAGCGGCAGGACCGTCACCCTGACCCTCGCCGTGGCCCCGGCCGCCGACCAGATGGTCACCGTCAGCTACACCCCCGACGAGGACTCCATGACGACGGATTCGCGGGCGAGTGCCCCGATGGCGGTTGCTTTCACCGACCGGACCGTCGGAACCATGCCGACCTTGGCGAACCCGATTCCGGACACGACGGCTGTGGTGGGCACGGCCTTCAGCTTCCAGTTCGCGGCCAACACCTTCAATGACCCCGACGGCGACACCCTGACCTACACGGCGACGCAGGGGGACGACAGCGCGCTGCCGGGCTGGCTGAGCTTCGACGCGGACACCCGCACCTTCTCGGGCACGCCGCAGGCGGCGAATGTCGGCACGGTGTCCGTCAAGGTGACCGCGACCGACGGCACGAATTCAGTCAGCGACACCTTCGACATCGCGGTAACGGCCGCGCCCACGGTCGCGAACGCCATCCCGGACCAGACGGCGACGGTGAACGCGGCCTTCAGCTACCAGTTCGCGGCCAACACCTTCAATGACGCGGACGGTGATACCCTGACCTATACGGCGACGCAGGCGGACAACAGCGCGCTGCCGGGCTGGCTGAGCTTCGACGCGGACACCCGCACCTTCTCGGGCACGCCGACCGCGGCGAATGTCGGCACGGTGTCGGTCAAGGTGACCGCGACCGACGGCACCCATTCGGTCAGCGACACCTTCGACATCGCCGTGGTAACCACGATCGCCCCGACGGCGCAGGCAGGCGCCGACCGCACGGCCGACCCCGGCGCGACGGTGACGCTGAGCGGTTCGGGCACGGACTCCGACGGCACGATCCAGGGCTACGCCTGGAGCCAGGTCTCGGGCACGTCGGTGACTCTGCAGAACGCCAACACGGCGCAGGCCTCCTTCACCGCGCCCGACACGGCCGGGCCACTGGTCTTCCGGCTGACGGTCACCGACAACCTCGGGGCCACGGACACCGACGACGTGACGGTGACGGTGAACGACGTGCCGCCGATCTTCACAGGCAGCGTGCCGGCGCTGCGGCTGGAGCCGGGCGCGGCGATGACGCCGGTCGTGCTGCCGGAGGCGACCGGCGGCAACGGCGGCTCCTACACCTACGGGCTGAGCTCGGAGCCGACGGGCCTGGCGGGGCTGTCCTTCGACGCGGCGACGCGGACGCTCTCGGGCACGCCGGATGTGGAGAGGGGGCGCTGGACCTTCACCTACTGGGCGCATGACGGGGACGACAACGTCACGACCGCCGACGCCGCGCAACTGACCTTCACGGTGCAGGTCGGTGCGGCGCCGGAGGTGCAGAGGCGGGCGGTGACACGCACGGTGGCGGCGCTGGCGACGCGCACGGTGGCGTCTGCGCTCGACACGATCGGGGCCCGGCTGGGCGGAGCGGTCCCGGAGACCGACCTGATCCTGGCCGGTGAGTCCGTGCCGTTCGCCGCGTCTGGAGCGGCCGCGGGGTGGCGGGACAGTGGGGCTTGCCCGGCCACCGGGTTCGGGGCCGACGGTATCGGGCGGGGCGGCAACGGTGCCGAAGGCTGCGGCCGGCCACGGAGCCGGGGCGGCGATGCTGACGCGCTGCTGTCCACGAGCGCCTTCTCGCTGACGCTGGGCGCGGCCGAGGGTGAGCCGGGCTTCAACGCGAAGGCGTCGCGCTGGTCGGTGTGGGGCCGCGGCGATCTCGGGCATTTCGCGGGCCGGCCCGAGCCGGGGATGCACTACCGGGGCGAGACGCTGACCGGTTGGCTGGGCGTGGACGCCCGCGGGTCGATACGCGGACCGACGCGCCTGAAGAGCTGGGTCGCGGGTCTCGCGGTGTCGCACGGAACCAGCAAGTCGGACTACAGCTTCGAGGGCGGGGCCGATCCCGCGGATCGGGGCCGGCTGGAGACGGTGCTCAGCACGCTCTGGCCCTACGGGAGCTGGACCTTCGAAAACGGGCTGGAGCTGCGTGGCATTCTGGGTGCGGGGACTGGCAGTCTGCGCCACTTCCCGGGCGGCGGCGATCCGGCGGAGAAGAGCAGGCTGACGATGTGGACGGTTTCGCTCGGATTCAAGCGGAAGCTTCAGCCTCTGGCCAGTTTCGATCTGGCGGCGCGGGGTGATGCGAGCTTTGTCCGGAAGGAGACCGCGCGGGGCGAGCAGACGATCGACGGGCTTCGCGCCGACAGCTGGCGCGGTCGATTCGGCCTGGAGGGCTCGCGGCGCTTCGAGAAGGAGGGCGGCCGTTCGTTCACGCCGTTCCTGGAACTGGCCGCGCGGCAGGACGGCGGTGACGGGCTGACCGGGACCGGGCTGGAGGTGGCGGGCGGGCTGCGCCATGGCGCGCCCGGCCTCGACATCGAGTTGCGCGGCCGCTGGCTGGCGGCACACACGAAGGGGGGCACGGAGGAACGCGGCGTGAGCCTGACGGCGCGGATGCTCCCGGGGGAACGCGGGCGCGGGCTGTCGCTGTCGCTCACGCCGCGCTGGGGCGCCGGCACGGGCGGGGCCGACGCGCTGTGGCACGACGAGATGCCGAAGGGCGGGCCGGGTGCTGGAACGGAGCGGGGGGCCCTCGACCTGCACGTCGGCTACGGCTACGGCCTGTTCGGCGACCGCTTCACCGGCACGCCGAATCTCGGCTTCGGGCTCTCGGACAGCGGGCGAGATGTCCGGATCGGCTGGCGACTGACCCCGGCGGTCAGGGGCGACCCCGGCTTCCGGGTCGATTTCGGCGTCACCCGGCGCGAGCCCGCCGGCGGCCCCGCACCGCCCGAGCACGCCGTCACCCTGCACAGCACCATCCTCTGGTAGGACGCCCGCGGACGGAGAGCGCCGGGGCGGCAATACGCACCACGGCGCCCGGGCCTGGCAGATTTTGCGGTGGGTCCCGGCCTGTCGGCGGGCATGGCACCGGCGACTGCCGTCCGGAAACTCGACCGCGACAATCAGTTGGCCTGTTCCCTCCCGGCGGCAGTGGCGGTTACCTTGATCTCCTGACTGTCGAACGGGTGCCCGTGACAGCAAGGAACAATCGTGCGGCGATCAAATTTGCGTCTTATGTCAGTAAGTAAAGAAGGAACATGTGGGCACTATTGGATACGTTCAACCCCGACGTGGTGCTTTTTGCCTATTTGGCGCCGCACAGTGCACTTGAAGGTCGCGGTCGGTGCCGCTTTCGGTCCGGACAGCGCGGAAGGCGGGGCCCGGTTCGAGACAAGGCGCCACGTCCTTCGCCATGACCCCGGGGGGGGGCAGGCAAGGCGATCGGCGCACTCCCTACCTGCTGGGCAAGGGAACGGGCAACGCAGACATTGCCCGGGAACCCCGGCTTTCATTCAGAACAACCGAAAACGGATGAACTACGGCAAAGTTGTCGACGCAGGCCGCCCGATCGGATCGGGTGCCGGGGAGGCCGCGAACTGCCTTCCGGTCAACTCCCGCATGAAGCGCTCGGGCAAGCTGTTGGGGACGCGACGGCGGCCAGGGCGTGGGCGTGCTGACGTTCCGGTCACTGCTCAGGTCGGGTCGCTTCGACCGGGCATGGGCTGAGCTCGCCCGGAGTTGGCAGCAATGGAAGCCGCCAATTACGACCTGGCCCTGGCGTTTTTCGCGTGATTCGCTCGTTCAACCTCAATCTTCGAAAAACAGCGCCATACCGGGTTCGCTCGCCACCATACACCACACGTTCTTGTTGACAGGAAACTCATTCTGATTATCAGTGAACCAACGTGCGGGTATGGTGAAAGGGTATCACGCGAGCTTCCCAAGCTCTCATTACGGGTTCGATTCCCGTTACCCGCTCCAATCCCGATTTCATGAACGTGCGCCACGCTTGGCGACGTGTCCCGGGTTCCCGTGGATGCCGCGGGTCAAGTTCCCTGTACTTGAGGTCTCCCCGTCTGAGTGACCTCGGTCGAAAGATCCACCGGACACTGTTCCCCGGGATCGAGGGACCTGCCCGAATCCGGCCTCAAAGTTCCCTCCAGTCACGCCGGTCACGGTGCAGGAGCGCGTGGGACTGAACAGGGCCATCGGAACCAGGATCATACATGTGCAGCCCGCCCGGGCGGTCGGCCCATCCCTCGGCGATCGGATCGATCCATGCCCAGGCGGCTTCGACTTCGTCACCACGCATGAACAGAGTCTGATTTCCCCGAATCACGTCCATGACCAACCGCTCGTATGCGTTGGGCATGGACTCCGAGTTGTTCCCGAGGGCCTCCGCGAAGGTCATGTCAAGAGGAACTTCCGTCAAGCGCATTCCTCCAGGACCGGGGTCCTTGATGGTCATGCGCATGGTAATTCCTTCGTTGGGCTGAAGGCGGATCGTCAGACTGGTACCTTTCCGATTGCTCTGTTCCCCGAAAATCCAGTGAACCGGGTCCTTGAACGCCACGGACACCTCGGTGAGGGTCGAACGCAGCCGTTTTCCGGTCCTCAGGTAGAACGGCGTTCCCGACCAGCGCCAGTTGTCAAGCCGCACCCTCAGGGCTATGAAACTCTCCGTTTCGCTCCTGGGATCTCCGCACTCGTCACGATAACTCGCGATGCCGGGACCCGAGAGATACTGGCCGCGAACGGCATCATCTTTCCCAACCTGACCCAAGGATTTGATAACCTTGAGTTTTTCGTCCCGAATCGCATCGGACTCAAACTGTGCCGGAGGTTCCATTGCGATCAGGCACAGCAATTGCATGAGATGATTCTGAACCATGTCCCGCATGGCCCCGGCTTCATCGTAGTAGTTGCCGCGTCCTTCGATCCCGCCACTTTCAGCGACCGAAATCTGGATGTGATCGACATACTGCGAATTCCAGATGGGTTCGAACAGTGAGTTTCCGAAACGGAGCGCCATCAGGTTCTGGACCGTTTCCTTCCCAAGGTAGTGGTCGATTCGGTAAATCTGGCGTTCGTCGAATCGTCCGGAGAGTTCGGTGTTCAGGTTTCGTGCGCTCGTCAGATCCTGGCCGAAAGGCTTTTCAACCACGATGCGGCAGTCGGTCGAGACGAGTTTCCATTCGGTGGCCATGGCAGTAATCACCCCGAACAATGACGGAGCAACAGACAGGTAAAACGCCCGAACGACGTCGTTCCTGAGCATGCTCCTCAGTTCGTTCCAACCTTCTGGTCCGCTTACGTCCAGACGGGCATAACGCACGCAGCCCAGGAACTCGCCCAACGCACTCCGGTCGTCATCGAGGAGAACCGCGAATTCCTGGAAGGCAGTCTCGATTCGGCTTCGGTAGGACTCGTCCGAAAGCGGCTGTCTGCCAACGCATATGATGCGCGCATTCCCCGGCATCTGTCTTGCCCGCCATCTCTGGTACAGCGCCGGCAAGAGCTTTCGCATCGCAAGATCGCCGGTCCCGCCAAAAATGACCAGATCGAACGGTTCTACTGGAATTACCGTTGTGACCATGATTACGTGCGCTCGTGATTGATCGGGATTGGGCTGCTATCGCAATGTCCGGTGTCTCATGCAAGTGCAACATGTCGACCGTTGTCGTTTCGGTCGGTCGGAACGTCGCGCGCCCGGCCTTGACGGTGCAACGCAGGCGCGTGCGTGCACAGTGGAATTCGTCGGGCCAAGTCTGTATGAACTCTCACGGGATTCTGGACAACCGGGCCATTTGCGGCAGCCGATGCAGTTCGGCGCGCGTTCAGAAATTCCGGGAGTTCTGCAACTATCGGGTGAATTCTGGTGGATTTCGATCTAGAGGCCGCCGATGAGCGCCTGATTGAGCAAGGTAGACGATGGAAGATACACTGTTTCTCAACACACGGCTCGGGCACGCCGAATTCGTGCCGAAATTCAGCAATCCCGAGTTTACCGCGAATGGCCAGAGACGGGCCAGTGTTGCACTCGACGGACTACGGACCCTTTGGTTCAACACCGGGACACTCTGCAACATCGCGTGCCACAATTGTTATATCGAGAGTTCGCCACGCAACGACCGCCTCGTTTACATCACGACAAACGATGTTCGTGGCTACCTCGACGAGATTTCCGAACTGGACTGGCCTACCGAGGAAATCGCCTTCACCGGCGGCGAGCCGTTCATGAATCCCCACATGATCTCGATCGCGGAAATGTGCCTGGAAAGGGGATTTCGCGTTCTGATTCTGACCAATGCCATGCGTCCGATGATGCGAAAGTCGGTGCAGGACGGCCTTGAACTGCTGAATTCCTCGTTTCGTGACCGGCTCACACTCAGGATTTCCCTCGATCACTACCTGGATACGAACCATGATCTGGTGCGGGGCACGGGGAGTTTCGAATCCAGCCTTGCAGGCATGCACTGGCTCGCAGGCGTCGGAATCAGGATGACGGCCGCCGGACGGACCCTGTGGGGTGAATCGGAATCAGAGTCCCGGGAGGGATACCACCAGTTGTTCAAGAGGAACGGATTCGCCATCGACGCGTGGAACCCGGCGGAAATGGTGCTGTTTCCCGAGATGGACGGTTCGCTTGATGTTCCGGAAATTTCCGATTCGTGCTGGAAAATCCTGGGCAAGTCGCCGAACAGCGTCATGTGCGCGAGGTCCCGAATGGTCATCAAGCGCAAGGGCGCATCAAAACCCGCCGTCGTCGCCTGTACACTCTTGCCCTATTCGCCCGAATTTGAACTCGGGCACTCCCTCTCAGAATCCGTCACTCCAATTCGTCTCAATCACCCGCATTGCGCGAAATTCTGTGTTCTCGGCGGAGCCAGTTGTTCAGCGTGAAGGCAGCCCAGGCGCGGCTTCACTCACTCCCGCGTTCAGTGGCATCCATCAGAATCGATCTGATCTCGACCGGGTCGACCCGGGATTCGACGAATGCGCGCCCGATTCCCCGGACCAGAACCAGACGGTTCTCGCCCCGCCTGATTTTCTTGTCCTGACCCATCAGCGTGATCAGCGCGTCCGGACCGGGGAGGTCGCCCGGAATGTCCGAAATGTCCGCCTTCATCCCCATTTCGCTGAAGTGGCGCCGGACCCGGTCGCGGTCCTGAGGAGGGCAGAATCCCAGGCGCACCGAGAGATCGAACGCGAGACCGCACCCGATCGACACGCCTTCCCCGTGCAACAACCGGCCGGAGTATCCGGTTGCCGCTTCAAGGGCATGACCAAAAGTATGGCCGAGGTTGAGCAAGGCACGGTCGCCGAACTCCGTCTCGTCCCGCGAAACGAGTTCGGCCTTCAAACCGCATGACCGGGCGACCACGTCCACGAGATGTGTTTCGCTGCCCGAGACAACATGCCTGCCATTCATCTCAAGCCAGTCGAAAAATCCTGCGCTACCGAGCAAGCCGTACTTCACGACCTCGGAATATCCGGCCAGCAGGTCCCTGCGTGGGAGTGATGCAAGAACGGAAATGTCCGTGAGAACAAAGACGGGCTGGTGAAACGCACCGACCAGGTTTTTGCCGTGACGGGAATTGATCCCGGTCTTTCCGCCGACCGAACTGTCTACCTGAGCCAACAGGGTCGTCGGGATCTGAACGTATCGTATGCCCCGCCGGACAATTGCGGCGACGAATCCAGCCGTATCGCCGATCACACCTCCACCGAGCGCGATGACCGCATCCTCGCGTTCGATTCGTTCCGAAAGCAGCCAATCGGCGGAGAAGAGGACAGTTTCCCAAGACTTCGTTCCTTCTCCCTGCTCGAGCGTCAGGCTGATCGACTCGATCCCTGCGGCCGCGAGAGATGCCTCGAGCCTGTTCAGGTAAAGGTTGCCGACGTGCTTGTCGGTGATCACGGCCACGCGTTTTCCCACGAGAATCGGACTCACTAATTCACCCGCCGAATCAATAAGTTGCGGACCGATCTTGATGTCGTATGTTCGAGGACCGAGCTTGACCTGAACTGTCTTCATCATGGCAAGATTCCCTCGCTGGACCCTCATGACCCCTTGCCGAGGCAATCCGGGTTGTTTCGGGGTGTCCGAATTCGTCACCCCGGCGAAACGCAGGCCGACCGATCACCTATGGCATTCGCCCGTCGCTGCGGTTCCAGGAAACACCGCTCCCTTCAGTTTCGACGAGCATTTTCAAGACGGCCGTGGCCATGTCGTCCACGGATCTGTCGTCGCGCGACCGTACGCTGACATCAGCCTGTGCATAAATCGGGCACCGAATTCGGTACAGGCGCTTCAATTCGGAATACGGGTCGTCGACGTCGAGCAATGGACGACCGCGTTTACGCCGAACGCGCTTCCATATTGTTTCCAGGTCGGCGTCGATCCAAACGGAAAAGCTGCGGCGCCGGATGTTTTGCCGATTGACGTCCCTGACAAACGCTCCCCCACCGACCGAGAGCACGATCGGTCTTCCCTTCAGGAGCGACTCGATCACCCGGGTCTCGAGATCCCGAAATGCCGGTTCACCCTTTTCCGAGAAGAATTCGGGAATCGTCATTCCGGAAACGCGCTCAAGTTCATGATCCGAATCCGAAAAATCCACGCCAAGCCGACCCGCAACCCCGCGCCCGACTGCGGTCTTGCCTGCCCCCATCATACCGACGAACACGATCGAATGATCGACACAGTAACCCATCCTGCCTCTCACAGCGGTAAGACCGCCACTCGATCTTGCGAAGTCGGTGCGGCCGAAATTTCCCTGATGCAATTTCCCGGCATATACCAATCGTCAGACGTTGCTGCTATCATTTGTTGCCGCGAGGGGAATCCGCCGGAGAGATCACCAGGAGACAAAGGCGACGGCATGCTGAAATTAATCCGGTATCTGTTTTATCTCGTGGTCCTGCTGACGATCGGCATCGTCGCCTACGCGTATCTCGGGGACATTTCCGTTCCACAACGCGACGTGGAGCGCGTTCTCGAGGTTCGGCCGACGTAGTCCCACCGTGCGCGTGCCGGAGCAGCCAGTGCGCCAATGATCACATGAAACCGTTTGTACCGCCTGACCGTTCGAACAAGGTTCCGGATCCTCCGCCTCCGCAGGACACGTCCCGGCCTGCTGGAGTCCGGCGAGGAATGTCGGAGAGGGATCGCCGCGGCCATGGAATTCTGCCCCGGGTCAGCGAATCCGGGTGCCAGGGTCATGCGGGCTCCGGCAATGCCAGCTATCCGGCAGATCCCGGAATCGTGTACACGACCCTGGACGCGCGCTTGCTCCGGCAAAGGAATCGTTCGCCGTTTCGCGGTCACGTGATCGGACCGCGAAGAGTTCCGAAGAGTCCGCCAACGAGCGGAACACGACCACGCGAGCAGCGTCACGTCGCACCCGGTGAAGTCATGCGGCCGGCATCGAGACACTCACGCCACCGATTTGTCCGCCGTCGAGGCCTCCTTCATTCCAGATCCAGGCCCTGGTCCACATGACGACAAGGAGAACGGAAAACAGGGTTCTCCAGTTTCTCGATTCCATGCGGGCAGAACGCAACGCCGCGGACAACACCATATCTGCCTATGCCCGGGATATCCGGGACTTCGTCACATTCCTGTCCGAACACGGTTGCTCACTCGACAACGCGAACCGGGAGAACGTTCAGGACTACATGCACGTGCTCAATCAACGTCGCCTGTCGGTCGCAACCCGAGGGCGCAGGCTCTCGGCGCTCCGGCAGTTTTTTCGTTTCGCCCTGGATTCCGGATGGCGCGATGACGATCCAACCCAGAGAATCACCGGGCCAGGGCGACAGAAGTCACTGCCGCACACTTTGAGCGAAGACGAAACCGAGAAAATCCTGAACGCTGCCGGGCAGGTTGGAAAGACACCCCACGAAAGAGCGCGAAACGACTGCATGTTCCAATTGCTCTACGCGACGGGCATGCGCGTTTCCGAACTGGTGTCACTTCCCGTTTCGGCCGTGCGCGGCAATCCGGAGATGATCCTGGTACGCGGGAAAGGCGGCAAGGAACGGATGGTTCCGTTGTCGACCCCGTCCCGACTGGCAATCCTGACCTACTTGGCGTTACGTGACGAACAGGAAACCGGATCCGCGAAGTCCCGTGCCTCCCGCTCGGACTTCCTGTTTCCGTCGCGCGGCCGCAAAGGGCATATGACACGAGAACGGTTCTACCTGTTGACCAAACAGGTTGCCTCCATGGCCGGGCTCGACCGCGAGCACGTCACGCCACACGTCTTGCGGCACGCCTTTGCCACCCACCTGCTTGCCCACGGTGCCGACCTCAGGACCATCCAGGTTCTCCTCGGTCACAGCGACATATCGACAACTGAAATCTATACACATGTTCTGAATCACCGTATGAAGCACCTGGTCCTGGCGAACCACCCTCTTTCGAACACCCGAGAGTCCGGACGTTGACCCGATGCAGTTGAGTATCCCGTCTCACGGAATCGTCGTTGCCTCGGGAACAGTTCCGGACGTGCTCGCTCCGGGCCTGGTGCGAACCCGCCCCGAACTGCCGGGGTCAAGGCATGGATCCGGTGGAATTCGGACGTTGGAGAACATCCGGTGTCCCAGACAACCGGAAGGCAGCACCAGCCTTGCCCGAACGGTGCGACACCCGCCGGTTCGGCACCGTCGGGTTAAACCGACACACGTCGGCTTCAATTAGAGATCAGGCGACAAGACATGACCACGATTGACCCATCCCTTGCTGAGAACCTGGACGCGACGTTCTGGCTCACGGTCATCTCCATACTCGCTCTTCTCGTTCTTTCAGCCTTCTTTTCCGGATCAGAGACCGCCCTGACCGCTTCAAGCAGGGGAAAACTTCACTCCCTTGCTGATCGCGGGTCCCGGGGCGCGTCCCTGGCCTTGAAATTGACGGAACGAAGCGACCGGTTGATCGGGGCCGTGCTGCTCGGAAACAACCTGGTCAACATTCTTGCCGCGGCCCTCGCGACCAGCCTGTGCACCCGCCTTTTTGGCGACGGCGGCGTCGCGCTTGCGACCCTGATCATGACCTTGCTCGTCCTGGTGTTCGCCGAAATCATGCCGAAGACCTACGCACTGGCCAACTCGGAACGGGCGGCGCAATGGCTGTCGTTGCCGCTCAGCGTATTCGTCTGGACATTCGCCCCATTCGTTTCCGCGATACAGGGGCTGGTCGGGCTCGTGTTCCGAATCCGGAATTCACGGCAGGCGAATGGAACCCAGGAACAGGATGTTCAGGATGAAATCGCCGGAACCATCGTTCTCGGCCACGTCGAGGGAAACGTGCAGAAAGATGACCGGGACCGCCTCCTCGGCGCACTGGACCTGAAAGACCGGGTTGTCGAAGAGATCATGTTGCACCGCTCCAGCATCGAAATGATCGATGCGAATGCGGACCCGGGTTCGATCATCAGCCAGTGCATTCGCTCGTCCCACACACGCCTCCCGGTATTTGACCAGAACCCGGAGAACATCGTCGGGTTGGTGCACGCCAAGGACCTGCTGCGGGCGCTTGACAGCGCGACGGGAGCAAGGGACGACGAGAATCGTTCCCGGTTCGCGGATTTCAACGTGATGGACGTGGCCATGCAGCCGTATTTCGTTCCGGAAACGACCACGCTAAACGACCAAATGAGGGAGTTCCTCCGGAAACACACGCATTTCGCACTTGTTGTCGACGAGTATGGCGCCCTGAGGGGACTGATTACCCTCGAAGACATTCTAGAAGAAATCGTCGGGGAAATCACCGATGAACACGATGTTGCAACGGCACCCGAAGCGGAACATGACACTGACGGAAACTTCATCGTCGACGGCGCGGCTTCGGTTCGCGACCTCAACCGAACGCACGAATGGTCCTTGCCCGAAGAAGAAGCCGTGACCATTGCAGGTCTCGTCATCCACGAGGCCCAGATGATTCCGGAACCGGGCCAGGTCTTCAGCTTTCACGGATTTCGCTTCGAAATCCTGGAACGTGAGCACAACCGGATTACCCGCTTGAAACTCCGGCCACTGTGACCCGGACCGGTGGCCTGCACGACATCTGCGACCGACCGTCCGCACGCCTGCGGGACACGGAGTCATCCGGAGGAGTGACGTTCGAAACGCCCCTCCGGATCAAACAGAACGAATCGCGAGAACCGCGTTCAGTCCTCCGAATGCGAAGGCGTTATTGAGAGCGACATCGACCCTGCCCTGCCTGCACTCGTTTGGCACGACATCAAGACCGCACTCCGGATCGGGCTCAACGAATCCAACTGTCGGTGCAATCATTCCATCGCGGACCGCCGCGATGCACGCGAGCAGCTCAACCGCACCGGTTGCGCCGATCAGGTGGCCGTGCATCGACTTTGTCGACGAGATCATGACATTTCCGGCATGCGCTCCAAGTGCCTTGCCAATGGCCGCGCACTCGGTCTTGTCGTTGGCTCTGGTCGCCGTACCATGGGCATTGATATAACCAACATCTTCAGGCTTTGCGCCCGCTTCTTCGAGGGCGCCGGACATCGCGCGTGCAGCGCCATCGGGATCGGGAAGCACGATGTCAGATGCATCGGACGTCATCCCGAATCCCACGACCTCGGCCAGGATGTCGGCACCCCTGGCAGATGCGTGGTCGAAATCCTCGAAAACGAAGACCCCTGCCCCTTCACCGAGGACCATGCCGTTTCTCGTCTTGCAAAATGGACGGCAACCGTCCCTGGACATGATCCTGAGGCCCTCCCAACCCTTGACGCCTCCGAAACACAGCATGGATTCGGACCCGCCCGTCACCACGATCGTGGATTGTCCCGAGCGAATCATCCGGAAGGCCTGACCCATCGCGTGATTGGAAGAAGCGCACGCTGACGACACCGCAAATCCCGGACCCCGGAGTTTCCAATTTATCGAAATGTGGGAAGCCGCCGCATTGCCCATCGAGCGCGGAATGACGAAAGGATGAACCCTGTTCTTGCCAACTGCATAGGCGCTGTGAAAGCTCTCATCCAGGCTGTGAATCCCGCCGCAACCCGAGCCCATGACAACCCCGGCACGGGCCGCCAACTCATCGTCGATCACAAGCCCTGACTGGGTGATGGCTTCGTCCGCCGCCATCATCGCGAACTGGGTAAACCGATCGTACAGGGACAGCTGTTGCCTGGAAAACATGTGCTCGGGCTCCAGGCCCTTGACTTGCCCGGCGATCCTGATTGACAGGCGTTCGGCCCGCTCGACATCGAGCTCCGTCAATCCGCAACGTCCAATGGCCATGGCCGAGAGCGTTTCAGGAACAGTTCGGCCCAGGCAATTGATCGTTCCCTGGCCGGTGATGGCCACCCGGTGCATCGTGAACTTACGCGTTGCCTTCAAACAACAGGTCTTCAACCGCCGTCACGATTGATCCGATCGAGGCAAAATCAAACATTCCTGAATCGGGATTGTTGGCGTCGAACGGGAGTTCGACGTTGAAGTTCTCTTCGATCGCATACACCAATTCTATGACGCCAAGTGAATCTATGCTGAGATCCTCAAGCATGGAATCAGCATTCAATTCGGACGGATCAAGCATGGCAAGTTCGGCCACGATCGTAATGATCCGGTTCATGATCGAATCGGCAGATATCGTCATTGTCCGGTTCCCGACGGCTCCGTCAGTCGTTGCTGTCGTTACCACCTGCTGAAGCAAGGCGTTCCAGATTCTCAACCCTTTTAGCCAATCGAGGCAGTCTGCGCAAAGCCTTGTAGGCGTCAATGTTGAGATTCATTTTCATCGCCGGGTTCCCCATCATGATTCGCCCGGAAGGAACGTGACTGATTACGGCCGACATCCCGCCAACCATCACATCCGACCCAACCGTGACATGGTCGCCGATTCCGACGTGACCGCCCAGAAATACCCGGTCACCCAGCCTGACGCTGCCTCCCATGGCAACGAGCCCGCAGATCAGGCAGTTTTTTCCGATCTGAACATTGTGGGCAATGTGAACCAGGTTGTCGATCTTGGTGCCATCGCCAACAACCGTCCGTGAAATCGTGGCACGGTCGATCGTGCAGTTCGCCCCGATTTCCACGTCATCTCCAATGACAATTCCGCCAAGAGATTTGATTCGCACGATGGGCTTGTCCGGATCCGGAGGAACGACATGTCCGACCGCCTTGGCATCCCGGATCGAATCCGGCGATGGAGTGACGTATGAAAACCCGTCGGCACCTATGACGGTGTTGGATTGGCAGATGAAATTCGAGCCGATGCGAACCCGGGGACCGATACGAACCCCATGGTGAATACACGCACCCGGACCGACGTACGTATCCGGACCCAGAGTGCAGTGACCGAAAACATGGGAACCTGCTCCGATCTCGACGCCAGTCCCGACGTGAGTGAATGGACCGATCGACACGTTGTCCGCAATCGCGGCGGAGGGGTCGACAACCGCGGTTGGATGAATCCCGGGCTCGACCTGACCGGGTGGGACAAAAACCTGTGTGAGCCTTGCGAAATCCAGTTTCGGTTCGCGCGCGAATATCGCCGCGTCCAGTCCAAGATCCTTCCAGCCGGTTCCTTGAGAGAGAATCGCGGCACGGGCACTTCCCTGACCGAGCGCCTCCACGAATCGCGGGTCAAGCGCAATGGCAAGATCACCGGGACCAGCCTCAGCGGGTTCTGACACGGCGAACACACGAATCGACGTGTCCCCGGTGGCATCGGAACCGAGCGATGAAGCGATTTCCGCGATCGTGAATCCGGTCACAACTGCTCCGTGATGTAACGGCCCGAGGGCTCGGGAGACGTACGGCTTGCGAATCGAGCCTGGTTCAGATTTCCCGGGAATCCCGCCAGGAGCTGCAATTTCGACTGCCCACAGCTTTGCGCCAATGCCCTTCGCTGACAAGGGACTGTGTTCAGGGGCGAATTGTCCCGTTTCCTTCGACGAGATACTTGAAGCTGGTCAACTGTTCCGCGCCGACCGGTCCACGGGCATGCAGTTTTCCGGTTGCGATGCCGATTTCTGCCCCCAATCCGAATTCACCACCGTCAGCAAATTGCGTTGACGCATTTTTCACCAGAATCGCGCTGTCGAGCTGGGAAAAAAACGTCGCCGCAGTGTCGTCGTCTTCGGTCATGATGCAGTCCGTATGTCCAGACCCGTGGTTACGTATGTGTTCGATCGCCCCGTCGACACCGTCGACAACCCGGGCAGCGATCACCATATCGAGATACTCGCAACCCCAATCGCTGTCGGATGCGGGTTTGACGTCGGGAAACTCCCTGGTGAGTGTTTCGTCGCCGCGCACTTCGACACCCGCATCCACGAGTTCCTGAACAAACGGCGCACCGGCGACCGCGAAGTACTTCCGGTCGATAAGCAGGCATTCCGCGGCACCGCAGATGCCCGTTCGACGGGTCTTTGAATTCAGAACCACCCTCATTGTCTTTTCGGGGTCGGCCGCCCCGTCAACGTAGACGTGGCAAATCCCCTCGAGGTGGGCAAAAACCGGAACCCGGGCTTCCGCCTGAACCCGCGCGACCAGCCCCTTGCCACCGCGCGGAACGATGACGTCGATGCTCTCGTTCATCGCGAGCATCGCGCCGACCGCCGCCCGATCACGCGTCTGTACAAGCTGAATCGCGGAACCGGGCAAACCGGCAGCCCCGAGACCCTCGACCATGCATTCGAGGATGGCCCCGGCCGAATGGATGCACTCCGAGCCACAGCGCAGAATGACGGCATTGCCTGACTTCAGGCAGAGCGCACCGGCGTCGGCGGTCACGTTCGGACGACTCTCGTAGATCACTCCGATAACTCCGAGAGGCGTTCGGACCCGACGGATTCTCAATCCGGACGGAACGGACCACTCAGCCATGACCTCACCGACGGGGTCCGGGATTCCCGCGATCAGGCGCGTACTGTTGGCCATGTCCCGGATTCGGTTTTCGTCGAGGGCCAACCGATCAATCATGGCCAGGGACAGGGACTTGCCGCGACCGAAGTCCAAGTCCCGCGTGTTGGCGGACATGATTTGGTCGGTATTTCGCAGGAGACTGTCGGCAGCGGCTTCCAGGGCTTCCGCCTTGGCGGCAGGACTGGCACTGGCGAGTACACGCGCCGCCGCCTTTGCATTGTCGCCGAGCGCCGCGATGACACGCTGGATGTCCAAATGGGTGTCAGGCATTGGCTGCCTCCCCTCTTTGGCCAGCTTTGCGGTCCACCCCGTTCCGATCCGCGGGTAGCATCCAACTGACCTCCCTCTCAGGCACGTACCACAAACCGGTTGGAGAGCAACCGGTTTCACGTCATAGCACGAGATCGTCCCTGTGAACGAGAGCGGCACGTGCAGGATATCCGAGTGTCAACTCGATCTCGTGGCTTCTGAGACCAACGATCAGACGCGCGTCCTGGCTCGAATAGCTCGCAAGGCCGCGAGCTATGTCGTGTCCTTTCACATTTCTGACAGCGACGGCATCACCCCTGCCGAACGTGCCGGTCACGTCGACGACGCCCGCGGGCAAAAGGGACTTTCCGCTTTGAAGCGCCCGTTCAGCGCCCGCGTCGATGTGCAGCCACCCCCTGGGTCTCATTGCGGCGATCCATTGTTTCCTGGCCGTTCTCGGATCGTCCTCGGAAAGGAACCATGTACAGTTCGCTCCCTTTCTCACGGCTTCGATCGGTCGGTTGACGTTTCCGGAGGTGATGACCATGGCGCACCCGGCTCTCATTGCCGTTCCGGCCGCCATCAGTTTTGTCTTCATACCGCCACGAGAGGCAAGACTTCCGGCGTCCCCGGCCATGGATTCGATTTCAGGCGTAATTTCACGAACCACGTCGACCCGCCGGGCATTCGGATGCACCTTGGGGTCCCCGGTGTACAGGCCGTCGACATCGGACAGGAGGATCAGGACGTCGGCACCGGCCATCGACGCAACCTGGGCCGAGAGACGATCATTGTCTCCGAAGCGGATTTCATCAGTGGCGATCGTATCGTTTTCGTTGACGATCGGCACCACGTGATAACCGAGCAACGCATTGATCGTCGCCCGGGAATTCAGAAACCGCCTGCGGTTGTCACTGTCATCGAGAGTCAACAGAACCTGGGCCGCGACAATGTCGTGCGGCGCCAGTGCCTCTTCGTAGGCCTGCGCGAGCCTGATCTGCCCTACGGCCGCAGCGGCCTGACTTTGTTCCAGGGCCAGCGATTCGTCCTGCGGAAAGCCCAAAACCGACCTGCCAAGAGCGATTGATCCGGACGAGACCAGAATCACTTCCCGGCCACTGGCCAACTCAAAGGCCACATCGGCGGCGAGACCCTTCAGCCAGTCGAATCTGAGTTGTCCGTTCTCCGAATTGACCAGGAGGTTCGAACCGATTTTCACCACGACCCTTCTGGCCGAGTCCGGCATGCCTACGGGCGCCATGTCGTACCATCTTCTTTCTGCCGGTCCGGCATGCGATTCATGATCGAACGGAGAACTCCCCGCGTGCCGACGCGCGACACTCCGGAAACGGGTATGACCAGGTTGTCGGTTTCGTGGCTGAGCGCGTCGAGTCCGGCATCAATTTCACCCTGATCGAGCGCATCAATCTTGTTCAGTGCGACCACGCACGGCTTGTCTTCCAGTCCACAGCCATAGCGGGCGATCTCGTGCAAAACCGTCAGGTAATCGTGGACGACATCGTCCGACGTACCATCGACGAGATGCAAAAGCACCGAGCAACGCTCGAGATGGCGCAGGAATCGATCCCCGATACCCTTGCCCCGATGGGCACCTTCAATGAGCCCGGGAATATCGGCCATGACAAATTCCCGGCCGTCCAGATCGATCATGCCAAGGACAGGATGGGTTGTGGTGAACGGATAGTCGGCAACCCTCGGGCGGGCGTTGGAAACGGCGGCAAGGAATGTCGACTTACCCGCATTCGGCAGACCGACGAGTCCGGCATCCGCGATCACTTTCAGCCGAAGCCAGATCGTACGTTCGACGCCCCCTTGCCCCGGATTGGCCCGGCGCGGAGCTTGATTTCGAGGAGACTTGAAATGAAGATTGCCAAAGCCACCGTTGCCTCCGGCCGCTACTCTCAGCCGGTCTCCCTGGTTCTTGAGGTCGGCAAGAACAGTTTCTCCGTCTTCCTCCAGTATCTCCGTACCCTTGGGCACCCGGAGGACCATTGACTGCCCGTTTTTGCCTGACCGGGCGCGACCGGCGCCCGGACTCCCGTCTCGGGCATGGAAGTGTCTGCGGTAGCGAAAATCAATCAACGTGTTGAGGTCAGGATCGACCTCGATCCAGACGTCGCCACCCCGACCGCCATTTCCACCGTCAGGGCCTCCGTATTCGACATGCGCCTCACGCCGGAAACTGACGCAGCCGTTTCCCCCTGCTCCCGAGCGTACCTGAATCCTGGCCAGATCAAGGAACTTCACGTGTTCCGAACTCCACGACGATCACGGCAGGGCGAAACGCGGAAGAACGGCGGCGCGCGCAACCCATGCGCGGTTCCGGTTTCGCACCTAAATCCGAATTCCCCGGATGGGATGATCATGCGCGATCCACACCCGACCGGTTGCGGATTCGGGCGCATGCATCGGCATCGCGAAAAAACGTTCGCGCGTCCCCGAAGCGGGAAATTACTGCGCGGATTCACCCTGGGCTGGCAGGACCGAAATAAACGTCCGCCCTTTCAATCCCTTGCGGAATTGCACGTGCCCGTCGACGGTCGCGAATATCGTATGATCCCTGCCAATTCCGACGCCCTGACCAGGCCACCAACGTGTTCCGCGTTGACGCACGATGATGTTTCCTGGAGCGACAGATTCACCACCATACCTTTTGACGCCAAGGCGGCGACCAGCTGAATCGCGGCCGTTCCGTGACGACCCTCCGGCTTTCTTGTGTGCCATGTCCTGCTTCCCTATCCGTCCGAGGCGTCACCACGGTCGTCCGGTACCTTGATTTCATTGATCCGGACGATCGTTACGTACTGTCGGTGACCTTTCTTGCGCCGTGACGATGCCTTTCGCCGCCTGTGTACCAGGTTGATGACCTTTTTGTCACGGGTTTGCTCAAGGATCTCACCTCGAACAACCGCTCCTGGAACGGTTGGTGCACCGACCCGGACATCATCGCCACCGACAACCAGGATTTCATCGAATTCGACGGCCTCGCCAACATCTCCTGTCAGTTTTTCGGTTTTCAATACATCTCCGGCAGAAACGCGATACTGTTTGCCGCCCGTCTTGAGCACAGCGTACATGGCTGTTCCTTCAGTTTCCACGCCCTGCGGCCCCGGCCGAGTCGCCCGGTGTTCTGCGAATTTCCGCGCCTCGGGCAGTGCGCTCCCGCGAAGGGGGTCGATTGAATATGGGGACTGCCCCAATCCTGACAGGATGCGGGGTATCGTTGAGTCCGGACTTCAAGTCAAGAGGAAGTTTCTCTTCAAGATCTTCTGAAACGGATCCGGGTTGGCGCCCGGTCCCGCATGTTGTCGGTCAATCTGGCGCGAAAGGACGGTCGTCGGTTCAGACTCGTTCCCGGGCGTCGATCCGGGTCAGGAAAACGGGTGCCAGTGGCGATCAAGCCTTGGATCGTGCGCCACAATCGCTAAAACGTCGCCTGCACGTCCAGACTTTGGAAAGCAGATGGCATTCATCAATCCGGATCAAATTCCCCAACTGTATCGGACTGCGCTCGAACATCAGTCGGCAAGCCGGCCCGCGGACGCGCTGGCGATATATGATTCCATAATCAAGTCGCGGAACGACATTCCCGAAGTTCACTACCAGGTCGGAACGATCTTCCTGAACAACACCGAGTTTCGCAAGGCCGTCATTCACTTGAAGGAGGCTCAGGCGCTCGCTCCCGGCGAACAGGAAATCTGGAACTCATATGTCGCCGCACTGATTTGCCTGGATGACAGGAGTGAGACCACGCAAGCCCAGCGTGCCTTGAAATCGTCCGGACTTCCGGCCAGGGTCATCAACGCGTACAGGTCTCGCCTGCTCGGAAAGCAGGTCAAGTCTTCGGTTCCGATCGGCAGTGCAGACCGCGGGGATGTCGACAGGCTCCTTCAGCTTGCGAGGGCGGGCGATCACCAGGAAGCAGGGAACCTTGCAACCAGGCTCGGGCAAATGCATCCGGAAGTTGCCCTTTTTCCCAATCTTCTTGGAGTCATTTTCAGACAGGGGGGCGAAACCGAAAAGGCACGCAAGTCATTCGAGCGTGCTCTTGAAATCAATGGAAGTTACGCGGAGGCCCACAACAACCTGGGACAGCTGTTTCTCGACACTGGCGACCAGGAACGCGCGCGGAGTCACCTCCTTCGGGCGTTGGTTCTCACGCCGAGTTCGCCAAGCGTCCTGACCAATCTGGGACGCCTGATCCGCAGCAAGGGCCGGTCGTCACGGGAGCCCGGGCGTTTCTTTCGCCGCGCCGTCAAGGTCGACCCGAAATACGCGGAGGCATATCTGGAACTCGGCCGGGAGAATCTGGAATCCGGAGACCCGGGACAGGCGCGAATCAATCTGCGGACGGCGTACCGGTTGGGTTGGCAGTCCGCTGACCTGTTTCTCGCGCTGTCGCGCGCCGAAGAAAACTCGGGAGACATTCCTGAAGCGATCAAGTGGTGCGATCAAGCGATCGCGCAGGCGCCCAACCTGGCAGCCGCCCCAAGTCGAAAGGCCGTACTGTGCCAGCAGATCGGGGATTTCAAATCTGCTGAACCGTTGTTTCGAAGAGCGATCGAGCTGGAGCCAAACAACGGCGAGCACTACCGCCTGCTGTCCGCGAGCCACACGTTCTCATCTGACGACGACCTTGTTGACCGCATGAAATCCGCGTTTGCAAACACGTCGATTGATCGCACGGATCGAATGGGGCTGGGATTTGCCCTGGCGAAGGCGATGGAAGACTGCGGTGAAACAGGGAAAGTCTTCAGATACCTCGACGAGGCCAACCGGCTCATGCGGGAACTGCATCCCTATGATATCGAAACGAGGGTAAAGGAAGTCCGCCGGGTCACGGAGTTTTTCGCCGGCATCGAACCGGAGCAGGCAACGGGTTCAAAGCGGTCCGAATTTGCCCCGGTCTTCGTTACCGGTCTTCCAAGGTCGGGAACGACTCTCGTCGAACAGGTCCTCTCGAGTCACAGCGCGATGCGCGGAGTCGGCGAGCTCGGATACTTCAGCCAGGAAGCTGCCAAACTCACGATTTTCTCGAAGTCTCGATCATCCTTTGCCCAAATCGGAGACAGGGATCTCGGATTGCTCGGGAAGACCTACCAGGCACGGATCCAGTCGGAGTTTCCGGGGGGCGCACGGATCGTCGACAAGTCGATTCAGACATTTCTCTTTTTGGGACTTGCCAGGCTGACTCTTCCGGGGTCAAGGATCGTGTTGGTCAAGCGAGACCCAAGGGACAATCTGTTTTCAATGTACAAAAACAGGTTTCCCGAGGGGACGCATCTCTACAGTTACGACTTCAACGACCTTGCCCTGTATTTCAGGCTTTATCGCGAGATCGTGGAGTTCTGGCGCAAGTCCATGCCGGGCAGCTTTTTCGAGATCGAATACGAGGACCTGGTTACCGAGCCGGAATCGGGGACCAGGGCCTTGCTGGCGGCCTGTGACCTGGAATGGGAGGACTCGTGCCTGCAGTTTTACCGGAATCGGCGCACGGTCAAGACACTCAGCCTCTATCAGGTCCGACAACCGATCTACTTGTCGTCGATGGGCGCCTGGAAGAGATATCGAACGGAACTCAAGCCACTCTTCGATCAACTGGACCTGGATTGATACGCCCGGATTCGGCAAAGGGAATGAGTTTCGGGTGCCTCGCCTCGATCACTCCGCCCCTCTGCCACACGACTGTCCGGGCGAACGGTCGTGACGTCGCGGGCCGTTTCGGATCCGCCTACATCGACTGAAAGAGAATCTGCGTCCAGATCGCGGTCTCGTCGAAAAGCGTCCATTCGCGTCGAAGAGTCGGGCGGGCCGTTCCAAGGCTGCCGAACTCTGCATGCGACATCCCCAAAACGTAGACGTCTGCTCCGGTCGGTTGACCGAATGCACCAACCCCGTCGTGGCGCCCGTGCAGGGACCACCGGACCGCGGCCCGGGGCGCCATGAGCGGGTCGCTACGGCCAATCTGGTGATGGATTTCAAACTTCGCGGACGGGAAACTCGCGCGCAGACCCGTCCAGAAACGGTCGATCGCATCCCAACCGTTCACCGAAACTCCACCGGGATATTCCGCCTGAATTGCACGATCGTATTCACTCGGAATCGTCGCCAGGTCCGCGATCATGATGCGCGTGAGGATATCGGCATAGCGGACACCCCATTCATTGTCGTTGCCGCGACCGGTGTAAGGACCTTCCCGATCGGTCGCCGGCGTCAGGGGTCGTGCGTCGGTCCCCTGTCCGCATTCGCGGTTGATCATCCGCTGCGCGTAGTCTTTCGGGGTCAATCCGAGCTGCCTGACAATCGCCCCTTGGTCCCGGACCAGCCACTCGTCGTTGATCCGGTTCTCGACCGCATGGCAGTCCGCGATGATGCGATACCTCAGCCTGGCCCCGGTCGCTGCCCCGTAGACCCCGTCCGCCGCATGGGTTGCCGTCGAGAGAATTCGGTGCGAACTGAGCATGCCGGTCTCGGGCGTACCAGACCAGATGACATCTTCGCCGAGAAGCTGGCGATCGGGGAATTCCGCCAGTGTCGCCATCGTCGCAGCGATGACCCCATCGTTTCCCACGACAACCGACGCCGGGGAGCGAACGACGATGTCAGGAGCATAGTAGTCCTTCAGAGCCGCAACGCGACGATCTTCCCAGATCTCCTTGGTGATCCCGATGACAAAGTCGGGTAGATCGGAAAACTTCGGATCAAATCCCTTCACTTTGCCCACCGCTCTGGCACGCGGGCCGATCCACGCACGACCAGCGGCCCGTCGATTTCCACTCGTCTGCTCTCAAGTTCCGCACCTGCGATCTGGGCAAGCAACACCTCGACCGTCTCCAGCACCATGCGGTTGGCGGGCTGCCGAACCGTGGTCAGATCATAGGTCGGCCAACCGGACAACGGGACATCGTCGTAGCCAACGACCGAGACATCGCCCGGGACAGTCAGCCCCAGTTCGAATCGAAGCACATCCATGACCGCAAAAGCCATGTGATCATTGGCCACGAACACGGCATCGGGACGGTCAGGACCGCCAAACATTCGCCGCGCCGCCACGGCTGCGTCGTCTGACGTGAATTGACCGACCTCCCGGGCAAACATGGAAACGCCTGCCTCGGAGAGCCGGTCGACGAATCCGGCTTCCCGGTCGCGTTGCGTCGAAGCTCCTTCCCAACCCGCAACGTAGCCAATGCGGCTGTGCCCGCCGGCAAGGAGAAAGTCTGCTACCTTTCGCCCGCCGGCAACGTTGGCAGAGGTCACTGCGGTAACATCGCCGACGTCTTGGCTCCGGTTGAAAAGTACGGCGGGTACACCGACGTCCCTGCAGCGCTGCGCGACGTCGGAAGACAATGCGACCGAGGCCAGAACAATTCCGTCGACCTGGTAAGCGAGAATTTCTTCGACCACGTCGTCAATGTTTCCGGCCGCCTGGGACGCCATGAAGACAAGGACATGGTAGCCCTTGTCCTGCAGCGCAACCGAAAGCCTTTCCAGCGCTTCGGAATAGAACTGATTGTCCAGGTATGCGACGACAAGACCGACAATCCTGCTGCGCCCTGAGACCACGGCTCTTGCGAGGGAATTCGGCTTGTAGCCCAGTTCTGCGGCCGCCTTTCTGACTTTTTTCACGGTTGCAGGTGACGCCGATGCGCCGGGGGTGAACGTGCGGCTTACCGCCGAGCGGCTGACACCTGCCAGTAGCGCGACCTCGGCAGACGTGACCCTTGTCGCCTTCATGCCTGCCCACCCCTGAGCGGGACCGGGCCGAGGTTCCGCGCCTTGTTGAACTCGCGGAGGCGGGCAAACACGTCGATGCCAAGCTGCCGATAAGCGTCGAGCAAGTCCACCATCACCCAATTCTCGCGGATCTTGCCGTTTTCGATGCGCCAGAAGTCGAGTGAACACATGGTGATTTCCTGGCCTTGCGGCGCGATCCCCATCCAGCCGTCGTGAGTGATCGTTTGGATCATGTTCGGCCAACCCGTCACGGCGCAATAGTTGTTGTCGCCGAAAAAGTGGTAGGTCACCTCGTCGACCCTTGAACCGCGATCAGGCATGGCGTTCAAGAACGGGATCTGGTGCCAGTTTCGAAATCCCTCGATTCCGCGCCCCGTACCGATCCCGGCCGGTCCGTACCAGTTCATACGGTGGTCCCAGAACCGCGGCATCTCCATCACGTCAGGTCCGCCCCGGGACGGATGCCGTTTCATGTGCTCCAGCATTTCGACGACATGTTTCTGGCTTTGCCTGCTGAGTTCCGCGTCGCGCGGGGGGCGGACCAGACCGTCGCCCGACGACGGTCCCGGAATGCAGAATTCGCGTCCGAGTGACGGGGCCATTGGCCACGCATTTGACTGCATCATGACCTCGGGAAGGTCCCAAAGCGCGTGGTACTCGACGACCATGCCACCTTCGATCCGGTAGAACTCGTGAAACCGCATGTGGGTCAGATGGCCCGTTGGAGGAATGTCCAGAAACGGAGCGACAAAGGTACCCATGAAGTGGCCGCCGCAACCGACCCACTCGGCGCCGAATTCGTCATCACCGGCCATGACGATCCAGTCCCGGCGCTCGACATCCGGCCAGGCCGCTCTCAGTACTGCGAGCGCCTGATCGTGGAAGGCTTCCGGTCCGACCATGTCATCAAAGGGGTGTGCGAGGCGGAAAACCGCGTCCGACCTGACCAAGCGGCTCAGTACGCGGCGTAAGGCCGCTTCGTCCCAGTTGTACTGAGCTGCCCTCAGCGAATCGAGAACCGCCCGGTTTCGGGTGTGGACATCGGTCATCCCTTGACAGCTCCTGCGGTAAGGCCGCTCACGATCTGGCGCTGGAAGAAGAGAACGAGCATGAAAAGTGGTGCGGTGGCCGAGACCACGGCGGCGACCGCAAACATCACATTGCCCTCAACCTGGGTGGTGCCAAGGAAACTCGCGATCTTCGGGATCATGGTTTCGTTCTGCTCACTCAGGAACATCGAGGTGACGGCAAAGTCGTTGTAGGCAAGCAGAAAGCTGAAGAGACCCGTAGTGATTACGCCCAGCCACATAACCGGGATGATGACGTAGCGGAAGGCCTGAAAGCGCGTACAACCGTCGACCATTGCGCTTTCGTCCATATCCTTGGGGATATTCGGAAAAAAAGAATGCAGCATCCAGAGCGTGAAGGGCTGGTTGATCGCTACCAGCACGATGATGGTGGTCGGCAATATGCCCCAGATGTTCCATTCGAAGAAGGGCAGCAGATAACCCGAAACCAAAGTGATGTGTGGCATGGCCCGGAAGACCAGCGCAGCCATCAGGATCCAGAAGGCGTAACGCCATCCCGACCGGGCAAGCGCAAAGCCGCCGAGCGTTCCGATTGTGAGGGAAATCACGACGGTAATGAAAACGACGATACAGGTGTTCAAGGCCGCGCGATAGAACTCTTCCTCGACCCAGGCACCGAAATAACCCGTACCGGTCACAGCGCTGCCCGTTTCCCTGACGGTGTGGATGCCGTAAAGCGCATTGCGCCAGTCGGCCCGGGAGAAAAAATCTCCCTGCACCTTGAAGCTGCCCCAAAGAGTCCAGATGAACGGAAATGCCGCAATCACGAGCCAGACCGCAACAAGTGCGGTCGAGAAAACCACCAACGGGGTTATACGGGACTGCGCCGTTGTTGCCATGCCCTGCCTCTAGTGCGATCGTCGCCTGAAGTCGCGCCACGTTCGGATCAGGACCGGGGTCAGGAGAATTGCCACCCCCAGTATGGTCATCATCGACGTCGCGCCGGCTGAACTGTAGAGCGGGTTGGCGCTCTCGCGCAGGTCCTTGAAGAAAATCCAGCTGAGCGACTGCGCGTGTGCCTCCGCCGAGAAACCGACGATCGGTTCGAAGACGCGGAAGTTGTCCATCAAGAGGATAAGCGTCACAAAGATAACGATCGGCATCAGGTGCGGCACGACCACATGGATCATCCGTTGCCACTTCGTGGCGCCATCGATCATCGCCGCCTCGAGCGTTTCGCGCGGCAACGTCTGAAGCCCGGCATAGAAAACGATGAAACTGAATGGCAGGATGTGCCAAATGCCATAGACGATCAGCATGACCCAGGTCAGTACCGGTGACGCCTTGAGACTCAACGCGTTAACGTCATAGACATTCTGGAGCGTCGCACCAATGATCCCGTCACCATCGACCATCCAGAAGAGGATCAGAGAGCCGACGAGTGGTGTCACCATCATCGGCAGGAGCGAAACGAAAATCGTCGGCCCCTTGATCAGACCGGGCAGGTTGTTGACACCGACGGCGATGGCCAGCCCCAGGACCAGGACCAGGACCAGGACCAGGACCAGGACCAGGACTAGGACAACAGGCGTGACGGCAAATGTATAGGTCAATGTGAAAATCAGCGCCTTGTAAAAGGGCAAATTCAGTATCTGCGAAAAAAAGGCGCCGAAAGTGTCGGCCGTGTCCCAGGCCTGCCTGATCTCTTCGAATGCAAGGTGAGACCGGTTGATATAAGTGCCAAGGCCGTTGAAACGGCCGAGGGGTCGTTCCTTGCGGAGTTTTTCGGTCGCGTTGGTATCGACCGACGTCGTCTGGGTGCATCCAAACGGATCGCAGCTTTCGGAGACTACGATCACCTGTTCGTGTTCGATGTGCAGCGATTGAACGAAAACCGAAACAATCAGTAGCGCGATGAAAAGTACCATCGCTGTCAGCGTCGGCAGTATGAGCCAGAAAAAGGTCCGGTGCGGCATTCGTCAGATCTCGGATCCGGGTTTTGGAGTATGGGGCGCTGTTCAGCGCCCCATCTCTTCGGTCAGTTTCAGTTAAGGAATCCAGCTTCCCTTGCCGCGGTCACATACGCCGCCTCGACATCGGCGATTGCCTGTTCGGCGCTTTCGGATCCCTTCAGGAAGTCCACCAGTTCTGCACCGAGAGCATTGTGCATGAGCCCGATGTAGGGGATCATCGGGTAGGACTTTG
The DNA here is from genome assembly GCA_965242975.1 of Paracoccaceae bacterium. Lineage (GTDB taxonomy): Bacteria > Pseudomonadota > Alphaproteobacteria > Rhodobacterales > Rhodobacteraceae > JAPPHA01. The sequence continues at coordinate 535,321 of CBDETS010000007.1, read as the reverse complement.
TACCGCCTGTCGCCGTCGCCGCGACGCCCGCGGCTGCCGGTCCCGGCCTGAATCCGTCGATCAGCCAGACTGCATCGTCTTTGTGCTCTGCGACCATCTCAGGCGTCATCGCGCCCACGAGTGCCGCGAACGTCGCCTCGGCTTCTTCATCGCCTACGTTCGTTGCGATGGTGATCCCGTCCCACCAAAGCGTCGCAGCCGGGATTGATCCGCCTGCAACGGTCGGTGCGCTGGACAACACCGTGTTCGCAGTCACCTCTTCGCTCGAGCCTTCGTCGTCGAGGATCACGCCACCACGCGACCCCCACATGATGCCCAGCGCTGCCTGACCGGCTTCCCAGAGCCCTTGGGTTTCGTTCGAAGCCTGGGTCAGGTGGTCTGGATGGGCGTATTCGGTCAACGACTTCATGACATTGAGAGCCGCAATTGCCTTGTCGTTGTTGATCGCGGGTGCAGCCGAACCTGGCTGAAAGAGCTCACCACCATGCGCGATGTAAATCTTGTTGAAGACCTCCCCGACGTTCCAGCCGACCTTCAGGTTCATGACCAGCGGATGTTCCATGATCCCTGCGGCACGGATCTTCTCGGCTGCTGCCAGAACTTCCTCGTAGGTAGCCGGAACTCCGCTCACGCCCACCTCCTCGAAAATGTCGGTACGCGAGAAAAGATGCTGGGAGTTCGCCATGAAAGCCACCGCCATGACATCGCCGTCGATGGCAATCAGCTGATGCGCCTCGAGGTGTGCGCCGTACGTGTCGACAAAATCGTTAAGCGGGCGCACGAGGCCATCATTCATCAGCTGCGTCAGTGTCGAGTTTGCCACGATGACGGAAGTGTACTCGGCCGGGTTCGGTGTCAGCGCGGCTTTCATGATTTCGCGGGCTTCCGTCGTGTGGTTCCGGACGAACTCCGCTGCCGCACCTCCACAATTTGCCTCGGCGGTTCCGGCGACTGCGTGGATCGCCGGAAAGTCGCTGGCCAGGATGCGGATCGACTGCCCCGACGGACCGCAGTCCGGCAATCGTTCCGGCGACGGTCAGGTTTCTCAAGAGCACGTTGTTCTCCCTTCATTGGACAGGGGTGTGCCATTCGGCCACACACCCGAAGGTTGTCCCGGACCGGCTTCGCCCGGGTTTGCGGGGTTTGCGCCCTTATCCTCGCTCCCGTCGAGCCATCGAACGGGAGGTAAATGGCGGGTGGGTCGACTTTGAGACTGCAACCCCGATTTCGGAACCGGGGCAGCTCGCCGGCACGGACACTGACAAGTATCCCGCCGACGCGCACAGAGATCTCCGCAGCATCACCATGAACTCGAGCGTGGAGACGGTCGTCGCAATGCTGCTGCCCTTGTCGGCAGAAAACTCCGCATCCGCACCCCCGGGCAGTGTGTCGATCACCAGGTCGAAGCTGTCGAAACCGACGACATTGCCCGGGAAACCGGACTGACCGCTCAACTGAATCTTGGCCATTAGGACGATTCCCCCGGCACCGGGTGCCTTTTGCACACGTGTGCAAAGTTGACAGTACCAGCGGTTGCGCATCCGTAGCAAGGGAAATCAAACGCGGGCGCGGTGGACAGCCATTGGGCATTGTGCCAAATGAGGTTTGCGGAGAGGTGCCGGAGTGGTCGAACGGGGCGGTCTCGAAAACCGTTGTGGGCGCGAGCCCACCCAGGGTTCGAATCCCTGTCTCTCCGCCATCAGGGAAGATCGAACGCCTGCGCATCCCGGGCGTTGAAACCTATCGGTTCTTTTCTCAGACACACGCAGCCGTGATCGTCACGGGCCGCGTCGGCAACGACGGCCGGAATTCAACTCACGTGATGTCGTCTCGGGTTTCCGAAATTAGCTGATCAACGACACGTTTAAGCGCCTCTTCACTCGAGTCGCCCTCAAGGCGCCGAATCCGGTACAGGTCAAGCTGACGATCAGCACTCGAGCCTGATTCCACGATCTTGAGCGTGTGACGGACCTCGGCTTCGCAACCGAGCGCCCGGGCGTCATCGGCGACCTTGTCGACGAGCTCGCCGAGGTAATCCTGGATATCAATGCGACCTGACTCCTCGTTCTGATCGCCAAAGAACGCAAACATTCCGTAACGCTGTGCGACCCACCGGTCTTCCATGATTAGTTCTGTCAGCGGCTCTTCCGGCAGTTCACCCTTTCGATCCAGGCGGACAAGCCAACGAACCAGGCTGGCATAAAGTGCAGCAATGCTCACCACATCTTCAACCCGTGGGCAGGCGTCACAAATCCTCAGTTCTATCGTGGGATAGTGGTGCGACGGGCGGATGTCCCACCAGAGTTCGCTCCCGTCACCGATGAAACGCCGTTCCTTGTAGGCAGACACCATCGAATTGAATTCGTCCCAGGATTTCATCGGAGCAGGCATTCCGGTGCGTGGCATTCCGCCGATCAGGCTAAGCCTGTACGACTTGAACCCGGTATCGAATCCCGAGTTGAACGGAGAAGACGTCGAAAGTGCGTGAAGCAGGGGCAGGTAGCGCCTGATGGCGGTCATGACCCGGATGCGCGTGTCCGCACTGTCGAATCCAATGTGGATGTGCGTACCTCCGATGATGAACCGCCTGACACCTTCCTGGAAGGTCATGGCGAAACGGTGGTACCGCTCTTTCGGAGTAATCTCCATTTCGCGCCACTTGGCGAATGGATGTGTGGACGCCGCCATTGCGGCAACGCCGTAGCCTTCGGCGGCCAACGTGACGATTCGGCGGAGATCACGTACTGCGGTTCGCAATTCGGCAACGGAGCGACAAACCCGCGTGTTGGTCTCGATCTGGGACCGAATGAACTCCCGCACGACCTTGTGGGGACCGCAGTCTCGCTCGCAGGTCTCGAAAATCCCGATGTCCGGATCGATCACGAGGTTTCGTGTCTTCGGATCGACCAGAAACAGTTCTTCTTCGATGCCGAGTGATAACTGAACATCGTCATGCTGCCCGGAAATATTGTCCCCGGTGGCAACTCCGTCGTCTCGGGCCGGTGACCGCAAGGTTTTCTCGACATCGGGCATCAGTCCTACACTCCCTTGTGACTCGCGTTCGCGCTTGAAAGCGTCGAATGTGGCCGCGACGCCGGCCCGTCAATAATGCACCGGGCAGGTTTCCGCTACCGGACAATCGATGGCACCAACGAAACAACACCCACGACCGTGTGCGTCACAACGACCGCACGTGCGGTGTCGAGCTTCTGTCGACGGTGTTGCATGCAAGGTGGGTCGGGCGCCTTGCACCCGAAGTCGATCCACCACGGCTTGATTGGGTGCCCTTCGGGCAGGTCTCCCGCTCATGACCAAGATCGGAACCGCTGGTACGTTCACGCAGCAAGAGGCTTCACTCCGTCCCGGATCAGCTTCCAGTTGATCGCGTCAAGAAGCGCCTCGAAGCTGGCGTCGACGATATTCGGAGATATACCGACGGTCGACCACCTGCGCCCTTGACCGTCCTCGCTGTCGATGATCACTCTCGTGACCGCTTCGGTGCCGCCATCGGTGATGCGAACCTTGAAGTCGACAAGCCGCATGTCGTCGATCGCCGCCTGGAACGGGCCCAGATCCTTTGCCAGCGCCCGTGCCAACGCGTTGACAGGGCCCCGGTCGTTACCGGACTCGTCTTGACTTTCCGATACGTTCATGACCCGGGAGTCTCCGATCATGACGACAACAACGGCCTCCGACACCGTTTTCATTTTGCCGTTCCGATCCCTGCGGCTGTCGATATTGACACGGTATCGTTGAACCCTGAAATACTTGGGCAACTGGTTCAGAATACGCCGCGCGACGAGTTCGAACGATGCCTGGGCACTGTCGTAGGCGTAACCCTTGTCTTCCCGCTCCTTGATTTCCCTGAGGATCGTGTCAATTCGCGGATCCGATTTTTCGACATCCAGTCCAGCGTCGGCAAGGTGTTTCGACAGACTCGATCTGCCAGCCTGATTCGACATGGGAACCACTCTCTGGTTGCCGACCAGCTCTGGCCTGACGTGCTCATATGTCGTGGGATCCTTCATGACTCCATGAGCATGAAGACCGGCCTTGTGCGCAAACGCGGACGCGCCGACGTAAGCGGCAGACTTGAGGGGAACCCTGTTCAGGATGTCGTCAAGCAAACGGCTGGTGCGCGTCAGGTTTCGAAGCCGCGCCAGATCGATCCCTGTCTCAAATCGCTCATTGTATGGACTCTTGAGCAACAACGTCGGAATCAGGGAGATCAGATTGGCGTTGCCGCAACGCTCCCCGAGACCGTTGAGCGCGCCCTGGATCTGCCGGGCGCCTGCGTCGACCGCCGCAAGCGTGTTGGCAATCGCGTGCTCGGTATCGTTGTGGCAATGAATTCCGACCCGGTCTCCCGGAATTCCGGCTGCAATGACATCCTCCGTAGCCCGCCTGACCGAATCCGGCAGAGTTCCGCCGTTCGTGTCGCACAGGACAATCCAGCGTGCCCCGGCGTCGTAGGCCGTTCGGGCAACCTTGATCGCGTAATCCGGGTCGTCCAGGAATCCGTCGAAAAAGTGCTCGCAATCAAAGATTGCTTCCCGACCGTGAACTACCAGGTGGGCGATACTGTCCCTGACCGCGTCCAGGTTTTCTTCAAGTGAAATACCCAGTGCGTCCCTGACGTGGAACACGTGCGCCTTTCCGACGAGGCAAACCGCTTCGGTTCCGGCGTTGACAACCGCAGCGAGCACGCCGTCGTTCTCCGCCGAACGTCCGCTCCTCTTCGTCATGCCGAACGCAGTGAAAGTCGAACGTTTCAGGAATGGCGGAGACGAAAAAAACTCGTCGTCAGTCGGATTCGCTCCCGGCCAGCCGCCCTCTATGTAGTCGATTCCGATTTCATCCAGCAAGCGTGCGATTCGGTACTTTTCGTCGACAGAAAAGGCAACTCCCTGGGTCTGTTGACCATCTCTCAACGTCGTATCGAACAGATAAAGCCTTTCCCTGGTCATTTCGGGCTCTCCAGTCTTTCGGGATCGAAATTCGGGCCGCGTTGCCACACCGTGCCGTCGGCAGAATCCATCAGTTCGACTCCGGCCGCGTGCAATCGGTCGCGCAGCCTGTCGGCCTCGGCGAAGTCCTTGCGCGTACGTGCGGATTGCCGCTCCCGAACCAGGCCATCGATCATCGAATCAAATCGACTCGCGTGCGGGTCCGGGCGGCTCCAGTCTCCGAGTTCGTCGCCAAGCAGGCCAAGGAGGCCCGCCGACGCCTTCAATTCACTGCCGTTACCTCTTCCAGCGATGTCATGCAGGGCGGCCACGGCAGCCGGGGTGTTCAGGTCACTGGCCAGCGCCTTCACCACGTCCGGCGAGACCTCACCGGACTCATCGGCATCACCGCAGATCTTGCGCCACTTTCTCAAAGTGGCTTCCGCTTCCCGTGCCCGTGCTTCCGTCCAGTCCATCGGTTTCGAGTAATGCGTCCCAAGAAAGGCAAGGCGAATGACCTCGCCGGGGATTCCACGATCGAGCAGGTCCCTGATGGTGAAAAAATTCCCGAGGGATTTCGCCATTTTTTGCCCTTCGACCCTGAGCATCTCGTTGTGAATCCAGAAACGTGCGAAGCTGTTCCCTCCCGAGAGGCAGCAACTCTGCGCAATTTCATTCTCGTGATGCGGGAACAACAGGTCGGCGCCGCCGCCATGAATGTCGAACGAATCCCCGAACAGTGCTCTCGTCATCGCCGAGCACTCGATGTGCCATCCTGGTCGTCCCCGACCCCACGGGCTGGACCAGCCAGGCAAGTCATCCGTCGACGGTTTCCACAGGACGAAGTCCATCGCTCCCCGCTTGTACGGTGCTACCTCGACGCGGGCTCCCGCTATCATGTCGTCGAGACTGCGCCGGGACAGCGATCCGTAGCCTGGATAGGACGTCACGTCGAACAGCACGTGCCGTTCGGCCTCGTACGCATGACCTTTTTCCAACAACTCGTCGATAAACGAAATCATCTCCGGAATGAATTCCGTGGCGCGGGGGGCGAAATCGGGTCCGAGTTCGCCGAGGGCACGCATGTCCTCAAAATACCATTCAGTCGTTTCTTTGGTGATGTCGTGAATCGACCGTCCGGTTTCGGATGCGCGTGCGTTGATCTTGTCATCGATGTCCGTGATGTTGCGTGCGTAGGTGACTTTTCCCCAGCCATTGATCGGAGCAAGGAATCGCAATACGCGGTGAAGGACGTCAAACACGATGACGGGTCGGGCATTGCCCGCGTGCGCACGATCGTAAACCGTCGGCCCGCAGACGTACATTCGGACGTGGTCCCGGTCGACCGGGGTGAAGGTTTCACGGCTTCGGGTCCGTGAATTGTACAGTTTCAGTTCGATCATGATTCACCGACAAGCTTGATGTGTTCTCCAAGCGAGCTCGAAATCCGATTTTTTTGTGAAACAGAAGACTGGCTCGCCTGACGATGTCAGCCGATAATGCCTTTGCAGCAAATGAGGTTAGCCGTCTCCATAGGCGCCACTTACGATATGCGATTGCCGGATGCAAGAGCGAGAGGAGTCGGCACTGTCTTCACAGATCGCACGACGACTCGTCAGTCCGCACTGCGTCCGCGTATTCGGGTCATTTCACGCCGTATGTCTTCCGCAACCTCCTCGACTTCCTTGGCAACGCGCGGTTCCAGACCGAGTTCGAGTTCCAGTGCCGTCGTAAGCGGAAGAAGGGCTCCCGCTGCCGGCGACGACCGGATCAGGTCGCGCATGTCCGTCAACCCGTATTGCAAGGCAAACATCGACAGAGCGCCTACGACCTCCCTCGGTAGAAAGGCGAGCGACGGAACGAAATTCAGCAGCGCCTCGATGTCTGCCGTGCTCCCGGACCTGTCCCCCGCTTTGAATCGAATGTTGGCCCTGACAAGGTGGGCCCGGAACAGGTTGTCCGGAGAACCTGTTCCCTCCCGTGCGAGCACATTCTCTGCAGCATTGGTGGCCTCCCTGGTCTGCCCCTCTGCCAAATGGATTTCCGCCATCGTGAGCAAGGCCATCTCGACCCTGTCGTGAAGTGCCGGGAATTCGCTGTCGGAGAAACGCCGCACGACTTCATCGGCCGCGGCAAGCGCCTCTTCAATCCGGTCCAGCCTGACGAGTGCCGCGCTCTTGTAAACAAGAGCGCCCGCGACGACCCCCTGGAGTTCCGGCACATCGCTCCTGCCGAAGCGTTTCACGATCTCATCGCAGACGGCGAGCAGATCCTCATGCCGGTCCAGCCTGGTGAACGCGGCCGCCTTGTGCAGAAGTGCCTTCGAAACCGCCCCGACCTGCTTTTCCGTGCTGCCTGCACCGAAACGCTCCACGAGTTCGTCGCAGACCGCCAGCGCGTCGTCATGCCGGTCCAGCGCGGCTAGCGCCAATACCTTGTTGCCAAGACACATGGCGACCATGTCGAGAATCGCAGGAACTTCGCTGGCCGCAAATCGTCGTGAGCACTCGTCCCAGGCCGGCAAGGCCTCGTCCAGGCGATTCTGCCCCGCAAGCGCAGTACCCTTGTTGAGCAGGGCCGTCGCGACCTGTTCGAGGATAACCTGGTCCCGATCCGATCCGAATCGCCGCACGATCCCGTCATAGACCGCCAGGGCTTCTTCCACCCTGACCAAACCAACAAGCGCAATTGCCTTGTTCAGAAGAGATGCGGAAACCGCTTTCCGGAGATAGATTGCTTCACTTTCGGCGAAGCGCTGCACGACCTCGTCCCAGGCAGCCAAGGCGTCCGGCAGGCGGCCCTCCTCCTCTAACCTCGAACCACGCTGAACCAGTTCCTTCGCGGTTCCCGAGCCCGCATGCGAAGCGGAGCTGGACGGCCAGTCGGGCAACAAGGGCAGTGCAAGTGAAAGCAACTCTTCGCGATGCGCCGCGAGCGACGGCAACCCGACCAGCCGATCGAACGCCGCCCGGTAAAACAGCTTCGTTTCGCCGTCGAAATCCGCCGCTTCGACGGCCATCCGGGCACCGAAATCCTTCAACTCGATGGGCGAGTAGTAATCCTCCATGAACCGGATCAAGGCTTCGATCAACGGGTCCGGCCCACGTGACCGGCGCATCAGGTAGTAGATGTTGTACAGCCGTTCCGAGAGGTAGTAGAGCCTGCGCCTCGCGGTCCCGCCGGTCACCTCGACCACGCCGCGTTCCGTCAAACGCTTCAGAAAGGCACTGACCTTGCTCGTGGCGAGCCGGGCCCGATCCGCGACCTCCGCGGCCGTTGCCGGTCTCCAGAGGTCGGCCAGCGCAAGATAGACGCGCCGTTCCTGCGGCGGCAGCGCCTCGAGGTGGCTCTTGAAATGCTCGGTGTGGTCGTCGACGAGGTCGAGAAGATCGGTCATCAGCTTGCGAAACGACAGTTCAGCACCGAAGCGCGCCATGATGGTCAGGAGTCTCGGGCTCCCGCCCGTCAGAATCCGCAGCGCCCGTATCGTCCGCCGGGCTCGATCCTGGCGAGACACGTTTCGCCACAACTCCACGCATTCGCCATCGTCGAGCGGGCGGAGCGCCAGCATGCGAAACAGGCCGTAAAGGGCGCATTCGGGATCGTCGATCTCGTCGAAGCGGCTGGTCGCGCTCGCCAGGAGAACGATGCGCCGTTCCGTCTGGAGGGTCTGCCGGAGTCGCCATCCCGCGTCCCCGTCCGCCATGTCGCCGAACATCATGTTCAGGTTCTCGACGATCAGCAGCAACCGTCGGCCTTTCCGGTCCGCAAAGTCCTGCAGGGTTCCGAGGCACCTCTCGCCCAGCATCCGGTCGTCGCGAACGCCGCGCAGTTCCTCATAGGTTAGACGAAGCCCGGCACCATCCGCTCCGCCTCCGGGTTGCTCCGCCAGGCGGCGCAAGCATTCGAGCCAGAACTCGCCCGCCGTGGCCACCTCGTAGCTTTCTTCCGCAAAGACGACCGGAAAGAAGCGCGACGACAGGCCGGCGTCCCGCTGGACCTCGACCGCGACCCGAAGCAGCAGGCAGGTCTTGCCGCTCCCGCGCGGCCCGATCACGATCTGATGGGTGTTGGCGTTCCCGTCGCACGCGCGCAGAACCTCGACCAGGGAGGCGAACTCGCCGACCCGGACGCAGAAGAGTTCCACCAGCTCGTCGTCCGTCAGAAACCCCGGATTGTACTTCCTGGCGATCACGGTCATCTGTCCGGTCTCCCTTCACCGGAGCCTGAATTGAAAACCGGCACGAAATGCCGGCCGTGCCTGTTGAGCCACCAGTCCTCGAGCAAGCCCGAGGCGAACCGGTAGCCACCTCTCTGCCTTTCGAGGTAACCGTCATGCTCCAGCAGGTGCAGCACATTATCGACATCGGGAGTGCCGGCCCCCTCCTCCCTTTCCAAACCGGTGTGATGAGCCCGGTACCGCCCGATCATGGCATCGTCGAGGAAGCCGTTTACCGCAGCGCTCGTCAGCAACTCGAGCGCGATGACATTACCCACTCTTCCCAGAACTGCTTCCAGGCGACCTTCGTAATGCCGCAGGTCGATCCGGCCCCGCACGCCCAGCATCTCGTGAAGGTAGACGCTCTCGACATCCTCTTCCGTTGCACAGGATATTCCGGCACGCCTCAGATGTTCGTGCATCTTGTCGAAGAACATCTGCACATGATGCGGAATGCAGGAACGCAGGCGCCTGCACATGTTCCTGCGGATTCCTTCGGGCAGATCGATCCCGTAACTCCGCGACAGCGCACCCAGGCAGGAGACCGCCGTGTCCTCGCTCCAGGGCTTCAGGTCGTATGGCGAAAAGATATTCGCATGGGCGCTCAGGCCCGCCTGCGCCAGGCCGGCTCGAGGCCGACACTTCCCGATACGATCATGCACATCCGACCCCGGTGGGCCTGCCCGTTCTTGCGAAGCCAGCTCAGGAACGCGTCGGCTACCTGCCTGCCCTCCTCCGTGATGTGCTCCCGATCGCCTTTCGGCAACCGGTTGACGAGGATTGGCAACTCGTCCATCGCCAGCACGATCGGCCGGTCGTTCTCCGCCAGGGCCGCAAGGACCGCATCGCCCCGGTGTTGCCAGTTTCCCGCATCGATCCCTGCGCGCAGTTTCGCCTTCGCGTCGGCAATGGCCAACTCGTCGATGCGGCCCGCATGCTGCAGGACATTGGAAAAGACTCGCTTCACCCTCCCCCAGGCGCCCGGGGCTTCCTTTGCCTGGACGCCGATTTCCGCAATGGCGTCCGCCGGATCGCCTGCGGCTTCCAGATCGACGAATATGGGCTCGATCTCGCCCGTTTCATTCAGTCGCCGCAGGAGCTCCCGCACCAGGCTTGTCTTGCCCATGCGCCGCTGTGCCGTGAGCAGCGTGTTGTTCCCATGGCGCACCCTCTCCGCGAGTGCCTCAAGGTCAACCTCCCTGTCGAAGAAACGATCCCCGTCGACCCAGTTCCCGCCAGCCTTTTTCAGCATCATCAAATTTCCCCAACAATTCTGTTGCCAACAATATTGTTGGTTGATGGAGAAATATCAGCCCGGGAAATTCGACTCTGAAAACAGGGGGCGACCACGGGGCAGAACTTGCGATTCCCAAACGCATGAGGCTGTGACCTTGAATCATCTTTCCGAAACCATGTGTTGACGGACCCTGGTGCTGATCATTCCATCGGCCGCAATTCGGACACTCTTCGGCACCATTTTCGTCGAATGTGCCCATGCGGCGGTCCGGACCCGGGGCTGCCAGTTCCACACCTACCACCAGGCGGTGAAGAGCCGGCGCGGATACAAGCGCGCCATCGTCGCCGTGGCCCACAAGATGCTCCGCACCATCTATGCCATGCTGCGCGACAGCGCGCCCTACGCCGATCCCGGGATCGACTACGAGGGCATCTCCATCGGCCGCAAGGCCAGCCGCTGGCTGCAGAAGCTCGAACAGTATGGATACGTCACGCGGCTGGCACGTGAGGAACAACCCGACATGTCGGCACAACCCGCCTGAGACCCGGCGTTGCCTGCAACCGCTCTCGGCCCGTCACGAGGCCGTTTCCGGGGAGCCCGAATAAAATCGCCGACAGCAACTGAACGGCGACGCCTTCCGGACTGACGTCACCGTGGCTGCCTCCCGAAAAACCCGGGTTCCGGCGGCCAGGGGAACGTGTGTCCAAAGCCCGAAAAGAGTTTCAGAGAAACTGTACCGGCGACCACGGCATCTATCGGGCTGGCCCTGCACGCACATTTCGGTCCGCTGGCGGTCGCCGATCAACGGTCCACCGGTTCTCGGCGCGGGCGCGGGCTATGGGCTCGGGCTGTTCCTGCCAGCGGGTGAATGCCGGTCAACTGCGAGCACTTCGATGACGTCGGACATGCCGAGGTTGCTCGACTCAGGAAAAGGTATTTAAAACAATGCATTGTCATCGCACGAAGCAATTGGTGGGCACTGTAACCGTTCGGTAAGGGCGTGATGGTCTCTTTTTCCGTCGCTTGAGGACTGGTTTTTCGGGTTCTGTTTTTTTGTCTGGTTACACTTCCGGATATCTGTTAATCCGGTCGCATGTTGAATTCCGGAGTTTCTGTTTCGGGTCCCGCCACTCCGCCGGTTCTGTCTGCGGAGGACTGGGAACGCCTGTACGTGCAGGAGCGTGCACGTGCGGAGGCGGCCGAGGCGAGGGTCACGGAACTGGAGGGCGAACTCGGGGAATCGGAAGCCCGTGCCGAGGACTGGAGGCGGGAGTCGGTCCGGGCCCGTAGCGAACTCAACGGATTGCGCAGGGTCTTCGAGAGCAACCGCGAGAAGCTTGCCGCGGCGCGTGCGGACCTGAAGGACCTGCACCGGAGGCGGAGTACGAAGAACGTGCTCAGGCTGGAGAAGGAGGTGGCGCGGTTGCAGGGGCTTCTGAACGCCGCCGACATCGACAGTGGCCGCCGCTCGATCACGGGTTTGCGCAAGGAGATTTCCCGGCTGAAGGAGTTGACTGCGAAGCAGGCGGAGGAACTGGAGGAACTCAAGGCCGAGAACGAGAGGCTCCGCTCGGCGCGTGAGACCCATGCCAAGGCAAGGTTCGGCCGAAAAAGCGAGAAGAAGGAAAAGTCCGGGTCCGCCAGCGGCCGCAACCGTGGTCAACAGGCGGACAAGCCCGGGCATGGCCGGACGCCGCGTCCGGACATGGAGCGCAAACCCGAGGCTCACGACCCGCCGGAAGAGGAGCGTGTCTGTCCCTGCTGCGGCCTTCCCTATGTGAAGAACGGCAGCCATGATTCCGAGGCCATCGAGATCGAGGTCAGGGTGCATGTCCGGATCATCCAACGCAACCGCTGGCGGCAGAGCTGCACCTGTGCGTCGGCGCCGAAGGAGGTTTCGGTGCCCCCGGTTCCCCGGCTGTTCCCCCACACGCCCTACGGGATCAGCTTCTGGGTCTGTTTCCTGTTCGAATGCTACGCCTGCCACCGGCCGCTGAACCGGGTCGCGGCATGGATGCGCGACCAGGGGCTGCCGGTCTCGCCCGGGACCCTGGCCTCCAGCATCCACAGGCTGATGCCGTTGTTCGCGCCGCTGTCGCAGGCGATCCTCGCCCACCTGAAAGCGGCCGCGGTGCTTCACGGCGACGAGACAAGTTGGCGGGTTCAGTCCCTCAAGGCCATCCGTGGCACCGGCAAGGCCTGGCTGTGGTGTGCGGTCTCCCGGGATGCGGTCTGGTTCCACGTGGACGCCCGGCGCAATGCCGAGGCTGCCGGCAAGCTGTTCGCCGGCGTCGGTGCCGGCACGGTCCTGGTGTGTGACGCCTTCTCGGCCTACAAGAAGCTCGCGCGTGTTCTTGGCGGCATCCTGATCCTGGCCTGGTGCTGGTCGCATGTTCGCCGCAAATTCATCGAGGCCGCCGCCGGCAATGACGCCCTGGAGAGATGGGAGGGCCGGTGGCTGGACCGGTTCGGGCAGCTCTTCCACCTGAACAGGGTCCGGCTGAAGCACTACGACCCGGACGTGGGGATGGAGGAGCAGTCGCGAAAGTTCGGGAGTGCACATCGTCGGCTGAAGCGTGCCGTCGACCGGCTGTTCGCCCTCGCGGAGACGGAACGTGCGGGGCCGGCCGGTTCGGACCGGCGTGCGAAGGCGCTCAACTCGCTGCTGAGGCATCGCGACGGGCTCTGCGTGTTCGTCGACAGGCCGGACGTACCCATGGATAACAACCTGTCGGAGCGGATGCATCGGGGTCCGGTGATCGGGCGGAAGCTGTCGTTCGGCTCCGACAGCCTGGACGGCGCCCTGTTCTCCGCCACGATGTACGGGATCATCGAGACCCTGCGGATGAACGGCATCGATGTCCGCACGTGGCTCGACGACTGGCTTTCGGCCTGCGCGGGCAACGGCGGCCAGCCGCCGGAGGATCTCTCACCCTGGCTGCCCTGGTCGATGGACGAAGACAGGCGCCGACAGCTCAAGGCCGCACGATGACGACGGATGACACCGCGATCGAGTGCCGTTATCACGGGCGTGACTTCACCACCGACGAGATGGCGCTGATGCGGGAACTGATCGCGTCCTCCCCGCAGCAGACCCGTGCCGGGCTGGCGCGTGCGTTCTGCCGCGCCATCGGCTGGGTCAAGCCCGACGGCGGGCTCAGGGACATGATGGCCCGGCTCACCATGTTGAGGATGCACCGGGACGGGATCATCACACTGCCGCCGCCGCGGCACGGACTGCGGCCGCGGCGGGTCCCGGAGTTCGGCCCGGAGACAGACCCGCCGGCCACGCCAATGCCGGAGACGCTGGACGCGGTGCGCCCGATCCGCCTGGTCAAGGTCACCGGTGCAGACCGGGCGGCCAGCGTCGCCTGGAACGGCTTCATCGCCCGCTGGCACTACCTCGGCTACACGCCCCTGATCGGTGCACAGATGCGTTATGCAGTCCAGGACCGGGAAGGCCGGCCCCTGGCCATGCTCGGCTTCTCGGCCGCCGCCTGGAAGACCGCACCCCGCGATGCCTTCATCGGATGGTCTGCGGAAGTCCGGGAGCGAAACCTGTATCGCGTGATCAACAATTCCCGATATCTCATCATGCCATGGATTCACATCCCGAACCTGGCTTCCCACATCCTCTCGAGTGTGCGCCGCCAACTGCCCGAGGACTGGCAAAGGCGGTACAACATCTCCCCGGTCCTGATGGAAACCTTCGTCGAAACCCCGCGCTTCTCCGGGATCACCTACAAGGCTTCCGGATGGATCCATGTCGGAGCCACGCAGGGACGCGGACGCTACGACACACGGAAGGAATTCGGAAAACCGATCAAGGCCATCTGGCTCTGTCCGCTCAGAAAAGACTGGAAAAGAACACTCAATCAGTGAAAGCCAGATAGGCCATCACTCCGTCGCCGAACGGTTACTGGGCACTTGTGAAGAGCGAATGGCGAGGCTATCAAATCAGCGCGAAATTTCAGCTCAGAAACAATAGGTTGGAACGATGCCCGTCTCCCCCGGCTACGCGCCGGGGTAATGTTGAAGTGCGGTGTAGGCGTTTGTCCGTGGAGTATCGCCGGGATCTCTCCCTTGAACCGAGGTAATGTCATCTCCCATCAAATCTTGGGGAGGAGCGGATAATGCTGCGCAAGGGCTTCAAACACGGGTTCTCGGAAAATCAATGGTCCGCAGCGAAGGAAGAAGCACGCCAAGCCATGATCGCTGTAGCGAGGTCCAAGAATGTGATCGCTTACTCTGATCTGGTTCGGAAGACACGAGTTGCATTCTCGAGCCGAATGGGAGTCACTTGGCTTACATGCTTGGCGAAATCTCGTCGGAAGAGGACGAAAAAGGCCGGGGAATGCTCACTGTCGTGGTAGTGTAAAAGACGGGCGATTTGAAACCGGGGCCAGGATTCTTCCGGCTGGCTCGGTCACGTGGACGACATATAGTGGATGAGGAGCAATTCTGGATCGAGGAATTGCACCATGTCTACGACGCCTGGTCCAGATAGGAAAACGCGAGAAAACAATGCACGAGGCGTCGCCGCAACACACGGTGGCACCATCCCCCGCCTGGCAGTGAGAGACCGGAAGGGCCATGAACGCAACCTGCAAGGGTCAAGAAGTCCATTTGTTTGTCGATGATACCGGGAGTCGTCAACCAGATCACGTTCCGGTAGAGGAACGGCATGATGGTATGGATTGCTCCGGCTTGGGCGGAGTTCTAATCGACAATGAAGATTTGGACCGGGTTTGGGATGCCCATCGTGAGTTTTGCAATGCGTGGGGAATCACTTATCCATTGCACTCTTACAAAATTCGCGGCGGTCGCCGCAATTTCTCATGGCTGAAGAACCCCGAGCGGGCCGTGGAGTTCCTGCCTGAGTTCGAGGAGTTTCTGGTCAATCTTCCGGTGATGGGAATCGCAGCCATCATCCATCGTCCTGGATACGTGGCACGCTATGTCGAACGGTAAGAAGGTCGTCCTTGGCGCATGGACAAGACAGCATTCTCGATTCTGATCGAGCGATCGGCCAAGTATGCCCGTTCGAAAGGGCGACGGCTCCGGGTGTTCTTCGAACGATCGGGCAGGCAAGAGGATCGAGATATTGTTGCTTTCATGAAGGAACTCAAGGCGGAGGGCATGCCGTTCGATGGCGACAATGCAGCCGCTTATCGTGGCCTCGAAGCAGGTGAGTTCAGCGAACTGGTGCTTGGGGAACCGAAAGGCCGCACGAAGGCAACGCCCATGCTCCAGATCGCCGATCTCTATTTCTATCCCATGGCGAAGGCTGGGTACAATGCCGATTACAAGCCGTACCTTGCCTCGATGAGGACAGGTCGCCTGATCGATGCGATCCTTTCATCCGAGAATCGACCGCTGCTCGGAATCAAGTATAGCTGCTTCGATGGCTTGGAAAGCCACAAACAAACACAAGGCCCGGTTGCCCGAGCCCTATGACGGCCAGCCTGGCCGACCCCGAAGCGTAATGCTCTAATATGCGATATATGGCACTGTCAATCGAAGGCGTCAAATACGCCGTACGCCGGGATTCGGTTCCTGTTCACAGTCAACGCAAGGGATCAGGGGAACGTCCTCAAATTCTGTTGCCGCTCGTCCACCTGGCGGATGGAAGCCGTGTGCATTACTCGACCAAATCCGGAAGAATCGAACAAATGATACTTGCCGAGCGACGGATTTCGTGGTGACGGTCGATTCAGTGTCCCGTCAAACAGGGACTGAATCATGAACGGGTCTGGCAATGAGGCTTTCGCGTCGAATCGAGAATGTCAATCCGGACGGCAGTGATGGCTGGGAAATCTACTACCAGGCACGCCGCCTCGCCGCTGACGGCGTGCCGGTTCTCGATCTCACTATAGGTGACCACGACTTTCGAACGGCGGCCCCGATCATCGACGCGATGAATCGAAGTGCGCGGAGAGGAAACACCGGTTATTCCCCGGTTCCCGGGTCTCCCGCACTGAGGCGGGCGATTGCAGCCCGAATCGAGCAGCGTACGGGCGTCGAGACATTGCCGGACAATGTCCTTGTCACAGCGGGCGGTCAGGCCGCCCTGTTCGCTTCTCATCTGGCCGTGCTCGAGACCGGAATGACCGGACTCTACTGCGACCCGTACTACGCAACGTTTCCCGGAACGATCAGGGCGACCGGAGCGACGGGTGTTGCCGTACCGACCTGCGCGCGCAACGGATTTGTTCCGACCGCAGAAGATCTGGGTCGTTGCATTGATGGTACCGTCCGCTCACTTCTGATCAACTCTCCCAATAACCCGAGCGGGGCCCTGTACGATCGCGAGGCACTCGTCGAGATTGGCAACGTCTGCACGGAAAACGACCTTTGGCTGATTTCGGACGAAGTGTACGAAAGCCAGGTCTGGTCGGGAACGCACGTGTCTCCACGCTCGATTCCCGGTCTCGCGGAAAGAACTCTGGTCATCGGTTCGCTCTCGAAAAGCCACGCAATGACCGGATTTCGTTGCGGTTGGATCGCCGGACCCGAGAACGTCATATCACGGCTTGCGGACCTGGCGACGGTCAGCACGTACGGAGTCGCCGGGTTCGTTCAGGATGCGGCACTTCAGGCAATTGTACACGGAGACCAGATCGAGGCGCGGGTGGCAAACATCTACAAACAAAGGCTTGAGGTCGCCATTGAGTGCCTTTCGGGAGCAAACTCGGTCCGCGTGGTTCCACCACGGGGAGCAATGTACGTCCTGCTCGACATCTCGCCAACCGGCTTGTCAGGGATCGAATTTTCCCGTCTTCTCCTTGAGAACAGGCACATTGCCGTGATGCCTGGAGAGAGCTTTGGCCGGGCGACCTCGGGGCATGTCCGTGTCGCCCTGACGACCAGCTCCGCCAACCTCTCGGAGGGGTTGAACCGCCTTGTCGACTTTGCAGGTGATCGTGCCCGGCACGTTTGAAAATCACGAGAATCCCGGGGGAGAGTCAACGCCGGGGGCCTGGTCTGGCACCTTCCCCGATTCAACCTGTCACGGGAGGTCGTCTTCTGCGTCCCGGATGTCGAATGTGGCGCGCGAAACGCCGGTATCAGGGGTTCACCGGTCCCGGGCACTGCTGTAAGGGGCGCGTCACGGTCCGGAAAATCGCCTGCCCGGGTCTGTTCACGGAATCCACGCCCTATGCGGCCGGGTCCGCGGGACCGTTACGGCCACCGAAACCACCCAACTGCAGGCAGCACGAGGTTCAATGCAATGCGATACGCCGACTACCGCCGATGGAGCAACAGGGCAACGGACTGGATCGAGAAATACTACTCTTCGGTCAGCGAATTCCCGGTTCGCTCGGCGATCGCTCCGGGCAAAATCATGGACCGGATACCCGCATCGCCACCTGAACACGCGGAGTCCATGGAACGGATTTTCGCTGACTTCGAGGAGATCGTTCCAGAAGGTCTGACGCATTGGCAGCATCCGAGGTTCTTTGCCTATTTTTCGGCCAACGCGGCCCCTGCATCCATGGTTGCCGAGCAACTCGCGAGCGCAATCGGCGCTCAAGGCATGCTCTGGCAGACATCCCCGGCAGTCACGGAACTCGAGATCGCCATGACCGGCTGGCTACGCTCGGCTCTGGATTTGCCCCCGACGTTTTCCGGGGTCATCCAGGACAGCGCGTCGTCATCGACGCTTGCGGCCATCCTGACCATGCGTGAGCGCGCACTGGCCTTCGAAGGCAATCGAACCGGACTCTCGGACAAGGGCAGGATCCTGATCTACGCGACCGATCAGGCACACAGTTCGCTGGACAAGGCCATTCGGATCGCGGGAATCGGCCAGGACAATCTCGTCAGGATTCCAACTGACGGAAACCTGGCAATGTCGCCAAAGTCACTCGAGGAACGGATTGCCCGGGACCGGCGAGACGGGAATCTCCCTGCTGGCGTCGCCACGGTAATCGGCGGCACTTCTGTAGGCGCATCCGATGTCTTGCGCCCGGTTCTCGAGATCTGTCGCGATCACGGACTCTACAGCCATGTCGACGCGGCCTGGGCCGGGTCGGCAATGATTTGTCCGGAATTTAGGCACATCTGGGATGGAATCGAACTCGCTGACAGCATCGTATTCAATCCTCACAAGTGGCTTGGCGCCCAGTTCGACTGTTCGGTTCAGTTCCTCGCTGATCCGGTCGACCAGGTTCGGACACTTGGTGTCCGACCAGGCTATCTCAAGACCCTCGAACATTCGGAAGTTACGGACTTCAGCGACTGGAGTATCCAGCTTGGGCGCAGGTTTCGGGCACTCAAGATCTGGTTCCTGGTTCGTGCGTACGGTCTCGAAGGACTTCGGAGTCGGATCCGAAATCACGTGGCATGGGCCAACGAACTCCAGGGCAAGCTTGCCCTTTTTCCGGAAATCGAAATCACGTCGCCGTGCCGCCTGTCCCTGTTCAGTTTCCGGTACGTCCCGTCCGACGGGCTTGACCCGAATGCGGCGACGGAGGAGCTCTTGCAGGCGATCAATGCTGATGGACGATTGTACTTGACGCAAACGATGCACGACGGTCGGTTTGTCATCCGTGTTCAGGTTGGACAATTCGATACCACGCGCGAAGACGTCCTCATGGTTGCAGATGTGGTTCGCGAACTCATGGCAGCGCGGTAAACCGTTTACGCGGCTGGTCATATTCGGCGTCTGCGATACGTGACCGTCTCTCGCGGCAGGTGGCCGACATGGATTTCGCCCAATGGGAACTGGTCCGGGTTCGCGTCGTTCGACCGTTCGGGAACGCACGGTGATTGACACATCACTCCGCTCAATCCTTTCTGTTCCCTGCACGCCGAACTCGGGTACCGGATTGCGTACCCGACACCAACGGGTTCACATGGGTCCGGATCGGATGTGCATAATGAATGAGGCATTGGGTTTGACAATGTGACGTCAGGAAATTAACGCTTTGATTACCGTTCCTTGGAAAAGGAGGCGGAAGGTTGGTTGATCTGGACTGGTTGGACGCGTTGATTTCGCTGACGATTGGGGCAAATCGCGGCCGTGCGGCGCGCGGGTCTCCCGTGGCGTGAACTGAATCTGGCAACCCGATTCCGTTCTCCAGTACAGGCTCTCTCCCATGAACGACATCAGACCACGAAGAGCGGGTGGCCGCGCGGCTCGGCGAACCCTGCGTTCCGCGCCATTGCCCAGGGATGTCCGGCCAATCTGGCCGGGAATCGAAGGGGGAACATTCAGGCCGCTGACCGACTCCGGCATCAACAGAATTCATGGCGCGGCTCTCGATGCTCTCGAGCAGATCGGGCTTGCCGATGCGCCTAAGTCCGGAATCGAGATCATGACAGGCGCGGGCGCAATACTTGGCGACGACGGACGAATTCGTTTTCCACGTGCCCTGGTTGAAGACACCGTTGCAAACGCCGCGAAGAAATTCACCCTTAGAGGCCGCGATCCGAAACATGACATGGACCTGTCGGGCAACCGCGTCCACTTCGGAACTGCGGGTGCGGCAGTTCATCTGGTCGACGTGGAAAACCGGGAGTACCGCGAGTGTCGGGTTCAGGACCTGCACGACGCGGCACGTATTGTCGAGCAGCTCGACAATCTGCATTTCTTTCAAAGGCCCATGGTCTGCCGGGACATTCCCGACAACTACGAAATGGATCTCAACACGATCTACGCGAGTTGCACCGGCACGCTCAAGCATGTCGGGACAAGCTTTACCGAAGTGGCGTTCATGCCTGGCGCGTTCGACCTGATCTACATGATCGCCGGCGGCGAACAGTCGTTTCGTGACCGGCCGTTCATTTCCAATTCGAACTGCTTCGTCGTACCTCCGATGAAATTTGCAACGGAGAGCTGTCTTGTGCTCGAGGCCTGCGTTCGTGGAGGGATGCCTGTTCTTCTTTTGTCGGCCGGACAGGCTGGTGCCACGGCACCGGCGCCGATCGCGGGTGCGATCGTTCAGGCGACAGCGGAGTGCCTCGCGGGGCTGGTCTACGTCAACGCGATGATCCCGGGATTCCCGGCTGTATTCGGTACGTGGCCGTTTGTCTCTGATCTGCGTACCGGCGCGATGTCGGGCGGATCAGGTGAACAGGCGCTCCTGACGGCAGGATGCGCGCAAATGCACAAGTTTTATGGCGTGCCGGGCGGTGCCGCAGCCGGTATAGCCGATTCAAAATTGCCGGACATGCAGGCAGGATATGAACAGGCCCACTCCAACGTCATGGCCGGTCTGTCCGGGCTCAACATGGTCTACGAGGCAGCCGGAATGCATGCCTCCCTGCTGGGTTTCTGCCTTGAGAGCCTCATAGTCGGAGACGATTTACTCGGTCAGTCGATGCGGTGCGTACGCGGAATCGAGGTGACGGAGGACAACGTGTCGCTGGACGTCATCAGGAGTGTCTGCCTGGAGGGTCCGGGTCATTACCTCGGACATCAACAGACCCTGGAACTCATGCAGACCGAATACATTTACCCGACCATCGCCGACCGGACGTCACCCAAGGAGTGGGAAGAAAACAACCGGCCCGATCTTCTCGAGTCAGCCATTCGACGTAAGCAGGAAATCCTTTCTCAAGCCTCTCCAGCACGACTTTCCCCGGATCACGATGCCAGGATTCGCAAGGGCTTCAAAATACACCTGCCCCTGGCTTAACCTGGTCCCGGGCCGGAGAGCACGACGGGATTTATTCGCGGATTCCACATGCCACCGGTTCCGGCGGGAGAAGATGGCGGCATGACTGCCGTCGCGTTTACGTGAGGATGTTCCCCGCACGTGCCGGCTGTGCCGATCCGTCGCGTGCGTGACCTGCTGTCCAAACGGACTCCCGTGCGTCAGCCGACGCTATCCGACGACAGCACGAAGTTCACGCGCGACTCCCGAGACTGCCTTGGCCAGAATACCGAGATCGGTGCCGACAGCCAGAAAGTTCGCGCCCCAGTCCACGTATTTCCTTCCTGTATCGGCATTGCCCACGTATATCCCGGCAGATCTTCCGGCATCTCGAATTCGCTTCAAGGCTCTCTCGATCGCCTTCTGCACATCGGGGTGACCAGGATTTCCGAGATGACCCATGTCAGCCGCAAGATCGGACGGGCCAATGAACAGGCAGTCGATCCCATCAACCCCGAGCAACGCGTCCAGGTCGTCCAGGGCCTTTTTGTTTTCTACCTGGATGATCAGGCAAGCCTCCCGATTGGCCGTTGACAGATAATCTGCAGCCAATCCGAACTGGCCAGCCCGGGTTCCCGACGCGACACCCCGAATCCCTTCTGGCGGATAACGCATGGCTCGAACCAATGCCGTGGCGTAGTCGACGGAGTCCACCATGGGCACCAGGAGCGTCTGCGCTCCGGCGTCCATGAACTGCTTGATGAGGTGCGTCCGTCCCTCAACCAACCTGACAACGGCCGGCACACCTGTCGCATCGAGCGCAACCAGCTGATCGCGTACCGAAATCACGTCGTTGGTGGAATGCTCGCTGTCCACCACGATCCAGTCAAAACCTGCGTGACCCAAGAGTTCCGCTGCAAGCGGAGACCCGAGGCTATGGAACAGACCGACGCTCGGACTCCCTTCGCGAAGCATGCGTTTGAGCAGGTTGGTCCGTGCGGGCATGCCATTTTCTCCTCAAAATGATCGGAATTTGTCTGATTGGCGCTCTTGCCGGGGTCTCACGTTGGTGAACCCAAGAAGGGGTCGACGATCGTTCAGGTTTCGCCGATCTGGGCAGCAGGATCCAACACCCTGCACCAATCTGGCGGCAATCCTGAGTCGACGTCGCCTTCGACAACTACCCACAAAGCATGTCCCCGGTCGACCGTCTCCCGGCACGCTCTCTTGACAATTTTTCCGGCTGGCACAAGGCCATAGTGTTCGGCACGGATGAAATCTGCCGATTCTCCCATCATGAGACCGGTAATTTCGTCGAACGCGTGCTCCATTTTGCCATCTCATGCGAACGTCGTTCGTCGCCTTGGCAGGCGGCCCGAACGTGGCGAGTTTCGTCGAAGAGTGGCTTGTTTTTTCGAAGACACGCAGGTCCGGCGCAATTAACCGCAACGCCTCACAAGGTCTGAAACCGGCGCGAGCCCTTCGTGGCGACGTCCTCCCGGCTTCAAGCCGGATTGACCGGATGTGACGGTGCATGGTTCGATTCGGACGTCTCTTTGTCGATCCATTCCAGAAACGCATCGGATGCCGGGGTCCGGGCATGTGGGGACGGAGAAATGAGGAAGTACCCCTCACTCAATGGCGCCGTGTGCGAAAACGGACGGACGAGGTCTCCCCTTTCGAGCAGGCCCGAGACGAGCGAATCGTGGGCCATTGCAATTCCCGCGCCATTCAGCGCCGCGGCCACAGCGATCACGAAGGTCGAAGCCAGGTTTACTTCGCCGTCCCGACTGAATTCTTCGCCTTGTGTCTTGAACCAGTTTCCCCAGGTTCCGGTGACGCCGACGCAGTCGAACAGCGTAGCCGATTTCAGATCGATGGCCTCGCTGAGGTAATCCGGCGCGCAAACGGGAAAAAACCTCTCATTGGCAATGCGGGCGGCGGCAGCCGACATGTCTTCAACCCGGCCGAATCGAATCTCGACGGACGCGTTCGCGGCATGGCGCTCAGGGTCCCAGATCGGGGTCACGATATTGAGTACGAGCCAGGGATACGTGGCATAAAGCCTATGCAGGCGCGGCGCGAGCCAGAACACCGAAAAAGCCATGTTGCACTGAAGGGTCATGTTGCGGCCCCGGTCGCCGCCGGTGAAGGCCCGGGTGCCGCGGGCTATCAGAGCGAAGGCTTCGCGCAGGCTGGGCAGGTAGTTCGCACCATCTTCGGTCAACTCCAGTGCGCGGGTTTTGCGAACAAACAGATCGCGTCCAAGGAAAGACTCGAGGCTGCGTACGTGCTGGGAAACTGCGGACTGTGTCAGGTTCAGTTCGGCCGCGGCCCGAGTGAAACTGAGGTGGCGCGCCGTAGCCTCGAAGGCGCGCAACCACGTGAGGGGAGGGAGACCGGAGACAGCCATACTTTCCCATTAAACATGTATTAATTTTTCTAATTCATTAATGGAAAATTCGTCGCTTGTCAGCCTCTCCCACTCCTGAAAAAAATAGAATCATCAGACCGCGGAGGATGAGATGCAGCGGATGGTGCCTATCGAAAACCTCACCCATTGGGCCGAGCGCACGGACCTTGCTGCCGCCTTCCGGTGGACTGCGCGACTGGACATGCACGAGGCGGTTGCGAACCACTTCAGCCTGGCAGTCAGCGACGATGGAAAGCGGTTTTTGATGAATCCCAACCAGCAGCATTTCAACCGGATCAGGGCCTCGGACCTGTTGCTTCTCGACGCAGACGACCCCGCCTCGATGAACCGGCCCGGCGCACCCGATCCCACGGCGTGGGGCCTGCATGGATCGATCCACCGGTCCGTGCCTCACGCCCGTTGCGTGATGCATGTGCATTCGATCCACGCCACAGTGCTCGCCTGTCTGGAGGACAGCACCCTGCCGCCGATCGATCAGAATACGGCGACCTTCTACGGCCGCACCGTGGTGGATGACGGATTTGGCGGCCTCGCCTTCGAAGAAGAGGGTATGCGTTGCGCCAGGATGCTGTCGGATCCGAAGATCAAGGTGATGATCATGGGCAACCACGGGGTCCTGGTGATCGGCAATGATGTCGCCGACGCGTTCAACCGGCTCTACTACTTCGAACGCGCCGCCGAGACCTACATCCGTGCACTTCAGACCGGCATGCCGCTTCGGGTACTCAGCCACGAAATCGCGGAAAAGACCGCGCAGGAGCTTGAATGTTATCCAGGTCAAGCCGAACGGCACCTGGCCGAACTGAAAGCGATCCTCGATGACGAAGGATCGGACTACGCAAGCTGAGGGTCGCCGATGCACAACTACGTTCCCACGAACGCAGCGTCATCCGGTGTTCAACTCGACAGGAAGGCGCTCAAGAAGATCGCCGCCCGTTCGGACAGGCCGGGACTGATCTACCTGGCGAAGTGGGTGCTGTCGCTCGTGCTGACCGGCGCTCTGGTCTGGACCAGCATCGGCACACTTTGGGTCTGGCCCGCCATGTTCCTCCACGGCGTGTTCCTGGCGGTACCTTCCTATGCCTTCAGTCACGAAACTGCCCACGGGACCGCCTTCCGCAGCCGCACGCTGAACGAAGCGGTCCTTTGGGTCACGTCACTGCTTTACATGGAAGAGCCGCTCCATCGGCGCTACACGCACACCAATCACCACACCCACACATGGCATGTGGGCAAGGACAGCCAGATGCCCTTCGACACGCCAATGGGATTCGGGGGGTGGTTGACCGAGGTCACCGGCTTAGGGCTCTTGCGCTTCCACATTCTGGTGTTCGTGCATCTCGCGACGAAACGCTACACCGGCACGATGCGGATGGCGGCACCCGAGGCGGAGTTTCCCAGGATGACCCGCAACGCACGAATCATGCTGGCCATCTATGCCCTGACTGCCGCGGCGCCCTTTGCGGGAATCTGGTGGCCAGTCTGGCTCCTTGTCGTTCCGCGCGTCCTGGGCGCGCCGGCGATGCTCCTGTTCACGCTTATCCAGCACGTCGAGTTGCAGGAGAACTCGCCCTCGATCCTGGAAAGCACGCGCTCGTTCCGGGGCAACTGGCTGGCCAATTTCCTCTATATGAACATGAACAACCATGTGGAACACCACCTTTTCCCCCAGGTCCCCTTCTACGCCCTGCCGGACCTTGCCCGTGCGGTGGAGGCACAGGTTCCCGCGCCCGACCCCGGCTTCGTCCGCACGAACTGGGAAGTCTTCATGGTGACATTGCGCCGCAGTCTGGGCCTGTCCACCAAGGCTCCCGGCATCCGCCAGGCACCACATATGGTTACCTCGGGCGGACCGGTAGTGCGAATTGCACAAAGGACAATGTGACGTGAAGAGGATCTACGACTTCGGCCGCAAACCGGCCCGGCGGAATTACACGGTCGCGGACCTGCGCTCACTCAAGGGATCGGGCCGCAAACTTTCGATGGCCAACCCGGCCGACAACGACGAACTGCGGGCCTGCGTCGAAGCCGGGATCGACCTTTTCGTGGTTGGCGCCGATCAGATCGAGGACGTGCGCGAGATCGCACCGTTCCATTTCACCGGCGCGGGCTCCACGTGGGCGCAATTCGGCTCCGACGACGAAATCGTCGCCCATGCCTATGAGGCGATGCGCAAGGGCGCCGACATGTACTACACGCTCCGTTCCTACGAGGTCATGGAACGGATGGCCCGCGACGGCATCCCTGTACAAAGCCATATCGGACTGATCCCCACGTTCAGCCATTACTGCGGCGGCCTGCGCGGCTGGGGCCGGAGGGCAGACGAGGCGATCAAGGTCTGGGAGGCGCTGAAACGCATGGAGGATGCGGGCGTCTTTGCAGTCGAAGTGGAATGCGTCGCCGAAGAGGTGCTCGAGGCGGTAAACGGCAAAACGACGATCGTCGCGTTCTCACTCGGCTCCGGAATGGCGGGCGACGCGATCTTCTCCTTCGTGGCGGACATCTGCGGCGAGGCAAGCGAGGAGGAGACGCCCCCCAGGCATGCCCATGCCTTCGGCAACGTCGGCCGGCTTCACAAGCAAATCCATGATGAACGCGTCGCCGCGCTCGGCCTGTTCCACCGCGAAGTGGCGACAGGAAACTACCCCTATGCCGAGACCAACATCAGCATGCATCAAGGCGAAAGGGAAAAGTTCCTCGAAGCGCTCGACATTTGGAGCCCGACACATCAATGAACGACGCCACGGACTACAGCCGCGCCTTCGCGGCCAACCCGCAACCACTGACGCTGGAGCGGGCGGCCTGGATCACGCCGCCGACCCAGGCCGTGGATACCGAAGGCATGATCGACGTGCCCCGCATGCGCCGTTACCGGCAGAACAGGTTGCGCGAACAGATCGCCAGTCAGGGTTTCGACGCGATCATCCTGGTTGAGCCATTGTCGATACGCTACGCCACAGGTGTACGCAATTGCACGCTGTTCCAGATGCATATCCAGGCGGGCTACCTGTTCGTCCCCGCCGAGGGACCCGTTGTCTATTTCGACAGTGTTCCGGGACGGGAAACCGGACGACAGCTCGAAACCATCGATGAGCTGCGTGCAGATCTCGTTCCGCTCAGTTACATGTTCGCGGGCTCACGCCAACAGGACTGGGCGGTGCGTTGGGCCGGGCAGATGGACGAGTTGATCCGAGCCAATTGCGGCCACGGAAGAAAACGGATCGCGGTCGAACGCGCGGGATTCCACGCCGAGCAGGCGCTTGTCGCAAAAGGGCATGCCGTTGCGGATGTGGCACCTGTCCTGGCAATGGCACGCAAGATCAAGAGCCCCGAGGAAATCCTGGCGACCAACCTGACCATCGCCGTCGCCGAGGACGGCATGACCCGGATGCGTGACGCCTTGCGCAACGGCGTGACGGAACAAGAGCTCTGGGCTCACATGTGGTCGGCCCTGATCGAGGGTGGAGGCGAGTGGCTTGACTACCGACTGCTGGCCTCGGGCGAACGCACCAATCCCTGGCAGCAGGAGGCATCCAGCCGTATGATCCGGGCGGGCGACCTGGTGGTGTTCGACTGCGGCATGGTCGGCCCGTTCAGCTATGGAGCCGACATCAGCCGGGCCTATCGCTGCGGACCGGGACGACCATCGGATTACCAGCGGAAGCTCTACTCGATCGCCCATGAAGAGGTAACGGCGAACACCCAGCTGGTGAATGCCGGTGCGGCCTTTTCGGAAATCGCCCGCGCCCGTTACATCCCGCCGGCAGGCTTCGGTGATCAACTCTATCCGTGCATGATGCATGGCATCGGCATGGCTGACGAATGGCCTGCGATCCTGCATTCCCCCAACCATCCCGAATTCTTTGACGGTGAACTGGAGCCGGGAATGGTGATGTGCGTCGAAAGCTACATCGGTGAAGTCGGCGGCGTCGAGGGCGTCAAACTCGAGGATCAGGTTCTCGTGACCGAAAGCGGTCCCATCGTCCTCAGCCGTTACCCGTTCGAAGACAGCTTTCTCACGCGGGAAGTCTGAGGCGGGCAGATGATCGGGTCTCAACCTGTCGGCGCGTCGGGGCAGCGAGCCAAAGGCTTGCGCTTCGAACACGGGGAATACTGGTTCACCAATCCCGAACGGTGCCCGGACGGATGAACCGAGATCGAATCATCGTTCTTTGTGAGAATCACGACAAGCGAAGGTACCTCTTCTGAGGCGAGGCCTTTTCGCATCATGTCAACGCGGCCGTTCAGAGTGCGGAGATGGTCAATGTCTTTCCCGAATGCACCGCGCAGGCGCAATTCCGCGACACGGGATTCCACTTGCCGGACGGCTGCGCCTACCTGCCCGAATGACCCGGTCTGGACATCTGCATGGAATTCGCTGCTCCCGGCGTGACAGACCACCACCAAGAAGGAACCGTCAGATGACCCAATGGATTGATGCCTGTGGAATCGAAGACATCGACGAGGAAGACCTGATTGCATGGGAACATGACGGACGTTCCTACGCCATCTACAACACGGTCAATGGGTTCTTTGCCACCGATCTGATGTGCACCCACGAGGAAGAGAGCCTCGAATACGGTCTGGTGGTGGATTGCGTAGTCGAATGTCCCCTCCATGGCGGACGTTTTGACATCTGCACGGGCGAGGCGCTGTCGGCGCCAGTCAACGTCGACCTGAGGACATATGCCGTAAAGGTGGAAGGCGGTCGCGTGTTCGTGCAGGTCGAAACCTGACCCAGTCAACCGGTACTGCAAAGCGCGGGCCGGTGTTTCACATGGTCCGCGGATTGAACCATCGCGGGAAACGGGCTTGCTGAGGCCAAGAGAACCCGCGGGGAAGTCTTTCGGTTTCACACGAGGGGTGGCGGAGAGACAGACCGCCATTGCGCTATTTCCTGTTGTTCATGACAGTCCGCTGTTGTCGCATTTAACCGCTTGTATATACTGGATTAACTGTTTCTTGTTGTTTCTAGTTGTCACCTTCTATCCCGCGTGCTATCACGTCCAAACGTGGTAACCATGAGGGGAGACAGAAAATGACAAACAAGCTGTCGGCGAAATTTGTAGAGCGTGTTTCGAGGCCGGGCCGGTATGGCGACGGGCACGGCGGGCACGGGCTTTCCCTGTTGGTCAAGCCAAGCCGAACCGGGCAAGGCGTGGTCAAATCCTGGGCGCAACGATTGCGCATTCATGGCAAACCCCGCGATATGGGGTTGGGGCCGTACCCGGTTGTCACGCTCGCCGAGGCAAGGGCGGCGGCGCTCAAAAACCGGCGCATGGCGTTTCAAGGTATAGACCCGCGAACCGGCGGAATCCCGACTTTCGCAGAAGCGGCGGAACGTGTGATCGACCTTCACGAACCGACATGGCGCAACGGCTCAAAATCGGCCGCACAATGGCGGGCCAGTCTCCGAGACTACGCTTTTCCAATCATCGGCGAAAAGCGGGTTTCAGAAGTCGGGCCACAAGACATCATGGCTTGTCTGTTGCCAAACTGGAACGACAAGCGGGAAACCATGCGGCGTGTCAAGCAACGCATTCAGGCCGTCATGAAATGGTCCGTTGCCGAGGGTCACCGGCTTGACGATCCGGTTGCGGCAATCTCCGCCGCGCTTCCGAAAAATGGCGTCAAGCGGGAAGGCATGAAGGCGCTGCATCATTCCAAGGTTGGAACTGCACTCGCGACAATCCGGGCCAGTGAGGCAACCCCGGTTTCCAAGTTGGCGTTGGAATTTGCCGTCTTAACCGCTTCCAGGTCGGGCGAGGTTCGGCTTGCCGAATGGTCAGAGATCGACCTTGACGCGGCAATCTGGACAATCCCGGCTGACCGCATGAAAGCGGGCCGGGAGCACCGCGTACCGTTGACGGCGCGGGTAATCGAGATCCTGAAAGAAGCGCGGGCCTATGGCGACGGTGGATTTGTGTTCCCGTCAGTCACTGGCAAGCCAATGAGCGATAGCACGCTGTCAAAGCTCTTGCGCGAAAATGGAATCAAGGCGGTTCCACACGGTTTCCGTACCAGTTTTCGGACGTGGTGTGCTGATACCGGCAAGGATCGTGACATTGCCGAGATGGCATTGGCGCACACGGTCAAAGGAGTCGAAGGCGCATACCAACGGTCGGACATGATCGACCGGCGGCGTGAACTGATGGCGGCTTGGCAATCTTACGTTGACGGAACGATCTGAAACGACTATAGACAGCGGTGTGATCGTCTAGAGCCACACGATATTGGCGGTCACACAACCAACCAAAGATGAGTGATTTTTAGGTGAGACCGGGTTGCCACCCCGGCAGCTTTGGATGGTGGGTTTTGAAAATGACAAAGGCGACGACGGCGAAAAAATTTCTCCGAATAAAAGATGTGTGCGAGTTCCTTGGCTTTGGTCGCACAACCGTATGGCGACTGTCGAAACAAACCGACTTCCCCGACCCCGTTGACATCGGCCTGGCGGTTCCCGTTTGGCGGCGGTCTGAGGTCGAAGAATGGGCCGCAAGCCGACCGAAATTCCGATCCCGAAAAGCTGCATGATTGTCTGAATTGGGTCGCCGCCCGCGCCGATACGAAAACGCGGGCGGCGGTGACTAATGGACAAAAAGTCGGTGAAAGATTTATCGAATCCGTTTCTCTGCGTCAACGTTCGCGAGTGGATGCGATGGGCACCGGTCAAAAACGTGGCTGAATATGCAGTATTGCGTTGCCTTGCCGACCGAGTGGGCCACGACCCCGAAAAGCCGAACTACGGCAACTGCTGGCCGTCTATTGCTGAAATCGGAACCGAAACAAAGCAAGGATCGAGGTCCGTAATGCGGGCGCTCGCGAGACTTTCAGACCGGGGGTTGATCCGACGCGAGAAACGGCCGCCAAAAAAAAACGGCCGCCGACAATCGGACGTTATTCACATCTTGCCGCCTGCCTTTTCCGGGGAAAAGCCACCTGCCAAATTGGCATATGGTCCATGTGCCAAATTGTCAAAGAGCCATGTGCCAAATTGTCACCCAAACAGAACCATAGGGAACAGAACCACTTAGTGAACAGGTTTGCTGAGAAGAAATGACCTAAGAGGGTTAGCACTACACGCGCGAGGCAAACCCGCAGCGCTGCGGATTTGAAAGAAAGGAACCGAACCGATGAACACTGATAGCGACGACGCCAAGCGCAAGCGCGAGGAATTAGACGAAATGGTTGTCAAGACACTCCGGGAATACGTCAAGACGTTTGGCCCTGATCCCGTAAGCCAAATGACAGGGGCAATTGGAGTGTTGATGCAGGCCAATGGTCAAGACATCGACTCGATAGTCAAAGGTGTGGGCAAATTCGAATCGCTACGGACGGACAAGGCGTGCTGCTGTTATCTTCAAAGATATGAGCCCGATGAATTTGTCGAGGCGATTGCGCGGGACGCCAAGACCGCGACCCGGCATTGATGGCACCGGCGAAAGCGGCGGGAGGGGCGACTACCGCGGGGTGGGGTGTCCTTCTCACAACTAAGGGTTGATTTTGCTTGATCTGCGGCCATTTCAGAGGCGATTTGTCCGGTCGGCATTCGCTCCGGGGATCACAATTTCGGGGTTGTCGATTCCGAGGGGCAACGGCAAGAGCACACTGACTGCCTGGCTTGCCAAACGATACCTGACGCCGGGCGATTCCTTGCACGTTCCGGGCGCGGAGTCTCACATCATTGCAGCCAGCATAGGGCAAGCCCGGCGAACCGTGTTCAAGCAACTGCGCGGGATGGTCGGGGATGATCCCGCGTTCAAAGTCGCGGAGTCGGTCAACAACTGCCATGTCGATCACGTGCCTACGAAAACGCGCATTTCGATCCTGGCGGCGAACGGCAAGACGGCGCAAGGGCTGGTAGACGTGCCCTATTGCTTCATGGATGAACCGGGCGCGTATGAGACAACCGGCGGTCAACTTGTGTGGGATGCGATTGAAACTGCGTTGGGCAAGCCGGGATCTCAAATGCGCGTCATGCTGATTGGCGTTCTCGCACCGGCAACGGGCGGCTGGTGGCATGAATTGATAGCGGACGGTTCACATGGTTCCGTGCATGTCACGGCGTTGCAGGGCAACCGGAAGCGTTGGGATCAATGGCCGGAAATCCGGCGTTGCAATCCGCTCATGTCGATGTTTCCCGAAAGCCGGAAAGTGCTGTTGAGCGAGCGCGACAAGGCGCGGCGCGACACGCGACTGAAGGCCCGGTTTCTGTCCTACCGGTTGAACCTGCCAACCGCCGATGAATCGGAAGTGCTGTTGACGGTTGAGGATTGGGAACAAGCGTTGGTTCGGGAAACCGCCGGGCCATTTGGCCGGCCGATTGTTGCGGTTGACCTTGGCGGGGGCCGGGCATGGAGCGCGGCAGTTGCAATCTGGCAATCCGGCCGTGTCGAGGCGCTGGCCGTTGCGCCTGGCATTCCCGGAATCGAGGCACAAGAGAAGCGCGACCGCGTACCGAAAGGAACGTACCGGCGGCTTGTCCTGTCCGGTTCCTTGCGGGTTGCTACCGGACTTCGAGTGCCGCCGGTCGGGTTGCTTGTCACGGCGATCCGAGAAGCATGGGGCCAGCCGGTCGCGTTGTGGTGCGACCGCTTCCGGCTTGACGACCTGAAAGACGCCGCGCCGGGCTGGAACCTGCAACCGCGCGTGACACGTTGGAGCGAAGCCAGCGCCGACATTCGGGCCTTGCGCAAAATCACGATGGACGGGCCGCTATCGGTCGCGCCGGGTTCACGGGACTTGTTGACGGCCAGCCTGTCCGTTGCCATGGTCAAAAATGATGACCAAGGATCAACCCGGCTTTCTAAACGCGGCACGCACAACGAGGCGCGCGACGACGTTGCGGCGGCACTGGTACTTTCGGCGGGAGCGTTTGAACGGCAAATGCGGAGACCGCGCCGGGCATCTATCAAGCACACACACTTGACTCCGGGTTGATTTCGTGCGATTCGCCCCGGCATGCAGATTGGCATGCGACAGGTTTCGTCGGAGACGATAGATTGGTTCGGGACGGCCTGCAACGGCGGTGGGTTGTCACGAACGGCGCTGGCCCACGAGTTCTGCGAGCGGGAGAACTGGTACAACCGTGTCGGCAAGCTGTGCCTTGCGTCGGCGCGCAAGCTTCTGCCGGCACTTGCGGAGAATCTGGGTGTGCGTCTTCCGGAAGCGGAAGCGCTGGAATTCGATCCCCATGCCCGTCCTGCGTCGGACTTCCCCGACCGTTCTGTCTCGTGCCCGCTTCGGGACCTCGGTGCCCTGTCGCTTGAGTTGGTGACGGCACCGGAGGACCGCCGCCGCTGGGAGGCGATGATCGAGAGCTGGCATCCGGAGGGATGGCGCCGCCCGCCGGGCGGGCAAGTCCGATACTGGGTTCGTTCGGAGCACGACGGGGTGCTGGGGGGCATCGGCTTCACCGCGGCCGGGATCCAGCTTGGTCCGCGCGACGGCGTCATCGGCTGGTCGGCTGATGCCCGCGTGGCCAACATCGCCAAGGTCGTGTGCAACCATCGCTTCCTGCTGCTTCCCGGTGTCCGTGTGAAGGGTCTTGCCTCCCGGGTCCTGCGCCTGGCTGCGGGCCGGATTGCCGATGACTGGGCGGCGGCCTACGGCGAGCGTCCGGTGCTTGTGCAGAGTTTCACCGGGCCGGGACAGTCCGGCCTGAGCTACCGGGCGGCGGGGTGGAAGTGCTGCCCGGAACTGACGTCGGGGCGGCGTTCGGGTGTGCGGCGCGCGGTCTGGCTCCGGCCGCTGGTGGCGGGTTGGCACCAGGTTCTGTGCGCGGGTCCGGAACGGGTTCTCGGCTGGTCCGGATCGCTCTATTGTGCGGGGGGATGGGCTGCCCGGGAATACGGTCGCAGCACCCATCCCGACGGCCGGGTCCGGCGCCGGATTGCGCTGATGGGTGCGGCCTGGATCAATCGCCTTGGGGAACATCTGCCGTCGATCTTCCCGGGGCGTGCGGAGCAGACGGCGGCCTACCGGTTGCTGTCCAATGACGCGGTGACGATGGAGCACATTCTGGATTCGCATTTCGAGCAGACGGTTGAGCGCTGCGGCGCGGAGCGGCTTGTGCTTGCGGTACAGGACACGACGACGCTGAATTATGACGACCTGTCACAGACTTCGGGGCTCGACGATCTTGGCGGGGGCGGCACGGGCACCTCGGGCATCCTGGCCCATTTCGGTGTTGCGGTGAACGCGGTGGGCCGGCCCCTGGGGATGTACACGGTGGACACGGACTTCCGTCAGGACGCGGCGAAGGACAGCGTCCGCTGGGTGGACGGCCTTGACCGCGCGCAGGAACTCGCGCGCGCCTGCCCGGACAGCCGGGTGGTGACGGTCTGCGACCGCGAGGGCGACTTCTGGGAGCTGATCGCGCGGGCGGAGCAGACCGGGGCGCCATTGCTGGTCCGGGCCAGCCGGGGGACGCAACGGCGGGTGGCCCTGGCTTCGGGCGGGGACGCGAACCTGTGGGATCATGTGCTGGGAACGGAACCGGTGGGCGGGCGCAGGATCGAGGTTCCGGCCTGCGGGGGACCAAACCGCAGGAAGGCCCGCACGGCGAAGCTGACATTGCGCTGCACGCCGGTGGAACTGCTTGCCCCGAAGGACCGTGGGGACGAACCGCCGATCCGCATGATCGCGGTCTCGGCCCGTGAGGAGGATCCTCCCCGCCGCCCGTCGCTGCCGGCATCGAAGACAGGGAAGAAGAAGAAGAAGAACCAACCGCTGCACTGGATGCTGCTGACCACCGAGGGCGAGGGCGATCTCGACACCGCCTGCACGGTGCTGCACTGGTACGAACTGCGCTGGCGGATCGAACGGTTCTTCCATGCGCTGAAGGTCGGCACCCGCATCGAAGATCGCCGCCTCGACGAGGCCGACGACCTGAAGAAGTGTCTCGCCTTCGATGCAATCACCGCATTCAGGGTTTGGGATCTTTCACTTCTCGCCCGCGAGAGGCCGGAAGACCCGGCTAATCGCCACGTCACCGAGGACGACATCCGGGCGCTCTGCGCTCTCGCCTCCCACCATGGTTTCAAGGTCCCCCGGGGACCGCCGGAGATGACCATCGCGGGCTTCGTCGTGCTGACGGGCGGCCTGGCGGGCTTTCATCCCTCGAAGCGCCAGCCGTTACCCGGCACGCAGAAGCTCTGGGAGGGGGTGAAGTTCCTGTCTCATGCCGTCATCGCCATCCAGGCCAAGGAAGAATGGGACCGGAAAAACTGAAAAGGAGACGAGAACCCGGAGTTAAGTGTGATAGATTGATAGGCCGGGCATGGAGATACGCGGGGATGGCGGGATAAGTTAAATGATTGAACTTGTTAGTATGCTTCGGGACATGAAGGGTCGCACGAAGTTCGGTTTTTTGCTCACCGGGATATGGGTACTGGCACTTGTGGCAGCCGTATTCGTTTACCGTAACAAGACAGGCGAGATGAATTTGAACGAGTGGGGTGACTTTCTCGCAGGAGGTTTTGCCCCTTTGGCTCTGTTCTGGCTGGTGATTGGTTACTTCCAACACGGAGAGGAGCTAAAGCAAAACACGAAAGCACTCGAAATGCAGGAAAAGGAATTACGGCGTCAAGTGGAAGAAACAAAGCACCTTGTACACGCCTCAAGGGAGGAATTAAGTTTTCTCATAGAACGTGACCGGCGAGCAGTAAGGCCCGATATCGTATTTCGAGGAAATTTGTCGGCCTCTCCAAGTGGAACGCAAATAGCTGTAGAAAATCGCGGCTCAGAGTTGCGTTATGTAAGAATCGACTCTGAAGGATCTTGCGATCTAAGCTTCTCACCCGACCAAGTTTTCGACAGGAATTCAACTGGCTACTTGTATATACACCACGAAAAACGCGAGGGTCCGTTGTATCCATTTGAATTCTCTTTTTGCTGCGTTGACCTGCACGGCAACCATCACATAATTGAGTTTGAGTTGTATCAAGACTCTCGGGTCCGATTTATTTGCCTCAATTCGGACTACAATACAAAGTAAATCACCGATTTCAGGAAGAGGGAGTTGTTGCGTGAGCGAACGCCACACCCACCTTCAAACCCGCCGCTGGCAGTCCGTTCGCCGGGTCGTGTTCCAACGCGACGATTGGCGGTGCGTCATGTGCGGCCGGGGCGGGCGGCTTGAATGCGACCACATTACCCCGTTGCAGCGCGAACCGGGGCAAGACCCCTATGACCCGAACGGGCTACAGACTTTGTGTAGAGATTGCCATATCTCCAAAACTCAGGTTGAGAACCGAAAACCCCTGTCTCCCGATCAACAGGCTTGGCGCGAATATTTGGGCTGGTAATCCAAATCCGCAGCGCTGCGGATTTGTCTGGTTGACATTCCCGAAATGCGGAAACATAGTTATACCTATGGCAGAGCCAACTTATATCCGCGTCATAACCCCGGCCGCCGCCGCGTATCTGTGGCGCAAGTCGCCGGTCACGCTTCACAATCTTGACGCCGGGTTTGCTGGCGTGTGGCTGAAGGAATCCGGCCGGAAACCCTGTCGCCTGTTCTCGTTCAAGACCTTGTGCGAGCGTTGGGGCGAACCGGACGACAACCGGTTGGCAATGTTGGAGATCCGCGAATTGCCGATGCACATAACATCGGACGGCGGAACCGTTTGGGAGCTTGTGTCACCGCGTCCGATGGTTGTTGACCAAGACGGCAACATGGCGCTTGAATTGAAGGAATAGCTTTATGACCGAGGCACAAAGGCGACTGCGCGAGCTGCGCGAGCGTCAATCCAAAGAGCGTCAACGCATGGCGGAATTGGCGCAACTGGACGAACTGACGGACGAAACGCGGGCCGAACTGGATGCAATCGAGAAATCGACTCCGGACCTGGAGCGCCAAATTCGGGCGGCCATGACGGCGCTTGCAGCCGAGGAACGCGAACAGGAAACCAAGGAAACAAACGGGCCGGACGCGGAAGTGCGGGAACGGATCGAACTGCGCTCAAAGGCCATGCTTTCAAACTACCTGATTGCGGCGGCGCGCGGTCGGCGCATTGACGGCGCGGAGGCGGAATTGAGCGCGGCGGCGGGCGTCACCGGGATCCCGTTGGAATTGTGGGACGTTCCGAAACCGGAGCAACGCGACACGGAAGGCCGGGCGATCACGCCAGCGCCGGGAACGGTCGGCGTGAACCTTGACCCAATCCGACCGGCTGTATTTGCCAACAGCATTGCGCCGCGATTGGGAATCGACATGCCGCGAGTCATGTCGGGAACCTACGCAACGGGAACAATCACGACTTCGCAAGCAGCGGATGCAAAGGCCAAGTCGGCGGCAATCGCTGGGACGGCGGGTGCGATCACGATTTCAACCGCGACTCCGAAACGGGTTTCGGCAAAGTTGGAACTGACCCTTGAGGACATTGCGGCGGTTGGGCAAGCCAATTTCGAGTCGATCTTGCGCGAAAACCTTTCGCTGGCCTTGTCGGATGAACTGGACGACCAAGCTATCAACGGCGACGGAACTGCGCCTAACCTGTCGGGTATGTTCAAAGCCCTGACCGATCCGAGCGCACCGGCGGCTAATGTGGAAACCTGGGAGCGATTCCTTGCAATTCAGGCAAGCGGCGTTGACGGCCTATGGGCCAACACGCTGTCGGAAATCGGCATTGTCGTGAACCCGGAAACCTACCGGCTTTCGGCAACGACCGTCCGGAACGGGAACGCGGCCGACCAAACTGCGCTTGAACATCTGACTCGGGTTGGCGGCGGCTGGTGGACAAACAAGCGAATGCCGGACAAAGTAACTCACATTGCGCAAGGTATTCTGTACCGAAAGGGCCGGTCAATGATGGGCGGTTCGGGCGCAATGCGGACGGCGGTTTGCCCGCATTGGAACGAAGTTTCCATTGACGACATCTATTCGGGTTCCGCCAAGGGCGAACGGTACTTCACGATGCACGTCCTTTTGGGCGACGTGATCCTTGTGCAACCGGACGCCTACGCGCAAGTCGCTTTCAGAGTATCCAGCTAAACGCGGGACCTTGGCCGCGTTTCGGGTCGGACGGTGAATCGTCCATTGTTGTCCGGCCCAATTCGGAAAAGCCATGTTTGAACGCCGCGTAACTGCAACCGAGATCCGGGCTGAGGGCCGGAAACTGTCGGGAACCGTGATGCGGTTTGGCGACGTTTCTCCAAGTCACCGGGAACGTTTCGAGCCGGGAAGCATCCGGCTTGCGGATGCGGTTCATCTTGACCTGTATCACGATATAGAGCGCGTGATTGCGTGGCATCCGGGCGGCGGATTGAAGCTGTCACAAACCGCCCAGGCACTGACCTTGCGGGCCAAATTGCCGCCGATTCCGGCGGCTGACCGGGCGCTTGCCGAGATACGGGCCGGACACACAACGGGCCTGTCTGTCGAGTTTCAGGCCAAGCGGGAACGGCGCGAGTCCGGATTGCGCGTGATCGAGGCGGCGGAGCTGCGCGGCATCGGACTTGTGAAAAGCCCGTCATATCAGCAAAGCCAAGTCGAGGCGCGGCGGAGGTCCGGGCGGCGGTTGCGGGCGCAAATCCCGGTCGATCAATCCTTGGTTTGCGAGTGCATAGCACAAGGCGGCGCGGCAAGCGGCTGTATCCCTATGGTGCGGCTTCAACGTGTGATGGCCGATGAAATGGCCGGAATGATCGAACGCGCATACGCTGGCGCGTTGGAATCCATCGAGGCGGAAAGCCGCGTGGCTGGCAATGACGTTATCGCGGTATTCAAGGATTATGCGCGACCGCTTGCGAGCGCACGGAAGGGAACGCTACGGGCGGTTGCTGGCGACAACGGGCTTGAAATCGAAATCGATCTGCCAATGGGCGAAGCCGGGGATATGGCGGTTGCCGCAAGCGAATCCGTTGGCGTCATTGCAAGGCCATTGCTTGACTATGGCGAGGGCGCAAAGTTTGAGGATACGCCGGAAGGGCGCGTTGTCGAAAAAGCCCGACTGCGGGCAATCCTGATTGGCTCTACGGACGCGCGTGGCGGCTGGCCTGACGCGCAAATCATTGATGACGACCTAAACCCTGTCGAGGGGCGCAAACGTCGCTCCGGGAGGCGTATATGGCTCTAGCGGCGCTATCTCCGTGGCCTGCTACAACGGCAACAGTTGCAAGGGCGGCGGCGGTCGAATGTCTGAAAGCGGGCATCGCGGCTGACGACCTGACCGACGACCGTATCAACGCTATGGGCGAAACTGTCTCCGCGTTGGTTGAACGTTACGCGCCGGATGCGCCGCAAGCGGTCAAGAATGAGGCGACGATCCGGGCGGCGGGTTGGCTGCTGGAAAGCCCTTCCAGTGGAATCCGTGACGAAAGGGGCGGCGAACTGTCGGCGGGATATTCTCCAAGCATGACCGGTTGCTTGCGACATTCCGGCGCAATGGGTTTGCTGTCGCCTTGGAAGTCTCGCCGGGGCGGGAGCATCGGCTGATGCGCTGGCCTTGGCAGAAACCCGAAAGGCGTGAATCGGGCGGCGATTTTTCCGACGCGGTTTTGCGGCTGATTGAGGCGCAAGCGGCCGGAACCGCGGCGGACGCTTCCAGTACGGCGGCGGTTGAAGCGGCTTCAGGGGCGCTTTCTCGCGCGTTTGCAGGGGCAAAGGTAGTTGGGGCACCTTGGGTTCAAGATTGCGTGTGTACGTGTTTTCTCGCGCAACTGGGGCGGGATCTGATCCGCAAGGGAGATTCCTTGCACGCAATCCGAATGAGCAAATCGGGAACCGTCCGATTGATCCCGTGTTCGTCTTGGCATTGGGAAGGCACACACGATCCCGAAACGTGGACCGTGAGGGCAACCGCCTATGGGCCGTCAACGTCAACGACCTGGAATCTACCGGCAAGCGGAGTCGTGTTCGTTCGTTGGGGATCGAATCCCGGTCAACCGTACATTGGAACCGGGCCGACAAATTGGGCGCATACGACATCGAGGTTGAACGCGGAATCCGAGCGATCCCTTGCCGATGAAGCGGGCGGACCGCTCGCGCAAATCCTGCCAATCCCGCAAGACGGCGGCGACGGTGAGGACGACGACCCGCTTGCGGAACTGAAAGCCGACATTGCGGCGGCGCGAGGCAAGGCGGTTCTGACCGAAACCACGGCGGCGGGTTGGGGCGAGGGCCGACAAACCGCGCCGCATTCAGACTGGAAGGCAAACCGGCTTGGGCCGAGTCCGCCGGATGCAATGGTCAAGATTGCGCAACAATCATTCATGCACGTTCTGGCCGCGTGTGGGACTCCACCTTCGATGTTCACTGATGCGGACGGAACGAGTCAGCGCGAGGCAATCCGGCGCTGGCATCTTGGAACCGTCATGCCTCTAGTGCGCATGACCGAAAGCGAGTTGTCGGCAAAACTGGAAACGCCGGTCAAACTCGAACTGGACGGTTATCCGCGCGACATGGTTTCAAGGGCGCAAGTGTTCGCGAAACTGGCAGGGGCGGAAGGCGTGACGACACAACAGGCAATGGAGATTGCCGGGTTGCTTGACGATGGCTAACCGAATTGTGCGACGATTGGCGCGCCGGACACGATCCCGGAATCTCAAGGAACAATCGGAAGTCAAAATCCTTCGGCAATCTCCGGGAATGCGGAATGAGTTTGGCGAGTATGTGCCGGGAGTGGAAACCGAGATTGTGATGCAAGCAATCGTTTTGCCGGTTACTGGTGATGAAGTTTTGTCTTTGGCAGAAGGACTCAGGGTCGAAAATCTGCGCAAATTCATTTCCGAGACTGAAATCCGGGCGGTTCAAGAGGGCGACGACGCTACGCTTTCGGATCAAATCCTTTTCGATGGTGGCAAATGGCGCGTCGATGAAGTCGCAAATTGGGGCGGTTACTTCGCGGCGATTTGTTCGGAAGTCCGGGATGAATGATGGCCAAGGCCTGTCTCCGTTGTCATGGCCTTGGCTGGATATTCGAGGCTTGCCGGACGATACTTTGTCCCGACTGTCGGGGCGCGGGAACGAAACCCACCAAGGTCAAGCCCGCCGGTCGCAGGAGGTGGATTAATCGTTTTCCTTAAGTTCCCGGACAAGTGCACTCCAACACATGCGGGTTTGCTTTTCAGTGTCGCATTTCCAAATTTGCACGGTGTGATGGTCGCGAACGGTGCTGAATATCTTTGACCACATTTCTTTCTTTGCGTCTTCAACCGTTTTAGCGTCAAGCGGCCATTCATGGGGTTCAATGTCATTGCCAACCACGCGCACTTTGTAACGAGGCGATGCCATACTTTTTTTCCTTTCGTTGTCACTGTCCAAAAGTGGAAACAGAGTGGTAACCAATTCTCATTTTTGCCTATAAATCAATGGCTTAGATACCTTCATTGGCGGAGAGACAGGGATTCGAACCCTGGAGACGGTTCCCCGCCTACACGCGTTCCAGGCGTGCGCCTTCGACCACTCGGCCACCTCTCCGTGAGTCCACAATCGATTATACCCTCCACGGTCGTGCGGCAAGACTTTACGGGACTTCGCGTTTCATGCGGTGAGTGACGGCTACATGGGTTCAACGCACGACCGCCTGCGTGACGCCTGTCCAGATGAACCCGGATCGCATCGGAGCCAAGAGACAACCGGTCCCTGAAAGCCAGATTTGCGACGAACGTCGACGGCACCCGGAATCGCGACGTCGGCGGTTGGCAAACTGATCGGACCCGACCACGGCTTGATCCCGGAACGACAAGGTTCCTGATCAGGTCCCAGGTCCGGTCAAGTGGCGCGGCAGGCCTCTACGTCATCTCCGCAGGGTGTATGTTCACCCGGCGATTGAGTCGGCTCTTTTTCTCGACTTTTCCGAGCCGCAGCCTGCCGATCTCTCGTGTCGTTCGTACATGAGTGCCGCCACACGGCTGAAGATCGACAAGTTCGTCGCCCTTGCCAATTCGAACCAGTCGCACCCTGCCGCGTCCGCTCGGGGGCTTGACCGACATCGTCTTGACGAGCCCGGGATTCGCAGCCAGTTCCTCGTCCGAAATCCATTCGTCCGTGATTTCGAGATCCCTTTCGACCAGTTCGTTCAGTGAATCTTCGATCGCCTGCTTGTCTTCGGGCGCAGTCGGCATGTCAAAATCCAGGCGGCCTTTCCGGGCGGAAATCTGGCCACCCGTAACCGGCAACGGAATGACGACCGAGAGAAGGTGCAGTGCGGAGTGAACACGCATGTGCGCGAACCGCGTGCTCCAGTCGATCCTCTGCAGGACAGGGGTACCGACGGGCAAATCGACAGGCGACTCGGGAACAAGAACGATGCCGTCACCGTCGCCCTTGACCGTGGTCGCAATTCTCACTGTTTCTCCCTCGACGACGAGTTCACCCGAGTCCCCGGGTTGGCCGCCACCGGTTGGATAGAACAACGACCGATCAAGGACGACTCCGCCACGATCATTGACGGCAACCACGGCCGCCGGTGCTTCTTTCCGGTAAGCATCCTGTTCATAAAGTGAAACGGTCATCGAACCTTTGTCCTCCGTGACGATCCAAAACGTCTCCTGATCCCGGGTCCATGAACTTCCAGTTCGGGAGCCAGGTTTGCCACCTCCGGCTCACTCGTCGGCCTCGACATAGACCGCCGGAATTTCCGTGGCCTCCCCGTCGAGCCATTCAGGAACAGGCAATTCCTTCGATTTCAGAAACTCTGGGTTGAACAACCTGGACTGATACCGTGTGCCGTAGTCGCACAGCACGGTAACGACAACATGTCCGGGACCAAGATCCTGCGCCATGCGGATGGCCCCGGCCACGTTTATGCCCGTGGAGCCACCGAGACAAAGGCCCTCGTTCTGCAAGAGTGAAAACAGTATCGTCAATGCCTCCGAGTCGGCAACCCGGCACGGGAAATCGACATCGAGTCCGACCAGGTTCCCGGTGATGCGGCCCTGTCCAATTCCCTCCGTGATCGACGTGCCTTCGGCTTTCAACTCTCCGTGCATATAGTGGTTGAACAGCGCGGCGCCTTCCGGGTCCGCAAGACCGATCTTGACGTCCGGATTGCGGGACCTGAGCCCTTCGGCGACACCGGCGAGCGTACCTCCGGTTCCGACGGCGCAAATGAAGGCGTCAACCTTTCCGCCTGTTTGTTCCCAGATCTCAGGCGCCGTGGTGGCCACATGAATCTGCCGGTTGGCGACGTTGTCGAACTGGTTCGCCCATATGGCGCCGTTCGGCTCCGACTTCGCCAGCAACTCGGCCAGGCGTCCCGAGTAGCGAACGTAGTTGTTGGGATTGCGGTAGGGTACCGCCGGCACCTGGATGAGCTGGGCACCCGCCAGGCGAAGCATGTCCTTTTTCTCTTCGCTCTGGGTCTCGGGAATCACAATGACCGTGCGATATCCAAGGGATCCTCCGACAAGCGCCAACCCGATTCCAGTGTTGCCCGCGGTTCCCTCGACAATTGTCCCCCCCGGTTCGAGCAGGCCACGGGTCTCGGCGTCCTTGATGATTCCAAGGGCTGCACGATCCTTGACCGATTGACCGGGATTCAGAAATTCCGCCTTTCCGAGGATTTCGCACCCGGTCAATTCAGAGGCCCGCTTCAGGCGGATCAGAGGCGTGTTTCCCACCGCGTCTGCCAAGTCTGACCTGATTCTCATGTTTCACCCGAAATCACAGTGCGGACGCCCGCGTTCTTACTTCCGCCCGTATCCGCCTTCAACCGTCCCGATGGCGTGTTTCGGCAATCGACCGATCATGCGCCCGCGGTGAGGACTGTTTCGCGGGAATGCCCGCATCCGATGATCACGGTGCGTCCGGTCAAAATACCGTCAGTGACCCGATATACACGCAGTAACCAGCGAAAAGGATTCCGCCTTCGACACGGCTGATCCTGTAATGGCTCCACATGAAAATGAACAGGAGCACGGTCGTTCCCGCAAGAACCCAGACGTCGTATTGCGCTATGCTTTCGGAAATCGGCAGCGGGACGACCAGTCCGGTCACGCCGGCAACACCTGCCAGGTTGAAGACATTGCTCCCGAGAACGTTCCCGAGAGACAGATCGGATTGCCTGCGGTATGCCGCCACAAGCGCAGTTACCAATTCCGGCAATGACGTGCCGATTGCAACGATGGTCAATCCGATGACCTCGTTCGACACGCCCAACCGCCGTGCAAGCTCGACTGCGCCCGATACCAGGCATTCGGCACCTGCCGCTATCGCGAAGAATCCTGCAAGAACGATCAATAATGTTTTGATAAAATGTATTTTTTCTTGTTTTTGTTCGTCTGCCGTCTCCTCGCCGACTCGAGACTTCGGCAATTGCGCCCCGGACTCGGAGCCCGTTCGTGTCGCGATCACGATATAGGCGCACAGCAGTGCCAGGAGAGTGATCGCCATCCAGGCGTTCAGCACTCCGTAGAGACATATTCCGACGAACACGATCGTCACGCCCAGGAGCCCGACACCATCGCGAAGCACGGCCCTGGTGTCGACAATGACCGGCGCAAACAGGGCGGGCAAACCAATGACGAGAAGCGAGTTGGCGATGTTGCTTCCCACGACGTTCCCGACGGCCAACCCCGGCGAACCTGACACGGCGGCGTTGATCGAGACTACGACTTCAGGGAGCGACGTCCCGAATCCAATGACGATCACGCCAACAACCAAGGGCGAGATGTTCAGCATGCGCGACAGCCGTATCGAGCCCCGAACGACAAGTTCGCCACCAGCAGGTAACAGGACCAACCCGATTGCAATCAGCGTAAATGTCATCGGTAATTCGGAAACTCCGCCCGAGCTTCGTACGAGATAGGCTCCCTCGTGCGCTTAAACCATCGCGATTGCAAATCCGAATGCCTTCTGTGCATTCCCGTAAGGGAAATACGATAAAATGAGGGGCCATTGGCGTTCCTGGCACACCGTCGGCCAGAAACCGTCGGCCCAACAAGGTCGTGAATGCTTCCGGAACCCGGGACCGTCCCGCAATGATGGCCAGGATTGCCGTACCGGCCACAGCGGATTCCGAAGCGGGACGGTGGTGGCAGTCCGAGTCCGATGATGGAGAAGCCTACGCTCGAGAAACGACCTTGGTCGGCACCCTTGAGTGTGATACGTGCGTCGTGCTTCCCCCTCGGAGGCTTGCCGGCCCACTCGGCAGATGAAACCGGCCAACTGAGAGAACTGCCGAATCGATTCACTGACAGGGAACCCCAACCATGGCCGAATTGCCGACATACGTCCTGGAACGCGATTTTGATTCCCCCCGCAACCTCGTCTGGAAAGCCTGGACCGATGCAGATCTCGTGTCGCACTGGTATGGTCCGGGGGTCGAGACGATTATTCATGAACTTGAAGTCAAGCCCGGTGGCCAGTGGTTGTTGGAAATGCGAATGGGCGGAGGGTCGCACTACCAAAGATTGGATTATGTTGCCGTCGACCCGGAGGCGAGTTTTGCCGCAATCCAGTTCATGACGGACGAAAACTGGAACCCGATACCCAACCCGATGATGCCGAATTGGCCGAGGCAAATCCGGTTGGAGCTGCATCTCGAGGACGCCGGCGAAAAGAC
Source organism: Paracoccaceae bacterium (assembly GCA_965242975.1). Taxonomy (GTDB): domain Bacteria; phylum Pseudomonadota; class Alphaproteobacteria; order Rhodobacterales; family Rhodobacteraceae; genus JAPPHA01. The sequence continues at coordinate 490,375 of CBDETS010000007.1, read as the reverse complement.
ACACATGCGCATGACCTGGACGCCTCATGACGCAACTGAAGACGAGCTGACCTGTTTTTCCCAGGCAGTTGGCAACATGGACAAGGGGTGGCAGGCGGGAATGGATCTGCTGGCCCGGCAACTTGACAGCCTGAAACTGCCGTGAGCAGCAACGACGTACATGATTTTCGACCAGTGTATTCACCGCTGATCGTCTTGCCATGCTGAAACCGTGGCAGGCTCGCGCAAGGGAGCCCGGACCCTGCGTCAAATCACCGTTTCAAGAGCATCAATCAGCCGTGTGACGTCGTCCGCCTCGGTGTAATGGACAAAACTCAATCGAAGAACGCCATGGGTCGGGTCAATGCCGAGAGCATTGAGGCACCGTACGCCATAAAAATTCCCTCCGCCCGCCATGATTCCAAGATCTGAGAGAGCTGCAGCGACGGCTCGCCCCGGCCGGTCCAGAAAAACCGACACGGTCGGCACTTTCTTCTCTGCCGCGTCAGACCCGACGAGGCGAACGGCATTGCAGCGGGACAGCCAGTCCAGCAAGGGCTTCAGGATTCTGGTCTCATGTTCCCGCATCAACCCCGCGACGTACGCGCACCGCTCGTCGGGCCGTTTGCCGATTCCCTGGTGATGTACGTTCATCAGGTCGATGTAGTCCGGAATTCCTGCTGACGCGGCGACCTGGGCGTGATCCGGACCGGCCGGCGTCAACCTGTGAACCGGGTCTCCCGCATTGAAATCATGGCCCTGGTTCGGAAGCCTCTCCGTCAGTTCCGTACGTACCACCATGATGCCCTGATGTGGACCATAGGTCTTGTACGTCGAGAACAGGTACACGTCTGCGCCCAGATTTCGCACGTTGGGAAGGCCGTGAGGAGCATAGCTCACGCCATCAACGCAGGTCCACGCACCGACGTCTCTCGCCATTCGGCAGATCATCGTCACCGGATTGATTTCGCCGACGATGTTGGAACAATGTGGGAAACAAACCAGCTTCACGCGGCGGTCCAGAAGGGACTCCAGATTACCAATCGGCAGGTTACCGGTCTCAGGGTCCAGTTTCCACACGCGAATTTCCACCCCGCAATCGGCGAGTCGAAACCAGGGGCCAACGTTGGCTTCGTGGTCCTGTTCAGTGACAATTATCGCGTCTCCGCTTCCCAGCATCGACCGGAATGCCTGTGCAAGAACATATGTGTTCTGAGTTGTCGACGGACCGAATGACAGTTCGTCGGGTTCAACCCCAATGGCAGCCGCGAGACGGGTACGCGCCTCGTCCATTTCCTTTCCCCCGACTATCGACCTTTCAAAACTGCCGTAAGGCTGAACCTTGCGCTCACGGTAAAACCGGATCAGCCTGTCGACGACCTGGCGGCTCGGGTAGGTTCCGCCAGCGTTTTCGAAGAACGCCGACGCTGACAACCCCGGGTCCGAAAATGCCGGAAACTGGCTTCTGACGAATCCCACATCAAGTTTCACTCTCGTACTCCTGACTCACGTTCCGCACATCTGGCTGGCACTGGAATCGGACGCGGACATCAGCATCCGGATCACCGAGAACCAAAGTCCTGACCGACAATTTCCTTGTCATGATCAATTCCGATGAATCCCCCGATCTGCTTGTCCCAGTGCCTGGAAAAAACGCCACCCTTGTCCAGAAGTTCTTCATGCGTGCCCTGCTCAACGACTTTCCCGTGATCGAGCACGACGATCCTGTGCATTCGAAGTATCGTCGAAAGCCGATGCGCAATGGCAATGACGGTCTTGTTTTCCATCACTTTGCGCAACGCGTCCTGAATCGACGCCTCGACGGTCGAATCGAGCGCGGACGTCGCTTCGTCCAGCACAAGGATCGGTGCATCCTTGAGAACCGCCCGGGCCAGGGCGATCCTCTGGCGTTGTCCTCCCGACAATCGCACGCCGCGCTCTCCGAGATACGTCTGGTAACCGGTTCGTCCATGCTGGTCCTCAAGTCCCAGAATGAACTCGTGCGCCTCGGCCTGCCGCGCGGCCTCGATAACCTCCTCGGGGGATGCTCCGGGCCTGCCGTAGGCGATGTTCTCGAGGGCCGAACGGTTGAACATGGCCGTCTCCTGGGTAACCATGCTGATCTGGCGCCTCAGGCTCTCCTGCGTCACGCCCCGAAGGTCGTGACCATCCAGCAGGATTCTGCCGTCCTCCGGGTCGTACAAGCGCATCAGCAACGCTGCGAAGGTGGACTTTCCCGCGCCGGATTCACCGACGAGTCCGACGTGTTCACCCGGGTGGATTACAAGACTGACATGTTCGAGGCCGCCGCCGTGACGGCCGTATGCGAACGAAACGTCCTCGTAAACGATCCGACCCGTCACTCTGGGCATGACGGAAGCACCCGGCTTGTCGAGCAAGCCGTGAGGTACGGCAAATGTCCGCATCCCGTCCTCGGCTTCGCCGACATTGGAGTAGATTGCCATGAGAACAAAGCTGACCCAGCCAGACATCTGGGCAATCCTGAGCGAAACTGCGCCTGTCGCGGCAATGTCACCGGCCGTCGCCTCACCGTGCGTCCAAAGGAGTAACGTTCCCCCGACGAGGATTACCGGAAGAAGACCGGAAACCGACATCAACGAAAATCTGAACGCCGTCGCAACCTTGCCGAATCCAAGCGCGTTTTGCCTGAAGTTCTGCAAGGCCTTCAGAGCCGCCCTGTCTTCATGTCGGTCATGGGCGAACAGCTTGACGGTCCGGATGTTGGTGATCGTGTCGACGATCTGGCCGGAAAGCATCGACCGGGAACTCGCCCTGTTGCGCGACCGAACCCGAATTCGCGGCATGAACCAGCGGATCATGACGGCATAGATGACGAGCCAGATTCCCAACGAGGCGGAAATGCGGGAGTCGATCGATGCCAGAAGAACGAGTGAACCGACGAGGGATGCCAGTGCAAAGGAAACGACGTTGACGACTTCAACCACCGTTTCGGTAATTGCCCGGGATGTCTGGAGCAGCCTTTGCGCAATTCGACCAGCGAAGTCGTCATCAAAAAAGGAAACAGATTGCTCGATCGTATGACGATGCAATCTTGCCAGCACGAGCGCATCGACGTTAGGGGCGATGAGTATCGACGAAAACAATGAACTCAGTCCGATTATGATCGGACGCAAGATCAGGAAAAATGCCATCGCTCCGATCAGGAGGACAACGTTGTTCGCAAACAGGCTGGCCGGGTCGGCACTGACAACGCGATCGATCACAAGGCCGAGAATCAGCGCCGTGTAGACCTCGAGCGTACCGGCGGCCATCGAGAACATGACGCCGGTGCCAATGACGGGAACCGCTCCTTGCAGGCACCAAAGGTAAAATTTCAGGAGGGAGTCGGGCGGATTGCCTGATACCTTGCGGTCAAGATCAAACAGGTCGGCGTGCCGCATGAAATCTACCGGTAACTCTCGTTCAGGGGACCGGGAACCCGCAATTCGGCGGGAGGCGGACATGCACGGCACGGCGATTTTGCTGATGCGCGCAAATGCAGGAAAAACCCGGAGGGACTCCGACGCCGTGACCCCGCCTGGTCGATCGGCTGGAACTTGGTTCGGTACACGGCCGCAATCTCCCTTTGTCTCCCGATCACTCGTCCGCGCCGCTCCTGATGACCCCTTGCCAAGCCAGCCTCGTACGCGGAAAACACGGGTATTCGCGGGTTCGTGCCGGAAACGGTGTGTCAATGCCACAACACCGGGAAAGAGTTCCAGTCTTCGACCATCGGACACGCGAGCGCAAGTCAGGAGCACTTTGAAATGGCCGAAATATCTGGCGAGCGGTTTCGATTTCGTGCCGTTGACAACGCCAATTGGACGGATCTCGTCGAACTTTTCGAAGGCCGGGGAGGTCCGTCCTATTGTTGGTGCATGGTTTGGCGACCCAAACCTCCCGGCGCGTCGAAATGGTCAAAAGACGAACGGAATCGAATGTCGCGCGCGCATCTACGCAATCGTGTCTCTGAAGGCGTGCCGATCGGCATTCTCGCATACCATGGACAGACTCCGGTCGGCTGGTGCTCAGTTGGTCCGAGATCAACGTTCCGAACGCTCGGAGGCCCTCGGGCCGACGACGAAGATGAAACCCGAATCTGGTCGATTACCTGTTTTTTTGTCAAGCGGGCGTATCGTGGGCGTGGTCTGTTTCCGCAGCTGCTTGATGCTGCCGTTTCAACGGCCCGTGCCCGGGGCGCACGCGTGATCGAAGCTTATCCGGTAGACCGGGATTCCCCGAGCTATCGCTTCATGGGATTCGTAGAATCATTCGGAAACGCCGGCTTTGTCACGGTCGGCCGTGCGGGCAGTCGCCGTCACGTCATGAGGTTAGGCATGTGACAAGGAGATGCTTCTCCGGCGCTTCGGCCGACCGATCCGGCCACCGTCGAGGGGAGACCGGGAACCGACACGAAATGGGGAGTATCCCCGTACTCAGGGCATGATGACCGCGGCCTATGCGTTCACGTCGACAATGACCCGACCTTTGACCTGACCCTTGAGGATCCTGGAACCCAGGTCAGGCAAATCAGACAGCGTCGCCGGTTGCGCCATCGATTCAAGTAATTCCGCCGGTACATCCGACGCAACCCGGTCCCAAACGCGTACCCTGTTGGAATGCGGTTGCAGGACGCTGTCTATTCCGAGCAGACTGATGCCACGCAGGAGAAAGGGGATGATCGAAGCCGGCACATTGGCCCCGCCCGCGAGCCCAACTGCGGCGACAGACGAGCCATACTTCATCTGCCCAAGTACCCTGGCGAGCATATTTCCGCCGACAGCGTCGATACAACCTGCCCACCTCTCCGATTCAAGCGGGCGTTTGACGGTTTCGTTGATCTCGTCCCGGCCCAGAATCTCGGAAGCTCCGAGCGATCTCAGATAGTCTTCGGTTTCGGCCCGGCCTGTAACCGCGGTGACCTGGTAACCGAGCCTGGAAAGAACTGCTGTTGCAACCGATCCAACGCCCCCGGCCGCACCGGTCACGAGAACGGGACCGCTGCCCGGTTCCAGGCCGTCGTCCTCCAGCGCCATGACCGCCAGCATCGACGTGAATCCCGCGGTTCCCACGATCATGGCATGCCGTGTCGTCAGCCCGTCAGGAACGCGAACCAGCCAGTCCGCCTTGACACGCGCCTTCTGGGCATATCCGCCCCACCGGACTTCGCCGACGCGCCAACCTGTGAGAACAACCCGGTCACCCGGCTGGAAGCGCCCGTCATCCGAATGTTCGACCGTTCCGGCAAAGTCGACGCCCGGGACATGTGGATAGTTCCTGACGAGCCCCCCACCCGGCCCCAGGCAGAGACCATCCTTGTAGTTGACGGTCGAATACTCGACGGCAACGGTCACGTCTCCATCGGGCAGTTCATCATTGCCGACCTGCTCGACTGCAGCTGTCGTTGTCCCCTCCGGCTGCTTTCTCACCACAAGCGCGTTGAATTTCATGGTGCTTCCCTTGCTTCTTCTTTTCGCCGGGCCACTCGCGTAACCGCAATTGCCCTTGTCGAACGGGCCCGTGTCATGGTCCGGACCAGTCAATCTTGCAAATCTCCGCCGATTTTCCGTCGAAGTCCCAGACCCTGCCGTGGTCACGGAGTCGCGACCGCAGACCTTTCGCAACAACAATGTCGGGGCCAACCCAGTACCGGGAGTTCCGAATTACGACCTGTTCATCCGGGTTCAGCCCGGCAACTTCCTCGATTTCTCCCTGGATTTTCCGTCCGACGGCGATCGAACGGCGCCGTTTCCCTTTGACGATCTCGACCTTGGTTCGTTCGGCGTGGATGATCGTGCTCACGAGCATGGTAAACAAGCCGGTCGTGCCGCCGGCCGATCCTGACAGGATTTTCAAAATTCCATTGTAGGCCTTTTGGGTTGCACGGTCGTCGACATACGCCGCAACCTTCCAATTGCCCTCCGCCATCCTACCCGGAATATCAACCAGCAGACCCACATTCAGGCCGGCAAGGCTTTCTCCTTCAAAATGCCCGTCATCGACGCTGATCGCCATCCATGCGTGGCAGAATCCCTCCGTAGGCGGATGTTTCCCCAGACTGACTACACACGGGCAGAAGACCGTGCATGAACAGTTCAGAAAGAGTTCGCCCTGAATCTTCCAGTCGGTCGGCTCCCGCCGGCGCCGAGTCGGTATCATGCGCTGATCGATGCGTTCCAGGACTTCCAGCCGATCACTTCGACGTACCTTGGTCTTTCCCGTGTTGGTCATCGGCATCTCCTTCCGCCCGACCCCGTTTTCGTCACAGGAATCCGCCTGCCAGCAGCAGGCCGGAAACCATGAGAATGGCGCCAAGAGGCTTGGACACAAAGGTCGCAACGTCCGGCAGCTTTTCGAGGATCATGACCGCAGTTGCAAGTCCCATCCACAAAAGGTTCATGGTTCCACCAACGAACCCGAGCACCATGAAACCCCAACAGCACGCAACACAATATGCCCCGAATCCCATTCCCATTCGCAAACCACCCCGAAAACCTGGCCTCCAATGCCCCAGGAAATACAAGGTGGGAGACAGGCAAATTCCCTGGCAGACTTCTTTCACCCGTGTGAACTGGTACCCCCCGACCACGAACAGAATGATAGCCTGAAGCCATCGAACCGTTGCCGTTCCGAGCAGGTCGATCAACCCCAGAAGAAAAAGGCCTGTTTGCACAATCGCCATCACTCCGGCGAAACCGAACCACGCGAATGCGTACCCTGCGATCAGACCCGTCCAACCCGCGCGGTTCGCATGCCCGGATCTGATCAGCGCCTCGAATGACACGAGAACAGGAGCAAGGGTTGGCCCCATCATGGCCAACATCATGATCGCCCACATGGGAAACAGGACATGAATCCCTCTCATGGGCATCATGTTTGCCTCGACGGCCTTTCCGAACATGTTAATTCCGGACATTCCGGACATGGTGAACATGATCCACCATGCCAGGATGATTCCGGAAAAAAACAGGATCCAGCCAATCGCCCGTCCCCAGTCGCGAATGCCCTCCGTCAACACGACCAACTCACCTCCGACACAAATACCTCGTACCCGCTTTGTCCGTCACTCGCCATTGAATCGACTCCAGTCGAATCCAGTCGTTCTGCCCTTGCCGTACTCATGCCCGGAACACATGTGGCGGGTAACCCGGGGGCACTGCGGCTACCATGGCCTCACCTGCAACGGCAAGCTGCCGACGCACCGAAGTCATTCGCGGTTCGCGCAGGCCCGGTCGCGGACACTTCAAAGGAAGGATGACACGGGCGGGCATGGAAGAAATCCAGGCGCCGTTCCCACTGCCGCATGCCAGGGTCCCGCACCCGGTCTATGTCGCCAGGGTGAACCAGACTTGCAAGGCGTCGGATGCGGTAATGCCCGCACGCCGGACGTCCGGGGCGAAGGAGCACTGCACGATCCCAGTCTACCCGGGCGAAATTGTCCGCGCCTGTTCGCGGAAACCCCGCCGGCCTGAAGGTGGGTTCGCGAATTATTCCGGCAACGGCGCCGGATCACCACCCTCGTTTCGGCGCGTGCCGTTATCGATGAATCATGCGGTCGCGACTGTCGATTCGTCTTTAACGTTCACGCCGACTGAAACCGGGTGACTCCATGCGAATAGGATAAATGACCCGGCCGCACGTTCGTCTTGGCAATGAAACCGTCCCACGAGAGTCGACCGCCCTGAATCCTTGCCGAGTGGCCAATGCCGGCCTGCCCGACTCTCCGGCGTCAGCCGCTGCCAAGTTGAAGATGCCCCCAGAACTTGCTGTTTCACAGGATTCCGTCTCGCAAGAGGAAATGTCCGGGCGAGACTTCGTCATAGCAACTGGGGCGAGGGTCGTGGCCCGCGGGGTGGATGGGGGTGCGGAGCGGTCCCGCTTCGGTCTCGTCGCGGGAAATCCGGACAGCCGGATCCATCTTCGGAACGGCGGCAAGCAGGGATTTCGTGTAGAAGTGGCGAGGATCTTCGAAGATGTCACCGCGTCGTCCCATTTCGACGATTCGTCCCTGAAACATGACGGCAACAGAATGGGAAACGCGTTCGACGACGGCCATGTCGTGACTGATGAACAAGTATGACAGGCCCAGGTCGGACTGCAGGTCCATCATCAGGTTCAGGACCTGTGCCTGGATGGACGCATCCAGCGAAGACACAGCCTCGTCAGCGACGATGAACTCGGGATTTACCGCCAGGGCACGGGCTATTGCCACCCGCTGACGCTGACCACCCGAGAGTTCGTTCGGAAAACGCCTGAGGAACTGGCGCGGCATCTTGACGCGATCCAGCAGGTTTGCGACTCGATCCTCCAGCGCGGTCCCACTGTCCAGGTCGAAGTTGCGAATGGGTTCGGCAATCTGGTCGAGAACGTGCATCTGTGGATTCAACGAACCGTACGGATCCTGAAATACCATCTGCACATCGCGAAACCGGTCTCGCATCTCCCGTCGTGACAGTGCCAACAGGTTCTGCCCTCGGAACCTGATCTCGCCCGAGTCCGGCTCTTCGAGACGCAGAATGCAACGGCCGACAGTGGATTTGCCGCTGCCGGATTCACCCACCATGGCCAGCGTCTCCTTCTCTCCCACGCGGAACGACACGTCTTCGACCGCGTGGACGTTCGCAACCGTCCGTCCGAACAGGCCGCCGCGAACCGGGAATCGCCTGGTGACATTCTCGACCTCGAGAATTCGGTTACCGCCCGCGCAAGGCGGCGCTTTGCTCCGGTCCACATTGCCAGGAGTGCTGATCCGTGCCGGCGCCGGCTTCCCGGTCATTTCACCGATCTTCGGAACCGCGGCCAGCAACGCGCGGGTGTACCCGTGCTGTGGCCGCAAGATGATCTGGTGGACGGACCCGGTTTCGACCAGTTCCCCCCTGCGCATCACGGCAACGCGATCGGCCATTTGCGCAACGACGGCCATGTCATGGGTAATCAGGAGCACGGCCGCTCCCGTTTCCCGGCACAACCGTTTGATCAAGGCCAGGATCTCCGCCTGAACGGTCACGTCAAGTGCCGTTGTCGGTTCATCGGCGATGAGCAGACGCGGTTCACAGGCCAGGGCCATCGCGATGACGACCCGTTGGCACATGCCACCCGACAGTTCGTGCGGGAATTGTCTCAGTCTGCGTTCCGGATCCGGTATCCGCACCCTGTTGAGAAGGTCCAGTGATCGATCCCACGCCTCCTTCCGCGACATCCCCCTGTGCTTCATCAGACCTTCGGACAATTGCCAGCCGACGGCATAGGACGGGTTCAGTGCAGCCATCGGTTCCTGGAAGACCATGCCGATCTCGTTTCCGCGAATCTGGCGCATCTGCCGCTCATCCGCGAAGCGCAGGTCCACTTCACCGCCGTCGCGGCGGACGAAGTTCAGACGGCCGTTTGCCACCTGCCCGCCGGAGAACCCGGTCAATTTCATCATCGCGTTTGCGGAAACGGACTTGCCGCTACCGGATTCGCCCACGATGCACAGTATTTCGCCAGCAAGAATCTCCAGGTCGACGTTACGAACGGCAACCACGGTTCCGCCGGCTGCCGGGAACTCCACGCGCAGTCCGCAAATGGAAACGAGCGGGACCACGACCTACCTCGCCTCAGGTAACCGTAAGCCAGCGCCAGCGCTGGACGGGATCCGTCACGGCCCGAACCCAGTTGGCAACAAGATTCAGACTCAGGGCCGTCAGGAATATTGCCAGTCCGGGGAACGTCACCAACCACCACGCGGATCTGATGTGCTCGCGGCCATCCGCGATCATGAGGCCCCAGGACGGGTCCGGAGGTTGAACGCCAAAACCCAGAAAACTGAGCGACGCCTCGGAAAGGATGAGAATCGCGATTTCCAAGGTGAACAGAACGATGATCGGTGCCATGACATTCGGCAGGATGTGCCGGAATACGATCCGAATTCGCGGCGCGCCGAGAGTCCGGGCCGCCTGGACGTAGGTTGCCGTACGGGCATTGAGCGCAAGCCCCCGGGACAGGCGGCAGAACACCATCCAGTGGAGCACGGAAAAGACGAGAATCAGATTGACGTATCCTCCGCCCAGCACAAAAAGCACGAACAGGGCCACGAGCAAAGACGGCAGCGACAGCATTCCGTCAACGAAACGCATGATAATGTCTTCATACAACCCACCGAAATATCCCGCCGTCAAACCGGCGGCAACACCGAGCACGCACGAGACCACGGCGCCAAGGACACCGACCGAAACGGAAACACGGGCACCGTAGATCAGCCTGGAAAACAGGTCGCGGCCCAACTCATCTGTGCCGAGAACGTAGAACGATCCATTCGCCCCGATCGCACCCGGTGGCAGCATCCTGTCGGAAAGGTTGAGGCCGGTTGGCGGATAAGGCGCAAGGACCTCCGCTCCAACGGAAAACACGGTGAGCGATACCAAGTAGATGACGGCCGCCAGCGTAATCCGATCACCGACGATCGACCGGACATAATCCGTGACGGCGAATCGGGTGTCTCGGGTGTCGACATCGCCGTTGCCTGGGGTACTGAAGCCGGCAGCCACGGGATCAGGCCCTTTTTCCAAGGCGGATTCGCGGGTTGACCACGCGATAGGCAAGATCAACCAGAAGATTGACCATGACGACCAGCGCAGCGACGACCGCGATCGAGGCCTGGATCAACGGAAGGTCACTTCGGGACAGGGAGTCGATGATAAGCAACCCGATCCCGGGCCACGCAAAGATCTTTTCGACGAGAATTGCGCCCGTCAGCAAGGCGGACAACTCGTCTCCGATCATCGTGATGATCGGAACGGCAGCATTCCTGAGCGCATGCAGGAACACGATCCTGCCCTCGCTCAGCCCCTTCGCCCTCGCGGTCACCACATAGGGTTTCGACAGTTCGTCGAGCATGGCACTTCTGGAAATCTGTGCGATCCTGCCGATCGGCCGCGCCGCCAGGGTGAGCGCCGGCAGGACGACATGGCTCGGGTCCCCGTATCCACCGGTCGGAAGCCAACCGAATTGAACGGCAAACAGGACGATCAGCATCAGTCCCAGCCAGAACTGCACGATCGAAACGCCGGCCAGGGCGATAGCGGAAACCAGCCTGTCAATGGCAGAGAGCGGATTCGCCGCAGCCGCGACCCCCATCAGGACCCCGAGCGGCACGGCCATCCCCATGGCAACCGCCGCGAGCTGAAAGGTTGCGGGCAATCGATCAATTACGATCGCGACGACAGGTTGACCAATGGCATCAAGGTCCTCCGAGGGCAGGACCGAGAACCCGAAGCGGTAGCTGACACCGAAATCGCCCTGGATCAGGCCGCCGATGTAGCGCACGTACTGCTGCCAGAGGGGATCATTCAGCCCCGCGGCCCGTCGCAACTTTTCAAGTGCAAGGTCACTGGCGCCCGGCCCAAGCATGTTCAGGGCCGGGTCCCCGATCATTCGCCCCGCCAGGAACACGAAGCTGACCGTCAACAGCAGAAGCAGAATCGAGTTCGCAACTCGTGTGACGAAATAGACCATCCAGGATGAGCTTCAGTTCTCCTGGCGGAGAGGCGGGCGGCCCCGGAACGTGACTCCGGGGCCGCCTGCATGAACCTTCATGAATCCGGTTTGACGTAGACGGCCTGGATCCTGTGATCAGTCCCGAACGTGAACTCCAGCCCGGCCTCCACAAGGTGGCCTCGGTCCAGCAGTGCAAGCGGGACGATCAGATGCCGGTCGTGAACATACTGGACCAGTTCCCGCATCCGTTCGCCCCGGTCGTCGCCGAAACTGGCCAGGGCCTCGAACAGTTTGGCGTCGAATTCCTCGTCGCAATAGACCGAAGACCGCGAGGGGCCTGTCGGATCATCGATATTCGGGCAGGCATAGTTCGACAACAGCAACAGACCGTAATCTCCGGACGGATTCTGCTTGACGTGAACCTGCATCATCTGACGTTCGGGTTCGTTCGAATAGCCCGTAATGCGAACCCGCGGATTGAACTCCGCCGGCGTCTGAACCCTGATGTCGGTACCGATGCCTGCCATACCAAGCATCGCGCCCAGCGCCTCGACGATCGGTTTGATCCGGGGCGTCGTATCACGTCCCACGATCTCAATTTCAAGCCCGTCCACTTCGACCCCGTCGGCCCTGGCTTCGTCCAGCAGAGACATCGCGCGTTCAAGATCGTAGGCATATGGTTTGACCGAATCGTTGAAGCCGATCGTGCCTCTCGCTCCAAGTTGGCCCTGGGGAACCGAGGCCATGCCATAGAGGTCGACGATTCCGGCGATATCGATCGCCGAGAAAATCGCCTCGCGGACCCGTGGATCCGACAGCCGTTCGTCGGCATGCAGGGAATGGTCGAGCCGACCGTAGAGATAGGTCGTCGACGGACCGGTCACGCAATTGTAGCTCTCTGCCTCAGCGGCGCGCGCGCAGTCGTTGGAAGATGGAAACATTGCGAGTTGTGCTTCGCCACTCTCAACCATCGCGACCCGTGCAGCATCTTCCGACCGGAAGACGAACCGAAGGTCCGAAAAGGCCGGCTTCGCGGTGCCATAGGCGTCATCCGCGTTCAATCCCCACCAATCCGGATTGTAGGTAGCCGACCAGTACTGGCCGTGTTGCCACTCCACGAACTTGTAAGGCCCGGTACCGATCGGCGTATCGAAATGCCTCGCGGGGTTTTCGGCCAATTGTGTCGGCGACGAAATTCCGTTCAGCGACATCCGAAACTCGAGCAGGGGATCCGGTTCACTCGATCTGATTTCTACGGTTGCGTCATCAATCGCGACAGCCGAGATTTCGCCGGGCCCGGCGTATTCCTGAATCGTGAATGCGTTGTCCGTACTCCACACCCAGCTTACGGATTCGGCAACGGCTTCGGCAGTCATGGCGGTTCCGTCATGAAACGTCACGCCATCCCGGATCGTGAACCGGAGTGTGCTTCCATCGACCCTTTCCCAGGCCGTCGCCAGAACCGGAATGAACGCGCCGGAAACCGGATCAACCGCAATAAGCGTCTCCAGAACATTTCGAAGTCCCGGAGCATTGATCTCCTTGTAGGCGCCCTGCGCCGCAAGGTCCTGCGGCTCCTGGTTGACCGCGACGACCAAGGTCCCACGGTTTGGCTCCGCGTGGAGGGCGAGACTTGGAAATCCGATTGCACCCACCGCCACTGCAACCGTCAGCGTATTGGCGATGGTAAAATACTTGGTCATTCTAACCTCCCGATTCTAGTCCGAAGGACTGGCCGCATTCATCAAGTGGACGGCCGGGAGAGCTATTCCACTCTCGTCGTCGGACACTTGGAATTGCGGAAATCCACGTCCTGCGTATCGTGCCGGAGTCCGATGCAGTGCGTTGGCGGACTCCATTTGCTCCAGTATACACCGACAGGCTCTGAAAAACAAACTGGCGACCACTTGAGGGTGCACGACAAAATTGTGACGATTTGTCCGAGCGTCCTGCGATGAGTTGATTTTTGTCTCCGTGTCTGGTATATGTGTTCTACCAGTTGCCGCGCCCCGGCTTCCGGGCCACACTCCAGACCCACGGAGGCGATCATGCCGGACATCGATGAATTGAAACGTTCCAGGGACGAGGCACAGGCCCGCTTCGCCACCCTCGGCGACCTGCGTCCCGGCACGCTGCACGAAAACTACCGCAAGTGCGGCAAGCCCAACTGCCACTGCGCCGGCGACGACAGCCCGGGGCACGGTCCGAGCTATGTGCTCAGCCGCTCGATCCGCGGGGACACCCGCTCGATCCGCATTCCGCCCGAGGAGTATGAGCAGACCCGGCGCCTTGTCGACGAGCACGAGCGCTTTCTCGACATCTCGGCGCACTATCTGGAGGCCAGCGAGGCGCTTGCCGATGCGGTGCGTGCCGAAGGGCGGGAGACGGACGGGGACGACAGCCCCGAAAAAGGGGGCTCTGCGCACAGGCGGTCGCGGCGGAAGTCTCGAAGGACATCGAGCGCCTGACCGGCGGCCCGGTCGACGGGCTGGATTTCGAGGTGCTGGAGCGTGAGGTGCGCAAGACCGCGATCTCGGCCGCGGCCGCGGTGGTTGCCGCGAGGCTGAACGCCGACCTGTCGGACGGGGAGGCCGCGGAGTTGCCGTGCGCCTGTGGCGCCGACGCCCGCAATGTCGGGCGGCGGCCCCGGACCTTCACCACGGCACTTGGCCCCCTGACCCTGGAGCGGGCGTGGTATCATTGCTCTTCCTGCGCGCACGGCTTCAGCCCGCGTGACCGCGCCCTCGCCCTGGATGGCACGTCGTTGTCTCCCGCGGTCACGCGCATGGTCGGGGTCACCGCTGCCGAGCTCAGTTTCGAGAAGAGCAGCACGATCTTGCGGGAACTGGCCGGCCTCGAGGTCATTCCCAGGCAGGTGGAACGCCATGCCGAGGCGCTGGGACGCGCGATCGCGCGCGATGAACGGGACATCATCGAGCCGGAGCCGCCGGGAGCCCCCACGCTCTACCTCGGCCTTGACGGCACCGGGGTCCCGGTGCGCACGTCGGAGACCGAGGGCCGTGCCGGCAAGCAGCCTGACGGCTCGGCCAGGACCCGCGAGGTGAAGCTTGCCACCATATGGTCCGCCGAGAGCCGCGACACCGAGGGCCGGCCGGTTCGCGATACCGGATCCGTCACCTTCAATGCCGCCATCGAAACGATCGCGACCCGCGATACGGACACGGAACCGGCTCCCTTTGCCAAACGGGTCGTGCGTGAGATGGAGCGGCGCGACTTTTTCGCTGTCGACCGCCGGGTGGTGCTCGGCGATGGCGCTCCCTGGATATGGAACTTCGCCGACGAGCATGTGCCTGACGCCATCCAGATCGTGGATGTCTTCCATGCCAAACAGCATGTGTTCGATGTTGCCAGGGCTCTCTACGGAAAGGGGAGTGATCTCGCGGCACAGTGGGGCAAGGCGCGACGCGACGAACTCGATCAGGGGCGCCTCGATCTCGTCATCGCCGCGATGCGCAAACACGCGAGCCGCTGTGACGAGGCGGCGCGGAACATCGCGTACTTCCAGACCAATCGCGCGCGCATGGACTATCCCCGGTTCCGGGAACTGGGGCTGTGCGTGTCGACCGGTGTTGTCGAGGGCGGTTGCAAATCACTGATCGGCGGACGGTTGAAACGGGGCGGGATGCACTGGAGCGTCAGTGGCGCCAATGCCATCATCGCGCTCCGGTGCGCGGTTCACAGCAACCGCTTCGACGACTACTGGGAGCGGCGGACCGGCTGATTCCAATCCAAAATCACAAAATTGTCGTGCACCCACCACTTGACGAGCTGTCGCCGCGCCTGCGGACCCGCAATATGCCACCCGATTTGGAATGTTTCCGCAGTCACTTAGACCCAAGCGGTCCGGCTCATGGCACACAGGGGATTCGTCAACTGTCTTCATTCCGGCTCTCCTTGGAGCGATCCCGAAGAGAGGCAGCTTGATCTTGAACAGGTGCCACTTCAGATTGCCCGAGCAGCGGAAGAAAACCGCTCCCCCCCTGCCCTGTGCCACGCTTGTCCTGCCGGAGTGACACCGGGCCCAAGACCCACCTGAGGTATCTCTCCGACGCTACGGAAAGAATGGCGGAGACGGTTTCGAACAACACGTGGGTCGTGATCAGGATCGACTGCTGCAGGACCTGGAGCACGGTAGCCCGGATAGAGTCCGGAACGTCCGGTTGTAATCGGCGGCAGCGAACGGTCACCGAATACCGGCGGCAGTGGGAACGAAGCCCGAGCGATCGGCACAACGCGTCAGGAAGCCGGAACTCGCGCGGGCGATATCGGACCATGTTGCCGCCGGCGCTCCACCGGACTGGTACTGCTCAGCCTGACCCGCGCGCGGGAGACACGCCCGGATACTGCCTGATTGTGCCCGACATGAGGATCACCCGAAGCCTCGGGGAGAGGTCCCACCGACCCTCGGACCACGCCGAATTTCAGGCAGAAATGCTTGGACGTCTCTCATGTCCGGACGTGATCCAGCGGCAGGTCGCCGCACTTGGTCCTGGCCCGGAACTTGTCAGCCGCCTGCGAGTTGTCCCGGTTCGTTTCCCGGTGCAAATTCCGATACCGGATCTTCTCCGGGGCAAACTCCAACCCGCCCCGGGCCGGGACAGGCGTTGAGCGCGGGTTCAATCGGCTCGATTGAGGAGGCTCCCGGAAATTTTCTGGCCGTTGTACCGGAACCATGGGACGTCGCGGATGTCACGGAATGGCAGCGGATGACGTTGGGTGCTTTCGTCTCCGACGGAGTGGCATGACCTGCAGGAAGCGGCCGCCATCGACATTCCCGAAAATAACCGTATTGATGATCGTGAACCGGCGGGATAGTCACGTCACCGGCTATCGGTTGCATGGGTCCCTTAGCTCAGCTGGATAGAGCGCCACCCTCCGAAGGTGGAGGTCGAAGGTTCGAATCCTTCAGGGACCGCCAAACCGGTTACCGAAGCGTTGCCTCGCGAGGCGGCATCGCCCGAACGGCGGCCGTTACGCATCAAGTGCACGGCAGTCGTCGATTGCCCATCCGATCGTTGCCCTTTCTCCAACTGACAGTCGGCCATGGCCTGCGGTGTTCGGGAGCTTGAGCACGAACTCGTCGTTTCCGTGAACATTCATTCGGCATCGAATGTGATCGCCGAGATAGATCAACTCGAGAACGTCGCCTTCGGTCGCATTGGCCTGCCCACCGTCACCAATCACGACGCGCTCGGGACGAATTGACAGTGTCGTGCGGCTGCCGCTGCCGCCACAGTTGATTGCCAGGGCCTTGTTCCTGAAGCCGTCGTCAAGAACAACCGAGGCATATGCGCCGTCAATGTGCTCAACCGTTCCCGACAGGCGGTTGTTTTCGCCTATGAACTGGGCAACGAATGCATTCTCCGGGCGTTCGTACAGGTCGTCCGGAACAGACAGTTGCTGGATCACCCCGTCATTGAAGACCGCGATCCGGTCCGACATCGTCAACGCCTCGCTCTGGTCATGGGTCACATAGACGACCGTGACCCCGAGCCGTTCGTGCAGGTGCTTGATTTCAAGTTGCATGTGCTCGCGCAGTTGCTTGTCGAGCGCACCAAGCGGTTCATCCATGAGGACCAGTTCGGGTTCAAACACGAGCGCCCGCGCCAAGGCAATTCTCTGTTGCTGCCCACCGGACAGTTGGGCAGGCCTTCGACCGGAAAATCCGCCCATCTTCACCATGTCGAGCGCATTCCTGACCTTGAGTTCCCTTTCTGATTTCGGAAGGCTTCTGACTTCGAGGGGGAAGGACAGATTCTCGCCGACGGTCATGTGCGGAAACAGCGCATAATTCTGGAAAACCATTCCGATTCCGCGTCGGTGCGGCGGAATGTTGTTGATGGGTCTTCCGCCGAGCCTGATTTCGCCGTGCGTTGCGGTCTCGAATCCGGCCAACATCATCAGACACGTGGTTTTCCCGGAGCCCGATGGCCCAAGCAGGGTCAGGAACTCGCCGCGCCCGATCTTGAGATTGAGGTCTTTGACGACAAGCGTCTCGCCGTCGTAGCTCTTCTGCACGCCGTCAAACTCGACAAACTGACCACTGTCTTCCGAACTTGGCAATCTCTATCTCCGCTACGTCAACTCACATCAAGCCGGACTACCCTGCCGCGCACCACGGCGGTCCCGCTCCCGGAACCTTCCGTTCCACCCGTACACTGTAGCGGATTGTCGTCTTTGAATAAACGCACCGAATACGGAAGGCCGCAAAAAAAGTGCGGGCCGAACTCCCTGAGTTTCCTGTATGTTTAGCAAGAAAGGTCAATTGGCTTCGTTATGGGCATCCCCCCGGGAATCCGAAACCGGGGCCAGTGACCGACAATTGGTGCGGCCGAGAAGACTCGAACTTCCACGGGTATTACCCCACAGCGACCTCAACGCTGCGCGTCTACCAATTCCGCCACGGCCGCACGTCGAGACGAGCCGCCTATAAACGACACCATTCGCGATGTGAAGAGGTCGCGTTTCCCCGTACACTCCCAGAGTCGGAATCGATTCGGAGCCGTCATGGTGGAATGGCGAACAAGCGCCGGCAACGTGCCGTACGAAACGGCAGTCCGATTCATGGGAGAACGCGTCGAAGCAATTCTCCAAGGGCATGCCGACGAACTCGTCTGGCTGCTCGAGCACCCTCCAGTCTACACGGCCGGCACCAGCACCAACATCTCGGAACAGTACTTCGGTGACGATCGGATCCCGGTTCTTGCAAGTCGCCGAGGCGGCGCCATAACCTACCATGGCCCGGGTCAGCGCGTCGTGTACGTATTGCTTGACCTCAATCGCCGCGGCAGGGACGTCCGGAGGTTCGTCTGGTGCCTCGAGGAGTGGGTCATCCGGGCCCTGGCGGAATTCGGCGTTACCGGTGAACGACGGTGTGGCCGTGTTGGTGTGTGGGTTGTCCGAACGGAAAAACCTGCACGGAGCAACGTCCTGTTCCGTGAGGACAAGCTTGCGGCCATCGGCGTTCGGGTGAGGCGATGGGTCAGCTCGCACGGATTGTCGCTCAATGTTGATCCGAACCTGGCGCACTATGACGGGATCGCACCCTGTGGAATAACGGATCACGGGGTCACCAGCCTGGTAGATCTTGGCCTGCCCGTGACCATTCCCGACGTTGACGCCGCGTTGCGGCACACATTCAACGCCGTCTTCGGTTGCCGCGTCGCCGGGGCCCTGGACGGTTGAGCCCGGTTTGTTTTCGGCGAAAGTCCTGATATTGACGTGATTTTGAAGACATGACCGCGTCGGTCGGAAACAGGACACCGGCAAACGCGGTCGGAAGCATTTTCCGGGTGGAACCGGACCCATGGTCGCAACATGAGAGAAAAGCACTACCAACGGCTGAAAGCGAAACACCGAACGATCAGGGACGATTCTCCGGAAAACCTGCGCCTCCGCGTGCACCGTGCGCTCAGCTGGCTCCAACGGGCCGAGCAAGAGGCCGAAGACGACGACGCGGCGTTCATCTTTTACTGGATCAGCTTCAACGCGGCCTATGCCACCGAAGGCGTGCGCTCGTATCGTTCCACCGGTCGCAGGACGGAACGCCACAACTTTTCCGAATTCTTCGCGATACTGGTCGAACTCGACAGGGAAGAGCAAATTTACGAGGTAATCTGGGAGCAGTTTCCGGATTTCGTGCGTTCTCTTCTCAACAACCAGTTTGTCTACCAGCCATTCTGGGACTACCACAACGGGCGTGACGGCTACGAGAATTGGGAAGCGGGCTTTCGGAAAAGCCGCAACCGGGTAGCGCGCGCCTTGAGATCGAAGAACACGGTCCTGATTCTCGAGATCCTGTTCGACCGATTGTACGTGTTGCGCAATCAGTTGATTCACGGTGGCGCCACCTGGGGAAGTGCCGTCAATCGCGACCAGGTTCGGGGAGGTCGAAACATCCTCGCGCACCTGACCCCGTTCTACATCGAACTGATGATGGACAATCCGAACCTGCCCTGGACCCGGGGGCACTATCCGGTCCTCGAGTCCAGTTGACGAAAAGCGCCTGTCTATCCTGGGCAATCGTGTAGTCTGCAGGATTGACCGGCCTGAATCCGGTTGAGACAAACCACCAGTTGGAGTACCAATCCGACCGGAACCCGAGGAATCGGGTCGATGAACTGGATTATCCTGGAGGCATCCATGGCAGACGCAGCTCTGCACGACCACGATGACCATTACCGCCCTGGCTTCTTTGTGCGGTGGTTCATGTCAACGAACCACAAGGATATCGGGCTTCTCTATATCTTCACGGCCGGACTGGTCGGGTTCATCTCGGTTGCGTTTACGGTGTTCATGCGCCTGGAACTCATGGAGCCAGGTGTTCAGCACATGTGCCTGGAAGGCTCCAGGCTGATCGCTGCGGCCACGGAGAACTGCACCCCGAACGGCCATCTCTGGAACGTCCTGATCACCGGACACGGCATACTGATGATGTTCTTTGTGGTCATTCCGGCCATGTTCGGGGGGTTTGGCAATTACTTCATGCCCCTGATGATCGGTGCACCCGACATGGCGTTCCCGAGGCTGAATAATCTCAGCTACTGGATGTATGTCACCGGAACATCGCTGGCGGTTTGCTCAATGCTTGTGCCAGGCGGGAACAACCTGAGCGGTTCGGGCGTCGGATGGGTTCTCTATGCTCCGTTGTCGACGACCGAAGCCGGCATGTCGATGGATTTCGCCATCTTTGCCGTCCACGTTTCCGGCGCCTCGTCGATTCTAGGCGCGATCAATATGATCACGACGTTCCTGAACATGCGCGCGCCGGGAATGACTCTGCACAAGACTCCGCTTTTCGCCTGGTCGATTTTCGTGACGGCATTTCTCATCCTCTTGTCGCTGCCCGTGCTCGCAGGTGCGATCACGATGCTCCTGACGGACCGGAATTTCGGTACAACGTTCTTTGATGCGGCTGGCGGCGGCGACCCTGTCCTGTACCAGCACCTCTTGTGGTTCTTCGGGCACCCGGAAGTCTACATGATCGTCGTGCCGGGATTCGGAGTCATCTCGCACGTGATTTCGACATTCTCCCGAAAGCCGATTTTTGGTTACCTGCCAATGGTCTACGCAATGGTTGCCATCGGCGCGCTGGGCTTCATCGTCTGGGCTCACCACATGTACACCGTCGGCATGAGCTTGACCCAGCAAACGTATTTCATGCTGGCAACGATGGTGATCGCGGTCCCGACGGGAATCAAGATATTCAGCTGGATTGCGACCATGTGGGGAGGGTCCGTGTCCTTGCGGACTCCGATGCTGTGGGCGTTCGGGTTTCTGTTCCTGTTCACCGTTGGAGGTGTGACCGGAATCGTCCTGAGCCAGGCTGGTCTCGACCGCGCCTATCACGACACCTATTACGTCGTCGCGCACTTCCACTATGTCATGTCGCTCGGCGCCGTATTCAGCATCTTTGCTGCCGTCTACTACTGGATCGGCAAGATGTCAGGTCGGCAGTATCCCGAATGGGCGGGACAGGTGCACTTCTGGACAACGTTCATCGGGGCCAACGTAACGTTCTTTCCGCAGCATTTCCTCGGACGCCAGGGCATGCCGCGACGTTACATCGACTATCCCGAGCAGTTCGCCTACTGGAACGAGATTTCGTCCTATGGCGCATTCCTGTCTTTCGCCTCTTTCGTGTTTTTCATCGGGATCGTTTTCTACACCATCTTTTATGGCAGAAGGGTTGAAGAAAACGCGTACTGGGGCGAACACGCGGACACGCTCGAATGGACACTGCCCAATCCGCCGCCCGCACACACCTACGACATCCTTCCGACGCGGGAAGAGTGGGACCGGCAGCCACATCACTGAGTCAGCCTGGGTGCAACGGAGAGGCCTCGTGGCAGCATATCAGGCGGAAGGATCCGGATTTTCCTGCACTGACGTCAAACGTTTGGCGAACAATGGCGACGGTTCCGATTCGGGCTATCCGCTGTATCAACTGACATTGCGGCCAAACCGGTCGCTCACGCGCAAGGGACACGCAGTCCTGATCCTTGCCACTTTCCTGGCCTTCGCGGTCACGCTGAGCCCGTTTCTTGGAACAGCCACATGGCTGGTCATGCTGCCGTTCCCGCTGGCCGTTCTCTGGCTCATGTCTGCGCTGATCGAGCGGAACTATCTCGACGGCAGGCTAACCGAGGAATTGAGAATCTGGCCTGACCTGATCACAGTTGACCGGATCGATCCGCGGCGGCCAAATGGGCAGCACTGGTCGGCGAGGCCTTACCGGACGACTGTTCATCTGTACCCGAGCGGCCCTGTCGAGAACTACCTGACACTTCGGGGCAACAGCCGTGAAATCGAGATCGGCGCGTTCTTGAGCCCGCAGGAGCGTTCCCTTTTGTTCGATCAACTGCATCGGGTTCTGTCCAGGTCTACCGCGAACCCGCATCTGACGACATGTTTGGCGTAGACTTGCTCGAACCGTGGACGCATACGAGTGAGGCCGCCGGCGCCCTGTCCGTCGGGCGACGCGATGCGCGACCCGAGGATTCGATCCTTGTCCGGGCCGGAATCGTATGATCTCTGGTATTCTGCCCGTCTCCCTGCTGGTGGGCTGATTGCGAAGACATCTATTCGGCCCTGGCCACATTTCCGGTTCGCGATGGTGCTTGGCGTCGATTGTTACTGGAGGAAAAAAATGAGCGCAATCAACATAGAACATGCCAACGTCACGGTTAAGGACCCAGATGAAACGGCCGCGATGCTTGTTCGCCTCTTCGGCTGGACCGTACGCTGGCAAGGAGTCAAAGGAGCGTCAATTCACGGTGGATATTCGGTCCACGTCGGAACGCCAGGTAACGGTGGCGGCGCGACCTACCTGGCTCTCTATCGTCATCCCGACCCTGAGCAGGGAACCACCGATACCTATCGGACGCGGGGCGGTCTGAATCACGTCGGTGTCGTGGTTGACGACCTGGACGCCGTCGAACAGCGGGTCCTGTCGGAAGGATTGGAAACTCACTCTCACGCAGATTACGAACCGGGAAGAAGATTCTATTTTGACACTGAAGACGGCATTGAGTTCGAGGTCGCGAGTTACACCTGATTCAGGTCACGTGGTTGCCACATCGATCATGTGTAACCGTTCGGCGACGGAGTGATGGCCTATCTGGCTTTCACTGATTGAGTGTTCTTTTCCAGTCTTTTCTGAGCGGACAGAGCCAGATGGCCTTGATCGGTTTTCCGAATTCCTTCCGTGTGTCGTAGCGTCCGCGTCCCTGCGTGGCTCCGACATGGATCCATCCGGAAGCCTTGTAGGTGATCCCGGAGAAGCGCGGGGTTTCGACGAAGGTTTCCATCAGGACCGGGGAGATGTTGTACCGCCTTTGCCAGTCCTCGGGCAGTTGGCGGCGCACACTCGAGAGGATGTGGGAAGCCAGGTTCGGGATGTGAATCCATGGCATGATGAGATATCGGGAATTGTTGATCACGCGATACAGGTTTCGCTCCCGGACTTCCGCAGACCATCCGATGAAGGCATCGCGGGGTGCGGTCTTCCAGGCGGCGGCCGAGAAGCCGAGCATGGCCAGGGGCCGGCCTTCCCGGTCCTGGACTGCATAACGCATCTGTGCACCGATCAGGGGCGTGTAGCCGAGGTAGTGCCAGCGGGCGATGAAGCCGTTCCAGGCGACGCTGGCCGCCCGGTCTGCACCGGTGACCTTGACCAGGCGGATCGGGCGCACCGCGTCCAGCGTCTCCGGCATTGGCGTGGCCGGCGGGTCGGTCTCCGGGCCGAACTCCGGGACCCGCCGCGGCCGCAGTCCGTGCCGCGGCGGCGGCAGTGTGATGATCCCGTCCCGGTGCATCCTCAACATGGTGAGCCGGGCCATCATGTCCCTGAGCCCGCCGTCGGGCTTGACCCAGCCGATGGCGCGGCAGAACGCACGCGCCAGCCCGGCACGGGTCTGCTGCGGGGAGGACGCGATCAGTTCCCGCATCAGCGCCATCTCGTCGGTGGTGAAGTCACGCCCGTGATAACGGCACTCGATCGCGGTGTCATCCGTCGTCATCGTGCGGCCTTGAGCTGTCGGCGCCTGTCTTCGTCCATCGACCAGGGCAGCCAGGGTGAGAGATCCTCAGGCGGCTGGCCGCCGTTTCCCGCGCAGGCCGAAAGCCAGTCGTCGAGCCACGTGCGGACATCGATCCCGTTCATCCGCAGGGTCTCGATGATCCCGTACATCGTGGCGGAGAACAGGGCGCCGTCCAGGCTGTCGGAGCCGAACGACAGCTTCCGCCCGATCACCGGACCCCGATGCATCCGCTCCGACAGGTTGTTGTCCATGGGTACGTCCGGCCTGTCGACGAACACGCAGAGCCCGTCGCGATGCCTCAGCAGCGAGTTGAGCGCCTTCGCACGCCGGTCCGAACCGGCCGGCCCCGCACGTTCCGTCTCCGCGAGGGCGAACAGCCGGTCGACGGCACGCTTCAGCCGACGATGTGCACTCCCGAACTTTCGCGACTGCTCCTCCAATCCCACGTCCGGGTCGTAGTGCTTCAGCCGGACCCTGTTCAGGTGGAATAGCTGCCCGAACCGGTCCAGCCACCGGCCCTCCCATCTCTCCAGGGCGTCATTGCCGGCGGCGGCCTCGATGAATTTGCGGCGAACATGCGACCAGCACCAAGCCAGGATCAGGATGCCGCCAAGAACACGCGCGAGCTTCTTGTAGGCCGAGAAGGCGTCACACACCAGGACCGTGCCGGCACCGACGCCGGCGAACAGCTTGCCGGCAGCCTCGGCATTGCGCCGCGCGTCCACGTGGAACCAGACCGCATCCCGGGAGACCGCACACCACAGCCAGGCCTTGCCGGTGCCACGGATGGCCTTGAGGGACTGAACCCGCCAACTTGTCTCGTCGCCGTGAAGCACCGCGGCCGCTTTCAGGTGGGCGAGGATCGCCTGCGACAGCGGCGCGAACAACGGCATCAGCCTGTGGATGCTGGAGGCCAGGGTCCCGGGCGAGACCGGCAGCCCCTGGTCGCGCATCCATGCCGCGACCCGGTTCAGCGGCCGGTGGCAGGCGTAGCATTCGAACAGGAAACAGACCCAGAAGCTGATCCCGTAGGGCGTGTGGGGGAACAGCCGGGGAACCGGGGGCACCGAAACCTCCTTCGGCGCCGACGCACAGGTGCAGCTCTGCCGCCAGCGGTTGCGTTGGATGATCCGGACATGCACCCTGACCTCGATCTCGATGGCCTCGGAATCATGGCTGCCGTTCTTCACATAGGGAAGGCCGCAGCAGGGACAGACACGCTCCTCTTCCGGCGGGTCGTGAGCCTCGGGTTTGCGCTCCATGTCCGGACGCGGCGTCCGGCCATGCCCGGGCTTGTCCGCCTGTTGACCACGGTTGCGGCCGCTGGCGGACCCGGACTTTTCCTTCTTCTCGCTTTTTTGGCCGAACCTTGCCTTGGCATGGGTCTCACGCGCCGAGCGGAGCCTCTCGTTCTCCGCCTTGAGTTCCTCCAGTTCCTCCGCCTGCTTCGCAGTCAACTCCTTCAGCCGGGAAATCTCCTTGCGCAAACCCGTGATCGAGCGGCGGCCACTGTCGATGTCGGCGGCGTTCAGAAGCCCCTGCAACCGCGCCACCTCCTTCTCCAGCCTGAGCACGTTCTTCGTACTCCGCATCCGGTGCAGGTCCTTCAGGTCCGCACGCGCCGCGGCAAGCTTCTCGCGGTTGCTCTCGAAGACCCTGCGCAATCCGTTGAGTTCGCTACGGGCCCGGACCGACTCCCGCCTCCAGTCCTCGGCACGGGCTTCCGATTCCCCGAGTTCGCCCTCCAGTTCCGTGACCCTCGCCTCGGCCGCCTCCGCACGTGCACGCTCCTGCACGTACAGGCGTTCCCAGTCCTCCGCAGACAGAACCGGCGGAGTGGCGGGACCCGAAACAGAAACTCCGGAATTCAACATGCGACCGGATTAACAGATATCCGGAAGTGTAACCAGACAAAAAAACAGAACCCGAAAAACCAGTCCTCAAGCGACGGAAAAAGAGACCATCACGCCCTTACCGAACGGTTACGATCATGTTTCATCATGAGGTTCCGTCGTAGCGCATGGATTTCGCTTCACATTCTGCATTCGCGTGTTCGGGGATCGTTTCCGGCCGAAATGAACTCATCGTATCTTTGCTGGCGCGATGTTCCGCGCCTACCGGCCTTGATTGTTCACGTTTGATGGATCGGCGTGGCGAAGGTGTCCCGATATCCGTGCGGAATGCGAACGCCTTTCACGTTATCTGCCAGAGTACAGCTTACTCGACGAGGGCGAACTGAGACTGATGATCAGGGCAGCGGATTCAGGCTTGGTTTAGCTTACGAGTCAAGGGGACACGATACACCGGGAGAACCCTTTGCTTCACCTCGAATTCTGTCCTTTATGGAGACCGGATCTGATGTTCTGTGAGCCGGGCGTTTTCAATGATTGAAATCAAACGAGTTGTCTGCCTGGCAAACTCACGGAAATTGGCGGGCCGTTGTATTGCCGGCTTGGAGTGGGCACCGAAAAAGGGAAAGGGCGACTGGATTCGACCCGTGAGCGAGCGTGACGGCCAGGAAGTCTCGGAGTATGAACGTCAATACTCGGACGGCAGCGATCCCCAAGTTCTCGACATAATCGATCTCCCGTTAAAGGAACGGCAGCCTGACGGCTGCCAAACGGAGAACTGGCTAATAAATCAGGCATACTATTGGGAAAAGGTAGGATCCTATTCTCCATTCGAGCTCTCCACCTTGGTTGATCCGGTTGAGCCTCTCTGGAGAAACGGCCATAGCACTTATCATGGCCACAACGACAAGATTCCGAATGCGGTGGCGGGTGGCATAAGCACCTCCTTGCGGTTGATCGAAGTTGAAGAACTTGTGCTTCGGGTTTTCGCGCCGGGCGAGGCGTTCGGTAATTCCAAGAGACGCGTGCAAGGCCGGTTCGTCCTCGCGGATCAAACCTACTCCTTTTGGATCACTGACCCCATATACGAAAGACGGTACCTTTCTAAGCTCGATGGAACCTATCGGATTGGCCGGTGCTATCTAACTCGTGCTTGCCCGAAAATCCATTAAGTGATTGACTTTATGTGATAAATCACGGTATACTCGCCGCGAAGATCAAGGCTGAAAAGCCGTTTTCAGCCCCTTGAGGCCCAATTCGGGCCGATATGCACACTTCTTCGCGAGGCAATGATGAGACAGGTACGCAATCCGCAGATGACACTCGGCGAAGTTCACATCGAAGACATCGAACTCGACCTCAAGTCCAGGGACGACATCCCGGCCCTGCTGCTGGGACTGCAGCATCTCTACGCCGACGAGCAGTTCCGCGCCCGGCTGTTCGCACTCCTGGACGAGCACATCCTTCCCGGCATCGACAGGAAGGTCGGGCGGCCGGGCATGGAGATGTGGCGGATCCTCGTGATGGGGGTGATCAAGCAGGGGCTGGGCTGCGATTTCGACCGTCTCCACGAGCTGGTGAACGAGCACAAGACGTTGCGCCGCTTCCTTGGCCATGCGGATGTCTGGGACGATTACCGCTACGGCTACCAGAGGCTGGTGGACAACGTGAGCCTTCTGCGCCCCGAACTGCTTGTTGCGGTCAATGATCTGGTTGTGGAGAGCGGCCATGCGGTCGCGAGAAAAAAGCCTGGCGCGCCCTTGGTCGGGCGCTGTGACACCTTCGTGGTCGAGACCGACGTCCACTATCCGACGGATGTCAGTCTCCTGTGGGACGCGATGCGCTGCCTGATCCGTGCGGTGGGCCGTGCGGCGGCGAAGAGCGGTGTTCGTGGCTGGCGCCAATGGAAGCACCTGACGCGGCTGGTGCGGCGGTTGTTCCACAAGGTGCGGGCAACGCGGCGGGCGCGTCCGGAGCATGTGGAGGCATATCTCGGGCGCTGCCTTGATCTTGTCGTGCGTGCGGAGGCCAGCCTTTCGGTTCTGGCCGCGCATGGGGTGAAAGCCTGGAAGATCGTGGAGATCGAAGGCTATATCGCCCATGCGAAGCGTCAGATTGACCAGATCGACCGCCGTCTTCTCAAGGGCGAGACCATCCCTCAGGACGAGAAGGTGTTCTCGATCTTCGAGCCGCACACGCGCTGGATCGCGAAGGGCAAGGCGGGATGTCCGGTGGAGTTGGGCGTTCCGGTCTGCATCCTGGAAGACCGGCACGGTTTCGTCCTGCATCACAAGATCATGTGGGAAGGCAGCGACGTGGACTACGCGGTCCCGATGGTTGAGGCTGCCCAGGCGCGGTTTCCCGATCTCCGTGCGGTGAGCTTCGACCGCGGCTTTCACAGCCCCGAAAACCGTGTCCGCCTTGACGAGCTGCTCGATCACAACGTGCTGCCGAAGAAGGGCTACCTCAACACGGCGGAGCGAGAGCGCGAACAGGGCGAGGAGTTCGCGGCGATGCGTCGCCAGCATCCGGCGGTGGAATCGGCGATCAACAACCTGGAGCACCGCGGTCTCGACCGTGTCCTGGCGTACGGGGCTGACGGTTTTGCCCGCGTTGTGGCGCTCTCAGTGGTTGCCTTCAACATCCACCGCATCGGTCTTCTGCTGCGTCGAAAGGCACGACGGCGACGCGCCGCCTGACGGCGCTCCCCGAAACACCGGTTCATTCGTGGCCCGCCCGGAGCGGGAACGGCTCCCTATCGGCTGATGGTGGCGAAGGCCGCGAAATTCGGTCCGGTGGGCAGAAAACCTGCCGTCCGGGACGCGTCAACATCCCGAAGCATGGCGAAATGCCGCGTCGCGGCATCCTGTTCCGTTGAAAATCGTGGCCCGCCGTCGCCGAAAAGAGGGGGTTTTCTGGCGGACACTAACTATCAGTCTCGGAGAGCCATACGGAGATGCCATTTACAAATTGATTGCGGCGATTGTAGAATCGGATGGGCGGTAGCATCATGAGCAGAAATAGAGTTTCGATTCTCACGATTGGTCACTCCAACCATACTCTGGCAATGTTTCTCCAACTCTTGGCCATGCACTACGTAACTGCGC
Source organism: Paracoccaceae bacterium (assembly GCA_965242975.1). Taxonomy (GTDB): domain Bacteria; phylum Pseudomonadota; class Alphaproteobacteria; order Rhodobacterales; family Rhodobacteraceae; genus JAPPHA01. The sequence goes on along the minus strand of CBDETS010000007.1, from coordinate 461,881 downwards.
TCGCGGATGTGCGCTCTTCTCCCTACAGCCGTGTCTGCCCGCAGTTCAATCGCGAGCAACTTGCGGAAAGCCTTTTGAATTCAGGCATAAAGTATGTCTACCTCGGCAGTGAATTAGGTGGGAGGTCGGACGACCCGTCCTGTTATGAACGCCGCCGAATCCGTTACGATCGTCTTGCGCGCACATCTGGCTTTCACAATGGTCTGAAAAGGCTCGTGCGCGGCGCAGGGGAGTACCACGTCGCAATGATGTGCTCAGAGAAGGAACCACTGCACTGCCACCGGACGCTTCTCATCGGGCACGAACTCGACAAGATGAGCGAGGTCGATGTCATCCATATTTTGCCGGACGGACGGCTTGAACCGCATATGGATACAATGAATCGGCTGCTTGCTAAATTCAAACATCTGCGCAAAGAAGACTTTTTCAGATCACGCGATGACCGTATTTCGGAAGCGATCGCGTTTCAGACCGACCGAGTTGGCCACACCAACGCCCATATTCCTGACGTAACCTTCCGGAAAGACCAATGAAGATTTTGACCATAGGCTTCACCAAGAAATCCGCACAGCAGTTCTTCGAACTTCTCCGTCAATCGGGTGTCGAACGCATCGTGGACGTGAGGCTCAACAACGCATCGCAACTTTCCGGGTTCGCAAAAAGAGACGATCTAGCCTGGTTCGCGCAGGAACTTTGCGACATCGACTATATCCACGAGCCGATCCTCGCACCAACGAAAGAGTTGTTGAGTAACTTTCGTCAAGGACGAATCAGTTGGGACATCTATGAAACCAGATTTATCGACCTCATGAAGAAGCGGCAGATCGAATCCGTTCTTTCAAAGGATATCATAAACAATGGCTGTCTGCTTTGCAGCGAAAATCAACCGCACCATTGCCACCGCCGACTTGTCGCCGAGTACCTGATAGAGCACTGGGGCGAATTGGAAGTCAGACATCTGGGTCACGGACAAGATCATCTCGGCGCCCGCGGGACCTGAATCCACAGGCAGCCCGCCTTCAGGCATCTACCGAAAGGCTCTGGTCAAGCAACTGAATCATGCGACTTTCGCCCTTATGGCAGCATTCGATCAGTTTGAACCACATTCTGCGACGCCGAAACGGTTCGCGCACTCGCCGGGAGTGAAACGACCATACGCCAGGGTGAATCCCCGACCCCATTGAAGAAACTACTCCATTGCTTCTCCACGGGCCGTGCAAAATTCCGGCCGGTTCAGCCCAGCAGGTTTCGCACAACTGGTCCGACCCTGCCGAAATCCATTTGCCCCGTGTACTGAGTCTTCAGTTGACCCATGACCCGGCCCATGTCGCGAATACTCGAGGCCCCGGCCGCTTCGATTGCCGCATGGATCGCCTGATTGACTTCTTCCTCGGTCAACTGCCTTGGCAAGAATTCCTGGATGACTTCAATTTCCGACCGTTCCCGGTCAGCGAGTTCCAGCCGTCCAGCTTCTTCGTATGCCTTGACGCTCTCGTTTCTCTGCCTGATCATCTTGTCCAGGATCGAGAGGATTTCTTTGTGCGACACGCCCGTGTCGTTACCTTCGCCTCGTGCCCCAATGTCCCTGTCCTTGATCGCCGCTGATATCAAACGAAGGGTCGAAACCCTGATCTGATCGCGATTCTTGATTGCTTGTGTCAGTGCGGCCTTGATTTTGTCTCGCATGGTTTCGGCGTTTCCATTGACAGATCGCCATAATACGAAGCGGAAGTCATCAATTCAACTACCCGAAAGGCCGAGACCGCCGGATCCACCACATATGGTTGACCCCGTTGCCATCGATCAATTACGACTGTTTCCCGCATCGGACCGACGGTCCCGGCATGCGCCACCTATTGGCGAGTGCGACCGATCGAACGACCGGAGATTGCTATGTCTTTCAGTGCCATGATGACCCAAACATCGGACAAGCCGACGGCCAGTATCGTTCTTTCCGACGGGACCTACTTCCTGGGCCACGGGTTCGGTGCAACCGGTTCGGTAACGGCTGAACTTTGCTTCAATACCGCAATGACGGGCTACCAGGAGATCATGACGGACCCATCGTACGCGGAACAGGCGGTTACGTTTACCTTTCCCCACATCGGAATTACCGGAACCAACGATGACGACAACGAGGCCGGCGAACCGGTCGCACGAGCCATGATCGTGAGATGGAATCCGGCCGAACCGTCCAACTGGAGGTCTCAGCAGTCCATTTCCAGATGGCTCGAGGGACGTGGATGCGTCGGAATCGGAGGGATTGACACACGTCGACTGACCCGTGCGATCAGGCATCTCGGTGCACCCCACGCCAACATTTGCCACGACCCGGACGGCAATTTCAACATCCTGGATCAACTCGCGCAGGCGAAGGACTTCACGGGGCTAGAAGGCCGGGATCTCGCGCGGGACGTGACGTGCCTCCAGGCCTACAGGTGGAACGAGTCGCGCTGGGCATGGCCAAATGGTTATCACAGGCTGAACACCGACGAGGGCAAGCGTGTTGTTGCGATTGATTACGGGGCCAAGCGGAACATTCTGCGGTGCATTGCCGATGCGGGATGCGACGTGACCGTCTTGCCGGCGCAGTCTTCCGCTGATGATATCCTCAGACGAGACCCGCAAGGGCTCTTTTTGTCAAACGGGCCGGGCGACCCCGCCGCCACCGGAGAGTATGCAGTGCCGATGATCCGGGAAATCCTCGAAAAGACCACAATGCCCATTTTCGGAATCTGTCTTGGCCACCAAATGATCGGTCTCGCCCTTGGCGCAAAAACCGTCAAGATGAACCACGGTCACCACGGTGCGAACCACCCGGTCAAGGATCTCGAAACCGGGAAAGTCGAAATCACTTCGATGAATCACGGTTTCGCCATCGATTCGCAGTCGCTGCCAGACGGTATACTGGAGACTCATGTTTCCCTTTTCGACGGGTCGAACTGTGGCCTCCGAATGCGCGACAGGCCGGTGTTTTCGGTGCAGTACCACCCTGAAGCCAGCCCGGGTCCAACGGACAGTTTCTACCTGTTCGAGCGGTTTGTGTCGGCGATGGACGCATAGGTGCCGACAAGTCCGGTGAACTTCCACCTTGGTGGCTTTGTGTCGCGTCTCTGATGACAGCGATGTCCCGGGGCGCGGTCGACACGCGCAACGGCCGGATTCGATTGTTTCCTGATCCGAATCCGCAATACAAACGCGTATGCGGTCCGATCGAATCACGACAGATATCTTCATCAGCGGCGGTGGAATTGCAGGGCTGACGGCCGCCGCGACATTTGGTTCGGCAGGTTTTGATGTCGTTTGTTCAAGCGCCGACGCTTCACCTGAACACGTGGAGACGTTTCCCCGCGACAACCGCACAACCGCCTTTCTTCAACCTGCCCGCTCAACCCTTGAAAAGGCGGAGGTCTGGAGTCGTGTTTCTGAAAGCGCGGCGGCGTTGCGGGTTCTCACCATTCTGGACGCCGGGCGTCCAGGGAACGAAGTCCGCTACGAGGTACGGTTCGATTCCGCCGAAATCTCGGACAGGTCTTTCGGGTGGAACATAGCGAACAGGATTGTTCGCCAAGCCTTTGTCGACCGCCTTTCCGAACTGCCAAACGTCCTGCTGAAACCCGGCACGCGGACCCGGCAGGTATTCCCGAGATCACGGGACGTCGTCGTGGATCTGACGGACGGTTCGGCGATTTCGTGTTGTCTGCTGATAGGCGCCGATGGTCGTCAATCACATGTCAGAAACGCCGCCGGAATTGGTGTCGAAACCTGGGGTTACGGTCAAATGGCGCTCGCCGGTTCGGTATTCCACGACCAGCCGCACGGGTCGGAGTCATTCGAGATCTACCGATCCGGCGGGCCAATGACCCTGGTCCCCATGGCCAGCGAACCCGGACGGTTCAGGTCGGCGCTGATCTGGGTGGATACGGCCCGTGAAGTCGAACGGCTGTCCCGTTTGCCTCAATCGGATTTCAACCGGGAGCTGACCGCACGAAGTTGCGGCGTCCTTGGCAACCTGGAGGTTGCAGGATCGCCGTCGTGCTGGCCGGTCGCCGGACAGCTGGCCCACCGCCTGACCGGCCAGAGAACTGTCATTCTGGCCGAGGCGGCCCATGTCGTTCCGCCAATCGGTGCTCAGGGGTTGAACATGTCTCTGGCAGACATCCAGACCCTGTTCGACATCGTCACGTCGAGCAACCAGGACCCTGGTTCAGAAACCGTACTCGGCCAGTTCAGCCGGCGCCGTTGGCCCGACATTCTGGCGCGGGTCGCCGCTGTTGAACTGCTCAACCGCGCCGCGATTGCCGGGAACCCGGCCATCGGTACCCTACGCCTGAATGCGCTCAGGACCCTGCGCCGGACTGCCGCCCTGAGAAGGCCGCTGATGCGTGCTGGTCTCGGGCGGGTCATCTGACCGGTCCGACCCAATGTCCGTTACGTGCACATGGATTCTGATGTACCACACGGAGGATCCCGCGGTGCGGGACCCGCGGCGTTCCCCAAGGGCAACCATCGGAAAGAGCTGAATACTGCATCAAGGCCGCGGAATCACTCAATGCCCGGACCTGTTTTGCGACATTGAAGCTGTGCCGTTCCGGAATTTTGCCACAACTGGCCTTCAAATGGATAAAATAAAGTCATATTTGCGCATGGATTGGGTACTCCGTGTCGATTCCGTCGTCAGGAAAAACGGCGGTACCTGACGATATCGACCTGAATTGAAACGAGGACATTCCCAATGCGTGTTTACTACGACACAGACTGCGACGTGAATCTGATCAAGGACATGAAAGTTGCAATTCTCGGTTATGGTTCACAGGGACACGCCCATGCGTTGAATCTCCGTGACTCGGGAGCTCGCAACGTCTGCATCGCCCTGAGAGAAGGATCCAGTTCGGCACGGAAAGCGGAATCCGAAGGCCTGGCCGTCAGGAACATCTCCGATGCCGCGGCATGGTGCGACCTGATGATGTTCGCGATGCCCGACGAATTGCAGGCAGAGACCTACCGAAATCTCGTTCACGCCAATATCAGGGATGGTGCGGCAATTGCCTTTGCCCATGGCCTCAATATTCATTTCGGGTTGATCGAGCCCAAGCCAACTCTTGACGTCATCATGATGGCACCGAAAGGACCTGGCCACACGGTTCGCGGTGAGTACCTCAAGGGAGGAGGAGTCCCCTGCCTCGTCGCAGTCGACAACGACGCCACGGGACGCGCGCTGGAAACAGGCCTCTCCTATTGTTCCGCGATCGGTGGCGGCCGTTCCGGCATTATCGAAACGAACTTTCGGGAAGAGTGCGAAACCGACCTGTTTGGTGAGCAGGCTGTCCTCTGCGGAGGGCTAGTCGAACTGATTCGAATGGGGTTCGAAACTCTTGTTGAAGCGGGCTACGCACCAGAAATGGCCTATTTCGAATGTCTCCACGAGGTAAAGCTGATTGTCGACCTGATCTACGAAGGTGGGATCGCCAACATGAACTACTCGATCTCCAATACGGCCGAATACGGAGAATATGTCTCGGGACCGAAAGTGCTGCCCTATGACGAGACAAAGAAGCGGATGAAAGACATTCTGGACGAAATCCAGTCCGGCGCGTTCGTCCGCGGCTTCATGCTCGAGAATGCCGTGGGGCAGCCGTTCTTCAAGAGTACGCGCCGAAACAACGATGCCCACGAAATCGAACAGGTGGGAGAACGCCTGCGGGCCATGATGCCATGGATTTCGGCGGGGCGGCTCGTCGACCAGGAAAAGAACTGAAAAAGAACTCAGTCATGACGGCAAGGGGCCGTCCGATGGGTCCGGCCCCTTGCCCGATGTGAACACGCGAACGCGTCGGGCTGACACGCGCGCAATGGCGGCAGAGTTCGGGTCCGTAAACTGAACTCCCGTGGGTGCGATCACCTCATTCACCGGACACGACTTCCGATGCGTATCGCGGGATTTGCGACCGCTTGATTCCGACAGCCGCCAACTGCTCGTCCGTCATTTGCGACAACGCGTAGGCAACTCGACCTGTCGCGTAACGAAGGAAAGCCCGTTTCAGGTACGACCTGAAGCCCGTCCCGGTTTGCGCAGCCGCCGTTCGGGCCGTGCCTCCAAACCCGGTGAACGCTTCGGCGTCAAGTCTGGCACTTGCACTCGTCATTTCAGTTCACTCCGTCAGCTACTTCCCTGGCAATTCGTGCGATGTCAGCCCGCGTGATTCCCAGGTCGTCGAGGTCCCGGTCGGAGAGCCGACTCAAATCGTCATGGGTATGTTTGAAGCTCCTGTACCAACGCCATGCGCGGGCAACGGAAGCAAGTTGCGCACGAAGCCACCCGACAGGACGGACGTCGAAATGTCCGATTGTCGCTGTCTTGCGGACCATGTCTGCAATCATGATTTACTCCTTTCCTTTTCATCGAGGGCCGGCAAACTTCATGAATCCGAACCCTTTCGTACCCAAGACTTAGGTTCGGATGTCACGGTCAACAACGCACAACATTGCATAGCCGCTATGCAGATTGAGGCAGCCGATCCTGATTCCTGCATGGGTTTCGCAAATGGCTCGGCTTGCGCCGGGTTCAACCATTGCAGGTGTTTCCGGCGAGTTTGATCAAAGACGGATTTCGAAGCTCGCAGGCTTTGTCGAGGACCCTCGGGAATTCGGTCGCAGAGTCTTCGCCGCGGCAGGCCGGCACGTACTCCATGGTGGCAACACGGCCGAGTGGAACATCCTGCGGCAGCATCGGAATGTTCTCCGCAAGATCGTAACCTTGTCTTCGGGCGACCTCGACCGTCATGGGACCGGATCGAAGTCAACGCAGCACGTCGACCTTGTACCCATACACATCCGGCTGCCGGTACGTATCTCCGGGTTCCGGAAAAAAGCCTCGGAATTTCACCACCGACGAAACGTGGCCGCGAAACGCGCATTTTGCGTCGGGGACACCTGTGTTTTCGGTACCGCGGTTGCGGCATTATACTTTGCCGATGCGAACCTGAACGCCCCGAAACCGATCAGCCCGGGTCGTGTACAGGATTGTCCGCAAAAGGGAATTGACGGCCGGATTGGTCATGGCTGAGATTGATTGACCCCTTCGCGCGAAGCAAGGAGCACGTCATGAACGATCGCAAGACTTGAGCCGCCATTAGCGAGATCAAGCGGCTGTTTGTCCGGGACGACACGTTCATCGGCATAGTGCCCGAGACGGAGTGTCTATCCGATGATCGCTCCGAACAAGGCACCACTGATGACGGCGCCGACGATCCCGAAGACCACATAGGCAGCGAATACGTGCCAGCGGACCAACGACCACACGGCAACCATGGCAGGAATGCTGCTCACGGAGCCGGCCACCATGAACGCCATTGCTGCGCCCGCGCTCATCCCCTGCTCCATGAGGCCGGAAACGAGGGCCGGTGCAGCGTAGCCGTTCAGGTAGGCCGGCGCGCCGACCAGGGCACCCATCGCGATCGGCCCCAACCCTTCCCCACCGACGAGCCCTGCGATCAGGTCGGCCGGCACATATGTGATGAGCAACGCCTCGACCAGATAGGCAAGAGCCAGCCACTTGACGAGAAACAGCGCATTCGCGAACAGCTCCGACCGGAATGCTGTTCTACGGTGCGCCTCACGCCAGAAGCGCCAGAGCGTGCCGCCATCGGTGATCCGGCTGTCGCAGCAGCCGCCACCGACGTGTTCACGCAACGGCGCATCAAATGCCTGGTGCCAGGCCAGAAGGCGAACGCCGAATCCGCCGAACAGTCCAAGCGCGACCGCCGCCGCAGCCTTGCTTGCCGCGAATTCCCAACCGAGTGCACCAGCAGTAATGAGTACGGTCGGAGGGTCGATAAGCGGAGACGACAACCAGAACGCCATGATCGCCGAGAGCGGCACCCCCACTGCGAGCAGGGCGGCGATGAAGGGAATGACTTCACACGAACAGAAGGGAGCAAGACCGCCGAGCAGCGCCGCCAACACGATCATGCGGGTTTCCCGGCCCTCGAAGGCGCGTGCGACAAGTGCGGCAGCGCCTGTCGCCTTGAGGCTGGCGATCAGCACGACTGCACACGCGATGAAGGGCAGCGTCCCGACCAAAGCGTTGAACGCGATGGTCACGACGTTGCCGAACTGAGCCTGATCCAGGACGGCCACGACGAGCGGGATGGCAAGAACAAGCAACCATGGCGTCGTCAATCCCCGAACTCCCGTGCGAAGAGTTCCAAGACCGCGAAGTGCCAGCTCTGTCATGTCGTTACACTCCTGAGGGCCGTGCGAGCAGCCTGCGCTCGCGGCGACGGATGCACATCGGCGCAGCATTCATCGAGCAGGTAGGCGGCAAGGGACTCGATCTGCCGGTAGGCAGCGCGGTTGACTACCGAACGGCCCCGGCGTTCCTGTTCGACCAGTCCGCCTGCAGCGAGGAATCGAAGGTGATGGGCGAGCGTGGAAGCCGGAAACCCGGTGCGGCCCTGAATTTGGCCGACGGTCAATCCCTCATCACCGGCACGAACCAGCAGGCGCAGAACGGCAAGCCTTGGTTCTGCGCCGCATGCGGCGAATCCCTGAGCAGCTTCCTCGACCGTGATCGGGGATGTTGTTTCCGAATTTCTTTTTATAACCATAATACTAGTTATATAGATTTTTATGATGGTGTCAAGTCAGGATTTAGGGCCAGTCACATTGCCTGAAATCCGGAGACTCCGGGACCATGGGGATTCGTACCGGAAATGAAACCTTTGGGAAACCTCCCGAATCCGACGACTTGAAAACCTCGACCTGTGCCAAAGGATTTACCAGAAAGGGTGCGAACGCACCTTGGTCCTCACGGGCCCGATCGATCGCAACGCTTTCGAGATCCATGTCGAAGAGGGCCTCGTTCCCCAACATCTTCCCGGTGCTCTTGTCGTCGTGGACGATCTGACCGGCTACGAGGGTCCGCACGATCGCAACATGATCGAGGAACCCAGCGTACACTTCATTTCCTTCCTCCCTTCAGTCCCGGCTTCGACCCCACTGAACTCGCCCTCTCGAAGAACAACAACGCAAACTCTTTCAAGCCTCCTGAAGAACCGCCGTCGGACTGTGGAATGCTATCGGGGACACTTGCGATTTTCACTCGCGGCACGTGCGCGATTTGCTTCGCCAATTCAGACGATCGCACAAACAGATCGGATTCCACTCCCGTACATGCTCATTGGTTTTGACGACGGCCGACCATGCACGACCATGCGCCGCAAAACCCGGCGCCCAATGATAGTGTTCGCTTAGAAACCCAGGGGTAGCGGTTCACTTGTCGCAAAAACTTCGGGAACGCCATTCTGCGATCAAACGACGCAGAACAGGCTCTGCGCGAAGAGTGAGGCAGACCCGACGAGCAATTCGCATGGCGAGAATCAAGTATGACTCGCTTGTGTCGCAATCGTGGGGTATTGCACAAAATTCTTTGCGCACGGTACCATGTGACTTGTGGAACGGACTCGGTTACAGGATGTCGTGAGGCAAACCGGATTGAGCCGGACTGCTTGACCGTTTCAACCGAAACCAGACCGAACGTACGCACCGGCTGGCAGTAACGGAGATTTGGGTGAAGCGGGTCTGTTTCCAACGAGCAACCGGTATGCCACGAGCGGAGACGGATTGATGAGCCGAACGAGCAAGGAAAAGCGTGCAAAGGGATACAGGCATCCTGAGGCCAGCGCGACTGGTCGGTCGGATCCCGGACATAACCCAGGAACGGCGCCACCTCTTCAAGTGGCCGCAATCGAACCGCGTCCGCCAGATCCCGAAGCTCCCGTCGTCCTCTTCCCGCCATCACGCACCCTCCCGCCAATGTCCGACGACAAAAGGCTACCGGGAAAGGAAGGCGGGAAAAGGTGGGTCAATTTTGGACGCCGATGGTGGGTCAATTCTCGATGCCTATTGACAGGTAAACCGGCTGGTCCTGGGCGACTCGCTCGTCGTGATGAACTCGCTGCTCCATTACGAGGGGCTCGGCGGGCAGGTTCAGACGATCTACATGGACCCTCCCTATGCAGTAAAATTCGGCTCCAATTTCCAGCCCTTCGTGCGCAAGCGCGACGTCACCCACGGTGCCGACAATGACATGGTGCGCGAGCCGGAGATGGTCCAGGCCTACCGGGACACGTGGGAACTCGGCATACACTCATTCCTGACTTATCTGCGCGACCGCCTGCTTCAGGCGAGAGACCTACTGCATCCTTCCGGCAGCATTTTCGTGCAGATGTCGGACACCAACCTGCACCACGTTCGCGAGGTGATGGACGAGGTGTTCGGTCCGGAGTGCTTTGTCTCCCAGATCAGCTTCCAGACCACCTCGGGGTTCCAGACCAGGACACTGGCAACGTTCGGCGACTTCCTGCTGTGGTACGCGCGCGATCCGGAGCGGTTGAAGGTACGAAAGCTGTTCGAAGAGCAGCCAGTCGTTCTTGGCCGAGGTAATGCGGAGTGGATTTTAATGCCGAAAAGGGAGTTTTCGAGGCGTGACGGCGGCGGAAAAGCGGATGGAAACGACGATACCTGAAGGTGCTCAACTTTATTCTACTGGTGACTTGCAATCCCAAGGCGCGGTTCGGGAACCGAAACCGTTCGAGTTCGAAGGAAAGTCCTACAAGCCGGGTGCCAATTCTCACTGGAAGGCGAACTATCCGGAAGGGCTGGAACGCCTGGCTAATGCGGACCGGATCCACGTTGCGGCCAACAGCATTCAGTACCGTCGCTTCGCTTCCGACTTTCCGTACAAGGAACGGGGCAACATCTGGACCGATACAACGACCGGCACATATACTGAAAGAAAAATGTACGTCGTTCAGACGAACGCCAAGGTTGTCGAACGTTGCCTGCTCATGACTTCTGACCCGGGTGATCTCGTGTTCGATCCCACCTGCGGGTCCGGGACAACCACTTGGTGCGCGGAAAAGTGGGGACGGCGCTGGATCACCTGCGATACCTCCCGGGTACCGCTCGCGTTGGCCCGGCAGCGGCTGCTGACCGCCACCTTCGACTACCATCGGCTCAACGATTCAGACAGAGGTCCCGCAGGCGGTTTCAAATACAGCCGCAAACAAAACAGGAAGGGCGAGGAGATCGGTGGCATCGTACCGCACATTACGCTTGAATCGATAGCCAACGACGAGCCGGCCAAGGAGGAGGTATTGGTCGACCGCCCCGAGACGGACGGAAACGTGACGCGGATCAGTGGCTCTTTCTGCGTCGAGGCGACGATCCCGACCCCGGTGGACTGGGAGGGCGACGGTAACGAGGATTCGGGCGACAGTGCCTCCGTCGAAAATCATGCCGATCATGTCGAGCGCATGATCGACGTGTTGCGCCGCTCTCCGGTTCTGCATGTCGGCGGCGGACAGCGCGTACCGCTGTCGAAGATCCGCCGGCCGGCGCGCACCATGAACTTGTCCGCCGAGGCGTCGATAGCGGGCGATGAAGAGCGATCGGCGGCGATCGTGTTCGGACCGGAGAACGGTGCCGTTTCGGAAACCCTGGTATTTGAGGCGGCACGCGAGGCCTATGCGAAAAACTATGGCGAACTATACGTAATTGGATTCGCCATCCAGCCCGACGCCAGAAGGCTGATAGAGAACTGCGAGCAAACGACGGGCTTTCCGGCAGCCTGGGTGCAGGCAAGCATGGACCTTGTGATGGGAGATCTGCTCAAGAACATGAGGTCGAGCCAGATATTCGCGGTCTGCGGATTGCCTGACGTGCAGATCGAACAAGCCGATGAAGGAGAATATCGGGTCGCGCTCCTCGGCCTTGATGTGTTTGATCCGGTTGACATGAGCTCCGATCATCGAGAGGGGAGGGACATACCCGCCTGGTTCCTTGACACGGACTACAACGGTCTCTGTTTCCACGTCTGCCAGGCGTTCTTTCCGCGCACATCGGCCTGGGAAGGACTCAAGCGTTCGTTGCGTGGCGAGTTCGAGGACAGCGTGTGGACGCATCTCTCGGGAACGGTGAGCGCTCCGTTTTCGGCCGGTGAGCATCGGAAAGTTGCAGTCAAGGCGATCGACGACCGGGGTAACGAACTGATGGTGGTCAAGCCCCTGTCCGAGGCGGAGACGTGATCCAGACGGTGCGCATTAAAGGCTTCAAGCGCTTCAGCGAGGTAACGCTCAGGCTGCCCGGGCACGTCGTACTGGCCGGTCCGAACAACACCGGGAAGACCACGGTTCTTCAGGCAATCGCGTCGTGGTCTCTGGCGCTTCGGCGCTGGCGCGAACTCAACGACTTCAATCCGAGAACCGGGTATACCTACGCGCCGATCGCGCGGCAGTCGTTTACTTCGGTTCCGCTGCGAAGCTTCGACCTGCTTTGGATTGACCGGCTCTACAGCGCCCGTAACACGGTCGAGGTCGAGATCGGCCATCGCGACGGCTGGTCCGTGACGATGGAATTCAAAGCCGACAGCACCGAACAAATCTATGTCAGGCCGAGGGCGGACGCGCCAACGGAGACGCTGCGCGAACTCGATCTCGGCGTCGTGTTCGTTCCGCCGATGACGGGCATGGGAATCGATGAACCGGTGTTCCAGCCGCCGAAGATCGAACAGCTATTGGGACTTGGGCGGCCTGGAGAGGTCTTGCGCAATCTGCTTGCGGAAGCAAGCCTCGACGAATCCGCGTGGGATGCACTCCAGGCGTCCATGGTAAAGCTCTTCGGGTACATCCTTCTTCCTCCCGACACCGGTGGCCCGCACATCCGCGCGGAGTACAGAGTGGCAGATGCAGACGGTGAGGCGTGCCCTGCCCTCGACATCGCAAGCGCCGGCAGCGGATTCCAGCAGGTCCTCATGCTGTTTTCGTTTCTTAATACGCGGCCGGGTTCCATTCTTCTGTTGGACGAACCGAACGCCCACCTGCACATCAATCTTCAGGACGCGATCTACCACGAGTTGAAGACGGTGGCTGCCCGGCAAGGATCGCAACTCGTCCTTGCAACGCACTCCGAGGTTGTCATCAACGCCGTTGAACCGCGCGAGTTGTACGTAATGCTCGACGAACCGAAAGCGATCGCTGACAACGCGGAACGAAACCGGTTGATGTCGTCGCTTCGCGTCTTGAGCAACGCCGACATCGTGCAGGCTCAATCCGTGGGCGGCATTCTCTACGTCGAGGACTATACCGACGTTGCCATATTGCGTGCATGGGCGACACGATTGGGTCATCGAGCCGAGTCGCTGCTGACGACCGAGGTAATGTGGAAGCCGACAGTCTTTCAGACGCGGGATGGTGGGGTCGACAACGCCGGAGTCCGGGCTCGCGATCATTTCAACGCCCTGCAACTGGTGCGCATCGACCTGCCCGGCCTCGAACTTGTCGACGGCGACGCGCATACTGGCATGCAGGACACCGAGATTACTGGCACCGGATTGCAGCGGCTGCGCTGGCGACGCTACGAAATCGAGAGTTACCTGCTGCATCCGGATTCGCTCGTACGGTTCGTCACGACGAAGGTCGGCATCGCCGCCGCGGGGCCGCATATCGAGGACATGCGCGCATACTGGAACAATGAGTTCCCACCGGCGGTCGCAAGAGAGCCGCTCGGTGATCATGAGTTCTTGAACTCAACGAAAGCACGCACCCGTCTTCTCCCTCCGTTGCTCAATGCGGCTGGAATCACCGATCTTCCTTACACCCGCTATCACGAGATCGCGCAGGCGATGCTCCCTGGGGAAATTCACCCCGAAGTCGTCGCGAAGCTCGACGCGATCTGCCGGGCATTCGGGGTCGAGCCGTGAACGCACGCGAGGTTCCTGAACCGATCCACAATTCGCCCTTCACGGAACCGGCGGAATACTGGAGCATCTCCGAACACGATCCGCCGACGCGCCGCGCCGGCCGACGGCCTGCCATGTATTTCTATCGACCGCCCGGCCGCGCGGTGTCGGAAAACCAGGAGCACGCAGGGACAACAATCGAATTGAAGCTGGTCAACCGCATCCGCGCCAGGCTCGCGGAGTGGCGGCCTCTGGCGCTCAAAGGCGAAGGGGGCGTGACCCGGACAACCATGGCTCATGCGTTACTGGCAGCGAAAGGGTCGCCGGCACCGGTTGTTCTTCGCTCAGGTCGAGGCCGCGGAAACCGTTATCTTCCTGAATGAGGCACGTGCAGACTTCTTTCAGGGCATCGACGTACCCTTCGATGAGCCGGGCGAGGATTCGAAAGCGGCCGGAATGCGGGCATTCCGCCGCTATGCCTGCAAGATGGCAACCGGCACCGGAAAGACAACGGTCATGGGCATGCTCGCGGCCTGGAGCATCCTCAACAAGGTGATCGATCGTGGCAACGCGCGCTATTCGGATGTCGTGCTCGTGGTCTGCCCGAACGTGACGATTCGCAACCGTCTCGAAGAGCTCAAACCTCAGGGCGGCGAAGCAAGCCTCTATCGCACGCGCGATCTTGTCCCTTCGCACCTCATGGCGCAACTCGCGGGGGGACATGTCCTGGTCACAAACTGGCATGTGTTCGAGCCAAGGACGATCCAAGTGGCTGGCCAGTCGGCGAAAGTACTGCGAGCTGGAAAGAAAATCCGGACAAAGGAATCCATTCGTATCGGTCCGAAGTCGACAACGGTGCGCGGGATGCGCTATCTTACCCTCAGCGATCTTGACCTTCAGCAGGCAACCGGCCTGTTCACGGTGCTCGACGAACAGCGGGACAAACAAGGCAATCTCAAGTCGGTTTCCGTCGAATCGGTTCGCCACGTCGAGAGCGATGCGAAGCTCATCGAACGCATCCTCGGCCGCGAGATCGGTGCCAAGGGCAATATTCTCGTTATGAACGATGAGGCACACCACGCCTACCGCATTCGAGGCGAGGCGCCTGACGAAGGCGAGGAGGATCTGTTCGGCGAAGAAAACGAGGGCAAGGAGTACTACCGAGAGGCGACGGTCTGGATCGACGGCCTCGACCGGATCCACAAGCATCGCGGAATAAACCAGTGCATCGATCTTTCGGCAACGCCTTACTATCTGGGGCGGGTCGGACAGGACGCCAACCGGCCGTTCCCGTGGGTCGTCAGCGAATTCGGGCTAATCGATGCCATTGAGTCGGGTTTGGTCAAGGTCCCTCAACTCGCGGTTCGGGATACCAGCGGCAACGCCGTGCCGGGATATTTCAACATCTGGCGCTGGATTCTCCCAAAGCTGACGCCCGCCGAGCGCGGCGGCCGGCGCGCCAGGGTAAAGCCAGCGGCGGTTTTGAAATATGCTCATGTGCCGGTGGCCATGCTTGGAGGTCTTTGGGATGCGTTGCGCTTGAAATGGAAGGAACGTGAGGGCGACAGCCGTCCGCCGGTGTTTATCGTTGTGTGCAACAATACCCCGCTCGCCAAGGTGGTCTACGAATGGCTTGGCGAGGACAAGGCGCCGGTTGGCATTCCGGCTGCTCATCTCGATGGGCTGCGCAACATGAACGGAGCGATGAACACCATCCGCGTCGACTCCAAGGTCGTGCGCGAATCCGACAGCGGGCAGGCGAAATCCGACGAAGACCGCTGGATGCGCTTGACGCTGGATACGGTCGGCAAGACCGACTGGCCCAGGGACGGACAGGACCGGCCGCTTTTTCCGGATGGGTTCGAGGCACTGGCACGAAAGCTCGAACGGCCTTTGCATCCTCCCGGGCGGGATGTGCGTTGCATTGTCAGTGTCGGGATGCTGACCGAAGGATGGGACTGCAATACCGTCACCCATATCATCGGATTGCGTCCGTTCATGTCCCAGCTTCTTTGCGAACAGGTCGTCGGCAGGGGTCTGCGACGTTCAAGCTATGCGGTGGGGGAAGACGGCAAGCTGGGTGAGGAAGTCGCGAAGATCCTGGGGGTTCCGTTCGAAATCATACCATTCAAGGAAAATCCGCCAATCAGCGGCTCGCCCCGCCCTCCGAAAACCTGGCGGATCCGGGCGGTTCCCGAAAAGGCAGATCTGGAAATCCGGTTTCCCCGTGTCGAGGGGTATGCACAGAGTATCCGCCATCGCGTAAAGGTGGATTGGGACAGCATTGCGCCACTCTCTCTCGACCCGACGCAGATTCCGCCCGAAGTGGAAATGAAGGCTGGGCTTCCCAGCAATACGGGGCGACCGACCCTCGTGGGGCCGGGGCGTTTGGAAAGAGTAGACCTAAACCCTTTTCGGGAAGGCCAACGCTTCCAGCATCTTGTGTTCGAAATGGCACGTGACATGACGCGACACCTCACCGATCAACCAGGTTGCGAAGTGCCTGCACATGTCCTGTTTCCCCAACTCGCAACTGCCGTCGCCCGATACATTGACGAAAAAGTTCAACCCGTCGACCCGGCGCTTGACATCGATGCATTCCTCTCGCCCTGGTACGGTTGGCTCGTCGAACGTCTGGTGGCCGCCATCCAGCCGGACGAAGGATTTGGAGAAGAGGTTGAGCTGCCTCGTATCGAATCCGTAAGGGAACCAGGTTCGACAACCGAGGTCGACTTCGAGACGAGACGCGAACCCTATCCGGTCATCAAGAGTCACGTGAATGCCGTCGTTCCCGATACCGCGAAATGGGAACAGAATGCTGCCTATAGGTTGGATACGAGCGATCTGGTGCACTCATTTGTCAAGAACACCGGCCTCGGCTTCGCAATTCTGTATCTGCATAATGGCGAGCATCATGAATACGTACCCGACTTCATCGTCAGGTTGGCCGGCAAGGATCAATGTCACCTTATCCTTGAGACAAAGGGGTACGATCCCTTGAAAGAAATAAAGTCCCAGGCAGCACATCGCTGGGTCCGCGCAGTCAATGCGAGCCGTGAGTTCGGTGCGTGGCACTACTGCGAAATCAGTGACATGAGCAAAGTGGAGGCGGCCCTCAGAGAGGCAATGGGTCGATGAATTGCCTTTGAATTCATTCCGTTCCCGCATGACGTGTTTCGGCGCTGATGACCATGCGGCGTGTGGCGAAAGGCCTTTCGGTCGAAACTGCCGGAACATCGTCGACGAGGGGAATTTCTCGCAGAAGCCGTCCAGAGTCCTGTAGCAATGCGACCGTAATTTGGTTACTTGCATCCGGCCTGACAGCGTCGCCTACCCATGACCGGCGTTCTACCCAGATCAAGAGCTGCCGACCATGCGACGAAGAAGCCGATCCCTGTTGATGGTGTTCGCACTCGGTCTGATGTGGGGTGGTTCGTTCCCGTGTGTGGAACTGGCGCTGACCGGCTTCGGACCGGTAACGATTGCGGCCGCGCGCGTGTCACTGGGCGCCGCCGTACTCGTAGCCTTCTCCTTCATTCGAGGCCAGGAGATCCGGTTCCTTACAACTGGGAAAAACGAGATCTTGTGGCCATACTGCCTCGGGATTGGCCTGACTTCGCTTGCCTTGCCCTGGCTGCTCCTGAACTGGGGACAGATTCACGTGACGTCGGGGTTTGCAGGTCTCACGATGGCGACGATTCCACTGATGATCCTGCCAATGGCGCACTTCCTGACCCGAAACGACCGCCTGGCGCCAATGAAAACAATCGGGATCCTGGTTGGTTTTTCGGGGGTCTGCGTACTGTTCGGCCTCGGCACGATCACGGGTACGACGTCCAGCGCCATCGAAATACTTGCACGGTTTGCCTGTTTGAGTGCGGCGTTCGGATATGCCGCCGGGTCGATCCTGATCGCGAGACGGCCCGATGTACCGCGTCTGGCATTCGGGGCAGTCAATCTGCTGGTCGGCTCGATTGCCCTGATTCCCGCAGCCCTGTGGATCGAAGGACTGCCGACGGCCTGGCCAGGCGTTCCCGCGCTGTTCGGAGTCGCGTTCCTCGGGTTCGGATCGACCGCGCTCGGAACATTGATTCTCCTGCAAGTCATCAGGGACGCCGGCGCGTCCTACTTGAGCCTGGTCAACTACCAGGTTCCGGTCTGGGCCGTGTTTTTCGGAACGGTCTTTCTTGATGAATCCCTGCCGCCGCAATTCCTGGTCGCACTGGCGCTGATCCTGTTGGGCCTCTTTTTCAGCAGCAGGGACAGACTGCCGTCCGGGCCATGAGTCGACCTGCGGCTCAAGCCACCTTCGCAACGGCCGCGGCGACGTCCGACACAACGGAATCCAGCAGATCCGGATTGTCGCATTCACCCATGACCCGGACCAGGGCTTCCGTGCCGGACTTGCGGATGACCAGCCGACCGGATGATCCGAGTGCCTCCCTTCCGGCCTGAACGGCGGACTTCACGCTTTCCGTTGTCAAAGGGTCATGTCCCCTGCTGCAACGGACATTCTGCAAGAGTTGCGGAACAGGTTCGAACCTGCTGAACAACTCACTTGCTGCCCGTCCCGACTCCACCATGACGCTGAGAACCTGCAATCCCGCTGTCAGCCCGTCACCGGTCGTCATGTAGTCGGTCATGACAATATGTCCCGACTGCTCGCCCCCCAGATTGCATCCCTCCCGACGCATGGTTTCGACGACGTAACGGTCGCCGACGTCGCACCTGATGACCGAAAGCCCAAGCCCTGAGAGGTAACGCTCCATCCCCATGTTTGACATCACGGATGCCACGATCGAATTTCGTGACAAGTTGCCTTCGTCCATCCAGGTCTTGGCGATCAGCGCCATGATCTGGTCACCACCGATAACACGGCCCTTCTCGTCGACAATGATCACGCGGTCGGCATCTCCGTCGAGACAGATCGCGACATCGGCCCGCCGTTCGTTGACGGCCGCCGCCGCCGTGCCTGGGAAGGTCGACCCGCAGTTCTCGTTGATGTTGTACCCGTTTGGCGAAACTCCAATAGGTACGACATCGGCTCCGAGCTCCCACAGAACCTCCGGAGCCGCGCGGTAGGCCGCACCATTTGCGCAATCGATCACAACCCGAAGTCCGTCCAGTTGCCGCTTGCTGCGAAACGTCGTCTTGGAGAACTCCATGTATCGGCCGAGTCCGTCGTCGATCCGGCGGGCCTTTCCGATCTTCTCCGGCGGGGCAAGATCGGAACCCCGCTCAAGGACCGCCTCGATCCTGCTTTCGGTTTCGTCGCGGAGCTTGTAGCCTTCGCGCCCGAAGAACTTGATTCCGTTGTCCTTGTACGCGTTGTGGGACGCCGAAATCATCACGCCAGCGTCGGCACGCATTGATCTTGTCAACATGCCGACAGCGGGCGTCGGGACCGGTCCGAGCAGCAGGACATCCATCCCGGTCGACGCGAATCCCGCCGTCAAGGCGCTCTCGAACATGTAGCTGGAGTTCCTGGTGTCCTTGCCGATGACAACCCGTCGGGTACTGACGTCGCGTTTCAGAACCAGCCCGGCAGCCGCACCCAGTCGGAGCGCCATTTCCGCGGTCATGGGATGGGTGTTGGCCTCACCCCTGACACCGTCCGTACCAAAGAACTTGCGAACCATTCAGCTCCCTCTCACAACATCGCACGCCAAAGTGCGATTGCCTGCCGAGTCTGCGCGATATCATGGACCCGGATAAATTGCACACCCTGTCGGAGAACTTCCAGTCCGACGGCAATCGACCCGGGAAAGCGGCGAAGCGCGTCGTTCTCCCCGCCGATCGTTCCGATAAACCCTTTTCTGGATACCCCGACCATGACCGGGCATCCCAGTCCGTGGAACAGCGAAATCCCCCTGACAAGCTCGAGATTGTGCTCGGCCGTTTTTCCGAACCCGATGCCGGGATCGACGATCAACCGGTCCCGCGAAAGTCCAGCCGCAACGCAGGCGTCAACCCTTGCCTCGAGGTAATCATAGACATCGAGCAGCACGTCACAATAGACAGGACGGTCCTGCATGGTCTCCGGGACCCCCTGCGCGTGCATGAGGCATACGGGAATCCGCTCCCGCGATGCAACTTCGAGAGTCCGGGGATCAAACTCCAGCGCAGAAACGTCGTTCAGCATGTCGGCACCGGCCGAAACGGCCTCCGCAGCCACCTCGGACTTCCGGGTGTCGATCGAAACGGGACCGCTGCAGCCGGAATCCCGTAACTGCTCGATCACGGGTATGACCCGTCCGGATTCGACCGAAGGATCTATGGTTGCGGCTCCCGGGCGGGTCGACTCGCCTCCAATGTCAAGTATCGATGCACCGTCCCGAAAAATGCTCATGGCCTGCCGTGCCGCGACATCACGGTCGAAGTGGCGCCCGCCGTCGGAGAAACTGTCGGGGGTCACGTTCAGAACTCCCACGACGTGCGGCTGGGTCAACGCGAGACCCAGGACCGGGGTTCGAGGCCTGACAAGCGTGTCAAAGACCTCCGCGTCGATGTCGCTCCACTTCACGATCTCCGGGGGTTCGCCGCGCGCCAGTCGTTCGCAGAATTCGAACCACAAGGGGCCGCCAGCAAGCGAAGGTGCTGACCCCGGCCGGGCACGGTCGGTCCGGACGATCGGGCGGAACCTGACTCTGGTCATAAGTCGCGGCCTCGTTGGTGCGGGCAAGGTACCGCCAACACCGTCATCGCGTCGCAGATCACACCGAAGGCTCGATCACGACGGACGCTTGATCCGAGGCGGCCAAATTCCCGATCCTGGCCCATCACCGAACGCAATCCGCCCCGTAATCGGACTGGAAACGTGAAAAGTGGCGTGACAGATCATCGGGTGTCGAAGCAAATTCAATCTGTACACCACTCTCGTCAACGCCCCGTGTCCCAAACTGGTCTTCCGTGCAACCGCAGGCAACAAGCCGCGCACCGACGGCTCTGGTCAGCCAGATCGCGAGTTCCTGCGCCAATGGTTTCCCGCCTTTCAGAGGTTCCGCACTGTTGCCAGCTCCAAGAAGAATCCGCGTCGGAGCCCAAACCGAGATCCGGTTTTCGCCAGATCGCGCCTTCAATTCGGTCAGGGTCGTCACGACACCGAACGCGTCATCGCACGAAGCCAGGTACCAGGCATTCTGGTCGATCGACAGGAGTTCAATCCGGTACTTTGCATCCGGGTCACCCGGGACGGGAACGTTGTCCCGCCGGCAATCAACACAAATGATCGAAGCGGACTCCGCCGTACCCATCGCGTCGTTCCATTCCGGGAGGCACTCGGAAAACAGTACGCTGTTCGAAAAGAAAGTGACTGTCGGGACGGCAGGAAACGACCAGCCGCAATCTGGTGTCGCACGATCCGCGTCAGGGCCGCGACTGCGTGTGATTTCAACGCCAAGCGCCCCCGGAACCCGATCGAGTTTCTCAATTCGAACATCTGCACCCGTCACCCGGGCGTCCCGAAACAGCACGGCAACAACCCGTTCGGCGACGGTTTCCAGAAGATCTGATCGACGGTCGGTCAGAACTTCCTCGATGGCTTCGACAATCATGTCGTAGGACAGGACACGATCGACATCGTCGTCGGCATCGAACGTTCCGTCCTCGAGGGTCACGACGACATTGAAGAGAACACGCTGAGTTTTTCCCTTCTCCGACTCGAAGGCTCCGACATCAACGTGGCGAAGGTGGTCACGGAGGATCAATCTGTCACGACGGAGACCACGACGCTCGAACACGGCGTCGTTCGTGTCGTACTCTTTCGGGTTCGGACGCTTGATCATCTGAAAATGACACCCCTGAGCAATAGACACTGCGCGCAAGGATTCATCGGTCAATGCCCGGTGGATGGTTTCGAACTGTTGCCGGCTCGAACAATCGGCCGCAGTAACCTCCGCCGTCAGCCCGGGGACCCTTGCCAGCCCGTGCTACCGGGATCAAAGAAAGCGGCAGAATCAACCGGGGTCAGGCGTCTTGCCGATTGAAAAAGTAGTGATCTCCGATTCGTGCAGTTCTGGTCAGTTTCTTGGCCCATGCAGGGCGAACGGAGACCGAGTGATAATACAGGGCTCCGTTAGTCAGGTTTGTCTCGAACCCGTCGAGCATCCTGCGCGCGATCACGGCCGCCATTCTGTGGGCCTCCTTCTCGTGAAAGATCTCGTGCAGTCCATCGCAGTTATAGGAGAACTGGCATTGCCCCCGCTTTTGGACGCCCTGTTCCAGCACATCGCAAATGGTCCCGGGAAACTCGGGTGAATCCCTGCGATTGAGAATGACCTCGGCAACCGCTACCTGACCTCTCACCGACTCGCCGCGCGCCTCGAAGTAAATCGCTTCGGTCAAGCAATTCCATTCATCGTGATCCGCGATGGAACTCGCATCCGGCAAGCGTTTCGCAATCTCGAGCAGGACCTTGAGGTCTTCACTTGATCGGAACTTCCGAATTTTTCCTGGACGGGGCCTGGGCAAGTTCAAGTCGACCCTGGCGACTGACGTTGCTGAAGCCGAGTTCTCCTCCGGCGAACTTGCGTCGGGATCCAAATCACGACCTCGAGGAATCACACCCACCGTCGCGATCGGATTCGCCGACGCCGGCTGCGCCCCAATCGCGTCCTCGCGCAGGGCCGAATCGGGAATCACTGCCGCAATTCCGGCAGGCGAAAAAGCGCGCGTTGCCGGGACGACAGGTCCCTGCCATCCTTGCAGACCCGATCTGCCTTCAGGCGTCCGAACGCTGCCGTCACCTGAAACGCCGCCTCCGCCACTCTGGTTTCGAAAGAAGAATTTCCAGATTGCAGGTAATCCGGGAATGACAACGCCCTGCGAATACGCAACGACTTCAGGCGCACCCGCCCGTGCAGGTGGTGACAAACCGAGATGCCGGGACGGTTGTGCAGAAGCCACTCCGCCGACTACGCAAATCAGGACGCAGCAACCAACCATGCCTGGCCGTCTCAGCATACTCCCTCCCTGCTGAAGTTGGCCGCTTTGACCAAGATCCGCGCAACGGCTGTTAAAATACATTCGCGCAGAGGGTCAAAACAACCGAAAAGTTGCAGCCGCAACCGAAGAGGCGCATTTCCGCCGGAAAGGCTTTCCCGTGCCATGGAGAATCATGTCTTCCGCAGGCTCAACAAAAGTGGATCAGGTCCGTTCCCCGACTCCGGGCACAGACGCGGTCAACCGGTCGTCATGCCGACGGACGACACGTCGCCACGCTCCCGGAGTGATACGTCCTTGCCGCGCACCGCAGCGCTTCCTGGGCAGCGGCCAGGCGCGCGACGGGCGCGCGGTACGGTGAGCACGATACATAGTCGAAACCTGCTTGATGGCAAAACGCGATCGATCTCGGGTCGCCGCCATGTTCGCCGCACAGTCCGAGAACCAGCTCCGGTCTCGCGGAACGACCGCGTTCCGCCGCCAAATGGAGCATTTCCCCAACGCCCTCAGGGTCCAGGGTCTGAAACGGGTCTTCCTCGTAGATTCCCAGTTGGACGTACTCGCGCATGAAACGGCCGGCGTCATCTCGACTGAGGCCGAAAACCATTTGAGTGAGATCGTTGGTGCCAAAACTGAGGAACTCGGCAACTTCCGAGATCTTTCCTGCCCGGAACGCGGCGCGCGGGGTCTCGACCATGACGCCAAGCGAATAATCGAAGTCGAGATCATTCTCACCCCGAACCGCTGCTGCAACCGCGTCGACACGAGACTTTACAATTTCGACTTCCTTGGTCGTCGAAACCAACGGCACCATGACTTCGGGAGCAATGACCGTGTCGTCTTCGCGACGGACAACCACCGCGGCCTCGAATATCGCCCTCGCCTGCATGTCATACACCTCCGGCACGGTCATTCCGAGCCGGACCCCACGCAATCCGAGCATCGGATTGAACTCCGCAAGATCGTCGATTCTCTCCGTGACCCGTGACACGGGCAGCGCCATCGCTTCTGCCAATCGCTCGATTGCGCCGCGAGACGTCGGCAGGAACTCGTGAAGCGGTGGGTCCAGAAGGCGAATGCAAACCGGCATGCCCTGCATAATTCTGAAAATCTCGACAAAGTCCGCACGCTGCTGTGGCAGCAGCCGTTCCAGCGCCACCTGCCGGTCAGCCGGGGTTGGCGCGAGTATCAGTTCGCGCATCAACGTTAGCCGTCCAGGCTCGATAACCATGTGCTCAGTTCGTACAAGTCCGATTCCGTCAACCCCGATTTCCCGCGCCAGGCCAGCCTCCAGTGCCGTGTCCGAGTTGGCCCGCACGCCCAGGGTCCGGGCATCATCAGCCCACGACATGAACACGCCGAACGCCCCACCTAGGTCAGGTTCGACAAGCCCGGGCGCGCCTGCGACCACCCTGCCCCCGGTACCGTCAACTGTCATGATGTCTCCCTCACGGAGAACCCTGCCGTCCGGAATCGTGACCGTCCGTTCCCGGGCGTCGACGCGGATGGCCGTCGCACCCGTTACGCATGGAACGCCCAAGCCCCGCGCCACAACGGCGGCATGGCTCGTCATGCCGCCCTTCTCGGTCAGGATTGCGCGAGCCGAATACATGCCTCGAACATCTTCGGGCGAGGTCTCGACGCGGACGAGGACGCATTCCTGTTCGCGAGACTTCATCGCCTGCGCGGCCATCGCGCTGAAGACGATTCTCCCGGTCGCAGCGCCTGGACTCGCGGCCACGCCGGTTGCAACCACATCCGGCCGACCCCGCGGGTCGAGTTGGGCCAGCATGACATCATTCAGATTCAGCGGATCGACCGAGAAGAGCGCATCCTCCTTCGAGATCAAGCCGTCGTCGACGAGCCTTACGGCGGAGGCCAGTTTCGCACGTGTCGAAAGTTCCGCGGGGACCGCATCCAAAATCCAGGCCGTCTCACCGTCAGAAAGAAAGTCCAACCTCATCTCATCGCGAAATACCCGTCGCGCGATTGAGCCGTATGTGCTCAACATGTCCCCGATGGCGGGCAGAAAGACGTCAAATGTTGACGCCAGGTGGCCGTCGACCGGATCGTGATCGTGCGAAACAGGTGAACGTCCGGCTTTCCCTGACTGTTCAGGTCGAAATCTCCCGAAAACGCCCGGCTCGCCGGACAACGGCGACAGGAACTGCACCAACCCTTGCCGTTCCGACCCAAATTCCGGCGTCATGTCTTGCACGATCAGTCCCAATCCTGCGTCCGGAGGCGCGCCGCGAGCTGACCTGAGTATTCGGGCCGAAGTCCCGTCCCAAGCTGCGACCATTGATTTCAGGCCGTTGCGGAGCTGCTCCACCGGTTCCTCGGGGAACTCTTCGCCGACCAGGAAACGGTAAGCCTCAAGGCACGATGCGATCAATTGATCCGGTTGCGCCGAAGCGTTCGCGCGGTCCCCGGCAATTCCCCTGAACGCTTCGACATCCTGGCACATCACGCTGACGGCATACTCCTGCACGGAGTGGCAAAACACCGTCGCGGCCATGAGTTCGCCCAGGCTGCGGGAAAGGTCCTCCAGGATGTCGCTGTTCATTCCGATGTTGATCAGGGTTTCGGGACCGCCCCACGAGCGTGACACCGGACTTGAGCGGATCGCCGCCGGCCGGCCCGGCTTGACCAACAACGTCAGATCCCAATCGTCCGGAATACCTGTGGCCGCGATTTCCCGAACCGCCGCGACCGACAATGCGAACCCCTCGGGCACCGGTAATCCGGCGCGGTGAAGCCGGTTGATCGTATGGGCCTTTTGCCCGAATTCCTCCGCGGGCAAGGTCGCCGCCGCCGACAGCGCCCTGATTGATCCGGAGTTGAACAACGAAGACCGTCCCACGCTCATGCGAAACCGGCTGCGACAACAGCGCGGTTCGCACGGATACCGTCGCCGAACCGGTTCATTGGCCGAGTCTCGAAAAATCTGCAACCCTGCACATGACTTCGCGGATCCGGTTCATCAGGCACAGTCGATTGCGACGCAGGAGAGAATTGTCCACGTTGACCAGAACAGTGTCAAAAAAAGCATCCACCGGCACCCTCAGTCTTGACATTTCGGTCATGGAAAGCACGAAGTCTTCGCTGTTCAACGCCGCCGCGATGGCAGTTTCGGCGGTTCCCAAGGCCGCAAACAGCGATCGTTCCGCTTCCTCCCGCGCCAACGCCGGATCAGGCGCCAGCTCGTACGAAACTCCGTCCTTGCGTTCTTCCGCGATCAGGATGTTGTTGGTCCTGCGGAATCCCTGCAAGAGGTTTTCCCCGTCACTGGTCTTCAGGAAATCGGCAAGTGACCTGGCTCTTCGGGCCAGCAAGACCAGGTCGTCGTGCCCCGGCAGTTCCAGGCACGCATCGACGAGGTCCCCTGCCACCCCCGAATCCCTGACATGGCCCTTGAACCGGTCGTGAATGAACCCGAGCAGGTTGTCCGCATCGTCCGAGGACAGTCGCGACTCGAATTGCGCGAAAAGCGGCAGCCTGAGTTCGTTGTCGAGTACCAACCTGATCACGCCCAGCGCTGCCCGTCTGAGACCATAAGGGTCCCGGGAACCCGTCGGCTTCTCGCCGATTCTCCAGAATCCTGTCAGGACATCCAAACGGTCGGCGAGCGCGAGCGCGACGGAGACCGGCGCGTCGGGAACCCGGTCATTGGGTCCTTTCGGCGCATAGTGTTCCTCGCACGCCCGCGCGACGTCTCTGTCAAATCCCGCAGCCGCGGCGTAGTGGCGGCCCATGGTTCCCTGCAACTCGGGGAATTCCTGCACCATGCTGGAGAGCAGGTCAGCCTTCGCGACTCGCGCTGCGGCGTCAGCTGAATCCGGGCTCGCGCCGGTAACGGAAGAGAGTTCCCCGGCCCAATCGGCCAACCGGTTCACCCGATCGGCCTGGGTTCCGAGGTCCGTGAAAAAGGTAACGTTTGCAAGACCCTCGATCCATGAGATCATCCCGTCCCGGGCATGGCGGAGGTCTTGGTCCCAAAAGAACTTGGCATCGGACAGCCGGGCCGAAAGGACCCTCCGATTCCCCGCAAGGACCTTTGCGCCATCATCCAGCGTTTCGGTATTAGCCACGGTGACGAAACCCACGATTCGGCCGTTGTCAGGATCCCGGGCCGAGAGGAACTTCTGGTGTTCCCGCATTGAGACCCGAAGGACTTCCGGGGGCAAATCGAGAAATTCTGGATCAATGGCGCCAGCCAGGACAACGGGCCATTCAACGAGCCCGGATATCTCCGCGAGGAGTCCAGAATCGTGAACGAGTTCCCAACCCCTGTCACCGACAAGCCTTTCCGCGCCGCGGAGAATCATCGCCTGCCTATCTTCCGGATCCAGCACGACCTTTGCCTGCCGCAACTTGTCCCTGTAGTCCGCGAATGACGAAACCGAAATGGCCGCGGGAGACATGAACCGATGTCCCGAGGTACGGTTCCCGGCCCGCACGCCAGCAACCGAAAACCGGACCACGTTCGCTTCCGGGGAACCCAAACGGTCCCTCTCCCCGCCACCCTCCGACAGGACACACAGCATAGAGCGAAGCGGCCGAATCCAACGGAACGATCCGTTCCCCCACCTCATGGACTTCGGCCACGGAAAATCTTCCATGACCGAACGAACAACGCCCGGAACGATTTCGGTAGCGGCTGTTCCCGGCCTTTCGATCACCGCATAGTACGTCTCGACGAATTCGCCCTTTTTCTTTGCCCCCTTGCGCCGGTCTTCCCGGACTTCGAGGGCTTCCTTTTCGAGTCCGGTCGAGCGCAGGAACCCCTCGATTGCGCGTTCGGGCGCGTCCACCCTTGGTCCTCTTCGCTCCTCACGGGTCGCAGGTGACGCAGCGGACAGACCCGCTACGACAAGGCAGAGACGCCGCGGCGTCGAATACGAGCGCGCGCCGGAAAACGGCAGCCCGGCCTCCTCGAGTCCTGCCGTAACGAGCCGCTCGAGATCGGCAGAGGCCCTGCTTTGCAAACGTGCAGGAATTTCCTCCGACATCAGTTCGAGGAGCAGTTCGGGCATCAATTACTCCTGGGCTTCCTGATTGAACTGGTGCCATGCAAATGCACGCCGATCGGGATAGACCGCCACGAGCCGGTCGACACCGGGAACTATTTCCCGTTCGCCAAGGAAGGCGACCGCGTTGCCCTTCGCCAGATCTTCCGTCAACTGTTCGACGTCGAAACAGTCGAACCAGGAGGGCGGGCGCAAGGGAACCGCGTGTTCGGCTTGTGCATACCTTTGTTTCAGCTGCTCGAGTGAATGCCCGATGACGAAGCATCCCCTGAACTTGAGCGGGCTGGTCCTGGCGTCGATCCCGGAAAAACCTGAGACTGTAACCGGTTCCGGAACTCCGTCGGCAAGACTTGTCATGCGGATGTCAGTTGAAATCATCGACCGACTGCGGCCGTCTTTGCCCCCCAAATCAATCGAACTGTTAACCGTAACACTCTGATAATAAGCGTAATTCTGTGTATATATCAAACCGCCTCCCGCGACGACACAGCACGCCGCAAGCCCGACAACCAGGTACTTTCCATTCACGGTCATTCGGCACCTGCCGCCGTTTTCAGGAATTCGTCCGAACAGAGTCTGGCGAGTGCCCGGACCCGGCCGATGTACGCTTGCCGTTCGGTGACCGAAATCACGCCCCGGGCATCGAGCAGGTTGAAGAGATGCGACGCCTTGATGCATTGATCGTAGGCCGGAAGCGCCAGTGGCACACTTCGCTCGGACCCGGATCCGGTCGCAAGCGACGCAACAATGCGGCGGCATTCCGCTTCCGCGTCTTCGAAATGCCTGAGCAACATGCCGGTATCGGCAATTTCGAAGTTCCAGTGCGAGAACTCCTCCTCGTCCTGCCTGAACACGTCGCCGTACGTCAGCGGGGTCCTGGACGCAGGGTCGTTGTACGGCATGTCCATGATGTGATTCACATCCAGGACGAACATCGCAAGCCGCTCGAGGCCATAGGTGATTTCGCCCGATACCGGCTTGCAGTCATGTCCTCCCGTCTGCTGAAAGTAGGTGAATTGACTGATTTCCATCCCGTCGCACCAGACTTCCCAGCCAAGTCCCCAGGCGCCCAGGGTCGGGCTCTCCCAGTCGTCCTCGACAAAACGTAAATCGTGCAGGTCCGACTTGATCCCGATTGCTTCAAGCGAACGCAGATAATCTTCCTGGAAGTCCGGGGGCGACGGCTTGATCAATACCTGAAGCTGGTGGTGTCGCTGAACCCGGTTCGGGTTTTCCCCGTACCGTCCGTCCGATGGCCGGCGACTCGGCTGGACATACACGGCCGCCCAAGGCCTGGGTCCCAACGCACGAAGCGCAGTGGCCGGGTGAAATGTTCCGGCTCCGACTTCCATGTCATAGGGTTGAAGCACCGCGCAGCCCTCGCCTGACCAGAAGTCCAGCAGCCGGAACATGATGTCCTGGAAACACGTTGGCGCACTCAATTTCTCGGACATGCGGCAATACTCACAGCGGTCGGGGCCACGGTCCAGTTATTTTATGCCAGGCAGCCGGTCAATCTGATCCCGATCACCGGGAACGAATCCGGGTCCGCCGCCGTCGGCGACCGAAGCGTACAGGGAGCCAGTTGTTCGCACGCAGAGGCAAAGTCGGATTTTGGTCCTGAGACCGGTCACGGTACCGAAATCGCGGGCGTCAGGTGAATCACGGTCGGACGATCTCGGTAGAACCCGTCCGCTAGCTCTCTCCGAAACTCGGTCAAGCTCGACGGGCGCACATACCCGGCCTGATAGGCTCGCGCCAGGAGTTCAAGGTCTGGTCCCGGCGCGGCGACCGCAATCGGTTCAATCTGGGCCGCTGTCATGCATTCCTCGATTTCCTTCAATGCCTGATTGTCCCAGATCAGGACGGGCAGTCCGATACCCAAGTCCTTGGCCGTTGCAAGCTCCTGCAGCGTGAACTGAAATCCGTAATCGCCCGCAACGGCAACAACGTTCCTGTGCCCCGGAGCAACGCTCGCACCGATTGCCGCGGGAAGGGCAAACCCCAGGGTTCCGAATCCCGACGGGTGAAACCACCTGTTCGGGACGTCCAGGCGCGCGGTTTCCTTGGCGACATAGGCGAATTGCGTCATGTCCGAAAAAATCACGGTCTCATCGCCCACCGCATTGATCAGTGCGTCGGCGACCCGGGCAATTCCGGGACGTTCCAGGTCCGCTGACGCACGGAACTCCGACCGTCTCTTCCGGATGCGTTCAGGGTCCCAGCCGGAGGGTCGACCTTCGGCTGGCAACGCGTCCGCCAGGTCTTCGAGAAAACGTACCGCATCGCCAAGGAGGGCGACCTGCGCCCCATGCTTGTCCGTGAGCGCGGCGAGATCAAGGTCGACCCGAACCATTTCGCATCGATGGCCGAGCTCTTCTCTCCAGAGATCAGTCTCGCTCAGGCGGGATCCAACAACGACGACGAGGTCGGCCTCGGCGAGCACGGCCCGACTCTCGGCGCGGGGCAGCGCGGAACCAAAGCCGAGAACGTGGTGGCTTCCGATGATTCCCTTTGCCGCATATGTGCAGAAGAAGGCTGCCCCGCTTCTCTCGATGACCCGTTGGGCAGCGGCCGGCGCGCCACGCGCACCTCCACCGAAGATGAAAAGCGGACGCGCCGACTGTGCGATCCGTTCGGCAACGTTTGCGACTTCACCGCACGAAATAACCCTCGGCCCCGGCACGGATTCCAGTTCCGGGATCGGCGCAACAGTGTCAGACAAGTTGCTGATCGGAATCTGGATTTGCTTCGGAAGCGGCCGTGACGTCGAAAACTCGACAAAAGCCCGGTCAAGAAGCACCTGCACACCATCCGCGTCGCGGGCAGTTGCCGACCAGTCGCATACCGTCGCCGCCGCCCCTTCCTGGTCCTTCATTTCATGCAGCCTGCTTCCAGCGGACCATTCGTCGTGATCCAGACAGGAAGACAGGACAAGCATGGGAACGCTGTCCGAGTAGGCTTGCCCCATCGGGGTCATCGTGTTGCACAGTCCGGGCCCTGAAATCACGAAGGCGACGCCGGGACGCCCGGTGACGCACGCATACCCGATGGCCATGAAACCGGCGCCTTGCTCATGCCTCGGAAGAACGTGGCGAATTCCCGCGTCCTTGATGCCCCGGTAGAGCTCGATGTTGTGGACGCCGGGAATTCCGAAAACCACGTCGACACCCCTGTCCGCGAGCGCGTGGGTAACCTGTGCTCCAAGCGATCTCAGCACTGTCGGACCAGCCATTTACCGTCTCCAGAATTCGGTCGTAAACAGAACAAAAACGACCATCAGTTCAAGCCGTCCGATGAGCATTCCTGCCGCAAGGATCCATTTGGCCGTATCATTGATGCTCGAGTAGTTCCCGGTCGGCCCGATGACGGACCCCAGGCCCGGACCGATGTTCGCGAGCGCCGCCACCGCACCCGACATCGACGTCATCATGTCGAGACCCGTCATTCCCAACGCAATGGCAAGCACCGCCAGGCTCAACATGAACAGGAAGAAGAACGCCATGACTGACGCAATCACGTCGTCACCGACCTTGCGCTGCGCGTATTTCGGAACGAAGACACCGTGCGGACTGTGCAGCCTGCGGACTTGGGTCACGACCAGGGAAAATAGCAGTTGGTAACGGAAAATCTTTATCGAGCATGATGTCGATCCCGCACATCCTCCGATCAAACCGACAAGAAAGAACATCGACACAGCAAATCCGCCCCACTGACCGTAGTCATCGCTGACGTACCCAGTGCCCGTCAGGATCGAAATGCCATTGAATGCGGCCTTTCTGAATGCCAGCTCATTCCCTGTCGGCGCCGTCACGAGTTGCCAAGCGGTCAACAATGCGACGACGACGACGGCGACCAGAAGAAACGCATGGGACTGGCTGTCCTTGATGAAGGGTCCCGCGTGCCCGCGAAACAGTTGCATGTACCGAATGAACGGAAGGCTCGCGAGCAGCATGTACAGCATTGCGACGTATTCCGGTCCGGGTCCCAGGTTGGTAAATGACGTATCGGAATTCGCAAATCCCCCCGTTGCGACGGTCGTCATTGCGTGGACGACGGCATCGAATTCTCCGAGTCCCGACCACTGGTAGGAAACTGCGCACATGACGGTCAGCAACAGGTAAATCCAGGCCACGGAGCGGGACGTTTCAGCGACCCGGGGCAAGATGTTGCCCAGGTTGTCGACGCCTTCGGATCGAAAAATCTGCATGCCCCCGACCCGCAGTTGCGGCAACACCACCAAAGCCACGACAATGATTCCAATGCCACCGAACCACTGCAACATGCCACGCCAAAGCAGGATCCCCCGGGGCAGGGTCTCCAACCCGTAAAACACGGTCGCACCGGTCGTCGTCAGGCCGGACATCGCCTCAAATACAGCGTCAGTGAATCCGGCTCCAGTCACACCGAGCACGAACGGAAGCGCCCCGAAGAGAGGCAGGATCGTCCAGATACCGGTTGTCATGATGAAGGCCTGCTGAAGAGAAATCCCCGAACCCGCGGAATTTGCACATGCAAGGGTCATGGCGCTGCCTGCCAGTATGGTTATCAGGGCCGATTGTCCGAAGACGAGCCAGTGGCCATTACCGTCGTACCAGTCGAGGACGGCTGGCACGGACATGACGAGGCCGAGGCCGAGGACCAATCGGCCTATGACATGTCCGGCCGGCCGGAAATCAAACATCAGGTCAGCATATCCTTGAAACACCGATCGTGGAGACGCCCGAGCCGGGAAGAATCGAATGGGCCGCATCAATGCGTAAAGGCGTCGGAAAGCAGACGGGACAACCCAAGAGAGAAAATCCGGTTTTTTTCTGCAGGTCGCAACGAACGGGGCCGCTCCGTCGATCTTCCGGACTTCCGGTCACCGCAAAATCCCGTTTCAGCCTGGGCAGCGCCTCACGCGTGTTCAGCACTTCCGGAGGACGGCCTCCCGATCGCAATCATGAACTCCCGCCTGAGTTCCGGGTCGGACACGTAAGCTCCGTGCATGCTATTCGTTACGGTCGTCACGCCCGGTTTGTGAACGCCGCGGGTCGACATGCAGAAATGCTCGGCTTCGACAACGACGATCACACCTTTCGGAAGCAGGCCTTTCATGAGTGCGGTCGCGATTTCCGAGGTCATCCTTTCCTGAATCTGAAGCCGCCGTGCGTAGACATCCACGACGCGTGCGATCTTCGATATTCCGACAACGTGGACGTCCGGCAGGTATCCGACGTGTACCAGTCCGACGATCGGCGCCAGGTGGTGCTCGCAATATGACTGGAACCTGATTCCCTTCAGCACGACCGGACCCTGGTATCCTCCGACGTCTTCGAAGACCTGACTCAGGATCTCAACCGGATCCTTGCCGTACCCGGAAAACCATTCCGTGTACGCACGGACCACGCGGTCAGGAGTTTCGCACAGACCCTCGCGGTCGGGGTCGTCGCCCGCCCAACGCAACAATGTCCGGACAGCCTCCATGGCGTCCTCGGCGTCAGGCCGCGCGGCGGTTTCCCGCCCGCGATTGTCCTGTTCAATCAAAAGGTCATGAACGTTCATTGGCACACCTCGGGTTCGGCATGTATACCTCTGCATCCGGAATTGTCCAAGCACCGGAAGAACCGCGAGAACCGAGTCGGCCCCCGGGTTCCCGTGTGCCCGCGGCTCGCGCCCGCGCTGGCGGTTTCGGCCCGGGCACAGGCATCAAGATTGTACAGGAACCGGTTTTTCGGCACCGGGCATCCGCGGGACCGTCACGCACAATTTGCACGCCCCATGCAGCCGGATTCTCAAGCTGACTCGAGAGCCTGTAGCACGTCGTGCAACAGGTCACCCGGGTCTTCAAGTCCGACGGAAATCCTGACCAGGCCTCCCGTAATTCCCAACTCCAGCCGGCTTTCTTCGCCCAATCTCTGATGAGTCGTCGTGGCAGGATGCGTGACCAGGCTCTTCGAGTCTCCAAGATTGTTTGAAATAATCATGAGTTTCAAGTTGTTGACGAAACTGAATGCAGCATCCTTTCCGCCGGACAACTCCACCGAGAGCACGGTTCCTCCTGCGGTCATCTGGCGCCTCGCAATTCCGCCTTGAGGATGATCGTCGGCGAACGGGTAAATGACTCGGACGAGTTTTTCGTGGCCTGCCAGCGACTCGGCGAGGAAACTGGCTGAACTTGCCTGTTCGTGGCATCTCAAGGTCAGCGTTTCCATGCCCTTCAGGAGCACCCAGGCGTTGAACGGGCTGAGCGCACTGCCCGTGTGCTTGAGAAAGGGCTCCAGTGTATCCCTGATGAACGTGCGTGTTCCCAGGACAACACCGCCGAGGCAACGGCCCTGCCCGTCAATGTGCTTGGTCGCGGAGTAGATGAGAACATCGGCGCCGAGCCCGAATGAGTCTTGAAACACGGGGGTTGCAAAGACGTTATCGACAAAAACCTCCGCACCCCTGGCGTGTGCGACCTGCGCTACCGCGGCAATGTCTATGACCTCCAGAGTCGGGTTCGAGATCGTTTCGAAAAAAACGACCTTGGTGTCTTCCCGAATCGCCGCCCGCCATTCCTCGACATCGGTACCATCGACAATCGTTACGTCGACACCGAACTTCGGGAGGATGTTCTCGACGATGAACCGACATGAACCGAACAACGCCCGCGACGAAACCAGATGATCGCCGGCCTTGAGCGACGACATGAGAGCCCCGTTGACCGCGGCCATCCCGGACGCCGTCGCAAAGGCATCTTCGGCGCCTTCGAGAAGCGCGATCCTCTCTTCGAACATGCGTACGGTCGGATTGCCGTATCGCGAGTAGGTAAACTCGTCTTCGCCGCATTCCTTGAACCTGGCTTCGGCCTGCTCGGCGTTCGCATACTTGTAGCCTTGCGTGAGATACAGCGCCTCAGAGACCTCTCCAAACTGGCTGCGGCGGGTTCCTCCGTGAATCAGACGGGTTCTTTGCTGCATGCCATTCATCGGATTTCAACCCTCCTTGTCCGGCCGCGTGAACACGAATTTACACCGGGACCGCCATGCCGGAGCCAAGTCTGCCCGATTGCCGTCGGTCCGTTACAACCCGACCGGTGACGGTTCCTGGCTGAACCGCCTATTGCATGGTCGGCTGCCGGTCAAACCCGTCCAGGTAATTATCGACCTCAAGGACGCGAATTTTTGGCGGGTACCCGATTTTTCGGCCTCAGATGAGCTCCCGCTCCGCTGGCACCGGAGATTGCCGCACGTCTACACGGAATGGCATCCTGAATTCGGCTCGAATCGCGTGCCCGGCCGGACACGCCCGCAATCGAAGATTCCGCTGATGGGTGCAACGATTTCCTGTTTTCGATTCGGGCATAAAGTTCTATTGCGGCCGCAAGAACGGATTTTGCTGAAGGATCTCCCATGACGGACCTGACTGGACGGACAGCACTGGTCACCGGAGGTTGCACGGGAATCGGTCTCGGTATAGCCAAGGCCCTCGGAGCCGCGGGATCAAGAATTGCGCTGCACGGATTGCCAGGGGAACAGGCCGCAGGGAGCGCTTGTCAGGAACTTCGAAATTCCGGCGCGGTTTCCGTCGAGTTCTTTGCCGCCGACCTTCGGATTCCTGACGAGATCGGTTCCTTGATGACAAGGGTTCTCGACTGGAGGGCGGTCGACGTCCTTGTCAACAACGCGGGAGTCCAGTCGACTGCGCCTCTGTCGAGCATGCCGGGCAACACGTGGGACGAGATTATCGCTGTCAACCTGTCGGCAGCATTTCACACGATGAAGGCCGCGATGCCGGCCATGGCCGAAAGAGGATTCGGGCGGGTCATCAACATCGCTTCGGTCCACGGTTTGGTCGCGTCGATCAACAAGGCGCCATACACGGCGGCGAAGTTCGGACTGGTCGGCCTGAGCAAGGTCGCGGCGCTCGAGTACGCATCGGCCGGAAGCCGGGAGTCCGGTGGCGTAACGGTCAATTGCATCTGCCCCGGTTGGACGGAAACCGCGCTCGTCGAACCGCAGATCATGGCGCGGGCCAACGAGCTCGGAGTGGATCGTTCACACGCAATCACCGATATGCTGGCGGAGAAGCAACCGTCTCGCCGTACGACAACCACGTCGGAAATTGGCGATCTTGCGCTCTGGTTGTGTTCCCCGGTTGCGCACAACATCACCGGTGCGACGATTCCCATGGACGGAGGATGGGTGTCGCAGTGAGTTCGAGCGCACGGGCCAGCCTGCCCCCTCTGCCCGCTAGGTCGCGGCTGCGTCGGGGTCTCTGGCCGGGGCACGGATGTGCTCCTGTCTGCGTAAACACGAAACCGAAATCCGGCAGGGAGTCATGATTGAACCGATAACGCTGTATTACTGGCCGACACCGAACGGCTGGAAGATCTCGATTGCGCTTGAAGAGATGGATCTTCCATACACGGTCAAGTTCGTGAACATCGGAGCGGGAGATCAGTTCGACCCCGAGTTCCTGAAAATTGCACCCAACAATCGAATGCCGGCGATCATCGATCCAGACGGCCCCGGCGGAAGTCCCGTCTCGGTGTTCGAGTCGGGCGCGATCCTCATGTATCTCGCCCGCAAGACCGGTCTGTTTTACGGCAGGTCCGAACGCGACCGCATCGAAACGGAACAGTGGCTGATGTGGCAAATGGGCGGAGTGGGGCCAATGGCCGGCCAGGCACATCACTTTATCCGGTATGCACCCGACCTGGACCCTCCCCAGGACATTCCCTACGCGAAAGATCGTTATCGCGCGGAGACCGGCCGCCTGTACCGGGTCCTGGATCGACGTCTCCGGGGACGGAATTTCGTTTGCGGCGAATTCTCAATCGCGGACATGGCCATCTGGCCGTGGGCAAGCCTGTGGGAAGGACAGGAACAGGACATCTCGGGCCTGCCTGATTTTTCGGCGTGGCTCGATCGCTGCGCGGCCCGGCCGGCACTTGCGCGGGGACGAGAGGTCGGAAGCGAGTTTCGATCGCGTGACCGGACGGACAAAGAGGCACAGGAAATCCTGTTCGGCCATCGGCGCGGTGGCGAACATGAACAACGGTAATCCGCAATTGCGCGCCCTCTTACGGAGCCGTGCGAAGTCGGGGGCGTTGGGGCCCCGTCGTAGAATTCCCGGACGACCGGCAAGCCGATCGCGCCTGACCGGATTCCTGACTTGGTCCTTTTTCGGCCAGCGTGGGGATTTTTGCCGGGCGCGCCGGCATGTGCTGCCTCCGGCAACCTGTCGGAATTCAGGCCGCGTCGTAGCCCGCACGGTACGTGCAATCACAACCGAGGTTGCCGGGCGCGCATGCAGTCGATAGTGAAACGCCGCCGTTCCCAGGCCGGAAAAGAACGTGAGTGAAATCCACGACACCATTGCACGAGTTACGCGGCGGATTGCCGGGCGCAGCGCGACATCCAGGTCCGCCTATCTCGACTGCGTCAGGAATGCCCGTGAAGCAGGACCGCGCCCGCCTCACCTTTCGTGCGGCAATATTGCGCACGCGTTCGCAGCCAGTCCCGGAGAGGACAAGGGCATGCAAGTCGAGGGCACATCCGGAAATCTCGCGATCATTACTGCCTACAACGACATGTTGTCGGCGCACAAACCCTACGAGGACTATCCCGAGATCATTCGAACCGCGGTCCGCCTGATGGGGGGAACCGCTCAGGTTGCGGCGGGCGTACCCGCGATGTGCGACGGGGTCACCCAGGGACAACCCGGAATGGAGCTCTCGCTGTTCTCGCGCGACGTCATTGCGCTTGCCGCCACGATCGGCCTTTCCCACAATGTATTCGACGGTGCGGTCTACCTCGGCATCTGCGACAAGATCGTCCCGGGAATGCTCATCGCGGCAGCCACGTTCGGCCATTTGCCCGCGCTGTTCATTCCGGCGGGTCCCATGCCGTCAGGCCTGCCGAACGACAGGAAGGCGAAAGTCAGGGAAGAATACGCGACCGGGAAGTGCGGTCGGGAAAAACTCCTCCGCGCCGAATTGGCATCCTATCACGCCCCGGGAACCTGCACCTTCTACGGAACGGCGAACACCAACCAGATGCTGATGGAGTTCATGGGGCTCCACCTTCCCGGCGCCAGTTTCGTCAATCCGGGCGCACCGTTGCGCCGTGCCCTGACCGAAGCGAGCGCGCGCCGCGCGTTGGAGATCTCGCAGAACGGCGTCAACCACACGCCAATCTGCGATGTTCTTGACGAGAAGGCATTTGTCAACGGAATCGTCGGATTGAACGCGACCGGCGGATCCACCAATCTTCTCATTCATCTCGTGGCGATCGGGCGGGCAGCAGGGATAGTGCTCGAGATGGACGACTTTGCCGAGATTTCGTCAGTCACGCCGTTGTTGAGCCGCATCTACCCTAACGGACTTCTGGACATAAACCATTTCCATGCCGCGGGCGGCCTGGGATTCGTCATTGGCGAACTCCTGGACGCCGGTCTTCTCCACCCCGATTCCCGGACCGTCGCCGGGGCGGGTCTCGAGGCGTACACGCGTGAGCCGGCGCTCATTGGAGGTAAACTGACATGGCGCAACCGGACGGAAGAAAGCCTGAATCTCGATGTGCTCAGGCCGGCACTGAACCCGTTTACTCGAATGGGCGGACTCAAATGCCTGTCCGGCTCCCTGGGCTCGGCGGTCATGAAAGTATCTTCGGTGCCAGATGACTGCCTCAGCATAACGGCTCCGGCCCGCGTGTTTCATGATCTGGATGACGTCAAAAAGGCCTTCCGGCAAGGTGAACTCGACCAGGATGTCGTCGTGGTTGTCCGGTTCCAGGGGCCTAAATCCAACGGGATGCCCGAATTGCACGGCTTGACACCCATGCTGGCGTCCTTGCAGTCCAGGGGATTCCGCGTCGCCCTGGTGACCGACGGCAGAATGTCGGGAGCGTCCGGAAAGGTGCCCGCCGCAATCCATGTCTCACCGGAGGCATCTGTCGGTGGGCCAATCGCAAGGGTCAGCGACGGTGACATTCTTTGTGTCGACGCACGGGAAGGCAGGATCGAGTTCGGCGATCCGGCCACGCGGGCGCATGTGTCGAGCCGTCTGCCCGCACACCCTCCCGAGTACGACCATCGAGAAAGCGGCCGGTCGCTGTTTCACCTGTTCCGCCAGAACGTGCGCCCGGCAAGGGACGGCGGCGGAGTGTTTTGATCCATGGCCGCGGCACACCCGTCAAATTCCCGGCTCCGATCCCTTGACGAGATTTGCCGGCTGTGCCCCGTCATTGCCGTGCTGACCGTACGTGACGTCACGACGGCACGCGATCTGGCAGAATCCCTGGTGGCCGGAGGCGTACGTGTACTCGAGATTACGCTGAGGTCGCCCGAAGCGCTCGAGGCAATTCGCATCATGTCGGAAGTCAGGGATGCGATCGTTGGTGCGGGAACAATCGTTTCGGTTGACCAGGTGCGGGATGTCGTGGACGCAGGAGCGGTTTTCGGGGTTTCTCCCGGCTTTTCGCCGGCCGTCCTGTCTGAATGCCGGCGGGCAGATCTCCCCCTCCTTCCCGGCGTCTCGACGGCGACCGAAGTCATGTCGGCCCGCGAGCACAGGGTCGACATCGTCAAGTTCTTCCCCTCTGAGGCGGCAGGGGGACGTGCCATGTTGCGTTCGTTTTTCGCTCCGTTCCCGGACATGCGCTTTTGCCCGACCGGGGGGCTGACAGAACACAACACGGCTGCCTATCTCACCATTCCCAACGTCATTTGCACGGGCGGATCGTGGGTCGCACCCGCGGCGGCCGTGCAGGGCCGGGACTGGGAGGAAATCACGAGACTTGCCCGTGTTGCCGCGCGGCTTCGATGACAGGACCCGGCCTCCCGGACACAGGTCGACGTGACTGTGCTCAGACGTTGAAGAGAACGTGCAGCACGTCACCGTCGGCCACGCGATAGTTCCGGCCTTCGGTTCGCACTTTTCCCTCGTCGCGCGCTCCCTTTTCGCCGCCGAATTCAATGTAGTCATCATAAGGAATGACTTCGACGCGAATGAATCCTCGACTGAAGTCGCTGTGAACGGCCTTCACCGCCTCGACGGCAGGTTGCCCGCTGGTGAACGTCCAGGCCCTGGTCATTTTCGGGCCCGTCGTAAAGAATGTCTCAAGGTCAAGGAGACGGTATCCTGCGCGAACGAGCCGGTTGAGTCCGGGTTCCTCAAGTCCAAGTCCGTCAATGAACGTGTCTGCATCCTCGGGATCGAGGCGACTGATTTCCTCTTCGATCGACGCGGAGATTGCGACGCAGGTGGCTTTTTTTTCAGCCGCCATGTTTGAAACCAGTTCGAAATGCCTGCTGTTTTCAGCGAGATCGTTTTCGCCGACGTTGCAAACGTACAGGACAGGTTTGGATGTCAGAAGATGAAGCGATCGCCAATGACCGGCCTCGTGCGCCATGACCTCGACCTCCCGGGCCGGCCGGCCGGCTTCCATGACCTCGACCGCGCGCGCCATCAGTGACTCGAGCGCGCGCGCTTCCGGCTCTCCCCCCTTGATTTTCTTGTCAATCGCCAGGCGACGCCGCTCGATCGATTGCACATCGGCCAGCAACAGCTCGGTCTCGATGATTTCTGCGTCTCCAAGCGGATCGACATGTCCCTCGACATGGGCGATCTGCCCGTCCTCGAAACACCGGAGAACCATGATGATCGCATCCATTTCCCGGATGCTGGCGAGGAACCTGTTCCCCAGGCCTTCTCCACGTGAGGCGCCTCGAACCAGTCCGGCAATGTCGACAAGGGTCATTTTCGTCTGGACCGCCTGCCTCGAGCCGGCGATGCGAGCGATTTTGGTAAGTCTCGGGTCCGGGACCGGGACCTCGCCGACATTCGGATCTATGGTACAGAACGGGAAATTGGCCACCTGCGCAGCCGCCGAACGCGTCAGCGCATTGAACAGGGTTGATTTCCCGACATTCGGGAGCCCGACGATTCCCGAACGGAATCCCATGGAACAGCCTCCTGCAGCACATGTGCCGACACGCACCATTCCACTGGATGTGCAGGTTGTGCCGCTCTTGCCGCTTGTGCCGCCTCTACCCTTGACAAGATGCGACGGCAAGGGCACGGGAAGAGCCGGTTCCGGTCGACGTCTTGGTCCGCCACGCGCGGAATCCGGATCCCGAAATTCGGCATTGCGCTTCCGGTATGCTCAGCGCACTTGCGATCAACGAAGCGGAGAACACCGAAATGTCACGGATTCAGGATCGGTTTTCAAGACTTAAATCTGAACAAACTTCCGCGTTCATTCCGTACATCATGGCTGGAGACCCTGACTACGATACAACACTCGAGATTCTTCGCGGCCTGCCGGGCGTCGGTGTCGATGTAATTGAACTCGGATTTCCGTTCACCGATCCAATGGCGGACGGCCCGACAATCCAGCTTGCGGGTCAGAGAGCGCTCGGTTCGGGAATGACACTGGCGCGAACGCTGAACATGGTGTCCGAGTTCCGTGAGTCGGACAGTGAAACACCGCTGGTCCTGATGGGTTACTTCAATCCCGTCCTTTCATACGGGATTGACGCCTTTCTCGAGGACGCGGTCAATTCGGGCGTGGACGGGCTGATCATCGTGGACCTGCCGCCCGAGGAAGATGACGAGTTATGCGTCCCCGCGCTTGATCACGGTGTCGATTTCATTCGGTTCGCCACGCCAACGACGGACGCGGCCCGGCTCCCGAAAGTGCGCCAGAACACATCCGGGTTCATCTACTATGTCTCGATTACCGGGATAACCGGGGCGGGTGCCGCGGATGCGGACCTGATCGCACCCGAAGTCGCACGTATCAGGGACGCCTGCCAGCTGCCAGTCTGCGTCGGATTTGGTATTCGAACGCCGGAAGCGGCAGCGGACGTGGCGCGGGTTGCCGATGGCGCGGTGGTCGGCACGGCAATTGTGCAACGCATTTCAGCGGGCGCCGAACCGGATGCCGTGCTCGGTTTCATTGATGAACTCGCCCTTGGCGTGCACAATGCCAGAAAAGCATGAGCGACGAACGCGGCACCCACGACAGCTTTTCTGAAAGAACGGGGATTCCATGTCGGTAATCGTATGCATCGACGACCTGAAGGACCTCTACCGGCGACGTGTGCCGAAAATGTTTTTTGACTACACCGAGAGCGGGTCGTGGACCGAGCAGACATTTCGGGAAAACACGGACGACTTTGCACGAATCCGCTTTCGGCAGCGGGTCGGGGTCGACATTTCGAACCGCTCTACCGCCGGAACGATGATCGGACGCGACGTATCCATGCCGGTCGCGCTCGCTCCGGTCGGCCTGCTCGGCATGCAGCACGCCGATGGTGAAATTCTGGCGGCACAGGCAGCGGAGCGGTTCGGTGTCCCGTACACTCTCTCGACCATGTCCATTTGTTCGATCGAGGATGTTGCCGAAAACACCAGCGAACCCTTCTGGTTTCAACTCTACGTGATGAAAGACCGGGACTTTGTCGGCCGCCTGATTGACCGGGCGCGTTCCGCGGGCTGCTCGGCGCTGCTGCTCACCATGGATCTTTCGATTATCGGCCACCGCCACCACGACGTTCGAAACGGAATGACCGCGCCGCCACGGCTGACCCTACGAAACATGATCAATATCGCGAGCAAGCCATCCTGGGCGATGGGTCTGGCCCGTACCCGCCGCCGTAAGTTCGGGAACATCATCGGGCACGCCAAGGGCGTCGAGAACATGACGTCCCTCATGCAGTGGTCGGCAGAACAACTGGACCGGTCGTTGAGCTGGTCCGATATCGACTGGATCAAGGAACGCTGGGGCGGACCCTTGATCGTGAAGGGAATTCTTGATCCCGAGGACGCTGAAATGGCGGTCCGTTCAGGCGCGGATGGCATCATCGTTTCCAATCACGGAGGACGGCAACTCGATGGCGCGCCATCTTCGATCCGTGCGTTGCCGGATATCATCTCGGCCGTCGGCGACCGGTGCGAAATTCATTTCGACAGTGGCATCAGGTCTGGTCAAGATGTCCTCAAGGCGTGCTCTTTCGGTGCCACCGGTACGTACATTGGCCGTGCATTCGTATACGGGCTGGGTGCAATGGGCGGGCGTGGCGTGACCCGAGCCCTCGAGATCATCCGCACGGAACTGGACACGACCATGGCGCTCTGCGGGATCACGTCGATCGACCAGGCCGGTCCGGATTGTCTTGCGGAATCCCCTGCACCGGCCGCCATGCGGGAGGCCCGCGCATCCGCGAACTGAGACCCGATTGCCTCGGTCGGCCGGATGAACACGCCGATCGCTCCCGATCGCCGCGGCTCGGCTGCGCACTTTCGGTGTCGGCCTTCTGTTTCAGGATCGTGCCGAATTCCGCTTTTCAAATGGACGGATCTTTTCTATAGGGCGACGGATTCCGTCAGGTCTCGATCCCGGACGGCTCGCTGACTGTTGGAGACTGGAGAGTGCAGATGGCCGAACTGCCGCAATTTGTCGCATTTCCCCGCGGCCGAACGGGAAAGGGCGGTGCGCGCCAGGCGCGCAGGGAAGGATTCGTACCCGGTGTCGTGTACGGCGGTGGGTTGGATCCGGTCGCAATTAATGTCAAGTTCAACGAGTTGTTCAAGACGCTCAAGAAAGGACGCGTTCTTTCGACACTTTTCGAACTGAAACTGGAAGGGCATGAGGACTCCCGGGTAATCTGCCGTAATGTCCAGCGCGACGTCGTGAAGGACCTTCCGATCCATGTCGACCTGATGCGCCTCAACTACACGTCGCGCGTCAATCTGTTTATCCCCGTGACCTTCACCAATGAACAGGAGTGTACCGGATTGCGCCGAGGCGGCGTCCTCACGGTCGTTCGTCCGGAAATCGAGCTGAAGGTAACTGCGAACAAGATACCTTCGGCCATCGAAGTTGATATTTCCGGCCTGGATATCGGGGATGTCGTGACGATTTCAAGCGTTACGCTACCGGACGGGACCCGGCCGATGATCACGGACAGGGATTTTGTCATCGCCAACATATCGGCGCCGTCGGGTCTGAAATCCACCGATTCGGAAATGGATGAGGATGAGGAG
The DNA here is from genome assembly GCA_965242975.1 of Paracoccaceae bacterium. Lineage (GTDB taxonomy): Bacteria > Pseudomonadota > Alphaproteobacteria > Rhodobacterales > Rhodobacteraceae > JAPPHA01. The sequence goes on along the minus strand of CBDETS010000007.1, from coordinate 418,149 downwards.
GTCACCGAAGACCTCGACGAAGGCGAAGAGTCGGCAGAGCCTGAACCAGAGTGAACTGACAAGGTACGATTGGTCCCCACGAACAACAAAGCCGTTTCGGCTCACCCCCGGGTCATGCGGTGATCACGTTTCCCGGGATTCGGCCGTTGCCGGACGTCCAGGCGAGGGCCGTCCCGCTACCGCTCTTCCTGGCATGGGACCCCGAGACGGCACGCAGGTCGGGCTGGATTTTTCCACCGGCGATCGGCGACCGGTTCGCAGTAACTTTCAAACCGCCCGAAAGTCTGCCATCCTGAATCGATGATACTGTTTGCAGGACTCGGAAATCCTGGTCGAAGGCATGCGCGGCAGCGGCACAATGTCGGCTACATGGCCGTCGAGCACGTCGCGACCCGTTTCGGCTTCCCTGCCTGGAGCCGAAAGTTCCAGGGCCTGGTTTCGCATGGCCGGATTGACGGCGTTCGGGTCGTCTTGCTCAAACCCGAGACGATGATGAACGAGTCGGGACGCTCTGTTTCCGAAGCGAAAAGGTTCTTTCGTATCGAGCCGAACAATGTCGTGGTGTTTCACGACGAGATTGATCTCGCTCCGGGGAAGTGCCGGGTCAAGGCTGGAGGCGGAACCGCCGGGCACAATGGGCTACGCTCAATCGGAGACCACTTGGGAAAGGATTTTCGCCGCGTCAGAGTCGGCATCGGTCACCCTGGCCACAAGAGCCGCGTCACCGCGCACGTTCTCGGAAATTTTTCGACCACCGACGCTGCCTGGCTCGACCCGCTGCTTGACGCCATCGCAAAATCGGTGCCGTTCATCGTCCGTGGTGACGACAACGCCTTCATGAACGAATGCGCGCGCCTTCGCCGGCCCACCGGGGATTCGCCTGAACGGGTGGATCGAAAGAAATCGGGGCAAGGGACGGGCAGCGATTCAGGGTCGCAATCGCTGTTGCGGCACTTGCTGGACCGCCTGAGGGGTGGATGAGCTTGCTTCGAACTCGGGCGAGTGAATCGACCCAGATGCACGGAATATGAAATTAGAACTATTCTAAATGCTTGACATGTCTTGCGGCTGAACCCTATGGTTCCGTCCAACCTAGAGGGCCAAGAGATGTTCATTCAGACCGAAGCAACGCCAAACCCGGCCACCTTGAAGTTCTTGCCGGGCCGAACCGTACTTGACAGTGGAACCTTCGATTTCCCGAGCCCGGACACGGCGTCCGACTCTCCGCTCGCAAACCGGATTTTTTGTGTGCAGGGAGTGACGAGAGTTTTCTTCGGCAGCGACTTCATTTCCGTCACCAAGCGGGACGGAACGGACTGGAATCACATAAAGCCGGCGATTCTCGGTGCGATCATGGAGCACTTCCAGTCAGGGCAGGCCGTGGTGTCGAAAGGCACGGAAAAATCAGGTCACCGGTCCGATGACGGGCCCGATTCAGAGATCGTCGCCCAGATCAAGGAATTGCTGGACACCAGGGTGCGCCCGGCGGTCGCCCAGGATGGCGGCGACATAACCTTTTACGGATTCGATCGCGGCGTCGTCTATCTCCATATGAAGGGCGCGTGCGCAGGCTGTCCTTCGTCCACAATTACCCTGAAAATGGGAATCGAGAACCTTTTGCGGCATTACATTCCGGAAGTCACCGAGGTCTGTCCGGTTGCGGCCTGATCGCACGGTTCTTGCATTCGATACCGCACGCGAGCATTGCGCCGCAATCCTGGTTTCCGAGGGTGAACCCCGCGGCTGCGTGACCGAATTCATGAAACGAGGCCAAGCCGAGCGTCTGTTCCCAATGCTGGAAGACTTTCTGGAATCCCGGCACATTTCATGGTCCGACCTCGCCGCTGTCGGGGTTGGTACCGGCCCCGGGAACTTTACCGGCACCAGGATTGCGGTCTCGGCAACACGGGGGCTGGCGATGGCGCTCGGTGTTCCGGCAATCGGGACGAGCAGGTTCGAGGCGATCGCCTTTTTCGCGCATGAATCCGGCACGGTCGGAGGAGGACACCGAATTCTCTGCTCGGTTGATCTCCAGTTCAACCAGGTCGCGACCCAGGAATTCATGGCCGCACCGATTCCGAATGCGGTGAGTGCGCCAATCACCCGCGATCCGGGTGAGTTCAGGGTCGAAACGGTCGGGGCGGGACCCACGGCCGCTGAAGTCAGTGGCGGGGTCCCCCTGTTCCGGGAACGTGCCGGAGATGTGACCGGTTTTCTCGCCGCCCTGGGCGTGCTGACCTGGAGGAAACTCGTCTCAGGCGACGCGCAGCAGCGCCCCCTGCCCGTCTATCTTCGACCTCCCGTGGCGTTGCCGGCCCGGCGGCTGACGGCCCGGTCCTGCCAATCGGGCTAACGAACGGACAGGACCCCCGTGTACCTCAGGATATCGCCACGGTGTCATTCCGCCGTAACGCACTCAAGAATCCAGTTGACGAGTAACCGGCCGTCAATTCTAAACGACCCATGCAGACGAACGCCCGGCGGACGGGTCCGGCGGGTCAGATTTCGAACAACGATGCATCAACAAACAGGGGGAAAGCAATGACAACGCTCAAAACTGTCCTAGGCACAGTCGCCGGTCTCGTGCTCGCGGCGGCAGCGCAGGCCGAAGGCCCTGCAATAATTTATGACGTCGGTGGAAAGTTCGACAAGTCATTCAACGAGGCTGCTTACAACGGCGCCGAAAGGTTCACCGAGGAAACCGGCATCGCGTACCGGGAATTCGAGATGCAATCGGAGGCCCAGCGCGAGCAAGCGCTCCGCCGTTTCGCCCGTGCCGGCAACAACCCGGTCGTGATGACCGGTTTCGCGTTCGCATCGGCACTTGAAGCCGTGGCGCCCGACTTTCCGGACACGAATTTCGCAATCATCGACATGGTCGTCGATCAACCCAATGTCCGCTCGGTCGTCTACAAAGAACATGAAGGCTCCTACCTCGTCGGCATACTCGCGGCTATGGCGAGCGAATCCGGGAAAGTCGGGTTTGTCGGAGGAATGGACATCCCCCTGATCCGGAGGTTTGCGTGCGGCTACGTGCAAGGCGTGAAGTCGGTCGATCCGGATATCGAAGTCTTCCAGAACATGACCGGAACAACCGCCAGCGCGTGGAATGACCCGGTTCGCGGCGGCGAGCTTGCCATGGCGCAAATCAACCAGGGCGCAGACGTGGTGTATCACGCGGCCGGTGGCACAGGCCGCGGCGTTCTCCAGGCGGCTGCCGACGCCGGTGTTCTCGGGATCGGTGTCGACAGCAACCAGAACCATCTTCATCCGGGCAGCGTTCTTTCATCGATGCTGAAGCGTGTCGACGTCGCCGTCTACAACGCGTTCAAGGATGGAACTTCAGGTGATTTCACAACCGGATTCTCGGTTCTCGGGCTGTCTAACGATGGCGTCGGTTACGCTCTCGACGAGAACAACGCGGACCTGGTTTCGGACGATATGCGCATGGCGGCCGACACTGCTGCCGAGAAGATCATTTCAGGCGAAATTAGCGTTCATGACTACATTTCCGATGGGAGCTGCCCGGTCATGTAAGGGTGCCTGATTGAACAACACAGTGTCGAGCCATTCGGTTCCGGGGCGACCGGACCAGGTCGCCCCGGCCATTGAACTCAGAGGAATTTCCAAGAGCTTCGGCCCTGTCCGGGCGAATCGTGACATCAACCTTTCGATTACGAAAGGCGAGATCCACGGAATCGTGGGAGAAAACGGTGCCGGGAAATCCACGCTCATGGAGATTCTCTACGGGCACTACTCTGCCGATGCCGGGCAGATCTTCATAGACGGGCGGGAAACACCGATCCCGAACAGCGAAGCAGCTATTCGTGCGGGAATCGGAATGGTCCATCAGCATTTCATGCTGGTCGAGAATTTCACCGTGCTCGAGAATGTCGTGCTCGGCGCCGAGGACGGCTTGTTGCTCTCGCCATCACTCGTCAAGGCGCGGGCGCTGCTCGGGGAACTCGCGCACGAATACGAACTTGAGGTGGACCCCAAAACCATCATCGAGGACCTCTCGGTCGGACTGCAGCAGCGCGTGGAAATCCTGAAAGCGCTTTTCCGCAACGCCGACATTCTCATTCTCGATGAACCGACAGGCGTCCTGACGCCATCTGAAGCGGATCACCTGTTCAGGATTCTCCGCAACCTGAGGAACCAGGGGAAAACGATTCTCCTGATTACCCACAAACTTCGTGAAATCATGGACGTAACTGACAGTGTCAGTGTCATGCGTCGTGGCGAACTCGTAGCAACCCTCAGGACCGCCGAGACATCGCCCGAAGAACTCGCTGAATTGATGGTCGGGAGAAAGGTCCTCCTCAGAGTCGACAAGCAGCCATGTCAACCTGGCGAAGTCCTTCTCGATGTCGCGAACCTTTCGGTGACCGACAGAAACGGGCTGCGTCGACTGAAAGAGGTCTCGTTCAACGTCAGGGCCGGGGAGATTTTCGGAATTGCCGGCGTCGCCGGCAACGGACAATCGGAGTTGCTTGCCGTCCTTGGCGGTATCGCGTCCGGTTCCGGCAATGTGCGCGTCAAGGGAGAGGAAATCGACGTCGGCCGCGCCGACGGCCAGTCACGCCGTGCAGCGGGAATCGCTCACGTCCCCGAAGACCGGCACCGCCTGGGCCTGATCATGGAGTTTGCCCAGTGGGAGAACTCGGTTTTCGGGTACCACGTCGTTGATCGGTACTGCCGCCGTTTCGGACTGACCAACCGGCGTTCTATTTTCGAGGCCGCAGAGGAAAAGATCGAAAAGTACGACATTCGACCCGCGAACCGGAACCTGAGTGCCAGCCGGTTCTCCGGCGGAAACCAGCAGAAGATCGTGATCTCGCGGGAATTCGAACGCGACCCGGACATCCTGATCGTCGGCCAGCCGACCCGGGGAGTGGATATCGGCGCGATCGAATTCATCCATCGCCAGATCGTCGCTCTCCGTGATGCCGGAAAGGCGATCTTGCTGATTTCGGTGGAACTCGACGAGATTCTCTCGCTCACCGACCGGGTTGCCGTCATGTTCGACGGATCGATCTCGAGCGACGAGTTGACCGAGCGGACCGACGAGCGTGAGCTTGGCCGCTTGATGGCGGGTCTTGCTCATGATTTCGAAACTGCGAGGGAAAGTATGTCCTCGAGGCTGTCGGCTTCAGAGGAGTCAAGGTGATGAACGACCGGACGCGGGGCTGGATACGGCTGTTTCTTGTCCCGTTTCTGAACCTCGTGCTCGCATTCGTGGTGGCCGGGCTTGTCGTCCTCATGATCGGCGAGAACCCGTTGCGTGCCTTGAGAATTCTCCTGACGGGCGCCCTCGGAAGCAGCTACGGAATCGGATACACGCTCTATTATGCGACCAGCTTCACGTTTACCGGCCTCGCGGTCGCAATCGCCTTTCACGGGAGCCTGTTCAACATCGGCGGCGAGGGACAAGCCGGTGTTGCAGGAATCGGTGTTGCAGTCGTTTGTCTGAGCATTGTCGGCGAAACCCACTGGGTGCTCGCATTCCCGCTAGCCATCGTTGGCGCGGCCTTTGCAGGTGCCGCATGGGCTGCCATCCCGGCATATTTGCAGGCCAGCCGCGGCAGTCATGTCGTCATCACGACGATCATGTTCAACTTCATCGCTTCGGCCCTTCTGGTCTACCTGCTCGTCAATGTTCTGAAGGTCGAAGGATCCATGGCACCGGAAAGCCGGAAGTTCGGCGACGGTGCGCGCGTGCCGTTCATGCACGAACTGGCCAGCTGGATCGGAATCAAGATTTCGCGAACTCCGATGAACATATCGTTCCTGCTGGCTGTCGCATGCACGTTCCTGACCTGGGTGCTGATCTGGAGAACCCGTCTCGGGTACGAAATCCGCGCCTTTGGGCAATCCGAAACTGCCGCAGTCTATGCAGGAATTTCACCGATACGCATCACCATGGCCACCATGTTGCTGTCAGGCGGAATGGCGGGGCTCATGGCGCTGAACACCGTCATGGGAGAGGCAAGCCGCCTGGTTCTGGATGCCGTCCAGGGGGCGGGCTTCGTCGGAATTGCCGTTGCCCTGATTGGACGATCTCATCCGGTCGGCGTCTTCCTCGCGGCGATTCTGTTCGGAATCCTCTACCAGGGCGGCGCGGAACTCGCGTTTGAAATGCCCGCGATATCACGCGAGATGATCGTCGTCATTCAGGCACTGGTCATATTGTTCACGGGAGCTCTCGAGAACCTCGTGCGCTTCCCCGTCGAGGGAATTCTCCGTAAATTCAGGGAGGCGGGGAACTGATGGATTTTCTCGTCTTCCTCCAGCTTCTCGATTCCAGCCTGAGACTGGCAACACCGTTCCTTCTGGCCTGCCTGGCGGGGCTGTTTTCGGAACGGGCGGGAATTTTCGATATCGGTCTCGAGGGCAAGATGCTTGCAGGTGCTTTCTGTGCGGCGGCAGTCGCTGCCACGACAGGGTCAGCCTGGGCAGGTCTGGCGGCCGGAACCGGAATCTCCATGGCCCTTGCGGTCCTTCACGGATTCGCCTCGATCACGCTTCGCGGAAACCAGTTGATTTCCGGCGTCGCAATCAATTTCCTGGCATCGGGAATGACTGTGCTGGTCGGCCAAAGCCTGTTTCGCCTCGGAGGCCAGACGCCGCAACTCAAGGGCGACGCCCGTTTTACCGAGATTTCGCTCCCCCTGGCCGAGTCGATCCGGAACATCCCGTTGATCGGCCCTGTGTACCACGACTTGGTGTCCGGCCATAATGTCATTGTCTACATGGCCCTGTTCGCGGTGCCATTGACATGGTGGGTTCTGTTCAGGACCCGGTTCGGACTCCGGCTTCGGGCAGTTGGTGAGAACCCCGGTGCAGTCGACACGGCCGGGATTTCGGTCATCTTTCTGCGTTACCAGGCGGTGATCATCTGCGGAATTCTCTGCGGAATATCGGGAGCTTACCTGTCGCTCGGGACCTCTGCGGCCGGTTTTGTCAAGGACATGTCGGCGGGCAAGGGATTTATTGCCCTCGCGGCCCTGATCTTTGCCAAGTGGCAGCCGTTGAACGCGCTTTATGCCTGCCTTCTCTTCGGATTCCTCGAGGCGATCGGAACCAAATACCAGAATGTCGACGTGTTCGGACTCTTCGTCCTGCCGGTCCAGTTCATGCAGGCCCTGCCCTACATCCTTACTGTCGTCATTCTCGCAGGGTTTGTCGGCAAAGCCATTCCTCCACGGGCCGGAGGGCAGCCGTACGTCAAGGAAGAATGATCATGGCGTCGTCCTCCGGCCCTGGACAGGTCGCCTCCTGCCGGCACGTGCTCGAGAGAGTCTTTGGCGAAACGAAAATAGACATCGCGGTCGTGCTTGGTTCAGGACTCGGCGAGGTCGCGAACATCGTCGACGGGGGCTGCGTCGGTTTTGACGAGCTGCCCGGGTTTCCGGCGGCTGGAGTTTCCGGGCACGCGGGACAGTTGAAAATCGGCACCTGTGGAGGAACCCGGATTGCGGTCATGTCCGGGCGGGTGCACTTCTATGAGTCCGGCATGGCGGACGCGATGCGGTTTCCTCTCGAGGTTCTCGGCGGGTTGGGTGCAAACGCCCTAATTCTCACAAACGCCGCGGGGTCCCTGAATCGGGAGTTCCTGCCCGGATCACTTATGATGATCGTCGATCACATCAACATGTCGGGCTTCAATCCTCTGACGGGAGAAGGTGACGATCGGAGATTCGTCACCATGACATCGGCGTACGATCCGAAGCTCCGTGCCAAGCTCGGGGAAGCGGCGGCAAATGCCGGAGTCACCCTCGGATCGGGCGTCTACGCCTGGGTACCCGGGCCAAGTTTTGAAACTCCGGCCGAAATCAGGGCGCTTGGAGTCCTCGGGGCTGACGCGGTCGGGATGTCGACTGTCCCGGAAGTCATCATCGCACGATTCCTGGGGATTCGGGTGGCCGCGATCTCGATTATCACCAATCTGGCCGCGGGCCTCGGGAACGAGGAAATCACACACGAACTCACCAAGGAGATGGCCCCGGTCGGAGCTGCCGGCCTTTCCAATGTTCTGCAGGAGTTCCTTTCCGGCTTTCGGCCGGGGGGATGAACGATTGAACCCGGCCACTGCCTGTACGACGAGCATGAGAGCGACGGCCGGCTTCATTGCCTCTTCGGCTGTTCCTCTGAGTTGCTTGCCGTTTCCGCTCGATCTTGGTTTGAATACCGGGACAAAACTGGGAATTTAGCGACCATGACCCGTTATTCCAACCCGAATTTCCGACCCGTTTCCGGTCTCGACCTCCCGCGGTTCGCAGGAGTTCCGACATTCATGCGACTGCCGCATCTGACTGTCGAGGACGAGGAAATCGCAGACGTCGAGATTGGCATCATTGGTGTTCCCTGGGATGCCGGCACGACCAACCGCCCTGGCCCGCGACACGGTCCGAGGCAACTGCGTGACTATTCGACAATGATTCGCTTCACCAATCCGTTCAATCGGATCAGTCCTTTCGAGATAGCCAATTGCGCCGATCTCGGTGATGTCCCGGTCAATCCCGCCGACGTTCAGGACACCATGAACCGCATTACCGAATTCTATCTTCGGATTCTCGGGGAGGGAATCGTTCCAATGACCGCAGGAGGAGACCATCTCGTGTCGTTGCCGGTTCTGAGGGCAGTGGCAAAGGATGGCCCGGTCGGAATGATCCACATGGATGCACACACCGACCTGTTTCATTCGTATTTCGGCGGCAGTCTCTATACCCACGGAACTCCGTTTCGCCGTGCTATCGAGGAAGGGTTGCTCGACCCTCGCAGGGTCATACAGATCGGAATACGCGGCACCATGTACGACGACGAAGACATCACCTTCGGACACAGGGAAGGCGTCACGATCATTTCGGTCGACGAAATGTTCGAGCGCGGAATCGATGATGTCATGGCGGAGGCCCGAACCATCGTTGGCCGCTCCCCGACGTACTGCTCATTCGACATCGATTTCATCGATCCCGCCTACGCGCCCGGTACCGGAACGCCGGAAATTGGCGGCCCGACTTCGTACCAGGCACAACAGGCAGTTCGAGGCCTTCAGGGAGTCAACCTGATCGGAGCGGACCTGGTGGAAGTTTCTCCTCCGTTCGACCCGGGCGGAGGGACCGCGTGGTTGGGGGTTTCGATCATGTTCGAATTCATGTGCATTCTGGCAAGCCGCGTCGACGCCCGCAGGGGTCGGAACTGACGGGAAGCCGGGCGATTCATGTCTGGAACGGAGAGCATCCTGTTCTTCGAACCAATCGGCCGGCAGGCCGGGAATCCAGCGACTTGTGTACTGGCTCGGCCAAGAGGCATCGCCGCTTGCGTCAGGTCGCAGGCAAACTCTGCGTGTGCCAGGAGATCGTCCGAACCCCGTCAGGCACTTGCCGCTACGACTGCGGGGTCGCCGGCGTCTCGATTCCGGCGCGCCGGGCCGCCTTGGCGAGAGAGCGATCAAGGGTGGCCAACGGAAGTTTCATGCGTAGCGCGAGATCAAGGTAGGTCGCATCGTAGATGGACAGGTCATGCCGTTTTGCCAAGTCAAGGGTAGCCGACCAGATGCGCGCCACGGACACCGGTTCAACCTCGACGGGCAATGCATCCAGCATCGCGCAGATACGCGGCCACTCGTCAATACTGATGCGGTTCCGCCTGGCAGCGGCAAGAAGTACGCTTCCAACCTCGACAGGCCAGAGCGACGGCACAAATGCTCGGTTTCCGATGAGCGAATCCCGCAGCCGGTCGGTTGCATCGGAAGCCTCGTCCGGGAATACCCACGCAATTGCCACCGAACAGTCAAGGACAAATGCCATCAGTGTTTGCGTGACTCCTCGATTATGTCCCGCACCGGGACCCCGAGACTGTGTGTTCGCTGAAATTCCTTCAACGCGGAGATGGCGGATCGAACCTTGATGGAATCCTGTGGCTGGAACGGGATCAGTTCGGCCACGGGATGGCCGTGCCTGGTAATGACGAACCGCTCGCCCGCGCCCACGCGTCGAAGCAGTTGCGGCAGGCGGGTCTTCGCCTCGAAAGAGCCAATTTCCGGCATGGCATTCACCTCCTTGTCCAGAAGTTTCCGACCAGACACAATCTGGTCTAAACTGATCGAAAGTTCAAGGGGGACGCCGCCGGTCCAGAAACTGAACGCCCAGGAATTGACCCCATTACGTCCTGTCCGGGACGAGGTTTGACGGACAGTTTGTTAATGAATTGATCGCCCGGACAGACCGAAAAGACGGCACGAAATCAGTTCGAGCCGTCACGGTGGCGAAACCGGGATGGAGCCTTGAGCCGCGACGGGAAGTGCCGTGTACACATCCTTGAGAGCTTCGTTGTCCCGGGCGCAAAGGAAGCGAAACCGAAGACCGACAAGGTGCTCGGATGGTTCCGCGAGAGCAACGCCACCACCAGCGACCGAGTCTCCTATAGTTGTGGTTGACCCTGACGTGACGTATAGGATCGCGATCAACCCCGGTTGACGGGCTGCCGGAGCATTGTCACCCAGCCAAGGACATTCCCCGACGGAAACCCGCGCATGCTTCCATACGGCCTAAGTTTCGAGATGATCGTCATTCTCGGCGTTCTCGCGTTCACTGTCTTTCTGTTCGTGTCCGAAATCGTCCGTGTCGACCTTGCGGCGATTATCGTCATGGTTCTACTGGGTGCCCTGAGTTACCTGCCCGGACTGGAAGGCATCGTCGACGTCAATTCGCTGTTCGATGGTTTCGCATCGAACGCGGTCATTTCCATCATTGCTGTAATGATCGTAGGGGCTGGTCTGGACCGCACCGGTATCATGAGCCAGGTGGCCGCCACGATTCTTCGCCTGGGCGGCACTTCGGAAAAGCGGATCATTCCAATCGTGTCGGGAACAGTCGGCGTTATCTCCGGCTTCATGCAGAATGTCGGGGCGGCGTCACTGTTTCTGCCGGTTGTCAGCCGAATTTCCGCCCGGTCCGAGTTGCCGCTTGGCAGACTGTTGATGCCAATGGGATTCTGCGCAATCCTTGGGGGAACCATGACCATGGTCGGGTCTTCGCCGCTCATACTCCTCAACGACCTGATCATTTCGACCAACAGAACCCTTTCGGATGAATTCAAGATGGAAACATTCGACATGTTTTCCGTCACGCCGGTCGGCCTTGCACTCGTTTTGACCGGGATACTCTATTTCGTATTGTTTGGCCGGTGGGTTCTGCCGGGCAAGTCCAAGAGGGACGAAGCGACCACCGCCCAATCGATGAAGGACTACGTGAAACGTCTTTACGGGCTGAAGGCCGACATCTTCGAGGTGGTCATTCCCGAAGGCCACCTCCTGGTCGGACAGACGCTTGCCGACATGATGGAAGCCTACCACCTTTACATCATTGGCACGTACCACCACGGTCAGAAATGGCTTGCGCCACCGGTCGATACCACGATCGTCGCTCCATGCCGGCTGGCAATTCTCGGGCGCCGAAAAGTCATCCAGGAAATCACCGACGTCTATGACCTGCGAATCGAGGACAGGCTCAAGGTCTTCAACGAGGTCTTTTCACCAGCCCAGTCGGGAATTGCCGAGATCGTCATTCCACCGAATTCCCGGGTGATCGGGAAGACAGCCCGGGACCTCCTTTTCCGGAAGACATTCGGTCTGAACCTGCTTGCTGTCCACCGAGTTGAAGAAACCCTGAGTTACGTCGAGACCGAAGACCACCCGGCCACAGCGATCGGCAAAGTTCCCTTCCAGGCGGGCGATACGCTGGTTGTTCAGACCCAATGGACGAATTTGACACGCCTCAAGAACAATTCGGACTTTGTCATTGTCACGTCCGAGTTTCCGCAAGACGAGGTCCGTCCCAAGAAAGTCGGCTGGGCACTGTTCTTTTTTCTCGTCTCGATTTCGCTCATTCTGTTCACCGACGTGCGTCTTTCCCTGTGCCTCTTGACAGGGGCTGCCGGGATGATCGTGACGGGCGTTTTATCGGTTGACGAAGCGTACCAGTCCGTAGGCTGGAATACTGTCTTTCTGCTCGCCGGTCTGATCCCGCTGGGACAGGCGGTCCAGAGCACCGGAACCGCGGAGTGGATTGCACAACAAATACTGAGTTTGCTGGAAGGTTGGCCGATCTGGTCGCTCCAGGCCGGAATCGCCGCCCTGGCGACAATCTTCACGCTGATTATGTCAAACGTCGGCGCCACGGTACTCCTTGTCCCACTGGCGGTTTCCATAGCCCTGGCATCCGGCGGCGACCCGGCGGTATTCGCGATGACCGTCGCGATTTCCACCTCCAACTCTTTCCTGATCCCGACTCACCAGGTCAATGCGCTGATCATGGGGCCGGCCGGTTACCGGGTAGCGGACTTCATGAGAACAGGCGGTATCATGACGATACTCTTCCTTGTCGTATCGCTCCTGATGATGAACCTTGTCTTTTGATCTATTTCGACGTGACAGTCCCACCGAACCGCCGCCATTCGGGTCACGATTGCCTTCACGGGGATGGCCAGTCAAACTGCCAGGATCAGGCTCTTCCAGGCCGGAGGTCCAAACTCGTCTGAGAATCGAGATCTGACGTGTCGAGGGGACGGCGTGGCAGTGCAAGTGCGGCGTTGTACACCCAGACAAGCCTGTTCTCGGCACGGGTGACAGCAACATAGGCAAGGCGTTTCCACAGAGGCAGCTCGGCCTCGATCATCCCGGACCTTGACGCCGCGGTCAGGTCGGGGCCGAAAATCTGCACGGTCGGCCACTGCGACCCTTGCGACTTGTGGATCGTACACGCCGCTCCATGCAGGAACACGCCGCCCATACGTGCCGAGGACTCCATGAACGGTTCGGCTTCTCCCGGGAACTCGATCTTGATGATCGTCGGCACCGCGACGATCGGTTCGGGGGCCCCCACCATGTAAAGCTTCGAGAACCCGTTCCTCGCCGAGCGGCCAAGGAACACGGCTTGGGCGCCCTTGACCACTCCGCGCGTTTCAAGATCAAGACGTTCCTTGCGCCGCTTGCGCGAAATCTCGAGACCGTCACAAATCAGCGGCTCACCCGGCAACAAGGCGTCCTGAGGAGCCTTGTAACCTCGCCGGAACGCGTCCAGAAGCCGAATTCGGCTGGAATTCCTCCAGCAAAGGACCGGCGAGCGCGCCATCAGTTCGGAGTCAACCCGGCGTGAGAACCGAATTCGGTCATCGCGGGTACTGAGTCGCCTGATCTTTGAAACGAACGATTGAAAATCGGACTGCGGATCAAGCAGATCATGCGCAAGATCAAGAATGGGATTGTCGCTTTCCTGGCGATGGATTCGGCTGAGAAGGAACGTTCGCATCAGGTCAGGACCATCGAAGACCATGGATTTGCCTTCACCCACGGGAGCCAATTGGGCCGGGTCGCCGAACAGCACGATTGTCGAGAAAATCTTCTTCAAGTCGTCCAACTGACGGTCGTCCAGCATGGAGGCCTCGTCGACAAATCCGATGTCCAACGGTTCGTCGCGAAGCGTCCAGCCCTTGATAAACTCCGCAGTACTGATTCCCGCGGCAGCGAATGCGGCCGGTACCGAAGGACTCACCTGATAGAATGCCAAAACGCGCTTCAGGACCGAGTCGCCGACCAGTGCGGTTGTCGGACGTTTTTCCTTGCCTTCAAGCCACGCCGTGATCTTTTCGTACTCAGGATCGTACTCCGGGGTGTACATGATCCGGTGTATGGTCGTTGCGGGAACTCCGCGATTCCTGAGGACGCTCGCGGCCTTGTTGGTTGGAGCAAGCACCGCAAGGGTACGGCTGCGATCGGACTTCGGCGTCGCCTCGCTGTCGGAAACAGCCTTGACGCCCGAGGAAACCAACGTTCTCACGAGTTCCGTCAGGAAAAAGGTCTTGCCGGACCCTGCCTTTCCCAGAACGGCGACGACCTGAGGCAAACCATCCCGTCTCCTTTTGACTCTTTGTCGCCGTTTCTCCAGGTCAATGCCGGAACTCGAAAATATCTCGACAAATGCCTGATAAGCCGCGGACTGATCATTCGAAAACTGCGGAATTGGTTCCCGGACTGCCGGCATTGGTTCAACCGACCCTCAAAGCAGGAAGATCTGCGGACAGCAGGTTTCGACGCAGCGGGATTCCTCCCCGGCGACGCAATCCCGGTGTCGCCCGTCAGAGTTCATCACGTGCGATGCGCGTCCGTTCGACCCGGACGGCGTCCAGGCGCGATCGGGTCCTTTCGGTCACGCTTCCGGTCGCCGAACCGTCGAGATTACCCCGGCCAGCTTGCTTCAAGTGCATCCTCGATCGTCCTCAGGCCCGTCGTTGGAGCATTGACGAGAACGGCCATGTTACCGGGTTTGTGTTCATTCCGCCTCATCTTCATGTGGGCGTCAGGGATCTGGCTCCATGGGTAAACTTCCGACATGCACGGATCGAGACGCCGGTCCAGCATAAGCTTGTTGGCGCGCGAAGCCTGCATGAGATTGGCAAAATGACTACCTTGGACCCTTTTCTGATGCATCCAGAGGTACCGCGCATCGATTGTCAGGTTATAGCCCGTCGTTCCCGCACAGATGACCACCATGCCACCCCGCCTGACCACAAATGTCGACACCGGGAAAGTCGCTTCGCCCGGGTGTTCGAATACCATGTCGACATTGTTGCCCTTGCCTGTAATGTCCCAGATCGCCTTTCCGAATTTTCGCACTTCGGCGAACCACTTCCGGTATTCATCGGAATTGACCGTGGGAAGTTGTCCCCAGCAGTCGAACCCTGTTCGATTTATGACCCCTTTTGCGCCCAGGGAATGAACGAACTCCCGCTTGCTCTCATCGGAAATGACTCCGATCGCATTGGCCCCCGCGGTGTTGATGAGTTGAATTGCGTATGAACCCAAACCGCCTGATGCCCCCCAGACCAGGACATTCTGGCCTGGTCGCAAGACATGCGGCCGATGGCCGAAGAGCATTCTGTAGGCTGTCGCCAGAGTCAGTGTATAGCATGCGCTTTCCTCCCAAGTGAGATGACGAGGTCTTTGCATCAGTTGTTGCGCCTGGACGTTGGTAAACTGGGCAAACGAGCCGTCAGGTGTTTCATAACCCCAGATTCTCTGGCTGGTCGAATACATCGGATCACCACCGTTGCACTCCTCATCGTCGCCATCATCCTGGTTACAGTGGATGACAACCTCGTCCCCGACCTTCCAGCGCCGGACTCTGTCGCCGACCGCCCAAACGATTCCGGACGCATCCGACCCGGCGATGTGGTATTCGGCGCCATGGATATCGAACGGTGAAACGGGGATGCCCAAGCCTGCCCATACCCCGTTGTAGTTGACACCGGCAGCCATCACCATGACCAGAACTTCGTGGCTGTCGAGTTTCGGCACATCGACAACTTCTGCCTTCATGGCATCGACGGGTTCGCCGTGACGTTCACGCCTGATCGCCCAAGCATGCATCTTTTCCGGCACATGGCCGAGCGGAGGGATTTGCCCGATCTCGTAGAGAGGTTGTTCCGGGCAGTTCGCATCGAAATGCCATGCTGCCATATCAAGGTCCTTTCGTTGAGTTCCGCCGGTCCACCACATGTGCCGGTCGGTGAACGGCACCTGTTGCCCTACCTGCGAGTGCCGGCACGCGATTGAACTCCTGATCACTCATTCGTTCGAGACGCAACAGACAAACTGCAGGCCGCACGAAGTTTTGGCCCGGTCGTTCGTCGGCAGACGTCACCGTTGCAACGCGGGGACAATCTGCTTCTTGCGAGAAACGACGCCTGGCAAAACAACCATGTCCTTCATCGACGTGACGCCAAACGCCGACTCAGCCGTTGAGCGAACCTTGTCGTTGGGAACGATGAGTGTCGCCTCCTGGCCAAGTATGTCGATCACGAAGACCAGGATTTCTTCGACTCCATCCTCAGCTGCAACACGCGCCATGTTTCCGATCAACTCCGCCTTTCGTTCAAGCAATCCTGAAGGGCTGGTTGTCTCAAGCACAGTTATCCGAAACTTGCCTTTCGCCGTGTCATAGATCTTTGAATCAAGGCGCAACAACTCGCTGGCGGAGAGGTGGGAAACGTCCGACTTTGCCGCGAACAGCTCCGCAGCATGATCCGAAATTCCGAGACCGAGTTCAGTCGCGAGACGATCGGCCAAATCCCTGTCCTCATTCGTCGTCGTCGGGCTGCGAAACTCAAGAGTGTCGGAAATAATGCACGACAGCATCACGCCCTTGATTGATTCGGGTGCTACGTCGAGCGCATCCCCCATGACACCTGCCATCACGGTCGCAGTCGCCGCCACGGGCCGAACGACAAACTCGATCGGCTGGATGGTTTGCAGCCCTCCTGCAATCAGGTGGTGATCGATTACGGATACGATATTCGTTGAGTTGATTCCATCCGGCAGCTCGGCCGGGTTGTTCGTATCGACGATGGCCACACTTTCGCCAGCCTCGACTTCCCTGAGCAAGGCAGGACACTCGAGCCTCCAGCGCTTGAGGACAAATTTAGCCTCCGCGTTCGGTTCATCTTGAACGAATGCGGCGGCTTGCTGTCCTCTCACCTCGTTGAGGTACCAGGACCAGATGATTGCCGAGCCAGTCGCGTCGGTGTCAGGGGCCTTGTGCCCGAAAACCTTGATCATGCCGTTTACCTTCCGAGTCAAAGGGCCGCGGAAAGTGGCTCTCATACTGGCTTTCAGGAGAAAAGTTAATCTGATGTTGTCGGCGTTATCGCAAAGATGCATGCGGTTGCGACGAATCTCGCGCCGTGGGCCGACCGCCAGTCAATTCAACCATCAAGCGCTGCCAGGAGGTTCATTGGAATCCCTCCAAGTCGATCTCGACAACCTCGCGCAGTGTGTCGATTCGCGCACCGGTGTACATGTGGCTGTGGCCGAGGCGCTACGGTGACCCAGCAGGCACCCACTTCCTCCGGCGAAAGGCCATGGCCGTGGAAGTGCCGGGGCTCGCCTCGGCAGAGTGAATGCCGACCGCGACGCGTGCCAACTGTCCCACACGGTCGGCGCGGCGTGTAACAACATGACCGGCCGTTTTCCCGGAAGTAGGCCGGATCGGGACACGCAGCGACAGGAACCGCCCTTTCCGGACGGCGGAGAACAAATTTCGCGGATGTAGCGCAGGGTCGTCTGCCGGAAACCGCGTGACATGTGATGGTAGTGGGTACCTCCTGGTTTCAGGCAGCGGCCCTGCGCACGCTCAGTTGCCCAGTCCGGACCGTCAAGCCAGAGACCGGCGATTTCGTCGGTGCGCAAACCTCGGGCAATCAATTCCATGTAAGTGGCCGGCGGCGGGCATCGCCAGGCCTGTCGCGTTCAGTGGTTGCAAGCAGGTGCACGACCTCACCCCCGTTTAGTCCCGTCGGGACCGTCCCGCCGGAATGAAACCGCAGCGCCAAGACGCCGTCGGCACGTGCCGCCGTGCACCGGCATCGACCTTCGGCGAAGCGGAAATGAGGTGCAAAGGCGTCGTGTGTGACACCTGATCTTCCTCCGACTGAAATCACAGGCGCACCAGTTCGCGACCCGCTTGTCGATATCTCGAATGCAGACCGACTCCGGGATTCCCCCGCGGTAGTGCGGGCCGTCGAAGAAGGGACTGACCGAATTTCAGCAACTGCGAATCAACTTCTCGGCCCAACCCCGCTCCGTGGGTGTCCAGTTCGCGTAAGTCACAACCCTGTCGGTGTGGGCGTGTCGTGGCCGGTCAGGCACTTCCTTGAACATGTGCGAGAAACGCAGCCATCGCACCGCGCGGCCGACAAACCTCCAACCAGGGCAGTCGCGTTTGAAAGACTATCCCGAGTACGGTGCGGGATTGGCATGAAAATTAGGGTGAATTGGCTGAAATCGGCCATCAAAGCGAAAGCACGACACTGGTAGATCCTCAGAAGTTCACCGGTACAGGGCAAGAATTTCCCAATCGCGACTGCCCAGTCCCCCGACGTGTGACCGGCCCCGCAGGTATATGGGACCGGAACCAGCCATGCCGTACCCGTTGCTCCATAGCGGCCGCGAAGGGGAAACGGAAAGAGCGACTCTGCGGTGGGAGCGGCCTCCCTCCCGTCTGGAGTTCCGGTATCCACGCTCGGCGACCGGGACCCATGTGCATCCAGAGGGCCTGGAGGGGCCGCGAGTGCGGTCCAACCCAAGGACGTCTCGGCACATGAAAATCCCCAGTTCGCGTTCAGCCACGGGACGTCAGGTTTGGCTGAACAGGAGGCCCGGACGGACTGGGGCCCGAGACCGACGTTACGCCTCGTCTCCCGAAACATGACCATCAAGTGCGGGTAGCGCGCAGAATACCATGTTGCGGAGATTCCAGGGATGCCGCAGCCAAACCCGGCCTTTTTGAGCCATCGCAACATAAGAATGACCACAACATGGGCGATGCACACCGCCGCGATTTCGCGGATGGCACTGGAAGGCGGCCCGGGAGGCCCGTGGAACATGCGACCGAATGATCCGGAACCTTCAAGTCCTGGCCGCAAAGTTCATGTTCGACGACTGGGAGCGCCTGATGCATGTGCTCGCCGGAGAAGCCGAAGTCCCTCCCTGGGTCCGGTCTCCGCGCCAGTTCAGACGCGCCCGCCGTGGCTTCCCGTAATCCCGCGAAAATCCGAAAATCCGGAAGTGAGGAAAGCGGAAATGCCGTGGTGAGAATTGCCTTGTATTGGCAAGAAAATTTGTAGGGCGGTCCTATTTCCTGTATATTGATGGGTAATGGCAGATGAACGAAAATTGAAGCACCTGGAATTAATTCAGGGCGTGATTAATCGCTTGTCGACAAATTCATTCCTGTTGAAAGGCTGGAGTGTTGTTCTAGTCTCGGCTTTAATTGCACTTTCGGTTGCTGATAGTCGTGGGGCACTCGTTCTTGTCGCGGTTATCCCGGTTGTTGTGTTTTGGGGATTAGACGGTTTTTTGCTTTGGCAGGAGCAACTCTTTCGAAAACTCTATGATCATGTCCGCGTTCAAAGCAACGAGAACATCGATTTCTCGATGGCCGCGGCCTCTTTTTGCGCCAACCTGAGCTCCGAGGAAAGACCGACCTGGTTCAAGGCATCGTTTTCGAAAACACTCATTCCGTTTCACGGCGTTCTACTTTTGTCGGTCCTTGGGGTGATGTATTTGAACTGCAAATTCGTGGATGGATAACCACTTGAAACAAAAGTTTTTTGTCGCCTCCACTATGCACTGCATAATTGACGGACCAGTCAATTCCTAAAAATCGGTGTAACCGAAAGTCAAAGGCCAACACCCGGTAACTGCCCCTCCCTGAAGGACGGCGCTCCCTGTTTCCCAGACTGCGGCGGACCACGTGTCCATCTTGCAAAAGGACGAGACAGACAGAATTTCCGCCTTGATCGTCGAAGTCCTCTGCCACCTGATGGTTCTTGACGGCATATTTTTCGCGTCATGCTCCTGGCCGCAGGCCCAGCATGCAAAATCCTGTGACAGTTAACGGCGATTCCTACGACATCTGAAGGCAATTCATCTTTGCGGACGATTCTGTACACAACCTTCATTGGATCACGTAACCGGCTCTTGCGAGCCGTGGAGACGGCGTTCAAGTGCCGCAGGAATCTGAATCCGGCCCTTTCTCCGGATCAAGCGCCAGGATTGATCATATGATCCGAAATACCGGCATTGGTCCTTACAGGAACCTGTCACGGCCAAAGTACCAACGTATCGCTGCAAAACGGTATCCAAATCAGTGCCCGGCATCTGAATTGCGAACGGAATTGCAGGCACGCCAAAACCGCCATGCACGAATCCCGCCCGCCTTGGACCAGTCAGCAAACCGACGCCGTGGTTTTCCTGCAAACCAGCGTGAACGGTCGACCCTTTCGTTCCGTGATGTGGGTCACGTCGCATCGGTTGGAATCGATGATTCTGGGCCGGGTCCATCTCCCAGACTCGGCGCACGTCCGTGTCCGTGATCGTCCGTGCACCCTTGCCGTAAGGTGCCTGCCGACACCGCCGAATCAGGGTACGGGCCTGAGTTCCGATAAAGGTATATTCACGGTTCCGATGCCATCCACCTCGAGGCCAGGCATAGTCAATTCCAGGTCGCCGACCGCAACGACCTCGTTCGGCCGGTCGATTCCGGAATGCACTTCAAGCAGGTGTTTGTCGATCAACATGATTCTCCAAGACTGTTCTCCTCGACAAAGACGGCGCTGCCATGGTCCGCTGCCCCGGAGTTGATTGACCGTTTGAAGAATACCTCAACGGCATTTCGTCGGTGAGACGTCTAGGTCATGCGTCAATGTGCGTGAAGATCATGCCGTAACGTTGTGTCATTTATATACAAACATCGAGTATGAGAACTTTGCCGCCGTAACGAATCTGCCGTCCCCGGAACTTTCCTGCAAAGCTCCTGAAAATCTCACCCGACAGCGTGTCGACGTCATTGCAATTGTGCACTTCCTTTCACGGTTCACCCGCCACTATACAATCATCCGCGTCAGGCCCTGTGCGGGTTCCGGTTGCATGGCACAGTCCGAGTGCTAGAAGTTCGAAATCGCCACTACGAGCAGGTCACGTCGACTGAGGACCGAAAAATGATCTCTGGCAAGAAAGACAGGCCCTGGCTGTTTCGGACCTATGCGGGACACTCGACGGCCGCCGCATCCAACAGGTTGTATCGGAGTAACCTGGCAAAAGGACAGACAGGTCTCTCGGTCGCGTTCGACCTTCCGACCCAGACCGGATACGACAGCGATCATGTCTTGGCCTTGGGCGAAGTCGGCAAGGTTGGCGTTCCCATCTGCCACCTTGGCGACATGCGGGCGTTATTTGAAGGAATCCCGCTCGAGCAAATGAATACATCGATGACGATCAACGCCACGGCGCCGTGGATACTTGCGCTCTATGTCGAGGCGGCACGGGAACAAGGTGCAACGATCTCGCGATTGACCGGAACCGTCCAGAACGACATCATCAAGGAATACCTTTCGCGAGGCACATATATTTTTCCGCCGTCGCCGAGCCTCCGCCTTACCAGCGACGTAACGACCTATTGCTTCCGGAACTTGCCGAAATGGAATCCGGTCAACATTTGCTCCTATCATCTCCAGGAAGCCGGTGCGAAACCGGAACAGGAACTTGCATTCGCCCTTGCCGCGGCCATTGCTGTTCTCGACGATGTCAAGGTCAGGATTTCAGCAGAAGAGTTTCCCAAAGTCGTTGGCAGAATGTCTTTTTTCGTCAACGCCGGCGTACGGTTCGTCACGGAACTGTGCAAAATGCGCGCGTTCGTCGAACTGTGGGACGATATCTGTTCGGACCGTTATGGTGTCAAAGACCCGAAGTATCGCCGCTTCCGGTACGGTGTGCAGGTCAATTCCCTTGGATTGACGGAACAACAGCCGGAAAACAACGTCTATCGAATCCTCCTCGAGATGCTTGCGGTCACCCTGTCCAAAAGGGCCAGGGCCAGGGCGGTCCAGTTACCCGCGTGGAATGAAGCACTTGGCCTTCCCCGTCCCTGGGACCAGCAATGGTCCTTGCGCATGCAGCAGATTCTTGCACACGAAACCGACCTCCTGGAATACGAGGACCTTTTCGACGGCAACCCGGCAATCGAGGGCAAGGTCGAGGCGCTGAAAACCGATGCGAAGATTGAACTCGGGCAGATCGAAGCAATGGGCGGTGCCGTCGCCGCGATCGAGTACATGAAGAATCGCCTGGTCGAGAGTCATTCGGAACGAATATCGGGGATCGAAAACGGGGAAACCGCTGTTGTCGGCGTCAACCTCCATGTCGAAGGTGAGGAGAGCCCGCTCGCGGCAGGCGACAACAGTTTTTTGGTGCCTGACGGTTCCGCCGAGGCCGACCAGGTCGCACGATTGGACGCATGGCGACGATCGCGGGACCCGAAGACACACGCGGCCGCGATGCACTCCCTCCGCGCGGCGGTCGAATCGGGTGCCAACATCATGCCTCCCTCGATCGACGCGGCGCGTGCCGGTGTTACAACCGGTGAATGGAGCGACGTGATGCGCTCGGTATTCGGAAAATTCCGCGGCCCGACCGGCGTCAGCGCTTTGGTGTCGAACTACGTCGACGGGCTGGATGATCTCCGTTCCCGTGTCGATGCCGTGTCGGACGGCCTCGGGCGACGGCTCAAGATTCTGGTCGGGAAACCCGGCCTCGACGGCCATTCAAATGGCGCCGAGCAAATCGCCGCGCGGGCTCGCGATTGCGGAATCCATGTTGCCTACGACGGAATTCGCCTCACGCCAGAAGAAATTGTCGACAGGCTCAGTGACCAAAACGCACACATTCTTGGCCTGTCGATACTGTCAGGGTCCCACATCCCACTGGTGAAGGATATCATCGAGCACATGAGAAACGCTGACCTCACTCACGTTCCGATCATCGTAGGAGGAATCATTCCCGACGACCATGTGGACGTTTTGTTGAGAATGGGTGTCGCCCGGGTCTATTCACCTCGGGACTTCAAGATCAATCTGATCATGAATGATGTCGTTTCCCTATTCGAACCCGACGGCGAATGCGCCGCGGCTCGAGAGGCGCAGGACGACCGGCTGATCGGTCATTCCTCGGCTGTCACCGCATGAAGCAGGCGCGGAAAAATGCGACGAATGGATCGAAGTCTTTAGCCCTCAACTCGGGAAGTTCCGCCAAGGTAATACATACACAGTTCGCAAAACCATCCGACACGCATGAACCGGGACCAATTACTTGAGCTTGGAATGACAGGAAAAGTGAATTTGGTTTCAGCAACAGGGGAACCGGGGGTGCCGGCATGGCGACAAGCTTTCGCAATGGCAACTTCGCTGACTCGTGAAATTGACCGCATGGCGGAATTTCGTGCCGTCGGGTTTTCGGGACAGATCCTGCCGGGTTCACCGACGACCGTAAGAAATCAGCGGATTAAGTGCCAGTAAGTCGTAAGTTCCAAGGCAAAAATAAGCGCGTTGGCATTGAGTAATCAGGCGCGTTTTCATACACACTCATGCGATCAGTCCGTTGATGGCAAGGGGCAACCGGGGGAACAGTTCCATGTTTATCGACAGTTTGCTGGCCGGCGGACTGCAGTTCATGTCCGCATTGTTCATCTTTTGCATTGGCCTTGGCGCTGCCATCGTAGCCGGCCTTTTTGTCATGGACATTTCTCAGACACGCGATGCGGTCAGGCGAAATTACCCTGTCATCGGGCGATTTCGATACGTCTTTTCGATGCTTGGCGAATTTTTTCGCCAGTACTTTTTTGCCATGGATCGGGAGGAAATGCCGTTCAATCGGGCCGAACGCGAATGGGTCAATCGTTCGGCGCAGGATTCCAACAACACGGTAGCCTTCGGGTCCACAAAAAACCTGACACCGATCGGTACGGTCATCTTCGTCAATTGCGCCTTTCCGACATTGACCGAAGACGCCGTCGAAATGGTGTCGATGGAAATTGGTCCGTATTGCCGAGATCCTTACGTCGCACCGTCTTTCTTCAACATTTCCGGAATGAGCTACGGTGCCCTGTCCACGCCGGCCGTCAGGGCATTGTCGCGCGGCGCGGCGCAGGCCGGCTGCTGGCTCAATACCGGTGAAGGCGGCCTGTCACCCCATCACCTCGAGGGGGGATGCGATATCGTGTTCCAGATCGGAACAGCAAAATATGGTGTCCGGAACCCTGATGGCAGCCTGAGCGATGACAGGCTCAGGGAAGTCGCGGCGCATAAGTCGGTCAGGATGTTCGAGTTGAAGCTCAGCCAGGGCGCGAAACCGGGCAAGGGCGGCATTCTGCCCGGCGCAAAGGTTACGGCGGAAATCGCCAGGATCAGGGGAATAAGGCAAGGAGAGGATTCGATTTCGCCTAACCGCCACCCGGAGATCAGGACGGTCTCCCAGCTTCTCGACATGATCGGGCACATTCGGGACGTCTCGGGCAAACCCTCAGGGTTCAAGTCGGTCGTCGGCGACGTCGATTGGCTGGAAGAAATGTGCATCGAGATTCACGAACGCGGCATAGAGAGCGCACCGGACTTCATCACTGTCGATGGCGGAGACGGTGGGACGGGCGCCGCTCCAATGCCGTTGATCGACAATGTCGGGTTGCCTGTAAAGGAAGCGCTCCCGATGTTGTCCGACACCTTGCACAAATTCGGATTGAATGAGCGGATCCGTGTCATAGCTTCAGGCAAGCTGGTCACTCCCGCAGAAGTTGGATGGGCCCTTGCCACGGGCGCAGACTTCGTGACATCCGCCCGAGGGTTCATGTTTGCGCTCGGATGCATTCAATCCCTCAAATGCAACAAGAACACCTGCCCTACCGGAATCACGACGCACAATGCGAGGCTTCAGAAGGGCCTGAATCCCGCCGAAAAGTCGGTCAGGGTCGCAAGCTACTGCAGGAAGTTGATCAAGGAAGTGCAAGTTATTTCGCACTCATGCGGTGTCGTCCGGCCAAGGTTAATGACGCGAAAGCATGTCCGTCTCGTTCAGTCCGACGGAAGATCTGTTCCGATGAACGTTCTTTATCCCCGACCGGATGTCCTGCCCGAATACCAGGATCACGCAAGGGCCGCGTGATTCGTCCATAATCCGCATGCCGGATTCGGACTCTGCGCATCCATCTCGATCAAATTTTGGTTCCGTGGAGAGTTTTCACCGAATCATGCCCACACTTTACCGTGTGTCAACGCTGCTGTGGCTGTATCCACCTGCCCCTGCGGCTCTTGTGCGCCAGCATGCGAAACGGGCGCAGGTAGCGACGCATCAGTTCAATGCGTTGTGCTGTTGACGAATTGCCCCCGTGGTCGAGCAGGCTCCACATCAACGGCACGTGAAACCGTTACGTCACGATGGCGAGGACCAGGATGTTCACACCCTGTCGATGGCTGTGGAAAAGGGCGGAATTCTGGCGATTCGCCGCGCTTTTTCCGGGATCGTTTCCTTTCCCTATTGTACGGCTCCTGTCGGCGCCGTCTCCCCGTCTCCCATCGCTTGTCCTGAGAGCACGGTCGTGGCACTGATCCGGCCGTCCGCGCCCGCGGCACGTTTGGATGACCTTCGCCGTGAGGGCGGCGACGCCCTGAACGGGTCGGTCCCGAGCGCTTGGGCAGATCCGGGCATGGCACGGATCAGCTGGTAAGCCCTCACCGGGAGACTTGGCGAAGAGGCGCCAGCGCAACGGGCAGGTTTCTGCCTGATTTCAGGTGACTGGCTGTCCGGATGTCCTCGTGTGGCGGAGACTGCGGATGAGGGTCGGCTCTTCTATTGCTGTCTGTGCGGGCGTCAGGTCGTCCTGTGCAGGTCCTGCGACCGCGGCCACCAGTACTGTTCGAAGTCCTGCAGCGAGCAGGGACGTCGCGAACGTCGCCGCGAATCGAACCGCCGGTATGCGGCGAGCGCGCGTGGTCAGGAGAACAACCGTCGGCGCCAGCAGTTGCATCGGATGCGGCACGCGCGGCCGGCGCGAGCCGACATGGGGTCCGCTGCCACCGCCAGCCAGGCACCGCCGTCGGTACGTTTCGTAACGGACCATGGTTCCGCGACCTCGGCCCGCCGCCTGCCTTGGGCGGTTCGGTCGGGTGAATCGTTCCCTCGATGCGCCCGATGCAGCCGGCCCTGTCCCCAACTGGTGGCCGAAGAGATGCGATCTCGACCAAAAAGACGAGGAAACGGGTGATCCCGTCGCCAAAAGACAGCAGATCCATCCCGAAAAAGCGCGGTTTACCGCCAAAATCCCACCCTTTCAAAATACCGCCGACACCGATGACTCGAGCATCTCCATGACACGGTCCCTTGATCGATTTCGTGCGGGAAACCGCGGAAAACCGACCCCAAACGTCACATGATCCGGGCGAAGGCGCCCGGAAACCCGTCGGTCTTTTCGAACGCGGTCACGCACGTTTCCCCGCTTACCGGCTGGCGCGCGATGCCACCCGAAAGGCCGCCCGATTCGCGGTTGGGCTGGCTGCTCTCGACGGTCGTGGTGCGGCATTCTTGGCAATATTCACGATATTAATACTAAAATCGACAATAATTTCATGATTATTTCACACTAAGCGCATACCATTCGGCAAGCTTTTGGGTAGAATCCGTTCCGTGCGTCACCGCGTCGCGGGAGTGGCGTGAAACGTGTGCGTTGTCCGTCGGGAGGGGGCCCATAACATTGGAGCGGGAGTGCGAAAACAGCTTGACGCGGCGGATTCGCGTTATTAAGAGCGCCGAGCGCCGAGCGCCGAGCGCCGAGCGCCGAGCGCCGAGCGCCGAGCGCCGAGCGCCGAGCGCCGAGCGCCGAGCGCCGAGCGCCGAGCGCCGAGCGCCGAGCGCCGAGCGCCGAGCGCCGAGCGCCGAGCGCCGAGCGCCCCCCGTGTGTCCGGTAAGGTGCAGCGGAAGGCCACCGGATCGGGTTATGCCGATCCGTCTGAACAGGCCCGGGAAGGCGTTCCGGCACGCCTCGCCTCAACCTCGTGAGACGTGCCATGAAACCGGCTGTGGCGGTGGCCTTGGTCGCGCTGTCGCTGCTCGCAGCCGGGACGGCGCAGGCGCAGACCTCGGTCACGCTGGTGAGCAACACCGGGCAGAGTACAGACTCCACCTCCCGCCATGGCGTCGATCGCGCGCAGTCGTTCACGACAGGTAGCAACGCCGCCGGCTACACCCTGACCAGCGTCACGTTCCCTTTTGGGGGCGCCGTCCGCACCGCCTTCACGTCGATGCGCATCGAGTCGTCAAATGCGAGCGGCCAGCCGGGAGGCAACCTGGGCGCGTTGACGCTTACTACGAGCGGCAGTACGGCCACCGGTACGACCACGGGCATCGACCTGGACCCCGATACGACGTATTTCGTGGTGTTGCAATCGGCCGACAACGCGGCCGTGAACACCTACGACCGAACGAACTCGGACAGCGAGGATTCAGGCGCGGCGGCGGGCTGGAGCATCGGCGACGGGAGCCGGTTTTATGGCGCCACCGGCAGTCCGACCTGGAGCAGCACGTCCTCCACATCCTGGAAAATCGCCATCCACGGCTACGCGAACCCGCCCGCGATCTCGTCGGTGGCGATCGTCTCGAAGCCGCGCATCGACGCGAACAACGACGGCACGAAGGAGACCTACGGGGCGGGCCAGAAGATCGCGGTGGACGTGACCTGGAGCGAGGACGTTGCCTGGGACACCTCGGCGACGGGCGCGGGGATCCGGGTGCAGTTGGGGATCGGGAGCAACACAAGGCCGGCTGAACTGGTGACGGGCGGGGCGACCAGCGGCACGGCCCGCACGCTGCGCTTCGCCTACACGGTGGTGGCCTCCGACACGGACACCGACGGCGTGACGGTGAATGCGAACAGCCAGGGCGAAGTGGTGCGGCTGCGCGGCGGCGCGACCGTGAAGAAGGCCGACGGCTCGTTGAACGCGAAGTTGACGCATGCGGGGTTGGGCGCGCAGTCGGGCCACCTGGTGAACGGCGGCTCCACCGCGCCGACGAACAGCGCCCCGACCTTCGGCGGCGAAGATCCGGGCACCGTCAACGCCCCTGTCCTAACTCAAGTCAGCCTGCCAGTGGACGAAGACGATTTCAGTGACGCGGACGGCGACCCGCTGACCTTCAAGTTAAGCTTGAACCGCGACGACGTGTACGTACCCGGCACATTATCGTGGATTCATGGTCATGTCTTTTTCAAGGCAAGGTCGACCTGCGCACTGGCAAACCTCTCGCCGCCGGTGACCGGCAATCAGGGAATGACCTTGACCGTTACCGCGACCGACCCCGACGGCGCGTCGGTTTCGGTCACGGGAGTGTTCAATGTGGGACTTCCCACTGCCGGCTGTCCATCGTTCTCAAGCGCCGGGGTGAGCGGCACGACCCTGGCAATCACCCTGGACGGCAACGCGATTGGCGGCACGCCGGGCGCGGACGAGTTCGAGGTCAAGGTGGGTGGGACCGCGGTGGCCCTGGCGGCCACCAACCCGGTCGCGGTGAGCGGCAGGACCGTCACCCTGACCCTCGCCGCGGCCCCGGCCGCCGGCCAGACGGTCACCGTCAGCTACACCCCCGACGAGGACTCCATGACGACGGATTCGCGGGCGAGTGCCCCGATGGCGGTTGCTTTCACCGACCGGGCCGTCGGAACCGCGCCGACGGTGGCGAACCCGATTCCGGACACGACGGCTGTGGTGGGGACGGCCTTCAGCTACCAGTTCGCGGCCAACACCTTCAATGACCCCGACGGCGACACCCTGACCTACACGGCAACGAAGGGGGACGGCACAGCGCTGCCGGGCTGGCTGAGCTTCGCGGCGGACACCCGCACCTTCTCGGGCACGCCGCAGGCAGCGAATGCCGGTACGGTGTCGGTCAAGGTGACCGCCAGCGACAGCGCGCTTTCGGTCAGCGACACCTTCGACATCGCGGTATCGAACGCACCGACGGTCGCGAACGCCATCCCGGACCAGACGGCGACGGTGAACGCGGCCTTCAGCTTCCAGTTCGCGGCCAACACCTTCAATGACGCCGACGGCGATACCCTGACCTACACCGCGACCAAGTCCGACGACAACGCGCTGCCGGACTGGCTGAGCTTCGCGGCGGACACCCGCACCTTCTCTGGCACGCCGACCGCAGCGAATGTCGGCACGGTGTCCGTCAAGGTGACCGCGACCGACGGCACCCATTCGGTCAGCGACACTTTTGACATCGCCGTGGTAACCACGATCGCCCCGACGGCGCAGGCAGGCGCCGACCGCACGGCCGATCCCGGCGCGACGGTGACGCTGAGCGGCTCGGGCACGGACTCCGACGGCACGATCCAGGGCTACGCCTGGAGCCAGGTCTCGGGCACGTCGGTGACTCTGCAGAACGCCAACACGGCGCAGGCCTCCTTCACCGCGCCCGACACGGCCGGGCCACTGGTCTTCCGGCTGACGGTCACCGACAACCTCGGGGCCACGGGCACCGACGACGTGACGGTGACGGTGAACGACATGCCGCCGATCTTCACAGGCAGCGTGCCGGCGCTACGGCTGGAGCCGGGCGCGGCGATGACGCCGGTCGTGCTGCCCGAGGCGACCGGCGGCAACGGCGGCCCCTACACCTACGGGCTGAGCTCGGAGCCGACGGGCCTCGCGGGACTGTCCCTCGACGCGGCGACGCGGACGCTCTCGGGCACGCCGGATGTGGAGAGGGGGCGCTGGACCTTCACCTACTGGGCCCATGACGGGGACGACAACTTCACGACCGCCGACGCTGCGCAACTGACCTTCACGGTGCAGGTCGGTGCGGCGCCGGAGATGCAGAGGCGGGCGGTGAAGAGCACGGTGGCGGCGCTGGCGACGCGCACGGTGGCGTCCGCGCTCGACACGATCGGGGCCCGGCTGGGCGGAGCGGTCCCGGAGACCGACCTGATCCTGGCCGGTGAGTCCGTGCCGTTCGCCGCGTCTGGAGCGGCCGCGGGGTTGCGGGACAGTGGGGCTTGCCCGGTCACAGGGTTCGGGGCCGACGGTATCGGGCGGGGCGGCAACGGTGCCGAAGGCTGCGGCCGGCCACGGAGCCGGGGCGTCGATGCCGACGCGCTGCTGTCCACGAGCGCCTTCTCGCTGACGCTGGGCGCGGCCGAGGGCGAGCCGGGCTTCAACGCGAAGGCGTCGCGCTGGTCGGTGTGGGGCCGCGGCGATCTCGGGTATTTCGCGGGCCGGCCCGAGCCGGGGATGCACTACCGGGGCGAGACGCTGACCGGTTGGCTGGGCGTGGACGCCCGCGGGTCGATACGCGGACCGACGCGCCTGAAGAGCTGGGTCGCGGGTCTCGCGGTGTCGCACGGAACCAGCAAGTCGGACTACAGCTTCGAGGGCGGGGCCGATCCCGCGGATCGGGGCCGGCTGGAGACGGTGCTCAGCGCGCTCTGGCCCTACGGGAGCTGGACCTTCGAAAACGGGCTGGAGCTGCGTGGCATTCTGGGTGCGGGGACTGGCAGTCTGCGTCACTTCCCGGGCGGCGGCGATCCGGCGGAGAAGAGCAGACTGACGATGTGGACGGTTTCGCTCGGATTCAAGCGGAAGCTTCAGCCTCTGGCCAGTTTCGATCTGGCGGCGCGGGGCGATGCGAGCTTTGTCCGGAAGGAGACCGCGCGGGGCGAGCAGACGATCGACGGGCTTCGCGCCGACAGCTGGCGCGGCCGATTCGGCCTGGAGGGCTCGCGGCGCTTCGAGAAGGAGGGCGGCCGGTCGTTCACGCCGTTCCTGGAACTGGCCGCGCGGCAGGACGGCGGTGACGGGCTGACCGGGACCGGGCTGGAGGTGGCGGGCGGGCTGCGCCATGGCGCGCCCGGCCTCGACATCGAGTTGCGCGGCCGCTGGCTGGCGGCGCACACGAAGGGGGGCACGGAGGAACGCGGCGTGAGCCTGACGGCGCGGATGCTCCCGGGGGAACGCGGGCGCGGGCTGTCGCTGTCGCTCACGCCGCGCTGGGGCGCCGGCACGGGCGGGGCCGACGCGCTGTGGCACGACGAGATGCCGACGGGCGGGCCGGGTGCTGGAACGGAGCGGGGGGCCCTCGACCTGCGCGTCGGCTACGGCTACGGCCTGTTCGGCGACCGCTTCACCGGCACGCCGAATGCCACCTTTAGCCAAGCGGACGGCGGTGGCCGGGAGTACCGGATCGGCTGGCAGCTGACCTCGGCGATGCGGGACGACCCCGGCTTCGAGGTCGATTTCGGCGTCACCCGGCGCGAGCCCGCCAGCGGCCCCGCACCGCCCGAACACGCCGTCACCCTGCACAGCACCATCCTCTGGTAGGGCGGCCACGGACGGAGAACGCCGGACCGGAAATGTGCACGGCAAACGGCGCCCGGGCCTGACGGATTCTGCGGCGGCGACTGCTGCAACCGGGAACGCCCATTGGACATGGACCCTCGCCGACAGGGGGACCGTGAACCGGGTTTCCGGTTGGTCCGGTCCAGGTCCAGGGCCAGGACCTTCGGACCCGCAAGCCCGGGAATGCGCACCACCAGGAGGACGACCACACATTCGTCAAGACGGACATGTTGAAAGAACCGCTGCGGCCGTCGATGGTTCGACGCGTGCAGGGCCGCGCCCGGGAACTGGCTCGCAAGGTGACCGAGATTCACGGCCCGACAATTCGCCAAGCCAACGAGCAGGACCGACAGGGTCGCGAGCCTCGTCTTGCTCAAGGCGACGTGCGGTCGTAGGGTGTTCGTCAGAGGGGCAATGAGAAATCCGAGCATCGCGAAGATCCTTCGAGTTGAAGACGTTGGAAGAGTCTTCAATTCGAATCCTTTTTGCCTCTCGTTTCAAGTGCGTCGTGTACTGTGGTCCGCTACATCTCTTCTCATTCCGGAGCCTTCTCGGCAGTGCTTCCTTCCCGAAAGGTGACGGATGCGTAGCCTCGAATTCAAACGAAGAACTCTGTCAATTTGCCAAGAGACCTGGAGAGTATCCTAAAGCCGCATTCCTGAATTCCCGGGATTCAGATGTTTCTCTCGACCAGTTTCTTCTTGATTTCCGCGATCGCCTTGGCCGGGTTCAGCGACTTGGGACAGGTTCGCGTGCAATTCATGATCGTGTGGCACCGATACAGCCGAAACGGATCCTGCAGGTCATCCAGCCGGTCGCCCGTGCTTTCGTCCCGGCTGTCGATTATCCATCGATATGCGTGAAGAAGGGCCGCCGGCCCCAGGTAGCGGTCGCTGTTCCACCAGTAACTCGGGCAACTCGTCGAGCAACAGGCACACATGACGCATTCGTACAGGCCGTCCAGCTTCCGGCGGTCGTCAATTGACTGTTTCCACTCCTGCCGCGGCTCACTGGTCCGGGTCTCCAGCCACGGCTTGACCGACGCATGCTGCGCGTAGAAATGCGTGAGGTCGGGAACAAGGTCCTTGATCACCTGCATGTGCGGCAACGGGTAGATCCTGACATCTCCCTTTACCTGATCGAGGCCGAACGTACAGGCCAGCGTATTGGCCCCGTCGATGTTCATCGCACATGACCCGCATATCCCTTCCCGACAGGACCGGCGAAAGGTTAATGTGGGGTCGATCTCGTCCTTGATCGCGATCAAGGCGTCAAGGACCATCGGTCCGCACGTGTCGACGTTGAGCTTGTAGGTGTCGATCCTGGGATTTTCCCCGGAATCCGGATCCCACCGGTAGATCCTGAGCTTACGAATCCGGCCTTTCGTGTCCGGCGCCGGCCAGGTCTTGCCCACCTTGACCCTGGAGTTCCGCGGAAGTGTGAATTCCACCATGACTCAATCCCCCGCTCGGCCTGCTAGGCTCAGATCAAACGGCACAAAACCTGGACGTGGCTTCCCACGAACCGCCGCCGAAGTAAATGAACTTCCTGGCGCAATCGATTTCCCGGCGGCAAATTTCATTCCTCGAACGGCCGGGTCGGCTCCTTGCCGGACCGCCTGACAACGCAGTCCCTGTAGACGACCTCGGGGTCCCGGCCAGCCAGAAAGTCATCGGTAACACCGATGATGAATCCGCTGCTTACGGCACCCTCGGAATTGACTCCCACCGAGACAGCTGCCGTCGGTCTTGTCGCATGTCTTGCCTTGTCCGCACATTCGACCATTGCCTCCTCCACGCTCAAGGGTTCTTCGGTCCCGCACCCCGTGGCCGCCAGCCCGATGGCCAGAGTCAGAGCCGACGTGAATGCTCTCTCCATGTCAGTAAACCCTGGCCTTTGGCGCGATTTTCGACAGTTCGATGCCGCCGTCTTTCTCGCCGACGAGCGGTTCGACATGAACATTCCGGTAGTCGAGGCGGACACCAGTTCCGTCAATGCGGGCGAGCGTATGCTTCCTCCAGTTGGCGTCGTCGCGCTCAGGGTAATTTTCATGTGCGTGGGCACCACGGCTTTCCTTCCGTGCCTCGGCACTGACGATCGTCGCGAGCGCGTTCGGCAGCAGATTCGTGAGTTCCAGTGATTCCATCAAATCTGAATTCCAGATGAGGGAACGGTCGGTTACCCCGATGTCGTCGAGCCGTGACGCCACTTCCTTCATCCGGGCGCACCCGGCTGCGAGCGTCTCGTCGGTCCGGAACACCGCCGCGTCCTCCTGCATCGTCTTCTGCATTTCGAGGCGAAGAGCAGCCGTGGGAACAGCACCGTCAGCATAACGCATGGTGTCGAACCTTTCGAGCGCCTGCTCGATGGAACCACCGTTCATGGGTCGATCGGGTACGTCGCGCTCGATGACGTCAGCAGCGCGCACGGCTGCGGCCCGCCCGAACACGACAAGATCGATCAGCGAGTTGGACCCGAGTCTGTTGGCGCCATGGACGCTGGCACATCCGGCCTCGCCAACTGCCATCAGACCCGGGTAGACCCGGTCATGGTCGTCTGGGACGGGGTCGAGCACTTCGCCCCAGTAATTCGTCGGTATACCCCCCATGTTGTAATGAACGGTCGGCAGCACCGGAATCGGGTCCCGGGTCACATCGACTCCCGCGAAGATCCTGGCACTCTCGGAAATCCCCGGCAACCGCTCGGCCAACGCCTCAGGAGGCAAATGATCAAGGTGAAGATGCAGATGGTCGGAATTCTTTCCAACCCCTCTCCCTTCGCGGATTTCCAACGTCATGCACCTGGAAACGACATCTCTCGAAGCCAGGTCCTTGTAGGTCGGTGCATACCGTTCCATGAACCGTTCGCCCTCGGAATTTGTCAGGTAGCCTCCCTCCCCGCGTGCGCCTTCCGTAATCAGGACGCCGGCCCCGTAAATTCCTGTCGGATGAAACTGCACGAACTCCATATCCTGAAGCGGGAGGCCCTGACGGGCAACCATTCCGTTTCCGTCACCGGTACACGTATGGGCAGAGGTGGCCGAAAAGTAAGCCCGCCCGTATCCGCCCGTTGCAAGTACGACGATCTTGGCGTTGAACAGGTGCATCGTGCCGTCATCAAGCTTCCAGGCAAGGATTCCCTGACAGGACCCGTCCTCGGAAACAATCAGGTCAACGGCAAAATACTCAACGAAGAATTCCGCGTTGTGCTTGAGCGACTGTCCATAGAGCGTGTGGAGAATCGCGTGTCCCGTACGGTCTGCCGCCGCACAGGTTCTTTGCACCGGCGGCCCCTCCCCGAATTCAGTGGTGTGACCTCCGAAGGGCCGCTGGTAAATTCTCCCATCCTCGGTTCGGGAAAACGGAACCCCGTAATGCTCAAGTTCGTAGACCGCGGCAGGCGCTTCCCTGGCCAGGTATTCCATTGCATCGACATCGCCGAGCCAGTCCGATCCCTTGACCGTGTCGTACATGTGCCACTGCCAGTGATCGGGACCCATGTTTGCCAGCGAAGCCGCAATGCCGCCCTGTGCGGCAACGGTGTGGGACCGCGTCGGAAAGACCTTCGTCACGCACGCCGTTCGCAGACCTTGTTCCGCCATGCCGAGAGTGGCCCGCAGTCCCGAGCCGCCAGCCCCGACCACAACGACATCGTAGACGTGCTCTGTGCATTCATACGCGGCCAAGGCAACTGTCTCCGATCGTCCGATTCACCCGCCAAAGGCCATTCTTGCCACCGAGAAAACCCCGATCACACCAAAAAGCCAGCAAAACAGTTCGGAAATGATCGTCAGCGCCGCGAACGTCAGCCGGTGGTGAACATAGTCCTCTATCACGACCTGAAGTCCCTGCTTGAGGTGCAAAAAGACAGCCATCACGCACAAGACCGCGACGAGCGCACTGAACGGATTGCCGAAGGCGGCCACGACTTCCTCCCTTGGGCCACCGATCAGGGGAACAAGCGTCCACAAAAACAGGACAATCAGCGGGATCAGAGCAATCGACGACACCCGCTGATGCCACCAATGATGCACGCCTTCTCCCGAAGCACCCAGCCCGAAAGCACGCTGCCTGTCCGTCCTGTAGCTCATTGCAAGCTCCTCAGTTCAAAGGACCGCGGCAACGAGGACCAACGCGGTTAGTATCAATGACGAAACCACGACCACCCATCCCGACAAGTTGATCGCCGGAATGGCATATCCGACACCTGTATCCCAAACGAGATGCCGGATTCCGGTGCACAAATGATAACACAGCGCCCACAACGAACCGGCGAGAACGAGTTTTCCAGGCCAGGACAACATGACACGGTTGGCGAATTCGAAATACTCCTCGCTGCTCGACGCGGCCAGCAACCACCAGACGACAAGCGCAGCCCCGGGAACGAGCCCGACTCCCGTTATCCGGTGGAAGATCGATGTGACCGAATTGATCTGGGGCCGATAAATGGTCAAATGAGGCGACAATGGCCGAGCATTCCGGTCAGGTCTTTTCATTCGGGTCCTCTCCGTGTCCGGAAACTCCGATCCGCCCCGTCTCCCAAAATACCGAAGAACTTGCCGAGCGAAACCGAAAAAACGATCTTCATTCGCTCCGCCGTGCGGGACAGCCGCGGGCAGCGGCAGAGATGACTGCCTTTCGGAACCCCTGCCCGTGCGGAACCCGCCGGCACTCCATCAATGATCAACGCCGCACGGGATCCCTGAAACCGGATACGTTCCTTGTCCCGGCGTGTTCGGTCTCCTGGACCGGTTCCGCGGACCTGCATCTGTTTCCGGATCAGATCGATCGACTCTTTTGCGTCATCCGAGCCGGATGTGCGGACTCATCGGTCAGGTCGGAACCAGTGCCCAACAGTCTAAATCGAGGAGGATACCGGGATGATATCGGCCGGATTCATCCCTGAGATCCGTCCCCTCGGTATCGGCGGTCGCCGCGACAAGTCGAAGCCTCAGGGCCCCGACCCCAGGGGCAGGTGTTGAAGCGATGTCCAGGACGTGGCTCCAAGCCCGAACCGTGTCGCCCGCGAAGCATGGATGAACATGAGATCCTGCGTTCACTGCCGCAATGAACTGCGCATTGGCAAGTCCGTTGAACGAAAGGCTGCGGGCAAGACTGATGACATGCCCGCCGTAAATCAGGCGCCTGCCGTCTTCCCGGAGCGTTGAATCGAAGTGGACGCGTGCGGTGTTCTGCCAAAGGCGGGTCGCCATAATGTGATCGGCCTCTTCGATCGTGATCCGATCGACATGATCGATCGTTTCGCCCGGGACGTAGTCGCCCAGGCGATAGGGTTCGCCCGCGAGGACAAAATCATAATTCCGGAAGTTCAGCCCTTCAGGAACAGGCAGTTCGGACGGGCTGACGACAGTCGCCAGCGCGGGAACCGATGCGTCCTGAGACGGGGGCCCGCGGTCCCGCTTGCGAACCATCACCCAACGGACGAACTCGACGACAGTTTTTCCGTCCTGGTTCTCCCCGCGCGTCCGGACCCAGACAATGCCGGTCTTTCCGGACGAATTCTGCTTCAACCCGACGACGTCCGATATCGAATTCAGGGTGTCTCCAGGAAATACCGGGCGCAGGAAACGGCATTCTGCGTAGCCGAGATTGGCAACGGCATTCAGGGAAATGTCCGGTACCGAGCGACCGAACACGACGTGAAAACAACCGATTTCGTCGAACGGGGAAGCTGGGAGTCCGCAGGCGCGGGCAAATTCGTCCGAGGAATGTACGGCAAAACGCGACGGATAGAGTGCGTGATAGAGCGCCCTCTCTCCGCCGGAGATGGTCCTCGGCACGGCGTGCCTGATCGTCTCGCCCAGCCGAAAATCCTCGAAAAATCGCCCATGTCCGGCCTTTCCCATCTCGTCCCCGCCTGTTCCTGCTGCAAGTCCGTGCTGCTCCGTCCGGCGCACCGGCGGGTCTCGACGTCCCAGCCGAAGCTCATGTTCGCCAGCACGTCCAGAAAAATCGATTCGTTGACCGTCAATGTCAATCCGCCAGCCGAATATCGCTGCCATGACGCTCCAGACAAGGGCTCGGATCAATCGGCCGTGGTCCGCACGCATCGACGACCTGTTCCGGGCTCCGGGTTGCTTGCCCTTTTCGGACAATGAAGGTACCCAAGATCATCGAGAATGACGTGACAAGCAAAAGGGACGGAAATGGCACGACGCAGGATCGCGATGATCGGGGCTGGCCAGATTGGCGGAACATTGGCGCACATGGCAAGCCAGAGAGAACTCGGCGATGTCGTTCTTTTCGACATCGTCGAAGGTATTCCACAGGGCAAGGCCCTTGATATCGCCGAAAGCGGCCCGATCGACGGTTTCAATGCATCTCTCCAAGGGACAGGCCGCTATTCGGACATCTCCGGGGCTGATGTCTGCATCGTGACCGCGGGAATTCCGAGGAAGCCGGGAATGAGCAGGGATGACCTTCTCGGAATCAACCTCAAGGTGATGAAATCCGTCGGAGAAGGCATACGTGAATTTGCACCGGACGCATTCGTGATCTGCATCACCAACCCGCTTGATGCCATGGTGTGGGCGCTGCAACAGTATTCAGGGATTCCTTCGGAAAGGGTCTGCGGTATGGCGGGGGTGCTCGACAGTGCCCGATTCCGGTACTTTCTTGCGCAGGAATTCAACGTGTCTGTCCAGGATGTCACGGCATTCGTCCTCGGCGGCCACGGAGATACCATGGTCCCGCTTGTCAGGTACTCCACCGTCGCCGGAATTCCTCTACCGGATCTGGTTGAAATGGGGTGGACGACATCGGAACGAGTCGGCGAAATCGTTCAGCGCACCCGCGACGGAGGGGCCGAGATTGTCGGGCTGATGAAAACCATGTCCGCCTTTGTTGCGCCCGCGACATCGGCGATCGCGATGACCGAATCGTACCTGTTCGACAAGAAAAGGGTCCTTCCATGCGCCGCGCGCATCCGGGGGATTTATGGTGTCGATGATCTTTATTTAGGAGTACCGGCAATAATCGGCGACGGTGGCATCGAGAGAGTCGTTGAAATTCAGCTCAACCCGGAAGAACAGGCCATGTTCGACCATTCGGTCGAAGCTGTCAGGAGCCTGGTCACGGCATGCCGGGCGATCGATCCGGATCTCGGCAGCGGTTGAGCTCGGGGCATCGACATCCGTGCTGCGCATGGGCACAGATGGCCTGCACGCGGCGAATGGGCTTTGAGACGAGGCCGAAACCATGGTGTCCTTTCCTGGTTCGCAACGAATCGCACCTTCCGCCCGAGACCGGGTTCCTGCCGCCCATCTCCCGATTTTCAGGTATTTGAACCAGCATGACCGCTAATGAACATTCATGAACATCAGGCGAAGGATCTCCTTCGCGAATACGGCGTCCCCGTCGCAGACGGCCGCGTGGTCACCTCGTCAGAACAGGCCGACGGTGCGGCACGGGAACTCTCGGGCCCGGTCTGGGTGGTCAAGGCCCAGATTCATGCCGGAGGCCGGGGCAAGGGCAGCTTCAGGGATGCGCTCCCGGGAGACTCCGGTGGCGTCCAGATTACCCGATCCCCTGAAGAGGCCGCCAGAGCCGCTGAAGGAATGCTCGGACGAACACTCGTTACGCACCAGACCGGCCCGGACGGAAAGACGGTCGGGAGGGTGTATCTGGAAGAAGGCTGCGACATTCGCCGTGAACTCTACCTCGCGCTGTTGATCGACCGCGGAACGTCGCGTTTGTCAATCGTTGCCTCGACCGAAGGTGGAATGGATATCGAAGAGGTCGCGGCATCCACGCCAGAACGAATACTCACGGTGACCGTCGACCCCGCATCGGGCATTTCGGACTTTCATGCCAGGAAGATCGCTTTCGGCCTGGGACTGTCGGGCGATACCGCCCGGGACTGTCGGGCTCTCGTTCGGAATCTCTTTCGCCTGTTCATGGAGAAGGACTGCGAACTACTTGAAATCAACCCGCTCGTGGTCGACGGAAACGACCGGCTCATGTGCCTGGATGCAAAGATCGGATTCGACGGCAACGCATTGTACAGGCAGCCTGACGTCCTGGCACTCAGGGATCTCGCCGAAGAGGACGAACGGGAAGTCTCGGCGTCGGCATTCGGACTGAATTACATCGCCCTGGACGGAGAAATAGGTTGTCTCGTGAACGGAGCCGGCCTCGCCATGGCGACAATGGACATAATCAAGCTCTACGGCTCCGAGCCGGCCAATTTCCTGGACGTCGGAGGGGGCGCATCTCGGGAACAGGTCACGGAGGCATTCAAAATCATTACGTCGGATCCGAAGGTCAAGGGAATCCTCGTCAACATCTTTGGCGGAATCATGCGGTGCGACGTGATTGCCGAAGGAATCGTTGCGGCAGTTCGCGATGTCGGTCTGCACGTCCCGCTCGTCGTCAGGCTCGAGGGCACGAATGTCGAGATCGGACAACAGGTCCTCGGAAGTAGCGGTCTCAGAATTGCGACCGCAAATGATCTCGCGGATGCCGCGAGGCAAGTCATCGCGGAAGTCAGGGCGTAGGCGGAAGGACCCATCATGGCCGTACTTGTCGACACGAGCACCCGGGTCATTTGCCAAGGCTTTACCGGCCGGCACGGATCGTTCCATTCCGAACAGGCGATCGCGTACGGCACGGCGGTTGTCGGTGGTGTCACTCCCGGGAAAGGCGGCTCGACCCACCTGGGGCTGCCGGTTTTCGATACAGTTGCGGGTGCGCGGGAAGCAACTGGCGCAAACGCTTCCGCCGTCTACGTCCCGCCGCCGTTTGCCGCGGATGCCATTCTGGAGGCGATTGACGCCGGGGTTGAACTCGTCGTCTGCATTACCGAAGGTATTCCGGTTCTGGACATGCTCAAGGTCAAACGGGTGCTCGAAAACAGCGCCTCGCGCCTGATCGGACCCAACTGCCCTGGAGTGATCACGCCGGAGGAATGCAAGATCGGAATCATGCCGGGACACATTCATCGACGGGGGTCTGTCGGTGTTGTTTCCCGTTCGGGCACGCTAACTTACGAGGCCGTCGGTCAGACGACCGCGATCGGGCTCGGTCAGTCTACCTGCGTCGGCCTCGGTGGGGACCCGATCAAGGGGACCGAGTTCATCGACGTCCTGGACATGTTTCTCGATGATGACGAAACCGAGTCCATCATAATGATCGGAGAAATCGGCGGTTCGGCGGAAGAGGAAGCGGCAGCCTACCTCGCGACGGAAAGGAAGAAAGGCCGCTCGAAACCGGTCGCAGGATTCATAGCCGGACGAACGGCACCGCCCGGTCGCCGAATGGGACATGCAGGCGCTATCGTCTCCGGAGGAAAGGGCACGGCGGAAGGAAAGATCGAGGCAATGAGCGCCGCGGGAATCGTCATCGCCGAGAGTCCTGCCAGTCTCGGCGATGCGGTTGTGGAAGCCATCAGGAGCGATTGAGGTCGGAGGCGACCGGATTGATCACGGTTGAACCACCGCGAACAGAATTGTCCGTATCCTGGCAGACCACGGAGGACATCATGAAAAACGGAGCCCCCCCAGCGAACCAGTCTCGCAACGGCAATTTTCACGCCTCGTCCTTTCTTCAGAGGAACAACGCCGAGTTCATCCGCCAACTCTACATCCGTTATTCGAACAACCCCCACTCGGTCGATGACGAATGGAGCCGCCTCTTTGCCGAGCTCGGTGACGATGTTGCCGACATACGACAGGAATCCGACGGACCTTCCTGGGCGCGCAAGGACTGGCCGGCGTCGGTCGATGCCGGGTTTTCGGAGGCGTTCAACTGGAATCTCGAAGAGTCGGTCGAAGACCTCAGGACGAAGATACAACTTCGAACGCCGGGCACCCCGGGATCGGCCGTCCACGAGAGCCATGTCCAGCAAGCCGTGCTCGATTCGATTCGCGCGCTGATGCTGATCCGATCGTTTCGTATTCGTGGACATCTGGCGGCAGACCTCGACCCGCTTGGCATGCGGGACACGGGCGGTCACGACGAACTCGATCCGGGATTCTACGGGTTCAGCGAATCCGACATGAACCGGCCGATCTTCCTGGACAACGTGCTTGGCCTGGATACCGCAACCATGCGCCAGATCATGGGAATCGTGCGGCGGACCTATTGCGGGACCTTTGCGCTTCAATACATGCATATTTCCGATCCGTCCGAGGCAGCCTGGCTCAAGGAACGGATCGAGGGCTACGGCAAGGAAATCGCCTTCACCAAGAGGGGGCGCAAGGCCATTCTCAACAAGCTGGTTCAGGCCGAAGAATTCGAGAAGTTCCTGCACGTCAAGCACACCGGCACGAAACGATTCGGCCTCGACGGAGGGGAGGCCTTGATCCCGGCGATGGAACAGATCATCAAGCGCGGTGGCGCTCTGGGGGTTCGCGAGATTGTCATCGGAATGCCGCATCGAGGCAGGCTCAATGTCCTGGCAAATGTCATGGGCAAGCCGTTCAAGGCGATCTTCAACGAGTTTCAGGGAGGCAACTTCAAGCCCAATGAAGTCGAAGGGTCCGGTGACGTCAAGTACCACCTCGGCGCCTCTTCAGATCGGGAATTTGACAACAACGTCGTCCATCTGTCCCTGACCGCCAACCCGTCCCATCTCGAGGCCGTCAATCCTGTCGTACTCGGGAAGGTTCGAGCCAAGCAGGAACAGTTGAAGGACGAGACCCGGAAAACCGTCCTGCCGATTCTTCTCCATGGCGACGCGGCGTTCGCGGGACAGGGCGTCGTCGCCGAGTGCTTCGGCCTGTCCGGCCTGCGTGGCCACAAGACCGGCGGAACCATTCACATCGTCATCAACAACCAGATCGGCTTCACCACTGCCCCGAGGAATTCGCGCTCGTCGCCTTATCCGACCGACATTGCCCTGATGGTGGAAGCGCCAATTTTCCACGTCAACGGAGACGACCCGGAAGCCGTTGTCCATGCCGCCAGGGTCGCGACCGAATTTCGCCAAAAGTTCGGCAAGGACGTTGTCATCGACATCTTCTGCTATCGGCGTTTCGGCCACAACGAAGGCGATGAGCCGATGTTTACCCAACCCATCATGTATTCGAGGATCAAGCAGCACCAGACGACGTTGTCGCTCTATACCGACCGGCTGGTTCGCGATGGAATGATGTCCGTCGGCGAAATCGAGGACATGAAATCCACGTTCCGCGAACACCTCGACCAGGAATTCGAAGCCAGCAGGGGATACAAGCCGAACAAGGCGGACTGGCTTGACGGACGCTGGTCGCACCTCGACAGGAAAGACGACGTGTACCAGCGCGGCACCACCGGTGTCGATGCACCGACCATCGTCGAGATCGGCAAGGCAGTGACCAGAATTCCGGGACGCTTCCGGCCCCACCGCACGGTCGAAAGAATTCTCAGGAGTCGACGGGAGAGCATCGAAGACGGAGTGGCGATCGACTGGGCCACCGCTGAGGCGCTCGCATTCGGGTCGTTGCTGATCGAGGGAAGTCCGGTCCGCCTGTCCGGCCAGGACTGTACCCGCGGAACATTCAGCCAGAGACACTCGGGGATCATCGACCAGGACACGGAGGAACGATTTCTGCCGCTCAACCGGATCAGAGCCGAACAGGCCCAATTCGAAGTCATTGACAGCATGCTCTCGGAATATGCCGTGCTTGGTTACGAATACGGCTATTCCCTGGCCGAACCCAACGCGTTGACCGTTTGGGAAGCGCAGTTCGGTGATTTCGCAAATGGCGCGCAAATCATGATCGACCAGTTTGTCAGCGCGGGCGAAAGCAAGTGGTTGCGTATGTCCGGACTGGTGATGCTGTTGCCGCACGGATTCGAAGGTCAGGGTCCGGAACACTCCTCCGCGCGGCTCGAGCGTTTCCTGCAACTCTGTGCGGAAGACAACTGGATCGTCGCGAACTGCACGACCCCCGCCAACTACTTTCACGTCCTTCGACGCCAGATGTACAGAAACTTCCGGAAACCCCTGGTCATCATGACTCCAAAGTCATTGCTGCGTCATCGAATGGCCGTTTCCGCAATCGATGATTTCACGACGGGGTCAAGCTTTCACCGGGTACTTTGGGACGATGCGGAGAAGGGTCATTCCGACACGAAACTGGTTGCAGACAGCAGGATACGGCGCTGCATCCTCTGCTCCGGAAAGGTTTATTTCGACCTGCTGGCGGAACGTGACGCCAGGGCGATCAAAGACATCTACATCATGCGCATCGAACAGCTCTATCCCGTGCCGGCCATGTCTCTCACCAGCGAACTCGGGCGATTCAAGAAGGCAGACTTTGTCTGGTGCCAGGAAGAACCCAAGAACCAGGGAGCCTGGAACTTTATTGAGCCCAACCTCGAGTGGATCCTCAATCGTTGCGGCGCCAGTCACACGCGGCCGGTGTATATCGGCCGAAGAGCCTCGGCTTCTCCTGCAACAGGGCTTGCAAAAAAACACCAATCCGAACAAGAGGCGCTCGTCGACCGAGCGCTGACCATAAATGGGAACCAGAGATGACCGATATTCGCGTACCCGCCCTGGGCGAAAGCGTCACCGAGGCGAAACTCGCATCCTGGAAAAAGCAGGCTGGAGATGCGGTCAATACCGACGAGATCGTCTGCGAAATCGAAACAGACAAGGTGTCTCTCGAGGTGCCATCACCGGCGACCGGCGTGATTTCGGAGATCCTTGTCGCTACCGGCGAATCCGTTGAGGTCGACGCGTTACTCGCGACGGTTTCAGAGGCCGTGGCATCCGAGACATCGGTGCGGTCGACGGATTCAGGGGACGGGAAGCCGGGAGGCGATCTCCAGGCGACTCTGGAGCCACCCGGCGAATCCATTGACGTCGTGGTTCCCGCCTTGGGCGAAAGCGTTACCGAAGCGGTCATTTCAAACTGGAACGTTCAGGAAGGCGATCTGGTCTCGGCGGACGACACCCTGTGCGAACTCGAAACTGACAAGGTTGCGCTCGAAGTGAACGCCCCCGCGCCAGGAACCGTGTCCAGAGTGCTTGCCGAAGCCGGCACGACCGTTGCTCCCGGAGACAGGATTGCCGAGATCAGGTCCGGGTCGGATAGTGGAAACAGTCGCCTGCCC
Organism: Paracoccaceae bacterium; assembly: GCA_965242975.1. Classification (GTDB taxonomy): domain Bacteria; phylum Pseudomonadota; class Alphaproteobacteria; order Rhodobacterales; family Rhodobacteraceae; genus JAPPHA01. The sequence continues at coordinate 374,314 of CBDETS010000007.1, read as the reverse complement.
ACATCGCCTGGCGATGCTCCGTCCGCCAGGCGGTTGATGGAAGAACATGAAGTCAGCCCCTCCGAAGTCAGGGGAAGCGGACGTGAAGGTCGCATCATGAAACCCGACGTGCTGGCTGCCATCGAGGCGCGGCAGGACGCCGAAACGCCGAAGTCCGATAGCGCGACCGGTGCCGGGGAGACGGACATGTCTGCCATTCTGTCCGGCCAGTCGCCACTGCCGGACATGCCCAGCGGTTCGGCCACGGTGGACGATGCCGCGCGCGAAGAACGCGTCCGGATGACGCGCCTTCGGATGACGATCGCCCGCCGGCTCAAGGACGCCCAGAACACCGCTGCGATTCTCACGACCTGGAACGAACTTGACATGACGTCCGTCATGGAAATGCGCGCCGAATTCAAGGACCTGTTCCAGAAAAAACATGGCGTGAAACTCGGGTTCATGTCGTTCTTTACCAAGGCCTGCTGCATAGCATTGAAGGAAGTCCCCGAAATCAACGCCGAGATCGACGGCGAAGACCTGGTTTTCAGGAACTACGTCAACATGGGGATTGCGGTCGGAACACCCGCGGGCCTGGTCGTTCCCGTCATCCGCAACGCGGACACTCTCGACTTTGCCGGAATCGAATCGCGGCTCGCAGAGTTGGGTGAGCGTGCGCGAAACGGACACTTGGCCATCGCGGATCTTCAGGGAGGCACGTTCACGATCTCGAACGGCGGCGTCTATGGATCGCTGATGTCGTCACCGATCCTCAACCCGCCCCAGTCGGGAATTCTCGGCATGCACAAGATTCAGGAGCGCCCGGTCGTGTACAAGGGAGAAATCACGGCGCGCCCGATGATGTACCTGGCCCTTTCCTACGATCACAGGATCGTTGACGGAAAAGGTGCCGTGACATTCCTGGTGCGGGTCAAGGAAATCCTCGAGGACCCGCGCCGGCTTCTGATGGACCTCTGAAAACGCCTGGCGGAAGGTGATCCGGTTCGACCATATCGTAGTCGGCGCCAAATCCCTGGATTCGGGCAACAAATGGATGAAGCGGAGGTGCGGCGTCGAAATTCCCGCCGGTGGCCGCCATCTGCACATGGCGACACACAACCTCGTGACAGCGACCGGGCCGGACACGTACCTCGAAGTGATCGCGCCGGATCCCGCGACGACGGCACCGAACAGACCAAGATGGTTCGGACTTGACGACAAGTCCGTCGTGGAGAGGCTGGAGGTGTCGCCGTTCCCTCTCGCCTGGGTCGTCTCGACCCACAGGCTTGAATCGGCATGTGCGAAAGCACGATCCGTTGGTGTTGACGTCGGGCGCCCAATGTCTATGTCGCGCGGCAACTTGAACTGGCGGATCGCCGTCAGGGATGACGGCTTTCCCGGTATCGGGGGCATAGCACCCGTGATCATGGAATGGCCAAAAGGCATGAACGCGGCCGGGGGAATGATCGACCTCGGTCTTCGGATATGCGGAATCTCGATCACGACTCCCCATGCCGACAAACTGACAGAGTTGCTCGATGCTCTCGGGCTCGCCGAACGGCCAACCATAATCAGTGCGTTCCCGGATTCCGAAACCGCAACCTCGCGACTGGCCGTCGAACTTCAGCGACCCGGCGCCGGAACCTGTGTATTGAGTTAAGCACGCGACGCCGTTATCGGGTATCTGGGTCCTTCAGCCACGGCGATGAATCGTTATGTGCCGTGGCTGCCAACTCCGGTGATCTGCAGAAGGAAATCCTATGTCGGACAACGAATTTGACGTCATCGTAATCGGCGGTGGCCCCGGGGGCTATGTCTGCGCCATACGTTGTGCCCAAATGGGACTGGCAACGGCCTGTATCGAAGGACGGGGCGCACTCGGGGGCACGTGCCTCAATGTCGGCTGCGTTCCGTCCAAGGCGTTGTTGCACGCGACACATCTTTACCACGAGTCGCGCAGCAACTTTCGCACGATGGGTCTCATGGGGGACCCGCCGTCGATCGACCTGGCTCAAATGATGACCTACAAGGGCAACACAATCTCCCAGAATACCGCCGGCATCGAGTTCCTGTTCAAGAAGAACAAGGTCACGTACATCAAGGGGTGGGGGCGGATGTCCGGCGACGGACAGGTGTCGGTAGGTGAAACGACCTATCGTGCGAAAAACATCGTCGTCGCGACCGGGTCCGAGCCATCGTCTCTTCCGGCCTTGCCTGTCGACGAGAAACAGATCGTCACGTCGACAGGTGCACTCGCTCTTGAAACGATCCCGGAGCGGCTCGCCGTCATCGGTGCCGGCATCATCGGCCTGGAGTTGGGATCGGTATATTCCCGCCTTGGCAGCAAGGTCACGGTCATCGAATACCTGGACGAGATCACGCCAGGGCTCGACACGGACATTTGCAAGGCGTTTCGCCGCACTCTTTCGAAACAGGGCCTGAAATTTGTTCTCGGCGCCGAGGTCACGGGCGTGACGGACGCGGAATCACACTCGACGCTGACCTACGTGCTGAAGAAGTCGTCGTCCGAGAAAGAACTTGACGCCGAGGTCGTGCTCGTTGCGACCGGACGCAGGCCATTCGTCGGCGGCCTGGGATTTTCCGAATGCGGGGGAAAACTGAACGACCTCGGACAAATCGTTACGGATGCGAATTGGCGAACCTCTATCGAAGGCGTGTTCGCCATCGGAGACGTGACCGCCGGACCGATGCTCGCACACAAGGCCGAGGACGAGGGCATGGCGGTCGCGGACTCGATTGCGGGAAAGGCGGGACATGTCAATTATGACGTCATTCCCGGCGTCATTTATACGGCTCCCGAGGTAGCGTTCGTCGGGAAAACCGAAGACCATCTGAAGGATGAAGGCACGGCCTATCGGGTTGGAACGTTTCCGTTCATGGGTAACGCCCGGGCGAAGTCGATGTTCATGGGCGAAGGCTTCGTCAAGCTCCTTGCTGACGCCGAAAGCGACAGGATTCTGGGATGCCACGTCCTCGGACCATCTGCGGGGGAACTGATTCACGAGGTCTGTGTCGCCATGGAGTTCGGCGCCTCGGCCGAAGACCTTGCCCTGACGTGCCATGCCCATCCGACGTGCTCGGAAGCAGTTCGGGAAGCAGCGCTTGCCTGTGGATTGGGTGCCATCCACGCATGACCCGCGCCGTGCAGCGGGTCACGGACGCAACACCCAGAAGCTATCCGTCACGGAATTCGTATCGCTGCAGAATTCGGCCGAACGCGGAGTCCCAACGGTCTGCAGCGCGGTGTTCGGGGCAGAATCTCGTGAGCAGGCTGTAGAATCTCTTTCCATGGTTCATTTCTGCGAGGTGGCAGGCTTCATGGATGGCAACGGTTCTCTGGACGTAGGGCGGCGCCATCGCAAGGCGCCAGGACAATGTCACGCGCCCGGCGCGTGAACACGAGCCCCAACTCGACACCGGATCCCGGAACCTGACCTCGATGACCTCCTGTTCGAGTTCCCTGGCGCAACGGTAGACCAGGGGTTTCATGTACGCGGCCGCTTTGTCGATCAGAAACTGCTTCACTGCATCGGGAATGTCGTCGGTTTCGCTGCCAACCGTGAATACCTTCCCATCGAAGCGTACTCCCGGGGAGGGCCCGGGAACGATCCGGTACGGGTTTCCCCGGTAGTGGATCGACGTGCCGTGAGTCGGGACGATCAATGGAGGGAGCTTTTCCAATTGCGCCCGAATCCAGGGCTCGTTTGCCCGGGCTATCGCGAGGATGTCGTCACGTCGAGTTTTGCGCGGGACGTATAACCGGACGGTGTCCTTCTTCCTCAGTTGAATGCGCAATGTGATGTTCCGGGAAGCTCTTGAGTTCACGACTTCCAGATTGATCGGAGGTGTGCTCTGAAGTACGATCTTTTCCATTGCTGCGAAGCTTCGACGAAACAATTCCGAATTTGTCAAGGCCGGGTTCGGGCCCTCCGAATTCCCGGCGCCGGGTCGAAATGGCGTGTGCGGTCTCGCACGTACGAACACGGCATCGCCCATTGAACGGAACAGGACCGCCGGAGGAAATCGTACGCCGTCCCGCGCCGAAGTCGAAGTCTTTGACTCGATTGTCATGCTGTGGCAGGAGGCGCCGGCCACGCACAACCATCCAGGAGGCGGCACGTATGCCGAAAGAGAATTGGGGGACCAAAAGGGTCTGCCCGGAAACCGGAAAACGGTTCTACGATCTGGGTCGCGATCCGATCGTCAGCCCATATACGGGTACCGAGTACCAATTGTCCGATTTCACCGGAGAACGCCCGCAAACATCGATGGCCGACAAGGAGGATACGTCACGGCTATCCGATGTGACGTCGGCGGAATTGACCGACAGCGTCGATACGCTCGATGACTCGGACGCCGGTTCAGAAATCGACGAGGACATTCCCGACATCGACGACGAAGATGACACCGTTGATATCGAGGAGATCGCCGACGTACCCAGCTCGGACGATGACAACAACTGACCCGTCTCAAGGTGCTTGATACGCGGAAATGTGTCGGCTACGTTCGGGCGGCAGGAAGTCAGCCGCATCATGGGGCCGTAGCTCAGATGGGAGAGCGTCGCGTTCGCAATGCGAAGGTCGGGAGTTCGATCCTCCTCGGCTCCACCATTCCCGGTGAAGAAACCACGGCTGCAACCATCCATCCGGGCGGGAATCTTTCCCGTTTCCGCCTGTTCGTTCGCCTCGGACTGCGCCATGGTGCGGAGTTCCACATGCAGGAACGGCATGGCGGAACGTAGCGCGAATGTCGCCGGAGCGTAGAGAACGGCGAAGTGAGAACTGATCGGACGGATGAGAAGGCGAACAGGGGGAGGCCTGAGGGCTTTCAATCGTCCTGAAGCACCTTGTCCCCCCGTCATCCCGATACGACAATAACCGCAGAACCACCTGTGCCACGGGCCGTCCGTAGAAGGTCCGGATCCACGCCAAGCGCCACCGCTCCTGGTGAACCCAAAGGATGGACGATCGCCGCGAATTACGGTGGTTCGGATTGTAACCCGAAGCGGGATGGACTAGATCAGGTCTTTTCGCAATGCACGGTGCCCGGGTGCCCGGGTGCCCGGGTTCGACGACGAAGTCACGGAAGGCCGGGAAACAGCAAGAGAATGGCACGTCTGAATTTTGCCCTGAATCACGTAACCGTGCCCGACCTGCACTACAGGGACTTTCTTGACCTGGCGGCACGACTTGGCTGCGTCGGGGTTGAAGTGCGCAACAACATAGCCCGTCCGATGTTCGATGGTCTGAATGCGGCGGAGGCGGGCGGAATCGCCAGGGACATGGGAGTGCGACTCCTCGGCCTGAGTGAGGTCTATGCGTTTAACGACTGGAACGAAGAGCGGAGCTACGCCACTCGGTCCCTGATTTCGGCAGCCAAGGCAGCAGGGGCCGAAACCATCAGCCTTGTTCCCAGGAATGATGGAGTTCTGCATGTCGAGAGCAGGAGGCAGGCGAACCTGCTAACCGCACTGGAAGCCATTCTCCCGATGCTTGAGGACGCCGGGATGATCGCACTGGTCGAACCTCTGGGATTTCGGAGTTCGTCGCTTCGTTCGAAGACCAGGCTGATTGAGACAATCGAGACGATCGACAACGGAAACCGCTTCAGGTTGGTCCACGACACCTTTCACCACGCGCTCGCCGGGGACAGTCCTGTCTATCCGGCCTCCACGGGCTTGGTGCATGTCTCGGGTGTCACGGATCCGACGCTCCGGGTCGACGAGATGGAAGACCGGCATCGTGTTCTCGTCGACGAACACGATCGGCTCGGAAACATCACGCAACTTGCGGCACTGTTTTCCGCTGGCTATGATGGCGCGGTGTCATGCGAGTGCTTTTCACCGATAACACAGTCGATGCGAGACGCGTATACGGACCTTACGCGCTCCTTCGACTTCATTTCCTCGCGAGTTCAGGCAGCAATTGCCTGAAACGAGGACCCGGCGGAAGTTTGGAAACAGGGGTGAGCCGGGCACCACAATCTTGGAGGATATCCATGAAAAAGACCTTGATTGCCGTTAGCGTTACCGCGCTGCTGTCCACGGCGGCCGCGGCTGAGACCATCGGGTACGCGATGTCGGAATTCAATGACAACTGGCTGACCATCATGCGAAACGCAGCCGTCAAATGGGCGGCGGAAAACGGCCACGAACTGCTTGTCGAGGATGGCCAGAGCGACCTCGGACGACAGCTTGACCAGATCAACAACTTCGTCGCGACAGGAGTCGACGCGATCGTTGTGGTTCCGATCACCGGCGATGCGACCCAGGCAATGACCGACGTTGCGTCGTCGGCAGGGATACCGCTGGTCTTTGCGAACCGCATTCCCGGGAATTTCGACACACTGCCCGACGACCAGGCGGTCGTGGCATCGGATGAAACCGAATCCGGCACGCTTGAGACCTTCTATATTTGCCAGCAATTGCGTTCCGCCGGAAAGGTCGACGGGGGTGCCCGTGCCTATGTCCTGCAAGGTCAATTGCATCATCCCGCAGGTATCTCCCGCACCAAGGACGTTCATGACGTGGTTGGCATGGACATGTGCAACTTCATCGAGATCATCGACGTCCAGGTTGGCAACTGGTCCCGCAACGAAGCTCAGGACATCATGACCAACTGGCTGACTACGGGTGACGAATTCGATGCGGTCATCGCCAACAACGATGAAATGGCCATCGGTGCCATTCTCGCGTTGAAAGCAGCAGGCGTCGACATGGACAGCGTGCTCATCGGCGGTGTCGATGCAACGCCCGACGCGCTTCAGGCGATGGCGGCCGGTGAACTTGATGTCACCGTGTTCCAAAACGCCGCGGCGCAAGGCGCTGGCTCGATCCAGACTGCAATAGCCCTTTCACGCGGCGAGTCGGTCCCGCGTTTTGTCCGCATCCCGTTCGAGTTGGTGACGCCGGACAACATGGACGAATACATCGGCGCGAACTGATCCAGGAGTGGCGAGGTGAGCGGAAGAAGACCGCTCACCTCCCTTTTCGATCGGCGACCCGAACCCGCCGAATTGGAAATTTGACGCGAGACATTTCCGGGGGGAATCATGGCTGACAGTGTCCACGGAACCGGAGGTCAGACCTACGACCACAAGAAGCGTGCATGGCCGCCGGAAATCGGTGTTTTCGTCGCATTGATCGTCATCATCGTGATTTTCGAGATTCTTGGAGCGCTCGTTGTCGGGCAGAGCCTGCTTTTCGACACCAAGGGACGTTTCGATGGCCCGCTTGGAATTTTCAACGTCGCGCGCCTGAAAATCATGATCCTGCAGGTGTCGATTATCGGAATCATTGCCATCGGGTCGACCCAGGTGATCATCTCCGGAGGCATAGACCTGTCGCCAGGATCGGTCGTAGGCCTCACGGCAATGATAGCGATGAGTTTTGCCCAAGTGGCAGAAGTCAACGGTCTGCCCAACCCGAAACCGGTATTCGGTCCGTGGGCACACGACATACCCGCCTTGGCCCCGATTGTCGTTGGACTGACCATCGGCCTGTGTGCGGGCCTCGTCAACGGTACCCTGATCGCATACACCCGCATTCCGCCATTTATCGCGACATTGGGAATGATGGTTTTTGCCCGCGGCGCCGCGAAGTGGTGGACCAAGGGCGAACCCGTGTCGTTCCCGACAGAAAGCTACGCAACAATCGGTTCGGGCATGATGCCGGTCGTGATCTTCGTGGCGCTCGCAATCCTTTTCCACTTCGTGTTGAGGAATACGGTTTACGGCAAACACACGTATGCCATCGGGTCCAACGAAGATGCCGCACGAATGTCCGGGATCAAGGTCCAGCGCCACAAGGTCATGGTCTACGCCATTGCAGGCGTCCTGGCAGCGACCGCCGCCATCGTGCTGAGTTCGAAGAATCTCACTGCCCAGTCCGGAATGGGCATCATGTATGAGCTGGATGCAATCGCCATGACGGTCATCGGTGGTGTCAGTCTGGCTGGCGGCCGCGGATCAATCATCGGAACGGTTCTGGGTGCCATGATTTTCGGTGTGATCATCTCCGGATTCACATTCTTGCGCCTTGACGCCTTTTACCAGGAGATGGTCAAGGGGATCATTATCATCAGCGCGGTCGTGCTTGACCAGGTGCGGCAACAGCGTGCGGCGGCGAGGGCATGACGGGAGACGATGTCATGAGCGATACTGGCGATTCGATTGTCCTCGAAACCCGAGATCTGACCAAGCACTACGGTGGTGTGCACGCACTCGAAGGAGCAGACTTCGTCCTCCACGCGGGCGAGCACGTGGGAATCATGGGAGACAATGGTGCTGGCAAGTCGACCTTCGTGCGTCAGATTACCGGCGTGGAGCAGAGAACCCGGGGCGAGATCGTCTTCGACGGGAATCCTGTAAGCTTCTCGGGCCCGCTCGAAGCCCGAGAGGCCGGAATAGAGACGGTTTTCCAGACTCTGGCGCTTGCCGATGATCTCGATGTACCGGACAATCTCTTTCTCGGCCGGGAAATGACCAGGCTCGATTGGCTCGGCCCCTTCAGGTTTCTCGATTACAAGGGGATGCGGCAGGCGACACTTGACGGCCTCAAGAAAACCGCGGTCAAGATCCCGAACATCAAGAACACGATCCGCAACATGTCGGGCGGTCAGCGTCAATGCGTTGCGATCGCTCGAACCGCCACGTTCCATTCGAAACTGACGATCATGGATGAGCCGACCGCGGCACTGGGCGTTCAGGAGACCGCCCAGGTCGAAAACATCATCCGGACACTGAAGGAACAGGGAGAACCCCTGATCCTGATCAGCCACAACATGCGGCAGGTTTTCGATTTGGTGGATCGTGTTGTCGTGTTTCGTCGCGGGCGTATCTGCGCCAACCTGGACATCAAGAACGAAGACATCACGGGCGAGGACGTCGTGTCCTACATCACCGGGGCCAAGACCCAATCAGGGTACGCAGAGGCAGCCTGAGGACATGGCTCCAGTCGGACGCGGGTCAGTCAACTCGGTTTGTTGCATGCCTGCACGACCGGAATGGCTTGACCAAGGCGGTCGGCGGATCTGGTCCACAGTTCCATAAGCTACTGTTCGAAAAGGCTACTGTTCGAAAAGGCTTGGCGCAACGTTGGACGCCGGTTTCCCGACGTCTGGGACCGAACGTCGGCTAGAGCCTCGCGAATGGTCGGGAGCGGAAGCCAGACCGCAGACATCGAAGGTCAAAGCGATGTGGAAGTCTCTCAACGTACGTCACCCGTTCTTTCGGCCAGCCTGGAGGCGAATGGTCACGACGGCGCTCGTCGGAGGGTGGACGCTGTTCGAACTTTGGACGGGCAGTGTATTCTGGGCGATTCTGTTCGGGGCCGTCTCGGTCTATTGCATCTATGAATTCTACATCGCTTTCGACCCGGCCAATTACGAGGACCGTGATGGGTGACCTGTTGCGAAAGCCCCGTGGCGACTACGGAAAGGTGCACGACGTGACGCCCCGGAACGCGGGTTGGAAATACGTCGGTTTCTCGCTCCACCGACTGCGCCAGGGTGAGACCGCGTCGGGGACAACGAAGGACCGGGAGGTGATGCTCGTCATGGTCGAAGGCACGGCCCGCATCTCGGGCGCGGGGACGGACTGGGGTGTCCTGGGAGACAGGATGGACGTATTCGAGAAAACACCACCCCACAGCCTGTATCTCCCCGACGGAACGGCATGGGAAGCCGAAGCCAGGTCCGACTGCGTCATTGCCGTCTGCTCGGCACCAGGCAAAGGCGGGCATCCACCGCGAAGGATCGGACCTGAAGGCATTTCGCCAACAGAACGTGGCAAGGGCACGAATACGCGCCTGATCAACAACATTGCGATGGAAGACAATGACATTGCCGACTCTCTTCTTGTCACCGAAGTCTTCACGCCAGCCGGACACTGGTCGTCCTATCCATCCCACCGCCACGACGAAAACGACTATCCCCGGATCACCTGCCTCGAAGAGACCTACTACCATCGCCTGAATCCGGCCTCGGGTTTCGGCGTCCAGCGTGTCTACACGGACGACAGGCAGCTCGACGAGACGATGGCCGTTTCCGATGGCGATGTTGTGCTGGTCCCACGTGGCCACCACCCCTGCGCTGCACCCTACGGGTTCGAAATGTACTATCTCAACGTCATGGCGGGACCGCTAAGGAAATGGCGCTTCGTACTCGCGCCGGAGGTCGAGTGGATCGCCGAACGCGACGCCTGAACGTTGATCGTGTGCGTGGTGACCTGCCTGGATGACTTCGGGACAAGGAGATGAGGCGCACGAAAACGCTGGCCTGAAGAGATCGACTGACCTCACATGAGCGCTTCAATCATTGAGCCTGTCGACGCAGATCTGTTCTGCATACGGAAGGCCAATCCCGGGCGACCTACCGCTTGCCATGGTCCTCCGGCAACCGGGGACCGGAATTTGCCTTGAACCGACCGTATGTCGAATGATACGGTTGTCATCGTGGGGCCATAGCTCAGCCGGGAGAGCGCTTGCATGGCATGCAAGAGGTCAGGGGTTCGATCCCCCTTGGCTCCACCAGTCCGCCAGCAGAGGATTTGTCAGGCCCGTTACAGCCAGACATGACGGACGATTGGAACAGGTCACGCCCCGTCGAGGCGTCACCTCTTCCGGCCAAACCGGCCGAGAGCGTCCGCACACCGGTATTTGAGATCGACGACCGGCAGGAACCAGGGTCGGCCGCGATGCCACCATGGTGCCGGAAACGGCGTTTGTGAGAATGCCGTCTCGCCTTCGTCTTTCCCCAGAATTTTCAGTGCCGCCTTGTTTCCAAGATAAGGTGCAAGCGCGTTTCCGCTGCCTGAGTAACCCATTGCGTGCCAGATGCCGTTCAGTTTTCCGACGTGCGGCGTGAAGTTGAACGTGAAACCGGTGTAACCGCGCCAGCTGTGGGTAATCGCGACGCCTTCAAGTTCCGGAAAGACCTGGGCGAGCAATCCCTTCATCTGGCGAAGGGCCATCGACTCCGGAATGTCGAACATTGCCGCCCGCCCGCCGAACACGACCCGCTGCAGGTCCGGCGACGGGCGAAAATAACAATAACGGGATCGGGATTCGACGATCATTCGGCGATTTGGGAACAGTTTCTTGACCCGGTCGCTCCCAAGTCGTTCCGTCGTGATGATAAAGCTCGGGACCGGAACGATCCGCCGTTTCAAGTCGGTCAAGAATCCAGGCGTGTACCCGTTCGTGGCGACCAGAACCGATCCGGCTCGAACGGTTCCATGGCGCGACGTTACAAGGAAGGCCTCACCTTCACGCTCGACTGCCTCAACTGGCGTGTTACCCCGTACGATTGCCCCTGCGCGCATGGCGGCACGGCAGATTCCGGCAACCCATTTCGCAGGGTTCAGGCCGCCATGACGGGCATAAACGACACCTCCGGAATAGAGGTCGCTCGCGACCTCGCGGAACTGTTCGGTCCGTGGGACCATCCACGCCTCCAGGGAAATTCGTTTTCTGAGAACTTCGAGTTCGCGAGCAGTAATTTCGTACTCCCCCGCTCTCCAGAAACCGCGGAATCGCCCGGTTTCGGAGAAGTCGCAACGGATGCCCTCCTCGTCCATCAATGACCGGACAAATGTCATTGAATCCTGATGGGATTCACGAAGCAACCGGTCGGTCAGGTCACGACCAAGAATCGCGTCCAGCTTATTGACGGCAAGCCGATGGCCGCCACCAATCATGCCACCGTTTCGAGCGCTTGCCCCGAGGCCCGGCGCCCTGCCCTCTAACACAAGGACAGGTTTTCCGTGACGGGCAAGCGTCAGCGCGGCAGAGAGACCGGTCAGCCCGCCGCCAATGACGACAACGTCGATTTCGCGTGGCAGCCGTGACTCCGCCGGTGGTGGCCTGGGTTCACCGGCATCTTCCCACCAGAACGGTGTAGCCTCGGGAAAATTGTTGGGGTAATTCATCCGGTTACTTCGACGTCTCCGGTTGCAAAACCAAGTTGTGACGCCCCCTTGGCGGCAACAGATCCGCACTTGTCTTGGCCACCATCTCGGACCTGTAACCAACGTCCTTCCCGGGACGAATCACGGATTGTCTCGACCAGGCGCTGGATTCGATACCCTTGCCGAAACCCGAACGGCTCGACCCTCCCGCCAACGATTGCGGCGGCAAAACGGCCGATCTCGATCGCTTTCAGTTCGTTGAAGCCGATTTGATGACCGGGTGCGGTGCAAAACCGGTCGTACGGCTGGTGCTCAGGTCCACACTCGATTTTCCGGAAGCCGCGCAATCCGGCTGGACCCGTCGATTCAAACAGGCGCAACTCGTTCAAGCGCTCCTGGGTGAATACCAGCGCACCTTTCGAGCCGTAAATCTCGAAATCATGCTGCATCTTGCGACCTGTTGCGCACCAGTTGGCCTCGATGGAACCACTGACGCCTGACGAAAACCGCAGAAAGGCCCGAGAAATGTCGTCAACCCGGATTCGGTGGCGTTTGCCGTCCGTGCCCATGCGATGTTCGACCAAGGTCCGGCAATCGCCCATGACTTCCGTGATCGGGCCGAGCAGGAATTCCGCCGTCGCAAGTGCATGGCTGCCAATATCCGCGAGCGCACCTCCTCCCAGAGGATCATGCCGAAATGTCACCGGTCCGCCCGGGTCGGACATGTAGTCCTCGGCATGGATGCCGCGGTAACCGTAGACATCCCCCAAGTCACCTCTTGCGATCAGGTCACGGGCAACCTCGAACATAGGGTTCGCAAGGTAGTTGAACCCGACCTGTGTCTTCAGTCTGGCCGCCTCCGCCGCATCCGTGACTTCGAGCGCCTCCCGAGCTGACGGGGTCAAGGGTTTCTCGCAATAGACATGTTTCTTCGCGCGAATGGCAGCCAGGGCGATATCCTTGTGCAGGGATGTCGGCACCGCGATGTCGACGATATCGATCTCGGGGTCGTCCACCAGGTCACGCCAGTCTCCCGAAGAACGCGGTATCCCGAACTCACGGCCGGCCGCCTCGGCCCGGTCAGCAGAAATCTCTGCAATGGCGGAGAGTTCGAGGCGTGCAATGTCGGCAAATGCACGGTTTGCCAGCGCGTAACCGAGAACATGAGTTCGCCCCATGAACCCGGCGCCGATCAACCCGATCCTGAGTGCCGGAACGGCCATCACGGCGCGCGGTTGACAATCAGGGACGGGTCGAGCTTTCCCTCGAGAAAATCCAGGACGTTCTGGGCCGCTTTCCGGGCCATACGCCGGGCACACTCTTCGGTCAAGCCAGCTGAATGCGGGGTCGCGATAACAGACTGGTGGGAAAGCAGCGGGTTATCAAAGGCAGGTGGCTCTTCGGCAAAAACATCAAGCCCTACTGCGCCAACCCGTCCGTCCGTTACGGCATTCAGGAGAGCTGTCTCGTCAACGACACTTCCCCTGGCGGCATTGACGATGACGACACCGGGTTTCATGTGGCGAAAGGCTGAGGAATCAAGTATCTGGATGTCCGTTGCCGGAATGTGAAGCGAAATCACATCCGCGTCTCGAAGGCCGTCATTGAGGCTCGAAACCCGTTTTGCTCCATCGAAATGATCGGAGCCGATGAACGGATCGTAGGCGAAAACGGACATCTCGAGTGCAGTTGCGATTCGGGCGACCCGTCGGCCGATGCGGCCGAATCCGATGATCAACAGGTTTTTTCCGTTCAATTCACGGGATTCGAGTTCGTCCCGGTACAGCCAGTCGCCTTCGCGGAGCCGCACGGCACTCTTGAACAGGCGACGCGACGCGGCAAGCATCAGCATGACGGTGTGCTCCGCCACGGTTGCCGAGTTGACGTCGCCGACAACGGCAAGCGCGATATCTCTTTCATTCAGGGCCGCGATATCCACGGCGTCATACCCGACTCCGTTTCGGGACACGATCCTCAACTCCGGCGCCATGTCGACAATGCTCCGGGTCAGGGGTTGCGTCCGCAGGACCAGCCCATCGGCTTCGCCAATATGGGATGAGAACGCAGCTGGGTCGCGGCTGGTCTCATGGACGAAACTAACGCCCGGGGCCGCAGCCAGCACGTCGAGCCCGGCGGGGTGAAGGGGACCAGCGACCACAACATGTGGCATCAATATCCTCCACCGTCGTCGTGTTCACCGGTCTGGATTCGACCGGTCAGCCCTTGGAACCTGCCAAGGCTTGCCGCCGCCGCGGCGACCAGCAACCTGACGTCACTGGAAATCGTAACCATGTCGAATCCCCAGCCTATTGCCTGTGCTGCATATTCCGGGGTTCCGCAATGAATGCCTGGAGAGATTCCTGCCGCCTTGGCGGCGTCGCGAATTCGAAGAATCGCGTCCACCGCCTCCTTTTCTTCGCGGTCGAGCCCGGGGGGCAACCGGCCCTGTGAAATGCCGAGAGCAAGATCTCCTGGCCCGATGTACAATGCATCAACACCCGGAACCCTCGCGATCGCCTCGACGTTTCGAACCCCCTCGTCGGTCTCGATCATTGCAATCGCCAGTACGTTTTCGTTTGCACCGGCGAAGTACCCTGGGCCGGCCGAAATGTTGGCCCGGGTCGGACCGAAACTCCGACTGCCGAACGGGGGGTACCGTACAGCATCCACGAGGGCTGCTGCCTGATCCGGCGTGTTGATCATCGGACAGATCACGCCATGAACGCCTGCGTCGAGGCACTTCATGATGATCCCGGGCTCCAGCCAGGGAACCCGAACCAGTGGCGTCTTTTGGCTTGCGCGGATTGCCTGCAGCATACCCTTTGCATCTGCGTAGTCGAGGAATCCGTGCTGTATGTCGATCGTGAGGCTGTCGTACCCCTGTTCAGCCATGATTTCGGCGGTGAATGCGTTTCCGATAGACAACCAGCCGTTGACTGTGGAACCGCCGTCCGACCAAAGGCGCTTGAGTCTGTTAGGTTTCATATTCTCGTGCCCCAAGACATCAGTTCAAGTGATCTTGTTCAGGCCGCCTTGTGATATGAGTCACATCCGGGATTCAAGCCAAGAATTCAGGGAATCCGCCGGTCCGCGGATGGAGTCGCGCCCGAACCTCCAGCTTTGCGCTCGGGATCACCATCGAACAACAGGAGTAGACGAGACCGTAATCCCCCATGCCCCGGTGTCATAGGCACGGCACGGAAACGCGCAATGCAAACCCGGCGCAACCGGATGTGAATTTGTGCGTGGATCTTGCGATCTCGAACCAAACATGCTGACATCACGCGGTTCTGGCGGTGGGAGGTCTGACATGCTGGCAAAACTCGGAATAGCACCAATCGGGTGGTCGAATGACGATCTGCCGGAACTCGGAGGAGACACGTCCCTCGAGACGTGCCTGCGGGAGGCCCGGAAAGCGGGATTCACCGGTGTGGAAACCGGAGGCAAGTTCCCGAAAGAGGCGAATGTCTTGAAGCGAATTCTCTCCGCACATGACATCGGGATTTGTGGCGGCTGGTATTCCGGCACGTTGCTTGACAATGACCTGGAAGCCGAAAAGGACCGGATCGCGGATCAACTCGAGCTCTTCAAGGCCGTCAACGCACCGTGCCTTGTTTACGGAGAGACCTCCGGTACGATTCAGGGTGAACGAAAAACGCCGCTTGAACGGCGTCGGCGCCTTGATGAAGATCAGATCAGGGACTATGGGCGTCGGCTCACCCTCCTCGCGGAGTGGTGTGACGACCAGGGAATGCCGATTGCGTTCCATCACCACATGGGTGCACCAATCGAATCCGAACGCGACGTCGACCTGTTGATGGCGCATTCAGGAACAACCCTTCCGCTTCTCTACGACCCGGGCCACATGTCGTTCGCAGGCGGCGATGTGTTTCGCGTGATCGCCAATCACGGACCACGCATCAGTCACTTCCATGCCAAGGACATCAGGGCCAGTGTGGTTGAAGGACTCGACCGTTCACGCGAGAGCTTTCTCGATGCCGTCTTGAAAGGCGTCTTCACCGTTCCGGGCGATGGTTCACTGGACTTCGGTGAACTGGTCCGGCGCATGGCTGATGCCGGGTACGAAGGCTGGTTCGTGGTCGAGGCCGAACAGGACCCGGCGCTTGCCCCTCCCGACGAGTATGCCCGGATCGGCTACGCCGAATTGTTCCGGGTCCTGGTTAACTCGGGATACGAAATCTCGGGGGAACCGGATGCATGAACAGGCTTGACGGAAAAGTTGCCGTGGTAACGGGCGGAACCCAGGGGCTCGGGGCTGCGATCGCGCGCCGGTTCGCCTCGGCGGGGGCAAGCGGTCTCGTCATCTGCGGCCGCAATGCGGACCTGGGCGAATCGGTCGCCCGGACGATCGGCCTTGATCATGACGACGTCGGGATCGCCTTTGTCCGCGCGGATCTTGAATCCGTTGATGATTGCCGCAACGTGATCGCGGCCGCGGACCGCGAATTCGGGCGCATCGACATTCTCGTCAACGCCGCCGCCCTCACTGACCGGGGAAACCTTGTCGACACGTCGGAAACCCTGTTTGACCGGATGTTTGCAACAAACGTGCGGGCGCCGTTCTTCCTGATGCAAGAAGCGGTGAAACTCATGATTCGTGACGGAATCGAAGGATCGATCGTCAATATCGGTTCGATATCGAGCACCGCGGGCCAGCCGTTCATTTCAGCGTACTGCGCGTCGAAAGGCGCACTCGCGACACTGACGAGGAATTCGGGTTACGCGCTCATGCGCAACCGGATTCGGGTCAATCAGCTTGATATCGGGTGGATGGCTTCCGATGGCGAAGATCGAATTCAGCGCACATTCCACAACGCCGATGACGGATGGCAAGCCCGTGCCGGCCAGGAGAGGCCATTCGGGAGATTGATCGATCCTGACGAAGTCGCGCGTGCCGTGAACTTTCTCGCTTCTGACGATTGTGGATTGATGACCGGTTCGGTCATTCCGTTTGACCAATCGGTAAACGGCGCGTGTTCGTTCGTGCCGCCTGCTCCGCCCGAACCAATGGTGACGGGCAAACACAGCCAGTCCTGACGGTTCGCGACGGCCTTGAAACCCGGGACGTCATGTCCAGTACGGATGTTGCAGCAGCATCCCACGTCTGGCGCGACCGGCGCAACAGTCAGGTTTCCGCTATGTGTGTCGAACACGGGATCGTGTTGTGGCTCGTCCGGCCCCACCGCGGAGACGCAATACTCGAGCGCAAAATGCGCCCATCGATCGACTTCGCTGAACAAAGGCAGGCGAAGCACATGCTTTTCCGAAACCACTCCCCGAACACCTGTGGCTTCCCTCCCGCCAGGACCCATTCCGGGTCGATTGCCCTGAATGCGAAGACTGCCGTGGGTTCGGGTTGAGGACCGGCTGATATGCTTCCGGTCCGGAAGACCTGGCACGGTCACCTGGCGTCTGGAGGCGTCTCCGTGATTCAGGTCCTGGGATGGCTCGGAAGGCACGCGCCCGTCGTTCTGATCGCCGGGTGCGCGATCGCGTTCCTCTTTCCAGAGACTGCTTCGATCATGCGTCCTGCGCTGCCCGTCCTGGTATCCCTGGTCCTGGGGGCGTCGATGGCGCAGCTGAATCCCCGCCATGTGTTGCCGGAAATCCTCTCGGTCTCGCGCCTGCCTGCCCTTTTCGCCTTGGCGGTCGTGTTGATGCCGGGCACGTCATTGATCTACGCACTGATCTTCGGGCTGACCGGGATGCCGCAACGTTCACTTGAGCTCGCCGTTGTCCTGGCGGCGGCACCGCCAATTGCATCGGCGACGGCACTTTGCCAGTTCATCGGCTTGAACGGAAGACGCGCGCTGGAAGTCTCGCTCGTGGCAACCGTGCTGACTCCCCTGCTTGGTCCCCTGACCCTTGCGATCCTGCTCCCGGAGCTCGAGGCAATCGACCCGTTCAGGCTCGCCGCGCGCCTTGCCGCGATCATCGTTGGTGGGTGGATCATTGCCGCCGTCATCAGCATTCCATTGAGGAAGCGCGGCCGTTCGGCAGCCGACAACACCCGGATATTGAACGGAATCTCTGTGGTGGCCATGATCCTGTTCCTGATTCCTGTCTTTGACGGCGTGGGTGCGCGCCTGATCGATGACCCGGTGACCGGATCATCAGTGTTCGGCCTCGCGGTCCTCCTGAACCTCGGGGTGAACGGAACCGTTTATTTCATCGCCCGAAAAACCCTTGGACGGCGGGATTCCGGCACCCTGGGCCTACTTTGGGGAAATCGCAACGCAGCCGTCTATCTTGCTGCCTTGCCGCCCGATCCGTACCTTGGGATGTTCATCGCACTCTACCAGTTTCCCATGTATTTCACGCCATTTCTTGTCCGGATTCTCATCCGCTTTCGCGACAGGGCGGCTCAGATTCCGAGGTAACGCTCAACCGTTTCGGTGCTCAGATCAGAGTGCCTCCCGGTCCACGCCGTTCGACCCTTCTCAAGGATAACGCAGCGATCGGAGACCTGAAGCAATTCGCGAACCGCCTTGTCGACGAGAAGTATCGAAAGGCCGTCATGTTTGAGCTTCCTGATCACCGACCAGATTTCCTGCTGAACGAGCGGCGCCAGGCCCTCGGTGGCCTCATCCATGATCAGCATCCTCGGATTGGTCATCAGTGCACGTCCAATGGCCAGCATCTGTTGTTCTCCCCCCGAGAGAGTTGCCGCCGGCTGGTCCAGGCGTTCACTGAGAAACGGGAAAAGACCGCATGTCTTTCCAAGGGTCCACTCTCCACGCCGGGAGGCCGAAAGAAGATTCTCCCGAACCGTCAGGTTGGGAAAGCAGCGCCTGCCCTCGGGAACCAACCCGACTCCCAGTCTTGCAATGCGATGGGGCGGCAGGTTCGCGATATCGTGCCCCGAAAACCGGATTTCACCTGTACAGGGGCGAATCAGGCCCAGAACGGTTTGAATTGCGGTCGTTTTCCCCATGCCGTTGCGGCCCATGAGCGCGACAACTTCGCCTTCACCCACTACGAGGTCAACGCCGAACAGCGCCTGGTTCGAACCATACCATGCGTGCATGTTCTCGACGTTCAGAAGACCGCTCATTTTCCCCAGTCCCCGAGATAGGCCGTGCAAACTTCCGGGTTCCTGCGTACGGACTCCACGTCGCCGGTGACAAGAAGTTGACCCTCGACCAGCACGGAGACGCGGTCGGCGAGCGCGAAGACTGCATCCATGTCATGTTCGACCAGAAGAATCGGGGCCGTCTCGCGAAGCCTGTCCAGGAATGCCGTCATTTCCGTCGTTCCCTCGGGGCCCATTCCGGCCATGGGTTCGTCGAGAATGAACGCGCCCGGCTCCAGTGCGAGCGCAACTGCGACCTCCAGCTTCTTTCGCTCGCCATGGCTGAGTTCTGACGCAAGAACGGCCGATCTGCGTTCAAGCCCGACCTGCTCAACGCAGGTCATTGCGGGCCTCATGAGCAAATCGTCGGTCATCGCGGCGCTAAAGAACCGGAAACCCGCACCGGTTCGCCCGAGAACGGCAAGCATCGTGTTCTGAAGAACGGTGAATTCCGGAATCAGCGACGAGACCTGGAAGCTCCTGGCCAACCCCAGCCGAGAGCGAGTTGCGGCGTCCAGTCCACCAACGTCGCGACCACGAAATCGAACGGTGCCGGAGTCGTGGCGCATTTCTCCGACAATCTGTTTGACCAGGGTCGACTTTCCTGCCCCGTTCGGCCCGATGACCGCGTGAATTTCGCCGGGTCTGAGATCAAGCGAAACATCCAGATTGGCGACAACCGCACCGAATCGTTTCGTCAGGCCGTCGATCTCGAGGATCGCTCCACCACGTGACCCTGATGCCTCGGCGTCTCTCGTGGAATTGGCTTCCGGGCCGGGTACACGTCCCCGTTCAGCCACGTGCCTCTTTCCTGACAAGCAATCCAATAATTCCGCCCTTGGCGAACAGGACGACGATCAGGAGACCCACTCCGAGCCAGAACTGCCAGTGCTCGGTTATGCCACCGAGGACCTGTTCGAGGAGAACAAAGCACGCGGCTCCGACAATCGGACCATACAAGCGCGCGACGCCACCGAGGATGACAAAGACGATGATCTCGCCCGAAGTATGCCAGTTGAACATCGTCGGACTTACGAATCTGTACAACTCGGTGAACAGCGCGCCGGCCAGCGCCGCAATGGCCCCGGAAATCACAAACGCGGTGAGTCGGGTCCTGAAAACTTCGACGCCGACGCTGGCGGCACGGCCCGGATTTTGCCGGGTTGCCTGAAGGGCCATGCCGAAGTGCGAGTTGACCACCCGGGAAGTCAGCCAGATCACGAGGAACAGGAGTGCGAGGCAGATACCGAAGAACGGAAGCGGTTGCATGGTGCTTACGCCCGGAAAACTGCTCCGGACGTAGGTCGGCAAGCCGTCTTCCCCGCCATAGGATGGCCACGAGACCGCGAAGTAGTAGAGCATCTGCGCGAAAGCGAGCGTGATCATGATGAAGTAGACGCCGCTCGTCCGGAGCGAAAGAAAACCGATACAGAGTGCCAGGAGCGCGCCCGTTAACATCGCAAACGGCCATATGACCAGCATTTCTGCGGTTCCGTGAATGATGAACGGGAACTCGATGATCGGATCGGCGTTAAGGGCATGGTGAGCGAGGATACCTGCAACGTATCCGCCCGCTCCGAAATATGCGGCGTGTCCAAACGACACCAAGCCTCCATAGCCGAGAACCAGGTTCAATCCGATTCCTGCCATCCCCAGGATCACCACACGGGTCGCAAGCGTCAGGATGTACGGCTGATCGAATAGAAGGGCACCCGCCGGAACGGCGACCAGCAAGACGGCCAGAATCAGGTTAAGTCTTTCTTCCGAAATCATGGCTGGTGAGCATACGCTCGACCGAAGAGACCTCCTGGTCGAAGATAGAGGACGAGTGCCATCAAGACATAAATCAACATGGACGCGAGGGAAGATCCGACGGCCGTGGCAGACGACGGGTCCATGAAAACCCCAAAAGCCTGGGGAAGAAGGAATCTCCCCACCGTATCGGTCACGCCGACGAGCACTGCGCCAACCAGGGCTCCCTTGACCGAACCAATTCCTCCGATGACGATGACGACGAATGCAAGAATCAAAACCGGTTCGCCCATACCGACTTCCACCGATTGAATTGTTCCGACGAGCGCGCCTGCAAGGCCGGCCAGTGCGGCGCCGAGTGCAAAAACCAGCGTGTACAACCTGTTGATGTCGACGCCGAGGACGGCAATCATTTCCCGGTCCGTCTGTCCGGCGCGGATCTGGATTCCGATTCGCGTAAACGAAATCAGGCCAGCCAAGCCGGCGGCAATCGCAAGGCCCACGGCGATGATCAACAGCCGATACAGCGGATAGTGGATTTCGCCCGGTAGCAGGACGGCGCCTGCCAGGGAATCCGGGATGTCGAGATACAGGGGAAACGCGCCAAAGATCCAGCGTACGCCTTCCGAGAAGACCAGGATCAGGGCGAAGGTGGCGAGGACCTGATCAAGGTGGTCACGGCCATAAAGCCTCTTGATCACGACGATTTCAATGATCGCACCAACCGCGGCCGCGGCCGCAAGGCTGGCTGCAAGCCCCAGCCAGAACGATCCGCTGGCCATGGCCACCGCGGCACAGGCGAACGCTCCGACCATGTACAGCGAACCGTGGGCCAGATTGATCAATCCCATGACACCGAAGATCAACGTCAGACCCGCCGACATCAGGAAAAGCATGACCCCGAACTGCAGACCGTTCAGGATCTGCTCCGCAATCAGAGTCGTCGTCATGTGTCCCGTGCGTCCCGGCGGGTGATGTCATCCCGCCGGGAGCCCTGAAACCGGATCAAGATCGTCAGAGCGGGCAGTCTGCCACGTAGACGTTCGAGTGATCCTCCAAACCGATCGAAATGATCCGATTGGTGAGAATGTCCCCTTCCCTGATGACTTCCCTGACGTAGATGTCCTGTATCGGGTGGTGATTGGTGTCAAAGCTGAAGTCCCCGCGCACCGAGGCAAATTCGGCCGCGCGAATGGCATCCCGAAACGCATCCGCGTCAGAAACATCAGCCTTTTCGAGCGCCGAGATCAGCAGGTTGGCCGTGTCGAAGCCCTGGGACGCATAGAGCGACGGCAGGCGGCCATAAGCCTCTTCGAAACTCGTGACGAAGTTGCGGTTTGCCTCATTGTCCAGGTCCTTGGACCATTGGGACGTGTTCCTGACTCCGAGAGCAGCGTCGCCAACCGCAGCCAGGATTCCCTGGTCAAACGAAAACGCCGGGCCGAGTACGGGGATATCCACGCCGGAACCCGAGTACTGCTTCATAAAGGAGATCCCCATGCCTCCCGGCAGGAAGAAGAAGACGCTGTCGGCACCCGATGCCCGGATCTGGGCGATTTCGGCGGCGTAGTCGGTCTGACCGAGCTGCGTGTACACCTCGCCGGCGAGGCTCCCCTTGAAATACCGCTTGTAGCCGGTCAGCGCGTCCTTGCCCGCCGGGTAGTTCGGCGCCAGTATGAACGAATTGCCGAAACCTGCATCGTTGGCATAGTTCCCCGCAGCCTCGTGCAGATTGTCGTTTTGCCAGGCGACGTTGAAGTAGTTTTCGTGACAACCCTTGCCTGCGAGCGCCGATGGCCCTGCATTCGGCGACAGGTAGAATTTTCCCTGGGCAACGACCGAGGGAACAACGGCCATCGCAAGGTTTGACCAGATGATCCCGGTCAAGACATCCACACGGTCGGACTGAACCATCTTGTCTGCGAGTTGGACTGCGATGTCGGGTTTGCGTTGATCGTCATCGACAACGACCTCGATATCGTCTCTGCCAGACTGCTGGACCGCGAGCATGAATCCATCACGGACATCTATTCCCAGCGATGAACCGCCGCCGGAAAGCGTCGTGATCATTCCTACTTTCGCGCCGTCGGCCGTTGCGGGTGCGCCAGCCACCACAATGGTGAGTGCGAGCACCGCCATCGCCGAGAATGGTCTGAAATCGTAATTCAACATGGGTTACCCCCCAATTGCTCATATGTTGAACCCGTCGGCCCTCGGACTTGTCCCCGACCCCACCCAAGACGGGATGGCCGGTTCGGTTCTCGCCCGACGAACACGGGTGTGCGGCCACAATAAGAACATTTTCGGAAAACTGAAACACGGGTTGCCGTACCGATTCACTCTTTTCGACGGGCTGATGCGCTCCGTTCCGACCCGGTTCGGTCGCGCCATGGCCCGGTCTTGCCACCGCAGCGGCGTGAACCAAGCCGTCGCCCTGTGGCCAAACGGTCGAAGACAAGTGTCTTTCACCCCCTGTCTCGAGGTGAGCGATTCGGATCCGGCGCTTGCCCCTGCCTTCGCTCTCATTTGCACCGGCAGAACACGCCGATTCCTATCGTCCTGCCACCGGTTACACGGGTGCTGCTCGGACTGACGATGCGCAAATGCGCGGACGGTTGACGGAACCGGTGCCCAAGGCTAACTTGGGTTAAATGGTGGGAGAATCTGGTTTTCGCCAGTGCCGAAGGGGCAACCGCGCCCGGAAACTCTCAGGCAAAAGGACCACCATTCGGGAATACATCTGGAGACAGGTACTGCCGTACCGGCCGAAGGGATAGCGATCTCAGGCACCAGGACAGATGGGGCGTCGACGATCCGGTGATCCGGATTGCCTGAACGAGCGAGGCCCCATTGTTGAAACCAGATCTCAAACGCACTCCGCTTTACGAGTTTCATCTCGCACACGGCGCGAAGATGATCGAGTTCGCGGGGCACACGTTACCGATTCAATACCGCGCAGGCGTCCTGAGCGAACATCACCACACACGAAAGGCCGCAAGCCTGTTTGACGTCAGCCATATGGGGCAAATCGTCATCAGGCCGGATGGAGCCCGTTTTGACGATCTGTGCCTCGCTCTCGAGTCCCTTGCGCCGGTCGACGTTCTTGACCTGGCCGACCATCGGCAAAGGTACGGATTCCTGACCAGCGAGACGGGGGGAATCCTGGACGACTTCATGTTCGCGAAACGGTCCGGGGAACTTTTCCTCGTCGTGAACGGAGCGCGGCGCGAGTGCGACGTATCCCATCTTCAGGCGCATCTTCCCCCGTTTTGCCGGATCGACGTCCTGTTCGAGCATCGAGGCCTGATCGCTCTTCAGGGACCTGCCTCGGAAAGCGCGCTGGCACGACTGGGCGCGGACACCCGGGGCATGAGATTCATGGACATACGTGACCTGGATCTTTCGGGACATGCCTGCTGGGTCTCCCGGAGCGGTTACACGGGCGAAGACGGGTTCGAAATCTCCACGCCGATCAACGCGACAACTGCTGTCGCCCAGGCCCTCATCGATTCCGGCAGCGTCCGGCCGGCCGGTCTCGGCGCCCGTGATTCACTTCGCCTTGAAGCCGGACTCTGTCTTCATGGCAATGACATCGACGAAAGGACGACCCCGGTCGAAGCAAACCTGGCCTGGGCAATTCAACGCGTGCGACGACCTGGTGGAAATCGAGAAGGAGGCTATCCGGGCGCCGCACTCATCGGACAACAGATTTCGAGTGGCGCGAACCGGGTGCGTGTTGGTCTTGCTCCTGCCGGTCGTGTGCCCATGCGGAGCGGAGCGGTGATATTCGCTGATCAGGACTCCTCGGAGCCCATAGGTATCGTCACCTCAGGTGGATTCGGTCCGAGCGTCAATGCTCCCGTCTCCATGGGGTACGTCGAAACGGAATTTTCGGAACCCGGGTCAACGGTGGCTGTTGACGTCCGAAACAGACGGCTGGGTGCAACCGTTGCCAGCCTTCCATTTGTCACAACGAATTACCGAAGACGCTGAAAGGATGCATCATGCGATTTACCGAACAACATGAGTGGCTTCAGGACGACGATGGAGTCGTTACGGTGGGCATTACCGAGTATGCCGCAGAGGCGCTGGGAGACGTTGTCTTCGTCGAGTTGCCCGAGATCGGTCAGAACGTGGTTGCCGGAGAGGAGATTGCCGTTATCGAAAGCGTCAAGGCCGCCTCCGGCATCGAGGCGCCCTGTGACGGGGAGATCGTGGAAGTCAACGAGAGCACGGTCGACGATCCGTCGCTTGTCAACAAGGACCCTTTCGGAAACGCCTGGTTTTTCAAGATCAAGCCGATGTCGATCAGCGATCTTGATCAGTTGATGGATGAAGACGCCTACAAGGCGTTTACGGAAGAAGACGAGCATTGACATGGCGTTCGTACCCACCGATTACAAACCATACGACTTCGCAAATCTCCGCCACATCGGTCCGTCGCCCGACGAAATCGGCACGATGTTGGCCACGATTGGCGTCGAGTCCATTGACAAACTGATTGACGAGACGGTGCCTGAAGCTCTCATGCAAGGCGAGCCGCTGGATTTCGGGCCTCCAATGTCCGAACGGCAAGCCCTGCAACATCTGAAGGCCGTGGCGACCAGGAACCGATGCCTGACCTCCCTTATCGGCCAGGGATTCTACGGAACGGTCACACCTCCGGTGATCCAGCGGAACATACTGGAAAACCCGGCATGGTACACGGCATACACGCCATACCAACCGGAAATCAGTCAGGGCCGCCTTGAAGCCCTGCTGACCTTCCAGACCGTCGTTGCGGACCTGACCGGATTGGAAATCGCCAATGCGTCGCTTCTCGATGAGGCCAGCGCCGCCGCGGAAGCGATGATGATGGCCCGCCGCATTTCCAGATCCCGATCGAACGGATTCTTCATTGACGAGAATTGCCATCCGCAGAACATCGCCGTGATGCGGACGCGGGCGGTTCCGCTCGGTATCGACATCACGATCGGCAATCCGGAAACCGACCTGGCCGCGGCAGCCGTGTTCGGCGCCGTGTTCCAGTATCCCGGGACCTACGGCGATATCCGGGATTTTTCGGAGATTGCCGCACGATTGCACTCAAGACAGGCAACCGCCGTGGCAATCGCCGACCCCCTCGCGTTGACGTTGCTCAAATCACCCGGTGAAATGGACGTTGACATTGCCGTTGGCTCGACCCAGAGGTTCGGATTTCCGGTTGGATTTGGTGGTCCTCATGCTGCCTATATTGCTTGCAAGAAAGAGGCTGTTCGGGCATTGCCCGGTCGCATCGTGGGTATTTCGGTCGACTCCAGGGGAAACCGTGCCTACCGGTTGGCTCTTCAGACGCGCGAGCAACATATTCGGCGGGAAAAGGCGACGTCAAATGTGTGCACGGCCCAGGCCTTGCCGGCAATCGTGGCCGCAATGTATGCGGTCTTCTACGGGCCCGACGGATTGAAAGCGATCGCTCAACGAATCCATCGAAAAACCGTCAGGTTCGCGACCGGATTGAAAGAAAACGGATTCCCGGTATCCCCGGAAAATCACTTTGATACGGTAACCGTCGAGGTTGGCCCCGCTCAAACTGTTATCCTGAACGCAGCCGAATCCGAAGGAGTCAATCTGCGGAGGATTGGCAAGGACCGGGTCGGAATTTCACTTGACGAACTGACCTCGCCCGAGATCATCGAAAGCGTCTGGCGAGCTTTCGGCATTCACCGCGAGTACCACGAAACAGAGGTTCGGGAACGTCTGCCCGATCGACTCGTTCGCCGGTCGGAATACCTGACGCATCCGGCATTTCACATGAACCGGGCCGAACAGCAGATGACCCGGTACATGCGGCGCCTGTCCGACCGGGACCTCGCCCTCGACAGGGCGATGATCCCACTCGGTTCCTGTACGATGAAACTGAACGCGACTGCTGAAATGACCTCCATCAGTTGGCCCGAATTCAACCAGATTCACCCGTTCGCACCCAGGGACCAGGTGGCTGGCTACAGCGAGCTGATTTCCGATCTCAAGCGAAAGCTCTGCGCGATCACCGGTTACGACGACATGTCCATGCAACCCAATTCCGGCGCCCAGGGGGAATACGCTGGCTTGCTGGCGATCGCTGGCTACCACAAGGAACGAGGAGATCACCGGCGCGACGTCTGCCTGATCCCCGTTTCTGCTCATGGCACCAATCCGGCTTCAGCCATTATGGCGGGCATGCGTGTCGTTCCGGTCGGTTCGCTCAAAAACGGTGACATTGACGTTGAAGATTTTCGATCCAAGGCGGAACGGTTCAGGGACGAACTCGCGGCCTGCATGATTACATATCCCTCCACACATGGAGTCTTCGAAGATTCCGTCAAGGACGTCTGCGCAATCGTGCACGATTGCGGAGGACAGGTCTACATCGACGGCGCCAATCTCAATGCCATGGTGGGACTGGTCCGACCCGGCGACATTGGCGGCGACGTCAGCCATCTCAATTTGCACAAGACCTTTTGCATTCCCCATGGCGGCGGCGGTCCCGGAATGGGGCCCATCGGGGTCAAATTGCATCTGGCACCGTACCTCCCGGGCAATCCGGAAACCGGTGAACCCGGTGCCGTGGCGGCAACCATGTACGGATCTGCAATGGTTCTCCCGATCAGCTGGGCATATGTCTTGATGATGGGGGGAACGGGCCTGACTCGAGCCACGAGGATCGCGATCCTTAACGCGAACTACATCGCCAGCAGACTCAAGGACGTGTTTCCCGTCCTTTTTGCAAACAGCAACGGCCGGGTCGCCCATGAATGCATTATCGATACCCGTCCACTCAAGGAATCTGCCGGAGTGACCGTCGACGATGTTGCCAAGCGTCTGATCGACAGCGGGTTCCACGCACCGACGATGAGTTGGCCGGTCGCCGGAACCCTGATGGTTGAACCGACTGAAAGTGAAACCAAGGCAGAACTCGACCGGTTTTGCGACGCCATGCTCTCGATTTGCGACGAGGCGGCCGATATCGAACATGGCCGTACCGCACCCGACAACAATCCACTGCGAAATGCTCCCCATACGGCGGAAGACCTGGTCGGGAAATGGAACCGTCCCTATTCACGTGAACAGGGCTGTTTTCCGCCCGGTGCGCTGCGGGTCGACAAGTATTGGCCGCCGGTCAATCGGGTCGACAATGTGTATGGTGACAGGAATCTCCATTGCGTTCACCGAATTCACGACGCCATGGCTTCCGAGCAAGAGATTCGTCGCAACGTTGCGTGAAGATACCGTGGAACTGGCGGTGAGCCTCTATCATTCTCGCAGTTCCGGGACTCGACAAGCGGAAAACGACTTCGAGAACGAATTCGGCGGCAGGTCATTCATCTTTCCGCCTCCTCCTCGTCGATGACGGGGCGCGTAAGTGACACGGCAGAAACGCACGCAAGCGCAGCACTGGAAAATTCTTTCGTCCTCGAGGTGTTGCTGACCACCGGTCGGAAGCGCTTGCGAGGCTGTCGATTGCGGCGACGCCCACGGCTTCACGCTGGAACCGGGACCGGTCTCGGGAATTCCCCCTTCAACACCAACGTGGTTGGATCTGTGTCGGGCATCCCGAGGTCACTGCGAAAGACGACGCGCTGGTCCAACGCATCGTCGACGAGGGTGAGTGGTTCCACAGCCGGAAGGAAATGCACGCCCTGGGGTGCCTGGAGGTCGGCAACGCCATATGGAAAATTGTCATCAAGCGGACCAAAGACGACGGCACGAAGACTTATGCCCAAACCCGTCACAAGGTTCATCTGCGCCAGCTTGATGCGGACCGGCGACGCCTCAAGCGAATCGACCGCCAGCGTGAAAAGGGACCAGGCGGGCCGCAACCTCCCGCGCTCGCCCGAAGGCATGAGGCGCTTGCGAATGACTCTGGTGCCGCTGTTTTGATAATCCTTCTTCCGGACCGATTTCAAGGCCACGTTTCAAGGCTAAATTGAACGGAATTTTTCCGGGCCATAAACGCCCCTTGAACCCCTCGCAAATCCGCCGTTTCCGAGCGGTTTTCCGCCGACGCCTCCTCACATTTTGCAAAACTTTTTTTCGGCGCGGACGCAACTTTCCGGTTCCGCCCGGCCTCCGCCTCACCCCCGCGATGCCCTTGTTTCCTTTGCATCGCGGTGATTCCCGTCCGGGATTGTCCGAAGTCATCCGGGATTCAGCGGAACTTTCGTCTCCCTACAATCTTCGATCATTGCTCATCCTGACCGGGAAGGCCGTCGCTCTTTTCTCAGCAAGTCCGACACCGCAATTTGGCCTGGGGGGAGTCAACTATGGCTTCATGCGTTCCGCTTTGGCGTAAACGTCAGGCAGCCATCGTGGGAACGAAGGCGTGCCCGGATGTGCCCGGATGTAGAGTGTAGCCGCGTATCGTGAAAAGTCTCCTACCGGTGTGACCTTGCCTACACCCCCGAACAAAGCAGCCGGACGTCAGACTTTCGGATCAGGGTTTTCCGTGTGCCCGTCGACCGGCAGCGCGACGCCCGAGATCGACCTTGCCGCGTCGCTGACCAGAAACCTGACCGCTTCGGCTATCTCTTGCGCGGTGACCCAGGTTCGGAGCGAATTGCCGGCAGCGTATCCCTTCCGGATGAACTCTTCCGTTGTCTGCTTCAGCCGCGCCTCGCGCTCCAGTACCCGATCCATGCGTGCGCCTTCAACGGCGCCCGGACAAACCGCATTGACGCGAATCCCGTGCGGTCCCAATTCCATTGCCAGCGTTTTCATCAAGCCGATAACACCCCATTTGGCCGATGCGTACGGTGCACGCAGCGGATACCCGAACATGCCGGCCGTGGAGGACGTGAAGATCATTACCCCCGAACCCTGGTTTTTCATTATCGGTGCAGCGCCCTTCGCCGAGAGGAACGATCCATCCAGGTTGACCGAAACACACCTGCGCCATTCCTCTACGGAGGTATCTTCGATGCACGCCGTCGGACCGGCGACACCGGCGTTCGAACACAGGGTGTCGAGCCGGCCCCATTCGGCCATGATCTCCGTAAACAGGTCGGTCATCCCGACAGGGTCGGCCGCATCGACGCACGTTGTCTTCCAGTTGCGCGGAAGCCGATCCAATGCTTCCCTGTGTATGTCCGTCACCCAGATCCGGTTCCCGTCCGAGGCCAGGCATTCCGCTATTCCGCGCCCGATTCCCCTGCCGCCTGCCGTAATCAGAGCTGTCTTTCCTGTCGTCATGTCTGTCTCCGTCAACCGGGAGACCATCCCGATTCTGGCGGATGCGCGCACCGCATTGCCGTGAGCGGGATTAACGCACGAACTCAAGGACCCGGGGACAAGGAAGTGCCAAGCGAGCGCCCAATTCGGACGGCATCCGGTTCCCCGCTATGCCCGGATGTTCCGGTCCGTGGACACGACCACGGCTTTTTTGGCAAGCCCGGTTCATCGGCAGGACCATCAACTGAATGCCTGCAAACCCGTTTGCGCACGTCCCAGAATGAGCGCGTGGATATCATGTGTTCCTTCGTAGGTATTGACCGATTCCAGATTCATCACGTGTCGAATAACACCGTATTCGTCGGAAATGCCATTGGCGCCATGAATGTCGCGAGCAGTCCGCGCAATTTCGAGCGCTTTGCCACAGTTGTTCCGCTTCATGAGGCTGATCAGTTCGGCGGGAGCGGTGCCCTGGTCCATCATCCGTCCCAAACGGAGATTCCCCAGCATCGCAAGCGAGATTTCGGTCTGCATGTCCGCCAGCTTTTTCTGAACCAGCTGGTTTGCCGCCAGCGGCCTGGAAAACTGGATTCTGTCGAGAGAGTATTGCCGCGCCGCGTGCCAGCAGAATTCCGCGGCACCCATGGCTCCCCAACAGATTCCGTACCGGGCCCGATTGAGGCAGCCGAACGGACCAGAAAGCCCTGACGCACCGGGAAGAACAGCATCATCGGTTACGAAAACGTCGTTCATTCTGATCGAACCGGTTGTCGACGTTCGGAGCGAGAACTTGCCTTCGATGGCCGGGGTCGACAGCCCGGGAAGCCCGCGTTCCAGAAGGAATCCGCGGATCATGTCATTGTCGGCATCTGACTTGGCCCAGACGACAAGTAGATCCGCGATCGGCGAGTTCGATATCCATGCCTTTTCGCCCGAAAGCACGTAGCCACCGTTAACCTTTCGAGCCCGCGTCACCATGCTTCCGGGATCGGACCCGTGTTCCGGCTCGGTCAATCCGAAGCAACCGACCAATTCGCCCCTGGCTAGCCGGGGAAGGTACGCCGTGCGCTGCGTTTCAGAACCATAGGCGAGGATCGGAAACATGACCAGCGACGACTGGACCGACATGAACGATCGATAGCCGCTGTCGACCCTTTCGATTTCACGGGCGATCAACCCATACGAAACGTAGTTGACTCCTGCGCCACCGTATTCGGCCGGAATCGTTGGACCCAGCAAGCCAAGTTCGCCCATTTCCGTCGCGATCTTCCGATCGAAACACTCGTTTCGATTCGCGAGGAGAACCCGCGGCTGGAGCCGGTCCTGACAATAGGCACGGGCCGTCTCGCAGCACATCCGTTCCTCGCCATCGAGTTCACGCTCCACGAGAAACGGATCGCTCCATTCAAGTGCGGGCATTCTCGCTCGAACGGTATTCGGGGACTTCCCCGACTCCTCGTCGACTTTTCCACTGTCTGGCATTGGTCGTTCTCCATCGGCCTTGTTCGGTTGATCGGGCATGTCCTCCACGCGTGTATCAGCCCAAGATCACAATCTGGAATTCCACGCAACGGGCCAAAATCGGGCTGTAACCGTCGGCCACTGACAGTCACGCGAAACGGTCGTGGGGGACAAGCCGAAATCGCACGCGGGTCTCCACGGTTACGTTCAACTGAGGCCGCTCCGGCCAAATCCCGATTGGTCACGCCTTCCTCATCCCGGGCGACCGTTTGAGCTGAGTCCGATCAGGTTGGAAACGGCCAGGACAGCGAGCAACAGAGTACCGCCCGCGATGACATGCGGCGATGGAGTCTCTCCGAGAATCAGCCAGACCAGCACGGGCGCAAGAGCGGCTTCAAGCAACAGGAGCAGCGACACTTCCGCGGCCGTGATGTAGCGGGGTCCAGTCGCAAGCATGGCGGTTCCAAGTGGAATCAGCATTCCGCCAAGCACCAGGGCGTAGATCCAGCTTGCTCCGGTCAGTACGAACGGATTGGTCACCCCCAGCATCACGACCGCCAGCAGCAGTTGTGAAAGCGCTGCGGCCGGAACCATCGAAAACCGCCGCGCACGCCGTGCAACCGTGTAACTGACCGACAGGCACAATGCGACTCCAAGTGCCGCGAAATCCCCGACGACGGCCTCCGACGGACCGCCATCCGGCCCCCAGACTATGATCCCGATACCGAGAATGGACAAGGCAATCGTCCAGATCATCCGTTGGCCGACCGGTTCGCGCAGGACAAACCGTCCCATGATCGCGGAAAACACCGGGGTTGTACTGACGATGAATACGGTGCTTGCGACGGTCGTCGTCTCGACAGCGACGACAAACAGCAAGGTCGCGAGCGCCGTCAGCAAGGTGTAAATCGCTCCCGACCATCTCAATTGCAAGATGGCGCGAAGCGTATTGCTCTTTTGCCTTAAACCGATGACCAGGATCAAGACGACGCCAGCGAGTGACGACCGCCAAAACGCGATGACCGGAATGTTGGCATCAATCAGCCTGATCAACAGGCTGTCGGGGACGACCGCAAGAACGCCGATTGTCGTCAGGAACACGCCTTTGGCCTGGTCAGTCAAGGCTGTGGACATCCTTTCTCAACCAGAAAGCCGGTACGACGGCGGGTTCCGCCGAGCACAAGTCGCCGTTCGCCGTCAACGTGATGTCACACATTTGCCGCGAGTTTAGGAGAGGGTGAGTTTTCAATGAGATCGATTCCTGAGAACAACGCCGAGACCGACCCTGTTCCCCATTCCTCACCAATCCGAAGGCGCGGTTCATTTTCTACCATGATTGGCGGCATCGTACCACGGTGACGCGATGACGTGGCAGAGGTGCGCTTGGGCGGGGGCCTGGAGCAAAGTGCCTTTGAAGCTCACGCAATTGTCGTGTCCGACCTTTCATTCGTACTTCTTGTACGGGATGTCGGTGAACCCCAGGCCGATAGACGGCACCAACACCATGCCCGGTTCGGCTGCCGGCACCGCGAACTTACCATTGAACGCCGGGCGGTACCGCTCGGCGGGACGGCGATTCGCGCAGAAGCAGTTGGCGTCAATTCCCCGAGCAGTAGGCTCTCTGGGGAGACGTTCCTGATCCGTGCCGAATATGCGTTCGCACCGGCCCGGCTACGAGTGACCAGGCTGGGGTCATGTCCGCCCCGGGCTTGTGCAACGCGCGCCCGCACTGCGGCGGAGTGTCGCGGTCGACTTTGTCACGTGCCTCGGGTGTGCGCCAATAACCCAAGCAGAAGACACGCCGCCGCCCGAGTCAGACGCTGTTCTTCCCGACCTCCGTAAGCATTTTCAAGCCTCTTCTTCGCAAATCCGGTCGCAATCCTGTACGAGTCGTCGACTACTTCGCCGACTCCCGGAAAACCGGACCGATCACGTGCACATGACGCCTTTCATTTTTACTTTAATAAACTTTTGATTTACAAAACGCCCAAAATTTAAGGAGACAAACATGGACACATACAATCTTGACAAAAATTCAGGCACAGGTTTCCGGGCCTTGGCCGGTTGCATGCAATCAAGTGCTCGGGCTGTATTGCCTGTGGCAGCCGGCATACTTTCCATTTTCTTCTCAATGTTCTCGCCAGCGAGTGCGCTAGAAGGATTCACGGTCGGAACAGCTTCGGCGGGTTCGACGCCGCATATCCTCGGCACCGCCATGCAGCAACTCTTTTCCGAGAAGTTTCCAGAAGGGCGATTCGAAGTCGCGGTAACCGGTGGGAGCATCGAGAATTCACGTCTCATGCGGCGCGACGAGGCCAACCTCGGAATTGTCAGCATCACCGGCGCGGCCATGCGTAATGCCTGGCATGGGCGCAACCTGGAAGAGGGCGAAGAGCCCTATAAGGAAATTCGTACCCTGATGGGATTTGTTCACATCATCGGCCATCTTATCGCGCGACCCGAAGCCGGTATCGAGAACTTTGGCGACATCAAGGGCAAGCGTGTCGGTCTCGGCTCGAGCCTCAGAACCTCGGCCCTGCACGAGCCATTCTGGAGGAGCAACGGTGTCGCGTGGGTCGACGATGTCGAGGAAGTTCCGTTGTCTTCCGGAGACCGGTATCGTTTCCTCGCGGAAGGGCGGGTCGATGCTGCACTC
The DNA here is from genome assembly GCA_965242975.1 of Paracoccaceae bacterium. Lineage (GTDB taxonomy): Bacteria > Pseudomonadota > Alphaproteobacteria > Rhodobacterales > Rhodobacteraceae > JAPPHA01. Next base: position 340,259 of record CBDETS010000007.1, on the reverse strand, counting down.
GCGTGGACGGTCGGGACAAAGCTGGCCGCCATCATCGAAGAATATACGAGTGCCCACGACGCGGTTTGGGTCCGTACGGACAAGGAGGCGATGGAAGAGGCCGGACTTACGGTCTTCGCTTTTGAACCGGGTTCGCTCCCTCATCTGGATTTCCGGAACTACGGTCCCAGCCTGACGATGTCGGCACTGGCGGCACGCGACGACATGCCGGATGACATGGCGTATGAAATCGTGAAGACGTTGCACGAGAACATCGAACAGATCGTCCTGTTGCTGCCCGCAGTACGTGCGGCCGTGGAAAACCCCGACGTCTTTACATCGTCGTCCGATCCTTTCCCGTACCATCCGGGCGCGATTCGGTACTGGAAAGAGGTCGGCCTCTGGAAGTCGGAATCGGGGAACTGACGCAAGGACACTGGCCGGGTCAATGAAGCCCTGGCCTGCCGTGGAGCGGGGGCAAAGGTGGGTGCGGCAAGCCCTTCTCCTCTCTGTCCCTCTCTATGGCATTTACAACTATTGGTATCCGGGTGCGCCGTTGCCCGAGCGCGCGGTGCTCGCCCTCCTCGTGGTTACGGCGTTCTTCTTTCCCACCCGGTCTCCGACGGCAGTCGGAAAGGCGTTCGACTGCCTGCACCTGCTCCTCGGCGTCGTCGTTTTCGGCTATATCATCCTGAATGCGCAGGAGCTTCCCTATCGTGAGGGAATCCCCAACCAGACCGACATCACGATCGGATTCATCGGAATCTACCTGATCCTGGTTGCCGTGAAATCCAGCCTTGGATACGGATTGGCTGTCGTCGCCGGCGCATTCCTACTGTACCTTTTTCTCGGCCAGCATCTCCCCGTGTGGCTCGGAGGACACCGGGGGTTCAGTCTCGAGCGGATTATCTCGTTTCTGTACCTGAACGACGCCGGCATCCTGGGCTTTGCGCTCAGCGCATGCCTGAAGTACATGGCGCTGTTCCTGATACTCGGCAAAATCCTTCAACAAGTCGGTGCGATGGACTTCGTAATCGGGCTGTCGCGCGCGCTGTTCGGCAGCGGGCGTACCGGTCCCCCGCTCATGGCGGTGCTGTCGAGCGCGATGGTCGGCACGGTCTCGGGTAGCACGATGGGCAACGTTTACATTTCCGGAAACATGACCATTCCGCTCATGCGACGCGCGGGAATTCGCCGGGAGCTTGCCGCCGCGATCGAGGCGGCGGCTTCGAGCGGCGGCCAGATCATGCCCCCGGTCATGGGATTCGCGGTTTTTTTCATGATCGTCCTGCTTGACGTTGCCTATGCGGATATCATCGTGGCCGCCCTCATCCCGGCACTTCTTTATTTCCTTGTCCTCGGCCTGGCAGTCTGGTTGAGGATCACCAGAACCGAAGTCCTTGACGAACGGGATCCTACCTTGACCGACAAGGACAGGCCATCGGTCGGGAAGGCCCTGTTGCATCCAGGCATTCTCACCTTTTTCTGCGCACTCGGAATCCTGGTTTACCTTCTCGCGAACCGCAACCCGTTACAGACGTCCGTGATGATCGCCATGGCGTCCTGCATCGCTGTCAGCCTTCCCTGGAACATCCGCCTGACTCCACGAAAGCTGTTGGACGCCCTTCTGGACAGCGGGCGCGAGCTGATCGACGTCGCCATCGCGTGCCTCGCACTCGGAATCATTGCCGGGTCCGTGCTTTTGACCGGGCTGGGAACCAAACTTCCCGCGCTGATGATCGAGTGGTCGTCCGGAAACCTCCCGCTGCTTCTTGTCTGCTCGTTTCTCGCGTGTATCATCCTCGGGCTGGGCATCCCGTCCAGCCTTGCATACGTGCTCGTGGCGTTGCTGATCAGCCACGCAATCGTGGAGCTTGGTGTCGCGCTCCTGGATGCCCACCTGTTCGTGTTCTATGCGGCCCTCGCCGCCATGATCACGCCACCGGTGGCTCTTGCCGCCTATGCTGCCGCCTCTATCGCGCACAGCAACTACTGGACGACCGGCTGGCTTGCGGCGGCGCTCGGAATGCCGAAATACCTGGTGCCCTTTGCCTTTGTCTTCCGACCACAGCTCCTGATGCGGGGCGAAGCGCTCGAGATCCTGGCTGTCTCTTTGCTGACATTTGCCGGCCTGGCTGCGGTTTCCCTCGGGCTCACGGGTCAACGGAAGCTGACGTTCGCAACGGTGTTTTCGAGAGCCTGCCTGGTTCTCGGCGGCATCCTGTTAGCCGTGCCACCTCTCGACAACTTCGGAATTTCCGCTGCCGGTGCGGGCCTTTGCGCCATCGGGCTGCTGCATCCTCTGTCGGCATTCCTGCGATCGAAGTCGAAACGGGCCGACCGGGAGGCCCGGGGCTGATGCCTGCCGCCCTGATCTCGCTCGCCAGGGAACTTGGCCAAGACGTGAATTCGAACAAGGCCATCCCGGCGCTGTTTTGCGGCTCGATGTCCGCGGTGATTATCCTCGTCTTCAGCACATCCATGGCCGCAGCCATTTTTTCCGGTCCCTTGGCGCCTTTCTTTACGGTCGGCGCCGGAATCGTTCTTTTCAGTTATTGCGTCATCGGGGCCGTGGTCGCGCTGACGAGCGGGCTCCCGGGCGCCATGGCGGGTGCACCGGCACCAACCGTTATGATGCTCGTGGTCATCGCGGGCACAATCGACCTGGAAGGAATGCCACTCTTCATGACAGCTGTAACCGTTGCATTGATTGGCACCGCGGCAACGGGCCTGTGCTTCCTCGGAATCGGACATTTGCGACTTGCGAATTTCCTTCGCTTCATTCCTTACCCCGTTTCGGGAGGATTTATCGCGGGAACAGGGGGGCTGGCGTGCCTGATCGCGCTTGATCTCCTGGGGGTTTCCTGGACGCAAGCCGGCTTCCCGACGATTCCCGAGCCAGGTGCCTTGGCCCAGATCGTCGTCGGAATCGGCTTCGCTCTTGGACTCTTTGTCACGATAAAGCTCGTGAAAGGCTTTCTCATCTTCCCGGCAACTTTCGCTATCGCTGCCATTGCATACCATGTCGGTCTGGCCGTCCTGGGAATATCCGGAGACGAGGCGCGGGAGGCCGGTCTCCTGTTTTCCGGAACGGCCCACGGCGGGCTGTGGCCACCGTTTGGTCTTTCGGATCTTTCGTATGTCGACTGGTCAGGCGTCGCCGGACAAATTCCGAACCTCCTGATTCTGGCGACTGTTACCCTGATTTGCGTGGTCATGAATCTCGTCGGAATCGAGCTCGCCGCAAACTGTGATCTCGACTGGAACAAGGAGTTCCGGTCTGCCGGCTGGGCCAATGTTCTTACCGGACTTGGCGGTGCGCCACCGGGTTGCCTGATCGCGCTGACCAGCATTCGAAACACGGTGTTCGGCGCCATGACGCGACTGACGGGCCTCGTAACCGCCGTCACACTTGGTTCGGTCCTGCTGGTCGGCGATGTGCTCCTGACCCTTTTTCCCGTTCCGTTGATCGGCGGCGTCCTTCTTTTCCTGGGATTGCAAATGTTGGACGAGTGGCTGATCGGGAGTTTTCGAAAACTCGTGCTCAGCGACTACCTGATCATCGTGGTCGTATTCGCAACGATCGTTACCCTCGGGTTCCTCGAAGGGATCGGAATCGGAATGCTGGTCACCGGCGTGATTTTCGTGATCAGCCTGGGCAGGACCGATGCCGTTGAATCCCGATTCACCTTGCGCGACAGGCAGAGCCGGAAGACACGCGCCGTGCCGGACCGTGCCATACTTTTGGCCGAAGGCCACCGTGCACAGGCCTACCTGCTGCGCGGTTACCTGTTTTTTGGAATCGCCTACAGGCTGGCGGACCGGCTTCGGCAATCGCTGAAGATCGATCCTGCGCCGAACTGCATCCTTTTGGGATTCGAGAATGTCTCCGGATTCGATTTTTCCGCAGTAAACGCGATCGTCCGGTTCATCCGTTCTGCGGACGCCGAAGGCGTGAAAGTCGTCGTTTTCAAGGCATCGGATCGTTTCGAGGCAACGCTCCGGGCGGAACTCCCGGCAAAGGTAGGCGAAAGACTGGCGATAGAGAGCGACGAAGACCATGCCCTTGAACGATGCGAGGACATAATCATTGGCGAGTGGAAGTCCGAGCTTCGCCGTGAGGACGACATGCGCCGCCGGCTGCTGGACAGCGTCGTGGATGACCTTGAACGCCATTTGGATCGACAGGCAACGTTCGAAAAACTGGTTGACGAAATCAGGACGTGGTCGGAAGTCCGGACCTATCGGCCGGGCGAAGCAATTGTCCCGCTCGACGCGCCACGCGAAGGTCTCCAACTGTTGACGGAAGGCCGGGCATCTCAATTCGATCCTTCCGGCACCCGGATTTTTCAGTTCTCTCCCGGCGATGTGATCGAACCTGTCGGCGCTTTCGACTCCGGTGCCGCGACGACCGCCACGATCGCTGACACAAAGTGCCGAACCCTCCTTCTCACTCCGACCGCGCGCGCGCACCTCGGGAAGGAGGAACCGGACCGAATCCTGAGACTGTACGAGTATATCCTCACGGCCAACGCCACCACGACAACAGGGGACTGAGCGAAAGGCGATTGGCGAATGATGGCAAGTGCCATCACAAATGCGCATCCATTTGTCCGAAACAACCGGCGGCGCCGATTTCCGTGCGCATTTCTGCCGAACGGCAGGCTGGCGGTGCAGGACATGTCCAAGAGTACCGGACTGAGGATCGAATTCATGAAGACGCACCTCCACCTGGCTCCGTCCTTAACGTCGCCTCATGGTGAAACACGATGTGGGCATTTCGACCGCACAAGGAGGCCCAGGCTACCTGATTCCCTTGAGTTCCGTCATTACATGCGTCATTCCGCCGTCGACCGTTATGGATTCACCAGTGATGTAGCGCGCGGCGTCCGATGCCAGGAACACGATGACATCCGCGACATCCTGCGGACTTCCCAACCGGCCGAGCGCGGCCCGCTCCGCCGCAGCTTCCTCCACGCCGGTCATGTCTTTCCGCCGCGACTCCCACATCGCCGTCTTGACAATTCCGGGATTGACGCAGTTGACCCGAATACCTTTGGGTCCCCAGTCGGCAGCCAGTGCCCGTGTCGTCGCGTCAATTGCACCCTTGGTGGCCGCATACGCCATTCTCCTTACGGGTCCTCTCAGGCTGGCCACAGAAGAAACATTCACGATTGAACCGCCGCCTCGTTCGATCATCGTCGGGCCGAGCCCGATCGCAAGCATGAGTTGCGAGCTGAAATTCACCGAAAAAATCCTGTTCAGGTCTTCTTCCGTGAGTTCTTCTGGCTCACCCCTGATCACGAAGCCGGCGTTGTTGACCAACACATCGACTCCGCCAGTCTCGGACAAGACAGTCTCGGCAAGTCGCGATCCCGCACCCGTCTGGGTCAGTTCCGACGGAATTATGAGCGGGTCATTGCGGAGTCCGGCGGCAACTCTTTCGAGATCAACAACCGTTTGCGCCGTCAGGACGACTCTGGCGCCCGCGGCATCAAGCGCACGCGCCGTCGCTTCGCCGATACCGCGGCTCGCGCCGGTCACGAGGGCGGTCTTCGATGCCAGTGTCTTCACGCCATTCCTCCCGGGCATTCCTGCCCAATCGTGTCAACAGCGAACGTTTCTGAACAGCTGAACCGTTGCTTCGGCAATTTGGTACCGAATATTCCAAGGCTCGGAAAGGCATCTCCGACTCGTGTGCCGAATCAATGACAGGCGCCGCAAAACAGTCGGCAATCGGCAATGTCTCTGATTCCAAGCAATGCGACCGTCCCACCCAGGCGGCAGACCATCCATGACCCGGCGGCCCCGAACACGACCTCGCGGAGCCTCTGCGGCGCTCCGTACCGCATGACTGACCTCAGTCATAGTGTCTCGGCGCAAAGGCGTCGTCGCCACGGTTTCTCGGCCGTTCCTCGATCCACACTGCCGGTTCGATTCGAAACCGCATATGATGATGCAGGCATGGCCGGGCTCTGGGGGCCGACAGTTCCATTCCCGAACAAGGGGTCAACGCGGCCGGGCCGCCGAACGCGAACGGGAATCGCCGTTCGAACAGGATACCCCATCACCTCGGGAAAGATGCGGAGTTATGGCCGCTGGCCAACAGCTCGTCCAACACCTTCGGGTTGGTCAAATCCCGAGTGCAGTCCGGCGATCCGCATGAGCTTTTCCATGACATGCCCCCGGGCCGGGGAGGTTCGGCGTGTCTGAAGGTCAACGTGAAGCAGCAAATGCTCTCCAGTCGCAACCGGGTCGCCCGCTTCATTCTGCATCTGGTGGAACAGTCTCATTTTCTTTTCGTCGCCCTGAAGGCAAATCGTATCGACCGTAAAGGGGCTGCCGGCCAGGAGTTCGTCGATATGGCGAATGTGCGTCTCGACCGTAAAGTAGCTGTTTCCGGCGGCAATGTACTCTGCATCGCAACCTACGATCTCCATGAACCTGTCCGTCGCGTCCCCGAACGCCTGCAGGTACCTGGCCTCGTTCATGTGCCCGTTGTAATCGGTCCAGTCGAGCGGAACCGCGCGGGAGATCGTGCGCACGGGCTTGGAGAAATCGTCGTCGTCAGGTTGGCCGCGCATAGAGTCATGCGCATTCAGAACGGCTCCCGCGCCCCAGTTGCGCCCCTTGAGCGCCCGGAGAACGGCAACCAGGTTTCCGTCGCGAATCCGTTCGAGCTCGCGAATGGACAGATGCGACGATTGCGCGTCCGACTGGTCGGCGACCTTCCTGACCAGATCTTCCGTCAGTTCGGGAACATCGGTCAGTCTCGTCCAGGGCATTTCAAGGCACGGACCGAAATGCGCGAGAAAATGTTCCATCCCCGCTTCCCCGCCGGCAATTCTGAAAGTCTCGAACAGACCCATCTGGGCCCAGCGAAGCCCGAAACCCAGGCGAATTGCCTCGTCGACCTCTTCCGTCGTCGCGACGCCGTCCCTGACGAGCCACAATGCCTCTCTCCAGACCGCTTCCATCAAACGATCAGCAAGGTGGGCGTCGACCTCTTTCCTGAGCTGCAGCGCCCTCATGCCCAACTCGCTCAGTGTCCGGTCGGCACGAACCAGCAGTTCCGGATCAGTCTGCCCGTGACCGACAACTTCGACCAGCGGCAGCAGGTACACCGGATTGAACGGATGGCAAACCATGATCTGGCGGGCGATCGGACTGCCGTCCGCAAGGACAGATGGTCGAAATCCCGACGTTGACGAGGCAACGACGCAATTCCGTTCGACAAGCTCGGCAAGGTCGAAAATCAGCCCCTTCTTGACATCAAGCCGTTCCGGAACCGATTCCTGAATCCAGCATGCACCGGATACGGCCTCTTCGAGGCTGCCCTCTTTTGTCAGGCGGCCCTCGCGCGGGACGCTCTTGTCGGACAAACCCGGGAGCGCGACACGTGCATTGTCGAGAACGTCCGCAAGCTGCCTTTCGGCGGAAGAATCGGGGTCGAATACCGAGACGTCCCAGCCATTCAAGAGAAACCGTGCTGCCCAACCGGCTCCGATGACCCCGCACCCGATGATCGCCACTTTCCTGTTTTTTCCGGACATCGACTACCTCCTGGTCGCGCGCTGCAGTCACTCGCGGATGTACGTGGCAGGGCGGCGAACCGGCCCGGCGAGTCCACTGACCCGATCATTTCGCGGGGAGGCGCCTCGACAGTTCCAGTCTCTTGCGCGTTTCGTCCGGGCCAAGGACTCGGACACCGAGGCGCGACAGGATTTCGACCGCCCGCTCAACGAGTTGTTCGTTTGTCGCAAGCACTCCACGTTCGAGCATGAGGTTGTCCTCGAGGCCCACCCGGACATTACCGCCCGCCAGGACAGCGGCCGCAACATAAGGCATTTGGTTCCTCCCAAGGGAGAAGGCGGAAAAGATCCAGTCGTCCGGGACATTGTTGACCATCGCCATGAACGTATTCAGGTCATCAGGAGCGCCCCAGGGGATTCCCATGCAGAGTTGGACAAGTGCCGGGTTCGGCAATATTCCTTCGCGGACGAGTTGTTTGGCAAACCACAGTTGCCCGGTCTCGAAGGCCTCGATTTCCGGCCTGATCCCGGCTTCAACCATCATGCGGCCCATCGCCCGTAGCATGTCCGGCGTATTCGCCATGATGTAGTTTGCTTCAGCGAAATTCATCGTGCCGCAGTCAAGCGTGCAGATCTCGGGTCGGCAGCTGATCAAATGGCGTACTCGTTCCGAGGCTCCGACGAGATCGGTTCCTTGCGGGTCAAGCGGAAACGGACATTCAACCGGCCCAGTCGTAATGTCACCTCCCATTCCGGCTGTAAGGTTCAGAACGACATCGACATCTGACGCCCGGATCAGCCGGGTTACCTCCCGGTACAGGTCCGGGTCCCGGGAAGGAGCTCCGGAATCCGGGTCACGAACGTGACAGTGGACAATCGCTGCCCCTGCACGGGCAGCATCGATGGCGCTGCCGGCTATGTCCTCGGGCGACCTCGGAACATGGGGCGACCGGTCCTGTGTACTCCCCGAACCTGTTACGGCACAGGTAATGAAGGCTTCTCGATTCATCTGGAGGGGCATGGCAGGTCACTCATGAGTTTGGGGGCATTGTGGACGTGATTTCGTGTCACCGGGCGAAAGACAGGGCCGCTGCTTTCCCGCGAGGCAAGTCCACGAAAGGCAAACGGCGCGAACAATTCAGAATGGCATCGGGTTGTCACGGTGGGTCCTATCGATGTCCTTGAGACAGTCTTCAGAGAGTGTCACGTCGACCGAACGCACGATGTGCTTGAGTTGCGCAAGCCGTGTCGCTCCGAATATCGCCGATGTCATGAACGGCCGCATCCTGCACCAGGCAAGTGCCATGTGGACAAGGTCAACGCCATGCCGCCGTGCGACGTCGAAATAGCGGTCCACGGCGACGTGAGCACGTTTGGTCGCCCTCCCCGAGAGATCGGGAACAAGCGACATGCGTGATCCATCGGGGACTGCGCCGGACCTGTACTTGCCGGTCAGCAATCCGGTCGCCAGAGGCGAATACGCCAACAGACCGACCCGTTCATTGTGCGCGAGTTCGGACAAATCCGTGTCGAACAAACGGCACAACAAGCTGTATTCATTTTGTATCGTCTGGACCCTCGGCAGACATCCGTCCTCGGCCATTCTCAGCCAGCGCGCAGTTCCCCAAGCACTCTCGTTCGACAATCCGATGAACCTGATCTTGCCCTCCTGCACGAGGTCCTGGAGCGTCTGGAGGACTTCGGACATATGCGTGAGCGTTTGATCCAGATTCTGGGACGAGGGATCAAAGGTCCAGTTCCTTCTGAACGTGTAGGACGCCCTGTTCGGCCAGTGAAGCTGGTAGAGATCGATGTAGTCAGTTCTCAACGACTTCAGAGAACGCTCCACTGCGTCCTTGATCGTTGCCCCGCTGATCGGAGCACCGTCGCGGATATGCGGTACTCCCGGGCCGGACACCTTGGTCGCAATCAGAACATCGTCACGTCTTCCAGACCTGGAAAGCCACTGCCCGATGATTCGCTCGCTGTCGCCTTGAGTCGCCGCGGAAATCGGATTGACGGGATAGAGTTCTGCCGTGTCGAGAACATTGACCCCGTGATCGAGTGCCATGTCGATCTGGGCGTGCGCTTCATCAACCCCGGTCCGGGTGCCGAACGTCATGGTCCCGAGACACAGTTCGCTGACCTCGAGGTCGGTAGTCCCCAGTCGATTCAGCTTCATCAACTCCATCCCCGGATTCGTTCGTCGGTGACCCGCCATATGCAGGTGTTGATCGACGCGCGCAACAGGGAGCGGCATGGCGGGGCCGGGTAGGAAGGGTCGTTGCCGAGCCCTTCCCCCCACAGTGCCGGACGTGCCCACATTAGAGCATCCGGTTCCTCGCATGTCAGTTTCGCTCATTTGGCGTAGATCGAGTGGACGACCTTGGCCTTCGGCAGCGGGAACAGGGTCAGGATGGCAGTCATCCTTGCCCATGGCAGTCTCCCGTTGCGGTGTCTTCGGCCAAGCCAACGGTGCCAGCTGCGAACTACCGCTGTGCGGAATTGTTCCAGCCGCTTGCCGTTGCCGGTCAGGCCATAGTAGCCACAGTGCCCACGAATCACACGGACAAGGTGTCCGTGTTGTTCCGGGAGCGGGAGGTGCCGGTTTCCCTTGCACCAGTCCCATATGGACTTGGCGGCCCGCGCTAACCTATCAAGCACACACACTTGACTCCGGGTTGATTTCGTGCGATTCGCCCCGGCATGCAGATTGGCATGCGACAGGTTTCGTCGGAGACGATAGATTGGTTCGGGACGGCCTGCAACGGCGGTGGGTTGTCACGAACGGCGCTGGCCCACGAGTTCTGCGAGCGGGAGAACTGGTCCAACCGTGTCGGCAAGCTGTGCCTTGCGTCGGCGCGCAAGCTTCTGCCGGCACTTGCGGAGAATCTGGGTGTGCGTCTTCCGGAAGCGGAAGCGCTGGAATTCGATCCCCATGCCCGTCCTGCGTCGGACTTCCCCGACCGTTCTGTCTCGTGCCCGCTTCGGGACCTCGGTGCCCTGTCGCTTGAGTTGGTGACGGCACCGGAGGACCGCCGCCGCTGGGAGGCGATGATCGAGAGCTGGCATCCGGAGGGATGGCGCCGCCCGCCGGGCGGGCAAGTCCGGTACTGGGTCCGTTCGGAGCACGACGGGGTGCTGGGGGGCATCGGCTTCACCGCGGCCGGGATCCAGCTTGGTCCGCGCGACGGCGTCATCGGCTGGTCGGCTGATGCCCGCGTGGCCAACATCGCCAAGGTCGTGTGCAACCATCGCTTCCTGCTGCTTCCCGGTGTCCGTGTGAAGGGTCTTGCCTCCCGGGTCCTGCGCCTGGCTGCGGGCCGGATTGCCGATGACTGGGCGGCGGCCTACGGCGAGCGTCCGGTGCTTGTGCAGAGTTTCACCGGGCCGGGACAGTCCGGCCTGAGCTACCGGGCGGCGGGGTGGAAGTGCTGCCCGGAACTGACGTCGGGGCGGCGTTCGGGTGTGCGGCGCGCCGTCTGGCTCCGGCCGCTGGTGGCGGGTTGGCAACAGGTTCTGTGCGCGGGCCCGGAACGGGTTCTCGGCTGGTCCGGATCGCTCTATTGTGCGGGGGGATGGGCTGCCCGGGAATACGGTCGCAGCACCCATCCCGACGGCCGGGTCCGGCGCCGGATTGCGCTGATGGGTGCGGCCTGGATCAATCGCCTTGGGGAACATCTGCCGTCGATCTTCCCGGGGCGTGCGGAGCAGACGGCGGCCTACCGGTTGCTGTCCAATGACGCGGTGACGATGGAGCACATTCTGGATTCGCATTTCGAGCAGACGGTTGAGCGCTGCGGCGCGGAGCGGCTTGTGCTTGCGGTACAGGACACGACGACGCTGAATTATGACGACCTGTCACAGACTTCGGGGCTCGACGATCTTGGCGGGGGCGGCACGGGCACCTCGGGCATCCTGGCCCATTTCGGTGTTGCGGTGAACGCGGTGGGCCGGCCCCTGGGGATGTACACGGTGGACACGGACTTCCGTCAGGACGCGGCGAAGGACAGCGTCCGCTGGGTGGACGGCCTTGACCGCGCGCAGGAACTCGCGCGCGCCTGCCCGGACAGCCGGGTGGTGACGGTCTGCGACCGCGAGGGCGACTTCTGGGAGCTGATCGCGCGGGCGGAGCAGACCGGGGCGCCATTGCTGGTCCGGGCCAGCCGGGGGACGCAACGGCGGGTGGCCCTGGCTTCGGGCGGGGACGCGAACCTGTGGGATCATGTGCTGGGAACGGAACCGGTGGGCGGGCGCAGGATCGAGGTTCCGGCCTGCGGGGGACCGAACCGCAGGAAGGCCCGCACGGCGAAGCTGACATTGCGCTGCACGCCGGTGGAACTGCTTGCCCCGAAGGACCGTGGGGACGAACCGCCGATCCGCATGATCGCGGTCTCGGCCCGTGAGGAGGATCCTCCCCGCCGCCCGTCGCTGCCGGCATCGAAGACAGGGAAGAAGAAGAAGAACCAACCGCTGCACTGGATGCTGCTGACCACCGAGGGCGAGGGCGATCTCGACACCGCCTGCACGGTGCTGCACTGGTACGAACTGCGCTGGCGGATCGAACGGTTCTTCCATGCGCTGAAGGTCGGCACCCGCATCGAAGATCGCCGCCTCGACGAGGCCGACGACCTGAAGAAGTGTCTCGCCTTCGATGCAATCACCGCATTCAGGGTTTGGGATCTTTCACTTCTCGCCCGCGAGAGGCCGGAAGACCCGGCTAATCGCCACGTCACCGAGGACGACATCCGGGCGCTCTGCGCTCTCGCCTCCCACCATGGTTTCAAGGTCCCCCGGGGACCGCCGGAGATGACCATCGCGGGCTTCGTCGAGCTGACGGGCGGCCTGGCGGGCTTTCATCCCTCGAAGCGCCAGCCGTTACCCGGCACGCAGAAGCTCTGGGAGGGGGTGAAGTTCCTGTCTCATGCCGTCATCGCCATCCAGGCCAAGGAAGAATGGGACAGGAAAAACTGAAAAGGAGACGAGAACCCGGAGTTAAGTGTGATAGATTGATAGGCGCTAACCGGTCGCGGGCAGTGAACTGACGTACGACCAGCCGACCTCGCCGTGACTTGCCCCACAAGTGGGTGAAGCCGAGGAAGTCGAACTTGCCCTGTCCGTCATGTCCGCCGCCCTGCCTGTGCATGGGCCGGAAATCCACAAAGCGCGTCTTGCCGTCATGGAGCGTGAGCCCGTATCGCGCAAGCCGCTTGCCGAGGACAGCGAGCACGCGCTCGCCATCCCGGCGGTTCCTGAATGCAATGACAAAGTCGTCTGCGTACCGCACCAGACGGTGCGCCCCAACGCGTGGTGCCACATCCTCTCTCATCCATACATCCAGCACATGGTGCAGGAAAATATTGGCGAGAATCGGACTAACTACCCCACCCTGAGGCGTGCCTTCTTCGGTGCGTTGCAGGACGCCATTGTCGAGCACTCCTGCCGCCAGCCATTTGTCGATCATCCGTCGAACGACGCCGTCGTTGATCCTCTGGTCAAGGAACCCCCGCAGGTGCTTGTGATCGATGCTGCCAAAATAGTTCGCAATGTCGGCATCGATCACCCATCCGAGGCCTTCCACGGCCAGTCCCGTCCGGAGGTCTTTCAACGCTCCGTGGGCAGAGTGGCCGGGCCTGAAGCCGTACGAGCACGGCAGAAAGTCCGCCTCGTAGATCGGCTCCAGCAGCATCAGTATGGCTCGCTGCGCCACCTTGTCCTCGTAGGTCGGGATGCCCAGCGGTCGCTGCCCTCCATCCGCTTTCGGGATGTAGTGCCGGCGTACCGGTGGGGCTCGATAGCGGCCAGACTTCATCCGCCCCAGAAGGTCAAGCAGGTTGGCCTCCGCGTGGGTTTCGTAGTCCATCGCCGTCACCCCGTCGATGCCCGCTGCCCCGTCCACTCGTGTGAGGTTCAGGGCCACGATCATCCAGTCAAGGTCAATGTAGTGGTGCAAGGTCGTGAACACCATGTCCGGGCACGTCCTCGCCAGTTCGGCTATCCGGGCTTGTTTCGTTGACACGATGTCGAAGCTCGACGTCTCCATGTGTTTCACTCCTCCGGTTCTGTTCATGCGACGCTCCGCTTTCCTTCACCGGGTCCCGATGGCCTCGGTTCCCCGCCTTCACAGGTAGTATCAGAGCGCTACGACTCCCGATCCCGCATCCCTTGGGCTTATTGTTTCGCCGTCCGGTACCGTGCGTAGCCTGCTGGGGTTCGTTCCCGCTCTTAACGCTCCCGGCATCGTGCAGGCCCGATGCCGGACCGGGGTCTGGATTGATCTCGCTGGCCTTCCCCTTCCAGCCTTTTCCACGCACGGACGGAACCGGGCCTCCCAGGTTCCCTGGCGGTCCATCTACAGCTTTGCAACGTTCCCGCGACCCCGGACGGCCCGTCACGCCTTGCCATGGCGGCGCTTCCGGTGCTGCCCCCGCTTTTCACAACGACGGAGGCACCATCATTGGCTATTTCGAGGCTCAATAGCGCTGCTTCGCTGCCCCCTGTGTACGCTTCACGATGAACGTTGCCGCACACCATGCAACACTCGGTTCCGGCTGGCTGGCTGGCCTTTACCGGGCGGGAGTTACACCCGCTGGACCGCGATGTTGGGTTTCAGTTTCGATCTACATCTCTACTTCCTCCCATCCAGAGCTTGGCCTGGCGCAATGTGAATCCGTCATGGCGACATGATCTGGCGCGGATGGAGGGATTTGGCGGCTGCGAATCAGGCGAAAGTGGGTATTTCGGCGTGTTTTGGCCGGTCGAGGTGACATTATTTCGGGTCGAGCCGGAATTTTGTCACCATCGGGAGAAATTGGGAATGTTCCTTCCGCACGACATCGCTATCGTACGGCCAATCACAAAACTCGGCGTTTCGCCGAAGCAAGGAGCATTCCCAATGACACTTTCGCATACGTGTTCAGCGCTGTCCAACCCTCTCGACATGTCCGGAATTGCCGATGCGGCAGCTGCGGACATCCGCCGCGAGGTCCTCGAACGCTTTGCCGCGGCCGGTGCCGCGTGCGACTTTGCCGAGGTTGAGATGCTGGTTTTCGATTCCGTTGCCGCGGCGGGGCGGGAGATGCTGCGGAACCTGATCGAAGCCCGCGATGACACTGCGCCCCGGCTGGTGCGGGACGACAAGCCCTGGTACCGGGCCGGTGCCACCCGCAAGACCATCATGACCCTGCTCGGGGAGGTGAGCTATAAGCGCAGCCGCTTCCGCCGCCGTGGCGAACCCATGTCATGGATGCCGGTGGATGAGGGTCTCGGGCTGATGGGGGGCTGGATGACGCGGCCGGCTGCGGAGGCGGCGGTGACGACGGTGGCCCACTGCGCCTACCAGGATGCGGAACAGCTGCTGCAGAAGACCGGCGCGATGACTCCGTCGGCGAGTGCGCTACAGGATCTGGCGCGTGCGGTGCACGAGCACTGGAGCGCGGCCGAGGATGCGGTGACGGAGCAGGTGCGGGAGGCCGAAGGCATTCCGGGCGCGGCGGTATCGGCGGCGGTTTCTCTGGATGGCGTGATGGTTCCGATGCGTCCGGGCGAGGATGGACGCGCGGAGGCCTGCTGGCGCGAGGCTTCCTGCGGGACGGTATCCTTCTTCGACAGGGAGGGGACGCGTCTTGCCGGCGTTTGCCTGGCACGCATGCCGGAGGCGGGCATGACCAGCCTGAAGGCGCGGCTCTTGAGCGAGGTTGCGCGGATCCGGGAAGTGCGTCCCGACCTGGTGCTGGTGGCGGCGGCTGACGGGGCGCTGTCGAACTGGGAGTTCCTTGCGAAGCTGGACCCCCATGCGGAGGTTCTCGATGTCTGGCAATATGCCGAGTTTTTCACGCACTCGAACACCTTCATGTCGTCGCACAATCCGCACGTGATCCGGACCGCTGGTTCCAGAAGTGGCGCGGTGTGCTGATGAACGAACACGGCGGGGTGGAACGGGTCATCCGGGCTATACGCTACCTGCGGGACAGTTGTTGCGGTCGTGGCCGTGGAGATGTGGAGCGGGAACTGGAATACTTCCGCAAGAACAGATTACGCATGCGCTATCGGGCCCTGAAGGACCGCAATCTCCCGATCGGCAGCGGTGTGGTCGAGGCCGCGAACAAAAGCATCGTGACAAAAAGATTCAAGGGCTCGGGCATGCGATGGAGCATGGAGGGCGGCCAGGCGATCATGACCTTTCGGGCACTGATCCTCTCAGGCCGGTTCGACCGCGCGTGGACCGCACTTGCGGCAAATGACAACGCAAATCCAACCCGACAGGTCCTCGCAGCATGAGCCCAATAACGTCGCCATGGCAAATTTACACCCGGCATGGCGTGGCGGTCGCCGCCGATTCGGATCGCGTCTCGCCGACAACGCACGACGCTTTCTCACAGTTTTCGATCATTTCCATCTTTTTCGATCTTCTGCGGGATGATAACTGCCCACCATGAGCACGGGCCCGGCCATTCGAGAAGCCGAACCGGGTGATTGCCCCGAGATCTGCGAACTGTGGAACGCATTCATTCGGTCGTCGGTCGTCACATTTACCGACGCGGAACACACGCCCGACGGGCTGGTTCGACTTGTCGCACGGAAACGGCACCACAATCATCCCTTTCTGGTCGCAACGGTCGCCGATTCGGTGATCGGTTTTGCGACGTACGGACAATTCCGGTCGGGTCCCGGGTATGCGCACACGATGGAAAGCACGATCATGATCAAGGCCGAAGCGCAGTACGCGGGGACCGGACGACACCTCATGGCCCGGATCGAAAGTCATGCGCGTGCGCACGATGTTCATTCGATCTTCGCGGGGGTCAGTGCGGAGAATGCGGGGGCGGTGTCGTTCCATGAAAAATGCGGCTTCGTTCGGGTTTCCCGCCTGAGTGAAGTTGGCTTCAAGTTCGGCCGCTGGCACGACCTGATCCTCTTGCAAAAGATCCTTGACTGACGCCGTAACCCAAGTGGTCATTCCGTGATCCCGGACCCAAGAAAACCACCTGTTTCTCATTCACTCACGAGATGATTCGATGACGATTCACACGCCCGATACGACCGTTTCACGACCTGATTCTGACTGTTTCCCGGATGACACAAGCGGTGCGCAACCCGGATCGCTTAGCCTTCCGGTATGGGATCTCTCGGATCTCTATCCATCGGTCGACTCCCCGGAACTCGCAGCCGATCGTCGGCGGCTGGTCAAAGAATGTAACGATTTCAATGCCGACTATGCCGGCAAGCTTTCCGACCTGTCGTCTTCCGACTTCCTGGCCTGCATTCGCCGCCTGGAGCAAATCAACATGATCGAAGGACGTCTCAAGTCTTTTGCCGGGCTCCGAAATGCGCAGGATTTGACTGATGCGGTTCGGGCCAAGTTCCTGACAGACGTGGACACCGAAATCACCGAGGCGATGTCGCAACTGGTTTTTTTCGGGCTGGAGATCAACAGGATCGACGAGGAAACACTCTCGGGACTCCTGGACGAAAACGAAGAACTCGGCAGGTACCGGGAGTACTTCGCGCAGATTTTGGCGATGAAACCCCACCTGCTCTCGGACGAACTCGAGCGGTTTCTTCACGACCAGTCCGTTGTCGGTGTTTCTGCCTGGACCAGGTTGTTTGACGAGACGGTCGGCGCTCTCGAGTTCACTGTAGGCGAGGACACTCTCTCGCTGGAAGAGACACTGCATCGACTGTCGGACCCTGACCGCAGCGTCCGCGAACAGGGCGCACGGGCACTGGCGCAGGAGTTCCGCGATCACATCTCCCTGTTTTCGCGCATCACAAACACGCTGGTGAAGGAAAAGGAAGTCCATGACCGTTGGCGCAATTTTCCGACGCCGCAGTCCGGAAGACACCTCGCGAATCGGATAGAACCGGAAATTGTCGACGCGCTCCGGAACTCCGTGGTCGCGGCCTATCCCCGCCTGTCGCACCGATACTACAAGCTCAAGGCAAAGTGGCTGGGTCTCGACCACCTGGAGATCTGGGACCGAAACGCCCCGTTGCCTGATTCCGACGCGGAAGAGATCGGATGGGACGAAGCCCGGCAGATCGTCCTCGATGCCTTCTCCGGCTTCTCGCCCGCACTCGCCGGTGCCGCTGAGCCATTCTTCGAAAACGGGTGGATCGACGCGGCGCCGCGTCCCGGGAAGGCCCCCGGAGCCTTTGCCCATTCAACTGTCGTCGACGTGCATCCGTACATTCTTCTGAATTTCCAGGGCCGGAAACGGGATGTCATGGTGTTGGCGCATGAACTCGGCCACGGCGTGCATCAACGACTATCGGCCGTTCAGGGCGCGTTGTTGAGCGATCCCCCGCTGACGCTTTCCGAGACTGCAAGCGTCTTTGGCGAAATGCTGACGTTCCGACGCCTGCTCGATACGGTGCGGTCGCCAAAGGAAAGGAAAATCCTTCTCGCGTCCAAGGTGGAAGACATGATCAACACGGTCGTCAGGCAAGTCGCTTTCTACGATTTCGAATGCAGGATCCACGACCTCCGGCGCGAAGGAGAACTCGTTCCCGACAGGATCAATGAAATCTGGATTGACGTTCAAAAGGAAAGTCTCGGGCCTGCGTTCAGGTTCATGGACGGATACGAGACCTACTGGACCTACATCCACCATTTCATCCACGTGCCGTTCTATGTCTACGCCTACGCCTTCGGAGACTGCCTCGTAAACTCACTCTTCGCTGTCTATCTCGACAAGGGAGAAGACTTCGTATCGCTGTATCTCGACATGCTGTCCGCCGGTGGTTCGAAACACCACAACGACCTCCTTGAGCCGTTCGGTCTCGACGCACGTGATCCTGCCTTCTGGAACAAGGGTCTTTCACTTCTGTCAGGGTTGGTTGATCAGCTTGAAGAGCTTGACGGGCAATGAAATGCCGGGTCGACTCGCCGTCTCGCCACACCTCCGGTGCGCGATCGTGTATGTGGTGGCCGGATCCGTGCAGGCCGACAGGAATCAGGGCGGCCACAGGCTCCCGCCATGCAGTTTACGGCAAGGAATTCGCCTTCAGCCAAAATCGAATTTACCCGACAGGTTGATCAGGCCGCCGGTATTGTCATTCCGCGGTCGGCCGCGAGGCCCATCATCGCCTTCTGGAGCTTCTTGAAGGACGACACTTCGATCTGTCGAATACGCTCCCGGCTGACATTGTGTTTTTCAGACAGTTCCTGGAGCGTCACCGGTTCCTCCGACAGCTTTCTTTGCGTCAGGATGTCCTGTTCACGACCATTCAGGGTCTTCATCGCCTGGCTCAGCATTTCCCGCCGAAGATCGAGTTCATCCTTTTCAATGATGTCCTTTACGTGGTCAGCGTTCTCGTCTTCAAGCCAGTCCTGCCATTCACCCGATTCACCATCGTCTCCAACCCGCGACCGTGGCGCATTGAGCGACTGGTCAGCGCCGGTCATCCGGCGATTCATTGCAACGACATCCAGTTCGCTGACATTCAGGTCACTGGCGATTCGCTTAACGTTGTCCGGGTGCAGGTCTCCCTGTTCCAGGGCGTTGATGTGGCGGCGCGCCTTGCCAAGGTTGAAGAACAACTTCTTTTGAACGCTTGTGGTTCCAACCTTGACCAGTGACCAGCTGCGCAGCACATACTCCTGCACGCTCGCCCGTATCCACCACATCGCGTAGGTCGCCAAACGAAATCCCCGTTCAGGGTCGAACCGTTTGACCGCCTGCATGAGACCGACGTTGGCTTCCTGAATAAGGTCGGAAACGGGAAGACCGTAACCCCTGTAGCCGAGTGCGATTTTTGCGGCCAACCGCAGGTGCGATGTCACAAGCCTGTCGGCAGCCCTGACATCTCCGTGCGTGATCAGCGCCTTCGCGAGCATGTACTCCTCTTCAGGCTCAAGCATCGGGAACTCTTTAATTTCCTGCAAGTACTGCGCCAGGCCGGTATTTGTCGATGGAACTGGCAGGTTCGCGTAGTTCATGCGGAGTATGTTCCTTCCGTTTTCCGAATCCCGCGAGATCACGCAAAATCGCAAGAATTCGCTGTGCCACTTATATGGGGCAAGATCGGCAGAATTCAAGGTCAAGGTCAAGCGCAGACGCCGTATGCCCGGGTGGTTGCCCACCGGGTCGGGCTCTTCATACACCACACCACACCCGCGTACGGATCCGAAGGTCCAAAACCGACTTCGCGCGATTGTTGCGGCCCCCCCTGTGGCTCCCCTGACCTGGATCCGGGGTCATGGAACACACCATGGCCGACCGCGACGCCAGTAAACCAGAGTCTGTGACCCCGGAACTCTGTGGGGTCGGCTCCCCTCCCACGAACGACACACACGGTTACCGGATCCCGGGTTCGTGGAACTTCCGGTGTGCTTCGATCAGCACGCATTCCAGGTCTTTCAGATCGCAGGGCAAATCCGACTCGAAACGGATGCGTTCGCCCGTTCCCGGATGGGTAAATCCGAGGACACCGGCATGCAGCGCCTGACGGGCGCAACGACCCGGTTCAGCCTGAGATGCGTTCAGACCCAGTTCCTCAGGGAGGCGCCGGCCTCCCCCATAAACCGGATCACCGACAAGGGGATGGCCAAGATGAAGCATGTGAAGACGAAT
The DNA here is from genome assembly GCA_965242975.1 of Paracoccaceae bacterium. Lineage (GTDB taxonomy): Bacteria > Pseudomonadota > Alphaproteobacteria > Rhodobacterales > Rhodobacteraceae > JAPPHA01. The sequence continues at coordinate 320,173 of CBDETS010000007.1, read as the reverse complement.
CTGGTGAGTCCGCCCGGTTTCCAGCCAGACATTGATCTTCGCGATTCGTGAACGGTTGCCGATCGAAAATGCGTCGATGATCCGAAACCGGGTCACGGCGTGGCGTCCTCCGGACCTCATGACGGCCATCTTTTTCCGGTCGGCACGACTCCGGCCAACGCTCGTCGTCACCTTGAACACATCGCTGCCCTGGAAGGTAACGCTCTCGAGGCCGGCAAGCCTTGGACTCGACCTTTCCGGTACGCCGTGACAGAAACCGGTATAGAGCCTGTCAACGTCGTGCGCCGCAAACTGACTTGAAAGGTCGACGTGAGCGGATCTCGTCTTTGCGACAACCAGAAGTCCGGACGTGCCCTTGTCGATCCGATGAACGATTCCCGGCCTGAGCGGGTTTCCGGTGTCGGCGAGATTGCCACCGCAATGATGCATCACCGCATTGAGCAGCGTGCCATCCACCGACCCGGGCGCGGGATGAACCGTCATCCCGGCCGGCTTGTCGACAACAAGGATTTCATGATCCTCGTGGACGATCTTCAGGGGAATGTCGTTCGGGGAAGCGGTTGGAACCGGTAGCGGTTTCACCTCGACGACCCAGGTCTCGCCGGGATGGCATTTGGCGTCCGGTTCCAGTACGATTCCTCCCGACGCCTTCGTCACCATGCCTTCCCGGATCAGTCGCTGTATCCGTGTACGGGTCAACACCGCGTCCGACGGCGCGGCCTGCGCAAGAGCCCTGTCAAGGCGCATGGGACCGGAGCCTGTCACCACAAGTGTCAACCGTTGATTCCGTGAATCGGGTTTCACGGGCAAACCGGTCGAAATTGGGAGCGGTAATTCAAGTGGAAGTGTCTCCAGAGTCCAGCCAAATTAGGATCTTGCGCCGCCTGGTCGTGGCACTTCTTGTCGTCATGATCGCCGGAACCGTCGCCATGACAACCGTCATTACCATTCGGGCCCTAAGACTTGAATCACCTGCCGTGTTTCCGGACAGCATTGCAATCCCCGAAGGTCATGAGATTACCGCGATCACGCGGGGAACCCATTGGATCGTCGTTGTTACGAATCAGGACCTTATCCTCGTTTTTGACTCGACGGGTCGAAAATTGCGGCAAACGGTCAAAATCAGGCCTTGACCGACCGACTCCCTAACGGATCAACTGTTGTATAGCCCTTGAACCCGATACACGAGGAGTTGAGGAATGGATCGGCGCTGCACATGACAACACTTCCCGACGGATTCATTGATCAACTTCGGGACCGGATTTCGATTGCACGGATCGTCGGGGAAAAACTGTCCTGGGATTCGAAAAAATCGAACCCGGGGCGCGGCGAATATTGGGCACTCTGCCCGTTCCACCAAGAGAAAACGCCGTCGTTCAAGGTCGACGACAGAAAGGGATTCTATTACTGCTTCGGATGTCACAGCAAGGGTGACGCCATAAAGTTCCTCCGCGAGACCAAGAATTTCGGTTTCATGGAAGCAGTATCCATGCTCGCACGTGAGGCGGGAATGGACATGCCTGCCCCCGACCCGAAAGCGAAGGAAAAGATCGACCGACAGTCCCGCCTGATCGACGTCCTGGATCAGGCGCTGGCATTTTTCCGATTGCAGTTCAATTCGGCGAAGGCCGGACCGACACGCCGTTACCTGCACGACCGCGGTCTTTCCGAAGACACGATCATGACGTTTGAAATCGGTTACGCCCCGCGCGACGGATCGTCGTTGCGCCAGCATCTGACCGAAAAGGGGGTTCAGGTGGCGGACATGATTGAAGCCGGACTCGTCATTCGCCCTGACGACAGGGGGGCACCCTTTGACAGGTTTCGGGACCGGATCATGTTTCCGATTCGGAACCCTCGCGGCTCATGCGTTGCATTCGGCGGCAGGGCGATGAATCCCGAGGCACCGGCAAAATACATGAACTCGCCGGAAACGCCGGTCTTTGACAAGGGCCGCATGCTGTACAATCTGGGCCCTGCGCGTGAGTCGCTCGGGAAAGACGGTCAACTCGTGGTCGCGGAAGGGTATATGGACGTGATTTCGCTGGTATCGGCAGGAATCACAAACTCCGTCGCTCCCCTCGGAACCGCCATCACCGAATCCCAACTTCTGCTCATGTGGAGGATCAGCCCGGAACCGATCATCACGCTTGATGGAGATGCCGCGGGACGTCGCGCCGCAATGCGCCTGATGGAACTCGCGTTTCCACTTCTTGAGGCCGGACGTTCGCTTCGGTTCGTGATGATGCCGGAAGGGAAAGATCCTGATGACCTGATTCGTGACCAAGGTGTTGAAAAGATGCGTGAACTGCTGGCGCAAAGTCGGCCAATGGTCGATCTACTTTGGCAGCGCGAGACCGAAGGCCGAGACTTTGACAGCCCGGAACGCCGGGCGGCCCTTGAAAAGTCTCTTGAGGGGGCGGTCGGCAAGATCAGGGACCGATCCATTCAACAGCATTACCGTGATTCGCTGCGCCAGATGAGCCGTGAACTGTTCGGGTTTTCCCGGCGGACCCCGCGCAGGATTCGCGGCGGCACGAGAGCCGGCATTCACGATCAGCGCACGGCGTCGCCGGTCGCAAAGACGCGCGGGTCTCCACTGGCGAATTCCGCACGGTTCGAGTCATCCGCCCGATGGAGGAATCGCGAATCCGTCCTGCTCGCGGCGGCAATTCTCAATCCGGCATCTGCGCTCAAGCTGGAATCGGACCTGGAGGCGTGTCCGATCGAAACGCCCGCATTCAGACCCCTGTACAATCAATTCATCGCCTTGCTCGCGACCGAAGACGCGGGACGAATTGACCCGGAATCGTTTCGAAACCGCCTCAAGGACGTGATTGGTTACGACCCACTTGAGACGCTGCGCCGGGAACCGGGCGTCCGCAGCAATCCGTGCCTGAATGAAAACGCCGACCCGGCCATGATCGAACGAACTCTCGAGGAAACCGTTCGTGTCCACTCCGTCGAGGTCGGTCATTTTCGCGAGGTCAGCGAGTTTGAGCAGGACATCGTCACCGCGACCAACGAGCGGATGACGTACCGGCTCAAGCAGGTCACGCAGGACGTCGATCGGGTTCGCAGGTCGACAACGGCAGAGGCACTCGACGACGATGAGGAAAAGGGGATATCGCGACAGCTTCGATCCCTTGTCGAGAACCGGGTTTGGGAAAAAACCTGATCGGATTGCACGGCGGCGCGTTCCCGTTCCGCTACCCGAACGCAGGAGACTCCGTGACTCCCATCGCGGCAATACGAGGCCGAATGATGAGCCAGGTCCGCGGCACGGCACGGCGTCAGCCGCCGCCTGCTCGCGTAATGAGCGATTTCACGGTAGATTTCGCGAATGAATTCGCGCAGATTCCTTGCAAAAGGCTTCCGCTGGTACAATATTGCAGATGAACCAGTCTACGCCCGAAGTAAGCCCCTGCGGCGACCGAATTCTCCGCAGGGGATTCGGCGTCAATCACGGCCGTACCCGAAAGGTACGCAAATCGTCACGCCGGGGGTTCCCGAACTCATTCCATTCGATACGATCTCTGGTCGCATCGACGTCCGTACCGAGGGTTACCACATGACTACCAAGTCCGACGACGACAGCAAGCCTGTCGATCAACAGGAATCCGCAGATTCCATGATCGACCTGAGCCAGGCCAGGGTCAAGAAGATGATATCCGATGCGCGGGCTCGCGGATACATCACGTATGATGAATTGAACGATGTTCTCCCTCCAAACCAGGTTTCATCCGAGCAAATCGAGGACGTCATGTCGATGTTGTCGGGGATGGGGATCAATATCGTCGATGGTGAAGGAGAGGATGCCGAGGAGGAAGGCAGCCGCGAGGTCGCGGTTGTAGAGGAAAATCCCGAAAAGAGCGTCGTCATCGCGCCGTCGGCGACAGAAAAACTCGACAGGACTGACGATCCGGTTCGCATGTATCTCCGGGAAATGGGCCAGGTCGAACTTCTTTCCCGCGAAGGCGAAATTGCGATCGCAAAACGCATCGAGGCGGGACGGAACACAATGATTGCGGGCTTGTGCAAGAGCCCTCTGACCTTTCGGGCCATCACAATCTGGCGCGAGGAACTGCTGGACGAACAGATCCTCTTGCGCGAGGTCATTGACCTTGAGAGCACCTACAGCGATTCTGGCGTACTCAATCAGGAAAAGGGAGCATCGACGGACGGCGAACCGGCTAGCGCGTTTCCGGGGAATGCCGGTAACGGCAAGCCAAACGACGACGATGATGACGATGATGATGACGATGATGCACAATTGAACGTCTCGCTGGCAGCAATGGAAGCTGCTCTGGCCCCCAGCGTCTTGCGCACCCTCGACGAAATCGCCGAGAAATACTCCGACCTCGAAGTCATTCAGGAATCACGGCTGCACGCTGCGATCGAGTACCCGGACAGGTTTACCTCGAAAGAGGAAAAGCAATTTCAGAAGCTCAGCGACGAAATGGTTACGCTGGTCAATTCGTTGCACTTGCATAACAACCGTATCGAAGCACTGCTTGACCAGCTCTACGGCCTCAACAGGCGGATCACGAAACTCGACAGCAACATGTCCAGGCTCGCGATCCGATCGAGAATCAATCGAAAAGAGTTCATCGACGCTTATCTCGGTTACGAGCTGGACCCGGAATGGCCGGAGTTCATCGCGCGGAAACCGGGTCGGGGTTGGGCCACATTCGTCGAGAAGCACATGTCCGCTGCCGCGGAAATCCGCGAGGAACTGTCAAAGATGTGCCAGTACGTCGGGCTGGACATGGCCGAGTTTCGGAGGATTATCCGCCAGGTCCAGAAGGGAGAGCGGGAATCCCGGATCGCCGAAAAGGAAATGATCGAAGCCAATCTCCGGCTCGTGATTTCAATTGCCAAGAAGTACACGAACCGCGGGCTGCAGTTTCTGGACCTCATCCAGGAAGGCAACATCGGCTTGATGAAAGCGGTGGACAAGTTCGAATATCGTCGCGGATACAAGTTCTCCACTTATGCCACGTGGTGGATCCGGCAGGCCATAACCCGCTCCATCGCCGATCAGGCGCGGACCATCCGGATTCCCGTCCACATGATCGAAACCATCAACAAGATGGTCAGAACAAGCCGGCAGATGCTGCATGAAATCGGCCGTGAACCTACACCTGAGGAGCTGGCACAAAAGTTGCAGATGCCGCTCGAAAAGGTGCGCAAGGTCCTGAAGATCGCCAAGGAACCCATTTCCCTGGAAACTCCGATCGGCGACGAGGAAGATAGCCAGCTGGGTGACTTCATCGAGGACAAGAATGCCATCCTTCCGCTCGACAGCGCGATTCAGGGAAATCTCAAGGAAACCACGACACGTGTTCTGGCTTCGCTTACGGCGCGGGAAGAACGGGTCCTTCGCATGCGATTCGGTATCGGGATGAACACGGACCACACGCTTGAGGAAGTCGGCAAGCAATTCAGTGTGACGCGCGAGCGGATCAGGCAGATCGAGGCGAAGGCACTTCGAAAACTCAAGCACCCAAGCCGCAGCCGGAGGTTGAGATCGTTTCTCGAACAGTAAGGCCGATGCCGAAAGGCGGGCGTGGTGTAATTGTCGCCGTGACTCGGAATGATGGGAAGAGCGGTGGCGAAAGAAGGAAGTTGAAAAACGATTCCGGGCCTCGATGGCGGAAATGCCCGAGGCCGGGTTTTGGCCAGGATCCTGCAGGAATGTGAAAGCCGGGTACGTCCTCCGAATCCTGTGCGAATCCGTGTTTCTGTTGCCGATTCACGCCCGATAACATGCAAACCTGCATAGAATTGCTTCGCAAGTCAGACAGTCAAATCGACTGGCACCGGTTGCTGATCACTTCAGACCAGCCCTCCACGAACGGTGATCACCGGTCATCAGTATGTAGTCTGACATTTTATCGGTCTTTGCGAACGCGCGAAACAAAGTGTATCTGCAGCTGTCTTGCCACGACTCAAACGGCAAATCGCGACCATAATTTCAGGAACAGAGGGTTATCATGAGGTACTTGACAGCTAGCGTCATCGCTACTGCGATGACAATCGCCGGCGTTTCAGTCGGCGCCGAGTGCGATGACGGTGAAACCGTAATCAAGTTCAGCCATGTTACCAATACGGACAAGCATCCGAAAGGCATAGCTGCCACGCTTCTCGCAGAACGGGTCAACGCGGAAATGAACGGTAAGGCTTGCATGGAGGTCTTCCCGAATTCGACACTTTACGATGACAACAAGGTTCTCGAGGCATTGCTGCAGGGTGACGTCCAACTTGCGGCGCCATCTCTTTCGAAATTCGAAAAGTTCACCAAACAGTTCCGGATCTTTGACCTGCCGTTCATGTTCAGGAACGTGGAGGCCGTCGACGCCTTCCAGAGTTCGGACGCCGGGCAGGCAATGAAGGACAGCATGAGGAAACGGGGCCTTCAGGGTCTGGCTTTCTGGCACAACGGGATGAAGCAGATGTCGGCGAACAGGCCACTCATTCAGCCGAGCGATGCCAAAGGTCTGAAGTTCAGAGTGCAGTCATCCGATGTTCTTGTCGCGCAAATGGAGGCGATCGGGGGGTCGCCCCAGAAAATGGCGTTTTCCGAGGTCTATGGCGCGTTGCAACAGGGCGTAGTGGACGGCCAGGAAAACACCTGGTCCAACATTTACGGAAAGAAGTTCTTTGAAGTTCAGGACGGCATAACGGAAACGAACCACGGCATCATCGACTACCTGGTCGTTACATCCGTTGACTGGCTCGACACTCTTCCCGGCGATGTCCGTTCGCAACTCCTGACGATACTCAAGGAAGTCACGGTAACCCGCAACAACGAAGCGGTTCAGGTCAACCAGGACGCACGGCAGGCGATCATCGACGCTGGCGGGATTGTTCGCGAACTGACGCCGGATCAACGCCAGGCATGGGTTGACGTGATGAAGGACGTCTGGGCCCAGTTCGAAGAGGACGTTGGCGCACGCAACATAGCGACCGCCCAGGAACTGAACCTGCTGACAAACTGATCGGCGATTCCGAACAGTACGGCTGGGTCCTGCCCTGCCGTACTGTCGATCCCTAGAGACGCGCAAACGATGAACGTGCCGCAGAGCATTGGTGACAGGATCGAACAGACCCTGATCGGCGGCATTCTCGGACTGATGACCGCCATCACCTTTGCCAACGTCATTGCGCGGTATGTATTCAATTCGAACATCCTTTGGGCTCTGGAACTAACCGTATTCCTGTTTGCATGGATGGTTCTTCTTGGCGCCTCGTATGCCGTCAAAGTCGGATCTCATCTCGGAGTGGACATCGTCTTGATGTCCGTGGGTCCGCGCACGCGAAAGCTGATCGGGATGTTTTCCGTTTCCTGCTGCATCGTGTTCTCATTCCTGCTTCTGAAAGGCTCGTGGGATTACTGGGCCAACTTCGCCAACCTGCCGAGAACCGAGGGTCGATGGTTCCCCACGGGTTTCGAGGACAGGCTCAGGGGCAAGGGCTGGTATGAAACGCAGGACATCCCGATGCCCGCAGTCTTCAGGTTTCTGGAGGATTGGTTCAACGATGGCGAACCCTACGAAAAAATCCCCCGGTTGATACCATACACCGTTCTTCCTCTCTCCATGACGCTTTTGCTCTTGCGATTTCTCCAAGCGGCATCACGTCTTTGGAAAGACGAGATTGACTTGCTGGTAGCCAGCCATGAAGTCGATGAAGGGACGAACACCAATGGCCACTCCGGGGCTGCCGGAAACAACCGGTGAAGCCAGGCGATGGACGTCATTCTCCTCTTTTCGATGGTCATCGGGTTCCTGCTACTCGGCGTCCCGATTGCCGTTGCTCTCGGACTGTCGTCCATGCTCTTTCTGCTCTGGTTTTCGGACAGTTCGCTTGCCTCGATCGCGCAGACACTGTTCAGCGCGTTCGAAGGCCACTACACACTGCTGGCGATCCCGTTTTTCGTCCTGGCATCGAGCTTCATGTCGACCGGCGGGGTCGCACGTCGGATCATTCGCTTCTCGATTGCATGTGTCGGACACTTCCATGGCGGGCTGGCGATCGCGGGCGTGTTTGCCTGCATGATTTTCGCCGCATTGTCAGGGTCGTCACCCGCTACCGTGGTGGCGATCGGGACGATTGCCATCTCGGGTATGCGACAGGCTGGCTACAGCAAGGAATTTGCCGCAGGCGTGATCTGCAATGCCGGCACACTCGGAATTCTGATTCCCCCTTCGATTGTCATGGTCGTCTATGCAGCCGCCGTGGAGGTCTCGGTCGGACGCATGTTTCTGGCAGGCGTGCTCCCCGGACTGACCGCCGGCATCATGCTGATGGTCAGTATCTACGTGGTCGCCAGGCTGACAGGCCTGCCTAAAGGCGATTGGGCAGGCTGGAAGGAAATCGCCGAATCCGGGCGAGAGGCCGGTTGGGGTATCTTTCTGGTCGTCATCATCCTTGGAGGAATCTACGGTGGCGTGTTCACCCCGACGGAAGCAGCCGCCGTAGCGGCTGTCTACGCATGGGCCATCGCCTGTTTCGTCTATCGGGACATGGGTCCGCTCGCGGCAGACGATGCCGGCAGCCATCCTCGATTGCGGCACAAGCCGGGGGCACTGTTTGCGGCACTGTGGCACCGGGACACGCGCTCGACTCTCTACGAAGCGGGAATGCTGACGGTCGTGTTGCTTTTCGTCATTTCGAACGCCCTGATTCTCAAACACGTTCTTACCGACGAACAAATCCCCCAGAAGATCACCGAAGCGATGCTAGCGGTCGGGCTCGGCCCCATCACGTTTCTCATCGTTGTCAACCTGATCCTGCTGGTTGGCGGTCAGTTCATGGAACCGTCCGGGCTCCTGGTGATTGTGGCCCCACTGGTCTTTCCAATCGCGATCGAACTTGGAATCGACCCGATCCACCTCGGCATCATCATGGTTGTCAACATGGAAATCGGCATGATTACACCGCCGGTCGGTCTCAACCTGTTTGTCACCTCGGGCGTGGCGGGGATGCCCGTGTTGAGAGTAGTCAGCGCAGCTCTGCCGTTCCTGGGTGTGCTGTTCGCGTTCCTGATCCTGGTAACCTACGTTCCGTGGCTTTCGACGGTCCTGCCGAATGCCCTGATGGGCCCCGAGATCGTCACTCGATAGAGACAACGAGAAGGCGTGTGCGCTTGCCTCTTCGCATGCCGCATGCACGCCACCTGCCTGGAACCGACCGAATCAACACGGGTGGGAAGCTGCGGTGACGTTCACGCACGGACTCGCGGACATCATCGACTTCGGGGCAACCTTGAGTGGATATCCAGGCCCGGATGGGCGTACGTTGTCGGCTGCGGGAACGTTCAGGGTACGGGCGGCATGCCGCGCGTTTGTGCGTCTGCTCTCGACTTTTTCCGTTTATCGCCCCGTGAGACGCAGATACCGCAGCCATGCCGGGATGTGGTCGTGTCCCGTCCTCGTTCCTGACAGCGAAATCCGGATTTCCACAAGGCTTCGAGTGAAGAACCGTCACGTTACCAACCTGGGACACTGATCCGGACCGTGACCACGTGGTCGGACCTCCCGTCTCAGCCTTTCCCGTCTGGCGGGCGCGCGGGTTCGCGCACGGCACCGTCGCCATGCCGGTGATCCGGGTCGATCGAAAGCCGCACGGTCGGGCACCATAACCCGAATTGAACGGTTGGGAGAATACCGTGATCACTCCAAACCTCATGGTTCGTGACAGTGCCCTCCATCCGGTCCTATCGTGGTGCGCATGCAATGACTCTCCCGATGGCCGTCTCGCCGAAACGAGATGCCAGAGAGCCCCGGCCCATTAAGCTGGCGTGGCGGTCGCGCCGGGAGAAAGCAACGTCTCCCTGCCCGCGCTCCGAACAGACGCGGTCCGGCAACGGGACTCCCTTTGTGCGAGTCCGATCAGACAGCCCTGCCTTCCGGCAATCCGCTGCCGCGGATCACCCCGGGGTGCTGTGGGGCGCAACCATCCCTCGGCGGGACCACATTCCGCCGAGCACGGTGAACACGCGTGCACCTGCGCCCGGTCAGGCTCGGGGAACATGGTTTTGCCTGGCGGAAGCGGCATTGGATTCCCTTTCCATCTTCGAGAACAGAAAGAATGTCTCTTCCACTGAGTTGGTGATCGGCAGGACGTTGATCAGGTCGATCTTCTGTAACGGAGGATCCCGTAGCAGGTACTTCGTTCGAATGTCGCGCATCTCGCCGCGATCACCTTTTGGCTCTCTTGTGATCTTCCAATCTACCGGGTCGTCAGACTCCGTCGCATCGACCAACGAAAGGAGCACGCCGTCGACGCTACTGCAAATGATCGTGCGCGGCTGACCGACCGCGGACCGGCTGTCGATGTCCACAAGGGTCTCGCACATGACTCCGAGCAAGTCTTCGAGCCATACCAGGAGTATCTGGCGATTGTGCAGCGAACTCTGGTCCTCGATCCCGTGCATGGGGTGACTTACATGAAGCTCATCCAGGAACTCGGCAAAATCGGACATGAGCTTTTTCATTCCGGCACCAAGGGCTCGATCCTCTCACCACGGCGCGCCGCGTCGAAGTACTCGGAAAAGTCCTTCTTGGCCCGCCTTAGTTCCAGGTCGACGAGCAGAACGGAGGTCTCGACATCAACGGCTGCATGATGGTGCATGAATTTTTGGGCGCGACAGCGCGTCAGGAGTTGAGGTCGGCCACAACCGCTCGAGCACCGAGGCCGACCACCCAAGCCCCACGAGCATCGCGGGCAGAAAAAACACGCAGAGAAACACGTAGACAGCGGCGAGCTGCTGCCTCAGGTCGAGCGGCTCCAGGGCAAGGGCCGACGACTTCACCAAGGGGACTCCGAAGTGGATCTCAATATACAGGAGAGGAACCAGCACCGCGCAGATGAGCACGTTGTACCCACCAGGCACATCGACACCTGACGCGAACGGCCCGAAAGCCCCGCCGACAGCAATAAAAAGTTGCGCCCAACCCGACCAGGCTCCCGTACATGATCATGATCGCCTGATCGACGGAGAGGAGATCGACTGCCGCGAGACTGATGCCAAAGATCATGACCGCGCTCGAGGACTGCATGGCGAACATGAGGAGCGCCGCAATCAGGAACGACACCGCAAGCGAGTCTCCGGATTCTTCGAGCAGTCCCCTGAACCAGGGTTGCTCGGTGAGTGGTGCTGCAGCGTCCTTGACGAGCACGAGTCCGAGAATGATGAGTGTGCCCCCGAGGAAGGATGCCACCATCGCCCTGAATCTCGACGAGCGGTCGCTTGCCACGGCGACGCCGGCGATGCCGAGCACGTAGAGCGAGATGACCTTGATGTCGAAGGTGACGATCACGACGAGGGCGGACACGCCGAAACTACCGCCTTGAGGCAGTGCCAGCGCGCGCCCTGGTATTTCGCGGGCGTAGCGCAGGCACGGCCAAGCATCCGCCCTGCCACCCGCCAGGATCAGGCGCAAGCCCGTGCAGACCTCCCGCGCCGCGGACGCCATGGCGAACCCCTGGTTCAACCGACGGCGTCGGCGTCCCACCGCCCGACAGCAACGACAGTGGCAGCGTTTCCACCAGGTCGAGCCGGTACTCGGGCGCAGCCACATAATACGCCACTTCGCGAAGGTCTGCTCTGTCGGCCACACCCCGGGCGCCGGCTTCGACAGCGAGAAGTTCCAGCAAGCACATCGTTCTGGTGCCTCGGTCCGGTGACAACACTGCTTCCCGACGGACAAAGGAACAGATAAACATGTGCGGGTGCGAAAACCGGCGGACCTCTCGTGGGAGGTGCCCGAGCACGAAATCCGCTCGTGAAAGGGTCGTAACGAGTTCGCCGTTCCATTCGATCGACGGAGGAAGCGGAGCCGGACGAACCGCCCGGTATCCGCCAGAACAACGGACCGTGCGGCCATGGGGACAGCGATCTCTTACGATCCGGGCATGATGCGGGTCCTTGTTTGCGATACGAAAACAAATCGCGTGAACGTTTTCGAAACGCCGGTCCCTCGGCATGAGCGTGGCCAGTACCGCGATTGCACGGATTTCGGACATCCCCCAATCAACGTTGGAGAAATGTCTTGAACCAAACGGGCAGCACCACTTCCTGCAGCTTCTATTGCCCTTTGCCACGCCTCCACGAGATCTTCAGGTTGCTTGTTCCGGCGAAACGGGCGAGCGCCACTGGCGTTGTGATGCTTGATGAGGCCCTCGGTTGCCGCAATCTACTCGTCGAGCGAACTGAAGTTTCTGTGCTTGAGCCTCTGCCTCGAGAGATTCAAGAAGCATCCCTCGACGGGATTCACCCACGAGGCCGAGGTCGGTGTGAAACGAAACGTAAATGCCGCATGCAACTCTTGAATGTCCAGCCGGGGTTGTCTCTCAGCCATTCGTCGACCTCGGCAAACTTGCGGGCGGCAATTTTCCGATACTTTCTCCTCTTCTGCCTGAATGTGCGAACGGGTCCGAGTGATCCGGTGGCCGCGAGGGACGACGGCACATGAAGTTGTGGGCGATTTCCGATCTCCACGTGTCCCATCCCGGCAACAGGGAAGTGCTTGAGGACATTCCCGCCCATCCGAACGACTGGCTCATCGTCGCCGGAGATGTCGCCAACGGTTGGCGCCATCTGGACTGGTGCTTCGACATCCTGTGCAGACGCTTTCGGCAAGTCGTCTGGACCCCGGGGAACCACGACCTGTGGAGTCGTGCCGGCGAAGATGATGAACCGCATGGCATGGACCTGTATCGCCGTCTCGTGAAGATAGCGCGACAGAACGGTGTGCTGACGCCTGAGGATCCCTATCCGGTCTTTTCACACGCAGCCCGTGACGTGATCATTGCCCCGTTGTTTCTTCACTTTGACTACAGCTTTCGTCCTGATCATGTCCGAATCGACGATGTCGTGACGTGGGCACACGAAGCTGACATCGTTCCGGCCGACGAGCGCTTGCTCCGAAGCGACCCGTTTCCCGACCACCCGTCCTGGTGTGCTTGGCTGTGCGGCATCGCAGACCGGCGTCTGTCTGCCTGTAACCCGGACATGCCGAAGGTCCTGGTCAATCACTATCCTCTCGAGGAATCGCTCGCTGTCCTGCCGCGCGTACCGCGTTTTGCGCCCTGGTGCGGAACCCGCCGCTCCCGTTCCTGGCACGTTCGATTCAATGCCTGCGCCGTGATCTATGGCCATCTCCACATTCGCGGAACAAAGTGGTTGGACGGGGTGCCCTTCCAGGAAGTGTCGCTCGGCTATCCGGAACAATGGCAGCCTGCTCTCGGAATAGGCAACTACCTGCGAGAAGTCGAACTGTCCGTGAACGTCCGTCCAGGGCACTCATCAGCGGCGGTTCCATGAGCACCTCCCTCGTCGACAGCGCACGATGGTGGCAGCCATATGCCACCTGCGCCGGTATCGACATCCTCCATGTCGACCTCTCCCCCAACGAGTCATGCGACCGGGCTGCCTTGACCTGGCTCGATGAAACCGAATGTCAACGATGGCAGCGATTTCGTGTTGCCCGGGCGCGGCGTCAGTTCGCGCGTTGCCGGGCAGCATTGAGGGCGTGTCTGTGCGCGCGCCTCGGATGCCAGAATGACGAACTGGCCTTCGGGGCAGCGAAATACGGCAAACCATTTGCAAAGATCGATGGTCAGGCCAATGACGCGGCTTTCAACGTGAGTCACAGCGGCGAACACGGTCTGATCGCTTTCGGGGCGGACGGAGGGCGGCTCGGTGTGGACGTCGAGGTCCGCAGGGCACGCCACACACTTCGTCCCGTCAGCGAATCAGTTTTTGGCGACCGCGAGCGCGATGCTCTTGCAGGTCTTTCGGGTAGGGACTGGTACGACCTGTTCTTCCGTCTCTGGACTGTGAAGGAGGCACTGATCAAGGCGCTGGGGACGGGCTTTTCGCTCAATCCGCGCGGGTTCGAGGTGCCGCAAAACGTCTTGAGAGGCGAGTCGCTGGCGCAGTTCCGCTTCCCACACCTTCCGGACGAACGGTGGCTGTTGGTAGAATTGGGGGATTTTCGTTTCGCCGCATGCCTCGCACTGGAAACAGGAGATAACAACGACGCGAAACCGGACGTCACGTTTGTGGCTCACTGACTCGCCAAGGCACGGATCAACGCGTAGCCGTGCCGAGAACATGAACCATGGAGGTGCCATGGCTCGCTGTCACGGATTTCGCCGCGAACGGACGCCCTGCGAGGGAGCCCGACGTTGACCGGGCTTTTACGGCAGCAGCCCGTATTGAATCCGTCTCCGCGTGCCAAAGGCGACCACGCCCGCAGCAAGCAGGACATCATGACCGGTGCAATCGTTCCTCGACCAGAATTTTCAAACTGTCCGCCATGACTTTCGCTTCCGCCGACTGTGTCGCACCACCGACACCTACCCGTTTGCCAACCCGCCAATAAAGGCCTGGAATCCAGCGAAAGCCGACTCGCCGTCGCAGCCTGATCAGGAATCCGTTGGTGGGCTTGAATGCGAACATCCCGCGGTCAACCGAACTTATGTTGTCAAGCCCGCAAATCAGGTCGCCCGAATTGTCGAATAACCCGTCCTCGGTCAACACGATACCCGATTTCGCCGTCGTCAAATGCCGCCATGCCTGCCAAAGACAACCCGCACCGAGCACGATGGAAATCATCCGAACCGGGAGGCCACGCTCAAAAGATGACAGTCCATGACCCGCCAGGACGACGCCAAGCACCGCGAGCGCGATGACGCCGAGCCACCGCCTCGCCCGAGAAATCCGCAATTCTGCAATTGATCGGGACAACCGGGATTCTCCGATTACCGAAGCGTCTTCGGTTCATGCGTTCGGCCCAGCGCCATCACCCACGATTCCTTGGAACCACCTCGTAGCCAGGTTGCTCGGGCTCATCGTCAAGCATCTCGGGCGGGAATCCCGGAGCGCGCACCGTGAGCCCGGTGGCGTCTTCGAGGCGTCTGACGATGTTCGGCGACAGCTCTCTTGGTCCGAATTTCTCGATTCCGTCCCGAAAGATCTCCACCATGACCGGGTTGATCTCCAACGGCACGCCAGCACGCTCGGAGACCGCCTGAAAAAGGCCGATGTCCTTTCGAACGAGATCCATCGTGAATGAAATGTCCCGCGACCCGTTGAGGATGACCTGTGACTCGGTTTCGTGGACAAACGAGTTTCCCGACGATATCCGTATCGCATCATACGCCACGGCCAGGTCCAGCCCAACCGCTTTTGCAACCGTCAGCGCTTCGCAGCATGTCACGAGATTGGCGGTTGCCAGATAATTCGTCAGGACCTTCAGTATTGATGCCGAACCAAGACCGCCGGTGTGAAGAATTCGCCGTCCCATGGCCGTAAGGACCGGAAACACATGGTCGAAGGTCGGCCGTTCGCAACCCGCAAATATGGAAATGTTCCCGGTCGCCGCGCGGTGGCATCCGCCTGATACCGGACAGTCGACGGCCTCGCCCCCCCGGGCGATGAACAATTCGCCGAGCCTTTTGACTTCCTTTTCATCCGTCGTGGACATCTCCATCCAGACCTTGCCCGGAGCGGCAGCCGCCAACAGGCCGTCGTCGGCTTCCATCACCGCCGCTGACGCTTCCGGGGACGGCAAACAGGTGATCACGGCATGGCACTCATGCATCATCTGGACAGGAGGCCCGCCGGGTCTTGCTCCTGCCGTCACGAGTTCCCGCTCCCGGTCTTCCGAAAGATCCCTGACCGAGACATCCCACCCGTTTCGGAGAAGACTTCTCGACAGCTTCCCTCCGACGTTTCCAAGTCCGATGAATCCGATCCTCATGTCCTGTAGCTCCGATTCAGATACCGCATGCTCCCCGCCGCCCGGACGATCGGGGCCAAGCGGGCACCGCGTGGAGTTTTCGCCAAGTCCGAGTTGGTCTCAACAGTTCCCTTGCCGTCTTCTGCACCGGTCGGAGTCGCCTGCACAGGCCTCGCGATCATTTGACGACGCGTGGTCGCCGCCTGCGTCAACCTAACGCCAACCGGCTTTATGTCTCCATGCGCAAAACGTTGATGAACGCATCGTGTGGAATGTCGACCTTTCCGAATCGACGCATGCGTTTCTTCCCTGCCTTTTGTTTTTCCAGGAGCTTCCGCTTACGTGTCACGTCTCCGCCGTAGCACTTCGCAGTGACGTCCTTTCGCAACGCAGAGATCGTCTCGCGCGCAATTATCCTGCCATCGATTGCGGCCTGCACCGGAATTCGAAACATGTGGCGGGGAATCAGGTCCTTCAGCCTCACGCACATGGCGCGCCCCCGAGCCTCTGCGCTGTCGCGATGCACCATGACCGTCAAGGCGTCGACGGCTTCTTCGTTGACGCGCATCTGCATGCGGACAAGGTTGCCGACCCTGTGTCCGATCAGTTGATAGTCCAGCGACGCATAACCCCGGGAAACGGATTTCAGCCGGTCGTAAAAGTCGAAAACGACCTCGTTCAACGGCAAGTCGTAGACAACCATGGCGCGCGACCCGGCATATGTCAGGTCCTTCTGAACCCCCCGGCGATCCTGGCACAACTTGAGAATGTCTCCGAGGTAGGTATCGGGGACAAGAACTGTGGCCTCGACCCAGGGCTCTTCCAGGTGGCTGATCGCGGACAGGTCGGGCATGTCGACCGGATTGTGCATCTCGATCTCCGAACCGTCGACCAGGCACACCTTGTAAATGACGCTTGGGGCCGTCGTGACGAGATCAATTCCGTACTCGCGTTCAAGCCGGTCACGAACGACCTCAAGGTGCAGGAGGCCGAGGAAACCACAACGAAATCCGAATCCGAGCGCTGCCGAAGATTCGGTTTCGTGGGTGAAGCTGGCATCGTTGAGAGCAAGCTTCTCAAGGGCTTCCCTGAGATTCGGGAACGCCGCGTTCTCCACGGGAAACAAACCGCAAAACACGACGGGTCGGGTCCGTCTGAATCCCGGCAAGGCCTCGGTGACGCCGTTCCTGTCCGATGTGATCGTATCGCCGACCCGCGTGTCGCGCACTTGCTTGATGGACGCGGTCATGAATCCCAACTCACCTGCATCCAACCGTCCGGTTTCAACCATGGCGGGTTTGAAAACGCCGACCCTGTCGACCTGATAAACGGCGTCGGCGTTGAGCATTCGAATTCGCTGGCCCTTGCACAACGAACCGTCAATGATTCTGACCAGGACCACGACGCCCAGGAAGGGATTGTACCAGCTGTCCACGAGCATGACCTTCAGTGGCGCCCGGGGATCACCGTCGGGAGGCGGCAATCGATTGACTATGGCCTCCAACACGTCGGGAACTCCATCTCCGGTCTTGGCAGACACATGGATTGCGTTTTCCGCATCGATTCCGACGACGTCCTCGATCTGCCGACAGACCGAGTCCGGTTCGCTCGCCGGCAAATCAATTTTGTTCAGGACGGGGACGATTTCATGCCCGGCGTCAATAGCCTGATAGGCGTTGGCGAGCGTTTGCGCTTCGACTCCCTGGGTCGAATCGACAACGAGCAGCGAACCTTCAACCGCACGCATGGAGCGTGAGACCTCGTATCCGAAGTCCACATGGCCGGGCGTATCGATCAGGTTCAACACGTAGTCGCGCTGGTTTCTGGCCCGGTACTCGATCCGAACCGAATTCGCCTTGATCGTGATCCCCCGTTCTCTTTCGATTTCCATACTGTCCAGCAGCTGTTCCTGCATGTCCCGTTCGGCGACCGTGCCGGTCTGCTGGATCAACCGGTCGGCAAGCGTCGACTTGCCGTGATCAATATGCGCGACAATGGAAAAATTCCGGATGTTGGAAAGTGGCGTCATCGGGCGGATATGAGCGCGAATTGACTGTTGGTCAAGCAACGAGGCCCGCCGAACTCATCGTGGCGCGGTGCGCGCGGAATCGATCCGGACAGGCGGGCCGCCACATTCGCAAGTTTCGGGAACGAAGTCCTATACGGGCCGGTCACGTCCGACGATCATGCGCACCCATACCGTGGTGCTCCTGCAATCTGGCGACAAGCGCAGACCCGGCATGCTCGATCATGTCAAGAACCGCGTCGAATTGTCCGGAGTAGTAGGGGTCGGGCACGTCGCCATGCGTGGGACCGAACGCGAATTCCAGGTAGAGACCCAGATCTGCCCGGCATTCAGACGGCCGGTGCCTCTCAAGCCATCGAAGGTTTGACGAATCCATGGCAAGGATAAGGTCGAACCGGTTGAAGTCCCCACCCACCACGTTTCGTGCGTACTGGTCCGCCATCTCGTAACCCCGCTTTTCCGCCGTTGCCCGCGCACGATGGTCGGGAGGGTCGCCGACATGCCAGTTTCCCGTTCCCGCGCTGTCAAACAAAATGTCAAGTTCAGCCCTGCCCGCCAGTGTTCGGCAAACTGCTTCGGCCATCGGCGACCGGCAGATGTTGCCGAGGCAGACGAAAAGAACGCTTGCTGTCATGACGGATTGGTGATGATCATCGACTCCGGATTTGGCGGCGAACGGTACCAAACTGAATGGACGGCACGATCTTCATTCTGACAGGCGCCGGGATTTCCGCTGACAGCGGACTCGGAACGTTCCGGGATGCGGGCGGAATCTGGCAGAAGTTCGATCTGGAAATGGTTGCCACTCCTCAAGGCTTCGCCCGGAACACCGATCTCGCCGTCGAATTCTATAATGCGCGGAGGCGAAACTGTCGACGGGCGAAGCCGAACGCTGCTCACTTCGCGTTGGCCGCGCTCGAGACGGCATTGCAGGAAGATGTCGTTGTCGTGACGCAAAACGTTGACGACCTGCACGAACGCGCCGGGTCACGCAACCTGATCCACATGCACGGCGAACTCATGACTGCACTTTGCTCGGGATGCCGCCATCGTTGGCCGGCTCCCGACGAAATGCGCGGCGACGACCCGTGCCCCCGTTGCGGAGCATTGAAAACACGACCGAACGTGGTGTTCTTTGGCGAATATCCATACTTCATGGATGACATCATGGAACTGGTGGGGCGGTGCACGATGTTCGCGTCTATCGGGACTTCGGGCGAGGTCGAACCGGCAGCGAGCCTGGCCTCAATGGCGAAGGAGGCAGGGGCGAAGACGGTGCACATGAACATTCAGCACCCGCATATCGGTCACCCATTCGACGATGTCCTGATCGGACCGGCGACCGAAGTAGTCCCAGCCTGGGTCAACTCGCTCGTCACGTGACATTCGGCCGCGACCTCCGCACACGCGCGCGACAAATGTGGAGACCGGGTTCACTGTCGGCGACCAAGAGCCGCAGTTCGCCGCTCTGCCCGGACTTTCGGTCACGGAACTGCCTGGAGGATTCAGGTGCAGGTCTGGATCAGCCCGTCAAGAAGATCGAGCCCGGCAAGTTGGTCACGCGTTCGCGGCCGCCTTCTGGATCTCGCGCTTGAGCCTGAGCGCCCGACCCGACAGTTCCGCGTCCCTTGCCTTCGCGAGGAATGCATCGAGGCCGCCACAATGATCGATCGTCCTGAGCGCCGCAGCCGAAATTCGAAACCTGAACGACCTGCCCAGCGTCTCGCTGGAGAGCGTAACCTGGTTCAGATTTGGTAAAAACCGGCGCCTGGACTTGTTGTGCGCGTGACTCACGTTGTTGCCACTCTGTGGCTTCTTTCCGGTCAGTTCACATTGGCGAGACATGGGATCAGTATCCGTTACTGGGGAATGGACCGCGCCCGGGCGGTAATTCGGCGCGCTACCTATCCCGCCAACACCGTACCCGTCAAGGCACAATCGCCGTTACGCACAGTACGGATACCCGCGGACGCCGCTGGGCTGGCCCGGCTTTGCGGGCACCTTAACAAAAGCCATCCGTTCCGCAGGACTCAACCACATGCGTGATGGACCTCGCCATGAGTGACGAGGCTTCCTGCTTCGCGGGCCGCCGCCGGTGCTCCGGTCGTACGCAGGCCTCCACAGGCAGGCACGGGCATCCCTCCGTGCGCGCCACTTGGTTCTCGCGACGCAAGGGGGTGTTTGCCAGCGCGGCAGCGTCGCGTCAACGGGCAGGACGCCTTGTGTCCCCGCCCTGAAGGAGGGGGGTTTACGGCAGCTTCGACAATTCCGATCGCGAAACCGGCCTGCGGGCATGCGGCTGACGGACGGATTCCTGAGATCGCGGGATTGTTCCGTGTACCCGTAAACGAACGCAGGTGTGCAGGGATCTGACCGGTCCTTGCGGGTGGGCGCTTTCGCGAAATCGACACGGGCATTGAGGGTGCCGTACCGTCCTCCTGCGGCGGTATGGTCGGCAAGTCGCCCCCACTCCCGCCCGGCCCTGATCGTGCGACCGTGTCGATGCTCCGCGACACCATTCGGCACCGAATTGACGTGGCTGACGACATTGCGAGCCTGGGTTTGAGGATGTCACTTCAGGGATTGCCTCGTGCGAAACCACTCGATCACCCTGACGGCGCCCTCACCGGGGTCGATGTCTCCGCAGCCGACGCCACGGGCGACGTCTGCCCGGGTCTCCGAGAGACCGGGAAAGGTACGGATTTCATCCAGCAGACAGCTGTCCACCTCCGACTCGAACCAGTTCACCGCCTGGCGGACACGATTCGAATCCCAGAAACCGACGCGCTTGCGCCATTCGGCCAGAGCGCTGATTTCTCTCCAGGCCGTCTCGAGGCCGGTTCCGAGTTTGGCTGAAACCGTCATCGCCTTCGGGACTCCCTCGGGGTCGCACGGACGTGAATTCAGCAGCTGCAGTGCGCCGGTATATTCGGCACAGGTTTGGCTTGCCGCGGCTTCCAGATCACCATCGGCCTTGTTGACAAGTACGAAGTCGGAGAGCTCGATGACTCCCCGCTTGACGCCTTGCAACTCATCGCCCCCGGCCGGGCTGAGTATCAAAACGAAAATGTCCGACATTTCAGACACAAGGATCTCCGACTGCCCGACGCCGATGGTTTCGATGATGATCGTGTCGAATCCGGCTGCCTCACACAGAGCGATGGCCTCCCGCGTCCGGGTCGCCACCCCACCCAGCGCCATACGCGACGGCGACGGGCGAATGAACGCGTTGTGATGGCGCGCAAGCTGTTCCATGCGGGTCTTGTCACCGAGAATCGAACCGCCTGATTGTGTCGATGACGGATCGACGGCGAGAACGGCAACGCGATTTCCTCCATCCGCGAGCATCAGCCCGAGTCGTTCAATCAATGTCGATTTGCCCGAACCCGGGGTCCCGGTGAGACCCACCCGAAGCGCTTGGCGGTCAGTGCCGCGTACCAGGGACAACAGTTCAAGCGACTGTGCCCTGTGGTCCGGTCTCTCACTTTCCACCAGAGTAATCGCACGCGCGAGACTTCGCCGGTCGCCGGCAAGAATACGATCTGCCGTTGCTTTCAACATCTACTTCCGTTACCACCCCCCGTGCTCGGTCGAGATACATTCAGTGGCGGAAAGATGCCACCATGACGCACATCCTTTTGACGAAACCCCAAAAAATCAATTCATGGAATGCCCGAGTCGGAATTGATCTGATCGCATCGCAGAATCTACAGTGAGGAAAGCCTGATTTCTGGTCCTGGACGTCAGGTCGCCCGTGCCGTGGCCATATTGGCGCTGGCGACCACTTCACACCTGAGTTCGCTTCAATCGGCCGCGGCTGAGCCCCGGACCGACGCCCTTGATTTTACGATCTATTTCGGTGGCGTCAGAATCGGTACCGTACACATGTCGGCCGAAATTTCCGACGCGGAATTTGTGATCGAGGGATCCATCACGTCGTCAGGATTGGCATCAGCCTTGTCCGGATTCGGTCATGCCAGCCGGGTTCGGGGAATCGTTCGGGAGGGCGAACTCCGGCAGCGGTCATACGTATCCATGACAAAAACCAAGAAACGGCGGTCTGAAGCCGGTATCGTGTACGTCGGAGACCATCCGGATGTCAGATACTACAGACCCGAGCGTGAACCAAGAGACTACGACCTTGTACCATCCGAACAAAGAGGCACACTGAACCCCACGATCGCCGCCTATTTCATGTTGAGGGACGCAACGCGCGAAACCCTGTGCGACCAGACATACGACATTTACGACGGTCGGCGGCGGACAAACCTGGTCCTTGAAACGCCTGAAATCGTCGACGGCGAAGCAACATGTCAAGCGGCCTTCAGACGCATCGCGGGTTACTCCCGGGACGAACTCGACGAAAGGTCCAGTTTCGAGACCAAACTGTTTTACAGGCGGTCAGGCGATGACAGTTTCGAACTGTGGAAAATCACCGCAGATTCAACGATCGGAACGATCAACATGCTCAGAAACTGAACAGCCCGGTCGACCGGGAAAAAACGCTTGACGAGATGCCTATCCGAGCGCCTTCGCCAACAGTTGGCGTTCGGACTCCTCGCGGCTCAATGCGACAGACGTTCTGACGCCGCGCTCGACAAATTTCATCATTCCCTTGACGCAGCGTTCATTTGGATCGATGCCTGCGCAGGTCAGAACTTCCCGGCCGTCCCTTGACCTGGCCCATCTGGCAATCGATTCCACGCCATTTCCATATTTCTTGTCGTCTGCAATCGCGTCATCAAGCGCGGCCAGAACAACGGCCGCAAAGAGTTTTTGTGACCTTTTTCCCTGGTCATTGTTGAAAGACGCGTCGTCAACGAAATCAAACATCATACAACCTTGTCATCTTGTCATCCTATTTGCTCCCCATACACTATGCCCGAAATGATCCAAAATTTGCATTGCGTTTTTTGCATGGCAGGTATGCGATTAACGCATATCTACCACTCCAGCAAATTGGGGCATAAGTCAATCAGCCTTTTCATGCGCCATTATTGTTGCCGGTCTCTCGAACCCGGAAATCTTGTCTGGAACATCGCCCCGGGATAAGAGCGTCGGCAAGTGTCACGCAAATTCTTGGAGGTCTGGTATGCCTCGAATCAATGGGAACGAAATCCGTCCCGGAAATGTCATAGATCACAATGACGGCTTGTGGGCCGCCGTCAAGGTCGAACACGTAAAGCCGGGCAAGGGCGGCGCGTTCGCTCAGGTCGAATTGCGCAATCTCCGCAATGGATCGAAACTCAACGAGCGGTTTCGCAGCGCGGACCGGATCGAACGGATTCGTCTCGACCAAAAGGATCAGCAGTTTCTGTACGAAGCCGGCGACCGGCTGGTGTTCATGGACATGGTGACATTTGAGCAGGTTGAACTGCCGTCTGACATGCTCGGTGAACGGCTGGCCTTTCTTCGGGAAGGAATGATGGTGCAGGTGGAGTATTACGAAACCGAGGCACTGAACGTTCAACTGCCCCAGAAAGTAACTTGCCGAATCGCTGAAGCCGAGCCGGCCGTCAAGGGTCAGACTGCTGCCAGCAGCTACAAACCCGCACTGCTCGACAACGGAATCCGGATCATGGTTCCTCCGTTCGTCAACCAGAATGAAGATGTCGTAGTCAACACCGAAACGCTTGAGTACGCTGGCAGGGCGTGACCCCCGTCAGCCCGGGGGAAGGACGATGCAGGTCGTGGACCCGGTTGCATAGAGTCGGCCGTTGTCCTTTCCGACGATTGTTCCCGACGCAACACCCGTTCTTCGACCGGTATGTTGAACCACCCCTTCCGCGATCACGGGTGTATCCAGCGGGACCCCTCGCGTGATGTTCACCTTGTATTCCAGCGTCGTGTATCCGAATCCGTTCGAAAGCGTCGTCAGGAATGCACAAGCCATGGCGCTGTCGAGGAGCGTCCCGTACCAGCCACCGTGCACGCTTCCGTGGGGATTGCAGACATCAAATCCGGGAACGCCTTCAAAGCGTACCCGGCCACGCGCCACGTCGTCGAGGCGAAATCCAAGCGCCCTGCAAATCGGGGGGGCCGGAAACCGACCCTCGAGAATTCCCTGCATGAACTCGAGGCCTGTCAGCGACAGCCGCATGTCAGTGTCGAGCAAATCTTCCGGACCCAAGGCAAAGAAGGTTTCGCTCACGACGTGAAGCCACTCATTTTCCCGCCTCGGGCAACTTCATCGACTCCGCCATCATGGCATGATCATGCGTGGCCCGGGAAAAGTCGACGTCGGCACCGCTCGGCGAACGTCGACGACGGCGGGCGCGTCGACAGGGGGCCAAAAAAAGGCAACTTGCGTTTCCCGGTCTGGCCCGAGCGGTGGGAGCAGAAGTCACGCCCACCGGGAACTGCGGCAAAAGCATGAACTTGCGACCGGGCAGTCGGCCCTGGCCCGCGCCCGTCTGGCGAGCTGATCGACAATCGCCAGTTCCTCGTGTTTGCCCTGCCTTTCGAGACATTCGGAATAGCCGACCAGAGACCAGACATTGTCAAGGTGCTGCCCGCTCCTGTTGAGCGTCTCATCATAGCCGAGGTCCGCGCGGTACACGGCCGCTGCTTCGTCGACTCGTCCCTGCTCCAGCAACAGTGCGCCGAGAGCGTGGCGTGGCGGATGCATCCAACCCCACGGCTCCGAGTACTCGAGCGAATCATTCAGTCCGGCGGCCCGGCGGAGATGGGCAAATGCCTCGTCAAAGTTGCCGAGACTGTACGACAACTCGCCGTCCAGCATGGCCTTGCCGATCTCGAGGATGTCCCGTGCCTGGTTGTTGAAAATAAGACGATCTGCCGGGATCCTCTCCACCGACTCGCCCAGTTCGGCGCGCGCCCGTTTCGCCGATTCGAACTGCCGGAGCGACGCATGGGCCACTCCCTTCGCGTAATGGTGCATCGCCAGCGTGACACAATACAGGTCAGGGTCAGCAGGCGGCACCTCGCCAACGAGGGTCTCCCACTGGCCGAATCGCACCAGGACATGTTCTCGCGTCGAACAAAATCCTTCGAGCATGGCTGCCAGGTGCGGCCGCCTTTCGTTCAGAAGTTCGGGGGCCAGCAACACCCGAATTCCATTGGCAGCCTGGATGGCGGGTTCCATCCTGCCGCACATCATCGCGGCATACATCATCATGTGAAAATCGTGACAAATCGAAATCATGTAGAACTGTTCGGTCCCGGAATACTCCAGGAAACGCCGGTCTGCCGCGATCGATTTTTCGCTGCACCGGATGGCTCGATGGTAGTGACCACAGAGCACATGAATGTGGCACGGCATGTGCTCGAGGTGCCCGGAATCCGGGACCGCACCCGGAAGCCTGTCGGCCGAGGGCAATGCCTTTTCGGGCCAGGGGGACATTTCGAGAAGATGTATGTGCATGTGCAAGAGGCCCGGATGCACCGGCAGGCCGCGCGTCACCCGATCTTCCAGTGCTGTCTCGACGACATCGAGAGCTTCCCGAGTCGCAGCATTTTCCGCCGGCTCTCCAGTCGCAAGGTTCCACAATTTCCACGGCGTCAGCGACATCAGCGCTTCCGCGAACAATGCCGAAACATCATGATCAGACGGAAATTGCCGGTGGACGCGCCGCATGACCTCCGCGTAGCCGCGTTCCCATCGCTCGAACTCGGGCGCCGGCACCGGACGTCCTTCAGGGAACCTCGTGGCGATGGCATCAATCAGCAAACGCTCGACCGGCCCTGCCCGCTCACGATGCGCCAGGGCCAATTGGGCTGCCTCGTGGCAGGTGAGCGTCGCTTCCCTGGCCTCTTCCACTCCGAACATGTCCCAGGTCAGGTTGTAGAACGGACCGCTTGCCAGTGCGATGCCCCACCAGGCGAATGCAAATCCCGGATCATGTTCCAGGGCTTGCCTGAAACAAACAACGGCTTCCTCATGATTGAATCCGAAAATCCAGTTCAAGCCACGGTTGAACCACTTCTGTGCTTCGGGCGATGAAGTCGTAACCTTCCTGGAATGCGTTCCAGTGTCGAAATAGGACCGTAACGGCGGTCGGGCGAACCGACGGCGATCAGTTCCCACAGCAGGTGTTTCCCGTCGAAAATCCATGAAGCCAATGCGGACCGGGTTGGCAGGTTCGTTTACCCGCTATGGTGTAATTGCTGGAAATCCGGTCCCCTGTCAAACCAGTTCGAGCGTTCGCTGGCCCGCGGTCACGACCGCAACGCGATCGTTGCCGCCGGAGGTGAACCGAATCTTCGCGATGACGACCGCTGTCACATGAACCGGACGTCCGAACCCGCAATCGGACTTGGAATGACACACCCGATTCACTATTGAGTTCACGCAAGGCTGGCGATCGGAGATTCCGGGGTATGCCATCGCAGTTTTCAGCGAACATCAACCTCATGGTCGGCGCGGCACTGAAGGCGGGGCGCGGACTGATCCGGGACTTCGGAGAGGTCGAGAAACTTCAGGTCTCGGTCAAGGGGCCCGGGGACTTCGTCTCGCGGGCTGACATTCGGGCAGAGTCCATCCTACGCGATGAGTTGTGCGGAGGCAGGCCCAACTACGGCTGGTTTGCCGAAGAAAGCGAACCTGTGCCGGGAAAGGACCCGACCCGACGCTGGATCGTCGATCCACTCGACGGAACGACGAATTACCTGCATGGTTTGCCGTTCTGGGGAATCTCGATTGCACTTGAGCACAAGGGTGAGATCGTCGCCGGCATTGTCTTTGCTCCACTTACAAACGAACTGTTCGTCGCCGAAAAAGGCAGTGGAGCCTGGCTCAACGACAACCGTATCAGGGTATCCGCTCGAACCCGAATCAACAGCATGTTGTTCGCAACGTCCCTGCCGGCTGTCGGCAAACCCGGATGGACGTCGGCCGCGGCATCCCTGGAGCGGTGCACGCCGCTTTGCGCCGGTGTTCGAACGTTGGGTTCCGCGGCACTGAATCTCGCATCGGTCGCGGCGGGGCGAATCGACGGATTTTGGGAGACGGATCTCAACGCCTGGGACATCGCCGCAGGCCTCTTGCTTGTTCGCGAGGCGGGTGGACTCGTGTCTTCCGTCCAGGCACGGGGTGACCCACTGCGGGACGGAAGCATCATTGCCGCCAGCCGTTCGGCCTTCGAACGGTTGGCGGCACTGGTCAGGGACAGCCGGCAGACATGAATTTCCCATCGATCGCGGCTTCATGCGAGTTGACGCGTTCCTCGGGCCACAATTCGTCGACACGAGGCATCGTCCGGGTGATGGCCTCCACGTCCCGGTCACGATGAATCTCGACGGCGTGCGCATCGCCGTGGTCGGAGGCGGCGTCGGAGGTCTCGCTGCTGGAGCCGCGGCCGCCCAAAAGGGTGCTTGGGTCACGATTTTCGAGACCACCCCTGGCCATCTTGAATCGGGCAGCGGACTGGGAATACAGATCAGCCCGAACGGGACCCGGGTGCTCAGGGCGATCGGCTGCTCCCTGGAGTTTTCGGCACGGTCGATGCATGCGCGTTCACTGTCGCTCAAAGACGGCCTCACCGGACGTGGAATAGCCCGACTGGACATCCAGGCACGCCACGATGACGCCCGCTATTGTCTGGCTCGGCGTTCCGACCTCGTGGCCAGTCTTGCCGATTGCGCCCGGCGACACGGCGCGACCCTGCTCGCAGGGACCCGCGCTGATGTCTCCCTTCGCGGCGATCGTTTCGAGGTTCTCACGGACGCACACCTTGCTGTACCGGACGATTTCGGCATCGTAATTGCCGCCGACGGGATCCATTCGGAAATTCGGCAGAAACACCTGGATGGTGGGAAGCCGGCAACCGACTCGGGTCAACGCGCGTGGCGTGCGCTGACGCCGACTTCGTCAGCGTCCGAGCGCATGCGGTCGGACCTGTCGGGCGGACCCTGCCTGTTCGCCGGCCCCGGAATGCACTTGGTGGCCTATCTCGTGCCCGGGGGACCAATGATCAACGTTGTCGCCATCACGAGGAATACCGACCGGATGGGCAATCCGGCGAACAGGTCCCAACCGGAACAGGATCGGAAGGAACTGCGCACACTGTTTTCAGGATGGTGCGACTCCGTGGTCTCCGTCCTCGACACCATCCACGAACCTGAAACCAGGGACCTCCACCACGGCCCGGCCCCGGCGGCCTGGTCGCGGGCCAATCTCGTTGCAATCGGTGATGCGGCGCACCCGATGCTTCCGCATCTTGCACAAGGCGCCTCGGCAGGCCTTGAGGACGCATGGACCCTGATCGAAGCACTCGCCCGTGCCCGGTCACTCCCGGCTGCCCTTGCGACGTACGAACGGGTTCGCAGATCCAGGATCGTTCGTCTGCAAAGGGCATCGGAAAGGAGCGGGCGGATTTACCAGGCGCGGAGTCCGGCCGTCCGGCTTCCCGTTCACTTCGGCCTCCATGCCGCAGGGCGGCTACTGCCTTCGGCGTTACGGTATTGGTACGGGTGGATTCATGACCATGACGTCGTGGCGGGAGCTATCCGGAACTGACCTGGAGCCGGTCCTACGTGTCAAGTTCAACCCAGACCGGAACATGGTCTGACGGTTTTGGCTCACCACGCACGTGTTTGTCGACCTGACAATCGATGAGCATGTCGGCCGCCTGTGGAGACAACAGCAGGTGGTCGATCCGAGTACCGTGGTTCTTTTTCCAACGACCGCCCTGGTAGTCCCAGTACGTATAGTTGCCGGGTGAATCATCGCGGACATGCAGCGCGTCGGTGAACCCGAGGTTCAGGATTTCCCGGAACGCCGTCCGCGTTTCCATCCGGTACAGGGCATCATCGAGCCAGACGGCTTCGTCCCAGCAATCTTCAGGCTGCTGGATGACATTGCAATCCCCTGCCATGATGAACGGTTCTTCGAGATCCAGCAGCGCCCTCGCCCGGCGTTTCATGCGACGCATCCACGAGAGCTTGTAATCGAACTTTGGGCCGGGAGCGGGATTCCCGTTCGGCAGGTAGAGACAACAGACGCGTACAGGCGCCCCCGAACCCTGAATACTCGCTTCGATCCACCGCGCCTGCTGATCTTCAGGATCCCCCGGTAGTCCCCGCACAATATCGTCAAGAGGCGGTCGCGAGAGAATGGCAACCCCGTTGAAGCCTTTCTGGCCGTGGGTTTCCACGTTGTATCCGAGGTCCTGTATGGGACCTGATGGGAAGACCTCGTCGAGTGACTTGATTTCCTGCAGCAAGGCGACGTCAGGCCGCCGGTCGCTGAGCCAATCGAGCAGGGCGGGCATTCTTGCCTTGATCCCGTTGATGTTGAAGGTCGCAATGATCACGGGTGTTGTTCCACGCAGAAAGTGCCGAAAGGCCTTTCGGGCGATAGCTGACTTCTGGTGACCGGGATCACAACGAGAAGCTGACACCGCAACCGCAACTGGAGGACGCGTTTGGATTCGAGACGGTAAAACGCGCACCGATCAATTCATCGCTGAAGTCGATGACCGCATTGGACAGGAAAGGCAACGACACGTCGTCGATCAAAACCTTCATTCCGTCCTTCTCGAGTACAAGGTCGTCGTTGGCCGGGTCGTCGAGTCGAATGTCGTACTGAAACCCCGAGCAGCCCCCTCCTTCCACCGCAATCCGCAAGCCCTTTACCCTGTCGAGGGTCCGGTTGATCTCCTCCAGGCGCCGGAAGGCCCGATCTGTTACCTTGGGCGGCACCGAGATTTCCATGGCACGATTTCCTTTGGCACCCGAATTTCAACGAGATCTTGATATCAATGATATAAGCCCTGTTCCATGGTCCGCAAGGTCTGACCGGGGAGACAAGGGAACGAACGGCACGTCAGCCTGGGTTTTCCGGCCCTGCTGTCATCGGGTTCACTCTGTCGCATGGTCTGTTTACCCGGCGAACAAACACGTAGCCGGACACGCCCGCTCGGATGGCCCCGGATGACCCGCACGTGTTCCCAACCCCGGCATCGCCCCGGGGTTCCCGCGCACCGCACACCCGGCAGTCGCCGGCGCTCCGGTCACCCGGGTCGGGAAGGGAACTCGAAGCCCGCGTTGGAACCGCAGGCGGTGGGATGAATTTGGCCTCTTGATCGCGGTCATGTTCTTCGCCACACAGTTCAACAGGTCGCGCCTGTCGATCTGCCGTTTTCACAGAAAGTTGTCTCGACGACCCCCATGCTTGCCGCCTTTGCATGCAAACCTGACGAGAGCCGCGGCCGCCTGGTCCCCGAACCGGAGTCCTGTTTCCGGACCGCGTTTCAACGCGACCGTGACCGGATCATTCACTCGACAGCCTTTCGGCGGCTCAAACACAAGACCCAGGTCTTCGTCGAACACGAAGGTGACCATTACCGCACGCGCCTGACCCACTCGATCGAAGTCGCGCAGGTTGCGCGTTCGATCGCCAGCGCTCTCGGACTGAACTCCGACCTGACTGAGGCCGTCGCACTTGCCCATGACCTCGGCCATCCTCCATTTGGCCACTCGGGCGAAGAGGTCCTCGACTCCTGCATGGAGGGTGCAGGCGGATTTGATCACAACGCCCAAGCGCTCAGGGTCGTAACCCGGCTGGAACGGCATTACCCCGGCTTCGACGGCCTCAACCTGACGTGGGAGTCGCTGGAAGGAATCGCCAAGCACAACGGACCGGTGGTCGACAACCTCCCGTATTCGTTGGCCGACTACAATTCGGTTCACGACCTGGAGCTTCATTCGCTGTCCGGCGCCGAAGCACAGGTGGCCGCCCTCGCCGACGATATCGCGTACAATACCCATGATCTTGACGATGGCCTGCGGGCCGGTTTGTTCAGGGAATCCGATGTCCATGAACTTCCCATTGCGGGTGCCTGCTTCCGGGAAATCGACAGGCTGTATCCCGGGCTCGACCCGGACCGGCGCCGCCACACTGCGCTGCGGCAGGTATTCGACTGTCTCGTCAGGAGCGTCATTACCGAAAGCCGCGAGCGGCTCCGAACGCTTTCACCGGAAAGTCCCGAAGAAATTCGCAATGCCGATCGCCCGGTGGTTGCCTTTCCCGGCCCGGTTCGCCGCGACCTGGACCAGGTCCGGGATTTCCTTTTCGAATACATGTACAGGCACCGCAAGGTGCAGAGGGTACGCGACCGGGCGTCATCGATTCTCCTGGAGTTGTTCGGTCTGTACATTTCCGGAGACGCTGATCTTCCGGACGGCTGGATTCCCGATGACGCCGACGGCAAAATCCGGGCACGAGGTGTTCTTGATTATGTCGCCGGAATGACGGACCGTTTCGCGCTGCAGGAACATGCCCGGCTGACCGGTCGAAACAACTTGCTGGATGGCGAACTTCGCCTGTGGTAATCGCCGCGCAGGCAACCTTCGGAACGCAATGGACATTTTTTCCGACATTCGGGCACTCGTCGCGAACGCAATTGCTTCCCTTGCCGGCAAGGGATTTCTACCTGCCGAAACCGACGCCCGGTCAGTGACCGTCGAGCCCCCCCGCGACCCGAGGCATGGCGACATGTCGACGAATGCGGCACTGGTCCTGGCGAAACCCGCCGGGGTTCGTCCCCGAGCGCTGGCGGAACACCTGGTCGGCGAATTGGCCACGGACCATCGCGTACAGGCGGTCGAAATTGCAGGACCGGGGTTCCTCAACCTCACGTTGAGCCCTTCGGCGTGGCGCGCGTGCATTCCCGCAGCACTTCAGGCAGGTTGTTCGTACGGGCGCCCAAGCTTGGGGAAGGGCCAGCGGGCCAACGTCGAGTTCGTATCTGCGAACCCGACGGGACCCTTGCACGTTGCCCACGCGAGAGGCGCGATATTTGGCGACGCACTCGCAAACCTGCTCGAATTCGCCGGATACGACGTAACCCGGGAGTACTATGTCAACGACGGGGGTGCGCAGGTCGAAGTTCTCGCGCGGTCGGTGTACCTGAGGTATCTTGAGGCGGGTGGAAGGCAGGTCGCGTTCTCTGCCGACGGCTATCCCGGAGACTACCTGATTCCAGTAGGCGAGGCGCTCTGGGACAAGCACGGAGACCGTTTCGTCGACAGGCCGGAGTCGGAGTGGCTCGACCTGTTCAGGGAGTGCGCCACCGGAATGATGATGGACATCATTCGTGACGACCTCGACGCCCTTGGTGTCAAAATGGACGTGTTTTTCTCCGAGAGGTCCCTCTACGGAGCCGGACGTATCGAGGGCGCGCTGGACACACTCGAGTCCAGAGGCCTGATCTATCGCGGCATTCTTGATCCGCCCCTGGGAAAGAGCAGTGAGGATTGGGAACAAAGGGAACAGACTCTGTTCAGGTCAACCGACTTCGGCGACGACATGGACAGGGCAATCAGGAAGCACGACGGAAGCTGGACCTACTTCGCACCCGATATCGCCTATCACTACGACAAGATACTTCGCGGATTCGACGAGCTGGTCAACGTTTTCGGTTACGACCACGGAGGCTACGTCAAGCGGATTTCGGCCGTCGTCGCTGCACTGTCCGAAGGCCGCGTTCCGGTCGACGTCAGGCTCGTCCAACTGGTTCGACTCCTATCGGGTTCCCGCCCGATCAAGATGTCCAAACGGGCAGGAACATTCGTGACACTTCGTGAACTCGTCGACAAGGTCGGGCCCGACGTGACCCGCTTTGTCATGTTGACGAGAAAAAACGATGTGCCGCTTGACTTCGACCTGGAACTCGTCCGGCAGCAGACGCGCGACAATCCTGTGTTTTACGTCCAGTACGCACACGCGCGGATCTGTTCTGTGCTCGAAAAGGCCCGGGAGGCTGGATTCGACGTATCTGACGCTTCGCTTTCAGGCGCATGCCACGACCTGGTCGAACACGAAGCGGAGATGGCCCTGGTCCGAAAGGTCGCAGGGTGGCCGCGTCACTTGGAACTGGCCACGAGAAACCGGGAACCGCACCGAATTGCGTATTACCTGAACGAGGTCGCTTCCGAGTTTCACAGTCTCTGGAACAGGAGCAAGAGTCTGCCGAGGCTCAAGTTCCTCCAAACCGACGATGAACGCGGGACCCTCGCACGGCTCGCCGTGTGCAGGGCGACAGGCATTGCTATTTCGACAGGACTTGGTATTCTGGGTGTCAACCCTGTCGAAGAAATGCGTTAAAACCAAGAAAATCGATCGCATTTTTGGGGTTGGAGCAGTCAATCACACCATATAGAGTGTGAATCAATGAGGCAGGCCCAATGATTTCCCGATATGACAGCGATCAGCGGACGGGGCCGTCCGTGCTTACATCGCCGGAAAAAAGGTCACCCTCCGGGCAGGTGGGGAAATTTACCGTAATCCTGAGCTGGTTAGGAGCTCTTGTCTCCCTCGCCTTGATGGCGGGAATCGGCTACTGGGCCGTCAGTCTTGGTTCACGGAGCCCTTCGGACATTCCAGTCCTCCGCGCAATGGACGGACATGCCCGCACACGGCCGGTCGATCCCGGCGGATTGAAGGTCGGAAACCAGGGGTTGTCGATCAATCAGGTCATTGAATCGGGCATAGCGGCCGAAGCCTCGGACACGGTTGTCCTTGCGCCGAGGTCAATGCCGCTCGATTCCGGCGACACGATCACATCCCAAGAGGAACTCGTCGACCAGGCCCCTGTGCAGGCAACCCGAATCGCCGGAGAGACAGCCCCCACGAATGCGACCGGGACTGAACAGGCCATCGAACAGGCAAACGCCGCGGAAACTGCGGAGCCGCAAAATGGTGTGGAGGTCGCGCAGGAAACCGAGGGTGCAGCCGCCTTGCCGAGACCCCGACCGAACGGACTCGGAATAGCACCGCTGGAGGACGGGGCACTGGTCGTTCACCTGGGATCTTACGGCAGCTATCAGGTCGCCGAAGAAGAAAGAGTGCGCCTGATCACGGACCATGGAGATCTGATCGGAGACCTGCCGACGTTGATCCAGTCGACCGAAGTCAGCGGTGTGACGTCGTACAGCATCGCGGCTGTCGGCTTTGAAAACCAGGTCGCCTCCAGGAACCTGTGCACGTCGCTGCTCGAGCGAGGAACCCAGTGCATCCCGGCCCAGCACCGCTGATTTCGGCCCGAGCCTGCATCTTCGGATGCGAGGGGCTGCAGCTCACCTCCTGGGAGCGACAGTTCTTTGCAGATGCCAACCCGTGGGGATTCATCCTCTTTGTCCGCAATGTCGATGACCCTGACCAGGTTCGAGCGCTGACCAGCGACTTGCGGTCGATCGTCGGGCGCAATGCTCCGATTTTCATCGACCAGGAAGGTGGGCGCGTAGCCCGGCTGTCAAAGCCTCACTGGCGAGAGTGGGCCCCTCCGCTCGATCAGGTGCGGACAGTTGATACGGAGACTGCAAAGCGGAGGATGCGGCTGCGGTACAGCTTGATTGCATCGGAACTTCGGGCTCTTGGAATTGATGCAAACTGCGTCCCGATGCTCGACATCGCCTGCCGTCATACCCACCCGGTGATACGCAATCGCTGCCTGGGCGGTGACCCGAACAAGGTCGCCGCGCTTGGTCGTGTCGTGGCGGACAGTCTGCTCGACGGCGGTGTTCTTCCGGTGATGAAACACCTTCCTGGCCATGGCCGTTCCCACCAGGACAGCCACGAGGAACTGCCGGTTGTCGAGACCGACATCGAAACGTTGTCCGAGGTGGACTTTGTTCCGTTCAAGCGCCTGTCGGACCTGCCCGTGGGGATGACCGCCCACGTGTTGTACCCGTCCATTGACTCCAGAGCGTGTGCGACCCTGTCGCCCCGTGTCATCCGCACGATACGGAAGCAGATCGGCTTTTCCGGCCTTTTGATGACCGACGACCTGTCCATGAAGGCCCTGGCCGGGGGGCCGGCATGCAATGCCGAAGCCGCGCTTGCGGCAGGATGTGACGTCGCCCTTCACTGCAATGGGGACCAAAAGGAAATGACCGATGTTGCCGCGGTCGTGCCACGCCTGGCCGGTGCAGCTAATGCCAGGGCAAACCGGGCGCTGTGGTTTCGACGGCAATCCGGGTCAATTCAGAAGCAGGCTTCGGCAGCTGTCGGCGGACAGTCTTTCGCGGACGCGTGCGATGGATAAATACCTCCCGGATATTCCCGAAGGCCATGATTTCGCGGAGTACGACGAAGCGCCGGTCACGTCCGAGGCCTTCATCGTGGATGTGAATGGGTATGAAGGGCCGCTGGACCTGCTTCTGTCGCTCGCCAGAAAGCAGAAAGTCGACCTGCGGATGATTTCGATTCTCGATCTTGCGAACCAATACCTCAAGTTCATTGAGCGCATGCAGCACAGTCGCATACGACTCGCCGCCAATTATCTGGTGATGGCGGCCTGGTTGACGTACCTCAAGTCGAGACTCCTTCTGCCCCAGGAATCCGCTGACGACGAAGTCGATGCCGACGAACTTGCCTCGAGGCTTGCCTTTCAACTCGAACGGCTCGAAGCCATGCGCGAACGCGGCGCCGAACTCATGGCGAGCGACCGGCTTGGAAAGGACTTCTTTTCCCGCGGATGTCCCGAAGTCACGGAAGGCAGGCGTCGCGTCACGTTTACGGCGTCAATTCTGGATCTGCTGCAAGCCTACGCCCGCGTCCGCTCTCGCGATGACTTCACGCCGCTCAGCTGTTCCCGGAACCATGTCTTTACCGTGGAACAGGCCCTGGAACACGTCCGGCCGCTGTTCAGGCGGGCATTGGAATGGGGCAGCCTTTTGCGGTTCCTGCCGCGGTCCTGGCTGTCTGATCAGGCACATTGCCGCTCAGCGACAGCATCCACATTTGCTGCGGCGCTGGAACTTGTCAAACGCGGTCAGATCGAGATCCGCCAGTCCGAATCATTCGCCGAAATTCAGGTTCGTGCAAGGAGATCATGAAATGGATGACCTCTACCAACCCATCGATTCAGTTGATTTCAGCCCGGCTATGGCTGAACAGGAGCGAATGGTCGAAGCAATTCTCTTTGCGGCTTCAGAGCCGATGACCGTCTCCCAGATAGGGAACCGAATGCCGATCGGATGTGATCCCGTCCCTGCCTTGGCGCGGCTCGTCAAACGATATGAGGGCCGAGGAGTCAGGTTGTCACGCGTTGGCAACGCCTGGGCGTTCAGGACCGCAGTCGATCTTGGTTACCTCTTGCAGCCAGAAATGGTCGTGCAGCGCAGGCTGTCACGTGCCGCGATCGAGACCCTCGCGATCATCGCCTACCATCAGCCGGCAACGCGGGCGGAAATCGAGGACATTCGGGGGGTAACCGTCTCGCGTGGCACAATTGACATCCTGCTGGACCTTGACTGGATCAAGCTGGGGCGTCGTCGGGAGAGCCCGGGGCGTCCCGTGACGTTCGTGGTTACCCCGCATTTCCTCGACCACTTCGGCCTGTCAAGTACACGTGATCTTCCGGGACTCAAGGAACTGCGTGAGACCGGTTTGCTGTCAAACGAACCCCCATCACGCGACAACACCTCCGATGCAGGACTTGCCACGGTGCCTGGCGGCCTTGACAGGGATCGAATTGCCGCGTGACGGGCTGGCGCTCAACACGGAAAGGCCCGGATCACGCAGTGAGCACGGCAGACGCGAATGGCCTTTGACAACCAGCCGGAATCCGGGTTCCGATCTGAAAGGTGGCGAGGATTCCGGAACCCGCGTTAATGCGGTTCCCATAGGTGGGACACACGGCAACCGCTACCGACTGTGCGTCGATCCAGCCGCTCACGCCTTTCGAAAACGCCTCAAGTCAATGGCGCGAAGACCCGGAGTCGTCTTCACACGTTTCTTCGTGGCGTTCGGCACGCCTGAACGAATACGCACGCCCATTCCGGAGCGACGGAATCTGTGAACGCGCCCACGCCACTTTTTCCAGATCGATATTGATGGTTGCCTGGGCGGGACAATCGCCGCCAAGATCCAGGTCAACCTTGCCCCATGGGTCGATGATAACGGAATGGCCATAGGTTGCCCGCCCGTCGGCATGACGACCGACCTGTGCTGGAGCAATTACCCAAACCCCGTTTTCAATGGCCCTGGCCCTCAGGAGCACTTCCCAGTGGGCGAGCCCGGTCGGAACCGTAAAGGCTGACGGAACAAACACGACCGTCGCTCCGTTCAGGCAGTACTCCCTGTACAGGTACGGAAATCGCAAGTCGTAACAGACAGAAAGGCCCCAGGGACCCCAGGGCGTGTCGACAAGAACTGCCTCATTGCCAGCCTCGTATCGCCGCGACTCTCCAGTCGGATTCTGGCCTTCAAGGCAAATGTCGAACAGGTGGATCTTGTCATAAGTCGCCCTCGTCCTGCCGCGATCGTCCAGCAGTACGGAGTGGTTGAGATACCGGCGGTCCGATTTCCTGACGGGCGTCGATCCAAGGTGAATCCAGATGCCCTGCTCGGCCGCCTGTACGCGGCACGCGGCAATAAAGGGGTCATCTCCAGGGCCGGTGACATGCTGTCTCGCATCGGCACCGTCCTGGTTCATCAGGCCGGAAGCCTCCGGCAAGGCCAGCAGATCGGCACCGTGTTCCTTGGCCGCGAGAGCGGCGGATGTCATCAACTCGATATTGGCATCGTGCCTGTTCGAGGACGTGAGTTGCGCGATCGACACTCTCAATTTGGTGCGCATGGTCCGGTCCTTGCTGTCCGATCCCGCCGGAGACCCCTGGTGCCGTCCAAAACGGCCCCGTGCCCGCGAAGCTCCCGTGATGCACCGGGCCCGATCGACTGCCGCGTCCCTCTAACGTTCTCCAATCGTGCCGGAGCACGTACCCGCCGTGTTCCTCAATGCCGCTCCGAACGCCTCGTAAAGGAGGCGGGAGACCGGATCCCGTGATGCACGCCATTCCGGATGCCACTGGACCGCCAGCGCGAAACCGGGCGCGTTCCGAACCCGGATCGCCTCTTCCGTCCCGTCCGGGGCACGGCCCTCCACGACTATGCGCGCGCCCGGCCGCTTGATCCCCTGCCCGTGCAGGGAGTTCGTCGTGACCGTGTTCGAGCCGAAGATCCGGGCGAAAACTCCTCCCTCGTCAAGCGCAACTTCGTGCCTGTGCGCGAACTTTTCGATCAGGGTTCCGTCGGGCGGCATCCTGTGGTTCATCCGTCCCGGCAAGTCACGGATCTCCGGATACAGGGTTCCACCAAACGCAACGTTCATTTCCTGAAACCCGCGGCAAATCCCGAGAACCGGTTTGCCCACATCAACGGCGGCCCTGATCAATGGCAGCGCCATCTTGTCACGTGCCCGGTCAAACATCCCGTGCGCGTCCGTCGGCATTTCGCCGTACTCCTCGGGATGAACATTCGGACGCGCACCCGTAAACACGAATCCGTCACACACGTGCAGAAGGTCCGGGATCGAGTTGACATGTGGCAACGACGGCAGAATCAGCGCGACCGCCCCGGCCACATCCGAAATCGCTTCGATGTTGTGAACGCCGCTGGCCTGGACCGGATACTCTCCGTCGATCAGGTATCCATTGCCACTGACGCCAACAACCGGTTTACCGTTTGACATCGCCCTTTCCATTCCGCCTGCGTGTCATTCCTGCAGATGGTGAACTCATGACCGCCGGTTATAGCCGAACCACTCTCCTGGACCATATTTCGTTCCGCCTTGAGCGGATCCGATTCCGGATGGACACGATCAAACGGTTACGGCTCGGCCGAAAAGCCCGCCGACTCAATGCCCTCTACGGCAGCGGCCGCATCGTTTTCGGAAAGATCGCCGGAAACGCCGACCGCACCGACGACACCACCGTTGCGGCCGCGAACCAGTACTCCCCCGGGAACAGGCACGACCT
Source organism: Paracoccaceae bacterium (assembly GCA_965242975.1). Classification (GTDB taxonomy): domain Bacteria; phylum Pseudomonadota; class Alphaproteobacteria; order Rhodobacterales; family Rhodobacteraceae; genus JAPPHA01. Next base: position 281,671 of record CBDETS010000007.1, on the reverse strand, counting down.
TGCCACCGAATAGCCCGTTCATCGCGGAAACGAAATACGGTTGCTGCTCTGCCCGGTTCATCATGGCCTGCCCGCCCATTCCGAGCATCAGGCAGCCGTAGGCCTTGCCCATCGCGATGGCAAAGCGCCCTGGCGAAGCGCCGTCCTCCCGTTCTACCGCTTTCACGTGACCGCCGGTATCGAGAACTGCGACGGTGAGCGGTTTCAGTCGTCTTTCCCTGCCGCTCCCGAGCGTCCCGGCAATGATCTTTCGAGCCTCGGAAATTGAAATCTCACTCACGATCAATCCTTTCTCTGCCTGCCGCTTCCAGGGCCTGAAGCCTGCGCGCATGAAGCGCCGGCTCGGTGTATCCCGACGGTGCCGTCGTGCCTCCGAACACGAGATCATGCGCCGCCATGAATGCAAGTCCGTCATAATCCGGCGCCATCGGCTTGTAGTTCGGATCGTCAACGTTCTGTGCATCGACCTTCCCCGCCATGCGCCGCAATGCTTCCATGACCTGCTCGGCGGATACGACCCCGTGATGCATCCAGTTGGCAAGCATTTGCGAGGAAATCCGGCATGTAGCCCGGTCCTCCATCAAGGCGACATCATTGATGTCCGGCACCTTGGAACATCCGACACCATGGTCCACCCATCGGACGACATAACCGAGAATCCCTTGTGCGTTGTTGTCGATCTCGTCCTGAATTTCGCGACGGGACCAATTGACACCGCCAGCGAGCGGCACGGTCAACAGGTCACCGAGCTTTCCCCTGCTTCCTACCGCCGCAAGCTCGTCTTGCCGTGCAAAGACGTCGACCTCGTGGTAATGCGTCGCATGGAGCGTCGCGGCTGTCGGGCTGGGAACCCACGCACAGTTCGCCCCGGCGCGGGGATGGCCGGACTTCTGCTCCAGCATGTCGCGCATCTGATCGGCGGCTGCCCACATGCCCTTGCCGATCTGGGCTTTGCCGGAAAACCCGCACGCGAGCCCGATGTCGACGTTTCGGTCTTCGTAGGCTGCGATCCACAGTTGTGATCGAATGTCGTTCTTTCTGAGGAAAGTGCCTGCTTCCATGGCCGTGTGGATTTCATCACCCGTCCGGTCGAGAAAACCGGTGTTGATGAACGCGACCCGGGCCCTGGCCGCGCGGATACATGACTTGAGATTGACGGAGGTCCGCCGTTCCTCATCCATGATACCGATTTTCACCGTGTTGTGCGGTACATCGAGCACCTTTTCGATTTCGGAAAACACGCGATCGACGTAGGCGACCTCCCGGGGACCATGAAGCTTTGGCACGACCACGTAAACGGACCCGTATCTGGAATTTCCGCCTCCGCCGGCCTTGTTCAGGTCGTGCCGCGCGATCACGGTCGTGCACATCCCGTCCATCAGGGACTCCTGCACCTCATTCCCGTTTCGATCCAGGATCGCGGGGCTGGTCATCAAGAGCCCGACATTGCGGACGAGCAAAAGAGACCTCCGTCGAAGAGTGGCTGACAACCCTTCGGCCGTGACGTAGGGAATGTCACCCTCGAGTCGGCGATGAATCTGCTTGCCCGCCTTGTGGAAGCTCGCTTCGAGGTCACCCTTCATCAGCCCGAGCCAATTGCGGTAAACCAAGGTTTTTTCCGCCGCGTTCACGGCGGCGACCGAGTCCTCGCAGTCGACGATCGTCGTCAGGGCGGACTCGAGCACGACGTCCGAGACACCTGCCTTGTCCGAACTGCCAACGGGATTGTTCGCATTGATCCGAACCAGAATGTGCAACCCGTTGTTTTTCAGAATGATGGCGTCCGGGCTGGATCGGTCGCCCTGATGGCCGCAATACTGATCACGATCCTTCAACTCGAACCCCCGGTCGGCAACCCGGGCCAGGAGACGACCATCCGAGTGAACATAGGAATCGACATCGATGTGACTGGCGCCGTCGAGGGGAACCGCCCGATCGAGAAACTCGCGCGCCCAGCGAATGACCCTGGCCCCGTGAGCACGATCATAGCTGCCGTCCCGAGCCCGGCCCAAGGCGTCGGTCCCATAGAGCGCATCATACAGGGACCCCCAACGCGCGTTTGCGGCATTCAACGCGTAGCGCGCGTTTGACGCCGGGACGACGAGCTGGGGCCCCGCCACGGACGAAATCTCTTCATCGATGTTCTCGGTTTCGATCTGAAAGTCGGGGCCGTCGGGAAGAAGGTATCCTATCCCTTCGAGAAACATCCTGGTCTCTTCGGCGCTCGCCGGGTTCGGGCGGCGATCCAGATACCATCGGTCGATCTTGCCCTGCAATTCGTCGCGTTTCTCCAGGAGCGCCTTTTGCTCTTCGCCGAATCCGTGGACCAAGTCGGAAAATCCCTGCCAGAATCGGCCAGGTTCGACTCCGGTACCGGGCAACACTTCGTGATCGATAAAGTCAGCAAGCTCTTCGCCGACCCGCAAGTCCGCCTTGTCTGTTCTAGCCACGGTTGCTCCTCTCAAGTCGCGCTCAGGATTGGTGCCGGTTGAACAATGCGTGGTGGTAGTTCAGATTGCAGGGCTCGGCAACCTTGCCGTTCCCAGAATCCCGTCTTGAGCACCCGTACGTACACAGTTTTTTTGCCCTGCGCCGACCAGTGGAAACCCGTACACCTTGGCCGGTTGGCGAAAGCCGATCGTCCTGAACAGTGGCAGAGCCGTCCTGATGCAACCAGCCCGGGTGGAACGATGAACATGGCCGAATTCGGCGACATCACCGATTTCGAGTGCTCCCTGGTCCCGACAGGCATCCATGAGAGACGAGCGGCGGCGCAAGCGCGCCGTATCGCGTTCGGGCATCTCTGTAAACAGCGGGGCATTCGGATAGAACTGGCCATGGAATTCGTCAATTCCGGGCGGCCGGCAGCCAGTTTCCGCACTTGCCAGGACGCTCAACGCCCGCCCCGCAGCAAACTGTCGGTCCTCCAAAGGGCGCCGGTCACAATGAACGGTCACCGACCCGCCCGTACTTTGATGCCCACATGTCGGAAACGGCTGCACCGGCTTTGACTACGGAGCTGTCTCATCCGGAGTCGCACGAGAAATGTCAGTTTGGCCGTAGTCGTTCCCGACAAAATCCAAGCGAAGGGCTCCAAAGGCGTTCCCGACGGCGAACCGCCATATCGACCCGGCTGTTTGGCACCTGCGTTCGCGCGGATCAGCGGAACGGGATGGCGGAGGCGCCTTTTGACTTCTGGTAGATTTCCGAGAGCGACTCGTAGAGTTCGCCGAGTCGATCCGCTCGTTCCATCAGGGGCCCACGCTCCAATTCGTCGAGACGGTCTATTTCGTCCCTGATACTCCAGCAAGACCAGTAGGCGTTCTTTCGGTTGTATTGACCGTCTTCCAGGCGGAAGACTTCGCCGAGGATCCTCAAATCATGCGGTATCGCAAAGCTGTCGCGGCTGTTCTCGTGGCTGAAGAAGAAAAAGAAGTTGTCAAAGCCGGCCCACGTGATCGCAGAGAGGCACAAAGAACACGGTTCGTGCGTCGCGAGGAAGATCAACTCATTCGTCCGGGGTCGCTCCTCCAACTCGTAAAAGCTCTTCAGGCATTGGATTTCGCCGTGCCAGAGCGGATTGGCAATCTCGTTGTTCGTGTCGGCCAGGACGAGGCTCAGGTCCGACTTCCTCAGAATCGCGGCACCGAAAACCTTGTTTCCGATGGCGACACCTCGCGTCGTCAGCGGTGCGATATCGATTTCAATCGTCTCGAGGAGCCGGGAAAAAAAGCGAGCCCTGTTCTTTGGAAGTTCGAAAGTTCCGCAATCGGTCATGCTGGGGCCTCATCCGGCGAATACTCTCGTCCACACATGCGCGCGCAATTGGCGAAGGGTGGGCCTGAAACCGATGCGGCAGGAGGGATGGCTTCGTCCGCAAAGTTTCCGAAATGGCAACTCACCCGTTTGAGTCGGTACGCGAGTCGCCTATAGGCAATGGCTCACGCGATGCACAACTCTTCCCAATGAAAACCCGCCAATTCGGTCGCCGTCAAGTCCGCCGTGCTACCCGCATCTGTACTTGCGAGGCGGAATCGCCGGAACTATTAACGTAAATCCAAACCGCAGGCAGGGGCGTTTCCGGTCAGTGATCCAACCAGGCAAATCAGCAACCGAGAATCAGCAACGGGTGCCCGTTCCCTGGACGTTCACAACGGCCAGGAGCGAATGGGAAGTCGTTGTCGGCATGGAAGTCCATGCTCAGGTCCGCTCGAACTCGAAACTGTTTTCCGGAGCGTCGACCTCCTTCGGGGCCAGTCCCAACGTCAATGTATCATTCGTCGACGCGGCGATGCCCGGCATGCTCCCCGTCGTGAATGACTTCTGCATCGACCAGGCGATACGCACCGGGCTTGGACTCCGGGCGAAGATAAACCTTTTCAGCCAGTTCGACCGCAAGAACTATTTCTACCCTGACCTGCCACAAGGGTATCAGATTTCCCAGTTGTACCATCCGATCGTCGGGGAGGGAGAGGTGCTCGTCAAAGTCGGGCCCGGGTCCGTGCGGCGCGTACGCATCGAACGCATTCATCTGGAACAGGATGCCGGAAAGTCGGTCCACGACATGGACCCCGAGAGTTCGTTTGTCGATCTCAACCGAACGGGCGTCGCGCTGATGGAAATCGTCAGCCGCCCGGACATCCGGGGACCCGGCGAAGCCGCGGCCTATCTCGGAAAGCTCCGGCAGATATTGCGTTATCTCGGTACGTGTGACGGCAACATGCAGGAAGGCAGCCTGCGCGCCGATGTCAATGTGTCCATTTGCCGCCCCGGAGACTACGAGACCTACCGCGAGTCAGGTGATTCCGCTTGTCTTGGAACGCGGTGCGAAATCAAGAACATGAACTCCATGCGGTTCATTCAGCAGGCGATCGAAAGCGAGGCCCAGCGGCAGGCAGGAGTTCTTGAAGACGGTGGGTCAGTTCGCCAGGAGACCCGGCTGTTTGACCCTGACCGTTGCGAAACGCGCTCCATGCGTTCCAAGGAAGAGGCACATGACTACCGGTACTTTCCGTGCCCCGATCTCTTGCCACTGCGGCTCGACCCGGCCCGAATCAAGCGAATCGCCGAAGCCTTGCCGGAATTGCCTGACGAGAAACACGGTCGCTTCGTTCGTGACTACGCCGTAACCGCGTACGATGCAGATGTACTCACTGCAGAATCCGCCAATGCCGACTACTTCGAAGCGGTTGCCCACGGCCGGGATGGAAAACTCGCGGCTAACTGGGTCGTCAACGAACTGTTCGGACGGTTGAACAAGGAAGGCACATCCATAGAGGACAGCCCTGTGTCCGCTGGTCAGCTGGGAAGCATTCTCGATCTGATTTCCTCCGCGGAGATCTCCGGCAAGATTGCCAAGGAGTTGTTCGAGATCGTCTGGACCGACGGGGGTGATCCGGCTGAAATCGTCGATAAGCGCGGAATGAAGCAGCTTACGGACCAGTCGGCGATCGAGTCCGCGATTGACGAGGTCGTTGCCTCGTCCCCGGATCAGGTTGAACGGCTGAAGACCAACCCGAAGGTTCTTGGGTGGTTCGTCGGCCAGGTCATGAAAGCAACTGATGGAAAAGCCAATCCGAAGCTGGTAAACGAGTTGTTGCGCTCGAGACTGCTGAGGTAGACAGAAACAGGCATTTGCAGATCCCGCGCGGGAATCGGACGTCCGTCCGGCAGCACCAGGTCAAGACACGATGCAGCACGAATACAAGATGGAACCGGCCCAGCGTCGCCCGGGACGCATCAGGGGTATTCGAAGTCCGAACACCAGGCTGGCCATCGGTCTGACGGACCAGTTGAACGCCGCGGCGGAGGACGGATGGGAATACGTGCGGACCGACTCCTTCCCGGTCGAATTCAGATCCGGCCTGTTTCGAACCAAGGTTGTCGAAATTGCGTCCTTTTTGGTGTTCCGGCGGCCGATCGTCAATGAGGACCCGATCCCGCACGACCTTGGACCGCAGATGGTTGGTCCCGAAGACAATGGACTGCCCATGGACTACCGCCAGCCGGAGCACGGCGTTAGGCCGACGCCTCCGATCGCGTCCCGGGCCGTTCCTGATGACGATGACGCCTTTCGCTCCACACCTCCCTTCGCAAGATCCTGATTCCCGGGTCTGACCGGACCACCAGACCGTTCGCGAAGAAACCGGCTGCCCACCGGAGCGCGGCCCCTCCCACGTTCACCGGTGCGGTACGACGCGCGGTTCGGTGTCACGTGTCGAGGCCGGAAGCATCCAGTGACAATGCGTGGAGGCCCGACGAAAACTCGGCTGCAAGTGATCGATAAATTCGCCGCTGGCGCTCGACCCGACCCAGTCCACCAAGCGAGGCCGCGCGAATGCGCACACGGTAATGGGTTTCGCCCCCGTCCCGGTAACCTGCGTGGCCGCGGTGCGCGTCACTTTCATCAACAATCTCCAGGACGGACGGCGCGAATTCCTGCCGCAAGACCGTCTCCATTCTTTCTTTTCGGCCCATGTAACGTTCGAGGCCTCCCGGGCAATTCTCGCTAGGATAATTGTCTCATTCGTGTATGCTGCCGAATCCGGAATCGAAGTCGTCAGGTGGACCGATGGCCAAAGGGTCGCCCTTCGAATACGACATTTCAGTATCTGCCTACAAGCGCCGCCGCGCCCAATCGCGCCGCGGCATGTCCGGGGCATTCGAGACATCGGTTCGGAAGTGTGAGCATCCGGGATGCGACGAGCCGGGCAAATACCGCGCCCCAAAACACCCGGACCAGAAACCTGGAGTGACCTGGTACTGCCGCCGACACGCGAGACAGTACAATCTCAGGTGGAATTTTTTTGACAATCACGAAGACGCCGCATCGACAGAGGATCAGAACCCGGGGGACAACCACACGACCTTGGGTGAATCCGGGTCACGCGGTGCCTCGGTGGCATGGGACCGCTTTGGAGTCGACGATCCGCTTGACGTACTCGGCATGAACTCGACACAAAATCCCGGCCCCGGCAACCGGTTGGGAAATGCGAAGAAACTGTCGTCCCTGGAACGACGGGCGTTGGACATCCTTGACGCGCGGGACCACTGGTCAATGGACGCCGTTCGCAAGCAATACAAACAACTTGTAAAAGACCTGCACCCTGACCTGAACGGAGGAGATCGAACCGAAGAGTCCCGTCTGCAGGATGTCGTCTGGGCTTGGGAACAAATTCGCAAGAGCCCCGGCTTCAGGGACTGACGTGCCGCGAGTTCACGGACGGTGCCCGGAAGTACACTGGAGACCGGTCAAATGCGCCGCCAGGAATCCGGGTGGCCGACCGGCAGTCGGTGCATTCGAAGAAGAAACCCGGACCCCGTTCAGAAACCGGGCTATCGGCAGTCTCGGAGTTGGCTTGCAGAGTCGGAATCGACCTGCGCACGAAAGGCCTGCTTCCGGAAAATGCTGGCACTTGCACCTCAACCGATATTGTTCCACTAAGCGACCGGCCTCTATTTTTTCAAACAGCACGAAAACGGAACTCGAATATGGCTGACGGGAGCCTCGAAGCGGTCGCACGGCCAACTCTGCGCGTGAGAGTCGACGAAGCGTTCGGCTTCGAGAGCGACATGGAAGTATATGCATTCGCGGACCCCGGCGAGAGGGTTCCCCCGATCGACGACAGTTACCGATTCGACCCGGAAACCACGCATGCGATTCTTGCCGGATTCGCCTACAATCGGCGGGTCCTGATCCAAGGATATCATGGGACCGGCAAGTCGACACATATCGAACAGGTTGCCGCGCGGTTGCGCTGGCCCTGTGCCCGGGTCAATCTCGACAGCCACATCAGCCGCATTGATCTGATCGGAAAGGACGCCATCAAGATCAGGAACGGCAAGCAGGTTACGGAGTTCCACGAAGGCATCCTGCCCTGGGCACTTCGAAATCCGGTCGCTATCGTATTTGACGAATACGACGCGGGGCGGGCGGACGTCATGTTCGTGATTCAACGCGTTCTCGAGGTTGACGGGAAGCTGACACTCCTTGATCAGAACGAGGTCATTCACCCGCACCCGTACTTCCGCCTGTTCGCAACCGCAAACACGGTTGGCCTCGGTGACACAACGGGCCTTTATCACGGAACACAGCAAATCAATCAGGGACAAATGGACCGCTGGTCCCTGGTCGCCACATTGAATTATCTGAGTCACGACGCCGAGTGCAGAATCGTCGAGTCCAAGTGCCCGGATGCCCCGCCCGATGAGGTCGCCCGGATGGTTACAGTCGCGAACCTGACCCGAACCGCCTTCATGAATGGTGATGTCTCCACGGTGATGTCTCCGAGAACGGTGATCTCCTGGGCAGAAAACGCACGGATCTTCGGCGATCTCGGTTTTGCGTTCCGCCTGACATTTCTCAACAAGTGCGATGAACTCGAACGCGCGACGGTCGCGGAATTCTACCAGCGTTGCTTTGATCAGGAGTTGCCCGAAAGCGCCGCATCGGTCAGCTTGGGCTAAACCGATTCGGCGCCCTGATTGAGCACATCATGGTCGGAGCCAGCCATACCCCACCCGATCCCTTCAAAAAGGCCTTGACCGAGGCGACCCGGGCAATGGCCAATCGGCCCGAACTCGAGGTTACCTTCGGCGTGGATTCTCCCGGCGCTTCGGGCGACACGATCAGGTTGCCACATGTTCCGCGTCGGCTGAACGACGATTCGATCCTGCGCATCCGGGGAACAGCGGACGCGCTTGCACTCAAGTTGAGATTTCACGACGAATCCACTCACAGGCGCTTCGCACCCGAGGGACCGACCGCCACAGAGCTGTACGAGTCAATGGAAACAGCGCGTTGCGAGGCGCTCGGCGTTCGAGCAATGCCAGGTTGCGCTGCGAATATCGACGCCAAGATCTCCGCGGACACCAAGAATATCACGGCAGGTGACCAGGACAACGCCGCCGCCGTTCCCCTTGCGACCGCAGTCGGGCATCTCATCCGGCAGCGCGCGACCGGTCGCGAGCTCCCCTCGGTTGCGGCCCATGTTGTGGAACTCTGGAGGGGCCACATCGAGGAACATGCGGGCGACACGCTGAACAGGATCGGCTCGGTGCTTGAGTGTCAGGAGGATTTCGGACGTCTGAGCAGGCAGCTGATCAGCGATCTTGGTTTCGGCGAACAGCTCGGCCAGGACCCGGACACGGATCCGCCCGAGGACCCGGATGACCCGGAGGAGACCGACGACGATGGCGATGGAGACTCTGCCGCCGACGAAAACCCGTCGGACGAAATGGAACTTCAACCCGATTCAGCTGACGTCGAGGATGACACGGACGTCGAGATGATGCGCACCGACGGGGATAACCCGGACGAGGATCAATCCGAGAGTGCCTCGGACGCGGAGACTCCGCCCGACCCGCCCGTGACCATGCCGATTTCGGATGCCGATCCAGACTATAGGGTATTCACCTCCGAATTCGACGAGGAAGTGTCGGCGACCGAACTCGCCGAACCGGAAGAACTGGTACGTCTGCGCTCGTACCTGGATCAGCAACTCGAACCCCTGAAAGGAGCGGTGTCCAAGCTGGCAAACCGGTTGCAGCGACGGCTGCAAGCCCAGCAAAACAGGTCGTGGCAGTTCGACATGGAAGAGGGAATCCTGGATACTGCCAGGTTGGCACGCATCGTTGCAAATCCGACGACTCCCTTGTCATTCAAGGTCGAGCGGGACATCAGGTTTCGTGACACGGTCGTCACGATTCTTCTGGACAATTCGGGGTCCATGCGCGGGCGCCCCATCTCGATTTCCGCAATCTGCGCTGATGTGCTCGCACAAACGCTGGAACGCTGCCAGGTCAAGTGCGAAATCCTCGGGTTTACGACACGGGCGTGGAAGGGTGGGAAATCGCGGGAAAAATGGCTGGTTTCCGGGAGGCCGCAAACGCCCGGAAGATTGAACGACATTCGGCACGTAGTCTACAAGGCGGCAGACGCTCCGTGGCGGCGCGCCCGGCCCGGGCTCGGGCTGATGATGAAAGAAGGGATTCTCAAGGAGAACATTGACGGCGAAGCTCTCGAGTGGGCTTATCGCCGAACGGTCCGGCGACCCGAACACCGGCATATCCTGATGGTTATTTCGGACGGTGCGCCGGTTGATGACAGCACGTTGTCGGTCAATTCCGCTAACTACCTGGAAAAACACCTCCGGGATGTCATCGCCATGATCGAGGACAGGCGAGCCGTTGAACTCATCGCCATCGGGATCGGGCATGATGTCAACAGGTATTACCGACGCGCGGTCACGATCACGGACGCCGAGCAGCTTGCCGGCGTGATGACCGAACAACTTGCAGCGCTGTTCGATCACGATCGGGTTTCAGCAGGTCAGTTCCGTTCCCGCCCGGCTGCCTGATGTTTCAGACGTTCACGTCCAACGCGTCCCCAGGCTTCGGGGAGACGCGCCTTGAACTGCTCAGGCGCGAGATGCACACGGAGGGTCTCTCCGGATTCCTTGTGCCGTCGACGGGCCCTTGGTTGGGCAACGGCCGTGTTCCTGCTGACCGCCGGTTGGCCTGGACGACCGGATTCACGGGGTCCGCCGGTCTGTTGATCGTACTTGGGCGAACAGCCCGGCTTTTCGTCGATGGGCGGTACACGGTCCAGGCCGGGCTCGAGGTTGACACGAATCTCATGACCGTTGTTGCGCTCGACCTGGACCGGATCGTCGAGTACCTAGCCGAAGGAGACACCGCCGGGAGTGCCCCCTTGATCGGCTATGACCCCCGGTTGCACAGCCGGTCATGGATCGAAAAACTGGTCGGGAAAGTCGAAGCGCTTGCTCCGAACTGCCGCCTGTGCCCGTGCGAAAACCTGGTTGACCGAATCTGGAAAGACCGCCCGGAACGACCCATGTTTCCGATGAGGCCTTACTCCAGGGTTCGGGCGGGACGCACGTCACGGGACAAGAGAAACAGCATCGCCGAAAAACTGCGCGTCAAAGGCTGCCGAAGCGCGCTGATCACCGCCCCGGATTCGATCGCGTGGCTCCTGAACACGCGGGGTTCCGACATCGAGAGGATCCCGGTCACCGAGGCATTCGCAATCATCGGAGAGCACGGTACCGTCGATCTGTTCATGCACCACGAGAAGGCCGATGACGACCTCAGGGCACACTTGGGCCCTGAGGTCGCGATTCGTCCCCCGGCGGTCCTCGAGGAATTCCTGGAAAACGCGCCCGGACCGGTCATGATCGATCCGGCGCGGACATCGGACCGCCTGTTCCGCCATGTTGCCGATTCCGGTGCCAGGATCATTCGCGCCCATGACCCGATCGTCCTGGCAAAGGCCAAAAAGAACAAAGTGGAACTGAGGGGAATCGAAAAGGCGCATCAACGTGACGGTGTCGCCTTTGCCGAGTTCCTGTCATGGCTATCCAGCGAGTTTCACGGACGGCCCCTCTCCGAAATCGATCTGGTCCGGAAACTCGAGGGTTGCCGCAGGGCAACCGGAGAACTCAGGGATATCGCTTTCGACACGATTTGCGGTTCCGGGCCCAACGGAGCAATTGCGCATTACCGGGTGACGGAGTCCACGAATCGCACGATCAATGACAACGATGTCGTCGTCATCGACAGCGGCGGACAGTACGAAGACGGAACCACGGACATCACCCGGACGCTTGTTTTCGGCAACCCCGACGAGCACGTGGTTCGGGCTTACACCCTGGTTCTCAAGGGCATGATCGCCATGTCACGGCTGCGGTGGCCGAGCGGGCTCGCCGGATGTCACATTGATGCCATTGCACGGGTGCCGTTATGGGCGTTCGGGCTGGATTACGACCATGGCACCGGACATGGTGTCGGCGCGTACCTCGATGTTCATGAGGGTCCGCATGCGATTTCGCGTCGCTCGGACATCCCGCTTGAAGTCGGCATGATCGTGTCGAACGAACCTGGCTACTACCGCACGAACAGGTTCGGGATCAGGATCGAGAACCTGCTGGCCGTCAGGCGATGGGATTCCGGTTCGGGAGAACGGGGAATGCTGGAATTCAGGACCTTGACGCTGGCGCCACTGGAACATCGCCTGATCGATTCGTCCCTTTTGCAGCAAGAGGAAATCGACTGGCTGGATTCCTACCACGAAACCGTGTTCGAATCCTTGTCCCCGCACTGTACCCCGGATGCCGCCGCTTGGCTCGGTCGTGCGTGCCGCAAGACCGATTCGGTTGAACCGAACGCCGGATGACGGCAGAATTGGCTGGAATGCCGAGAGTGGACAGGTCCCGGCGCGTGGGCGACGCCACCGGTGCATGCGTCAATCCGGGCACGCGGCGAAGCACGCGCCCGCCTTGTCCGATCGGAAGCTGATTTCACGGGAGTACCGGACTTGTCGATCGATCTGGCCATAAGGCGTCTTTCCGAAATCCTGGGCGATCAGGTGTCGACGTCAATGACGGCGCGCATGGAACATGGTCAAAACGAGTCATATTTCAGCGTAACGCCTCCGGACGCAATCGTCTCACCAAAGTCGACCGGGGACGTCGCGCGTATTGTGGGGATCTGCGCCGATGAAGGCTGCCCGGTCGTTGCGCGTGGCGTCGGAACGTCTCTCGAAGGGCACGCGCTGGCGTTTCGGGGTGGAATCTCGCTCGACATGTCCGGCATGGACAAAGTCCTTGGCATCAATCCTGATGACATGGATGTCGTCGTGCAGCCGGGAGTTACCCGGGAGCAACTCAACACCGAACTCCGCGCGACCGGGTTGTTCTTTCCAATCGACCCCGGTGCCGACGCCACGCTGGGCGGAATGGCGTCAACCCGCGCATCGGGAACCACGGCTGTTCGGTACGGAACAATGAAAGACAACATTCTGGCACTTGAGGTTGTTCTGGGCGACGGTCGGATCATTCGCACCGGAAGCCGTGCACGAAAAAGCTCTGCCGGATACGACCTGACCTCCCTCTTTGTCGGGTCCGAAGGCACTCTCGGGATCATCACCGAACTCACTCTCAAGTTGCACGGACAACCCGAGGCCGTTTCATCAGCGGTCTGCGCCTTCGACGATGTCGATTCCTGTGTTCGTACCGTCATTGCGACAATCCAGATGGGAGTGCCCATTGCCCGGATCGAACTGGCCGACACTTCCATGGTTCGGGCTCTCAACGCTTGGGACAAGGACATGGATCTGCCGGAGAAACCGCATCTGTTCATGGAATTTCACGGAACTCCGGGCGCAATTGCCGAGCAGGAGGGAACAGTCGCCGAACTGGTTTCCTCCTTTGGAGGGAGTGCATTCAAGTGGGCGACGTCCGCGGAAGACCGCAGCGCACTTTGGCGTGCCCGGCACAACGCCTATTTCGCCGCAAAGGCGATGCGACCGGGATGCCGGGTCGTGACGACGGACATCTGCGTGCCGATTTCCCGCCTCGCCGAGGCGATTTCCGAAACCGCTGCCGAAATCGCGGCGAGCCCGATCGAGGGCCCCATCGTCGGCCATGTCGGAGACGGCAACTTCCATGCCGCGTTGCTCATCGACCCCGAAAACCCGGGCGAGTTGGCAATCGTGAAGGACTTGGTCGCCACGATGAACCGCCGGGCGCTTCGCCTGGGAGGAACGATCACGGGTGAACACGGTATCGGCGTTGGCAAGATTCCGTTCATGGCGGAAGAACATGGTCAAGCCTGGGCGATAATGGCGGATCTCAAACGGGCAATCGACCCCGGTAATGTCATGAATCCGGGAAAGGTCGTCGAAATCAACTGATTGCCGGCCCTGGACGGGCGGAGGGCGGAGGCACCCGATCGTTTGCCAGGCGCGGTCCGCAGGCGCGCGCCGCCTTCACGGCGGCCGGGTGACCAGGCAGGCCTGACGAACTCATTGACGGGAGAGAAGCGCCATGGCGGCGGCCCTGGCTTCTCCGGTGACTTCGCTACCCGACAGCATCCGTGCAACTTCAGCGACCCGCGTGCCCGCACCGAGTTCGGCGACGTCAACGGACGTGCCCCCCCGGGCATCGACCTCGGATTTTGAAACCAGGAAGTGGTGGTCTGCGCAGGCTGCGACCTGCGGAGAATGCGTGACCACCAGCACCTGGGTCTTTCGTGCCAATGTTGCCAGCCGCCTGCCGACTGCATCCGCGGCCGCTCCTCCGACTCCTCGATCGATTTCGTCGAAGACGAGCATGTTCGGTTCAACGTTGGTGGCCAGGCACGCCTTGAGCGCCAAAAGGAACCGCGACAGCTCACCACCCGACGCAATACGATTGAGCGGCCCAGCCGGCATCCCGGAATTGGTCGTCGCGAGAAATCTTACGGCATCGGACCCGTTTGGCCCCGCAGATGCGCTGGCGACGTCCGTACGGAATTCTGCGCTCGCCAGCTTGAGAAACGGAAGTTCGCCTTCCATCATCGAGTCGAGCTGACGCCCCGCGGAGACTCGGCGTTCGGACAGCCGTTCAGCCTCGGCGTGGTAGCTCGATTCGGCCGACTGCTTTTTTACGACAAGGCCGGCGATTTCCGCGTCGGTTCCTTCCATGGTCGCAAGTTTCGCCTGGATCGACTCCCGGACGTCGGAAAGTTGGTCCGGGTGGACATCATGTTTTCGTGCGAGACTCTTCAATGCGAACAACCGCTCCTCGACTTCCGCCAGGTCTGACGGCGAAAAATCAAAAAGCTCGAGACAGTCCGCGAGTTCGCGTTCGGCGAGCGCGAGTTCCTCAAGCGCGCGGTCCAGGGATTCGAACACTCCGTCAAGCCGGTCGACTGCTTCGGCCCGCGCTCCGCTCAGCCATCCGATGGCCTGCGAAATCTGTCCTTCGGCACCTTGGGAGCCGAGGTTGTTCCAGGCGCGCGACACGTCCTCCCGGATTCGCTCAGCGGCCCGCATCAACCGACGTTCCTGATCGAGTTTTTCGGCCTCCCCGTCCTTGGGTGCGAGTTTTTCGAGTTCGACTGCCGCATGTCGAAGGAAATCGACCTCGCTCCTGTTGGCATCCTGCCGGGCCAGCGCGGTTTCCAGCCGGCTTCGGCAGTCGCGCCAACGGTTCCAACTGAGCTCCACGGCAGACGGATCGATCCCGGCAAACTGGTCGAGCAGATGCACGTGAAAACCGGAATTGAGGAGGCCGTGATCACGCCGCTGACCCACGATCTCAACCAGGCCACCGGAGACTTCCCGCAGCGTTTCAAGTGTGCAGCGCCGGTCATTCACATATGCAACGGTTCGCCCGTCCGGCCGAAGCCGGCGCCTGAGCAACAGCTGAGAAGTACTTGAAAAACCGGTTCCTTCGAGTGATTTCCGCGCGGGATGGCTGTCGGAAAGGTCGAAACATGCCGCGACTTCGCCCGGCCGTCCCGGGTCGCGGAGCACTCCTGCACGGACATTCCACCCAAGCACGAAACCAAGACAATCAAGCAGGATCGATTTGCCAGCTCCGGTTTCGCCCGTCAGAACGTTCAGACCCGACCGAAACTCCAGTTCCAGCCGATCCACAAGGATCATGTCGTGAATTTCCAGGCAGGTCAGCACAGGTCGTCCCCTGACCGTCTGCTACAACCATTCCCCCCGGATCACGCGACGGTAGGTTTCCCCCAGCCATCCCGTCGCGCCAGCATCAGGCTCACCGGTTTCCAGGTCTCGATCGGCCAGCAAATCGTAGCTGTCCTGATACCACTCCGATCCGCGAAAATTATGTCCGAGAATCGCCGCGGCAATCAGTGCCTCGCCGTCAAGCCCCAGGGATAGGTACGACTCGACCAGCCTATGCAGGGCTTCTGGCGTGTGGGACGTTGTCTCGTATTCCTCCACGACAACACGGAAGCGGTTGATTGCAGCACCGAAATGGCCCTGTTTCATGTAGTACCGGCCGATTTCCATTTCCTTGGCAGCGAGGTGATCGTGCGCCAGGTCGAGCTTCAGTTGCGCCGAGGTCGCGTATTCGCTGTCCGGATAAAACTCGCCAACAGACCGGAGCGCCTGAATGGCATCAAGCGTGACGGCCTGATCACGGCTGACGTCATCGATCTGGTCGTAGTGGCTGAGCGCAATCAGGTACTGGGCATAGGCAGCATCTTCATCCGCGGGATAGAAATCCAGATAACGGGATGCAGCAATACGGCTTTCCTCGTAAAGACCTGCCCTCTGGTACGCGTATGCGGACATGATGACCGCCCGCTTGGCGTAGTCGGAATACGGATAAAGACGTTCCACTTCACCGAACAGATTGGCGGCATCTACGTAGTCGCCCCCTCGAAGGAGTTGCTCCGATGCCTCGTACAATTCGCCCGGTGACCTGTCTTCGGGCGGGACTTCATCGTTCCCGCACGCGGCCACCAGCAAGGCAGCAGCCACGAAGGATTTCCGAAGGAATTTTGGCAACCGACTGATCACGGTCCAATCGACTCCGCCTGGTCAGGATTCATGTTCATCAGCGGGCGCCTTTAAACAACTGTACGCCTGTCGGCAATAGAACAGTGTCCGGGAAACCACATTCCGACGCGAACGCCGGCGACGGATCGAGGCCGTCCCGATGTCTGTGCGCCCACCATGACGTCCGGGCAGGCACGGACTTTCGGCACCGACGCGCCACATGCAGTCCGGGGAGGTTGTATTTCTCTGCGTGATTAGTTCCGCGTGGAGAGGAACATGTTCCTCCCCGACGGAACTCAATGAAAAACGGGGTGGGAACCCGTTCCGATTTCCTGGTCCCGGCGCCGGTCCTCGCCCATGATGTGATAGCCCGGAATAAGGTCATTCATGGCTTCGTCGCAGTCGACGACGTCCCATGCTCCGGGCGTCGAGAACAGCTTGCGAAGCAGCGTGTTCGTCGCACCATGTCCTGCCTTGATGCCGGTAAACTTGCCGAGAATCGGCGCGCCGGCCAGCGCAAGGTCTCCGAATGCGTCCAGCATCTTGTGGCGTACGCACTCATCCCGGTACCGGAATCCGTCCGGGTTCAGTACGTCTGGACCGTCGATGATCATCGTCGTGGCGTAACTGCCGCCGCGTCCGAGGCCGCGTGCCTTGACCTTCGGAATGTCGGCGACTTCGACAAAGGTCCGCGAAAGACTGAGTTCACGAACAAATGTGCCGTTTGCCATGTTGAGCGACTTGGCCTGCGTTCCTATTGCTTCGGATTTGTACTCAATGCGAAAATCGATCTCGGTACCCTGCCATGGGGACAACGCTACCGTGACGTCGTCCATCGTGACCGATACGTCCTCTAGAATCCTGATCGCCCGAATCGGTGCGTCAACCTGTTTCACACCAGCTTGGAGAATTTCCTGCACGAACTGTTCGGCACTGCCGTCCATGATCGGAACCTCCGGTCCGTCGACCTCCACCCGGACATTGAAGATCCCCGTTCCGGCCAATGCCGCCATGATGTGCTCGACCGTCGAAACCCGGATGCCGTCCGAGTTTTCGATCGCCGTGCACAGGTCGGTACTCGCGACCTTGTCGTAGGCCGCCGAAATCCGGTTGTCGCGACCCGTGATGTCCGTTCGGATGAAGCAGATGCCGTGATCGGCCTTTTCCGGGAACAGCCTCATGAATACTGGTTCACCAGTATGAAGTCCGATCCCCTCAAAGCCTACCTGCTTGTTGATTGTTGCCTGCAAAGTCCTGCCTTAAGGTTTTCCCAGGGATCCTGGCCCGGTCAACTATCCGGACCTGAGGCCGGAGCCCAACGCAACCGAAATCATCCACAGCGATTTCTACAAGAACGATCCGAATCCGCTCAAATCAAGAATTGTGTCCAATTGCTTCAGTCTTCAACAGCTTCCGAACTCGATGCCGGCCCCGCAGACGGACAGCGGTCACGCATGCCGGCCATCCAGACCGATTGCCTTGACAAGCGAAACGGAAGGTTCGCAGTGTTCCGGGGGATTCACTGACGGTTGGCCCGGACGATGGCGTCACGGGCATCATCGCACCACCCACCATGCCACTTCGCGGCATCGGAACGAGCGTGGCGGTGCCGCGGAGCCGGTCACCGGACAATCAGGTGCCATCCATTGCTCCCAGCACGCGGCTGGTCCGCCGCGGGACGCAGAGTGAGCGTCGCCCGGTCAGTCAGTTTGCCTGGCGGCGAAGAAACGCCGGAATCTCGTTCTGTTCGAACTCGGAAACCCTTTCGCCGCCGTATTCGTCCCGCCGCCGCGAATTCGATGCGACCGCGGGTTCGCGGCGACCCGACTGCGATGAAGGGGCGAGGCCGGTCATTCTCGAAATCAGGTTGTTCAGTCCGAACCCACTGTTTCGCCCATGCCCTGCCCCCTTGTCGCCAGCCTGTTGCGTATCTTCCCTCTCCTGGCTGCCTTCGTGCGATTCGGATCCGGCGGTGAAATGGTGCAAGGCGGTTTCGGACGACGGTTCGGCACGTCGTTCACCCGTGCGCTGAACCTGTTCGGTTTCTGCTTCCTCCGCATGCAGGATTCCGGACGTCGTTCCGGTCGTTCGAGAACGGTATGCCGGTGCCGCCAGTTCCTTGGTGAACTCTTCGGCGCCGTCCACACCTTCACCTGTCGCCGAGGCGCCGGTCACCGGCCTAACTGCCGCTGCCTCCTGGCGACCCTGTTCATGCCATCCCGAATTCGGGAATTCCTGAACGGCCGACTCCTGAACGGCCGCGCATGGTTGATCCGGATTGCCGCCCGGCAACTCGGACCCCCGGAAATGCAGCCCCCTGCCTTGCTCGGAACCGTTTTCGTTTCCGGACACGCCGTACACAGCGGTGCCGTCCTGTTCGACGTACGTCGTCTGCCCATGATCCGGGAAAGCACCGTTGGAGCCGTTGTCTTCGCCGTGATGAGCCAGGCCGGAGGATTCAATTGCAGTGCCGAGGCCGAATTCCACCTGCCTCGCGACGTTCACGCCTTTCAGCTTGTCTATACCGGTCGCGACAACCGAAACCTTGATCGTTCCCTCCATTGTCGGATCCTGGGTCGAGCCGACAATGATGTTCGCGTCGCTCTCGTCGGGGTCAAGCTCCTGCCGAATTCGGTTCGCCGCTTCATCAACCTCGAACAGTGTCATGTCCGGACCACCGGTAATGTTGATCAAGACGCCGCGTGCACCCTTGAAGGAAACCTCGTCGAGCAAGGGATTGGAAATCGCACTTTCTGCGGCATTGATTGCACGTCCTTCGCCCGAGCACTCTCCGGTTCCCATCATCGCCTGCCCCATTTCGTTCATGACCGAACGAATGTCCGAGAAGTCGAGATTGATGATCCCCGGCTTGACCATCAGGTCGGTGACTCCCTTCACGCCCTGGTAAAGGACCTCATCGGCCATGGCGAACGCCTCGGTGATGGTCGTCTTTTCATTTGCGATCCGGAACAGGTTCTGGTTGGGTATGATGATCAGGGTGTCAACCTTGTCCTTGATCGCCAGCAACCCGTCCTCGGCAAAACTCATTCGCCGTACGCCTTCGAAGTCGAACGGTTTCGTAACAACCCCGACGGTCAGAACACCGAGTTCCCGCGCAACTTCGGATATGACCGGTGCGGCGCCGGTTCCGGTGCCGCCACCCATGCCCGCCGTGATGAAACACATGTGGCACCCGCCTAGATAGTCCTTGACTGCCTCGATGCTTTCTCTGGCGGCGGCCGCACCGATGTCCGGTGAAGCTCCCGCACCGAGACCTTCGGTCAACTTTTCGCCGAGTTGAACCTTGTGCGACGCCATCGAGAGTTGCAACGCCTGAGCATCTGTGTTCGCGACAACGAATTCGACACCCTCAAGATTCTTGGAGATCATGTTGTTGATCGCGTTTCCGCCGGCGCCTCCGATTCCAAATACGACAATGCGTGGTTTAAGGTCTGCCACATTGGGCATGCAAAGTGTCAAACTCATGCTGGATCTGCCTGTGTTGCTTCTGCTCAGCCTTTTCGGTCAGTGCTTCTAGCGGCCTGACTCTTGAGATTTATAGCAAGGATCGTTCGGAAAAGCACGAGAAATTTTCAGGTAAACGTGATTCCGAATTCTGCTGGCCCCGAACGTGCTCTGCCGTCCACTCTCCTACCAGTTCTCACGCAACCAGCGAACCATGTTGCCAAATGACAAACCGTCCAGCGCCAGGTCGGGAGCTTGGAAGTCCCAGCACTCGTCCTGGGGCAGAACCGTGTGCAATGTCAGACCAACGGTCGCCGAGAAGGCCGGCCCTGACGCAGCCTGCGGCAGGCCCGCGATCCTGAGCGGACGCCCCAGTCTCACTTCCTGTCCCAGTACCCGCGCGGCCAGCCGGTCGAGGCCGTGAAGGAGGCTTCCACCGCCGGTAAGCACGATCCGGCGGCTGGGAAGATGTCCAAATCCGCCCCGTTCCATGCACGATCGCACTTCCTCCAGGATCTCCTCCATACGGGGCTTGATCACACCGATGAGTTCGGCCCGGCTGACGCGGCGATAGTCCCGGTCTGCCTGATCGGAAGAGGCGAGTTCGATCATCTCTCGGTCGTCCGCTCCGGTCACCGTAACCCCGCCGTGCAAGGTCTTGATCCTTTCGGAAACTTCCAGGGGGATCTGCAATCCTTTCGAGATATCCGAGGAGATGTGATTGCCCCCCAAGCGAACGCTGTCGGCATAAATCATGTGGTTTTTCAGAAAAATCGACACCGTCGAGCTGCCTCCTCCGAGATCGACGCAAACGGCTCCGAACTCCCGTTCATCGTCGACAACGGACGCGAGTCCGCTGGCATAACCGGCAAAGGCAACGCCTGCCAATTCCAGATCACAGCGCCCGATGCAGAGTTCGAGGTTTGTCAACGCCTGGCTCTGGATCGTCAGGACGTGCGTATCGACGCTCAGATGAGAACCGGTCAGGCCACGCGGGTCGATGAGCTCGCTTCGGTCGTCGACCTGGAAATTGACCGGCATCGCGTGAATCGCTTCCCTGCGCGCGCTACGTTCCGGCAATTCACAGCATCCGAGCACCTTTCCAATGTCAGACTCGGTCACTGAACCTCCGCCCAGTTCCGTGCGTCCGTTGACGCTGAACGACCGGGGTAGACCGCCCGAAAAACAGGCGACAACGTGATCGACCCGGGACTGCGCCATCTTCTGGGCACCGCTTATCGCCGTCCGAATCGCTCGTTCGGCCTCGTCCATAGTGCAGATTTCGCCGAATCGGATTCCGCGGGAACGCGTGGTGGCAACGCCAATTACCCGGTAGAGCTCATAAAATGCATGCGCGTCACGAACGCCAATGGGCTCTGACTTGAGCTCCGGCGACAACTGCAAGATCATGCAGGCAATCTTGGTCGAGCCAATGTCGAGGACCGCGACGCGCCGACGTCTGAGAGCGGATTTCCGACTCTGACGCATCAGTCGTTGGGAGTGGTACTGCGCCGCCATGATCCTAGGTTCCTTCGGCTGTTACTGCTCTGCCCGCATACTGGCCCACGCCGGTTTCGGTTTCGTCTCCGGTCCTGAACTTGTCGTGTTCAACCCGGAGAACCGGCCGGTCCGGAAGGCGGAAATCAACCACCGTCACGAAACGGTCGAGCAAACGAGTTTCCAGATGCAATTCTGCTATTCGTTTCAACACGTTCGCCGCGTCCGATTCCGGCAGCTTGATTGTCTGATTCTTGTCCAGGACAATGTCCCAACGCCGCTCCCCGACCCGGCGCAGACCGCGGATACGATCGGCGAACGGTTGAGCCACACCGTATAACTGCAACGCCTCCCGGATCACGTCCGGAGCGTCATCACCGGCAACCAGCGGCAGGTCCTTCCGCTCGCTTCGGAAATCAAGGGAACCGATGCGCCAGCCATTGAGATCGATCAGTGCCAGCCCGAACTCGTGACGCCAGACCGCAACCGGAGTCCGTTCTCTGATCCTGACCTCGATAATGCCTCCGGACCTGAGACGAAGCGTGGCGGACTCGATTGCTGGCACGCGAAGAATGCCTTGGCGAAGCTGCTCGACATCCAGTGCGAACGAGTACTGTGGCAATTCGCCATCAGCGATTTCCCTGACCGCCGCCTCAACTTCCGGCGAGGCACCCACGACGTCCAGTGCATCGACTCGAAACTCAGGCATCTGGGCAAGATCGGCCAGTGCGTCGGCTGCGGCCGTTGCGCCCGCAAACACGCGATCCCTGAAGTCACGGTACTGCGCGACGAGGCAGAGGGCCAGCGCGACGGCAGCCAGTGGCATCCCGATCCTGGCGGCGCGCCTGAACGCAGGCGAGTACCACATTCGCTCCAGGCGGTAACGCAGGCGACTCGGCGCGGGATCTGATGAACTGATCTGGATCATCGGTCGCACGACGCATCTTCAAGCAACCACGACACCAGGTCCGAGTAGCTGAGACCGGCATATTCCGCCTGTTCCGGAACCAGCGATGTCGGTGTCATGCCAGGCTGCGTGTTGGTTTCAAGAATGATCAGTCCTTCGAGGCCCTTCCGTTCATCCCACCTGAAATCGGTTCGCGTCACGCCCCGGCAATGGAGCGAGCTATGCGCCCGAACCGCGTAGTCCAGGCATGCATCCGTTATCTCCCGGGGAATGTCCGCGGGCACCACATGCCGTGATCCTCCGGGCGCATACTTTGCGTGGTAGCTGTACCATCCATCGGTCTGGATGTCGGTTACGGCGAGCGCACGCCCATCCATGACTGCGGTCGTGAGTTCACGACCTGGAATGTAACGCTCGACCATGACCCGGTCCGGCGCGTCAACATCGAGCCGGGCGGGCGTGTTGGCACCTTCGGTCACGAAGGTGATTCCGACCGATGAACCCTCGTTGACCGGCTTGACCACGTAGGGAGGATCGATCGGATGTGACGATCTGGCCTCGACCGAACTGACAACACGGCCATCAGCCACCGGCAGCCCGGCAGAGCGGAAAACCGTTTTCGCGCGCTCCTTGTCCATCGCGAGGGCGGACGGCAGAACACCCGAGTGCGTGTAGGGGATCTTCAACAACTCCAGCAGACCCTGCACGCAGCCGTCCTCGCCCCATCGTCCGTGCAAGGCATTGAAAACCACGTCCGGGGACTCGCGCACGATTTCAGACGGCAGGTTCCGCCCGGCATCGATTTCCATCACGGTATGCCCGCAGCTGCGCAACGCGTCAGCGACTCCCTGGCCGGAAACCAGGGATACTTCCCGTTCCTGGGACATGCCGCCCAAAAGGACAGCAACTCGGGGACTTGTCCTGCTCGACATTCCCGCCTCTCGTTTCACCGCGACGCCGTTCGCTGTTATTGTCCGGCGTTGCCTTGCGTTTCGCGGCGCGGGTGACCGACCCGCCTGATCTCCCATTCTAACCAGATACCGTGTTTTTGAAACACCCTTTTTCGAACACTTTCGCCAAGTGCCTCAAGCTCCGCAGCGGACGCGTTGCCCGTATTCACCATGAAGTTTGCGTGGCGTTCGGAAATCCGTGCATCACCGATGCGCGCACCACGCATACCGGCGGTCTCGATGAGTTTCCATGCCTTCATGTCATGCACATCGTCGTCGTCACCGGTCGACGAATACCCGACCGGATTCCTGAACACCGATCCACAGGTTCGCTCCCGAACCGGTTGCGTTCCCGAACGGCGAGCTTGAAGCCGTTCCATCTCGGCCTCAATGGTCTCCGAATCACGACTTGGTCCGGTCAGCTCCGCCTCGAGAACGATCCAGTCATCCGGGAGACTCGATGTCCGGTAACCGAATTCCAGATCGTCAAATCCAAGACGATGGCACGTTCCGTTCCTCGCGAGCACGCGTGCACTGACGAATGCATCGGCAAGATACCGGCCATAGCATCCCGCATTCATCTTGACCGCGCCACCAACCGTCCCCGGGATCGTTCGCAGAAACGAAATGTCAATCCCGCTACGCGCAGCCTTGCGCGCCACGTGCTGACCGAGTGCCGAAGCGCCTGCCCGGATGCGGCCGTCCTCCACGCTGATCCCGCCGAAGGCACGGCCCAGTCGGATGACGACACCGTCAATACCCCCGTCCCGTATGAGAAGGTTGGAACACACGCCGACGGGCATCGCACGAACGTCCCTGGGAAGACGTGACATGAAGCGAACGAGGTCGTCTTCGTCCGCCGGTTGAAAAAACACCTCGGCCTTGCCCCCGACGCGCAGCCATGACAGAGGCGCCAGTGACCTGCCGTAATCCAGCGACCCGCGGATACCTGCGTACGGGAAGCCTCTTTCCATCATCCCGCCCCCGAAACCAGGTCGTGTGCCCAGGTTGAAATCGATCCTGCCCCAAGACAGATCAGCAGATCACCGGGATGCGTCTGCGAAACAACAAATTCCCGAAAACCTGCCTGGCCATCGATGGCGAATACGTTTCTGTGACCGGAACGCCGTATTCCCGAAACGAGACTGTCGCGGTCAGCCCCGTTTATCGGAGATTCCCCGGCGGCATACACCTCGCTGATCGCGACCAGGTCGGCGTCACCGAAACAGCCGCACATGTCGTCGAACAAACTGTGCAACCGGCTGTACCGGTGCGGCTGGTGAACCGCGACCACCCGGCCGGAGGCTGACTGCCTTGCAGCTCGAAGGGCCGCAGCCAACTCGACGGGATGATGTGCATAGTCATCGATCACGTTGACACCGTTCACTTTTCCAACGTGGGTGAAGCGGCGGTTCACTCCGCGAAACGCGCCGAGCGCATCGCGAATCCGCGCAAGATCCAGCCCAAGATACCGTGCAACCGCAATGGCAGCGAGGGAATTGGAGACATTGTGCTCCCCGAGCATGGGCAGACGCATGCCTTCGACAAGAAGGTCCTCGTTCCTCAGGTAAAGATCAAATGTGGCAATGCCGTCGCCGAAACGGAGATTCAGGCCGCGTACATCCGACTCTTCTCCGAATCCGTAGCTGATCACCCTCCGGTCATGCAGTTCGGCCACCATCGAGCGGACATCCGTGTGGTCGGTGTTGCAAACCGCCACGCCGTAGAATGGAATGTTCGAAATGAATGTATGAAACGCCTGCCTGAGCGCATCGAAATCTCCGTAGTGTTCCATGTGCTCGGGGTCAATGTTGGTGACGACCGCGATCGTGGCCGGCAAACGGTTGAAACTTCCGTCCGATTCATCGGCTTCCACGACCATCCAATCCCCACGCCCCACGCGCGCGGTTGACCCGTAGGCGTGGATGACGCCGCCATTGACGACCGTCGGGTCCATGCCGCCGGCGTCGAGCAATGTCGCAACCAGCGTTGTCGTCGTGGTCTTGCCATGGGTGCCGGCAACGGCAACGTTCAGCTTCAGGCGCATCAACTCGGCCAGCATGTCGGCCCTGCGGACGACGGGCAGCCGACGTCTTCTGGCAATCCTGAGCTCGGGGTTGCCGCTGCGAATCGCGGAGGACACCACCACGACATCAGCACCCTCCACGTTCGACTCGCGGTGCCCGATCCAGACTCTTGCGCCAAGACGAGCGAGGCGTTCCGTCAACCTGCTCGACTTCAGATCGGACCCCTGGACCGCGTACCCGTGGTTAAGCAACACTTCCGCGATTCCGGACATGCCGATGCCACCGATGCCGATGAAATGGACCGGACCCAACTGTTGGGGAAGTCTCGTCGCCGCGCTCATGGGCCAGACCTTCCCTTTGCCATGTCCTCGACCAGATCTCCGAGCGCTTCAGCCGCCCGCGGTCTGCCGACCATCAGTGCCGCTTCCGCCATGCTGGAAGCCCGCCCTGGAGTTGCGACGATGTCCATGATCGATTCCGCGAGCGCAGCTGCCGAAAGTTCCGATTCCTGAAAGACGACCGCACCACCCACACCGGTCAAGAGCCGTGCATTCGAGCTCTGTTCGTCACGTACTGCAGCCGCGAACGGGATCAGAATCGCTGGACGGCCGATTGCGGCGATCTCCGCAACGGTCGAGGCCCCTGCGCGCGAAATCACGATGTGGGTTTCGGCCATCAGGCGCGGGAGATCGGAAAAGAAGGGAGCGACCTTGGCGTTGATGCCGGCGGCTCGGTAGGCCTCGATCGTTGCGCCGACATCGACCTCCCGCGCCTGTTGCGTGACCTGCACATTCGGCCGGGTGGATTCCGGCAGCAATGCACAGGCATCGGGAACGACTTCCGACAGTACGCGGGCACCCTGGGACCCGCCAACGACAAGGATTCGGATCGGCCCGTCTCCGGGTGATTTGTACGGCGCTCCGGCATGGGCCCTGATCGTGCTTCGGACCGGATTGCCGGTGTGGACGGATGACACGCCCTCGGGAAGAGACATTGGCCAAATACTCAGTGCGACATGGTCGACACGGCGGACGAACATTCGGTTGACGCGCCCAAGAACACCGTTCTGTTCATGAATCAAGGTCGGAACACCACAAAGGACAGCGGCCGCCATGGCGGGAAAGGCGGGGTAACCTCCGAATCCGGCGACCGCGCTTGGGCGATCGCGGAACATGACCCGCAGTGCCGAACATGTTCCGGCGATGAGGCGGAACGGAACCGCGGTTCGTTCGGTCAGCCCTCCTCTTGAAAAGGTTCCCGACTTGACGACCCGGACAAGGGTTTCGCCTGGAAAACTGTCAATGTACCGCGCCCCACGGTCATCGGTCGTCAACATGACACGCCAACCGCGACGCACCATGGTTTCGGCCAAGGCCTGGGCGGGAAACATGTGGCCGCCCGTGCCCCCGGCCGCAATCATGATAAGCGGCATCCGGTTCATTCAGGCCGCCTGGGTTGCCATTCCGTCCGCCGTGGCACGCGCACCGTCGATCTGTCCAAGCGGACGGGCACTGGTAAATGCCAACAGTACGCCCATCAGGATCGCGGTCGCAAGGATCGATGAGCCGCCGTAACTGACAAATGGAAGGGTCATGCCTTTGGCCGGGAGCAATCGGGCGGCAACACCCATGTTGATCAACCCCTGGAGTGCGAAGATCGACGCGAGGCCGGTCCCGGCGATCCGTATGAACATATCGCGCGTGCGCCTGATGCGCAGGAGAGAGGACACGGTAATCGTCAGAAACAAAAGGATGATCAACAAGACGAGCATGAGCCCGTATTCTTCCGTGGCCACCGCAATGATGTAATCGGTATGCGCATCCGGCAGGGTCCACTTGATCTTTCCTTCGCCGACGCCGACGCCGAAATTTCCGCCGCTTCGAATTGCGCTTTCAACGTGCCCGATCTGGGAATTCGGATTCGGATCCCGGTCCAGAAATCCGAGAATTCTACGTGCAAAGTGTTCCGACGTGTTGAATGCGACCAATCCACCAAGAACTGCGATGGCGGCGAGTCCGATCAGAATCAGAACAGGTGCACCTGCGACGAAGTACATCAGCATCCAGGTTGCAAAGAACAGGCTTGCCTGCCCGAAATCCGGCTGCACGACCAGCATTCCGATCATGACCATCGCAAGCAGGAACGAAAACCGGGTGCCGGACGCCGTGTTTGTGGCGCCCTTCGCAGAGAGAAACCAGGCTGAAGTCACGACAAAAAACGGCTTGGCAAACTCCGACGGCTGGAATGACACGAACCTGAGCGAGTACCATCGCGTCGCCTCCTTGCCGAAATCGGTCCCGAAAAACGGTAGCAGGGCCAGCGCAATCGCTCCTGCCACGAATCCCAGGATGCAGAGTCTGCGCAGCATCTCGATCCTCATGATCGACACCACGACCGTGCAGGCAAGCGCCAGCAGCGTGAAAAACGCCTGTCGATAAAAATAGTAAAACGGGTCGAGGTTGTTGCGCCCGGCAATTGCGGGGGAAGCAGCTAGCGCCATGACCAGTCCGATCAGCGCGAGAAGGAATATGCACGCAAGCGTCCAGCGGTCGACCGCCTTCCACCACTGCGGAAGGACAGGCTCGCCTGAATTGTCTTCTACCGGACCGTAGACGATTCCTGTCATCGCTAGCTGCCTGCGCCCGAACCTGCCCGTGCGTTCGTGTTGCCGTTTTCCGGCAATTGTTGCGAACCAGTATGAATTGAAGCCGGGCTGAAATCCAGAAGAATCTTGTCGCGGCACCTGGCGAGAATGCGGCCGTACACGTTGCCGCCACATTCTGAGTTCACGTGTGAAGGAGCGGAACGTCACCATCCTGTCCGCCGCCCGCCTCTTCCTGTTCCGAACTCGCGCCGCGCGGTTCGTTGTCGGCGTCCCGGTCCGTTGCTACAGTGTACTTTCCAACGGGACCGAAACCGGCAACCGGTCTGTGATCTTCCAGGTCGGTGCGTATTTTGCCTCCCGGGTCGTCGGATACGGTGTGGCTCGAGCCTTCGCCCCGGCATTTCTCCGAGTACAGGACAAGCCACTCGACATCATTGAACGCCTGGCCCGATCCCGGACGGGTTCGCTCGTTGCCGTACTCCTGGCACTCGTATCGCCTGCCTGAACTTGGCATGACGGGGCGGCCTCGGACTCACGCATTGCCTTCCGCGCGGCCTGATGCTGTTCGGCTTCGCGTTCGCGGTGAATTCCTCGGTCCACTCGTTCCTGATTCCTGCGTTTTCCGACGTGGGGCGTGTCTCGATGAACGTCGGTTTCCGTTACATGTCGAACGCAGCCGCCAAGTTGGTCGGAACCCTCTCTCCGGCTCGGTCTCCGTTTGGGAGGGCTACCGCTCTGCCTGACGACAGCGGCTTCAATGGCTGCCATCAGCACGGAGTCCGTGGCAATGCTTCGCCAAGCTTACCGACCTTGGGTGCGAGGGCCACGAAATCTCTGCAACCCGGTCCTCTCCGGAACATGTGGCACCGTTCCCGTCAATGTGCCGCGTCGGCCGCGACCGTGCGATCGTCTCCCCGCCGCCGAGGCAGCGACGCAGGATGTCTTCCATGCTCGTCATGCCGATCTTCCTCACAGTCGGACCTCTCCTCTTCGCGGGATGCCGAAAGCAGAGCGTCCGGATGGCGTCGGCAGGAACCGACATTAACAGTCGATGGCGCCATTCGGGACGTACATCGGTTCAACAGCACATCATATCAGCCTCCTGCGAGGAGCAGTGTCGGCGTGCGGATACGGGTGTCGGCCTGGCTCAACCGTGCAGCCAGCCTCCTTGACGTGCCGCACATTCAGGTACGCCCACCCCTGGCGGTTGCCCCGCAGTGCGCCGACTCGCAATGACATCCAGACTTTTCAGGTAAAGGAACTTTTCCATGAAAGTGTATGCACATAACTCTCTTCTGTGTTATTTTCATAAAGAAACAAGAACTCTGACCTGCGCGATACTGAAACGCCGAGACCGCAATTTCGAATCAGGTGCCCTGGCTCGCCGTGTGCAGTGCAAATCGAACGAGGTGTATTGATGCAGTCCGACGACCTGAGACATGAGAACGAGGTACTGCGCCAGCGCATCGCCACGCTGAATTCAGCCATTCTCCGGATCAACGCGAGCCTCGACGTCGATACGGTGCTTAGCGAGGTGGCGGAGAGCGGCCGCGCGCTCACCGGCGCCCGCTGGGGCGTGATCGCCACCATCGACGAGGCGGGCGCGCCGCTGGATTTCGTGTTTTCGGGCTTCTCGCCCGAAGAACAGCAAGATCTCTGCACGTGGCCCGACAGCCTGCGTCTGTTCGAGCATTTCCGCGCTCTGCCAGGGCCGCTGCGGGGCGCCGATCTCTCGGAGCATGTCCGCGCGCTCGGCATTGAGCCCGCCCCGGCGTTCTCTCGCTCCTTTCAGGTGACGCCAATGCGCCACCGCGGCGCCGACATCGGTATTTTCTTCCTCGCCGACAAGGCCGACGGGGAAGCCTTCGCCGACGAGGACGAGGAGGTACTGGCCCTGTTCGCGTCCCAGGCCGCATCGGCAATTTCCAATGCGCGCACCCACCGCAACGAGCACCGGGCGCGGGCTGATCTCGAGGCTCTGGTCGAAACCTCCCCGGTCGGGGTGCTGGTGTTCGACATCAGGACGAGCCGCCCTTTGCTTTTCAACCGCGAGGCACGGCGCATTGCGGAGAGCCTGCGCCTCCCCGGCCAGCCGGCCGAGCAGCTGTTTGAAGTGGTGAACATACGCCGCTCCGACGGCAGCGAGGTGAGCCTGAACAGATTCCCCATTGAGCAACTGCTCGACACCGGCAAGACGATGCGCGCCGAGGAGATGCTGGTATCGGTGCCGGACGGGCGCAGCGTTCGGGTGTTGGTCAACGCCACGCCGACCCGTGCCGAGGGGGACGCGACCGCCTCGTTGGTGGTCACCGTCCAGGATTTGGGGCCACTGGACGAGATCGAGCGGCTGCGGACCGAATTCCTGAGCCTGGTGAGCCACGAACTGCGCGAACCTCTGGTTGCTATCAAGGGTTCGGCGATGACACTGATGGAAGAAACCCAGGCACTGGATCCGGCAGAGATGCGCGAGTTCCACCGAATCATTGTGGAACAGGCCAACCACATGCGCGGCCTGATCGGCGACTTGCTTGACGCGGGCCGCATCGATTCGGGCACGCTCTCGGTTGCGCCCGAACCCTCGGAGGTTGCCGACCTGGTGGAGCGGGCACGGCGCACCTTTCTCGGCAGCGGCGGCCGGCATGGAATTATCGTCGATCTCCCCGTCGACCTGCCGCGGGTGATGGCTGACCGTCCGCGCATCGTGCAGGTGCTGAACAACCTCTTCGCCAACGCCGCCCGGTATGCGCCAGAGGCCACTCCCATCCGGGTCTCGGCGGTCCGCAAGGATGGTAACGTCGCAGTTGCGGTCTCCGACGAGGGCAGAGGGTTGGCACCGGATCAGCTGTTGCGGCTCTTCGACAAACACGCCAGCGCCGGGGAAGGGACAAAGGTTGGCCACGGCCTTGGCCTCTCCATCTGCAAGGGGCTGGTTGAGGCCCACGGCGGCCGAATCAGGGCCGAGAGCGCAGGATCCGGCTTCGGCGCGACGGTCACCTTCACTCTCCCTGTTGCCGAGCGGCCCGGGACAGAGGCGGCGAGTCCTCTGCCGGCACTGAAATGCGGAGAAAAGGTGCGCATCCTTGCGGTGGATGACGACCCACGCACGTTGCGCTTCGTGCGCGATGCGCTGTCCGCTGCCGGCTACGCCCCGGTGGTAACCGGCGAGCCGAAGCAGCTCGCGCACATCATTCGCAGCGAAAAGCCGCGACTGGTCCTGCTTGACCTGATTCTTCCTGGCCCTGACGGAATCGAGCTGATGAAAGAGGTCCCAGAACTCTCCGACCTGCCGGTCATATTCATCTCTGCCTACGGTCGCGACGAAACCGTTGCCCAAGCTCTGGAGGCCGGCGCCGCCGACTACATTGTCAAGCCGTTCTCGTCGACCGAACTGGTCGCCCGGGTCCGCGCTGCGCTGCGCCGCCACGAAGATCCTGAGGCTTTGGTGGTCGGAACGCTCGCCGTCAACTACGGTCGGCGTCGCGTTACCGTCAGCGGCGACACGGTTGATCTCACCGCCACCGAATACGAGCTTCTGCGCATTCTCGCGCTTAACGCAGGACGGGTGGTGACGTACGAAACGCTGCTTCGGCGCGTGTGGAGCGGACGTAACGGCGCAGATGCCAATCTCGTGCGCATCTTCGTGCGTAACCTCCGCCGCAAGCTCGGCGATGATGCGGCCAACCCGACCTGGATATTCAACGAACGCGGGGTGGGATACAGCATGGCAAAGCCTGGGGAAGAATGAACAACTTCGAACGAAACGGGGCCCCGTCTCCGGCTCGGCCGGGAATTGGCATTGATTAACCGTGCCAAAACCAACATGAGGCCTCCCATTCCGTTCGGCAACGTGAACCAAACACGAAAACGAACGCGATCCTGAAACCGAGAGACGAATCTGCCAGAAGAGATGTACCGGACCGGAAATGCCGCATCGACATGTCTGGAAACGAACAGGGTGTCCAGCGAAGCGAAAACCGCCGGAGCCCGCCGTTGCAGCATGTTCCTGAACTCTACTCTGAACCAGGAGGATCCGGCGGTGAAACGGCCTGACTGGAACGACGACCGGCTCCGTACACCATTCCGGGCGGACCGCAAACACCAGGGCAACGGCCACTGGCATGTCGAGCGCCGTTCGAGCATTCTGATTTGCGTGGCATGCCAAGCCCGAATCCCGCGATCAAGGCGGCCTGCGTTCTGCCCTGAGTGTGGCGCGGGCATGCTCAGACGAGAACAGGGCGAGACACGCTCCGATGTTCTGCCTGGCGAGCGCAGCACGTGATGAAGACTTGGTGCACCGGGACACGCGGATCAGGGAGATTCCGCAAGATCCTTTCGCACCACGCTCCTGACGGCCTCGATGAACGCGTCGCCCCGTGCCTCAAAATCCGCGAACTGGTCAAAACTTGCCGCGGCCGGTGACAACAGAACAACGTCCCCCGCTTCGGCTTCACTCGCGGCGGAATCGACCGCCTCGGCGATCGTACCCGAAATGACCAGGTTCCTGGCGCCCAACTGCCGACGGAACAGGTCAGCCGATTCCCCGACGAGATAGACCTTTCGCACATTTCCAAGGTTCCCGGAAATTGAGGCGATTCCCCCTTCCTTGGCCCTCCCGCCCGCGATCCAACGGATGTTCCGGTATGCCGATAGAGCCTGCGACGCGGCATCCGCATTGGTTGCCTTGGAATCATTCACGAACAGTACACCGCCGTGTTCCCCGACGGTCTGACATCGATGAGGAAGCCCCGGGAACTGGTTGAGGCCGTGGGCCAGGTCCTTTGGTGGAAGTCCGAGACTCCGGCATACGGCGAAGGCCGCGCACGCGTTCTGCCAATTGTGCGCGCCGCGGAGGTTTCGAATGTCGCGCAAGTCGATCGAAGAGATCTGCCGCCTCCGTCGGTATTCGACGAGGAATCCTTTCTTGACTGAAACTGACCAACTGTCGCCTTCTATCAGTCGCCGCGCCGAGATCCTGATCAACGATTCTGCGTCTGACAGATCGCCATGAGCACGTGCGGCAAGAAACTCACCCTCCAGGTCGTCCACCCCGATGATCTGTCGCTCGGTGCCTCCTTCGCTGAACAGTCGGCGCTTTGCAGCAAAGTACCCTCCAACACCTCCGTGACGATCAAGGTGATCAGGCGAAAAGTTCAGGAATACCGCAATGTCGGGCGCGAGGGTTCGCGCAAGTTCGATCTGGTACGATGACAGTTCCAGGACCACTGTCTCCCCATTGGCAACGGGCTCGAGGTCCAGAACCGGGCGGCCGATGTTTCCACCGATCTGGACCGGCCGTCCCGCCAATTCGAGGAGATGTCCGATCAAGGCTGTCGTCGTCGACTTTCCGTTCGATCCGGTAACGCAGACGACCCGCGGGAGGACATCGAACTCATCCCGGTCAGATGTGATCCAGTTCCTGAAGAACAGTCCGACGTCATTATCGACCGGCACGCCATGCCGCCAGGCCAACTTCACCAGCGAGTGCGGCTGCGGGTACAGATGAGAAATCCCAGGCGACACCACGAGGTTCGCAACGTCTGTCCACATTTCGCTTCTGGCCAGCGATTCCACCCGAAACCCCTGTCCTTCGGCAGCAACCCGGATTTCGGGCTCGTCGTCCCAGCAAATGGCCTCGGCCCCCCCCAGTATGAGAGCCCTGGCGGTTGCCTGCCCTGATCGCCCCATCCCGAGGACAGCAACTCGTCGACCGGCAAATTCGCGAACCGGGATCACCGGACCTTGAGAGTTGCGAGACCGATCAAGGCCAGGATCAGCGAGATGATCCAGAAACGGATTACGATCTGCGGCTCGGCCCAGCCGAGCTTTTCAAAGTGATGGTGTATTGGCGCCATCAGGAACACGCGCCGCCCGGTCCTCTTGAAATAGATGACCTGTATGATGACGGAGAGTGCCTCCATCACGAACAGGCCGCCGACAATCGCCAACACGATTTCGTGTTTGGTGCAGACGGCTATGGCGCCGAGGGCGCCCCCGAGGGCGAGGGACCCGGTGTCGCCCATGAAAAC
Organism: Paracoccaceae bacterium; assembly: GCA_965242975.1. Classification (GTDB taxonomy): domain Bacteria; phylum Pseudomonadota; class Alphaproteobacteria; order Rhodobacterales; family Rhodobacteraceae; genus JAPPHA01. Next base: position 247,879 of record CBDETS010000007.1, on the reverse strand, counting down.
GGCCGCCGGGGGGGCATTGTACCAGAGGAACCCGAGGCCGCTGCCAATCAGCGCCGACGTGAAGACGAGAATTTCCCCTGTCCCCGGAACGTAGTGAACATCAAGATATTCGGTGAAGTCCACGCGGCCCACGGCGTAGGCGATAATTCCCAGCGCCGAACCTGCAACCATTGCAGGCATTATGGCCAGCCCATCAAGCCCGTCAGTCAGGTTCACCGCGTTCGCAGCACCGACAATGACGATCATGGCAAACGGGAAATAAAGGTATCCGAGTGACAACAGGGTGTCCTTGAAAACCGGAAATGCCAGTTGCCCGGATAGCTCCCGCGGATGAACGCTGGCAACCCAGATACTCGCGAGCAAGGCGAGGGAAAACCCGAGCAGCAGGCGCAGGCGGCCGGACAACCCCCCATTTGCCTGGCCGCTCTTTACCTTGAGGAAGTCATCGGCGAACCCGATCAGGCCGAAACCAGTCGTAACCAGGATGATGATCCAGATGTAGTGGTTGTCCGGGCGAGCCCACAGCAGTGTCGATGCCGTTAACGTTCCGAGAATGAACACCCCCCCCATGGTCGGTGTTCCGGACTTGGCCATCAGGTGGGCCTCAGGACCATCGTCCCGAATCGGTTGACCATTTCCCTGATTGCGTTGCAGGAACCGGATAAACTTCCCGCCGAAGAGGAAACTCACGACGAGGGCGGTAATGAACGCACCTCCCGACCGGAAGGTGATGTAGCGAAACAGGTTGAACGCATCACCTCCGTCCGAAAATTCACTGAGATAAAATAACATTGAGCTCCGTGCCTGTTACTCTGAACGTGCCATCTGTCCCGGGCTTCCCGTTTGCCCAGCGCGATTCGTGCTTCCCTGGCACCCGCTTCGATCGAGGTCTCCGCACCGGATGGCTTCGACGACCTTGCCAACCCTGGCACCGGCCGATCCTTTCAGCATAGCAACATCGCCCGGAGCCAGAAGCCCCGAGATTCTGCTGGCAAGCCCCACCGAGTCCTCATGCCACTCGCCGCGTTTGCTTTTAGGAAGGACGTCATGAAGCGAACGCATCAGGTTGCCGATCGTGTGGATTCTGTCGATCCGTTTCAATGCCGGGTGGCGGGCCAGTTCGGCATGTTGCCGCCGTTCGTGCGCACCAAGCTCGAGCATGTCACCAAGAACCGCAATGCGTCGTCCGGCAGCGCCCCTGGCGTTTCTCTGACCCGGGACGGAATTTGCCAGCAACTCCAACGCCGCGCTCATCGACGTCGGGTTGGCGTTGTAGCTTTCGTCAATGATCTCCGCAAATCCGCTGTCATCATCACGCACACGCACGCGAAATCTGTTTCCACGTCCGTCGGGCACGCGCCAGTCAAGAAGCGCATCGACAGAGGCACCGAGGTCCGCACCTACGACGTCAACGACAGCCAGGACCCCGAGAAGGTTGAGAGCCAGATGCGGCACGGTTGCCGAGAGACGGGCGGTTACCGTGCGACCGTGAGCACGACAGGCCACAACAGTCGACGTTCCGGCTGTTTCGACCGAGGTCAGCCGGAAGTCCGCACGATCCGAGCGGCCGAAAGTCACGACCTGGGCACCTGCTCTCAGGGCCGCCGCCTCAAGGATTCCGAATGTCTCGAGGTCGGCATTCATGATTGCGGTTCCTCCGGGCTTCAACCCGGAAAAGATCTCTGCCTTGGCCCTGGCGACATCATCCAGGGTGTCAAATCCTGCCATGTGGACAGGTGCAACCGTCGTGACAAGGGCGACATCAAGCTCCGCGAGCTTCGCAAGCGGCATGATTTCTCCCGGGCGATTCATCCCGATCTCGACGACGATATGGGTCGCATTCCGCGGCGTTCGCGCCAATGTCAACGGGACGCCAAAATGATTGTTGAAACTGCGTTCGGCGGCATGAACGACCCCCTGCCCGTCCAGTGCGGTGCGGATCATGTCCTTGGTTCCGGTCTTGCCTACCGATCCCGTGACACCGATCGCGAGCCCATTTGCCCGGCGGCGGGCCGCTGCTCCCAGGGACCTGAGTGCCTGCATTGTGTCGTTGACCAGAATTAGCGGGTGGCACTCCGGCAGATTCGAGGGAATTCGGGCCACGATCGCTGCCGCCGCTCCCATCGCGAATGCCTGCCTGACGAAATCATGCCCGTCTCGCTTGTCGGCGATCGCACAGAAGACCGCCCGGTCGATGTTCTGCCGCGTATCAATGGAGACATCGTCGGCGCACCAGGAACGGGAACTTGAGCCACCTGTCGCGTGTTCTGCTTCCCGGGATGTCCAGAGGCTGCTCACGTGTGTTGTCCATCCAGCGCCGCGACGGCGAGGCTGGCATATTCCCTGTCGTCGAACGGATGCACATCGTCACCGATCACCTGAGTGGTCTCATGCCCCTTTCCGGCCACGAGGAGGGCATCGCCGTGGTCGAGAGTCAGGACACCTTCGAGAATCGCGCTCGCTCTGTCGCCGATGTTCCGTGCGTCCGGACACCCAAGCATGACTTCGGTACGGATGGCAGCCGGATTCTCGTGGCGTGGATTGTCGTCTGTCACGATGACGGAGTCAGCCCGGCCGCGCGCCGCGGCACCCATCAAACGGCGTTTCCCCCTATCCCTGTCTCCGCCCGCTCCAAAGACGATCACGATCTTGCCGCGCACGTGCAGCCTCAATGCCCTCAACGCGGCTTCGAGCGCATCCGGGGTGTGGGCGTAATCGACGAAAACAGCCGCGCCGTTGCCGCGTACCGCCGCGAGTTGCATCCGCCCTGGTACGGTCTCGAGGGAGTCCAGAACAGAAAATACCCGCTCCGGTCGCTCACCGCACATGATCGCGAGACCTGCCGCGACGAGTACATTTTCGGCCTGGAACCCTCCGATCAACCCCAGGCGCAATCCGACGGCACGGCCCCGAAACGCGTAGCGGATCGATTGCCCGGTTTCGTCGAACCGTTCATCCAGAATGGTCAGATCGCCGCCACCGCCTCGGCCGACCAGAAACAAATCCTGCCGCCGCCGCCGCGCGATTTCGGCGATTGCGCCCGACCGGTCCGCCGACAGGTTGATGACGACTGATCCGCCCGAAGGCAGCACTTCGGAAAAGAGACGTGCCTTTTCCAAGAAATAACTGTCAAGGTCGGCGTGGTAGTCGAGGTGATCGCGGGAAAAGCTCGAGAATGCCGCGGCCTTCAGGCTGACGCCGTCGAGGCGGTACTGGGCGAGGCCATGACTCGACGCCTCCAACACGGCATGGGTGATCTGCTGCTCCCGCATGGCTGCAAGAAATCCGTGCAGCGTAACGGGGTCAGGGGTCGTGTGCCGGAGGGAAGCTCTCAGCGCACCATCGATCCCGAGTGTCCCCACGTTGACGGCCCGATGTCCGAGGCGTTCCCAGATCTGCCGGGAAAAATGTGCGATGGAGGTCTTGCCATTCGTTCCCGTGACTGCCGCAACAGTCGCAGGTTGCTTGCCGAAAAACCTGGCCGCGGCCGTGCTCAGGGCTCGCCTCGGGTTGTCCGCGACGATAAATGGGATGCTTTCGGTAGGGTGGTCGCTCATCGCGAGGTCAAACCCGCACGGGTCGGTCAACACTGCGGCCGCTCCGTTCTCGATGGCGTCACGAATGAAAACGGCTCCATGAACACTTGAACCCGGCAACGCGGCGAAGAGGTCCCCACTTTGCAGATCTCGGCTGTCCACGGACAGTCCGCTGATGTCCGCACCACGCACGGAGCCATGCGTTGGCCTCAGATCGAGCGACGCCAGTGAAACGGCCTCAGGCTGACTGGCGTCTTGATGCATTCCCGATTCCCAAGCTGGCCGTGCACGGGCCGAGTGACGGCGGTCCGCCGTCCTTGATCGTCCAGGAATCCGGATAATCCGCGGGCCTCAGTCCCAAAAGGGGCGCAACCCGGTAGATGATGGAACTGGCGATCGGAACTGCTGTCCAGCCAGCAGTCCTGCGATTCTTGCCGTCGATTTCAACCTCGGGTTCGTCGGTGATGACGACAAGCACGTATTTTGGCCGGTACGCCGGAAACATGGCGGCAAAGGTCGATACGACCCGGTCTTCGTAGTAGCCGCCGTTCGGAGCGACCTTGTCTGCGGTGCCGGTCTTGCCCCCGATATGGTAGGGGTTCTTTCGTGCGATCGTCGCGGTCCCCTGCATGACGACACCTCGAAGGAACTCGCGAAGTGCATTCGCATTCTCTGCCGAGATCACCCGTTTGCCGGAAACCGGCCCGGCGGTTTTCCTGAGGGTCGGATCGATCAGCGTTCCGCCGTTGGCGATGGCGGCATAAGATGTTGCGAGGCGCAATGGCGAGACGGAGAGACCGTGGCCATAGGAAACCGTGACGGTCGTGGATTTCCTCCACACCTTCGGCACGATCGGTTTCGCCCCCGCAGCTTCCGTAAGTTCGATTTGCACGGGTTCAAGGTATCCGAGGCTGGACAGAAAGTCCTTCTGTTTCGTCCGGCCAAGGCAGAGAGCAATGCGTGCAACGCCGACATTCGATGACTCGATGATGATGTCCCGGACCGACATTGTTGGTCCAAGATACTTGAAATCGGAGACCGAATTCCCGCCGACGACAAGTGGTTGCGTCGTGTCAACCAGGGTAGCGGGTCCAACCTTGCCGGATTCCAGGCCCATGGCAACAGTCAGGATTTTCTGGGCAGACCCAAGCTCGTAAATTCCCTGAACCGCATGGTTGAACAGCGGGCTGTCGGCGGGGTCGGTCGCGCGTGGCAAGGGAGGGCGGGAATTCGGGTCGAAATCGGGCAGCGACACCATGGCGAGCACTTCTCCAGACCGAACGTCCATGAGAATCGCCGATCCCTTTCTCGCGTTCACCAGGTCAAGCCCGTCGGCGAGAACCTTGCGCGTCGCCGCCTGCACGGACAAATCGATCGATAGTGCCAACGGCCGGTTGCGGCGGGCAATGCGGCGAAGTTCATCGTCAAAGTACCCCTCGGCGCCGCTCACTCCGACGAGTCCGATTCCGCCCAGACCTGCCTCGCCGTCACGAACGCCTCCGAGAACATGGGCTGCAAGACGGCCATTCGGATAAAAACGGACAAGTCTCTCGCCGAACACGAGCCCGGGCTCTCCGATGTCGTGTACGGCCTGATGTTGTTCTGGGCTGAGTTCCTTGCGAATCCAGACAAAACTCTTTCTGTTCCTGAAGTCGCCGGCGAGATCATCTGCGTCAAGATCGGGAAATATCCGTTGCAATGCCCGTGCCGTGCCCGCTGGGTCGACCATGTCGCCGGGGACCGCGGCAAGGGTTGTGGCCTTTACGTTGATGGCAAGAGGGTTTCCGTTTCGGTCATGGATTTCGGCGCGAAACTGGCCCGCGCGCGAACCGGTCGTTCCTGCCGCGTCATGTTGCATGTTTGTCAGCAGGGTCATTTGCACGGCAAGTACGCAGAAACAGAATGACAGGAACGCCAGAAGGAACGACATTCGGCGACCGGACCGCCTTACAGCAAGCTCCCGTGTCCTGCGGCCATCGGTTGTTCCGGAATCGTTCTTGGCCGTGCCGGCGGGAGGGAGGCGCCCGTTGCCCGCCAACTCTCTCATGATTCGGGCGATGTTGGACTTCGATGCTGATCTCATGACGGAATTCCGTCAGGGTCCGCCCGCAAGATCAAGACGACATAACTCGGTTCTCCCGAAGGTCTCAGTTCAACCTGACGGATGACACCGAACCTGGTATCCGCCATCGGCGTCAACACCGGGTCGTCACCGATTACCGCGGCAAGCTTTTCGAGGCGGTCCGGCCGGTTCAAATAGGCCCATTCGGCCCTCAGCATCGCCAGGCGGTCCGTTTCGTGGGTGATCTGCCTTTTCAGTGACTCCAGTCGATTGATGCTGGCGCGGGTCTTTATGTTCTCCTGATATGCCCAGACCGCCGAAACAAACACGGCCAGGAAGCACATGATGGTAAATAACGCGCGCAACATCAGCGCACCAACCCCGGATCGATGGCTGGAACGCCAAGAATCTCCAGCACGTCTGGTCCGCTGAAAACCGACAGGTCAGGGTCGATTTCATTTCGTCGCGCGATCCTGAGGCGGGCCGACCTGGCGCGCGGGTTGTCAGCGACTTCCCGCCTTCCGGCCTTGAGCGCCTTGCCTGCGACCATTTCGAAGCGGGCCGGTTGGTGCCTCACCGGCGGTGCGTGGCGGTTGGCTGTCCCGGCATTGGTTTTTCCGCGCAGGAACGTCTTGACAAGCCTGTCTTCGAGGGAGTGAAAACTGATGACGGCCAGCAGCCCTCCGATCCGAAGAACCTGTTCCGCCGCGGCAAGCCCGGCAGCCAGGTTGACCAATTCTTCGTTCACGGCGACTCTCAAGGCCTGAAACGACCGCGTGGCCGGATGTTGTCCATGTTTCCCGCGGCGGGCACCGCTCGACACGATGAGACCTGCGAGTTCAGTTGTTGTCCTGATCGGTGAACGTTTCCGTGACGCGACGATGTGCCTGGCGATACGGCGCGAGGCCCGTTCTTCGCCATAGAAGCGCAGGATTTCAGCAAGACTTGATTCACTCGCCCGGTTAACGATGTCGGCGGCGGACACGCCCCTTCCGGACATCCTCATGTCAAGCGGACCGTCGCGGGTGAACGAAAAACCCCGGTCGGCAGAGTCCAGTTGCATCGACGACAAACCGACATCAAGCACGACTCCATCGACAGATGGCAGGCCATGCCGCGCAACTATTTTGTCCAGGAAGCGGAAATTGTCCTCGACCAGCGTCAGCCGGGCTCCGTAATGTGGCGCCCAGCTACCCGCCATGTTCAGGCATTCGGGATCGCGGTCGAGAGCAATGACCCTTTCGGCACCACCGTCCAGCAGGGCCCGCGTGTAGCCTCCGGCGCCAAGTGTGCCGTCAATCCAGCATCCCGTGACCGGAGCTGCCTTCTTGAGGAATGTTCCGAGAAGGACAGGAACATGACCGGTTGATTGCCGTTCGCCGGGGACGGCAAGCATGGTCATTCATCCCGTTTCTTTTTCTTGGTCCGTTTCCGCGCCCTGGACCTGTTCTTGCCGTTCGTACGATCGTCGAGCAGTTGGAGTGGATGGAAGTTTTCGCCATACTGTTCCACAAGACCTTTCATGAAGTTCTCGTGTTTCAGCGTTTCCTGTTCGTAATCCTCGAGCTTCCAGATCTCGAAGCTGTCACCCGAACCGACGAACATGACTTCTTTGCCGGTCCCGAGCTTTTTCCGTACCTGCGCATTGAGCAGCAGCCGCCCGGTATCATCCAGTTGTGCGTCATATTTTCTCGTATTGTAAATCCAGTCCAACCAGCGCCGGTCGGACGAGCCTGGCTCCATTTTCTTGATCCGCCTGATGATTCCTTGCATCGATATTTCGGAATAGCATTCGACGTGACAGGTCTGACTGGATCCGTAGACCACGTGGACAACCGGTCTTTCATCCGGTTTCCGGTCCGGATCGCCAAACTCGAGCGCGCGACGGAACACCGCGGGAACCGCGACCCGACCCTTTGAATCGACTTTGTGGGATGATTCACCGCTGAATTGTGACGCCACCAATTTGTTGTCTCGCTTCAGCGTCCTGGTTAAAAGCCCGGCGGACCAACGTTTGCCTCTCCTCGTGATCCGGAAGGAGCACCTGCTTTCGTTGGGTCCGGTCCGCCAGGGGGGGAGTATTGACTGTGGCGGACCGGACTGTCCGCCGCCCTACTGTCGTTCCCGCCTCTTGATTTTTTTTGTTGCCATAGGAGGGATCTGCTCGATTTCGGTTTCTGTCGACGGCGAACTTGTCAGCCGTCATGCAGAATGCCGTAATGGCGCGAACATTCAACCCATTTTCTGCCTTTTTACTCCACTTTCTGCCACATAACTCAAAGTATTGCATTAATACGTTGTTATATAATGATTTTTTTTTTGCTTTTTGCCAAGGAAATTTACCCTACAGCAGGAACAAAAAGTGAACCGTCGGGCGAGTAACCTGTCCTGTGGCAGATTTCCTGCCCACAGGCGCGCATGATTCGCAGCTTCCTCCGGTATCGGGGTCTCGACGGGCCGAGGAACAAGTGGGCGAAGTGACGAAACGGGAGGACGAGAAAACGGGAGGCAGATGGCCTGTAAGCCGGATTCTGTTCAGGGACATGGTCCCCTTGATGGCCATTCATCTGGACCTGCCGTCACCGGCAGGTTCTTGCGGCCCACCCGAAACACCAGACCGGAGCAGCCTCGACGCGATGTCTTCCGTGTTTCCTATTCGACCTTGCTCCCGGCGGGGCTTGCCGTGCCACCCGCGTTACCGCGTGTGCGGTGGGCTCTTACCCCACCGTTTCACCATTGCCTGCCCGAACAGGCTGTCTGATCTCTGTGGCGCTGTCCCTCGGGTTTCCCCGGCCGGGTGTTACCCGGCACCGTCGCTCCGTGGAGTCCGGACTTTCCTCACCGGCCGGGCGCGCCGGACCAGTGCGGCCATCCGGCCATCTGCTTTCCCACACCTAGAGTCCGGTCATGTTCGGGTCAATCGATTTTGCCCGGAAGTTCCGTGCAAGGCTCGTTGCTGCGGCGATATCGGCGTCGCTCGGGTCGACGGCATCTCGCCCGCCCGTGTCCCGTCCAGCCGTGCGAAAGCGCATCCTGAACGCCGCGAGAACATGTCGCCACCCGGTCTCGTCGTCGTTTTCCACCGCGTAACCAAACTCGGAGGCCGCATGTTTGAACAGGGGCCAGCAGTCACGGCGCGCACCTGGGGACGAACGGGGTCGATTTCCGTCCTTCCGGTATTCCGACTCGTCCATCCACACGGACAGGCCGGACATCGCCAGACGTTTCCAGTCGAAGGCGGGACCCGGGTCGATCTTGCGCCCTGGCGCCATGTCGGAATGACCGATTACCCGCGCCGGGTGAATGTTCCACTGTTCCAAGACCTTGCCCAGAACATCTTCGAGCCGGGCCATCTGTGGTTCGGGAAAAGGAGGAAACCCGTCATCAGGCCCGGGATTGGCAAGTTCGATTCCGATCGACAGCGAATTGATGTCCGTACTGCCGTTCCAGGAACCCCTGCCCGCGTGCCACGCCCGCATGTCGTCCGAAACAAGGCGGAACATCTCGCCGTTTTCCGCGATCAGGTAGTGACATGAGACTTCCCGTGTCGGGTCCCGGAGCCGTTCAAGGGCCGCCTCGGTACTGGGCATGCCCGTGTAGTGCAGAACAACCATCGAAGGCGGGCCCCGGTGGCGTCTCGGTCCGAAGTTCGGCGACGGGTGTGTCAGTCCATCGGCGGGACTCGTCATGGCCGGGAGCCTGTTGGCCATCTGGCCATTCGCCGGTTACCACCAGCGTTCCGGAACGGCATCAAATGCCGCGGCCTGTTCAAGCGTGTACGCAACATTAAGCAATTCCGCCTCCTCCCACGGTCGGCCGATCAACTGCAGGCCAAGAGGAAGTCCGTCATCATCAAGGCCGGCGGGAATCGATATCCCCGGCAATCCGGCCAGATTGACGGTTACGGTAAAAACATCGTTCAGATACATCTTTACGGGATCATCCTCGGGTATTTCGCCTAAACCGAACGCTGCCGATGGCGTGGTCGGCGTCAGAATCGCGTCAACGCCTGCATCGAATACCGCCTGGAAGTCCCTGCGGATGAGCGTCCGCACCTTTTGGGCGCGCTTGTAGTAGGCATCGTAGAACCCCGCGGAAAGGACATAGGTGCCGATCAGGATGCGCCGCCTGACTTCGGGGCCGAATCCCTCGGCCCGCGTCCGTGCATACATGTCGACGATGCTGTCGTCAGGTTCGATCTGAGCGCGGTACCCGTACTTGACCCCGTCATACCGGGCCAGATTTGACGAAGCCTCGGCCGGTGCGATGACGTAGTATGCCGGCAGCGCGAATCGCGTATGGGGAAGCGTAACACTGATGACCTTCGCGCCGGCATCCCGCAGCATGTCGGCGCCCGCCTCCCACAGTCTCCCGATCTCGTCCGGCATGCCGTCGAGGCGGTATTCCGCGGGAATACCGATGGTCCGTCCGCGAACGTCCCCGGTCAAACAGGACTCGAAATCAGGGGTCGGGATCTCGGTCGACGTGCTGTCCATCGGATCGTGACCTGCCATCGCTTCCAGCATGATCGCTGCGTCCCGGACGGACTTGGTCAGCGGCCCCGCCTGGTCGAGTGACGAAGCGAACGCGACGATGCCCCAGCGTGAGCAACGCCCATACGTTGGCTTCAGCCCGGTGATTCCGGACAGTGCAGCCGGTTGCCGGATCGAACCTCCCGTATCGGTACCCGTTGCCGCAAGACACAGGTCCGCCGCGACGGCTGCCGCCGACCCACCCGAGGACCCTCCAGGCGTGAGGCGCGCTTTCGACCCCCGCCGACGCCACGGACTAACGGCCGGCCCGTAAACCGAATTCTGATTCGACGATCCCATTGCAAATTCGTCCATGTTGGTCTTGCCGACCATAACGGCGCCAGCCTTCCACAGCCGGTCCGTGACGAAACTCTCGTACTGGGGGACGAACCCGTCCAGTATACGGGACGCCGCCTGTGTCGAGACACCGCGGGTACAGAACACATCCTTGACTCCGACGGGAATTCCACAGAGCTTCGGGGCGTTTCCGGTCGCAACACGACGGTCCGCTTCCCGTGCCATTTCCATCGCCAGATCGGGCGTGGCCACACAAAATGCGTTGAGCGGCGATGCGGATTCGATCGCATCGATGCATGATCGGGCCAGGTCTTCGGCTGTCACATCCCTGGCTCTAAGAAGATCACGGGCGCGCGCGATCGTCAGTTTTGCCAGCATGCTCATTGCCTATTCGACAACCTTGGGGACGACGAAGAATCCCTCGCGGGTCTCAGGCGCATTGGACACGATCTTTGCGGAGTAGTTTCCGTCCGTGACCTCGTCCCTGCGCCGCCTGAGTTCCATGGGGGTGACCGACGTCATCGCGGGAACGTTCTCTATGTCCGCTTCACCTAGCATGTCCATGAAGGCGAGGATCTTGTTCAGTTCGCCCGACAGGCTGTCAAGCTCCGTTTCGGGAACGGCGATCCTCGCCAAATGGGCGACCCGCCGCGAGACGTTTCTGTCGATTGACATGCTGGATAATCCGTCAAGACCTTCGGGCCATTTACTCTGTCGCCATATGATTGGCAACATGACCACCGCATCGCGGTGTTCCGACAATGCGCGGTCCGGGTCTGGGGTACAGCGTCACCGGATTTCGGGACCAGGTGCCTCCCTTCGACCTCCCCACACCGGACAACGGGCACGGACATGTCCCGTTTCCGGCATTCGAGCCCAACCGGCGTGATTACGGCGTCACGGGGACGCACCGACGCGCACGGAAGAACGCGTCAAGCAGGGATTCCGAAGCCGCAGCGCCAATTCCTCCGTACACTTCCGGCCTGTGGTGGCATTGGGGATGGCTGAAGACCCGGGCGCCGTTTTCGACCCCGCCGGACTTCGGGTCTTCCGCGCCGAAATACAGCCGCGACACACGGCTGAGTGAAATGGCACCGGCGCACATGGCACACGGTTCGAGGGTCACATACATGCTCGTTCCGTCGAGGCGGTACGAACCGGTTGAGCGGCAAGCCTGGCGAATCGCCAGAATCTCGGCATGCGCGGTTGCATCGTTGAGTTCGCGGCTGCGGTTGCCGGCAACGGCAAGTACGGTGTTGCGCGGCCCGACGATCACTGCTCCGACCGGGACCTCCCCCCTGTCGGCTGCTTCGCTGGCCTGGACCAACGCCAATTCCATAAAGCTGACGAATCCGCTCATTCTCGGCTCGGATGTGACCTCGTTGTGTGCGTTACGCGCATGCTGTCTGCGGTCCGGTCTCACGGACTTCGAAGGTTGGACTCGCGAACGCTCTCGCAGGAACTGCTTCCGGAACTGCCGCACTCATACAATTTGCCTCAGTCGCCATCCATGCCTAAAGTGCCGGTCGCGAACAACCGAATCCGTTTTGAGGGCCAGCTCGAATGACAGGGTGCGACCGAAAATGCCGGCCGTTCAACGGGCATGCATGGCTTTCGCGTCATGACCGGAGGTGACGCGTGTCCGACGAACCGGTTCGGATCGCACGGTTTCTCGCCCGGGCTGGCGTGACGTCAAGGCGCAACGCCGAAAAGATGATCGAAGAAGGCCGGGTCAAGGTCAACGGGCAGGTTCTGACATCCCTCCATCGCAGGGTGTCTACCGAAGATGACATCAGGATTGACGGCAAATGTGTCGCGGCCCCCGAGCCGCCAATGCTCTGGCGTTTTCACAAGCCGGCCGGATTCGTGACGACAACGTCGGACGAAAAGGGGCGGCCGAACGTCTTTGACCTCTTTCCTCCCGAGATGCCGCGCGTCCTGACCGTCGGTCGGCTGGACCTGAACTCGGAGGGCTTGCTGTTGCTGACAAATGACGGGGGACTCAAGCGTCGCCTTGAGTTGCCATCAAACGGATTCCCCCGGGGCTACCGGGTCCGGGCAAGAGGCCGTCCTTCCGCGGCTGCCCTCGACCGGCTCCGGCGCGGAATCCGGATCGGTACCGAGCGATTCCGGCCCATGACGGTCCACCTCGAGAGACAGAATTCAGCAAATTGCTGGTTGAACGTCCAACTCATGGAAGGCAGGAACCGGGAAATCCGCCGCGCGTTTTCCGCGATCGGTTTGACGGTCAGCAGGTTGATTCGCGTATCATTTGGGCCATTTCAACTTGGACGGCTGGCATCCGGTAACGTCAGGCAGGTTTCAAGCAAAGTCTTTTTCGACGTGTTTCCCGACCTGGTCGAGAATGGACGGGACCGCAAATTGCCGACTGTGCGGACGGTATGCCCGGGTCGTGGCGGGCGGACCGCAATGCCGTCTCGACAATTGGAGGAACCTTGATGACCGAATTCGTGACGGTCGAAAATCTGGCGAATCTTGCCGTGCTGATCTTCCTTCAGGCGGTTCTGGGGTTCGACAACTTGCTCTACATTTCGATCGAATCGAAACGCGCGCCTGCCGTGTACCAGAGATCGGTCAGACTATGGGGAATCGTCATTGCGGTCGCGCTGAGGATCATCCTGCTGTTCGTCATGATCGCGTTGATCGATGCGTTCCGGGAGCCATTTTTTGTTTTCGACTTCCCGGGCGTGATCGAGGGCGGCGTCAACTACTCGACCATCGTGTTCATCCTGGGCGGCGTCTTCATCATGTATACGGCAGTCCGTGAAATCACGCACATGCTGTCCGTCGAGCATCTCGACGGCGGGAACAACGGCAAACCGGCCAAGTCGGCCGCCCGGGTCGTCATGATGATCGTGTTCATGAACCTGATTTTCAGCTTTGATTCGATCCTCTCCGCGATCGCCATAACCAAGGTGTTCATGACCCTCGCGATCGCGATTGCAGCGTCCGGAATCGCAATGCTCGTCCTGGTCGACCGGGTCACCGAATTCCTTGAGCGCAACCGCATGTACGAGGTCCTCGGCCTGTTCATCCTGCTGATCGTCGGCGTCGTCCTGATCGGCGAAGCCGGGCCGGCTGCCGCACACGCAATGCACGACGAAAGTCTCCAGATTCGCATCTTCGGTTATGAACTTCTGCCGATGTCGAAGACGACCTTCTATTTTTCCATCGCGGTGCTGGTGGCAGTCGAAGTTGTCCAGACCGGTTATCGCCGAAGACTCGAAGCAGAAAGGTCGATCAGACGTGCCCAATCGTCTACCCGCTGACACCACGACGTGCCAGGTGCGCCCTGCGAACCCGTAGGTCGCACACGGGCGTTCCGCCACCGGCCGGAGGCAAGGATCCGGGCACACATTGTGACCGGGAGCAGGTTCCGACGGGGTTCCCCTGGCGATACCGACCCGTGCGTCCGGGTACGGAATCCGGGTAACGGAAAATGGTTCCCGATCTGGGCCTGGTGCGGCAGCGTGCCCGGTTCCGGCGTGGATGGCGCCAATTGCACTGTATGCCACGCAGGCAACGCCGATCAGACTTCGAGGCAGTACCGCATGATGGCCTTTTGGATATGCAACCTGTTTTCTGCCTCATCGAACACAAGCGAATTCGGGCTCTCGATCACGGCGGACGTGACTTCTTCGCCCCGGTAGGCCGGAAGGCAATGCATGAAAACCGCGTTCTCGGCCGCTGCCGCCATTACGTGATCATTGACCTGGAACTCGCCCAGAAGCTTTCGCCTTTCGTCACGATCGCGATCGGTATCGTGCATCGACAGCCAGGCGTCGGTTACAATGAGTTCGGCTCCCGCCGCCGCGACCAGCGGGTCCGCGACCGTTCTGACCGTGGCACCCCTGGACCGCGCGTAATCAACGTATTTTGTTTCTGGTCTGCATGAATCCGGGCATGCGAGGGCCATACTGAATCCGAACTGGCCGGCGGCCTGCAGAAACGACGCACACACGTTGTTGCCATCTCCGAACCACGCCACATGACGGTTTGCGATCGGCCCCCGGTGCTCTTCGAACGTCATGACGTCGCCCAAGACCTGGCACGGATGCGTGCTGTCGGTCAGCCCGTTGATCACGGGAACCGTCGCATACTCGGCCAATTCGAGGAGATTGTCTTCACGGTGCGTCCGAATGACGATCATGTCGACGTAGCGGGACAGGACCCGGGCAGTATCCGCAATGGACTCTCCGCGCCCGAGCTGGGTTTCGGAACCCGAAAGCGTGATGACCTCCCCACCCAGCTGGCGAACACCCGTATCAAATGAAACCCGGGTTCGGGTTGAGGGCTTTTCGAACACCAGAGCAACCAGTTGGCCCGAGAGTGGTTGACTGGTATCGCGGGTTCCCCGCGTGCATCCCCGACGCGCCGATTTCATTGACCGAGCGTGTCTTATGATCCCTGCCAGATCAGTGGCCGAAAGCTGGTCGATGTCCAGAAAGTGTTTCACGTCCGAGCCTCGACGGATCGTGCTGCCAAGCCGAGACGATGCACCCCCTCCTCGATTTCCGCGAGCGAGATGTTGAGTGGTGGCAGGACTCGGGCGACGTTGTCCCCGGCCGGGATGGCAATGATCCCATTTGCGATCCCGGCGGCGATTACGTCCGTATTCGGGGCTCTGCACACGAGTCCGAGCATCAGTCCAGCTCCGCGAACACCCGAGAAAACCGTGCCATGGGCGTCCACGAGTTCGACCAGCCGGGCGCGAAGCGCCGCGGCGCGTTCCTGTACGCCCTCAAGGAACCCGATGTCGCTCACGATGTCCACCACCTTAGTCCCGACGGCACATGCCAGCGGATTGCCTCCGAATGTCGATCCATGCGTCCCGACAACCATACCGGCCGCGGCTCTACCGGTTGCAAGGCACGCTCCGAGCGGAAATCCGCCGCCAATTCCCTTGGCGATACCCATGATGTCGGGAGTGATTTCCTCGGCTTCGTGAGCGAACAGTTTCCCGGTCCGCCCCATACCACACTGGATCTCGTCAAGGACGAGCAAAATGCCGCGCCGGTCGCAAAGTGCGCGCACTTCCCGCAGGAATCCCTTCGGCACTGGCTTGATCCCGCTTTCTCCCTGGATCGGCTCGATCAGGATCGCGGCGGTCTCGTCATCGGCGGCGGATTCGACTGCCTCGATGTCCCCGAACGGAACGTGCACGAAACCGGGAAGCAAAGGTCCGAATCCGTCAACCAGTTTCTCGCCGCCGGCTGCGGAAATCATGCCGAGCGAGCGACCGTGAAAGGAGCCCTCAAACGTAATGATCTTGTGTCGTGGATTCGCGCCGTTCTCGGAAAAGTGCTTCCGCGCCATCTTGACGGCGCATTCCATGGATTCCGTTCCGGAGTTGGTAAAGAAAACCGTATCCGCAAATGTCTTCCCGACCAGACGGTCCGCGAGTTCCTCCTGGTTTCCTATGCAATAGAGGTTGGACGTGTGCCAGAGGGTTTCAGCCTGGCGCTTCAGGACTTCCACCAGCTCCGGATGGGCGTGCCCCAGGCAATTGACGGCGATTCCCGCCCCGAAGTCCAGATATCGTTCGCCGTCGCGGTCGAACAGCCATGAGCCCTTGCCGCTCGTGAATTCGACATCAGCACGGGCGTAGGTTGGCAGGATTGCTGGGGCCATGCGATCGTTTCCTCGTTCACGTCTTCCGAGCCGCGTCATACGGAACCGGAACCGTGAGTCAATCCTGCATCACGCCGGAAAGCGGCCGGTAGCTTCAGGCTCGGCGCTTCGTTGAACCTGGCCGGACTCAACGCATTCGCAGGGCGCGCCAGGAACAAACCTGCGATTCCGTCCTTCCTTCGCCGGTCGTCGTCACTCGACGGCACCATGCGGGGTTGTTTCCGGCGCCACCATGGCGTATTCGCCCACCACGTATTGCGGGCGTTGCAGCCGGTACTCTCCACCGAACGACCGACATTGCCGGTACCACGGGTTTTCAGCGGGCGCATGATCCTGGTCCCCTTGCGGACAAACAAGGAAATGACGATGAAGTACTGGACCGAGGATCGGGTCAAAACCCTGATTTCCATGTGGCTCGACGGCAACAGCGCTGGCAAGATCGCCGACACGCTGGGAGGTACGACACGAAACGCGGTCATCGGCAAGGTGTACCGTCTGGGGTACTCCAACCGTAAAGTGAGCAAGAGATCCACGCCGGAGAAGCCGGCGACCGTCGACCCGCCCCGTGAGACCACGATTTCGACGCACGCAGCACGGAAGAAAGCGAAGCTGGATTCGAAGCCTGCACCGGTCAACTTGGAGGCAAAGTCCAGACCTGAAGCGGTTCCGGGTGTCGATACCGAAACCGAGACCGGACCAACAAGCGTCTCGGTTTCGACCATGTTGCGAAAGAACATCATTCCTGCCGGTCAGCCGTTGCCGCCTCAACCGTCTCCAAACGAAGTGAGTGAAGAGGCATTGGCCTTGGTCGCCGCGGCGGAAAAGAAATCTCTCCGGCTCGGATTGATGGAGCTGACTGACAAGACATGCAAATGGCCGGTCGGTGATCCGGCGGGTGATGACTTCTGGTTCTGCGGGCTTTCGTCCGAACCCGGGAAACCCTATTGTGCCGCCCATGCCGCCCTTGCGTTCCAACCGATGTCTGCGCGCCGAGACCGGCGAACACGCTGATTTATTGGGGTCTGGGGCTTTCGGATTCGGTTGATCGCGATATAATCAGGGATGTTCGCATCCGGGCGATGCTCCCGGGAAGAGATTTGTCATGATCTTGTACACGATGAAATGCGATGACGGACACGAGTTCGACAGTTGGTTCGAATCGGCCAAGGCATTCGACCGCCTCCGGGAGGCCGGGCTCGTCACCTGCTCGGTCTGCGGGAGTCCCGGAGTCGAGAAGGCGATCATGGCGCCAAAGGTCATGGCACCGAAATCTCCGTCTTCACCGCCCGCCAGCAAGGAGTCGCAACCCCTTTCCGGACCGGTTTCCCCGTTCGAACAGAAGATCCAGGATCTTCGGAAGTTCGTCGAAACGAATGCCGAGAATGTCGGAACACGCTTTGCCGAAGAGGCGCGTGCCATCCACGACGGTGACGCGCCGGAGCGATCGATTTACGGGAAGGCACAACCTGACGAAGCACGGTCACTTGCGGAGGACGGAATTCCCGTTCTGCCGTTGCCCTGGTTTCGCGAAAGGGTCAATTGATCGGCCCGGTCAGGTTCAGGCACCAAACAGGGTTGTGAACGGATCAGCTTTCGCTTCGATGGTCTGGCGAGAAACCGGGTGATGCGAGGACGGCGTGTTTCGGAGTCGGCTTCACGCATTGCTTTCGTGGCAATGCGGACATCCCTTCGGGTCACGCAAGAATTCAGCAGCTCCAGAAATCGGATATCCGCATGCCATGCCTCGTAACAAAATTCGGCGGGACATCGGTTGCGGATGTTGACCGCATCAATCGTGCAGCGTCCAGGATCAAGGAAGAGGTCGGACGTGGCAATGACGTAATTGCAATAGTTTCCGCGATGGCGGGACAGACCGACGGGCTCGTCGACCTGGTCGAGAAAACGTCGCAATTCTACGATGCACGGGAATATGACACGGTAACATCAGCAGGAGAAATCGTAACATCTGGCCTCATGGCGCTCACCCTGCAACGAATGAACGTTCCGGCGCGCAGCTGGCTGGGCTGGCAGGTCCCGGTCGTGACCAACTCGGCCCACGGGGCGGCACGTATCGACTCCATCGAGACCCGCAATCTCCGTGACCGTTTCGCCGCGGGCATGAAAGTCGCGGTCGTTGCAGGATTTCAGGGGATTTCACCCGAGGGCCGGGTTACGACGCTCGGACGTGGAGGATCCGACACGTCCGCGGTCGCATTCGCAGTTGCCTTCGATGCGGCGCGTTGCGACATTTATACTGACGTCGACGGAATTTACACCGCCGACCCCAGAGTTGTCCGGAGGGCACGCAAACTTGACCGGATTTCGTATGAAGAAATGCTCGAACTCGCATCTCTCGGCGCCAAGGTTCTGCACACCCGGTCCGTAGAGTTGGCCATGCGTTACAATGTACCCATTCGGGTATTGAATAGTTTTGGAGAAGAGTCGACTGCGGAGGAAGGTACGATCGTCTGCGCCGAGGAGGGAATCATGGAACGCAATGTGGTTAACGGAATCGCATGCTCGCGCGATGAAGCAAAACTCACGATTGTCTCGGTTGCGGACAGGCCGGGAATCGCGGCTGCTGTCTTTGGCTCATTGGCTGAAGCTGGTGTCAATGTGGATATGATCGTCCAGAACATTTCCGAGGAAGGGCGCACGGACATCACGTTTTCCTGCCCGATGGACCAGGTAGCAACAGCCGAAAAGGCCTTGTCGGAAATCGGGGAGCGCAGAGAACTGAACTATCGCGCACTGGTGACCGACAAAGACGTCGCCAAGGTATCGGTCGTCGGGATCGGAATGCGATCATATGCCGGAGTCGCCGGACGAATGTTTTCGGCCCTTGCGCGCGAAGATGTAAACATCAAGGTCATCGCCACTTCCGAAATCAAGATCTCCGTACTCGTGGATCGAAAGTACATGGAACTGGCGGTTCGTTCGCTTCACGACGCGTTCGAACTCGAAGCCGCGGCATAGGTTAGGCTGATGGCCGAATTCCGTGATTCCGACTCCCGTACACTGCTGCGGGACCTGCGAAATACGCTCGCCGAAGATGGCGACGGACAGGAACGCCTTGACCACATCGCGGAACTGATTGCGACCGGCATGGGGACCGACGTTTGTTCGATCTACTTGCGTCGGGACAGTGACACGCTCGAGCTGTGCGCGACCAGGGGACTGAATCCGGAAGCCGTTCACAAGTCGCGGCTCCGGTTCGGGGAAGGTCTGGTCGGGCGCATTGCCCGCGAAGCGGCCCCGATCAACACGGGAAACGCGCCGAATGAGCGGGGTTTCCGTTACATGCCGGAAACCGAGGAAGAAGCACTCCGAGCTTTCCTCGGAGTTCCGATCCAGCGTCTCGGTGAGGTCCTCGGCGTTCTTGTTGTCCAGGACACCAAGTCCAGACTCTACTCCGATGACGAAATCTATGCGCTCGAAGTCGTCGCCATGGTGATCGCCGAGATGCAGGAACTCGGCGCGTTCACGGGCGAAGGCATCGCGATGTCGAAGCCGCACGCGCAACCGCTCATGATCCAAGGCATTTGCGGCCAGGAAGGCGCGTCCGAGGGCGTCGTGTACCGCCATGAGCCCCAGATCGTGATTTCCAACCCCGTCACGGATGACCCGGATGCGGAAAAAGCCCGGCTCCTGGATGCGATCGAACGGTTGCGCCTGTCGGTCGACGATCTCCTGTCGACGAACCTGAAGGATGCAGGCGGCGAGCAGCGCGAAGTCATGGAAGCCTACCGGATGTTCGCCAATTCCCGTGGATGGGTTTCCCGTCTGGTCGCAGGAATTGACAGAGGTCTCACGGCCGAAGTTGCCGTGGAAAAGGAACAGTCCGCGACCCGGATCAGGATGATGCGTGCGCCTGATCCCAACTTGCGCGATCGTCTGCACGATCTTGACGATCTGTCCAACCAGCTTCTTCGCATGCTGACCCACCAGGAAGGCTCTTCAGCGGAGGCAGCGCCGGACGACGCGATTCTTGTCGCGCGAAACATCGGACCAGGTGAACTCCTCACCTACGGAAAGTCCCTTCGGGGTATCGTCCTTGAAGAGGGATCGGTGGGTTCTCACGCAACGATCATTGCCCGGGCTTGGGCAATTCCGGTCATACTCCACGCGGAAAACGTCACCCGTGAGGCGATGAACGGAGACACGATACTGGTCGACGGGGACCGGGGGCTGATCCATCTCCGCCCCGAAGAATCTGTCCGGAGCGCGTTTCACGACAAGATCGCGATGATGGCCGAAGCGCAGCAGGAATATGCCGCTTTGCGCACGCTTCCGGCGATGTCACGGGACGGCATTCGTGTGACCATGCACATGAACGCTGGATTGATGGTCGATCTTCCGAGTCTGGTTCCGTCGGGTGCGGAGGGTGTCGGGCTGTTTCGGACCGAACTCCAGTTCCTGATTCGAAATGCGATGCCGAAGCGGGGGGAACTTGCTGATCTGTACAGCCACATCATGGATTCGGCACGAAACCTGCCCGTCACCTTTCGGACGGTCGACATCGGATCGGACAAGGTGCTTCCCTACTGGAACGCGTCGGACGAACCCAACCCCGCCATGGGCTGGCGTGCCATACGCATCGCGCTCGAACGGAAGGGCGTCATGCGCATGCAGATTCAGGCATTCATCAGGGCCGCAAAGGGCAGACCGCTCAGGGTGATGTTTCCGATGATCGCCCAGTTCGAGGAGTACCGGGATGCGCGCCAACTGGTGATGGACGAAATCCGCAGGGAAGAGACGCGTGGCCATGTAGTTCCTTCTGAGATCGAGGTTGGGGCGATGCTCGAAACCCCCAGTCTGGCTTTCGCTCCGGACCGGTTCTTCAAATTGACGGATTTCATCTCGATCGGGGGAAATGACCTGAAACAGTTCTTTTTTGCCGCGGATCGCCAGAACGAGCGGGTACGCAGAAGGTATGATACGCTGAATGTCAGTTTTCTGAGTTTCATCGAACAGATCGCCAACCGGTGCAATTCGCTCGGAACACCGGTCAGTTTCTGTGGTGAGGATGCGGGTCGCCCGGTCGAAGCGGCGTGTATCGCTGCGATGGGGATCCGGTGCCTGTCGATGCGCCCCGCGTCAATCGGCCCGGTCAAACACCTGATTCGACAACTGAACTTTGGTGAATTGAGCGAGGTCATCCATGAAGCACGGCAGCGCGGCGATCAGACCGTCCGCCCGGCCGTCACGCAGTGGATGGAAACGCAGCAGCGCTGACCAACACGGTTGCCGGGCAACCGAAATCCAATCCAGCGACGCGGGATTCCCGTGCGTTGCGTCCAAGGTTGACTCCGTGAGAGCGAACGCGCGACCGAGTTCTCCGATCCATGTGGTCCGGGAGGACGTTGCAGGCCTGAAAAGTACGGCGGTGCGTCCCCTTGCCAGGTGGTACCCACCGATGCCGCCGAGGCACCCGATCTTCAACACGCTGTGTGCGTAACTCGCCAATGGCAAAGCCTGCATCACCAGTCGTAAAGCCGACGACATCCGGCCTTTCTGCTGGAACGGGCGACCTGAACAGCCCGTCGGCGTGTCAACAAGGGTGTCACGAGATCGAAAGGACATCTACCGGTCAGCGTTCGGAGCCTGCCGGAAGCACGTATTCGGTTTCATTGACCGTCCATTCATTTACCATTTGCTCATGATTCCGATCGTCGTGTACGTCGTGAAAGGTTGAGTCACTCACGTTTCCGTTCGGGAAATGCACCAGAGAACAGGGATGACAGCCCGACCGGGGAACCGGACCTGGGCAAGGAACAAAGCGAAGTAGTCATTGAATTGGAGAATTCCGAATGCGCTCAGTACTTTGTTTTGGCGACTCGAACACCTACGGCGTCATCCCGGGACAACCCCCTGGTACAAGGTACGCCTGGAATGCCCGGTGGCCGGGCGTGCTAAAACATGCGCTCAAATCCGACTGGCGCGTCATTGAAGAGGGCTTGCCGGGCCGAACGACCATCAGCGACGATCCTGTAGAAGGAGCGCATCTGAACGGTCGCCGCTACCTTCGGCCATGCCTCGAAAGCCACAAGCCGCTCGATGCCGTCATCATTATGCTTGGGACCAATGACCTCAAGGCTAGATTTCAGAAGAACGTCTCGGAAATTGCCCTCGGGCTTGCGGCCCTGGTTCAGGAAGTCAGGGAAGATGCCTTTCGATCTTCTGCCGAGGTTCCGTATATTGTCCTCGTCTCTCCGCCCGAGATCCGTTCCGACCTTCGGGATTGGGAGTGCGTTTTCGAGGGTGGTTACGAAAAGTCGCAACAGCTTGCGGATCAGATCGAAAAGGTCGCAACAGCACTTGGCGTCGGATATGTAAATGGCGGGAAACATGCCGTCTGTAGCGAGGCGGACGGGTTTCATATCGATAGCGAGGGGGCAGCAGGAATCGGTGCCGCTCTTGCCGAATTGCTTCAAGCACAGTTCCCGGACGCACCACCGGCCAGAAACGAAAACGATTTGCCCAGGTCGTGACGGCCACGTGGTCCGACGTGCACCCTGCGCCACCCGCTGCACCGCACATCGACAAATCTGAAGGAGTCGACGTACCCGGAACAGGGCGCGCAACGACCAACTGGTCCCATTTTCGCCCCGAAAACCCTCAAGCCCAACAGGCGGCCCGCTTCCGTCGGCGCCGGGTGTCGCGACCGGTACCGCCGCCAACGGGACGGCAGAATCGCCATTGCGAATTCACGCCAGGACCGAGTCGACATCCAGGCCGGCACAAGAGTAGGGAAACGCGGCGAACCGCCATGACTTCTTGCATTGTACCCACAGCCGGAGATGGTCAGACCTCGTGCAATACAGTGCATTAACGGTGAGGCTCCCTCGGCGTTTACCATGGGTCGGTTTGAGTACATCCGAAGCACGGAGTATGCAGTGCAGCTTTGACGGGGCCGGATCCTGTCAGAAGCCTTGATGGTTGGGGATTCGGGGCGATCGAATTCCCGAATTGCCATGAATGTGGCGAATAACTGATGTGAAATGCATGCGAAAGCAGCCAATGACCAAATGGAGGCGCCGCGTGAATGGTGACGTTCCTCTCAGGACGACCACATCTGCCGTACACGCCCACCCGAACTGCTGTCACCACGGAGACCGTCTGCAATGCGTACACGCCAAGCGGGACTTTCCGCATCGTGCAGTCTTGTCTGTCGAAATGTTTGTGGCGATGCACACGGCGCTTGAATTGTGAAGAGGCTTGGTCAAAAACCGCTCCAACGTATCCGGTTGCGTTCGGATCAAGGTCGAGGCCGGACTTGCGGACGAGGCCCGCCAGAGCAGGCGATTGGCCGCGACCTGGCAGCTCTCTCAGCGCGGTGGCCGAACAGGGGTGCACCAAAGCGGTTGCCCTGATCTCTTCCTTGCCCATCATTTGCCACGCGTTGCCTCGACCGGGGCAGAATGACATCTGGCATTTCTCGAGCTTGGGGCGAACGCGGAAACAATATGCCGCGATTCTGGGCGCGTCGGTAGCGAGAACAGTTCCGAGCGACGGTTGCACCAAGGCTGAGCAGACCAGATCGACATGCCGGGAAGACCCCGGTCAGTTCCTCATCTGTTTCGCTGCCCGCACGGTTCCCGAGACCCCGTCAAGCGCCCCGGATACGAGAGGCATTGCGAGAATCCTAGCCGGATCAGTTGGAGAAGGAAACTCAAGGCGGTCGATCTTGGTGAACCCGAAACGGCCATAATATGACTCGTCGCCGATCAGCACGACCCGTTCCCACCCCGCGACCGCGGCAATTCTCAGGCTGTGGCGGATGAGCAGCGAACCAAGTCCTTCTCCCTGCAAGATCGGGTGAACGGCGATCGGTCCCAGAAGCAAAGAATCGAACCGTTCCCGGCCAATCGTGATTGGCCAGTATCGAATTGCTCCTGAAACGACCCCGGCATCGTCTCGTGCGACGAAACAGAGTTCCGGGACCGGATCGACGTTTTCCCGCAAGCGATATGAACTGAGTGACCTGCGTCCCTGCCCAAACGCAAGGTCGAGGAGGTATTCGACCTCCCAAACGTCACCCGGGCATTCCGGGGTCAGCTGGAACATCCGTAATCCGGGACATGGACTCGCCCGGCCTTGTGTTGCCCACATTCAGAAGGCGTACCCGAGTCGATTCCAACCGGCTGGCAAGTATCGTTCGTCATGTCGCCATGAACCGGAACGTCATCACAGGTTCGTACACGCCACAATCAGGTCACGACGAATCCGCAGGCAAACGGATCCCGTTCATCGACAAAGATCGTGTTGAACCCGGTTACGCGCGCCCACCCGCTGATCGACGGGACAATGGCGTCGTAACTTCCAACCCTGGTCATGCGTTCGACTCGCCCGACAAACAGGGATCCGATGATCGACTCGTGCACGAATTCGTCACCAACACCCAACCGGCCAGCCTCTGTCAATTGCGCCATCCGTGCCGACGTCCCGGTCCCGCACGGAGAACGGTCGATTGCCTTGTCACCATAAAACACCGCATTCCGGGCCATTGCGCTGGAATCCCTTGGCGCGCCCGTCCACATCACGTGGCTTAACCCGGAAATTCCGGGTGTCTCCGGATGGATGAACTCGTAACGCGCGTTCAACTCCTCCCTGATTCCGGGACTCCACGTAACCAAATCGAGTGCGCGGTGGTCCGCAAAGTCGCGATAGTTCTCCTGCCTCTCGACGATCGCGTAGAAATTCCCGCCATATGCGACATCGACCTTGAGTTTGCCCAGGGACTCGCACCGCGCCACCAACCCCGAGCGAAACAGGAATGACGGAACATTGGTCAGCCGGACTTCTTCGACGAACCGGCCCTCCTGCCGGTACCGCGCGACGACGACCCCTGCCGGGGTGTCCAGCACGACTTTCCCGGGACGCCTCGGTCGGATCAAGCCGTGCTCAATTGCGATCGTGACCGTACCGATCGTTCCGTGCCCGCACATGGGCAAGCAACCCGAGGTTTCGATGAACAGGATCGCAACGTCGCAATCGTCTCGTGTCGGAGGATAAAGGATCGAGCCCGACATCTGGTCGTGGCCGCGGGGTTCGAACATCAGGCTTCGCCGAATCCAGTCGAATTCGGAAAGGAAATGGGCGCGCTTCTCAAGCATTGTCGCGCCGTCAAGAATCGGAGCACCGCCTGAGACGACGCGGACCGGATTCCCGCATGTGTGACCGTCAATGCATTGAAACGTGTGTGTCGTCATTCCTGGACCGTCGCGCAGTTATCGAGATGATGCCTTTGCCCGCATCGGACACGCGAGCAACGCCGTTTCGGATTCCACATGGCTCGAGTCCACTCCTCGAAGGTTTCCACGGAGCCATTGTCAGAATACCCGGTCACAGACAAGGCGGTCAAAATTCCCACTTTCAGGACCACGATAAATTTGATCGACCTGCATATTCACGATGATCTGAAAGACATCTGACGAATTCCTCAACTCCTGCGCTGACCGGGGTTGAAGCGATAGGCACACGAACCTGTTCGCGCAAGTGCCTGCTGATCTGCGGTCAGGTTGGCGGCCGATTGCGAGTTTTGCGCGGCGATGCAGGGTTGAGCATCCCGCACATGTGTTCGGTCTCACGGAAAAGAGGCGGTCACTGGTGCAGCACCCAGCATGCGCGGGAACAGGTTTCCCAGGAAACGAGGGCAGCGTGCATTCAAGACAATGAGCAGTTCCTGCAGAACAAGTCCGTCGGTGATTCGAGCACCCGATCATTCGGGATGTTGTTCCGGAATACGGGATGGTACCCTGGTTTCCACCGACGCGACTCAAACCGGAGAATGTTCCGGACTTTCCTGCCCGACCGGTCCCGTTTCAAAGTGATCGAAGTTTAAGGTCGTCCGTCACGTCGGATGCGCCAACCCACCGTTTGACCCGGTCGGGGCACCGTCGCCTGGTGCTCCGCATGCCGAGGCCGGGGCGCCGAATGCGCCCCGGCCGTTCGAAATGAGGCGCCTCTATTTGAAGTCGGCCGCGTTTTCCGGCGTCACGAGAACAGCTCCCGTGTCGATCTCTTCCGGAATCGCCTCGCCGGCTGCGAGCTTGAGAACGTATTCGACCCCCATTTGACCCATGTTGTAGGGCCGCTGTGCTACCGACGCTTCCAGGTCGCCCGCGAGAATCGCCTCGGCCGCATTGGGGTTGCCGTCAAAACCGACAATGAAGATTTCGTCGAGTTTACGCGCGTTTCGTACTGCTTCCACAACGCCGAGGGCCATGTTGTCGTTGGACGCGAAGACGGCCATCAGGTTCGGGTTCGCGGTCAGGATGTTCTCCGTTACAGAGACGGCCCTGGCGGTGTCCCAATCCGCAGGCTGTTCGGCGACGATGTTCAGTCCACAGCCTTCCAGCCCCTCGCGCGCGCCCTGCGCGCGGTGCTGCCCCGTGGTGCTGGTGATGATCCCCTGAAGGATGGCCACGTCGCTTCCTGCCGGCACGTTGTCACAAATGTGCTGAGCACCGAGAGTAGCCGCGGGGATGTTGTTGGTACCGATATATGTGCCGGGCATGTCAGCGCGCTTGTCGACGAAAAGAACGGCCACACCCCGAGCCCGGGCCTGCTCCAGCGCCGGAATCACTGCCGCGGTGTCGGCAGGAGCAATTGCAATGCCCTTGACTCCCTTGGCAATCTGATCCTCGATCAGAGCGATCTGGCCAGCGACGTCCGTCTCTCCGCCCGGCGGCCCGACGGCGGCTACGTCCACACCAAGTTCCGCGCCTTTGTCGATGGCCCCCTGGGACACGGCGGCCCAGAACGGGTTCGCCGAGCCGATGTCCGACATGATCAATGCGACCTTGTCCTGCGCCAGCACCGGTCCGGTGGCGGCGGCCATTGCGAGCAGCGCAAATGCACTGGTAAGCCTTTTCCCAATCATGGTGTTGCTCCCTTGAGTTTGTCTTGGTTTCAGGACCTTTTCCGGGAATCGCCCGGACATCATGTTGCCGCACCGGCCCTCCTGCGCAGCACATCCACGTACACCGCTCCGACAACGATCATTCCGATCATGGTCTGTTGCCAGAAGGCGCTCACATCCATCAGGTTCAGCCCATTGCGCAGAAGTCCCATGACCAGGACTCCTGCGAAAACACCCAGAACCGTACCCCGTCCGCCAAAGAAACTGGCCCCGCCGATGATCACCGCAGCGATGGCATCAAGCTCGGCCCCGATGCCGGCATTGGGGAAGCCGGCGCCCGTCCGTCCCGCCATCAAGAGCGCGGCCAGACCGGCGAAAAAACCGGAAAGACAATAGACGATCAGAAGCACCCGATCAACATTGATGCCGCTGACCCGCGCGGCTTGCGGATTTCCGCCTACCGCAACGATATGGCGCCCGAGTGAGACCTTGTTAATGAAATAGGCCACCCCGCCGTAACAGACCAGAAGTACAAGCGCACTGACCGGAAAGGACGCGAATTCACCGAGAAAAGGTAACGGGATTTCACCGGATCCGAGGAAACGGACCTCGGGTGAGACACCGGAGACGGGGCGGCCTCCGGAGACAAGATTCGTGATCCCCCGGATCGAGTAGAGCGTCCCGAGCGTCATGATGAACGGGTGCGGCAGCCGTAGCACCGTGAGTCCCAGACCGTTGACTGCACCGCAGGCGATCCCGACCATAGGCCCGATGAACAAGGCCAGAGGCCACGGCAGCCCGGCCGTGTCGGCCATGGCCAGGAGCATCGTTGCCAGAGCCATGATCGAGCCAACCGACAGGTCGATACCCGCCGTCATGATGACGATGTAGAGCCCCAGGGCCAGCAGCGCATTCATTGCCACCTGGCGCAGTACGTTGGTCAGGTTCTGCGTCGTCGGAAAGATTTCCGGCTCGAGAATCGACAGGATGGCGATCATCAGGATGACGACGGCAAAAACGCCGTATTTCTCCACAAGTCGCATCCTGCGGGCGGCGGGAGTTTCGAGTTCGTCCTGCAACGTTTCGTCAGAGACGGTCATGCGCCAGTGCCTCAGTGTGTCCCTTGGTACCCATTATCCAGCCGATCACCTCGTTGCGGCTGGTATTCATAATTTCGGATTCCTCGAAATTCCGACCGTGGAAAAGGGCCATGACCCGGTCGCAAACGAAAAAGACGTCGTCCATCCTGTGGCTGATCAGAATGACGCTGGTTCCGTGATCCCTGAGCCGCTTGATCAGGTCCAGAACCTTGCCAACCTCCTTGATTGCCAATGCTGCCGTTGGCTCGTCCATGATGACCAGGCGGGCATCGAAAGCCGTTGCGCGCGCGATCGCGACCGCCTGCGCCTGACCTCCAGACAATTCCTCGACCTTCTGATCGACCGACTTGACGTTGATGTGAAGCCGGTCAAGGTGCTCTTTCGCCAACCTGCGAGAGAGCTTTCGGTCGACGATCTTGAAACCGAACCGGGTGCGTCCCGGTTCCCGCCCCAGGTAGATGTTCTCGTGCACCGGGAGGTTTCCGGCCAGGGCAAGGTCCTGGTAGACCATCTCGATTCCGATGTTCTGCGCGTCCCGCGGCGAATCCAGGCGAACCGATTTTCCGTCAAAGGAAATATCCCCCACATTCGCCGCATAAAGGCCCGAAAGGACCTTCATCAGTGTCGATTTTCCGGCACCGTTGTCCCCGACGACGCCCAGCACTTCGCCCGGGTAAAGCCGCAGGTCAACGTGGTCGAGCGCCGTGATCGCACCGAAATGCTTCGTGATTCCCCTCATTTCGAGAAGAGGCAAGCTGGTCCCGGTCATCGGTTCGTGCCGGTCACGACGCACGCGCGCCGGTTGGAAACAGCAAAGGCATGGGTTACGTTACCGGCCGGTATCACCAGCATGAATCCCCCGTCTGCAATCTTCTTCGCAGCAGAACCGCGACGAATAGGTATTGTATCACGCACCGTATTACAATTGTATCGCCGGATGCTGTCAGGAACGGAATTAGGTGCCCGCAGGTGAGGGAATTCGACTACATCATTGTGGGGGCCGGCACGTCTGGGTGTGTCATGGCGAACCGTCTCAGCGCGCGGGACGACGTCTCCGTCCTCCTGATCGAGGCCGGGCCACGCGATACCAACCCCAACATCCACCGCCCGGCCGGGCTCTTCAAGCTCCTCGACAGCGACCTGGTCTGGAACTACCGCACGGTGCATCAGGCCAATCTGAATGATCGTGAAATGCCGTTCGTCCAGGGCCGCGTCCTCGGGGGCGGCAGTTCCGTGAACGGCCAGGTTTTCACGCGCGGCTGTCCACAAGACTACGACAGATGGGCTCAGGACTTCGGATGTACGGGTTGGGGATTTGCCGATGTCCTGCCGAATTTCAGGAAGTCGGAACGGAATGACACTCTGGCGGACGAATTCCATGGTACTGAAGGCCCCCAAGGCATTTCGACCATGGCGCCCGATCCGTTAACGCTGGTTTTTGTCAGGGCATGCCAGCAGGCAGGAATCCCGTACACTCCCGATTTCAACGGCGCACGGCAGGACGGGGCTGGAGTCTACCAGACCTATACCTGGCGCGGGCGCCGGTGCTCGACGGCTACCGGTTATCTCCGCCCGGCCAGTGTCCGGAAGGGCCTCAGCGTATGCACCGACCGTCTTGTCACCGGGGTTGTCGTCGAAAACGGTCGCGCTGCAGGTGTCGAACTTGTGACCAGGGGGGGGCGTGAGACCATTCGTGCCGCACGCGAAGTGATCGTTGCAGCAGGGGCCATCGGCTCCCCCAAGCTCATGATGCTGTCCGGGATCGGTCCGGCTGACGACCTTCGTGCGCTTGGCATCGATGTCGTTGCCGACCTGCCCGGCGTCGGCCTGAACCTCCAGGATCATCTGGACATCGACCTCGTTCTTTCTGTCGACCGCGGCCTCGGTCTCGACAATTACAGGGCGCCGCACCGGATGCTCTGGGCAGGGCTGCAATACGTGCTTTTCGGTACTGGCCCGGTCACCTCGACCATCGTCGAAGGCGGTGCCTTCTGGTCGGTGGGCCAGGCCTCCCCCACTCCGGACACCCAGCTGCACTTCGAACCAGCCTCAGGCACCGAACCGGGTACGTCGGCCTCGCCCACCGGAGCCGGCTGCATGTTCAACGGCTACTTTGTCCGTCCTGAAAGTCGCGGAACCGTCCGCCTCGCGTCGGCGGACCCGGCCGCGCCGCCACTGATCGACCCGAACTACCTTGCTGAGCCCGACGATCTGAAAATGACGGTGGCGGCTGTGAAACTGATGCGCGACATTTCCCGGCAACCCGCCTTCGCCTCGGTCGGTGCCTTGGAACATTTTCCGGCAGAAACCGCGAACACGGACGACGAAATCGCCGATTTCATCCGCGCCCACAGCCGCACGGCCTATCACCCGGTCGGTACCTGCCGCATGGGCGGCGACGCGGATTCAGTTGTCGATACCACGCTTCGTGTCCGTGGGTTGGAGGGATTGCGCGTCTGCGATTCGTCGATCATGCCCTCTTTGGTCAGTTCGAACACGAACGCCGCCTCAATCATGATCGGCGAAAAGGCCAGTGACCTGATTCTTGCGATGGAAAGTTGACAGGGCATGAGGTTCTTCGAGATGTGCCAAGCCGCGCGCGGAGACAGAACCGCCGTCGGTGGACACAGAGCGACCTTCGCGTCGCTTTCCGGGTAGAGGGACACGGCCGAATGCCCCGGACTGGCAACTTGTGTGAGGACAGGACATGTTGCGCATAGAAGTGTTTGTGGAACACAAGAGCCAGTTGGGGGAAGGTCCGCTCTGGGACCCGAAGTCCGACCGTCTCTACTGGGTCGACATCTTCGCGCCCGCGCTGCACAGCGTAAACGCCGTCGGTGGCGACATGAAGACATGGCCCATTGTAGAGAGTCGAAAAGGATGGCGCGGGTGAGGAATCACCGGAATCACGCGGAATCACGTGGAATGTGGCGGAAAGGTCGGAAAAACAACGCCTTATTCGTTTGAAGGTGGGATGTTGGCGGATTCCCCAGATTCCGAGGGGAATCGAATTGTTGGCGCCGGATTCCCCAAATGTACCCGATTCTGAGGAATCTAGTGAGGAATCTACCGAGATTCCCCAGATTCATCCGAATCCCGGTCTAAAGCAGCCGGAAACCGTTGTCAGGAGACCGACTCCGCAAGGTAATCGGTTACGAGGCGCCCGATCTGGTCGACGTCTGCATCCGAGAGGCCGAGGAACGGCCGGGCCGGTATGTCGCCCCAAGGGATGGGCCGACCCTTCGACGTGGTCCCGAACGATCCCTTCGGCGCACCGAACTGGTGGGTGCCCGCATAGATCATCGGGCTGCCGACATCGAGGTGGGCAGGAGCGGCGTGATAGGTGATGGAGCCGCGCAGAAAAGCGTCCAGTGTCAGGATCTTGTCGCGGTTGCGCTTCTTCCGAGCCTTGTAGTCCTCCGAGAGCGACGCCCACGGCTTGCCTGTCGGATCTTCCTGGTTGCGAAACCGGTCCTTGGTCGTGCGGACGAGGTATTCACCGATATTCCGGAATACTGGCGTCAGGTCCTGGCCTGCTGCCGCGAGTTCGCTGAGCCGCCTGCCGGCATCGTCCAGGCCAACGAGATCAAGTCTGAGAGTTGCACCGGCCATCATGGTAGCTGCTTCTAACTGCTGGGGGTCAGTCGAAGAAGAACGGCGAAAGCGCCTTCCTACTGATCTGCCACAACTCGAGCGACTCGTCGTCGACAAGCAGGCGGCAGGTGTTAGCGTCATCGTCCCACTGGAGCGTGACGGAAAAAGCGTCGTCCTCTGCGCAACCCGCCACCACAATGCGGCGGTGATTTGCCTGGAACCTCACTGTTCCCCCGCCCGTGCGGCGCACCCAGAAAGCGTCCCGTCCGCGGCCTTCGTCACCGAAGACGCACTCCCGGTCCGCCTCCTCAAGGCTGTTGAACGCATGGACATCAGATTGCACGCGCTCTCGCAACGCCTGGAACGTGGTAGCAATGGTGCAGTTGCCGCGCGCTTCGACCCAGTTCATGCTGTCCTCGGCCTTCTTCAGGCCGCCTCTTGCGCCTCGCGCGCATCGAGGTCCGCGATGGCGCCGGCGTCGTCGTATTCCTGCGGCACCAGGTCATCGAGAGGTATCGACTCGTCGTCGTCATTCCCGGGCGCGAGCGGATCGCCGGACAGGTCGAGGGTCCGGCCTGAACGCTTCCACGCTTCGTGGACCTCCTGTTCGGACTGCATCTTGTCCATGAGGTACTTCTCGCCCTCGGTCAGTTCGGATTCGGGCGTGACCGGAGTCGTGAGCGCACTCCAGCGCTCCTTGAACGCCTCCCTGCCCTTCTCATCACCGTATCTGTCGATGCATTCGGCAAGGATACGCGTGCGCGCCTCCTCTTCGGTCTCTTTCGTCCAGATGCCGTCGGCGTTAAGCCGCTCAAACGTCATTGGTCGACCTCCTCGACCTCGATCACCAATAACCCGCCCTGCCGGCTGGGTGTGCCTATAACTCTAAACCTTGACCCCGCCTTGAACAAGACCTCGTCCTGGCTCGGCGCCGCCGAGTAGCGCCGGATGTCCTTTCCGTTTCGCGCCCGAATGATGAATCGGGTGTTCCTGCTGTACGCTCCGGACCTTCTTGCGGACGATGACGAAAACCCCGCCCAGGTGAACTCGCTGCCCGGTATGTAGGTTGCCTGTTCGGCCGCGGTGAGCTGGACGCCGCGATAGAATGTGCCCTGTTCGTCGGGCAGGCGGTCGAGCGCATCGTTGAGCGTCCGGGCATAGTCCGCGATCCTGCGCGAAGGATCGCGCCCGGCATCGCTCGCCTCGCGCAGTTCCCTGTTCAGCCTCTCGTAATGGCTCCAGACCTGCCTGTCGGTTGTGTAGGCCCAGGTCGTTGCCAATTCGGGATCCGTCAGGTTGCGCCTTGGCGCCCCGGCCCTGATCTTGCGCTCGCCGCCGGCCAGCGCTTCGGCGTACCAGGCGCCCATCGCGGTCTTCGTTCGCGCCTGGTACGCGGGCGTGTTCCTCGCCTCGCGCATGGCTGCGAGAACCCGCGGCCTGATCTCGCTCTCGAGCAGCGCTGCCCTTCGGGCCAGCAGCGTGCGGATCGCGTCGCGGTCGGCGGTCGGTATCCCGGCGACGCCGGGCGCAAGTTGCCAAAAACCGTTCGTGCGCCGGCCGAGCGCCTTGACCGCGTCCAGCTGCCTGATCGCCCCCTGCCCGAGTTCGTCGGCCGATCCTACGCCTGCCGCCGTGAACACCTGCGCGTAGGCCGGGTTGCGCCCGGAATCGGCGAAACCGTCCCATTCGCTGATGCGATCGAGGTGTTCCGCCGGCTTGCGCCCCTGCCGCGCGCGCATGAGGAGCGCACCGCCCTGGTCGATGCGGGCGATCGAATTCCGCGCCGCCCTGGTCACGACGATATTGTCGAGACCGAGGCCGACGGCGTCCCAGTTCGCGAGCCAGACATCGGCTGTAAAGCCCTTCAGGACTTCCTTTGAACGGCCTTTGGGCAGCCTTCGAACGGCGCCCAGCGTTCCCGTGTGGTCGATGATCTCGTTCGCGACGCCGACAACCGCGTCGCCATCGCGCACGAGCACGGATTCCGGCGCGTCGATACCGAGTTCGCGATAGGCGCGGTTGGCAACTGCTTCTCCGTAGGACTGCACGGGATCGTCGTAGAACTTCACATAGCGCCGGATCCCATCTGATCCAGCGAAGAGGCCCCCGGAATTGTTGCCGGCCTGCCCGCTGACCTGGCGCGTCGTAACGTCAGTCCGCGACATCTCGGCGATCGCCCATGGATCGAATTCTGCGGCGCGGTATGCCGACTGTCCCGGCGCGTAAGCCCAGCCGGGATCGACTCCTACCGGCACCTCGACCGTGCGGGGGCTCGGCCCGTTTGCGCCCACGGTAACGGTGCGCGTCCTGATTGAGGGCGCCGTGTCCGGCCCGGACTTGCCCAAGCGCTCGAGATCACGCCGGTTCAACGCTTCGATGTAGCATTTGCATCCCCAGCCATTCGGCGGATAGTGCGTGTCCCACCACGGATCGTCGTGCATCAGGATCATGCCGTCCCAGGCGAGGTGCTGCTCCCGCGGATCCTCCGAGGCGTGGCTGTGGCGATAGCGCCAGTACGGGCGGCGATCGGCGATCTCCTTCATCTGCCGGTACCGGCCCGCCGCATACGACGTGCGCAAGTTGGTTCCGAAGATCACCTGCGTCCGCCAGTTGCGTCCGCCCTTGTAGCTCCAGCCGTGTTTCGCGACGATCGAATCGAAATTCCTGCGGAACTTCCGGAGCGTCGTGCCATCCGCTATTGCGCCGTCCACCGCCTGGCGGAGATCCTCGACCAGGTCCGCGTGCGCAGCGCCGGCCACGACGAAGGCGCGGTCGTGCTGGTCGTGCCAGATATCTGTCCACGCCTGCGTCGTCAGGTTGAGCTTGCCCCGGAAGAAGTCGACCTGCTCCTGGAACGGCAGTTGCGCGTGCTCGAGCGACGCGGCCAGTTCGACTGGCGACTCCACCACGTCGTGGCGTCCTGCGAGTTCAGCGGCGGTCAACGCCAACCCGAGCGCGTCCACGGCATCGGCAACATCCGGAGTTGCTGCCCGCGGCGACCGAGTCCAGGCGTTGAGGTCAGCGAGATGATCGCGGAATGTCTCGAGCGACGCGGCCCGGCCTTGGTCCTGCCCGATGCGCTCCCACCACCCGTCGACGATCGGGCCCAGCGTGCGACCAAGGCGCGCGGTCAGTTCAGAGACCGGACTGTCGTCCTCCTCCGTCTCGGCCAATGCGTGGTGATGCCCGCCGGCACCGGAAAAGGGGGATCGGCGAGCCCGGCATCGTCATCCTCCTGATCCCCGTCGCCCGGTGGCGCGTTTTCGGTCGTGGGTCTTTCCTCCCATTCCCCGCCGAACACGTCGGTGACGTGTTCCATCGTCGGGCGCCATCCGGTCGTCTGCGAGATGATCTGCTCGCGTTTCGCGCGGGCGTCGAGATCGTCGGCCGGATCGGCATCGTGCCGGATCATCGGCGTCGCCGCGCCCGGATGATTCCACTCGGTCAGCCAGGTCGCCACCGTGGTGTTCAGGGCGCCGTCGAGCAACCGTGCGTCGGCCGCAACCGTCTCGTCCCGGATCGTCCGTTGAACCTCGGCAGTGCCGCGCCACGGACCCTGGTCGGTGGTCGACGACTGGCCGAGGATCGTGGTGGTGACCAGCTGGTCGCAGTAGCGGCAGAACTGCTCGAAACTGTCGCCCGTGCGCGAACTGGACTGCAGCGGTTCGATGACCTGGTCTTCCCGTATCACACCACCGGTACCGGCGGCGATCGACTGCACGATCGCGAGGAACTTTCTCTGCTCCGGATCCGACGCTCTCGGGTGAAACTTGCCGATCATGATTGGCGTGCCGAAACGCTCGAGCGCGACCGACCAGAACTGCATCCCGTGACGCTTCATCCACACCGGCCAGTAACACCAGCGCGCGAGGCCCGGCGCCCAAGGCAGGTCGTTGTGCTCTCCCGGCCGCGCCAGGACCACGAATTTCCTGTCCGGCACCGGCTCGCCCTCCGGGTGATTGTACGTTCGCAGCAACAGCCGGCCGTCGACGGACCACCAGAACCGGTCCGGGGATCGGATCGCCAGGTCGGCAAGACGCACACGGCCGCCGTCACGCTCCCAGATCGCCTCGCCCACGGCCCAGCCGTACCAGACCCCGTGCAGCAGCTGGCGACTGATCCGCGGAAAATCGAGCGCGCCCAGCTGCTCGGACAGGTCCTCGGCGGCCTGCCTGTCCACGTCGGCATCGCCGCCCGGCTCGACCTCCCAGGGTGTCGATATCGCGGCGTTCAGACGCTGGTCCAGCGCGGCCGCGCAACGCTCGTCCCGGAGCGTCTGGCGGTAGATCTGCAACTGGCTGGCCTGCTCGAGGCCGTGCTGCGCGTCACGCGCGGGCGCGTCCGGATTGAGCGGCAACTCGCCGATATAGGGCGCCAGCATGTCGCGTATGCTCGACCCCGCCACCTCGCCGGTCATCCTCCGTCGTCCGCGGAACATCGAGGTCAGTCGTTTCAGCATCAGAACCCTCCCAATGCCGAGCTTGCCATCGGAATGACCCCGAGCTCGTAGTCAGGCTCGAGATCACGATCCGCGAGGCCTCGGCGATCGAATCCGGATGATCGCAGCGGCTCGCCGGCCAGGCCGCCGATTTCCCCGCCGCAGTGTTCGCTCGCGTACCAGGAGAGCGCTAGCGCCATGCCGGAATCGCCGTGCCTCTCTCCCTTCGTGTCGGTCTTGCCTTCAGGGAGCCGCGGCACGCCCCTGACCAGGCGGAA
This sequence comes from Paracoccaceae bacterium, assembly GCA_965242975.1. Classification (GTDB taxonomy): domain Bacteria; phylum Pseudomonadota; class Alphaproteobacteria; order Rhodobacterales; family Rhodobacteraceae; genus JAPPHA01. The sequence goes on along the minus strand of CBDETS010000007.1, from coordinate 211,526 downwards.
GGCGCGGAGATCCTCGAGCACGTCCTCGTTGCGCGGTACCGCGATCCTGTCGTCCTCGAACGCCGCCTTGAACGGCGGCATGTGTTCCCGGTACCAGGCCTCCGTGGACATGACCGGCTCGATCCGCGAGCCGTAAGTGTCAACCATGGCCTCGGCCAGGAACGAGCCGTTGCCGCGCGCGTCGAAGGCGCCGCCTCCGAATTTCGGCAGCCGGTCGCAGACGTAGGTGACCGCCTGAACCTGCTGCTGGTGCGGTGTATTCCGCATCTCGAGGATGAACGGCGAGATGCGGCGCAGCGTCTCGCCAATCTCAAGCGGAGCGTAGGACGACATGTCGCCCGAGCGCGCGAAATCGCCGCCGATGACGTGCCGGCGGGCAGGGTCCAGCTTCCGGAGCAGCGGGCCCAGTTCGGTTTCGCACCAGTCGTGCATCTCGGCACGGCGCGCCGGCTCCGGCCAGGCGTTGAACTCCTTCGTGCCGTGAAAACGCACGATCGGGGCCTCGATCATCCGGCTCTCGATCAGCACGCGGCTGAGCCAGACGCCGCCGCCCTGGCGCGGGATGCAGAGAAGTTCCTCGTCCGAGTCTTCGCTGTGACGGTAGTCGGAAAAGATCTCGGCCCGCCATTGGGCAGCATAGCCGTCTTTCCAGTCATCGCCCTTCACCGTGCAGATCCGGCGCGCGAGGCCGCATGCGAGCGCGTCATCGATTGTGATCCGGTGGAGCGCAAAGTTTCGCTTGCCGGCACGAACATCGTTGATCAGGTCGTTGAACGGGTTTTCATCTCCGTTGTGGGTCGAGATGATCCGGACCTTGCCGCCCCAGTTCCTGACCGCAAGCGCGGCCTTGATCAGCTCCTCGAGGTTGTCGCAGAACGCTGCCTCGTCAACTACGACGATGTCGCCCGGCCTGCCCTTGGAGCGCATGCCGCGCGGCATGCTGGAAAGCGCGACGATGCTCTTTCCCGACTCAAAGTCGATCCGGAACTTCTTCACCTCGCGCTCGTCGACCAGTTCGACCTCCTCGAGCACCTCGCTGCAGGCGTGATTGAACTTCCTTGCCCAGTCGGCGCAGTCGGAGATGTAACCCTCGGTCATGTCCTTGTCGTATGAGACATAGTAGACATTGCCCCGCCCTTCGGCCGCGTGGATCACGCGCTCTGCTGCATCGCCCCAGCTGAGCCCAATCCGGCGACCTTTCTCGCAAACCGCAACCGGAGCCGTCTCTGCGTTCCAGGCGGACTGGTAGTCGAGCAGGAGAGGGAGGCCATCGCCGTACGGCCCGCTCTTGAGGTCGTGGTACATCAGACTTCCGAAAGCGCCCGGCGCAGTTCGGCGGCGGTCGAGGCGTCGATGCCGCGAGCCTTGATGACTTCCTCCTGGGCAGCAGCCGTTTCGCGCGCATAGGCTTCGCGCAGTTCCTTCTCGCGTTTCGTGCTGATCTCGGCCGCGCGCTCGACGCGCTGCAGCGCCAGGGCGAGCGCGCCGATCGCCTCGACGTCGATGCCGGATTCGTCGTCGTCATTGCTCGCCTCGCTTGCGCGGAGCGCCGCCTTGAAGGCCAGTGTCGACAGGACTTCGCCCGTCAGCTGTCCCAGGTCGCTGACCGGCTGTTCGCCGAACTTGGAGCGCCACGCCTCGGCGATAGCGCGGTACTCGCGGATTTCCGCACCGACCTCCGCCATCTTGGTCGCGTAGCGGTTGAGGCCGGCGTGCGAGAGAGGAGGCTCCCCCGCTTCTCTCATCGGCACCTCGAGCCGCCGGATGATCTCGGCCTGGCTCACGCCCTCGCGCAGCAGCGAATCGACACGGTCCTTGATGACCGCGGGCAGCTGTTCGATGCGGCTCATCCGTCCCCGCGTCTTTCGTGCCATGGAATCAGACCTGGTCAGGCCGGGGGCGGCTGACACCTTCGAGCACCTCGGCACCATGAGCCAACGCGAGGCCGTAGTCGGTCAGCCTGGCAATCACAAATGGCGCCACCGTGGTCGTCGTGATCGCGCCCTGGTCCTCGAGCCATGCGAGGTGCTCCTTGACCTCGGCGGTGGTCAGCGTGACCGCGGTTCTCCGGTCCACCACGGTGCGCAGGATTTCGTGGTTGAGCGAGTAGCCCAGGTCGTCGGCCAGCGCCTGCAGTATGGTGCGCCGCGCGTCCCGCCGCACAAGTTCAGCGATTGAGGTCATTTCCCGCTCCTTGCATCCTCAATCTTGTGCAGCCGGTCGACCGCTTCGCGCAGGCCGCGAACTTCGGTCGAAAGTGTGGCAACGGCCGTCGTGGCCTCCGCCGTCGCGGCGCCGTTCTTCGAGATCCGGTCGTGCAGTTTCTGGAGGTCGTCGTGCCGCGGCAGGTAGTCGAGCTTGGTGTTGATCTCGGCGGACAGCACCTTCATGTCGACTACGTCCTTTTCGGTCGCCTCGTAACGCCTGAGCTTGTCCTCGGCGACCGAAAGCCTGGATTCGTTCGTGCGCACGCGCATGAACAGTCCCGCCAGTGCCGCGATCGTGGCCGTGATGCCGCCCCGGACGAGCCAGCTCTCGATTTCGCTCATGCGACAGTGAACCAGATCAGCAGCGTCGTCATGACAGCCTCCGCGCCGCCTTGTCGGCCATGCGCCCGCCGAACCACCAGACGACGCAGGTCGTCGTCAGGCTGAGTACGGTCATGACGATCCGCTGGCGGATGTCCGCATCGTCGGGTGTGAGCGTGAACCAGATCGCGCCGGTCAGCCCGACGAACAGCAGCGTGAGACCGGGCCGTGTCAGGCCCCGGATGGCGTCGACCAGTTGCATGAGCCAGCCGTCGTCCGGGCGCGACCATCTTCGCGCGGCCTCGCGGTAGGATTCCTCGAGCGCGGCCATTGCAGCCTGCTGCTCGCCGCTCTCGGCCTCGATCGCCGCTATCCTTCCGGCAGCCTCGGCCTCCGTCTGCGCGAGCTCGATGTCGAGCCGGCGGAGTTCGATCTCCTGGCGATGGTCCTGCCGCTTCTGGAAGAACCCGAGGCCAGCGCTCAGCAGAGTCCCGAGCACGCCGGTGGCGCTTCCGGTCAGGAGCGAAATGAGAAGTTCGGTCATGGCACGACCTCCAGTTCGAACGGGCGCGATGCCCATGCCAGGATGTGCCGCATCGCGGTGCGGCTGGCGAGTACCGCCCGCTGGCGGCGTCCGCGGACGTCGATCCGGCCCCGGCGCATTCCGGGCAGGAGACATCCGTGCGTGTGTGTATGGAAACCCTTTTCCACGTCACCGCCGACGTTGCCGGAGTGGAAAAGGACGTGGCTTCGGCCAGGAACGCCCGTCACGAGCAGGCAGCGGCCAAAGCGGGGCGAGACATGGGGCACAACCTCGTAGGTGCCGGCAGGTATGCAGGAGCGGTTTCGCCGGTTCTCGCGCCAGGGCGGCTCCATGATGTGGACCGGGCCGGGCAATCCGCGCGCATGCAGGACCCCGATCGTGCCGTGATCGCTACTCTCATCGCGGACAAGCCTGGCCCGGTCCATTGCAATCATCCCGCCCGTGTTCAGTTCGGGGGGGAGTCGAGCGAGATGATGCAATTCTTGAGGGCCTCAGCGGCAGCCTCGTAGTTGCCCCAGTAAGACTCGCTCTCCCTGACAAGCAGGATGCGCTCCTTCGCGCAGATGTCGTGCTTCGTCAGCCGGTAAGTGTCGCCGTCCTGCGTCACGCAGGGGCCTCCTCTCTCGCTGGTGCCGTCACGATGCCAGTGCCTCTCTCCCGCCTTCTTGTGGTTGTGGCAGTCGTCCTTGGGGCTGAGCTGGCCCGAATGGGCGAGCATCATGGGATGCTGGAATTCCGGAACGTCCTGAACCACGGCCGGATGTTCCGGCGCGGTGATTTCCAGGGCGGCCAGCAGAACGGGGGCCATGGGATCGGTTACGGCCTCCGGAGCCATGACCGGATCGTCCGGCGCTCCGAGCAGGAGCTGCGGTGGCCCGGTATCGGGCGGCGGTTGGGCGGTTGCACAGGATCCGAAAACGAGCGCCATCAGGGCGCCGACCAGGGCCAGTCGATTGTGGATTTTCATGGGACCTCCATTGAAAGAGTGTTTCAGGCGCGTTCAAACGCCGTTCAGACACGCCTTTTATGGAGGATTCGAAACATCAGGTTCAGGGGAACATGTTCCCCTGAATTCGAGGCCGGGAATCTGTCAGAAACGCGCCGCCGTCGCACGGTTTCACAGCCGAGGCGGGGCCGGGATGCGCCAACATCCCGAGCCGGGAGACAGAACCTCCCACGATGACAACTGGCCAATCAGCAACTGAGTGCGGCGGCCGCACGCTCGCCGGTCTCACAACCTACGGCACGTCCCGCGACATCCACCTGACCTCGCCCACGATCTCCGCATCTGCCGGCCAGGGAGCGTCAGGCCAGTCCGGTGAATCACTGTCGCTCGCCAGGATCCAAGTACCGTCGTCCTCGCGGCGCAGGCGCTTCACTACCAAGCCCTCCGGGACGTTGAGGACGAAGACGAGTCCGTTCCGCCGCTTCCGGCGTCGGCGGTCGACCAGGATCTTGCAGCCCGCCGGCAGCGTCGGTTCCATCGAATCGCCTCGGACCGAGATCACCACGGCCTGGACCGGATCGATTCCCTGCTGCGCGATCCAGTCGCGTCGGAACCATACTGGACCTGCCACGGGAGACTCGTCGAGCACGAACGCGCCGTCGCCGGCCGCTGCCTCGACCTCGAACGTCCGGACGGCCCGGACGCCGAGGCTTTCCGGATCCGTGACTGCCGCACCGAGACTCTTGACATCGGCTCGGAGTGCTACCATCTCGTCGCGCAGCGCGCCGGCATCGAAAGACGCTGCGGCAGACAACCGCCTTTCCATTTCTGTCACGACATCGGCCACACTCGCGCCGGGTGCCATGTCAAGTGCCGCTGATATCTCCTTGGGTGATAGTTCGGCGTCAGAGGTTGAGGGTGAATCGCGCCTATCGGTTGAGTCCGGCGCCGGGCGTGGCGGGCCGATATAGAATTCAAGGCCGAGCGCATCGCAGATTTCGGCGGCGCGATCTACCGACGGCGTACGGCCCCTCAGGACCGACCTGATGGCATCACGGTTGAGTCCCGCCTTGAGGGCAGCGCTGATCGGAGAAGTTCTCTCCCGATTCAGGTATTCCACAACGATGTCTGCAAATGGCTGCGCCATGTGGCGTATATGCCACGCCTTTTGCTCGGCATTCAAGGTGGCGCATGCGCCACTTTTCGCTTGACGATGGTGGCGTATACGCCATAAGGTGGCGTTATGTCCACTATCGACACGATATTCCGGCTGGCGCGGCTTTATGCAGCCCACCGTCAGATTGCGCTCTCGACCGTGGGGCGGGAGGTGATGGGGCACGGACACTTCTTTGAACGCCTTAAGGCTGGGCGCGTCACTCTGCGGCGCGTGGAAGCCGCTCCAGGTCAGTTCTCCGATCACTGGCCGGCCGATCTTCCCTGGCCCACCGACATTCCGCGTCCTGCGCCGCGGAAGGACGCCGCCTGATGCACGCGGCTCGGATCTCGAGCTCGCCGCGCCTGCAGCGCGCGCACGCGTTCCTTTCGGACGGGATGGAGCACTCGACCCTCGATATCGTCACCGGAGCACAGGTCTGCGCCGTGAACAGCGTGATCTCCGAGCTCCGCGCCAACGGCTACTACATCGAATGCCGCCAGACGACCGACCCAGAAACCGGGAACCTTGTCTGGCTCTACCGCATGCCGTGCCCGACGCGGACGCCTGAATGACCGAATTCTGGCACCCGACAAAGGACCTGGTTGGCCTGCCGGGCATGCCAGGCCTCCGATCGATCCGCCTTCACGGCCGCCGTCGCGGCTGGATCTCCCGCGAGAGGATCTGGGGAAAGAGGAAAATTTTCGAATGGCTGGAATCATCCCTGCCGGAGCCCGCGCAGGCGGCACTGCGCGCGGCCCGCAGGGATGGTGGCGGTGGAGCGAAGGACTTTGCTCGATTATGTCCCGACGCTCCCGCAACGGAGGACGGCCCATCTCGACCCGGGTTTGAAGGTCACCCGGGTGGACCGTCCTCCGCAATCTTCCTGACCGATACCGGACCGGTCGCCGTCATGGACGCCCGGACGGATATCGTGACGACGTTCAAACGCTGGCGTCCGGACGGCATGTCGCTGAAACCGGCGCTCGAAAAATGGTGCGCCCTCTACAATGCCGGCAGCGCGGCCGTCACCGACGAGACACGGGCAGCGATTGCCACCGTTTCGGTCCGGACCATGCAGAGATGGCGCCAGGCGGGCGGCAGTTCGTCGCTCATGCCCGGCCGTGGCGGCCGGACGGGTGGTATCGACGCCACCCCTGAAATCCGCGGCCTGACGGAATCGATGCTGCTCGACAACCCGTACCACGTGACGGCCCGTAACATCATCGAAGCGATCGAGGCGCGGTATCCGGATGCCGAGCCGCCGAGCATTTCCACTGTCCGCCGCTTTGCGCGGCGCTGGCGTGTGGAGAACGGCTACGCAATCTCGGCCGTTTCGGATCCCGACGGGCACCGCTCGAGGACGATGCCGGCATTCGGCGACAAGGCGCTCGAGGTCAGCGCGCTCAACGAGCTCTGGGAGCTCGACAGCACCCGGCTCGACGTGATCTGCGCCGACGGACGCCGCCATGACGTGGTTGTCGCCCTTGAGGTATGGGGCCGCCGTGCCAAGGCGATCGTCACGCCGCGCTCGCGGTCCACGGCCATCGCCGCGCTGATCCGGCGCTGCCTGATGGACTGGGGCGTGCCGCAATGCGTGCGGACCGACGAAGGCAAGGACTACACGTCGAAGCACCTCGCCCGCGTGCTCGCGGATCTGGAGGTTGACCACGAGATCCTTCCGCCATTCTCGCCCTGGTTGAAGCCTTACGTGGAGCGCTTCATCGGTACGCTCTCCCGCGGCCTGCTGACGCAGTTGCCCGGATTTTCCGGGCACAACGTGGCCGACGTCGCACGGATCCGTGCAAAGAAGTCGTTCGCGGAGCGCCTGGGCGACGCGGACAGGAAAAAGAGGATTTACCTCGACACGGCGCTGACTGCCGAGGAACTCCAGGAGCGCATCGACGCTTGGATCGACAATGTCTACGCGCGGCGCCCGCACTCCGGCCTCGACGGCGCTTCGCCCTTCGAGAAGGCGGTATCCTGGGCGGGCACGCCGCCAGCCCGCGTCCCGGAACGCGGTCTCGACATCCTGCTTGCGCCTGTCGCGGGCGATGGCCGACGCAAGATTGGCAAGGACGGCATTCATGTCGACGGCGGGGAATACATCGCCGGCGTGCTTGGATCGCACATGGACGAGTGGGTCCATGTCCGCCAGGACCCGGCCGACTGGGGCCGCATCTACGTATTCACCGAACCGGACGAGCGCGGCCGGACCGAATTCATCTGCATCGCCGAGGATCCCGGCCGCACCGGAATCGACCGCGCTGAAGTGGCGATCGAGGCGAAACGTCTATGGCGCAAGAGGAACGCGGCCGAGCGCAAGCGCGCCCGCGAACTCGAACGCGCGCACCGCCCGAAGGACACGATCGACGAGGTGCTCGCCGCCGCCGGTCGAAACGCGGACACGGTGGTCGCGTTCACGCCGAGGGCCGACGTGCACCGAACGGACGCGCTCGACGCCGCGGCGGAGGCCGAGGCCGCCGACGCAGCCATGGAGGACCGGGAGAGGCGCACGCTCTCCGAGGTCGAATTGATCAAACAGCTGTATGGAGGGCAAGTTGCAGACCTCAACTGACAACGTTCACGAACTGCGCCCAGCGCTCGCGCGCCGCTGCGAGGCGGAGATCGCCCGGCTCGGGCTGAGCCAGAACCGGGCGGCGAAAAGGATGGAGTTGTCGCCGGCGGCGCTCAGCCAGTGGCTGAACGGCACCTACAAGGGAAATGTCCCGGCCGTCGAGGCGAAGGTTCGGCGCTGGCTCGACACCGAGGAAGAGGTCGAGGCGAATTCGCTTTCCGACGCACCCCTGGGGCGCCACGTACCTCTCGGCGTGACCGACGAGGTCTTTGCCATGATCGGTTACGCCCACGCGACCGGTGACATCGTCACGATCATGGGGCCGTCCGGCATGGGCAAGACGTGGGCGGCGCGCCGCTACTGCGAGATGCGCTCGGCCGCGTACTACGTGCCGATGCGGAGAACGGTCCGCGGCCTCTACGCGCTCCTCGGAGTCGTCGGACGGGCCGTCATCGGCCCGCGCACCTACCGTTCCGCGCTGGAGGCCGAGGACGAGATCATAGCCGCGCTCGCAGGTCGCAGGGCGGTCCTGGTGATCGACGAGGCGCAGTTCCTGACGCCGGGTTTGCTCGACGAGCTTCGATGCATCCGCGACGTCGCCGAATGCGGCCTCGTGCTTGCCGGTGACACCAGGCTCCTGATGCGCCTCGGCCAGTGCCCGCAGATCGTTGGCCGCACCGGCGGCACGGTCAAGCGCGACCAGCCCTCGCGCGCCGATGTCGACGCGCTGCTTTCGAACTTCCTGGAGCGCCCTGCGGGACGCCGCGAGATCGAGATCGCCGCGGCTGCCGCCGCCGGTCCCGGCGGCCTCCATGCGCTCGGCCGCGTGATGGAACGCGCTTGGCGCCTCGCCCAGTTCAATGGCCGTGACACCGTGACAGCTGGCGATCTCGAGGCGGCCGCGCTGGCCGCGGCTATGGCCGAATCAACAGACGTGGCGCGACAGGCGGCAAGTGCCGCGTAGGCAACAAATGGGGGGAAATGTGAGCCAGACAAAATCAATGCCCGCAGTCATGCGGGGCGTCTCCGCCGTCCTGGACCAGATGGTCGACAGCGGCATCGACTACACGACGCTCGCCGGTCAGGCGGGCGTACTCAGGGAGCTACACGTGGAACTGGAGCGCCTGTACGCAAGGTGCGCGCACGACCTGATCCACGAACGCCTGGTCGCAGCCCGGGGATGCCTCGACTTCCTGGAGGCACTTATCGACTCGAGCCGCGCGTCACCGGCGTCGATCGCGCTACTCTCTGCAGTGCTCGAATGCCAGGCCGACGAGATGTCCAACAACCGGGTGGCGCAGCTCGCCGCCGCGGAAAACGTCGTGAGGTTCCGTCCGCACGTATCGAACGGACCGGCAAACGGCCCGTTCGGCGGAGACGCGGCATGAGCCCCCGCGCGATCCTGGCCCGCGAGCTCGCGGAAAGAACCGACGACCCGGTCCCGGTGGTCATGTGCACGACGACCGCGCTTGCGATAGCGACGGGGATCGGGCCGCGCGCGACCCTCAGGATGCTTGAGGCCATGGAGGCCGAAGGCGAGGTGGAGAGGCGGGAAATGACAAACGCCTACCGCCGCCAGGTCACCGTCTGGCGGCCGATCGTCCGGGAGGAAGCATCATGACCGCCACTTCCTGGACAAGCCGGGACGCCCATTACCGCGAGCGCATCTACCGTGCGCTCGTGGATCGTGCGCACGAGCCGCCGTGGAAGCGGACGACGCTGATGCTGGCGCTCGCCGCCCACATGCCGCCAGACCTCGGCCACCGGATGCTCCGGGCCATGGAGGTCGACGGCTTGGTCTACGGATCGCCGGGGGAGCGGGACACGACCGTCTGGCGGCTTAGGAAAAGGGGGAGAGAAGAATGATCGACACCACGCTCGAGCGGATCGAGGTGCTCTGCAAGATCTACGCGGAGGCGCGCGACGCGCTTAAGGCCAGGACGGACAAGATCCTGAAACTTCAGGAATCGATCCTGAGGCGCCGCCGCCGCGGCCTTCAGCGCCGGATCGCGGCCACGTCGGTTGCCGAGGACGCGCTGTTACAGGCGGTCCGAGAAGCGAAGGGCCAGTTCGAGCGGCCGAAGTCCCGCACGTTTTCCGGGATCAAGGTCGGGTGGCGCAAGAAAAAAGGCAAGATCCTGGTCGCTGACGAGGACCGTACGAAACAGCTGATCCGGAAGCACTTCCCGGACCAGGCGGCGACACTGCTCGTGACGAAAACGAGCCTTGACAGGACGGCGATCGCGAAACTGTCCGTCAAGGACCTGGCGAAGATCGGCGCTACGCTTGTCGCATCATCGGATGAAGCGTTTCTGACCGCACCGGCGTCCAATCTCGACAAGCTGGTTGCGGCATTCCTGGACGAGATGCGTGACTGGGAGGACGGGGAATGAGACTGGGAAAGAACCAGTTGCACGTGCTCATGGGGCTGCTGGACGGTCCAGCGAAGGCCAGCGAGTTGAGCGGCACGTTCATGCCGCCGGAGATGGCATCGGCGACGCTCAAGAACCTCGCGAAGCGCGGCCTCGTCAAGCACGACGCCAGGACCAGCACGCCGACGACCTGGACGACGCGCTGGGGCATCACGGACGCGGGGCGCAACGAAATGGAGCGGCACAAATGACCGCGCTTACGGACCGCGAGATCCGTCTGGCGCGGGCGTTCCACCGGGCGTCACGCGACTTGCGTGGCGAAATCGAGTGCTACCTGCCGCCCGACATGTGCGACGACGAGGATCTCAGGATCGTCGCGGAAATGGGCCGCGATCTGGACGAAAACGTCGCGCTGCTCGCCGAGATCGGCATCAGCATCGATGTGCCCTTCGCGCTCCCTCCGCTCCCGGCAGATTACTGGGTGGGAAACACGTGAAGGGCCCCCGGCGAGAAAACTGGTCGGTTGCCGAGGAGGATCTTCTTCGGCGCCTCGCTACTTCCGGCGCCAGTGTTCGGGAGATCTCCGAGCGGATTTCCCGGACGGAATCCGCAATTGGGAACCGGATGAAGAGGCTGGGCATCAGCCGTGCCCGCAAGATCAGAAAGTGGACCCGAGCAGACGAGGATAGCCTGAAAAAACTCCACGGCGAGCGCTTGCTGCTCACGGAAATCGCGGAACGCATGGGGCGCGGGCACACCGCGGTCGCAGCCAAGGCACGCGCACTGGGCCTCCACCGGTACCTGCCCCCACCGGACGCCGACAACCTGGAACCGGCTACGGAGACTCGCCCGTCTCGGCCATTCTCGGAAATGGAAAGAAGGCGCGTTGCGGCTTTCCTGCGGCGTGGAGACACGATTGTCGACGTCGCGCGCCAAATGCGGTGCGATGTCGAGGACGTTCGGCGGATCAAGGGATTCGCCAACGAGCTGCCACGGGGGGACTGTGGCGGAGCCGGGGCGCGGTGTCAGCCGAAAACAACAACAACGGCCGTGCCCCGGCACAACTTTTTCAGGGAGAGCATTTTATGAGCATCACCGTCAGATCGAATGTTATCGGCGAGGAGAACCTGCCCTGGTTCGACGCGCTGGTTGAACTGGCCGGCGAGCACGCCGAGCTGCTGAGCGGCCGGGACCTCGGTTTCCTGGAGACGCTCGAGGCGGAACGCAAGAGGCTCGGCGGTCGCATGGGGATCAGCCCGCGCCAGCACGGCTGGCTCGAGGGCATCGAGAGGCGGCTGAAGCAGGGGGGGGCGGAGGTCGATCCGGACCTCACGCCGATTGACTCCAGGCTGGGCGGCGGACGATGACCAGCCGTATTGACAAAGTCCCGGTCATTGTTGACGGCGAAATCATCCCGCCCGATGCAGCGCCCGAAACCGCCCTGACCTTCCTCGACCCGCTCGAGCAGTGGGAAGAAGAGATCCTTTACGTCTTCAACGGCAACAAATTCAAGGCGATCGACGGCGTCATAGGCATGGGCCTGGCCCTCCGGGGTGTCAAGAGCAGGGCGTCGCATGGGCGCTGGCTGAATTGGCTGGGTCACGCACGAACACATCCGCGCACGGGCCAGATACTGATGCAGATCGCAAGTGACGAAAACATTCTGCGTCACCACGATCGATCCAAATGCGAATCACATGATTCGCATTTGCCCTCGGACAAGATAATCCTTGCGGAGATCTGCGGACTGCCGGGCCCCGAATTCGACGGCTACGTCGCAGACGGGGTAATCCACCCCGACATGAAGCGCGGCGACGTCCGGCGCGCACGGATCGCAGCTGAGCACGAGACGGCCGAGCCGCGGCCTCTCGCGGATCTTCCGGAGGGCAGGTACAGGGCGATCCTCGCCGATCCGCCCTGGACGTTCGAATCCTGGGGCGGCGGCAACAACCGCTCCGCCGACAACCACTACCCGACGATGACGCTCTCGGAAATCGAGATGCTGCCGGTCATGAGCCTGGCGGCGGACGATTGCGTTCTGTTTCTCTGGGTGACGTCCGACCAACTGATCAACGCGCCCCGCATCATGCTCCAATGGGGTTTCGCCCTGAAAACCACCGCGTTCGTCTGGGTGAAGGACGGCGGCCCCGGAAAGGGATACTGGACCCGCAAGGGATCCGAGATCTGCCTCCTCGGCACGCGTGGCAGCCCGGAGCGCGTCGCCACCGACGTAAGCGAGGTGGTTTACGGACCGAGATACAAGCACTCGATGAAGCCGATAGAAGTCTACGAGCGCATCGAGCGCCTCGTAAACGGCCCGTACATCGAGCTTTTTGCGCGCCACGAACGCGCTGGATGGACGGCCTGGGGAAACCATCCCGGGCTGTCAGACTGACCAACCGGGAAAGGGGGGGCATGAAAAACAAGTTCACCGACTTGCAGGATCACCTGATGGCAACGCTCGAACGCGTGAGCGACGAGGACGTCAAGGGCGACGAACTCGAGGCGGAACTCAAGCGCGCCAAGGTGGTCTCAGAGGTCGCCGGGAAGATGATCGACAACGGGCGTCTGGTGCTCGATGCAGAGCGCCTCAAGTTTAATGCGGGCGTCCCCGGCGCCGGGAGCGCGATTGCAGACATGATCGGCAACGTTCGCGGCGGGACAGCGAAGCGCATCGCGGCCAACGGGAAGGCGGCGCAATGAAGCTGTTTTCGCCGGACGAGGAGGCGTGGCTCCGGGCCGAGTACTCGAAGTCCACGATCGCCGAGACGACCCGGCGATTCAACGAGACGTTCGGCCGGAAGATCACCTGCGCCCAGATGCAGAACGCGAACAAGCGGTGCCGTTTCGGCCGCGCCAACAGGCGCGTCCGACGGCTGATCACGCCCGGGGAAGAGGCGTGGCTCCGGGAACATTTCGCGTCCGCGCCCAGGGCCAAGATCCGGGACCGGTTTGCGGAAACGTTCGGCAAGACGCTCAGCCTGTCGCAACTCGACAATCTCGGCGTCCGGCTGGACCTCCGCGGAGCTCCCAACACCGGCAGGTTCAGGACGGGACACGCGCCGGCGAACAAGGGCCGCAAGGGCTGGTGCCCGCCGGGCAGCGAAAAGACCTGGTTCAAGAAGGGCCACCAGGGCACGCGGACGAAGCCCATGTTTTCGGAGCGGTGGCTGACGCAGAGCGATGGCTCGAAGGTCCTCGAAATCAAGATCCCGGAAGGTTCGTACTATCCGAGCATGGTGCGAAAGGGCTGGCACCAGAGGTCGCGCTGGATCCGCAAGGCCGTCTGGGTCTGGAGACAGGCCAACGGAGATGTGCCGGAGGGGCACGCGATCCTGCAGCTCGACGGCGATCCTTCGAACTGCGACCTTGAGAACCTCGAATGCGTACCGAAGAGCGTCCTCGCGCGGCTCAACCACCGCAACGCGCCGAAGTTCGCGGGCTCCGATATCAACGCGGTGCGCATCCGGATCGCGCAGATCCGCGACCAGGTCGCGAAGCGGGGACGGTCGAAATCCCCCCCCGCCGGGATACCGGAATGAACAGCTCGAATTCGAGATCATGAAATGAACGATCGCACAGCAGCCATGAAACAGCGCCTGCGCCGCTCGATCTTCGCCGCGTGCAAGAGAAAGGGTCTCGGCGACGAGGAGCGTCACGCGATCCAGCAGCGGGTGACGGGCAAGGCCAGCCTCACGGCGATGGACGCTTCCGACATGCGCGCGGTGCTTCGCGACCTCAACGGGCCACGGGTGAAATCCAGGAGACCCGAAAAGCCCGAAGCAATTAAACCCGGCGCCCCAACTGACCTCGGCATCGGCCCGCACGTGGGCAAGCTCCGGGCGCTCTGGCGCTCCGGCTGGTGGCTCGGCGTGGTCAAGGACGATTCGGATGCGGCGCTCGCCGCGTGGATCTGCCGCCAGACCGGCCTGGACGCGGCCCGCTGGATGACGCCGATGCACGGCGCCGCCTGCGTCGAGGCGCTCAAGGATTGGCTGTCGAGGGACAGCGGTGTCGATTGGGCGCCCTACTCAAATTTGGGCAACCGGAAAAAACGACACGTTCCGGGTGCCCGCGTCATGGAGGCGCTCTGGAGCCAGCTGCACGTCGCTGGTGCTGTGCCGATGGGCACGGCCGACGGGCTGCAGGTGTGGGTGCAGGGTTTCCGCCGCGGACCGGAGCATTACGTCACGCTACCTGCGCGAACGCAAAACCAGCTGATACAGGAACTGGGAAAATGGCTGACGCGGACCACGGAATCGACCTGAACCTCGCGATGGCAGAATTCATCGCGGACCTCACCGCCGAGGAGTTGGAAAACTGCTTCGGTAACTGGTGCGAGCACTGCGGCGGAAGCGGGGAGACCGAGTGCTACTGCGGTGGCGATTTCTGCATCTGCGACAACTACGGCGTTGCGGTCTGCCCTTATTGCGAGGGAGGTCCCTGATGGCGATCACCCAGAGAGAGCGCCGCCGACGCGAGATCCTGCGCGGCAAGATCGACGCGATCCGCAATGCCGAGTCGATGGCGACATACGCTGCCGAGAGGCACGCCATGGAAGCGCGGTACTGGAAAGGGATCGCCGCAGACGAACGGCGGAAAATCCGCAAGCTGGAAAGGGACCTGGCGAAATGAGCGAATTACCTGGTGTTCTGGCCGAGGTCGAGGAGGTCGCCGGGCGCGATGCAGCGCTGAAGCTGGCTCTCGGTTTCGGCGGCGAGCAGGTGCACGTTCCGCGCCCCGAAAACGTCAAGGCCGGGCATAAGCTTGTGGACTCCCTTGGCGCGCCCGCTGCCTTCCTGGTCGCCGGGCGGTTCCAGGGCGAGCAGATCTACGTGCCAAAGGCGCGCCGTGCGATCGTGTTGGACCTTCATGCGCGCGGTGCGAGTGCCCGGTACATTGCCACAAAAATTGGCGTTTCAACGCGGGCCGTCCGACAATACATCCGCCGCGCTTAACCCCTTTTCAAAGCCGATTTGAAAAACCCTTCAGGGGAACATGTTCCCCTGAACACGCGATTCGCCATGCGCTATTTTCCGGCGCATGAGCGCTCTTGACGGATGGATGGATGTCTGCCGGACCGGGACGTGGCGTGACGCCGCGAACCGCGAGGTGACGGTGACCGAGGCCGATTTCGACGGCCTGGTTTCCGCCTATTCCACACAGGACCCGGCCCCGGTGGTGGTCGGCCATCCGGCGACGGATGCGCCCGCGTATGCCTGGATCGATGCGGTCCGCAGGACCGGCGATCGCCTCCAGGCGAAGATCCGCGACGTGATGCCCGCGTTTCGCGACGCGGTGGAGTCAGGCCGCTATACCGGCCGCTCAATCGCCTTCACCGGCAACTCCCTGAAGCATCTCGGTTTCCTGGGCGGCCGTGCGCCCGCCGTACCGGGTCTGGCGCCGACGCGGTTCGCCTCGAGTCCCGAAACAGTAGTGGTGCTCGCAGAGGCCTCGCTGACGCCGCAGGAGGGTGTGCGCCGTATCGCGATGTCTCTCGCCCGCCTGGTGCGCGGCATGCGCGAACGCATCATTGCCAGCGACGGGGTTGAGGCCGCCGACGAGGCCTTGCCCGGCTGGGAGATAGATTTCCTGAGGAGCATCGCCGACGACCTGGGCGATGGCACTCAGTTCAGCCAACAATCGATCGGTAGTGAGAACAACAATCCTGAAACGGAGGATGGTGTGAAAGACAAGAACGGAAAGAACAAGCCGCTCGACGAGGCCGCCCTGGCCGCGCGTTCGGCGGAGCTCGACGCACGCGAACAGCGGATCGCGTCGAGCGAGCAGGCCAACGCGAAAGCCGCACGACTCGCCGCCGCCGAACAGGCGCTCGAGCCGCACGTTACCGCCGGGCGCATCCTGCCGGCCGAGAAGGCGCCGCTCGCAGCGCTCCTGGCATCGCTGCCCGAGGGCGACAACAACACGATCACGTTCGCCTCGTCAGACGGCGAGGTCAGCGAGAAGCCGCTCGCGGTTCTCGAGAAGTTCTTCGTCGCCCTGCCGGTGCGGGTGAACTACCACGAGCTTTCCGGCGGCCCGATGCCGGCACCGGCTGGAACCAGCGTCGAGGACAACGAGGCGATCGCGGCCGAGGCGCGCACGCTGATGAGCGAGGCTTCGGATCGCGGCGAAACACTCACTGCGGTCGAGGCCGTCGACCGCGTCCGCGCCAAGCGCGGCCTGACGAGGAGCTGAGACATGCAGCAGGTCACTCACTGGGCACCCCTCATGGCAGGGGCTGCAATCGGCGCGCGCCGCCTGGTGCACGTCGAGAACGATGCCAATGACCGCTCCGCCATCCAGGGCGCGGACAGCTTCGACCCGCTGATCGGCGTGTCGGGCAGCCGCGCCGTCAAGGAATCCGAGACGGTCGAGGTTGCCATCGCCGGAATCGCCGAGGTGGAGTTCGGGGGCGCGGTCAGCCGCGGCGACCTGCTGACCACCGACAACGAGGGCAAGGCCGTCGCGATCGACAGCGCCGGACTGACGCTCGTGCACGCGGACGGTGCGGCAGCCGACACGGACATCGCTGTTGCCGGAATCAAGACGACGGACGACGTCGTCGGCGTGGCCGTGACCGACGGCACCGTTACCGGCAAAGTGACGATCCACAGGGACGGCCACATAAGAGCCGCCAACACGACCGCAGCCAAGGAGTTGATCGTTGCGTACCGGCGCAAAATCAGCATCGCGGGCATCGCGCTCGTGAACGGCGTGGCGGGCGACATCGGCGACATGCTGATCGCGCCGGGCGTCAAGTAGGAGATCATCATGGATTACCAGGTCATCAATCTCGCCGAGGCGCCCGCGGAACTGGCCTCGGCACCGTTCCAGACGCATGCGCGCATGACGCAGATCGCCATGGCGGAGAAACCGAAGGACTTCATCGCCGAGATGGTCATGCCGACTGTCAGGTCCGCCTACAAGTTCAAGTACACGAAGGCTGACAACGACGACCAGTTCACCATCCGGGACAACCGCGCGAGCCGCTCCGGGAGGCTGAACGAGGTCGAGTTCGGCGCCACGCTGGCCGACGGCTCCACCGACGACCGCGGGTTCATCGCCTATGTCCCGCACCGTGACATCTTGGAGGCTCGCCAACAGCAGAGCGCCTGGGACCCGGTGGCGCAGGCCAGCATGGGGCTCGGGCAGCTGATGATGCTCAGCCGCGAGAAGCGGGTTGCCGACATCGTCTTCAAGGCCGCGAACTACGGCGCCGGGCTCAGCGCCACGCTGGCTGGCGGCGGCCAGTGGTCCAACGTCGCGTCGGACCCGGTAAAGGCGATCCTCGAGGCGCTGGACAAGTGCATCACCAGGCCGAACGCGCTGGTCATGGGCCAGTCCGTCTGGACCAAGTTCCGGACGCACCCGAAGATCGTCGAGGCGGTGAAGGGCACCGGCGCGGGTGCCGGCGGCGGCGCAGGTGACGTCCAGGCGGCCGGCATCGTCAACCGCGCGGCCGTGGCGGCGCTCTTCGAACTGGACCGGATCCTCGTCGGCGCGACCTGGCACCAGAGCGCGAACCGCGGCCAGGCCGCGAACTACGCACGGCTCTGGGGCAAGCACTGCGCCGCGCTGCACATCCGCCGCCCGACGAGCACCCAGGACGCGATGCCGACATGGGGCTTCACGGCGGAGGCGATGGCGCAGGAGATCGCGATGTCGGAGGAGCCGACGCGCGGCATCGGACGCGGCAGCCGCGCCATCAAGATCAGCGAGAGCTGCCAGGAGATCGTCAGCTGGGATTCCGCCGGATACTTCTGGCAGAACGCGGTGGCCTGATATGAGGCAGTTCACGGCAGTTACCGAGGTTCACCTGGGCGACACGATCGTGTTGCCCGGTGAACCGCTCGAGCTCGACAAAGAGACCGCCGGGCCGCTCCTCGACGTTGGGGCCATCACGCTTGGCGGCACGGACGATCCCGGCATCCGGGCAGCGCTCGACCAGGCGATCGAGGCACTGCGCCAGGCTGGCCCGGATGAGGTCGTCGAATTCCTGCGGACGATCACGTCGGATCCCGAAATCTCCGAAAAGATCGCGCCCCAGGTCGATCGCGCGGAGAGAATATTTACGGCCATGGCTGGACTCGATCCGGAGAACCCCGAGCACTTCACCAAGTCCGGGAAACCCGAGATCAAGGCGCTGGAAGCCGCGACCGGGCTTGACGACATCTCCGCGGCCGAGCGTGACGCGAGGTGGGAAGACTACCAGGAGGCTCTGGCGAAGGGAGACGGCGAATGACGGAACGGACCCTCGGCGAGCGCCGTGTCCGGACCGGCTTCAACCCGTCGGCCGAGGGCCGGGTCGACCGGCTCAAGCGCATGGGCGCGAGTTTCATCGACGAGGTGAACGCAATCCCTGCGCGGGACGGCGAGGTCGCGCGCCTCAAGGCGATCGCCATGACCGAGATCGAATCCGCGACCTCCTGGGCGGTGAAGGCGGCGACGGCGACCCCTGAACCGGGTGAATCCGTCAGGAATCAGGAATCCGGGGAGTCGGCCTGACCCCTGCTTCAAAATTAAACGGGGTCTCGTCAAAATTTAAACAGGTCAATTGCGCAAGATGTACCTGAACCCATTTGAACCCGGTTTCGTGCGTCCTGTGGCCTCTCCTGCGATTCGGGGGCGTTTGATCGATGCCTGGCACGAATGGGGCTGGGCATGGGTGTCGCGTCCGTCTTCACGATGATCTGACCAGGGAGAAATTCATGAACACGATACGAAAAATCATCGCGACGAGGCTGATCTGGTTCTGCCTCGGCTTGGTCACCGGAGTCGTTTTGCTCGGGTTGGCAATTTTCGGATGAGTTGCGCGTCTGACGCATACCTTGGGACGTTCAATTGCGCTGGTGCCGGGCGGGTCGCGCCCGGCATCGTCGGTGAGATCCAGGAAGTGACGCCATGAGCTATGCAACCCGCGCGGACCTCGAGTCACGGTTCGGCTTTGACGAAATCGCCGCCATTGCCGGCGACGACGACGCAGGCACGGCCAAGGTCAATTCCGCCCTGGCGGATGCCGCGGCCGAGATCAATGCCGTCCTCGCGAGTGCTTACACCCTGCCTCTTTCGGGCACGTATCCACTTCTGACGGCGGTGGCCTGCGATTTGGCGCGGGCCTTGCTCTACGACGAGGAACGGCCCGACGTCGTAAGAAACAATGCGAGCAGGGCGCGCAAGAAGGTGGACAAGATCCGCGGTGGCGGGATCGACCTGGTCGACTCCGCCGGCAAGGCAGCGGAGAGGCGCATATCCGGTGCCGCGCTGACCTCGCAACCTCAACAGTTCACCAGCGAGAACCTTTTGAACTTCTGATGTCCGCGCCCCTTGATTTCACCTTCTGCGCGGCGTGCGACATCCGGGACCGGATCGAGGCCATGGATGCGGTGCTCGACGATCGCCATTTTCGCCTTGTCGAGTCGAACCTGGACGCCATCGGTCAACGCCCCAGAGCAGTTCCGGCCGTGCTCGTGTTTCCGATGGCCGATGCACCAAGGGAAAACCGCGCCGGGCGTGCGGGCGCAGTGCAGCCGGTCAGCAGCCGCATAGGGGTGATCCATGTGGTGCCTGCCGCGAACGCGCCTCACGGAAAGGGAGCGGAGGCCCCGACAGGCACGGCCGTGAAGTTCACCCGCGGGATCCTGCTCGGCTGGACGCCCGAAGGGGGCAACGAGCCACTCCAGTTGGCCGCGGGAAGGCTGACCGGGATCGAACAGGGCCGCGTCTACTGGCTCGACGAGTACACCACGCCGTGGGTTCTGGACGTTCCAAGACCCACGTCCTGAAAGGGCGTTTGACGCCCGTTTAACCGCCGGCTGAAGCGCGGCAAAGGAGAGCAGGAACAATGAGCCTGGCAAAGACACAGCATACGACCAACACCGTCCTCGGTGCGGGCGAGGTTTTCTTCGATGAGGAGGACGCGGCCGGCAACCTGACCGGCGAGCGGTATCTCGGCGACTCCGTCTCGGCGACGATCGGCTCGACAACCGAACGCACACAGGTGTTTTCCGGTGACGGACCTATCGCGGAAGCGCTCGTCGACATCGTGCGTTCGGTCGAGCGCACCATGGGCTTTTCGTTGAGGGACATGAGCCTCGAGAACTGGGACCTGTTCATCCTCGGCGCGGGCGTGAGCGACAGTGCCGCGGTTGCCGCCGCACGGGTCACGGGCGCTGACGCCTGGGCGTTCAAGGCGATGAAAGGGCGTTGGTTCCAGGTCGGGGCGACGGCGGCGAACCCGAGCGGTATTGGCCCGGTGAAAGACGTGACAGTCGACGACAAGGTGCCGGGTGCGTTCGACGCAGGCAAGGACGCGCTCATCATCACCTCCGCCGCAGCGGCGCCTGCAAACAACAATACGATCACGCGCGCCGACAATTACCAGGTCGATACCGATACCGGACGGATCTACATCGAGGAGGACGCAGCCGGTTTCGTCGACGGCACGAATTACTACGTTCACTACGTTCCGCCTGCGGCTCTTGCTGCGGGCAAGCGCAAGATCGCCAAGACCGGCGAGATCAGGCAGCGGCGCGGTGCCGTGCGTTACATCGAGACGCCGGCAGCAGGCAAGGGCCGCAACGTCTATGCGCGGCGCGTGGTGCTCGCCCCATCGGGTGAGGCGGCGGTGAAGTCGCGCGACACCGAGCAGCAGCTGGCATTCACCGGCGCGATCCAGGCGGCGCCTGCTGGCTCTGTAGACCTGATGATTGACGGTGAACCCGCATGAGCGGTGAGGACACCGCCGCGTCCGAACTGGAGGTGCTCTTTCCGGACGTCACGCTCAACGTCCGTGATCCGGACACCGGCGAGCGGATATCGATCACCGTCCGCGAGTTCCGCTTTCTCGAAGGCCTCAAGGTCCGGTCCGTCGCCCGCCCTCTCATCGCGGCGCTGGCCGACGTGGTGGGAACGTCCGACGACCTGGAGTTCGAGCTGGTCGATGCGGCACTGGCCGAGAATGCCGACGCCTGGATCGCCCTGGTCGCCGCAGCGACCGGGCGCGAACCGGACTGGATAGGCCGCCTCAATGACGCCGACGGTGACGCGGTGGCCGAGGCGATGTGGAGCGCGAACCGGGATTTTTTGCTCCGCCGCGTCGTCACGGAAGTGGTGGCGCGGAAGAAGAAGGCGGCGAAAGGGTCGGACTGACGGAAATCCTCCATGAGCTGGTCCGATCCGGACACGGGCAGGGACACCATGACCTGGCAGAGCGACTGACCTGGCGCCAGATCCGCGCCTTCTGGGAAGCCGAACAGAAAACGAGAGCGCATGAAGTCACGGCGGCGCTGGCCGCCATGCTGACAGGGGGAAAGAGTGCCTGACCTGAACGTCGTCCTCAGGATTCGCGCCGACCTCAAAAACGCGGTCCAGCAGGTCGACCGTCTCGAGAAGGAACTGCGCCAGGCCGGCCGTGCCGGAGATGCCGCGGACAGGGGCGCACGACGCGCCGCGTCAGGCATGAACCGTGTCGGCACGTCGGCCACGAGGGCAGGTCGCGGCGCCAGGCTCCTGAAGGGAGCGCTCGCCGGTTTCACTTTTGCCTATCTCGCTCGCCAGGCGGTCCAGGCGGTCGGCAGCCTCAAGGATCTCGGCCTCACGTTCGAGGCGCTCAACCAGCGCTTCCGCTTTGCGACGGGATCGGTCGCCGCAGGTGTCCAGGAACTGGCGTTTGTCCGCGCTGAAGCCGACCGTCTCGGGATCTCCTTCCTCGCGTCGGCTGGCGGTTATTCGAAACTCGCCGCCGCGGTACGCGGCACCAACATCACGGCCGCCCAGACCAGGGAGATATTCCTGGGCGTCTCCGAGGCCGCCGCCGTGATGCGTCTGTCAGCTGACCAGGTTGAAGGCGCTTTTCGTGCAATCGAGCAGGTTGCTTCGAAAGGCACCGTCCAGGCCGAAGAACTCCGCGGCCAGCTCGGCGAGCGGATCCCCGGTGCGTTCCAGATCGCCGCGCGCGCCATGGGCGTGACCACGGAGGAACTCAACAAGATGCTCGAGCAGGGCGAGGTCCTGGCCGACGACTTCCTGCCGCGGTTCGCGGCGCAGCTGCGGCGTGAGTTCGCCGAGGGAGTGCCCGACGCCGTCGACAGCGCTGCCGCCAGTTTCGCCCGGCTCGGCAACGCGATCGAACGCCGGCTGGAGCGGGCGATCGCCAACTCATCCCTGTTGCAGTTCCTGGCGCGCGCGTCTGACTACGTGCGTGAGCTCATCGACCTCTCGGGGCGAACGCCCGGGGAAGCCGGCGCCTCGCGGATCGACAGCATTCTCGGCCAGCGGGAATCCGGATCGGCAGGGCCGACGCGTCCTGGCGCTCGTGCCGGCGGCGCGGCGCGGGAGATCGAGGACGCCCGCGCAATCACCGACGAGTTGAAGGAGATCGTCCTCCGCGGCGAGAGCATATCCTCAGAAGAGGCGGCCAGGATCCGGCGATCTGGTCTCGAGATCTCCGACGAGTTGATCCGGGCCGCAGAGAGGATCAACGACTCCGCGCTCGTCTATCTCCTCGCGCTTGACGAGGCACTCGCGGTCGAAACGCCTGAACTGAGCCGCGCACGGAACATCGGCGGCGGCCGGGGAGGCGACCGCGCCCGTCGCCAGGCGGCGATTGCGGCCGAGAAGGAGCGCTTGCGACAGGAACGGGACGCAAACCTCGCGGCGCTCTCCGGGCGCGGCACGGCGCGGTTTCCAACGCCGCCGCCGCCGCAGGCGGCCGACGCCGAGGCGCTCGAGAAGATCTACGAACAGGTCGCCGAGAGTTTCGAGAAAAGCTCGCGGAGACTGAAGGACGCCGGTGATCGGGTCGTGTTCGACCGCCACCGGCAACTGGCCGAGTTGCAGAAGCTTGAGGCCGAGGCGCTGGCCGCCGCCGGCGACGATAGAGACGCGCAGACCGAAATTTTGACGCGATTCAAGCAGGCGCGGGCGCAACTGGTGGCAGCCTCCTATAAGGAAGAACAGGATATTCGGACACGGGAGGCAGAAACCGCGGAGCGTGCCGCCGAGCGCGAGGCACGGGCAGCTGAACGCGCCGCCAAACGCCGGATCGCCGCGAGCCGGTCCGTCATCGAGGCGCTCGAGGACGCCGACGCGAACCTGGATTTCGCCAGCGCATACGAGCGGGCGATCGTCACCGCAGAACGCTGGCGCGACGAAAACCTCCGGGCGCTCGGGGACGTCGGCCTGGCTCACGGCGAGCTCGCCGACCAGGTCGAGGAAGCGTTCCGCCGCATGGTCGAGGCGGCCGAGGAGCAGACGACGGCCCAGGGCGGTGTTCGCCAGGCGCTCAAGGACTACGCGCGCGAGGCCGGCGATGTCTTCACGCAGGCCCGGCGCGCAACGGAAAACGCACTCCAGGGCATGGAGGACGCGCTGGTCGATTTCGTCCGCACAGGCAAGCTGAGTTTCTCCGACCTGGCCAATTCGATCATCGCCGATCTCGCCCGCATCGCCATCCGGACACAGATCACCGGACCGCTGACCGAGGCGTTCGGTCTCGGAAATCCCTTTGCCGTTGCCCATGCCGGCGCCATCGCCGGATCGCCGGGCGGACGGCGGCGCCAGGTCGATCCGCGCGTGTTCATCGGTGCGCCACGCAAGCACGGTGGCGGCATCGCAGGGCTCCGCTCCGACGAGGTTCCGACAATTCTCCGCAAGGGCGAGGGCATATTCACGCCGGAGCAGATGGCGGCCCTTGGCGGCGCCGGGCCGCGCGAGGTCGCCGTCCGCATCGATAACCGTGGCAGCGGCCCGCCTCAGCGCGTGACAGAAGCGCGCGCGACCGTGGATCTGCGCGGCATGATCGTTGATGTCGTCACCGAAGACCTCCTTGACGGTGGCAACACCGCACGCGCCCTTGAGACGATCGTACCAGGGACCTCGATCTGATGGCGTGGCCGGCCTACGCAAGAATCCTCGGCGACGGGTACGGGCTCGGCCGGGACACCGACGTTGAGCGGACGACTTTCGATGACGGCCTTATCGACCAGGAAAAGCGCTTCACCTCGGCGCTACGGACCCGGCAGGTCCGGGGCTTCCTGGAATCGGACGCCGATCTTGTGACTTTCAAGACCTGGGCCGCGTCGGAAGCGCACATGTGGTTTGCCTGGACCGATACGGAGGACGGGAAGGCGTGCCAGGTCCGGGTACGCGGCGGCCAGGGCGGGATCAGCTACAACGCGCGGGTGCGCGGCGGCCGCAGGACCTGGGATTTCACGCTGGAGCTCGAGGGGCCGTGACCGATCGCTTCACCGTCGCCGAGCGCGCAAGCGCCTCTCCGGACACGATCGTGACCGCTCTGGAGATCTCCCATCCTTCAGCCTTCGCGCCGTTCAGGATCGTCAACGATCCCGTCACCCGGACGATCGGCGGCCTGGAATTCACCAAATCACGCTTCGAGTTCAAGCTCGTCGACGACTACGAGCGCCGTTCACCCCGGGCTTCCGTCGTCGTGGCGAACACGGGGCGCGACCTCTCGAACTGGATCGAGCAGATCGGCGGCGGCGCGGGCGCGACCGTCCGCGTCCTCCAGGCGCTGGCGATCGACAACGCGGCGGTCGACTGGGAAATGACGCTCGATGTCGCCGGCGTCCAGGTCGACACCGCGCGCGTGACCGTCCGCCTGGGGTTCGACCCGCTGCTCGGCCGCCCGGCCGTCGAGATGCGCTATGACCCCCAGACCGCACCGGGGCTGTTCTGATGGCCGCGCACTGGACGGAGAAGTGGCTCGGCAGGCAGTGGGTGCCCGGGCGATACGACTGTGCGGATTTCGTGGTTGAGGTGCTCAGGGAGGAATTCGGCCGCACGCTCGAGTTCCCTCCGCACGCCGCCGCGTCCACGGGCCGCGACCGCCAGATCGACGAGATGCGTGGCGATTACGCGATCCGCACGATCGCGCCAACGGACGGCGACGGGGCGCTCATGCGCGAGGCGGGCGGGCGGCGACGACGGCGATACCATATCGGCCTCGTGGCGATCCATGCCGGCACGGTGCTCGTGCTGCACTGCTCGCGGGATTTCGGCGCCGTGCTCTGCAGGACTGGCGACCTTCCTGCTCACGGTCTCGATCTCGAAGGGTTCTACAAATGGACATGACGCCCGTACCCGCTTTAGCGCGTCCAGGCGTCAGCATTACGGCCGACGTCTGGCCGCACCCGATCACCAGCGAAGGGCGGACGACGCGCCCGGTGACAATCGCGCCGGGCACGACGCTTGCGGACCTGGTGGCGCGCGAGCTCGAGGACGTCGATCCCGACACCTCCGCACTCGTCGGCCACGTGCTCGTACCGCGCGAAGCGTGGTCCCTTACCGTCCTCCAGGCCGGCCAGGTCGTGACGCTCCGGACATCGCCCAGGGACGATGTCGGCCGCGTTCTCGGACAGCTGTTCGTCGTCGCCGCATCGCTCTTCGTGCCAGGCGCTCTTGGGCTCACAGCGGGAACGTTTGGCGCCGGGCTGGCTGCAGCCGGAACGCTCATCGTCGGCGGCCTGGTTGTCAACGCCCTCTTCCCGGTGCGGGTGCCGGAGCCGCCGCAGATCGTGCAGCCGGACCCGGTCTACAGCCTCACGGGCGGAGGCAATCGCGCCAGGCCCTACGAGCCGATGCCGCTGGTCCTCGGCCGCCACCGCATCTTCCCGGATCTTGCCGCGAAGGAATACACGGAATTCCGCGGCAACGAGCAGTACCTCTGCCAGGTGTTTCATTTCGGCCTCGGGGATCTCGATATCGAGGAGATAAAGAGCGGCTCAACAGCGATCGGCAGCTACGAGGAGGCGACGGTTCAGCATGCCGGCGCCGACGGTCGCGTCACGCTCGTTGCCGGCAATGTCGACACCGAGGCGGGCGCCGCGCTTGAGGACACCGGGTTCGTCACGCGCATGACCGGCGACAACACCACCCGCATCGGGATCGACTTCGTCGGACAGCTGTTCCGGATCAACGACGATGGCAGCATCTCCGCCGTCAGCGTCGACGTCGAGATCCAGTGGTCGAAGCCGGGCACTGCTGCGGTGACGCGGACCGAGACGCTCTCGAACGATGAACAGGCGCCTTATCGACGGACGTTCAACTACGACCTCGACGCATCCGGAACCTGGACAGTCAAGGTGCGCCGGACCACGGACCCGTCAGACGATGCCAAGGTCAAGAACGATTTGACCTGGACAGCGCTCCGCTCGTACCAGCCGGACACTGCCGATTACACGGGGCAGAACCGGATGGGGGTCCGTATCCGCGCATCGGGACAGGTCCAGGGCCGCCTCGACCGCGTCTCCGCCATCGTGCACCAGAAGGTTCCGACCTGGCAGGCCGCCGCCTGGACGCCCGGAAATTCACGCTCGAGGAACCCGGCGGCGGTTTTCCGTTTCTATGCCCGCGGAGTTTCAATCCAGGGGCGCGTCCGTGCGGGTGCGGGCATTCCCGACGCCCGAATAGACCACGCCAACCTGGGAGCCTGGTACGACTGGTGCGTGACCCACAATCTCACCTGCGATTTCCCGGTCACGGGACGGATGACCCGCGACCAGGTACTGCGCCAGATCGCGCAATGCGGGCGCGCGTCTGTCAGCTGGCACACGGGAAAACTGGGAGTGGTCTACGACGACGAGAACCGCCTGCCGACCGGACTCGTGACGCCAGGGAACATCGTCGCGGGAAGTTTCAGGATCGACTACGCTTCCGAGCAGCCTGCAGACGAAATCGTCGTGCGCTACATCGAGCCCGACCTCGACTGGCAGTACAACTCGATCCGGCGCACGCGCCCCGGTCTCACGGGCACGCCGGCATCGAGCGTGACGGTCACCGCCAGGGGCGTGACGGACAAGAGCCAGGCAGCGAAGGAATGCAACCTCCAGGCGGGCAAGCAGGAATACCATCGCCGCCGGATGTCATGGGAAATGCGGAGGGAGGCCCGGAGCCTGCCGAAGGGCACCGTCGTCTGGCTGACGCACGGGTTGATCGACAGCGGCACCGTGGGCCGCCTGGAGGCCGGGACGGCCAACAGCGTGATCCTCGACCAGGAGGTGGACCCGGGCGCCGACAGCTGGCTGCTGCTTCGCGACGGCCGGGGCGTCCTGCACCAGTCCCAGGTCAATGCGCCGGCCGGCGTCAACGGGCCGACAAGGGAACTCACCCTCACGACGCCGCTCGCGGATCCGCCGACCGCTGGTGGCGCGAAACCGCTCGACGCGATCTGGAGGCTCTACGACAGCAACAGCACACCAAGGAAAGCCCGAATTGTCGGCGTGGAGCCCGTCAGCGACCGGCAGTACCGGATCACGGCGATCGACGAGGTCTCCGCGTACTACGACCTGGCGACAAGCGACCTTTCCGTGCCGATCCCGGCCGTGACGCGGCGCGTTGCGCGGATCCTGTCGATCACGATTTCGGAGCGGCTGATCCGGGCCGGCAACGCCTACGCAGTCGAGATTTCGGCGACACTAACCGTCGCGGGAGACTGGCGGGGCGGAGTCATCCGGGAATCGATCGACGGCGGCGCGGCGCGCACCGTTGCCAATCTCCGGGACGGCGCGACCGAAGCGAGGTGGATCAGCGGGCCGTCAGGTACGCTCACCGTCACGGCCGTGCCGGGCTCCGAGGCCGCCGCCACCGGACCGGTGGCGACGGCATCGCACGACATCCTGGGAGTCCTGGCACCGCCCGGGCTGCCGACGAACTTCCTGGTCGACGTGCTCGGCGATGGCACGCGGCGATTCAGGTGGCGGCCACCGGCCGATCCGGACCTTGCCGGTATCGTCATCAGGTACATTGCAAAGACCGACGGCGTCATCCCTGAGTGGGATGACATGGAAGAGTTGCACCGCGGATACCTCGCGGCCTCGCCGCTCGAAACCGTGGAACCGCCGCCCGGAGAGTGGGTGTTCGCGGCGCGCGCGATCGACACGGGCGGGCGCGAGTCGACGGGCGACGTGCGGATCGATGCCGAACTGGGGCCGCAGCGCCAGGGCGATGCGCTGGTCTGGAAATGTCCTGCGGCGAACGGTTGGCCGGGCACGATCACCGGAGGTCTTCGCTCTACTGACGGCCGTGACGCAATCGAGGGTACGGGCGATTATGCCTGGCAGGATCTGACGACGTGGGCGGCCTGGGAAAGCTGGGCAAAGGGGTCAGGATCGGACGCGGCTCAGACAGTGACGTACACGTCGGAAGAAATTGATATCGGCGCGGAGCTCGACGTCTCATTTCGGTGGTCGGGAGACGCGAAAGGAACCGTGAACTTCGAATATCGGGCGGGCGACATCCAGGCAGCCATGAGGGCCGAGGGATGGACGGCATACCCGGGCAGTGCGACGACGGTCTCGGGCCGCTGGTTCCAGATCCGCTGGAGGCTCACGGGCGACGGAACGGTTGTCCTCAGTCTCGACCATCTGTGCTGGTCGATCCACACGCCATCCGCCGAGCAGAAGCTGCTCGATCGCGACACTTCCGACTGGAACGGATCGGCTGCGGCCGGCCGCGTGGTGCCCGTGGAACTGGCGCTGGTGACAGACATCGACGTCACGCTCCAGTCCGTCGGAGCCGGATGGACCTGGACCTTGGATAACAAGAACAACCCGACGCGGATCAAGATTTACAACGGGAACGGACAGTCGGCGGACGCGACTGTAGATGTCATCGTTCGCGGGATTCAATCGTAGGAGAAAGCCATGCCCTGGCCAGTTGACAACATCTCGACAGGCAACGTGGACGCCGAGACGGACACGGTTACACGGACGGATTTCCTGAACCTTTTCCGAGTCGTCAAGGCCCTGATCGCGGGCCGGGGAACGGCCAGCGGCGTCGCGTCCCTGGACGCAAATGGAAAGGTGCCTGACGCCCAGATCGGGCGGGGTGCGGCCGACGGCGTGGCCTCTCTCGGTTCCGGATCGAAGGTGCCCGTCGTCCAGCTGCCGGCAGGCACGGCCGATGGCGTGGCCGGCCTGGACGCGAACGCGAAGGTGCCGAAGGCACAGCTGCCCGATCTGCAATCACTGGCGAAAGCCACGAACGCCGACATCCGGAACCCGTCGTTATCCGATAATGTGAAATATGTTGACCCGTACACCCTCCATCACTCGGAGCGGCTGGCGGCGGCGTGGGCATCGATCAACCAGGCCGGTACGCAGGCCGTCCTCGACAGCTACAATGTCAGCTCGATCACGGATCTCGGCGTCGGACGAACGCGCGTGAACTTTGATAACCCATTGGCTGACGCGAACTTTTCGGCGACGGCCGACCCGATAAACACGAACACCGGCTCCAACATTGACAGCGACGTCGCGTCGCCCGCCGCTTTCGCTGCCG
This sequence comes from Paracoccaceae bacterium, assembly GCA_965242975.1. Classification (GTDB taxonomy): domain Bacteria; phylum Pseudomonadota; class Alphaproteobacteria; order Rhodobacterales; family Rhodobacteraceae; genus JAPPHA01. Next base: position 182,106 of record CBDETS010000007.1, on the reverse strand, counting down.
GCAGCTTGACTGTGCTTTGCCGGCGCCGACATGCCGGGAATGTCGTGGACGACGGACATCTCTCCGTGATGGTCTTCGGAGACCCGACCTAGCCATCACGGTCTAGGTGGGATCTCCGAAGACGACGACGCACGACTTTCCGTCCCGGTAATGTACAGAATATCGACCGATCGCGAACGCCGCCGCGCTCTTGCCACCGTCTATCGTGACATCCGCTCCAGCCGTCGATTGATTGGAAGCTACCACCGAATAATTCTGATTTTCCATGTGGTTGTCGAAATTGACGCGCGTCCTGCCTGTTCCGATGTCGGTCACGGACGAGACATTGAAACTGTCGTCGACGTGCGCTTGCCCGGCCGAATCTATGTCGGCCCACGCCGCCGCCAGCCGCTCCGAGTGATGGAGGGTGTACGGGTCAACATATTTCACATTATCGGATATAAGACGGCATGACACCGAGCTACTGCATTGTCTTCGAGGACCCCGATCGGCCGGATGATCCCGTTCAGGTCATGCATGCCGCTCCGCGATGGCTCGAGGGTATAATGGCTCACGGATTTAGTGAGGAGCAGGCGATGGAGTTGCTCGCCGCCAAGGACCTGCCTGACAGCGTCATACACTATACCGGCAACAGGCGTATCATGGCGATCGTCCGGGTCGACCAGATCCCGGCGGGCCGTACATACCGCAACGCATGGGAGATGGCGACATGACAAGACCTCACACCAACTTGGAGCTTGACGGCAAGCTCTATCGAGTCGACCGAATTCAGGTGCCCGCAAATCGGGTGTTTCGTGAGGCCTGGGCGAAGGACAGTTCCAAACCCGCAATTGAGATCAACATGGGCAAGGCGCGCGAGATCCAGCGTGATCGGATTCGGCTCGAGAGGGATGAATGTTGGGGCGCCGCGGACGCTGCCTGGAACATTGCCCAGGAATCCAATGACGCTTCCGGCTTGCGAAAGGCAGCGGCTTACCGTCAGGCCCTGCGTGACGCTCCTACTCATCCCTCGATTGACGCTGCTCAAACGCCCGACAAGCTGGCAGCCGTCACGCTTGATGCAATTCTGACCTCCGTTTTGTAGGGCATTGAATGGATCGAAATTGACGGCTTTTTTCGGTGTTGAAGTGACTTCAACGGGCAGCTGAAACTGTGGTAGTTCCTTGGAGTCAAGTGGACCGCTCAATCCCGCAACTCAAATGTTTTGCGGTGGCGCCTCCGACATTTCGCCACGCTACACTAGGCAGTCTCGCATACTAGCAACCTTCCGGTTAGTCCCTTGTCGCCTTCATGCGGATCGCCGGACGAAATGGGATCACGCAATACTCATGCAGTCCGAATTTGAGTACCAGAGCCACCACCGAGGATTTGAACGCCAGCTCCGCAGAGAGGTAGCGCACTGACAACCCCTGCAGAACCTACGACCGGGATTAAGAAACTGCCGATCTGAAACGTTGGTGCGTTGCCCCCACCGGATTCTTAGTGATTGTCGTCATTGGCGAGGGGATCGGCAAGACGCAACTCTTTGAGGAATTCAAGGCCCGCCTGTGTGGAGTAGTCAACAGCGGAACAATCTAGGTGAGAGCGGATCGCGGATCATTGACAATTTGACATTTTGCAACCAAATCGTTCAAGATCCAAGAATCATGCAGTGGCTTACACGCGCTATTTTCGCGGCCAGCACAAAATGTCCGTGCGGATTGAAACGGAGGCGTCCATGAGTGATCAAGGAAATATGCCACAAGAACTGAACGTTCCACTAATTCATGCAACGATTTTCTCCGTTGCAGCATCTGGAGTCGATCTAAAGGTTACATTATCCGATGGTATTCCGGAGGATACTGACCCCTCGAATAAAAAAGCCAAAAAAGTTAATCTTGGTGTATTGGCGATGAGCCTCCACTCGGCAAAAGATCTATCAGTGTTGCTTTGTGATGCAATCCAGACAATCGAAGAGTCACAAGGAAAAATAGAGACTCCGTTTACCCTAAAAAGAGCCGAGGAAAAAACCTAGGAAATCATCTTATGGACGGTGAGGAAATATATGAGTATAAAGAAATTGCGACTTCGGCCATCGACGAAATAAGTACGGTACGCCTCTACGCTGAGACTTGGAATGATCACATAGTTCCTCGCCATCCAGAGGTAAACGATAGACTGGAAGATTCAGATCTTCTTGAAACCGTGAAAGATCCGTCAGCAGTATACAAAAGTGCGACCAACAGAGATTCGCGCGTCTATGTTTCTAACAATTATTTGTATAATGAGAATCCGCTGCACGTTCCCGTAAAGATAATTGAGGGGACCACTTCTGCCCGTATACAGACTGCCTACTTCAGGAGACCTAATCCGTCGTGGGTGCAACTAGCGGGGGGTAGCAATGATTAACTTTCCAAAAGTCAGTTATGATAGAGATTCTGACGTGCTTTACATTGCAACCCGCACTCCACAGGCAGCGAAAATTCGAGAGTCGCTTCCAGGAGTGCTCTGGCGATATGACACAAGGAACGGCAAGATCGTCGGCGTTACGGTTATGGACTTTGCCCACTACTGGGTACCTCGCATGTCGCCACTTGTAGAAGACATCGGAAAGCGTCTCCATATGAAGCGATCCGACGTTCGTTCTGCATTAAAAAACGTACACCATTGACGGCCAAAACCAGACAAATGCCATGGTCGGTGTCGGTTTACAACTGACGGCAATGATGGTGCAGGAGGCAGATTTTCCAATACTTTCGTCTGGCGGCAGACATGACGAGACGCGCCTCAAGAAAACGTCAGAATATCGGATTTAGACGGCGTTTACCTGACAAACCCGACCGACTTGTAGCGAGTCGAATTGTTGGCGTCGGTGAGTCGACATCTTGGAGTCAATGTTGCCGCTGTGCTATAGCATGATTCGTTTTTGCGACCACGGTCCCAAGAAAACCACGCCATGCAGGAATCGCTCCCCGGAACTGGTCCGCCTATTGCCGCACGGGCCATTCTAACCCAAATGGTCGGCTCCGGGCCACAATCGCCCAAGACACCTAGGGAGGCCGGCGATCCTGAACTTGTTTTTCGAATATCTGCCGGCACGCTTCCATTTGCACTTTCCAGAGGAGCAGAAAGTAAAAACCCGCCGCGCCCGATGCTCTAGCGGCTGGAACCAAGTCCGCCTGCTACACGCAGAAGACACCGTTGTGCCGCCACTGTGAAACTTAACTGACCGGACGGTTTCAAGAGATCCAAGAGAAAGGCATTACTGCAAGAATTTAACATAGAGTGCCAGGAAGAATGATTGAAAACATAGAGCTTTCCATCAATGAGTTGATACTAGATCTGGACAATCCACGCATTGGATCGACGTCTTCTCAATCAGAAACCTTGGCAAGCATCGTGAGGCTGAATTTGGGCCATTTTCAAAACCTGATGGCAAGCATCCGGGACTACGGTCTGGATCCCGGTGATAGTCTTTATGTCGTTCTCTCAAAAGACGGCCAAGATTTCATAGTTCTCGAAGGCAATCGCCGACTCTCAGCATTGAAAGTGCTAAGCAATCCCGACATTTTGGCAGGTACGGACCTTATAGAAAGTACGAAAAAACTCCTTGCCCGCGAAGCTACAGGTTTCGATCCAACGCAAGTGGAGCATATCCGTTGCGTTCGTTTCGATGATCGTGAAGAGGCCAACGACTGGATCCGCCGCCGCCATACCGGCATTGCAGGTGGCGAAGGCCGGATTACTTGGAAGCCGTTGGAGATTCAGAAGTTTTCCAACGATTTCACTACAATCGACATCATTGATTTCGTCGGAAGAAGCGCTGACTATTCAACGAACGAGTGGGAAAATGCGCGGTCGGCACTTGCTGGGGGAAAGTCCACTAATCTCACACGTCTGTTGGAATCAGCCGCAGGTCAGTCGCATCTGGGAATCAAAGTGGAAACTGAATCGTCACGGAAAACGCCGTTTCTGTCTACTGATCCCAAATGGGCGCTCAAGGTTCTAAAGCGGATCGTCGACGACATCCTCAAAGGAGACGTCAATTCCAGACGTTTGAACCGGGCTTCAGACATTGAGAAATACTTCGCAGACCTGCCTGCTGAGCTCCAGCCCGATCCCGATTCAGCTGGGGTTCCGCCAAAAGCGTTCAAAGACATAGGCTTGCACAGGAGCAAGTCAAAGTCCTCTAAGAAACCACCGCCCAAGTCGAAATCTGCTCCACGAACACGAAGGACCCTAGCACCGAAAAAGCATCCGTTCGATACAACGGAATCTACGAGGCTGGGAATGCTGCTTAAAGAGGCCGGAACACTCGACGTAAACAAGTATCCACTGTCGTGCGCTTTTGTTCTCCGCGCTGTCATCGAACTGGCAGTGAATAACTACATGGTTTCCAACTCTCTCCCGCGCGGACAGAAGGGCAGCCAGAAGGAGTTTGATTTGACGAGGAAAGCGAACGACGTTCTCAACCATATTGTGTCGAACGGCAACTTCTCATCGACAGATCTACGTGCGTTCCGCCGCAATCTGCTCGACAAGAAGTCCGCCTGTTCGATTCAATCGTTGAATGGATTCGTGCATGGTCCTTATGACTTGCCTAGTGCCGACGCTTTGCGTGCTGGTTGGGAGTCAGCGATACCAGTGCTCATTGCGACATACGGCCCAGCGTGATGCCAGAGGTTCGTCATGGAATCGGGCCGACTGGCCGTTACTCGCCGCTCCGTTACCCAGGCGGCAAAGGCAAGCTCGCAAAGTACATGGCTGCGATCGTACGGGCAAATGGATTGTCCGACGGACGGTACATCGAGCCCTATGCCGGTGGTGCTGGCATCGCATGGGAACTTCTGATTACTGGAGTCGTCAGGCGCGTGCTGATAAATGACATCAGTCCGCAAGTCTTCGCCTTCTGGATGAGCGTTCTCCATCACACTGACGAACTCTGTCAACGAATTCGGGATGTGCCGCTGTCTGTTAAGGAGTGGGACTGCCAGAAAAAAATTTTTCGCTGTCCTGCCAATGCATCGACACTCAAACTTGGGTTTTCCTGCTTCTACCTTAATAGGACGAACCGATCAGGAATTCTCAACGGTGGTCTTATCGGCGGAAGAAATCAGGAAGGCAAATGGCTCATGGACGCGAGGTTCAACCGAGAGGACCTTGTTCGCCGGATTACGAAAATCGCCGATTTTGCGGAGCGCATAGAGGTGTCCCGTGTAGACGCAGTAGAATTCCTTCGCGGCAAATCATCCGAATTGGGGGCAAAGGACCTGATCTACGTCGACCCGCCGTACTTCAAAAAGGGACGCACGCTATATTACGACGCCTATGGTCCAGACGATCACGCTGCCGTGGCCGATCTCTTGGCCCAATTCGACGGCCCCAGATGGGTGGTATCTTACGACGACGTAGACACGATACGTTGCCTTTACGCCTTCGCTCCAAGTCTGGTTCGTTACACGATCGGATACAGCGCACGAAGTCACACCCAAGGCCGCGAAGTAATGTATTTCAGCAAGGATATGGCAGTCCCGGAGCTCGTGCCTCCATTGCGGGATCCAGGTAAAGACTGCCCCGACATTCAAATAGCAGCCGCATAGGAAGAGTTCATGGTGGGAAACCAAGGGCCGGATGGGATCAGTGAACTCACGGCGTGGTTGGAGAAGGACGACGCGAAGGGTCGCGCGATGCGAGCGGAGCGTCTTCACGAACTATTGGACATTTTGCCGGTCCCGTCTGAGGGCATCAGCTTTCTCGGGGGCGAGGAATCTTTGATCTGTTTCGACGAAATTAGGCGATGTTATTTGGATGGCTCATACATCGCGGTCGTATTGCTTTGTGTAGCATATGTTGAAAGGGTACTCGCAGCATCACTCTACGCTGCCGGTTGGGACCCTGCGAAGAACGCGAGATTGGGAGAAGTGCTGAAAAGAGCTCACGATGAAAGTGTACTTTCTACGTACGACTGGAAAATATACAGTGAACTTGCCAGCTTAAGGAACTCGCACGCTCACTTTCGTGCACCCTGCAGTTCAACATCACTGATGGCACGAATAGTTGAGGAAGAAGCCTTTCCTAGAGAGGTCCTCGCCAAGGACGCAAAGCTTGCCCTCCAAGCGATGGCAAGATTAGTAAAGCGCCAAGCCGGCAAACGCGTAACACTAAGCCCACCTGTCGAATGAAGCGTTTCCCGCGCCTACGTCCATCCTCCATCCGCCCGACTTGAACCGTGGTTGGCTTTGCCTTTATCTGTAGCACATCCAAAGATTCGGCCGTGCTATATTGGAACTACCCTTGATCGAAAATCCTGAGTTGACGCTGAAAATTCTGCGCTTCATCGCCAGTGACGATGTTGGATTTCCTGCCAATCTGACGGTAGACGCGATTAAGGCCCAGTTTCCTAACGAAAAAGGGGACGATGTAGTTTATTCAGTTGTCTGCGCTTATGATGCCAAACTTTTGAAAGGCTCATTCTATAAACGCATAGCGGTTGCTCGTGGTCACGCGCATAGCGGTTGCTCGTGGTCACGCTCACTATACGTTCGGCTTGATCGACGGCCTTTCAGTAGAAGGCGGCAACTACGTCCGTGGAGCGGCTACTCATTATGATCGAGCGGTTAGCGCGCTTCGCAAGCTCGGTTGGGAATTGACTACAGAAAATATCAACCAGGCAATCCAACGGTTGTTCGAAACGGCTCTTGCTCAGGTTTTTTAGGTAACAACCAGCATTTTTATTTGGACTTCAAGCACAGTGTATATAACCCAAGTTAATGTTCGCCGCAAAACCGGCGCCAACGATTCGACTCCCCTGCAACAAATGCGCCATCAAACACGATCCAATGTCGCTATTTGGCCGTTCGGCGCCAACGATTCGATTCGGTGCGCCAATCTTTTCGACTCGCTACACCCATGCCCGAACACATCGGCGCCTGCGCGTTGCGTGAAAACGGCGGTGCCGTGGTCGCGCTACGAACCGGTTTCTTCACGCTTGACTTCGAAACCGGCACGGTGGCGCGCATCAATGAGACCCATCCCGGAGAGCTCCGGCCCCGCTTCAATGACGGCAAGACCGACCGCCAGGGACGGTTCATCGCCGGTACGATGGACTATCAAGAGGAAGACCCGGTCGCAAAGCTCTTCCGCCTCGATCCCGACATGAGCCTTACAACCCTGGACCGAGACATCATCTGCTCCAACGGCCCGTGTTTTTCGCCCGACGGCAGCACGATGTATTTCGCGGATTCGTTCAGGAAAACGGTCTTTGCCTACGACTATGACACTGAAACCGGCAACGTGTTAAGCCGCCAGGTCTTTGCCTCATTCGCCGACTTTCAGGGTTACCCCGACGGCATGACGGTCGATGCAGAAGGCTTCGTCTGGATCGCCGAAGTCTATTCAGGTCGCCTGGTCCGGTTCGACCCGCGGGGTGCACTGGATCGGGTGGTCGGGCTGCCAGTGTTCTCGACCACTAGCGTCATGTTCGGCGGACCGAATCTGGACATCGCCTACGTTACGTCAATGGCGCGTCCCTTCGGCATCCGAAACCATGACGAGAAAGAAGCAGGCATGGTTTTTGCCGTCCACGGCCTCGGCGCGACCGGAATTCCGGAAACGCCCTTTTCGGGTTAGGGGGCCGCGATGAAAGCACTTCGCTTCCACGGAAGGGGAGACCTGCGCATCGACGAGGTCGCGCCTCCAACCGCGCCGACGAACGACAATGTGACCGTCCGCGTGTCTTACTGCGGCATCTGCGGTACCGACCTGCACGAGTATCTTGCCGGTCCGGTCTTCATCCCGACAAAGCCGCATCCCGCCACCGGAGCCGCCGCACCGATGATCCTGGGTCACGAGTTTTCCGCCGTTGTCGAGGAAACCGGGCCAGAGGTGTCCCGCTTCAAGGCCGGGGACCGCGTGGCGGTCCTGCCGCATCTGCTGACGAAGGGCGACTACTATGTCCGGCGAAACCAGGGCCAGTTCAGCCCGATCGTCGGACTTGTCGGCCTGTCCTGGCATTGGGGCGGGATGGGCGAGCACGTCGTTGTGCCGGAAGAAAACCTTGTCCGGCTGCCCGACGGCGTGACCGACCTGCAGGGCGCCCTGCTGGAACCGTCGGCGGTGGCCGTGAACGCTATCGACGAAGCCGGGCTGCGAGTCGGCCAGTCCGTGCTGATCACAGGGGCGGGACCCATCGGCGCCCTTACAGCCCTCGCGGCACGCGCTGCAGGCGCCGCAAATGTCTTCGTCCACGATCCGAATTGGCGCCGGTTGGAACATTTGGAGCAATTCGACGACCTCAGGCTGTTCGGTGGGTCGCCAGAGGACGTGCTCAAAACCATCGCCCGCGAGACCGAGGCAGGTGTGGACGCGGCGGTCGAATGCGCGGGCCACCTGTCGGCTTTCGACCTTTGTGTCGATGCGCTACGCCATGTTGGAACCCTGGCACTGGTCGCGCTGTTCATGGACAGACAATCGGTCGACCTGTTCCGGCTCTGCGAAAAAGGTGTCCGCCTGACGGGGTGCCTCGGCAACGACATTACGATTGGCCCGCGTCTGGCCTCCATGATCGACAGCGGGAACTTCCCGGTTGAAACCATGGTGACGGGAACGATTTCCCTGCATGAGGCGGTCGAGAAAGGATTCGACGTGCTTGCCGCGCCCGGAACCGATCAACTGAAGATTCTCATCGACATGCGCCGGTAGGCGTTGCGAGGCCGAAATGCGCGTACGAGATCCCCGCGGAGTTGCCTGGACCACGGGAGTCGAGACCTCGGCAGCCAGGCTTTTCGCCGCCATGCACAGCTACTTCACCTTCCGCACCGACGCGATGGACCGTGTTGATAGCCTTTTGCGGGAAGACCCGGAAGTGCCCGCGGGCTGGATTCTGCGGGGCTATCTGCTGCTCTTCTCGCGTGCCGGTTCCGACATTCCGGTGGCCGCCGAAGCCCATGCGCGCGCTGCGGCGCTTTCCCGGTTGGCGACACCGGCCGAGCGGTTGCATATGAGCGCTCTGAAAGCATGGCTCGATGCCGATGCCTTGGGCGCCCAACAAATCTGGGACGCGATCCTGACGGGCACACCGCGCGACCTGCTTGCGCTCCGAGTGCAGCATTTCACCGCGATGATGCTGGGGCGCCCCGATTACCTGCGGTCCCTCGCGGGGCGCTCCCTTGCCGATTGGGACGACGCGATTCCAGGTGCGGGATTCGTTTACGGCATGGCATGCATGGGGCTGGAAGAGGCCGGTGAATACGTGCGCGCCGAAGCCCTCGGTCGGCGCGGTGCCGAGTTGGAGCCCGACGATCTCTGGTCGGTGCATTCCGTTGCGCATGTGATGGAGGCCCAAGGCCGGCTGAACGAGGGTCTGAACTGGATGAAGCGTCCGGACAGCTTTTGGGAAGGGCGCGGACCGATGCGGCATCATCTGTTATGGCACGAGGCGTTGTTTCTCTACGAGGCCGGCCACTATGACGGCGCGCTCGATTACTATGACCAAAGGCTCGCGCCGCGAGGGGAGCAGGGCTACCTGGAGATGTCCGACTGCGCATCGTTCCTGTTGCGGCTGGAGGCCGCGGGCTTGGCCTGTGGGGAGCGATGGAACGACCTGGCAGAAGCAAGTCGGCACATGGTCGACGACCGCATCCTGACCTTCAACGACGTGCACACGCTGTTCGTGCTGGCACTGGCAGATGATGGCGCGGGACTGCGGCGTCTTTCCTTGTCGCTCGCGGGCCATGCCAAGGCCACGCGGTCTTTCGATGCCGAGGCCGCCGGCCGCATTGCCGTGCCGCTGGCCGAAGCCCTGACCGCACGAATGGCGGGAGATGCTGCCGGGGCAACCGCCCGGCTGCTCGACGCGCGTTTCGCGTTTCCACAAATGGGCGGCAGCAATGCGCAACGTGACGTTCTCAACATCTACCTGATCGACTGCGCGATTGCGTCTGGCGATACGTCGCTGTCGCGTCGCCTGCTTCACGAGTACCTGGACGTTCGCCCGGGTTCTGTTCCGATGCAGGCCAGGTTGTCTGATCTTCAAGCTCTTGAGAAACGGAGCCGTGATCAACCCATCGCCTGATCCGCAGGCTCCGCACGTGGAGGAAGTACCATGAGAATCGCGGTAATCGGTGCGGGAGCGATTGGCAGAATTCATGCACGCAATGTTGCCGCGCATCGGGAGTCCACGCTCGCGGTGGTCTGCGACAGGAATCCAGAATCTGCCAAAGCCATTGCCGCCGAATTCGGCTCATTGGCTGTCCAGTCCGTCGAGGCGGCCTTGAACGGCGACCTGGATGGCGCGATCATTTCGTCATCGACGTCGTCACACGGCGAAGTCGCGACGGCCTGTGTCGCGGCGGGCGTTCCGTTCCTGTGCGAAAAACCGCTGGCATCCGATCTGGAAACTGCACGCCGGATCGTCTTCGCGGCACGCCGGGCAGGCCTGGTGGCTGCCACCGCGTTCAACCGACGGTTCGATGCCGGATACGCGGGTATCAAGGCAGCCGTTTCGGCCGGCGAGATCGGCCGTGTCGAGGCAATCCTGATGACCTCCCGCACTGCTTCACCACCCAGCGTGGAGTTTACCCGCACATCCGGCGGGCTTTTCGGCGAGAAAGGCGCGCATTTCTACGATCTGGCTCGGTGGATCACCGGCGAACACCCTGTCGACCTCTTTGCCATGGGTTCGGCGCTTGTGAATCCGACTTTCGCCGACGTCGGCGAGGTCGACACCGCGATGATCACGATGCGGATGCCCAGCGGCACGCTGTGCCAGTTCGATTTCAGCTGGCGCGCAGCCTATGGACAGGACGAGCGGGTCGAAGTGAATGGATCGCTGGGCATGCTCCAGACGTTTCAGGAACCGGTGGGCCGATTCCTGAGAAGCACCGCCGGCGGACGGTCGCAGGATGGACTCATGCCCACCTGGTACGAGCGGTTCGCTCCGACTTATGCCGACGAGTTGAACTCTTTCCTCGGAGCGATCCGATCTGGTGACGCCTCGGGTTTGCCATCTCTCGAGGACGGTCTCGCAGCGCAGCAGATCGCAGATGCGGCCAAGGAATCCGTGCGAATTGCACAGCTTGTCCGACTGGAGGAACCCCTGGACTGGCCCGCAAGAGAGTCGGATCCGGATCCGTAAGAACACGCAGGATTCGCGGCTGGTACGATCATCGGAATAGTTGGAACTCGCATTGTCAGTTCTGGCCCCGTGGACCTGACGGACATCGTCCCGGTCTGCCGTGCTGAGCAACGCCATGACTTCCCTCCTTCATGCTCTACGAGAACACCCCGCAACAGGGTACCCAACGACAGTCTGCGACGCGTGCTCGGAATTCGAGAAATGTCTCTCGGTGGCGCAGTCTGTGCCGCATGACTTTGGGGCAGCCGACATTGACTGTCCGAACTGTCGTTTGTACGTGCCTTGCTGAGAATGATCGCGGGAGTTCGGTTCATGGAACCTCACATAGCAGTCATTGGCGGGAGCGGGATTTACGAGATCGAAGGCCTTGAAGACCCTGCCTGGCGGGATGTTGATACGCCGTGGGGAAAACCATCGGATCAGATCCTCTCCGGGCGGTTGAGCGGTCTCAGGCTATCATTTCTTCCGCGCCACGGGCGGGGGCACGTCCATTCGCCGACCAATGTACCGTACCGCGCGAATATCGACGCGCTGAAACGGCTGGGCGTTACCGACATCGTGTCGGCATCCGCCTGCGGATCGTTTCGTGATGACCTGGCGCCCGGCGATTTCGTGATCGTGGACCAGTTCATCGATCGAACGTTTGCCCGCGAAAAGAGCTTTTTCGGCTCCGGATGCGTTGGGCATGTCTCGGTTGCTCATCCCACGTGCGGCCGTCTCGGTGACGCGCTGGAACGGATCGCCCGGAGAAAGGGGATCCGGGTTCACCGGGGCGGTACCTACCTGGCAATGGAAGGACCACAATTCTCGACATTGGCCGAATCCAGAATGTATCGGGAAAATTGGGGATGCGACGTGATCGGCATGACCAACATGCCGGAAGCCAAGCTCGCCCGGGAAGCCGAAATCTGTTACGCAACGGTTGCAATGGTAACGGATTACGACAGCTGGCACCCTGACCATGGAGAGGTTGATGTCTCCGAGATCATCAGGACTCTGACGCACAACGCCCGTCGCATGCGCGAGATGGTGGATTCCTTCCCGAAATACTTTGCAGGCAATCGATCGGAATGCCCGCAAGGCTGCGACAGGGCCCTCGAATTTGCCATACTGACGCGCCCGGAGAGCCGCGACGCGACCGTCACGGCGAAACTGGATGCCGTCGCAGGTCGTGTACTCGGCTAGAATCCCATGGCTCGACGGATCGAGGATTTCATTCGAACGATTCCCGGTTTTCCGCACGACGGAATTCTCTTCCGGGATGTCATGCCGCTCTTCGGAAGCGCGGAAGGATTGAATCTGGCGGTCAATGGGCTGGTTGCTGCGACCAACGAGACGAGATTCGACAAGGTCGCGGGGATCGAAGCCCGCGGGTTCATAATCGGCAGCGCCATCGCACAGGAGTTGGGAACTGGCTTTGTTCCAGTACGCAAGAAGGGAAAGTTACCCGCAGCCACGGTCAGTGAGGACTACGAACTCGAGTACGGTGCGGAAACACTCGAGATGCATGACGATTCCGTGGTTCAAGGCGAGAAAATCCTGCTCGTTGACGACCTCCTCGCCACGGGAGGCACTGCTGCAGCCGCGGCCAAGCTTGTCAAACGTCTCGGTGGAACAGTTGTCATGGTCGGAGTCATTATCGAGTTGCCGGACCTCGGAGGCCGGACTGTCCTGAACTCGATGGGGCTGTCCATGGCAACTCTCTGCACGTTTCCAGGACACTGAGTGACTGGGGTTGCCTTCGGCGATGAAGACATCCGAGTTCAGCTTGGCCGACTCGGTCTCCAGCAGGGAAACCGAACGGAAGCGGGTTTCCTGACTTCGTTTCGTTCGTTCGAGAGTCGAGAGTTCCATCGTCATGGACAACTGCAAGCACTTCATCCATTCGGGTTTCCGCGAAAACTCATCGAGCATCTTCTGGTAGGAGAGTTGCTCAAGCAGTCCTGGAGAAATGGCGATTGCACGATCGGGATTTCCAGACCAGAAGTGGACCGGGCGGGATACGACCTGATCGTTGAGTGCAACGGGCACGTCCGCCACGTACAACTGAAAGCGGCCCACCTTGGTGCCAAGGCGGCACGTCAGAGTGTACAGATTTCGTTGGGGGCGAAACCGTCGGGCTGTGTCGTCTGGGTTTTCTTCGATCCCGGGTCACTCGAACTGGGGCCATTCATGTTTTTCGGTGGAGAACCCGGAAAGAGATTACCCGGTCTCAACGCTTTCAAGACCGCCAAGCATGCCAAAGGAAATGCACAGGGAGTTAAGGCTGAAAAACCCAATCACCGCTACATCAGCAAGGGACAATTCACGTGCGTCGATACGATAGGAGATCTCTGGTGTCTCCTCTTCGGTGATGCCAAACCTGCGTTATATGGATCGAACTGACCATCAACCCCTGGAGGCGATCCTCCCGTCATCACTCTGCGTCAGTCCGCTCGACTCGGAAATGCTGCGCGTCACGTATTCGCCCCCGGAACGTGCTCTTGGCGCTGACGAACCGACCGCACGGGATGCAATGGCCGACAGGCCGTACCAAGAATCGCATGACAGAGCCTGGAAGGCGCGGAAATCCGCCGGATACCGAGCTCCAAAGAGTACCACGTGACCGTTCAAGGCTTGCCGCCAGAACTTCCGTAGCCTCGTCGATCAAAGTTACGGAATCGGTGTGCACGGACGGTTCAGGTCAGAATGACCGGTTTGGCAATCAATCCGATTCGTCCCGACACGGGGAAAGGACAGCACCAGGGTTCATGATTCCGAGAGGATCAAGAGACGCCTTGATTTTCTGCATCGCCTCAACCCCGGCAGGGTTGCCATATCGACGCAGTTCGCCTGTCTTCAGGCGGCCAACCCCGTGCTCTGCAGAGAAGGACCCGTGGCACCGGTAGGCCAGTTCGTGGATATACTCCGAGATGGACTTTCCGCGTTTTCGCAACCTGGCGAGATCCTCGGGCCTGCATCCGTGCGGAGGGAAAACGTTAAAGTGAAGGTTTCCATCTCCGACATGCCCGAAACAATTGATTCGGAGAGGGCCAAATCGTTCCGCAACTTCCAATCCTTTCTCGATGAACTCGGAAACCTTGCTGATCGGCACGGAGACATCATGCGACGCGATTGCGCCAATCAGTCGGTTTGCCTCCGGGATCATCTCTCTCAACTGGCGAAGTTCACGTTGTTGCGCGACGCTTTGCGCAACGACAGCGTCGGCGAGCCGGCCTGTCTCGATCTGTGCAAACATGAACCCCTCAACCCGGCCCTGCAGGTCGGCACTGGCCACATCGGCGAATTCCGCCAGAAGAAACCAGTCCGAGTCCGGCAACGGAATCCGGACATCTGGTCGGACTTCCCGAATGAAACCGAAACCGGTTCCCTGAATCAATTCGAAGGCGACGATGGTGTCTCCAAGTTGCTCTTTCGCTTGCCGAAACAGGTCAACGGCATCGGTCGGCGATCCGACACTTGCCAGAACCGACATCGCATCACCGGGCGGAACGCCGGTTTTCAAGACAGCAGCCGTGATCACGCCAAGGGTCCCTTCCGATCCGATCAGGAGGTTCTTCAGGTCGTACCCGGTGTTGTCCTTTCGCAACCGCCGAAGACCTCCATAGACAGTTCCATCCGGAAGTACGGCTTCCACGCCCAGGCAAAGGTCCCGTGCGGTTCCATAGCGGACAACCTGCAATCCACCCGCGTTGGTCGCAAGATTGCCTCCGATTTGGCATGATCCCTCGGAGGCCATTGACAAGGGAAAAATCCTGCCCACGCCTGACGCCGCATTCTGAACGTCGGCCAGAATCGCACCGGCGTCCGTCACGAGAATCCCGTCGTCCAGGTCGATTTCCCGAATGGCTGAACAGCGCTCCATCGACAGGATCACGGGCGTCGGTCCACTCGGCAAGACCTGGCCGCCGACGAGCCCCGTACCTCCTCCGTATGGAACAATCCCGACCCGTGCGGCCGCGGCTCGACGAACGATCTCGGCAATCTGGTCTGTCGATGATGGCAAAAGGAGCACACCCCCTCTTCCGCGCATCTTTCCGCGTGGTTCGTTCAGGTATCGCGGCTCGGTCTCACCGAACACCCTGCCCGGCAGGATGGACCGGAGAGAGGCTACGAACGAAGGGCTGGCGTCTTTCAGCATTGCCGGTTCCGACTAGGTTTCCCGATCCGAAAGCTGCACGCACCCGGGAGATTCCCCGTCGGGATTACCCCGGGTCCCTTCGTCGCCAATGGCCTGACTGTCCGGAAGAACACCGTTCGGATTCAACCGGTCGCAGGTCACGATCTCCATACGCCGTGCGATTGCCCTGCGGTCCTCGCGAACGTTCGAAAACAGGATATGGTCGCGCCAGACGCCGGCGATCTGCAGATACGCTTCCGCCCGCCCTTCTTCGCGAAATCCGGTTTTCTCGAGCAGGCCTCGTGACGCCCTGTTTTCAGGTAGACACGCGGCCTCAAGTCGGCCGAGGTCCAGCTTCGTAAACGCGTGGTTTACAAACGCCGTTACCGCCTCGGTCATGTAACCCAGCCGGGCGAACTCCCGCCCGACCCAGAAGCTGAGCGTCCCGCACTGCACGGTACCGCGCCGGATGTTCTTGCAGGCCAGCGAGCCGAGAACAGCCTGGTCGGAGTTCCTGAACACGAGCAGATTGAGTTCCGTGCCGTCGCCGTAGGACTGCCGGGCACGGCTCACCCACTTACGGAATTTGGCTCTCGATACATCGTTGGTGAATGAAGTCGGGACCCACGGCCTGTGAAACTCCCTGCTTGCATGCCGCTGACGGGCCCAGCCGACATAATCCGACCGTCTCGGCAATCGCAATTCGACCCTCTCGGCCTCTATCGAGAAGCTGTGGGCACGTTTCCACATCGATCAGGCCGCCAGGCGTTCCTTCAGCACCGACACCGACGGGGCACTGGCCACTGGACCGTAGAGCGACATTGCCGGATCTCCGTTTCGGCACAGGCGATCAGCGAAGTCGATCACTCGATCCCTGGTCACCGCGTCGATTAGCGTACATACTTCGTCCAGGTCCACCTCGCGATTCCAGTTCAGGTACATCCTGGCCAACCGCTCGCATCGGCTCGACGCACTTTCCAGAGCCATCATCATTCCCGCCTTCAACTGGGTTCTGGCGCGAACCACTTCGTCTTCAGCGAGATCCCGGCGCACGCGCCTCAGTTCATCGATGCAGAGTGTTGCGGTCGCCGCGACGTTTTCTTCGCTGGTCCCGGCATAAATCGTGATCGAGCCGGTATCCGACAAAGCCGCAGGCTGGGCTCCGATCGAGTAACAGAATCCGTACTGTTCCCGCACCGTCTGGAACAGGCGCGATGACATCCCGCCCCCGACCAGGGTTGAATACACGAGCGACGTATACAAATCATCATCCCTGAGATTCGGACCTTCGAACGCAAGCGAAAAATGGGCCTGTTCCAGTTCCTTGACTTCACGGTGTTCGCCACCGCAGAATACCGCGGGTATCGTCTCCGTGGCTGTGCCCGTAGGGAGCGGGCCGAAAACCCGCCCTGCGAACGCGACGATCTCTTCGTGGCACACCGCGCCGGCCGCACACAGGATCATGCCATCAGGACCGTAGTGCTCGTCGATGAACGACTTCAGGTCATCCGGCCCGAATGACCTGACGTTTTCAGCCGGTCCAAGAATTGACCTCCCCATCGGTTGGTCCCTGTAGGAAACCTCCTGCAACCGTTCGAAAACCAGGTCGTCGGGTGAATCCATCAGTTGGCCGATTTCCTGAAGGATGACCCCGCGCTCGGTCTCCATTTCTCCCGGATCGAACACCGGATGCAGAACGATATCCGAGATGACGTCGAGGGCAGTCAACACATCGTTTTCCAGAACCCGTACAACGTAGGCCGTGACATCCTTGCTCGTGTACGCATTGATGTAACCGCCGAGATTCTCGATTTCCTCGGCAATCTGGCGTGCAGAACGCCGTTCCGTGCCCTTGAACGCCATGTGTTCGAGAAAATGCGCAACTCCGTTCTGTTCGCGGCGTTCGTGACGCCCACCTGCCGTGACCCAGATTCCAAGGGACGCAGACTTGAAACCTTCCATGCGCTCGGTCGCGACCCGCATACCGTTCGAGAGCCGTGTCATGCGGATTCTCATGGTGCAATCCTTTCCTCGATAATTGACTTGACCGCCTCCGAGTCGTTGGAAACCCGGACAATCCGTTCGGGCCGGTCGAAGAGATCTGTCATGGATTCCGGCAGCGACGGACGGACCCCGCACGCTTCCTCGACGGCCTCGGGAAATTTCGAAGCATGCGCGGTCGCAAGCACGATCATTGGCGATTCACCTTGATAGTCCCGCGCAACCTTCACGCCAACGGAGGTGTGCGGACAAATCAGATGACCGGTTTCATGATAGAACTGGCGCATGGTCGCTGCCGTTTCGCGTTCCGATGCGCGCCCGCTGGCGAACTCCCGGCGAAGCGCCAGAAGCGCTTCTGGCGGAACTTCGAACGCGTCACTTTCCTGAAGCTCGCCCATCAGTCCGCGCACCCGTTCACCATCACGGCCGCAGACGTCGAAGAGCACGCGCTCGAAGTTCGAACTGACCTGAATGTCCATCGAAGGGCTCATTGATGGCGTCACACCGAGCTTTTCATGAATCCCGGTTTCAAGCGTCCGGTGCAGAATGTCATTCTGGTTGGTGGCGATAATCAACCGGTCAACCGGCAACCCGAGGCGCCGGGCAACATAGCCGGCGTAAACGTCACCGAAGTTCCCGGTCGGCACCGAGAATGACACCGTCCGGTCCGGTGCGCCGACGGCGGCGGCGGCCGTAAAGTAGTAGACGACCTGGGCCATGACCCGAGCCCAGTTGATCGAATTCACGGCGCCGAGCCGAACTTTCTCGCGAAACCCGGAGTCGGCGAACAGTTCCTTGAGCAACCTTTGGCAATCGTCGAAATCTCCATCGACCGCCAGCGCGTGGACGTTGTCATCGTCAGGGGTCGTCATCTGCCGCCTCTGGACCCCCGAGATTCGCCCGTGCGGGTACATGATGAAGACATCAACCGTCTCTCGGCCGCGGAAAGCCTCGATCGCGGCAGAACCTGTATCACCGGACGTGGCGCCGATGATGGTCTTGCGTTCTCCCCGGTGCGTCAGACACGCATCGAACAGATGACCGATGAGTTGCATCGCGACATCCTTGAAAGCCAGGGTCGGGCCATGAAACAACTCGAGCAGGAATTCGTTTGGGGCTGTCTGTACAAGGGGGCACCTCGCCTTGTGGTCGAACCCTGCGTAGGCCGCCGCGACACACTCCCGAAAGGTTTCGTCTGAAAACGAACCTCCGATAAAGTTGCGCATGATCTCGGCGGCAGACTCCTCGTACGACCGTGCCGCGAACTCGGCGACATGCCGGGAGTCGAGCCTTGGCCAGTTGGCGGGGACATAGAGACCGCCGTCCGGAGCGAGACCGGTCAGCATGGCGTCCTCGAAGCCCTGGGCAGGGGCCTGGCCCCGTGTCGAAATGTACTTCATGTCAGCTTCTCAATGATCGGGACGTCCGGGACAGGTCGCCCCGTTCGCCTGCGCCCGGGGATGGCATCAGATGGTTCCGCGCCTGATACGCCACAGCAAAAAAATTGTCATTAAGCTCCATACTCCTGCGAGTGAAAACCACGTGATGGCGTATTCCAGGTGGTCATTGGGAATGTTCGCGGTGACGGGCGTGGGTTGCGTTGCCGTCCAGGACACCCAATCTGAGCCATCCAGACGACTGATCCTGTCCGCGACGACCAGAGCCGCACCGGTCCCGAGTTCCGCCGCCATTCGCTCAACGTCCCGCGCGAACCAGATATTGGCCTCGATGTCAGGGTCCGGCGTGAACAGTGGATCTACCTCGCGTGGCCAGGCCAGGTTTCCTTCGATGCGAATGGTCCCCGAAGGCCGTTCACGGCTCTTTTTGACTTCGGGAACAAACCCCAGGTCCGCGAGATAGACACGACCGTCCGTGTTCAAGGGCACAACAACTCGAAATCCGGGCCCGAGAGTTTGTTCGCTGGTCAGTACGTGCAATTCCCGTCCCGTAATGGTTCCGGTTGCGGACACACGGAGATAGGAATGGCGGTCCGGGTCTGGATCAAGCGGAACCGGAACCGGAGGTGCCTGCATGCGCGAATCGATTTCCGCGAGCAGCGCGGTCTTCCAGGCAAGACGGTCCAGTTGCCAGTCTCCAAGTGCCAGGAGAGTCAGCGTACCGGCTACCCCGAACACAAAAGGGAAAATCATTCGACGAGACACGTCAAACGTCCCTTCTGTCGGCCCCGTTGACCGTGCCGGAGGCCGGGTCGCAATCCAGCCGAAACCCCGGAATCAACTTCCCCAGATGTAAACCGCGAAAAACAGGAACAACCAGACGACATCAACGAAGTGCCAATACCATGCGGCGGCTTCATAACCGACATGGCGTTCTCTGGAAAAATGCCCTGACATAGCGCGAAACAGGCAAACGATCAGAAACAGGGTTCCGATAATGACGTGGAATCCATGGAACCCTGTAGCCATGAAGAAATTGGCGCCGTAGATGTTTCCGGAAAATCCGAACGCGGCGTGGCTGTACTCGTAAGCCTGAAATCCCGTGAAAAGGATACCCAGAATGATGGCACCAAACAGGCCGTGTCTCAACGCCTTGTGATCGTTTTCATGGGCAATCGCATGGTGTGCCCATGTGGCAAAACACCCCGAGCACAACAGAACGAGCGTGTTGATCAACGGCAAGTGCCAAGGATCAAATGGCTCGATGCCGACCGGAGGCCAAACCCCGCCGGTGCCCTCCGCCATGGGGTACATCGCGTGCTTGAAGAACGACCAGAACCACGCAGCAAAGAACATGACTTCGGACATGATGAACATGAGCATGCCGTACCTGAGGCCAATGATCACGACCGGAGTATGATCACCGGTGTGGGCCTCGTCGATGACTTCGCTCCACCAGCCAAACATGACGTAGAAAATCAACGCCAGGCCACCCAGCATCACCAGCGGGGTAAAGTCTTTCATGAACAGTACCGTGCCAGAGAGAAACGTAAACGCACCGATCGCACCAAAGAACGGCCAGATGCTCGGGTTCAGGATGTGGTAGTCGTGGTTTCTAGCGTGTTCCATGCCTTACTCAGTTGCTTTCTGCTTTCGTTGCTCCCCACCGAACGAATCCGGACGCATCGGATCAGTTGAATTCCGTCTCGCCTGAAGGAGCCAGGCGTGCTTGCTGCTCCGGCAGGTCCGCCAGATGGAACGTGTAGGACAGTGTTATCGAGCGGATGTACTGCGATTCGGGGTCATCGAGGATCTCCGGGTCGACAAAGAAGGAAACCGGCATCCTGACTTCCTCACCGGGCTCAAGTACCTGCTTCTGAAAACAAAAACACTCGATCTTGTTGAAATACAGCCCCGCCGCATAGGGATAGACATTGAAGCTAGCGGAGCCAGCAAGGACGTCGTCTGTCGGGTTCTTCGCTCGGTAGAATATCACGGCCGTTTCGCCGACCCTTAGCGTCATCTGGCGTTCAACCGGTTCGAATTCCCAGGGCATGCCCGCTTCAAGCGAAGCGTCGAAACGAATCCTGACCGTCTGTTCCCTGACGTCGGAATCGGGAGTCGCCGTCGAGGCGACGCGGGTTTCCCCGCCAAATCCGGTGACACGGCAAAACCAGTCGTAGAGCGGAACCGACGCAAATGAGAGCGCAAGCATTCCGCAGGCGAGAAAGACGAGCCGGACGGCGAGACGACTGTTGGGGTTGCGAGTCTGCATGTTCATCCGTCCTTTTCCAGCAAAGAGGGTCGCAGCACATGATCGAAAGCTTCCATCGACGCACCGTTCTTCATCTTCACGACGGTAATCGCAAAAACAAGCACGACAAAGGCGCCAAGTATGAGCCCGATCATTGCGTTCGAGCGCCTTCTCCGGAGATGAAGCGTGGAACCTGTCCGTGCATCATCAACTTGGGACCGGATTCGCATGTCACGAGGCTCCGAGCCAGACGGGCCAGAACGGGGTGGCCAAACCCGCTGCCTTCAGACCAGCCTCAACCACCAGCCCAAAAAATAGCAGGAACAGGTACACGATGGAAAACCGGAAAAACGACCGTTCCCGAACGTGCCGGTCCTGCCCGGCCCGTTTTTCCCCTCTTGCCTTCAGGGCCAGCGCCGATGACAGAAACAGCACGCCAAGGACAATCGCCAACACCAGGTAAACCGGTCCTCCGACAGGCGTGAATGCGATCAAGAGGGATGTCGGGACGAGCGCAATCGCATAGGCAAGGATACGTTTACGGGTGACGCGCTCTCCGTGGGTCACGGTCAGCATAGGTACGCCCGCCTTGCGGTAATCCTCGCCGGTGAACAGGGCGAGAGCCCAGAAATGGGGCGGGGTCCACAGAAAAACCAACAGGAACATCAGGAGGCTCTCGACTCCGATCGTTCCCGTCGCGGCAACCCATCCGATTACAGGCGGCAACGCTCCGGCGGCCCCGCCAATGACGATATTCTCGGGCGTCAAGCGCTTGAGCCAGGCAGAATAAATGACGACGTAGTAGAAGATGGCAAGGGCAAGTAGACCTGCGGCAAGGAAATTCGCCGTAAGCGCAAGCATCCCAACTGAAATCCCGGCAAGCCAAAGGCCAAAGGCGAGCGCCGAATCCCTGTTGACGCGGCCTGCGGGAATCGGCCGATTTCGTGTCCGTCTCATTAACCCGTCGATGTCGGCATCCCACCACATGTTGAGAGCACCTGCTGCCCCGGCACCGAGTGCGATGAACAGAACCGAGGCAACGAAAATGACCGGGTGAACCTCACTCGGTGCGACGAGGAGTCCAACGGCTGCGGTAAACACCGCCAGCGACATGACCCGCGGCTTCAGGAGGCGCACGTAGTCGCTTACCTCCGCACTGTCGAACTGGTCTCTGACTGCAGTTTGGTTCACGGCTCACTTCACATGTTGGGCAATTCGGCAGAACCGGGCCCGAGACCCGGACAGATTCCCGGCACGTAATGCTCCCGTCAATTGCGCGCGACGACCAGGGCGTCAACGTCTCCCGGGGCCTCGGCATATTCCTCGATCATCCGGTCAAGCCACTGTTCGTACACGTCCGCGCCGACGACCTTGACGGCAATGGGCATGTAGCTGTGATCTTTTCCGCAAAGCTCGGAACACTGTCCGAAATAGACGCCTTCCTGATCGGCTCGAAACCAGAGTTCCGTCAGTCGACCCGGAACGCCATCCTGTTTGACTCCGAACGCCGGTACCGTCCACGCGTGTATCACATCGGATGCGGTCACCTGGACCACAATGGTTCGGTCCACCGGTATGACGACGGCATTGTCCGTCGCCAGAAGATACTCGTCGTCGGCGTACCCGTACTCTGCCAGCTGATCGCGTTCCAGCATGAAACTGTCGAATTCGAATTCATGATCTACGTACTCGTAGGTCCAGTACCACTGGTTTCCGGTTGCCTTGATGGTGACCTCAGCGTCTGGAATACGCATCTGCTTGAACAGCAAAGACAACGACGGCGGGATGATCACAAGCAGGATTATGATCGGAACGACAGTCCAGGTGATTTCGAGAGGTGTGTTGTGGGTGAACCGTGCCGCAACCGGATTGGCGCGTTCATTGTACCGAATCGCGACGAAAATCAGGAGGCCGACAACGAAGAGCGATATCGCCGAAATGATGATGAGCAGGAAATTGTCCAGCCAGACGAGGTCCCGCGCCAGATCGGTAACCGGTGGCTGAAAGTTGATGCCATCCGGCACGGGTTTGCCAATCGACTCGAGCCCCCGGATGTTGTCCTGCCCGAAGGCAGGTCCCACAAACCCAATGGGCGCTGCGACGGCGGCAGCACCAAGCAGCAGTTTGAGGATTCTCACGAACATTTGCCTGTCCTTGCAAGCCCACCACGTTTGGCGGCACCTTATACGCCCGGAAACATTGCTCTGCAAACGGCAGATTGCCCGAACTTGCCGTCACCTGACCGGCTCGCGGCATGAACGCCATGAAGTGCTTCGCGACCGATTCCCGCAGTCGATCCGAAGCGAACAGCCAAGTGGTTTCGGCAGTACCTCCGCACGGCAGTCAGGGACGGCACATGCGAATGACCAGAGGTGTGTCCAGGCAGTTGCCGGTCCCTGGCGCCGATCCCTCCTTGTCCCCGAATTGGCGTACAGAGGCTGTGCAGGCTGCGGCGTTCCGGGAATGGAACTTTCAAATGGAGACTTCCCCCGAGCGGAACGCGGAGCGGAGGGAGCCGTTCACGTCCTGAAGGAACCGTAACATTGACTTGATCATGCCCGGGAAGTGACCGGTTCGCGTTTGCCCGGCGAACCAAATGACGCTATGTGAAACCCGGATTTCCGGTACCGTACACGGAGGACAGGGAGGACAGGAAATGATCCCGGAACAGGAATTCCGACCATTCGACACCAATGTCGACCGGGATGTGGCCCACCGTCACCTCCGCGATTCCACCACGGGTGCCGACGACGCTGAACTCTTCGTGGAACATGTGCGTTCCGAGAACCTGGTATTCGACGATCAAAGGCTGAAAACGGCTTCCTACAACGTTGCTGAAGGATTCGGCCTTCGTGGCGTTTGCAGCGAAGCGGTCGGATACGCGCACTCCACGGAAATCTCGGAGAGAGCCATCGCTCAAGCCGGCGAGATCGCCAGGTTGGCGATCGGGGACGGCAAAAGCGTCCTGACTCCCTTGCCGCCGGCATCGAATCGAAGGATCTACACGGACGCCGACCCGATCGCCGCCGCCGACTTCCCTGAAAAACTCCGGGTGCTTCGCGAGATCGACGCCTACGCGAGAGACCTCGATCACCGGGTAATCCAGGTTTCTGCCACCCTCGCCGCATCGTATCAACAGGTGGAAATTCTCAGGCCGGAAGGCGATCACGTCCGGGATGTGCGTCCGATGGCACGGCTGAATGTCTCTGTCATCATCGAGGAGGGGGACAGGAGGGAGACTGGCTACACCGGAACCGGGGGTCGAATCGAGTTGTCAGGACTGCTGGGCTCGGAAACGTGGCAATCCGTCGTCCATGAAGCAATCCGGATCGCGAGGGTCAACCTTGGAGCCGTACCGGCCCCGGCCGGAGTCATGGAGGTGGCGCTCGGAAATGGCTGGCCCGGAATCCTCCTGCACGAGGCGGTCGGGCACGGTCTCGAGGGCGACTTCAACCGCAAGGAAACGTCGGTTTTCTCCGGCCTCATGGGGAAACGGGTCGCCGCTCCCGGAGTCACGGTCATCGACGACGGAACCATTCTCGACCGGCGGGGGTCGATCTCGGTCGATGACGAAGGAACGCCGAGCGGCCGCACGGTCCTTATTGAAGACGGTATTCTTGTCGGCTATCTGCAGGATCGCCAGAACGCCAGGCTGATGGGCGTGAAACCGACCGGAAACGGCCGTCGGCAGGGATTTGGTCACGCGCCAATGCCACGAATGACCAACACGTTCATGAATTCGGGGAGTGCCGAACCCGCTGACATCGTTTCAGACATTTCCGACGGAATCTATGCCGTCGGATTCGGCGGAGGCCAGGTCGACATTACCAACGGAAAGTTTGTTTTCAGCTGCACCGAAGCCTACCGGGTCAAAGGCGGCAAGGTCGGTGAACCGCTCAAGGGCGCGACCCTGATCGGTGATGGAGCGACCGCGCTCAAAACGATTCGGGCCATAGGTAACGACATGGAGCTTGACCCGGGAGTCGGGACCTGTGGCAAGGCGGGACAGTGGGTTCCTGTTGGTGTAGGTCAGCCAACGATTCTCATCGACGGGCTGACCGTCGGGGGAAGCACTCTGTGACGACCGAAGATCGGGGCCGGGGATGCTGGCCGGCCCCCCGATGCGACGAGCAACAATGAAAGGCCGACGCGATGGCTGATCTGCCGGAATCCGATTCACCTGTCCAGGTTCGTTTGTTCCGCTGGGCCGGATCATGGGGTCCGTTCAAGGTGAAGATACCGTGCGGGGAATGCTCCCTGACACTCGATGTCATTCACGATACCTTCGCGAATGAGCTGTCCGGCATTCCCGTATCGCTCGACGTTCGCGACTGGTTGAACGAGTGGTGGCGTCCACTTCGACGGGGAGGTTGGCATGCGCCCATCGTGCTGGTTGAGAACCGCCTCGTCAGCCAGGGACATGCACTCAACAGGGGCGTCCTGACCGAAGCAATCATTGATGCGTACGCTCGCCGCAGCGACGTTCGTGGCAACCACGTGTTCGGAAAGGCCACCTGCCCTCATTGCGTTCGCGCAAAGTCGTACCTGGATTCGTCCGGGATCGACTACGCGTATCACGATGTAGTCGCGAGTCCGCGCTCGCTTTACGAGATGCTCGCGCGGGTCAAACCGATCGTTGGCCACAAGACGCCGATAACGGTCCCGCAAATCTGGATTGACAACGCCTATGTTGGTGGCGCCGACCGGCTGGCTGAAATCCTTGAGCGATCCGTGGAGCCGAATCCGGAACGCGGCCGATGCTCGCTGTCTCCCGGCCGGTAAAACGCCTTGGGCGCCGGGACGTCGGAAACCAGGGAGACGTGACGGCAATGGGCGAACCAGACCAACGGAACAACGTGAACTCGTATCGTCGTGTTTCGGCCTTCGGATACAGGTCACGCGTACCGCAAGCCCGCATGGATCGTTCGGAATCCTGAACGTTGCGGGAGATGTAACAGGTTCGCGTTCTCTCGACCGGACTCTGGAGTCTCCGACGAATCAAGAATGAAGGAATGTCCTCTGGTTCGTTGCCCTCCCGGGAGCAAATGAAACGGGCGATTTCACGTTGACTGGTGTCTTCCGATTTCTCCTTCACAGTGCCCGCGCCCCGTACGGCCTCAACAGGGCAACCCTGTGAACGGCTCTCGGTGGTAACCATCCATCGCCGACGATTTCGGGCGACGGGCACGAGAACACATACCGAAATTCGGTCACGCCAGGCCTGCCGGGCACTCCAAGTCTTCCGGTCGGTCGATTCCGACAGGCGAATTTGAAGTAGACCCGGGAAAGACAGGGTAGAGACCCTTCTGCGCGGCAAGTTGGCATACCAATACGAGCACGATATCGATGACGGGTGTCTTGGCACCAACGGCCTGTCCCAACTCCTTGACGGCCGTCACCTGGGCATCGATTTCCAAGACCCGACCGCGATTCAGGTCCTGGAGCATCGATGTCCGATGGGGACCGACGCCCGCCGCGCCCTTGATGCGTGGCTCCATGTCGACCCGGAGCGTCACGCCGAGCAGGGTGGCAATAGATTCGGCTTCCGTCATCATGGCACGGGCAAGCTGCCTGGTCGCGGGTTCGGTTGCGACACGGTCGAGCGTGGCGCGGGTCAACGCGGAGATCGGGTTGAAACAGAGGTTTCCCCACAGCTTCAACCAGATCTCGCTCCGGATGTCGGCGAGAACCGGTGCCCGGAGTCCTCCCGCCACGATGGCTTCCGACAGGCGTCGGCACCTGTCCGAAGAAGCCCCGTCCGGTTCGCCGAGTGAGAACTTGTCACCGTAGACATGCCGGACGACTCCCGGTTCGGTAATCTCGGTAGCCGGATAGACGACACATCCCACACCGCCTCGACGGTACAGTACGCGGCAGGCATGTTGTGGTGGATGCCGTCCAGGGAACTTCCCCCCCGGCGCCCGATCAGGAACTCGACCGGCACGATGTGCCCTGGTGCAGAAGTTGTGCGACCGAGTGCTGGGCTTTGGTGCGGGTTCTCCCCAAACGACCGGACCCGTGTCAAATCGGACCCGCGAGCCGTCGAGCAGCCGGCTCTTGCCGCTGCTTTCCATGTCGACCTGTTGGGCAAAGGCGGCAAACCTGCTCATGCGCTGCTCATAGGGCATGATCGTCCGGCTCGAGTACCCGCAGAAATTGATGTGCCAGATTCCGGTCAAAATTGAAGGAAATGGCCGTGTCGTGCCCGGCACCGAGAGAAAGCCAGAAACCTGAATGACCCGGGAAATAATTTTCATACGAGTACATTTGTTTGCTTGCGCCAGCCTGGATGGCGTCCTTCATGACTCGAAAATCCGGCGACTCATCCCATCATGTTTCAAACGCAGTCACTCAGATAAATGGCCGTCCGGCTGCCGTCCTTCATTCAGGTGAACAATGTTCTCCGGCTCAGAAGCAAACCAGACAAAAGAATTCCATGCCAGGTCTGACATGGTGCTGCGGAACCCGCGCGCACCGCGGTCACGATATGCAGTAACAAAGGCAACCTGTGCCCTGTCGAAGCCCGCGACATCAGTGAGTCGGTACAAAGCCTCCTGTCGACGCGAGGATATCGGGCCGTCTGTCGCCACGACTTCCACAAAGACAATTAGAGGGTCGGGAGCTCCAAGATCGACGAGAATCAGATCAGGAAGATCCTTGTCAGCCTCGATTTCGAGACCAATGGCTCCGGCTAGGAAATCATCAAGGCTAACGACCTTGTTACCACTTTCGCTCAGCCACAAAACCGCTGGGTTTCGAAGGAAGGACGGAGCGAAGATCTCGACAACAGCCTTTGAGATGACAGAACTCGGGCCGGGTGCCAGTCTCCGTGTCTCGCCGTTCGGGAACTTGACCAAGACCCCTGAATTTCGGGCGACGGCCCCGGCCTTTATCAAAGCCACGCGAGCAAGCGTACTCGGCGACAGATGCCTTGCCTGAAACCCGGAGATGGCGGCGGTCAAGGCGGACCCGGACAAGGCCGGATCGAATAGCGCAGCGAATTCGCGAAAAAGTGCGTAACGCGGTTTGCTCGATGTGGTTGGCAGATCTCCACGTGCAAGCACGGCTCCTAAATTGACCAGGCCTTCGCGCAGGGTTTCGTCGCGAATGGGCTCACGGGTATTGTCGGCATACCATCGCTCGCCTGGCACCGAATGGCCTTTCCTGCCGACCCTTTCACCATATCGCAGCCGAGACTTTTCGTCGCGCGTGCGGGCCTGTTCATCAGTCATTCGATAGACATGAATTGGCCCAAGATAGCGACCGGTGCCCTTCACGGCACCAATATAGAGCATTGTAAAGACCGTGCTGGCGGCCAGTTGACGGACGCACCAATTGCGGTTGGGGATGCCTTCCGGAAAGATCAGTGGAAGGCGTTCCTCAACCAGTTCGCGCGTTACATACGGTGGCAGTGTGGTTGCCACCCTTTCAGCCCTCAAACAGGCAGCGGCACTCTTCGTCGATCATCTGACGAGTGCAGTCGGCCGCAATCATCCCCTGAAGACGGTCGAGTTTCTCTGGCGCGGGAAGTGGCAGGGCCTCGATCTCATAGGCGGACACGGCAACACTGCCGCTCATGCATCGGAATGCGCGATCCGCAGCAAGTGAGTTGAGAACCGCCGCCAGTACCCATGGGGGAACACGTGGCCGGGAAGTCAGGGGTTTGAGCATGTTGAGATGGTTCTCGACTACGACCCCGCCATGACGCTCAATGAAAGATTCGGGCAGCGGAGCCGCGATCAATCGGCGGTGCTGTTCCTTGGCGGTTGTACGCTGAAGCAGAACGCAGGGACTACTCGACACCAACCAGTTATTCTTGGCACGAACTTCGAACCAGGGCTTGTGATTGTGCTTCCTCGCCCGCCATTCGAAACAGCCGGAAGGCAGAACGGATTCTGCCCAGATGAGAGGCAGCCGACGCCTGGCCCTTTGGGCATGAATCTGGTCCTTGAAGCGATTCCACACTAGCGGACCGGTGCTGACCGTGTATCCCCAGTCTCTCAGATAGTGCCTGCGGCGCAGCGCAGCTCGTGCGACGGGCACCTGATTGGCCTTGCGCGGCAGGATCCAAGGTAGCGAAGGATCAATCGGCAAGTCGAATGCACCTAGTGTTGTGATTCTTTTTCACGATGCCGATTCTTGCAGCTTCTGGTGGCCCTTCTTCCATGCCTCCACGAGATCTTCGGGCGCCTTGCTCCAGCGAAACGGCCGGGCGTCATTGGAATTGTGATGCTCGATGTAACCCTCGATCGCCGCGATGCACTCGTCGAGCGAGTTGAAAATCGCGTGCCTGAGTCTCTGCCTCGAGAGCTTGGAGAAGAACCCCTCGACGGCATTCATCCACGAGGCCGAGGTCGGGGTGAAGTGGAACGTCCAATTGGGGTTGTTCTTCAGCCATTCGTTGACCTCGGCCGACTTGTGAGAGGAGACGTTGTCGAGGATGACGTGAACCTGGGTTTCGGGCTCGATCCCCTCGGAGACGAGCTCGAGGAAGGCGAGGAATTCCTCCGAGCGGTGACGTGCGACCATCCGGCCGGTGACCGTGCCGGTGGCGACGTCGAGGGCCGCCATCAGGCAGGTGGTGCCGTTGCGCTTGTCGTCGTGGGTGCGGGTCTCGGGATGGCCGGGCTTCATCGGCAGGGGCGCCTGCGTCCGTCCCAGCGCCTGGATCTGTGTCTTCTCGTCCACCGAGATGACGACAGCGTGGTCGGGCGGGTTGACGTAGAGGCCGACGACGTCGCGGACCTTCAGCTCGAACCTCGGATCGCGGGAGACCTTGAATGTCTTGACCCTGTGGGGCTTGAGGCCATGGCTCTTCAGGATGCCGAATACCGTCGAGACGGCGATCCCCACCCTCGTCGCCAGCGCCCGCAGCGTCCAGTGACTGGCGTGCTCCGGCGGCGGCGACATCGCAAGCGCGATCAGTTCGCTGACCTTGTCCTCGGAAATCGGCTTGCGCCCCCGTCTCCGTGGGATGTCGTACAGCAGGCCGTCAACACCCTCGGCAAGGAAGCGGTCCCACCAGCGCCAGACCGTCGGCTTCGACATGCCGGTGGCCCTCATCGTCTGCGTCAGGGTGAGGCCGTCGCCGAGGTGAAGGATGATGGTTGCCCTCAGGACATGCTTGAGGATCGAATGGGGATCGGTTTTGATCTTCTCGAGACGCTTCCGGTCTTGCTCGCTGAGGACGATCCGGGTTCTCCTGCTCTTTGCCATCCTGGTTCTGCTCCCGTATGAAAACTGCGCGGCTTTCGCCGGGAGCGGTTGAATCACACTCTGTAGGAAAACGGAATCCCCAAAATCGAACATAACACTAGGGAATTGACGTCAAGGCGTTCCGTCCCTGAGACATCCAGCTCGTGCACCGCAACCGGCGAACGCACTGCACCTCGACGGTAGGCAGCAAGTAGTGTTTCCTGAAGCACATCGTCGAATACCTGGCTTCGGCTCGCCACGAAGTCGAGACATTGCGGCGGCGCTTCCCGGCCAAGTAAGGTACGCAGATTCCTGAAATATTTTCCCGCCAAGAAACTGGTCGGCGTAACAAAGGCGACCACGCCGCCGGGCCGGACATGCCTCAACGCCAGGTCGGCAAACACACCGTACAAGTTCGCATGCCCGTAGAGACTACGCTGGAACTTCTCGCGTTGCACAGTTGTCAACCGCGTACGCGCATACGGCGGATTCCCGATGACCAAATCGAACCGATTGCGCGGCGGGGCCTTTTTCAGGCTGTCACACATTGTCACCAAGTTTGGAGTCTTCTTGCCTGCGACGAAAGAAAGGGGAATCAATACGATGTCGACAGCAACCTGGGCCAGCCAGGCGCCAAACGGATCAATTTCGTAACCGCGCAGACGGTTGGCGATGTTTTCCAGGAGGATGCGCGGACTGCACCCGGGCAGTTCTGAGATGATGTGCTTCGCGACGGGGGCAAGAAAGGCACCGCCGCCACAGGCCGGGTCCAGAACACGGCAGGTCGACCAGTCAACGTCGGCGGCTGTTGCCAAGTGGATCAGCCGTTGAGTCAGAGCCGGTGGAGTGTAGTGGATTCCGTACCTTGATCGGTAGGCCGAAGGCAACAGGCAGGTGTACGTCAATCCGATCTGGTACGCCGCAACGGACGGATCCAGACGGGCAGACAATTGGCCGACCAATGCAGCAAGGCCCTTCAGCGTATCATCGAGCGGAAATGCGGCAAAATCAGAACTCGGCATCCGCAGATCCATGGTGACACGTTGATCAGTGCAAGAGACATTCCACCAACTATGCACGAGAGCTAGGCCGAACGAACGGGCGAGCCGCAAACGGTTCGCGTCGTCCAAAGTCTGCGCCAGAGCGCGAATCATTACCCGCGCAGTCTGCAACTCCGCGACAACGTCACGCCTGGTACACGACGACATGTGCTGTTTGGCACTCTCTGGTGCAGACCCGGAGGCCGTCACTTGATGGTTCTTGGCATTCGCATGCAGAGTCATCGTGCATCGACCTCGCTTTTGCCCAGGAATGTCGACCAGCTATACGCCCCCCCGAGTACCGCTCCAAAAAAGTCTGCGCGCTCACCGGCAACTGCATCGCCGGTATAGTCGAATCCGGCTTCGTTAGGACAAGGGGTTGCGGAATCACTCATCCGGTACTCTCCCTGTCGTGGGCATTCAGCCCAAAGATTGACTTGAATCTAACGTGGACATGAACATCGTTTCTACAGAAATGTAAAGAACAAAGAGCGAACTTTCGGTAACATGACTCGGAAAAGGCTACGGCAAGTCACGTGCCGTAGGAGGGTGCCGATATCGTATTCTTTCCGTAAAGTTGTACTGTGCGAAAGACGACTCACCCGTGAATCGCCATTATCAATCCGCAGGTCGAACTGTCACGCCCTTCAGGAATCCGTCCCGACTCGACGAATGGCAACAGGTCCCGGGCAAGTTCCTTGCCGAGTTCGACACCCCACTGGTCAAAGCAATTGATCCCCCAGATTGCCGCTTCGACGAACACGCGATGCTCGTACAGGGCTACCAGTCGGCCAAGTGTCCCCGGATCGAGGCGATCATATACGAGTGTCGTGCTGGGTCGGTTGCCTTCGAACATGCGGTGCGATGCCTGAAGCCTGAGTTCCGTCCCCGAAAATCCTTGTTTCTCCATCAACTTGACGGCCTCGTCGAACGAGCGTCCGACCATGAGCGCCTCCGCCTGGGCGATGCAGTTCGCGACAAGCATGTTGTGGTGGACGTCGTCCAGGGAACTTCCCCCCCGGCGCCCGACCAGGAATTCGACCGGCACGATGTGCGTGCCCTGGTGCAGCAGTTGTGCGACCGAGTGCTGGGCATTGGTACCGGGTTCTCCCCAGACAACCGGACCCGTGTCGATCCGGACCCGCGAGCCGTCAAGCAGCCGGCTCTTGCCGTTGCTTTCCATGTCGACCTGTTGGGCAAAGGCGGCAAATCTGCTCAGGCGCTGCTCATAGGGCATGATCGTCCGGCTCGAATACCCGCAGAAATTGGTGTGCCAGACTCCGGTCAACGCAAGGATGATCGGCAGGTTCCGTTCGGGAGGCGCATTTCTGAAGTGGAGGTCCATGGCGTGGCCGCCTGCCAAAAATGCGTCAAAGTTCCGGCTTCCGATTGCAAGGACTACGGGCAATCCGATCGGTCCCCACATCGACAACCGGCCGCCAACCCAGTCCGCGAACCCGAATGTCCGGTCGGGTGTGATTCCGAATGCCGCAACCTGGTCGTCTGCCGTTGAAATGGCAACCAGGTGCAACCCGATGCCTTCACTGCCCGCGGCGGGCAACAGCCAGTCACGCACCGTCACGGCGTTCGTCATGGTCTCAGGCGTCGTGAAACTCTTCGACGCCACGATGGCCAAGGTCGACTCCGGGTCGATCCCGCCAAGGATATCCGCTGCGTGCGCGCCGTCGACATTTGCGAGGAAATGAACGCGGGGGCCGTCGTGGAATTGCCTGAGGGCGATGCACGCCATCTCCGGCCCCAGTTGCGACCCTCCGATTCCGACGTGAACAACATCGGTGAAAACCTTCCCGGTGGCACCACGAATTGCCCCCGATCGAACCTGTTCGGCGAACTCGCCGAGGCGGTCCCGAGTCGCAATGACATCAGGCATGACGTCTTCGCCATTCACCTGGACCTGAGTTCCGGAAAGATTTCTCAGCGCAGTATGCAACGCGGGTCGATTGTCGGTATTGTTGACGAACTCCCCGGCAAACATCTGCTCCCGCCGACCCTCGACGTCTGCGCACTCTGCAAGCCGGAACAGCAGTGAACGCGTTTCCTGGTCGATGTTCGTTTTGGACCAGTCAAGCAAAAGGTCATCACAGGTCGCAGACCACTGTTCGAAACGATCGCACGATTCGCCTTTTCCGGAAAAGAGATCCAAGATTCGCCGATCTCTTGCGTTCCGTGAAACTGCCTCCAACTCGGACCAAATCCGTGCGAATTCAGCTTCCTGCGTCGTCATCTGCCCGGCTTCAGGCTGAAATTTTCCCATCGTCCTGATCCCAGTCACGTTTCCGGCCCTGAATTGATCGAGAAGACATCAATTCATGGCCTGCCCTAGCAGCCCGCCCTGACGGCCGGCCTGCGTCCACATGCGTCAGCGCCACATGCGTCAGCTGCCCGGCTGTTGGCAACCAAAAAAAGTCACGCCCGGCGACCTGCCTTGACCGTGTGCGTCGATTCCCGGAAAACACAACAGGAATTTTTCGGGGAGAACGAAATGGTTGAGCAACATGTGGCGATCATCACCGCGGGCGGGAGCGGAATGGGCGCGGCCGCGGCCCGGCGACTCTCCGGGGACGGCTACCAGGTGGCTGTCATGTCATCTTCCGGTAAGGGTGAAATTCTCGGAACTGAACTTGGCGGAATCGGCGTGACCGGATCCAACCAGTCGAATGACGACCTGCAACGCCTTGTCGATCTCACGCTTGATCGCTGGGGGCGAATAGACGTTTTGGTCAACAGTGCCGGGCACGGCCCGAGGGGACCCGTTCTGGATCTGACCGATGAAGACTGGCACACCGGGATGGACGTCTATTTCCTGTCGGCCGTCCGACCTGCCCGCCTTGTCATTCCGACCATGTTGTCACAATGCAAGGGCTCTATCATCAATATCACGACCTTCGCATCGTTCGAGCCGCATCCGGCGTTCCCGACGTCCGGAGTATTCAGGGCGGGTCTTGCTGCGTGGACCAAGCTCGTTTCCGACCGCTACGCATCACAAAACATCAGGGTGAACAATGTCCTGCCCGGCTTCATCGACAGCCTGCCGGAAAAGGAAGAGTTCCGGAGCCGGATTCCCATGGAACGATACGGGTCCGTTGACGAGGTCTCCGCAACGATCTCGTTTTTGGCGTCGGACGGGGCAGGTTACATCACTGGCCAGAACATCCGGGTGGATGGCGGAATAACCCGGGCAGTCTGACCCGGTTTTCCGGACTGCCGTCGGTCGCCATCCCCGCATTTCCGCATTCGGGGACGAACTCACAATTCGACGACCGGCGAGAATCCTCCGTAAATCAGGCGCATTCCGTCGAAAGGCATCGGGTTTTTTTCCGGATTCATGCGATCATCGGTCGTACCGAGATCTTCCATCCTTTCCATCGCGGCATCGCGTGTCTGCTTGTCCGGCCATTCGATCCAGGCGAACACGATCGTCTCATCCTCGGTCGCATTGACCGCCCGGCGAAAGTCCGTGACTTTTCCCTCCGGAACGGCATCACCCCAGCATTCGACCACCCGTGTCGCCCCATGGTCGACAAAGACACTGTCGGCCAGTTTCGCATGGTTGACGAATTCCTGCTTTTTTGCCGTCGGTACGGCACACACAAAACCATCAATGTACATCTTCTTTTCTCCATGACTTGAGCGTTTCGCGCCTTCGCCCGATCCCATGGGCTTCAGGTATTCCCGAGAATCTGAGGGAAAACCCGGACCGGCAGGCCACGGGCGGACGTCAGCCTCCTGCCCGCCCTGGGGCGATGGCGACCGGCGTGGCCGCAACGCCTGCCATTCTGCCAATAGCCAGACCGGCAGACTCCTTGTCCGAGCGACAGGGGACATGCCTGATCCCGATCGTCCAGGCGTCAGCGTTTGGTCGCCTTCTTTCGCGTACGCCCGTTCGCAGATTTGGCCGCGATCAGGTCGACCGCCATGTCAACCGACAGGGTTGCCGGATCGATCGTCTTCGGAATCGAGACATTTTTGCGCTTCCATTGCAGATAGGGTCCGTAACGCCCCGAGAGGACAAGGATTTCACCGGAATCCGCCGGATGATCTCCGAGGTTCCGGAGCAGTTCGGATTGCCGTCGGCCGCCACGACCGCTGCCGGACCTCTTCGGCTGCGCGAGCAATTCGACCGCGCGGTTCATTCCAATGGTCAACGCCTCGAGCGGGTCGGAAATATCTACATATTTCTTCTTCGACCCAGTCTTCTCCTCCTTCGACGGCATGGACCACACGATATATGGTCCCTTGCGTCCGATTCCAGCCCTGATTTCACCGCCGTCCGGATGAATGCCGACAAGCCGTGGCAGCGAGAGAAGTTCCAGCGCCGTTTCCAGATTGACGGTCTCGCCGGGAATCGACTCCGGGACCGAGGCTGTTGCAGGCCGCCCACCATCTCCGGTCTTCTCCCCACGCTGCACGTAGAGGCCGAATCGACCGTTCCTGAGGGTCACGGGCAATCCTTCGTCGTCGCTCCCGAGCAATAGCCCGCTTCCCGGGAGATCAAGATTCCCCGAATTCCCGTTTCGGGGCCCGGGAAACAACGGCCGTGTATAACGGCATTCCGGATAACCCGAACAGCCAATAAAGCCGCTCCCCCCCCTCGCCATTCGAATTGACAACCGGCCTTTCCCGCAATTCGGACATAATCTCTCGTGTCCATCAGATGGTGAATCCGGAAACGCGATCAGGGCAAGTTCGTCGCTTATTCCTTCAAAAATTTCGACAAAGTCGAGTTCCCGAGCCGCACCGACGGTTTGCGTAAAGTCCGTCCAGAAATCACCGAGAACCGACTTGTACGAAATCCGTCCGGCCGAAATCGAGTCCAGCTTTTCCTCGAGGCCGGCGGTGTAGTCGAAGTTCACGTATTGCCGAAAGTGGTTCTTGAGAAATGTCGTCGTCAGGATACCGACTTCCTCGGCGTAAAGAACGTTCTTTTCCTTACGGACATAATTCCGGTCCTGGATCGTCGCCACGACCGTCGCATAGGTCGAGGGCCGCCCGACGCCCAACTCAACCATCCGCTTGACCAGCATTGCTTCGGAATAGCGTGGCGGAGGCTTGGTGAAATGCTGCTCCGGGCTGACCTCCCTGCATTCGAGGTTCTCGCCTTCCCTGAGCAGCGGCAGGCGTTGATTTTCATCCCGCCCCCCCTGCCCTGAGCCCTCGTCCGCCTTGCTGTCCGCGTCACGCCCTTCCTCGTACACCTTGAGGAAGCCGTCGAACTCAAGGACCTGGCCCGTGGCGCGGAGCGCGATCAGTTTGTCGGATGAGCGAATCTGGACCGTCGTTCGGCCGAGGCGCGCGGGGGACATCTGGCTTGCAAGGGTTCGCTTCCAGACGAGATCATAGACTTTGGCTTCGTCAGGCGACAGGCTCGCAAGCTGCGAAGGATGCCTCGCAACATCGGTCGGGCGGATGCACTCATGCGCTTCCTGGGCGTTCTTTGCCTTGCTTTTGTACTTGGGGGGAGTCTTCGGAAGGTACGCAGTGCCGAAGTCCTCAAGAACGACCCTGCGGACTGCCTTGACGGCTTCCGGGGCCATGTGAATACCGTCCGTCCGCATATAGGTTATGCGTCCGGCTTCGTAGAGTTTTTGCGCGGCGTTCATCGTTCGGCGGGTTCCGAAACGGAACTTGCGGCTTGCCTCCTGCTGCAATGTCGACGTGATCAGTGGTACCGGAGGTTTCCGCATGACCCTCTTCAGTTCAACGCCGTTGACGTGAAACGTACCATCGCGAACGGCAGCGGCAGCGCTCTCTCCCGCCTCCCGGCCATTCAGATCGAATTTTCCGAGTTTCCGTCCGTTCAACTCGATCAGCCGGGCGTTGAATTCGTCCCCCCTGGGAGTCGCAAGCCTGGCCGTGACCGTCCAGAACTCCCGAGGTTCGAAGGTCAGGATTTCAAGTTCGCGTTCGACGACGAGCCGCAGGCCGACGGACTGGACCCGTCCTGCGGACCTGGCGCCACGAAGCTTGCGCCAGAGAACCGGCGACAGGTGGAATCCGACAAGGTAGTCAAGCGCTCGCCTCGCAAGGTATGCATCGACCAGATGCATGTCCAGTTCCCGCGGTTCGCGGAAGGCGGCCCTAACGGCATCTTTCGTGATGGCATTGAAGGAAACGCGTTTGACGACGGTATTCTTTTTGATCGATCTCCGCTTTGTCAGCACTTCTTTAAGGTGCCAGCTTATTGCCTCGCCTTCCCTGTCGGGGTCGGTTGCAAGAAACAACTGCTGATCGGATTCGAGGGCGTCGGCGATGGCACGAATGTGTTTGCCAGAATCGTGTCCGACTTCCCAGATCATTGCAAACCCGTTGTCGGGATCGACCGAGCCGTCCTTTCCCTTCAAATCGCGGACGTGTCCGAACGACGCCAGGACTCGGAAACCCTTGCCAATGAATTTGCCGATGGTTTTGGCCTTTGCCGGAGACTCCACTACAACTACAGGCATGAAAGATCTCCCGCTCGACATCGTGACAGCCAAAAAGATTTGGAACCGGGAATTGTTCTTCCCGCCCCGGAACTTGTCAATGCCTTATCGTGTGCGGTCATTCCTGACCGCATGAATCCCGAAAACCTCCGGGCGTCGCTCCGGTCCCGGGGACACCAATTCAGTTCGGCCCTGCCCGTTCCTGCGCCGGTTTCGCCGCCCCGAAGTGTGAACGGATGTGCCGCCAGCGTCACCGAGGGCCATCGTGTCAGACTACGTGCGGGACGGATCCGAAGCCCTCGCCAGGATCGGGTGCCTCGGTGAAAGCCATTCTGAATGATCGGTGTCAACCGACGCGGAATGTGTTAACGCCTCAGCACGCCGGACGGGTTCGCAAGTGAATTCACGCGACCACGCAAGCGCTCAAGGACCCCGGAAACGAAGGGCTAACAAAGTCGAACTTCCGGACTTCCGGCTCGCCGAACTAGCACGCAGCGACTGCACGACTCGTCAGAACCCTGACGAGATTGGCGCGATAGGCAGGTGTTGCATGAAGGTCCGCAATCAATCTGTCAGACGAGACCGACAACCCGTCGAGAGCGGAGGGCGAAAAGTCTCCGGACAATGCCTCCTCAGCGGCGCCCCAGCGGTGCACACCTTCGTCCGACGCTCCCGTGACGGCAACACGAACGCCGTCAGCAAACCGGGCAACGAACACACCAACCAATGCAAACCTTGACGCCGGCTGAAGGAACTTCTGATAGGCAGCGGCCTCCGGAATCGGGAAACGCACCTCGGTAATGATTTCATCATCGTCCAAGGCGGTCTCGAACAGTCCCGCGAAAAACTCATCCGCCGGAATCACTCTGGATCCCGTGACGACTTCGGCCCCTGATGCCAGAACCGCGGCGGGATAACAGGCCGCAGGGTCATTGTTCGCCAGGGAACCACCAATCGTGCCACGATTCCTGACCGCCGGGTCTCCAATCCTGTCGGCGAGGCCGGCCAGGGCCGGATAGGCGCCCGCACCTGCGGCAACGGCGGCGTGGGTCGTCATCGCTCCGATACACAGCTTCCCGGAGTCATCCGTCCGGATACCCTTCAACTCGTCAATTCGACCCAGGCTGACGACGACTTCCGGGCTGTTCAGGCCGAGCCTCATTGCCGAAAGCAGGGTTTGCCCGCCTCCGCAGGCCACACCTCCCTCCGCCAGTGCGCTCGTCGCGTCCTGAAGGCTTTTCGGTTGCTTGAGTTCGAAACCAATCATTGCCCCTCTCCTCCACGCGATTCATTCATTGCCGACCAGACGGTACATGAGGTCAACGGCATATCGATGTGATCGACCTCAAAACCACCCCCCTGCAGCGCATCGATGACTGCATTGACGATTGCGGGAGGCGAACCGATTGCCCCGGCTTCGCCGCAGCCCTTCACTCCGAGCGGATTGTGGGTGCACGGGGTCTCGCACGAGTGATCCACGACAAACGACGGCAGATCATCGGCGCGTGGAACCGCGTAGTCCATGAAGTTCCCCGACAGCAGCTGCCGTTTTCGTCATAGACGGCATGTTCCAGAAGTGCCTGGCCAATGCCCTGCGCCAGGCCCCCGTGGACCTGGCCATCGACGATCATCGGATTGATGATGGTGCCGAAGTCATCCGCCGCCGCGAATGAACAGATCCCGACCTCCCCGGTGTCGGGATCCACCTCGACCTCGCACGCGTACGCTCCGGCCGGAAAGGTGAAATTGGCCGGATCATAGAAGGCGGTTTCTTCGAGGCCGGGTTCGATTTGATCGATCGGATAGTTGTGCGGCACGTAGGCAGCCAGGCACACATCGCCCCAGCCAACCGACTTGTCCGTACCTGCGATCGTAAATGCCCCATCGGCAAATTCCACGTCGGCTTCCGCTGCCTCCATGAGATGCGCGGCAATCTTCCGCGCTTTCGCGATCACCTTTTCCACCGCTCGGACGATCGCCGATCCTCCCACGGCGATCGAGCGTGAACCGTAGGTTCCCATTCCCATTGGTGTTGTGCCGGTGTCACCGTGCACAATGGCAACACTGTCGGCGTCGATACCCAGGAGTTCCGCGACCACCTGCGGAAAGGTGGTCTCGTGACCCTGCCCATGGCTGTGACTCCCCGTGAACACGCTCACGGATCCGGTCGCGTTGACCCTGACGGTGCAACTCTCGTAGAGACCTGCCCGTGCGCCAAGTGCGCCAACGAGTGCGGAGGGTGCAATTCCGCATGCTTCGATGTAGCAGGCTATTCCGAGCCCCCTCAGCATGCCGCGGCCAGCGCTTTCGGCCTTCCTTTCTGCGAACCCCGCCGTATCGGCGATGTCCTCGAGCTTGTCCATCGTGGCTTCGTAGTCGCCGGTATCGTATTCCAGTGCCACGGGTGTCGCATACGGGAACTGGTCCTTGCCGACGAAGTTCCTCCGACGCAACTCGATCGGACAAATCCCCATCTCTCGTGCAGCCTTGTCGATGACTCGTTCGATCTGGAACGTCGCTTCCGGCCGTCCGGCGCCGCGATAGGCGTCGACGGGCACCGTGTTGGTGAACACAGCCCTGACGTTCACGTAAATGAGCGGCGTCGTGTAGTTCCCCGCCATCAGCGTTCCGTGAAGATACGTCGGTACGCAGGGCGCGAACGTACTGAGATAGGCCCCCATGTTGGCCAGCGTGTTCGTGCGAATCGCCTGAAACCTGCCGTCCTCGTCGAGAGCAAGATCGATTGTGGTCACATGATCGCGGCCGTGGGCATCGGTGATGAACGACTCGGATCGTTCTGCCGTCCACTTGACCGGCCGGTTGATCGCCTTTGCCGCGAAAGTGCAGAACGCTTCCTCGGCGTAATGATAGATCTTGGATCCGAATCCACCGCCGACATCGGGCGCGATGACCCGCAGTTTGTGTTCAGGTATCCCGAGCACGAAAGCACCCATCAGAAGTCTGATGACATGCGGGTTCTGACTGGTCGTGTACAGCGTGTGTTCGTCGTTCGCCGAATTGTAGTCGCCAACCGCCGACCGTGGTTCCATCGCGTTGGCGACCAGGCGGTTGTTTGTCAGTTCCAGGCTGGTCACATGGTGCGCATCTTCGATCGCCGCATCCACGGCCTCACGATTTTCCTCGACGAATCCCCAGTCATAACAAAGATTCGATGACAGCTCGTCGTGAACCTTAGGGGCATCACCTTCGAGCGCTGCGTGCATGTCGACGACGGCCGGCAGTTCCTCGATCTCGAGATCGATCAATTCGGCCGCCTCCCGAGCGTCTTCGAGCGTGTCGGCAACAACCGCCGCGACCGGGTCGCCGACATGGCGCACCTTGCCTTGCGCCAGTACCGGATGCGGTGGTTCCTGCATGGGCTGGCCGAAACGGTCGGTGACACACCAGCCACACGGCAATCCGCCGACGCCAGCAAAGTCGTCTCCCGTGAAGATCCTGACGACACCGTCAGCCGTCTGTGCCTCCGTCGTATCGAGACTGACGATCCGGCCGTGTGCAACCTGCGATCTCAGGAAGTACACATGGGCTTGTCCA
The DNA here is from genome assembly GCA_965242975.1 of Paracoccaceae bacterium. Lineage (GTDB taxonomy): Bacteria > Pseudomonadota > Alphaproteobacteria > Rhodobacterales > Rhodobacteraceae > JAPPHA01. Next base: position 140,988 of record CBDETS010000007.1, on the reverse strand, counting down.
GTTACATTGATGTCGTCGGTATATCTTCCCTTTCCGGTCAGAAAACGAACATCCTCGCGGCGTTTTGTTGCCGCGCCAATTCCATCATCTTTCGGCATGTCCTGTCCTCCTGGTGCCAGTAACGCGCGGGCTCAGTTGAGCGCCGCCGCCGCTGCCTGGATCGACTTCACGATGTTGTGGTAACCGGTGCAACGGCACATGTTACCCTCGAGGTATCGTCGGATTTCATCCTCGCTCGGGTCGCTGTTCCGGTCGAGCAATTCCGCCGCCGTCATGACCATTCCCGGCGTGCAGAAGCCGCATTGCAGACCGTGATGATCCTGAAACGCCTGCTGGATGGCACCGAGCGTTCCATCTTCGTTTGCCATGCCTTCAATCGTCGTGACAGCGCAATCGCTCGCCTCCGCCGCCAGCATGGCGCAGGATTTCACTGCCTTTCCGTCGACGTGAACGACGCATGCACCGCATTGCGACGTGTCGCAACCGACGTGAGTGCCGGTAAGTCCGAGGTGATCCCGCAGGAATTGGACGAGAAGCGTCCTTCCCTCGACTTTCCCGCTCACTTCGCGGCCGTTAACATTCATGGAGATATTCATGATCGTGGTTGTCCTCCCTGGGCACGGGGCAACGGATACACCATTCCGAATTGCCCAAACGAATCCATGGACGCTGATAAGGCGCTTGATTAGAGTGTCACCTTTTGACCCTGCGGATGTCAACTGTTACCGATGCTGGCTCCAATCTCGGATTCCAAGAATTTCTCCGGCAGACGGCCTGAAATCGAAACTACCGGGGTCCGGCGCCAAGTGGAATTCCATGGCCGGCCGTTGGCAACACGATCGGCACACGGTAGCGGTCAGCGCGGGCGTGCCGACGACCGCCGGAGGGAGTTGCTCGATCTCTTCACCCTTCGTTTCATGACTTGCTGCGCGCGTCGACGTGCGAACCGGCACACGGGCACCTCCCGAACTCCCGGTCACCTGTTTCCGATTTCCGTACTTGATGACCACGGGCGAACAGTCGTAGCATCCTGCATCCCCGTCTCCTGCCTTACGGCTTCGCACGAGTATGTCGAATGATTGGACGGCTGAATCACGTTGCCATCGCGGTACCGGACCTGAACGAAGCGGCATCGCGCTACAGGGACGTTCTCGGTGCTCGCGTCGGGCTGCCCGTCGCCCAGCCGGACCATGGCGTGACCGTCGTCTTCGTCAACATCGAAAACACAAAGATCGAACTCTTGCACCCTCTGGGTGACGAGTCCCCCGTAGCGAAATTCCTTGAGCGCAATCCGAAGGGCGGAATTCACCATCTCTGTTTCGAAGTCGAGGACTTGCGTGCTGCACGCGACAGCCTCGTTGACGGTGGCGCCCGGATACTCGGGTCCCGGGAACCAAAGATCGGCGCCCATGGACTGCCTGTCCTTTTCCTTCACCCCGCGGATTTCAGCGGTACGTTGATCGAGTTGGAGGAAAAGCCGGCTTCGAATTCACAAGACTGACGGGCACCGAATGAAACTGACCGACCGCTCGGGGCTTCTGAATCAAGGGAAACGGTCCGCGCCGGAGTGGTACCCGGTACGCCGGTACCGACGGTCGTCCCCAATGCCTTGCAGGAATCGGCCATGAGTGTCGCGGGAGCACTCGTTCTGTTCAGCGTGATCTGGTTCATGATCCTGTTCATCATCCTGCCCCAGCGTATCCGTACGCAGGACGAGGACGGCCAGGTTGTCCCCGGAACTCCGGAATCGGCCCCGGTTGATCCCATGCTGAGGAGAAAGGTCAAGCTCGTCACACTGTACACCCTGATCGTCTGGGTCCCTGCCTGTGTCGTGATCGCTTCCGGACTCATTTCGCCGGACGACATCAACCTGTTCCGGTTCCTGGGAGCACCCGTGGCGGGTGACGGTTACTGAAGGCACGGTCGTTCGTTCACGAACCAGGGAAACCGACGCTGCATTGCCCGCACGACCGCACAGGTGAGCGTCGGCAAAGGAGCGATCACACGAACTGTTCCCGAATCAGCCGCTCCTCAAGGCCGTGGCCGGGATCGAACAGGATCCGGTGACTGATATCAAAGGCGATGCCGACTTCGACATGATCGACGTCTCGGGCCTCTTCGCTGTCAGCTACGGCCGAAATGGGGCGCTTGTTTGAATCCAGGGAATCGATTCGTACGCGTGATGTCATCGGTACAAGCGCGCCGCGCCATCTCCTTGGCCGAAAGGCGGAAATCGCCGTCAGGGCAAGGATGTTGGCACCGATCGGCAAGATGGGGCCATGAGCCGAATAGTTGTAGGCCGTCGAACCCGCGGGCGTCGATACCAGTGCTCCGTCGCAGACCAACTCGGGCATGCGCACCTTGCCATCGATGGTGATCCTCAACCTGGCCGCCTGCGGACCCTGGCGAAGCAATGAAACCTCGTTGATCGCAAGGGCCTCGATGATCTCGCCCAACTTCGAATGAGCGGTCATTCGCAGAGGATGGATCACGGCTTCTTCGGCAAGGGACAACCGGTCGTCGAGGGACTCCTCACTGAACTCGTTCATAAGGAACCCGACGGTCCCGCAATGCATGCCGTAGACCGGAACCCGAAGTTTCCGGGCCTCGTGAAGCGTTTCGAGCATGAAACCGTCGCCACCGAGCGCAACCATGACGTCGGCCCGCTCGGCGGCTTCGTTTCCATACAGGTCTTCGAGCTGGCGCAAGGATTCCTGCGCTTCAGGTGTGCGACTGGCCCGGAAACAGATCTTTCGGACTGCCATGTCGATCCCCATCGTTCGTCGTCAGGTTCGTCACCTTGTGGCAACGGAATCGCCCGTCTTCAAGTCACGAGCGTGTCTCTGCCGTGGCTGGCACGCCCAAATGACCCGATCCTGCATCTTGCTGCAAGTGACAGGGGTGGATATTCCCCGATCCAGCCGATTCGTTTTCATTTGCCCCGGACTGCGTGATCCGACAATGTCTGTTCAATTCACTTGTTGCGGTGCCGCAATTGAACCCATCTCAAGGAAATGCTCATGACCTCTGCCACTCTCAATTCGGAGTTCTTTGACGAGAACCTTTCGAGTCGGGACCCGGAGATCTTCCGGGCCATCGAGAACGAACTTGGGCGCCAACGCGACGAAATCGAGTTGATCGCATCAGAAAACATCGTCTCGCGGGCAGTTCTGCAGGCTCAGGGCTCCGTGATGACGAACAAGTACGCGGAGGGTTATCCGGGCCGCCGGTACTACGGCGGTTGTCAGCACGTGGACGTTGCGGAGACCCTGGCCATCGATCGGGCGCGGCAACTGTTCGGATGTGGATTCGCCAACGTTCAGCCGAACTCGGGATCGCAGGCGAACCAGGGAGTCATGCAGGCATTGCTGAATCCCGGCGATACAATCCTTGGCATGTCGTTGTCGGCCGGCGGACATCTGACTCACGGCGCCCGACCGAATCAGTCCGGAAAGTGGTTCAACGCCGTTCAATACGGCGTCTGCCGCCAGGACATGTCGATCGACTACGACGAGGTCGCCGAACATGCGCGCACGCACAGGCCAAGGTTAATCATCGCTGGTGGCTCGGCAATCCCGAGAGTCATCGACTTTGCCCGATTCCGCGGAATCGCCGACGAGGTCGACGCCTGTTTCATGGTCGACATGGCTCACTTTGCGGGACTTGTGGCTGCGGGAATGCACCCTTCGCCCTTTCCGCATGCCGACGTCGCGACAACGACAACCCACAAGACATTGCGGGGTCCGCGCGGCGGAATGATCCTGACAAATGATGAAGCCATTGCAAAAAAGATCAATTCGGCGATTTTTCCCGGCATCCAGGGCGGTCCCCTCATGCACGCGATCGCTGCCAAGGCGGTCGCATTCGCAGAGGCGCTACGGCCCGAGTTCAAGGACTACCAGGCGCGTGTTGTCGAGAATGCCCGGGCACTGGCGGACCAGTTGATTGCGGGAGGGCTCGACATCGTCACGGGCGGCACGGACACGCATCTCCTGCTCGTCGATCTTCGCCCGAAGGGCGTAACGGGAAACATCGTAGAGAGCGCTCTCGGGCGCGCCCGAATCACATGCAACAAGAATTCCATTCCCTTTGACCCCGAAGGGCCCACGGTCACTTCCGGAATACGTCTCGGGACCCCTGCCGGTACGACGCGCGGGTTTGGCACAAGAGAATTCCGACTGATTGCCGAACTGATCGTTGACGTTGTCGACTCGCTTGCACGGACGGACGGACGCGGAGACCCTGATGTCGAAAACGCAGTGGCCGGGCGCGTCGGCGAACTGTGTGAAGAGTTTCCGGTATACGCAACTGCCTGAGGCCCGGGCGCACGGTCAGGTCTCCGTCCGCGACCGCGCATTCTCGCTGGAATCGTACGATTCCCGATCTCAGCCGAACGATCCGTCAAAAACTGTCTCCGCTCCGATCAGTGTGTGAACTTACGTGCCGCGACTGAAGGCGGCCATCGCTTCAAAGGGAACCGCAGCTTGCCGGACTGGCCCCGGAACCCGGTTGCATGTGCGTCCGGTCGCAATCCCTTGCAGCGTGGAACTGCGCAGGTTAATCTCCCGAAGATTTCAGTACACACTCCCGAGCGCCTATCATGATCAGGACGATTGCACTGGTTACGGGCTGCCTTTTGGCATCCTGTTCGATTCCCGACGATGCTCCCCGACCCGAGGACATCGACGAGGAGTTTTCCGAACCTGCCTGGGAGCAGACCCGTCCCACCCTCATCGAGACACGCATCCTGATGGAGACCGCCTCAATGATTGAACGAGGCATTGAGTGACGGCTCGTTCCATCGGTCGATACCTGCAAACAACCGTAAGGCCGGAGCTTGCGTCCATCTGGGGGCGCGGACCTGAAGCGCAGGAAAAATCCTGATCATTGCCGCGACGCGGTCCTTCCGATAACGGTGTCGCGACTTGATTCTGTGGACGGCAGAAAGATGAGAAACCCGGTTCGAATCGGCCTCGCTGGCCTTGGTACGGTTGGTATCGGGGTCCTTCGCAATTTGTCCGAACACCGGTCCCTGCTCACGGAGAGATGCGGAAGGGACATCCGTGTTGCCGCCGTTTCTGCAAGATCCCGCCACAAGGACAGGGGAATCGATCTCGGTTCGATCGAATGGGAAGACGATCCTGTCCGCCTTGCGAGCAGAGACGACATCGATGTCTTTGTCGAGTTGATCGGGGGCGAAAATGGCCCGGCACGGGCATCGATTCGAGCTGCGCTGGGCGCTGGGCGCCACGTTGTCACCGCCAACAAGGCGCTCCTCGCGCATCACGGCAATTCGCTGGCACAACTGGCCGAGTCGCGGGGCGCCTGCCTGCGCTTCGAGGCAGCAGTCGCAGGCGGAATTCCGATCATCAAGGTTCTGACCGAAGCCCTGGCTGGCAACAGGTTCACCAGGATTGCCGGCGTGATGAACGGCACCTGCAACTACATCCTCACCCGGATGGAGTCGGCAGGACTAGCGTATGACGAGGTCTTCGCGGAAGCCGAGAGCCTCGGATATCTCGAGGCCGATCCCAACCTGGACGTCGGTGGAATCGATGCTGGCCACAAGCTGTCGATTCTGTCGGCAATCGCCTTTGGAACCCATGTCGATTTTGACAGTGTTACGCTGGAAGGGATTCAACGGGTATCGATCGCGGACATCGAGCATGCTGCCGAACTCGGATACAGGATCAAACTACTCGGCCTTGCACAAATGAACGACGATGGCTTGCAACAATCGATGCAACCTTGCCTTGTTCCGGTGACCTCCCCACTCGGCCAACTTGAAGGTGCGGACAACATGATCGTCGTCACAGGCGAACCCGTCGGCCAGATCGTTCTTCGTGGCGCAGGCGCCGGGGAGGGACCGACGGCGTCCGCGGTTGTCGGAGACATCGTGGACATCGTCCGCGGCGGTTCAGGGCCAGTTCTTGGCCAACCATGTACCTCGCTTTCCACTCCAACGACTTCTGCCGACACGGGGATTTCCTCCTTCTATCTGAGGCTCGCCCTCGTTGACCAACCTGGAGTCTTGGCACAGGTGGCGTCGGCGCTTGCCGGTGCCGGAGTTTCGATCGACCGCATGCGTCAAAAGGGCCACCGCAATTCAAGCGCGCCGGTTCTGATCGTCACCCACCCCGTGACTTGCACGGCGATCGACCAAGCCTTGGCCGCAATTTCGGAAACGGGGGTATGCACTGATCCTCCGGTCGCGATAAGAATCGAGGCCGGATGATCCCGCCGCGATGTCGTTGCGCTTGTAGACCGGGATCGGTCAACCTGGTTCGCGGGGACTGCAGCGTGGTCAACGCGGTCTCCGAACCGGCTGCATCCGCAATCCGGGAGTGATCCGGAAACGCGCGATGGCAACGCATTGCAAACTTGGATCAGGTTGTTATTACGCCTGTCGAACATCGGCTCATCCCCGGTGATTGTCCCCTCCGCGGAGCCGATCCCTCGCTTGCCACAGGGCACACATGACGATGTCAGAACACGACGAAAACCCGAAGCCATCGGTCGTTTTTTCACAGGAACCCGGCGCGACGATGAACCGGATTGTCGGAGAAAACGTACGACGCCGGCGTAAACGACTCAAGATGACTCAGGCAGAATTGGCCTACCTTTCGCAAATCAACACCGGGTTTATCTCCGAGATCGAAAATGGCAGGGCCAATCCGTCGGTGAAGACACTGGATGCGCTTGCAGTCGCCCTGAATACGGAGCCCTTGATGCTGTTGAACCAGCATTTCTGGAAAAAGAAGACGCTCGAAAGAAAACTCCGCGAGGACGATTGATCTTCGGAGTCATCGGGCCTGATTTTGCGAGTTCACATGCAAAGGCGTACCGGACTTTCGATTCCGCCATCTTTCCACGCGCCGACCGATGGCACGTTACCGGCATGAATGCCATCGAACAACGACGCGGACCCAGGTTGAATGTCAGCGCCTCGATCCCTGGACATAATTCCTTTCGACCCGGCCAGGCGTTACACGCCCACCGCTCGTGGATCATTCAGCGTTGTCTCCGGCGCCGGATCCCCCTTTCCGGAAGAGGGCGGCGTCAGGCCCGACCTGACCACGATTCGCATCGAATTTTCCGGCATCATGGCTGAACGTTCCTGGGTCGGAATGCCCGAAGGCCTCGACAGTCAGTCCGGACTCCGCAGTATTCGTCGCCATTGAGCACATGTGCGGTACATGCAATGGCACGCCGGGATCGTTTGACCTTCAGGTCCTTTGTTTCCCGGAAGGGAGAAACCGCACGGACAGTGGCTGTCGTTCCGGACGCCGGACTGGTGAGACGATCGCGGTCTCCTGCGAATTCAGTGCCGCCAACGACGAAGGAAGGCGCTCCCTCGTCCCTGGATACGGGTTAAAATGACCGAACGTTATCTCGTCATGCCACGTGGCATCAATGTCGGGACCCGCAATCGGGTGCCGATGGCCGAGTTGAGATCTAGGCTTGCCAACGAGCGATATTCCGGCCTGACGACGGTCCTGCAGAGCGGGAACGTGATCTTTTCGGCGGAATCGGGTCGTGCCGCCGATGTCGCCGACACCGTGCAGCGAGTGCTCCGCAACGAGTTCGACGTCGACGTTCCCTGCATCATCAGGACAGCTGGTCAGGTTCGGAGGGCGCTCGAACGTCACCCGCTGCGCGCATTCGTCTCGGACCCTTCGCGTTACCTCGTCAACTTCCTCTCGAAAACACCTGACCCCGACGTGGTCAGGGCGTTGAGGGAAGAGGACCACGGTCCGGAGGTCATCGCGATCGAGGGAACCGAGGCATACGTCTGGACTCCCGATGGGGTTAAGGGGATGACCCTCTCGCACGCATACCTCGAAAAACGGTTCGGCCTTTTCGTCACGGCGCGCAACTGGAACACGCTCCAAAGGATCGTTGCCAAGTTCTGATCGCATGCATCTCGGCCAGAGAACCTGTTGACGAGAGAAACGGCCCGGATACCCCTGAAAGGAAACGCCTGGGGACCTTGATTGGTACCGGACGGACCCAGGACCATGTGGCGGATGCCGGACCGGAGCCGATCGTCCGAAATCATGCCAATCACGCGCGGTCGACTCCCTCTCCCCGTACTCACGTGTTTCTCCAAGGTCATCTTGTCCGCGGGTGTGGTCCGAAAAAGTCGGACTCACTACCGAAACCGGAAAGGGGGGGCCAGTTCGGCATTGACAGTTGGAACTCACGGCCGAAGTATTGGTCGTGTCCGAACACTCCGGACGTCGAAACCGAAATTCAAGCCCGTCACTACCGGTGATCTGACACTGGTCGGGATTTCAGGATGACAGCCCACGAGATCTTCGCTGACCGAATGTTGTCGCTTGGACTCGCAAGAGTTTCCGAGGCGGCGGCTATCGCGGCGGCCAAACTGATCGGCAGAGGCGATGAAGACGGCGCCGACCGCGCGGCGGTGGACGCCATGCGCCTTCAGTTGAACATGCTCGATATCGACGGCGTTGTCGTGATCGGGGAAGGCGAGCGCGATCATGCACCCATGCTGTTCATCGGGGAACATGTCGGTTCGGGCAGCGGGCCGCAAGTCGACATCGCTCTTGACCCGCTTGAGGGCACGACCCTGACGGCAAAGGACATGCCCAACGCTCTCGCCGTCATTGCCATGGGTCCCCGGGGCACGATGTTGCATGCGCCAGATGTCTACATGGACAAGCTCGCCATCGGGCCAGGTTACGCACCCGGAGTCGTCAACCTTGACATGCCGCCGGCAGAACGGGTTCGGACTCTGGCCGCTGCCAAGGGATGTTCAACCGAAGACATCACTGTATGCATACTGGAACGCAAACGACACCTCGATGTGATTCGCGATGTTCGCGCGACAGGCGCGGCGATTCGGCTCATTACTGACGGCGATGTTGCCGGTGTCATTCACACTGCCGAAGCCACCAAGACCGGCATTGACATGTACATGGGACAGGGAGGTGCGCCAGAAGGGGTGCTGGCCGCTGCGGCACTTCGGTGCATGGGAGGGCAGATCCTCGGTCGTCTCGTGTTCCGAAATGACGACGAGAAACTGCGGGCCGCGCGAGCTGGAATTACCGACCTCGATCGAGTCTACACGCTTGACGACATGGTCGCCGGCGACGTGATATTTTCGGCAACGGGTGTCACCAGCGGGTCCATATTGGCTGGCGCGCGTCGCGACGGGGATTTTCTCGAAACCGAAACGATCCTGATGCGGTCAAAGACCGGGTCCGTTCGACGCCTGCACTATCGACAAAAAAACCGTTGAGCGCTCGCGAATCCGGGAACCCGGCCACTTCCCGGCCATCCATCAAGGTGCACGAGTCCCATGGCCGGTAGTGATTCGACGGTCCGGTCCGACGGACCGGGCGTGACATCGGGACGCGGTTCGGACCGTGCTCACGATCAGGAAGTACCAATTGACGGACAAATCTAGGTACGAAGCCTTTCTGGGAGTCGAACAGTCGCTGACCGGGCGCCGTTGGGTCAGTCTCGGTCCCGACGCCGACCGCTTGTCGCTACGGATGGTTCAGGAAACGGGCGTGCCCGAACCGGTTGCCCGGGTCCTGACCCTCGCAGGCGTGCCTCCGGAATTCGCCATCGAGTACCTCAATCCGAAGATACGGAACCTCTTGGCGGACCCGTCGACCTTGCGGGACGCCGATCATGCCGCTGAACGCCTGATAAAGGCAGTCAAGGATCGAGAAGCGGTGGCAATTCTCGCGGACTATGATGTCGACGGCGCCGCGTCGGCAGCTCAACTTGCCGACTGGTTTCGGCATTTCGGTCTTGACCCCGACTTTCACGTGCCCGACCGCGCGAAGGACGGGTTTGGCCCGAACGAAGCGATCATGCGGGAACTCGCTGAGGATCATGACCTGATCATTTGCGTGGACTGTGGCACACAGGCACATGAAGCAGTTTCCGCTGCGGGTCCGGTCGACGTCCTGGTCATTGATCACCACCTCAGTGGCGAAGTCCTTCCGCCGGCCTTCGCGGTCGTCAATCCGAACCGCCAGGACGAATCCGGAGAACTCCAGCATCTCTGTGCGGCGGCCGTGGTGTTCATGGTTCTTGTCGCTGCGAATCGCCTCTTGCGGGAGTCGTCCACGACCGGCCCGGACTTGCTCGGAATGCTGGATCTTGTCGCGCTTGCGACCATTGCCGATGTCGCGCCGCTTGTGGGCGTCAACCGGGCCTTTGTTCGATCGGGTCTCAGGGTTCTCGCCCGCCGCCGCCGCGTCGGGCTCGCCGCCCTTGCCGACGTGGCGAAAATAGATTCCCCTCCGACGTCATACCACCTTGGATACGTACTGGGTCCACGCATCAACGCCGCAGGCCGGATCGGACGTTCAAGTCTCGGATTGCAGCTGTTGTCTGCCCGGACAGAAATGGAAGCTCGGACCATCGCCGACGAACTCGAGGCACTCAATGAGGTGCGCCAGAAGCTGACGGACGAGATCACGACAGGTGCCATTTCCACCGCGACCGACCGCGGTCCCGAGAGCCCCCTTTTCTGGGCAGCCGCAGATGGCTGGCACCCGGGAATCGTCGGACTCGCTGCCGGTCGGCTCTCGGCAACCACCAATCGACCCGCGATCGTCATCGGATTTGATGGAGACACAGGTACAGGATCGGGACGATCTGTGCCGGGAATCGATCTTGGCCACGCCGTCCTGACCTGCCTGAATGAAGGGCTGCTCATGCGCGGTGGCGGCCACAGGATGGCTGTCGGCCTCACGGTCACCAGGAACAAACTGGTTCCCGCCATGAATCGCCTGGGCGAATTGCTGGAGCGGCAAGGCGCGGGCAAGATAGGTCAGTCGGACATGATGATCACGGCGGCCATGGAGCCAAGGGCTGCGAGTGTCGACCTTGTCGATCACCTTGAATCCGCCGGCCCGTTCGGTCCATCGGCACCTGCCCCCAGGCTGGTGTTTCCGAGGGTTGCCGTGAAATATCTTAAACCTGTTGGGAAATCACGAAACCATCTCATGATGACCCTTCAAGGCGAGATCACGGGCAGCCGGATCAGGGCCATGGCGTTCAGGGCATTCGATGGACCGCTGGGAAATGCTATTCTCGATCACTCGAACAGGGTTTTCCACGTCGCGGGCCGGTTGGAAATCAACGACTGGAGAGGTCGAAACGTCAGGCTGGTCGTGGAAGACGCCGCCTTGGCATCGACCAGTTGATTCGTCACACCTTCCTGCCGGTTCCTGCCTTCGCATCGAAGTGGAATCCAGATTTCACTTGCCAGATGATCGGCCTGCGAATAATAGCTTCGCCACGATCAGGACGGTCCCTTCGTCTATCGGTTAGGACGCCAGATTTTCAATCTGGAAAGACGGGTTCGATTCCCGTAGGGACTGCCACCTTCCTTGTCGATTGCAATTTTCCGGCTTCGGTTTTTCGCTCGGATCACTCACTCCGGGAGATGCACTGGGCAAAGTCTCGTGAAATCTGAAACCACTACAAGGTTTTACATAGCTGCAAATTCCTGGCCCTTGGACGCAGACTGCCAAACATTGGCAGCGCATGCCGTCCACTACGTCGTGATCCCGTGATCGGCTTGCATCGTAAACCGGCGATGCTCTGCACCAAGGCCGACAGGATGAAGTTGACATGGCCGGAAACGGCACACGATCGTCTGCCGCCCTGACAAACCTCCCACTCGAAGCGAATCCGCGAACTACTGCACGGAGGCTGTTCGACCTCCCGAATGCCGCTGCGGTTCGGTTGCTTCCCGACTGGTCGAGACGTCCTTGACTCACTCACTGGAGTCCGCGAACTTCGTGAACTCTGACTCACCTGGATTTGCTGAATTTCTCAGGCAAGGTGCCTTATTCGCGTCGATCGGTGAGGAAATTCATTAGCTCGGATATGTATACTTTGGTTCAAGGACCATTGCCCGTTCGTCATACGTCTCCTGAGTAAAATGAACTGTATTGCTATGTCTGCGGCGTATTCCCCCTTTCCGTCACCCTCGCTGCGCTCCGATCGGGGCGGAACCACGGCCAACGCTAAATCTCCTGAACGAGGTCACGGTCAAAGCCGCGCCATCAATGACACAGGCCGCTTGTGGTTCGGACCACTCTCTTGAACGGGTGCCAAGGCACACCAAAGGCTATCCGGCCTCCGCGGCCCCGATCGCAAGGCAGGATCAGCATAGCATCCTCTCTGCCGGGGCAAAGTCCCCTTTTTTACTTTCGCGACATGGCCCACGGCGCGCGAGGGTGGTGGCTCTTGAGTAAAATCCCTCTACGCCATTGATTCTGCGGGATTCGCCACACCTGCATCTTCGACGACCTTGACCAGTTGGTAGCCGAGCTGCCTGGCGCGTCGGCCGAGGTTGGAGACGGTCCGGTTGACGCGGCGCTGCTCATAGGTCTCGATCCCGCGCTCCACATATTCCTCACCGCGGGTGACCAGCGTGTAGATCAGGCAGGCAAGCTCCCGCGCGGTTGCGGTGATCGCGACGGGTGCGTCCTTTCGAGCGAGGCGCCCACGGTGCCTGGCACCGATGAATGTCTGGCTCCTGCGGGCCGTCATGGCCGCCATGCGCAGGGATTGCGCAACCTTGTTGACCACCTTCGGCGCGCGTCCCGGCAGGGCCTTGCCACCACTGATGCGGGTTCCCGGCGCCAATCCCAGCCACGAACAGAAGTGCTGTGCGGACGGGAAGGCGGAGAAGTCCGGACCGATCTCCGAGGCAATCGTGAGCGCGGTGTTCACGCCGATGGTCGGGATCGCAGTGAGGTCGACGCCCATCATCCCGTGCAATGCCGCGGCCGTCGCCCTTTCCCGGGCAGTCCGGCTGGCATGCTTGCCCAAGCGGGGCTTCGATGTGCTGCGCCCGGAACGCGAAGCATCCGGGGACCCGGGCGGCAGATCGTCGTCCGAACCACCTTCCGGAGGTGTCAGGCTGTCGATCTGTGCCGCGATCTGTTTCTCGCACGTCTCAATCTGTTCAGTGAGGAAGTCGAAGCGTTGCATCGCCTGCGTCAGCGCGAACAGGTGCTCCGCGCGCCAGGTGCCCTGAAGCGCCGCCACGATCCTGTCGACGCCGGCCCTGATCCGCCCGTCGCGAAGTTCCGCAAGGCGGTGCGGATCACGCTCGCCGTCGATGATCGCCCGCAGGATCCTCAGTCCCGTCACCCCGGTGATGTCGGCGATCACCGAGTCGAGCCGCACGTTCATTTCGGTCAGAGCCTTCTGCATATGGAGCACACAGCGCGCGCGGTCCTCGATCAGCCGCTTCGTCTGACGCACGTACGAGCGCAGCGGGCAGACCGCATCGCCGGGACGAAAAGCGCCGCGCAGAAGCCCGTACGACAGAAGCTGACGGATCCACTGGCAATCGAGCACATCGCTCTTGCGCCCGGCGATCTGCTTCGTCATCCGCGGCGGCACCAGCATCACCTCGAAACCAGCACGATCCAGAACCTCGTAGACCGGAATCCAGTACACCGAGGTCGATTCCATCGCCACCGTCTCAACCCCGCAGGACGACAGCCACGACGCCATCTCCTCGAGGTCCCGCGTGAAGGCATCGAACGACCGGACCGGGTCGGCACACCGGTCCGGATCGACCGCGACGTAGTGAACGTCCTTGCCGATGTCGATCCCGGCACAGTCCCGGTTCACCACCTCCAGGCTCTCGGTCTTTCGTCTTCGCTTGCGTGGCATGGACATTCCTCCCCTGACCGTCTGTTTTCACTCAGGTCAGGGAGGAACCACAGCGAAACTTCAATCTCTTGAACGAGGTCACGGCAGAACCGTGCCATCAGTGACAGACGCCGATCATGGTTCGGGCCAAGCTCTTGTACGGGTGACAGAGCACGCCATTGCTCATCGGACCTCGACTGCCCCGACCTGCAGACAGATCACACCTTCGGTACCGTCGCCGCAAGCACCATTTACTTTCGCGACAGGGCCGGCGCCGCGCGGGGGTGGTGGCTCTTGAGTAAAATCCCTCTACGCCATTGATTCTGCGGGATTCGCCACACCTGCATCTTCGACGACCTTGACCAGTTGGTAGCCGAGCTGCCTGGCGCGTCGGCCGAGGTTGGAGACGGTCCGGTTGACGCGGCGCTGCTCATAGGTCTCGATCCCGCGCTCCACATATTCCTCACCGCGGGTGACCAGCGTGTAGATCAGGCAGGCAAGCTCCCGCGCGGTTGCGGTGATCGCGACGGGTGCGTCCTTTCGAGCGAGGCGCCCACGGTGCCTGGCACCGATGAATGTCTGGCTCCTGCGGGCCGTCATGGCCGCCATGCGCAGGGATTGCGCAACCTTGTTGACCACCTTCGGCGCGCGTCCCGGCAGGGCCTTGCCACCACTGATGCGGGTTCCCGGCGCCAATCCCAGCCACGAACAGAAGTGCTGTGCGGACGGGAAGGCCGAGAAGTCCGGACCGATCTCCGAGGCAATCGTGAGCGCGGTGTTCACGCCGATGGTCGGGATCGCAGTGAGGTCGACGCCCATCATCCCGTGCAATGCCGCGGCCGTCGCCCTTTCCCGGGCAGTCCGGCTGGCATGCTTGCCCAAGCGGGGCTTCGATGTGCTGCGCCCGGAACGCGAAGCATCCGGGGACCCGGGCGGCAGATCGTCGTCCGAACCACCTTCCGGAGGTGTCAGGCTGTCGATCTGTGCCGCGATCTGTTTCTCGCACGTCTCAATCTGTTCAGTGAGGAAGTCGAAGCGTTGCATCGCCTGCGTCAGCGCGAACAGGTGCTCCGCGCGCCAGGTGCCCTGAAGCGCCGCCACGATCCTGTCGACGCCGGCCCTGATCCGCCCGTCGCGAAGTTCCGCAAGGCGGTGCGGATCACGCTCGCCGTCGATGATCGCCCGCAGGATCCTCAGTCCCGTCACCCCGGTGATGTCGGCGATCACCGAGTCGAGCCGCACGTTCATTTCGGTCAGAGCCTTCTGCATATGGAGCACACAGCGCGCGCGGTCCTCGATCAGCCGCTTCGTCTGACGCACGTACGAGCGCAGCGGGCAGACCGCATCGCCGGGACGAAAAGCGCCGCGCAGAAGCCCGTACGACAGAAGCTGACGGATCCACTGGCAATCGAGCACATCGCTCTTGCGCCCGGCGATCTGCTTCGTCATCCGCGGCGGCACCAGCATCACCTCGAAACCAGCACGATCCAGAACCTCGTAGACCGGAATCCAGTACACCGAGGTCGATTCCATCGCCACCGTCTCAACCCCGCAGGACGACAGCCACGACGCCATCTCCTCGAGGTCCCGCGTGAAGGCATCGAACGACCGGACCGGGTCGGCACACCGGTCCGGATCGACCGCGACGTAGTGAACGTCCTTGCCGATGTCGATCCCGGCACAGTCCCGGTTCACCACCTCCAGGCTCTCGGTCTTTCGTCTTCGCTTGCGTGGCATGGACATTCCTCCCCTGACCGTCTGTTTTCACTCAGGTCAGGGAGGAACCACAGCGAAACTTCAATCTCTTGAACGAGGTCACGGCAGAACCGTGCCATCAGTGACAGACGCCGATCATGGTTCGGGCCAAGCTCTTGTACGGGTGACAGAGCACGCCATTGCTCATCGGACCTCGACTGCCCCGACCTGCAGACAGATCACACCTTCGGTACCGTCGCCGCAAGCACCATTTACTTTCGCGACAGGGCCGGCGCCGCGCGGGGGTGGTGGCTCTTGAGTAAAATCCCTCTACGCCATTGATTCTGCGGGATTCGTCACATCCGCATTTTCGACGGCCTTGATCAGTTTGTAGCCGAGTTTCCTGGCACGCCGGCCGAGGTTCGAGACCGTCCGGTTGATGCGGCGCTTCTCATAGGTCTCGACCCCGCGCTCCACACATTCCCCGCCGCAGGCTACCAGCGTGCAGATCAGCCATGCAAGCTCGCCCGCCGTTGCGGTGATCGCGACGGGTTTACTTTCGCGAGAGGGCCGCCGCCGCGCGGGGGGGTGCTACTTAGTGCTTGCCCGAAAATCCAATAAGTCATTGACTCTATGTGATAAATAACGGTATTCTCGCCGCGAAGATCACGACCGAAATCCCGCTTTCAGC
This sequence comes from Paracoccaceae bacterium, assembly GCA_965242975.1. GTDB lineage: Bacteria > Pseudomonadota > Alphaproteobacteria > Rhodobacterales > Rhodobacteraceae > JAPPHA01. The sequence continues at coordinate 124,937 of CBDETS010000007.1, read as the reverse complement.
CCCTTTTGGCCCAATTCGGGCCGATATGCGCACTTCTTCGCGAGGTAATGATGAGACAGGTACGCAATCCGCAGATGGAACTCGGCGAGGTTCACATCGAAAAAATCGAGCTGGACCTCAAGTCCAGGGACGACATCCCGGCCCTGCTGCTGGGACTGCAGCATCTCTACGCCGACGAGCATTTCCGCTCCCGGCTGTTCGCCCTCCTCGATGAGCACATCCTTCCCGGCATCGACAGGAAGGTCGGGCGGCCGGGCATGGAGATGTGGCGGATCCTCGTGATGGGGGTGATCAAGCAGGGGCTGGGCTGCGATTTCGACCGTCTCCACGAGCTGGTGAACGAGCACAAGACGTTGCGCCGCTTCCTTGGCCATGCGGATGTCTGGGACGATTATCGCTACGGCTACCAGAGGCTGGTGGACAACGTGAGCCTTCTGCGCCCCGAACTGCTTGTTGCGGTCAACGACCTGGTAGTGGAGAGCGGCCATGCGGTCGCGAGAAAAAAGCCTGGCGCGCCCTTGGTCGGGCGCTGTGATAGCTTCGTGGTCGAGACCGACGTGCACTATCCGACGGATGTCAGTCTCCTGTGGGACGCGATGCGCTGCCTGATCCGTGCGGTGGGCCGAGCGGCGGCGAAGAGCGGTGTTCGTGGCTGGCGCCAATGGAAGCACCTGACGCGGCTGGTGCGGCGGTTGTTTCACAGGGTGCGGGCAACGCGGCGGGCGCGTCCGGAGCATGTGGAGGCATATCTCGGGCGCTGCCTTGATCTTGTCGCGCGTGCGGAGGCCAGCCTTTCGGTTCTGGCCGCGCATGGGGTGAAAGCCTGGAAGATCGTGGAGATCGAAGGCTATATCGCCCATGCGAAGCGTCAGATTGACCAGATCGACCGCCGTCTTCTCAAGGGCGAGACCATCCCTCAGGACGAGAAGGTGTTCTCGATCTTCGAGCCGCACACGCGCTGGGTCGCGAAGGGCAAGGCGGGATGTCCGGTGGAGCTTGGCGTTCCGGTCTGCATCCTGGAAGACCGGCACGGCTTTGTCCTGCACCACGAGATCATGTGGGAGGGCAGCGACGTGGACTACGCGGTGCCGATGGTCGAGGCTGCCCAGGCGCGGTTTCCCGAACTCCGCGCGGTGAGCTTCGACCGCGGCTTTCACAGCCCCGAAAACCGTGTCCGCCTTGACGAACTGCTCGATCACAACGTGCTGCCGAAGAAGGGCTACCTCAACACGGCGGAGCGAGAGCGCGAACAGGGCGAGGAGTTCGCGGCGATGCGTCGCCAGCATCCGGCGGTGGAATCGGCGATCAACAACCTTGAGCACCGCGGTCTCGACCGGGTCCTGGCGTACGGGGCGGAGGGCTTTGCCCGCGTTGTGGCACTCTCCGTGGTCGCTCTCAACATTCACCGCATCGGTCTTCTGCTGCGTCGAAAGGCGCGACGACGACGCGCCGCCTGACGGCACTCCCCGAAACACCGGTTCATTCGTGGCCCGCCCGGAGCGGGAACGGTTCCCTATGGGCTGAAGGCGGCGAAAGCCGCGAAATTCGGTCCGGTGGGCGGAAAACCTGCGGCTCGGGACGCGTCAATATCCCGAAGCGGGGAGAATTGCCGCATCGCGGCATCCCGGTTTGTCGAAAATCGTCGTCCACCGCAGCCGAAGAGAGGGGGTTTTCTGGCGGACACTACTTAACCGAAACAATTCGCATGGTGCCTTGAATCAAAAGGCGTTCCTCGGGCTGAACATGACCACCACCCGATGTGGGGGCCTCTGAACATGGGCGTCGGTCAGAGATCAAGTGTCGGAGACTCCTCCATTGCCAACACCAAAGGCTTGCAACTTATTCAGCCAGCCTTGACGTGCGCGCGATGCTTTCTGCATCGAGGTTCTCGAAGAACCGCATTTCGATGCGATCGAGTTTTGCCTGGGGAAATGCGAAGGGTGCTTTGTACGCATCGCTCACGGGTACGGCCGCGTCGCGACCTATGTCGAGACCCCAAAAGGAGAGATGGCGGGACGCATCACCCACGCCCGCTTCGGCGACCAATCTGCCATCTGCAAACAGCTGTGTGCGGATTTTCCTGTCGGCATCCAGACTGTTCACGAGCCTGCAGGTACGTGTTTCCGAAGGCAACGTGCCGGACAATCGGCTACGGTGCCTGAGCCGTATGTATTCGTAGCTCAGCTTTCCGTTCTTGACATAGAGCGAGTAGCCTCCGATCCTGTCGCCGGCGGCAACCAGAACGCCTTCTTCGCCTTGGAGAGGTCCATTGAAATGGGCGGTAATTTCCATGGGCCTTTCGCTGGATGTTATCATGCTCACATGTGAGACGTGCCCCTGCCCCGGATGAAACGTTATTTCGCGCTCACCCATCAATCCGTTGGGTTGTCGGAAGGTGATAATGTCCACAAGGGTCCGGTCATCAAGCGGCATGACACCGTTGTTTTCCGCCTCCTGCCACCAGATATCCTGTAATTGGGTCAGCTTGTTCGGACACTGTGCAGCAAGGTCGGTATTTTCTGAGAAGTCGTTGTTCGTATCGTAAAGGTGCCAGGCATCTGCGGCATAGTCGTCCCCCTTTTCGTGTTCGGACACGGCCTTCCACCCATCGCAATAGACGGCACGGCGGCCGAACATTTCCCAATACTGGACATTGCGAGGAGCAGGTGCGTCCGAATCCGCCAGTGTTGCGCGAAAGCTCGCCCCGTCGAATGCCGCACCGTGCCGCTCGCCGACAAGATCCATTAGGGTCGGAGCAACATCGACCACGTGCAGGAACTGGCTGCGGACTTCTCCTTGGTTCCGCATGCCCATCGGCCAACTGAAAACCAGAGGTGAACGGACTCCGCCGAGGTCCACAAATTGCTTGTAACGCCTAAAAGGCGTATTGCCGGCCATGGCCCAACCTTCCGGGTAGTGGGACGGTCCCGACATCCCACCTACGTCGCGGAGACGCTTGACCATTTCCGAAACCGGTTCGGCTTCGCCTGAATACGCGGCATTGCAGTCCACGGCACCGGTCAGCCCACCTTCCATGGAGGCCCCGTTGTCGGAAAAAACCATGAAAATCGTATTGTCATGGAGATCAAGGCGCTTCAATTCGGAGATTAGTCGTCCGATCTGCACGTCGGAGTGATCCAGAAAACCCGCATACGCCGCTTGAAGACGCGAGAAAAGCCGCCGCTCATCGCCTGAAAGGCTTGACCACTCCGGGACTCCGGGATTACGCGGAACCAGTTTCGTGTTCTCGGGAACCAGACCGAGTTCGACCTGTCGGGCAAGACGATCTTCCCGGACCTGGTCCCACCCCTTTTCAAAAACCCCGTCGTACTTGTCTACGTAATTTCGATGAACCTGAATTGGAGCATGTGTCGCACCAAAGCAGAAATGCATGTAAAAGGGCGAGGTCTTCCGGATGCTGGCATGGTCGCGAAAGTAGCTGATCGCCCTGTCGCACAGATCCTCCGACAGATGGTAACCTGCGCGGAGCGGCGGGTCGACCATGTGATTGTCCTGAACGAGTTCCGGTGCGTACTGATCCGTACACCCTCCCAGAAAGCCGTAAAAGCGATCGAACCCGCGATTTACAGGCCAGTTGCAATAGGGGCCGGCGGAGGTGATTTCTTTCGACGGTGTCAGGTGCCATTTGCCAACCATGTAGGTGGCGTAACCCAGTTCGCGCAACATTTCCGGAAGGACCGGTACGTTCCTGTCAACAGCACCGCGACCATTGGGAAATCCCGTGTCGGTGTCGGAAAGGCACCGCATGCCCACGTTGTGGTGGTTACGGCCGGTCAAGAGGCATGCCCTCGTTGGCGAACACAACGGTGTCACGTGAAAATTGGTGTACCTAAGGCCGGCGGCTGCGAGCGAGTCAATGTTCGGCGTGCTGACCTCCGAGCCGTAACAGCCGAAATCGGCCCAACCCGTATCATCAAAGAGTATCGTGACGATGTTTGGCAAGACCTTGTCGCGTTCCGGCGGGCTCGGCCACCAAGGCCTCGAATCCGCAATCGTACGGCCGATCTTGCCCGGAAAATCGCTCATGTTCGTTCTCCTTCGTCAGGGCTAACCGCGTGACGTGCGCCGCGTTGTAAGGAAGGGACCTGATTGTGCGGTCCGGCTCACGGCATCGGCGACGACCGCCGAAGCGGATTGGGTTTCGGGATGCCGTGCTTGCCAGAGTTTCACACCGGATCCTGAAATTGCGCAACAGTCTGCCGCCAGTTTCTGGCGAACCGGTCTCACGGGTCGCACCCCCCCCGTGTTGATGGATATCTTGCTTGGTCCACGCGCGCGAACTGTACACGGGAATCGCGGACACGACGCATTCAATAACATCGCTCGGGAATGCGAAAGACATCTTTCCACGGACGACCGGGTTTTGTGGTCGCTGCCTCCCGGCCCGGGAATACCGGCGCGCCGGTTTCGAACCGGGCCCTGTCCGAGCGAACACAGGCGTGGGTTGACGTTTGTCCGGTCCCGCCGAACGATCGATCGGCACACGGAGGATTCTCAATCTCTGGTGATCCTCGAGCAACGATTGCCACGCGCTGAACCGGATGGGACCGGAGCTTCCCGGACCAGAACCGCCTGGCACGGACCTCATCTCGCTATGTCACGATCTGCAGCCAGATGCGATGACGCCCGCACTGAAGGCAAGAGACGCTCCTCCGGTGAATTGCACATCGCTCCCGACCGCGGCATGGATTGTGAGAGGAGGCGGAGTCCCTTGCATTCGCGGGTTCAGGCAGCGATCCACTGTACCATCGGCCCGGTCATGCGGCGCGAAAGCACATTCGGGCAGATTTCTGACGGTTTCCAGGCACTCCTTACCCCGCAGTCGTCAGGCTCGACGTGGTTCAGGCAGCCGTCGCAGGTCTTCCTTTGGTCCGAATTCTAAGCTACCGTCGAAAGTGAAAACTCATCTTGGGAGGGATGCAAAATGCAAACAAGACGAACACTACTGACGGGATTGACCGCCTGTTGCACGACAGCGGCGATTTGGGGCACATCGATCTCGGCACAGTCTGAACCGCTCAGCGTTCAGTTGAGCTGGCTGGTTGATGCCGGCAGCATCGGAGAGGTGGTTGCGCTGGAAAAGGGCTATTTCGCCGATCGCGGCCTGGATGTCGAGTTGCTGCCAGGCGGACCTACTGCAAACGCGATTCAGGAACTGCTCGGAGGGACCGTCGACATTGCAGTCGGCTACGCTCCGCAGATCATGTACGCGGCGAACAACAAGCTGCCGATCATCTCTTTCGCGGCAACTTTCCAGAAAGCGCCGCTGACATACTATTCCCTGGGAGAAAAGAACATCAAGAGCATCAAGGATTGGAAGGGTATGCGAATCGGGTCGGCACAGAGCGCTGTCCCCCAGATAATCGCCATCCTTGACCACAATGGCCTGAAATTTGAGGACATTACATTTGTCCAAGCCCAGGTTCCTGCCCTGCTGCAGGACCAAGTCGATGTTGTCGGTGCTTGGCCAACCAACACCGCCGCCCTGGAACCGGTCGTCACGAATCCCGGCGGATTCAACGCGCAATCAATCTGGGACAACGGCCTGCAGTTCCAGTCCAACTACTTGATAGCAACCAAGCCGACTCTTGACGAGAAGGCTGATCTTCTGGCTGCGTACGTGGAGGGCGTTGATGCTGGATGGTCATTCGCCGCGGACAATCCGGACCAGGCGATCGACATCCTGGTGAATTACGCGCCTGCGCTTGATCCGGAAAAACAACGCGCCGCCCTCGACGTGATGATTTCGGAATACATCTACACGGACGAAACCAAGGAGTTCGGATTCGGAAACGTATCGTCGGATCGCTGGCAGCAGACGCTGGACACCTACATTGCAATCGGGGAAATCGACAGCAGCATGACGCACGCGGACGTGTTCGACAGCCGAATTCTCGATTCGGTCGAAACAACCAAACGTTAAGTTGCTGGCCACCCGGCCATCCGGGAAAACCGGCGGGTCGAACAAGTGACAAGATGCCGGTCGCCATAGATCTCAGCCAGGTTTCCGTGACCTTCGGAACGGGCGACCGTGCAATAGAGGCAATCAGCGAAGTTTCGTTGACAGTGAGGGAAGGCGAGTTCGTTTCGCTCATTGGACATTCCGGTTGCGGAAAGTCGACGCTGTTGCGCGTCATCGCGGACATCCTTCCGCCGACAACCGGGCATGTCGAAGTCTTGGGCGTGGCACCAACGGATGCCAGAAGGCAGCGTGCTGTAAGCATGGTCTTCCAGCAATCCGTGCTGATGCCGTGGGAGACCGTGTTGTCGAATGTGCGCATGCCTCTCGAGGTGGGACCGCAGATCCAGCGACAGTCCGAAGCGATGACTCCGCACGACGCTCTCCAGCTCGTTGAACTGGACGGATTCGAGAACACCTATCCGTCCCAGCTCTCTGGCGGAATGCGCCAGCGGGTGTCCATCGCCCGGGCACTGGTTACCCGTCCGAGGATCCTGTTAATGGATGAACCGTTCGGGGCACTGGACGAACTGGTGCGCGATACGCTCAATGTCGAAATCCTACGGATTTGGAAGGAAACAGGCATGACGATCGTGTTCGTTACCCATTCCCTTCAGGAAGCCGCATTCCTGTCGCAACGCGTTGCCGTGATGAGCCGCCGTCCGAGCAGGATTGCCGCGACGATTCCAGTTGAGCTTCCCGAAGACAGGCAGATCTCCGTAAAGGATTCGCCGGAACTCGGGCGGCACGTGGCACAATTGCGGGCCATGTTGGACAAAGGGTGAACCTGTGACAGGAACGAATTCGGGGAGCACTGCGGGAACGTCCGTATCGGACGGTTTGTATGGAAGGCTCGCCGCATTCCTGGGAAACGTCAGGGGACTTGCCTTTGCAACCCTCGGGTTGGCTATTGTCTTGGTGATCTGGCAGGGAATCGTCCAGGTGTTTTCGGTTCCGATCTATTTGGTTCCGGCACCGACGGATGTGCTGGTCGCGCTCTACAATGACCGGACACTCTTGGCCCAGAATGCGGTGCCCACGATAACCGAGGCCGCACTGGGATTCCTTCTTGGCAACATTGTCGCGATACTCGTGGCAATATCCTTTGTCTACAACAAGATCGTCGAGGATCTGTTCTATCCGGTTGCCATCCTCATCAAGACAATCCCGATCATTGCCGTTGCTCCCGTGCTGAAAATCATGCTTGGCAATGGCATTGAGCCGAAGGTGCTTATAGCGGCACTGATCTGTTTTTTTCCGACACTGGTCAACGCCGTGCAGGGATTTCGCGCCGTGAATCCCCAACTGATTGAACTCATGCACGTGTTGTCTGCCTCGAAGACGCAAGTATTCCGCCGGGTGAGGTTCTATGCGGCGTTGCCTTATGCCTTCGCGGCCCTCAAAGTCTCGGTCACGATGTGTGTTCTTGGGGCGATTGTCGGTGAATGGATAGGCTCAAACTCCGGAATCGGTTACCTGATACTCCAGAGCATGTACGTGTTTGATACACCCCGGCTCTTCGCCACGATCATCGTCGCGTCCTTGATGGCGATAGCCGGATTCGCTCTTGTGACCTGGGTTGAAGCCCGCGTCATCCATTGGGATCCGGGTGAGAACTACTAGTCCTGGTCGCTCACCAGCTGATTTCGGCAATCTCCGGCGTCGCGAGTGTAGCCAAGGGATCACGGTTCTGATCGCCCATCCGCGACCCTGCCACGGATCAACTGGTCGTTGCTCTTTCGTTCCTGTTCTATTTCAAATGAGGCCATGACATCAGGGAGCAACCTGTCGAAGTCGTCTCGCGCCCTCGCGTGAATCCATGCGAGGGGGTCTCCTTCTTCGATCCTCGACCCCGTTTCGCAAATGTCTTCCAACCCTACCCGGTGATCTATTCGGTCACCTGCCTTCCGGCGCCCTCCCCCGAGCTCAACCACAACCATCCCCAGCCTGCGGCAATCGATCGTTCCGACGTGACCGGACCCCGGAGCCGGGACAGGCAAACGAACCGGAGAACCGCCAAGGAGGTCGTGTTTCGGTTCAAGGATATCAGCAGGGCCGCCCAACTCGCAGACCATGCGGCCGAATATCTCCGCAGCGCTACCCGACGTAATCGACTCACGAATTCGGTTTTCCCCGTCCGCAACGGAACTCGCAATGCTGCCGATCGCCAGCAGTTCTCCTCCCAACCGTTCCGTCAGCCTCTGGAGTCGTGACATCCCTTTCACCGAGCCGGTCAGAACATCAAGCGTCGACCTCACCTCAAGCGCGTTGCCAGCATTGGGTGCAAGAGGCTGATCCATGCCTGTCAACATCGCAACCGTCGGGCACCCCGCACGGCGGGCCACGCGAACCAATTCGCCGGCCAGTGCCTCCGCTTCACTGCCGTCCCGGCAGAACGCGCCCGAGCCGACCTTGACGTCGAGTACCAGCCCTTCAATGCCGCCCGCGAGTTTCTTGGAGAGAATGGACGACGTGATCAGTTCGATGCTCTGCACGGTAGCAGTTTCGTCGCGGATACCGAAAAGCCTGCCATCCGCCGGTGCGATTTCACCGGTTTGCCCGACAATCGCGCACCCGACACGCGAAACAACCGACCGGAACATCCGGGAGCCTACATTCGTTTGATAGCCGGGAATTGCCTCCAGCTTGTCCACTGTGCCGCCCGTGTGTCCAAGTCCGCGGGCGGAGATCATCGGAACGAAGGCACCGCATGCAGCCAGCGCAGGTGCGAGGACCAGCGAAACACAATCCCCGATTCCTCCGGTGGAGTGTTTGTCAAGAACGGGACCGTTCAGGTCCCACGCAAAAACCGTACCGCTATCCCGCATCGCGAGAGTCAGTTCCAGCCGTTCGCCGAAGGTCATCCCCTTGAGAAAAATTGCCATCGAGAGCGCGGCGACCTGTGCATCGGAAAAATCTCCGGACGCAATACCTTCAACGACACGCCTTATCTGCGCGGCTGAGAATTCTCTGCCGTCGCGTTTGTGGGCAATCAGGTCCTGGGGAATCAGCGGTCTCTGCTCCAAGTCTGGGGAATCCGTCGATGGACAGTCTGAGTCACGGCTCGTGGGACCCTGGTTTCCATATCAGTATCAGTCATGGATCCCCGGCTACGCCGTAGCTTGGCGCCGATTCCGGATTGAGCGCCCGTCTCAGATAGTCATCCATTTGAGGTTCGTAGGCGATCCACAACTGCCGTAGCGTACCGACCGGGTCGTGTTCGTCCCAATCAACTCTTAGATCGACGAGTGGGAACGAAGTCCTGTCAACCGCGAGCAGTGCAGCAGAGTGAACCGGCCCCTCTTCCCCTCCCGCGGCAAGACCCGCTTCCAGTGAAATCAACAGTCTTTCGGCAATGTGCGCATGTGAGAGGCCCGCAAATGCCGCGACCATCGCGGCAGGAACCTGAGCGTTCGCGAGAAGGTTTCCTGCAGCGACGCAATTGCGCCCGCTGCTGACCGCGTTGGTCCCGAGGATCCTGGAGCCCGTAAAGTGAGCGGTCGATCCGTCGGCAGCAACAACCGTCAATTGACGGAACGCGGTGTTTTTGGAGGCACCGACAACCTCAGCCAAGGCCTCGGCCGCACTCGATCCGCGTTCGAGCGCATCCAGAACAGCGGTTCCGAGCGCGGGATCGGTAATGTTCTGAGACATGACTGCACCCGTTCGTGCCCGGGCATGAGGGCAGCGTGCACCGACACAGATCGACGAAGTCGTAACGACCGAACCAAGCATACCGGTTCGCTCACACCTGCCAACAAGGGAAAACGTCATGTCAACTCCCCATTGATTTGGGCTGTGCCCGCTCTGCGGAGTCCGGCAGTTCCAGGCTCATGTCCCGAAGAACGCATGGCCGCCGGCCCCGGTGGCTGTCCTCATCAAGGCCCGACCCGGACAAGCCATTCGGCTTCCGCTCGGCGCCGAGGGCACGCGCGTTCCTGCTGCACGGATCATGAAGTACATCCTGATGTCAGTCTGGAATGACCGCGGTCGCCTCGACCTCGACCAGCCATTCAGGGCGCGCGAGAGCGGAGACGACGATGCCGGTCGAACAGGGGTGAACCCCTTTCAACCACTTGCCGATTTCCTGATAGACAACGTCTCTGTGTCGGATGTCCGTCAGGTAGATGACGACCCGGCACAGATGCTCCATCGATCCACCAGCCTCTTCCAACAACAATCTGATGTTGCTCATCGCCACCTCCGCCTGCCTCCCGGGATCGGCCGAGTGAAGTGACTCCCGTGTATCCAGGTCCTGCGAGACCTGTCCCCTCACGAAGACGATCGTCCCGCGCGCCTTGACTGCCTGGCACAGATCGTTGTCGAGGCGCTGCTCAGGATAGGTATCCCGCGTATTGAACGGACGTAGTCGCTGGTGAATTGTCATGGTTATGCACCCGCCTACCGGAGGTGTGGCCGACCGACTCACTTCCTCCCAAATTGCCAATCCTCCCCCGAATACATACATTCGCTCGGAAATGACACCGCGCACCCTCTTTTGCCGGAGATGGTCCAGAAGGTGCCCGCACTGCCCGGACAGGTCGGACAACGGCCACCGGGCCGCAAGAGCAAAGCCGATTCCAAGAGGCTTTCATCCGTGCGCCCGCCGGTCTCAGCAAACCGTTCGAAATCGCTCCACGACAACATCCAGCACGTCGTCAGGGTCGCGTTGCCACCAGTCACTCGCTGAAAAGACCTCAACTTCGCAGAAACCGCGATACCCCGCGTTCTCCACGCTCCTCCGCAGGGCCTTCAGGTCAGCGACGCCGTCTCCCATCATGCCCCGATCAAGCAACATGTGCCGCGTGTTCGCGAGCCAGTCGCACAAATGGAATCCGAGAATCCGGTCGCGACCGGCGCGGGTGAGCGAACTGTCCAGCATGCTGTCCCACCAGACGTGATAGACGTCGACCGCAATACCGAGATTCGGCGCGTCAACGACTTCGCAGATCCGGACTGCGTCGAGACTCGTCATCAGGACCGAGCGATTGCCGCCGTACATCGGATTCAAGGGTTCGAGCGCCAGTTGGACTTCCACGGTCCCGGCGTACTCTGCCGCAGCCGCGACGTTCTCCGCGAGCCGCATCCGGCTGTCCCGCAGACCCTTCGATCCCGGTTCGGAGCCGCCCGTGACAATGGTCAGGATCCTGGCACCAAGTCCTGCGGTCATGTCGATCGACGCCCTGACATCGTCGTCCGAGCCGGCATCGGGCCCGACCAGGTACGGCGTTCGGCACCGTCAACCTTCGCCCGATTGGACTCGATGATCTCCAGTACGCAGTCACATGCCGATCCAAAGTTCGTGGCCCCCAGTATCCGGTCAACTGTGGATCAAACATTTCACCCAGCCAGTGAAGGATCGCCGGTTGATCGCAGGCGGAAAGAACGCGGGCGTAAACGTCCTTGTAGTCGTCCGGTCCGCCGGCAACTCTGCACAGTTCGCGGCTGGCCATCAGGACGACCCGGCCGCCGACCTGCTGGATGGCTTCCACCTGGAACAGGTAGGCGGACACGACGTCATCAACCGTTCGCGCCTCGCCGGTCTCCAGATGGTCCGTTCCCGCACCGTTGACTACCAGCGCATCCGGAAGCTCACTCCGCGTTCGGCTGATGAGTTCACGCGCACCACCCCAATCCAGGCCCATACCCCTCTGGGCGGTGTCCATGGCCTCCGCGATTCCGAGGCCCAGGTCCGCAAGGTGCCGCCTGAACGCGAGCGTTGCCTCCCAGTCGACGACAGCCGGACCTGACGGTTCCCTGTCCGAAAAGGGGTCGGCGACGACATGGGCGGCAGCGAAAACTGTCCTTGTCGAATCGGACGCCAGTCGGGCCGACTCAACGGACGATCCCGTAAGGACATAGTCGCGCATCTGGGCAGAACTGTCCGGAAGCCTGGTTTTCATGGGCACACCTTTTCATGGGCACACCTCGGGCAGGCCGTCGTTCATCCGTTTCAGAACCTCGGAACCAAGAGACCGGCGTCGGCCGAAATCACCTGTCCGGTCATGTACGGAAGCTGACCTGTTGCAAGAGCGGTAATGATCTGACCGACTTCTTCCGGTTTCCCGATCCGCGGAAACAGGGTCAGCCCTTCATCCACGCGTCGAGCATAGCTGGCAATGGCAGGTGCGGTCATGTCGGTTTCAATGATGCCCGGTTGCACGTCGAACACCGCGATGTCGTCGCGCCCGAGCCTGACCGCAAACGTCCTCGAAATCATCGCAGCCGCCGCCTTCGACGCGGCGTATTCTGCCCGCGGAACAGCGACCGCATTGGCATTTGACGACGTCACATTGATGATCGAGTGGTATGCTTCGGGATCGCGCTCCCTCGACAGCAACCGTCTGGAGAAACACTGAGTGAGAAAAAAGACCGCCCGGGCATTGACCCTGAAACAGCGATCAAAGCTCTCCGGGGTAACATCGAGGAGGTCTCCGCGACTCAGGACCCCCACCCCGGCGTTGTTGACCAGTGTCGTCAAGGGACCGATGGCCGATTCAATGCTCTCGAGAAAATCCGGGTGGTCTTCGATAGAGCCAACGTCGAGCGGTACCGCGACGACATCGCCGCCTTCCGAACGCACGGCAGCCGCGGCTTCGGCCAATTCGCCGTCATCATCCGGACCATTGACCGCAACCGAGAATCCCGCCCGCGCGAGAGCGCGCGCGGTCGCCAGTCCGATACCCCGCGTCGACCCCGTTACCAGTACGGCCCCCTGCGTCACCAACGTGCTCCGTGATTCATGAGTTCCCGTGCAATGATCATGCGCTGGATCTGGTTTGTTCCCTCGTAGATCTGGCAAATCTTGGCGTCCCGGTACAGGCGTTCCACTTCGAAGCCCCGGATATAACCCGATCCACCGAATACCTGAACCGCGTCGGCGGTTCGCGCGACCGCCGTATCGGCCGCGAAGCATTTCGCCATCGAACACGCCATCGTCGCGTTTTCACCGCGGTCCAGTCTTCTGGCGGCATCGTGAACCAGAAGACGTGAGGCGGCGATGTCCTTCGCCATGTCGGCAAGCATCCATTGCACTCCCTGAAACCGGGCGATCTCCTTTCCGAACTGCTTGCGCTGGCCAGCATAGGCAACGCTGGCTTCCAGACCCGCCTGCGCGATTCCGACCGAGAGAGCGCCGATTCCGATCCGGCCCTTGTCGAGAACGCTCATCATCATGTGGAAGCCCCGGTTTTCGTCACCGAGCAATGCGTCGTCCCGCAACCGGACGTCGTCGAACGTCAAGGACCCGACTTGACTGGCGCGCTGGCCCATTTTCTGTTCCTTGGGACCACGGCTGACGCCGTCGGAATTGAGGTCGACGATCATGATCGACATGCCCCGGGTACCCGCGCTCTCATCCGTGCGCACGAGCACAAATCCAAGATCCGCGACAGGGGCATTGTGAATCCACATCTTGCCGCCATTCAACCGCCAACCGACTCCGTCACGGGTTGCGGTGGTTCGAATGGCCGAGACATCCGTTCCGGCCTCGGCCTCGGTAATGCAGTATGCGACCTTGACTTCGGCCGCGAGCACACCTGGAAGCCATCGGGCCCGCTGTACGTCTGTTCCATGCCGAACGAGCAACGTCGAAACCAGTTCGATCAATCCACACTGGTCCGCAACCGACGCATATCCGCGAGACAATTCCTCCATGACGACGGCATAGGTCACGGTATCGAAACCTGGACCGCCCATGGTTTCAGGCACGCCGACTCCGAACAATCCCAACCCGGCCATCTCCTTGTACAGATCTTCCGGAAACGCGCCTGTGCGGTCGAGATCGTCTGCACGAGGCCTGATGACGCCTTCGGCGAATTGCCGGGCCGTGTCGCGCACCTGTAACTGAGTGGAAGTCAACATCGGTAACCCATCATCAAGTAACCATTTGGTTACTACTGGTCACTGCCAACGTACGTCAAGCTTCGGCCGACAGTCCGGATTCCATGATCGCTGCGCGCGCGCATTCGACATCTTCCTGGTCCCGGGCACCTGAGACGCCAACCCCACCGATGCATTGTCCTTCGAAAAAGACCGGCACCCCACCTGCCCAGGACGTCATTCGGTTCCGATTGCCGAGACCGATTCCCAGCGTTTTCTTGCTTGCCATTCTTTCCCCGAACGATTCCGACGACTGGCCAAGGGTCGCTGCCGTGTAGGCTTTGTCGATAGCGAATTCGACTGCCGGGACGATGACATCGTCGGTCCGCCCGAAAGCAACGAGCGTACCCTTTGAATCGCAGACGGCAACCGTTATGTCCAATCTGCTGCTCTCTGCCCTGGCGATCGCGGCATCGACGACCCGTCTGGCTTCACTGGATGAAATCTCGGTTCGCGTTATCGGCATGAAAATCCGGTCCTTGCCGTTCAGGGTTTCAAGATTGTAGTAACCATATGGTTACCGGCAAACTATCGCGTGGAGGAAAGAATGCAACCCTTCGACAGGAAACGGCTCGGGCGTGTGGATCTCGATGTGACGGCGTTCGGGTTCGGAACGGCTCCTGTAGGAAACATCTTCCGCGAAGTCGACGAGGAGACGTCCGACGCAATGTTCCAGCGTTCATGGGCGCGTGGTGTCCGTTACTTTGACACCGCCCCGATGTACGGGCACGGACTCTCGGAACTGCGTACGGGTCATTCCCTGCGATGGAAAGACAGGGACCGATTCGTGCTGTCGTCCAAGGTCGGCCGGATCCTGAAACCGGCGCGTAAGCAGGACATCGACTACGCGCCATGGACGAATGCCGGGCGCTTCGCCATCGAATTCGACTACAGCTATGACGGCACCATGCGTTCGTTCGAGGACTCACTGCAGCGGTTGAATCTTGAACGCATCGACATTTGTTTCATCCACGACATCGACAGATTCACCCGTGGCGAGGATCAGCCGGAGGTATTCGCACAAGCGATGGACGGGTGCTGGAATGCCTTGTCGGCACTGCGGGAGCAAGGTGCCGTCAAGGCCATCGGAGTCGGCGTCAACGAGTGGCAGGTCTGCCACGAAGCACTCGCGCAACGCGATTTCGACTGCTTCCTTCTGGCCGGTAGGTACACGCTGCTTGAACAGGACCCGCTCGACGAGTTCCTGCCACTTTGTGAGGAACGCGGGGCCGCGGTCGTTATCGGCGGCGGTTTCAATTCGGGAATCCTGGCTACCGGTGCAATCGAAGGAGCGAAGTACAACTATGCGCCTGCACCGCCTTCCGTTCTGGAACGCACCAGAAGGATCGAGGCCGTATGCGCCCGCCACGATGTTCCGTTGCCTGCCGCCGCCATGCAATTCGTGGTGGCGCATCCCGTCGTCGCATCCTTCATTGCGGGTACCCGGACCGTCGCACAACTCGACAACAATCTTGCCTGGTTCAGCCAACCGATACCGCCCGACTTCTGGGCGGAACTGAAACATGACGGACTCCTGAGGGACGATGCGCCGGTGCCGGTCCAGGAGCCGTACGGCGCGCGCACCCGTGGCGCGTGTTCTTGATGCTGTTGTGCCGGGCGCACATCGCGAACCCCGACCCGCCGCGGCGTCACGCCGCAACCAGGCGCATGATCGTGTCGATGTTGAAGTCAAGCCGTGCCTGCAGGGCCTCGCTGTCCATGAAGTCGCGCTCGAAAAGTATGCTGCCGGTAAAGCGGTTCGTCAGGTAGTAATATCCGATCGCGGCGATGGTGATGTTGAGCTGAACCGGGTCGACTCCTTCCCGGAAATCCCCGGTTTCGACACCCCGGTTGAGAATGTTCCGGACCATCCCCACGAAACGCCTGCTCGCGACGCGAATGCGATCCGAGGACTTGATGTGACGCCCTTCGTGAAGGTTGGTGCTGTTCACCAGCGTGATGAACTCGGGATTCCTGAGGTAGTATGACCAGGTAAACCTGACAAGTGTTTCAAGCGCCTCACGGGGCGGCAAATGGTCAAGGTCAAGTTCCTGTTCAGCATTCCGGATATCAAGGTAAGCCTCCTCGACAACTGACCGAAAGAGATCGTCCTTGCTGCCAAAATAGTGATAAATCATGCGTTTGTTCGCGTGGGCACGCTCGGCGATCTCGTCAACCCGCGCCCCGGCAAGCCCGAGTCGGGCAAACTCCCGCTTCGCTGCTGCAAGTATCCGTCCCCGGGTTGCTTCCGCGTCCCGGGAGCGCCGCGAAGTTCCCTCGGAGAGATCTTTCCCGGCCGTCCTTTTTCGATACACAAGAACCTCCGTTTTCCTGTTCCAGGCGCATTTTAGTCCACTTGACAGTCCATGAAAACCTGAAGTAACTAACTAGTGCGTTACAGGCTTGCAGATCGATTCGAATGTACAGCGCGCGGACCGGTCGTCGGTAAGCAGATCTGCTGCCTGAGGCCTGAATTGACCATGGCTTCCAGCCGGACCATGCGAAAATGGGAGAATCAGAATGTCATTCATCAAAGAATTTGTCGAACGGGAGACAACGAACCGCCGCAACTTCCTGCTCGCCAGCGCGGCTGGCGTGGGTACGTTTGCAACCACGGGCGTCCTTCCGCGACTGGCCGCGGCGGCGGATGGACCTTCGATCGCCTGGAGCTATCGAAACCGGACGAACCCGTACTGGAATTCGATCGTCAGCGGAGGTGAACGTTTCGTCGAAAGCCTCGGCATGCCGAAAGATGACCTGGTTCACCTGATCAACGAGGGTTCGTCGGAAAAGTCACTCGCGGACGTCAAGGCAATTCTCGCCAAGACCGGGGGCAATCTCGCACTGGCGATCGACACGAATGATGCGCCGAATGCCCGGCCTGTCGTCGAAGCGGTCCACGGGGCCGGTGCCTACGTCACGACGATCTGGAACAAGACCGACGACCTGCATCCCTGGGACTTTGACGACAATTACGTTGCACACATCACCTGGTCGGACACGGCACCGGCCGAACAGGTCGCAAGAAACCTCCTCGCGGCGATGAACGGTTCAGGAGGAGTCGTGGGAATCGGGGGCATTCCTTCAAACAACCCGGCAATCGAGCGACACCAGGGGCTTCTCAATGCCATGCAGGACCACCCCGACACCGAATTGCTGGACTACCAGGCCGCGGACTGGGATACGCAGAAGGCCAACGGCATCATGTCATCCTACCTCACCCGTTTCGGCGACGACATCAAAGGGGTTTTCTGCGCCAACGACACCATGGCTTTCGGGGCAATCGAAGCACTCCGGGCAGAAGGTATGGCAGGTGTCATTCCCGTCGTCGGCTACGACGGCACGCCCCAGGCGATCGAACTGATTCTGAAAGGCGAAATGGGCGCGACCGTTTACACGGATCCGCCCTGGGCCGGCGGGATTGCCTGCTCCCTCAGCTATCATGCCGCCATCGGGACGTTCAAACCGTCGGATGAACCGAAAGGACACCGCGAGTTCTTCGGCCCGGCCATCGTGGTGACCTCCGAGAACGTGGCCGACTTCAAGGCGACCCATATTGACGGAACTCCGGACGTTGACTGGAACGACTTCTGGGGCCCGACGACCCCGGCCGCCTGATCCCGTCGTTACGTGATGCATCGCCCCCGGATCATTCCGGGGGCGACTTTCTTTAGGGAAGAGTGATAGGCTCGCCTCTGGATCACGTTTTCGGCTTGCCGCACGAAGGGGCGCGTCAACAGCATGCTGGCCAGAGACACCCTGCTGAAATGGGCGCCCGTGCTGGTTCTCCTTGTCCTGGTCATCGGTTTTGCGATGATCGAACCTCGGTTCCTCTCCGTTCGAAATTTTGCCCGAATCGCGATTGCCGCAACACCGGCGCTCATGGTGTCGGTTGGCGTCACGTTCATCATAATCATGGGATCGATCGATCTCAGCATGGAAGGAACCGTCAGCGTCTGCGCGGTCCTCTTCGCCTTTGCGTTTGTCGGCCTCGGCGGGACAATCCTGAGCATGGCGTGGCTCGCGTTTCCCCTGGCGCTCCTTGTCGGTGCCCTCGTCGGACTGATTAACGGCGTCGTCCACGTCAAGCTGAGGATTCCTTCCTTCATGGCCTCGCTCGCCATGGGATTCGTGGGAACCGGATTCGCGCTGCTGGTGACGGGAGGCGACCGCATACGCGTCGAGGATGAGCTGTTCCGCTCACTCCTGACCGTCCGCTGGTTCAACTTCCCGATCATGGTCTACGTGGCCGGCCTTTTCCTGGTCCTCGCCTGGTTCATCCAGAGCAAGACCACGTTGGGGCGGAACTTCTACGCGGTCGGGGGCGGTGAAGAACTGGCACAGGCCAGCGGTCTCAACGTGTCCCGGGTCAGGATTCTCGGCTTTACCCTGGCAGGCGTGTTCTATTCCGTTGGCGCCCTGCTGGCCGTCGGAAGGATCGGGATCGCCGAAACGGTCACCGGCGCCAACTTCATGTTCATCTCGATCACCGCGGTTGTCGTCGGCGGGACCGCGCTCTGGGGCGGAATCGGGGGAGTCTGGAACACCCTGGTCGGGGTCCTGATCGTCAACGTGATCAATAACGGAATGGTCGTGATCGGCTTGCCGAGCTATATCCAGTCAGCGGTTCTCGGAATCCTGGTCATTCTTGCCGTCTTCCTCTCGACGGACCGCAGGTCGGTCGCATTTGTGAAGTAGCGTCCGAAATGTACGAACTCAGACAGATCGACAAGCATTTCCCCGGGGTTCACGCACTCAAGAAGGTGAGTCTGAATGTGAACCGAAGCGAGATCGTCGGACTCGTCGGCGAGAACGGCGCGGGAAAGTCCACGCTGATGAAGGTCGTGTACGGGGCACACCAACCGGACGGCGGCGAAATCGTGATCGATGGCAGGGCCGTCCGTTTTCAAAACCCGCGCCAGGCCATGGACCACGGCATCGGCATGGTGTTCCAGGAACAATCGCTCATCACGAATCTCACGGTCATGGAGAACGTGTTTCTCGGATATGAACGCCAGTTCGTTCGCCTTGGCGTCATCGACTGGAAGGCGATGGCCACGGCCGCACGAATGCAACTAGCCAAGGTCCGCCTGGACATTGACCCGGCCGGCGTTACGTCGCATTTGAGCTTTGCCCAGCGGCAGATGGTCGAGCTTGCCAAGGTCCTGACGCTGGAAGAGCGCATCGAGGGCGACCTGGTCATTCTGCTCGATGAACCCACGAGCGTTCTCGACCGGGATGAAGTTGACCTTCTCTTCAACCTGGTGAGAGACCTGACCAATCGTGCGTCCTTCGTGTTCGTCAGCCACCGTATCGAGGAGGTGCTCGAACTTTCCGACCGTGTTTATGTCATGAAAGACGGCGAAGTCGTCGACGTCGTGACCCGCGAGAATGCCAACATCAATGCGATCCAGCACAAGATGGTCGGACGCGACGTAGATCAGGAGTACTATCGCGAGCAAAAACAGCGCCCGTACGACGGCAGCGCCGTCCTTGTCAGCCTGAACAACGTCAGTATCGGCAGAAAGGCACGAAACATCTCTTTCGACCTGCATGCCGGCGAAGTGCTGTGCCTCGTCGGAACCGAAGGATCGGGTCGGGAAGCAATCCTGCGGGCAATCTATGGCCTCGAATCCCCGACGGAAGGAAAGGTGGCAATCAAGGGCAGCCAGGTGCGGCGCTTCCACGCCCGAAACGGGGTCAAATGCGGGATCGGTTACGTCCCTCGCGAACGAAAGGTCGAAGGCATCGTCAACGGGATGAACGTCTACGAAAACATGACCCTCAGCCAGATGCACAATTTCGTCTCGGGAGGAATTCTTCGTATCGGCGCCGAACGGCAGCTTGCCCGGCAGTGGATCGAACGCCTCGGCATCAAGACGCCGAGCGAAACCAGCGACTGCGGGGGGTTGTCAGGCGGGAATCAGCAAAAGGTGATCCTGGCGAAATGGCGGTCCGGCGGGTCCGACGTCATCCTTCTCGACCACCCGACCCGGGGACTCGATATCGGCGCCAAGGAAGACGTGTACGAAATGATCCGCGAAATGTCGGATGCCGGGATTGGTGTCGTCCTGGTTGCCGACACACTGGAAGAAGCCATCGGGCTGTCGCACACCATCATCGTCCTGAAGGACGGCGAGATCCAGAAACGCTTTGATGGCAAGCCGGGAGACAAGCCGTCACTTTACGATCTCCTGCACCACATGGTCTGATCACGCCATGAACATCGAACGCATGAAACCGCATTTCCCCTGGATGACGCTCGTCGCACTCGGAATCGCGGTCGGAGTAGCCAATCCGGCTTTTTTCAACGTTAAGGGATTGCTGTCGCTTGTCGCCGATATCGTCCCGCTCTTTGTCATGGCGCTCGGCATGACATTCGCAATCTACATTGGCGGGATCGACCTGTCGGTTCAGCAACTTGCCAACATGGTCACGGTCATCGCGACCGTGTTCCTCGCGCAGTTTGGAATCGGTGTTGCCCTGGTCTGCATGATCACGGGCGCCGCGTTCGGAGCGGTGTCCGGATACGTGACGACGCGCCTCTACGTTCCGTCCTTCGTGTCGACCCTTGCGATGGGCTTCGTTGCGCTTTCCGGAGCCAAATGGTTGTCGGGGCAGCGCGCCCTTTCCATGGATGCACAACTCCGCGAGGAGAGTTTCGCCTGGATGTTCGGGAACACAGCCGGCATTCCGCACGAAATCATCATTGCGGCAGTCCTGTTGCTGGCGACCTGGTTTATCCAGACACGGACACCTCTCGGGCGGGCGCTGAAGGCGATCGGTGCCGGAGAACTCGCCGCGGTCGCATCAGGACTGAACGTCGATCGCGTCAAGATCATCGCGTTTTCGCTTTCCGGCACGCTCGCGGCACTGTCGGGACTGATTTTTTCCGTCAAGTTGTCGGGCGGAGACGCGAACCTCGCAAACGGTTTCCTCCTGTTGGCGATCGTCGCCGTACTTGTCGGGGGCACTCCGTTGACCGGAGGCGTGGGAGGCGTCCTCAACACGGCCGTCGGTACCTTGATTGTCATGGTGATCCGGGCTGCCATGGTCTACCTTGAAGTCGACGCCACGCAGCAACAGATGGTTTTCGGTATCCTGCTGATCGTCGCCATCGCCGCGACGATCGATCGACGAAAGCTGCGCGGAGTCGTCAAGTGACGGTTTCACAGTCATCCCGGACCAGGACATCGAGCTTGCCAGGATCGGCCCGAGGGTGCCGGCCTGCCGGCACCCGTTCCGGCACGCGAGTCGCGTGGCCTCACTCGTTCCGGCTTATGTCCTGCCCGAATGTTCACGCCCCGATCGGGTCAGGGAACGCCGCACGGTTTTCCGCGGACGGTGACCGGTCGGTGACGGCTGACCGGTGGTGCGGGCAGATCGGCAAGGTGTTTCCTGGCAAGGCGCGGCGCGAACGAGAGAGGACAACTGAATGACAGTCGGGGAGTTTGATTACGTTATCGTCGGCGGCGGGTCTGCGGGCTGCGTGCTTGCCAGCCGATTGAGCGAGAATCCGGATGCGCGGGTTCTGCTTCTCGAAGCAGGTGGAAGAGACAGCCACCCCCTGATTCACATGCCGGTCGGATTCGCCAAGATGACCGATGGCCCGCACACCTGGGGATTGAAGACCGCGCCGCAGAAGCACGCCAACGATCGCGAGATCCCCTACGCCCAGGCAAGGGTGATCGGCGGGGGTAGCTCGATCAATGCGGAGGTCTTTACCCGCGGGAATCCGGTCGATTTCGATCGTTGGGCACTGGAACAGGGATGCGAAGGCTGGAGCTTCGAGGACATCCGGCGCTACTTCGTTCGATCGGAAGGCAACACCTTTCTCTCAGGTGACTGGCACGGAACCGAGGGTCCGCTCGGGGTTTCCAATATTCCCGACCCGCAGCCCATGTCCCTGGCCTTCGTGCAGTCCTGCCAGGAGTTCGGAATTCCCTTCAACCCGGACTTCAACGGCCCCGGGCAGGCCGGATGCGGAATCTATCAGACGACCACGAGGAATTACCGACGGTGTTCCGCCGCGACCGGCTATCTCCGGCCCGTCCTGGACCGCGCGAACCTGCAGGTGGAAACGAACTGCCTGGTCAGCCGAATCGCGTTTGCCGGAAGCCGCGCAACCGGGGTCGAGTACGTCCGGGGAAGAAACCGCATTTCGGTCACGGCGGGATCTGAAGTCATCGTGACGGCCGGTGCAATCGGAACGCCGAAGTTGCTGATGCTGTCAGGCCTCGGGCCGGCGGCTCACCTGAAAAGCCTTGGCATTGACGTGGTCCGGGACATGCCCGGGGTCGGCGCCAACCTGAACGACCATTTCGGGATCGACATTGTTGCCGAGTTGAACAGCCATGCCAGCCTTGACGTGTACAAGTCCTGGCATCGGGCCGCGCTTGCCGGGATGCAGTACGTGCTGTTCAAGTCCGGACCGGTGACCTCCAATGTCGTCGAAGGCGGTGCATTCTGGTTCGCCGACAAGGGATTGGAGGTCCCGGACCTGCAGTTCCACTTCCTGGCGGCGGCAGGCGCCGAAGCCGGCGTCCCGGGAGTGCCCGCGGGTTCCTCGGGGATTACCCTCAACTCGTATACCTTGAGGCCCAGGAGTCGGGGAACCGTCCATCTTCGCTCCGCAAGACCGGAGGATCCGCCCGTCATTGATCCAAATTTCCTAGCAGAGCCCTACGATCTCAAGACTTCGGTTGAAGGCGTGCGGATCAGCCGCGACATTTTCATGCAACCATCCCTTGCCAAGCAAATCAGGCGGATCCGTTTTCCGGATGAAGAAGTCAGGACCCGGCAGGACTTCGAAGCCTACGCCCGCCAGTTCGGGCGCACCTCCTATCATCCGACCTGTACCTGCAAGATGGGCACGGACGACGCGTCAGTCGTCGATCCGCAGCTGCGCGTTCACGGGATTGACGGGTTCCGGATTTGCGACAGCTCGGTCATGCCGAGCCTCATCGGTTCGAACACAAACGCGACGACGATCATGATTGCGGAAAAGGCGGCAGACCTCATTCGCGGCAACCAGTAGGACCGCAAACCGGGGACCCTCCGCAGTTCAGTCCCAATCGGGCGCCCATGGCGAAATATTTGCCTGGACGATCCTGTAGTTCCGTTTCGAAATCCTTTCGATCCTCTCCATGTCGACGCAGTTGAGGCAAAAGTCCGCGATGTCGAAATTGGCCCGGATGTTCGCCGGGTTCGATGACATCACGTTGACGCTGACGCCTTTTTGAACGATCCACCGGAGCGCAACCTGAACTGCCGACTTGCCGTAGGATGCACCGATTTCCACGAGCTCGGGAGACTCCAGGACCCGGCCACGCGCCACCGAACAATACGATGACAGCGGCACACCCGCTCCGCAGGCACCGGAAAGCAACCTGCTCTGGTCGAGCAACGGGTGAAACTCCACCTGGTTGGTCACGATCGGTGCATCGACCACGGCGACGGCTTCGTTCATCATGGCGACCGTGTAGTTTGAAACGCCGATGTTTCGCGTCAGCCCACGGTCAAGGGCTTGCTGCAACAGGCGAAGTGACGGGGCCACGTTTCCTCCGATCGGAGGCCAGTGCAGAAGCAGGACATCGACCTGGTCAACCCGCAAGGCAGCCAGACTTCGCTCGACGGACGCCAGGAACCGGTCTTCACCGAAGTTGTCCGGGTGCACCTTGGTCGTGATGCAGAACTCGTCCCGCGGGAGCCCGGTCGCCGTCAGCGCAACACCGGTGTCCGCCTCGTTTCCGTACATCTGCGCCGTATCGAACGCGCGGTACCCAACCTCGACCGCAGCGGTTACGGCCGACATCAATTCGTCTCCCATCAACGGGTAGGTACCGAATCCTCGCTGGAAATTCCTTTCAAAGTAAATTGTCATCGCAGGGAATCCTTGGGGGCTAAGTCAGCCTTTTGATACTATTGCTTTGCCGCCACGATCAACTCCTCGCAATCGGTCTCCTACGGAACCGGCGTATGTCGGCGCGGTTACGGCGAACGTTGCGGGCATCCGCCGTTCGGACAACCATGTCGAACAAGTCGAGAATCGCGGGCCGATTAGATCCGATTTCTTCCGTCAGCCGGGAGGCGCAGCGTTGTCCATCGCTTGCGACTCTTGTTTGAAATCGAGAAACAGGGCGAGGCAAAACTTGAAATTCAAGTTTCTCCGGACTTTGCGGCAGCCACTCCAACTCCCGGGTTGTTTTGATCAGGTAAACCGCAGGCCGTTCGGGACGTCGGCGGAGTTCAGTACCACATCCGAATGGCCGCCCACCTCGGACACCACGCCGGCAAGTTCGGAGTCCGGATTGGACCTTTTTTTGCTGGAAATGCCATGAAGATGATCTACTATGATGGTGGACTGGTACATCTTAGAACATGGGAGGGAAGAATGAAAAGACTTGTTCAGTTGTTTGCCGCCACGCTGATTGCAATGGGTTCAGTCAATGTTGTTCCGGCGTTCTCCGACGATGTCACGATCAAGCTGTGGTCGCGGGCCGACCGCTCGGGACCGCTCCGCGCAGGCAACATTGTCGCCGCGGCTGACCAGCTCAACCGCATTCTCG
Source organism: Paracoccaceae bacterium (assembly GCA_965242975.1). Lineage (GTDB taxonomy): Bacteria > Pseudomonadota > Alphaproteobacteria > Rhodobacterales > Rhodobacteraceae > JAPPHA01. The sequence goes on along the minus strand of CBDETS010000007.1, from coordinate 100,508 downwards.
AGGTGTCCGGCGCCGATGTTCGTGTGGTCATCGAACTTATCGAAACCAATGCCCGCGGCTTTGACGCGGACGCCCTTGACGTTCTCAAGGCTCATTCGGTCGGCGATACTCCAGACATCCTCGTTGCCGCTCATGAATGGATCGGTTCATTCGTGGAAGCCGGACTGGCAGCAAACCTGGAAGAGCACATTGCTGCCAACGAACCCCTGTATGCGGACATGATTCCGCAGCTCTGGGAGTCGGTCAAGTACAAGGGTGAGCGCTACGGTATCCCACAGGACTCGGAAATCCGGATGTTCTTCCTGAACAACGATATCCTGCGAGCCGCGGGGAAGTCCGAGGATTTCATTGCCGGGCTGCCAGCCGCGGTCGAGGCAGGCGAATTCACGATGTATGATTTCTGCGATCTTGCGGCCGAGGCCGTCGATTCCGGTGCGGCCAAGGTTGGCTGGGTACACCGGCCAAACGTCGGACCGGACTTCCAGATGGCAATGGCATCATTCGGAATCGACATCTACAACGAGGAAGAAGCCAAGCTGCAGATCACCCGGGAAGGTCTGGTCGCATACTACAAATGGCTGCAGTACTGCGTGGAAAACGGCTCACTGCCGGCTGACATGACCACCTGGTCCTGGGACTCCGTTCACGCGGCGTTCCGTGGCGGCGATTCGCTTTCCAAGTTCCACGGCATCTGGAATGTCGGGGCACAGCTTGAGGCTTTTGGCGTCAGCGGCGCTGACGAGTACTTCAACCTGATCACCTGGATTCATGCGCCTCCGGGCGAAAAGGGCGGCCAACCAAAGAACCTCAGCCACCCGATCGTCTATGTGGTTGGCGATACGCCGAACAAGGATCTCGCAGCCATGATCGTCGCACTGGCTTCGCAGCACGTGCCCAACACCGCGCATGCGGTGGGGACCAATCACACCCCGATCAATTACGGACAGGCGGCCATGCCGGAGTTCGTGGAAAGGGGATGGGCATTGATCGCCGGCACACCAATGCTGAAACACGCGGAGTTCATGCCGAATCATGCCAAGATTGGACAGTATAACGCCATCACCTACCAGGGAGTTCAGGCGGTCGAGACCGGTGAACTGAGCCCCGAGGAAGCCGCCGACCTCGTCATCGACGAACTTGAGGTCGAACTTGGCGATGACGTGATCATCCTCAATTGATCTAAACTGCCGGACGGGCCGCCCCCGTGGCGGCCCGGACTCGATCAAGGTGCAATCGTCGAACTTCCGAACCGGAACCAACATGCTGGTCTTCCTGGGGCCGGCATGTTTCTTCCTTGTCTGTTTGCTGTTGGTCCCGATCTTCGTTGACCTGGTCGTCGCCTTCACCGACATGGCGCAGACCATCCGGATCAACGAGTTTACCACCAAGCAGTTCAGCAAGCTTGCCCGTGCCAGTGAGGACGCCTGGCTGGGAATAGAACTCCGTGCGGCCTTTTACCGGGCGCTGAGCCTCTCCGCCGTCTATATTTTCTTTACGCTGGCGATCTTCAATCTGACCTTCGGACTGATTCTCGCGCTGACAACAACTGCACTTCCGGACTGGCTTGGCGGCGTGTATCGCGCAATCTGGCTGCTGCCACGCATGTCTCCCTCGGTGGTCTATGCGCTGCTGTGGATTTGGGTCGTCGATCCGACGGAACGGGGATTGCTGAACCAGGTCATTGGCGCCCTCGGCTTTGCACCGATCAACATGAAGCTCGACGCACCAATCGTCCTGATCGTGACAGCCAACGGTTTCATCGGCGCGTCCATAGGCATGCTGATACTGACCAGTTCCATCCGTTCGATTCCGGAACATCTGTTTTTTGCCGCGCGGGCCGACGGCGCCGGTTCCCTGTCGATCGTCCGCCACATTGTCCTGCCCGCCCTGCGCTGGCCACTCAGCTACATCACGGTCTTTCAGTTCCTCGCACTTCTCGTATCGTTCGAATACATCTTCCTGATCATGGGGCCGGCGCGCTCAACCATGACGATGGCAATGCTGGCCTATACCAAGACTCTTGCTCCTGACATCGGTGCCGGCCAGTACGCATATGGTGCGGCGATAACCCTGATCCTGATCGTGATCGGCGTATTCGTGGCGCTGGTCCTTTATCGTCTTGCCAACATGACCCGCCTGCTGATGGCTCCCCGGATCGAGGTGCAGTGATGGCGGTGGCGAAGACACAGGCCGACTGGGAACGTCTGGCACGACGATCACGGCGCGACCGGCGGATCAAGAACGGGCTGTTGATCGCATTCCTGACGCTCGTCACAATTCCGGTCATCGTGCCGTTTTTCTGGGTTTTCGTGATTTCGATCTCGGCCCGCACCGGCGGTGTGGAATCCGAAGTGCTGTGGCGGGCCTGCGCGATCCTGGTGCCGACAGTTTTTGCCTACGGCGCGGCCCATACGGCGTTCCGCAAGACCCGCCAGCGAATCTACGCAGCCGTGATCCTGGTTTTGCTTGCAATCGTCGGACTCGCCATCACCGTCGGCGATGACCTGCATCTCTACAATTACCGGTTCATGGTCAATCCCAACCTCGTGGAAGAACTGCGCGGCGCAGCGACGGCAGGCGGACAGTTTCCCTGGGTCTGGGTGGCATTTGTCAATTCCCTTTTCGTGGCAGCGACCTCGATGGCACTCAAGGTCACGGTGGCAACGCTGGCAGGCTACTATCTTTCCCGCTTTGCATTCCGCGGCCGCTCCCAGTTCCTGCAGGGGCTCTTGATCCTGGAAGTGTTCCATCCCTGGATGCTGACGATCCCGATTTTTCTCGTGATCTTCTGGATTGGGCTGCTCAATACATTGGCCGGACCGATCCTGGTACTGACCGCTATCGACCTGCCTTTCTTCATCTTCATCATGAAAGGTTTCTTTGACGCAGTTCCTTGGGACATCGAGATGTCTGCCATGACCGATGGCGCCTCCCGCCGGCAAGCCTTCCGGATGGTCGTGCTGCCTCAGGTGCGGGGCGGCATCATCGCAATCGCCGTCCTGGGCTTCATCAAGGGCTGGGAGGAGTATGTATTCGTCACGGCCCTGCGGACCGGCAACTCCTACTGGGTGATGTCCACCTACCTCTACTATGTGGCCGAAGACGTGATGGGCGTCGATTACGGTGTCGTTGCCGCTGTCAGTGTGATTTATGTCATACCCTCGCTGGTGCTTTATCTCTTCTGTCAGAAATTCCTCACTCAATTGACACTCGGAGGTGTCAAGGGCTGATGGCAAACGTTGAACTGCGAAATCTCACCAAGGTCTGGGACCAGGTCACGGCGGTCGACAGTATCAATCTGGAGATCCGGGACGGGGAGTTCCTGGCTGTGCTCGGTCCATCGGGCTGCGGCAAGTCGACGACCCTGTTCATGCTGGCAGGGGTCTACCTGCCGAGCGGTGGCGACATCCTTTTCGATGGCGCCCGCGTCAACGACGTCGAGGCTCGCTCCCGCAATGTCGGCATCGTGTTCCAGTCCTACGCGCTCTATCCGAACATGAATGTCCTGCAGAACATCATGTTTCCGTTGCGGTTTCAGGAAACACGGGATGCGGTCGCGCAGGCGCGGGAGATGGCGGAATTGGTGCAGGTCGGCGAGCTGCTGGAACGCCGCCCCAGCCAGTTGTCCGGAGGCCAGCAGCAACGGGTGGCGCTGGCACGGGCGCTGGTCAAACAGCCAAATCTCCTGTTGCTGGACGAACCCCTGTCGAACCTCGATGCAACCCTGAGGCTGACCATGCGCGCCGAAATCCGCCGGATTACCCGGGAATTGGAGGTGACGACAATCCTCGTGACCCATGACCAGCTGGAGGCGACGACAATGGCGGACCGTGTCGTGTGCATGAATGTCGGCAGGATCGAACAGACCGGAACCGCCGAAGACCTGTATCTGCGTCCGGACACCCTGTTTGTCGCCGGATTCATTGGCTCACCGCCGATCAACCTGATCAGCCTACGGGACAGGCAGCGCGCCGTTCTCGACGTTCCGGATGCAGCCGAGACCGTCGGCATCCGGCCGGAACTGCTGCAGTCGACTGAAACCGGGCTGCCGGTGACGGTGACCACAGTGGAGCCGATGGGGCGCGAGACCCTGGTAACGGCCGACAGCAATCTTGGACCGTTGCGCTTCCTGGAAGCGACATCGCGCCCGAAGTGGTCGGCCGGCGACAAGCTGCACGTCTCGTTCCGGCCGCAGGATACAATTGTCTTCGACGGTGCTGGCCAGCGGATGCCTGGTACGCATGCAGCCATCGGATAAAACGATCACACGTAATGCGATTGCCCGCCGGGTTGCGACGCTTGAGCCGCCGACTGTCTCCCAGCGTCAGGAAGCCCTGTCGTTATCCCGAAGCAGGACGGTGCATGACCGGCTGCTTGCCGATTGGTCCTGCCTGAACACCATCGAGACGTCCGCCTCGACCGCACCGGCCGCGCCATCGTCGGGACTGACAGTCACGGCCTGGAACATGGAACGCTGCAAGCGGGTCGAGCAAAGCGCGGACGTGATTGCCGGCGCTGGTGCCGACGTCGTGCTTGCCACCGAAATGGACCGCGGCATGGCGCGGTCCGGACAGCGCGACACGCCCGGTGATCTGGCGGGTTGCCTGGGCTGGGGTTATGCCTTCGGTGTCGAGTTTGTCGAACTCGGTCTAGGTGACGTTCGGGAAACGCGCGACCACGCCGGGGACGTCAACCGGCAAGGCCTGCATGGCAACGCAATCCTTTCCCGCTACCGGATTGACGATGTGAAGGTGCTGCCGCTGGAGTCCAGCGGCGATTGGTTCGTGGGCGCGCCCAAGGATGACGGCCAGGTCAGGGTCGGCGGGCGCATGGCGTTGGCAGCGCGGTTGGCAACCGAACTGGAACCGGTCGTGATCGTGGTCGTCCACTATGAAAGTCAAAGTGACAGCATTGACCGGGCCCGGCAGACCCAACGCCTGCTGGAATGCCTTGCGAACGAATTTGGCGACACCAGATGCGTCATCGGAGGCGACCTGAACACAAAAGGCTTCCGTCAGGCCGGCCTTGGCGGGCCCGCTTTGCTGGACCGCGCCGCCGAGCATGAACCAAGTTTCGCACACTTCGCCGCAGAGGGGTTCGACTGGCGGCAGTCCAATACCGGGGCGCATACGACCAGGCTGCACCCGGAAGATCCGCCTGGCAGTCCTCTGACCACGCTGGACTGGCTGCTGGTGCGGGGCGTTCGCGCGGGCCGGCCATTCGTTGTGCCGGCATGCGACGCCGGTGGCGGGTATCTTTCCGACCACGAAATGGTCGGTGTCACGGTTTGGCCGTAATGTGGATGCGGACACGGCGGCCTGCACCGGCCGGGCTCAGGAGCAGACTGCGGTGAACGGCCATGTTTCCGACGGCGTTGCCGTGACGAGGATCGTCAGCCATCGCGGAGCCTGTCGGGTGGCACCGGAAAACACGATCGCCTCCGGCCGGTTGGCGGCGGAGCTCGGTGCAGACATCATCGAACTGGACGTTCGCGAATCCGCAGACGGTGTTCTCTATGTCCTGCATGACGCCACGTTGAGTCGCACCACGAATGGCCACGGACCGATTTCCCGGATGCAGAGCCGGGACCTGGACCGGCTGGATGCCGGGACCTGGTTTGGCCCGGAATTTGCAGGCGAGCCGTTACCGCGCCTGACCGATTTCCTGATGGAACTCAAACCGCTTCTGGGATTCTATGTCGAGGTAAAGGCCGCTGCACCCCTCAGGTTGGCGGCAGAGCTCGAAGCCGCGGGGCTCGGGTCCGGCTGCATCATCTATTCGGAGAACGGCGAACTGCGCACGGCGCTGCGGAAGGCCATGCCCCACCAACTGCACATGGTGAATTACCGGGATCATCCCGACATCGAGGATGCCCGGGCCACGGGCGCCTCGATACTCGAGTTTCACAGCATGGACATGACGTCCCAGCTCATTTCGCACGCACGAGCCCGGGATTTCGAGATCATGATGCACACCCCGCGTCACAACGAAACCGCATTCCGGAGGGCCCTTGTCGCTGGCGTCGAGTACCTCAACATCGACTACCCTGCGACCGCCCTGACTCTTCGTCGGGAAATTCAGGGCGCCTGAACGGCCGGCTTCAACTATTCTGCCAATGCAGGCAGTTCCATGAGTTGCGGCCAGAAGAACCGGAACGACTTGCTACAACAAGGCAAGTTGCCCAGATTCGGTCCTCTTGCAGTTCCCGAAATCTGATTTCGTGTCGACCGGATCGAAGCTATTTGAAAGCGTCCGACTCCAACGTCGCGATGGCTACGTCGTTCCACATCACCGCAATTCCCGCCCGCATCCTTGTACCGCGCGGTGAGTTGAACATGACAACCTTGCTTGCAACGCTGGCAATACCGTCGGGGCGCTTGAGTTCGATTTTGTGCTCGAACGAACACATGGCCTGGCCCGCATCGTAAGCACCGCAACCGAACTCCGCAATCGTTTCGACGGTAACCGCGACGTCGATGTCCTTGAATTCGATCGTTACCGTCGGCTGATGCCAGGTATTGCGCAGCCACGCCCCCGAATCGTCCGATACGCGCCGCTCCAGTTGGCCTTCGGACCTGACCCGCAATCCTTCACCGGCGGAAAGGTCCCTGACGGGCGGCAATTGCCTGTTTAGGGGGCGCGAAGTTTCCGGTTGAAGTGGAAAGTCCAGCTTGGCACCACGGGTCGAGATTCTCGAACCCGCAGGACGGTCAGGCGGCCAAATCAATGGCCAGTACGAAGAACAAAGCGCCAGGCGGACACGATGGCCCGCTGCGAACCTGTACGCCGTCGTCGGGAACTTGACCCGCACATGCAATCGTTGACCGGGGGCCACGCTGCGGATCGTGTTCAGGTCATCATCAAGTTCAAGATTGACGACCGTCCTCGTAACGAGACCGGACCTCCCGTCCGGGGCGACGTCGCACACGCGACAGGCAAGCTGCGCGGGCAATCGGCCGGGTATCACGTCGACACGGAGCCGGGCATGACCAACGATACAAAGATCGTTATCGAGTGGCGGGCTGTCGAAACAGAGCGCGCGTTTGTCGTCGGGCGTTTGTTCAAGGGGAAGTCCCCCTGCGCGTCCGAAATAACCGGTGTCTCCCGAACATTGGCCGTGCCGCAGATCGTCCGGCACCGTCAGTTCCCCGGGTTCCGGGTGCGGGACAGCCAACAACCTGCCGTCTCCGAGGTGGAAGCATACTTCCTCGGTTCCTGTAGGCTCGCCAATTTCAATCCAGATCCCGTTCCGTTCGATCAATCGATCCTGCGGGGGATCGAATTCCCTTCTCCAAAGCCGCACCGCGGGCCAGTCAGGCATTTCAGGCGTTTCACTCTTCAGCCAGCAATCCCACCACTCAAGCGCGAGATCCTGAAACCCGATGGCCGGTCCGGGCTCCCCTTGATCCGGGTAGTGATGGCCCCATGGCCCGACAATTCCCCGGCAAATGTCGGGCCGTGCTTCGACCAGCGGCATGACTGAATTGGAGTAACGGTCCGACCAGCCGCCAATTGCCAGGATGGGACAACTCAAACGATCCGTTTCGGATCGAATCGAGGCGCGTTGCCAATAGGGAACACGCTGCGTTTCCCGGAGCCAGGTTTCATGCGGGAATGTCAGCTTGCCGAGCCGGTGTTTCCAGCTCTCGAACCAACTGTCTCCGACTGTCGCTTTGTCGGGCGGGGCCGCGACAATCGCGGGCAAAGCCGCGCCCCATTCGATGGAGTCGGTCAGAATGCAGCCGCCCATCCAGTGGATGTCATCTTCGTACCGGTCGATGGTCGCACAATTGGCAATCACCGCCTTGAGCGGCCCGGGCGCATCCAGGGCCGCCAGCAGGCTGGCGGTACCGCCCCAGGACGTTCCAAACATCCCGACCTTGCCATCACACCAGTCCTGCCCGGCAATCCAGGCTATGACCTGACGGGCGTCATCGAGTTCGGCGGATCCGTACATGTCCACCATGACGCCTTCGCTGTCCCCCGACCCTCGCATGTCCACGCGAAGGCAAGCGTAACCATGCGCCGCAAAATACGGGTGATTACGCTCGTCACGGGCACGAACCATGTCGCGCTTACGGTATGGGATGTATTCGAGGATCGCTGGTACGGCGCCTGCGTTTTCGGGCAGCCAGATCCGCGCGGCCAACCGAACCCCGTCCGGCATTTCGATCCAGCAATGTTCGATCTCGTCGACCGAATAGAGCGGCTTTCCGATTCCGATTGTCGTCGCTGGCACTCGAGCCCCAAATCATCGTGGTTCATCGCGGGACTATCCGGGCAACTGTAGCCTCGGGTCTCGATTCCTCAACAAAATTCTTGGAATGCCGGTATTGTGTGAAAATACTCAAGACTGGAACTTACAGTCTGAGACCAGCTGGGAGACCGGTGGCGAATGTCGGGGTGCGACGGCCGTCAACGGTTGAGGCCCTTGCGGAAGTCCTGTCGCCTGGGCTGGACGTGAGGCAGGCCCGAGAGGTGCGCAGCCTGAAATCGGGAAGGCGTCCGGCAACGACGTTGTTTCGGCCGGCCACACAGGCGCCATCGAACGCAAGACCACGAACCCACGCCTGGAATCGCCTGCCACCCGGCCGACGCTCGAAATGTGTCCTGACCGGTTCGTTGCGCGTCATCCAGGGAAGGAATCGTTGATGCCAACAGCGTCGCCCGCCGCCGGAACCGGCGCAGCCTGAATGCGCCTGATGGAAAGGAAGTCGTCACACCCGGCCTGTCGGACGAGTGTCTTTCCGGTTCTGCGGGAGCCAGTTTCTCCTTGGGGCCGGCGGCTCATGAGCCGCGTTAACACGGCCGCATCAACCGATGTATCAAAGTGAACGCGGGAGGAATGGATGCACCCGGCATGGCGACCTCCAGTATCGGACCTCTGACGCGATGATCGACCCGTACGAAAGCGACCTGTTCCTACCCAACCAAAATCATGTACAACGCCCGAAACGTCACCGATCGGCCGTGCTGGCCGGTCTGTGGCGGTCGGCACGCGTCTGTAGCTGAAGACGCGGCAAATTCCCTTGCCGGGCCCGGCAAGATAGATGTCCGAGCAGAGCCAGAAAAAGTAATCAATCCAAAAACACCTACAAATTCAGAGGAGAAAAACCATGCCTCACAACGAACGGAAACCGGGCATTTCGCGCCGCTCTTTCCTTGCAACGGCAGGTGCATTTGGTGCGGCCAGCATGGCGGTGCCGCGCATGGCCCTCAGCCAGGACGGCACGGTCCTGACGCTTCGGTCCTATTCGGATCTTCAGGTGCTTGATCCCGCCTTCCGGCTTTCGCTTCCGGAGGACGACATCATCCGATCGATCTTTGCGCCGTTGGTCATACCGCAAGCGGGCGACATCTGGGGCTGGAAACCGATTGCCGTCGCCAGCATTGAACAGCTTGACGACGTGACCGTATCCTTCACGCTGAAGGACAATATCGGCTTTACGGACGGCTACGGCCAGATGACGGCAGAGGACGTTAAGTTCTCGATCGAACGGATTGCCGACCCCGCGATGGAAAGCCCCTATGCGGGCGATTGGGCCGCCTTGAAAGAGATCGAGGTCAAGGACAAGCTATCGGGCCTCATTCACCTCACCAACAAGTTCGTGCCGCTCTGGACCACGACCCTGCCGACGCCGGCGTCGTGCATCCTGTCAAAACGGGCGATGGAGGAACTGGGCGACAAGATTACCACGAAACCGGTTGCACAATCGGGTCAGTACCTTTTGGCCGACTGGCAGCCCAAGCAGAAGACGATCCTCAAGCGCAACCCCGACTGGGTTCATGAACCGGGTGGCTTCGAGGAAATCCACATCATCCCGATCGAAGACCCAGCCACCGCCGAACGCGGGTTCGAAGCCGGTGATCTGGACTACACGTGGACCTCGGTTTCCTCGCTTCCGCGTCTCAAGGAGAATCCGCCGGCAGGTTCCGTCGTGCTGGAAAAACCTTCGCTGGCCTATGTCTGGCTTGGGATCAACCAGGATGCCGAACCCTTCACCGACATCCGCATCCGCCGCGCAGTGCAGCACGCGGTCGACCGTCAGACGGTCGTTGACGCTGCCTATTTCGGCGCAGCGAGCATCGGAAACGGCATCATCGCTCCTGGCCTGCCCGGTTCGCGCGACAGCGTAACCTACGACTACGACCCGGACGCGGCGCGCGCACTGCTGGCTGAAGCCGGGGCGACCAACCTGACGGTGACACTGGACATCCTGAACCAGTCGGAACGCCTGACCGCGGCACAGGTCATCCAGGCGAACCTCGCCGAGGTCGGCATCAACTGCGAGATCAAGCAGAACGACAGCGGCACCTTCTGGACGCTTGGCTCCAAGGACGGCGACTACTTCATGAAACTGCAACTGGTGCTGAGCCGTTATTCCATGCAGCCTGATCCATCGTGGGCGACTGTCTGGTTCACGCCGGAACAGGTCGGCGTCTGGAACTGGGAACGCTTCGACAACGCGGAATACAAGGCCTTGCACGATCAAGGCCTTGTCGAAAGCGATCACGGCAAGCGCGACGAGATCTACACGAAGATGCAGGGCCTGATGGATGAAAGCGGCTGCTATGTCTTCCTCACGCACGAGGTCGTGGGCGCCATTCACCGCGACACAATCGAACCGGGTCTGAAACCGAACGGGGAATCCCTCTTCTCGGAATTCAAACCCGCCTGATGGCGAATGGGCGGCCCTTCGGGGCCGCCCGCAGTTTTCCATGCTGAGTTACACGATCAAGCGCATCGCGCTTGCAGTGGTCATCGTTTCGGTGGCCATGCTCTTGCTGTTCGTGATGATCTACCTGATTCCGGGAGATCCGGCTGCCGTGGCGCTCGGCCCGCGGGCAACGGAGGCCATGCGCGAGGCGCTTCGGATCAAGATGGGGCTGGACCAGCCCGTCTGGATCCAGTTCTGGAACTTTTTCGTCAACGCATGGACCGGCGACCTCGGGCGCGAAGTTCTTTCAGACCGACCGGTGGCGCAAGTCGTGATGGAGCAGCTGCCATTTACGCTTGCACTCACTGCCGGCGGGATCACGTGGTCGGTGGCCCTGGGCATCCCGCTTGGCTGTTGGGCGGCGGTAAAGCGCGGGTCCTGGGCAGACCGTATCGTCGGTGTCCTGTCGGTCGCAGTGATCGCCGTTCCGTCTTTCGTGGTGGCGATCTATGCGCTCCTGGTTTTCGCCGTAACTTTGCGATGGCTGCCCGCTATCGGTGCCGGAGAGCCGGGTAACCTGGGCGATCAGATCGTCCACCTCATTTTGCCGTCGCTTGCGGTCGGCCTCGGGTGGGTCGGTTATATCGCCCGCATGGTTCGCGCCTCGATGCTGGAGGTCCTGGAGGCGCAGCACATTCGCGCGGCCCGCGCATTCGGCCTGCCGGACGCGATGATCACCTACCGCTACGCGTTGACGATCGCGATCCTTCCGACCATCACACTTCTCGGTGTCGGCATTGGCCAGATGTTGTCCTCAGCCGTATTTGCCGAGATCGTGTTCGCCAGGCCCGGGGTTGGCAAACTCGTCTACGATGCCATCCTGACGCGAAACTATCCTCTCGTGAGCGGCGCGGTTCTGGTCACAACCGTCCTTTTTGTCATGATCAACCTGGTCGCAGACCTCATCATCGGAGCATTGGATCCGCGTGTCCGCAGCAGATTCTGATACCCGCTCACCGACCCGGTTCGCGCGTTTCGGGCAGCGCTTCCGGGCGATCCGCCGGGTGGCATCCGAGCCACTGGGCGCGTTCGGTATCGTGCTCGTGGTCCTGATGATCGGCGGGGCGCTGTTTGCCGACTGGCTCAGCGTCTACGAACCCAACAAGATTTCACCGCGCGACCGCTTCCTGAGCCCCTCGTGGGAGCATTTTCTGGGCACCGACCAGTTGGGGCGCGATCTCTTCACCCGCGTGTTGCACGGCGGGAGGATTGCTCTTTCCGTGGCCCTCTTTTCAACGGCGGCCTCCCTGGCGATCGGAATCGTCCTTGGCCTGATCGCCGGCTATGGGCCGCGCTGGCTGGACAACCTGATGCTCCTGCTGTTCGATTCGATCAAGAGCTTCCCGACCGTGATGCTGGCGCTGGCACTGGTCACCCTCTTCGGCCCATCCCTGACGGCAGTCGTGATCGTCGTGGTGCTCGTGAACGTCCCCGGCTACGCTCGGATCATCCGAACGCAGACCCTGTCCCTGAAGGAATCCGAGTTCGTTACGGCAGCCCAAAGCATGGGGGCCGGCACGGGACGGGTCCTGCGGGTTCACATCATGCCCAACGTCATAGGCCCCCTCCTGATCCTCGCTTCGATGGACATCCCGGTCGTGATCGCGATCGAGGCGGGCATGAGCTTTCTTGGTCTCGGCGTGCGGCCGCCAACCCCCAGTTGGGGCGCCATCCTGAACGACGGCTTCACGGCAATCCGCGACACGCCCTGGATCGCCATCGCGGGAGGCTTGCCGATCATCCTGACGACGCTCGGTTTCACGTTCCTCGGAGAAACGATGCGCGACGTCTTTGACCCAAGGCTCAAGAGGCGCGGATGACGGTTCTTTCGATCAGCGATCTCAACGTGCATTTCGCGACCGATGGCGGGAACCTCCACGCGCTCAGGGATGTCAGTTTCGATGTGCCCGAAGCACGAATCGTGGGTATCGTCGGAGAATCCGGTTGCGGGAAAAGCACGCTGGTGAACGCCATCCTGGGCCTCCTCGCGGACAATGGACGGGTCAGTAGCGGCAGTATCGGATTTGAAGGGCAGGATTTGACGAGACTCGGCCCGCGCCAGATGCAGAAACTGCGCGGCCTGCGCATATCAACCGTCTTCCAGGACCCCATGGGCGCCCTCAATCCCGTGTTGTCAATTGGTCGGCAGATGCGGAATATCCAGTACCGGTCGGACCGGACGAAAGCCGAAAAAGACGCGCGGTCGGCCGAAATGCTGCGGCGCGTCCGCATCCCTGACCCTGAAGCCGCGCTCGCGCGGTACCCGCACGAATTTTCCGGCGGCATGAAGCAGCGGATCGCCATCGCCATGGCGTTGATGATGGAACCGTCGCTTCTGATCGCCGACGAACCAACGACTGCGCTCGATGCGACGCTCGAGGTCGCGACAATCGAACTCCTGCAGGATCTGCAGGAACAGGTCGGCTGTTCCGTCCTTTTCATCTCGCACCACCTTGGCGTCATTGCCGAGCTTTGCGACGACGTCGTGGTCATGTACGCGGGCGAGGTGGTCGAACGGGGCACCACGCGGCAGGTTTTCAACCAACCCGGCCATCCCTACACCGTCAGGCTTCTTGAATGCGATCCTGCTCGGCAGTCGGGACGTACCCGGAACCTGCCGACAATCCCCGGCGAGTTGCCGGACCTTCGCCAGAGACCGCAAGGTTGCATCTTTGCGCCGCGGTGTTCATCCCGCATCGACGCGTGCAGGCGGACGCCTCCCGACCAGCCCGTCGGTGCCGGGCACATCGTGCGCTGCGTTCGGGCAGGCGCCGCATGAACCCGATCCTCGAAATCCGCGACCTCAAGGTTACCTTCAAGGTCGGTCCCGTGTTCCGGCGCCAGGAAATCCTCGCCGTTGCGGGTGTCAGTTTCGAGGTCAGTCCGGGCGAGACATTCGCAATTGTCGGGGAAAGCGGATCCGGAAAAACGACCCTGGCCCGGGCGGTCAACCGCCTCCAGGCAGTCTCGAAAGGATCAGTCAGCTTTGAAGGTCAGCGGATGGACAGGCTGTCGCCCAAGGCGATGAAACCCCTCAGACGCGAAATGGCGATGATGTTTCAAGATCCTGTCGGTTCGCTTTCGCCCCGGATGAAAGTCGGCGATATCGTGACCGAACCCTTCCGTATACACGGGCCGCCAGGGCGCAACCTTGGGAACGAGACACGCCGCCTCCTGTCGCTCGTGGGCCTGACGGCGGATTTTGCCGAACGTTATCCGCACCAGCTTTCGGGCGGGCAGGCACGGCGTGTCGGCGTGGCCCGCGCAATTGCGCTGAACCCGAAACTCGTCATAGCGGACGAACCCACGGCAGGACTCGATGTTTCGGTGCAGGGCGAGGTGCTGAACCTCCTGAACGGCCTGCGGGAACGGCTTGGACTCGCCATCGTGATCATAACCCACAACCTGCATGTCGTGCATCACATCGCCGACCGGATGGCGGTCATGTACCTGGGCCGCTTCGTGGAGACCGGCCCGACCGACCAGGTATTTGCCGCGCCCGGCCATCCTTACACTGCAGCCCTGTTGTCCGCGAACCCCGAGCCGGACCCCGAAAAGGCCCGCGACCGCATCGCGCTGCCTGCGGAGGTGCCGTCTCTCCTGGCGCGCCCTTCGGGATGCGAATTCCACACCCGGTGTCCCTGGGCCGTCGCCGACTGCAGCCGACTGCAGCCCAGCCTGAAACCACATCAGGATCGCCGGGTTTCCTGCCATTATCCGCTCGACGCACGAAGAGGCACAGCATGACCGAAGTTATCGAGACAGTCTGGATTCCAATGCTCGACGGCACGAAACTGGCCGCGCGCCTCTGGCTGCCCGCTGGAGCACGCGACGAACCCGTTCCCTGCATCCTCGAGTACATCCCCTACCGCCGTCGCGACCGGACGCGCATGCGCGATGAAGGCATGCACCCGCGTTTCGCCGAGGCCGGTTATGCCGCAATCCGTGTCGATCAGCGGGGCACGGGAGACAGCGAAGGGGTGATGCTGGACGAATACACCGAGACAGAAACCCGCGACGGCGTCGACGTGATCGCCTGGATTGCCGAACAATCCTGGAGCGACGGCAATGTCGGCATGTTCGGCAAGTCATGGGGGGCGTACAATTCGTTCCAGGTCGCGGCCAGGCGACCGCCAGCTCTCAAGGCGATTGCGCCGGTCATGGGCACGGACGACCGCTGGCTGGAAGACATCCACTTCTACGGCGGAGTGCTGGCTGGGGACAATTTCTGGTGGGGCTCGATCATGCAGCTCTACAATTCGTTTCCGCCCGATCCCCGTATCGTCGGCGAACGCTGGCGGGACATGTGGCGCGCGAGGCTCGAGGCGATGTCCTACTGGCCTGCCCAGTGGCTGGAGCACCAGACCCACGACGAAATGTGGCGGCACGGATCGATTTCCGAGTGCTACGACGACATCGATGTGCCGGTCTACTTTTTCGGCGGTTGGGCGGACCTGTTTCGCGACACGCCGTTTCGCATTGCCCAACATCTGAAGTGCCCTCTCAAGGTCCTGATGGGTCCCTGGGCGCACCTTTATCCTCACGACGGCGTCCCGGGTCCGAAGGTGGATTTCGTGGCCGAGGTCATCCGGTTCTGGGACCACCATCTGAAGGGTATCGACACCGGCCTGATGGATGAACCACCGCTGAGGTTCCATTTACAGGACAGCGTGCCGCCTGCCGGTTATCACGCGGAGCGGCCGGGTACATGGGTCGAAGAAGAGACCTGGCCATCCCCCAATGTTTCGGAGAGGTTGTTGCATCTGAACTCCGGAACTCTCGGCGAAAGCGCCGAGCATGGGCCGGACCTGAACATTTGCTCTCCCCAGACGTTCGGCTCGGCCGGGGGCGACATGTGTTCTTTTGCCATTCCGGGCGACATGCCTGGCGACTGTCGAATCGACGCGGCCGGCGCCCTCTGCTTCCGCGGGGAGCCCGCGCAGACGCCGCTCGACATTCTCGGACAACCAACGGTTTCATTGTCGGTCGCAGCGAACGAGCCACAAGGGTTCGTCGCCGTGCTCCTGGTGGATGAAGCTCCGGATGGCGCGCAGACACTCATCAGTCGCGGATTTGCCAACCTGATGCATCGCAACTCGGACACTGTGCCCGATCCGGTTGTTCCGGGTGACGTCACGCACGTCCGTGTGCCGCTGCACGGGATCGGATACCGGCTGGCGACAGGTCACCGGTTGATGGTGCAGGTTGCGTCGGCTTACTGGCCAATCCTGTGGCCATCACCCGAAGCGGTCACGCTCCATGTTTCGCCCGGGCGCTCCACCCTTTCGCTCCCGGTCCGTCGGACGTCCGAAGCCGCCGCCCGAGACCTGCCGGTTCCCGGCCCCGGGCCCGAGCCGAAAATCTCCAACCTCCGCAAGGGATCGCTGGATCGTTCGATCAAGACCGATCTCGCCACCGGCGAGCATGTTTCCCGCTTTTTCATCGATGGCGGCGTTTTTGGCCCCGTCGGCCGCGTGCGGCTGGACGAAATCGGCACCGAGATGACCGATATTTCCGACCGGGTCTATCGCATTCATCCCGATGACCCGCTGAGCGCCACGGCAACCATGGACCAGGAAGCGACCTTCGAACGCGACGACTGGAAAGTCCGGATCAAGACGACCTCGAAGCAGACGGCGACTGCCGACAGTTTCGTTCTGGAAGCGACCGTCACCTGTTGGGACCGCGATGAGATCTTCCACGACGTCGCGTGGTACCACGAAATCCCGAGAAACGGCATGTAGCGGGCGACATCAACGTTCGCCCAGGTCTTCCCCGACGGGAACGGGAAATCGAGAGTTCCCGAATCCCGATGCCCCGGAAGGGCCCGACCGGCAGACCGGAATGGTACGTTTTCCTGCAAAACCCTTCAGGACTCGAATGGATTCAGTACCTCTACATCAAGGCCCGCGACATCCGACGCGTTGCGAGTCACCAGCGTGAGACGATTGGCCCGTGCCGTTGCCGCCAATAGCGCGTCGATCACCGGTACGGGACGTATTGCAGCGATGCGTCCCCATTCCCCGGCAACATCGGCATCGACGGGAAGTATGCGTTCGCTGAAGTTGGCGACAAGTTCGGCCAGCCACGCGTCGAGAAACGCGGCTTTCCGAGGATCACGGCGACGCGCGAGTTCAACACCCTTTCGGATTTCGCCCAGCACCAGCACGCTCACCCAGAGATCGTCTTCCGCGATGCCCGCCCACCAAGCCGCGACAGCCGGGTCGCACCGGTCACCCTTGCGAACCTCGGAGACTATGTTCGTGTCGATCAGAAAACTCACAGGGAGATGTCACGGTCGAATTCGCTCGAACGCCTGAGATCGATCCCTTCGAGAGGCGCCCGCGCCAGCAGTGCCTTGAGCCCGCCGGCGCGCGAAGCCAATACTGTCTCATTCAGTTTGGCGCGTGTCTCGACCTCGCGCGCAGGGTCTCCGAGCGCGGTCGCGATATTCCGAACGAGTTCCGCATCCTCCTTGCGAACCTGAACCTCGACACGCACAAAGCCCTGGCGTCGCCGACGTCTGCGCCATCGGGTCACCGGAGAAAGGTCGGAGGTGGCCACGGTTCCGGTCATTTCCGGAAATACTTACCGGAAATCTTTGGTCTCGGCAACCCGAGAATGATGTGAACCGGAACGCCGGCTCGTTTCCGTGCGTACCTTGGCGGTAACCGTTGCACCAATTGCGCGAAACCGCCGACAGATATTTCCTGCCCCCGACGTTCATGCGCATCACGACGTTCCGAACTGCCCGACACGTCGATCCAGATCGTCGATTCCTTCCGCCGGAACAGGAAGGTCCGCCAATGCACCGATCGCGACGTCGGCATCACCAAGGACCCGCCGGTCGGCGACATACCCGGATAAACTGCACGGTACATCAAGGCCGGAATGTTGCACAGAACCCGCCCAGGCATGTTTCCACCCGAACTGGCGGAGGAATCGGTCATCGAGACCGGACGTAACGGCCGCGATCAGCCGCCGTGCCAATCGAGATTTCGACCGTTTGCCCAAGAGGCCTTGGCAGCACAGCCCTTCGGACGGACCAATCACGGGAAATGCCGTGCATGAAAACGGGGCCCCTGTTGACGACACCCCTTGAATCAACAACCATGACTTGGCACAAGAAGATAACCAGATAGTTACTTTGAGTGGCTCGCCTGACGGTGGGAGGACTTGTGAGCAAACAAAAGACAGCGGCCGAAGCAGTTGCGCTCATTCCGAATGGCGCCGTGATCGCGATCAACTCTTCGAGTGGCCTGTGTTGCCCGGACGCCGTACTCGAAGAGCTTGGCAATCGGTTCAGGACGACGGGAAAGCCAGGCAACCTGACTACCATTCACCCGATCGCCGCCGGAGATTTTTTCGGAACGAAGGGCGTTGATCATATTGCCATGCCCGGTTGCTTGGCACGGGTCATCGGAGGGTCATACCCATCCGGGCCGACCAAGGCCGATCCGCCGCTCATCTGGCAAATGATCATGAGCAACGAGGTGGCGGCCTACAATGTCCCGTCCGGAATCGTGTTCGACATGCTTCGGGAAGCCGCCGGCCTCCGACCCGGAGTGCTCACGAGCGTCGGCATGGGAACCTTTGTCGACCCCGACCTGGAGGGCTGCGCGATGAACGACGCGGCCCGGGCCACTCCCATCGTCAGGCGAGAGTCTTTTGACGGCAAGGACTGGCTCTATTTTCCGGTCATCCGCCCTGATGTCGCGATCATCCGGGCAACGTCGTCAGACCAGCGAGGGAACCTGAGTTTCGAGTCCGAAGGCGCTTATCTCGGTGCGATGGAAATGGCGCTGGCCGCCCGAAACTGCGGAGGCATGGTCATTGCGCAGGTGCGACGAGTTTCCGCCAACGGCTCGATTCGGGCCCATGACGTTCACGTTCCCGGAATTGTCGTCGACCATGTCGTGGAAGCTCCCGACATGTTGCAGACCACGGCAACTCCCTACGACCCCGCGATCTCCGGCGAGCACATCCGGCCCCTCGACAGCTTCAGGATGATGGATTTCGGCATCCAGAAGGTGATCGCGCGACGGGTCGCACAAGAACTTCGCGACGGATGGGTCGTCAACATCGGTTTCGGCGTGTCAGCCAATGTACCGAGGATATTCCTCGAGGAGGGCCACCATGGTTCGGTGACGTGGGTCATCGAACAGGGTGCCGTAGGGGGAATTCCGTTGCTGGGGTTCAAGTTCGGCTGCGCCGCCAATGCGGAGGCGTTCGTGGCGTCTCCACATCAGTTTTCATATTTCCAGGCGGGAGCATTTGACGCATCCCTTTTGTCGTTTCTCGAGATCGGCTCGGACGGTTCGGTCAACGTGTCCCGGCTTGCGGTGACGCCGCACCGTACGGCCGGTGCGGGCGGGTTCGTCGACATCACCGCGCGCGCGCGGCGCATCGTGTTCTCCGGGAACTTCAATGCCGGTGCGAAGATGTCGCTTGATGCGGGGAAAGTGAGAGTCGACCAGGAAGGCGGAATTGCGAAGATCGTGCCTGCCGTCGACCAGGTCTCGTTTTCCGGAACCCGGGCCGTCGAGACGGGACAGGACGTGACATACATCACCGAGAGGTGTGTACTGAAGCTGACGCCAGGAGGGCTGGTGTTGAGCGAGATAGCTCCGGGCATCGACGTTCGCAAGGACGTGCTGGATCAGGCCCGTACGCGGTTGAAGGTTTCAGATGATTTGCGCGTCATGGATTCTCGCCTTTTCAAGCCGGAACGGATCGGACTCCGGCCGTGACCGTCGTGCCGCCTGTCACCCTGAAGGTTGCCGACAGGATTGCCTGGCTCGGGCTGAACAGGCCGGAGAAACGAAACGCGCTGAACATGGAGATGATTCACGGACTTCGAGCTCAATGCAGCTTGATCGAGGACAGTGACGCACACGCGGCCATCCTGTTCGGCGCAGGCGCGGCCTTCTGTGCTGGCGGCGACGTTGGTGAGTGGGGCGGATTGACGCCCGACTCGTTCAGCCGCGAATGGATCCGCGAAGGCCATACCGCTTTCGACGCACTCGCGCGGTTGCGCACGCCGGTCATCGCCGTCCTTGACGGTGACGCGTTCGGAGGGGGGCTGGAACTCGCAGCATGCGCCGACTACCGGGTCGCGGAGGAACAGGTTCGGGTCGGGCAGCCGGAAACGGGGATTGGAGTCGTGCCCGGTTGGTCGGGAACACAACGCCTGGTTCGCAGGTTTGGTGCCCAACCAGTCCGCCGAATGGCCGTATTCGGGGAAGTGTTCGCCGCCGGTGAGGCATTGGAGCTCGGGATCGTCGATTCGGTAGTGTCCCGAGGCAAGGGACTCTCCGCTGCAGAATTCCTGGCGCGCAGCCTGTCGTCCAGGTCGCGACGTGCGGTTGAAGTCACAAAGATGATGATCAATGCGGCGGAGGGAGAGGAAAAGGAACGTGTCATCGACTCGCTCGCGGGAGCCGTGGTCGCTGGCACCCCGGAACTCGCCGAAGGGATTGCCGCATTCCAGGAAAAACGCCGTCCGGTTTTTGATCGGGAACACGATTGACGGCAAGCACCCGGTTCGACTCGCGGTCTGGTTCCGAACACGGATCATGCGCGGATCTGGACAATGACGGCACTCCTTAGACCTCTTGAACGCGCGAGAGCATGCGTGTCCGAACCTTTCGAGCCCCGATCAACCATTGCCTCGGGGATGACCGAACCGGCAATTCGCCCTGAAGTCCGGCCGGGAAACACCATGGTTGTTGAATCCCCGCCTGATTGATACTCTCCGGAGAGACACGACCTGAGTATGGGGCATGCAACTCTCGGTACCGATCAACACGCGCTTCTTTGTGACCGCGCCTCATCCCTGCCCGTACAGGGAAGGATTCGTCGAGCAGAGACTCTGTACGACCTTGCCCGAGGAAATGAACGGCGCCATGAACGACGTTCTTTCGAGACACGGGTTTCGAAGGTCCCAGAACATCCTCTACCGTCCAACCTGTCCGAACTGCAGGTCGTGCCTGTCGACGCGAATCTGTGTGGAAGAGTTCTCCCCGAGCCGTAGCCAGCGCCGTATTCTCAAAAGAAACAGCGGACTTGTCTCAACGATGTCCAGGCCCTGCAGCACACCCGAGCTGTATGATCTGTTTCGTCGCTACCTCGAGGTTCGACATCAGGGCGGAGGCATGACGAACATGAGGTTCTCGGACTTTTCCCGGATGATGGAAGAGGCTCCCGAACACACGCGGATGATCGTCTACACGGAGATTTCCGAACAGGATTCCGAGCCGCGACCTGTATCCGCCTGTCTCACCGATATCCTCTCGGATGGTCCGTCTCTGGTCTATTCATTCTTTGAACCGCATGCACGCAGGCGCAGTCTTGGCACGTTCATGATCCTGGATCACATCAATTTGGCCCGGTCACGCGGCCTTCCCCATGTGTATCTCGGGTACTGGGTGCCCGGCAGTCCGAAGATGGACTACAAGGGCCGGTTTTCAAGCCTTCAGGTCTTTGTCGCCAACCGGTGGCGAAACCTTGAGGATCTGCCCGGACCTGGAGAAATCCGAAAGCCATAGATTCTTGGCCCCCGCCAGGCACGGTTTCCGCAAGTTGTCAACCTGCTCAGCGTATCGCCGCTCGCGGCGCGCTGCCGGTATAAGGCAGCACGGGCTCCGTACACCGTGGATCAGGCTGGGAGGAGATTGGGTACGATGGTGACGATCTGGGGGAAAAACCAAAGGATCGTGAGCCCGACGACCTGAATCACCACGAATGGCGCCACACCCCGGTAAATGTGCCCGGTCGTCACGTTTCTCGGCGCAACTCCGCGAAGATAAAACAGCGCAAATCCAAACGGGGGCGTCAGGAAACTGGTCTGGAGATTGACCGCAACCATGATCGTGACCCACTTGGGATCAAGCGTGCCGCCGTAAATCACCGGTCCCACGATCGGTATCACGATGTAGATGATTTCCAGGAAGTCGAGAACGAATCCGAGAATGAACAACACCAGCATGACGATCAGGAAGACGACGAGTTCCTGGTCGAAAGACCGAAGGAATTCCTGGATGTAGTGTTCTCCGCCAAAGGAAATCACGACAAGGTTCAGAACCTGCGATCCGATCAGGATCGCGAAAACCATTGACGTGACCTTGGCCGTTTCCCGCACGACCGGCGTGAGAACTGCCGTGCGCAAGAGTATCCAGCACGCGTACAGCAGGCCCCCCAGAGCGATGTGGTAACTCGCAAGCGCCAGAATGATCGCGACCCAATTCTCGAAGGTCACGGTTTCGATATTGGCCCGCAGGTCAAAGTTGATTCCGATCAGGATCATGATGACCATGGCAAAGGCGGCAATCAGGACGATCCTGCCGCTACGGCCGGATTCCTCGAGCTTTCTGTACGCGGCGAGCATGATGGCGCCGCCCGCACCGAGCGCGGCCGCCGGTGTCGGATTGGTGATTCCTCCAAGTATGGATCCGAGGACCGCGACGATCAGGACTAGCGGTGGGAACACGACCCTGAACAGTTCGTTGCCGACCAGGGCCAAGGCCGCGTGGCGGCACCCGTAGATCGCGAGGATCGCAGGCACCGCGAGAAGCAAAGTCGTGACCCCTGGCGAAGTCGTCGGCTTGACCAGGAAAAAGTCGATCGCGAACGCAAGCAATACACCGGCACCACCGATGACGAGGGGCCGCTTGTCCTGCCCGGTCCTGACACCCTGCCCCGTCGTCATGATCAGGGAAAGGATCACGAACCCGACAAGGATTCCCGACCCTATCGGCGCGGCGTTCGCGATTTTTTGTGTCCGGGCCTCCGCAATTTCCTCTTCGGAAAGCGCGACCGCCTCCGTTCTCATTTCTCCGGAATCGATTTTCGCCTGCTGGGCGACCGCTTCGTCCCACTTTGCCTGACCATGAAGATCGATCATGGCCAACCGGCAGTCATCGGAAACATTCGTTCTCAGGACTGCCTGTACACCTCCGTCTGCAACCGATGCGACGGTGATATCCTGGTCGCCCGAGAGCCTCACCGCATTGCTAGCGAGGGCGAACGCGACGATGCCGGCAGGGACAAGAGCGAACCAGGTCACCGCGTGGCGCGCAGTGATTCTCTGTCCTGAAAGATCACCGGACTGGACCGGCGGCGCCTTTGACGGATTGAACAATGCAAATCCGAACGCATAGGCCGCATAAAGAAAGGCAAGCATGATGCCTGGAAGAATGGCCGCCTGAAACAGCGTTCCAACTGACACGACAGCCGCTTCGCCAAGGTAGGTCAACGCATCCGAACAACCGAGGGAATTCGCCCTTTCTTCCTGTGCCGTCGAATAGAGGTCACCGGCCAGGGTTCCGAGGAGAACGATGACGATCGACGGGGGAATGATCTGGCCGAGAGTTCCGGAAGCCGTGATGACGCCGGTCGCAAGTTCCGGGGAGTAATTGTTCCTGAGCATCGTCGGAAGCGACAGCAGACCCATGGTCACCACCGTTGCGCCCACGATTCCTGTCGACGCCGCAAGGAACGCCCCAACGACAACCACCGACACGGCGAGCCCGCCGGGAAGGGGTCCGAAAACCCTGGCCATCGTAGTCAGAAGGTCGTTGGCGATCTTTGAACGCTCAAGCGTGATCCCCATCAGCACGAACATGAGCACAGCCAGCAGGGTTTCGATCGATTGCCCGGCAATGACACGCTCGTTCATGCGGTTGACGATGAACGAAAGGTTTCGCGTGACTGCCTGTTCCCAGCCACCCTCAAACAGCGATACCGTGACCAACGGCAGGTCCGGGTACCGGAAGTGGGAGATGTCGTATGCCGACACGCCGTCCCCACGCAAGGCCTTGTAAGCTGCGCTGGAGGTGTCGATGACGTTTCGGGTCAGGATCCCCGTTTCGTCGAGCAAGGCAAGAATGCCGAACGCGATGATCGCGGAACCACCGATGGCGAAAGCAACCGGAAAACCCGACATGATTCCCGCAAACAGGCACGAAAAGACCACGATGAGACCAATTTCAACACCGTCGAGTCCAAAGAGCATGCCGTGATCTCCTCAAGCCGCGCCGGTGCGCGGACTGGCTTCCTGCTCACGCTCTGTCAGATCGGGAAGGCTGTCCCTGTCGTGGAAGCGTCCCTCGGACTGTTCGCCCTCGAGGAATTCGAGAAGTGACCGGTAAAAGAATGCCACGCCCTGCACGAACATCATGCCCGCGAATCCGACAAGCAGGATCTTGAACAGGAAGTAGCCGTCGAACCCGTTTGGCGAAAACCCGATCGTCTCCACGTTCCATTTGAGAAGCCGGGACTTGCGTTCCAGAAGCTCCAGCTTGTCCGAAGCCGAGATCTTCGGCGTGACGAGATGCCTCCACAGGAAGAACCATCCGTACATCCAGATCACCGACATGACCGGCAGAATGAAGAACAGCGATCCCAGCATGTCGATCACACGCTTCGCCCGGAACCTGACGCCGGCATAGACGAGGTCGACCCGAACATGGCCGCCCTGCACGAACGTGTAGGCGCAACAGAGGCAAACGATTATTGCGTTGTAGAGTTTCAGCTCTTCGGCATACCAGCTCAGGTCTTTCGTCACCACGTAGCCGAACGGTCCGACCGAAATTTCGGAAACCCGGAAAATCCTTTGAAGAAAGACGATCACGATCTGCTGCAGAACCATGATGAGTCCGGCCCAGGCGAACAGCCGCCCGACGCCGTTGCTGAATCCCTCCAGGACCCGAACGACCCACCACAGGAACATCCGCCGCCAGAGACCCACGAGAGTCACGATGATGATCGTTACGAGTACAACGAACAGGAATTCTGAAGATGCGCCGTAATAGATGAATCGGACAAGTGCGGTCCTGTCGGACCAGTTCAACCACTCCATCGGGTGGGAGAGGGCGTAGCCCAGGTTGTAAAATGCCAGGAAAAGATTTTGAAAGAGGCTGACGGCCAGTTCAATCATGCAGACTCACCCGGTCCCTGGAAGTCGTCAAAAAAACCCAAGCCTCAAGATAACGGATTCGGAATCAATTGCCCCCGGGCAAATCCGGCCCGGGGGCAAGGCCAGACAATTCAGCAGATGTCAGCCGAGAACACGGTCGCGTTGCGAGCGGTAAGCGGAAATCGACTGGGTCAGCCACTGAGAGGATGCCCGCATGGATGCCACATACTCCTTGTAGATTGACGCGAAGATTTCGTCGCCCATGAATTCGTCGTAAACCTGCTGGGCAGCACCTCCGAATGCATCCCAGACGCTGTCCGGGAACTCGAGGATTTTCACGCCGCCTGCAGCGAGACGCGCCAGTGCCGCACCGTTGTTGTTGAGGTACTGGCTCAGGTTCCAGACATTGGCATGTCCGGATGCGACTTCGATTGATGCTTGCTGTTGAGGCGTGAGGCTGTTGAACTTCTCAAGGTTCACGGCGAGCGTAAGACCTGCGGACGGTTCGTGGAATCCGGCGGTGTAGTAGAATTTCGTGATCTCCTGGAATCCGGCCTTTTCGTCCGCCCAGGGACCAATCCATTCGGTTCCGTCGATCGCGCCTGATGCCAGCGCCTGGTACACTTCGGCGCCGGGCAGGTTCTGGACCGATGCGCCCATGTAGCCAAGTGCCTTGCCGCCCAGCCCCGGCATGCGGAACTTCAGACCGTTGAAGTCTTCCGGACCGGCGATTTCCTGCCGGAACCAGCCCCCTGCCTGGGTGCCGGTATTTCCGGCGAGGAACGACCTGAGGTTGAAAATCTCGCCGAGTTCGTGGTGACGTTGCTTGCCGCCACCATGGTAGTACCAGTTGTTCTGTTCCGTGGCTGTCATTCCGAATGGCACACCGGTAAAGAACGCGAATGCCGGATGCTGACTGATGAAGTAGTAATCGGCGGCATGGTACATGTCTGCCTGTCCGGATGACACGGCGTCAAAGACTTCGAATGCACCGACCAGTTCTCCGGCCGCCTTGACCTCGATTTCAATCGAGCCGTCGGACATGGCATTGACGTTGTCCGCAACCTTCTGTGCCGCGTCGAACACGCCCGCGAGGCCTCGGCCCCAAGACGTTACCATCGTCAGCTTGACCTTGTCCTGGGCAATAGCCGGTGCCGCGAGCGCCGTCGCCGCGGCTGCCCCGCCGCCCAAAGCGGATTTTCTCAGAAAAGTTCGACGATCCATCAAATGTCCTCCCATTGAAGGCCGGGTCAGTTTTGCCCGACGGTTACACACAGACCGATTGTTAAGCATATCGGCGTCGTAACTACAAACAGAATCCACGTTTGCACGCAAATCACGTGCAGGCCCGCTGCCCCAGATTTCCGTGACGGCCCCGAGCGGGACCGGAGCTGATCGGCACCATTTCCCAATAATGCCTTGACCCGTGTACGGGTCGTCCATAACCTGCCCTCCATGAGCATGAACGGGCAAAACAGGCAAAATGCCGTACCTGTGGGAACGCGCGCGGCAGCTTAATCGATCAGGCTGGCGCGCAATGACACCCCCTTTGACGGGGGTTTTTTGTTGCCGGAATGTCGTCGCGCGTGGAGGAGCAGAAACATGAACCAGCAAATGGCCGGCGCGGAGATCGTCGTCCAGGCACTCAAGGATCAGGGAGTCGATACGGTCTTCGGATACCCCGGGGGCGCCGTGCTGCCGATCTACGACGAGATCTTCAAGCAGAACGAAATCCGCCACATCCTTGTTCGCCACGAACAGGGGGCAACGCATGCGGCCGAAGGTTATGCCCGGTCAACCGGAAAACCGGGCGTGGTCCTCGTGACGTCCGGTCCCGGCGCCACGAACGCGGTCACCGGAATGACCGATGCGCTCATGGATTCGATTCCGATCGTCGTCCTGACGGGACAGGTCCCGACATTCATGGTCGGAAACGACGCGTTCCAGGAAGCCGACACGGTCGGAATCACGCGCCCGTGCACCAAGCACAACTGGCTGGTGAAGGAAACCGACATTCTTTCGGATGTCATTCATCAGGCTTTTCACGTCGCGACCAGCGGGCGGCCCGGACCGGTGCTGATCGACATCCCCAAGGATGTCCAGTTCGCGAACGGAACGTACCGTTCACCCGACCAGGCGAACATGGGAAGCTACAACCCGAGAACCCGGGGCGACATCGACCTGGTCACCGAACTCGCGGCCGCGATCGAAACCGCCGAAAGGCCGATCCTCTACACGGGAGGCGGTGTGATCAACTCGGGCCAGTCCGCATGCCGAAAGCTCCGCGAACTCGCCGCGGAAACCGGGTTTCCGGTAACCTCGACCCTGATGGGATTGGGCGCCTACCCGGGAACGGGCGACAACTGGATCGGCATGCTCGGGATGCACGGGACGTACGAGGCAAACTGGGCCATGCACGACTGCGACCTGATGATTTGCATCGGCGCACGTTTCGATGACAGGATCACCGGGCGGGTTGATGCGTTCAGCCCGAATTCGATCAAGGCCCATATCGACATCGACCCGTCGTCCATCAACAAGGTCATCCGGACGGACATTCCGATTGTCGGCGATGTCGGAACCGTGCTCGACGACCTGCTCAGGGTCTGGAAGGAGCGCGGCAGCCGGACCGCCCGGGAACAGGTTGAACAGTGGTGGCACCAGATCCGGGAATGGAAACAGATCGACTGCCTAAAATACGCGAATTCGGACAGGCTGATCAAACCCCAGCTCGCGATTCAGCGCCTTGAGGCCCTGACCAAGAATCATCCCGATCGTTACATCTGCACCGAGGTCGGCCAGCACCAGATGTGGGCGGCCCAGTTCATGGCCTTCAACGAGCCAAATCGCTGGATGACATCGGGCGGTCTTGGAACGATGGGATACGGCGTGCCTGCATCGATTGGCGTGCAGATCGCTCATCCGGAAGCACTCGTCATCAACGTTGCCGGCGAGGCAAGCTGGTTGATGACCATGCAGGAAATGGGAACCGCCGTGCAGTACAGGTTGCCGGTAAAACAGTTCATTCTCAACAACGAAAGGCTGGGAATGGTTCGGCAATGGCAGGAACTGCTCCACGGGGAACGCTACTCGCACTCCTGGTCGGAAGCGCTCCCGGACTTCGTCAAGCTGGCCGAAGCCTTCGGTTGCAAGGGAATTCGTTGCGACAATCCATCCGGGCTCGATAGCGCAATCGAGGAAATGCTTGAATACGACGGACCGGTCATTTTCGACTGCGTGGTGGAAAAACACGAAAACTGCTTCCCGATGATTCCGTCGGGCAAGGCCCACAACGAAATGCTCCTCGGCGAAAGCACGGACACGGATGTCGCCGGACGTGCAATTGACCGCGAAGGCGCGGTTCTCGTGTGATTGCAGGACAGTCGAGTAGGGTCGGGCAGGATCGCGCAAGAGACAAACGGCTGGAAACCGGGGATCGCGTCTTGAATCGCGTGAATCGCCGCGATACCTAATGCTCGTTGCCTTGGGTGCCACTGCCGGTTGGCCCAATTGAAGGCAATTGGCCTTGACGCCACGTGCGGCGACCGCAAGCCGCACCCGTCGGACGGGCCGTCTCGGAAGTTGAGGGATTTCGGAAAACGAACCATGAATTCGTCGCTGGTCATATCGAAGGGAAGTTCGCGCCGCAGTGCCTACGACCTGCGCAGCCACCTGTCCGATGAGGACGAAACACATACACTTGCCGTACTGGTCGACAATGAAGCCGGGGTTCTCGCCCGTGTCATTGGCCTGTTCTCGGGGCGTGGATACAATATCGAAAGCCTGACAGTCGCAGAAGTCGATCACGAGAGAAACCTGTCCCGCATCACCATCGTGACGGGAGGGACGCCCGCGGTCATCGAGCAGATCAAGGCTCAACTGGGACGCCTGGTGCCGGTTCACGATGTCCATGACCTGACCGTGGAAGGTCCTTCGGTCGAGCGCGAACTGGCGCTGGTCAAGGTCCAGGGTGTCGGTGACAAGAGGGTCGAAGCCATGCGGACCTCAGAAGTATTCCGAGCCCGCGTTGTTGACAGCACGCTCGAGAGTTTTACCTTCGAGCTGACCGGAACCCCGGAAAAGATCGACGCCTTCGTCGATTTGATGCGCCCGCTCGGAATGACGGAACTCGCACGCACGGGTGTTGCGGCGATGGCGCGCGGGGACTAGGCGGCGCGGCTCCGGCGTGAAGCACTCCCGGGACCCGTCTCGATCTGCTCGCGAAACCGTGTCTTGTCGATGCCGCACCTGACGATCGAGTACTCCGAGAACCTCGAGTCGTACCTCGACGGTGACCGGTTTCTCCGGGCTATTGCAGAAGCCATGGAGCGTACCGGAGTGTTCCGGGCGGGAGGCATGCGGGTCCGTGCCTACCCCGTTGGCCAATTTCATGTTGCAGATGGCCACGAGGACAACGGGTTCATGGCCCTGACACTCAGGATTGCCCCGGGGCGCACGCCGGAACAAAAGACGACGGTCGGCCAGAGCCTGCTGGCGACAGCCAGTGAATGGCTGGAAAAACCTCTCGCCAGTGGACACCTTTCGTTGTCGGTTGAAGTGTCCGAACTCGATCCGGATTTCCGGTGGAACGTGAACTCGATACATGAACGACTCTCAACCGGGTAAGGCGAAGTTGCAATGAACGCATTTTCGGAAAACCTGGCGAAAGCCCAGGCTCACCTCGACCGCATTCAAGGCAATGGCGTGATGAACCTGGTTGGTGGCGAACGGATCCCTGCCATCGACGGTACGAGCTTCGAGACCCTGTCGCCCGTCGACCTGGGGCCTATCGCGAATGTGGCTCACGGAAAGGCCGCCGACATTGACCGCGCGGCCAGGGCCGCCAGGGCCGCCTTCCCGGAATGGGCAGCCATGAAGGGAACAACGCGCAAGGCGTTGCTTCACCGGCTTGCCGACAGGATCGTGGAAAGAGCTGACGAGATAGCCCTCGTCGAGTGCATGGACACCGGGCAGGCGCTCCGCTTCATGTCCAAGGCGGCACTTCGCGGCGCCGAGAATTTCCGCTTCTTCGCCGACCGGGCACCTGAGGCCCGCGACGGAACCGTCACGCGAACCGAAGGTCAGGTCAACATGACGTCGAGGTTTCCGATCGGGCCGGTCGGGGTCATTACGCCCTGGAACACCCCGTTCATGCTCAGCACCTGGAAGATCGCCCCCGCCCTCGCGGCAGGGTGCACGGTCGTGCACAAGCCGGCGGAACTTTCTCCCCTGACGGCGAGCCTGCTCGCGGAGATTTCGGAAGAGTCCGGCTTACCCCCGGGGGTTCTCAACGTCGTGAACGGGTTCGGAGAAGACGCGGGGGCCGCACTGACCGAGCATCCAGAGATCAGGGCCATCGGCTTTGTCGGTGAAAGCAGGACGGGCTCGCAGATCATGAGACAGGGCGCCGATACGCTGAAACGGGTTCACTTTGAACTCGGCGGGAAAAACCCGGTCGTGGTGTTTGCGGACGCGGATATCGAAAGGGCTGCCGACGCGGTCGTGTTCATGATCTATTCCCTGAACGGAGAGCGGTGCACATCGTCGTCCCGCCTGATCGTCGACCGAAGGATTCATGACGATTTCGTCGAACTGGTGAAACGGAAATCCCGGGGCATCAAGGTCGGCCACCCCCTCGACCCGGAGACGGTCGTGGGTCCCCTGATCGACCCGGGTCATCAAAGGAAGGTCCTGGACTACATTGAAATCGGCAAGAGCGAAGGCGCGAGCCTCGCGCTTGGAGGGAATGCTGTCGGGGATGTCGGTTGCTACGTCGAGCCGACGCTGTTTGTCGAAGCGCGCCCGGAGATGAGGATTGCCCGCGAGGAGATCTTCGGACCGGTCCTTACGGTGATTTCGTTCGATGACGAGGACGAGGCTCTCGATCTGGCCAACGATGTCGCGTACGGTTTAAGCGGTTATGTCTGGACCTCCGACGTTGCGCGCGCCTTCAGGTTTTCGGAAGACCTCGACGTCGGAATGGTTTGGGTCAACTCCGAAAACGTCCGGCACCTGCCGACGCCATTCGGGGGAACGAAGGCCTCGGGGATCGGGCGTGACGGAGGCGACTGGTCATTCGACTTCTACATGGAAACCCGGAACGTGGCCTTCGCCACGTCCGCCCACCGGATTCCGAAACTCGGAGGCTAAGCTCATGCCCGTTCCGGACCCGGTCCTCTACCCGCCGTTCAATACGATTCGGCTGAGCCACGTCGAACTTTCGGTCGCCGACATCGGGGCAAGCCGCAGGTTCTATTGCGAAATCCTCGGGTTGCAGGTGACGGGAGAGTCGGACGACCGTGTCTACTTTCGGGGGATGGAGGAAAGAGGCCATCATTGCCTGGTCCTGAAAGCGTCTCCGAGGCCAAGTGCGGACCTGATCGCGTTCAAGACCTATGACGAGGAAGATCTCGATCGGGCCGAGCGGTATTTTCGGGACCTTGGCCACCGCGTCGACTGGCCCGACAGGCCTTTTCAAGGCCGGACCCTCGCGACGACGGACAACCACGGGGTTCCGATCGAGTTCTACCACAGGATGGACAGGCTGCCCCCGATTCACCAGCATTATCACCTGTATCGCGGCGTCAGGCCGTTGAGGATCGATCACTTCAACATGTTCTCTCCGAACGTGGACCAGAGCGTGGCCTTCTATTCGAATATCGGGTTTCGGGTGACGGAATACACGGAGGACGAAAAGACGGGGGCACTGTGGGCTGCATGGATACACAGGAAGGGCAGTGTGCACGACCTCGCCTTCACCAACGGTATCGGGCCGCGCATGCACCACATCGCGTTCTGGGTGCCGACACCGATGTGCATCATCGACCTCCTGGACCTGCTGGCTTCGACCGGCAATATCGCCTGCATCGAACGGGGTCCTGGCCGACACGGGATTTCGAACGCCCTGTTTCTCTATGTTCTCGACCCGGACGGCCACCGGATCGAATTCTACTGCTCGGACTATCAGACAATCGACCCTGATCACGAACCGATCCGATGGGATCTCAGGGACCCGCAACGCCAGACTCTCTGGGGGGCACCTGCTCCGCGGAGCTGGTTCGAGGAAGGTTCAGCATTCGCCGGCATCGAGGCGAGAGCACCTGACCTCGTCGCAGAACCAATCGTCGCGCACGACCGGTGAGGCCGGCCCGGGAAAGAGGCTGTCCGGAAATGGCGGCCACAAAAGGAATTAACGGATGTTGAGATTGGCAAGCTGGTCGGCTGGCGGCGATGAATTCTACGGGGCCGTTACCGACGCCGGGCTGATCGCGTTGTCGCCATATTTCCCGCGCTGGAAGAGCCTGTGCGACGCCGTCGCCGAAAACGGGCTAACCGCCCTGATGGACGCGGCGGAACGTCACGCGGTGTCTCACGAGGCGGACGAGTCCGTCTTTCGCATTCCGATTTCCTCCCCCGAAAAGATCCTCTGCATCGGCGTCAACTATCCTGACCGAAACGCAGAATACCGGGACGGGCAGGCGCAGCCGGCCTATCCTTCGGTATTCATCCGCGTCGAGCGCAGTTTTGTCGGGCACCTTGTTCCGTTGACCCGGCCAGCGGCGTCCCGGCAACTGGACTATGAAGGCGAAATCGTTCTGGTCATCGGCAAGGAGGGTCGGCACATTCGGGAGGCGAATGCACTCGACCACATCGCCGCCATCACGCTCTGCAATGAAGGATCGGTGCGCGACTGGATGCGGCACGCCAAGTTCAACGTGACCCAGGGCAAGAACTTCGAAGGCACGGGGTCGATCGGGCCGTGGATCGTACCGTTCACCGACGAGGAGCAGATCGCCGACATTCGCCTGAGAACACTCGTGAACGGCGATATCCGCCAGAACGACAGGACCGGGCGCATGATCTTTCCGTTCCGTTACCTCATCAGCTATCTCTCGACGTTCGTTACGTTGACCCCCGGCGATCTCATCGTCACGGGAACACCAACCGGAGCCGGCGCACGCCGCGACCCGCCTGTCTGGCTTCGTCCGGGCGACGTTGTCGAGGTCGATGCCGAAGGTATCGGCACGCTGAGAAACGGCGTTGTCGACGAAGCCAGATGACGCTCGATCCCGATACGGCAGCGGAAATCGCGGACCAACTGTTCGAGGCAGAACGGGATCGCGTGCAGATCGGTCTCGTCTCGAAAGCCCATCCCGACCTCACGATGTCGGACGCCTATGCAATTCAGCAGCGGCTGGTCGACCGCAAGATCGCATCGGGGCGAACGGCGACCGGATGGAAGATCGGTCTGACGTCCAGGGCCATGCAAAACGCCCTGAATATCGATATCCCGGACAGTGGAGTCCTGTTCGACGACATGCATTTCGAGTCGGGCGCCAGCGTACCACGGGGCCGCTACATTCAGCCGCGGATCGAGGCTGAAATCGCTTTCGTCATGGAACACGGACTTGACGGCAACGGACCGGTTTCCCGGGGCGATGTCATGTCAGCGACGCGATACGTCTGCCCCGCCCTCGAGATTCTCGATACCAGGATCGTCAGGCACGACCCGGTTTCCGGGTCCTCGCGTACCGTTCTGGACACGATCGCCGACAACGCCGCCAATGCGGGGATTGTGCTTGGAGAAAACCGGGATCCGGCGAACAGTCGCGACCTCAGGTGGGTCGGAGCCATCGTTTCGAGAAACGGGGTTGTTGAAGAAACCGGCCTGGGGGCAGGTGTTCTGGACGACCCGCCACTCGCCATCGCCTGGCTGGCCGAACGCCTTGCGTCCGTCGGCCACCGGATCCGTCCGGACGATGTCGTATTGTCCGGATCGTTCATTCGTCCGATCGAAGCGCGCCCCGGGGACCGATTTGAGGCGAGCTTCGGGGATTTCGGATCGGTCTCGGTCAGTTTTTCGACGTGAGGAGGCCGGAGTCTCCCTGCCAGGTACGGCCAGGTTGATCGAATTTCACAGGTTCATCGGTCCATCTTCGATCGGGCCGCGCTGCGCAATCACGGAAGCATGCCTCGCGCGGAATGCCGACCAGGACTGTCCCGGCATCAGGATCCCTGCGTTTCTTCCCGGCGGAGTTTCTCCTTGGTACACGTTCTCCGCTCGAAACGTTCGAACGTTCACATTCGACTGACCTGGTAAACGGACCTGGCGAGCCATTCGGGATTGATGTCGACGCCCCAACCCGGTTTCTCGCTGACGGTCACACAGCCATCGTCGACCGTATATGGAGATTCCACGAAAAGCCCGTATTGCCACGGATAGTATTCCGGGCCCTCGATCGAAAACTCGAGGTAATTCCCGGCATTAGGCAACGCTTTCAGAAAATGCATGGTAAACAGCGTCACCATGGACAGGTTTGCGCAATGAGGCGTTACCGGGATGTCCTTGCCTGACGCCATCCGGGCCACTCTCAGGGCCCGGCTGAGCCCGCCGACATAGAGAATGTCCGGTTGAACGATATCAACCACCCTGCCCTCGACAATTCGACGCCAGTTGGCCAACTCGCAATCCTGTTCGCCCCCGGTCACGTCGATTGTCAGCGTTCGGCATACCTTCCGCGTTTGCTCCAGGTCCCAGTACGGGCACGGTTCCTCGTAGTGGCAGTACCCCCAGTCTTCGAGAATTCGCCCGATCTCGATTGCCCGGTCGGCCGAGTAACAGGAGTTCGCGTCGATCAGCAGGTCCACGTCCGGCCCGAGGACACGGCGGACCGTCGGAATGATCTCTTCGGTCCGGCCTGACCATTCGTCCTGGTTTCGGCCGACTTCCGCGCCCGCACGGATCTTGAACGCGTCGAATCCATGGGCATCGCGCAACCGGACCAGGCGGCTGGCTTCTTCATCGGGCGTGACATCCCGTCTCATCGACGACGCATATGCCCGCAGTGGTCCGGGGCTGCCTCCGAGCAACTCGACCACCGGTTTCCCGGCCTCCTTCCCCCGTGCGTCCCAGATGGCCGTATCGACACCGGCCATCGCCCGCCGCAAGTACGAGCCCGGAAACTTGTGCTCCCTTTCCGTGACCCGGTCGAGAACCTGGTCGAGCTCATCGAGTTCTTCCCCGAGCATCCAGGGCGCAACCTGCCGGTGCAGGACCTGGACCGTGATGTCGGCGTTGTAGGTCGAGACCTGGCCCCAGCCCTCGACGCCGCATTCGGTCGTAACGCGCACGAACCCGACCCACTCGTCGGAAAAGGATTCGATGGACTCCAGTTTCATGGCGCGATCCCGGCAAGGCGCTTGTTCGGGCCGCATAGGACGACGCCCCCGTCACGTCCGGCCCGCCAGGCGGTCGAACTCGGCCGGTCGGCCAGCGAACCGATCACGACTCACCGCCCGCAGCGAGAACTCGGCGAAATACGTCCGTGTCCACGTTTCCACCGCTCGCGATGATCCCGACCGTCTTTCCTTTCGCTGCCTCGCGTTCCTTCATCAGCGCGGCGAGTGGTGCCGCCCCTGCCCCTTCAACCACGTTGTGCGTGTCCGTGAAATACCATCGCATCGCATTCCTGATCTCGGCTTCCGAAACGGTAACCACCCGCGCGACATGGGTGAGGATGACGTCGAGCGCCGCCGGATCCACTTGGCGGCAGGCCACTCCGTCGGCAATCGTGTCGGCAGAATTCGTCGAAACCGGGTGACGGGCAAGGAAACTCAAGGCGTATGCGGGTGCCTGTTCGGCAACGACCCCGACGATTTCAGTCTTTTTTCCGAGCATTTCCCGTGCCGTGACCGCGCCGCAAATCCCGGACCCCAGCCCGATCGGGACGTACACGACGTCAAGTCCCGGAACGGCCGACAGGAATTCGACACTGTATGTCGCGACTCCGGCGACGAGCAGATCGTGGAACGACGGCACGAGGTGAAACTTGTCCCGTTCCGCTCGGTCCCGAACATAGTCATAGGCATCCTGGAAATCTTCGCCGTGAACCACGAGCTCGGCGCCGAGAGCCTTCATCGCGGCATTTTTTTCGCGGCTGTTGCATTGGGGAACCGCGATGATCGCTCTCTTGCCTGCAAATCCGGCCGCCATGGCAATCGATTGCCCGTGATTGCCTCGGGTGGCCGCGATAACCGTGTCGGCTTCGACCGAGTCCATGTAGGCAAGTCCTCCCCGGATCTTGAACGCGCCAATTGGCGTGTGGTTCTCGTGCTTGACCCAAACCTCCGCCCCGACGCGTGCCGACAACAAGGGCCACGCGTATTGGGGCGTCGGTCCGATGACATTCCGGACTCGCGCCGTTGCGTTTTCGATCGTGGATTTGTCTGGAAGGTTCATCCGGTTGAACTCCTGTAGGAACTGGATGGTCGGGGCTCGCCTTCGCCAACCTGTACCATCCGGTCTGATGCGTACCAATGATCGATTCCTGCTTCGATCCAGTTGGTGAAGGAATTGGCGACCTGTCCTCACCTGGTCAGGAAATGTCCGGCATAATTCGCCTCATGAATCCATCGAAGAGCCAACCTTTTTTTCGGCATCAGATATCCACTTGATGTTTGGGGTGCTTGTCCTGACGGTTGACCCGTTGATGCGCCTCGCCGTGCTTCCCTGACGCGCCTCCCCGTCGTTCGGGACGGTTCCGGCGTCCTCGATCTACTCTGGAAACGCACTGAAAAAGCCGGCGAACGGTCAAAACTGGCCCGCGCTCCGGCACTTTCGTCTGTTTTTCCCGCGAATCGGGTGGGAATGCCGAGAGTCCGTGGATTCCGGTGTTGACGGTCGCGTGCAAGCCCACGCCGGATACCCGGCACTGTTCAGCGGTCGGTAAACTCGACAATTTTGCAAGAGGCTCAACTGAATCGCCACGTTCGCCTCCGCTCGAAAGGCATGCCGACCGAACAAGGGTAGACATGTGTGACTGTTGCTGTCATCGCGTACGACCAGAGACGGCATTGAGGGTTGCTCCGATAGCCAGGTTCCTCAAATACTGTGCTTGGCACAAGACGCATTTTGACTTTTGATGTATTCGGGAACGCCGAGCATGGAAACTGCCCATACACTCCGCTCGCGCCCGTTCCTGAGACGCTGGCGAAAAACCGAAAAAACGGAGGATGACACAATGACAAAACGACTTTCACTGGCCGCGTTGGCTGCGGTTGCGGGGTTCGTATTCGCAGCACCGGCAGTGGCGGACAACATCCGGATTGGTTTCAATGTTCCGCTTACCGGATTCGCGGCAGCCGACGGAAATTCAGCACTGAAAGGCGCTGAGCTCGCAGTCGAACAGGTGAACGCTGCCGGCGGGATCAATGGCGACATGCTGGAGCTGGTGGTCTACGACGATCAGGCGAGTCCGAAGGAAGCCGCGCCACTGGCAGTGAAGCTCACAACGCAGGACGCCGTGGTTGCAGGCATTTCCGGAAGTTATTCGGGCTCGACCCGGGCTGCCGCTACGATCTTCCAGGAAAACCAGGTGCCCTATATCTCGGCTTACGCCGTGCACCCGGACATTACACGTGCTGGCGATCACGTGTTCCGGACTTCCTTCATGGGCGACGTACAGGGACGTGCCGGAGCCAAACTGATCGGCGAGATGATGGAGAAGAAGCGGGTCACCATGATCACGCTGAACAACGACTTCGGAAAGTCGCTGGCAGCCGGTTTCCGAGAAAAGGCCGGCGAGTTCGGGTTGGAGATCATCGGTGAGTATGAATACTCCATCCGGGACCGTGAATTCGGACCGATCGTATCAAAGGTGAAATCGGAAGAACCCGATGCCATCTATGCCTCGGGTTATTTCTTCACGGCAGGCCCCCTTGTGCGCCAACTCCGCGCCGCGGGCATCACGGCGCCCGTCATCGGGCAGGAGGGATATGACAGCCAGAAGTTCATCGAGATTGCCGGGGCCGATGCGGAAGGCGTCATCATTACGACCTCCCTGGACCGCGACAGCCAGGACCCCCTGGTGCGTGCCTTTATCGATGGATTCTCGGAAATGGCAGGTTATCCCGCCGACATGGTCGGCGCATCGACTCATACTGCCGTGCTGGTCCTGGCCGATGCCTTGAAGCGTGCGGAATCGCTGGAACCTGCTGCTGTCCGCGACGCGATTTCCTCCACCAACCTCGTTGCGTCCACGGGCAGGATCCAGTTCAACAAGCTGGGGGAAGTGCGCAAGGATGTGCAGGTTCAGGTGGTACGGGATGGCAATTGGCATCATCACTCAGTGATTTCGGATCCTGTTCTGCTGGCTCCGCCTGAAGAGTGACCAAAGTCCTGGGCAGGCCCGCTGAGTCGGGCCTGCTCCCCCCTGTGTCTTCCTCGCACCATGAACCCCGCCGTTAAGTCACCGCCATGCTGTTTCTGGACCTGACGATCCAGGGCTTGGTGCAAGGGGCGATTTACGCCCTGATCGCGCTCGGATTGACGCTGGTCTACGGTCTTCTGCGCATCCTGCATGTTGCCCATGCGGCGTTGTTCACCCTCGGGGGATATATCGGCGTCGTCGTAACGAACCAGACCGGCAGCTTTCCGCTCGCGATGGTCGCGGCCATGGTGATCGTTGGAATTTGCGGAATGGCCATGTACCGACTTGCGTACAAGCCGCTTCTCGACAAACCGCCGCTCATTGCCCTGATTGCCTCGATCGGCATGTTCATCATGGCGGAGGAGTTGTTTCGCCTGGTCTTCGGAGCCTACGGAATTTCCTACATCGACCCGCCTCTTCAAACCCAGGTCGAGGTACTTCCAGGCGTGTTCTTGAGCCACGCGCGGTTGCTGGTCGTGGTGTTCGCGGTCGTTTTCATCGGCCTGCTGGGCTGGCTTTCGTCGTCCACCCGAACGGGCATTGCCTGGCGGGCGACAGTCACTGACCCCGATATCGCCAGTGTTTTCGGAGTGAACCCGGAAAACGTCCGCTACATGAATTTTTTCATTGGCTCGGCACTGGCTGCGGCAGCTGGCGTGATGGTGGCGCTGCTCAACAACCTGGTAGAACCGACGATGGGTGCCGTGCCATCATACAAGACACTGGCGATCATCGTGCTTGGTGGATTGGGGTCCGTGCGTGGCACCCTGGTGGCTTCTGTCGCGCTTGGCATCATCGAGAGCTTCGGAACCATTTATCTCGGGCACGTGCTGGACAGGGATGCCATTGCATTCGCGTTCCTGATTCTGGTCCTGATGATCCGTCCCGGCGGCATTCTGGCCAGGGGGTGAGGTCGTGGCCTACGAAATCACCCTGCTGACAACGATCTCAATCGCAATTCTGTTTGCCCTTTCGCTGAACGTGATAACCGGCTTTTGTGGCCAGGTTTCACTCGGGCATGCCGCGTTTTACGGCCTTGGGGCATATACTGCCGCGCTGCTCACCAAGGCAGGCATGCCGCTGGTCCTGGCCCTTTTCCCGGCCGCTGCGGTGGCCGGATTGGCGGGGCTGGTCGTCGGTGCCGCATCCTTGCGGGTCCGGCACGACTTCCTGGCGATCACCACCATGGGCGTCACCTTTCTTTTCGTGGGAATCGTTCGGAAACAGGACATCCTTGGCGGTGAAGTCGGAATCAGCGGTATCCCGCAAGTCATGTTGGGCCGACCAGGCCTGTTGGGGCTGGCATTGGTTTCGGTTCTGGCTTTCGCAGTCCTTGCGGTCCACATCCGCCGGTCCTGGATGGGATTTGCCTTTGACGCGATAGCCGACGACGAGGATACCGCTCGCATTCTCGGCATTGATGTCAGCCGCTACAAACTCTGGGCTTTCGTGATCGGTACGGCGGGCGCGGGGGTGGCTGGAGGGCTCTATGCCCACCATATCCGTTTTATCGGACCGGACAGTTTCGGTTTCGTGGAAAGCGTGACCGTACTCGCCATGGTCATTGTCGGGGGCATCGGATCAATCTGGGGCGTCGCGCTGGCGGCCAGCCTCCTGTCCGTCATGCCCTTGTGGTTCCAGTTTGTCGATGACTACAAGCTTTTGCTGTACGGTGGGCTGATATTCCTGGTGATGCGCTTTGCCCCGGACGGAATTGCGGGGATTGCCGGGAAAGCCGCCGAGAGGTTGCGAAAGTGAGCTTACTCAGCGTCAGGAATGTCACCATGCGATTTGGCGGAGTCGTCGCGGTTTCGAACGTTTCGCTGGATATCGGCAAATCGTCACTACTGGGGTTCATTGGCCCGAATGGCGCGGGCAAGACGACACTAATGCGCATAATTACGGGTGTATTGCGTCCGCAAGACGGACAGATTCTTTTTGCCAATCATGACATTTCGAATTGGCCGGTGGACCGCCGTATTCGCAACGGATTGGCCCTGGCACAGCAAATCGTCAAACCGATGCGCTCCCTGTCATTGATCGAAAACGTAGCGCTCGCGGCCGGTGTGTCTCGCATGGCGCGTCCCCTGGACGCTTTCCTGCACAGGGACCGCTCGAAAGAGCGGGCCCGGGCAAGACGGTTGCTGGATCAAGTCGGAATCGCCGATGCTGCCGATGCCCTGCCCAAGGACCTTCCGCTTGGTTATCTCAAGCGCCTCGAAGTTGCTCGTGCATTGGCGGCCGGGCCGCGTCTGCTTTTGCTGGACGAGCCGTTGGCAGGTTTGAGCCAGGGCGAGGCGCGAGGCATGGCCGACCTGGTCGCCGGCCTGGTTGGTCCTGAACGTAGTATTCTCCTGATCGAGCACAACATCCGGGAAGTGGCCCGGATTTGCCCGGAAATTTACGTACAGGACAATGGTGAACGGCTTCTGCAGGGACCGACGGATGAAGTGATGGCAAACCCTGAATTGCACCGCGCATATTTGGGTACGGGGAAACAATGGCATTGACGGTGGAAAACCTGACCTGCTGCTACGGCGACATCGTGGCGGCGGACAACGTGTCATTTACGGTTTCGGAAGGGGAGATATTCGGACTGATCGGCGCCAACGGTGCAGGCAAGACGACGGTCATCAACACGATCGCCGGATTGTTGAAACCACGTTCCGGCCGTATCGTTGCTAACGGCCGTAACATCACCGAAATTCCGGTGCACAGTCGCGTTGATCACGGGATCGCGCTGGTACCTGAAGGCCGCCGGGTCTTTCCCGACCTGACGGTAGAGGAGAACCTGGTCGTTGGCGCGACCCGATCAACCCGCAGCGATCTGCGATCGGGAATGCAAGGGGTTTTCAATACGTTTCCGCGTCTCGATGAGAGGCGTGCGCAACTCGCATGCCATCTTTCGGGTGGTGAACAACAGATGCTGGCCGTTGGAAGGGCGCTCATGGCACGACCCAGGTATCTCCTGGTCGACGAGATGTCGCTGGGACTGATGCCGATTGCGGTCGACGAATGTTATCGCGCATTGCATTCCCTTCGGAAAGCCGGATTGGCAATTTTGCTGGTTGAACAAAGCACGGAACGGGTCATCGACGCGGCCGACCGCCTCGCCATAATGGAATCCGGGAGCATCGGCTGGACCGGAACCGGTGATGCCGCCGCGCATGACAATACGATCCTCCGCACGTACCTGGGCCTGAACGATACCCAATGAACGAAGCGTTCGATCCGCGCGCGTTCCCGGACCGTGATTCCTGCACGGCCCCCCTTTCAACCAACAGGATCTTGAACTCACGCTCTATGTCTCGGCCTGAATTCCCAACTGAATGGTCTGCCGAGAAAATTCCATCTGGGGCCGGTATTCAACGCGGGGAAATACCAGGTCGAATTTTGAAAATTGCATGCCCAATGACGTTTCACCTTCAAAACAGGCATGCCCCGGAACCACGTCAAATACTCAATTGGCGGAGAGACAGGGATTCGAACCCTGGGACGCTCACACGTCAACGGTTTTCAAGACCGCCGCAATCGACCACTCTGCCACCTCTCCGTTCTGCCGGGAAGCCATGTGTATTGCCCGGCTTCCGGGACTTCAAGCCACTTGCACTGACCATCGAAATCCCGATCGAACGGACAAATCCGTCTCACGTATTCATTCAGGAGACTCGGGAGCCAATCACCGAGAACGGCTATCTTGGCATTTGCCAATTGACCTCTCGTGCTCACGGTATCAAGCTGGACCGCGTGCAAAAAGGGGCCGTGTGTCTCACCCATGATTGACATCGATCGATTGCTTGACGAAGTCGGCGCCAGACGTGACGCACTGGTCGAACTGACCAGGGAATTGGTAGCAATTCCGACCCTCAACCCGCCTGGCGACTATTACCTGGATATCTGCCTTCTCCTCCAGAAACGCTTCAAACGAAATGGATTCGAGGTTGAAATGCGCCGCGCCAGCGGATCTCCCGGCGACTCAGACCGCTTCCCTCGCTGGAACATCGTCGCCCGCCGGGACGGGGCGCACCCCGGACCATGCGTTCACTTCAACGGCCACACGGATGTCGTCGCCGTAGGGCAGGACTGGACCCGGGACCCGTTTGCTGGCGAAATCATCGACGGACGGATCTACGGTCGGGGTACCTGCGACATGAAAGGAGGCCTTGCCGCCGCGATCGTTGCTGCGGAAGCCTTTGTTCACCTCGTGCCCGATTTCCGAGGCGCAGTCGAGATTTCCGCGACCGCAGATGAAGAGACCGGCGGTTACGGCGGAGTCGCCTGGCTGGCGGAGAACGGATGGTTCAGTCCCGAACGCGTCCAGCACGTCATTATTCCCGAACCTCTCAACAAGGATCGAATCTGCCTCGGACACAGGGGAGTCTGGTGGGCCGAAATCGAGACGAGGGGCCGAATTGCGCACGGTTCAATGCCCTTTCTCGGAGACTGTGCTGTCCGGCACATGGGCGCCGTGCTCGATGCGTTCGAAACCGATCTCTTTCCGGCGCTCGCGAAAAAGTCGACTGCCATGCCGGTCGTACCCGTCGGCGCCCGCCAGTCGACGCTCAACATCAATGCGATACATGGTGGAGAACCGGAGCAGGAAGACGATTTTGACGGACTTCCGGCACCATGTGTCCCGGACCATTGCCGCATGGTCATAGATCGAAGATTCCTGTTCGAGGAAAGCCTGGCCGAGGTCAAGACAGAGATCAGCGATATCCTCGGGCGCCTGCGCCGGGAAAGACCAGGATTCGACTATGCACTCCGGGACGTCTTCGAAGTGCTTCCGGTCATGGCCGACGAGGATGCCCCGGTCGTTACAACGGTCAGTGACGCCATTCACCGGGTACTCGGGCGCAAGCCGGAATTCGTCGTGTCCCCCGGAACCTACGACCAGAAGCATATTGACCGGATCGGCAGAATGAAGAACTGTATTGCCTATGGTCCCGGTATTCTCGATCTCGCCCATCAGCCCGATGAGTGGATCGGAATTGACGACATGGTTGACAGCGCACGCATCATGTCAGTCTCACTGGCCGCATTGCTCTCGAACGGCCGGGAGTGAACCACCGGATCGTTGACTTAATCAAGGCGTGGAGGAAATCGAAATGTTCAAGGCAATGAATGCAACTGTCGCAGGGTTCCTGATCTCTGCATCATTGATCGTGGGTGCCCAGGCGGAAAACACGACGATAACAATCGGAATGCAGCTTGAGCCGCCCAATCTTGACCCTACCGGAGGTGCAGCGGCGGCAATCGACGAAGTCGTTTACGCCAACATTTTCGAGGGATTGACGCGATTTCAGGCCGATGGTTCCGTCCGTCCCGCGCTCGCCGCGTCGTGGGACATCTCTGACGACGGAACGGTCTACACCTTCCACCTGCGTCAGGGTGTGACCTTTCATGACGGAACCACGTTTGATGCCGAC
Organism: Paracoccaceae bacterium; assembly: GCA_965242975.1. Lineage (GTDB taxonomy): Bacteria > Pseudomonadota > Alphaproteobacteria > Rhodobacterales > Rhodobacteraceae > JAPPHA01. The sequence goes on along the minus strand of CBDETS010000007.1, from coordinate 57,238 downwards.
GATGTCAAGTTCTCGCTCGACCGCGCGCGTGCCGATGATTCGACCAACGCCCAGAAGGCGCTGTTTGCCGGGATTGCCGACGTTTCGGTGCTTGATCCCCATACCGTTCAGGTGACGCTGAGCAATCCCGACGGAGGGTTCATAACCAAGATGGCATGGGGAGACGCCGTCATCGTTGCGCCCGAATCCGTCGATTCTGCCGCGACACATCCGGTCGGGACCGGACCGTTCACCTTCCAGGAATGGGTCCAGGGAGACCAGGTCAGCATTATGCGCAATGCGAATTACTGGGGTGAGCCTGTCGCGCTTGAAGGCGCAGCCTTCAAGTTCATTTCCGATCCAACCGCGGCGTTTGCCGCGATGATGGCCGGTGATATCAACGCGTTCCCGAACTTCCCGGCACAGGAAACGCTTGCACAGTTCGAGGCCGATCCGCGGTTCGCGGTGATCATCGGTTCGACGGAAGGCGAAACGATTCTCTCGACCAACAACAAGGCGGAACTGTTGTCAGACGTTCGCGTCCGCAAGGCGATTGCCCACGCGATCAACAGGAAGGAAATCATCAACGGTGCGATGTTCGGATACGGCACCCCGATCGGAACGCATTTCGCACCCCATAATCCGGACTACCTGGATCTCACAGGCAACTCTGCCCACGACCCGGACATGGCCCGAGCACTCCTGGCCGAAGCCGGTCATGGAGACGGGATCGAGTTGCGGCTGATGCTTCCTCCTCCTGCTTATGCGCGCCGCGGCGGCGAAATCATCGCGGCACAACTCCGTGCCGTCGGGATCGACACGGAAATCAGCAATCTCGAGTGGGCGCAATGGCTGGAACAGGTGTTCCGAAACAAGGACTATGACCTGACCATCGTGAGCCACACAGAACCCAGCGACATCAACATCTACGCCCGGCCCGACTACTACTTTCAATACGACAACCCTGACTTCCAGGCCTTGATGAAAGAGTACGGTGTCACGGCCGATCCGGCTGCCCGGACGGAGTTGGCGCATCGTCTGCAAAAGATCATTTCGGACGACTACGTCAACGGATTCCTGTTCCAGTTGCCGAAAACAGGTGTTGCCGATGCCAGGATCGATGGATTGTGGCAAAACGCTCCAACCCAGGCCAATGACCTGACGGGTGTCAGCTGGTCGGATTGAGGATTGGGCGATTCCTGCCCGGGTGGCGGCCGCGCCCAGCACGCCGCCACCCTTTCCTGCCACGCTCCGGACGTACAGCATCCGGGCACACTTCGGCAGAAACCCGGTATGCGATTCGCTTTGCCGGTGTGCTGAGGCCGATTGACCGCAGGCCATGGGCCCCATGCCGGCATTGTTCGACGCAGGCGCAAGTGACCCGAATCTCGGAACACGTCGATGATCCGCTTTTTCCTGGCACGGCTGTTGTCACTGATCCTGAGCCTTCTTGCTGCAAGCATCATCATATTTGCGGTGATCGAGATCGTTCCAGGTGATCCTGCAGCATTCATGCTCGGGCTCAACGCGTCCGAAGAAACCGTCACGGCGCTACGGGAAGAACTCGGACTGACACGGAACCCGGTCGTCCGCTACGCCGACTGGACCACCGGAATGCTCACCGGGGATTTCGGGATGTCCTACACCTACCGGGTACCGGTATCGGAGCTGGTTTCCGATCGACTTCTCGTGTCCCTCCCGCTGGCGATCTACGCATTGGTTCTGTCAACGATCATCGCGCTGCCGGTTGGCGCCCTGGCCGCCATGCGGCGGGGAACCGCTGCCGACATCGGCATCATGGGGACCACCCAGCTGGGAATCGCAATTCCCAATTTCTGGTTCGCCATGCTGCTCGTGTTCGTCTTCGCGATCGGCCTGCGGATTTTCTCGGCAGGCGGATTTCCGGGATGGGATGCCGGTGTTCTTGGAGGCCTGAAAGCCCTGACATTGCCAGCAGTCGCACTGGCCCTTCCCCAGGGTTCGATCCTGGCGAGGATCACCAGGTCCGCACTACTTGAAACCCTGAACCAGGACTACATCCGGACCGCGCGTGCCAAGGGTCTCTCGGAACGGCAGACGGTATTCCGGCACGCGTTTCGCAATGCGCTCATCCCGGTCATGACGATTCTCGGCCTGCAATTCGCCTTTCTCCTGGCGGGTGCCGTCATCATCGAGAACGTGTTCTTTCTTCCCGGGTTGGGACGGCTGATCTTCCAGGGAATCACCCAACGTGATCTCGTCGTGGTCGAAAGCGTCGTGATGCTGCTGGTTTTCGCCGTTGTGACGGTCAATTTCCTCGTTGATGTCGCCTATGCGGCGATCGACCCGAGACTGCGGATTCGCTCATGAAGTGGTCACCGTCCCTGGTTGCCGGCGCAGTGCTTTCTGCGGCGTTCCTGTTCCTGGCCGGGATTTCGTTCTTCTGGTCGCCGTTTCCCGTCGACGAGTTGAATATTGCCCGAAAGCTCCAGCCTCCGGGGTCCGACCACTGGTTGGGTACCGATCATTTCGGGCGTGACACCGCCTCGATGCTGCTGGTCGGAGCACGCACGTCAATCGGAGTGGCGATTCTGGCAGTCGGAATCGGCATGATCGTCGGCGTTCCTCTCGGCCTTGCGGCTGCCGCCAACCATTCCAGTCTTTTCGATGAAATGATCATGCGCGGGAACGACCTGGTATTTGCGTTTCCGGCCCTGGTCATCGCCATCCTGATCACTGCCGTTTTCGGTCCGTCGGCCGTCAACGCCATCCTGGCCATCGGCATTTTCAACATTCCCGTGTTCGCCCGAATCACGCGGGGCGCGTCGCTCAGCCTGTGGACACTTGACTACATTCTGGCCGCGCGGGTCGCCGGAAAGAGGGAACTCAGGATTTCCGTCGAGCACATTCTTCCCAACATCGCGAGCCTGCTTGTCGTGCAGGGAACGATTCAGTTCTCGCTCGGAATTCTCGCGGAGGCGGGACTCTCCTATGTCGGGCTCGGAGCACAGCCACCGACACCGAGCTGGGGACGAATGCTCGCCGAGGCGCAGACGATGATCTACCTCGCCCCCAGGCTGGCGATCCTGCCGGGCATGGCGATTGTCATGATGGTACTCGGCCTCAACCTGCTCGGGGACGGCCTCAGGGATCACCTGGATCCGAGAATCCGGAGAACACGGTGACGGAATCTCCATTGGAAGTGCATAACCTGAACGTCCGAATTCGCGGCGTGCCCGTGCTCGACTCGGTTTCCTGCCGGATCGAACCGGGCGAGATCTTCGGGCTCGTCGGCGAGTCTGGTTCGGGCAAGACGATGACCTCGCTGGCGGTGATGGGGCTGTTGCCTCCCGGCAGCCAGGCACAGGGCTCCGTGTCTCTCGGCGACGAAGACCTCCTGAGCCTCAATGAAAGAGATTTCTGTTCCGTTCGTGGCGACAGGATTGGCATGATCTTCCAGGAACCGATGACGGCCCTTAACCCTGTCCAGACGATTGGTCACCAGGTCGCCGAAACCCTTCGCGTTCACGGGAAAGCCAATCGAACGGATGCATTGCGGATCGCACGCGAACGCCTCGACAGGGTCGGGCTGCCCGAGCCCGAATTTCCGCTCGACCGCTATCCGCACGAACTTTCGGGTGGTCAGAGGCAGCGGGTCTGCATCGCCCTCGCGATCGCGTTGCGGCCGCAACTGCTGATCGCGGACGAACCGACAACCGCACTCGACGTCTCAACCCAGGCCCGGATCCTCGAACTGCTTCATTCACTGGTTGACGATGAAGGCATGTCATTGATGCTGATTACGCACGACCTCGCAGTTGTCGCCGGCCTGGCCAACCGGATCGCGGTCATGCGGGACGGCAGGATCGTCGAGATGGCCAGGACGCCGGTCCTGTTCACGCGGACACGGCACGCATATACCAGACAGTTGCTCGCGGCATCGCACCATGTTCCCGCTCGCGCAGAAAGGAAAGACCGCCAAGAACGGCCCGATGTCCTGCTGCGCGTGCGGGACGTGGTACGCGAATACCGCCCGGGTCGCGCCGGTCTGTTCGGCCGTCCGCCCGTTCGCCGCGCCGTGGACAGGGTCAGTTTCAAGGTTCACACGGGTGAGAGCCTTGGCCTCGTCGGCGAATCGGGTTGCGGAAAGTCGACTCTGGTCCGGGCGATACTCGGACTCGAGCCGTTGCAGGGTGGCGAAATCCATCTGCGCAGCAAGCCGGTTACCTGCAGCCCGGGCGTGCCGTCATCACTCCGCCGCGACATGCAAGTGGTATTCCAGGACCCGTTCGGGTCGTTCAATCCGCGCCACAAGGTCAAGCGGCTGGTCGCCGAACCGTTCCATCTGAGCGAGGTTCGCCCCACGGAATCGGAAAGGCGCAGACGCGTCGCGGATGCACTGGAATCGGTAGGCCTGAAGCCGGACGACATGGAAAAGTACATTCACGAGTTCTCCGGCGGGCAGCGCCAACGGATCGCCATAGCCCGCGCCCTGGTCATTCGACCCGGATTGATCATACTCGACGAGGCCGTTTCTTCGCTGGACGTGTCGATCAGGGCACAGATTCTCGACCTGTTGGCAGCGTTGCAGGTTCAGCATGACCTGTCATTCCTGTTCATCAGCCATGACCTCACGGTGATCAGGGCAATTACCGACCGGGTGCTCGTGATGAGGACGGGGCAAATAGTCGAGGCGGGAGAGACGGATTCGGTCCTGGATTCGCCCGCTCACGCCTATACCCGGCAGTTGATCGATGCCGCGCCAACAATTCCCGAGGAATGGCGCACGGAGAATTACCATGCTTGATTTCGCTGGCTTCAAATTCGATCCGCGACATCCATTTATTGGAGGGCAACAGGTAGATGCCAGCACGGACGAACTGATTGAAGCCGGGAATCCGTCGGATGGGACAACGATTTATGAACTCCCGCGCTGCGGGGCCGAGGACATAGATCGAGCAGTCTCGGCTGCGTCCTTCGCAATGGACGGCGCCTGGGGTCATGCGACCGCAACCGAAAGGGGACGGATTCTGTCGCGAATTGGGAGCCTCGTGCTTGACAACGTCGACGACCTCGCCAGGCTGGAAGCACTCGACGTCGGCAAGCCGTTGTCGCAAGCGCGCGCCGACGCGGTGGCCCTGGCCAGATACATGGAATTCTACGGCGGTGCAGCGGACAAGCTGCACGGCCAGACAATTCCTTACCAAAGCGGCTATCTCATTAGCACGATCAGGGAACCATTCGGTGTAACGGGGCATATCATACCCTGGAACTACCCCATGCAAATCATGGGCCGTTCGGTCGGTGCCGCCCTCGCCACCGGCAATGCCTGCGTGCTGAAACCGTCGGAGGAAGCCTGCCTCACTGCCCTCGCGTTCACGGAACTTGCCACGCGCGCCGGACTTTCCCCCGGCGCACTCAATGTTGTCCCCGGGTTGGGCAATGAAACCGGGGCATCGCTCGCCTGCCATCCCGGCGTCGGTCACCTGTCGTTCACAGGGTCGGTCGAGGTAGGCAAGAGTATCCAGGAAGCAGCAGCCGCAAACGTCGTGCCGGTCACGCTGGAACTCGGAGGAAAATCCCCCCAGATCGTATTTGCCGACGCCGATCTCGACGCGGCGTTACCTTTCCTCGTCAATGCGGGAATCCAGAACGCCGGTCAAACCTGCTCGGCCTCGTCCCGAATTCTTGTTGAAGCCGGCATTCTTGACGAAGTCGTCGATCGGATGGCGCGCCGTTACCGTGCGCTCCGGGCGGGTCCTGCTCTTCGTGATCTCGACCTGGGGCCGCTTGTTTCGGACCGGCAACGGACCACGGTCCTTGCCTATCTCGCGCAGGGTTCCAGTCTCGAAGAAGTCGCGCGGGGAACGATCGACAGGGATTCCCCGGGAGGCGGTCATTACGTCGAACCCGTACTGTTCGCCGGCGACGATGCACAGCATGTCCTGGCCCAGGAAGAGGTTTTCGGCCCGGTACAACTCGTGATTCCGTTTCAGGATGAAAACCATGCCGTCGAGATTGCCAATGGTACGCCATACGGGCTCGTGGCTGGCGTCTGGACACGCGACGGTGGGAGGCAAATGCGCCTTGCCCGACAACTGCGCTCCGGGCAGATCTTTATCAACAATTACGGTGCTGGCGGAGGTGTCGAGTTGCCGTTCGGAGGAACCGGTCTTTCAGGGCACGGGCGGGAAAAAGGCTTCGAGGCTCTGTACGGAATGACCCAATTGAAAACTGTCGCGGCCTATCACGGCTAAGTCATGATCGCACGCGCCGGTCCCGGGAATTTCCTTTCAGCCAATTCCCGGCATACCCACGGGAGCCGGTCGGCCCGGATTCGAAACTGTCTTCGCTTTCCCCATTGGATCGCTCCCGCAAAATTCGGGTGCAAATTTACGACGGCGGCGGCGTTTCGGTCCCATGTCACGAGGGCCTCTCGGGTTGGTTTGGCGCTGTCATTTGCCTCCAGAGCGGTCCACGCGCGATCGAACCGGCCTGACATGGCCAGTGCCCGTATGGTCTTGATTGCCTGGCCGCTCTCCATGCTCCATCGTATGCGCGAACCTTTGAACCTTTTGGCCACGATGCTTTCGTTTGCGGCCTCGACAACCGGCCCCACGATCGCGTTGTCGTGCGGAAGGGACATTTCGGAAATCACCCGATGGCTAAAATTTCCGTGCCAATCCGAAATCCTGTCATGCCAACCGGCCAAAGCGCGCCAAATCCCACACTCTTGCCTCAAGCCTCGCCCTCCCTCCCAAATTGACAGGTCTCCCGAGCACAGTAAGGCGTTGATGTGCAATCAACTCTCCTGCGTTTGGACCAGTTAAGGAGCGTTCCCGTGAACCATCATTTGAAGGGTGCGCAAATATCATCCTACCGGAAAAACGGCTTCCTCATCATCGAGGATTTCCTCGACAGAGATGAACTGGACAACCGGCGGGCGACGGTGGGAGAAGCGGTCTTGCTCAGGGACGACAACAGGTTGCCCGAAGGATCCTATCGCATTTCGCAGAAGACGGAAGGTGAAGCCGTATTTCGGTAACGAATCAACCTGTGGATGGATCATGACGGTGTCCGTGCATTGATGCTGGGCCGCCGCCTTGGAATAATGGCGGCCGACCTGGAAGGAGTCGACGGTATTCGGATTTGGCACGACCAGGCCCTGATCAAGCTGCCCTGGTCCAACCCCACGGCGTGGCACCAGGACAACCCCAAGTGGTCATTTGCATCGAAACACGCCATAACCATCTGGGTCGCTCTGGACGATGTAACGATTCAGAACGGCTGCATGTTCTTCATGCCGGGATCCCACAAGCGAAGATTGGATGACTTCAAGGCGGACGGCAACCAAGTGGGAGCCATGTTCAACGCCTATCCCGAACTCGGCAGAGTGGAACCCGTACCCGTCATCATGCCCGCGGGCGGATGCTCCTTTCACAACGGGCTGATGGTTCACGCCGCCAATGCGAACATGACGTCAAATCCGCGACGAGCCTTTACCTGCGCATACATGCCGGATCGCAGCCGGTTCAACGGGGAACCGAATGTCCTTCCGGACCGGATCCTGAATACGATTGAAGTCGGCGACCTGCTGGAAGATGACGACCAGAATCCACTGACCCACACCTACGACCCGTCACGCAAAAGTCTCTCCAAGGGTGTCGGGACGTGTGCCGGTGAACAGGTGTACCGAGACGCCGCCCTCTTGACCGGTTCTGTTCGTGGTGCCCCGGCACATTCGCGCATCGTCGGCAACTGATCGGCGATAAGTTGGGCGTTCGCAGCCCGGCGGCATCGCAATGTCCCTTGGCAGCGTAAAGTCAATCACGGGACGAACCGTATATCGAGGTCTGGATGCCTGGAAATCTTCTCGGCCTGAAGAGGACAGGACTATCCTGTGACTCAATCGCCACCTTCGTGGTGCCGGCCACACTCATGATGCCCATACGGAGGTCTGTGCCGAAGGGCAGTTCCTTCGCCAGCCCATTCGAGGAATTCGGCAGGACACTGAATCGGTGTCGGTGGCTACGGAAAAGCGCGGAATTCTGGCGATTCGCCGCGCTTTGGCGGGATTGAACTCTTTCCCTATTGTCGGAATCCTATTGCCGCTTTGATCGGTCTTTGCATTACCTGTCCTGTTGCCGCGGCCCCGTGCAGATCCCTTTGTCCGTGTCCGGGTGACGTTTCCCTTGCGCTTCGCCGGTCGGAGGCGATGTCCTGGATGCGGCGTTCCCGGGAGCTTGCGGTGGGCTTGAGCACGGCATCTGACGCCTGAGGTACCGCCGCGGCGGCCACGCGGTGGCCGGGGGCCGGAACAGGTGCTAGATCGGCGTCGAAAGACAGAGCGGCGCGGTGCCGGCTCAAAGCCAGAACGAGCCCCGGCACCGCACCTGGACGAGTTGGTCACGGGGACCGAACTCCTGTGTACTATCAGGCAATTTCCCGTCCGGGTCTACCCCGCTCTTGAGAGAGGCGGGTGTGTGAGACGGGACGCCTGTTCACCTGCAACCGGTGCCATCGACAGGTTGTGATCTGCGCGTCGTGCGACCGGGGGCACCAGTACTGTTCCCGGGCCTGCAGCGAACAGTCCCGCATCGAGAACCGCCGCGAGGCGCGGCGGCGTTACAGGCGTACCGGGAGGGGGCGCGAGACGGGCCGGGACCGCCAGCGGCGCTACCGGGTACGCCAGGCGGACCGGGCGCGTGCTGCGGGTCGGGCCGCGCCGGAGACGGCCGGCATCGCCCCTGTCGCTGTCGTGTCTTCTGCGCCGCGCGGCACCGATGATGAAAAAACCGTTACGGACCATACTTCCGGGCTGCCCCTCCGCCGCCTAAGGGCGGTGTTTCCGGCGCAATTCCGGCGCGAATCGCCGCTGCGCTGTGTCGGATGCGGCCGGATCTGCACCCATGTGGTGGTGCACGACCCCTGAGCGCGGCGTTCGGGGTGATGACGGAGGTGATCTCATGGCGATCGACGAGGACATGCGCGCCACGATCGTGCGGCTGTCGCGGGCCGAGGGCTGGCCGGTCGGAACCATAGCCAGGCATCTCGGCATCCATCACAGCACGGTGACACGGGCCGTGCGCGCGCAGGGACAGGAGCGCCGGGCGCGGCCAAAACTGATCGATCCCTTCATCCCGTTCATCAAGGAGCAACTCAAGGAAGCTCCGGACCTGCCGGCCAGCACGCTGTACGGGCAGGTCGAGGCACGGGGCTACCGCGGCGGGGAAGACCATTTCCGCCACACCCTGCGCGCCCTCGGTCTCAGGCCGGTCAAGAGGCCCGAGCCGTCGATGCGGCTCCGCTTCCTCGCCGCCGAGCAGGCCCAGGTCGACTGGGCCGAGTTCGGGCGTGTCCGGATCGGTCGGGCGGAGCGCAAGCTGATGGGGCTCCTCGTCACTCTGAGCTACTCGCGCCAGACTTTCCTGAGCCTCTTCTACAACGCGCGGATGAGCAGCTTCCTCCATGGCCATGTCGAGGCCTTCGAAGCGTTCGGCGGCGTCCCCCGCAGGCTCATCTACGACAATCTGAAAAGCGCCGTGGTCACGCGGCGCGGCAACGCCATCACCTTCCATCCCACAGTGCTCGCCCTGGCGGGCCATTACGCCTTCAAGCCCACCGCCGCCTGGCCCCGGAGTCCGGAAGAAAAGGGACGCGTGGAACGCCGGGTCGCCTTTGCCCGCACGAGCTTCTTCGCCGGGCGCGACATCTCCGTCCCGCTCGACGAACTCAACGCCGCGGCCCGGGAGTGGTGCTTCGGCCGGGCCGCCCGGCGTCCCTGGCCGGACGACGACAGCCTGCTGGTCCGGGATGCCTTTGCCCGCGAAAGGGAGAAACTGATCCCCTTGCCGGACGCGCCATTCCCGACCGACGAGGTCCGCGCGGTGCAGATCGACAAGACCTGTTACGCCCGCTTCGACACCAACGATTACAGCGTTCCGCCCGATTACGCCACGGCAAGCCTGACCCTCGTCGCCTCCCGTTACGGGGTCCGCATCCTCGACAGTGTGCGCGAGGTCGCGGCCCATGCCCGCGCCTATGGCAGGCAGCAGCAGATCAGCGATCCCGAGCACGTCAAGGCGCTCGTCGCCCGCAAGCGCTACGGCAGGTCCATGAGTGTCCGCGACATGCTGCTGCGCGCCGTGCCGCGGGCAGAGGAGATGCTCACGCTTGCCGGATGCCGGAAGCTGAACGTCGCCACATGCGCCCGGACGCTGAACCGCCTGCTCGACAGCCACGGCGCCGATGAACTCGACCGCGCCATTGCCGCCGCGCTGGAGCGGGGCTCGTGCCACCCGAACACGGTGCGGAGCATCATCGAGACGCGGCGCCGCGCCCGGGGCCTGCCGAACGTCAGCATCACCGACAGCAGCCGCACCACGACCCCGCGGGGAACCGATCCCGCCGCCTATGACAGAGCCGCGGCCGCGAAAAAGGAGGACGACACGACATGACCGGACTCAGGGACCGTGCCCGGGCGCTCGGCCTCCATGGCCTGATCGATCGCTGGGACGACGTCGCCAATGCCGACTGGCTCGAGGAGCTCATCGTCAGCGAAGAACAGGTGCGCAGGACCCGCAGCTACGAACGCCGCCGTGCCGAGGCGCGGCTGCCGGCCTTCAAGCCGCTGGCGGACTTCGACTGGACATGGCCGCGCGCGATCAGCCGCGCCAATGTCGAGGCGCTGATGAGCCTCGCCTTCATCGAACACGCAGACAACGCCGTGCTCGTTGGCGGACAAGGCACCGGTAAGACAATGATCGCCGCCAATGCCGCCCACCAGGCCCTCCTCAACGGCCATACCGTCCGCTTCGAGAAGGCGACGGAGTTGCTCGAAACCCTCGCCGAGATCGCCTCGAGGAGCGAACTGCGCCGCCGCCTGGGAATCCTCGCCCGGCCCCGCCTGTTGGTCCTCGATGAAATCGGATACGTCACGCTCGAAAGCCGCCATGCCGACATCCTCTACGCCATCGTCTCGCGGCGCTACCGGCACCGCTCGACACTGGTCACCACCTCCCTCGGCTTCGCCCAGTGGGACCGCGTCTTCCCGAGCGCGTCGGGTATCGCAGGAACCGTCGACCGCCTGGTCCACAACGCCACACTCATCACCATCGACAGCGACTCCTGGCGCATCAGGCGTGAAACGGAATAGGCCATACCGCGTCGACTTCGACGCCATCAAGCGCATGCCGTTCGCGACCATCGCCGCAGCATGGGGATATGTCCGCGACCCCGAAGCCTCGAGCAGCGCAAACCCCGTGCTGCGCGCGCCCGGCCTGCCCAAGCTCGTCACCAGGCGCCGCGACAATGGCCACTGGGTCTACTTCAACACACGCGACAGCGACGACAACGGAACCGCAATCGACTTCATGCTCCGGCGCGGCCTCTCCTTCGCCGACATCCGTGACAGGTTCGGAGGTCCCGCACACGCCGCGACCGACTTCCGCGCCCTCTGGCACCAGGCAACGCCGCACCCCGCACCGAAATGGCTCATCGGACGCGGGATCACCCGGGAAACACTCGACACCTATCGCCCGCTGATCCGATGCGACCGCAAGGGCCGGGTCCTGTTCGCCCACCGCGATCAACACCGCACGCTGACCGGCTTCGAAATCGGCCCGCCGGACGGGGTGCGGCGCTTCGCAACCGGCGGAACGCGCAGCCTGTTTGCCCTCTGCGCCGACGCCGAAAACCTCAACGCCCTCGTCATCACCGAAGGCGCCGTCAACGCCCTCAGCCTCGCACAGATCAACCAGTGTCCGACCCGTCAGGCCTTCCTCTCCACCGCCGGCGCGCCGTCGTCACGACAGTGCAGACAGATCACCCGCGCCGCACATCGCCTCCCTAACCTCAAGACCGTCATCCTGGCGCAGGATCACGACGAGGCCGGAGAACGCCAGGCCGAGACCCTGCGCGAAAAGGTGCACCTCCCGACCCACGTCGCCTTCCACAGACACCGCCCGCCCGAAAACACCGACTGGAACGACATCGTCAACACCGACCGGGCAGTCCAGGAGTGCGCACGGTAGTTGATAGCCGGTCAATCCCGGTCCTGGTGGTACCCGCTTGTCGAGTTGGCAGTGCCGAGGTGCGTTGAGCGGTTCCGGGAACCGGTTCCGTCGATGCGCGCATGTGGGAACCGGGAACCGCCATCGCGGGGTCTTGTCGCGGACGGGCTGGTTGCCGTCCCGTTTGCTCTGGGAATCGATCCCGTTGCGGCGGATCTTGCCGGATGCCCGGAAATGCAAACACGCGGTTCTGCACCCCGAACAACAGGCAAAATGCTCCCGATGAACCACCACAATGGGAAGAAAATGCGCTCGCGCGCCACCTAAATTTCCAGCAAATACCGCAAACCAGCGAAACGCACAGACCACAAGCACGCACTCAAAAAGGCCTCAATCAACCTCAAAAGCGCGGTTTACCGCCAAAATCACGCGCTTTGAAAAAACCGCCGACAATCGGATGCCCCCGTCCATGGACATCGGCACTTCGACAACAAGCCCGGAAAGGATCGTGCAGGTATCTTAGGGAGAGGCTTTCCCTTAGCCCAGCCAACGAGCAAGTGCGCTATCCTTTCAGGCCCGAGAAAGGCCGAAGCCCGAAGGAGATATTCGGCATAATCTGGAATCGAGGGCAGATTGACGCCGCCCATCATATGCACGAGGCCATTGCCTATGCGGTCGTCCAGAATGTAGCTCCTCAAGTACTCGCGGAGCGCAGTAGCCAGTTCATCGAGTAGCTTGGCTGGCACTTGTGCCTGTGCCCTGACAGCTGCATGCGAACGTATCCTGAGTTTGCATGGAAGAGCCTGCGCAATTCGCTTCCACTCCATTGTCGTTCGGGTTCTCCAGAGCTGAACGAGCCCGGGACGAGAAAGGTGGCCTGATGCAGAGCTGTTTTCAATAGAAGCGTAAGGTCTTGCTCGAAGTCTGCCTGTTGATTCATGACGGCTTCCTTGCAACGCTTCGCAAACCCGACTGGCCCGCTTGACTTTTTCCCGTTCTCATCTTGCGGAGGTAGCGAACCGGACACGCCTTTAGCACTGGCCCGGACGCTGCACGACGCCTGCTGCGAGGAACTCGACAGTTCTTCAGCACTTGCCCGACAATCCGTTCAGGCCGGGGTTCGGTACGATCCCTCCGCTCCTCGCGACCCGGCCCCGGTCAGGCGTCAGGCGCCCAGCGGATGGCACCGCGCCGACCCGGTTCGAGCCAGCCCGCGAAGGCCAGGAGCGGCCGGTCGCCCGCCTGCATGGCGTGCACCATCCAGCGGTCGTGGACGACCAGATCGCCGGCCTCCACATCGAACCAGTCGCCGTGGTCGAGCCGCCATCGCGCGCCCGGTGTGAGGACGAGGTAGACTTCACTCGGGGCGTGGCTGTGGCCGGGATAGTGCACGCCGGCGCCCAAGAGCAGGAACCCGCCGCGCGGCGCTTCGCATGCGATCGGTCCCGCCGGTCCGGAGAGCTGCGCATAGGCATAGCCATCCAGAAAGGCTCTGCCAGCGTTCGTCTCGTCGTAGCTGGCATTCTGCGACCAAGCGAGGTCGCCGAGGACGGTTCCGAAACTCCCGGCGAGGTGGGAAAGTGGACCGGACCGCGCCAGCGCGAGGGCTTCCTGGAGTTGGCCCAGAACCGGAAAGTCATGGCCGTGGCGCGCGTCCTCCTCGGTAGGATCGCAGACCACAAGTTCGGGGATCGCCACCTTGCGTCCGCCGCGTCTGTCGGTCCGTTCGGCAACCGCCCGCCATGTCGCATCGTACAGGTCCCGGAGCTTGTTTTGGTGCCGTTTCACGTTGTCACGAAATGTGTTGGTATCTTGCTTCAATATTGTTGTGCAGTAATCTCTGCCTACTATGGCGCCCGGACCCTCCTATTTCAATACAGATGACCGTCCGCTCAATGGGCAGGCACTTACGTTTGCAGAAGAACTGCTGCTTCTGCTGCTGGACAAGAGCACTGGCGGGCTGACCGCAGTCCCCGACCTGACCAGGCGGTGTGCGTTCGCTGGCGCAGTGCTGATGGATTTGGCTCTCAAGCTGCGCATCGACACCGACACGGCACATTTGATTCTGGTCGATTCCACACCAACCGGAAACGAGATCCTGGACCCGTTCTTGGCTGAAATTGACTGGTACGTTGGTGAAATTCGGCAGAATCGGGCGCGATGTAAAGGAAACAAGGGCATCGCGGGGTAAGACGCGAGGCCGAAGAGGCCAAAAAATGACCGCGGCGGCAAAAAAAAGTTTTGCAAAATGTGAGGAGGGTTCGGCGCAAAACCCCTTCAGAAACGGCGATTTTGTGAGGGGTTTAAGAGGCGTTTATGGCCCGAAAAAAAAGTCGTCTTGAAATCCGTCCGGTCGACGGCTATCAGAACGGTGGCGCTGGAGTCATTCTCGGTTTCGCCTCATGCCTTCGGGCGAGCGCGGGGGTGCCGGCCCGCACGGCGCCACTACCCATCTGATGCGACGGGTTTCAGGTTACGTCTCGCGGCCACGATCTTGCGAGGCTCGACCCTGTGCAAGCTCTGCATATACGTAGCGGATCGGTCTAACGTCCGCTTGATGGCGACCTTCCAGACGGCATCACCGACTTCCAGATATCTCAGGGCATGCGTCTCCTTCTGGCTGTGGAACCACTCGCCCTCGTCGACGATGCGCTGGATCACTGCGTAATCTACAGCAGTGAGTTCCGGATGCCCGACATCCAGGTCGTGCCTGTACCATGACCCTGGTTGTGGCTGGCTGGGATCTTCGATTTGATCGAGACTGTCGTGAGGGAGGCAAGGAGCTGAGCCCTGGATGCGAAGCTCCTTGCCTGGAAAAAGAGGAGCAACCGATGACACATTCCGTTGGGAACACGATCACTCACTCCGAAGAGGAGACTACCACGATCTACGCGGCACTGGAAGTCAGCAACCGGAGCTGGATCCTGGGGCTGGGCGATCCGGGAGATGCGTCGCGGACCGGCCTGCACAAACTGTCGCCGCAGGATGTGAACGGGCTCCCGGAGAAGATCGGCCGTGCACGGTGCGCGGTGGCCTCTGGTTCGGTGCGTGTCGTGCTGACCTATGAGGCCGGCTACGAGGGTTTCTGGCTGGCGCGGCGTCTCGAGGGCGAAGACCTCGAGGTGGTGATCTGCGATCCCGCGAGCCTGGAAGTGGTGCGCAAGAAGAAGAAAGCGAAGACTGACCGGATCGATGCGCGGAAAATGGTTCGGGCGGTCAGGGCCTGGGACGGTGGCGACCGTGATGCGCTGGCGCCTGTCCGGGTTCCGAGTGTCGAGGAGGAGGACGCGAAGCGGCTCTTGCGCCGGAAGCTTTTCCGGTAGGCGGCAGGAGGGGTGCCGACAATTCGTTTGAAGGCGGCGCGGAATGCCTCAAGCGAACGGTAGCCGCAATTCTCTGCCACGGCGTCGAGACCGTCATCGCACGATTCGAGGAACTCGCGAGCCCGGTACATGCGTTCGCGCTGCAGCCATTCGCCGGGCGCAAGGCCGAGACTCTCCCGAAACCTGCGCAGCAGCGTTCGTTCGCTCATTGCGGCTCTGTCGGCGAGGTGTTTGACCTCCAGGGGTTGATCGAGGCGTTCTCGTGCCCAGTCCAGTACTTCGCTCACCGTTCGGCCTGGACGCTCCTGTACCGGTGCAGCAACGAACTGTGCCTGACCGCCGTCGCGATGAGGAGGCAGGATAAGCCGGCGCGCCACGCTGTTGGCTATCTTGCCCCCGAAGTCACGGCGCACCAGGTGAATGCATGCATCGATTCCGGCCGCACTTCCGGCCGAGGTGATAACGTTTCCTTCGTCCACGTAGAGAACATCTTCCTCCACCTGAATGCCTGGATACATTTGCTTGAAATCGGGCACATGCCGCCAATGCGTGGTCGCACGTCTGCCATCGAGAAGTCCGGCTGCAGCCAGAACGAACGCGCCGGAACAGATCGACAGGCAACGCGCACCTCTTTCGGATGCGCGGGAGATAGACTCCAGCAGCAGGTCCGGTGGCCGCATGCCGCGGTCACGCCAGCCGGGCACGACAATCGTACGGGCACTTTCGAGAATCGACAGGTCGGGCGACGCCTCGACGACGATTCCGCCAGCGGCACGCACCCTTGCGCCATCTGCTGACACGACACGGAAGTCATACCATGTGAAGTCGAACTCGGGACGCGGCAAACCGAACACCTCGACAGCGATGCCGAACTCGAACGTGCACAGACGGTCATATGCGACCACGGCCACCAGGCCCGGGCCGAGCGCTCCCGATGATTCTGCATGGCCAGCCATTTGGCGAGATCTTACCGATCTTTGTCAGTTACGCCACTGTTCCCACGACCCGGTCGCCGGTAATACAGGGGCCCTCGTCAATCAGGAGCTGCCGGAACATGCATACACGCGTCACCGAAACACCTGCTGCGCCACATGATGTCGCACTGCGTCACTTCACGAGTATACTTTCCTTCGAGACGGACTGCTGGGACGTGCACGAGAGCATGAAGTGCCCGGATCCGGATTTCATCGTCGTCGATGTCAGAGGCCCGAGCGCGTACGCAAACGGCCACGTAGACGGCGCAATCAACATCCCGCACGGAGACATGACATCCGAGCGCATGTCGCGGTACCCACGGGACAAGACATTCGTCGTGTACTGTGCCGGGCCTCACTGCAACGGCGCCAACAAGGCGGCCGTTCGACTGGCGCGTCTCGGGCTGCCGGTGAAGATGATGATCGGTGGTGTGACAGGATGGCTGGATGAAGGCTTCGACCTGGTCACGTCAACCTGACGGCCGAGCGCGCGAGCCCGGCACGGCATGGGACCACGTCTTTCCTCGGCAGAAGACACCGTCAAAGTTCGGCCCGCGCCGGGAGCGCGTCGGTAACGGGTCCAACAGGGCGAGGTCCTAACCGGATCGCGACCTCGAAGACTGGCATGCGGTGATGGACGCCAATGTCCGTGGCCCCTGGTACATGGCCAAGGCCGTCGGCACCTACTGGATGGAAACGGGAATCAGGGGCAAGGTGCTGATGATGTCGCCGGCGCGCGGGAGACACGGCGCTGTCTCCAGGTATACGGATCACTGTACATCGAAAGGCGAAATATGCGCGGATCCGGACGCTGCCGACAGAGTGGGGCGAAACCCGTCGGTCTTTCCGAACGCGGTCACGCACGTTTCCCCGCTTACTGGCCGGCGCGCGATGCCGCCCGAAAAAGCCACCCGATTCGCGGTTGGTCCGGTTGCCCTCGACGGTCGTGGTGCGGAATTCTTGGCAATATTCACGATATTAATACTAAGATCGACAACAATTTCATGATTATTTTACACTAAGCGCATACCATTCGGCAAGCTTTTGGGTAGAATCCGTTCCGTGCGTCACCGCGCCGCGGGAGTGGCGTGAAACGTGTGCGTTGTCCGTCGGGAGGGGACCCATAGCATTGGAGCGGGAGTGCGAAAACAGCTTGACACGGCGGAATCGCATTATTAAGAGCGCCGAGCGCCGAGCGCCGAGCGCCGAGCGCCGAGCGCCGAGCGCCGAGCGCCGAGCGCCGAGCGCCGAGCGCCGAGCGCCGAGCGCCGAGCGCCCCCCGTGTGTCCGCTCCGGTCTAGGTAGTACCTCCGGCGGGTCGTCCCCGCCATCAGCACCTTCCGCATCCTGTCGGCCGAGCCAGGCGTGGCCTGTATGCCTGCCCTGCGGGGACGGGTGTTGTCCTTCCCCGCCCGCTTCCCCTGTCCGGTCCCTCGGCGCGTGGCGCGCGGCTGCCTGCGTGCTCATCGCTGCCTTTGCCCTGCTGCTCGCCGCCGGGACGGCGCAGGCGCAGACCTCGGTCACGCTGGTGAGAAACACCGGGCAAATTGTTAACGATACTTCCAATTTTAACATCGATCGCGCGCAGTCGTTCACGACAGGCAGCAACGCCGCGGGCTACAAGCTGACCAGCGTGACGTTTGATGGTGCCGGCGCCGTCGATACCACCAAAACGCAGATGCGCATCGAGTCGTCGAATGCGGACAACAAGCCGGGCGGCAGCCTGGGTGCGCTGACGCTTTCCAGCCACTCAGGTATTTTTACCGGTTCGACCACGGGCATCGACCTGGACGCCAGTACCACGTATTTCGTGGTGCTCGAATCAACGGACACCGCTTTAATCCACCATTACCGCCGAACGAACTCGGACAGCGAGGATGCGGGCGCGGCGGCGGGCTGGAGCATCGGCGACGGAAGCCTGTTTTACAACGGAGCTGGAAGTCCAACCTGGAGCAGCACGTCCTCCACATCCTGGATGATCGCCATCCACGGCTACGCCAAAATCACGCCCGCGATCTCGTCGGTGGCCATCGTCTCGAAGCCGCGCCTGGACGCGAACAACGACGGGACGAAGGAGACCTACGGCGCCGGCCAGAACATCGTGGTGGACGTGACCTGGGACCATGCCGTGACCTGGGACACCTCGGCGACGAATGCGGGCATCGGGGTGCGGCTGCAGATCGGCAGTACCAACCGGCGGGCGGAGTTGGTGACGGGCGGGGCGACCAGCGGCACGGCGAAGACGCTGCGCTTCCGATATGCGGTGGTGGCCGCCGACGCGGACACCGATGGTGTGGCGGTGGTACCGAACAGCGCGGGCAAGCTGGCGCTGCTGCGCAACGGTGCGACCCTGAAAAGCGCCGCCGACGGGAGCATCGATGCGTCGGTGACGCACACGGGACTGGGCGCGCAGTCGGGTCACCTGGTGAACGGAGGCTCCACCGCGCCGACGAACAGCGCCCCGACCTTCGGCGGCGATGATCCGGGCACCGTCAATGCCCCTGTCCTAAGTCTTTCCAGCCTGCCAGTGGACGATGGCGATTTCAGTGACGCGGACGGCGACCCGCTGACCTTCAAATTAAGCTTGAACCGCGACGACGTATACGTACCCGGCGAATTAACGTGGATTCATGGTCATGTCTTTTTCATGGCAAGGTCGACCTGCGCACTGGCAAACCTCTCGCCGCCGGTGACCAGCAATCTGGAAGTGACCTTGACCGTTACCGCGACCGACCCCGACGGCGCGTCGGTTTCGGTCACGGGAGTGTTCAATGTGGGACTTCCCACTGCCGGCTGTCCATCGTTCTCAAGCGCCGGGGTGAGCGGCACGACCCTGGCAATCGCCCTGGACGGCAACGCGATTGGCGGCACGCCGGGCGCGGACGAGTTCGAGGTCAAGGTGGGTGGGACCGCGGTGGCCCTGGCGGCCACCAACCCGGTCGCGGTGAGCGGCAGGACCGTCACCCTGACCCTCGCCGCGGCCCCGGCCGCCGGCCAGACGGTCACCGTCAGCTACACCCCCGACGAGGACTCCATGACGACGGATTCGCGGGCGAGTGCCCCGATGGCTGTCGCCTTCACCGACCGGGCCGTCGGAACCGGACCGACGGTGGCGAACCCGATTCCGGACACGACGGCTGTGGTGGGCACGGCCTTCAGCTACCAGTTCCCGGCCAACACCTTCAACGACCCCGACGGCGACACCCTGACCTACACGGCGACGCAGGGGGACGACAGCGCGCTGCCGGGCTGGCTGAGCTTCGACGCGGGCACCCGCACCTTCTCGGGCACGCCGACCGCAGCGAATGCCGGTACGGTGTCCGTCAAGGTGACCGCCAGCGACAGCGCGCTTTCGGTCAGCGACACCTTCGACATCGCGGTATCGAACGCACCGACGGTCGCGAACGCCATCCCGGACCAGACGGCGACGGTGAACGCGGCCTTCAGCTTCCAGTTCGCGGCCAACACCTTCAACGACGCCGACGGCGACACCCTGACCTACACGGCGACGCAGGGGGACGGCACGGCGCTGCCGGACTGGCTGAGCTTCGCGGCGGACACCCGCACCTTCTCGGGCACGCCGCAGGCGGCGAATGTCGGCACGGTGTCGGTCAAGGTGACCGCGACCGACGGCACCCATTCGGTCAGCGACAGCTTCGACATCGCCGTGGTAACCACGATCGCCCCGACGGCGCAGGCGGGCGCCGACCGCACGGCCGATCCCGGCGCGACGGTGACGCTGAGCGGCTCGGGCACGGACTCCGACGGCACGATCCAGGGCTACGCCTGGAGCCAGGTCTCGGGCACGTCGGTGACTCTGCAGAACGCCAACACGGCGCAGGCCTCCTTCACCGCGCCCGACACGGCCGGGCCGCTGGTCTTCCGGCTGACGGTCACCGACAACCTCGGGGCCACGGACACCGACGACGTGACGGTGACGGTGAACGACGTGCCGCCGATCTTCACAGGCAGCGTGCCGGCGCTGCGGCTGGAGCCGGGCGCGGCGATGACGCCGGTCGTGCTGCCCGAGGCGACCGGCGGCAACGGCGGCCCCTACACCTACGGGCTGAGCTCGGAGCCGACGGGCCTCGCGGGACTGTCCCTCGACGCGGCGACGCGGACGCTCTCGGGCACGCCGGATGTGGAGAGGGGGCGCTGGACCTTCACCTACTGGGCCCATGACGGGGACGACAACGTCACGACCGCCGATGCCGCGCAACTGACCTTCACGGTGCAGGTCGGTGCGGCGCCGGAGATGCAGAGGCGGGCGGTGACACGCACGGTGGCGGCGCTGGCGACGCGCACGGTGGCGTCCGCGCTCGACACGATCGGGGTCCGGCTGGGCGGAGCGGTCCCGGAGACCGACCTGATCCTGGCCGGTGAGTCCGTGCCGTTCGCCGCGTCTGGAGCGGCCGCGGGGTGGCGGGACAGTGCGGCTTGCCCGGTCACAGGGTTCGGGGCCGACGGTATCGGGCGGGGCGGCAACGGTGCCGAAGGCTGCGGCCGGCCACGGAGCCGGGGCGTCGATGCCGACGCGCTGCTGTCCACGAGCGCCTTCTCGCTGACGCTGGGCGCGGTCGAGGGCGAGCCGGGCTTCAACGCGAAGGCGTCGCGCTGGTCGGTGTGGGGCCGCGGCGATCTCGGGCATTTCGCGGGCCGGCCCGAGCCGGGGATGCACTACCGGGGCGAGACGCTGACCGGTTGGCTGGGCGTGGATGCCCGCGGGTCGATACGCGGACCGACGCGCCTGAAGAGCTGGGTCGCGGGTCTCGCGGTGTCGCACGGAACCGGCAAGTCGGACTACAGCTTCGAGGGCGGGGCCGATCCCGCGGAGCGGGGCCGGCTGGAGACGGTGCTCAGCGCGCTCTGGCCCTACGGGAGCTGGACCTTCGAAAACGGGCTGGAGCTGCGTGGCATTCTGGGTGCGGGGACTGGCAGTCTGCGCCACTTCCCGGGCGGCGGCGATCCGGCGGAGAAGAGCAGGCTGACGATGTGGACGGTTTCGCTCGGATTCAAGCGGAAGCTTCAGCCTCTGGCCAGTTTCGATCTGGCGGCGCGGGGCGATGCGAGCTTTGTCCGGAAGGAGACCGCGCGGGGCGAGCAGACGATCGACGGGCTTCGCGCCGACAGCTGGCGCGGCCGATTCGGCCTGGAGGGCTCGCGGCGCTTCGAGAAGGAGGGCGGCCGTTCGTTCACGCCGTTCCTGGAACTGGCCGCGCGGCAGGACGGCGGTGACGGGCTGACCGGGACCGGGCTGGAGGTGGCGGGCGGGCTGCGCCATGGTGCGCCCGGCCTCGACATCGAGTTGCGCGGCCGCTGGCTGGCGGCGCACACGAAGGGGGGCACGGAGGAACGCGGCGTGAGCCTGACGGCGCGGATGCTCCCGGGGGAACGCGGGCGTGGGCTGTCGCTGTCGCTCACGCCGCGCTGGGGCGCCGGCACGGGCGGGGCCGACGCGCTGTGGCACGACGAGATGCCGAAGGGCGGGCCGGGTGCTGGAGCGGAGCGGGGGGCCCTCGACCTGCGCGTCGGCTACGGCTACGGCCTGTTCGGCGACCGCTTCACCGGCACGCCGAACGTCGGGTTGGGGCTGTTGGACGGCGGCGGGCGGGATGTCCGCGTCGGCTGGCACCTGACCCCGGAGGCCAACGCCGAACTGGACATCGATGCCAGTCTCGATGTGACCCGCAGTGAGCCCGCCAACGGCAACGAACCGCCAAGGCATGGCATCGCGCTGACGGGCATGATTCGCTGGTAGGGGCGGGGCGCAGGCGCAGGCATGATCGCGACGTCGGGCGCCCGGAAGTCACTGCGGAAGACGACGCACTTGTCCAGAGAATCGTCGACGAGGGCGAGTGGTTCCGTTCCGGGGACAGGCACGCTGTCGGCTTCATCGTTGTCAAGGGTGTCGCGCGCGCCATCATCCCAATCTGGTCCGCCGAATCTCCCCGCTCCCCGGCCTCGGTTTCGCCACTTCTCTTCGATCCAGAACGGCCGGAACCTGCGTCTCTCCCGTGGGTCCTCCCGGGCCAGCAGGTCCCAGCGGGCCGCCTCCAGGTCCGATTCCGTCTGAGTGCGCAGCGCGAACCCCATTGACTCCGCCACCTCGGGTCGATTCCGGGGCAGGATCGTAGCTCATGGAATGCTATCGAAACCATGGTGATGGCGATTGCCTGCGATCAGGTTACTGAAGCGCCACGCAATCAAACATCCAAGCAAGGCCGGCGGCACGAACCCTGCAAACACCCAAAACGCCGCCGTCTTGAATTCCTCGGGCTGCGTCATCTGATCGAAGCCGAGCCCGTTGGCAATGACCCCGCTCAGGGCGGCGCCAAACGCGAAAGCGGTCTGCTGCGCGCTCGGCAGAAGCGCGCCGGCCCGGTCCCGATCCTCGCGCCCGGCATTCGCGATCACGATCTTGACGATGTAGCCCCAAATCATGCCGATGCCGGCGTTGCCAATGAACGCCGAGACGACGACGAGCCACAGCGGGCCGTGAGGCACGAACCATGCCTGCATCGTGATGCTTGCCAGCAGCATGGCGCTGCCGAGCCGAATCAGCCGGCTCTCCTGTGCCGGGGCAAGCCCGGACAGGAAGAACGCGCCAGCGCTCCATCCGAGCGACTCGGTCACAATTACGAAGCCGGCCTCAAGCGGCGTCAAGGCATACAGCCGGATCAACAAAATCGGGCCGTACACAGTGAACGACATCATGCAGAGGCAGAGTATGAACGTCATCGCAATGCCACAGCCAACCGGATGGGCGAGATCGGTCGCATGGCCGGGAAGCAACCTTGAGTGGCGGGAGGCGGCGGAATCGTGCGCGGTGAACATCCACAGGCACATGCATCCCGCCAGCAGGAGCACGGCCGAAGCTGCTGTCGAGCGGACCGCGCCGGCGAACGAGATCGTGAGGATCGCTCCGGCGACGAACGCCAGCCGCGCGACCGGGATTCGCCGCGCCTGCGAGGCCACTTCGGTTCCCGCTCGCGCGAGCAGCGGATGCAACGCCGCCGCAAGCACCAGGCCCTGCAACGCGAACGACCAGAAGGCGAAGCGCCACAGGCCGGCGGTGGCGAACCCACCGCCGATGAGCGGCCCGCACAGGGCCGCGGCCATCCACACCAGCGAAAGGCACGCGACGGTCCGCGGCACAAGTCGATTCGGGAAGAAGCGATCCTGGGCGATGAAGACCAGCGCGACGAGCGCACCGCCGCCGAGCCCCTGCACCGTGCGCCCCGCGAGTAGTACCGGCATCGCCGGAGCAGCGGCGCAGATCACGCACCCGAAGGTGTAGATCACGGTCGAAACCAGCATGGTCCGGCGCAGGCCCGCGCTCGCCACGTACGCGCTCACTGCGGTCGCGGCTACGATCGAACCCATCAGGTAGAGGGCGAACGCCCAACTGATGAGCCGCACGCCGCCGATGTCACCCACCGCCTCCGGCATCGTCGTCGCCGCCAGCATCGTGTTGGCGGCATGCAGCCAGATCGCCAGGCACAGCACGAGGAGCCGGGGCAGGTGCTCGCGCGTGAGAACCTCGCGCCAGCCGACGGGCGGCAAGTCCGGCGCTCCGGGCGTGCTCTGCTGTTCGTGTTCCTGCATGAGGAATCTCCTGGCTGCCAACGTGTGTTGAACTGCGTCCGGGAGCCATGTTGGGACTTCAAGTAAGCTTCAAGTCAAGACCATGAACACCCGACGGCCTCAGGAATTTACCCTCTCGATCGGCGACGTTGCCCGCCGGACGGGGCTCACTACGTCGGCGCTTCACTTCTACGAGAAAAAGGCGCTGATAGGCTCGCTCGAGCCGCACGCCGGGCAGCCAACGGTGCTACACCCGTGACGTGAGCGGCTTCACGTGCTTAACTCCTGCCCCCGGAATCGACCCGGGTTCGTCCCACGTTCCGAGCCGACAGTTTTTTTTCAGTGTTTCTGGGACAAGGGTTCGTCCCCAAGGAGGGCTTTTCAAGTAGCCCCCTGTCCGGTCAACAACACTGTCAAGCTGCTGTTTCTTGGCGCGGGCTGGCTACGGCTGGCGTGGCGCCGTTCCAACGTCACACGGTTCAAAGCGAAAACCCGCCAATTCGCCGGACCGGCCGTGACATTCAGCGGGTGACCCGACAGAGCGGGACCGTGTGAAGGTCGCCGAATCAGATTGTGAAATTGCGTGGAATCGCGCAACAGGTTACCGGTTTGGCACCTGTTTTTTTTGGTGATACGGCATGGAGGCGATCCCTGCGGACCGGATGACATTAGCCGGTATCGTCGGGATACTCGCTTTCCGCCTTCCTTTGGAACGTGAACCGAACTCTGCATCGTGATATCACCGATCTTTGCGAGCGCATGGCGCGGTTCGAAGGTGCAGGAGATGTACTCTCCAAGTTTCCGATCGACAGGGAAAAATGACCTGACTGAACGATACCAGCTGGCCAGGGAAGAACTGGAGGCCGACATCGGTATTCCGACAACTCCCAAGCGTCTTGTTCAGGCAGTTGTTACCGGCGGCGCGACGTGAACTGGAAAAACGAATGGACTTTGCGGTATCCGACAATTGAAATTTCCATGGAAGACCTGGAACAACGTGTAAAGTCCCCGACCGGCCGGAAATGGCTGAAGGAAGCCGGACCATGGGCCGATGAGAAAATCCGGCCGAGCCCGTGCCAAGATATCGCGAAATTCACCATCCGGAGAACACGGATCGAAGACTGCGTTATAGATCCACGCAAGATCGTGGGAACGCGTCATGCCAGATACGGACGGGGGATGACCTGGCGCGAATTCCTGGCCTACGGGAAGCGAATCGAGATGATGCTCGATGCTCTGGAAACCAACCCGGAGTATTATGACGATCCGAAAGGCCATGTGGCGGACAAGGATCAGTGGCACTTGGAGGAAATCAACGGTGAACTGTACACATTCGACGGCAACCACCGCGGCGTGATTGCCAAGTTCCGGGCACATGAGGAAGGCCGCATAAGACAACGTGTGCGGTCCGTGGAACGACTGGTGATCTCCGGGGATGCGAAGCGGCAGTATCACGAGCTTCAGGCGGAATATTTGCCGGGTGAACGCGATTGGGGGCCGAAGAGCGAACTTGTGAGCGAGGCCGGATCGACCAGGCAATACCGGATCTTCGTGGACTGCCGTTTGCACGGCCTGAACCGTGGCGTTCATCGCCTGCCCATTGCCGACGCGGCGGCCTTTGTGCGCAAGAGAAACCGCGTCGGCAAGGCCGTGCTCAACCTTGCGATCTCCCTGTGGAATCGGTTGTTCAAGTGATCCCGGTCATCGGCCGCGGATCGGTTGCCGACTGGCGCCCGGCGAACGCGGTTCCGCGCGAACAGTACGGGGCCGGCCGGCGGGGGCAAAGCTCCGAACCGGGCGATCACTTCCAGACGCGGTCGGGAAAACCGTTGACCCGCCTCGGCAGTCTCGGCCGTCGACGTCAGGACGCAGCCAAGGCGTCAGCCACCATCCTTGGATCGCGCTCGATCAGTGCCTGAAGAACCATTGCGGCCCGATCCGGTGAACGCCACCCCCGTTCCCAATCGCGCAAACTCGCAAACGGCAGGCCATACCGTTCGGCTAATGCCGCCTGAGATAGTTTCCGTTTCTTGCGGATCGCCGCTGCATCCACCGTTTCTGGAATGGACACGCCAGCAGGGTCCATTTCGCTCTTTGCAATGGCAAGGGTGTCTTCCGCACTTTGGATCAGTTCCTTGCCAAATCTCATTCCGGGCTCCTTCATTGTCTTTGCGCGCAACTTGTCTGTCAAAGGCCGCGCATTTGCACCGCAAGCGTCTGCGTTGTTCGGCAGCAGCCTGGCCAACTCGGGTGCACGACAATTTTGTGATTTTGGATTGGAATCAGCCGGTCCGCCGCTCCCAGTAGTCGTCGAAGCGGTTGCTGTGAACCGCGCACCGGAGCGCGATGATGGCATTGGCGCCACTGACGCTCCAGTGCATCCCGCCCCGTTTCAACCGTCCGCCGATCAGTGATTTGCAACCGCCCTCGACAACACCGGTCGACACGCACAGCCCCAGTTCCCGGAACCGGGGATAGTCCATGCGCGCGCGATTGGTCTGGAAGTACGCGATGTTCCGCGCCGCCTCGTCACAGCGGCTCGCGTGTTTGCGCATCGCGGCGATGACGAGATCGAGGCGCCCCTGGTCGAGTTCGTCGCGTCGCGTCTTGCCCCACTGTGCCGCGAGATCACTCCCCTTTCCGTAGAGAGCCCTGGCAACATCGAACACATGCTGTTTGGCATGGAAGACATCCACGATCTGGATGGCGTCAGGCACATGCTCGTCGGCGAAGTTCCATATCCAGGGAGCGCCATCGCCGAGCACCACCCGGCGGTCGACAGCGAAAAAGTCGCGCCGCTCCATCTCACGCACGACCCGTTTGGCAAAGGGAGCCGGTTCCGTGTCCGTATCGCGGGTCGCGATCGTTTCGATGGCGGCATTGAAGGTGACGGATCCGGTATCGCGAACCGGCCGGCCCTCGGTGTCGCGGCTCTCGGCGGACCATATGGTGGCAAGCTTCACCTCGCGGGTCCTGGCCGAGCCGTCAGGCTGCTTGCCGGCACGGCCCTCGGTCTCCGACGTGCGCACCGGGACCCCGGTGCCGTCAAGGCCGAGGTAGAGCGTGGGGGCTCCCGGTGGCTCCGGCTCGATGATGTCCCGTTCATCGCGCGCGATCGCGCGTCCCAGCGCCTCGGCATGGCGTTCCACCTGCCTGGGAATGACCTCGAGGCCGGCCAGTTCCCGCAAGATCGTGCTGCTCTTCTCGAAACTGAGCTCGGCAGCGGTGACCCCGACCATGCGCGTGACCGCGGGAGACAACGACGTGCCATCCAGGGCGAGGGCGCGGTCACGCGGGCTGAAGCCGTGCGCGCAGGAAGAGCAATGATACCACGCCCGCTCCAGGGTCAGGGGGCCAAGTGCCGTGGTGAAGGTCCGGGGCCGCCGCCCGACATTGCGGGCGTCGGCGCCACAGGCGCACGGCAACTCCGCGGCCTCCCCGTCCGACAGGTCGGCGTTCAGCCTCGCGGCAACCACCGCGGCCGCGGCCGAGATCGCGGTCTTGCGCACCTCACGCTCCAGCACCTCGAAATCCAGCCCGTCGACCGGGCCGCCGGTCAGGCGCTCGATGTCCTTCGAGACTTCCGCCGCGACCGCCTGTGCGCAGAGCCCCCTTTTTCGGGGCTGTCGTCCCCGTCCGTCTCCCGCCCTTCGGCACGCACCGCATCGGCAAGCGCCTCGCTGGCCTCCAGATAGTGCGCCGAGATGTCGAGAAAGCGCTCGTGCTCGTCGACAAGGCGCCGGGTCCGCTCATACTCCTCGGGCGGAATGCGGATCGAGCGGGTGTCCCCGCGGATCGAGCGGCTGAGCACATAGCTCGGACCGTGCCCCGGGCTGTCGTCGCCGGCGCAGTGGCAGTTGGGCTTGCCGCACTTGCGGTAGTTTTCGTGCAGCGTGCCGGGACGCAGGTCGCCGAGGGTGGCGAAGCGGGCCTGTGCCTCGTCCCTGGAACGTTTCAATTCATCGATGTCCGGCATGATCGCCTCCGTGGGTCTGGAGTGTGGCCCGGAAGCCGGGGCGCGGCAACTGGTAGAACACATATACCAGACACGGAGACAAAAATCAACTCATCGCAGGACGCTCGGACAAATCGTCACAATTTTGTCGTGCACCCGGCCAACTCGTTCCGTTTTGATTTGGTGTGGTTCGCCTTTGCGCCCTTGCCGTAAACAGCCAAAAGAAAGACAGGCACGTCATCACCGCCGAAACAGTGTGGGATGGTTCGATATCCACCACTCCTTCCACCTCCACTACTCGGATGGCGCAATTTTCGCGTCCCGCCGGTACCTGGCACAATGGCACCGGCCAAGGGATCTTCGGCGAGCGCATTCACGATGCTTTCCATGTCTTCTTCAGGGAGCCCGCGACGCTTTGCCCGCATCAGGAAAGTTGTTGCTCAGGTCACGGTGTGCAGGATTTCTTTTTTCGGCAAAGCTGTAATGCCATCAGGACAAGAATGCGGCATTGCCGCAAAATTGAACATGATGTGCCACACGGATGCTCAGGCATCGTACCGCGAGCCGACGTCGCAGGCCGATGTCCGCCAGATTGCGTGATCGAGGCACCATTGACTTGCGTGAAGACGCTCAGCATTTAGCCTACGACAGCTTCTTACTTCCCAGCTCGCTGATACAGGGACGCCCCGGTACCAGTGGGACATGCTACGGCGCCAAACTGAGAATTGCGCCGGCGGGACTTCCACCCGCAAGTTCAACAGCTAGTGTCTTGTCACAGAGATTTTGACTCTTTGATCGATGGTTTTGAAGCATCGGGTTTGGGGTAGGCTTTCGCCAATTTGTCCCGGGCCTTGTCGGTCGTGAACATCCAGTTGATGCGTGCCTGGCTTTCGTTCCTCTGCTTTTCCCACGCCGCGATCTCGGCTTCGAGCGTTCCCCGGTCCGGGATGCGGCGGTTGAGACACTGGCGTTGCAAGACCCCGATTTCAATTTCGACCATGTTGAGCCAGCTGGCGTGCTTCGGCGTGTAATGGAACTCGACCCGGCGCAGCATGCGCCGTGCTTCCTCGGCCGGCAGAGCGGTGCAGAGTACGGCCGGCGTGTGGGTCGAGAGGTTGTCAAGGACGACCCTGATCCTGTCGGCTTCGGGGACGTGCATGTCACCGAGATCCCGCATGCAGGCGGCGAAATCGGTCGCTGCGCGGCGTTCGGTGACCTTGACCGTGCGCCAGCCCTGATGGGCATCGAGGAAGACGAAGAGGTTGGCGGTGCCGTTTCTCCGGTACTCGTAGTCGAAACGCCGGGGTTGTCCCGGCCTGGCAGGAACCAGGGTCCGGGTTTCGCCGATCAACTGCACGGGGCTTTCGTCGAAGCAGACCACGGGATGGTTTGGATCGGGCGTTTCGTTATAGAGGTCGAGGACATCCTCCATGGCAGCGACGTAGGCGGTGTCGACCTTGGGAATGGACCACATGTCCTTGCGCCATGGCTTGAGATCGTTCTCTGAAAGGTGCCGACGCACGGTCGCGCGCGAGAGGCTCTCGTGTTCGGTGAGCCGGACCATTTCGCCGCACAGCAACTCAAGGGTCCAGCGGGCACGCCCGACCGGTGGCTTCGAGCAGGCGGTTGCGACCAGCAGCGCCTCCTCCCTGCCGGTGAGCTTGCGTGCCGTACCGGATCGTGTCGCCTCGGAGAGGGCGAATTCCAGGTTGCCCTCGACGAAACGCCGCTTGGTTCATGTGACCGTCGACATGCCACAGACCACGCGTTCGGCAATCTCCGCATCAGATGCCCCTTGATCTGCGGCCATGAGGATCTGTGCCCGCTTCAGGCGCCGGACCGGCTGTTTCCCGCCGGCGAGCAGGGCTTTCAGTTCGTCACGTTCCGATTGGAGAAGTTCCACTCGATAGCGTATGTTCATCAGTGCCTCCGCTGTTTTGGATACACTGATGAATCAGACTGCGACGCCGCGCCACCCCCCGCGTACCGGGTTCACTGAAAAGCAGGGCCAGTACCTGGCATTCATTCATGCCTATACGAAGATCAACGGCAGGCCGCCCGCCGAGGCCGACATGCAGAGACACTTCGGCGTCACCCCGCCGACCGTGCACCAGATGGTCCTCAATCTCGACCGTGCACGGCTGATCGAACGCGTCCCTGGACGACCCCGAAGTATCCGGGTTCTCGTTGATCCAGGCAGTCTACCGATACTGAAATGACAACGCCCCGAACCGTCAAAATCCCTGTGACTAGACACTAGATTCGCTGCACGTTAACCTCTCCTTCCTGCCGGACTTGCACCGGCTACCCCAGCGCCAGTTAGCTCGGCGCTCTGTCATTTCGCCCCCGGAATCGACCCCATCAAGGAGCGGTGCGACCACCCCGCTATCGCAGATCAACAGCGCGAGGATCAAAGAAATTAAGGCCAAGTTGATGCCCCGCTACGGCTATCTCTGGCCTAAACCCAACATAAATACCGATTCCGCCATAGGATTTTCACGCCTTTGGTTTCTTGATTCCGTTTTTTTCATCCAGTTTGAGAGGTTTGCAGGCGTTGTGTTGCAGCGCTTTGCGATGAACTTCTGTGTTGATCCGTTTGCGAGCAGCGCTTCGATAACTACAGGCACGCGGCATCGTATCGGCAGCTCTCTACGCGGATATGTTGGGGCGATTGGTGCGGCGTTGCACCACGTGCCCGGAAGGCGCACTCCCAGCGATTGGCGAACGCCTCGGATGCGCCTGAAACCTTCCGCATCAGGGCGACCCACCCAACGGTTCGGCGCCGATCGGGCACTCATAGTGGGAGAAGAAGCGATCCAACAGCCAGAAGAAACGGATGCGCTCTGGATCGACATCACATTCGCCGTAGAGCTCGTAGAATGTCGGTATCCACTTCTCACCACAGTTGCGCTTGACTGTACGCTCAACGGACATGAAATCGCGGTGCCGGCCGCTGATACCGGCGATACCCCAATCGACGATGTGCATTCCGCATGGCGACATGACTTGGCGCGGACCGGTGGATTTGACCGCTACGAATGAGCCAGAAGTGCGGGCTTTGATGTGTTTCGGCCGGTTTGGGTGACAGCAATTCGGATTGGCACGGAACTCTGTCATCATTGGGGGGAATTCGGAAATGTTCCTTCCGCACGACTTCGCGACCGTGCGGCTGGTTGTCGGAGCCGCAAACGAAAGCATCATGGCCCATTGGTTCAAGGGTTCAGGCAAGCGACGGAGCACGGAGGGCAGCCTGGCGATCACGACATTCCAAGTACTGATCCTGTCTTGGCGTGTCGATCGCGTGCGGAACTTTCCGGCGGCAAATGACAACGTCAAACCAAACCGAGTGGTCCTCGCGGCATGAATCCAAAACGTTGCCATCGCAAAATTGCTCCAAGACTTCGGATTTCGCTTGCATGGTTCGAAAACCCGGTTTATTTGCGAATGAGAATAGTTCGCATTCTCAAAACGGCGGTGATTCTGCATGGCGTTGGCACCTGAGACAATTCGAGTTCGCACTCCCCGTTCGCACCAGGACAGGACAGAGCGATCATTGCGACCGGCGCCAGCCACCGCCCGGTTCGAGAGAATCGGCGTGGCGGTGTTGCTCCTGCTCGCAGTTGCGATGCCGGGTCGATTGGGAGAGATCACGCTGGCCTCGCTCGTGGATGCCTACGTACAGGTCTCGGTGTTCGTATACGCGACGCTTCTCGCGTTCTTTCTCGCGGAAGATATCTTTGATTTCGACATCGGAGGTTTCTTCCGCCAGTCGCGCCTCCTCCAGATTCCGGTCGCGTCGTTTCTCGGCGCGTTGCCGGGCTGCGGAGGCGCAATCATAGTCGTTGCCTCCTACACCTCGGGCAATGTCTCGATGGGCGCCGTCGTCGCGACCCTGACCGCAACCATGGGCGACGCTGCCTTCCTCTTGATCGCGACACGGCCGGATGCGGCTGTCATCGTGTTGCCGCTGGCCATGGTCGCCGGAGTCGTCACGGGCTACGTGGTCGACTTGTTCGACCGGAGCCATTTCCACCATTCGGGAGATCACTCGGCCCATATGCCACGGCGTATCTGGCGCATTCGCCTGAGGGACTGGGCGTTTGCGGTTCCCGCTCTCCCGGGACTCGGTCTCGGCATCGCTGCCCTTTTCCAGGTCGAGTTTACCGGTTGGTTCGAACTCGCGGCTACGGTTGCTGCCTTGGCCGGAATGGCAATCGGCTTTGCGATCTGGGCCATATCGCCAGTCAGGAATCTCACGCATCCGGATGATCCCGCGTTGACCCGCGCGGCCGAAGAGACGAGCTTTATCACGGTCTGGGTCGTCGCGGCGTTTCTTGCTTACGAATACCTGGACCAATTCGCAGGACTTGACCTCGCCGCCGCCTTCAAGGCCGCGGGGCCGCTCCTTCCTTTGATCGCAATAGGTGTCGGGTTCATTCCCGGTTGCGGACCGCAGGTTCTCGTCACCACGCTCTACATCAACGGGCTCATCCCGTTTGCAGCGCTGTTGGGCAACGCGATTGCCAACGATGGAGATGCGTTGTTCCCTGCACTCGCGTTGACGCCGCGCGCAGCATTGATTGCAACCTTGTACAGCGCCATACCGGCGCTGATCCTGGCCTACACGTTCTTTTATTTCCTGCCTGGAATTCCCTGACCGGTTCCGTGACGCGCCCGGGAAATTCAAACCCGTTTCGGTAATTCCCTGTCAGCGCCAGATCGCCCTGCTTCATCGGCAACCGGCAGGGCGCAAGGCGCCGTCCCACGGCGGAAGTCCGGAACCCCGGGTGTTCGGACAATCGGGTTTTTCGCCGGGAACCCGCAGAATTGACTGAAACGGCGTCCGAATTGCGGATGTCGGGCGATCGCACGATTCAATTGCTGAGTATGGCCATCGCGTGCGTATCCCAGCCCACCCAAAACGTTCCGCCGCCGACTTTCTCCGCGGTCCCGGTGTCCACGTAGGCCCTGAGTTTCGCACCGCGTGCCGTTTCGACAAGGAGATCCACGACCACGCGGCTTCCCAGGAACGTGCGCCCGACGACACGTCCCCGGACGGCGTTTTCCACGTCCGGGCGTGCATCGAAGAAAGCGAGTTTCTCGAGCCGGACCGAGGCGGAGATAGCGTCACCCGGGGCTGGCGCACCGGCCGGCGCATGACCGAAAAGGTCGTGCCCGAACCAGTCGACAACCACGGTGCTTCCATTCACCTTGCGCACCTTGCCCGCGAGCAGGTTCGTTTCGCCGATGAACTCGGCGACGAACCGGCTCCTGGGATGAAAGTAAAGCTCGCGCGGGGTGCCATCCTGTTCTACCAGGCCCTCGTTCAGGACGACGATCCGGTCCGACATCGTGAGGGCCTCGTCCTGGTCGTGGGTCACGAAAAGGAATGTCTTGTCGGTGCGGCGCTGGATCGACTTGAGTTCCTGTTGGACCTGGCCGCGCAGTTTCGCATCGAGCGCGCCGAGGGGTTCGTCCAGCAGCAACAGCGCGGGATCGGGGGCGAGCGCGCGCGCGAGAGCAACCCGCTGGCGCTGCCCGCCGGAGAGCTGTCCGGGGTAACGGGCGCCGAATTCGTTCAACTCGAGAAATGTCATCAGCTCGTCCAGCCGCCGTTCGATGGCACGTCGCCCCATACCCTTGAGTTCGAGGCCGAACGCCATGTTCTGCAGCACCGTCATGTGCGGAAAGAGGGCGTAGTCCTGGAAAACCATGTTGACGTTGCGCCGGTTCGGCGGCAGGCGCGTAACGTCCTTGCCCTCCAGGATCACCCGTCCGGTGTCGGGGAACTCGAACCCGCCCAGGACTCGCAGCGTTGTGGTCTTTCCGCAGCCAGACGGTCCGAGCAGGGTGACGAATTCCCCCGGGGCAATCTCGAGGTCCATCCGCTCAAGCGCGACAGCGTTGCCGAATCGCTTGGAAATCCCCTCGAATCGGACAATCTGGCCCGGACTTGTCATTGTTTGTTCGATCTGTTCATCCGCCGCGTGATGCGCTCTGCCCAGATTCCCATGGCCGCCGTCAGGACAAGGGCGACGGTCGCGATCGCGTTGATTTCCGGAGACATGCCCGAACGCAGCTCGGCAAAAATCAGTACCGGAAGCGTTGGCTGATAGCTACCCAGGAAAAACGAGCGCACGAAATCGTCGAAGCTCAGCAACAGGCAGAAGATGCTCGCCCCCATGATGGCCGGGGTCAGGTAGGGCAGCGTGATGCGCAGGAAGGTCACGAGCGGATCAGCGCCCAGGTCGCGCGCGGCCTCGGTCTGGCTGCGCGCCAGTGTCGACAGCCGTGCCATGACGATAAGGACCACGAATGGCACGTTGTGGATCGCATGAGCCCAGATGATCGCGAACATCCCCGGCTCGATTCCCAGAAGTCGGGCATAGATTCGAAACGCGATGGCCGAAATGATCCCGGGTACGAGTGCCGGCAGGATTGCCAGGGCGAATATCACCGTGCGCCCCAGGAACCGGCGGCCGTCCAGCAGGATGGCGATCCATGTGCCGACCACGATGGAACCAAGCGTAGACAGGACCGCAATGGCGATTGAATAGCCAAAAACGGAGAGAACCTCTGCGTCCTTGAAGACTCCGAGATACCATTCAAGCGTCCAGGACCGGATGGGAAAGCCGATGAACTTCGAGTCCTTGAACCCCATGAGGACCATGAGGACCAGCGGTATGAAGACGTAGACCACGAATGCCCAGTAGCAACATGAAAAAAAGACCCGGGAACCGCGGCTCATCTGGTGTCACCCTTGCGCAGAGCAGTCATGATCCTCTGGAATGACCCGACAAGGACCAGAACGGCGATGAACATGATCGTGGCGAATGCCGCGCCGGTCGGCCATTCGTCGCCGGCCACGAAGAAGAATCCCGCGATGGTCTCGGCGAATACCGTGGTGGATGGCCCGCCCAGGAGAACCGGTGTGCCGTAGAAGCCGCAGGAAATCAGGAAAACCAGGATGCACCCCGAGGCGATCCCTTCGAGCGTGAGCGGAAGGGTAATCCGCCGAAACCGCGTCAGTGCGCCCGCACCGAGGTCCGCAGCGGCGTCCGCATAGCTCCGCGGGAGTTTTTCCAGGGCGGAGTACAGTGGCAGGAGCATGTAGAGCGAAGTCAGGTAAATGATGCCGATACCGACGGAGAAGCCCGTGTACATGAAGGGAATAGGCCGCTCGATCAGGCCCAGTGATTTCAGTAACAGGTTCACGGCTCCGTTGTTGCCGAGCAGGATCATGATGGCGTAGGTACGCACGATTTCCCCGACCCAGAACGGTATGAGCAGGAGCAGCAGCAGCAGCAACTGGTTGCGCCGGCTGACGTAACGGGTCAAGAAATACGCGATCGGATAGGTGATGATGAGGGTGGTAACGGTAAATGTCGTGGCGAATGCCAAGGTCCGGAAAAACGGTACCCAGTAGAAACTCTCGGAGAAGAATCTCCGGTAGTTGTCCAGCGTGAATTGTGTCTCGGCCCCCTTTGAAAGCGGATAGGCCTCCGTGAAGCTGACGAAAAGCATCTGGATGATCGGTCCGAGATGCTGGGTCAGGACCCAGATTGCCGGAAAGGCGGCGAGGAACAGGAACTGCCGCCGGGGCGATGCGTAGATCAGGCTGACCAACGCCCGGTACGGGGCGAAGCCAACCAGCTTGCCCCAGACCGTGGGCTCACCCGCGCCGGTCGTTTCCCTGTCGCGGTTCTCGCCCGGCACGAATGAAATACCTGATGTCATTGCCTGTGGCCTGCAGCCCGAATGAATGATCCCCGCCCGCGCAGAACGGCGGGCGGGGAGCCGCGGGAGTCCCTCAGGCGGCCTTGATGGCCTCGACGGCCGGATCGACGAGACCGTACTTCATCTCGTTCGCTTCGGCCCGGAAGAACCTGAGCCCGGAGAGTTCCTCGTCGGTGAAGGCCGTGGACTTGCGCTCAAGATCGGTCAGGTGTTCGGCCGCACCCTTGTAGGTCGAGATGAAACCAGACGCGCGCGTCATCGACGCGCCGATCTCCGATGAAGCCAGGATCGCGTCGAGGAACGTGTAGGCACTATCCGGATTCGGCGCGTTGTTGGCGACATTGTAGGTGTAGACGAACCCGTAGGAGCCTTCCTGAGGGATTGTCATGTCCACCGGGAAGCCGTCGTTGATGAGCGTCGCAATCGGACCATTCCAGGCGTGCCCCACGACGATATCCTGGTTGATGAACATCTGCTGAACTTCGGCGCCGCTGTCGTAGTACTTCCGCACCAGCGGTTTCCTGTCGATCAGGTACTGTTTCGCCTCTTCGACGATCCGTGCGGCCTTCTCAGGGTCGTCGAGATAGGCGACCATGTTTCCGTCGTACCCCAGCTTGAGCATGATGATCGACATCATGTCCTGTATGATATAGGCGGTCTGCTTCGCGTATTTTTCCGCGAACAGAACATCCCAGGACCTTGCTTCCTCGGCACTGACAACATCGGTGTTGTAGGCGAGAATCTCCATGCCGGAAAGGATCGGTGCGCCCCACTTGCTGCCGTCGATCGTCGCCCAGTCGGATTCGGAGAACGTGGGGTTGATGTTGCCCCAGTTGCCGAGCCGGTCGGTATCGAGGGGCGCAATCAGTTCGCTGCTTATGAACTGCAGGAACCTGTGGCCCGCCACGGTGACGATGTCGGCCGTGGGGTTGGGAGCCTCCGCGGCGAGCAGGTTGAACTGCTTGCCCTGGTCGTCAACGAGGCGGATGTTCACCTTGATCCCGGTTTCGGCCTCGAACTGCTCGCGAAAGCTGTCGGGGACGAAATTGGCATAGGTCCAGACGTTCACCTCGCCACCCTGCGCATGGGCTCGTCGGAGGTAGGCCGGGCTTGCGAGCGCGGCGGCCCCCAGGACCGAGGTGCCCAGGAACCGTCGTCTGCTTAGGCTAGATCTTTTCATGTCGTGTCTTCCGTATTTGATCGTTCGATTTGTTGCGGTTTTCCGTACATTGCACGATCAGCTGGCCGTAACTTCCGCCAGTTGTCGCAACAGGCCGGTACGGGCGGCCTGTTTGAGATCGTTCAGGTCATGGCGCGGCAGGTCAAGCGCATTGAGCAGGTTGTTTTCCGAGGTGAAATCGCGACCATACATCGCGGACAGGATCTTCACCCCGGCGTCGTGCAACCTTGCCGGGCGCCCCGCGAGCTCGCCAAGTGCAACTGTCACCACCAACCCGTAGGGCACGTCTTCGGTCACGTACCGACTGTTCGCGGTCGCCGGGCCGGTGCCGCCGCTGCCCCGGGCATGCATCTCCTGGTTCATCTCGGAAATCGTGGCGACGGGCACGTGGAACGACAGGTGAAAATGCTCGAAGATCGTGCGTACATCAAGGTCAAGCGCGGATGCGATCGCGAGTCTTTCCCCGTCGAGCGCTTCCAGGAGGCGGCCGACGTTCGGAGTGACATTCTCGCCCTGGCTCCACGATTCTCCGCGCTCCATGCGCGTCATGTTGCCAAGGGCAATACCCATGTGGTTTTGAGGGTTGAGATTGGACAGGGATATCGCAAGCAACCCTTCACGCGGTTGGAACCTGTCTCCAAAGAGGTGCCGGCAGAGCGCAAGCCCGTCCCGGGACTTGTTGTCCGGCACCGTACAGAGGTCGATGAGCCTGCGCACGGTGTTGACGTGAACTTCGGTGCCAGACTGGCGGCGGCCGGTGACAGCGGTCGTGCCCCATGCCGTGATCGGCGCCGTGACACCACGCGCGTGGAGCCGCTGCATCAGGTAGATGGCCCCGAGTGATGCATGGGAGGAGATGATAACATGATGGACACCACGAATGTGCTCTGCCAAAGCGTCCATGACGGCCTTGTGTCCATAGGCGGGGAGCGCGAGAAGAAGTACATCGTTGTCCCGGGCAAGTCCCTTCGCATCGTTTGCCAGGCGCGGGGCGAACGCGGCATTGATCGCGCCTGCCGCGCTCAGGTCCGCACCGCCAGCGAGCCCGGACGTCCCCTTGCCGGAAGGCGACCAGACCATCGGGTCATGCCCGTTCTCGTGCAGGAGTGCCGCTGTGCCCATGGCAACAGACCCCGCACCAGCGATACCGACCCTCAACCCGTTCGCCAACCGAGACTTCCTTTCAGCGCAATGCCCGGCGAAATGGGGGCTGCGGGCCCTGCCAGTGAAGCCCCGCGAACGCGCACTCCGGCTGGGTGATTGACGGTGGTTTCCCCGTCGGCGTAGGGGAAACGAACCAGGTGCCGAGCCATTGTACCGGAAGATCGGCCCGGAATCTGTATTTCGTGAGCAGTAAAGGAACCGGAATCGCTGCCGGGTGCCGCCTTCCATCCGCGACTCGTGCAAGGTGCGGCGCGCCGTGCGATTCCGATGATACGGGAAGCAACGGGCACACCGGCATCTGCACGACACGTGGACACCTCTGAACAGAGCGGGGGCAGATGCACCCTTCGGTTTGCCGTGTGTCGTTTGTATGATTTGACTGTGTTGCTCATGACAATTTCCGGCCCGGGTGTCGGCCATCCACGCCCAGCCGAACGCATTCTACCACAAACATCCTGAACTCGGCCAGCCGCAACGATCCGGACCCCGAGCGGATTCGCACTCCTTTTCAGGCGGGTCCGCGGGTGCCGGGCCGTCGGTGCCGGAGGCAATCTCGCCAGTACCGACGCCGGGACACACCGCGGGCACGAACTGATCGGCGGACGTACGTGCGACCTTCGCTCAATCTCGTCCGAGGTCAGATGCCACCCATTCGTCCCCGGCGAGCTCCGGCACGTCGTAATCCAGCAATCCTTGCCAATGTGCGCCGATATCTTCGCAATAGAGCGCGGCAGCAATCGATCGGGCGAGCCACGCGGCCCCGTCAGACACCGCAGGGATGTCGCCGCTTACCTTGCCAAGGCTCGCCGTAGCTCCGTAGTTGAAGCAATATATGTGCTTCAACCACGGTGCCTTGCCCGGAACCACTTCACGGAAGGTAAAGTCTGGTCCCAAGTAGGGGAAACGCCCAAGCTCCGGGCATTCCTCGCCCTGCGGAGGCTTGTAGGCCTGCTCCCACAGCAGGATTTCTCCTGCTGCATCGCCAAACTCGGACCGGGTCAGCGGCTCAACTGTGAAACCGGTGCCAAGGATCAGGTACTCCGCCTCGTAGGATGTTCCGTCCGCGAATGCGATGCGCACCGCGCCGTTGCATTCCTCCGCCCCGGCCACGGTCTTGCCGAAATGAAAATATGCGTTCTCGTGGCGGCTGACGCGCAGGACGGAGTTATGGGGCGCCGGCGTTTGGGTCACGAACGAGTATCGCATGAAACGCCAGCGCCACTCGGGAGGCAGTTCGGGAAAGCCGCAGGTGAAACCATAGCTTCCGATCCCCATCATCTTGTTGATCGTGGGCATCTCGTTTCGCCGTACGAAATGCCGGACCTCCGCGGCCCCGTGTTCCAGCGCCTCGGCAGCGTTATCCACCGCCGTGGCACCCACGCCGATAATCGCCACGCGCTTGCCCCGAAGGGCGGCAAAGTCGATGTCGTCGACGCTGTGTGCCCACAGGTGACCAGGCAGCCCGCGTGCGAAGCCGGGAATGTTGGGTTCGCCCAGGCCCTCGCGGCCCGTTGCGAAGACGAGTTTCCGGGTGAGGATGAATTCCTCCGATCCACCCGCCAGCTGCAGTCGAAGCAGGTCGCCCTCCGGGAGGATCCGATCGACCGATACCCCGTTATTCACCGGAATGTTCAGGACACGTCGGTACCAGCGCAGGTAATCCATCCACATCGGCCGCGGGATCCTGTAAAGCCGGTCCCAGGCAATCGCCCCGAACTGCGCCCGGTACCACGCCTGGAATGTCAGCGCTCCGAGGC
Organism: Paracoccaceae bacterium; assembly: GCA_965242975.1. Taxonomy (GTDB): domain Bacteria; phylum Pseudomonadota; class Alphaproteobacteria; order Rhodobacterales; family Rhodobacteraceae; genus JAPPHA01. Next base: position 17,595 of record CBDETS010000007.1, on the reverse strand, counting down.
CGAATGCAGGTCCGGCCAGCTGCTTGGGGGACCGCAAGGTTTCCATCCTTGCATAGGTGACCCAGGGCCCTTCCTTTCCCTTGGGACTGCGGTCGAACATCCGCACGTTCGCGACGCCGCCTGTTTTCAGGGCAAGCCAGGCGACCATTCCGCACATTCCGCCGCCGATGATGACAACGTCGGTTGCACCCCGGGTTGGCGGAATCCAGTCCTTGCCGGGATAGCACAGGAACTCCAGGTCCTCCCTCAGCCGGGACTCCAAGGCCATGAGGCCTTGATCATCGATGCGGGAAAGTCTGTCTCCAAGCGTGTCAGGCATTCTGACCAGTGTCCTGTCGTGGTCCAGTTCGGAAGTCGGAATCCGCCGTGAACTTGGAGATGATTGAATGGTTTTGCCGGAATCGTAGACCTACAATCCGGTCGAACGCAAGTGACATTCGGACCCCGCCTGGCGATTGCCCTGAGGCGATTGGCAACGGCAGTTGCCTGTGACCGGCCAGAGTTGTAATCGTTGTCGGGACTTCTTCAAAACCCGCCATGGGCGGCCCATATCGGCCGGTCTTGGCGTCACGTTCGGGCCAAAGAGTAACATGACCCAGCTGTCCTCGCGTTCGCAATGGATGACCGACGAACATGTGATGCTGGAAGACATGTTTCGCCGCTTTGTTACCGACAACTGGTCGCACAGGCTCCCGGCCTGGCGGGAGCAAGGGGAAATCGACCGCGACTGCTGGTACGAAGCGGGAGAACTCGGGCTTCTCTGCCCCTCGATCCCCTCGGAATACGGTGGAGGTGACGGGGACTTCGGCCACGAAGCCGTCATCACGATCGAAGGCGCGCGGATGAACTTGCTGAGTTGGGGGCACGGAATCCATTCAGGCATCGTTGCGCACTACATCAATTCCTACGGGACCGAAGAGCAAAAACGCCGCTGGCTGCCAGGGATGGCCACTGGCGATCTCGTCGGTGCCCTCGCCATGACGGAGCCGTCCGGAGGCTCGGATGTCCAGGCGATCCGGACATGCGCGCTCAAGGACGGAAATGCCTACAGGATGAGCGGCCAGAAGACATTCATCACCAACGGCCAACAGGCAAACCTCGTCATCGTCGCGTGCAAGACCGATCCCGATGAACGAGCCCGGGGAATATCGCTTCTGGTCGTTGAAACCGACGGTGCAGACGGGTTTTCGCGCGGCCCGAAACTCGACAAGATCGGGCTCAAGGCACAGGACACATCGGAACTGTTTTTCGATGGCGTCGTCATTCCTCCTGAAAATGTTCTCGGGGGAGAGGAACGCCTTGGCGATGGATTCGCCATGATGATGCAGCAGTTGCCCCAGGAACGGCTAATCATCGGCTGTACCGCGGTTGGCGCCATCGAAGGAGCCGTTGACGACACCATCGACTACTGCCGAAGTCGTCACGCCTTCGGGAAGCCCATTCTCCAGTTCCAGAACACGCAATTCAGGCTCGCCGAATGCAAGACAAAGGCGGTCGTTGCGCGCGCCTTTCTCGATGAGTGCGTGTCCGACCATATCTCGGGCAACCTGGGAGTCGAGAAGGCGGCCATGTGCAAGTACTGGCTGAGCGATACCCAGTGGGAAGTGCTGGACGAATGCCTGCAGCTCCACGGCGGTTACGGGTACATGACGGAGTACAAGATCGCGCAGATGTGGACGGACGCACGGGTCCAGCGGATCTACGGTGGCACCAACGAAATCATGAAACACATTATCGCGCGATCCATCATCGAGGCGGACTGAAACCGCATCGTGCCGGACACGTGCATGGTTTCGGCACCCGGTGACACCGGGTCGGAAGCTGCAGGACACATGCGTCGACAATGGGAAGGCAAGTGACGAGGACGACAATGATCAGGATGTACTGCTTCGGGGAATCTGGAAATGCGTACAAGGCGACGTTGCCGCTCCAGCTTTCCGGCCTCGAATGGACCCCGGTCTACGTCGATTTTTTCGGCGGGGAGGCCAGAACGCCCGAATTCCGGGCGCTCAATCCCATGGGTGAAGTTCCGGTCATGATCGATGGCGATACGACCCTGACGCAGTCGGGCGCGATCCAGGACTACATCTCGGAGAAAACCGGGAAATTCGGAGGGAAAGATACCATCGAAAGGCGGGAAGTCCTGCGTTGGGTCCTTTGGGACAATCACAAGTTCTCCTCGCCGGTCGGGATGGTCCGGTTTCTCATGAACTTCCTGCCTGCCGACAAGCGCCCGCAGCCCGTCATCGATTTCATGCAAAATCGCCTCAAGCTCGCCTACAAGATTCTCAACGGTGCCTTGAGCGAACGCGAATGGCTGGTCGGGGATGGCCCGACCATGGCGGATTTCTCCTGCTGCGGATACCTTTTCTATCCGGAACCGTTCGGTTTCGACCGCCGCGCCTGGCCGGCGATTGATGCCTGGCTTGACCGGGTCTCGAGCCTCGACCGCTGGAAACACCCGTATGACCTTATGCCGGGCAACCCGTCCGACCGAAGCTGACGCCGAAAGGAACACCTGGACATGAGCACGCTGGATGCATTCGTCTACGATGCGGTCAGAACACCGCGTGGCCGGGGAAAGGCCGATGGAAGCCTGCACGAGGTTTCCGCTGTCCGGCTCTCGGCCGATGTCCTGAACGCGATCAGGACGCGGAACAACCTGCGGTCTTCCGATCCGGAAGACGTCATCTGGGGAAACGTGACGCAGGTGGGGGAGCAAGGTGCCTGCCTTGCCCGCTCGGCAGTCCTGCTGTCGGATCTCGATGATTCCGTGCCGGGCGTTTCGATCAACCGTTTTTGCGCCTCCGGCCTGGAGGCAGTCAATATTGCCGCCAACCAGATCCGGGGAGGCGCGGGCGACGTCTACGTTGCCGGCGGAGTGGAAAGCATGAGCCGGGTCCCGATGGGAACCGATGGCGGGGCCATTGCGGTCGACCCGTCGCTGACGATGAAATCGTACTTTGTACCCCAGGGGATATCTTCGGACATCATCGCCACCCGCTACGGGTTTTCGAGAGATGATTGCGACCACTACGCGCTCACAAGCCAAACCCGCGCGGCGAATGCCGAAAGGAGCGGTCGATTCGACCGGTCCCGCATACCGGTCCTCGATCAGAACGGGCTGACGATCATCGATCGCGACGAACAGATCCGCGCCGACACCGACATGCAGAAGCTTGGCGCATTGAACCCCTCGTTCAAGGCGATGGGCGAAACCATGCCCGGTTTCGACGCCGTCGCGTTGTTGAAGTATCCAGACCTGGAATACATCGATCATGTCCATCATGCCGGCAATTCGTCTGCGATAACCGACGGCGCCGCAGCGGTTCTCGTGGGCAGCGCCGAATTCGGAAGAAAGCGCGGCCTCAAACCGAGAGCGCGGATTCGGGCTACCTCAAAAACAGGATCCGACCCCACAATCATGCTGACCGGCCCGATTCCCGCCACTGAAAGGGCGCTGGAATCGGCAGGCATGTCCATCGACGACATCGATCTTTTCGAAGTCAACGAGGCCTTCGCCTCCGTGGTCCTGCTGTTCCTGGATGAATTCAGCGTCGACCACGACCGTGTCAACGTCAACGGAGGTGCCATTGCCATGGGCCACCCGATCGGCGCCACGGGCGCAATGATCCTGGGTACGCTGATCGACGAGATGGAACGCATGGACCGCGAAACCGGCCTTGCAACCCTGTGCATCGGTTCCGGGATGGGCTGCGCTACCATCGTCGAACGCGTGTAGGGAGGCGTTCCATGCCTGCATTTCGTTTCGACACGGACAACCGGGGAATCGCGACGATCACCTGGGATCTTCCCGGGCGTTCCATGAATGTCCTGGATGTCGAGCAACTCAACGAACTCGAGACACTGGTCGATCGCGTTCTGGAGAACCCGTCCATCAAGGGGGCGGTCATCACGTCCGGAAAGACGGACTTTTCCGGCGGCATGGACCTGAATGTCCTGGCCGGACTGAGGACGAACGCGAATGGGAACCCGGCAGCCCGGGTATTCGAAATGACGACGGGCGTGCATCGCGTCCTTCGAAAGATCGAATGCGGGCGCGCGTCCTGGAACGCGCCCGGCCGGAAAGCCAAGCCATTCGCGGCTGCTCTTCCCGGCACGGCCCTCGGAATTGGGTACGAAATAGCCCTTGCGTGCCACCGGATTCTTGCGGCGGACCGCCTCGACGCAAAGATTGGGTTGCCGGAGATACGCGTCGGCCTTTTTCCCGGTGGCGGCGGGACAACCAGGCTTGTGCGAAAGCTCGGTCTGATGGGCGCCTCGGCGTTTCTTTTCGAGGGGCGCATGGTTTCACCCGGCAAGGCCCATGAAGCCGGACTCGTCGACGACGTCGTTGCGCCGGACGATGTCAGGACCGTCGCGCAGGAATGGGTCCAACAGTCGAGCGAAGAAGACATCGTCAAACCATGGGACGCTCCCAGGTTCCGGTTTCCCGATGGAGGGCCATTTCATCCACAGGGATACTTGACCTTCGTCGGTGCCAATGCCCAACTGCATGGCCGGACAAAGGGCCTGTACCCGGCAGCGCGTGCGATGCTTTCGGCGATTTACGAAGGTGCGCTCGTGCCGTTCGATACCGCGCTCCGGATCGAGGCGCGCTGGTTCACGTCGGTTGCACTGCATCCGTCGTCGACCGCGATGATCAACACGCTCTTCCTGTCCAAGCAGGCACTTGAGCGTGGTGCGCGCAGGCCGGCGGCGGTCGAGCGACGCGAAACGCGGCGCCTTGCCGTTCTTGGCGCCGGAATGATGGGAACAGGCATCGGTTACATCGCCGCGGCGGCGGGAATCAGGGTGGTTCTGCTCGACAGGGATTCCGACCGGATCAGGCAGGCTCGCAAGACAATCCGTTCGCTTCTGGACGGTGACGTGAAACGAAACCGGCGGACGCCCTCGCAACGGGACGCCTCGCTAGACAGGATCGCGTTTACCGAGAGTTACGAGGACGTCAAAGGGTCGGACCTGATCATTGAGGCCGTTTTCGAAGACCCCTCCGTGAAAGCCGAAGTTCTCCGTGCCGCAACCGCCGCCGCCAGTGACAAGACAGTCATCGCCAGCAACACCTCGACGTTGCCGATTTCTGAACTCGCCGACGCCGTAACCGGTCCCGGCAGGTTCGTGGGCATTCACTTTTTCTCGCCCGTCCACAGAATGATGCTCGTCGAGATCATTCGGGGGTGCGAGACCGATGATCACGCGGTCGCGAGTGCCCTGGACTTCGCCCGGCAGATCAAGAAAACGCCCATCGTCGTCAAGGATGCCCGGTTTTTCTATGCGAATCGCTGCATCATCCCGTACATCAACGAAGGCGTACGCATGATTGCGGAAGGCGTGAATCCCGCGCTTGTCGAAAACGCTGCCAAGCAAATCGGGATGCCTCTCGGGCCTCTCCAACTGGTCGACGAGACATCGATTGATCTTGGCGTCAGTATCGCCAGAGCATCGCGCGGGGTCATGGGTGATTCGTATCCGGCCAGGGACGCCGACGAAGTACTCGAAAAGCTGGCGAGCCTCGGGCGCCTCGGACGAAAGTCACGCGGGGGGTTCTACTCCTATGATGAACGTGGCCAGCGTCAGCGCCTGTGGACCGGGCTTCGGGATCATTGGCCGGTATCCGATGACCAGCCCGACGCGCTGGCGGTGCAGCACCGCCTCCTGCTCATCCAGGTCCTGGAGGCGATCAAGGCCTATGAGGACGGAATCCTGAGCGACGTTCGCGAGGGAGATGTCGGTGCGGTGCTCGGATGGGGCTTCGCACCGGGCACCGGCGGTCCTTTCAGCTGGGTGGACCTGACCGGTTCCAGGAGCGTCGCAGAGATTTGCGGCGAATTGTCGAGACGCGTGGGAAAGAGATTCCAGGCCCCTGCCCTGCTCGAAAGCATGGCCCGGTCCGACCGGACGTTTTACCGGTAAACCGGCAACGAAACTCCCGGAATACGGTCGAACGTCGCAACCCGAGGCCGGTCGCTCCGTAACCGGCCCGCTTTTCTCCGGACTCATTGCGCAGGTTTCCTGCCGTACGCCGTACCATAAGGATTCGTGGCGAATCCGGTTGGCAATGACCGGACGGGCGCAGCCGCTGAAACAAGCAAGGAGAAGGCCATGAGCTTCAGGGAATCCATCGGAAGGAACAGGGAGCAACTCGGTGAAAAACTGGACATCATCTTCATTGGGCTGATCATATATTCGGCAGTCACCATCGCGCTGGAAACGGTTTCCGGATTGTCTCCGGGCGCCCGGTCGTTTCTTGACTACTCCCGTCTCGCTGTGACGGGAATCTTCACGGTCGAATATAGGGTACCAACACAATTCGTGTAAAAATGCACGGTAAGGGTTTGGCGCGATGCTTCTTGTACGGAGGAAGCCATGTAGGGTCTGCCTAAAGATGCCGGTATTTTCCAAATTGCGCTTCTAGAGACGCCGAACGCCAGGAATTCACGAATTACTCCTTCTTTTTCATCTACACGCGAGGTGTCAATCGATCCTTTCGGTCATCCGAACTTCTTGCCGATGCCTTGGCTTTGACCAAGCACCGATTACGAGAGGTCCTGTTGGGGTCGATTCCGGTAGCATTTTGTCTTCGCCTCTCGTCGCATTCACGGGCAATTGTCCGCGCATTTGATGCTGAGCGTGAACGTATTCAGAAAATCTGATGGGTTTTCGGGCGTTTTTGCCCGGATTATTTGATGTTCGGGGTTTGGTGCCCCTCAATTTCCTTGCAAGAAGTCGATTGAGGGGCTTTGTCTCGGTGACGCTCAAATCATCTGAGACGAGGCCAATGTTACACGATTTCTTTCCCGGTTCCATCCTTTCCTGCGCCCGTATCTGGGCCTTCCTGACGTGGATTGACGCGGCGGAAGCCGAGCGCGTCCGCGCGGAAGGTTGCCCGCGTTGCGGGAGCTGCCTGGACAGCGCGTCCTATCCCCGCAAGCCGCACGGTCTTGCGGCATCCCTGCGTGAGGGCATCCGGCGTTTCAGTTTCTGTTGCCGGGCCTGCCGCCGCCGCGAGACGCCGTCGTCGGTTCGCTTTTTCGGCCGGCGGTTCCGGGTGGCTCCGGTGTTCCTTGCGGCGAGCTTCCTGGTTCAGCGCGGCGGGTTCCGGCTGACGACCGTCTCCGAGCGCCTGGGCATTCCGGTGACGACGCTGCGGCGCTGGCGTCGGTGGTGGTGCGCGATATTCCCGGAAACACGGGCGTGGCGTCTGAAGCGGGGCGAACTGGCACCGCCGCCCGGGGAGGCGCCTCTGGTCTGGCTGATGCGGACGATACGGGGGCGTTCGCGGCGTTCGCGGCTGTTGCGGAGCCTTGTCTGGCTGCGTCCGTGGACCGGATCCTTCAGTCTCGGTGGTGGCTGAGGGCGCATCCGCAGAGGATGGAACTGTCACGATAATCCGGGGCCGAATAGCACTGACCTCCCACGGACCGACACAGGGAGGACAGCGTCATGGGCAAGAGAGACGAACCCGGCGACCCCGACGGCTGGGCACGCTTGCGCTTTGCGGTGGTCGGACCGCTGCTGGCGGCGCCGCCGCCGAAGGGCCGGCTGCGGGGCGAACTCGAGAGGTTGGCGAGCCAGGTCTGGCAGCGTCCCGGCGGCGGCGAGGTCCGCTTCTCGGTATCCACCATCGAACGCTGGTACTACCAGGCCCGGGCACAGGACCGGGATCCGGTGGGTGCGCTCCGGCGGCAACGGCGCAGCGATGCCGGCCGCGAGCGGGCGCTGTCTCCGGCCCTGCTCGACGTCCTGCGGGAGCAGTACAGGGCCCACCCGTCGTGGAGCGTGCAACTGCATTACGGCAACCTCGAGGCGCGCGTGGAAGACGAGCCATGGCTCGGGCCGATGCCGTCCTATTCGACGCTGAGACGTGCGATGCGGCGCCGTGGGCTGGTCCGCCGCCGCCGCCGCCGCGGCACTGACCAAAAGCAGGTGCCGGCCGAAGCGCGCGAGGTTCTGAGCTACGAGGTCTCGCGCTCGCATGCCCTATGGCACTGCGATTATCACCACGCATCTGTCCGGGTGCTGACGCCGGGCGGCGAGTGGCGGACGCCCTTCCTGTTCGGGGTCCTCGACGATCATTCCCGTCTCGGCTGCCACTTGCAGTGGTACCTGGAGGAGACGACCGAGACCTTCACCCACGGGCTCAGCCAGGCGTTCATGAAGCGCGGGCTGCCCAGGGCCCTGATGTCGGACAACGGTTCACCGATGATCGCCGGCGAGGTCGAGGCCGGCCTGTTCAGACTGGGCATCCAGCATGTCCGGACACTCGCTTACTCACCTCATCAGAACGGCAAGATGGAGGTCCTGTGGGGTTCGGTCGAAGGCCGTCTGATGGCCATGCTCGAAGGGATCGGGGAACCGCTCACCCTGCAGATGCTGAACGACGCGACCATCGCCTGGCTCGAGCATGACTACCATTGCCGGGTCCATCGCGAGCTCGGGGTCACGCCTCTTGAGCGCCTGAAGCAGAGCGACAATGCCGCGCGGGACTGTCCGGACAGTGCCGCGCTCAGGTCGGCGTTCCGGATTGCGGTCACGCGGACCATCCGGCGCTCCGACGGAACCCTGTCGCTCGACAGCGTCCGTTTCCAGGTGCCGAAACCCTGGCGCCACCTGCTCGAAGCCCGGGTGCGCTATGCCCGCTGGGACCTGACGGTCGCAGAACTGGTCACCGAGAACGACGACTGCCTGTGCCTGCTCCATCCGCTCGACAAGCGCGCGCATGCCAATGCCGCGCGCAGGCCGGTCGGACCCGGCGACGCCGCCGATGCCGAACCCGGCACCGGAAAGGCGGAGGTGCCGCCGCTTCTCAGGAAGATCCTGAACAAACAGGCGGCAACCGGCCTGCCGCCGGCCTGGATGCCCTTCCGGGGCGATTCCGACAAGACCGACAACGCCGGCGACGAGGAGGATCATTCGTCATGAACCGTGAGACACTGAGCCTGTATGGCCTCAAATGGAACCCGTTTGCCCCCGACCTGCCGGCCGGGGAGCTGTTCACCACTCCCGCCGTCGAGAGCTTCTGCCTCAGGGTCGAGAACCATCTCCTGGGCCAGGGCGGCTTCGCCCTCGTCGTCGGCGATCCCGGGACCGGCAAGAGCGCCGTCCTGCGCCAGCTCGCCCTGCGTCTCGACACGATCGAGGGACTGCGCATCGCGGCGCTCTCCCACCCGTCCTCGCGGCTCGCCGACTTCTACCGCGAAATGGGCGAACTGTTCGGCATCGCACTGGTCCACAACAATCGCTGGAACGGCTTCAAGCTGCTGCGCGACCGGTGGCGCTCCCATCTCCACGACACCCGCATGCGGCCGCTGCTGCTCATCGACGAGGCCCAGGAACTGCAGACTTCCGTGCTGACGGAGATCCGCCTCCTCGCCTCCACCGAGTTCGACTCCCGCACCATTCTCTCCGTCGTCCTCGCCGGCGACAGCCGACTGCTCGACAAGTTCAGGACCCAGGAACTCGCGCCGCTGGCCTCGCGCATCCGCCATCGCCTGACACTGGACGCCGCCGACCCCGACGGGCTGGCGAAACTGCTCGACCACCTGCTCAGGGCAGCCGGCAATCCGGCGCTGATGACCGCCGAACTGAAGACGGCCCTCACCACCCATGCCGGCGGCAACCCGAGGAGCCTCGCCATCATGGCCGACAGCCTGCTCGCCGCCGCCGCCGAAAGCGAGCGCACGCAACTCGACGAAAGCCTCTTCTTCGAGGTCTTCGGAACCGCCCTGCCGGGCAGGAGGACACGCCGATGACCGCATTCCCCACACGCAGGCCGCGCGAACTCGAGGACCGCCCGCGCCAGCAGGACTGGCTGGTCGACACCCTGTGGGGCGAACAGGCCGTCGGCATCCTCGGGGGAGAACCCAAATGCGGCAAGACCTTCCTCGCCCTCGACATCGCCGTCGCCGTCGCCAGTGCCGCTCCCTGCCTGCGGCGCTTCCCGGTCGAATGCCCCGGCCCGGTGCTGCTCTATGCCGCCGAGGACGCCGGCCATGTCGTCCGCCAGCGCCTCCAGGGGATCGCCGCCGCCGCCGATGTCCACTTCGATGATCTCGACATCGCCGTCATCGATACCCCGGTCCTGCGCCTCGACCGCAAGGCGGACCAGGCGAAGCTCGCCGCCACCGTCGACCAGGCCCGGCCCCGCATCCTGATCCTCGACCCACTGGTCCGGCTGCATGGCGTCGACGAGAATGCGGTCGGCGAGATCGCGCCCATCCTCGCTTATGGGAACCAAATGTTTATGTGAATCTTGAATCCCAAGTGCCTGTCATGACACGCCTTATCCGCTGATTGGGTTCACATAAAAATCTGCTCTACTCCTGTCGATTTCGACACTGACAGGAGAGAGATCGTGCCTTCGAAACAATTCGGTCTTCCACTGCTCGATGTGGTTCCGGAACGGGATACCCGTGTTGTCCGGTGCTATGCGGAGCACCTGGAAGGCCTTGGTCTTTCAGACAGGAAGACCAGCTTATTGATCAGTACGGCCAGGCACGTCGCGGTCTGGCTGGCGCTCAACGGGGCGGGTCTCGACAAGCTCGACGTCCACCTTCTTGATCGTTTCATGCGCCATGAATGCCACTGTCCGGGACGGCATCGGAACGGCAGGAAGCCCGGGCAGCACTGCAGGCGATTTGCGCTCAGGTTCCTCCGGTACCTGCTCGAGACCGGGCGGGCAGAGGTGCCCCCGGAGATCGAGGCCGGCGGACATCTTGCGACACGGTTCCGGGACTCCCTGGAAGAGCAGGGATACGCAAGCTCGACGATCAGATCGAGCGGGACCCTGTGCCGCCACTTCATCGTCTGGCTCTACCTGTCGGACATTCCCCTGGCGGAAGCCGACGAACGCGTTCAGCGTCGCTTTCTTGCCCACGACTGCACCTGTGTTCATCCGGGGTTCCTCGACAGGCCCACAGGGTTTGCCGGTTCCAGAACCTCCGGATCAACGCTCCGGCTCTTTGCCGCGTTCCTGGTGGACAGGAACGTTATCCCGGCGCCGGTGGTCCCGCAACGCCATGCGGAACACGGTGAACATCTCGATGCGTTCCTCCACTGGCTTCGGCAGCATCGCGGCCTCAGGGACACGACCATCGAACAATACGAAAGGCACATGCGCGCGCTGCTTCCGGCTCTCGGCGACGACCCGGGGGCGTATGACGCCGCCCGTGTCCGGAACACGATCCTGGACCGTCTCGAAACCGCGTCTCGCGGGCAGGTCGGCGACCAGGCGAGCGCGCTTCGGATGTACCTGCGCTTTCTCGGGTCGAACGGCCTCTGCCGGCCGGAACTCGTCCACGCGGTTCCGACGGTCCCGAGACTCCGGGGCGAAAGCCTGCCCCGGCATGTCGGGCAGGACGATATCGAACGCATGATCGCGACCTGCGACGTGACGACGCCGATGGGGGTGCGCGACCGGGCAGCCCTGCTGCTGCTCGCCCGGCTTGCGTTGCGGGCCGGCGACGTCGCCGGGTTGAATCTCGACGATATCGACTGGGACAGGGCCGTCATCCGGGTCAAAGGCAAGTCGCGGCGGGAGACGGAACTGCCGCTGCCGCAGGATGTGGGCGACGCGCTGCGGGATTACATCCTGGAGGCCCGGCCACGCAGCGACGAGAAGAAGGTGTTTCTCCGCTGCATGGCGCCGCACCGGCCCTTGGCGAATAACAGCATCAGCACTTCCATCGTATGCCGTGCGGTCGAGCGGGCCGGTATCCGGGGCGTCGGCCCGACAGCGTCACACCTGTTCAGGCGCTCGGCGGCGACCAATCTCCTGCGCGACGGCGCCCCCCTGGAAGCCATCGGCACCCTGCTCAGGCACAGCTCTCCCGACGTCACTGCGATCTATGCCCGCGTCGATGTCCGGATGCTCCGTGAACTGGTGCAGCCCTGGCCCTTCGAGGGAGACGACCGATGACCATGACGGATCACGTGAAGGATTACGTCGCAAGCAGGAAAGCACTGGGCCTGTCGTTCAGGGAAGAAGAGCGGGTCCTGATGCGTTACGCAGAACATGCCGACGCCGGGGGCGACGAATTCGTGCGTATAAACAGTGTCCTGGACTGGGCCCGTACGGCGATATCGGTCGGCGAGGCACAAAGACGACTGCGCATCGTCCGCGGGTTGGCCGTCTTCCTCCATGTCGGGGATGACCGTCACGAGGTGCCCCACCGGGACGCTCTCGGCAAGCGGAGACGGTACCGCCCACCGCCGTGCATTCCGTCACCGGAGGAGATCCGGTTGATCATGACGGAAGCGCTGTCCCTGCCGCCGGCAGGGTCGCTCACCCCGCGGACCTTCCACACCATCATCGGTCTCATCGCATGCACCGGGCTGAGACGCTCGGAAGCAACCGGCCTGCTGCTGGGCGACCTCGGACCGGACGGGCTCCTGGTCAGGAATACCAAGAACCGCCGTGACCGCCTTGTCCCCCTGCACGAGAGCACCCGCCGCGCCCTCGACGACTACCTCGTGGCGCGGAAACGGCAGGGCGGACCCTGCGAACACCTGTTCGTGCTCGCATCCGGCCGGCCGGTGCGCCCGGATTATCTGACCGAGACCTTCATCCTGCTCGCTCGCAAGGCAGGGGTTCGCGGCAAAGCCGGGGAACCCGGCCCCAGGCTTCACGACCTGAGGCACGGATTCGCCGTTCGCGCACTGGAAGGCTGCATCTCTTCCAGCCGGAAGGATGTCGGCCGACACATGCTCGCGCTCTCGACCACCCTAGGACACGCGCGACCTGTGGACACGTACTGGTACCTGGAGGCGACACCCGTCCTCATGCGCCAGGTGTCGGAGGCGACCGAGAAACTGCACATGACAGGAAAGGAAAAGACATGACCAAACTCGCACCCCCGCTATCCACCTTCCTGCAGGAGTATCTCCCCCGTGACCGGGGAGCCAGCCGGCACACCATCGAGAGCTACACCACGAGCTTCAGGCTGCTCGCGGTCTTCGCCGCGGACAGGCACGGCGTCCGTCCCTGCGCGCTCGAGGTCGGCCATCTCGAGGTCGACACCATTCTCGCCTTCCTCGACCATCTCGAAAACGAGCGTGGAAACGGGGTTCACACCCGCAACGTAAGCGGGTAAACGGCGACGTCCGATAAATCGGTTGCCTGTGCGGGGGGAGCATCGGGATAATTCCGGTCATTCAACAATGATCGGAGGTTTTGTCATGTCCAGTGATTTGAACGGTTCGGCTGGTTCCCGTCCTGCACGTGTGGTGCGCAGCGCGACGGAGTGGACCGCCATCATGGAGGACTTCGAGCGTTCGGGGCTGTCGCGTCGGGAGTTTTGCGAGTCCCGGGGTCTGTCGGTGAAGACCTTCGGGAACTGGCGGCACCGTCTCGGCGCCACGGGCGGGAAGGGTTCCTTCGTCGAGCTGGCGCCGCCGGTCATGTCCGGCTGGGACGTCGAGCTTGAACTGGGCGACGGGGTCGTCCTGCGTGTTCGGCGTTCGTGATGCTTGGCGGCTGGCCGCGTGGCGGCATCTGGCTGTCGACGGACCCGGCGGACATGCGGCGCAGTTTCGATGGGCTGTGCGCCCTGGTGGCGGGTCATCTCGGATGCAATCCGGCCGACGGGCGTTGGTACGTGTTCGTCAATCGGCGCCGGACGATCGTCAAGATCCTCGGCTTCGAGCAGGGCGGCTTCTTCATCTGGTCCAAGCGCCTGGAACAGGGCCTGTTCGCCCCGCCGCCGGCTTCCGGGCGGGCGGCGCTTGCATTGTCCTCGACCGAACTGATGGCGCTGATCGACGGCATCGACGTCACCGTCCGGCGCCGGCGCAAGCGTTACGGCGGTCCCCGGCTGGCGTCCGGGTGAGCCCGGACGACGGTCAAATCGATGCTGCCGGTCATCGGGGTGTCGGCGAAGAGTTCCTTCCACAGGCGCGGCGTCAGTTCGTGGATCCGGTCGGCCGGGTGGGTGTCGATGCGCTGGAGAACGTCGGTCAGATACACGCGGGGGCTGATTCCGAGCATGAAACAGGTGGCGACGAGGCTGTTGATGATCCCGACGTTGTGCCCACCCGCCTCTGTCCAACTGAAAAGCCAGTTCTTCTGTCCCAGCTTGACGCGACGCAGTGCGCGCTCGACACCATTCGAGTCGATCGGCACCAGCGGGTCGTCGAGGAACACTTCGAGGGACTGCTGGCGTTCGACGGCGTAGTTGACCGCCCGGCGGATCGGGTGCTTCGGCGTCAGCGCCGGATCCCCGAGCGTGCGCGCGCACCATTGCCAGAAGGCGTCGACCAGCGGGCGGGTGTGTGTGCGCCGCGCCTCCAGGAGCTCGGGCGGCGGCCGGGATCGGAATTTCTTCTCGATCCCGTACATGCCCCCGATCAGCACCAGCGCCTTCCCCGCCAACACCGGATGGTTGTCCAGCTGCTCCTCGAAATTGCGGCGCGTATGCGACCAGCAATTTTGTTGTTTCACCGCCGCCCCCCGCGCTTCGGCGTACGCCGCATAGGCACCGTAGCCGTCGCTGACCAGCGTGCCCTCGAAATCGCCGAGGAACCGCTCCACATGGTGGTGAGCACGGGAGGGCGCGAAGTGGAATACCACCTCGTCCCGGTCGCCGAGCACCGGCCAGTAGTAGCATTGTTTCATCTTGCCCGGCTTGCCGGGATCGCGCCCGACCCGCACGGGCGTCTCGTCCATGACGATGACGGAGCTTTCCAGAACCGAGCGGCACTGCGCCGCGAACACCGGCTCCAGCAGCGCGATCGCCCGGTTGACCCAGCCACTCAACGACTTGCGGTTGACGGTGATCCCGCTCTCGCCCAGCATCTGGTGCTGGCGGTAGAGGGGGAGATGCCAGGCGAACTTGTCGACCAGCATTCCGGCGATGAACGAGACATCCACGCAGGAATTCTTGAACACGCCCTCGACGGCCGGGGCGCAGACCAGGGCGCCGGAGGACATGATCTTCGCCTTCTTGTAATGGTAACGCAGCACCACGTGGCGGATCGGCACCGATGCCAGCTTGCAGCACACCCGCTCGGAGATGATCTCGAACTCATCCGCCGCCAGCCCTTCGATCTCCGGCGGCATCACATCGATGTCAATCACCGTCGCTCCGGGACCGAAGCGCAGCCCGGCGTCGTTGACGGCATCGCCGCGATCCTTCTTGCGCCCCGTCACGCCACCCCGCGGTTTCCCCTTGGCTTTCTGTTCGGCGTCGGGTTCATCCTTCCCGGCATCCGGCGATGCGGCCCCATCGGAGGCGCCGTCATCGGATCCGCCCGTGATGTCGGGATGCTTTTCCGAGCGCCGGCCGTACTGTTGACGCTCGTAGCGGGCGATCTGGTCGCGCAGCGCACTGTTCTTCGCCACTTCCTCGGTCAGCCTGTCCTGCAGCGACCCGACGAGCGCCGACAGCGTTCCGGCAAGCCCGAACAATTCCCTGAACAGGGCCGCGGCACCCCGCAGAAGACCACCGCCCGAGCCCAGCCCCGCGAACTCCGAATGGAGCCCGTCAAGCCGCCGGCGGACCGCATCCGGGTCGGACGGATCGATCCCGCTCATTCCTCCGCCTCCACCGCCATGATCGCCGCCAGGACCGCCAGCCGCTCGGACCGGGGCATCGCCGCGTAGCGCCGCCCCCAGCTCGCCGCCTTCCGCTTGACGACCTGGCGGTGGGTGAAGTTCCGCCCGGCGAAGGCCGCCCAGTGCACCCGGTCGGGCGCGAAGTTGAACCACAGCTTCTCGGTGACGATGCAGGACTGGTTGTTGACCTGGATCTCCAGCGAACGCCAGTCGGCCAGGTGCTCGTCATAGAGCCGGCTCGGATAGCCGGAGACCATCACCGAACAGGGCAGCGACTTCAGGATGCCGAGAAGCGCGACATGGTCGGCGTCCGTGTAGTCGAAGCGATAGCGGCGCTGCGACTTGCGCGCCGACTGCACGTAGGGCGGGTCGCTGTAGACCAGCTCGCGGCCGTCGAAGTCGAAATCGGACAGGAACGCGTGGGCGCAACCGTGGTGGAGCTCGACCGGATAGGCGCAGCGGAAGGTGTCGATGGCCCGGCGGTTGAGGTCGATGCCGATGTTGCGCAGCGCCGGCGGCTTGCGCTTCATGATGGCACCCCCACCCAAGTGCGTTTCCAAAAATACGTCATGCGGCGGACACATCGCGATGAGGGGCTGGCAGAGCCCTGTCGTCCCCTTGGATCCATACCATGATGCCATTGCCGCCACCGAAGTGATTCGCTTTACCGCGCCGGAAATAGCTCCGGCGCCCTATAGTGTCAAACGAAAAGAACGGCGCGGCGGAAAAAAAATCGGGGAATGTGCACGTCGCAGGATCCGGCACAACTGCAGCACAGAACACGAAACCAGGAAAATTCAACGGACGTCGCCGTTTACCCGCTTACCCCGCAACACCCGTTTGGCCGCAATCAAGAGTTTTGGCCGTTTCCTCGAGTACCGGTACCCGGACCATCTCGAACTGGCGGCACGGGTGCATGCGATCCCGCAGAAGAAGGGCGACGTTCCCGCGCTCGACTATCTCGACCGGGACGAAGTGGATGCGCTGCTCAAGGCGCCGGACACCGCCACACGGACCGGAACCCGGGACCGGGCGATGCTGTGTCTTGCCTACAACGCCGGGCTCCGGGTCTCCGAACTGGTCGGCCTCGGCCTCGACGATGTCCGGATGCCGCAGCTCGACGAGATCCGGGTCATGGGCAAGGGACGAAGGGCCCGCGTCCTGCCGCTGTGGAAGGAAACGGGATGTGCGCTCGGTGCATGGCTGTCTGTCCGTCCCGAAGTTCCCGACCGCCACCTGTTCCTGAATGCGATGGGACGGGGGATGACCCGGCGCGGCTTCGCCAAGCGGCTCGAGCTGCACGTCACGACGGCGGCGCAGACGCAACCGTCGATCGCACGCCGGAAGGTAACGCCCCATTCCATTCGACATGCCAGCGCCTTGATGATTCTCGAGGCGACCGGCGACATCCGCAAGGTCTCGCTGTGGCTGGGGCACCAGAGCCTCCAGACCACGGAGATTTACCTTCGTACGGATCCTGCCGAAAAGCTGGACATGCTCTCGGAGTGGCATTCCCCGGGCCTTGGCAAGGGACGGTTCACGGGCGTGAAGGACGCGCTGATGGCGATGCTGTCGAACGTCTGAGCCGGATTTTTATGGGAACCGAATCGGTGGAAAACGTGCGTCGTGACAGGCACTTGGGATTCAAGATTCACATAAACATTTGGTTCCCATAAGCGAGGTGATGGGAATGTTCCCATCACCTCGCTTTCCTCCGCAGCCTCCAGCGCCGGTTCGAAACCGCCGTCCTCGTCGTCCACCACGCCCGCAAGAGCGGCGCAGCACGGGCAGGACAGGCGCTGCGCGGCTCCGGCGAACTCTTCGCATGGTGCGACAGCATGGCCTACCTGCGCCGTCGCCGTCAGCAGATCTTCATGAGTGTCGAGCACCGCGCCGCCCCCGCCCGGGACGACATCGAACTCGACCTCGCGACCGAGGGGCACGGCACCTTCCTGCGCCTCAAGGAAACCCCGGCCCGCCAGCAGGCCGAACCCGACGGCGACCCCGGAACCCGGATCGTGAAA